>NZ_JBLGWE010000001.1:0-4913743 GCF_050031515.1 Enterobacter cloacae complex sp. 397G4 | reverse complement strand
GGCGGACTCCACTCGAACAATAAAAGAAAACTATTGAATATTCATGATTGTTGGCGCACATCGACATGACCCCATCAGGGTGATGTGCGAACCGCTATCTGCGGTTATACACGCTATCGTTGATACAACCTGAACGATGTTGTGTTTATGCCCGACCAGGATCGCTGGATCCCGATCGGGACCGCGGATCATAGCCTAAACTGAGCCAGAGATCTTCTGTTTCTCACAGATTCTTCCCGATTTATCCACAGGAAGATCCGGAATCGGGTAAGTGTAAACGATCCTGACGCGAGTGCCTCGCGATTTAGGCCGCATATTGGAAAATTTAATGAGCACAGACAATTTTTGGCTTAAATGATCTAACGAAGATCCGGGACGATCCTTGCGCTTTATCGTTGAGCCCGTATAATCCTCGACCCGGCGCGTGATGCTCATCTTCCTGCGTCGTCCGCTGCTCATTTTCCACGCGAAAACGTGCGGAAATACACAGGGATTTAAGGAAAGAGAATTGACTCCGGAGTGTACAATTATTACAATCCGGCCTCTTTAATCACCCACGGCTTCGGCGTCCGTCATTCGAAACTCGGTCGGGCATCCGCAAAAGTCATGAATTTTTTCAAGTTTAGGTAGAAATCGCCATGAAACGCACTTTTCAACCGTCTGTACTGAAGCGCAACCGTTCTCACGGCTTCCGTGCTCGTATGGCTACTAAAAATGGTCGTCAGGTTCTGGCACGTCGTCGTGCTAAAGGCCGCGCTCGTCTGACCGTTTCCAAGTAATAAAGCTAACCCCTGAGTGGTTAAGCTCGCATTTCCCAGGGAGTTACGTTTGTTAACTCCCACTCATTTCACTTTCGTCTTCCAGCAGCCATTACGGGCTGGCACGCCGCAAATCACCATCCTCGGCCGCCAAAATTCGCTGGGGCATCCCCGCATCGGTCTCACAGTCGCCAAGAAAAACGTTAAGCGTGCGCATGAACGCAACCGGATTAAACGTCTGACGCGTGAAAGCTTCCGTTTACGTCAGCACGAACTGCCTTCAATGGATTTCGTGGTGGTGGCTAAAAAAGGGGTTGCCGACCTCGATAACCGTGCTCTCTCGGAAGCGTTGGAAAAATTATGGCGCCGCCACTGTCGCCTGGCTCGCGGGTCCTGATAGCCCTCATTCGGGTCTATCAACGCCTGATTAGTCCGCTACTCGGGCCACACTGCCGTTTCACGCCAACATGCTCAAGCTACGGAATTGAGGCATTGCGCAGGTTTGGAGTGATAAAAGGCAGTTGGTTGACGGTGAAACGCGTATTAAAATGCCACCCTTTACACCCAGGTGGAGACGACCCCGTCCCTCCAGGACCTTTTGATACCAGAGAACACTAACGATGGATTCGCAACGCAATCTTCTTATCATCGCTTTGTTGTTCGTGTCTTTCATGATCTGGCAGGCATGGGAGCAGGATAAAAATCCTCAACCCCAGCAGCAGACCACGCAGACCACGACCACCGCAGCGGGTAGCGCCGCCGACCAGGGCGTACCGGCCAGTGGCCAGGGGAAACAGATTACGGTTAAGACCGATGTGCTTGAGCTGACTATCAACACCCGTGGTGGTGATGTTGAGCAGGCGCTGCTGTTGACCTACCCGAAAGAGCTGAAGTCTACCGAACCGTTCCAGTTACTGGAAACTACGCCTGAATTTATCTACCAGGCGCAGAGCGGCCTGACCGGTCGTGATGGCCCGGATAACCCGGCTAACGGTGCGCGTCCACTGTATAACGTCGAGAATGACACGTTTGTGCTGGCTGATGGTCAGAACGAACTGGTTATCCCGATGACCTACACCGACGCGGCAGGCAACACCTTCACCAAAACCTTCACCCTGAAACGCGGTGAGTATGCGGTGAACGTGGGCTACAGCGTACAGAACGCCGGTGCGAAACCACTGGAAATCTCTACCTTTGGTCAGCTGAAGCAGTCCATCAATCTGCCGTCTCACCGTGACACCGGAAGCAGCAACTTTGCGCTGCATACCTTCCGTGGCGCGGCTTACTCCACGCCAGATACCAAGTACGAGAAATACAAATTCGACACCATTGCCGATAACGAAAACCTGAACGTCAGCTCTAAAGGCGGTTGGGTCGCAATGCTGCAACAGTATTTCGCGACGGCGTGGGTACCGAATAACGACGGTACGAACAACTTCTACACCGCGAACCTCGGCAACGGTATTGCAGCCATCGGCTACAAATCTCAGCCGGTTCTGGTGCAGCCGGGTCAAACCGGTAAACTGGCAAGCACCCTGTGGGTCGGCCCGGAAATCCAGGACAAAATGGCTGCCGTTGCGCCGCACCTGGATCTGACCGTCGATTACGGTTGGTTGTGGTTCATCTCTCAGCCGCTGTTTAAGCTGCTGAAGTTCATCCACAGCTTCCTGGGTAACTGGGGCTTCTCCATCATCGTTATCACCTTTATCGTTCGTGGCATCATGTACCCGCTGACTAAAGCGCAGTACACCTCCATGGCGAAGATGCGTATGCTACAGCCGAAGATTCAGGCTATGCGTGAGCGTCTGGGCGATGACAAACAGCGTCAGAGCCAGGAGATGATGGCCCTGTATAAAGCAGAGAAAGTGAACCCACTGGGTGGTTGCTTCCCGCTGCTGATTCAGATGCCAATCTTCCTTGCGCTGTACTACATGCTGATGGGTTCCGTTGAGCTGCGCCACGCACCGTTCGCTCTGTGGATCCATGACCTGTCCGCACAGGACCCGTACTACATCCTGCCGATCCTGATGGGCGTGACGATGTTCTTCATTCAGAAGATGTCTCCGACCACCGTGACCGACCCGATGCAGCAGAAGATCATGACCTTTATGCCGGTCATCTTCACCGTGTTCTTCCTGTGGTTCCCGTCAGGTCTGGTGCTGTACTATATCGTCAGCAACCTGGTGACCATCATCCAGCAGCAGCTGATTTACCGTGGTCTGGAAAAACGTGGCCTGCATAGCCGCGAAAAGAAAAAGTCCTGATTCGGTAACTTAACGCTAAAATAAGGGCGGTCGATTGACCGCCTTTTTTATTTGTATTGAACGAGAGCAACCATGAGCCATAACGACACTATCGTCGCCCAGGCAACCCCACCGGGACGCGGTGGTGTAGGCATTCTGCGCATCTCCGGCCTGAAGGCGCGTGAGGTGGCCGAAGCGGTGCTGGGTAAACTGCCAAAGCCGCGCTACGCTGATTATCTGCCGTTTAAGGATGCCGACGGCACACCGCTGGACCAGGGCATCGCGCTGTGGTTCCCCGGCCCAAACTCCTTTACCGGCGAAGATGTGCTGGAGCTTCAGGGTCACGGCGGCCCGGTGATCCTCGACCTGCTGTTAAAACGTATTCTGACCCTGCCTGGCCTGCGCATTGCAAAGCCGGGTGAGTTCTCCGAGCGTGCTTTCCTCAACGATAAGCTCGACCTGGCGCAGGCCGAGGCGATTGCCGACCTGATCGACGCCAGTTCCGAACAGGCAGCCCGCTCCGCGCTGAACTCGTTGCAGGGGGCATTTTCCGCACGCGTGAATCACCTTGTGGAAGCACTTACTCACCTGCGAATCTATGTCGAAGCGGCTATCGACTTCCCGGACGAGGAGATCGACTTCCTCTCAGACGGTAAAATTGAAGCTCAGCTCAATCAGGTGATGAACGATCTCGATGCCGTTCGCGCCGAAGCGCGCCAGGGCAGCCTGCTACGTGAAGGAATGAAGGTGGTGATTGCTGGTCGCCCCAATGCCGGAAAATCGAGCCTGCTGAACGCCCTGGCGGGCCGTGAAGCGGCGATCGTGACCGACATAGCCGGCACCACCCGCGATGTCCTGCGCGAGCATATCCATATCGACGGCATGCCGCTGCACATCATCGACACCGCTGGCCTGCGCGATGCGAGCGATGAAGTCGAGCGTATCGGTATCGAACGCGCCTGGCAGGAGATCGAGCAGGCCGACCGCGTGCTGTTTATGGTGGACGGCACGACAACCGACGCCGTTGACCCGGCTGAAATCTGGCCAGACTTTATCGCCCGTCTCCCGGCTAAACTGCCGATCACCGTGGTCCGCAACAAGGCCGACGTTACCGGCGAAACGCTGGGCATCAGCGATGTGAATGGTCACTCACTTATTCGCCTGTCGGCCCGTACCGGTGAAGGCGTGGAAGCCCTGCGTAGCCATCTCAAACAGAGCATGGGCTTCGACACCAGTATGGAGGGCGGCTTCCTGGCACGTCGTCGTCACTTGCAGGCGCTGGAAGAGGCGGCTCGCCACCTTGAGCAGGGTAAAGCCCAGCTGATCGGCGCGTGGGCCGGTGAACTGCTGGCGGAAGAGCTGCGTCTGGCGCAGCAGAACCTGAGCGAGATCACCGGGGAGTTTACGTCGGACGATCTGCTGGGACGGATTTTCTCGAGCTTCTGCATTGGTAAGTAATTCCCGTTAATACAGGGTGATTTCCTCCAGGGAAATCACCATTGTCCAAATGGCAACTCGCTTAATCCCTCCACGCCCCCTATCCTGCTTGCCTGCATCTATGGGGGATTTATGGCTCGTTTTCTGTTCTGTAGTTTTGCGCTGGTTCTGCTGTATCCGTCCGGCATTGATATGTATCTGGTGGGGCTACCGCATATTGCCCGCGATCTGGGCGCCAGCGAGGCGCAACTGCACATCGCGTTTTCGGCCTACCTCGCGGGAATGGCGTCGTCGATGGTATTTGCCGGGAAAATCGCGGATAAAGCAGGCCGTCAGCCCGTCGCCATTACGGGTGCAGTTATCTTTGCGCTGGCATCAGTACTGTCTTCAGTAGCTCAGGAAAGCACAATGTTCCTGTCAGGCCGTTTTATCCAGGGCATTGGCGCGGGTGGCTGTTACGTGGTGGCGTTTGCTATTCTTCGCGATACCTTAAGCGCCCAGCGCCGCGCTAAAGTGCTGTCGATGCTGAACGGCATTACCTGCATCATCCCGGTGCTGGCACCGGTTGTAGGCTACCTGATTATGCTTAAATTTCCGTGGCAGAGTCTTTTCTGGACCATGGCCGCAATGGGCGCCATCGTCTTTATCCTGTCCGTGACGGTGCTGAAAGAGACCCATCCCGGTTCGCAACAGCCATATCACACCGCAACCCTCCATCCGGCTGAAAAGCTGATGAATCGCTTTTTCCTGAGTCGGCTGACAATCACCACGCTTAGCGTGGCGGTGATCCTCACCTATGTAAACGTTTCCCCGGTGTTGCTGATGGAGACGATGGGCTTCGATCGCGGTGAGTATTCGACGGTGATGGCGCTAACCGCGATGGTGAGCATGGCGGTTTCATTCTCCACGCCCTTTGCGCTCAACATCTTCCGCCAGCGCACGCTGATGCTCACCTCACAGACGCTGTTCCTCGCCGCAGGCGTGATCCTGGCGACCGCCACCTCACACGCTGTAATGCTGGTGGGCATTACTCTGATCTGCGCCGGATTCTCCGTCGGCTTTGGTGTGGCGATGAGTCAGGCACTTGGCCCGTTTTCATTGCGGGCAGGCGTGGCAAGCTCGGTGCTGGGCATTGCGCAGGTCTGCGGTTCGTCACTATGGATTTGGCTGGCGGCGGTGATCGGCCTTAACGCGCTGAATATGCTGATCGGGGTTCTGATTGGCTGTAGCATACTCTGCATTACCTTACTTATGGTCATCCAGCCCGCGGCGCACTATGAAGAAGCCCATCAGCAGTCTCGATCTTAATCTTTTACTTTGCCTGCAACTTTTGTTGCAGGAGCGCAGCGTCACCAAAGCCGCGAAGCGGATGAACGTGACGCCGTCCGCGGTGAGTAAATCGCTGGCGAAGCTGCGCGACTGGTTCGACGATCCGCTGTTTGTGAAAACGCCTTTAGGGCTATTGCCCACGCCGCTGACGGTGAGTCTGGAACAGGATTTGGCCGACTGGATGCAGATTGGCAACCAGATCCTCGATAAATTCCACCATAGCTCTCCTGGCGGGCTTAAGTTTGTGCTCGCCGCCGAAACACCGCTGATGCTGATCCGCTTTAATACCCTGCTGGAGCAGGTGAATGAACGCTACCCACAGGCGACGGTGAAGCTGCGCCAATGGGATTACGATTCGCTGGACGCCATTACGCGCGGAGAAGTGGATCTGGGCTTCACCGGGCGTGAAACGCACCCTCGCTCGCGCGAACTGCTAAAGCTGATGCCATGGTTTATCGACTACGAAATCCTGTTCAGTGACCGTCCGTGCGTGTATTTGCGCGAGGATCATCCCGCGCTCCAGGAAGCATGGGATCTGGAGACGTTTCTGCGCTACCCGCATATCAGCATCTTCTGGGAACGCAGCGACACCTGGGCGCTCGATGAGGTGCTAAGAGAGATGGGTCGGGAGCGTAACATCGCCATGAGTTTGCCCGGTTTTGAACAGTCGATGTTTATGGCGGCCCAGCCGGATCACAACTACATTGCCACTGCGCCGCACTACTGCCATCACTACAATCAACTCCACCAGCGTAATCTGGTCTGTCTGCCCATTCCCATCGATGAGGCGCAGGCAGAAAAGCTCACCGTCCCCTTCACGCTGATCTGGCATAAACGGAACAGCCATAATCCGAAAATCCTCTGGCTGCGCGAGACGATCAAAGCGCTGTATACCGCACCAGGTCAGGTTTTTGCCTAAGATAATGTAAAGTTCGGTGCTCAGGCTTCTCTTATTTCCATTTACTGATTAAAACAGAAGCTGAGTTAAGCGATAATCATGTAACCGTTTAACCGACTACGACCATTATCAAGGAGCGAAAAATGGCTACGCACTTTGCACGAGGAACATTAACGGAAGGGCATCTCGTATCGGCCAGACTTTCTTCAGCCTGTCACAATGAGGCGCTCAAACTACCTGAACACCGCAGGACGCGGTTTTTAGCTTCCAGAGCGCTCCTCGCAGAACTGCTTTTTATGCTCTACGGCACCAGCGAATTACCGGACATACTCACCCAGCCAGAAGGTCGTCCGGTTTTTGCGGACCCGGCACTCCCCCATTTTTCCATTGCGTACACCGGCAACATTGTTGGCGTCGCGCTGACGACGGAAGGTGATTGCGGCCTGGATATGGAGCTACAACGCGTCACGCGCAGCTTCCATGGTGCTAACGCGCTCGATGAATACCCGCTCTCCAGCAATGAAAAGCTGTGGATACGTAACCAGAACGACCCCGTTGAAGCCAGAGCGCAGCTCATCACCCTTCGCCAGAGCATCCGCAAACTGAGCGGCGCGGCGTCAGACGACGCCAGCCTGTTGCAGCTGCTCCCCGGCTCCGGACGCCTGCGCGCGACAAAAGCCTCGCTGGTAGAGGCGCTCTGCGACGCTGAGGACGTACTGATCTGGTCCGTTGCGGTGACCCCCGCCATCGAACGGCTGAAAATCTGGGAGTTTGACAGCACTCGCGGTTGGCGTAGTCTTCCGGATGTACCTGAGCGCGCCAACGAGCCCGCCGCGCGCCTGATGCGATTAACCAGTTTACCGGCAGAAAAAGCATACACCCATAGCTGATCCGTCCAGGATCATCATGATGAAACAGGAGTAATCATGTCTGATACGTTGAAAGTTGTTACGTTACTGGGAAGCCTGCGCAAAGGTTCTTTTAACGGGATGGTTGCCCGTACGCTGCCGCAGCTGGCGCCTGCGGGAATGGAGATCAGTGCCCTGCCGTCCATTGGCGACATCCCGCTTTATGATGCTGACGTTCAGCAGGAAGAAGGGTTCCCGCAGAGTGTGGAAGCGATAGCCGAGCAAATCCGTCAGGCTGACGGCGTGGTGATTGTGACGCCTGAATATAACTACTCGGTGCCGGGTGGTCTGAAGAACGCCATTGACTGGCTGTCCCGTTTACCGGAGCAGCCGCTGTCTGGTAAACCTGTGCTGATCCAGACCAGCTCAATGGGCGCCATCGGCGGCGCGCGCTGCCAGTATCACCTGCGTCAGATCCTGGTGTTCCTGGATGCGATGGTGATGAACAAGCCGGAATTTATGGGCGGCGTGATTCAGAACAAGGTCGACCCGCAGACGGGTGAAGTGGTGGATCAGAGTACGCGTGACCATCTCTCTGGCCAGCTGACCGCGTTTGGGGATTATATTAAGCGGGTGAAGGCCTGATAAAAAAGCCCGGTGGCGCTAGCGCTTACCGGGCCTACACTCGTCAGTAGGTCAGGTAAGCGAAGCGCCACCTGACACCACCAGCATCTTAGTGTGCATCAATAAACACAATCTTCAGCACAAACAGCAGCGCCACAATAATCACGCACGGGCTAAGTTCGCGGAAGCGGCCGGTACCGATCTTCATCACGCAGTAAGAGATAAAGCCCAGCGCGATACCTTCGGTGATCGAGAAGCTGAACGGCATCATCACCGCGGTAATAAATGCCGGAACGGCTTCCGTCAGATCTTCCCACTTCACGCGCGCCAGGCTTGAGGTCATCAGCACGCCGACGTAGATCAGCGCGCCGGCTGCCGCGTATGGTGGCACCATCCCCGCCAGCGGAGAGAGGAAGATCACCAGCAGGAACAGCAGACCCACAACTACCGCAGTCAGGCCGGTACGACCGCCCACGGACACACCGGAAGAGGATTCAATGTAAGCGGTAACAGACGAGGTACCGATGAAAGAGCCAGCAACGGAAGAGATGCTATCCACATACAGCGCCTGCTTCATGCGCGGGAATTTGCCTTTTTCATCTGCCAGACCCGCTTTGTCGGTCACGCCAATCAGCGTACCGGAGGAGTCAAACAGGTTGACCAGCATGAAGGAGAAAATCACCCCGGCCAGTCCCAGGTTCAGCGAGCCCGCCAGATCAACGTGGCCAATCACGGTAGAGACGCTCGGTGGCGCAGAGACGATACCGCTGTAATGCACGTCACCCAGCATCCAGCCCAGCAGCGTGGTCACAATGATAGAGACCAGCACCGCAGCATGGATGTTGCGCGATGCCAGGATCGCGATGATAAAGAAGCCCAGCACGCCCAGCAGCACGCTGTGAGAGGTCAGGTTACCAATGCTCACCAGCGTTTCCGGGTTCGCCACGATAACGCCAGCGTTTTTCAGCCCCATCATGCCGATGAACAGACCGATACCGCTGGTGATGCCCACGCGCAGGCTCACGGGAATGTTCGCAATCATCCAGTAGCGCACGCGGAAGATGGTCAGCAGCAGCAGGCCGACCGCGCCCCAGAAAATAGCGCCCATCCCAACCTGCCACGGCAAGCCCATCGCCTGAACCACCACGAACGCAAAGAACGCATTCAGACCCATTGCCGGGGCCAGCGCCACGGGCAGATTAGCGAAAACGCCCATCAGGATGCTGCCAAGGGCCGCGATCAGACAGGTGGTTACAAAGACGGCGCTGGTGTCCATGCCAGCTACGCCCAGAATTTGCGGGTTAACGAAAACGATATAGACCATCGTCAGGAAGGTAGTAAAACCGGCGATCACTTCGGTGCGTGCCGTTGTGCCGTGCTCGCGCAGTTTGAACACGCGCTCAAGCAGCCCCTGACCAGATGTCTGGGTAGTGTGTTGTTGACTCATCATCAATTTCCGAACAAGGAGGGAAAATTCGTCGCTATCCTATACCAAAATGCGACAATAGTGGCGGTTACGGGATACTTTTTTCATTGATTTTGCTTATACGGCAACGATTGCGTCCCGGTGAACTGCCGTACGAAAACGTTAAACTTGTTAAAAGGGAAAGGCATGTCCGGAATTGAAGCGGTATTTTTCGACTGTGACGGTACGCTGGTCGACAGTGAGGTCATTTGTTCCCGCGCGTATGTCGCCATGTTCCATGAATTTGGTATTACGCTCGATCTCGAAGAGGTGTTCAAACGCTTTAAGGGCGTGAAGCTGTACGAGATCATCGACATCATTAACGAAGAGCACGGGGTGGATCTGGTGAAAGCGGATCTGGAACCGGTGTACCGCGCCGAGGTCGCACGCCTCTTCGACGCCGAGCTGGAAGTTATCGCCGGCGCTAACGCGCTGCTGGATGCGATGACGGTGCCAATCTGCGTGGTCTCTAACGGCCCGGTCAGCAAAATGCAGCACTCGCTCGGCAAGCTGGAGATGTTGCACCACTTCCCGGAAAAACTGTTCAGCGGCTACGATATCCAGCGCTGGAAGCCCGATCCGGCGCTGATGTTCCACGCGGCGAAGGCGATGAACGTCAACGTGGAGAACTGCATTCTGGTGGATGACTCATCTGCCGGCGCGCAGTCAGGGATTGATGCGGGGATGGAGGTGTTTTACTTCTGCGCCGATCCGCACAACAAGCCGATCGACCATCCAAAAGTGACAACCTTTACCGATCTGGCGCAGCTGCCAGCGTTGTGGAAGGCGCGCGGGTGGGATATTACGCGTTGAATTAACGTAGGGCGGGTAAGCGTTAGCGCCACCCGCCACACATATCACTCTTTCGGATCTTTACCCGCCAGCAGCTTGTCCAGCTCGTCGCCGCCCACGTGTCGGAAATCCTGCCCCTTCACGAAATAGAAAATGTATTCGCAAATGTTCTGGCAACGGTCACCGATACGCTCGATGGAGCGCGCACAGAACAGCGCGGTCAGTACGCTTGGAATGGTACGAGAATCTTCCATCATGTAGGTCATCAGCTGACGCACAATGCCTTCGTATTCCTGGTCAACTTTCTTGTCTTCACGGTAGATACGGACCGCTTCGTCCAGATCCATGCGCGCGAAAGCGTCCAGCACGTCGTGCAGCATCTGCACGGTGTGGCGCCCGAGAGACTCCAGGCTCACCAGCAGCGGCTGGTGCTGCTGGGAGAATTTCTCCAGCGCGGTACGGCAGATTTTATCCGCCACGTCACCGATACGCTCCAGCTCGGCGATGGTTTTGATGATCGCCATCACCAGACGCAGGTCGCTCGCCGTCGGCTGACGCTTCGCAATGATGCGCACGCAGGCTTCGTCGATGGCGACTTCCATCATATTGACGTTGTGGTCGCCTTCAATAACGCGCTTCGCCAGCTCGCTGTCCTGGTTGTGCATCGCCGTGATCGCGTCAGAAAGCTGCTGCTCGACCATGCCGCCCATGGTCATCACCTGGGTGCGAATGCTTTCCAGCTCTGCGTTAAACTGGCCGGAAATGTGTTTATTAAGATTGAGGTTGTCCATGGTTTCTCCACATGCACTAAGGCAAATCAACCGTAGCGGCCAGTAATATAATCTTCGGTTTGTTTCTTCGCCGGACGAGTGAACAGCGCGTCCGTATCGCTGAACTCAATCAACTCGCCCAGATACATAAACGCCGTGTGGTCAGAACAACGTGCAGCCTGCTGCATGTTGTGGGTCACGATCACCACGGTGTAATCCTGCTTCAGCTCGGTGATCAGCTCTTCGATACGCCCGGTTGAGATCGGGTCCAGGGCTGAGCACGGCTCATCCAGCAGCAAGACTTCCGGGCGAATGGCGATACCGCGCGCAATGCACAGACGCTGCTGCTGACCACCGGAGAGAGAGTACCCGCTCTGGTGAAGTTTATCTTTGGTTTCGTTCCATAATGCGGCCTTGGTCAATGCCCACTGCACGCGCTCGTCCATATCCGCACGGGAGAGCTTCTCAAACAGACGCACACCAAAGGCGATGTTGTCATAGATCGACATCGGGAACGGCGTGGGTTTCTGGAATACCATCCCCACTTTCGCACGCAGCAGGGCGATATCCTGGGTATTGGTCAGGATGTTGTCACCGTCCAGCAGAATTTCACCTTCTGCGCGCTGCTCCGGATAGAGCGAATACATTTTGTTAAAGGTGCGCAGCAGCGTGGATTTGCCACAGCCGGACGGACCGATGAATGCCGTTACCTGGTTCTTCGCGATATCCAGGTTGATATTCTTCAGGGCATGGAATTTGCCGTAGTAGAAGTTCAAATCACGAACCTGAATCTTACCCGGGGCAGTATCAACCATACTCATTGACTCATTTCCTCATTCGGCGCCGCGATGTGCCGCGCCGTAAAAATTTAACCGTGTTTCTTCTTCGCGAAAATGACGCGCGCCAGAATGTTCAGCAACAGTACGCAAAGGGTGATGATCAGCACCCCGGCCCAGGCCAGCTGCTGCCATTCCGCGAATGGGCTCATCGCAAATTTAAAGATCGTCACCGGCAGGTTGGCGATCGGCTGCATCATGTCCGTGCTCCAGAACTGATTGGAGAGGGCGGTAAACAGCAGCGGTGCGGTTTCACCGGCGATACGGGCGATAGCCAGCAGGATACCGGTCATGATCCCCGAGACGGACGCTTTCAGGGTGATAGCCGAAATCATCTTCCATTTAGGCGTACCCAGCGCGTAAGCCGCTTCACGCAGGCTGTCCGGCACCAGTTTCAGCATGTTTTCAGTGGTACGAATAACGATAGGCACCTGCAACAGCGCCAGCGCAATCACACCCGCCCAGCCGGAGAAGTGTTCCATTTGCGCCACCACGATGGTGTAAACAAACAGACCCACGACAATCGACGGGGCAGAAAGCAGAATGTCGTTAATGAAGCGGATGACTTCAGCGATCCAGGACTTGCGGCCATATTCCGCCAGATAGATACCCGCCATGATGCCCAACGGCGTACCGAAAACGGTCGCCCACAGGATCAGCAGGCCGCTGCCCGCCAGAGCGTTTGCCAGACCACCACCCGCCGTGTTCGGCGGCGGCGTCATCTCGGTGAACAGCGCCAGGGACATTCCATCAATACCCCGGGTGATGGTGGACATCAGGATCCAGATCAGCCAGAACAGGCCGAACGCCATCGTCGCCATGGAAAGCGTCAACGCAATGCGGTTTTTAATCCGGCGCTTTGACTGCATTTTGCGACGGGATTCCGCAAGCTGAGCGGTGTTTTGCATGTCGAGAGTCGCCATTAGCGTGCCCCCTCGTTTTTAGCCAGACGCATAATCATCAGCTTGGAGATAGCCAGCACAATAAAGGTGATAATAAACAGGATCAGACCCAGTTCCATCAGCGCGGCGACGTGCAGCCCGGATTCCGCTTCGGCAAATTCGTTCGCCAGCGCAGAGGTAATACTGTTCCCCGGCATATAAAGCGAGGCGCTGTCGAGCTGGTAGGTGTTGCCGATGATAAAGGTGACCGCCATGGTTTCACCCAGCGCGCGGCCTAAGCCCAGCATAATGCCGCCAATCACCCCATTTTTGGTGAACGGAAGGACGATGCGCCAGATAACTTCCCAAGTGGTGCAGCCGATGCCGTAGGCGGACTCTTTCATCATCACCGGGGTTTGTTCGAAGACATCGCGCATGACCGCCGCAATGTACGGAATAATCATGATGGCGAGGATCACACCTGCCGCCAGAATGCCGATACCGAATGCCGGGCCGGAGAACAGCGCCCCCACAAACGGAATGGCAGAGAGAACGTTACCGACCGGCTCCTGGAAGTACGTCGCAAACAGCGGCGCGAAGATAAACAGGCCCCACATGCCGTAAACGATACTTGGGATGGCCGCCAGCAGTTCAATGGCGATACCCAGCGGACGTCGCAGCCAGCCTGGCGCCAGTTCCGTCAGGAACAGGGCAATACCAAAGCTCACCGGAACCGCAATCAGCAGGGCGATAAAAGAGGTCACCAGCGTGCCGTAAATCGGCACCAGCGCACCATAAATATCGTTCGGCGCATCCCACTCTTTGGTCCACAGGAAGGCGAAACCAAATTTTTGAATGCTCGGCCAGGAGGAGAAAATCAGGGACACGATAATGCCGCCCAGCAGCAATAGCACAATCAGCGCAGCCAGTTTCACCAGCGCGCTGAAAATCATGTCACCTTTTTTACCCGGAGGGTTAAATGCAGGCTTGGTTGCAGCCATAAATTACTCTTCTGTTTGAGACGTTTTTACGAATATGCCCGGCGGCGCTGACGCTTACCGGGCCTACAGAGTAAACCGTAGGGCGGGTAAGCGCAGCGCCACCCGCCATCTTCGTTAAATATATCCTGTTAGTACAGCGCTTTACCGCTGCTGTCTTTCACGTTGGTTTTCCATGCAGCACGGATCTGCTCAACCACGCTGTCTGGCAGGCTGGCGTAATCCAGATCGTTAGCCTGTTTGCCGCCATTTTTATATGCCCAGTCGAAGAACTTCAGCACTTCAGCACCCTGCTCAGGCTTCTTCTGCTCTTTGTGGACCAGAATGAAGGTGGTAGACGTGATAGGCCATGCATCGTCGCCTTTCTGGTTGGTCAGGTCCTGCGCGAAGGATTTGCTCCAGTCAGCGCCTTTCGCGGCGTTGGCGAAGTTCTCTTCGGTCGGGCTAACCGGTTTGCCGTCGGCAGAAACCAGTTTGGTGTAAGCCAGGTTGTTCTGCTTAGCGTAAGCGTATTCTACGTAACCGATGGAGCCTGGCAGACGCTGTACGAAGGCTGCGATACCGTCGTTGCCTTTACCGCCCAGACCGGTTGGCCAGTTAACGGTAGAGCCGGAACCGACTTTAGATTTCCACTCTTCGTTCACTTTCGCCAGGTAGCTGGTGAACACGAAAGAGGTACCAGAGCCGTCAGCACGACGAACCACCGCGATATTCTGCGAAGGCAGCTTAACGCCCGGGTTCAGCTTAGTGATGGCTTCGTCATCCCATTTTTTGATTTTGCCCAGGTAGATGTCACCCAGGGTTTTGCCGTCCAGCACCAGCTCGCCTGATTTCAGGCCAGGGATGTTAACAGCCAGCACAACGCCGCCGATCACGGTCGGGAACTGGAACAGGCCTTCCTGATTCAGTTTCTCATCAGACAGCGGAGCGTCGGATGCGCCGAAATCAACGGTATTCGCGGTAATTTGTTTTACGCCACCGGAGGAGCCGATACCCTGATAGTTGACCTTGTTACCGGTCTCTTTCTGGTAGGTATCCGCCCATTTGGCATACACCGGCGCAGGGAAGGTTGCACCAGCGCCAGTCAGGCTTGCTGCTGCAAAGGCAGAGAAAGCGCTCATTGATAAGGTCGCGGCGACAACAGTTGCGACAGTGGTACGCATAACTTTCATAATGTCTCCTGCAAGGATTTCGTAAATCATTGTTTAAGTGGCTACGATGAGCAAAATAGGACAAACAGGTGACAGATAAATGTACGAAATATGACAGTTTTATGACAAAGCCAGCGATGGATGTAACCACATGAAAAATAAAGCCATTAATTCACAGCATGGTCATATTTTTGTCATCTTTTTTGCAATGAATCAGTTTTAGCGTAGCTGATATGACAACGGCTGTCATAAACAGCCGTTGTCATTTTAATGAGCGATTTCAATCGTCAGAGTTGCCGTTGCATTGAACTGGCCTGGTTTGGGTCTCGCTCCTGTCGCGCTGGCAGGCGCGCTTGAAAATGTCAGCGTGCCCAGCGTATCCCCCATGATGTCGGGAATTTTAGTCGTTTCCGCTTCAAGGGCACCGCCATTCGTATTCACTTCCCGATTATATTTATCGTAGACTTTAATTCCTACGTCTTCGTTGTCCGTCGCAATCATCGAATTATCAGAAGCCACGGCTGAGGCATGCAGGGTTGCGTCGAGCTTGTCGTAGAACATCATATTGGTGCATTTGATGTTCACGGTACGAGTGATTTTGCGATCGGTCAGCGCTTTCCCTTTCGTCGACGAAAACTCTGACGCCAGGATTTTATTGAAATCAAAAACAATGGCCTGCCCCTCGTCAATCTCACAAGATTGAGGAACCGTCACTGTTCCCTGAACAATCACATCAGAAATAATCTCATTCGAAACAGTACGCGGGTCGATCGTGGCATAGATATTCGCCACCAGCGTCGCCGGGATCGTCATCACCCCGGTAAAGGCTTTTTTTACGTACAAATAGACCAGCCCCGAGCCGCCACTATAAAACGAGGTGGCAGAACTCACGCCGTTATGACATTGATAGGGAGTACCGGTTTTATTCGGCAGATGATCAAAAGGCACGGCCGTATAACCGACACCGAGTATGTAAACAAGCAAGCCAATATCAACGTTTTCATTCAGGTTAAAATAGGCGACATTGTTCCTGCTTCCCGCTGGCTCCAGCGCCGGATTAACGACGCTGGTTATATAGGTGTGATCGTAACTCTGATTCGGCCCGGTCAGACAATAGCAAGTACCTTTAAACGAGGTATTGTTGTTATTCACATCAATAAGCGTTGTCGTCCCGGCTATATTGTCCGTAATGGAAAACTGCTCTGTAAAATTGAGGTAGTTATGATATTTGCCATTGTCTGGCACACAATAACCGGTTGGGGCCGCATGCGCATAAAAGACGCAGGTCAGTAAGGCTAAAAGCCAGTATTGCAGTTTCATTTTAATCCTTTATCGACACGTGACGGGCATCTGCACCAGTCCAGCGTCAGGCTGTTGTTGAAGCGTGTATTCCGCCCGACAGGTTGCGCCGTCGTTTAGCGTCAACGTAAATTGCCCCTTTTCCGGCAGGCCTGAGAGATAGAGTTCGCCCTCTTCTCCGACAATGCCCGTAACGCTTCCGGTGTCCAGCGTTGCCGATCCCGTTGCCCCAAAAGGCGCAGGTTTGCCATTGCTGAGATGAACGTTGAAAAGGATGCGGTAGCCGATATGCGTAACGAATTCCGCTTTTACTACCGCTCCACGGGTGGGAACCAGATTCTGGACGCTTTTTTCCAGTTCAACATTGCCAGAGGCAAAGTCGCTGTCGCCAATTGCGATACGATTTTCATCATAGGGTGACAGCTGCGTTTTTACGGTGTAGCCGCGCCAGTCCGTCGCGACACCGCTGCTGTTTTCCACCGCCAGGCCCGCCGCTCCTGGAGCTTTCACCAGCGCGACGGTTTCTCCCATTTCCTGTGAGAAGGTGACACCTTCTGAATGCAGTAGTATGCCGCCGCTGACGCCATAATTGAGACTTCGGGTTTCGTTGCTCCAGGCATAGTTACCTTTCATGGAGCCATAAGCCGCGTCCCATGCCAGTCCCGCATTCCCCCCCGTACTGCCGCCACTTTCATCAACGGATTGCTGTATGTTCCAGTTCAAGTTGTTGTTCTGAAGCAGCCTTCCGTTCAGGCCTACCTGATGGGAGACGCTGTTTTTATTGTTGCCAGTAACGTTATAGTTGGCGTAGGTGTTCGGTAACCACTGGGAGAGCGGAAGCGAGAGTGACAGCATGAAAACGTGTTCGTTTTCGCCATCCTTTTCCCAGTCCCCATCGTGATGATTCGCAGTATCGGTATAGTTCCATGACGCATTCCACGTCATCTGTTTCCAGCTGTTGCTGTAACCAATCTGGATCAGCCGTTCAACGCTATCCGTTCGCCAGTACTGTTCACGGCTCAGCGTCAGGTAAATATTTCCATACCCCTGCGCAAAAGGTTGTGTCCACGTTCCCTCCAGACGGCTTCTGCGGTTACCCGTTTGCCAGAACGACTCGCTATCGCTCCTGCGGGAAGCCCACTCATCCAGGGTATAAAATCCTTCCGTTGAATAGCGATAGCCTACTATTCGCAGGCTGGTATTACTTACATCGAACGTCTTGGAATAGAGAAAACGCCAGGATTGCCCCTGCTCCGTATCATCGACAAAACGAGACGCCGCATGGGTGACATCCATCGATATCGCCCCGATCTCGCCGAGATCCTGACCAATACCAGCCGCTATGGCAGTGTAATTCTCAGCTAACTGTGTGCCGCCATACAGCGTCATTCCCCCTTGCATGCCGCGTAAAAGCTGAGCCTGCAATAAATCAGGTGAATAGCGATCGCTGTTGTTCAGTTCGCCAATGCTGATATCAAAGTCCGTCTGGCCTTCCCGTCGCAATATTGCCAGGGAAGCATAAGGCTGCGTAAAATGCTGCTCACTACCATCCTTTTCTTTGATCGTAACGTCGAGATCGCCCCCACTGCTGGTGGTGTTGAGATCGGTCAGGGCAAACGGCCCCTGAGGAACAGCAGATTGATAGATAATGTAGCCATTCTGACGAATGGTGACGACGGCATTACTTTTAGCAATGCCCCGGACGACGGGTGCGAAGCCGTTCAGACTATCCGGCAGCATGTCATTATCGGTATACAGGCGCACGCCGCGCACCTGGCTGCTATCGAATAGATCATTTGCCGTCCAGGTATCCCCCATCATTATCTGGCTTCGCAGGCTGGCAATATCACGTTGTAAATACGTACTCGCAGAATGATAACTGCCGTTGCTGTTTACCGCATTGAGGGTGCTGTAGTTGCGAAGTCGCCAGCTGCCAAGGTTAATACCGCTACGCATGTTCAGATAATACAGATCGTCACTGTCATAGTCTGATTTCAACGTCTGGGTGGTTGAAAAATCATAATTCACCATCAGGGCATTAATACCCTGATCCCAGCGTGAAGGCGGAATGGCGTCACGCGCTGAAGAATCCATATAAATCTGCGGTATAGAGACCCGTAACGCGAGCTTTTCGTCATCCAGAACCCATGTAGCTCCCGCCAGCGGGGGAACGGGCTCGCAGCGGCTGGTGTTAATCGTAGCCAGTGCTTTTATGGCATCCACTTTTATGCCAAACGTAGCCAGCGTATTTTTTAAGTCGCGGAAACAGGGCTGGAGTGCGCTCTCGTTGTTTGTTCGAAAAAAATGGATTTCACGGCGCTCAAAAAAGCGCTCGTTGATATAAATATCAACCTGATAATCCCCTTCAGGGAGATTATCGGGCCGGCTAAACTGGCTGATATCAATGTCGACCGGATGTTCAAGTTCTAACAATCGTGAGTTAAAGGTTTCACCAGCAGCATGCCCGGAATACGTGCCGCTGACCCACAGCGACACCAGGGATAACATAAAATAGATGCGCTTCAACGTTAACCATCTCGCCTGAGTCAAAGGGGGTGTTTGATGGCGTCGCTTATCGCGCCATAATCATTGATGCTATGCCAGATGAGTGTCTTACTCGCGACACCAGCGGGTAAGGGAATGTTGAGCGTCTCAAAGGGCTTAATCATCGCCAAATCCAGCGGTTTGCCGTCTACAGCAACATCAATAACGTTGATATGGATAGCCGTAGGATTATTAACCACCAGGGTATTGCCTTGTTTGCGCCAGATGACTTTTAGGCTGGCGGTTTCAGGCTTTTCAGTAATGCTGGCAGGGCGCCAGAATAACTTAATGCGCGTTTTAATCGCGATTTCCAGCTTGCTGTTCTGTTTGTCCGGCGTTGGAGGGATATTCTTAACATTCAGCCAAAAGACAGATTCCCGCTCGGTGGGTAAATCGCCTTTTGTTTTAATAATGCGCAATACGCGCTCCTGTTTTGGCTCCAGCCTTGAAACAGGAGGAATAAC
Source organism: Enterobacter cloacae complex sp. 397G4 (assembly GCF_050031515.1). Lineage (NCBI taxonomy): Bacteria > Pseudomonadati > Pseudomonadota > Gammaproteobacteria > Enterobacterales > Enterobacteriaceae > Enterobacter > Enterobacter cloacae complex sp. 397G4. Next base: position 4,894,406 of record NZ_JBLGWE010000001.1, on the reverse strand, counting down.
GGTAAACGGTGGTTTCGTTTTCTCTGTGGCTAAAAAAGGATCAATCCATGCCTGAATCAGATAGGGTAAGGAAGTATCATTATTTATTACAGAAATAGTGGTATCTGTTTTATTGCTGGGGAAAATAATCCGCGTACCACCGATAATAATCCCACCCCATGAGGGAGAGGCACACACGACTAAAAAGAGAATAATAAAAATATCGATAAAACGCCTGCGCATATCATATCCTGTGACAGGCCTGCGAGGTTTCGCTGTCCATTAGACGTAAAGAAACCTGCCTTGCCAGGCCTGATTTTATTTCGGAAAGCTAGAGGTTAATTACTGTAAGTGATAGTAAATTCAGAATCCGCATTTGCCACACCTGGCGTTACGGTTGCGGAGGTAGCCATATAGCGAGCCATGAACGGCAGTGTCGCCTTGCCATCAGCGTCGATATCTGCACTGACTGACTGGTTGTAAAGCTTCAGCAAGCTGTTGTCAGCACGGTTGTAGATGGCAACGGCAACCCCTGTAGCTCCACCAGCGTTCAGTTTAAGGTAACCGTCTCCATCTTCTGTACCATCAAAGCGAGCGGTGGCTTTTTTATATGTATCAGGGCAATTTTCAAGATCGATCTGGAAAGCCTGTACGGAAGCCGTCGAGCCTGCACCAGAAAAGGCGGATTTATTGACTTTACCAAGGTCAACGGTTTGAGTTTGTGTTGGCGCAGTAACCTCACAGGTGCTGTCAATAATTTCGCCTGTAAAGTGTACAGTACCATTGCCGTTCCCCGCGTGCGCCTGCCAACCTAAAATCAAAGATGAGCAAACTAATGCGCTTTTAAAAAGTTTTCCATTCATTATGACATTATCCTGAAGTTATGAATAATCATGTTTCATTATTAAAACAAATATTGCCGAACCATCCCGGCCAGGAAATAGTAAACTGAAAAATGAAAATAACAAGGAGAAATAATATTGTATTAATTATTACTAATGGAATAAGAGAATAAATATAAGCGTTTTATTACTTAATATAATTTTATATCACACAGAAAAGTCGACACACTGTAATTAGTTTTTATTTAATAAGAAGTGGGAAACTTTATTTTTCAGAAAATATTTATGTTTTGATATAAAAATAACCCCGTAATCATAAATTAACGGGGTTATTCCTAAGTGATATATAATATTATTCTACGGTAACAGACTTCGCCAGATTTCGCGGCTGATCAACGTCGGTGCCTTTGATCAGCGCGACGTGATAAGCCAGCAGTTGCAGCGGAACGGTATAGAAGATCGGCGCAATCACCTCTTCCACATGCGGCATCTCGATGATGTGCATGTTGTCGCTGCTGGCGAAACCGGCATCTTTATCCGCAAAGACGTACAGAACACCACCACGGGCGCGCACTTCTTCGATGTTAGATTTCAGTTTTTCCAGCAGTTCGTTGTTCGGTGCCACCACGATAACCGGCATATCCGCGTCGATCAGCGCCAGCGGGCCATGTTTCAGTTCACCTGCCGCGTAAGCTTCAGCGTGAATGTAAGAGATCTCTTTCAGCTTCAGTGCGCCTTCCAGCGCAATCGGATACTGATCGCCACGCCCCAGGAACAGGGAGTGATGTTTGTCAGAGAAATCTTCCGCCAGCGCCTCAATGCGTTTGTCCTGAGACAGCATCTGCTCGATACGGCTCGGCAGCGCCTGAAGGCCATGCACAATGTCGTGTTCAACGGAGGCATCCAGACCTTTCAGACGCGCCAGTTTCGCCACCAGCATCAGCAGAACGGTTAACTGAGTGGTAAACGCCTTGGTGGAAGCCACGCCAATTTCAGTACCGGCTTTGGTCATCAGCGCCAGATCGGATTCACGTACCAGCGAAGAGCCCGGCACGTTACAGATGGCCAGCGAGCCCAGGTAACCCAACTCTTTAGACAGACGCAGCGCCGCCAGGGTATCAGCCGTTTCGCCAGACTGAGAAAGGGTGATCATCAGGCTGTTACGACGCACCGCAGATTTGCGGTAGCGGAACTCAGACGCGATTTCCACATCACACGGCACGCCCGCCAGGGATTCAAACCAGTAGCGCGAGACCATACCGGAGTTATAAGAGGTACCGCAGGCCACGATCTGAATGTGCTCGACTTTGCCCAGCAGTTCGTTGGCATTGGCGCCCAGCTCACTCAGATCCACTTCGCCGTGGCTGATGCGCCCGGTCAGGGTGTTTTTAATGGCGTTTGGCTGTTCGTAGATCTCTTTCTGCATGTAGTGACGGTAAGCACCTTTGTCGCCCGCGTCGTATTGCAGGTTTGATTCGATCTCCTGACGCTTAACCTGCTCGCCTTTCGTGTCGAATACGGTCACGCTGCGACGTGTCACCTCGGCAATGTCTCCCTCTTCCAGGAAGATAAAGCGACGGGTAACCGGCAGCAGCGCCAGCTGGTCGGAAGCGATAAAGTTTTCACCCATGCCCAGACCAATCACCATCGGACTACCGGAACGCGCGGCCAGCAGCGTGGACGGGTCGCGGGAATCCATGATCACCGTACCGTAAGCACCACGCAGCTGAGGGATAGCGCGCAGCACCGCATCACGCAGTGTACCGCCCTTTGCCAGCTCCCAGTGCACCAGGTGAGCAATCACTTCGGTGTCGGTTTCAGAGACGAAGGTATAGCCGCGCGCTTTCAGTTCTTCACGCAGCGGTTCGTGGTTTTCGATAATGCCGTTATGCACCACCACAATGTGTTCAGACACATGCGGGTGTGCGTTGCCTTCAGATGGCTCACCGTGGGTCGCCCAGCGGGTATGTGCAATACCGGTGCCACCGTGCAGCGGATGTTCTTCCGCAGCCTGGGCCAGCATCTGCACTTTACCGAGACGACGCAGACGGGTCATATGACCTTCTGCATCGACCACAGCCAGACCGGCTGAGTCGTAACCACGGTATTCCAGACGACGTAAACCTTCGAGAAGGATTTCAGCAATATCACGCTGCGCAACTGCGCCAACAATTCCACACATAGTTAGATTTCCTGATTATGGCGTTATGCCATGCGTTGTCGCTGACCTGTATTTGCCCTTTCCGGGCGCCCCGAGCCTTGTAGAGAGTGGGTGTATTTTTATGGGTACTGCTTGTGGGGGGAGATATATATTTATCTCCTCTCCCGGGTTTGCCTGATGTCGGCTACGCCTTATCAGGCCTACTCAATCGTAGGGCGGGTAAGCATAGCGCCACCCGCCTTGTTGTTACTTCTTCTTCACCGGGCGTTTCCAGCCCTGCTTGCTGACCTGCGGCACACGGCTTAACACCAGCTCGTTCTCGGCCACATCGCGCGTAACGGTTGTCCCGGCGGCAATGGTCACGCCTTTGCCCACGGTGACAGGCGCCACCAGCTGGGTATCGGAGCCTACAAACACATCATCACCGATGATGGTTTTAAACTTATTGGCACCGTCATAGTTACAGGTGATGGTTCCAGCACCGATGTTTACGTTGTCGCCAATTTCCGCATCGCCCAGATAGGTCAGATGACCGGCTTTCGAGCCCTTACCCAGACGCGCTTTTTTCATTTCCACAAAGTTACCTACGTGAGCGCCTTCCAGCAGCTCAGCGCCCGGGCGCAGACGCGCAAACGGGCCGATGGTACATGCCGCCTCAAGATGGGCATCTTCCACCACGCTGTACGGGCTGATTTCGCAGTCGTCACCGATCACGCTGTTTTTAATCACGCAGCCAGTGCCGATTTTGACGCGGTTGCCCAGCGTGACGTTACCTTCCAGGATAACGTTAGTATCTATTTCAACGTCGCGCCCGTGGGTCAGCGTGCCACGCAGATCGAAACGCGCCGGATCGCGCAGCATAACGCCCTTGAGCAACATCTTTTCTGCCTGCTCGGACTGGTAAATACGCTCCAGGCGAGAAAGCTGGAGACGGTTGTTTACCCCGTCCGTTTCGCTGATGCGAGCCGGGTGAACGGCGGCAATCTCACGCCCTTCCTGGTACGCCATCGCAATGATGTCGGTGATGTAGTATTCACCCTGCGCGTTGTTATTGTTGAGTCTGGACAGCCAGCGCTTCATATCCGCACCGTTCGCAATCAGGATGCCGGTGTTGATCTCCTGAATCTGGCGCTGTTCGTCAGTGGCATCTTTATGCTCAACAATCCCTGTTACCTTGCCGTTTTCACGCGTAATGCGGCCATAGCCGGTTGGATCGTCCAGCACGACGGTCAACAAACCGATGCCGCCCTGCGGTTTGGCTTCACGCAGGCGAGTGAGGGTTTCAACGGAGATCAGCGGGACGTCGCCGTAGAGCATCAGGATATCTTCATCATCAGCGAAGAAGGGTGCAGCCTGCTGCATCGCATGGCCTGTACCCAACTGTTCTGCCTGTAGCACCCAGTTGAGATTGTCGTCATGCAGCGTTTTTTTCAGCAGATCGCCGCCATGTCCATAAACCAGATGCACCTGGCTGGCGCCTAATTCATTCGCTGCATCAATAACATGCTGAACCATTGGCTTTCCTGCCAGCGTGTGGAGCACCTTAGGCAGATCGGAATACATGCGGGTACCTTTGCCTGCGGCAAGGATCACCACGCTCATCGCACTGTTTAACATACGCATCCTGACGGTAGTTTGTGTGAGAAGTAAAAACGTTTGATGCTTAAAATTCTACATCTTTTTCATCATGAATTAAGGCCGAAAAAAAAAGCCAGCCTGGGATCCAGACTGGCTTTTGTGCTTTTCAAGCCGGTGTTACATCGCTTTTTTGGTCAACTCGATAACGCGCAGTTTCGCGATCGCTTTGGCCAGCTCCGCAGACGCCTGAGCGTAATCCACGTCACCATGAGAGCTGCTAATGTGCTCTTCAGCCTTACGCTTCGATTCCAGGGCTCGCGCTTCGTCGAGATCCTGGCCACGAATAGCGGTATCGGCCAGAACGGTCACACTGCCTGGCTGCACTTCAAGAATGCCGCCGGACAGATAGATAAACTCTTCATGACCGAACTGTTTAACGATGCGGATCATACCAGGCTTAATGGCGGTGAGCAGCGGTGCGTGACCCGGGAAAATACCCAGTTCACCTTCACTACCCGTTACCTGGATTTTCTCGACCAGACCAGAGAACATTTGTTGCTCTGCGCTGACGACGTCCAGGTGGTAAGTCATTGCCATATCACCCTCCGATTAAGGCGTTAAAGTTTTTTGGCTTTTTCCACGGCTTCTTCGATGGAACCAACCATGTAGAACGCCTGCTCTGGCAGGTGATCGTATTCGCCTTCCATGATGCCTTTAAAGCCACGGATGGTGTCTTTCAGGGAAACGTATTTACCCGGAGCACCGGTGAATACTTCCGCAACGAAGAACGGCTGGGACAGGAAGCGCTGGATCTTACGCGCACGTGCTACCACCAGTTTGTCTTCTTCAGACAGTTCATCCATACCCAGGATGGCGATGATGTCTTTCAGTTCCTGATAACGTTGCAGCAGGGACTGTACGCCACGCGCGGTGTCGTAGTGCTCCTGGCCAACAACCAGTGGATCCAGCTGACGGCTGGTGGAGTCCAGCGGGTCAACGGCCGGGTAGATACCCAGAGACGCGATCTGACGGCTCAGTACCACGGTTGCATCTAAGTGAGCAAAGGTGGTGGCTGGGGATGGGTCAGTCAAGTCATCCGCAGGTACGTATACCGCCTGAACGGAGGTGATAGAACCGGTTTTGGTAGAGGTGATACGTTCCTGAAGAACACCCATCTCTTCCGCAAGCGTAGGCTGATAACCTACCGCTGAAGGCATACGACCCAGCAGTGCAGATACTTCAGTACCGGCCAGGGTGTAACGGTAGATGTTATCAACGAACAGCAGAACGTCACGACCTTCGTCACGGAACTTCTCAGCCATGGTCAGGCCGGTCAGCGCAACGCGCAGACGGTTTCCTGGTGGCTCGTTCATCTGGCCGTAAACCAGGGATACTTTATCCAGAACGTTGGAGTCGGTCATTTCGTGGTAGAAGTCGTTACCCTCACGAGTACGTTCACCCACGCCCGCAAACACGGAGTAACCGGAGTGCTCGATCGCGATGTTACGGATCAGCTCCATCATGTTTACGGTTTTACCTACACCCGCACCACCGAACAGACCGACTTTACCGCCCTTCGCGAACGGACACATCAGGTCGATAACTTTGATGCCGGTTTCCAGCAGTTCCTGAGAGCTGGACAGCTCTTCGTAGGAAGGTGCCGCGCGGTGGATAGCCCAACGCTCTTCTTCACCGATGTCGCCTTTCATGTCGATTGGCTGACCCAATACGTTCATGATACGACCCAGTGTTGCTTTACCTACCGGGACTTCGATCGGGTGCTCAAGGTCTTTTACTTCCAGACCACGACGCAGACCGTCGGAAGAACCCATGGCGATGGTACGCACGATACCGCCGCCGAGCTGCTGCTGAACTTCCAGCACCAGGCTCTCGTTACCATTCTGTACCTCAAGCGCGTCGTACACGCGTGGTACGGCGTCCTGAGGGAACTCGACGTCCACCACGGCGCCGATTACCTGGACAATCTTTCCAGTAGCCATCTTGAATCCTCTACGTAATTCGTAAACCTGGTTAAACCGCGGCGGCCCCCGAGACGATCTCGGTGAGTTCCTGAGTAATGCTGGCCTGACGAGCTTTGTTGTAAACCAACTGCAGCTCTTTAATCAGGCTGCCGCCATTATCGGTCGCGGCTTTCATCGCCACCATTCGTGCGGCCTGCTCGCTGGCCAGGTTTTCTACAACGCCCTGATAAACCTGAGATTCAACGTAACGACGCAGCAGGGTATCCAGCAGCGGTTTCGGATCGGGTTCATACAGGTAATCCCAGGCTTTCTGTTTCAGCTCGTCATCTTCTGATGCCGGTAACGGCAGCATCTGAGTGAGCGTAGGCACCTGAGACATGGTGTTAATAAATTTGTTGCTGACAACGTACAGTCTGTCCAGACGGCCTTCATCGTAGGCCTGCAACATCACTTTAACCGGGCCGATCAGTTCGGACAGGGACGGGTTATCACCCATACCGGTCACCTGAGCGACAATGTTGCCGCCAACGGAGTTAAAGAAAGAGACGCCTTTAGAGCCAATCAGTGCCAGATCGCACTGAACGCCTTTATCGGACCAGCCTTTCATATCCGCCAGCAGTTTTTTGAACAGGTTAATGTTCAAGCCGCCACACAGACCACGGTCAGTCGACACCACCAGGTAGCCCACGCGCTTAACGTCGCGTTCTTCCAGGTAAGGGTGCTTATATTCCAGATTACCGTTCGCAAGGTGACCAATCACTTTGCGCATGGTCTCTGCATAAGGACGGCTGGCCGCCATGCGATCCTGCGATTTACGCATTTTGGAAGCGGCGACCATCTCCATCGCTTTAGTGATCTTTTGCGTGTTCTGGACGCTTGCGATCTTACTACGTATCTCTTTTGCGCCGGCCATGAGCTTCTCCTCAATGCCAGACGGCTTGTCCTGAGACAAGCCGCCGGACGATTACCAGGATTGGGTTGCTTTGAAGGAATCGAGGATAGCTTTCAGCTTGCCTTCGATTTCGTCGTTATAGCCACCGGTCTGGTTGATCTCTTGCATCAGCGGAGCGTGATCACGGTCGACGTAAGCCAGCAGAGCGGCTTCGAAGCTACCGATTTTCGCCAGTTCCACATCTTCGAGGTAACCGCGTTCAGCCGCGAACAGTACCAGGCCCTGCTGAGCAACAGACATTGGCGCGTACTGTTTCTGCTTCAGCAGCTCGGTCACTTTCTGACCGTGGCTCAGCTGTTTACGGGTTGCTTCGTCCAGATCGGATGCGAACTGAGAGAACGCAGCCAGTTCACGATACTGTGCCAGCGCGGTACGGATACCACCGGACAGTTTCTTGATGATCTTGGTCTGAGCAGCACCACCCACACGGGATACGGAGATACCCGGGTTAACCGCCGGACGAATACCGGAGTTAAACAGGTTGGTTTCCAGGAAGATCTGACCATCGGTAATGGAGATTACGTTGGTCGGAACGAACGCAGAAACGTCACCCGCCTGGGTTTCAATGATCGGCAGAGCGGTCAGAGAACCTGTTTTACCCTTCACTTCACCTTTGGTGAAGTTCTCGACGTATTCCGCGTTAACGCGGGAAGCACGCTCCAGCAGACGAGAGTGGAGGTAGAATACGTCGCCCGGGAATGCTTCACGTCCAGGTGGACGACGGAGCAGCAGGGAAACCTGACGATAAGCAACGGCCTGTTTAGACAGGTCATCGTATACGATCAGCGCATCTTCACCGCGGTCACGGAAGTATTCGCCCATTGCGCAACCGGCGTATGGCGCCAGGTATTGCAGTGCAGCAGATTCAGACGCGGTTGCTACCACAACGATGGTGTTAGACAGTGCGCCGTGCTCTTCCAGTTTACGAACCACGTTGGAAATGGTGGACGCTTTCTGGCCGATAGCCACGTACACACATTTGATGCCGGAATCACGCTGGTTGATGATGGCGTCGATTGCCATCGCGGTTTTACCGGTCTGACGGTCACCGATGATCAGTTCACGCTGACCACGACCGATTGGGATCATGGCGTCAACGGACTTATAACCCGTCTGCACTGGCTGATCAACGGACTGACGGTCGATAACGCCTGGTGCGATAACTTCGATTGGGGAGAAGCCATCGTGCTCAACCGGACCTTTACCGTCGATTGGCGCACCCAGGGTGTTAACAACGCGACCCAGCAGGCCACGGCCAACCGGTACTTCCAGAATACGGCCAGTACACTTAACCTTCATGCCTTCGGCAAGGTCAGCGTATGGACCCATCACAACGGCACCTACGGAGTCGCGCTCCAGGTTCAGTGCGATAGCGTAACGGTTACCCGGCAGGGAAATCATCTCACCCTGCATACAATCGGCCAGGCCGTGGATGCGGATAACACCGTCACTTACAGAAACAATAGTACCTTCGTTGTGAGCTTCACTCACAACATTGAACTGAGCAATGCGCTGCTTGATCAGTTCGCTGATTTCGGTGGAATTCAGTTGCATGCTCCAGTCCCCTTAAGACTGCAAGACGTCTGCAAGGCGCTCAAGACGGCCGCGTACGCTGCCATCAATGACCATATCACCCGAGCGGATGATTACGCCTGCCATTACAGACTTATCGATTTTGCAATTCAGCTTAACTTTGCGTGACAGACGTTTTTCCATCGCGGCGGTGATTTTCGCAAGCTGTTCGTTACTCAGTTCAGTCGCAGAAGTTACTTCAACTTCAGCGGTAGCTTCACTAAGGGCACGTAAGTGCTCAAACTGCTCGAGAACATCCGGGAGCACACGGAGACGACCATTTTCCGCCATCACCTTAATCAGGTTCTGGCCGTTGGCATCCAGTTGCTCTCCGCACACGGCGATAAACGACGCGGCGAGGGTTTCAGGCGCTAACGCACCAGAAAGCAACTCGGCCATTTGTTCGTTTTTCGTCACCTCAGCGGCAAACGCCAGCATATTCTGCCAGCGATCGACATTTTGGTGTTCGACAGCAAAGTCAAAAGCTGCTTTGGCGTAGGGGCGAGCTACCGTAACAAATTCAGACATCAGCCCCTCCCTCCTTACAGTTCAGCGACAAGTTTGTCCACGATGTCGCTGTTAGCAGCTTCATCCACGGAACGTTCGATGATCTTCTCGGCGCCAGCAACAGCCAGAATCGCAACCTGCTTACGCAGTTCTTCACGAGCACGTTTACGCTCAGCTTCAATTTCAGCCTGAGCCTGTGTCACGATCTTAGTACGTTCCTGTTCTGCTTCAGCTTTGGCTTCGTCCAGGATCTGAGAACGGCGTTTGTTAGCCTGTTCAATGATTACCTGAGCTTCAGCTTTCGCTTTTTTCAGCTGGTCTGTCGCGTTGGCCTGTGCAAGGTCCAAATCTTTCTTAGCGCGTTCTGCGGAAGCCAGACCGTCAGCAATTTCTTTCTGACGTTTTTCGATGGCAGCCATTAAAGGCGGCCATACATACTTCATGCAGAACCAGACAAAGAGAATAAACGCGATGGCCTGGCCGAGGATTGTTGCGTTCATGTTCACAGCACAATACCTCTTAAATTTCTGTGGCTTGGGGTTTTAAAACAACTACTACGCGACAGCAAACATCACGTACAGACCCAGACCTACAGCGATCATTGGGATTGCATCCACCAGACCCATAACGATAAAGAACTGAGTACGCAGCAGAGGAATCAGATCAGGTTGACGCGCTGCGCCTTCCAGGAATTTGCCCCCGAGGATGCCGATACCGATCGCAGCACCGATAGCCGCCAGACCCATCATCACAGCGGCAGCCATGTACAGCAGATCCATATTCAGGTTTTCCATGACAGTCTCCAGTTTGTTTCAATTAAAACGTAGTAGTGTTGGTAAAAAATCAGTGCTCTTCAGACGCCATCGACAGATAGACGATCGTCAGAACCATGAAGATAAAGGCTTGCAGCGTAATGATCAGGATGTGGAAAATGGCCCATGGCACATTCAGAATCCACTGTGACCACCACGGCAGAAGACCCGCGATCAGAATGAAAATCAGCTCACCCGCATACATGTTGCCGAACAGTCGCAGACCCAGTGAAACAGGTTTGGACAGCAGGCTAACGCCTTCCAGGATCAGGTTGACCGGAATAAACGCCCAGTGGTTGAACGGCTGCAAGGTAAGCTCTTTCACAAAGCCGCTTACGCCTTTCATTTTGATGCTGTAGAACAGAATGAGGATAAATACGCCCAGCGCCATCGACAGGGTGATGTTCACGTCGGCAGACGGAACCACGCGCAGTGCAGGCAGGCCGAGTACGTGCTCACCGATCCAAGGTAAGAAATCGATAGGCAGGAGGTCCATCAGGTTCATCAGGAAGACCCAAACGAACACGGTCAGGGCCAGCGGAGCAATCAGTTTGCTCTTACCATGGTACATGTCTTTCACGCTGCCATGGACGAAGCCGATGATCATCTCGATGAACGTCTGGAATTTCCCTGGAACACCGCTGGTCGCCTTTTTAGCAACGCTGCGGAACATGGCCAGGAACAGAAGACCCAAAACCACCGAGAAGAACATGGAGTCGATGTTGATCGTCCAGAAGGTGGCCGGGGGGTTATGTGGATCCACCAGCGAGAATGTACGCAGGTCCAGCTGAAGGTTATTCAGATGGTGACCTATGTAATCCTGCGGCGTCATATTTTCTGAAGCCATGATGCCTTTTACCCTTTGTTATTGATTACAGCTGGAGCCAGAACTTGTACCACCAGCACCAAAACCCACGTTGCTATCAGCGGCATGAATACCACTTTCAAAACCGCCAGCGCCATCACCAGTAGAGCAAAGGTCAGCAACACCTTACACACTTCGCCGAGAGCGAAGGACCAGGCCACGCGGCCTTTGGCGGGTGTATGCGCCTGATGACGCCAGGCAAAAATCATAAACAACACGTTTGGCAGAACCACCGCCAAACCTCCGCACGCGGCGGAGATGCCCCAGAAGGGGTCTTTGAGGCTAAACAGCAGTCCACTTGCTATCACAGCCAGAAACTGAATGAACAGAAGCTTACGAGCAACGTTTCTACTCAAGAGCGACACAGACATCACGTTTTTACTCCTGCTCCCTTCGAGGTATGCCGCGTGTCGTATAAAACGTCCTTTAAGGCTCAGAGTCAAGCATCAAAAAGCGGTCAAATTATACGGTGCGTACCCGTGATTTCAAACATTAAGTAGCGAAAAGGTGAATAAATGTTTAAATATTTTTCCCCAGTCCTATTTTTCAACTTTTGACCTAAGTGCCGACCTTCAGGCAAAACTGCAAACAGCGCGGAAACGTTGGTGATAAAGCGTGCACGAGATCACAAAATACACATTTGCGATAAAGTGGTATTTATCAAAGACGTAAAACGATTTATTTCATCTGTATGAAATTAAAGCAAAAAAATCGCAACTATTTTTAAAACAGAGCCGTATACAACAAAAACCTTTTATTGACATTCTTAATAAATATTTAACATTCCATTCTTGTTGCCTTTACCCACTTTTAGCAGGCTGATATTTTCATGGTTGATTATCCTCAGAGTGAACAACTCACTTCAGGTTAACCATAAGAAAACCCATGGTAACAACAAGGTTAAATTAACAACGGACAAAACAGACGGGATGTGCTGCTTTTTAACACGATCAGAACAGCACAAATTCCACATTTTTTATTAATTTTTAAAAAGTGTTTGGCTTAATTATCACCAGATGACGCTCACCTTCGAGCTGAGGGATCTGAAGTTTCTCAATGGATTCGACAGCAAAACCGTCCGGAAGCTGCTCGATTTCGTCCCCCGGAAGTTGCCCTTTCAGCGCATAAAAACGCCCCTTCTCCGCCGGCAGGTGTTTGCACCAGCTCACCATGTCATTGAGTGACGCAAATGCGCGGCTGATAACGCCGTCAAACGGTGGCTCAGCCGGGAACTCCTCTACCCTGCTCTGCACGGGCGTGATGTTTTCCAGCTTCAGCTCATGCTGGACCTGGCGTAAAAAGCGTACGCGCTTACCCAGGCTGTCCAGCAGCGTGAATTGACTCTCCGGTCGAACAATAGACAACGGAACGCCCGGCAAGCCCGGGCCGGTGCCCACGTCGATAAAACGTTCCCCGTTCAGATATGGCGCCACGACGATGCTATCGAGAATATGGCGAATCAGCATCTCGTTGGGATCGCGTACGGAGGTGAGGTTGTACGCTTTATTCCATTTGTTCAGCATATCGACATAGGCCACCAGCTGATTTTTCTGGTGATCGGTGAGCGAAATACCTGCCTGTTCCAGCAGACGAGAGAGTTTATTGAGCACGGTGGATACCTGTTGAGAAACTTAAGTGGCGGGTGGCGCTTCGCTAACCCGCCCTACGGGTTCAGTAGGCCCGGTAAGCGCAGCGCCACCGGGCAATTTTCAGAGCATTACGCGCTGCGGCGCAGCATACCCTGCTTTTTCAGCCACACCAGCAGAATCGAAATCGCGGCAGGTGTGACGCCGGAGATACGTGAGGCCTGGCCAATCGACACAGGTTTGTGATCGTTCAGCTTAGCGATCACTTCGTTGGAAAGGCCCGTCACCTGACGATAGTCCAGCATTTCCGGCAGCAGCGTGTTTTCGTTGCGCTGCTGTTTTTCGATCTCATCCTGCTGACGCGCGATGTAGCCTTCGTATTTCACCTGGATCTCGACCTGTTCAGCCGCTTCCGCGTCTTCAAGGCCCGGCGCGAACGCGGTCAGTTTGACCAGATTCTCGTAAGTGACTTCAGGACGACGCAGCAGATCTTCCCCGCTGGCTTCGCGCGACAGCGGTGCTGTTAAGTGAGCGTTTACTTCGGCAGCGGTTTCCGCCTGCGGATTCACCCAGGTGGTTTTCAGGCGCTGACGTTCCTGTTCGATACGCTCCAGCTTCTCGTTGAAGCGCGCCCAGCGTTCGTCATCCACCAGACCCAATTCACGGCCCACCTCAGTCAGGCGCAGATCGGCATTGTCTTCGCGCAGCATCAGGCGATATTCCGCACGAGAAGTAAACATGCGGTACGGTTCTTTGGTCCCCAGCGTGCAGAGATCGTCGACCAGAACGCCCAGGTAAGCCTGAGAACGCGCCGGTGCCCAGCCCTCTTTCTCGGCAGAGAAGCGAGCGGCGTTCAGACCGGCCAGCAACCCTTGTGCGGCAGCTTCTTCGTACCCGGTGGTACCGTTAATCTGGCCTGCGAAGAACAGACCCTGGATGAATTTGCTTTCCAGCGTCGGCTTCAGGTCGCGCGGATCGAAGAAATCGTACTCAATAGCGTAGCCAGGGCGAACGATTCTTGCGTTCTCCATGCCCTGCATTGAGCGAACAATTTGCATCTGTACATCGAACGGCAGGCTGGTGGAGATGCCGTTCGGGTAAATTTCATTTGAGGTCAGCCCTTCCGGCTCCAGGAAGATCTGGTGCTGGTTACGATCGGCAAAGCGCATCACCTTGTCTTCGATCGACGGGCAGTAGCGCGGGCCGATCCCTTCGATCACGCCAGCATACATTGGGCTGCGATCGAGGTTATTGCGGATCACGTCATGGGTTTTCTCGTTGGTATGCGTGATGTAGCACGGTACCTGCTGCGGATGCTGAGCCGCATTGCCCATGAACGAGAACACCGGCATCGGGTTATCGCCGTGCTGTTGCGCCAGCACGCTGAAATCAATGGTGCGCGCGTCAATACGCGGCGGTGTACCGGTTTTCAGGCGGCTGACGCGCAGCGGCAGTTCACGCAGACGACGTGAAAGTGGGATAGACGGCGGATCGCCAGCACGGCCACCGCTGTAGTTATCCAGGCCGATATGAATTTTTCCGTCCAGGAATGTCCCGACGGTCAGCACAACCGCTTTTGCGCGGAACTTGAGCCCCATCTGGGTTACGGCACCCACGACGCGATCGTTCTCGACGATAAGATCTTCAACTGCCTGCTGGAAGATCATCAGGTTCGGCTGGTTCTCCAGCGCGGTGCGCACAGCCTGACGGTAAAGCACGCGGTCTGCCTGTGCGCGGGTCGCACGAACAGCAGGCCCTTTACTCGCGTTTAGTATCCTAAACTGGATGCCTGCATGATCGATCGCTTTCGCCATCAGGCCGCCAAGTGCATCCACTTCTTTTACCAGGTGTCCTTTCCCAATGCCGCCAATCGCCGGATTACAGGACATTTGTCCCAGCGTGTCGATATTGTGTGTCAAAAGCAGGGTCTGCTGACCCATTCGCGCTGCGGCCATTGCGGCCTCAGTGCCTGCGTGACCCCCGCCAATGATGATGACGTCAAAAGGATCCTGATAAAACATGGTGGTCTGCCTCGCGTAAAGCGGTATGAAAATGGATTGAAGCCCGGGCCGTGGATTCTACTCAACTTTAGTCTTTCGAGAAAGCATTGGGATCCTGGGCTATTAAAAAGAAGATCTTTTTATTTAGAGATCTGTTCTATTGTGATCTCTTATTAGGATCGCAGACCTCTGTGGATAAGTCCGATCCCATAAATAAGATCATGCAGTTAGGAAGGATCGTTTGCTGTGAATGATCGGTGATCCTGGACCGTATAAGCTGGGATCAGATCGCCACTTTATACACAGGTCAAAAACTAAACCAACGTTGTTCTTTGGATAACTACGGCTTAATACGAGCTTTTAACCAGAGTTATCCACATCTGATCGCACGATCTTTAATCGTTTTTGAGTAAATTTTTCCATTCCGCGAGCCAGATCTCGGCTGGATCTTCGGGAATGTCATGATCGAGGATGTTGATCTTCAGCGTTTCACCCAGCTGTTTTGCTCCGCAGGCGGTCACCGCAGCTTCTACTTTCTCTATGGCGCCACAGAAAGTGTCATATTCACGGCTGCCGATCCCCACAGCGCCAAACCGGACGTTTGACAGATCGGGCTGTTGTTCCAGCAGTTCGTCATATAAAGGTTGCAGGTTATCCGGCAGATCGCCCGCGCCGTGCGTGGAGGTGATCAGCAGCCAGACCCCGTCAGTCGGGAGATCTTCCAGCAGCGGTCCGTGCAGCGTTTGTGTTGAAAAGCCCGCATCTTCCAGCTTCTCAGCCAGATGTTCCGCTACATATTCCGCACCGCCCAGGGTGCTGCCGCTGATAAGAGTAATGTCCGCCATTGATCGCTCGCTCAGATAAAGAGGCGGCCATTGTACGCTGTGAACGAGCTGGGATCTACCTGTGGAAAATGTGGGAATGAAATTGCCCGATCACGGGCGGATAGTACGCATGATCGGGTTTTGCAGGGAGATCAGGGTTTCAGTGGACTGAATTTCATCGATTGTTTGGATCTTGTTGATAAGTACCTGCTGGAGGGCGTCAATGGATCGGCACATCACCTTTATAAAGATGCTGTAGTGCCCGGTGGTGTAGTACGCCTCGGTGACTTCATCCAGCGCGTTCAGTTTCTCCAGCGCGGAGGGGTAATCTTTGGCGCTTTTCAGAATAATGCCAATGAAGCAGCAGACGTCGTAGCCAAGTTGCTTCGGGCTGACATCAATGCGTGCGCCGGTGATGATCCCGGCCTGCTTCATTTTCTCGACGCGAACGTGAATGGTCCCCGGGCTGACGCCAAATTGTTTCGCCAGTTCGGCATACGCGGTGCGTGCGTTGGCCATTAGCGCTTCCAGAATGCCGCGGTCCAGATTGTCGATCTGATAATTTTCCATAGGTTTTTCTTATGAAGATTAATGATTCCCTCTATTCTAGCGTCTTATTTTAACGAATCAAAAGTGAAGGCGGCTTTTTGTTGATGGGTTATTGAATTAAGCGCCTGTTCTGTTGCTTAATCAGTATCAACAGGACGCAGGAGTATAAATAATGAAAACCGCTTACATCGCAAAACAACGCCAGATCAGTTTCGTAAAATCCCATTTTTCCCGCCAGCTGGAAGAGAAGCTTGGCCTTATTGAAGTTCAGGCGCCGATTCTGAGCCGCGTGGGTGACGGGACGCAGGATAACTTGTCTGGTTGCGAAAAAGCGGTACAGGTAAAAGTGAAAACACTGCCAGACGCCCAGTTCGAAGTGGTTCATTCCCTGGCGAAGTGGAAGCGTCAAACCCTGGGACAACACGACTTCAGCGCGGGCGAAGGGCTTTACACGCACATGAAAGCCCTTCGCCCCGATGAAGACCGCCTTTCCCCGATTCACTCTGTCTACGTTGACCAGTGGGACTGGGAGCGCGTAATGGGAGATGGCGAGCGTCACGTCGGTACGCTGAAATCCACTGTTGAGGCGATCTACGCCGGGATCAAAGCAACCGAAGCGGCCGTGAGCAAAGAGTTTGGTCTGGCACCGTTCCTGCCGGAAACGATCCACTTTGTTCACAGTCAGGAATTGCTGAGCCGTTTCCCGGATCTGGATGCCAAAGGCCGTGAACGCGCGATCGCCAAAGAGCTGGGCGCGGTATTCCTTATCGGCATTGGCGGGAAATTGTCTGATGGTAAACGTCACGACGTCCGTGCGCCGGATTACGATGACTGGAGCACCGTGGGCGAAAGCGAATATGCCGGTCTGAACGGCGATATTCTGGTCTGGAACCCGGTTCTGGAAGATGCGTTTGAACTCTCTTCGATGGGGATCCGCGTGGATGCTGAAGCACTGAAGCGTCAGCTGGCCGTGACCGGTGATGAAGATCGTCTGCAACTGGAGTGGCACCAGGCACTGCTGCGCGGTGAAATGCCGCAGACCATCGGCGGTGGGATTGGCCAGTCTCGTCTGACCATGCTGCTGCTGCAACTCTCTCACATTGGTCAGGTACAGTGTGGGGTCTGGCCGCAGCAGGTACGTGAGAGCGTCGGTTCTCTTCTTTAATTAACGTCGCCAGCGTCTGAGCAGGCGGCTACGCAACCCGGTATCAAAGCGCCAGATGTGATCGAAGATGCGCATGATGCCGGGTTTTCCATGTGCAGACATCGCCACGGCATGGAAACGGTGCTGGTGCACGCGCTGCATCTCCTTCACTTTATTCACGACGTCGTCCGGCAGCCGCTGGGCGATAAAATCGGAAATCACCACCGCATCCGCGTCGTACCAGTCTCCGCCCTGCATGCGCTCAATGATGCTGCGAAAACAGCTGGCCAGATCGGTGCCGCCGCGAAAGCGCTGGCTTAAAAAGCGGATCGCCTGCTCCAGCCCCTGTGGGCTGGTCAGTTCATACCCAACAACTTCGCTGGAAAAGAGCATGATGTAGCAGCGACGACGATCGGCAAGCGCCACGCGCATCAGAGCCAGGCAGAACGCTTTTGCACACTGTTCATTAAAGCCCCCCATCGATCCAGACGTATCGACGCAAACAATGAATGGGCCGCGCGGTTGCTCATCAAAATCCTGGTGTACCACCGGACGCTGGCTGATCTTCTCGCGCCAGGCTTCGCCATGCAGTCGATAGGTAATGAGCTGTTTTTCCACCAGCCGACGATAAAACTCATACTCCAGTTCGGTCATGCCCAGCGTGCTGAGTTCCGTAGGCAGCAGGCGCAGGATGTCATCGCTTTGCTGTAGCCCGTCCACCTGCTCCGGTACGGTGGAGGGTTCGCGTACCAGCGTACGGAAGGTCTCCATCGGCGCATCTTTCTTTGGGACCGACCGGGCCTCCCGGGAGCGGCCGAGCTGTTCTGCAAGCTTCATCAGCTCCGGCTGTTGCGCCAGAAAGTCGCCGTACTTCACGATCAGCTGATAATCGCCCCGCTTTAACTGGCCGGCACTCATATCCCAGAGTCGACCGGCGGCGTTTTCATTCTCCACCAGCACCTGTTCTAACTGGCCGCTCAGGGTCATTCGCTCCTGGACTTCACTGAGCAACTGTTCGCGCTCTTCGTCCAGCAACTGCTGATTAAGGGCCGTGGCCTGGACCACAAGGCTCAGACGCCAGCGCTGTAAAAACAGCGTATGCAGGGCGGGAGTAAAGCTGGGGTTGTCCGTGACCAGCGCTCTGGCCTGGCTGGCAAACGGGGAGTGAACGTTATCAAGCAGCGTCAGGGTTTGCTGTAGCTGGGCAATAAACTGCGGCGTTGAAAGCCGCTGGCACTGCTGGTAACCAGCCACTTCCTCTGTCAGTTCCGGCGGGACTTCCGTCTCCTTAAACTGCTGTCGCAGGTTATCGCGCCAGCGGGGCAGATCGTCCGTCATTGCTTTTCGGAGCTTCGGGAATTTTTCAAAGAAGGCCGCCAGCTGCGGTGAAGCGAGCAGGGTAATGACGACCTCTTCGATCAACCCTTCCTCGCTAACCGCCAGCATGACGTTGAGCGTGTCCAGCGTTAGCATTGACGCGCCTGTTTGATCTGCGCGCTGACATCCTGCAAGCTGGCTTCAATGCGACCTAACCAGTCGCTATGGATAAAGAGGCATTTCTGCTGCTCGCTGAAGCGCGTGTGCTGCTGATGCCATTCGTTATCCAGCGCGTCGAGCTGCTGTTTAATCTCCTCCGGAACAGTATCGGAGGCCGTGCCCGGCAGCGCCAGGCGCGATCCCTGAAGGCTGACGTCACGGATCACAAGGTGCTGGCTGCTGTCGACTTCCATCGACAGCGGCTGTGCAAAGCCTATACCGTTGAGTTTACCGCGGATCTCACCGCCTTTATCCAGCCACTGAACCAGCGCAACGCGTTCGATCGTCACGTGCACAACCTGCATATCATGAAGCTTCAGCGGTTGCTGAAGAAGAAGCGTGAGCGAGGCGTCAGTCAGCCCGGCGGGCAGTTCATAGTGCGGTTTACGGGCAAACATCCCGCCAAGACGGTTCACCTTCAGCGCGGTTTTGTCACTTTGCTGCTGCTGGAGCTGAAGGCGACGTTGGGCAATCGCGCCCAGTTGATTAAGCATGGATTGTTGACCCCACGCGTGTCCGGTCATCAAAACGTCCAGCTGCTGTTGCATCAGATTCATCCCTTCTGCGTCGTGCCACAGGCAGTCTTTCAGCAGGATCAGATCGATTGGGGCGACAGCATCGCGGCCGCTAAACAGCGCGCTTGCCTGGAGCAGGCGAATGGCTTTTTTCCAGCGACGATCGGAGACGTACGGCGCGGAAGGCAGCAAATCAAGCTGCTGGCGCAGCATAAAGATCAGCTCAAAAACGGGATCGGGCAGTTTTATCTTGCCGATCTCCTCCTGCCACTGGTGGTATTCCTCGTCCGTGACCTGCAATGACGCTGCCACCGGGTTTTCGTTTTCATCCTGCTGGCTTACCAGCATGGAACGGAAGTTTGATTTATCCTGGACTTTATCCAGCCACAGGCGGATCAGCATACGGTCATACAGCGCTTCCAGGCTGCTGTCGGCTTCGGGCAGTTCGTTAGATGCGGCCACCAGCAGGCGCATGGGGATCTTCTCTTCGCTGGCGCCGTTGCGGAAGCGGCGTTCGTTAATTGCCGTCAGCAGGGTATTCAGAATGGCCGGGCCGGCTTTCCAGATCTCATCAAGAAAGACAATTTCCGCTTCCGGAAGATAGCCCGCCGTCAGACGTTCATAGCGTCCCTCATCTTTTAACGCCTGAATGGAGAGTGGGCCGAAAACTTCTTCCGGCGTGGAGAAGCGCGTCATCAAATACTCGAATGCGCGCGCGTTCTGGAAAGCGAATTTGAGGCGGCGTGCGATCAGACTTTTGGCAATGCCCGGCGGGCCCAGCAGAAATACGCTTTCCCCACTCAGCGCCGCCAGTAAACAGAGGCGAATGGCGTGGCTACGCTCGTAAAGGCCTTTCTCCAGCGCACTGCTGAGGCGGGAAATTCTTTCTGCTAATAAATGTGAGTGAGCCATAATAGTTTTGCATCCTTTCGCCGTCGTGGCGGCTAATTGAAGCGAGTATAGACGTTTCGGTCTGGCCTGGTAATAGGCTGAAGTGCGGCGCTATTTTCTTTGCGCTACATTAATGCGGCTGCATTTAGGGGTACGATTTTGCATTGAATCGTGCATACTGTGCGCTTTTTGTGGGCCAAGGGACTAAGCACACATTTGTTATTCAAACGAAAAGACTAGTCTATGAGCACTGATAATAAGCAATCATTACCCGCAGTAACGCTTGCGGCGATCGGGGTTGTCTACGGTGATATCGGCACCAGCCCGCTTTATACGCTTCGTGAATGTCTGTCCGGTCAGTTTGGTTTTGGTGTAGAGCGTGACGCCGTATTTGGTTTCCTCTCGCTCATCTTCTGGCTGCTGATCCTGGTGGTCTCCCTTAAGTATCTCTCTTTCGTAATGCGGGCTGATAACGCGGGCGAGGGCGGTATTCTGACCCTGATGTCCCTTGCCGGGCGCAATACGTCCGCAAGAATGACCTCCGTGCTGGTCATCATTGGCCTGATTGGCGGCAGCTTCTTCTATGGAGAAGTCGTGATTACGCCGGCGATTTCTGTAATGTCGGCCATAGAGGGGCTGGAGATTGTCGCGCCACAGCTTGATACGTGGGTGGTGCCACTCGCTATTATCGTGCTGACGTTGCTGTTTGCCATACAAAAACACGGTACCGGGCTGGTGGGTAAGCTGTTCGCGCCTATTATGCTGGCCTGGTTCCTGATCCTGGCGGCGCTGGGCTTACGCAGTATTATCGCCAACCCGGATGTCCTGCACGCGCTGAACCCAATGTGGGCGGTGCATTTCTTCCTTGAATATAAAGTGGTGTCGTTTGTGGCGCTGGGCGCGGTGGTGCTGTCCATTACCGGTGTTGAAGCGCTGTATGCAGATATGGGCCACTTCGGGAAACTCCCTATTCGCGTCGCCTGGTTTAGCGTGGTCTTGCCTTCACTGGTGCTGAATTACTTCGGTCAGGGCGCGCTGCTGCTTGCACACCCTGAAGCTATTAAAAACCCGTTCTTCCTGCTGGCGCCGGACTGGGCGCTGGTTCCGATGCTGATCCTGGCGACGCTGGCGACGGTCATTGCCTCTCAGGCTGTCATTTCCGGCGTATTCTCCCTGACGCGTCAGGCCGTGCGTCTGGGATATCTCTCCCCAATGCGCATTATCCATACCTCGGAGATGGAGTCTGGCCAGATCTACATTCCGTTCGTCAACTGGCTGCTCTATTTCGCGGTGGTGATTGTTATCGTCAGCTTTGAGCACTCCAGTAATCTGGCGGCGGCGTACGGTATCGCGGTAACCGGAACGATGGTGTTGACCTCTATTCTCTCCACCACCGTGGCGTACCGTAACTGGCACTGGAATAAGTTCCTCGTGGGGCTGATCCTGGTTGGCTTCCTCTGCATCGACGTGCCGCTGTTCTCTGCGAACCTCGACAAGATTGTCTCCGGCGGCTGGCTGCCGCTGACGCTGGGTCTGGTGATGTTTATTGTGATGACGACGTGGAAGAGCGAACGTTTCCGCCTGCTGCGTCGTATGCACGAGCACGGTAACTCTCTTGAGGCGATGATCGCCTCGCTGGAGAAGTCCCCACCGGTGCGTGTGCCGGGCACGGCGGTGTATATGTCTCGCGCGCTGAACGTGATCCCGTTTGCGCTTATGCATAACCTCAAGCACAACAAAGTGCTGCACGAGCGCGTGATCCTGCTGACGCTGCGTACCGAAGATGCGCCGTACGTTCACAACGTGCGTCGCGTACAGATTGAACAGCTGTCGCCAACCTTCTGGCGCGTGGTGGCAAGCTACGGCTGGCGCGAAACGCCGAACGTGGAAGAGGTGTTCCACCGCTGCGGTCTGGAAGGCCTGAGTTGCCGCATGATGGAGACGTCGTTCTTTATGTCCCACGAGTCGCTGATCATCGGCAAGCGCCCATGGTATCTGCGCCTGCGCGGCAAGCTGTATCTCATTCTGCAACGTAACGCCCTGCGTGCGCCTGACCAGTTTGAGATCCCGCCTAACCGCGTGATTGAGCTGGGGACGCAGGTCGAGATTTAACCCTTCTGAATATGCCGGGTGGCGCTGCGCTTACCCGGCCTACCAGACCCGTAGGCCCGCGCAAGCGTAGCGCCGCCGGGCAATTTTCCTCTATTGCATTTCACTTAGCGAAACGTTTCGACGTTGATCACAAATCCGTTACGTCATGATGGTTTTCTGAACACTTCTGCGGCTACACTGTTTTTAGCGAAACGTTTCGCTAGTGGAGCAAAAAATGAAGAAATGCACAGTACTCAACTCAGAAATCTCATTGGTGATTTCCCGTCTTGGGCATACCGATACGCTGGTGGTTTGCGATGCAGGCTTACCGGTTCCGCGCAGCACAACCCGTATCGATATGGCGTTAACGCAGGGCGTACCCTCGTTCATGCAGGTACTGGAAGTGGTCACCGCGGAGATGCAGGTTGAGGCGGCCATTCTCGCGGCGGAAATCAAACAACATAATCCGCAACTCCACGAAACGTTGCTCAGCCACATTGAGCAACTGCAACAGCACCAGGGAAATACCATAGAAATTCGTTACACAACGCACGAGCAGTTCAAACAACAAACCGCAGACAGTCAGGCGGTGATTCGCAGCGGGGAGTGCTCCCCGTATGCGAATATCATTCTCTGTGCTGGCGTCACCTTCTGAGGCCATCATGGACGCATTACTGCAACTCAAAGGGATCGATAAGTCGTTCCCGGGCGTAAAAGCCCTCTCCGGTGCGGCGCTGAACGTCTATTCCGGGCGCGTCATGGCGCTGGTGGGCGAAAACGGCGCCGGCAAATCCACCATGATGAAAGTGCTGACCGGTATCTACCAACGCGATGCCGGTTCGCTGCTGTGGCTGGGTAAAGAGACCACCTTTAACGGCCCGAAATCCTCTCAGGAAGCGGGCATCGGCATCATCCACCAGGAGTTGAACCTGATCCCGCAGCTCACCATTGCGGAGAACATCTTCCTCGGCCGTGAGTTCGTGAACCGGTTTGGCAAAATCGACTGGAAAACCATGTATGCCGAAGCGGACAAACTGCTGGCGAAGCTGAATCTGCGCTTTAAGAGCGACCGACTGGTGGGCGACCTTTCCATCGGCGATCAGCAGATGGTGGAAATCGCGAAGGTGCTGAGCTTCGAGTCGAAGGTCATCATTATGGATGAACCGACCGACGCCCTGACCGATACCGAAACCGAATCCCTGTTCCGCGTGATCCGTGAGCTGAAATCCCAGGGCCGCGGCATTGTCTATATCTCACACCGCATGAAAGAGATCTTCGAGATCTGCGACGACGTCACCGTCTTTCGCGACGGGCAGTTTATTGCCGAGCGCGAAGTGGCAACCCTGACCGAAGATACCCTGATTGAAATGATGGTGGGACGTAAGCTCGAAGATCAGTATCCGCATCTGGAGAAAGCGCCGGGAGAAATCCGCCTGAAGGTGGATAACCTCTGTGGGCCGGGCGTGAATGACGTCTCCTTTACTCTGCGCAAGGGCGAGATCCTTGGCGTCGCGGGCCTGATGGGCGCGGGGCGCACCGAACTGATGAAAGTGCTCTATGGCGCACTGCCGCGCACCAGCGGCTACGTTACCCTCGACGGCCATGAGGTGGTCACCCGCTCGCCTCAGGATGGCCTGGCGAACGGCATTGTCTATATTTCCGAAGACCGTAAGCGCGACGGCTTAGTGCTGGGCATGTCGGTGAAAGAGAACATGTCCCTGACGGCGCTAGGCTATTTCAGCCGCAGCGGCGGCAGCCTGAAACACAAAGATGAGCAGCAGGCGGTCAGCGATTTTATCCGTCTCTTTAACGTTAAAACCCCATCGATGGAGCAGGCGATTGGCCTGTTGTCCGGCGGGAATCAGCAGAAAGTGGCGATTGCCCGCGGGCTGATGACGCGCCCAAAAGTGTTGATCCTGGATGAACCTACCCGCGGCGTGGACGTGGGCGCGAAGAAAGAGATATATCAGCTGATTAACCAGTTCAAGGCCGACGGTCTGAGCATCATTCTGGTCTCTTCCGAGATGCCAGAGGTATTAGGCATGAGCGATCGCATTATCGTCATGCATGAAGGGCATCTCGGCGGTGAATTCACTCGCGAGCAGGCCACCCAGGAAGTTCTGATGGCTGCCGCTGTGGGCAAGCTTAATCGCGTGAATCAGGAGTAAGAAGATGACTACCCAGGCTGTTTCTGGTCGCCGCTATTTCACAAAGGCATGGCTGATGGAACAAAAATCGCTGATTGCCCTGCTGGTGCTGATCGCGATTGTCTCGACCATGAGCCCGAACTTTTTTACCGTCAATAACCTGTTCAACATTCTTCAGCAGACCTCCGTCAACGCCATTATGGCGGTGGGGATGACGCTGGTGATTTTGACCTCGGGTATCGATTTGTCCGTCGGTTCCCTGCTGGCCCTCACCGGCGCGATCGCCGCGTCGATTGTTGGTATTGAGGTCAACGCGCTGGTGGCCGTTGCGGCTGCGCTGGCGGCAGGTGCGGCAATTGGCGCCGTAACCGGCGTGATTGTGGCGAAAGGTCGCGTTCAGGCGTTCATCGCCACGCTGGTGATGATGCTGCTGCTGCGCGGTGTGACCATGGTGTACACCAACGGCAGCCCGATTAATACCGGTTTTACCGATAACGCCGATCTGTTTGGCTGGTTCGGTATTGGTCGCCCGCTGGGTGTCCCGACCCCGGTCTGGATCATGGCTATCGTCTTCCTGGCGGCATGGTACATGCTGCACCATACCCGTCTGGGTCGTTATATCTATGCGCTGGGCGGTAACGAAGCGGCAACGCGCCTGTCCGGTATCAGCGTTAATAAAGTCAAAATTATCGTTTACTCCCTGTGCGGCCTGCTGGCGTCTCTGGCGGGCATCATCGAAGTGGCGCGCCTCTCTTCCGCGCAGCCAACGGCGGGTACGGGCTATGAGCTGGATGCCATCGCGGCAGTGGTTCTGGGCGGTACGAGCCTTGCGGGTGGTAAAGGTCGCATTGTTGGGACATTGATCGGCGCACTGATCCTCGGTTTCCTGAATAATGGTTTGAATTTGTTAGGTGTTTCCTCCTATTACCAGATGATCGTTAAGGCAGTGGTGATTTTGCTGGCGGTACTGGTAGACAACAAAAAACAGTAACTGACGACACTACAGGACATCTTAGATATGAACATGAAAAAACTGGCTACCCTGGTTTCTGCTGTCGCGCTGAGCGCAACCGTAAGTGCTAACGCCATGGCGAAGGACACCATCGCGCTGGTTGTCTCTACCCTGAACAACCCGTTCTTCGTCTCCATGAAGGATGGCGCGCAGAAAGAAGCAGATAAACTGGGCTACAACCTGGTGGTGCTGGATTCTCAGAACAACCCGGCGAAAGAGCTGGCTAACGTTCAGGACTTAACCGTTCGTGGTACCAAAATCCTGCTGATCAACCCAACCGATTCCGACGCGGTCGGTAATGCCGTGAAGATGGCAAACCAGGCGAAGATCCCGGTCATCACCCTTGACCGTCAGGCAACGAAAGGGGATGTGGTCAGCCACATTGCGTCTGATAACGTACTGGGCGGTAAAATCGCCGGTGACTACATCGCGAAGAAAGCAGGTGAAGGCGCGAAAGTGATCGAGTTGCAGGGTATCGCCGGGACTTCCGCAGCCCGTGAACGTGGTGAAGGCTTCCAGCAGGCTGTAGCGGCGCACAAATTCAACGTGCTGGCGAGCCAGCCGGCAGACTTCGACCGTACAAAGGGCCTGAACGTCATGCAGAACCTGCTGACCGCGCATCCTGATGTGCAGGCGGTATTCGCACAGAACGACGAAATGGCGCTCGGTGCGCTGCGTGCGCTCCAGACTGCGGGTAAATCAGATGTGATGGTTGTCGGATTTGACGGCACGCCGGATGGTGAAAAAGCAGTAAATGATGGCAAACTGGCTGCGACCATCGCTCAGCTGCCTGAGCAGATTGGCGCGACTGGCGTGCAAACTGCCGATAAAGTGCTGAAGGGCGAAAAAGTTCAGGCCAAATATCCTGTTGACCTGAAACTGGTCATTAAGCAGTAAAGGCGATTCAGGCAGTCGCTGGCTGCCTGAGGGACACCAAATAAAAGAAAAGTGTGGCATACGCCACCGGGTAAGACCGGTGGCGCTCTCAGATGGACACCTCAATACATGAAAACCGCAGGCAACCTCGTCGTCCTTGGCAGTATCAATGCCGATCACATTCTTAACCTTGAAACGTTCCCCACTCCGGGCGAAACCGTCACTGGTAATCAGTATCAGGTGGCGTTCGGCGGTAAGGGCGCAAACCAGGCGGTTGCCGCCGGACGCAGCGGGGCGAATATCGCGTTTATCGCCTGTACGGGTGATGACGATACCGGCGAGCGCGTACGCAAACAGCTGGCAAGCGACAACATCGACATTGCACCCGTCAGCGTGGTTGCAGGGGAATCTACCGGCGTGGCGCTGATTTTCGTCAATGCGGAAGGTGAGAATGTCATCGGTATTCATGCGGGGGCTAATGCCGCGTTAACGACTGAACGCGTCGAAGCGCAGCGTGGAATCATCGCCGGAGCGGAAGCCCTGCTGATGCAGCTGGAGTCACCGGTTGAAAGCGTGCTGGCCGCCGCGAAAATTGCGCATGAAAATCATACGTCTGTCGTACTTAACCCTGCGCCTGCCCGTGTATTATCAGATGAGCTGCTGGCGCTGGTGGATATCATCACCCCGAACGAAACCGAAGCGGAAAAGCTGACGGGTATCCGTGTCGAAAATGATGACGATGCCGCGCGTGCCGCGCTTGCACTGCATGAAAAAGGCATCGGCACCGTAATCATCACCCTCGGCAGCCGTGGGGTCTGGGCTAGCGTCAATGGCGAAGGCCGTCGCGTACCGGGCTTTAAGGTCAAAGCCATTGATACCATCGCCGCAGGAGACACCTTCAACGGTGCACTGGTAACGGCGCTGCTGGAAGGAAAAGCAATGGATGACGCGATCCGCTTCGCGCATGCCGCCGCTGCGATTGCGGTGACGCGTAAAGGCGCTCAGCCTTCTGTTCCATGGCGTAAAGAGATTGATGAATTCTTAAGTCAGCAGGGGTAACGCTTGGCCACAATGAAAGATGTCGCCCGTATGGCGGGCGTTTCTACCTCGACTGTTTCCCACGTTATCAATAACGATCGCTTCGTCAGCGAGGCGATTCGGGAGAAAGTTGACGCTGCAATTAAAGAACTCAACTATGCGCCGTCTGCGCTGGCCCGCAGCCTGAAGCTCAACCAGACGCGCACCATCGGTATGCTGATCACGGCCAGTACCAACCCTTTTTATTCTGAACTGGTGCGCGGCGTGGAGCGCAGCTGCTTCGAGCGCGGCTACAGCCTGGTGCTGTGCAATACCGAAGGCGATGAGCAGCGCATGAACCGTAACTTGGAAACGCTGATGCAAAAACGCGTCGACGGGCTGCTGCTGCTCTGTACCGAAACGCATCAACCTTCGAAAGAGATCATCCAGCGTTACCCTTCTATTCCCACGGTGATGATGGACTGGGCGCCGTTCGACGGCACCAGCGATCTAATCCAGGATAACTCGCTGCTGGGCGGCGATATGGCGACTCAGCATCTGATCGATAAAGGTCATACCCGCATTGCCTGTATTACCGGCCCGCTGGATAAAACCCCGGCGCGCCTGCGTCTGGAAGGCTATCTTTCGGCCATGGAACGGGCGGGGCTTGCCATTCCTGATGGCTATCGCATCACCGGCGATTTCGAATTTAACGGTGGATTTGAAGCAATGCAGAAACTGCTGGCGCAAGAGCCGCGTCCGCAGGCGGTGTTTATCGGTAACGATGCGATGGCATTCGGAGCTTATCAGGCGCTGTATCAGGCGGGATTACGTGTTCCGGACGACATGGCGATCGTCGGTTACGATGATATCGAACTGGCGCGCTACATGACGCCCCCACTGACCACCATCCATCAGCCGAAGGATGAACTGGGCGAGCTGGCCATCGATGTGTTGATCCACCGCATGGCCCAGCCCACGCTGCAACAGCAACGTTTGCAGCTTACTCCTGTTCTGATGGAACGCGGTTCGGTTTAGCCTTCTCTTTGTGACGCTCTTTAATCAGGTTCCGGCCGTCTTTTGGTTTTAACAACATAAAGACCACCGCCGATACCACGGTAAGCGCACCCATAGTGATAAAGGTATAGTGGAACTGCTCAACGGTATTAGTTCCCTCGAACCCTTCATAAAACCGCAGTACCGCCGCGCTCACGGCAACCCCGAGGCTGATCGACAGCTGTTGAGTGACCGCCAGTACGCTGTTGCCGCTGCTGGCATTCTCGTCGGTGAGGTCCGCAAGGGTGATAGTGTTCATCGACGTAAACTGCGTCGACATGGCCATACCCAGCACAAACAGCGGCAGGATCAGCATCCAGATTGGTAACGCCGCAGATTGCAGGGAGAACTGCGCAATCATCAATCCGATAAAGATCGTCACGCCAACCAGCGTCTTACGATAGCCAAACCAGCGCAGCACCTGCGTGACCGTCGATTTTGCCAGAATCGAGCCCATCGCCGTGGGCGCCATCATGCAGCCAGCAATCAGGGCCGGATAGCCGAAACCGACCTGGAGCATCAGCGGCATCAGGAACGGTACGCAGCCCGTGCCCAGACGCGAGGCAATATTGCCCGCGATCCCGACGGAGAACGTTCGGGTGTTAAACAGTGATAAAGAGATAAGCGGTGTCGGATGGCGACGCGCATGACGTATATATAGAAGGAACAGCAGAATACCGCTGAGGATGACGGCCAGCGCCAGCCACGTCGCTACGATTTTCTCGCCAAACAGCTCCATCCCGCTGGAGAACAGGACCAGGCTCAGGCCAAACAGGAAGAAACCACCCATATCGAAGCTGCGTCTTGGCGTGGTGAAGTTCGGCATATATTTGCGGGCATAAATCAGCCCTGCCACACCAATCGGAATATTAATCAGGAAGATCCAGTGCCAGCTAGCCCAGGTCACCAGTACGCCGCCGAGAACCGGGCCAAGTATCGGGCCGACCAGCCCCGGCATAGTCACAAAGTTGAGCACCGGGAGCAGTTCGCTGCGCGGATAGGCGCGTAATAACGCCAGACGCGCGACGGGCATCATCATCGCGCCGCCTATCCCCTGTAGAACGCGGAAGATAACCAGTTCCGTCAGAGAGGTGGAGAGGGCGCAAGCCAGAGAACCGAGCGTGAACAGCGTCACCGCCAGCATGAACACTTTGCGTGTGCCGAAACGATCGGCCAGCCAGCCGCTGACCGGAATAAGCATCGCCACTGTCAGGGTGTAGCTGATGATGGCGGATTGCATCGCCAGCGGGGAGCGGTTAAGGCTTTGGGCTATGGCGGGAAGGGCGGTATTGAGGATAGTGGCATCCAGTGCCTGCATAAAGAACGCCATGGCTGCAATCCACGGCAGTCCGGCCATACTGCGTGCTTTTTTCTCTGTCATTTATTTACCTGCTGGTGGGTTGGCGCGGCCAGCAACGCCTGGCACGCACTCAGGGCTCGCTGCCCGTCGCTCTCCTGAATGGCATCGACTATCGCCTGATGCAGATCCAGCTTCACCACCTCATCCTGCGTGATAGAGGTAAAGTAAGTGTGGTACACAGAATGGAATAAAGAAGCAAAGGAGGTCAGGAAAGGATTTCCGCTCATATTATAGATATGTTCATGCCAGGCCATATCGACCGCTATCCAGCGCTCGCGGTTAAAGTGCTTTTTCAGATCCACCATCTCTTCCATCAAAGTATTGAGCTGCGCTTTTTGCTCGGCTGTGCCGAGCGTGGCGGCAAGCAGGCAGGCCTGAGGCTCAAGACTGCTGCGCATGACCAGAAAGTGATCGACGACCTGATTAAAGTTATCTTCGGTCATCCACCAGGTGAGTAACTCCTGATCGAGAAAGTTCCAGTTTCCCTGAGGCATAACGCGGGTGCCAATGCGCGGGCGTGGAAGCACCATCCCTTTCGCCGTTAATGTTTTTACCGCTTCGCGAACGGCGGTACGGCTAACGCCAAACTGATCTCCCAGCTCCATCTCGCTGGGCAGGATGCTACCTGGAGCATATTTACCCGCTAAGATCAGCTGCGCCAGTTTCTCTGCCAGCACATAGGACAGGTTTTTTTGAGCTGCCAGCTGTTGTGCGCTTAATGGCATCGCTTTTATTCCTTAAATATTGATGCGGTTAATTATGCCATCTCAGGTGTGATTGTGGTTGCAGATACATCAAATAGAACAATTTGTAGCTTGAACTCATCGCTTTTGGTGAAAAAAAACACGGTCAGAAACTTTTTTTAAATTTCCTCTTGTCACTTCAGAAGAACTCCCTATAATGCGCCTCCACTGACACGGAACAACGGCACGCAAGCCGCCGGGTCAGCAGAGAAAAGCAAAACAAACGCTTGACTCTGAAGCGGGAAAGCGTAATATGCACACCCCGCGCCGCAGCGAAAACGAAGCGGCACTGCTCTTTAACAATTTATCAGACAATCTGTGTGGGCACTCAAAGTGACATGGATTCTTAATGTCCTCGGACACTAAATGAATACCAAGTCTCAACGAGTGAACACGTAATTCATTACGAAGTTTAATTCATTGAGCATCAAACTTTTAAATTGAAGAGTTTGATCATGGCTCAGATTGAACGCTGGCGGCAGGCCTAACACATGCAAGTCGAACGGTAACAGGAAGCAGCTTGCTGCTTCGCTGACGAGTGGCGGACGGGTGAGTAATGTCTGGGAAACTGCCTGATGGAGGGGGATAACTACTGGAAACGGTAGCTAATACCGCATAACGTCGCAAGACCAAAGAGGGGGACCTTCGGGCCTCTTGCCATCGGATGTGCCCAGATGGGATTAGCTAGTAGGTGGGGTAACGGCTCACCTAGGCGACGATCCCTAGCTGGTCTGAGAGGATGACCAGCCACACTGGAACTGAGACACGGTCCAGACTCCTACGGGAGGCAGCAGTGGGGAATATTGCACAATGGGCGCAAGCCTGATGCAGCCATGCCGCGTGTATGAAGAAGGCCTTCGGGTTGTAAAGTACTTTCAGCGGGGAGGAAGGTGTTGAGGTTAATAACCTCAGCAATTGACGTTACCCGCAGAAGAAGCACCGGCTAACTCCGTGCCAGCAGCCGCGGTAATACGGAGGGTGCAAGCGTTAATCGGAATTACTGGGCGTAAAGCGCACGCAGGCGGTCTGTCAAGTCGGATGTGAAATCCCCGGGCTCAACCTGGGAACTGCATTCGAAACTGGCAGGCTAGAGTCTTGTAGAGGGGGGTAGAATTCCAGGTGTAGCGGTGAAATGCGTAGAGATCTGGAGGAATACCGGTGGCGAAGGCGGCCCCCTGGACAAAGACTGACGCTCAGGTGCGAAAGCGTGGGGAGCAAACAGGATTAGATACCCTGGTAGTCCACGCCGTAAACGATGTCGACTTGGAGGTTGTGCCCTTGAGGCGTGGCTTCCGGAGCTAACGCGTTAAGTCGACCGCCTGGGGAGTACGGCCGCAAGGTTAAAACTCAAATGAATTGACGGGGGCCCGCACAAGCGGTGGAGCATGTGGTTTAATTCGATGCAACGCGAAGAACCTTACCTACTCTTGACATCCAGAGAACTTTCCAGAGATGGATTGGTGCCTTCGGGAACTCTGAGACAGGTGCTGCATGGCTGTCGTCAGCTCGTGTTGTGAAATGTTGGGTTAAGTCCCGCAACGAGCGCAACCCTTATCCTTTGTTGCCAGCGGTTAGGCCGGGAACTCAAAGGAGACTGCCAGTGATAAACTGGAGGAAGGTGGGGATGACGTCAAGTCATCATGGCCCTTACGAGTAGGGCTACACACGTGCTACAATGGCGCATACAAAGAGAAGCGACCTCGCGAGAGCAAGCGGACCTCATAAAGTGCGTCGTAGTCCGGATTGGAGTCTGCAACTCGACTCCATGAAGTCGGAATCGCTAGTAATCGTGGATCAGAATGCCACGGTGAATACGTTCCCGGGCCTTGTACACACCGCCCGTCACACCATGGGAGTGGGTTGCAAAAGAAGTAGGTAG
This sequence comes from Enterobacter cloacae complex sp. 397G4, assembly GCF_050031515.1. NCBI lineage: Bacteria > Pseudomonadati > Pseudomonadota > Gammaproteobacteria > Enterobacterales > Enterobacteriaceae > Enterobacter > Enterobacter cloacae complex sp. 397G4. The sequence goes on along the minus strand of NZ_JBLGWE010000001.1, from coordinate 4,861,930 downwards.
CTTAACCTTCGGGAGGGCGCTTACCACTTTGTGATTCATGACTGGGGTGAAGTCGTAACAAGGTAACCGTAGGGGAACCTGCGGTTGGATCACCTCCTTACCTTAAAGAACCTGCCTTTGTAGTGCTCACACAGATTGTCTGATGAAAAGTAAATAGCAAGGCGTCTTGCGATTGAGACTGTACGTCCCCTTCGTCTAGAGGCCCAGGACACCGCCCTTTCACGGCGGTAACAGGGGTTCGAATCCCCTAGGGGACGCCACTTGCTGGTTCGTGAGTGAAAGTCACCTGCCGTCATATCTCAAAACTGACTTGCGAGTCATGTTTGAGATATTTGCTCTTTAAAAATCTGGATCAAGCTGAAAATTGAAACGACACACAGCTCATGTGTGTTCGAGTCTCTCAAATTTTCGCAAGTCGATGGTGAATCGAAAGAAACATCTTCGGGTTGTGAGGTTAAGCGACTAAGCGTACACGGTGGATGCCCTGGCAGTCAGAGGCGATGAAGGACGTGCTAATCTGCGAAAAGCGCCGGCGAGGTGATATGAACCCTTGACCCGGCGATGTCCGAATGGGGAAACCCAGTGCAATCCGTTGCACTATCGTTAACTGAATACATAGGTTAACGAGGCGAACCGGGGGAACTGAAACATCTAAGTACCCCGAGGAAAAGAAATCAACCGAGATTCCCCCAGTAGCGGCGAGCGAACGGGGAGCAGCCCGGAGTCTGAATCAGCTTGTGTGTTAGTGGAACGGTCTGGAAAGTCCGACGGTACAGGGTGATAGTCCCGTACACGAAAGCACACTTGCTGTGAACTCGAAGAGTAGGGCGGGACACGTGGTATCCTGTCTGAATATGGGGGGACCATCCTCCAAGGCTAAATACTCCTGACTGACCGATAGTGAACCAGTACCGTGAGGGAAAGGCGAAAAGAACCCCGGCGAGGGGAGTGAAAAAGAACCTGAAACCGTGTACGTACAAGCAGTGGGAGCCTCTTTATGGGGTGACTGCGTACCTTTTGTATAATGGGTCAGCGACTTATATTCTGTAGCAAGGTTAACCGTATAGGGGAGCCGAAGGGAAACCGAGTCTTAACTGGGCGTTAAGTTGCAGGGTATAGACCCGAAACCCGGTGATCTAGCCATGGGCAGGTTGAAGGTTGGGTAACACTAACTGGAGGACCGAACCGACTAATGTTGAAAAATTAGCGGATGACCTGTGGCTGGGGGTGAAAGGCCAATCAAACCGGGAGATAGCTGGTTCTCCCCGAAAGCTATTTAGGTAGCGCCTCGTGAACTCATCTTCGGGGGTAGAGCACTGTTTCGGCTAGGGGGCCATCCCGGCTTACCAACCCGATGCAAACTACGAATACCGAAGAATGTTATCACGGGAGACACACGGCGGGTGCTAACGTCCGTCGTGAAGAGGGAAACAACCCAGACCGCCAGCTAAGGTCCCAAAGTCATGGTTAAGTGGGAAACGATGTGGGAAGGCACAGACAGCCAGGATGTTGGCTTAGAAGCAGCCATCATTTAAAGAAAGCGTAATAGCTCACTGGTCGAGTCGGCCTGCGCGGAAGATGTAACGGGGCTAAACCATGCACCGAAGCTGCGGCAGCGACACTATGTGTTGTTGGGTAGGGGAGCGTTCTGTAAGCCGTTGAAGGTGTGCTGTGAGGCATGCTGGAGGTATCAGAAGTGCGAATGCTGACATAAGTAACGATAAAGCGGGTGAAAAGCCCGCTCGCCGGAAGACCAAGGGTTCCTGTCCAACGTTAATCGGGGCAGGGTGAGTCGACCCCTAAGGCGAGGCCGAAAGGCGTAGTCGATGGGAAACAGGTTAATATTCCTGTACTTGGTGTTACTGCGAAGGGGGGACGGAGAAGGCTATGTCAGCCGGGCGACGGTTGTCCCGGTTTAAGCATGTAGGCGGAGGTTCCAGGTAAATCCGGTACCTTATTAACGCTGAGGTGTGATGACGAGGCACTACGGTGCTGAAGTGATAAATGCCCTGCTTCCAGGAAAAGCCTCTAAGCATCAGGTAACACGAAATCGTACCCCAAACCGACACAGGTGGTCAGGTAGAGAATACCAAGGCGCTTGAGAGAACTCGGGTGAAGGAACTAGGCAAAATGGTGCCGTAACTTCGGGAGAAGGCACGCTGATATGTAGGTGAAGCCCCTGCGGGTGGAGCTGAAATCAGTCGAAGATACCAGCTGGCTGCAACTGTTTATTAAAAACACAGCACTGTGCAAACACGAAAGTGGACGTATACGGTGTGACGCCTGCCCGGTGCCGGAAGGTTAATTGATGGGGTTAGCGGCAACGCGAAGCTCTTGATCGAAGCCCCGGTAAACGGCGGCCGTAACTATAACGGTCCTAAGGTAGCGAAATTCCTTGTCGGGTAAGTTCCGACCTGCACGAATGGCGTAATGATGGCCAGGCTGTCTCCACCCGAGACTCAGTGAAATTGAACTCGCTGTGAAGATGCAGTGTACCCGCGGCAAGACGGAAAGACCCCGTGAACCTTTACTATAGCTTGACACTGAACACTGGTCCTTGATGTGTAGGATAGGTGGGAGGCTTTGAAGCGTGGACGCCAGTCTGCGTGGAGCCAACCTTGAAATACCACCCTTTAATGGCTGGTGTTCTAACGTAGACCCGTAATCCGGGTTGCGGACAGTGTCTGGTGGGTAGTTTGACTGGGGCGGTCTCCTCCCAAAGAGTAACGGAGGAGCACGAAGGTTGGCTAATCCTGGTCGGACATCAGGAGGTTAGTGCAATGGCATAAGCCAGCTTGACTGCGAGCGTGACGGCGCGAGCAGGTGCGAAAGCAGGTCATAGTGATCCGGTGGTTCTGAATGGAAGGGCCATCGCTCAACGGATAAAAGGTACTCCGGGGATAACAGGCTGATACCGCCCAAGAGTTCATATCGACGGCGGTGTTTGGCACCTCGATGTCGGCTCATCACATCCTGGGGCTGAAGTAGGTCCCAAGGGTATGGCTGTTCGCCATTTAAAGTGGTACGCGAGCTGGGTTTAGAACGTCGTGAGACAGTTCGGTCCCTATCTGCCGTGGGCGCTGGAGAATTGAGGGGGGCTGCTCCTAGTACGAGAGGACCGGAGTGGACGCATCACTGGTGTTCGGGTTGTCATGCCAATGGCACTGCCCGGTAGCTAAATGCGGAAGAGATAAGTGCTGAAAGCATCTAAGCACGAAACTTGCCCCGAGATGAGTTCTCCCTGAGACTTTAAGTCTCCTGAAGGAACGTTGAAGACGACGACGTTGATAGGTCGGGTGTGTAAGCGCAGCGATGCGTTGAGCTAACCGATACTAATGAACCGTGAGGCTTAACCTTACAACGCCGAAGGTGTTTTGGCGAAGAGACAGACACGATTTTCAGCCTGATACAGATTAACAGAATTTGCCTGGCGGCTTTAGCGCGGTGGTCCCACCTGACCCCATGCCGAACTCAGAAGTGAAACGCCGTAGCGCCGATGGTAGTGTGGGGTCTCCCCATGTGAGAGTAGGGAACTGCCAGGCATCAAACAAGTGAAGAGGCCATCCGGAAGGATGGCCTTTTTGCGTTGTACGTCGAAAAACGGCAGGCCGGGCAAGGCGAAGCCGCCACCCGGCAGATCTCAGACTGCACACCACGCCAAAATAAACGCTGCAATCCCCTCCACATTATTCAAATCCAGAACCGGTACTTCCAGCGACAACGCAACGTCACTGGCCACGGCAATCACATGCTCATCCAGCATTAGTTCGCTAACATCATGCCCGGCGCCGTTTCTGAACAGCAAGATCTTAGGCACGGCCTCATGCTTAAACCCCTCAACCAGCACCAGATCCAGCGTGGAGTGATCCATCCGGCTGACAAGATAAGCGAGATCCAGCGGTGCTTCATCTGGTGTTTCTGTCATTAACGCCCAGCGCTGGTTACTCGCCACCATCGTTTGTGCAGCGCCAGCCTTACGCAGCTCATAGCTATCTTTCCCGGGCTTATCGACATCCATATTATGGTGCGTATGCTTAATCAATCCGGGACGAATGCCTTTGGCGCAAAGTGCAGGTATTAGTTTTTTTAGCAGCGTAGTCTTCCCGGTGCCACTCCAGGCAGAGATCGCTAATACGGGTATCATTTCTTCTCCTGCATTATCTGCAAATCTTCCGTCGTGTTTACATTCACAAACGCCGATTTCATGTCGCTGAAATCAACGGAATGCCCTCCGGACTGACGCATAAATACCATGACGCGCCGCTCTCCTGCGGCCAGGTAATCTTCCAGCGCGGATATTAACGAGCGATTAATCAATGCGATCGTTGGATGGTCGCGTTCACCGTCGTGTACCCAGACGACGGGAGCACCACCGCGCCGCTGCACCAGACGTTCAACCAGGCAGGACGGGATGAAGGGCGTATCACATGAACAAAAGAGAAACCACTCTCCATGCGACTGCTGCATAACGGAAAGCATTCCCGCCAGCGGACCGGGATAGTCCAACAGGTTATCCTGATAAACCGGATACCCGCTGCGCTGATAAATATCAACATGTCGGTTAGCGCTGATCGCCATCGAGGACACCTGATCTGCAAGCGTATCAGCAACATGCTGCCATAATGGTGTGTTGTTCAGGAGCTGAAGCCCCTTATCCTTTCCGCCCATTCGCGTTGCCCTGCCCCCGGCCAGAACAACTCCGATGATTTCCTGGCATTGATTCACGAATATCGCCTCTTTTATTGTGGGATTGACCCTGCTAACGTGTCTCTCTAAATGAAAGGAGCACTACCATGAAATGTAAACGTCTTAATGAAGTCATTGAGCTTCTCCAGCCGGCCTGGCAAAAAGAGCCAGAGCTGAATCTGATGCAATTTTTACAGAAACTGGCGAAAGAGTCAGGTTTTGATGGCGAACTGGCAGACCTTTCTGACGACATCCTGATCTACCACCTGAAAATGCGTGACTCGGCTAAAGATGCTGTTATTCCTGGCATTCAGAAAGATTATGAAGAGGATTTTAAAACCGCATTACTGCGTGCCCGAGGCGTAATTAAAGAGTAAAAGCTTGTAAGCGGAGCCACCGAAATCGCCACAAGATGATATCCTGAATCATTCGTATAATTTCCGGATGATCGGATGAACGACCAGGCTTTTACTTTCCAGACACTACACCCGGATACCATTATGGATGCGCTGTTCGAACAGGGTATTCGGGTGGATTCCGGGTTAACCCCTTTAAACAGCTACGAAAACCGTGTCTACCAATTTCAGGACGAAGAGCGCCAGCGCTTTGTCGTAAAGTTTTACCGTCCACAGCGCTGGTCCGCAGAACAAATTCAGGAAGAGCATCAGTTTGCCCACGATCTGCTGGATGACGATGTTCCCGTTGCGGCACCCATTAAATTCAATAACCAAACGCTGCTGACCCATCAGGGCTTTTACTACGCGATATTTCCGAGCCTGGGCGGAAGACAGTTTGAGGCGGATAATATTGATCAGATGGAATGGGTTGCCCGCTATCTGGGGCGCATTCATCAGACGGGACGTAAAAAACCGTTTGTTGCCCGTCCGACGATTGGTGTTCAGGAATATCTTATTGAGCCGCGACAGGTATTCGAAACATCGGCGCTGATCCCGAATGCGCTAAAGGATAATTTCCTCACGGCGACCGATAAGCTTATTGATGCTGTAAAAGCCTGCTGGCGGGATGATATTACTACTCTGCGCCTGCACGGTGACTGCCACGCCGGGAATATTCTCTGGCGCGATGGCCCACTATTTGTCGATCTTGATGACGCACGTATGGGACCCGCGGTGCAGGATCTGTGGATGCTGCTCAACGGTGATAAAGCCGAGCAGCGCATGCAGCTTGAGACCATAATTGAAGCTTATGAAGAATTTAGCCCCTTTAATTCAGACGAAATTGCCTTGATAGAACCTTTACGTGCGATGCGATTTGTTTATTATCTCGCGTGGTTAATCAGGCGTTGGGAAGACCCGGCTTTTCCCCGAAATTTCCCCTGGCTTACCGGGGAGGATTACTGGCGCAACCAGATATCCACATTTACCGAGCAGGTTAAGGTTCTACAGGAACCCCCTTTGCAATTAACGCCGATGTATTAATTGGACACACCCAGGAGAGAGTTAATCATGAAAAAAATTTGGCTGGCGCTGGCTGGTATGATTCTGGCATTTAGCGCAACTGCTGCGCAGTTTACCGACGGCAAGCAGTACATTACGCTGGACAAGCCTGTTGCTGGCGAGCCTCAGGTGTTGGAGTTCTTCTCCTTCTACTGCCCGCACTGCTACGAGTTTGAGCAGGTACTTCATGTTTCTGACAACGTGAAGAAAAAGCTGCCGGAAGGCACCAAAATGACGAAATACCACGTTGAGTTCCTTGGCCCACTCGGTAAAGATCTGACTCAGGCATGGGCGGTCGCGATTGCGCTGGGTGTGGAAGATAAGATCACCGCGCCTCTGTTTGAAGCCGTACAGAAAACCCAGACCGTACAAACTACGGCAGATATCCGTAAAGTGTTCGTGGATGCCGGTGTTAAAGGTGAAGACTACGACGCTGCCTGGAACAGTTTCGTGGTGAAATCTCTCGTGGCACAGCAGGAAAAAGCTGCCGCTGACTTCCAGTTGCAGGGCGTGCCGGCGATGTATGTTAACGGCAAATACCAGGTGAATATGCGTGGTATGGACACGACCAGCATGGATATCTTCGTACAACAGTACGCTGATACCGTGAAATACCTGGTTGAGAAAAAGTAACAAACATAAAGAAAAACGCCGGTCACTGACCGGCGTTTTTGTATGAAGATTTAATCTTAGCTATCTGCTCGTCTTTCTCTTTCCAGAGTGTATTAAGCCAAAGCTGGAAACGACGTTTGAAGTTTTTATCGTTGACATAATCCCCGTGCAGTTCAGTGTTGACGGGCATCAGATCAACGCGGACAACGATACGCGTCAGCCTGCCGCTGAGCATATCGTAGAACGGCGTCCTGTCATTTTCCGGATAGCAGAGCGTTACGTTCAACAATTTATCGAACTGCTCACCCAGCACGTTGAGCGCCATTGCGATGCCCGCAGCCTTTGGCGGCAACAGGTTCCGATAAGGAGAACGAGTCTGCTGGCGCTTCTCTTCGGTAAAGCGTGATCCTTCGACGAAGTTAACAATGGTGGTGGGATGCGCGCGAAACTTCTCGCAAGAACGGCGCGTGGTTTCCACGTCCTTACCGCGGCGTTCCGGATGACGAATTAAATAGCTGCGTGAATAGCGTTTCATAAACGGCATATCCAGCGCCCAGCAGGCCAGTCCAATGAAAGGCACCCAGGCCAGCTGCTGTTTCAGAAAGTATTTGTTCATCGGAATGTGTTTGCGAAACAGTACGCACAATACAACGATGTCGGCCCAGCTGTGGTGATTGCAGATCAGCAGATACCAGTTCTTTTTGTTCAGCTTCTCCAGCCCCTGAACATCCCACTTCAGCCAGGGGTTCAGATGCAGCAGGATCGCCAGCCCTTCACACCAGCAGTACATCATAAAATTACAAAAAGCAGACACCGCGCGCCATACCGGAGGGACAGGCAGCAGAAGTTTAATTATTCCGGCAACGATGATTGGCACAGAACAGGCGATGGTAACCAGAATAGTTAAAATGACGCTTAACCATAATGTTATCGCTGCGAGTATTCTCGACATAATGAATTTATTCAGATAGTTAGCTGTAATTGAGCAGCCGGCTATCCGGTGCTGGGCGCCGATCTTATCAGAAATTCGCTCAGACCAGGGCGGTTTCACACCAGGAGGCTGCGGCTTTTACTGCCAGGCAGCGAATTTTTGCATATAGACAGAGTGCTTAAGTCTTATATCCACATAGACTAAATAAACATCAGTGAAGCGCGATCTTAAGTGATCTTATAGCAACACTTTGATTTTATTAGATAAGTAAGTTTTCAGTATCACTTTTATAAAGCTGTTATTCACCTGTATTAAAAATATGCACAAACTTATCCACAGTTTTGTTTTGCGAGCGATCTTCCCGATCGCAAAATCTTTTTCTGTATAAAGCGCTAAAACCTGATGTTTTCATCCTTCTGTGGCATCCTTTACCCATAAATTCATAAAAGGCACGGACATTATGGTTCAGATCCCAGAAAACCCACTTATACTCGTCGATGGCTCTTCTTACCTGTATCGGGCGTATCATGCGTTTCCTCCTCTGACCAACAGCGCAGGGGAACCTACCGGCGCAATGTACGGCGTGCTGAATATGCTTCGCAGCCTGATTCTGCAATACCACCCAACCCATGCGGCCGTGGTGTTTGATGCGAAGGGTAAAACCTTCCGCGATGAATTATTTGAGCATTACAAATCTCACCGTCCCCCTATGCCTGACGATCTGCGTGCGCAAATTGAACCGTTGCACGCTATGGTGAAAGCGATGGGGCTGCCACTGCTGGCGGTCTCAGGCGTTGAAGCTGATGACGTAATTGGTACCCTGGCGCGCGAAGCGGAAAAAGCAGGCCGCCCGGTTCTGATCAGTACCGGTGATAAAGACATGGCGCAGCTGGTAACGCGCGGGATCACGCTGATCAACACCATGACAAACACCATTCTTGGCCCGGAAGAAGTGGTCGCCAAATATGGCGTGCCGCCAGAGCTCATTATTGATTTCCTCGCCCTGATGGGCGATTCCTCGGATAACATTCCGGGCGTACCGGGCGTAGGCGAAAAAACAGCTCAGGCGCTGCTGCAAGGGCTGGGCGGGCTGGATACGCTGTATGCAGAACCCGACAAAATTGCCGGTCTTACCTTCCGTGGCGCAAAAACCATGGCCGGAAAGCTCGCCGATAACAAAGAGGTGGCTTATCTCTCCTATCAGTTGGCCACCATCAAAACTGACGTAGAGCTGGAGCTTACCTGCGAGCAGCTGGAAGTGCAGGAACCCGCCGCCGACGAACTGCTTGGCCTGTTCAGAAAATACGAATTTAAACGCTGGACCGCGGATGTTGAAGCCGGGAAATGGCTTCAGGCGAAAGGGGCTAAACCTGCGGCGAAGCCGAAAGAGACCATCGTTGTCAATGCCGAAGAGCAGGCAGAAGAAGAGGCGGTAGCGCTCTCCTTCGACAACTATGAAACCATCCTTGAAGAGCCACGGCTCATCGCCTGGATTGAAAAGCTGAAAAAAGCGCCAGTATTTGCTTTCGATACCGAAACGGACAGCCTTGATAACATTACGGCTAATATGGTGGGCCTGTCATTCGCAACGGAGCCGGGTATTGCAGCCTATGTTCCGGTGGCTCACGACTATCTGGATGCGCCGGAGCAAATCTCCCGCGAGCGCGCCTTAGAACTGCTGAAGCCGATTCTGGAAGACGAGAAAGTGCTGAAGGTTGGGCAAAACCTGAAGTACGACCGCGGTATTCTGCAAAACTACGGCATTGAGCTGCGTGGTATCGCTTTTGACACCATGCTGGAATCTTACATTCTGGACAGCGTGGCGGGCCGCCATGATATGGATTCCTTATCCGATCGCTGGCTGAAACACAAAACCATCACCTTTGAAGAAATTGCCGGTAAGGGCAAAAATCAGCTGACCTTTAACCAGATCGCGCTGGAAGAAGCAGGCCGCTACGCCGCGGAAGACGCTGACGTCACGCTACAGCTGCATCTCAAAATGTGGCCGAAATTGCAGAAGCACGAAGGGCCGCTGAATGTGTTCCAGAACATTGAGATGCCGCTGGTGCCTGTGCTGTCCCGCATTGAGCGCAATGGCGTTAAAATCGACCCAACGGTGCTGCATAACCACTCTGGTGAGCTGGCGCAGCGCCTGACCGAGCTTGAACAGAAAGCGCATGAGCTTGCTGGCGAGGCATTTAACCTGTCTTCACCGAAACAGCTGCAAACCATCCTGTTTGAAAAACAGGGTATCAAGCCGCTGAAGAAAACCCCGGGTGGCGCCCCTTCAACGTCTGAAGAGGTGCTGGAAGAGCTGGCGCTGGACTATCCGCTGCCAAAAGTTATTCTGCAATACCGTGGTCTGGCTAAGCTGAAATCGACCTATACCGACAAACTGCCGTTGATGATCAACCCGAAAACGGGCCGCGTGCACACCTCCTATCACCAGGCTGTGGCGGCGACCGGGCGACTTTCGTCAACCGATCCTAACCTTCAGAACATTCCGGTGCGTAATGAAGAGGGCCGCCGTATTCGCCAGGCTTTCATTGCGCCAGAGGATTATCTGATTGTCTCCGCGGACTACTCGCAAATCGAACTGCGTATTATGGCGCACCTGTCACGCGACAAAGGCCTGCTGACGGCCTTTGCCGAAGGGAAGGACATCCACCGGGCAACCGCTGCCGAAGTGTTTGGGCTGCCGCTGGAGAGCGTGACAAACGAGCAGCGTCGTAGTGCAAAAGCGATCAACTTCGGTCTGATTTACGGCATGAGTGCCTTTGGTCTTTCACGCCAGCTCAATATACCGCGTAAAGAGTCGCAGAAGTATATGGATCTCTACTTCGAGCGGTATCCGGGCGTGCTGGAATATATGGAACGTACCCGCGCACAGGCGAAAGAGAAAGGCTACGTTGAAACGCTGGATGGCCGTCGTCTCTACCTTCCGGACATCAAATCCAGCAACGCCGCGCGCCGGGCTGGTGCTGAACGTGCTGCGATCAACGCCCCTATGCAGGGCACTGCGGCGGACATCATTAAACGCGCAATGATTGCCGTCGATGCCTGGCTCGAAAAAGAGAAACCGCGCGTGAAAATGATCATGCAGGTACACGATGAACTGGTCTTTGAAGTTCATAAAGACGATCTGGAGACGGTCTCTCAGAAGATCCATGAACTGATGGAAAACAGCATGAAGCTGGACGTACCATTGCTGGTGGAAGTGGGTAGCGGCGAAAACTGGGATCAGGCTCACTAAGGGTTATCGGAATAACGCGCGTTTTATGTAAGTAAGCAACATAAGTACGCGCGTTTTGTGACGATCATTAGAATTCCCTATGTAAAGAATGAAAAAAAACTACAAAAAGTGCTTTGTCCAGCGATAAAAAAAGAGTAGAGTTAACGACGTAGGGTACAGAGGTAAGATGTTCTATCTTTCAGACCTTTTACTTCACGTAATCGGATTTGGCTGAATATTTTAGCCGCCCCAGTCAGTAATGACTGGGGCGTTTTTTATTGCGGCAAAGAAAGTTTCAGGCGAAAAAAAGCGCGGTCATCGCCGCGCCTGTTGTTACTCTGCTTCCGCTTCAGTCGCCGGTTCCAGATCGTTAAACCAGCTGTCGAGCTTCTGTCGCAGTTTATCCACGCCCTGCTTTTTCAGCGAGGAGAACGGTTCAACCTGTACATCACCGTTGAATGCCAGCACCGCTTCACGAACCTTGTTCACCTGCGCCTTGCGCGCGCCGCTTGCCAGCTTATCCGCTTTTGTCAGCAGCACCAGCACCGCAATATCGCTTGCCACCGCCCAGTCAATCATCTGCTGGTCGAGATCTTTTAGCGGATGACGAATATCCATCAGCACCACCAGACCTTTCAGACACATGCGTTTTTCCAGGTATTCACCCAGCGCACGCTGCCATTTGATCTTCATCTCTTCCGGTACCTGCGCGTAACCGTAGCCCGGTAAATCGACCAGGCGTTTGCCTTCAGCCACTTCAAACAGGTTAATCAGCTGAGTACGGCCAGGTGTTTTCGAGGTACGCGCCAGGTTTTTCTGATTGGTGAGCGTATTCAGGGCACTGGATTTTCCCGCATTGGAGCGGCCAGCAAATGCCACTTCAATCCCTGTGTCTGAGGGCAGGTGGCGAATATCGGGCGCACTGGTGACAAAATGCGTCTGTTGGTAGTTCCAGGTAGTCACGTGGTCGTCTCCAAAAATCGTAATCTGCGGGGATTATACCTGAATGCGGGCAAAAGGCTTTTCCCTTCGTCATTGACATGTAAGTGAAAGCCCTACGGAATGTAAGAGATCTGCCCTTAAGCGTATGAGAAATTTAAGAGAAATCGCAGGCGCTAAAAAACTCAAAATATTAAAATTCAAAGAGTTATTAATGAGTAATTATCTGAAAATCCGGTTTTGTACCTTTTCATAGCTTGTTAGTTTAAGGGAACAAGGTAAAGTGTGTGCCAGGGCGAGGATGCCAACAGGATAACGACTTAAGGATAAGGGTCAGGAGCGCCAGGAGGCGAAGACTCAGGATTGTCAGGACGACCGGCGCCTGGAGGCGTTTTTAACAGGAAACGGAACCGTATCACGGACGGTAGTAGCCAAGGGATAAACAGGGTTTGTTGCAGGCAAACAGGGAATGTCTGACCCGTTAAGGGTTGTGAGTCAGGAAAAAAGGCGACAGATTGCTCTGTCGCCTTTTTTCTTTGCTTGCTTTCTGCTAGATTTCGCCGCAATTCTATACTGAAGAAAACGACTTAAAGATAAAACATCATGAAAAAACCGACCTCCGCTGCGGGCGTGAAACGCCCTGCAAAAGCACGCCGCAAAACGCGCGAAGAACTGAATCAGGAAGCGCGCGATCGCAAACGCGATAAAAAACATCGTGGCCATGCTGCGGGTAGCCGTGCTAACGGTGGCGGTGCCGCAGGCGCTTCTGCAAAAGGCAAACAGCAGAAAGATCCTCGTATCGGCAGTAAAACTCCCATTCCACTGGGCGTGACAGACACGCCGGTCACTAAGCAGCACAAACCAAAGAGCGAGAAACCTATGCTTTCACCGCAGGCTGAGCTGGATATGCTGGAGAACGATGAGCGCCTGGATGCGCTGCTGGAACGTCTTGAAGAGGGTGAAACCCTGACCGCTGAAGAGCAGTCCTGGGTGGACGCCAAACTGGACCGCATTGATGAACTGATGCAGAAGCTGGGTCTGTCCTACGATGATGAAGAAGACGAAGAGGAAGACGAAAAGCAGGAAGATATGATGCGTCTGCTGAAAGGTGGAAACTAACATTTGCACCCGGCAGGTACACTCGTCCTGCTTATAACCCTTCCGGTTATATGTTATCTGGTGTGGTTATTCGTTAAACTACGGCGGTTGTCGCGGCGACAGAAGTGGCTGCGCACCCGAATGATGTCCCGCAACGGGACCAGAAGGGGCCGCCGTATACGAACGCGACACCAACGGAAGGAGTGAGCATGTCTGTACCATCTATCGACTGGGATTTGGCCCTGATCCAGAAATATAACTATTCCGGGCCGCGTTATACCTCATACCCCACCGCGCTGGAGTTTTCTGACGCTTTCGGCGAGGCGGATTTTCAGCAAGCTGTGGCGCGCTATCCCGAACGCCCGCTGTCGCTCTACGTCCATATTCCGTTCTGCCATAAGCTCTGCTACTTCTGCGGCTGCAATAAAATCGTTACCCGCCAGCAGCACAAAGCCGATCAATACCTCGATGCGCTCGAACAGGAAATTCTGCACCGCGCACCGCTGTTTAAAGGGCGTCACGTCAGCCAGCTTCACTGGGGCGGTGGTACGCCAACCTATCTGAATAAAGCGCAGATCAGCCGCCTGATGGCGCTGCTGCGCGGCAATTTTAGTTTTAACGACGACGCCGAAATTTCGATCGAGGTCGATCCGCGTGAAATCGAGCTGGATGTGCTGGATCATTTACGCGCCGAAGGTTTCAACCGCCTGAGTATGGGCGTACAGGACTTCAACAAAGAAGTACAGCGCCTGGTAAACCGCGAGCAGGACGAAGCGTTTATCTTTGCCTTACTCAACCATGCGCGTGAAATCGGCTTTACCTCAACGAATATAGACCTGATTTACGGCCTGCCGAAGCAGACGCCGGAGAGCTTCGCCTACACGCTTAAACGCGTGGCTGAGCTTAACCCGGACCGTCTGAGCGTCTTTAACTATGCGCACCTGCCGACGCTGTTCGCCGCTCAGCGCAAAATCAAAGATGCGGATCTGCCTTCCGCCCAGCAGAAGCTGGACATTTTGCAGGAGACCATCGCCTCGCTGACCGAAACCGGCTATCAGTTTATCGGAATGGATCACTTTGCCCGCCCTGACGATGAACTGGCGATTGCCCAGCGCGAAGGTGTTCTCCACCGTAACTTCCAGGGCTACACCACCCAGGGCGATACCGATCTGCTCGGAATGGGCGTCTCCGCCATCAGCATGATTGGCGACTGCTACGCCCAGAATCAGAAAGAGCTGAAGCTGTACTATCAGCAGATAGACGAAACCGGCAACGCGCTGTGGCGCGGCATTGCGCTAACGCGCGACGACTGCATCCGTCGGGACGTAATTAAGGCGCTTATCTGCAACTTCCGTCTCGAATTTCGCGAGGTGGAGTCGCAATGGGATCTGCAATTCAGCGATTACTTTGCCGAAGACCTGAAGCTTCTGGCGCCGCTGGCGAAAGACGGGCTGGTGGATGTGTCGGAGAGTGCGGTTGTCGTCACGCCGAAAGGACGTCTGTTGATTCGTAATATCTGCATGTGCTTCGATGCCTATCTGCGTCAGAAGGCGCGTTTACAGCAGTTCTCGCGGGTGATTTGAGCTGTAATGCCGGGTGGCGGCTTTGCCTTACCCGGCCTACTTAAGTGCGAGATGTAGGCCGGGTAAGCGAAGCGCCACCCGGCTTTTCATCGACAGCTCGTTAGCTAAACAGCCCAACCAGTGCCGCACACAATACCGCCGCAACGGCAGTTTGTGGCGTGTGGCTTTCTGCTGCTCCGCTCGAAAGCAAAGTCACTAATGATTCCAGCATGATGCTCCCCCCTGTTTCCGGGCACGATCATACAAAACTCATCGGAACAGTAAAGCGCAAAATAACGGCACTTTGCGCTCAATTAGTAACCTTTACACAGCGGAGTAAGATCACTCCATTCCCAGCTCTTTCAGCTTGCGCGTCAGGGTGTTTCGACCCCATCCCAACAGGCGAGCCGCTTCCTGTTTGTGGCCCTGGGTATGACGAAGCGCGGTAGTCAACAGCGTGCGCTCCATCTCAGGCTGCGCTTCGGAGAGCAGATTTTGATGACCGGAACGCAGCGCGCGATCTGCCCACTGCGCCAGCAGCGTCGCCCAGCTGTCCGGCAGCGCATGTCCGGCGGTGCTTTCGGGCACGGTGGCTTCAAACAGCTCGGCGGGGAGATCCTGAATCAACACTTCCTGTCCGGCGGCCATCACGGTCAGCCAGCGACAGGTGTTTTCCAGCTGACGCACGTTGCCCGGCCACGCCAGACGGGTGAGGGCGGCATCCGTTTCCGGATGAAGCTGCTTGGCTTCCACGCCCAGCTCGCGGGCCGCCACTTGCAGGAAATGGCGCGCCAGACGCGGGATATCTTCCCGACGCTCGCGCAGCGGCGGCAGGTGGACGCGGATCACGTTCAGACGATGGAATAAATCCTCACGGAATTTCCCCTCCTGCACGCGCAGCTCCAGGTTCTGGTGCGTCGCGGCAATAATACGCACGTCCACCTTCACCGGCGCATACCCGCCCACGCGGTAAAACTGGCCATCTGCCAGCACGCGCAGCAGTCGGGTCTGAACATCCAGCGGCATATCGCCGATTTCATCCAGGAATAGCGTTCCGCCGTCAGCCTGTTCAAAGCGTCCCTGACGAATGGTATTTGCCCCGGTAAACGCCCCTTTTTCGTGGCCGAACAGCTCAGATTCAATCAAATCTTTGGGGATCGCCGCCATGTTCAGGGCGATGAAAGGCGCTTTCGCCCGCGGGCTATGGCGATGCAGGGCGTGCGCAACCAGCTCTTTACCGGTCCCTGATTCACCGTTAATCAAGACGCTGATAGACGAGCGCGACAGACGCCCGATGATGCGAAACACGTCCTGCATGGCCGGCGCTTCACCGATGATGTCCGTCGTAGGCCCGAAATCCGGCGCGTGTCGGGGCTGCTGTTGCTCCTGATAGTGGCTGATGGCGCGTTCGACCAGGGCAACGGCTTCGTCGATATCAAACGGTTTTGGCAGATAATCAAACGCCCCCTGCTGGTAGGCGCTAACGGCGGCATCCAGGTCGGAGTGGGCGGTCATTATGATGACCGGAAGCATGGGGTGGCGCTGTTTGATCTGCTTTAAGAGCGCCAGTCCGTCCATGCCCGGCATGCGAATATCCGAGAGCAGAACGTCCGGCGTTTTGGTGGTGAGTGCGTCGAGCACTTCGCTGCCGCTCTCAAATGTCGTGCAGCTTAATCCCGCTCCTGTGAGCGCGCGTTCAAGCACCCAACGGATGGAGCTATCGTCATCGACTACCCAGACTATCCCTCGTTGCATAAACGTCACCTTTATTTTTTAATCGGCAGGAAAACCGAAAACTCGGTATGTCCCGGCCAACTGGTAAATTCAATTTTGCCGGAGTGTTGGTCAATCAAATTACGGGCTATGGATAACCCCAGCCCGGTGCCGCCTTCGCGACCGCTGACCATCGGGTAGAACAGGGTGTCCTGGAGATGCGGCGGGATCCCCGGCCCGTTATCTTCCACATCAATACGTGCCGCCAGACGATAACGCACGCCGTGCAGCGTCAGCTGGAACGCGGTGCGGGTACGCAGAATAATTTCGCCACCCTCCGGGCCCAGCGCCTGCAACGCGTTACGCACAATGTTCAACAGCACCTGTTCAATCTGGTCTGGATCGTGCGCCAGCTCCGGCAGGCTTGGGTCGTAATCACGCACCAGCATGACGTTATCCGGCAGCTCCATTGAGACGAGTTTCACCACCCGCTCCGCGACCTTGTGAATGCTTTCTGACACATGCATCCCCGGCTGCTGCGGCCCGAGCAGGCGATCGACCAGATTACGCAGACGGTCCGCCTGCTCGATAATGACGTTGGTATACTCCGCCAGGGCAGGGTCAGGCAGCGCTTTGGTCAAAAGCTGTGCCGCACCGCGTAAGCCGCCCAGCGGGTTTTTAATTTCATGAGCCAGCCCGCGTACCAGGTCGCGCGCCGCAATCTGCTGAGCATGCTGTAGCTGCTCCTGGCTGAGACGACGCTGGTTATCCATCGGCGCCATTTCCAGCAGAATCATGCCATCTGGCAGGCGCTGTGCGGTGAGGGACAAAATATGCGAGCGTCCGTCAATCACCAGCGTCACTTCGTTATCGGTGAAGCCCTGACCCGCCTGCAAACTCTCCTGCATCAGGCCAATATTAAGCGAGAAATAGCTCAGCAGTTCCGGCAGCGGCGTGCCAAACAGTTTACGGGCGCTTTGAGCGAGCAGCTGCTGCGCCGCCGGGTTGGCGTAATGCACCGCCAGCTCGTCGTCGACCAGCAAGATACTGTTAATCAAAGAATTGAGGATCTGCCCAGCATCGGGCAGCGTGCCAGTTGCCATTCAGCAGTCTCCTGGAGTCGTTGCACTATTTTAGTGCAGTATAGCGTTTTAGAGGTAAAAAGCGCGTGAGATCAGGTTGTTGGTGGAGAAAAAAGCCCATCCGAAGATGGGCTAAAGTTTCCACGGCAACTACTCCCGACGCGTATGCGCCGGGTAAAACAAATCAATTAAACGCTGTAGTACAGTTCGAACTCAACCGGGTGCGGCGTCATGCGAACGCGGTCGTTTTCTTCGGTACGCAGCGCGATGTAAGCGTCGATTGCTTCATCGGTGAACACGCCGCCAGCGGTCAGGAACTCACGGTCTGCGTCCAGCGCTTGCAGGGCTTCTTCCAGCGAGCCAGCGACCTGTGGGATCTCTTTCGCTTCTTCTGGCGGCAGGTCGTACAGGTTTTTGTCCATGGCTTCGCCCGGGTGGATCTTGTTCTTGATACCGTCCAGACCGGCCATCAGCAGTGCTGCGAAGCACAGGTATGGGTTAGCCGCCGGGTCCGGGAAGCGCACTTCGATACGACGCGCTTTCGGAGACGCCACCACCGGGATACGGATAGAAGCAGAACGGTTACGGGCAGAGTACGCCAGCATCACCGGTGCTTCGTAGCCTGGGACCAGACGCTTGTAGGAGTTGGTGGTCGGGTTCGCCAGGGCGTTGATCGCTTTAGCGTGTTTGATAACACCGCCGATGTAGTGCAGCGCCTGCTCAGACAGACCCGCGTATTTGTCGCCAGAGAACAGGTTGGTGCCGTTCTTGGACAGGGACATGTGGCAGTGCATGCCGGAACCGTTGTCGCCGAACATGGGTTTTGGCATGAAGGTCGCGGTTTTACCGAAACGGTGCGCAACGTTGTGCACAACGTATTTGTAGATCTGAATCTCATCCGCTTTTTTGGTCATGGTGTTGAAGCGGGTTGCGATTTCGTTCTGGCCAGCCGTTGCCACTTCGTGGTGGTGCGCTTCAACAACCAGGCCCATCTCTTCCATGATCAGACACATGGTAGAACGGATGTCCTGTGAAGAATCGACCGGAGGAACCGGGAAGTAACCGCCTTTCACGCCCGGACGGTGACCTTTGTTACCACCTTCGTATTTGGTGGAAGAGTTCCATGCGCCTTCGATGTCATCGATAGCGACGTGGGAACCAGAAATGGAAGCACCAAAACGGATGTCATCGAACAGGAAGAACTCTGGCTCTGGCCCGAACAGAACGGTGTCTGCGATACCGGTAGAACGCAGGTACTCTTCAGCGCGTTTTGCGATGGAGCGTGGGTCACGGTCATAGCCTTGCAGCGTGCCAGGTTCCAGGATATCGCAGCGGATGATCAGCGTAGGTTCTTCGTAGAACGGGTCAATGAGCGCAGTGGTTGCATCTGGCATCAGAACCATGTCGGATTCGTTAATGCCTTTCCAGCCGCCAATGGAGGAGCCGTCAAACATTTTGCCTTCTTCAAAGAATTCGGCGTTCACCTGATGAGCAGGGATCGTGACGTGCTGTTCTTTACCTTTGGTATCGGTGAAGCGCAGATCAACAAACTTCACTTCATGTTCGTTCAGCATCGTCAAAACGTGTTCAGCGGACATACTTAACTCTCCAGATTGGTCATTGTCGTCGTGGTAACGAGGTCTTCAAATCGGCTGGGCTGCCATATTTTTACTGTATTTCTGTAAAGCGAAATCTGTGCCAACTTTTAAAACACCCCAAAAAGGCGTTATCATGCGCACCATAGTGCAGAAGGGCTGCACCACATTGGATTTGTTGCACCATTATAGTGCTTCTGTGTGAACATCGAGCACCATATTGGTGCAATTTACGTTAAAGTGCCCTTTTACCGCTCCGTGAAAGCGATCACAAAGCATCTCTGCAATACTTGTTTGCGGGGGATGTTTGTGATCCTGTTTTGTAGTGCGATTAATCCGTGTACAATAACGCGCTATTTCTAAATGCCTGAGGCAAAGTTGTGATCGAAAAATTGCGTAATATCGCCATCATCGCGCACGTCGACCATGGTAAAACTACCCTGGTTGATAAGCTGCTACAGCAGTCCGGTACGTTTGATGCTCGTGCCGAAACTCAAGAGCGTGTGATGGACTCCAACGATTTGGAGAAAGAGCGTGGGATTACCATCCTCGCCAAAAACACCGCTATCAAATGGAATGACTACCGTATCAACATCGTTGATACCCCAGGGCACGCCGACTTCGGTGGTGAAGTTGAGCGCGTGATGTCCATGGTGGATTCCGTGCTGCTGGTGGTTGACGCATTTGATGGCCCTATGCCGCAAACGCGCTTCGTGACCAAAAAAGCATTTGCCCACGGCCTGAAACCTATCGTTGTGATCAACAAGGTTGACCGTCCTGGCGCGCGTCCTGACTGGGTTGTTGACCAGGTCTTCGACCTGTTCGTTAACCTCGACGCTACCGACGAACAGCTGGACTTCCCTATCGTTTATGCGTCTGCGCTGAACGGTATCGCCGGTCTGGATCACGAAGACATGGCGGAAGACATGACTCCGCTGTACCAGACGATTGTTGACCGCGTTCCTGCGCCAAACGTTGACCTGGAAGGCACCCTGCAAATGCAGATCTCTCAGCTCGACTACAACAACTACGTTGGCGTAATCGGTATTGGTCGTATCAAGCGCGGTAAAGTGAAGCCTAACCAACAGGTCACTATCATCGATAGCGAAGGCAAAACCCGTAACGGTAAAGTCGGTAAAGTTCTGACTCACCTGGGTCTTGAGCGTATCGAGAGCGACATCGCTGAAGCGGGCGACATCATCGCCATCACCGGTCTGGGTGAACTGAACATCTCCGACACCATCTGCGATCCGCAGAACGTCGAAGCGCTGCCAGCCCTGTCCGTTGATGAACCAACCGTATCCATGTTCTTCAACGTCAACACCTCTCCGTTCTGTGGTAAAGAGGGTAAGTTTGTTACCTCTCGTCAGATCCTTGACCGCCTGAACAAAGAGCTGGTGCACAACGTTGCGCTGCGCGTTGAAGAAACCGAAGACGCTGATGCATTCCGCGTTTCGGGTCGTGGTGAGCTGCACCTGTCTGTTCTGATCGAGAACATGCGTCGTGAAGGTTTCGAGATGGCGGTTTCCCGTCCGAAAGTTATCTTCCGCGAAATCGATGGCCGTAAACAAGAGCCATTCGAAAACGTAACGCTGGACGTTGAAGAGCAGCACCAGGGTTCTGTGATGCAGGCACTGGGTGAGCGTAAAGGCGACCTGAAAAACATGAATCCAGATGGCAAAGGCCGCGTACGTCTCGACTACGTGATCCCAAGCCGTGGCCTGATCGGCTTCCGTTCTGAGTTCATGACCATGACTTCCGGTACTGGTCTGCTGTACTCCACCTTCAGCCACTACGACGACGTTCGTCCGGGCGAAGTGGGCCAGCGTAACAACGGCGTGCTGATCTCCAACGGTCAGGGTAAAGCGGTTGCGTTTGCGCTGTTCGGTTTGCAGGATCGCGGTAAGCTGTTCCTGGGCCACGGTGCTGAAGTTTACGAAGGCCAGATCATCGGTATTCACAGCCGTTCTAACGACCTGACGGTAAACTGCCTGACCGGTAAGAAACTGACCAACATGCGTGCGTCCGGTACTGACGAAGCAACGGTTCTGGTTCCACCGATCAAGATGACGCTGGAGCAGGCTCTGGAATTCATCGATGATGACGAACTGGTCGAAGTGACGCCTCAGTCAATTCGTATCCGTAAACGTCACCTGACCGAGAACGATCGTAAACGTGCAATGCGCGGTGCGAAAGAAGAGTAATTCGGTTATGCCGTAGGCCGGGTAAGCGCATGCGCCACCCGGCAACGAAAAAGCCGCTGAGCGATCAGCGGCTTTTTTTATTAGAACGAATACCGCAACCCTAAACGGATCCGGTACTGCTCGCGGTTGTAATCATTCCATCGGTTCAGCCACTGTAGCTCAAGATACGGCAGCCAGTTTCTGTCGATCTTATAGCTGAATTTATTGGTAATTTCCCAGTGATGGTCTTTGCCATTTTTGCTGTGGTAATCATTCACCCGCTGGAAAAAGTGCGGCTCAAAGGTGTAGAAAAACGCATCCGTCACTTTGAAATTCCAGTAGTTGGCAAATTCATGTGTGTCGTTCTTATCCATCTGCCCGTTATAGTCCGGCGTATCGTAATTGTTATGGTTATAGCGATAGCGGAACGTCAGATTAAACCAGTCCGTAAATTTATAGTTAGTATCTAAATAAACCGCGCCACCTGATCCTGCGCTGCTGTCATTAATCAAGCCGCCGGGCTGGAAGGTCAGTTTGTCGGTCGGTTTGAAGAGTGGATACCACCCCTCAATTTCGTTATAGCTGTGCTTCAGTTCGTCCCATTTCCCCACGTTATAAGCGTTGGTGAACATCAGTCCCGCGCCCATATCTAAGTTATAGCCCGCACGCAGGATCACTTCGTGCAGCTCAGAGGCGGTGTTGTAGGCTTCGCGCGTTTCGACATAGGCCCCGGCAAAAACCGGGCAGGACACAGACGACACGATCAGTACGGTGATGATTCTTTTCATAATTTGTCCATGTATCAGGTACAGAAAGGCCTCCCTCCTGATAAACAGGAAGGACATACTGGCCGGATTTATTGTTATAAAGTGACTGCTGACGCTTTATTGTTGGTGGTTATCTCAGGGGTATTCGCGGTTTGTTTTTTCCGTTTTCCAATCTCCTCAATAATAAAGGCGAAGCGCGCTTCGTTGAGTTTATAAAACAACCCCATGGTCACGGCGGCCACGATTGCCAGACCGCACGGCCAGAGGAAAATAAGCTGGCGCAACCCAAGCAGCGTGCCTGCGCTCTGCACGGCATGGGGAATGTAGCCAATCTGGGTCAGCATAATCCCGGGCAGGAAACCGGCGAGCGCGGCGGAGATTTTGCGCGAGAAGGTATAGCCGGTATACACCGACCCTTCGGCGCGGATCCCGGTTTTCCACTCGCCGTAATCAACCGTATCCGGCACCAGCGCCCAGTTCAGGCTGTTCACAAACGCGGTGCCGAAAAAGGCCATGCAGGAAAACAGCACGAACAGCAGGGAGCTGGTTCCCCAGAAGAAGTTCAGCACGTCGCCCACTGCCCATAGCGTCAGCCCGCCCAGATAGACCGGCTTCTTGCCAAAGCGCTTCACCGCGCCAGGCACCAGAAACACGCCAATCAGAATGCAACCCATGCTGAAAAAGCCCATCCACGACAGGAGATGCAGATCGTTCAGCACGTACTGGGTGTAATAGACCTGAATCGCCAGCTTGATGTTAAACGCGGCGAGGGTACACAGGTTGGCGATGCACAGCACCAGCAGCGGCGGATTGCGGAAAATCGCGCAGAACGATTTCAGAATGCCGGGTTTATGGTGATCGGGCGTAAGCTCGACGTAGCGCTCTTTCACCCCGCTGTAGCACCACCACATGCAGAACAGTCCCCCGGTGACGAACATCAGCGCGGCCACCAGATAGCCGAGTGAGGGCTGGCTGACGAACAGCGCCTGAATCGGCATAAAGCCGACAGTGCAGAGCAACAGTCCTACCGTTGCGCCGCCCTGACGCCACGCCGCAAGCTGCGCGCGCTCGTTCGGGTTTTTGGTGATGGCCGGAACCATTGCACCGTAGGCGCAGTTCATCAGGCTGTAGCAGAGGCCAAACAACATGAAGAGCACGGTGGCGAGGGCCGTTTTCACCGTCAGGCTAAAGTCGTTGGCCATAAACTGCGCCGTGGCCACCAGCGCCACCGGAACGGAGGCGTAGAGAATGAATGGCCGGAATTTACCCCGCGCGCCGATATTACGCCGGGAGTCCAGCAGCACCCCGGTCAGCATGTCGGTAAACGCGGTAAAGAACTTGGCGACCAGAAAAATGATGCCGCCGTAGAACGCGGGCATGCCCAGCTCGTCCGTGTAAAACTTCAGCAGATACAGCGTGCCAATACACAGCATCAGGTTCGAGCCAAAATCACCCATCCCGTAGGCGCACTTCTCTCGCAGGCTCAATTTCAGGGTTAACGGATCAGTATTATGTGTCATGGTCGATCCTCAAAGCGCCCCGCAGGGCGCTCAATCACGTCATTTATGCCGTACGTTTGCGCAGCTCAATTTCTTCCACGATGCGCACATACATCTTCTCGTTAAGGTTGTAGAAGCAGCCCATCGCCACGATGGTGATGACTGCCAGCAGACTCGGATAGATAAATATCAGCTGCCGTAGCCCTTCAACCGTGCCGGCGGATTGAACCACGTTGGGCACATAGCCGATCTGCGTGAGCATGATCCCCGGGAAGAAGCCCGCCAGCGCCTGCGAGACCTTACGGAAGAAGGTAAAGCCGGTGTAGACCGTCCCCTCGGAGCGTACGCCGGTGCGCCACTCGCCGTATTCCACGGTATCGGACACCAGCGCCCAGTTCAGGCTGTTCACGAACGCGGAGCCGAAGAACGCCAGGCAGGAGAACGCCACGAAGCTCACCGAGCCGCCGCCGAAGAAGTAGTTAAGCAGATCGCCCGCCACCCAAATCATCAGCCCGCTGATGTAGACCTTTTTCTTACCGAAGCGCCGCACCGCGCCGGGCATCATAAAGACGCCGATAAAAATACAGCCCATGCTGAAGAAGCCCATGTACGACAGCAGGATCGGGTCGTTCAGTACGTACTGCGTGTAGTAGACCTGAATGGCGAGCTTAACGTTAAAGGCGCCCAGCGTGCACAGGTTAGCGATGCACAGGATAAACAGCGGACGGTTCCCGGCGATGGCGCGAAACGACTGCAACAGCCCCGGTTTCTGCGCCGGGTTAGCAGGCTGCGTCTCGACGTAACGCTCGG
Organism: Enterobacter cloacae complex sp. 397G4; assembly: GCF_050031515.1. Lineage (NCBI taxonomy): Bacteria > Pseudomonadati > Pseudomonadota > Gammaproteobacteria > Enterobacterales > Enterobacteriaceae > Enterobacter > Enterobacter cloacae complex sp. 397G4. The sequence continues at coordinate 4,837,764 of NZ_JBLGWE010000001.1, read as the reverse complement.
TTACGCCTTTATAGCACCACCACATAAAGAACAACCCGAACAGCGAGAAGAGGGTGGCGGCAAAGATGTAGCCAAGCTGGTCGTTGCCCTCAATCAGGTTCATCACCGGGACAAAGCCCACCGTACAGAGCAGCAGACCCAGCGTGGCGCCGCCCTGGCGCCAGGCGGCCAGCGAAGCACGCTCGTCCGGGTTTTTGGTAATGGCGGGCACCATCGCGCCGTAGGAGCAGTTCATCATGCTGAAGAACAGGCGTTACAGCATGAACAGCACCGTCGCCATCACCGTTTTACCGGTAATTTCAAACGGTGTGCCGACGAAGTTAGCTATCGCCAGCAACGTTACCGGGAAGGCTGCATACAGCACGAACGGGCGGAATTTCCCTTTCGGGCCGATCTTGCGCCGGGAATCGAGCATGATCCCGGTGCCCATGTCGGTGAAGGCGGTAAAAAACTTCGCAATCAGGAAGATAATCCCGCCGTAGGTGCCAGGCAGCCCCAGGACGTCGGTGTAGAACTTCAGCAGATACAGCGTGCCGATATCAAGCAGGATGTTAGAGCCGAGATCGCCCATCCCGTAGGCGAGTTTTTCTTTAAACGGCAGGCGCAGGGTTGCCGGATCAGAAGTATGTTGACTCATTATTGTTCTCCGTCTGCCCGCAGGTTTCCCCGCGGGCGAGCCTTATCAGATATGACGTAAGGTGCTAAACAGATCTGCCCATTCGCTGTGCTGGCGATAGAAGACCGGCGGTTTGCCGAGCGGGGCATCAACGGTGATGTCACCGTCCTGGCAGGTTTCCCCGGTCCACGCATTGACCCAGGTGTCCTGCGGCAGATAGAGCGACCAGTCGCGGCGTCCCTCTTCATGAACCGGCGCCACCAGCAGATCGCGGCCAAACAGGTACTGGTATTTCAGCGTGTAGGCGCGCGCGTCGTCCTCGTAGTGCAGGAACAGCGGGCGCATCACCGGTAGGCCGCTCTTCGCGTTCTGCGCTACCGCAGCTTTGATGTACGGCTTCAGAGTGGTGAAGACGGTGGTCATGCGCGCGAAGTGGGCGATGGTTTCCGCGTCGCCGTCGAACTGCCAGTTGTCGCCAGGGCGGTTGCCCTCGTGGGTACGCATCATCGGCGTAAAGGCGCTGAAGTCGCACCAGCGCAGCAGCAGCTCTTTGCTGCGCTTCATCTCGAAGAGGGTCGTATAGCCGCCAATGTCGCTGTGGTGCAGCCCGTGCCCGGTCATCGCCAGCGACAGCGCCGCCGGTACGACGGACGCCAGACCATCGTCCAGGCTCCAGTCGACGTTCTGATCCCCCGCCCACATCATCACCGAGTGCTTCTGGCTGCCGGTGTAGCCCGCGCGCATGAAGAACAGGATCTCCCCGAGCTTGCCGGTCTCCTCCAGCGCTTCGTAGTTACATTTCGCCCACAGGGCAGGCCAGGCGTTATGCATGATCTCCGCGCTCACGCCGTTGTGCAGGAAGGTATCGGTCGGCAGATATTCCCCGAAATCGGCCATCCAGCCGCCGCAGCCCAGTTCGATCAGGTTCTTTTTGATCACCTCTTTGTACCAGCTGTAGGCTTCCGGGTTAGTCAGGTCGATAACGCCCGCGTAGAACTCGCCGAACTCAACGTGGTAATCCTTGCCGTCGGCATCTTTGGTCAGATAGCCGCGCTTCGACGCCTCTTCGCAGAGATCTTTATCGCTGGCGACGTACGGGTTGATATAGGAGAGGAACTGCACACCTTCCTCTTTCCACTGCGCAATCCGCTCATCAAGCTGCGGATAGAGCGTGCTGTTCCACTTCCAGTTCCACATTACGCGTTTGCCGAAGGAGGTCATGCGGATGCCGGACCAGTCCTGCGCCCAGATGCCGTTCACCTTCACGCCGCCCTCGCGCATGGCGTCGAGCTTCTGCTGACACACCTCGGTGCCGCCCTGAATACCCAGCGTCACGCCGTCGTAAACCCAGTCCGGCAGTTCAGGCTGACGCCCCAGCAGGCCGGTCAGTTTTTCCAGCAGATCGACGTAGGTTTCTGCGCATTCGAAGCGCAGCGTGGCGTTATCTTCCCAGAATGCCAGCTCGTGGAAGTCCGGCGCGCTGAAGTCGAAGTTCATATAACAGCTGTTATCCACGTGGCAGTAGTACTTCTGGGTGCTCACGAAGGTAGGCTGTGGGAAGAAGGTCCAGTAGTAGTCGCCGCCCGCGTTCTCTTTGCAGTCGGCCTGCCAGGTGACGTAGGTCTGCTTATTGCGGCCCACGCCCTGCTCGCTGGTCCACAGCGGGAACGGCTTGCCGCGCAGATCGAAATACGAGAACTGCTCGCCGCAGCCGTAGATATGATCGTCAGGCTGAGCCGCCAGCCGCAGCCAGATGCGGTTATGGCTGGCGGCGTCATTTTTCAGCTTCAGCTCCAGACGGCCCTCACCATCCACGCCCACCAGCAGAGTCGCGCTCACCGCGTCGCCGCGGGTAAAGCGGATTGCCCAGCCCGCGCTTTGCTGCGTGACGGTCGCGTTCGTCAGGGCAATCTTTTCGTTAAGCTTGTCTTTGATGCTGAAATTGCCGCGAAACATCTCGATATCCGCTTCGCCTGCACCGATCCACAGGCAGGGGGCATCCGCAGAGTGGGATAAAATCAGACGGTCCTGCCAGCGCAGGGTGAAACCACTTTCGTTATTTTTCAGGTCAATATTGTGTAGGGTACGCATAAAAACTCCGTCTTTATTATTTGGCCAGGCTATCCAGTAATCCGGCGGCTACGGCAGGGGCTAAGCCCGGCGCCAGCGGCAGGCGGGGGATCACCAGGCAGTGCAGCAGGTGGTAAATATCCTGCTTGCCGTCCCAGACTTTGGTGGTCACTTCGTTATTGGTGTCCAGCTCCTGCCACCATGAACCGTTTTCGTAATCCATCAGGTACTTGATGCAGTAATCCCACCATTTCTGATACCAGGCTTCGTACTGCGCCTCGCCGGTGACGGTGTAGAGCGCGTAAGCCGTGCCCATCGCCTCGACGATTGGCCAGCGCACGCGTTCGCGCACGATAGGCTTGCCGTCCCAGCCCACGGAGTAGACAAAGCCGTCCGCCCCGTCGGGTGCCCAGGCGTCGCGAATAGTGGCGTGAAACAGGCCTTTCGCATCTTCCAGCAGCCACTCCGGCGGGGTTTCAAAGCGGGCTTCCAGCGCGGCACGCAGGTGCAGCATCAGGCGGCCCCACTCGATCCAGTGCCCCGGCGTGCCGCCGTAGGCGCGGAAGCGGTGGGCAGGGTTATCGATGTTGTAATCGCGGATCGGGTTCCAGCTGGTGTCGAAATGCTCGTTAACGCGGTACTCCCCTTTGCGCGCCACGTCGTGAATAATCACCGAGGCGATACGCAAGGCGCGGTCGAGCCATTTCCGGTCGTGGGTCACGTCATAGACGATGAGGAAGGCTTCCACGGCGTGCATATTGGCGTTACCGCCGCGATAGTCTTCCGTCTTGCTGAAGGCTTCGTCCCAGGACTCCAGGCACATCTGCTCCTGTTCGCTCCAGAAGTAGCGCTCAATCACCTCGATGGCATCGTCCAGCAGCTTGCGCGCCTCGGGGTGGCCGGTGGTGACGGCGCTCGCCGCGCCCAGCAGGACGAAGAAGTGCTGATAGCCCTGCTTGGACGCATCAATCACGCCTTCATCGTTTACGCAGGCGTACCAGCCGCCGTGCTGTTTATCGCGCAGCGGACCGTTCAGGGCATTAATGCCGTGCTCAACCAGCGCGTACGCGCCGGGGCGCCCCATGTTCGCCGCCACCGCGTAAACGTGCAGCATGCGGGCGGTGATCCACAGATGGGTGCCCATATCGCTGCGCACCTGCCCGTTATTGCCCAGCCAGCCAAAGCCGGTTGGTACGGCGGCGTTTTTGCCGAAATCGAAAATGCGGTCGGTCTCTTGTTCGAGCCAGCGGTTATGGCTCAGGGTGTTAAACCATTTCATGTTCGGGTCCTTTTTCAACGGCGAGCCATCATTTCGTCGACGATCTCACCCAGACGCTGAAGTTTTGGTACGGAAATATCACGCAGCATCAGCTCGGTGTCCGGCAGGCCAATCACCGATGACCAGACGGCGCGCCCGGCTAAAAAGCCCGATGCCCCCGCCTGCATGGCGACGCTTACGGCACGCGGGAATAACTTATCGTCCACACCGGAGGAGAGGATCACCCACGGCATGGCGATGTTCTCGTTCAGCTTCTGCGAGGCCGTCAGTAGCTCGTGCTGTGTGCCCTTACCAAACAGCGGCATTTCCACTTTGTAGAGGTCGGCGCCGCTGTCGCCCAGCTCTTTGGCCGCATCGATGATCGCCTGCTCGCGGTCAAACGCGGCGCCGCGGCGCGGGGGACGCACCACCGGCTCGATAATGCTCAGCAGCCCGTTGTCGTGGCACAGCGTATTGAACGCTTTCACCATTTCCAGGCGCTGCTGCGGATCTTCATCGCTGCGCCACAGCACTAGCAGCTTCAGCGCCTTACCGCCATCGCGTTTGACCGCCTGCGCGTCAACGTTCTTGTCGATCACCACGCTGTCGACCGGAATGCCGTTCCCCGGGATAAACTCGTCGGCGGCGACAATCATTGCGCAGCTTTTGGCCACGGCCTGCTGCTCGACAATCTGGCGGTAGCAGAACTGCTGGTCGACGAGGATCGCAGAGGCGTACGGCGACAGAATTTTCGCCGCATTGACCTTGAAATCCGTCAGGTGCTGGTCGGTTACCGGCACCGGCGCGCCTGCGGCAGCAAACATCAGGCGCATCGCTTCGCGCTGATCCACGGCCAGCATCGCAAAACCGCCGGAAGGTCGGGTGATATCTTTCAGGGTGTACATCGTCATTCCTCAGTCCTTTCGTATCAGTGTGTTTTTTTCAGCCCGGCAGATGCGCGAACCTGTTCAAGAATGGCTGTCCAGTCTTCGCGCCCGCGCCCGGCGGCGCGTGCCTGGTTGTAAACTTCGCGGGACGCCGCGCCCAGCGGCATCGGAACGTGGAGCTGGTTGGCCACGTCGAGGGCGATCCCCAGATCCTTATGCGCAAGGTCGATCATGAAGGCGGGTGAAAGATCCCCTTTCAGCACCTTGTTCGGCCAGGATGTCGTGAAGTGGCCTTTACCCGCCGGCGTGCCGCTCATCACCTTGAGCGCCACGTCAAAGGAGAGGCCGAGCGCTTCGCACAGCACGGCCGCCTCTGCCGACAGGGCGTTCAGGGCGATGCTCATGTAGTTATTGATGAGCTTCACGCGGATGCCCATTCCCGGCCCGCCGGCGTTAATCATTTCATTGCCCATCGCCATTAAAACGGGGGTGGCGCGCTCAACCTGCTGCGCCGTACCGCCCGCCAGCAGGAGCAGCGTACCGGCGATGGCATGATCAGAGGTGCGTCCGACGGGCACGTCCATCAGGCTGAAGCCTTGCTCAGCCATGTCGCGGATCAGTGCGTCGGTTTGCAGCGGGTGAATGGTGGACATATCAATGACCAGCGCGTCGCGGGATAACCCTTCGCATACGCCGTGCTCGCCGAACAGCACGCTGCGCACCAGGTCGCCGTTTGGCAGCATGGTAATGACGAATTCGGCCTCCGTTACGGCCTGCGCTGGCGTTCCCGCCGCCCGGGCGCCGCTCTCTACCAGCGCCAGAACCGCCTGCGGGTTCACATCAAAAACGTTAAGCTGGTGGCCCTGTTTCAACAGATTCTTCGCCATGGGCGCGCCCATCTGCCCTAAGCCGATAAATGCGATTGCTGACATGCCTCTCTCCTGTCACATCGTGTCAATTTTTGCGCGTTTGTGGTGTCTGTTTTTGATCGTATTTGTAATTTATAGTCAAAAAATTGACACGGGTCACTTTTTAAACATTTGGTGAAATTAAAATGAAGGCATCAGAAATCGCAGAAGGAATCACCATGACTCGCATCGTTTGTGTCGGCATTACCGTGCTGGATCGCATCTGGTATCTCGATGATTTACCGAAAGAAGGTGGGAAATATGTCGCAAAAGACTATACGGAAGTGGGCGGCGGCCCGGCGGCAACGGCGGCAGTGGCAGCCGCGAAACTGGGCGCGGAAGTGGATTTTATTGGCCGGGTGGGGGACGACGATACCGGCAGACGACTGCTTGCGGAGCTGGAATCCCTGGGGGTGAACACCCGCTATACGCGCATAGTTAAGGGAGCCCGATCGTCGCAATCGGCGGTGCTGGTGGACGCAAGCGGAGAGCGCGTTATTGCCAACTACCCCAGCCCCGATCTCCCTGCGGCGGCAGACTGGCTGCATGAAATCGACTTCTCTCAGTGGGACATTGTCTTAGCCGACGTGCGCTGGCATGACGGGGCAAAACAGGCATTTACCCTGGCCCGCCAGCAGGGCGTACCGACGCTGCTGGATGCGGATGTCACCCCGCAGGACATCGCGGATCTGATTGCCTTAAGCGACCACGCGGCCTTCTCCGCGCCAGGACTGCGGCGGTTAACGCAGCTGGATGAAACCGAAAACGCGCTGAAGAAAGCACAAACGCTCACAAATGGACATGTGTATGTCACACAGGGGCGAGACGGCTGTTTCTGGCTGGAAAACGACACGCTATGTCATCAGCCTGGTTTTGAAGTGAACGTCATTGATACCACCGGGGCGGGCGACGTGTTCCACGGTGCGCTGGCGGTCAGCCTGGGGCAGAAATTACCCGCCGCAGACGCCGTGCGTTTTGCCAGCGCCGTCGCAGCACTGAAATGTACAAAGCCCGGCGGGCGCGCGGGTATACCCGACTGTGATCAAACCCGCTCTTTTTTGTCACTTTTTGTATAAAATGCGGGGCGTGATGGTTTTCAGAGGACAGCCCATGAGCCTTACCGAACTGACCGGCAACCCGCGTCACGATCAGCTGCTGACGCTGATTGCCGATCGCGGCTATATGAACATTGATGAACTGGCGCAGCTGCTGGATGTCTCCACGCAAACCGTGCGCCGGGATATCCGCAAGCTCAGCGAGCAAGGGCTGATCACCCGTCATCACGGCGGCGCGGGCAGGGCATCCAGCGTGGTCAACACGGCGTTCGAACAGCGTGAAGTCTCGCTTACCGAAGAGAAACGGGCGATTGCCGAAGCGATTGCGGACTATATTCCCGACGGTTCGACCATTTTTATCACCATCGGGACGACCGTGGAGCACGTTGCCCGGGCACTGCTTAACCATAATCATCTGCGCATCATCACTAACAGCCTGCGGGTGGCGCACATTCTTTATAAGAATCCGCGCTTTGAGGTGATGGTGCCCGGCGGTACGCTGCGCCCGCATAACGGCGGCATTATCGGTCCTGCGGCAACGGCGTTCGTGTCAGGATTTCGCGCAGATTACCTGGTCACCAGCGTCGGGGCGATAGAGCACGACGGCGCGATGATGGAATTTGACGTTAACGAAGCCAGCGTGGTGAAAACCATGATCGCTCACTCCCGTCACATTTTACTGGCGGCCGATCATACGAAATACCACGCCTCCGCGGCGGTTGAAATTGGCAACGTGGCGCAGGCGACGGCGCTGTTCACCGATGAGCTGCCCGGCCCGGCGCTGCAAAATCACCTCAAATCCAGCAAGGTTGAGGTTGTCGAAGTCAATTCCGGAGAAGAGCAGCAGGCTGGCTGAAAATCCTATGGCCCGATATTGCGATTCGGGCCTTTCCTTTCTCTAGGCTGAATCTGGCGCATAGCTAAAGTTTCTCTTTCCCGCTACAGTTACTTTTCCACGGCGAAAGGAGATAAACATGCTTTATATCTTTGACTTAGGAAATGTAATCGTCGATATCGATTTTAACCGGGTGCTGGGCGCATGGAGCGATTTTAGCCGTGTTCCGCTGGCGACGTTAAAGCAGAATTTCGCGATGGGTGAGACTTTCCATCTGCACGAGCGCGGTGAGATCAGCGATGAAGCGTTCGCAGAGCGTTTCTGTCAGGAAATGGGTCTCTCGTTAAGCTACGAGCAGTTTTCCCACGGCTGGCAGGCCATATTTGTCGCGATCCGCCCCGAAGTGATCGACATCATGCACAAGCTGCGCGAGCAGGGGCATCGTGTCGTCGTCCTGTCGAATACCAACCGCCTGCATACCACCTTCTGGCCGGATGAATACCCGGAAATCCACGCGGCGGCAGATAAGGTGTATCTCTCCCAGGAGATGGGGATGCGTAAACCTGAGGCGCGCATCTATCAGGCGGTATTGCAGGAAGAAGGATTCACGGCGGCGGATGCGGTCTTTTTTGACGACAACGCCGATAATATAGAAGGGGCTAATCAGTTAGGTATCACCTCCATTCTGGTGACCGGAAAAGAGACGATACCGAACTACTTTGCGAAGCAGTTATGCTAAAAACCGTTCATCAAAAAGCCAATCACCACACGCGCCCGCTGAGGGCGTGGCTGAAACTCCTCTGGCATCGCATTGACGAGGACAACATGACCACGCTGGCGGGCAATCTCGCTTACGTGTCCTTGCTCTCGCTGGTGCCGCTGGTGGCGGTGATTTTTGCGCTTTTTTCGGCGTTTCCGATGTTTGCCGATGTGAGCATGCAGCTTCGCCATTTTGTTTTCGCGAACTTTATTCCTGCCACCGGCGATGTGATTCAGAACTACATTGAACAGTTTGTCGCAAACTCCAGCAAGATGACGGCGGTGGGGGCATGTGGGCTTATTGTTACCGCGCTGCTGCTGATGTACTCCATCGACAGTGCGCTCAACACCATCTGGCGGAGCAAAAAAGTCCGCCCGAAGGTTTACTCCTTTGCCGTCTACTGGATGATTTTAACCCTTGGCCCATTGCTGGCGGGGGCAAGCCTGGCGATCAGTTCCTACCTTCTTTCGCTGCGCTGGGCGACCGACTTAAACAGCGTGATCGATAACGTGCTGCGTATATTCCCGCTGATTTTATCGTGGCTTTCGTTCTGGCTGCTCTACAGCGTGGTACCAACCACGCGCGTACCCAACCGGGATGCCGTGGTGGGTGCGCTGGTCGCGGCGTTGCTCTTTGAGCTGGGCAAGAAAGGATTCGCGCTTTATATCACCATGTTCCCCTCTTATCAGCTGATTTACGGCGTGCTGGCGGTGATCCCCATTTTGTTTGTCTGGGTCTACTGGACGTGGTGTATCGTCTTGCTTGGCGCCGAAATAACTGTCACTCTCGGGGTCTACCGCGAACTCAAAAAAGCAGCAGAAGCTGAAAAACAACAAGAAGCAGACCAACCATGATTGCATTGATTCAGCGCGTAACCCGTGCCAGCGTCACCGTGGCGGATGAGGTGACGGGTGAAATTGGCCCAGGACTTTTGGTGCTCCTGGGTGTCGAAAAGGATGACGACGAACAAAAAGCCAACCGCTTGTGTGAGCGCGTACTGGGCTACCGCATTTTCAGCGATACGGAAGGCAAGATGAACCTGAACGTTCAGCAGGCGGGCGGCAGCGTGCTGGTGGTCTCCCAGTTTACGCTGGCCGCGGATACCGAACGCGGCATGCGCCCGAGTTTTTCGAAGGGCGCGGCACCGGATCGCGCAGAAGCCCTTTACGAGTACTTTGTTGAGCGCTGTCGCCAACAGGACATGAATACACAAACCGGACGATTCGCTGCGGATATGCAGGTTTCGCTGGTGAACGATGGCCCCGTCACATTCTGGCTCCAGGTATGAGCCAACTGGCGGCATGGCCGCGGGTAACAAGAGAGAGTACAGCTATGTATCACCTTCGAGTACCGCAAACGGAAGAAGAATTAGACGCTTATTACCATTTCCGCTGGGAAATGCTGCGCAAGCCACTGCATCAACCTAAAGGCTCTGAACGCGACGCCTGGGACGCGATGGCGCACCACCAGATGGTGGTTGATGAAGAGGGCAACCTCGTTGCCGTGGGACGTCTGTATATCAATGCCGACAACGAAGCTTCAATCCGCTTTATGGCCGTTCATCCCTCCGTGCAGGACAAAGGCCTTGGAACGCTGATGGCTATGACGCTGGAATCCGTTGCCCGTCAGGAAGGGGTCAAGCGTGTCACCTGTAGCGCCCGCGAAGATGCCGTTGAGTTCTTTGCCAAGCTTGGTTTCGTGAATCAGGGGGAAATCACCGCCCCGCAAACTACGCCGATTCGTCACTTTTTGATGATCAAACCCATCGCCACGCTGGACGATATTCTCCATCGCGCCGACTGGTGCGGGCAGCTCCAGCAGGCATGGTATCAGCATATTCCGCTCAGTGAAAAAATGGGTGTGCGTATTCAGCAATATACCGGGCAAAAATTTATTACCACCATGCCGGAAACCGGCAACCAGAACCCGCACCATACCCTGTTTGCCGGCAGCCTGTTTTCACTCGCCACGCTCACCGGCTGGGGACTGATCTGGCTAATGCTGCGCGAACGTCATCTCGGCGGCACCATTATTCTGGCCGATGCCCATATCCGCTACAGCGCCCCGATCAGCGGCAAGCCGAGCGCGGTTGCTGACCTGGGCGCACTGGGCGGCGATCTCGACCGTCTGGCGCGTGGACGTAAAGCACGCGTACAGATGCAGGTGGAGCTGTTCGGCGATGAAACGCCAGGCGCGGTGTTTGAAGGCACCTATATCGTTCTGCCTGCGAAGCCGTATGGCGCGTATGAAGAGGGCGGGAACGAGGAGGAGTAGTCTCCTTTACACTCTCGCCCGGCATGGTTAATGCGCCAGGCAATATCTCGCGTAACGTCTCGCGCTGACTGGCTAATTCCACCCAACTGGAAGAAGCCGTGAATTACACCCCGCCATCGTTGAGCGGTACACTTCACGCCTTGCTCCGTGAGGCGCTGATAAAGCGCCTCGCCTTCGTCGCGTAACGGATCATACTCCGCGGTAACAATATGGACCTTCGGCAGACCGCTAAAGTCGTTGCGCCACAGTGGGCTGACTTCAGGATGTTGACGGTCGGCTCCAGCCAGATACATTTCATAGCCGCTCAAAAGGGTATCGCGAGTAATCACGTAATCCATGCCATTGAGGGTATAGCTTTCAAAACTGGCCGTAGCGTCGAGCATGGGGTAGATAAGAATGAGCTGCGCGGGATCCCAGAGACCTTTGGCCTTAAGCCGCAATGACGTTACCAGCGCAAGATGACCTCCCGCGCTGTCTCCACAAAGTGTAATCCGGTTTTTATCCACACCTAATTGTTCTGCATTTTGCCAGACAAGATCTGCCGCTCTCTCTGCATCGTCATGCGCAGCGGGGAAAGTATTCTCGGGTGCGAGTCTGTACTGAACCGCAATGACCCGGCAGTTACCGTAAAACGCCAGTTGGCGAAGCTGATTATCATGGGTTTCAAACCCACCGCTGACAAAACAACCGCCATGATAGTAGAGGGCACAAGATAACGTTTCAGGGGCATTGAAAGGCGAAAATACCCGAAAGGTCATATCCTCAAGAACAAGCGTTTCAACCTGGACACGCGTTTCTGTTTCCCCGGCTAGCGCTGTGCTGGCAACATATCCGCTTCTCCGGTCATCAATACTCTGCTTTCGCGAGGAAGGTCGTCCTGCGGCAATAAACTCCTGTACCAGCTTATCAATACCCTTTTCCAGTGCCATGATTACGTCCTTTTACTGTGTTTTTATACAGTTTATAGCCTGGTTTACAGCAGATGAAAACAGAGAAATGTTGAGAGGTGCATGTTGTGGAAAGTGGCTCGCAAAATCGATCATTCCCTAAAAAACGTCCTTTCACCCTAAATTGATAAAGAGTATTTTGCCTGAAAATTAACCAAAGATGATATACTAAGGTGATATATGAGCGTTTTGGCGGAACTTGATATGGGCAGAATACTTATTGATTTGTCTGATGACGTGATTCAACGTTTGGATAATCTCAAGCAATTGCGAAATCAGCCACGTGCTGAACTGCTTCGGGAAGCGATAGAGCTGTATCTCGACCAGCAGAGTTCTTCTGTTATCCGAAATGCGCTTGGTCTGTGGGGAGACAGAAAAGAGGACGGGCTTGAGTATGAACGCAAGCTGCGTGAGGAGTGGTAATCATGGAGCACATGGCAGTGTTTGATACCAATATTCTCATTGATCTCTTCAACAACCGTATTGAAGCTGCGGATGCGATTGAGCATACCGCGTCGCATCGTGCCATCAGCTTAATTACCTGGATGGAAGTAATGGTGGGCGCTCGCAGGCATGGTCATGAAGCGAAAACGGCAGCCGTTATGGGCGCTTTTGAAATTATTGATGTGTCTCGGGATATTGCGGAAAGAAGCGTTTTACTACGTGAGAAGCATGGAATGAAACTGCCTGATGCTATCATTCTGGCCACAGCGCAGAGCAGAAAATGTCCGTTGATTTCTCGCAACACGAAAGATTTTGCGGGTATTGACGAGGTCCTTACGCCTTACCAGGTGTAGGCCGGGCAAGCTCGCGCCGCCCGGCACTCTCACAGGAGATTACTCCCCTTCACCCGGGAACAGGAACGGGTTGATCGAGCTGCGGGCAAAGCCCTCCTGCTCCATCTTCGCGTCCAGAATCAGCGAGGCGAGATCGTCGGCCACGGCTTCGACTTTCGGGTCTTTTTCCTGATACAGAATCTTCAGGTAGGTCCCGCAGTCGCCGCAGCTCTCCGCTTTCACCGCCGCGTCTTCATTTTCCAGCGACCAGTAGTTCAGATCGCGGGTCTGTTCGCAGTTGCTGCACTTGATGCGCACCACGTGCCACTCGGTTTCACACAGGTTGCAGTGCAGGTAGCGCAGCCCCTGAGTGGTGCCGATTTGCACCATGCTGGAGACCGGCATTGAACCACACACCGGGCAGAACTGGCGCGCTTCGCCGTATTCGGCGCGGGCTTTACCTGGAATCAGGCTCGCCATTTGCGCCCAGTAGAGAGACAGCGCAGCCCAGATGAACGGCGCTTTATCGCTGCTCACCAGTGAGAAGTCGGAAGCAAACAGCGCGCTCGCCATCTCTTCCAGCTCCTGATCGGAGGCTTTTTCCAGGTTCTCAATGACTGCCAGCGCCGTGCCGCTCATCTCGGGCTTCAGCTCGGCGATCAGGGAATGCAGCAGCTTATGCCAGTGCTTGTCGCGCGGCAGGACGTGAATATCCAGCGGCGGTTTGCCATGCTCATTGGCTTCTTTGATGCGTGCGGTCAGGTCCATTTGCAGCGGATGGTCGTACAGCACCACTTCCTGCGCATGGGCGACCAGCGCGGCAAAACGCAGAAAATCGCCCAGCGGGTTGTTCTCTGCCAGCTCGCGCAGACGCTCTGCGCGGCGGTTGTAGAGGTTCTTGAGTCTGGGGAATAACAACGGCGGAATATACTCCGCCGTACGTTTCTCGCTCGACCCCAGCTCATCTTGCGGGATTATGCGAATACTCATTCAGATGACTTTTCCTGTTTCTGGCGGACTTCTCGGTACCAGCGCGGGTGATGTTTCTTCGCCCACGTTTTGGTGACCCAGCCTTCCACCATCGCGGTAATGGTGCCTTTCACCCAGAGGGCGGCGTAAATATGCACCATGATAACCACAATTAACGCCACTGCGGCAAATGAATGCAGCATCAGCGCGAATCGGATCACCGGGATTGAGAAAGCAGGCGCAAAGTACGGACGCCAGATGATCACGCCGCTCACCAGCAACAGGACCAGGAAGATAATCGCCGCCCAGAATACGCATTTCTGGCCGAAGTTATAACGCCCGGTATCACCCACTTCCTCGTTGACGACGATCTTACGAATATTCTTCGCCCAAAAGATATCATCCCGATTGATTAGGTTATGGTGCCAGTAACGGAAAAACATGATGATGAACGACGCGAACATGATGACGCCCACAAACGGGTGCAGTATACGCGCCAGCTGTGGTGTCCCCATGATCTGCATCAGCCAGTTGAAGGACGGGAAGAAGAACCCCAGCCCGCTTATCGCCGCCAGCATGAAGCAGAAGGCGGTGACCCAGTGGTTGATGCGTTCCGGCGCGGTGTAGCGCACGATGGTGTCACGTTTTCTCATTTGCGCACCTCGTCTTTCTCTTCATGCAGGTTGTCGTCTTCCTCTTCCGCACGGTTCGGACCAACGCCGACGTAGTGGAAGATGCTCGCTGCGAAGGTGGCCGCAAAACCGACCGCGGCCAGCGGTTTCCAGATGCCTTTCCAGAACTTCACGGTCGCGCTGATTTCCGGGTTCTCCGGCAGGCCGTGATACAGATTCGGCTTGTCGGCGTGGTGCAGCACGTACATCACGTGCGTACCGCCAACCCCGGCCGGATCGTACAGGCCTGCGTTATCGTAACCACGGGTTTTCAGCTCGCCCACGCGCTCTGCCGCCAGCGTTTTCATATCCTCTTTGGAGCCAAAGTGGATAGCGCCAGTTGGACAGGTCTTCACGCACGCTGGCTCCTGGCCGACATTTACGCGGTCAACGCACAGCGTACATTTGTAGACGCGGTTGTCTTCCGGGTTCAGGCGCGGCACGTCAAACGGACAACCCGCGATGCAATAGCCGCAGCCAATACACTGCTCGGACTGGAAGTCGACGATGCCGTTGGCATACTGAATGATAGCCCCTTCTGACGGACACGCCTTCAGGCAGCCCGGATCCGCACAGTGCATACAGCCATCTTTGCGGATAAGCCATTCCAGTTTATCGTTCTGCTCCACTTCCGAGAAACGCATTACCGTCCAGGACTTGGCGGTCAGGTCCGCCGGGTTGTCGTACACCCCGACGTTGTGACCCACTTCGTCACGGATGTCGTTCCACTCTGAACAGGCCACCTGACAGGCTTTACAGCCGATACAGGTGGTCACGTCGATAAGCTTCGCCACTTCCTGCTGGTGGTCCCGCGCCTGAGGCGCGGGCGTGAAACCGTTAGTCGCGGAACGACGGATAATGTCTTGAGATTGATAAGCCATAAGTCGTCTCCGTTACACCTTTTCCACGTTCACGAGGAAGGCCTTAAACTCCGGCGTCTGCGTGTTCGCATCACCGACGAACGGCGTCAGGGTGTTCGCAATGAACCCTTTCTTCGCCACGCCCTCATAACCCCAGTGAATTGGGATGCCGATGGTATCCACCTGCTGACCGTGAACGTTCAGCGTGCGAATACGCTTGGTCACCACCGCCTTGGCTTTGATGTAGCCGCGGTTAGAGGAGACCTTCACGGTATCGCCATGGGCAATGCCGAGTTTGTTCGCCAGCTTCTCGCCGATCTCCACAAACTGCTCCGGCTGCGCGATGGCATTCAGCAGCGCGTGCTTGGTCCAGTAGTGGAAGTGCTCGGTCAGACGGTAAGTGGTGCCGACATAAGGGAACTTGTCCTTTTTACCCAGCGCTTCAAAATCGCCCTTGAAGATGCGGGCTGCCGGGTTAGAGACCACGTTCGGGTGCAGCGGGTTAGTACCCAGCGGCGTCTCAAACGGCTCGTAGTGTTCCGGGAACGGACCTTCCGCCATCTTATCGATAGCAAACAGGCGCCCCATCCCTTCAGGCTGCATGATAAACGGCCCGACATCGCTGCCTGGTGCGGCAGTGCTGTAGTCCGGAATATCCACGCCGCCCCATTTCGCGCCGTCCCACTTCAGTAGCTGACGCTTCGGATCCCACGGGTTGCCTTGCGGGTCAGCAGAGGCGCGGTTATAGAGGATGCGGCGGTTAAGCGGCCACGCCCATGCCCAGCCCAGCGTATTGCCGAGGCCCGACGGGTCGGCGTTATCGCGGTTGGCCATCTGGTTGCCTTTCGGCGTCCAGCTACCGGCAAAGATCCAGCAGCCGCTGGAGGTCGTACCGTCATCGCGCAGGTGCGCAAAGGTGCTGAGCTGATCGCCTTTCTTCGCCAGCACCGCACCGGTCGCCGGGTCGATAACGTCCGCCAGCGCCTTACCGTTGCTCTCCATCGCCACTTCTTCCGGAGACGGATTCTCTGGCGTCGAGTAGTTCCAGGTCATGTTCAGCACCGGCTCAGGCGTTGCGCCGCCTTCAGCCGCGTACATTTTACGCAGACGTAAGAAGATACCGGCCAGGATCTCGCCGTCGTTCAAGGCGATGCCCGGGGCATCCGCGCCTTTCCAGTGCCACTGCAACCAGCGGCCGGAGTTGACGATAGACCCGTTCTCTTCCGCGAAGCAGGTAGACGGCAGACGGAACACTTCGGTCTGAATCTTCGACGGATCGACATCGTTCGACTCACCGTGGTTCTGCCAGAACGTCGACGTTTCGGTATTGAGCGGGTCAATCGTCACCAGGAACTTCAGCTTCGACAGAGACTCGACAACCTTGTTCTTGTTCGGGAACGACGCCACCGGGTTAAAGCCCTGGCAGATATAGCCGTTGACCTGGCCCTGGTGCATCATTTCGAAGTACTGAAGTACGTCGTAACCTTTGTCCCACTTCGGCAGCCAGTCAAAGCCCCAGCTGTTTTCTGCCGTCG
This sequence comes from Enterobacter cloacae complex sp. 397G4, assembly GCF_050031515.1. Lineage (NCBI taxonomy): Bacteria > Pseudomonadati > Pseudomonadota > Gammaproteobacteria > Enterobacterales > Enterobacteriaceae > Enterobacter > Enterobacter cloacae complex sp. 397G4. The sequence goes on along the minus strand of NZ_JBLGWE010000001.1, from coordinate 4,821,343 downwards.
CCTTGTCGCCGTAGAAGGCTTTCATCAGCGAGACGAAGAACTTCGGATAGTTGCCCCAGTAGTTCACCTGGCCTTCGAGCAGCGGTTTTGGCGTGCTGGCCGTCAGGTAGGTTTGCAGGTCGGTCTGTTTCTCGCTCGGCAGGTTCATGTAACCCGTCAGGCTCTGAGACAGCAGGCCGAGGTCGGTCAGACCCTGAATGTTGGAGTGACCGCGCAGGGCGTTCACACCGCCGCCTGCCATCCCCATGTTGCCGAGGAGCAGCTGAACCATCGCCATGGTGCGGATGTTCTGCGCGCCGATGGAGTGCTGCGTCCAGCCGAGCGCATACAGGAACGACGCGGTTTTATCTTTCGCGCTGGTTTCCGCTATCAGCTCGCACACCTTCAGGAAATCCGCTTTCGGCGTCCCACAGATGTTTTCGACAACCTCCGGCGTGTAGCGGGAAACGTGCTCTTTCAGCAGGTTCCACACGCAGCGAGGGTGTTGCAGGGTGGTGTCGCGCTTCGCAAAGCCGTTTTCGTCCAGCTCGTAGTTCCAGCTGGTTTTGTCGTATTTGCGTTTTTCGGCGTCATAACCGCTGAACAGGCCATCTTCGAAGTGGTAATCCTCACGCACGATCAGGCTGGCGTTGGTATAGGCTTCGGTGTACTCGCGGTTATATTTTTCGTTGGTCATCAGGTACAGCAATACGCCTGACAGGAAAGTGATGTCAGTACCTGAACGAATAGGGGTGTAGAAATCCGCCACTGACGCTGTACGCGTAAAGCGGGGATCGATCACAATCAGCTTCGCGCCGTTGTGGATTTTGGCTTCCATCGCCCAGCGGAACCCGACAGGGTGCGCTTCAGCGGCGTTACCGCCCATCACCACAATGAGGTTGGCGTTTTTGATGTCGACCCAGTGGTTGGTCATCGCACCGCGACCAAATGTTGGAGCAAGACTTGCTACCGTTGGTCCGTGTCAGACACGCGCCTGGTTGTCGACCGCGAGCATACCGAGTGCGCGCGTAAATTTCTGGGTTAAATAGCCGGTTTCGTTACTGGACGCAGAAGCACACAGCATGCCAGTGGAGAGCCAGCGGTTAACGGTGGTGCCTTCGGCATTCTTCGCGATAAAGTTGGCATCGCGGTCTTCTTTCATCAGCTTAGCGATGCGATCGAACGCTTCCTCCCAGCTGATTTGCTGCCATTTGTCAGAGCCGGGAGCGCGATACTCAGGAAACTTCAGGCGGCTTTCGGAGTGGATAAAATCTACCAGACCGGCCCCTTTCGGACACAGCGCACCACGGTTGACCGGGTGATCCGGATCGCCTTCGATGTGGAAAATGGATGCTTTGGCGTTTTTCGCACCGTCGCCGAGGCTATACATTAACAGCCCACAGCCGACGGAGCAGTACGTACAGGTGTTACGGGTTTCGCGGGTGCGCAGCAGTTTATACTGCCGTGTTTCCGCCAGCGCTACACCGGGCGCAAAGCCCAGTGCCGCCGCCGTGGTGCCTGCCATACCGCCAGCGCAGATCTTAAAGAACTGCCTTCTGCTGACCTGCATGGGTCACTCCTTGGTTCATTACGACATTGCTATGTAGTTTTACTTTGCGGTTGAGAATTAACCGCAAAGGAGAAAAATTTGCATTAATCCCTCATTTCTCCGAGGGATAAGCCCAGAATACCACAATGTCGGTACGCCTGTTCTAACGGGGTTAAAACAAAGTGAACGTATTATCACGGCATTGATTATAAAATGTGATATCAATCACATTTTATCCTGTGCATGTTAAAGAGGTGTAGCAGCTGATCGGTTGCACCCCTCCGTATTGAGTAGGAGAATGGTTGCTGAAAAGTTGATCCATACTATGCGTAAGGCCTGCCGTTTGTGTTGCAATAGCAGGCTCACTTCCGTGGTTGTTCAGGAATACCGTTGTGTCTAAACAAAACCGTGCTGCCCACGTGTCGCCACTGCCTGCGGGCATTGTGGAACTGTCGGTACACAGACCGCCTCACATTTCACATGCCACGCCGGATTTTCTGGCGGAAGAGGTCCCCGTTGCCCTGGTTTACAACGGGATTTCGCATGTGGTGATGATGGCTTCGCCGAAAGATCTGGAACTGTTCGCCATAGGTTTTTCCCTCTCGGAAGGCATCATTGCGCATCCGCAGGAGATCTACGGTATGGATGTGGTTCAGGCCTGTAATGGCCTTGAAGTACAAATCGAACTCTCCAGTCGTCGCTTTATGGGGCTGAAAGAGCGCCGCCGGGCGCTGGCCGGACGCACCGGCTGCGGCGTGTGTGGCGTTGAACAGCTTAACGATATCGGTAAGCCCGTCGCGCCGCTGCCGTTTACCCAGACTTTCAACCTCGGTAACCTCGACAAAGCCCTGGAGCACCTCAATGATGTCCAGCCCATAGGTCAGCTGAGCGGCTGTACACATGCTGCGGCGTGGTTGCTCCCGTCGGGCGAGATCGTCGGAGGTCATGAAGATGTGGGCCGCCATGTGGCGCTGGATAAGCTGCTGGGCCGTCGCGCGCGTGAAGATGCCGTCTGGCAGCAAGGGGCCGCGCTCGTTTCCAGCCGCGCCAGCTATGAAATGGTGCAGAAAGCGGCCATGTGCGGCGTGGAGATCCTGTTTGCGGTGTCGGCTGCGACAACGCTGGCGGTCGAAGTGGCAGAGCGCTGCAACCTGACGCTGGTGGGGTTCTGCAAGCCGGGCAGGGCGACAATTTACACCCATCCGCAGCGATTAATTGTTAATCAGTAATTTTGAATGAGTATAGCAAAACCTTCCGCTTTTAGTTGTTCATGATGAGGGCTAGTATTTGTCTCATCAAGGTACGGTGCCTTATCTAAACAACTTAACGAAAAGGTTTATCTCATGAAAAGCATCAAAACTTTTGTCGCTTTAATCGCTCTGGCTACTTCTTTCGGTTCTTTCGCTGCGCAGACTGTGACTGCATCCGCCTCTACGCTGGATGGTGCAGAAGCTAAAATCGCCGCACAGGCTCAGGAAGCGGGCGCGTCATCCTACAAAATTACCCAGGCATTCACCGGTAACCGCGTACACATGACCGCTGAACTGAACAAATAAGTCATATAGCCGCTGTCCCTTGCTTTTCGGAGCAGGGACAGGTTTCATTCTTCTTCCTTCTGCTTAATTTTCTTTTGACTCCTCCCAAAACAGTCATATCCTCCTGGATAAACCTTATTAACTAAATAAAATAAGTAATAATCCGCTTTTTAATGTGACTTTTGTTTAAAAAACAACAATCCCATAAGTATATTAAATAAATGGTCTGGCCAGTTGATTCCTTGTATTTATTCAATGAATGTTTTTGGCGGTTGCATTCGGTTATTTTAAGTTTCATATATAAAATATTTATTATTGATCTTGAGATTTAAGGAATTCCTCAGGCTCTAATCCTAAAACGTTTTGGGGTTATTGATCTGAGCTATCTGTAATGCTACTTTCTAAAACAATGTTTAGTAGTACCCCCTTAGGCCAAATATTAATTATTTGGCATATTTTGTATTTCACTTTTATAAGGAAATTAAATGAACGCGATGTTTAAAAAAGGAATGCTGGCGTCCGCGCTGGCTGTCGTGGCGTCCTCTGCTCTGGCAGCTTCCAGTGTTGATATTCAGGTGACGGGTAAAATCGTCCCCTCTTCCTGTACGCCTACATTTATTAGCGGTGGTGGTATTGCCGATTATGGCACGATAAGTGCGTCTTCACTGAATTCCACTTCGGCTACACCATTGGCGGATGTTAAAATTATTCCTGTTTCCATTACCTGTGAAGAGGCCACCCGCATTGCAGTAACGTTTAATGATGCCCATGCAGACTCAGGACCAACTCAAGTTTTGCCGACCAGTTTTATTGATACGGAATTTGGGAGAGAGGCGTACCAAACCGCCGGGCTGGGTATGTACAATGGTAAGAAAATTGGTGCCTACTCATTAGGGATTCAGCTTACGAAAGGCGCTGTCACGAACGACGCAGGCGATGAACTGTATCCTACTGCATCGCGCGATAACGGAACAACGTGGGCAACAACAGGCGGACAGCGCTATTTAAAAGTAAACACAGACAAAAGCGAATTATATTCCTTCAGTGACACATTGGGCGGCACGCCTGTCGCACAAACCAAGGTTAACTTTAATGTGGGTGTCGCCGCGATGATTAACCCAACCGATGATTTAAATATCACGGATGAAGCCACCCTGGACGGCTTAACCAACGTTGAGCTGGTTTATCTGTAATCGCACCCACGCATCATGAAATACCTGACACCCCACTCCGGCGGGGTGTCATTACCAATATTAATGGACTAATATTATGCTGCTTTTAAAGAGAACGCTGATCTGTGCCTGCCTGCTGGCCTCATTTAACGGTATGGCTGCCGGGATGGTGCCGGATACCTCGCTGCTTATTGTCAATGAAGACAAGCAGGGGGCCAGCATGGATGTTAAAAACACGGATGCTGAAGCACAGCTGCTGTACACCAAAATTATTGATCTCCCGGACGACCCCAAGCCGGGCCTGTTTGCCACGCAGCCGGTTGTGCGCGTAGATGCGGGTAAAACCCAGCGCGTACGTTTTGTGCTGAAAAGCAGCGCTGAGCCGCTGAAGGTGGAACATTTCAAGCGTGTCATTTTTACCGCTATCCCTCAGCGTGAAAAAAATAAAGTTAAAGTGGTGTTTAGCCAGAACCTTCCCGTCATTATTCACCCGGCTGGCCTGGCGGTAAATATTGAACCCTGGAAGGCACTCACCTGGCAGATAAAAAATGGCAATGTCACGGTTGAGAATAATACGCCTTATGTCGTCCGACTGGAGCAAAAGGTGAAATTAATGGCCTCGGGTACGATCGCGACATTAGCTAAGACTTACATTCTTCCTGGCGAAAAAATGATGGCCAGCGCCCCAGCCAAAATATCAGCATCCGAAAAACAAATCGAAATCTATCCGGCAACGCGTTATGGCTATAAGGCAGGGAATTATATCGCCGACCTTCAGCAATAAAATCACTTAACAAACATGGAGTAGTTATGTTAAACGGTTCCTGTAAAAAGGGAATGCTCGTGTTTTGCCTTAGCGTGCTGGCATTTAATATTCGGGCTGAGATTTCCTCTAATGCGAATGAATCTCTGGAACTGGCGCGAGCCATATTTGACAGCGATGCTTTAAAAAATAACGGGCTTGATCCGGCCATTGCGGATTACTATTCCCTCACTCCCCGTTTTACCCCTGGCTACCATAATGTGACGGTTAATATTAATGGTAAGCAGCGCAATATTATGCCCGTGAAATTTGATGAGGAAGGAACGCCCTGTATTGATAAAGCGTTTCTGGAAAACGCGGGCCTGATTAAACAGACGAAAAGAGGCACCTGCCCGAAGATTTATCACTACTGGTCCGGATCAACGATTCAGACTTCGCCGGATATTGATGAAATATCGGTTGTTGTACCACCTGAAGCGATCGACCCTGATTATGGCCGACAGTTCGCCGAGGTGCGTGGCGGACGTGCAGCCATGCTGAATTACTCCATGTTTGGCACCCATAATCACTATGATGATGAGAACGCTGACCGTTTCCAGTCGACCTTTGAAATGGGCTTTAATGCCGGAGACTGGATTGTGCGCAGCACGCAGTTCATTAGCGACGGCAGCGATCAGGATTTTGAGGTTGACTCCCTCTACACCTATGCCCAGCGTACCTTTACCGATTATGGCGTGATGGTGCAGGGTGGCCAGATTAACATCGCCAACAGCCGCTTCAGTATTCCGGGAATTTACGGGGTCCAGATGATGCCGGATACCGCACTCACTCCTCAGGTGGGGACGGGCGTCGAAGTCAGCGGTATTGCCCGTAATCCGCAGGCGCGCGTCGATATCCGCCAGGGCGGACAGCTTATTTACTCAACGCTGGTTCCTGCCGGTCCGTTCAACCTGGATGACGTGCCGCTGGCGAACCTCAACACCGACCTGAACGTAACGGTCACCGAGACTGACGGCAGCGAAAACCGATTCACTGTCTCGGCAAGTACGTTCCGCAGCAATCATATAGGCCGTGCCCCGGGCTTTACGCTGGCTATGGGCCGCGTTGAAGACATGGACTCACGCTTTGAAAATCCGTGGGTGGTGTCCGCCAACAACGGCTGGTCTGTCAATAAGCGTGTCAATTTCCTGGCCGGTATGGTGATGGCGGATAACCACTATTATGGCTTCTCCGGCAACCTCGATACCATACCGATGCAGAACCTGTATGCCTCGTTGGGTTTTCTGGCGTCAATAGACAACCAGACGCAAACCGACGGCAACAAAACGACGCTGGATCTGGGTTACTCCCTGCCGTGGGGCATTGGGCTTTCGCTGGGCGGTAGCTATGGCACACCGGACTATCGCGAGATGGCGGAACTTTACGGCGACGATGACGATATGTCGCAAACCAAATACGACACCAGCGTCGGTATCAACTGGTCGAGTACCACGCTGGGCCGCTTTTCCCTCAGCTATTATCGCAACGAGAGCTGGAACAGCGACTATGACAGTCGCCGGTTTATCTCGTCGTGGTCACAGACTTTTAAATACTTCAACGTGAGCGTGAACTGGGAGTCGGATGTCAGCCGGCACGACAGCAGCGACAACGATCAGTTTTACGTAAACGTGTCGATCCCGCTGGGACGCTCAGGCGTGACAACCAGCTCCTGGTATCGCGAGAGCGAAGGTAAGCGTTCTTACGGCACGCGGGCGATGGGCTCGCTCAACGCTGAGAACCAGTACACGGTGGGGGTCACTCAGGACCAGGAAGAGAACACCACCAGCTGGGACAGCTCGCTGAACAGTAATCTGCATTACACCAACCTGGCGCTGGCGGCAGGAGGAGATAACGACAGCAATACCAACTACTCAGCAGCATTAAGCGGCGGGATTGTCGCCCACAGCGACGGGGTGACCTTCTCGCCTTACCGCGTGACCGATACGTACGCCATTGCCAGACTGGATAAACCGGTGGCTGGCATCGAGATAGGTACCCCGCGCGGCGCGGTATGGACCGATAAATGGGGCCAGGCGATTATTCCTGCGCTGTCGCCGTTCCGTGAAAGCACGATTGAGATCAACACGGAAAGCCTGCCAGGCAATCTGGACGTAAGAAATGGCAGAACAGCGATCAAAGCGTCTCACGGCGCTGTGGCGAAGTGGGAGTTTGCGACGTTAAGCCAGCGCCGCGTGCTGCTCAGTATACGCCGTGCGGACGGTACGCCGCTGCCGGAAGGTGTCTCGATTGTGGACGCGGCAGGGGAGTATGTGACGAGTGCGCCAGAAGACGGCGTGATCTTCCTGAACGATATCTCTGCCAGCCAGCAGCTGTATGCGAAGCTGGATGAAGGGCGTTGCAGGCTGACGTACACCCTGCCGGAGGCAGAACCGAATAAATTCTATGAAGAGGTGACAGGGAAATGTCTCTGAATAACGTTCGTCAATACGCGCTGATGCTTATGCTGCTCTGCGGCGCAGCGGGACTTTCGGGAATGGCGCAGGCCGATGACGGCGCCTGTGAAATGATGTCGGCGGTAAAGAAAGTCGATTACGGGCGCTACCGTAAACAGGATATGCGGCAAACGTCCGCTGAACATATTGGCAAAGTGTACAACGGTTATGCTTCTGTGATGCGTGAAGTTCAGGTTTCGGTGCTGTGTCCGGATGTGCGCAAAATGCGCATCTCCGTAGACGGGATTGCCCGACAGAACCTGGCGTATCGTTTTACGGACAGCGGCGCGATGAAAATCGAATTCAAAGATGGGCGGGTGGACGGGAACCCCGTGCAGCTGGCCGCGGTCGATATTGGCGCGGTAGCCGTTCAGGGAGGCGCTTCTCAGGTGACGCTGAAGCCGGAAAAAGCGCTGGCGGCGGTAAACGGTACAGAAGTGGCGGGCGAGCAGTTTGTCGCCACCATGATGATCACGACCTATCTCTCTGACAAGGCGTTTAGCGTTACTAACACCACGGATTTTGAAGAAACGCTGACGCTTAACGTCGATACGCTTCCTGCGCATTAACCCCTCAGATGCCCGGCAGCGCTGTTCTGTCGGGCATTTTTCTTAGTGGATCCCCGCCAGACGCAGCAGCGCCGTCACCACCGCCGCCGCGACGATCACCACAATTAACGGCATTTTGCGCCAGGCCAGAAACACCGCGAACCCCACCCCCAGTACGCGCGCCATCCCGGCAAAATGGTCCCCTTCATAAAACGTTGTTGCCAGCGCGACGGAGAACAACAAAACGGTTGCCGCGTCTGAAAGCAGCGCCTGCGACCGTTCAGAAAGCGCCAGCCGGCTACCGAGTTTCGCCCCGCCGAGACGCATCAGATAGGTTCCGGCAGAAAGAATGGCGATGCCGAGAATAAAGACCGTCATGTTTTCCATTATTTTTTCCTCGCGGCAAGGCCGAGCAAAGAGAGCAGCACCGGCAGGCCAACCGGCGCAAACGGTACGGCGGCCAGCGACAACACTGCGCCGCTACATGCGCGGATCAGCGTGGTACGGTTTTTAAATGCCGGCACCACTAACGCCAGCAGGATCGCCGGGAACACCGCGTCCAGCCCGATGGTTTCCGGATCTGGCAGCAGCTTGCCGACCATCGCGCCCAGCACCGCCCCCAGCGGCCAGATGATTGCCACGCCCAGGCCGCACAGCCAGTAGGCCGCTTTACGCTGCTCGGCGGTTTTTTGCGACAGGCCGAACACCACACTTTCATCATTCATGATATGACAGCCCAGAAAGCTCAGGCCGCGCTTGCCCACCAGTTCACGCACCGTAACGCCGAACGGCACATGGCGCGCGTTAACCAGTAAACCGGCCGCTGCCGCTGCCAGCGGATTGCCGCCGCTCGCCACGATGCCGATAAACATAAACTCGGATGCGCCTGCCAGCACCGTGAGGGAGAGGACAAACGGCACCCACAGCGGGAAACCGTAGGCCATCGCCAGTGAGCCATAAGACATGCCGACCACGCCCACCGCGAGGCAGACCAGGACGATCGCTTTTATCGTGTCGCCTTTCAGGCAAGAGAGGTGATTCTTCATACCATTTTAGCCATATCGAACGTATTTCCATTATAATGAACGCATCAGAAACGTTTTACAAGACGAACGATTCGTTCGTTATAGAGAGAAAGAGGCCGTTATTATGACGCAGCCAATCAGCGTGATCGCCAAAAGCCTGGTGCGAGAACGCTTGCGAACCGGGCTCTCACTGGCGGAAATTGCCCGCCGTGCCGGGATCGCCAAATCCACGCTTTCTCAACTGGAGTCTGGCAACGGCAATCCTAGCCTGGAAACGCTGTGGTCGCTTTGCGTGGCGCTGGATATTCCGTTTGCCCGGTTACTGGAGCCGCAGCAACCCGTCACGCAGGTGATCCGCCGCGGCGAGGGCACAAAAGTCGTCGCCGGGCAGGCGAACTACGAGGCGATTTTGCTCGCGGCGTGTCCGCCTGGCGCGCGTCGTGATATCTATCTGCTGCTGACTCAGCCGGGGGCAGACCGTATTTCCCAGCCCCATCCGCCTGGGTCGGTTGAGCATATTATCGTGACCCAGGGGCGGGCGGTGGTCGGTCTGATCGACGCGGCGGAAGAGCTCGGCCCGGGAGATTACATTTGCTACCCCGCTGACCAGCCGCATATCTTTAAGGCGCTGGAGCCAGATACGCACGCGCTGCTGGTGGCGGAACAAAACTAACAAAGATACGGAAAATCATGTCGCTTAAAGCCATTGCCAAAGAACTGGGGCTGTCTGTTACCACCGTCAGCCGCGCCCTCAACGGGTATGACGACGTTTCTGCTGAGACGCGCGCCCGCGTGGAAGCGGAGGCCCAGCGCCGTGGCTACCGACCAAATACCTTTGCCCGTCGCCTGAAGATGGGCAAAATCGACGCCGTCGGGCTGGTGTTTCCGGTGCATCCTGTTCCGCTCAATAACAGCGTTTTTATGGACATGGTCGGCGAAATTAGCCACGAACTGGCGCGACATGAGATTGACCTGCTGCTCATCGCTGACGACGATCTGGCGGACAAACACAGCTATATGCGCATGGTGCAGAGCCGACGCGTGGATGCGCTGATTGTGGCGCATACGCTGGATCACGATCCGCGTCTTGAGCAGCTACAGGCCGCCGGGTTCCCGTTCCTGGCGCTCGGCCGCAGCCAGCTCCCGCAGCCGTACGCGTGGTTCGATTTCGACAACTATGCCGGCACATATCAGGCCACCCGCTGGCTGATCGAGAAAGGCCATCAGCGCATTGCGCTGCTGGGCGAAAGCAACAACCAGGCATTCATCACCCAGCGCCGCCAGGGCTACCTGGACGCGCTGCGGGAAGCCGGACTTTCCAGCGAATGGCTGCGTGCCATGCCCCCTTCGCGTCGCGTGGGGTATGCCACCACGCAAGAACTTCTCTCCCTGCCGCAGCCGCCCACGGCCATCATTACCGACTGCAACACCCACGGCGACGGCGCAGCGATGGCCCTGGCGCAGATGGGGCGCTTAACCGGTGAAAATGCCGTTTCGCTGGTGGTCTATGACGGCTTACCGCAGGACAGCATTGTCGATATCGACGTCGCGGCGGTGATCCAGTCTACCCGTCAGGGTGTCGGGAAACAGATTGCCGATATGGTGCGCCAGCTGATTAATGGCGACGACATTGACACCCTTCAGGTGCTCTGGCAGCCAGAATTCTCCCCAGGCCAAACGGCCTGATTACACCAAAAATTTCAAACCCGATCACAGATCCGAAACGTTTTGGTTTGTATCCGAAACGTTTCGGATCAACACTCAGGACATCCCGATGACAGGAGATGTCTGATGCAAGATTCCATTTTTCGACTTGAAAGCAATACGGTTGACGTGGTGGTAAAAACCCACCCGTTCGCCGAAATTCTCTACTGGGGGGCACACCTTCAGCACTTTTCGCCGCAGGATGTGCTGAGTATTGCGCGCCCGGTTGCTAATGGCAGGCTGGACGTCGACTCCCCCGTCACGCTGATGGCAGAGCTGGGGCATGGGCTGTTTGGCTCGCCGGGCATCGAGGGGCACCGCCAGGGGCTGGACGGATCGCCGGTATTTAAAACCACGCAGGTGCAGCAGGCGTTAAACGCCCTGACAATCACTGCTGAAGACGAGCATGCAGGCCTGCGTCTGACCAGTGAAATAACGCTGGATGCCAGCGGCGTACTGGTGGTGCGTCATGGGTTAACCAACCTGAAAATGCAGGCGTGGCAGGTGGATCGCTTTGCCGTGACGCTGCCGGTGGCCGAACGCGCGCAGGAGGTGATGGCCTTCCACGGACGCTGGATCAGGGAGTTTCAGCCGCACCGCGTGATGCTTGAACATGACAGCTTTGTGATTGAAAACCGTCGGGGTAAAACCTCCCATGAACATTTCCCGGCGCTGATTTCAGGTACGCCGTCATTCAGTGAAATGCACGGCAACGTCTGGGGTATACATCTGGGCTGGAGTGGTAACCACCGCCTGCGCGCAGAGGCGAAAACCGATGGCCGCCGCTATGTGCAGGCCGAAGCGCTCTACCTGCCGGGTGAAATGGCGATTGAAGAGGGGGAAACGCTCTGGACGCCGCGCCTGTATGCCAGTCACTCCCCGCACGGGCTGAACGGCATGAGCCAGCAGTTCCACCGCTACCTGCGCGACAATGTTATCCGCTTCCCGGAAGATAAACCGCGCCCGGTGCACCTCAACACCTGGGAGGGGATCTACTTCAACCACGATCCGGACTACATCATGCGCATGGCCGACGAGGCCGCTGCGCTGGGCGTGGAGCGCTTTATTATCGACGACGGCTGGTTTAAAGGCCGCAACGACGACCACGCCGCGCTGGGCGACTGGTATCTGGACAAGAAAAAATACCCGAACGGCCTAAAGCCGGTAATCGATCACGTTAAACAGCTCAGCATGGAGTTTGGTATCTGGGTTGAGCCGGAGATGATTAACCCCGATTCCGATCTGTATCGCGCGCACCCTGACTGGGTGCTGGCGCTGCCGGGCTATGCCCAGGCGACCGGGCGACACCAGCTGGTCCTCAATCTCAATATTCCGCAGGCCTTTGAATATCTGGTCGAACGCATGAGCTGGCTGCTGGGCGAACACGCGGTCGACTACGTGAAATGGGATATGAACCGCGAGCTGGTGCAGCCAGGGCACAAGGGCAAAGCCGCCGCCGACGCCCAGACGCGCCAGTTTTACCGCCTGCTGGACGTGCTGGGCGAGCGCTTCCCGCACATTGAGTTTGAATCCTGCTCGTCCGGCGGCGGGCGAATCGATTATGAAGTGCTGACCCGCTGCCACCGCTTCTGGGCGTCCGACAACAACGACGCGCTGGAGCGCAACACTATCCAGCGCGGCATGAGCTACTTCTTCCCGCCGGAGGTGATGGGGGCGCATATCGGTCATCATAAATGTCACGCCACCTTCCGCCAGCACAGCATTCAGTTCCGCGGGCTAACAGCGCTGTTTGGTCACATGGGGCTGGAGCTGGATCCGCTCACCGTCGATGCGCAGGAGCGTGAAGGCTATCGCCATTACGCCGCGCTGCACAAGCGGTGGCGAGAGGTCATTCATCACGGCACCCAGTGGCGCGTGGATATGCCGGACGCCACCACCCTGGCGCAGGGTATAGTGAGCGAAGATAAGACGCAGGGGCTGTTTTTGGTCAGCCAGCTCGCGATGCCGGATTACACCCTGATGATGCCGCTGCGCATGCCGGGGTTAGACGCCAGCGCGCTGTACCGCATCACGCTGCTCGATCACCCGAACATCCAGATTACGGGCGAGGGCGGGCACACCATGCGTAAGCTGCCTTCGTGGATGGAAGCGCCGCAAACGGTAAGCGGTGAGTGGCTGATGCAGGCGGGTATTGCACTGCCGATTCTGGATCCGGAAACCGCCATTCTGATTGGTGTGGAACGCGTGTAAGGGTGACGGGCCGGGCAACCGGCCCTCCGTTGAGGATAAAAATAATGAACACAACAACCTGTACCCACAAAGACAACCCTAATTTCTGGATCTTCGGGCTGTTCTTCTTTCTCTACTTCTTCATCATGGCCACCTGCTTTCCGTTCCTGCCGATCTGGCTGTCGGACATCATCGGCCTGAACAAAACCCATACCGGGATTGTTTTCTCCTGCATCTCGCTGTCGGCCATTGCCTTCCAGCCGGTGCTGGGGGTCATTTCGGACAAGCTGGGGCTGAAAAAACACCTGCTTTGGATCATCTCGGTGCTGCTGTTCCTGTTCGCGCCGTTCTTCCTGTACGTCTTCGCCCCGCTGCTGAAAACCAATATCTGGCTGGGGGCGCTGAGCGGTGGGTTGTATATCGGCTTTGTCTTCTCAGCGGGGTCGGGGGCGATTGAGGCCTATATTGAGCGCGTAAGCCGCAACAGCTTTTTTGAGTACGGCAAGGCGCGTATGTTCGGCTGTCTCGGCTGGGGGCTGTGCGCCTCAACGGGCGGCATCCTGTTCGGCATCGATCCGTCGTACGTCTTCTGGATGGGGTCGGCCGCGGCGCTGTTGCTGATGCTGCTGCTGGTGGTCGCGAAACCGAAGCCTAACCAGACGGCGCAGGTGATGAACGCCCTGGGCGCGAATCAGCCGCAGATCACCGCTAAAACCGTTTTTACCCTGTTCCGCCAGCGCAGAATGTGGATGTTCATCCTGTACGTGATTGGCGTGGCCTGCGTGTATGACGTCTTCGACCAGCAGTTTGCCACCTTCTTCAAAACCTTCTTCGCCACGCCGCAGGAGGGGACCCGTGCCTTTGGTTTCGCCACCACGGCGGGGGAAATCTGTAACGCGATCATTATGTTCTGCTCGCCGTGGATCATTAACCGCATCGGCGCGAAAAACACGCTGCTGATTGCCGGGGTGATCATGGCGACGCGCATTATCGGCTCGTCGTTTGCCACCACCGCCGTGGAGGTGATTGCCCTGAAGATGCTGCACGCGCTGGAAGTCCCGTTCCTGCTGGTGGGGGCATTCAAGTACATCACCGGGGTGTTTGATACGCGCCTGTCGGCCACCATCTACCTGATTGGCTTCCAGTTTGCCAAACAGTCGGCGGCGATCTTCCTCTCCGCCTTTGCCGGAAATATGTATGACCGGGTCGGCTTCCAGGAGACGTATCTGATACTGGGCTGCTTCGTGCTGGCGATCACGGTGGTGTCGGCGTTTACGCTGAGTGGCAGGCGGGAGATTGCTGCCGCCTCGGGGGCAGCAGCGTTAACACATCAGTCCAGGTAAAACACCTCTTTCAGCGCCGAACTCACCGGGCTGTTATCCGGGTTCGACGGCATAAGGTCACCCATATATTTCCACCAGCGCTGGCAGACATCGGTGTTTGCCAGCGCGTTCCAGCGCTCTTCCGATTCAATCTCCACCGTCGCAAACAGCAGGTTGCGAGCTTTGTCGAGATAGATGGCGTAGTGGTGCGCGCCGTGGGCTTTCAGTACCGCCTCCAGCTCAGGCCAGATCGGGTTGTGGCGACGTGCGTACTCCTCGTGCGCGTCCGGGTTTACCTGCATCACAAACGCTTTGCGGATCATAAAGCCTCCAGGTACAGCTCGCGGACCTCATCGCGGCTGGCGGTGCGCGGGTTGCACGGCGCGCACGGGTCGGCGAGGGCTTTATCCAGCCAGCCTTCAATATCGGCTTTGGTGACGCCGAGCTGGCTAAATCCGGACGGAATGCCGACGCGAGCGCTCAGGTCGCGAATCGCCTGAATGGCCGACATGCTGGCCGCTTCATCGCTCATGCCGCGCGTGTCAACGCCCATCGCCTGCGCCACGCGGGCGAAACGTGCGACCGCGTTCGGGCGGTTAAAGTTTTCGATGATCGGCAGCAGAATGGCGTTGCACACGCCGTGTGGCAGGTTGTGCGTCGCGCCCGGCTGGTGCGCCAGGGCGTGCACCAGCCCCAGACCGGCGCTGTTAAACGCCATGCCCGCCAGATACTGACCAAAGGCCATCTGCTCGCGCGCTTCCAGGTTGTGACCATCGTCAACCGCTTTCGGCAGCCAGAGGTTGATCAGGCGAATCGCCTCCAGCGCGTTAGCATCGGTCAGCGGGTGCGCGCCGACGGACACGTAGGCTTCAATCGCATGGGTCAAGGCATCCATGCCGGTTGCGGCGGTCACGGAGGCCGGAATATCAAGCATCACGCTGGCATCGTCCACGGCGATATCCGGGATGATGTTCGGGTCGATAATCACCTCTTTCACCTGTCGCGCGGCGTCAATGATCACCGCGTTGCTGGTCATCTCCGCCGCCGTGCCTGCTGTGGTGTTGATCGCCACCAGCGGCACGCCCGCGTTTTTCACCTTGCCGACGCCGGAGTAATCGGTTGACGGACCTGGGTTGGCGGTGAGGATTTTGATCGCCTTGGCAGTATCAATCGGGCTGCCGCCGCCAAAGGCAATCAGGTAATCACACTCCGCATCCTGATATGCCGCATAGCCTTTTTGCACCAGCGCTTCCGTCGGATTCGGGAATACCTCATCGAACAGGTGATACGACATCTGATGGGCGTCGAGCGCGGAAAACAAACTGTCGAGCAGGCCAAGTTTCACCAGCTGGCCGTCGGTGACAATCAGCGCTTTTCCCCACTGTTTGTTTGCCACCAGATTGACCATATCGCCGATCGCGCCCGCGCCGTGCAGGCTGATTTTGGGGAGCGCCAACATAAAGCTCATGATAATTCTCCTTAATTGCTGTGATTTTTATGCCCGGCGGCGCTGCGCTTGCGCGGGCCTACGGTTAAGTAGGCCGGGTAAACGCAGTGCCACCCGGCTATGAGATCCGTCTTCGCTGCATCACCCGGCGGGTAATAATCGGCAGCGAAATCACCACGATCAGCATCGCGCCGATAATCACCGACATCACAATGCCGGGCACGTTGAGCAGGCTCAGGCCGAAGGTCACCAGCCCCATCAGGAAGGCGGCGATAATCACGCCCACCATGCTGCCGGACCCACCGAGAATATTGACGCCGCCGAGCACCGCCATCGTCACCACCGCCAGCTCCCAGCCCATCGCGATGGTCGGGCGGGTACTGCCCAGACGCGAGGTGAGTAGCACCGACGCCAGGCCGGACATCAGTCCTACCAGCGCAAACAGGATCAGGTTGTGGCGCTTCACGTTGATGCCGGAGTACCACGCGCCGGTCGGGTTGTTGCCGATGGCGTAGGTGCGGCGGCCAAAATTGGTGCGGTGCAGCACAAAGGCAAACAGAGCGGCCAGCACGATAAACAGCGCGAACTCAAACGACAGCGCACCCCAGACGTAGCCCTGGCCGAACCAGGCGAAGCTCTCCGGGTAGCTGTTCAGCGCCTGGTCCCCGAGCAGGATGTAGGTGATCCCGCGGTACAGGCTCATGGTGCCGATGGTGATGACGATGGACGACAGGTTAAAGCGCGTCACCAGAATACCGTTGAACAGCCCGCACAGTAGCCCGACGCCTAATCCCACGCACACCAGCAGTGGCGTATCGACGCCCGCTGCCGCGCAAAAGCCCATCACCGTG
Source organism: Enterobacter cloacae complex sp. 397G4 (assembly GCF_050031515.1). NCBI lineage: Bacteria > Pseudomonadati > Pseudomonadota > Gammaproteobacteria > Enterobacterales > Enterobacteriaceae > Enterobacter > Enterobacter cloacae complex sp. 397G4. The sequence continues at coordinate 4,804,766 of NZ_JBLGWE010000001.1, read as the reverse complement.
GAGCTGAGCGCGATGGTGGAGGCCACAGACAGGTCAATTTCCCGGGCGATAATCAGCATCGCCATCGGCAACACAATGATCGCTTTTTCCGTGAAGTTGAACGTCGCGTCGGAGAGGTTCCAGATATTGAGGAAGTAGGGCGAGGCGAGCGCGTTCACCACAAACACCGCCAGCGTCACCGCCAGCAGGAAGCCCTCCCAGCACAGCAGGCGCTGGAAGATGCCCGGCGCAGAAGTGGGTTTGAACTCTTCAGATGTCATCATTTTGCTCATGGTTTCACCGCCAGTTTCTGACGTGCCAGCGCCGCGTCGCGCAGGATCAGCCTGCCTTTGCGCTTGTTGCCGCGCTCGTTCAGCAGCACAGCGATGACAATGACCGAGCCGGAAATCGCCATCTGCCAGAACGGGGAGACGCCGATCACCGGCAGGGCGTTGTTGATGACGCCAAGGAACAGCGCCCCGAACAGACAGCCGAGCACGCGGCCGGTGCCGCCCATGGTGCTGATCCCGCCAATCACACAGGCTGCCACCACCTGCAATTCAAAACCGTTAGCGACGTCAACATACGCAACGGCAAAGCGTGATATCCACAGGTAGCCGCAGAACCCGGCCAGCAGACCGGAAAGGCAGAAGCTGATGAACTGCATTTTCCCGGCGTTGATCCCGGTGTAGTACGCTGCCGTGGCGTTCCCGCCGGCGGTGTAGAGCGCCCGTCCGGTGCGACTGTAGCGCAGGAAGTAGCCCACCAGCAGCAGTACGGCGATGGCGCACCAGCTCAGCACCGGCAGGCCCAGCACTGACGCACGCGGCAGGCCGAGGAAGTCTGCACCCATCTGGTTGGAGTTCACCCAGCCGCCGCCGGAGAGCAAAAAGATCATTCCGCGGTAGATGCTCATGGTGCCGAGCGTCACCACAATCGCCGGAATGCCCAGTTTCCACACCAGCAGGCCGTTTATTGCGCCCATCAGCAGCCCAAGCGCGCTGGCAAGGATCAGCAGCGCCCAGACGGGCACGTCCGGGTAATGGAAATTAATCAGGGCGACAATCATCCCGGTCAGGGCCAGATTAGCCGCCATCGACAGGTCGATGCCTTTAGTGAGCAGCACCAACATCTGCCCGAGCGCGAGGACGATCAGAATGGCGGTGTCGTTAAACATCTCCACCAGGTTTCCCGGTGCGATAAACGATGGCACGCGGCTGCCAATGGCGACGACCATCAGGACAATCACCGCGCCAAGCAGCGCCTCGCGGTGTTTTAAGAGTGAGCTAAGCATTTATGCCGCCTCCTGTTTTGCACCGCTGGCGGCGCTGACGATGGTTTCCGCCGTCGCGTCTCCCGCCTGGTATTCGGCCACCATCAGCCCCTCGTGCATGACGATAATGCGATCCGCCATGCCCATCACTTCCGGCAGTTCGGACGAGACCATAATCACCGCCAGCCCCTGACTGACCAGCTCGGACATAAACTGATGCACGGCTGCCTTTGAGCCGATATCGATGCCTTTTGTTGGCTCATCGAGGATGATCACGTCAGGGTGCGTCGCCAGCCATTTGCCGATCACCACCTTTTGCTGGTTGCCGCCAGAGAGGGTCTCCACCGCCTGCTTCCAGCTGAAGGCTTTCACTTGCAGGCGTTTGGCGTACTCGTCTGCCAGCTTCCATTCGCGGTTGTCGTGCAGTACGCCGTTCGGATTGAGCCTGCTGAGCTGAGGCAGGCTGATGTTCTGGGCAATCGGCAGGGCGATAATCGCCCCCTGTTTCTGCCTTTCTTCCGGCACGCAGACGATACCGGCCTTGATCGCATCCGCAGGCTGGCGGAAGCGCCGGGGCTGGCCATTAAGGATAATTTCCCCGGACGATGGCCGCGTGACGCCGGAAAGCGCCTGCATCAGCTCGGTACGCCCGGCACCCACCAGCCCGTAAAAGCCGAGGATTTCCCCTTTACGCAGGGAGAACGAGATATGCGCAAACTCGGTTGGATGGCAGAGGTTTTTCACCTCCAGCACCGTCTCGCCTTTTTCGCAGTCGATTTTCGGGAAGGTTTGGGTAATGGCGCGCCCGACCATCATCGACACCATCCGCTCCTCGGTGATCTCATTTATTGCCCCTGCACCGACGAACACGCCGTCGCGCAAAATGGTGTAGTGATCGGCCAGCTCAAAAATCTCGTCGAACTTGTGGGAGATAAACAGGATGGCTTTTCCCTCCTGCTTTAAGCGCTCCACAATCTGGTAAAACTCGAGGATTTCATGCTGTGACAGCGCCGCCGTGGGTTCATCGAGGATCACCACCTGCGCCTCAAACGACAGCGCGCGGGCAATCGCCACCATGTGACGCTGGGCGATGCTCAGGGTTTTCAGCGTTGCGCGCGGGTCGATTTGCACCTCAAGGCGGGCGAGAATAGCCTGCGCCCGGCGGTGCATTTCCGGCCAGTCGAGCTTTTTCAGGAAGCCTTTGTGAAGGTACTGACCGACAAAGATATTTTCGGTGACCGAGAGTTCATCGAACAGGACGGTTTCCTGGTGAATGGCGGTGATGCCCATTTTATGCGCCGACTCCGGCGTCGGAAGGTGAACGGGGATCGCCTTGTAGAGAATTTCGCCCTCGTCGGGCTGGTATATGCCGGTCATCACTTTGACCAGCGTCGACTTGCCCGCGCCGTTTTCGCCGATAAGCGCCGTCACTTTGCCGGGCCACAGCGCAAGCTGCACGTTCTCAAGAGCACGCACGCCGGGGAACACCTTGGTGATGCCAGAAAGCTGTAGCAATGGGGTCATGATAGTTCTCCTGGACAGGGGAATTTGTAGGGCGGGTAAGCGGCAGCGCCACCCGCCTTTTGCCGGATGGCGCTACGCTTATCCGGCCTACAAATCGCATCAAAAGATTTTTGAGAACTTATCAATATTGCTGGCATCGTAAACGAACGGCTCGGCCATCGCGCCGTTGCCGTCGGCATCCAGCTTCACTTTGCCCAGCTTGCCCATGCTGGCCTCGCCTTTCGTGGCGTTGCCTTTCACCAGGTCATCCGCCAGGTAGGTTGCGGCATAGCCCAGGTCAATCGGGTTCCAGATGGCAAAGCTCTTGCTTGCGCCGGACTTCACCGCGCCCGCCATCTCAGACGGCAGGCCTAAACCGGTGACGTACACTTTGCCAATCTTGCCCTGGTCCTTCACCGCCTGCGCGGCAGCCACAATGCCCACGGAAGAAGGCGAAACAATCACTTTCAGCTCCGGGTAGGTTTTCAGCAGGCCGACCGCTTCGCGGTAGCTCTTGTCAGAGAGATCGTCCCCGTAGGCCACGGTCACCAGATTGACGGACGGGTACTTCGGCAGCACCTTTTTCATCTCCGCAATCCAGGTGTTCTGGTTGGTGGAGGTTGGCGTGGCGCTCAGCACCGCCACATCGCCTTTCTCCACGTTCAGCGCTTTCAGGGCATCGGCGGCGAGCTTGACGTTAGTTTCGCCAATCAGGGCGTTATTGGACGGGTTGAGGTGGATCTGACGCCCGGCTTTCGCCACGCCGGAATCCCACGACACAACCTTGATGCCGCGCTGCATCGCTTTTTTCAGCACCGGCACGACGGCGTCCGGATCGTTCGCGGAAATCGCGATCGCATCCACGCCCTGGGCGATCAGCCCGTTCAGCACCTCGATCTGCGCTTCCGCCGTGGTGGTGGTCGGGCCGGTATAAATCACTTTTACATCGCCTAACTCTTTGGCCGCCTCCTGCGCGCCGACGTTCGCTGCCTCGAAGAATCCATTCCCTAAGGACTTCGCCACCAGGGCGATTTTCACTTCTGCTAAAGCGGAACCGGACAACGCCAGAGTGGCAACGGTGAGGATCAAGCTTGCTTTTATTTTCATTGCTTTTACTCCACTGACTTGAGTTAGTTGTAGGGATTGCAGGTGGTTTTCGCCCCGTCTCGGTGAGCGGGGCGCGATGTTGTTATTGGTACAAATCTAACGCCGACTGCATTGGGGTGACGCCAAAGCGTTTACCCAGGGCGATCAGTTCTTCCCGGGTGATGGTCTGCTTCATGCCGCCCATGGAATAGACCTTCACCAGCACTTCCGCGGATTTCTCGGCGGTGTCGATCAGGCCGAAGGTTTCATCCAGCGTCGGGCCGCTGCCGAAGACGCCATGGAACGGCCACAGCACCAGTGAATGTTTCTGCATGTCCGTCGCGGTTGCCTGGCCGATTTCGTCGGTGCCCGGCACCATCCACGGCAGAATGCCGACGCCGTCCGGGAACACCACCAGACACTCGGTGCTGCCTTCCCACAATTTGCGGGTGAAGAAATCAGAATTGTTTTCCAGCACGTAGGTCAGGGCGATCAGGTTGGTGGCGTGGCAGTGCATGATCACGCGGTCCTTGCCATTGGTCGCCTTGATGCGCTCGCAGTGGGAGAGGAAGTGCGCCGGCAGCTCAGAGGTTGGCACCGCCTCATCCGTCAGCCCCCACAGAATGTGGTAGCCCGCGCCGTCGCTATCCACTTTCACTACGCCGAGGTTGGCCTGCGGGTCGAGCTGAACGTTGCGGAAGAACTTCCCGGAACCGGTGACGATAAACGGCGTGTTGGCGAGCAGCGGCATCGGCTGGCTCAGGGCGATATAGCGCGGCTTCTGGTGGAAATCGGCGGCAAATGGCTCGATATCCGCGTCGTCCAGGCGTAGCGTCAGGTTGCCGCCGTTGCGCTCGTCCCAGCCCTTCAGCCAGGCATCGGAGGTGGCTTTGATCATGCCCTGGACGAACCAGGAGGTGGTGATGGTCTGCATACTGTGTTTCCTTTGAAAATGCCGGGTGGCGCGTTGCTTACCCGGCCTACTTTTACCTGTAGGCCCGGCAAGCAACGCGCCGCCGGGCAATGTTTTTTACTGACGAGCGGCAAGAACGTCTTTCTCATATGCCCGCACGTTGTCCAGCCACTGGCTGCCCGCAGGCGCATCGTGACGCTGGCAGTACATCTCCCACACCGCCTGCCACGGCAGGGATTTCTGCTCTTCCAGCAGCGCCAGGCGCGCGGTGTAGTCGCCGTTTTCTTCCAGCTGTTTCAGGGCGGCGACAGGCTCCAGCAGCGCGCGCAGCAGGGCTTTCTTCATGTTGCGGGTGCCGATAACCCACGCCGCGATGCGGTTGATGGAGGCGTCGAAGAAGTCGAGGCCAATGTGTACGCGGTCAAAGAGGTCGTGGCGGATGATTTCGCTGGCAATGGCCTGGGTTTCGTCATCCAGCAGCACTACGTGGTCGCTGTCCCAGCGCACCGGACGGCTGACGTGCAGCAGCAGGCGCGGGACGTAGAGCATGGCGGCGGAGATCTTGTCGGAGATCACCTCGGTTGGGTGGAAGTGGCCGGCATCCAGGCACAGCGCGGTCTGGCGGCTGGTGGCATAACCCATGTAGAACTCGTTCGAGCCGACGGTATAGCTCTCTGCGCCGATGCCGAACAGCTTGCTCTCGACGGCATCGATGTGGTGCGCCGGGTCCAGCTTCTCGCTGATGACCTCATCCAGCGCGGCCAGCAGGCGCTGGCGCGGAGCCAGACGGTCGACGGTGATGTCCTTCATACCGTCCGGGATCCAGATGTTCATCACCGACGGCGTGCCAAGCTGCTCGCCGAAATACGCAGAAACTCGGCGGCTGGCTTTGACATGGTCGATCCAGAACTGGCGGATTTCGTCGTTGGCGTGCGCAAGGGTAAAGCCGTCCGCGCTCAGCGGGTGCGAGAAGCAGGAGGGGTTAAAGTCCAGGCCCAGCTTGTTGGCTTTCGCCCACGCCACCCAGTTCGTAAAGTGCTCCGGTTTGATTTCATTACGCGCCACCGGCTCGTCGGATTCGAGATAAATGGCGTGCAGATTCAGGCGCTTTGGCCCGGGGATCAGGCTCAGCGCCAGCTCCAGATCCGCACGCAGTTCGGTGGCGTTGCGCGCTTTGCCCGGGTAGTTACCCGTGGCCTGAATACCCCCCGTCAGGGAACCGCCCGGGTTCTCGAAGCCAGCAACGTCATCACCCTGCCAGCAGTGCATGGAGACGGGCAGACGGTCGAGCTGGCGCAGCGCCTCTTCGACATCCACGCCGACGGCGGCGAAACGCTGTTTAGCCAGGTCCCAGGCTTGTTCAAGTTGAGTGGTCATGCGCAAAGCTCCTTAGTCAGTCGTTTTTGCTGAAACTGCGCCCGGTAGCGGGCAATTTCATGGCAGGGATGGGGGGTGAAGGTGGTCAGGCTGTTATTCGCCGTCACCACCGAACGGAAATCGTCGACGTTTGAAAGTTCGTCCAGGGTCATCAGCTGAATGCCGATATTGCCGAGCGTGGAGGCTTCAATCGGACCTGCCACCACGGTAATGCCGCAGGCATCCGCGCAGAGCTGGTTCAGTAGCTGGTTCTGGCAGCCGCCGCCCACGATATGCAGCTGCGTGAACGGTTTGCCGCGAAGGTCAGCCAGCTCGCTCAGGATGTCGGCATAGAGCAGGGCGAGACTGTCAAAAATGCAGCGCGCCAGCTCGGCGGGGCGGGAAGGTACCGGCTGCCCCGCTTCAAAACAGGCGGCCTGGATTTCAGCGCTCATGTGCGCCGGGTTGATAAAGCGGTCGTCGTTCGGGTTAATCAGGAAGGTGCAGGCCTTCAGCGTTTCGGTTTCCGCGATAAGCGCGGGCAGGTCGGTGATGTTCTGCTCTTTCAGCACCCGCTGGAGCAGCCACAGGCCCATGATGTTCTTCAGCACCCGGTAGCGCCCTTCGGCGCCACCTTCGTTAGTGATGTTCGCCGCCAGTGCGGCATCGCTGGTGTAGGGTGTTTTGCTCTCAAAGCCCATCAGCGACCAGGTGCCGGAAGAGAGGTACGCCGCGTCTTTGCCGGCGAGCGGCGAGGCAATGACCGCGCTCGCGGTGTCGTGACTGGCGACGGCGACAACAGGGATTTCATTCCCCTGCGGGCAAAGCCAGTGGCCGATCACATTGCCCGGATGGGTTGGCGCGCCGAACCAGGACGGCGAGGCGCCCGTCCAGGCCAGCAGATGTTCATCCCAGTTATCGGTGTTGATGTTAACCAGCTGCGTGGTGGTGGCGTTGGTGTATTCCCAGTTCATGTTGCCGGTCAGACGGTAGCTTAAGTAGTCCGGGATCAGCAGCGCATGCGCCACCTTTTCGACCAGCTCTGGCTGTTGCTCAACCAGCGCGCGCAGCTGATACAGCGTGTTAAACGGCAGAAACTGAATGCCGCTGCGACCATAGATGTTCTCCTTGCCAAGCTGGGCGATGGCGTGCGCCATTAGCCCATCGGTGCGGCTGTCGCGGTAGGAGACGGGCAGGCCGACGCGTTCGCCGTGACTGTCCAGCAGTACGTAATCCACACCCCAGGTATCAATGCCGATACTGTCGATGCGAATACCGTCTTCGCAGACGTTGTGAAGTCCGGTGCGGATCTCTGCTTCCAGGGCGTCGATATCCCAGGTAACAAAACCGTCCTGTTTTTGCAGACAATTGGCGAAACGGTGCATTTCGCGAAGCGTAAGGGTGTGCAGGTCGCAGTCCCAGGTGGCGAGCATTACACGGCCGCTGGATGCGCCTAAATCGACAGCCACACAATGGCGAAAAGTCATGGTCGGGTCCTTTCTTAAGTCATTAGCGAGGAGTGTAAGAAAGGGAAGAAATAGCCACCTTCTCGCCACTGACAGCCCAAATCTCGCGCTGGCAAGAAAGCAAAGATGAACGTGAGGGAGTTCACAGTTTCCAGTAATGGCGGGGTTTGCAGGCAGTGTGACGCTGACCGCATTTCCTGATCTTTCCGTCTGTTTCTTGAAAAACCGACAGCTTTTGCGCGGTTTGCTGTCAAAAATTTAAGGTGAGCGTGGAAGGCCTTAATTACTATTTTGAGAACTTTTCTCATTGGTGGGGGCCGTTATGACCGTACTGCACAGCGTCGATTTTTTTCCTTCGGGGGCTTCGCCGGTCGCGATTGAGCCACGGCTGCCTCAGGCTGCGTTCCCGGAGCATCATCATGATTTTCATGAAATTGTGATTGTTGAGCACGGAACGGGCATCCACGTGTTTAACGGTCAGCCGTATACCATCAGCGGCGGTACGGTGTGCTTCGTGCGCGATCACGACAGGCACCTGTATGAACATACCGACAACCTTTGCCTGACCAATGTGCTCTATCGTTCTCCGGATGCGTTCCAGTTTCTCTCCGGGCTGAATCAGCTGTTGCCGCAGGAGAAGGACGGTCACTACCCCTCGCACTGGCGGGTGAATCAGTCCACGTTGCAGCAGGTGCGTCAGCTGGTGAGCCAGATGGAGCAGAGCGAGGATGGACAGGAGACGCACGCCATTGCTACCCGCGAGCTGCTGTTTATGCAGCTGCTGGTGCTGCTGCGGCGCAGCAGCCTGGTGGAAGGGCTGGAAAATAACGACGCGCGCCTGAATCAGCTGATGGCCTGGCTGGAAGATCATTTTGCCGAAGATGTCTGCTGGGAAACGCTGGCGGATGACTTTTCGCTCTCGCTGCGCACGCTACATCGTCAGCTCAAGCAGCATACCGGGCTGACGCCGCAGCGCTACCTCAACCGTCTGCGCCTGATCAAAGCGCGGCACCTTTTACGTCATACCGACGAAAGCGTCACCGATATCGCCTATCGCTGCGGATTCGGCGACAGTAACCACTTTTCGACGCTTTTTCGCCGGGAGTTTAACTGGTCGCCGCGCGATATTCGTCAGGGGAAAGACGCGTTGCTTCAGTAACGCGAGGGCAGTCACCGTTTTTTTGCTGCAAAAAGGCTAATAATGTCCGGTTATTCGCCGTAGAGGTTGTGGTGTGGCTGCTCAGCTCATTCTTCGCAAAGATGATTTTTTTGCCTCCGCGAGTCAGGCCGTCGCGGTGGCCGACCGCTACCCGCAAAACGTCTTTGCCGAGCACACCCACGAGTTTTGCGAGCTGGTGCTGGTATGGCGAGGCAACGGCCTGCACGTCCTCAACGACCGCCCCTACCGCATCACGCGCGGAGACCTGTTCTACATCCGCGCTGAAGACAAACACTCCTACGCCTCGGTTAACGATCTGGTGTTGCAGAACGTCATCTACTGCCCCGACAGACTTAAACTGAATGTCGACTGGGCGGGCAATATCCCCGGTTTTCATGATGCCAGAGGCGAACCGCACTGGCGCTTAAGCAGCAACGGCATGGCTCAGGTGCGCCAGACGATTTCCCAGCTGGAGCAGGAGAGCCAGAAGAGCGATCCGGTGGCAAACCAGATGTCGGAGCTGCTTTTTGCCCAGCTGGTGATGACCCTGAAGCGGCATCGTTACGCTACGGATAATCCCTCTGCTACCACGCAGGAAGCGCTGCTGGATAAGCTCATCACCCGGCTTGCGGGCAGTCTGAACAAGAGTTTCGTGCTGGAAAAATTCTGCGAGCAGGAGCAGTGCAGCGAGCGCGCGCTGCGCCAGCAGTTCCGCACCCAGACGGGGATGACGGTCAACCACTATCTGCGCCAGCTGCGCATCTGCCACGCCCAGTACCTGTTACAGCATACGGAGCTGATGGTGAGTGAAGTGGCGATGCGCTGCGGCTTTGAGGACAGTAACTACTTTTCGGTGGTGTTTAACCGTGAGGTGGGGATGACGCCGGTTCAGTGGCGTCATCGCAGTCGAAAGGCAGCGTAATCAGTTCGCCATGCCGAGGCCGACGATATTGGCCGCAATGATAATCACCACACAGCCCAGGCTCAGCACGCCAACCGGACGACGCCCGGCATTGTTCCACTCTTTCAGCACCAGCCCAACCAGCCCGCCGCACAGCACGTAGAAGCTCATGTGCAGCATCCAGCTCATGTAGTCATACTGCGCCGGAATACTGGCGTGACCCCAGGCGTAGAAGAAGAATTGCAGATACCACATCAGACCGCCGAGGGCGGAGAGCAGGACGTTGGTGACGATCAGCGGTTTTGCCAGCGAGAAGTCGGCTTTTACCGACAGGTTCTTCACTTTTGCCAGACGAATGAAGCAGAAGCCGAGGTTTACCAGCGCGCCGCCGCCCATGATCACCACGTAGCTTGGCAGGGCAGCGTACAGCGGATCGACGCCCAGCGCCGCAGCGGCGTCGTGCATCGGTTTGGCGGCGTTCATGGCGAACGACATGCCCGCCGAGAATACGCCGCACATCACCGCCAGCAGCAGCCCTTTCTTCAGGTTGAACTCTTCGGCTTTGATGCCCATCTTGCGTTCTTTCAACTGGCCTGCGCGGGTGACGATGCCCACGCCGATCACCGCCACCAGCACGCCCAGCAGCGTCATTCGCCCGCCCTGAGTGTTGATCAGCACGTCGAAGTGGCCGTTGAGGATTGGCGTCATCAGGGTGCCAACAATCAGCGTAATGCCAATCGCGATGCCAATCCCCATCGACATGCCTAGGTAGCGCATGGTGAGGCCGTAGTTGATATTACCGATGCCCCACATCGCGCCGAACAGGAATACCGGCAGCAGGGTGGAGGCGTTGAAGGAGGAGAAGTAGCCCCAGAAATCGGGCAGCAGCATGGCGCTGATTGTCCACGGCAAAATCAGCCAGGACACGGTGCCGCCAACGGACCACATGGTTTCCCATGACCAGCCTTTCACCTTTTTAAACGGGGCATAGAAACAGGCTGCACTGGCCGCGCCTATCAAATGCCAGAAAATACCCATCGTAATCGCATGATTCATTTTTACATCCTCATCGTTTTTATAGCCGGAGGCTTCCCGCCGACTTGATGAGTGTAAAAATGAGGCGGTTTGGGAACCTTCAGAAGGTTGCCGCACTTTTGTTCAGGATGGCAATCAGCACGTTAAGCACGTGAGCAGACTCACAATTTTGTCATTTATCAAAAATCTAATAACCTTATAAAAACTGCGGCATTGATAATCATTTTCAATATCATTTAATTAACTATAATGAACCAACTGCTTACGCGGCATTAACAGCTGTGCCGCCCGACAATAATGGAGAGGATTATGAGTTATACACTGCCATCCCTGCCGTATGCCTACGACGCACTGGAACCGCATTTCGACAAGCAGACGATGGAAATCCATCACACTAAACACCACCAGACCTATGTGAACAACGCGAATGCTGCGCTGGAAAGCCTGCCAGAGTTCGCTAATCTGCCTGTTGAAGAGCTGATCACCAAACTGGACCAGCTGCCGGCAGACAAGAAAACCGTGCTGCGCAACAACGCGGGCGGTCACGCTAACCACAGCCTGTTCTGGAAAGGCCTGAAAACCGGCACCACCCTTCAGGGCGACCTGAAAGCGGCTATCGAGCGTGACTTCGGTTCCGTTGACAACTTCAAAGTGGAATTCGAAAAAGCCGCTGCAACCCGTTTCGGCTCTGGCTGGGCGTGGCTGGTCCTGAAAGGTGACAAACTGGCGGTCGTTTCTACCGCTAACCAGGACTCCCCGCTGATGGGTGAAGCTATCTCTGGCGCATCCGGCTTCCCAATTCTGGGTCTGGACGTGTGGGAACACGCTTACTACCTGAAGTTCCAGAACCGTCGCCCTGACTACATCAAAGCCTTCTGGGATGTAGTGAACTGGGACGAAGCAGCAGCGCGTTTCGCCGCTAAAAAATAAGGTTGCATTGACGCCTGTGAGAAGCGAGTCTGATGACTCGCTTTTTTTGTATCTGAAGGAGTGGAGATGCATTACCCGGTGAATGTGTTTACAGGCAAGGTAAGGGAGTACGAAGGCAGCCGCCCGAGCGCCATCGCCAAAGTGCAGGTCGACGGTGAGCTGACGTTGACCGATCTCGGGCTTGCGGGTGACCAGCAGGCTGAAAAGAAAATCCACGGCGGGCCCGATCGCGCGCTGTGCCACTATCCGCGCGAGCACTATCAGCACTGGAAAGCCGAATTTCCTGAACAGGCGGACCTCTTCGTCGCCCCCGCGTTTGGCGAAAATCTCTCAACGGAGGGGCTGACGGAGAAGAACGTCTTTATCGGCGACATTTACCGCTGGGGCGATGCTTTGATTCAGGTCACCCAGCCGCGCTCACCGTGCTTTAAGCTTAATTACCATTTCGGCATTCAGGATATGTCGGCCCAGCTGCAAAACGCGGGTAAAACCGGCTGGCTGTATCGCGTTGTGCAGGCGGGACAGGTTTCGGCGGATGCGCCGCTTGAGCTGGCTTCGCGCTTGAGTGAGGTGTCGGTATACGAGGCCTGCGCAATTGCCTGGCATATGCCGTTTGATGACGAGCAGTATCACCGCCTGCTGTCAGCGGCGGGATTATCCACCAGCTGGACCAGAACGATGCAGAAGCGGCGGTTAAGCGGCAAGATCGAGAGCAGTTCGCGGAGATTGTGGGGGAAAGAGATTCCGTAGAAAGTAGGCCGGGTAAGGCGAAGCCGCCACCCGGCACATACGGTTACGAACGCTTATACAGCGGCAGCCACAGCGTTAACCTCAGCCCGCCCAGCGGGCTGTCATCGGCTTTCACCCAGCCACGGTGCTGTTGCATGGCGGTTTCAACAATCGCCAGACCTAGCCCCGTACCACCAGATTCACGGTCGCGCGCCTCGTCGGTGCGGTAGAACGGACGGAAAATCTGCTCGCGATCTTCCGGGCTGACGCCAGGACCATCGTCATCGACAATGACGGTAATCCCGTCTTTATCCACCGAAAACGCCACTTCAATCTTCGTGTGCGAATAGCGCAGGGCGTTACGCACGATATTCTCCAGCGCGCTTTCCAGCGTGTTGGGGTTACCGTAGAGCGGCCACGGGCCCGGCGGGAAGTTGACGGTGAACGATTTGCCCATCTGCTCCGCTTCGAACGCCGCGTTGTCCAGCACCTCATGCCAGAGGTGATTGGCTTTCACCGTTTCGCTCACAAGCGCGTTTTTCTGCTGATTGCGAGACATCACCAGCAGATCGTTGATCATGCTGTCCAGGCGATGCGCTTCCGTCTCAATACGCTCCAGCTCTTTGCTCTCACCGCTGCGGCGGCGCAGCAGGGCGGTACCCAGCTGTAAGCGCGTGAGCGGCGTCCGCAGCTCGTGGGAGATATCCGACAGCAGGCGTTGCTGCGCGGTCATCATGCGGTCAAGAGCAGAGACCATCTGGTTAAAACTGGTTCCGGCGGCCAGGAACTCCTGCGGCCCGGATTCCAGCTCCGGATGCTGCCTCAGGTTGCCCTGCGCCACTTCGTCCGCCGCATTTTTCAGCTTACGCGCCGGTTTCGCCAGGCTCCACGCCAGCCATAACAGCAGCGGGGAACTGACCAGCATCGTGACAATCAACAGCAAAAGCGGACGGTCAAACAGCAGGTTGATAAAGTCGGACTGTGAACTGCTCGCAGGGCGAATCAGATAGAGCTGGTAATTGTCTTCCCCATCCCGCACCGAGAAAGGACCGACCATCTCTACCCGACCATATTTCTTTTTCTGTGGGTGATCGGCATTATCCGCTTGGCCAATAAAGTTGCGGATAATCTGCATTTCATTGCGATCGGCCCCAATCACGCGGCCTTCACTGGTGACCAGTAAAAGACGTTGTCCGGGGGGCGCCCACTTGTCGATAGCGCGAAACAACCTGCGCCACCACATTAAATCGTTCGGCGGATCGTTTGCCAGCTCCGCTTCCACGTGCTGCTCGATCATCACGCCCTGACGTTGCTCGCTGTCGAGTAGCTCCGTCATCTGGCGTGAGTCGAGTTTTGGCAACATCAAAACGAGCATTAAAACCAGTGCCAGCGTCAGCCAGAAGATGGCGAAGATGCGGGCGGTTAAGCTGCCTATCATGAAGCGGAAACCATCAGATAACCGCGACCACGCAGGGTTTTAAACCATGGGTGACCGTCTTTACGCTCCGGCAGCTTACGGCGCAGGTTAGAGATGTGCATGTCGATGGCGCGGTCAAACGGGGTGAGGCGTTTGCCGAGCACTTCCTGGCTTAAGTGTTCACGCGACACCACCTGGCCGAGATGCTGCGCCAGCAGATACAGCAGGGTGAACTCGGTGCCGGTTAGCTCCAGCGTTTCACCGTCGAAGCTCGCTTCCTGGCGGCCCGGGTTCAGGCTCAGGGAGTCCACTTCCAGCGTAGGTGAGCTGTTGTCGGTATTCTGCTGCTGCTCGCTCCAGTGAGAGCGGCGCAGGATCGCGCGAATACGGGCCACCAGTTCACGGTCGTTGAACGGCTTAGGTAAATAGTCATCCGCACCCAGCTCAAGGCCGAGTACGCGGTCAAGCTCGCTGCCGCGTGCAGTCAGCATAATGACGGGGGTCTGGTGTGTCTGGCGAAGCTCTTTCAACGTATCAATACCGTTTTTCTTCGGCATCATGACGTCGAGCAAAAGTAAATCGATGCTGTCGTCAAGGAGACTCAGCGCCTGCTCGCCATCATGGGCAACCAGGACGTTGAAACCTTCCATGTCGAGCAACTCCTTTAAAAGAGATGTGAGCTCTCGGTCATCATCAACTAACAGGATTTTATTCATTGTTTAAATACCTCCGAGGCAGAAATTACGACATCAAGGCTATCTAATCCATGACTTTACGTTGTTTTACACCCCCTGACGCATGTTTGCAGCCTGAATCGTAGACTGTCTCTCGTTGAATCGCGACACGAAAGATTTTGGGAGCAAGTGATGCGCAAAGTTACCGCTGCCGTCATGGCCTCAACGCTGGCCTTCAGTGCGTTTAGCCAGGCTGCTGTAGCTATCATCAGCGATAACGGTTCCTCAGCAGAGGGCGCAACGCAGCACAGCAGCCAAAGCCATATGTTTGACGGCATAAGTTTAACCGAACATCAGCGTCAACAGATGCGAGATCTGATGCAGAGGGCAAGACACGACCAGCCCCCTGTTAATGTTAGCGAAATGGAGACAATGCATCGCCTTGTCACCGCAGAAAATTTTGACGAAAGCGCTGTACGCGCTCAGGCCGAAAAAATGGCGCAGGAACAGGTTGCCCGCCAGGTAGAGATGGCGAAGGTTCGCAACCAGATGTTCCACCTGCTAACGCCCGAGCAGCAAGCGGTTTTGAATACCAAACATCAGCAACGTATGAATCAGTTGCGTGAGGTTGCACGGATGCAGCGAAGCTCAGATATGACGCTTTTCAGTAGCAATAGCAGTACCCGTAGTAACCAGTAAACCCTGTTTTCCTTGCCATAGACACCATCCCTGTCTTCCCCCACATGATGTGGGGGTTTTTTTTGCCCATTGTTCAGGTTTGTTAACGCTTTATTCATCCTTTCACTCCACCACCATCCGTTATACTAGCGCCATGGCATGACAGGAGTGTTTATGAATCAATCCTATGGACGGCTGGTAAGCCGGGCCGCAATAGCCGCGACGGTGATGGCGTCGTGTTTGCTGATCATTAAAATTTTCGCGTGGTGGTACACCGGGTCGGTCAGTATTCTGGCGGCACTGGTGGATTCACTGGTGGATATTGCCGCCTCGCTGACCAACCTGCTGGTGGTGCGCTACTCGCTGCAACCGGCGGATGAAGAGCATACGTTTGGCCACGGCAAAGCGGAATCGCTGGCCGCGCTGGCACAAAGCATGTTTATTTCGGGCTCTGCGCTTTTCCTGTTTTTGACCGGTATTCAGCATCTTATTTCGCCTTCTCCGATGAACGATCCGGGCGTTGGCGTGGTCGTAACGGTAGTTGCACTTATAAGCACACTTGTTCTTGTAACGTTCCAGCGCTGGGTTGTACGCAAAACACAAAGCCAGGCTGTACGGGCCGATATGCTTCATTATCAGTCTGATGTTATGATGAATGGGGCTATTCTTATTGCGCTTGGTCTGGCCTGGTATGGCTGGCATCGGGCCGATGCGTTGTTTGCGTTAGGGATAGGGATCTATATTTTATACAGCGCCTTGCGGATGGGGTATGAAGCGGTACAGTCGCTTCTTGACCGTGCGCTTCCGGATGCAGAACGTGATGAAATTTATGCCATTGTGACCAACTGGCCTGGCGTCAGTGGTGCTCACGATCTTCGTACGCGGCAGTCAGGGCCGACCCGCTTTATTCAGATTCATTTGGAAATGGAAGACAACCTGCCACTGGTTCAGGCGCATATGGTCGCTGAACAGGTGGAGCAGGCGATTTTGCAGCGTTTCCCTGGGTCAGACGTCATTATTCATCAGGATCCGTGCTCTGTCGTACCCAGGGCGTTTTGAGCTTTCGTAATTCGTTGTAAAAAAGTGAGCCAGAGCAGCATTTTGTGGATAAATTACCACCATATGGCCTGACCTGAATCAATTCAGCTGGAAGGGATTGATATACTATTTGCAGTATTCGACGGTTGAACAGTTTCTTCCGGCAGCAGATTTCAATTTTGCATTCCTAAGTTCAGAGGTAGTCATGATTAAGAAAATCGGTGTGTTGACAAGCGGCGGTGATGCGCCGGGCATGAACGCGGCAATCCGTGGGGTTGTCCGTGCAGCGCTGACGGAAGGTCTGGAAGTTTTTGGTATCTATGACGGTTACCTGGGTCTGTATGAAGACCGCATGGTTCAGCTCGACCGCTACAGCGTGTCTGACATGATCAACCGTGGCGGTACTTTCCTCGGTTCTGCACGCTTCCCGGAATTCCGTGACGAACACATCCGTGAAGTGGCTATCGAAAACATGAAAAAACGGGGTCTGGATGCGCTGGTGGTTATCGGCGGCGACGGCTCCTACATGGGTGCAAAACGTCTGACTGAAATGGGCTTCCCGTGCATCGGCCTGCCTGGCACCATCGACAATGACATCAAAGGCACCGACTACACCATCGGTTACTTCACCGCGCTGGGTACCGTTGTGGAAGCGATTGACCGCCTGCGTGACACCTCTTCCTCTCACCAGCGTATTTCTATTGTTGAAGTGATGGGCCGTTACTGCGGTGACCTGACTCTGGCGGCGGCAATTGCCGGTGGCTGTGAGTTCGTGGTGGTGCCGGAAGTGGAATTTAGCCGTGAAGATCTGGTCGCTGAAATCAAAGCCGGTATCGCGAAAGGTAAGAAACACGCCATCGTTGCTATCACCGAGCACATCTGTGACGTTGACGAGCTGGCGAAGTACATCGAAACCGAAACCAAACGCGAAACCCGCGCGACCGTTCTGGGTCACATTCAGCGTGGTGGTTCCCCAGGCCCGTACGACCGTATCCTGGCGTCCCGCATGGGCGCGTACGCGATCGAGCTACTGCTTCAGGGCCACGGCGGCCGCTGCGTCGGTATTCAGAACGAGAAACTGGTTCACCATGACATCATCGACGCCATTGAAAACATGAAGCGTCCGTTCAAAGGTGACTGGCTGGACTGCGCGAAAAAACTGTACTGATTGATTGACTCTGTTGCCCGGTGGCGCTGCGCTTACCGGGCCTACAAAAGCACGATTCGTAGGCCGGGTAAGGCGTAGCCGCCACCCGGCTTTTTTATGCGTGCACGCTTTTTTATTCCACTACGTTATAGCCAATCTTTTTTTATTCTTTAATCATCGGTTAGCTTTCTGGCACGCTGCATTCATCAAAACACTACACAAGAGAGCTGGGCGATGAATAAATGGGGCGTGGGGTTAACATTATTGCTGGCATCGACCAGCGTTCTGGCAAAGGACATTCAGTTACTGAACGTGTCGTACGATCCGACGCGTGAACTGTACGACCAGTACAACAAAGCTTTCGCGGCGCACTGGAAACAGGAAACCGGCGATAACGTGGTGGTTCGCCAGTCTCACGGTGGTTCTGGCAAGCAGGCGACCTCCGTCATCAACGGTATTGAAGCCGACGTGGTGACCCTGGCGCTGGCCTACGATGTTGACGCTATCGCCGAGCGTGGCCGTATCGACAAAAACTGGATCAAACGCCTGCCGGATAACTCCGCGCCATACACCTCGACCATTGTTTTCCTGGTGCGTAAAGGCAACCCGAAACAGATTAAGGACTGGAACGACCTGATTAAGCCAGGCGTGTCTGTCATTACCCCGAACCCAAAAAGCTCCGGCGGCGCACGCTGGAACTATCTGGCAGCCTGGGGCTACGCGCTGCACCACAACAACGGCGATCAGGCCAAAGCACAGGACTTCGTCAAAGCACTGTTTAAAAACGTCGAAGTGCTGGACTCCGGCGCGCGCGGCGCAACCAACACCTTCGTCGAACGCGGCATTGGCGACGTGCTGATCGCCTGGGAAAACGAAGCCCTGCTGGCGACCAACGAGCTGGGTAAAGACAAGTTCGAGATCGTCACCCCGAGCGAATCCATCCTCGCTGAGCCGACCGTCTCCGTCGTCGATAAGGTTGTTGATAAGAAGGGCACCAAAGCGGTGGCGGAAGCCTACCTGAAGTACCTCTACTCACCTGAAGGGCAGGAAATTGCGGCGAAAAACTTCTACCGCCCACGCGATGAGGCTGTCGCGAAGAAATACGAAAACGCCTTCCCGAAACTGAAGCTGTTCACTATTGATGAGGTTTTTGGCGGCTGGACCAAAGCGCAGAAAGAGCACTTCTCTAACGGCGGCACCTTCGACCAGATCAGCAAGCGCTAAGCGTTTTACAAAGAACGACACGGTAACCCGGTGTGAGAAATCCGCCGGGTTTTTTATTTGGTCATCATTTTGCGTTACTCTTTTGCCTCTATTGAAAACAGGGAACGCGTTGTGAAAAAAATTATCTTACTGATTCTGATCGTTATCGCCCTTGCCGCAGGGGGCGTGTACTGGATGAAAGCGGGTAATCCGAATGCGTTGCGTCATATCGTTCTCGACCAGTGTGTGCCCAACCAGCTGCATAACCGTAACCCGGCACCGTGTGCGCAGGTGAAGCCAGATGCGGGCTACGTGGTGTTCAAGGACCGCAACGGGCCGCTGCAATACCTGCTGATGCCCACGTACCGTATCAACGGCACCGAAAGCCCGCTGCTGACTGAGCCGCAGACACCGAATTTCTTCTGGCTGGCATGGCAGTCTCGCCATTTTATGAGTATGAAACGGGGGGCCGACGTGCCTGACAGCGCCGTTTCGCTGACCATCAACTCCCCGACCGGGCGCACGCAAAACCATTTTCATATCCACATCTCCTGTCTGCGCCCAGACGTGCGCGAGAAGCTGAACGCGTCGCAGGGGCAAATCAGCACCCAGTGGTTACCGCTTCCGGGCGGGCTGGAAGGGCATGAATACCTTGCCCGTCGGGTGACGGAGAACGAACTGGTGCAGCGCAGCCCGTTTATGATGCTGGCGGAAGAGCTGCCGGAAGCCCGCGATCATATGGGACGCTTCGCGCTGGCGATGGCACAGCAGTCGGACGGCTCGTTTGTATTGCTGGCGACAGAGCGTAACCTGCTTACCTTTAACCGCGCGTCGGCTGAGGAATTGCAGGATCATCAATGCGATATCCTGAAGTGACCCCACCATAAATAGCGTTTACTCGCCCTGCCTGTCGCCGTAGACTTGCTGAAAAATTCTACAGGAGACAGGTATGTCGCTCTGGTTAACGCATCCTCTGCTGCTTCCCTCGCTGATCGTCGGCGTCACCATCGTGCTGTGGGCGACGTCGCTGTTGCCGGAATTTATCACCGCGCTGTTGTTTTTCACGGCGGCGATGACCGCCAGAATCGCCCCGCCGGAAGTGATCTTCGGCGGCTTCGCCTCGTCTGCCTTCTGGCTGGTGTTCAGCGGCTTTGTGCTGGGCGTGGCGATTCGGAAAACCGGCCTGGCGGACAGGGCCGCCCGGGCGCTGTCGGCAAAGCTTACCGACTCCTGGGTGCTGATGGTGGCAAGCGTTGTGCTGCTGAGCTATGCCCTGGCATTCGTGATGCCGTCGAACATGGGACGTATTGCGCTGCTGATGCCGATTGTCGCCGCGATGGCGAAGCGGGCCGGCATCCCTGATGGCTCGCGGGCCTGGTTTGGCCTGGCGCTGGCGGTCGGGTTCGGCACCTTCCAGCTCTCGGCCACTATTTTGCCCGCCAACGTGCCCAACCTGGTGATGAGCGGCGCGGCGGAAGGCTCATACGGTATCCACCTCAACTATGTCCCGTATCTGCTGCTGCACACCCCGGTGCTGGGTATTCTCAAAGGCCTGATTCTGATTGGCCTGATCTGCTGGCTGTTCCCCGGCAACCCGAAACCGGCGAAGGATCTCACGCCATCGGAACCGATGGGGCGTGACGAAAAACGGCTCGCCTGGCTGCTGGCGGTGGTGTTGACGATGTGGGTGACGGAGAGCTGGCACGGCGTTGGGCCAGCGTGGACGGGGCTGGCGGCCTCGGTCATCGTTATGCTGCCGCGCATCGGTTTTATCACCGGGGAAGAGTTCTCGGCGGGGGTGAATATGCGCACCTGTATTTACGTCGCGGGTATACTCGGGCTGGCCATTACGGTGACGCAGACCGGTATCGGTGCGGCCGTAGGCGAGGCGTTGCTCCATATCATGCCGCTGGATGCAGACCGCCCGTTTACCAGCTTCCTGGCGCTGACGGGGATCACCACGGCGCTCAACTTCATTATGACCGCCAACGGCGTTCCTGCGCTGTACACCACGCTGGCGCAGAGCTTCTCCGACGCGACCGGCTTCCCGCTGCTGTCGGTGATCATGATTCAGGTGCTGGGGTATTCCACGCCGCTGCTGCCGTATCAGGCGTCGCCGATTGTAGTGGCGATGGGCTTAGGGAAAGTGCCTGCGAAGGCGGGGATGCTGCTTTGTCTGGCGCTGGCGATTGCGACGTATCTGGTGCTGCTGCCGCTGGATTATTTGTGGTTTAGCGTGTTAGGTCGTTTGTAGGGCGGGTTAGCGAAGCGCCACCCGCCACAAAGGCGATTACGCCTGCTTAGCCGCTTCTGCCGCTTTAACGATCACCGCGAAAGCGTCTGCTTTCAGGGATGCGCCGCCAACCAGTGCGCCATCGATGTCTGGCTGGGTGAACAGCTCAGCTGCGTTTGATGCGTTAACGGAACCGCCGTACTGGATGATGACCTGCTCAGCCACTTTCGCGTCTGCTTTTGCAATGTGGTCACGGATGAACTTGTGCACCGCCTGTGCCTGCGCTGGAGTTGCAGATTTGCCGGTACCGATCGCCCAGACTGGCTCGTAAGCGATAACCGCGCCTTCGAACGCTGCCGCGCCCTGGGTTTTCAGCACAGCGTCGATCTGACGTGCGCACACTTCTTCGGTTTTGCCTGCTTCGTTTTCTGCTTCGGTTTCACCGATGCACAGAACCGGGATCAGACCCTGCTCTTTCAGCACAGCGAATTTCTTCGCGATGAACTCATCGGATTCTTTGTGATAGGTGCGACGCTCGGAGTGGCCGATGATGATGTATTTCGCGCCGATATCTTTCAGCATTTCAGCGGAGGTTTCACCGGTGAACGCGCCAGACAGGTTAACGTCAACGTTCTGCGCGCCCAGAATGATGTGGCTGCCGTCAGCGGCACGTTTAGCCAGATCCAGGTACATATCCGGCGGAGCGATAGCAACAGCGCAGCCGGTCACGCCAGCCAGCTCTTTACGCAGGTTAGCAACCAGTTCGTTTACCATGTGGCGGCTGCCGTTCAGTTTCCAGTTACCCATCACTAAAGGATGTCGCATTTCAATTCTCCACGCTCAATAAGCGAATTAAGGAATATGGCCGCCCTGTCGGGCAGCATGGTCTGTGAATCAGTATAGAGATTTTCCCTCGAAAGGCTTTGCTTTTTGTCATTAATTCGCCCCCTCGAGTGCGTCTGATAGGGCCAGCTTAATCGGTTCAACCGCGAAGGTCAGCCCCTTTTCGCCGTTATCTGCGACGACATAGCGAACGGCACCTTCCGTATCGGCGTAATAGCGTTTGTTTTTCCCGGCGGTAAGCAGTTTTTGCAGCTTTTGCTGGCTTTGCGCTTTCGTGAAGGTGGGGGTAAAGGCGCGCAGAATAGCGCTCATGTACTCCAGCGCTTTCGCTTTCGCCGCTTTCTGCTCTGGCCCCTGAATCGGCAGCCAGGTGATCTGCATACTTTTGATTTTTAACGTTCCGCGCTCAAGGGCGGTAGAGGCATACAGATTCTCGTTAATTTTGCTGGCCGCGCGGGTCAGGGTCGGCGTATCGCGGGCGCTGTCAATCGCACGGAACTCTCCCAGCGGAAGTGAGGGGTTTTCTTTGTTGAAGGCTTCGCGGAACTGGCTGATAGATTGATCGAAAGAGGGGGCGCCCGCCAGAAGATAGGGGGCGGTGACCGGGGAAGCCGTTTCCGCGGCATACAGGGAAAAACTGGCGCTCAGCATCGCTAAACACAAATAAAGAGAGTGTGCCGAACTTTTCATCAACATTGCCCCTGGCCGTCATTGCCCATGATTAAAACGATATCTGGTCGGCTTGTCAAAAGGTCACAACTCCAGGGTAAAATGCGGGCTAAACAATAATAAGGAACCTTACATGACCATACAGCAGTGGCTGTTTTCATTCAAAGGGCGTATTGGACGCCGTGACTTCTGGATCTGGATTGCAACGTGGGTTGTCGCCATGCTGCTTCTGTTTTTTGTTGCCTACAACGCATGGCTGAGCACGCAAACGGCGGCATTTGCGCTGGTCTGTTTACTGTGGCCAACCGCTGCCGTAGTGGTGAAACGTCTGCACGATCGTGGCCGCTCCGGCGCATGGGCTTTCCTGATTATTCTGGCGTGGATGCTGGTGGCGGGGAACTGGTCAATGCTGCCCTCAATCCTCCCATGGGTGGTGGGCAGACTGCTGCCGACGGTTATCTTTGTAATGATGGTTGTCGAACTGGGCGCGTTTATCGGCACCCAGAGCGAGAACAAATATGGAAAAGATACCCTTGAGGTGAAGTACCGCTGATCACCAGTAGTGTTCGGCGGTCATGTGGCCCGGCCGGCGGCGAAGGTGCTTCGTCATCTGCCGGGTATCCTTCAGCAACTGCTGCGTATCGCGTACCATCTGCGGGTTACCGCACAGCATCACATGGCTGGTTTCGGTATTCATCGGTAAACCCACCGCTTCTTCCAGCGCGCCGCTTTCAATCAACGCCGGAACGCGACCGGTTAACGAGCCGGCTGCGGTTTCGCGGCTGACCACCGTCTGAATTTTTAACTTCCCGCCATATCGCTGTTCCAGCGCCTGCATCTGCGGCAAATAGCTCAGGTCTGCGGCGTAGCGCGCGGCGTGAACCAGCACGATATTTTTAAAGCGCTCCAGATTTTTGCCGTATTGCAGAATGGAGAGATACGGGCCGATGGCCGTGCCGGTCGCCAGCATCCAGAGCGTGTCACAGTCGGGGATTTCATCCAGCACGAAGAACCCCGCCGCGTCGGAGACAATCTGCACGTCATCGCCCGGCTTCAGCGCGGCGAGGCGCGGGCTGAGCTTACCGTCCGGGACGGTGACCAGATAGAACTCAAGGTCCGGGTTATCAGGCGCATTAACGTAAGAGTAGGCGCGCTGTACGCGTTCACCGTCGATATCCAGCCCGAGTTTGGCAAACTGCCCGGCAGTAAACGGATGAACGGGAGCGTGCAGCGTGAGGCTAAATAGCGCATCGGTCCAGAACTGTACCTTTGTGACTTTACCTGTTACCCAGTCCGCCATGATCTTCTCCTGTGCTGTTTCTCTCTTCTATCTTCCGTACTTGCGGGAAACATTTCCAGCCCATTCGGGCCGGAAAGCTCTATCGATCAAACGGTTTTACAGAATGTGCGTCTGTACGTCCGGATCTTTACGATCGAGATAATGAATGGACTTAATGCGACGAATGGTGCGGGATTTACCGCGGATCAGCAGGGTTTCAGTGGTGGCCATGTTGCCCTTGCGGGTGATGCCGTCCAGCAGATCGCCTTTGGTGATGCCGGTTGCGGAGAAGACCACGTTATCGCTGCGGGCCATCTCGTTCAGCGCGAGCACTTTATTGGCCTCGATGCCCATCGCCGCGCAGCGCGCCAGTTCGTCTGCTCCAATGCGAAGGTTCTCGTCGCTGTCGCCTTTGACCTCATGGCGTGGCAGCAAACGCGCCTGCATATCGCCGTCCAGCGCGCGGATCACTGCCGCAGAGACCACACCCTCCGGCGCGCCGCCGATGCCGTAAAGCACGTCGACTTCGCTGTCAGGCATGCAGGTCAGAATAGAGGCGGCAACGTCGCCATCCGGAATAGCAAACACGCGTACGCCGAGCGCTTGCAGGTACGCAATGGTGGCGTCGTGGCGCGGTTTCGCCAGAATGGTCACGGTGAGTTCGCTGAGCGCTTTATCCAGCGCCGCAGCGATATTGCGCAGGTTGGCGTCCAGCGGCAGGCTAAGGTCGATAGCGCCTTTAGCACCAGGACCGACGATCAGTTTTTCCATGTACATATCGGGCGCGTTGAGGAAGCAGCCCTTATCGCCCACCGCCAGTACCGCCAGCGCGTTGGCCTGGCCCATCGCCGTCATGCGCGTGCCTTCAATCGGGTCGACCGCGATATCCACGGCATCGCCTTTGCCCGTCCCGACTTTTTCACCGATGTAGAGCATCGGCGCTTCGTCGATTTCGCCTTCGCCAATGACGATAGTGCCATCGATATTGACCTGATTAAGCACAATGCGCATGGCGTGGACGGCTGCACCATCTGCGGTATTTTTGTCGCCACGGCCCAGCCACTTGTAGCCTGCGAGGGCGGCAGCTTCGGTGACGCGGGAAAACTCGATAGCAAGTTCACGTTTCATGAGGTACTCGTACAATCAAAAGGAATTGCACGAAGTTTATCACAGAGTGGGGAGGGGCGAAGGGACCGGTGCGGTCGGAGCCCCTCACCCTAACCCTCTCCCAGGGGAGAGGGAATATAGGTTTACTCGTCGTGCTCTTCCCACGCCAGGGCACGTTTCACCGCTTTCTTCCAGCCGCTGTAGCGGTAGTTGCGCTCGGTGGTTTCGATGCCAGGACGGAATTCGCGTTCGATAACCGCTTTTTCCTGAAGCTCGTCGAGGTTTTGCCAGAAGCCAACCGCCAGACCTGCCAGATACGCCGCGCCCAGCGCCGTCACTTCTCGCACCTCAGGACGTTCAACGCGGGTGCCCAGAATGTCGGACTGGAACTGCATCAGGAAGTTGTTGGCTACCGCACCGCCGTCCACGCGCAGGGCGTGCAGACGAATGCCGGAGTCAGCCTGCATCGCTTCCAGCACGTCGCGCGTCTGGTAGGCGATGGATTCCAGCGTCGCGCGAATGATGTGGTTTGAGTTCACGCCGCGCGTCAGGCCGAAAATCGCGCCGCGGGCATACGGATCCCAGTACGGTGCGCCCAGACCGGTGAACGCTGGCACCACGTACACGCCGTTGGTGTCTTTCACTTTGGTCGCGAAGTATTCGGAGTCAAACGCGTCGCTGATCAGCTTCATCTCGTCGCGCAGCCACTGAATGGAGGCACCCGCCATGAATACCGCGCCTTCCAGGGCATAGTTCACTTCGCCGCGCGGGCCGCAGGCGATGGTGGTCAGCAGACCGTTTTCTGATTTCACCGCTTTCTCGCCGGTGTTCATCAGCATAAAACAACCGGTGCCGTAGGTGTTCTTCGCCATCCCTTCCTTGACGCACAGCTGGCCGAACAGGGCCGCCTGCTGGTCACCGGCGATACCGGCGATAGGAATACGGGTGCCACCTTTACCGCCAATGTTGGTCTGGCCGTACACTTCTGAAGACTTACGGACTTCTGGCAGCATCGCGCGCGGAATGTCCAGCGCGTCCAGCATCTTGTCATCCCACTCAAGGGTGTTGATGTTGAACAGCATGGTGCGCGAGGCGTTGGTGTAGTCGGTGACGTGAACGCGTCCCTGAGTCATCTTCCAGATAAGCCAGGTATCGACGGTGCCGAACAGTAGCTCGCCACGTCGTGCGCGCTCGCGTGAACCTTCCACGTGGTCGAGGATCCACTTCACTTTGGTGCCGGAGAAATAGGGGTCAACCACCAGGCCGGTGGCGCTGCGCACGTACTCTTCCATTCCTTCGCGCTTCAACTGTTCGCAGATCTCTGACGTACGACGGCACTGCCAGACAATGGCGTTGTAGATGGGCTTACCGGTTTCGCGCTCCCAGACCACAGTCGTTTCACGCTGGTTGGTGATACCGATAGCGGCAATCTGGTCAGAACTGATGTCGGCTTTCGCCAGCACTTCCACCAGCGTGGAGCTTTGCGACGCCCAGATCTCCATCGGGTCGTGTTCTACCCAGCCTGGACGCGGGTAAATTTGCTCAAATTCGCGTTGAGACACGCTGACAATGTTCGCGTCATGATCCATTACGACAGCGCGGGAGCTGGTGGTGCCCTGGTCGAGCGCAACGATATATTTTTTTTCGGTCATGGTATGTGTCCCGTAGTCAGATTACAGCGAAGCTTTTTGTTGTGTGGTGGAAGCCGTCTCTTTCTCCTCTTCCACACAGGTGTCGCACGGTAAGTGGCGACCAATTAATTTGCGATAGCCGAATGCGCCCAGCGCCGCCCCTACGATTGGCCCGAACAGCGGAACCAGGAAGTAAGGAATGTCTTTGCCGCCCGTGAAGGCGACATCGCCCCATCCCGCAAAGAAGGCGAAGGTTTTTGGACCCAGGTCACGCGCCGGATTCATCGCAAAGCCGGTCAGCGGACCCATGGATGCGCCAATTACCGCAATCAGAAGGCCAATCAAAAGTGGCGCCAGCGGGCCGCGCGGAATGCCGTTTCCGTCGTCGCCCAGCGCCATGATGACGCCCATCAGAATAGCGGTAATCACCATCTCAACCGCGAACGCCTGCACAAAATTGATATGCGGATTCGGATACGTTGAGAAAATGCCTGCCAGATCCAGACTTTCGACACTGCCACGCACCATATGATGCGTCTGTTCGAAGTCGATGAAAAGATTGTAATAAAGCCCGTAAACTAACGCCGCTGCGCAAAAGGCGCCGGCAAATTGCGAAATGATGAAAGGAACAACTTTGCGTCCGTCAAAACACGCGAATAGCCACAACGCGATGGTCACCGCCGGGTTAAGATGTGCACCGGAAACCCCTGCGGTCAGGTAGATGGCCATCGCCACGCCCAGACCCCAGATAATACTGATTTCCCACTGACCAAAACTGGCACCCGCCACTTTCAGTGCTGCGACACAGCCTACTCCGAAGAATATCAACAACCCGGTACCCAGGAACTCGGCAATACACTGGCCTTTTAAGGTTGATGTCTGACTCATAATCGGAATCCTGCAAAAGAGTAATGTTTATTGTTTGCGTGACCGCCAGTGACAGTCACGATGCCCTGTAGACATAGTGTTAATTTATCGTTAACGAGCACAAACGAGAAATATCGAAATCTAAATGTGTGGTCTGCGTCAATAAAATGAGCGTTTTCGCGCCATAAAGCGCGTTTTTGCATCAGATAATGATTATGGGCTGAATCATTTCTTTAACTTATGGGTTAACAACTTAGGGGTATATGCGGCGAACGCACCAGGACGAGGCCGAAAAGTGTTGCAAACCGCGATCTGCGTGGCATGCCGCTGGACAGGGGCGACGGCGCTCCATACAATCGGAACATATGTTGTGCGCGTTTATGTTAAAGCGTCGCCTTGCAATTCAGGAGAGGTAGGATCATGTCTTTAGAAGTGTTTGAGAAACTGGAATCGAAAGTACAGCAGGCGATTGACACCATCACGCTGCTGCAAATGGAAATTGAAGAGCTGAAAGAAAAGAACAACTCCCTGTCACAGGAAGTTCAGAATGCTCAACACAGCCGTGAAGAACTGGAGCGCGAAAACAACCAGCTGCGCGAACAGCAGAACGGCTGGCAGGAACGCTTGCAGGCGCTGCTGGGACGTATGGAAGAAGTTTGATTTCCTTAGGGAATGCATTGAACAGGCCGGGTAAGGCGAAGCCGCCACCCGGCTTTTTTATGGTTTTCGCTAACCGATATCAAACCATAAAAAAGGCCGCCCCGGGCGGCCTTAACGCTACTTGTCCTGCGCTGTCGTAGCAAAAGCAACAAACCCAACAGGTTCATCGCTCTTTACAACGAGTACGCTGGCGACAATGAACGCGATACATAAATAGCGTTTCATTATGCGGTCCCTGCTGCTTACCGCTCCACCGTTCACCACCGGTGATAAGTCGGTGGACACAAGCCTTGATGTTAGCCTGCTTTACGGTAGTGAATACACCTTTCCCTGGACCGATGCCCATTTGCGAGATGGCGGAAAGGGACGCGGTATCATAATGAGCATCAACCAGGTAGTTAAGGTATTCACAAACAATTAGGATTTTATAAAGGTTACGAAGGGTTGCCCAAGGTTTGGGCGAGAGTATGATGAAGTTCCTTGGTGTTAGTCTGTAAGACGTCCCAACGGACCGCGAATCCCGAGGGACAAAAAAAACCGCCACATTGCTGTTGGCGGTTTTTTTATGCATCTCGCTTACCGATTAACTACTCAATATCCAGCGCATCCTCAGAAAGGATAATGCCGGTATTGTCAGCATAAAGGTGGTCGCCCGAGAAGAAGGTCACGCCGCCGAAATTGACGCGCACGTCGCTTTCGCCGATGCCGTCGCCCGCTGCGCCTACCGGTATGGCCGCGATGG
This sequence comes from Enterobacter cloacae complex sp. 397G4, assembly GCF_050031515.1. NCBI lineage: Bacteria > Pseudomonadati > Pseudomonadota > Gammaproteobacteria > Enterobacterales > Enterobacteriaceae > Enterobacter > Enterobacter cloacae complex sp. 397G4. Next base: position 4,776,248 of record NZ_JBLGWE010000001.1, on the reverse strand, counting down.
CCTGAATCCCGATATCCAGGTCTTCGAGATCGTCCACCTGACGCACGGAACCGTACACCACAATGCCTTCCCACTCGTTCTGGACGGCAATTCCCGCCAGTTCAGCATCAATCAATGCACGGCGCACGGAACCGCCACCATCCACCAGCAGGACGCGACCACGACCGTTCTCTTCGAGCAGATCGTACAGCAACCCGTTGTCCTCGAAACATTTCACCGTGATGATTTGTCCGCCAAACGACGACCGTCCACCAAAGTTGGAGAACAGGGGTTCAACGACGTTGACATCTTCCTGGTAGATGTCACAAAGCTCGGAGGTATCGTATTTCATAGGTTTAACGCTCTGTTGCTGCGAATGTGTTCAGTATATCGTGCGAAATGCGTTGTTGGCAAAATCATCAATTGTTAATTGATATTTATCAGCTAACTCAGCGTCTGGCTTAAGACAATCCCGATGACGAACAGCAGGTTAGTCAACAGCGCGCCTTTTACCGTACGTTCCAGCATCGGTGGCATGGCGGCCGGGCTGAGTTCACGCATGACGTAGCGGGCCTGCTTAATCAGCAGCGGTGCGGCGAGCACAAACAGCCAGCCCCAGAGGCTGTGCAGCGAAATCAGATTGAACAGCGCCAGGCAGACCAGCGCGCCGATGAGCAGGCAGGCGTGATAGCGGCGTGCATTCACCGGACCCAGACGCACGGCCAGCGTGTTTTTACCGTTCTCGCGGTCGCTGTCGATGTCGCGCAGATTATTGATATTCAGCACCGCCGTCGCCAGCAGACCACAGGCGGTCGCCGGCAGGAACAGGGCAGGGATCACCGTGTGCGCCTGTAAGTACCAGCTTCCCATCACGCTCAGCCAGCCGAAGAACACCAGCACGGAGATGTCGCCCAGACCAATATACCCGTAAGGACGCGTCCCGACGGTATAGGTAATGGCTGCAATAATGGCGAGCAAGCCCAGCACCAGGAAGCCAATGAAATCACTGGTGGTTTTCGAGGCGACCGTCACCAGCGCCAGCCCGGACAGGCAAATCAACACCACGGTGATAATCAGCGCCCGCTTCATCTGTGCCTGGGTAATCACCCCTTTTTGCATGCCGCGCAGCGGCCCGATGCGGTCAGGCTTGTCGCTGCCTTTTACCGCATCGCCGTAATCATTGGCGAGATTAGAGAGGATTTGCAGCAGCCCGGCGGTGACAAGCGCCAGACCTGCTACCAGAGGATCGAAATGACCCTGCCACCAGGCAAGCGTGGTACCGACGATAATGGCGGCAAAAGCCAGAGGAAGCGTTTTAGGACGCAGACTTTCGAGCCACGCCTGTGTACGGCTGATATCAGTCATAGTTATTTAGCCAATAAAAATGGGGGCCATAGCCCCCATCAACAGTGATGAAAATGCATTGAACGCGATTATAGAATAAAACGGCTCAGATCTTCATCTGCCACTAACGCATCCAGGTGTTTGCCCACATAGTCTGCGTCAATGGTAATGCTTTGACCGTTAAGGTCGCTCGCATCATAAGAGATGTCTTCCATCAGGCGTTCCAGCACGGTGTGCAGACGACGCGCACCGATGTTCTCGGTGGTTTCGTTGACCTGCCACGCGGCCTGGGCGATGCGCTTGATACCGTCATCGGTAAATTCAATGTTCACGCCTTCGGTCGCCATCAGCGCTTTATACTGTACGGTCACAGAAGCGTTTGGCTCAGTCAGGATACGTTCGAAATCTTCGGTGGTCAGCGCCTGCAACTCGACGCGGATTGGCAGACGTCCCTGAAGTTCCGGGATCAGGTCAGACGGGCTGGCAATCTGGAACGCACCGGAGGCGATAAACAGAATGTGGTCAGTTTTAACCATGCCGTGCTTGGTGGAGACGGTGCAACCTTCCACCAGCGGCAGCAGGTCGCGCTGAACGCCTTCGCGTGAGACATCCGGGCCGGACGCGTTGCCGCGCTTACAGATCTTGTCGATTTCGTCGATAAACACGATACCGTGCTGCTCAACCGCGTCGATAGCATCCTGTTTCAGCTCTTCCGGGTTAACCAGCTTCGCGGCTTCTTCTTCAATCAGCAGCTTCATCGCGTCTTTGATTTTCAGCTTACGCGCTTTCTGCTTCTGCCCGCCCAGGTTCTGGAACATGGACTGCAACTGGCTGGTCATCTCTTCCATGCCCGGAGGTGCCATAATTTCCACGCCCATTGGCGCGGCAGCGAGATCGATCTCAATCTCTTTGTCGTCCAGCTCGCCTTCGCGCAGTTTTTTGCGGAATGCCTGACGCGCAGCAGAAGGTTCAGGCTGCTGTTCAGCCTGTCCCCAGTTGTTTTTTGCCGGTGGGATCAGCACGTCGAGAATACGCTCTTCGGCCATCTCTTCGGCGCGATAGCGGTTTTTCTCAATTGCCTGGACACGCACCATCTTAATCGCCGAGTCGGTCAGGTCGCGGATGATGGAGTCCACTTCTTTACCCACATAGCCCACTTCGGTGAACTTGGTGGCTTCAACTTTGATGAACGGCGCGTTAGCCAGTTTGGCCAGACGACGGGCGATTTCGGTTTTACCCACACCGGTCGGGCCGATCATCAGAATATTTTTTGGCGTCACTTCGTGGCGAAGCTCTTCGTCGAGCTGCATGCGACGCCAGCGGTTACGCAGTGCGATAGCCACGGAGCGCTTGGCGTCGTCCTGGCCGATAATGTGTTTGTTCAGTTCGCTGACAATTTCGCGTGGGGTCATTTCAGACATGGGCGATCCTTACGCTTTAGACGGTAATTCTTCGATGGTGTGATTGTGGTTGGTATAGATGCAGATATCACCTGCAATATCCAACGCTTTCACCGCGATATCGCGCGCGTTCATGTCGGTATTTTCCAACAGCGCACGGGCTGCGGCCTGGGCGTACGGGCCGCCAGAGCCGATGGCAATCAGGTCGTTTTCAGGCTGAACCACGTCGCCGTTACCGGTGATGATCAGCGAGGCGTTTTCGTCAGCCACGGCCAGCAGCGCTTCGAGCTTGCGCAGCATGCGGTCGGTACGCCAGTCTTTTGCCAGCTCAACGGCGGCTTTCACCAGATGACCCTGATGCATTTCCAGTTTGCGTTCAAACAGTTCAAACAGCGTGAAGGCATCAGCCGTGCCGCCTGCGAAACCGGCGATCACTTTGTCGTTATAAAGACGACGTACTTTCTTCACGTTGCCTTTCATGACGGTATTACCCAGCGTGGCCTGGCCATCACCGGCAATTACCACCTGGCCGTTACGGCGTACACTTACTATTGTTGTCACGAGCAGACCCCCTGGTTACAGATTCGGGAAACAGAAGCCCTGAGCCTGTGCTCAGGGCTGAATTAAATGATAGATGGGGGGGATTTTGGGGGTTTCAACCCCCGGAGGCGAGTCGAATGCAGTTTGTGTGGCCAGCCACTTTCAAACGGGAAATGGTGCCGTCTGCGTTTTCTTTGCCTTTGACCGGTCCAATCACTACGCGATTCCAGCCGTTGTTGGTGGTAATGCGAGAGTCAAATCCTTCAAATGCCAGCTGAGCACGCACCGTTTCTGCCTGTTCGGCGCCTTTAAACGAACCGCACTGAACCATCCAGCGGCGTTCATCTTTTTTCTCAGCCGTCTGCTTCGGTGCCTCGGTCTCTTTGGTGACCGGCGCAGCCTGCTGCGTTTTTGGCTGTTGCGCAGTGGTATGCGCAGGCGTCTGCAACAGATCCTGATACGGCTGTGCCGTTTGCTTCTGCGGCTGCGCCTTCGGTTGCTGCTGGACAGGCTGAGTTTGTACGGTACGCGTCTGCTGCTGCGGTTGTGTACGCGGCTGCTGTACCGGCTGCGTCTGCGTCCACTGCTGCTGTTGCGTTTGCTGCTGAGCCTGACGCTGGCGCTGCAACGTTTGCTGACGCTGCGCCGGGGTTTGTTCGTTCCACGGTACTTCGTTCAGCTGCGTAGGCTGCTGGCGCATGTCCGCCTGCATCTGAGCGAGCAATTGACGCTGTTCGTCCGTCAGCTGATCGGCATTCTTTACTTCACCCCCGGCAGAAGGCTCGGTAGGCGCACGTACGCCAGGCTGGCGGCTTTCCAGCTCTTTAATGTAGCGCCAGCGCTCTTCAGGCTTCGGCGGCAGGCCGTTGCCGACGACCTTATTACCCTGAAGGGCTTCAGACTCTTCTTTTTTATGATGCGTAATGAAGTAGAGGCCGCCAATAAAGGCCACCAGCACAGCCGCAGCAATGGCGACCATAGCTGGGGAGACAGCAGACAGGCTGCGTTGCTTGCTTTTTGAACTACTCTTTTTGCGTCGCGAAGGTGCCGGCTGGCCGCGACGTACATAATCTCGTTGTGCCACTATCGTTTCGCTGTATTTATTCGTTCGTCAGCCCGCCATGTTACTTAAGCGACGGGGCTTTGACCAGATAAGGGTGTCGAAAGGTATTTACTTTAAGTTAATGCCTGGGTAGAGCCGCGCACAATCAGCTCACAATCCAGTAGTCGTGACCCACTGCTAACTGATTGACCGTGCAGCTGATCCAGCAAAAGCAGCATCGCTTCACGGCCGATGTCATACCGCGGCTGTGCAACGGTCGAAAGCGGCGGATCGCAAAACTCCGAAAGTGAAATATTATCAAAACCGATTATCGACAGGTCCTGCGGCACGCGCAGGCCGTGACGTTTGGCGTAGGATAACGCCCCCAGCGCCATCACGTCGCTGTGGCAGAAGACCGCGGTGGGCGGTTCTGGCAAGGCCAGCAATTTTTCCAGCGCCTGCCCGCCCGCTTCAAAGGTGAAATCACCGCGCGCAATGTAGTGCGGATCGACGATAGCCCCGGTACGGCGCAGCGCCTGAACGTAGCCCTGCAAGCGGTAATGACACAGCGGCATCTCTTCTGGTCCGGCGATACAGCCGATACGCTTATGCCCCAGTTCCTGAAGATAGTTCACGGCGTTGAATGCGGCGGTGAGGTTATCGATATGAACGGTTGGCAGCTCCAGCTCCGGCGCGAATTCGTTCGCCATGACCATCGGCGGTAAATTGCGCTGTTCTTCAATGCTGGCATCAAACGGCAGGCGTGAGCCAAGCAGCAGCATGCCATCAATCTGCTTGGTGATGATCAGGTCGATGAACGTTTTTTCCTGCTGGTTCTGGTGAGCACAATCGCCAATCAGCACCAGATAGCCCTGGGCGGCGGCCGTGACCTCAATGCCGCGGATGATTTCGCTGAAGAAGGGATCGCAGATATCCGGCACGATCACCAGGATGGTGCGGGATTCGTTGCGTTTAACGTTGCGCCCCATGGCTTGCGGGAAATAACCGACCTCAAGCGCCGCCTTTTCAACCCGGTTTCGGGTCGCCTGGGAGACTTTGTCAGGGTTCATCAATGCGCGGGACACGGTTGCTGTTGAGACTTGTGCTTTCTCGGCAACGTCTTTCATGGTCGCCGAGGCAACCTCTTTCCTGGACTTCAACGTCTTCTCCTCGCCTGAACACCGAACTGCGGACAGCACCATTTTTACAGATAGTTAATGGAATCGGTTACAGAATTTTCATAAAAAGTGTGAGGCGCATTAAATTTTTCGATCCGTCTTCAGCCTTCAATCGGATCGACGTCAAGAACCCACTTCACTTTTCGCGCTTCCGGTAGGGTATTGATCAGCGCCAGCGTGCCGCTGACGATCTGCTGTAAACGGATACGCGAGGGGTGCTGAAGTAAGAGTTGCCAGCGGAAACGGCCCCCGCGTTTCGGGGCGAGCGCGGGTACCGGGCCTAAAATCCACAGCTGATTATCCACCAGCGGGCTGGCTTGCAGGAGGTTTCTCAGCTGTTGCAGGAACAGCGGCGCCTGCTGGTTATTATGATCTTCCGCACGGATGATAACGTGGCTGGTCCACGGGGGAAGCTGCATCGTCTGACGTTCGGCCAGCGCCTGGTCCGCGAAGGCGTCATAGCCTTTGTGCAGCAGAGTTTGCAGCAGCGGATGTTCAGGGTGGTGCGTTTGCAGCACCACCTCGCCCTGCTTACCCGCCCGACCAGCGCGACCGGCAACCTGGGTATAAAGCTGGGCGAAACGCTCGGCGGAGCGAAAATCCGCGGAGAACAGCGCGCCGTCGACGTCCAGCAGGGCGACCAGCGTCACGTCCGGGAAGTGGTGCCCTTTCGCCAGCATCTGAGTACCAATCAGGATGCGCGCGCCGCCGCGATGCACTTCCGCCAGCTGCTGCTCCAGCGCCCCTTTACGGCTGGTGGTATCCCTGTCTATACGGGAGATGGGCACGTCCGGGAAGAAGGGCGCGAGCGCCTGTTCAAGCTGTTCCGTTCCCAGACCGACCGGCACGATGTGCGTTGAGCCGCAGGACGGGCATTGACGGGGGACCGGACGCTGGCTGTCGCAGTGGTGGCAGCGTAAATGGCGCTGAGCCTGGTGGAAGGTGTAGTAGTGATCGCAGCGCGGGCACTCCGCGATCCAGCCGCAGTCGTGGCACAGCAGCGCAGGCGCGAAGCCGCGGCGGTTCAGGAACAGGATCACCTGGTTGCCCGCCTGCAAATGCTGGCGCATGCGGCTAATCAGCGCAGGCGCTAACCCGGCCTGCACCTGCTGGCCTTTCAGATCCAGCACATGCTGAATGGCCGGGCGAGCATTCCCCGCACGGCGCGTCAGGCGCAGCATGTGGTATTTACGCTGGCGAACGTTGTGCAGCGTTTCAAGCGCGGGGGTGGCGGACCCGAGAATAATGGGGATTTGTTCGCTGTGGGCGCGGTACACGGCTAAGTCGCGGGCGTGATAGCGCCAGCCTTCCTGCTGTTTATAGGAGCTGTCATGCTCTTCATCGATCACGATAACGCCGAGATTTTTAAACGGCGTAAACAGCGATGAACGGGTGCCGATCACAATCGCCGCTTCGCCGTTTTTCGCTTTCAGCCAGGCGCTGAGGCGCTCGCTGTCGTTCAGGCCGGAGTGCAGAACCTCAACTGGCGCATTAAAGCGTTCACGGAAACGCGCGATGGTTTGCGGCGTCAGGCCGATTTCCGGCACCATCACCAGCGCCTGTTTGCCCTGCGCGAGCACGTTTTCCAGCACGCTCAGATACACTTCGGTTTTACCGGAGCCGGTGACGCCCGCCAGCAGCCAGGCGGAAAAATGGTCGGCGGCGCTGTGAATCGCGCCCACGGCGGTGGCCTGCTCGGTATTCAGACGCAGGCGATCGCCCGAGACGGAAAAGCCGTCGCGCCAGTCGTGAAGGGCAGGGGCTTCACTGGCCAGCTCGCTCAACCCTTTCTTCCTTAATGCCTGCAACGCGGTTTCGCTTACCTCAAGCTCGTCGACCTGATGGCGCCAGATTTTTCCCTGGCGCAGCGCGGCCAGCGCCTGCTGCTGTTTCTGCGAGCGCTTCAGGCTGTTAATGTCCACAGCCTGGCCCTGCTCGGTGGCAAACCAGTACCACATTGGCGCGTGGCTGGCGCTCTTGCCCTGGCGCAGCATAATGGGCAGGGCATGGAACAGCACGTCGCCAATCGGATGATGATAATAATCTGCCGCCCACAGCAGCAGTCGCCAGGTGCTGGTGGAGTAAACCGGCTCGCTGTCCAGCACCTCAACAACCGATTTCAGCTCGTTAAGCGGCAGTTCGCTGTGTTCGCTGACGGACACCACGATCCCCACGCGCTGCTGTTTGCCAAACGGCACGGTCACGCGACAGCCCGCTTTGGCGCTCATGCTGTCGGGCAGCAGGTAGTCAAAGGTGCGGGGAAGCGGAACGGGCAGGGCAACGTGAGCGACGGGCATCGAATCTTCCTGACTTGAAAAGTGGCGCGTTAGTATACACATTAGTGAAAGCGGCGTGCGGATCAGTTTGCATACGTTGGTCAAATTCTGTATGATTCGCCGCCTTTGGTGTATTTTACGCCAAAGAACTTACATTCAACATCGCGTGGTGTCTGGCGTTAGGGCTGGAAGAGCGACGCGGCCTTAACTGAGGTTCTCCCATGAAAAAAGATATTCACCCGAAATACGAAATGATTACTGCAAACTGCTCTTGCGGTAACTCTATCCAGATCCGCTCTACCGTGGGTCACGATCTGAACCTGGACGTGTGCGGCAAATGCCACCCGTTCTACACTGGTAAGCAGCGTGATGTTGCAACCGGTGGCCGTGTTGACCGCTTCAACAAGCGTTTCAGCATCCCGGGCGCTAAATAAGTTTCCCGAAAAAAAGGCACCGCAAGGTGCCTTTTTTGTATCCGCTTATCAGTATTCCCACGTATCCGGGTCGATACCCAGTTCACGCATGATCACCTTCGCCTCTTCTGGAATTTCGTCACTGCGCTCTTTGCGCAGATCGTCATCGTTCGGCAACGGTTGGCCGGTAAACGCATGCAGGAACGCTTCGCACAGCAGTTCGCTGTTGGTGGCGTGACGCAGGTTGTTCACCTGACGACGCGTACGTTCATCGGTGAGGATCTTCAACACCTTCAGAGGAATGGACACCGTGATTTTCTTGACTTGCTCACTCTTCTTACCGTGCTCAGCGTATGGGCTGATATATTCGCCGCTCCATTCAGCCATGAGATACCTTTAATCCTCTCAGTCATTAATCTAAAGGTGCAAAACCGGTAACCATCAGTTTTGAACCGTAATCTTGCGTAGTTTACCGTAGAGACGATACCGAGGCACGGATATTGCCGCTGTAGCGTGTCCTAAAGCATATAATTTTAACGGCTATTTGCACATTGCTCAATCTATACGCAAAGAAGTTTAGATGTCCAGATGTATTGACGTCCATACTTTCAATGTTTACTCTGGTGCCTGACTTTTCACCTCATTCGCCAGGAAGCCTCACCATGACGCGTAAACAGGCCACCATCGCAGTGCGTAGCGGATTGAATGATGACGAGCAGTACGGCTGCGTTGTCCCGCCAATTCATCTCTCCAGCACCTATAATTTCACCGGATTTAATGAACCCCGCGCGCATGACTACTCGCGTCGCGGCAATCCTACGCGTGACGTCACCCAGCGCGCGCTGGCGGAACTGGAAGGCGGCGCGGGTGCGGTATTAACCAATACCGGCATGTCTGCCATTCACCTGGTGACTACGGTGTTCCTGAAACCTGGCGATCTGCTGGTGGCGCCGCACGACTGTTATGGCGGCAGCTATCGTCTGTTTGATAGCCTGGCGAAACGTGGCTGCTACCGTGTGCTGTTTGTCGATCAAAACGACGAACAGGCGCTGAAACAGGCGCTTGCCGAGCAGCCGAAGCTGGTGCTGGTGGAAAGTCCAAGCAATCCATTGTTGCGCGTAGTCGATATTGCGAAAATTTGTCAGCTCGCAAGGGATGCGGGAGCGATAAGTGTAGTGGATAATACGTTCCTCAGTCCGGCCCTTCAGAACCCACTGGCACTGGGTGCCGATCTGGTGTTGCATTCATGCACTAAATATCTGAACGGCCATTCTGACGTAGTAGCAGGTGTGGTGATTGCCAAAGATCCTGAGGTAGTCACCGAACTGGCATGGTGGGCCAATAACATTGGCGTCACCGCGGGCGCGTTCGACAGCTATTTGCTGTTGCGCGGCATCCGTACGCTGTCGCCGCGTATGGACGTGGCGCAGCGTAATGCCCAGGCGATCGTGGATTTCCTGAAAACCCAGCCGCTGGTGAAGAAGCTTTATCACCCGTCGCTGCCGGAAAATCAGGGGCACGAGATTGCCGCGCGCCAACAGAAAGGATTTGGCGCGATGTTAAGTTTTGAACTGGACGGTGACGAGCAAACGCTGCGTCGCTTCCTGAGCGGGTTGTCATTGTTTACGCTGGCGGAATCCTTAGGGGGAGTAGAAAGCTTGATCTCCCACGCCGCAACCATGACGCACGCAGGTATGGCACCCGAAGCACGTGCCGCCGCCGGGATTTCCGAGACGCTGCTGCGTATCTCGACCGGTATTGAAGATTCTGAAGATTTAATTGCCGATCTGGAAAATGGCTTCCGGGTCGCAGCCAAGGGGTAATCATGAGTGTGATAGCGCAGGCAGGGACGAAGGGTCGTCAGCTGCACAAGTTTGGTGGTAGTAGTCTTGCTGATGTGAAATGTTACCTGCGTGTCGCAGGGATCATGACCGAGTATTCACAGCCGGGGGACATGATGGTTGTCTCTGCGGCGGGCAGCACCACCAACCAGTTGATTAGCTGGCTGAAACTGAGCCAGACCGATCGCCTCTCTGCGCATCAGGTGCAACAGTCCTTACGTCGTTACCAGAGTGAACTGATTGCCGGTTTGCTGCCTGCGGACGTGGCGGACGGGCTGATTAGCGCTTTTACGCACGACCTTGAGCGTCTGGCCGCTCTGCTGGACAGCGGCATTACCGATGCAGTGTATGCGGAAGTGGTTGGCCACGGTGAAGTGTGGTCTGCGCGCCTGATGGCCGCCGTGCTGCAACATCTTGGTGTGGAAGCCGCCTGGCTCGACGCGCGTGATTTCCTGCGTGCAGAACGTGCCGCACAGCCGCAGGTGGACGAAGGGTTGTCTTACCCGCTGCTGCAACAGCTGCTGGTGCAACATCCTGGTAAACGTATTGTCGTCACCGGTTTTATCAGCCGCAGCAATGCTGGCGAAACCGTTCTGCTGGGCCGTAACGGCTCTGACTACTCGGCAACGCAGATTGGCGCCCTGGCGGGCGTGTCCCGCGTCACCATCTGGAGCGACGTGGCCGGTGTCTACAGCGCGGACCCGCGCAAAGTAAAAGATGCCTGCCTGCTGCCGCTGCTGCGTCTCGACGAAGCGAGCGAACTGGCGCGTCTGGCGGCCCCGGTGCTGCACGCGCGCACGCTACAGCCGGTTTCCGGCAGCGACATCGACCTGCAACTACGCTGTAGCTACACGCCGGATCAGGGTTCCACCCGCATTGAACGCGTGCTGGCATCCGGTACGGGCGCGCGCATTGTCACCAGCCATGATGACATCTGCCTGATTGAGTTCCAGGTGCCTGCGGGCCAGGATTTCAAACTGGCACACAAAGATATCGACACCATCCTGAAACGTGCCCAGGTGCGTCCGCTGGCCGTTGGCGTACATAACGATCGTCAGCTGTTGCAGTTCTGCTATACCGCTGAAGTGGTGGACAGCGCCCTGAAAATTCTGGATGAAGCGGGCCTGCCGGGCGAGCTTCGCCTGCGTCAGGGGCTGGCGCTGGTGGCGATGGTGGGCGCGGGCGTCACCCGTAACCCGCTCCACTGCCACCGCTTCTGGCAGCAACTGAAAGGTCAGCCGGTGGAGTTCACCTGGCAGTCGGAAGAGGGCATCAGTCTGGTTGCCGTGCTGCGTAAAGGGCCAACCGAAAGCCTGATTCAGGGTCTGCACACCTCCCTGTTCCGCGCGGAAAAACGCATCGGCCTGGTACTGTTCGGGAAAGGGAACATCGGTTCCCGCTGGCTGGAGCTGTTCGCCCGCGAGCAGGTAACGCTTTCGGCGCGTACCGGGTTTGAATTTATTCTGGCAGGGGTGGTGGACAGCCGCCGCAGCCTGCTGAACTACGAAGGGCTGGACGCCAGCCGGGCGCTGGCCTTCTTTAACGATGAAGCGGTTGAGCAGGATGAAGAGTCGCTGTTCCTGTGGATGCGCGCGCACCCGTACGACGATCTGGTGGTGCTGGATGTGACCGCCAGCGAACAGCTGGCCGATCAGTATCTGGATTTCGCCAGCCACGGTTTCCACGTCATCAGCGCCAACAAACTGGCGGGCGCGAGCAGCACTGATAAATACCGTCAGATCCATGACGCATTCGAAAAAACGGGCCGTCACTGGCTGTATAACGCCACCGTTGGCGCGGGCCTGCCGGTGAACCATACCGTGCGCGACCTGATTGAAAGCGGCGACAGCATTCTGGCGCTGAGCGGGATCTTCTCCGGCACGCTCTCCTGGCTGTTTTTGCAGTTTGACGGCACCGTTCCGTTCACCGACCTGGTGGATCAGGCGTGGCAGCAGGGCTTAACCGAGCCGGATCCGCGCGTTGACCTTGCCGGTAAAGATGTGATGCGTAAGCTGGTGATCCTGGCGCGTGAAGCCGGCTACGACATTGAGCCGGGTCAGGTACGCGTCGAGTCTCTGGTGCCTGCGGGCTGCGAGGAAGGGTCCGTCGATCACTTCTTCGAGAACGGTGACGAGCTGAACGAGCAGATGGTGCAACGTCTGGAAGCGGCTAACGAGATGGGCCTGGTGCTGCGTTACGTGGCGCGTTTCGAGGCGAACGGTAAAGCGCGCGTGGGCGTGGAGGCGGTGCGTCCTGAACATCCGCTGGCGGCGCTCCTGCCGTGCGACAACGTCTTCGCCATCGAAAGCCGCTGGTATCGCGATAACCCGCTGGTGATCCGTGGCCCGGGCGCGGGACGCGATGTCACCGCCGGAGCCATTCAGTCTGATATTAATCGTCTGGCTAAGCTGCTGTAATTTCGCTTGTTCCCTCTCCCCGTGGGAGAGGGTTAGGGTGAGGGCAGCAGACCGCACTCACCCCCATCATGAACGCCCTTCATCTTCCCTGAACAAACCTCACCGTTAATGTTGATTATTTCTGTTGACGTCATCTCGCTTTTCCGTCATTTTTACATCTGGACGTCTAAACGTATAGAAGTTCACAACACAACAAACAACGACACGCGAAAGATAGAGGTAAGGTATGAGCTTTTTTCACGCCAACCAGCGGGAAGCCCTGAATCAGAGCCTGGCCGAAGTAAACGGCCAGATTAACGTCTCTTTTGAATTTTTTCCGCCGCGCACCAGTGAAATGGAGCAAACCCTGTGGAGCTCTATCGATCGCCTGAGCAGCCTGAAGCCGAAGTTCGTCTCCGTAACCTACGGCGCCAACTCCGGTGAGCGTGACCGCACGCACAGCATCATTAAGGGCATTAAAGATCGAACCGGTCTGGAAGCGGCACCGCACCTGACCTGTATCGACGCCACCCGTGATGAACTGCGCGCCATTGCCCAGGACTACTGGAATAACGGCATTCGCCACATTGTGGCCCTGCGCGGCGACCTCCCGCCAGGCAGCGGCAAGCCGGAGATGTATGCCACCGATCTGGTCGGGCTGCTGAAAGACGTTGCCGACTTTGATATCTCCGTGGCTGCCTACCCTGAAGTTCACCCGGAAGCCAAAAGCGCCCAGGCGGATCTGCTCAACCTGAAGCGTAAAGTGGAGGCCGGTGCTAACCGCGCGATTACTCAGTTCTTCTTTGACGTGGAAAGCTACCTGCGCTTTCGCGACCGCTGCGTCTCGGCGGGTATTGATGTCGAAATCATTCCTGGCATTCTGCCGGTCTCGAACTTCAAACAGGCGAAGAAATTCGCAGATATGACCAACGTGCGCATTCCGCTGTGGATGTCCAAAATGTACGAAGGGCTGGACGACGATCCGGAAACACGTAAGCTGGTGGGGGCCAATATCGCGATGGACATGGTGAAGATTTTAAGTCGCGAAGGGGTGAAAGATTTCCATTTCTATACCCTGAACCGCGCGGAAATGAGCTACGCCATTTGCCATACGCTCGGTGTTCGCCCGGCGCTGTAAAGTAAAAAACCCTCATAAAATGAGGGTTTTTTAATCGAACGGAGAGTTAAAAGGTATTAGCTATCGAATCTGTGGATTAATTCAACTATCTCTTATCGCTAGTGGTGTATATCGTAACGGTAACACTGTAAAGGGAGCATAGCGATGAGCATGTCAGACGAGACCAATAACGCGGCATTCGCCGGCAAATGTCCGTTCCACCAGGGCGGCGTCGATCATAGCGCGGGTGCAGGTACCGGCAGCAAAGAATGGTGGCCTAAACAACTTCGCATCGATCTACTTAATCAACACTCCAGCCGTTCTAACCCTCTGGGTGAAGACTTCGACTACCGCAAAGAATTCAGCAAGCTCGACTATTCCGCCCTTAAGGGCGATCTCAAAGCACTGTTAACCGACTCACAACCGTGGTGGCCTGCCGACTGGGGCAGCTATGCGGGCCTGTTTATCCGTATGGCCTGGCACGGTGCGGGTACCTATCGCTCCGTTGACGGTCGCGGCGGCGCCGGACGCGGTCAGCAACGCTTTGCACCGCTGAACTCCTGGCCGGATAACGTCAGCCTGGATAAGGCTCGCCGCCTGCTGTGGCCAATTAAGCAAAAATACGGACAAAAAATCTCCTGGGCTGACCTCTTTATCCTCGCGGGTAACGTGGCGCTGGAGAACTCCGGCTTCCGCACCTTTGGTTTCGGTGCCGGGCGTGAAGACGTCTGGGAACCGGATCTGGACGTGAACTGGGGCGATGAAAAAGCCTGGCTGACCCACCGTGACCCGGAAGCGCTGGCGAAGCGCCCGCTTGCGGCCACCGAAATGGGCCTGATTTACGTGAACCCGGAAGGGCCGAACGCCAGCGGTGAACCGCTGTCTGCGGCGGCGGCGATCCGCGCTACCTTTGGCAACATGGGCATGAATGACGAAGAGACCGTCGCGCTGATTGCGGGCGGCCATACGCTCGGTAAAACGCACGGCGCAGGTGAAGCCACGCACGTGGGCACTGACCCGGAAGCGTCGCCGATTGAAGCGCAGGGCCTGGGCTGGGCCAGCACGCACGGCACCGGTATTGGCGCTGACGCCATCACCTCCGGGCTGGAAGTTATCTGGTCTCAAACCCCGACCCAGTGGAGCAATTACTTCTTCGAGAACCTGTTCAAATACGAATGGGTGCAGACGCGTAGCCCGGCGGGCGCCATTCAGTTTGAAGCCGTGGATGCGCCGGAAATTATGCCTGACCCGTTCGACCCGTCGAAAAAACGCAAGCCAACCATGCTGGTCACCGACCTGACGCTGCGTTTTGATCCGGAATTCGAGAAAATTTCCCGTCGCTTCCTGAACGATCCGCAGGCCTTCAACGAAGCCTTTGCGCGCGCGTGGTTCAAGCTGACCCACCGCGATATGGGGCCAAAAGCGCGGTACATCGGCCCGGAAGTACCGAAAGAAGATCTGATTTGGCAGGATCCGCTGCCTCAACCGGTGTTCCATCCGACGCAGGAAGATATTGAAAGCCTGAAAGCGGAAATCGCGGCCTCTGGTCTCTCCGTGAGCGAGCTGGTTTCCGTGGCCTGGGCGTCGGCATCGACCTTCCGCGGCGGCGACAAGCGCGGCGGTGCCAACGGCGCGCGTCTGGCGCTGGCGCCTCAGCGCGACTGGGATGTGAACGCCGCAGCGGTGCGGGCGTTACCGGCTCTGGAAGCCATCCAGCGCACCACCAACAAAGCTTCACTGGCCGATATCATCGTGCTGGCGGGTGTCGTAGGCGTTGAGCAGGCGGCGAAAGCCGCGGGCGTTTACGTCAACGTACCGTTCACCCCGGGCCGCGTGGATGCGCGTCAGGACCAGACGGACATCGAGATGTTTAACCTGCTCGAACCGGTTGCTGACGGTTTCCGCAACTACCGTGCGCAGGTGGATGTGTCCACTACGGAGTCGCTGCTGATCGACAAAGCCCAGCAGCTGACCCTGACCGCGCCGGAACTGACGGTGCTGATCGGCGGTCTGCGCGTACTGGGTGCAAACTTCGATGGCAGCAAGAATGGCGTGTTTACCAACCGCGAGGGCGTGCTGAGCAACGACTTCTTCGTTAATCTGCTGGATATGAACACCCAGTGGAAAGCGACCGACGACTCAAACGAGCTGTTTGCCGGTAGCGATCGCGCCAGCGGGGAAGTGAAATACACCGCGACCCGCGCCGATCTGGTCTTCGGTTCAAACGCCGTCCTGCGTGCGCTGGCCGAAGTTTACGCCAGCAGTGATGCACACGAGAAGTTCGTTCGTGATTTTGTTGCCGCGTGGGCGCGAGTGATGGATTTGGACCGGTTTGACGTGAAGTAGCCATTGTGCCGGGTGGCGGCTACGCCTTACCCGGCCTACAAATTAAAGTGCCATGTAGGCCGGGTAAGCGCAGCGCCACCCGGCTTTTTTATTACTCCCACTCCTGAAGGAAACGCTGTCCGTACTGGTCCGCCACCAGCAGCGCCGCATAGACCTGATCCGGCGTTACGCCGCCAGGCATGTTGTGAATGGTTTCCCCTTCGGCACAGGACGCCTCCGCGATCAGCCGCATTTTGGCCGGAATATCCTCTTTGATATTCAGCTGCGCCAGCGTGATCGGCAGCCCAACACTGTGGCAAAGCGCGGCGACGGTCTCAATTTCTTCAACCGGCGCGTTCTCCAGTACCAGTTGCGTCAGCGTGCCGAACGCGACCTTTTCACCATGGTAGAAATGATGCGCATCCGGCACCGCCGTCATGCCGTTGTGAATGGCATGCGCCGCCGCCAGCCCGCCGCTTTCAAAGCCCACGCCGCTGAGATAGGTGTTGGCTTCGATAATGCGTTCCAGAGCCGGTGTGACCACGTGCTGTTCCGCCGCCAGCATCGCTTTCTCGCCCTCTTCAACCAGCGTGTTGTAGCACAACTCTGCCAGCGCTAGCGCCGCCTGCGTGCACTTGCCGCCCGCCATGGTCGTGGCGCCACTGCGCGAACAGGCGCGCGCTTCAAACCAGGTTGCCAGGGCATCGCCAATCCCGGCGGCCAGCAGGCGCGCAGGTGCGCCCGCCACCACTTTGGTATCGACAATCACCATGTTCGGGTTGTGCGGTAGCATCAGGTAGCGATCGAACTCGCCGCTGTCGGTATAAATCACGGAAAGGGCGCTGCACGGCGCATCGGTGGAGGCAATGGTCGGGGCAATGGCCACCGGCACGTCCATAAAGTGGGCCAGCGCTTTGGCAGTATCCAGCGTTTTTCCGCCGCCGATACCCAGCACCGCCAGACAGTCAGCGCTGTCGGCCAGCTTTTTCAGGCGATCGATTTCATTTTGCGAACATTCGCCACCAAAGGGTGCAATTTCGGCATGGAGTCCGGCTTTTTTAAAACTCTGGCGCAGGGTTTCTTCAGCAAAACCCAGCACAAATTTATCGCCCACCACCAGCCAGCGATTTGCCAGCGGCTTCAGGTAGTCGCCGAGGCGAGTGAGAACATCTGCGCCCTGGATGTATTTTCCCGGGGATTGAATGACACGGTCCATAACATTACTCCCTTAGTGTTTGAGGTAAATTCTGTCCTGTTCGAACTGCACTAAGAGTGACTCTACTCCCGGCGTGCCGGTCATTTGTTGCGCTACGTCTAAGGGAAACGTGATTGCCTTACCGGTGGCAAAGATTGAGGGGGAGATCAGGGAAGGGGGAAGATCGAGAAGTGCCCGGCAAGCGTAGCGCTGCCGGGCACTGAGCATTAACCGGTGTTGCGCATACCTGCCGCAACGCCTGCTATCGTTACCATCAGCGCCTGTTCAACGCGCGGATCCGGCTCTTTACCTTCCTCCTCCGCCAGACGCGAACGGTGCAGCAGTTCAGCCTGTAAAACGTTCAGCGGGTCGGTGTAGATGTTACGCAGCTGGATAGACTCGGCGATCCACGGCAGGTCTTCCATCAGGTGGGAGTCATTAGCGATATCCAGCACCACTTTAATATCGCCTTCAAGCAGCTCGCGCAGCTCTTTACCCAGCGCCCACAGCTCTGGTTTCACCAGCCGCTGATCGTAGTATTCCGCCAGCCACAGGTCGGCTTTCGAGAAGACCATCTCCAGCATGCCCAGACGGGTAGAGAAGAACGGCCAGTCGCGGCACATGGTTTCCAGTTCGCTCTGCTTTCCGTCTTCCACCACTTTTTGCAGCGCCGCACCGGCACCCAGCCAGGCCGGCAGCATCAGACGGTTTTGCGTCCAGGCGAAGATCCACGGAATGGCGCGCAGGGATTCAACGCCGCCGGTCGGGCGACGCTTGGCCGGGCGCGAACCCAGCGGCAGTTTACCCAGCTCCTGCTCAGGCGTTGCTGAGCGGAAGTAAGGCACAAAGTCTTTGTTTTCACGCACGTAGCCGCGATAGAGGTCGCAGGAGATGTCAGACAGCTCGTCCATAATCCGGCACCAGGACTCTTTTGGCTCCGGCGGCGGCAGCAGGTTGGCTTCCAGGATCGCACTGGTATAGAGCGACAGGCTGCTGATGGTCACTTCCGGCAGGCCGTACTTGAAGCGGATCATCTCGCCCTGCTCGGTCACGCGCAGGCCGCCTTTCAGGCTTCCTGGTGGTTGAGAGAGCAGCGCTGCGTGTGCAGGCGCACCGCCACGACCAATGGAGCCGCCGCGTCCGTGGAACAGGGTCAGTTCAATACCGGCTTTTTCGCAGGTTTTGATTAGCGCATCCTGCGCCTGATACTGCGCCCAGGAGGCTGCCATCACGCCCGCATCTTTCGCGGAGTCGGAATAGCCAATCATCACCATCTGTTTGCCCTGAATAAAGCCGCGATACCAGTCGATGTTCAGCAACTGGGTCATCACGTCGTTAGCGTTGTTCAGGTCGTCGAGGGTCTCAAACAGCGGGGCCACTGGCAGGGCATAGTCAATGCCCGCTTCTTTCAGCAGAAGGTGAACGCCCAGCACGTCGGACGGGGTCTTCGCCATGGAGATCACATAGGCGGCCACCGATCCTTTCGGCGCATCCACGATCGCTTTACAGGTGTTGAGCACTTCGCGGGTGTCGTTGCTTGGCTCCCAGTTGCGCGGCAGCAGCGGGCGCTTGGAGTTCAGCTCGCGGATCAGGAACGCCTGTTTGTCGGCTTCTGACCAGCTTTCATAGTCGCCGATGCCGAGGTAGCGGGTCAGCTCGCCCAGTGCTTCGGTATGACGGGTACTTTCCTGACGAACGTCGATACGCACCAGCGGCACGCCGAAACACTTCACGCGGCGCAGGGTGTCGAGCAGTTCGCCGTTGGCAATGATGCCCATCCCACAGGCCTGGAGCGATTTATAGCAGGCGTACAGCGGCTCCCAAAGCTGTTCGTTCTGGCTCAGCAGACCTTCCGGCTTCGGCAGGCGCTGGCCTTTCAGGCGCGCTTCCAGCCAGACCTGAGTGGCCATCAGCTGACCGCGCAGTTTTTTCATCAGGAAACGGTACGGTTCGCTGGCGCCTTCTTCACCGGCCAGCGCGCGCAGTTCCGGCGTGGCTTCCACCATCGACAGCTCGGAGATCAGCACCTGAATATCTTTCAGGAACAGGTCGGTCGCTTTCCAGCGGCTCAGCAGCAGGACGTGACGGGTGATTTCCGCCGTCACGTTCGGGTTGCCGTCGCGGTCGCCGCCCATCCATGAGGTGAAGCGCACCGGAACAAAATCAACCGGCAAGCGGTAGCCCAGGTTCTCTTCCAGCTGTTCGTTCAGCTCGCGCAGGTAGTTGGGGACCCCTTCCCACAGGCTGTTTTCCACCACCGCAAAGCCCCATTTGGCTTCGTCGACCGGGCTTGGGCGATGCTTACGAATTTCATCGGTGTGCCAGGACTGGGCAATCAGCTGGCGCAGACGGCGCATAAGCTGGTTACGTTCGTAGTCGGCAATGTCTTTGTTATCCAGTTGCTTCAGACAGCTGTTCACTTCCACCATTTTGTGGATCAGCGTACGACGGGTGATTTCAGTTGGGTGTGCGGTCAGCACCAGCTCCAGCGAAAGGGATTCTACCGCTTTTTTGATGGTCGCTTCGTTGAGGTCGGGCTGGTCTTTGAGTTTACGAAGGGTGCGGGCAATGACTTCCGGGTTGCTGGCCGCTTCGCCTTTTGGCGAAATGCTGTGGTATTGCTCAGCGGTGTTTGCCAGGTTCAGAAACTGGCTGAAGGCGCGGGCAACGGGCAGCAGCTCATCGTTAGAGAGGTTCTGCAAGGTGGTGAGCAGCTCCTGACGATTGGCCTCGTTACCGGCGCGGGAAGATTTGGACAGCTTGCGGATGGTTTCAACGCGGTCGAGGATGTTCTCCCCCAGTGCGTCTTTGATGGTATCTCCAAGCACTTTGCCGAGCATACTGACATTACTACGCAACGCGGAATATTGTTCGTTCATAAAAACCCAGTCACCCCATCATTTTTGTTTATGCCCATGCGAAAATCTTCTGGACATTATTTTGTCATCTCCCTTTATAAAGCCACGTAAAACCCCCGTCGTCAATTGCTGCGAAAACGGTTCAGCAAACGAATAAATGTGGGCAATTTACGAAATTTAATTCGTATTGCGTCAGATAAGAGATGCTTATGGGAATGTGACGAAGATCATGCGATTTGTTGCCCTCACCCTAACCCTCTCCCACAGGGAGAGGGGACTGTTCGGTGCGTTTTTAATGCCAGCAGAAGTGATGCACAACCTGGGTAATGAGTTCGCGAGTGGGCTTGATGAAGCGGGTTTCGAGATATTCGTCCGGCTGGTGGGCCTGGTTGATGGAGCCAGGGCCCAGAACCAGCGTCGGGCACAGCGTCTGAATAAACGGCGCTTCGGTGCAGTAGTTCACCACGTCGGTTTTCTCGCCGAGCAGTTTTTCCACCACCTGAACCAGCTGATGGTCAGGCGGACATTCGTAGCCTGGAATCGGCGGATGCAGTTCGGAGACCGTCAGACGGCCCGGCCAGCGCTCGCTGACCGGTGCCAGCGCTTCGTTCAGTAAGCCATCCAGATCGCTTAGCGTCATGCCCGGCAGAGGACGGATATCCATATGCAGTTCGCAGCAGGCGCAGATACGGTTGGACGCATCACCGCCGTGCAGGCTGCCGAGGTTTAGCGTCGGATACGGCACGGTGAACGCCTCGTAGTGATAGCGCTCTTTCAGATCGTCGCGCAGGGTCATGATGCGGCCAATCGCGTCATGCATCAGCTCGATGGCGTTCACGCCGCGCGCCGGATCGCTGGAGTGGCCGGACTGTCCGAGCACGCGCACCGCGGTAGAAATATGGCCTTTGTGCGCCCGAATCGGTTGCAGAGAGGTCGGTTCGCCGATGATCGCGCAGTCAGGACGAATCGATGTGTTTTCAGAGAAATAACGTGCGCCCGCCATGCTGGTCTCTTCATCGGCGGTCGCCAGAATGTAGAGCGGCTTTTTCAGGGTTGTCACGTCTACGTCACGCAGCGCGTCGAGGATAAAGGCGAAAAAGCCTTTCATGTCGGCGGTGCCCAGACCATAAAGCTTGTTGTCATGCTCGGTCAGCGTGAACGGATCGCGCGTCCAGCGGCCATCATCAAACGGCACGGTGTCAGTGTGGCCAGCCAGCAGCAGGCCGCCCGCGCCATGTCCGGTACTGGCGAGCAGGTTAAATTTGTGGCGTGTTCCGGGGACGGGCTGAACCTCAACGTTAAACCCAAGATCGCTAAACCAACCCGCCAGCAGATTGATTAAAGACTCATTGCTCTGATCCAGGGCTTCTTCCGTCGCGCTGATGGAGGGTGTGGCAATCAGGGCGCGGTAAATCTCGATAAATGGCGGTAAGTTCATTTTCATTGTTGACACACCTTAGGTCGTGATAGTATCAATATTCATGCAATAAATGTGAATAAAAATACATTATCGTTGAGCATAAAGGAACCCGATGTTGAATACGCTGATTGTAGGCGCTAGCGGTTATGCGGGCGCAGAGCTTGTAAGCTACGTAAATCGCCACCCTCATATGACCATAACCGCTTTGACCGTGTCAGCGCAAAGCAATGATGCCGGAAAGTTAATTTCCGATTTGCATCCACAGCTTAAGGGCGTGGTTGATTTGCCTTTGCAGCCCATGTCTGACATCAGCGAGTTCATCGACGGCGTTGACGTTGTGTTTTTAGCCACGGCGCATGAAGTTAGCCACGACCTGGCACCGCAATTTTTAGCGGCCGGCTGCGTGGTCTTTGATCTCTCCGGCGCGTTTCGCGTTAACGACAGCGCGTTCTACGAAAAATATTATGGTTTCACCCATCAGCACCCGGATCTGCTCGAAAAAGCGGTGTACGGCCTGGCGGAGTGGAGCGCTGACAAACTGAAAGAAGCGGATCTGATTGCCGTGCCGGGCTGCTACCCGACGGCGGCGCAGCTTTCCCTGAAGCCGCTGATCGACGCCGGTCTGCTGGATCTGCATCAGTGGCCGGTGATCAACGCCACCAGTGGCGTGAGCGGCGCCGGGCGCAAAGCGGCGATCTCCAACAGCTTCTGCGAAGTGAGCCTTCAGCCGTATGGCGTGTTTAATCACCGTCATCACCCTGAAATCACCACCCATCTGGGCGCGGACGTGATTTTCACCCCGCACCTCGGCAGCTTCCCGCGTGGGATCCTCGAAACCATTACCTGCCGCCTGAAGCCGGGTGTGGCCAAAGAACAGGTGAGCGAGGTCTTCACGCAGGCGTATGCGGATAAACCGCTGGTGCGCCTGTATGACAAAGGCGTGCCGGCGTTGAAAAACGTGGTTGGCCTGCCGTTCTGCGACATCGGCTTTGCCGTGCAGGGCGAGCATCTGATTGTGGTCGCCGCAGAAGATAACTTACTCAAAGGCGCTGCCGCACAGGCAATGCAGTGTGCAAATATTCGTTTCGGCTTCCCTGAAACGCAGGCTCTTATTTAAGGTGTGATGATGAATCCATTAATTATCAAACTCGGTGGTGTACTGCTGGACAGCGAAGAAGCGCTGGAGCGCCTGTTTACCGCACTGGTGAACTATCGCGAATCACACCAACGTCCGCTGGTGATTGTGCACGGCGGCGGCTGCGTGGTGGATGAGCTGATGAAAGGGCTCAACCTGCCGGTGAAAAAGAAAAATGGCCTGCGCGTGACGCCTGCGGACCAGATTGACATCATTACCGGCGCGCTGGCGGGAACGGCGAACAAAACGCTGCTGGCGTGGGCGAAGAAACACCATATCGCCTCCGTTGGCCTCTTTCTGGGCGATGGCGATAGCGTAAAAGTGACCCAGCTCGACGAAGAGCTTGGCCATGTTGGACTGGCGCAGCCAGGTTCGCCTGAGCTGATTAACACCCTGCTAGAAGGCGGTTTCCTGCCGGTGGTGAGCTCAATCGGCGTGACCGAAGAGGGCAAACTGATGAACGTCAATGCGGACCAGGCGGCGACGGCGCTGGCGGCAACGCTGGGCGCAGACCTGATCCTGCTCTCCGACGTGAGCGGCATTCTGGACGGCAAAGGCCAGCGCATTGCGGAAATGACCGCCGCAAAAGCCGAGCAGCTGATCGATCAGGGCATTATCACCGACGGCATGATCGTTAAAGTTAACGCCGCGCTGGATGCGGCCCGCACGCTGGGCCGCCCGGTGGATATCGCCTCCTGGCGTCACGCAGAGCAGCTTCCGGCGCTGTTTAACGGTACGCCGATTGGCACGCGTATTCTGGCTTAAGATTCTGTGCCGGATGGCGCTTCGCTTATCCGGCCTACGTGAATTTTGTAGGCCCGGTAAGCGCAGCGCCACCGGGCAAAAATATCATCATTAAGGAAATTCGTTATGGCACTTTGGGGTGGGCGTTTTACACAGGCAGCGGATCAGCGGTTCAAACAGTTCAACGACTCTTTGCGCTTCGACTACCGCCTGGCCGAACAGGATATTGTCGGCTCTGTGGCCTGGTCCAAAGCGCTGGTGACCGTTGGCGTGCTGACCGCAGACGAACAGCAGCAGCTGGAAGAGGCGCTGAACAACCTGCTGGAAGAGGTGCGTCTGGATCCGGAGCAAATCCTCCAGAGCGATGCCGAAGATATTCACAGCTGGGTGGAAGGCAAACTGATCGACAAAGTCGGCCAGTTGGGTAAAAAGCTCCATACCGGGCGTAGCCGTAATGACCAGGTGGCGACCGACCTGAAGCTGTGGTGCAAAGAGACCGTCGGCGAACTGCTGGCGGCGAATCGTCAGTTGCAGAGCGCGCTGGTGGACACCGCGCAGAGCAATCAGGATGCGGTGATGCCGGGTTATACCCACCTGCAACGCGCGCAGCCGGTGACGTTCGCGCACTGGTGTCTGGCCTACGTTGAGATGCTGGCGCGTGATGAGAGCCGTTTACAGGATACCTTAAAGCGTCTGGACGTCAGCCCGCTGGGCAGCGGCGCGCTGGCCGGTACGGCGTATGAAATCGACCGTGAGCAGCTGGCAGGCTGGCTGGGCTTTGCCTCCGCCACCCGCAACAGCCTGGACAGCGTCTCTGACCGTGACCACGTGCTGGAGCTGCTCTCGAATGCCTCTATCGGGATGGTGCACCTGTCGCGCTTTGCCGAAGACCTGATCTTCTTTAACTCTGGCGAAGCGGGGTTTGTAGAGCTGTCCGACCGCGTGACGTCCGGCTCCTCCCTGATGCCGCAGAAGAAAAACCCGGATGCGCTGGAGCTGATCCGCGGCAAGTGTGGCCGTGTGCAGGGCGCGCTGACCGGTATGATGATGACCCTGAAAGGGCTGCCGCTGGCATACAACAAAGACATGCAGGAAGACAAAGAGGGGCTGTTCGACGCGCTCGACACCTGGCTGGACTGTCTGCATATGGGCGCGCTGGTGCTGGACGGCATTCAGGTGAAACGTCCGCGCTGCCAGGAAGCGGCGCAGCAGGGGTATGCTAACTCTACCGAGCTGGCGGACTACCTGGTGGCGAAAGGCGTACCGTTCCGCGAGGCGCACCATATTGTGGGTGAAGCGGTGGTGGAAGCGATTCGTCAGGGTAAAGCCCTTGAAGAGCTGGCGCTTGCCGACCTGCAAAAATTCAGCGCGGTTATCGGGGATGATGTCTACCCGATTCTGGCCCTGCAATCCTGCCTGGATAAGCGTGCAGCGAAAGGTGGCGTGTCGCCGAAGCAGGTAGCGCAGGCGATTGCGGATGCGAAAAACCGGTTGGTTTGAATAGTGCGGGCTGGTGCCCTCACCCCGGCCCTCTCCCACAGGGAGAGGGAGAAAAACGGAGCCTGGCTTAGTGCTGGGCTTTTTTTTACGCAAAAAAAAGCGGACCACGGGGTCCGCAAAAGTTCACGTTGGCTTTAGTTTTTCGAGTTTTGAGAGAAACTCGCTGACGGTGCGGGGACGTCAAGGGTCAAACACGTGCCGCCTCGTCTATGTGATGTATTATTCAACAGAATGCTTGATAGGGATAATCGTTCGTTGCTATGCTATCTATCGCCATGAACTATCGTGGCGACGGAGGATGAATAATGAATATTCGTGATCTTGAATACCTGGTAGCGTTAGCTGAGCATCGCCATTTTCGCCGCGCGGCAGACTCCTGCCACGTCAGCCAGCCAACGCTGAGCGGTCAGATCCGCAAGCTGGAAGATGAGCTGGGCGTGATGCTGCTGGAGCGCACCAGTCGTAAGGTACTGTTCACGCAGGCAGGTCTGCTGCTGGTGGATCAGGCGCGCACCGTACTGCGCGAGGTCAAAGTGCTCAAGGAAATGGCAAGCCAGCAGGGGGAAGCGATGTCCGGCCCGCTGCATATTGGCCTGATCCCAACCGTTGGCCCGTACCTGTTGCCGCAAATCATTCCGATGCTGCACCAGACGTTCCCGAAACTCGAAATGTACCTGCATGAAGCGCAAACCCATCAGCTGTTGGCGCAGTTAGACAGCGGCAAGCTCGACTGCGCGATCCTGGCGCTGGTCAAAGAGAGTGAAGCGTTTATTGAAGTACCGCTGTTCGATGAGCCGATGATGCTGGCGATCTATGAAGATCACCCGTGGGCGAACCGCGATCGCGTGCCGATGGCCGATCTGGCCGGTGAAAAACTGCTGATGCTGGAAGATGGCCACTGTCTGCGCGATCAGGCGATGGGCTTCTGCTTCGAAGCGGGTGCCGATGAAGATACCCATTTCCGCGCAACCAGCCTGGAAACGCTGCGTAATATGGTGGCGGCGGGAAGCGGTATTACGCTGCTGCCGGCGCTGGCGGTGCCGCACGAGCGTAAACGTGATGGCGTGGTCTATCTGCCCTGTATTAAGCCGGAGCCGCGTCGCACCATTGGTCTGGTTTATCGTCCGGGGTCACCGCTGCGCAGCCGCTATGAGCAGCTGGCAGAGGCCATCCGGGGTGCGATGGATGGCCATTTCGACAGCGCGTTAAAACAGGCGGTTTAAGCCGTTCAGCGCAGCTACCCGATAAGCTTCCGCCATGGTCGGGTAGTTAAAGGTGGTGTTAACGAAGTACTCAATGGTGTTGCCACCACCTTTTTGCTCCATGATCGCCTGGCCGATATGAATGATTTCCGCCGCGCGTTCACCGAAGCAGTGAATACCGAGGATCTCTTTCGTCTCGCGATGGAACAGGATCTTAAGCGTACCTACACTCATCCCCACGATTTGCGCCCGCGCCAGATGTTTAAACTGGGCACGACCCACCTCGTAAGGCACCTTCATGGCCGTCAGCTGCTGCTCGGTTTTGCCGACAGAACTGATTTCCGGAATGGTGTAGATGCCCGTCGGGATATCTTCAATCAGATGCGCCGTCGCTTCACCTTTCACCAGCGCCTGTGCGGCGATGCGGCCCTGATCGTACGCGGCGGAGGCCAGGCTTGGGTAACCAATCACGTCGCCCACCGCGTAAACGTGCGGCAGCGCAGTCTGGTACATGCTGTTGACCTTGAGCTGACCGCGGCTGTCGGTTTCAAGCCCGATATTCTCCAGCTGCAATGAATCCGTGTTGCCGGTACGGCCGTTGGCGTACAGCAGGCAGTCCGCCTTCAGCTTCTTACCAGATTTCAGGTGCATGATCACACCGTCGTCGCAGCCTTCGATTTTCTCGTACTCTTCGTTGTGGCGAATCACCACGCCGCTGTTCCAGAAGTGGTAGGAGAGGGAATCTGACATCTCCTGATCGAGGAACGCCAGCAGCCGGTCGCGGGTGTTGATCAGATCAACTTTGACCTCCATTCCCCGGAAAATCGACGCATATTCGCAGCCAATCACGCCCGCGCCGTAGATGATCACATGGCGTGGTTCGTGGTGCAGGCTGAGGATGGAGTCGCTGTCGTAAATGCGCGGGTGCGAGAAATCCACGTCTGCCGGATGGTAAGGACGGGAGCCGCAGGCGATCACAAATTTTTCAGCGGTGAGCGTCTCAACCGAACCGTCGTGGCACTCCAGCGCCAGGGTGTGTTCATCCACAAAATGCGCGTTCCCTTGCAGAATTTCACAGTGGTTGCGCTCATAGAAACCCTGACGCATGCGCGTCTGCTGGTTAATGACCGTGTCTGCGTGATTCAGGATATCGGCAAAGGAGGAGCGAAGAAGTCGGGAGTGGTCGCTGTAAAGAGGGTTCTGGTTAAATTCGATAATGCGGCTAACGGCGTGGCGGAGGGCTTTCGAAGGGATGGTGCCCCAGTGGGTGCAACCGCCGCCGACGTTATGGTAGCGCTCAATAACCGCTACTCTGGCTCCCTGTTTTACCAGACCCATAGCAGCACCTTCGCCGCCGGGGCCGGAACCAATAACTATTGCGTCGTAATCGTAGGAATGTGGCATGGCAAGGCTTACCTGTTCTTATACATAAAAGCAACAGAATCATAACATCATTGCCAGGGTAACCCAATTATCGTTGTGCTTTTTTCGGGCAGTGGAGCACAAACCGCCCGTAAACAATCATTCACAAAGCCAGGTAAACAGATTAATTTTATTCTCTGGTATAGTGCCAACGGGCCTTTGGAAGGATTCAACTATCGTGATGGGCGTAAGAGCACAACAAAAAGAGAAAACCCGGCGTTCGCTGGTGGAAGCCGCATTCAGTCAACTGAGTGCTGAGCGGAGTTTTGCCAGTTTGAGCCTGCGTGAAGTGGCGCGCGAGGCCGGGATTGCGCCAACGTCCTTCTATCGTCATTTCCGTGATGTGGATGAACTGGGCTTGACCATGGTCGACGAGAGCGGTTTGATGCTGCGCCAGCTTATGCGTCAGGCGCGTCAGCGTATCGCCAAAGGCGGCAGCGTGATCCGCACCTCCGTGTCGACATTTATGGAATTTATCGGCAATAACCCTAACGCGTTTCGCCTGCTGTTGCGTGAGCGTTCCGGAACGTCAGCCGCGTTTCGTGCCGCCGTCGCGCGTGAAATTCAGCATTTCATCGCGGAACTTGCCGACTATCTTGAACTCGAAAACCATATGCCGCGTGCGTTTACTGAAGCACAGGCCGAGGCGATGGTGACGATTGTTTTCAGCGCGGGTGCCGAAGCGCTGGATGTCAGCATTGAACAACGTAAGCAACTCGAAGAGCGACTGGTATTGCAGCTGCGGATGATTTCTAAAGGTGCGTACTACTGGTATCGCCGTGAACAAGAGAAGTTGGCACATCAAAACGATGAGTGAAGGTGAGTAATGAAACAGTCAGGTCAGGATAAAGGAACGCTGTTGCTGGCATTGATCGCTGGCTTATCCATTAATGGTACGTTTGCGGCGGTTTTTAGCTCAATTGTACCGTTCTCGATTTTCCCGATTATCGCGCTGGTGCTGACGGTGTACTGCCTGCATCAACGTTATCTGAACCGCACCATGCCAGTTGGGTTACCGGGACTGGCCGCAGCCTGTTTTATTCTGGGTGTACTGTTGTACAGCACCGTCGTGCGCGCGGAGTATCCGGATATTGGCTCTAACTTCCTGCCTGCGGTACTGTCTGTGGCGCTGGTGTTCTGGATTGGCTCGCGCATGCGTAGCCGCAAGAGCCAGTTACCGGAGTAATGAATTATTTGTAGGGCAGGTAAGCGAAGCGCCATCTGCCAAAAAATGCCGGATGGCGCTACGCTTATCCGGCCTACAGATCACCGTGCGGTAAGTAAAACGCCGCACTCCATATGGTGCGTATACGGGAACTGATCGAACAGCGCCAGACGTTCAACCTTGTGCGTCTGGCTTAATGTTTCCAGATTCTTGCACAGCGTCTCCGGGTTACAGGAGATGTACAAAATACGCGGGTACGCCTGCACCATCTTCTCGGTTTCGCTGTCCAGGCCACTGCGCGGCGGATCGACAAAAATTGTCTCACACTGGTAGCTCTTCAAATCAATCCCTTGCAGGCGGTTAAACTCGCGTACGCCGTTCATCGCCTGGGTAAATTCTTCTGCCGCCATACGAATAATTTGTACGTTATCAATATGGTTAGCGGCGATGTTGTACTGCGCGGCGGCCACCGACGGTTTGGCGATTTCCGTCGCCAGCACGCGCTCGAAATTACGCGCCAGCGCCAGCGAGAAGTTGCCGTTACCGCAGTAGAGCTCCAGCAGATCGCCCTTAGACCCTTCTGTCGCCTTCAGCGCCCACTCAAGCATCTGCACGTTCATGGCGGCGTTCGGCTGGGTGAAGCTGTTCTCTACCTGACGGTAAACCATCTCTTTACCTGCTACCGGCAGACGCTCGTCGATGTAATCCTGGTCCAGCATGATTTTGGTTTTGGTCGCGCGGCCAATCAGGTGCACGTTGATGTTCTGCGCGCGCAGCGCATCGCGCAGGGCTTCTGCCTGCTCGCGCCACTCGTCGGTCAGCGCTTTGTGATAGAGCAGAGAAACAATGGCCTGATTGCTTTGGGTGGTCAGGTAGTCAATCTGGAACAGCTTGTTGCGCAGCACCGGATTATTGCGTACACCGTCGATCATTAGCGTCATCAGCTGGTTGATGAGCTCACTCGCCGCCGGAAAACTGTCTACGCGAATGCGGGATTTCGTCTGCTGATCGAAAATGATGTGGTACAGGTCATCGCCATCGTGCCAGATGCGGAACTCAGCGCGCATACGGTAGTGGCTGACCGGAGAACGAAACACCTCGGGAACCGGCGCGTTGAAAGGCGTCATCATACTTTGCAGGCGGACAACTTTTTCTGCCAGCTGTGCGTCGTACTGTTCTGTCGGGAGGTGTTCGGGGGTCATGATGCGTCCTGAGTGATAAAGAATTACGCGGGGATTGTAGGGATTGTGCAGTGGATGTCCAGATTTAATGGCTAATAGCTATCTGGACATCTATACGTGTCTAATTGTAGCATTCTGTTTCCGGTCTCCTGAGAGTGAAAAGGGAATCCAGTGCAAATCTGGAGCTGACGCGCAGCGGTAAAGACTGGCGGGATGAGAGTTGTAGACACTGTGAAAATGGGAAGTCTTCATCCGTATAACGCCACCCAGCCCGAAGACCTGCCGGGATCACGTCGCATTTGGTTTCATCATCGCGTGCTATCGATGAGGCCTGCGGCATCCTTCTTATATTGTGGATGCTTTAACAATGATTAAAAAAGTATCGCTGTTGACGGCGTTTTCCGTCACGGCATTTTCGGGCTGGGCGCAGGAAAGCGCCGACTCGTTGGTGGTGACAGCAAACCGTTTCGAACAACCAGCAAAAACCGTTCTGGCTCCGACCTCCGTCGTGACCCGTGAGGATATTGAACGCTGGCAGGCAACGAGTGTTGTGGAAATCATGTCACGCCTGCCGGGTGTGGACATCGCACAAAGCGGCGGGATGGGGTCAACCTCTTCAACGTTTATTCGCGGTACGGAATCCCGCCATGTTCTGGTACTGATTGATGGTATCCCCCTGAATAATGCCGGGATCAGCAATGTTCCCGATTTAAGCCAAATTCCGACGTCGCTGATTCAGCGTATTGAGTACATTCGCGGCCCACGTTCGGCGCTGTATGGCTCCGACGCGATTGGCGGTGTGATTAACATCATTACCGGGCGCGACAAGCCGGGTGCAGAAATTTCTGCGGGTGTCGGTTCAAAGGGGTATCAAAACTATAACGGTGCCTTCCAGCAGGTGTTCGATAAAACCAAAATCACCATGGCCGGTGATTATACCTATACCCGTGGTTTTGATATTGCCGCAAAAGATGCCCCGCGCCAGCCAGACCGCGATGGTTTTATGAGTAAATCGCTGTTTGGCTCGGTGGAGCAGCAGTTTACCGACAGCGTCAGCGGATTCGTCCGTGGCTTTGGCTACGATAACCGCTCCGCGTATGACGGTTACGATCACTATGGCGCGACCGGCATTGATGGGCGGCCGGACACGCGTCAGGTTTACAGCCAGAACTGGGACACCGGGTTGCGCTATAACCAGGGTATTTTCCAGTCACAGCTGGTGGCAGGGTATGGCCGTAGCAAAGATCAGAACTATGATCCGAAAAAAGGCCGCTACGCTGACTCCGCAACCATGGATGACGTGAAGCAGTACACCACCCAGTGGCTGAATACGGTTGAAGTGGGTCACGGCAATATCGGCGCGGGTCTGGACTGGCAGAAGCAGAAAACCCAGGCGGGTACGGGCTACCTGGAAAAAGGTTACGAACAACGTAATACCGGCGTGTTCCTTTCGGCGATGCAGCAGTTCAACAGCGTGACGCTGGAAGCGGCGGCGCGTAATGACGATAACTCTAATTTTGGCAATCACGCCACCTGGCAGACCAGCGCCGCATGGGAGTTCATCGAGGGGTATCGCATCATCGGTTCTTACGGTACAGCGTATAAAGCACCGACCATGAGCCAGATCCACAGTAAAGATTACGGTAATCCGGATCTGAAGCCAGAAGAGAGTAAGCAGTGGGAAGGTGGCTTTGAAGGTCTGACGGGGCCGGTAAACTGGCGTGTGACGGGCTATCGTAATGATATCGATAACCTCATTAATAGCGACCCGCGGACTTACCGTTATTACAACGTCGATGAAGCCCGTATTAAAGGAATCGAGGCGACGGCCCAGTTCGACACTGGCCCGGTAGGGCATCAGATTTCTTACGACTACGTCGACCCGCGTAATGCGAAAACTAACGAAGTCCTGGCTCGTCGCTCAAAGCAACAGGTTAAGTATCAGCTTGACTGGCAGGTGTGGGATCTCGACTGGAATCTGGCGTACCGTTATCTGGGCAC
This sequence comes from Enterobacter cloacae complex sp. 397G4, assembly GCF_050031515.1. Classification (NCBI taxonomy): domain Bacteria; kingdom Pseudomonadati; phylum Pseudomonadota; class Gammaproteobacteria; order Enterobacterales; family Enterobacteriaceae; genus Enterobacter; species Enterobacter cloacae complex sp. 397G4. The sequence goes on along the minus strand of NZ_JBLGWE010000001.1, from coordinate 4,744,574 downwards.
TCGCTATGATGTTGCCGTTGATCCGAATACCTACGCCACAGAACGCGTGAAAATGGGCGGCGTCAGCCTGTGGGACGTCGCGGTTTCATATCCTGTCACCTCTCATCTCACAGTTCGTGGTAAAATAGCCAACCTGTTCGATAAAGATTACGAGACAGTTTATGGCTACCAAACTGCAGGACGGGAATACACCTTGTCTGGCAGCTACACCTTCTGATCCGCGTCCCACCGTGCTGGTGTTTGATTCCGGCGTCGGTGGGCTTTCGGTCTATGATGAGATTCGGCAGCTCCTGCCGGATCTCCATTACATCTACGCCTTCGATAACGTCGCGTTCCCGTATGGGGAAAAGAGTGAAGACTTTATTGTTGAACGTGTGGTTGAAATCGTCACCGCGGTACAAAAGCGTTATCCCCTGGCGCTGGCGGTCATTGCCTGTAATACGGCAAGCACGGTCTCTCTTCCTGCCCTGCGCGAAAAATTCCCGTTCCCGGTTGTGGGCGTTGTTCCGGCAATCAAACCCGCGGCGCGTCTGACGGCGAACGGCATTGTGGGGTTGCTGGCTACGCGCGGTACGGTAAAACGTCCTTATACGCGTGAGCTTATTGAGCGCTTTGCCAATGAATGCCAGATCGCCATGCTCGGCTCCGCGGAGCTGGTGGAAATGGCGGAAGCAAAACTGCACGGCGAGACGGTATCGCTTGAAGAGCTGCGTCGTATTCTGCGTCCATGGCTGCGGATGCAGGAACCACCGGATACGGTTGTTCTTGGCTGCACCCATTTCCCGCTATTACAGGAAGAGCTGTTAAAGGTTCTGCCTGAAGGGACCCGGCTGGTGGATTCCGGTGCTGCAATTGCGCGTCGGACGGCCTGGCTGCTGGAACACGAGGCGCCGGATGCGAAATCAGCGGATGCGAACATCGCTTTCTGTATGGCGATAACAAAAGAAACCGAACAACTTTTGCCCGTTTTACGTCGTTATGGCTTCGAAACGCTCGAAAAACTGGCGCTGTAGCACGGTTTTGAGCAAAAAAGAGACGGTTGAACGTTTTTTTTCAAAGAGGGGTTGTCAACGTCGGAGAACTCCCTATAATGCGCCTCCACTGACACGGAACAACGGCTTACAAGCCGCCGGGACAGCGGGGTTCAGAGATGAACGCCAACAGAGAAAAGTGAAAATAATTGCTTGACTCTGAATGAGGAAAACGTAATATACGGGACCTCGCAACGATGAGCTGAAAGCCGCGTTGCAACTGCTCTTTAACAATTTATCAGACAATCTGTGTGGGCACTCAAAGTGACATGGATTCTTAACGTCGCAAGACGAAAAATGAATACCAAGTCTCAACGAGTGAACACGTAATTCATTACGAAGTTTAATTCATTGAGCATCAAACTTTTAAATTGAAGAGTTTGATCATGGCTCAGATTGAACGCTGGCGGCAGGCCTAACACATGCAAGTCGAACGGTAACAGGAAGCAGCTTGCTGCTTTGCTGACGAGTGGCGGACGGGTGAGTAATGTCTGGGAAACTGCCTGATGGAGGGGGATAACTACTGGAAACGGTAGCTAATACCGCATAACGTCGCAAGACCAAAGAGGGGGACCTTCGGGCCTCTTGCCATCGGATGTGCCCAGATGGGATTAGCTAGTAGGTGGGGTAACGGCTCACCTAGGCGACGATCCCTAGCTGGTCTGAGAGGATGACCAGCCACACTGGAACTGAGACACGGTCCAGACTCCTACGGGAGGCAGCAGTGGGGAATATTGCACAATGGGCGCAAGCCTGATGCAGCCATGCCGCGTGTATGAAGAAGGCCTTCGGGTTGTAAAGTACTTTCAGCGGGGAGGAAGGTGTTGAGGTTAATAACCTCAGCAATTGACGTTACCCGCAGAAGAAGCACCGGCTAACTCCGTGCCAGCAGCCGCGGTAATACGGAGGGTGCAAGCGTTAATCGGAATTACTGGGCGTAAAGCGCACGCAGGCGGTCTGTCAAGTCGGATGTGAAATCCCCGGGCTCAACCTGGGAACTGCATTCGAAACTGGCAGGCTAGAGTCTTGTAGAGGGGGGTAGAATTCCAGGTGTAGCGGTGAAATGCGTAGAGATCTGGAGGAATACCGGTGGCGAAGGCGGCCCCCTGGACAAAGACTGACGCTCAGGTGCGAAAGCGTGGGGAGCAAACAGGATTAGATACCCTGGTAGTCCACGCCGTAAACGATGTCGACTTGGAGGTTGTGCCCTTGAGGCGTGGCTTCCGGAGCTAACGCGTTAAGTCGACCGCCTGGGGAGTACGGCCGCAAGGTTAAAACTCAAATGAATTGACGGGGGCCCGCACAAGCGGTGGAGCATGTGGTTTAATTCGATGCAACGCGAAGAACCTTACCTACTCTTGACATCCAGAGAACTTTCCAGAGATGGATTGGTGCCTTCGGGAACTCTGAGACAGGTGCTGCATGGCTGTCGTCAGCTCGTGTTGTGAAATGTTGGGTTAAGTCCCGCAACGAGCGCAACCCTTATCCTTTGTTGCCAGCGGTTAGGCCGGGAACTCAAAGGAGACTGCCAGTGATAAACTGGAGGAAGGTGGGGATGACGTCAAGTCATCATGGCCCTTACGAGTAGGGCTACACACGTGCTACAATGGCGCATACAAAGAGAAGCGACCTCGCGAGAGCAAGCGGACCTCATAAAGTGCGTCGTAGTCCGGATTGGAGTCTGCAACTCGACTCCATGAAGTCGGAATCGCTAGTAATCGTGGATCAGAATGCCACGGTGAATACGTTCCCGGGCCTTGTACACACCGCCCGTCACACCATGGGAGTGGGTTGCAAAAGAAGTAGGTAGCTTAACCTTCGGGAGGGCGCTTACCACTTTGTGATTCATGACTGGGGTGAAGTCGTAACAAGGTAACCGTAGGGGAACCTGCGGTTGGATCACCTCCTTACCTTAAAGAACCTGCCTTTGTAGTGCTCACACAGATTGTCTGATGAAAAACAGCAGTAAAAAACCTCTACAGGCTTGTAGCTCAGGTGGTTAGAGCGCACCCCTGATAAGGGTGAGGTCGGTGGTTCAAGTCCACTCAGGCCTACCAAATTTTTGCTGATGCTGCGTTGCGGCGACACTCACATACATAAGTATGCTTCGTGTCACCACGCCTTGCCTCAACAAAAATTACCGGTACAGAGGTGACTACGATGGGGCTATAGCTCAGCTGGGAGAGCGCCTGCCTTGCACGCAGGAGGTCTGCGGTTCGATCCCGCATAGCTCCACCATCTTTTACTGCGAACACAAGAAAACTTCAGAGTGAACCTGAAAAGGTGCACTGCGAAGTTTTGCTCTTTAAAAATCTGGATCAAGCTGAAAATTGAAACGACACACAGCTCATGTGTGTTCGAGTCTCTCAAATTTTCGCAATCAGAAGTGAAACATCTTCGGGTTGTGAGGTTAAGCGACTAAGCGTACACGGTGGATGCCCTGGCAGTCAGAGGCGATGAAGGACGTGCTAATCTGCGAAAAGCGCCGGCGAGGTGATATGAACCCTTGACCCGGCGATGTCCGAATGGGGAAACCCAGTGCAATCCGTTGCACTATCGTTAACTGAATACATAGGTTAACGAGGCGAACCGGGGGAACTGAAACATCTAAGTACCCCGAGGAAAAGAAATCAACCGAGATTCCCCCAGTAGCGGCGAGCGAACGGGGAGCAGCCCGGAGTCTGAATCAGCTTGTGTGTTAGTGGAACGGTCTGGAAAGTCCGACGGTACAGGGTGATAGTCCCGTACACGAAAGCACACTTGCTGTGAACTCGAAGAGTAGGGCGGGACACGTGGTATCCTGTCTGAATATGGGGGGACCATCCTCCAAGGCTAAATACTCCTGACTGACCGATAGTGAACCAGTACCGTGAGGGAAAGGCGAAAAGAACCCCGGCGAGGGGAGTGAAAAAGAACCTGAAACCGTGTACGTACAAGCAGTGGGAGCCTCTTTATGGGGTGACTGCGTACCTTTTGTATAATGGGTCAGCGACTTATATTCTGTAGCAAGGTTAACCGTATAGGGGAGCCGAAGGGAAACCGAGTCTTAACTGGGCGTTAAGTTGCAGGGTATAGACCCGAAACCCGGTGATCTAGCCATGGGCAGGTTGAAGGTTGGGTAACACTAACTGGAGGACCGAACCGACTAATGTTGAAAAATTAGCGGATGACCTGTGGCTGGGGGTGAAAGGCCAATCAAACCGGGAGATAGCTGGTTCTCCCCGAAAGCTATTTAGGTAGCGCCTCGTGAACTCATCTTCGGGGGTAGAGCACTGTTTCGGCTAGGGGGCCATCCCGGCTTACCAACCCGATGCAAACTACGAATACCGAAGAATGTTATCACGGGAGACACACGGCGGGTGCTAACGTCCGTCGTGAAGAGGGAAACAACCCAGACCGCCAGCTAAGGTCCCAAAGTCATGGTTAAGTGGGAAACGATGTGGGAAGGCACAGACAGCCAGGATGTTGGCTTAGAAGCAGCCATCATTTAAAGAAAGCGTAATAGCTCACTGGTCGAGTCGGCCTGCGCGGAAGATGTAACGGGGCTAAACCATGCACCGAAGCTGCGGCAGCGACACTATGTGTTGTTGGGTAGGGGAGCGTTCTGTAAGCCGTTGAAGGTGTGCTGTGAGGCATGCTGGAGGTATCAGAAGTGCGAATGCTGACATAAGTAACGATAAAGCGGGTGAAAAGCCCGCTCGCCGAAAGACCAAGGGTTCCTGTCCAACGTTAATCGGGGCAGGGTGAGTCGACCCCTAAGGCGAGGCCGAAAGGCGTAGTCGATGGGAAACAGGTTAATATTCCTGTACTTGGTGTTACTGCGAAGGGGGGACGGAGAAGGCTATGTCAGCCGGGCGACGGTTGTCCCGGTTTAAGCATGTAGGCGGAGGTTCCAGGTAAATCCGGTACCTTGTTAACGCTGAGGTGTGATGACGAGGCACTACGGTGCTGAAGTGATAAATGCCCTGCTTCCAGGAAAAGCCTCTAAGCATCAGGTAACACGAAATCGTACCCCAAACCGACACAGGTGGTCAGGTAGAGAATACCAAGGCGCTTGAGAGAACTCGGGTGAAGGAACTAGGCAAAATGGTGCCGTAACTTCGGGAGAAGGCACGCTGATGTGTAGGTGAAGCCCCTGCGGGTGGAGCTGAAATCAGTCGAAGATACCAGCTGGCTGCAACTGTTTATTAAAAACACAGCACTGTGCAAACACGAAAGTGGACGTATACGGTGTGACGCCTGCCCGGTGCCGGAAGGTTAATTGATGGGGTTAGCGGCAACGCGAAGCTCTTGATCGAAGCCCCGGTAAACGGCGGCCGTAACTATAACGGTCCTAAGGTAGCGAAATTCCTTGTCGGGTAAGTTCCGACCTGCACGAATGGCGTAATGATGGCCAGGCTGTCTCCACCCGAGACTCAGTGAAATTGAACTCGCTGTGAAGATGCAGTGTACCCGCGGCAAGACGGAAAGACCCCGTGAACCTTTACTATAGCTTGACACTGAACACTGGTCCTTGATGTGTAGGATAGGTGGGAGGCTTTGAAGCGTGGACGCCAGTCTGCGTGGAGCCAACCTTGAAATACCACCCTTTAATGGCTGGTGTTCTAACGTAGACCCGTAATCCGGGTTGCGGACAGTGTCTGGTGGGTAGTTTGACTGGGGCGGTCTCCTCCCAAAGAGTAACGGAGGAGCACGAAGGTTGGCTAATCCTGGTCGGACATCAGGAGGTTAGTGCAATGGCATAAGCCAGCTTGACTGCGAGCGTGACGGCGCGAGCAGGTGCGAAAGCAGGTCATAGTGATCCGGTGGTTCTGAATGGAAGGGCCATCGCTCAACGGATAAAAGGTACTCCGGGGATAACAGGCTGATACCGCCCAAGAGTTCATATCGACGGCGGTGTTTGGCACCTCGATGTCGGCTCATCACATCCTGGGGCTGAAGTAGGTCCCAAGGGTATGGCTGTTCGCCATTTAAAGTGGTACGCGAGCTGGGTTTAGAACGTCGTGAGACAGTTCGGTCCCTATCTGCCGTGGGCGCTGGAGAATTGAGGGGGGCTGCTCCTAGTACGAGAGGACCGGAGTGGACGCATCACTGGTGTTCGGGTTGTCATGCCAATGGCACTGCCCGGTAGCTAAATGCGGAAGAGATAAGTGCTGAAAGCATCTAAGCACGAAACTTGCCCCGAGATGAGTTCTCCCTGAGACCTTGAGTCTCCTGAAGGAACGTTGAAGACGACGACGTTGATAGGTCGGGTGTGTAAGCGCAGCGATGCGTTGAGCTAACCGATACTAATGAACCGTGAGGCTTAACCTTACAACGCCGAAGGTGTTTTGGCGAAGAGACAGACGAAATTTTCAGCTTAGATTCAGAGTCCGAAGGATTTTGCGCTGAGACAAGGCGGCAAACGAAGGAAAGGAAGGAGCATACTGAGGTATGTGACTGACTTTACGAGAGCAGCCAACGCAGTATCAGTGCGAAAGACACAGGACAGAGCACAGGAATTTGCCTGGCGGCTTTAGCGCGGTGGTCCCACCTGACCCCATGCCGAACTCAGAAGTGAAACGCCGTAGCGCCGATGGTAGTGTGGGGTCTCCCCATGTGAGAGTAGGGAACTGCCAGGCATCAAATTAAGTAGTAAGCCGGTGCATTAATCCGGTGGTTACAGAAGTATTCGGTGGAGCGGTAGTTCAGTCGGTTAGAATACCTGCCTGTCACGCAGGGGGTCGCGGGTTCGAGTCCCGTCCGTTCCGCCACTTATTAAGACATTAAGCCTGCCCTTCCGGCAGGCTTAATGGCAAAAACTTTAGGGGCGTAGCTCAGTTGGTAGAGCACCGGTCTCCAAAACCGGGTGTCGCGAGTTCGAGTCTCTCCGCCCCTGCCATATAGAATCCTTTGCTTCGGCAAAGGATTTTTTTTGCCTGCAAAATAGCTCAACACCTTCCTGAAGAATAAGCAGCCTGCGTTTCCGCAGGCTTTTGCGTTAATCCAGTATGCTGGTTTTTAACAGATCTTTTATCTGCGACTGCTTATCGCTGTTTTGCAGCCAAATGGCATACAGCGGCCTGGAGAGCGTTGTCGAATCGGTGACAACATGGAGTGCGGGTTTATTATCCGCCCAGCGAACAGGTAACCAGGTACAGCCTTTCAATGCGGGAAGATGCTGGCATGCGATCTCCGCTGAGCTTGTCGTGAGCTGCGGGATATCATCGCTGGCAATTAACCCCGTCTCGTGTTGCTGAAAATCAGGCCCCCATTCCAGGCGTAAATAATTCAGGTCGGCCTTCATCATTGCAGGCTCCGATGCATAGAGCGCCAGGCTAAATTGTCCAACAATCTGGCTGCTAAATTCGTCCATCTTGGGTGCTTCTGTGGTGATCAGCAGATCAAGCTGCCGCTCGTGGAGTTGCTTAACCAGCGACTGACGTTGCGCAATCCTCGCCTCAAATTGCAGATGGTTGTGTGTGCGATATAGCCGCATAAGCCACTGGCTGAGCATGCATTCCCATAGTGAAGCGCTGGCACCGATCGAGAATTCATTATGCCGGGAGGTGTGCGCAACCTCCTTTCGCGCTGCCTGCCAGGTATTCATCAGGGTTTCTGCATAAGGCAACAACTTTTCACCAGCCGGAGTTAAACGAATATTGTTGCGATGGCGGGTAAAAAGGTTCACACCCAGTTGATTTTCCAGCTGTCGAATACGAAAACTGACTGCTGACTGCGTCAGGTAGAGGGCTTCAGCTGCTCGCCCAAAGTGTCGCGTTCTGCTCACTTCGAGGAAAGTTTTTAGCAATTCCGTATCCACATCTTTCTCCACAAAATTATTTGTCGTTATGATTTAAATGTTTTGTTTTACACTCTGTCAAGCGTAACTAATACTCCGCGCCATAAATAGCTCGGCCAAAGAATTAGGAGCGTGTAGGATGGCGGAAAGCTTTACGACGACTAATCGTTTTTTCGACAATAAACATTACCCGCGCGGGTTCTCTCGTCACGGCGATTTCACTATCAAAGAAGCTCAACTTCTTGAGCGCCATGGTTATGCCTTTAACGAGCTGGATCTGGGTAAACGTGAACCGGCAACCGAAGATGAAAAACAGTTTGTCTCTGTTTGCCGTGGTGAGCGTGAGCCGCAGTCTGATGCAGAACGTGTCTGGATCAAGTATATGGCTCGCATTAAGCGTCCTAAGCGTTTCCATACGCTGTCTGGCGGTAAGCCGCAGATGGAAGGTGCAGAAGACTACACCGAGTCTGACGATTAAGAAGAGAAGGGGCTACGGCCCCTTTTTTTACGCCAGCATTTTTTGCAGATGCAACAGCAGCCGATCGATCGCACGGTAACTTAATGCCTCCTGCAAATGCCGCCTCTCTATTCCGGGGCAGCCCTCCACGTCGGCGACCGTGCGCGCTACTTTCAACAAACGCTGCCACGCGCGAATGGATAGCCCAAACCGCGTCAGTGTCTCTTCCAGCCAGCCTGCATCTTCAGCGTTGAGAGAACAAAACTGTCGGATCCCGCTGTTATCCAGCCGGGCATTCAGCCTGTTCTGACGAGCATACTGCCGCGCCTGCGCCGCAATAACCCGTTCACGCACAGTTGCTGAGCTTTCGCCCCTAATACCGGTTTGCCTCAGCAGACCGGGCGGGGGCAGGGGGATCTCGAGAGATAAATCAAAACGGTCGAGGAAGGGGCCAGACAGCTTACTCAGATAGCGCAGCGTCTGCTCCGGCGTACAGCGGTTATGATTGCCCTGATAATGACCCGTAGGACTAGGGTTCATCGCCGCGACCAGCTGAAACTGCGCAGGGTAGCTTATTTTGGCCCGTGTACGAGACAAATGGATTTCGCCGGATTCAATCGGCTCCCGCAATGCATCCAGCACGCGGCGTTCAAACTCTGGCAATTCATCCAGAAACAAAATGCCGTTGTGCGCCAGTGAGATTTCACCCGGTCCGGGGATCGAACCCCCGCCCACCATCGCGGTAAGAGACGCACTGTGGTGTGGAGAGCGGAAAGGACGGCGGCGCCACTGTTTATGCAGCGAGGTAGAACTGACCAGGCTAAATATCGCGGCGCTTTCCAGTGCTTCATGATTATTGAGGGGTGGCAACAGGCCGCTCAATCTGCTCGCCAGCATCGTTTTCCCCGTGCCTGGCGGACCTATCAGTAACAGGTTATGCCCACCCGCGGCCGTTATCTCTAACGCCCGTTTACCCTGTTCCTGACCCATAATATCGCTGAGATCCTCGGGCGAAGCTGGCGACACCTCGTCATTCTCCTGCGGCTCGGCAAGCTCGTGTCGGCCTTCCAGCCAGGCGCAAACCTCTTGCAAATGTCCCGCGACAAGACACCCCTTTTCGGCGATAAGGCTTACTTCAGAGGCATTTTCATTGGCCACAATGATTTGTCTTCCCGCGCGTATGGCTTCAAGCGCACCCGAGATTGCTCCGGGAACGCCTCTTAACGCCCCTGTAAGCGCTAATTCACCCACGAACTCACACGAGCTTAGCCCTGGCGTATTGAGCTGTTCAGAAGCCGCGAGAAGCGCTATAGCAATAGGTAAATCATATCGCCCTCCCTCCTTTGGCAAATCGGCGGGCGCAAGGTTAATGGTGATCTTCTTCGCCGGAAAAGCATAACCGCTATTAATAATTGCGCTGCGCACGCGATCCCTCGCCTCTTTAACGGTCGTTTCTGGTAAGCCGACCAGCGTCAGTCCGGGCAGTCCATTACTTAAATGAACCTCTACAGAAATAAGCGGTGCCTTCACGCCGATGGCCGCGCGTGTATAAACAACTGACAGTGACATAAGCCCTCCTTGGCGGTGACTATGCCAGCATCATTTTTTCCTGTTTAGCACTAATTCACTGAATTACGGCACTCGTTCCAGCCTTTTAGCGGCAAAATGTAATCCTTACATGTCGGTGGAATCGGCCTCGCAGAAAAGAAATCATGCGCGCCTTGCCTGATGAAACAGGACAAAAAAATGAAAAATCTTCATTTCTGTTTTTTCCCTATATAAAACAACGATTTTGAAAGAAATAGTTCGCATGCTACAGATATAGGTCATAAAAAAATCTTGTGTCAGATGAAATATCTGTGGTAACTCTTTAGGTATTCCTTCGAACAAGATGCAAAAAGAACTGAAAATGACAGCCCTTCTACGAGTGATTAGCCTGGTCGTGATTAGCGTGGTGGTGATTATTATCCCACCGTGCGGGGCTGCACTTGGACGAGGAAAGGCTTAGAAATCAAGCCTTAACGAACTAAGACCCCCGCACCGAAAGGTCCGGGGGTTTTTTTATGACTAAAAAACTTAAATGAGGAGCAGAGAATGACGACTAGCATAAAATTCTGTTTCTCTAGATTTATGACGGGGAACTAACTATGAATGGGGCACAATGGGTAGTACATGCGTTGCGCGCGCAGGGAGTCGAAACCGTATTCGGTTATCCGGGTGGCGCAATTATGCCGATTTACGATGCACTGTATGACGGCGGCGTGGAACACCTGTTGTGCCGACACGAGCAGGGCGCAGCGATGGCCGCCATCGGTTATGCCCGTGCGACCGGTAAAACCGGCGTCTGTATGGCCACCTCCGGTCCGGGCGCAACGAACCTGATCACCGGCCTGGCTGACGCGCTGCTTGATTCCGTACCCGTGGTGGCGATCACCGGCCAGGTGGCCTCTCCGTTCATCGGCACCGATGCCTTCCAGGAAGTGGATGTGCTCGGTTTATCGCTGGCCTGCACCAAACACAGCTTCCTCGTTCAGTCTCTCGAAGAGCTGCCGCGGGTGATGGCCGAAGCGTTCGAGGTTGCCAGCTCTGGCCGTCCTGGCCCGGTTCTGGTTGATATCCCGAAAGATATCCAGGTTGCACTCGGCGAACTGGAGCCGCATTTCTCTACCGTGGAAAGCGATAATGCGTTCCCGCATGCAGAGGTGGAAGAGGCGCGTCAGATGATGGCGCAGGCCAAACAACCGATGCTGTACGTAGGCGGCGGCGTGGGCATGGCGCAGGCTGTTCCGGCGCTTCGCGCGTTCATTGCGACCACGCAAATGCCCGCCACCTGCACGCTGAAAGGTCTCGGTGCGGTAGAGGCAGATTACCCGTACTACCTCGGCATGCTGGGGATGCATGGTACCAAAGCGGCAAACCTGGCGGTGCAGGAATGCGACTTGCTTATCGCCGTCGGCGCCCGTTTTGACGACCGCGTTACCGGCAAGCTGAATACCTTCGCGCCGAACGCCAAAGTGATCCATATGGACATCGACCCGGCGGAGATGAGCAAACTGCGTCAGGCGCATGTCGCGTTGCAGGGCGATCTTAACGCGCTGTTACCGGCGCTGGAGCAGCCGCTGGATATCAACCCATGGCGTCAGCACACCGCTGATATGCGTACTGAACACGCGTGGCGTTACGATCACCCAGGCGACGCCATCTATGCGCCGCTGCTGTTGAAACAGCTGTCAGACCGTAAACCCGCAGACAGCGTGGTAACGACGGATGTCGGCCAGCATCAGATGTGGTCAGCCCAGCACATGACCTACACCCGCCCGGAGAACTTTATCACCTCGAGCGGGTTAGGGACGATGGGCTTCGGTCTGCCCGCTGCCGTGGGCGCACAGGTTGCCCGCCCGAACGATACCGTTATCTGTATCTCCGGTGACGGCTCCTTCATGATGAACGTCCAGGAGCTCGGCACCGTGAAGCGTAAGCAGTTACCGCTGAAGATCGTCTTGCTCGATAACCAGCGTTTAGGCATGGTTCGCCAGTGGCAGCAGCTGTTCTTCCAGGAGCGTTACAGCGAAACGACCCTGACCGATAACCCCGATTTCCTCACCCTGGCCAGCGCCTTTGGCATTCCTGGCCAGCACATCACCCGTAAAGACCAGGTTGAAGCGGCACTCGACACCATGCTGTCAAGCGAAGGGCCATACCTGCTTCATGTCTCAATCGACGAGCTTGAGAACGTCTGGCCGTTGGTACCGCCCGGTGCCAGTAACTCACAAATGCTGGAGAAATTATCATGATGCAACATCAGGTCGCCGTGCAGGCTCGCTTCAACCCGGAAACGTTAGAACGCGTATTGCGCGTGGTTCGCCACCGTGGCTTTCAGATTTGCTCTATGAATATGGAAACGGCCACCGACGCGCAGAACATCAGTATCGAATTAACCGTTGCCAGCCCGCGGCCGGTCGACTTACTGTTTAGTCAGTTATCAAAACTGGTAGACGTTGCCCATGTTGCCATCTGCCAGAGCACAACCACATCACAACAAATCCGCGCTTAAGCGTGACAGGACGAAAAAATGACGACAAAAAAAGCTGATTACATTTGGTTCAATGGTGAGATGGTTCGCTGGGAAGACGCGAAAGTTCACGTGATGTCCCACGCGCTGCACTACGGCACCTCCGTGTTTGAAGGGATCCGTTGCTACGATTCTCACAAAGGGCCAGTGGTGTTCCGCCATCGCGAACACATGCAGCGTCTGCATGACTCAGCCAAAATTTATCGTTTCCCGGTCTCCCAAAGCGTTGATGAGCTGATGGAAGCCTGCCGCGAGGTGATTCGCCAGAACAAACTGACCAGCGCCTATATTCGTCCGCTGGTGTTCGTGGGCGACGTTGGCATGGGCGTGAACCCGCCCGCCGGCTATAACACCGATGTGATCATTGCCGCGTTCCCGTGGGGCGCCTACCTGGGCGCGGAAGCGCTGGATCAGGGGATCGACGCAATGGTTTCTTCCTGGAACCGCGTGGCGCCAAACACTATCCCGACTGCGGCTAAAGCGGGCGGTAACTACCTTTCCTCACTGCTGGTCGGCAGCGAAGCGCGCCGTCACGGCTATCAGGAAGGTATCGCGCTGGATGTGAATGGCTACATCTCCGAAGGTGCGGGCGAAAACCTGTTTGAAGTGAAAGACGGCATTCTGTTCACCCCGCCGTTCACTTCGTCCGCGCTGCCGGGCATCACCCGCGACGCCATCATCAAGCTGGCAAAAGATCTGGGTATCGAAGTGCGCGAGCAGGTACTGTCCCGCGAATCCCTGTACCTGGCTGACGAAGTGTTCATGTCCGGTACCGCGGCTGAAATTACGCCGGTGCGTAGCGTAGACGGCATTCAGGTGGGCGAAGGCCGCTGTGGCCCGGTCACCAAACGCATTCAGCAAGCCTTCTTCGGCCTGTTCACCGGCGAAACAGAAGACAAATACGGCTGGTTGGATCAGGTTAATCACTAAATATAAATTTGGGACGGCACGCACCGTCCCATTAAATAGTCAGACGGGAGTAAATAAAGCATGCCTAAGTATCGTTCAGCCACCACCACCCACGGCCGTAATATGGCGGGTGCCCGCGCACTGTGGCGCGCCACCGGAATGACCGACGCCGATTTCGGCAAGCCAATTATCGCCGTGGTGAACTCCTTCACCCAGTTTGTACCGGGCCACGTGCACCTGCGCGATCTCGGCAAGCTGGTTGCCGAGCAAATCGAAGCCTCCGGCGGCGTGGCGAAAGAGTTCAACACCATTGCGGTGGATGACGGTATCGCAATGGGCCACGGGGGAATGCTCTATTCACTGCCGTCGCGCGAGCTGATCGCCGACTCGGTGGAGTACATGGTTAATGCCCACTGCGCCGATGCGATGGTCTGTATCTCCAACTGCGACAAAATCACCCCGGGGATGCTGATGGCTTCCCTGCGCCTGAACATTCCGGTGATCTTCGTTTCTGGTGGCCCAATGGAAGCGGGGAAAACCAAGCTCTCCGACAAAATCATCAAGCTCGACCTGGTCGATGCGATGATCCAGGGCGCGGATCCGAAAGTCACTGACGAGCAGAGCGACCAGGTGGAACGCTCCGCGTGCCCGACCTGCGGCTCCTGTTCCGGGATGTTCACCGCCAACTCCATGAACTGCCTGACCGAAGCGCTGGGTCTTTCTCAGCCGGGTAACGGCTCGCTGCTGGCGACCCACGCCGACCGTAAACAGCTGTTCCTTAACGCGGGCAAGCGCATCGTTGAGCTGACCAAACGCTACTACGAGCAGGACGACGCCAGCGCGCTGCCGCGTAACATCGCCAGCAAAGCGGCGTTCGAAAACGCCATGACGCTGGATATCGCCATGGGCGGTTCCACCAACACCGTTCTGCACCTGCTGGCCGCCGCGCAGGAAGCTGAAATCGACTTCACCATGAGCGACATCGACAAGCTCTCCCGCAAAGTGCCGCAGCTGTGTAAAGTCGCGCCGAGTACCCAGAAGTACCACATGGAAGATGTCCACCGTGCGGGTGGCGTGATTGGTATTCTCGGCGAGCTGGATCGCGCCGGGCTGCTGAACCGCGACGTGAAAAACGTGCTCGGCCTGACGCTGCCGGAGTCGCTGGAGCAGTACGACGTGATGCTGACCAAAGACGACGCGGTGAAAAACATGTATCGCGCCGGTCCGGCGGGCATCCGTACCACCCAGGCGTTCTCGCAGGATTGCCGCTGGGACACGCTGGATGACGATCGCGCCGAAGGCTGCATTCGCTCGCTGGAACATGCCTACAGCAAAGACGGCGGTTTGGCCGTGCTGTACGGTAACTTCGCGGAAAATGGCTGCATTGTGAAAACCGCAGGCGTGGACGACAGCATCCTGAAATTTACCGGCCCGGCAAAAGTGTATGAAAGCCAGGACGAAGCGGTAGACGCTATCCTCGGCGGCAAAGTGGTGGAAGGCGACGTGGTGGTCATTCGCTACGAAGGGCCGAAAGGCGGTCCGGGCATGCAGGAGATGCTCTACCCGACCACCTTCCTGAAATCGATGGGCCTCGGCAAAGCCTGCGCGCTGATCACCGATGGTCGATTCTCTGGCGGCACGTCAGGCCTCTCCATTGGTCACGTCTCGCCAGAAGCGGCAAGCGGCGGCAATATCGCGATCATCGAAGATGGCGACCTGATCGAAATCGACATTCCGAACCGCGGCATTCAGCTGAAGCTGAGTGACCAGGAGATTGCGGCCCGTCGTGAGGCGCAGGAAGCCCGCGGCGACAAAGCCTGGACGCCGAAAGATCGTCAGCGTGAAGTCTCCTTCGCCCTGCGCGCTTACGCGAGTCTTGCCACCAGTGCAGATAAAGGCGCGGTGCGCGATAAATCTAAACTGGGGGGCTAATGATGGCCGAGTCACAACCCTTATCCGCCGCCCCGGAGGGGGCGGAATACCTGAGAGCGGTACTACGCGCGCCGGTCTATGAAGCGGTGCAGGTCACGCCCCTGCAAAAAATGGACAAAATCTCTTCGCGTCTCGACAACGTCATTCTGGTGAAGCGTGAAGACAGGCAGCCGGTGCACAGCTTCAAGCTGCGCGGCGCCTACGCGATGATGGCCGGGCTGACGGACGAGCAGAAAGCGCGCGGGGTGATTACCGCCTCGGCGGGCAATCACGCGCAGGGCGTGGCGTTCTCCTCGGCGCGTCTGGGGCTGAAGGCGCTGATCGTGATGCCGGTCGCCACCGCAGATATCAAGGTCGACGCGGTGCGCGGGTTTGGCGGAGAAGTGCTGCTTCACGGCGCTAACTTTGACGAAGCCAAAGCCAAAGCGATTGAGCTGGCGCAGCAGCAGGGCTTCACCTGGGTGCCGCCGTTCGATCACCCGATGGTGATTGCCGGGCAGGGTACGCTGGCGCTGGAACTGTTGCAGCAGGACGCCCATCTCGACCGCGTTTTCGTCCCGGTGGGCGGCGGTGGCTTAGCCGCAGGTGTGGCGGTGCTGATCAAACAGCTGATGCCGCAGATCAAAGTGATTGCGGTTGAAGCGGAAGACTCTGCCTGCCTGAAGGCGGCGCTGGACGCCGGACATCCGGTAGATCTGCCGCGCGTCGGGCTGTTCGCCGAGGGCGTGGCGGTGAAGCGCATTGGCGACGAAACGTTCCGCCTGTGCCAGGAGTATCTCGACGATATCGTCACCGTCGACAGCGACGCTATCTGCGCGGCGATGAAAGATCTCTTCGAGGATGTGCGTGCGGTGGCGGAACCATCCGGCGCGCTGGCGCTGGCGGGAATGAAAAAATACATCGCCCAGCACAATATTCGCGGCGAGCGTCTGGCGCACGTGCTTTCCGGTGCCAACGTGAACTTCCACGGTCTGCGCTACGTTTCCGAGCGCTGTGAGCTGGGTGAGCAGCGTGAAGCGCTGCTGGCGGTGACCATTCCGGAAGAGAAGGGCAGCTTCCTGAAGTTCTGTCAGCTGCTGGGCGGTCGTTCGGTAACGGAGTTCAACTACCGCTTTGCCGATGCCAAAGATGCGTGCATTTTTGTCGGCGTGCGTCTGAGCCGTGGCGTGGAGGAGCGCAAAGAGATCCTCAGCCTGCTGCATGACGGCGGTTACAGCGTGGTCGATCTCTCCGACGACGAGATGGCGAAGCTGCACGTGCGTTACATGGTCGGCGGCCGTCCATCCAAGCCGCTCAAGGAACGCCTGTTCAGCTTCGAGTTCCCGGAATCGCCGGGCGCGCTGCTCAAGTTCCTGCACACGTTGGGCACGCACTGGAACATCTCTCTGTTCCACTACCGCAGCCACGGCACCGACTATGGCCGCGTACTGGCGGCGTTCGAGCTGGGCGAGCACGAGCCGGATTTCGAAACGCGCCTGAACGAGCTGGGCTATGAGTGCCATGACGAAACCCACAACCCGGCGTTCCGTTTCTTCCTGGCGGGTTAGGTTGTTCGGGAAAATGCCTGATGGCGCTGCGCTTATCAGGCCTACGTTCTAAGGTTTGAACTGCGTGTAGGCCGGGTAAGCGCAGCGCCACCCGGCTTTAGTGGTTCGGCAATATCGTCCAGAACGCATCAATAAGCGGCTCATGCAGCCGCTTTTTTTGTGCGCACACGCCTAGCTCGAACGGCGTTTTCTCGTCGCTGCGTTCTAAAATCATCACGCGATTGCGCACCGGCTCTGGGCTGTTTTCCAGCACCACTTCCGGTAGCAGCGCTACGCCGCAGCCGAGCGCCACCATCGATACCATCGCCTCATGGCCGCCGACCGTGGCGTAAATCGACGGGTTACTGATCTTCTGGCGGCGGAACCACAGCTCAATGCGGCGGCGCACCGGCCCCTGATCGGCCATGATAAACGGCACCGTGGACCAGTCCGGTTTCTCCACCGAAACCTGGTTGCGCACCGGGCAGGGCAGCGCCGGGGCAATCAGCACTACCGCCAGATTCTCCAGCATCGAGAACGCCACCGCCCCCGGCAGCGTTTCAGGTTTTCCGGCAATCGCCAGATCCGCTTCGCCCGTTACCACTTTTTCCATCGCGTCGGCGGCATCCCCGGTGGTGAGCTTAATTTCAACCGACGGATGTTCCGCGCGGAAGCGGTCGAGAATGGGGGGAAGATGGCTGTAGGCAGCGGTCACGGAACAGAAAATATGCAGCTCGCCGGAAAGCGACGGCCCCTGCTGGTCGATGGTGTGTCGCAGCTGCTGGTACTGCAACAAGGTCTGCTGGGCAAAGACGCGCAGTTCTTCACCGGCTTCCGTCAGCGTGACGGTGCGGTTATCGCGCACGAACAGCGGCTGGCCGAGGTCTTCCTCAAGGCGCTGGATCTGGCGCGACAGTGTGGAGGGGCTGACGTGCATCGCTCGGGCGCTACGGCCAAAGTGACGGCTTTCCGCCAGGTGCAGGAACATTTTCAGATCGCGTAAATCCACCGATTCCACTCCCTCTTTTTACATTGCATAAATTGCAATATGACGTTGTGAATATATCAATTTCCGCAATAAATTTCCTGTTGTAATGTGGGTACATTCTCGCTGAAACGCGAACCGAACAATAAGACACACAACATCACGAGGTATCACCCATGGCTAACTACTTTAATACACTGAACTTGCGCCAGCAGCTGGCGCAGCTGGGCAAATGCCGCTTCATGGCGCGCGATGAATTTGCTGATGGCGCGAGCTACCTTCAGGGTAAAAAAGTGGTCATTGTCGGCTGTGGCGCACAGGGTCTGAACCAGGGCCTGAACATGCGTGACTCCGGGCTGGATATCTCCTACGCCCTGCGTAAAGAAGCGATTGCCGAAAAGCGTGCTTCCTGGCGTAAAGCGACCGAAAACGGCTTCAAAGTGGGCACCTACGAAGAGCTGATCCCGCAGGCGGATCTGGTGGTTAACCTGACGCCGGACAAGCAGCACTCTGACGTTGTGCGTTCCGTACAGCCGCTGATGAAAGACGGCGCCGCGCTGGGTTACTCCCACGGCTTCAACATCGTTGAAGTGGGCGAGCAGATCCGTAAAGACATCACCGTGGTGATGGTGGCACCGAAGTGCCCGGGCACCGAAGTGCGCGAAGAGTACAAACGTGGCTTCGGCGTACCGACGCTGATCGCCGTTCACCCGGAAAACGATCCGAAAGGCGAAGGCATGGCGATTGCCAAAGCCTGGGCTGCGGCCACTGGCGGCCATCGTGCGGGCGTGCTGGAATCTTCCTTCGTTGCGGAAGTGAAATCTGACCTGATGGGCGAGCAGACCATCCTGTGTGGCATGCTCCAGGCCGGCTCTCTGCTGTGCTTCGACAAGCTGGTGGAAGAAGGCACCGATCCGGCATACGCGGAAAAACTGATTCAGTTCGGCTGGGAAACCATCACCGAAGCGCTGAAGCAGGGCGGCATTACGCTGATGATGGACCGTCTGTCCAACCCGGCAAAACTGCGCGCGTTCGCACTCTCTGAACAGCTGAAAACCATCATGGCGCCGCTGTTCCAGAAACATATGGACGACATCATCTCCGGCGAGTTCTCTTCCGGCATGATGGCGGACTGGGCGAATGACGATAAGAAACTGCTGACCTGGCGCGAAGAGACCGGTAAAACCGCGTTCGAAACCGCACCACAGTATGACGGCAAGATCACCGAGCAGGAGTACTTCGATAAAGGCGTCCTGATGATCGCGATGGTGAAAGCGGGCGTTGAGCTGGCGTTCGAAACCATGGTGGATTCGGGCATCATTGAAGAATCTGCGTACTACGAATCGCTGCACGAGCTGCCGCTGATCGCAAACACCATCGCCCGTAAACGTCTGTATGAGATGAACGTGGTGATCTCCGATACCGCCGAGTACGGTAACTACCTGTTCTCTTACGCCTGCGTACCGCTGCTGAAAGAGTTCATGACCACCCTGCAAGCGGGCGATCTGGGCCAGGCGATTGCGGAAGGAGCGGTTGATAACGCGCAGCTGCGTGACGTCAACGAAGCGATTCGCAGCCACGAAATCGAGAAAGTGGGCCAGAAACTGCGTGGCTACATGACCGATATGAAACGTATCGCGGTAGCAGGCTAAACACGACGAATCGGGTGGCGTAAGCCACCCGAACTGTTTTAGCTACGCAATATCGCGCCGGGATAACCCAGCTGGCGCCACGCCTCATACACCACCACCGACACCGCATTCGACAGGTTCATGCTGCGGCTGTCCGGCATCATCGGAATACGAATTTTCTGCTCAGCGGGCAGGGCATCCAGAATGGTGGCCGGCAGGCCGCGGGTTTCCGGACCAAACATCAGATAATCCCCGTCCTGATAGCTTACGGCGCTGTGCGCTGGCGTACCTTTGGTGGTCAGGGCGAACATGCGCTGTGGTTTTTCGGATCCCAGAAACGCGGCGTAATCGTGATGACGAACGACGGCGGTAAACTCATGGTAGTCCAGCCCCGCGCGGCGCAGACGTTTGTCGTCCCACGTAAAGCCCATCGGCTCAATGATGTGCAGACGAAAACCGGTGTTGGCGCACAGGCGGATAATATTGCCGGTGTTCGGCGGAATTTCTGGTTCGAATAAGACGATGTTAAGCATGCTGCCCCCTTAATTGCGGGGGCAGAATAGCAGAAAAGAGAGGGACTAGGCGACGCCCGGCTCCTGCGCGCGGCTATACAGCATTTTGTAGACGGTTGCCGCCGCAGCCACGAGAGCAGGTACGCTGAGGATCATTAAAATACTGTCCGCCTGCCACTGCATGGAAAGAAGCTGGGCGCTGGTCATGGTGCCCGCCACGCCGCCGAAGCGGCCGATCCCCTGCATCCAGGCGATACCCGTCGCACGGCACTCGGTAGGGTAAAAGGTGGCGGCCAGGGTCTGCATGCCCGACTGCGCGCCGTTCATCGCGATCCCCATCAGGAAAATTAACCCGCCAAACAGGGCGATATGGTTATGCTCAATGCCGAGTAAAAGAATCAGGCCCATCGTCAGCACGAAACCACACGCGACCACCTTGTGCGCTTCCCAGCGATCCATCATCCAGCCCGCGAGCAAAATGCCAGCGGTGCCGCCGAAGGTGAACAGCGAGGTAAGCCAGGCGGATTCCGCCAGCGCATATCCCATCCCCTGCATCAGCGTTGGCATCCAGCTCAGCAGGACGTAATAAATCACCAGCCCCATAAAATAGGTGACCCACAGCATTAGGGTGCCGGGCAGCCAGGGCATGGAAAACAGCTGCGACACGCTGCCTTTTTTCGACGCGACTTTCTCCTCCGCGAGGAAAAAGCCCGTGACGCTATCCAGCGTGCTGCGGGCGAACCGGCTGGCGATGCGGCGAACCTGGGCGACGTCTTTCCCGCGCTGCACCAGAAACTTCACCGACTCCGGCAACAGCAGCGCCAGCAGCACCGTTAAAATCAGCGGCGCAATCGCGCCGGTCAGCAGCACGCTTCGCCAGCCATGGTGAGGGATAAGCCAGGACGAGATTGCTCCGCCGCCCGCCGCACCCAGAGGGAAGCCGCAGTACATGGTGTTAATTGCCATGGCGCGGCAGCGCTGGGGGGCAAACTCGGAGATCAGCGTGATGGCGTTAGGCATGGCAGCGCCGAGGCCGAGGCCTGTCAGAAATCGCCATAGCGTCAGGGTATTCAGACTTTGCGCCCAGGCCGTGCCCAGGCTCGCCAGGCCGAAGAACAGACACGAAAAGACCAGCACGCGCTTGCGTCCCATCCTGTCCGATACCGGACCTGCAATAAGGGCTCCCAGCGACAGCCCCAGCAGCGCCGCACTCAGCACCGGCCCCAGATCCTGTTTATGTATTCCCCACTCCGTCGACAGCGTAGGCGCAATGTAACCCATCGCTGCGGTATCAAACCCATCGATCGCCAGCACCAGAAAGCCCAGCACAATAAGAAGCCAGTGAAACCCTGAAAAAGGACTTTCATCGATCACCTGCTGAATATCCACCTTACCTGAATACGCCATACGCTCCACTCCGATCTGATGTTGTTTTTGTGTTCTTGTATTTGCTTGTCTATACAATTGCGGACGGCAGGTGGATGTCAAATTTTATTATCCAGAATGTTACGCAGGTGTTATTTTCGACAAAAAAAGCGCCCGAGGGGGAAGTCGGGCGCGGAAGAAGGGGAGGCTAACCGGGGGAGATCAGGCCGCGTTTCCCTGAGAAAGAGGGGCCAGCGCCGCAGGCAGCTTACTGAGCTCCTGCACCAGCGAGTCTTTGCTGATTTCACCGATTGTTTTCGCACCGGTCAGCGTCATCGCCACCTTCATCTCTTTCTCGATCAGGTTCAGCAGATTCGCCACGCCCGCCTGGCCGCTGGTGGCCAGCGCGTACAGGTAAGCACGGCCCAGCAGCACGCTGTCCGCGCCCAGGGCGATCATGCGCACCACGTCCAGCCCGTTACGGATGCCGCTGTCGGCCAGGATCGCAATATCGCCCTTCACCGCATCGGCAATGGCCGGCAGGGCGCGGGCGGAGGAGAGCACCCCGTCAAGCTGGCGGCCACCGTGGTTAGAGACCACGATCCCATCGGCGCCAAAACGCACCGCGTCGCGGGCATCTTCCGGGTCGAGGATCCCTTTGATCACCATCGGGCCGTCCCAGAATTCGCGGATCCACTCCAGGTCTTTCCAGGAGATGGATGGATCGAAATTGTTCGCCAGCCAGCCGATGTAATCCTCCAGCCCGGTCGGTTTACCCAGGTAGGCCGAAATATTGCCCAGATCGTGCGGACGGCCGTTCAGCCCGACATCCCACGCCCACTGCGGGTGCGTCACCGCCTGCCAGTAACGGCGCAGGGCCGCGTTAGGGCCGCTCATGCCGGAGTGGGCGTCGCGGTAGCGCGCGCCGGGGGTCGGCATGTCGACGGTAAAGACCAGCGTTGAGCAGCCCGCCGCTTTGGCGCGCTCCAGCGCGTTGCGCATAAAACCGCGATCGCGCAGGACGTACAGCTGGAACCACATCGGGCGCTTGATGGTCGGGGCGACTTCTTCAATCGGGCAGACGGACACGGTGGAAAGGGTAAACGGAATGCCTTTGGCATCTGCGGCGGCGGCGGCCTGCACTTCACCGCGACGGGCATACATGCCGCATAAACCGACAGGTGCGAGCGCTACCGGCATGGAGAGCGTTTCGTTAAACAGCTTCGTCTCAAGGCTCAGGTCAGACATATTCTTCAGCACGCGCTGGCGCAGGGCCACCTCCGACAGGTCTTCCACGTTGCGGCGCAGGGTGTATTCGGCATACGCCCCGCCGTCAATGTAGTGGAACAGGAACGGGGGCAAAATGCGCTGCGCCGCGGCGCGATAATCACTGGCTGCTGAAATAATCATGCTTTGTTCTCCCTGGAAATATCACTCTCGCCAGGCAGACGGGTAATACGCGCCTGTCGGGCCTGATCTTCATCGAATCGTTTAATGGTGGTATGCACGAAGCCGAGATGCGCCATCATCGCCTTGCGCGCGGCCTCGGCATCACCGGCCAGAATGGCGTTGAGCACCGCCTCGTGCTGTTCGGTCAGCTGAGCAAACACCGGCGGGACCAGATACATGCGCTGGCGGCTCTGCTTCACGGAGGATTGCAGCAGGTCGAAGAACCCGCGCATGGTTTGCAGCAGTACCACGTTGTGCGAGGCCTCGGCAATCGCCAGATGGAACCGCACGTCCGCCTGGGAGGCGATGTCCGGGTCGCTGCTTTGCGTGGCCTCAAAACAGGCTTTGAGCTTCTCTTTGTCGGCGTCGGTTGCCCGCATCGCCGCGTGCCACGCTGTACTGGTTTCGATGGCGTGACGCGCTTCGAGGATGTCGAAGCTGTAGTCCGGGTCGTTTTCCATCAGCGTCTTCAGCGGCTGTACGATGTTTTGTTCGGACCAGTCGTCATGCTGCCAGCGCACGAAGGTGCCGCCGCCGCGACGGCTCAGCAGCACCCCTTCACTAACCAGCGTCGCCAGCGCCTCGCGCAGCGAGTTGCGCGACACGCCAAGCTGAGCGGCAAGCTGACGCTCGGCGGGCAATCTCATGCCCGCTTCCAGCTGTTGTTCTTCTATCAGCGCCCGTACGCGAGTGGCAATCTCGTCGGACAGGCGTCTGGGCATCACTATCATGGAATCATCCAGGTTAAGACATAGGCCTGCAAGGTGGTGATCACGCCCACCATGCAGGTAAATATCAGGCTGTGTTTAACGGTAAAGCGGAACAGGTCCGACTCTTTGCCTACCAGCCCCACCGCGGCACAGGCAATGGCGATGGACTGCGGCGAGATCATCTTCCCGGTCACGCCGCCGGTGGTGTTCGCGGCGACCAGCAGCACGTCCGAGACGCCAATCTGCTGCGCAGCCGTGGCCTGTAGGGCGGCAAACAGGGCGTTAGATGACGTATCTGAACCAGTCAGGAACACCCCCAGCCAGCCGAGGAACGGCGAGAAGAAGGTAAACGCGTGGCCGGTATGCGCCAGCGCTAACGCCAGCGTCGACGACAGGCCGGAGTAGTTCGAAATAAACGCGAACGCCAGCACCATGCCGATGGAGTAAATCGGCAGCATCAGCTCTTTAATCGTCGCCGCAAAGGTCTGCACCGCGGCGGCAGGCTTCATGCGCAGCCACACTACGGAAAGGATAGCGGCAAACAGGATGGCCGTGCCGGTGGCTGAGAACCAGTCGAACTTAAACACTGCCGCATATGGCGTGACGTCGTGCACCACCGGCGGCATACGGGCGACCATTTTGTCGAGGAACGGCACGGAGATATTAATCACCATGTCGTACAGCGCGCCGCCCGGGGCGAACAGGGCTTTAAACGGCGGAATGCTCCACAGCGTCACGGTGGCGGTCAGGAACAGGAACGGTGACCATGCGCGCACAATCTGTCCGGCGGTATAGCCGGTGCGCGCCAGCGTCTGATCCACATGTGAGGCACCCATATCGGCAAAGCGGAAGATGCGCACCGGCTGCCAGCGTTTCAGGAACAGCGTCAGACAGACCAGCGACACCAGGGAAGAGATGATGTCCGGCAGTTCCGGGCCGAGGAAGTTGGAGCTGAGATACTGGGCAATGGCGAACGAACCGCCCGCTACCATCACCGCAGGCCAGGTCTCCTTCACGCCGCGCCAGCCGTCCATAATCGCCATGATCCAGAACAGCACGATAATGGTCAGGAACGGCAGCTGGCGACCTACCATCTGGCCGATCTCGAAGCTGTCCAGCCCGGTCACCTGGCCCGCCACCAGAATCGGAATGCCCATCGCGCCAAACGCCACCGGGGCGGTGTTCACAATCAGGCACAGGCCAGCGGCATACAGCGGGTTAAAGCCCAGCCCGACCAGCAGAGCGGCGGTGATCGCCACCGGCGCGCCAAATCCTGCCGCCCCTTCAAGGAACGCCCCGAAGGAGAAACCGACAATCAGCATCTGTAAACGCTGGTCCGGTGTAATAGAGAGAATCGACGAGCGAATAATGTCGAACTGCCCGGTTTTGACCGAGATTTTGTAGACAAAGACGGCGGCGATGATGATCCACGCAATCGGCCACAGGCCGTAGAAGAAACCATACACCACGGAGGCCAGCGCGCGATCGACCGGCATTTTATAGAAGAACAGCGCCACCATCAGGGCGATGGCAACGGTGTACGTTGCGGCAAGGTAGCCCTTCAGCTTGAGCTTAATTAGCGCAAAGAAGAAGAACAGGATCGGTAGCGATGCGATCAGGCTCGACAGCCAGATATTCCCGGCCGGATCGTAGTTTTGTTGCCAGAGGCTCATGCAGGTCTCCTGAGGACCACACAGGTGTTCGTCGGGTGAGTCTCTGCTCATCTCAGCGTCACACTTAGTGTAAAAGTGGTCCATCCAATATTGTGATGTAGGGTTAATGGCAATAAATGGTTAACCAGGTGTTGCTATTCAGCAATGGTTTTGTGAAGTGGAGCATCAAAACTGTGAACGATGGATAGCTTTGCGCATGATTGGTAGGACCAAACCCGCAAAATTAACTCACCGTGTGCGTTGGGAGCGGTAGTCAGGTGGAGAGCATTACATTCGTTTTTGAGCAGATACGGCGCGTAAAAGATGTTGAATAAAATGGGGAGGTGATAATATTACGTGAATTGAATGAGGTTTGTTTGCTTTATTTGTGTTTTTGAAAAGCTGTATATATGTGAGCAGAGTGATTTATTTCCTATAAATAAAATTTTTTTTGGTTAAAAATGCGAAATCTAAGCTGTAGCAAAAAATTTTAATTAAGGTAAATTTCACATATAGATTTTAACAGTGTATTACAAACGATCAATTGCTGATCGATAAAGAAATATCCTGTTTAACCGTGATTTTTCAGGATAAAGGGCAAGAATTTTTTGCTGAAGTGACATTTTTTGGCTAATAATATTCTGAAATAAATTGATCAAACAATGATCAGTTGGCTCTCTTGTAATTTAGTTACGGTATTAAAAGCAAATTAATAATTATCAGGGCAATCGAAAGGGGTTAAATTTGTTAGCTGAGTGTTAATTCCAGAGTGTTTACAGACGCGGCGTACTGCTTTTCAATACGTAGACGCTAAAAGGCATATGATTTACTATTTATTCAGAAGCAACGTTACAGAAGATATTAAATTTATTACTAACCACAACGTATTCAGTGTTATTTTCGGCCAGAAGTCATTTCCTCAGTTGCAGGATATCTGTGTATGGCCTTCTGAAAATATACGGATTATCACCATGGGATGGACCCTGCTTTATTCTATAAGGTCGCGTCACCCATTCTGCTAAAACCCTTTTGGTGGCGTTTTTAAATCCTTATAGCGGTTATTGTACCTGGTACAACAAGTCTATATCTGTTTAATTTACAGAGGGGAAAGTGTTCCAAATGAAAATCAAAAATGTGGCGCTGGCGATTGCCGCGGCGGGGCTGCTGTTATCTTCTCAATCAGTACTGGCAAGCAGTGATTCTGGCGTTAATGCTTCCCTGGATACAGGCGCTGGCTCGCAGAGCACAGGCGGCGTGATCAACTTTACCGGGAAAATCACCCTTATTTCCTGTGATATTACCCCTGCGTCAAAAAGCAAAACGGTAGACCTCGGCGCGTGGGCGAAAAGCTACTTTGACGATCACAGCGAAACGACGCCGCGTGAGTTCAAAATCAACGTAGAGAACTGCCCGGAGACGGTTGAATCGGTTGCGGTACTGTTTGACGGAACCAAAGATACGGTGAATGACACACTGCTACAGGTTACGCCAGGCGAAGGTATGGCGACGGGCGTCGGCGTGAAGCTTTATAACAGCGATCGCAGCACCGCGATTAAACCGGGTACGGTATCTGAAACAACCGCACCGGATGCTGAAGGCAATGCTGAATTAACGTTTTATGCCTCTCTCGACAAAGACGGGTCGGAAATTAACGCGGGCGACGTCAATGCCGTTTCTAACTTCCTGATGGTTTATAACTGATTTCACTCTCAGCCACCTCCAGAGATAATAATGATGAAACGTTTATCGTATATTATGCTCACTGCATTAATGGTTAGTTCTGCGTCAGTTTCCGCTGGCGTTGTAATGGGGGGAACACGGATCGTATACCCACAACACAGCAAGGAGGTGGCATTCTCTGTTTCTAATATGGAAAGTGCGGTTCCCTATCTTATTCAGTCGTGGGTTGAAGGTGATGGGCAGGATAAAAATAACGCTGCGCCATTTATTGTCACACCACCTCTGTTCAGACTTGATCCGGAGCAGACCAACACGCTGCGTATTCAATATACCGGCGCTCCGCTGCCCACAGATCGTGAATCTGTATTCTGGCTCGATATTAAAGCGATTGCGCCAAAGCCAAAAGAGAGCAGCAACGAATTACAAGTTAACGTTAAATCGAAATTTAAAATTTTCTACCGCCCGGACAACCTTAAAGGGGACGCTGCCACTGCCTGGCAGAAAATAACGTTTTCGCGGACGGGAAAAGGGCTTAAGGCCGCCAACCCGACGCCATACTACGTCTCTTTTTATCGACTGTCCGTTGGCGGGCATAAAATTGAGCAGCCGGGCATGATCGGTCCAGGGGAAATCCGCGAATGGCCTGTGTCCGCCTCCGGGGGCGTAAGCTGGTCGGCTATTAATGATTTTGGTGCCATCACCGCCACCCACACCCAGCCTCTTTAAGACCATGTCTTTTCGCCTGTTTCGTTACGCGCCGCTTTCGGTGTTGCTGCTTAGCTTCAGCCGCGCGGGGATGGCCGAGGATTACTTTGATCCCGCCGCGCTGGAGCTTTCCTCTACCGAACAGAAAACGGCGGATCTGCACTATTTCTCTGAAAAGGGCGGGCAGATGCCAGGCACCTGGCTCGTGACGCTGGAGATTAACGGACGCGAGGAGCGGCATCAGGAGATCACCTTCGTCAATGAGAAAGGCAGCCTGCAACCCGTTTTTAGCGTATCGCTGCTGGAAGCGCTTGGGGTAAATGTCAGGGCCATTCCTGCATTCTCACGGTTGCGGGAGGGAGAAACGTTCACGCACCTCGCGGATTTCATTCCGGCAGCGCGAACCTCCTATGATTTCAACCAGCAGCGTCTCTTTCTCAGCCTGCCGCAGGCGGCGATGAAACACCGCAGCCGTGGCTACGTGCCGCAGTCGCAGTGGGACGATGGTATCCCGGCGGCCTTTACTGATTACAGTCTGTCGGGCGGCCAGGCACATCATCAGCGTGGCGTCACGACATCCAGCTATCTGAGCCTGCGTAACGGTATCAATCTGGGGGCGTGGCGGTTGCGCAACACCTCCGCCTGGAGCCACAGCGACGCGGGCGGCGACCATTTTCAGTCGCAAAGTAGCTGGCTGACCCGGGATATTCGCCGTCTTAACAGCCAGCTACGGATCGGCGATGCCTGGACCGCAGGCGACGTCTTCGATAGCGTGGCGTTTCGCGGGGTACAGCTTACATCAAGCGAAAGCATGTTGCCCGACAGCCAGCGCGGCTTCGCACCAACCATCCGCGGCGTCGCACACAGCTTCGCTAAAGTCTCCGTTTCGCAAAATGGCTATGTGATCTATGAAACCTGGGTGGCCGCCGGGCCATTTATCATTAACGATCTGTTCCCCGGCGCACAAAGTGGCGATCTACAGGTGACGGTCACGGAAAGTGACGGCTCAACGCGCGTCTTTACCCAACCCTATTCTGCGGTGCCGTTTATGCGACGCCTGGGCAGCCTGAAATACAGCCTCAACGCCGGACGATTTCACTCCGGCTCCGGCGATGCGCGTTCACCTGAGTTTGTTGAAGGCGCTTTCTTCTACGGCCTGCTCTCGAGGATGACGGTGTATGGCGGCTTTCGTACGGCGAGCAACTATCAGGCCGGTGCAATTGGCGTAGGCAGAGGGTTTGGCGCATTTGGCTCGCTGGGCATTGACGATACGCTGGCAAAAAGCCGTTTACCCAATGGCAAAAGCGCGATGGGGCAGGCGTGGCGCATTCAGTATCAGAAAGATTTCAGCGCTACCGGCACCGCCTTCAACCTGGCGAGTTATCGCTATGCCTCGCGCAATTACTATGAATTCAGTGAACTGAATCAGTCTGACAGCCAACAGCTGCAACTCAATAATCGCCGTAGCCGCTCGCAGGTCACCTTCTCACAGACGCTGGGTCAGTTCGGCAGCCTCAGCGTCTCGGCATGGATGCAGGATTACTGGCATACGTCCGGGCAGGATAAAACCATCCACATTGGCTGGTACACCAGCTGGCGAGGCATTACCTGGGGCGCGGGGTATGACTACACCGACTCAGCGCTTGAGCAGCATCCCGATCGTACCGTGTCGTTTAACGTCAATGTTCCGCTTGGTCACTGGTTACCGGACAGCTCGGTCAGTTACTTCATCAACCACAACAATCGTGGGATGACCACTCAGCAGGTGTCACTCAACGGCAGTGCGCTGGCGAATCGCAACCTTAATTACAGCGTTCAGCAGAGTAAGGCCAGCGAGGGACAAGCCGACAGTACCAGCCTGGCGCTGCAATACAACGGTGGCTACGGCAACGTCAGCCTCGGTTATGACCACAGCCGAAGCGGTAGCAACGCGAGCCTCGGACTCGCCGGAGGCGTTATCGCCACGCAGTATGGCGTCACGCTTAGCCAGCCGCTGGGCGATACCGTCGCACTGCTACGCGTGCCCGGCGCGGCGAACGTTGAGCCGGAGGGCTACAACGGGATCCATACCGACAGCCGCGGCTATGCGGTCATGCCAACGCTCTCGGCGTATCGCAAAAATACCGTCAGCCTTGATACGGCGACGCTGGGTGAGAACGTCGACGTTGAGCAGAGCGGTCTGACGCTCATTCCCACCAGCGGCGCGGTGGTGCTGGCCAATTACAAAACCCACATTGGTTATCGCGTTCTGTTTTCCCTGCGCTACCACGGCGAACCGTTGCCGTTTGGCGCGCAGGCTGAAGTGGTGGAGCAGAACCGCCATTCTGCAAACCGAAGCATGGTCGCTGACGGCGGTCAGGCCTACCTGAGCGGGGTACCAGAGCGCGGCACCCTGCGCGTCAGCTGGTATCAGGACGGGGAGCAGCAGCAATGCCAGACACCTTTCAGACTGGGGAAAGCTCATATGGCCCCCGGTATCGCCACGCTATCCGTTGAGTGCCATTAGAGGAATATCATGCGTCGTTTTATTCACTGGTTTTTCTATCTGAGCCTTCTTTCGCTTTTTGGCATGCTGAGTTTTCATGCCCATGCTCAGACCTCATCTTGCCGCACCACGCGCGATCAGTGGGTCGTTCAGGTGCCCTACGCCATAGGGTATGCGCCCGGCACGGCGGACTGGACGCCGATATCTGCGCCGATACAGTCTACCGGGGCGGATTTCTACAGCTGTGATGGCGGGAATGATGCCTGGCGTAGTATCGGCTTTGTCGACATGGATAACCCCGTCGGCACCGTGGTTGGTGAAGACGGCGCGTCACGTCACGTCTATAAAACTCAGATCGACGGCATCGGCTACGCGCTGGGGTTCCGGGAACAGCAGTACTGCGGCGCCGATGCGGTACGCTACATTGACGGCACAAGTCAGGTGAATGGCAATGAGTCCCGGCGCATTTGCGACGCATCGCAAAACCCCGCCTTTGCCAGCGCCTCAATGTATAAAATGCAGTTCTGGGTGGTGTTTTACAAAATTCCAACGACCAGCGCCATGCCTGACGATAACGCCAATTCCCAGGAGCAAAATGTCGGATCGCTGATATTGCAGGCGGGAGAAAATCAAGCCAGCGCCACCAACGTGGCGACACCGGTACAGATCCATCTCGCCAGCTTCACCGTCAGGCGTACCAGCTGTTCAGTGGGCTCTCGCAGCATTCTTGTTCCCATGGGGAGCGTGAGCCAGCGTGAATTTCATGGCATAGGCTCCCGCGCCGGAGGCGGACGCTTCAGCATTCCGGTGACCTGCGAAAATAACACGGCGGTGAAGATGGGTTTCTTTGGCGATACCACGCCGGGCAACGATCGGGCGCTGGCGTTGACGAAGCAGGAGGATAGCGCCAGCGGTGTCGGGATCGAACTGCTTTACGGTGACAATACCGGTTCGGTTCAGGGGCAGGTGGTACCGTGGAACACCCCACAGGTGTCAGCATTTGAGCAAGTGGGGGATAACCAGACGCAAACCTTCTGGTTTGATGCCCATTACCTTCAGACGGAAGAGAACGTGACGGCGGGAAAAGCGGATGCGATGGCGACGTTTAACCTGATTTACAACTGAGTTTCCCCTGCCGCAGCGGCAGGGGAGGACGATTAGAACGCGGTCTTACAAAAACCCGTCATCTCTTTCAGGCCCATTTCGCGACCAAGCTCAGTCATCGGGTGCACCACTACCAGGCCACGGACGCTTTTCTTCAGCTTGCCCATGTCGGCCTGCTCTTTTTTGGTGATCGCGCGGCGATGCGGCATGTTCATCAGCTTCTGCGCTTCTTTACTCAGCTTCTGGCCTTTCACTTCGCGCAGGCGTTCAATTTCCGCCTCCAGCTTCACGGACTCTTTTTCCAGCTCGGCATATTTCTCGGCGGAATCGACCAGGGAGAGGCCAGCCATCTGATGGCGGATCAGATCCAGACGGTCGCTCAGGCGTTTAATTTCGTTCTTTTCGACTTCTTTCATGACAAATAACTCTGAAAACGGGGAATTTACAGGGAAGGATACACCAATGTGTGCGGGCTTACTTCTGAAACGCTTTTTTTAAGCTGATTTTAGAAATCAGCTCAGTCAGGGAAAGCACCATGGTGGAGCGCACAACCTGTTGATAACGCAGCTTTTGCATCGCGTACAGCTCAGGGTCGCTGTTATCAAACTGAGGTGCGGGAGGGAGCGCGGATACGCAGTGCAGTTCGCCGAAGGGCCCCAGTATCTCATCATCGGTAAAGGTGTACTCATTACCGTCATGATTGAGCTCTTCGCGCAGCGCCATTAACAGCTCGGCGTCTTCATACTCCTGGCGGTTCAGCACGCCAAGACCGTAAATCAGCTTCAGCCGTACCGATAAATCGCCCAGCGGTCCGTCTCCGTCCAGTAACGGTTCTACAGCATACTTTACCGCGTAGTCGTCTTTGCGAAACACCTGAAGCACCAGAATGTTCACCGCCTCGGTTAACAGCTCGACGGCGGCAATCAGGAAACTTCGTACGGTTTTGCCAGCATTCAGACGCTCAAGCACACGATTTTCAAAGGCCTGGGTTTGTTCCATTATTGCCTGCATATCTGACAATCTGTTATTCGGGCGCAGGCTAACCTGCGCCGGACTCTGCATCATTTGGTTGCGTTGTATGCGCTGACCGCCTCCGCAACTACGTCACTGTTGGCATCCAGACCGGAGATCTGCGCCAGCGCAGCCTGCGCGCCTTTGTCATCAATCAGCTGAGCCAGCTCAATCGCCTGCGGGTCCTGCTCGCTGCGGTAGTGCATGGCGGCAGCGATGCCCTTCACCAGGTTTGCGTGCGGCAGGCCGTATTCCAGCGTGCCCAGCAGCGGTTTAATCAGGCGGTCGCCCGCGCTCAGTTTACGCAGCGGCTGACGACCCACGCGCTCAACGTCATCTTTCAGATACGGGTTTTCAAAACGACCGAGGATTTTCTGGATGTATGCTGCGTGTTTATCAGCATCAAAACCGTAGCGTTTGATCAGCACCGCGCCGCTCTCTTCCATTGCCCCTTTGACCACCGCACGGATGTTCTCATCGAGGATCGCGTCACGAATCGTCTGATGACCGGCCAATTTTCCGAGGTACGCGGTTATAGCATGCCCGGTGTTCAGCGTGAAGAGTTTACGTTCGACAAATGCCATCAGGTTATCGGTTAATTCCATTCCCGGAATGGTCGGCAGCGCGCCCTTAAACTGGGTTTTATCAACGATCCACTCGCTGAAGGTTTCCACGGTCACTTCCAGCGGATCGTTGGTGGCGGATGCTGACGGCGGAACGATGCGATCCACGGCGGAATCCACAAAACCTACGTGCGCTTCAACCCAGGCTTTATCTTCGTCTGCGACGGCCGCAAGAACGTGGCCTTTCAGCTGCGTGGTGCCGCGCACCATGTTTTCACAGGCGATGATGTTCAGCGGCGTTTCAACGCCCTGTGCTTTACGCTTCGCCAGGCCTTTCGCGACCGCCGGGGCGATACGCTCAAGCACCACCGGACCCACGGCGGTGGTGACCAGATCAACGCTCGCGATAAGGTCAATCACGTCGTCGCCAATGCTGCTTACCGCGTTGACGCCAGAGACCGTTTCAACCTGTTCGTTTTCACCCACCACGTGAACCTGATAGCTATGACGGGCATTCAGGGCATCCAGAACCACCTGATTCACATCGGCGAATGTCAGGGTAATGCCCGCGTCTGCCAGCAGTTTACCGATAAAGCCACGACCGATATTACCTGCGCCAAAATGTAATACTTTCATAGTGTTAACCTTCATCAATGTTTTTACCCGAGAGGGCTGGGGTGAGGAACGTTTTCCCCTCACCCTAGCCCTCTCCCCGGGGGGAGAGGGAAGAGGCGCTGTTATTTGTTCAGCAGGGCCAGAACTTCTTCAACGCTGGTGGTGTTGGCCAGACGCTCAATAACCGTTTCGTCATCCAGCGCGTTGGTCAGGCTGGTAATCACCTGGATATGCTCGTTGTTGCGAGCGGCGATACCAATCACCAGACGGGCGATGTCGTCCTCTTCTTCACCGAAGCGCACGCCATCAGGATACTGACAGAACACCACGCCGGTTTTCAGCACGCGGTCTTTGGCTTCCACCGTACCGTGCGGAACCGCGATGGATTCACCCAGGTAGGTTGGGGTCAGCTTTTCGCGTTCCAGCATCGCCTCAACGTACTCAGGCTGAACGTAGCCGCCTTTCACCAGCTGCTCACCGGCGAAGCGAATGGCCTCTTCTTTATTGGTCGCCGTGCGGCCAAGGAAGATGTTTTCAGCGCCCAGTTTGAACAGATGCGCGTTGCTCTCGTCGAAGCTGTCTTGCAGGCTGGTACGCACTTTCACTTCGTTATCTTCATGGCGCTGCGCCGCCACCAGGCGTTCGGTCAGGCTGGCGTACAGGCCGCTGTCGAGGAAGTTGGTCAGGGAAATGTGCTGTGCCTGCGGTACCTGACGCATAGCGCGTTCGGTCAGATCGCGGTGCGTGATCACCAGGTCAACGTCCGGCGGCAGGCTGTTAATCGCGCTGTTGGTGACGGAGATGTTGGTCAGACCCGCATCCTGCACTTTCTTCCGCAGTACGCCCGCACCCATTGCGCTGGAGCCCATACCGGCATCACAAGCCACGATGATTTTACGCACGTGGCTCAGGTCGTTAGAGACATCACCCGCCGCCAGCGGCGTTGCGCCTTTGGATTCGGCTTTCATGTCATGCATACGACGGGTTGCCGCTTCGATATCGTCGTCTTCTTTCACCTTGCTGGTTTTCAGCAGGATAGCGGAGGCCACGAAGGAGACCGCCATGGCCGCACAGATCGCCGCGATGTTCGCGAAGTAGGCGCCTTTCGGGGTCATCGCCAGCACCGCCAGGATAGAGCCTGGAGAAGCAGGAGACACCAGACCACCGCCCAGTACGCTCAGGGTGAACACGCCGGTCATACCGCCAAGGATAACGGCCAGGATCAGACGTGGGTTCATCAGCACATACGGGAAGTAAATTTCGTGAATACCGCCCAGGAAGTGAATGATCGCCGCGCCGCCAGCAGACTGTTTCGCGCTGCCGCGACCAAAGAACATGTATGCCAGCAGAACGCCCATACCCGGACCCGGGTTCGCTTCAATCAGGAAGAAGATGGACTTGCCGAGATCGTGTGACTGCTGAATACCCAGCGGTGAGAAGATACCGTGGTTGATGGCGTTGTTCAGGAACAGGATTTTCGCTGGTTCAACAAAGATAGACGCCAGTGGCAGCATGTCGTGCGCCACCATGAAGTTAACGCCCGCCGCCAGCAGCTTGGACAGCACTTCAACCGCCGGGCCAATGCCGAGGAACGCCAGAATCGCGAGGATCATCCCGATGATGCCCGCAGAGAAGTTGTTCACCAGCATTTCGAAGCCGGATTTGATCTTGCCATCAACCCAGACGTCAAATTTCTTGATCGCCCAGCCGCCCAGAGGACCGGCAATCATCGCACCGAGGAACATCGGCATATCCGCACCGACGATCACCCCCATGGTTGTGATGGCACCCACGACGCCACCGCGGTCACCGCCCACCAGACGACCACCGGTATAACCGATGAGCAGTGGCAGGAGATAGGTAATCATTGGGCCAACAAGTTTTGCCAGCGTTTCGTTAGGCAACCACCCTGTCGGAATAAATAATGCGGTGATAATACCCCACGCGATAAACGCGCCGATATTTGGCATCACCATGTTGCTGAGGAAACGACCAAAGCTTTGCACTTTGATCTTGAAATCGGATGACATAAAACACCCCTTCTTATGTTTACGCTTAGGCTTGTGGCCCGAGGTTTATCGTTAATGTGCGGCGGCAGAGGTAGCCGGGCCCTGTTCTGATGCTGTGAAATCTGGCACTGAATCGTTCAACTGTCCAGACAGTGAAATTTTGTGTGATCTGAATCACATGAATGTAGGGGGTGAGGATATTAATGAAGTGATCATGATCACAAAATGAGTGTGTAAAAAAAATACATCGCTCAGAAATACGCCATAATGGGCGGCGTTTTGTGATTTGCATCACAATGTTAAGTTGGTTGTTTGTTTCCAGATTGTGATTTGATTCACAAAATATTTTTATGCAGATTTCTCCCGTATCCCCTCATGGCAGGAATGCGATACGCACACCTGCCTTTTTCCACGGCTTGATCCATACTGACCTCTTTGTGGGCATTAAGGATAAGCAATGAAACTCATCGGCAGTTATACCAGTCCTTTCGTGCGTAAGATTTCGATTCTCCTGCTGGAGAAAGGGATTGAATTTGAATTCGTGAATGAACAGCCCTACAACGCAGAGAACGGCGTTGCGCAGTACAACCCGCTGGGGAAAGTCCCGGCGCTGGTAACGGACGAGGGCGACTACTGGTTTGATTCCCCGATCATTGCGGAGTACATCGAACTGCTTGGCGTTGCGCCAGCCATGCTGCCGGCGGACCCAAAAGCAGCGCTGGTGATGAAGCAAATTGAAGCCCTGGCGGATGGCATTATGGATGCGGCATTGACGTCCGTACGCGAGCAGGCAAGGCCCGCCGCCCAGCAGTCAGAAAATGAGCTGCTACGCCAGCGCGAAAAAATCAGCCGCAGCCTGGATATGTGCGAACAGCTGATCCGCGACGGGAAAATTCAGAGCGATAGCCTGAATCTGGCGACGATCGCCATCGCCTGCGCCATTGGCTACCTCAATTTCCGCCGCGTCTCGCCGGGCTGGTGCGTGGATCGTCCGCTGCTGGTCAAGCTGGCGGAGACGCTCTTCCAGCGCGAAAGTTTTGCCCGGACTGAACCGCCAAAGGCTTGATGCGGGTTATAACACTTCCTGGCGGGAGGCGGTACAATCCCCCCACATGTTAACTCCCTCTCCCGTCGGGAGGGGGGAAAATATTTACTCGCCAGGCGCATTCATGACTACTCATCATTCCCTCTACAGCCAGATCCCCGCTACCGATCGACTGCTTCGTGACCCGCGCATCACTGCGGTGCTGGAGCAGTTTGGCCATACTGCAACGGTCGACATGCTACGCCAGCTTCAGGACGATGCGCGTCGCCATATTCAGGCTGAGAACGCGCTACCCGGCTGGTGCGTGGCGTGGGAGCAGGAAGTTGAACGCAGGCTGAGCAAGCACGGGCAAAGCGCGTTGCGCCCGGTTATTAACCTGACAGGCACGGTTCTGCACACCAATCTGGGCCGGGCACAGCAGGCAGAAGAGGCAACAGAGGCCGTCACCCGTGCCATGCGCTCGCCGGTGACGCTGGAGTACGATCTGGACGGCGCCGGGCGTGGGCATCGCGATCGCGCACTGGCGGATCTTCTCTGCCAGATCACCGGCGCGGAAGATGCCTGCATTGTGAATAACAACGCGGCGGCGGTGCTGTTAATGCTGGCGGCCACCGCGAGCGGAAAAGAGGTTGTCGTCTCTCGCGGCGAGCTGGTGGAGATCGGCGGGGCGTTTCGTATTCCGGACGTCATGCGCCAGGCGGGCTGCACGCTGCATGAAGTGGGCACAACCAACCGTACCCATGCAAAAGATTATCGCGCGGCGGTGAATGAAAACACCGCCCTGCTGATGAAAGTGCATACCAGCAATTATCACATTGAGGGTTTCACCAAAACGGTGGAAGAGGCCGAACTGGCCGCCATTGGGCGCGAGCTAAACGTGCCGGTGATTGCCGATCTCGGCAGCGGGTCGCTGGTGGATATGCGCCAGTACGGTCTGCCGAAAGAGCCCATGGTGCAGGAAATGGTTGCCGCGGGCGTAAGCCTGGTCAGTTTCTCCGGTGATAAATTGCTGGGCGGGCCGCAGGCGGGGATTATCGTCGGCAGGCGCGAGCTGATTGCGCAGCTACAGCAGCACCCGCTGAAGCGCGCCCTGCGTGCCGATAAAATGACGCTGGCCGCGCTGGAAGCCACGCTGCGGCTCTATCTCCACCCGGAGAAACTGGCTGACCGCCTGCCCACGTTGCGTTTGCTGAGCCGTGATGCGGCCTCCATTCGCGCGCAGGCGGAAGCGCTACTGCCGCAGGTTGCTCCTCATTACCCTGAGTTTGACGTTCGTATCGAGCCTTGCCTGTCGCAAATTGGCAGCGGCTCGCTGCCGGTGGACAGGTTACCGAGCGAAGCGCTGACGTTCACCCCGCGCGACGGACGCGGAAGCCAGCTTGAGGCGCTGTCGGCGCGCTGGCGCGCATTACCGACGCCGGTGATTGGCCGGATCGGTGAGGGTCGCATGTGGCTGGATTTACGCTGTCTGGAAGATGAAGTGCGGTTTCTGGAGATGATGTTGAAATGATTATTGCCACCGCCGGTCATGTTGACCACGGCAAAACCACGTTATTGCAGGCCATTACGGGCGTGAATGCCGATCGCCTGCCGGAAGAGAAAAAGCGCGGCATGACCATTGACCTGGGTTACGCCTACTGGCCGCAGCCCGACGGTCGCGTGCTGGGCTTTATCGACGTGCCCGGCCACGAGAAGTTTCTTTCCAATATGCTCGCGGGCGTGGGCGGGATCGATCACGCCCTGCTGGTGGTCGCGTGCGATGACGGGGTGATGGCGCAAACGCGCGAGCATCTGGCGATCCTCCAGCTGACGGGAAACCCGCAGTTGACCGTCGCCCTCACCAAAGCGGACCGTGTGGATGAGGCGCGTATCGACGAGGTGCGTGAAGAGGTGCTGGCGGCGCTGAGTGAGTACGGTTTTAGGGATGCCGCACTGTTTGTCACCGTGGCGACAGAAGGCCGCGGTATCGACGCTCTTCGCGACCATTTGCAGCAGATCTCGTCTCGTGAACATGCCAGCCATCACCGCTTCCGTCTGGCGATCGACAGGGCATTTACCGTGAAAGGGGCTGGGCTGGTGGTGACCGGCACCGCGCTGAGCGGCGAAGTGAACGTGGGCGATACCCTGTGGCTGACGGGCGTGAACAAACCGATGCGCGTGCGCGGGCTTCACGCGCAAAACCAGCCGGTGGAACAGGCCCACGCCGGGCAGCGTATCGCGCTGAATATTGCCGGTGATGCCGAAAAAGACCAGCTTAACCGCGGCGACTGGCTGCTGGCCGACGCGCCGCCGGAGCCTTCTGAACGGATCATCGTTTCTCTCCAGACCCATACCCCGCTGACCCAGTGGCAGCCGCTGCATATCCACCACGCGGCCAGCCACATCACCGGACGCGTGTCGCTGCTGGAAAACGATCTCGCCGAACTGGTGTTCGACTCCCCGCTCTGGCTGGCGGATAACGACCGCCTGGTTCTGCGCGATATTTCGGCGCGGGAAACGCTGGCGGGCGCGCGCGTGGTCATGCTGGATCCGCCCCGTCGCGGCAAGCGTAAGCCCGAGTATTTACAGTGGCTGGCCGCACTGGCCCAGGCCCGCGATGATAAGTCTGCGTTAGATATCCACCTTGAGCGGGGTGCGGTGGATCTGGCGGCGTTCGCCTGGGCGCGCCAGCTCAGCGGCGAAGGATTGCGTCTTCTGACGCAGGAGCCAGGTTTTATTCAGGCCGGCAACAGCCTGCTGAACGCGCCGGTGGCGGCGAGCTGGCAGCGCAAAGTGCTGAGCACGCTGGCGACCTACCATGAACAGCATCAGGATGAGCCCGGTCCGGGTCGTGAACGTCTGCGGCGCATGGCGTTGCCCATGGAAGACGACGCGCTGGTGCTGTTGCTGATTGAAAACATGCGTG
Source organism: Enterobacter cloacae complex sp. 397G4 (assembly GCF_050031515.1). NCBI lineage: Bacteria > Pseudomonadati > Pseudomonadota > Gammaproteobacteria > Enterobacterales > Enterobacteriaceae > Enterobacter > Enterobacter cloacae complex sp. 397G4. The sequence continues at coordinate 4,705,440 of NZ_JBLGWE010000001.1, read as the reverse complement.
AAAGCGGCGTGATTGCAAGTCATCACGGCTGGCTGCACCTGCCGGCGCACAAGGCCGGTTTTACCGCTGAGCAGGACGCGGTCTGGCAAAAAGTGGCGGCGCTGTTTGGCGATGAACCGTGGTGGGTGCGCGATCTGGCGCGTGAAACCAATACCGATGAGCAGCTGATGCGTCAGGTACTGCGCCATGCGGCGCAGCAGGGGATGATTGTGGCGATCGTGAAAGATCGTTATTACCGCAACGATCGGATCGTGGCATTTGCGAACCTGATCCGGGAGCTGGATCAGGCGCGCGGATCAACCTGCGCCGCAGACTTCCGCGATCGGCTGAACGTAGGACGCAAACTGGCGATTCAGATCCTGGAGTATTTCAACCGCATCGGGTTTACGCGTCGTCGTGGCAATGACCATGTGCTACGCGACGCGCAGTTATTTCCCTAAGCGTTAAGCGCTGCGCGCCTGCTTCTGCTTAGCCAGCCAGACCGCGCCCAGCCTTCCCGCCTGGTTACCCAGCTCGCAGGGAAGGATGGGCACCCGGAGCGCTTCCCACTCCTCGAATCGCTGTAGGTATTTATCCAGCAGGAGATAGATTTTCTCCTGCTCGCTAATGCCGCCGCCAATCAGCACCGCCTGCGGATCAAACATGGAGATCACGCTGTAGATGCCCCGCGAGAGGAAATGCGCCCACTCTTCTATGGCCTCACGCAGATGCACGTCGCTGTCCATGCGTCTAAACAGCTCCTCACCATCAGGCATCTCATCTTCCGACACGGCCAGCGCACGGCGGCAGGCTTTCATCAGGCCGCTGGCGGACGCCACTTCGTGCATCGGCTCGCCGTTGTTGCCAACGGGCAGCACGCCAAACTCACCCGCCCGGTAGTGCGACCCACGGTAGAGATCGCCCTCCATGACGATACCGCCGCCGATGCCGGTGCCGATGGTGATGCAGACAAAATGCTCATAGTCCTTGCCGGCGCCCTGCCAGCGTTCGCCCAGCGCCGCGCAGTTGGCGTCATTTTCGGTTGTTACGGGGAGATCGGTCAGCTGTGCGAAAAGCTCGCACAGGTTTTCACCGTCAAGGTAATCCAGCGCCCCGGCCTTGGCCGCTTCGCCGGTATGATGATTGATGTGGCCCGGAAAACTCACGCCGATGCCGACGATCTCATGCTCCTGGCGGTACTTATCCACCACCGCTTTCCACTTCTGTTTGAAGGTGCTTTCATCGTCAGGCGTATCATATTCATCGGATGTCAGTTCTTCGCCGTTTTCGTTGATCACGCCGTGTTTGATGTGGGTTCCGCCCACGTCAAAGCCGATAAATAGCTGCATTGCATTGTTCCTCATGAGCCCCTGAGCTATTAAGTATGGCTCCGGCGGCAGAAACGAAACGTAAAGTACGGTAATCCGTGATACGGCTCGTAAACCCGTTACCGACTGGCGAGAAAATCACCAGCCGGAACTACCCTTGTTGTACACCTACTGCAAGGAGACGGTCATGACAAACAATCCTCCCTCATCGCGTATCCAGCCAGGCGAGTATGGTTTTCCTCTTAAGCTGAAGCCCCGCTATGACAACTTTATCGGCGGCGACTGGGTGGCGCCCGTCGACGGTGAATACTATTCCAACCTGACGCCCGTTACCGGCCAGCCGCTGTGTGAAATTGCCAGTTCGGGCAAGCGGGATATCGATTTAGCGCTGGATGCGGCGCATAAGGCGAAAGATAAGTGGGGACAAACGTCCGTTCAGGACAGAGCGGCCATTTTGTTCAAAATCGCCGATCGGATGGAGCAGAATCTGGAGCTGCTGGCGACCGCGGAAACGTGGGACAACGGCAAGCCGATCCGGGAAACCATGGCGGCGGACGTGCCGCTGGCGATTGACCATTTCCGCTATTTTGCGTCCTGCATTCGTGCCCAGGAGGGGGGAATAAGTGAAGTTGACAAAGATACCGTGGCGTATCACTTCCACGAGCCGCTCGGCGTGGTGGGGCAAATTATTCCGTGGAACTTCCCGCTGCTGATGGCGAGCTGGAAAATGGCGCCCGCGCTGGCGGCGGGTAACTGCGTGGTGCTGAAACCTGCACGCCTAACGCCGCTTTCGGTACTGCTGCTGATGGAGGTGATTGGCGACCTGTTGCCGCCGGGGGTCATTAACGTGGTCAACGGGGCCGGGGGAGAGATCGGCGAATATCTGGCTACTTCAAAGCGTATTGCTAAAGTGGCGTTTACCGGCTCAACGGAAGTGGGTCAGCAGATCATGCAGTACGCGACCCAGAACATCATTCCGGTCACCCTGGAGCTGGGCGGGAAATCGCCGAACATCTTCTTTGCCGACGTGATGGATGAAGAGGACGCCTTCTTCGACAAAGCGCTGGAAGGGTTTGCGCTGTTCGCGTTCAACCAGGGTGAAGTCTGCACCTGTCCGAGCCGCGCGCTGGTGCAGGAATCCATTTATGAGCGCTTTATGGAGCGGGCGATCCGGCGCGTGGAGTCGATTCGCAGCGGTAATCCGCTGGATAACGTCACCCAGATGGGAGCGCAGGTATCGCATGGCCAGCTGGAAACCATCCTCAACTATATTGATATCGGTAAAAAAGAGGGGGCCGATGTGTTGACCGGCGGTCGTCGTAAGGTGCTGGGCGGCGATTTGCAGGAGGGTTACTACCTTGAGCCGACCATCCTGTTCGGTAAGAACAACATGCGCGTTTTCCAGGAGGAAATTTTTGGACCGGTGCTGGCCGTCACCACGTTTAAAACCATGGACGAGGCGCTGGAGCTCGCCAACGACACGCAGTATGGCCTGGGGGCGGGCGTCTGGAGTCGTAACGGTAATCTGGCCTATAAAATGGGCCGCGGCATTCAGGCCGGACGCGTATGGACAAACTGCTATCACGCCTATCCGGCTCATGCGGCGTTTGGCGGCTACAAGCAGTCGGGCATCGGGCGTGAAACCCATAAGATGATGCTGGAGCACTACCAGCAAACGAAATGTCTGTTAGTCAGCTACTCCGATAAACCGCTGGGGCTGTTTTAATCTCCGGGCTCAGGTCGTCCCGGGTAGGGTGACCTGAGCCGGGTTAAAGCCGGGTGGTGGCTTCGCCTTACCCGGCCTACGAGAGTGTCCGCATTTTTATCTGCAACATGACATGCCTCCTTCTTCTTTTCTCGACGCCTCTTCCTGTTTCGACAAAGCCTGGCTGCACTGCCTTTTTTAATGCGCTAATGTCATTCAATCCAGTAGTGGTGGTGTGTATCATGTGTATAACCAGGGAAGGGTTGGGATGTGAAAAGTGCGGATATCATTGCTGTTCTGGTTAGCCATGGCTGGAAATGTGTAAGAACGAAGGGAAGCCATCATCAGTTTCGCCATCCAGTGCAAAAAGGGTTGGTAACCGTTCCGCATCCTAAAAAGGACATTAAACCGGGCACTCTCGCACAGATCTGGCGACAGGCGGGCATTAAACACTGATATCAGGAGTAGTTATGTTTTATCCGGCTTACATTCATTCTGATTCCGACGGTAGCGCCAGCGGTTTCTTCCCCGACGTTCCGGGATGTTTTTTTGCGGGGGATTCACTTGATGACGCTTTTCAGGATGCACGTGATGCGCTCACGGCGCACTTCGAAGCGCTGTTTGAAATGGATGAAGCATTGCCTCTCCCGGGTAGTGTCGAAGTGCACCTTGAAAATCAACCTGACGACTTCACAGGCGGGCAATGGTTGCTGGTGGATATTAATATGAAGCAATTCGACGGCAGAGCCGAACGCATCAACATCACGATGCCTCGACGTTTGCTGGTGAAGATTGATTCCTTTGTCAGCGAGCATCCTCAATTCGGCAATCGAAGCGCATTTCTGGCCGAGGCAGCACGTCGCGTGCTGCCTCGGTGAAGATTAGATGTAAAGAGCAGCAGTTGCTTTCAGGATATCTGCAAAGGAATAAATATCATCAACTGTAGAAATTGGGTGCCGTGTTTCATTTTTTTCGAGATCAAAGAGCCCGATGTATTTTTGAGTCCGATTAAAATGCAGCCGGCAAAGAGGCTTGCGGTTATTGTCGTCTACAAGAATGCCGCAATAGCTCTTTGTATCTCTATGGGTAATGCGAGGTGCCTCCAACACTGCTCGCGTGATTGCTTTAACAATATGAAAACCTTCCAACTCTTCTAAAGTCGTGATGATTTCACTCTCATCTTTTTGTTCATCATCTTCACTTTGCTGTGTTTCCGTTGGCGCTTCGACGACAGCCGGAGTAATACCTGTAATGGCAGACTTAAGCCTCTCATTAACTTGATCGTTTATGTACTGACTTGCTGCCTTTTTCGTGAGATTTTGAAAAGATTCTCTGACTTTTTGGGTTAGCATTCCGTCATATACTCGCGAAGCAAAAAACTTAACGAAATCGTCTTCTGGATTGTTAAGTTGAGTATGCAATATTCTCTTGATTTGACTAACGTATTTTAATTCTCCAGCCGCGTTTATGATGGATTCAAGATCAAAAGAAGATTTGGTGAGTTTTTTTAATTCAGGTATAACGTTTTCATCAATATCAAGCAGGTCTACTTCTAAAAAAGGTTTCTCATCCATTTTATTAGGAGCATCGAGGTCGGTATAAAATCTGTATATTTGCCCATTCGTTAAGATGGAGATCCTTGCATTTGTAACGTGAAAGTATCTGAAAAGTTGTGAAGCATGATTTATATGCAAAGGCTCACCAATTTTTTTACATTCGATGAGTATTTGCACATCGTTATTTTTCATTATCGCATAGTCAATTTTTTCACCTTTTTTTGTACCGATATCACAAACAAATTCAGGCGTAACCTCTGACGGATCAAATACGTCATAACCTAAAACATTATGAATAAAAGGCATTACAAATGCCGTTTTGGTTGCTTCTTCTGTATTAATTACTTCAATTTGCTGCCTAATTTTAGTAGATAACGCATTTAGTCTTTCTGTAAATTCCATGGGATATCCTTATTTCTTTGCTGTGTGCCTTGATGAAATATCATTAAAATGCATGCCATTCAATAAGCGCTTGTGGGTGGCACCAGTAAAAAAACGTTTCCGGGGTTTGGATCACAGAGTGATTTAAATCATTCAAAGAAAATAAACCCGACAACGCCGAGCTTATTGAGTATATTATATATATAACGATGTATTATTTTTTTAAATTATGCCCTCATCCATCCATATCCGCATTTCCCCTTCTCCCCGGTTTGCCCAGCTAAACCACGGAATAAAGGTCAGGGTCCGGGGCTGACGTTCTACCGGCGAGTGGTCGTACTGCCATAGGGCATCAGTGTCCTTCGCCTGACACCCGATCTCTTCCGCCTGTATCAGCATCTTGTGCGCGAAAATGCCTTTGCCTTCGAAGACCCGAAACGCGCTGTCCTGGGGCAAAGAAAGGTTATGCAGATTTGCGCCGTTATCGGCTTCTTCCAGGCAGTAAACCAGCGGTCCACGCTGCAATGCGACTTTCCTCGCCTGCTGGCGCACCTGCGGGTTGCCGTACACACGGCGGACCGGCATCGGTAACGTCAGCGTGGACTGCCCCTGTCCACTTCGCAGCTGGCAAAAGAGCTGCACTGCAACGCAGATTACCTGGGGCGAGTATTTCGTCGGACGTTTCATTTAACCCTGACGGAGGCAATTCACCGCCAGCGCGTCAGGGCCGCTGAAAAACTGCTGCTGAACGATGCGGCCTCATTAACTGAAGTGGCCGCCCGGTGCGGTTTTAATGACGTGGGTTATTTCCGGCAAATATTCTCAAAACATACCGGGTTAACGCCCGCCGTCTGGAAACGGCGGTACTGTAAAGAGCATATTAATTCCGGATGATCACTGGCCGTAATAGGCATTTGCGCCATGCTTGCGCAGGTAATGCTTATCCAGCAATTCCTGCTGCATAACCGGAAGCTGAGGTGCAAGCTGGCGCGAGAAAAGCCCCATATAGGCGCACTCTTCCAGCACCACGGCATTGTGTACCGCATCGGCAGCGTCTTTGCCCCAGGCAAACGGGCCGTGAGAATGAACCAGCACCGCCGGGACCTGCATCGGGCTTATGTCGCGCTCCTCGAAGGTTTTGATAATGACTTCCCCCGTCTGGTATTCATATTCACCCGCGATTTCAGCCGTGGTCATCAGCCGCGTGCAGGGGATCGCACCGTAAAAATAGTCCGCGTGCGTCGTTCCCCACGCGGGTAAATCTTGCCCCGCCTGCGACCAGATGGTGGCGTGGCGGGAATGGGTATGCACAATGCCGCCAATTTCCGGGTAACGACGATACAGCGCGAGATGGGTCGGGGTGTCGGAGGAGGGTTTTTTACTCCCCTCGACCACTTTACCCGTGGCGATATTTACCACCACCATATCTTCTGCGTTCATCACGTCGTACTCCACGCCGGATGGTTTGATCACCATCATGCCGCTGGCACGGTCAACCGCGCTGACGTTGCCCCAGGTGAACGTCACCAGCTGGTGGGCGGGCAGGGCGAGATTTGCCGCCAGCACCTCGGCTTTGAGTTGTTCTAACATGTCATGCCTCCTTCCTGCATTCGGGCTTCAATCCAGCGGCGCGCCTGGATGATCTCCAGCACCGGCTCTTTGGCTTTCTCGGTCCACATTTCAATCAGAAATGCGCCGCGATAATTAAGTTGATTCAGCGTGTTAAACACGCCAACGAAATCGACGCAGCCCTCGCCAAACGGCACGTCGCGGAACTGTCCGGGGCTTTGCTCGGTAACGGGCCGGGTATCTTTCAGGTGGATAGCGGCGATGCGGTCAATGCCCAGCGTCAGCTCGGCGGTGACGTCGTTGCCCCACGCGCTCAGGTTGCCGACGTCCGGGTAAACGCTGAACCACGGCGAGGCGAGCATGTCGTCCCACTTTTTCCACTTGCTGATGGAGTTCATAAACGCAGTGTCCATGATCTCTACCGCCAGCATTACCTGCGCGGCTGCAGCCTGCTCTACGGCCCACGCCAGCCCTTCGGCAAAGCGCTGTTGCGTGCCCTCGTCGTGCTCCTCGTAGTACACGTCATAACCCGCAAGCTGGATGGTGCGAATACCCAAATCACGGGCCAGCCGGATGGCTTTGGTCATGATCTCGCGGGCGCGTTCGCGCACGATTTCATCGCGGCTGCCAAACGGGAAGCGACGATGGGCAGATAAGCACATCGACGGGATGGCCACGCCGGTCTCCAGCATCGCTTCCACAAGAGAGGCGCGCTGCGTGGTACTCCATTCAAGGCGCGATAAACGCTCGTCGGTCTCATCCACCGACATCTCCACAAAATCGAAGCCGCAGCTTTTTGCCAGAACCAGGCGCTCCGGCCAGGAGAGATCTTTTGGCAGCGCTTTTTCGTAAATGCCTAACGGATGCTGACGCATGGTTACTCTCCCCAGATGTCGCGGATTTGCGAATGGAATGCCTGTGCCACCTGCGGCGGATTATCGGCGCCTGCCAGCGCGCGCCCGGCAATGAAGGCTTTGACGTTGATCTGCTTAAACAGCGACAGGTCAGCGGGGGTGATACCGCCAGTTATAGAAAGCTGCAAACCGATATCGGACAGCGCCTTCATTTTGCTGAGATCCGCCTCACCCCACTGCTGGCCGCTGGCCTGTGCGTCGCGCCCGCGGTGGTAAATCGCCTGCTTCACCCCGATGCGATGCCACGCGCGCGCGTCGTCCAGCGTCCAGTTGCCAAACAGCTCCATCTGGATCTCGCCGCCGCCGCGTAGTGCGACCTCGTGACCACGTTCAACGGTGGCCAGCGGGGCGGCACAGATGATGGTCATCCAGTTTGCGCCTGCGCCAAACGCCTGATCAGCCAGCGTTTCTCCGGCATCGGCGACTTTCCAGTCCGCCACGATAATTTTATCCGGACACTGCGCACGCAGGGCGCGAACGGCGTTTAGCCCTTCGGTCAGGCATAGAATGGTGCCGGCTTCGACGATGTCGACGTGATCGGAAAGCGTCGCGACATCGCGCTGCGCGGCCTGAAGCGAGGTGTGGTCGAGCGCCAGCTGCAATAATGGTCGGCTCATAGGTCGTACTCCTTAACACGGGCGTGATAGCCCTGTAATGCTGAAATCAGTAGCTGGTAACGGTTATATTTGCGCTGGTAGGCGGCATGGGCACGCATGTCAGGTTCAATCATCCGGATGTCATGCCTGAGGGCGCGCTGAGCGGCGTAAAAATCGGGATAAAGGCCTGTACCGACGAGCGCGGCCAGCGCCGCACCGGAACAGCCGGTCTCTTCCACCTGCGGGAGTTCAATCGCCAGGCCGCTGACGTCCGCGAGCATCTGCATCCACACGTCCGAATGGGTTGGGCCGCCCGTCACGCGCAGGGCCTGCACGTGGGGAAAGCGTTCGAGCATACGGTTGAGGTGGGTCATGTGGCTGAATACCACCCCTTCATAAACCGCCTGGAGGAGGTGCGCGCGGGTATGCAGCGCCTGCAAGCCATAGAAGCCGCTGGTCATCTCCAGCCCGGCGTTGCTGCCGTAGAGGAAAGGCAGGAAGAACACATCGCTTTCAGCTTTTGGCAGGCTGGCCACGGCGTGGTTAATCTCATCGAATGACATATCGCCCCATTGGGCCGTCAGCCATTCCAGGTTGCCGGACGACGTGGGGCTGGCTTCATGAACGATGAACTGCTGCGGATGGACGTAGCGGCCATAGACGTAGGGGAAAGGCTCGTTGTCGCGGATGCCGTGGACAATCCCACTGGTTACGGCCCAGGTCCCCATTACGGCATTCAGCGTATGTTCGTCATGCAGCCCGGCGCAGATCGCGGTGGAAACCACATCAAACAGTCCACCAACGACGGGAGTACCCGCCGTGAGACCGGTCAGTGCGGCTGCCTGAGCGGTGATTTCCCCGCAAATTTCTGCTGAACCGATAATAGGCGGCAGGGCACCGTCAATGTCGCTGATGCCGAGCCAGCGCGTGAGCTGCGGATCGTACTGCCCGGTATTCATGTTGTAGAGATTGGATTCCGAGATGTTGCTCTCTTCGCAGCCTTTGACCCCGGTCAGACACCAGCGCAGGTAATCGTGCGCCATCATCACGCTGCCAATTTGCTGATACCGCTGAGGCTCGTTCTCTTTAACCCAGCGCAGGAGTGAGGCCGGATGCCCCGTCCACAGCGTCTGGCGAGTATGCGGATAGAGCTTTTCGGGTATACCGTCCTGCTGCCAGCGTTGCACGATCTCCTGCGCACGGCGATCGGAGGAGAGAATGGCGTTACCCAGGGGGCGATCCTGTTTATCGAGCAGAAATAGCCCCTTGCCCTGGGCTGAAATGCCAACGCCTTTGATCTGACCGCCGTCAGCGCCTGAATTTTTGAGCAGCAGGGCGACGGTTTTGTGGCAGTGCTGCCAGAGCTGGTGCATATCCCGCTCGGCGTAGCCGGCGCGTGGGCTGAGCGTGGCCACTGAGCGGCGTTCAATACAGACTTCTTTGCCCTGGCTGTTGTATAAACCGGCTTTCAGATAAGTACCGCCACAATCGATACCCAGCCAGAAGGGCTCTTTTTCACTCATCTTCTTCTCGCTTAATTGCCGGGTGGCGCTTCGCTTACCCGGCCTACGGTTTGGTTTAGTGGGTCAGATGAGGGCCTCAGACCGCACGTTTATGTGGAGTTACCGTGGGGTTGGGCTCTGCTCCGGCATCGCATTTCGCCGGTAACAGCAGGGCCAGCAGCGATGCCAGCGCCAGCGAAACTGCCAGGCAGTAAACGCCTGCGTCTTTGCTGTACAGGGTGATCAGTACGCCTACCGCATAAGGACCGCAGAACCCGCCGAGGTTGCCCAGGGCATTAATCACGCCGCGAGCGCCGCCCGCCATCTCAGCGCTGAACAGACGCGCCGGGATGGTCCAGAACACCCCCGCTGCGGATTGCAGGAAGAAGCCACAGCCCACCAGCGCGGCATAGGCCAGCCAGGTGTGCTCTTTCAGCGCCACGGAGAGGAACATGCAGAGCGCAAAGCCAATCAATGGCAGGGAGACAAACAGCTTGCGCTTGCCGGTGCGGTCAGAGAGCGTAGAGAACAGGAACATGCCGGCAATGGCGCCGATGTAAGGCAGAATGGCGAGCATTCCCACCTGGCCGATGCTGGTGTGTGTCAGTTCTTTCAGAATGGTGGGCAGCCAGAGGGTGTAACCGTAAATGCCAGTCTGGTAGAAGAAGTTGAGGGCGATCAGCTGCCACATGGTTTTGTCAGACAGCACCGCGCTGAGCGAGGCGTTTTTCACCTCTTTACCCGCAATGGCCTGCTGCTCTGCCGCCAGGGTTTGTACCAGGTAGTTTTTCTCGGCCTCAGAGATCCAGCGTGCTTCCTGCGGCCGGTCGTAGACGGTGAACGCCCACAGCACCAGCACAACAACGGACATCAGACCTTCAATAATGAACAGCCAGCGCCAGTCGAGAGCGGTAATAATCCAGCCCGACAGCGGGGCGGTGATGATTCCGGCGATGGGCACGAACATGATCACAATCGCGTTGGCGCGGCCGCGCTCGGCATCCGGGAACCAGTTACTGATCATCGTGAGCACAACGGGCAGCATCCCACCTTCCGCCACGCCGAGTAAGAAGCGCAGTACCAGCAGCTGATACTGGTTGGTCACAAGCCCGGTCAGAACCGAGATCACCGCCCAGGCAACCAGCGACCAGCCGATAAACTTCTTACCGCTGCCGTGCACGGCAATTTTGCCGCCGGGAACTTGCAGGAACAAATAGCCGATAAAAAAGATCCCCCCCGCCAGGCCCGCCATCGTGGCGGAAATGCCCAGCTCTTCATCCATACCGCCGGGCATCGCAAAAGCTATATTTACGCGGTCCATATAGGAAATAATGCAGGCGATAAGAATAGGGGGAATGATCCTTAGCCAGCGCTGGCGCGGAATGTCCGCGTGTAGAGCATTAGAAGAAATATTCATAGTTAATATCTCATTGAAGGTAACCGGAAAATGTATTCTTTATTTTTATTGTGACGCTTTATTCATAGCGCTAATGCCGTCGCGCAAAATAGCGATGCGATGGCTGACGTCAGCATTAGCATTTATTTCCAGTAATTTAATACCGGAGAATTTCAATGTTGCGGCGCTCGCCGCAGTAAACAGCGTTTTTACATGTTCAGTGGACATGAGACTGTCGGCGCAGAACGAAGAAAACGGCGCGTGCAGATCCTGCCATTCTCCATACTCACCGTGAGGGGTCGTGCCCGAAAACATCAGCGCCCCCAGCTTCCCGGCAGCGAGTGCCGCCTGAACATGTTCCAGCGGAAGGGCGGTGTTGCGACCTTCGATGGCCGAACGTGCCCAGTTGATACAGACGCTGATATCGGTCTCTTTCACTACCTCCAGCACCTGCTCTAAGGGCAAGAACCCTTTACGCGGCGCCGGGCCATTCATCGCATCACAGTGTTCCAGCACCAGATCGCAGCCCCAGTCCCAGCTCGCGATTTCCCGTACCGAGCGGGAGAATGATTCTGTCGCTTGCTCGACAGAATCATTACCCGCCTGCGGTGCGGCCTGCATTTCCAGAGCGATCACTTTCCCGGGAAAGCGGGTGTTAACGGCATCAATCTTTTGATGCAGATGGCGGTAATATTCAATGCACGCTTTACGCTGTTCTTCGTCCGCGGACGCCAGGCCAAACGCGCCGTTGCTGCCGCGGCGGCGCATGGTTTCCATAACGGCTGTGACAACGATCTGCCAGTCGCCCGGCGTATGACGAAACAGCCATTCATCACCAAACGGATGGAGATTTTCAAGGCAAGGTTGTTCCAGCCCGCGAATATTTGGCGTGTCGGAAAGTTCCCGCCAGAAGGCGTATTCTTCCTGCTCCCCTTTCTGGTGAAATGAGGGTGCACAGGGGTACGCACCAATAATAAAACCGGTGTTGGTCATTTCGCATTCCTGTATTTATCAGAAAATTAATCTAATTCGCTGATGGCCACTTTCACCACAATTTTACGAATTGCGGATCCCTTGTTTTTAATACAGGCAGGACGGTGAACATCCTGCGGGAAAAATATGGCGTAACTGCCAGGTATCATTTCGATAAATGACTCATGTTCGCTGTCGTGATAAAAAATAATATCCCGTTGCTCCAGCAATGATTCGCTGATTTTGTTATTCCCGGTATCAATAGCAATACCGATTTTTTCTTCGCCCCAGGCCAGAAACTGGATATCCAGATAGCGGCGATGTACTTCAGGGCGGTTCTCGTGTTGTTCCTTTGTGGTGAGGTCGAGAACCTGGGCAAAAATGTTGCGGCCTTCAATTTCGATCACGCCCGGCGCCAGGGTGGTGAAATCCGTGGTACGCAGAAAATTAAGCGCCTTTTCTATCGCCAGCGGCAGGCGACATGGATTTGGCTGTGCAATATGTCCGAATATCATGACCCACTCCTTACAGAGACTGGATTTTCGCCCACACGCTGTCGTCAACCGTGATGCCGTTGCGGCGATTCTCCTCCAGCAGGCGTGTGAACTCATGGCCTGGCAGACGGACGGCGACATTTTCATCAGCGCGTTCTGCGGTGGTGATGAAGTCCATGATGCGCTGTAGTTTGGCATCGCGGGTTGGACCGTCGATCAGGCGATCCACTTCGATGGCGATAAAGATCTGCGATACGCCGTATTCGTCGCTGTTGTCCTGGGTCACTTCCGCGACGGACGCGCCGTCAGAGAGCAGGGTGGCGATCATGTCGAGCACAATCGACAAGCCGGAACCTTTCCAGTAGCCCATGGGCAGAATGCGACGGTTTTTCTCAATCACGCCCGGCTCTCTGGTCAGATTGCCTTCATCGTCAAAGCCGCCGTCGACCGGTAATTCGCGTCCGGCCAGGCGATTCACCTCCAGCATGCCGTAGGAGAACATCGACATCGACATATCGACCATGGTGATTGGATTCGACGGGATAGCGACGATCAGCGGGTTTGTGCCGATGCAGCATTCTTTTGATCCCCACGCGGGCATCACGGCAATAGAGTTGGTCCAGCAGATGCCGATATAGCCTTTCTCCGCCGCCTGCCAGCCGTAGCTGCCGCCGCGCATCCAGTGGTTAGCGTTACGCAGCGCCACCAGGCCGATCCCGTGATCGGACGCCAGCTCGGTAGCACGGTCCATCATCTTCTTCGCCGTCAGGTTGCCGATGGAACGCTGGGCATCCCACTGTTCGATGGCGCCTAATGTCGTTACGCGTTTCGGCTGGGCGTCAGGGATGATGTCGCCTGCGTCAAGCTGCTGAATAAATCGCGGGAAGCGGTTGACGCCGTGTGAATAAACGCCGGACTCCGTGGTGCGGGCGAACATCTCGGCGCAGGCGTCTGCGGTATCCGCTTTTACACCGCGATCGAGCAGAACCCGATTGAACGCCGCTTTCAACTCTTCGAAGGTCACTTTCATCCCTGTTCTCCTGTTTTTTTAGGGGCAAGTGCGAGTGCTTTTTTATCGCTAAATTTCACTATACGAAATCTGATTTCAAATATAACGATCAAATTTTGTCAGATCAACGACATTCACGTTTTTCAAAATCGATTAAAATCAAATGGTTGTGTTTTTTCTGTTGAGATCGTGAACTAAACCACACTTTGCGCTACCATCAGGGCGCGATAAACAGGAGCCATTTGATGAGCATAAAAGAGAGCGAAATGACGCAAGAAAAAGAGAGGCCAGCAGGTAGCCAGAGCTTGTTTCGCGGCCTGATGCTGATTGAAATCCTCAGTAACTATCCGAACGGGTGTCCGCTTGCGCATTTATCAGAACTGGCGGGGCTGAATAAAAGCACCGTGCACCGGTTATTGCAGGGGTTGCAGTCGTGCGGGTACGTGACGCCGGCGCCGGCGGCAGGGAGCTATCGTCTGACCACCAAATTTATCGCCGTCGGGCAAAAGGCGCTTTCATCGCTCAATATTATTCACGTGGCGGCGCCGCACCTCGAGGCGCTGAACATTGCCACCGGCGAAACGGTCAACTTCTCCAGCCGTGAAGATGATCACGCGATCCTGATTTATAAGCTTGAGCCGACAACCGGTATGCTGCGCACGCGCGCATATATCGGCCAGCATATGCCACTCTATTGTTCTGCGATGGGCAAAATCTATATGGCGTTTGGTCATCAGGATTACGTGGCGAGCTACTGGGAAAGCCACCAGGAACAGATCCAACCTTTGACCCGCAACACCATCACCGAACTGAGCGCGATGTATGATGAGCTGGCGGAAATTCGCGATCACAGTATGGCGATGGATAAAGAAGAGAACGAGCTGGGGGTGTCATGTATCGCCGTGCCGGTCTTTGATATTCACGGGCGCGTGCCCTATGCCATCTCCATTTCGCTGTCGACGTCGCGCATGAAGCAGGTGGGTGAGAAAAACTTGCTAAAACCGCTGCGTGGCACGGCGGAAGCTATCTCGAAAGAACTGGGGTTTAACGTGCGCGAGGCGTAACTGATGAACCGATTTATTCTGACGGATCCAGAAAAATGTATCGGGTGCCGCACCTGTGAGGTGGCGTGCATGATGTCGCATCAAAGCAGCGCCACGCCAGAAGCGCTTACGTCACGGATCCGCGTGGTTAAGGGGGGTACCTTCACCACGGCCGTGGGCTGCCACCAGTGTGAAGATGCGCCCTGCGCGAATGTCTGCCCGACGGGGGCCATTCACCGTGCTGCGGGAGCCTGGCTCGTTGAGCAGGCTCGCTGTATCGGCTGCAAAAGCTGTATGGTGGCGTGCCCGTTCGGGGCAATGCAGGTTCGGGTCGTGGAAGATCGCGTTCAGGCGCTGAAATGTGATTTGTGCGCGCATCGCGAGGGCGGTCCCGCCTGCGTCGAAGCCTGTCCCACCCACGCGCTGCGCTGCATAGACCCCGCCAGATTACGCGCGGAACGGCTGCGTAATCTGGCCTGAGGTTTTATTAACCGGCCTCGCGCCAGGCGTTCTCAATCTCTTCGGCGAGAATTTTCACACCCGCTTCGATTTTTTCCGGGTCCGGGACGTAGTTCATGCGCATGCACTGGTGCGTGTGCGGCCACGGCTTATCCAGCCCCGGGAAGAAGTAATCCCCTGGCACCATCAGTACGCCACGTTTTTTCAGACGCTGATAAAGCAGCTCTGTCGTAATGGGCAGATCCTTAAACCACAGCCACAGGAAAATTGCCCCTTCCGGTTTATGGATCAGGCAGCGTTCTTCCGGTAAGTAGCGGCGAAGGATGGCAATAGTTTCCTGAACGCGCTGAGAGTAAAACGGCTTAATCACCTCATTCGACAGGCGCAGCAGGTCGTTACGCCTGATCATCTCGCACATCATCGCCGGGCCGATGCCGCCAGGAGAAAGGCTAATAATGCCGTTCATGTTGGTAATGGCGGTGATGATTTTCTCGTTAGCAATGATAATGCCGCAGCGGCTGCCCGGCAGGCCCAGCTTGGAGAGGCTCATGCAGAGGATGATATTCGGGTTCCATAGCGGACGCGCTTCGCTGAAGATGATCCCCGGGAACGGTACGCCATAGGCGTTATCGATCACCAGCGGGATGCCGTGCTGATTCGCCAGCGCATCCAGCTTCATCAGCTCGTCGTCGGTGATCACGTTGCCCGTCGGGTTGGTGGGACGTGATACGCAGATCATGCCCGTCTCTTCACCGATATGCAGATGTTCAAAATCGACGTGATATTTGAACTGGCCCTCTGGCAGCAACTCGATATTCGGACGTGCGGAAACAAACAGGTCTTCTTCGAGGCCGGCATCGGCATAGCCGATATACTCCGGTGCCAGCGGGAACAGCACTTTTTTCGTGGTGCCGTCGGCGCGGCGTCCGGCGAACAGATTGAATAAGTAGAAAAACGCGCTCTGACTGCCGTTTGTCAGTGCAATATTCTGTGGTTCGATATCCCAACCCAGCGCTTCCCGCAGCATTGCCGCCAGAAGCGTCAGTAGTTCTGTTTTACCCTGAGGGCCGTCGTAATTACATAGCGCATCGGTTGCTTTACCGTTTTCCAGCATCTCTGCCAGCAGCGTCTGGAAGTAGGTGTTCATCTCCGGAATTTGAGCCGGGTTTCCGCCGCCAAGCATGATGGCGCCTGGGGTGCGCAGCCCGTCGTTGAGGTCCTCCATCAGGCGGGTAATGCCTGAATGGCGGGTAAATTTGTCGCCGAATAGTGAAAACGTCATAGCAGGTGATCTGTCGGGCTTAATATGAAAGGCAGTAACCATAACGCCAGCACCGTGTTGGTGCAAATCGGCGGATGTGGTCGGATTTGTTGTTTTATGTGGTAGGTTTGTATTTGTGTGGTGAATTGTTCTGGTGAACGCCCCTCACACCGGCCCTCTCCCCCTGAGGCTGAGAGTTCCCCACAAAATAATGCCTGCACAGACGGCCCCCTCTCCCTTGAGGGAGAGGGCTGGGGTGAGGGGGAACATACGGCTCTGGTGGTCATTCCGTTCACGTTATGTTCCTTGCTACTCTGTCACGACATGAGCGGTGAACGTGCCAGGGTGGCTCAGTCGCCACCACCCTGGCGACCCGGGCTTCCGGCGGAAAATCGCCGCTTCGCGGTGCCTTCGGCTTATTCCTTCCGGCTTATCGGGGACGGGCGGAGGTAACATCCCTGTAAAGCCCGCCCTCTCGGCGCATCCCTGCGCCTCGCCCCGGCCTACAGGAAACGCCTCAGCGATTTACAGCCGGACCGAGGCATCGCTGAAAGCCCTCAGTTATTCTGAGGCAACGTTATAGCTTTTGCTTTCAAATTACTGGGGATCCCTCAGCCCCTGGGGAGAGGGTTAGGGTGAGGGGGTCTATTGATTACCCGCCCACACCACCATCACCTTATCGCCCTTGTGCTCGCGCACAAAGCCGTAGCCCTCTTTCATTGACAGCGTTGTTTGCTTGCCTTCACCCACCGCCGGATGACGGGCGCGGAACTGCCCCAGAAGCTGCCAGTGGGCGACAGTTAACGCCTGTTTACCCGTGACGTCCTGCCAGTTCATATCCGAACGGGTTCCCTGTAGCGGATCGGAGCCCGTCGGGCCGAATGGACGCTCTGATTCATCGCCGTAATAGATCTGGACGCTTCCCGGTGCCAGTAGCAGTAACTCAGCGGCGCGCTGGCCCCCTTCACGGAACAGACGCGTATCATGGGAGGAGAGATAGCTCAGCACATTAAAACTTTGCAGCTTTTCTGCCATTTGCTGCCAGGTCAAATCCATATCGGCCAGACAGTCCACCGCTTTCGCCGCCTGCTCCTGATAGTCAAAGTTGATCATCGCATCGAAGCCGTGGCGGTAATAATCGCTCTGCATCACGCCGTGGCCCCAGGATTCACCGGTCATCCAGAATGGCGCATTGTCGAGTTTTTTGTCCGGGTTGGCGGCTTTCCACGCGGCCAGCGCCTGGCTGGCCTGGTTTTTCAGTTGCTGCCAGGCTTCAGGCTCAACGTGCTTAGCGGTATCGACCCGGAAGCCGTCGATGCCGTAGTCACGTACCCACTGGCTGAGCCAGTGGGTCAGGTAATCTCGCGGCGTGAAATTCGTCATCACTTTCGCGTTGGTGTCGGGCTTGTGTTGATAAAAGTTCGGCAAACCTGACGGGATCTTAGATTCCGTTTTCAGATCCGGCAGGAAGGCCAGCGACATGGTCAGATCGTCAAAGCCCGGGTTGTCATAATCACCGATATCGGTACGGATCCATTTTTTACCCCACCATTTTTCCCATGCGGCTTTGTCACTGAAGTTGATGTAATCGTTGAAGCTGTGCCAGCTTTGACCGGCGCCTGGCTTCCAGTCAGTCCAGCGCTCGCCGAGGGTTTTTTTCAGCTCATCGCCCTGCAAATAGAGCGCGCCAAACTGATACTCCTGCATATCTGCAAGCGTCGCATAACCCGCGTGGTTCATGACAATGTCAAACAGGACGCGGATACCACGCCTGTGCGCGTCGTCGACAAGCTGGCGTAAATCATCTTCGCTGCCCATGTTGGCGTCGAGTTTCGTCCAGTCCTGAGTGTAATAGCCGTGATAGGCGTAGTGGGGGAAATCCCCTTTGGTGCCGCCGCCAACCCAGCCGTGGATCTGCTCCAGCGGCGAGCTTATCCAGAGCGCATTCACGCCCAGCTGCTGAAGGTAATCCAGTTTGCTGGTAAGCCCTTTCAGATCGCCGCCGTGGAAAGTACCAATCTCCTGCATACCGTCTTTATGGCGGCCATAGCTGTTGTCGTTGGTGGGGTCGCCATTCACGAAGCGATCGGTCAGCACGAAATAGACGGTGGCGTTTTGCCAGCTGAACGGCGCGGGTTTGTCCGTCTCGGCGCGCTCAAGCAGTAGCAGACCATTGCTGTTGGCGGCTGGCTGAAGAATTACTTTGCCGTTTTGAACGGTCGCGGTCTGTTTGCTGTAAAAATCACGCACCACCGTGCCTTCCGGAAAGGTGTTAACGACATCGATCGTGAGCGGTTTGCCGTCCCACTTCGGGCACTGGCGGGTAACGTTTGCGACAGGCTGTGGCGCCGCACTTTGTACCGTCAACATCAGCGTCGGCGTTCCCGAGCGCGTATCAATACGCATCTGATAAACGCCGTCACGGAATAACCGCCACTGCGGTGGGGTCCCTTCGCAGGGTTTGAGCGACAGCATCTCGTTGAGTTTAATGGCACCTGTCGGCTGCCAGCACGCGTTATCAAGACTCAACGTCAGCGGGCGGGTACCCTTCGCAAGCGTTGCCTGGCTGGTAAAGA
Organism: Enterobacter cloacae complex sp. 397G4; assembly: GCF_050031515.1. NCBI lineage: Bacteria > Pseudomonadati > Pseudomonadota > Gammaproteobacteria > Enterobacterales > Enterobacteriaceae > Enterobacter > Enterobacter cloacae complex sp. 397G4. The sequence continues at coordinate 4,686,700 of NZ_JBLGWE010000001.1, read as the reverse complement.
CGCCGGTACCTTCAGCGCTAAACGCGTTAAATCCCGGCGATGACCAGTCGGCATGCGCGAATGCGGGTAACATCAGAACAGCTAATGCAGTGCGTTTCATTCCATTTTCCTGTCGCGGCATTTTTGACCAGTGTGCCACTCGGCTCAGGGGAAAAACTCCTCCTCTGAGGCTTTCTGCCAGGAGGACGCGAAGGGATGAGTGATCCCGCGCAAAATTAGGCAGTTATCTGCGATATCGCGCACATTTTTCCAGTGCTGGTGATTTAATGAGCATGTTCCGGATGACATAGTTTCGGAATTGGACTATTTGTATACGTGCTCTTGAGGACTATTTTTGGTATGATTTGAGATTCCGCTCTCAAATTTTTGAAGAAAATAAGGTGTTGGAATGTTTATATCCGACCAGGAGACCTAATGATATCGACTCCCATTCGACGATATGGGGCCGCGATACTCATGTTACTCACCATGGCATTTTCAGGTGAGGTGCTTGCAAAGACGCACGCGGATACAACGAGTAAGAAAGCCCACGTCTTAAAGACGACAAGCAGTAAGGTTAGCAGTAAACAAGAGTATTCTCGCAATAGTGCAAAGAGTAGTTCACTTCCTGATTTGCGAAAATACCCTTCCGGGACACCAAGGAAAAAAGCGTTTCTCCGGACGGTAATGCCTTACATTAAAAGTCAAAATGCCGCGATTACTGCGGATCGTAACTGGCTGATCTCCAAACAGTACGATAGCCGCTGGTCGCCGTCTGAGCGCACTCGCCTGAAAGACATCGCCAAACGCTATAAAGTGAAGTGGAGCGGGAACACGCGTCGTGTGCCGTGGAACACTCTGTTAGAGCGTGTGGACATTATTCCAGGCAGTATGGTCGCGACAATGGCCGCCGCCGAAAGCGGTTGGGGCACCTCGAAGCTGGCGCGCAACAACAACAATCTGTTTGGCATGAAATGCGCAAAAGGTCGTTGTACTAATGCACCCGGCAAGGTGAAAGGCTATTCACAGTTTGAATCGGTGAAAGATTCCGTGAATGCCTATGTGGTGAACCTGAACACCCACCCGGCCTACTCCTCGTTCCGTAAGTCACGCGCTCAGCTGCGTAAGGCGGATCAGGAAGTAACGGCTACGGCGATGATCCACAAGCTGAAAGGTTATTCCACTCAGGGACAGCGTTATAACAATTACCTGTTCTCCATGTACCAGGATAACCAGCGTCTGATTGCCGCACATATGTAATGAAAAACGCCTTCCACTGGAAGGCGTTCTTTTTTCTAGAGCAGGACTTCACTGTACCGTTCCCGGTACTCCTTCGGCGTGGTGTCATACTCTTTTCTGAACACCGAATAGAAATACTGAAGCGACGGATAGCCGCACATCTGTGAAATCTCGTTGATCGACAGCGAGGTGGAGATCAGCAGACTGCGCGCTTTCTCCAGCTTTTCCGCATGGATCACGGCGTGAATCGTCTCACCGACTTCCTCTTTGAACCGCTTCTCCAGATTCGAACGTGAAATGCCGACCGAATCGAGCACCTGATCGACCTTAATCCCTTTGCAGGCATGATTGCGAATGTAGTGCATCGCCTGAATCACGGCCGGATCGTTTAAGGAGCGGTAGTCAGTTGAGCGACGCTCGACCACGCGAACGGGCGGAACCAGCAGACGCTGGAGCGGCAGGGATTCGTTGGCTAACAGTCTGTGCAGCAGCTTTGCGGCCTGATAGCCCATCTGACGGGTACCCTGAGCCACGGATGAGAGCGCCACGCGCGACAGATAGCGCGTAAGCTCTTCGTTATCAATACCAATCACGCACAGCTTTTCAGGCACCGGAATATGCAAATGTTCGCACACCTGTAATACGTGGCGGGCGCGGGCGTCCGTCACGGCGATAATCCCTGTCTGGGGTGGCAGAGTTTGCAGCCAGTCAGCCAGGCGATTTTGTGCGTGCTGCCAGTTTTCTGGCGCGGTTTCCAGCCCCTGATAAACGACGCCGCGATACTTCTCCTGGGCAACCAGCTGGCAGAAGGCATATTCACGCTCCATCGCCCAGCGCTTTCCGCTGGTGGCGGGCAATCCGTAAAACGCAAAACGATGTACGCCTTTCTCCTTTAAATGGAGGAAGGCGGTCTCGACCAGAGCATGGTTATCCGTGGCGATGTAGTGAACGGGGGGGTAATGTTCCGGTGTATGGTAAGAGCCGCCAACGCCCACGATAGGCACGTCGACGCCACTCAGCAACTGTTCAATCACGGGGTCGTCAAAGTCAGCGATGACCCCGTCTCCCAGCCAGTCTTTGATGTTCTCCAGACGGGTACGAAAATCTTCTTCGATGAAAATATCCCATTCGGATTGCGACGCCTGCAAATATTCGCCAACCCCTTCAACCACCTGCCGGTCATAGGCTTTGTTGGCATTGAATAACAACGTAATGCGGTGACGCTTTTCAAACATGGCTCATTTCCCAAATTAGTCACGATAGTGTTATCAGGCGCGCCGCTTGGTGGCAGAGTCCATCCAGACTGCCAGCAAAAGAATGGCACCCTTGACGATATACTGCCAAAACGTCGGCACGTCCATCATACTCATCCCGTTATCCAGCGAAGCCATAATAAATGCGCCCATCACCGCCCCCGCCACGCTGCCAATGCCCCCGGCGAGGCTGGTCCCGCCAATCACGCAGGCGGCGATGGCGTCCAGCTCGGCAATGTTACCCGCAGACGGGGAGCCCGCCCCCAGTCGCGAACTGAGGATCAGCCCCGCGATGGCTACCATCAGGCCGTTGATGGCAAAGACGGCGAGTTTGGTGCGTTCTACGTTGATACCAGATAAACGCGCGGCTTCCAGATTGCCGCCGATGGCATAAATACGGCGACCGAATGCGGTACGTGTGGCCATAAACATCCCACCTAACAGCAACAGCGCCAGCAGCAGAACGGGCGTTGGGACACCGCGATAATCGTTTAACAGCCAGATGGCCCCCAGCACAATCACCGCAGTAAGCGCCTGACGGCCGACAACCGAGGTTGAGGCAGGCGAGGCCAGCCCCAGCGCCTGGCGACGCATGCGTCCTCGCCATTGCCACACGACAAACGCCATCAGCCCAATCACGCCGATCGTAAAACCGACGCCATCAGAGAGGTAGCTTTGGCCAATCTGGGACATCGAGGCGCTGGTCGGGGAGACGGTGGTGCCGTTGGTGATCCCAATCAGAATGCCGCGGAAGGCCAGCATCCCCGCTAAGGTGACGATAAACGACGGGACCTTACGGTAGGCCACCCACCAGCCATTCCACGCCCCCAGCAGCAGACCCAGCACCAGCGTGACCGCAATCGTCAGCGGCAGCGGCCAGCCGAGCCAGACGTCAAAAATTGCCGCCACGCCGCCGAGCAGACCCATCATCGACCCTACCGACAGGTCAATTTCCGCTGAGATAATCACAAAGACCATCCCCACCGCCAGGATCCCGGTGATGGCGGTCTGACGCAGCAGGTTAGAGACGTTACGTGCGCTCAAATAGGAGCCATCGGTCATCCAGGTAAAGAACAACATGATCACGATAATGGCGGCAATCATTACAAAAACTTGCAGATTCAGCGATTTAAGTCCTGCGAACGCACCGGGCGTCGGAACAGCGACTTTGATATCAGACGGGTTGCTTTTCGACATGGCGTTCGCTCCTTAAGGCAGCTTCCATCACCTGCTCTTGCGTCAGGTTCTGGTTGTTCAGGTTGGCTTTGAGTTTCCCTTCATGCATGACCAGCACGCGGTCGCTCAGCCCCAGCACTTCAGGCAATTCGGACGAGATAACAATGACGGCAATCCCTTGCTGCACAAGCTGGTTGATCAGCTTGTAGATTTCATACTTCGCGCCGATATCGATCCCGCGGGTGGGTTCGTCCAGAATTAAAATGCGCGGATTAAGCAGCAGGCAGCGCGCCAGAATCGCTTTCTGCTGGTTGCCGCCGCTCAGGCGTCCTATCGCCAGCTCCGGCGAGGAGGTTTTCACCTTAAGCCGGGCAAGCGACTGGAGAATACACTGCTGTTCTGCGGCATCATCCAGGCTGCTCAGCGCGCCGGAAAACTGGCTGAGCGCCGCCAGCGTGATATTTTTTCCCACCGCCATTACCGGCACGATGCCGTCTTTTTTGCGATCTTCTGGCACCATGGCAATGCCCTTAGCAATAGCCTGCTGGCAGTTGTCGATTTTTACCGGCTGACCGTCGATATAAATTTTGCCTTCCCAGCGCCCCGGCCAGACGCCAAAGAGACACTGCACGGCCTCGGTTCTTCCCGCACCCACTAAACCCGCAATGCCGAGAATTTCGCCGCGGTGCAGCGAGAAGGAGAGGTTATCCACGCGCTTGATATGGCGGTTAACGGGATGCCACGCCGTCAGGTTTTCCACGCGCAGGAGCTCTTCGCCGATGGTGTGCGGTTCGTTGGGATACAGCGCGGTGAGTTCGCGACCCACCATCATGGTGATGATGTCATCCTCGCTCATGCCTTCTGCTTCACGCGTGCCGATGTGCTGCCCGTCGCGGATGACGCAGATGGTGTCGGAAATGGCTTTCACCTCATTGAGCTTGTGCGAAATATAGATGCAGGCGATACCGTGGTTTTGCAGATCGCGGATGATATTGAGCAGTACGGCGGTTTCCTGTTCGGTGAGTGAGGCGGTTGGTTCGTCGAGGATCAGCAGGCGCACCTGTTTGTTCAGCGCCTTGGCGATCTCGACCAGCTGCTGCTGGCCTAAACCTAAGTCGCCCACGCGCGTATCCGGTGAGATAGCCAGGCTCACCTGAGCCAGCAGTTTTTCGCAGCGCAGCGTCATGGTGTCGTAATCCAGTACGCCGTGGCGTGAGAGTTCGGCACCGAGAAAGATATTTTCCAGCACGGTAAGGTGCTTCACCAGCGCCAGCTCCTGGTGAATGATAGCGATGCCTTTACGTTCGGTATCGCGAATGTGCGTGGCCTGGAGCACCTCACCGGCAAAAACGATTTCGCCCTCGTAGCTGCCGTGCGGGTAGATCCCGCACAACACTTTCATCAGCGTGGATTTTCCCGAGCCATTTTCGCCGCACAGCGACATCACTTCGCCGGGATTCAGCCGCAGGCTTACGTTATCGACTGCTTTCACCGCCCCGAAGGCTTTGGTGATGCTTTTCATTTCAAGTAAATAAGACATAACTGCTCCGCATAGCCCAACAGATGAACAGGGCAGGTCAATGCGCCCCTGCCGGGCAGGGGCTGCGCTGGATTACAGTTCACTCTTCTTATGGAAACCGTCTTTCACCACGGTGGCGTCAATATTCTCTTTGTTGACTTCGATAGGGGTAAGCAGGCGAGCAGGTACGTCTTTCAGGCCGTTATTTAACGTCGCGTCTGCTTTAGGTTGCTGGCCATTGCCCAGCTCAACGGCAATTTCGGCGGCCGTATTGGCAAGCTCGGTAATGGGCTTATACACCGTCATGGTCTGGGTACCCGCGATGATGCGTTTTACACCCGCAAGGTCGGCGTCCTGTCCGGAAATAGCGACTTTCCCGGCCAGACCCTGCGCGCTCAGCGCCTGAATGGCGCCACCCGCAGTGGCATCGTTAGAGGCCACCACCGCATCGATTTTGTTGTTATTTGCGGTCAACGCGTTTTCCATAATTTTCAGCGCGTTTTCCGGTAACCAACCGTCAGCCCACTGGTCGCCGACGACTTTAATTTTGCCCTCGTCGATATACGGCTTCAGCACTTTCATTTGTCCCTGGCGGAACAGTTTGGCGTTGTTATCCACAGGCGAGCCGCCCATCAGGAAATAATTCCCTTGTGGCACTTTTGCGACCAGGCTTTTAGCCTGTAATTCGCCCACCTTTTCATTGTCGAACGAAATATAATAATCAATATCGGCATTATTAATCATGCGGTCATAAGCCAGGACTTTTATCCCTTCCTGTTTCGCTTCTTTCACCACGTTGCTTAATACCTGGCCGTTATACGGGATAATGACCAGCACATCGACGCCACGGTTGATCATATTCTCGATTTGCGACATTTGCGTCTCTTCGTTGCCGTTAGCGGACTGAACGAACACCTCCGCGCCGAGAGATTCCGCTTTTTTAACAAAGATATCGCGATCTTTTTGCCAGCGCTCCAGGCGTAAGTCATCAATCGCCATGCCGATTTTGACCTCTTTGGCGTGTCCGGCAAAGCTTGCAAGCAGGAGAGTAGTGCAGAGCGTTAGGGTCAGGTTCTTTATCTTCATAATTATTAGGCCTTTTTGTAGGGGTATGTGTAGCTGAGATAAAAGAAACGTTCACTGCTGAGACGCAGCAAATTTTTAACGTGGAAAGGCCTGCTGGCAATTACAGATTTTTATCTTCTCATTACGATATTTGGTTTATTTCTGAATTTATGACCGCGATCGGATTTTAAAAAGCGTAACCTATTAATTACATTTGATTCTGGAATGCGCGCCGAAAAATAGTTTGTCTGCGCATTATTTTGCGAGCCAGCGCACAATTGCGCATTATCTCAATAGCAGTGTGAAATAACGTAATTGAGCAACCTCCAATGTCTATTCACTATTACTCCAGAAGCAAGACCACGCCGCATACCCTGATTATGGAGCTCAATATGCAAGCTTATTTCGACCAACTCGATCGCGTTCGTTTCGAAGGCACGAAAACGACCAATCCTTTAGCATTTCGTCACTACAACCCGGATGAGCTGGTGCTGGGTAAGCGCATGGAAGATCACTTGCGCTTTGCCGCCTGCTACTGGCACACCTTCTGCTGGAACGGTGCCGATATGTTCGGCGTGGGCTCTTTTGACCGTCCATGGCAACAGCCGGGCGAGGCCATTGAGCTGGCGAAGCGTAAAGCCGACGTCGCGTTCGAGTTCTTCCATAAGCTGAACGTGCCGTACTACTGTTTCCACGATGTGGACGTGTCGCCGGAAGGGGCATCGCTGAAAGAGTATCTGAACAATTTCGCGCAGATGGTCGACGTACTGGCTGAAAAACAGCAGCAAAGCGGCGTCAAGCTGCTCTGGGGTACGGCTAACTGCTTTACCAATCCTCGCTATGGCGCGGGTGCGGCAACCAACCCGGACCCGAAAGTCTTCAGCTGGGCGGCAACCCAGGTCGTGACCGCGATGAACGCCACGCATCAGCTGGGCGGTGAGAACTATGTACTCTGGGGTGGTCGTGAAGGCTATGAAACGCTGCTGAATACCGACCTGCGACAGGAGCGTGAGCAGATTGGTCGCTTTATGCAGATGGTTGTGGACCACAAACACAAAATCGGTTTCCGCGGCACGCTGCTGATTGAGCCAAAACCACAGGAGCCAACCAAGCATCAGTATGATTATGATGTCGCCACCGTGTATGGCTTCCTGAAGCAGTTTGGTCTGGAAAAAGAGATCAAAGTGAATATTGAGGCTAACCACGCTACCCTGGCGGGCCACTCGTTCCATCACGAAATTGCCTCTGCGATTGCGCTGGGCATCTTCGGCTCTGTCGATGCTAACCGTGGTGATCCACAGCTGGGCTGGGATACCGACCAGTTCCCGAACAGCGTAGAAGAGAATGCGCTGGTGATGTACGAGATCATCAAAGCGGGCGGTTTCACCACCGGCGGCCTGAACTTCGACGCCAAAGTGCGTCGCCAGAGCACCGACAAATATGATCTGTTCTACGGGCATATTGGCGCGATGGACACCATGGCGCTGGCGCTGAAAGTGGCGGCCCGTATGATTGAAGACGGTGAGCTGGATAAGCGCGTGGCGAAGCGCTACAGCGGCTGGAACAGTGAGCTGGGCCAGCAAATTTTGAAAGGTCAGTTATCGCTTGCGGAGATCGCGAAGTACGCTGAACAGCATCAGCTTGCGCCGCAGCATCAGAGTGGCCATCAGGAGCTGCTGGAAAACCTGGTCAATCACTACCTGTTCGATAAATAACAGCATCCAGGCCCGGTAAGCGCAGCGCCACCGGGCATTTTCGTCAAAGGAGCCACCACATGTATATCGGGATCGATCTTGGCACGTCGGGGGTGAAAGCCATCCTGTTAAGCGAGCAGGGCGATGTATTAGCCACGCAGACTGAAAAGTTGCAGGTTTCACGTCCGTATCCGCTTTGGTCGGAACAAGATCCGGAGCAGTGGTGGCAGGCGACAGAGCGTGCGATGAAAGCCTTAGGCGAGCAGCATAGCCTGCGCGACGTGAAAGCGCTGGGCATTGCCGGGCAAATGCATGGCGCAACGTTGCTGGATAGTCAGCATCGCGTTCTGCGCCCGGCTATTCTCTGGAACGATGGCCGCTGTGCGGAAGAGTGCGCGATCCTTGAGGAGCGTGTGCCTGCATCCCGTGAAATTACGGGCAACCTGATGATGCCCGGTTTTACCGCGCCAAAACTCCTGTGGGTGCAGCGCCATGAGCCTGAGATTTTTCGTCAGGTGGCGAAGGTTCTGTTGCCGAAAGACTACCTGCGTTTTCGCATGACGGGGGATTTTGCCAGCGACATGTCTGACGCCGCGGGCACGATGTGGCTCGACGTGGCGAAACGGGACTGGAGCGAGGCGATGCTGGATGCCTGCCAGCTGACGCGCGACCATATGCCTGCGCTGTTTGAAGGCAGTGAAATCACGGGGGCTTTACAGCCTTCTGTTGCTGAACGCTGGAACATGCCAGCCGTACCTGTCGTTGCCGGCGGCGGCGATAATGCGGCGGGTGCGGTCGGCGTGGGGATGGTCGAGGCAGGGCAGGCCATGCTCTCACTCGGTACCTCCGGCGTCTATTTTGCCGTCAGTGACGGGTATCGTAGCAACCCTGGAAGCGCCGTACACAGCTTCTGCCACGCGTTGCCGGGTAAATGGCATTTGATGTCGGTGATGCTGAGCGCGGCTTCCTGCCTCGACTGGGCGGCAAAGCTAACCGGAATGGCGGACGTCCCGGCGCTTATCACAGCGGCACAGCAGGCAGATGATAATGCCGGTGCGGTCTGGTTTTTACCGTACCTTTCCGGCGAGCGGACGCCGCATAACAACCCGGAAGCGAAAGGGGTGTTCTTCGGTCTTACCCATCAGCACGGCCCGGCAGAGCTTGCGCGCGCGGTGCTTGAAGGCGTTGGCTATGCTCTGGCGGACGGAATGGATGTCGTGCATGACTGTGGACTGACGCCATCCAGCATTACGTTAATTGGCGGCGGTGCACGAAGCAGCTACTGGCGGCAAATGCTTTCCGATATCAGCGGGTTGCAGCTGGACTATCGTACGGGAGGCGATGTCGGCCCGGCGCTCGGTGCGGCACGGCTGGCGCAAATTGCGCTGAACCCGGATAAACCACTGCACCAGCTTTTGCCCCAGCTGCCGCTTGAACGGCAGCATCGTCCTGATGCGAAAAATCATGCTCGCTATGCTGAAAGACGAGACGTGTTCCGCAAAATCTATCAGCAGCTTTTGCCGCTAATGTCATAAACAGGAGCCGGGTGGCGCTAACGCTTACCCGGCCTACCAGCCTTCAACCGGGTTAGCTTACAAACCTGCGCGTATCGATTCTTTGCAGCAACATTGACAGCAGCAGGCTGACAACCAGCGTAACGGTAAATATCCAGACAATATCCAGCACCGGCCAGCTTTTAAGCTCAACGCCGCGGGTGCGCAGGGCGTGGATCACCAGCGCGTGAAAACCGTAAATGCCCAGCGAGTGGCGAGAGATAAACCCCAGCACCGGAAGCGGGCGGGCATTCAGGGTGTTTTTAACCAGCGTCAGCAGAGAGATCGCGCAGATAAAGACCATCGGCCCGCAGTAGAGATACCAGGTATCGGCAAAGTTGCCGCGCCATTGCAGCTCATGCAGCGTCCCGCGAGAGATAATAAACACACCGACGAGAAACGCGGCCGCGCATAGCCAGTTTATTCCTCGCTTTTGCGTCTCCATCATGCCAATGGCGCGCCCCAGCATGCCGTACAGCACGTAATAAAACGTATCTCCGGTGATATAAAGGTTAACGGGCAGCCATTCAAAGCCATCAATTTTCTGTGAAACGGTATTCGGGTTGGCCACGATCCCGATTATTACCATCAAGGCCAGCAGCATTTTACCGCTGACGTTTTTTACCTGAATTAACGGTGACACCAGATAGATAACGATTATCGCGAAGAAAAACCACAGATGATAGAACACCGGTTTTTGCAACAAATTGAGCAGGGAACGTTCAGCGTTAATTGAAGTGAACAGGATGATATAGAGCAGCGAAATGGCGCTGTAAAACAGCAGACAGGAGACAATACGGATGAAATGTCTTGGCTGCGCGCTACGCTCGCCAAAAAAGAGAAAACCGGAAATCATAAAGAACAGCGGGACGCTCACGCGGGAGGCCGAGTTCAGAATATTGGCGACATCCCAGTTAACAGGGCTGATACTGTGCGCGTTCGTGACATACCAGGTCGTTGTGTGGATCATCACCACCATCAGACAGGCTATTCCCCGCAGGTTATCAATCCAGTTAATTTTTGACTGCATCAGTTCCTCTGTATTCCTGATAAAAAAAGTGTGACTGCGATTGTGTAAAACTTTTCCCTTGGAAAATTCTGAGTTTAGCCAGGCTAACTTGTAGGGAGCTGGCGAGATTCGCAGAATGACGGACTTTAATCTATAAACGTGTTGCTACTAAAAATAACAGCCACTGACCAGGGCGGTAATAAAAATGATGATGAAGCGTGGGGTGTCACTCTTTCTGCTGCTCTTATTAACAGGATGCAGTGCTTCTGAGGAGATACCTGTCCAAAAAGCGCAGCAGGGGAAAATGAGCCCGGAGCGTTCCCTGAATATGGAACAGCTGTGCAGGGATCAGGCGGCTCACCGCTATAATTCCGAAGCACAGAAAATTTATATAAACGGCTTCGAGCGCTTTCAGGGCAGCTATGAACTGAAAGGCTATACGGCGCGTAAAGAGGGCTTTGTCTGCTCTTTTGATGCAGACGGCCAGTTTTTACATCTCTCAATGCGTTAAATTGCTCGTATAAGCAGCAACCAGAGCCTTCGCAGGTTCTGGCTGTAGGGCTTATTCCCCAATTTTCCCTAAACAACCCCGTTTCGTACTGTATATCTTGCAGCCAGCGGGTATACTGATCCCTTCCATTTAAAACCACACGTATCCAGCACGAAATACTATGCAAAAGTTTGATACCAAGACCTTCCAGGGCCTGATCCTGACCTTACAGGATTACTGGGCTCGTCAGGGCTGCACCATTGTTCAACCTTTGGACATGGAAGTTGGCGCAGGCACCTCACACCCGATGACCAGCCTGCGCGCGTTAGGGCCAGAGCCAATGGCGACCGCCTATGTGCAGCCATCCCGTCGTCCGACCGATGGCCGTTACGGCGAAAACCCGAACCGTTTGCAGCACTACTATCAGTTCCAGGTGGTGATTAAGCCATCACCCGACAACATTCAGGAACTGTACCTCGGGTCACTGAAAGAGCTGGGTATGGATCCAACCATTCACGACATTCGTTTCGTGGAAGATAACTGGGAAAACCCAACGCTGGGTGCCTGGGGTCTGGGTTGGGAAGTGTGGCTGAACGGCATGGAAGTGACCCAGTTCACTTACTTCCAGCAGGTTGGCGGTCTGGAATGTAAACCGATTACCGGCGAAATCACCTATGGTCTGGAACGTCTGGCCATGTACATTCAGGGCGTAGACAGCGTTTACGACCTGGTCTGGAGCGACGGCCCGCTGGGTAAAACCACCTACGGCGACGTGTTCCATCAGAACGAAGTGGAGCAATCCACCTATAACTTCGAATACGCGGACGTGGACTTCCTGTTCACCTGCTTCGAGCAGTACGAGAAAGAAGCCCAGCAGCTGCTGGCGCTGGAGACTCCGCTGCCGCTGCCTGCCTACGAGCGTATTCTGAAGGCTGCCCACAGCTTCAACCTGCTGGATGCCCGCAAAGCGATCTCCGTGACTGAACGTCAGCGCTACATTCTGCGTATTCGTACCCTGACCAAAGCCGTTGCAGAAGCTTACTACGCGTCCCGTGAAGCCCTTGGCTTCCCGATGTGCAACCGAAACAAATAAGAGGCGGCCATGTCTGAGAAAACTTTCCTGGTGGAAATCGGCACTGAAGAGCTGCCACCAAAAGCCCTGCGCAGCCTGGCTGAATCTTTCGCTGCGAACGTCACTGCTGAGCTGGATAACGCTGGCCTGGCGCACGGTAAAATTGAGTGGTTTGCTGCGCCGCGTCGTCTGGCGCTGAAAGTGGCAAACCTGGCGGCGTCCCAGCCGGATCGCGAAGTTGAAAAACGTGGCCCGGCCATTGCTCAGGCGTTCGACGCGGAAGGCAAGCCGAGCAAAGCGGCAGAAGGCTGGGCGCGCGGCTGCGGCATCACCGTTGATCAGGCTGAGCGTCTGACCACCGACAAAGGTGAATGGCTGCTGTACCGTGCCCATGTGAAAGGCGAAAGCGCCGAAGCGCTGCTGCCTGACATGATCGCGACCTCGCTGGCAAAATTGCCGATTCCTAAGCTGATGCGTTGGGGCGCGTCCGACGTACACTTTGTGCGTCCGGTTCACACCGTGACCCTGCTGCTGGGCGATACCGTTATCCCGGCGACCATTCTGGGCGTGGCGTCCGATCGCGTGATCCGCGGCCATCGCTTTATGGGCGAGTCGGAGTTCACTATCGACAATGCTGACCAGTACCCGCAGATCCTGCTGGAGCGCGGCAAGGTCATTGCTGACTACGAACAGCGTAAAGCCAAAATCAAAGCGGACGCAGAAGACGCGGCGCGCAAAATTGGCGGTAATGCCGATCTGAGCGACAGCCTGCTGGAAGAGGTGACTTCGCTGGTCGAATGGCCGGTTGTACTGACCGCGAAATTCGAAGAGAAATTCCTGGCCGTTCCGGCAGAAGCGCTGGTTTACACCATGAAGGGTGACCAGAAGTACTTCCCGGTTTACGCCAACGACGGCAAGCTGCTGCCAAACTTCATCTTCGTGGCGAACATCGAATCGAAAGATCCGAGCCAGATTATCTCCGGTAACGAGAAAGTGGTGCGTCCGCGTCTGGCGGATGCCGAGTTCTTCTTCAATACCGACCGTAAAAAACGTCTGGAAGACAACCTGCCGCGTCTGCAAACCGTACTGTTCCAGCAGCAGCTGGGTACGCTACGCGACAAGACCGACCGTATCGCGGAGCTGTCCGGCTGGATTGCCCGTGAAATTGGCGCCGACGTTAACCACGCTACCCGTGCGGGCCTGCTCTCCAAGTGCGACCTGATGACCAACATGGTGTTCGAATTTACCGACACTCAGGGCGTGATGGGTATGCACTACGCGCGTCACGATGGCGAAGCGGAAGACGTGGCGGTAGCCCTGAACGAGCAGTATCAGCCGCGCTTTGCCGGTGACGATCTGCCGTCTAACCCGGTTGCCTGCGCCGTGGCGATTGCCGATAAGATGGACACCCTGGCGGGTATCTTCGGTATCGGTCAGCATCCGAAAGGCGATAAAGACCCGTTTGCGCTGCGTCGCGCTGCGCTGGGCGTGCTGCGAATCATCGTAGAGAAGAACCTCAACCTCGATCTGCAAACGCTGACCGAAGAAGCGGTACGTCTGTACGGCGATAAGCTGACCAACGCGAAGGTTGTGGATGATGTTATCGACTTTATGCTCGGTCGTTTCCGCGCGTGGTATCAGGACGAAGGTTACTCCGTTGATACCATTCAGGCGGTGCTGGCGCGTCGTCCGACCCGTCCGGCAGATTTCGATGCGCGTATGAAAGCGGTATCCCACTTCCGTACGCTGGAAGCGGCGTCTGCGCTGGCCGCGGCCAACAAGCGTGTATCCAACATCCTCGCGAAATCCGACGAAACGCTGAACGAGCGCGTCAACGCTGCAACCCTGAAAGAGCCGGAAGAGATTTCTCTGGCGATGCAGGTTGTGGTGCTGCGCGACAAGCTGGAGCCGTATTTCGCGGAAGGTCGCTACCAGGAAGCGCTGGTGGAGCTGGCAGAGCTGCGTGACGTCATCGACGCCTTCTTCGAGAAGGTGATGGTGAACGTGGAAGATAAAGAGCTGCGGATTAACCGTCTCTCGATGCTTGAGAAACTGCGTGAGCTGTTCCTGCGCGTGGCGGATATTTCGCTGCTGCAATAACGTAAAAAACCCGCCCCTGACAGGCGGGAAGAACGGCAACTAAACTGTCTCTCTTCGCCAATGGCGCCATAACTGCGTTGGCTGCGCTCGTTCACCCGAATCACTTACTAATGTAAGCTCATCGGGATTCGCTCGCTTGCCGCCTTGTTCTGACGTCATTGGCTTTGAGATACTTTTCCTTATTTACACCCTCTCAAACACCGTCGCGATCCCCTGACCCAACCCGATACACATCGTTGCCAGTCCGAACTGGGCATCTTTGCGTTCCATCAGGTTAATCAGCGTGGTACTGATACGCGCCCCGGAGCAGCCCAGCGGGTGACCGAGGGCGATCGCGCCGCCGTTGAGGTTAATCTTCTCGTCGATCTGATCCATCAGCCCCAGATCTTTAATGCACGGCAGGATCTGCGCGGCGAACGCTTCGTTCATCTCGAACAGGTCGATATCACTTGCGCTCAGCCCCGCTTTTTTCAGCGCCAGTTTTGACGCCGGAACCGGGCCGTAGCCCATGATGGAAGGATCGCAGCCCACGACCGCCATCGAACGCACGCGGGCGCGTGGCGTCAGGCCTAATTCGCGGGCGCGGCTTTCGCTCATTACCAGCATCGCGGCGGCACCGTCGGACAGGGCAGACGAGGTGCCCGCCGTTACCGTACCGGTGACCGGATCAAACGCCGGACGCAGGGTAGAAAGCGCTTCGACCGTGGTTTCCGGGCGGATAACTTCGTCGTAGCTGAACTGCTTCAGTACGCCGTCTGCGTCGTGACCGCCGGTTGGGATGATCTCATTCTTAAAGGCACCAGACTGCGTGGCGGCCCAGGCGCGGGCATGCGAGCGTGCGGCAAACGCATCCTGCATCTCACGGCTGATGCCGTGCAGACGGGAGAGCATCTCGGCGGTCAGGCCCATCATACCGGCGGCTTTCGCCACGTTGCGGCTCATGCCAGGATGGAAATCGACCCCGTGGCTCATCGGCACGTGGCCCATGTGCTCCACGCCGCCCACCAGACAGGCCTGCGCATCGCCGGTCATGATCATCCGCGCCGCGTCGTGCAGCGCCTGCATCGACGAACCGCAAAGACGGTTGACGGTGACGGCCGGAACCGAATGCGGGATCTCCGCCAGCAGGGACGCGTTACGGGCAATGTTGAAGCCCTGCTCCAGCGTCTGCTGGACGCAGCCCCAGTAGATATCGTCCAGCGCAGCAGGATCCAGCGCCGGGTTACGCGCCAGCAGGCTACGCATCAGGTGCGCGGAGAGATCTTCCGCACGCACGTTACGGAATGCACCGCCTTTTGAACGGCCCATCGGGGTGCGAATCGCATCAACAATGACAACCTTTTCCATTGTGACTCCTTAAGCCGTTTTCAGTTCGCCAACCGGACGGGCTGGCTCAACTGCTGGGTAGTAGGGTTCGTTATGGCGCGCTTTGTTACGCAGCCCTTCCGGCACCTCATAAAGCGGGCCGAGGTGCTGGTACTGCTGAGCCATATCGAGATAGCGGGCGCTGCCGAGCGTATCCAGCCAGCGGAACGCGCCTCCGTGGAACGGAGGGAAGCCGAGGCCGTACACCAGCGCCATATCCGCTTCTGCCGGGCTGGCGATAATGCCTTCTTCGAGGCAGCGCACCACTTCGTTGACCATCGGGATCATCATCCGGGCGATGATCTCATCGTCGGTGAAGTCGCGTTTTGGCTGACTGACGTCGGCCAGCAGGCCATCCACCGCCGGATCTTCTTCTTTCTTCGGTTTGCCTTTGCTGTCTTCTTTATAGCGCCAGAAGCCCAGACCGTTTTTCTGCCCGAAGCGGTTGGCGTCGAACAGGGCATCAATGGCGTCGCGATAATCTTTCTGCATGCGCTGCGGGAAGCCCGCCGCCATCACCGCCTGCGCGTGATGGGCAGTGTCGATGCCGACAACGTCCAGCAGATACGCCGGGCCCATCGGCCAGCCGAACTGTTTTTCCATCACTTTGTCGATTTTGCGGAAGTCTGCGCCGTCGCGCAGAAGCTGGCTGAAGCCGGCGAAGTACGGGAACAGCACGCGGTTAACGAAGAAGCCCGGGCAGTCGTTAACCACGATCGGCGTTTTGCCCATCTTGCTCGCCCACGCCACCACTTTGGCGATGGTTTCGTCGGAGGTTTTTTCCCCTCGGATCACTTCGACCAGCGGCATGCGGTGCACCGGGTTAAAGAAGTGCATCCCGCAGAAGTTTTCCGGACGCTTCAGCACGCTCGCCAGTTCGCTGATAGGAATGGTGGAGGTGTTAGAGGCCAGCACGGTTTCCGGACGCACCTTGTCTTCGGTTTCGGCCAGCACCGCTTTTTTCACTTTCGGGTTCTCGACGACCGCTTCAACCACCACGTCCACACGGTCGAAACCGCTGTATTCCAGCACTGGCTGGATGGTGGAGATCACGCCTGCAAGCTTCAGACCATCAATTTTGCCGCGCTCAAGCTGTTTATTCAGCAGCTTGGCCGCTTCGGTCATGCCCAACGTCAGGGATTTCTCGTTGATGTCCTTCATTACCACCGGCACGCCTTTCCAGGCAGACTGATAGGCGATGCCGCCCCCCATAATGCCCGCGCCGAGTACCGCCGCGTGTTTTGGCGTTTCAACGTTTTTGGTGAGTTGTTTGGCTTTGCCTTTCACGAACTGATCGTTAAGGAAGATACCAACCAGCGCGCGGGCTTCGTTGGTGTGCGCCAGCGGGACAAAGCTCTGGTTTTCAAGCTTCAGAGCGTCATCACGGCCCAGACGGGCTGCCGCTTCAATGGTTTTCACCGCCGTGATCGGCGCCGGGTAGTGTTTACCCGCCGTCTGCATCACCATGCCTTTGGCGATGGTGAAGCTCATGGTGGCTTCAATTTTGCTGAGCTTTAATGGCTCCAGCTTTGGCTGACGTTTGGCTTTCCAGTCGAGATCGCCGTTAATCGCCTGACGCAGAATGGCGACAGCGCCTTCAACCAGTTTTTCAGGCTTAACCACGCCGTCCACCAGGCCGATTTTCTGTGCCTGTTCCGCGCCCACATCTTTACCTGCGGCAATGATTTCCAGCGCGCTGTCGGCACCCAGCATGCGCGGCATACGCACGGAACCGCCAAAGCCCGGCATGATGCCCAGCTTGGTTTCCGGCAGGCCGATACGCAGGTCCGGCGTGGCGAGACGGTAATCGGTTGCTAATACACATTCACAGCCGCCGCCCAGCGCGTAACCGTTAACGGCGGAAAGGGTCGGGACAGGCAGATCTTCCAGACGATTAAAGACGCTGTTCGCGAAGTGCAACCACTGGCTCAGCTGTTCTTCGGGCACCAGGAACAGCGACAGGAATTCGGTGATATCCGCGCCAACGATAAAGGCCGCTTTGTTGGAGCGCAGCAGCAGCCCTTTTAAATCTGATTGCTTTTCAAGTACATCCAGCGCCTGGCCAAGACTGGCCACCGTCGCGGTATCAAGCTTGTTCACTGAGCCGGGGGCATCGAACACCAGTTCGGCAATGCCATCTTCCAGCCAGTCTACGTACAGGGTGTCACCTTTGTAGAGCATGTCGGTCTCCTGAATCCAGCAATTGGATCTGGTCATACCAGATGAAACGGAGTGTGGAATTTATGTTAATAAAATGCAAATTAGTCATTAAGAAATTGCTGCGCTGATCACGGTCGGTGGAAATCACGCAGCCGCAGTGAGGTGTGCTAAGATGCGATGACTTGAGGTCAATAAAACGAAAGGAAGAATGATGGACTCACTGGCTTCGCTTTATAAAAATCATATCGTTACCCTACAGGAACGTACCCGCGATGTACTGGCCCGCTTCAAGCTGGATGCCCTACTGATCCACTCCGGCGAGCTGATGAATACTTTTCTTGATGACCATGCTTATCCCTTCAAGGTTAACCCGCAGTTTAAAGCCTGGGTGCCTGTCACGCAGGTTCCAAATTGCTGGCTGCTGGTGGATGGCGTGAACAAGCCGAAACTGTGGTTCTACCTGCCGGTCGATTACTGGCACAACGTGGAGCCGCTGCCGACCTCATTCTGGACCGAAGAAATTGACGTGATTGCGCTGCCAAAAGCAGACGGCATTGGCAGCCAGCTGCCAGCGGCGCGCGGCAACATCGGCTACATTGGTCCGGTTCCTGAGCGTGCGCTGGGTCTGGATATTCCGGCAGATAAACTCAACCCGAAAGGCGTGCTGGATTATCTGCACTACTATCGCGCCTACAAGACCGACTACGAACTTTACTGCATGCGTGAAGCGCAAAAAACGGCGGTGAATGGCCACCGTGCGGCGCACGAAGCGTTCCAGTCCGGTATGAGCGAGTTCGATATTAATCAGGCCTACCTGACGGCGACCGGCCACCGCGATACCGACGTGCCGTACAGCAACATCGTGGCGCTGAATGAACATGCCTCGGTTCTGCACTACACCAAACTGGATCATCAGGTTCCGGCTGAGATGCGCAGCTTCCTGCTGGACGCGGGGGCTGAGTACAATGGTTATGTGGCAGACCTGACCCGTACCTGGGCGGCGAATGCGGACACCGATTTTGCGCAATTGATCAAAGATGTGAACGACGAACAGCTGGCGCTGATTGGCACCATGAAGGCCGGAACCAGCTACGTGGATTATCACATCCAGTTCCATCAGCGTATCGCTAAACTGCTGCGTAAGCATCAGATTGTCAAAGACATGAGCGAAGAGGCGATGGTTGAGAACGATCTGACCGGGCCATTTATGCCGCATGGTATCGGTCACCCGCTGGGTTTGCAGGTTCATGACGTCGCGGGCTTTATGCAGGATGATACCGGTACGCACCTGGCGGCACCGTCTAAATATCCTTATCTGCGCTGCACCCGCGTTCTGGCGCCGCGTATGGTATTGACCATCGAGCCGGGCATCTACTTTATTGAATCCCTGCTGGCGCCGTGGCGCGAAGGGCAATTCAGCAAGCACTTCAACTGGGAGAAAATTGAAGCGCTGAAGCCGTATGGCGGTATTCGTATCGAGGATAACGTGGTTATTCACGAGAACAGCATTGAGAACATGACGCGAGATCTGAAGCTGGCCTGATGGAAAGCTGGCTGATACCGGCCGAGCCGGTCACCTTTGTTGAGGAAATCAAGAAAAGCCGCTTTATCACGCTGCTGGCGCATACCGACGGCGTGGAGGCGGCGAAGGCGTTCGTCGAGTCCGTCCGCGCGCAGCACCCCGATGCCCGCCATCACTGTGTGGCGTGGGTCGCAGGGCCGCCAGACGACTCACAGCAGCTCGGGTTTTCTGACGACGGTGAACCGGCGGGTACGGCCGGAAAACCGATGCTATCCCAGTTGATGGGCAGCGGCGTGGGTGAAATCACCGCCGTTGTTGTCCGCTACTACGGGGGCATTTTGTTAGGCACCGGAGGGCTGGTTAAAGCCTACGGAGGTGGTGTCCAGCAAGCGCTTAATCTGCTGATAACAACCCGCAAAACGCCACTTACGGAATATACTTTGTTATGCGATTACGCCCAGCTATCGGGTATCGAAGCACTGCTTAAACAGTTTAACGGTGTCATCGCACACAGTGATTATCAGGCAATGGTGCAATTACGCGTGGCGCTTCCTCAGGCGGAACTGGCTGCTTTTTCAGCAAAACTCGCTGATTTTAGTCGCGGTTCATTGCAATTACTGCCGATTGAAGAATAATCCCCACCTCACAATTTTGAATACCTAAGGAAGCGGCAGAGATGCATTTTCGTGCCATTACCCGAATCGTTGGATTGCTGGTCATACTTTTCTCCGGGACAATGATCATTCCCGGACTGGTGGCGCTCATCTACCGGGACGGCGCGGGGCGTGCATTTACGCAAACCTTTTTTGTCGCGCTGACGATTGGCTCCCTGCTGTGGTGGCCAAACCGCCGTGAGAAAGGTGAACTGAAATCCCGGGAGGGGTTTCTGATTGTGGTCCTGTTCTGGACGGTACTGGGAAGCGTGGGTGCGCTGCCGTTTATCTTCTCCGAACAACCGAATCTCACCGTCACGGATGCGTTTTTTGAATCGTTCTCCGGATTAACGACCACCGGGGCTACCACGCTGGTGGGGCTGGATTCGCTCCCGCATGCGATTCTCTTTTACCGGCAGATGCTCCAGTGGTTCGGCGGTATGGGGATCATCGTCCTGGCGGTAGCTATCCTGCCGATTCTGGGCGTCGGGGGGATGCAGCTTTACCGGGCGGAGATGCCCGGCCCGCTGAAAGATAACAAGATGCGCCCGCGTATTGCGGAGACGGCGAAAACCCTGTGGCTTATCTATGTCCTGCTGACGGTGGCCTGCGCGCTGGCGCTGTGGTTTGCCGGGATGCCTGCGTTTGATGCCATTGGGCATAGCTTTGCGACTATTGCTATCGGCGGGTTCTCCACCCACGACGCCAGCGTCGGCTACTTCGACAGCCCGACAATCAATACCATCATTGCCATCTTTTTGCTGATCTCAGGCTGTAACTACGGTCTACACTTCTCGTTGCTTAGCGGACGGAGCCTGAAGGTGTACTGGCGCGACCCGGAGTTCCGGATGTTTATTGGCGTCCAGCTGACCCTGGTGGTTATCTGTACCCTGGTACTGTGGTTCCACGATGTTTATAACTCGGCGGTCACGACCCTGAACCAGGCCTTCTTCCAGGTGGTATCGATGGCGACAACCGCTGGTTTCACCACGGACAGTATTGCGCGTTGGCCATTGTTCCTGCCGGTGCTGCTGTTGTGCTCTGCGTTTATCGGCGGTTGCGCCGGGTCAACGGGCGGCGGTCTGAAGGTGATCCGCATCCTGCTGCTGTTCAAGCAGGGGAACCGTGAGCTGAAACGTCTGGTCCACCCGAATGCGGTTTACAGTATTAAGCTGGGGAACCGCGCGCTGCCGGAGCGCATCCTCGAAGCGGTGTGGGGATTCTTCTCCGCTTATGCGCTGGTCTTTATTGTCAGTATGCTGGCGATTATCGCCACGGGCGTGGATGATTTCTCTGCCTTCGCCTCTGTGGTGGCAACGTTAAACAACCTGGGGCCGGGGCTGGGCGTCGTGGCGGATAACTTCGCCAGTATGAACCCGGTGGCGAAGTGGATCTTAATCGCCAATATGCTGTTTGGGCGTCTTGAGGTCTTTACGCTGCTGGTGCTGTTTACCCCAACATTCTGGCGTGAGTAAGGAGACATTGGTGAAAACGTTAATTCTTTTCTCAACGCGTGACGGACAAACGCGTGAGATTGCTTCATATCTGGCTTCCGAACTCAAAGAGCTGGGCATTTATTCTGATGTGGTGAACCTGAATCGCACAGAGCAGATTGCCTGGCAGGATTACGACCGCGTGGTCATTGGCGCTTCAATTCGTTACGGCCATTTCCATCCGGCGCTGGATCGCTTTGTGAAAAAGCATACGGCGGAGCTCGCTCAACTGCCTGGCGCGTTTTACTCGGTCAACCTGGTTGCCCGTAAAGCGGAGAAGCGTACGCCGCAGACCAACAGCTATACGCGCAAGTTTTTGCTAAGTTCGCCATGGCAGCCCGATATCTGTTCTGTCTTTGCTGGCGCGCTGCGTTACCCGCGTTACCGCTGGTATGACCGCTTTATGATCCGCCTGATCATGAAAATGACGGGCGGGGAAACGGATACGCGTAAAGAAGTGGTTTATACCGACTGGGCCCAGGTCGCCAGTTTTGCCCGTGAAATTGCGCGTTTAACGGACGATGCGCGGGATAAATAAGCGTTGAGTTTGAAAAGTGAGCGAACGAAATTTTTTTTGTATTTAGTGCTTGTCACTTCAGAAGAACTCCCTATAATGCGCCTCCACTGACACGGAACAACGGCACGCAAGCCGCCGGGTCAGCAGAGAAAAGCAAAACAAACGCTTGACTCTGAAGCGGGAAAGCGTAATATGCACACCCCGCGCCGCAGCGAAAACGAAGCGGCACTGCTCTTTAACAATTTATCAGACAATCTGTGTGGGCACTCAAAGTGACATGGATTCTTAATGTCCTCGGACACTAAATGAATACCAAGTCTCAACGAGTGAACACGTAATTCATTACGAAGTTTAATTCATTGAGCATCAAACTTTTAAATTGAAGAGTTTGATCATGGCTCAGATTGAACGCTGGCGGCAGGCCTAACACATGCAAGTCGAACGGTAACAGGAAGCAGCTTGCTGCTTTGCTGACGAGTGGCGGACGGGTGAGTAATGTCTGGGAAACTGCCTGATGGAGGGGGATAACTACTGGAAACGGTAGCTAATACCGCATAACGTCGCAAGACCAAAGAGGGGGACCTTCGGGCCTCTTGCCATCGGATGTGCCCAGATGGGATTAGCTAGTAGGTGGGGTAACGGCTCACCTAGGCGACGATCCCTAGCTGGTCTGAGAGGATGACCAGCCACACTGGAACTGAGACACGGTCCAGACTCCTACGGGAGGCAGCAGTGGGGAATATTGCACAATGGGCGCAAGCCTGATGCAGCCATGCCGCGTGTATGAAGAAGGCCTTCGGGTTGTAAAGTACTTTCAGCGGGGAGGAAGGTGTTGAGGTTAATAACCTCAGCAATTGACGTTACCCGCAGAAGAAGCACCGGCTAACTCCGTGCCAGCAGCCGCGGTAATACGGAGGGTGCAAGCGTTAATCGGAATTACTGGGCGTAAAGCGCACGCAGGCGGTCTGTCAAGTCGGATGTGAAATCCCCGGGCTCAACCTGGGAACTGCATTCGAAACTGGCAGGCTAGAGTCTTGTAGAGGGGGGTAGAATTCCAGGTGTAGCGGTGAAATGCGTAGAGATCTGGAGGAATACCGGTGGCGAAGGCGGCCCCCTGGACAAAGACTGACGCTCAGGTGCGAAAGCGTGGGGAGCAAACAGGATTAGATACCCTGGTAGTCCACGCCGTAAACGATGTCGACTTGGAGGTTGTGCCCTTGAGGCGTGGCTTCCGGAGCTAACGCGTTAAGTCGACCGCCTGGGGAGTACGGCCGCAAGGTTAAAACTCAAATGAATTGACGGGGGCCCGCACAAGCGGTGGAGCATGTGGTTTAATTCGATGCAACGCGAAGAACCTTACCTACTCTTGACATCCAGAGAACTTTCCAGAGATGGATTGGTGCCTTCGGGAACTCTGAGACAGGTGCTGCATGGCTGTCGTCAGCTCGTGTTGTGAAATGTTGGGTTAAGTCCCGCAACGAGCGCAACCCTTATCCTTTGTTGCCAGCGGTTCGGCCGGGAACTCAAAGGAGACTGCCAGTGATAAACTGGAGGAAGGTGGGGATGACGTCAAGTCATCATGGCCCTTACGAGTAGGGCTACACACGTGCTACAATGGCGCATACAAAGAGAAGCGACCTCGCGAGAGCAAGCGGACCTCATAAAGTGCGTCGTAGTCCGGATTGGAGTCTGCAACTCGACTCCATGAAGTCGGAATCGCTAGTAATCGTGGATCAGAATGCCACGGTGAATACGTTCCCGGGCCTTGTACACACCGCCCGTCACACCATGGGAGTGGGTTGCAAAAGAAGTAGGTAGCTTAACCTTCGGGAGGGCGCTTACCACTTTGTGATTCATGACTGGGGTGAAGTCGTAACAAGGTAACCGTAGGGGAACCTGCGGTTGGATCACCTCCTTACCTTAAAGAACCTGCCTTTGCAGTGCTCACACAGATTGTCTGATGAAAAACAGCAGTAAAAAACCTCTACAGGCTTGTAGCTCAGGTGGTTAGAGCGCACCCCTGATAAGGGTGAGGTCGGTGGTTCAAGTCCACTCAGGCCTACCAAATTTGCGAAGCAAATTTGAAGAGGTTGTTTATACGATGGGGCTATAGCTCAGCTGGGAGAGCGCCTGCCTTGCACGCAGGAGGTCTGCGGTTCGATCCCGCATAGCTCCACCATCTTTTACTGCGAACACAAGAAAACTTCAGAGTGAACCTGAAAAGGTGCACTGCGAAGTTTTGCTCTTTAAAAATCTGGATCAAGCTGAAAATTGAAACGACACACAGCTCATGTGTGTTCGAGTCTCTCAAATTTTCGCAATCAGAAGTGAAACATCTTCGGGTTGTGAGGTTAAGCGACTAAGCGTACACGGTGGATGCCCTGGCAGTCAGAGGCGATGAAGGACGTGCTAATCTGCGAAAAGCGCCGGCGAGGTGATATGAACCCTTGACCCGGCGATGTCCGAATGGGGAAACCCAGTGCAATCCGTTGCACTATCGTTAACTGAATACATAGGTTAACGAGGCGAACCGGGGGAACTGAAACATCTAAGTACCCCGAGGAAAAGAAATCAACCGAGATTCCCCCAGTAGCGGCGAGCGAACGGGGAGCAGCCCGGAGTCTGAATCAGCTTGTGTGTTAGTGGAACGGTCTGGAAAGTCCGACGGTACAGGGTGATAGTCCCGTACACGAAAGCACACTTGCTGTGAACTCGAAGAGTAGGGCGGGACACGTGGTATCCTGTCTGAATATGGGGGGACCATCCTCCAAGGCTAAATACTCCTGACTGACCGATAGTGAACCAGTACCGTGAGGGAAAGGCGAAAAGAACCCCGGCGAGGGGAGTGAAAAAGAACCTGAAACCGTGTACGTACAAGCAGTGGGAGCCTCTTTATGGGGTGACTGCGTACCTTTTGTATAATGGGTCAGCGACTTATATTCTGTAGCAAGGTTAACCGTATAGGGGAGCCGAAGGGAAACCGAGTCTTAACTGGGCGTTAAGTTGCAGGGTATAGACCCGAAACCCGGTGATCTAGCCATGGGCAGGTTGAAGGTTGGGTAACACTAACTGGAGGACCGAACCGACTAATGTTGAAAAATTAGCGGATGACCTGTGGCTGGGGGTGAAAGGCCAATCAAACCGGGAGATAGCTGGTTCTCCCCGAAAGCTATTTAGGTAGCGCCTCGTGAACTCATCTTCGGGGGTAGAGCACTGTTTCGGCTAGGGGGCCATCCCGGCTTACCAACCCGATGCAAACTACGAATACCGAAGAATGTTATCACGGGAGACACACGGCGGGTGCTAACGTCCGTCGTGAAGAGGGAAACAACCCAGACCGCCAGCTAAGGTCCCAAAGTCATGGTTAAGTGGGAAACGATGTGGGAAGGCACAGACAGCCAGGATGTTGGCTTAGAAGCAGCCATCATTTAAAGAAAGCGTAATAGCTCACTGGTCGAGTCGGCCTGCGCGGAAGATGTAACGGGGCTAAACCATGCACCGAAGCTGCGGCAGCGACACTATGTGTTGTTGGGTAGGGGAGCGTTCTGTAAGCCGTTGAAGGTGTGCTGTGAGGCATGCTGGAGGTATCAGAAGTGCGAATGCTGACATAAGTAACGATAAAGCGGGTGAAAAGCCCGCTCGCCGAAAGACCAAGGGTTCCTGTCCAACGTTAATCGGGGCAGGGTGAGTCGACCCCTAAGGCGAGGCCGAAAGGCGTAGTCGATGGGAAACAGGTTAATATTCCTGTACTTGGTGTTACTGCGAAGGGGGGACGGAGAAGGCTATGTCAGCCGGGCGACGGTTGTCCCGGTTTAAGCATGTAGGCGGAGGTTCCAGGTAAATCCGGTACCTTGTTAACGCTGAGGTGTGATGACGAGGCACTACGGTGCTGAAGTGATAAATGCCCTGCTTCCAGGAAAAGCCTCTAAGCATCAGGTAACACGAAATCGTACCCCAAACCGACACAGGTGGTCAGGTAGAGAATACCAAGGCGCTTGAGAGAACTCGGGTGAAGGAACTAGGCAAAATGGTGCCGTAACTTCGGGAGAAGGCACGCTGATGTGTAGGTGAAGCCCCTGCGGGTGGAGCTGAAATCAGTCGAAGATACCAGCTGGCTGCAACTGTTTATTAAAAACACAGCACTGTGCAAACACGAAAGTGGACGTATACGGTGTGACGCCTGCCCGGTGCCGGAAGGTTAATTGATGGGGTTAGCGGCAACGCGAAGCTCTTGATCGAAGCCCCGGTAAACGGCGGCCGTAACTATAACGGTCCTAAGGTAGCGAAATTCCTTGTCGGGTAAGTTCCGACCTGCACGAATGGCGTAATGATGGCCAGGCTGTCTCCACCCGAGACTCAGTGAAATTGAACTCGCTGTGAAGATGCAGTGTACCCGCGGCAAGACGGAAAGACCCCGTGAACCTTTACTATAGCTTGACACTGAACACTGGTCCTTGATGTGTAGGATAGGTGGGAGGCTTTGAAGCGTGGACGCCAGTCTGCGTGGAGCCAACCTTGAAATACCACCCTTTAATGGCTGGTGTTCTAACGTAGACCCGTAATCCGGGTTGCGGACAGTGTCTGGTGGGTAGTTTGACTGGGGCGGTCTCCTCCCAAAGAGTAACGGAGGAGCACGAAGGTTGGCTAATCCTGGTCGGACATCAGGAGGTTAGTGCAATGGCATAAGCCAGCTTGACTGCGAGCGTGACGGCGCGAGCAGGTGCGAAAGCAGGTCATAGTGATCCGGTGGTTCTGAATGGAAGGGCCATCGCTCAACGGATAAAAGGTACTCCGGGGATAACAGGCTGATACCGCCCAAGAGTTCATATCGACGGCGGTGTTTGGCACCTCGATGTCGGCTCATCACATCCTGGGGCTGAAGTAGGTCCCAAGGGTATGGCTGTTCGCCATTTAAAGTGGTACGCGAGCTGGGTTTAGAACGTCGTGAGACAGTTCGGTCCCTATCTGCCGTGGGCGCTGGAGAATTGAGGGGGGCTGCTCCTAGTACGAGAGGACCGGAGTGGACGCATCACTGGTGTTCGGGTTGTCATGCCAATGGCACTGCCCGGTAGCTAAATGCGGAAGAGATAAGTGCTGAAAGCATCTAAGCACGAAACTTGCCCCGAGATGAGTTCTCCCTGAGACCTTGAGTCTCCTGAAGGAACGTTGAAGACGACGACGTTGATAGGTCGGGTGTGTAAGCGCAGCGATGCGTTGAGCTAACCGATACTAATGAACCGTGAGGCTTAACCTTACAACGCCGAAGGTGTTTTGGCGAAGAGACAGACACGATTTTCAGCCTGATACAGATTAACAGAATTTGCCTGGCGGCTTTAGCGCGGTGGTCCCACCTGACCCCATGCCGAACTCAGAAGTGAAACGCCGTAGCGCCGATGGTAGTGTGGGGTCTCCCCATGTGAGAGTAGGGAACTGCCAGGCATCAAACAAGTGAAGAGGCCATCCGGAAGGATGGCCTTTTTGCGTTTCTGCACCTGCTTCCTTTCCATAAACAAATCACCTATCCCCCCATATATACGGTAAACTATCCCGGTTTTTGCATCAGGATAGCGTCTATGAATCACTCCCTTAAGCCCTGGAATACCTTTGGTATTCAACGGAATGCTAATCAAATTGTACGTGCCGACAGTGCTCAGCAGTTGCTGAATGCATGGCAAAACGCAACAGAAAACGGTGAACCCGTACTTATTCTGGGCGAAGGAAGTAATGTCCTGTTTCTCGATGATTTTGCGGGGACGGTAATCGTCAATCGCATCATGGGGATTGAGCGTAAAGAGAGCGCTGACAGCTGGCATTTACACGTGGGTGCTGGCGAGAACTGGCACCATCTGGTGCAATATACCCTTGAAAAAGGGATGCCAGGGCTGGAAAACCTGGCTCTGATCCCGGGCTGTGCAGGATCATCTCCTATTCAAAACATCGGTGCCTACGGCATCGAACTGAAACACGTCTGCGAATATGTCGACTGCATCGAACTCGCGACTGGAACGGCGAAGCGCCTGACCGCAGAGCAGTGCCGCTTTGGCTATCGCGACAGCATTTTCAAGCACGACTATCAGGATCGTTTCGTCATTGTGGCCGTTGGCCTGCGCCTGGCGAAAGCCTGGAAACCCGTTCTGACTTACGGCGATCTGACCCGTCTCGACCCGGCTACCGTCACACCGCGTGAGGTATTTGATTCCGTATGCCACATGCGAATGACCAAGCTCCCGGACCCGAAAGTAAACGGAAATGCGGGCAGTTTCTTCAAAAACCCGGTGATCAGCAGCGAAAATGCAAAAGCGTTTCTCGCCGGCTGGCCAACGGCCCCGCATTATCCTCAGGCGGATGGTAGCGTGAAGCTGGCCGCAGGCTGGCTTATCGATCAGTGTGAATTAAAAGGTACGACTCTTGGTGGCGCTGCTGTTCATCGTCAGCAGGCGCTGGTACTGATCAACCAGTCCAACGCGACAAGTGAGGATGTCGTCAACCTGGCGCATCATGTTCGCCAGCGCGTGGGCGAAAAATTCAACGTCTGGCTGGAGCCTGAAGTTCGCTTTATTGGCCGAACGGGCGAAGTGAATGCCGTGGAGACCATTGCGTGAAGGACAATACTATCCCGTTAACTCTCATCGGTATCCTTGCCGATGGCGAGTTTCATTCTGGCGAGCAGCTGGGCGAACAGCTGGGCATGAGCCGTGCTGCGATCAATAAGCATATTCAAACGCTCCGCGACTGGGGCGTGGATGTGTTTACGGTGCCAGGAAAAGGCTACAGCCTGCCGGAACCGATCCAGTTACTGAATGAAGAGGTCATCCGCAGCCAGATTGGGCACGGTAACGTCGCGGTATTGCCGGTCATTGATTCGACGAACCAGTATCTGCTGGATCGCCTGAGCGAGCTGAAATCCGGTGATGCCTGCGTTGCCGAGTACCAACAGGCAGGACGTGGCCGCCGGGGGCGTAAGTGGTTCTCACCATTTGGCGCCAACCTCTACCTTTCCATGTACTGGCGGCTTGAACAGGGGCCAGCTGCGGCCATCGGGCTGAGCCTGGTCATCGGCATTGTGATGGCAGAGGTGCTGCACGATCTGGGTGCCGATCAGGTGCGGGTAAAATGGCCCAACGATCTGTATCTCAACGATCGAAAGCTGGCGGGGATCCTGGTTGAACTGACGGGAAAAACAGGCGATGCCGCACAGATCGTCATTGGGGCGGGACTGAACATGGTGATGCGAAACGTGCAGAACGATGTCGTGAACCAGGCCTGGACCAACTTGCAGGAAGCGGGGATCACCATCGATCGCAATACGCTTGCCGTCCGCATGATCAATGAGTTGCGTAGTTCGCTGACGCTCTTTGAACAAGAGGGGTTAGCGCCATTCCTGTCTCGCTGGGAAAAACTGGATAACTTTATTAACCGACCGGTGAAGCTGCTGATTGGGGATAAAGAGATTTACGGCACATCACGCGGCATTGACGCGCAGGGCGCGTTGCTTCTTGAACAGGATGGCGTGATTAAGCCCTGGGTGGGCGGTGAAATTTCGTTACGAAGTGCGGAGTAACCCTCTCCCCACAGGGGAGAGGGTGTAGCAGGTCATCACTGCGGATACGGCACCCAATCCCCGGCATTCAGTCGGACATAAGGCTTATTCTGATACTGGATCACCACCGCATTGGCGTTTTCCGATACCTCCGCCGTCTGCGGCAGCCCGCTGGTGAGCTGATCCCAGTTCACGCTATCTTCCACAAACAGCTTACCGTCTACAGCGCGAGCAACCAGTTCCGAGATAGCCAGATAGCTGCTCGGCTGGGTGATTTCAATGGGCGCTCCCTGATGCGGCGCCTTCATGCCAAAGAACTTAATCCCGGCCGGAACGTTAGTGATGGACGGGCTTGGGATATCGCGCAGACCAGACACCTGCATCCTGTCGCCTTTCAGCGCCCCTCCGTGTTCTGGTACCACCACCACCATCACTTTGCGACCTGATTTTTCCAGCTCGTTGAAGAACGCGTTCAGCTCGTCAAAGAACTTCTGAGCACGGGCCTTATAATCGGCCGTTTTACTCACGCCGGGATAATGGTTCCCGTCGTGCAGCGGCAGCGTGTTATAGAACGTCGCACTACGTGTCCCTTCCTCTTTGCCGACGGTATCTAACCAGCGCTGAAGCACGGCGGTATCGTCATACACCGGCGAGCCATCAAAGCCCAGCAACGTTACCGGCAGCCCTTTCTGGTCCATCAGCGGGGCCTGCATGCCACCCTGTTCACGCACTTCTTTCAGGAAGTTACCGAACTGACCGTTATGGCCCATCATCAGGTGCTGGGTAAAGCCCAGTTTTGCGAGGTTATCAAACAGATAACACTGGTTAGCTGCCGGCTGGTAGAGGTTCTTATGCGAAGGCTGTCCGCAGCTGGCGCGCAGCAGGCGGATAGCCGCCGGGCCGCTGTACGACGTGGCCGAGTTGAAGTCCTTAAACTGAATATCGAAATGCGACCACAGCGGGTGCGACATCAAACCAGCCGCGTCAACGTCAGCCCAGGACAGAGAACAGATGTTAATGACCAGCAGCTCAAACGGCTGAGCATCGGCAGGCAGCGCGTCCGGGAATTTCGTCTGACGCTTATCTTCCGCAACGTAAAAACTGGAGAGCCACGCGTTCAGGTTAGTGGATGTCGGCGGTGCAGTCTGCGCAGGAATATCCCCAACCACAGGCGTATCCCCTGCTGTCGCAACGGTCGCGGCGGCGGAACCGCCCGTGGTGGTCACGGTTGTCGTCGGCTGACCGGCTGGCCACAGCGAGAAGCTCGGGCCCGTCAGCGTCAGGACGTTAAGCCAGATCATAATCGCGACGACAAACACCGTCACCCGGATCCACTGAGACAGGAACAGCCAGGCGACCAGCAGGACAAATACCGCGCCAATCATCTGCCAGTTAATAAAGCGCTCAACCAGATCGAGCATATAGTCCGCACTGAAACCTGCGACCTGGGAGCCCTGGCTCATGATGCTTTCAGGGCCGGGCAGCCAGGTATCATGCCAGAACAGGGCGAAACCGATGGGGATAGCGACCCAGTGACGTATACGGTGCAGCCTGAGGTTCGGGATTGGCATCAGCAGGAATGCCATAAACACCAGGTTAAGCAGAGGGTGGAAATTAAGATAGCCTGCCCACAGCAGACCAAACTTCACCAGAAAGTAGAAATTCCAGCCGGACAGGCCGCGCCAGTATTGCCAGAGTGGCGAGGGCGCCGAAGAGGTATAGGTAGAATTAGTCATGTTTTCGGTTTGCCTTGACGTTCGGAGCGCGAGTCAGTGTTCCGGCGGGTTTAATATAGCGAGGTTTGACGAACAGTAATCTGATCGTATCGCGAATACGGCGCAGGGAATGGCGTGCATAGTAGCCAAGCGGCAAAAAAATCAGCGCGCACAGAACAACCAGTTGGATGATATCGCTGATATTCATAATGGCGCGCGCTCCTTGTTCTCATCCAGTAAGCGTAGCGGCTCGGGTACCCGTCGCCAGACATGCCCGTCATGTTTCGCGTTCAGAACCGGTTTGGCGCCGCTTGTGACAGGCAACGGTTTGGCCCACTTTTCAGGTGGCAGGGCACGCATCTGGACAAGCTCAGCCGCGATCAGGTTATCTTCAAACCAGACCATACGGTTCGAGAAGATATCCGCGGTAGGAAGCGGGAAGATATGGTTAAGTGCAGTATCCAGATCGTTCACCCGGCAGAAGGAGAGGAACAGCACCAGGCGGTTATCGCCAATGGTCATGATGTCCCCGATACGGTTAGGGCGGCACAGAGTGAGCGCCTGCTCAACGCGAATACCCGGCACGGGGCGCAGGGCAACCATCACCCCTTTTCCGTCTGCCGGTAACAGCGTATTGCTCATCATGTTGCCCACCGCATCGCAGAAGGTGTCCCATTTCTGGTAGCCGCGCAGTTTCATCGGCTGCGTCATTGAAAGCAGGGTGCTGATATCTTCCGGAACATGTCGATTAAACTGCTGGCCCTGGATGCTTTTGATCAGCGTCAGACAGCGCGACAGGGGAGCATTCCACGGAATGACCATATTCGCGCCGCAGCCCAGTAATAAGCGCTCATCGGTGGCGCGCAGGCTGGTATTATTTTCACGCACTACAATTTTTAACGCGCTGCCGCGCTGGCGACGTAATGTGTGAATGTGCCTTGCCAGCGTTTCGATTTGGTTATTCTGGATCAACGAGAAGATAATAGTCGCCGCCTGCGTGGTGCGCGCCTCATCAAATAAGGCTTCATTGGTATCGAACAGTGACCAGTGCTCAGACAGTGCAGGCGCACCTTCCAGTACCGCAATATGGCTCAGAACACGTTTTTCATCACTGCGTGGCTGAACTACCGTCTCTTCCTGTTGAGCAAGATGCCACTCATCCCCGACTTGTTTGAGTGTAAGTTGTTGTCGGGAGCTCACCCCTTTTTCATTGCACCAGAAAGCCACGTCGTAAAGATGGCTGTCGGTCTGGACCCGAATACTGGCCAGGCCATAGAGAGAACGGTATTCACTCATTAAAAGTGAAAAAAGCTTGTCATTATTACTGCCTGGGTTAACAACCAATAAGGTGCAATTTTGATTTTTTGCCCATCTGTTGATTCTTCCCAGCCATTTCAGAAGCTTTTCAGACGGTATATTTTGCAGGCCATCATTAGAGCATTTTAGAATCAGTAAATAGTGTTCAGGAACAATAGAACACTGAATATCGTGGGGTAAAAGTATAGACTGTCAGCCTCCGCAGGCATGGAAAATAATCGTACTGTCTGGGGTCCACGGTCACTGTCGAGTCTGATGATTGACTTCGGCTCTTCGCCCATCGTAATGACGGCCACGCGGGAATCCTTCCCCTGCGCCGCTATCGTCTGGTTTACCAGACTGATGGCATCTTCATTACGATCCGTATTAACCCACCAGACTCCTCCGACTGGCATGTGGCGCAATTCGTCCCATAATGACTGGATGCCAATAGAAAATATGGAGTCCACGGTGTCCCTCTTTTCGTCGAATTTCTATGTCTCTCAGTTTACTAGCGAAAGCGTAGAAATAAACCTAACATTGAAATTAAAGAACATCAGATTTAGCATGTAAATGAAATTTAATGGCAGGACGCCTCGCTGCATCTGAATCTTATGATTTTACTCAAAGGGATGAAAAAAGAATGCAAAATAACGAACCCGCAACCCCAGTCGACTCAAGTCTGGGTTACACATTCCAGAACGATTTTTTGGCACTCACGCAGGCTTTTTCTTTGCCTGAAATAGATTACACCGATATTTCCCAGCGTGAACAGTTGGCGGCGGCTATTAAACGTTGGCCGTTATTAGCTGAGTTTGCCCAACAACAATAAGGAAGCCATTGATGGCTGTACTAGGATTACAGGGCGTCCGTGGTGGGGTGGGTACAACTTCCGTTACCGCGGCGCTGGCGTGGTCATTGCAGGTATTAGGTGAATCGGTACTGGTCATTGATGCCTGTTCCGATAATTTGCTGCGCATGTCATTCAATGTCGACTTTACGCATGCAAACGGCTGGGGACGCGCGCTTCTGGACGATAAAGACTGGCGGGATGCGGGTTTGCGTTATACCTCCCAGCTCGATTTACTTCCCTTTGGTCAATTGACCGAAACCGAGCGCGGGAATGAAGCCGCGTACCAGCGCCTGTTCTCTCGCTTCATCACCGCATTGCAGAGCCTGAAAGAGAGCGGGCACTATCAGTGGATCCTGCTGGACCTGCCGCACGGTGCCGCGTCGCTGACCCGCCAGCTGCTGGCGCAGTGCGACTATGTGCTCTCCATCGCGAACGTAGATGCGAATTGTCATATCCGTCTGCATCAGCAGCCGATGCCTGCCAATGCCCATATTCTGATCAACGATCTGCGCATTGGCAGCCAGATCCAGGACGATCTCTACCAGGTCTGGCTCCAGAGTCAGCGCCGCCTGTTGCCGATGGTGATCCATCGTGACGAAGCGATGGCGGAGTGCCTCGCGTCCAAACAACCTCTCGGGGAGTACCGTAGCGATTCACTGGCGGCGGAAGAGATCCTGACGCTGGCCAACTGGTGTCTGCTGCACTTTGCTAAACGGCCGGAGCCTGCCGGGAGTTCAGTATGAGCCGCCTGACTAACTGGCTGCTCATTCCGCCGGTCAGTTCGCGCTTAAGTGAACGCTACCGCCATTACCGTCATCACGGCGCCTCGTCGCTGAGCGCTGCGCTGGGCTGTTTGTGGATGATTCTGGCGTGGATGTTCATCCTCCTCGAACATCCCCGCTGGCAACGCATTCGTGCGCGCCACGGTGAACTCTATCCGCATATCAACCCTGACAAGCCGCGTCCGCTGGTTCCCGCGCGCTACGCTATTCAGTCCATCTGGCTACTAACGACCTCAACGGGCGCGGAGAAAAAAACGTCCCGCTGGCGCAGCTTCGATCGTGTGCAGAACCTGCGTGAACACTACCACCAGTGGCTTGACCGGCTACCTGACCGGGTGGGCGACAAAACGGGTCATTTAGATAACCACAAAGAGCTCGGGCACCTACACCCGGGCTTGCGGCGTTTTATTCTCGGCGTGGTTGTGGTGTTCTCGCTGATTCTTGCGCTGGTCTGTATTACCCAGCCCTTCAACCCGCTGGCGCAGTTCACCTTCCTGATCCTGCTGTGGGGCGTGGCGCTGCTGGTGCGGCGCATACCAGGGCGTTTTTCTGCCCTGATGCTGATTGTGCTATCGCTGACCGTTTCCTGCCGCTACATCTGGTGGCGATATACCTCAACGCTGAACTGGGACGATCCGGTCAGCCTGGTGTGCGGCTTAGTCCTGCTGTTTGCTGAGACTTACGCCTGGATCGTGCTGGTGCTGGGTTACTTCCAGGTTATCTGGCCGCTAAATAGACAGCCGGTGCCGCTGCCAAAAGACACGACCCAGTGGCCTACGGTGGACCTCTTCGTGCCGACCTACAACGAAGATCTGTCGGTGGTAAAAAACACCATTTACGCCGCGCTGGGTATCGACTGGCCGAAGGATAAAATCAAAATCTGGATCCTCGATGACGGTGGCCGTGCCGAGTTCCGCCAGTTCGCGGACGAAGTGGGGGTAGAGTACATCGCCCGTACCACGCATGAACACGCGAAAGCCGGTAACATCAACAATGCGCTGAAATATGCCAAAGGGGAGTTCGTCTCTATTTTCGACTGCGACCACGTGCCAACGCGCTCGTTCCTGCAAATGACCATGGGCTGGTTCCTGAAGGAGAAAGAGCTGGCGATGATGCAGACGCCGCACCACTTCTTCTCGCCGGACCCGTTTGAACGTAACCTCGGCCGTTTTCGTAAAACCCCGAACGAGGGCACGCTGTTCTATGGACTCGTGCAGGACGGGAACGACATGTGGGACGCCACGTTTTTCTGCGGCTCCTGTGCGGTGATCCGCCGGAAACCGCTGGATGAAATTGGCGGGATCGCCGTCGAGACGGTCACGGAAGATGCGCACACCTCGCTGCGTCTGCACCGTCTTGGCTATACCTCCGCCTACATGCGTATTCCTCAGGCGGCGGGGCTGGCCACGGAATCCCTGTCGGCGCACATCGGCCAGCGTATTCGCTGGGCCCGCGGCATGGTGCAAATTTTCAGGCTCGATAACCCGCTGATGGGTAAAGGGCTGAAGCTGGCGCAACGGCTGTGCTACGTCAACGCCATGTTCCACTTCCTGTCCGGTATTCCACGGCTTATCTTCCTCACTGCGCCGCTGGCGTTCCTGCTCCTTCACGCTTACATCATCTATGCGCCTGCGCTGATGATTGCCTTGTTCGTTCTGCCGCACATGATCCACGCCAGCCTGACGAACTCGAAGATTCAGGGGAAATATCGCCACTCCTTCTGGAGTGAAATTTACGAAACGGTGCTGGCCTGGTACATCGCGCCGCCAACCATGGTGGCGCTGATTAACCCGCATAAAGGGAAATTCAACGTCACCGCGAAGGGCGGGCTGGTGGAAGAGGAGTATGTCGACTGGGTGATCTCCCGGCCCTATATCTTCCTGGTGCTGCTGAATATTGTGGGCGTGATTGTTGGGATCTGGCGCTACTTCTACGGCCCGGAAAACGAAATTCTGACGGTCTTCGTGAGTATGGCGTGGGTGTTTTATAACCTGATTATCCTCGGTGGCGCGGTGGCGGTATCGGTGGAGAGCAAACAGGTTCGCCGCGCGCATCGCGTCGAAATAAGCATGCCAGCGGCCATTGCCCGCGACGATGGACATCTCTTCTCCTGTACCGTACATGACTTTTCGGATGGCGGTCTGGGTATCAAGATCAACGGTCAGGCGAAGGTGCTGGAGGGGCAGAAGGTCAACCTACTGCTTAAGCGCGGCCAGCAGGAGTATGTCTTCCCGACGCAGGTGGTGCGTGTGAGAGGAAATGAAGTGGGTCTGCAACTGATGCCGCTGACCAAAAAGCAACACATTGATTTTGTGCAGTGTACGTTTGCCCGCGCGGATACGTGGGCTCTCTGGCAGGACAGCTTCCCTGAGGATAAGCCTCTGGAAAGCCTGCTGGATATTCTTAAGCTGGGGTTCCGTGGCTATCGTCACCTTGCAGAATTTGCCCCGTCGTCGGTGAAATTAATTTTCCGGTCACTTACTTCACTGGTTTCCTGGGTCGTGTCGTTCATTCCGCGTCGACCTGAGCGAGATGAAGCGAAGCAGGCGGACCCGGTTATGGCTCAACAATGATGATAACGCGATGAAAACAAAACTTTCCTGGTTATGTGCAGTGGCAATGGGGATGAGTGCGCTCCCTGCAACAGTGGCTAACGCAGCGCCTGATAACGCAGCGGCCACGCCCGCGCCAACGGTGCCTGTCGTCGCGCAAGCGACCGATCCGGTTGTGACGGCCGCGCCGGGGCAGACGGAAAACGTCGTCCCGAATCAGCCGACGACGGGGAATACGCTGCCCGCCGACAACCCGGTGGTTGGGCAGGTCATGCCTGGCGTGCCGGGAGCCAGTGCGCCGGTGGTTGCCGAAAATACGCCGTCGCGTGACGTTAAGCTGACGTTTGCCCAGATCGCACCTCCTCCGGGCAGCATGGTTCTGCGCGGCATCAACCCAAATGGCGGTATCGAATTCGGTATGCGCAGCGATGAAGTTGTGTCGAAAGCGATGCTCAACCTGGAATACACCCCATCGCCGTCGCTGTTGCCGGTGCAGTCCCAGCTTAAGGTCTATCTGAATGACGAGCTGATGGACGTCCTGCCCGTCACCAAAGAGCAACTGGGTAAGAAAACCCTGGCTCAGGTGCCGATTAATCCGCTGTTTATCACCGACTTTAACCGCGTGCGTCTGGAGTTTGTCGGCCACTACCGCGATGTCTGTGAAAACCCGGCCAGCAGCACCCTGTGGCTGGATGTCGGGCGTAACTCTTCGCTTCAGATGACCTATCAGCCGCTGGCGTTGAAAAACGATCTCTCCGCCTTCCCGGTGCCGTTCTTCGACCCGCGTGATAACCGTCCGCTGAACCTGCCGATGGTCTTTGCCGGCTCTCCCGATGTGACCGAACAGCTGGCGGCCTCTATCGTGGCATCCTGGTTTGGTTCCCGCTCCGGCTGGCGTGGTCAAAGTTTCCCGGTCATGTACGACAAAATGCCGGACAAAAACGCGATCGTGTTTGCCACCAACGCCAAACGTCCGGCTTTCCTGCGTGACCATCCGGAGGTGAAAGCGCCCACCATCGAGATGATCAGCCATCCGGACAATCCGTACGTGAAGCTGTTGGTGATCTTCGGCCGTGATGACAAAGATCTGGTGCAGGCGGCGAAAGGCATTGCGCAGGGGAATATCCTGTTCCGCGGTAACAGCGTTGTGGTGGACGAGGTGAAACCGCTGCTGGCACGTAAGCCTTATGATGCGCCGAACTGGGTACGTACCGACCGGGCCATCACCTTTGGCGAACTGAAAACCTATGAAGAGCAATTGCAGTCAACCGGGCTTGAACCTTCTCCTGTCAGCCTGTCGCTTAACCTGCCGCCGGATCTCTATCTGCTGCGCACCAACGGCATTGATATCAATCTGAACTACCGTTACACCGCGCCGGCGACCAAAGACAGCTCGCGCATGGATATCAGCCTCAACAACCAGTTCCTGCAATCGTTCAGCCTGACCAGCAGCCAGGAGACAAACCGGTTGATGCTTCGTCTGCCTGTATTACAGGGGCTGCTGGATGGCAAAACCGATGTGTCGATCCCGGCGCTGAAGCTCGGTGCGGTGAACCAGCTGCGGTTTAACTTCCAGTATATGAACCCCATGCCGGGTGGATCGGTGGAAAACTGTATTACCTTCCAGCCGGTGCAAAACCACGTGGTGATTGGTGATGATTCCACGATCGACTTCTCGAAGTATTACCACTTTATTGCGATGCCGGATCTGCGTGCCTTTGCTAACGCCAGCTTCCCGTTCAGCCGCATGGCAGACCTCTCTGAATCGATTGTCGTGATGCCAAAAGCGGCCAACGAAGGCCAGGTTACCACGCTGCTGGACACCATGGGCACCGTCGGGGCGCAAACCGGCTTGCCGGCGATCAACGTGACGGTGACGGATGACGGGAGCCAGATCCAGAACAAAGATGCCGATATCATGGTCATCGGCAACATTCCGGACAAGCTGAAAGACGAGAAGCGCGTCGATCTGCTGGTGCAGGCGGCTCAGTCGTGGGTTAACACGCCGCTGCGTCAGACCGAGTTCCCGAGCATCATGCCGGACAGCGGCGATCGTCAGGCCAATATCAGGACGACCGTAAGCTCAACGGGTCCGATGGCCGCGATTGTCGGCTTCCAGTCGCCGTATAACGACCAGCGCAGCGTTATCGCCCTGCTGGCGGACAGCCCGCGCGGGTATGAGCTACTCAACACGGCCATGAACGACAGCGGTAAACGGGCGGCAATGTTCGGTTCCGTCTCGGTGATCCGTGAGTCGGGGGTAAACAGCCTGCGCGTGGGGGATGTCTACTACGTCGGTCATCTGCCGTGGTTCGAACGCCTGTGGTACGCCCTGTCTAACCACCCGGTGCTGCTGGCCGTGCTGGCTGCGCTCAGCGTTGTACTGCTGGCGTCGGTACTGTGGCGTCTGCTGCGAATCATCAGCCGTCGTCGTCTTAACCCGGACCATGAGTAAGCGGTGATGAAAATCTTTCGCGGGTGTGTAGTCGCAGCGTTGATGCTGGCGGCGGCGAATCTTCACGCCGCCTGTCGCTGGCCTGCCTGGGAGACGTTCAAGCAGGATTATATGAGCGAAAGTGGACGCGTCATTGATCCCAGTGACGCGCGCAAAATCACCACCTCCGAAGGGCAAAGCTACGGACTGTTCTTTGCCCTCGCGGCAAACGATCGCAAGGCGTTCGATCTGCTGCTGGCATGGACGCGCGATAACCTTGCCGAGGGAGATTTAACCCAACATCTCCCGGCCTGGCTGTGGGGGAAAAAGGACGACGAAACCTGGGCGGTTATCGACCCTAACTCCGCGTCTGATGCCGATATCTGGATTGCCTGGTCGCTGCTGGAAGCCGGGCGGCTGTGGAAAAATCCCGATTACACGCGCACGGGTAAGGCGCTGTTGACGCGCATTGCCAGTGAGGAAGTGGTGAAGGTGCCGGGGCTGGGTTCTATGCTGCTGCCGGGTAAAGTCGGTTTTGCCGAAGAGAGCGTCTGGCGCTTCAACCCCAGCTACCTGCCGCCGCAGCTTGCGAGCTATTTCACCCGTTTTGGCGCGCCGTGGACGACGCTCCGTGAAACCAACCTGCGTCTGCTGCTGGAGACCGCGCCTAAAGGATTTTCCCCGAACTGGGTGAAATACCAGAAAAAGGGCGGCTGGCAGCTGTCGCAGGATGCATCCCTGATCGGCAGCTACGATGCGATTCGCGTCTATCTGTGGGTAGGGATGATGAACGATAACGATCCGCAGAAAGCCCGGCTACTGGCGCGTTTCAAGCCCATGGCGACCACCACAATCAAACAAGGCTTGCCGCCGGAGAAAGTGGACGTCGCGACCGGGAAACGCACCGGAGATGGGCCGGTAGGGTTTTCTGCCTCCCTCCTTCCGTTTTTACAAAACCGGGACGCGCAAGCGGTGCAACGCCAGCACGTCGCCGATCGTTTTCCCGATAACAATGCTTATTACAGCTACGTTCTGACCCTCTTTGGACAAGGGTGGGATCAGCATCGTTTTCGTTTCACCGTGCAAGGTGAATTACTACCGGACTGGGGCCAGGAATGCGCACGTTCACACTGAATCTACTCACCTTATCGCTTGGCCTGGCGCTAATGCCCCTGGCCCTGGCCGCCAACTCCCCGCAGCAGAGACAGCTGCTGGAACAGGTCCGTCTGGGGGAATCCACCCAGCGTGAGGATTTAGTGCGCCAGTCGCTCTATCGCCTTGAGCTGATCGACCCCAACAACCCGGACGTGATTGCCGCGCGCTTCCGCTACCTGTTACGACAGGGCGATACGGCGGGCGCGCAAAAAGAGCTGGATCGCCTGAAAGGAATGGCGCCCGATTCCAGTGCCTATCAGTCCTCCCGTACTACCATGCTGCTCTCCACGCCGGATGGTCGCCAGGCCCTCCAGCAGGCTCGCCTGCTTGCCACCACCGGGCACACCCAGGAAGCCATTGCCGCGTATGACAAACTGTTTGACGGTAAGCCGCCCAGTGGCGACATCGCGACGGAGTACTGGAACGTGGTGGCGAAAGAGCCAGCCCGCCGCAACCTGGCCATTAATCAGCTTAAGAAAATAAACGCCAGCAGTCCGGGCAACGTCCCGCTACAGTCCTCGCTGGCACAGCTTTTGTTCCAGAGCGGACGGCGTGATGAAGGGTTTGCGGTGTTACAGGAGATGGCCAAATCGAACAATGGCCGCAGTCAGGCGTCGGACATGTGGTACCAGCAGATCAAAGATCAACCGGCCAGCAGCGCCAGCGTTACCGCGCTGCAACAATACCTGAGCGTGTTCAGCGATGGCGATAACGTGACGGCGGCGCGCGCCCAGCTTGAAGCGCAGCAAAAACAGCTCGCCGATCCGGCGTTCCGCGCCAAAGCCGAAGGGTTAGCCGCAGTGGATGCCGGGCAGGGCAGTAAAGCGGTAACGGAGTTGCAAAAAGCAGTCAGCGCCAACCACGCCGACAGTGAAGCCGTAGGCGCGCTGGGGCAGGCCTATTCTCAGAAAGGCGATCGCGCGCGTGCGGTTGCGCAGTTTGAAAAGGCGATCGCCCTCGATCCGCAGAGCGATAACCGGGGCAAATGGGACAGCCTGCTGAAGGTCAACCGATACTGGCTGCTGATCCAGCAGGGGGATAACGCCCTGAAAGCCAACAATACGGCCCAGGCCGAACGCTATTACCAGCAGGCGCGCAATATCGACAATACCGACAGCTACGCGGTTCTGGGCCTCGGTGATGCGGCGGCGGCGCGCAAAGATAACGACGCGGCCGAGCGCTATTACCGCCAGACGTTGCGGATGGACAGCGGCAACAGCAACGCGGTACGCGGTCTCGCCAATATTTATCGCGCGCAGTCTCCGGAGAAGGCGACGCAGTTTATTCAGTCGCTCTCTGCCAGCCAGCGCCGCAGCATTGATGATATTGAACGTAGCCTGACGAACGAGCAGCTGTCAGCCCAGGCCGAACAGCTGGAAAGCGAGGGGAAATATGCGCAGGCCGCAGAAATTCAGCGCCGACGCCTTGCGCTTTCCCCGGGCGACGTGTGGATCACCTACCGACTGTCACGCGATCTGTATAGCGCGGGTCAGCGCAGCAAGGCGGATAACCTGATGCGTCAGCTGGCAAGCCAGAAACCGGGCGATCCGGATCAGGTTTACGCCA
This sequence comes from Enterobacter cloacae complex sp. 397G4, assembly GCF_050031515.1. Taxonomy (NCBI): domain Bacteria; kingdom Pseudomonadati; phylum Pseudomonadota; class Gammaproteobacteria; order Enterobacterales; family Enterobacteriaceae; genus Enterobacter; species Enterobacter cloacae complex sp. 397G4. The sequence goes on along the minus strand of NZ_JBLGWE010000001.1, from coordinate 4,644,948 downwards.
GCGGGCTGTACCTGTCCGGTAACGATCAGAACCGGGCGGCGCTGGCGCATCTGAACACGCTGCCGCGCGACAAGTGGAACGGCAACATTCAGGCGCTGGCGGACCGCCTGCAAAGTAACCAGGTGCTGGAAACCGCCAACCGCCTGCGCGACAGTGGAAAAGAGCAGGAGGCGGAAACGTTGCTTCGCCAGCAGCCTCCGTCCACCCGTATTGACCTGACGCTGGCGGACTGGGCTGAACAGCGTGGCGATCATGAGGCCGCGAAAACCGCCTACAACACCGTCCTGCAACGCGAACCGCAGAACGAAGACGCGATCCTCGGCCTGACCGAGGTCTATCTTGCCCAGGACAACAAGGACGCGGCGCGCGCGGCGCTGGCGAAACTGCCCGCGGCACAGAACGGCGAACCGCTCTCCATCAATATGCAGCGCCGGCTTGCCATGGCGCAGGCTGGCCTGGGTGATCATGCCGCGGCAGAAAAGACCTTCAACGCCATTCTTCCGCAGGCCAAATCGCAGCCGCCTTCGATGGAAAGTGCGCTGGTGATGCGCGATGCCGCCCGTTTCCAGGCACAAAATGGTCAGCCTCAGCAGGCGCTGGACACCTGGAAAGATGCGATGGTCTCATCGGGCATCACAACGACCCGTCCGACCGATAACGACAGCTTTACTCGGCTCACGCGTAACGATGAGAAAGATGACTGGCTGAAGCGCGGCGTGCGCAGCGATGCAGGCGATCTTTATCGTCAGCAGGATCTGAACGTCACGCTGCAACACGACTACTGGGGCTCCAGCGGCACGGGAGGCTATTCCGATCTGAAAGCGCACACCACCATGCTCCAGGTTGATGCGCCGCTGTCGGACGGACGTATGTTCTTCCGTAGCGATCTGGTCAATATGAACGCCGGTTCCTTTGCCACCGATAACGGAACCTACGATCCGACATGGGGTACCTGTGCCGAAACGCCATGTCACGGCAGCACGAACCAGTCGGCCAACGGCGCCAGCGTGGCCGTCGGCTGGCAGAACAAAACCTGGGCGTGGGATATCGGTACAACGCCGATGGGCTTCGACGTGGTCGATGTGGTGGGCAGCCTGAGCTACAGCAACGATTTAGGGCCGATTGGCTACACCCTGAACGCCCATCGCCGTCCGATTTCCAGCTCGGTGCTGGCCTTCGCCGGGCAAAAAGATCCCAATACCGACACCACCTGGGGCGGCGTGCGTGCCACCGGTGGCGGCGTGAGCATGAGCTACGACAAAGGCGAAGCTAACGGGATCTGGTCAAGCCTGAGTGCCGACAGCCTCACCGGGAAGAATGTCGAAGATAACTGGCGCGTCCGCTGGATGACCGGCTATTACTACAAGCTCATCAATCAGAACAACGAACGCCTGACGGTGGGCGTGTCCAACATGCTCTGGCATTACGATAAGGATTTAAGTGGCTATTCGCTGGGCCAGGGCGGTTACTACAGTCCCCAGGAGTATGTGTCGTTCGCCTTACCGGTGAACTGGCGTAAACGCACAGAGAACTGGTCATGGGAGCTGGGCGGCTCCGTCTCCTGGTCTCATTCAAAAACAAAAGATGTGATGCGTTATCCGTTACAGGGGCTGATCCCGGACAATGAGCCAGGCCGTTATACCGATAAAGGTGTAATGGAAACCGGAAGTAGCTCGTCAGGGACGGGTTATACCGCAAGGGCGATTGTTGAACGCCGCGTGACGTCCAACTGGTTTGTCGGACTGGGCGTCGATATTCAGGAAGCAAAAGACTATACCCCGAGCCATGCGCTGCTCTACGTTCGGTATTCTGCCGCGGGCTGGCAAGGTGATATGGACTTACCACCGGAACCGCTGGTGCCTTATGCAGACTGGTGATCGGATTTTTTCTTAATCTAATTGTAAGTCTCTCTTAAAAGTGCAGCTATCGGGTATACTCGGGCGCACCAGGTTTACACCCTGGTGCGCCCTGCGCTTCGAGTTTTGTGGAGAGTCATTTTGCGTGTCAGCCGTTCCTTAACGATCAAACAGATGGCGATGGTGTCTGCCGTCACAATGCTGTTTGTCTTCATCTTCTGCGTCATTTTGCTGTTTCACTCCGTACAGCAGAATCGCTATAACACGGCTTCGCAACTGGAAAGTATTGCCCGCTCGGTGCGGGAACCCCTGTCAGCCTCGATCCTGAAAGGGGATATCCCCGAGGCGGAATCCATCCTGAAGCGCATTCAGCCCGCCGGTATCGTGAGCCGCGCGGATGTCGTGCTGCCGAACCAGTTCCAGGCGCTGCGGATGAGTTTTATCCCGGAGCGTCCCGTCCCGATGATGGTGATGCGCCTGTTTGAACTGCCGGTGCAAATTTCCCTGCCTCTCTATTCCCTGGAAAGACCGGCTAACCCGCAGCCGCTGGCCTACCTGGTGCTACAGGCCGACTCGTACCGCATGTATAAATTCGTCATGAGTTGGGTTGCTACGTTAGTGACTACTTACTTACTTTTGACACTAATGCTGAGCGTGGCGCTGACGTGGTGTATCAACCGGTTAATTGTGCATCCGTTGCGCCGCATAGCCCGGGAGCTGAACGACCTCTCTCCACAGGAGCACATGGGGCATCAGCTTCCCTTGCCGCGCCTGCATCACGACGATGAAATTGGCATGCTGGTCCGGAGTTACAATATCAACCAGCAGCGTGTCCTGCGTCAGCAGGAAGAGCTCAGTAGCAACGCCACCCGTTTTCCGGTATCCGATCTGCCAAACAAAGCGTTTTTAATGGCCTTGCTGGAGCAGACCGTCGCCCGCCAGCAGACCACCGCGCTGATGGTGATTGCCTGCGAAACCTTGCAGGATACGGCGGGCGTGCTGAAAGAGAGCCAGCGCGAGATGCTGTTGCTGACGCTGGTGGAAAAGGTGAAATCCGTTCTGGCGCCGCGCATGGTGCTCACCCAGGTCAGCGGTTATGACCTGGTGGTGATCGCGCACGGTGTTAAAGAGCCGTGGCACGCCATTACGCTAGGTCAGCAAGTACTCACTGTCATTAATGAGCGGCTGCCCATTCAGGGTATCCAGCTTCGCCCGAGCGCCAGCATCGGTATTGCGATGTACTACGGGGGGCTGACCGCCGAGCAGCTTTATCGTCGGGCCTTCTCGGCCGCGTTCACCGCGCGCCGGAAAGGCAAAAACCAGATTCAGTTCTTTGATCCGGAGCAGATGGAAAAAGCCCAGCAGCGCCTGACGGAAGAGAGCGACATTCTGACGGCGATGGACAATCGCCAGTTTGCGCTCTGGCTACAGCCGCAGGTCAATTTGCGCACGGGTGAAGTGACCAGCGCCGAAGCGTTGCTGCGTATGCAACAGCCGGACGGCACGTGGGAGCTGCCTGAGGGGATGATCGAACGTATCGAGTCCTGCGGCCTGATGGTCACCGTCGGCTACTGGGTGCTGGAAGAGTCCTGCCGCCAGCTTGCGGCCTGGCAACAACGAGGCATCACGCTGCCGCTGTCGGTGAATCTCTCTGCGCTACAGCTGATGCACCCGACCATGGTGCCGGAGATGCTCGAGTTGATCCACCGCTACCGCATTCAGCCCCACACGTTGATCCTGGAAGTCACCGAGAGCCGTTGTATCGACAATCCTGACGATGCTGTCGCCATTCTGAAACCGCTGCGTAATGCCGGGATCCGCATTGCGCTGGACGATTTTGGTATGGGGTATTCCGGCCTGCGTCAGCTCCAGCACATGAAAACGTTGCCGGTGGACGTCCTGAAAATCGACAAAACCTTTGTGGAAGGGCTGCCGGAGGATTGCAGCCTGGTACAGGCCATTATTCAGATGGCGCACAGCCTGAATCTGCACGTAATTGCCGAGGGTATTGAAACCGACGCCCAGCGTGAGTGGCTGGCTGCGGCGGGCGTGGAGAGCGGACAGGGCTTCCTGTTTGACCGCGCCGTACCGACGGATATCTTTGAGAAACGCTATCTCGCTGACGCTGGCAATAACGCAAAAGTGTAATTTTGTTGCTGGCTTGTGCGAGCCAGCTCAAAGTTCTTAACATTTGTGTTTCAAATTTGAACCCCGTTTATTTCTGTCCTGTTATGTGGGTGTTATTTTAAAGCCGCAGGTTAACCATAACCTTACAAAGCCTGTAGTTTTTCTTTCCAGGGACACCCTATGAAAACCTCACTCTTCAAAAGTCTTTACTTCCAGGTCCTGACAGCCATCGCCATCGGTATTCTGCTCGGTCACTACTACCCGGAGCTGGGCGCGCAGATGAAACCGCTTGGCGACGCGTTCGTTAAGCTCATCAAAATGATCATCGCGCCGGTCATTTTCTGTACCGTGGTGACCGGTATCGCTGGCATGGAAAGCATGAAGGCGGTCGGGCGTACGGGGGCGGTTGCCCTGCTGTACTTCGAGATTGTCAGTACCATCGCGCTGATTATCGGCCTGATAATTGTCAACGTGGTACAGCCTGGCGCGGGCATGAACGTCGACCCGGCCACGCTGGATGCGAAAGCGGTGGCGGTTTACGCTGAACAGGCGAAAGATCAGGGGATTGTTGCCTTCCTGCTGGACGTGATCCCGAGCAGCGTGATTGGCGCGTTCGCCAGCGGAAACATCCTCCAGGTGCTGCTGTTTGCCGTACTTTTTGGCTTTGCCCTGCACCGTCTTGGCAGCAAAGGCCAGCTGATTTTTAACGTCATTGAAAGCTTCTCGCAGGTGATCTTCGGCATCATCAACATGATCATGCGTCTGGCCCCGATTGGCGCCTTTGGCGCGATGGCCTTCACCATCGGGAAATATGGCGTCGGCACGCTGGTACAGCTTGGCCAGCTGATCGTCTGTTTCTACATCACCTGTATTCTGTTTGTGGTGGTGGTGCTCGGCTCCATCGCCCGTGCGACCGGCTTCAGCATCTTCAAATTTATCCGTTACATTCGTGAAGAGCTGCTGATTGTCCTCGGCACATCCTCTTCGGAGTCCGCGCTGCCGCGTATGCTCGATAAAATGGAAAAGCTGGGCTGCCGTAAGTCAGTGGTGGGGCTGGTTATTCCTACGGGCTACTCCTTTAACCTGGACGGCACCTCGATATACCTGACGATGGCGGCGGTCTTTATTGCCCAGGCCACTAACAGCCACATGGATATCTTCCATCAGATTACGCTGCTGGTGGTGCTTCTGCTCTCTTCAAAAGGGGCGGCGGGCGTAACGGGCAGCGGATTTATCGTGCTGGCGGCCACCATTTCGGCGGTGGGCCATCTGCCGGTGGCGGGCCTGGCCCTGATCCTCGGTATTGACCGCTTTATGTCTGAAGCCCGTGCGTTAACCAACCTGGTCGGCAATGGCGTGGCGACGATTGTGGTGGCGAAGTGGGTGAAAGAGCTGGATCACAAGAAGCTTAACGATACGCTGAATAACCGCACATCTGAGGACAAAACCCCCGGTTTATCCTCTTAATCCCTCATAAATGCCCGTATTCCCTTGTGGGGATGCGGGCACCTGCGCATAATAACCGTTCATACCTGTCATAATTCGACAAGATTTTTTTTGGGTATATTTCACTTCCGCCCGTGACGTTTAGCCGAACACGCTGTCTAATCGGAAGGTTTTCATCGTCATCTTTGAGTGCTCACGTCGCGAGACACTCTCTTTAACCAGGAATGTTGATCAGGGGTTCACATGCAGGGCACAAAAATTCGACTCTTAACCGGCGGTTTGCTGATGATGGCAGCAGCCAGTTATGTGCAGGCAGATGCGCTCCAGCCAGACCCGGCCTGGCAACAGGGAACACTGGCGAATGGTTTCCAGTGGCAGGTATTATCCACTCCGCAACGTCCGAGCGATCGCATTGAAATCCGTCTTTCTGTGAATACCGGCTCCCTCACTGAAAGCACCCAGCAGACCGGCTTAAGCCACTTTATTCCTCGACTGGCGCTCACCCAGAGCGGCAGTTTGCAGGCGGTTCAGGTGCGTTCTTTATGGCAACAGGCCATCGATCCGAAACGCCCGCTGCCCCCGGCTGTGGTCTCCTATGACTACACCATGTTTAACCTGAGCCTGCCCAACAACCGTAACGATCTGCTTAAAGAAGCGCTGACCTACCTTTCCGATGCCACCGGCAAACTGGCGATTACGCCTGAGACCGTTAACTATGCGTTGAGCAACAGCGACATGGTGGCGACCTGGCCGACGGATACCAAAGAAGGCTGGTGGCGCTACCGCCTGAAAGGGTCAACGCTGCTTGGCCACGACCCGGCAGAGCCGCTGAAACAGCCGGTTGATGCCGCGCAGGTGAAATCTTTCTACCAGCAGTGGTACACCCCGGATGCCATGACCCTGATTGTGGTGGGCAACGTGGACAGCCGTGCGGTGATAGAACAGATCAACAAAGCATTTGGCGATCTGAAAGGGAAGCGTGAAACGCCCGCCCCTGTTCCTACCTTGTCCCCGCTGCGTCCTGAGACGGTCAGCATCATGACGGATACCGTGCGTCAGGATCGTCTTTCAATGATGTGGGATACGGCCTGGCAGCCGATCCGCGAGTCTTCTGCGCTGTTGCGTTACTGGCGTGCGGATCTCGCGCGTGAAGCGCTGTTCTGGCACGTTCAGCAGACGCTCAGCAAGAACAACGTGAAAGATATTGGCCTGGGCTTTGACTGCCGAGTGCTGTTCCAGCGCGCCCAGTGCGCCATTAACGTGGAATCGCCGGGCGATAAGCTGAATGCCAATCTCGGCGTGGTGGCGAAAGAGCTGGCTAAAGTGCGGAAACAGGGCCTGTCTGAAGAGGAGTTTAACGCGCTGGTGGCGCAGAAATCCCTCGAATTGCAGAAACTGTTCGCCACCTATGCCCGCGCCGATACCGATATCTTAATCAGCCAGCGCATTCGCTCCTTGCAGAATCAGGTGGTGGATATCGCGCCGGAGCAGTATCAGAAACTGCGTCAGGACTTCCTGAACGGTCTGACCGTGGAGATGCTGAATCAGGATCTGCGTCAGCAGCTGTCGCAGGATATGGCGTTGATTCTGTTGCAGCCGAAAGGTGAGCCGGAATATGACATGAAAGAGTTGAAGGCCACCTGGAGCGCCATCATGGCGACGCCGCCGCAGCCAGCGCAAACGGCAGCCGATGATTTACACCAGGATGCGAGCGATATTCCGCAGGGCCAGTAAGCTCTGCGTTCCCTCAGCCCTGAGGGAGAGGATTAGGGTGCGGGCATCAGCCCGCACAGTCCTTAAGCAGGCATCGCCTCGCGCGGAATAATCGCTCCGCGATACTGAATCACCGTGCTGGCCGTCAAGTGACCGCGCTGCGCCGCCGCTTCCGGCGTTCCCCCCGTCAGACGTACCGCCAGATACCCCGCGCTGAAAGAATCTCCCGCCGCCGTGGTATCGATTACCTTCTCTTTCGCCAGCTTCACCGCCGGCACCTCTGTCACGGCTTCACCTGCAACCGCCACCAGGCAAGACTCCGCCCCGCGCTTGATCACCACTTCGCTGACCCCGGCAGCCTGCGTCCGGGCAATGACCTCATCAACCGGTTTTTCGCCCCACAGAGCATCTTCATCATCCAGCGTCAGGAAGGCGATATCGGTGCATTCGAGCATCTGCTGGTAGACCTGCTGCGTCTCTTCGCGGCTGGCCCACAAACGCGGACGGTAGTTGTTATCGAAAATCACCTTACCGCCATTGGCCCGGCATTCGCGCAGCAGTGACAGCAGCTTTTTACGGCTCTCCTGGCTCAGGATCGCCAGGCTGATCCCGCTCAGGTAGAGATAATCGAAGGTCGCCAGTTCTTCGCAAATGGCAGCGGCGGCCTCGCTTTCCAGCCAGAATTTGGCGGCCGCTTCATTACGCCAGTAATAGAAGGTGCGCTCGCCGGTGCTGTCGGTTTCGATGTAGTACAAACCCGGCAGGCGGTTTTCCATTCGCTGGATCAGCGAGGTCCCAACGTTTTCACCCTGCCAGGCTTCCAGCATCTGCTGGCTGAAGCTGTCCGTTCCCAGCGCGGTAACGTAGCTCACGCTCAGCGCGTCGGGGGCGACCTGACGGGCAATGTAAACGGAGGTGTTCAATGTATCGCCACCAAAACCGCGGCTGACTTCCGCGCCTTTCTGGGACAGCTCAATCATGCATTCGCCAATCACGGCAATTTTTTTAGACATAGTCGTGAACCTGAACAAAGTAATTAAGGGTAGTGTGCGCTGTGTGTTTTTTATGGTCAACTATATTAAAACGACGTTCCATTATTTTTTTTGAGCCAGCGCGTATTCCGGCATATTTCTGTCATCTTAATTTCATTTTCCCGGTGAATTGAACATAAAGTTCTCACCTGGCGGGCCGATAACTCAGTGACGAGTCCAGAAAGGCTATCCCATACAACAGGACATCCGAAATGAAGTCAGAGCAGGTTATCCAGCGGCTGAGCACTACGCCTGAGGCAAGTATTGAGAACTTGCAGGAGCATCGCTACTGGCTGCAATGTGAGCGAGCGTACACCTATCAGCCCATCTACCGTACCGACGGTCGGTTAATGGCGATTGAGGTGTTAACGGTCGTCACTCATCCATCGAATCCTTCACAGCGTATTGCACCGGACCGCTATTTTGCGGAGGTTGCCGTGCGTCAGCGTATCGACGTGCTGGAAGAGCAGCTGAGAATGCTGGCGACGAAGCAGGCGTTCTTCGAGCAGCACGGTATTCTGGCGTCGGTGAACGTGGATGGCCCAACCCTGATGGCGTTACGTCAGAACGCGACATTGCAGGCGCTGATTGCCACCTTGCCGTGGATGCGCTTCGAGCTGGTTGAACATGTTCAGCTGCCGCAGGACTCCTCGTTTGCCTCGATGTGTGAGTTTGGCCCGCTGTGGCTGGATGATTTCGGTACCGGTATGGCCAACTTCTCCGCCCTGAGCGAAGTGCGTTATGACTACATCAAAGTGGCCCGCGATCTGTTTATCATGCTGCGCCAGACGCCGGAGGGACGGAACCTGTTTACGATGCTCCTGCAACTGATGAACCGCTATTGCCAGGGCGTCATTGTGGAAGGCGTAGAGACGCTGGAGGAGTGGCGCGACGTGCAAAATTCCCCGGCAGCGGCGGCACAGGGTTATTTCCTCTCTCGTCCTGTCCCCATGGATACCCTGGAAAAGGTGATAACCACCCTCTGATCTGCCCGCTTCCCTTTGTCTGAACTATAGTTTTAGAGGCAAGTTCATCAGGAAAGGGGACAACAATGACAAAAACAACCAGGGTGATTTCCTGGACAGCAGGGATTTTCTTGTTGCTGATCGTGGTCTTAATCATCATTATCGCCACGTTTGACTGGAACCGGCTCAAACCGACCATCAACCAGAAAGTCTCAACCGAGCTAAACCGCCCCTTCGCAATACGTGGCGATTTGGGTGTCGTGTGGGAGCGCCAGAAAGAGGAATCCGGCTGGCGAAGCTGGGTGCCATGGCCGCACGTTCACGCCGACGACATCATTCTCGGCAACCCGCCGGACATCCCCGAAGTGACCATGATCCACCTGCCGCGCGTGGAAGCCACGCTGGCGCCGTTAGCCCTGTTAACCAAAACGGTGTATCTGCCGTGGATCAAACTTCAGCAGCCCGACGCGCGGCTAATTCGCCTGTCAGAGAAAAACAACAACTGGACGTTCGATCTCGCCAGCAGCGGCGATAAAGATCAGAATGCGCAGCCCTCTTCGTGGTCTTTCCGCCTCGACAATATTCTGTTCGATCGGGGGAGGATCGCCATTGACGATAAGGTGAGTAAGGCTGACGTGGAGATCCTCGTCGATCCGCTGGGTAAGCCTCTGCCGTTTAGCGAAGTGACGGGCAGTAAAGCCAAAGGCGATGACAGCAAAGCGGGCGATTACGTCTTCGGCCTGACGGCGAAAGGGCGCTACAACGGCCAGCCGCTGACCGGTAAAGGCAAAATCGGCGGCATGCTGGCGCTCAGGAGTGAGGGCACGCCGTTCCCGGTGCAGGCGGATTTCCGCTCGGGCAACACCCGCGTGGCGTTCGTGGGCACGGTTAACGACCCGATGAACATGGGCGGCGTCGACCTCCAGCTTAAGTTTGCCGGGGATTCGCTGGGTGAACTGTACGATTTGACCGGCGTGCTGCTGCCGGATACCCCGCCGTTTGAAACGGACGGGCGCCTGGTTGCCAAAATCAACACCGAAAAATCGTCCGTCTTTGACTACCGGGGATTCAACGGCCGCATCGGCGACAGCGATATCCACGGCACGCTGACCTACACCACCGGTAAACCGCGCCCGAAACTGGAGGGGGACGTTGAATCCCGCCAGCTGCGTCTGGCCGATCTTGGTCCGCTGATTGGCGTAGATTCGGGCAAAGGCACGAAGTCTAAAGAGGTTAAAAAGGACGTTCAGCCTGCGGGTAAAGTGCTGCCCTATGACCGCTTCGAAACCGACAAATGGGACGTGATGGATGCGGATGTGCGCTTCAAAGGACGTAAAATTGAGCATGGCAGCACGCTGCCGCTGAGCAACCTCTCGACCCATATCATCCTGAAAAACGCCGACCTGCGCCTGCAACCGCTGAAGTTTGGCATGGCCGGGGGAACCATCTCATCGAATATCCACCTGGAGGGGGATAAAAAGCCAATGCAGGGAAGGGCGGAGATCCAGGCGCGTCGGCTGAAGCTGAAAGAGCTGATGCCGGACGTGGAGCTGATGCAGAAAACCCTCGGTGAGATGAACGGCGACGCGGATATTCGCGGCACGGGTAACTCGGTAGCGGCGCTGCTGGGTAGCGGAAACGGCAACCTGAAGCTGCTGATGAACGACGGGCTGGTGAGCCGTAACCTGATGGAGATCCTGGGGCTGAACGTCGGGAACTTTATCATCGGGCAAATCTTCGGTGACGACGAAGTACGCGTTAACTGCGCGGCGGCAAATCTGGATCTGGTCAACGGCGTGGCGCGTCCGCAGATCTTCGCTTTCGACACGGAAAACGCGGTTATCAACGTCACCGGTACCGCCAGCATGGCGTCCGAGCAGCTGGATTTAACCATCGATCCGGAAAGTAAAGGCATTCGTATCATCACCCTGCGCTCGCCGCTGTACGTTCGCGGGACCTTCAAAGATCCTCAGGCGGGCGTGAAGGCCGGGCCGTTGATTGCGCGTGGTGCGGTCGCCGCCGCGCTCGCTACGCTGGTCACCCCTGCGGCGGCGCTGCTGGCGTTGATTTCGCCGTCAGAAGGTGAAGCGAATCAGTGTCGGACGATTTTGTCGCAGATGAAGAAGTAGTCCCGTTTCTCCCTCTCCCTGTGGGGAGAGGGGGCTCCAGTAATTTGAAAGCAAAAGCTATAACGTTGCCTCAGAATAACTGAGGGCTTTCAGCGATGCCTCGGTCCGGCTGTAAATCGCTGAGGCGTTTCCTGTAGGCCGGGGCGAGGCGCAGGGATGCGCCGAGAGGGCGGGCTTTACAGGGATGTTACCTCCGCCCGTCCCCGATAAGCCGGAAGGAATAAGCCGAAGGCACCGCGAAGCGGCGATTTTCCGCCGGAAGCCCGGGTCGCCAGGGTGGTGGCGACTGAGCCACCCTGGCACGTTCACCGCTCATGTCGTGACAGAGTAGCAAGGAACATAAAGTGAACGGAATGACCACCTGAGCCGTATGTTCCCCCTCACCCCAGCCCTCTCCCTCAAGGGAGAGGGGGCCGTCTGTGCAGGCATTATTTTGTGGGGAGCCCTCAGCCCTGTGGGTGAGGGCTGAATCGTAGGCCGGGTAAGGCGTAGCCGCCACCCGGCATTCACTTACAGCGCCTGATGCTTCGTCTCGTGCGTCAGCAGCAGCGCAATCAGCGTCAGCGCTGCCATTGCCGCCAGATAGACACCCACATAGAACAGGCCATAGTTCGCCTGAAGCCATGTGGCGATATACGGAGCCACCGAGGCGCCCAGAATCGACGAAACGTTATAGGAGAACGACGCGCCGGTGTAACGCACTTCAGTCGGGAACAGCTCCGGCAGCAGCGCGCCCATTGGGCCAAAAGTCAGCCCCATCAGGCTCAGGCCAATCAGCAGATACGCCATCACCAGCGCAGGGCTACCTGAACCCAGCAGCGGCGGGAAGACAAACAGCGCGAACAGAATAATCAGCGAGGTGATGACGATCATGCTTGAACGACGGCCAAATTTATCCGCCAGCAGGCCCGCGATGGGCACCATCACACCAAATCCGATGACCGCCATCATCAGCATCCACAGCACTTCGTTACGCGGCAGGCCCAGGCCGACCGGCGCGGCGGCGGTACTGAAGGTCATGGAGTAAACGGTCATGATGTAGAACAGCGTGTAGGTCGCCAGCATGATGAACGTGCCCAGCACGGTCACGCGGAGGTGTTTGGTCAGCAGCGTCCCCAGCGGAACTTTAACCTGCTTTTTCGCCGCGGCGACTTTAGCGAAGACCGGCGTCTCGTGCAGCGACACGCGAACGTACAGGCCAATCAGCACCAGCACGGCGGAGAAGACGAATGGAATACGCCAGCCCCAGTTCATGAACTGTTCATCAGTCAGCAGCCAGGAGAGGAGCAGGAAGGTGCCGTTAGCAAAGAAGAACCCAATCGGTGCGCCCAGCTGCGGGAAAGAGCCATACAGGGCTCGTTTGCGCGCCGGGGCGTTCTCGGTCGCCAGCAGTGCCGCGCCGCCCCATTCCCCGCCCAGCCCCAGACCCTGCCCAAAGCGCGCCAGCGCCAGCAGCACAGGCGCCAGAATGCCAATAGTTTCATAGGTCGGCAGCAGGCCGATGGCGACGGTGGAGATCCCCATCGTCAGCAGCGAGGCAACCAGCGTCACTTTACGGCCGACGCGATCGCCAAAATGCCCAAAGACCGCTGAACCAATCGGACGCGCAACGAAGGCGATAGCAAAGGTGGCTAAAGACTGTAGCGTGGCTGCCGTCGGGTCGCCCTGAGGGAAGAAAATATGCGGAAAGACAATGACCGCAGCGGTGGCGTAAATATAAAAGTCGAAGAACTCAATGGCGGTGCCAATCAGCGATGCGACGACGACTTTATTGCGCGAGTTGACCGGAACGTGTTCCGCCCCTTCGTTAAGTGTGGTGGCTGTTGCTTGCATAATATTTTCTTATTTTTGGACGAACGAAGGGCCATATTAGGCATAGCAAAAGCGACATTTCAATCTGTAACAAAGGCGTGGTGTGGTCATAAAAGCAACAAAAAGCGGATAATTTTCAGACCAGCGAAAACACTTCTATGAAATGCTTCACACTTTTTAAATATCAGTCATTAAAACTGGTTTTGCGTTAAATAAAAGTTACGGCCTGGATTTATATGCTGAAATGGCGAATCGGGCTGAAATATCAGCCCGACATGATATCAGCGGTGGGTTTTACCCGGCATGCGCGGGTCATCTTTATACTCTGCCGTGGCGATCCACGCGGCGCAGAACAGCGTCAGGCGAGCGAAGAAATAGAAGAAAGCCATCAGCCCCAGCACCGAACCAAAGGCCGCGCCGGAGGGAGACTTCACCAGGGACGGCAGCGTATAGGTCATCACAATCTTGATCACCTCAAAACCAATGGCGGCAATCAATGTCCCGCGCATTAGCGCCTTCTTGCGCGGACGATGGCGGGGCAAACGCCAGAAGATCCAGAAGAACAGAAGGTAGTTAGCAAAGATAGAAATGGCCAGCCCAATGCCGCGCCAGGCCGGTTTCAGCCATTCAATGTAATCCAGGTACAGCGCGGAGATAATCATCTGCTGCGCGGAACCGGCGACCGAGGTGATGGAGAGCGTAATGACCAGCGCCACCAGCAGCCCAATCAGCGAAATAAAGTCGCGCAAATACTTCACCCATATCTTCTCCTGATCCTGCGGTCTACGCTCCCAGACGTCACGCGACTGGGCGCGAATAGCCTCACGCAGGTTGCCCATCCAGTTCACCCCGGAATAGAGCGCAATCAGCAACCCGACGATACCCACGGTGGTACGCTGCTGCACGGCGGTGTTGATGGTGCTTTTGAGCGTTGCGGCGAGCGTCTGGTCGCTGACGTTGGTCAGGATCTTATTGAAGATGTCCTGCAACAGCGTCGGGTGAGACGCCAGCACAAAACCGGCGGCGGCAAATGACACCATCAGGATGGGGATCATCGACAGGAACGAGAAATAGGTAATCGCTGCGCCAAACTGATTTCCCATGCGGTCGTTAAAGCGCTCAGCGGCGCGTATCAGGTGAGCAATCGCGGGTATCTGCTGAATTTTTTCGGCTATGCCGGTCACGGTGCCCAGCGCTTTGCTGGCCGTTCCAGGCTCTTTCGGCGCTTCAGGTTCGTTATCCATCTTTTTGATGGGTTCATAATCTAAATGTTGAGTCGGTCGTTGCGGGTTATTTTCCGGCGTCACGCGCATTTTCCTTTTCGTTGAGCTGGATGTTACTGAATTATAGCTTGTGACTAGTCGACGTAACCTTTTGTGAGTTCGGTAAGCCACTCCATAAACACATGCACCCGGCGGGAGAGGTTACGGCGGTGGGGATAAATGAGGGAGACGGGCATCGGTTCAGCCCGGTATTGCGGCAGGATCTCAACGAGTTTTTTCGTGCGCAGGGCATCACGCACCCCGACGCGCGGAACCTGAATAATGCCAAGCCCGGCGATACAGGCGGCCTGATAGGTTTCAGTGCTGTTAACCGTCAATACGCCTCCCGTTTTTACCCACTGGGTCGCGCTGCCGTTGTAATACTCAAAACCCTGCGGACGCGTGCCCAGCGTGGCGGAGTAGTGGATGAGGGCATGCGAAGCCAAATCGTCCAGCGTCTCAGGGTAGCCGAATCGCGTCAGATAATCCGGGCTGGCGCAGTTAATCACCGAGAGTTTCCCAAGCGGGCGGGCGATAAGCCCGGAGTCCTTTAAGTTTCCCACGCGAACCACACAGTCAAATCCTTCGCGGATGACATCGACCAGACGATCGCTGCTACTCAGCTCCAGCTCAATGCCGGGAAACTGTTGTAAAAATGCAGGCAGTTTCGGAATGACTACATTTCGCGCAATGGCAACGGGCATATCCACACGTAGCCGACCGCTGATGGTTGAAGGGTCGTGCAGGAACATGCCGTCCAGTTCGTCCAGATTCATCAGCAGATCTTTAGCGCGCTCGTAATAAACCATGCCGTCCTGCGTCAGGCTGACGCGGCGGGTAGTGCGGTGCAGCAGCTGCGTGCCCAGTGCGTTTTCCAGTGCCTGGATCTGTCGCGATACGCTCCCCTTCGGCAGGCTTAACGTCTCCGCCGCGCGGGAAAAACTTTCCAGTTCCGCGACCCGAAGGAAAAGCTGCATTGCGTGTATTTTATCCATAGATGTTGGTCAATGTTGTTATGAATGAAACAGTGAAGCGCTGACGGCACTATTTATTGATTTTCTACCATCTAATAAGCTCTTTCTCAATCTTCATCACAGCCGAAACGAGGTGAATTATGAGTGAACGTATTGCTTTAGTGACGGGCGGTAGCCGCGGCCTGGGGAAAAATGCCGTTTTGAAGCTGGCCGCGGAAGGGACAGGGATCATCCTGACCTGGAACAACAGCCAGCAGGAGGCGCAGGAAGTTGTGCGCGAAATCGAGGGAACAGGTGGAAAAGCGGCAGCATTGCAGCTTAACGTCGGCGATACGGTAAGCTTTTCGCGCTTTGCTCAGCAGGTGAAGGATACCCTCAAACACGTCTGGCAACGTGACACCTTTGACTATTTAGTGAACAACGCAGGTACAGGGTTATACGCACCCTATACCGAGACGACCGAGGCGCAGTTTGATGATGTGCTGAACATTCACTTCAAAGGGCCGTTTTTCCTCACGCAACAGCTGCTGCCGCTCATAAAAGACGGAGGGCGGATCCTGAACGTCTCCAGCGGACTGGCACGTTTTACTCAGCCCGGTTCAGGCACCTACGCGGCAATGAAAGGGGCGATGGAAGTGCTGACCCGCTATCAGGCAAAAGAGCTTGGTGCGCGTGGAATTTCCGTCAATATCATCGCGCCCGGCGCGATTGAAACCGACTTTGGGGGCGGACGCGTGCGGGATAATGCGGAGCTTAACCAGCTGCTGGCCTCGCAGACAGCGCTGGGACGCGTGGGCCTGCCCGATGATATTGGTGACGCCATTGCGGCGTTGCTCAGTGACAAACTGGGCTGGATGAATGCGCAACGTATTGAAGTTTCAGGCGGTATGTTCCTGTAATGTTCAGTCTTAAGGGGGAGGGAACCCTCTTAAGGAAATCCTTAAAACAGGTATGTCTAAATGCTGGAAGATATAAAGAGAGCTGGGTGATTTGTAACCTCTCCATTCATTGAGTTTTTTCTTAAAAAATGCCTCTGTAGAATCCCCCTTCGCTATTCTCAGAGGAGTAAAACGATGCGAGTAATCATGTTTGACAGGCAGTCATTATTTATTCATGGAGCGATGTACAGTTTGCAGAAGTTAATTCCGAAAATAGAGATGACAGGGGCTCGTCAGACTGATGAATTATGGGCGCAATTATCCGCGTCACCCTCCGCTATCGTCATGATAGATGGGTATTTAATTCGTGATAATGGTGTGGCTTTACTGGAAGAGATTATGGATCGTTTTCCAGCGTCGCGCGTGGTGTTGGTGTTAACGAAAAAAGAGCGACGTTGGGTTGAGCAAATGTTTCAGCGCAACGTGGTGGCGATAGTTCCCCGCAATGCGAATCCCGAACGCTTTTCCGCAGTGCTGGATTCCGTATCGCGTGGAATGGTCTGTTTTCCCGGCGAATGGCTGAAGCAGCACTCCTCTCAGGATGAACTGGCAGTGTTAAGCGAGCGCCAGCGTGAGGTATTGAAGTTACTGGCGGCCGGAGAGTCCAATAAAGAGATTGGTCGTAATCTCAATATCAGTGCGGCAACGGTAAAAGCCCATCTTGAGACGCTTTTCCGGCGTCTTGATGTCAAAAACCGGACGCAGGCCGCGATGTACTACACCCGGGCGACGGCCTGAAGGATCTTCTCAGGCAGAGGGGACTCTTCCCCAAAACTGAAGAGGGTTAATATCAGGGCGTCATGCTGCTGTTGGGTTAATGGGCGTTTGTTCATTTCCCGCAGCAGCGCCTCACATAATTGAATATCATTAAAAAGCAAATTCTCCGCCTCAATCGGCGTGATGAGACTGTTAAATTTTTCCCACTGGCGAATCACGTGACCATAACCAATAACCCATATACCCTTTTCGTCACGGTATTTCTCCAGGGAAAGACCCTGTTGTTTTTTAATTAATGCGATTGCAGCAGAAGATATCTGCATTGCATAACCCGTCATAAGCGTTTCCTCTTAGTGGCGCGACTATAGAGGAAACGCCGCCGGGGAAATATCCGCCAAATGGCTGTTGATCAGGTTTAACTGAACGGGAATTCCTTTTTCAGTAAACCGAATAGCCAGTCGTTATGCCATTGCCCTGAAAGGAAATAACTCTCACGCAACTCACCTTCCAGTTGAAAACCTGTTTTTTCCAGCAGTCGCCTTGAGGCGATATTTCCCGCCGTCACGGTGGCGGTGAGCCGACGGATATTACCCTGAGTCAGCGCGAAATCACACACAGCCCGCAGAGATTCAAAGCCGTAACCTTTCCCCTGCGCAGAGGGCGCAAATAGAAAACCGACTTCAGCACAATCTGCTTCCCGGTGCACATAGCCGGTTACGCCCAGCGGCGTCTGGCTGGCCGTCTCACGCACCACAAGGCAGAGCCAGTGCGAGCTGCCCGGCGTCCACGGCAACAGACGAGACTCAAAGGCTTCCCGAATGTCCGCCTCGCTACGCGCAGGGGCGACAAAACGCATCACCTCAGGATTTTGCTGTAGCGACAGAAAAAAGGGCCAGTCTTGCTCTTGCAGCGGCGAGCAGGTGAGACGCGCGGTGGTTAAGGTGGGCATGACGATCCTCCGGAGACATTGCAAATGATTATAAGGTTGTCACTTTATTTCAACAGAAAGTCAGGTATGTTTAACCTCATATAAATAAAAAGAAAAACGACTTTTAATGCCGCTTTAGCGGTACTCATTGTCTCAAGGAAAACAATGATGATTAGCTCATCGCATCATACCCGCGAACAGTTTGAACACTGTCTGGCAGCGATCCGTCAGGCGTCTGTTGAAATTTTACTTCTGTTGAATGTACATGTTTCTGAAGGAAAAGATCCACGCTGGTTTCTGGAGCAACTGGATAGTGCCCGCCTGGGGCTGGGCGGGTGGGGCGCCGTAGCCAGGAAGCTGAATCTGAATGATGCGGAAATGACGGCCTTTACGCTGCAATTACGCTTGCTTCAGCAGCGTGTTCCCCAGTATGAAAGCGGGCAGGATGTCAGCGAAAATCAGCTGATTGCGGCGATGCGCTTCGTCACCTCCCTTGAATATCTGCGTCTGCAACAGCCCCTCCTGACCTACGAAACAGGGAGGGTGCCAGAGAAGGAGAGCCAGCTTCAGGCGCAGAAACAGGTGCGTGCCATTGAGCTGATGATTAAAGGGCTGATACAGCAGGCGTGGCCCGATCCGGTGCGGCTGAATAATCATCTTAAGACCTTGTTTAACGCTGAACGCGTGCGTCGCTGGCTGAAAAACGGTGAGATTAATGATGTTCTGAGCGGCATGTTGTTCAGCGAACTGGCCCAGCTGCTGGTGGATAAAAAAGAATTTAGCCGCTACTACGCGCCGCTGTTTAACGCTCCGGACATGCTGACGCTGCTGGTAGAGCCCCGCAAAACCCTGCAAACCTTCCTCGAAGATATTCGACAAATCCGCAACAGCATCACCGTGCAGCAGCCGTTAAGCGGGGCGCAAATCCAGCTGCTCGACTGCTATTACACGCAGATCACCCGCTCCGTTCAGCGCGCGTTTGAGGAAGGGCGGACACGCGTTAACCCGGCGGCGCTGATGGCGGTGGACGAAAGCGAGCTGCACGCGTTCTGGGAAAAGGCGCAAAAAATGGACCGCACCACAGGCGGCGATCTTTTTGAAGTGCGCGACAGCATAGAAAAACCGACTCAGCGCGCCGCGCGTACGCCAGAGCAGCGCGAACAGCTGATTTCCGGCGTGCTGTGGGGAGCGGTTGGCGTGATGGTTATCGCGATTGTCGTGGGGGGATTCTGGCTGGTGACCAGCAGTAAACCGCAGCCGGCTGTGGCCAGTACGGCATCTCCCGCGCAGGTGCAGGAGATGCGCGAAACGCCTTCCTCACGCGAGACGTTAACCCGCATGGGTGTTACCTGGGATGAGAATAATTTCCGCTCGGCCATCAATCGCAATGACACCCGCGTGGCGCTCCTGTTTTTGCAGGGCGGGATGGACTGGAAAATGTCATGGACGGAGGAGGCGTTGTCGGCAGGCTACGACGATGTACTCGAAGTAATGTTGCGCTACCGCCTGCAAATGACAGAGCAAAAGCCCTGCCGACGCTTTATTAATACGCTTAGCCATGCGATGGCGAACGGCGAATCGCTGACGCCTATGCGTAAGCAGTACCTGGAAGCATTCTGTACCGTTCCCGCGGTGGTGAAACGCCAGCAGCACGACGCCGATATGGCAACGCGCCGCGCGAAGACGCAGCCCGATGCCAGCACAAAAAAATGGCAGTCCATCCAGACTGCCATTTATGAGGTGATCCGCTGATTATTTTTCCCCCTCATCCTGCCCCTCAGGGGAGAGGGGCAGGGTGAGGGGTGAGGCTCAGGGCTCCCCATACAGCCCAATCAACCGCCGCACCACGCCATTCGTCCAGCCGAAGCCATCCTGCAACGGATACTCACCCCCGCCACCTTCGCGTGGCGTGCTGCTGGCGATGTGGTACTTCTCAATCAGCTTATGATGGGTTTTGTAGTAATGGTTCACCGTGTGCAGCCAGCTCCAGGCGATCTCATCTCCCAGCGAGTCGTTGCCGTACTGCTTGAACCCCTGGATCGCCATCCACTGGAGCGGCGCCCAGCCGTTCGGCTTATCCCACTGCTCCCCGGTTTCATATTCGGTGGCGAGAATACCGCCCGGCGTGAGCAGACGGGCTTTAACGGCATCGGACAGCCGTTCAGCCTGCTCATGCGTCGCCATGCCCACATAGAGCGGCACAATGCTGGCCGCAGAGAACAGCGCCAGGGCTTCACGCCGCCAGTCGTAATCACGATAACAGCCGTTCTCTTCGTCCCACAGATAGCGGTTCACCGCCGCGCGCCGGTCGCTGGCTTTCTGGCGGAACAGATCAGCCGTCTCTTTATCCCCTTTCGACGCGGAGATATTGGCGATAGCGCTCTCCAGTTTAAACAGGAATGCGTTCAAATCAATGGGGATAAATTGTGTCGTGCGGATGCTGGCCAGCCGCGCAGGATCGCGCAGCCAGCGGGATGAGTAATCCCATCCTGAGGCTGCCCCGGCGCGCAGGTCGCGATACACCTCGTTCGGCGGACGACCGGAATGACGGGCGGTTTCCACGTCCTCAATCCACGATTCATCTCGCGGCGTGTCGCGATCGTCCCAGTAGCGGTTGAGCAATGAGCCATCCGGCATGCGAACCGCACTGCGATAGGCCTGATTGAGCAGCAGCGATTCCGCCCCGTCCATCCAGAAGGCGTACTCCATCTTAAGATGCTCAAGATAGCGCTTCGCCCCGCGCACGCCGTCCTCTTCAAACAGCTCCACCATCAGGGCAAAAACGGGCGGCTGGGAGCGGCTGAGATAGTAGGTACGGTTGCCGTTCGGGATATGGCCGTAGCGCTCAATCAGCCAGGCGAAGTTATCGGCCATACATTTCAGCAGATCGTTACGACCGCTTTCAGCAAGCCCCAGCATGGAGAAGTAAGAGTCCCAGTAGTAGGTCTCACTGAATCGCCCGCCGGGCACAATATAGGCCTGCGGCAGCGCCAGCAGCGACGACCACGGGATGTGATCCTGCGGTTCGCGCGTCAGCACCGGCCACAGATTATCAATATGTTCTTTCAGGGACAGGCCGGGGTCAGAGACGTACTCTTTGCTGTAGTCCTCCGGCAGCCAGAAGTGATTCTCCACAAAGCGCGCCAGGTCAAAATCACGGTGACGACGCACCTTGCGATAGCGGATCAAAATATCCAGCGGATCCATCTTCGGCGCGCAGTCGGGAAAGGTTTTGCTGTCCGCAAACAGCCGCGACGACTGGACGTGTTCAAACAGTTCAAGGTAGCGGTCTGCGGGCGTAAGGGCATCGGACGCCGGCAGCCCTTCAATCATTTCCGGTTCCGGCTCTGCCTCGATCATCTCATCCAGTTTTAACTCACAGGGATCGGTTTCGTAGCGCAGCTCTTCTGCAATCTCGAACTCGATATCCTCGGCAGTCTGTAGTTTCTGGTTGAACATGGTGTTCAGGACCTCCGGTTTTTGTCGTAACCAATACGGGTTTTTCCCGGCTATCTTTAAAGCGTAGACATTCGCTTCGGTTAGTGCGGTGCGAAGTGTGCGGTAGATCACGCTTTAAAAATGGATTTAAACACGCTGAAAATCAGATATCCCTTTGATTATGAAATTATTAAATCAGAATCTTTGGAAACAGAGCAGGAATAAAATTCAGAGCATTCGGTATTCTGCATATACGCAGGGATTAATGCGCCTGACGCGCATTGCCCTGAAGACTGTTGGCGGTTTGATTGGCTTTCTGGCTGGCGCCTTCGCTTTTATCCATCGCTTTGCTGGCCGCTTTTTCCGCATGGGCGGCGCTGTACGCAGCCAGATGGGAAATCACGATGGCGTAAATGCTCATTAACGACACCCACAGAATGCTGTTTTTCCACCACAGCAGGGTAGGAATAGTCAGTATCGCCCAAACCAGCGCGAGAACAAGGTGCATTTTGGCCATCAGTTTTGCGGTGATCTTTACGTGCATTTTCATATCTCTAATCTTTTTCCGTAGTAACAGGCGAACGCGTAGCGCTTTCTAAGATTAGTTAATTCCACCGCGGGTACCGGGTTATTTTGTTACCGTTTGTACACCCGTTGGGTTTACCTGCCCAGGGCATAAAAAAACCGGCCAGCTGGCCGGTTTTGTTGCGGATCAGACGGATCAGCGCATAGTCACAAACTCTTCCGCCGCAGTCGGGTGGATCGCCACGGTGTTATCGAAGTCTTTCTTCGTTGCGCCCATCTTCAGTGCCACCGCGAAGCCTTGCAGGATCTCGTCCATGCCGAAACCAATGCCGTGGATGCCGACGATCTTCTCCTCCGGGCCCACGCAGACCAGCTTCATGCGGCATGGCTGACGGTGCGAGGTGACCGCGGTATACATCGCGGTAAACGCCGATTTATACACTTTCACCTGGTCATCGCCGTACTGCTCACGCGCCTGCGGCTCGGTTAAGCCGACGGTACCGATTGGCGGGTGGCTGAAGACCACGGTCGGGATGTTGCTGTAGTCCAGATGTTCGTCCGGCTTGTTATTAAACAGACGCTCGGAAAGACGACGCCCCGCCGCCACGGCAACCGGCGTCAGCTCTACGGCGCCGGTGTTATCACCGACGGCATAAATGCCCGGTACGCTGGTGTTCTGGAATTTATCAACGACAATGTAGCCTTTTTCATTGGTTTTCACCCCGGTTGCGGCCAGGTTGAAGTTGTCGGTGGCCGGTTCACGACCAATCGCCCAGATCAGGCAATCAACGGTCTGGCTGCGGCCATCTTCCAGCTCCAGAGTCAGGCTACCGTCCGCATTTTTCACCACCGCTTTTGGCACGGCGTTGGTGTGCAGGGTTGGGCCTTCGGCGTTCATCACCTCGACCAGCGTGTCGACGATCAGCGGGTCAAAGCTGCGTAGCGGCGCGTGTTTACGCACGAACAGGTGCGCTTCCGCTCCCAGGCCGTTAATCACGCCGGCCAGCTCAACCGCGATGTAACCTGCGCCCACAATGGCAACGCGTTCTGGCAGAGCAGGCAGCTCGAAGAAACCGTCGGAGTCGATACCGTATTCCGCGCCCGGAATGTTCGGGTGGCTCGGACGGCCGCCGGTGGCGATCAGGATGTGATCGGCGGTGATCGTCTCGCCGTTCACTTCGATCGTCTTCGCATCCACGAAACGGGCGAAGCCGCGGATCACGTCGACGTTATTCTTGCCCAGCACGTTATCGTACGAGGTGTGAATACGGTCGATGTAGGCGGTACGGCTGGCGATCAGTTTATCCCAGTCGAAGTGGTTGATGGTGGTATCAAAGCCGTAGTCCGGACCATACATATGGATAGCTTCACGGATTTGCGCGGCATGCCACATCACTTTCTTCGGTACACAACCCACGTTCACGCAGGTGCCGCCGAGTTCTTTGGCTTCAATCAGCGCACACTTCTGGCCGTACATGGCCGCACGGTTGATGGAGGCGATGCCGCCGCTGCCGCCGCCGATTGCGATGTAGTCATAATGCTTAGTCATAGCGTTGTCCTTAATCGTGAATTGCCGCGATTGTATACCTGAAATCAATAGTTTCCACCGATGGCTGCGATTACTCCGGCACGATCCAGCTCACGGTGGCGTGACCCGTACCGGCTGGCACCAGCGTTTTGTGCAGCCACGGCAGCACGTTGTTCATCTGTGCTTCGAGCTTCCACGGCGGGTTAATGACGATCATGCCGGACGCGGTCATGCCGCGCTGGTCGCTGTCAGGGCGCACCGCCAGCTCAATTTGCAGGATTTTACGAATGCCGGTCGCTTCGAGGTCTTTGATCATGCGTTTAATTTGCGCGCGCAGCACTACCGGATACCACAGGGCATAGGTGCCGGTCGCAAAGCGTTTGTAACCTTCGTTAATGCCGGTCACCACCGCCTGATAGTCGGTTTTGATTTCGTACGGTGGGTCGATCAGCACCAGGCCGCGACGGGAAACCGGCGGCAGTTTGGCTTTCAGCTGCTGGTAGCCATCGGCTTTGTCCACGCGGGCGCGGTTATCTTTCTGAAACTCAGAACGCAGCAGCGGGAAGTCGCTCGGGTGCAGCTCTGTCAGCTGAAGGCTGTCCTGCTCACGCAGCAGCTGGCGGGCAATCAGTGGTGAACCCGGGTAGTAACGCAGTTGGCCGTTGCGGTTGAAGTGATTCACCACGCCAATGTACGGCTCCAGCTCGGCAGGCAGATCGTCCTGCTGCCAGATACGCGCAATCCCTTCCAGATATTCACCGGTACGCTCGGCATGCTCGCCGCTCAGCTGATAACGGCCCGCGCCCGCGTGGGTGTCCAGATAAAGGAACGGTTTATCCTTTTCTTTAAGCGATTCGATGATCAGGCTCTGAACGGTATGTTTGAGGACGTCGGCGTGGTTGCCTGCGTGGAAGCTGTGGCGATAACTGAGCATGGGTAATGATATTCCGCTGAATTGACGATTTGCCACAGTTTACAGCAGAACGGCACAGATTACCCGCAGGCCCGGTAAGCGCAGCGCCACCGGGCGTTTTTCGACAACCTTCGGCATTGAAATCCTCTACACTTAACCCCATTACTGAAAACAATATGCACAGCGCCGGATGCGCGCTTCATTCATCTATTTCAACAGGACAGCGTTTATGACCAATCCATTACTGACGCCTTTTTCGTTGCCACCGTTTTCTAAAATCCTCCCTGAGCATGTGGTTCCGGCCGTTACCCAGTCGCTGAACAACTGCCGTGCGGCGGTAGAAAGCGTGGTCGCGCAGGGCGCGCCGTACACCTGGGAAAATCTGTGTCAGCCGCTGGCCGAAGTGGACGACGTGCTGGGGCGTATCTTCTCCCCGGTGAGTCACCTGAACTCGGTGAAAAACAGCCCGGAGCTGCGTGAGGCCTACGAACAGACCCTGCCGCTGCTCTCTGAGTACAGCACCTGGGTCGGTCAGCATGAGGGGCTCTACAAAGCCTACCGCGACCTGCGCGACGGCGACCACTATGCCGAACTGAACACGGCGCAGAAAAAATCGGTCGATAACGCCCTGCGTGATTTCGAACTGTCCGGGATTGGCCTGCCAAAAGAAAAACAGGTTCGCTACGGCGAAATCGCCGCGCGCCTGTCCGAGCTGGGCAACCAGTACAGCAACAACGTCCTCGACGCCACCATGGGCTGGACGAAGCTGATTACCGATGAATCTGAACTGGCGGGTATGCCGGAAAGCGCGCTGGCGGCGGCAAAAGCCCAGGCCGAAGCGAAAGAGCAGGAAGGCTTCCTGTTAACGCTGGATATCCCAAGCTATCTGCCGGTGATGACCTACTGCGACAACCAGGCCCTGCGCGAAGAGATGTACCGCGCCTACAGCACCCGCGCCTCCGATCAGGGGCCGAATGCCGGTAAGTGGGACAACAGCCCGGTGATGGCGGAGATCCTCGCTCTGCGCCACGAACTGGCACAGCTGCTGGGCTTCGGCAGCTACGCGGATAAATCCCTCGCCACCAAAATGGCTGAGAACCCACAGCAGGTGCTCGACTTCCTGACCGATCTGGCGAAACGCGCCCGTCCTCAGGGTGAAAAAGAACTGGCTCAGCTGCGCGCCTTTGCGAAAGCGGAGTTCGGCGTGGACGAGCTTCAGCCGTGGGATATCGCGTACTACAGCGAAAAACAGAAACAGCATCTCTACAGCATCAGCGACGAACAGCTGCGTCCGTACTTCCCGGAAAACAAAGCCGTTAACGGCCTGTTCGAGGTGGTGAAACGCATCTACGGCATTACCGCGAAAGAGCGTACCGACATCGACGTCTGGCATCCGGACGTGCGCTTCTTCGAGCTGTATGACGAGAAAAACGAGCTGCGCGGCAGCTTCTATCTGGATCTTTACGCGCGTGAAAACAAACGTGGCGGGGCGTGGATGGACGACTGCGTGGGCCAGATGCGTAAAGCGGATGGTTCCCTGCAAAAACCGGTCGCCTACCTGACCTGTAACTTCAACCGCCCGGTGAGCGGCAAACCTGCGCTGTTTACCCACGATGAAGTGATCACCCTGTTCCACGAGTTCGGTCACGGCCTGCACCACATGCTGACCCGCATCGAAACCGCTGGCGTCGCCGGTATCAGCGGTGTGCCATGGGATGCGGTCGAGCTGCCAAGCCAGTTTATGGAAAACTGGTGCTGGGAGCCGGACGCGCTGGCATTTATCTCCGGCCATTACGAAACGGGCGAACCGCTGCCGAAAGAACTGCTGGATAAAATGCTGGCGGCGAAAAACTACCAGGCGGCGATGTTCATCCTGCGTCAGCTGGAGTTCGGCCTGTTCGACTTCCGCCTGCACGCCGAGTTCAGCCCGGAGCAGGGGGCGAAAATCCTCGAAACCCTGGCTGAGATTAAAAAGCAGGTCGCGGTTATTCCAGGCCCGACCTGGGGACGCTTCCCGCACGCGTTCAGCCATATCTTCGCAGGCGGGTACGCCGCAGGCTACTACAGCTACCTGTGGGCCGACGTGCTGGCGGCAGATGCCTTCTCGCGCTTCGAAGAAGAGGGGATTTTCAACCGCGAAACCGGTCAGTCGTTCCTTGATAACATCCTGACGCGCGGCGGTTCAGAAGAGCCTATGGAGCTGTTCAAACGCTTCCGTGGCCGCGAGCCGCAGCTGGATGCGATGCTGGAGCATTACGGAATCAAAGGCTGATTGCTACGTGAAGATCTGCTTAGTAGATGAAACAGGCGCCGGGGACGGCGCCTTATCTGTTCTGGCGGCCCGCTGGGGGCTGGAACATGATGAAGACAACCTGATGGCGCTGGTGATGACGCCGGAACATCTGGAGCTGCGCAAGAGCGATGAGCCAAAGCTTGGCGGGATTTTTGTCGATTTTGTCGGCGGCGCGATGGCGCACCGGCGTAAGTTTGGCGGCGGTCGCGGTGAAGCGGTGGCCAAAGCGGTCGGCATTAAAGGCAGCTATCTGCCGGACGTGGTGGATGCCACGGCGGGGCTGGGGCGCGATGCCTTTGTGCTGGCGTCTGTCGGCTGTCGGGTGCGGATGCTGGAGCGTAATCCGGTTGTCGCCGCGCTGCTCGACGACGGGCTGACGCGGGGCTACGCGGACCCGGAAATCGGCCCGTGGTTGCAGGAACGTTTGCAACTTATTCACGCCTCCAGCCTGACGGCGCTGACCGATATCACCCCGCGCCCGCAGGTAGTCTATCTCGACCCCATGTTCCCGCATAAGCAGAAAAGCGCGCTGGTGAAGAAAGAGATGCGGGTGTTTCAGTCTCTGGTGGGGCCAGATTTAGATGCCGATGGCCTGCTGGAGCCGGCTCGTCAGCTGGCGACGAAGCGGGTGGTGGTGAAGCGGCCGGACTATGCGCCGCCGCTGGCGGACGTTGCGACCACTAACGCGGTGACCACCAAAGGACACCGATTTGATATTTATTCGGGAACGCCAGAATAAAAAAGCCGGGTGGCGGCTTCGCCTTACCCGGCCTACATTCAGTGCCGCTTGTAGGCCCGGTAAGCGTTAGCGCCACCGGGCTTTTTTGCACTTACTCGTCTTCTTCGTCACGCAGTGGAACAATCAGCATATCCACGTGTACGGTGTTAATCAGCTGGCGCGCGGAAGACATCAGCTTGCTCCAGAAGTCCTGGTGATGACCGCATACCACCAGGTCCATATCGTATTTCTTAATCGCATCAACCAGCACCTGGCCCAGATCGCCGCTACCGCTTAAGGTTTCAGTGATTGGATAGCCCGCGTTGGTAGAAAGCTCGCTCAGCGCGTGGTGAGTCTCTTCGGAGATGCGTTTCTGCATATCGCCGAGATTCACGTCGATCAGACCGGTGTAGAGGTCGGAGTAATTCACATCAACGTGAATCAGCGAAACTTTCGCGTTGTAGGGACGTGCCATGGATACTGCTTTATCAACCAGCACTTTACTCTCCGGGGAGAGGTCTACCGCGATGAGAATGTGTTTGTAAGCCATAGTGTTACTCCTTCCTTAAGTTATCGATGACTAAATGGGAAAGCCGTCGTCTGATGCTTTCATTACGGCCCAGTTAAACATATTTTTCAAGCTTTGGTGTTGATAACGATTAACCTTGTGGCAAAAAAATTAACGGATCTCCTACACTATTTAATGAGCCGTTCGGATATTAAAACGCGAACCGGATCGACTTTTGGTCATTCTTTCACTGAACTGTCTGTCAGGGCATTGGGGTGCGGTAGCTCAGGAGCCTTGCTTCGTGGGCGGACGCCGGGGAGGATGTATGATTAGCACCGTCGCATTGTTTTGGGCGTTATGCGTGGTTTGCATAGTGAATATGGCGCGCTACTTCTCATCGTTACGTGCGCTGTTAGTGGTACTTCGTGGTTGCGATCCGTTGCTTTATCAGTATGTGGACGGTGGAGGGTTCTTCACCTCGCACGGACAGCCCAGCAAGCAGATGCGTCTGGTGGGGTATATCTACTACCAACGCTACCGCGATCACCACGATGAAGAGTTTATCCGTCGCTGCGAGCGCCTGCGTCGTCAGTTCATTTTGACCAGTGCCCTGTGCGGGCTGGTCGTGGTCAGTATGATTGCATTGATGATTTGGCACTGAGTACCACAGTAGGCGGGGAAAGCCCCGCCTTCTTTCCTCTGGCTCAGGGCTTAACTGAGAACCGGAGACTGGAGACATTGTTCTCAATCGAAATAACCTTTCCGCTATAGGCAATTTTCACTTCCCCGCTTGTATCAATACTGGCTGAGGTTATCGTGCCTGTACCTTCGATGACCGGATACTTCATAGCCAGCTGATGGATAATGTCAGTGTCTTTCCCTGCGAGCGCTCCAGAGAGATAGTATCGGTAAATTGGTGGTACGGTTGTGCCACCCTGATTGTTCACGGTCATATAGAGCCAGACGCTATCGGATAATTGATAAACGCGCTGTAGCTCATCGCTATTGCGCTGATTGGGTTGATGGTTTAACCAGAGAAATCCAATGACCAGAACCAGAAGCGAAACGGTAACAAGGCGATGAATCCATTTAATAGCCGTTTTGAATGGCATATTCTATTCCTTCTCTGATGTTGCGTTGGTCCGTTGGGTCGTCTCCGTAAGGAGGCTTTTCGTACCATTTTCCCCATTCCGGTTTTGAGGTACCTGCCCGGCCTTGAGCCCAGCCTGCGCCCATAAGAAGGATGTTTGCAGGGATACCTGCCGCAGTACCTGCGGCTCCGAAGTTGAAGTTACCAAATGCAGCAAAATAAGGGTCGAATTTTTTATAATCCCAGGGACCGCCATTTCGGACTTTTTGGTAGAACCAATAATACGTTGAGGGCGTGGCCATATTGTGTGACATTCCGTTAAGGCGAGCCTCGCGCATATTGTTCGCTATAACGATTGAACCCGGTCCTGAGAGAGGGACAGAAGCCATACATTCTCCTTTGTCTGGATTTTTCTTCTGGCCGCCATGATAGTTTTTTCTGTGTGTTAAAATTGAACAAAAAATGTTCAGAAAATCCTCATGTTATCAAATACTTCATGGCAAATAGCAGCCATAAAAAAAGCGGGCCAGTTTCCTGACCCGCTTTTTTGTCGCCTTCAGCCGATTAAATCAGCTTCAGCGAAATCCAGTACAGACCGCCAGACAGCAGGATGGACGCCGGGAGGGTGAACACCCAGGCCATCAGAATGTTGGTCACGGTTTTACGCTGCAAACCGCCGCCGTCAACAATCATGGTACCTGCCACGGACGAAGAGAGTACGTGGGTGGTGGAGACTGGCATACCGGTGTAGCTCGCCAGACCGATAGATACCGCTGCCGTCATCTGCGCGGACATACCCTGCGCATAGGTCATGCCTTTCTTACCGATCTTTTCACCGATGGTGGTCGCCACACGACGCCAGCCAATCATCGTACCGATACCCAGCGCCAGCGCGACCGCCATGATGATCCAGATTGGCGCGTACTCAATGGTGTTGAGCATATCGCCTTTCAGTTTCTTCAGCAGACGTTGGTCGTCAGCATTAACCTCTGGCAGCTTCGCGACTTTATCGGTCACGTCGGAGATACAGAGCATGATGCGACGCAGTTGACCACGCTGTTCAACAGCCAGTTTGTCATAGCTTTCGATATCGGCCAGCATGCCTTTCGCACGTTCCAGCGCGTTAATCGCGTTTGCCGGATGGCAATGGAACTCGCCCGGTGCCGTCGTTGCGCCTGACTCCGGAGAAGGAATCAGCTGGTCCACGCCGGTCGCTTTCTTCAGCAAATCAGGATGCTGCTGGAAGTAAGTCTCAACGTTGTTTACCGCATCACGGGTACGGGTGATTTCGTAACCGGAGGCGTTCATGTTAACCACGAAGCCCGCCGGTGCGACGCCAATTAGAACCAGCATCACCAGGCCGATACCTTTCTGACCATCGTTCGCGCCATGAGAGAAGGCGACGCCAATAGCGGAAATGATCAGCGCGATACGCGTCCAGAACGGCGGCTTTTTCTTGCCGTCTTTCTTCTCACGCTCTGCTGGCGTCAGATGGATACGCGCACGTTTTTTCGTGTTGCTCCAGTAGCGACGCAGGATGAAAATCAAGCCACCCGCCACCACCAGACCGACGATAGGGGAGATGATCAGAGAGCCGAAAATACCGAGAACTTTCGGGATATTCAGCGCATCAACGACGGAGGTCCCGGTCATCAGGGCATTGGTTAACCCGATACCGATAATCGCGCCGATGAGGGTGTGAGAGCTGGATGCCGGCAGGCCGAAATACCAGGTACCGAGGTTCCAGATAATCGCAGCAAGCAGCATTGAGAACACCATGGCCAGGCCATGACCGGAACTCACGTTAAGCAGCAGATCCGTTGGCAGCATATGCACAATGGCATACGCAACGCTCAGTCCGCCCAGGAGGACACCAAAAAAGTTAAATACCGCCGCCATCACGACCGCAAGCTGCGATCGCATTGCGCGAGTGTAGATAACCGTTGCTACTGCGTTTGCAGTGTCGTGGAAGCCGTTGATCGCTTCGTAAAACAGCACAAAAACCAGAGCAAGCAATAATAAAAGCCCGGTATGTAAATCCAGGCCGGCAAACAAATGTAGCATAGGACGTTACGCCATTTTGAGGACATGAACGCGGCGCATTATCCAGGACAAATGCGCAACGGGCAAAGTGAAATATAGACTTTTTTTGACATACCACCTGATTTGAGAAATGTGCCTGAAAGGATAATCTTTAAATATCAATGAAATGGCTTTGTAATATCTTTTTACGCTGGTGCGACCACTGAGGAAACTTTACAATCCGCGGCAGTTAACGAAGAGGATTTTGACGTGGAAAGGTTTGATGCCGTAGTAATTGGCGCCGGTGCGGCGGGTATGTTTTGTGCGGCGATGGCCGGACAAGCGGGTCGTCGCGTGCTGCTGCTGGATAACGGAAAAAAGCCTGGCCGCAAGATCCTGATGTCTGGCGGCGGGCGATGCAACTTTACTAATCTTTATGTCGAGCCTGCGGCCTATTTGAGCCAAAACCGTCATTTTTGCAAATCTGCGCTGGCGCGCTACACCCAGTGGGATTTTATCGAGCTGGTGGGTAAACACGGTATCGCGTGGCATGAGAAGACGCTGGGGCAGCTGTTCTGCGACGACTCCGCGCAGCAAATTGTCGATATGCTGGTGGCCGAGTGCGAGAATGGCGGCGTAGTTATGCGCCTGCGCACCGAAGTGCTGGACGTCGCCCGTGACGAGGAGGGCTACACGCTGCAACTCAACGGTGAAACCGTCAGCGCCGATAACCTGGTGATCGCCAGCGGCGGCCTCTCGATGCCGGGTCTGGGCGCCTCACCGTTCGGCTATAAAATTGCCGAGCAGTTTGGCCTGAAGGTACTGCCCACCCGCGCCGGGCTGGTACCGTTCACGCTGCATAAGCCCCTGCTGGAACAGCTTCAGACGCTCTCCGGCGTGTCTGTGCCGTCGGTCATTACGGCCGAAGACGGCACGGTGTTCCGCGAAAATCTGCTCTTTACCCATCGCGGACTCTCGGGCCCGGCGGTATTGCAGATCTCCAGCTACTGGCAGCCGGGGGAGTTTGTCTCCGTAAACCTGATGCCGGACTGCGATCTGGACGCCTTCCTCAACGAGCAACGCGCCGCGCACCCGAATCAAAGCCTGAAAAATACCCTGGCGATGCAGCTGCCGAAGCGTCTCGTGGAGTGCTTGCAGGTATTAGGGCAAATTCCGGATGTCGCGCTCAAGCAGCTCAACAGCCGCGAGCAGGAAACGCTGGTGGAGACGCTGACGAACTGGCGCGTACAGCCAAACGGCACCGAAGGCTACCGCACGGCGGAAGTGACGCTGGGCGGCGTGGATACAAACGAACTCTCATCCCGCACGATGGAAGCCCGCAACGTGCCGGGTCTTTATTTCATTGGTGAAGTGATGGACGTGACCGGCTGGCTCGGCGGGTATAACTTCCAGTGGGCGTGGGCCAGTGCCTGGGCATGCGCGCAGGCACTCGCTGAAAAGAACGGTTAATATTTATTTTTTTAGCGTGCTGCGTCCTTATCGGGTCCACGCTTTTTATTGTGTGCATGGTGTTTTGTCTTCTTAAAAGGGTTGTCTATGTCTGCTGCTCATCTCGGTTTCCCGACGGAAACCGTTGTTGTCTTCGTGGTGATGGCCGTTGGGGCGATGTTTATCGACCTCTTCATGCACCGTCACGATAAACCGATCTCGCTGAAAAGCGCGGTCATGTGGTCCATCTTCTGGGTCATGATGGCGATGGCCTTCGCCGGATTCTTATACGTGCACCACGGCGCGGAGATGGCCAGTCTGTTCCTGACCGGCTATGCGCTGGAAGAGGTGCTCTCCGTCGACAACCTGTTTGTGATGATGGCGATCTTCGCCTGGTTTGGCGTGCCGGATAGATATCGTCACCGCGTGCTCTACTGGGGCGTGCTCGGGGCGATTGTGTTCCGTGGTATTTTTGTTGCCATTGGCACCAGCCTGCTGAGCCTGGGACCGTATGTTGAGGTCATTTTTGCGCTGGTCGTCGGCTGGACGGCGGTGATGATGCTGAAACGCAATGAAGAGAGCGATGAAGTAGAAGATTACTCCAACCATCTGGCGTACCGCCTGGTGAAACGCTTCTACCCGGTGTGGCCAAAAATCAGCAGCCATGCGTTTATCCTGACCCAGAAAGAGGTGGATGCCGAACTGGAGAAACCTGAAAACAAGGATGTGATGGTAGGCCGCGTGAAGAAGGCGAAGCGCTACGCGACGCCGCTGCTGCTCTGCGTCGCGGTGGTGGAGCTGTCCGACGTGATGTTCGCCTTCGATTCCGTACCCGCAATCATTGCCGTCAGCCGTGAGCCGCTGATTATCTACAGCGCAATGATGTTCGCGATCCTCGGCCTGCGTACCCTCTACTTCGTGCTGGAAGCGCTGAAGCAGTATCTGGTGCATCTGGAGAAAGCGGTGGTGTTACTGCTGTTCTTCGTGGCGTTCAAGCTGGGGCTGAATGCGACCGACCACTTCTGGCATCACGGTTATAACATCGGCGCCACGGCAAGCCTGTTTGTGGTGCTGGGGGTACTGGCGCTGGGGATTATTGCGAGCGTGATGTTCCCGGGAAAACGTGAGGCCTGATGTACCGCTTTTCTCCCTCTCCCTGTGGGAGAGGGCCGGGGTGAGGGCACCGGGCCGCACCTAACCCTTAATTGGTGAATTTCGGCGCTTGCTCGGATGATGAAAATGCCGCCAGTGCGGATCCTGCGCCGCCGCCAGCAACTCGTGGTCGCCACGCGTGTCGCCCCAGGCGCGCAGGTGATACGCGTTCAAATCCCCATACACCTTCTCCAGCCTCGCCACCTTCTGGGCACAACGGCAGTTGTGGCCGGTGATCCGCCCGGTCAGCTTGCCGTCTTTCACTTCCAGCTGCGTGCCAATCAGCTTAATGCCGAGCTTATCGGCCCACGGCTGCAATACCAGCGCCGGGGAAGCAGAGCAAATCGTCACTTCCGCACCGGAATTGACCTCGTTGGCGACGGCCAGCACACCTTCCGGGCGCATCAGCTTGTTCCAGTATTTTTCACAGAAGGCTTCCGCCTGCTGACGTAACCAGTGCTCATCCACCCCCGTCAGGAAGGTTTTGATCAACACCTCTTTCAGCTCATCTCGCGTCAGCTTGCGGCGCACACAGTGCAGCGTAGGCAGGGCCATGCGCACCAGTCGGCCAGCAAAGTAGCGCTTGCCAAAGGCAAAGCGCAGGAACGGGATAAAACTGTCGTGGTGCGTCAACGTACCATCAAAGTCAAAGACAGAGAGCACGCTGGACTTCGCCACGGCTTCGTCGGCAATCATATTGGTCATAAATACGTCTTAGCTGAAATACACATTCTGTTCACTAGTTTACCTGCTTTACCTTCACAGTCCTTATATCAGGTCGCATTTTTTCCTGAACCTGTGGCCTGACGGGTCAAACAATGTCATCCACCACGCCGCCGTCAACGCGCAGCGCCGCGCCGGAAGTCGCGGAGGCCTGCATGGAACAGACATATACCACCATATTTGCCACTTCTTCCACCGTGGCGGCGCGCTGGATCACCGAGCTGGGGCGATTCGCCATCACGAACTCTTTCGCCAGCTGTTCCAGCGATTTACCGGTTCTTTCGATCTCGTCTTTCATCATCGCGGCAAAACCGTCCGACATTGTCGGGCCCGGCAGCACGCTGTTCACCGTCACGCCGCTGCCTGCCACGAACTTCGCCAGACCGCGCGCCAGCGAGAGCTGGGCGGTTTTTGTCACGCCATAGTGGATCATATCCGCAGGAATATTGCAGGCCGATTCTGACGAGATAAACACTACCCGACCCCAGCCCTTTTGTACCATGCCTGGCAGCAGGGCACGGGAGAGGCGCACGCCGGACATCACGTTGGTCTGCCAGTAGCGTTCCCAGGTCTCGTCGTCGGTGGAATAAAAATCCTGCTGGCCATAGATCCCGGCGTTATTCACCAGAATATCGACGTGCGTGGCAACCCTGAGCAGTTCGTCAACGCCCTCCTGCGAGCTCAGATCGGCGATGGCGGCACGGACCTGTACGCCAGGCACCACCTGCTGTAGCGCCTGAATGCCTTTGTTCACCGAGTCGACGCTGCGCCCGTTCACGATCACTTCCGCACCGCTCTCCGCCAGCCCGCGGGCGATGGCAAACCCAATACCGCCGGTGGACGCGGTCACCAGCGCTACTTTCCCCGTTAAATCAATTTTCATCATTCGCTCCTTGTCATCTTATGGTTCAAAACTTAAAGCGTAGCACTTGACGATGACGGCTCCTGTTTAAAAAGGCGCAACAGCGTCTCAACCTGCTCGTCCAGCGGGCTGAGGGAGCGTTTGACGATGAGGTGCAGCGGCGTGGCGCGACGTACGCCGTGGCTGAGCGGCAGCGTTTTAAGGATGCCCTGCTGGAGCGGGGTCTGAATGCGTTCTTCCGGTAACCAGCCGTATCCAACCTGATACATCACCGCTTCGATCGCGGCATCGATGGTGGAGAAGGTCCAAGACTCCCCGGTAGGGTGAGCGGTGGGCTGGCTGTCTGCGATCTGAATGCGCGGCCACGGTCGTAGCATCTCGTCGTTAAGCGGTGTATCCAGCGCAAACAGCGGGTGAGCGTGATGCGCGACGGCAACAAAATCGATATTCATCAGCCATTCGCCCAGGCCGGTAATGTCCTGGCGGCGGGTTAAGACCATCACGTCGGCTTCATCATTGAGCGCATCCGCGCGGCTGTTTTCCAGCACCTCGGTAAGCCGCACCTGCGTTTGCGGGTACAGCTGCTGAAACTGGCGCAAAATCGCGAACAGCCGGCTGCGCGGAAAAATACTGTCTACCATCAGGTCGACACGGGTTCGCATCCCGCTGCGCAGGGTCGCAGCGCGCGTTTCAACATAGGCGAAGGCTTTCAGCAGCGGTTTAACCTGATTCAGCAACAGCTCACCCGCCGGTGTCAGCACGGCACGCCGTCCCTCTGTCATCAGGAGCGCCACGCCCAGCCGCTCCTGCAACAGCGACAGGTTATAGCTGACCGAGGACTGGCTGCGGTGGGTCTCTTCCGCCGCCTTAGCGAAGCTGCCAGCCTCGATGACTCTCTCCAGCAAGGCCCACTGTTCGAGCGTCGTCTTGTGCATAATTAATCTAAATTTTGGATGAATTTGATTCAAACATAGCGTTATTCATTCATTTTTTGAAGGGGTACGATCGTCTCATCAAAACAAAGGAGACATCGTATGAGCACCTTCGATAAACATGATTTAAGCGGCTTCGTCGGCAAACATCTGGTATATACCTACGATAATGGCTGGAACTACGAAATTTACGTTAAAAACGAAAACACCCTGGACTACCGTATTCACAGCGGTCTGGTGGGCAACCGTTGGGTGAAAGATCAGCAGGCCTACATTGTTCGTGTTGGGGAGAGCATCTATAAAATTTCCTGGACGGAGCCAACCGGTACCGACGTGAGCCTGATCGTGAACCTGGGCGACAGCCTGTTCCACGGCACCATCTTCTTCCCGCGCTGGGTCATGAATAATCCGGAAAAAACCGTCTGCTTCCAGAACGATCACATTCCACTGATGAATAGCTACCGTGATGCCGGGCCAGCGTATCCAACCGAAGTGATTGATGAATTTGCCACCATCACCTTTGTGCGCGACTGCGGTGCGAATGACGATAGCGTTATTGCGTGCGCGGCCAGCGAGTTGCCAAAAAACTTTCCTGATAATTTAAAATAAGCGCGACAATTAACTAAAAAGAAAAGTTCCCGACTTATTTCATATTTATTGGAAATGGTCGGGGATTTTTTTATTTGTTGATGTTTGGTTTAGATAATTGACTTTAATACGGTGAGCGGAATCACATAATAAATAATTTATAATTACTTAACCTATTGTTTAATAATAAATTTATATCAATTCATTCCTCCTTTTTATCACCATCTTAATTTTTCCCTAAGAAATGAACGTTACCTTGAGATGAGTTTATGGTTCGTTGAAATAAACGCATCGGCATTTGGTTAATATCAAAAAGTTGCCATGCATAACTCAAGGAAATTAATAATGCGTGATTTTTTGCCTTTTTCCCGGCCCTCAATGGGCGCGGAGGAAATCGCCGCGGTACAGGAGGTAGTAACCTCCGGCTGGATCACCACCGGGCCGAAAAATCAGATGCTTGAAGAGGCGTTCTGTACGCTGACGGGAAACCGTCATGCGATTGCCGTCTCCTCTGCCACGGCGGGGATGCACGTCACCCTGATGGCGATGGGGATTGGTCCCGGCGATGAGGTGATTACGCCCTCCCTGACCTGGGTATCGACGCTGAATATGATCGTGCTGCTGGGTGCCATACCGGTGATGATCGACGTCGACAGAGACACGCTGATGGTGACGCCTGAAGCGGTCGACGCCGCCGTTACGCCTCGCACGAAAGCCATTGTGCCGGTTCATTATGCGGGCGCGCCGTGCGATATTGACGCCATCCGCGCCGTCGGTGAACGCCACGGTATTCCCGTCATTGAAGATGCCGCCCATGCCGCCGGAACCTACTACAAAAACCGTCACGTGGGCTGGCAGGGCACGGCCATCTTCTCCTTTCACGCCATCAAAAACATGACCTGCGCCGAAGGGGGCCTGGTGGTGACGGATGACGCACAGCTGGCGCAAAACATCCGTAGCCTGAAGTTCCACGGTCTGGGCGTTGATGCCTATGACCGCCAGACCCATGGCCGCGCGCCGCAGGCCGAGGTCATCACCCCGGGTTTTAAATACAACCTCGCGGATATCAACGCCGCGCTGGCGCTGGTGCAGCTCGGCAAGCTGGGCGAAGCCAACAGGCGCCGTCGCGACATTGCCGACCGCTACCTGCTTGAACTCTCGGATACCCCTTTCCAGCCGCTGCGCATTCCGTCCTGGCCGCATCTGCACGCCTGGCACCTGTTTATCATTCGCGTGGATGAGGCCCGGTGCGGCCTCTCGCGTGATGCCCTGATGGCCGCGCTGAAGGAGCAGGGCATCGGTACGGGCCTGCATTTCCGTGCGGCACATACGCAAAAATACTACCGCGAGCGTTTCCCTGATGTGTCGCTTCCGAACTCTGAATGGAACAGCGCGCGTATTTGTTCTCTCCCTCTTTTCCCGGACATGACCCATGACGACACAACCCGCGTCATTACCGCGCTCCATCAGCTTGCAGGACATTGATATGTTCAGTGCGCCGCCTGTACAAAAAGTTTCCGTGGTGATCCCGGTCTATAACGAGCAGGAGAGCCTGCCGGAACTGATCCGCCGCACGACTGCCGCCTGCGAGACGCTCGGCAAAGCTTATGAAATTCTGCTGGTTGACGACGGCAGCAGCGACAATTCCGCGCGGATGCTGACCGACACCGCGCAGGCGGAGGGCAGCCACATTGTTGCCGTACTGCTCAACCGTAACTACGGCCAGCACTCGGCAATTATGGCCGGGTTCAGCCACGTTACGGGAGATCTGGTGATTACCCTGGATGCTGATCTGCAAAACCCGCCGGAAGAGATCCCGCGTCTGGTCGCCAAAGCCGACGAAGGCTACGACGTGGTCGGCACCGTGCGGCAAAACCGCCAGGACAGCCTGTTCCGTAAGCTGGCGTCTCGCACCATCAACCGTCTGATCCAGCGCACCACCGGTAAAGCGATGGGCGACTACGGCTGCATGCTGCGCGCCTATCGCCGCCACATCGTCGACGCCATGCTGCACTGCCATGAGCGCAGCACCTTCATTCCGATTCTGGCGAACACCTTTGCCCGTAAAGCGACGGAGATCCCGGTGCTGCACGCCGAGCGCGAGCACGGGGAGTCAAAGTACAGCTTCATGCGTCTCATCAACCTGATGTACGACCTGATCACCTGCCTGACCACCACGCCGCTGCGCCTGCTGAGCGTGTTCGGCAGCGTTATCGCGCTGGCCGGGTTTGCGCTTTCCGTTCTGCTGGTCGTTCTGCGGCTGGTCTTTGGTCCCCAGTGGGCGGCGGAAGGGGTCTTTATGCTGTTTGCCGTGCTGTTCACGTTCATTGGCGCCCAGTTCATCGGTATGGGTCTGCTGGGTGAGTACATTGGCCGTATTTACAACGATGTTCGCGCGCGTCCGCGCTATTTTATTCAACGTGTTGTCCGTCAGGAGCACCTGGCATCTCAAGAGGAAAACCACCCATGAAAACCGTCGTCTTTGCCTATCACGATATGGGTTGCACGGGCACGCAAGCCTTGCTGGACGCAGGCTTCGACATTACCGCCATCTTCACCCATCCGGATGTTGCCGGGGAAAACCACTTCTTCGGCTCGGTGGCGCGTATTGCGGCTGAACACGGTATTCCGGTTTACGCCCCGGACGATGTGAACCATCCGCTGTGGGTGGATCGTATTCAGAAGCTTGCGCCGGACGTGATTTTCTCTTTCTACTACCGCAATCTGCTTTGCGACGACATCCTGAGCGTGGCGACAAAAGGCGCATTTAACCTGCACGGCTCGCTGCTGCCTGCCTACCGTGGCCGTGCGCCGCTGAACTGGGCGCTGGTTAACGGTGAAATGGAAACCGGCGTAACGCTGCACAAAATGGTACGCCGTGCCGATGCGGGCGGTATCGTGGCACAGCTGAAAGTGGGCATTGGCGCTGATGAAACGGCGCTGGAGCTGCACCACAAGCTCTGCATCGCCGCGCAAAGCCTGCTTCGCGACGCGCTGCCGACCATCCGTCAGGGGACTTTTACCGAAACCGCGCAGGACGAAAGCAAGGCAAGCAGTTTTGGTCGCCGCACGCCGGAGGACGGGCGACTGGACTGGGCGAAACCGGCGCGTCAGCTGCATAACCTGGTGCGCGCCGTGACCGACCCGTGGCCGGGCGCGTACAGCTTCGCCGGGGTCAGTAAATTTATCGTCTGGAAATCCCGCGTGCGTGAGGACATTCCGGCGGCAAAACCGGGCACCGTCGTCTCCGTCTCTCCGCTGATTGTGAGCTGCGGCGAGCAGGCGCTGGAGATCGTCACCGGACAAACGGATAACGGGCTGTACGTGCAGGGGGCGCAGCTGGCGCAGTCTCTGGGGCTGGTGGCGGGGGCGCTGATCACCAGCGCGCCGGTGGTGGCGATCAAACGCCGCACGCGCGTCTTAATCCTCGGCGTAAACGGGTTTATCGGTAACCATCTGACCGAACGGCTGCTGGAAGACGACAATTACGAGATCTACGGTCTCGATATCGGATCCGATGCGATCGGTCGATTCCTCACTAATCCCCGTTTCCACTTCGTTGAAGGGGACATCAGCATCCATTCCGAATGGATCGAGTACCACATCAAAAAATGTGACGTGGTGCTGCCGCTGGTGGCGATTGCCACCCCGATTGAATACACCCGTAACCCGCTGCGCGTGTTCGAACTCGATTTCGAAGAGAACCTGAAGATTATCCGCGACTGCGTGAAATACGATAAGCGCATCATCTTCCCGTCGACGTCGGAAGTGTACGGCATGTGTACCGACAATAACTTCGATGAAGACACCTCCAGTCTGGTGGTCGGGCCGATTAACAAGCAGCGCTGGATCTACTCCGTCTCCAAGCAGCTGCTGGATCGCGTGATTTGGGCCTACGGCGAGAAAGAGGGGCTACGCTTTACCCTGTTCCGTCCGTTTAACTGGATGGGGCCGCGCCTGGACAACCTGAACGCCGCGCGTATAGGCAGCTCCCGCGCCATCACCCAGCTGATCCTCAACCTGGTGGAAGGTTCGCCCATTAAGCTGATTGAAGGTGGCAAACAGAAACGTTGCTTCACCGATATCAGCGACGGTATTGAAGCGCTGTTCCGCATCATCGAAAACAAAGACGGCCGCTGTAACGGAGAGATCATCAACATCGGTAACCCGGACAACGAAGCGAGCATCCGCGAGCTGGCGGAAATGCTGCTGGCAAGCTTTGAACGTCACCCGCTGCGCAGCCAGTTCCCGCCGTTTGCCGGTTTCCGCGAAGTGGAGAGCAGCAGCTACTACGGCAAGGGTTATCAGGACGTTGAGCACCGCAAGCCGAGCATCCGCAATGCGAAGCGCTGCCTGAACTGGACGCCGACGGTGAAGATGGAGCAGACCATTGATGAAACGCTCGACTTCTTCCTGCGCACCGTGGAGCTGTCGGAACAGGCATCATGAAAAAGGTCGGTTTACGCATTGACGTCGACACCTTTCGCGGCACGCGTGAGGGTGTGCCGCGGCTGCTGGAACTGCTGAGCAAGCACGACGTGCGCGCGACGCTTTTCTTCAGCGTCGGGCCAGACAACATGGGGCGTCATCTGTGGCGCCTGGTTAAACCGGCCTTTCTGTACAAAATGCTGCGCTCGCGCGCGGCATCGCTCTACGGCTGGGATATCCTGTTGGCCGGAACCGCATGGCCCGGCAGGCGCATCGGCGCGGAAAATGAAGCGATCATCTGCAAGGCCGCGCAGCATCATGAAGTGGGGCTGCACGCCTGGGATCACCATGCCTGGCAGGCCTGGGCGGGCGTGTGGGATATCCCCCGCCTGGCGCGTGAGGTTGAGCGCGGCGTGCTGGAGCTGGAAGCCATTACCGGCCAGCCTGTGCGCTGTTCCGCCGTGGCGGGATGGCGGGCCGACCAGCGCGTGGTGAAGGCCAAAGAACACTTTGCCTTTCGCTACAACAGCGATTGCCGGGGCACCGGACCGTTTTTACCGCTGCTGGGGGAAAACCGAACCGGCACGGTGCAGATTCCGGTCACCCTTCCGACGTGGGATGAAGTGGTCGGGCGCGAGGTGAGTGCCGACAGGTTTAACCGTTACATTCTGGATGCGATGCACCGCGATGCCGGGCGCCGGTTTATACCATCCATGCCGAAGTGGAAGGCATTGCGTATCAGCAGGATTTCGACGCGTTGCTTGCGCTGGCGGCGCAGGAAGGCATTCAGTTCTGCCCGTTAAGCCAGCTGTTGCCGGAGGATCCTGGCACGCTGCCCCTGGGAAAAATCGTCCGTCGTGAAATGGCTGGCCGGGAAGGCTGGCTTGGCTATCAACAAACCGTGAGCCCGGCACTATGAAAACAGCCCGCTATGGCCTGACGCTTCTCGCCCTGTTTGTCGTTTACTACCTCCTTCCGGTCAACCTTCGCCTGTTATGGCAGCCAGATGAGACGCGCTATGCGGAAATCAGCCGCGAAATGCTGGCCTCCGGCGATTGGGTGGTCCCGCATTTCCTCGGGCTGCGTTACTTTGAAAAACCCAT
The DNA here is from genome assembly GCF_050031515.1 of Enterobacter cloacae complex sp. 397G4. Lineage (NCBI taxonomy): Bacteria > Pseudomonadati > Pseudomonadota > Gammaproteobacteria > Enterobacterales > Enterobacteriaceae > Enterobacter > Enterobacter cloacae complex sp. 397G4. The sequence continues at coordinate 4,602,778 of NZ_JBLGWE010000001.1, read as the reverse complement.
TGCCGGTTACTGGGTGAACAGCATCGGGCAATGGCTATTTGGACACACCAATTTTGCCGTTCGCGCGGGGGCGATATTCGGCACCGGGCTGACGGCGCTGCTGGTGATCTGGCTGGCCTGGCGTCTCTGGCAGGATAAGCGGGTGGCGATCTTCTCCGGCCTGATCTTCTTAACCCTGTTCCTGGTCTATGGCATCGGCACCTACGCCGTGCTGGATCCCATTATCACCCTCTGGCTGGTGGCGGCTATGTGCAGCTTCTGGCTGGCTTCGCAGGCGAAAACGATAGCCGGAAAAGCGGGGGGCTACATTCTGCTGGGGCTGGCCTGCGGCATGGGCGTCATGACCAAAGGCTTCCTGGCGCTGGCGGTACCGGTGATTGGCGTGCTGCCGTGGGTGATTGCGCAACGACGCTGGAAGGAGGTGCTGGTTTTCGGCTGGCTGGCGATCCTCAGCTGCGTACTTATCGTCCTCCCCTGGGGGCTGGCAATTGCTCAGCGTGAACCCGATTTCTGGCGTTACTTCTTCTGGGTGGAGCATATCCAGCGCTTTGCCCGGAGCGATGCCCAGCATAAAGCGCCGTTCTGGTACTATCTGCCGTTCCTCATCGCGGGAAGTCTGCCGTGGCTGGCGATGCTGCCGAGCGCGCTACGCCTGGGATGGCGAGACAGAGAAAACGAGAGGGCGGGGCTTTATCTGCTGGGCTGGATAGTGATGCCGCTGCTGTTCTTCAGCATCGCCAAAGGCAAGCTGCCGACCTATATCCTGCCGTGCTTTGCGCCGCTGGCGATCCTGATGGCGCGCTACGCCTGCACCGTCGCCGAAAAAGCGTTACGTATTAACGGTGGGATCAATATCGCGTTTGGCGTGCTTGGCATGCTGGCGGCGCTGGTAGCCTCGCCGTGGACATCGGTCGAGATGTACAAACTCTTCTGTGCGGTACTGGCTTTTCTTATCTGGGCCTCGGTGGGCTGGTTTACCCTTAAAAATCCGCAGCGCTGGTGGCTGGCGGCGCTTTGCCCTGCCGGGCTGGCCCTGCTGGTGGGTTTTGCGATCCCGGACCGGGTAGTGGATTCCAAACAGCCGCAGTCGCTGGTGGATTCCGTTCGCGAGCCATTGCAGATGAGTAAATTCGTCCTGGCGAACAACGTTGGTATAGCCTCCGGGCTGGCGTGGGAGCTTCAGCGTAATGACATCATTTTGTATGGGCAGAGCGGTGAGCTGAAATACGGTCTGGATTATCCGGACGCTAAGGGGCGTTTTGTGAGCAAAGATGATATCGCGCACTGGCTTGAAGCGCATCGTCAGCAGGGACCGGTGTCGCTGGTGATCCTGCTGTCGAAAAACGACGACCTGGCCCGCGCCGGGCTGCCAAAACCGGACAACCTGACGATTCAGGGGCGTCTGGCTTACCTGCAATATCTGCCGCAGTGATGGCCTGGATCTGGCTGGTGCTGGCAAGCCTGTTGAGCTGCGCAGGTCAACTGTGCCAGAAACAGGCGACCCGGGCAGGCGGCGGTCAGCAGGTCGCCCTGTGGCTTGGGCTGGCCCTGCTGATGCTGGGTGGCGGGATGGTTGCCTGGCTGGTGGTATTGCAGCATCTGCCCGTCGGGGTGGCGTACCCCATGCTGAGCCTTAACTTTGTCTGGGTAACGCTGGCGGCAAAAATCGTCTGGCATGAGCCTGTCCCGCTACGTCACTGGCTGGGCGTCGGGTTGATTATCGTCGGGGTTATTTTGCTGGGAGGAAGCCTGTGAACGGTGCGTGTTGGGCGTTATGCAGCGTAGTGTTAGTCAGCGTGGCGCAGCTGCTGCTGCGTCATGCGATGTTAACGCTGCCCCCGATGGGCGACGCTTTCTGGGCAGCCCTCTGGCATATAGCCCCCGGTACGGGCGCGCTGATGCTGGGGCTGACAGGCTATAGCGCCTCAATGGGCTGCTGGTATCTGGCATTGCATCGTATGGCGCTCAGCAGAGCGTATGCCTTGCTGAGCCTCAGTTACATCCTGGTGTGGAGTGCTGCAATTTTACTGCCCGGCTGGGGAGAACACTTTTCCTGGCGCGGGCTGGCGGGCGTCGGCTTGATTATACTCGGCGTGCTGGTCATTTTTATGCCGCAGAAATACCGGAGTAAGTAACCGCTTCCGCCGTTAAGGTGAAAGGCGTAGGGGTACAGACCGCCAGGCTCAGCGAGCCGAAGCGTAGCTGACTGACCGGGAGGGTCTGGGCGGTGCTGTCAATACTGACAATCTGCCACGCGCTGCCGCCACGCTGTTTGACGATTGCCTCTTTGCGCGTCCAGATGCGCCAGAATGCGGAAAGCTGCTCTTCCGGCGCTTCACGTTCCAGCTCGTCATGTTCGGTGAGGCTGAAAACGGCATTCGCCAGCGCCTGCCAGTTCTCCCGCGGGCGGATCACTTCGATATCGCAGCCCACTTCACCTTCATCGCTCATCAGCAGGGCAATGTCGTCCCCGCTGTGGCTCAGGTTAAACCACAGCGGATGGCCGTTAGCGAAGGCCGGTTTTCCCTGCTCGCCGTAAATTATCTCGGGAAGCGGTGACGGGGATAAGGTTCTGGCGAGCAGCGTCCGGCCTGCAAGCCAGGAAGCGTGTCGTGCACCCTGAGGTGCCATGTCTGCGAGCGTTGACGCCAGCGGGTCCGCGCTAAGGGTGGAGATCTTTCCCAGTACAAACTGGTACATAGTTACGCCCAGCGTTTAATGATTATCGAGGTATTGATGCCGCCAAAGGCAAAGTTATTGCTCTGAATAAATTCGCAATCAATCGGGCGGGTTTCCCCCATAATATAATCTAAAGCGCCGCATTGCTCATCCGGTTGTCTTAAATTGAGCGTTGGCGTGAACCAGCCCTCCCGCATCATGTGCAGACTCAGCAAGGCTTCCAGTGCGCCGCAGGCACCCAGGGTATGGCCGAAATAACTCTTTAAGGAAGAGATGGGCACGCTGTCGCCGAAAATGGCGGCGGTCGCCTGACTCTCGGCGATGTCCCCGCGATCGGTTGCCGTGCCGTGGGCAGAAATGTAGCCAATCTCCTGAGGGCCAAGGCCCGCCATCGCCAGCGACTGCGCCATACACACCTGCATGGTTTCACGCTGGGGCTGGGTGATGTGCGCCGCATCGCAGTTAGTGGCAAAGCCCACGATCTCGCCATAGATTGTCGCCCCGCGCGCTCTGGCGTGATCCAGCGCTTCCAGCACCAGCGTGCCCGCCCCTTCGCCAATCACCAGACCATCGCGCTGAACGTCAAACGGCGACGGCGTGGTTTTTGGCGCGTCGTTACGCTGGCTGGTGGCAAACAGGGTATCGAAAACCGCCGCTTCCGACGGGCACAGCTCTTCCGCGCCGCCTGCCACCATCACCGTCTGGTAGCCGTGACGAATCGCTTCCCAGGCGTAGCCAATCGCCTGGCTGCCAGAGGTACAGGCGCTCGAGGTGGGGATCACCCGTCCGCGCAGGCCAAAGAACAGCCCGGTATTCACCGCCGTGGTGTGCGGCATCATCTGCACGTAGGTGGTGCCGGTGATGTTGTGGGTGTGCTTTTCGGTGAGCATAGAGGCAAACTCGCTGACCGGCCCGGTGCTGCCGGTCGACGAGCCGTAGGCGATGCCGGTCTGACCGTTGGTCAGCACCGCGTCGTCGATCAGTCCCGCCTGCTCCAGCGCCAGCTCGGTGGCGCGGGTAGAGAGCAGCGACACCCGGCCCATGGCGCGAATGCGCTTACGGGTATAGTGAGCGGGGAGAGTGAAGTCTTCAATCGGCGCGGCGAGCAGGGTTTGCAGGCCGTCATACGCCTGCCACTCCGTCATGGTTCGCACCGCATTTTCATACTCGCGCAGACGGCGCGAGATGGTCGGCCAGTCCTCGCCGAACGCGGTGACGCCGCCCATGCCCGTAATCACTACCCGGCGGGTCATAGCATGCCTCCGTTAATCGAAATCACCTGACGCGTCACATAGCCTGCTTTATCCGACATCAGGTAACTCGCCAGCCCGGCGACCTCCTCGGCCTGGCCCATACGCTGCATCGGGATCATCGACATCGCCGCGTGCAGCGCGGCTTCGTCCATCTCGATCATGCCGGTATCGATCAGCCCCGGCGCGATGCAGTTGACGGTGATTTTGCGTTTTGCCAGCTCGGTGGCGAGCGCTTTGGTGGCGCCGATGATCCCGGCTTTCGCCGCGCTGTAGTTCACCTGCCCACGGTTGCCCATAATGCCTGACACCGACGACAGGGTGATGATCCGCCCGCCCTTGCGGGTGCCGATCATCGGCATAATGCAGGGATGAATGACGTTATAAAAACTGTCGAGATTGGTGTGGATCACGCTGTCCCAGTCATCGTCGCTGAGCGCCGGAAAAGCACCGTCGCGGGTAATACCGGCGTTACTGACCACGCCATACCACGCGCCGTGGTCAGCGATCTCCTGTTCCAGCACCGTGCGGCACTGCTCGCGGTTGCCCACGTCGAAGGTGAGTAAACGGCCCGCGCCGCCTGCCTGGACAATCGCTTCCAGCGTCTCCTGCGCGCCCGCTTCATCACGATGGTAATGCACGCCGACGGTGAAACCGTCCGCCGCAAGCTGAAGGGCGATAGCGCGGCCAATGCCTTTGCTGGCGCCGGTGACCAGTACGGATCTCATGATGGTGTTCCCTGGTTGAAAAGTGTGGTTAATTCTTCCTCGCTCGGCTGGAAGGTGTTCACGCGGCCCGTGGCGAGGGAGACACTATCCGCATGAATGGTGCACTCGAAGCTGCCAAAGCGTTCATCCTGCATCAGACGTTCGATGGTGATGATCAGCGTGCTGCCTGCGGCAAAATGCCCTGCGTCGCACACCAGCTCGCGCGCGCCCAGCACCATGCCCAGCGCACAGTGCGGCAGCCCTTTTTGCATCCGGTGCCATTCAGACCAGACGCCCACGGTCTGGGCCATCAGCTCCAGCGCAAACCAGCCAGGCAGGTTGCCGTCCGCGTCCAGGAACGGAGCCAGAACGCCCCGATCGTTCACCGTCACGCTGCAAACGGCGCGGTCATCGGTGACGTTTTCCACGCTCTCAAGCAGCAGCATCGGCGTGTCGTGAGGAAGATAATCCCCGGGAGGTAAGTAGCGCATCATACCCTCCCCAGCAGAAGGCTGGCGTTGTTGCCGCCAAACGCGAAGGAGTTTGACAGGATCGCCGGTTTATTCAGCGGTGCGCTCTGGTGCAGCAGGCCGAAGGCGGGCAGGGTGTCGTCTGGCGCGTAGCGGGAAAAATCCTGCGGCGGCAGCGGCAGGTCTCGGGTCAGGATCAGCCAGCTCAGGGCGGCCTCGGTGATCCCCGCTGCGCCCAGCGTGTGGCCGGTAAGATGTTTCGTGGAGCTGCACGGCACGCGGTCGCCAAAGAGATCGTGGATCACCTGCGCCTCAATGCGATCGTTCAGCGGCGTGGCGGTGCCGTGCAGGTTGATATAACCGACGTCCGCCGCCGTCATGCCCGCCTCGTTCAGCGCCTGGTTGATGGCGCGGATCGCCCCTTCGCCCTGCGGATGCGGGGCGGAAATATGGTACGCATCGCTGGATTCCCCCGCGCCCAGGAGCGCAACCTCGCCCGGCTCGCGGGTCAGCACCATCAGTGCCGCCGCTTCGCCAATGGTGATCCCCCGGCGGTTGCGGCCAAACGGTTCGCACAGGGTTGGGGAGAAGGACTCCAGGCTGTTGAAGCCGTTGACCGGCATGCGGCTCAGGCTGTCGGCCCCGCCGACGATGGCGACGTCCACCAGCCCGGCGTCGATCAGGCGCCGACCGCTGACGATCGCCCGCGCGCTGGAGGAGCAGGCGGTTGAGATAGTATACGCCGGGCCGTCCAGCGCTAGCCAGCGGGCGAGAAAGCGCGACGGATCGCCCAGCTCCTGCTGCGGATATTGCCACTGCGGGCTGCGCTCGCCGTTCTGCGCGCGGCGCACGTACTCATCACCCTCGTCCAGCCCGGAGGTGCTGGTGCCCAGCACAACCGCCACGCGGTCGCGTCCCACGCGCGCAATGGCCGCATCGACGGCGGGCCGGATTTGCGCCAGCGCCGCCAGCAGCAGCTGGTTGTTGCGGCTGCGATGGGCGGAAAAAGACTCGGGGACAGGGGGTAGTTCACCCTCCACGCCCCCCAGCACGGCCTCGGGTAAGCCCTGTAGCCAGCCCGCACGCTGGCGCATCCCGGGGGCCACGCCAGCGATCAGGTTCGCCGCTATTTCATCAGCCGAGTTGCCGAGCGCGTTGACCATGCCAACGGCAGAAAGGTAAATCATCTCAGTCACCCAGATATTGAATGGTGATGTGGTAGTGAAAAGCGTGCTGCACAATGCTAATCGGATCGCGCCTGCCGTTACGGTTCAGGTAGACAATTTCCGTGACCAGTTTGCCATCGGGGTTGCGCAGTTCGCGTCTGGTGTCAGTATCGTTCAGCGTCCAGCCTTTCGGCAACTGCGGCTGCCAGGCGCTGAGCGGCCAGTGGCTCAGCATCACGTCGGCCAGCACCTGGCTGGCGGGCGGCAGCTGCGGCATCACAACCGACTGCTCGGTGTGGATCCCGGTGTTGTCGTAGGTGGCGAGGAACAGGCGGATCCCGACGGAGGAGAGGCCGGCAAGCGTCACTTTATTTTCATCGGCGTTCAGCATTACCAGCAGCGACTGGGTCTGGCCTTTAAAACTGCCGGTAAGCAACTGCTGCGCGCGGATGGCAGGCGTGATGCCCGGCGGGGGCAGCGTGACGCGGGTGCCGGGCTGGAGCCAGGCCTGAGGGCTCGCGTCATCGCGGTTCGTCGTATGGCTACACCCCGCCAGCAACAGGGCCATCATCACTGCCGCCAGGCGAATGAAACGGGTCATGGTAAGTTCTCTTTGTTAGACGGCATCGCCAGCGGGGCGAGCAGGAACGCGGTGAAGATACCGCTCACCAGCACAATGCCAAAGCTGCTGATGGCCTGAGTGGTGCTGAACACCAGCATCCCCAGCGTCAGCAGGGTAGTCATCATGGCGAGGGTAATCGCCAGCATGGAGGTCAGCGGCGTGCCGCGCGGGTTGCTGAAAAACAGCGTGTAGTTAATGCCAATGCCGAGGACCAGCACCAGCGCCAGCAGGGAAAACAGGTTCACCGGATGGCCCGTCATGGCCAGCGCCGCCAGCCCGCCGGCCAGCGACAGCACGGACGGCACCAGCGCCACCAGCCCTTTTCGCCAGCCGAGGCGTAGCATCGCGCCGCAGGCAATCACCGCCAGCGCCACGCCCAGCAGCCCCGTCAGCAGCGAGCGGTAGAGCGCAAACAGGCTGTCGAAGCTGGCCTTACGGTCAACCCAGACGACCCCGGGATGGCGGGCGGCCAGCTCACCGAGCGCGGCGCTGTTTCTGACGCCATCGACCGGGACCAGCACACCGCTTTTGCCGTCCGGCAGCGTCAGCCACAGCAAACGCCAGCCCTCGCTGGCCGGGCTGGCGAGCCACGCTTCCACGCTGACAGGCATGGCGTTCAGGTTCGGTGGGACGGCGTTCAGCCCCGTGCTTTGCAGCATTTTCATCACCGTCGGTGCGGCGTTACGCAGAAGATGCAGATCGCTGTTCTGCCGCGCCAGCGAGTTCAGCCGCAGGGTGCGCCAGCGGGTTAATTCACCGGCTTTTTGCGCCTGCGCCAGCGCAGGGGTAAACGTTTCCAGCCGCTCCAGCGTTTCCTGAGCCGACGCGCCGTACACCACGAACCACTTCTGATCGACATTTTGCCCGGTCAGGGCGGTGATGGTTTTTTCCTGCGCCAGAATGTCCTGCGGCAGCGCCTGAAGCCGGGCGATATCGTCATCCACCCGCAGGCTGGCGATCCCGATGGCGGAGAGCAGCGCCAGCGCTACCGGCAGCCCGACAGAGAGGGCTTTACCGTCGCGCCAGGCGTTCAGCCAGCGCTGCATCATCCCGCTCAGGGGGACCGGGCGGACCGGCATGCCCCGGCACAGCCACGGATGCCAGAACATTACCGTCAGGCACGAGGCGCTCAGCCCTGCGGCGGCGAACACCGCCATCTGACGAATGCCGGGGAAGGGGGCCAGCATCATGAAGAGATACGCCACGACGGTGGTCAGCAGCGCCAGCAGCAGCGCGTTACGTACTTTCGCCAGGCTTTGCCAGGGCGAGTGTTCCGCGCCGTGCACCATCCGCTCCGTGAGGTAGTAAATCGTATAGTCCGCCGAGATGCCGATGATGCTCATGCTCATCACCAGCGTCATCAGGTGCAGTTCACCGAACAGCAGCAGCGTCACGACCGTCCCCGCCAGCGCGCCGATGGCAATGGAGAGCAGGCTCAGCAGCAGCGGACGCACGGAGCGAAACACCGACACAATCAGCAGGATCACCCCGAGCACCGTGGCGACGCCAAGCGTGGAAATATCCTTTTTAGCCTGCTGGCTGGCGTAATCGCTGTAGAACACCGTCCCGCGCGAGAGCAGCTGCGCCTGTGGATACTGGCTTTTCAGCGTCTGCTGCAACGCGTTAAGGGTGGTCACCAGCTGGTGGGTTTGCTGCATATCAAACGACGAGCCCGCCAGCTCGCCGTGCAGCAGATACCAGTAGTTCCCGGCCGCGTCTTTTGTCACCAGCCAGCCGTCCATCAGCTGCATCTTCTGGCTGTTTTTCGCCAGTGCGAGCTGCGCGCCGCGCATCAGCATCAGCGGATCGTTTTGCAGCTCCTTGCCGCTCACGCCGGAAAAGGCGGAGTAGAGCTGGGACAGGATCCACTGGGCCTGTGCTTGACCGCCGTTTTGCAGGCGGGCGCGGGTGGCCGGATCGACCAGGCCATTGCGGTGTTGCCAGAAGAAATCTCCCCAGGCCTGTTGCCCGGCGGCATCCAGCGGACCTTTTACGACACTCAGCGCCTGACTGCGTTGCAGCAGGGTTAACCACTGCTGCGCCACGCGCGGGTCCGGCTGTTTGCCGGGGCTGACCAGCCAGATGAGCTGGCGGTCGAGGCGCTGCATAAATCCGTCGTTGAGAGCGGGAGGGATCGCGCCGAGCGTCTGTTTCGGCAGCATGGCGAGCACGCTGATGTTCAGCCGCGCGCCGGGCAGCAGCGACAGCAGCACGCCCAGCAGGATCAGGCATACCGCGGCCCACAGCAGCGCCGGGCGCAGGGCGTTACGGTGCGGCAAAGCGCTGGCGTTCTGCATCGGTCAGGCGGGCGGGCGTCAGTTGGTGGCGGGAGAGGGCGATATCCGTCGTGTCGCCCTGCTTATCGTTCAGGCGAATGGATTCCAGATAGATCGCGCCCTTCAAATCAAGGGTGGAGAAAATCTTGTCCAGCGGCGTGGTGACGGGCGTCAGCACCAGTGACCAGCGGCCTTCACCCAGATCTTTGAAATCGACGCGGAAGTTCTCTTCCAGCACCTTGCGGTCGGCCTGGAACAGCGCCCGCAGCAGATGGTTGAACTGGAACATCTGCGGGTTAGTGTCGGCGGTAATGGTCTGCGGCGACTGACCGTTGACGATCTGCACCATCCGTTTGTCATCCAGCAGCAGCGTCATCGGGAACGGCGCTTTTTGATCCCACAGCAGGCCATTGTCACGGGCGATCAGCATCTCCCCCTGCGAGCGCAGGGGCTGGGGCATGTCCTTGATCGTGCGGGTCTGTTCGAAGTGTGCGCGCACCACCGGTTGCTCCGCAAACCGCTGTTGCAGTTCATCCAGCGTGATCGCGTTCACCAGCGGGCTTACCAGCAGCGCGAGTAGCGTTATCCATTTCATGGCGCGATCCCCATGCGTTCGAACAGAATGGCCGGGCTGACAAAGCACATCTCCCGGCTTGCTTCTTCCACCGCCACCTGAATGGTGTAGCCGGTGGTGGTGCGTTTCCCGGTTTGCGAGTCGAAGATTTGATAGGCGATGCGCAGACGGTTTTCAACCTCTTCAATGTGGGCGCGGACGCGAATGCGCTGCTCGAAGGTCACCGCGTCGCGGTATTTCACCCGGGTATCCACCACCGGCCAGACGTAGCCGGACGCTTTCATCTGGCGATAGCCGTAATCAAACTGGTTGAGCAGCGCTTCGCGGGCAATCTCAAAGTAGCGGAAGTAGTTGCCGTGCCACACCACGCCCATCATATCGACGTCGTGGAACGGAACGGTGATTTCAACTTCAGCCGTAAAGCGGGGATCGGTCAGCACCCTTTACTCCTTCTCGTTGACCTCTGGCAGCAGCCAGAAATCGAAAAAATTAAACCAGTCGAGCGGCGACAAGAGCGCGTAATGCTCCAGCCGCTGCGCATAGCGGTCGACGGTCTGCTGTAGCGCCTGCTGGCGTTCGCCGCGCGGCAGCAGCAGCGGGTCGGCAAACGGCTCGCAGTGCAGGGTCAGCTTTCCCTGCTGACAGAGGGCAAAAATCAGCACCACCGGGCAGCGCAAAATGGACGCCAGGATAAATGGCCCCTGCGGGAACGGCGCGGGCTGGCCCATAAATTCGCTCCATATCACCCGCCAGCTACCGCCGCGCTGCGGGGTGACGGCGATGCGATCGCCCACGATCGCCACCCATTCGCCGCGATCCAGCTTCTCTTTAATGAGGATGGCAGTCTCCGGGCCAATGTCGGTGACCGGCATCAGGTGAATGCCCGCCTGCGGTGCCATCTCCTCCATCACCTGCTTAAAGCGTCTGGCGTTGTCGCTGAAGACCAGCGCGTTGATGGTTTTCGCCCCTTCGCGCTGGGCCAGCGCCCGGCAGGCTTCCACATCGCCAAGATGCGACGCGAGCAGCAGTTTGCCCTGAGGATCGTCGAGCCCCAGCGCCTCCTGCGCGCCTGGCGCAAAGACCAGATCGCGATGGAGTTTCATTTCGCCGCGCCAGCTGGCCACTTTATTCAGCATGGCATGACCGAAGCGCAGGAAGTGGGAAAAACTGTTAAGCCGCGCGAGGGGCGGCATTTGCCGCTGTGCCATCACCGTTTTAACCCGCGCCAGCCACTGCTGCGACGCCTGACGCGCAGAGCGGGCGGTCAGCCAGTAGACGGCGGTAACCGGCCACAGCAGGGCGGTAAACGCCTTACGCCCCAGCAACTGCCAGACGCGCAGCATCAGGCGCATGCCTCATAATCCTTTTACCTCCTGCTGCTGCGCCCAGTGCTGTGAGCGGCGACGCATCAGCAGGGAAGGAATGCGCGGCAGCATGCCGAGAAACAGACGGGTATGCATCAACGAGATGCGCACGTTGTCTTTCAGGGCATCGAAATGGGATACCCCGTCCGGCGGATAGGTTACGCGGGTGGGCAGAAAATAGCTGGTGTTGCCCTGCCAGTAGAGGCGCACCATCACTTCGGTATCAAAATCCATTCGCCTGCCGAGCGGCGTGGTTGCTGCAAGGCGCAGAACCGGGGCTATCGGGTAAACGCGAAACCCGCACATGCTGTCTTTCAGTTGCAGGGAGAGGGTTTCAATCCAGACCCAGACGTGCGTTATCCAGCGCCCGTACAGGCGCGAACGGGGGATTGAGTCATCGTAAACGGGCTGCCCGGAAATGAGCGCATCGGGATGACGCCCGGCCAGCGCCAGCAGTTTGGGAATGTCCTCGATAGCGTGCTGGCCGTCAGCGTCCACCTGAACGGCGTGGGTGAAGCCGCGATCGGCGCAGGCTTTCAGCCCCTGCATCACCGCCGCGCCTTTGCCGCTGTTTTCGGCCAGCCGCAGCAGTGTCATCTGCGGACGATCCGCCGCCAGCGCTTCAAGCGTGCGGCGCGTGGTTTCATCGCTGCCGTCGTCCACCACCAGACAGGGCAGATCGAAAGGTGCCAGGCGCGCCAGCACCGAAGCCATCATCGCCCCGTGGTTGTAGCAGGGGATCAGCACGCAGGGACGGAAGGTTACTGACATAAGCGAATCTTCCCGCTGCTGGCGGTGTGGCGCTGGTTACCCGCATGGCGCTGGTAGCTAAAGGTCAGCAACTGGCGTTCAGGCTGCCAGGCAAGGAGCAGCGTGACCGTGTTCTCCGGCAACAGCGGGGCGGCGAACTTCACGTTCTGAATACTGTGAAAACGGTAGCCCGACGCCAGCGCGGCGGCGTAATGCATCACCCAGTCCAGCTGCGCCACGCCCGGCAGCAGCGGCTGTACGGCGAAATGTCCCTTAAACCAGAGCAGGTCAGGATCAAGATAAAAGGTTATCTCCAGATGCTGTGGATCGGGCTGGAGGCGCCCGATTTCAGGGATCTTCATGAAACAACTCCTGTAGCTGCGCAGTCACGCGCTTGTTCATGCTGTTGACCGGGATTTCATCAACGATCCGCCAGTAGCGCGGTACGGCAACCGGTTCAAGCCAGGGGCGAAGGGCGCGTCGCCAGGCGAGCTCCTGCGCTGTTTTGCTCTGTTCGTGTTGCTGACGCACCGCTTCATTCAGCACCAGCAATACGCCAATGCCCTGACGCCCGCCGCGCGTCACCGTCAGCGCGGCGGCCTCCCGGATGCCGTCCAGCGCCAGCAGGCGGTGCTCAATGTCATCGAGTGAAATGCGCTTATCTTCAATTTTGACCACCCGACCACGACGCCCGACGAGGCTGAACTGCCCGTCAGCCGTGAAGTGCAGGATATCATCCAGCACGATTCCCTCCGCCTCGGGGATCAGCGGCGACGTCACGCGATCGCCGTGAAACGTCACGCCGGGAAAAGGCTGCCAGCGCGTGCTTTCCTCCTGACGGTAGCGCCAGGCCATTACGCCCGTTTCCGTGCTGCCGTATATTTCATCCGGCCAGACGTTGAGCCAGGGCTGAACCGCGGCGACCTCCTGCCAGGGCAGCGCGCCGCCGGCGGAGACGAGCAGGTTGACGGGGGGCGGCGTCAGCGACGCGTCCAGCCGCTTGAGAAACGCCGGACTGCTGATGAAAAGGTAGCGTTTATCGTCGGGAAGGGCAGAGAGCTGCTCGGCATAGTTGAGCAGGCTGGCATGCAGCGGCAGGCCGAGCGCCATGGGTAAGACAACACGAAACGTCAGGCCATACAGGTGGTGCAGCACCACGGAAGCCACGACGTGACAGCCCGCCAGGCGCTCGCCAAAATGCGCCGCCAGCAGACGAGCCTCACGATCAAGGCTGACCACCGGCTTACTTACCCGCTGCGGCGTGCCGGTCGAGCCGGAGGTGTAAAGCTCGATCGTGCGCATCTCACCGATGGCAGGCAGCGGTGAAAAGGGATGGCCTGCCCGCTGCGCGGAAGCCACCCGCAGCTGTCGCCCCTGAAAATCGAGCGTGGTGTCGCTCAGGACGCCGCTGAACAGCGCCCGCTGTTCGTTAAGCTGCGCCGCCCGGCTGTGCCCGGGGAGGACCGGCGTTTTACCCGCATGCAGCGTCGCCAGCAGCGCGACAATAAACAGATAACCGTTTTCGATGCACAACGCCCAGCGTTCGCCATCTTCACGACGCAGCGTGTCGACCAGCTGAGTGACGTCGTGGCGCAGATCGCCAAGCGTCCAGAGGCGGTCGTCCTGCCAGGCGACAGGGGTGTTGTCAGGGCGGGGCGCACTGAGCCACTGGCTAAGCGGAAGAGGGTTAAGCATCGTTTTTCATCACCCGTTGTCGCACCAGCCACTCGCCAGCCATCAGCGTGCCCATCAGGAGATAGGCAATCATCCCATTCCACAGCGTCCACAGACGGATATCGGCGTGTAATACGGTAAACAGCGCGATCGCCCCGTTGATAATAAAAAAGCCGCACCAGACCTGGGTAACCCGGCGCGTGTAACGTACCCCGACGGGGGAGAGATCCGGTTCACGCAGGCGCGCCAGCCGTTCAACGACAGGCATTGCCGTCCACAGCGAACCGCCAAACACCACCAGCATCACCAGATTCACCACCACCGGATATAACAGCACCCACTGGTGAGCGTGCAGGACGTAGCTCGCCGCGCAAAGCGCTATGCCAGCCAGCGCCACGCTCACGAACAGATAACGCAGGGGGCCGCCCTGCCGACGGGCCTGGCAGACGCGCAACAGCAGCACCAGCGCCATCACGGGCAGTATCCCGTGCAGGCTATTATTCGCCAGCCCGAAGCCGATCAAAAACGGCCATGCCAGCAGCATCAGCCCCGTCAGGGCGGGAAGAACTGGAATCGAACGCACGTTACGCGTCGCGCTGAAGCTGTTCCACAACGTCCACGACGTCCTGCACCGTGCGCACCGCTTTGAAGGTTTCGGGCTTGATTTTATGGCCCGTTTTCTTTTGCAGGTGCACCACCATATCGACGGCATCAATGCTGTCGAGATCCAGATCCTCGTAAAGACGTGCCTCAGGGGTAATATCCTCCGGGGCGATTTCAAACAGCGTAATAAGAAGCGCAGAGACTTCCTGATAAATCGTTTGTTGTTCTGTCATAGCGGTCATTCTCAGGCGCGTTGTTGATGGATAAAAGCCGCGAGCGTGGCAACGGAATAGAAGTGCTGACGCATCTCGTCACTTTCGGCAGAAAGCACTACGCCGTACTGATTTTTTACCGCCAGACCCAGCTCAAGGGCGTCGATTGAGTCCAGACCGAGGCCGTCGCCAAAGAGCGCGGCGTCTGTATCAATATCCTCTGGGGTAAGTTCTTCCAGATTCAGCGTAGAGATAATGAGATTCTTAATTTCAAGATAGAGCGCTTGCATCTTTCGTTCCTGACAAAGATTGAAGACCGGTTATTAACTGATGCTGCATATGCCGGTTTAACTGCCTTGCTGCCAGCGCGGGTTCGTGCTGACTCGCATCATAAAAATCATGAATGTTGATGCGTTCGCGAACATCCACGGTGAAAACAGGTTTGTTGGGGGGCACGTTATACCAGCTGCTCTGTTTATCAAGCATCCGTTCGCTACAGTGGATCACCACCACGCGCACGGCGCTGTTGCAGCGAACGGCGATATTCGCCGCCCCACGTTGCAGGGTCATGGCTTCCCCCACCCGGGTGCGGGTGCCTTCAGGGAAGATAAGCAGGGTATCGCCCTGGGCCAGACGCTGCTGGCTTGCGGCAAGCAGCGTGTCGGCTTCGCTGTTAATCAGATAGTCAGCCGCGCGGATCACGCCGCTGACGAACGGGTTACGCAGCAACGCGCTTTTCACCAGACAGTCGGTTTCGTTCATCACCGACGCCAGCAGAACGTAGTCCAGCAGCGAGGGATGATTCGCAATCACCAGACAGCCCCGCTCGGCGCGCAGAACGTCCAGGTTGTTGAAACGGTAATCCAGTACCCCTGCACCGCGTACCACCGCGAGGAACAGGCGAAAACTGGCAGAAATAGTGCGGCGTGCCAGGCGGCGACGTTGAGTGCGGTCGCGCTGGAAAATCAGCAGCAGGTTAAACCACACCAGCGACAGCGTCAGCCCGCCGAGGCCGAACAGGACGAAGCACAATCCGGTCATCAGCATCCGCCATACCCGATCGAGGCGGGAACGTAACCCTCTCATTGGCGCGTCCATTGCCACAGCAGGCGCTCGCCCGGCAGGATAAACTGGCGCTCGTCCCGCAGGTAATGGCGCAGGAACTGGAGGCTTTGCGGCAGCGCGGGCTCTTCAGGCGTGCGGTTGACGTGCGTTTCACAGCTGAGCGTATTTCCCGCCTCAATCACCAGCGCCAGCGCGTAGGGCCAGACGGGCATCTGCGGCGGCAGCCCGGCGTGATAAAAATCAGGCAGCAGACCGTCGAAATCCACCAGCAACACGCGGGAGTAGCCCGCATGCAGCAGGCTCAGCACGTCGCACAAGCTCTGCTGGAAGGTATCCATACCGGCGGAAACCGACGAAGAGACAACAGGCTGACGCGCGGCGATAGTAAGATTGCCGACCGCCGAGTTGTGTACCGACATGGCAAAATCGGTGGGGGAAACGGGCTGTTCTGCCGCCAGGGCCTGGAGAATACGGAAATTGCGCTCCAGCTCCCCATGACGGCTGCTGTAGACGACGGCATCGATGCGGTGTTTGCGCAGCATCATCAGGCCAAGATCGACGGCCAGCCTGCTGCCTGAATTCAGGCGGCGGGCGGTCATCATCGGCAGATCGGTCAGTTTCGCCAGCGGTGCAGCGGGATCGATGGCGTCAGACCGGCGTGACCATGCCTGCCATTCGTCGGCATCGCTGAGTCCTGGCGCTCTTGCCTGCCAGTCGATAAGGGTAAGTGTAAATTTCATCTACGCGCGTCCGCGATAAACCTGTTTCTGTGACTTTTTCTTCGCCAGCGCGATTTGCTGCGCACATCGTACAATGTTGTCGTCGCGCTGGCGAATAAACGTCACTTTTGACCCTTTCCACCCGGTTATCCCGGCAAACGGCTTTTTGGCCGACCCGGACCCAGAAGAATGGCGAGTTTACTGCCTCCTTTCGTGGTTTCCATCCAGATTTTACAGACGCTGGTAAGCGGCACGGAGAGCAGCATGCCCACCGGACCCAGCAGCCATCCCCAGATCAGTAACGATAAAAACACCACCATCGTCGACATGCCCAGACGATGGCCCATCATGCGCGGCTCGAGAATGTTACCCAGCACCATATGCACGACGAGGAACAGCGCCCCTACCAGCATGCACTCGTAAAAACCGTTAAACAGGAACGCCTGGATCATCGGCGGAACGGCGGAAAGCACCGCGCCGATATTGGGTACGTAGTTCAGTAAAAAGGCCAGCACGCCCCACATCAGCGCGAACTGCACGTCCAGCAGTACCAGCCCCAGCCAGACGATCACGCCGGTCCACAGGCTTAACAGCGTTTTCAGAGCCAGATATTTTGATACGCCCTTCAGCGCACGGTGCAAGCCGGCAATGTGGATCTGAGGATTGTTCAGGGCAAAACGCAGTTTATACGGCACGTGGCGCACTTCGAACAGCATAAACACCACCGTCATCACCAGCAGCAGAATGCTGGCCATTGCCCCGGAAAGCCCGGTCATCAACGTGGTGGCGTAGGTCATCACCTTCTCGGAATCCATCCGACGCAGCATCCGTTCCGGTGAGATATGCAGATTCACGAACGGCAACATGCGCTGAAGATCGACCAGCTTGCGCGTCAGCTCTTTATTGTACTGCGGCAGCATGGTGGAAAATTCGCTCAGCGAGGCGGCGAGCACGCCGAACAGCGCCGTCAGGACAACCAGCATCACCATCACCACAATGGTAATCGCGACCGGGCGGCTGATGCCCCGGCGTAAAAACCATGTCACCAGCGGGTTGAGCACAATGGCGAAAAACAGCGCCAGCAGAAGCTGAACAATGATATCCGCCGCCGCGTGGATACCCGCAAGGATAACCACCAGGCAGGCAAGTTTTAATAAAATATGAAGTCCGGCTTTGTCGGGCGGGCTGGCAGTCATAAGAATTCCTTTTTCCGGGGGGCGTGTTAATTGTAGTGCGCCGGATGGGCTTCGTCTGGCGTGTTAGTCTGAAAGTCGTGGCAAAAAAATGGCCCCCGGCGCAAGCGACGGAGGCCACGGCATCCCGGTGAACGATTACTGGATCACAAGGGTGTTAATGATGTTTTCAGCGGCGGTCTGCGCTTTCTGCTGATTGTCTGCCGGCAAGGTGATCTGCATGGTCAGCAGTTTATTGTCCACCTTGCCGAGCACCACGGAGGAGTACGCGGTCTGGCCTTTGGCAGAGATGATGCTGTCCAGCTGTTGCAGCGTGTGGCCTTTCAGTTCAACAGACTTGTTGGTGACCACCTGAAGCTGCGGGTCGCGGCTGCGCTGCTGATCTTCCAGGCGTTTGGCCAGCACGCCCAGATCTTCGCTGGTATCGTCACCGACGATCACAATCACCGCTTTTTGGCCGGTGGCATCGGAATAGACGTGCATATTGTTCGCCTGGGTGCCCAGCTTACCGCTCTGGTCGGTCATGTCCGCAGGCAGAGAGAAACTGAGTTTGCCATCCATCAGGCTCACCGGCTGACCGGTGGCGTTGCTTTCTGCTGACGCGCCCTGAGCAGGCGTTTTGGTGTCGCTGTTATCACAGGCTGCAAGGCCAACAACCAGCAGGCCAATCCCGACATATTTAACCAGATTGCGCATTGACTTCTTCCTTTCGATAAACGGCCATAACGGCTCATTCGTTCATCTTATCACAACTGATAAAGCGAACCCTTAACCTGCCTGCAATGCGGAGATTTCAGATTTATCTGCCAGCCTTTTCAGCAGCATATTCAACAGTACGCCGTACATCGGCAGGAAGAAAACCAGGCTGATAAGCACCTTAAAGGCGTAGTCCACCAGAGCGATTTCCATCCAGTGTTCTGCCATGAAGGCGTCCGGGCTGCGCCAGAAGGCGATGAAGAAGAAGGCCAGCGTATCGCTCACGTTACCGAACAGCGTGGAGGCCGTTGGTGCCATCCACCAGCGATGGTTTTGACGCAGGCGGTTAAACACGTGGACATCGAGGATCTGCCCCAGGGCATAAGCCATAAAGCTGGCGGTGGCAATACGCGCGACGAACAGGTTGAAGTGCGTCAGCGCTTCGAAGCCCTGCCAGCTGCCCATGTAAAACAGCGAGGAGATGGCGTAGGAGACAAACAGTGCCGGGATCATCACCGCAAAAATAATCCGCCGCGCCAGCGGTGCGCCAAAAATACGCACGGTTAAATCCGTCGCGAGGAAAATAAACGGGAAACTGAACGCGCCCCAGGTGGTATGGAAACCAAAAATGGAGATGGGGAGCTGTACCAGATAGTTACTGGAGATGATCACCAGCAGATGAAATAGCGAAAGCCAGAACAACGCCTTGACGCGCTGCGATTGTGTAAAGGAGTTCATATTGTACCTTTTTGATTAATATTTGGGGTGAGGGAACCCAATAAAGCCGCCGCATGATACTGCTTTGACGACACTTTGCAATGGCTAATTTTCACGCAATCGTTAACCTGGTTTGCATTGGCGATAGCGGGGCGTAAACTACAGCCGTTTTTACCTGAACGAGAAGAAAATGACCGACCTGTTTTCCAGCCCAGACCACACGCTTGATGCTCAGGGCCTCCGCTGCCCGGAGCCGGTAATGATGGTGCGCAAAACCGTGCGCAACATGCAGACCGGCGAAACGCTGCTGATCGTCGCTGACGACCCGGCTACCACCCGTGATATCCCCGGCTTTTGTACCTTTATGGAACATGAACTGGTGGCGCAGCAAACCGAGACCTTGCCGTACCGGTATTTGATTCGTAAGGGGTAAGTGCGGCCTGACGCCCGGCGGCGCTTCGCTTGCACGGGCCTACGGGTGTAGTAGGTCGGGTAAGGCGCAGCCGCCACCCGACAAGTACTCATCACAATTTCGAACCATCGTTTCAAAATTTCGCGCTTTTGTGAGGCGCTTCACCCTCCCTTTTCCAGCCGTAGTCTAATTTTTAAGCGTCAAAAACTAAAACATCGTTTTAACGCTTATCTCACTACCCTGGAGTTGACTCAATGAAAACGACCCTCAAGCCGTTACTGGCCGCGCTGTGCCTGTCTGCTTTTGCCTGCTCCGTTTCTGCCCAGACCATCAAAGCCGCCGATGTGCATCCCGAAGGCTACCCGAACGTGGTGGCGGTTCAGCACATGGGTGAAAAACTCAAACAACAAACCGATGGCAAGCTGGAGATTAAGGTCTTCCCCGGCGGCGTGCTGGGGGATGAAAAGCAGATGATTGAGCAGGCGCAGATGGGGGCGATCGACATGATCCGCGTCTCTATGGCGCCGGTGGCTGCCATTCTGCCGGATATCGAAGTGTTTACGCTGCCCTACGTATTCCGCGATGAAGACCACATGCACAAGGTGATCGACGGGGATATCGGCAAGCAGATCGGCGACAAACTCACCGCCAACCCGAAATCGCGTCTGGTCTTCCTTGGCTGGATGGATTCCGGCACCCGTAACCTGATCACCAAAGAGCCGATCGTCAAACCGGACGATCTGAAAGGGAAGAAAATCCGCGTGCAGGGCAGCCCGGTGGCGCTGGCCACGCTGAAAGCGATGGGGGCGAACTCGGTGGCGATGGGCGTCAGCGAGGTTTACAGCGGCATGCAGACCGGGGTGATCGACGGCGCGGAGAACAACCCGCCAACCTTTATCGCCCACAACTATATGCCGGTCGCCAAAAACTACACGCTGAGCGGCCACTTCATCACCCCGGAAATGCTGCTCTATTCCAAAGTGAAATGGGACAAGCTCAGCGCTGACGAACAGCAAAAGATCCTGGCGCTGGCCCGCGAAGCGCAGTTCGAGCAGCGCAAGCTGTGGAATGCGTATAACGACCAGGCGCTGGCGAAAATGAAGGCCGGCGGGGTGCAGTTCCACGACATCGATAAAACGGTGTTTATCAAGGCGACAGAGCCGGTGCGCGCGCAGTATGGCGATAAGCATCAGGATCTGATGAAAGCCATCGCTGACGTCCAGTAAACCGGAGTACGTATGTCCGAACTCTACCTGAAGTGGATGGACCGTCTGTATCTGTTCGCCATGGCGGTGGCGGGTATTTCGCTGTTGGTGATGACGATTGTCATCCCCATCGGCATTTTTTCACGCTACGTGCTTAATCGCGGCGAATCCTGGCCGGAGCCGATCGCCATTATCTGCATGGTGACGTTTACCTTTATCGGCGCGGCGGTGAGCTACCGCGCCGGGTCGCATATTGCGGTCAACATGCTCACCGACCGCCTGCCCGCGTCGCTGCAAAGAGTGTGCGCGCGGATGGTGGATCTGCTGATGCTGATGATTTCAGGCCTGATGTGCTGGTACAGCTACTGGCTGTGCGTCGAGCTGTGGGAGCAGCCGGTGGCGGAGTTTCCGCTTCTGACCTCCGGCGAAAGCTATCTGCCGCTACCTGTCGGATCGGCCATTTTGATCCTGTTTGTGCTTGAACGCCTGCTGTTTGGCTCGCAGGAAAACCGTCCGGTCGTGCTGATCGGCAATCACAGTTAAGGGGTGAACAATGGATGCGTTTGTTTTGTTATTCACCCTCGCCATTTTGCTGGCGCTGGGGATGCCGGTGGCCTTCGCCGTCGGCTTAAGCGCCGTGGCGGGCGCGCTGTGGATTGACCTGCCGCTGGAGGCGCTGATGATCCAGATCACCAGCGGGGTGAATAAATTTACCCTGCTGGCGATCCCGTTCTTCATTCTTGCCGGGGCGATCATGGCGGAAGGGGGCATTGCCCGACGGCTGGTCAACTTCGCGTACGTTTTTGTCGGCTTTATTCGCGGCGGGCTGTCGCTGGTGAACATCGTGGCATCAACGTTCTTCGGCGCGATTTCCGGCTCGTCGGTGGCGGATACGGCGTCTATCGGCAGCGTGATGATCCCGGAGATGGAGAAGAAGGGCTATCCGCGCGAATACGCGGCGGCGGTGACGGCCAGCGGGTCGGTGCAGGCGATCCTGATCCCGCCCAGCCACAACTCGGTGATTTACTCCCTGGCGGCAGGGGGAACGGTTTCCATCGCCACGCTGTTTATCGCGGGCGTGCTGCCGGGCCTGCTGCTGGGCGTGAGCCTGATGGTGCTCTGCCTGTGCTTCGCCCGCAAGCGCGGCTATCCGAAGGGGGACAAAATCCCGTTCAGGCAGGCGCTGAAAATCATGCTCGATGCTCTGTGGGGGCTGATGACGGTGGTGATTATCCTCGGCGGGATCTTGTCCGGGATATTCACGGCGACCGAATCTGCCGCCGTGGCCTGCCTGTGGGCGTTCTTCGTCACCATGTTCATTTACCGCGATTACAAGTGGAATGAACTGCCGAAGCTAATGTGTCGCACGGTGAAAACCGTCACCATCGTGATGATTTTGATTGGCTTTGCCGCGGCGTTTGGCGCGGTAATGACCTACATGCAGCTGCCGATGCGCATCACCGAATTCTTCACGTCGCTGTCCGATAACAAATACGTGATCCTGATGTACCTCAACATCATGCTGCTGCTGATTGGCACGCTGATGGACATGGCGCCGATCATCCTGATCCTGACCCCGGTGCTGCTGCCGGTGACCAACTCGCTGGGGATCGATCCGGTGCATTTCGGGATGATCATGATGGTGAACCTGGGGATTGGGCTGATCACGCCGCCGGTCGGGTCGGTGCTGTTCGTGGCGAGCGCGGTGAGTAAGCAGAAGATCGAGCACGTGGTGCGGGCGATGCTGCCGTTTTACGGTATGTTGCTGGTGGTGCTGGGGATGGTGACGTACATCCCGGCGATATCATTGTGGTTGCCGGGGGTGCTAGGGATGCAGTGACGCCGTTTTATGCCGGGTGGCGGCTACGCCTTACCCGGCCTACGGTTACGGTTCGGAGATGTTGTAGGCCCGGTAAGGCGTAGCCGCCACCGGGCATTTTTACCGACGGCGCAACAGCCGCAACGCGTTCGCCGTCACCAGCACCGTCGCCCCCGTATCCGCCAGTACCGCCAGCCACAGTCCGGTCATGCCGAGCAGCGTGGTGACCAGGAAAATCCCCTTCAGACCCAGCGCAATGCCGATGTTCTGCCGAATATTGGCCCGCGTCGCCCGCGCAAGATCTATCATCTGCGCCAGCCCGGTCAGGCGGTTGTGCGTCAGCGCCGCGTCGGCGGTCTCCAGCGCCACGTCGGTGCCGCTGCCCATCGCAATGCCGATGGTGGAAGCCTTCATTGCCGGGGCATCGTTTATCCCGTCCCCGACCATCGCCAGCGGGGCATGACCGTTCAGCTCGGTTACCGCGCTGACTTTATCCACAGGCAACAATCCGGCCTTAAACTCCAGCCCCAGCTCGCCGGCAATCGCCGCCGCCGCGCGCGGGTTATCACCGGTCAGGATCACGCCCTGTACCCCCAGCTTGTGCAGCGCGTCGACGGCGTCTTTCGCATCGTCACGCAGGGTGTCGCGCAGCGCCAGCATGCCCATCGGTACACCGCCCTGCATCACGGCAACGACCGTCTGCCCGGCCTGCTCTAATGCCTCAACCTGTGGATTCGGGAACGCGCCTGCCGCGGCGATCAGCACTTTTTTGCCTTCGACCACAGCCTCAATCCCTGACCCGACCAGCGCTCGCTGGGCGGTTGCCGGAGGGATGGTCAGCCCGCGCCCCTTCGCTTCACGCACAATCGCCTGCGCCAGAGGGTGGGTGGAGCCCTGCTCCACGGCAGCGGCCAGCGTCAGCAGGGCGTCTTCACTGATGTCCTGCGGATACACGCCGGTCACCTGCGGCTTGCCGACGGTCAGCGTGCCGGTTTTATCGAAGGCGATGTGCTGAACCTGGCTCAGCTGTTCCAGCGCCGCGCCGCCCTTAATCAGCGCCCCGCGACGTGCCGCCGCCGCCAGCCCTGAGGTAATCGCCGCCGGGGTGGAGATCACCAGCGCACACGGACAGCCGATCAGCAGCAGCGTCAGCCCTTTGTAAATCCAGCCCTCCCACGGCGCGCCGAAGAACAGCGGCGGGACGACGGTGACCAGCAGCGCCACCAGCATGATGGCGGGGGTGTAAATCCGGCTGAAGCGATCGATAAAGCGTTCTACTGGCGCGCGGCGCTCCTCGGCTTCTTCTATCAGCCTGAGGATGCGGTCGATGGCGCTGTCGCCCGGTTCGGAAAGGACCGTCAGCAGCACCAGTCGGTCGACGCTGGTGGCGCCCGCAGGCACCTTTTCACCTGCCGCGCGCGCTACCGGGATGGATTCCCCGGTCAGGGCGCTTTCGTCAAAGCTCGCGGTGGCGGTAATGAGGGCCCCATCGGCTGGCAGACGTCCGCCTGCGGGCACTTCAATCACGTCGCCCGGGCGCAGGGTATTGATGGCGACCGTTTCACGCTGACCACGAATAACCCGCGTGGCGGTTTCCGGCTTCAGCGCCATCAGCGCGCTCACCCCTTTACGCGCCCGGCTCGCCGCCCAGCCCTCAAGGCGTTCGCCAATTAAGAACAGCAGCAGCACCATCGCCGCTTCGGCCGTCGCGCCAATAAACAGCGCCCCGATAGCCGCCACGCTCATCAGCGTTTCGATGGCAAACCAGCTGCCGCTTCTCATCAGACGCAGCGCCTGACGCGCAATAGGGAACAGGCCAACCAGCGTGGTGGCGATAAACGCCAGGTTGCCGAACGGGTGGTTGATTTGCTCCAGCCCCCAGCTCAGGGCCATCATGATGATGAGGGTAATGAGCGGCAGATTTTCTTTTAGCGGGGACGTTTTTTCTGCGAGCGCCGTTTCGCTGCGCAGGGTATAACCCGCTTTGCTGACGGCGGCTTCAACCTGTCTGCTGACGTCGTTTTCGGCGCTGACCAGCAGCTTTTCGGTAGCGAACAGCACCTGAACGTGTTTCACACCCGGCACCTGCTTCACCGCATTTTCCACTTTGCGGGCGCAGGCCGCGCAGTCCATGCCGTTGACCACCCAGCTGTAGTGATTGCCGTTTTCAGGCAGCGCTTCGGTCCGGGTTTCGCACGCGCCCTCGCAGCAGCAGTCCTCTTTTGGCGGAACCGGGCTGAGCTTAAGTGCCGAGAATTGGGGAACTTTTTTAGGTATTTCTGGAGTCGACATGGCAGTCTCCGGTAATGATAATTTTCTCATTAACCGCAGCATACACTCTGGAGTCGACTCCAGAGTCAAGCGTTATTTAGATATACAGCGAACGCACAATCAGGAAGTGTCCGGCAAAGTAACAGGCGGCGGAAATCGCATTATCCGCACGGAAGCGGCGACGATAGTGGCTGCCCAGCCAGACGATATTACCCAACAGCAACAGTGCGGCACCGAAGAACGCAGACATTGCCGGAGCGGTCGGACGGAAGAACCACAGCTCGCCCGCCAGCCACACCATCACCAGCGTCATGGCGATAAACGTACAGACCGGGAGACGCATCTCTTCCAGACGCGACCAGATCACCGCGATCAGCAGGGCGCCAATCACCAGCAGCACCAGCGGCAGCGGCCAGAAGAAGGAGAGCGTCATCTGGCTGGCAAAGTAGATGGTATAGAGCAGATGCGACAGGAAGAACGCCCCCACGGCGTACAGCAGGCGCTGGCGCGGCAGCAGGGTTAAGGCATCGCCAATCAGGGAAGCACACAGCCCCGCGAGGACAAGATAGCTAACGGCGTTAAACATCGGGGCCTGCCAGGCAAGCAACAGCAGGAGTAATAGCGTGACGGGTTTAAACAACCAGCGCTGCCAGGCTGGGCCACGGTAAGACGCATCGACGTAAAGCCATGCGGAAAAACAGACAGCGATAAATGACCAAAGCATATTAACTCCCTGTAACTGTTGAGGCTGAATGATCAGTTCCTGATCCAGTGTAGTGACGCGAGCGGGCGTTTGGCAATGCCGGGGCATGCGAGGTATCCTGAATTCCGCATAATCTGATGGGATTTTTCAATGAGCAAGATGCCGCTGTTTTTCATTATCGTGGTGGCGATTATCGTCATTGCCGCCTCGTTTCGCTTCGTGCAGCAGCGCCGTGAGAAGGCCGACAATGACGCCGCGCCGCTGATGCAAAAGCGCGTGGTGGTGACGAACAAGCGTGAGAAGCCGCTTAACGACCGCCGCTCCCGCCAGCAGCAGGTGACGCCAGCGGGCACAACGATGCGCTATGAAGCGAGCTTTAAGCCGGAAACCGGCGGGCTGGAGATGACCTTCCGCCTGGAGGCGCAGCAGTACCACCAGCTGACGGTGGGGGAGAAAGGCACGCTGAGTTACAAAGGGTCGCGGTTTGAAGGATTTGAACCGGAGCTGTAGTTTTCCCCTCACCCCGGCCCTCTCCCAAGGGGAGAGGGTGTAATCGTCCCCTCTCCCCTTGGGAGAGGGTTAGGGTGAGGGGCCTACTTCTTCACCAGCGCCTTAAACTTCTTCATCCACACCAGCAGCTCAAACACGCCGAAAATAAACACCCGCAGCTGCTGCCAGCCGGTCATCGGTGGGCCATCTTTCGGCAGACCGTTTTTCAGCATCACCATCTGCAAGGCATGCATGAACGCGGTAAAAATCAGCGCCACGTTAATAAAGATATTCAGCGGACGCGGGAACGGGTGCACCAGATTCAAAATCAAAAATGCCCAGACGCCCAGCATCAGCACGCGCCCTACGTTAATCAGTACTGGCATCGGATCCTCCTTGTGCCTGACGGTGATACAGACGATAAGCCACCTGGCCGGCGACCTTCTCGCGGTGCAGATCCCAGTGAACGGGAACGGGCGGCAGGCCATTTTCCACTTCGCTTTCAACGTAAATCAGCGCGTCGTCTGCCAGCCAGCCATTTTTTTCCAGCAACGATAATGTCTCTTCCAGCAGCCCTTTACGGAACGGCGGGTCAACAAACACCACGTTGAACGGCGTCCCCTGTTGGGCGAGGAAGCTCAGCGTGTTGGTATTCACCACTTTCGCGTTGGTTGCCTTCAGCGTAGCCAGATTTTGCTGCAATGTCTGTGCGACGCCGCGCTCCATCTCCAGCAGCGTGGCGCTGGCGGCATAACGCGACAGCGCTTCCAGCCCCAATGCACCGCTTCCGGCGAAGCAGTCCAGGCAGTTGGCGTCTACCATAGACGGGGCGAGCCAGTTAAACAGCGTCTCGCGAACGCGGTCCGTGGTGGGGCGTAAACCGGGGCTGTCCGGCACCGGTAATTTCCGGCCTCGCCACTGACCGCCGATAATGCGAATTTGACCGGCCGGGGCGCGGGTGGGTTTCTTCATCTCAGGAAAGCTCTGTTAACCATTGCCCTGCGATTGCGGGCGGTGATGTCAATTAAGTAAAGTGTTAGACTATTTCATCATTTTTTTAGCTTCCCTGTATATAGCGCCGCGAGGAGTGTAGTCGCAGATGGCAAAACAAAAAAAACGTGGCTTCTTTTCCTGGTTGGGTTTCGGTGAAAAAGAGCAAGAAACAGAACAGAAAACCGAAGAACAGCAGGTTGTAGAAGAGCCGTCACAGCCTGAAACGCCTGTCGAAACCGCTGCGGTTGTCGAAGCGGAAGAGCCAGCCCACAGCAAAGAAGAGATTGAATCCTTTGCCGAAGAGGTGGTTGAGGTTACTGAACAGGTTCAGGAGAGCGAAAAACCAGAGCCGGTTATCGTTGAAACCCTTAACGAAGCGCCGCAGGCCACTATCGAACACGAAGAGCTGCCGCTGCCGGAAGAGGTGAAAGCTGAAGAGGTTTCTGCCGAAGAGTGGCAGGCCGAAGCGGAAACCGTTGAAATTGTTGAGGCGGTGGAAGAAGAAGCGGCCCTTGAGCCAGAGCTGACCGACGAAGAGCTGGAAGCCCAGGCGCTGGCGGCGGAAGCGGCTGAAGAAGCGGTCATCGTCGTGCCGGTGGAAGCGCAGGCCGAAGAAGAGATCGTTCAGGAGCAAGAAAAACCGACTAAAGAAGGTTTCTTCGCGCGCCTGAAGCGCAGCCTGCTCAAAACCAAAGAAAATTTAGGTTCCGGATTTATCAGTCTGTTCCGCGGCAAAAAGATCGACGACGATCTGTTTGAGGAGCTGGAAGAGCAGCTGCTGATTGCGGACGTGGGCGTGGAAACCACCCGGAAGATCATCGCCAACCTGACCGAAGGGGCGAGCCGCAAACAGCTGCGTGACGCCGAGGCGCTGTACGGCCTGCTGAAAGACGAGATGGGTGAAATTCTCGCAAAAGTTGACGAACCGCTTAATATTGAAGGCAAAATGCCGTTTGTTATCCTGATGGTTGGCGTCAACGGCGTGGGCAAAACCACCACCATCGGCAAGCTGGCGCGCCAGTTTGAGCAGCAGGGCAAATCGGTGATGCTGGCGGCGGGCGATACCTTCCGTGCGGCAGCGGTGGAACAGCTTCAGGTGTGGGGCCAGCGCAACAATATTCCGGTTATTGCTCAGCACACCGGCGCGGATTCCGCGTCCGTGATTTTCGATGCCATCCAGGCGGCGAAGTCGCGTAACGTGGACGTGCTGATTGCGGATACCGCAGGGCGTTTGCAGAACAAATCGCACCTGATGGAAGAGCTGAAGAAAATCGTTCGCGTCATGAAGAAGCTGGACGAAGATGCACCGCATGAAATTATGCTGACTATCGACGCCAGCACCGGACAGAACGCCATCAGCCAGGCGAAACTGTTCCATGAAGCGGTAGGACTGACCGGGATCGCGCTGACCAAGCTGGACGGGACCGCGAAAGGCGGGGTGATCTTCTCCGTGGCCGACCAGTTCGGCATTCCTATCCGTTACATCGGTGTGGGCGAGCGTATTGAGGATTTACGTCCGTTTAAAGCGGACGACTTTATTGAGGCACTATTTGCCCGAGAGGACTAACAATGATTCGCTTTGAACACGTCAGCAAGGCCTATCTCGGCGGGAGACAAGCGCTACAGGGGGTGACATTCCACCTCCAGCCAGGCGAGATGGCATTCCTGACCGGCCATTCCGGCGCGGGGAAAAGTACCCTGCTCAAGCTGATCTGTGGGATCGAGCGGCCAAGCGCCGGGAAAATCTGGTTCAGCGGCCATGAAATTAGCCGTCTTAAGAACCGTGAAGTGCCGTTCCTGCGTCGTCAGATTGGCATGATTTTCCAGGATCACCACCTGCTGATGGATCGCACGGTTTTCGATAACGTCGCGATCCCGCTGATTATTGCTGGCGCCAGTTACGATGATATCCGCCGTCGCGTTTCGGCGGCGCTGGATAAGGTCGGGCTGCTGGACAAAGCGAAGAACTTCCCGATCCAGCTCTCCGGCGGTGAGCAGCAGCGCGTGGGTATCGCCCGCGCGGTAGTGAACAAGCCTGCCGTTTTGCTGGCGGATGAACCGACCGGTAACCTGGACGATGCCCTCTCTGAAGGGATCCTGCGTCTGTTTGAGGAATTTAACCGCGTGGGGGTCACGGTACTGATGGCGACGCACGACATGGGGCTGATCTCCCGCCGTTCGTACCGCATGCTGACCCTGAGCGACGGGCATTTGCACGGAGGCCACGGTGAATAAGCGTGATGCAATGAACCAGATTCGGCAGTTCAGCAACCGGTTTGACCGTTTCCGCAAGCCTCAGGGCGGCGGGGACGGCAATCGCAATGCGCCTAAGCGTGCCAAAGCGGCACCGAAACCGAACTCCCGCAAAACCAACGTCTTTAACGAGCAGGTGCGGTACGCCTTCCAGGGCGCGTTGCAGGATCTGAAAAGCAAACCGCTGGCGACGTTCCTGACGGTGATGGTGATTGCCATCTCCCTGACGCTGCCCAGCGTCTGCTACATGGTTTACAAAAACGTAAACCAGGCGGCGTCCCAGTACTATCCGTCGCCGCAGATCACCGTTTATCTGGATAAAGCCCTCGACGATAACGCGGCGGCTCAGGTGGTGGGGCAGATTCAGGCCGAGCAGGGCGTGGAGAAGGTGAACTATCTTTCCCGCGATGAAGCGCTGGGTGAGTTCCGCAACTGGTCCGGATTCGGCGGCGCGCTGGATATGCTTGAAGAGAACCCGCTGCCCGCGGTGGCGGTGGTGATCCCGAAACTCGATTTCCAGGGCACGGATTCGCTCAACACCCTGCGCGACCGCATTACCCGCATTAACGGGATTGATGAAGTGCGCATGGACGACAGCTGGTTTGCCCGTCTTGCCGCCCTGACCGGGCTGGTAGGACGCGTGTCGGCGATGATCGGCGTGCTGATGGTGGCGGCGGTGTTCCTCGTCATCGGTAATAGCGTGCGCCTGAGCATCTTCGCCCGTCGCGATACCATCAACGTGCAGAAACTGATTGGCGCAACGGATGGTTTCATCCTCCGCCCGTTCCTTTACGGCGGCGCGTTATTAGGTTTTTCTGGTGCATTTCTTTCATTGATATTGTCAGAAATTTTGGTGATGCGGCTGTCGTCTGCCGTGACTGAAGTGGCGCAGGTTTTCGGAACTAAGTTTGATATCAGTGGCTTAGGGTTAGATGAGTGCCTGCTGTTGCTGCTGGTGTGCTCCATGATCGGCTGGGTGGCGGCATGGCTGGCAACGGTTCAACATTTACGCCACTTTACTCCCGACTAATAAAAGCGTGATATAATCTTTCCCTGCACCGAGATGTTCGCTTGCAGGGAAAGCGTCCCTGTTGTCTCTTCCCCTGTAATCATCTTCATGTCACATTTTGTGCGTAATTTATTCACTGTTGCACCTGGAACTTGTGGATAAAATCACTGTCTGATAAAAGAGTGAATGCTAATCTCGTTGCTCAAACGCTTTGGCATGGTTGTTGCCTGACGGGGACAACCTGGACCAGAAGAAACATTGAGAGGAATGAATGACCAAAGAAATGCAAACTTTAGCTTTAGCCCCTGTTGGTAACCTGGAATCTTACATCCGGGCTGCGAACACCTGGCCGATGTTAACGGCTGAGGAAGAAAAGGAGCTTGCTGAAAAGCTGCATTACCAGGGCGATCTGGAAGCAGCTAAAACGCTGATCCTGTCTCACCTGCGCTTTGTTGTTCACGTTGCTCGTAATTATGCGGGCTACGGCCTGCCGCAGGCGGACCTGATTCAGGAAGGTAACATTGGCCTGATGAAGGCGGTACGTCGCTTTAACCCGGAAGTGGGTGTGCGACTCGTCTCCTTCGCCGTGCACTGGATCAAAGCGGAAATTCACGAATACGTCCTGCGTAACTGGCGTATTGTGAAAGTCGCCACGACGAAAGCGCAGCGCAAACTGTTCTTCAACCTGCGTAAAACCAAGCAGCGTCTGGGCTGGTTCAATCAGGATGAAGTGGAAATGGTGGCGCGCGAGCTGGGCGTTTCCAGCAAAGACGTCCGCGAGATGGAATCCCGTATGGCCGCGCAGGACATGACGTTTGATATGTCTGCCGACGATGACGCGTCCGACAGCCAGCCGATGGCCCCGGTTCTGTATCTACAGGACAAAACCTCTAACTTTGCTGACGGCATTGAAGAGGATAACTGGGAAGACCAGGCGGCGAACAAGCTGACCTTCGCGATGGAAGGCCTCGACGAGCGTAGCCAGGATATTATTCGTGCCCGCTGGCTGGACGAAGATAACAAGTCCACGTTGCAGGAACTGGCCGACCGCTACGGCGTCTCCGCTGAACGTGTGCGTCAGCTTGAGAAAAACGCCATGAAAAAACTTCGCGCCGCTATCGAAGCGTAATTTCCGCGAAGTACACCGAGAACCCTCGAATGCAAATTCGGGGGTTTTGTTTTTTTAGCGCCCGCTCTGGCGAATTTCTTCCCCCTGGCAAACACTTACTGATGCGCTAAGCAGGCGACTTTCAGAGGGTGACAGGGTGAAAAATAACGAACTGAACGACCGGCGTTTACAGGCGACGCCGCGCGGTATCGGCGTCATGTGTAACTTCTATGCCGATAAAGCCGAAAACGCCACGGTGTGGGACGTGGAAGGTAACGAGTATATTGATTTTGCCGCCGGGATCGCCGTGCTGAATACCGGGCATCGCCATCCTAAAGTTATCGCCGCCATCGAAAAACAGCTTCACGCCTTTACCCATACCGCTTATCAAATCGTCCCCTATGAAGGTTATGTGGCGCTTGCCGAGCGCATCAACCAGCGCGTACCCATAGAGGGGCCAGCCAAAACCGCCTTCTTCTCAACGGGGGCGGAAGCGGTCGAAAACGCGGTGAAAATCGCCCGCGCGTACACCAGACGTCCCGGCCTTATCACCTTCGGCGGCGCGTTCCACGGCCGTACCTTTATGACCATGGCGATGACCGGCAAAGTGGCGCCCTATAAGCTCGGCTTCGGCCCGTTCCCCGGCTCGGTGTACCACGCGCAATTCCCCAACAGCCTGCACGGGGTTAGTACCGCCGAAGCGCTAAAAAGCCTGGAGCGCATCTTCAAAGCCGATATCGCGCCCGATCAGGTGGCGGCAATCATTATTGAACCGGTTCAGGGCGAGGGCGGGTTCAACGTCGCGCCCGCTGATTTTATGCAGGCGCTGCGTGCCCTGTGCGATACCCACGGGATTTTACTGATTGCCGACGAAGTGCAAACCGGCTTCGCCCGTACCGGCAAGCTGTTCTCCATGGAAAACCACTGCGTGAAGCCCGATCTGATCACCATGGCGAAAAGCCTGGCGGGCGGGATGCCGCTCTCTGCCGTCTCTGGCCGGGCGGAGGTGATGGATGCGCCCGCCCCGGGCGGGCTGGGCGGAACCTACGCGGGTAACCCGCTGGCGATTGCGGCGGCCCATGCGGTGCTGGATGTGATTGACGAGGACGATCTCTGCACCCGCGCGGCGCATCTCGGGCATCATCTGGTCGAGGTGCTGAATAAAGCGAAGGATGGCTGTCCGTATATCGCCGATATCCGTGGGCAGGGCTCGATGGTGGCGGTAGAATTTACCGATCCGCAAACCGGACAGCCGTCGCCCGAATTTACCCGTCAGGTTCAGGAGCGCGCGTTGAACGAAGGGCTGCTGCTTTTGAGCTGCGGCGTTTACGGCAACGTTATTCGCTTCCTCTACCCGCTCACCATCCCCGAAGCGCAGTTCCGTAAAGCGCTGGATATTATTTCCGCCTCGCTGACACGATAAAGCCAAAAGCCCGGCTGAAATGACGGTCGGGCTTATCATATTTTCATTTCAAATTAGCTATTCCAAAAACATAAAAATGGGGTATGTTTTAGCAGAGTATGCTGAAAAAGCGCGAACAGCACGCCTATAATTGAAATAAAGCGCTACACAACAACATCACAACAATCGTTATAACCATAATAATGGGGAATCTCAGGATGAACATGAAGGGTAAAGCGTTACTGGCAGGATGTATCGCGTTGGCATTCAGCACTATGGCGCAGGCCGATATTAAAGTGGCCGTGGTGGGCGCGATGTCCGGTCCGGTAGCACAGTACGGCGACCAGGAATTTACCGGCGCGGAACAGGCGGTTGCAGACATTAATGCTAAGGGCGGCATCAAGGGCGAAAAGCTGCAAATCGTAAAATATGACGATGCCTGTGACCCGAAACAGGCGGTCGCGGTGGCGAACAAAGTGGTAAACGACGGGATCAAATACGTTATTGGTCACCTGTGCTCCTCTTCCACCCAGCCCGCGTCTGACATCTACGAAGACGAAGGCATTCTGATGATCACGCCGGCCGCGACGGCGCCAGAGCTGACCGCGCGCGGCTATAAGCTGATCCTGCGTACCACCGGTCTGGACTCCGATCAGGGGCCAACCGCCGCGAAATATATCGTGGAAAAAGTGAAGCCGCAGCGCATCGCGATTGTTCATGACAAACAGCAGTACGGCGAAGGCCTGGCCCGTGCGGTGCAGGATAACCTGAAAAAAGCGAACGCCAACGTGGTGTTCTTTGACGGTATCACCGCCGGTGAGAAAGACTTCTCGACCCTGGTCGCGCGTCTGAAGAAAGAAAATATCGATTTCGTTTACTACGGCGGCTACCACCCGGAAATGGGGCAGATCCTGCGCCAGGCGCGTGCGGCGGGTCTGAAGACGCAGTTCATGGGGCCAGAAGGTGTCGCGAACGTTTCCCTGTCTAATATCGCGGGTGAATCCGCTGAAGGGCTGCTGGTGACCAAACCGAAGAACTACGACCAGGTGCCTGCGAACAAACCTGTTGTCGATGCCATCAAGGCGAAGAAACAGGATCCAAGTGGTGCGTTCGTCTGGACCACCTACGCAGCGTTGCAGTCTCTGCAAGCGGGCCTGAACCAGTCAGCCGATCCGGCGGAGATTGCCACCTGGCTGAAAGCGAACTCGGTGGAAACCGTGATGGGGCCGCTGTCCTGGGATGAGAAGGGCGATTTGAAGGGCTTCGAGTTCGGCGTGTTTGACTGGCATGCCAACGGCACGGCGACTGACGCAAAATAAACGTAAAAAGGCAACGCAAGTTGCCTTTTTTAATGTTTTCTCCCTCTCCCCGTGGGAGAGGGCCGGGGTGAGGGCATCAGCCCGCTCAGCCCTCTTTTGCCCGGTGGCGCTTCGCTTGCCGGGCCTACAATGAGCACCTCGCAGCCGCCACCCGGCTTTCTTTTAGCGCTTCTCCCACCCGTTCGCCTGCGCCGTAAACCCTAACGCCTGCATAAACGCCGCCATCACGCCGCGATCCTCTACGCCCACGTCGGCCATCCACCAGGAGGTTACGCTCGGGTTTTCGCGGATCACCTCTTCAATCAAATACTGCCCGACCCCGCGACGACGGGTCACGTCGCGCACGCGCAGGGAGTCCAGCGCCCCTTCCGTGCCGCTCAGCGTTACGCGGACGGCGGCCAGCAGACGTTCATTAAAACGCGCGGCATAGATGCGGTGGTTTTCATCGACGGCCAGCGATGAAGGGGAATATTCCGGCCAGATCTTGCCCAGGTCGATACGATCCTGGTCGCTAAAGGTCACCAGACGCACGATAGTCAGTTTCATTAGCTGCTTGTCCAAATCAAAAAGAGTAGGGCCAGTGTACTCAATTTATTTGCTCAGGCGCTTTCTCTTTTTCTTCCCATTTACCAGGTGATTAGTTTTTTGGCAGCGCGATGGGCAGTTTGAAAACACATGGATCGAAAAATAAGCAGAATTTTAACCTGAAGGGCAGTGATTTATTCGGCGCTTTGTACCGTTATTTTATGCTGCAAACCGCGCTTTTATTTGTTTATCTCCGCCTGATTTCAGAATATTATCTTTGCTTAATCGCCTGAAAAATAGAGATTTTAGTCTGGTTTTTGACAAAAAACTGCGCTAAACCATTAAGGGCACTGGTAAAAATAGCGTTGTTCATTAAAAGTACAGAATGCTTTTTAACCATAATAAAACAAAATATAAACATGACATCACGAATGGGGATTCAGAGATGAAAAGGAACGCGAAGACGTTAATCGCGGGGATGGTCGCACTGTCGATCTCGCATGCCGCTATGGCAGACGACATTAAAGTTGCGGTAGTGGGGGCGATGTCCGGCCCTGTTGCCCAGTGGGGTGACATGGAGTTCAACGGCGCGCGTCAGGCCATCAAAGATATCAACGCCAAAGGCGGCATCAAAGGTGACAAGCTGGTAGGCGTGGAGTATGACGACGCCTGCGATCCTAAACAGGCCGTCGCGGTCGCCAACAAAATCGTTAACGACGGTATCCAGTACGTCATCGGGCACCTGTGTTCTTCCTCCACGCAGCCTGCGTCTGATATCTACGAAGACGAAGGCATTCTGATGATCACCCCGGGTGCCACCAACCCGGAACTGACCCAGCGCGGCTACCAGCACATCATGCGTACCGCCGGTCTGGACTCCTCTCAGGGGCCAACCGCCGCCAAATACATCCTCGAAACCGTTAAGCCGCAGCGTATCGCCATCATTCATGATAAGCAGCAGTACGGCGAAGGCCTGGCGCGTTCCGTGCAGGATGGCCTGAAAAAAGGCGGCGCAAACATCGTCTTCTTCGACGGCATTACCGCTGGTGAGAAAGACTTCTCCGCGCTGATCGCCCGCCTGCAAAAAGAGAATATCGACTTCGTTTACTACGGCGGCTACTACCCGGAAATGGGGCAGATGCTGCGCCAGGCGCGCGCCACCGGCCTGAAAACCCAGTTTATGGGGCCAGAGGGCGTCGGTAATGCCTCCCTGTCCAACATCGCGGGCGATTCTGCCGAAGGCATGCTGGTGACGATGCCAAAACGCTATGACCAGGATCCGGCGAATAAGGCTATCGTGGATGCGCTCAAGACGCAGAAGAAAGATCCGAGCGGTCCGTACGTCTGGATCACCTACGCGGCCGTGCAGTCTCTGGCCACCGCGCTGGACCGTACCGGCAGTAAAGAGCCGCTGGACCTGGTGAAAGATTTAAAAGCACACGGGGCGAACACCGTGATTGGGCCGCTGAACTGGGATGAGAAAGGCGATCTGAAGGGATTTGAGTTTGGTGTCTTTAAGTGGCACGCCGACGGGTCTTCCTCGGTCGCCAAATAATCATCCCACCGCCCGGCTCACCGGGCGGGTATAAAAAGGTTTTCTTATGTCCGAGCAGTTTCTCTACTTCTTGCAGCAGATGTTTAACGGCGTCACGCTGGGAAGCACCTACGCGCTGATCGCCATCGGCTACACGATGGTTTACGGCATTATCGGCATGATCAACTTCGCCCACGGCGAGGTGTACATGATCGGTAGCTACGTCTCCTTTATGATTATCGCCGCGCTGATGATGATGGGCATCGACAGCAGCTGGCTGCTGGTGGCCGCCGGGTTTGTCGGCGCGATTGTGATCGCCAGCGCCTACGGCTGGAGTATTGAACGGGTGGCCTACCGGCCGGTGCGCAGCTCCAAACGCCTGATCGCGCTGATCTCCGCCATCGGTATGTCCATTTTCCTGCAAAACTACGTCAGCCTGACCGAAGGTTCACGCGACGTAGCGCTGCCAAGCCTGTTTAACGGCCAGTGGATTGTAGGGGCCAGCGAAAACTTCTCTGCCACCATCACCACCATGCAGCTGGTTATCTGGGTTGTGACCTTTATTGCCATGCTGGCCCTGACCCTGTTCATCCGCTACTCCCGCATGGGACGCGCCTGCCGCGCCTGCGCGGAAGATCTGAAGATGGCGAGCCTGCTCGGGATTAACACCGACCGCGTGATTGCCCTGACCTTCGTGATCGGCGCAGCGATGGCGGCGGTGGCTGGCGTGTTGCTCGGCCAGTTCTACGGCGTAATCAACCCGTACATCGGCTTTTTGGCCGGGATGAAAGCCTTCACCGCGGCGGTACTGGGCGGCATCGGCAGCATTCCGGGCGCGATGATCGGCGGCCTGATCCTGGGCGTGGCCGAAGCGCTCTCCTCGGCGTACCTGAGCACAGAATATAAAGACGTGGTGTCGTTTGCCCTGCTGATTCTGGTTCTGCTGGTCATGCCTACCGGTATTCTGGGCCGTCCGGAGGTAGAGAAAGTATGAAACCGATGCATTTTGCAATGGCGCTGCTCTCTGCGGCCATGTTCTTCGTGCTGGCGGGCGTCTTTATGGGCGTCCAGTTAGGACTGGACGGCACGAAGCTGGTGGTGGATACCGCTCCCGACATCCGCTGGCAGTGGGTGTTTATCGGCACCGCGGTGGTGTTCTTGTTCCAGCTGTTGCGTCCGTTGTTCCAGAAGACGCTGAAAAACGTCTCCGGGCCGAAATTCGTCCTGCCGGCGATCGACGGTACAACGGTGAAACAGAAGCTGTTCCTGGTGGCGCTGCTGGTGGCTGCCGTGGCGTGGCCGTTTATGGTATCGCGCGGGACGGTGGATATTGCCACCCTGACCATGATCTACGTGATTCTGGGGCTGGGTCTGAACGTGGTGGTGGGGCTGTCTGGCCTGCTGGTGCTGGGCTACGGCGGGTTCTACGCCATCGGCGCGTACACCTTCGCGCTGCTGAACCACTATTACGGCCTCGGCTTCTGGACCTGTCTGCCGCTGGCGGGGCTGGTCTCTGCCGCGGCGGGCTTCCTGCTCGGCTTCCCGGTGCTGCGCCTGCGCGGTGACTATCTGGCGATTGTGACCTTAGGCTTCGGCGAAATCGTCCGTATTCTGCTGCTCAACAATACCGAAGTGACCGGCGGTCCGAACGGCATCAGCCAGATCCCGAAACCGACCTTCTTCGGCCTGGAGTTCAGCCGTACCGCCCGTGAAGGCGGCTGGGATACCTTCAGCAATTTCTTTGGCATCAAGTACGATCCGTCCGACCGCGTGATCTGGCTCTATCTGGTGGCGCTGCTGCTGGTGGTGATTACCCTGTTCGTGATCAACCGTCTGCTGCGCATGCCGCTGGGCCGCGCGTGGGAAGCGCTGCGCGAAGATGAGATCGCCTGCCGCTCCCTGGGCCTGAACCCGACCCGCATCAAGCTGACCGCATTTACCATCAGCGCCGCGTTTGCCGGTTTCGCCGGGACGCTGTTTGCCGCACGTCAGGGCTTCGTCAGCCCTGAATCGTTCACCTTTGCCGAATCCGCCTTTGTGCTGGCGATTGTGGTGCTCGGTGGAATGGGCTCGCAGTTCGCCGTGATCCTCGCGGCTATCCTGCTGGTGGTCTCCCGCGAGCTGATGCGCGACTTTAACGAATACAGCATGTTAATGCTGGGTGGTTTGATGGTGCTGATGATGATCTGGCGTCCGCAGGGTCTGCTGCCGATGACCCGTCCACAGCTGAAGCTGAAACGCACACAGGCGAAAGGAGAGCAGGCATGAAGCCTTTATTATCCGTTAACGGCCTGATGATGCGCTTTGGCGGCCTGCTGGCGGTCAACAATGTGAATCTGGATCTGCACAAGAAAGAGATTGTCTCCCTGATTGGCCCGAACGGCGCGGGAAAAACCACGGTCTTTAACTGTTTGACCGGCTTCTACAAGCCGACGGGCGGCACCATCATGCTGCGCGACCAGCACCTTGAAGGGCTGCCGGGCCAGCAGATTGCCCGCATGGGCGTGGTGCGTACCTTCCAGCACGTGCGTCTGTTCCGCGAGATGACGGTGATTGAGAACCTGCTGGTGGCACAGCATCAGCAGCTGAAAACCGGGCTGTTCTCCGGCCTGCTGAAAACCCCGGCCTTTCGCCGCACGCAGGAGGAGGCGCTCGACCGCGCCGCGACCTGGCTCGACCGTATCGGCCTGCTCCAGCACGCTAACCGTCAGGCGAGCAACCTCGCTTACGGGGATCAGCGTCGCCTTGAGATCGTGCGCTGCATGGTGACCCAGCCGGAGATCCTGATGCTCGACGAACCAGCGGCAGGTCTCAATCCGAAAGAGACCAAAGAGCTGGACGAGCTGATTGCCGAGCTGCGCGACCATCACGACACCACCATCCTGCTGATTGAGCATGACATGAAGCTGGTGATGGGCATTTCGGACCGTATCTACGTGGTAAACCAGGGCACGCCGCTGGCAAACGGCACGCCGGAAGAGATCCGCAACAACCCGGACGTGATCCGCGCATACCTTGGTGAGGCATAAGATGGAAAAAGCGATGTTAACGTTCGACAAGGTCAACGCGCACTACGGCAAGATCCAGGCGCTGCACGACGTCAGCCTGCACATCAATCAGGGCGAAATCGTCACCCTGATTGGCGCCAACGGCGCGGGTAAAACCACGCTGCTCGGCACCCTGTGCGGCGACCCGCGCGCCACCAGCGGGCGGATTGTGTTTGACGGCAAAGATATTACCGACTGGCAGACGGCTAAGATCATGCGTGAAGCGGTGGCGATTGTCCCGGAAGGGCGCCGCGTATTCTCCCGCATGACGGTGGAAGAGAACCTGGCGATGGGCGGTTTCTTCGCCCATCGGGATGAATTCCAGACCCGCATCAAGTGGGTGTACGAACTCTTCCCGCGCCTGTGGGAGCGTCGTATTCAGCGAGCGGGCACCATGTCCGGCGGCGAGCAGCAGATGCTGGCGATTGGCCGCGCGCTGATGAGCCAGCCGCGCCTGCTGCTGCTGGACGAGCCGTCGCTTGGTCTTGCGCCGATCATTATCCAGCAGATCTTCGACACCATCGAGCAGTTGCGTAAAGAGGGGATGACCATCTTCCTCGTCGAGCAGAACGCCAACCAGGCGCTGAAGCTCGCCGACCGTGGCTACGTGCTGGAGAACGGGCGCGTGGTGCTCTCCGATACCGGTGACGCGCTGCTGGCGAACGAGGCGGTGCGGAGTGCGTACCTCGGAGGCTAAGCCGTCTGTGTTGCCCGGTGGCGCTGCGCTTACCGGGCCTACAGGGATCGACCAGGCCGGGTAAGGCGTAGCCGCCACCCGGCTTTTTTAACCACTACACCCCTTCACATAACCATCATCCCCCTGACGCCTGGCTGTCACTTATCTGTAAACAAACAGTTATTTTTCTGTCATTCGAGCATGTCATGTTACCTCGCGAGCATAAAACGCGTGATATCGCGCATCCGGCACAATAAGAGAGATGACAATGACATCGTTACGACACACAGCTTTGGGTCTGGCACTGGGTCTGGCTTTTGCGACAAACGCAATGGCTGTGACCACCATTCCGTTCTGGCATTCCATGGAAGGGGAGTTGGGTAAAGAGGTTGACTCCCTGGCGCAGCGTTTCAACGACACCCACCCGGATTACAAAATTGTGCCGGTGTACAAAGGCAACTACGAGCAGAGCCTGAGCGCGGGCATCGCCGCCTTCCGTACCGGTAACGCGCCTGCGCTGTTACAGGTTTATGAAGTGGGCACCGCGACAATGATGGCCTCCAAAGCCATCAAGCCGGTGTACGAGGTGTTCAAAGAGGCGGGCATTAACTTTGACGAATCCCAGTTCGTACCGACCGTAGCGGGTTACTACACCGATTCCAGAACCGGCCACCTGCTGTCCCAGCCGTTTAACAGCTCCACGCCGGTGCTGTATTACAACAAAGACGCCTTCAAAAAAGCCGGTTTAGATCCGGAGCAGCCGCCAAAAACCTGGCAGGAGCTGGCTGAGTACACCGCGAAGCTGAAAGCGGCGGGGATGAAGTGCGGCTACGCCAGCGGCTGGCAGGGCTGGATCCAGATTGAAAACTTCAGCGCCTGGCACGGGCTGCCGGTTGCCACCCAAAATAACGGCTTCGACGGTACCGACGCGGTGCTGGAGTTCAACAAGCCGGAGCAGGTGAAGCACATCGCGCTGCTGGAAGCACTCAACAAGAAGGGCGACTTCAGCTACTTCGGGCGTAAAGACGAATCCACCGAGAAGTTCTACAACGGCGACTGTGCCATTACCACCGCCTCGTCCGGCTCGCTGGCGGATATACGTCACTATGCCAAATTCAACTACGGCGTGGGCATGATGCCGTACGACGCTGACGTTAAAGGCGCGCCGCAAAACGCTATCATCGGCGGGGCGAGCCTGTGGGTGATGCAGGGTAAAGACAACGGCACCTACAAAGGCGTGGCCGAGTTCCTCGACTTCCTGGCGAAGCCGGAAAACGCCGCCGAGTGGCACCAGAAGACCGGCTATCTGCCGATCACCAAAGCCGCGTACGACCTGACCCGCGAGCAGGGCTTCTATAGCAAAAACCCAGGCGCAGACATCGCGACGCGCCAGATGCTGAACAAGCCGCCGTTGCCGTTCACCAAAGGCCTGCGTCTGGGCAACATGCCGCAGATCCGCACCATCGTCGATGAAGAGCTGGAAAGCGTGTGGACCGGTAAGAAAACCCCACAGCAGGCGCTGGACTCTGCGGTAGAGCGCGGAAATCAGCTGCTGCGCCGCTTTGAGCAGTCGACCAAATCGTAAAAAAATGCCCGGTGGCGCTGCGCTTACCGGGCCTACGACGTGCCCCATGTAGGCCGGGTAAGGCGTAGCCGCCACCCGGCATTGTTCAGGAACCTAATCTCAATGTCCTCATCCCGTCCGGTGTTCCGTTCCCGCTGGCTGCCGTACCTGTTGGTCGCGCCGCAGCTGGTCATCACCGTTATCTTTTTTATCTGGCCTGCGGGCGAAGCGCTGTGGTACTCGGTACAAAGCGTCGATCCGTTCGGGCTTTCCAGCCAGTTTGTCGGGCTGGACAACTTTACCGCGCTGTTCCACGACAGCTACTACCTGGACTCCTTCTGGACGACGATCAAATTCAGTGCGCTGGTCACCGTGAGCGGTCTTGTCGCGTCGCTGTTTTTCGCCGCGCTGGTGGATTACGTGGTGCGCGGCAGCCGTCTGTATCAGACCCTGATGCTGCTGCCCTACGCCGTGGCTCCCGCCGTGGCCGCCGTGCTGTGGATCTTCCTGTTTAACCCAGGGCGCGGGCTGATTACCCACTTCCTGGGCGAGTTTGGCTACGACTGGAACCACGCCCAGAACAGCGGGCAGGCGATGTTCCTGGTGGTGTTCGCCTCGGTGTGGAAGCAGATCAGCTATAACTTCCTGTTTTTCTTTGCCGCGCTACAGTCTATCCCGCGTTCGCTGGTGGAGGCCGCCGCCATCGACGGCGCAGGGCCGGTGCGCCGCTTCTTCCGCCTGTCGCTGCCGCTGATCGCCCCGGTGAGTTTCTTCCTGCTGGTGGTTAACCTCGTGTACGCCTTCTTCGACACCTTCCCGGTGATTGACGCCGCCACCGCGGGCGGCCCGGTGCAGGCGACCACCACGCTGATCTACAAGATCTACCGCGAAGGCTTTGCGGGGTTGGATCTCTCCGCTTCTGCCGCGCAGTCGGTGGTGCTGATGTTCCTCGTCATCATCCTCACGGTGGTGCAGTTCCGCTATGTCGAAAGTAAGGTGCGCTACCAATGATTGAGAACCGTCGCGGGCTGACGATTTTCAGCCATACCATGCTGATTTTAGGGATTATCGTCATCCTGTTCCCACTGTACGTGGCCTTCGTCGCCGCCACGCTGGACACCAAAGCGGTGTTCGACACCCCGATGACGCTGATCCCGGGCGGACACCTTTTCGAAAACATGAAGACCATCTGGACCCAGGGCGTGGGCGCCAACAGCGCGCCGTTCTGGCTGATGATGCTCAACAGCTTCATCATGGCGTTTGGCATCACCGTCGGCAAAATTACGGTGTCGATGCTCTCAGCGTTCGCCATCGTCTGGTTCCGCTTTCCGCTGCGTAACCTGTTTTTCTGGATGATTTTCATCACCCTGATGCTGCCGGTAGAGGTGCGTATCTTCCCGACGGTGGAGGTGATCGCCAACCTGAAGATGCTCGACAGCTACGCGGGCTTAACCCTGCCGCTGATGGCCTCGGCGACCGCCACCTTCCTGTTCCGCCAGTTCTTTATGACCCTGCCGGATGAGTTGATTGAAGCCGCGCGCATCGACGGGGCCTCGCCGATGCGCTTCTTCCGCGACATCGTGCTGCCGCTGTCGAAAACCAACCTCGCGGCGCTGTTTGTGATCACCTTTATCTACGGCTGGAACCAGTATCTGTGGCCGTTGCTGATCGTTCAGGACGTCAACCTCGGCACCGCCGTGGCAGGCATCAAAGGCATGATCGCCA
Organism: Enterobacter cloacae complex sp. 397G4; assembly: GCF_050031515.1. NCBI lineage: Bacteria > Pseudomonadati > Pseudomonadota > Gammaproteobacteria > Enterobacterales > Enterobacteriaceae > Enterobacter > Enterobacter cloacae complex sp. 397G4. The sequence continues at coordinate 4,559,987 of NZ_JBLGWE010000001.1, read as the reverse complement.
CCGGCGAAGGCACCACCCTCTGGAACCAGGTGATGGCGGCGATGCTGCTCACCCTTATCCCACCCGTAGTCATTGTTTTAGCCATGCAGCGCGCGTTTGTCCGCGGCCTGGTCGATAGCGAGAAATAAGATGGCAGGTTTAAAATTACAGGCAGTTACCAAAAGCTGGGACGGTAAAACCCAGGTCATTCAGCCGCTGACGCTCGACGTGGCGGACGGGGAATTTATCGTGATGGTCGGCCCGTCCGGCTGCGGAAAATCCACCCTGCTGCGTATGGTGGCCGGGCTGGAGCGCGTAACGTCCGGGGATATCTGGATTGACCGCCAGCGCGTCACCGAGATGGAGCCCAAAGATCGCGGCATCGCGATGGTGTTCCAGAACTATGCCCTCTATCCGCACATGAGCGTGGAAGAGAACATGGCCTGGGGGCTGAAAATTCGCGGTATGGGCAAAGGTCATATCGACGAGCGCGTAAAAGAAGCCGCGCGCATTCTGGAACTTGACGGCCTGCTTAAGCGCCGCCCGCGCGAGCTCTCCGGCGGCCAGCGTCAGCGCGTGGCGATGGGGCGCGCCATCGTGCGCGACCCGGCGGTATTCCTGTTCGACGAACCGCTGTCAAACCTCGACGCCAAACTGCGCGTGCAGATGCGCCTTGAGCTACAGCAGCTGCATCGCCGCCTGAAAACCACGTCCCTCTATGTGACTCACGATCAGGTTGAAGCCATGACCCTCGCCCAGCGCGTGATGGTGATGAACAAAGGCATCGCCGAGCAGATTGGCACCCCGGTGGAGGTCTACGAAAAACCGGCCAGCCGTTTTGTGGCGAGCTTTATCGGCAGCCCGGCGATGAACCTGCTGGACGGGCGGATCAATACGGCGGGAACCCACTTCGAGCTGGAAAGCGGGATGGCGTTGCCGATCAACTGGTACTATCGTGGCTACGCCGGGCGTAAGATGACGCTCGGTATCCGCCCGGAGCATATTGGTTTGACGTCTCAGGCGGACGGCGGCGTGCCGCTGGTGATGGATACGCTGGAGATGCTGGGCGCAGACAACCTGGCGCACGGGCGCTGGGGCGAGCAAAAGCTGGTGGTGCGCCTGCCGCATCAGGAGCGCCCGAAGGCAGGCAGCACGCTGTGGCTGCATATGCCGGAAAATCACCTGCACTTATTTGACGGTGAAACAGGACAACGAGTATGAGCAACTGGCCTTACCCCCACATCGTCGCCCACCGGGGCGGCGGTAAGCTGGCGCCGGAAAACACCCTGGCGGCAATTGACGTTGGCGCGCGCTACGGCCACACGATGATCGAATTCGACGCGAAGCTGTCGAAGGACGGCGAAATTTTCCTGCTGCACGACGACAATCTCGAACGCACCAGCAACGGCTGGGGCGTGGCAGGTGAACTGCCGTGGCGTGACCTGCTGAAGGTGGACGCCGGAAGCTGGTACAGCGGCGAATTTAAAGGCGAACCGCTGCCGCTGCTGGCGGAAGTGGCGGACCGCTGTCGTCAAAACGGCATGATGGCCAACATCGAAATCAAACCGACCACCGGCACCGGGCCGCTGACGGGTAAAGTGATTGCCCTCGCCGCGCGCGAGCTGTGGGAAGGGATGACCCCGCCGCTGTTGTCGTCGTTTGACATCGACGCGCTGGAAGCCGCACAGGCTGCCGTACCGGAGTTGCCGCGCGGGCTGCTGCTGGATGAGTGGCGAGAAGACTGGCGCGCGCTGACGACCTTCTTAGGCTGCGTGTCGATCCACCTCAACCATAAGCTGCTGGATGAAGCGCGCGTGACGCTGTTGAAGGAGGCCGGTCTGCATATCCTGGTGTATACCGTCAATAAACCCCAGCGTGCAGCCGAGCTGCTGCGCTGGGGCGTGGACAGCATCTGTACCGATGCGATTGACCAGATTGGGCCGAACTTTATTTATTAAGCATACTGCCGTTCTGCTGGGTCGGCAGCATGTGCTGCTGACCGCTGCTTTGCGACACCCCGCCCCCTAACATCCCACCGTTTGAGTTTGGCAGCGGCTGCTCCCGCATCTGGCCCTGCTGCACGCGCTGGGTGTTGGTATTCATCTGGTTTTGCAGGTGCTGCTGCTGCACCTGGGTCTGCGTTTTTAACTGCTGATTGAGCATCCCTTTCTGCTGCTGTTGCTGGCTCATCATCTCCGTCTGCATACGCTGCTGGCTCGGAATGACGTAGCCCGGCTGGTTCGGGTTGTTCAGGGTGTTGATTGGCTGTGCGAGCGCGGCGAACGGAAGCAGCGCGGTCAGGATCAGTAATCGTTTCATGGTTATCTCCTCCTTTGAGGCTTCTCTTAAGTTTACCCTGATTCCGGCATAACGATGATTTTTTAAGAGTTGTGAACCAGGCTTAAGCGGGGAATATGGGCCCCTTCACCTGGAGAACAATAATGATGAAACCAACCTTTTTGCGCTGGGTCGCCATCGCTGCGCTGATGGCAGGCGGCACATTTACCGTGGCGGCCAACCCGCCCGCCGCTCCTCCGGTCTCTTACGGCGTGGAGGAGGATGTTTTTCACCCCGTGCGGGCGACGCACGGCATGGTGGCCTCGGTTGACGCGCTGGCAACGCAGGTGGGCGTCGATATTCTTAAACAGGGCGGTAACGCGGTGGATGCGGCGGTCGCGGTGGGATATGCGCTGGCGGTGACGCATCCACAGGCGGGGAACCTGGGCGGCGGCGGGTTTATGATGCTGCGCACCAAAGACGGTAAAACCACGGCCATCGACTTCCGTGAGATGGCGCCGAACCAGGCCTCCCGCGATATGTTCCTCGACGATCAGGGCAATCCGGACAGTAAAAAGTCTCTGACCTCGCACCTTGCCTCCGGCACGCCGGGCACCGTTGCGGGCTTCTCGCTGGCGCTGGAAAAATACGGCACGCTGCCGCTGAATAAAGTGGTGCAGCCTGCCATCAAGCTGGCGCGCGACGGCTTCGTCGTCAACGACGCGCTGGCGGACGACCTCAAAACCTACGGCAGCGAAGTTATTCCCAATCATGAGAACAGCAAGGCTATCTTCTGGAAAGACGGCGAGCCGCTGAAAAAGGGCGATAAGCTGGTGCAGAAGAACCTCGCAAAAAGTCTCGAACTGATTGCCGAAAACGGTCCGGACGCCTTCTATAAGGGGCCGATTGCCGATCAGATTGCCGATGAGATGCAGAAGAACGGCGGGCTGATCACCAAAGCGGATCTGGCGGAATATAAGGCGGTGGAGCGCGAGCCGATCAGCGGCACCTATCGCGGCTACGAGGTCTTCTCCATGCCGCCGCCTTCCTCCGGGGGCATTCACATCGTGCAGATCCTCAATATTCTGGAAAACTTCGATATGCACAAGTTCGGCTTCGGTAGCGCCGATGCCATGCAGGTGATGGCGGAGGCAGAGAAGCGCGCCTACGCTGACCGCTCGGAATACCTTGGCGATCCGGACTTCGTGAAGGTGCCGTGGCAGGCGCTGACCAACAAAGCCTATGCCAAATCGATTGCCGACGAGATCGACATCAACAAGGCGAAGCCGTCGAGCGAGATCCGCCCCGGCAAGCTGGCGCCGTATGAAAGTAACCAGACCACCCATTTCTCGGTGGTGGATAAAGACGGTAACGCGGTGGCGGTGACCTACACGCTTAACACCACTTTCGGCACCGGGATTGTGGCGGGCAACAGCGGTATTTTGCTGAACAACGAGATGGATGACTTCTCCGCCAAACCGGGCGTGCCGAACGTCTACGGGCTGGTCGGCGGCGATGCGAATGCGGTCGGGCCGAAGAAGCGCCCGCTGTCGTCCATGTCGCCCACCATCGTGGTGAAAGACGGCAAAACCTGGCTGGTGACCGGCAGCCCTGGCGGGAGCCGGATTATCACAACCGTGCTGCAAATGGTGGTGAACAGTATCGACTTTGGGATGAACGTCGCCGAAGCGACCAATGCGCCGCGTTTCCACCACCAGTGGCTGCCGGACGAGCTGCGCGTGGAGAAGGGCTTTAGCCCGGACACCCTCAAGCTGCTTGAGCAGCGCGGGCAGAAGGTGGCGGTGAAGGAGGCGATGGGCAGCACCCAGAGCATTATGGTCGGGCCGGACGGGGCGCTGTTTGGCGCATCGGACCCGCGTTCGGTGGATGATTTAACGGCGGGGTATTGATTTTTTTGCCCGGTGGCGCTGCGCTTACCGGGCCTACAACGGCACGAACGTAGGCCGGGTAAGGCGAAGCCGTCACCCGGCAACAAACTACTTCATACGCGCCATATAATACGCATCCACATACTCGCCGTTGCGCAGGGCGTAGCGCCTGCCGGTGCCTTCAATCTCAAACCCGTGCTTTTTGTACACCGCGATTGCCGGTTCGTTATCCACAAACACCGTTAACTCGATGCGGTCGACGCGCAGCCAGTTGTCGCACATATCGATCATGGTGCGAATCAGTGCGCTGGCCACGCCGCGGTTATGCCACTGCGCGCCAACGCAGATACCGAAATCTGCAACGTGGCTGCGGCGTGGTCGCTGGGCGACATCAATGGTGAGGTGGCCGACCACGATATCATCAATGCAGGCAACCAGCTGTTTAATGCCCGGCTGCTCGCCTAGCCGCATTTGCCACATTTCTATTGAAGGATGAGGAACCTGTAGCGTGTTGTGGTACACCTCCGGCTGGGCGTGGATCTGACGAATGGCGTCGTAATCTTTCGGTTCAGCGTGGCGTATCACTATTTCACTCATTCCTTGTTCCTCAGTCAGTTAAAAGTCCCCTCCAACATCAGTGACTTTAAAAGTTGAGTCAATCGCTATTTTTTGCAAAAAGTGTTGGACAAGTGCGAATGAGAATGATTATTATTGCTCTGCATTCAGGAAGACCTCCTACGGGAACCTGAAAGCACGACATTGCTCACATTGCTTCCAGTATTACTTTAGCCAGCTTCTCGCTGGCTTTTTTTTTGCCCTTTTTCTCCCTCTCCCTGTGGGAGAGGGCTGGGGTGAGGGCAAAACATGCGCTATGGTAAAACCCAGTAACCTTCCAAAAGGACTGAGCCATGACACTACATTGTGCATTTATTGGATTTGGCAAAAGCACCACGCGTTACCACCTTCCGTATGTTCTTAACCGAAAAGAGACCTGGCACGTGGCCCATATCTATCGCCGCCGCGCGAAGCCAGAAGAGCAGTCTCCGCAGTATTCCCATATTCATTTCACCAGCGATCTTGATGAGGTGCTTAACGACCCGCAGGTGAAGCTGGTGGTGGTCTGTACCCACGCTGACAGCCACTTTGACTACGCGAAACGCGCGCTGGAAGCAGGTAAAAACGTGCTGGTGGAAAAGCCGTTCACCCCGACCATCGCCGAAGCGAAGGAGCTGTTCGCGCTGGCGAAAAGCAAAGGGCTGACCGTCACGCCGTACCAGAACCGTCGCTTTGACAGCTGCTTCCTGACGGCAAAAAAGGCAATTGAAAGCGGCAAACTCGGCGAGATCGTGGAAATCGAAAGCCACTTCGATTACTACCGCCCGGTGGCGGAAACCCAGCCCGGACTGCCGCAGGACGGATCTTTCTACGGTCTCGGTGTGCACACCATGGACCAGATCATCTCCTTGTTTGGCCGCCCGGACCACGTGGCGTATGACATCCGCAGCCTGCGCAATAAGGCCAACCCGGACGATACCTTTGAAGCGCAGCTGTTCTACGGCGACCTGAAAGCCATCGTAAAAACCAGCCATCTGGTGAAAATCGACTACCCGAAATTTATCGTTCACGGCAAGAAAGGCTCCTTTATCAAGTACGGTATTGACCAACAGGAGACCAGCCTGAAGGCCAATATCATGCCGGGTGAACCGGGCTTTGCGGCAGATGATTCCGTGGGCGTGCTGGAGTACGTGAACGACGAGGGCCTGACGGTCAGGGAAGAGCTAAAGCCGGAAACGGGCGACTATGGACGCGTCTACGATGCGCTGTATGACACCCTCGCCACCGGCGCGCCGAATTATGTCAAGGAATCTGACGTTCTGACCAACCTGGAAATCCTCGAACGGGCCTTTGAACAGGCTTCTCCTGCCACGGTAACCCTCGCCAGATAAGCAAAAATGGCTCCTCTGCGCTTGTTCTAAATTTTTGAACAGAGGAGTCAATTTTCACCCTCTATGATCCCAGGGCGTTTGCGTCCACACTTACTCCATCGAAACGAACTGAGGGTGAAAACAATGATCTACTTACGCAAAGCAAACGAACGTGGTCACGCGAATCATGGCTGGCTGGACTCATGGCATTCATTCTCGTTTGCCGACTACTACGACCCGAACTTTATGGGCTTCTCCGCACTGCGCGTGATTAACGACGACGTGATTGATGCAGGCCAGGGCTTCGGTACCCACCCGCACAAAGACATGGAAATCCTGACCTATGTGCTGGAAGGGGCGGTTGAGCACCAGGACAGCATGGGCAACAAAGAGCAGGTTCCGGCGGGCGAGTTCCAGATTATGAGCGCGGGTACCGGGGTGCGTCACTCTGAGTACAACCCGAGCAAAACGGAAAAACTGCACCTGTATCAAATCTGGATCATTCCAGAAGAGACCGGCATCACGCCACGCTACGAGCAGCGCCGCTTCGACGCGAAACAGGGCAAACAGCTGGTGCTGTCCCCGGATGCGCGTGAAGGTTCCCTGAAAGTGCATCAGGATATGGAGCTGTACCGCTGGGCGCTGGCGAAAGATGAACAGTCTGTACACCAGATTGCCGCTAACCGCCGCGTGTGGATCCAGGTGGTGAAAGGTGAAGTGTCCATCAACGGCACCAAAGCGACAACCGCCGATGGCCTGGCAGTCTGGGATGAGCAGGCGCTCTCCGTGCATGCCGACAGCGAAAGTGAAATTCTGCTGTTTGACTTGCCGCCGGTCTAAATAATTTCTCAACCTTCCCTTTAAACGGGGAAGGTTGAGCTTTGTCCGTGATAAACTGAGCAAATCTCTCACTTCAAGATTTCTCAGGACGATGAAAAAGAAACGCCCCGTACTTCAGGATGTCGCCGATCGCGTCGGTGTGACCAAAATGACGGTCAGCCGTTTTTTACGTAACCCGGAACAGGTTTCCGTGGCGTTGCGTGGCAAGATTGCCGCCGCCCTTGATGAACTGGGTTATATCCCCAACCGCGCGCCCGATATTCTCTCCAATGCAACCAGCCGTGCGGTGGGCGTCCTGCTTCCTTCCTTAACCAACCAGGTATTCGCCGAAGTGCTGCGTGGCATTGAAAGCGTCACCGATGCGTTTGGCTATCAGACCATGCTCGCCCACTACGGGTACAAGCCGGAACTGGAAGAGGAACGTCTTGAATCGATGCTTTCCTGGAACATTGACGGCCTGATTTTAACGGAACGTACTCACACCCCGCGCACGCTGAAAATGATTGAAGTGGCAGGCATTCCGGTGGTGGAACTGATGGACAGCCAGTCGCCGTGCCTCGACATCGCCGTGGGGTTCGATAACTTTGAAGCGGCGCGTCAGATGACGGCGGCGATCATCGCCCGCGGTCATCGCCATGTGGCCTATCTGGGTGCGCGTCTGGATGAACGTACTATCATCAAACAGAAGGGATACGAGCAGGCGATGCTCGACGCCGGTTTAACCCCGTACAGCGTGATGGTGGAGCAATCTTCTTCTTACACGTCGGGTATTGAGCTGATGCGTCAGGCGCGACGCGAGTATCCGCAACTGGACGGTATTTTCTGCACCAACGATGACCTTGCGGTCGGCGCCGCGTTTGAGTGCCAGCGTCTGGGTTTAAAAATCCCGGATGATATGGCGATTGCCGGCTTCCACGGCCACGACATTGGCCAGGTGATGGAGCCGCGTCTGGCGAGCGTCCTGACCCCGCGTGAACGCATGGGCCGCATTGGCGCAGAGCGCCTGCTGGCGCGCATTCGTGGTGAGGCAGTTACCCCGAAAATGTTAGATTTAGGTTTCACCTTGTCACCGGGTGGATCTATTTAATCCGACAAATTTGAAGTAGCTCACACTTATTCACTTCGCGCACGTTTGGATATTGCTTCTCATATGCCCCGGCAGGACAATGTTACCGATAACTGTTACCCGTAACAATTGACTGAGGGACACCCTTTGAGCACGACTAATCACGATCACCACGTTTACGTCCTGATGGGCGTGTCCGGTAGCGGTAAATCTGCCGTGGCGAGCGAAGTGGCGCATCAACTCCAGGCTGCGTTTCTTGATGGTGACTTCCTCCATCCGCGCAGCAACATCATGAAAATGGCTTCCGGCGAGCCGCTGAACGACGACGACCGCAAACCATGGTTGCAGGCGCTGAATGACGCCGCGTTCGCGATGCAGCGCACCAATAAAGTCTCCCTGATCGTCTGTTCCGCACTGAAAAAAACCTATCGCGACCTGCTGCGCGACGGCAACCCGAACCTCTCTTTCATCTACCTGAAAGGTGATTTCGGGGTGATTGAAAGCCGCCTGAAGGCGCGTAAAGGCCACTTCTTCAAAACCCAGATGCTGGTAACGCAGTTCGAAGCGTTGCAGGAGCCGGGAGCTGACGAACAGGATGTCTTAGTGGTTGATATCGATCAGCCGCTGGAAGGTGTTGTTGCCAGCACCATTGAGGTTATTAATAAAAGGCAGTAAGTTTTGAGTACATTAACGCTAGTTTTGACAGCAGTGGGCTCCGTATTGCTGCTGCTGTTTTTAGTGATGAAGGCGCGTATGCACGCCTTTGTGGCTTTGATGGTGGTTTCTATTGGTGCCGGTCTCTTTTCCGGCATGCCGCTCGACAAAATCGCGGCGACGATGGAAAAAGGGATGGGCGGCACGCTCGGCTTCCTGGCCATTGTGGTGGCGCTGGGCGCGATGTTTGGCAAGATTTTGCACGAGACGGGCGCGGTCGATCAGATTGCGGTCAAGATGCTGAAATCCTTCGGGCACAGCCGTGCGCACTACGCGATTGGTCTGGCCGGTCTGATTTGCGCGCTGCCGCTGTTCTTTGAAGTGGCCGTTGTGCTGCTGATTAGCGTGGCGTTCTCCATGGCGCGGCATACTGGTACCAACCTCGTGAAGCTGGTCATTCCGCTGTTTGCGGGCGTGGCGGCTGCGGCGGCGTTCCTGCTGCCGGGGCCTGCGCCGATGCTGCTGGCCTCCCAGATGCATGCTGACTTTGGCTGGATGATCCTGATTGGCCTGTGCGCGGCAATTCCGGGGATGATTATCGCCGGTCCGCTGTGGGGCAACTTCATCAGCCGTTACGTTGAACTGCACATTCCGGATGACATCTCCGAGCCGCACCTGGGCGAGGGAAAAATGCCGTCCTTCGGCTTCAGCCTGTCGCTGATCCTGCTGCCGCTGGTGCTGGTGGGCCTGAAAACCATCGCTGCGCGCTTTGTGCCGGTGGGGTCAACCGCTTACGAATGGTTCGAATTTATTGGTCATCCGTTCACCGCGATCCTGGTGGCGTGTCTGGTAGCAATTTACGGCCTGGCGATGCGTCAGGGTATGCCGAAAGACCGCGTGATGGAGATCTGTGGTGCCGCGCTGCAACCGGCGGGGATTATCCTGCTGGTGATCGGGGCGGGCGGCGTGTTTAAGCAGGTGCTGGTGGATTCCGGCGTTGGCCCGGCGCTGGGCGAAGCGCTGACCGGGATGGGGCTGCCGATTGCAGTCACCTGTTTCGTGCTGGCCGCGGCGGTACGTATCATTCAGGGCTCCGCGACCGTAGCGTGCTTAACCGCCGTGGGTCTGGTAATGCCGGTGATTGAACAGCTGAACTACTCCGGTGCGCAGATGGCGGCGCTCTCTATCTGTATCGCGGGTGGCTCGATTGTGGTTTCTCACGTTAACGACGCGGGCTTCTGGCTGTTCGGTAAATTTACCGGCGCAACCGAAGCGCAAACCCTGAAAACCTGGACGCTGATGGAAACCATCCTCGGCACGACGGGTGCGGTTGTCGGGATGATTGCGTTTACGCTGCTGAGCTAATCCCTGTTTTCTCCCTCTCCCTGTGGGAGAGGGTTGGGGTGAGGGCATCAGGCCACACCCTAAAATAAAATTTCGTTTTGCGAGCCACCTTCCAGAGCCTCTCTTGTCACCCCGCCCCCAACGCAGTATCTTCTTGCCGCGCCTGCAAAATCAGGCGTCAGGATTAGCCTCCTGAACTACCTCATCAGCGACACGAGTGTTATCGTGTCGTGCGCTTGGCTACACTCCAATGGTGGGCCAGGCGGGGGCGTCGCAAGACGCGCCGGTAGCTGATGAGGCCGGTAAGGCTAACCCTGTCTGGTTCCACCACCCGTGAGATTAGCCTCTCCAGTGGTGGATACACATTACTCATCAGAGGCTGTCTTATGACTACTACCCCTAACTTTTCTCACACTTTATTTACTACCCCATTCGATCACACCACTGATTTCACCGAATTGGCAGATAATTGCTCGAGGTTTGTCGACGTGCTGGTTGAATGTGACGATCCAACCCAGAAGATGGCGCTGTGCGGACGGCTCTCAGCCTGCCTCGCACTGCTTCAGCCTACGCTGCTTGAACCTGTTCCGGAATATTTAAAAGCCAGCCTGACGGTGGATGACCTGCCGCTGGACGTGCCGGTCTTCGAACCGGAAGTGGATCAGTTAGGGCGATATTGCCAGCTGTTAACGCAAATGCTGTTAGCGCATTCGCTGTCAGAAAGCGATGAAAGAGTCGCAGGAGATTTGTTGCAGGATTTAGTGTGGTTTTACAGTGATACGCTGAAAGCGCCGCGCTGGTTGCTCACAAAGGAAGGCATCGTGCCGCTGTAAAAAAACCGGGTGGCGCTTACGCTTACCCGGCCTACGGGACCAGAGTTTGTTGTAGGTCGGGTAAGGCGAAGCCGCCACCCGACAAAATAAGACCTCTGCGGCCTGATGCCCTCACCCCGGCCCTCTCCCACGGGGAGAGGGGGCAAACACTAAAAACGGCAATCTAAGATTACCGTTTTGCTTTTACCTACCCTTTCATCCACGCCCGGATCCCGTCCAGGAACATCTGCGTTGCCATCATCACCAGAATTAGCCCCATCAGGCGCTCCAGGGCGTTTACCCCTTTCTCACCCAGCAGGCGCAGGAACAGCGACGACTGCAACAGGATAATAAACGTCCCGCCCCAGGCGATCAGCAGGGCAATCACCAGATGGCTCATCTGATTCGGATACTGATGCGACAGCAGCATCAGCGTCGCCAGAATCGTTGGCCCGGCGACCAGCGGAATTGCCAGCGGCACGATAAACGGCTCTTCACCCGCAGGCAGGCCGCTGCTGCTGCCCTCCGCGCTCGGGAAAATCATCTTAATAGCAATCAGGAACAAAATGATCCCGCCGGAAATGGAGACCGTTTCGGCGCGTAAGTTCAGGAAAGCGAGGATTTTTTCACCGGCGAACAGGAAGATAAACATCACCAGCAGGGCGATGAGCAGCTCGCGGATCATGATCGCCCGGCGGCGCTTCGGCTCGGTATGCTTCAGCACTGACATGAAGATCGGCAGATTACCGAGCGGATCCATAATCAGGATCAATAAAACCGCTGCGGAAATGATTTCACTCATCTTAAATTATCCCTGATACTTATTGTGGTCATTGTGATGATTAGCACTTTTTCTGATTGCCGGGCAATCATCGATTAATTTCGCTTGCGACTTTGGCAGCATTTTGTAATGTGAAGCATATCCCAGTTCAATACTGGCTTGCACAATCAGCACACACCCCTTGCAGGAAAAAAATGCTATGAAAAACGTTGGTTTTATCGGCTGGCGCGGTATGGTCGGCTCTGTACTCATGCAACGCATGGTTGAAGAGCGCGATTTCGACGCCATCCGCCCGGTCTTCTTCTCCACTTCCCAGCTCGGCCAGGCTGCACCGTCCTTTGGGGGTACCACAGGCACGTTGCAGGATGCTTACGATCTGGAAGCGCTGAAGGCACTCGACATTATTGTGACCTGCCAGGGCGGCGATTATACCAACGAAATCTATCCGAAGCTGCGTGAAAGCGGCTGGCAGGGCTACTGGATTGATGCGGCCTCTTCGCTTCGCATGAAAGACGATGCCATCATTATTCTTGACCCGGTTAACCAGGGCGTCATCACCGACGGCCTGAACAACGGCGTGAAAACCTTTGTTGGCGGTAACTGCACCGTCAGCCTGATGCTGATGTCCCTCGGCGGCCTGTTCGCACAGGATCTGGTGGAGTGGGTCTCCGTGGCGACCTACCAGGCGGCGTCCGGCGGCGGCGCGCGTCATATGCGTGAGCTGCTGACCCAGATGGGCCAGCTGCACCAGAGCGTCGCTGCCGAGCTGGCAGACCCGGCGTCCGCCATCCTCGACATCGAGCGTAAAGTCACTCAGCTCACCCGCAGCGGCGAGCTGCCGGTGGATAACTTTGGCGTACCGCTGGCCGGTGGCCTGATCCCGTGGATCGACAAACAGCTGGATAACGGCCAGACCCGCGAAGAGTGGAAGGGCCAGGCTGAGACCAACAAAATCCTCGGCACCGCGAACACCATTCCGGTTGACGGTCTGTGCGTGCGTATCGGCGCGCTGCGCTGCCACAGCCAGGCCTTTACCATTAAACTGAAAAAAGATGTGTCTATTCCGACCGTGGAAGAGCTGCTGGCCGCACACAACCCGTGGGCGAAAGTGGTGCCAAACGATCGCGATATCACCATGCGCGAACTGACCCCGGCAGCCGTTACCGGCACGCTGACCACCCCGGTTGGTCGTCTGCGCAAGCTGAACATGGGGCCGGAGTACCTCTCCGCGTTCACCGTTGGCGATCAGCTGCTGTGGGGTGCAGCCGAGCCGCTGCGCCGCATGCTGCGCCAGCTGGCGTAATAATTTGTTAAACACGGGGGGTGATTGTCACCCCCTTTTTTTGCGTACTACATGGAGTAAAACGCAGATGTCTTATTTTTTATCAGGAGGACCCACGACGTTGGCTATGCTTTAAGGAAGATTTATTTCTCACCTGAGGGTAGGGCGGAGCAGAGAGGATTAACTGCACCGTTTAGGTCACATTAAAAGTCGTCCCGGAGCGCGTAAAAAGGGCGACATAAAAAAACAGGATGAACACCATGTCCGATCGTATTTCGAGAGACGTGATTAATGCGCTTATTGCGGGTCACTTTGCCGACCCCTTTTCTGTGCTAGGGATGCACCGTACAGAGGCCGGACTGGAAGTTCGGGCGCTGTTACCGGATGCAACAGAAGTGTGGGTTATCGAACCCAAAACCGGCCGCAAGGTGGGTAATCTGGAATGCCTCGACTCGCGTGGCTTCTTCTCGGGCGTCATGCCCCGCCGTAAAAATCCTTTTCGTTATCAGCTTGCCGTTATCTGGCACGGTCAGCAAAACCTGATTGACGATCCCTATAGCTTCGGCCCGCTCTTAAAAGAGATGGACGCCTGGCTGCTGTCCGAAGGGACCCATTTACGCCCCTACGAAACGCTGGGTGCCCATGCGGATACCATGGACGGTATCACCGGCACGCGTTTTGCCGTATGGGCGCCAAACGCCCAGCGCGTCTCCGTCGTCGGGCAGTTCAACTACTGGGACGGTCGTCGTCACCCCATGCGTCTGCGCCGGGAAACCGGCATCTGGGAGCTGTTTATCCCCGGCGCGCACAACGGTCAGCTCTACAAATTCGAGATGATCGATGCCAACGGCAAGCTGCGCATTAAATCCGACCCGTACGCCTTTGAGGCAGAACTACGCCCGAATACCGCCTCGCTGATTTGCGGCCTGCCGGAGAAGGTTGTCCAGAGTGATGAGCGCAAGCAGGCCAACCGCTTTGATGCGCCAATCTCCGTCTATGAAGTGCATCTCGGCTCGTGGCGTCGCCACACCGATAACAACTTCTGGCTGAGCTATCGCGAGCTGGCGGACCAGCTGGTGCCGTACGCCAAATGGATGGGCTTTACCCATCTGGAGCTGCTGCCGATCAACGAACACCCATTTGACGGCAGCTGGGGCTATCAGCCAACCGGGCTGTATGCGCCCACGCGCCGCTTCGGCACGCGCGATGACTTCCGCTATTTCATCGATGCCGCGCACGCCGCCGGGCTGAACGTGATCCTCGACTGGGTGCCGGGCCACTTCCCGTCGGATGATTTTGCGCTGGCAGAGTTCGACGGCACAAAGCTGTACGAGCACAGCGACCCGCGCGAAGGCTATCACCAGGACTGGAACACGCTGATCTACAACTACGGTCGCCGTGAAGTATCGAACTACCTGGTCGGGAACGCGCTGTACTGGATCGAACGTTTCGGCATTGATGCCCTGCGCGTGGATGCGGTGGCGTCGATGATCTACCGCGACTACAGCCGCAAAGAGGGGGAGTGGATCCCGAACGAGTATGGTGGCCGTGAAAACCTCGAAGCGATTGAGTTTCTGCGCAACACCAACCGGATTATCGGCGAGCAGGTGGAAGGCGCTGTGACCATGGCGGAAGAGTCCACCGACTTCCCGGGCGTTTCCCGTCCACCGGCAATGGGTGGTCTGGGCTTCTGGTACAAATGGAACCTCGGCTGGATGCACGACACGCTCGACTACATGAAGCTCGACCCGGTTTATCGTCAGTATCACCACGATAAGCTCACCTTCGGGTTGCTCTATAACTACACCGAAAACTTCATGCTGCCGCTGTCGCACGATGAAGTGGTGCACGGCAAGAAATCCATTCTCGACCGCATGCCGGGCGACCCATGGCAGAAGTTTGCCAACCTGCGCGCTTACTACGGCTGGCTGTTTGCTTTCCCGGGTAAAAAGCTGCTGTTTATGGGCAACGAGTTCGCTCAGGGCCGCGAATGGAACCACGATAGCAGCCTTGACTGGCATCTGCTGGAAGGTGCGGACAACTGGCACCACGGCGTACAGCGTCTGGTTCGTGACCTGAACCTGACCTATCGCCACCACAAAGCGCTGCACGAGCTGGACTTCGATCCGTACGGCTTTGAGTGGCTGGTGGTGGACGACCACGAGCGCTCGGTGTTTGTCTTTGTGCGCCGCGACAAGGCGGGTAACGAGATCATTGTCGCCAGCAACTTCACGCCGGTGCCGCGCGAACACTACCGCTTCGGCATTAACCAGCCGGGCAAATGGCGCGAAATTCTCAATACCGACTCCATGCACTACCACGGCAGCAACGCGGGTAACGGTGGCCTGGTGCAGAGCGATGCCATTGAAAGCCACGGCCGTCCGAACTCCCTGAGCCTGACGCTGCCGCCGCTTGGCACAATCTGGCTGGTGCGGGAGGGTGAATGACGCAGCTTACGGCAGGTAAACCCGAACCGCTCGGGGCGAGTTTTGACGGAAAGGGGGTGAACTTCACGCTCTTTTCCGCCCATGCGGAGCGGGTGGAACTCTGTGTGTTTGACGGGGAAGGTAACGAGCACCGTTACGATTTACCGGCGCGCACGGGGGATACCTGGCATGGCTACCTGGCCGGAGGACGGCCGGGGATGCACTACGGTTTTCGCGTACACGGCCCCTGGGAGCCCTCTCAGGGGAACTGGTTTAACCCGGCGAAGCTGCTGATTGACCCGTGCGCGCACCGCGTGGACGGTGAGTTTAAAGATGACTCGCTGTTCCACGTTGGCTACGGCGAACCTGACCACCGCGACAGCGCGCCCATCGCGCCCAAAAGCGTGGTGGTGCACGATCTCTATGACTGGGAAGACGATGCCCCGCCGCGCACGCCGTGGGGTAACACCGTTATTTATGAAGCCCACGTCAAAGGGCTGACATATCTGCATCCGTCGATCCCTAAAGAGATGCGCGGCACCTACAAAGCGCTTGGGCATCCGACGATGGTCGCGTACCTGAAGCACTTAGGGATCACCGCGCTGGAGCTGTTGCCCGTGGCGCATTTCGCCAGCGAGCCGCGGCTACAGCGTCTTGGGTTAAGCAACTACTGGGGCTACAACCCGCTGGCGATGTTCGCCCTCGACCCGCGCTACGCGGTGCAGCCGGAGAAGGCACGGGATGAGTTTCGCGATGCGGTGAAGGCGCTTCACGCGGCGGGTATCGAGGTCATTCTGGACGTGGTGCTGAACCACAGTGCGGAAAGCGATCTTGACGGCCCGACGCTCTCACAGCGCGGAATCGATAACCGTAGCTATTATTGGATCAGGGACGACGGCGATTACGAGAACTGGACCGGGTGCGGTAACACCCTCAACCTCAGTCATCCGGCCGTTACGCATTACGCGTACGAGTGCCTGAAATACTGGGTTGAGACGTTCCACGTGGACGGTTTTCGCTTCGACCTGGCGCCGGTGATGGGGCGCACCCCGGCGTTCAGCCAGCAGGCGCCGCTGTTTGAGGCCATCAAAAACTGCCCGGTGCTTTCAAAGGTTAAGCTGATCGCGGAGCCCTGGGATATCGGAGAGGGCGGTTATCAGGTGGGGAATTTCCCGCCGCTGTTTGCCGAGTGGAACGACCACTTCCGCGATGCCATCCGCCGCTTCTGGCTGACGCGCGATCTGTCGCTGGGGGAGTTTGCCGGTCGCTTTGCCGGCTCCAGCGATCTCTTCAAGCGTGACGGCAAACGTCCGTCGGCCACCATTAACCTGCTGACGGCACACGACGGTTTTACGCTGCGCGACTGCGTTTGTTTCAATCAGAAACACAATGAGGCAAACGGCGAGGAGAATCGCGATGGGACTAACAATAACCATAGCTTCAACCATGGTATAGAAGGTTTAGGCGGAAGTCTGGATGTGATCGAGCGGCGACGCGCCAGCGTTCATGCGCTGCTGACGACGCTTTTGTTGTCGCAGGGCACGCCGATGCTGCTGGCGGGCGATGAGCACGGCCACAGCCAGCACGGCAACAACAACGCCTATTGCCAGGACAACACCCTGACCTGGCTCGACTGGGGAGAAGCGAACAGCGGGCTGACCCATTTCACCGCGGCGCTGATCCATCTTCGCCAGCGCATCCCCGCGCTCACCGCCGACCGCTGGTGGGAAGAGGGCGACGGAAACGTTCGCTGGCTGAATAAAGACGCGCAACCGTTAAGCGCGCAAGAGTGGCAACACGGCATACCCTGTCTGCAAATCCTGCTTTCGGATGCGTGGCTGGTGACGCTGAACGCGACGGATGACGTCGCAGAGATTGTTGTACCTGACGGGGAATGGCGAGCCATTCCTCCCTTTGCCGGAGCGGATAATCCGGTTGTTATGGCTGTCTGGCACGGGCCTGCGCACGGAGTGTGCGTATTCCAAAGATGATAAAAAAGGAGTTAGTCATGGTTAGATTAGAGAAGAACGATCCGTTAATGTTGGCGCGCCAGCTACCATTAAAAACAGTTGCCCTGATACTCGCGGGCGGGCGTGGTACCCGTCTGAAAGATTTGACCATCAAGCGCGCCAAACCGGCCGTTCACTTTGGTGGTAAGTTCCGTATTATCGATTTTGCACTTTCCAACTGCCTGAACTCAGGCATTCGCCGTATTGGCGTCATTACCCAGTATCAGTCGCACACGCTGGTGCAGCACATTCAGCGCGGCTGGTCATTCTTCAGCGAAGAGATGAACGAATTTGTCGATCTGCTCCCGGCGCAGCAGCGCGTTCATGGGGAGAACTGGTACCGCGGCACGGCGGATGCCGTGACCCAGAACCTCGACATCATTCGTCGCTACAGCGCGGAATACATCGTTATCCTCGCCGGGGACCACATCTACAAGCAAGATTACTCCCACATGCTGATCGACCACGTCGAAAAAGGGGCGCGCTGCACCGTGGCGTGTCTGCCAGTGCCTGTTGCGGAAGCAACCGCGTTTGGCGTGATGCATGTAGATGGCGATGACAAGATTATCGACTTTGTCGAAAAACCGGCGAACCCGCCAACCATGCCGGGCGACGACACCAAATCGCTCGCCAGCATGGGGATCTATGTCTTTGATGCCGATTATCTTTATGAACTGCTGGAAGAGGACGACAAAGACGAAAACTCCAGCCACGACTTCGGTAAAGACATCATCCCGAAAATTACCAAAGCTGGCATGGCGTATGCACATCCTTTCCCGCTGTCCTGCGTGCAGTCAGACCCGAATGCGGAACCTTACTGGCGCGACGTCGGTACGCTGGAAGCCTACTGGAAAGCGAACCTCGATCTGGCGTCCGTCACGCCTGAGCTGGATATGTACGACCAGAACTGGCCGATTCGCACGCATATGGAATCGTTGCCGCCGGCGAAGTTCGTTCAGGATCGCTCCGGCAGCCACGGCATGACGCTCAACTCGCTGGTCTCTGGCGGTTGCATTATCTCCGGTTCGGTGGTGGTGCAGTCCGTGCTGTTCCCGCGCGTGCGTATAAACTCATTCTGTAATATCGATTCGGCAGTTCTGCTGCCGGATGTCTGGGTAGGACGCTCATGTCGTCTGCGTCGCTGCGTTATCGATCGTGCCTGCATCATTCCCGAGGGGATGGTGATTGGGGAAAACGCGGAAGAAGATGCGCGTCGTTTCTACCGTTCGGAAGAGGGGATCGTGTTAGTAACACGGGAAATGTTGCGGAAGCTGCAAATCAAACAGGAGCGATGATGCAGGTTTTACACGTATGTTCTGAGATGTTCCCGTTGTTAAAAACGGGCGGCCTGGCGGATGTTCTTGGTGCATTACCAGCGGCGCAAATCGCCGGAGGGGTGGATACCCGCGTGTTGTTGCCCGCTTTTCCGGATATCCGGCGCGGTATTCCCGATGCAAAGGTTGTTACCCGTCGCGAGACCTTCGCGGGACGTATCACCCTGCTGTTTGGACATTACAATGGCGTAGGGATTTACCTGATTGATGCCCCGCATTTATACGATCGACCCGGCAGCCCGTATCACGATACCAACCTGTACGCCTATACCGATAACGTGATGCGCTTTGCCCTGCTCGGCTGGGTGGGGGCGGAAATGGCCGTCGGACTGGATCCGTTCTGGCGTCCAAACGTGGTGCATGCGCACGACTGGCATGCGGGGCTGGCTCCTGCGTATCTGGCGGCGAAGGGGCACCCGGCCAAATCGGTGTTTACGGTGCACAACCTGGCGTATCAGGGCATGTATTACGCGCATCATATGAATGACATCGATCTGCCATGGTCGTTCTTTAACATGCACGGACTGGAGTTTAACGGACAGATTTCGTTCCTGAAGGCGGGTTTGTACTACGCCGACCACATCACGGCGGTCAGCCCAACCTACGCGCGGGAAATTACTCAGCCGGAGTTCGGTTACGGTATGGAAGGGCTGCTGCAACAGCGCCACCGTGAAGGTCGTCTGTCGGGCATTCTGAACGGCGTGGATGAACAGATCTGGAATCCGGAAACGGATCTCCTGCTGGCGGCGCGCTATGGACGAGACTCCGTGGAGGACAAAGCGGAGAACAAACGCCAGCTGCAAATTGCGATGGGGCTGAAGGTCAACGACAAGGTGCCGCTGTTTGCGGTGGTCAGCCGCCTGACCAGCCAGAAAGGGCTGGATCTGGTGCTGGAAGCGCTGCCGGGATTACTGGAGCAGGGCGGCCAGCTGGCGCTGCTCGGCGCGGGCGACCCGGTATTGCAGGAAGGTTTCCTCGCGGCCGCGGCGGAACATCCGGGGCAGGTGGGCGTGCAGATTGGCTATCACGAAGCGTTCTCGCACCGCATCATGGGCGGCGCGGACGTGATTCTGGTGCCGAGCCGCTTCGAGCCCTGCGGCCTGACGCAGCTCTATGGTCTGAAATACGGCACGTTGCCGCTGGTGCGCCGCACGGGCGGGCTGGCGGATACGGTGTCTGACAGCTCCCTGGAAAACCTGGCGGATGGTATCGCCAGCGGGTTTGTTTTCGAGGACAGTAATGCCTGGTCGCTGCTTCGGGCGATCCGGCGTGCTTTCGTCTTGTGGTCCCGTCCATCCCTGTGGCGTTACGTACAACGTCAGGCGATGTCCATGGACTTTGGCTGGCACGTTGCGGCGCAGTCCTACCGCGACCTTTATCAACGCTTGATGTAACGAGGCGAAGTTACTGATATGAATGCTCCATTTAGCTACTCTTCCCCCACGCTCAGCGTTGAGGCGTTGAAACATTCGATCGCCTATAAGCTGATGTTTACCATCGGGAAAGATCCCGTTATTGCCAACAAACATGAGTGGCTGAACGCCACGCTGTTTGCGGTGCGCGACCGTATGGTCGAACGCTGGCTGCGCTCTAACCGCGCCCAGCTTTCGCAGGAGACGCGACAGGTCTATTACCTGTCGATGGAGTTTCTGATTGGTCGCACCCTCTCCAATGCGCTGTTATCGCTCGGGATTTATGACGACGTCAAAAACGCACTGGAAGAGATGGGGCTGGATTTAGAAGAGCTGATTGACGAAGAGAACGACCCGGGGCTGGGTAACGGTGGTCTCGGGCGTCTTGCCGCCTGTTTCCTCGATTCACTGGCGACGCTGGCGCTGCCGGGGCGCGGCTACGGTATTCGCTACGACTACGGTATGTTCAAGCAGAACATCGTGGATGGTCGTCAGAAAGAGTCTCCTGACTACTGGCTGGAGTACGGTAACCCGTGGGAGTTCAAGCGCCACAACACGCGCTACAAGGTGCGTTTTGGCGGGCGTATTCAGCAGGAAGGGAAAAAATCCCGCTGGGTGGAAACCGAGGAGATCCTCGCCGTGGCCTATGACCAGATCATCCCCGGCTACGACACCGATGCGACCAATACGCTGCGCCTGTGGAACGCGCAGGCCAGTAGCGAGATCAACCTGGGTAAATTCAACCAGGGTGACTACTTCGCGGCGGTGGAAGATAAAAACCACTCCGAGAATGTGTCACGCGTCCTGTATCCGGATGACTCGACCTACTCAGGCCGCGAGCTGCGCCTGCGTCAGGAGTATTTCCTCGTCTCGGCAACGATTCAGGATATCCTTAGCCGTCACTATCAGCTGCACAAAACCTATGCGAATCTGGCGGAAAAAACCGCCATTCACCTCAACGATACCCATCCGGTGCTGTCGATCCCTGAGCTGATGCGCCTGCTGATTGACGAGCATAAGTTCAGCTGGGATGACGCGTTTGAAGTAACCTGCCAGGTGTTCTCGTACACCAACCATACGCTGATGAGTGAAGCGCTGGAGACGTGGCCGGTGGATATGCTCGGCAAAATTCTGCCGCGCCATCTGCAAATCATCTTCGAGATCAACGACTACTTCCTCAAGACCTTGCAGGAGCAGTACCCGAACGATACCGGTCTGCTGAGCCGCGCCTCGATCATTGATGAATCCAACGGGCGTCGCGTACGCATGGCCTGGCTGGCGGTGGTGATCAGCCACAAGGTGAACGGCGTGTCAGAGCTGCACTCGAACCTGATGGTGCAGTCGCTGTTTGCGGACTTCGCGAAGATCTTCCCGACGCGTTTCTGCAACGTGACCAACGGCGTCACCCCGCGCCGCTGGCTGGCGCTGGCGAACCAGCCGCTCTCCGACGTTCTGGATGAGAACATTGGCCGCACCTGGCGCACCGATTTGAGCCAGTTGAGCGAGCTGGAGCAGCACATTGATTTCCCGACGGTGAATAAAGCGGTACGGGAAGCCAAGCTGCTGAACAAGAAGCGTCTGGCGGTCTGGCTGGCGATGCATCTGAACGTGGTGGCGAACCCGAAAGCGCTGTTCGACGTGCAGATCAAACGTATCCACGAGTACAAGCGTCAGCTGATGAATGTCCTGCACGTTATTACCCACTACAACCGCATTAAGGCTGACCCGACGGCGGAGTGGGTGCCGCGCGTGAAAATCTTTGCCGGTAAGGCGGCGTCCGCGTACTACATGGCGAAGCACATCATTCATCTCATCAACGATGTGGCGAAGGTGGTGAACCACGATCCGGACATTGGCGATAAGCTGAAGGTCGTGTTTATCCCGAACTACAGCGTAAGCCTGGCGCAGCTGATTATTCCGGCGGCGGATCTCTCTGAGCAGATTTCCACGGCGGGGACGGAAGCATCCGGCACCAGTAACATGAAGTTTGCCCTGAACGGCGCGCTGACTATCGGCACGCTGGACGGCGCAAATGTCGAAATGCTGGAGCATGTGGGCGCGGAGAATATCTTTATTTTCGGGAATACGGCGGAAGAGGTGGAGGCGCTGCGCAAGCAGGGCTACTCGCCCCGTGAGTATTATGAAGAGGATGACGAGTTACGCCAGGTGCTGACGCAAATCGCCACCGGCGTGTTTAACCCTGAGGAGCCCGGACGCTATCGCGATCTGGTGGACTCGCTGATTAACTTTGGCGATCACTATCAGGTGCTGGCGGATTACCGCAGCTACGTGGATTGTCAGGATAAGGTGGACGAACTGTACCGTCAGCAGGAGAAGTGGACCAGCGCCGCGATGCATAACATCGCCAACATGGGGTACTTCTCGTCGGACAGAACCATCAAAGAGTATGCCGAGAATATCTGGCATATTGATCCGGTGCGGTTGTAAAAACAAAGCCCGGTGGCGCTGCGCTTACCGGGCCTACGGGATCGAGTAGGCCGGGTAAGGCGGAGCCGCCACCCGGCTTTTTTTCAATTACGACGCCAACGACAATTCACGCTTTCCCGCATGTTGTTGCAACCATTGCGCCACGCGAGACTGCTGCTCGGCATTCAGCCACATCCCTTCTTTAGTACGACGCCAGATAGCATCGTCCAGACGGCGCACCCACTCGTGTTCCACCAGGTAGCGCAGTTCCGCTTCGTACAGCTCATGGCCAAAATGCTCGCCCAGATCGGCAATCTCTTTCGCCTCGCCGAGGAACAGTTCGGTGTTGCTGCCGTAGGTGCGGGCATAGTGGCGCGCCATTCCTTCGGTAATGAACGGGAAGCGGCGACGCAGCTTCGCGGCGTAATCGTCGCGGTTATCGCCGATATCGCCGCCAGGCAGCACGGCGCCTTTCGTCCACGCCGGGCCGATGCCTTTGTAATACGGCGCCAGTTTCTCCAGCGCGTGCTCCGCCAGTTTACGGTAGGTGGTGAGCTTACCGCCAAATACCGACAGCAGGGGCGCCTGACCGTTCACGTCATGAATATCAAGCGTATAGTCACGGGTGATGGCCTGCGGTGAGTCAGACTCGTCATCACACAGCGGACGCACGCCGGAGTAGGTCCAGACCACGTCATCGCGCGCCAGCTGTTTCTTAAAGTGCGCGTTGTACACTTTCAACAGATAGCTGACTTCACTCTCGTCGATCTCAACGTTTTTCGGATCGCCTTTGTACTCTACGTCGGTGGTGCCGATGATGGAGAACTCGTCCATCCACGGGATCACAAACACAATGCGCTTGTCTTCATTTTGCAGGATATAAGCCTGTTTCTGGGTATGCACGCGCGGCACCACAATGTGGCTGCCCTTGATCAGGCGGATGCCGTACGGAGAAGGCAGGTGCATACCGTCATCGAAGAACTGTTTTACCCACGGGCCGGTGGCATTCACCAGGCCGCGCGCTTTCCAGCTAAACTTCTCACCGGTATCCACGTCTTCCGCTTCCACAATCCACAGGCCGTTTTCGCGGCGTGCGGCGGTCGCGCGGGTACGGGTTTTCACCTCGCCGCCTTTCTTCTCGACCATCTGCGCGTTAGCCAGCACCAGACGCGCATCGTCCACCCAGCAGTCGGAATATTCGAAACCGCGCACGATTTCAGGTTTAAGAACCGACTCTGAGCCAAAACGCAAACCTGTCGAACCCGGCAGGCTGGTGCGTTTACCCAGATGATCGTACATAAAAAGACCAATGCGGATCATCCACGCCGGACGCAGATGCGGGCGATGAGGCAGACGGAAACGCATCGGGATCGCCAGATGCGGAGCCATTTTCAGCAGTACTTCGCGTTCAGCCAGCGCTTCGCTGACCAGGCGAAATTCGTAGTGTTCCAGGTAGCGCAGGCCACCGTGGATCAGCTTGGAGCTGGCGGAAGACGTCGCGCAGGCGAGATCGTTAGCTTCCAGCATCAGCACGGATAAACCGCGTCCTGCGGCATCAACCGCAATACCGGCACCGTTGATGCCACCGCCTATCACAATCAGATCTTTGGTTTCCATAACACCCTCATGCACTTTCGTTAAAGCTCAAAAATGTTCGATATCGCTCATAATAGCAAAGGAACGCGCTTTTGGTAACATCAAAAAAACAATTTAGAGTGATATGGATAACATAATGGCGTTTACCCGCCGCCAGGACGTACACTACGGGGTAAAATAGTGCGGTCTGATGCCCTCACCCCAGCCCTCTCCCACGGGGAGAGGGTGATCCGTTTCCCTCTCCCTCCGGGAGAGGGTAGGGTGAGGGGAAAACCGCACCACACCTGAATATAAGATGAGAACACCATGGATCAGTTTGAATGTATTAACGTAGAAGAAGCCCATCAGAAGATGCACCAGGGACAAGCGGTGCTGGTGGATATCCGCGATCCGCAGAGCTTTGCGATGGGCCACACGCCGGGCGCGTTCCATCTCACCAACGACACGCTGGGCACGTTTATGCGCGATAACGACTTCGATACCCCGGTGATGGTGATGTGCTATCACGGCAACAGTAGTAAAGGCGCGGCGCAGTATCTGCTCCAGCAGGGTTACGACGCGGTGTACAGCGTCGATGGCGGCTTCGATGCCTGGCATCGTCATTTCCCGGCAGAAGTTGAATACGCGTTTGAGCGCTGATCCCGCTATACTGTCCCCTTTTGTGTGGAAATAAGCGACCGCTGCCCATGTTGATGATCACCTCTTTTAGCAACCCGCGCGTCGCCCAGGCGTTTGTCGACTATATGGCGACGCAGGGCATTATCCTGACTATTCAGCAGCATACACAGACGGATGTCTGGCTGGCAGACGAAAGCCAGGCCGGCCGCGTGAATGACGAGCTAGCGCGTTTTCTGGAAAACCCGGGCGACCCGCGTTATCTGGCGGCAAGCTGGCAATCCGGCCAGACCGGCAGTGGCCTGCACTATCAACGTTTTCCGTTTCTCGCCACCCTGCGCGAGCGCGCAGGACCGTTTACGCTGCTTTTGATGGCAGCCTGCATCATCGTCTTCATTATTATGAGCGTGGTGGGCGACCAGAGCGTGATGATTGCCCTCGCATGGCCGTACGATCCCTCCCTGCAATTTGACGTCTGGCGCTACTTCACGCATGCGCTGATGCACTTCTCGGTGATGCATATCCTCTTTAACCTGCTGTGGTGGTGGTATCTCGGCGGGGCGGTGGAGAAGCGGCTCGGCAGCGGCAAGCTGATTGTGATCACCCTTATCAGCGCCCTGTTAAGCGGCTACGTGCAGCACAAATTCAGCGGTCCATGGTTTGGCGGGTTATCCGGCGTGGTGTACGCCCTGATGGGTTACGCCTGGCTCAGAGGCGAGCGCGACCCGGATAGCGGCATCTATTTACAACGTGGATTAATAACCTTTGCGTTAATATGGCTTATTGCCGGATGGTTTGATCTGTTTGGTATGTCTATCGCC
Source organism: Enterobacter cloacae complex sp. 397G4 (assembly GCF_050031515.1). Taxonomy (NCBI): domain Bacteria; kingdom Pseudomonadati; phylum Pseudomonadota; class Gammaproteobacteria; order Enterobacterales; family Enterobacteriaceae; genus Enterobacter; species Enterobacter cloacae complex sp. 397G4. The sequence goes on along the minus strand of NZ_JBLGWE010000001.1, from coordinate 4,534,498 downwards.
AATGGTGCGCACGTTACCGGCCTGGCGGTTGGGCTGGCGATGGCGCTGGCCGATACGCTCCATGCGCGAAAACGAACATAATTCCCAGGGATATTTCATGAAACAAACACAACGTCATGACGCCATTATCGAACTGGTAAAAAAACAGGGATACGTCAGTACTGAAGAGCTGGTGGAGCAGTTTGCCGTCAGCCCGCAAACCATCCGTCGTGACCTCAACGACCTGGCCGATCAGAACCGTATTTTGCGTCACCACGGCGGCGCCGCACTGCCGTCCAGCTCGGTGAACACCTCATGGCATGACCGTAAGGCGACGCAAACGGCAGAGAAAGAGCGTATCGCCCGTAAAGTGGCGAGCCAGATCCCGAACGGCGCGACGCTGTTTATTGATATCGGCACCACGCCGGAAGCGGTCGCCCATGCGCTGCTTAACCACGAGAACCTGCGCGTGGTGACCAACAACCTGAACGTGGCCAACACGTTGATGCAGAAAGACGATTTCCGCATCATCCTCGCGGGCGGCGAACTGCGTAGCCGCGACGGGGGCATTATCGGCGAAGCGACGCTCGATTTTATCTCTCAGTTCCGCCTCGACTTCGGCATTCTGGGGATCAGCGGCATCGACAGCGACGGCTCGCTGCTGGAGTTTGATTACCACGAGGTGCGCACCAAGCGCGCGATCATTGAAAACTCACGTCACGTGATGCTGGTGGTGGACCACTCCAAATTTGGCCGTAACGCGATGGTCAACATGGGCAGCATCAGCATGGTGGATGCGGTTTACACCGACGTAATGCCGCCGGCGGGCGTGATGCAGGTAATTAAGGATAACAATTTGCAGCTGGAATTGTGCTAGCGGTTGTGTCGGATGGCGCTGCGCTTACCCGACCTACAAAATTTTCTCCCTCTCCCTGTGGGAGAGGGCCGGGGTGAGGGCATCAGACCGCAGAGGATCTACACTCCATATCCCATCATCTTCAACAGCTGCTGCGCATGCTGCACCGCATCCTGTCGGTGCGCTACGCCCAGCTTCTGATACAGATTGCGAATGTGCGTTTTGATGGTGGTCGCCGCCACCGCCAGCTCACCGGCAATCTGCTCGTTGCTGTAGCCGGAATAGATCAGCCCCAGCACCTGCCATTCACGCTGGGTGAGCGGGCTGGTACGGATAAGCTCCGGCACTTCCGGATGGTTCAGCAGACGTTCAACGAAGTTCTCATCGAAGTGCGCAAACTTGTGGCGGTGGTGCTGGTTAATCTCGCGCAGAATGCGCTGGGCGCGATGCTGATCGAGTTCTGGCAGTGTGTTGAGCTGAATCAGCTGGCGCAGCTGCTGGGCCATCACTTCACCCTCAATCACAAAGTGGCTGATAAACCCGGTGCGGTTCGCCAGCTGCAACGCTTCCAGCAGTACGCGCTGGGCATCGTTTTTACGGCCCGCCTGCCAGTAAAGCTGGTTTAACAGCAGCAGGTTGCGGTTTAAATCGCTCATCAGGCGCAGGCTGCGGGCGTTTTCGTTTAACTCTTCCAGCACAATCTCGGCAGGCTCAAAGTCACCCAGCAGGATCTGCACGCGAGCGATGTTGCGCCACTGGCTTTGCAGGAAGTGGTTATTGGCAAATTCCGGTTTAGGCGTATGACGCAGCCAGTTGGCGGCGGACTTTTTATCGCCGGTCATCTGCCAGTAAATCACCCGCACCTTATCGGCGTTGGACACCCAGTCGCTATGGTACTGCCCGTTGCCGAGCAGGTTTTCCAGGCGGTTAAGATGGTTGCGGGCATTATCCAGGTCGCCGCGCGCCAGCGAGCACTGCACCAGCAGAGCCAGACACTGGAGCTGCTGCTGCGGCTGGAAGCTCGAAAGGACATTCAGACCCTGGCGGGCGCAGCTTTCTGCTTCATCCAGACGCGACCATGCCCACAGCAGCTGAGCGCGAATACGCAACAGGAACTCGTGCATCGGCAGCTGTTCCAGATGCTGTTCACGGATCAGCTGGAACGCTTTCTCCTGGTTTTCCCAGGCGGCTTGCAGGAATCCCTGAGCAAATAAAATCTCGCTTTGCTGGATCAGGCTCCAGAGGGCGTAATGCCAGACATCGTGGCGGCGCGCCATCTGTTCGGTTTGCTGCATGAGTGAAAGCGAACGCGTGAGATCGCCCTTACAGTGCAGCACTTCGCCGTGTACCGAGGTGGCCACAATACGGCTGTAAAAATTCGCCAGCGGCAGCTCATCCAGCGCGACCATCGCCAGCCGTTCGGCTTCCTCAGGGTCACCGTCGTTAATCGCCACCTGCGCACGCAGGGCGTTAAATTCGCCATGCAGGGTGGTATCCATCTCGCTTTCCATCTCCTGCTCGGCGCGCGCCAGCAGGGTGTTCACTTCGCTGTAGCGATGCTGGCTCTGCATCAGCCAGGCCTGGAGCAGCACCAGACGCGGATTCTCCAGCAGGCTTTCCCACGGCAGCGCTTTTAACGACTCTTCCAGCAGCGTCAGTTCACTGTGGTTGAACAGTCCCCACGCGTGGTTGAGCAGAATATCGCGCAGCATACCGGCATCCCCGGCGGCCAGCGCATGGTGGATAGCCTCGCTCGGGAAACCTTGCGCCATCCAGCTTTCGGCGGCGGCGCGGTGAATGTCAGGCAGCTCTGCGGCCAGTTCCCACTGGCAACGCTGGCGCAGGAAGCTGCCAAACAGCGGATGGTAGCTAAACCATTCGCCGGGATCGTCCATGCGCGTCAGGAACAGACCCTGACGTTCAATCTCTTCGAGCTGAAGCTGCCCGTTTTCAATGCCGGTGACGCGTACAATCAGCGCATCGTTCATGGAACGCAGCAGGGAGCTTTTCAGCAGGAAATGGCGGGTGGAGAGGTCAACGCTGTCGAGTACCTCATCCACAAGATAATCCGACAGGTGGCTGGCGTTGATGCCCGCCAGGCGGCGTGCGGACTGATGCGTCGGGCTGTTGTTTTGCCGCGCGGAGAGGGCAATCAGCTGAAGCGCCGTGGCCCAGCCGGCAACGTCATCGCACAGGCGGCTGCTTTCCGACGCCTCAATCGGAGACGTCAGGCGGCAGTCAAAGAACTGCTTCGCTTCCTGATGGGTAAAGGCCAGCTGCTGACTGCCGATTTCCAGCAGCTGATCGCGCACGCGCAGGTTGGCAATGCCCAACTGCGGAAGGTTACGCGACAGGACAACCAGCGTCAGGTTTTCCGGCTGATGGCGCAGGAAGAAACGCATGGACTCGTGAATAACCGGGTTGGTGATCAGATGATAATCATCAATCACCACATACAGCGGGCGATGCCATTCGGCCAGCTCGATAAACAGCTGGGAGAAAAGAGAGGACAGGCTGGCGTACTGGCGCTTTTGCACCATCACCTCGCTGGTGACGCAGTGTCCGTTGGTTGCCTGCTGAATCGCGGCAATTAAATAGCTGGCAAAACGCTCCTGCTGGTTATCCCCTTCATCCAGGGAGTACCAGCCAAGATCGCTTTTACCTGCCGCCCATTGCGAAATGAGCGTTGTTTTTCCATAACCCGCAGGACTCGTAACCAGCGCCAGTCGGAAATTATGCGCACCGGAAAGTTTAGCCAGCAGGCGCTCGCGGACCACAGTATGGTCAAGACGAACCGGGCGACTTAATTTGGACGGAATCAACATAGTTTTCACTTCACTGTGGGGAACGAGAGAATTTATTTTTTTTGCGCTTCGTAATTAATATCTATAAGTTCGGCCAATAGAGGAACTATTGCAAGTTATGTCTGGGTTTGGAGGCTCTGAATTTGCACTCTGTCACAAAACATTCTCATCACTGATGGAACTTTCCGTAAATGGCTGGATGCCGCGCTGCTTCTGGCTTGTGTGCATAAGTCGCGGTTGCGCTGAAACTGGTTTCAGAAAGAGATAATGACGCTGAAGTTAATTAACTTCGGGGAAAGTTGCATCGGCTTAATAGGGGTGCTGAATAATCGCGACGCGCGGAAATATTATTCTACGTAAGTAATCATTTCAGCGATGATTAATTTCCTCCGAAACTGCATTTCATTTCTTTGACGCTCTTCCGGGATCGCTTTTTCAGCGAAGCGCACACTCACACAGTGGCCTCGATCACACTTTTATGCTCATCCCCGCTACTCCTCCCTGTCTAATCCCCGACAGGAGGAGGAAGAGGCGCAATGAGCCAGGCACACTAGCGTTAAATGTTTTTACTCTCTACAGGATGCCGATTCCCTATGTCACAGCCTACTTTCAACAAAGCTCAATTTCAGGCTGCCCTGACGCGTCAGTGGCAGCGTTTTGGCCTTCATGCTGCAAACGAAATGGCGCCTCACCAGTGGTGGCAGGCGGTGAGCGGGGCGCTCGCAGAGCAGCTGGACGCTCAGCCTGTGACGAAGCCCGTGAAAGGCCAGCGTCACGTCAACTACATTTCAATGGAGTTCCTGATTGGCCGTCTGACGGGTAACAATCTGCTGAACCTTGGCTGGTATCAGGAGGTCGGTGACGTGCTGAAAGAACACGACATCAACCTGACCGATCTGCTGGAAGAAGAGATTGATCCGGCGCTGGGTAACGGCGGTCTGGGACGTCTGGCAGCCTGCTTCCTGGATTCCATGGCAACCGTGGGCCAGTCGGCGATTGGCTATGGCCTGAACTATCAGTACGGCCTGTTTCGTCAGTCATTTGCCGACGGCCATCAGATGGAAGCGCCAGACGACTGGCACCGCAATACTTATCCGTGGTTCCGCCACAACGCGCAGCTGGATGTGCAGGTCGGGATTGGCGGGAAAGTCACGAAGCAGGGACTCTGGGAACCGGCGTTCACCATTACCGGTGAAGCCTGGGACCTGCCGGTACTCGGCTACCGTAACGGCGTGGCGCAGCCGCTGCGCCTGTGGCAGGCGAAGCACGCGCATCCGTTTAACCTGACCAAATTCAACGACGGTGATTTCCTGCGCGCCGAGCAGCAGGGGATCGACGCCGAGAAGCTGACCAAAGTCCTCTACCCGAACGATAATCATCTGGCGGGTAAAAAGCTGCGTCTGATGCAGCAGTACTTCCAGTGCGCCTGCTCCGTGGCGGATATTCTGCGTCGCCACCACCTGGCGGGCCGCAAGCTGGCTCAGCTGCCGGACTTCGAAGTTATTCAGCTTAACGACACGCATCCGACCATTGCCATCCCGGAGCTGCTGCGCGTGCTGATCGACGAGCATCAGCTGAGCTGGGACGACGCCTGGGCCATCACCAGCCGCACCTTCGCCTACACCAACCACACCCTGATGCCGGAAGCGCTCGAGTGCTGGGATGAGAAGCTGGTGAAAACGCTGCTGCCGCGCCATATGCAGATCATCAACAAGATTAACGACCAGTTCAAAACGCTGGTGGAGAAAACCTGGCCGGGCGATAAGGCCGTCTGGGCGAAGCTGGCCGTTGTGCACGACAAGCAGGTGCGCATGGCGAACATGTGCGTGGTCAGCGGCTTTGCGGTGAACGGCGTGGCCGCGCTGCACTCGGATCTGGTGGTGAAAGATCTCTTCCCGGAATACCACCAGCTGTGGCCGACTAAGTTCCATAACGTGACCAACGGCATCACGCCGCGCCGCTGGATCAAGCAGTGCAACCCGCTGCTGGCCGGTCTGCTGGACAAGACCCTGAAGAAAGAGTGGGCCAACGACCTGGACCAGCTCATCAACCTGGAAAAACAGGCCGACAACGCGAAGTTCCGCGAGCAGTACCGCGCGATCAAGCTGGAGAACAAGGTTCGCCTGGCGGCGTTCGTGAAAGTGCGTACCGGGATTGAGATCAACCCGAATGCGATTTTCGATATCCAGATCAAACGACTGCACGAGTACAAACGTCAGCACCTGAACCTGCTGCACATTCTGGCGCTGTACAAAGAGATCCGCGAGAATCCGCAGGCCGACCGCGTCCCGCGCGTGTTCCTGTTCGGTGCGAAAGCGGCGCCGGGCTACTACCTGGCGAAAAACATTATCCTTGCCATTAATAAAGTGGCGGCGGCGATCAACAGCGATCCGAAAGTGGGCGACAAGCTGAAGGTGGTGTTCCTGCCGGACTACTGCGTTTCTGCGGCTGAAATGCTGATCCCGGCGGCGGATATTTCCGAGCAGATCTCTACCGCCGGTAAAGAAGCGTCCGGTACCGGCAACATGAAGCTGGCCCTGAACGGCGCGCTGACCGTCGGCACGCTGGACGGTGCGAACGTCGAAATCGCCGAGAAGGTCGGCGAAGAGAACATCTTTATCTTCGGCCATACTGTTGAAGAAGTGAAAGCCATCAAAGCCAAAGGGTACGACCCGGTGAAATGGCGTAAAAAAGATAAAGTGCTGGATGCGGTGCTCAAAGAGCTGGAAAGCGGGAAGTACAGCGACGGCGACAAGCACGCGTTTGACCAGATGCTGCACAGCATGGACAAACAGGGCGGCGACCCGTACCTGGTGATGGCTGACTTCTCGGCTTACGTTGAAGCGCAGAAGCAGGTCGACGTGCTGTATCGCGACCAGGATGCCTGGACCCGCGCGTGTATCCTGAACACCGCGCGCTGCGGTATGTTCAGCTCTGACCGCTCAATCCGTGATTATCAGGCTCGTATCTGGCAGGCAAAACGCTAAGGAAGCGCGATGGAGAGTAAACGTCTGGACAGTGCCGCGCAGGCGGCGGGAATTAGCCTCAGTTACATCAATGCGCACGGCAAACCGCAGTCTATTGGTGCGGACACCAAAAGACGTTTGCTGGATGCCATGCACAAAACCGACGCGAAAGCGTCGGGTGCGCCGGTGCCGAACGTCAAGGTCTTTACCGCGGGCAAAAAGATGCCGCTGGCGGTGGAAGGGCGCGGCGAGTTCAGCTGGCTGCTCACCACCGAAGAGGGGCATCAGCACAAAGGCCATGCCACCGGCGGCAAAACCCTCAACCTTCCGGCGAAGCTGCCGGAGGGCTACCACACGCTTACGCTTACCCGGGACGACCAGCGTTTTCACTGTCGGGTGATTGTGGCGCCAAAGCGCTGCTATGAGCCGCAGGCGCTGCGTGAAGGCAAAAAGCTGTGGGGCGCCTGCGTGCAGCTCTATACCCTGCGTTCGGACAGCAACTGGGGCATTGGCGATTTCGGCGACCTGAAAAAGATGCTGGCATCTGTTGGTGAGCGCGGCGGCGCGTTCATCGGCCTCAACCCGATCCACGCCCTCTATCCGGCGAATCCGGAAAGCGCCAGCCCGTACAGCCCGTCTTCCCGTCGCTGGCTGAACGTGATTTACATCGACGTTAACGCGTTAGACGATTTCAAAAACAGCAAAGAGGCGCAGGCGTGGTGGAAGCTTGAGACCACGCAACAGCTGCTGAAACAGGCCCGCGATGCGGACTGGGTTGATTACGCCTCCGTTACCGCGCTGAAAATGGCGGCTCTGCGTCTGGCCTGGAAGGGCTTTGCGAAGCGTGACGACGAGCAGATGGCAGCCTTCCGCCAGTTTGTGATGCAGGAAGGTGAGAGCCTTTACTGGCAGGCAGCGTTTGATGCGCTGCATGCGTATCAGGTTCAGGAGGACGAGATGCGCTGGGGCTGGCCGGTGTGGCCGGAAGCCTATCAGTCCGTTGATACCCCGGAAGTGAAGGCATTCTGTGAGACGCATGCCGACGAGGTGGATTTCTATCTCTGGTTGCAGTGGCTGGCGTACAGCCAGTTTGCCGCCTGCTGGCAGGTGAGCCAGGGCTATAACATGCCGATCGGGTTGTATCGCGATCTGGCTGTCGGCGTGGCGGAAGGCGGGGCGGAAACCTGGTGTGACCGTGAACTTTACTGCCTGAAAGCTTCTGTGGGGGCGCCGCCGGATATTCTGGGCCCGCTTGGTCAGAACTGGGGCTTACCGCCGATGGATCCGCACGTGATGGCGGCGCGTGCCTACGAGCCGTTTATCGACCTGCTGCGCGCTAACATGCAGAACTGCGGCGCGTTGCGTATCGACCACGTGATGTCCGTGCTGCGCCTGTGGTGGATCCCGTACGGTGAAACGGCTGACCACGGGGCGTACGTGCAGTATCCGGTGGACGACCTGCTCTCAATTCTCGCGCTGGAGAGTAAACGTCATCAGTGCATGGTGATTGGCGAAGATCTCGGTACCGTGCCGGTGGAAATTGTCAGCAAGCTCCGCGACAGCGGGGTTTACTCCTACAAAGTGCTCTATTTTGAAAACGACCATGAGAAAACCTTCCGCGCGCCGAAAGCGTACCCTGAACAGTCAATGGCAGTCGCGACGACGCATGATCTTCCTACGCTCAGAGGCTACTGGGAAAGCGGCGACCTGACGCTCGGCAAAACGCTGGGTCTCTACCCGGATGAAGAGGTTCTGCGTGGGCTGTATCAGGATCGCGAGCTGGCGAAGCAGGGGCTGCTGGATGCGCTGCATAAGCATGGCTGTCTGCCGAAGCGCGCCGGGCATAAGGCGTCGCTGATGTCGATGACGCCAACGCTTAACCGTGGCTTACAGCGCTATATTGCCGACAGCAACAGCGCGTTGCTCGGTCTGCAACCGGAAGACTGGATTGATATGGCGGAGCCGGTAAACATCCCCGGCACCAGCTATCAGTACAAAAACTGGCGCCGCAAGCTGTCCACAACGCTTGAAGCGATGTTTGCCGATGACGGGGTGAACAGGTTGATTAAGGATTTGGACAAGCGGCGAAAAGCGGTGGGTAAGAAGCGGTAGTTTCACCCTCACCCTAACCCTCTCCCAGAGGGAGAGGGAATAGAATGTAGGCCGGGTAAGCGTCAGCGCCACCCGGCTTTTTTACATCAAACCACCATATTCAACAGCAGCACCCCGATCAGACCGCACACCGAAATGATGGTTTCCAGCGCGGACCAGGACTTGATGGTTTCACCGATGGTCAGGTTGAAGTACTCCTTGAACAGCCAGAAGCCCGGATCGTTCACGTGGGAGAAAATCACGCTCCCGGAACCAACCGCGATAACCATCAGCTCAGGGCTGACGCCCGTGGTCGCAATCAGCGGCGCAACGATACCGCCCGCGGTAATCGCCGCAACGGTCGCAGAGCCCAGCGCGATACGCAACACCGCGGCAATAGACCATGCCATCAGCAGCGGGGAGACGTTGGTTTCATGCATCATGGCCGCGATGTATTTATCCACGCCGCTGTCGACCAGCACCTGCTTGAACGCGCCGCCACCGCCGATGATCAGCAGCATCATGGCAATGATTTTGATGGAAGAAGTCAGCGTGTCGTTGATCTGATCCATGGAACGGCCACGGTTAAGACCGAAGGTGAACATGGCGATCAGGACCGCAATCAGCGTCGCCATCACCGGGTCGCCCAGGAACTCCGCAACGGACAGGAACGCGTGACCTTTCGGCAGAACCATCTCTGCTATGGCACGCATCGCCATCAGGATCACCGGTACCAGTGAGGTCCAGACGCTGACGCCAAAGCCTGGCATCTCTTCTTCAGTAAAGGTTTTGGCGCTGTACAGCCCTTCCGGGATAGGCTTATCAATGCCTTTCAGGAAGCGCGCATACACCGGGCCTGCCAGAATCACCGTCGGGATCGCCAGAATCGTACCAAACAGCAGGGTTTTACCCATATCGGCATGGAAGATGGTGGCGATAGCCGTTGGGCCCGGATGCGGCGGCAGGAAACCGTGGGTGACGGACAGCGCCGCAGCCATCGGCACACCCACGAACAGCAGCGGGATGTTGGCGGCAGCGGCGATGGTGAACACCAGCGGCAGCATCAGCACGAAGCCCACTTCATAGAACAGCGCGAAACCGACGGTAAAACCGGTTAACACCACCGCCCATTGAATGTTCTTCTTACCAAATTTGTCGATCAGCGTGGTGGCAATACGCTGTGCGCCACCGCAGTCCGCGAGCATTTTACCGAGCATGGCGCCGAAGCCCATGATCAGCGCCAGGCTGCCGAGCGTACCGCCGACACCGGCTTTAATGGAGCTGATAACTTTAACCAGCGGCATTCCCTGCATCAGACCGACTGCAAGTGCCACCAGAACCAGAGCGATAAATCCGTTCATTTTGAAGCGGATCATCAAGAGCAGTAATAACACAACACCGATAGCGACGATGACTAATGGCATGATTGACCTGGCCTTTGAATTGTTATGGGTAACGTCATTGTTTCAACGACAAATTCCGGTTGTCCCAACTGGGAACAGAGTGTTAACGGCACTCATACTGATGCCTGCGAAAACGTTAAGTTTAGTCGGCTGTTATAAGGGTGTTGAGTGCCCACGAGAATGATACGGGTAACATGCGGTGATTGAGAATCACCCAGGGAGGCAAAATTTGAATTATGAGACGCAGGTCAACATACAGAGGGGGAGGCAAGAAAAAGTAGGCCCGGTAAGCGCAGCGCCACCGGGCAATACAGACGGGGACTGAATCAGTAGTAAGAGTGCTCGCCGCGCTGGTGCTCGGTCAGATCGCGCACGCCTTTCAGTTCCGGAAATTCGTTCAGCAGCTGCTTCTCGATCCCTTCTTTCAGGGTTACATCAACCATGGAGCAGCCGTTACAGCCGCCGCCGAATTGCAGGATCGCCAGACCATCTTCGGTGATTTCCATCAGGGAAACACGTCCCCCGTGGCCGGCCAGCTGCGGGTTGATCTGCGATTGCAGCAGATATTCCACACGCTCCATCAGCGGGGCATCGTCAGAAACTTTACGCATCTTCGCGTTTGGCGCCTTCAGCGTCAGCTGAGAACCCAGCTGGTCAGTGACGAAATCAATCTCCGCATCTTCAAGATACGGCGCGCTCAGCTCATCAACGTACGCGGTGAGCTGTTCAAATTTAAGGGCAGTGTCAGTTGCTTCCACAGCATCCGGAGGACAATAAGAGACACCACATTCTGCATTCGGAGTGCCTGGATTGATCACAAACACGCGGATCTGCGTCCCTTCTTCCTGATTTGCCAGCAGTTTGGCAAAGTGCGCTTGTGCAGAATCGGAAATACGGATCATAGCTTTGGCCTAATAGTTGACTAAATTACCTGGGTATAATCATACGCCCATTGAAGAAGGGCTACAAGGTACGGCACAGACACCATACCTGAACTGACGCGGCGCCGCTTTGCAAAAGCAGTCGGGAAAGTTCAGCCACGGTACTGCCCGTGGTGACGACATCATCCACAATCGCGATATGGAGGCCGTTGACCGGCAATTCAAGGCGAAAGGCGTTTTTCAGGTTCCTTTTGCGCGACCGGGCGTTGAGCCGGTGCTGAACGGCAGTGGCATGAGTACGTTTCAGCGTAGAGGCTGGGTACCGGCAACCCAGCCAGTGGGCGAGCGGACGGCACAGCAGGTCGCTCTGATTGTATCCCCGCCGCCAGTGCCGACGCTGAAACAGTGGCACGTTCACAAGCGTGTCGACCGGCGGCAGCCCGCGCGTTCTTCGCGCCTGTAATACCGCCAGTAACAACAGGCGTGCCAGGGGCTGCGCCAGTGCAGTCTGGCTGGAAAACTTAAACTGATGAACCAGACGACTCAGCGGCAAAACGTAATCATCCACCGCCACCAGCGCGCTCCACGGCGGCGCTTTTTTCAGGCAACGGCCGCAGGGGAGCGTCTGGCTTACGGCAGGCAAGCCGCATTGCGGACAGCCCTTCAGGTAACCCAGCGCTCGCGTGCAAACGGAACAGACGCCCCACGCGCTCATCGCAAGTGGCATTCGGCATAGCCAGCACAAGCCGGGCACTGTTAGCATACGCAACCTCCATGTGAAAAAAGAGAACGTTAACTGATGAAGACGCTGTGGTGGCAGACCGTTGGGACGGGAAATTGTCATCTTGTGCTGCTGCACGGATGGGGACTGAACGCCGAAGTGTGGCGTTGCATAAGTGAGGAACTGGCCTCGCAATTCACGGTACACCTGGTGGATCTACCGGGCTATGGCCGCAGCCGCGGCTACGGCGCGATGACGCTTGACGACATGGCGGAGCAGGTTCTGGAAGCGGCGCCGCAAAAAGCCGTCTGGCTCGGCTGGAGCCTGGGCGGACTGGTGGCAAGCCAGATTGCGCTGCGCCATCCTGAACGGGTCCAGGCGCTGATCACCGTTGCCTCATCACCCTGTTTCAGCGCCCGCGAGGCGTGGCCGGGCATCAAACCTGAGGTGCTGGCCGGGTTCCAGCATCAGCTGAGCGAAGACTTCCAGCGGACGGTGGAGCGTTTCCTGGCATTACAGACGATGGGAACAGAAACCGTCCGTCAGGATGCGCGGACGCTGAAGCAGACGGTGCTTTCTCTGCCGATGCCGGAGGTTGAGGTGCTGAACGGAGGGCTGGAAATCCTGAAAACGGCCGATCTGCGCGAGCCGCTGGCGTCTTTAACGGTGCCGCATCTGCGTATTTATGGCTATCTGGATGGACTGGTTCCGCGCAAGGTGGTTCCGCTGCTGGATGCGCTGTGGCCGGAGAGTAAATCAATGGTGGTTGCCAAAGCGGCACATGCGCCGTTCATCTCTCATCCTGCTGAGTTTTGTTCGGCGCTGTCCGGTTTTATCAGCGAAGCGTCCACCACTCCCTGAGACAGGCTTTACCTTCAGGACAACTCTTACAACTGCCGGACAGACAACCGTCCGGCTCTTCCTGAATGCGCACGGCTTTCCCCATGGCCTCCAGCCTTTCCAGCATGGCATCGATCATCGGCTGCGGCGTATGCAGGCTGAGGCTGAGCTGCTTCGCCTCCATTCGTCCCTGTAACGCCAGTAAGTCACGAACCTGAATCAACGATGCCATCTTTCTTCCCCTTAGTGACAGTGGCCCGCAGGGCTGCTACAGCAGGTCGTCGGGGTTTTGCGCGTTGCCAGCAGGTTAACGTCAACGCGGCTACGCGCCCGGCGCAGCAGGCCAATCACCATCACGTTAAACAGGATCACCGCGAGGATACAGACCAGGCTGTAGCGCGGATGCTGGCTGTAATTGACGGCCTGATAAAACACGGTCGCCAGCGAGTAGGCAATGTTCAGCCCCCACAGAATGGAGAAGCCCATCCAGCCGCGGCTGGACTCACGGGCAATGGCGCCCATGACCGAGATGCACGGAATATAGAGCAGGACGAAGATCAGGTAGCTGTAGGCCGCCGACGCGCTGCCAAATTTCTGGCCCATCACGCCCATTGCTCCGGTCGCCATTTCGCCGTCGCCTTTGCTGGCTTCAATCGGGTTCGCCAGTACGCTCAGGCTGAAGGTGTCTTTCAGGCTCTGCCAGGTTTCTTCCACCGCGCCTAGCAGTTCATCGCCGAGGTTGAACGCTGCCGGATTAAACTCCTCTTCCTGGATGTTTTCCGCGGTGTAAAGCGTGTTCAGGGTGCCGACAACCACCTCTTTTGCCATCGCGCCGGTGAACAGGCCCACGGTTGCCTGCCAGTTGTCTTCCTGAACGCCAATCGGTTTGAAGACCGGCGTAATGATCCGGCTGACGGAGGCCAGGGCAGAGTCATTAATGTTGTCCGCGGCCTGGCCGCTCAGAGTGAAGCTGTTCAGGGCGCTCAGGAAAATGCTGACCACCACAATCACCTTACCGGCGCGCAGAACGAAGCCCTTCAGGCGCTGCCATGTCTGAATAATCAGGCTTTTCAGATGCGGAACGTGATAAACCGGCAGTTCCATCACGAACGGCGACGCTTCGCCACGCATGATGGTGTGCTTCAGCATCAGGCCGGTGAGAATAGCCATCACGATACCCAGCACATACAGGGAGAAGACGGCCAGCGCTCCTTCCTGACCAAAGAACGCCGCGGCAAAGACCGCGAAGATCGCCAGCCGCGCGCCGCAGGACATGAACGGCGCCATCATGATGGTCATCAGGCGTTCGCGCGGGGCATCCAGCGTACGCGCGCCCATGACTGACGGCACGTTACAGCCAAAGCCGACAATCAGCGGCACGAAGGATTTGCCCGGCAGCCCCAGCGCCTGCATCAGGCGGTCCATCACGAAGGCGGCGCGCGCCATGTAACCGGAATCCTCAAGGAAGGAGAGGAACAGGTACATCATGCCGATCTGCGGCACCAGCGGCAGGACGGTATTGATCCCGCCGCCGATCCCCTGCGCAAGGAAGATGGTCAACCATTCCGGGAAGTGGAGGGTGTAGCCCAGCCACTGAAGACCGTGCACGAAGATAGCGACAGAGCCGCCATCAAAGATAGGTTGTAATGCACCGCCGATGTTAATGGCGAGCAGGAACATCACATACATCACCAGTAAAAAGATCGGTAAACCGAGGAAGCGGTTGAGCACAATCTTATCCACGGCGGCGGTGAAGCGGCTGGGTTCAGCGGTTAATGCATTGCTGACCACGTCACAGATAGCGGCGATGGCCTGATAGCGCGCATCCGCAATGTGCAGGGCCGGGTCATCCAGCTCGTCGCTAAGGCGAGCCTGTGCGACATCCAGCTTATCCGCCGCATCGCCTGCGTAGGCGCGGCTGTAGATATCGCCTTCCAGCATTTGCAGGCCAAGCCACTGACGTTGTCTGGCGGGCATGCTGTTATCCATCTCCTGCGCCAGCTGCCCGGCTTCGCGCAGCAGCGGCTGGGCGTAGTGCACCAGTTCGACGTCGGCATTGCCCGTGTGGCGGTCAATCGCCAGCTTCAGGGCGTCAATGCCGCGAGCGCGGGTGGAAACCAGCGGAACCACCGGGCAGCCCAGACGGGCGGAGAGGGCATCGACGTCGATGCGCAGCTTTTGCTTCTCCGCGATGTCGAGCATGTTAAGCGCCACGATGCAGGGAATACCCAGCTCCAGCAGCTGTAACGTGAGATACAGATTTCGTTCGAGGTTAGAGGCATCCACCACGTTGATAAGCAGATCCGCGTCGCCGCTCAGAATATAGTGGCAGGCAATTTGCTCATCGAGAGAGGTCTGGGATGAAATCGTGGTGAGGGAATAGGTCCCCGGTAAATCAACCAGCGTGACCTGATTATCTGTCGTGGTGAACTGGCCTTCTTTGCGTTCAACCGTCACGCCTGCCCAATTTCCCACACGCTGGCGTGCGCCAGTTAACTGATTAAATAAGGTTGTCTTGCCGGAATTAGGATTGCCAATTAAGCCAATAGTTAATTTTTTCATTGTAGTAGACTCACTGAAACCGCTGGCTTGTTAACGGGATAAAGATTCAATTTCAATTAATGCGAGATCTTTTTTACGCAGAACCAGATTAACGCGTCGGGTTTCGATATGAACTGGATCGCCCAACGGCGCAACGCGCACAACCTGGAATGATGAGCCGGGTAGCATGCCCAGTGACAGGAGCTTCTGCCGATAGGCCGGGCTTATCTCACGGGTAAAACCGATAATTTTCCACGCACTGTCTGGAGTGAATTGCATAGCGCCTGATTCCACGATAGGTTAAATAATCTACACTGCGATGATAATGAGAATAGTTTTTATCAGCAATAATAAAAATGTGACGGGATGTTGTTAATCGTATTAATTTGCGGTCTGCTTGACCTTGCTCAATATTTTCGAAATTGAGGTGAAAATAAAAAGAGGGCTATTTGTTAATGAGGTGATAATTCGTGGTTTAAATATGGATACAACATATTTATTTTAATTCCCTGCGGCCTGCTTGCCGGGCGGCACTGCGTTTGCCCGGCCTACAAAACCGTAGGCCCGGTAAGCGTCGCGCCACCGGGCATTTACAGCATTAGCGTTTCTTACCCATCGCCGCTGCCAGCGCATCCATCATCGCGCTGTTGCCCGCTGGCTGTGCGTCACGTCCGCGTGGCTTCGCGGCTTTCGCTGCCGGACGCTGCTGTTCACGGCCACCGCCATTACCGCCACGGCGCGCGTTAGTGTCGCCCGGCTGCTCGTCCAGACGCATGGTCAGGGCAATACGCTTGCGCTGGAGATCCACTTCCAGCACTTTCACCTTCACGATGTCGCCCGCTTTGACCACGGTGTGCGGATCTTCAACGAACTTGTCGGCGAGGGAAGAGATATGCACCAGACCATCCTGATGCACGCCGATATCCACAAACGCGCCAAAGTTGGTGACGTTGGTTACCGCCCCCTCCAGCACCATGCCCGGCAGCAGGTCGTTCATGGTTTCTACGCCCTCAGCAAAGGTCGCGGTTTTAAACTCAGGGCGCGGATCGCGGCCCGGTTTTTCCAGCTCTTTGATGATGTCGGTGACCGTCGGCACGCCGAACTGTTCGTCGGTGAAATCCACCGCTTTCAGGTTACGCAGCGCGCTGCTGTCGCCCATCAAGTCTTTCAGCGCCTGCCGGGTGGCGGCCAGGATACGCTCGACAACCGGATAGGCTTCCGGGTGAACGGTAGAAGCATCCAGCGGGTTATCGCCGTGGTTGATGCGCAGGAAGCCCGCGCACTGCTCAAATGCTTTCGGCCCCAGACGGCTCACCTTCAGCAGCTGCTGGCGGTTCTGGAACTGACCGTTTTCATCACGCCAGGCGACGATATTCTGCGCCATCATACGGGTCAGGCCCGCCACGCGGGTCAGCAGGGGCACGGAAGCGGTGTTCAGGTCCACGCCGACGGCGTTAACACAGTCTTCCACTACCGCATCCAGCTTACGCGCCAGCTGCGTCTGGCTCACGTCGTGCTGATACTGGCCCACGCCGATGGATTTCGGGTCAATCTTCACCAGCTCCGCCAGCGGATCCTGCAAACGACGGGCGATAGAGACCGCGCCGCGCAGGGAAACGTCCAGATCCGGGAACTCCTGCGCTGCCAGTTCCGAGGCGGAATAGACAGATGCCCCCGCTTCACTGACGATCACTTTCTGCGCCGTCACTTTCGGGAACTGCTTCTGCACGTCGAGATAGAAACGTTCAGTTTCTCGGGACGCCGTACCGTTACCGATGGCAACCAGCTCAACGTTGTACTTCTCGCACAGCGCGGCGACGACGACAGCCGCTTTCGCTGCCTGACCGGTGTGCGGGTAAATGGTGTCGGTGGCAACCAGCTTGCCGGTGCCGTCAACCACGGCCACCTTCACGCCGGTACGCAGACCCGGATCGAGACCCATGGTGGCGCGCAGGCCAGCTGGCGCCGCCATCAGCAGGTCGTGCAGGTTACGGGCGAAGACGTTGATCGCTTCGTCTTCGGCGCGCTCGCGCACGGTGCCCATCAGCTCGGTTTCGAGGTGCATCAGCACCTTGATGCGCCAGGTCCAGCTCACCACGCCTTTGCGCCAGCTGTCCGCCGGGGCGTTGTTCAGGCGCAGGCCCAGATGGTCGATAATGATCTGCTCGCAGTGGCTCTCTTTTGGCGGCTCGTCAAACTGTGGATCGGCATTCAGGGAGAGTTGCAGCACGCCTTCGTTACGGCCGCGGAACATCGCCAGCGCGCGGTGAGACGGCGCGGTAGAAATGGGTTCGTGGTGATCGAAGTAGTCGCGGAATTTCGCGCCTTCTTCCTCTTTGCCGGACACCACGGTGGAGACGATATGCGCGTTCTTCCACAGGTAATCACGCACTTTGGCCAGCAGCGCCGCGTCTTCGGCGAAGCGCTCCATCAGAATATAGCGCGCGCCGTCCAGCGCGGCTTTGGTGTCCGCTACGCCTTTATCGGCGTCGATAAATTTGGCGGCTTCGGTTTCCGGATCGTGAGACGGCTCGTTCCACAGCAGATCGGCCAGTGGCTCAAGGCCGGCTTCGATCGCAATCTGCCCGCGCGTGCGGCGCTTCGGTTTGTACGGCAGATAGAGGTCTTCGAGCTCGGTTTTACTCAGGGTACCGTTAATGGCTTTTTCCAGGTCACTGGTCAGCTTGCCCTGCTCGCCGATAGATTTGAGGATCGCCTGACGTCGGTCTTCCAGCTCGCGCAGATAGCCCAGACGGGTCTCCAGGTTTCGCAGCTGCGTGTCATCCAGACCGCCGGTGACTTCCTTACGATAACGTGCAATAAACGGCACGGTGTTCCCTTCATCAAGCAGGCGAACGGCAGCTTCTACCTGTTCGGCTCTGGCCTGAAGTTCACCCGCAATAATGCGGCAGAGCGACTCTTTCATCATGGTCAGTTCATCTTGTGGATCGAAAATCAGGGGGATAGTTATACGGGCTGACACCAAAAAATGCCAGCCGGGGAGGGCGCTCTCGGACTATTTAACATACTCGATTTCGTTGACGTACCAGCTTGCTTCACCCGCAGGCGTCTGGACAACGGCTAAATCGCCTACCTCTTTTTTCAGCAGGGCGCGGGCCATGGGTGAGTCGATAGAAATGTAATCCTTACGACCGAAAATTTCATCGTAGCCGACGATACGAAAACGCAGGGTGTCGCCGCTGTCGTTTTCAATTTCGACCCACGCGCCGAAGAAGACTTTACCTTCCTGCTGCGGGGAGTAATCGACAATTTTGAGATTCTCGAGGCACTTCGTCAGGTAGCGTACCCGGCGATCGATTTCGCGCAGCCGCTTTTTATTGTACTGGTAGTCCGCATTCTCGCTGCGGTCGCCCAGGCTTGCTGCCCAGGTGACTTTTTTGGTCACTTCCGGACGCTCTTCGCGCCACAGGTAATCCATCTCTTTTTTGAGTTTCTCGTACCCTTCACGGGTGATCAGAGGCGTTTTCATGGTGCAGCCTTTAATGCCGGTTAACTGTCTTTGCGCACAATACGTAGCGCACAGTGTAACAGACAAGATTAATAATGATTTATGTGATGAAATGAACAGATAAGCTGCTGTTAAATATGCTTTGTAACAATTTCGTCTAGAATTTATACCAGAATTTGCTGGTCGAACCCGTGCACTTTTTTAGAATACGCTGTTCCAGGCTTATCCGAACCTTTGGGAGTACACACAATGCAAGAGAACTACAAAATTCTGGTCGTAGATGACGACATGCGCCTGCGTGCGCTGCTGGAACGTTATCTGACCGAGCAGGGCTTCCAGGTTCGTAGCGTCGCGAACGCGGAACAGATGGATCGTCTGCTGACGCGTGAATCTTTCCATCTGATGGTGTTGGACCTGATGCTGCCTGGCGAAGACGGGCTCTCTATTTGCCGCCGTCTGCGCAGCCAGAGCAACCCGATGCCGATCATCATGGTGACGGCGAAGGGTGAAGAAGTTGACCGCATTGTCGGCCTTGAGATTGGCGCTGATGACTACATTCCAAAGCCGTTTAACCCGCGTGAACTGCTGGCGCGTATTCGCGCCGTGCTGCGTCGTCAGGCGAACGAGCTGCCGGGCGCGCCATCTCAGGAAGAGGCCGTCATTGCATTCGGTAAGTTCAAGCTGAACCTCGGCACCCGTGAAATGTTCCGTGAAGATGAGCCAATGCCGCTCACCAGCGGCGAGTTCGCGGTGCTGAAAGCGCTGGTCAGTCACCCGCGTGAGCCGCTCTCCCGTGACAAGCTGATGAACCTGGCGCGTGGTCGTGAATACTCCGCGATGGAGCGTTCTATCGACGTGCAGATCTCTCGTCTGCGCCGTATGGTGGAAGAAGATCCGGCGCATCCTCGTTATATTCAGACCGTGTGGGGTCTGGGCTACGTGTTTGTTCCGGACGGCTCTAAAGCATGAGGCGAATGCGCTTCTCGCCGCGAAGTTCGTTTGCCCGCACGCTGTTATTGATCGTCACCCTGCTGTTTGTCAGTCTGGTGACGACCTACCTGGTGGTGCTGAACTTTGCAATCCTGCCGAGCCTTCAGCAGTTTAATAAGGTGCTGGCATACGAAGTGCGTATGCTGATGACCGACAAACTGCAACTGGAGGACGGCACGCAGTTGGTTGTTCCCCCGGCGTTCCGTCGGGAAATCTACCGTGAGCTGGGCATTTCTCTCTACTCGAACGAAGCGGCGGAAGATGCCGGCCTGCGCTGGGCGCAGCACTATGAATTCCTTAGCCAGCAGATGGCGCAGCAGCTTGGCGGCCCGACGGAAGTGCGCGTTGAGGTCAATAAAAGCTCGCCGGTTGTCTGGCTGAAAACCTGGCTGTCACCCAACATCTGGGTGCGCGTTCCGCTCACCGAGATTCATCAGGGCGACTTCTCGCCGCTGTTCCGATACACCCTGGCGATCATGCTGCTGGCCATCGGTGGCGCATGGCTGTTTATTCGTATCCAGAACCGACCGCTGGTCGACCTGGAGCATGCGGCATTGCAGGTCGGTAAAGGTATTATCCCACCGCCGCTGCGTGAGTATGGCGCATCGGAAGTGCGCTCGGTAACGCGTGCGTTTAACCACATGGCGGCAGGCGTTAAACAGCTGGCGGACGACCGTACGCTGCTGATGGCGGGGGTCAGCCATGACCTTCGCACCCCGCTGACGCGTATCCGGCTGGCAACAGAGATGATGGGCGAGCAGGATGGTTATCTTGCAGAGTCCATCAACAAGGATATCGAAGAGTGTAACGCCATCATCGAGCAGTTTATCGACTACCTGCGCACCGGGCAGGAGATGCCGATGGAGATGGCGGATCTGAACGCAGTTCTGGGCGAAGTGGTTGCTGCCGAAAGCGGCTACGAACGTGAAATTGCGACCGACCTTCAGGCAGGCGAGATTCAGGTACGTATGCACCCGCTCTCCATTAAACGCGCGGTGGCGAATATGGTGGTCAACGCGGCGCGCTACGGCAACGGCTGGATCAAAGTCAGCAGCGGTACGGAACTCAACCGCGCCTGGTTCCAGGTGGAAGACGATGGCCCGGGCATCAAGCCTGAGCAGCGTAAGCACCTGTTCCAGCCGTTCGTGCGCGGCGACAGCGCGCGCAGCACCAGCGGAACCGGCTTAGGCCTGGCGATTGTGCAGCGTATTGTTGATAACCATAACGGACTGCTGGAAATTGGCACCAGCGAGCGGGGCGGTTTGAGCATTCGTGCGTGGTTACCGGTGCCGGTTTTACGGGGGCAGGTGAAAGAGAGTTAAAAAAGGGGGGGGGCCTGATGCCCTCACCCCGGCCCTCTCCCATGGGGAGAGGGAGAAAACATTAAAAAAGGCAACTTTCGTTGCCTTTTTGCTTTTACCTTGGTCCCGCACTCACCAGCGCAGCACCGGCCGGTGTGTCGGTATACTTCTCGAAGTTTTCGATAAACAGTTTCGCCAGCGATTCAGCCTTCTCACGCCACTGTTCCGGTGAACCGTAGGTGTTACGCGGATCCAGGATACGCGTATCCACGCCCGGCAGCTCTGTTGGGATCGCCAGATCGAACATCGGCAGCGTAAAGGTCTCGGCGTTATCCAGCGAACCATCCAGAATCGCGTCGATGATGGCGCGTGTATCTTTGATGGAGATACGTTTGCCCGTACCGTTCCAGCCGGTGTTCACCAGGTACGCCTGGGCGCCGGATGCCTGCATGCGTTTCACCAGCACTTCCGCGTACTGCGTTGGGTGCAGCGACAGGAACGCCGCGCCGAAGCAGGCGGAGAAGGTTGGGGTTGGCTCGGTCACACCGCGCTCGGTACCCGCCAGTTTAGCGGTAAAGCCGGAGAGGAAATGGTACTGCGTCTGGCTGGCGGTCAGGCGGGAAACCGGTGGCAGCACGCCGAACGCATCTGCGGTCAGGAAAATCACCTTCGTGGCATGACCCGCCTTCGATACCGGCTTGACGATGTTCTCGATGTGGTAGATCGGGTAAGAGACGCGGGTGTTTTCCGTTTTCGAGGCATCGTCGAAGTCGATAGAACCATCGGCACGCACGGTGACGTTTTCCAGCAGCGCATCGCGGCGAATCGCGTGGTAGATATCCGGCTCTGCCTCTTCCGACAGGCGAATGGTCTTCGCGTAGCAGCCGCCTTCAAAGTTAAACACGCCGTCATCATCCCAGCCGTGTTCATCGTCGCCAATCAGACGACGTTTTGGATCGGTGGACAGCGTTGTTTTACCGGTGCCGGAAAGGCCGAAGAACACTGCTACATCGCCTTTTTCCCCGACGTTCGCCGAGCAGTGCATGGAGGCGATACCGCGCAGCGGCAGCAGGTAGTTCATGACTGAGAACATCCCTTTCTTCATTTCGCCGCCGTACCAGGTACCGCCGATCAGCTGGATACGCTCGGTCAGGTTGAAGGCGATGAAGTTTTCGGAGTTCAGACCCTGCTCTTTCCACTGCGGGTTGGTGCATTTCGCGCCGTTCATCACGATAAAGTCAGGGGTGAAGTCTTGCAGTTCTTCATCGGTCGGACGAATGAACATGTTCTTCACGAAATGCGCCTGCCAGGCCACTTCAGTAATGAACCGTACGGAGAGACGGGTGTCGGCGTTAGCGCCGCAGAACGCATCAATAATAAACAGACGCTTGCCGGAAAGCTGATGGGTGACAAGTCCTTTCAGATGCTGCCAGGTTTCCGGGGAGAGCGGTTTGTTATCGTTCTTCCCTTTGCCCTTATCAGCCCACCACAGCGTATCGCGGGTGGTGTCGTCTCGGACGATATACTTATCTTTAGGCGAACGACCGGTAAAAATACCCGTATCGACGGCGATAGCACCCAGGTTCGTCAACACACCGCGCTCGTATCCTTCCAGTGCCGGATTGAGCTCTTCCTGATACAGCGTATCGTAATCGGGGTTGTAGACCACTTCCTGGACGTCGTGAATACCATAAGCCTTGAGATCTTGCGGGGTTAAACCATTAACACGCATATCACTGCTCCTTAGCCAATATGTACTGCCTGAAATTGTAGGGTTTTTCTGGGGATGTTAACCGCGACGGGGCTCATAGATTTACGTATCTGGTCAAAACCCTTACTAACGGAAAACGCTGCGACTCCAGTCACAGGGCGGGCAGATTATCGCAGGAATCGCTTTTTGGATGGGGAAAATGTTCTTAAAAGGTTAATCTCTGGTGAATTTATCCAGAAGAATGTGAATGTAATCGCATACATGTAAGAAAATTACGTAAGGGTTACATTGGGAAAACGATTCAGCTTGGGTGGGGTTTTTTACCCCCCACCCCAAAGGGGTGAGGGGAAAGAGGTTTAGTGAACCTGCGGGTCCGCTGGAGAGGCGTTATTGCGGATCTCCGCGATATCCATGGAATTGAACACGTAGTGCGTACCGCAGTAATCACAGTGCATATCGATCTCACCGTCTTCCGCCATGATGCTGTCGATCTCTTCATCCGGCAGCGTTTTCAGGGCGCCAGCACAACGCTCGCGAGAGCAGGTGCACTTAAATTCCACATCCTGCGGATCGTAAACCGTCACTTCTTCTTCGTGGTACAGACGCCACAGCACGTCGGTCGCCGACAGGGTGAACAACTCTTCCGCTTTGATGGTTTCCGTCAACGTTGCCAGATGCTCGAAATCATTGGTCTGCGCATCCTGCGCAGGCAGAACCTGAAGCAGCATACCACCGGCAGCAGGCTGACCATCCACTTCACCGGTGCGGATGAACAGGCGGGTTGGCAGCTGTTCGGAACGCATGAAGTAATCTTCCAGGCAGGCGGCAAGCGTGTCGCCTTCCAGACCGACAACGCCCTGATAGCGCTCACCCTCTTCAGGCGAGATCGTGATAACCAGGTAGCCATTTCCGACCAGCGTTTTCAGATCCGCATTTTCAGGGATATCGCCCTGAACGCGCGCCACGCCGCGCATCTGCTGCTGGTTATTGCCGTTGATCACCGCCAGCGACATCGGGCCATCACCCTGCAACTGAACGGTAATATCGCCAGCGAACTTCAGCGTGGCGGTCAGCAGGCTGGTGGCAACCAGCAGTTCGCCCAACAGGGTTTTCACCGGCAGCGGGTAGTTGTGGTTTTCCAGAATCTGTTTCCAGGTTTCGGATACGGTGACCAGCTCGCCGCGCACGGCGAATTGTTCAAACAGATAGCGGTGTAATTGGTCGTGTTGGGCCATTTTCATCTCTCGTGCAGGTGAGGGTTACTCGCTCTCACCGTGTTTAAATTTCATCAGATCGCGGCGCTCTTTTTTATCCGGTCGCCGGTCCGGGTGAGGCATGGTCAGCGCATTCATCTTGCGCGCCAGCGCGGTTTTCTCGCGCTTCTCTATGCTTTCGGCCGTCTCTTCATACAGCAAAACGGCTTCGGTTGCGGGCCGCCGCTGCTCGGTAATGGCTTTCACCACCACCGTTTTCTCATCGTTGCCCTGGCGAAGCGTTAGCGTGGCATTCAGTTCAACCAGCTTGCTCGGTTTGCTGCGCTGACCGTTGTAATGCACCTTTCCGCCATCAACCATTTCACGGGCAAGGGCGCGCGTTTTGTAAAAACGGGCGGCCCACAGCCATTTATCCAGTCTTACCCCATCAGAGGGTTTTTCTTTCATGGCGTCTCCTTCACGGTGAGTGAGGGGATCATCCGGCGATAGTCGTTCAGCCCCGGATGTCGCAGATAGCTTTTTTCAGCCAGGCCGGAATCCGGATTGGTCACGCCCAGACAATAGCGAATGCCAAAAGCGGCCGCAGAATCCAGAATCGGCTCGCTGTCGTCAATAAACAGCGTGCGTTCAGGCTGTAAACCGGTCTCTTCCACCACGGCATGCCACAACCGCTGATCCTCTTTCGGATAACCAAATGTGTGGGTGGAAAGCAATAAATCAAGGTGTGAAGCAAGACCGGTATGTTCCAGCTTCACGGCCAGGTTATGGGGATGCGCATTCGTCAGCAAAATGCGGCGCTTACCGCAGGCTTTCAGCGCATCCAGGAACGGGACCGTATCGTCGCGCAGTACAGCGCGTGCGCCCTGGGCGGTGGTCATGGCACAAATATCCAAACCGAGTCGCTCGCTCCAGTAGTCAAGACAGTACCAGTTTAGCGTATGCTGCACCGCGCTATATTGCGAACGAATGAATTCCTGCGCTTCCGCCGGGGAGATCCCCTGCTGTTCACCGTATGTTTCCGGGACCAGCTTTTGGCAGAAATAGTTATCAAAGGCGAGATCAAGCAGCGTGCCGTCCATATCAAGCAGGACGGTATCGACCGCCTGCCAGTCGATATTAAGATGCATAAGGGGGAACTCCAGCCAGAAGAAACGTGCGCGACAGGGTAGCACAACTTGTCGCGCAGGGACGTTATCCGATCAGGCTCTCGGAAGAGGAGATCAGTTTCGGGTTCAGGCAATTTTCGTAGTAGGCCTGGATTTCTGCCAGCCGCGTGCGGGAACGCTGATAGCGGCGTACGGCCTGATAACCGTTCCAGACAATGCACGCCAGCATTGCAATCAGCAGCAGGGATGTCCCTATATAGCGCCACAGGCCAGCGCTATCCGGCATACGGTGCAGGCCAATATGACGCGTGCCGTTGGCGTCGGTAAAGAGGGTGGTGACGATCCCTTCCGCGCTGAATGGCGTCTGCATCAGCATCTGCGCCAGACGCTGGAATTCGCTCCACTGCTCCTGGGCAGGATAGTCATAGAGCGAAACCTGCGGATAAGGTTGATCCACCAGGTCGCTGCCTTCATCGCTGGCAATCACAAAACCGCCGGGCGCCGGGCTGTTAAGCGCCTGGGCGGCACGGGTGGTTTCACGCATCACGAAGGGGGCGGTAGAGGTCGCCACCAGGTTATCCAGCGACTCGGCGCTGACCGGACGCAGAAGCACGTTCACACCGTCCAGGCGTCCCGCTTCGGCGCGTTTCACCAGCGCGTCCCAGTCTTTGCTGTTGCCGAGGTTGACCAGCGCGTTCTTGAGCCGGATACAGTCATCCTGGGCGGAACAGAGATCCTCTGTTTTCAGGACGATTTCGCCAAAGTCATCCAGCAGTACCATGCCCGACTTCTGAATAGCCGAACGCAGGGCAGGGCTGACGCGAGAATCATCATCCGGTTTTGGATGGAGCTGGCGATTAATCGTCTGGGTGAGCGCAGTGGCCTTGTTGACCACATCTGATTCCGGCAGCGGCAGCGGAGAGGCGTCATTCCAGATGATCTGAGAGCAGTCGAACGGCGCGAACGGCGAGTTCTGGCGCGTGTTCCAGGCGCCCGGCGTGTGGATATTACACATCCCGGTGCCTTTGAGGCGCAACGTATCTCCCACGCGTACACCCGCTTCTTCGAGCTGCTGTACGCTGGTGGCTTCCACAGTTTGCGCCCCTTTGATCCACGACAGGGTAAATTTAATCGGCATATCCAGCGGCACGAAGAGCAGCAGCATGACGAAGATTAACGCGGCGCCACCGGCAATCACCGCGCTGCGGAGCCAGTGCTGAAGCGGGAAGTTTTTTACTTCGTCGTGCAGGGATAAGTAGCGCCCCTGGCGTACAACGTGGCGGTCGAGATAGATATCAATATCCGTTTTGTGGCCAAGGTCCTGCGCTATCCACGGCTGCCAGTGGCGCGGATAGATAAGATCGATGATCCCGAGCGAGATATTGTTGATATGTTCCTGATCGTTCTCACCGAACAGTCCCCAGCGTTTTGGGGTTCCGCGCAGGCAGTGAATTTCGCGTAATGACGTTTTTGCCGGCGGGGCAAATATGCCCCACAGCCCGGCGGCCAGAAGCAGTACTGCGCCACCCGCGAGCCACGGAACAAACACGTCCGGCGTCAGCAGGCAGATGAAAAAGAGCAGGAACGAGGCGACAATCAGCACCGCTTCGCGAATGCCATCCGGGCGGCTCAGGACGTACTCTTCATGCGTCTCCTGGCGGATGTTCAGTAGTTCAATCTGCTCTGTCTCTTCACCGCGAATAGAGGCCTGCGTTCCGCTTGCGCGTTCCAGCGCAAAGCGTGGCGCTTCCTGAACATATTCGCTCAGAGTATGACCATTCAGGGAGATAACCAGCGGCAGCGTATCGGTATGGATGAGCTCGACGCTGTTTTCGTCGTTGATATATTGCTCCCAGAAGGGAGGCAGGTGCACTTCAACAGAGTCGAGATAGTAACGCCACTTGTTGGGATCGTCGGTTGTAATGCCGTAGCGGGTAATGGAGCGCGTTACGCACAGAACGGTGTCACTTTGGGCGTTCAGGTTGAGCGATACGGGGGCGGCGCTGGCACCGGTAGGGCCAGGCGAAAGCCGGGATCGGTTCAGCGTGTCGAGATACTGCTCAACGGTGCTGCGTTCCTCTGGCGAAAGCTTGCGCGTGTTTGCCCCGGCAAACGCGTTCAAAAAGGGCAGCCGATAACGGCGATGTACGCGGCGCCTGAATACCCACACCGCAATCGACGCGCAGGCCAGCACAGCAGCGAGAAAAATCAAAATGGTGCTCATGCTTTCCCCATCTTACTTATCTTCTTACAGGTGTTGTCAGTCGCACCTTTTGTACAATGAATGAGATTCTGTGGTCGGCTATCGGCAAGTATGGAGTCTAACTTGAGCATGTTGACGCGCATCCCAGTGACCGGTAATGATAACAAAGCCTGTTCCGGCGCGATATCAGCAAATTCCTGGAAACATTTCAACCTCTTGACATTTGTTTTGAAATGAGAATCGCCTACAGTTACGTTGCATAAATGTAAATAAAGAGCAATTGACATTGCCGAAACCGTGCGGCGTATCGCACAATAAAGCCAGTTCACCCAGCAAAGACCCGTCAAGATGACCAAACCCTTACAAAAGCCCACCATTCTGAATGTTGAAACCGTCGCGAAATCGCGTCTGTTTAATGTCGAAAGCGTGGATCTGGAGTTCAGCAACGGTGTGCGTCGTGTTTATGAGCGTATGCGCCCCTCCTCGCGTGAAGCGGTGATGATTGTGCCCATCGTCGACGAGCACCTGATCCTCATTCGTGAATACGCCGTTGGCACAGAATCCTACGAGCTGGGTTTCTCCAAAGGACTGATCGATCCGGGCGAAACGGTGTTTGAAGCGGCAAACCGGGAGCTGAAAGAAGAGGTCGGTTTTGGCGCGAAAGAGCTGACGTTCCTGAAAAAGCTGAGCATGGCGCCGTCCTATTTCTCCAGCAAAATGAACATCGTTGTCGCGGAAGATCTCTATCCTGAATCGCTGGAAGGAGACGAGCCGGAACCGCTGCCGCAGGTTCGCTGGCCGCTGGCTCATCTGATGGATTTGCTGGAAGATCCTGACTTTAACGAGGCGCGCAACGTGAGCGCACTGTTCCTGGTGCGGGAATGGCTGAAGGGGCAGGGGCGTTTGTAGCGCCACCATTAAAAACGGCAACCGAAGGTTGCCGTTTTGCATTGACGCTGTAGGCCGGGTCAGGCGAAGTCGCCACCCGGCTTTTTTGTTGGCGTCAGAACAGCTCGTGCGTTTCGCCGTTATCAATCAATTCCGTACCCACCTCATGCACTGCCTGCGTGGTTGGCTGAGTGCCCTCGATGAAATACTCGGCACGGCTGTTACCGCCATTCGCGAGCTGTCCGGTACTGCGGTCGATATTCACCGTCACCACGCCCGGTGGAGGCGTTAGCGGCTGCTCTGGTACGCCCTCGAGAACGGCCTTCATGTATGCATCCCAGGCAGGTTGCGCACTCTTCGCGCCGCCTTCGTAACCGGAAATCTGATCTTTAATCGCGCCAGAGGCGGTCGTGCGCCCCAGATCGCGGCGGTGATCGTCAAAACCAATCCAGACGGAGGTGACAACCCCCGGGCCATAACCTGAGAACCAGGCATCTTTTGAACTGTTGGTTGTCCCGGTTTTGCCGCCGATGTCGTGGCGCTGCAAATCGCGGCCCGCTCGCCAGCCGGTGCCTTGCCAGCCCGGTTCACCAAAGATGTTGGTGTTCAGTGCGCTCTTAATCAGGAACGACAGCGGCGTGCTGATCACGTGCGGGGCATACTCCTGCGCGCCACTCTGGGCGACCAGCGCCTGATTGGCCTGTTCCAGCTGGGGCTGCGGCACCGCCAGATTCTGACGTTCCTGAGAGATCGCCACATCTTCCATATCCTTGTTTTCCAGGACATTGGATTTTGGCGTGTCGCCGTAAATCACCGGAATATCGCATTCAGGGCAGGCAATTTTCGGTTTCGCTTCAAACAGTACGCCGCCCTGATCGTTCTCTATTTTGCTGATGAAATACGGATCGACCAGGAAGCCGCCGTTCGCCATCACCGAGTAGCCACGCGCAACCTGGAGCGGCGTAAAGGACGCGGAGCCGAGCGCCAGAGATTCAGTATGAACGATGTTTTGCGCCGGGAAGCCAAAGCGTTGCAGATACTCTGCCGCATAATCCACGCCCATCGCACGCATCGCGCGAACCATGACCACGTTCTTCGACTGGCCAAGGCCCTGGCGCAGACGGATAGGGCCAGCGTATTGCGCCGGAGAGTTCTTCGGCTGCCAGTCAGAGCCCGCACCGGCATCCCAGCGGGAAATTGGCACGTCGTTGAGAATGCTGGCGAGAGTCAGCCCCTTATCCATCGCCGCGGTATACAGGAACGGTTTGATGTTCGAACCAACCTGACGCAGCGCCTGGGTCGCGCGGTTAAATTTGCTCTGGTTGAAATCGAACCCGCCAACCAGCGCCATCACGGCGCCGTTCTGCGGATTGATGGAGACCAGCGCAGAGTTTACGTCCGGCACCTGCGCCAGCCACCAGGCATCACCGACCTGACGCACCCAGATTTGTTGTCCGGTTTGTACGACATCGGTCACTTTACGTGGCGTAGGCCCCTGAAGGGTGTCAGAACGGTATGGACGCGCCCAGCGGACACCCTCCATGCGCAGCGAAACGGATGTGCCATCGGCCATCATCGCCACTGCTTCCTGTGGATCGGCCTGGGTGACGACCGCCGGACGCAGCGGGCCATAGGTCGGCAGTGCTTTCAGGGAATCCGTGATTTTTTTACTGTCCCATGCGCCTTCACCCACTTTCCACAGCACGTTGGACGGGCCGCGATAGCCATGACGCATATCGTAATCCATCACGTTATTACGCACCGCCTGCTGGGCAGCCTGCTGCACCTTGCGGGTCACGGTGGTATAGACGCGATAACCATCTTCATACGCTTTATCACCGTAGCGACTCACCATCTCCTGGCGAACCATTTCAGTGAGATACGGTGCAGAGAAAGCAATTTCCGGCGCATGGTAATTGGCGTCAATAACGTCGCTGCGCGCCTTATCGTACTCAGACTGGCTGATATAGCCTTCGCTCAACATACGCGACAGCACCACGTTACGGCGCGCGGTGGCGCGGTCCAGCGAGTAGAGCGGGTTAAACGTGGATGGCGCTTTTGGCAGGCCGGCAATGGTCGCCATTTCGCTCAGCGTGAGCTGATCGATCGGCTTACCAAAATAGACCTGAGCCGCAGCCCCTACGCCATAGGCGCGGTAGCCCAGATAGATCTTGTTGAGGTAAAGCTCAAGGATCTCGTCTTTGCTCAGCAGTTGCTCAATGCGGATCGCGAGGAACACCTCTTTGATCTTACGCATCAGCGTCTTTTCCGGGCTGAGGAAGAAGTTACGCGCCAGCTGCTGGGTAATGGTACTTGCCCCCTGAGAGGCATGACCGGAGAACAGCGCCACGCTTGCCGCACGGAAAATACCGACCGGATCGACACCGTGGTGCTCGTAAAAACGGCTGTCCTCGGTGGCGATAAAAGCCTTCACCATCACGGGTGGAATTTGATTTAAGGTCAGAGGGATACGACGTTTCTCGCCGTATTGCGCCATCAGTTCACCATCGGCGCTATAGACCTGCATAGGGATCTGAAGCCGCACATCACGAAGCGTGGCGACATCAGGGAGTTGCGGCTCGACATATTTGTACAAACCAATAATCGAGCCTGCTCCCAGCAGAATGCAACAGACTGCAAGGATCAATAAATACTTTACGAACTTCACCGGAGATTTCCCATTTGGTTTAGCCTGGGCAGTTTCTAAACAATCGCGCGGTAGTATAAAGGCAAGCCTGATTCATTGATATAGCCGTCACTCCGACGGGCGATAAGGAGATCGTGAAGCATGGCTTTTAAAACGTGGCAAACAGGCGTTCATATTCAACAGGATAAGGTGGTTGCGGTAGCGCTGACCAGAGAGCGGGCCGGATGGCGTTTACGGCGCTGGTGGGCGGTGCCGCTGCCGGACGGCGTTATCGGGGAAGGCAAAATACTTAAGCCAGAACAGCTGGTTAACGCATTACGTGGCTGGCGGAAAACATTGCCGCACTCGCATCGGGTTTTTCTCTCATTTCCGGCAACGCGCGTTCTGCAACGCGCGTTGCCCCGTCCATCCGTTACCTTGCGTGACAGCGAACAGCTCACCTGGGTAGGCGCCGCATTAGCGCGTGAGCTGGAGATGCCCGCCGATACGCTCTGTTTTGACTACACGCAGGATACGTTCAGCAACACTTTTCAGGTTACCGCAGCGCAAAACAGAGAGGTCGATACCCTGTTGACGCTGGCGAACGCGCTGCGTTTGCGTCTGGCAGCAATCGCCCCGGATGCCGGCGCGCTGGCTAATCTTCTCTCTGCTGTTGCCCCCGCCCGGTGCGTCGCCTGGAGAGATCAACACCAGTGGCTATGGGCGATGCGTCACCAGTGGGGGCGGCGCTATACCACAGAAGCGGCGACGGTGAATGAACTGGCGGCGCTGCTTGCGCTTTCTCCTTCTGATATCGCCGTGTTTGATGCTGGCCGCGAACCCTGGGAAGCGGTGACGCTGTGCCAGCCGCCGTTGCCGGAATGCGGTGCTGATTACACCGTCGCCCTGGCGCTGGCCATGAGCGAGGCGCCGTAATGAGCATGCCCAATCTTTTACCCTGGCGTCGGCAGCAACGTAATCAGCGTCTGCGTTTCTGGGGGCTGCTGTTTGCTGGCTCATGGCTGGTGATGCTGGCGGGGAGTATCAGCCTGCGGGCGACGCAGACTCTCGCGTTACAGGCGTTGCAGAGCGAACTGGCCGGGACACGTGCGGTACAGAAAGTATTGAGAGCCCGTCAGCCGCAGTCAGCGGGGCAGAAAACCCCTTCGCTGCCGTCTGATCCGGCCTGGCAACCTGCGCTGGAGTCCCTTGCCAGCGCAATGCCCCGGCAGGCGTGGCTAACGGCGCTGCGTTATCAGCCACCCTCGCTGACCCTGACCGGCTATACCACCTCACTGCCAGCGCTCACCGCCATGACCGATGCCCTGAAAAGGGTGACGGGATTTAACCCCGGACCGGCAGGCGAAATGCAACAGGATAGCCAGGGGCGATGGATGTTCTCTTTTCAACTGCATAGCCGGAGGTAGCCCGTGGGTATCTGGTATCAACGCTGGACTGATGCACGTCCTTCCCGGCGCGTCCTTTGCTGGTTGATCGCATCGGGGCTTGTTGCGTGGGCAATTTGGGGACTGCTGCTCAGGCCCGCAGCTCTGCGCTACACCGATATTCAGGCGCAGGCCATCAGTGCGAAGCGAATCAACGCCTCGCTGTGGCCAGAGGCCGGACGGCGAGCAGTGGTTACGCAAGTGACGCCCTCGCAGCCCTTTTCTCCCCTGGCTTTTCAGCGTGAGGGCGCAAGGCTGGTGTACTGGAAGCCGCAGCAGAGTGGGGGAGAGCTGGCGCTGGATGCCTCCTGGGGCGCGGTCCCGGCGCTCTTTTCCCGGCTGGCGCTTGAGAACGCGCGGGTGAGCGCGTTTTCCATCACCCCACAGGGCAAACAGTTACGCCTCAGCCTGCAACTGGAGATCGGTCATGCGCAGTAAAGCCCGTTTGCTGATCCTGCTTTCTCCGCTTTTCCTGACCGGGATGCGGGATCCCTTCTCTGTGCCGGAAGAGCGTTGCGCAGCCGGGCAGCTCAGCCAGTGGCGGTATCAGGGGATAGTCAGCGGCAGCAGGGATATCGGCCTTATGCAGGACGGGCAGAAGCGTTGGTACCGGGTAAAAACGCAGGTGCGGTTACCGACAGGCTGGCGGGTGAGCGCGATAGATAAACAACAACTGACCGTTGATGTCGGCGACATGTGCGAGCCGAAGCGATGGACATGGCAACGAGAAGGAACGAAAAAAAGTGAAGATAAGGATAGGGCTGTTACTGGCGGCACTCAGCCAGCCCCTGTGGGCCGCGACGCCAAAACCGGTCACCCTGCTGGTGGATGATGTCCCGGTGGTGCAGATATTACAGGCGCTGGTGGCGCAGGAGGATCGCAATCTGGTGGTGTCGCCGGATGTCAGCGGTTCGCTTTCGCTGAATTTAACGCGGGTGCCCTGGAGACAGGCGCTTCAGACGGTCGTGAACAGCGCCGGGCTGGTATTGCGGGAAGAGGGCGGCATTTTTTATGTGCATACGGCGGCCTGGCAACGGGAGCAACAGACGCGTAAAGAGCAGGAGCGGGCCCAGCGTCTGCTTGACGCCCCGCTGCACTCTCACAGCATTCCGTTTGCTTATGCGGATGCAGCCGAATTGCAAAAAGCGGCAGAAAAGCTCTTAAGCCCGAAAGGCAGTCTCTCCGTCGACAAGCGCACCAACCGTTTCCTGGTCAGGGATAACCAGACGGTGGTGGATATGCTCCAGCGCTGGGCTGTGCAGATGGATCTGCCCGTCGAGCAGGTGGAACTGGCGGCGCAGATTGTGACCATCAGTGAAAAAAGCCTGCGTGAACTGGGGGTGAAATGGAACCTCGCTGACGCAACGGAGGCCGGTAAGGTGGGTCAGGTCACGACGCTGGGGGCGGACCTGTCGGTGGCCAGTGCAACCACCCACGCAGGGTTTAACATCGGGCGCATCAACGGCAGGATGCTGGATCTTGAGTTGTCGGCGCTTGAGCAAAAGCAGCAGGTGGATATCATCGCCAGCCCGCGGCTGCTGGCATCGCACATGCAGCCGGCCAGCATCAAGCAGGGCAGCGAAATTCCGTATCAGGTTTCCAGCGGCGAGAGCGGGGCGACGTCCGTTGAATTTAAAGAGGCGGTATTAGGCATGGAGGTCACGCCGGTGGTCCTGCCGGGCGGTCGCGTGCGCCTGAAACTGCATATCAGTGAAAATATGCCCGGCCAGGTGCTGCAACAGGCAGACGGCGAAACGCTGGCGATCGATAAGCAGGAGATCGAAACGCAGGTAGAGGTAAAAAGTGGGGAAACGCTCGCGCTGGGCGGGATCTTTTCGCAAAAGAATAAAACCGGACGCGACAGCGTGCCCGTGCTGGGCAACATTCCGTGGCTGGGTCAGCTGTTCCGCCATGACGGAAAAGATAACGAACGGCGCGAGTTAGTGGTGTTTATCACGCCACGTCTGGTCAGTATTCATTAATGGGTAACGATCCCCGCAATGATTTTGCATTCAGTTTGTTGCAGATGTTTGACGTGGGGCATGAATTAGCATACAAGGAGTACCGATTTGAGTTGGACTTACGTCTTATTTCCTTATGCGCCGGGAACGGTGATTTAATCAGTTGCCAAACAAGCCGGAGTATTGAGATAATTTTTCGTCTGACTCTCGCTCTATTGCAAATGAGGTTTCAGTTCATGTCCTGCTACGCCGGGTGTCTGCGCAGCGGGGATTACCATTAACGAATAGTCTTAGTAGTACCGAAAAAATGGCAGAGAAACGCAATATCTTTCTGGTTGGGCCTATGGGTGCCGGCAAAAGCACTATTGGGCGTCAGTTAGCTCAACAACTCAATATGGAATTTTACGATTCTGATCAAGAGATTGAGAAACGAACCGGAGCGGATGTGGGCTGGGTCTTCGACGTAGAAGGCGAAGAAGGTTTCCGTGACCGAGAAGAAAAAGTGATCAACGAACTCACGGAAAAACAGGGCATTGTGCTGGCAACTGGCGGCGGCTCTGTAAAATCTCGCGAAACCCGCAACCGTCTCTCCGCCCGTGGCGTAGTGGTCTATCTTGAGACGACCATCGAAAAACAGCTGGCACGCACGCAGCGTGATAAAAAGCGCCCGTTGTTGCAGGTTGAAACACCGCCACGTGAAGTTCTGGAAGCTTTGGCCGATGAACGCAATCCTCTGTACGAAGAGATTGCTGATGTGACCATTCGTACTGACGATCAAAGCGCTAAAGTGGTTGCAAACCAGATTATTCATATGCTGGAAAGCAACTGATTCTGGCTTTATATACACTCGCCTGCGGGTAAAAGCATTTAAGGTGGATGTCGCGTCATGGAGAGGATTACAGTTACTCTCGGGGAACGTAGTTACCCTATCACCATCGCGGCTGGTTTGTTTAACGACCCAGCTTCCTTCTTACCACTGAAAGCGGGTGATCAGGCGATGCTGGTCACCAACGAGACGCTGGCTCCGCTTTATCTCGACCGTGTACGTCACCTGCTTGAGCAGGCGGGCGTGAAGGTCGACAGTGTGATTCTGCCCGATGGCGAGCAGTACAAAAGCCTGACGGTACTGGATACCGTCTTTACCGCACTTCTGCAAAAACCGCACGGTCGTGATACAACACTGCTTGCCCTGGGCGGCGGCGTTGTGGGCGATCTGACCGGTTTTGCAGCCGCCAGCTATCAGCGCGGCGTGCGCTTTATTCAAATTCCAACCACGTTGCTCTCACAGGTCGATTCTTCTGTGGGCGGTAAAACGGCGGTTAACCATCCGCTCGGCAAAAACATGATTGGCGCGTTCTACCAGCCTGCCTCGGTGGTAGTGGATCTCGACTGTCTGAAAACCTTGCCAGCGCGCGAACTGGCGTCCGGCCTTGCAGAAGTGATCAAATACGGCATTATTCTTGACGGGGAATTCTTCACCTGGCTGGAAGAGAATATGGATGCGCTGCTGCGCCTTGACGGGCAGGCAATGGCCTACTGTATTCGCCGTTGTTGTGAGCTGAAAGCAGAAGTCGTTGCCGCAGATGAGCGTGAAACCGGCTTACGTGCTTTACTGAATCTGGGGCATACGTTTGGTCATGCGATCGAAGCCGAAATGGGCTACGGTAACTGGCTTCACGGTGAAGCTGTCGCTGCCGGAATGGTTATGGCGGCGCGAGCCTCTGAACGTCTGGGGCAGTTCAGGCCGGAAGAGACAGCACGTATCATCGCGTTGCTTAAACGTGCTGGCTTGCCGGTGAGTGGTCCGCAGGAAATGTCTGCGCAGGCGTACCTTCCCCACATGATGCGCGATAAAAAAGTATTGGCAGGTGAGATGCGTCTGGTACTCCCGCTTGCAATAGGGAAAAGTGAAGTGCGCGGCGGAGTGCCGCACGAAGTCGTACTTGGCGCTATTGCTGATTGTCAGCAGGCGTAACAACTAGAAAGGTCAGACCGCTGTAACAGGTGGTCGTTTTAGCTTCAGGTAAATGCAGAGTCGTTGGCAGAAGCCTTTGAGTGGGGTGTTAAATGGATGAATTCAAACCAGAAGACGAGCTGAAACCCGATCCCAGCGATCGTCGTACTGGTCGTTCTCGTCAATCTTCAGAACGTGATAACGAGCCGCAGATCAATTTTGACGATGTCGAACTGGATGCAGACGATCGTCGCCCTTCGCGTAGCCGTAACGCGCGAAATGAGCGAGAAGACGAGGAGTATGAATCCGAAGAAGAGTTAATGGATGAACAGCCTGTTGAACGTCGTCCGCGCAAACGTAAAAAAGCGGTAGCGGCAAAACCGGCCTCCCGTCAGTACATCATGATGGGCCTTGGCGTTCTGGTGCTGGTCTTGCTGATTGTCGGCATTGGGTCCGCGCTAAAAGCACCTTCTACCAATTCTACCGAGCAGACGGCGTCTGCCGAGAAGAGCATCGACCTGTCTGGTAACGATGCGAGCAACCAGGCGAATGGCGCTCAGCCTGCGCCGGGCACCACTTCCGCAGAGCAGACCGCAGGTAACACCAGCGCTGGCCAGGATATCTCTCTGCCGCCTGTCTCTGCGACCCCGACTCAGGGCCAGGCGCCTGCGACGCCTGAAGGCCAGCAGCGTGTTGAAGTTCAGGGCGATCTGAATAACGCGCTGATGCAGCCGCAGAATCAGGAGCAGGTTAACGCTGCCGTGGTGAACTCCACGCTGCCAACTGAACCAGCCACCGTTGCGCCAGTTCATGGCAGCAATGCCCAGCAGCAAACGGCGACAACGGAAACCAAACCGCGCCAGACGCAGACTGCGCCACGCCAGGAGCGTAAGCAGGCTGTGATTGAGCCGAAGCGTGAGACGAAACCGCAAACCGTGGCAAAAGCGCCAGAAACGAAAGCGCCAGCGCAGACAAAACCTGCGGTGAGCCAGCCGGTTAAAGCGCCAACGCCTGCGGCAACCACTGCACCGAAAGCAACGGCGACCACAGCCGCGCCTGCTGCAACAACACCTTCTGCAACAACACCTGCGGCTCCCGCAGCCAAAACGGGCGCTGCATCAGGTAAAACGACGGGCAACGTGGGTTCTTTGCAGTCGGCCTCTTCCAGCAATTACACCCTTCAGCTGAGCAGTTCGTCTAACTATGACAACCTCAACGCCTGGGCGAAGAAATCGAATCTGAAAAACTACGTGGTTTATCAGACGACCCGTAACGGTCAACCGTGGTATGTGCTGGTGAGTGGTATTTATGCTTCCAAAGATGAAGCAAAACGTGCCGTTTCCACGCTGCCAGCCGACGTGCAGGCGAAAAACCCGTGGGCGAAGCCGATTCATCAGGTGCAGGCCGATCTGAAGTAATGTTTAAAGCGCAGGATGCTGTCGGAGCTTTCTCCACAGCCGGAGAAGGTGTAATCAGTTAGTCAGCATGAAAAAAAATCGCGCTTTTCTGAAATGGGCAGGGGGGAAATACCCCCTGCTCGACGATATTAAAAAGCACCTGCCGAAAGGCGAGTGTCTTATCGAGCCCTTCGTGGGTGCTGGATCGGTGTTCCTGAATACCGATTTTTCTCGTTATATCCTGGCGGATATCAACAGCGACCTTATCAGCCTTTATAACATCGTCAAACTGCGTACCGATGAGTATGTGGAAGAGGCGCGGAAGCTGTTTACGCCAGAGAACAACAACCCGGATGTCTACTATCAGTTCCGCGCTGAGTTTAATCAAAGCCAGGATCCGTTCCGTCGCGCGCTGTTGTTTCTTTATCTCAACCGCCATGGTTACAACGGTCTGTGCCGGTATAATCTGCGTGGCGAGTTTAACGTGCCGTTTGGCCGCTATAAGCGTCCCTACTTCCCACAGGACGAGCTGTATCACTTTGCTGAAAAAGCGCAGAATGCCGAGTTCTACTGTCTCTCCTATGAAGAGTGCATGGATCTGGCGGGCGTAAACTCGGTGGTCTACTGCGACCCGCCTTACGCGCCACTGTCTGCCACGGCAAATTTCACCGCCTACCACACCAATAGCTTCAGCCCGGCCGAGCAGGCTCGTCTGGCTGAGATGGCGGAAAAGCTGGTCAGCAAAAGAATTCCGGTGTTAATTTCGAATCACGACACGCCTGATACGCGCGAATGGTACAAAGCCGCGAAGCATTTTCAGGTAAAAGTGCGGCGTAGCATTAGCAGCAACGGCGGCACACGTAAAAAGGTGGACGAACTTCTGGCGCTTTATCGACCCTGAGCCTTTGCCCGCCGGTAAACACATTTCAAGGAGATGCGGATGAAACAGTTTTTGATTGCCCCCTCAATTCTGTCGGCCGATTTTGCCCGCCTGGGTGAAGACACTGCCAAAGCTCTCGCGGCTGGCGCGGATGTCGTCCATTTCGACGTTATGGATAACCACTACGTTCCCAACCTGACCATCGGTCCGATGGTGCTTAAAGCACTGCGTAACTACGGGATCACTGCGCCCATTGACGTGCATCTGATGGTGAAACCGGTTGACCGCATCGTGCCTGATTTCGCCGCGGCGGGTGCCAGCATCATCACTTTCCACCCGGAAGCCTCCGAACACGTTGACCGCACGCTACAGCTGATCAAAGAGAACGGCTGTAAGGCGGGACTGGTCTTTAACCCGGCGACCCCGCTGAGCTATCTCGACTACGTGATGGACAAGCTGGACGTGATCCTGCTGATGTCCGTCAATCCGGGCTTTGGTGGTCAGTCATTTATCCCTCAGACCCTCGACAAACTGCGTGAAGTGCGCCGCCGTATCGATGAGTCTGGCTATGATATTCGTCTGGAAGTGGACGGCGGCGTGAAGGTCAATAATATCGGTGAGATTGCGGCGGCAGGGGCGGATATGTTCGTTGCAGGCTCCGCCATCTTCGATCAACCGGATTACAAAAAAGTCATTGATGAAATGCGCCGTGAACTGGCGAAGGTAAGTCATGGATAAATTGCAGGCTATTCGGGGTGTAGCATTTGACCTCGACGGCACGCTGGTCGACAGCGCGCCAGGATTAACCCGCGCCGTCGATCAGGCGCTGTATGCCCTTGAACTCCCCGTTGCAGGCGAAGAGCGCGTGGTGACGTGGATTGGTAACGGTGCAGACGTGCTGATGGAGCGCGCGCTGACCTGGGCTCGTCAGGAGCGTGCCTCTCAGCGTTCCGCGCAAGGTAAACCGAGTGTTGACCACGCGGATATTCCCCAGGATGAGCAGCAGCGTATTCTGCGCAAACTGTTCGACCGTTTCTACGAAGAGACCGTCGAAGAGGGTAGCTTCCTGTTCCCGGATGTCGCTGAAACGCTGAGCGCGCTACATGCCAAAGGCATCCCGCTGGGACTGGTGACTAACAAGCCGACACCGTTCGTTGCGCCTCTGCTGGAAGCGCTGGATATCGCGAAATACTTCTCTGTAATTGTGGGCGGCGATGACGTGCAGAATAAAAAGCCGCATCCGGAACCGCTATTGCTGGTGGCAGGAAAATTATCCTTAGCGCCTGCGGAGCTGCTCTTTGTCGGGGATTCCCGCAATGATATTCTGGCTGCCAGAGCGGCAGGTTGCCCGTCGGTTGGGTTGACCTACGGCTACAACTACGGTGAAGCCATTACGCTGAGTGAGCCGGACGTTGTGTTCGACCACTTCAAAGATTTGTTGCCCGCACTCGGGCTCTCGCACAGTGAACATCAGGAATTGAATAATGACTAAGCCCATCGTTTTTAGTGGCGCACAGCCTTCAGGTGAACTGACCATTGGTAACTACATGGGTGCGTTACGTCAGTGGGTGAGCATGCAGGATGACTACCACTGCATTTACTGCATCGTGGATTTGCATGCTATCACCGCGCGTCAGGATCCCGAGAAGCTGCGCAAAGCAACACTTGATACGCTGGCGCTGTACCTGGCGTGCGGTATCGATCCAGAGAAGAGCACCATTTTCGTTCAGTCTCACGTGCCAGAGCACGCGCAGCTGGGCTGGGCGCTGAACTGCTACACCTATTTCGGCGAGCTGAGCCGCATGACCCAGTTCAAGGATAAGTCTGCCCGCTACTCTGAAAACATCAACGCCGGTCTGTTTGACTATCCGGTGCTGATGGCGGCCGACATTCTGCTGTACCAGACCAACCAGGTGCCGGTGGGTGAAGACCAGAAGCAGCACCTGGAGCTGAGCCGCGATATTGCCCAGCGCTTCAATGCGCTTTACGGTGACGTGTTCAAAGTGCCTGAGCCGTTTATTCCGAAATCCGGTGCGCGCGTGATGTCGCTGCTGGAGCCGACCAAAAAGATGTCCAAGTCTGACGATAACCGCAACAACGTTATCGGCCTGCTGGAAGATCCGAAATCGGTGGTGAAAAAGCTCAAGCGTGCGGTGACCGACTCCGACGAGCCGCCAGTGGTGCGCTACGACGTGCAGAACAAAGCGGGCGTGTCTAACCTGCTGGACATTCTCTCCGGTGTGACCGGACAGAGCATCCCTGAGCTGGAAAAACACTTTGAAGGCAAGATGTACGGCCACCTGAAAGGCGAAGTGGCAGACGCCGTTTCCGGCATGCTGACCGAGTTGCAGGAGCGCTATCACCGTTACCGTAACGACGAAGCTTTCCTGCAAAAAGTGATGAAAGAGGGCGCGGGAAAAGCCAGCGCGCGCGCCTCCGAAACTCTGAAAGCGGTGTACGACGCGATTGGGTTTGTGGCGAAACCTTAAGCCGCTTTGTCGGGTGGCGCTTACGCTTACCCGGCCTACGGGACCGTGCAGGTCGGGTAAGCGTAAGCGCCACCCGACAAAACTGACGAAACAAAAAAACCGGGACATCCCCGGTTTTTTTACGCCTGAAAAACGCTTACTGCTGTGCCGCCGGGCCGCAACCGCCGATGATCTTCGAAATGGAGATCGCCGGGTGAAGCAAGTAATCGTAGCTGCAATTATTTTTAGTATTTTGAACGTGACCGGTGCAGGCCGTCATAGTTGATAACAGGCCGACCAGAACGGCAGCTTTTGCCAGTTTGAACATACGCATTCCTTGTCAATAAATCGAAAATTGGATGTAACACGAGGGAATAAATGGAAAAGTTCCATTATGCGGGCGGTATGTTATCGACTGAGGTAAGAAGGGAGTAGTCCGCTTAAAGACTACTCCCGGGAGAGATTATGCGTTAGTGGCTGGAGAACCAGTTCAGTTTTTCGCGCAGGGCTACCACGCGACCCACCACGATCAGCGCCGGGCTTTCAACCTGCTGCGCCAGCTCGCCCAGCTGCGTCAGCACGCCATCGACCACGCGCTGCGTAATGGCGGTGCCGTTTTCCACCAGCGCGACCGGCATATCTGCTTCCATGCCGTGCTCCAGCAGTTTCGCCTGGATCGTGGCTGCCTGATTTAGCCCCATATAGAACACCAGCGTCTGCTTTTCAGCGGCCAGATTATGCCAGTCCAGTTCGCTGCCGGTTTTCAGGTGGCCCGTCACCAGGCGCACGCTCTGGGCATAGTCGCGATGGGTTAACGGAATGCCGGAATAGGCAGAACAGCCGGACGCCGCCGTAATGCCCGGCACCACGGAGAACGGAATACCCGCGTTGCACAGGGTTTCCAGCTCTTCGCCGCCACGACCAAAGATAAACGGATCGCCACCCTTCAGGCGCACCACGCGCTTTCCTTTTTGCGCTTCCCGCAGCAGGATCTGATTGATCTCCTCCTGCGGCACGCAGTGATAACCTGCCCGTTTGCCGACGAACACGCGGTCAGCATCCCGGCGCACCAGATTCATGATGTCATCAGAGACCAGACGGTCATACACCACGATGTCCGCCTGCTGGATCTGCTGGAGACCCTTCAGCGTCAGCAGGCCCGCATCGCCGGGACCTGCGCCCACCAGCACCACTTCACCGCGATGGTCCAGCGGCTCGCTCAGGAGCTGTTCGGTCGTCTCTTCAACGGCTTTGGTGTCCTGATTGGCAAGGGACTGCGCCAGCCTGTCGTTGACAAAGAACTTCTCCCAGAAGCGACGGCGTTCGCCCACGGTTGCGAAGGTTTGCTTCACGCGGGAGCGCAGCTCCCCGGCGTATTGGGCAATCTGACCAAGATGCTGCGGCAGCACGGCTTCCAGTTTTTCCCGCAGCAGACGGGCAAGAACGGGCGAGCGCCCGCCGGACGACACCGCAATCATCAGCGGTGAACGGTCGATAATCGACGGCATGATAAAGCTCGCCTCTTTCGGCGCATCCACAACGTTACAGAAGATGCGGCGCGCTTCGCAGGCGTCGCTGACGCGCTGGTTAACGTCATCGTTATCCGTTGCGGCGATGGTCAGCCAGCAGGTATCCAGCAGGGATTCATCAAATTCGCCCTGCACCTGGGTGAGCATCCCTTCCTGCGCCCAGACGTCAAACTGTGGGGCAAAAGTGAGGGCGTTGACGGTCAGCCGGGCGCCCGCCTCTAACAGCAGGCGTGCCTTGCGTTCAGCCACATCGCCGCCGCCCACGAGCAGGCAGTCGCGGTTGCGTAATTGACAAAAAATCGGCAGGTGATCCACGACGTTACCTCACAGCATTCATGGCGGGGGAAGAATTGACGTCAGGATAACAGCAGGAATCGTACAGAACATACGGTTTTTCCTGCCGTTACCCATAAGGGGTCATAAGCCTTTCCTATTGAAAAGGCGAGAGGTTACGCTTTCAGCTGCACCTCGCCGTCCTTCACGCGGACGTCGTAGTGTTTGACCGAGAAGCTTTCATCTTCCATGCAGAGTCCGTCGGTTAAGCGGAAGCGCTGCTTTTTCAGCGGGCTGGCAACCCACAGCTCGCCCTGGTGCTCCGCAATCAGACCGCGGGAGAGCACGCTGGCCTCGAAGAACGGGTCGATATTGCTGATGGCATAGACCTGTTCATCGTGGCGAGGGCGGAAAATCGCCACCTGCTCGTTGCCCAGCAGGGCACAGACGCCGGTTGCTGGCAGAATGTCGTTAATGTTGCAGATGTTTACCCACTGGCTCATGCGTTTTCCTCCACCAGCATCACCGGAATACGTTCATACGGGGTCGCTGGACGGTGCTGTTCGCGCTCCGGCACCACCTGCACGTTCGGGTCGCGCTGGGTGCTGTTGATAAAGTGTTTGAAGCGCGTCTGCGCCGCTGGCGTGTTCACGGTTTCGGTCCACTCGCAGATCACCGCCTCGCGCAGGCGAGTCATCTCGGATTCCAGCTGTTCATTCAGACCCAGCTTGTCGTCGATAATGACCGACTTCAGGTAGTCGATGCCGCCTTCGAGATTATCCAGCCAGGACGCGGTACGGGTCAGCTTATCGGCGGTACGAATGTAGAACATCATGAAGCGGTCGAGGTATTTGATCAGCGTAT
This sequence comes from Enterobacter cloacae complex sp. 397G4, assembly GCF_050031515.1. NCBI lineage: Bacteria > Pseudomonadati > Pseudomonadota > Gammaproteobacteria > Enterobacterales > Enterobacteriaceae > Enterobacter > Enterobacter cloacae complex sp. 397G4. Next base: position 4,491,137 of record NZ_JBLGWE010000001.1, on the reverse strand, counting down.
CGCGATCGAGATCGGCGGCCAGCAGATCCGCGTGGCGAGGTTTCATCCCGCCGTTACCGCACACGTACAGGTTCCAGCCTTTCTCGGTGGCGATGATACCCACGTCTTTCCCCTGGGCTTCCGCACATTCACGGGTACATCCTGACACGCCGAACTTCATTTTGTGCGGCGTACGGATGCCTTTGTAGCGATTTTCCAGCTCTACGCCGAAGCCCACGCTGTCGCCCACGCCGTAGCGGCACCAGGTGCTGCCCACGCAGGTTTTCGCCATGCGCAGCGCCTTGGCGTACGCGTGACCGGTTTCAAAGCCCGCTTCAATCAGCTGACGCCAGATTTCCGGCAGGTCATCTTTCTGCGCACCGAACAGGCCGATACGCTGGGAGCCGGTGATTTTGGTGTACAGGTTAAACTCACGGGCGATACGGCCCACGGCGACCAGCCCTTCCGGGGTAATCTCCCCTCCGGCAGAACGCGGGATCACCGAGTAAGTCCCGTCTTTCTGAATATTGGCCAGGAAGTTATCGTTGGTGTCCTGAAGCGGAGTGTGTTCTGGTTTGAGCACATATTCGTTCCAGCAGGACGCCAGCAGGGAACCGACGGTAGGCTTACATACTTCACAGCCATAGCCCTGGCCGTGTTTCTCCAGCAGTTCGTCGAAGGACTTAATGCCTTCCACGCGGATTAAGTGATACAGCTCCTGGCGAGAGTAAGCGAAGTGCTCGCACAGGTTGTTGTTCACTTCAATGCCCTGTTTTGCCAGCTCGGCGTTCAGCACCTGAGTGACCAGAGGAATACAGCCGCCGCAGCCGGTCCCGGCTTTGGTTTCCGCCTTCAGCGCCGCAACGGTGTGGCAGCCTTTGTTAATGGCGGAGATCAGCATGCCTTTGGTCACGTCGAAGCAGGAGCAAATCTGCGCGCTGTCCGGCAGTTTATCCACGCCGATGGACGGCTTACCGCTGGAGGCGTGCGCCGGGAGGATTAGCGCGTCCGGGTTCTCCGGCAGCTCAATGGCGTTCAGCACCAGCTGGAGCAGGTTACCGAAGTCGCTGGTATCACCCACCAGCACCGCCCCGAGCAGGGTTTTGTTGTCCGGGCTGACGATGAGACGTTTGTAGACTTCTTTGCTTTCGTCCAGATAAACATAGCTGCGGGAGTTCGGGGTGCGGCCATGCGCATCACCAATACCGCCCACGTCCACGCCCAGCAGTTTCAGCTTGGCGCTCATGTCTGCGCCGGTGAAGGCGTTTTCGCTGCCGAGGATATGGTCAACGGCGACCTGCGCCATTTTGTACCCTGGTGCAACCAGACCGTATACGCGGTTATTCCAGCTGGCGCATTCGCCGATGGCGTAGATATCCGGATCGGAGGTCTGGCAGGTATCGTTGATCATGATCCCGCCGCGCTGCGCAACGGCCAGACCGCACTGGGTGGCCAGCTTGTCGCGCGGGCGAATACCGGTGGAGAAGACGATGAAATCCACTTCCAGCTCGCTGCCGTCGGCAAAGCGCATGGTTTTACGCGCTTCGGTGCCTTCCTGCACGATCTCTTTGGTGTTCTTGCTGGTGTGAACCTTCACGCCCATGCTTTCGATTTTACGGCGTAGCTGGTCGCCACCCATATGGTCCAGCTGTTCCGCCATCAGCATCGGGGCAAATTCGATGACGTGGGTTTCAACGCCGAGGTTTTTCAGTGCGCCTGCCGCTTCCAGACCCAGCAGACCACCGCCGACAACCGCGCCGCGTTTGCTTCGACGTGCGCAGGATTCAATGGCGTTGAGGTCTTCAATGGTACGGTAAACGAAGCAATCCTGGGTTTCCGACCCTTTAATAGGCGGGATCCACGGATACGAGCCCGTCGCCATGATCAGCTTGTCGTAAAAAACCGTACGTCCGGCGCTGGAGTGGATCACTTTCTCCTGACGGTTGATGGTGATAGCGCGTTCGCCCACCAGCACTTTTACGCCATGTTTCTCGTAGAACCCTTCACGCACCAGAGAGAGCTCTTCGGCGGTATGGTGAGAGAAGTAGGAAGACAAGTGCACACGGTCGTACGCCTTGCGGGGTTCTTCACAGAACACGGTAATATCGAACTGCTCAGCATCGGCTTTATCGAGAAGATCCTCAATAAAGCGGTGGCCGACCATGCCGTTACCGATGATAGCGAGTCTGACTTTGCTCATTTTTGCCTCGATTTCTTTTCTATTACTGCCTACCTTAACGATTCAGCAGGGGCACTTATTGATGCAAATCAAATACGCCTTCACCTACCCCTTAGTGGGTATATCTATGATTTGTCAGGATTTTTATAAGTGACGGATATTGTTTGATTTTTGTGCTTGCTTATTTTTTGCACAAATATAGTGGGGTTTTTTACCCATCGGCGGGCAGGGCGGGTGAGCAGGGGAAAACCCCTTTGCAGTACGCAAAGGGGTTATGGCGATTAGTGGGTAGCTGTTGCCGGGTTGTGTTGACGGTGACGGGTCACAAAGCCCAGCACGAAGCACATGATGAACACCACGGCGTACAGACCGTTAGCGGTATGCAGCGCCGCCAGCGGGCCGCTGTGCGCAACAATCGGGCCCGTGACCACGAAGGTCAGCATGGTGCCGATGGTGCCGCAGGTCAGCACGAAGTTCACCAGCTTTGGCGAGGCCACTTTGGTCTGAAGAGAGCCAAGGGTGATGATCGAGGTGTAAATCGCACTGGAGAAGAAGCCCAGGGTCAGGATGGACCACGGCATATGCTCCGGGGAACCGTTGATGAACAGATACATCAGCACGGTCGCCAGACCCGCCAGAACGGTCAGGATCCGTTGCAGGTCGAAGAAGCGCAGGATAAAGCTAAACGCCCACATGCCGAACATGTAAGACATCCAGAAATCGCTCACCAGTTTACCCGCGTCGTTCAGGCTCATGCCCAGACCTTTCGCGTATTCAGGAACCCAGGAGATAAAGCCCAGCTGACCGAGGATGTAACACAGCGCGGCGATGGAGAGGAACAGTACGCCGATACCCCATTTTTCTTTCGCAACCGGCTCGGACGTAGTCTGCGCTTTTTTGCCCAGCACCGGGAACTCGCAGCCGAAGGTGAGAACAAAGATCGCGACATAAACCAGACCAATGCAGGCGTACACCCAGTACCACTCAATGCTGCGCGCCAGAAGATACGCGGCGACCATCGGGAAAATCATCCCGGCCATGCTGAAGAAGGAGTCGGTGAACAGCAGACGCGCGCCGCGCTGGCGGCCTTCATACATGTGCGTAATCAGGAACGTACCGATCGACATGGTGATCCCGCTCACCAGGCCCAGCACGAACATGGCGGCAGAGAAGAGGGCGATGCTGTGGCTCAGCATCAGGCCCGCCACGGCGGCAACCATCAGCACGAAGCCGAAACGCAGCTGCGTTTTCAGCGGCACGATTTCCATCAGCCAGGCATTAAGGAAAATAGAGATCAGGATCCCCGCGTTCAGGAAGGTGAAGGTGTTACTCATGCTGGAAACGGGCAGCTGGAAGTAGTCTGCGATATTTCCCATCACCATCCCGGTGACGATCACCAACGCGCCGGTCAGGGCGTAAGAGAAGAAGCTGATCCATGTGAGCTTGATGCGATTGCTGTTAGTCATGTCTGGCCTGTTAAAAGTAAAGAAAAACGCAATGACTGCGTTTGAGCGGGCAGATTTTAGTCGCGAAAGTGATCTAATTAAATCTTTTCAGAAAATTTTGAGCACAATTGCAGGTTTTAACGTGATGCAGATCACATTACGTTGTGGGGTGAACAATCGTTTGCGCGGTAATAATTGTTTCAATTTGGTAAAATTAGGTAAAAGACTGGTCTGGGTTCATACTGCTCTTTAGAATCAAGCCATTCGCTTTTTATACTGCGCTTTGTTAAGGAATTCTCATGCTCAAATCAACACTGGCGGCTGTCGCAGCTGTGTTTGCTCTTTCTGCCGTTTCCCCTGCTGCGCTGGCAGCCAAAGGAGACCCCCACGTCCTGCTGACTACCTCTGCGGGGAATATTGAGCTGGAGCTGGATAGCCAGAAAGCCCCTGTTTCGGTGAAAAACTTCCTCGACTACGTGAACAGTGGTTTTTATAACAACACCACGTTCCACCGCGTGATCCCGGGCTTTATGATTCAGGGTGGCGGTTTTAACGAGCAGATGCAGCAGAAACAGCCCAACCCGCCCATCAAAAATGAAGCAGACAACGGCCTGCTGAACAAGCGCGGCACCATCTCCATGGCGCGTACGGCGGACAAAGACAGCGCCACCAGCCAGTTCTTCCTCAACGTGGCTGATAACGCCTTCCTGGACCACGGTCAGCGCGACTTTGGCTACGCGGTGTTTGGCAAAGTGGTGAAAGGCATGGACGTTGCGGATAAGATTTCTCAGGTTCAGACTCACGATGTCGGTCCATACCAGAATGTGCCGTCTAAGCCAGTCGTCATTCTCTCCGCGAAAGTGCTGCCGTAATCGTTCCCCCACACGGGCACATCTTGCCCGTGTCTTTCCACCCTCCCTGCGAAAGCGCGTTTTGCTGCTTATACTTGTGGCAAACGGACTATTCAGGGAGGCGTAGTGAAAAAACTCACCGACAAGCAAAAATCCCGTCTCTGGGAGCAACAACGTAAGGTCAATTTTCAGGCCAGCTGCCTCCTTGAAAAAGGTAAGGGTCCCGCTGAACCTGATATCGAGATGCTGGAACTGGGGCCTTCCGCACCGGGTTTACCCCATCTGTGTCTTATTCACCGCCATTTATTCCGCAACGAAATGAAAGGCGCGGGCGAGCTGCGCACCGCCGATATTTCTAAGGGCGACATTCCTTTTTGCCATTTCGAGTACATCGAGAAAGTGGGTAATGAGCTGATGGCTTCGCTGGAAAGTGATAAATATCTGGTGGGCCTTCAGAAAGCAGAGTTTACAGACAGAATCAGTCATTACTACTGTGAAATCAACATGCTACATCCGTTTATGAGCGGTAATGGCGTGGCCCAGCGGATCTTCTTTGAACAACTGGCTATTCATGCGGGCTATGTGCTGAACTGGCAGGGGATCGACCCGAACGACTGGGCAGCCGCCAATCAGAGCGGGGCAATGGGGGATTTGACCGCCCTGAACGCCATCTTTGCCAAAGTTGTGAGCGAAGCGCGGGAATCTGCGTAAAATAGGGCGGCCATTTTTTCAGGAGCCGCCATGATTCTGCTGATTGATAACTACGATTCCTTTACCTGGAACCTTTACCAGTATTTTTGTGAGCTGGGGGCAGAGGTGGTTGTCCGCCGTAACGATGAGATCGCGCTGGCTGACATTGACGCGCTGGCACCCCAGAAAATCGTGATTTCGCCGGGGCCGTGTACCCCTTCGGAGTCCGGTATCTCGCTGGAGGCGATCCGCCATTATGCGGGCAAACTGCCGATTCTGGGCGTCTGCCTGGGTCATCAGGCCATTGCGCAGGTCTTTGGCGCCTCCATTGTCCGTGCCGCGAAAGTCATGCACGGCAAAACCTCTCCGGTCACGCACACCGGTACCGGCGTATTTCTGGGGCTAAACAATCCGTTAACCGTGACGCGCTACCATTCTCTGATCATTGATCCGCCGACCCTGCCGGCCTGCTTTGAGGTCACCGCCTGGAGCGAGACGCAGGAGATCATGGGCATTCGTCACCGTGAGTACGATCTGGAAGGCGTGCAGTTCCACCCGGAAAGCATTCTCAGCGAACAGGGGCACGCGCTGCTGGCCAATTTCCTTAATCGCTGAATATCTGTTGCCTTGTTGTGATTTTTTATGCATATTTTGTGATTATATTTTCACAATCAATGTGACATAAAAATGGATGGTCATGACATGGCAACTGAACAACCAGCAATTACCCGCGCGACATTCGATGAAGTGATCCTGCCGATTTATGCACCGGCTGAGTTTATCCCGGTGAAAGGGAGAGGCAGCCGCGTCTGGGATCAGCAGGGCAACGAGTATGTTGATTTCGCAGGCGGTATTGCGGTGACGGCGCTGGGCCATTGCCATCCTGCGCTGGTGGACGCGCTGAAAACGCAGGGCGAAACGCTGTGGCACACGAGCAACGTGTTCACCAACGAACCGGCGCTGCGTCTGGGGCGTAAGATCATCGATGCCACCTTCGCCGAACGCGTGCTGTTTATGAACTCCGGCACCGAAGCCAACGAAACCGCCTTTAAGCTGGCGCGCTACTACGCAACCACGCGTCATAGCCCGTACAAAACCAAAATCATCGCCTTCCATAACGCCTTCCACGGACGCTCCTTCTTTACCGTTTCCGTTGGCGGCCAGCCGAAGTATTCCGACGGCTTTGGTCCGAAACCTGCGGATATCATCCACGTGCCGTTTAACGATCTCCACGCCGTTAAAGCGGTGATGGACGATCACACCTGTGCCGTGGTGGTCGAGCCCATTCAGGGGGAAGGCGGCGTCACGGCGGCCACCCCGGAATTTCTGCAAGGGCTGCGCGAGCTGTGCGACGAGCACCAGGCGCTGCTGGTGTTTGATGAAGTGCAGTGTGGGATGGGGCGTACCGGAGACCTGTTTGCTTATATGCACTACGGCGTAACGCCGGATATTCTGACCAGCGCGAAAGCGCTCGGCGGCGGTTTCCCGGTCAGTGCGGTGCTCACCACCCAGGATATCGCTTCCGCATTTCATGTGGGCTCACACGGCTCCACCTACGGCGGTAATCCGCTGGCGTGCGCCGTGGCGGGTGCGGCGTTCGACATCATTAATACGCCGGACGTCCTGAATGGCGTGAATGCGAAACGCGACCTGTTTGTGAAACATCTCCAGCAGATTGACCAACAGTTTGATGTCTTCAGCGACATCCGCGGGATGGGGCTGCTGATCGGCGCCGAACTGAAGCCGCAGTACAAAGGCCGCGCGCGCGATTTCCTGCACGCCGCCGCGCACGAAGGCGTCATGGTGCTCAACGCCGGGCCGGACGTGATGCGCTTTGCGCCATCGCTGGTGGTGGAAGACAAAGACATCGAAGACGGATTAACCCGTTTTGCCGCGGCGGTCGCGAAGATCGTCAGCGGCTAATACGCGGTTCGTTTTAACCGGCGCGTTAACCAAATCCCGTGATGCGGGCGCTGACGCCATGCCACCGACGAAATGGTGTGCATGGTGTTCAGGTGCCCGAGAACGCGCTGTAAATGCTGCTCAAGGGTGCTCATCGGCCCGTGGGTCAGCGTCTCCGGCGCTTCCAGAATGTTCGAATCCCCTGACTCGCCCGGCGCGTCATACTCCAGACGCTGCTGACAGCGCTGCAACGCAATTTCACACGACTGCAAATAGCGCTGCGCCAGATCCGTCGTCAGCATCGTGTGCTCCCGCGCCAGCGTCGTCATGGCATTGATGTGCTCGACGATAAACTGGCTGTGCGTGACCCACAGCTTCATGTCAGCCAGATAGTGCGCGTTAAAGCCCGGCTCCTGCATGGCCTGGTTAAGGGAGTTGAACAGGGCGTTATGCGCCTGGTTGACCTTCATGCGCTCGTAGGCCAGCGGAGAGGGCTGCGGGTCATCGCTCAGAATAAGACGAATGGCCTGCTGGTCAGCTTCGAGCGCGTCGTGGGCGTTCTGCCTGAGCAGCCCGCTTTGCCACTGCGGCCACAGCCAGACCATGCCGCCAAAGGCGATCAGGCAGCCAATTAGCGTATCGACCAGCCGGGCAATAATAAACTGTTCCCCGTTAAGCGTGAGCAGTTGCAGGGTATACACCGCCGTCACCGTAAAGCCCACCATCGCCCAGCCGTAGTTTTTGCGGATGATCAGGTAGCTCACCAGCGTGATTGCCAGCATACCGGCCAGGGTATAGCCTTCCGGCACGTGGAAGTGCAGCGTCACGCCCGCGATAATCAGCCCCGCCATCGTACCGCCCGCCCGATGCAGAATGCGCACCCGCGTGGCGCCATAGCCGTTCTGGGTGACAAACAGCACGGTCATTAAGATCCAGTAGGGTTTCGGCAGGTGCAGGGCCATTCCCATCAGGCTGGCGATGCTCAGCATCACACTGATCCGCGCGGCATTGCGCAGGGCGGAAGATTTCAGTGATAGATAGCTTTTGAGCGCGGGCAGCAGCGGCAGCCGTTTTTGCTTATCGGCCATCAGGTCCCGGGCATAAAGCGGGCGCTGGGTGCGTAACACCCGGGCGATGCGGCTGAAATGCCAGGCAGCAAATTGCCCGACCGGGTTATCCGCGTGCTGACGCGCAATCTTTTCCAGCGCGCCGAGCTGTTTGTCCATGTTAAAGCGCGTCGGGTAGCGGTGATAGAGGATATCGTCAGCCAGCACCCGCAGGCGGGCCGCGACGGTCTGCGCGTTCCAGCGGATCACCGCTTCCGCATGGCTGCGCTCTACCAGCTTTTGCACCTCTTCCGGATTATGAAGGCTGACGGAGATATGCTCCTGCAAATCCAGCCCGACCTGGAAGGTTCGCAGCAGCCGCTTGTATTCATGATTTTTGTTGGCGGCAAGCATGTGCAACTGCTGATAGCACTGGCTGATCAGATCCACCACTTTTTGCTGGCGCGCCAGCAGCGGCGGCAGGGATTTTTCCGGGTCGGTATGTTGAGTGAGCAGTGTGTATTTTGCTTCGCAGTATTCAGCAAGCTGCACGTAGAGCAGGCTCAGGGATTCGCGCAGCGGCTGTTCCCGCCACAGCCAGAACCAGAACCAGTTAAACAGCCCGTACCATAGCGTGCCGAGGGCGTAGATCAGCAATGGCTCCCACACCGGCATATTGCCCGCAAGGCTTAAGGTGAAGATGGCGGCAATCAGCGACGCGGGAAGCAGGCGGGCGTGCAGCGAGCTGATTTCGGCGGTGACGCCGAGCGTCATCGCCAGCACGGTCAGGATCAACGGCAGAGGAATGTCGCGGGCCAGTAAGAGTTGTACGGCAAGGCTACAGCCGGCAAACAGGCAGCCGCCAATAATCAGACGTTTAAAAAAGCGTTTATGCGGCGTATCCAGACCGGCAATGTTGCAGCAGGCGGGCACGAGGGAAAACAGCAGGCCTTGCTGAAGATGTCCGAGGATCAGGCCCACGGCCACGGGAAGACACAGCACCAGCGTTTGTCGTAGTGCGTAGTTAACTTCCGGGTGATAGATCAGCCTGCGCCACATGAGGAGTAGAGACAAAAACGGCGTGCCACCCTGCGGCGGCACGCCGTTTGACCGAAATTAACGGGTTCCGTAGACCACGATAGTTTTACCGTGGGCAGAGATCAGGTTCTGGTCTTCCAGCATCTTCAGGATACGGCCCACTGTTTCACGGGAGCAGCCGACGATCTGACCGATTTCCTGACGGGTAATTTTAATTTGCATACCGTCAGGGTGGGTCATGGCGTCTGGCTGTTTCGCCAGGTTCAACAGCGTCTGCGCGATACGACCGGTCACGTCCAGGAAGGCGAGGTTACCCACCTTCTCAGAGGTCACTTGCAGACGGCGTGCCATCTGGGAAGAAAGACGCATCAGGATGTCAGGGTTGACCTGAATCAGCTGACGGAATTTCTTGTAAGAAATTTCAGCCACTTCACATGCTGTTTTTGCACGAACCCAGGCGCTACGTTCCTGGCCTTCTTCAAACAGGCCCAGTTCACCGATAAAATCGCCCTGGTTCAGATAAGAAAGGATCATCTCTTTCCCTTCTTCATCTTTGATCAGCACGGCCACCGAGCCTTTAACGATGTAATACAACGTTTCCGCTTTTTCACCCTGGTGAATCAGCGTGCTCTTTGATGGGTACTTATGAATGTGGCAATGAGACAAGAACCATTCGAGAGTCGGGTCTGTTTGCGGTTTGCCAAGCACCATGCGCTGTTATCCTCTGTTATAAGCTGTCACCAGAGTCATAAGATGCATCCGGACTCTGGGGTTGCAATCGAATTCTTACCCATACCTGGGAAGTCGGCTGTCGTAACGTTTCGCAGCCAGTAAAGTTTGATGTCCTCTGCATACATGTGTAACGTCAATGTATTACTGTAGCATCCAGAGTGTTTTAGCATAGCTTTCGCCGCGTGTCTCCTGGTGTCTCGCTTCAGCATGACGCAGGTCGCCTTCCGTTGCGAGAAATGTAACGTACACGTAATCTGTCATAAAAAATGCAACGTTGGAGTGAGTGAATATGCAAGCGCGTGTGAAATGGGTTGAAGGGTTAACGTTCCTGGGCGAGTCTGCTTCCGGGCACCAGGTTTTGATGGATGGCAACTCCGGCGATAAAGCGCCAAGCCCGATGGAAATGGTGCTGATGGCGGCAGGCGGATGCAGTGCGATCGACGTGGTGTCGATCCTGCAAAAAGGCCGTCATGACGTGACCGATTGTGAAGTGAAGCTGACGTCGGAACGTCGTGAAGAGGCGCCCCGCCTGTTCACGCATATTAATTTGCACTTTATCGTCACCGGCAAAGAACTGAAGGATGCGGCGGTCTCGCGTGCGGTTGACCTGTCTGCGGAAAAATACTGCTCTGTGGCGCTAATGCTGGAGAAAGCGGTAAAAATCACCCATTCTTATGAAGTGATCGCGGCTTAATTTTTTGGCGGGTGGCGCTTCGCTGACCCGCCCTACAAAAGCACGCCCGTAGGCCCGGTAAGCGCAGCGCCACCGGGCAAAACAATTCACGCGATCTGCTTTCCTTCCATCAGCCGCTGCACCAGCGGTGTCATGATCAGCTCCATTGCCAGCCCCATTTTTCCGCCCGGTACCACTAACGTATTCATGTGCGAAATAAACGAACCCTGTAGCATCGCCAGCAGCCAGGGGTAATCAATGCCTTCCAGGTTGCGGAAGTGGATCACCACAAAGCTCTCGTCCAGGGAAGGGATGCTTTTTGCAGCGAACGGGTTGGAGGTGTCCACGGTGGGGACGCGCTGGAAGTTAATGTGGGTTCGGGAGAACTGCGGCGTCAGGAAGTTGATGTAATCTTCCATGGAGCGCACCACCGAGTCCATGACCGCCTCTCGCGAATGGCCGCGCTCGCTCATGTCACGCGTCAGCTTCTGGATCCACTCAAGGTTAACAATCGGCACCACCCCCACCAGCAAATCCACGTGGCGCGCCACATCGTGCTGAGGCGTCACCACGCCGCCGTGCAAACCTTCGTAAAACAGAACGTCAGTCGGTTCCGGCAGCGGCTGCCAGGGCGTGAACGTGCCGGGGACCTGGTTCCAGGGCACGGCTTCATCGTAGGTGTGGAGATACTTGCGGGACTGCCCGGTACCGCTTTGCCCGTATTCACGGAAGGTTTGCTCCAGCAGGCCGAAGTCATTCGCCTCCGGGCCGAAGTAGCTGATGTGTTTACCCAGATCGCGTGCCTTGCGGATGGCCATATCCATCTCCGGGCGCGTGTAGCGGTGAAAGCTGTCGCCTTCTACCTCTGCCGCCCGTAAGTTAAGCTGGGCGAAGATCTTGCGGAAGGCGAGGCTGGTGGTAGTGGTTCCCGCCCCACTCGAACCCGTAACGGCAATAACCGGATGTCTGGCAGACATAGCAACTCCCTGACTGGAAAAGTGTAAAGATCAGCCGTGAAACGCGTTGCGTGGCATGATATTGACCGTCTCATGCAGTTCGGACCATACCAGCACCACGTCGCCGCTTTTAAGCTGGCGCTTAACATCGTTGACCTTTTGTTCAAGCGAACGTTCATGTTCACCATAATCGGTGCCTTCGCGCAAGACAAAGCTTTCAATCAGATTATCGAGCGTGTCGGGAGAGAGATCCTGCCAGGGAATAATCATTATTTACCGTCCAGATAAGCCGTTAACCAGTCGGGAATACGCGTCTCAAGCCACATTTTTGGCCGACGCAGCGTGCCGCCGACAAAGCCGACGTGTCCCCCGAATTGGGTGAGCTGATACTCCACGTTGGCCGGCAGATGATCGGGCGCCGGAATCGAGTGGTGATCCATAAACGGATCATCTTTGGCGTGGATAATCAGCGTAGGTTTCGTGATTTGGTTCAGTAAAGGCATGGCGCTGCACTGACGGTAATAGTCAATCGCATCGGCAAAGCCGTGAATTTTCGAGGTGATCAAATCATCAAACTCGCGCAGGCGCTTCACGCGTTTGAGCTGTTGCAGCGTCACAGGCAGCGTATCCGGATAGGCCTTCAGCTTGCGCGCGGCGTTGGCTTTCAGCAGGTTGAGCAGGTAGCGCTGGTACACTCGCGAAAACCCCTTTTCCATATGATAGCTGCACTGCTCCAGCATAAAGGGCGCAGACACGATCACCGCCGCATCCAGCGGTACGGCGTCGCTCTCCTTCGCCAGCAGGCAGGCCAGCATATTGCCGCCCAGCGAATACCCCACCGCTGCCGTTGACGCCTCGCCGAAATTGTCTCTTAGCCAGCGCAGGAACCAGGTACCGTCCTCGGTTTCACCCGAGTGATAAATACGTTTCTGACGATTAGGCTCGCCGCTGCATCCGCGAAAATGCATCACTACCCCAAGCCAGCCGCGGGCTTTCGCCGCCTCAATGAGACCGTGTGCGTAAGGGCTGTGCAGGCTGCCTTCCAGACCGTGAAACACCACCAGACGGGGTTTATGTCTGGCCCGATCCGGATCTTCGCTCCAGGCGAGATCCAAAAAATCGCCATCCGGCAAATCCAGCCGTTGCCAGTGCGGGGTGAACTGTACCTTGCGGCGGATCAGGCGCGGCAGCATGGTTTGCAGGTGAGGGTTAGCCACACCGCGCATGGGCACGAACTCTGCGCTCTCTTCGGCTGCAATGTCGAAGTCTGAGGGAATGATTTGGGTCATAAGGGCGATGCTGATTCTTGTCAGAAATTAACTATACCTTCCGAATTGTACCCCGTTTAGCCCGTTTTTCCGAAACATGAACTGATCCCGATCACAAATATTTACCTTGATTATTACTCTCAGGCTAATGATTTGGCTCTACGCTTAATTGATGCCTTTCTCACCAGAGCGCACACTTTACTCAACGTTAAGCAAATCAGAATGATGTGCTGAATCAGGAGGTTAATAATGTTATCTGGGCAAACACCCACCCGGCAATGGAACACCCGACGCAGTGAGAAAGCGCGTCGTCTGGCGTCCGTACCGGTGCAGGGCAAGGTACTGCCAACCGGCGATCTTGTCGCCATGCTGGAAAAACTGATCGCACCAGGCGACAAAGTCGTTCTGGAAGGCAACAACCAGAAGCAGGCGGATTTCCTTTCCCGTTCACTGGCGGAAGTGAACCCGCAAATCGTGCACGATCTGCATATGATCATGCCGAGCGTGGGCCGCAGCGAACATCTGGACATCTTTGAGAAAGGCATCGCCCGCAAGCTGGACTTCTCCTTCTCCGGTACGCAAAGCCTGCGAATCTCCCAACTGCTGGAGGATGGTCAGCTCGAAATCGGGGCGATTCACACCTACATCGAACTCTACTCACGTTTATACGTCGACCTATCGCCAAACGTGGCGCTGATTGCCGGTTTTAAAGCGGACCGCAAAGGCAACCTCTATACCGGGGCGAGTACCGAAGATACTCCGGCGCTGGTGGAAGCCGCCGCATTCCATGACGGCATCGTCATCGCGCAGGTGAACGAGCTGGTGGACGACGAGTGCGACCTGCCGCGTGTGGATATTCCGGGCTCGTGGATTGATTTTGTGGTGGTTGCCGATAAGCCGTTCTTTATCGAACCGCTCTTCACCCGTGACCCGCGCCTGATCAAACAGGAACATATCCTGATGGCGATGATGGCGATTAAAGGCATCTACGCTGAACACCAGGTGCAGTCCCTGAACCACGGGATTGGCTTTAACACCGCAGCGATCGAGCTGCTGCTGCCAACCTACGGCGAACAGCTCGGACTCAAAGGCAAAATCTGTAAACACTGGACCCTGAACCCGCATCCAACGCTGATCCCGGCCATCGAAAGCGGCTGGGTGGAGAGCGTCCACTGCTTCGGCGGCGAGCTGGGAATGGAAGAGTACATCCGCGCCCGTCCTGACGTGTTCTTTACCGGTGCCGACGGCTCCATGCGCTCTAACCGCGCCTTCTGTCAGCTGGCAGGTCAGTACGCGGTCGATATGTTTATCGGCTCCACGCTACAGGTCGACGGTTACGCTAACTCCTCAACCGTGACTCGCGGCCGTCTTTCCGGCTTCGGCGGCGCGCCAAACATGGGCCACGATCCGCACGGTCGTCGCCACGCCACACCGGCCTGGCTGAACATGATCACCGAGCCTGACCCGATGCAGCGCGGTAAAAAGCTGGTTGTGCAGATGGTGGAAACCTTCCAGGCGGGCGTGAAGCCAACCTTCGTGGAAAAACTCGACGCCGTTGAGGTCGCGAAAGCCTCTGGTATGCCGCTGGCGCCGGTCATGATTTACGGCGATGACGTCACCCACGTGCTGACGGAAGAGGGGATTGCTTACCTCTACCGGGCGAAAGATCTGGAAGAGCGTCGCGCCATGGTCGCCGCCGTGGCGGGTATCACCGATATCGGTCTGGGCGTTGACGCCAAACGCGTGGCGGAACTGCGCCAGAGCGGCAAGGTTGTGTATCCGGAAGATATGGGCATTCGCCGCACCGATGCCACCCGTTCGCTGCTGGCGGCAGGTAGCGTCGCGGACCTGGTGGAATGGTCCGGCGGTCTTTACAACCCACCTGCGAAATTCCGGAGCTGGTAATGAAACTTCTGCCCCAGATCCAGGTTGAAGGCGGTGCCGAATGGCTGGCGCGAACCGCCACGCAGTGTCTGATTGACGAAGCACGTTTAAGCCCGAAGCCCGGTCTGGTGGACAGCCGGGGGAACGGCGCGCACCACGATTTATCGCTTGCGCTGATGGAGCGCTCCGCTCACAGCCTGACCCCCACGTTTCAGGCGCTGGCGCAGCAGAGCTGGCAGCGTCCGGCGGATATTGCCCTCAGGCAAACCGTTGGCCGCCTGGGTCGCGAAGGTGAACGGCAGATGATGGCCGCTACCGACGGCGTGAACACGCACCGTGGCGCGATCTGGGCGCTGGGATTGCTGGTGAGCGCGGTGGCGATGCTGGGCGGCGATGCCCGGGCGCAAACCGTCGCGAACACCGCCGCTCAGCTGGCGAAGCTGCCGGATGACGCGGCGCCGAAAGTGTTCAGCAAGGGGTTACGCGTTACGCACCGCTACCGTGTGCCGGGCGCGCGTGAAGAGGCTCAGCAGGCGTTTCCGCACATCATGCAGCGCGCGCTGCCGCAGCTTCGCCTCAGCCGTCTCAACGGCAGCAGCGAAACGCAGGCCAGACTCGACGCGCTGATGGCGATCATGACCTCGCTCACCGACACCTGCGTGCTGTCGCGCGCCGGCATGGAGGGGCTGGACGCCATGCAGAACGGCGCCCGTGCGGTGCTGAACGCCGGAGGATGCGCAACCCTCGCCGGGCAGCAGGCGCTGGCGCGGTTAGACCGTCAGATGCTGGCGCTTAACGCCTCGCCGGGCGGAGCCGCAGACCTGCTTGCCGCCACGCTGTTTCTTGACCGCGCCGAAACGCCCTATTCAAAGCATTAAGAGGATGTTATGGAAAAAATCACATTGACCGTGCCCGCCAGCCGCGAAGTAAGCGGCAGGGCGCTGGCAGGGGTCGTCGGTTCCGGGGATATGGAGGTGCTTTTCACCGCCGAACCGGGCCAGACCTTAACCATTGATATCACCACCTCCGTCGACAACAGCCGCGGGCGCTGGGAGGCATTGTTCAACCGCCTGCAAACCGTCAGCAGCCTGCCCGCCGGTAAGCTGACCATCCACGACTTCGGCGCGACGCCGGGCGTGGCACGCATTCGTATCGAACAGGTTTTTGAAGGGGTGAACCATGCGTGATGACAGCAGCTTTATCGAATTAAAAGCGCGCCAGCGTGCGCAGGCGCTGCTCGACGACGGCAGCTACCGCGAACTGCTGGATCCGTTTGAAGGCATTATCTCTCCGTGGCTTGGGCCACAGGGGATTGTTCCTCAGGCCGATGACGGCATGGTGGTCGCGAAAGGGACCATCAACGGCCAGCCTGCGGTGGTGGTGGCGATTGAAGGCACCTTCCAGGGCGGCAGCATGGGCGAAGTGTCCGGCGCCAAAATGGCGGCAGCGCTGGAGCTGGCGGCGGAAGATAACCGCAACGGCATTCCGACTCAGGCGGTGCTGTGCCTCGAAACCGGCGGCGTACGTTTGCAGGAAGCCAACCTCGGCCTGGCGGCGATTGCCGATATCCACGCCGCGATCGTTGACCTGCGTCGCTATACCCCGGTCGTCGGGATTGTCGCCGGGACCGTGGGCTGCTTCGGTGGGATGTCTATCGCCGCGGCGCTGTGCAGCTACCTGATTGTGACCCGCGAAGCGCGGCTCGGCCTCAACGGTCCGCAGGTTATCGAGCAGGAAGCGGGCATTGAAGAGTATGACTCCCGCGACCGTCCGTTTATCTGGAGCATGACCGGCGGCGAAGTACGCTTTGAAAGCGGGCTGGTGGACGCGCTGGTGGGCGACGGCGTGAACGCGGTGAAAGCCGCGATGAACGAAGCCATCGCCAAAGGCGTACCGGCGAAACATCGCACCGATAACTACGACGATTACCTGAACCGTCTGACGAATTTCGACACCCGCAAACAGGCCGATGCCGAACAGATTAAAGCGCTTTTTGTCCGGGAGGTGAAATGATGACTAACTCAATTAGCCGTGGCGAACTCTGGCTGGAAACTCTGGCCCCGAACGCGAAACGTCTGGAGGGGTTATGCCCGTCCGTGCAGGCCGCAGACGGCGAGCTAAACGGTGAAACGGTGCGTTTTGTCGCCGTGGTGCCGGACGCCAACAACCACTTCCCGCGCGCGGCGCAGGGTGAAGTCGGCCTGCTGGAAGGATGGACGCTGGCAAAAGTGGTCAGCGAAACCGTCGCCGCCGACGCAGATAAAGCCGTGAAG
Organism: Enterobacter cloacae complex sp. 397G4; assembly: GCF_050031515.1. NCBI lineage: Bacteria > Pseudomonadati > Pseudomonadota > Gammaproteobacteria > Enterobacterales > Enterobacteriaceae > Enterobacter > Enterobacter cloacae complex sp. 397G4. The sequence continues at coordinate 4,474,221 of NZ_JBLGWE010000001.1, read as the reverse complement.
CGCCCGATTGTGGCGGTAATCGACGTCCCAAGCCAGGCCTATGGCCGTCGCGAAGAGGCGTTTGGTATCCACCAGGCGCTGGCCGGCGCCGCTGCCGCCTACGCTAATGCGCGGCTGGCGGGTCATCCGGTGATTGGTCTTATCGTCGGTAAGGCCATGTCCGGCGCGTTTCTGGCGCACGGCTACCAGGCTAACCGTCTGATTGCCTTCAACGATAAAGGCGTGCTGATCCATGCCATGGGCAAAGAGTCTGCGGCGCGCATTACGCTGCGTACCGTTGAGGCGCTGGAAAAACTGGCTGCAACCATTCCGCCAATGGCGTATGACATCAGCAACTACGCCACGCTGGGGCTGCTTTCCGACCTGCTGGATATCAGCAATCCGGATGCCCCTACCGAAAGCGATCTGACGCGGGTGAAAACCACCCTGCAACAGGCCATCAGCGACGCTCGTCAGGACACCACGTTGAAAAACCGTCTGGGTGCTGACAACCGCCGCAGCTCGGCGCTCGTACGTGAACGTATGCGAGCCAGCTGGTAAGTAAAAAGAGACCTGCCAGATGCATCACCCCGTGGGCGCGCCCGTTGCGTCCACGCGGGAACCTGCATCCTGAAAATAATAAACATCGCGCCAGTGCTTAAACTTTTTTACTACAGGTGATTTATGACTTACGTAATTGTTCATGCTCTTGCACCGATTTTCGTCATCATGCTGCTGGGATTCTGGGCCGGCAAGGCAAAGATGGTCGATAACAAAAATGTTTCCCTGCTGAATATCTTCGTGATGGATTTTGCACTCCCGGCTGCGCTGTTCAGCGCCACCGTGCAAACCCCGTGGACCGGCATCGTGGCGCAGTCGCCGCTGATCCTGGTGCTCACCCTGGCGATGTGGATCACCTATGCGGTCATCTACTTCCTCGCGACGAAAGTGTTTAAAAAATCCCCGCAGGATGCGGCCGTGCTGACGCTTACCGTCGCCCTGCCAAACTACGCGGCGCTTGGCCTGCCGATTCTGGGCAGCGTGCTGGGCGAAGGCCCTTCAACCTCACTGTCCGTGGCGGTCTCCATCGCCTGTGGTTCAGTGTTGATGACCCCGTTCTGCCTGCTGATTCTGGAGCGTGAGAAAGCCCGCGCCGAAGGCAATAACTCGGGTTCAACGCTTTCCATGCTGCCGGTGCTGATGTGGCGTTCCATTAAAAAACCGATCGTGATGGGCCCGCTGCTGGGTGTGATCCTGTCCGCTATCGGCATCAAAATGCCGGAGCTGGTACTGGCGGCGATTAAACCGCTGGGACTGTCTGCGACCGCTGCGGCGCTGTTCCTGACCGGGGTGATCCTCTCCGCGCGTAAACTTCAGATCAACACCATGGTGATCACTTCCACTATCGCCAAGCTGCTGATCCAGCCAGCGATCGCCTGGGGTATCGTTTTAATCTTCGGTCTGCACGGCTCCGTGGCGATCACCGCCATCCTGATGATTGCGCTGTCCGCGGGCTTCTTTGGCGTGGTGTTCGGTAACCGCTTTGGCGTGCAGTCGCCGGATGCTGAAGCCGTGCTGCTGTTGAGCTCCGTACTGTGTATCCTGTCGCTGCCGCTGTTTATCTCGCTGACTTCAGGAATGTAATCATGACCACAACATTACGCCCACACGACCTCATCTGGCTTACCGCGCGCGACGCCCTGGAAGGGATTACCGAATCCTGGGTGGACGCGGCCTGGCATGCCGGACTACCGGTAGTGGTGCGGCGTGATGTTGATAATGAAGGCCGTATTCCCGTTGGCGTGCGCGGATTGCGCCGCGACCAGCGGGCGGGCGGATGGGTGACGCCTGAGAACGTGTTGCGCGTGGTGTCGCCCGAAGATTTGAGCGTTGCCGCCGACCTGCTGCGTTCGCCGTTTATCACTCAGCCGCCGGTTCAGGTGGCGCTTCAGCTTGCGCAGCAGTCGTGGCCGTGGACGTGGGGGATAACCGGCAGTACGGGTTACGCGCTGGCGACCGGCATTCCGGTGATCCACGCCGACAGCGATCTCGATCTGCTCATCCGCGCCCCGCGTGCCGTTTCCCCTGAGGCGTTTACTGGCTGGCAGGCTCAGCTCAGCCGTGCGTTGTGCCGGGCGGATACGCAGGTGGACACGCCCGAGGGCGGATTCGCGCTGGCGGAATGGTTACGCGACGGCAAAACGCTGCTAAAAACGCAATGTGGACCGCGCCTGGTGGCGGATCCATGGCACAGGGAGGAGTAATGAAAATACTGTTTACCTTCCCGGGGCAGGGCACACAGCATGAAGGTATGCTGCAAAACCTGCCGGGAACGGAGCTGGAGCAGGCCCGTGCTGTGCTGGGGGCGGAAGTCGATACCCTGGACAGCGCATGCTCGTTAACCCACACCCGTGCGGTTCAGCTTTCGCTGTTGATTGCCGGCGTGGCGTGGGCGCGCGAGCTGGAACGTCGCGGCGTGTCGCCGGATATCGTCAGCGGGCTGTCCATTGGCGCTTATCCTGCGGCGGTTATCGCCGGCGCGCTGGACTTTACGGACGCGCTGAAGCTGGTGGCGTTGCGCGGCGATCTGATGGAGCAGGCGTATCCTCACGGCTACGGCCTGACGGCAATTATGGGGTTGACCCTGCCGCAGGTGGAAAACCTGATTCAGGGGACAGGAACCTATATTGCTAACCTGAACGCCGAAACGCAGATCGTGATTGCCGGAGCCGATGACGGCATGGCGCAGGTGGCGGAGCGCGCCCTGGCAAAAGGCGCGAGCAAGGCTAAGCGGCTGGCGGTGAGCGTACCGTCGCACTGTGAACTGCTGGCGGAACCGGCGCAGAAGCTGGTGGCAGCATTTAATTCGGTCACGCTTTCACGTCCGCGCTGTGCGTACCTGAGCGGCAGTACCGGACGCGTGCTCTGGCAGCCGGAGAAAATTGCCGACGATCTGGCGATGAATATGGCGCGAACCGTGCGCTGGCAGGAGGCGGTGATTTCCGCTAACGAGCGTGAAGCGCGGCTGGCGATTGAGATGCCGCCAGGGGGCATCCTGACCTGTCTGACGCGGCAGGCGGCGTGGGAAGGTGAATCCATTTCGCTGGAGCGCAGCGGGGTGGACGTGGCGGTGCATCTGGCGGGTCGGCTTCGTGCATGAGTTTTTAGCCCGGTGGCGCTACGCTTACCGGGCCTACAATTCGGGAGTAGGCCCGGTAAGGCGCAGCCGCCACCGGGCAATAACATCAGGCACTATCCTGCAAACTTCTGGCATACATCCGCCCTTCGGCGGCCAGCGCGCGCAGGTTCGGATCCTGCTCGCGGTTGCGGGCAAAGACAATCGCAATCAGCTGCTGCATCTGGTACGGCTGCGCCAGCTTCAGTAGCTGCACCGAATTTTCATACACTTTCTTCATCCTGCCCGGCATCAGCGTAAAGCCGACGCCCGCCTGCACCAGGCTGAGCATTGAGAAAATGTCGTTCACCCGGGTAACAATCTCTGGTTCAAACCCGGCGATATGGAACGCTTCCTGGAACCCGGCGTAGGTCGCAAAGCCTTCTGCAAGCGCGACAAATTTCTGATCTTTGTAATCGCGGAGATCCGCTGGCCCGTGGGTATTCAGCGTGGCAGAGGCCGGTGCGGCAAGGAAAATATCGTCATGGAACAGAGGAAGCACTTCGAGGCTGTTACGGTCGATATCGCTTTCGGAAATAGAGATTAAAATCGCATCCAGCGACCCCTCATCCAGCATATGGAGCAGGGTTTCGTTCGAGCCCATCGTCAGATCCATCTCCAGATCCGGACGGCGCAGCTTCATGCCCATTATCAGGCGCGGCACAGTTTCCAGCGTCAGCGAGTAGAGCGTGCCGACGCGCAACCGTCCCTGGCCGATACCGGCGATCTTGCGCGACTCTTCCAGCCCGCGCTCCATCACCTGCATCACCTCCTGACAATACTCCAGCAGCGTCCACGCGGAGGGGAGGGCAATCAGGTTACGCCCTTTGTGAGCAAAGAGCGGGCAGCGGACGTTCTCTTCGAGGGTATGCAGCGCGCGGTGCACGCTGACACCGCTCAGGCCGAGCGTTTCGGCGGTACGTGCGATATTGCCCTTCTCCATGAACGTCATGAAGATGCTGAGCTTACGGAATGTAATCTCGCTCGTGGTATCGAAGCCCATAACCCTCCCGGCGTGTTAGTCGGCTTGCAGCATCGCTTCCAGCTGTTCCTGCGCGTCCAGCCATGCCATTTCGCACTCTTCGAGGCTGGATTTGGCTTTCGCCTGAGTTTGCAGACAGTCCGTCAGCTCCGCTTTGCGGCTCTGATCGTACAGTTCGCTGTCGCCCAGCTTCTCTTCGACGGCAGCAAGCGTGGCGTTGAGCTTTTCCATCTCTTTTTCGAGACGGGCTATCTCTTTACGCAGCGGCTGCGTCTGGGTGCGCAGTTCCGCTTCACGGCGCTTCTGGTCTTTACGCGCCTGGGCGCTGTTGGCGTTGTCTTTCGCTGACTCTTCCGGCTGGTTTTCCTGCTTCTGCACGTCCGTCAGCCACTGCTGGTAATCTTCCAGATCGCCGTCGAACGGCTCCACTTTGCCGCCGTGCACCAGATAGAGATCGTCGGTGGTGGAGCGGATCAGGTGGCGGTCGTGCGATACGACAACCAGCGCCCCTTCGAACTCGATCAGCGCTTCGGTCAGCGCCTGACGCATGTCGAGATCGAGGTGGTTGGTCGGTTCATCAAGCAGCAGCAGGTTTGGACGCTGCCAGACGATCAGCGCCAGCACCAGACGGGCCTTTTCGCCGCCGGAGAAGCGCTCGGTGTTTTCAGTCACCTTATCGCCCTGGAAGCCAAAGCCGCCGAGGTAGTCGCGCAGTTTCTGCTCCATCTCCTGCGGCGCCAGGCGCGCCAGGTGCTGGATCGGCGATTCATCCGCGCGTAAAAATTCCAGCTGATGCTGGGCGAAGTAGCCTAGCTTGATGCCCTTCGCCAGCCCGATTTCGCCGCTGACCGGGTTAAGCTCGCCCGCCAGCAGTTTGATCAGCGTCGATTTACCGGCACCGTTGCGCCCCAGCAGACCAATGCGTGAACCCGGCACCAGGTTGAGCTTGATGGAATCGAGAATAATGCGCTCGGCATAGCCCGCGCTGACCTTCTCCATCTTCAGCAGCGGGTTAGGCAGGCTTTCAGGCTCGCGGAAGCTGAAGTGGAACGGGTTATCCACGTGCGCCGGGGCGATCATCTCCATGCGTTCCAGCATCTTGATGCGGCTCTGCGCCTGCTTGGCTTTTGACGCCTTGGCCTTGAAGCGATCCACAAAGCTTTGCAGGTGCGCCACGCGCTGCTGCTGGCTTTCATACATTGCCTGCTGCTGGGCTAGGCGCGTCGCGCGCTGGCGCTCGAAAGAGCTGTAGTTGCCGGTGTATTCGAACATGCTTTGCTGTTCGATATGAATGATTTTATCCACCACCGGATCGAGGAAGTCGCGATCGTGGGAGATCAGAATCAGAGTGCCCTGATAGCTCTTGAGCCACTTTTCCAGCCAAATAACCGCATCAAGATCGAGGTGGTTGGTTGGTTCATCGAGCAGCAAAAGGTCGGAGCGGCAGATCAGCGCCTGCGCCAGGTTAAGGCGCATACGCCAGCCGCCGGAGAAATCGCTCACCGGGCGTTCAAGCTGTTCGTTGCTGAAGCCCAGACCGTGCAGCAGGCTGGAGGCACGGGAGCGAATGGTCCAGGCATCGATGGCGTCCAGCTTGCCGTGGACGGTGGCGATGGCGTGGCCGTCGTTACGTTCGTTGGCGGCGTTGAGCTCCGCTTCGAGCTTGCGGTATTCACGATCGCCGTCGATAACATAGTCGAGCGCGGGTTCGCTCAGCGCGGGCGTCTCCTGGTTCACCCAGGCGAGCTGCCAGTTGCCCGGGAAGGTAAAGTTACCGCCATCCGCGCTTATCTCGTTTTTCAGCAGCGCCAGCAGGGTGGATTTACCGCAGCCGTTTTTGCCGACCAGCCCCACTTTCTGGCCCGGGTTGATGGTAGCAGTCGCGTTATCCAGCAGGACGCGCACGCCGCGACGAATTTGTAACGAGGAGAAAACAATCATAGAAGCGCCGTATGTTCCGACTATGTTAATTTGTCATTATGATAATGTAAGGTGTGGGCCATTTTCCCCACCGGGCCGCCATGGTAGCCCAAAACGACAACAATACACAAAAACAGAACCGGGAGGGGAGTGATGTCTCAGACAGCGAAAGTGCTGCTGCTGTATGCCCATCCGGAATCACAGGACTCGGTGGCGAACCGGGTGCTGCTTAAGCCGGCCACACAGCTCAGTAACGTAACGGTGCACGATCTCTACGCGCACTATCCTGATTTTTTTATCGATATTCCTTACGAGCAGGAACTGCTGCGTCAGCACGACGTGATTGTGTTCCAGCATCCGCTTTATACCTACAGCTGTCCGGCGCTGCTCAAAGAGTGGCTGGACCGCGTGCTGAGCCGGGGCTTCTCCAGCGGGGTGGGGGGCAACCAGCTGGCGGGAAAGTACTGGCGGAGTGTCATTACCACCGGTGAGCCGGAAAGCGCTTACCGTCACGATGGGCTGAACCGTTACCCCATGAGCGACATTCTGCGGCCGTTTGAGCTGACGGCGGCGATGTGCCGTATGCACTGGATGAGCCCGATTATTATCTACTGGGCACGGCGGCAGGATCCGAAAGCACTGGCGAGCCATGCCAGGGCCTATGGCGAATGGCTGGCGTCACCGATTCCGGCGGGAGGACGCTAATGGACGGTTCGAATTTACTCCTTGCCGGGGTGCTGTTTTTGTTTGCCGCCGTCGTCGCGGTCCCGCTTGCCGCGCGTCTCGGCATTGGCGCGGTGCTGGGCTATTTGCTGGCGGGGATCGCCATTGGCCCCTGGGGGCTTGGGTTTATCAGCGATGTGGATGAAATTCTCCACTTCTCCGAGCTGGGCGTGGTCTTCCTGATGTTTATCATCGGGCTGGAGCTGAACCCCGCCAAGCTGTGGCAACTGCGGCAATCTATTTTTGGCGTCGGGGCGGCGCAGGTGTTACTCAGCGCGGCCATTCTCGCGGGACTGCTGATATTGACGCAGTTTTCCTGGCAGGCCGCGGTGATTGGCGGGATCGGTCTTGCGATGTCGTCGACGGCGATGGCGCTTCAGCTGATGCGCGACAAAGGGATGAACCGCAACGAGGCGGGGCAGCTGGGTTTTTCGGTGCTGCTGTTCCAGGATTTAGCGGTGATCCCGGCGCTGGCGCTGGTGCCGCTGCTGGCGGGCTCCGGAGACGATCATTTCGACTGGATGAAGATTTCCATGAAGGTGCTGGCCTTCGCGGGGATGCTGATCGGCGGACGGTTTTTACTGCGTCCGGTATTCCGGTTTATTGCCGCATCCGGCGTGCGCGAGGTATTCACCGCCGCAACGCTGCTGCTGGTGCTTGGCTCAGCGCTGTTTATGGATGCGCTGGGGCTGTCGATGGCGCTTGGGACGTTTATCGCCGGGGTGCTGCTTGCGGAAAGCGAGTATCGCCACGAGCTGGAGACCGCCATCGATCCGTTTAAGGGGCTGCTGTTAGGGCTGTTCTTTATCTCGGTGGGTATGGCGCTTAATCTTGGCGTGCTCTATACCCATCTGCTGTGGGTTATTGCGAGTGTCGCCGTGCTGGTGGCGGTCAAAACGCTGGTGCTGTATGTCCTCGCGAGGATTTACGGGCTGCGCAGCTCGGAAAGAATGCAGTTTTCCAGCGTGTTAAGCCAGGGTGGAGAATTTGCGTTTGTGCTGTTTTCCACGGCGTCGTCTCAGAAGCTGTTCAAAGATGACCAGATGGCGCTGCTGCTGGTGACGGTTACGCTGTCGATGATGACCACCCCGCTGCTGATGAAGCTGGTGGACAAACTGCTGTCGCGCCGCCTGAATCCCGCAGACGATGAAGATGAAGCGCCGTGGGTGGAAGATGATAAACCGCAGGTGATCGTCGTGGGCTTTGGTCGCTTCGGACAGGTGATTGGTCGCCTGTTGATGGCGAATAAAATGCGCATTACGGTGCTGGAGCGCGATATCAGCGCCGTCAACCTGATGCGCAAATATGGTTATAAGGTGTACTACGGCGATGCGACGCAGCTTGAGCTGTTGCGCTCGGCGGGGGCAGAGGCTGCGGAGTCCATCATCATCACCTGCAACGATCCGGAAGACACGATGAAGCTGGTGGAGCTGTGCCAGCAGCATTTCCCGCATCTGCATATTCTGGCGCGTGCGCGTGGACGTGTGGAGGCTCACGAACTTTTGCAGGCGGGTGTGAAACACTTCTCCCGCGAAACCTTCTCCAGCGCGCTGGAGCTGGGACGCAAGGCGCTGGTTTCGCTGGGTATGCATCCTCACCAGGCGCAACGCGCCCAGATGCATTTCCGCCGGCTGGATATGCGAATGCTGCGTGAACTGATGCCCGTGCACAGCGACACGGCGCAGATCTCCCGCGTTCGGGAAGCGCGTCGCGAACTGGAGGAGATCTTCCAGCGTGAGATGCAACAGGAACGACGCCAGCTCGACGGCTGGGATGAATTTGAATAAAGGGTAACGAAAGATGGCTGTACGTAAACGCTTTATCGCGGGCGCAAAATGCCCATCCTGCCAGGCGCAAGATACGCTGGCCATGTGGCGTGAAAATAATATCGATATCGTTGAATGTGTTAAGTGCGGTCACCAGATGCGTGAGGCCGACAAAGAAGCCCGCGATCACGTTCGCAAAGAAGAGCAAGTGATCGGCATTTTTCATCCAGACTAGCGATATGCTCTGAGTTTTTTTAAGCTTAAGGGTACACGGGTGCAGATTTCCGCTACAATCTGCGCCAGCAATTTTCCCACGCTCAGGAGATATCATGAAAGTAGCAAAAGACCTGGTGGTCAGCCTGGCCTATCAGGTACGTACAGAAGACGGTGTGTTGGTTGATGAGTCTCCGGTGAGTGCGCCGCTGGACTACCTGCATGGTCACGGTTCCCTGATTTCCGGCCTGGAAACGGCGCTGGAAGGCCATGAAGTTGGCGACAAATTCGACGTTGCTGTAGGCGCGAACGACGCTTACGGTCAGTATGATGACAACCTGGTTCAGCGCGTTCCTAAAGACGTATTCATGGGCGTTGACGAGTTGCAGGTTGGCATGCGCTTTCTGGCGGAAACTGACCAGGGTCCGGTGCCGGTTGAAATCACTGAAGTGGAAGACGACCACGTTGTGGTTGACGGCAACCACATGCTGGCGGGTCAGAACCTGAAGTTCAACGTAGAAGTTGTTGCGATCCGTGAAGCGACCGAAGAAGAGCTGGCTCATGGCCACGTTCACGGTGCGCACGGTCACGACCATGACCACGATCACGGCCACGACGGCTGCTGCGGTGGTCACGGCCACGACCATGGTCATGACCACGGCCACGGTAAAGGTGGTTGCGGTAACGGCGGCTGCGGTTGCCACTGATTCCGTACTCCGGAAAATAAAAAAGCGGGATAATCCCGCTTTTTTTACGCCTCAATAATGAGGTGGTGGCGTCTCTTCTGACTGAGAGGCAATGTTTGACGGCTGCGTGGCCTTCAGCTTTTCCGTCAGCAGGCGCATGTGATCGCGCAGTTTTGCCATTTCAAGCTCATGGGCCGTCACGGTCTGATTCAGTTCTTCGATGGTGATGTCCTGAAAAGCCAGGCGGCTTTCCAGCTCAGCCAGTCTCGTTTCGATCGTTGTATCCTTCATCATTCACCTCGTTTATCTCTCATTCGCCATAATGGACCAGCGGCGGCGAAGTTTAGCTGACTTTTTCCTTAAGTACAGTATCCATCTCCCTGACAAGAAACTTATTTAAACAAAAATAGTCTGAAAAGAAGCGACATTCGGGGGAGTCTGTCTGTAGATTTCTTCCGCAACGTTTTATAGTACGTCACTCATTTACGTTTAACACTGGGGTGAGAGACCTCAGGTCCTGGAGATATGGATGAAATCACTGTTTAAAGTTACGCTGCTGGCGACCACTATGGCTGTAGCGCTCAATGCGCCGCTGTCTTTCGCTGCTGATACTGCTGCGAAGCCTGCTGCGACTACAGACAGCAAAGCGGCATTCAAAAATGACGACCAGAAATCCGCCTACGCACTTGGCGCGTCTCTGGGTCGTTACATGGAAAACTCTCTGAAAGAACAAGAGAAACTGGGCATCAAACTGGACAAAAACCAGCTGATCGCAGGGGTTCAGGATGCGTTCGCAGACAAGAGCAAACTGTCTGACCAGGAAATCGAGCAGACTCTGCAAGCGTTTGAAGCGCGCGTGAAAGGCGCCGCTCAGACCAAGATGGAAGCAGACGCTAAAGATAACGAAGCGAAAGGCAAAGCCTACCGCGACAAGTTCGCTAAAGAGAAAGGCGTTAAAACCTCTTCTACTGGCCTGATCTATAAAGTTGAGAAAGAAGGTACCGGCGACGCGCCTAAAGACAGCGACACCGTTGTGGTGAACTACAAAGGTACGCTGATCGACGGTAAAGAGTTCGATAACTCTTATACCCGCGGTGAGCCTCTCTCCTTCCGTCTGGATGGTGTGATCCCGGGCTGGACCGAAGGCCTGAAGAATATCAAGAAAGGCGGTAAAATCAAGCTGGTCATCCCACCGGATCTGGCTTACGGCAAAACCGGCGTTCCGGGTATCCCGGCTAACTCCACGCTGGTATTTGATGTAGAACTGCTGGACATCAAACCGGCGCCGAAAGCGGATGCGAAAACAGACGCACCGGCTGACGACAAAGCCGCAGCAGCTAAGAAGTAATCCTGAAAAAAACCGCCGCCTTTACAGGCGGCGGTTTTTTTATTGCGGGGCAGATATAATTAACACTGGAAAGCGTTATACACGCTGTATTAATTTAGTTGTCCGTGTAGATAATGAGCCTGCCCTGAAAACCTAACGACAGGCTCCTGAAAAGGAGTGTTTTTTTCATGTCCAGGTCGCTTTTAACCAACGAAACCAGTGAACTTGATTTGCTGGATCAACGTCCATTTGACCAGACCGACTTCGATATTCTGAAATCCTACGAAGCGGTAGTGGACGGGTTAGCGATGCTCATTGGTTCCCACTGCGAAATCGTATTGCATTCCCTGCAAGATCTTAAGTGTTCCGCTATCCGCATTGCGAATGGTGAGCACACTGGCCGTAAAATTGGCTCGCCAATCACCGACCTTGCATTGCGTATGTTGCATGACATGACCGGCGCGGACAGCAGCGTCTCAAAATGCTATTTCACCCGCGCCAAAAGTGGCGTGCTGATGAAATCAGAAACGATCGCGATTCGAAATCGCGAACACCGGGTAATCGGTTTGCTGTGCATCAACATGAACCTTGATGTGCCATTCTCGCAAATCATGAGCACCTTCATCCCGCCAGAAACGCCGGACGTGGGCTCATCGGTGAACTTTGCTTCTTCGGTTGAGGATCTCGTGACCCAGACGCTGGAGTTCACCATTGAAGAGGTGAATGCCGATCGCAATGTATCCAACAACGCCAAGAATCGTCAGATCGTCCTGAACCTCTATGAGAAAGGGATTTTTGATATCAAAGATGCCATCAACCAGGTGGCCGATCGCCTGAATATCTCCAAACACACGGTTTACCTCTATATTCGCCAGTTCAAAAGCGGCGACTTCCTGGGACAAGACAAGTAATGCGTTTTGCGTTAATGGTGACGGGCCCGGCGTACGGTACCCAGCAGGCCAGCAGCGCGCTACAGTTTGCCCATGCGCTGCTTGATGCCGGTCATGAACTTGCAAGCGTCTTCTTTTATCGCGAAGGCGTATATAACGCGAACCAGTTTACGTCTCCGGCGAGCGATGAGTTTGACCTTGTGCGCGCCTGGCAAAAATTAAACGAAACGCAGGGCGTTGACCTGCATATCTGCGTCGCGGCGGCACTGCGTCGCGGCGTGACGGATGTGACCGAAGCCGAACGCCTCGGTCTGGCGGGGGCTAACCTGCAACCGGGCTTTTCGCTCAGCGGACTGGGTGCCCTGGCACAGGCGGCGTTGACCTGCGACAGAGTGGTGCAATTTTGATGAAGCGCGTAGCGTTTGTTTTTACTTCTGCGCCGCATGGCAGCGCTTCAGGCCGGGAAGGGCTGGATGCATTGCTCGCGACATCGGCTTTAACCGAAGATATCGGCGTCTTCTTTTTAGGCGATGGCGTATTCCAGCTTCTGGCAGGCCAACAACCGCAGGCCATTCTTGCGCGCGACTACATTGCGACCTTCAAAGTTCTGCCGCTCTATGACATTGAAACCTTCTATGTGTGCGCCGACTCGCTGGCCGCGCGTGGGTTAAACGAGAAAACACCGTTCGTGCTGGACGTGACGATCCTGACATCTGCTGCGCTGCGCGAACAACTCTCTCACTACGATACCGTTCTGACTTTCTGAGGCTGTCATGCTCCATACCCTGAGCCGTTCACCGTGGCAATGCGATATCGACACGTTACTGAGCATGCTGCGCGAAGGTGATGATCTGCTGCTGATTCAGGATGGCGTGCTTGCGGCGCTTGAAGGCAGCCGTTTTGTTGAAATCCTCGCTAATGCCCCCATAACAGTCTCTGCGCTGAAAGAGGATCTGGATGCGCGGGGTCTTTCTGGTCAAATTTCAGCCAAAATTGACGTGGTTGGCTATACTGATTTCGTCAATCTTACTGTGACGCACGCCAGTCAAATGAACTGGTGATTTGAGATCGCTGTATATTTCTTGACACCTTTTCGACGTAGCCCTAAAATTTCGCGTCCTCATATTGTATGAGGTCGTTTTATTACGTGTTTACGAAGCAAAAGCTAAAACCAGGAGCTATTTAATGGCAACAGTTAACCAGCTGGTACGCAAACCACGTGCACGCAAAGTTGCAAAAAGCAACGTGCCTGCGCTGGAAGCCTGCCCGCAGAAACGTGGCGTATGTACTCGTGTATATACCACCACTCCTAAAAAACCAAACTCCGCACTGCGTAAAGTATGCCGTGTGCGTTTGACTAACGGTTTCGAAGTGACTTCCTACATCGGTGGTGAAGGTCACAACCTTCAGGAGCACTCCGTGATCCTGATCCGTGGCGGTCGTGTTAAAGACCTTCCGGGTGTTCGTTACCACACCGTTCGTGGTGCGCTGGACTGCTCAGGTGTTAAAGACCGTAAGCAGGCTCGCTCCAAGTACGGCGTGAAGCGTCCTAAGGCTTAATGGTTCTCCGTTAAGTAAGGCCAAACTGATTTATCTTAATGTCAAACTAAACTCGTAGAGTTTTGGACAATCCTGAATTAACAACGGAGTAATCCCATGCCACGTCGTCGCGTCATTGGTCAGCGTAAAATTCTTCCAGATCCGAAATTCGGATCAGAACTGCTGGCAAAATTTGTAAATATCCTGATGGTAGATGGTAAAAAATCTACCGCAGAAGCAATCGTATACAGCGCGCTGGAGACCCTGGCTCAGCGTTCTGGTAAAAATGAACTGGAAGCCTTCGAAGTCGCTCTCGACAACGTGCGCCCGACTGTAGAAGTTAAGTCTCGCCGCGTTGGTGGTTCTACTTATCAGGTTCCAGTTGAAGTTCGTCCGGTTCGTCGTAATGCTCTGGCAATGCGTTGGATCGTTGAAGCTGCTCGTAAACGCGGTGATAAATCCATGGCTCTGCGTCTGGCGAACGAACTTTCTGATGCTGCGGAAAACAAAGGTACCGCAGTTAAGAAACGTGAAGACGTTCACCGTATGGCAGAAGCCAACAAGGCGTTCGCACACTACCGTTGGTAATCCCTTCGGAGTCGTAGTCACCAGGCGGGCGCTTCAGAGAAGCCGCCCGCTCTGGGTAACTTAACTGAACGCCTAAAGATATAAACGAGGAATCAAATGGCTCGTACAACACCCATCGCACGCTACCGTAACATCGGTATCAGTGCGCACATCGACGCCGGTAAAACCACTACTACCGAACGTATTCTGTTCTACACCGGTGTAAACCATAAAATCGGTGAAGTTCATGACGGCGCAGCCACCATGGACTGGATGGAACAGGAGCAGGAGCGTGGTATTACTATCACCTCCGCAGCGACTACTGCATTCTGGTCAGGTATGGCTAAGCAGTACGAACCGCATCGCGTAAACATCATCGACACCCCAGGGCACGTTGACTTCACCATCGAAGTAGAACGTTCCATGCGTGTTCTTGACGGCGCGGTAATGGTTTATTGCGCAGTTGGTGGTGTTCAGCCACAGTCTGAAACCGTATGGCGTCAGGCAAACAAATATAAAGTTCCACGCATCGCGTTCGTTAACAAAATGGACCGTATGGGTGCTAACTTCCTGAAAGTTGTTGGCCAGATCAAAACCCGTCTGGGCGCGAACCCTGTTCCGCTTCAGCTGGCAATTGGTGCTGAAGAAGGTTTCACCGGCGTTATCGACCTGGTGAAAATGAAAGCCATCAACTGGAACGAAGCAGATGCGGGCGTTACCTTCGAATACGAAGATATCCCGGCAGAGATGCAGGACCTGGCTGACGAATGGCACCAGAACCTGATCGAATCCGCAGCAGAAGCTTCTGAAGAGCTGATGGAGAAATACCTGGGTGGTGAAGAACTGTCTGAGCAAGAGATCAAATCTGCTCTGCGTCAGCGCGTTCTGAACAACGAAATCATCCTGGTAACCTGTGGTTCTGCGTTCAAGAACAAAGGTGTTCAGGCGATGCTGGATGCGGTAGTTGACTACCTGCCATCCCCGGTTGACGTTCCTGCCATCAACGGCATCCTGGACGACGGTAAAGATACTCCGGCTGAGCGTCACGCAAGTGATGACGAGCCGTTCTCTGCACTGGCGTTCAAAATTGCTACCGACCCATTCGTGGGTAACTTGACCTTCTTCCGCGTTTACTCTGGTGTGGTTAACTCCGGTGACACCATCCTGAACTCCGTGAAAGCGGCGCGTGAACGTTTTGGCCGTATCGTACAGATGCACGCTAACAAACGTGAAGAGATCAAAGAAGTTCGTGCGGGCGACATCGCTGCTGCTATCGGTCTGAAAGACGTGACCACTGGTGACACCCTGTGTGACCCGGATCACCCGATCATTCTGGAGCGTATGGAATTCCCTGAGCCGGTAATCTCCATCGCAGTTGAACCAAAAACCAAAGCTGACCAGGAAAAAATGGGTCTGGCTCTGGGCCGTCTGGCGAAAGAAGACCCATCATTCCGCGTATGGACTGATGAAGAATCTAACCAGACCATCATCGCTGGTATGGGTGAACTGCACCTGGACATCATCGTTGACCGTATGAAGCGTGAATTCAACGTTGAAGCGAACGTGGGTAAACCTCAGGTTGCTTACCGCGAAGCGATTCGCGCGAAAGTTACCGATGTTGAAGGTAAACACGCTAAGCAGTCTGGTGGTCGCGGTCAGTACGGTCACGTTGTGATCGACATGTACCCACTGGAGCCGGGCTCTAACCCTAAAGGTTACGAGTTCATCAACGACATCAAAGGTGGTGTAATTCCTGGCGAATACATCCCTGCCGTTGATAAAGGCATCCAGGAGCAGCTGAAAGCTGGTCCTCTGGCTGGTTACCCGGTTGTAGACATGGGTGTTCGTCTGCACTTCGGTTCTTACCACGACGTTGACTCCTCTGAACTGGCGTTTAAACTGGCTGCGTCTATTGCCTTTAAAGAAGGCTTTAAGAAAGCAAAACCAGTTCTGCTTGAGCCGATCATGAAGGTTGAAGTAGAAACTCCTGAAGAGAACACCGGTGACGTTATCGGTGACTTGAGCCGTCGTCGCGGTATGCTGCGTGGTCAGGAATCCGAAGTAACTGGCGTTAAGATCCACGCTGAAGTTCCGCTGTCTGAAATGTTCGGATATGCAACTCAGCTGCGTTCTCTGACCAAAGGTCGTGCATCATACACTATGGAATTCCTGAAGTATGATGATGCGCCGAACAACGTTGCTCAGGCCGTTATCGAAGCCCGTGGTAAGTAATCCACAGGATTAAAACCTAAGTCCCGTGCTCTCTCCGAAGGGGAGAGCACTATAGTAAGGAATATAGCCGTGTCTAAAGAAAAATTTGAACGTACAAAACCGCACGTCAACGTTGGTACTATCGGCCACGTTGACCATGGTAAAACTACCCTGACTGCTGCAATCACCACCGTACTGGCTAAAACCTACGGCGGTGCTGCTCGTGCTTTCGACCAGATCGATAACGCACCAGAAGAAAAAGCTCGTGGTATCACCATCAACACTTCTCACGTTGAGTATGACACCCCGACTCGCCACTACGCACACGTAGACTGCCCAGGCCACGCCGACTATGTTAAAAACATGATCACCGGTGCTGCGCAGATGGACGGCGCGATCCTGGTTGTTGCTGCGACTGACGGCCCTATGCCTCAGACTCGTGAGCACATCCTGCTGGGTCGTCAGGTAGGCGTTCCTTTCATCATCGTGTTCCTGAACAAATGTGACATGGTTGATGACGAAGAGCTGCTGGAACTGGTAGAGATGGAAGTTCGTGAACTGCTGTCTCAGTACGATTTCCCAGGCGACGACACTCCAATCGTTCGTGGTTCCGCGCTGAAAGCGCTGGAAGGCGAAGCAGAGTGGGAAGAGAAAATCATCGAACTGGCTGGCTACCTGGATTCTTACATCCCAGAACCAGAGCGTGCGATTGACAAGCCATTCCTGCTGCCAATCGAAGACGTATTCTCCATCTCCGGTCGTGGTACCGTTGTTACCGGTCGTGTAGAGCGCGGTATCATCAAAGTTGGTGAAGAAGTTGAAATCGTTGGTATCAAAGAGACTGCGAAGTCTACCTGTACTGGCGTTGAAATGTTCCGCAAACTGCTGGACGAAGGCCGTGCTGGTGAGAACGTTGGTGTTCTGCTGCGTGGTATCAAACGTGAAGAAATCGAACGTGGTCAGGTTCTGGCGAAGCCAGGCTCAATCAAGCCACACACCAAGTTCGAATCTGAAGTGTACATTCTGTCCAAAGACGAAGGCGGCCGTCATACTCCGTTCTTCAAAGGCTACCGTCCACAGTTCTACTTCCGTACAACTGACGTGACCGGTACCATCGAACTGCCAGAAGGCGTAGAGATGGTAATGCCAGGCGACAACATCAAGATGGTTGTGACGCTGATCCACCCAATCGCGATGGACGACGGTCTGCGTTTCGCAATCCGTGAAGGCGGCCGTACCGTTGGCGCGGGCGTTGTTGCTAAAGTTCTGGGCTAATTAATTATCCCTGAAATAAAAAGGACGCTCCGGCGTCCTTTTTTGTTTTCTGCCGTTGGGGCATTGTCATAAAAATTCGCATTTTTTGCTTTCTCCCGCCACGTATTCCGACGCCCGCGCTATTGTAATCATAACCATTCTCACTTACACTTTGCGCATATTTTGAACGGGAGTCTTTATGTACGTTTGTTTATGTAATGGTGTAAGCGACAAAAAAATTCGTCAGGCCGTTCGCCAGTTTCAACCACAATCTTTCCAGCAGCTTCGCAAGTTTGTTCCGGTGGGAAATCAATGCGGTAAATGCGTTCGCGCAGCGCGTGAGATCATGCAGGACGAACTGATGCAGATCCCGGAATTCAAAGAGATCGCGTAAGCCTCTATCTTTTTTTTGACATCCCCGTAGCCCGATCTACGCTTCAATGAGTGGAAGCGGAGGGACTATATAATGAAAGGTGATGTTAAAATCATAAGTTATCTCAATAAATTATTGGGAAATGAGCTTGTCGCAATCAATCAGTATTTTCTCCATGCAAGAATGTTTAAAAACTGGGGACTGACTCGCCTCAACGATGTTGAATACCATGAGTCCATTGATGAAATGAAACACGCCGATAAATACATTGAGCGTATTTTATTCCTCGAAGGCATTCCTAACCTACAGGATCTCGGAAAACTGGGCATCGGAGAAGATGTCGAAGAGATGCTGCGTTCTGATCTCCGGCTGGAGCTGGAGGGTGCAAAAGATCTGCGTGAAGCCATTGCCTATGCGGACAGCGTACATGACTACGTCAGCCGCGATATGATGATCCAGATCCTGGCTGATGAAGAAGGGCACATCGACTGGCTTGAGACCGAACTGGATCTCATTAGCAAAATTGGCCTACAGAACTACCTTCAGTCTCAGATCAAAGTGGAAAGTTAATCAGGCTTTCCCAGCCAACGCATAAACCCGCTGCCGCCAGAAATGGCCCAAAAGGCAGTGGGTTTTTTAATGCCTGCTTATCAGGGGTAAACAACGAGAAAGCAACCAGATACAGCAGAGCCATTAACGCGGCCACTAATGCCAGTATTGGTAGTACACACCAGCCATGCCATGCCCCCAGCGCCGCCAGATATTTTATGTCGCCATATCCCATCCCTTCACGTCGGCAGATGAGACGGTATCCCCAATAGATAATGGCGAATCCGGCGTATCCTGCCATCGCACCCACTACCGCGCTCGGCAAAAAATCAGGATGGAGACAAAGCTGGTAGAGCAGGCCCGTCCATAGCAGCGGGCAAAGAAATTTATCGGGAAGAAGCCCCGTGCGAATATCGGTGCGAACAAGCAAGGCCGATAACGCAAAATAGATCAGCAGAAAGGGGAGGGACAGTAGCATAGCGAGAGCCTCAAAATGGTTTGAGCGCATACTCGTAATAATCTGCATGCCCGGCAATGTGTAAAAACAGCAATTGCGTAGCGGCTTCAGACAAAGAGTTGAGAAGGGATACTTTGCATAAAAAATTGCGCGGCCTTACGTATAGTACGTCTTTGGCGCTTAATTTCTAAACGGCACTTGCGTCTTTCTCTGATTTACGTATAATGCGCGGGCTTGTCGTAATTGACGGCGGGTTCAATCTGAACCAGAGTAGCTCACTTTGTTACTCAACAATGCTCCCAATTGGGGAGCTACGTAAGAACGGTTACACTCTCCCATCAATCGTAATGGGTTTGAGGAGTAATCATTTTCGTTTATAAAATAATTGGAGCTCTGGTCTCATGCAGAACCAAAGAATCCGTATCCGCCTTAAAGCGTTTGATCATCGTCTGATCGATCAATCAACCGCGGAAATCGTCGAGACTGCTAAGCGCACTGGTGCGCAAGTCCGTGGTCCGATCCCGCTGCCGACCCGCAAAGAGCGCTTTACCGTTCTGATCTCTCCGCACGTTAACAAAGATGCGCGTGATCAGTACGAAATCCGCACTCACAAGCGTCTGGTTGACATCGTTGAGCCAACTGAGAAAACCGTTGATGCTCTGATGCGTCTGGATCTGGCTGCCGGTGTAGACGTGCAGATCAGCCTGGGTTAATCAGGTCATCGAGCGATTGAGAGGTTGAAACAATGATTGGTTTAGTCGGTAAAAAAGTGGGTATGACCCGCATCTTCACTGAAGATGGCGTTTCTATCCCAGTAACCGTAATCGAAGTTGAAGCAAACCGCGTTACTCAGGTTAAAGATCTGGCTAACGATGGCTACCGCGCTATTCAGGTTACCACTGGTGCTAAAAAAGCTAACCGTGTAACCAAACCAGAAGCGGGTCACTTCGCTAAAGCTGGCGTTGAAGCTGGCCGTGGTCTGTGGGAATTCCGTCTTGCTGAAGGCGAAGAGTTCACCGTAGGTCAGGACATTAGCGTTGAGCTGTTTGCTGACGTTAAAAAAGTTGACGTAACCGGTACCTCTAAAGGTAAAGGTTTTGCTGGTACCGTTAAGCGCTGGAACTTCCGTACCCAGGACGCTACTCACGGTAACTCCTTGTCTCACCGCGTTCCGGGTTCTATCGGTCAGAACCAGACTCCGGGCAAAGTGTTCAAAGGCAAGAAAATGGCAGGTCAGCTGGGCAACGAACGTGTAACCGTTCAGAGCCTGGACGTAGTACGTGTTGACGCTGAGCGCAACCTGCTGCTGGTTAAAGGTGCGGTCCCGGGTGCAACCGGTAGCGACCTGATCGTTAAACCAGCTGTGAAGGCGTAAGGGGATAGCAATGGAATTAGTATTGAAAGACGCGCAGAGCGCGCTGACTGTTTCCGAAACTACCTTCGGTCGTGATTTCAACGAAGCGCTGGTTCACCAGGTTGTTGTTGCTTATGCAGCTGGTGCTCGTCAGGGTACTCGTGCTCAGAAGACTCGTGCTGAAGTAACTGGTTCAGGCAAAAAGCCATGGCGCCAGAAAGGTACCGGCCGTGCGCGTTCAGGTTCTATCAAGAGCCCGATCTGGCGTTCAGGTGGCGTGACCTTCGCTGCGCGTCCACAGGACCACAGTCAAAAAGTTAACAAAAAGATGTACCGCGGCGCGCTGAAAAGCATTCTGTCCGAACTGGTACGTCAGGATCGTCTGATCGTTGTCGAGAAGTTCTCTGTTGAAGCGCCTAAAACTAAGCTGCTGGCACAGAAACTGAAAGACATGGCTCTGGAAGATGTGCTGATCATCACCGGTGAGCTGGACGAGAACCTGTTCCTGGCCGCGCGTAACCTGCACAAGGTTGACGTACGCGACGCGACTGGTATCGACCCGGTTAGCCTGATCGCCTTCGACAAAGTCGTAATGACTGCTGATGCTGTTAAGCAAGTTGAGGAGATGCTGGCATGATTCGTGAAGAACGTCTGCTGAAGGTGCTGCGCGCACCGCACGTTTCTGAAAAAGCGTCTACTGCGATGGAAAAAACAAACACCATCGTTCTCAAAGTTGCTAAAGACGCGACCAAAGCAGAGATCAAAGCTGCTGTGCAGAAACTGTTTGAAGTCGAAGTCGAAGTCGTTAACACCCTGGTAGTTAAAGGGAAAGTTAAACGTCACGGACAGCGTATCGGTCGTCGTAGCGACTGGAAAAAAGCTTACGTCACCCTTAAAGAAGGCCAGAACCTGGACTTCGTTGGCGGCGCTGAGTAAGTCGGAGGAGTAATACAATGGCAGTTGTTAAATGTAAACCGACATCTCCGGGTCGTCGCCACGTAGTTAAAGTGGTTAACCCTGAGCTGCACAAGGGCAAACCTTTTGCTCCGTTGCTGGAAAAAAACAGCAAATCCGGTGGTCGTAACAACAATGGCCGTATCACCACTCGTCACATCGGTGGTGGCCACAAGCAGGCTTATCGTATTGTTGACTTCAAACGCAACAAAGACGGTATCCCAGCAGTTGTTGAGCGTCTTGAGTACGATCCGAACCGTTCCGCGAACATCGCGCTGGTTCTGTACAAAGATGGCGAACGCCGTTACATCCTGGCCCCTAAAGGCCTGAAAGCTGGCGACCAGATTCAGTCTGGCGTTGATGCTGCAATCAAAGCAGGCAACACCCTGCCGATGCGCAATATCCCGGTTGGTTCTACCGTTCATAACGTAGAAATGAAACCAGGTAAAGGCGGTCAGCTGGCGCGTTCCGCGGGTACTTACGTTCAGATCGTTGCGCGTGACGGTGCTTATGTCACCCTGCGTCTGCGTTCTGGTGAAATGCGTAAAGTCGAAGCAGACTGCCGCGCTACTCTGGGCGAAGTTGGCAATGCTGAGCATATGCTGCGCGTTCTGGGTAAAGCTGGTGCTGCACGCTGGCGTGGTGTTCGTCCTACCGTTCGCGGTACTGCGATGAACCCAGTCGACCACCCACATGGTGGTGGTGAAGGTCGTAACTTTGGTAAGCACCCGGTAACTCCGTGGGGCGTTCAGACCAAAGGTAAGAAGACCCGCAGCAACAAGCGTACTGATAAATTTATCGTACGTCGCCGTAGCAAATAATTTTAGAGGATAAGCCATGCCACGTTCTCTCAAGAAAGGTCCTTTTATTGACCTGCACTTGCTGAAGAAGGTAGAGAAAGCGGTGGAAAGCGGAGACAAGAAGCCCCTGCGCACTTGGTCCCGTCGTTCAACGATCTTTCCTAACATGATCGGTTTGACCATCGCTGTCCATAATGGTCGTCAGCACGTTCCAGTCTTTGTTACCGACGAAATGGTTGGTCACAAACTGGGTGAATTCGCACCGACTCGTACTTATCGCGGCCACGCTGCTGATAAAAAAGCGAAGAAGAAATAAGGTAGGAGGAAGAGATGGAAACTTTAGCTCAACATCGCCATGCTCGTTCTTCTGCACAGAAGGTTCGCCTTGTTGCTGACCTGATTCGCGGTAAGAAAGTGTCGCAGGCCCTGGACATCCTGACCTATACCAACAAGAAAGCTGCGGTATTGGTCAAGAAAGTACTGGAATCTGCCATTGCTAACGCTGAACACAACGATGGCGCTGACATCGACGATCTGAAAGTCGCGAAAATTTTCGTAGATGAAGGCCCAAGCATGAAGCGCATTATGCCGCGTGCGAAAGGTCGTGCAGATCGCATCCTGAAGCGCACCAGCCACATTACTGTGGTTGTGTCCGATCGCTGAGACTCTGGAGACTAGCAATGGGTCAGAAAGTACATCCTAATGGTATTCGCCTGGGTATTGTAAAACCATGGAACTCTACCTGGTTTGCGAACACCAAAGAATTCGCTGACAACCTGGACAGCGATTTTAAAGTACGTCAGTACCTGACTAAGGAACTGGCTAAAGCGTCTGTATCTCGTATCGTTATCGAGCGTCCAGCTAAGAGCATCCGTGTGACTATTCACACTGCTCGCCCTGGCATCGTTATCGGTAAGAAAGGCGAAGACGTAGAAAAACTGCGCAAGGTCGTAGCGGATATCGCTGGCGTTCCTGCACAGATCAATATCGCTGAAGTTCGTAAGCCTGAACTGGACGCTAAATTGGTTGCTGACAGCATCACTTCTCAGCTGGAACGTCGTGTTATGTTCCGTCGTGCTATGAAGCGTGCTGTACAGAACGCAATGCGTCTGGGCGCTAAAGGTATCAAAGTTGAAGTTAGCGGCCGTCTGGGCGGCGCGGAAATCGCACGTACCGAATGGTACCGCGAAGGTCGCGTACCGCTGCACACTCTGCGTGCTGACATCGACTACAACACCTCTGAAGCGCACACCACTTACGGTGTAATCGGCGTTAAGGTATGGATCTTCAAAGGTGAGATCCTGGGTGGTATGGCTGCTGTTGAACAACCGGAAAAACCGGCTG
The DNA here is from genome assembly GCF_050031515.1 of Enterobacter cloacae complex sp. 397G4. Lineage (NCBI taxonomy): Bacteria > Pseudomonadati > Pseudomonadota > Gammaproteobacteria > Enterobacterales > Enterobacteriaceae > Enterobacter > Enterobacter cloacae complex sp. 397G4. Next base: position 4,451,158 of record NZ_JBLGWE010000001.1, on the reverse strand, counting down.
CTCAACCTAAAAAGCAGCAGCGTAAAGGCCGTAAATAAGGAGCGTCGCTGATGTTACAACCAAAGCGTACAAAATTCCGTAAAGTGCACAAAGGCCGCAACCGTGGTCTGGCGCAGGGTACGGATGTTAGCTTCGGCACTTTCGGTCTGAAAGCTGTTGGCCGTGGTCGTCTGACTGCACGTCAGATCGAAGCAGCACGTCGTGCAATGACCCGTGCAGTTAAGCGTCAAGGTAAGATCTGGATCCGTGTATTCCCGGACAAACCGATCACCGAGAAGCCACTGGAAGTTCGTATGGGTAAAGGTAAAGGTAACGTGGAGTACTGGGTTGCCTTGATCCAACCGGGCAAAGTCCTTTATGAAATGGACGGTGTTCCGGAAGAGCTGGCCCGTGAAGCCTTCGGCCTGGCAGCAGCGAAACTGCCTATCAAAACCACCTTTGTAACTAAGACGGTGATGTAATGAAAGCAAAAGAGCTGCGTGAAAAAAGCGTTGAAGAGCTGAACGCTGAGCTGCTGAACCTGCTGCGTGAGCAGTTCAACCTGCGTATGCAGGCTGCAAGTGGCCAGCTGCAACAGACTCACCTGCTGAAGCAAGTGCGTCGCAATGTTGCGCGCGTTAAGACTTTACTGACTCAGAAGGCGGGTGCGTAATGACCGATAAAATCCGTACTCTGCAAGGTCGTGTTGTTAGCGATAAAATGGAGAAATCCATTGTTGTAGCTATCGAACGTTTTGTGAAACACCCGATCTACGGTAAATTCATCAAGCGTACGACCAAACTGCACGTACATGACGAGAACAACGAATGTGGTATCGGCGACAAGGTTGAAATCCGTGAATGCCGTCCACTGTCCAAGACTAAGTCCTGGACGCTGGTTCGCGTTGTAGAGAAAGCGGTTCTGTAATAGAGTACGCATTCTCAATACGAATAAACGGCTCAGCGATGAGCCGTTTATTTTTTCTACCCATATTGCAGAAGCGGTGTTATAATGCCGCGCCCTCGGTATGGGGCTTTTTAACGGCTCTGATTTTAGAGTCTCAGGTAGTAGTTGACATTAGCGGAGCACTAAAATGATCCAAGAACAGACTATGCTGAACGTCGCCGACAACTCCGGTGCACGTCGCGTAATGTGTATCAAGGTTCTGGGTGGCTCGCACCGTCGCTACGCAGGCGTAGGCGACATCATCAAGATCACCATCAAGGAAGCAATTCCACGTGGTAAGGTCAAAAAAGGTGATGTGCTGAAGGCGGTAGTGGTGCGCACCAAGAAGGGTGTTCGTCGCCCTGACGGTTCTGTCATTCGCTTCGATGGTAATGCATGCGTTATTTTAAACAATAACAGCGAGCAGCCTATCGGCACGCGTATCTTTGGGCCGGTAACTCGTGAACTTCGTACTGAGAAGTTCATGAAAATTATCTCTCTGGCACCAGAAGTACTCTAAGGAGCGAATCATGGCAGCGAAAATCCGTCGTGATGACGAAGTTATCGTGTTAACCGGTAAAGATAAAGGTAAACGCGGTAAAGTAAAAAATGTTCTGTCTTCCGGCAAACTTGTCGTTGAAGGTATTAACCTGGTTAAGAAACATCAGAAGCCGGTTCCGGCCCTGAACCAACCAGGCGGCATCGTTGAAAAAGAAGCTGCTATTCAGGTTTCTAACGTTGCAATCTTCAATGCGGCTACCGGTAAGGCTGACCGTGTAGGCTTTAGATTCGAAGACGGTAAAAAAGTCCGTTTCTTCAAATCTAACAGCGAAACTATCAAGTAATTTGGAGTAGTACGATGGCGAAACTGCATGATTACTACAAAGACGAAGTAGTTAACAAACTCATGACTGAGTTTAACTACAATTCTGTCATGCAAGTCCCTCGGGTCGAGAAGATCACCCTGAACATGGGTGTTGGTGAAGCGATCGCTGACAAGAAACTGCTGGATAACGCAGCAGCTGACCTGACAGCAATCTCCGGTCAAAAACCGCTGATCACCAAAGCACGCAAATCTGTTGCAGGCTTCAAAATCCGTCAGGGCTATCCGATCGGCTGTAAAGTAACTCTGCGTGGCGAACGCATGTGGGAGTTCCTTGAGCGCCTGATCACTATTGCTGTTCCACGTATCCGTGACTTCCGTGGCTTGTCCGCTAAGTCTTTCGACGGTCGTGGTAACTACAGCATGGGTGTCCGTGAGCAGATCATCTTCCCAGAAATCGACTACGATAAAGTCGACCGCGTGCGTGGTTTGGATATTACCATTACCACTACTGCGAAATCTGATGAAGAAGGCCGTGCTCTGCTGGCTGCCTTTGACTTCCCGTTCCGCAAGTAAGGTAGGGTTACTGAATGGCTAAGCAATCAATGAAAGCACGCGAAGTAAAGCGCGTAGCTTTAGCTGATAAATTCTTCGCTAAACGCGCTGAACTGAAAGCGATCATTTCTGATGTGAACGCTTCCGACGAAGATCGTTGGAATGCGGTTCTCAAGCTGCAGTCTCTGCCGCGTGATTCCAGCCCGTCTCGTCAGCGTAACCGCTGTCGTCAAACAGGTCGTCCACATGGTTATGTGGGCAAGTTTGGGTTGAGCCGTATCAAACTGCGTGAAGCCGCCATGCGCGGTGAAGTGCCAGGCTTGAAAAAGGCTAGCTGGTAATTACCAATTGAATCACGGGAGTAAAGACAGATGAGCATGCAAGATCCGATCGCGGATATGCTGACCCGTATCCGTAACGGTCAGGCCGCGAACAAAGTTGCGGTCACCATGCCTTCCGCCAAGCTGAAAGTGGCAATTGCCAACGTGCTGAAGGAAGAAGGTTTTATCGAAGATTTTAAAGTTGAAGGCGACACCAAGCCGGAACTGGAACTTACTCTCAAGTATTTCCAGGGTAAAGCTGTTGTAGAAAGCATTCAGCGTGTCAGCCGCCCAGGCCTGCGCATCTATAAGAAAAAAGATGAGCTGCCAAAAGTAATGGCTGGTCTTGGTATCGCAGTTGTTTCTACCTCTAAAGGTGTTATGACTGATCGTGCAGCGCGCCAGGCTGGTCTTGGTGGCGAAATTATCTGCTACGTAGCCTAATCGGAGGAAAGAATGTCTCGTGTTGCTAAAGCACCGGTCGTTATTCCTGCCGGCGTTGATGTAAAAATCGACGGTCAGGTTATTACGATCAAAGGTAAAAACGGCGAGCTGACTCGTACCCTCAACAATGCTGTTGAAGTTAAACATGCAGATAACGCTCTGACCTTCGGTCCACGTGATGGTTTCGTGGATGGATGGGCTCAGGCTGGTACCGCGCGTGCCCTGCTGAACTCAATGGTTGTTGGTGTTACCGAAGGCTTCACTAAAAAGCTTCAGCTGGTTGGTGTAGGTTATCGTGCAGCTATCAAAGGGAATGCAGTAGGCCTGTCTCTGGGCTTCTCACACCCTGTTGAGCATCCGCTGCCGGCCGGTATCACTGCAGAATGCCCGACTCAGACTGAAATCGTGCTGAAAGGCGCTGATAAACAGCTGATCGGTCAGGTTGCAGCAGATCTGCGCGCCTACCGTCGTCCTGAGCCTTATAAAGGCAAGGGTGTTCGTTACGCCGACGAAGTCGTGCGTACCAAAGAGGCTAAGAAGAAGTAAGGTAACACTATGGATAAGAAATCTGCTCGTATCCGTCGTGCGACCCGCGCACGCCGCAAGCTCAAAGAGCTGGGTGCAACTCGCCTGGTGGTACATCGTACCCCGCGTCATATTTACGCACAGGTAATTGCACCGAACGGTTCTGAAGTTCTGGTAGCTGCTTCTACTGTAGAAAAAGCTATCTCAGAACAATTGAAGTATACCGGTAACAAAGACGCCGCAGCAGCTGTAGGTAAAGCTGTCGCTGAACGCGCTCTGGAAAAAGGCATCAGCAATGTTTCCTTTGACCGTTCCGGGTTCCAATATCATGGTCGTGTCCAGGCACTGGCAGATGCTGCCCGTGAAGCTGGCCTTCAGTTCTAAGGTAGAGGTGTAAGATGGCTCACATCGAAAAACAGGCTGGCGAACTGCAGGAAAAGCTGATCGCGGTAAACCGCGTATCTAAAACCGTTAAAGGTGGTCGTATTTTCTCCTTCACAGCTCTGACTGTAGTGGGTGATGGTAACGGTCGCGTTGGTTTTGGTTACGGTAAAGCGCGTGAAGTTCCAGCAGCGATCCAGAAAGCGATGGAAAAAGCCCGTCGCAATATGATTAACGTCGCGCTGAACAACGGTACCCTGCAACACCCAGTTAAAGGTGTTCACACGGGTTCTCGTGTATTCATGCAGCCAGCTTCCGAAGGTACCGGTATCATCGCCGGTGGTGCAATGCGCGCCGTTCTGGAAGTTGCTGGAGTTCATAACGTTCTGGCTAAAGCATATGGTTCCACCAACCCGATCAACGTGGTTCGTGCAACTATTGATGGCCTGGAAAATATGAATTCTCCAGAAATGGTCGCTGCCAAGCGTGGTAAATCCGTTGAAGAAATTCTGGGGTAATTGACCATGGCAAAGACTATTAAAATCACTCAAACCCGCAGTGCAATCGGTCGTCTGCCGAAACACAAGGCAACGCTGCTTGGCCTGGGTCTGCGTCGTATTGGTCATACCGTTGAGCGCGAGGATACTCCTGCTGTTCGTGGTATGGTCAACGCGGTTTACTTCATGGTTAAAGTTGAGGAGTAAGAGATGCGTTTAAATACTCTGTCTCCGGCCGAAGGCTCTAAAAAGGCGGGTAAACGCCTGGGTCGTGGTATCGGTTCTGGCCTCGGCAAAACCGGTGGTCGTGGTCACAAAGGTCAGAACTCTCGTTCTGGCGGTGGCGTACGTCGCGGTTTCGAGGGTGGCCAGATGCCACTGTACCGTCGTCTGCCGAAGTTCGGCTTCACCTCTCGCAAAGCAGCGATCACAGCGGAAATCCGTCTGTCTGACCTGGCGAAAGTTGAAGGCGGCGTTGTAGACCTGAACACGCTGAAAGCGGCTAACATTATCGGTATCCAGATCGAGTTCGCGAAAGTGATCCTGGCTGGTGAAGTTTCTACTCCGGTAACTGTTCGTGGCCTGCGTGTTACTAAAGGTGCTCGTGCTGCTATCGAAGCTGCTGGCGGTAAAATTGAGGAATAAGTAGCAGATGGCTAAGCAACCGGGATTAGATTTTCAAAGTGCCAAAGGTGGATTTGGCGAGCTGAAACGCAGACTGCTGTTTGTAATCGGCGCGCTGATTGTGTTCCGTATTGGCTCTTTTATTCCGATCCCTGGTATTGATGCCGCTGTACTTGCCAAACTGCTTGAGCAACAGCGAGGCACCATCATTGAAATGTTCAACATGTTCTCTGGTGGTGCTCTCAGCCGTGCTTCTATTTTCGCACTGGGTATTATGCCGTACATTTCGGCATCGATTATTATCCAGCTGCTGACGGTCGTTCATCCGGCCCTGGCAGAGTTGAAGAAAGAAGGGGAGTCTGGACGTCGTAAGATTAGCCAGTACACCCGTTACGGCACTCTGGTGCTGGCAATATTCCAGTCGATCGGTATTGCTACCGGTCTTCCGAATATGCCTGGTATGCAGGGCCTGGTATTAAACCCAGGCTTTGCATTCTATTTCACCGCTGTTGTAAGTCTGGTCACAGGGACCATGTTCCTGATGTGGCTCGGCGAACAGATTACTGAACGAGGTATCGGTAACGGTATCTCAATCATTATCTTCGCCGGTATCGTTGCGGGTCTCCCGCCGGCCATCGCCCATACTATCGAGCAAGCGCGTCAAGGCGACCTGCACTTCCTCCTGTTGCTGTTGGTTGCAGTATTAGTATTTGCAGTGACGTTCTTTGTTGTCTTCGTTGAACGTGGTCAACGCCGCATTGTGGTGAACTACGCTAAACGTCAGCAGGGTCGTCGTGTCTATGCTGCACAGAGCACACATTTACCGCTGAAAGTGAATATGGCGGGGGTTATCCCGGCTATCTTCGCTTCCAGTATTATTCTGTTCCCGGCAACCATCGCGTCATGGTTCGGGGGCGGTACTGGTTGGAACTGGCTGACAACAATTTCGCTGTATTTGCAGCCTGGGCAACCACTTTATGTGTTACTCTATGCGTCTGCGATCATCTTCTTCTGTTTCTTCTACACGGCGTTGGTCTTCAACCCGCGTGAAACAGCAGATAACCTGAAGAAGTCCGGTGCATTTGTACCAGGAATTCGTCCGGGAGAGCAAACGGCGAAGTATATCGATAAAGTAATGACTCGCCTGACTTTGGTTGGTGCGCTTTATATTACTTTTATCTGCCTGATCCCGGAGTTCATGCGTGATGCAATGAAAGTACCGTTCTACTTCGGTGGGACCTCACTGCTTATCGTTGTGGTCGTGATTATGGACTTTATGGCTCAAGTGCAAACTCTGATGATGTCCAGTCAGTATGAGTCTGCATTGAAGAAGGCGAACCTGAAAGGCTACGGCCGCTAACTGGTCGCCTGAGAAGTTACGGAGAGTAAAAATGAAAGTTCGTGCTTCCGTCAAGAAATTATGCCGTAACTGCAAAATCGTTAAGCGTGATGGTGTCATCCGTGTGATTTGCAGTGCCGAGCCGAAGCATAAACAGCGCCAAGGCTGATTATTTCGCATATTTTTCTTGCAAAGTTGGGTTGAGCTGGCTAGATTAGCCAGCCAATCTTTTGTATGTCTGTACGTTTCCATTTGAGTATCCTGAAAACGGGCTTTTCAGCATGGTGCGTACATATTAAATAGTAGGAGTGCATAGTGGCCCGTATAGCAGGCATTAACATTCCTGATCAGAAACATGCTGTGATCGCATTAACTTCGATCTATGGCGTCGGCAAGACCCGTTCTAAAGCCATTCTGGCTGCAGCGGGTATCGCTGAAGATGTTAAGATCAGTGAGCTGTCTGAAGAACAAATCGACACGCTGCGTGACGAAGTTGCCAAATTTGTCGTTGAAGGTGATCTGCGCCGTGAAATCAGCATGAGCATCAAGCGCCTGATGGATCTTGGTTGCTATCGCGGTTTGCGTCATCGTCGTGGTCTGCCAGTGCGCGGTCAGCGTACTAAGACCAACGCACGTACCCGTAAGGGTCCGCGCAAACCGATCAAGAAATAATCGGGGTGATTGAATAATGGCAAAGGCACCAGTTCGTGCACGTAAACGTGTAAGAAAACAAGTCTCTGACGGCGTGGCTCATATCCATGCTTCTTTCAACAACACCATCGTTACTATTACTGATCGTCAGGGTAACGCATTGGGTTGGGCAACAGCCGGTGGTTCCGGTTTCCGTGGTTCTCGCAAATCCACTCCGTTCGCAGCTCAGGTTGCAGCAGAGCGTTGCGCTGAAGCCGTAAAAGAATACGGCATCAAGAATCTGGAAGTTATGGTTAAAGGTCCGGGTCCGGGTCGTGAATCTACTGTTCGCGCTCTGAACGCCGCTGGTTTCCGCATCACGAATATTACTGATGTGACTCCGATCCCTCATAACGGTTGTCGTCCGCCGAAAAAACGTCGCGTATAACGCTCGTTTTTTAGGTTAGTTGGAGATAGAAAATGGCAAGATATTTGGGTCCTAAGCTCAAGCTGAGCCGTCGTGAGGGCACCGACTTATTCCTTAAGTCTGGCGTTCGCGCGATCGATACCAAGTGTAAAATTGAACAAGCTCCTGGCCAGCACGGTGCGCGTAAACCGCGTCTGTCTGACTATGGTGTGCAGTTGCGTGAAAAGCAAAAAGTTCGCCGTATCTACGGTGTGCTGGAGCGTCAGTTCCGTAACTACTATAAAGAAGCAGCACGTCTGAAAGGCAACACAGGTGAAAACCTGCTGGCTCTGCTGGAAGGTCGTCTGGACAACGTTGTATACCGTATGGGCTTCGGCGCGACTCGTGCTGAATCACGCCAGCTGGTTAGCCATAAAGCAATCATGGTAAACGGTCGTGTTGTTAACATCGCTTCTTATCAGGTTAAAGCGAATGACGTTGTTAGCATTCGTGAGAAAGCGAAAAAGCAATCTCGCGTGAAAGCCGCTCTGGAGCTGGCTGAGCAGCGTGAAAAGCCAACCTGGCTGGAAGTTGATGCTGGCAAGATGGAAGGTACGTTCAAGCGTCAGCCAGAACGTTCTGATCTGTCTGCGGACATTAACGAACACCTGATCGTCGAGCTTTACTCCAAGTAAAGCTTAGTACCAAAGAGAGGACACAATGCAGGGTTCTGTGACAGAGTTTCTAAAACCGCGCCTGGTAGATATCGAGCAAGTGAGTTCGACGCACGCCAAGGTGACCCTTGAGCCTTTAGAGCGTGGCTTTGGCCATACTCTGGGTAACGCACTGCGCCGTATTCTGCTCTCATCGATGCCGGGTTGCGCGGTGACCGAGGTTGAGATTGATGGTGTACTTCATGAGTACAGCACCAAAGAAGGCGTTCAGGAAGATATCCTTGAAATCCTGCTCAACCTGAAAGGGCTGGCGGTGAGAGTTCAGGGTAAAGATGAAGTTATTCTTACTCTGAATAAATCTGGCATTGGCCCTGTGACTGCAGCCGACATCACCCACGACGGTGATGTTGAAATCGTCAAGCCGCAGCACGTGATCTGCCACCTGACCGATGAGAACGCAGCTATTAGCATGCGTATCAAAGTTCAGCGCGGTCGTGGTTATGTGCCGGCTTCTGCCCGAATTCATTCGGAAGAAGATGAGCGCCCAATCGGCCGTCTGCTGGTCGACGCATGTTACAGCCCTGTAGAGCGTATTGCCTACAATGTTGAAGCAGCGCGTGTAGAACAGCGTACCGACCTGGACAAGCTGGTCATCGAAATGGAAACCAATGGCACAATCGATCCTGAAGAGGCGATTCGTCGTGCGGCAACCATCCTGGCAGAACAACTGGAAGCTTTCGTTGACTTACGTGATGTACGTCAGCCGGAAGTGAAAGAAGAGAAACCAGAATTCGATCCGATCCTGCTGCGCCCTGTTGACGATCTGGAATTGACTGTCCGCTCTGCTAACTGCCTCAAGGCAGAAGCTATCCACTATATCGGTGATCTGGTACAGCGTACCGAGGTTGAGTTGCTGAAAACGCCGAACCTGGGTAAAAAATCTCTTACCGAGATTAAAGACGTGCTGGCTTCACGTGGTCTGTCTCTGGGCATGCGCCTGGAAAACTGGCCACCGGCAAGCATTGCTGACGAGTAACCGGATCACAGGTTAAGGTTTTACTGAGAAGGATAAGGTCATGCGCCATCGTAAGAGTGGTCGTCAACTGAACCGCAACAGCAGCCATCGCCAGGCTATGTTCCGCAACATGGCAGGTTCACTGGTTCGTCATGAAATCATCAAGACGACCCTGCCTAAAGCGAAAGAGCTGCGTCGCGTAGTTGAGCCGCTGATTACTCTTGCCAAGACTGACAGCGTTGCTAATCGTCGTCTGGCATTCGCCCGTACTCGTGATAACGAGATCGTGGCAAAACTGTTTAACGAACTGGGCCCGCGTTTCGCGAGCCGTGCCGGTGGTTACACTCGCATTCTGAAGTGTGGCTTCCGTGCAGGCGACAACGCGCCGATGGCTTACATCGAGCTGGTTGATCGTTCAGAGAAAGCAGAAGCTGCTGCAGAGTAATCTGTAGTAACGTAAAAAAACCCGCCTCGGCGGGTTTTTTTATATCCGCAGAATCTCCACTTATCTACAATGTCTGTATCTTTTCTGCTCACCCCCTGGAGTTCATTATGTGGTTGCTCGATCAGTGGGCTGAACGCCATATTTGCGATGCCCAAAACAAAGGCGAGTTCGAAAATCTTCCCGGTAGCGGTGAGCCGCTGATTCTGGACGATGATTCACATATTCCCCCTGAATTACGGGCCGGTTATCGCTTACTGAAAAACGCAGGTTGTTTACCGCCTGAACTTCAGCAACGCAATGAAGCCGTCGAGCTTGCCGATCTGCTTAAAGGCATTCATAAGAATGACCCGCGGTACTCCGAAATCAGTCGTCGGTTGGCGCTCATCGAGCTAAAACTGCGCCAGACGGGAATGAATACTGACTTTTTGCATGGTGAGTACAGTGAAAGGTTAATGCAAAAAATAAACGAGGAGTAGCCATGTACCGCATAGGTGAACTTGCGAAGCTTGCTAACGTAACGCCGGATACTATCCGCTACTACGAAAAGCAGCAGATGATCGATCATGAGGTCAGAACGGAAGGTGGATTTCGCCTTTATACGGATAACGACCTGCAACGCCTTCGTTTTATCCGCTATGCACGGCAACTCGGCTTCACGCTGGAGTCGATCCGTGAACTGCTGTCGATCCGTATCGATCCTGAACATCATACGTGTCAGGAATCTAAAAGCATCGTTCAGGCCCGGCTGGATGAAGTTGAAGGACGCATTCAGGAGCTGCAAGCTATGCAGCGATCTCTGCAAAGGTTAAATGACGCGTGCTGCGGTACCGCTCATAGCAGTGTTTATTGCTCAATACTGGAAGCTCTTGAACAGGGCGCCAGTAGTGAAACTCAGGGTTGTTGATTTTTTATCAGCCAGGGACTAGACTCCCGCCGACATTAACTATGCTCAGGAGAAATGATGAGCCGCTATCAGCATACTAAGGGACAAATTAAGGATAACGCCATTGAGGCATTGCTTCACGACCCGCTTTTCAGACAGCGTGTTGAGAAGAACAAGAAAGGAAAAGGGAGTTATTTACGTAAAGGTAAACATGCACAACGGGGTAACTGGGAGGCCAGTGGCAAGCAAGCTAATCGCTTTTTTACCACTGGCCTTTCTGTTTCTGTCGCCTGATTAAACGCGGTTGTTCTGCTCTTTTAACAGATCGCGAATTTCAGTCAGTAAGACTTCTTCTTTAGTTGGTGCTGGCGGGGCAGCAGCCGGTTCTTCTTTTTTACGGTTAAGTCTGTTGATAAGTTTGATCGCCATGAAAATGGCAAATGCCACGATCACGAAATCAAATACGTTCTGAATGAATACGCCATAGTGCATTACAACCGCAGGGATATCGCCCTGAGCCTCCCGAAGGGTGAAGGCGAACTGTTTGAAATCAATGCCTCCAATCAACAGTCCTAACGGCGGCATAATAATGTCGGCGACTAATGATGAAACGATCTTACCGAACGCCGCACCAATAATGACACCCACAGCCAAATCCACCACATTCCCGCGCATCGCAAATTCGCGAAACTCTTTAATAAAACTCATTATGTTCTCCTTGTGCCAGCTGACGCCTATAAGTTTAACAAATGATTAGCTAATTGCCATTGGGGATAAATAATCGTTATGAAAAATAAAAGGCATGAAAATTAGAAGGTTAATATTTGGGTGCTCTCGTCTGAGCACCCAAATCATTACAGGAAGAACGGGCTTGGCTGGAATAAACGCTCGACGTCGGTAATAAATTTTTTATCGGTCAGGAACATAATAACGTGGTCACCCTGCTCAATACGTAAATTATCATTGGCGATCATGACATCGTTACCTCGTACTACAGCGCCGATAATGGTGCCTGGTGGAAGTTTAATTTCGTCGATCGCGCGACCAACAACGCGCGACGTCGTTTCATCCCCATGAGCGACGGCTTCAATGGCTTCAGCAACACCACGACGAAGAGACGACACGCCGACAATATCCGCTTTACGTACATGGCTTAGCAGGGCAGAAATGGTGGCTTGCTGAGGTGAAATAGCAATATCAATTACGCTACCCTGTACCAGGTCGACATAAGCCTTACGCTGGATAAGCACCATTACTTTTTTCGCCCCCATACGTTTAGCGAGCATGGCGGACATAATATTCGCTTCGTCGTCGTTGGTGACGGCAATAAAAAGATCAACCTGATCGATATGCTCTTCGGCCAGCAATTCCTGATCCGAAGCATCGCCATAAAACACGATAGTATTCTGAAGCTTTTCAGCCAGCTCCGACGCGCGCTGTTGATCTCGTTCGATCAGCTTCACGCTGTAGTCTTTTTCCAGCCGTCTCGCCAGACCTGCGCCAATATTACCGCCGCCAACCAGCATAATACGTTTATACGGTTTTTCGAGACGCTGAAGTTCACTCATCACCGCACGGATATGCTGAGAAGCCGCAATAAAGAAGACTTCATCCCCGGCTTCGACAATGGTGGACCCTTGCGGACGAATAGGTCTGTCGTGACGGAAAATCGCCGCAACACGCGTATCGATATGTGGCATATGCTCGCGCATTGTCGACAGGGCATTACCAATCAGCGGGCCGCCGTAGTACGCCTTCACGACCGCCAGGCTTACTTTTCCTTCCGCAAAGTTCACAACCTGCAACGCGCCCGGGTACTCAATCAGACGATAAATACTGTCGATAACCAGCTGTTCAGGGGCAATAAGATGGTCGATAGGTACTGCTTCGGAATTAAACAGCTTTTCCGCATCCCGGACATAGTCCGGGGAGCGAATGCGGGCGATGCGGTTCGGTGTGTTGAAAAGCGAGTAGGCCACCTGACATGCAACCATGTTGGTTTCATCAGAACTGGTTACTGCAACCAGCATGTCGGCATCGTCCGCGCCCGCCTCCCGAAGCACACGTGGGTGAGAGCCGTGCCCCTGTACAACACGAAGATCAAACTTGTCCTGCAAAACGCGCAGGCGATCGCCATTGGTATCCACAATGGTGATATCGTTGTTTTCGCCCACGAGATTTTCCGCCAGCGTTCCGCCAACTTGCCCTGCGCCCAGAATGATAATTTTCATCTTTCGTGACCTGTTCTCAACATCACTCTTTGATTAGCTTAGCGTAAAAGAAACCATCACCCTCTTCTGCGCCCGGCAGGTTTTGCAGACCCGGGTGCTCAGGTGTTCCCGTATCATGCAGCGTAGCGTCCGGGGTGCGTTTCAGGAAGGCCGCAATTTGCTGACTGTTCTCTTCCGGGAGAACAGAGCAGGTTGCATACACCAGGGTTCCGCCGGGTTTGAGATGCGGCCAGATGGCATCCAGAATTTCGGATTGCAACTGGGCAAGCTCCTTGATATCACGATCGCGACGCAGCCATTTGATATCGGGATGACGACGAATCACGCCAGTTGCTGAGCAAGGGGCGTCCAGCAAAATACGATCGAACCTGGTATCACCACACCAGTCTGCGGGTTTACGTCCATCGCCTTGCTTAACCTGTGCTTTCATACCCAGACGCTTGAGGTTGTCATAGACGCGTGAAAGACGCTGCTCATCAACATCCACGGCCATCACGCTGGCCTGCGGCGCCACTTCCAGAATATGCGTTGTTTTCCCCCCTGGCGCTGCACAGAGATCAAGGATCTGCTCCCCGTCTTTCGGTTCAAGCCAGGTCATGCAGCCCTGAGCGGATGCGTCCTGTACCGTTACCCAGCCCTCTTCAAAACCGGGTAATGCATGTACCGGTGCAGGGGAGGCTAAACGAACCGCATCAGGATAAGCAGCGTGTGTGAAGCCGCTCATTCCGGCCTCTTCCAGCAGGGCCAGCCATGCGTCGCGGGTATGATGGTTACGATTGACGCGTAACCACATCGGCGGACGTTGGTTATTGGCATCCACAATGTCTTGCCATTGCTGTGGGTAGGCTTTTTTAAGGCGATTCAGCAGCCATTCAGGGTGCAGGAAGCGCGATTCGCTTTGCGCAAATTCTGCCAGCAGTTCGTCCTGCTGACGCTGGAACTGACGCAGCACGCCGTTAATCAACCCTTTCAGTTGAGGACGTTTAATCGAAACGGCACCCTCCACTGTCTCAGCCAGCGCAGCATGAGGTGGAATGCGGGTATGAAGAAGCTGGTAGAAACCGACCATGATCAAATAATGCACGGTACGCTGCTTGCCGCTCATCGGGCGTGACATCAGCTTATTAATTAACCATTCAAGCTGAGAGAGGGTGCGCAGCACGCCAAAGCACAGCTCCTGAAGCAGTGCTTTGTCTATATCGGAAACCTTTTGTTGCAGTGGAGGCAGGACATTACTCAGTGACTGGCCCTGCTCGATAACCTGCTCAACGGCCTGAGCCGCCATAGTGCGTAGATTTTGTCTTTTCATAACCGTAAAAATAAAAATGCCCGGAAACACCGGGCCTTAAGAGTAAATTTGTTCAGGCAAGGCGATTGCCAGGGATGAACCATTCACGACGGGAATTTAATAGATCCTGCGCGCTCATTGCCTTTTTACCGGCCGGTTGCAGCGATTCAAGATTCAGGATCCCTTCTCCGGTCGCAACCTGGATACCGTTTTTGCTGGCGTCGATAATCGTACCGGGCTCTGCCGAAGTATTGCCGTTAATAACTGAAGCTTTCCAGACTTTCACTGGCTGCTCATCAATCATCAACCAGCTCATCGGCCATGGATTAAAGGCGCGGATACAGCGTTCGAGTTGAGCTGCTGACAGGGACCAGTCGATCCGGGCTTCTTCTTTACTCAGTTTTTCAGCATAGGTCACCTGTGCCTCATCCTGCACTTCAGGTGTCGCTGTATTGTCAGCAAGCTGTTGCAACGTCTCAATCAGCCCCTGCGGACCGAGATCCGCCAGCTTGTCATACAGCGTGGCGCTGGTATCTTCTGCGGTAATGGGACACGCCAGTTTATACAGCATGTCGCCCGTGTCTAAACCTACGTCCATCTTCATGATTGTCACGCCAGTTTCAGCATCGCCTGCCCACAGAGCGCGCTGAATAGGGGCTGCACCACGCCAGCGTGGGAGCAAGGAACCATGAACGTTAACACAGCCCAGGCGGGGCATATCGAGTACCGCTTTCGGCAGAATGAGGCCGTAAGCCACAACTACCATCACGTCAGCGTTCAGGTCTGCCACTAACTGCTGGTTTTCCTGAGGTCGTAATGATGCAGGCTGGAAAACCGGCAAACCATGCGTTTCTGCCAGCACTTTAACCGGGCCAGGCATCAATTTTTTACCGCGGCCAGCCGGACGATCAGGCTGAGTAAATACGCCAACAATCTGATGACCAGACGATAGCAGCGCGTCGAGATGACGCGCCGCAAAATCAGGGGTACCCGCGAAGATTATACGTAGTGATGTAGACACGTTATTCCTTGTATCCGGGGGGCGTTAAGCGCGAGAACGTAAACGATCCAGTTTCTCAACTTTCTGACGAATACGCTGTTGCTTCAGCGGTGAGAGGTAATCGATAAACAGCTTACCGACCAGGTGATCCATCTCATGCTGAATGCAAATCGCCAGCAGATCGTCGGCTTCCAGCTCAAACGGATTGCCGTCACGATCCAGTGCGCGGATTTTAACTTTTTCGGCACGTGGCACCAAAGCGCGCTGTTCAGGGATAGACAGACAGCCTTCCTCAATACCTGTTTCGCCGCTTTTTTCCAGCATCTCAGGGTTGATCAGCACCAGGCGCTCATCACGATTTTCAGAAACGTCGATCACAATAATACGTTTGTGAATGTCTACCTGGGTTGCGGCAAGGCCAATGCCTTCTTCAGCGTACATGGTATCGAACATATCATCGACGATACGCTGAATTTCTGCATTCACTTCTTTAACCGGTTCCGCGACGATGCGAAGGCGCTCGTCAGGAATATGTAACACTTGCAAAACTGCCATAAATTTCCAGAGTCGTGTTCAGGAGTTGATAAGAATATTACTTCTATTCTAGACAAATCCCCGGTCGATTGACAGCATCAGTGACCAATCGCAAAGATTGCTGAGGCTGCTTATGGCAGGGAAAAGGATGACGTCCACAGAGATATGGTTACGGCTTATAAACATCGGGTCCTTATACGGTGACGCGATGCTGGAGATTGCGCAGAGGCTGCTTCGCCAGGCAACCGTCGATGCTGAAGCTGTCAACGCGTCAGGGCTTTCGCCCAAACATGCCGTAAAGTTTTTTTCGTTCAGCGAGAGTGAGCTTGAACGTAGTCTGGAATGGCTGGAACACGCCGACAACCACCTTCTCACGGCGGATGATCCTCGCTTCCCGCCATTGTTGCGTTCTATACCTGATTTTCCCGGGGCGCTCTTTGTGCGAGGCCGCGTCGACGTGCTTAACAGCATGCAGCTTGCGGTTGTGGGCAGCCGTGCGCCCTCGTGGTATGGCGAGCGTTGGGGGAAAATGCTCAGTGAACAGCTGTCCCAATGTGGCTTTACGATCACCAGTGGCCTGGCTTGCGGCATCGACGGTGTGGCACATCATGCGGCGTTGTCAGCAAAAGGGCGAAGTGTCGCCGTGCTTGGCAATGGTCTTTTTAGTCTCTATCCGCGTCGTCATCACATTCTGGCTGAGCAACTTATCGCTTCAGAGGGGGCGATAGTGTCTGAGTTTTCACTTTCGACATCGCCCAGACCGGGTAACTTTCCCCGGCGTAACCGGATCATCAGCGGGTTGAGCCAGGGCGTGCTGGTGGTCGAAGCTGCGATTCGGAGTGGATCGCTGGTTACCGCAAGGTGCGCACTGGAGCAGGGGCGTGAAGTTTTTGCGCTACCCGGCCCGTTGGGGAACCCTGGCTGCGAAGGCCCTCACTGGCTGATAAAACAGGGGGCGACGCTGGTGACCTGTAAAGAGGATATCCTGGAAAATTTGCAGTATGGATTGCATTGGTTGCAGGATGATCTCCAAAAGCGACATATTTCATCGGATCAGGAGGCAGTAGCATTGCCATTTCCCAAGCTCCTGGCTAACGTAGGAGATGAGGTAACACCTGTTGACGTTGTCGCTGAACGTGCCGGCCAACCTGTGCCAGTAACGGTAGCACAGCTACTCGAACTGGAGTTAGCAGGGTGGATCGCAGCTGTACCCGGCGGCTATGTCCGATTAAGGAGGGCATGCCATGTTCGACGTACTGATGTATTTGTTTGAGACTTACATCCACAACGAAGCAGAAATGCAGGTGGATCAGGACAAATTAACACGGGATCTGACCGACGCAGGTTTTGAGCGGGAAGATATTTATAATGCGTTGATGTGGCTGGATAAGTTGGCTGATTATCAGGACGGCCTCGCCGAACCGATGCAGCTTGCTTCTGACCCATTGTCTGTGCGCATCTATACAGCTGAAGAGTGTGAAAGGCTGGATGCCAGCTGCCGGGGATTCATTTTATTCCTTGAGCAGATTCAGGTGCTAAACCTCGAAACGAGAGAGATGGTGATAGAGCGCGTCATGGCGCTGGATACTGCTGAATTTGAACTGGAAGATCTCAAATGGGTGATCCTGATGGTTCTGTTCAACATCCCAGGCTGTGAAAATGCCTATCAGCAAATGGAAGAATTACTCTTTGAAGTGAATGAAGGTATGCTGCATTAATTCTATGTGCAGCAACAAGAGTTGTTATGGCCAAATCAGCACTCTTCACGGTGCATAAAAACGAGCCCTGCCCACAGTGTGGGGCTGAACTTGTTATTCGGTCCGGGAAACACGGTCCGTTTCTCGGTTGTTCACACTATCCGGAATGTGATTATGTCCGTCCCCTGAAAAGCCAGGCGGACGGACATATCGTCAAAATTCTGGAGGGACAGCTTTGTCCACTCTGTGGCGGCGAACTGGCGCTGCGGCAGGGGCGGTTCGGGATGTTTATTGGATGCAGCCGCTATCCGGAATGTGAACATACGGAACAAATTGATAAACCAGATGAAACGGCAATTGCGTGCCCTCAGTGCCAGCGTGGTCAATTGGTGCAGCGCCGCTCTCGTTATGGCAAGACCTTCCATTCGTGCGATCGCTATCCTGAATGCCAGTTCGTTATCAATTTCAAACCAGTAGCGGGCGTCTGCCCTCATTGCGATTATCCGTTACTTATAGAAAAGAAAACCGCGCAAGGCTTGAAACGCTTTTGCGCCAGTAAACAATGTGGAAAGCCGGTTTCGGCGGATCAAATCAGTGAATAATAACCTGCCATCAGGCTCCATCGCGCAGGCGGTGGACATCCTGAAAAAAGAAGAAGTCATCGCCTATCCAACAGAAGCCGTTTTCGGGGTCGGGTGCGATCCTGACAGCGAAGTCGCCGTTAACCGTCTGCTGGCGCTAAAACAGCGGCCTGTCGAAAAAGGATTGATTTTGATCGCTGCGAACTACGAGCAGCTTAAGCCTTATATTGATGATTCCATGCTGACGCCTGCACAGCGGGAAACCATTTTCTCTGTGTGGCCTGGTCCCGTGACGTTTGTCTTTCCTGCACAACCGACAACGCCGCGCTGGTTAACCGGGCGTTTCGATTCACTCGCGGTACGCGTTACCGACCATCCCTTGGTGGTGGAGTTATGCCAGGCATTTGGTAAACCCCTGGTTTCAACCAGCGCCAACCTGACCGGGCTTCCCCCTTGTCGGACAACAGAAGAAGTTCTGGCGCAGTTCGGGAATGATTTCCCTGTAGCCGTGGGTGAAACCGGGGGTCGTCTTAACCCGTCAGAAATTCGCGATGCCTTGACCGGCGAACGTTTTCGCCAGGGATAATGTTATGGAAACCTATGCTGTTTTTGGTAACCCGATCGCGCACAGTAAGTCGCCTCTGATCCATCAGCTGTTTGCAGAGCAATTGCAGATAGATCACCCGTATGGTCGGGTTCTTGCGCCTGTTGATGCATTTATACCGACGCTGAATAGCTTTTTTGATGCGGGTGGTAAAGGTGCGAACGTCACGGTGCCTTTTAAAGAAGAGGCTTTCGGGCGTGCGGATGAGCTGACCGAGCGTGCCTCGCTCGCTGGTGCCGTCAATACCCTTAAGCGGCTTGAAGATGGTCGCCTTCTGGGCGATAACACCGATGGCATAGGTTTACTCAGCGAGCTGGAGCGATTGTCGTTTATTAAACCAGGCTTTCGGATCCTGCTGATCGGCGCGGGTGGCGCGTCGCGCGGCGTATTGCTTCCTCTTCTTTCGCTGGATTGTGCGGTGACAATCACCAACCGTACCTTCTCCAGAGCAGAAGAGCTGGCGGCGTTGTTCGCACACACAGGCAGCGTAACTGCGGTAGCACTTGACGATCTCGCGAGTCACGAATTTGATCTTGTGATTAATGCCACCTCAAGCGGTATCAATGGAGAGATCCCGGCGATTCCTGCATCCCTGGTTCATTCCCACATCTACGCCTATGACATGTTTTATCAAAAAGGGAAAACGCCATTTCTGACCTGGTGTGAACAACAGGGGGCAAAACACGTGGCTGATGGTCTGGGCATGCTGGTGGGGCAGGCGGCTCATGCGGTGCTACTCTGGCATGGCGTGTTACCTGCTGTAGAACCGGTGATCGAAAAGCTGAAACAGGAACTGATGGCATGAATCAGGCGATTCATTTTCCCGACAGAGAAATCTGGGATGAAAATAAGCAAGCGGTTTGTTTCCCGGTGCTGGTGCATGGAACGCAGCTCACCTGTGCGATTAAAGGGGAGACGTTGCATCAGCGCTTTGGTGGTTCAGATCCGTTAGCGGTCTTTTGCGAAAATCGCTGGGATCTGGAAGAGGAAGCCAGCGATTTGATCCGCGATCAGCAGGAAGACGATCAGGGTTGGGTCTGGTTATCCTGATCCAGATAGTCATTCTTCCATTTAACGTAATTGTTCGCTGAGTATTTCAATCCTTCGATCTCCGCCTCTTTTAGGGGGCGGATCTGTTTAACCGGACTGCCTAAATAGAGATAGCCACTTTCCAGACGTTTGTTTTGCGGAACAAGGCTTCCTGCGCCAATCATTACGTCATCTTCTACTATGACGCCATCCAGCAAAATCGATCCCATCCCAACGAGAACCCGGTTACCGATTGTGCAGCCGTGGAGCATCACTTTATGACCAACGGTGACATCTTCCCCAATGATGAGCGGATTGCCCTCAGGGTTATAAGATGACTTATGAGTCACATGCAGCACGCTACCGTCCTGAATATTGGTGCGTGCACCGATCGCAACGTAGTTAACATCGCCCCGGATCGCGACGAGTGGCCAGATGCTGACATCCTCGGCCATGCGAACATCACCAATGACCACGCTGCTGGTATCGATCATCACGCGATCGCCTTTTTGGGGGAACAGATCTTTATAAGGACGTAATACTGTAAACATATCTACCTCGATACAGATGAGCGCTATTAAAGAAGACTTTGATCGTATTCCTGGATCGAGGCAAGGCAAAATGCGTCAATTTTTAAGCGGATCGGGTGGGTTTTCAGCGAAAAGAACGGAAAATCATCAGTTGGAAAAAAAGATCTAAAAAATACTTGTGCTAAAAACTGGGATCCCTATAATGCGCCTCCATCGACACGGCAGATGTGAATCACTTCACAGACAACCCGGTCGGTTGAAGAGAAAAAATCCTGAAATAACGGGTTGACTCTGAAAGAGGAAAGCGTAATATACGCCACCTCGCGACAGAGCGCTGAAGCGCGTCGCAACTGCTCTTTAACAATTTATCAGACAATCTGTGTGGGCACTCAAAGTGACATGGATTCTTAATGTCCTCGGACACTAAATGAATACCAAGTCTCAACGAGTGAACACGTAATTCATTACGAAGTTTAATTCATTGAGCATCAAACTTTTAAATTGAAGAGTTTGATCATGGCTCAGATTGAACGCTGGCGGCAGGCCTAACACATGCAAGTCGAACGGTAACAGGAAGCAGCTTGCTGCTTTGCTGACGAGTGGCGGACGGGTGAGTAATGTCTGGGAAACTGCCTGATGGAGGGGGATAACTACTGGAAACGGTAGCTAATACCGCATAACGTCGCAAGACCAAAGAGGGGGACCTTCGGGCCTCTTGCCATCGGATGTGCCCAGATGGGATTAGCTAGTAGGTGGGGTAACGGCTCACCTAGGCGACGATCCCTAGCTGGTCTGAGAGGATGACCAGCCACACTGGAACTGAGACACGGTCCAGACTCCTACGGGAGGCAGCAGTGGGGAATATTGCACAATGGGCGCAAGCCTGATGCAGCCATGCCGCGTGTATGAAGAAGGCCTTCGGGTTGTAAAGTACTTTCAGCGGGGAGGAAGGTGTTGAGGTTAATAACCTCAGCAATTGACGTTACCCGCAGAAGAAGCACCGGCTAACTCCGTGCCAGCAGCCGCGGTAATACGGAGGGTGCAAGCGTTAATCGGAATTACTGGGCGTAAAGCGCACGCAGGCGGTCTGTCAAGTCGGATGTGAAATCCCCGGGCTCAACCTGGGAACTGCATTCGAAACTGGCAGGCTAGAGTCTTGTAGAGGGGGGTAGAATTCCAGGTGTAGCGGTGAAATGCGTAGAGATCTGGAGGAATACCGGTGGCGAAGGCGGCCCCCTGGACAAAGACTGACGCTCAGGTGCGAAAGCGTGGGGAGCAAACAGGATTAGATACCCTGGTAGTCCACGCCGTAAACGATGTCGACTTGGAGGTTGTGCCCTTGAGGCGTGGCTTCCGGAGCTAACGCGTTAAGTCGACCGCCTGGGGAGTACGGCCGCAAGGTTAAAACTCAAATGAATTGACGGGGGCCCGCACAAGCGGTGGAGCATGTGGTTTAATTCGATGCAACGCGAAGAACCTTACCTACTCTTGACATCCAGAGAACTTTCCAGAGATGGATTGGTGCCTTCGGGAACTCTGAGACAGGTGCTGCATGGCTGTCGTCAGCTCGTGTTGTGAAATGTTGGGTTAAGTCCCGCAACGAGCGCAACCCTTATCCTTTGTTGCCAGCGGTTAGGCCGGGAACTCAAAGGAGACTGCCAGTGATAAACTGGAGGAAGGTGGGGATGACGTCAAGTCATCATGGCCCTTACGAGTAGGGCTACACACGTGCTACAATGGCGCATACAAAGAGAAGCGACCTCGCGAGAGCAAGCGGACCTCATAAAGTGCGTCGTAGTCCGGATTGGAGTCTGCAACTCGACTCCATGAAGTCGGAATCGCTAGTAATCGTGGATCAGAATGCCACGGTGAATACGTTCCCGGGCCTTGTACACACCGCCCGTCACACCATGGGAGTGGGTTGCAAAAGAAGTAGGTAGCTTAACCTTCGGGAGGGCGCTTACCACTTTGTGATTCATGACTGGGGTGAAGTCGTAACAAGGTAACCGTAGGGGAACCTGCGGTTGGATCACCTCCTTACCTTAAAGAACCTGCCTTTGTAGTGCTCACACAGATTGTCTGATGAAAAGTAAATAGCAAGGCGTCTTGCGATTGAGACTGTACGTCCCCTTCGTCTAGAGGCCCAGGACACCGCCCTTTCACGGCGGTAACAGGGGTTCGAATCCCCTAGGGGACGCCACTTGCTGGTTCGTGAGTGAAAGTCACCTGCCGTCATATCTCAAAACTGACTTGCGAGTCATGTTTGAGATATTTGCTCTTTAAAAATCTGGATCAAGCTGAAAATTGAAACGACACACAGCTCATGTGTGTTCGAGTCTCTCAAATTTTCGCAAGTCGATGGTGAATCGAAAGAAACATCTTCGGGTTGTGAGGTTAAGCGACTAAGCGTACACGGTGGATGCCCTGGCAGTCAGAGGCGATGAAGGACGTGCTAATCTGCGAAAAGCGCCGGCGAGGTGATATGAACCCTTGACCCGGCGATGTCCGAATGGGGAAACCCAGTGCAATCCGTTGCACTATCGTTAACTGAATACATAGGTTAACGAGGCGAACCGGGGGAACTGAAACATCTAAGTACCCCGAGGAAAAGAAATCAACCGAGATTCCCCCAGTAGCGGCGAGCGAACGGGGAGCAGCCCGGAGTCTGAATCAGCTTGTGTGTTAGTGGAACGGTCTGGAAAGTCCGACGGTACAGGGTGATAGTCCCGTACACGAAAGCACACTTGCTGTGAACTCGAAGAGTAGGGCGGGACACGTGGTATCCTGTCTGAATATGGGGGGACCATCCTCCAAGGCTAAATACTCCTGACTGACCGATAGTGAACCAGTACCGTGAGGGAAAGGCGAAAAGAACCCCGGCGAGGGGAGTGAAAAAGAACCTGAAACCGTGTACGTACAAGCAGTGGGAGCCTCTTTATGGGGTGACTGCGTACCTTTTGTATAATGGGTCAGCGACTTATATTCTGTAGCAAGGTTAACCGTATAGGGGAGCCGAAGGGAAACCGAGTCTTAACTGGGCGTTAAGTTGCAGGGTATAGACCCGAAACCCGGTGATCTAGCCATGGGCAGGTTGAAGGTTGGGTAACACTAACTGGAGGACCGAACCGACTAATGTTGAAAAATTAGCGGATGACCTGTGGCTGGGGGTGAAAGGCCAATCAAACCGGGAGATAGCTGGTTCTCCCCGAAAGCTATTTAGGTAGCGCCTCGTGAACTCATCTTCGGGGGTAGAGCACTGTTTCGGCTAGGGGGCCATCCCGGCTTACCAACCCGATGCAAACTACGAATACCGAAGAATGTTATCACGGGAGACACACGGCGGGTGCTAACGTCCGTCGTGAAGAGGGAAACAACCCAGACCGCCAGCTAAGGTCCCAAAGTCATGGTTAAGTGGGAAACGATGTGGGAAGGCACAGACAGCCAGGATGTTGGCTTAGAAGCAGCCATCATTTAAAGAAAGCGTAATAGCTCACTGGTCGAGTCGGCCTGCGCGGAAGATGTAACGGGGCTAAACCATGCACCGAAGCTGCGGCAGCGACACTATGTGTTGTTGGGTAGGGGAGCGTTCTGTAAGCCGTTGAAGGTGTGCTGTGAGGCATGCTGGAGGTATCAGAAGTGCGAATGCTGACATAAGTAACGATAAAGCGGGTGAAAAGCCCGCTCGCCGGAAGACCAAGGGTTCCTGTCCAACGTTAATCGGGGCAGGGTGAGTCGACCCCTAAGGCGAGGCCGAAAGGCGTAGTCGATGGGAAACAGGTTAATATTCCTGTACTTGGTGTTACTGCGAAGGGGGGACGGAGAAGGCTATGTCAGCCGGGCGACGGTTGTCCCGGTTTAAGCATGTAGGCGGAGGTTCCAGGTAAATCCGGTACCTTGTTAACGCTGAGGTGTGATGACGAGGCACTACGGTGCTGAAGTGATAAATGCCCTGCTTCCAGGAAAAGCCTCTAAGCATCAGGTAACACGAAATCGTACCCCAAACCGACACAGGTGGTCAGGTAGAGAATACCAAGGCGCTTGAGAGAACTCGGGTGAAGGAACTAGGCAAAATGGTGCCGTAACTTCGGGAGAAGGCACGCTGATGTGTAGGTGAAGCCCCTGCGGGTGGAGCTGAAATCAGTCGAAGATACCAGCTGGCTGCAACTGTTTATTAAAAACACAGCACTGTGCAAACACGAAAGTGGACGTATACGGTGTGACGCCTGCCCGGTGCCGGAAGGTTAATTGATGGGGTTAGCGGCAACGCGAAGCTCTTGATCGAAGCCCCGGTAAACGGCGGCCGTAACTATAACGGTCCTAAGGTAGCGAAATTCCTTGTCGGGTAAGTTCCGACCTGCACGAATGGCGTAATGATGGCCAGGCTGTCTCCACCCGAGACTCAGTGAAATTGAACTCGCTGTGAAGATGCAGTGTACCCGCGGCAAGACGGAAAGACCCCGTGAACCTTTACTATAGCTTGACACTGAACACTGGTCCTTGATGTGTAGGATAGGTGGGAGGCTTTGAAGCGTGGACGCCAGTCTGCGTGGAGCCAACCTTGAAATACCACCCTTTAATGGCTGGTGTTCTAACGTAGACCCGTAATCCGGGTTGCGGACAGTGTCTGGTGGGTAGTTTGACTGGGGCGGTCTCCTCCCAAAGAGTAACGGAGGAGCACGAAGGTTGGCTAATCCTGGTCGGACATCAGGAGGTTAGTGCAATGGCATAAGCCAGCTTGACTGCGAGCGTGACGGCGCGAGCAGGTGCGAAAGCAGGTCATAGTGATCCGGTGGTTCTGAATGGAAGGGCCATCGCTCAACGGATAAAAGGTACTCCGGGGATAACAGGCTGATACCGCCCAAGAGTTCATATCGACGGCGGTGTTTGGCACCTCGATGTCGGCTCATCACATCCTGGGGCTGAAGTAGGTCCCAAGGGTATGGCTGTTCGCCATTTAAAGTGGTACGCGAGCTGGGTTTAGAACGTCGTGAGACAGTTCGGTCCCTATCTGCCGTGGGCGCTGGAGAATTGAGGGGGGCTGCTCCTAGTACGAGAGGACCGGAGTGGACGCATCACTGGTGTTCGGGTTGTCATGCCAATGGCACTGCCCGGTAGCTAAATGCGGAAGAGATAAGTGCTGAAAGCATCTAAGCACGAAACTTGCCCCGAGATGAGTTCTCCCTGAGACTTTAAGTCTCCTGAAGGAACGTTGAAGACGACGACGTTGATAGGTCGGGTGTGTAAGCGCAGCGATGCGTTGAGCTAACCGATACTAATGAACCGTGAGGCTTAACCTTACAACGCCGAAGGTGTTTTGGCGAAGAGACAGACACGATTTTCAGCTTAGATTCAGAGTCCGAAGGATTTTGCGCTGAGACAAGGCGGCAAACGAAGGAAAGGAAGGAGCATACTGAGGTATGTGACTGACTTTACGAGAGCAGCCAACGCAGTATCAGTGCGAAAGACACAGGACAGAGCACAAGAATTTGCCTGGCGGCTGTAGCGCGGTGGTCCCACCTGACCCCATGCCGAACTCAGAAGTGAAACGCCGTAGCGCCGATGGTAGTGTGGGGTCTCCCCATGTGAGAGTAGGGAACTGCCAGGCATCAAATTTAGCGTGCTGATATGGCTCAGTTGGTAGAGCGCACCCTTGGTAAGGGTGAGGTCCCCAGTTCGACTCTGGGTATCAGCACCACTTTATACTTAGGTTAAAGTTCGGCAAGAAGTAAAAGAATTTGTCTGGCGGCTTTAGCGCGGTGGTCCCACCTGACCCCATGCCGAACTCAGAAGTGAAACGCCGTAGCGCCGATGGTAGTGTGGGGTCTCCCCATGTGAGAGTAGGGAACTGCCAGACATCAAACAAGTAGAAAGGCCATCCGAAAGGATGGCCTTTTTGCGTTATCGCTCCAGCCAAACCAATTCCCTCATTCGATATTCCTGCTGTCGCCATTAATACCTTACGGACGTATTAAAGCGTTTTACCCTACTGAAACTGAAGTTGTGGAATGCATTATGCTGGCTCGCAGCAGCGTTAAATCAATTAAATGTTATGTACAGGTATGGGGTATAGCGGGGAGTAAGGTAGCGTATTGAATTTAATTAATATCTGATGCTATTCGTGATGAGGAATATACGTTCCTTATATCAGGGAAAAATAAAAGCGCGGCGATGGCCGCGCTTTTAGAAGCCTTATTTAGTCAGGGCGACAATACCGAGTGTCAGGCCAGCGATTGCCGCGGCGCCACCAGCAATCGCACCTGCTGTTTCCCAGTTATCCTGGGTAGTGCCCTTCATACAGGTATTGGTGTGAACCAGTCGCCCCTGATCGTCGTATACCGGTACACATGGAGAGTCGTGCGCGCAACCAGCAAGCAGCGCAGCGAGAAGTGCAACGGAAAGGAATCTTTTCATGATGTTACCTCAATATGATCGCTTATTCGCTAAAGAGCCGATACAGCAATTAACGAACTGATGATTATTTTACCACCGCACTAATACCATGCAGCACGGGGAATAATCTCAATTTGTGTGGATTGTAAAAATTATGAAGAAAAAAGCGCGGGCACTGATTATTAATGGAGGAAATGTGAAGAGGGGAAGTGTTTTTACATTGTTTTCAGGAAATAAAAAAGGCACCAGAGGTGCCTTTATGGTTTTCATTAATCCTTGTGCTTTGTAAACCGTCTCCGGACAACCACAAAGAAAACAGGAACAAAGAAAATGGCCAACAGGGTGGCTGACAGCATCCCGCCCATCACGCCCGTCCCGACCGCATTTTGTGCCCCACTACCAGCACCGCTGCTGATGACCAGAGGCATAACACCAAGGATGAATGCCAGGGAAGTCATCAGGATAGGACGCAGACGCATACGCGAGGCTTCAAGCGTGGCTTCGATAATCCCTTTGCCTTCTTTATCCATGAGATCCTTGGCGAACTCAACGATCAGTATGGCGTTCTTGGCTGATAAACCAATTGTCGTAAGCAGACCAACCTGGAAGTAAACGTCATTGTTCAGCCCTCGCATTGATGCAGCCAGAAGCGCGCCGATCACCCCCAGCGGCACAACCAGCATGACCGAGAAGGGAATTGACCAACTTTCATAGAGGGCCGCCAGACACAGGAACACCACAATCAGTGAGATGGCGTACAGCGCCGGAGCCTGATTCCCGGAAAGTCGTTCCTGATAAGACATCCCCGTCCAGTCGTAGCCGATGCCGGAAGGCAGTTTTGACGCAAGGCTTTCCATCAACGCCATTGCCTCACCGGTACTTTTGCCAGGGGCAGACTCACCGAGGATCTCCATTGATGGCATCCCATTGTAACGTTCCAGACGCGGTGAACCGTACACCCAGTGAGAGCTGCTAAAGGCAGAGAAAGGCACCATTTCGCCGTTAGCGCTACGCACATACAGGCCGTTAATGTCTCCTGGTAGCATACGGAAGCGAGCATCAGCCTGGACATAAACTTTTTTCACCCGTCCGTGATCGATAAAGTCGTTCACATAGGTGCCACCCAGCGCTGTTGAAATCGTCTGATTGACGTCAGACACGCTCACACCCAGCGCCTGTGCCTTCTCCTGATCGACGTCCAGCTTGAACTGTGGCGTATCTTCCAGTCCGTTAGGACGCACGCGGACCAGTAAGTCAGGATGTTCTCTCACCATGCCCAGCAGCTGGTTACGCGCCTGGGTTAACTGCGTATGCCCCAGGTTTGCCTGGTCAATCAATTCAAAGTCAAAGCCTGTTGCGGTACCCAGTTCAATAATGGCAGGCAGGTTAAACGGAAATACAAGACCGTCTTTGATCTGGCTGAACGCTTTCGTCGCGCGGCTGACAATCGCCTCAACGCCGTTTTCCTTGCCCGGACGTTCTTCCCATGGCTTCAGGCTGACGAAAGCGATACCGGAGTTCTGCCCCTGTCCGCTAAAGCTAAAACCGTTTACGGTAAAGACCGATTCAACGTTCGCTTTCTCTTTCGTCAGGTAATAATCCTGAACCTGATCGAGTACCTGCTGAGTACGCATTTGCGTCGCCCCTGCCGGCAACTGAACCATCGTCATAAACACCCCCTGATCCTCTTCCGGCAGGAAGGAGGAAGGCAGGCGCAGGAACAGAACTGCCATGCCGCCGACGATGACGACGTAAACCAGCAGATAGCGGCCGGTCTTACGTAAAATGCCGCTCACGCTGTTGCTGTAATGCTCCACACTTTTATCAAAGAGCGCGTTAAACCAGCCGAAGAAACCACCTTTCTTTTCATGATGTTCGCTGGAAACCGGTTTGAGCAGCGTTGCACAAAGAGCAGGCGTTAATATCAACGCCACCAGTACCGACAAGGCCATCGCGGAGACAATGGTCAGCGAGAACTGGCGATAGATAGCCCCGGTTGAACCACCAAAGAATGCCATCGGGATAAATACCGCCGAAAGCACCATGGCAATGCCCACCAGGGCGCCCTGGATTTGCTCCATCGACTTCTGCGTCGCCTCTTTTGGCGGCAGCTTGTCCTCAACCATGACGCGTTCTACGTTCTCGACCACCACGATGGCGTCATCGACGAGCAGACCTATCGCCAATACCATCCCGAACATCGTCAGGGTGTTAATGGAGAACCCGAACGCAGCCAGTACCGCAAAGGTGCCCAGTAACACCACGGGCACGGCGATAATCGGAATAAGCGTTGCCCGCAGGTTTTGCAGGAACAAGTACATCACCAGGAACACGAGAACAATCGCTTCAAACAGCGTCTTCACCACTTCATGGATTGAGATCTTCACGAAAGGTGTGGTGTCGTACGGATACACGACTTTCAGGCCCTGAGGGAAGAAGGGCTGCAACTGCGCCAGTTTACTCTTGATGGCGGCAGCGGTATCCAGCGCGTTTGCGCCAGTCGCCAGCTTGATCCCCAGCCCCGTTGCTGCCTGGCCATTGATTTTGGTGACCATGTTGTAGTTTTCGCCACCCAGCTCAATGCGGGCCACATCTTTCAGGTGGACCATTGAACCGTCCTGGTTCACCTTCAGCGTCACACGACCAAACTCCTCCGGCGATTTCAGACGCGTTTGAGCAATAATTGAGGCGTTCAGTTGCTGCCCAGGTACGGACGGTGTTCCGCCCAACTGGCCCGCAGCAATCTGGTCGTTCTGCGTTTTTAGCTGGTTAATGATATCCAGCGGCGTGAGCTGATATTTGTTCATCGCGTTGCTGTCCAGCCAGATGCGCATTGCATACTGGGCACCGAACAGCTGCACGTCACCGACGCCGGAAGTACGGCTGATCGCATCTTTTACGTTAGAAGCGACATAGTCGGAGATATCATCCTGCGTGAGGTTTTTATTGTCCGACACAAAGCCTGCAACCAGCAGGAAGCTGCTGCTGGATTTCTCCACGCCGATCCCCTGCTGCTGCACTTCTTGTGGCAGCAGCGGCATGGCGAGCTGGAGTTTGTTCTGAACCTGCACCTGCGCAATATCAGGATCTGTACCCGACTCGAACGTCAGCGTAATGGTGACGTTACCAGCGGAATCACTGGTGGACGACATGTACATCAAATTATCGATACCGTTCATGTTCTGTTCGATAACCTGAGTGACGGTGTCCTGTACCGTCTGGGCATCAGCGCCCGGGTAGGTTGCTGTCACCGCAACCGCCGGCGGCGCAATGGTCGGATATTGCGCGACCGGTAGTTTTAAAATGGCCAGCCCGCCCGCAATCATCAGAATGATGGCGAGTACCCAGGCGAAAACAGGCCGTTGAATAAAGAAATTAGCCATGTCGTTATTCCTTAACTGGCTGGAGTCGCTGCGGTATCAGGAATAGCCACGACGGTGACGCCAGGGCGAACTTTTTGCAGGCCGCTGATAATGACGCGGTCGCCGTTTTTGAGGCCTTCCGTGATCAGCCAGCGATCGCCAATCGCCTGCGGTGCAACGACAGTGCGTGATTCCACCTGGTTTTTCTCATTTACCACAAGCACGGTGGCATCTCCGCGTGGTGTACGGGTTACTCCCTGCTGGGGAACCAGTATGGCATCAGGTTGCGTACCTTCATCGATGCGCGCACGGACAAACATACCCGGTAACAGCATATGCTGTGGGTTAGGGAAGAGGGCGCGAAGGGTGATTGAGCCGGTACTTTCATCTACCGTGACATCAGAGAACTGGAGCGTTCCTTTCAGCGGATAAGGCTGGCCATTTTCCATCAGCAACTCGACGCTGCTGGTGTCTCCCTTTTGCAGGCTCGTCTGCTGCTTCAGGCGCATAAAATCGCTGCTGGATTGCGTCACATCGACATAAATGGGATCGAGTTGCTGAACCGTCGCCAGTGCAGTTGCCTGGCCATTAGTGACTAACGCCCCTTCGGTGACGCTGGATTTACCTATACGCCCGTTGATTGGGGATGTGACTTTCGTATAGGCCAGGTTGATCCGCGCGCTTTCAACGCCAGCCTTCGCGGCAACCACGCTCGCATCCGCCTGCTGGGCAGTTGCCACCGCCTGATCGTACTCTTGCTTGCTCACATATTGCGTACCAACCAGCGGAACGTAACGTTTCACCGTCAGATGGGCGATATTCGCCGCCGCCTGTGCTTTTACCAGTTCACCTTTCGCATTGTCGTAGGCTGCCTGATAGGTGGCCGGATCGATTTGATAAAGGGATTCACCCGCTTTAACGTCGCTGCCTTCGGTAAAATTACGGTGCAGAATGATACCACTTACCTGAGGACGAACCTCCGCAACACGATACGCGTCAGTTCTGCCGGGCAATTCTGTCGTTACGGCCAGTGGCGCGCTTTTAACAATATGAACACTGACCTGAGGAGCTTGCGCATGCTGCTGTGGGTTTTCTTGCCCATCGCACCCGGTGAGCAGCGCGGCACAGACAATGAAACCGGATAAGGGTAAGCATCTGAAGTGATTCGTCATTACTGTTCCTTAAACTACCCTTGAGCCGATATTTGCCATGAATCGGTGAAAGGGTGTGAGGCAAAAAATAGAAATGTAGCCGCGTATAATAATGAGGGTGTTTAATGTTTTTTAATTTATAAGTGCTGATGGAGCTTTTAAAAGTAAAAATCGGAATCTGACACAGTGTATTCGGTACTATTTTTCTGTCAGGATAATCAACGAAATGTTTTCGGTGAATGCTATTCATATATTTTATGAATTTTATGTATTCGATTTATTCGCGTGAATTATAAATTAAATGAATTGACTTTTTTTGTGCAAAATTAACACGGGTTTTGGTTAATACTTTGACTACACGACCACGGCAATATCCTTTGATAACGTATCAATTTTATGAGTAATGAGTAGCAGGTTATGGTGCGCAAAAAAAAAGAAGAGGCTCAAAAGACCCGCCAGCAGCTGATTGAAGCCGCTATCGGGCTATTCGCGACGCGTGGCGTGTCCAGCACCACGCTTACCGACATCGCCGATGCTGCTCAACTCACTCGCGGGGCGGTTTACTGGCATTTCTCGAGTAAAGCGGAAATATTTAATGCAATATGGGATCAGCAATTGCCGATGCGTGAGATGATTCGTGACAGGTTAATACTTTCCGAAAATGACGACCCTTTGTTAATGCTTCGTGAACAATTTATTGTCGCACTGCAATATATTGCGAGCGAGCCGCGGCAATATGCGCTTTTACAAATTTTGTATCATAAGTGTGAATTTCATGACGATGTGATTTCAGAATGTGAAATACGCAAGCGGATCGGTTTAAACGATGATTATCTTCGCAAGACGCTAAAGCGATGCATTGCTCGTAACGTTATCTCTTCGCAAACCAATATTGAACTGGCGCTGATTGTTTTCCACGCCTTTTTTAGCGGTGTCATTAAAAACTGGTTAATGGATAGCAACAATTTTAATCTGTACAAACAAGCACCGGCGCTGGTGGATAATATTCTGGCGACACTAAATATCACCCGAGTGGCACCAGTGGTTTACGATACAGCCTCATGACCGCGTCCGGGGTGGCGACATCTCCCCGTGTTGGCACTGTTCCATAATAGCTTGCGCGGTAATCGGTTTGCCCAGCAGGTAACCCTGTAGCGTATTGCATCCCAGTTCTGTCAGAAAGGTTTGCTGCGCTGCGGTTTCGACCCCTTCCGCCACGACCTTCAGATTCAGCGTTTTTGCCAGGGCGACAATCGCCGAGACAATCGTCGCATCTTCGCTCTCACCACTTAACTCTTTCACAAAAGCACGATCGATTTTCAACTCGCAGGCGGGGAGTCGCTTAAGATACAGAAGGCTTGAGTAACCGGTGCCAAAATCGTCTATCGAGGCTTTTACTCCCGCATCCGTCAGCGCTGTCAGGACACGAACGCTTTCGTCCGGATTGTTCATTGCCGTGGTTTCGGTCACCTCCAGGATCAACATGCCGGGCGGTACGCTATGGCGCGTCAGACAATCGAGAACTGTTTTAACCAGCGACGGCTGTTCGAACTGCAATGTAGAAAGATTCACCGCCATTGACCAGTCCGTGTGGCCCTGAAGATGCCATTCATGCAGCTGGCGGCAGGCCTCGTCGATTACCCAGTTTCCAATCGGAATAATCAGCCCCGTTTTCTCTGCCAGCGGTAGAAACAGGTCAGGGGAGAGTAACCCCTGTTTGGGATGCTGCCAGCGTAACAGCGCTTCGAACCCGAGGACTGGCCCGGCAGGAGCGTGGAATTTAGGTTGATAAAGCAGGCGTAACTCATTACGGTCGATGGCTTGCCACAGATCATTCATCAGCTGAAGATGCGTCTGCGCCAGCGTATTCATTGACGGCTGGAAGAAGTGATAGCCGTTACGACCCATATGTTTCGTGTGGTACATCGCAGCATCAGCGTTAAACATCAGTTCACGATCGGTTTTGCCATCGTGTGGATAGAGCGCAATGCCAATGCTCAGGGTGACCATCAGTTCATAAGGATCGAGATGGAACGGGCTATCAATGACGCGCACCAGTGAATTTGCCAGTGAGGCAGCATCATCCGGAGTGGCGGTTTCGGCCAGCAGGACGAATTCATCCCCACCGATACGCGCCAGCGTATACTGACCTTTCAACTGCAACAGCAAACGCTGAGTCACCGCAACCAGAAGCTTGTCACCGACATCATGACCATAGGCATCGTTGACGGTTTTAAAGCCATCAAGATCCATAAACATCAGCGCGAAAGGGCTTCCTTCGCGATCGGCCTTGCTGATGGCCTGATCGAGGCGATCCTCAAGCAGAATACGATTGGGTAATCGTGTCAGCGTATCATGCAACGCCAGCTGTGCGAGTTCACGGTTAGCTTCTGCCAGTGATGAGGCCAGCAGCGAGGTACGAGCCTGAAGGCGGGCATCGAACATCGACACCAGCAGCGTAATCCCCAGAATAGCGAGCGCGACCACGCTAACCAGTATCGCCAGCCAGCTCCCGTTAATGCCATGATGGTGGACCATCGTCGACATTGGAAATTGTGCTGCTTCCATGCCGGCGTAATGCATGCCAGCGATAGCGATGCCCATGGTGATCGCCGCCGCCAGCCGCATCAACGCCATTCGTGCAGCTTCCTGACGTAAACGGAACGTCAGCCAAAGAGCGGCCAGTGAAGCGGCAAGGGCAATGACCACAGAGATAGCCACCCACGTTTTATCCCAGACAATACCCGGTGTGACCTCCAGGGCAGCCATACCGGTGTAGTGCATGGCAACAATGCCCGCTCCCATCACGACGGCGCCAGGCAGCAGCCGGCGCAAACGTAGCTGCTCGCCGCTAACGAGCCACAGGGCAAACATTGACGAGCTGATGACGATAACCATCGAAAGCACGGTCAGGACCGCGTTGTAACTCATGCTCATGGAAAGATCCATCGCCAGCATACCGATGAAATGCATCGCCCACACGCCAATCCCCATCGAAACACCGCCACCTGCCAGCCAGACGCGTGCAGCGATGCCCTGGCTTCCGGCAACGCGCGCAGCCATATTCAGCGCGGTATAGGCGGCAAGAATGGCAACAACAAAGGAGATGACTACGAGGATTTGGTTGTATTGGCTAACCAGCATGGTCTGTTCACTCGTTGTGAGACGTTAAGCAAGAGCGGTTGGAAAGGGCACAGACATTATCATCGTCAGGAAATGACGAAAAGTGATTTAAATCCCTGTTTTTATTGAGTGATAACAGGGGGGGACAGGATGGAAGCGGTTAGTCCAGCTCTGAGCAGTTGACCAGTTTAAGCGGGTTCACGGAATTCATATTGCGACATTTATCGGTTTCGGTGCTCATCAGTTCAATCCACTGCATCAGCAGCGCATCAAAAATGAAAACAGAGACAGCAAAAACGACCAGCCACCAGTATTTACGAATCATGTGTCATTCCGTGAAAAGAGAGCCTGTAAGTTGCTGGAAATATACACGAAAAGCGGGCGTTGAAAAGTGGGGAAAGAGAAGGTTTACAAAGCATTGACGGTTGCCCGTCCGGACGATAAAAAAGGCGCTTCCCCATGCCGAAGAGCGCCTTTTTAAACAAGCAGTTAGCTAATCGAAATTAGTTCATGCCGTATTTTTTCAGTTTCTTACGCAGGGTACCACGGTTGATGCCCATCATCAGGGCAGCGCGGGTTTGATTACCACGGGTGTATTGCATCACCATGTCCAACAGTGGCTGTTCAACTTCAGCCAGTACCAGCTCATACAGGTCATTAACATCCTGACCGTTCAGTTGAGCAAAATAGTTCTTCAGTGCCTGTTTAACCGAGTCACGCAGGGGCTTTTGAGTCACCTGATCCTGAGAGTTAACGGTAGAAACGGTCAGTACGTCAGAATTTACGCGTTGTTCGAACATAGTTCTGTCAGCTCTTTATTTCATTACGCAAGATTTTCGAAGTATGCCTCCAACGCCTCCAGCTGTTCGCTGGCATCCTCAATGGCGTTGAATGTGCGCCGAAACTGGTCATTTGGAGCGTGCTCCTGGAGATACCAGGAGACGTGTTTACGCGCAATTCGGTACCCTTTTGCCTGGCCGTAGTGGTCATGCAGTTCCCGAACATGCGAACAAAGCAAGCGCTTAACCTCTGCCAGAGGCAGTGGGGCAAGCAGCTCCCCAGTGTCCAGATAATGCTGGATTTCCCGAAAGATCCAGGGTCTTCCCTGAGCGGCACGTCCTATCATCAGAGCATCAGCTCCCGTATAGTCGAGCACAGCTCTGGCTTTAAGCGGGTCAGTAATGTCGCCATTCGCGATAACCGGAATGGAAACTTTCTGCTTAACTGCCCGAATGCTGTCGTATTCAGCTTCACCGTTGAACAAACAGGCGCGAGTGCGTCCATGAATGGTCAGGGCCTGAATGCCACAGTCTTCGGCCAGTTGGGCAATCTCTACGCAGTTACGGTGTTC
The DNA here is from genome assembly GCF_050031515.1 of Enterobacter cloacae complex sp. 397G4. Taxonomy (NCBI): domain Bacteria; kingdom Pseudomonadati; phylum Pseudomonadota; class Gammaproteobacteria; order Enterobacterales; family Enterobacteriaceae; genus Enterobacter; species Enterobacter cloacae complex sp. 397G4. Next base: position 4,415,802 of record NZ_JBLGWE010000001.1, on the reverse strand, counting down.
CGGCGACCAACCCGTGCGAATCTTCAACGTAACAGGAACGTCCACTGCGCTGACAACCGCCGTCAGGATTGACTTCACCTGGTCGGGGTATTGCAGAAGGGCTGAACCTGCAAGCTTGCGATTCACCTTTTTGGCCGGGCAACCCATATTGATATCAATAATCTGGGCGCCACTTTCCACGTTAATACGCGCGGCATCTGCCATCTCTTCAGGCACGCTTCCGGCAATTTGCACGGTGCGGATACCTGGTTCATCAATGTGCACCATCCGTAGGCGGGACTTATCGCTTTCCCAAACCTGCGGGTTAGACGACATCATCTCGGAAACGGTCAGGCCTGCTCCCATCTCGTAACACAGCGTCCTGAACGGCCGGTCGGTAATACCTGCCATTGGGGCTGCGATCAGGCGATTTCTGAGCTGGTGGTGTCCGATGCGCATGAGTTAAGAAATGACCATACTGTGACTGCAAGGCGGCGTATATTACGCATTTTTTGCACGAGATGAAAGGCCAAACTTTGAACAATCCTCTGTTGTAGATCAAGGAATCGCCAGTCATTCTTTTTGGATAAGATTATTCGCTATTTAAATCATTGTGTTATGAATAAATGAACATTTTGTGGGCGCTTACAATTTCCCGTAACTTCTCATCATTTCTGAATAAATGAATCAATTGTCCGGGATAATCTGCTGCTATAAGCAGCAGATTATGGCGCTTCTTTGCGATCTGCGTCGCATTTCAGCACAGGATATCAGCGTAAAAAAATCGACTTATTCAACAACCAGACGACCATGAAGCGGTTGAACCGGGCGGCTGTTTTCATGGTGCATGGTGTGAGTGAATTTTTGCAGCTGTTCAGCAGAGACGGTCAGCGGGTGCTTGAGCACCAGCCATGTCACCCCTTCTGAACATGGTGGCGTGGTCAGAGAGCCGCTAAAACGCCAGTAGGTTTTATCCGTGGGCAGTAATTTATTCATATCGAGGGTTGGCTTAATCGTTACGTTCTGGTCAACCTGTCCGGGCATCACGCCCCAGAGTTTATCCAGTTCAGTGTTTGCCGCGCCCTGATCGAACATAACGGCAACGACCGTCAGTTCGCCGTCAGCGTTTTTATGGACCAGATGCATTTCCATTGCGTATTTTTTACCGTGCACCGTGTTTTCGGATGGCGCATGGAAATGGAACTGCTGTAACGTCCAGCGCTGTTTATCAAGCGTGATGCTGTCGCGTGTATCGGCATTTTCACTTGCCTGGATAGTATGGCCGTTGTTTGTCAGAATGACCGGGCCGTCGATATAGTGCGTTTCCAGCGGAGAGATGTGGGCTTTGACCGTGTTATCTATGTTGACCGGCGACTGATACATTCCGCTTTTACACGTCTTGTACGCCTCGTCCAGTTCGCCCCAGTGTTCCGGTGCGCCTTCTCCCTGATAACTCCAGTGTGATGCGTAAGCCGTAGCCGAAATCATGCTCAGCGCCAGCAGCGCTGCCTTGCCTGAAATGTGTTTCATCATATTCTTCCTGTGAATTTCATTATCCAAATCAATGATTAACATTATGATTTGTGCGGTTATTTTATCGAAGAAAGGAAGAAGGCGGGAGAAAAAACCGAAGGGAAAAGGCGTGGTCAGACGACCACGCCAAACGCTTATTTTTTACGGCCGGTGATGCGACACCACTCTTCTTTCTCGACCACCGGGTCGAGCGCGACGAGATCGGCGTAGGCTTCACAGACGCTGTCTGCCTGGCTGGCAAGGATACCGGACAGGCCCAGCAGACCGCCTTCAACCGGCAGCACGCTGATTAACGGCGCCAGCTCGCGTAACGGGCCAGCCAGGATATTCGCGACCACAACATCGGCTTTCATCGCCTCTGGCTGTGCATCGGGGAGATACAGTTCAAGGCGATCGGAAACGCCATTACGCTCGGCGTTATCACGGCTGGCCTGAATCGCCTGCGGATCGATGTCGATCCCGATGGCTTTTGCCGCGCCCAGTTTCAGCGCCGCGATAGCAAGGATCCCGGAGCCGCAACCGAAGTCGATCACGGTTTTGCCTTCCAGATCCAGGCCATCCAGCCATTGCAGGCACAGGGAGGTTGTCGGGTGGGTGCCGGTGCCGAACGCCAGACCCGGATCCAGCATCACGTTGACGGCGTTTTTATCGGGAACTTCACGCCAGCTTGGGCAGATCCACAGACGCTGACCAAACTGCATCGGATGGAAGTTGTCCATCCACTCGCGTTCCCAGTCTTTGTCTTCCAGCTGTTCAATTTTATGCGCGAAACCCACGCCCAGCAGCGGATGGTTTTCCAGAATCGCCACGACCTCTTTCATGTCGGTTTCTGCATCGAACAGGCCGATAACGTCCGTATCACCCCACAGGCGCGTTTCGCCCGGCAGCGGCTCAAAGACCGGCGTGTCATGCGTGTCCTGGAAGGTGATAGAGACCGAACCGGCCTCCATCAGCGCATCACTCAGTTCTTCGGCGTTCGCGCCGGTTGTGTTCAGTTTTAATTGGATCCACGGCATGGCAAAACTCTTTATTTGTCAGTAGAAATCAGGACAGTTTGTGGCACCGGTCGACCAAAACGGTTTCCCACCACAAACGCCAGTAAACTTAACAGTAACGAAGGCACGATCGGATGGAAGCCCAGATACTGAATTTTAAACGTGGCGAGAACAGCATACAGGACGCCCCCGACAATCATGCCGCTTAATGCACCCGCGGCATTCGCGCGTTCCCAGTACAGCCCCAGCACCAGCGGCCACAGGAAAACGGCCTCCAGCCCACCAAAGGCGAGCAGGTTCAACCAGATGATCATCTCCGGTGGACGCCACGCGGCCAGCAGCAGCAACGCCCCCAGCACCAGGGTAATCACCGCCGACATGCGCTTGAGGCGTCGCTCATTTTCGACCTGTTCAGGGCGCAAATTCAGATAGAGATCTTTAATGATCGTAGCGGAACTTTGCAGCAACTGAGCGTTGATGGTCGACATAATGGCCGCCATGGGTGCGGCGAGGAAAATCCCGGCGGCAAACGGCGGAAGCACTTTCACCATCAGGGTTGGAATGACCAGATCCGGTACGGTAAGGTCAGGGATCACCGCGCGTCCCAGCGCACCCGCCAGGTGCATACCGAACATCAGGATCGCCACCACAATTGTCCCGATAATGATCCCGCGGTGCACCGCTTTGCTGTCTTTATATGAGATGCAGCGCACGGCGGTATGCGGCAGGCCAATCACGCCAAAGCACACCAGTACCCAGAACGAGGTCATAAAGGCTGGAGAGAGGATGTCATCCGCCCCCTGCGGTGAGACCAGTTTCGGATCGATCGCTTCCAGGGTTTCAACCGCATGGCTCAGGCCCCCTGCGGCATGCACGATACCCACCAGCAGAACGAGGGTGCCAATGAGCATCACCATCCCCTGCATCGTGTCGTTGAGTACGCTGGCGCGGAACCCGCCAAATGCGGTATACAGCGCGATACTCACACCGAAAATGACCAGGCCCGTCTCATAGGGGATCCCGGCTGCCGTCTCCAGCAGTCGCGCCCCGCCGATAAACTGCACCGTCATTGCGCCAATAAACGCCACCAGCAGACTCAGGCTTGCCAGCCATACCAGCAAGCGACTCTGATAGCGGGCAAACAGCATATCGTTCAGCGTTACGGCATTGTAGCGACGGGCCAGAATGGCAAACTTTTTACCCAGTATGCCCAGAGAGAGCCAGATGGCAGGCAGCTGGATCATGGCCAGCAGTACCCAGCCCAGCCCGTACTTATAAGCGGCGCCGGGGCCACCGATAAACGAGCTGGCGCTGATGTACGTGGCGGTCAGCGTCATGGCCAGCACGACGCCACCCATAGAGCGGCTCCCGAGGAAATACTCGTTCAGAAAGGTGCCGGTCGAACGTTTACGCATCGCATAAACCGACAGGCCAAACACCAGGAACAGGTAAGCGATAAGGGGCAGAATGACTTCAAGCTGCATCATCGTCCTCCAGTGAAATATCGCGATAGATGAATTTCACCATCGCCCAGCACAGCAGGATAAACACCAGCGGCAGCAGCAGGCAGGCCATTTCAAACCAGTGCGGGAGGCCGGTAATGCCAATCGCCGAATCAGGTAAGTAAGCAGTTACTAACCATGCGGCGAGATAGAGAAGGGTCAGCCACAGCGCCCAGCGCGCTTCTTTATGGGCCTGAACAAAACGTTTGTCCATTTTTTGTCCCTTGTGGATGAAGAAAGCGGGGATTGTACATGATGGGGCTTAGCGATCCCCAGAAATAAAAAAAGGCCGGATAATCCGGCCTTTTAGCAACACTGGTCTCTTACTTCTCGTTCAGACCGAGTTTTTTCTCCAGGTAGTGGATGTTAGTCCCACCATTCTGGAAGTGCTCGTCGCTCATAATGCGCATCTGGAGATCAACGTTGGTTTTGATCCCGTCGATGATCAGCTCCTGAAGGGCGTTCTTCATGCGGGCAATGGCCACGTCACGGTTTTCGCCGTAGCAGATCAGCTTACCGATCATTGAGTCATAATACGGCGGTACGGTGTAACCGGCGTAGATATGGGACTCCCAGCGCACACCAAAGCCACCCGGCGCGTGGAAACGCGTGATTTTACCCGGGCTTGGCAGGAAGGTGTTCGGGTCTTCGGCGTTGATACGGCACTCTACCGCATGGCCTTTAACCACAACTTCTTCCTGTTTGATGGACAGCGGCTGACCGGCTGCGATACGCAGCTGTTCTTTGATCAGGTCAACGCCGGTGATCATTTCGGTAACCGGGTGTTCAACCTGAATACGGGTGTTCATCTCGATGAAATAGAACTCGCCGTTTTCGAACAGGAACTCGAAAGTACCCGCCCCGCGATAGCCGATATCGACACACGCTTTGGCGCAACGCTCACCGATGTAGCGACGCAGTTCAGGCGTAATGCCCGGCGCTGGCGCTTCTTCGACCACTTTCTGGTGACGACGCTGCATGGAGCAGTCACGTTCTGCCAGATAGATCGCGTTACCCTGACCGTCAGCCAGCACCTGAATTTCGATGTGGCGTGGGTTTTCCAGGTATTTTTCCATGTACACCATGTCATTACTGAAAGCCGCTTTCGCTTCCGCTTTGGTCATGGAGATGGACTGCGCCAGTTCAGCATCGCTGCGTACAACGCGCATACCGCGACCGCCGCCGCCGCCGGACGCTTTGATGATCACCGGATAGCCAATGCGTTTAGCATGGGCGCGGTTAGCATCCATATCGTCGGTCAGCGGGCCGTCAGAGCCCGGTACGGTTGGCACGCCGGCTTTTTTCATCGCGGTGATGGCAGACACTTTGTCACCCATCAGGCGAATGGTGTCGGCTTTCGGGCCAATGAAGATAAAGCCAGAGCGTTCAACCTGCTCAGCAAAGTTGGCGTTCTCAGAGAGGAAACCATAACCCGGGTGAATCGCGACCGCGCCAGTGATTTCGGCGGCGCTGATGATCGCCGGGATGTTCAGATAGCTTTTTACGGACGGAGCCGGACCGATACAGACCGTCTCATCCGCCAGCAATACGTGTTTTAAATCGCGATCCGCGCTTGAGTGCACGGCCACGGTCTTGATGCCCAGTTCTTTACAGGCACGAAGAATACGCAGTGCAATCTCGCCACGGTTGGCGATAACAATTTTATCCAGCATGTTCGCCTCGTTACTCGATGACGACCAGCGGCTCGTCAAATTCTACCGGCTGACCACTTTCGACCAGGATCGCTTTCACAGTACCTGATTTGTCTGCTTCGATCTGGTTCATCATTTTCATGGCTTCAACGATGCACAGGGTATCGCCTACGTTGACTTTCTGACCCACTTCGATGAACGCCTTCGCGTCCGGGCTCGGGGTGCGGTAGAAAGTACCAACCATTGGGGAACGTACGATGTGACCACTGATTTCTGTTGCAGCCGCAGGTGCCGCTTCTGCTGCCACTGGCGCAACGGCTGCGGAGAGCGCAGGCTGCTGCACTGGCGCAGCGTAAGCTTGCTGCATTACCGGGAAGCTAGCGGCCGGGGCTGCACGGCTGATGCGTACAGACTCTTCGCCTTCAGAAATTTCCAGTTCGGAGATGCCTGATTCTTCAACCAGCTCGATCAGTTTTTTAATCTTACGAATATCCATGAGTGGGTTCCGTACTCTTGTTTAGTGTGATTGTGACAAGCGTTTTACCGCTGTCTGTAAAGCGTATGAATAGCCGTCTGCACCCAGCCCACAAATCACGCCAGCGGCGATATCTGACAGGTAGGAATGGTGGCGGAACGGCTCTCGGGCGTGCACGTTACTCAGGTGGATCTCGATAAACGGGATACTCACCGCGAGCAGTGCGTCGCGTATAGCAACACTGGTGTGCGTAAACGCGGCCGGATTGATCAGGATATAGTCCACAGTGTCTTTAGCCTGATGAATACGGTCGATGATTGCGTACTCCGCGTTTGACTGAAAATGGTCCAAATCCACATTCAGCGAGGCTGCTTCCGTACTCAGACGGTTAACAATTTCGCTCAATGTCAGCGTGCCGTACTTCTCTGGCTCACGGGTGCCGAGCATGTTCAGGTTCGGACCGTTCAATACTAAAATTTGGAATTTGTCAGCCATTGTGCCGCTATCTCCTGCAATTTTCGGGTAAAAAACAACATATACCCTCAAAGCGCAATTGTCACCCTTTCAGAGGCCTAAAACCCCTGTCCGGAAAACCGAAGTCGCACATTATAACGATTTCGTAGCATTTGGCAGCTAAATACTGGTCTTATCAGGGAAGATTATCAACCGCTATCCGAAAAAGATTCGCGGTTGATAAATAATCTGCGGGAAAACGCACAGTTTCGTGAACTATCGCAACCACTGGCGGAACTTCTTGTAACGCCACGCTAAAAGGGCCAGGGCCAGCAGGGCGTAAATGACCGGCTGAGGAGATAAAATCTTCACCGACCACAGGTAATGAATGGGGGCGAGGATCGCGACAAGATAGACGAAGTTGTGCAGCAGTTGCCAGCGTCGACCCAGTTTTCGCTGCGCATACTGCGTGGATGTCAGCGTCAGCGCCAGTAAAACCAGCCAGCTTACGATACCCAGCGTCAGATAGGGACGCGTCACCAGTTCGCTGCCAAGGAGTGCCAGGTTGTTAATGCCCAGTTCCAGCAGGGCGTAGCTGGTGAGATGCAGCGTCGCCCAGGCAAAACACCATAGCCCTAAAAGCCGACGGGTGCGTATCAATAATGGCTGTTTAGCGTAGCGCGCCAGCGGTGAGACGAGCAAGGTCGCCAGCAAAAATTTCAGAGCCATCCGACCCGTAAAATGCTGAATATCTTTCGCCGGATCGGCACTGAACTGTCCCTGGCTGGCTGCCCAGAAGAGCCAGATAAAGGGGAGCAATCCTGCTAAATGCAGGAGTACCTTCAGCCAGGTTATCTGCTTTGCCGTTAAACGCACTTAGAAGTTCTCCCGTAAATTCAGCCCACGGTAGAGGGATGCCACCTCATCCGCATAGCCGTTAAACAGCAGCGTTGGCTGGCGTTTAACATCCAGCGCGCCGCCGGAGCCGATAAAACGTTCCGTTGCCTGCGACCAGCGCGGATGGTCAACGTGCGGGTTAACGTTGGCAAAAAAACCATACTCGTCAGGCGCTGCCAGGTTCCAGGTGGTGGGGGGGCGTTCACGGGTGAGCTTAATGCTGACGATCGATTTGATGCCCTTGAAACCGTATTTCCACGGTACGGTCAGGCGAATGGGCGCCCCGTTTTGCGGCGGCAGCGCTTTGCCGTAAACCCCAACGGTAAGCAGCGTAAGCGGATGCATGGCTTCGTCGAGACGTAAACCTTCAACGTAGGGATACTCCAGCCCGCCGCCGATAAACCGATCCTTCTGGCCTGGCATCTCGTCCGGGGCGTAGCGCGTCTGGAAGGAAACATACTTCGCGTTGCTGGTGGGCTCAACCAGCGCCAGCAGTTTATGCAAAGGGAAACCTACCCACGGCACCACCATCGACCAGGCTTCCACACAGCGCATACGGTAAATGCGTTCTTCAAGTGGGAAGCGGGTGGTGAGGTCATGATGATCCAGCGTCAGCGGTTTTGCCACCTCGCCATCTATCTTCAGCGTCCAGGGATCGGTTTTCATGCTCCCGGCGTTGGCGGCAGGATCGGCCTTATCGAGACCAAACTCATAGAAGTTGTTATAGCCGGTGACTTTATCTTCCGGCGTCAGCGCCAGTTTATTCTGCCACTGCGCCGGTTTGGTGAAGTTAAGCGGTGCGCCGGAGGGGGCTTTCGGGCGATCGTTGCCCTTAAACCAGTCGAGCAGATCGGCATGGGCCGCAGGGGTGAGCGTCAGGGCGGTGGCGCTGATGCCAAGCATTTTCAGGATCTGGCGGCGCTGTAGCATAAAGACAGATTCAGACGTTACGTCGGCTTCCGTCAGTTTTCGGGTTTTCATGGCATCCTCCGTCAGGCGTTTTTCTAAGCATGACGGAGGAGGAGGGTTAGCGCGAATATGTCACGAAAATTTGAAGATTAGGCGATTTTAACCAGCGCACGACCGTGGAACTGGTTGTCCATGATTTTATTGGCGAACTCTGGCGCCTGGCTCAGGGTAATCTCAGTGGCGCTCTGGTCAAAGAATGAGGCTGGCAGATCCTGCACCAGACGTTCCCAGGCCTCAGCTCGCCGCTCGGCTGGGGGCATGACCGAATCGACACCCTGAAGACGCACGTTACGCAGAATAAATGGCATCACCGTCGTCGGCAGGGCAAAACCGCCCGCCAGACCACAGGCCGCCACGCAGCCGCCGTAATTCATTTGCGCCAGCACCTTCGCCAGCACTTTGTCGCCGACGGTATCTACTGCGCCAGCCCAGACCTGTTTTTCCAGCGGGCGGGCCTCGGCGAATTCGTCGCGGCTCAGAATGCGGCTTGCGCCCAGCTGACGTAGATAATCATGCGTACTTTCGCGGCCTGAGACGGCAGCGACCTGATACCCCAACTTGTGCAGCAGCGTGACGGCCGTGCTGCCCACGCCGCCGCTGGCGCCGGTGACGACAATTTCGCCAGAGTCAGGGCGGATCCCGGCCTCTTCCAGCGCCATCACGCACAGCATGGCGGTGAAACCTGCCGTGCCGATGATCATCGCCTTACGACCGTCCAGGCCTTTCGGCATCGGGACCAGCCAGTCACCTTTTACGCGCGCCTGCGCTGCCAGTCCGCCCCAGTGGTTTTCACCTACGCCCCAGCCGGTGAGCAGCACCTGCTGTCCGGCGTGAAAACGTGGATCTTCACTGGTATGTACGCGGCCTGCAAAGTCGATTCCTGGCACCATCGGGAAATTTCGGATGATTTTACCTTTTCCCGTAATGGCCAGCGCATCCTTATAGTTCAGGCTGGACCAGTCGATATCTACGGTCACGTCGCCCTCCGGCAGGCGGCTCTCCTCGATGGCTTGCACTGAGGCAACGGTTTTGCCGTCCTGCTGTTCTAAGATCAAAGCCTGCATACTGGGTCCTCACTAGGTTTGATGATGGGAAAATATGTTCTGATGACTATACTCGCTCAATGAAACGCAGTGCCGATTTAACGCAATAAATTGCCAGATACGCCAGGTTTGGTAGTATGCCGCATTTGAAATGCAAGTTAGTGCTCACTTGCACCCCCCTTCAACCCACGGAGTAATCTCAAGGATGCGATTAACGACGAAGTTCTCAGCTTTTATCACCTTGCTGACGGGGCTGACCATATTTGTCACGCTAATCGGCTGCTCGCTGAGCTTTTACAATGCCATCCAGGATAAGCTGGTTAACCGGGTTGAATCGGTTGCATCGGTTATCGACACTCGCCTGATTGCAACCTCCTTCCCGGCGCTTTCGCGTGAGCTGGATGAGTTAATGGTGCCTGTGGATATCGTGCAGATCGACATTAAACAGGGGAAGCAGACCGTTTTCAGCCATACCCGCCAGGGCAGCTATCGTCCTGCCGGCACGGTAGAACAGTATCGGGACGTCACGGTTAATTCACTTAAACATCCGGGTATGACAATTCATCTGATGTACCAGGATCCGATGAGCAACTATTTACGCTCGCTTATGACCACCGCGCCCTTAACCATCGCCGTTGCCTTTATCGTACTGCTGATTTTCCTCGCCGTTCGCTGGCAGCGTCGTCAACTTTCCGGCCAGGAACTGCTGGAAACACGCTCCGTGCGGATACTGAATGGCGAACGGGGTCCACAGGTGCGGGGATCGGTTTATGAATGGCCATCACGCACCAGTAGCGCCCTGGACGTGTTGCTCTCCGAAATCCAGTTTGCCAGCGATCAGCGTAGCCGTATGGACACATTGATTCGCTCTTACGCCGCGCAGGATAACAAAACGGGCCTCAACAACCGTCTCTTCTTTGATAATCAGCTGGCTACCCTTCTTGATGACCCCGAAAAGGTGGGTACGCATGGCGTGGTAATGATGATTCGCCTGCCCGACTTCGATCTGCTCCGTGATACCTGGGGTCAGCGCGTGGCGGAAGAGAACCTCTTTACGCTGATTAACCTGCTGTCCACCTTTATTATGCGCTACCCCGGCGCGTTACTGGCACGCTACCACCGCAGCGATTTTGCCGTCTTGCTGCCGCATCGCACCTTAAAGGAGTCCGAGAGTATCGCCAGCCAGCTGCTGAAAGCCGTCGATGCGCTGCCCCAGAGCAAAATGCTCGACAGAGACGATATGGTGCATATGGGCATCTGTGCCTGGCGCGGCGGTCAGTCGACGGAGCAGGTGATGGAACATGCGGAAGCGGCCACGCGTAACGCCGTATTGCAGGGGGCGAACGGCTGGGCAGTCTATGATGATACGCTGCCGGAGAAAGGGCGCGGCAACGTGCGCTGGCGAACCCTGATTGAACAGATGCTGAGCCGGGGCGGACCGCGCATCTATCAAAAACCGGCGGTCATGAAGAATGGTCATGTTCATCATCGTGAGCTGATGTGCCGTATTTTTGATGGCACTGAAGAGGTTATCTCCGCGGAATATCTGCCCATGGTGTTGCAATTCGGATTGTCCGAAGAGTATGACCGTCAGCAAATCACCCGTCTCATTCCGTTTTTATCGTACTGGCCTGAAGAAAATCTGGCTTTACAGGTGACCGTCGAATCGCTGATCCGTCCGCGTTTCCAGCGCTGGTTACGTGACACGTTAATGCAATGCGAAAAATCGCAACGCAAACGCATTATTTTTGAACTTGCAGAGGCAGATGTAGGTCAACACATCAGCCGGTTGCGCCCGGTAGTGCGTTTAATCAATGCGCTTGGGGCTCGCGTGGCGGTAACCCAGGCGGGTTTGACGCTGGTGAGCACCCGCTGGATCAAAGAGCTGGATGTTGAATTATTGAAGCTGCATCCGGGTCTGGTAAGGAATATTGAAAAACGCACGGAAAACCAGCTGCTGGTACAAAGCCTGGTGGAAGCGTGCAAAGGAACGCAAACGCAAGTATTTGCCACAGGCGTACGTTCACGCAGTGAATGGCAGATGTTGACAGAGCGCGGCGTGACGGGCGGTCAGGGGGATTTTTTTGCCGCCTCTCAGCCGCTTGACACCAATGTGAAAAAATATTTGCAAAGATACTCTGTTTGACCTGCCGTTTACTTTGTTTTCACGTAGAATATCGCGCCTGTAGCTTTGAGTAAGACGAGCATAAAAGCCAGTGAACGACCTTTAGTGGGTTACAAGTGAAAGTGAGGGACGCTGCTGTTTACTCAGCCCTGAGGGATTCAGGGGATGAATTTGTAACAAAGGAAACGTGCTGCACTAATTTTCACCGTAGCAGACGATTTTTGCGCCTTGTCGCTGCTGCGTGTGGTTGGTAAAGTAAGCGGATTTTGTTTTCCGCCCCAGCTTTCAGGATTATCCCTTAGTATGTTGAAAAAATTTCGTGGCATGTTTTCCAATGACCTGTCCATTGACCTGGGTACCGCGAATACCCTTATTTATGTAAAAGGACAAGGCATCGTATTGAATGAGCCTTCCGTTGTGGCCATTCGTCAGGATCGTGCCGGCTCGCCAAAAAGCGTGGCCGCAGTAGGTCATGATGCGAAGCAGATGCTGGGCCGTACGCCGGGCAACATCGCCGCGATCCGCCCTATGAAAGACGGCGTTATTGCTGACTTCTTCGTGACCGAAAAAATGCTTCAGCACTTCATCAAGCAGGTTCACAGCAACAGCTTCATGCGCCCAAGCCCTCGCGTGCTGGTGTGTGTGCCGGTTGGCGCAACCCAGGTTGAACGCCGTGCGATCCGTGAATCCGCTCAGGGTGCCGGTGCGCGTGAAGTGTTCCTGATTGAAGAACCGATGGCTGCGGCAATTGGTGCGGGTCTGCCGGTTTCTGAGGCTACCGGTTCTATGGTGGTGGATATCGGTGGCGGTACCACTGAAGTGGCCGTTATCTCCCTGAACGGTGTGGTCTACTCCTCTTCCGTGCGTATCGGCGGCGACCGTTTCGACGAAGCCATCATCAATTACGTTCGCCGTAACTACGGCTCTCTGATCGGTGAAGCAACCGCAGAGCGCATCAAGCATGAAATCGGTTCTGCCTATCCGGGTGATGAAGTACGCGAGATCGAAGTTCGCGGTCGTAACCTGGCTGAAGGCGTGCCACGCGGATTCACCCTGAACTCCAACGAAATCCTGGAAGCGTTGCAGGAGCCGCTGACCGGCATCGTGAGCGCGGTGATGGTTGCGCTGGAACAGTGCCCGCCAGAGCTGGCTTCCGATATCTCCGAGCGCGGTATGGTTCTGACCGGTGGTGGTGCGCTGCTGCGTAACCTCGACCGCCTGTTAATGGAAGAGACAGGTATTCCTGTCGTAGTTGCAGAAGATCCACTGACTTGCGTCGCCCGTGGTGGTGGCAAGGCGCTGGAAATGATCGACATGCACGGCGGCGACTTGTTTAGCGAAGAGTAGTCGGGTGTGAGAGGGTAGCAATTCGCTACCCTTTCTCTCTGACGCGAGAATACGCATAGCCTATGAAGCCAATTTTTAGCCGTGGCCCGTCGCTACAGTTTCGCCTGATCCTGGCGGTTCTGGTTGCGCTCGGGGTCATTATTGCCGATAGCCGCCTCGGTACGTTCAGCCAAATCCGAACGTACATGGATACCGCCGTCAGTCCTTTCTACTTTATTTCAAATGGTCCCCGTGAACTGCTCGACTCCGTGTCGCAAACGCTCTCATCGCGTGACCAGCTCGAACTCGAAAACCGTGCGTTACGCCAGGAACTGCTGCTGAAAAATAGCGAGCTGCTGATGCTGGGGCAATATAAGCAGGAAAACGCCCGTCTGCGCGAACTGCTTGGCTCGCCGCTGCGCCAGGATGAACAGAAAATGGTCACCCAGGTGATCTCCACCGTAAACGATCCGTACAGCGATCAGGTGGTGATTGATAAAGGCAGCGTGAACGGCGTATACGAAGGTCAGCCTGTCATCAGCGATAAGGGCGTCGTGGGCCAGGTTGTGGCGGTTGCCAAACTGACCAGCCGCGTGTTGCTGATTTGCGATGCCACCCATGCACTGCCGATTCAGGTGCTGCGTAACGATATTCGCGTGATTGCCGCCGGTAATGGCTGCACGGACGATCTGCAACTGGAACACCTGCCTGCCAACACGGATATCCGCGTGGGCGACGTGCTGGTGACGTCCGGTCTGGGCGGTCGTTTCCCTGAGGGCTACCCGGTTGCGGTTGTCTCTTCCGTGAAGCTCGACACTCAGCGTGCCTACACCGTGATTCAGGCGCGTCCAACGGCCGGCTTGCAGCGTTTGCGCTACCTATTGCTGCTGTGGGGCGCCGATCGTAACGGCGCTAACCCGATGACACCGGAAGATGTGCATCGCGTGGCCAACGAACGCCTGATGCAGATGATGCCGCAGGTGCTGCCTGCGCCGGATGCGATGGGTCCACCTGCACCCGTACCGGCTCCGGCGACGGGGTTAACGCAGCCGCTGCCGGATGCACCCCCACCGCCGCAAGTCTCGGGTGGAGGGCAGTAGTGGCCAGTTATCGTAGCCAGGGGCGCTGGGTCATCTGGCTCTCATTCCTCGTTGCACTGTTGCTGCAAATTATGCCCTGGCCGGACGACATTCTTGTTTTCCGGCCAAACTGGGTATTGCTCATTTTGCTCTACTGGATCCTTGCCCTGCCGCACCGAGTAAATGTCGGCACAGGTTTTGTGATGGGTGCCATACTGGATCTTATCAGTGGCTCTACGCTTGGCGTCCGCGCCTTATCCATGAGCATTATTGCGTATCTCGTCGCACTCAAATTCCAGCTCTTTCGTAACCTTGCGCTCTGGCAACAGGCGCTGGTAGTGATGTTGTTGTCGCTCGCTGCGGATATCGTTGTTTTCTGGGCAGAGTTTTTAGTGATCAACGTCTCTTTCCGACCGGAAGTGTTCTGGAGTAGTGTAGTAAACGGTGTGCTCTGGCCGTGGCTGTTCCTGCTGATGCGTAAAATTCGCCAGCAGTTTGCCGTGCAATAAAAGGTTTCTATGACGTCTTTGTATCTTGCCTCCGGTTCTCCGCGTCGCCAGGAACTGCTCGCGCAGTTGGGTGTCTCCTTCGAACGCATCGTTACCGGTATCGAAGAAAAACGTGCTGAGGGTGAAAGCGCTCAGCAGTATGTCTCTCGTCTGGCGCGTGAAAAAGCGCAGGCGGGCGTGGCATGCGTGCCGCGTGACTTACCGGTGCTGGGTGCGGATACCATCGTTATTCTCAATGGTGAGGTGCTTGAGAAACCCCGCGACGCAGACCATGCGGCGCGGATGCTGCGTAATATGTCCGGACAAACCCATCAGGTGATGACGGCGGTAGCGCTGGCAGATAGCCAGTACGTTCTGGATTGCCTTGTGGTAACGGAAGTGACGTTCAGAGTCCTCACCGACGAGGAGATCGCCGGCTATATCGCCAGCGGTGAACCTATGGATAAAGCAGGTGCATACGGTATTCAAGGGTTGGGTGGCTGTTTTGTCAGGAAGATAAATGGCAGCTATCACGCCGTAGTCGGCTTACCGCTGGTGGAAACGTATGAGTTGCTGAGCAATTTTAACTCACTGCGTGAGGGAAGGGATAATTATGACGGCTGAATTGTTGGTAAACGTAACGCCATCGGAAACCCGTGTGGCCTACATTGATGGTGGCATTCTCCAGGAAATTCATATTGAGCGTGAAGCGCGACGCGGAATCGTAGGCAATATCTACAAAGGTCGTGTCAGTCGTGTCCTGCCGGGTATGCAGGCGGCTTTTGTAGATATTGGGCTCGATAAGGCGGCGTTTTTACATGCCTCCGATATCATGCCGCACACCGAATGTGTGGCAGGCGAAGAGCAAAAGCAATTTGCCGTGCGCGACATCTCTGAGCTGGTGCGTCAGGGCCAGGATCTGATGGTGCAGGTGGTAAAAGATCCGCTTGGCACCAAAGGCGCGCGTCTGACCACCGACATCACCCTGCCTTCACGCTATCTGGTCTTTATGCCGGGGGCGTCGCACGTCGGCGTGTCACAGCGCATTGAGAGCGAAAGCGAGCGTGAGCGCCTGAAAAAGGTGGTCAGCGCCTACTGCGACGAGCAGGGCGGGTTTATTATCCGTACCGCGGCGGAAGGGATCAGCGAAGAAGATCTGGCCTCGGATGCGGCCTATCTGAAGCGCGTCTGGACCAAAGTGATGGAGCGTAAAAAACGCAACCAGACCCGCTACAGGCTGTACGGTGAGCTGGCGCTCGCTCAGCGCGTATTACGCGATTTCGCCGACGCCCAGCTTGACCGCATCCGCGTGGACTCCCGCCTGACGTACGAAGCCTTACTGGAGTTCACCGCCGAATACATCCCGGAAATGCCGGGTCTGCTGGAGCATTACACCGGACGCCAGCCAATATTTGACCTCTATGACGTCGAAAACGAAATCCAGCGTGCGCTGGAGCGTAAGGTTGAGCTGAAATCGGGTGGCTATCTGATCATCGATCAAACCGAAGCGATGACCACCGTCGACATCAACACCGGCGCGTTTGTCGGACATCGCAACCTCGATGACACCATCTTCAACACCAACATCGAAGCGACGCAGGCCATCGCGCGTCAGCTTCGTCTGCGTAATCTGGGCGGCATTATCATCATCGACTTTATCGATATGAACAATGAAGATCACCGCCGTCGCGTGCTGCACTCACTGGAGCAGGCGCTGAGTAAGGATCGCGTGAAAACCAGCATCAATGGCTTCTCGCAGCTCGGTCTGGTGGAAATGACCCGGAAACGGACCCGCGAAAGCGTGGAACATGTCCTGTGTAATGAGTGTCCAACCTGCCATGGACGCGGAACGGTAAAGACGGTGGAGACGGTCTGCTACGAGATCATGCGTGAGATTGTCCGTGTCCATCATGCCTACGACTCAGACCGTTTTCTGGTCTATGCTTCCCCTGCGGTGGCGGAGGCCCTGAAAGGGGAAGAGTCGCACGCGCTGGCAGAAGTGGAAATCTTTGTCGGCAAACAGGTAAAAGTGCAAATTGAGCCGCTCTATAATCAGGAGCAGTTTGACGTCGTCATGATGTAAACGCAGTTCGCTGCGAGATTTAAGGCTGACAAGGAGAGACGCGTGAGGCGATTGCCGGGGATTTTACTGCTTACAGGGGCAACGCTGGTCGTGATTGTCGCGTTGCTCGTGAGCGGGCTGCGTCTCGCCTTGCCGCATCTGGACAGCTGGCGTCCGCAGATCCTGGCAAAAATCGAATCCGCCACCGGCCTGCCGGTGGACGTGAGTCATATCGAGGCAAGCTGGCAGAACTTTGGCCCGACGCTAGATGCCCGGGATATCAGCGCCGGCCTGAAAGATGGCGGCCACCTCAAAATCAAACGCGTCACCCTAGCGCTGGATGTCTGGCAAAGCCTGCTGCATCTGCGCTGGCAGTTTCGCGATCTCACCTTCTGGCAACTTCAGCTGATGACTAACACGCCGCTGCGAAGCGGTGACAGCGATCGGGGGCTGGAAACCAGCCGTATCAGCGATCTGTTCCTGCGGCAGTTCGATCATTTCGATCTGCGCGACAGCGAAGTGAGCTTTATTACTCTTTCCGGCCAGCGCGCTGAGCTGGCGATCCCACAGCTGACATGGTTAAACGGGAAAGATCGCCACCGCGCCGAGGGGCAGGTGAATCTCTCCAGCCTGAACGGGCAGCACGGCGTTATGCAGGTGCGGATGGATCTGCGTGACGACAATGGCTTGCTGAACAACGGCAGGGTGTGGCTACAGGCGGACGACGTGGACGTGAAGCCGTGGCTCGGTGAGTGGCTACAGCAGAACATGCAGCTGGAGACCGCGCGCTTCAGCCTGGAAGGCTGGATGACCCTGACGAACGGGACGTTCGCCAGCGGCGATATCTGGCTTAAGCAGGGGGGCGCGAGCTGGAAAGGGGAAAACCATCAGCATCAACTTTCCGTCGATAACCTCACCGCACACGTGACGCAGGATAAAGGCGGCTGGCAGTTCGCTATTCCGGATACGCGCATCTCCATGGATAACAAACCCTGGCCGCGCGGCGCGCTGACGCTGGCGTGGATGCCGGAGCAGGACGTCGGCGGGATAAACGGTAAACGCAGCGACGAGCTGCGTATCCGCGCCAGTAACCTGGATCTGACGGCGATCGAAGGGCTGCGTTCAATGGCCGCAAAACTCTCCCCGGAGCTGGGCGAAATCTGGCTGGCGACGCAGCCGAGCGGGCAGATAAACCGGCTGGCGCTGGATATTCCGCTCCAGGCTACGGAAAAGACGCGTTTTCAGGCGGCATGGAAAAATCTCGCATGGAAACAGTGGAAACTGCTGCCGGGTGCCGAGCACTTCAGCGGTAAACTGGAAGGAAGCGTGGAAAACGGCAGGCTGACGGCAGAAATGCAGGACGCGAAAATGCCGTACGAAACGGTCTTCCGTGCGCCACTGGAGATCGAAAAGGGAAATGCCACCCTCAACTGGCTGAAGAATGACAAAAGTTTTCAGCTCGATGGCCGCGATATCGATGTGAAAGCCAAAGCGGTACATGCCCGCGGTAATTTCCGTTATCTACAGCCTGAAGGCGATGAGCCGTGGTTGGGTATTCTGGCGGGCATCAGCACGGATGACGGTTCGCAGGCGTGGCGCTACTTCCCGGAAAACCTGATGGGGAAAGCGTTGGTGGACTATCTCAGCGGCGCTATTCAGGGCGGCCAGGCGGATAACGCCACGCTGGTCTACGGCGGCAACCCGCACCTGTTCCCGTATAAGCACAACGAAGGCCAGTTCCAGGTTCTGGTGCCTCTACGCAACGCCACCTATGCCTTCCAGCCGGACTGGCCGGCGCTGAAGAATCTGGATATTGAACTCAACTTCCTGAATGACGGCCTGTGGATGAAGACGGATAGCGTTGCGCTGGGCGGCGTAACGGCAAGCAACCTGACGGCAAACATCCCGGATTACTCCAAAGAGAAACTGCTGATTGATGCGGATATTAAGGGGCCAGGTGAAGCGGTTGGCCCGTACTTTGAAGATACGCCGCTGAATGACTCCCTGGCAGCCACCCTTCAGCAGTTGCAGTTAGATGGCGATGTGAATGCTCGCTTACATCTGGATATCCCGCTGGACGGTGAAATGACCACCGCCAAAGGCGACGTTAGCCTTAATAACAACAGCCTCTATATCAAGCCGCTGGACAGCACGCTGAAAAACCTCAGCGGTCAGTTCAGCTTTGTTAACGGCACGCTGAAAAGTGAGCCGCTGAAAGCGACCTGGTTCAATCAACCCGTCAATATCGATTTCTCCACCACCGAGGGCGATAAAGCCTACCAGGTGGCGGTCAATATGGACGCGAACTGGCAGCCGTCACGCATGGATGTTCTGCCGAAGCCGATTGAGAATGCGGTGGACGGCGCGGTGTCATGGAATGGCAAGGTCGCCATCGACCTGCCTTATCATGCCGGTGCGCGCTATAACGTCGACATTACGGGCGATCTGAAAAACCTCAGCAGCCAACTTCCCGCGCCGCTGAATAAGAAAAGCGGTGAAGCATTGCCCGTCAATGTTAAGGTTGCGGGCAACCTTAACAGCTTCGATTTAACCGGAAACGCTGGTGGAACAAACCACTTCAACAGCCGCTGGCTGCTTAACCGCAAGCTGACGCTGGACAGAGCGATCTGGACGACGGACAGCCGTACCACGCCGCCGCTGCCGGAGCAGGCGGGCGTTGAACTGAATCTCCCGCCGATGGATGGCGCAGAGTGGCTGGCACTGTTCCAGAAAGGTGTCGGGCAAAACGTCGACCAAACGGCGCAGTTCCCGCAGTCCATTACCTTGCGAACGCCTGCGCTGACGCTGGGCGGGCAGCAGTGGAACAACCTGAGTATTGTCTCCCGGCCGACGGTAAACGGCTCAAAGGTCGAGGCGCAGGGGCGTGAGATCAACGGTTCGTTGACCATGCGCGATCACGCGCCATGGCAGGCGGCTATCCGTTATCTCTATTACAATCCGACCTTTACGGCGTCTAAAGCAGAGTCGACAAGCGCTTCTCCTGTCAGTGGCAGTGGGAGGTCGCGCGTGGATTTCAGCGGCTGGCCCGATCTCCAGTTGCGCTGTGCGGAGTGCTGGCTGTGGGGGCAAAAATATGGCCGTATCGACGGTGATTTTGCTATTCAGGGCAATACGCTGAGCCTCTCTGGTGGGCTGGTGGATACCGGCTTTGGCCGCATGACTGCCGCTGGCGAATGGGTGAACAAACCGGGTGAACAGCGCACCTCGCTGAAAGGCGATATTAAAGGCAACAAGCTGGACGCCGCAGCTAACTTCTTCGGCATTAGCACGCCGCTTCGCGGATCGTCCTTCGATGTGAATTACGATCTGCACTGGCGCGCAGCGCCGTGGACACCCGATGAAGCTTCGCTTAACGGCATCCTGAAAACCCACTTCGGTAAGGGTGAGATTGCCGATGTGAGCACGGGGCGCGCCGGGCAGATCCTGCGTCTGCTGAGTTTTGACGCGCTGCTGCGCAAGCTGCGCTTCGACTTTAGCGACACCTTCAGCGAAGGTTTCTACTACGATTCCATTCGCAGCACGGCGTGGATCAAAGACGGCGTTCTGCACACCGACGACACGCTGGTGGACGGCCTGGAAGCGGATATCGCGATGAAAGGGTCAGTGGATCTCGTGCGCCGCGAGCTGGATATGGAAGCCGTGGTGGCGCCGGAGATTTCCGCAAGCGTGGGCGTTGCGGCAGCCTTTGTGGTCAATCCGATCGTCGGGGCGGCGGTGTTTGCGGCCAGTAAAGTGCTGGGACCGCTCTGGAGCAAAGTCTCGATTCTGCGCTATCGCATCACCGGGCCGGTTGATAAACCACAGATTAATGAGGTGCTGCGCCAGCCGCGCAAAGAAGCACAGCAATGATTTGACGTGGGCAGGTAATTGCCTCACTCTCAATAAATACGATCTTTATACCGCCACAGGCGGCAACGAACGAGTAGCAATAGATGAGTCTGAACCTGGTAAGTGAACATTTGCTCGCAGCGAACGGCCTGAGCCATCAGGACCTGTTCTCCATTCTTGGTCAACTGACCGAACGCCGCCTCGACTACGGCGATCTCTATTTCCAGTCGAGCTATCACGAATCCTGGGTTTTAGAAGACAGCATCATTAAAGATGGCTCTTATAACATTGACCAGGGCGTCGGCGTGCGCGCCGTCAGCGGCGAAAAAACCGGTTTTGCCTATGCAGACCAGATAAGCCTGGCCGCGCTGGAGCAGAGCGCGCAGGCGGCGCGAACCATTGTGCGCGATACGGGCGACGGACGGGTGAAAACGCTGGGTGAAGTGCAGCACGCTGCGCTCTATACCAGCATCGACCCGCTGCAAAGCATGAGCCGTGAAGAGAAGCTGGACATCCTTCGTCGCGTGGACAAAGTGGCTCGCGCGGCGGATAAACGCGTGCAGGAAGTCTCTGCCAGCCTGACCGGTGTTTATGAACTGATCCTGGTGGCGGCGACGGACGGTACCCTGGCGGCGGATGTTCGCCCGCTGGTGCGTCTCTCTATCAGCGTGCAGGTTGAAGACGACGGCAAGCGCGAGCGCGGCTCCAGCGGTGGCGGCGGTCGTTTTGGTTATGACTGGTTCCTGGGTGATGTCGACGGCGAAGCCCGCGCGGATGCATGGGCAAAAGAAGCCGTGCGCATGGCGCTGGTCAACCTGTCTGCCGTGGCTGCACCCGCCGGTACGTTGCCGGTGGTACTGGGCGCAGGCTGGCCGGGCGTGCTACTGCACGAAGCGGTCGGTCACGGCCTGGAAGGTGATTTCAACCGTCGCGGGACGTCCGTATTCAGCGGTCAGATGGGGCAGCTTGTCTCCTCCGAGCTGTGTACCGTGGTGGATGATGGCACCATGCTCGACCGTCGCGGCTCGATTTCTATCGACGATGAAGGTACGCCGGGTCAGTACAACGTGCTGATCGAAAACGGCGTACTGAAAGGCTACATGCAGGACAAGCTTAACGCGCGCCTGATGGGCGTTGCGCCGACGGGTAATGGCCGTCGTGAATCCTACGCACATCTGCCGATGCCGCGCATGACCAATACTTACATGCTGCCGGGCCAGTCCACGCCGCAGGAGATTATCGAATCCGTTGATTACGGTATCTTCGCGCCAAACTTTGGCGGCGGTCAGGTGGATATCACCTCCGGCAAATTTGTCTTCTCTACCTCAGAGGCGTATCTGATTGAGAAGGGCAAAGTGACCAAAGCGGTGAAGGGCGCAACCCTGATTGGCTCCGGCATTGAGGCCATGCAGCAGATTTCCATGGTCGGTAACGACCTGAAACTGGATAACGGCGTGGGCGTTTGCGGCAAAGAGGGCCAGAGCCTGCCTGTGGGCGTCGGTCAGCCTACGCTGAAAGTGGATAATCTGACGGTGGGCGGCACGGCCTGATCTTAGGATGCTTAAAAAAGGCGCTACAGATGTAGCGCCTTTTTTTTAACGTAAGTTACCCAGCGGTATCTCTGGATCAGGCTCGTGAGTAATGCGGTTACGCAAGTCACGACGAATGATTTCGATCGACCAGAACCAGACCAGATGCCCCACGATCTCTGACACGTGTTCATACCACGGCAACTCAAGCAGCGGTGGCGTCAGACCCATCAGCGGGAAGGAGATCATATGCACAAAAAGCTGGGCTAACGCACCCGCCAGCAAACCCTGCCAGAGTTTAATTTTCGGAAAGACTTCCGCAACAACGCAATACCCCACAGCGAAGACGATTGAGAAAATAATATGGGTCACACCGACCCAGTTAAATATATGTCCGGCAAATGTATAAACGGCTGCGTTAGGATCAGCAACGCCCAGCCAGTCGCGTAAAAAGACATAAGGTGGGTTTAAAAAGTTGCGGGAACAGTCAATCTGGCTTGCGGCTCTTATTAATTGCTCAGGTCCGCATGCGCCGGTGAATAAATCGGTGGGACTGCGTGGCGGAAGTGGCACTTCGGCTCCCCATTTGACAAAAGCGGAGACGATCCCTGCAATTAAACCGATGAACGCGGCGAGTCCATAGCGCCTGCGTGAAGGCGGTGTTTGTTCGAATATATTCATCTCTTTTCCTTGTTTAACGTCATCCTGCGAAATACATTTTATTATTCATATTGGTAACAAATATATAACAGTCTGATGTTCAGACTGCTTATAAGGTAAATGGCGGGTGGCGGGAGTGTCAATTAGCCATTCCTGAGAGGAGGGCGGAAATATTCCTGGATGAATGTGAGTGCCATCCGGGGAATATTCATGCCAGATATGATTATAGCGATTACTTTATTACTCCTTTCTTCTGCCGCGCATCCCCTGAAACAGCTCCGCCACTTCGACAAAATACTCGGTCAGATAGTTAATACACACCTGTACTTTGAGAGGCAGTTTGTCCTTCTCGGTATAGAGCGCGTACACCGGACGCGGATCGGACTGGTAACGCGGGAAGAGGATCTCCAGTACGCCGCTGTTGATCTCGTTGATCACCCACATCAGCGGCACGTAAGCGATCCCGGCCCCGGCGACCAGCCAGCGGGAGATGGTCATCGGATCGTTGGTCACGAAGCGGCCTTCAGGCAGCAGTTTAGTGGAAAGCCCTTCCGGCGCGATCAGTTCAAATTCGTTATCTGGCCGAACGCTGTATTCCAGCCACGAGTGGTTGCTCAGGTCGGCAGGTTTTTCCGGCACGCCATACTGTGCCAGATAGCTTTTCGAAGCGCAGACCACCATCGGCATGCTGCCCAGTCGACGCGAGAACAGGCTCGAGTCCTGCAACGCGCCAACGCGGATCACCACGTCTAACCCATCGGCAATCAGGTCCGGTGCCGGAATGCCCGTTACCAGATTAACGGTTAAACCGGGATACTCTTTAAGCATTTCCGCCGTCATGGCAGCGAGAACATTTTGTGCCATAGTTGAAGAACAACCGATACGCAGCGTGCCGATAGGCGTGTTGTTAAAGGCATAGAGCTGCTCGTGAACGTCCTGCACCTCATGCAGCATTCGACGGCAGCCCTGATAGTAAATTTTACCCGCTTCCGTCAGCCCGATGCTGCGGGTGCTGCGGTTGAGCAGCTTCACCTGGAGCTCATCTTCCAGTTTTGACACTGTCTGGCTAATGGATGAGACGCTCATTTGTAGCTGACGTGCTGCGGCGGTAAAAGAGCCTTGCTCAACCACTTTCGCAAAGACGGACATGCGTTTTAGACGTTCCATTATTCACTCTGGCTTAAAAGTGATTTAGATCACATATGATAGATAACAGCATAACAGTTACGTTAATATATTATTAATTACATAACGGCTGCGCCACTCTCGCCCGGCAATTCTTGCTCTCCTGCGGCGGCGCGAGCTTAAAAATCCAGTAACCTGCACTCTCTTTAATCAAGGTCAACATGAGTCTGTTTCCCGTTATCGTGGTGTTCGGTTTGTCGTTCCCACCGATATTTTTCGAGCTTCTTTTATCACTGGCGATCTTCTGGCTGGTGCGCAAGGTGCTGGTCCCTACCGGGATTTATGATTTCGTCTGGCATCCTGCATTGTTCAATACCGCGCTGTATTGCTGCCTGTTCTATTTAATATCGCGCATGTTTGTCTGAGGTTGATGTGAAAACGCTAACAAGAAAAATCTCCCGCACTGCCATCACTATGGCGCTGGTCATCCTGGCGTTCATCGCTATTTTTCGCGCCTGGGTTTATTACACCGAATCCCCGTGGACGCGCGATGCGCGTTTCAGCGCGGAGGTGGTCGCGATAGCGCCCGATGTCGCCGGTCTCATTACGGCGGTCAACGTCCACGATAACCAACTGGTGAAAAAAGATCAGGTGCTGTTCACCATCGACCAGCCGCGCTATCAAAAAGCGCTGGAAGAAGCGGAAGCCGACGTGGCGTATTACAACGCGCTGGCCGCTGAAAAACGCCGTGAAGCAGGTCGCCGTAACAAGCTGGGCATCCAGGCTATGTCCCGGGAAGAGATTGACCAGTCTAATAACGTGCTGCAAACCGTGCTGCATCAGCTGGCAAAAGCGCAGGCGACGCGCGATCTGGCGAAGCTCGATCTGGAACGTACCGTTATCCGCGCCCCGTCCGATGGCTGGGTGACCAACCTCAACGTCTATGCGGGTGAGTTTATCACGCGCGGCTCAACTGCCGTGGCGCTGGTGAAACAGAACTCCTTCTACGTCCTCGCCTATATGGAAGAGACCAAGCTGGAAGGCGTGCGTCCGGGCTATCGCGCCGAAATCACGCCGCTCGGCAGCAACCGGGTCCTGAAGGGAACCGTGGACAGCGTGGCCGCGGGGGTGACCAACTCCAGCAGTACCAATGATACAAAAGGGATGGCGACCGTCGATTCTAACCTCGAGTGGGTTCGCCTGGCGCAGCGCGTACCGGTACGCATTCGTCTGGATGAGCAGCAGAGCAACCTCTGGCCCGCAGGCACCACCGCGACGGTGGTGATCACGGGTGAAAAAGACCGTGATGCCAGCCAGGATTCTATCTTCCGTCAAATCGCCCATCGCCTGCGCGAGTTTGGTTGATCGCTATGGGCATTTTTTCCATCGCCAGCCAGCACATCCGCTTCGCCGTGAAGCTGGCATGCGCCATTGTGCTGGCGCTGTTTGTTGGCTTCCATTTCCAGCTTGAAACGCCGCGCTGGGCCGTTCTGACCGCCGCGATCGTCGCCGCCGGTCCAGCCTTCGCGGCGGGTGGCGAACCTTACTCCGGGGCAATTCGCTATCGCGGGATGCTGCGTATTATCGGCACCTTTATCGGCTGTATCGCCGCCCTGACCATTATCATCCTGATGATCCGCACGCCGCTGCTGATGCTGATTGTGTGCTGTATCTGGGCGGGTTTTTGCACCTGGGTCTCTTCGCTGGTGAAGGTGGAGAACTCGTACGCCTGGGGTCTGGCGGGGTATACCGCGCTGATTATTATCATCACCATTCAGAGTGAACCGCTGCTTGCTCCGCAGTTCGCCGTCGAACGTTGTAGCGAGATTGTCATTGGTATCGTCTGCGCGATTGTCGCAGATCTGCTCTTCTCTCCGCGATCCATCAAGCAGGAAGTCGATCGTGAGCTGGACGCGCTGATTGTTGCTCAGTACCAGCTTATGCAGCTGTGCATTAAGCACGGCGACAGCGAAGAGGTCGACAAGGCCTGGAGCGCGCTGGTGCGCCGCACGCAGGCGCTGGAAGGGATGCGCAGTAATCTCAACATGGAGTCTTCCCGCTGGGAGCGGGCCAATCGTCGTCTGAAAGCGATCAATACCGTCTCGCTAACGCTGATCACCCAGGCGTGTGAAACCTACCTGATTCAGAACACCCGCCCCGAAGTGGTAACGGATACTTTCCGCGAACTGTTTGATGAGCCCGTGGAGACGGTGCAGGACGTGCATCGACAGCTTAAACGCATGCGTCGTGTGATTGCCTGGACAGGAGAACGGGATACGCCAGTCACCATTTATACCTGGGTTGGCGCCGCAACGCGCTACCTGCTCCTGAAACGCGGCGTGATTAGCAACACCAAAATCAGTGCGGCGGAAGAAGAGGTGTTACAGGGCGAAGTGGTGATTAAACCGGAGTCCGCCGAGCGCCACCATGCGATGGTTAACTTCTGGCGTACCACCCTGGCCTGTATACTCGGCACGCTGTTCTGGCTGTGGACCGGCTGGACGTCCGGCAGCGGCGCGATGGTGATGATTGCCGTCGTCACCGCGCTGGCGATGCGTCTGCCCAACCCGCGCATGGTCGCGATCGATTTTCTGTACGGCACCATTGCGGCGTTACCCATTGGTGCGCTCTACTTCCTGGTGATTATTCCCTCGACGCAGCAAAGCATGCTTTTGCTCTGCATCAGCCTGGCGGTGATGGCGTTCTTTATCGGGATTGAGGTACAAAAACGCCGTCTGGGATCGTTGGGTGCGCTGGCGAGCACGATTAACATCATCGTGCTGGATAACCCGATGACCTTCCATTTCAGCCAGTTCCTGGATAGCGCATTAGGTCAGCTGGTGGGCTGTTTCCTGGCGATGATGGTGATCCTGCTGGTGCGGGATAACTCTCAGGCGCGGACAGGGCGTGTGCTGCTGAATCAGTTTGTGTCGGCCGCCGTATCGTCATTGACTACCAACACCGCGCGGCGCAAGGAGAACCACCTGCCGGCGCTCTATCAGCAATTGTTCCTGTTGCTGAATAAATTCCCGGGCGATGTCGCCCGCTTCCGCCTGGCGTTAACCATGATTATCGCGCACCAGCGTCTGCGGAACGCGCCAGTGCCGATCAACGACGATTTGTCCGCCTACCACCGCCAGCTACGGCGAACGGCGGACCATGTGATATCGGCATCGAGTGATGACAAACGTCGCCGCTACTTTAAGCAACTGCTGGAGGAACTGGATATCTACCAGGAGAAACTGCGGATCTGGGAAGCGCCGCCGCAGGTTACCGAGCCGGTAGAGCGGCTGGTGTTTATGCTGCACCGCTACCAGAATGCGCTGACAGACAGCTAACGAAGAGAAAACCGACGCCAAAAGCGTCGGTTTTTTTGTGGCTATACTTATTCTTGCAGGTTCAAACATTCAGGAAGGGAGGACACATGACAACCCAGGCTCTTCAGGACAGTATCCTTTTTCAGACCGGGTATCTGGTTAACGGTATCTGGAAAACACTCGACACCACGTTTGATGTGCTAAACCCGGCCACGGGCGAGGTGGTCGCGAAAGTGGCGAAAGCAGGGAAAGCCGAAACCGAAGAGGCCATTGCGGCCGCGACGAAGGCCTTTCCCGCATGGCGCGCAAAAACGGCAAAAGAGCGTTCCGCGATCCTCTATCGCTGGTATGAACTGATTATCGAGAACAAAAGCTGGCTCGGGCGGCTGATGACCACCGAGCAGGGCAAGCCGCTGAAAGAGGCTGAAGGTGAGGTGGACTACGCTGCCAGCTTCATTCAGTGGTTTGCCGAGCAGGCCAAGCGCGCCAACGGTGAAATTATTCCTCCGGTTAAACCCGGCTCCCGTATTCTGGCCACTCGTGAACCTGTCGGGGTGGTTGCTGCTATCACGCCATGGAATTTCCCGATGGCCATGCTCACCCGTAAGCTCGGCCCGGCGCTGGCAGCAGGATGTACCGGCGTCATCAAGCCTGCAAACAACACGCCGCTGAGCGCCTTTGCGCTGCTGACGCTGGCGAAGCAGGCCGGTGTGCCGGATGGTGTGCTGAATGCGGTCGCGGGGAGCACCTCAGAAATTAGTGACGCCATTATGGCCAGCCATGACGTGCGCAAAATCTCGTTTACCGGATCAACCGCCGTCGGGAAAACGCTGGTTCGCAATTCCGCAGAGACCATGAAAAAGGTATCGATGGAGCTGGGCGGTAATGCGCCATATATCGTTTTCGAGGACGCGGATATTGAGGCCGCCGTCAAAGGCGCGATCGCCAATAAGTTCCGTAACGCCGGGCAGGTCTGCGTCAGCGTAAACCGTTTCTATATTCAGGAGACGGTCTATGACAAGTTTGTCAATCAACTTGCCGATGCGGTGAAGGCGCTGAAGGTGGGTAACGGTCTGGACGAGGGCGTCGTTGTCGGCCCGCTGATTGAGCCTTCGGCTGTCGAAAAAGTCCGTGAGCACGTCGAAGATGCGGTAGCGAAGGGCGCCACGGTGCTGGCTGGGGGTAAACCGCACGAACTTGGCGGCAACTTCTGGATGCCAACCGTACTCGGTGACTGCCATGAAGGCATGAAGCTGGCAGAAGAGGAGACCTTTGGTCCCGTTGCCGCTTGCTTCCGCTTCACGTCGGAAGACGAAGTGGTTATGCGCGCTAACAATACGCCTTACGGGCTGGCAGCCTACTTTTATACCCAGAATCTTTCGCGCGTGTTCCGCGTCTCGCAGGTCATTGAGAGCGGCATGATCGGAATTAACGAATGTGCTGTCTCGACCGAACTGGGTCCGTTTGGGGGCGTAAAAGAGTCCGGGCTGGGCCGTGAGGGGTCCGTGCTGGGGCTGGAGGAGTTTCTGGAAGTCAAAACCCTGCATATCGGGGGATTATAATAGACAGGGCGGCATTTGCCGCCCGCCTGTACCGGGTGGCTGGCAATGAAAATTTATACCTTTGATTTTGACGAAATTGAGAGTCAGGAAGACTTCTATCGCGAGTTTATTCGGGCGTTCGACCTGGAGCGGGGCAGCGTAAGCAATCTTGATATGCTGTGGGATGTGGTTACCGGCGATCGTCTGCCGTTACCGCTGGAAATCGAATTTACCCATCTGCCTGAAAAACTACGCAGACGCTTTGGTGCATTGATTTTATTGTTTGATGAAGCGGAGGAGGAGCTGGAAGGGCAACTGCGTTTCAACGTGCGCCAGTGATAAAAAAGCCCCTGACCGGGAGGTCAGGGGCAAGTCGTATGATGAGATACGACGAGGGTTTATTTGTACAGTTCTGCGGTAGCGTGCCAGTGGTCGCCACTGCGCGCTTCGATGATGCGATAGGATGACGCACCCTGTTCTTCCGCTTTTTTGTTCAGCATTTCGTGCATGTCCATCGGAGACGTACCGATGGCGCCAACAGAAACAGTCCCGATAGCCTGACGGGATTGTGCCTGTTCAGCATTAATGGTGTCGGCTGCAAACGCACCGAATGACAGGACTGACAGTACGCTCAGGGCAGCTACAGTGGTTTTAATTTTCATGATTATTTACCTCGTCAATTATTTTACTGGGGTCTTTGTTCTGTGACCCTCATCACAAAATCAAGTATACACTAATCACGCAAAAAATTAATACCAGACTAATGGTTTCGTCTGTTATTACGCGTTAAAAAATTCATTTTTTATAACGAGAATGCATAAAAAAGGGCAGCACAATGCGAGGTTTGTGGTTTTTTCTTGAATAAATCAAAGGGATAGGACAATTTGATTTTTAGTGCGATTTTGCGGCAGACCATTCACTGAATGAATGTTAACAGGCGGTAAAAAGCACTATTTGCAAAAGTAGCAGGCAGAGAAAAGCAGGGTAAAACGCGGTAAAAGCAGAATGATCCCCGCAGCCAGGCGCTACGGGGCAGACAATTACAGCTCCTGTTCGAACAGGACCAGAATCGCTTCGTAGAGGTCTTTCACCGAGAAACCATTTGCCGGGGTGGTAAAAATGGTGTCATCGCCGGCGATGGTCCCGAGGATCCCCTCTGCTTTACCCAGCGAGTCCAGCAGGCGGGCAATCAGCTGGGCTGCGCCCGGGCTGGTGTGGATCACGACCACGGCATCGTTATAGTCGATGTCCAGAACCAGGTTTTTCAGCGGGCTGGAGGTCGTTGGCACGCCAAGTTCAGCAGGCAGGCAATAAACCATTTCCATTTTGGCGTTGCGCGTACGCACCGCACCAAACTTGGTTAACATGCGAGAGACCTTCGACTGGTTGATGTTGTCGAAGCCTTGTTCCTGCAACGCCTGAACAATTTCTCCCTGAGAACTGAATTTCTCTTCTTTTAGTAGCGCTTTAAACGCCTTTACTAATTCTTCTTGCTTAGACGAGCTTCGCATAAGTCACCCGGAATATGACGATAGAAACAACATTATTATGCATGTGGATGAATTTTTATGCAAATTATCTACCTGGCACCAGGCTGAAATAATGTTATGAAAGGGAGAGATTTTATCAGATTTCGTTATCGGAAAACATGCCTGGGTCACGCCGCGCAAATAAGCTTAAAAGTAAATTAAATGTTATCAAAATGATGTTGTTTTGGTGGCGTGGCAGGGTGTATTGTAACCCCCTCTTAATTCGTTGTTGCCTGCATCCCGATAGTATTCAGGTGAAGGCGAAAGACGTGCGACCTCAAATTCTTTAGCGATGAAAATTGTAATTAATGACGTGCTGAATTATGGTCGCCGCAACGGAGTTACAGATACTTAAGTTAACCATAATAAGGAGTTTAGGATGAAAGTCGCAGTCCTCGGCGCTGCTGGTGGTATCGGCCAGGCGCTTGCCCTACTACTGAAAACCCAACTGCCTTCAGGCTCAGAACTCTCCCTGTACGATATTGCTCCGGTAACCCCAGGTGTGGCGGTTGACCTGAGCCACATCCCGACAGCTGTGAAAATCAAAGGCTTCTCCGGTGAAGATGCGCGTCCTGCGTTGCAGGGTGCCGACGTGGTGCTGATCTCCGCGGGTGTTGCGCGTAAACCGGGTATGGATCGTTCAGACCTGTTCAACGTCAACGCGGGCATCGTGAAAAACCTGGTTCAGCAGATTGCTGAAACCTGCCCGAAAGCGTGCATCGGGATCATCACCAACCCGGTGAACACCACCGTTGCTATCGCAGCAGAAGTGCTGAAGAAAGCGGGCGTTTACGACAAGAACAAACTGTTCGGCGTAACTACGCTGGATATCATCCGCTCCAATACCTTCGTGGCTGAGCTGAAAGGCAAGCAGCCAACGGAAGTGGAAGTGCCGGTTATCGGCGGTCATTCTGGCGTGACCATCCTGCCTCTGCTGTCGCAGATCCCGGGCGTGAGCTTCACCGAGCAGGAAGTGGCTGATCTGACCAAACGTATTCAGAACGCAGGCACCGAAGTGGTGGAAGCGAAGGCGGGTGGCGGTTCTGCAACCCTGTCTATGGGCCAGGCGGCGGCACGTTTCGGCCTGTCTCTGGTTCGCGCGTTGCAGGGCGAAAAAGGCGTTGTTGAATGCGCCTATGTTGAAGGCGACGGTGAACACGCGCGCTTCTTCTCTCAGCCGCTGCTGCTGGGTAAAAACGGTGTTGAAGAGCGTAAGTCTATCGGCACGCTGAGCGCGTTTGAGCAAAACGCGATGGAAGGCATGCTGGATACGCTGAAGAAAGACATTACGCTGGGCGAAGAATTCGTTAACAAGTGATCTTATCCCGGTAAAAAAAACGGAGCGTTAAGCTCCGTTTTTTTATGCCCGTCAGTTAGTGGCCGGGTATTCCTGGATGGTGACCTGAATCGTCAGCTTCTTGTCATTACGCATGACTTCAACAGGGATGATGGAGCCCGGGCGAATCTCAGCCACCTGGTCCATGGTTTCCAGCGCAGAGACCGCTGGCGTACCGTTGACGGAAAGGATAACGTCGTTCACCTGGATACCTGCGTTGGCCGCCGGGCCGCCAGGCGCCACTTCGTTGACCACAATCCCCTGGATCTGATCGATACCACCGCCCTGCGTATGCATCGGCGCGATTTCACGCCCGCCAATACCGATGTAGCCACGGATCACGCGGCCATCACGGATCAGCTTGTCCATGATCTTGGTCGCCAGCTGGAACGGAATGGCAAAGCCAATCCCTTCCGGCGTTTCGCCGTCGTTGCTCTTGTCGAACGAGAGGGTGTTAATGCCCATCAGTTCGCCGAGAGAGTTCACCAGCGCACCGCCGGAGTTACCGTGGTTGATCGAGGCATCGGTTTGCAGGAAGTTCTGTCGCCCTGACGGGTTCAGGCCGATTCGACCGGTCGCGCTGATGATCCCCTGAGTGATGGTCTGGCCCAGGTTGTACGGGTTACCGATCGCCAGCACCACATCGCCGATGTGCGGCGTGCGTTTGCGATTAATCGGGATAGTCGGCAGACCGCCCGTGGCGTTGATCTTCAGCACCGCCAGGTCGGTAAGGCTGTCCGACCCCACCAGCAGGGCTTCAAACACGCGGCCATCCTGTAAGGCGACGATAATCTGGTCGGCATCGTTAATGACGTGTTTATTGGTGATGATGTAGCCCCGGTCATCCATGATCACACCGGAACCGAGCGTGCGGATCTCCAGCTGGTTATGAGCGGAACTGTTAAGCCCGCGGTTATAGACGTTAACCACGGCGGGGGCGGCACGGCGTACCGCCTGATTGTACGTCGCAGGCGTTTCATCCGTGCTGTCGAACTGAGGAGCCGACAGTTTGTTGAACTGGCGTAAAGATGGCATAGCCACCAGCAGCAGACCGGCAACGATCAAACCAATGACAATTGAACGAAAGAGCTTTAAAAGCATGATGCGTGTGTCGTTAAAAAAGGAACGGTTTGCAGCATAACATGAGTTATCCGGACATCACACGCAGCGGCGATGTCCGGAGTCGCAAATGGTTAACGCAGTAAAATGTAGAGGGTGTCGTTGCCTCGGATAATTTGCAGGGCAATGACCGCCGGTTTACTCTCCAGCACCTTACGCATTTCGGCAATAGACTGCACGCGAGTGCGGTTCACGCCCACGATCACGTCGTCCTGATGTAAACCTGCCTGCGCGGCCGGGCTGCTCTTCTCAACGGTAGTGACGGTAATGCCTTTCGTGCCGTTTTTAAGCTGACCGTCGCTCAGCGTAGCGCCCTGTAGAGCAGGGGAGATCTGTTCTGCGCTGGCGGAAGAGGAGGTGCTCTTGTCCAGCGTCACTTCCACGGTCAGCGGTTTGCCCTCACGGATCAGGCCCAGCTTCACTTTAGCGCCCGGCTCCGTGGTGGCAATACGTGATCGTAATTCAGCGAAGCTGCTCAGCGGTTTATCGTTCAGGCTGACAATAATGTCGCCGGATTTCACGCCCGCTTTCGCAGAGCCTGAGTTGGGAAGCACTTCGCTGACAAACGCCCCGCGCTGGACGTTGAGCTTAAAGGCTTTGGCGATATCGGCGCTCATCTCCATGCCTTTGATGCCCAGCAGACCGCGCTTAACCTCGCCAAACTGAATCAGCTGTTGAGACAGGGTTTTCGCCATGTTACTCGGAATGGCAAAACCAATCCCGATGCTACCGCCGCCTGGCGCGAGGATAGCGGTGTTGATGCCGATCAGCTCACCGTTCAGATTAAGCAGCGCACCGCCGGAGTTGCCCCGGTTGATGGAGGCATCGGTCTGGATGAAGTTTTCCAGCCCTTCGAGATTCAGGCCGCTGCGCCCCAGGGCGGAGACAATCCCGGAGGTGGCGGTCTGGCCTAAACCGAACGGGTTACCGACCGCGACGGCAAAATCACCGACGCGCAGCTTATCGGAATCTGCAATGGCGATCTGGGTCAGGTTGCTGGGGTTTTGCACCTGTAGCAGGGCGATATCACTCTGATCGTCACCGCCGATCAGTTTGGCGTCAAACTCCCGACCATAGTTCAGCTGAACGCTGATTTTATCGGCCTGGCTGATCACGTGGTTATTGGTCAGGATATAGCCCTTAGCCGCGTCGATAATCACCCCTGAGCCCAGGCCTTCAAACGGCTGAGCCTGCTGATCCGGCGCGTCTTCGCCAAAATATTTCTTCAGCTCTTCAGGAATACGCTGGCTTTGGCGTGCCGTCCCTTCCACCTGAACGCTGACTACCGCAGGCAGGACTTTTTCAAGCA
This sequence comes from Enterobacter cloacae complex sp. 397G4, assembly GCF_050031515.1. NCBI lineage: Bacteria > Pseudomonadati > Pseudomonadota > Gammaproteobacteria > Enterobacterales > Enterobacteriaceae > Enterobacter > Enterobacter cloacae complex sp. 397G4. The sequence continues at coordinate 4,381,910 of NZ_JBLGWE010000001.1, read as the reverse complement.
TCGGCGCAAGGCTGGGAATGGCTTCTTGTCCAGGCACCTGCGAAGGCAGTGCCGCACTGGCGGGGAAGGACGCCGAGAGAGATAACCCGACACTTAACGCTAAGGCGCTCAACAGCTGGTTTTTTTTCTTCATTGATGCTGACTCTCGTATCCTGGAATGAAAAAGAACGGCCCCAAAAACATCTTGATGTTATTGAATTTTCAACCGCTGAACAATGAGGTGTTTGACTAAATAATAGCTGGGGACGGGAAGAAAGGACGGGCGCATAAGGTACGCCCGTAAAATTTATTCAGGTTGTGCGATTAATCGCGTTTTACGCCACCGCGCAGCAGGCCGGACGCGCCGTCTGAATAGTCGCGTGGCATCTGAACCGGAGCCTGATCGTTACCGGCTTCAGAATCAGCCAGACGATTGCGGAAGGGGTTGGTTTCCGCGGTCATTTCCGGCAGCAGGCTGCTGGAGCTTTTCGCCATGTGCTGGTAGAGCTGGCGATAATCTGTCGCCATGTTGTCCAGCAGCTCAGCGCTACGGGCAAAGTGGCTGACCAGCTCTTCGCGATATTCTTCCAGTTCAGCTTTGTTCTTTTCCAGTTCGTATTGCAGTGACTGCTGCTGACGCAATTTGCGGTTACCGAAACGCATGGCCACAGCACCAATGATGATGCCGACGACTAAACCGATTAGCGCATATTCCCAGGTCATGAACTTCTCCCGTTGTCTTGTTGTTCCGTAGGGTGTTGGCTCGGCTCCTGCCTGTGCCTGATTATGCCACTATAACCGCTATTTCCGCAGAAGTGGAATCCTGACGTATCATCGCGTAGTGTAGAACGGCCTTTTTTTCATCAGCCACGCGCGCTGGTGAGGTTTAACTAAAGGAATAACAACAACATCATGCAAAACCTGTCCCCTTCATCGCGTTACCAACTGGCCCTGAGCGAGGGCACACACCAGCCGGATGATGTCCAGCGTGAAGCGGTTAACCGCCTGGACACGATTTATCAGGAACTTCTGGCGAAACCCGCCGATGCGGTGCAGAGCAGTGGGCTGAAGGCGGCATTCGGCCGTTTACTGGGCAAAAAAGAGCCCACGGTAAACGCACCGGTTCGTGGCTTATATATGTGGGGCGGCGTTGGGCGGGGTAAGACCTGGCTGATGGACATGTTCTACCAGAGCCTGCCCGGCACGCGTAAGCAGCGCCTGCACTTTCACCGTTTTATGCTGCGGGTCCATGAAGAGCTGACGGCGCTCCAGGGCGAAACCGACCCGCTGGACATTGTGGCCGATCGCTTTAAGGCGGAAACGGACGTGCTCTGCTTCGACGAGTTCTTTGTTTCCGATATTACGGATGCCATGCTGCTGGGGGGCCTCATGAAAGCGCTGTTTGCGCGTGGGATCACTCTGGTGGCGACCTCCAATATCCCGCCGGATGAGCTTTATCGCAATGGTCTCCAGCGGGCACGTTTCCTGCCGGCCATTGATGCTATCAAACAGCACTGCGACATCATGAACGTCGATGCCGGCGTCGATTATCGTCTGCGCACATTAACGCAGGCACACCTGTGGCTTTCGCCATTGAACGCCGACACAGCCCGCGAGATGGATAAACTGTGGCTGGCGCTGGCGGGCGCGCCGCGGGGTAACGCGCCAGCGCTGGAGATTAATCATCGTCCGTTGCCGACGCTTGGCGTAGAAAACCAGACGCTGGCCGTCTCGTTTGCAACGCTCTGCGTGGACGCCCGCAGCCAGCATGACTACATTGCACTTTCGCGTCTGTTCCATACCGTTATGTTGTGGGATGTGCCCGTTATGACCCCACTCATGGAGAGCGAAGCGCGCCGCTTCATCGCGCTGGTAGATGAGTTTTACGAGCGCCACGTTAAGCTGGTGGTCAGCGCCGAGGTGCCTTTATATGAGGTTTATCAGGGCGAGCGCCTGAAGTTTGAGTTCCAGCGCTGCCTGTCGCGCCTGCAAGAGATGCAGAGCGAAGAGTACCTCAAGCGTGAGCATATGCCGTAATAAATGCTCCCCTCTCCCCGTGGGAGAGGGGCTGGGGGTGAGGGCACCAGACCGCACAATACCTGACCCCGAAAAACCCATTCCAAATCACATTTAAGGGTCGATCTTTGACCTCAACTTCTCTATAATCTTGCGACCCCACGTTACGAGAAGGTTTTTTTCCCGAAACTTTCTATGTGTCGGCATGTGCTATTCGAAGGGGTAGGTTTGCCGGACTTTGTCGTGTGAACCTCAACTGACTAAACGTTTGGGTGTTCACCAACGTGTAACTTATTATTTGGGTAAGCTTTTAATGAAAACTTTTACAGCTAAACCAGAAACCGTACAGCGCGACTGGTATGTTGTTGACGCGACCGGTAAAACTCTGGGCCGTCTGGCTACTGAACTGGCTCGTCGCCTGCGCGGTAAGCATAAAGCGGAATACACTCCGCACGTTGATACCGGTGATTACATCATCGTTCTGAACGCTGACAAAGTTGCTGTTACCGGCAACAAGCGTACTGACAAAATGTACTACCACCACACCGGCCACATCGGTGGTATCAAAGAAGCGACCTTTGAAGAGATGATTGCCCGCCGTCCTGAGCGTGTGATTGAAATCGCGGTTAAAGGCATGCTGCCAAAAGGCCCGCTGGGTCGTGCTATGTTCCGTAAACTGAAAGTTTACGCAGGCAACGAGCACAACCACGCGGCACAGCAACCGCAAGTTCTTGACATCTAATCGGGATTATAGGCAATGGCTGAAAATCAATACTACGGCACTGGTCGCCGCAAAAGTTCCGCAGCTCGCGTTTTCATCAAACCGGGCAGTGGTAAAATCGTAATCAACCAGCGTTCTCTGGAACAATACTTCGGTCGCGAAACTGCCCGCATGGTAGTTCGCCAGCCGCTGGAACTGGTTGATATGGTAGAAAAACTGGATCTGTACATCACCGTTAAAGGTGGTGGTATCTCCGGTCAGGCAGGTGCGATCCGTCACGGTATCACCCGCGCGCTGATGGAGTACGACGAATCCCTGCGTTCTGAACTGCGTAAAGCTGGCTTCGTTACTCGTGACGCTCGTCAGGTTGAACGTAAGAAAGTGGGTCTGCGTAAAGCACGTCGTCGTCCACAGTTCTCCAAACGTTAATCCATTCTGCTTACGCAGAACGATTGGCGAAAAACCCGCTTCGGCGGGTTTTTTTATGGATAATGCGCAGGTTATCCACAGTAACATTTCATATATCTTCTCTTTTTCCACATTTCCGGAATCCCCTCACCACAAAGCCATCAAAATCTGGTAAACTATCATCCAATTTTCTGCCCAAATATCGGTGAATACTCGATTTTTGTTCGATTCTTGAACAATGTGTCTTCTCTGGGATGGGCGATACATCATCTGGCTGGCCCCGTTGGGCTGGTAGCAGTAAAAATTCTGAATATACCTGGAGGTTTTCATGGCTGTCGCTGCCAACAAACGTTCGGTAATGACGCTGTTTTCTGGTCCTACTGACATTTATAGCCATCAGGTTCGTATCGTGCTGGCCGAGAAGGGTGTCAGTTTTGAGATCGAGCATGTGGAAAAGGATAACCCGCCTCAGGATCTGATCGATCTCAACCCGAGCCAAAGCGTACCGACGCTGGTGGATCGCGAGCTGACCCTGTGGGAATCCCGTATCATTATGGAATACCTGGATGAGCGTTTCCCGCATCCGCCGCTGATGCCTGTTTATCCTGTTGCGCGTGGTGAAAGCCGCCTGTACATGCAGCGTATCGAGAAAGACTGGTACTCGCTGATGAACGTTATCGTCAACGGTTCCTCTTCTGAAGCGGATGCTGCACGTAAACAGCTGCGTGAAGAGCTGCTGGCAATCGCGCCAGTCTTTGGTCAAAAGCCTTTCTTCCTGAGCGACGAGTTCAGCCTGGTGGATTGCTACCTGGCTCCGTTGCTGTGGCGTCTGCCAACCCTGGGCGTAGAGTTCAGCGGCCCTGGCGCGAAAGAGCTGAAAGGCTATATGACTCGCGTCTTTGAACGCGACTCTTTCCTGGCATCTTTAACTGAACCGGAACGTGAAATGCGTCTCGGCCGAGGCTAATGACTGTGGAAATGTCACAACTTTCACCACGCCGTCCGTATCTGCTGCGCGCCTTCTATGAATGGCTGCTGGATAACCAGCTCACGCCGCACCTGGTTGTGGATGTGACGTTGCCGGGCGTGCTGGTTCCAATGGAATACGCGCGCGACGGACAGATTGTACTGAATATTGCGCCACGCGCAGTGGGTAACCTGGAGCTGGCGAACGACGAAGTGCGCTTTAATGCGCGCTTCGGCGGCGTGCCGCGTCAGGTTTCCGTGCCGCTGGCAGCTGTGCTGGCTATCTACGCCCGTGAAAACGGTGCGGGCACCATGTTTGAGCCGGAAGCGGCTTATGATGAAGAGGTTGCCAGCCTGAATGATGATGAGGCATCCGATGAACGCGAAAGCGACACGGTAATGTCTGTCATCGATGGCGATAAACCCGATCATAATGACGACACCGATCCGGATGACGAGCCACCACCACGCGGTGGTCGTCCCGCACTGCGCGTTGTGAAATAAACAAACAGGCCCGACGGGCCTGTTTTGCTTTCGGTCCCTTTTCGCCCCCTCTAATTTCCTGTGTTATGATGAACTGTTTTCCTTCAATGGCACCGGACTGCAATGAAACCGACTGATCTTAAAGCTGAAAACTCTGATGAAACCATTGGTCGCAGCCTGCGCCGTCGGCCGCTGGCGCGCAAAAAACTGTCTGATATGGTGGAAGAAGAGCTGGAGCAGATGATCCGTCGGAAGGAATTTGCCCAGGGAGAGCAGTTACCCTCCGAGCGCGAACTGATGGAGTTCTTCAACGTGGGTCGCCCCTCGGTGCGCGAAGCGCTGGCGGCGCTAAAGCGTAAAGGGCTGGTGCAGATTAACAACGGTGAACGTGCCCGCGTAACCATGCCGTCTGCCGATACCATCATCAGTGAATTGTCGGGAATGGCGAAAGACTTTCTGACCCAGCCCGGCGGTATTGCCCATTTCGAGCAGCTTCGCCTGTTCTTTGAATCCAGCCTTGTTCGTTATGCCGCAGAATATGCCACTGACGATCAGATTGCGCAGCTCACAAAAGCCCTGGAGATCAACAGCCAGTCCCTGGATGACAACACGCTATTTATTCGTTCCGATGTCGATTTTCACCGCGTGCTGGCGGAGATCCCCGGCAATCCGATCTTCAATGCGATCCACGTTGCGCTGCTTGACTGGTTAATTGCGGCGCGTCCTAAAGTGCCGGACGCAGAGCTTTATCAGCATAATGAAGTCAGCTATCGCCAGCATATCGCAATTGTGGATGCGATCCGCCGCCGCGATCCCGATGAAGCGGATCGGGCGTTGCAAACTCACCTTAACAGCGTCTCCGCCACCTGGCACGCTTTCGGCCAGCATTCAAAAGCCAAAAAATAACGATCCTTTAGTGAAGCAGATCGCAATATAAGCGTTCTGTATTCTACTGCTGCTTAATTGATCTGGTATAACAGGTATAAAGGTATGTCGTTATAATAAACACACGATCGATTGAGGTAACTATGGCAACGCAATTACGCGGCGTAATGGCCGCACTCCTGACCCCGTTTAACTCTGAGCAGATGCTGGATAAAGAAAGCCTGCGCCGTCTGGTGCGGTTCAATATTGAACAGGGTATCGATGGGCTGTACGTCGGCGGTTCAACGGGAGAGGCCTTTGTACAGAGCCTTTCGGAACGAGAGCAGGTGATGGAGATTGTGGCGGAAGAGGCGAAGGGGAAAATCACGCTCATCGCCCATGTTGGCTGCGTCAGCACGGCGGAAAGCCAGCAGTTAGCCATGGCCGCCGCCCGCGTCGGTTTTGACGCTGTGTCCGCCGTCACACCGTTTTACTATCCCTTTAGCTTTGAAGAACATTGCGATCATTACCGTGCAATTATTGACTCCGCGGAGGGGTTGCCGATGGTGGTTTATAACATCCCTGCGCTAAGCGGCGTTAAGTTAACGCTGGATCAGATCAACACGCTGGTAACGCTGCCTGGCGTCGGCGCGCTGAAGCAAACCTCCGGCGATCTCTTCCAGATGGAGCAGATCCGTCGTGAACATCCGGATCTGGTGCTCTACAACGGCTATGACGAGATCTTCGCCTCCGGCCTGCTGGCCGGCGCGGACGGGGGGATCGGCAGCACCTACAACATTATGGGCTGGCGCTACCAGGCGATCGCTAAAGCGGTTCGTGAAGGGGATAACGCCACCGCACAGCGCCTGCAAAGCGAATGCAACACGGTGATCGATCTGCTGATTAAAGCCGGGGTGTTCCGTGGTCTGAAAACGGTTCTGCACTATATGGACGTGGTATCCGGGCCGCTGTGCCGTAAGCCGTTTGCCCCTGTGGATGAAAAATTCGTGCCAGCGCTGAAAGCGCTGGCGGAGCAGCTAATGGCGGAAAAACGCTAACACATCGCCGGGGGCGCAGCCGCCATCCGGCAAAACGACAGAGAAATCGTCGGGAGAGTGAAATGAGTAAGTCTACCCAAAGCATCCCGTGGTACCGCCATCTTACCCGTCCTCAGTGGCGCGCCTTCTCCGCCGCCTGGCTGGGATATCTGCTTGATGGCTTCGATTTTGTATTGATAGCCTTAGTCCTGACAGAAATAAAAAGCGAGTTTGCCCTGACGACAGTGGAAGCGGCGAGCCTGATTTCGGCGGCCTTTATATCGCGCTGGTTCGGCGGCCTGCTGCTGGGCGCCATGGGCGACCGCTATGGCCGCAAGCTGGCGATGATCACCAGCATCGTGCTCTTTTCCTGCGGTACGCTGGCCTGCGGTTTTGCGCCGGGTTACGTCACCCTGTTTATCGCCCGCATGGTGATAGGCATGGGGATGGCGGGGGAATATGGCTCCAGCGCAACCTATGTAATTGAAAGCTGGCCAAAGCACCTGCGCAACAAGGCGAGTGGTTTTCTGATTTCCGGTTTCTCCGTCGGCGCCGTGGTTGCGGCCCAGGTCTACAGCCTTGTCGTGCCCGTCTGGGGCTGGCGGGCGCTGTTCTTTATCGGCATTCTGCCCATCGTCTTTGCCCTGTGGCTGCGGAAAAATATTCCGGAAGCTGAGGACTGGAAAGCGAAGCACGAAGGCAAAGCCCCGGTGCGCACCATGGTTGATATTCTGTATCGCGGCAAATACCGCGTCATCAATATGGCGATGACGCTGTTTGCCGGTACGGCGCTGTGGTTCTGTTTTGCAGGCGAACTCAACAACGCGGGGCTGGTCGTTATTCTCGGCCTGCTTTGCGCCATCGTCTTTATCAGCTTTATGGTGCAAAGCAGCGGTAAACGCTGGCCGACGGGCGTCACGTTGATGGTTGTCGTGCTCTTCGCCTTTCTCTACTCCTGGCCGATTCAGGCGCTATTACCCACTTATCTGAAAACCGACCTGGCCTATGATCCCTCAACGGTGGCGAAGGTGCTGTTCTTTAGCGGCTTCGGCGCGGCAGTAGGCTGCTGCGTGGGTGGTTTTCTCGGTGACTGGCTTGGCACCCGCAAGGCCTATGTCTGTAGCCTGTTGGCCTCACAGCTCCTGATTGTTCCCGTCTTTGCGATCGGCGGCGCCAATGTCTGGGTGTTGGGCTTGTTACTCTTTTTCCAGCAGATGCTGGGGCAGGGGATCTCCGGGATCTTACCCAAACTCATCGGCGGCTATTTCGATACCGACCAGCGTGCGGCGGGTCTGGGCTTTACCTACAACGTTGGCGCGTTGGGCGGCGCGATTGCCCCGGTGATTGGCGCGCTGCTGTCGCAGGATATGGCGCTGGGCACGGCCCTGGGATCGCTCTCCTTTGGCCTGACGTTTGTGGTGATCTTGCTTATTGGTCTGGATATGCCCTCCCGCGTTCAGCGCTGGATCAGGCCAGAAGCCCTGCGTACGCATGACGCTATTGACGGTAAACCTTTCAGCGGAGCCGTCCCGTTTGGCGGCGATAAAAGCGCTTTAGCGAAAAGCAAAAGTTAATCCGCTTGCCCGGACCTGTACCGGGCACATTCGTAAGGGATGAAGTATGTCACAACGGGATAAAAACATTTCCGAGCGGGGCGGTGCTATGACGACACTGGCGATAGACATAGGTGGAACTAAACTTGCCGCCGCCCTGGTGGATGACGGTTTACAGATCCACGCGCGACGCGAATGCCCTACGCCCGCCAGTAAGACGCCTGACGCGCTGCGTGAGGCGCTGGCTGAGCTGGTCAAGCCGTTACAGACCCAGGCAACGCGTGCGGCCATTGCCTCAACCGGAATCATTCAGGACGGCAATCTGCTGGCGATTAACCCGCAAAATCTCGGAGGATTGCACCATTTTCCGCTGGTGCAGACGCTCGAAGACATTGCTGGTTTGCCGACCCTGGCGATCAATGATGCTCAGGCTGCGGCATGGGCGGAATATCACGTTAGTGCGAAGGAAATTAAAGACATGGTATTCCTGACTGTTTCAACGGGCGTGGGGGGCGGCGTAGTCAGTAACGGGAAACTCGTGACCGGAAGCGGCGGACTGGCAGGGCATCTTGGGCATACGCTCGCCGATCCAAACGGCCCGCAATGCGGCTGTGGTCGCGTGGGGTGCGTGGAAGCCATCGCGTCTGGTCGCGGTATTGCCGCCGCAGCCAGGGGAGAGCTTGCAGGATGCGATGCAAAAACGATTTTTGCGCGCGCGGCAGAGGGAAATAAACAGGCGGCGGAACTGGTCCAACGTTCTGCACAGGTACTGGCGCGGCTTATTGCCGACACGAAAGCGGTGATGGACTGCCAGCGCGTGGTGATTGGCGGCAGCATCGGGCTGGCAGGAGGGTATCTGGCGCGGGTCCGCGCGTATCTTGAGGAGCATCCTTCTGTTTATCACGTTGAATTAACCGCCGCGCACTATCGACACGATGCGGGCTTACTGGGCGCGGCGCTGTTAGCTCAGGGAGAAAGATGATGTTTTTTGGTGAGATTCGGACGCTTCCCTCCACGGGGTTGCATCCCGTTCTTCTGGAGGCGCTAACCCTCGCGCTGGCTGCCCGTCCGCTGGAAAAAGCGGCAGGACGTTATGAGCTTCGCGGTGAGGATATCTTCATGAACGTGATGACGTTTGCCACGCAGTTTCCAGACCAGAAGAAAGCGGAACTGCATGAGCAATATATTGATATCCAGGTGTTATTGACGGGAGAAGAGCGCATCCTCTTTGGCGTGACGGGCTCGGCACGCCAGCGTGAAGATTTTCATCCTGAAGAAGATTATCAGTTGTGCAGTGAGATTGCAGGTGAACAGTGTGTCACCCTCCGGCCGGGGATGTGCGCCGTATTTATGCCGGGAGAGCCACATAAGCCAGGATGCGCAATCCTTGAGCCAGGCGAGATAAAGAAAGTCGTGGTGAAGGTACGCGCCCGCTTGCTGGATACGTAGTTTATAGGCCTGATGGCGCTTCGCTTATCAGGCCTGCGGGCATAACGTAATTTGCAGGCCGGATAAGGCGCAGCCGCCATCCGGCAATGTTATTCGATATTCTGGCGCTTAAACGTCACCGCTTCCGGCTGCGTCAGGTGCAAGGTTGTCTGGCTGGGCACCGTCTCGGCAATCACCTTGCCGTGGCGAACAGAGTATCGTGCCGGCGTCTGGCGACGAACTGCATCAAACCCATTCTCTGCCGGGAGAATCACCAGGTTTGCTGTATTCCCAACGCGCACGCCATAGTCCTGCAAATCGAGCGTTTTCGCGCTGTGGGTAGTGATCAGGTTAAGCCCATCATTTATTTGCCCGTAACCCATCAGTTGGCAAACGTGCAGCCCCATATGCAGAACCTGAAGCATATTCGCGGTTCCCAGCGGATACCACGGATCGAAAACGTCGTCATGACCAAAGCAGACGTTGATCTCCGCTTCCAGCATTTCTTTGACGCGTGTGATGCCTCGGCGTTTGGGATAGGTATCGAAACGGCCCTGCAAATGCGTGTTAACCAGCGGGTTTGCCACGAAGTTAATGCCTGACATTTTTAACAGGCGGAACAGTCGGGACGTATACGCGCCATTATAGGAGTGCATCGCCGTGGTATGGCTGGCGGTCACGCGTGAACCCATTCCGTCACGATGTGCCAGTGCGGCAACGGTTTCAACGAAGCGCGATTGTTCATCATCAATTTCATCACAGTGGACATCGATCAGTCGGTCGTACTTTCTGGCCAGGGAAAACGTTTTATGCAGCGACTCAACGCCATATTCACGCGTAAATTCAAAGTGGGGGATTGCGCCGATGACATCCGCCCCTAAACGCACGGCTTCCTCAAGCAGTTCTTCACCGTTCGGATAAGAAAGAATGCCTTCCTGCGGGAATGCCACAATTTGCATATCGACCCACGGGGCGACTTCCTGCTTCACCTCCAGCATGGCTTTCAGTGCCGTAAGGGTGGGGTCCGAGACGTCAACGTGTGTACGTACGTACTGAATGCCGTTGGCGATTTGCCACTTCAGGGTCTGCATCGCGCGAGTTTTAACGTCTTCGTGGGTAAGCATCGCCTTGCGTTCGGCCCAGCGCTCGATTCCCTCGAAAAGCGTGCCGGACTGGTTCCAGTTCGGTTCACCCGCCGTTTGCGTTGTATCCAGATGGATATGCGGCTCGATGAAAGGAGGGATAACCAGCCCGCATTCGGCGTCCAGCACCTGACCGACTGGCGCAGAGGCGGTTTCCTGAGGATCGATACGGCTGAAGCGTCCATCCTCAATCGTGATTTGCCATAAACCCTCTTGCCCCTGCAAACGGGCCTGACGGATAGTGAGGGAATTATTCTGCATGGGAAACCTCCGAAGGATTAGCAAGGGTACGTTTGGCGAATGGGTTTAACACCAAATAGCTGAAGACGCCACCCAATACTGCGTTAACGGGGACAATTCCCGGAATGTAGTGCCCGGCAGCAACACCCAGGGCGGCCGAGAAAATGGCAATCCAGTTAACGGACACAAATTTTGCGTGGTCGAAGCTGGCATAGCGGCGGCGATTAATCAGGTAGTCGGCGATAATCACCCCGCCAATCGGCGGAATCGCTGCCGACAAAAAGGTGAGCCAGCCAACGAAGTTGTTGTATAGCCACAGCGCGCACAGCGTACCGATAATGCCATTAACCACCGACAGCGTACGGCTGGAAAGGCCAGTAATATTGGCGAAACCCAAACCAGAGGCGTACAGCGCGTTGTCATTGGTGGTCCAGATATTCAGGCCAAGAACGACAATGGCCGGCAGCAGCAGTCCCTGGGCGATCATCACGTCAGAAATATCGGCCTGTCCTACGGCGGCAGCGCCTGCCGCACCGAAGATAAACATCAGCGAGTTGCCAAGGAAAAATGCCACCATCGCCACCAGAACGGCACCTTTGGCATTGCGGCCAAAGCGGACGAAGTCGGCGGTCAGCGTGCCTGCGCTGATAAACGAGCCTACGACCAGCGCCAGCGCGCTGGAAAAGTTGAGCGGCGTCTGCGGCACAATGGATTTGAGGTGGTCCAATCCTCCCACGCCGTCCACCGCCAGCCAGACGGAATAGCTACCCAGGATGACGATAGCGGGTACGGCGATGATGGATAAAATCGTCAGTGCCGAGATGCCAAAAAAAATGGTTAACGTCATCAACAGGCCGGAAACCGCAATCAGGATGTTCACGTCGATGCCCGTGGCTTTACTCACCGGGATGGCAAACATCGCTACGCCGACGCCAAACCATCCTACCTGCGTACCGCCTAAAAGCATGGAGGGAAGCCAGGAACCTTTTATACCGAAAGAGTAACGCGCAAGAAGATGGGTTGAGAGGCCGGTTTTTGCGCCAATGTAGCCAAGAAAAGCAGTGTAAATACCGAGGAGGAGATTGCCGAAGAGAACTGCAAGGAAGAAATCATTATAGGAAAGACCGGTACCGAGCGTGCCTCCGGTCCACATGCTGGCGGAAAAAAACGTTAGCCCTAACATCACAAAAGTGAGTGGAACCACGCCTTTCCGCGCCGCCAGAGGGACGGGGCCCTGGCTATAATTGTTATCTTGCGACACAACGCCTCCTTGAATTTTGGCCAAAAAATCCGCCGCATAATATACATTTTTTTCATGAAAGCAAACGTTTACGTCGGGATTTACGCTGCTTTTTTGCTTAAAAAGGCACCATTAACTTAAGGGTAGGCTACTGAAAACAGGCTCCCCAGCGTTCCGCTTTATGCTTCTGCCGGGGAGTCAGAGGGGCTTACACTTCCAGGAAGTTCATGATCCCGTCAGCCGCTTTACGGCCTTCAGCAATCGCCGTGACCACCAGGTCAGAGCCGCGAACGATGTCGCCACCGGCGAAGATTTTCGGGTTGCTGGTCTGGAACGCGTTATCGCTGCCTTCTGGCGCAATGATGCGGCCTTGAGAGTCCAGCTCTACGCTGTGCTTCGCCAGCCACTCCATGCTGTGAGGACGAAAACCAAACGCCATCACCACGGCGTCAGCCGGGATCACGTGTTCAGAACCGGCCACGATCTCCGCGCGACGACGGCCTTTCGCATCTGGCGCACCCATCTCCGTGCGCGCCATCTTCACGCCGCTCACTTTACCGTTGGCATTCACTTCAATACCCAGAGGCTGGATGTTGAACTGGAACTCGACGCCCTCTTCACGTGCGTTTTTCACTTCGCGCTTAGAGCCCGGCATGTTCTCTTCGTCACGACGGTAGGCACAGATGACATGCGCCGCATTCTGGCGAATGGAGGTACGCACGCAGTCCATCGCGGTATCACCGCCGCCCAGCACCACCACGCGTTTGCCTTCCATGCTGACGAACGGCTCATCGGCGGTCTCGCCGTAGCCCATTAGCTGTTTGGTATTCGCAATCAGGAACGGCAGCGCGTCGTACACGCCTGGCGCATCTTCGTTCTCCAGACCACCGCGCATGGACTGATAAGTGCCTACGCCCAGGAACACGGCGTCGTAATCTTTCAGCAGGTCGTCGAGCTGCACGTCGCGGCCCACTTCGGTGTTGAGTTTGAACTCAATGCCCATGCCGGTGAAGATTTCGCGGCGGCGGGTCATCACCTCTTTCTCCAGCTTGAAGGCCGGGATACCGAAGGTCAGCAGGCCGCCAATCTCCGGGTGGCGATCAAAGACCACCGCCTTCACGCCGTTACGGGTCAGCACGTCCGCACAGGCCAGGCCTGCCGGGCCCGCGCCGATAATCGCTACGCGCTTGTCGGTTTGACGCACACCGGTCATATCCGGGCGCCAGCCCATCTCGAACGCTTTATCGTTGATATAGCGTTCGATGTTGCCGATGGTTACCGCGCCAAACTCGTCGTTCAGCGTACAGGAGCCTTCACACAGACGATCCTGAGGGCATACGCGGCCGCACACTTCCGGCAGGGTGTTGGTCTGATGAGACAGCTCGGCGGCTTCAAAAATACGCCCTTCGTTGGCCAGCTTCAGCCAGTTCGGGATGTAGTTATGGACCGGACACTTCCATTCGCAGTAAGGGTTACCGCAGGACAGGCAGCGGTCTGCCTGTGCTTTGGCCTGGCCTTCTGAAAACGGCTCATAGATTTCAACAAATTCAATTTTACGGATCTTCAGCGGTTTCTTTGGCGGATCAACACGCTGAAGGTCGATAAACTGGTAAACGTTCTGGCTCATCTGAATTCCTTACTGCGCCTGCACGCGCAGCTCTGCTGCGCTACGACTACGGTGACCCAACAGGGCTTTAACATCGCTGGACTTCGGCTTCACCAGCGCGAATTTCGCAGAGAACGCCGGCCAGTTGGCCAGGAGCTCTTCGCCGCGCGAAGAACCGGTATGCTGCACGTGTTCGGTAATTAAACCGCGCAGGTGTTCTTCGTGGATGGCCAGCGTATCAACGTCCAGCACTTCCACCAGCTCCGGGTTCACACGTTTGCGGAACTCACCGTCTTCATCCAGGACGTAGGCAAAACCGCCCGTCATGCCCGCGCCAAAGTTCACGCCGGTTTTACCCAGGACGCACACAATTCCGCCCGTCATGTATTCACAGCCGTTATCGCCGATGCCTTCCACCACGGTGATGGCGCCGGAGTTACGCACCGCAAAACGTTCGCCCGCACGGCCCGCGGCAAACAGACGACCGCCAGTTGCGCCGTACAGACAGGTATTGCCGATGATGCTCGCTTCATGGCTGCGGAAGGCTGAACCAACCGGAGGGCGCACCGCCAGCAGACCGCCCGCCATACCTTTTCCGACGTAGTCGTTGGCATCGCCGGTCAGGTATAACTCAACCCCGCCTGCGTTCCACACGCCGAAGCTCTGACCCGCGGTACCGCTGAAGTGCGCGGTAATCGGATCCGACGCCAGACCCTGGTCACCGTGCGTTTGCGCGATGTAACCGGAGAGGGACGCACCCACGGAACGGTCGGTGTTGCGGATATCAAACCAGAACGTTTTGCTCTGCTTCTCATCCACATACGGCTTCGCCTGTTGCAGCAGCTGTGCGTTCAGCACGCCGTTGTCGAACGGCGGGTTGTTCTCGGTACAGTAAACCGCTTTGCCAGGATGCGGCTGAGCGGTTTCCAGCAGCTTAGACAGCTCCAGCTTCTGCTGCTTGGCCGTGAAGCCCTCAAGCTCTTTCAGCAGGTCGGTACGGCCAATCAGGTCTACCAGACGCTTCACGCCCAGCTGCGCCATCAGCTCGCGGGTTTCACGGGCGATGAAGTCAAAGTAGTTGGTCACTTTGAACGGCAGGCCGTGGTAGTGATTTTTACGCAGCTTTTCGTCCTGGGTAGCAACGCCCGTTGCACAGTTGTTCAGGTGGCAAATACGCAGGTATTTACAGCCGAGCGCAACCATTGGGCCGGTACCAAAGCCGAAGCTTTCCGCTCCCAGAATCGCCGCTTTGATGATGTCGAGGCCGGTTTTCAGTCCGCCGTCCACCTGCAAACGGATCTTGTGACGCAGGCCGTTAGCGACCAGCGCCTGCTGGGTTTCCACCAGGCCGAGCTCCCACGGACAACCCGCGTATTTCACGGAGGAGAGCGGGCTTGCGCCGGTGCCGCCGTCGTAACCGGCGATGGTGATCAGATCCGCATAAGCTTTCGCCACACCGGTGGCAATGGTGCCAACGCCCGGTTCGGAAACCAGCTTCACGGAGATCATCGCTTTCGGGTTGACCTGTTTCAGGTCGAAAATCAGCTGCGCCAGATCCTCGATAGAGTAGATATCGTGGTGCGGCGGCGGGGAGATCAGCGTCACGCCCGGCACTGAATAGCGAAGCTTAGCGATGTATGGGGTGACTTTATCACCCGGCAGCTGACCGCCTTCACCCGGTTTCGCACCCTGCGCGACTTTAATCTGAATCACGTCGGCGTTAACCAGGTACGCAGGCGTTACGCCAAAGCGACCAGACGCCACCTGCTTAATACGGGACACTTTATTGGTGCCGTAGCGGGCCGGATCTTCACCGCCTTCCCCGGAGTTGGAGTTGCCGCCGATGCTGTTCATGGCTTCCGCCAGCGCTTCGTGCGCTTCCGGGCTCAGCGCGCCGATAGACATCGCCGCGGTGTCGAAACGTTTGAACAGCTCAGACGCGGGTTCAACCTCGTCAATGCTGACCGCTTCATCACCCGGATTGAGGGCAATGAGATCGCGCAGCGTCGCTGCCGGACGGTTATTCACCAGCTCTGCATACTGCTGATAATCGCTGTACTCGCCGCTCTGCACCGCCTGTTGCAGCGTGCGCACCACGTCCGGGTTATAAGCGTGATACTCACCCCCGTGGACATATTTCAGCAGGCCGCCCTGTTCCAGAGGCTTACGTGCCAGCCAGGCGCGTTTCGACAGGTTCACCAGATCCTGCTGGAAGTCAGCAAAACCGGCGCCGCCGATACGGCTGATCACGCCCTGGAAGCAGAGGTTGGCGACGTCGTCATGCAGGCCGACCGCTTCAAACAGCTTCGAGCAGCGGTAAGAGGCGATGGTCGAAATGCCCATTTTGGACATGATTTTGTACAGACCTTTGTTGATGCCGTTACGGTAGTTCAGCATCACGGCGCGATAGTCTTTGTCGATCGCGCGGGTATCTACCAGGCGGGCCAGCGTTTCGTAGGCCAGATACGGGTAGATTGCCGTGGCGCCAAAGCCTAACAGCACCGCAAAGTGGTGCGGGTCGCGCGCGCTCGCGGTTTCAACGATGATGTTGGCATCGCAGCGCAGGCTCTTGTCCACCAGACGCGTCTGGATAGCCCCCACCGCCATGGGTGCAGGCACCGGCAGACGGTTTTTCGCGATGTTGCGGTCAGACAGCACCAGCAGAACGGTGCCGTTACGCACCATCTGCTCGGCTTTATCGCACAGCGCGTTCACCGTCTCTTCGAGGCTCGTTTCGGTCACGTCGAAGGTGATATCGAGCGTGTCGGCGCGATAGTGCTCCTCGGTCATGGTGGTGAGCTGTTTGAAATCGGAGTACAGCAGGATCGGTGATTTAAAGGTCAGACGGTGCGCCTGGCCTTCAGCTTCACAGAAGACGTTCATCTCACGGCCGATGCTGGTGGCCAGCGACATGACGTGGGCTTCGCGCAGCGGATCGATTGGCGGGTTAGTGACCTGCGCAAACTGCTGACGGAAGTAGTCATAAATAATGCGTGGCTGGCTGGAGAGCACGGCAAACGGGGTATCGTCACCCATTGAGCCGACCGCTTCCTGGCCGTTTTCACCGAGCACGCGGATAACCGAGTCCAGCTCTTCCGCGCTGTAGTTAAACTGCTTCTGGAAGCTCGCGAGGGTGTCATCGTCCAGCTCGCGGCTGCCCACTTCTTCGTCCGACAGATCTTCAAACGGCACCAGACGACGCACGTTTTTCTCCATCCACTCTTTGTACGGATGGCGGCTCTTCAGATCGTTGTCTGTTTCGGCGGAATGCAGAATACGCCCACCGCGGGTGTCGATCACCATCAGCTCGCCCGGTCCGACGCGGCCTTTCTCGACCACTTCGTCTGGCTGGTAATCCCAGATCCCGACTTCAGAGGCACAGGTGATGAGCTTGTCTTTGGTAATAACGTAGCGCGCCGGACGCAGACCATTACGGTCCAGGTTACAGGCGGCAAAACGACCGTCGGACATAACGATGCCCGCCGGGCCGTCCCACGGCTCCATGTGCATGGAGTTAAAGTCGAAGAACGCGCGCAGCTCAGGGTCCATATCCGGGTTGTTCTGCCAGGCCGGTGGCACGAGCAGACGCATGGCGCGCACGATGTCCATCCCGCCCGCCAGCAGCAGTTCCAGCATGTTATCCATGGAGCTGGAGTCCGAGCCGGTTTCGTTCACGAACGGCGCGGCATCGTGCAGGTCCGGGATCAGCGGCGTCTGGAATTTATAGGTACGGGCGCGGGCCCACTGGCGGTTGCCGGTGATGGTGTTGATCTCGCCGTTATGCGCCAGGTAGCGGAACGGCTGCGCCAGCGGCCAGCGTGGAACGGTGTTGGTGGAGAAGCGCTGGTGGAACAGGCAAATGGCCGATTCCAGACGCAGGTCCGCCAGGTCCAGGTAGAAGCGCGGCAGGTCAGCCGGCATACACAGACCTTTATAGATGTTCACAAGGTTAGAGAGGCTACAGACGTAGAACTCTTTATCATCCTGAAGACGTTTTTCAATGCGGCGGCGGGCGATAAACAGACGGCGTTCCATATCACGCGGACGCCAGCCCGCAGGCGCGTTGACAAAAATCTGTTCAATACGAGGCAGCGAGGAGAGGGCGATTTCACCGAGCACCCCTTCGTTGGTTGGCACATCGCGCCAGCCGACGATCGACAGGGTTTCACGCTGAAGTTCTTCTTCAACGATGCGGCGTGAGGCGGCAGCTTTTTCAGGATCCTGATTCAGGAACAGCATACCGACAGCGTAGTTTTTGGCTAAACGCCAGCCGCGCTCTTCCGCTACGATACGGAAGAAACGATCCGGTTTTTGCAGCAGCAGGCCGCAACCGTCGCCGGTTTTACCATCGGCAAGGATGGCGCCACGGTGCTGCATACGGGCCAGTGCGTGAATAGCAGTACGCACTACCTTGTGGCTAGGTTCGCCTTCTATGTGGGCGATCAGGCCGAAACCACAGTTATCCTTCTCAAGGGATTTATCGTACAACATATCAGTGAACCTCCCCAGGCTCGTCGGGCTTCCCACTGAACTTTACCGTGGCGCACAGGCGCAGAAAGAGCATGGCGACGGGGTTAGCGTTTCATACGCGGACCTCGCATTCGCCCTCTTTTTCATCCTTTCGCGCAGGTAAACAAGTTTGAGGACTTGCTTCAGAGGGAATCTCAATTACTGCATAAATATGATGAGCAGGCCGCTCATCCAGAAAGCTTCCAGCGGATTTCCAACTTATCGGGAATTGGTACACAGGTCAAATGGCAATCTTATTTATACAAAAATGTGCTAAAGCGTAGTTATCTTTTTGTTTTTAATATGTATTTAACTATTTTCACAACCACTTAAAGCACCGGGGAGGTGCAGGGGAGTGTGATCTGACTCACTATATGAAAGCGGTATTATCGATGCAGCGTGCTGAAATGCAGATTTATAGCAGAATATTAATCTGGTGTTGCATTCAAACCCGCATAAAATCACTGTTTTTCAGTCCTGGCGCTATAAATGAAAAAAACCATCAGAACATAAGGAAAAGTAATTACGTACAGGGTGAATGAAATCTCGGTAATCGTGATTATTTATTCAAACAGATAAAGGCCGTCCAGGGCGATTGATCCAGGTCATCGCCGACAGAGGCTAAAAATGGCAGGCTTGTCCCCTTTCTTCGGGACGGTCTATCAGATTATGCAGTTACAAAAATTAGTCAATATGTTTGGTGGGGATCTTTTGCAGCGCTATGGGCAAAAGGTTCACAAACTGACGCTGCACGGCGGCTTTAGCTGCCCGAATCGCGATGGCACCATCGGGCGTGGTGGCTGCACTTTCTGTAACGTGGCCTCGTTTGCTGACGAGGCCCAGCAGCATAAATCTATCGCTGAACAGCTCGCCCATCAGGCGAGTCTGGTGAATCGCGCGAAGCAGTATCTGGCCTATTTCCAGGCCTACACCAGCACGTGGGCTGAGGTGCAGGTGCTGCGCTCGATGTATCAGCAGGCGGTTGCTCAAGCGAACATTGTCGGGCTGTGCGTGGGGACGCGTCCGGACTGCGTGCCGGAGGCCGTGCTGGATTTACTTAGTGAGTACAAAGAGAAGGGCTACGAGATCTGGCTGGAGCTGGGCTTGCAGACCGCGCATGACAAAACCCTGCACCGTATCAATCGCGGGCATGAGTTCGCCTGCTACCAGCGCACCACGCGTCTCGCCCGTGAGCGTGGATTAAAAGTCTGCTCGCATCTGATTGTCGGCTTGCCAGGAGAAGGGCAGCAGCACGGGCTGGAAACGCTGGAAAAAGTCGTCGAGACCGGCGTGGATGGCATTAAGCTGCATCCGCTGCATATCGTGAAGGGCAGCATAATGGCGAAAGCATGGGAAGCGGGGCGGTTAAGTGGTATCGAACTCGACGACTATACGGTGACGGCGGGGGAGATGATTCGCCACACGCCTCCGGAGATTGTTTACCACCGCATCTCGGCCAGCGCCCGCCGCCCAACGCTTCTGGCACCGCTCTGGTGTGAGAACCGCTGGACGGGGATGCTGGAAATCGACCGCTATCTACAGGAGAACGGCGTACAGGGGTCGGCGCTTGGCCGCCCGTGGGTTTCCCCGCTACCGGCGACGGCCGCCTAGCAGACTTCCCAGCATGCCGCGTACTATCTGGTTGGTAATCTGACGCGTCGCGCTTTTTGCCATGGTCTGAACCACGCCATCGCGTTTGCCGCCGCGTGGCCCGGTGCTGCCGAACAGAATATCTTTCAGCCCGCCGAGAATGCCGTCGTCCACGGCAACAGATTGCCCTTTTGCGGCAGGGGCATCCTGCGATTCGGCAGTCGCCTGCACCCCTTTTTGCAGCATTTCGAACGCGGATTCGCGATCTACTTCGTCTTCGTACTTTCCGTACACCGGGGAGTGATTAATCAGGCCGTTGCGTTCATCGTCCGTTACCGGCCCCATGCGCGAGCAGGGCGCAATCACCATCGCACGCTCGACAACTGTCGGGCTGCCTTTTGCATCGAGGAACGAAATCAGCGCTTCACCGGTACCCAGCGCCTGAATGGCGGTTTCGGTATCAAAGGCCGGATTGGCGCGCATGGTTTGCGCCGCGGCTTTCACCGCTTTCTGATCTTTCGGCGTAAAGGCGCGCAGGGCGTGCTGCACGCGGTTACCCAACTGCCCCAGTACGTTGTCCGGAATATCCGACGGGTTTTGCGACACAAACCAGACCCCGACGCCTTTGGAGCGGATCAGGCGGATAACCTGTTCAATTTTATCCAGCAGCACCTGCGGCGCGTCGTTAAACAACAGGTGCGCTTCGTCAAAGAAGAACACCAGTTTGGGTTTTTCCAGATCGCCTGCTTCCGGCAGTTGTTCGTACAGTTCAGAGAGCATCCACAGCAGGCTGGCGGCGTAAAGCTTCGGCATCTGGTAGAGCTTCTCTGCGCTCAAAATGTTGATGATGCCTTTGCCGCTGCTGTCGGTACGCATCCAGTCTTTGATATCCAGCATTGGCTCGCCGAAGAAGTGTTCGGCCCCCTGTTGCTCCAGCGTCAGGAGCCCGCGCTGAATGGCGCCCACCGAGGCGCTGCTGATATTGCCGTACTGGTTCTGGAAGGATTTGGCGTTATCGCCAATGTACTGGGTGATGGCGCGCAGATCTTTGAAGTCGAGCAGCAGTAGCCCCTGATCGTCGGCGATACGGAAGATAATGTTCAGTACCCCGGACTGCACGTCGTTGAGGTTAAGCAGACGGGCCAGCAGCAGCGGGCCGAGGTCGGAGACGGTGGCGCGCACCGGATGGCCTTTTTCGCCGAAGATATCCCAGGCCACCACCGGATTACCGTGCGGCGTCCAGTCCGTGATGCCGATATTTTTCAGGCGCTCGAGGAGTTTTTCTGACGCTGCGCCTTCCTGAGCCACCCCGGTTAAATCGCCCTTCACGTCAGCCATAAAAACCGGCACGCCAGTCTCTGACAACGACTCAGCCAGCTTTTGCAGGGTAACGGTTTTCCCCGTCCCGGTCGCGCCGGTGATCAGGCCATGACGGTTCGCCATCGCGGGCAGTAAAAACAGCTCTTTTTCCAGCGTCCTGGCGATTAACAATGGTGTACTCATGATGCACGTCCTCTCGTAGTCCTGGGTGGAGTATAGGCAACCTGACGGCAAAATGTCTGCGTAAATTCCTCACTTTGCGGCGCATTATCCAGTGCGGACTATGCTTTTGCATACGGTAAACAAAATTTTGGGAAACTATGTCCAGATTCTTTTTTAACGACCGCAAACAGCTTGTCAACGATGCCATTGAAGGCATACTTCTCTCCGCGCCGCACGGTAATCTCGTCAAACTGGATATCGATCCGGCCATCCGCGTGGTGGCTCGCGGCGACTGGGATAAAAGCCGCGTGGCGGTGATCTCCGGTGGCGGCTCCGGCCATGAACCGGCACATGCCGGGTTCGTCGGTAAAGGCATGCTTACCGCAGCGGTATGTGGCGATCTGTTCGCTTCCCCAAGCGTGGATGCGGTCCTCAATGCCATTGTGGCGGTGACGGGCTATCGTGGCTGCCTGCTGATTGTGAAAAACTACACCGGTGACCGGCTTAACTTTGGCCTGGCGGCGGAAAAAGCCAAACGCTACGGCCTGAAGGTCGAGATGGTTATCGTGGCGGATGATATCGCCCTACCGGATAACAAGCAGCCGCGTGGTATCGCGGGAACGGCGCTGGTGCATAAGATTGCGGGATATGCGGCAGAACAGGGGAAATCGCTAAACGACGTGCGGGATATTGCACAACAGGCCTGCGATAACCTCTGGAGCCTGGGGGTTGCGATGCAAACCTGTAACCTGCCGGGTAGCGATGATGAAGAAGGGCGCATCAGGCAAGGCCACGTGGAGCTGGGGCTGGGGATTCACGGCGAGCCGGGGGCATCGGTGGTGGATACGCAAAACAGCAGAGCGATTATCGATACGCTGGTGACGCCGCTAAAAGCCCAGGCGGGTGACGGGCGCTTTGCGGTGCTGATCAACAACCTCGGCGGCGTGTCAGCGCTGGAGATGGCTCTGCTCACCAAAGAGCTGGCGCATTCGGCGTTGAAAGAGAACATTGCGTATCTGATTGGCCCGGCGCCGCTGGTGAGTGCGCTGGATATGAAAGGCTTTTCGCTAACGCTGTTAAAGCTCAACGATTTCTTCGAGAAGGCGATTCACGCCGAGGTCGAGACGCTGGGCTGGCAGAAGCCCGTCGCGTTCGCGCCCCTGCGTACCGTCCCCCATAGCGCCCTTCATGATCGCGTGGAATATACCCCGTCGGACAATCCGCAGGTGAGCGAGGCCGTCGCCTCGGTAACGAAAACATTGATCCAGCTGGAAAATCGTCTTAACGCGCTGGATGCCAAAGTAGGCGATGGCGATACGGGCTCCACCTTTGCGCAAGGGGCGCGGGATATTGCGCAGCGACTTGAGGAGAACAACCTGCCCCTTAACGACGTGCCGACATTACTCCTGCTGGTGGGGGAGCGGCTGGCAACGGTGATGGGCGGATCGAGTGGGGTGTTGATGTCGATCTTCTTCACGGCGGCAGGACAAAAGCTTCACGATGGACAGCCGCTACCTGAAGCATTGCTGAGCGGACTGGCGCAGATGAAGCAGTATGGCGGTGCAGATCTCGGCGATCGTACGCTGATCGATGCCCTGCAACCGGCGCTGGAGGCGTTACAGAAAGGCAATATTCAGGCGGCAGCGCAGGCCGCGCAGCTAGGGGCTGAAGCAACGGCGAAAATGGCGAAAGCTGGCGCGGGGCGTTCGTCGTACGTGAATAAAGAGAATCTGGACGGGGTGATGGATCCGGGGGCGGTCGCGGTGGCGGAAGTGTTTAAGACTATGGTAGATGCAAAACGGTAACAACCGTTACCGTTTTTAGTGTTTGCGCCCTCTCCCTGTGGGAGAGGGTTGGGGTGAGGGCATCAGGCCACACATTCCCCGGCAATCTCACATCAGAAATCCGCTTTCAACACCACGCGGTAGCGGGCTTTGCCGTCGCGCACGTGCTGGATCGCTTCGTTGATTTTTGACATCGGATACAGTTCGGTGGTCGGTGCCACTTTTGTGCGTCCGGCAAACTTCATCAGCTTGCGCAGCTCGTACGGTGTACCGGTCGCGGAGCCTGACACGCTGCGATCCCCGCCGATCAGGGTAAACGCCGGAACCGGCAGCGGCTTCATCACCGCACCCACGGTGTGGAAGTTACCGCCGTAGGCCAGGGCTTCAAAGTACGGCTGCCAGTCGAGATCGACGTTGACGGTGTTGATGATCAGGTCAAACTGGCCTGCCAGAGCGGTGAGCGCCTGGGGATCGCGACTGTTCACCACTTTATCCGCACCCATCGCCAGCACTTCCTGCTCTTTCGCCGGGTTAGAGCTGAACGCCGTCACTTCACAGCCCATCGCGTGCAGCAGCTTGATGGCGATATGGCCCAGACCGCCAATCCCGATCACGCCCACGCGGCTGGTGGCGGTGACGTGATGCATCAGCAGCGGTTTAAAGACGGTGATACCGCCACACAGCAGCGGACCTGCGGATTCGATATCAATGCTGTCCGGCAGCGGGATAACCCATTGCCAGTCGGCGCGCAGCTTATCGGCGAAACCGCCCTTGTTCAGGATGGTCGGCGTTGCGCCCTCAAGGCAGTTGATCTGATTGCCGCTGATACAGGCGTCGCAGTGGCCGCAGCTGCGTGCCGTCCAGCCGATACCCACGCGCTGGCCCACTTTCAGCCCTTTGTCCTGCGCGGCGCTGCCGAGCGCCACGACGCGGCCAATGACTTCGTGCCCGGCCACCAGCGGATAGCTGGAGAAGCCCCATTCATTGTCGATCATCGAGAGATCTGAGTGGCAGATCCCGCAGTAATCAACCTGTACTTCGACGTCTTCCGCTTTTAGTTCGCCCGCATCGTACTCGTACAGCTCAAGTTCTGCACCCGCCTGCGGTGCGGCGTAGCTTTTTATCTTCGACATCGCATTTCCCCTGTTTTGGTGTGAACTGTGAGTGTAGAGCATTCAGTTTACAGACGCTTAACAGAAGACGGCAGGAACAAAACTTACAGATTTTTCAGCATCCTGACTTCGCAGTCCACGTGGCCCGTGCAGCCCAGTGGCGCATCAATATGCTCAAAGCCGAGATGTTCATACAGGCCAATGGCCTCTTTAAGGAAAGCGGTGGTTTCAAGGTAGCAACGTTTAAAGCCCTGTGAGCGTGCATGTTCCAGGGCGACCAGCGCCAGCTTTTTCGCCAGGCCTTGTCCGCGTATCGTTGGCAGGAAATACATTTTCTGGAGTTCACAGATATCCGGCTCGCTGCAAAGCAGTGGGGCAATGCCGCCGCCGCCCACGACCTGGCCGTCCTGCTCGATGACCCAGTAGGCATGGCCCGGCTGGCTGTACAGCTGAAAAAGTTCGTCCAGATTTGGGTCGGCCACGGTGTAGCCTTTGTCGGCGGTCAGGCCATATTCGGCAGAAACCGTGCGGATAACGGCGGCGATAGCCGGGTTGTCCTGCTCAGTGATCCGACGCATTGTCGTCGCGACGGGGGTAATCACGCTCATAGCATTACTCATGACAAAAATTGACACACAACTGCTGTTAATAGCACCGCAGAAAGGGGAGTGCAAGCGAGGAGTTTTCAGGAAGGATACCCCTTACGCCCTGAAGCGTAAGGGGTAAAAGCATTACAGCGCCGCGATAACCGCCTGCTGCTCGATCAGTTTGGTCTTCGCATCGGCGAAGGCAACCAGACGCTCACGCTCTTTGGCGATGACCGCTTCCGGCGCGCGGGCCACAAAGCCCTCGTTCGCCAGTTTGCTTTCGATTTTGCCAATTTCCACGTCGACTTTCGCCACTTCTTTCGCCAGACGCGCCAGCTCCGCATCTTTGTCGATCAGGCCCGCCATCGGGATCAGCAGCTCCGCGCCGTCGATGATTTTGGTCACGGAAACCGGACCTTTGTCATCGGCAGGCAGCACGGTGATGCTTTCCAGACGCGCCATGGTTTTCAGGAAGGTGTTGTTCTCGGTGACGCGACGAACGGCAGCTTCGCTGCAACCGCGCAGCAGCAGCTCCAGTGGTTTACCCGGAGCGATGTTCATTTCCGCGCGGATGTTACGTACCGCAACGATCGCCTGCTTCAGCCACTCGGTATCCGCAGACGCGGCTTCATCCACTTTCGCGGCGTCGAATGCCGGGAACGGCTGGAGCATGATGGTATCGGCATTAATACCGGCAATCACCTTCACGCGCTGCCAGATAGTTTCGGTGATGAACGGAATGATCGGGTGCGCAAGGCGCAGCAGACCTTCCAGAACGGTAATCAGCGTATTACGCGTGCCGCGCAGTTCCGCTTCAGAACCGCCGTTCATGACCGGCTTCGCCAGCTCCAGGTACCAGTCGCAGAACTGGTTCCAGGTGAATTCGTACAGAATGCCTGCCGCGATGTCGAAGCGGTAGCTGTCCAGCGCGTCGCGGAATGCTTTCACCGTCTGGTTAAATTCCGCCAGGATCCAGCGGTCTGCCAGAGACAGGGTCATTTCGCCGCCGTTAAAGCCGCAATCCTGATCTTCGGTGTTCATCAGCACGAAGCGGCTGGCGTTCCACAGCTTGTTACAGAAGTTACGGTAACCTTCCAGACGCTTCATATCCCAGTTGATGTCACGACCGGTGGAGGCCAGCGCCGCCAGGGTGAAGCGCAGGGCGTCGGTACCGTGAGATTCGATCCCGTTCGGGAACTGCTTCTCGGTACGCTTGCGGATTTTCTCCGCCAGCTGCGGCTGCATCATGTTGCCGGTACGTTTTTCCAGCAGCTCTTCCAGAGAGATACCGTCCACCATATCCAGCGGGTCGATAACGTTACCCTTGGATTTGGACATCTTCTGGCCTTCATCGTCGCGGATCAGGCCGGTCATGTAGACGGTATGGAACGGAACCTGCGGCTTGCCGTCTTCGTCTTTGATGAAGTGCATGGTCATCATGATCATGCGGGCAATCCAGAAGAAGATGATGTCGAAGCCGGAGACCATCACGCTGGTTGGGTGGAACTGACGCAGCGCGTCGGTGTTTTCCGGCCAGCCGAGGGTAGAGAAGGTCCACAGTGCGGAGGAGAACCAGGTATCCAGCACGTCTTCGTCCTGGCGCAGGGCAACGTCAGCGCCCAGGTTGTTTTCCTGACGCACTTCCTCTTCGGTGCGGCCAACGTAGACATTGCCTTCGTTGTCGTACCACGCCGGGATACGGTGACCCCACCACAGCTGACGGGAAATACACCAGTCCTGAATATCGCGCATCCAGGAGAAGTACATGTTTTCGTACTGCTTCGGCACGAACTGAATGCTGCCGTTCTCAACCGCTTCCACAGCCGGTTTCGCCAGCACGTCGGCACGCACGTACCACTGGTCGGTCAGCATTGGCTCGATAACCACGCCGCCACGGTCGCCGTACGGCACGGTCAGATCGTGAGGTTTAATCTCTTCCAGCAGGCCGAGTGCGTCAACGGCGGCTACGATGGCTTTACGCGCGGCAAAGCGCTCCAGCTTCTGGAACTCAGCCGGGATGTCGCTGGAATAAACGTCGGATTCGTTGCCTTTGGTGTCATACACTTCTGCGCTTTCGCGGATATCGCCGTCGAAGGTCAGAATGTTGATCATCGGAAGTTGATGACGACGACCGACTTCATAGTCGTTGAAGTCATGCGCCGGGGTGATTTTCACGCAGCCGGTGCCTTTTTCCATGTCGGCGTGTTCGTCGCCCACAATCGGAATACGGCGGTTCACCAGCGGCAGCACCACGAATTTGCCGATCAGATCTTTATAACGCGGATCTTCCGGGTTAACGGCCACGCCGGTATCGCCCAGCAGGGTTTCCGGACGGGTGGTCGCCACCACCAGGTAATCTTTACCGTCGGCGGTTTTTGCGCCGTCGGCCAGCGGATAGCGGATGTGCCACATGGAGCCTTTAGACTCGCGGTTTTCCACTTCCAGGTCAGAGATGGCGGTGCGCAGTTTCGGGTCCCAGTTGACCAGGCGCTTGCCACGATAAATCAGGTCTTCTTTGTACAGGCGCACAAAGACTTCTTTCACGGCGTTGGACAGGCCTTCGTCCATGGTGAAGCGCTCGCGCTCCCAGTCTACGGAGTTGCCGAGACGGCGCATCTGACGGGTAATGGTGCCGCCGGATTCTGCCTTCCACTGCCAGATTTTGTCGATGAACGCGTCGCGACCGTAGTCGTGGCGGGTTTTACCCTCTTCAGCGGCAATTTTACGCTCAACCACCATCTGGGTCGCGATACCCGCGTGGTCAGTCCCCGCCTGCCACAGGGTATTTTTGCCCTGCATGCGCTGGTAGCGGATCATGGTATCCATGATGGTCTGCTGGAAAGCATGCCCCATATGCAAACTGCCGGTGACGTTCGGCGGCGGGATCATGATGCAGAAGGACTCTTTGCTTTCGTCGCCGTTAGGCTTGAAATAGCCCTGCTGTTCCCAGTGCTCGTAAAGCGGCTGTTCGATATCGCGTGGGTTATATGTCTTTTCCATTATTTCCAGGTTGCCGTATTCAGGTTAAAACCGGCCAGGCGGTACGCTTTGTAGCGTTCGCGCGCCAGTTGTTTCAAGGATTCTTCGTAAGGGACAAAGTCTACCACTTCTGTGAAAGCGGTGGCAAAATCTGCAAAGTCTGTCCGCAGGCTAATGAGAATGTCGCGCGCGCTGCTGTTGCGTTTTTGCGGCCAGGCAATCTCCACCGGTGCCCCGCCGCGTGGACCTTCGCCCGACAGGTTATGCGGAACAAAACTCTCCGGCGGGCGCGCCCATAGCGCTTCATCCAGGCGAATCGCCTGCTGCTCATCTTCACAGGCAATCAGGACGCGTTTACCTGCGCGCCAACGTTCTGCGGCAATTTCACACACCAGCTGTTCAACGGCGCTGAGGCCATCCCGATGGGTGTCATTGTCCAGAAGGTAGAACGTTGCATTCTTCATATATGGGGCTTCTTGTCGTGGATTTAAATGCAAAGCCGGGTGGCGCTTCGCTTACCCGGCCTACGGTTGAGTGGCGTGTAGGCCGGGTAAGGCGTAGCCGCCACCCGGCGTTTTACATCACTCGTCGCCGTTAAAACCCGCACGATTGAGCAGGAACTGCGACAGCAGCGCCACCGGACGTCCGGTCGCGCCTTTGGCTTTACCGGAGCGCCATGCGGTCCCCGCGATGTCCAGGTGCGCCCAGTTGTACTTGCGGGTAAAGCGCGCCAGGAAGCAGCCCGCGGTAATTGCTCCGCCAGGACGACCGCCGATGTTCGCCATGTCTGCGAAGTTAGACTCCAGCTGTTCCTGGAACTCGTCCCCCAGCGGCAGACGCCACGCGCGGTCGCCGGCCTGCTCGGACGCGCCGATCAGCTCATGCGCCAGCGGGTTGTGGTTCGACATCAGGCCGGTGATGTGATGGCCCAGCGCGATCACGCAGGCGCCGGTCAGGGTAGCCACGTCAATCACCGCTTCAGGTTCGAAACGCTCAACGTAGGTCAGCACGTCACACAACACCAGACGGCCTTCGGCGTCGGTGTTCAGCACCTCAACGGTCTGGCCGGACATGGTGGTCAGCACATCACCCGGACGATAAGCGCGGCCGCCAGGCATGTTTTCGCAGCCCGCCAGCACGCCGATCACGTTGATGGGCAACTGAAGTTCCGCGACCATGCGCATGACGCCGTAAACCGCCGCCGCGCCGCACATGTCGTATTTCATCTCATCCATGCCTTCTGAAGGCTTGATGGAGATACCGCCGGAGTCGAAGGTCAGCCCTTTACCGACGAGCACGATGGGTCGCGCATCTTCTGACGGATTGCCCTTGTACTCAATGACCGACATCAGGGATTCGTTCTGGGAACCGTTACCGACCGCCAGATAAGAGTGCATCCCCAGCTCTTTCATCTGCTGTTCGCCGATAACGCGGGTGATGACGTTCTTGCTGTACGCGTCAGCCAGCTGGCGCGCCTGAGACGCCAGGTACGCGGCGTTACAGATGTTTGGCGGCATATTGCCAAGATCTTTTGCCGCTTTAATACCGGCGGCAATGGCCAGACCGTGCTGAATGGCGCGCTCGCCGCTGGTCAGCTCGCGACGGGTTGGCACGTTAAAGACCATTTTACGCAGCGGGCGACGCGGCTCGCTTTTGGTGGTCTTCAGCTGATCAAAGCTGTAGAGGCTCTCTTTTGCGGTTTCGACGGCCTGACGCACTTTCCAGTACGTGTTGCGGCCCTTAACGTGCAGCTCCGTCAGGAAGCAGACGGCTTCCATCGAACCAGTATCATTCAGTGTATTAATGGTTTTCTGAATAACCTGCTTGTACTGGCGCTCATCAAGCTCACGTTCTTTACCACAGCCAATCAGCAGAATACGCTCGGACAGGACGTTCGGAACATGGTGCAGCAACAGGGTCTGCCCTGGTTTGCCTTCCAGTTCGCCACGGCGCAGCAGGGCGCTGATATAGCCGTCGCTGATTTTATCGAGTTGCTCGGCGATCGGGGAGAGTCGGCGTGGTTCAAAGACGCCCACAACGATGCAGGCACTCCGCTGTTTCTCCGGGCTACCGCTTTTTACACTGAACTCCATGCACTACGCTCCTGAATCTTAAAGACAACGGCGGCGGCTACGGATAGAATTGAAACCTTTCGTAACTCATGTCCGCCGTTGTGGTGACTTCGTGTTAATCTTACGTTACTACGGTTTCGACACGTCAATAAATGTCATGAAGCGCGAATCCGCCGGGTTTTTTAATCTTAGCGATGATTTCGACGACTCAAGAGAATAAATGACGTTAAAGCCATGAAACAAGCTAAATTCCTGCATAAGACGAGTTTTAACGGGCGTATTTAAAGTGATAATCATAAGATATCTGGTTCGGGAGACGCTGAAGAGCCAACTGGCGATCCTCTTTATCCTCCTTCTGATCTTTTTCTGTCAGAAGCTGGTCAGGATCCTCGGCGCGGCGGTTGATGGCGAAATCCCAACGAATCTGGTGCTTTCCCTGCTCGGGCTTGGCGTGCCGGAAATGGCGCAGCTTATCCTGCCGTTAAGCCTGTTCCTTGGTCTGCTGATGACCCTGGGTAAGCTCTATACCGAAAGTGAAATCACCGTGATGCATGCCTGCGGCCTCAGTAAAGCCGTACTGGTAAAAGCAGCCATGGTGCTGGCGCTGTTTACGGGCATTGTTGCCGCGGTTAACGTCATGTGGGCGGGGCCGACCTCCTCTCGTCATCAGGATGAGGTGCTGGCGGAAGCAAAAGCTAACCCGGGGCTGGCGGCGCTGGCGCAGGGGCAGTTCCAGCAGGCTACCGACGGTAACTCCGTGCTGTTTATCGAAAGCGTCGATGGCAACCGCTTCAATGACGTGTTTCTTGCTCAACTGCGCCCGAAAGGTAACGCCCGGCCTTCTGTGGTGGTGGCGGACTCCGGTCAGCTGTCTCAGCGTAAAGACGGCTCTCAGGTTGTCACGCTGAACAAAGGAACGCGTTTCGAAGGCACGGCTATGCTGCGCGACTTCCGTATTACCGATTTTCAGAACTACCAGGCTATCATTGGCCATCAGGCCGTCGCGCTCGATCCCACGGATACTGAGCAGATGGATATGCGCACCTTAATGAATACCGATACCGATCGTGCGCGTGCTGAACTGCACTGGCGTATCACGCTGGTATTCACCGTATTTATGATGGCGCTGATGGTGGTTCCGCTGAGCGTGGTAAACCCGCGTCAGGGCCGCGTGCTGTCGATGCTGCCAGCGATGCTGCTGTATCTGGTGTTCTTCCTGCTGCAAACCTCAATCAAGTCTAACGGCGGGAAAGGAAAAATTGACCCGATGATCTGGACCTGGGTCGTGAATGGTTTGTATCTGCTGCTGGCAGTCGGACTCAACTTGTGGGACACGGTGCCTGTGCGTCGTCTTCGTGCCCGGTTTACGCGTAAAGGAGCCATCTAATGCAGGCGTTTGGCGTACTTGACCGCTATATCGGTAAAACGATTTTCACCACCATCATGATGACCCTGTTCATGCTGGTGTCGCTCTCGGGCATTATCAAATTTGTCGACCAGCTGAAAAAAGCCGGGCAGGGGAGTTACGACGCGTTGGGCGCCGGAATGTATACCCTGCTCAGCGTACCAAAAGATGTGCAGATCTTCTTCCCGATGGCGGCCCTGCTGGGTGCGCTGCTGGGTCTGGGGATGCTGGCTCAGCGTAGCGAACTGGTGGTGATGCAGGCATCGGGTTTTACCCGTATGCAGGTTGCGCTGTCGGTAATGAAAACCGCGATCCCGCTGGTGCTGTTGACCATGGCGATTGGCGAATGGGTCGCGCCGCAGGGCGAACAGATGGCGCGTAACTACCGTGCTCAGGCTATGTACGGCGGTTCACTGCTCTCCACGCAGCAGGGATTATGGGCGAAAGATGGTCAGAACTTTGTCTATATCGAACGCGTGAAAGGGGACGATGAACTGGGCGGCGTGAGTATCTATGCCTTCAATAACGATCGTCGTTTACAGTCGGTGCGTTATGCCGCCTCCGCTAAATTTGATGCGAACAACAAGCTTTGGCGGTTATCCCAGGTTGATGAATCTGACCTGACGAACCCGAAACAGATCACCGGTTCGCAGACCGTTAGCGGTACCTGGAAAACCAACCTGACGCCGGACAAGCTTGGGGTGGTAGCGCTCGATCCCGATGCGCTCTCCATCAGCGGTCTGCATAATTACGTGAAGTATCTGAAATCGAGCGGACAGGATGCGGGGCGTTACCAGCTCAACATGTGGAGCAAAATCTTCCAGCCGCTGTCCGTGGCCGTGATGATGCTGATGGCGCTATCGTTCATCTTTGGACCGCTGCGTAGCGTGCCGATGGGGGTTCGCGTGGTAACCGGTATCAGCTTTGGTTTTGTGTTCTACGTCCTCGATCAGATTTTCGGTCCGCTGACGCTGGTGTATGGCATTCCGCCAATTATCGGCGCACTGTTGCCGAGCGCCAGTTTCTTCCTGATCAGCCTCTGGATGCTGCTAAAACGCTCCTGATAAACCTTCTTCCTCGCTCCCGGTTGCCCGGGGGCGAGGCTAATCTCCTGTTTCACCCCGCACTTTTTCTCACAACCTTCAACGCCTCGCCGTGAATTTGAGTATTATTGAGCGATAAAGTCGTGAAGGGATCCTCTATGAAGCAAATTCGAATGCTGGCCCAGTACTACGTCGACCTGATGATGAAGCTCGGGCTGGTGCGTTTTTCCATGCTGCTGGCGCTGGCGCTGGTCGTTCTGGCCATCGTCGTGCAAATGGCCGTGACCATGGTTCTGCATGGTCAGGTCGAGAGCATCGACGTGATCCGCTCTATTTTCTTTGGCCTGCTGATTACCCCTTGGGCGGTCTATTTTCTCTCCGTGGTGGTTGAGCAACTGGAAGAGTCCCGACAGCGTTTATCGAAACTGGTGGATAAGCTGGAAGAGATGCGCGAGCGCGATCTCAAACTCAACGTCCAGCTCAAGGACAACATTGCCCAGCTGAATCAGGAAATTTCAGACCGTGAGAAGGCGGAAGCCGAGCGTCAGACCACGCTTGAGCAGCTAAAAGTTGAGATGAAAGAGCGTGAAGTGACGCAGATCCAGCTTGAACAGCAATCCTCTTTCCTGCGCTCGTTCCTCGATGCGTCGCCGGATCTGGTGTTCTACCGTAATGAAGATAAAGAGTTCTCCGGCTGTAACCGGGCCATGGAACTGTTGACCGGGAAAAGCGAAAAGCAGCTGATCCACCTGAAACCTCAGGATGTCTATTCCGAAGAGGCGGCAGCAAAAGTGATGGAGACGGATGAAAAGGTCTTCCGCCATAACGTTTCGCTGACCTATGAGCAGTGGCTGGACTATCCTGACGGGCGCAAAGCCTGCTTTGAGATCCGCAAAGTGCCTTATTACGACCGGGTGGGGAAACGTCATGGTCTGATGGGCTTTGGCCGCGATATCACCGAGCGTAAGCGCTATCAGGATGCGCTGGAGCGCGCCAGCCGGGATAAAACAACCTTCATCTCCACCATCAGCCATGAACTGCGCACCCCGCTGAATGGCATTGTGG
The DNA here is from genome assembly GCF_050031515.1 of Enterobacter cloacae complex sp. 397G4. Lineage (NCBI taxonomy): Bacteria > Pseudomonadati > Pseudomonadota > Gammaproteobacteria > Enterobacterales > Enterobacteriaceae > Enterobacter > Enterobacter cloacae complex sp. 397G4. The sequence goes on along the minus strand of NZ_JBLGWE010000001.1, from coordinate 4,348,599 downwards.
GGCTGAGCCGCATTCTGCTGGATACCGAGCTGACCAGCGAGCAGGAAAAATACCTGAAAACGATCCACGTCTCGGCGGTCACGCTGGGTAATATCTTCAATGATATTATCGACATGGATAAGATGGAGCGCCGTAAAGTTCAGCTCGACAACCAGCCGGTTGATTTTACCGGTTTCCTCGCGGACCTGGAAAACCTGTCAGGTTTACAGGCTCAGCAAAAAGGGTTGAGCTTTGTGATGGAGCCAACGCTGCCGTTGCCGCATAAAGTGGTGACGGACGGCACACGTCTGCGGCAGATCCTGTGGAACCTCATCAGCAACGCCGTGAAGTTTACCCAGAAGGGGCAGGTTGCGGTGCGCATTCGCTATGACGAAGGCGACATGCTGCACTTTGAAGTTGAGGACTCGGGTATCGGCATTCCTCAGGAGGAGCAGGATAAGATCTTCGCCATGTATTATCAGGTTAAAGACAGCCACGGCGGTAAACCGGCGACCGGTACGGGCATTGGACTGGCGGTGTCGAAACGTCTGGCGAAAAGTATGGGCGGGGATATCACCGTTGCCAGCCAGCCGGGTAAAGGCTCCACCTTTACGCTTACCGTCCACGCGCCTGCCGTGGCGGAAGAGGTGGAAGATACGTTTGAGAACGACGATATGCCGCTGCCAGTCCTGCACGTTCTGCTGGTGGAAGATATTGAGCTGAACGTCATTGTCGCCCGGTCGGTACTGGAAAAACTCGGTAACAGCGTGGATGTGGCGATGACCGGGAAAGCCGCGCTGGAGATGTTCACGCCGGGCGAGTATGACCTGGTGCTGCTCGATATTCAGCTACCGGACATGACCGGGCTGGATATCTCCCGCGAGCTGACGCGCAAATATGCTCCTGACGAGCTGCCGCCGCTGGTGGCGTTGACCGCAAACGTGTTGAAAGATAAAAAAGAGTATCTCGAGGCCGGTATGGACGATGTGCTCAGCAAGCCGCTGGCGGTACCCGCCCTGACGGCGATGATCAAGAAGTTCTGGGATACCTGTGATGAAGAGGAGAGCACCATGACGTCTGTTGATAGCGCTAAAGCCCAAACGATACTGGATACCGCCATGCTGGAGCAGTATATCGATCTGGTGGGACCAAAACTGATCACCGATGGCCTCGCCGTGTTCGAAAAAATGATGCCGGGCTATCTGAACGTGCTCGAATCCAACCTGACGGCGCGTGACCAGAAGGGCATCGTCGAAGAGGGACATAAAATCAAAGGCGCGGCAGGATCTGTCGGGTTACGCCATCTCCAGCAGCTGGGCCAACAGATTCAGTCTCCTGATTTACCTGCCTGGGAAGATAACGTAGGTGATTGGGTCGAAGAGATGAAACAAGAGTGGCAAAACGATGTGGCAGTGCTGAAAGCCTGGGTGGATGCCAGAAAAAAATGACCCCGGCTATACCGGGGTGCGCGAATACTGCGCCAACACCAGGGAAATCGTGGCTGCGCCTGATTTTTATGGGTTGTTTTCGCATGGACGCCGCCTGAAAATTGAGGCCGCACGCAGATAAGATAGCAAATCTTAAACAGTTTGTTACATGAATCAGTGAAATGTGTGAAGCATAGCGTTTTAATCAGAATTTTTAATGTGCTTCAGCGAGTTGCATAGAAGGATCGTCAGAATGAAAAAGATTGGTGTCGTGCTGAGCGGATGTGGTGTTTACGATGGTTCAGAGATACATGAAACCGTATTAACGCTGCTGGCATTATCGCGCCAGGGAGCAGACGTTATCTGCTTCGCCCCGGATAAAACCCAGGCAGATGTGATTAATCATCTTAACGGCGAGCCAATGGCGGAAAGCCGTAACGTGCTGATTGAAGCGGCGCGTATTGTGCGCGGCGATATTCACCCGCTGGCACAGGCCGATGCCGCTGAACTTGATGCGCTTATCGTGCCGGGCGGTTTTGGCGCGGCGAAAAACCTGAGCACGTTTGCAACGGAAGGCACGGCGTGTCATGTCGATCCCGATTTGAAAGCGCTATCGCTGGCGATGCATGCGGCAGGTAAGCCGCAGGGCTTTATCTGCATTGCGCCGGCCATGCTGCCGAAAATTTTTGATTTCCCGCTGCGGCTCACGATCGGAACCGACATTGATACCGCTGAGATTGTCGAGGATATGGGCGGCGAACACGTGCCATGTCCGGTAGACGACATTGTGGTGGACGAGGACAACAAGATCATCACCACGCCAGCGTATATGCTGGCGCAGAACATCGCCGAGGCTGCCGCAGGCATTGAAAAGCTGGTGGACAGAGTGCTGGTCCTGACCGAATGAGTCGTAAATTCTCCCCCGGCGGGTGGTTAAAACGGATCCTGCTGCGTATTGTGCTGGTCCTGGCCGTGTTCTGGGGCGGCGGTATTGCGCTGTTCAGCATCCTGCCCGTCCCGTTCTCGGCCGTGATGGCAGAGCGGCAGATTAGCGCCTGGCTCTCAGGTGATTTTGGCTATGTTGCCCATTCTGACTGGGTCAGCATGGATGCAATCTCGCCGTGGATGGGGCTGGCGGTCATTGCGGCAGAAGATCAGAAATTCCCGGAGCACTGGGGTTTTGACGTGGCGGCTATCGAGAAGGCGCTGGATCATAATGAACGTCATGAAAACCGCGTCCGCGGCGCATCGACGCTTTCTCAGCAGACGGTAAAAAACCTGTTCTTATGGGACGGTCGCAGCTGGGTGAGAAAAGGGCTGGAGGCCGGGCTGACGCTGGGCGTCGAGACGGTGTGGAGCAAAAAACGCATTTTAACCGTCTACCTGAATATCGCGGAATTTGGTGACGGCGTATTTGGTGTCGAAGCGGCATCGCAGCGCTATTTTGGCAAGCCCGCCAGCAGGCTGACTATGTCCGAAGCGGCACTGCTTGCCGCCGTGCTGCCGAACCCGCTGCGTTTTAAGGCCAGCGCCCCGTCAGGCTACGTGCGAAGCCGCCAGGCGTGGATTATGCGCCAGATGCGTCAGCTGGGTGGGGAAGGGTTTATGGAGCGAAATAATCTTAGGTAGGGCGGGTAAGCGCAGCGCTACCCGCCGACATGGCGAACGTTAGTCTTCGTCAAACCCGGCGTTGAACAGGGCAATCACTGCCGCCAGCGCTTCTTCTTCCTGCGGGCCGGTGGCTTCAACTTCAATCTGACGGCCTTTGGCAGAATCCAGCATCAGTAGCGCAATCACGCTGTTGGCTTCTGCCTCGGTTCCCTCGTCGTTGCGCAGCAGCACCTCAGCATCAAAACCCTGCATCAGTTCAAACAGCTTCATCGCCGGGCGCGCATGCATGCCCAGCTTGTTGGTGATTTCGACGGTCTGTTTTACGGTCATGTTTTGCGTTTTTCCAGCGTGCGATGGCGGGACTGAACGTTCTTCCCGCGTGAGCGGAAGTAATCGGCCAGCTGTTCGGCAATGTAGACCGAACGATGTTTACCGCCGGTACAGCCAATCGCCACCGTCAGGTAGCTGCGATTGTTTGTTTCCAGCATAGGTAACCATAGCTCAAGGTAGCTTCGCGTCTGGTAGATAAAATTGTGTACTTCTGTGTGTCGATCGAGGAACGCTGCCACCGGCTTATCCAGACCGGTCATCGGACGCAGTTTCGGATCCCAGTGTGGGTTCGGCAGGAAACGCACATCAAAAACGTAATCCGCATCGATAGGTATGCCGTGCTTAAAGCCGAAGGATTCAAACACCATCGTCAGTTCGCGCTCGCGCTTGCCGAGTAAGCGCGTACGCAGCATTTCCGCCAGCTCGTGGACGGACATTTCGGAAGTGTCGACAATCAGGTCGGCCCGGGAACGCAGCGGCTCAAGCAGATCGCTCTCTTTATCGATGGCGCTTTCCAGCGAAAGATTTTTACTGGAGAGCGGATGCAAACGACGTGTATCGCTGTAGCGACGGATCAGCGTGTTGCGGTCAGCGTCCAGGAACAAGAGCTGAGGCGAGAAGCATTCCGGCAGGCTGTTCATTGCCTGCTCGAAGATTTCCGGCGATTCCGGCATGTTACGCACGTCGATACTGACGGCGGCAGAGATTTGCCTGTCCGCCAGCGTCCGCGCCAGATCGGGTAACAACACTACCGGCAGGTTATCTACACAGTAAAATCCCATGTCTTCCAGCGCGCGCAGGGCCACGGACTTCCCGGACCCCGAACGACCGCTGACGATCATCAGCACCATGTTCCGTTTCTCCTCAGGGCAGCCGTACTGAAGGCCCTTTCCCGATTATGCCTCATCCTGATTGCCTTCTGCTTCAGTGATAATTTGATAAAGCTCTTCATCACTTTGGGCTGAGCGCAGTCGACGACAAATGGTTTTATCCGCCAGACGTTTGGCAACCAGCGACAGCGTGTGCAGGTGGGTTTTGGTCTGATCGGCAGGAACCAGCAGCGCGAAGAGCAGATCCACAGGCTGGTTATCGATGGCGTCAAAAGCGATAGGCGTTTCCAGTTGCACAAACACCCCCACGGCACGCAGCGTATCTTCTTCCAGCTTGCCATGCGGGATCGCAATGCCATTGCCGATGCCGGTACTGCCCATTTTTTCACGGGTCAGAATGGCTTCAAACACGATCTGCGGCGGCAGACCCAGCTGTTTTGCGGCCAGCTCACTGATGATTTCCAGCGCACGTTTTTTGCTCTGGCAGTGAACGCCACTGCGGGTACAATCCTGGTTAAGGACATTGCTCAGTTGAAGAGCGGAATCGTTGTTTATCATAATTTCACCTAAGCGCTAACTGTACAAATGGCCTGTTGTGTTTCACAACAGGCCGTCCTGCACCCGTTAACTGCCCGGACAATTAGTGTTGTTTCAGTTTATCTTTATGTTTATTGAGCTGTCTCGCAAGCTTATCAATCAAGCCGTCGATAGCCGCGTACATGTCTTGCCCTTCCGCACTGGCATGTAGTTCCCCTCCGTTGACGTGCAGGGTCGCATCCGAGATATGCGTCACTTTCTCCACTTTCAACACAACATAGACCTGGTTGATCCTCTCGAAATACTGCTCGAGTTTCGCAAACTTAGTGTTTACAAAATCGCGTAAAGCCTCAGTAATCTCGACGTTATGTCCGGTGATATTGAGCTGCATAGTGTCTTCCTTATCGGTTGTGTCAAACCAGTTGTTTACGCTGGTTAGACGGCGGAATGGATAAAGACTCTCGATACTTCGCGACAGTACGACGTGCCACCATAATACCCTGATCGGACAGCATGGTGGTTAACTTACTGTCACTGAGTGGCTTCGCGGGGTTCTCCGCGGCGATCAACTTCTTCACCAGGGCGCGAATAGCCGTTGACGAGGCTTCGCCGCCGCCTTCGGTGTTCACGTGGCTGGAGAAGAAATACTTAAGCTCAAAAATACCGCGTGGGCTGTGCAGATACTTCTGCGTGGTCACGCGGGAAATGGTTGATTCATGCATCTCGACGGCCTGGGCGATGTCCGCCAGCACCATCGGTTTCATAAACTCTTCGCCCTGCTCAAAGAACGCCTGCTGCTGTTCGACAATACAGCGGCTGACGCGCAGCAGCGTGTCATTACGGCTCTCCAGACTCTTGATCAACCAGCGTGCTTCCTGAAGGTTGCTGCGAATGTATTGATTATCAGCATCGTTACGGGCGCTGGTGCACATGGAGGCGTATTGCTGGTTGATTTGCAGGCGAGGAATGCTGTCGGCGTTCAGTTCAACGACCCAGCGGCCATTGTGCTTTCTCACCAGCACATCAGGAATGACATATTCCGGTTCGCTGGTCTGGATCGACTGCCCCGGACGCGGATCGAGCGACTGGATCAGATTCACCGCTTCCTTCAGCACCTCTTCTTTCAGGCGTGTGACGCGCATCAGGGTGCGGAAGTCGTGATTCGCCAGCAGATCCAGATGATCGCTGATGATGAGCCGGGCTTCGTCAATCCACGGTGTCTCTTTGGCAAACTGCGAAAGCTGGATCAGAAGGCAGTCGCGCAGATCTTTCGCGGCGACGCCAATCGGGTCGAAACGCTGAACGCGTTTCAGGACGGCTTCAATCTCTTCCAGTTCAATCTCGTCATCGCCGATGCTTTCCAGAATCTCGTCCAGCGTCACGGTCAAATAGCCCGTGTCGTCAACGGCATCGACAATCGAGGTGGCAATGGCGCGATCGGTATCGGAGAAAGGGGTCAGCTCTACCTGCCACATCAGGTAGTCCTGTAGCGACTGGGTGGTTTCGCCCTGGTAGACCGGGAGTTCATCGTCCTGGTAGTCTGCGCGCGTCCCGGAAGGGGTACCCGCGGTGTAGATTTCGTCCCAGCTGGCATCCAGCGGCAGTTCGTCCGGCATCTCTTTCTGTTCGAGCGCATCTACGGAATCGAGCGTTTCTGTGTCCTGCGTCTGCTGGGCGTCTACCTCGTCATGAAGATCGGTTTGCTCCAGCAGCGGATTGCTGTCCAGCGCCTGCTGGAGCTCCTGCTGGAGTTCTAACGTGGACAGCTGCAACAGACGGATTGCCTGCTGTAGCTGCGGCGTCATGGCCAGTTGCTGGCTGAGCCGTAATTGCAAACCTTGCTTCATGTTCAGAGCGTTTTTCTCCGGTTCGGCGTAACTTAACCTCTACCCTATCAGAGTCTGAAGTCTTCCCCAAGGTACACGCGCTTAACATGCTCATCTTCGAGGATTTGCTGCGGCGTACCGTGGGCAATCAGATGGCCCTGGCTCACTATGTAGGCGCGCTCACACACGGCCAGCGTTTCACGAACGTTGTGGTCCGTGATCAGTACGCCAAGCCCGCTGTCGCGCAGGTGCTCAATGATACGTTTGATATCGATAACGGAGATGGGGTCAACGCCCGCAAACGGTTCATCCAGCAGGATGAATTTTGGGTTTGCTGCCAGCGCGCGCGCAATCTCAACGCGGCGGCGTTCACCACCGGACAGCGCCTGGCCGAGGCTGTCACGCAGATGTTCGATATGAAACTCTTCCATCAGCTCGTTCGCACGGTCAGTGCGCTGCTCGCTGGTCAGATCGTCACGGATCTGGAGCACGGCCATCAGGTTGTCGAACACGCTTAAGCGGCGGAAGATAGACGCTTCCTGCGGCAGATAGCCGATGCCACGACGCGCGCGGGCATGAAGCGGCAGCAGGCTGATATCTTCATCATCGATGATGATGTTGCCGGCGTCACGCGGGACGATGCCCACCACCATGTAGAAGGTCGTGGTTTTACCCGCCCCGTTAGGGCCAAGCAAACCCACGATTTCGCCGGAGTTGACGGTCAGACTGACATCTTCGACGACGCGGCGGCCCTTATACGCTTTCGCGAGGTTTTTTGCAGTTAAAGTTGCCATAACGAATTAGTTACTCTTTTTCTGTGCCGGAGCCTGACCGTTGTTCTTGTCCTGCAACTGCGAAGGCACAAGCACGGTCGTGACGCGTTTGCCTTTTTCACTGGAGGCCTGCATTTTCTGCTCTTTCACCAGATAGGTGATCTTGTCGCCTTTGATATTGCTGTCCAGCTGTTCCAGGTAAGCATTACCGGTCAGGATGACCAGATCCTTCGCCAGTTCATAATGCATATGCGAGGCATGGCCTTTCACCGGCTTGCCGTTGTCCTGCATCTGGTAGAAGGTGGCCGGGTTGCCATAACCATCGATAATCTCTTTGCCCTGCTCGCCGCCCGGACGGGTAACGACCACTTTGTCGGCGTTGATTTTAATGGTGCCCTGGGTCATGACGACGTTGCCGGTAAAGGTGACGACGTTACCCTGCATATCCAGAGACTGGGTATCGGATTCAATATGAATCGGCTGTTCGGTGTCGCCAGTCACAGCAAGCGCGGGAAGACTGGCCGCCAGCAGCGCGCTGGCGATAACAACTTTAAGGCTGAGTTTGTTTGTTTTGAATTTCATAGGAGGTTCTAACCTTTTCAATCAGCTCGGCGTTTTTGCTGCGTAAGTTCCCGCGCATTCTTAAACCGCTGGAATTAAATGTTGTGCCATACAGGGTGACTAGATCCTGCGACGTGACATCCTGGGTGACCAGGTTGATCTGGGCGTTATCCGTCGTAATTTTTCGCAGTTGCGCGTCAGCGGTCAGGGCGTTAACTTCAACGTGACCATACAGGTAAAGCATACGGTCATTTGTCAGTTTTGCCCGGTCAGACTTGATAGACCACGTCGGCACTTTGTCCGTATCAAAGGTGGTCATGACCGGTTGGGTAAACCACGAGGTACCGTCATCTGAAAAATATTCTACATGCTGAGCAACGAGGCGATAGTTCAGCGCGCCTTCCGGGCTATAGACCACGGTGTCGCTGTGATCGCTTTTATAGGTCGGGTCGCTCGTGTTAACCACTTCCGCTTGCGTATCATCGCGGTCAGCGAGGTTGACGCCAATCAGTACCAGGGCGACAAGCGCAAGCAGAATGATAACCCAACGTCTGGTTTTACTCATATCGATTGCCCTTTCGCCTCATCAAGCTTGCCCTGCGACAGCAGAAGCAGATCGCAGACTTCACGGACGGCGCCGCGGCCACCGTGAATATGGGTAACGTAATCAGCACGCGGGATCAGCAGCGGGTGCGCGTCAGCCACGGCGATGCTCAGACCCACCTCCGCCATCACTGGCCAGTCGATCAAATCATCCCCGACGTATGCCACATTCTCTGGTGCAATGGCCAGTTTTCCCAGCAGATCCCGGAAAGCTACCATCTTATCAGACTGCCCCTGATAGAGATGGGTAATGCCCAGCGTTTCACACCGATCTTCTACCAGTTTAGCTTTCCGCCCGGTGATGATTGCAACTTCAATTCCGGACGTGAGCGCACAGCGGATACCGTAACCGTCGCGAACGTTAAAGGCTTTCAGCTCTTCGCCGTTATTGCCCATATAAATCAGACCGTCGGAGAGCACACCATCCACATCGAGGATCAACAGGCGGATATTTTCCGCCTTTGCCATCATGTGGGCGCTCACCGGGCCATAACAGGTTGCAAGGGATGCACCCGCATTACTCATTGTCTTATCCTTCATTACACTACGCCAGCGCGCAGCAGATCATGCATATGTACCACACCCAGCAGTTGGTCGCCATCGGCAACCATCACTGAGGTAATATGACGGGACTGCATCAGGTTCAGCACATCTACCGCCAGCGTGCCCGGACGGACGCGGATCCCGCCTGGCGTCATCACATCAGCAATGCCCAGCGTTCGGACATCCACACCCATATCGAATACCCGGCGCAGGTCGCCGTCGGTGAAAATGCCCTGAATCTTCATCAGATCGTCGCAGATAACCGTCATGCCCAGGTTTTTACGGGTGATCTCCAGTAACGCGTCGCGCAAAGAGGCCTCTTTGCTCACGTGCGGGATCTCATCCCCGGTGTGCATAATATCGTTAACCCGCAGCAGCAGTTTGCGCCCGAGCGCGCCGCCGGGGTGAGACAGGGCGAAATCTTCAGGCGTAAAACCGCGGGCTTCCAGCAGCGCAACGGCAAGGGCATCGCCCATCACCAGCGCGGCGGTTGTGCTGGAGGTCGGCGCCAGCCCCAGCGGACAGGCTTCTTTAGGCACCTTCACGCACAGGTGAATATCCGCCGCACGCGCCATGCTGCTTTCCGGTCGGCTGGTCATGCAAATCAGCGGTACGTGCAGACGCTTCAGCACCGGGATCAACGCCAGGATTTCATTCGATTCCCCGGAGTTGGACAGAGCAATAACCACGTCCTGCGGCGTAACCATGCCGAGGTCACCGTGCGCGGCTTCACCGGGATGAACGAAGAATGACGACGTGCCGGTACTGGCAAAGGTCGCCGCCATTTTGCGTCCGATATGGCCGGATTTGCCCATCCCCATCACCACGACTTTGCCGGCACAGTAGAACATCTTCTCACAGGCCAGACTAAAATCCTGATTAATGTACTGATCTAACTGCGCCAGACCTTCACGTTCAATCTCCAGAACGTCTTTGCCTGCTTTCTGAAAGTCAAAACCCGGCTGCAATTCTATTTGCGACATAATGCGTTTCCGTTTACCCAGAGAGAAGAGGCGAAAGCCAGTACAGCATCGCCAGCCATACGATAAATCCACCCGTCAGCAGCGCGCCTGCGCCTTTGCCGATCTGCTCTTTTCGCCGCCAGCAGAGCAGGGCGAAAATCACGCTGACCAGCAGCATCACACCGTAATCGCGCGTGAAAACCATAGGGTTAAACGGCCCCGGCGAGATTAGCGCCGGCAGCCCCGTCACGATCGCGATATTGAAAATATTCGAGCCAATGATATTGCCGATGGCGATATCATCTTCCCCTTTACGCGCCCCGGCGATGGCGGTGGCCAGTTCTGGCAGGCTGGTGCCGATGGCGATTACCGTCAGACCGATTGTCAGTTCGCTCATCGCAAACGCGTTCGCCAGCACCGTCGCGTTATCGACCACCATCCGCGTGGCCATTGGCATGATGATTAGCGCGACGCCCAACCACAGCAGGGCGACGGGTAAGGTCCCTTCCCGGGGCAGCTCGGCGAGATGCTCACGCGTGAGGCTATCGTTACCCTGTTTTTCCGCCAGACGTGCGATCTTCACGCTGTAAAGCAACCAGATCACGGCCAGGGCGAGCAGGAATATACCGTCACCGACGCTCAGCACCCCGTCATAAAGTACGTAGCCTGCCAGCAGACTGACGACTAACATTAACGGCAATTCCCGGCGCAAAACATCAGAATGCACGCGAAATGGATGCAGTAATGCGGCTAAGCCTAAAATCAGTAAGATATTGACGATGTTAGAGCCAATCGCGGTGCCGATAGCGAGGTCGACCTGCCCATGCAGCGAGGCTGAAACAGAAACGATGATTTCAGGAAGCGATGTGCCTACACTGACCACCGTCATGCCGATAATGATGGGCGGCATGCCAATGAGTCGACAGAGAATGGATGCGGCAAAGACCAAACGGTCAGCACTGTAGACCACCAACAGTAAACCAATTATTAACAGTGCTGTTGCTAAAAGCATCAAAAGTCCTTTCTTCAGGTATACTCGCTGGTCCACTGCGCACGAATGTTGGCGCCAGATGAAGTCTGAGACGTAACGAATTCCTAATTTTGACTTTATGCGCCGGAAAAGTAAAACAAATGCCAGCTTTCGCTAACCCCAATAGTGAATATTCTGTAAAAATGCGGGGTTTAGGGCTGATTTACGCTTCATGCCAGCCGTGAAGCAAGGTAAGTAAGGAACCATAAATGAGCCAAACGATGGCGAATATAGTCGATGTCCGGGGCGTCAGTTTTTCGCGCGGCAACCGGTTAATATTTGATGATATTTCGCTGACCGTGCCGCGCGGTAAAATCACCGCCATCATGGGGCCGTCAGGGATCGGTAAAACCACGTTGCTGCGTCTTATCGGCGGGCAAATCCCCCCTGACAGCGGCGAAATTCTCTTCGACGGCGAAAATGTCCCGGCGATGTCTCGCTCGCGCCTCTACACGGTTCGCAAACGGATGAGCATGCTCTTTCAGTCGGGCGCGCTGTTCACGGATATGAACGTTTTTGACAACGTGGCCTATCCGTTGCGTGAGCACACCCATCTTCCTCCTGAGCTGTTGCACAGTACGGTGATGATGAAGCTTGAAGCCGTGGGGCTGCGGGGGGCTGCGAAACTCATGCCGTCCGAACTCTCGGGTGGGATGGCGCGCCGCGCCGCGCTGGCGCGTGCTATTGCCCTGGAACCCGATTTAATCATGTTCGATGAACCGTTCGTCGGGCAGGACCCCATCACCATGGGCGTGCTGGTGAAGTTAATTTCGGAGCTGAACAGCGCCCTTGGCGTCACCTGCGTGGTGGTTTCCCACGACGTGCCGGAAGTGCTGAGTATCGCTGATTACGCCTATATTGTGGCTGACAAAAAGATCGTCGCCCACGGCAGCGCGCAGGCGTTGCAGGAGAATGGCGATCCGCGCGTGCGGCAGTTCCTGGACGGTATCGCAGATGGGCCGGTGCCTTTCCGCTATCCGGCGGGCGACTATCATGACGATTTACTCGGAATAGGGAGTTAAGCCACTCATGCTGTTAAATGCGTTGGCGGGTCTTGGACACCGTGGCCTGAAAACCATCAGTACGTTCGGGCGTGCCGGATTAATGTTGTTCAACGCGCTGGTCGGCAAACCGGAGTTCCGCAAGCATGCGCCGTTACTGGTGCGGCAGCTTTATAACGTCGGCGTGCTGTCGATGCTTATCATCATCGTGTCGGGTCTGTTTATTGGCATGGTGCTGGGGTTGCAGGGGTATCTGGTGCTGACAACCTACAGCGCGGAAACCAGCCTTGGCATGCTGGTGGCGCTCTCGCTGCTGCGTGAACTCGGGCCGGTGGTTGCCGCGCTGCTGTTCGCCGGGCGTGCCGGGTCAGCGTTGACGGCGGAAATTGGCCTGATGCGCGCCACCGAGCAGCTCTCCAGTATGGAGATGATGGCAGTCGATCCGCTGCGCCGGGTAATCTCGCCGCGCTTCTGGGCCGGGGTTATCTCCTTGCCGTTACTGACTATCCTCTTTGTGGCGGTAGGTATCTGGGGAGGCGCGCTGGTTGGCGTTAACTGGAAAGGCATTGATGCCGGATTCTTCTGGTCTGCCATGCAGGACGCCATCGACCTGCGGATGGATCTGGTGAACTGTCTGATCAAGAGCGTGGTTTTCGCTGTGACGGTTACCTGGATTGCGTTGTTTAATGGTTACGATGCCATTCCGACGTCGGCGGGCATTAGCCGTGCAACGACGCGTACTGTCGTACATTCGTCGCTGGCCGTTTTAGGTCTGGATTTTGTGCTCACCGCACTGATGTTTGGGAATTGAGTTCATGCAAACGAGAAAAAATGAAATTTGGGTTGGCGTGTTTCTGCTTCTGGCGCTGCTGGCCGCGCTGTTCATCTGCCTGCGAGCGGCGGACATCACCTCTGTTCGCGCCGAGCCGACGTATCGTGTCTACGCGACTTTCGATAACATCGGCGGCCTGAAAGCGCGCTCACCGGTGCGTATTGGTGGCGTCGTTATCGGACGTGTCGCTGACATTACGCTTGATGAGAAAACCTATCTGCCGCGCGTCGCGATGGATATCGAAGAGCGCTATAACCACATTCCGGACACCAGCTCGCTTTCTATCCGCACCTCTGGCCTGCTGGGGGAGCAATATCTGGCCCTTAACGTTGGTTTTGAAGATCCTGAGCTGGGAACGACTATCCTTAAAGACGGTAGCGTAATCCAGGATACCAAGTCAGCGATGGTGCTGGAAGATATGATTGGTCAGTTCCTTTACAACAGTAAAGGGGATGATAAAAAGTCTGACGATGCCCCTGCGCAGAGTGAAGACCACACCAACGTCGAACCGACGCCAGGCGCGACGAATTAATTTCAGGAGAAGTCATTCATGTTTAAACGACTGTTAATGGTTGCCATGCTGGTCATTGCCCCTCTTACCGCGGCGCACGCTGCGGATCAGAGTAACCCGTACAGACTGATGGATGAGGCCGCGAAGAAAACCTTCGACCGTCTTAAAAACGAACAGCCAAAAATCCGTTCTAACCCTGATTATCTGCGTGATGTGGTGGATCAGGAACTGCTGCCGTATGTGCAGATCAAGTATGCGGGCGCACTGGTGCTGGGCCGTTACTACAAAGACGCGACCCCTGCACAGCGCGAGGCTTACTTTGCGGCGTTCCGTGAATACCTGAAACAGGCTTACGGCCAGGCGCTGGCGATGTACCACGGGCAGACCTATCAGATTGCCCCTGAACAGCCGCTGGGCGATGCCACTATCATTCCTATTCGCGTGACGATTATCGATCCAAACGGTCGTCCACCGGTTCGTCTGGACTTCCAGTGGCGTAAAAACAGCCAGACCGGAAACTGGCAGGCGTACGACATGATCGCTGAAGGCGTCAGCATGATCACCACTAAACAGAACGAGTGGAGCGATCTGCTGCGCACTAAAGGCATCGATGGCCTGACGGCTCAGCTTCAGTCCATCTCTCGTCAGAAAATTACCCTGGACGAGAAGAAGTAATGTCACAGCAGCTTAGCTGGGCGCGTGACGGCGAGACGTTGACGCTGACGGGAGAGCTGGATCAGGATCTGCTTAACCCGCTGTGGGACGCTCGCCATAACGCGATGCAGGGCGTGACGCTGATTGATCTCCATGGCGTTACGCGGGTAGATACCGCCTGTATCGCCCTGCTGGCGCACCTGGTGGCCACGGGCAAAAAGCAGGGGAGCAGCGTTACCCTGACGGGGGTAAGCGATAACGTGATTACCCTTGCACAGCTTTACAATTTGCCCGAAGACGTATTACCTCGCTAATTTTTTCAGTACGTTACTTCTTAAAGCCCCGACAGTTTACGCGTCGGGGCTTTTTGCTTGTTTAAGACCGCGCCACTTTGCTCTAAGATGTTGAGCTTGTTTTCACTATCAGATGATGTAGACCCCATGGAAAATAATGAAATCCAGACTGTGCTGATGAATGCACTCTCCCTTCAGGAAGCCCACGTCTCTGGCGATGGCAGTCACTTCCAGGTTATTGCTGTGGGTGAGATGTTCGACGGAATGAGTCGCGTGAAGAAACAGCAGGCTGTGTACGCGCCGCTGATGGAATACATTGCGGATAACCGCATCCACGCCCTGTCGATTAAAGCGTTCACCCCACAGGAGTGGGCACGCGATCGCAAACTAAACGGTTTTTGAGCTGAGGGCGAAACGCCCGCAGCACGGTTGAATTTATAAGAGAGCAAACGATGGATAAATTTCGTGTACAGGGACCCACGCGTCTCCAGGGCGAAGTCACAATTTCTGGCGCTAAAAACGCCGCGCTGCCCATTCTTTTCGCTGCGCTGCTCGCAGAAGAGCCGGTAGAGATCCAGAACGTACCGAAGCTGAAAGATATCGACACGACCATGAAGTTGCTCGGCCAGTTGGGCACCAAAGTGGAGCGTAACGGTTCCGTCTGGATCGATGCCAGCAACGTGAACAACTTCTCAGCGCCGTATGAGCTGGTGAAAACCATGCGTGCTTCCATCTGGGCGCTTGGTCCGCTGGTGGCGCGTTTCGGTCAGGGACAGGTTTCACTGCCGGGCGGATGCGCTATCGGCGCGCGTCCCGTTGACCTGCATATCTTCGGCCTGGAAAAACTCGGCGCGGAGATCAAGCTGGAAGAGGGTTACGTTAAAGCGTCCGTCAATGGTCGTCTGAAAGGCGCGCACATTGTCATGGACAAAGTGAGCGTGGGCGCAACGGTCACCATCATGTCGGCTGCTACGCTGGCAGAAGGCACTACCATCATCGAAAACGCCGCCCGTGAGCCGGAGATCGTGGATACCGCGAACTTCCTGGTCGCGCTGGGGGCGAAGATCAGCGGGCAGGGCACAGACCGTATCACCATCGAAGGCGTTGAACGTCTGGGTGGTGGTGTGTATCGCGTACTGCCAGACCGTATCGAAACCGGTACTTTCCTGGTGGCCGCGGCCATTTCTGGCGGTAAGATTGTCTGCCGTAACGCCCAGCCGGATACCCTGGATGCGGTGCTGGCGAAACTGCGCGATGCGGGTGCGGATATCGAAATCGGTGAAGACTGGATCAGCCTCGATATGCACGGGCAGCGTCCTAAAGCCGTTAACGTGCGTACTGCGCCACATCCGGCATTCCCGACGGATATGCAGGCACAGTTCACGCTGTTGAACCTGGTGGCCGAAGGCACGGGCTTCATCACGGAAACTATCTTCGAAAACCGTTTCATGCACGTACCGGAACTGATCCGTATGGGTGCGCATGCTGAGATTGAAAGCAACACGGTAATTTGCCACGGCGTTGAAAAACTGTCCGGTGCGCAGGTGATGGCGACCGATCTGCGCGCGTCTGCGAGCCTCGTATTGGCAGGTTGTATTGCGGAAGGGACTACCGTTGTCGATCGTATCTACCACATCGATCGTGGATACGAGCGTATTGAGGACAAACTGCGCGCGCTGGGTGCAAATATCGAGCGTGTGAAGGGCGAGTAATCGTTCCGGCACCCCCCTGCCATAACAGGCCGGGGGATTGCTGTTCCTGTCAATCCTGGTGCATCAGTCCTGATGTGCTTTCTTCGTTTTGCCCTGGCGCATCATGCGCGTTCTGTCGATAAATTCATGGGTAATAGGATCGTGGTAGCGTGACGGCCATATCACCCACGGATGCGTATCCAGCGCCGTCGCGATAATCAGTTCCCCCTTCGGCCATGGGCGGGTCAGGGCGTTTGCCAGCGTCGACGAGCTTAGCCCATGACGACGTGATTCGGCAGCCAGCGATGTTCCTTTTTTACGCAGTGCCGCAATAATGTCAGCAGAATGCCAGTCGATGAATTTTGTATCCATAATGCTGTCCTTGTGTTCGTTATCGTCCACGTCGTTTCGTGTGAAAAGACAGCATTACTATACTCACTTCGAACATGTGTTCTAAAAAGTTCATGTTACGAGAAGCAATATTCAGAATAAGGCACGGCTTTATACATGCGGCCTGTAACCCGATGGGCTTACGCGGAAATGTAATTTATTGGTGTGTACTGGAATCTCCCTGCGTGGGAGCAGGGAGATGAGGAGGGGATTATCGGTCGCGCTGGACGGCGATGTGCGCGAGGCCGATTAGCGCATCACGCCATGGGCTGTCGGGAATGACCTGAATGGCGGCGATGGCTTTGTCCGCTTCTTCTTCAGCGCGCTGACGCGTCCATTCCAGGGAGCCGCAGATAGCCATTGTTTCCAGTACCGGTTCCAGAAGATGGCGTCCATTTCCCTGCTCGATAGCCTCCCGGATCATTTTCGCCTGCTCTGGTGTGCCATTGCGCATCGCGTGGAGCAGCGGCAGCGTTGGCTTGCCTTCGTTCAGGTCATCGCCGACGTTTTTACCGAGCGTTTCGCCATCCGCGCTGTAGTCCAGCAAATCATCAATCAGCTGGAACGCGGTGCCGAGGTAACGGCCATAGTCCTGAAGGCCCTTTTCCTGAGCTTCGCTACAGCCTGCCAGAATGCCGGAGCATTGCGCGGCGGCTTCGAACAGACGTGCGGTCTTGCTGTAAATCACCCGCATATAGTTTTCTTCGGTGATGTCCGGGTCGTTGACGTTCATCAGCTGTAGGACTTCACCTTCAGCGATAACGTTCACGGCTTCTGACATCACTTCCAGCACCTTCAGCGAGCCAAGGCTGGTCATCATCTGGAAGGCGCGGGTATAGATAAAATCGCCTACCAGAACGCTTGCCGCATTACCAAACGCGGCGTTGGCGGTGGCTTTACCACGACGCATGTCTGATTCATCCACAACATCGTCGTGAAGCAGGGTGGCGGTGTGGATAAATTCGATCAGCGCCGCGATCGTGACGTGGGCATTTCCCTGATAGCCAACCGCGCGTGCGGCCAGAATGGCAATCATCGGACGAATACGTTTACCGCCGCCGCTGACGATGTAATAGCCCAACTGATTGATCAGCTGAACGTCAGAGTTGAGTTGCTCCAGGATTGCTGCATTCACACCCGCCATATCTTGCGCGGTTAACTCATTGATTTTTTCTAAATTCATCGCAAAAGCCGGGCTTTTTATCCTGTTTATCCCACACGAGATGGGTACACAAAGGGTTTCGGTTTATAAATAGTATTGCTGATTGTACTGAAAAAACGGCTCAGATAAACGTTACCGTACGTGTTGTGTTTTTTTTCTTCATGTATTGATGGTAGCACTTGTCAAAGGCTCGCGTTTTGCGTAATATTCGCGCCCTATTGTGAATATTTATAGCGCACTCTGAATCATACGAGGATGTGCGCGGAAGCGGAGTTTATATGTACGCGGTTTTCCAAAGTGGTGGTAAACAACACCGAGTAAGCGAAGGTCAGACCGTTCGCCTGGAAAAGCTGGACATCGCAACTGGCGAATCTGTTGAGTTCGCTGAAGTTCTGATGATCGCAAACGGTGAAGAAGTCAAAATCGGCGTTCCTTTCGTTGATGGCGGCGTTATCAAAGCTGAAGTTGTTGCTCACGGTCGTGGCGAGAAAGTTAAAATCGTTAAGTTTCGTCGTCGTAAACACTATCGTAAGCAGCAGGGCCACCGTCAGTGGTTCACTGATGTGAAAATTACTGGCATCAGCGCCTAAGACCTGAGGAGAGATTTAAATGGCACATAAAAAGGCTGGCGGCTCCACACGTAACGGTCGCGATTCAGAAGCTAAACGCCTGGGCGTTAAGCGTTTCGGTGGCGAATCCGTTCTGGCGGGTAGCATCATCGTTCGTCAGCGTGGCACCAAGTTCCACGCGGGTACCAACGTAGGTTGCGGTCGTGACCACACTCTGTTTGCTAAAGCAGACGGTAAAGTGAAATTTGAAGTTAAAGGCCCGAACAACCGTAAATACATCAGCATCGTTGCTGAGTAAGGTTTTCTCGGTCCGGTAACGGATTAAAGCCCCGCAACGTGTTGCGGGGCTTTTTACATTGGAAACCCGGAAAATTTTCTGTAGGGAAAACGGGCATGAAGCAGCAGGCCGGCATGGGTATTCTTTTGGCGCTCACTACCGCAATGTGCTGGGGTGCGCTGCCAATTGCAATGAAGCAGGTACTGGAAGTCATGGAGCCACCGACGGTGGTGTTTTATCGCTTCCTGATGGCAAGCATAGGCCTGGGCGCCATTCTGGCCGTCAAAGGTAAGCTGCCACCGCTGCGCATCTTCCGAAAACCGCGTTGGCTGGTGTTACTGGCTATCGCGACGGGCGGTCTGTTCGGTAACTTCATTCTGTTCAGCTCTTCCCTGCAATATCTTAGCCCTACAGCGTCGCAGGTGATTGGTCAGCTTTCACCGGTCGGCATGATGGTCGCCAGCGTATTCATCCTCAAGGAGAAGATGCGCGGCACGCAGATCATCGGGGCAAGCATGCTGCTTTGCGGGCTGGTGATGTTCTTTAACACCAGCCTGATTGAGATTTTTACCCGCCTGACGGATTACACCTGGGGTGTCATTTTTGGGGTGGGTGCAGCAACGGTCTGGGTGAGTTATGGCGTCGCGCAAAAGGTGTTATTGCGCCGTCTTGCCTCACAGCAGATCCTCTTTTTGCTGTACACTTTGTGTACACTGGCATTATTGCCTTTAGCGAAGCCGGGCGTAATTACCCAGCTCAGCGACTGGCAACTGGCGTGCCTCATTTTTTGTGGGCTGAATACGCTGGTCGGTTATGGCGCTCTGGCTGAAGCCATGGCGCGCTGGCAGGCAGCACAGGTGAGCGCCTTAATCACGCTTACCCCGCTGTTTACGCTGTTATTTTCAGATTTGTTATCAATGGCCTGGCCCGATGTCTTCGTCAAGCCGATGCTCAACCTGTTGGGTTATCTCGGTGCGTTTGTCGTGGTTGCGGGCGCGATGTATTCCGCCATTGGTCATCGTCTCTGGGGGCGTTGGCGCAAAAATGAAGCGGTTGTAATAGTCCCCCGCTCAGGCGAATGAGTTACGGAGAGTAAAATGAAGTTTGTTGATGAAGCGACGATTCTGGTCGTGGCAGGTGATGGCGGTAACGGTTGTGTAAGCTTCCGCCGTGAAAAATATATTCCTCGTGGCGGTCCTGACGGCGGTGACGGTGGGGACGGTGGCGACGTGTGGCTGGAGGCGGATGAAAACCTCAACACGCTGATCGACTACCGTTTCGAAAAATCTTTCCGCGCCGAGCGTGGCCAGAACGGCCAGAGCCGCGACTGTACCGGTAAACGCGGTAAAGACGTGACGATCAAAGTGCCGGTGGGTACGCGTGTCATCGATCAGGGCACGGGCGAAACCATGGGTGATATGACCAAACACGGTCAGCGCCTGATGGTGGCGAAAGGCGGCTGGCATGGTCTGGGTAACAGCCGTTTCAAATCTTCCGTTAACCGTACCCCGCGTCAGAAAACCATGGGTACCCCGGGTGATAAGCGCGACCTGCAACTGGAACTGATGCTGCTGGCGGATGTGGGGATGCTGGGTATGCCAAACGCCGGTAAATCGACGTTTATCCGTGCGGTCTCTGCGGCGAAACCCAAAGTAGCGGATTATCCGTTTACGACGCTGGTGCCGAGCCTGGGCGTTGTCCGTATGGATAACGAGAAGAGCTTTGTGGTCGCTGACATCCCGGGTCTGATTGAAGGGGCAGCAGAAGGCGCCGGTCTGGGTATTCGCTTCCTGAAGCACCTTGAGCGTTGTCGCGTACTGTTGCACCTCATCGACATCGATCCAATCGACGGTTCCGATCCGGTTGAAAACGCCCGTATTATTATCGGCGAGCTGGAGAAATACAGTGAAAAACTGGCGCAAAAACCGCGCTGGCTGGTATTTAACAAGATCGACCTGATGGATAAAGCGGAAGCTGAAGCGAAAGCTAAAGCGATTGCCGACGCGATGGGTTGGGAAGATAAGTACTATCTGATCTCTGCCGCCAGCCAGGTTGGCGTGAAAGATCTCTGCTGGGATGTGATGACCTTTATCATCGAGAATCCGGTTGTTCAGGCAGAAGAGGCGAAACAGCCTGAAAAAGTCGAATTCATGTGGGATGACTACCACCGCCAGCAGCTCGAAGAGCTGGAAGCGGAAGAAGATGATGAAGACTGGGACGATGACTGGGATGAAGACGACGAAGAAGGCGTCGAGTTCATCTACAAGCACTAACCCTGTATAAAGCCCCTTAACGGGGCTTTTTTTTTATCCTATTTTCGCCGGTAACCAACAGCTGGCGATGAGGCCGCCCTCAGCGCCGTTCTCCAGCGTTAAATGGCCATGATGGAGCTGTACGATACGCTGTACGATGCTCAGCCCAAGGCCGCTGCCGCCGTAGCGCTGGTCGAGACGTCGGAAAGGTTCGGTGATCGACTGGCGGTGCGCCTCATCAATACCCGGCCCCTGATCGGTAACGCTCACCCGGGTACCGCCCTCCGTCGCTGTTAATGCCACTTCAATGGTTGTGCCTGCCGGGCTGTAGCGGGCGGCATTCTCCAGAAGGTTCCTTAGCATCAGACGTAACAGGACGGCGTCCCCCTGTACCGTCAGCGCGCTGTGGGCCGGCCATATTACCGTATGCTCTTTGGCTTCATGCTCCAGACTGAGCGGAGCAATGATCGTTTCTGTCCAGTTCACGGTATCGTAATGGCCGCTGGCCATCGCCTGTCCGGCACGCGCCAGCATCAGCAGCTGTTCCACCGTGTGCATCAGCTGATCGATACGGCTTATCAGTGGCGTGGCCTGCGGGGAACCGGACTGAGCCATCAGTTCCAGATGGAGCCTGATCCCCGCAAGCGGCGTACGTAACTCGTGTGCCGCATCGGCGGTAAACAGGCGTTCCTGTTGAATAGTGTGGTCCAGCCGGGCGAGGAGTTGATTGAGCGACGTGGTCACAGCGCCTATCTCTTCCATATCGGAATACATCGGCAGGGGAGTCAGATTATCCGCCGAACGGTTCGCAAGGCTGGCGCGAAGTTTGTTGAGTGGTCGGGTGATCCAGGTGACTGCCCAGAATGAGAAGAGCAAGGTAAAACCGACCATCACCAGAGAAGGGACCAGCAGGGAGGCAATAGCTTCGCGGATCTCCTTTTCGACATGGTTGTTGCGCGCTTTGGCGGACAACGTTTCATTCACAAGAAAACCGATTTGCTCGCGGCTCTCATGCCACAGCCAGACTACGCTAATGAGTTGAAAAAATAGCAGAATAACCGCCAGCAACACCATTAATCGCCGGCGCATACTGTTCATTTCTGGCTCTCCAGACGGTAACCCACGCCGCGTACGGTTTTGATGCGATCTTTACCGAGCTTGCGCCGCAGATTATGAATGTGAACTTCAAGCGTGTTTGATCCTGGATCGTCCTGCCAGGAGTAGATGTCCTGTTGCAGCGTTTCGCGGTGCACGGTCTGCCCGCTGCGCATGATCAGGCGCGTCAGCAGAGCGAACTCTTTTGGCGTCACTTCCACAGGCTGAGACTGGCGCAGCACCTGCTGAGTTTGCAGATTGAGGGTGATATCTCCGTCCGTCAGCAGGTTGTCGCTGTGGCCCTGATAGCGGCGGATCAAC
Source organism: Enterobacter cloacae complex sp. 397G4 (assembly GCF_050031515.1). Lineage (NCBI taxonomy): Bacteria > Pseudomonadati > Pseudomonadota > Gammaproteobacteria > Enterobacterales > Enterobacteriaceae > Enterobacter > Enterobacter cloacae complex sp. 397G4. The sequence goes on along the minus strand of NZ_JBLGWE010000001.1, from coordinate 4,326,539 downwards.
GCCCGTACGCGAGCCTGTAGCTCGGCAAGGGCGAAGGGTTTTACCAGATAATCGTCAGCGCCAGAATCCAGCCCGTTAATTCTGTCTTCAATGGCATCGCGGGCGGTGAGAATCAAGACGGGATTCTCAACCCCGCGACGACGCCACTGGCAGAGTAGCGTCGCGCCGTCTTTATCCGGCAGCCCTAAATCCAGGATCACGAGGCTGTATTCACCGCTCTGGATCAGGGCATCTGCTTCAGCGGCCGTGGTGGCACAATCCAGGGCGTAGCCTTCATTCCCCAGCGCCAGCGCTAACCCTTCCTGCAATAACAGATCGTCTTCAACTATCAGTAGTTTCATCGCTAGTTATTCTGGTAGATGTCCTTATAGAGCCTGCTTTCGAAACGCACCAGTGGAATACGGCGATTGCGCTGGTCAGCCGGTTCGACGGCATAGCCGGAAAGATACTGCACAAATGCCATGCGTTGTCCGCTGGCGGTAGTGATAAAACCGGCAAGGTTGTAAACGCCTTGCAGGGAACCCGTTTTGGCTGACACTTTGCCATCCACGCCCGCAGCGTGAAGGCCCGCGCGGTACTGAAGAGAGCCGTCGTGTCCGGCAAGCGGCAGCATCGTAATAAAGTTTAGCTCAGCGTCATGTTGAGCAATGTACTGCAACACCTGCATCATGGTGGCCGGCGAGATCAGGTTATGACGCGATAAACCGGAACCATCAACGGCGATCGTATTGCCCAGATCGATACCCGCCTGCTGGCGCAGGATCTGACGTACGGCATCAGAACCGGCCCGCCAGGTGCCCGGCACACCAAATCGCGCGTGCCCAATCATGCGGAACACCGTGTCGGCAATCATGTTATCCGACTTTTTCAGCATAATCTTAAGCAAATCATGCAGTGGCGCGGACTGTTTGCTGGCGATCACCGTGCCTGGCTCATTCACCTGCGTCTGGCGCAGCAGCGTTCCGGTGTAGGTTATGCCCGCCTGCTTCAGTTCATCTTTAAAAATGGCACCGGCATAGCCCGCGCCATCCTGAATGGCGAAGGCCAGCGGGAGGGGATCGGCCCGCTGGGTCAGGCAGCCGGTGAGCGTATAGCGATTGAGATCGCCCGGTACCACGTCCAGCTCGCAATACTGCGCCTCCGGGGAGCCTTTCGCCAGCGTCCGCACCTGGCTGAACATCGTGACCGGGTAGTATGAGGCCACGCGGATAAAAGCTAAGTCATTTGGTTTTGGCGCGCTGTAAAGCGATACGGAGAAGCAGTTACGGTCAACGATGGCGGCGGCTGGCGGGGCGCTAAAGCACTGCGTCATGTCGTTCCACGGCCAGCCAGGCGCTTTATCGTGGCTGGCGAAAATGGAGGTGTCGATCAGTACGTTGCCATCAATTTTTGTTACGCCGGATTTTTTCAGTACCGCCACCATATTGCGGACATCCTGGCGCTTAAAGGTGGGATCGCCACCAAAACGGGCGATAAGATCACCTTTCAGTTCGCCACCCTCAACGTTACCTCTGGTTTCAAGGGTGGTAGTAAAACGGAAGTCAGGCCCGAGCTGGAGCAGGGCGGCGAGGGCAGTGATCACCTTCTGGGTACTGGCAGGCAGCGCCATCTGTTGACTGTGATAGTCAATCTCGGGAGCCTGCGCGCCAACCTTCTGCACCATCAGGGCAAGGTTCGCGCCGGCGGGCAGTTGATTAATGTACTCATCAACATTCGCGGCCTGAACGGTGAACGTTATACTGGTAGTCAATCCGATGATAAAACTGGAAAATCGCATAATCTCGCGCTAACAACCCGAAAACAAACCGTCATACTACGGTGCATGGCACTGTAAAGTAAACGATGACCCATAGTGAACTTCGCGGTAAAATGCGTATCAAATTGAAAAATTGCTGCTGACCTGGGGCGTTGCTCCCGGGTCGGTTTTCTTTTTGCTTCTGGCCTGTTCAGGTGGGCTGGAGCAGGGAACACTGCTCCCAACAGGAATGTTTAAGAGGTATAACAAATGCAAGCTATTCCGATGACCTTACGTGGTGCCGAAAAACTGCGCGAAGAGCTGGATTTTCTCAAATCCGTGCGTCGCCCTGAAATCATCGCCGCTATCGCGGAAGCGCGTGAGCATGGCGACCTGAAAGAGAATGCTGAATACCACGCGGCGCGTGAGCAGCAGGGTTTCTGTGAGGGGCGCATTAAAGATATCGAGGCGAAACTGTCTAACGCGCAGGTTATCGATATCACCAAAATGCCAAATAATGGCCGTGTGATCTTCGGCTCTACCGTCAGCGTCCTGAATCTGGACAACGACGAAGAGCAGACCTATCGCATCGTGGGTGATGATGAAGCGGACTTCAAACAGAACCTGATTTCGGTGAACTCGCCGATTGCTCGTGGCCTGATTGGCAAAGAGCAGGACGATGTGGTCACCATCCGCACCCCTGGTGGTGAAGTGGAATACGAAATTATTAAGGTTGAATACCTGTAATTCGCTTCTCTACTAAGATGTTGATACATTGTAAAGAAAAGAAAAAGGCCGCATAGCGGCCTTTTAACAACTCAAGGAGCATGGCATTTTGCTCGCCTGCTGAAAGAAATCCCTCGTTTCACACAGAAAATGTGTTCGATTCAGGATATCCTTAACGTGGCAGCGAGATTTTGCGCTCTTTTGATGGGCGATAGAGCACCAGCGTTTTACCGATGACCTGTACATTACAGGCGCCGGTTTCGCGCACGATGGCTTCCACGATCAGGTTTTTAGTGTCTCTGTCTTCAGAGGCGATTTTCACCTTGATCAGCTCGTGGTGTTCCAGCGCTTGTTCAATCTCGGCAAGCACCCCTTCGGTCAAACCATTGTTGCCAAGCATCACTACAGGCTTGAGCGGATGTGCCAGACCTTTAAGGTGCTGTTTTTGTTTAGTACTCAGATTCATCGTATATTTTTGCTTACGTTGGGATTGAAAACGGTTCATTCTACCGCCATCTCCCTAATATCGCCAAATAGCTGCGTAGAAATTTACGTCACAGGCAAGCAACGATGAACCAGGACGGAAATGTTAAATGACAGGTAAAAAGCGTTCTGCCAGCTCCAGCCGCTGGCTTCAGGAACACTTTAGCGATAAATATGTTCAACAGGCGCAGAAAAAGGGGTTGCGTTCCCGTGCCTGGTTTAAACTTGATGAAATACAGCAAAGTGACAAACTTTTTAAACCGGGAATGACGGTGGTCGACCTCGGTGCGGCACCTGGCGGATGGTCCCAGTATGCGGTTACGCAGATCGGCGGAACGGGCCGAATCATCGCATGCGATCTTTTACCAATGGATCCCATTGTCGGTGTCGACTTCCTTCAGGGCGACTTTCGTGATGAATTAGTGCTTAAAGCACTACTTGATCGTGTAGGTGACAGTAAGGTCCAGGTTGTCATGTCGGATATGGCGCCAAATATGTGTGGAACACCGGCGGTGGATATCCCCCGCGCCATGTATCTGGTGGAACTAGCGTTAGAAATGTGTCGTGATGTACTAGCGCCTGGTGGTAGTTTTGTTGTGAAGGTGTTTCAGGGCGAAGGTTTCGAGGAGTATCTTAAGGAAATTCGCTCCCTGTTTGCGAAGGTCAAAGTTCGTAAGCCGGACTCTTCCCGGGCCCGTTCCCGTGAAGTGTATATTGTAGCGACCGGGCGAAAATGATAACCGGTAGATTTCAGGCGAAAGTTTGAATGAAACTGGATATAGAGTATCCTGACGCTGTTTTTAACACAGTTGTAATATGAGGTTAATCCCTTGAGTGACATGGCGAAAAACCTAATACTCTGGCTGGTCATTGCCGTTGTGCTGATGTCAGTATTCCAGAGCTTTGGGCCCAGCGAGTCGAATGGCCGCAAGGTGGATTATTCTACCTTCCTGCAAGAGGTCAATCAGGACCAGGTTCGCGAAGCGCGTATCAACGGACGTGAGATCAACGTTACCAAGAAAGATAGTAACCGTTACACGACTTACATCCCGGTGAACGATCCTAAGCTGCTTGATAACCTTCTGACCAAAAACGTCAAAGTGGTAGGCGAGCCGCCGGAAGAACCAAGCCTGCTGGCTTCTATCTTCATTTCCTGGTTCCCGATGCTGCTTCTTATCGGCGTCTGGATCTTCTTTATGCGCCAGATGCAGGGCGGTGGTGGCAAAGGTGCCATGTCGTTCGGTAAGAGCAAGGCGCGTATGCTGACGGAAGACCAGATCAAGACCACGTTTGCTGACGTAGCAGGTTGTGACGAAGCAAAAGAAGAGGTGGGTGAACTGGTTGAATACCTGCGCGAGCCGAGCCGTTTCCAGAAACTGGGCGGTAAGATCCCGAAAGGCGTCCTGATGGTCGGCCCTCCGGGTACCGGTAAAACCCTGCTGGCAAAAGCCATCGCGGGTGAAGCGAAGGTGCCGTTCTTTACTATTTCAGGTTCTGACTTCGTTGAAATGTTCGTGGGTGTCGGTGCATCTCGTGTGCGTGACATGTTCGAGCAGGCTAAGAAGGCAGCACCGTGCATCATCTTCATCGATGAAATCGACGCCGTAGGCCGCCAGCGTGGCGCAGGCCTGGGTGGTGGTCACGATGAACGTGAGCAGACCCTGAACCAGATGCTGGTTGAGATGGACGGCTTCGAAGGTAACGAAGGTATTATCGTTATCGCGGCAACTAACCGTCCGGACGTACTCGACCCTGCGCTGCTGCGTCCAGGCCGTTTTGACCGTCAGGTTGTGGTCGGTCTGCCGGATGTTCGCGGTCGTGAACAGATTCTGAAAGTGCATATGCGACGCGTACCGCTGGCGCCAGATATCGACGCGGCAATCATCGCGCGTGGTACTCCAGGCTTCTCCGGTGCGGATCTGGCTAACCTGGTCAACGAAGCAGCACTGTTTGCCGCTCGCGGTAACAAGCGCGTGGTGTCCATGGTGGAATTCGAGAAAGCGAAAGACAAAATCATGATGGGTGCGGAACGTCGCTCCATGGTGATGACGGAAGCGCAGAAAGAGTCCACGGCATATCACGAAGCGGGCCACGCGATTATCGGTCGTCTGGTGCCGGAACACGATCCGGTGCACAAGGTGACGATTATTCCACGCGGTCGTGCGCTGGGTGTGACCTTCTTCCTGCCTGAAGGCGACGCGATCAGCGCCAGCCGTCAGAAGCTGGAAAGCCAGATTTCAACCCTGTACGGCGGTCGTCTGGCTGAAGAGATTATCTACGGTGCGGAACATGTTTCCACCGGTGCGTCGAACGATATTAAAGTGGCGACAAACCTGGCGCGTAACATGGTGACTCAGTGGGGCTTCTCCGACAAACTCGGTCCGCTGCTGTATGCAGAGGAAGAGGGAGAAGTATTCCTGGGCCGCTCTGTGGCAAAAGCGAAACATATGTCCGATGAAACGGCACGTATCATCGACCAGGAAGTGAAAGCGCTGATTGAACGTAACTACGCTCGCGCCCGTCAGATCCTGAACGACAATATGGACATCCTGCATTCGATGAAAGATGCGCTCATGAAATATGAGACCATCGATGCACCGCAGATTGACGACCTGATGGCGCGCCGCGAAGTGCGTCCGCCGGCAGGCTGGGAAGACCCAGGCGCGTCTAACAATTCTGACAACAATGGCACCCCGCGTGCGCCGCGTCCGGTCGATGAACCGCGTACGCCAAACCCGGGCAACACCATGTCAGAGCAGTTGGGCGACAAGTAAGTCACTGCTGTTGAAGCGTTTGTCTTTATCTCAAACCCTGGAGCTTGCTCCGGGGTTTTTCTTATCTGTTTAACCACATTAATCCCAGGGACTTCACCATGAAACTATTCGCCCAGGACTCGCATCTCGACCTTTCACATCCCCATGTGATGGGGATCCTGAATGTCACGCCTGATTCCTTCTCTGACGGCGGCACGCATAATTCGCTTATCGACGCGGTTAAACACGCGAATTTAATGATTAACGCGGGTGCCACCATCATTGACGTTGGAGGGGAGTCAACGCGGCCTGGCGCGGCGGAGGTTTCGGTGGAAGAAGAGCTGGCGCGCGTGGTGCCGGTGGTGGAGGCTATCGCCCGGCGCTTTGAAGTGTGGATCTCCGTTGATACCTCCAAACCCGAAGTGATCCGTGAAGTGGCGAGAGTGGGCGCTCACATTATCAATGATATCCGCTCGCTGACCGAACCGGGAGCGATTGAAGCCGCCGCAGAAACCGGGCTACCGGTGTGTCTGATGCATATGCAGGGTCAGCCTAAGACAATGCAGGAGGCGCCAAAATATGAAGATGTGTTTGCCGACGTCACCCGCTTCTTTATTGAGCATATCGAACGCTGTGAACGTGCGGGTATCGCAAAAGAGAAATTGCTGCTCGACCCGGGCTTCGGTTTCGGTAAAAATCTCTCACACAATTACGCGTTGCTTGCGCGCTTATCAGAGTTTCATCAGTTCGGCCTGCCACTGCTGGTGGGAATGTCGAGAAAATCGATGATTGGTCAGTTGTTGAATGTCGGGCCGAGCGAACGTCTGAGCGGCAGTCTGGCCTGCGCGGTGATTGCCGCGATGCAAGGTGCACACATCATTCGCGTCCATGACGTAAAAGAAACAGTAGAAGCCATGCGTGTGGTAGAAGCCACACTGGCAGCGAAGGAAAACAAACGCTATGAGTAATCGTAAATATTTTGGTACCGATGGCATCCGTGGGCGCGTAGGCGATGCGCCAATTACCCCTGACTTTGTCCTGAAGCTGGGCTGGGCAGCGGGGAAAGTGCTGGCGCGTCATGGCTCCCGTAAGATCATTATTGGGAAAGATACCCGTATTTCGGGTTATATGCTGGAGTCCGCGCTGGAAGCCGGGCTGGCGGCGGCGGGGCTTTCAGCTTCCTTTACGGGGCCAATGCCGACCCCTGCTGTTGCCTATCTGACCCGCACCTTCCGTGCGGAAGCGGGCATCGTCATTTCAGCTTCCCATAATCCGTTCTATGACAACGGTATCAAATTCTTCTCCATCGACGGCACCAAACTGCCGGATGACGTGGAAGAGGCGATTGAAGCGGAAATGGAAAAAGAGATCACCTGTGTTGACTCCGCTGAGCTGGGTAAAGCAAACCGTATTGTCGATGCCGCAGGCCGCTACATTGAATTCTGCAAAGGCACTTTCCCGAATGAGCTGAGCCTGGCACACCTCAAAATTGTGGTGGACTGTGCCAACGGTGCGACTTACCACATTGCGCCGAATGTGTTCCGCGAGCTGGGTGCGAAAGTGATCACTATCGGCTGCGAGCCGGACGGTCTGAACATCAACGAAGAAGTTGGCGCGACAGACGTGCGTGCCTTGCAGGCGCGTGTCCTGGCTGAAAAGGCCGATCTGGGTATTGCCCTGGATGGCGATGGTGACCGTGTGATCATGGTTGACCACGAAGGTAACAAGGTCGATGGCGATCAGATCCTCTACATCATTGCGCGTGAAGGCCTGCGTCAGGGGCAGCTGCGCGGTGGCGCGGTCGGTACGCTTATGAGCAACATGGGACTCGAACTGGCGCTGAAACAGCTGGGCATCCCGTTTGTCCGTGCGAAAGTGGGTGACCGCTACGTGCTGGAAAAACTTCAGGAGAAAAGCTGGCGTATTGGCGCGGAAAACTCCGGCCACGTGATCCTGCTTGATAAAACCACCACCGGTGACGGTATTGTGGCGGCGCTTCAGGTTGTTGCCGCGATGGCGCGTAACCATATGAGCCTGCACGATCTGTGCAGCGGCATGAAAATGTTCCCGCAGATTCTGGTTAATGTGCGTTTCACCGCGGGTAAAGGCGACCCGCTGGAAAATGATAACGTGAAAGCGGTGATGGCAGAGGTGGAAGCGACTCTTGGCAGCCGTGGGCGCGTCCTGCTGCGTAAGTCGGGTACCGAGCCGCTGATCCGCGTGATGGTGGAAGGCGAAGACGAAGCGCAGGTAACTGAATTTGCGCACCGCATTGCGGATGCAGTCAAAGCTGCATAATCTTTCAGAATAAGTGTTTAAAAAGGCGGCGTTTGCCGCCTTTGTTTTAAGCAATGAATGGCTTTTTGCTGTTTTTTTCCGCAGTTGATACAATGCCTCGAAAATGCCCTTGCGAAGGTGATTCGCTTTGGTTAGTATTCACACCCGCTTCAGTGGGAAACAAAATCCTGCTAATTGGTCGAAGCATTGGTATGCGGCAAATCCGCAAGGAACAGGTTGATTATGTACGAAGCTCTTTTAGTTATTTTCCTTATTGTAGCCATCGCTCTCGTAGCGCTGATTATGCTACAGCAAGGTAAAGGCGCTGATATGGGAGCCTCCTTCGGAGCAGGCGCTTCCGGTACGCTGTTCGGTTCAAGTGGTTCTGCGAACTTCATGACCCGTACGACGGCGATTCTGGCTACGCTGTTCTTCATCATCAGTCTGGTGCTGGGCAATATCAACAGCAACAAGACCAGTAAAGGAAGCGAGTGGGAAAATCTGAGCGCGCCAGCAAAAACTGAGCAAACTCAGCCAGCTGCACCGGCTAAGCCAACCAGCGATATCCCGCAGTAAGTATTCCGTACCGAGGTGGTGGAATTGGTAGACACGCTACCTTGAGGTGGTAGTGCCCTAACGGGCTTGTGGGTTCGAGTCCCATCCTCGGTACCAATATTCCAGAAGAAAGACGTCGCAAGACGTCTTTTTTTTCGTGTGTACATTCTGTGTATCCGATCTTTTGTAGGGCGGGTAAGCGCAGCGCCATCCGCCGTTTTGCCCGGTGGCGCTGCGCTTACCGGGCCTACGAAGAGCATAAAAAAGGCGCCCAATGGGCGCCTTTTGCATGACTTGCTGTCGATTATTTCTTATCGCTGTGTTTCAGGTTCTCAACCTGAGGGAGGCCATTACCGGAACTGGCGGAGAGCAGGCCATTCTCAACATAGTTGAACAGCTTCTCACGGGTATCGGTGATGTCCAGGTTACGCATGGTCAGCTGGCCAATACGATCGTCCGGAGAGAACACTGACTCACCTTTCTCCATGGTCAGACGCTCTGCTTTATAGGTCAGGTTGTCAGACACGGTATTGAGGATGGAGTAATCATTGCCGCGACGCAGTTCCAGCGTCACTTCGCCGGTGATTGCGCTTGCCACCCAACGTTGCAGGGCGTCACGCAGCATCAGCGCCTGTGGATCAAACCAGCGACCCTGATACAGCAGTTTGCCCAGCTGACGGCCATGAGAGTGATACTGCTCGATGGTGTCTTCGTTGTGAATACCGGTCAGCAGACGCTCGTAAGCGATGTGCAGCAGCGCCATCCCCGGCGCTTCGTAAATGCCACGGCTTTTCGCTTCGATGATACGGTTTTCGATCTGATCGCTCATACCCAGACCGTGACGACCGCCGATGCGGTTTGCTTCCAGCATCAGTTCAACATCGTCGGAGAAGGTTTTACCGTTCAGGGCAACCGGATGACCACGTTCGAAACGCACGGTCACTTCTTCCGCCGGGATCTTCACGTTCTCATCCCAGAACTTCACGCCCATGATCGGGTTAACAATTTTTACGCTGGAGTTCAGGAATTCCAGGTCTTTCGCTTCGTGCGTCGCACCCAGCATGTTGGAGTCGGTGGAGTAGGCTTTCTCAACGGACATCTTGTAGTCAAAGCCGCAGGCAATCATAAACTCAGACATTTCATGACGGCCACCCAGCTCGTCGATGAAGTCGGTATCCAGCCACGGTTTGTAGATCTGCAACTCGGCGTTGGTCAGCAGGCCATAACGATAGAAACGTTCAATATCGTTGCCTTTATAGGTGCTACCGTCCCCCCAGATGTTCACGCCATCTTCTTTCATGGCGGCGACCAGCATAGTGCCGGTGACGGCACGACCCAGCGGGGTGGTATTGAAATAGGTCAGGCCGCCGGTCGTATTATGGAAAGCACCGCACTGGATCGCGGCAATCCCTTCGGCAACCAGCTGCTTACGGCAGTCGATCAGACGTGCGTTCTCTGCGCCATATTCCATGGCACGACGAGGGATCGCGTCATAATCTTCCTCGTCCGGCTGACCCAGGTTCGCAGTATATGCATAAGGAACCGCTCCCTTCTGGCGCATCCACAGCAGTGCAGCGCTGGTATCCAGGCCGCCAGAAAAAGCGATGCCAATACGTTGTCCTACCGGGAGATGCTTGAGAATCGTCGTCATATAATAAAACCCTGCTTGATTGACTGATTAGAGACCGCTTTCGCTCTCGATGCATGTTTATGCAAAATAAGTGAGTATTCATTTAATCATCTTTTATCGACGACCGAAAGAGACGTGTGCGTTTTTTGTAAAAATTTCCCTTTTATTGCCCTGGCTGAAGTTGGGTTGACAGGTGGGGTCAACTATCAATATACTGAACGCCGATTTTACGTCCCGTCTTCGGTACCAAATCCCAGCATTATTTGCAAATTCTGTCCAAAACGCGTAGAATTTGCCACGTTTCAGGCGCGGGGTGGAGCAGCCTGGTAGCTCGTCGGGCTCATAACCCGAAGGTCGTCGGTTCAAATCCGGCCCCCGCAACCACTTTCCCATAAAGTTCTTTTTCAAATATACTGTGAAGACTTAGAGCCTTCGTAGCTGGATTTGAAAAAATGCTTTCGGAGAGTGCTCCAGGCCACAGTTGTGGCTATAGGGTTCAGTTATCTAAAGCCCCGATTTATCGGGGTTTTTTGTTATCTGACTACAGAATAACTGGGCTTTACGCCCTTTTTTTATGTCTTGGGGGTGGGCTTGTCCACATTAGAGCAAAAATTAACAGAGATGATTACTGCGCCGGTCGAAGCACTGGGCTACGAACTGGTCGGCATCGAATTCGTTCGCGGCCGTACATCCACACTGCGCATCTATATTGATAGTGAAGATGGCATCAATGTTGATGATTGTGCTGATGTCAGCCACCAGGTGAGTGCGGTTCTTGATGTTGAAGATCCGATTACCGTTGCGTACAACCTGGAAGTTTCCTCACCTGGCCTCGATCGTCCGATGTTCACGGCCGAGCACTACGTGCGCTTTACCGGTGAAGAAGTGGCTCTCGTTCTGCGTATGGCCGTACAGAACCGCCGTAAATGGCAGGGAATTATCAAAGCCGTTGATGGTGAAATGATCACGGTGACAGTCGAAGGCAAAGATGAAGTGTTCGCGCTGAGTAATATCCAGAAGGCGAACCTGGTTCCCCACTTTTAACAGTCTGGATTGAGGTGAAAAGCCCGCGATGAACAAAGAAATTTTGGCTGTTGTTGAAGCCGTCTCCAACGAGAAATCACTGCCGCGTGAGAAGATTTTCGAAGCGCTGGAAAGTGCACTGGCTACAGCAACCAAGAAAAAATACGAACAAGAGATCGATGTTCGCGTAGAAATCGATCGTAAAAGCGGTGACTTCGATACATTCCGTCGTTGGGTAATCGTAGAAGAAGTGACCCAACCGACCAAAGAGATCACCCTGGAAGCGGCACGTTTTGAAGACGAAAGTCTGAACGTGGGTGACTACGTTGAAGATCAGATTGAATCTGTTACCTTCGACCGTATCACCACCCAGACCGCGAAGCAGGTTATCGTGCAGAAAGTTCGCGAAGCCGAGCGCGCGCTGGTTGTCGATCAGTTCCGCGATCAGGAAGGCGAAATCATCACTGGTGTGGTGAAGAAAGTGAACCGCGACAACATCTCTCTGGAGATCAAATCCGAAGGGCTGCCGGGTAACGCTGAAGCCGTGATCCTGCGTGAAGACATGCTGCCGCGTGAAAACTTCCGCCCAGGCGACCGTATTCGTGGTGTGCTGTATGCCGTACGTCCTGAAGCGCGTGGTGCACAGCTGTTCGTGACGCGTTCTAAACCAGAAATGCTGGTTGAACTGTTCCGTATCGAAGTGCCGGAAATCGGCGAAGAAGTTATCGAAATCAAAGCGGCGGCCCGCGATCCGGGTTCCCGTGCGAAAATTGCGGTGAAAACCAACGACAAGCGTATCGACCCGGTCGGTGCTTGCGTCGGTATGCGTGGCGCACGTGTTCAGGCGGTTTCTACCGAACTGGGCGGCGAGCGCATTGATATCGTTCTGTGGGACGATAACCCGGCGCAGTTCGTGATCAACGCAATGGCACCGGCTGATGTGGCGTCTATCGTTGTTGACGAAGACAAACACACCATGGATATCGCTGTAGAAGCGGGCAACCTGGCGCAGGCGATTGGCCGTAACGGTCAGAACGTACGTCTGGCGTCACAGCTGAGCGGCTGGGAACTCAACGTGATGACCGTTGATGACCTTCAGGCCAAGCATCAGGCTGAAGCCCACGCGGCGATCGATACCTTCACCAAATACCTGGACATTGACGAAGACTTCGCCACTGTGCTGGTTGAAGAAGGTTTCTCTACGCTGGAAGAACTGGCCTACGTGCCAATGAAAGAGCTGCTGGAAATTGACGGTCTGGATGAACCAACCGTTGAAGCCCTGCGTGAACGCGCTAAAAACGCACTGACCACCCTGGCGCTGGCTCAGGAAGAAAGCCTTGGCGATAAGAAGCCGGCTGATGACCTGCTGAATCTGGAAGGTCTTGATCGTGCGATTGCGTTCAAGCTGGCTGCCCGTGGTGTTTGTACGCTGGAAGATCTCGCTGAGCAAGGCGTTGATGACCTGGCCGATATCGAAGGTTTAACCGACGAGAAAGCCGGCGAACTCATCATGGCCGCACGTAATATTTGCTGGTTCGGCGACGAAGCGTAATAAACTGTAGCAGGAAGGAACAGCATGACTGATGTAACTGTAAAATCGCTGGCTGCTGAGATTCAGACCTCCGTGGACCGCCTGGTACAGCAATTTGCTGATGCAGGGATCCCGAAGTCCGCTGATGACTCGGTGACCGCGCAAGAAAAACAAACCTTGTTAGCGCACCTGAACCGTGAACACGGCTCTACGCCTGACAAGTTAACGCTACAGCGTAAAACGCGTAGCACGTTGAACATCCCTGGTACCGGTGGCAAAAGCAAGTCGGTACAAATTGAAGTCCGCAAGACGCGCACCTTTGTAAAACGTGATCCGCAAGAGGCAGAACGCCTTGCCGCGGAAGAGCAGGCACAGCGTGAAGCGGAAGAACAAGCTCAGCGTGAGGCAGAAGCCACTGCCAAACGTGAAGCAGAATTAAAAGCTGAACGTGAGGCCGCAGAAAAAGCGAAACGCGACGCCGGTGAAAAAGCGAAGCGTGACGCTGCGGAAAAAGACAAAGTGAGCAATCAACAGACCGACGAAATGACCAAAACTGCCCAGGCTGAAAAAGCCCGCCGTGAAAATGAAGCTGCCGAGCTGAAGCGTAAAGCGGAAGAAGAAGCCCGCCGCAAGCTTGAAGAAGAAGCTCGCCGCGTCGCCGAAGAAGCGCGTCGCATGGCAGAAGAAAACGAGAAGAACGGTGTGAATACCGCTGAACCAACTGAAGATACCAGCGATTATCACGTCACCACGTCTCAGCATGCGCGTCAGGCAGAAGACGACAACGACCGCGAAGTTGAAGGTGGCCGTGGCCGTACTCGCAGTGCAAAAGCTGCGCGTCCTGCGAAAAAAGGTAACAAACACGCTGAATCAAAAGCTGACCGTGAAGAAGCGCGTGCAGCGGTTCGCGGCGGTAAAGGCGGCAAGCGTAAAGGTTCCGCTCTCCAGCAGGGCTTCCAGAAGCCTGCTCAGGCCGTTAACCGTGACGTTGTGATCGGCGAAACCATCACCGTTGGCGAACTGGCTAACAAGATGGCGGTGAAAGGCTCTCAGGTCATCAAAGCGATGATGAAACTGGGCGCAATGGCCACCATCAACCAGGTCATCGACCAGGAAACCGCACAGCTGGTTGCCGAAGAGATGGGTCACAAAGTTATCCTGCGTCGTGAAAACGAGCTGGAAGAAGCAGTAATGAGCGACCGTGATACGGGCGCAGCGGCTGAACCGCGCGCACCGGTCGTGACCATCATGGGTCACGTTGACCACGGTAAAACCTCTCTGCTTGACTACATTCGTTCTACTAAGGTTGCCTCCGGCGAAGCGGGTGGTATTACCCAGCACATCGGTGCTTACCACGTAGAAACCGAAAACGGCATGATCACCTTCCTGGATACCCCAGGCCACGCAGCGTTTACTTCAATGCGTGCTCGTGGTGCTCAGGCAACGGATATCGTTGTTCTGGTTGTTGCTGCCGACGATGGCGTGATGCCACAGACCATTGAAGCTATCCAGCACGCGAAAGCGGCGCAGGTGCCTCTGGTTGTCGCAGTTAACAAAATCGATAAGCCAGAAGCCGATATGGATCGCGTGAAGAACGAACTGTCCCAGTACGGCGTTATGCCGGAAGAGTGGGGCGGTGAAGCGCAGTTCATCCCTGTATCTGCAAAAGCAGGTACCGGTATCGACGACCTGCTGAACGCTATCCTGCTTCAGGCTGAAGTTCTGGAGCTGAAAGCGGTTCGTAAAGGTATGGCGAGCGGCGCGGTAATCGAATCCTTCCTGGATAAAGGTCGTGGTCCGGTTGCAACCGTTCTGGTTCGCGAAGGTACTCTGCACAAGGGCGACATCGTTCTGTGTGGTTTCGAATACGGTCGCGTTCGTGCGATGCGTAACGAACTGGGTCAGGAAGTGCTGGAAGCGGGTCCGTCCATTCCAGTGGAAATTCTCGGCCTGTCCGGTGTTCCGGCTGCCGGTGACGAAGTCACCGTGGTACGTGACGAGAAGAAAGCGCGTGAAGTCGCTCTGTATCGTCAGGGTAAATTCCGTGAAGTGAAGCTGGCTCGTCAGCAGAAATCTAAACTCGAGAACATGTTTGCCAACATGACCGAAGGCGAAGTTCACGAAGTGAACATCGTTCTGAAAGCGGACGTTCAGGGTTCTGTGGAAGCGATCTCCGACTCCTTGCTGAAACTGTCTACCGACGAAGTGAAAGTGAAGATCATCGGTTCTGGCGTAGGTGGTATCACCGAAACCGACGCAACCCTGGCAGCAGCGTCCAACGCGATCCTGGTTGGCTTCAACGTTCGTGCTGACGCATCTGCGCGTAAAGTGATTGATGCTGAAAGCCTGGATCTGCGTTACTACTCCGTCATCTATAACCTGATTGACGAAGTGAAAGCAGCGATGAGCGGCATGCTGTCTCCTGAGCTGAAACAGCAGATCATCGGTCTGGCTGAAGTACGTGACGTGTTCAAATCACCGAAATTCGGTGCGATCGCGGGCTGTATGGTTACCGAAGGGACCATCAAGCGTCACAACCCAATCCGCGTACTGCGTGACAACGTGGTTATCTACGAAGGTGAGCTGGAATCCCTGCGCCGCTTCAAAGATGACGTTAACGAAGTCCGTAACGGCATGGAATGTGGTATCGGCGTGAAGAACTACAACGACGTTCGCGTTGGCGATATGATCGAAGTGTTCGAGATCATCGAAATTCAGCGTACCATCGCGTAATCTTCGTCAACTGAAGAGTAATTAGCGTAGGCCGGGTAAGCGAAGCGCCACCCGGCAGTAATTTTAAAAAGGGGCTTAAGCCCCTTTTTTGTCTGGAGAATTTATTATGGCGAAAGAATTTGGTCGCCCACAGCGCGTCGCGCAGGAGATGCAGAAAGAGATCGCTCTCATTCTGCAACGTGAAATCAAAGATCCACGCGTGGGTATGATGACCACCGTGTCTGGCGTGGAAATGTCCCGCGACCTGGCGTACGCCAAAGTGTTTGTTACTTTCCTGAATGACCAGGATGAAGACGCCGTGAAGAACGGCATTAAAGCGTTGCAGGAAGCCTCTGGTTTCATCCGCTCTCTGCTTGGCAAAGCAATGCGCCTGCGTATCGTGCCAGAGCTGACCTTCTTCTACGACAACTCGCTGGTTGAAGGTATGCGTATGTCCAACCTGGTGACCAGCGTGGTGAAACATGACGATGAGCGTCGTGTTAACCCGGCGGACGACAGCAAGGAGGACTGATGAGTCGTCCTCGTCGTCGCGGTCGTGACGTGCATGGCGTGCTGTTGCTGGATAAACCACAGGGCGCATCCAGCAACGACGTGCTGCAAAAAGTGAAGCGTATTTATAACGCCAACCGTGCAGGACACACTGGCGCGCTGGATCCGCTGGCAACCGGCATGCTGCCGATCTGCCTGGGGGAAGCGACAAAGTTTTCCCAGTACCTGCTGGATTCGGATAAGCGCTACCGCGTGATTGCCAAACTGGGCCAGCGCACGGATACCTCTGATGCAGATGGCCTGGTGGTGGAAGAGCGCCCGGTGACCTTCAGCGCGGAGCAACTTGATGCGGCGCTGGACAGCTTCCGTGGTGATACGCTACAGGTGCCGTCGATGTATTCGGCGCTGAAATATCAGGGCAAAAAGCTCTACGAATATGCGCGTCAGGGCATTGAGGTTCCGCGTGAAGCTCGTCCGATTACCGTGTATGAGTTGCTGTTCATTCGCCACGAAGGTGATGAACTCGAGCTGGAAGTACACTGTTCGAAAGGGACCTATATCCGCACCATCATTGATGACCTCGGTGAAAAGCTGGGCTGCGGCGCGCATGTGATTTATCTGCGTCGTCTGGCGGTCAGCAAATATCCGGTCGAACGCATGGTGACGCTTGAGCATCTGCACGCCCTGGTTGAGCAGGCGCAAGCGCAGGGCGTTGCGCCTGCCGATCTGCTGGACCCGCTGCTGATGCCAATGGACAGTCCGGCAGTGGACTTCCCGGTTGTTAATCTTCCTTTAACATCGTCCGTTTACTTTAAGAACGGAAACCCGGTTCGCACATCGGGGGCGCCGCTTGAGGGCCTGGTACGCGTGACGGAAGGTGACGAAGGGAAATTCATCGGTATGGGCGAAATGGACGGCGAAGGGCGTGTGGCGCCGCGTCGTCTGGTCGTCGAATATCCGGTCGAAGCGTGACGGTGATAACGCCTCACCTTGCGATAAGCAGGGGAGACGAGTAGAATATCGCCGCTTAACGCCTGGTAAATTGTTTAACAATCTGCGGGGCGTACATGGGATAGCTGAATTAGAGATCGGCATCCTTACATTCTTTATACTTTGGAGTTTGAAAATGTCTCTAAGCGTTGAAGCTAAAGCTAAAATCGTTTCTGAGTTTGGTCGTGGTACTAACGACAGCGGTTCTACCGAAGTTCAGGTTGCACTGCTGACTGCACAGATTAACCACCTGCAAGGTCACTTTGCAGAGCACAAAAAAGATCACCACAGCCGTCGTGGTCTGCTGCGTATGGTTTCTCAGCGTCGTAAACTGCTCGACTACCTGAAGCGTAAAGATGTTGCACGCTACACCGCGCTGATCGAGCGTCTGGGCCTGCGTCGCTAATTCTTGCGAGTTTCAGAAAAGGGGGCCTGATGGCCCCTTTTTTCAACCAGACGGCAGCAATTCAATGGAAACTATTGTATTGTTGCTATAAATGATCTTCATTGCAGAGGTTCGCGCGGCTAATGAGAGGCTTCACCCATGGGGGTGTCGGTTGTCATTAGTCGCGAGGATGCGAAGAAGGTCGGGTTAAATCGTCAGCACACCTGAGGTGTGCTTTCAAACATTTAAGAAAGGACAGAATTTTGCTGAATCCGATCGTTCGTAAATTCCAGTATGGTCAGCATACCGTCACGCTGGAAACCGGCATGATGGCGCGTCAGGCTACTGCTGCCGTTATGGTAAGCATGGATGACACTGCTGTATTCGTTACCGTAGTTGGCCAGAAAAAAGCTAAACCAGGTCAGGACTTCTTCCCACTGACCGTTAACTACCAGGAGCGTACCTACGCTGCCGGTAAAATCCCGGGTGGCTTCTTCCGTCGTGAAGGCCGTCCAAGCGAAGGCGAAACCCTGATCGCGCGTCTGATTGACCGCCCGGTTCGTCCGCTGTTCCCGGAAGGCTTCGTAAACGAAGTTCAGGTTATTGCGACCGTTGTTTCCGTTAACCCACAGGTTAACCCGGACATCGTTGCTATGATCGGCGCATCTGCGGCCCTGTCACTGTCTGGTATTCCATTCAATGGCCCAATCGGTTCCGCGCGCGTTGGCTACATCAACGACCAGTACGTACTGAACCCAACTCAGGAAGAGCTGAAAGAGAGTAAGCTGGACCTGGTTGTTGCCGGTACTGAAGCAGCGGTTCTGATGGTTGAATCCGAAGCTGAACTGCTGAGCGAAGATCAGATGCTGGGCGCTGTGGTATTTGGCCACGAGCAGCAGCAGATCGTTATTCAGAACATCAACGACCTGGTGAAAGAAGCCGGTAAACCACGTTGGGACTGGCAGCCAGAAGCGGTGAACGAGGCGCTGAACGCACGCGTTGCTGCACTGGCAGAATCTCGTCTGAGCGACGCATACCGCATCACCGACAAACAGGAGCGCTATGCTCAGGTTGATGTGATCAAATCTGAAGTGACCGCGACCCTGGTTGCCGAAGACGAAACGCTGGACGCTAACGAGATTGGCGAAATCCTGCACGCCATCGAGAAAAACGTTGTTCGTAGCCGCGTCCTGGCAGGCGAGCCGCGTATCGATGGCCGTGAAAAAGACATGATCCGTGGTCTGGACGTGCGTACTGGCGTACTGCCACGTACTCACGGTTCTGCGCTGTTCACCCGTGGTGAAACGCAGGCGCTGGTAACCGCGACCCTGGGTACCGCACGTGACGCACAGATCATCGACGAACTGATGGGCGAGCGTACTGACAGCTTCCTGTTCCACTACAACTTCCCTCCGTACTCTGTGGGCGAAACCGGTATGGTTGGCTCACCGAAGCGTCGTGAAATTGGTCACGGTCGTCTGGCGAAGCGCGGCGTGCTGGCAGTGATGCCAGAAGCAGACAAATTCCCGTACACCGTACGTGTGGTGTCTGAAATCACCGAATCCAACGGTTCCTCTTCTATGGCTTCCGTGTGTGGTGCCTCTCTGGCGCTGATGGATGCAGGCGTGCCAATTAAAGCCGCCGTTGCGGGTATCGCAATGGGTCTGGTGAAAGAGGGCGACAACTACGTTGTTCTGTCTGACATTCTGGGCGACGAAGACCACCTGGGCGATATGGACTTCAAAGTAGCGGGTTCCCGTGACGGTATCTCTGCCTTGCAGATGGATATCAAAATTGAAGGTATCACCAAAGAGATCATGCAGGTTGCTCTGAACCAGGCTAAAGGTGCGCGTCTGCACATCCTGGGCGTGATGGAACAGGCGATTAATGCGCCGCGTGGCGACATTTCTCAGTTCGCTCCACGTATCCACACCATCAAGATCAATCCAGACAAGATCAAAGATGTTATCGGTAAGGGCGGTTCTGTTATCCGTGCACTGACCGAAGAAACGGGCACCACCATCGAAATCGAAGATGACGGTACTGTGAAAATCGCAGCAACCGACGGCGAGAAAGCGAAATACGCTATCCGTCGTATCGAAGAGATCACGGCAGAAATCGAAGTGGGCCGTATCTACAATGGTAAAGTGACCCGTATCGTTGACTTTGGCGCATTCGTTGCCATCGGTGGCGGTAAAGAAGGTCTGGTACACATCTCTCAGATCGCTGACAAGCGCGTTGAGAAAGTGACCGATTACCTGCAAATGGGTCAGGAAGTACCGGTGAAAGTTCTGGAAGTTGACCGCCAGGGCCGTATCCGTCTGAGCATTAAAGAAGCAACCGAGCAGTCTCAGCCTGCTGCGGCACCGGAAGCCCCGGCTGCTGAACAGCAAGGCGAGTAAGGTTGCCATTTGCCCTCCGCGCAGGCGGAGGGCTTATTATCAGGCAGGACGCCTTGTTAAGCCGCCGGGGGACAGGACGTTCATCAATAGTTGTCTTCGGGAGTGGGAAATGAAGCCTTTTTTGCGCTGGTGTTTCGTTGCGACAGCTTTAACGCTGGCAGGATGCAGCAACTCTGCCTGGCGTAAGAGCGAAGTCCTCGCAGTGCCATTGCAACCGACTTTGCAGCAGGAAGTCATTCTGGCACGCATGGAACAAATACTTGCCAGTCGGGCTTTAACCGATGACGAACGCGCACAGCTTTTATATGAGCGCGGAGTGTTGTATGATAGTCTCGGTCTGAGGGCACTGGCGCGAAATGATTTTTCACAAGCGCTGGCGATTCGACCTGATATGCCTGAAGTATTCAATTACTTAGGCATTTATTTAACGCAGGCAGGCAATTTTGATGCTGCCTATGAAGCGTTTGATTCTGTACTTGAGCTTGATCCAACTTACAACTACGCGCACTTGAATCGCGGTATCGCATTGTATTACGGCGGTCGTGATAAGTTAGCGCAAGATGATCTGCTGGCGTTTTATCAAGACGATCCTAATGATCCTTTCCGCAGCCTGTGGCTTTACATCGTTGAGCAGAAGCTCGATGAGAAGCAGGCCAAAGAAGCACTGAAACAGCGCTTCGAGAAATCGGACAAGGAACAGTGGGGATGGAACATTGTCGAGTTCTACCTGGGCAACATTAGCGAAGCAACGCTGATGGAACGCCTCAAGGCGGACGCAACGGATAACACCTCGCTCGCTGAGCATCTCAGTGAAACCAACTTCTATTTAGGTAAGTACTACCTAAGTCTGGGGGATATGGACAGCGCTACGGCACTGTTCAAATTAGCGGTTGCTAACAACGTACATAACTTCGTTGAGCACCGTTATGCATTGTTGGAATTATCGCTCTTGGGCCAGGAGCAAGACGACCTGGCAGAATCGGACCAGCAATAGCTGACGACATAAACATCAGCCCGTAATCTTTTGATTGCCATCACCTTCACTGGTGAGGGCGTTGTTGTTCGTCAATACACCTAATTTGAGCCGGTTCACACTTTTCAATGAAAATTGCTAATCATTTTCACGATGAGCTAAGTAGACTGGCCGCCATTAATATCGAGGCACTTGTACTACATGGCTGAATTCGAAACCACTTTTGCAGATCTGGGCCTGAAGGCTCCTATCCTTGAAGCCCTTAACGATCTGGGTTACGAAAAACCATCTCCGATCCAGGCTGAGTGTATCCCACACCTGCTTTCTGGTCGTGACGTGCTGGGCATGGCCCAGACTGGTAGCGGTAAAACCGCAGCATTCTCGCTGCCGCTGCTGAACAACATTGATCCGGACCTGCGCGCGCCGCAGATCCTCGTCCTGGCTCCAACCCGTGAACTGGCTGTTCAGGTTGCTGAAGCCATGACGGAATTCTCTAAACATATGCGCGGCGTAAACGTGGTAGCCCTGTACGGCGGCCAGCGTTATGACGTGCAGTTACGCGCCCTGCGCCAGGGTCCACAGATTGTTGTCGGTACGCCGGGTCGTCTGCTGGATCACCTGAAGCGCGGTACCCTGGACCTCTCTAAACTGAGCGGTCTGGTACTGGACGAAGCCGATGAAATGCTGCGTATGGGCTTCATCGAAGACGTAGAAACCATCATGGCGCAGATCCCGGAAGGTCATCAGACCGCTCTGTTCTCTGCAACTATGCCAGAAGCGATCCGTCGCATTACCCGCCGCTTCATGAAAGAGCCGCAGGAAGTGCGTATTCAGTCCAGCGTGACCACTCGCCCGGACATCAGCCAGAGCTACTGGTCTGTGTACGGCATGCGCAAAAACGAAGCGCTGGTACGTTTCCTGGAAGCAGAAGATTTTGATGCGGCGATCATCTTCGTTCGTACCAAAAACGCGACCCTGGAAGTGGCTGAAGCCCTGGAGCGTAGCGGCTACAACAGCGCAGCGCTGAACGGCGACATGAACCAGGCCCTGCGTGAGCAGACTCTGGAGCGTCTGAAAGACGGTCGTCTGGATATCCTGATTGCAACCGACGTGGCAGCACGTGGCCTGGACGTTGAGCGTATCAGCCTGGTTGTTAACTACGACATCCCGATGGACTCCGAGTCTTACGTTCACCGTATCGGCCGTACCGGTCGTGCGGGTCGCGCGGGTCGTGCGCTGCTGTTCGTTGAGAACCGCGAGCGTCGTCTGCTGCGTAACATTGAACGCACCATGAAGCTGACCATTCCAGAAGCCGAGCTGCCAAACGCAGAACTGCTGGGCAAACGCCGTCTGGAAAAATTCGCTGCGAAAGTACAGCAGCAGCTGGAAAGCAGCGATCTGGATCAGTACCGTGCGCTGCTGTCCCAGATCCAGCCTGTCGCTGAAGGCGAAGAGCTGGACATGGAAACCCTGGCCGCAGCACTGCTGAAAATGGCGCAGGGCGAACGTAGCCTGATCGTGCCACCTGATGCGCCGATGCGTCCTAAGCGTGAGTTCCGTGACCGTGACGATCGTTTCGAACGTCGTGGCGACCGTAACGACCGTGGTCCACGCGGTGACCGTCCAGAGCGTGGTGGTGAAGACCGTCCACGTCGCGAGCGTCGTGACGCTGGCGAAATGGAACTGTATCGCATTGAAGTGGGCCGTGATGATGGTGTTGAAGTTCGTCACATCGTTGGCGCGATCGCTAACGAAGGCGATATCAGCAGCCGTTACATCGGTAACATCAAGCTGTTCGGTTCCCACTCCACCATCGAGCTGCCAAAAGGCATGCCGGGCGAAGTACTGCAACACTTTACTCGCACCCGTATCCTGAACAAGCCGATGAACATGCAGCTGCTGGGCGATGCACAGCCACGTCCTGACCGTGGCGGCGAACGTCGTGGCGGTGGTCGCGGTTTCGGTGGCGAGCGTCGTGAAGGCGGTCGCAGCGAAGGACGCGGTGGTGAAGGCCGTCGTTTCTCCGGTGAGCGCCGCGAAAACCGTGGTCCACGCCGTGAAGAAGGCGCCAGCCGTCGTCGTTTCGGTGACGCGTAAGCCTTTCGCTTCTAACGTAAAGTAAAATATACAGCCCCGATAGTTGCTATCGGGGCTTTTTTTATTCCTTTTGTACTCTTGTACTGGTACAGTGCAACACACTAAAATGCAGAACCACATTTTTCACTGGAGATAAGGCCGCATGGCAACACTAACCACCACCCAAACGTCACCTTCGCTGCTTGGCGGCGTGGTGATCATCGGCGGAACCATCATTGGTGCCGGGATGTTTTCCCTGCCTGTGGTCATGTCCGGTGCGTGGTTCTTCTGGTCGCTGGCGGCGCTGGTTTTCACCTGGTTCTGCATGCTCCATTCCGGGCTGATGATCCTTGAAGCAAACCTGAACTACCGCATTGGCTCCAGCTTCGACACCATCACCCGGGATCTGTTGGGCAAAGGCTGGAACCTGGTGAACGGGCTGTCCATCGCGTTTGTACTCTATATCCTGACCTACGCGTACATTTCAGCGAGCGGGTCGATTCTGCATCACACCTTCTCAGAGATGTCGCTGAACGTTCCGGCGCGTCTGGCGGGTCTCTGCTTCGCGCTGGGCGTGGCGTTTATCGTCTGGATGAGCACCAAAGCGGTCAGCCGCATGACGGCGATCGTGCTGGGCGCAAAGGTCATCACCTTCTTTCTGACCTTCGGCAGCCTGCTGGGGCACGTCACGCCAGCCACGTTGTTTAACGTTGCGGAAGTGAACACCTCCTACACGCCGTACCTGCTGATGACGCTGCCATTCTGTCTGGCGTCGTTCGGCTACCACGGCAACGTACCGAGCCTGATGAAATACTACGGCAAGGATCCGCGCACCATCGTGAAATGCCTGGTTTACGGCACGTTGCTGGCGCTGGGGCTGTATGTGATCTGGCTGCTGGGGACGATGGGTAACATCCCGCGTCCGGAATTTATCGGCATTGCGCAGAAGGGCGGTAACATTGATGTGCTGGTACAGGCGCTGAGCGGCGTGCTGAACAGCCGCAGTCTGGATCTGCTTCTGGTGGTCTTCTCGAACTTTGCGGTGGCGAGCTCATTCCTCGGCGTGACGCTGGGCCTGTTTGACTACCTGGCGGATCTGTTTGGTTTTGATGACTCTGCTATGGGGCGCTTCAAAACCGCGCTGTTGACCTTCCTGCCGCCGATTGTGGGCGGCCTGCTGTGGCCGAACGGTTTCCTGTACGCCATCGGCTATGCGGGACTGGCGGCCACCATCTGGGCGGCGATTGTACCGGCGCTGCTGGCGCGCAAATCACGTAAGCGCTTCGGCAGCCCGAAATTCCGCGTCTGGGGCGGAAAACCGATGATTGCGCTGATTCTGGTATTTGGTATCGGCAATGCGGTGGTCCACGTGCTGTCGAGTTTTAATCTGTTGCCGGTATATCAGTAAAACGTGCGGTCTGAACCCCTCACCCCGGCCCTCTCCCCATGGGAGAGGGAGAAAAGAATGTAGGCCCGGTAAGCGAAGCGCCACCGGGCAAAGCAAAAAACTACCCCACCAACTCCTCTTTCACCTGCATCGCCAAATCAAACGAATGCAGACGCGCCTGGTGATCGAAAATCTGGCCGTTAACCATAATCTCATCCGCCTGGGTTTCACGCAGCACCGCCTCCAGCCCGTGACGCACTTTCGCCTTATCACCCACCAGCGACATACTCAGAGCCTGCTGCACGCCATACTGCTCGGAGGCCGACCACAGCTGATGCATATTCTCTACCGGCGGTGGAAGCTGGCCCGTCTCACCGCGACGCAGCTTCACAAACGCCTGCTGCATAGAGGTAAACAGGAATTCCGCGTCGCGGTTGCTGTCGGCGGCAATGATATTGATACACACCATCGCATACGGCTTCTCCAGACGTTCAGACGGTTGGAAGTGCGTACGATAAAGATGCAGTGCCTGATGCAGCATATCCGGTGCGAAGTGGGAAGCGAACGCGAACGGCAGCCCCAGCTGAGCGGCGAGCTGCGCGCTGTACAGGCTTGAGCCTAACAGCCATACCGGGATCTTTTCCCCGTACCCCGGCACAGGACGCACGTGCGGGTTCGGATCCCGCGCGTCAAACCAGTCCACCAGCTCGGCCACATCGCGCGGGAAGTTATCGATATCGCCGCTCATATGGCGACGCAGGGCGCGCATGGTCGGCTGGTCGCTGCCCGGCGCGCGGCCAAGCCCTAGATCAATACGGCCCGGATAAAGGGTATTCAGCGTCCCGAACTGCTCGGCAATCACCAGCGGGGCGTGGTTCGGCAGCATCACACCGCCGGAGCCCAGGTGCAGAGTGGTGGTATTCGCCGCCAGATAGCCAATCAGCACCGAGGTGGCGGCGCTGGCGATGCCCACCATATTGTGGTGCTCCGCCAGCCAGTAGCGGTGATAGCCGCGCTTTTCGGCAAGCTGAGCAAGATCGAGAGAGTGCGTGAAGGCTTCTCTGGCCGAGGAGCCTTGTGGAATCGGCGCCAGATCCAGCACCGAAAACGGAATGGTTTTGTCAGTCATAACAGCTCACTTTGTCGACGGTCAATCTTTAATACTGCATTAAAAAATGATAACCGTTGTTAACAAAGTGAGCCTTTTTTACGCCTGCAATTCCAGCCCGGCGAGACGTCTCCAGTAACCGTTGCAGTCGCTGTTTGCCGTCAACGGCAGCGGTGAGGCGCCGTTTTCGTTGGCGCGGAAGGCGTCCAGCATCGCGAAAACGCCGGTATCAAGCGGCGAAAGACGCACCATATCCACCAGCCCGTGCATTGACGCCAGTTCGTTGCCGAGGTTATAGACGTAACCGCTCATGGTCTGAATGCCGTTGAGGACAAACACCTGCTGGTTCTCCTGCGACAGCATACTGCGGCCGTTCGGGTACTTAATGCAGCAGGTTTCGCACTCGTCTTTCGGGCGATCTTCGGAACGTGCGGTGAAGCAGCGGGCAGAGTAGGCCAGCGGCAGATGCCCATAGCTCAGGACTTCCACTTCAAACTTGTTGCGAATGCCCAGCTCTTCGCACTGATTCAGCAGGTTGGCCAGCCAGTCGCGGGAGAGCTCTACTGGCATGCACCAGCGTGTCATCCCCTGTTTGAGCAACAGGCGCAGGGTCACCGCGTTATAGCAGTTCAGCGCATGTCCGGCGACAAACGGCAGCTTACGCTCGGCACACAGGTTTACCACGCCCAGGTCGCTCGCCTCCAGCAGGAACTCACCGTTTTCGACGTAGCGCTTCAGCTCGCCCAGTTCAGAGGACGCCTGCACCAGCGCCAGCGTCGAGAGCACCACCTGCTTGCCGCTGCCGGCCAGGCTTTTCGCCATATCCAGCCAGTCGCCCACTTTGGTGGCGCGGCGCTTGCTGCACACCGCTTCGCCGAGGTAAATCACATCGGCGCTGCTGTTAGCCGCCAGCTGGTAAAAATCTTCCAGCGTCTCTTTTGGCCAGTAGTAAAGCACCGGCCCTAATGAATATTTCATGATTATCTCACTGCCATTTACGGTGATACGCGCCGAGCGTGGTTTGGGTGCCTTCGGACATCGCGCCGAGCGTCTCCATCCATGCTGGCTGCGGGGCGTAGTTTTGCGGATCCGCCATGCAGCGGTCGATGGCCTGACGCCACACCTTCGCCACCTGGCTCACGTAGGCCGGGCTGCGCTGGCGGCCTTCGATTTTCACCGAGGCAATATTGGCGGCCAGCAGTTCCGGCAGCAATTCCAGCGTGTTGAGGCTGGTGGGCTCCTCCAGCGCGTGGTAGCGCTCGCCGTCCACCAGATAACGGCCTTTGCACAGCGTCGGGTAGCCCGCGTTTTCACCGTCCTGATAGCGGTCAATTAACACGTCATTCAGGCGTGACTCCAGTCCCTGCGGCGTTTGCTGCCAGCGAACGAAGCGGGCAGGCGAGCAGGCGCCGACGGTATTTGGCGATTCCCCGGTGAGATAGGAAGAAAGATAGCAGCGGCCTTCGGCCATGATGCACAGGCTGCCGAAGGCAAAAACCTCCAGCGGCACTGGCGTGACGCGCGCCAGTTGCTTAACCTGATGAATAGAGAGCACGCGCGGCAGCACCACGCGGGCTACGTCAAAGTGTCGATGATAAAAACGCACGGCCTCTTCATTGGTGGCCGATGCCTGAACAGAGACGTGGCGCTCAATATGCGGATAACGTTCTGCCGCATACTCAAGCATGGCGAGGTCGGCCAGGATCAGCGCATCGGCGCCCAGCTGGGCCGCCATATCCACGGCGCGCTGCCAGCGGGCATAGCCATCAGGATGGGCAAAGGTATTGATGGCGATGTGCAGTTTGCGCCGGTGCTGGTGAACGAAGTTAACGGCTTCCTGAAGCTTTTTCTCCGTAAAGTTAAGACCCGCAAAATGGCGGGCGTTGGTATCATCTTTCAGCCCGATATAGACCGCATCGGCCCCATTTTCGATGGCCGCCTTAAGCGCCGGAAGGTTTCCGGCAGGGCAGAGCAGCTCCATAATTTATCCCGATGTTGTCGATCGCAGGGATCGTAAAAAATGTTAACGAGCTGGGATTTTAATTAACCCATACGCGACAATTTTTGATTTAAGGCAGCTAATGGCGTATTGATGGCACCAATAATGAGGTATACCGGACAACGGTTTGTTGATTTACGCCGCTATCTTCTTGTCGGGATATGGCAAAATAGCAGGACTATAGCTATCAGGGAGTAAAGCTCGTGCTGGATAAACTGCGTTCACGTCTCGTACAATTTGGTCCATCAATGCTGAGCGTGCCGGTAAAACTGGCGCCGTTCGCGCTTAAACGCCAGGTGCTGGAACAGGTACTGAGCTGGCAGTTCCGCCAGGCGCTACAGGACGGTGAGCTGGAGTTTCTGGAAGGCCGCTGGTTAAAGATTGAAGTGCGCGATATCGGGTTGCGCTGGTTTACTTCCGTTGAGAACGATCGGCTGATCGTCCGTGAAACCGCCGAGGCGGATGTCAGCTTTAGCGCGGATGCCAGCGATCTGCTGATGATCGCCGCGCGCAAACAGGATCCGGACACCCTCTTCTTCCAGCGTCGTCTGGTGATTGAAGGCGACACGGAGCTCGGTCTGTACGTCAAAAATTTAATGGATGCCATTGAGCTGGAGCAGATGCCGAAAGCGCTGCGTATGATGTTGATGCAAATGGCAGATTTCGTTGAGGCCGGGCTAAAAACCCCGCCGGACAGTAAACACACTTCAGTAGGTGAGCCATGCTGATTCGAGTCGAAATTGGGATTGATGCGCCGGGTATCGATGCGTTGTTACGCCGCTCTTTTGCAGGCGACGCCGAAGCCCAACTGGTTCACGATCTTCGCGAAGATGGCCTGATTACGCTGGGCCTGGTTGCCACCGACGATGAAGGGCAGGTGGTCGGCTACGTGGCCTTCAGCCCGGTGATTGTGCAGGGTGAAGAGTTACAGTGGGTCGGCATGGCGCCGCTGGCGGTGGATGAAAACTACCGTGGCCAGGGCCTGGCGCGCCAGCTGGTCTATGAAGGGCTGGATTCACTGAATGAATTTGGCTATGCCGCTGTCGTCGTTCTGGGCGATCCGGCGTTCTACGAACGTTTAGGTTTTAAGCCAGCGTCCAGATACGATCTGCGCTGCCACTGGCCGGGCACGGAAACATCTTTCCTGGTGCATCCTCTGGCGGATGATGCGCTCGACGGCGTTACCGGTCTGGTGGAGTACCACGATCATTTCAATCGTTTTTAAGCAGGCTTTCGCGTAGCGCCTCGAAAGAGCCGTCCCCGTTGACGAGACGCTCTTTCTGGCGCTTCGTCAGCTGCTTGATGCGGTATTCCAGCCTGAGCGCCAGGGATCTGTCGCCCACGGCGGCTGAAAACGCTAACTGAAGTTCACCTTTCCCCCGCAGCGCCTTCGCCCCTTTCCCCGTTTGATGTTGTAAAAAACGCCGTGCCACATCGGTAGTGATCCCGGTGTAGAGTGCGTTATCAGCGGTTCGGACAAGATAGAGAAACCAGCACACGGTAAACAGATTCAGTATGTTAAGGTGAACGCACCATAGCATGAGAGAGAGCGAAAATGGAAACACTGGCCGCCATTAACCGCTGGCTGGCAAAGCAGCATGTCGTGACCTGGTGCGTCTGTAAAGACGAGGAGATGTGGTGCGCAAATGCCTTTTATTACTACGATCCCGAGCGAGTGGCCTTTTACGTGATGAGCGAAGATAAAACGCGGCATGCGCAGATGACGGGCCAGCGGGCAAAAGTGGCGGGCACGGTAAACGGTCAGCCTAAAACCGTTGCGCTGATCCGCGGGGTCCAGTTTAAAGGTGAAATTCGTCGCCTGGAAGGTGAGGAGAGCGACGCGCAACGTAAACGCTATACGCGCCGCTTCCCGGTGGCCGCGGCGCTAAAAGCCCCGGTGTGGGAAATCCGCCTTGATGAGCTGAAATTTACCGACAACACCCTGGGCTTTGGCAAGAAGCTGCACTGGTTACGCGCCGAGCAGGCGTAGCGCTTCACGGTTAAACGCCGGCAGATCGTCCGGTGTACGGCTGGTGATCAGCTGATCGTTATCGTTCACCACTTCCTGATCGTAGAACTCGGCTCCCGCGTTTTTCAGATCGATAACGATCGGCTTCACCGCGGTGAGCTTACGCCCGCGTACCACCTCGGCGCTGATCAGCAACTGCGGACCGTGGCAAATGGCAAATACCGGTTTACCGGTGCCGACGAAGTCACGGGTAAAGGTGACGAAACGCTCGTCTCCGCGCAGGGAATCCGGTGAATGACCGCCCGGTAACAGCAGGGCGTCGAAATCCGACGGGCTGACGTTATCAATGGATTCGTCAATGGTCACGCTGGCTTCGCCCTTATGGCCCTTCACGGTTTTACCCGCTTCTTTCTCGATGGTGACCACCTCGTGGCCCGCCTTGCGGAATGCCTCTGCTGGCGACGTAAATTCTGAATCTTCAAACTCGTCGGTAATCAAGACTGCGATTTTTTTACCCATGCTTCCTCCGTTGTTTTCGCTTCAGACTGTTTTTTTCCCGTTTGTGGTAAATACTTACCGGTAACAGACTTTTAAGTGTGGTAGAGCAGGCCCAGAACGCAAACGGACAATTCTGTAAAGGGGATAAGATGAGTCAGGTACTGATTACCGGCGCAACCGGGCTGGTGGGTGGACATCTGCTGCGGCTGCTGATCCAGGATCGGCATATCAATTATATCGCCGCCCCGACGCGTCGCCCGCTGTTGGATATCACCGGCGTCTATAACCCGCACGATCCACAGCTCACCGACGCGCTGGCGCAGGTGCAGGATCCCATTGATATCGCCTTTTGCTGCCTTGGTACCACCCGACGGGAAGCGGGCAGTAAAGAAGCTTTTGTCCATGCGGATTACACACTAGTGGTGGATACCGCCCTGACGGCGAAAAAGCTGGGCGCAAAACATTTCCTGGTAGTCAGCGCGCACGGCGCGAACGCAGGCTCGCCGTTTTTTTACAACCAGGTGAAGGGCAAAATGGAAGAGGCGTTAATCGCGCAGAAATGGGAGCGCCTGACCATCGCGCGGCCTTCCATGCTGATGGGGCACCGTGACGAACGTCGTTTTAACGAGTCATTTTTCGCTCCGCTGTTTCGTATCCTGCCGGGTAACTGGAAGTCCATCGAGGCGCGGGATGTCGCGCTGGCGATGCTAAAAGAGGCGCTGGCTCCGTCGCAGGAGGGGGTTAATATTATCCCTTCGGCAAAACTGCGTGAAATCGCGCAGGGCGAGGCGTAAACTTCCCCGGCTTATTAAATAACACCTTCCGGGGAATGGTATGACTGGTCAGTCTTCATCTCAGGCGGCAACACCTGTTCAGTGGTGGAAGCCCGCACTCTTCTTTCTCGTGGTCATCATTGGCCTCTGGTATGTGAAATGGCAGCCGTACTACGGTAAAGCCTTCACCGCCGCCGACACCCACAGCATCGGTAAATCGATTCTCGCGCAGGCCGATTCCAGCCCGCTACGCGCGGCGTGGGATTACGCCATGGTCTATTTTCTTGCCGTCTGGAAAGCGGCGGTATTGGGCGTATTGCTGGGCTCGCTGATTCAGGTACTTATCCCGCGTAACTGGCTGGTGAAAACCCTGGGACAGCCGCGCTTGCAGGGCACGCTGCTGGGGACGATTTTCTCCCTGCCGGGCATGATGTGCTCCTGCTGCGCCGCACCGGTGGCGGCGGGTATGCGCCGACAGCGCGTGTCGATGGGCGGCGCGCTTGCCTTCTGGATGGGTAACCCCCTGCTGAACCCGGCAACGCTGGTATTTATGGGCTTCGTTCTCGGCTGGCATTTCGCGTTTATCCGTCTGGCGGCTGGCCTGCTGACGGTGGTGCTTGTCGCTACGCTGGTGCAGCACCTGGTGAAAGACAACGAGGCCGGGCCTGCCTCCGTTGAGCTGGACGTCCGCGAGCCGCAGGGCAATTTCTTTGCTCGCTGGGGCAAAGCGCTGTGGCAGCTTTTCTGGAGCACCATTCCGGTCTATATCCTGGCCGTACTGGTGCTGGGGGCGGCGCGCGTCTGGCTGTTCCCGCATGCGGATGGCGCTATCGACAACACGCTGATGTGGGTGATTGCGATGGCGGTGGCCGGGTGCCTGTTTGTGATCCCAACCGCGGCGGAGATCCCGATTATTCAGACCATGATGATGGCTGGTATGGGGACCGCACCGGCGCTGGCGCTGCTCATCACGCTGCCGGCGGTGAGCCTGCCGTCGCTTATCATGCTGCGTAAGTCATTCCCGGCGAAAGCGCTGTGGCTGACTGCGGGGCTGGTGGCGTTGAGCGGAGTTATTGTGGGGAGTATGGCGCTTGTGTGAAAAAAGCCCGGCGGCGCTAGCGCTTACCGGGCCTGTAGTCAGGTGGTAATTACTTAATGTAAGTAAAGGCGGTGGTGACGTGTTTCACGCCGCTCACCCGGCTGGCGATATCCGCCGCCGCTTTCCCTTCACGTTCCGTCACCAGACCCAGCAGGAATACTTCGCCGTTCTCCGTGGTCACTTTCACGTTTGAGGATTTCACCTGGTCGGTACCCAGCAGCTGGGAACGCACTTTGGTGGTGATCCAGGTATCAGATGACGCGGTGCCGAGACCAATCGGCTGGCCCTGGCGGATCTCGTTAAACACTTCCGCCGTGCCTTCCACACCCATCGCGATCTGTTTGGCGCGCGAGGCGAGTTCAGGATTTGGCGCCTGGCCTGCCAGCAGCACTTTGCCCTGATAAGCCGTCACGTTGATGCGTGCTTCCTTCTTGATCTGCTCGTCTTTCGACAGCGCACTGTTTACGCGCAGCTCAAGCGTACCGTCATCCACCTGCGTCCCAACGGTGCGCGGATCGGTCGCTGCTTTGGTGCCGACCGCTGCGGTGCCGACTACAGCGGCAGCGATGCATCCCTGAAGCAGTAATGCAGACATCACGACTGCAAGGGCCGATAAAACCTTCATGAGAACTCCTTAATCATCCTGGTGAGGGAAAAGCGTGTTATCGATCAGATCGCATAAGCAGTTCACCGTGAGCATATGCATCTCCTGGATGCGGGCGCTACGGTGCGAAGGAATGCGGATCTCCACATCCTGCGGCCCCAGCAGGCCAGCCAGCTCACCGCCGTCGTAACCGGTCAGGGCGACAATCGTCATATCCCGGGTCACTGCCGCTTCAACCGCTTTAACGATATCCCGGCTGTTACCGCGCGTGGAGATCGCCAGCAGCACGTCTCCGGCATGGCCTAAGGCGCGCACCTGCTTGGCGTAGATTTCGTCATGCAGACGATCGTTGGCAATCGCAGTTAAGACCACGTTATCGGTGTTTAGTGCAATGGCAGGTAAACTCGGGCGCTCGGTTTCGAAGCGATTGATCATGCTGGCAGCAAAATGCTGTGCGTTGGCGGCGGACGTGCCATTGCCACAACAGAGGATTTTGTTGCCGTTGAGCAGCGACTGAACCAGCGTCATCGCTGCACGCGAGATCGCGTCC
Source organism: Enterobacter cloacae complex sp. 397G4 (assembly GCF_050031515.1). NCBI lineage: Bacteria > Pseudomonadati > Pseudomonadota > Gammaproteobacteria > Enterobacterales > Enterobacteriaceae > Enterobacter > Enterobacter cloacae complex sp. 397G4. The sequence continues at coordinate 4,293,791 of NZ_JBLGWE010000001.1, read as the reverse complement.
GGAAGGGCTTCCGCCGCGGCAATCTGCGTTTGAATGCTTTCTGTGAAGCACACTTTAATTCGTTCGAGCACGGTATCCCTTTAAAATCTTATTTATGCGTCTTCGCCAAACGCGTTTTTAAGCCAGTCGATCGCATTTCCGGTGAAGGCTACCACATCGAAACGGCAATCCACAGTATCAAAACTCCCATTATGGCGGGCAAGCCACAAGTGGGCAGTCTGTAATAATTTTTGTTGTTTGGCGAGCGTCACGCTGGCGGCAGCACCGCCAAAACGGGACGACTGTCGGAAGCGAACTTCAACAAACACGATGGTCTGACCGTCTTTCATGATCAGGTCAATCTCGCCGCCGCGCCCGCGAACGTTGGCGGCGACAAAGCGCAGTCCTTTGCCTTCAAGCCAGCGACGCGCCTTTAACTCCCACGCGTCGCCGGTCTGTTTACGGCTTAACTGGCCGGGACAATCTGCCCCTGCTGGTATTTGAGCCATGATAACTTCCTGTTAATCACACAATCCTGATCGGCGGTCAGATCGCCGGTATTCCCGTTAAGCTCGAAGCCCGGTACCTGACGCATCTGGGTGAAGTGGTTTGCCAGCGCCCAGGCATCGACGCCCATCGCGTACAGACGCGCCAGGGAATAGTCATTGCGCACCGCGCCCAGCGCCTGCTGCATCAACTGCGGGTTGCTGCCTGCCAGCATGGGGATCTCGCTGTATTGCAGTCCTTCCATTTCCAGACGGAAATCCGGGCCTGCGGTACCCTGTGCGCTGCGTGAGCTGGCGTAGAGCGTTGCACCGCTCTGGCTGCCGTTACGCATGGCGATCATCGGTTTGATAAAGGCGATCTCTTCCGGCGTAGCGACGATGTACGCCGAATCCACTTTACCGCCGCCGCTGATTTGCGCGTCGGTAGGTGGTGCCGGGATCGTCAGACCGCCGATGGTGACGCTCTGCTGCTGCGGCAGGCTGGCGGATACCGGGCTACCGTTGAGGGCAATACCTGCCCCGCCGTTCACGCCCGCTCTCAGTTCGGAAGCTGAGCCAAATTTCTGCTGCAACACCACGCCACCGCCAAGGGTCTGCCACTCTTGCGCAAACGCGTTGGCAACGCGATCGCCCAGCGTGCTGCGTGGGATCAGCAGCAGCGGCGCCTGCTTGCCCTGCTCGTGAATATGGCGGGCCGCATCGCGGGCTTCATCCTCCGGAGAGAGGGCGAAGTAACAGATATTGGCGCGGTTCTGAACCTGCTCAGGCTGGTTAAGCGCCAGCACGTTCAGCGTGGTGTTGCTCTTCATCAGCGCTTCCACGTTGTTTTTCAACAGCGGGCCGACAACGATGCTGGCCCCGTCCTGCTGAACCTGCGCCAGCACCTGGTCAAGCGGCTGGGCGCTGGTGTCGTAGATTTTCAACTCTGCACCAGGGTTAGCGCTGGTGGTGACCACAGCCTGCGGCTGGGCTGATGGCTGCTGTTCCGGCTGCGCGGTTTGCGGCTGAGGTTGTTCTGCCGTCGCGGGCGCCGGTGTTTCAGCCGGGGCCTGTGTTGCCGCAGGCGCTGGGGTAGCAGGCTGCGTCGTTGGGGCAGTAACCGGATTCTGCATGGTGCCCTGCGCAGGGGTTTGCGCGGTGGTCAGGTCGCTGGTTTCGGCGGCGGACGGGCTGACAACGTCATTCACATTCGCCGCCTGTGCAGCCTGCGCCGGAACCGCGCTGCCGCTGACGGCGGTGGTGCCGTTTTTCGCGGCTTCAAAACCTTGCTGAATGGCGCGACCAAACACCGCAGCCTGACCGTTTAACGGCAGCAGCAGGGCAATTTTGCTGGTGGAGGCGGGCTTAAAGTTTTGCACGTTCACCAGCTGCGTTGGCAGCATTTTCGCTCCCGGGTTTTGCGGGTAACGCTTTTGCCAGTCGGTAATGCCGGCTTTCAGCATGTTCGGATCGCTGCGGTTGTTGAACCACATCTGTTGCAGATCCAGCCAGCCTTGCAGGACATTTTCATCGGCGTTGATTACCAGCGCCTTGGCCTGATCCTGGGTCATGGAGGCGAGCGCCTGCCAGGTTGCGTCAATATTTTTTTGCTTGTCCGCACCCGCGAGCAGAGGCTCCTGGGCAATCAGCGCGCGGAGTAGCGTCAGGGAAGGGCGACCCTGCTCAGCGGTGATACCGGCCTGCCAGAAACGGGCCTGCTGGTTTTTATCCAGCGTGCTGAGATCGATGGTGCCGAGGATCTTCTTCGCGCCGTCGTAATCTTTTTGCGCGACCTTCAGTTCTGCCGACAGCAGCGTCTGCTCATGGCGCTGAGTGTCGTTAAGATCCTGCGGCAGCTGGCTGAACAGCTCGGCGGCCTGCTGGGTTTTCCCTTCTTTCAGCAGTGCACGAATGGCGAGTAATTGCCAGTTGATCCTGGTATCATTTGTACTCTGCGACATTTGTTGCAGATAAAAGCCAGAATCAGCCTGAGCGGATCCCTGCATATGAGCAGTGCTCTGGTCAGGTGCCTGGGTGCCGCAGCCGGTAAAGATCAGGGCTGCCAGCAGGAGGGGCACGCTGTGCGCGGCTTTTTTTCGAAGAAACGTTAACGGTACCATACTGTATCCAGTGATTTTTTTACGCAATGCTCAATATTAAATCGGCAATACGGACGAAACAATGAAACAACACGAAACGGCAGATAATTCTCAAGGCCAGCTTTATATTGTACCTACTCCTATCGGGAATTTGTCTGATATTACCCAACGTGCGCTCACCGTATTGCAAGCTGTTGATTTAATTGCGGCTGAAGACACCCGTCATACCGGTTTACTGCTACAACACTTTGCCATCAACGCCCGTTTGTTTGCCCTGCACGATCACAATGAGCAACAAAAAGCCGAAACGCTGGTGGCGAAGCTTAAAGAAGGGCAGAACATCGCGCTGGTCTCCGATGCGGGAACGCCGCTGATCAACGATCCGGGCTACCATCTGGTACGCACCTGCCGGGAAGCAGGCATCCGCGTTGTGCCGCTGCCGGGGCCGTGCGCGGCGATTGCGGCGTTAAGCGCTGCGGGTCTGCCGTCCGATCGTTTCTGCTACGAAGGTTTCCTGCCAGCTAAATCCAAAGGTCGCCGCGATGTATTAAAGGATCTGGAAGCCGAACCGCGTACGTTGATCTTCTACGAATCCACTCACCGTCTGCTGGAAAGCCTGGAGGATATGGTGACCGTCTGGGGCGAAGGGCGCTACGTGGTGCTGGCGCGCGAGCTGACCAAAACGTGGGAAACCATTCACGGTGCGCCGGTCGGCGAACTGCTGGCGTGGGTGAAAGAAGACGAAAACCGCCGCAAGGGCGAAATGGTGCTGATTGTCGAAGGGCACAAAGCGCAGGAAGACGCTCTGCCTGCCGATGCGCTGCGTACGCTGGCCCTGCTACAGGCTGAACTTCCTCTGAAAAAAGCGGCGGCGCTGGCGGCGGAGATCCACGGCGTGAAGAAAAATGCGCTGTATAAATATGCGCTGGAGCAGCAGGGGGAGTAAGACCCTGCCGCCTGTTTTGCCGGGTGGCGGCTTCGCCTTACCCGGCCTACACCGTGTCAAAGCCTCACTATTTCTCCGGCATCGCCTCAAACACCAGCGTTTCCAGCGGTTGCAGCGTAATCACCACAGCGTTTTTATACTCCTCTGGTACGGTCGAATTACTGCCGTACACGGCTTTCAGGGTAAACTGCGAACGCTCTCCTGCCGGGATCTCAAAATCTTTGGTTAAATCCAGGAAGTAACGTTGCGGCTTATCCGATGGGTTGCGTAAGCCAAAAATCGCTTTGTCTTTACTCCATGAGGCCCAGCCGTAAACCTCAAGCGAAGTTGGGTCACCGCCAATCCAGTGAGTATCCACCAGCACGCTGGCATTCTCACGCGACCATTTCGCCGCCTGCGCCAGGGTATCCCACTTCGCCTTATTCAGCATGGACGGCGTAATGTACAGCTCCTGAAGCTGAGTTCCGGTTGCGAAGTAGCTCCAGACCTGATCGGCAAAATCGCTGTCTGTTTGCACTTTCTCGAGTCCATAGTAAGCGTTCTCTGCGCTGACGATCCCGTGGTACATCAGTGAGTTCAGCGGGAACAGCGGACCTTTACGCACGATGGATCGCCAGGTTTCGGCATCGCGGTAGGTCATCCACTGCTGCACTGGCGTGCCGGGGCCGTACAGGTTGATATCATCGCCCTGACGCCAGATTGAATCAGCATAGAACAGCCAGGACGGGCTGGCGTCGGTGCCGGTGGTCAGGTTGATAAACAGGTTCGGGTTTGCGCTGCGCATGTTGTGCAGCAGGGCAATGGACGCGTCAAAATCCGATGCAAATGGGCTGCCCTTGATATGCGAATTGGCATTACCCATTCCGTCGAGCTTGAACGAGGTAATGTGCTCGTTTTTGATCAGCTTGATGATCTGATCGTTAAAGTTTTTAAAGTAGTTCGGCCCCGACAGCGCCAGCTTGCCGTCTACGGTTTCGAAACCATACTCTTTTGCATGCGAGACGCGAATATCGCGCGGCTTGTTGTAACCGCCCCACGGTGAAAGCCACAGCCCAACCGAGCTATGCAGGCTGTCGGCTTTTTCCCTGACTTTGCCAAAACCGTTGCTGAATGCCGGGCCAAACAGCCAGCGTCCGGTGCGATCGTCCCAGCCATCGTCCAGCAGGAACGCGTCCAGCGCCACCCCGCGTCCGGCAATAAATTCTTTATTCCATTCGTCCATCCGCCCAATGACATCCTGCTCGGAGTAAGGGGTAAAGAAGCCGATGTCCATCCAGCTGTTGTAGTGCAGGTAAGGCTTATAAGGCCGTGGACGCACGGCATCGATAAACTGGTTTACGCTGCGGCGCAGCTGATTAGTTTCCGGGAAAGTGCCGAACCAGGTGGTAAAACTAACCGGTGTCTCAGGCAGAATTGGCGTTTTCAGCTCCACGTTGAGGTTCGTGGTGGCTTCATAAGCGTAAGTATTCACAATCGGTTTGTCTGGCAGGATGAAGAACGAGTCGGCCACGATTGGCGAGCTGTTAATCGCCCCGTCAACGTAAGGTGCCTGAGACTGCTTCTTCGTCGGGAAGAAGGTAATTTTCGCTACGTCCCGGGGCTGCCCGACGGCGGCGATGGTGTAGCCGATGCTGGCGTATTTTCCCTTCACCAGGTTCAGTTTCACCGTTACGTTAAAATCCGGATGCGTAAAGTCGATGACTATCGCATTGTCCTGCTTTTCGACGTACTTGATTTTGAAATCAGCGGTGTGGATTTTTGTTTCATCCGGTAGCGTCAGAAAGAACAACTCCTGGGGCGTGAGCGGATGGTTAGCTTTGCTGTCCGTTACCACTACCGTTGCGTTTGCATCATCAAACAAAAGGGCAATATTGTCGTTACTGAGCGCGTAGTTTGCTGCCGCCGCACCATGAGAAACACAGAGAGTCAGCAGCGAGAGAGTGAGCATTTTTTTCATCGGGGTAAGATCCTTATCAGTAATGCTTCAGCATTCGGTTGATGGACTGTTCCAGCCAGTAGCGCTGGGTGCCGAAGTTAATACGCAGGTAGTTTTCGCCGTTTTGTACGTAGTGGCTGCCATCTTCAATGACCACGCCAGCCTGTTTTGCGAAATGTTGAGTTAGCGCCGTCGCACTGCGATCGTCCGCACTGACGTCTATCCAGGCGAGATACGACGACTCCGGGTTCATCATCTTCCATGCAGGGAAATGGGTCTGGATGGCATCCGCAAGGTAGCGGGCATTGCCGCGCAGATAACCATTCAGCGCGTCGAGCCATGGCAGACCTTGCTGATAAGCCAGAATAATTCCCCACACGCCGAAGATATTGGGCGAGGTAATGGAGTTCTTCTCCAGCTGCTGGCGGAAACGCTGGCGCAGCGAATCGTCTGGAATCATTGAGTAGGATGTTTTTAGCCCGCCAAGGTTGAAGGCTTTATTGGGGGAGGTCAGCACAATCAGGTTGTCCTGGGCGGCACAGCCTGAAGTCAGACAACTGACGAATGTACCGTCCAGAATGTGCTCGGCGTGAACCTCATCAACCACCAGAATCGTGCCGTAGCGCTTACAGAGATCGGACACCTGACGTATCTCATCCGCGCGCCAGATTCGGCCCGAAGGGTTATGCGGCGAGCAGAAGAACCACAGTTTTGGACGGTGAGTTTTGAGCTGAACTTCAATCAGATTAAAATCCAGCTGATAGCGGTTTTCCTTCACGCTCAGCGGATTTGCAAGCACCCGCACGCCCTGTCGCTGTGTCGCCATCGCAAACGGGTCATACACTGGGGTATTCATCATCACGCAGTCCCCGGGTTTGCAGAACGCCTGAACCGTATAGTGCAGCGTGGAAACGGTGCCGTAGGTCAGGGTGATCCATGACTTATGCACCTCAACCTGATGACGGGTGCGCTGGAAGGCGATGACCGCATCGTAGAATTCGTCGAAGCACCAGGTGTAACCGAAGGTGCCATGCTCCACGATGCGCTGGAAGCCTTCAATCACGGCGGGTGGCGAGGTGAAATCCATATCTGCTATCCACAGCGGGATAAATCCCTCCGGGACATCACCGAAACGCGAGCACACAAACGCATGATCCCATTTACGGCATTTATCGCTTTTACGCTCAATGATTCTGTCGAAATCAAACACAACGTCCCCCTGTTAAATTAAGGCTTCAATGCCGGATTTGACGCTCTGCACCTGCGGGCCGATGATCACCTGAACGCTGTGGGCATCAAGCACCACTACTGACAAGGCGCCCGCGGCCTTCAGCGCCTGCTGGTCGATAAGCCCCATATCTTTTACCACCAGACGTAAGCGGGTGATGCAGTTGTCGAGCGACTCAATATTCTCTTTACCGCCAAGCGCGCGAAGAATAAGCCCATGATCGTATTTCGATTTTCCACGTGCCCGGGTATTGGCTTCCACCGCCTGGAGCGCACCCTTCGCGTCAACCTCACGGCCCGGCGTTTTAATATCGTGCCTGAGGATGTACCAGCGGAAGACGAAGAAGTAGATAGCAAACCAGGCAATACCCACCGGGAACAGCAGATACCATTTGGTCGACATCCCCTGCATGACGCCGAAGATCAGCAGATCCAGAATGCCGCCGTCGGTGTTGCCGATGGTGACGCCGAGCAGCGCCATCACCATCAGCGCCAGGCCAGACATAACGATATGAAACGCGTAAAGCACAGGGGCAATAAACAGGAACAGGAACTCAATCGGCTCTGAAATACCCGTGACAACTGAAACCAGCACGCCTGAAAGCAGCAGCCCTTTAATCACCGGACGGTTTTCCGGGCGCGCGGTGCGGTAGATAGCGTAAGCCACGGCAGGCAGGCCGAAGATAAAGGTCGGCATAAACCCTTGCGATAAAAATGCCGTAACGTGCGGGCTAAACGGCAGGCCAGCTTTCAGCTCGGCGTAGAAAATGTTCAGCGCACCGGCCACTTCCTGGCCGTTAACCATCTCAATGCCACCCGCCGGGGTGAAGCGCACCATCGCCAGCAGGATGTGGTGCAGGCCAAAAGGTTTGAGCAGCAGTACGCCCACGCCATACAGGAACGGCCCAAAGACGCTGGTGCTCTGGATGATATGACCAATCCCGGCAATGCCCATTGCCACATATTCCCACAGCAGGGGGATAAACAAGCCGACCAGCGACAGGGTGAGGGCGGTAATGATGGGCACAAAACGAATGCCGCTAAAGAAGGCAAACGCGTCGTGCAGCACCGTGTCCTGGAAGCGTTCGTGCAGGAAGTAGGTGATCACCCCTACCACAATGCCGCCGAGCACGCCCATCTCCAGCGTTTGAATGCCAAGCACAATGGATTGTCCCACCTGTCTCATGGTGGCGGCATCCGCAAGCTGGTGGGTGGCGGTCAGGTAGTAGTTGATGCTCATGTTCATCAGCATGTAGCCAACGAATCCGGCAAAAGCGCCAACCGCTTTATTACGTCTGGCAAGGCCCATCGGGATCGCCATGGCAAACATCAGCGGCAGATAGGTAAAAGCAAAGCCGCCGACCATGGCGATAAAACCAAAGGTGAGCTGCGTTAACTCGCCGCCCAGAAAGGGAAAACTTTTGATGGTGGAAGGGCTGGTGACAGAACTACCGATACCTAACAACAACCCCATAAAGGCCAACAGTGAGACCGGGAACATAAACGTCTTTCCCAGGCTCTGGAAAAACTCCCACGCTTTCGATTTAAACGACTTTTCCTGTGTCATGTAGGGACTCCTCGGTTTTTTAGGATAATGGAAGGCGCTGTCCGGCTTAAGGACGCGCCTTCATATTTGCGAGGCTTATAGTTATTTTTTTAGGTACTAACGTTATGCGCGATGGGTTCAGGCTTCAGTCGCAAGCAGCAGCCGGTTCGCCGAGCCGCAAACGGTGATTTTGCTTCTGACCACCTCTTTCATGGCATCCATGCCGACGCGCATGTAGAAGCGCGGATCGTTGCCCTGTGGGTTCTCGGCAAACCAGGCTTTGACTGCGTCAGAGAAGGCGATTTTCAGCTCTGTTGCGACGTTAACTTTGCAGACGCCCAGCTCAATGGTGCGGCGCACATCCTCATCCGGCACATCACTCGCACCGTGCAGCACCAGCGGCACTGTCACTACCTCGCGGATCTCGGCCAGCCGCTGGAAGTCGATTTTTGGGCGTTTGGTATAAAGACCGTGCGCGGTACCGATGGCAACGGCGAGGCTGTCCACGCCTGTCATTTCGACAAAGCGTTTTGCTTCCTGCGGGTCGGTCAGGAACGCGCTTTCGGCGTCGACGCTCATGTCATCTTCCACTCCGCCCAGTCGGCCCAGTTCGGCCTCGACGCTACAGTCGTTGAGGTGGCAGAAATCGACGACCGATTTCACCAGCTTGACGTTTTGTTCGAAGGGGTAATGGCTACCGTCGATCATTGCGCTACGTACGCCGGCATGGACTTTGCGGCGAATGTCGTCCAGCGATTCGTGGTGATCGAGGTGTAGCGCCAGCGGCATGTCATAAGTAAGGGAATATGCGCTGCACAAGGCGTAGATCTCTTCCAGCGCAATGTGTTTAAACGTCCCCGGCGTACCCGCGAGGATCACCGGCGATCGCATTTCGCTACAGACTTCGAGGATCGCCTGGATCGTCTCGGCGTTATGGATGTTAAAGGCCGGAACGGCATAGCCCTTCGCCTGTGCGTCCTGCAAAAGATATTTGGTAGAAATAATACTCATGAGCCTGTCCTCTTAAGCCTGCCACGGATGAATAACGACGCCCTGGACCACACGGTTAACCGTACCGCTGGCGGATGGCGTATCCGGCGTATTGCCAACGTGCAGAGACTGGGTCAGTGCGAAGACCTGGGCGTACATCAGGAAGCAGAACGCCTGCTCCATATCGTTAAATGAACGGGAAGGCGGCAGCAGGATATGCGGGCCAGCTTCAATGACCGGATCCGTTTCGGCTGCAATGGCTACCACGCGCATAGCCTGACGATCGCGTCGCAGCTCGGCGAGCAGATCCCGATCGTACTGACGCGTATACGGATGGCTGGAGACAAACACGACGACCAGCGTTTCGTTGTCTACCAGCGACTTAGGCCCGTGACGGAAACCCGTTGGCGAATCGTAGAATGCCGCCAGCTTGCCGGCGGTCAGCTCCAGCACCTTCAGCGCAGACTCCCGTGCGGCGCCCTGTAATCCACCGCTGCCCAGATAAACAATGCGTTTCCACGGTTCGTTACCAAAGACGCCGGGACTGAAATCGCCAAGCGATGTGAGGATCGCCTGACAGCGATCGGACACGTCGCGGAACGTTTTGCTGTTGATCGTTTCCGGTGCGAATACCGCCAGGCAGCTCGCCATCATGGTGGTGATGCTGCTTGTCATCGCGAACCCGCGATCGTGCGTTTCGGCTGGCATGAGCAGAGCGCAGGCGTTATCGCTGTCGACGGCATTCTGGTACAGGCTGCCTGCTTCATTACAGGTGATCGACAGGTGGTAGCACTCCGGTACAAACTGATTCGCCAGCTCAACGGCGGCGACGCTCTCCGGGCTATTGCCAGAACGGGCGAAAGAGACCAGCAGCAGCGGGTGCGAAGGGCTGAAATAATCCATCGGGTTGGTGACCAGATCGGTCGTAGGTATCGCGGTGATGTTTTTCCCCGTGTGGCTGGCAAGCCATGGCGCAATGATGTCGCCGATAAAAGCAGACGTACCCGCGCCGGTCAGAACGATCCGCAGATCGGGCTTGCGCAACAGTGGCGTCAGAAAACTGTCGATCGACGCGCGCAGATTATCAATATTGTTGAGCGAGCGAAGCCAGCTGGCTGGCTGCTGGCGGATCTCTTTTTCGGTCCAGGTGCCGGTGGTGGCGATAGTGGTTTGTGGCATAACTCAGTCCTTAGTCGTGTGAATTCCACATCAGACGCTGGCAAATGTGTCGCTATCTTTCGTTTCGTTTCACTTGTTCACTTTAGCAGTTAAATAAAATTTATAGAAAAGAAATAGAAAGTTCAATGGCGAAAAAAAAATAAAACGAAAAGTGTCATCGCGAAAGGAAAGGCGAAAATCAAGGAAAGGAAAAGAAAGGCCTTACGATCGTCTTCCGTAAGGCCAACAGGGCACACTGTGAAGGGGCTACAGGGAAAGAGCCTGACCCTGGATCCAGATCTGCCGGAGGTGTAAACCCGCATCCAGCGCAAGAACATTGGCGCGTTTGCCTGGCGCTAACGTTCCCAGCAGGTGATCCATACCGAGCAGACGAGCAGGATGCAGCGAGGCCATATGGATTGCGTTTTCTGGGGCGATCCCCGTATGCTCCACCATATTTCGCACGGCGGCATCCAGCGCGAGCGTGCTGCCCGCCAGCCCGCCCGAGGCCGTGCGGACAACGCCGCCCTGCATCTCGACATTTTCACCACACAACGTATAGCGCCCATCAGGCATACCCGCCGCCTGCATGGCATCGGTAATCAGCACCGTACGATCCTTCGCGCAGCAACAACATAGCCGCATGGCTCCAGGATGAACGTGATGCCCGTCGGCAATAAGCTCCAGCCACGCGCGTGGGTCCGTAAGCCCGGCGCCAACCATGCCGGGCTCCCGGTGGTGTAACCCTGTCATGCCGTTGTAGCAGTGCACCAGCCCGGCTGCGCCTGCATCAAATGCGGCCAGGGTTTGCGCGTATGTAGCGGCGCTGTGGCCCAGCATGACGCGTATCCCTTTTTGCTTGAGGTGATGGATCGCCTTCAGGGCATCCACTTTTTCCGGAGCAAGCGCCACTACCCGCAGCGTGTTCTGCGAAACCGCAATCAGCTCATCAAGTTCCGCGAGATCCAGTTCGCGAAACAGTTCTGGCGGGTGCGCCCCTTTGTTCTGCGGTGTAAAGTACGGGCCTTCCAGATAGCTGCCCAGGATCTGCGCGCCGGGGCCACCGGCATGACAGCGCCGGGCAATGCGCCGTAACGCGCCATGGATCGCCTCCAGCGGAGCGGTGACGGTGGTAGGCAGAAACGCCCCCACGCCTTCACGCGCTTTGTGCACGGCTAACCGGTCCAGCACGTCGGGCGCATCATCCATCACATCCACACCCGCGCCGCCGTGGACGTGGATATCAATGTATGCCGGGCAAAGCAGGTCTGCCTCGCGGGTATTAACCCCTGCCGGAATCGGCTCGATGGCGGTGATGACGCCTCTATCCATACGCAGCTGATGGTCATCCAGCCAGCCCTGCCCGGTAAGCAGACGACGCGCGCGCAGCAGCTGGCTCATATCCCTTCCTCGGCGGGCGCTTCCTCGCGACAGCGTGCAAGTTCATCCACCAGGCTGGTCAGGCCGCGATGGCCGCACTCCAGCGCCTGCAAACGAAAGGCTTCACTGCTTAATCCGTCGCGCTCCAGAACCATCTCCAGCAAAAGCTGGAGATTGGTGCCGGTGATCACTTCGCTGCCGGGGCGCTGCATCGCGAGGGTAGAGGCCACACGAAACGGCGTACCGCCGAGAAGATCGGTGAGAAACACGATATCGTGCTCTGCATCCAGTTCATTCACTGCCTGCTCAAGCTGCGCGGTCAGCCGCACAGTGGTGGAGCTTTCCGGAAAATCGATGGCGATAAACTGCGGCTGTTCGCCGAGGATTTGCTTCATCGCCTGTTCCAGCCCGCTGGCAAAACCGCCGTGACCCGTCAAAATAATGCCTAACATCGCAACCTCTTTGCTTATTACAGGAAGTGACAGAATTTACCGACAACGCCCAGCACCACGGTGATACCAATCAGGCGCAGCGGGCTCCAGCCACGGCGTACCAGCCAGAACATGGTCAGGGTGTAGACCAGCGGCAGAAAAGCGGGCATCAGTTTGTCGATCACATCGGTTTGCAGTTTGACGACCGCATCCCCGGCTTTAATCTCGAGTGTGGTATTCAGGCGCACATAGGTTGCCACCAGCGCACCAATCACTGTCATCCCGACAATGGACGCAGCATGACCAACCTTTTTGGTGTTGGCCTTGATCAGCGGGATCGCGGCGACACCCATTCGATAGGCATAGTGCGCCAGACCAAAACGCAGGCCGAGATGCACCACGTTAAACAGCACGATAAAGACCACCGCGCCAAGAATGGATCCCTGTAGCGCCAGGCTGGCGCCAATCCCCCCGCAGATGGGCAGCAGGGTCAGCCAGAACATGGCGTCACCAATGCCACCGAGCGGTGCGCCGACGGCAATTTTAGTGCTCTGGATGCTGTTCACATCCTGCTTGGAACGCTCCATTGCCAGAATAATGCCGATGACGAAGGTCACCAGGAACGGGTGGGTGTTGAAGAAGCCCATATGGCCTTTCATGGCGCGCGCCAGGTCCCGCTTATTGGTGTGGATCTTTTTCAGCGCGGGCAGTAGCCCATACAGCCAGCCGGAGGCCTGCATACGCTCGTAGTTAAACGAGGCCTGTAGCAGCATGGAACGCCAGGCGACACGGTTAATATCCTTTTTCGTTAGCTCAGCGCCAATACTCTGGTCTTCGTAGACGTTTTCATTCACGCCGGTCAGCAGTGTCTCTTCACTTTCAGACACGCCCGGCAGGGTGGTGTGATTAGATGCCATCTTCAAATTCCTCTTTCTGGGCCGCAGGCGCCGTGGGTTCAGGCGATTTGCGCAGCAGGTCGATCAGCGCCATCGCCAGCGCAGCCGCGGCAATCGCCAGCACCGGGAGTTTCAGCCAGGCCGCGGCGACAAAGCCGATAATGAAGTAAGGGATGTAAACGTTTTTCATCATGATCTTCAGCAGCACGGCGAAGCCGATCGCTGGCATGATGCCGCCCGCGACGCCGAGACCGTCGATCAGACGTTCCGGCAGCACGTCAATGGCGGTTTTCGCATGTTCAGCCCCGAAGTAGATGGGCAGAAACGCGCACAGGAAGTAGAAGACGCCGAGCGCCAGCAGTGCCAGATAGTTGACCCGTTCAATACCACGGGTGTCTGCGTTAGCCGCCATGCGATCGCAGCGGGACATCACGCCGGACATCACCGAGAAGAGGAAGGTGATCCCCATCTGAACCGCCACGGCAAACGGCACGGCGACCCCAACGGCGACATCCGGCTTCACGCCTGTAGTAATGGCAAATGTGGTGCCAACGATGGTGCCGATAATCACGTTTGGCGGCTGCGCGCCCGCCAGCGGCGCGAGTCCCATCCAGACCAGTTCTAACGTACCGCCGGTCAGAATTCCGGTGTGCAAATCGCCCAGAATCAGGCCAACCAGTGGCCCGAGCACCACTGGACGGTGCATGTGTGTTAAGCCGTTAAACATATCCAGGCCCGCTATAAAGGCGAGAAGCCCCAGCGCGAAAGCCTGCAACAGACTGATTTCCATTGTGAATCCCTCAGAGCAGTTTAAAGAGATCCAAAGCAGTCTCTGTTGGAACGCCCTGAACGAAGCATTCCACTCCGGCCGCCTTCAGGCCGTTAAACGCGGCGATATCGTTCGCGTCTACAGATACCGTTTTGGCAATTTGCTGTTTGCCACTGGCGTAATGCATATTTCCGACGTTAATACGGGTGATGGGCACGCCGCCCTCGACCAGCGTTAAAAAATCAGCCGGTGTTTTACAGACCAGCAGAATTTTCTGCCGGTCGGCGGCGCGATGAATGTTGTCGATCACTTTTTGCAGGGACCAGAAACGCACGGCGATGCCTTCCGCCAGCACCATCTCCATCAGGTTTTGCTGAACCGGATCGTCTGCAACCTCGTCATTTGCCACCAGCACCAGGTTCGCCCCCGCAAACCCCACCCACTGTACGCCCACCTGACCGTGGATCAGGCGTTCATCAATGCGGCATAAGACAATGTTTGGCATAGCGTTTTCCTCTTTTTAATTATGCGTGTTGAGTCGTTACGCCTTCGCAGGCGGCATGGTACTGCTGGAGTATGTCCTGAATGTGGTCGAGGATGAGTTCCCGTGGTGTGGACCTGAGAGCGCCATCGCGAACTTTGCTGTACTGCAACGGCAGATACTGGCTGATCAGCGGCAGCGGGATCGGTTCATCCGCCAGGTTGCGTACCAGCCGCTCAAAGGCGTCGTCAATCTGGCTGTCTGGCCAGTAATAGCGCACGCGGTCGGAATAGCTGTAACCGCGCGCCAGGCGACGGGCATTGCCGTCGCCGTGATAGTGGCTTTGCCAGTATTCCGGGCGATCGAGCATCACGTTTTCCAGGACGTGACGCAGCCCTGAGCAGGCTTTTGCCGGCAGCAGCTCTTCTTCAATTGCTGCCAGAGAGAACAGCGCTTCGCGCAGCGCGAAGGTTAGCGCAGGGCCGACTTTCAGAATGGCGAAGTGATCTTTCACCAACTGGCGCAGCGCCTGCGGCGTCTGGTAATCGGTAGAGTGTGCTTCAAATACAAGCGTGTCGTAGGCTTCAACCATCTCGCTCAGCGCGACGGCTTTATGCGGTTGATAGTCACAAACCTGCGCATGGTCGAACTCAACGCCAGGCTGAACCACCAGGCCAATAATGCGCGGCCAGATGTCGCTTAACCCTTCCTTCTCGAATGCGTGGCGGTGTGCCTCAAGCGTGGCGCGTGCCGCCTCTGGCGTGGTGACCTCAAGCTCGGTCAGCGTCTCGTGTGCCCCACCGGGAACCGGAACTTCCGTGCCGATAACGTAGACCAGATCGGCTACGCCAAATTGCTCGAGACAGGTGGTTTCGGCAATTTTAGCCAGCCGAGCGGCACGCCCGGCAACGATTGCATCGGTTAACGGAACCGGGTCGTCTTCGCAGGACATGCTGCAATCGAGGTGAATTTTTTTAAATCCGGCCGCCACGTAGCTTCTGATCAGATCGTCGGCGTTCGCCATCGCCTGCGAAGCCGGCAGGTTTTGCCAGCGGTTTGGACCTAAATGATCGCCGCCAAGGATCAGCTGCGAGGTGGGGAAACCAAGAGATCCCGCCAGCTTGCAGACAAACCCATAAAAATCGGCGGGCGTCATACCGGTATAACCGCCAAACTGATCCACCTGGTTTGAGGTGGCTTCTATCAGCAGGGGCGTCTGTTGTGAATGGGCGTAACGTAGTGCAGCTTCAAGTACCAGTGGATGTGCGGAACAGACGGCATAAATCCCGTTTGTATTCCCCCGTTTATGTTGTTCCACCATTTCTGTCAGATGTTTCACTTTCCTCTCCATTTCGGATGGTGTTGGTATTCATCTTTCGTTTTGTTTCATTTGATACTGCATTATGGTGAGGTAAAAATAAAACGAAAGATAATAGTTTTCCGATCTGTTTCACAAAAGAAACATAATGAAAGGTTTCAGCGGCGATTAAGCTTGCGTCCGCACACCATACAGGGCTTGCATTCCCTCAAAAGAAAGGCGTTAATAAGCAAAACGAAATGAAACGAAAGTGTATTTACTAAGGAGCTCGTATGAGCAGCACCGATTCGTCCGCAGAGAAGCGCATCACCGGCACCAGTGAAAGGCGAGAGCAGATCATTCAGCGGTTGCGGGCGCAGGGAAGCGTGCAGGTTAACGATCTTTCTCTTTTATTCGGCGTGTCGACGGTGACGATCCGTAACGATCTGGCCTTTCTGGAAAAGCAGGGGATTGCCGTTCGCGCTTACGGCGGCGCGCTGATTTGCGAAGGCAATGCCCCCGGCGTGGAGCCGTCCGTTGAGGACAAAAGTTCCCTTAATACGGCAGTGAAGCGCAGCATCGCGCAGGCGGCGGCTGAACTGGTGAAGCCGGGTCACCGCATTATTCTGGACTCCGGCACCACAACCTTTGAAATTGCCCGCATGCTGCGCCAGCACACCGATGTCATTGCCATGACCAACGGGATGAACGTGGCAAACGCGCTGCTGGAAGCGGAGGGCGTAGAGCTGCTGATGACCGGCGGGCACTTGCGCCGTCAGTCGCAGTCCTTCTACGGCGACCAGGCGGAGCAGTCCTTACAGAATTACCATTTTGACCTGCTGTTCCTGGGCGTCGATGCCATCGATCTCGACCGGGGGGTGAGTACGCACAACGAGGATGAAGCCCGTCTGAACCGCAAAATGTGCGAGGTGGCGGAGCGTATTATCGTTGTCACTGACTCCAGCAAGTTTAACCGTTCAAGCCTGCATAAAATCATTGATACTCAGCGGATCGACATGATTATCGTTGATGAAGGCATTCCGGCGGAAAGCCTTGAAGGATTACGCAAAAGCGGGATCGATGTGGTGCTGGTCTAAAGAGGCTTTTCCCCTCTCCCTAACCCTCTCCCCATAGGGAGAGGGTTCCCCAGTAATTTGAAAGCAAAAGCTATAACGTTGCCTCAGAATAACTGAGGGCTTTCAGCGATGCCTCGGTCCGGCTGTAAATCGCTGAGGCGTTTCCTGTAGGCCGGGGCGAGGCGCAGGGATGCGCCGAGAGGGCGGGCTTTACAGGGATGTTACCTCCGCCCGTCCCCGATAAGCCGGAAGGAATAAGCCGAAGGCACCGCGAAGCGGCGATTTTCCGCCGGAAGCCCGGGTCGCCAGGGTGGTGGCGACTGAGCCACCCTGGCACGTTCACCGCTCATGTCGTGACAGAGTAGCAAGGAACATAAAGTGAACGGAATGACCACCTGAGCCGTATGTTCCCCCTCACCCCAGCCCTCTCCCTCAAGGGAGAGGGGGCCGTCTGTGCAGGCATTATTTTGTGGGGAACCCTCAGCCCCATAGGGGAGAGGGGACTGCCCGGTGCGGTTTTTTACCCTCTCCCCGGTGGGGAGAGGGTAGGGTGAGGGGCCATCAGGTCACCGGCGCCGGGTTAAACACCGCCAGCGAGTTATGCAATCCCCATTGATCGGAGAAGGTTTTCTTCCGCCCGCTTGCCACATCCAGAATGAAGTGGAACAGCTTCCAGCCCACTTCTTCAATACTCTCTTCCCCGGTGGCGATGGTGCCCGCGTTGATATCCATTAAGTCATACCAGCGGTTTGCCAGCTCGGTGCGGGTCGCCATTTTGATCACCGGTACCGCCATCAGGCCGTACGGCGTGCCGCGCCCGGTGGTAAAGACCTGTACCGTAATGCCGGACGCCACCTGCTGGGTACCGCACACGAAATCACTGGCAGGCGTTGCCGCGTAGATCAGACCGCGTTTGGTTGGTCGCTGGCCAGGGGAGAGCACTTCCACAATCGCGCTCTGGCCGGATTTGGCAATCGACCCGAGGGCCTTTTCCACCACGTTGGCCAGGCCGCCTTTCTTGTTACCCGGAGACGGGTTGGCGCTGCGGTCGGTTTTGCCCATGTCGAGATAGTTATCGTACCAGGCCATCTCCTCCAGCAGGCGTTTGCCCACCTCTTCGTTGACGGCGCGCGGCGTGAGCAGGTGGATAGCATCACGTACTTCGGTGACTTCGGAGAACATCACCGTGGCGCCGCAGCGCACGAACAGATCGGAGGCATAACCGACTGCCGGGTTGGCGGTGACGCCGGAAAACGCATCGCTGCCGCCACACTGTGTCCCAACGACCAGTTCAGAGGCCGGGCAGGTTTCACGCTGGCGTTTGTTCAGCTTCTCCAGATGGCGCTCTGCCACCTGTAAAATGTCGTCGACCATCGATCTGAAGCCGACATGGTGTTCATCCTGAAGTCGCACAACACTGGCATCGTCAACCGGAATGGCTTTCACATCCTCAGTACCCTGCAACAGGCGTTCTGGCTGCAATTTTTCACAGCCGAGACCAATCACCATGACCTCACCGCCAAAGTTTGGGTTAAGGGCGATATTGTGAATCGTGCGGATCGGCACGACCGCTGCGGGCGCGTTGATCGCCACGCCGCAGCCGTACAGGTGGTTAAGACCCACCACGCCGTCAACGTTGGGGTATTTCGGCAACAGATCGCGCTCAATAATTTTCACCACATAATCCACTACGCCCGCCACGCAATGCACGCTGGTGGTGATGCCAAGCAGGTTTTTGGTTCCCACGCTGCCATCCGCGTTGCGGTAACCCTCGAAGGTATAACCCTCCAGCGGAGGCAACGGCTCAGGGACGCGGGTAGCCAGCGGCAACGACTCCAGCGGCGGGGCGGTGGGCAGCTCAACCAGCGACTCCTCAATCCAGCTACCCTGCGGGATAGCGCGCACCGCATAGCCGATGACTTCGCCGTAGCGCACGATTTCGCCCTGCGCCGGGATATCGACCAGTGCGACTTTATGCCCCTGCGGAATGTGCTCAATCAGCTCCAGGCCATCCGGAAAGCGGGTGCCAGCTTTTAAGCCATTGTCGTTGACAATAATCGCCACGTTATCGGTATCGTGCACTTTTATATAGAACGCCGTCGGCGACGCCTGTCGAATTTCAATATCGGCCATTGTTCACTCTTCTCCAGCAAAATATCTGATACTAAATATAGCCAGATGGTTAATTGTTTCTTATTGAGGAAATAAAGAATGCCAGGAGAGGAAAGGTGAGAATGTGATCGCGATCGCTCCCGAACCACTAATCGTTGATTCTGTGCATCAGCGCCCACTGTGTTGGGCATATGCTCAAAATAGCGTGCTACTCCCGTTGGATAATTGAGCATTGAGACAATGTGCTGCCGGGTGGTGACGATTATACTGAATGACGATTTTATAACGCCAAAATTCAGTCAGGAAAATAAATATAACGCTGACGCTGAGTCGGAATAAATAAGAAAAGCTACTGGCTAAAACTGCGGAATTAAAAAAGGTATAAGTAATGAGTAACGACATCTTCCCGAATAAATTTAAAGCGGCCCTCGCGGCGCACCAGATTCAGATTGGCTGCTGGTCTGCGCTGGCCAACCCCATCAGCACCGAAGTGCTGGGCCTGGCCGGGTTCGACTGGCTGGTGCTGGACGGCGAACATGCGCCAAACGATATCAACACGTTTATTCCGCAGCTGATGGCGCTGAAAGGCAGCCACAGCGCGCCGGTGGTGCGTGTGCCCACCAACGAGCCGGTGATCATCAAGCGTCTGCTGGATATCGGCTTCTACAACTTCCTGATCCCGTTTGTTGAAACGGAAGAAGAAGCGGTGCTGGCCGTGGCGGCGACCCGCTATCCACCGGAAGGGATCCGCGGCGTGTCCGTCTCGCACCGCGCCAACATGTTTGGCACCGTGCCGGACTATTTCGCTCAGTCCAACAAGAACATCACCATTCTGGTTCAGATCGAGAGCCAGCAGGGGGTCGATAACGTCGACGCTATTGCCGCGACGGAGGGGGTAGACGGCATTTTCGTCGGCCCGAGCGATCTGGCGGCCGCCTTTGGTCATCTGGGCAACGCCAGCCATCCGGACGTGCAGCGCGCAATTCAGCACATTTTTGCCCGTGCCAAAGCGCACGGTAAACCGTGCGGCATTCTGGCGCCAGTGGAAGCCGATGCCCGCCGCTACCTGGAGTGGGGCGCAACGTTTGTCGCCGTGGGCAGCGATCTCGGCGTATTCCGCGCCGCCACGCAGAAATTAGCGGACGCTTTTAAAAAATAACCATCATTGAGGAAACAGATTATGACGCTGAAAGTGGGTTTTATTGGCCTGGGTATCATGGGCAAACCAATGAGCAAAAACCTCATCAAAGCAGGTTACTCACTGGTGGTTTTAGATCGTAATTCAGACGCGGTGGCAGAGGTGATTGCGGCTGGGGCAGAAACGGCGACAACCGCAAAAGCGATTGCTGAGCAGTGCGACGTGATTATCACCATGCTGCCAAACTCCCCGCACGTGAAAGAGGTGGCGCTGGGTGAGAACGGCATTATCGACGGCGCGAAGCCGGGTCTGGTGGTGATCGACATGAGTTCTATCGCACCGCTGGCAAGCCGCGAAATCAGCGAGGCGCTGAAAGTGAAAGGCGTGGAAATGCTGGATGCGCCGGTCAGCGGCGGCGAACCGAAAGCCATCGACGGCACCCTGTCGGTGATGGTGGGGGGCGATAAAGCTGTGTTCGACAAATACTACGACCTGATGAAAGCCATGGCTGGCTCCGTGGTGCACACCGGTGAAATTGGCGCAGGCAACGTCACCAAGCTGGCAAACCAGGTGATTGTGGCGTTGAACATCGCGGCCATGTCCGAAGCGCTGACGCTGGCCACCAAAGCGGGCGTTAATCCGGATCTGGTCTATCAGGCCATTCGCGGTGGTCTGGCGGGCAGCACCGTGCTGGATGCCAAGGCGCCGATGGTGATGGATCGTAACTTCAGGCCGGGCTTCCGCATCGATCTGCACATTAAGGATCTGGCGAATGCGCTGGATACCTCCCACGGCGTGGGCGCGCAGCTGCCGCTGACTGCCGCCGTCATGGAGATGATGCAGGCGCTGCGTGCGGACGGTCTGGGCACCGCCGATCACAGCGCATTAGCGTGCTATTACGAAAAACTGGCGAAGGTTGAAATTGCTCGCTAATGACGTCCTGCCCGGTGGCGTTACGCTTACCGGGCCTACGGCTCAGGCATACAACTATGAAAATCGTAATCGCGCCAGACTCTTATAAAGAAAGCCTGTCTGCCACCGAGGTGGCGCAGGCGATAGAAAAAGGATTTCGGGAAATTTTCCCCGACGCTCATTACGTGTCTGTTCCCGTTGCTGACGGCGGAGAAGGTACGGTTGAAGCGATGATCGCTGCGACGCAGGGCACCTGGCAGCAGGCTGTCGTCACCGGCCCGTTAGGGGAAAAGGTGAAGGCCAGTTGGGGGATCTCGGGCGACGGTACCACCGCGTTTATCGAGATGGCCGCCGCCAGCGGCCTGGTGCTTGTTCCTCCCGCGCAGCGTAACCCGCTGGTCACGACGTCGCGCGGGACGGGGGAGCTGATCCTCAGCGCGCTGGATAAAGGCGCGCGCAACATCATTATCGGTATCGGCGGGAGCGCAACCAACGATGGGGGCGCGGGTATGATGCAGGCGCTGGGCGCGAAGTTTACGGATGCGAACGGGACGGAGATCGGCTACGGCGGCGGCAGCCTGATGGCGCTTAACCGGATTGATATTTCCGATCTCGATCCGCGTCTTCAGGGATGCGCAATCCGCGTCGCCTGTGACGTGACGAATCCGCTGGTCGGTGAAAGCGGCGCGTCGCGTATCTTTGGCCCGCAAAAAGGCGCCACGGAGGAGATGATCCTCGAACTCGACGCCAATCTTAGCCACTACGCCGGGGTGATCAAAAAATCGCTGCGCATTGACGTCAACCGGGTTCCGGGGGCTGGCGCCGCGGGCGGCATGGGCGCGGCGCTGATGGCCTTCCTGGGCGCTGAGCTGAAAAGCGGCATCGAGATTGTCACTCAGGCGCTCAATCTTGAAGAACATATTCACGATTGCACGTGGGTGCTGACCGGGGAAGGGCGCATCGACAGCCAGAGCATTAATGGCAAAGTGCCCGTCGGCGTGGCGAGCGTCGCCAAAAAATACCATAAGCCGGTGATCGGGATTGCCGGAAGTCTGACGCAGGATGTGGGTGTGGTGCATCAGTACGGCATCGACGCGGTGTTCAGCGTACTGACCAGTATCGGTTCACTGGAAGAGGCGTTCCAGGGAGCATATGACAACATTTACCGCGCCTCGCGGAATATCGCGGCCACATTGCAGGTAGGCATGCGTAGCCAGGGGTGACAGCGGCGCGCAAACCCTCTATACTGCGCGCCGAAGCTGACCAGACAGTCGCCGCTTCGTCGTCGTCCCTTTCGGGGGAGACGGGCGGAGGGGAGGAAAGTCCGGGCTCCACAGGGCAGGGTGCCAGGTAACGCCTGGGGGGGAAACCCACGACCAGTGCAACAGAGAGCAAACCGCCGATGGCCCGCGCAAGCGGGATCAGGTAAGGGTGAAAGGGTGCGGTAAGAGCGCACCGCGCGGCTGGTAACAGTCCGTGGCACGGTAAACTCCACCCGGAGCAAGGCCAAATAGGGGTTCACATGGTACGGCCCGTACTGAACCCGGGTAGGCTGCTTGAGCCAGTGAGCGATTGCTGGCCTAGATGAATGACTGTCCACGACAGAACCCGGCTTATCGGTCAGCTTCAACTTCTTACGAAACCCCGCTTCGGCGGGGTTTTTGTTTTCTGAAGGTTGCAGGCCGGGTAAGCGAAGCGCCAAACGACATCAATTCTCAATTTTGCGACGCTAAGCACATTTCACTATTTGCCTGACTGTGCGTTCCTCTCATCTGCTGCGCATGATCGTAATCACAAAATTTAACGCTATAAAATTAGAAAATTTTAGTGTTGATAAGATGTTGTAAATGTTTAGTCAGTGATGCCGAATGTTATTCATTTGATAATTTAATATTGAATCTAAAAACATTCTTCTGGTGAATGTGTGATATATCCCACTCTTTAACCGGAAAGTGAATAAATATTCCTGGTAAAGTTGATAAACCACAAAAATGTTTTAAAGGAATAATGGTGTTTTATTAACCTTTAATTGCCTGAAAGATAGCCTTTATTAATATTTTTAAGGCAAAAAAATTCACGCTGGTTATTGCCATAAAATAAATTTATTACCGCGTTTTTTATTGATCAATATCAGCGTAAATGTGTATTTTTATTGTAATAAGCATTTGATTTATAAAGACATAAATAGATTTTGGGTGCGGTTGAAAACAGAGCGTCCTGGCAAATTGTGAGTAACAGCACATACCCCCTGAAACAATATTGGGTAGAATCCGCTGCGTCATAGGGAAATAAGCGCAGAATATTATGAATACTATTATTCTACCGAAAACACAGCACCTCGTGGTATTTCAGGAAGTCATCAAAAGTGGCTCCATAGGTTCTGCTGCAAGACAACTGGGGCTGACGCAACCTGCCGTCAGCAAAATCATCAGCGACATCGAATCCTACTTTGGGGTGGAAGTGATGGTGCGTAAGAACACCGGCGTAAAACTCACTGCCGCCGGTCAGGTGCTGCTGTCCTACGCTGAGTCGATCACCCGCGAAATGAAAAACATGGTGAGCGAGATTAACAGCCTCAGTTTCAGTACCGTCATGGACGTCTCTTTTGGCTATCCGTCGCTGATTGGCTTCACCTTCCTGTCCGGGATGATCAAAAAATTCAAGGAAGTGTTCCCGAAAGCGCGCGTCTCAATGTATGAAGCGCAGCTCTCTTCATTCCTGCCCGCCATTCGCGATGGCCGGCTGGATTTCGCCATCGGCACGCTGAGCGACGGGATGCAGCTTCAGGATCTTCACGTTGAGCCACTGTTTGAATCCGAGTTTGTGCTGGTGGCGAGTAAATCACGAACGTGCACCGGCCCGACCAGACTGGCATCGCTCACGCACGAGCAGTGGGTGATGCCGCAAACCGATATGGGCTACTACAACGAACTCCTGACCACCCTGCAAGACAACCACATCAGCATTGAAAACATCGTCCAGACCGATTCCGTCGTCACCATCTATAACCTTGTCCTCAATGCCGATTACCTGACGGTGATCCCCCGTGACATGATTGCGCCATTCGGCTCGGACCAGTTTATTGTTCTGCCGGTGGAAGATGAATTACCCGTGGCGCGTTATGCCGCCGTGTGGTCAAAAAATTACAGTATTAAAAAATCGGCGTCAGTATTAGTTGAACTGGCAAAACAATATTCGTCGATGAATATCGAAAAACGACGATAGAAATAATGATGATTTAAAACACCCGGAGCGACGCTTTTTAACGCTCTGATACCCTGACTTTGCCTGAAAACAATGAATTATTATAACGAGGATATTATGCACATTACTTACGATCTCCCGGTGACCATTGAAGATATTCAGGACGCCAGAAAAAGACTGGCGGGAAAGATCTATAAAACCGGTATGCCGCGCTCGAATTATCTGAGCGAACGGTGTAAGGGTGAGATATTCCTGAAATTTGAAAATATGCAGCGTACCGGTTCGTTTAAAATACGTGGGGCTTTTAATAAATTAAGCTCGCTGACCGATGCGGAAAAACGCAAGGGCGTGGTGGCCTGTTCCGCAGGGAACCACGCGCAGGGGGTCTCTCTCTCCTGCGCCATGCTCGGCATCGACGGCAAAGTGGTCATGCCGATGGGCGCGCCGAAATCCAAGGTTGCCGCCACGCGCGACTACTCTGCCGAAGTGGTGCTGCACGGCGAGAACTTTAACGACACCATCGCCAAAGTGAGCGAAATCGTCGAGATGGAAGGGCGCATTTTTATCCCGCCTTACGACGATCCGAAAGTCATTGCCGGCCAGGGCACCATCGGCCTGGAAATCCTCGAAGATTTATATGACGTGGATAACGTGATTGTCCCCATCGGCGGCGGCGGTTTAATTGCCGGTATTGCGACAGCAATTAAATCCATCAACCCAACTATCAATATTATCGGCGTGCAGTCTGAAAATGTGCACGGAATGGCGGCATCGTATCAGGCCGGAGAAATAACCAGTCATCGTATTACCGGCACATTAGCTGACGGCTGCGACGTGTCTCGCCCAGGTAATTTAACCTTCGAAATTGTTCGTGAATTAGTCGATGACATTGTGCTGGTCAGCGAAGACGAGATTCGCAACAGCATGATCGCGCTTATTCAGCGAAATAAGGTGGTCACGGAAGGTGCCGGTGCGCTGGCGTGCGCGGCGTTATTAAGCGGCAAGCTGGACCACTATATTCAGGGCCGAAAAACCGTCTGCATTATTTCCGGCGGCAATATCGATCTCTCCCGTGTTTCCCAAATTACCGGCTTCGTTGACGCATAAAGGATGACTTATGAGCAACACAGAAAGCATTATCGTTGGCCAGACAAAAACGTCCACCTGGCGTAAATCGGATACCACCTGGACGCTCGGCCTGTTTGGTACCGCCATTGGCGCAGGCGTGCTGTTCTTCCCTATCCGTGCAGGCTTTGGCGGCCTGATCCCTATCCTGCTGATGCTGGTACTCGCGTTCCCGATTGCGTTTTACTGCCACCGCGCGCTGGCGCGTCTGTGTTTGTCCGGCAGTAACGTCTCCGGCAACATCACCGAAACGGTGGAGGAGCATTTTGGTAAGACCGGAGGGGTGGTGATCACCTTCCTCTACTTCTTTGCCATTTGCCCGCTGCTGTGGATTTACGGCGTCACCATTACCAACACCTTTATGACCTTCTGGGAAAACCAGCTCCAGATGCCCGCCCTGAACCGCGGCGTGGTGGCGCTATTCCTGCTGCTGCTGATGGCTTTTGTTATCTGGTTCGGTAAAGACCTGATGGTGAAAGTGATGAGCTACCTTGTGTTCCCGTTCATCGCCAGCCTGGTGTTGATTTCTCTCTCGCTGATCCCGTACTGGAACTCGGCGGTGATCGACCAGGTTAACCTGAGCGATATCGCCTTCACCGGTCATGACGGCATTCTGGTCACGGTGTGGCTGGGGATCTCCATCATGGTCTTCTCCTTCAACTTCTCGCCTATCGTCTCCTCGTTTGTGGTCTCCAAACGCGAAGAGTACGAACCAGAGTTCGGGAAAGAGTTTACCGAGCAGAAATGTTCCAAAATCATTGGTCGCGCCAGCCTGCTGATGGTGGCGGTGGTGATGTTCTTCGCCTTTAGCTGCCTGTTTACGCTCTCTCCGCAGAACATGGCGGACGCCAAAGCGCAGAACATTCCGGTGCTCTCTTACCTGGCGAACCACTTCGCGTCGATGTCAGGCAGTAAATCCACGTTCGCCACGGTGCTGGAATACGGCGCCTCCATCATCGCGCTGGTCGCTATCTTTAAATCCTTCTTCGGCCACTATCTGGGCACGCTGGAGGGGCTAAACGGTCTGATCCTCAAGTTCGGTTACAAGGGCGACAAGAAGAAAGTCTCCGTCGGCAAGCTGAACACCATCAGCATGGTCTTCATCATGGGCTCCACCTGGATTGTGGCCTACGCCAACCCGAACATCCTGGACCTTATTGAAGCCATGGGCGCGCCAATTATCGCCTCTCTGCTGTGCCTGCTGCCGATGTACGCCATCCGCAAGGCGCCTGCGCTGGCGAAATACAAAGGCCGGACCGAGAACATCTTCGTAACCGTGGTCGGCCTGCTGACCATTCTGAACATCGTGTACAAACTGTTTTAAACCAAAGCTCAGGAAGAGCGGAGCCATACCATGATTGAGTTTCCGGTAGTACTGGTCATTAACTGCGGATCGTCCTCTGTTAAGTTCTCGGTGCTGGACGCCGCAGGCTGCGATGCCCTGATGACGGGCATTGCGGACGGCATCAACACAGAAAAAGCCTTTATTTCCGTGAATGGGGGGGAGCCGGTCAGACTGGCTCACCAGGACTACGAAGGGGCGCTGGCCGCCATCGCCCTGGAGCTGGAGAAACGCAACCTGATGGGCAGCGTGGCCTTGATTGGCCATCGCATTGCCCACGGCGGCGACCTCTTCAGCGAGTCGACCCTGATCACGGAAGAGGTGATGGCGCAGATCCGCGAGGTCTCCCCGCTGGCGCCGCTGCATAACTACGCCAACCTGAGCGGCGTGGAAGCCGCCGGGCGCTTGTTCCCCGGCGTGCAGCAGGTGGCGGTATTTGATACCAGCTTCCACCAGACCATAGCGCCGCAGGCGTATCTGTACGGCTTGCCGTACCGCTATTTTGAAGAGCTGGGCGTGCGCCGCTACGGTTTCCACGGCACCTCTCACCGCTACGTGTCGGCGCAGGCGCACGCGCTGCTCGGGCTCTCTCCCGATGACAGCGGCCTGGTGATTGCCCATCTCGGCAACGGGGCGTCCATCTGCGCGGTGCGTAACGGCGTAAGCGTGGACACGTCCATGGGGATGACGCCGCTTGAAGGACTGGTGATGGGCACGCGCTGCGGCGACGTGGATTTTGGCGCGATGGCGTGGATTGCCCGGCAGACCGGCCAGTCGTTCGAGGATCTGGAGCGCGTGGTCAACAAAGAGTCCGGGCTGCTGGGGATCTCTGGCATCTCCTCCGATTTGCGCGCGCTGGAGAAAGCCTGGCATGACGGCAACGAGCGGGCGCGGCTGGCAATAAAGACCTTCGTCCACCGGATTGCGCGACATATCGCCGGTCATGCCGCGTCCCTGCA
Source organism: Enterobacter cloacae complex sp. 397G4 (assembly GCF_050031515.1). Taxonomy (NCBI): domain Bacteria; kingdom Pseudomonadati; phylum Pseudomonadota; class Gammaproteobacteria; order Enterobacterales; family Enterobacteriaceae; genus Enterobacter; species Enterobacter cloacae complex sp. 397G4. The sequence continues at coordinate 4,266,303 of NZ_JBLGWE010000001.1, read as the reverse complement.
CCGTCTGGATGGCGTGGTGTTTACCGGCGGGATCGGTGAGAACTCCGTGCTTATCCGCGCGCTGGTGGTGGACCACCTGAAGGTGTTTGGCATCATCCTCGACGAGTCCAAAAATGCCCTGCCGGGCAGCGCGGGCGAGCGCGTGATCTCCACCGAGTCGTCCCGCGCGGCCTGCGCGGTGATCCCTACCAATGAAGAAAAAATGATCGCACTGGACGCCCTCCGTCTTGGGAAGGTTACTCCGGCTGCGGCTTACGCCTGATAAAGCGAGAATCTGATGAAAGTAACAATCGATACGGGCGTCGCGCCTTACAGCGACGCATGGGCCGGCTTTCGCGGTGAAGAATGGAAAAACGCCATTAACGTGCGCGATTTTATTCAGCATAACTACACCCCTTATGAAGGCGATGAAGCTTTCCTCGCACAGGCGACGCCAGCAACGACGGCGCTGTGGCAGAAGGTGATGGTCGGCATTCGTCAGGAGAATGCTACTCACGCTCCGGTGGATTTTGACACCAACATCGCCACTACTATTACCGCGCACGGGCCGGGCTATATTGATCAGGAGCTGGAGACGATCGTTGGCCTGCAAACCGACAAGCCGCTCAAGCGCGCCCTGCATCCGTACGGCGGGATCAACATGATCCGCAGCTCGTTCGAAGCCTACGGTCGCGAGATGGATCCGCAGTTTGAATATCTCTTCACAGACCTGCGCAAAACCCACAACCAGGGCGTGTTTGACGTTTACTCCCCGGAGATGATGCGCTGCCGCAAATCGGGGGTGCTGACCGGTCTGCCGGACGGCTACGGGCGCGGACGCATCATCGGCGACTACCGTCGCGTGGCGCTGTACGGCATCAGCTATCTGGTGCGCGAGCGTGAACTTCAGTTCGCCGATCTCCAGGGGAAACTGGAGCGCGGAGAAGATCTGGAGGCCACGATCCGCCTGCGCGAGGAGCTGGCGGAGCATAAACGTGCGTTGCTCCAGATCCAGCAGATGGCGGCGAACTATGGCTTTGATATTTCACGTCCGGCGATGAATGCGCAGGAAGCGGTGCAGTGGGTCTACTTTGCCTACCTTGCCGCAGTGAAATCCCAGAACGGCGGGGCGATGTCGCTGGGGCGCACGGCCTCGTTCCTCGATATCTACATTGAACGCGACATGCAGGCAGGAAGGCTGAATGAGGTGCAGGCCCAGGAGCTGATCGACCACTTCATCATGAAGATCCGCATGGTACGCTTCCTGCGCACGCCGGAGTTCGACACGCTCTTCTCCGGCGATCCGATCTGGGCCACGGAAGTGATTGGCGGCATGGGGCTGGATGGCCGTACGCTGGTGACCAAAAACAGCTTCCGCTACCTGCATACCCTGCACACCATGGGGCCTGCGCCGGAGCCAAACCTGACGATCCTCTGGTCCGAACAACTGCCGATCGCGTTCAAGAAATACGCCGCGCAGGTGTCGATCGTCACCTCCTCGCTGCAATACGAGAACGACGATCTGATGCGCGCCGACTTCAACAGCGACGACTACGCCATTGCCTGCTGCGTCAGCCCGATGGTGATCGGCAAGCAGATGCAGTTCTTCGGCGCACGCGCCAACCTCGCCAAAACGCTGCTGTACGCAATCAACGGCGGGGTGGATGAGAAGCTGAAGATCCAGGTGGGGCCTAAAACCGAGCCGCTGCTGAATGAGGTACTGGATTACGACACCGTGATGGCGAGCCTCGATCACTTCATGGACTGGCTGGCGGTGCAGTACATCAGCGCGCTGAATCTCATTCACTACATGCATGATAAATACAGCTACGAAGCCTCGCTGATGGCGCTGCACGATCGGGACGTCTACCGCACCATGGCCTGCGGCATTGCCGGGCTGTCGGTGGCGGCGGATTCCCTGTCGGCCATCAAATACGCCACGGTAAAACCGGTGCGCGACCACACCGGTCTGGCGGTCGATTTCGTCATCGAAGGCGACTATCCGCAGTACGGCAACAACGACGATCGCGTGGACAGTATCGCCTGCGATCTGGTTGAGCGCTTTATGAAGAAAATCCAGGCGCTGCCGACGTACCGCAACGCGGTACCGACGCAGTCGATCCTGACCATCACCTCCAACGTGGTTTACGGACAGAAGACCGGCAACACGCCGGACGGACGTCGCGGCGGCACGCCGTTTGCGCCTGGCGCCAACCCGATGCACGGGCGCGACAGAAAAGGGGCGGTGGCGTCGTTAACCTCGGTCGCCAAGCTGCCGTTCACCTACGCCAAAGACGGGATCTCCTACACCTTCTCCATCGTGCCGCAGGCACTGGGCAAGGACGAGCCGGTGCGCAAAACCAACCTTGTCGGGCTGCTGGACGGATACTTCCACCACGAAGCGACCATTGAGGGCGGGCAACACCTGAACGTCAACGTGATGAACCGGGAGATGCTGCTGGATGCCGTCGCCCATCCGGAGAACTATCCGAACCTGACGATCCGCGTTTCAGGTTATGCGGTGCGGTTTAACGCCCTGACGCGCGAGCAGCAGCAGGACGTGATTTCGAGGACGTTTACGCAGGCGATGTAATACAGGCTTCATCTTCAGCCTCCTCAAATGGGGAGGCTTTTAATTTTGTGAACGCCGTCAATTTTAGAAAACTTACTCTCCTTTCTGCTATCCCGAAGTAATATTATTCTCTCGCTTTAGGAAATCCCTATAAAAGTTGTGACTTTTTTCTCCCGCGCTCCGGATATGATCTTCCCATATCAATAACTCACACCTGCACCCTCTGACTTGCAATCGCTGGCGATCGGAACCTTATAAAAACAACCAGTTACCCTACAAAATAAGCGAGTGCCCAATGAATATGGCAACAAACAGCAGTGTGATTGTGAGTGATTCCCCTGCGGCAAGGCGGGCGGGAATGAGCGAAAGCGAATGGCGAGAGGCGATCAAATTCGACAGCACCGATACGGGCTGGGTCATCATGAGTATCGGGATGGCTATCGGCGCGGGCATCGTTTTTCTTCCGGTGCAGGTCGGGTTAATGGGGCTGTGGGTGTTTTTACTCTCGTCGATAATTGGTTATCCGGCTATGTACCTGTTCCAGCGCCTGTTTATTAATACGCTGGCGGAATCACCGGAATGCAAAGATTACCCGAGCGTCATTAGCGGTTATTTAGGTAAAAACTGGGGCATCTTATTGGGTGCGCTTTATTTTGTGATGCTGGTGATCTGGATGTTTGTCTATTCCACGGCTATCACCAACGACAGCGCATCCTACCTACACACCTTCGGCGTAACCGACGGTTTGCTGTCGGAAAATCCGTTCTACGGCTTATTCCTGATCTGCATTCTGGTCGCCATTTCGTCGCGCGGTGAAAAACTGCTGTTTAAAGTCTCCAGCCTGATGGTGCTGACCAAATTATTTGTGGTGGCGGCGCTGGGGCTTTCGATGATTGGCCTCTGGCATTTAGCCAACGTCGGTATGCTGCCGCCGATGGGCCTGCTGATTAAAAATGCCATTATTACGCTGCCTTTCACCTTAACCTCCATTCTGTTTATTCAGACATTAAGCCCGATGGTGATTTCCTATCGTTCACGGGAAAAATCCGTTGAGGTGGCGCGTCATAAAGCGCTGCGGGCAATGAATATCGCCTTTGGCGTGCTGTTTGTGACGGTCTTTTTCTACGCGGTCTCCTTTACGCTGGCGATGGGGCACGACGAGGCGGTAAAAGCCTACGAGCAGAATATTTCCGCCCTGGCAATCGCAGCACAGTTCATCAGCGGTGACGGTGCGGGCTGGGTCAAAATCGTCAGCGTGATCCTCAACATTTTTGCCGTGATGACCGCGTTCTTTGGCGTCTATCTCGGCTTTCGTGAGGCGACGCAGGGCATCGTGATGAACATCCTGCGCCGCAAAATGCCGGCGGAGAAAATCAATGAAAGCACCGTCCAGCGCGGGATTATGCTGTTCGCTATCCTGCTGGCCTGGAGCGCGATTGTGTTAAACGCGCCGGTGCTGAGCTTCACCTCCATCTGTAGCCCTATTTTCGGGATGGTGGGTTGCTTAATTCCGGCGTGGCTGGTCTACAAAGTGCCCGCACTTCATAAATATAAAGGCGTATCGCTGGTGATTATTGTGATTACCGGGCTGCTGCTTTGTGTTTCTCCTTTCCTCGCCTTCTCATGAGGTTAAATAAGGTCGTAACGATGTCTGAGCAAATTAATCCTTTATGGAACCATTTTATTCGCGCTGTGCAGGAAGAGGTAAAGCCTGCGCTGGGCTGTACCGAACCCGTCTCGCTGGCGCTGGCGTGCGCGATGGCTGCCGGACAGCTTGACGGTGAGGTGACGCGTATCGAGGCGTGGGTATCGCCGAACCTGATGAAAAACGGGCTTGGCGTAACGGTGCCCGGCACCGGTATGGTCGGTTTACCCATCGCGGCCGCGCTGGGGGCGACAGGCGGTAATGCACACGCCGGGCTGGAGGTGTTGAAAGACGCGTCGGCCGAGGCGCTAACGCGCGCCAAAGCACTGCTGAACGCGGGTCTGGTGCAGGTGAAATTGCAGGAGCCGTGCGAGGAGATCCTCTATTCACGCGCCTGCGTTTACGTCGGTGAATCCTCGGCGACGGTGACCATCGCTGGCGGGCACACTCGCGTGGTGGAGGTAGTTTGTCAGGGCGAAACACGCTTCAGGCTTGACGATCGTCAGAGCCAGAACAACGACGATCCGCTGGCGGTACTCTCGACCACCACGCTGTCGCAGATCCTTGAGTTTGTAGAGCAGGTGCCGTTCGACGCGATCCGCTTTATCCTCGATGCGGGGCGGCTGAACGATGCGCTCTCCCGCGAAGGTTTGCGTGGCAACTGGGGGCTGCATATTGGCGCGACGCTCAATAAACAGCGCGCACGCGGCTGGATGGCGCAGGATCTGGGTTCAGACATTATTATCCGCACCAGCGCAGCCTCGGATGCCCGCATGGGAGGCGCGACGCTGCCGGCGATGAGCAACTCGGGTTCCGGGAATCAGGGCATCACCGCCACCATGCCGGTAGTGGTGGTGGCTGAGCACGTTCAGGCCGATGACGAACGGCTGGCGCGGGCGCTGATGCTCTCGCATCTGTCGGCTATCTATATCCACTACCAGCTTCCGCGCTTGTCCGCGTTGTGCGCGGCGACAACGGCCGGAATGGGGGCAGCGGCGGGGATGGCGTGGCTGATGGGCGGTTCTTACCAGACCATTGCCATGGCGATCGGCAGTATGATCGGCGACGTGAGCGGGATGATCTGCGATGGGGCTTCTAACAGCTGCGCAATGAAGGTCTCGACCAGCGTTACCAGCGCCTGGAAAGCCGTGATGATGGCGCTGGATGATACTGCCGTGACGGGTAACGAGGGGATTGTGGCGCACGACGTGGAACAGTCTATCTCTAACCTGTGCGCCCTGGCGTGCCGCGCAATGCAGGCGACGGACCGGCAGATCATTGAAATTATGGCGAGTAAGGTGTTGTGATTTAATCCAACCCGTTACCCCTGACTCTAACCCTCTCCCATAGGGAGAGGGAACCGATCGAGCGAGGGGGCGTGTTGATCTTAAACCGGCAAATCAATCAGCAGCGCGCGCAGCGGCGTATCGGCAACCAGAGTGATATTCGCTTCGTCACGAATAAACGCCCCGTCACCGCAGGTGAGCGCTTCTTTCTCTTCCGTATGCGTGACCGCATGCACCGTTCCGTGAATGGACTGCAAATAGGCACGCGGGCCATGAAGCTGGAAGCTCGCCTGTTCACCTTTTTTCAGTTCGATATGGTGCAACCACACCTGCTGGCGCAACTGCAAGCTGCCTTTGCTGCCGTCTGGCGAGGCAATCAGCTGCTGTTTACCGCCCTTCAGATCGATTTTTTGCACCAGCGGATTTTCCCGCTCCGGACAGGCATCCAGCCACAACTGCATGCGGGTCAGCGTTTTATCTTTGCTGAGGTTATGCTCGCTGTAGCTAATACCTGGCTGCGTGGAAATTAACAGCGCCTCGCCAGCCTTCGCCTGGACATGATTGCCCTCGCTATCGCGGTATTCTGCCTCGCCTTCCAGGATCAGGTTCAGGATATCGACTTTAGGGTACGTGCGCGGCTGGAAGGACGCGCCCGGGGCGAGCACTTCCTGATTCAATACGCGCAGTGAAGCGTAACCGAGGAGTTTAGGGTCAAAGTAGTGTCCAAAGGAAAAGGTGTAGCGGGCCTGCAACCAACCGAAATCGGCTTGTCCGCACTGTTTCGCTGTTCTTGTCGTAATCATAAACTTGACCTCTCTTTACACTAAATCAATGGTAAAGGTATGGACGCTGCATTGTTAGCCAGATATTCTGCCTGGTATGTTCAAATTTCCTGAATGAGAACGAGATGGCTAAAGAGAGAGCATTGACGCTTGAGGCGCTTCGCGTCATGGACGCGATTGACAGGCGCGGCAGCTTTGCCGCGGCGGCAGATGAACTGGGGCGCGTTCCGTCTGCCCTGAGCTACACCATGCAAAAGCTGGAAGAGGAGCTGGATGTTGTGCTCTTCGATCGCTCCGGTCATCGAACAAAATTCACCAACGTTGGGCGGATGCTGCTGGAGCGCGGCCGCGTATTGCTGGAAGCGGCGGATAAGCTGACGACGGATGCCGAAGCGCTGGCCCGCGGCTGGGAAACCCATCTGACGCTGGTGACCGAAGCGCTGGTGCCCACCGAGGCGCTGTTCCCGCTGGTGGACAGACTGGCCGCGAAAGCCAATACCCAGTTGTCGATCATCACTGAGGTGCTGGCCGGGGCGTGGGAGCGTCTTGAGACGGGCAGGGCGGATATCGTGATTGCGCCGGACATGCATTTCCGCTCATCGTCAGAAATCAATTCGCGCAAACTGTACAGCGTGATGAACGTCTACGTCGCCGCCCCGGATCACCCGATCCATCAGGAGCCGGAGCCGCTCTCTGAGGTCACGCGCGTGAAATACCGCGGTGTGGCGGTCGCGGATACCGCCCGAGAGCGCCCGGTGTTAACGGTACAGTTGCTGGATAAACAGCCGCGACTGACGGTAACGTCGCTGGAAGATAAGCGACAGGCACTCCTGGCGGGGCTGGGCGTGGCGACTATGCCGTATCCGTTTGTCGAAAAGGACATTGCAGAAGGGCGGCTGCGCGTCGTCAGCCCGGAATACACCAGCGAAGTGGATATCATTATGGCGTGGCGTCGCGACAGCATGGGCGAAGCCAAATCGTGGTGTTTGCGTGAAATTCCCAGGCTCTTTGCCCACCACAACAAATAAGCGTAGGCCCGGTAAGCGTATGCGCCACCGGGCAGAATTTACGCGCTTGCCTTAGGATCCGGACCAAAGCGGTTTTCGCCCGGCGTTCCGCTCTGACAGTTGAAAATCAAAATCACGATCCAGCCGATAAGCGGGATCAACAGCAACAGCAGCCACCACGCCGAACGATCTGTGTCGTGGAGACGACGAAACAGTACGGCCCATGAAGGCAGCAGAACTAACACACCATAAATGGTGGTGAGAATGCCTTCACCCCCCTCGCGTTCCCAGCCGAGGATCTTGTCCACAATGCCCAGCACCATAATCAGGACGAAGTTCACCAGAACGAACATCCAGTACTCTTTACGGCGGGCACGGCCACCAAATCCAACGTAGTTGCGCAGTACTTTTAAATACCAGTCCATTTTTCCTTGCCTCTTAATCAGTCAATCACTTGTTTTCTAAGCGATCGAGGTAAGGATAGATGTATGCTGTGAATTAAAAAAGGGAATCAATTGATTCCCTAAATAATTATCCGAAACGCACGTCGCGCCCGTGCGGTTCATCCAGGTCCTGCCACGGGCCAATGGAGATAATGCCCGTTGGGTTGATGGTCTTATGACTGCGGAAATAGTGGGTGCGAATATGGTCAAAATTGACCGTCTCCGCAATCCCCGGCATCTGATAGATGTCGCGCAGGAAACCGTGCAGGTTCAGGTAATCACTGATGCGATGCTTGTCGCACTTGAAGTGGGTGACATATACCGGATCAAAGCGGATCAGCGTCGTCCACAGGCGGATGTCTGCTTCGGTGAGGCGATCGCCCGCTAAATAACGATGCTGGCCGAGGATCTGCTCCAGGCGCTCCAGGGATCCAAACACGTTGCCGACCGCTTCGTCGTACGCTTCCTGACTGGTGGCAAAGCCCGCTTTGTAGACGCCGTTGTTAACGTTGTCGTAGATCCAGCCGTTCAGCTCGTCAATTTTCTCGCGCAGCTCAACCGGGTAGTAATCCCCGGCACGGGCACCGTGCGCGTCAAACGCGGTATTGAACATGCGAATGATTTCAGCGGATTCATTGCTGACGATCGTCTGGTTTTTCTTGTCCCACAGCACAGGCACCGTTACGCGTCCGGTGTAGTGCGGATCGGCGCGCAGATAGAGCTGATACAGGAAATCGTGATGATAAAGCTCATCACCCGTCGCGGCCGGGAAGCCACTGTCGAACGTCCAGCCGTTTTCCAGCATCAGCGGGTTGACCACCGAAACCGGAATTAACGATTCGAGACCTTTAAGTTTGCGCACAATCAGCGTGCGGTGCGCCCACGGACAGGCGAGAGAAACATACAGATGATAACGATCTTTTTCCGCCGCAAAGCCCCCTTCGCCACTCGGGCCGGGTGCGCCGTCGGCGGTCAGCCAGTTACGGAAGGCCGAAACAGAGCGCTTAAAGCGTCCACCGGTGGATTTGGTGTCATACCAGACATCCTGCCAGACGCCGTCTACGAGTTGTCCCATTTTTTACTCCTCCGTCAGATAGCAAAAGCGAGGAGATGTCTCCTCGCTTTGAATGTAATCAGTATAGCCTGCTTACCACTTCTTATTCAGAAGACGGTCGATGCTGTAGGCGCCCGGACCCGTGATAGCCAGCAGCAGGAAGCCGCCCGCGATGGTCAGGTTTTTCATGAACATCAGGGAGTTCACGCCTTCCGCAAAGTTGCTGTGGAAGATGAACGCGGTCAGCAGGGTAAAGCCTGCGGTGAACAGCGCCGTAGTGCGGGTCAGGAAACCGAACAGCACTGCCAGGCCGCCGCCGAACTCAAGCAGAATGGTCAGTGGCAGCAGGAACCCCGGCACGCCCATCGCTTCCATATACTGCTGAGTGCCCGCATAGCCGGTAATTTTGCCCCAGCCTGCGGTGATGAACAGAACAGGCATCAGAATACGCGCTACCAGTACACCAACATCTTCTAATTTTTTCATTTTACTCTCCAGGAAACCACATCAGCGGCTAAACGTTATTTGCTTGCAAATTCGGGTAGATACCGCGTCTTTGCTGTCGATGGAGAGGAGTGTAAACGGGGCGGATGGCAAATGTTAGCAAGGAAAACTGTTAATCTTCTTCAAAGATATTGAGTAAGGGAGGGGGTTTTGCCGGGTAGCGGCTACGCCTTACCCGGCCTACACGCAATCGTAGGCCGGGTAAGCGCAGCGTCACCCGGCAAGAAGGCTAGCGCAACTGCTGTTGTCGCAGCGTGGTTTTCACCAGCCGCCAGGCGCTCCAGGCGCCAAAGCCGCGGCGTGCCCAGCGGATCAGCATGTTAGGATGCCGAACCGACCAGATCGCCATCACGCTGCTGCCGACCAGCGCCCATGAGCGCAGGCTCAGGACCGTGTTCCAGCCGCGGTCAAACCGATGCGTGGCTTCAACCCAGTCTCGACGGCTGGCAGACAAATCCAGCCGCTGCTGCTGGATTTGGCTCAACAGATACGCTTTCCGCTTTTGACGTTCGGCTTTGTCGCTCACGACTTATCATCCTCCAGCAGGGCGCGGTCGTTGGCCAGCTCCTGGCGCGTATGGCGCAGGAAGGTCGACGTGCGCGCTTTATGCAGGGTCCAGATACCGCCTATCAGCGCCGCCACCAGCAGAACCACGGTAGTCGCAATCATCGCGTTCAGACGATACTGTGGATCGATAGCCCAGATGATTAACACCATCAGGCTCATCAGACCAAACGCGGCAAAGAGCATCGTAAGCCCAAGCATGAGCAGCATCTGGAAGAGGTTGGCTTTCTCCTCTTCCAGCTCCACTACCGCAAGCCGGACGCGCGTTTCGGCAATCCCGACCAGCGTCGTAAGAATACGCTGGCCGATGCCGAGGACGTTTTTAGCAGGCCCTTGTGCGTGACGTGGATCTTCCATAATCAACGACGCGTCAGCAGGACACCCAGCACCACACCCACTGCGGCGCCAATACCTACACCCGTCCATGGATTATCACGTACATATTCGTCTGCGCGCGCTGCCGCTTCGCGGGTTTGTTTCGCCAGCGCGTCACCGGTTTCGCCCAGACGGTAACGGCTCTCTTTCAGTGCCTGCTCCGCTTTGCTGCGCAGTTTACTTACTTCTTCTTTCGATTTATCCGCAGAAGAGTTCAGCACCTCTTCCAGGGTGTCCGCCAGGGATTTCAGTTCAGCGCGCAGATTTTCTGAAGTTGTATCTTTTGACATGATTCTCTCCTGTTGAGATTTCCGTTAACTCAATAATCGCGAGCTTCCAGCGCTTTCAGTTCGTCCTGCGCCTCTTGCAACTTCCTCTCGCGCTTGGCAATTTTTTCCGCATCACCTTTCTCTTTCGCTTCCTGTAGGTCTTGACGGCGCTCGGCTATCTCGTCCTTCTGTTCAGCGATTTTTTCCTGATGATCGGCACGCAGCTTGCTGTCCGTACAGTTGTCTTTCACTTCGCTCAACGCTTTTTTCAGCCCGTCGATCCGGTGCTGATTGTTATGCTTTTCGGCATAACTGATTTCGCGTTGGATATCCTGTTCTTTCTCCTGACAAAGAGACATAGCGAAGGAAGCTGTGCTTAAAGAAAAAAGGGCCAGAGCCAGAGTGATGCGGTATTTCATTATAGAAACCTTCCATTGTGTTACGGCGTAAACCGTGTTCCAGAACTATGCGGAGAACATCTGAGGGGTGCTCCGCGTACTTAAGCATAGTAAGTAAACGGGAGTTTCACCAAAGTAGGTGAAAATATTCGGAATCTTAGTCGTTAACCAAATCGATGCGACGTGTCGCGTAACCGTGACATCCAGGAGGCTACGTGGCTGTCATCATCCTGTTGCGCAATGATGTAACCCTGCGGCAGCGTGCGGTCCAGCACGGCTTTCGCCGCGGCGCTTTGCGCACTGGAGTCAAATTTTATCAGCAGCACATCGTCTTGCGGCGTGATGCTCTTAAAGCGGATCCCGTTTGCGTCCAGATGATGCCAGATTGAAAAACCATCCGGCACGCTGGTTCCCTGGCTCACAGGACGGATAGCCAGCGTCGACTCCTGATGCTGTAGCGCAGACCACAGCAGGATAAGAGCGCTGAACATCATCAGCGCGACGATAGCGTAAGAGAAGCGGCGCATCGCGAGCGGGGAGATGACCATCGTTAACCCCTGGCTCCGTATTTCTTCTTCCACAGTACGACCAGGGACCCGACCAGGCCAAACACCAGCAGAACGACGGGCAGCAGCATCAGGCAAGACATCAGCTGATCTTCATATTTCATAAAGACCGGCGTTTTACCCAGCGCGTAGCCGAGCGTGGTCAGGATCAGCACCCACAGCAAGCCGCTCATCCAGTTAAAGAACTGGAAGCGCGTACTGCTCAGGCCGGACAAGCCCGCAATGGTGGGCAGCAGGGTGCGTACGAATGCGATAAAGCGGCCGATCAGTAAGGCGGAAAGCCCATGCTTATGGAAAAGGTGGTGCGCTCGCTGGTGGTAATGGGCCGGAAGGTGCGAAAGCCAGTTCTGAACGATTCGCGTGTTACCCAGCCATCGCCCCTGAATGTAACTCACCCAGCAGCCCAGGCTGGCGGCAATGGTCAAAAGCAGGACCGTTTGCGGGAAAGCCATCGCCCCTTTTGCACAGAGCACCCCGACCAGCACCAGCAGGCTGTCGCCGGGTAAAAAGGCAGCAGGCAGCAGACCGTTCTCAAGGAACAGGATCATAAATAACACAAAGTAGAGCATGCCAATCATGGACGGGTTGGCCAGCGTTTCGAAATCCTGAGCCCAGAGGGCGTTCAGTAGTTGGGTCAAAAGTTCCATTCAGTGTTCCTGGAAATCGGTTAACGTCACGCCTGTCATTCGGGAAAACAGCACGGCGACATTGTTATGATTTCATTATGGTCGCTCGCGGACACATTGATGTGTGGCCAACACTGTTCCCTGTTAATTGGCTGGTTAGCAAGCACTAACTTACAAAATAACGAAGTGAATCCAATTGTAACAAAGCCCGACGTTCTGCGTCACAGAATTTGAGGGGAAACACGATTTTGGCGTAAGCCACGGAGGGGAGCGAGAAATTTTACAAAGGCTGACACTATAGAGGTTTTCTTACCCTGTCTGGCCGGAAGGCGCGGCGGTGCGCCTGCCAGCCGTTCGGGGGATTATTTTGCGAGATTGGTCGCGGTATCGAGGTGAACGACCGGATTATCGGCAAAAAGATAGCGGTCAGCGTTAAATTCAAAGTCATCACTTGTTTCATTAAACAGCATCTGTTTGGTGTTCTCCAGGTGCTGCCACATTGCCAGTTTCGCCGCATGCGGATCTTTACGAATCAGAGCCTTAAGAATCTGGTCGTGGTCGTCACACCAGTTATCTACCGTGCGGGAATCAATGTGATCGTGCAATTTCTTCCAGTACGGGTTGTGAACGCGCTGAGTCCACATTTTTTCAACGATTGCCGCCAGCGCCGTATTCTGAGTCGCAAGGGCGACCTGGACGTGGAATTGCAGGTCCCATTCGGAATCGCGGAAACATTTTTCTTTACGCGCATGATCCTGGATTTCCATCAGCTTCATGATGTCCTGCTTGGTCACCTGCGTCGCAGCAAATTCCGCAATGTTGCTTTCAATCAGCTGGCGAGCCTGGAGAAGCTCAAACGGACCGTAGCTAGCAAACTCCAGACTTTCGTCCGAGGTGGGGGAGTGTTTCGCCTGGCTGGAAATCACATGAATGCCGGAACCTTTGCGTACCTCAACATATCCTTCCACTTCCAGCATGATGATGGCTTCGCGGACCACCGTACGGCTGACGCTTTTTTCATCCGCAATGAAACGCTCAGCGGGAAGTTTATCACCGACAAGATAGACCCCTTGCTCGATGCGATCTTTCAGCTCGGCGGCAAGTTGTTGATATAAACGACGTGATTCGGTGATTTCCATATGCGCTCCAGGCAGGGTACGGCGAATGATTTGTTATACCACTTTTGCGTGCCACTCTCCAGATTTCACCATGAAAAAAGCCGCCCGTAGGCGGCTTTTGAGAAGATTTTGCCGGGTGCGCTTCGCTTGCGCGGGCCTATGGGTTTTGTAGGCCGGGTAAGGCGTAGCCGCCACCCGGCACAACAACGCTAACTCTGCGTCGCCGGTCCCCCAAGGGACTCTTTCGCCAGTTCATCGGCGGATTTGCTCTTCAGCACCGTCCAGATAACCACCGCACCCATCAGGTCGAAGATAGCCAGTACCGCGAACAGCGGGCTGAAACCAATCGTATCTGCCAGCGCGCCGACCACCAGCGCAAACAGGGTACTTGCGGTCCAGGCGGCCATACCGGTCAGGCCGTTGGCGGTAGCGACTTCGTTACGACCAAACACGTCGGACGAGAGCGTAATCAGCGCACCGGACAGAGACTGGTGAGCAAAGCCCCCGATACACAGCAGGGCGATAGCCACGTAAGGGCTGGTGAACAGGCCGATCATGCCCGGGCCGATCATCAGCAGGGCGCCCATGGTGACCACCATCTTACGGGACACAATCAGGTTCACGCCAAACCAGCGCTGGAACAGCGGTGGCAGGTAGCCGCCGATGATACAGCCCAGGTCTGCAAACAGCATTGGCATCCAGGCGAACATCGCGATCTCTTTCAGGTTAAAGCCGTAAACTTTAAACATGAACAGCGGGATCCAGGCGTTAAACGTACCCCAGGCCGGTTCTGCCAGGAAGCGTGGCAGGGCGATACCCCAGAACTGACGGGTGCCCAGGATCTGCCAGACGGACATCTTTTTGCCGTTGTCGGTCTGATGCTGAGATTCCTGACCATTAATAATGTAGTCACGTTCTTCGTCAGACAGCTTTTTCTGATCGCGCGGGTGTTTATAGAAGATCAGCCACGCCATGGCCCAGGCAAAGCTCAGCACACCGGAGATGATGAACGCCATCTGCCAGCTGTGCATCACAATCGCCCACACCACCAGTGGCGGAGCAATCATCGCCCCGATGGAGGAGCCTACGTTGAAGTAACCGACAGCGATTGAACGCTCTTTTGCCGGGAACCATTCAGAGCTGGCTTTCAGACCCGCGGGGATCATCGCCGCTTCGGCAGCACCTACCGCACCACGCGCCAGCGCCAGTCCGCCCCAGCTGCCGGCCAGCGCGGTCGCCCCACAGAAGACGGCCCAGGCTACAGCGAAGAAGGCATAACCAATTTTTGTACCCAGAATATCAAGAACATAACCTGCAACAGGCTGCATTACGGTGTAAGCGGCAGAGTAAGCCGCAATGATGTAAGAGTATTGCTGCGTGGAGATATGTAACTCTTCCATCAACGTTGGCGCCGCTGCTGCCACGGTGTTACGTGTCAGGTAGCCCAGCACGGTGCCGAGCGTCACCAGTGCGATCATGTACCAACGTAACCCTTTAATTTTACGCATGTAAAACCTCATCGTTATGTTATTTCCGTGTCGGGACACGGCAACAACTCAACCGTTGCCGGGAGTTGTTCTGTAACGGGAGGGGCGTAACCGGGAACCTGTCCCGGAACGGCCCGAACCTTGCCATAAGTAATCGTGCTAAGTCGGCTTCCGTACCGTTAAATCCGATGTCTCAAACACCGGTAATGCATTCCGTCGGCTTATAGTTTGCGACGGCGAAAAGATAACTTGTCATACAACTTTAAAAGGTGAGTGACATCACAAAAGTGTGAATCTTTGTAGGGACATTATGCGGCGCGCGCAAAGCCAGAACTGGCGCGGTCTGCGAGAGGGTTTACCCCTTTGAGGGTAATTTATTTGTCGACGTTTATTGATCTAACTCACGAAAAAAACGTCGGACTCTGGAAATTGGTGTGATAACTTTGCAGCATCTGAACATAAGCTTTCTGACGCTCCCGTAATGAGGAAGACGATAATGACACCGTTTATGACCGACGATTTTCTGCTAGATACCGAATTTGCTCGCCGCCTGTACCACGACTACGCAAAAGACCAGCCGATTTTCGACTACCACTGCCATTTACCGCCGCAGCAGGTTGCCGAAAATTACCGTTTCAAAAACCTGTATGATATCTGGCTGAAGGGTGACCACTATAAGTGGCGCGCAATGCGCACCAACGGCGTGGCCGAGCGCCTGTGTACCGGCGACGCGACCGATCGCGAGAAGTTTGACGCCTGGGCCGCTACCGTTCCTCACACCATCGGTAACCCGTTATACCACTGGACGCACCTCGAACTGCGTCGTCCGTTTGGTATCACCGGCAAGCTGCTCTCTCCCGCCACGGCGGATGAAATCTGGGATCAGTGCAACGAACTGCTGGCGCAGGATAGCTTCTCGGCGCGCGGCATCATGCAGCAGATGAACGTGAAGATGGTGGGCACCACCGACGATCCGGTCGACTCTCTGGAACATCACGCGGTTGTCGCGAAGGACAGCACGTTTGACATCAAAGTGCTGCCAAGCTGGCGCCCGGATAAAGCCTTCAACATCGAGCTGCCGACCTTTAACGACTACATGGCGAAGCTGGCGGAAGTTTCGGATACCGACATTCGTCGCTTTGGCGATCTGCAAACCGCGCTGACCAAACGTCTGGATCACTTTGCCGCACACGGCTGTAAAGTGTCTGACCACGCGCTGGACGTAGTGCTGTTCGCGGAATCCAGTGAAGCTGAGCTGGACAGTATTCTGGCGCGTCGTCTCTCCGGCGAAGCCCTGAGCGAGCACGAAGTGGCGCAGTTTAAAACCGCGGTGCTGGTGTTCCTCGGTGCGGAATATGCCCGTCGCGGCTGGGTTCAGCAGTATCACATCGGCGCGCTGCGTAATAACAACCAGCGTCAGTTCAAACTGCTGGGCGCGGACGTAGGCTTTGACTCCATCAACGACCGTCCGATGGCGGAAGAGCTGTCAAAACTGCTGAGCAAACAGAACGAGCAAAACCTGCTGCCAAAAACCATTCTGTACTGCCTGAACCCGCGCGATAACGAAGTGCTGGGCACTATGATCGGCAACTTCCAGGGCGAAGGGATGCCGGGCAAGATGCAGTTCGGTTCCGGCTGGTGGTTTAACGATCAGAAAGACGGCATGGAGCGTCAGATGACGCAGCTGGCGCAGCTCGGCCTGCTGAGCCGCTTCGTTGGCATGCTGACCGACAGCCGCAGTTTCCTCTCCTATACCCGCCATGAATATTTCCGCCGCATTCTGTGCCAGATGATTGGCCGCTGGGTGCACGCGGGCGAAGCGCCAGCGGATATCCAGCTGCTGGGCGAAATGGTGAGAAACATCTGCTTTAACAATGCGCGTGACTACTTCGCCATTGAACTGAACTAAGGCCGTTTGAGGTTGATATGCAATACATCAAAATCCATTCGCTGGATAACGTTGCCGTCGCGCTGGCCGATTTAGCCGAAGGGACGGAAGTGACCTTCGACAACCAGTCGGTGACGTTACGCCAGGCCATTGGACGTGGACATAAGTTTGCCCTGATCCCCATCGCGAAAGGGGAGAACGTGGTGAAGTACGGTTTGCCCATCGGTCATGCGCTGGCGGATATTGCGCCGGGTGAATACATTCATTCCCACAATACCCGCACCAATCTCAGCGATCTGGACGAGTACAGCTATCAACCTGACTTCCAGGCAGAAGAAGGACAGGCGGCCGATCGTGAGGTGCAGATCTACCGCCGCGCCAGCGGGGAGGTGGGGATCCGCAATGAACTGTGGATCCTCCCGACCGTCGGCTGCGTGAACGGGATCGCGCGTCAAATTCAGACGCGTTTCCTGAAAGAGACCAACAATGCTGAAGGCACCGACGGCGTGCATCTGTTCAGCCATACCTACGGTTGTTCCCAACTGGGCGACGACCACATCAATACCCGCACCATGCTGCAAAATATGGTGCGTCACCCGAACGCGGGGGCGGTGCTGGTGATTGGCCTCGGCTGTGAAAACAATCAGGTCGACGCCTTCCGCGACACGCTGGGCGAGTTCGATCCTGAGCGCGTGCACTTTATGGTGTGTCAGCACCAGGACGACGAAGTGGAAGCGGGCGTTGAACAGCTGCACCAGCTGTATGAGGTGATGCGTCACGACAAGCGCGAGCCGGGCAAGCTGAGTGAACTGAAGTTTGGCCTGGAGTGCGGCGGATCTGACGGGCTTTCCGGCATTACCGCTAACCCGATGCTGGGCCGCTTCTCAGATTACGTGATTGCCAACGGTGGCACGACAGTGCTGACCGAAGTGCCGGAGATGTTCGGCGCAGAGCGCATTCTGATGAGCCACTGCCGCGACGAAGAGACCTTTGAGAAGACCGTCACCATGGTCAACGATTTCAAACAGTACTTCATCGCCCATAACCAGCCGATTTATGAGAACCCGTCGCCGGGTAACAAGGCGGGCGGGATCACCACGCTGGAAGAGAAATCCCTGGGCTGCACCCAGAAAGCGGGCGCCAGCCAGGTAGTGGACGTGCTGCGCTACGGTGAACGGCTGAAAACGCACGGTCTGAACCTGCTGAGCGCACCGGGCAACGATGCGGTCGCCACCAGTGCGCTGGCGGGAGCGGGCTGTCACATGGTGCTGTTCAGTACCGGGCGCGGCACGCCGTACGGCGGATTTGTCCCAACGGTGAAAATCGCCACTAACAGCGAGCTGGCGGCGAAGAAAAAACACTGGATCGACTTTGATGCCGGCCAGCTGATCCACGGCAAAGCGATGCCGCAGCTGCTGAGCGAATTCGTGGACACGATTGTGGAATTTGCCAGCGGCAGGCAGACCTGCAACGAGAAGAACGACTTCCGCGAGCTGGCGATCTTTAAGAGTGGTGTGACGCTATAAGTGCTTTGTCGGGTGGCGCTAGCGCTTACCCGACCTACTAAATCCTGTAGGCCCGGTAAGGCGTAGCCGCCACCGGGCTTGTCTTTTTAACTGCGCAGGGCGTTCTTCGCTAAACGTGCATCTTCCGCCTGACAGGCCGCTGCGGTAAACAGAACGTCGGTAGAGGAGTTCAGCGCGGTTTCGCAGGAATCCTGCAATACGCCGATAATGAAGCCGACCGCGACAACCTGCATGGCAATCTCGTTCGGAATACCGAACATGTTACAGGCCAGCGGGATCAGCAGCAGCGAGCCGCCCGCCACGCCGGATGCGCCACAGGCACACAGTGATGCAACGACGCTCAGCAGCAGCGCGGTTGGCAGATCCACCGGAATGCCCAGCGTATGCACCGCCGCCAGCGTCAGCACGGTGATGGTGATCGCCGCACCTGCCATGTTCACGGTTGCACCCAGAGGAATCGACACCGAATAGGTATCGCGATCCAGATTCAGCTTCTCCGCCAGCGCCATGTTGACCGGAATGTTTGCCGCCGAGCTGCGGGTGAAGAAGGCATACACGCCGCTTTCACGCAGGCAGGTCAGCACCAGCGGATACGGGTTGCGGCGGATCTGCCAGAACACCAGCAGCGGGTTGATCACCAGCGCCACCAGCAGCATACAGCCGACCAGGACGACCAGCAGCTGCGCGTAGCCCCACAGTGCATCGAAACCGGTGGTTGCCAGCGTGGAGGAGACCAGGCCGAAAATACCGATTGGCGCAAAGCGAATCACCAGCTTCACCATAAAGGTGACAGCGTTGGACATATCGTTCACCAGGTTTTTCGTGGTCTCGTTACCATGACGCAGCGCGAAGCCCAGACCGATCGCCCAGACCAGGATGCCGATGTAGTTCGCGTTCGTCAGCGCGGTGACGGGGTTAGAGACCATGCTCATCAGCAGACCGCGAAGCACTTCCACAATCCCGGACGGCGGGGTGATATCACCGGCCGCGCTGGTCAGGTGCAGCGTGGACGGGAACAGGAAGCTAAACACCACGGCCGTTAAGGCAGCAGAGAAGGTTCCCAGCAGATACAGGAACAGAATAGGGCGAATGTTGGTTTTTTGTCCGTGCTGGTGGTTGGCAATCGACGCCATCACCAGCATCAGCACCAGTACCGGGGCGACGGCCTTCAGTGCGCCAACGAAAAGGGTGCCGAGCAGCCCCGTCGCTTCCGCGGCAGGTTTTGACACCATCGCCAGCAGAATACCCAGTACCAACCCGACCAGAATTTGTTTTACAAGACTGCCCTGCGCCAGGCGCGCGAACAGACCGCGTGATTGTGTGCTCATACGTTATTCCTGAGTGAAATTGCGTTCCATCCTGGATGTGCTCTAAGTCACATTTGTGTCCGGATGTAAGTATTTGTTTGCCTGGTTGAGTATCAGGGAAAGCAGCGAAAGGCGGAAGCGTAAAATGCTGGATTTTACGTGTTGCGTCATGTTTTTTAACTATTGGTTAACGAAAGTGCCGGGTGGCGCTGCGCTTACCCGGCCTACGGGGTGACGTTGTAGGCCCGGTAAGCGTAGCGCCACCGGGCAAAACGCACTAAGCCTGCTGCTTCTTATCGTGCTGGCGGTTAACCCAGGTATTGATAATCAGCGTTACCAGCAGAATGCCAAACACCACGCCGAGCGAAATGGCGATCGGAATATGGTAGAAATCGACGATCAGCATCTTGATACCGATAAACACCAGAATCACCGACAGACCGTACTTCAGCATTGAGAAGCGCTCTGCCGCACCCGCCAGCAGGAAGTACATCGCACGCAGGCCGAGGATGGCGAACAGGTTTGAGGTCAGCACGATGAACGGGTCGGTAGTGACCGCGAAGATAGCCGGGATACTGTCCACCGCGAAAATCACGTCGCTCAGTTCGACCAGAATCAGCACCAGCAGCAGCGGGGTGGCGAACAGCAGGCCGTTCTTACGCACGAAGAAATGCTCGCTCTCGATCTTGTCCGTCATGCGCAGATGACCCCGGATCCACTTCACCAGCGGCTTATCACCGATACCGGTATCGTCTTCTTTCGCCAGCGCCATTTTTACCCCGGTGAACAGCAGGAACGCGCCAAACACATACAGCAGCCATTCGAACTGGGTAATCAGCCAGCTACCGGCGAAGATCATGATGGTACGCAGGACAATAGCGCCCAGCACGCCGTACACCAGCACGCGACGTTGCAGAGCCGCAGGTACGGCGAAGTAGCTGAACAGCATCAGCCAGACGAAGACGTTATCAACCGCCAGGGCTTTTTCAATCAGATAGCCGGTGAGGAAGGCGAGTGCCTGAGGATCGGCCACCGCGCGGCCTTCGGTTGAGGCCAGATACCACCAGAAGGCGGCGCAGAAGAGGAGTGAGAGGGTAACCCATACCAGCGACCAGACGGCGGCTTGCTTGACGCTCATGCCGTGCTCGCCGCGACGACCCTGCAAAAAGAGGTCGATTGCCAGCATGATGAGCACGACAACCGCGAATCCGCCCCACAGCATTGGAGTGCCGACAGAATGCATACTATTTTCCTTACACATAAAAAACAAAAACGGCCATGGTCAGAAGACGATAGCCGTTAGCTTTTTATGCATAGACCTCGCCTTCCGGCAAGGTCTCACTTACAACCACGAAGGTTGCCCGGCGACCGGATGCGGTTTTGCACACATCGTAATGACGATCCACCGGCGAAGAAGTTACTCCCCTTTGCAGGTAACAAATTATGTCAGACCATCGGTTTCGTCAATGGTCTGCACGATTTCATTACACAGTTTTACGCGACGGCTTCCACATTCACGCCGTCTGCGGGGAAGATCACGCCAGTCTGTCGGCGGATCTCTGTTTGCAGCTTCGCCGTGGTGCGGCTGATCGCCACCCCCGGGTGGTTCACTTCGTTGTCTTCTACCAGACGGGCGAAGACCTCTGCCTCATAGAGCATAGTGTTAATATGCTGAGGCTGCGTCAGCTCCTGCGCTTTGCCGCCGCGGGGAACGATGCTTAGCTTCTGACATTCGGAGATTTTTTCGATCACCAGCGAGCCGTCTTCGCCCTGAATTTCGCTTGGCAGTACGGAGTCACTGACCTTCGAGTGCTGCAACGTCACGCTAAAATCACCGTAGTCCAGCACCACAACGCCGTGTGCATCCACGCCGCTTTCCAGCAGGCTGGCGGTGGCGGTTACGCCGTGCGGTTCACCCCACAGGGCGACCGCAGAGGCCAGGCAGTAAAAACCGATATCCATAATCGAGCCATTCGAGAATGCCGGGTTAAAGGTGTTCGGGTTTTCGCCGTCCAGGTAGCGCTGGTAGCGCGAGGAATACTGGCAGTAGTTGATAAAGGCTTTACGCACTTTGCCTATTTTCGGCAGCGATTGCTGCAACAGCAGGAAGTTCGGCAGGCTGGCGGTTTTGAACGCTTCAAACAGTACCACCTGGTTTTCGCGGGCAAGCGCAATGGCGACTTCCACTTCCTCAATATTCGAGGCGAGCGGCTTCTCGCAGATCACATGCTTTTTGTGGCTGAGGAACAGCTTCGTTTGCGGGAAGTGCAGAGAATTCGGGCTGGCGATATAGACCGCGTCAATGGCGTCGCTTTGCGCCATCTCATCGAGCGAGGTGAACAGATGTTCAACCAGGTAGTCATTCGCAAAACTCTGCGCCTGCTCAAGGCTGCGGGAATAGACTGCGGTGAGCTTATATTTGCCGGTTTCGTGGGCGGCGTCGACGAACTGGCGCGTGATCCAGTTCGTACCGATGACTGCGAAACGTATCATAAACGGTTACGTACTCCGTAGCAGGGAACCTAAAGCCACTGTAGCACGTCATCATGACATTTCGCGTGCGCTACTGCGCATTACTCTTTAACGATAAATGCGTCAGCCACAAACGGGTATCAAACTCCAGCTGGTGGTACTGCGGCTCCATATGGCAGCACAGTGAGTAGAACGCTTTGTCGTGCTCTTTCTCTTTCAGGTGCGCCAGCTCGTGCACCACGATCATCCGCAGAAAGGCTTCCGGCGCATTGCGAAAGACGGTCGCGACGCGGATCTCCGCTTTGGCCTTCAGCTTGCCGCCCTGTACGCGGGAGATGGCGGTATGCAGGCCGAGCGCGTTTTTCAGCACGTGGATCTTATTGTCGTACATCACCTTGTTGATCGGCGGAGCGCTCTTAAGATACTGGTTTTTCAGATCCTGCGTATACTGCCAGAGGGCTTTGTCAGTCGCGAAATCATGCGTGCCCGGGTAGCGTTTTTCCAGCACCGCGCCGAGCTTTCCCGCGGCAATCAGGTCACGAACCTGGGAAAGTAAATGCTCCGGATAGCCCTGGAGATAAGTCAGCTGGTTCATCAAAACCCCAAAATAGTGTGAAAACGGGTATACTCACGCACCCTTTTCAGGGATACGCCAAATTTTACCATTCAGGAGGGCCGATGAGCCACTTAGACAACGGTTTCCGTTCACTCAACCTTAAACGTTTCCCGGAAACGGACGACGTTAACCCGCTTCAGGCGTGGGAAGCGGCGGATGAATATCTGCTGCAACAGTTGGATGGGACTGAAATCAGCGGCCCGGTTCTGATCCTGAATGACGCGTTTGGCGCGCTGGCCTGCGCGCTGGCGGAACATGCGCCTTACAGTATCGGCGATTCTTACTTAAGCGAGCTGGCGACGCGTGAAAACCTGCGTCACAACGATATCGAAGAATCCAGCGTGAAGTTCCTCGACAGCACCGCGGACTACCCGCAGGCGCCGGGCGTGGTGCTGATTAAAGTGCCCAAAACCATGGCGCTGCTGGAGCAGCAGCTTCGCGCGCTGCGTAAGGTCGTGACGCCGGATACGCGTATTATCGCGGGTGCCAAAGCGCGCGATATTCACACCTCGACGCTGGAATTGTTCGAGAAAGTGCTCGGCCCAACCACCACTACGCTTGCCTGGAAAAAAGCGCGCCTGATCAACTGTACCTTCAGCGCACCGGCGCTGGCCGACGCGCCGGAGACGCTGAGCTGGAAGCTGGAAGGCACCGACTGGACCATCCACAACCACGCGAACGTTTTCTCCCGTACCGGTCTGGATATCGGCGCACGCTTCTTTATGGAACATCTGCCGGAAAACCTGGAAGGGGAAATCGTTGATCTCGGCTGCGGTAATGGCGTGATTGGCCTGACGCTGCTGGCGAAGAACCCGGAGGCCAGCGTGGTGTTCAGCGACGAATCGCCGATGGCGGTGGCCTCCAGCCGTCTGAACGTGGAAACCAACCTGCCGGAGGCACTGGATCGCTGCGAGTTTATGATCAATAACGCGCTGTCGGGCGTAGAGCCTTTCCGCTTCAACGCGGTATTCTGTAACCCGCCATTCCACCAGAAGCACGCCCTGACGGATAACGTCGCGTGGGAGATGTTCCACCACGCGCGCCGCTGCCTGAAAATCAACGGCGAGCTGTATATCGTGGCGAACCGCCACCTGGACTACTTCCACAAGCTGAAGAAGATTTTCGGCAACTGCGTCACCATTGCCACCAATAACAAATTCGTGGTGCTGAAATCGGTGAAGCTGGGGCGTCGTCGGTAAGATTGGGTATGTGCGGCCTGATGCCCGGTGGCGCTTCGCTTACCGGGCCTACAATGGCCTCGAACCCGTAGGCCGGGCAAGCGAAGCGCCGCCCGGCAATGCCCTAGATCGCCAGAGCTAACTTCGTCCCCTGCGCAATTGCCCGCCGCGCATCCAGCTCCATCGCCACATCGCACCCGCCGATCAAATGCACCGTTTTCCCCGCCTCACGCAGCGGATCCGCCAGATCCCGCTTCGGCTCCTGCCCGGCGCACAAAATCACATGATCCACGCGCAGCAGTTGCGGTTCGCCGCCGATCAGCACGTGCAGCCCGTCGTCGTCGATCTTCTGGTAGCTCACCCCCGGGATCATCTTCACCCCGCGCGAGAGCAGGGTGGCGCGGTGGATCCAGCCCGTGGTTTTGCCCAGCCCTTCACCCGGCTTGCTGGCTTTACGCTGGAGCATCACGATCTGGCGCGGGCTTTTCGGCAGTTGCGGCCCTTCCGGGCGTAGCCCGCCGGACTGGTTCAGGCTGGTGTCGATCCCCCATTCCACGCAGAACTCAGCGATGTTCTGGCTGGTGGCTTCGCCCGGCTGGCTTAAATACATCGCGGTATCAAAACCGATCCCGCCGCAGCCGATGATCGCCACCTTCTCGCCAACCGGCGCTTTGTCCCTTAATACATCCAGATAGCTCAATACCTTCGGATGATCGATGCCTTCGATCGCTGGCGTGCGCGGGGCGATCCCACTCGCGAGGATCACCTCGTCGAAACCGATCAGATCCGCCGCGCTGACAAACTGTTTAAGCCGCAGATCGACGCCCGTCACCTCGATCATCCGGCGGTAATAGCGCAGCGTTTCGTAGAACTCCTCTTTGCCGGGGATCTGTCTGGCGACAGTAAACTGCCCGCCAATCTCCGCCAGCGCATCAAACAGCGTCACGCTGTGCCCGCGCGAGGCGGCATTGACTGCGAACGCCAGTCCCGCCGGGCCTGCGCCCACCACGGCCAGGCGTTTTTTATTGACCGCCGGAACGATCGGCATTTTGGTTTCATGGCAGGCGCGGGGGTTAACGAGGCAGGAGGTGACCTTGCCGACGAAGATCTGATCCAGACACGCCTGGTTACAGCCGATGCAGGTATTAATCTCGTCCGCACGGCCGCTTTGCGCTTTGGAGAGCAGTTCGGCATCCGCGAGGAACGGGCGCGCCATCGATACCATATCGGCATCGCCGCGTGAGATCACATCCTCCGCCACCTGCGGATCGTTAATGCGGTTGGTGGTGACCAGTGGAACGGAGACTTTGCCTTTCAGCTTGCGCGTTACCCAGCTGAACGCCGCGCGCGGCACCGGCGTAGCGATGGTCGGAATGCGCGCTTCGTGCCAGCCAATCCCGGTGTTGATGATGGTGGCGCCAGCGGCTTCAATCGCCTGCGCCAGCTGCACGGTTTCGTCGAAGGTGCCGCCGCCCTCTACCAGGTCGAGCATCGACAGGCGGAAGATGATAATAAAATCCGTACCCGCACGTTCACGCACCGCGCGCACCACCTCCACGGCAAAACGCATCCGGCGGGCATAGTCGCCACCCCATTCGTCGTCGCGCTGGTTGGTGCGTGCGGCGAGGAATTCGTTGATCAGGTAGCCTTCCGAGCCCATCACCTCCACCCCGTCGTAGCCCGCTTCCCGCGCCAGCGCGGCGCAGCGGGCAAAATCGTCTATCAGGGCCAGGATCTCGTCGTGGCTGAGGGCATGGGGAGTAAAGCGGTTAATCGGCGCCTGAATAGCCGAGGGGGCAACCAGGTTCGGTTGATAGCTGTAGCGCCCGGTATGCAGAATTTGCAGGGCGATTTTGCCGCCCTCGCGGTGGACCGCGTCGGTCACAATGCGGTGATGCGGCAGCTGTGACGCATCGTTCAACACTGCGCCGCCCTCCATCGTCACGCCGGAAGGGGCAGGGGCTATGCCGCCGGTGACAATCAGCGCCACCCCGTGGCGCGCGCGCTCGGCATAGAAGGCTGCCAGACGTTCAGCCCCGTCCGGACGCTCCTCCAGCCCGGTGTGCATCGAGCCCATCAGCACGCGGTTTTTGAGGGTGGTGAACCCCAGATCGAGAGGGGCGAATAACGACGGGTAGCGGCTCATAGTCTCTTCCAGTGTAAAATTATTGTTATGTGGTCGGATGAGTTACTAATTTAGCCAGCGGTAGCGGAAAGGTAAAAGCGGGATCGAATGATTGTGATAGATCTCAAAGAACTTCCCCGGTGGCGCTGCGCTTACCGGGGCTACAAACCGTAGGCCGGATAAGCGCAGCGCCATCCGGCGTATTTTACGGCGCTGCTGCCCGCACCAGCCCCGGTGCCTGCCACATCGACGTCGTCAGCCCGCTGTCCACCAGCCCAAGCTGGTCGGCATACACCGCCTGCCATTTCTGCATCATGCCGTCGTACAGCTCGCGGTGCTGCGGGTTCGGCGTGAACTCGCGGCTCCACTTCACCAGCCGCTCGCCCGTCGAAGCCATATCCGCAAACAACCCCGCGCCAGCACCTGCCGCAATCGCGCAACCCAGCGCCGTTGCCTCTTTGACTTCCGGCACGCGCACCGGCAGCCCAGTAACGTCGCTTAAAATCTGGCTCCACAGGGCGCCTTTGGCCCCGCCACCCGCAAACACCAGGCTCTCAAACGTCACGCCGGAGAAGCGCGAAATCTGCGCCAGGTTGCAGGCCGAGACGATGGCCGCGTTCTCTTCCAGCGCGCGGAACAGCGTCGCTTTGTTGCACTTTTCCGGGTCGATGGAGAGGTTAATAAACGACGGCGCTGCGTGATACCACTGCTTAAAATGCATCGCGTCGGAGAAGATCGGCATCACGCCGTGGGAGCCCGCCGGGACGCGGCTCGCCATCTCTTCGAGCAGGGAGTAGGTGTCCATTCCCATTCGTTCGGCAATCAGCTTCTCTTCGGCGCAGAAGGCGTCGCGGAACCAGCGCATGGTTAGCCCGGTAAAGAAGCTGATCGACTCCGCCTGCGCCATGCCGGGGATGACGTGCGGGTTTACGCGGATGTTCATCTCAGGGTCGGTGCGCACCTGCGGCAGATTCACCACCTGCTGCCAGAAGGTGCCGGCGAGAACCGCCGTTTGTCCGGCGCGCACCACGCCCAGCCCCAGACAGCCCAGCTGCACGTCGCCGCCGCCCATCACCACCGGTGTGCCTTCGCGCAGGCCGCTCTGCTGCGCGGCCTCTTTGGTGACAGCGCCCAGCACGGTGCCGGTCTCTTTCACCGGAGAGAGAATATCGGCGCGCAGCCCGGCCATGTCGAGCAGCGCCGGACGCCAGTCGCGGGAGAAGAGATCCAGCATGCCGGTGGTGCCCGCATTGGACGGATCGACCGCCAGCTCACCGGAGAGCTTCGCCGCCAGCCAGTCGCTGATCATGGTGATGGTGGCGGCTTTACGATAAATATCCGGACGATGGTGCGCCAGCCACAGCAGGCGCGGCATGGCGCTGAGGGCAAGCGTCTGGCCGGAAACATCATACACTTCGGATTCAAACCGGTAGTCGTGGATCTCTTTGAGTTCAGCCACCTCGCGGCTGGCGCGGGCGTCGACGTTGGCGCAGGCCCAGATAGCCTCGCCGTTGCGGTCGTACAGCACAATCCCTTCGCGCATCGAGCAGCAGGCGACGGACTGAATATCCGCCGCGCTCAGGCGTGCGCGCTCCAGCGCCTGATGAATACACCGGCAGGCCAGCCGCCAGTTGGTGTCGAGGTCGAACTCCATCGAGCCCGGCACGTTCTCCACGCTCAGGTGCTTCCACTCGGCCTGGCCAACGGCAATCTGGTTGCCCTGTAAATCAAAAATCACGGCGCGAACGCTGCCTGTCCCTGCATCTAACGCTAAAAGGTAACTCATGAGCTTGCCTCGTGTCAGGCGCAGGGCTGCTCTTATCCGGCCAGAGCCAGCACCGCGCGGGCTGTCGTCTCTTCCGTCACCAGGCCATTAATACGGCGACCTTTCAGTGCGGCATAAATCGCATCGGCTTTCTCTTCCCCTCCGGCCACGCCTACGATGGTGGGCAGCTGCGCCAGTTCATCGAGCGTGACGCCCAGTAATTCTTTGTGGATCTCCAGCTCCTCAACGCATTCCCCTTCGGCATTGAGGAAATAGCCAAGGATATCGCCCACCGCGCCTTTACGGGCGTACATCAGCTGTTCACCTTCGCTGATATAGCCGGAGCGCAGTATCGTCGCGTCACGGCGCTGGTTTACCGAGCCAATCCCGACCACCGCCACGTCAGCCGCGGTGGCGGCGAGGATCACGTCCCGCACGCTGGTTTCGCGCTTTAAGATCCCGGCGACTTCAGCGGATGACACGCGAAGCGGGGCGGGGATCATGCTGACGCTACAGGCTGCATCCAGCTGGCCGATACCGGTCATATACGGCCCGACGCCGCCGGAGAGCGTCACCAGGCGGATCTGCTGCGAGCTGATAAAGCCGCTTAAGTGTTGCAGACTGCTCATGGTGGTTTCACCGAAGCCCACCGCTAACAGCTGGCCGGGTTGCAGTACGCCCATCAGCGACTGTGCCGCGCCAATGCCCAGCCGCACGTTCATCGGCGGCGTATTCAGGGCGGGCATCACGCGCACCAGCTTCAGGCCAAATCGTTGTTGCAGCTCGGTTTCCAGCGCCAGGCAGCCCTCGTAGCGGGAGTTGATCTGCACGCGGATCACCCCGGACTGACGGCCTTTCTCCAGCAGGCGGGAGATCTTCAGACGCGGCAGCCCGAGCCGTTCGCCGATGTCGTTCTGGGTCAGCCCGTCGTGGTAGTAGCACCAGGCCACGCGCGCCACCAGCTCCTCTTCCGCCAGTGCCAGCCCGGCAAACCGTCCTTCTTCCGCAGTGCGTTTATCGCTCATAATTGAACTCTTATAAAAATTTAGATCATATGTTCGTGATGGTGCGACGTGAAAATGTGAGCCACGCGACAAAACGGATCTTTTCGATCGTTTCCGCTTTATCTGAATCTCAATCGATAAAACTGTGATCCCTGCACGGTTGTAAATATAGTTCACCGTCTACGCTTTTGAACATTATTAAATCTAAAAATCATTTGTTCAATAGCGGAGCGATGATGACACCACTTCTCGACGCGCGTGATATCAGCAAGCAGTTTTCAGGCGTACCGGTCTTAAAAGGCATTGATTTCACGCTGCTTGCGGGGCAGGTGCATGCGCTGATGGGCGGTAACGGCGCGGGAAAATCGACGCTGATGAAGATCATCGCCGGGGTAGAAACCCCGGATAGCGGTGAACTTTCGGTGGCGGGTGAGTCTTTTGCACGGCTTACCCCGGCGCAGGCGCACAGGTTAGGCATTTATCTGGTGCCGCAGGAGCCGCTGCTATTTCCCAACCTGACGGTGCGGGAAAACATCCTGTTTCGTCTGCCGCGAGAGCGCGATCGGGAAAAACGCCTGGCGGAAAAACTCCGGCAGCTGCAATGCCAGCTTAACCTCGACGCTACCGCCAGCACCCTCGAGGTGGCGGACCAGCAGATGGTGGAGATCCTGCGCGGGCTGATGCGCAACGCCAGAATTCTGATCCTTGATGAACCCACGGCCTCGCTGACGCCCGGTGAAACCGAACGGCTGTTTCGCCAGATCCGCGCCTTGCAGGATCTTGGCGTCGGGATTGTTTTTATCTCGCATAAGCTGCCGGAGATTCGACAGCTGGCGAGTCACGTCTCAGTGATGCGCGACGGCGCGGTGGTGCTCAGCGGCGAAACTGCGCATTTTGACGATAACGCCCTGATCGCCGCCATGACGCCTGTAAGCCGGGAAGCATCCCTGAGCGATACGCAAAAGCTGTGGCTGGCGCTGCCGGGCAACCGCCGCACCCAGGCGCAGGATTTTCCCGTGCTGCGCGTGGAAGCGCTCACCGGGGAGGGCTTTATCGATCTCAGCCTTGAGATTTACGCCGGGGAGATCGTTGGTCTGGCCGGGCTGGTGGGGTCCGGGCGCACCGAGTTTGCCGAAACGCTCTACGGCCTGCGTCCGGTTCGCGGCGGGCGGGTGTGGCTGGAGAGCCAGGAGATCACCGCCGATCCGGTCAGTTCACGCCTGCAAAAAGGGCTGGTCTATCTGCCGGAAGACAGGCAGGTGTCCGGCCTGTTTCTCGACGCGCCGATCCGCTGGAACACCGTGGCGCTGAACGAGCCGTCGCTCTGGCAGCAGCGAAAGCGGGAGTCTGCGGTAGTGGAACGCTATCACCGGGCGCTGGGGATCAAGCTCAACCATGCGGATCAAACCGTGCGCACGCTCTCGGGCGGCAACCAGCAGAAGGTGCTGCTGGCGCGCTGTCTTGAGGCCAACCCGCTGCTGCTGATCGTCGATGAACCGACGCGCGGCGTGGACGTATCGGCGCGCGCTGATATTTATCAGCTGCTGAAAAGCGTGGCGGCGCAGAACGTGGCGGTGCTGATGATCTCAAGCGATCTCGATGAGTTTCCCGGCCTCGCGGATCGGGTGCTGGTAATGCATCAGGGCGTGCTCAGCGGCGAGCTGCCGCGCCACGCCGTCAGCCTCGACCGGATGATGGCGCTGGCGTTTGGAGGGCAATCATGAAGATCTTACTGAAAAACCGCGAGCTGAGCGCGTTTCTCTCCATTCTGGCGCTGTTCGCCGTGCTGGTGGCGCTGAACCCGTCCTACCTGAGCTTACAGACGCTGGGGATGATCTTCGCCAGCTCGCAGATCTTGATCCTGCTGGCTATCGGCGCGGCGCTGGTGATGCTGACCCGCAATATTGACGTCTCCGTCGGCTCCACCGTCGGGCTTTCGGCGATCGCCGTCGGCGTGGCGCTGAACAGCGGCTACAGCCTGCCCGTTTCCATTCTCTTCGCGCTGTCGATTGGCGCGCTGGCGGGGGCGTTCAACGGTTTTCTGGTGGTGGGCCTGCGCATTCCGGCGATTGTCGCCACCCTCGGCACGCTGGGGCTGTATCGTGGGGCGATGCTGCTGTGGACCGGCGGGAAGTGGATAGAAGGGCTGCCGCCGGGGCTGAAATCTCTCTCTGAGCCCGCCGCCGTCGGCATTTCGCCGCTCGGCATGCTGGTGTTGATTATCGCGGCCACCGGCGGGTGGACGCTGTCGCGCACCGCCTTTGGACGTGATTTTTACGCCGTGGGAGATAACCTCGCCGCCGCGCGCCAGCTGGGCGTGGCGGTGAACCGCACCCGCATGATCGCCTTTACACTCAACGGCATGCTGGCGGCCTGCGCCGGAATTGTGTTTGCCGCGCAGATTGGCTTTGTACCCAACCAGACCGGCAGCGGGCTGGAGATGAAGGCCATCGCCGCCTGCGTGCTCGGTGGCATCTCGCTGCTGGGCGGCACCGGCACGCTGGTCGGCGCCTTCCTCGGCGCGTTCTTCCTCACCCAAATCGATACCGTGCTGGTGCTGTTCAGGCTCCCGGCGTGGTGGAACGACTTTATCGCCGGGCTGGTGCTGCTGGGTGTGCTGGTGCTCGACGGGCGGCTGCGTCAGGCGCTCTCACGGCATCAGCGGGCGCTGAAATACAGCCGTTTCCAGCCGGGTAACAAAGGGGGAAAGCACGTTACCCCGTTTCCGAAACGCAAAAAAGAGGTGGCGTAAATGAGGCTTAACTGGGAAAGCGCGCTGCTGATTTTACTGGTGCTGGAGATCCTGCTCTTCGGCGCCATCAACCCGCGCATGCTTGATATCAACATGCTGCTGTTCAGCACCAGCGACTTTATCTGCATTGGCATCGTGGCGCTGCCGCTTACGCTTGTGATTATCAGCGGCGGGATCGATATCTCCCTCGGCTCAACCATCGGCCTGTGCGCCATCGCGCTGGGGGTGATGATGCAGGCAGGGTGGCCGATGGCGGTTGCCATCCCTCTGACGCTGCTGCTCGGCCTGCTGTGCGGGCTGGTGAATGCGGCGCTGATCCACTACACCGGCATCAGCCCGTTGGTCATTACCCTCGGCACGCTCTACCTCTACGGCGGCGGGGCGCTGCTGCTCTCCGGCATGGCGGGGGCGACGGGCTACGAGGGGATCGGCGGCTTCCCGGACAGCTTTACCACCTTCGCTAACCTCACGGTGGTGGGCCTGCCGATCCCGCTGGTGCTGTTCGCGGTGATTACCGCTTTCTTCTGGCTGATTACCCACCGCGGGCGCTTTGGTCGGCATCTGTTTTTAATCGGTCAGAATCCGCGTGCGGCGCGCTATGCGGCGCTGTCGGTGAACGGCATGCTGTACGCGCTGTACGGCCTGGTGGGGGTAGCCTCGGCGGTTGCCGCGCTGGTGATGGTTTCCTATTTCGGTTCCGCGCGCTCGGATCTGGGGCGCGATTTACTCATGCCCGCGCTCACCGCCGCCGTACTCGGCGGGGCAAATATCTACGGCGGGTCAGGTTCGGTTGTCGGTACGGCGCTGGCGGCGCTGCTGGTGGGGTACCTGCAACAGGGTTTACAGATGGTCGGCATCCCCAACCAGGTGTCGAGCGCGCTGTCAGGGGCGCTGCTGGTTGTGGTGGTGATGGGACGTTCGCTGAGTCTGCACCGCGAATGGGTGCGTTCTCTCTTCAGAAAACTATCCGGAGCGTAAGATGAAAACAAAACTATTCGTCCTGGCAATGGCCCTCAGCTTCGCTTCGGCGCAGGCGGCGGACCGCATTGCCTTTATCCCGAAACTGGTAGGCGTGGGATTCTTCACCAGCGGCGGCAACGGCGCGAAAGAGGCGGGGAAAGATCTCGGCGTGGACGTGACCTACGACGGCCCGACCGAGCCGAGCGTCTCCGGCCAGGTGCAGCTGATCAATAACTTCGTCAACCAGGGCTATAACGCCATTATCGTCTCCGCCGTGTCGCCGGACGGCCTCTGCCCGGCACTGAAGCGCGCGATGCAGCGCGGCGTGAAGGTCCTGACCTGGGATTCCGACACCAAACCGGAGTGCCGCAGCATCTACATCAACCAGGGAACGCCGGAGCAGCTCGGC
Organism: Enterobacter cloacae complex sp. 397G4; assembly: GCF_050031515.1. Lineage (NCBI taxonomy): Bacteria > Pseudomonadati > Pseudomonadota > Gammaproteobacteria > Enterobacterales > Enterobacteriaceae > Enterobacter > Enterobacter cloacae complex sp. 397G4. The sequence goes on along the minus strand of NZ_JBLGWE010000001.1, from coordinate 4,233,626 downwards.
GGTCTGCTGGTGGACATGGCGGGCAAGCAGGTCACCAAACCGAACGCGAAAGTGGCGTTCTTCTACTCCAGCACGACCGTTACCGACCAGAACCAGTGGGTGAAAGAGGCGAAGGCCAAAATCGAGAAAGATCATCCTCAGTGGCAGGTCGTCACCACCCAGTTTGGCTATAACGACGCCACCAAATCTCTGCAAACCGCCGAAGGGATCTTAAAAGCCTATCCGGATCTGGATGCGATCATCGCCCCGGACGCCAACGCCCTGCCAGCCGCGGCACAGGCGGCGGAAAACCTGAAACGGGAAGGGGTGGCGATTGTCGGCTTCAGCACGCCGAACGTGATGCGCCCGTACGTTGAGCGCGGCACGGTGAAAGCCTTCGGCCTGTGGGATGTGGTGCAACAGGGCAAAATTGCGGTCAATGTCGCCGATCGTTTACTGAAAAAAGGCGATCTTAACCCTGGCGACAGCGTCGACGTGAAAGATATCGGGACGCTGAAGGTCGAGCCGAACAGCGTGCAGGGCTACCAGTATGAGGCGAAGGGCAACGGCATCGTGCTGCTGCCGGAGCGGGTGGTGTTCACCAAAGAGAACATCAACAAATACGATTTCTGACGGGGGAGCAAATGGCTGATTTAGATGACATCAAAGACGGCAAGGATTTTGGCATCGGCACGCCGCAGCAGAATGTGCCGTACACCCTGAAGGGCTGCGGCTCGCTGGACTGGGGAATGCAGTCGAGGCTTGCGCGCATCTTCAACCCACAGAGCAACCGCACGGTGATGCTGGCCTTTGACCACGGCTACTTTCAGGGGCCGACCACCGGCCTTGAGCGTATCGATCTCTCCATCGCGCCGCTGTTTGGTGAAACCGACGTGCTGATGTGCACCCGCGGCATCCTCAGGAGCCAGGTGCCAGCCGCCACGAACAAACCGGTGGTGCTGCGCGCCTCCGGCGGTAACTCGATTCTGGGCGAGCTGTCCAACGAGTGCGTGGCGGTGGCGATGGAGGACGCGCTGCGCCTGAACGTCTGCGCGGTGGCGGCGCAGGTGTATATCGGAAGCCCGTTTGAGCATCAGTCGATCAACAACATCATCAAGCTGGTGGATGCGGGGGCGCGCTACGGCATGCCGACGCTGGCGGTGACGGGCGTGGGGAAAGAGATGGCGCGTGACGCGCGCTATTTCTCGCTTGCCAGCCGCATCGCCGCCGAAATGGGAGCGCAGTTCGTCAAAACCTACTACGTGGACGAGGGCTTTGAAAAAGTGACCGCCAGCTGCCCGGTGCCGATTGTTATCGCCGGGGGCAAAAAGCTGCCGGAGCACGAGGCGCTGGAGATGTGCTGGCGGGCGATTGACCAGGGCGCATCCGGCGTGGACATGGGGCGCAACATCTTCCAGTCCAGCGCGCCACTCGCCATGCTGAAGGCGGTGAAGAAAGTCGTTCACGAGAACATGAGCGCCCGGGAGGCGTTCCAGTTCTGGCAGGAAGAGAAACAGGGAGAAGCAAAATGAACGTGACGCTGGTGGAGATTAATATTAAACCCGAGCGGGTGGACGAGTTTCTGGAGGTATTTCGCGCCAACCACGAGGGGGCCATCAAGGAGCCGGGAAACCTGCGCTTTGATGTCTTGCAGGACCCGCGGGTGAAAACCCGCTTCTTTATCTACGAAGCCTATAAAGACGAAGCGGCGGTGCTGGCGCATAAGCAAACGCCACACTATCTGGCGTGCGTGGATAAGCTTGAAGAGCTGATGTCAGAGCCGCGCAAAAAACGCTGTTTTGTGGGGTTGTTGCCGGAGTAGCGGCTTTGCCCGGTGGCGCTGCGCTTACCGGGCCTACGGGGGCGAGATGGTGCGGTGTTTGCCCGGTGGCGCTGTGCTTACCGGGCCTACGGGGGCGAGATGGTGCGGTATTTGCCCGGTGGCGCTGCGCTTACCGGGCCTACATATGCAGTATTTGTAGGCCGGGTAAGCGAAGCGCCACCCGGCGTTGTTCACGCCAGCTCCAGCAACTGAATACGCGCCGTCGCGCCCGGCATCAGCTTTTGCAGATTGCTCACCAGCTCATCGCCAGCTTCCTGTAATGCCGCCAGCGGCATCGACGGCAGGCTTTCGAGAATAAACCACATGGATTGCGCCTGGCTGTCCAGACGCGTGCGTACCCCCTGTCGCCAGTTCCAGCGGCGGCAGGTGACGCCGAGATCGTCACGCCAGATAACTTCGCCTGGCTCCGGATTTTCTACAACCGGCTCACCTTCTTTAAAGGTATCAAACGGCTCGCTGCCGTCGGCCAGCGTCAGGCGCGGCGCTCCCGAGTAAGCCGCCAGATTTTCTCCCCCTACCGGAATAGCGTAACGGATACTGATGGCATTATAGATATCCACCACCGGGTCGAGCGGCGGCAGCGAACCGTCTCTCATCACGCGCTTGCGCAGGGCCGAGGCCGAGCAGGGCGTACGTTTGGGTTTTGCACCAAAGGCTTTAAACACCTCATCCCAGGCGGCGAGATGATTTTCTGCCCAGGGCACATCATCATTGAGCATCTGCTGGCAGGCCTGCGCCAGCGCAGCGGGCGCAACCCCCGGTTGGGTAATCGGGGCAGCTTCAACCAGAATGCTCAGCGCCCGAAAGCCGGGCGCGATCCCGACAAGTCGCGAATCTATTGACGGTGTTAGAAGAGACATAAATAATCCTGTATTGACTGTTTTATACCATGGTAGTGACCAATGACTGATAAAGTCAATATAATGACCGATGCGGGCGCCGATGTTGCCCAGGTAAGCCTGGCCGTGGCGAACCGTATCCGCAGCTGGCGGAAAGAGAAAAAGCTGTCGCTGGACGAGCTTTCCCGCCGCGCCAGCGTCAGCAAAGGCATGCTGGTGGAGATCGAAAAAGGGGCTGCCAACCCCAGCATTGCCATTCTGTGCAAACTGGCCGCCGCGCTTGGCGTCTCGGTGGCAGACATCGTTAACGTCTCCAGCGAGCCGCAGGTACACATTATTCAGGAAGAGGCGATCCCGGTTCTGTGGCAGGGCGCACAGGGCGGTTATGCCAGATTGCTGGCAGGCACCGCAGGCCCGGACATGATTGAGCTGTGGCAGTGGGAGATGCATCCGGGAGAGACTTTCACCTCTCCGGGACATCCCGCGGGAACCTTTGAGCTGCTGCACGTGAACGAAGGCATGTTAACCCTGACGGTGGACGAGACGGTGGTACAGGTTAATGCTGGCGCGTCGGCGGTGGCGAAAACGGAAGCCGCGCACGGCTATGCCAATGAAGGCGATACCGTACTTCGCTTCACCATGACGGTGGCGGAGTTCCACCGATAAAAAGCAGCCCGGTGGCGCTACGCTTACCGGGCCTACGTATGCAGTATTTTGCAGGCCGGGTAAGCGTAGCGCCACCCGGCGTTTTTTACGCCTCTTCCACGCTTACCCGCAGCGCCGCCAGCGCTTTACGCGCCGCCTTCAGCACCTGCTCACACTGCTCAATGGTAAGCGTCAACGGTGGCTCAATGCGGATGGTTTTCGAGTTGTTAAGCGTTCCCGCCACCAGTACCCGCTGGCGGAACATCTCGCTTGCGAAGCTATAACCGGTTTCGTTATCAACGAACTCAATCGCCATCAGCATCCCTTTCCCGCGCGCATCCTGTACCAGATCCGGATATTCCCGGCCCAACTGACGGAAGCCGTCCAGCAGCATGTCGCCTTTCTGCTCCGCTTGCGCGGGCAGGTTTTGCTCCAGCAGGACGTTGATGGTGGCCAGCGCCGCCGCACAGGCCAGCGGGTTACCGCCAAAGGTGGTGGTATGTAAGAACGGGTTATCGAACAGCACCGAGAAGACCTCCTCAGTGGCGACCGTTGCGCCAATCGGCATCACGCCGCCACCGAGCGCTTTCGCCAGGCACAGAATGTCCGGCTGAACGTTCTCGTGCTCGCAGGCGAACATCTTGCCGGTGCGCCCCATCCCGGTCTGCACTTCGTCGAAGATCAGCAGCGCGCCAAACTCATCGCACAGCTGACGCACGGCGGGCAGATAGCCCTGCGGCGGGAGGATCACGCCGCCTTCACCCTGAATCGGCTCCAGGATCACCGCCGCCACGTCGTCGCCGGTTTTACGGCATTCACTCAGCACGATGCGCATGGCGTTGATGTCGCCAAACGGCACGTGGCGGAAGCCCGGCAGCAGCGGCATAAACGGCTTGCGGAAGGTAGATTTAGCGGTCGCCGACAGAGCGCCCAGGGATTTCCCGTGGAACGCGCCGCTGGTGGCGATAAAGGTAAATTTCCCGCGCGGTGACTGGTACGCCTTAGCGAGCTTGAGCGCCGCTTCGACCGATTCGGTGCCGCTGTTGCTGAAGAAGCTGTATTTCAGCTTACCGGGCGTTAAGGCTGCCAGCGTTTTCGCGAGCATGGCGCGAAGCGGATCGAGCAGTTCCTGGCTATGGAGAGGTTGTTTCGCAAGTTGATTCTGTACGGCGGAAACCACAACTGGATTACGGTGCCCCACGTTGAAAATACCAAAACCACCCAGGCAATCGATAAACTCCTGTCCCTGGGTGTCGACAAGCGTATTCAGACTGCCCGCTTGCCACTCTACGGCTCCGTAATCCCCGCCGGCGGTAACAGATTTGCGATACTCCAGAAAACCTGGATTCACATGCTCCTTAAAGTAATCAATGACCTCACGGTTAAGTTGTTTCATCTCCTCATGATCAAGCGTTCGCTTCTCAATGAGATTCAGTGCGTGCGCGGTACAGGCAAGAGCCGAGGCGCTGGAAGGTAACCTGTTCAAAATATGCTCCCGGGGATCGCGTATCACATGATACTGAGTTAAGTATTGCAGGGATTACGCCACCTCAGATGCCTTAACAAAAATCGGGATAAACGCCAGGTGAAATCAAAGTTGCACAATATTTAATCATGCCATCGCGCGCCGCACGGGATAAGGGATAACGAGCCGGGGATGGGGTGTCGTCAATTGCACTGCTCCAGGGCAGGGAATGCGCCTTAAGTGTGCACCGGGGTATCATGCTTTGTAGGTAGTTTCATGCCGAAAGTATTTTAAATCAATTAATTAGAAAAACGTACGAAAAGTGCGGTTTAACCGAGATTTGCGATCTCAATCATATTTAACAACTAAAGATAAATTTTTTATCGCCGAAAAAACATAAGCCACAAAATTAACATTCAAATAACCTGCAAGGGATGCTCACTATGTCCTCTCCTGACTATGTCACCCAGAATGAATATCCGCTGGACGATGACACCACGCTTATGTCGACCACCGACCTCCACAGCTACATGACCCACACTAACGACACCTTTGTGCAAGTGAGCGGCTTTACGCTCCAGGAGCTGCTCGGGCAACCGCACAACATTGTGCGTCATCCGGATATGCCGAAAGCGGCTTTTGCCGACATGTGGTACACGCTGCAAAAGGGCGAACCCTGGAGCGGGATTGTCAAAAACCGACGTAAAAATGGCGATCACTATTGGTTACGTGCCAATGCGGTACCAATGGTGCGTAACGGCCAGATGACGGGCTATATGTCCATTCGTACCCGCGCCACGCAGGACGAGGTCGCCGCGGTGGAGCCGCTTTATAAGGCGCTCAACGAAGGACGCTGCAAAAAACGCATTCATAAAGGGCTGGTGGTGCGCAAAGGCTGGCTCGGCAAATTACCGGCGATGCCGCTGCGCTGGCGCGTGCGTAGCGTAATGGCGGTACTTTTCGCGGTGATGGCCGCAACGCTGGTTGCCAGTGCCGCGGGCTGGGCTTCGTTGGTGGCGGCAGCCGTGGTGATGCTGCTTGGCACCCTGGTGTTTGAGCAACAGATTGTCCGCCCGGTGGAAAACGTCGCACGGCAGGCGCTCAGGGTCGCTACCGGAGAGCGTAACAGCGTGCAGCATCTTAACCGCAGCGATGAACTGGGGCTAACGCTGCGGGCCGTCGGACAGCTGGGGCTGATGTGCCGCTGGCTGATCAACGACGTCTCCAGCCAGGTGGTGAGCGTGCGCGACGGCAGCGACAGGCTGGCGCAGGGCAATGAAGATCTCAACGACCGCACGCGCCAGACCGTGGCTAACGTGCAGCAGACCGTGGCAACAATGAACCAGATGGCGGCGTCGGTGCAGAGTAACTCTGAGACCGCAGCCGAAGTCGACAAGCTATCGATGGCCGCCAGCAGCGCGGCCACGCAGGGGGGCACCGTGATGCAGACCGTGGTGAAAACCATGGATGACATTGCCGACAGTACCCAGCGCATTGGCTCTATTACCTCGCTTATCAATGACATCGCCTTCCAGACCAATATTCTGGCGCTGAACGCCGCGGTTGAGGCGGCACGCGCAGGCGAGCAGGGGAAAGGCTTTGCGGTGGTAGCGGGCGAAGTGCGTCATCTTGCCAGCCGCAGCGCGAACGCGGCTAACGATATTCGCAAGCTGATCGACGCCAGCGCCAGCAAAGTGCAGTCGGGCGCCGAGCAGGTCCACGCCGCGGGACGTACTATGGATGATATTGTCGAGCAGGTGAAAAACGTCACGCAGCTTATCGCGCAGATCAGTCACGCCACCTCAGAGCAGGCGACAGGTCTGACAGAGCTGACCCGTGCTGTGGCAGAGCTGGACAGCATTACGCAGAAAAATGCTGACCTGGTCGAAGAGAGCGCGCAGATTTCCGCGATGGTTAAGCACCGGGCCGGACGCCTTGAAGATGCGGTTACCGTGCTGCATTAAGAAATGCATGCTTCGATAAAGCCGTTTATTCCTCCTGGGTAAACGGCTTTTTTGTTTTTCAGAATAAGTTATGTTGTTAATGAAATATTAAGTAACTAAAAAAAGCGCCCGGTTTTTAATTGTTACGATCCAGATTTATTGAGAGTGAAAAATAAAAAAACGATCAAAGTCATAAAGTTAGCGTGTTTCCTGTCGATAACAGCGATCGTCTGAGAAATAATCACATCGATGGGGTAAATATGTTCATACATGACGTAAAGATCGGCACGAAATTATTTCTGGCGTTTGGATTATTTATTGTCCTGATGGTCGTCAGCGCAAGCTTGTCTCTGATGAGCCTGAATCGGGCAAACAATGGAATGCAAACCATCCTTACCAGCGACTATCCAACGACGGTAAAAGCGAACCAGTTAATCGACAACTTCCAGGAATTTATAAGCACGCAGCAGCTCATGCTGCTGGACGAACAGGGAACGTACACGGCGCAATCAGAGCAGCGTCTGAAGGCGATCAGCGAGCGCATCTCCGCAATCCTGAGCGAGCTGGACAACGCTCTCAAGGATAAAAAATCCCAACAGGTGCTGGCCGATATCCACGGCGTACGCCAGCAATATCTTGACTCGCGCTACCGCATTTTGCAGGCCGTGCAGAATAACGACCGTGCGGGCGCGATAAACGAAATGATGACCAACACCCTGAATCTGCAACAGTCCTATAAAGCGAAAGTGCAGGCGCTGATTGCGATCCAGGACCATGAAATGCAGAGTGCGGGCGAGCAGGTGGAAGGCGATTTCCGCACCAATCGTCTCCTGCTGGTCCTGATTACGCTTTTCAGCGTCGCGGCAGCCAGCCTGACTGGCTGGTTCATTGTGCGATCCATTACCCGACCGCTGAACGACGCGGTGAATTTTGCGGAGGCCATTGCCGATGGCGATCTCACCGGCAGCATTATCTCGCACGGTAAAGATGAAACCGGACTGCTACTCACCGCACTGATGGAGATGAAAACGCGCCTGCTGGAGATTGTGCAGCAGGTGCAAACCGGATCGGAAAACATCTCCAGCGCCGCCGCGCAGATTGTCGCGGGAAACCAGGATCTGGCTGCCCGCACGGAGGAGCAGGCCAGTTCCGTTGAACAAACGGCCGCCTCGATGGAGCAGATCACCGCTACGGTGAAGAACACCGCGTCCCACACCGGAGAAGCGACGAACCTGTCTGCCGATGCGGCTGCTGTGGTCAAAAACAACGGCGAGATGATGAAGCAGGTCACCAGCAAGATGCGCCTGATTAACGAAACATCGAACAGGATGTCCGACATTATCGACCTGATCGACGCCATTGCCTTCCAGACTAATATTCTGGCGCTGAACGCGGCGGTCGAAGCGGCGCGCGCGGGTGAGCATGGTCGTGGCTTTGCGGTGGTGGCGGGCGAGGTACGCCAGCTCGCGCAGAAAAGTGCAACATCTGCGAGTGAGATCCGCCAGCTGATTGAAAGCTCCACAAGCCAGACGCAGGACGGCATGAACCTTGTGGAGAAGGCCAGCGGGCTTATCAACGGCATGGTCGGCAACGTAGAGGAGATGGACGTAATCCTGCGTGAGATTCGCCAGGCCAGCCACGAACAGACGGAAGGCATCTCGCAGATCAACAGCGCGATTGGCCTGATAGACGCCACCACCCAGCAGAACTCCGCGCTGGTGGAGGAGTCCGTTGCGGCGGCGGCATCCCTTAACGAACAGGCCATGCACCTGAAAGAGCTGGTCCGCGTGTTCCGCGTGAGCGACGGCGTGCTGGCTTAATCCAGCTGGGAGATCTCCAGCGCCGCGCGGTCAATCACGCCGATAATCTGTTTCAACTGCGCGTCGCTGAGCTCTCCCTGATTAACCTTCAGGTCCAGAACCGCTTTAAAGTTATCCAGCGCCCGCTTCATCTGCGGGTTTTTGCGCAGCTGGAAACCGACGGAGCGCGCCTTGATACGCGTCTGGATCTGCTCCAGCTGTTCCCGGTTGTCATCCAGCCACTGTTCTCCGGCGGCGTTAATCGCAATCCGCTTCCGGCCGTTCTCTTCTTCGGTAATGGTGATAAGCGCCTGATCCTGCAAGTAATCCAGCGTCGGGTAGATCACGCCAGGGCTAGGCGTGTAATGTCCCTGCGTCAGGTTTTCGATCTCTTTGATCAGTTCGTAACCATGGCTCGCGTTGCGGGTCAGGATATCCAGGATCACCAGCCGCAAATCGCCATGGCCAAAAAATCGTGGCCGGCGTCCGCCGCCGTCGTGTTCGTGTCGCATGTTTTTTCCTTAATTTGATATATCTAAACTATATCTAAGATATATTCAGATGCAATCTAAAAAATCTTGATTTCTTAGTTAATAGCAATCATTATCATTAAGAATTCATTCCGATATATCGTATTCACCTGAGAAGGGCATCAACATGGCATCTACCCGTTACCCTCAACGTGTCCGCAATGACCTGCGTTTTCGTGAGCTGAACGTGCTGCGCACTGAGCGAGTCAGCGCAGGATTTCAGCGCATTGTGCTAGGCGGCGAGGCGCTGGAGGGCTTTAGCTCTCGCGGCTTTGACGACCATACCAAAGTCTTTTTCCCGGCACCGGGCACCACTTTCGTGCCGCCTGTGGTGACCGATGAAGGCATCGACTGGGGCGACGGCGCGCGTCCGCAGGCACGTGACTATACCCCGCTGTACGATGACGAAAAACATGAGCTGGCGCTCGATTTCTTCGTTCATGATGGCGGCATTGCCAGCAACTGGGCGGTGGAGGCTAAGGTGGGCGACAAGCTGACCATCGGCGGGCCGCGCGGTTCGCTGGTGGTGCCGGAAGATTACGCCTGGCAGCTGTACGTGTGCGACGAGTCGGGGATGCCCGCGCTGCGCCGCCGTTTAGAAGGCATCGCAAAACTGCCTGTTCGCCCGGCGATCCACGCCATTGTCACCGTGGGCGATGCGGCGTATCAGGACTATCTGGCGCACCTGAGCGGGTTCAACATCACCTGGGTTATCGGCCACAACGAGCAGGCGGTGGCCGACCATCTTGCCGCGCTGGCCGTGCCGGAAGAGGATTACTTTATCTGGCTGACCGGGGAGGGGAAGGTGGTGAAACGCCTGAGCCGTCAGTTTGAAAGCGACGCAATTGACCCGCAGCTGGTGCGTGCCAGCGCGTACTGGCACGCCAAATAATCAGGCAGCGGGATCCAGCTGCGCTTCGCTCACCTGATGTTCGAGCGAGGCGCATACCTCTTTCAGCGCTTTCTCCTGCTGGGCAAAGTAGGCTTCCATATTGCTGAGCGACGAGACGAGCAGCCAGGACTCTTCTTTCTCCAGCTCTGCCAGCTCGTTCACCAGGGTGTCGATTTGCTCACGCACCTGCGCCATCTTTTTACGAATACGTTCCAGGTCGTTCAGCCTGTCGCTTGCCATCATCGGTTCGAATCCTTGTTGCAGACGGGCGACCAGCGAGCGAATGGCCTTCACGTCGCCGCGCTGTTTGGCCTGGTTGAGTCGCACCATCATCCTGTTGGCTTCCTCTTTTAAATCATCGGCAACCAGATCCGGGTGGCATAGCTTGCTCGCCTGACGCCAGAGCCGCTTCAGCTCGTTCCGATCCTCTTCAGAGAGATCCTTGCCTTTACGCAGGCGAACTTCGGCATCATGATGCTGTTCGCGATACTTCTTGTACTCTTCGTTGGCCTCATCGCGCGCCTGACGTGCCGGCTCTTCTTCACGCGTTAAACCGGTCTCCAGCTCCATTGCTTCGGCCAGCAGGTTGGCAATCAGATTGCTTTGCTGCTGAAGATGTTTGCGCGCCTCTGCCGCCTGAACGGAATCCGCAGGCAGATCTCGCCAGCGCCGGGTGAGCGTTGTCAGAACCTCTACGGCCTGCGCCATATAGTCCTGGCAGCGGCGGTAATCCTCTTCCCGACGACGCGTCTCCGCCTGCTGACGACGCAGGTTAAGCTCCGCCAGCGTTTTACGCAGGGCGAGGATCTGCTGCATCAACGGCCCGAGGCGGGAGAAATAGAGATCGTTGAACTCATCTAGCTGCTGTACCCGGGCGTTACGGCGATCAATCAGATCGCGCAGACGCTCTTCCAGGGCTTTCAGCTCCAGCTTGCTGGCCGCCAGCTGTGGGTCACGCCACGGGGTAACGGCGCGCTGGCTTTGCAGCCAGGCGGTGATAGCGCGAAGGGCTGCGGTGTAGTTTTTCTGCTCAAGCGCCGCGACGATGGACAGGAGATCATCGTCAAAGGCTTCCTCTTTGAGACGTTTCAGCTGGCTCCGGATGATGTCGTCATCTTCCAGCTCAATGGCATTTTTAATGATTTCTAGCCGTTTGATCGGTGTGCTCATGATGCCTTTCGCTCTGGCGCTTAAGTATTTGAGTTAAGGTTAGTTGTTGTAAAAGCTACAGGAAATAATACACACGGATGATGATCGGCGCGATGGAGGATTTCTTTAGTTTTTAGGGTTTGTGAAAGAATGAGAGTTATTGAATCTTCCTTCTGGAACGGGGAGCACGGGGTTAAATGTGACCTTAGAGTTCAATTTTGAATGCGTGAGCCGAGAAACTCGAAAATTTGGGGTTCTGGAGGCGTGCAGCGGCAGCGGTACGCCGCAATAACTGCCAGAAAATGCTTAACAGCATTAAGCATGATTAAAATACCCCAAATGTATAAGAAGTGCGGAGAGCTGGAACCGGGTGATCGCGCGGGGTGTTGCCATCGAGGGGAGGCTACGTGCTGGCAAACCGAGGGGGCGAAAGAATTGGCACTAAAAACAATACAGGGCGGATTAACCGCCCTTTTTTTACGCTGTAACCCGCTCGTTCCACGCATCCGAGTATTGGATGTTCCCATCGCAATACTTCCAGGTGATCCGTTCATAGCGGAGCTGTATTCCCTCATTATGATTGTGTATCTGTAACGCTGGCTCTTTACAGTTATGCATGACGGGGTTAATGCTGACTACCCGGACGTTTTCAAGCAGCATATTGAAATATTCAACCTCCTGGCCCGCATCGTTGATTTTATACCACTTGATCTCTGCGCTTTTCAGCGTTTGGCCGGTGGCTACCGCTTTGTAGAGATACGGGCTGGAGCTATCAAACTCTTTTTCAATTACGAGCGGCGCATGTAAGCGCGTGCCGGTGATCTTGCCGGTGTTGTTATCGGTCGGAACTAACAAGCCGTGACTAAAAGAGAGGATCTCTATACTACCTTCTCTATTTTGAACATCCACAGATCCCTTAATCGGGTTGCCGCCATCATCCTTAAGCCATAGATAAGCAGGAATAGCCATTTTTAAAACTCCATTTCCATTGAGGGTAAACCCTCATTAATGACTAAATACGGATCGCAGGTGATACAAATTGTGTTATAGGTTCGTGTTATTTAATTTCGTTACTTATTGATGTTGCAAATAAAATTAATAAATTGATCTTCAGCAGTACGCATTACCGTTATTGCTCTTATGTTGCCCTTTTTGCCTGGCAGAAAGGAAGAACGATGGCATGTATACCGATTTATCCACCCCGCGGGCTAGAGATATTGCGCGAACACATAAGGCTCGCGCGGGCGCGTCACGAAGTCCAGAATATGGCCGCCCCGCTTACGTATACGTGGTTTTATGAGCGAGTAAGAAACGGCGGGCCGTGGGATTACAAACAACATAAACGGGCTTATGCTGACTTCGGGAATTTCCATTACGGCGCTGTGGGTTATGCAGCGTGCATCCCTGCAAAGATTTTGCTTATTGCTGCCGGCGCGGCGCAGTGGAAAGCCGGCACATCAAGACCCGAATGGGGTAATTTCACGGGGACCCCGCCGTTTGGTGATGATCCGATTGACCAATTTTGGATAAAGCAAGGCATCGACTATGTTAAACAGCATCACTTTTAGGACGCTGCACTGGATCGCCACTATTCTTATGGCCCTGGCGGTCGCGGGGTACTGTTATTTCCAACATATACAGCGTTTAACTGTTAGTGATCGGCTATATCAAGTTCGCCAGCTCACGCCCCGGACCTGGTTATACATTACTGAGTATGACGGCTCGAACATGACCACCGGGGAAGTGTATCGTTATTTTTTAGCGAGTAAGATTGACGGCGATCCGCTGGTGGCTCTCGAAAAACAACATATCGCGCCCACGCTTACAGCGAATACCGCCCGCGCGAAAGTTGACGGCATAGGCAACAATATCTCATTTACTGTTTATGGCACCGTGTACAGCTTTACTACGTCTGCATTTTTTTATGATGCTGAGGGAATAGCGGCCGCGCCGTCAATCGACTTAACGGCCCGTGGCGAGGGCTGGGACAAGGGGAAATTTAGTCGATAGATAAATATTTATTTAAAAATCCCTTGCGGTCGGGTCAATGACCCGATGAGCCGCGTGTAAGTTTTCACGGCGTACCCGTGCGATTTTTGGGAAACAGCTGCATCCACCGGGCAAAGGTCTGCCCCATATCAGCCAGGCGATTCAGCAGCGGATACGCGCTATCAGCGGCGCTCTGGCGCGTTCAGCCTTTTCGCACACTCAGAGCCACCCTTAAAACAGATCGTGCGCACAGCAGGGCGCTGGCGCGTCACAGCATGACCAAAAAAATTTTTCGCAGACCAAAATCGCACTACACCGCACCCGTCTGTGGTTTTTGGATCATAAAATTTTTTCAGTTTTATTTTTCTACAAACCAGACTGCCAGACCTCGCCGGTGCTGGCGGCTTTGCGGAAAACCAGAACTGAAAAGATTGAAAAGAATTTCAGTGTTTTTCACTTTTATGGATCTGCGGAGTATTTAATGAAATTTGTAACTATCAGATAATTAATGATATTTTAGACTTTGTGAGAAAAAAGAAGATCAAAATATAGGAGGCAAGAAGTTCAGGGAAAACCCGCACGGTGAGAGCTGGCGCGGGTTTGGGGGCAGGAAATCACTTTAAAAAACTGAAACGTGTAGCAGTGCCTGTTTCATGCTGCATGTAATTTGTTAGGTATGACATGCAAAGTTTTTTCGCTATAGACAGTGGTGTTGCTGGGAATGTCTTTGTTCACAAATGACATAGCGCCGATTACAACGTTGTCACCGATGCGAATCTTATCTGCGATGATGCAGGAACCCGCGCCAATGCTGACATTGTTGCCAATAACAATGGATATCGGCTCTTTATGGACATTCGCACCGGTAATGCCAACCGTTATGTTCTGCCTGATACGCAAAGAGTGTCCGATGACAGCGGAGCCGTTTATCACTATCCCTTGATGGTGGGAAATCACCATTCCGGGTCCGATGTGTGCGCCCAACTGAATATCAGTTCCATATTTGAAAATGAGGTTTCTGTTTATCTTAGTAGCTCGTTTTTTCAGGAAGTTACTGTCTGAATGATGCCAGTATGAAGCAATGCGCCACCAGAAGTGGAAACGGCGATTGGGGCATTTGATAGATTTATGCAGCACCCCGAACCACGAAAACTTCTTAGAACTCATCATTACTTCCTGGCGTAAGCATTCACGTAAATGATTTGCTCTGGCTTGTTTATCCATTACTTATCTTTCCCTTTCATTTGTCGCGGGAATTTAAAGTCAAAAGTCTATGGAAAGCAACTTTTTGGCTTATTAGTCATGTGGACAGGGCTTTATCAAAACCTTGATGAGCGGGAGACTCTCTTACTTTCGTGCGACACTCATGTATTGAGTAACAAAAAAGCCACTCAATCGAGTGGCTTAACTGGATGATTGTAAAGCTAAAATTTGGTGGCCCCTGCTGGACTTGAACCAGCGACCAAGCGATTATGAGTCGCCTGCTCTAACCACTGAGCTAAGGGGCCGTGGCGGTGAATTATAAAGTAACTCCCCTCAGCAATCCAGCCATTCACACCTGCCTGCTGTTTTTATAAACAACGCATAATCAATCCTTTATACTTACCTTAAGATGCATAGACAGGAGTAGAGATGATCAACGATATTCTGGCCCCTGGCCTGCGGGTGGTGTTCTGCGGTATCAATCCGGGTAAGTCATCGGCGCACACCGGTTTTCACTTTGCTCATCCGGGAAATCGCTTCTGGAAGGTGATCCACCAGGCCGGTTTTACCGACAAACAGCTTAAGCCGGAAGAAGAGCAGCAGCTGCTGGATACGCGCTGTGGCATCACCATGCTGGTCGAGCGACCCACGGTGCAGGCAAGCGAAGTGAATCTGCATGAGCTGCGCGCTGGCGGGCGTGAGCTGATCGCGAAAATTGAAGACTATCAGCCCGCGGCGCTGGCGATCCTCGGCAAGCAGGCCTACGAGCAGGCGTTCAGCCAGCGCGGCGCCAGCTGGGGTAAGCAGAACATTACCATTGGCGTAACGCAGGTGTGGGTGCTGCCGAACCCGAGCGGGCTGAACAGGGCGACGCTGGACAAGCTGGTGGAGGCGTATCGGGAACTGGATGAGGCGCTGGTGGTGAGGGGGCTTTAGCTCCTCTGCGGCTTGATGCCCTCATCCTGACCCTCTCCCACAGGGAGAGGGAATAAACAAAAAAAAAGCTCCCGATTGGGAGCTTTTTCATTTCAGGACCGATTAATCGTCCAGGAAGCTACGCAGCACTTCAGAGCGGCTCGGATGGCGCAGCTTACGCAGCGCCTTCGCTTCGATCTGACGGATACGTTCGCGGGTAACGTCAAACTGTTTACCCACTTCTTCCAGCGTGTGGTCGGTGTTCATGTCGATACCGAAACGCATACGCAGCACTTTGGCTTCACGGGCGGTCAGGCCAGCCAGCACGTCGTGCGTAGCGGCACGCAGGCTCTCGGTGGTGGCAGAGTCCAGCGGCAGCTCGAGGGTGGTATCCTCGATGAAATCACCCAGATGCGAATCTTCATCATCACCGATTGGCGTTTCCATGGAGATTGGCTCTTTAGCGATTTTCAGCACTTTACGGATCTTGTCTTCCGGCATCAGCATGCGTTCAGCCAGCTCTTCCGGCGTCGGCTCGCGGCCCATCTCCTGCAACATCTGGCGAGAGATACGGTTGAGTTTGTTGATGGTCTCAATCATATGCACCGGAATACGGATGGTGCGCGCCTGGTCTGCGATAGAGCGGGTGATCGCCTGACGGATCCACCAGGTAGCATAGGTGGAGAACTTGTAACCACGACGGTATTCAAACTTATCTACCGCTTTCATCAGACCGATGTTGCCTTCCTGAATCAGATCCAGGAATTGCAGGCCACGGTTGGTGTATTTCTTGGCGATAGAGATAACCAGACGTAAGTTCGCTTCAACCATCTCTTTCTTAGCACGGCGGGCTTTCGCTTCACCGATGGACATACGACGGTTGATGTCTTTCACCTGCTCGATGGTCAGGCCGGTCTCTTCTTCAATCTGATGCAGTTTTTGCAGGCCGCGCTGTACGTCTTCTTTCACGTCGTGCAGCTTTTCAGACCACGGCTTGTTCATCGCGATAGCGGCGTTGAACCAGGTTTCGCTGGTTTCATTGCCGGTGAAGAGGGTAATGAAGTTCTTCTTCGGCATTTTGCACTGTTCAACGCACAGCTTCATGATGATACGTTCCTGGGTACGTACGCGATCCATCATCACGCGCATGCTGTTCACCAGGTAGTCGAACTGTTTTGGCACCAGGCGGAACTGTTTGAACACTTCAGACAGCTTCAGGATCTCTTCCTGAGCGGCGGCATGGCTGCGGCCTTTCGCTTTGATGGTGTCACGCGTCACTTCGTACTGGGTACGCAGCTCGGCAAACTTCTCACGCGCCAGTTCAGGGTCGATGCTGTTGTCATCGTCGCTGCTGTCGTCCTCTTCTTCTTCATCTTCGTCTTCGTCGTCATCCATCTCTTCCTGAGACAGCTCAGAACCGACGTGAGTGGCGGTTGGCGCCATATCTTCTTCAGCGTTCGGGTCGACAAAGCCAGTGATCAGATCGGACAGACGCGCTTCTTCCGCTTCGACGCGATCGTACTGCTCCAGCAGATAGGTAATCGCTTCCGGGTATTCGGCAACAGAGCACTGAACCTGGTTGATCCCGTCTTCGATGCGTTTTGCGATGTCAATTTCGCCTTCGCGGGTCAACAGTTCAACGGTACCCATTTCGCGCATGTACATACGGACCGGGTCAGTGGTACGCCCGATTTCAGATTCCACGCTGGACAGGACCTGTGCAGCAGCTTCTTCCGCATCTTCGTCAGTGTTGTTGGAGGTTTCAGCCAGCAACAGATCATCGGCATCCGGTGCTTCTTCCATCACCTGAATGCCCATGTCATTGATCATTTGGATGATATCTTCGATCTGATCTGAATCGACGATATCTTCCGGCAGATGGTCATTGACCTCGGCATAGGTCAGATAGCCTTGCTCCTTACCGCGTTGGACAAGAAGTTTCAGCTGTGACTGCGGGTTTTGCTCCATAAGACGGTATCCACACTTAATTCGTTTGATTGGTGTCGGCGATGGGCTGCCAACCTTTAAAGCGAGGGCGTACTTATATTTTTGCCGCTGCCTCTCAGTGCGGCTGCCGGGGGCTTCCCGATCGATATTCGGCACTTAAGCCGTTAAATTTTTTATTTCTTCGCCAGTTCCTGGTTAATCATCCAGAGCTCCCGGCGTTCTTCGCTGCTCAGGCCATGGGTGCGCTCGCGAGCTATCAACTCTTCCTGGCGCAACTCAAGCATCGAATCAAACATATGGTTGAGCGAGTCGGTGAACGTTTTTTCTGCGATATCCTTATCTGCTATATCGTCCCACATCGACAGTTTTTCAAGGGTAGCGGCCTCTTTTGTGCCGCGATAATGCTCTAAAAGTTGTCCGGTGGTCAGACCTGGCTGAGACAAACAAGTGTTGACCAATTCTGAAAATAAGCCAAGCCCGGGCAATTTTTCGTGGTTCAAACCCGCCAGCGACGGCACTTGCGGAGCAAGTTCGGGGTTTTGCACCAGCAACCCTATCAGTATACGCATGGTTGTGCGTTTTAGCTGAGGCGCGGGGCGTACCGTGCCGTTTTCAGCCTGTTTCGGCATTAAACGTTCAAGCTGGCTGTCATCCAGAATGCCGAGCTTGTTGCCTAACTCCTGACGCAGATAGATGCGCAGCGTTTCGCCGGGCACCTGGCTGATTAACGGCAGCGCCAGCGTGCTGAGCTGCGCGCGCCCGTCAGGGGTACTCAAATCAACCTGCGGCATCAGGCTGTTAAACAGAAACGTGGAGAGCGGCTGAGCCTGCTCCATCCGCGCTTCAAACGCCGCTTTGCCCTCTTTACGCACCAGCGTATCCGGGTCTTCACCGTCGGGCAGGAACATAAAGCGTAGCTGACGCCCGTCGGTCATATACGGCAACGCGGTTTCCAGCGCTCGCCAGGCGGCGTCGCGTCCAGCGCGGTCACCGTCGTAACAGCAAATCACGTTGTTGGTGACGCGGAACAGCAGCTGGATATGGTCCGCCGTGGTGGACGTTCCCAGCGACGCAACGGCATAGTTAATGTCGTACTGCGCCAGCGCAACAACATCCATATAGCCTTCGACGACCAGAAGACGCGGAGGTTCCGCATTATCCTGCTGTGCCTCATAAAGACCGTAAAGCTGGCGGCCCTTATGGAAAATATCGGTTTCCGGGGAGTTAAGGTATTTCGGCAGGGCATCACCCAGCACGCGACCACCAAAACCTATCACCCGGCCACGCTTGTCGCGGATCGGGAACATCACCCGCTCACGGAAGCGGTCGTAGCTTCGTCCCTGGTCGTTGGTGACCAGCATGCCTGCGTCGATGAGGGATTTACGATCTTCGCTATTGCCGCCAAAACGCTTTAACACGTTGTCCCAGCCGGGCGGGGCGTAACCAATAGCGAAACGCGCAATCACATCGTCACTCAGTCCGCGCTTGTTCAGATACTGACGCGCAGGCTCAGCCGCAGAGTGCTTAAGAGACTGTTGGTAAAACGAATTCAGGCCATCCATCAGTTGGTACAGCGTTTGCCGCTGATGGCGCTCGATCTGACTTGGCCCACTGCCTGCTTCATACGGCACTTCAAGGTTATGCATCGCCGCCAGCTCTTCGACGGTTTCAACGAACTCGAGCTTGTCGTAGTTCATCAAAAAATCGACGGCATTACCGTGTGCGCCACAGCCGAAGCAATGGTAGAACTGTTTTTCACCGTTTACGGTGAAAGAGGGGGTTTTTTCGTTATGGAACGGACAGCACGCATGGTAGTTCTTGCCCTGCTTTTTTAGCTTCACCCGCGCGTCGATGAGATCGACGATGTCGGTTCTGGCAAGCAGGTCATTGATGAAAACGCGTGGGATTCTTCCGGCCATATGCCCCAAAAATTTAAGCGACTTATAAACGAAAACAAGCCGCGCATTCCTTCCGGAAGCACGGCCTTACGACTACAACTCTGTCTGTCAATTGAGGGCTGTGGCCCTCAACAGATTAGTACAGACGAGTACGGCGTGCGTTTTCGCGAGCCAGTTTCTTCGCGTGACGTTTCACAGCGGAAGCTTTAGCGCGCTTACGTTCGGTCGTTGGTTTTTCATAAAACTCACGACGACGAACTTCAGCCAGAACACCTGCTTTCTCGCATGAACGTTTGAAGCGACGCAGTGCTACGTCGAACGGCTCGTTTTCACGTACTTTAATTACCGGCATGTAACTCTCACCTTTAATAAATTCGGTTTGCCGCTGGCATCAACGCCAGCTTATTTCAAAATGGTGCGGAATTTTACTGCAAATGCTGCTGCTTTGTAAAGCACCGATGCGATTTTGAAAGGGACTTTAATAAGGGTGAGGAGTATACACGAGGCTTCTTCCTGGGGCGAACAAAGTTTTACAACAATCCGCCCAGGCTCTACACTGCGCGGTATTGAAACGAGGTAAAACAAGTCATGCGTGTACTGGGTATTGAAACATCCTGCGATGAAACCGGCATCGCGATTTACGACGACGAAAAAGGGCTTCTGGCCAACCAGCTGTATAGTCAGGTGAAATTGCACGCTGACTACGGCGGCGTCGTGCCTGAACTGGCCTCTCGTGACCACGTGCGTAAAACGGTTCCCCTGATTCAGGCGGCGCTTAAAGAGGCCGGGTTGAGTGCAAAAGATATTGATGCCGTGGCCTATACCGCAGGGCCGGGCCTGGTCGGCGCGCTGCTGGTCGGCGCAACGGTAGGGCGTTCGCTGGCCTTCGCGTGGGATGTTCCGGCCATTCCGGTTCACCATATGGAAGGGCACCTTCTGGCGCCGATGCTGGAAGACAATCCGCCAGAGTTCCCGTTTGTGGCGCTGCTGGTTTCCGGTGGGCATACCCAACTGATTAGCGTAACGGGCATTGGCAAGTACGCGCTGCTGGGCGAGTCGATCGACGATGCTGCCGGTGAAGCCTTCGATAAAACCGCCAAGCTGCTGGGGCTGGATTACCCGGGTGGCCCGATGCTGTCGAAAATGGCGTCGCAGGGAACGGAAGGGCGCTTTGTCTTCCCGCGGCCGATGACCGACCGTCCGGGGCTGGATTTCAGCTTCTCTGGCCTGAAAACTTTCGCGGCCAATACTATCCGCAATAATGACGACAGTGAGCAGACCCGTGCCGATATCGCCCGTGCGTTCGAAGACGCGGTGGTGGATACGCTGATGATCAAGTGCAAGCGCGCGCTGGATCAGACCGGCTTTAAGCGCCTGGTGATGGCCGGTGGTGTCAGCGCTAACCGCACGCTGCGCGCGAAGCTTGCTGAGATGATGCAAAAGCGTCGCGGGGAAGTGTTCTATGCGCGTCCGGAGTTCTGTACCGATAACGGGGCGATGATCGCCTACGCCGGGATGGTGCGTCTGAACGCCGGCGCAACGGCTGACCTGAGCGTGTCCGTGCGTCCGCGCTGGCCGCTGGCGGAACTGCCTGAGGCGTGAACGGCTCTCCCGTCGTCGCGGCGGGGGAGTTTTATATTCTGATGTCGAACATCTGGTTCTTGATGATCAGAGAGTAAAGCTGGCAGTCGTTTTGCACATCCAGCTTTTCCATCGCCCGGATCTTATGCGCACTGACTGTTTTGATGCTCAGGTGCATATGTTGTGCAATCTCCTTCAAATTTAATCCGTTACATATCAGACGCAGCACATCGATTTCCCGCGGCGAGAGTTTCTCTATATCTGTCATCTCATGACGAAAAAGCATATTTACCAGCTGGCTTTCGATATAGATCTCACCTTTAAGAACTGTAGCAATCGCCTGGCTTAAGGTTTTCTCGTTGATATCCCGCGACAAATACGATCTGACGCCTTCCTTTAGCGCCTGACGAATCAATATGGCGTTTGCATAGGGCGAGAGCAGGATAATGCTGAGCGTAGGATAAGTCTGATGGAGCCATCTCAACAGCTTCAGACCGTCCATACCCGTGAGAGGAGAGCGATTAAAGCTGGTTGTCAGTGAATAGCTGAGGATAACGATATCGGGGTTATGCTGGCCAAGAAGCGACAGAAGTTCTGCGGAAGAGGCTGCTTCACCGGTCAAAACACATCTCTTATTCATGCCTGAGGCGGGTAACGAGAGCGCTTGCATCATTGAGGATAAGCCGCGGCGAATCAACGAGGATTCTTCAGCGATAACGATTTTAATGTCCATAATGATGCGTCGTATTAACCCTTACATGATAATGGCGGGGTTGGAATCCCTCGCAAGATATATCGTTATTAAAATCCAGGCTGCGGTAAAATAGCAGTAACAATGAGAGTATTTTTAACGGCGGCGGATATTGATTATTTCATTATGCTTAATCTTTACGGCTTTTGTATCCAGGTGTATCCTCGTGTTGCCAAATATAAAGAAATGAGATATGGATTTTTCTTATTCAATTATAGAAAGATCGTTCCCCCAGATTAGGAAGTTCTTATTCATCACGGTGCATGTATCACAGATACTGAAAAAGGAGAAATGTCGATTCACAAAGGAACCGTGATTACCATGAAAAAAAGTACCTTGTCCCTTTTTATTTGTGCAGCAATTTCATTTTCCGCTACGGCAGAAAATCAGGTGCAAAATGAGTTTGCACATGACAATGCGACCTACACAGCAATTGTACTCAAGCTAAAACCCACTACAGGTTTGCTAAAAGCGACAAACAATAAAATTACCCTGAATGATCCTTCCCTTATCACCACAAATATGTTTCGGCCGACTAATTTGCGGAGTTCAAATCAGTCATCCGAGTTAACGGAACTCAATAAACGCTATGGCTTTGACCGTTATCTGCGTATCGCGTTACCGCAAGATAAACGTCAGGATAAAACCTACATTAACCATATTATTACTGAGCTGGAGCAGAATCAGAACGTTGAGTTTGTTTATCCGGAGGCCGAACCGGTGTCGCTGGATGAAAACGCCCTTACGCCGCAGGTTAAATCTTCGGTAAATAATAATTTAACGTCTGCTGCCGTTCCGGATTTTCGCAATAAGCAGGATTATCTTAAAGCTCCTGATGTTAAGCGCGCCGGTTATTATATGGGGGGCGTAAACCGCGAAAGCGTTGATCACTATGCAGGCAGTGCCGGTGAAGGGGTGACGATTATTTCAACGGAGATTTATCCCTGGAATACCCACCACCTCAACTTACCGCCAATGAGTCTCAGCTCTGGAAAGACAACCTATGTTGAAAAGCAAGATCATGACACCGCTTCCGTCGGGATTATGACAGCGAAAGATATTGGCACCGGTATTCGAGGGATAAGCTGGAAAAGCCGACTGGGGTACGCGGCCTCAGCGCATAATAACCTCTATAATTTAATTCCGTTGCTAAAAGCTGGCGATGTGGTGCAGATCGGGGTACACGTAGCGGGCGGTTATCCAGCGGGTTGTCAGAAGGATTGCTGGGTGGCAATGGAGTCCGAGCCCGCCTATTACGATGTGATTAAAGCGCTGACGGATAAAGGCGTTCACGTTATTGAGGCGGCAGGTAACGGGAACGTCAACCTGGATAGCCCTGGCTTCCAGGGTGAGTTTGACGTGAACGTGCGGGACTCCGGGGCTATCCTGGTGGGTGCGTTTTGTGCAAAGGACGGTAAAAAAGCGTCGTTCAGCACCTATGGTTCGCGCGTCACCAGCTCTGCATGGGGCTGCTGGGACGTAGTGAGCACAGGTTATGGCGATCTCTATAAAAATGGCGGCGTTAACGATTCTTATACCGCGACGTTTGCCGGAACTTCTTCCTCGAACCCGATTATTGCGGGTGTGGTAGCCAGCCTGTCAGGCATCGCCAAAGCCAACGGTATTACCGTGACACCGCGGCAGATGCGTCAGATTCTGGCGGAGACCGGAACGCCACTGGCCAACGGAGATTCGGCAAAAGTGGGTACTCAACCTGACATGGAGCGTGCGGTGGCCCGTATTATGGCGCTCAAAGACGGTAGCACGCCTGTCGCGCCGGCTCCAACGGCTGTGGCAGGCGCAGATTACGCTCTGGTTTCTCCGACCACGGGGGTGATCACCTACGCGCTGGACGGCAGTAAGAGCCTGAATGCCAAATCGTATAACTGGCGTGTGACGAAAGGGGCAGAAACCTTCTCGCTGGAGGCGACACTGAACGGCACGCTGGTGAAGAGCGTGGACAACGCGCATGCCTATGCCGTCATTCCTGCCAACAGCGAGGGTGAAGCGACCTTTACGCTGACGACGACCGGCGCGGATGGGCGAACCGCGACGGACAGCATGACCATCACCGTCAGTAAACCGGCGGTACCGGCTAAGGATGACACCCCGGCAAAAGATGACACACCGGTAAATCCTGCGGCACCGGCCTATAACGCCAAAATTGCCTATCCAACCCGATGCACCAAAGTGTCTTACAACGGTAAAGTTTGGCTCAACCAGTGGTATGTCAACCCGGGGCAAGAAACGCCGGGAACTGGCGGCCAGTGGGGCGCATGGCGCGAACAAGGGTCTTCCAATAACAGCTGCAAATAACAATCACGGCCTGGCGTTATGCCAGGCCTTTTTTCAGATCCGCAGCATTCCTTTCTCTTCCAGAAACGCAATAATCGTCGCTAAACCGTCGCCCGCCTTCAGGTTGGTAAACGTCCACGGGCGCTCGCCGCGCATGCGATTAGTGTCGCGCTCCATTACCTCCAGCGACGCACCGACGTACGGCGCGAGGTCGGTTTTGTTGATCACCAGAAAATCGGATTTGGTGATCCCCGGCCCGCCCTTGCGCGGGATTTTTTCCCCTTCGGCCACGTCGATGACGTAGATGGTGAGGTCCGCCAGCTCCGGGCTGAAGGTCGCGCTCAGGTTATCCCCGCCGCTTTCCACGAAGATCAGATCCAGATTGCCGAACTTCTCGCTCAACGCTTCCACCGCCGCCAGGTTCATTGAGGCATCTTCGCGGATGGCGGTATGCGGGCAGCCGCCCGTTTCCACGCCCACGATGCGCTCTGGCTCCAGCGCACCCGCCTCGGTCAGGATGCGCTGATCCTCTTTGGTATAGATATCGTTGGTCACCACCGCAAGATGATAGGTGTCGCGCATCGCCTTGCAGAGCGCTTCCAGCAGGGCGGTTTTGCCCGACCCTACCGGGCCGCCCACGCCCACGCGCAGGGGATGTTTGTAATCAGCCATGTTGATTCCTCAGGAACGGAATAGTCGTGAATATTGGGTTTCATGGCGCGCAGAGGCGATGGCCGACAGCGGCGTAGCGGCCCCCAGCGCGTCGTCGTCACGTAAAAATGCCTGTTCAAACCCGGCGGCAAAATGGTCGCTCAGGTCGATAATCAGCTGTTGTGCGGCCTGCTGCCCAAACGGCACCAGCTTGACGCCCGCCATCACCGCGCTCTCTATCCAGCTGTAGCCGAGGCTCAGCGCCAGCTCGCGCGCGCTAATGCCCCAGCGCACGCCGAGCCACGCCATGCCGCCGAGCTGGCTTTGTATAAACAGCGGTAGCCATTCTGGCGGGCAGGCGGGTTCCCAGCTCTTAATCAGCCGCGTAAAGGCTGCCCCACGGTTGCGTTCTTCATCGCGCAGCTCGCGCGTTTCCCGACAGGCGAGCAGGTATGCCGTCCAGCGTTTTGCTGCCGCGATGTCCTGCTTCGCGCAGGCACAATACAGGCGGATAAACAGCGGCAGGTCGACGCAGAAAAAGCTCTGCTCCATCTGCTGGATCTGCCAGCGCCTGAAGGCCTCAGCGTCCGTGACCCACCCGGCCTCGACAGCCCACTCCAGCCCCTGCGACCAGGTAAACGATCCGACCGGCAGGCTACTGCTGGAGAGCTGCATCAGGCGCAGCCGCTGGCGGGCGTGCTCCATCAGCTCATCAGCGCCAGCAGGGCGGAGACGATCAGCCCGCCGCCGAAGGTTTTACGCAGGCCGTCGTGACGGCGCAGCAGCAGCCCTGCCGCGAAGCTGGCACACAGCACCGTGGCGCTGGCTAACATAAACCCGCTGGTGAAGAGCCAGAAGCTGTGGCCGGACATCTCCACGCCGTGCGCCCAGCCGTGGAACATCGCCAGGGCTGGCACCGCCAGCAGCAGGCGATTTTCAGTCTTAAACATCATCACGCCGCAGACCGCCAGCGAGGCGATAATCAGCATCTCCATGCCGCTAAAGCCGCCGAGCAGGCTGCCCGCAACGGCACCAGCAAGCATCATGCCGAGCGTCGCTAACGGCAACAGCAGCTTGCGGCCGCTCAGGGCGGAGAGCACGCCAGCCCCCGTCAGCATCAGCAGGTGATCCAGCCCGGTCAGCGGATGGAGAAATCCGGCCTGGAAGCTGTCGGTCCCGTGGCCGGGATGCGCGAGCGCGGGAACGGAAAAAGCCAGCAGTAACAGCGGTAAGTACTTGCGCATGATGAGTCCTTAATGTGAATGAGCGTGAGAGTGGCTATGGCTGTGGGCATCGCTGGTGTAAGCGCCCGCTTCCGGTTCAAATGGCAGGCTGGCGAAGGTCACCTCCAGCCCGAACTGACGCAGCATATCGTCGAGGACGTGGTCGTGGTGGTAGCGCAGTTCGCCAGGCATTATTTGCAGCGGTACGTGACGATTGCCCAGGTGATAACAGGCGCGGGCGAGCAGGAACGGGTCGGCGCAGCGCACCACGGAAACCGACTCCGGGGCGGCGATCACTTCGATCACCTCGCTGCCATCGTCGGTAGTCAGCAGGTCGCCCCCGCGCAGCAGCAGGCCGCGCGGCAGCATTAGCCCGGCTTCGCGGCCGTCGTTCAGCGCCACGCGGGCGCGGCTTTTCACCCGCACGTCAATCGGCAGCGTGACGCTGGCGGTAGTCGGATGCGCGTGGTCCAGGCGTTGGGTCAAATAGATCATCATCACTCCTCAAAACAGGAAATAGCGTTGCGCCATTGGCAGAACGTCAGCCGGTTCGCTGGTTATCAGTTCGCCGTCGACGCGCACCTCGTAGGTTTGCGCGTCAACGGTGATATTGGGCTGTAAATCGTTGTGGATCATGTCGGCCTTTTTCACCGCCCGGCAGCCCTTCACCACCGCCGTGGCGCTTTGCAGGCTGAACTGCTGCGGGATGCCGTTCGCACTGGCGGCCTGCGAGATAAACGTCAGCCGCGTGGCGTGACGTGCGGCGCCCAGCGCGCCAAACATCGGGCGGTAATGCACCGGCTGCGGCGTGGGGATCGAGGCGTTGATGTCGCCCATCGGCGCGCAGGCGATCATCCCGCCTTTGACGATGGTGGCGGGTTTGACGCCAAAGAAGGCGGGGGACCAGACCACCAGATCCGCCAGCTTGCCCGCCTCAATAGAACCGACCTCATGGGCGATGCCGTGGGTCAGCGCTGGGTTGATGGTGTATTTGGCGACATAGCGCTTCACGCGGAAGTTATCGTTATCGCCGGTCTCTTCCGGCAGTGCGCCGCGCTGCACCTTCATGCGGTGCGCCACCTGCCAGGTGCGGATAATCACTTCCCCCACGCGGCCCATTGCCTGTGAATCTGACGAGGTGAGCGAGAACGCGCCGATATCGTGCAGCACGTCTTCGGCGGCGATGGTCTCCCGGCGAATGCGGGATTCGGCAAACGCCACGTCCTCGGCGATATCCGGGTCGAGGTGATGGCAAACCATCAGCATGTCCAGGTGCTCGTCGATGGTGTTGACCGTGTAGGGCAGCGTCGGGTTGGTGGAGGAGGGCAGAATATTCGGGTGCGCGCAGGCGGTGATGATATCCGGCGCATGGCCGCCGCCCGCCCCTTCGGTGTGGAAGGTGTGGATGGTGCGCCCGGCGATGGCGGCCAGCGTGTCTTCGACAAAACCGGACTCGTTCAGCGTGTCGCTGTGCAGCGCCACCTGAATATCCATCTCTTCAGCGACCTCCAGCGAGCAGTTGATGGTCGCAGGCGTCGCGCCCCAGTCTTCGTGGATCTTAAGCCCGATGGCACCTGCGGCGATCTGCTCGCGCAGCGCGTCCGGGTTGGAGCCGTTCCCTTTACCCAGCAGGCCAATATTCACCGGTAGCGTATCGGCTGCCTGCAACATGCGGGCGATATACCACGGCCCCGGTGTGCAGGTGGTGGCGTTTGTGCCTGCCGCAGGCCCGGTGCCGCCGCCGATCATGGTGGTGACGCCAGACACCAGCGCCTCTTCCGCCTGCTGCGGACAGATCCAGTGGATGTGGGTGTCGATCCCGCCTGCGGTGACGATCTTCCCTTCGGCGGCGATCACCTCCGTTGCCGCGCCAATCGGGATCGTCACGCCGGGCTGAATGTCCGGGTTTCCGGCTTTGCCGATGGCGAAGATCCGCCCATCTTTTACGCCGATATCCGCTTTCACGATCCCCCAGTGATCGACGATCAGCGCGTTGGTGAGCACCAGATCCACGCAGTCGTCGGCGGTCATCTGCCCCTGTCCCATGCCGTCGCGGATCACTTTTCCGCCGCCGAATTTAACCTCTTCGCCGTAGATCGTGAGATCGTCTTCCACTTCGATCCACAGCTCGCTGTCGGCCAGCCGCACTTTATCCCCGGTAGTGGGGCCGAACATATCGGCATACGCCTGGCGTGAAATCTCAGCCATGTTTCACCTCGCCCATGACCTCGCCGCGAAAGCCGAAAATGCGCTGTGCGCCCGTCACCTGCACCAGCGTCACTTCCCGCTTCTGGCCGGGCTCGAAGCGCACGGCAGTGCCGGCCGGGATGTTCAGCCGGTAACCTCGGGTGGCTTCGCGATCGAACTTCAGCGCCGGGTTGACCTCGTAAAAGTGGTAGTGCGATCCGACCTGGATCGGCCTGTCGCCGTGGTTTTCCACGATCACACTTCGGGTTTCGCGCCCGACGTTGAGAGCAATGTTTCCGGACTGGATCCGGTATTCGCCTGGGATCATCACGCGCTCCTTACACGATCGGGTTGTGGACGGTGACGAGCTTGGATCCGTCCGGAAAGGTGGCTTCCACCTGGATATCCGGGATCATCTCCGGCACGCCTTCCATCACCTGATCGCGCGTCAGGACGTGGCGGCCGGCTTCCATCAGCGAGGCGACGGTTTCGCCATCGCGCGCGCCTTCCATAATAAAGGCGCTGATCAGCGCGACCGATTCCGGGTAATTGAGCTTTACCCCGCGCGCGAGGCGGCGTTCGGCAACCAGCGCGGCGGTGAACAGCAACAGCTTGTCTTTTTCTCTGGGAGTCAGTTCCATAGCGTTTCTCTTATGTTTGCCAGATGCGCGGCGAACAGGCGGTTTTGGAAGTTAAAAGCGGGCGAAGCGACTGCCATATATCGCGCATCACCCGCTGACAAATCAGGTTGTCGTGGGAGAGAAAACGCACCGACAGCAGATCGTCGGTGAGCGTCGCCCCGCCAACGTTTTCCAGCGGGGCGAGAAGCGCACGCACCGCGTCGAGAAGTGCTTCCCGGGCCGGATAGAACAGCAGCGTGCCGACCCACGGATGGTCCGCGACGGGCGTCAGATCGCCACTGCTGAGATGCAGTCGCTCAATCAGACGCGGCTCGCCATCCACCCACACCTCAAGGCGGTTCTCCAGCGTGCCGTGGCTGAAGGTTTCGTTTATCACCGGACGGCCCAGACAGTACAGTTCCCACGCCAGCAGCGTGCTGGTGGCGTGCAGGTGAAAGACGGAACGCAGCGCGGCGTTAGCGCCGGGGAAAATAATGGTGTCCTGCGGCAGCCACTCCAGCGTGGCCTCTTCGTCGAGGTAAAAATGCTGACTGAGGCAGGCCAGCGGGCCGCTGCTGCGATAGAACTTGCTGGCGCCGGGCATGGTAATGAGGGCATGGCTTTTGGCGTCGAGCCGCACGGAAATATCCAGCGTATCTCCGCCCACAATTCCGCCTGGCGGGTGCAGCAGGTAAAGGTGGCAGGTTTCCCCTTCGGGATAAAACGGACGCTGAACGGTGAGCGGCCCGCTGTGACGCGCGGAATGGAGGAGGGTTTTCTCAGGGGTATGACAAAACTGGAGGGCAAGCGAGGCCTGCCAGCCTTTGTATGAATTATCAGTGACCTGAGTTGCTAACATGGTGCTTCCATTTCCACACTATCGGGGTACGTTTCAGTATGCCCTGGCGGAAATGAAGGCTGTCATATGAGTCGCTTATGGATAAAAAAACCGGCTCATGTGAGCCGGTTTCAGTAATGTAGGCCGGGTAAGCGCAGCGCCACCCGGCAAGAAAGGCTAGCGATAATCCTCTGCATCCACATCATACCCCGACGGCTCCCAGCGGATCGCCAGCAGCGACGCCAGACCGATAAACGGCGCCAGCGCAATCACCCAGAACACGGCGGTATCCAGCGAGGCGACCAGCAGCGGGAACAGAAACAGTGACAGCGTTGAACTGCTGCGCATCAGCGTCTGGTTAAGCCCCACGCCCACGCCGCGCAGCGAGGTCGGGTAGCTCAGGGAGGCAAACGTCATGGTATGCGCACCTGGACCAAAACCCTGACCAAACAGGAACAGCGCCAGCATCGCGACGGCGACCACGCCTTCCGTAGCCCCGTCAGGGCGGCCAATCAGCGCCAGGCCGAGCAGTGCCGCAAGCTGGCACGCATAACCCGCCAGAGACATCCGCCATGCGCCGAAGCGCGGAACATAGCGCACCGCCAGCAGCCCGCCGACAAACGCGAACAGCAGGTTAAGCGCCAGCGAGATCAGAATGGTGGTCAGCATCGACTGCACAAAGAAGCTGGAGATGATCACCGGCAGGCCAAAGGCTACGGCGTTATAGGCGAACGAGGAGACCACTGACAGCAGCGTGGCGAGCGTGGTACGCCGCAGATAGATACCGCGGAACAGGTTCAGGTAGTTCGACCATTTTGCCTTGTTCACGACAGGCGCGGGCTGGTCGAGCGCATCCTGCGGTACGTGGGCATTAATATTGTAAGACTGCCGCAGGATGGACGCCGCCTCCTTCAGATTGCCCTGATTCGCCGCCCAGACCGGGGATTCGCTCATATAGCGGCTGCGGATGGCGATAATCACCAGCGCGGGCACCGCGCCAAAGCCAAGGATCAGACGCCAGAGCCAGTCGCTGTGGCTTTCCGGCAGCACGGCGTAAAAGAAGAGCACCAGAAGATAAGAGATGCTGATGGCCGCGTACCAGGTGGGGCACCACATTGCGACGCTGGAGGCTTTATTCCCCGGGCCTTTCAGCCTGGCGAACTCGCTGAGAAACGCCATCGCGACGGGAAGGTCGATCCCAACGCCAAGACCCATCACAAAGCGCGCGCCCGCAAGCACATATTCGTTCGGGGCCAGCGCACAGGCGATAGCGGCAACGACAAAGAACACCATGTCGGCCATAAAGACGCGGTAGCGCCCGATTTTATCCGTAAGATAGCCGCCGAGCAGCGCCCCGACAATCGCGCCAAAGGTAATCGCCGAGGCCACCATGCCGGTACCGGCGGGCGTCAGGTTAAATTCGCGGGTGATGTCTTTGATGCCGAATGCCAGCGCGCCGAGATCGTAGGCATCGAGGAAAATTCCCCCGAGCGCGATACCGACCACGATGCGGGCATTGGCCCGGCCCTGAGAGCCGTCATTAACGAGACGTGAAACGTCCGATGCGCTGCGTACCCACTTGATGTCGCCATCCGGGGTGTTTCCTGCCGCTGGAAGGGGAGTTGAATCTGTGATTTCTGCCATTTTCTTTTTGTGTGGTTGTGTTGTGTCTCTAACAGTTACCACAGGCAGAAGGTGACAAAAATCACATTTGGTTATAAGGCATAACGAACGGTTTACTGAGCGTCTTTCTTTTTACGCCTGAGCTTCGTCCAGATCTTCGTTTCCTTACGCCGCCACAGGCGCTGAATGTTGTCGTGATGGCGCAACAGGATCAGACACGAGAGCATCGACACCGGGAAGGTAAACTGCGGTTTAAACCACCAGACATAAAACGGGGCGATCAGTGCGCTGACGATGGCGCCCAGCGACGAATAACCGCTCAGCAGAATGGTCAGCAGCCAGGTGCCCGCCATCACGCCGGTGAGATCCCAGCCGATCGGCGCAATCGCGCCAAACGCGGTGGCAACGCCTTTACCGCCTTTAAAACCAAAGAAAACGGGCCAGATGTGGCCGACGCAGGCGGCGATGGCAATCAGCCCCAGCCAGAAGGGTGTGACGCCGAGCGCATACGCGCCCCAGACGGGAAGCATTCCTTTCAGAACATCAAAAATCAAAACCGCTACGGCTGCTCCCTTGCCGCCAATTCGTAGTACATTGGTCGCCCCCGGATTCCCGGAACCACTTTCACGCGGGTCAGGCAACCCGGCGATGCGGCAGACCAGAATGGCGCTGGAGATTGAGCCGCAAAGGTAGGCGAGGATAATCATTCCAGGCGCGATTGCACTCATAACGCTGTTCCGTTTTGAAAATGTATCTGTATTCTCAGCATCTGTGGATAATACGCATAATTCGCCGGAAGTGGTATCCGGTTTAGCCAAAAAGCAGGCAGGTCGTGATGGATATTGTATTTATAGAGCAACTTTCGGTAATCACCACAATTGGTGTTTACGACTGGGAACAGACCATCGAGCAGAAACTGGTGTTCGATATCGGAATGGGCTGGGACAACCGCAAGTCAGCAAAAAGCGATGATGTGAATGACTGTCTGAGCTACGCCGACATCAGTGAAACGGTCATCGCCCATGTGGAAGGGCAACGTTTTGCGCTGGTAGAACGCGTGGCGGAAGAGGTAGCAGACCTGCTGCTGAGCAAATTTAACTCCCCATGGGTGCGCATTAAGCTAAGCAAGCCGGGAGCGGTGGCGCGCGCCGCCAATGTGGGCGTGATTATCGAGCGTGGCACAAATCTGAAAGGAAAGATTTAACGTCATAATAGCTAAACCATTTTAGGTTATATCGGTCTTAAAGCTGTATCTTTCACGGTTGTCCGCGTGGGACACCGTTTTTTTATATCTTTTTAGGGGTTTATAGATGAGCGATATGCACTCGCTGCTGGTGGCGGCAATACTGGGTGTGGTCGAAGGATTGACGGAGTTTTTGCCGGTGTCCAGTACGGGCCATATGATTATCGTTGGCCATCTCCTGGGCTTTGAAGGCGATACCGCAAAGACGTTTGAGGTGGTGATCCAACTGGGCTCTATCCTGGCGGTGGTCGTGATGTTCTGGCGACGTCTGTTTGGTCTGATCGGTATCCACTTCGGGCGTTTGCCGCAGCGTGAAGGAGAGGGCAAAGGGCGCCTGACGCTGATTCATATTCTGCTCGGGATGATCCCGGCGGTGGTGCTGGGGCTGGTGTTCCACGACACCATTAAATCGCTCTTCAACCCGATTAACGTGATGTACGCGCTGGTTGTCGGCGGCTTCCTGCTGATTGCCGCCGAAGTGCTGAAGCCAAAAACCCCGCGTGCGGAAGGTCTGGACGATATGACGTATCGCCAGGCGTTTATGATTGGCTGCTTCCAGTGTCTGGCGCTGTGGCCGGGCTTCTCCCGTTCAGGGGCAACCATTTCCGGCGGGATGCTGATGGGCGTGAGCCGTTACGCGGCGTCTGAGTTCTCGTTCCTGCTGGCGGTGCCGATGATGATGGGCGCCACCGCGCTGGATCTCTACAAAAGCATCGGCTTCCTGACCGTGGGCGACATTCCGATGTTCGCCGTGGGCTTTATCACCGCCTTTATTGTGGCGTTGATCGCCATCAAAACCTTCCTGCAACTGATTAAGCGTATTTCGTTTATTCCGTTCGCGATCTACCGCTTTATCGTCGCGGCTGCCGTGTACGTGGTCTTCTTCTGATGACCGACCGCCCTCAGTCTTTCGGCTGAGGGCAACGTTTTTCCTTCCACGCTGCAACCGCATCAATCCGCCGCTTCGTCAGCTCTTCGCGGATCGCCGGGCCTTTAAACCCTGCCTCCACCACCTCTTTCGTTGGCACCGCTTTCGCCACGTCCCACGCCTCACGCAGCAAACGACCCTGCGGATAATCGGACGCTTCAAACCCGGTGCGGCCGCGCACGTCGGCTTCGCTGGTCAGCGCAATTTGCTCCACGCGCTGCGGTTTGCGCCAGGCGTCGATGTTATCAAACAGCCTGACGATGGTGGCGGGTTTCAGGATCGGGAAGGTGTGGATCAGGTCGTGAAACTCGGCCACCAGTTTTGCCAGATCGCGAATGTCATTCGGCACGCGCAGGCGCTGGCAAAGCCCTTCAACCAGCTTCACGCCAGCCGGACCGTGCCCGTGGTGGCGTGGCCACAACTCCTTTGGCGTTAACCCTTTGCCGAGGTCATGGCAGAGGGTGGAAAAGCGCACGTCCACCTCCGGGCTGAGCATGGCGGCCATGCTCAGCGTCATCAGGGTGTGAATGCCGGTATCAATTTCCGGGTGCCATTTCGCCGGGGCGGGCACGCCAAACAGCGCGTCTATTTCCGGGAACAGCACTTTCAGCGCCCCGCAGTCGCGCAGAACCTGGAAAAAGACCTGCGGATTACGGGTAGTCAGGGCGTTTTCGGTCTCTTTCCAGACGCGTTCTGGCGTCAGGTGTTCCAGCTCGCCCGCGTCGGTCATGGCCGTCATCAGCGCCATCGTCTCGTCGGCGATGCGGAAGCTGAGATGGGCATAACGGGCGGCAAAACGCGCCACGCGCAGTACGCGAAGCGGATCTTCAGAAAAGGCGGGGGAGATATGGCGTAAAAGACGGTCACGCAGATCGTTCTGGCCGCCGTAGACATCGATAATATGGCCGTTTTCGTCCTGCGCCAGGGCATTAATGGTGAGATCGCGGCGCAGTAAGTCCTGCTCCAGCGTCACATCCGGCGCGGCATAGCAGGTGAA
The DNA here is from genome assembly GCF_050031515.1 of Enterobacter cloacae complex sp. 397G4. Taxonomy (NCBI): domain Bacteria; kingdom Pseudomonadati; phylum Pseudomonadota; class Gammaproteobacteria; order Enterobacterales; family Enterobacteriaceae; genus Enterobacter; species Enterobacter cloacae complex sp. 397G4. The sequence goes on along the minus strand of NZ_JBLGWE010000001.1, from coordinate 4,199,653 downwards.
GCCGGTATAACCGGAACCGGATTTCCGTTCGGTACGCGCCAGGGCGTACTCTTCCCGGCTTTTCGGATGGAGGAACACAGGAAAATCGCGGCCTACCTGCTGGTAGCCCGCGTCAATCATCGCTTCGGGCGTGGCACCGACCACGACCCAGTCTTTATCTTTGACCGGCAGACCTAATAACGCATCACGTACCGCACCACCGACCAGATAACTCTTCACGCCAACACTCCCGTTTTCTCTTTTCGCAAGATGATACGTAAGTGTGGCAGAGAAGACGAGTTAGTTCATCCAGCGGTCTTTACGTTTACGGCTTGGAATAAGGTGAGGAAGCACCAGACCCAGCACCAGACCGACGCCCAGCACCCCGCCGCCATACATAAACCACTGCATGATGATGGTGCGTTGTTTGTCATCCAGCTGTAGATTCGCGGCGTTCACTTTCTTCTGCGCGACGATGAGCTCATTTTTCAGCTTCTGATTTTCATCTTTCAGACCGGCGATCACACTGTCGCTTTGCGCCACTTTCTGCTGCATCTCTGCGGTGCGCTGGTTCCAGGTGCCGTCAATGTTGTTCAGCTTATCGGTCAGGGTTTTCACCTGATTTTCCAGATCCGGCACGCGGGTGCGCAGGCTCGGCACCGTGCTCAGCTCTTTCAGCGGGATCCATGAGGTGCGGCCAGAGCTGTCACGAACCTGACCGTAATTGGTGTCTGCATTGGTTTGCAGCAGAGTCACTTCCTCGCCGGCATTTACCGTACCCACGAGGCGATAATTGTCTCCAGGGCCGCTGCGTACCCAGGTATTCAGTTCATCAGAAACGTAACGTTTCTCTTCAGCGTGGACCGCGGTTGCGGCGCTAAAAGCGAGTAAAGTAAGTCCAATCAGGCGTAATTTAAGCATATCAGTCGTTATTTTCATAAAAAGTGGAACGATAGTAGTGGTATCAGTGTCGCTACGCAAAGGATTCATCATCAATCGGAATCATCTGTGTCATGATTTCCACCGCTTTAAACTTTTACGCCCGTCAAATTGCTCATTGCGTGGCAATTTGGCGCAAAATACTATGTACTGACAAACAAATGGCGAGGAAGTTCGCCTTCATCGACGCGTCTGTGACGCACGCAAAAGTACAAGGCTATGGCACAAGAGATCGAATTAAAGTTTATCGTCGAAAAAGACAGCGCTGACGCGCTCCGCCAGCATCTGAATACGCTGTCCGGCGAGCACCATGAACCCGTACAGCTGCTCAACATCTATTACGAAACGCCGGACAACTGGCTGCGCAACCACGATATGGGCCTGCGCATCCGGGGTGCGAACGGGCGCTACGAGATGACGATGAAAATCGCCGGTCGCGTGGTGGGCGGTTTGCACCAGCGTCCGGAATACAATATCGACATCAGTAAGCCAGAACTTGAGCTGGATCGTTTTCCGGCGGAAGTGTGGCCGGAAGGGACGCTGCCCGCAACGCTGTCGGCAGAGGCGCAACCGCTGTTCAGCACCGATTTCTGGCGTGAAAAATGGCTGGTGACGGAAGGCAAGAGCCGCATTGAGATCGCGTTCGATCGGGGTGAAATTAAGGCGGGTGAAGAGCAGGAGCCGATCTGCGAATTGGAACTCGAACTGCTGGAAGGCGAGGCGAGCGACGTGCTGAAGCTGGCGCACAAGCTGGTGAACCAGCCTGGCCTGCGTCAGGGCAGCCTGAGTAAAGCGGCGCGCGGCTATCACCTGGCCGCCGGGAATGCGCCGCGCGTGCTGCGAGAAACCCCGATTCTGCGCGTTGTGCCGAAAGCCTCCGTTGAGCAGGGCATGGAAGCGGCGCTGGAGCTGGCGCTCTCTCAGTGGCAGTACCACGAGGAGCTGTGGGCGCGTAACGTGAAAAATGCCAAAAAACAGGTGCTGGCCGCTATGGGGCTGGTGCGTCATACCCTGACGCTCTTTGGCGGCATTGTACCGCGTAAAGCCAGCACTCACTTACGTGATTTGCTCACTCAAACCGAAACGCTGATGCTTTCCGACGTGTCGGCACAAACGGCGATCTACAGCCCGCAAAACGCCGGCGCGAAACTGGCGCTGACCGAGTTTCTGGTGACGCGCGGCTGGCGTATTTTCCTCGATGCGAAAGGGCAGACCAAAATCGCGGAAAACTTCAAACGTTTTGCGGATATCCACCTCTCCCGTCACGCGGCCGAGCTGAGAACCACCTTTGCGCATCCGCTGGGCGACCAGTATGGCGATCAGCTTCCCCGCCTGGCGCGTAACATCGACAGCATGTTGCTGCTGTCAGGTGCGTATGAGGGCGTGAAGGCGCAGGCCTGGCTGGAGAACTGGCAGGGGCTGAAGCATGCCATCGAGACCCGTCAGCAGATCGAAATCGAGCATTTCCGCAACGAGGCCATTTCGCAGGATCCGTACTGGCTGCACAGCGGAAAACGTTAATTCTGGCAAGGAACCCCTGATATGCCGCTTTCTTCGCAGTTACAACAGCACTGGCAGACCGTTTGCGAACGCCTGCCTGAGTCGTTACCTGCGTCATCGTTAAGCGAGCAGGCGAAAAGCGTGCTCACGTTCAGTGATTTTGTGCAGGAGAGCGTCAGCGCCAACCCGGACTGGCTGGCAGAGCTGGAAAGCGCGCCGCCGCAGGCTGACGAGTGGCGGCATTATGCTGGCTGGCTGCAAACCGCGCTGGCAGAGGTGGCAGACGAAGCCACGCTGATGCGCGTACTGCGTCAGTTCCGCCGCCGGGTGATGGTACGCATTGCCTGGGCGCAGGCGCTGGAGCTGGTGAGCGAAGAGAGTACCTTGCAGCAGTTGAGCGAGCTGGCGCAGACGTTGATTGTCGCCGCGCGGGACTGGCTCTACGCCGCCTGCTGTAAAGAGTGGGGCACGCCGTGCAGCGAAGCCGGGGTTCCGCAACCGCTGTTGATTCTGGGGATGGGCAAGCTGGGCGGCTGCGAGCTTAATTTTTCCTCAGACATCGACCTGATTTTTGCCTGGCCGGAGAACGGCTCCACGCGCGGCGGTCGTCGCGAGCTGGACAACGCCCAGTTCTTTACTCGCCTGGGGCAGCGGCTGATTAAGGCACTGGATCAGCCCACCCAGGATGGTTTTGTCTACCGCGTGGATATGCGTTTGCGTCCGTTTGGCGACAGCGGTCCGCTGGTGCTGAGCTTTGCCGCGCTGGAAGATTATTACCAGGAGCAGGGTCGCGACTGGGAGCGTTACGCGATGGTCAAAGCGCGGATCATGGGTGACAGCGACGATGCCTGGGCCAACGAGCTGCGCGCCATGCTGCGCCCGTTTGTGTTCCGCCGCTACATCGACTTCAGCGTGATCCAGTCCCTGCGAAATATGAAAGGGATGATTGCCCGCGAGGTGCGTCGCCGTGGCCTGAAGGACAACATCAAGCTCGGCGCGGGCGGTATTCGTGAGATCGAATTTATCGTCCAGGTCTTCCAGCTAATACGCGGCGGGCGTGAACCTTCTCTGCAATCCCGCTCGCTGTTGCCGACGCTGAGCGCTATCGAGCAGCTGCATCTGCTGCCGGAAGGCGATGCGCAAACGCTGCGTGACTCTTACCTCTTCCTGCGTCGTCTGGAAAATTTGCTGCAAAGTATCAACGACGAACAGACCCAGACGTTACCGGGCGACGAGCTGAACCGGGCGCGTCTGGCCTGGGGGATGCGGGTGGATGACTGGGCGGCGCTGACGGAACGGCTGGAAGCGCATATGGCGGGCGTGCGCCGCATCTTTAACGATCTGATCGGCGACGACGAAAGTGAATCGCAGGACGATGCGCTCTCCGAGCACTGGCGCGAGCTGTGGCAGGACGCGCTCCAGGAAGATGACACCACGCCGGTGCTGGCGCACTTAAGCGACGATGCCCGCCATCGCGTGGTGGCGCTGATTGCCGATTTCCGCTTCGAACTGAACAAACGCGCCATTGGCCCACGCGGTCGTCAGGTGCTGGATCATCTGATGCCGCATCTGCTGAGCGATGTCTGCTCCCGCGAGGATGCGCCGGTGCCGCTGTCGCGCATGATGCCGCTGCTGAGCGGGATCGTCACGCGTACCACTTACCTTGAACTGTTAAGCGAGTTTCCCGGCGCGCTGAAGCACCTGATTTCTCTCTGCGCCGCCTCGCCGATGGTGGCGAACAAGCTGGCGCGTTATCCGCTGCTGCTGGACGAACTGCTCGACCCGAATACGCTGTATCAGCCGACGGCGACGGACGCCTACCGCGACGAGCTGCGTCAGTATCTGCTGCGCGTACCGGAAGAGGACGAAGAGCAACAGCTTGAGGCGCTGCGTCAGTTTAAGCAGGCGCAGATGCTGCGCGTGGCGGCGGCAGATATCGCCGGCACCCTGCCGGTAATGAAAGTGAGCGATCACTTAACGTGGCTGGCGGAAGCGATCATCGACGCGGTTGTCCATCAGGCGTGGGTGCAGATGGTGGCCCGCTACGGGCAGCCGAAACACCTTGCAGAGCGCGAAGGCCGCGGTTTTGCGGTGGTGGGTTACGGCAAGCTGGGCGGCTGGGAGCTGGGCTACAGCTCCGATCTGGATCTGATTTTCCTCCACGACTGTCCGGCAGACGTCATGACCGACGGCGAACGTGAGATTGACGGGCGGCAGTTCTACCTGCGTCTGGCCCAGCGCATTATGCACCTGTTCAGCACCCGCACCTCATCCGGCATTCTGTATGAAGTGGATGCGCGTCTGCGCCCGTCCGGCGCGGCAGGCATGCTGGTCACCTCGACGGAGGCTTTCGCCGACTATCAGAAGAACGAAGCCTGGACGTGGGAGCATCAGGCGCTGGTGCGCGCCCGCGTGGTATACGGCGATCCGCAGCTCAAAACGCAGTTTGATGCGATCCGCAAGGCGGTCATGACGACCCCGCGCGAGGGCAGTACGCTGCAAACCGAAGTGCGGGAAATGCGGGAGAAGATGCGCGCGCACCTTGGCAACAAACATCGCGATCGCTTTGATATTAAAGCCGATGAAGGCGGCATTACCGATATCGAGTTTATCACTCAGTACCTGGTGCTGCTGCACGCGCACGATAAGCCGAAGCTGACCCGCTGGTCGGATAACGTGCGCATACTGGAACTGCTGGCGCAGAACGACATTATGGATGAGCAGGAGGCGCAGGCATTAACCCGCGCCTACACCACGCTGCGTGATGAGTTGCACCATCTGGCCTTACAGGAACAGCCGGGCCATGTGGCGCTGGACTGTTTCACCGATGAACGCGCGCAGGTGACCACAAGCTGGCAGAAGTGGCTGGTGGAACCGTGCGTAACAAAACAAGTGTGATATTATCGCGCGCAAATTGTGAATCTTTCTGGAGTCAGGAATGAAAGTAACACTGCCAGAGTTTGAACGTGCTGGAGTTATGGTTGTCGGTGATGTGATGCTGGATCGCTACTGGTATGGGCCGACCAGCCGTATCTCTCCGGAAGCGCCGGTGCCGGTAGTTAAGGTCGACACCATTGAAGAGCGTCCAGGCGGCGCGGCAAACGTGGCGATGAACATAGCCTCGCTGGGCGCGCATTCGCGTCTGGTGGGCCTGACCGGCATTGACGATGCGGCGCGTGCCCTGAGTCAGTCGCTGGCGGACGTGAACGTGAAGTGTGACTTCGTTTCTGTTCCGACCCACCCAACCATCACCAAGCTTCGCGTCCTGTCGCGTAACCAGCAGCTGATCCGCCTCGATTTCGAAGAAGGATTCGAAGGCGTTGATCCTGAGCCGCTGCACGAGCGTATTAGCCAGGCGCTGGGCAATATCGGCGCGCTGGTGTTGTCTGATTATGCCAAAGGCGCGCTGGCGAGCGTGCAGACCATGATCCAACTGGCGCGTAAAGCCAGCGTACCGGTGCTGATCGATCCGAAAGGCACCGATTTCGAGCGTTATCGCGGCGCAACCCTGCTGACGCCAAACCTCTCTGAATTCGAAGCGGTGGCGGGCAAGTGCAAAACTGAAGAAGAGCTGGTTGAGCGCGGCATGAAAATCATCGCTGATTTCGAGCTGTCTGCGCTGCTGGTGACCCGTTCCGAACAGGGCATGACGCTGCTGCAACCGGGCAAGGCGCCGCTGCATATGCCAACCCAGGCGCAGGAAGTGTACGACGTGACCGGTGCCGGTGATACGGTGATTGGCGTGCTGGCGGCGACGCTGGCGGCGGGTAACTCCCTGGAAGAAGCATGCTACTTCGCGAACGCCGCGGCGGGCGTGGTCGTCGGTAAACTCGGGACCTCCACCGTTTCGCCAGTCGAGCTGGAAAACGCGGTGCGTGGGCGTGCGGATACCGGCTTTGGCGTCATGACCGAAGACGAGCTGAAAGTGGCCGTTGCTGCCGCGCGCAAACGCGGTGAAAAAGTGGTGATGACTAACGGTGTGTTCGACATCCTGCATGCGGGTCATGTCTCGTATCTGGCGAATGCGCGTAAGCTGGGCGATCGCCTGATTGTGGCGGTCAACAGCGATGCCTCAACCAAACGTCTGAAGGGTGAAACGCGTCCGGTGAACCCGCTGGAGCAGCGCATGATCGTGCTCGGCGCGCTGGAAGCGGTGGACTGGGTGGTCTCATTTGAAGAAGACACCCCGCAGCGCCTGATTGCCGGGATCCTGCCTGACCTGCTGGTGAAGGGCGGCGATTACAAACCAGAGCAAATCGCAGGTAGCGAAGAGGTCTGGGCGAATGGCGGTGAAGTGATGGTGCTCAACTTTGAGGACGGGTGTTCAACCACCAACATCATTAAGAAGATCCAGAAAGACAGTCAGTAAAAAACGGGCCAACAGGCCCGTTCGTTTTTCACCCTCTCCCTGTGGGAGAGGGCTGGGGTGAGGGCATCAGGCCGCACTTATGCCTGGTCATCCACCGGTGGAATAGCTGGCGCTGGCTTCACTTCTTCCGGCGCATTGCGGCTCTCCAGCTCGCTCAGACGCTGTTCCAGCAGCGCCAGTTTCTCGCGGGTGCGCAGCAGCACCTGAGTCTGCACATCAAACTCTTCGCGGCTGACTAAATCAAGGCGAACCAACTGTGCCTGCAACGTCTGGCGGATTTTCTTCTCAACGTCATCACCAAACTCACGAATACCTTTCGGCATGGACTCATGAACCTGACGCGCGATCTGCTCAATTTTCTTTGGGTCAATCATTGTCGTTTCCCTTGATGAAAAGGTGTTAGTGCCTATTGTAGCGCGTCATGCCGTGGGTTAAACAAAATTGTTTGAAGCTTATGCATTGCCCAGGGTAATCAATAGCGTTATAGTTATCTCGCTTATTCTCAGGGCGGGGCGAAATTCCCCACCGGCGGTAAATCAGCTTAACGCTGAAAGCCCGCGAGCGCTTTGGGTGAATTCTCAAAGGTCAGCAGATCCGGTGTAATTCCGGGGCCGACGGTTAGAGTCCGGATGGGAGAGAGTAACGATCCAGTCGGGCATGGCCCGCTCACGTTATTTTTTTGCCGCTAGTACGGCGCTCCTAAGACTGCCCTGATTCTGGTAACCATAAAGTTAATGAGGTTTTTTTACCATGAATCAGACGCTACTTTCCTCTTTTGGCACTTCAACTCAACGTGTTGAACATGCACTGGATGCACTGCGCGAAGGCCGCGGTGTGATGGTGCTTGACGATGAAAACCGTGAAAACGAAGGCGACATGATTTTTGCCGCCGAGAACATGACCGTTGAGCAGATGGCGCTGACCATCCGTCACGGTAGCGGCATCGTATGCCTGTGCATCACCGAAGACCGTCGCAAGCAGCTTGATCTGCCGATGATGGTTGAAAACAACACCAGCGCCTTTGGTACCGGCTTCACCGTGACCATTGAAGCAGCGCATGGCGTAACCACCGGTGTGTCGGCGGCTGACCGCCTGACTACCGTGCGTGCAGCGATTGCTGATGGTGCGAAACCATCCGATCTGCACCGCCCTGGTCACGTCTTCCCGCTGCGCGCGCAGCCGGGCGGCGTGCTGACCCGTGGTGGTCATACCGAAGCGACCATCGATCTGGTGACGCTGGCTGGCTTCAAACCCGCAGGCGTGCTGTGCGAACTGACCAACGATGATGGCACCATGGCGCGCGCGCCGGAGTGCATCACCTTTGCGCGACTGCACAATATGCCAGTGGTGACGATTGAAGATCTGGTTGAGTACCGCCGGGCGCACGAGCGCAAAGCCAGCTAAACATGCTGATGTGAAAAAGCCGGGGAAACCCGGCTTTTTTGTTTCTAGTGGTAGTTAATTTTGAACAGTACCACGGTTTCAAACGGCCCGGACTGAATCGCTTTCCCTTCTTCCCGTGAAAGTTCAGCCGTGTAGTTTTGCTCAACATTCATAGTATCGCCCGTAAAATCGGCGTACTCCTTGTACTGGTTGAAGGTGTAAGGCTCCGTTCCGTTAAGAATACGCAGCTTTAACCCATTCCCTATCAGTACCGCGGTGTCGTCTGCGCTAAGCGTTTCGGTTGTGTAAAACGACGAGTCCATCTTAAATCCGTCCGAGCACTGGGCATCCTGCACTTTGGTGGTTCGTATTGAAAACGTGCGCATACGCGTCTGCTGATTCACAATGTCGCGCGCGCTGAAGGCGCCGAAGTCGATCTCCTGATTTTCAGGGAAAATGCTAAACGTCGCTCCACAATCAAGCACCGTAATGTTTTGCAGTCCGTTGATGTGATACTTGAGGTTCTTCGCGTCGGCCATCTGATTAACGCCACCCTTACCGTCAAACTGCACAACGATGTAATCGCTGAGCGAACTGACATAACCATGTGGCGGCATAGTCTTAATTCTCACGAAAAGTCGTAATCGGGTGACGAACGTGCGTGAAATATGGATATCATCCGGATTGCCGGAGCAGATGCGATCCTCCCAACCCATCTGGCGGATTTGATCCGAGGTGTAAATGGTGATGTTATTGTTGTCCAGGCACTGGCGGGTATCCACGCCGTTGGGCTGGCCTGTAGCATCGTAATCTATGCCTTCATAGGTTACGCCCAGTTCATAATAGGGATCGGTTGCGGCAGGATAAGGGTTCACCCATGCAAAGACATCTTCCGGCTCAAAACTGCTCGTGACGTTGTTGTCTCACGTCACCGGAATTCTAATGTCGTCAGACTCCCATATTTTTTGGCCAACCTGAGCGTTGCTGGGGATCGCAAAAGGGGTGATCGTTTTTGTCTCCTCGACGGGGCCGCCAGATCCACCCAGATAGCAGTTAAGCGCCAGCGCGTCTTTCAAAGGCAGCGCTGAAAGCAGCAGGATAACCAGCAAACTAGCGAGCTTTTGCATCTTTGTCGATTTTCCGTTCGGTAAGTTTACATTGCGCCATTCCGGTGCACTGCACGTCGACTTTTTTTAGGGCGCCGTAATCGTCGATATAGCCGATGCTGTAATAACTACCGTGGTAATTACCGGTAGAGGCGGTTGCCGTGGCGAAAGGCGCAATCATCAGACTGTCGAAACCCGGCAGCATGGTTTTGGCATTTTTGCTCAGCCACGCCAGCGTGATGTAATACGGCGTAGGGTTGTGGACCGTGAGCCCTTTCGCGTTGGCGGTAATTTCCATTCGCATTTCAGCCAGTTTGCCGGATTTTTTGCTAATCGCTTCCGGACGCCAGAACAGCTTAATTCGGCTTTGCATGGCAACCTGCATCACGCTGCGCTCCTCGCTGGCGCTGATGCTTTTTGGCGGTACTTCACGCAGGTTGAAATAAAACAGCGATTCCCTGTCTTTTGGCAACTGGCGGGTGGCGGCTTGTTTAACAATTCTTACCTGCGACGAGGTGCCCGCTTCGATACGTTGAATGGGGGGAAGCGCCATAAAGTGCGTATCTTCTTTTTGCCCCTTTTCGTCTTCAATCCAGGAGAGCGCCAGATAAGGTAAAGCCTTGCTCTGGTTGTCCACTTTCAGGCTGCTGGCCTTGTCGCTTTCTGGAAAAACAATGCGCGTGCGGTCCAGATTAATGGCCGCATGGGTGGTAAATGCTGTGCTGATTAGCATCAGGCACAGGCTTTTAATCGGCGTTAATTTCATGATGATTTCTTACTGACACGGCAGTATCAACTGCATACTGTTTTCTAAGTGAGAAGGTAACGAGAAGCGACACTGTTGGTTGTCGCCCCATATCACGCGAAACTGCTGTTCTGGCTCAACGGCGCCGAGCCAGACGTGGCCTTCATCAGCCACCATCCCAACCTGCAAATCGTTTGCTTCCAGGCGAACAATCGCCCCGAGCGGTGGCGTTCCTGATGACATCCGCAGAACACCTGCCACGTCCCGACCTGCACGCGTGGCAATCTGACGAAAACCAATGGCCCCCTCAGTCCAGGTTGAGGTCACGACGCGGTTGTCCACGTCCACGCCATCCGGAAGGTTGTTCATATTGATCTGCACGCTGGAGGGGGAATAGCTGGAGAATGACGGTAAAACGCCGATGCCAAAACGGTTGGTCTCATCTCGCGACATGTTCAGCGGGATATTGCCTACCCCGTCGGTGCTGACCATTACGCGGGGTTCATTACCGTAGCTGCGCCGGTGCAGCGCGGCGCCTTTCACCGTTGAGGTGAAGGAACCGCTCCAGCTTGCGCTGAGGGAGTTATATTCTTCAGCTTTATAGCTGCCGGAGAGATTAAGATCGCCGTACGCAGAATAATGCTGATAATTCCCGCTGAACTGCGCCCCGGAGTCTGGCTTCCCGCTCTCCGCGCCCGCGGAAACGCCCCAGGTGTTATTGCGATCCGACGTGTCATACCACGACACGTTATGGCTCAGCGTGTCGCGGTTACGCAGGTCATAGTTAAGTCGATGATCGGGATCGAGCGGTACGCTGAGCGAGAGATAGAACTGAGTATCGTCACTTTCGTCTTTCTCATCGTAATGCGTTTTACTCCAGGACAGGGTTACGCCAAGGTTCTTCCAGCGGCCCATATCAAAGTTGTAGCCCGCCGTGATACTGCCGGTCGTGGAGGGTGAATCATTCCACCATGTCTGACGCAGCATATTGACGTACAGGTTCAGGGATAACGCCGAAATGTACTGGCTTGCCGTCACGCTCAGGGTTTGTTTTTCCGACTGGCGGTCACCGTCGTCATAATTAAGGTAGCGGGCGTAGCTCAAAAACTGTGGATCTGAGTAGCGGTAGCTGGCGAGCGTAAGCTGACTGCCGGTGGTATCGAAACGCTTGCTGTAGTTAATGCGATAGCTGTAACCCGTCTGGCTGCGCTGGTGTGGCAGCTGGCTGGTGGCCTGCGTGACGTCAAAAGAGAGCGCCCCCAGCCAGGCCATATTCTGGCCGATCCCGGCAGCGACGGAACGATAGCGGTCGCCATCGGCCAGCGTACCGCCATACAGGGAGGTGTGCGACAGCATGCCCCAGGAAAATTCGCCGCTCATGAAGGCGTTATCTTCAACGTCATGGGAGGCACCCTGGCGCGCTTTACCCGCCGCGAGCTTGTAGCGCACCTGACCCTTGCGCGTTAAAAATGGTACGGATTCGGCCGAGACCTGGAAGGTGCTGACGCGTCCATCCTCTTCCGTGACTTTGACGTCCAGCGTGCCCTGAACCGACTGGTTAAGATCCTGAATAACAAAAGGACCTGGCGGCACTTTACTCTGGTAAATCACGCGATCGGCAAGGCTTACGGTTACCGTGGCGTTGGTTTGCGCTATCCCGGTAATCTGCGGGGCATAGCCGCGCAGCGACCATGGCAGCATACGTTCATCGCTGATTAGCGATGCGCCGGTGTAGGTAAAGGCGTCAAAAATTGCGGACTGGAAATCCGTTTCACCCAACGTCAGTTTCGCACCGATCGAGGGCAGAGGGCGGAACATATACACGCGTGAAAAACGTCCATTATGCTCCGAGCCTGCGTCAGTATGACTTTGCGTGTACTGGTAATCGCTGCGTAGCCGCCACGCGCCCATGTTCGCACCGGCGGTGCCATAGGTATTGGCGTTGTCATTGTTGCTGCCGCTATTGGGCTGATAATGGCTGGCAAAAAGATTGTAATCCAGCAGTACGCCCGGCACGCCGTTGTCCCAGGTGGATGGCGGCATCCAGTCAACCGCACGGTATTGCAGCCACGCCTGGGGGATGGTCACTTTCAGGGTCTGGCTGCCTTGCTCAAAAGTAAATTTGATGTCTGGTCTGGCGGCGAAATCAACGCATCCCTCTTTCTCCGGCAAAGCGTGACGAATGTCATCCTGCAACGCAAAGGTATCGGTCAGCTCGGGGGGAATACAGACCTGAACGGCGTTATTTATTTCTCGCCAGCGAAGCTGCCAGCCATTTGCCAGCGGAATATCATTGACGGCAACCGTAACGAAATAGCTTCCCGGCGTAACCGATATTTGATCTTTAAACAGTGATAAATCGACGCTGCCGCGCTGATCTTTATCGATGGCGTTTATATTAAACTCGGTGGCAGAGGCAACTTTCGTCATTAACAGGGACGCAATGATGATTATCCATTGTAATTTGTATGTCATCATCCTGTTACTCGAGTAAATAGAGAGTGCCGACCGGTATGAATTACCAGTCGGCTGGTGCCGTGACGTAACAGAATTATTTGTACATCAGGACGTAGTTAGCCGTGGCTTCAACCTGGCCTGCCGTCGCAGTTTTACCTGTAGGGACTTCCATAACCGCTTTGAAATGCAGCGTCTGGGTGGTTGAACCCGCCAGCAACTCAACCTCGTTGGCCTCTCCCAGCGTGATAGCAGACTCCGCGTTATCCAGCAGACGCACCCCCACGTTCTGCGCACCGCTTGCATAGGTGTTGCTCATCAGGCTGGTATCCGCCGCGTCTGTCGCTGCGCTGGTAAAGGTCACATCCACTTTGGTAATTGGCGTGTCGGTCTCGTCTGCCGGATCGTCAAGCTGGCAGTTCTCCAGATTGATATCGACCGGAACCGGGGTAGATTTTTTGTTGGCGTTGATAACGGCCGTGGTCACTTCACCCAGATCGACTTCTTTATCAACGCTGTCTGGTGCGATACTGCACGGTGCGTCAATAACAATACCTTTGAATTTGATTTTTCCTGAGCCTTGATCATCTGCAAAAGTAGCACCCGATACAATGACTGCCATAGCCGTCGCTAACAGTAGTTTTTTACCCATATACATGAAAATATCCTTTTTCAGAGTGATTCATAATGTGAATATTAATTTCAGAATACTCGCGAAGTATACGAATTGGGGTGGGGAGACGCGATTAACATGACTTAAATATATTTTTAGATGGTTTTAATTAATATTTGCAGGCTATTTTAAGAGGCGTGGTTTTTCAGGGTTTTAACAGGTTTATATTTGCGGGTTATTATAGGTGAAATATATAGGATTGTTTTTTTGAATAATATAAAGCCTCCGTATAAAACGGAGGCATAAATTCTTAGCCAATACCGGCCGTTTGCAGCAGTACCAGACTCATCCCCATCACTGACATTCCACACAGTACGCCGTAGCTGGGGTTATTGTTGGGATCGATCTCTTTCGCCAGCGGCATCAGCTCATCGACAGAGAGCGCGACCATAATCCCGGCCACGGCAGCCATAATCGCAGCCATCACAATCGGGGAGACGAGGCTACCGAGGATCAGCCACGCCAGCACGCCGCCGAGAATTTCAGCCATCCCGGAGATACCCGCCCAAAAGACAGCCGTACGTTTTGAACCCGTGGCGGCATAAACGGGCCCGGCAACGGCAAGTCCTTCAGGAATATTGTGCAAAGCCACGGCCAGCGCCACACCAAAACCCATTTCCAGGTTGCTGCTGGCCGTGACATAGGTGGCGATACCTTCCGGAAAGTTATGCAGGCTGATACCCAGCGTCAGCAGAATGGCCGTGCGTTTGATATTGCCCGGGATGGGGGTAACGCTTTTTTGCATTAAATCCTGCGGGTGCGCGTGAGGAAGAATACGGTCGAGCGCAAAATAACCCAGCAGTCCAATGATAAACATGCCATAGCCCAGAACAGGCGACATACCTTCGGTGTGAAGCGCGGCGGGCAGCATCTCCATCAGCGAGATAAGCAGCATGATCCCGGCGGCGAAACCCAGCGAGAAGGCCAGAAGGCGATTAGAGGGTTTTTGCCCGAGTACCCCGAGGAACGCACCGATAAAGGTTGCGGCGCCCGCGAGTAAGGTCAAAATCAACGGTACTGACATGCATTCTCCTTAAGCGATATCTGACATTCAAATTTCCTGATGATGATCTTCACGGTTATCTGCGTTCATCTTCACCTGAATGCGCGTAATGTAGGCCCATCACATTGACACCTTCTCTAAGGATATCACCATGTCTTCTTCTCGTATGCCAGCACTGTTTTTAGGCCATGGCAGCCCAATGAACGTCCTGGATGATAACGTCTATACCCGTGCCTGGCGTCAGCTGGGTGAGACGTTACCGCGTCCGAAGGCAATTGTGGTGGTCTCTGCGCACTGGTTTACCCGGGGTACCGGTGTGACGGCTATGGAAGCGCCAAAAACGATTCATGATTTTGGCGGCTTTCCGCAGGCGCTGTATGACACGCATTATCCTGCTCCGGGCTCCCCCGAGCTGGCGCAGCGGCTCGTTGATCTGCTCGCCCCTGTTCCGGTTGCGCTGGACAAAGAAGCCTGGGGCTTTGACCACGGCTCATGGGGGGTGTTGATCAAAATGTATCCGGATGCCGATATCCCGATGGTGCAACTGAGTATCGACAGCACCAAACCGGCTGCCTGGCACATGGAGATGGGGCGTAAGCTGGCTTCGCTTCGTGATGAGGGCATCATGCTGATTGCCAGTGGCAACGTGGTACACAATCTGCGTACGGTACGCTGGCACGGTGAAAATACGCCGTACCCCTGGGCAACAGCCTTTAATGACTATGTAAAAGACAACCTGACCTGGCAAGGGCCGGCCGAACGACACCCTTTGGTGAACTATCTGGATCATGACGGCGGTTCGCTCTCTAACCCGACGCCGGAACACTTCTTGCCATTGCTGTATGTATTAGGCGCGTGGGATGGTCAGGAGGTTATTACGATCCCGGTCGACGGTATTGAGATGGGGAGCTTGAGTATGCTGTCGGTGCAGGTGGGGTAAAAACATGTCGGGTGGCGGCTTCGCCTTACCCGACCTACATATTGAGCGTAGGCCCGGTAAGCGTAGCGCCACCGGGCAAGTCTTACTCGACGAAAATATGCGGGTAGAAACGCGACAGATCCTGCGTAATCAGCGCGCGATCTTCGCGAATGCCAATCCCGGCAGGCTGATCGTTAATAAGCCAGCTGCCGATCAACGTATAGCTGTCGCCAAACTTCGGCAGTTGATAAAACGCCTGGACGATCATCCCTTCTTCACCGTACGGCCCTTCAACCGCTTCCAGCGTTTTACCGTTTTCGATAATCGAGACGTTTGCCCCTTCACGGGAGAAAATTGGCTTAACGACGTATTTCTCCATCGGTGGGAAATCATCTTCAGCAAAGTAAGCAGGCAGCAGGTTCGGGTGATTCGGGAACATCTCCCACAGCATCGGCAGCAGGGCTTTATTGGAGATAATGCTCTTCCAGGCCGGTTCCAGCCAGCGCACGCCGGCGTCTTCCAGTTTGGTAGAGAACATTTCCCGCAGCATGTATTCCCACGGATAGAGCTTGAACAGGTTGCTGATGACCTGATCCTGCATGTCCGTAAACTGACCTTTTTCACCTAAACCGATATCTTCGATATAGAGGAATTCCGTCGCCACTTCCGCTTCGGCTGCGCAGTCCTGCAAATACTGAACCGTACCGCGATCTTCTTCGGTATCGCGGCAGCAGGCGAGGTGCAACAGGTTGAAACCGTGCTGTTCACGCAGTTCGACGAAACGCTCAATCAGCTTTTCCTGAAGGCTGTTGAACTGGTCGCTGCCTTCGGGCAAGTTTCCGGCATTCGCCTGATCTTCCAGCCAGATCCACTGGAAGAACGCGGCTTCGTACAGAGAGGTTGGTGTATCCGCGTTGTTTTCTAAAAGCTTCGGTTCACCCACGCCATCCCATGCCAGATCGAGGCGAGAGTAGAGCGAAGGCTGGTTCGTTTTCCAGGACTGACGAACAAAACTCCAGGTGTGCTTCGGAATGCGGAATTTGGTCATCAGTTCATCGCTGTCGATGACTTTTTCTACTACCTTCAGGCACATCTGGTGCAGCTCTGCGGTTACCTCTTCAAGCTTTTCGACCTGAGCGAGCGTGAGCTTATAGTAAGCATCTTCACACCAGTACGGCTCGCCGTACATGGTGTGAAAGTTGAAACCGTATTCGGTGGCTTTTTCGCGCCAGTCCGGGCGCTCAACAATACTGACTCGTTCCATGATCAGCCGCCCATTGAGCGAGTTGAGGAGCCGGTCGCACTACGCTGCATGGTGGTTTGTTTGGCAACAGACTCACCAAAGCCGCCACGGGTAATGGTGCTGGTGGTGGCTGGTTTCGGCGCCATTGCGGTTTTCGGTACGGTCATCGTACGGCCTGGCGTTGCAGCACCGTAACCCTTGCCGGTGGCATCGGTGTATTTACCGTAGGCCGGGCTGTTCGGGTTTTTGGAGCTAAACAGCGGCTGCTGCTGGTAGCCCGCACCGCCGCTCATCAAACGGCCCATCATATAACCCGCCATCAGCGGCATCCAGAAGCTGCCGCCGGACTGTGCCTGCGCCTGGTTTTCCGGTGCCATACCCGCCTGAGCAGGTGCCTGCTGGCACTGGCCTTCACCGAATTCGGCTACACAGTCTTCGCGAGAGGCATATTTCGGCGCGGTACGTTCCGCTTCTTTGAGGGCGTTGTTATAGGCCGTCGTACACTCAGCGGCTTTACCGGTTGCGCTCGCGCAGTCGTCGGCGTTTTGATACAGCGAAACCGTTTCGTCGTTTTGCTCACAGCCTGCCAGCATAAAGACGGCGGTGACCGCCAGCGCGACAGGTGTCAGGTGGCGTGCGTTCCAGCTTTTGCGGAACGACGCGTGATTCATCGTTTTTGTCCGTTTCATATTTGTCTTCCAGGACCCAGTGGTAATAACGCTCAGGATAGAGGATGAGTGGTTGAAAATGAAGCGAAGAGGGGCGAAATGCGGGGGATCTTTACGTTGGCTTACGTTCAGGTGTGATTTTGCGCCGGGTGGCGCTGTGCTTACCCGGCCTACGATTAAGTAGGCCCGATAAGCTCAGCGCCATCGGGCAAGGCTTAATGACGGAACGGATTCGTACCGCTGCTGGCAGGTGCGGTGCTACGCGCTGCCGCTGGCTGCGCAAGCGGGGCGCTGCTGTTAGGGGTGAAATTATCAACGGCGGCATCCTGCTGTGGATTTTCCGGCGCGACGCTGTCAGGCGACGTAGGGACCGGTTTGCCTAGCGTGCTGTTCAGCATTTGCAGATCCTGCTCGTTCAGCGTACCCAGCGCCTGCTTGATGTTCAGCTGGTTAATCAGATACTGATAACGTGCGCTGGAGAGCTGCTGTTTCGCGTTATACAGCGTGGTCGTTGCGTCTAACACGTCCACGATGGTACGCGTACCTACGGAGTAACCCGCTTCGTTCGCATCCAGTGAGCTCTGGGCAGAGACGACGGCCTGTTTATAGGCGTTGATGCTGCTGATAGAGGCATTTACGTTGTTGTAGGAAGAACGCACGGTCTGCACCACGTTGCGGTGTGCGCTTTCCAGCTGCTCGCTGGCGCCCACAAAGTTGTACTGCGCCTGTTTAACCTGAGAGTTAACCATCCCGCCCTGGTACAGCGGCAGAGAGAAGCTGAGACCCACTTTGTTCTGGCCAACGTTGCTGTCGTCATAGGCCTGAGAGGTCGTTTTAGACCCGCTGTAGCTGGTGTCCGATACGCCGGTAGAGGCGCTCAGGCTCAGAGTTGGCAGGTGACCATCCTGTGCAAGACGGATCTGTTCGCGCGCCAGATCCTGGCTCAGGCGTGCCTGCAACAAGGTCAGGTTGCGGTTTTCCGCTTCTTTCAGCAGAGCGTTAACCGCCTGCGGTTTGTCCGTTTTGAAACTGTCCACGTTCAGAGAGGCCAGCTCAGGATA
Source organism: Enterobacter cloacae complex sp. 397G4 (assembly GCF_050031515.1). Taxonomy (NCBI): domain Bacteria; kingdom Pseudomonadati; phylum Pseudomonadota; class Gammaproteobacteria; order Enterobacterales; family Enterobacteriaceae; genus Enterobacter; species Enterobacter cloacae complex sp. 397G4. The sequence continues at coordinate 4,181,611 of NZ_JBLGWE010000001.1, read as the reverse complement.
GTAGTTACCGGTGACCTGACGCAGTGCTTCCAGGGCGTTGTCGAGGTTGTTACGTGCGGTCACTTCGTTAGCCAGTACGGTATCGTACTGTGAACGGGCGTTCTGCACGTCAGTAATGGCGACCAGGCCCACGTTAAAACGCTGGGTGGTTTGATCTAACTGACGGTAAACCGCCTGTTTCTGCGCTTCGGTGTAGGAGAGGGCGTCAATCGCGCTCAGAACCTGGAAATAGGCGGTCGCGGTATTCAGGATCAGCGTCTGCTGATCGGTTTGATAGGTGACATCCTGAATGCCGGCGCTCTTTTCCTGCAAGCTCAGTTCCCGCCATTTGGACATGTCGAACAGGGTTTGTGTAAGCTGTAAAGAGGCGCTGGTGGCATTCGAATCGATGCCATTGTTATCGCGAAAACCGTTAGTGTAGGTATAATCTGCACCTAAGCCTAACTGCGGCAGCAGTGGACTACGTGCTTCGTTAATCTTTTCAAACGCAGCATCACGATCGGCCGCTGATTTACGTAAATCAGGGTTGCCCAGACGTGCCTGCTGGTAGACCTGTAACAGGTTTTCTGCCTGGCTCATTGCACTGAAGCCCGTCAGGCTCAGGCCGATAAGGATGGGGAGCAATTTCTTCATTTGCATTCCTTGTTGTGAAGCAGTATTAGCGCTGATCTAATTAAAAATAATTGCCGATTCTAACAGAATCATCCACACCAAAAGGTTGGCGTAACGTGCCATCTGGCGGTAATTTGCTCCAATCTACCATATAGCCATACAAACGGCAGCCAAACAGCCTTGAAATTCACAATTTCATCACCATTGCTACCAGGACTCGACCGATGCAAAAACCAGAAAACGTGCCTGTCACCTTCGCCAAAAACGATGTAGAAATTATTGCACGAGAAACGCTTTATAGCGGTTTTTTTTCAATGGAACTTTACCGTTTCAGGCATCGTCTGTTTAACGGTGAGATGAGCGGTGAAATCAAACGCGAAATTTTTGAGCGCGGGCATGCGGCTGTGTTGCTACCCTATGACCCAGTGCGTGATGAAGTGGTGCTGGTCGAACAGGTGCGTATTGCGGCTTATGATACCAGCGATACGCCGTGGTTGCTGGAGATGGTGGCCGGGATGATCGAAGAAGGTGAGTCGGTCGAAGACGTCGCTCGCCGTGAGGCGCTGGAAGAGGCGGGCCTGGCGATCGGCCGGACGAAACCGGTGTTGAGCTACCTGGCAAGCCCGGGTGGGACAACGGAACGTTCATCTATTATGGTGGGCGAAGTGGACGCCAAGACAGCGGAAGGGATCCACGGTCTGGCAGATGAAAACGAAGATATTCGGGTTCATGTGGTGAGTCGGGAGCAGGCTTACCAGTGGGTAGAAAAGGGGAAAATCGACAACGCAGCGTCTGTCATCGCCCTGCAATGGCTACAGCTGCATTATCAGACATTACGACACGAGTGGAAAAAATGAAGCGTTATACACCTGACTTCCCAGAAATGATGCGCCTGTGCGAAACCAATTTCGCCCAGCTGCGCCGCCTGCTGCCGCGAAACGACGCGCCCGGCGAAACGGTGAGCTATCAGGTGAGCAACGCGCAGTATCGGTTAACGATAACAGAATCAACGCGCTACACTACGCTGGTGGAGATTGAGCAAACGGCGCCGAGCATCAGCTACTGGAGCCTGCCGTCGATGACGGTACGTCTTTATCATGACGCGATGGTCGCTGAAGTGTGTTCAAGCCAGCAGATCTTTCGCTTTAAAGCGCGGTATGATTACCCGAATAAAAAGTTGCATCAACGCGACGAAAAGCATCAAATTAACCAGTTTTTAGCCGACTGGCTAAGATATTGTTTAGCACATGGAGCAATGGCGATTCCGGTTTGTTAGCGTCATAAACCTACCTAAGGACACCATTTGGAAAGCCTGTTGAACCTGACTGTTGCTGGTGGGGCGCCAGTCAGGATATTACAAATCACCGACACCCACCTTTTTGCCGAAAAGCATGAGACGCTTCTGGGCGTGAACACCTGGGAGAGTTATCAGGCGGTTCTTGACGCGATCCATGCTGGAAAGCGGCCATGCGATCTGATCGTCGCGACGGGCGATCTGGCGCAGGATCAATCCTCCGCAGCCTATCAGCATTTTGCTGAAGGGATTGCGAGCTTTAGCGTGCCTTGCGTCTGGCTACCGGGCAATCACGATTTTCAACCCGCTATGTACAGTTCGCTTCAGGATGCGGGGATTTCACCGGCAAAATGTGTCTTTGCGGGGGACCAGTGGCAAATTCTGCTCCTCGACAGTCAGGTGTTTGGCGTTCCGCACGGTGAGTTGAGCGACTATCAGCTTGACTGGCTGGAGACAAAACTGGCCGCCGAACCGAATCGCAATACGCTGCTGTTGCTGCATCATCACCCGCTGCCGGCGGGCTGTAGCTGGCTCGATCAGCACAGCTTACGCAACTCTGCGGCGCTGGACGGCGTACTGGCGAAATTTCCGCGCGTGAAAAATTTGCTGTGCGGGCACATTCACCAGGAGCAGGATCTCGACTGGAATGGTCGCCGCCTGCTCGCGACGCCCTCTACCTGCGTGCAGTTTAAGCCGCACTGCGCCAACTTTACGCTGGATACCATCGCACCGGGCTGGCGCTGGCTGGAGCTGCATGCCGATGGCTCGCTGACCACCGAAGTTTGCCGTCTGACCGGGGCTCAATTCCGCCCGGATACCGCTTCGGAAGGCTATTGATGTCGACGCTTCTCTATCTGCATGGGTTTAACAGCTCACCACGATCGGCGAAAGCGACGCAGCTTCGCCAGTGGCTGAGCGCGAATCATCCCCACGTGGAGATGATTATTCCGCAGTTGCCCCCTTATCCGGCGGATGCGGCAGAGATGCTGGAATCGATCGTGCTTGAACACGGCGGCGAATCGTTTGGCGTTATCGGGTCGTCGCTCGGCGGCTACTACGCCACCTGGCTGTCGCAGTGCTTTATGTTACCCGCTGTCGTCGTCAACCCGGCGGTCCGGCCATTTGAGCTGTTAAGGGACTTTCTTGGCGAAAACGAGAACCCCTACACCGGCCAACAATATGTGCTAGAGTCACGCCATATTTACGATCTAAAAGTTATGCAGGTCGACCCGCTTGAAGCGCCCGATCTTATCTGGCTGCTACAACAGACGGGAGATGAAGTGCTGGATTACCGCCAGGCAGTGGCGTATTACGCATCCTGCCGCCAGACTGTAGAAGAGGGCGGTAACCATGCTTTCACGGGCTTTGAAGATCATTTCACCCAGATTGTCGATTTTCTTGGACTGCACAGCCACTGACAATCAATGCGAATTGCTAGCTTAAATCATGACGCAAACCTATAACGCTGATGCCATTGAGGTACTCACCGGGCTTGAGCCGGTTCGCCGCCGCCCGGGGATGTACACCGATACGACGCGCCCAAACCACCTGGGCCAGGAAGTAATTGATAACAGTGTGGACGAAGCGCTGGCAGGCCATGCCAGACGCGTGGACGTTATCCTGCACGCCGATCAATCGCTGGAAGTTATCGACGACGGCCGCGGCATGCCGGTAGATATCCACCCGGAAGAGGGTGTTCCCGCCGTTGAGCTGATCCTCTGTCGTCTGCACGCGGGCGGTAAGTTCTCCAACAAAAACTACCAGTTCTCCGGCGGCTTGCACGGCGTGGGGATCTCCGTGGTTAACGCCCTGTCAAAGCGCGTGGAAGTGAACGTTCGTCGCGATGGCCAGGTGTATAACATCGCGTTTGAAAACGGCGAAAAAGTGCAGGATTTGCAGGTCGTCGGGACGTGCGGTAAACGCAACACCGGCACCAGCGTCCATTTCTGGCCTGACGAAAGCTTCTTCGACAGCCCACGCTTTTCCGTTTCTCGCCTGACGCACCTGCTGAAAGCCAAAGCGGTGCTGTGCCCGGGCGTGGAAATCACCTTTAAAGATCACGTAAACAACACCGAACAGAGCTGGCGCTACGAAAAGGGTCTGAACGACTACCTGTGCGAAGCGGTTAACGGCCTGCCGACCCTGCCGGAAAAACCGTTCGTCGGGAATTTCGAAGGTGACACCGAAGCGGTGGACTGGGCGCTGCTGTGGCTGCCGGAAGGCGGTGAGCTGCTGACGGAAAGCTACGTCAACCTGATCCCAACGCTGCTCGGCGGGACGCACGTCAACGGCCTGCGTCAGGGGCTGCTGGATGCGATGCGCGAGTTCTGCGAATACCGCAACATTCTGCCGCGCGGCGTGAAGCTTTCCGCAGAAGATATCTGGGACCGCTGCGCCTACGTGCTCTCCGTGAAGATGCAGGATCCGCAGTTTGCCGGTCAGACTAAAGAGCGCCTGTCGTCACGCCAGTGCGCGGCGTTCGTCTCCGGCGTGGTGAAAGATGCGTTTACCCTGTGGCTGAACCAGAACGTTCAGGCCGCAGAAATGCTGGCTGAAATGGCGATCTCCAGCGCCCAGCGTCGCCTGCGCGCGGCGAAGAAAGTGGTGCGTAAAAAGCTGACCAGCGGCCCCGCGCTGCCGGGCAAGCTGGCGGACTGTACCGCCCAGGATCTCAACCGCACCGAGCTGTTCCTGGTGGAAGGGGACTCGGCAGGCGGATCGGCCAAGCAGGCGCGCGATCGTGAATATCAGGCGATCATGCCGCTCAAGGGTAAGATCCTCAACACCTGGGAGGTCTCGTCTGATGAAGTGCTGGCCTCGCAGGAAGTACACGACATCTCCGTGGCGATCGGCATCGATCCGGACAGCGACGATCTGAGCCAGCTGCGCTACGGCAAGATCTGTATCCTCGCGGATGCGGACTCCGATGGTCTGCACATCGCCACGCTGCTCTGTGCGCTGTTCGTGAAGCACTTCCGCACGCTGGTGAAAAACGGTCACGTCCACGTGGCGCTGCCGCCGCTGTACCGTATCGACCTTGGCAAAGAAGTCTACTATGCGCTGACGGAAGAAGAGAAAGCGGGCGTGCTGGAGCAGCTCAAACGCAAGAAGGGCAAACCGAACGTTCAGCGCTTTAAAGGGCTGGGCGAGATGAACCCGATGCAGTTGCGTGAAACCACCCTGGATCCGAACACCCGCCGTCTGGTGCAGCTGACCATCAGCGATGAAGACGAACAGCAAACCAACGCCGTGATGGATATGCTGCTGGCCAAGAAACGTTCTGAAGACCGACGTAACTGGCTCCAGGAGAAAGGCGATATGGCGGATATAGAGGCCTGATGTCCCCTCACCCTAACCCTCTCCCACAGGGAGAGGGTTAGGATCGTAGGCCCGGTAAGCGTTAGCGCCACCGGGCTTTTTTACGTCAAAACTCCATCTTCACCGTAAACTGCACTTCACGCGGGTCGCCAATCTGGTTGCCCAGGTTGTTGGTCGCAATCGACGACGTGTAGTAGGTCTTATCGAACAGATTCTTCACGTTCACCTGTAGCGTCACCGGATATTGCAGCTTCATTTTGTACGCCGCAAATGCATCCGCCACGAAATAGCCCGGCAGATAATAATCCGCACCGTTAGTCGCTGAGCGGCGGCTTACGCCGTGCCCGCCGCCGCCAATTGTCAGCGTATTCCCGGCAAACGCATTGTGAATATCGTACGTCAGGAACAGGGAGCCGGTATGGCGCGGTACGTTCGGCAGCGGTTTGCCCGCGTAGTCCGGGTCTTCCAGCACCTTCGCATCGGTATAGCCGTAGCTGGCGATAATGTTGGTGTTCTCGGTCAGCGATCCGGCGAGATCCACTTCGACACCCTGCGAGCGCACGCGGCCCGCGGTTTTGGCGACGGTTTCATCACCGACGCTCTCGGTGTACAGCACGTTGCGCTTGTGGATATCAAACAGCGCGATGTTGGCGGTAATGCCGTCGAACAGGTCGAACTTAGCGCCTATTTCATACGCGTTCGACGTTTCCGGCGGCAGGTCGCCGATGTAGCTCGCAATGGACGACTGCGGCATAAACGTCTGGGAATAGTTGGCAAACAGGGAGACTGCCGGCGTGAGCTTGTATACCAGGCCCAGCTTCGGCGTCCACTGGTCGTCGCGGCTGTCGGTGTTGACGTTAAACGGACGGCCTTTGCCCGCGTACTGGGTGTAATACTGGTAGCGCAGTCCGGCAACGGCGATCCATTTATCGGTCAGGTACAGCGCGTCCTGCGCGTAGGCGGAGTAGCTCTCCTGCTTGATGGTTTGATCGCTGTCGGCTGCCGAGACGGTGGTGCACTTGCCGAGGCTGCCGTAGCTCGGGTTGTAAATATTGAAATCCTTAACGTTCTTACAACGGATCATGTCCGTGCGCAGCAGATCGTAATTTTCATACGACACGCCGGTCAGTATCTCATTGTAAAAGCCCGCGATGTCCACGTTCCCCTGCAAATCTGCCCGCGTTGTGTGCATACGCTGGGTCGAACCCTGGGTCGCATCCACGCGGCGGGTCAGGTTGCCGGTTTTTGAATCGTAGGCCATCACGCGAGCCTGGTTATCGCTGTACTTATCCTGGCTGTAGCTGTAGTCGAACTTCGCGGTCCACTGGCTGTTGAGCCGATACTCCGCGTTAAGCTGAGCGAGGTCGGACTGACCGTCGGTCACGTTAAATGGCTCATCAAAGCGGGTTTTGCGATCGACGTCGACGGCCTTTTTGGTGTTGAGATCGAAGATCGTTCCGCGATCGAACGGCGTTTTATAGTCGCGATGCGAATAGAGCACGGTCACGGTGGCATCATCGCCGAACCAGGTCAAAGACGGGGCGATAAAGGTGCTGCGTTCGGTGCCGAAATTACGCCAGTAATCCTCGTCCTGATACTCCCCCGTCAGGCGATAGGCCAGACGCGTACCTTCAATTGGACCGGTGACGTCAAACTGTCCGCTACCGCCGCCAAAGCTGGTTGATGTGGCAGAAATCGAGCCGCCGAAGGTTTTCTCCGGGCGTTTGGTCACCACGTTAATCAGGCCGCCGGGGTCGAGAATACCGTAAAGGGTCGAGGCCGGGCCTTTTAGCACCTCCACGCGCTCGGTTGCGGCATTGAAGCTGCGCGGCAGCACGGTGCGCAGGCCGTTGGTCATGATCGAGCCATCGCGGTTTGCGCCGAAGCCACGGCGCACGAAGGCATCCTGCGTGCCGCCCAGGGTGTTGGTCTGCACCACGTTGCTGACGTTATACAGCGCCTCGTCTAGCGTGGTCGCGTTTTGGTCTTCCAGCACTTTATCGCTGACGGTATTGACCACCTGCGGGATGTCCAGCATCGGCATGTTGGTCAGCGTGGCGGTGGAGGTGTTCAGGGGCTGATAGCCGCTGGTGGCGTCGGTGGAAGCGTAAGGATCGGCAGTGACGGTAAGCGTCTCACCGTCTTTTGCTGCTGCGTGCACCAGAGGCGCCATGAACAGGAGTGAAAAGAGCGCGCGCCCTTTTACCCCGGCGAATGAAGGTGTGAACTTAGCCATTACATCTGTTTTCCCAAAATATCCTGCGATGAAATGCTCGCGGAAGAATGTGTGAGTCATTGCCCTTACGCTCTGTCCGTTAGCCTCTACGGCATCGGACTTGTAATTGAGAATCATTCAAGCATGAGGGCATGTAGTAGTAAATGGAATAAATAAAAATTTCGCTACAGAGTTTTTTCTCTGGCTAAAACGCTTCGGTTTCTTGTTTAAGGTATTGAAAATAATTAATAAAAATGAATTTTAATTTGTGCGGTGACGCTCAATTATCCCTGGGTTTTACAGGGTGTATCTTCGCTTGACTACTACATGGAGCGGCGGCAAACTCACAAAAGAGAATGAGTTTTATTTTTATTTGTTGGTTTTTTTTCTTACGTTGGCGTTCACGTGGCTCACTACATCAAAAAGCCGGGACTGGTTCTTGAGAACCTCTCCGCGGGTTACCAGAAAAAAATCATCGTTGATGATATCTCCCTTGCGATCCCCCAGCAGAAAATGACTGTTCTGGTGGGCGCAAACGGCTGCGGAAAATCGACGCTGTTAAGTACCCTCGCACGGCTGCTTCAGCCGCTCGGCGGCAACGCGGTGCTGGACGGCAAAGCCATCCACTCGCAGCCAACCAAAGCGGTCGCCCGCCAGCTCGGGATCCTGCCGCAGTCTCCGCTGCTTCCAGAAGGGTTAACCGTATTTGAGCTGGTCTCGCGCGGACGTTTCCCCTGGCAGAACGTGATGCGCCAGTGGAGCGAGGAAGACGAGCGGGCCGTGGAAGAGGCGTTACGCCTGACCGGAACGGCAGAGTTTGCCCATCATCTGGTTGAAAGCCTGTCCGGCGGCCAGCGCCAGCGCTGCTGGATCGCTATGGTGCTGGCGCAGCAAACGCCCTATATCCTGCTGGATGAACCCACGACGTACCTCGATCTTCGCTACCAGGTGGAGATCCTCGAACTGCTGCACACGCTGACGCGCCGGCACGGGCGCACCGTGGTGGTGGTTCTGCACGATCTCAACTTCGCCGTGAATTACGGTGATTCGCTGGTCTTTTTACGTCAGGGAAAGGTTGAGGGGGTACTGCATGAGGGCGACGCCTGCACGCCGGAGCTGATCAAAGCGGTGTTTGACGTCGACGTGCATATGTCGGTTAACCCGCTGACCGGCAAGCCGTTCTTTATGCCGTTCCGTCAGGCTGACGACAAACCATGATGCGCACATCTGTGGCCTTTATTCTCTTTACGCTGCTGCTTCTGGCAGGCGCGATTGCGCACCTGAGCATCGGGGCGCGCGTTATCGCCCCCCGGACGGTAGTAGACGCATTTTTCCACTTCGACCCGCGCAATTTTGAGCATAGCGTGATCGTCAGGCTGCGCTTGATGCGGCTGTGCGCCGCCCTGGTGGCGGGCGCGGCGCTCGGCGTCGCGGGCGTGCTGCTGCAATCAGTGATCCGCAACCCGCTCGGCGAGCCGCATATCCTGGGGCTGAATGCAGGGGCGGCGCTGGCGGTGGTGCTGACGAGTGCCCTCGGGCTGTCGCTGCCGTTTGGCCGCCCTCTGATAGCCGCAGCTGGCGCCGCCGCGCTCTTTTTGCTGGTGCTAACGTTCTCCTCATCCGGGCGTACCGGTCTCACGCCGATGAAGGTCACGCTGTGCGGCGTGGCAATGTCGGCATTTGCCTCATCGATAACCGCCACGGTGTTGATTCTGGATGAACAGACGCTGCTGGCCATGCGGACCTGGCTTGCGGGGGATGTGGCGGGAGTCATCGGCGAGACGATCGCTAGCGCCGCGGGGGCCGCTGCCGTGGGTTTTGCGCTGGCGCTCTGGCTGTCGCCGTCGCTGAACATGCTGGCGCTGGGCGAGAGAATGGCGCAGGGGCTTGGCGTGTCGCTGCTGAAAACGCGCCTGCTCGCGCTGCTGGCCATCGCCCTGCTGTGCGGCGCGGCGGTTTCAGTTGCCGGACCGATCGGGTTTATCGGACTCGTGGTGCCGCAGCTGATTCGCCGTCTGGTATCGGTGGACCTGCGCGTGATGGTGCCGCTTTCAGCCCTCTGCGGGGCGCTGGTTCTGCTGATGGCGGATATCGCCGCCCGTACGCTGTTTACGCCGTATGAGCTGGCAACCGGCGTGATGACTGCGCTAGTCGGCGCGCCGGTCTTTATCCTTATGGCGTCAAGGATGTTCAAATGAACCGGGCTGGATTGAGGGCAGTACGATTTTTCTCCTTCTCGGCGCTGGTTCGCCCGAGGGCGCTGCTGTATCTGGCCGTATTATCGCTTGCCGCTCTCCTGCTGCTAAGTTTTGGCCTGACGCACGGTTCGCTGCCCATTCCTGCTTCCGCCATCGGACGTGCGCTGTTTTATCCTGAACGTCTGACGGCGGATGCGCATTACATTGTGATGGATATCCGCCTGCCGCGCCTGCTGATGGCGGTGCTGTGCGGCGCGATGCTCGGCATGGCGGGGGCGGCCATGCAGTCCATTACCCGCAACGGCCTTGCTGACCCCGGTCTTATCGGCGTGAAAGAGGGCTGTAGCGCGGCGGTGCTGCTGCTGATTTTTCAGTTTCCGGGATTGGGGCCGTACTGGCGTCCACTTATCGGCATGGCCGGTGGGCTGCTGACCGCGCTGCTGGTAGTGGCGCTGGCGCGTGATATCTCGCGCCCGCGATTCATCCTGATCGGCATCGGCGTGTCATGGGCGTTTGCCGCCGCGATGGGGGTCTTTATGACGACCGCCGACGTGCGCGACGTCCAGACGGCGATGCTGTGGCTGGCGGGGAGCCTGCATACGGCAAGCTGGACGCTGGTCAGCATCGCTGCTGCCTGGACGGTGCCAGCGTTTGCGCTGCTGCTCTTTACCGCACGCGCCGCAGACGTAGCCTTGCTCGGCAACCACACTGCGACGGGGCTGGGCGTGCGGACTTCACGCCTCGCTCTGCTGCGCGTGTTTGCCCCCGTGGTGCTCACCGCGGCCTGCGTCTCCTGCGTGGGGAGTATCGGCTTTGTCGGGCTGATTGCCCCGCACATGGCGCGCCTGCTGCTGCGCGGAGGGCAAACGGCACTGCTGACGGGAAGTGCCGTACTGGGCGCGCTGCTGGTGCTGCTGGCGGATAACGTCGGGCGGCTGGCATTTCTCCCGTTGCAGCTGCCGGCGGGAATTGTCATTTCACTGATTGGCGGACCGTTTTTCCTGCTGCTGTTCTGGCAGCGTCGGGATCGATTTTAGGGGATAGAAATGCGCGTATTTTTTGCAATGCTGGTGCTGGTGGGTTTTGCTGTAGGAGCCGCAGAGCCAACGCAGACGTTTACTGACGACCTGAACCGCAACGTGGTGGTGCCGGTTAACCCGAAGCGGATTGTGTCCCTGCACGACCTGGATATCACCATTCCGCTGATCGAGCTTGGCGTACCGCCGGTTGCCAGCCATGGCCGCACCCGACCGGACGGCAGCCATTTTCTGCGTTCCAGCGGTATGCTGACGGGCATCGATTTTGATAATTCCGACATCACATTCATCGGCACCGCGGATATCGATATTGAAGCCATCGCCGCGGCGAAGCCGGATCTTATCATCACCGAGCCGACCCGCAACACGCCGGTCGAACAGCTGGAAAAAATTGCCCCGACGGTGAGTATCGATCACCTCGACGGCGGTGCGCCGGAGATCTACCGCAAGCTGGCGCAGCTTACCGGGACAGAGGCGCGGCTGAAGATTCTGGAGCGTCGCTATCAGGAGCAGATCGAGGCGCTAAAGGCGACCATCGATACGAGCAAACTGACCGTCTCGGTGATTCAGGCCAATCAGGGCAAAATCAATGCCATGCACAGCTACCACTCGCTTGGGCGCGTGCTGCGCGACGCAGGGTTCAGGTTCCCGCCGCTGATTGAGAGCATCCCGGTGGGCGGGCGCATCGACGTCAGCGCCGAGCGCCTGCCGGAGCTGGATGCTGATTTTGTCTTTGCCACCTGGCGCGGGGACACTGGCGGAAAACCGCAGGACGAGCTGGCGGCGATGGATGCGGTGATGCCGGGCTGGTGTCAGTTTCTCAACGCCTGCCGAACCGGGCATTACGTGCTCATCTCCCGCGAGGAAGCGATCTCAAATTCATTTGCCTCGCTGGGGCTGATGGCCGCGCAGGTGCAGTCGCAGATAGCGGGCCGTCCGCTGCCGGAGGCCGCACGATGATCCGAAAAATTGATGTCTACGGCGACCGCCTCCGCTCGCGGGCGCACCAGCTGACGCCGCGTCTGCTGCAGGTGGCGAGCTATATCAATGAAAATCGTGAAGCGGTTATGGAGCAGACGGCAATGGAGATTGCCGCTGTGCTACACACCTCGGACGCCACCGTGGTGCGTGCCATTCAGGCGCTTGGGTTTGGTGGGCTGCGGGATCTCAAGCAGACCCTGGAGCAGTGGTTTGGCCCGGTGGTCACCTCCAGCGAGAAGATGTCCACCACGGTAAACACGCTTACCAGCGACGTCGACGCGAGCATCGATTTTGTGCTGGAAGGCCATCAGCACACCTGCGCGGTGTTGTCCGAACCGGGCAACCGCTACGCGATGGCGCAGGCCGTGTCGCTGCTGGCGCAGGCGAGACAGGTCGCTATTTTTGGCATTGGCGCATCCGGCATTCTGGCTGAGTACACCTCGCGACTGTTTAGCCGTATAGGCCTGCCTGCGATCCCGCTCAACCGCACCGGTATTGGCCTCGCCGAACAGCTGATTGCCCTACAGCGCGGTGACGTGCTGGTAATGATGGCGCAAAAATCCGCGCACCGGGAGGGGCAGACCACGCTGCGCGAAGCGAAGCGCCTGGGTATTCCCACCATTTTGCTGACCAACGCCACGGACTCGCGCTTTAGCAAAGAGGCAAGCGTAGTGATCCACGTCCCGCGCGGTGGCGAGAAGGGCAAAATCCCGCTGCACGGCACGGTGCTGCTGTGCCTGGAGATGATTATTCTGTCCGTCGCCTCCACTGAGCCGCAGCGCACCATCAAGTCGATGAAGCGCATCAACGAGTTACACCGCGGATTAAAGCCGGGGAAGAAGAGCGGTTGATCTTCCCCCTCTCCCCGTGGGAGAGGGCGGGGGTGAGGGCGTCAAACCGCACGATGGTTCTTCCTGTACTGCAACGGCGTCTCGCCAATCCCCTTTTTAAAAGCGCTGATAAACCACGTCACGTCGGAAAATCCCGCCTGTGCGGCAATGTCACGCACGCTCGAATCCGTGTGGAGTAAACACTCGCACGCCTTACGCAATCTTAGCGTGTTCAGGTAGTCGTGAATTTTTTCGCCCGTTTCCGCATGGAATCTTCGCGATACGTAACTGCGTGATTTACCCAGCTCTTCGGCCAGCGCATCCAGACGAAATTTCTCCTGATAATGCTCGTCGAGCCAGAACATTACCTGGCTGGCGATCCCCTGGCTGTTGCCCGGCTCACCGTCGCGATCGTCGGGGAGCATCGCGAACAGGCCGATCAGCAGGCTGGCGATGCTCTCGCCGTTCATCGGCGGTTTATAGCAGCTAAACAGATGGTCGATATGGTGGTGACAGTGGGCTAAATCGGCGACCCACGCTTCGCCGCCACGGCGTGACAGCCGCTCCAGGCGCTGCCGGGTCTGGGGAAAATCCCGCAGGATCTTCAGCACCGCGTGCTGGTCGAGATGAATAATGGTGCGGCGGTAAATTGCCTCCGCCTGTTCGTCCACCATGACCTTGTGCAGCGTAAAAGGCGGGAAGAAAAACAGTCGTCCGGGGCGCATGGTGTAGTGACGATTATCGACAATCGCCACGCCAAAGCCCTCTTCCACATAGAGGATCTCCAGACACTGATGCCAGTGATGGTAGCGCACCGTATTGGCAAACAGGCGGCTGAACGAGGCCACGGTATCATTCAGGGCGATCAGTTCCAGAAGGTCGGATGTCGGCGTGTCGCGCATAGTGCAATAAAACTCAACTTTTTCCCGTCTGATCGTCTTTATAAACCACCTTTTTAAATTTTCTCAACTGGAGGTTTATTCATCGTTCATGCCTGTGACATGGCTAACATTTCTGCCCCTTGCGGATTCACTATGCTTTGCCGCAGTTGATTACGAGGGCGAACCGATGTGGGCGGCAAACAAAGAAAAATCAAATCCGTTGTCTTCACGCCAGGAGGTAGTGGCGTCGTTGAATGCACTTTTACAGGCGCTGGACACGCAATTTCCGGCGAACCGTTCACGATTCCCGCTGGGCGACACCTGCGCCCATTACACAGCGGATATTGCGCAGATGGAGGGACTTTCTCGCGCGCTGTGGGGGCTGTTTCCGCTGATGGCATCTGGCGAAAGCACGCCGTTCAGCGAGAAGTACCTTACTGCCATTAAGCTTGGTACCGACCCGCAAAGCAGCGGCTACTGGGGTGAAACCGGCCCGTACGATCAGCGTCTGGTGGAGATGGCGGCCTACGGTCTGGGGCTCGCACTGCTGGGGGATAAACTCACCGCGCACTTTACCGGGCGCGAGGTGATGAACCTGCACGCGTGGCTCAACCAAATCACCGACGCGCAGATGCCGGACAGCAACTGGAACTATTTTGCCATTATGGTCCAGCTCGGCTTTAAGCGCGCCGGCCTGCCGTACGATCGGGCCGCCATTGACCACCGCTTTGCGCTGATGGACGCCTACTACCTCGGCGACGGCTGGTATTCCGACGGTCCCGGCCGCCCGAAAGATTACTACATCTCCATGGCTTTCCATTTCTACGGCCTGATTTACGCCACGCTGAGTGACGACGAGGCGAGGGCGAAGGTGCTGCGCGAGCGCTCGCGTCTGTTCGCGGAAGACTTTATCTACTGGTCCGCCGCCGATGGCGCCTCGGTGCCGTTTGGCCGCAGCCTGACCTACCGCTTTGCCATGGTTGCCTTCTGGAGCGCGGTGGCCTTTTCTCAACTGGACGTCTTCACACCGGGCATCGTGAAGGGCATTGTGCTGCGGCATCTGCGCTGGTGGCAGCAGCAGTCGATTGTCGATCGCGACGGTATTCTTACCCTGGGGTTTGCGTATCCGAACCTGGCGATGTGCGAGGATTACAACTCCCCCGGTTCACCGTACTGGGCGCTGAAAACCTATCTGATCCTGGCGCTGCCGGAAGCACACCCGTTCTGGCAGGCGGAAGAACAACCGCTGCCCGCGCTTGCTGGAAAACATGTGATTCCGCATGCGCAGCAGATCCTGATGCATTCGAAAGATTCGCAGCACGTCGTCATGCTCACCGCCGGTCAGCTGGAGCTGAACAACTACGTCAACACCGAAGCGAAATACACCAAATTTGCCTACTCCAGCCGCTTCGGATTCACCCTTGAGCGCGGGCGTTTTGGCCTGAAGCATGCCGCCTGCGATTCCATGCTGCTGCTGGCGGACGGAGATGACTATTTCCGCGGTCGTCGCGAGTGCGACGAGGTTCGGGTGGATGAAAATTACATTTTCTCGCGCTGGTCGCCGTGGCGCGACGTGCAGATTGCGACCTGGCAGATCCCGTTCGGGGAGTGGCACCTGCGCCTGCACCGTATCAACAGCGCGCGCACTCTGCAAACCGTCGAGGGCGGCTTTGCGGTGATGAAAACCGCCCACCAGGTGCGCGAACGCGGTTGTTATCTGTTGGCTGAAAACGGCAGCAGCGTCATTGTCGATCTTTCGCCGATCATTCAGCGCCAGCCAGACAGCATCGTCACGCCGCCGAACAGCAGCATTATGTTTGCGGAGTGCGCCTCCATTCCGCTGTTAAAAGCTGACCTCCCGCAAGGGGAAAGCTGGCTCTGTTGCGCCGTTCTGGCTGGCGGAAAACAGCCTGCTGCGGCGACGCCGCAGCTGAATATAACCCATAACCAGGTCGTGATTAGCGAACCCGGAAGCGAACGTAAGCTGGCGTTCACATTATAAAAATCTGGCCCTACACCCCGGCGAGGATGATATGAAAAGCACATCGACAACCAACAGAACTGAATATTACAAAATCAGCAGCTTTATCTTTCTCTATTTCTTTACCTGGTCTGCCAGTATTGGTCTGCTGGCGATCTGGCTCGGTCAGAAAGCCAACCTGAGCGGATCGGTGATTGGAACCGTCTTTGCGGTGAACGGGATATTCTCCGTTATTCTCAAGCCGATCTACGGCTATATTCTCGATAAGATCGGCATGAGCAAATATCTGCTCTATTTTGTGGTGATCATGTCGGCCCTGATGGCGCCATTCTTTATTTATGTTTACCAGCCGCTGTTAATGTCTAATACCCTGCTGGGGATTATTATCGGCGCGCTCTATTTAAGCTTTGCCTGGTACGCGGGCGTGGCGGCGTGTGAATCTTATTCCGACCGCTTTAGCCGTTTGAATGGCATGGAGTTCGGGCAGATCCGTATGTGGGGATCGCTCGGCTGGGCGGTGGCGTCATCTTTCTCCGGCCTGCTGTTCAACCTCTCACCGGCGTATAACTTTATTCTCGGCAGCGTGGCGTCGGTGGTGATGCTGATTGTCCTGCTGAGCCTGAAAGTGAACACTAACTCCGCTCACGCAGGCGAGGTGCTGACGAAAGAGAAAATTGCCCCGTCCGACGTTTACGCCCTGCTGCGTAACCGCAAATTCTGGGCTTTCTGCCTGTACGTGGCGGGCGTGGCGTGGATGATGTTTATCGCTGAGCAGCAATTCTCGCGCTATTTCGTCACCTTCTTCGATGATATTCATGAGGGCAACGCCGTATTCGGCTATCTCGGGACCGTACAGTCGGGCATGGAATTTGTCATGTATATGGTGGTCCCGCTGTTTGTGAACTTTATTGGCGCCAAACGCGGGCTGTTAATTGTCGGGCTGGTGGTTGGGGCGCGTCTGATTATTTCCGGCATGTGTGATTCACACCTGTTAATTTCAGTGCTTAAGCCGCTGTACGGTCTGGAAATTTGTCTCCTGCTGGTGTCGGTATTTAAATATATCGCCGAGCATTTCGACAAGCGCGTCAATGCCACCATGTATTTACTCGGCTATCAGGCGATGCTCTACGTTGGCAACGTGGTGGTCTCTTCCCCTGCCGGCTATATGTATGACCGTATTGGCTTTGAGCACACCTATATCATCATGGGCGCAACGGCGCTGACCTTTACCCTTATTTCTGCTTTTACGTTATCCGCCTGTCAGAGCAAATGGCGCGGGGCTCGTGCGCTGAACGTAGCAGAAACGTCAACACGATAAATTACGCCGTCAAAGAAGGAACCGAAATATGTTAAGTCGTATCAAAGAAGAACGTCTGCCTGTTATCGTTGCGCCCGTTGACTCCCGCGCATTCAGCGATGAACTGAATTCGGCGCGCAGCCACGTTCTCGACCTGATTAGCCGTCATTTAACGGAGTTCGGCGACAAATTCCCGGCGGAAACCTGCCAGAACGGTTTTTATCCGCTGACTGACAACGTGGAGTGGACCACCAGCTTCTGGACCGGGCAGCTGTGGCTGGCATGGGAGATGAGCGGCGAGGAAAAATTCCGAGCGATGGCGGAAAAACACGTGCGCTCGTTTGGCCTGCGCATCGCCGGGCGCAACGACACCAACACCCACGATTTAGGCTTCCTCTACACGCTCTCCTGCGTAGCCGCGTGGCGGCTGACCGGAAACCGCGAGGCGCGCGGCTTCTCGCTGCTGGCGGCGGAAGCCCTGCTGGAACGCTTCCACGAGAAGGCGAAAATCATCCAGGCGTGGGGCGATCTCTCCGATCCGGAGCAGGCCGGGCGGATGATCATCGACTGCAACATGAACCTGCCGCTGCTCTACTGGGCAACGGAGCAGACGGGCGATCCGCGCTTTGCCGACGCCGCAAAAGCTCACGTGATGCAGGCCGCGACATACCTCATTCGTGACGATGCCTCCACCTTCCACACCTACTATATGGATGTGGCAACCGGCGCACCGCGCTACGGCAACACCCAGCAGGGCTACGCCGACGACTCCTGCTGGTCGCGCGGGCAGGCGTGGGGGATCTACGGTTTCCTGCTGAGCTATATCTATACCGGCGACGAAACGATGATCGCCCTGTCAAAGCGGCTGGCGAACTACTTCCTCAATCGCCTGCCGGAAGACTACGTCTGCCACTGGGATCTGGCGCTGGTGGGCACCGACGCACTGCGTGACTCTTCCTCGGCGGCAATTGCGGTGTGTGGACTGCTGGAGCTGGTGAAACATCTGCCGGTCACAGATCCGGATCGCGAACGTTACCTCGAATGGGCGAAAGGGATTATGTCCTCGCTGACAAAGCACTATCTGATGGGCAAAGAAGAGAAGGGCAACGGGCTGCTTAAGCACTCGGTGTATCACCTGGCGAGCAATAAAGGCGTGGATGAGTGCGCGAGCTGGGGCGATTACTTCTACGTTGAGGCACTGGTGCGTTTTACGCAGAGCTGGAAACTGTACTGGTAAAAACAGTCGGGGGGTAACCCCCGACTTATCGATCACGCTTTCGGAATACGCAGCGTCTGACCGGGATAGATCTTATCCGGGCTGGAGAGCATTGGGCGGTTAGCCTCAAAAATCTTATTGTACTGGTTGGCATCGCCGTACACGGTTTTAGAGATTGCGCTCAGGGTATCGCCGGATTTCACCGTATAGTAGGTGGCTTCATCTTTGGCATCTGTTGCGGTGATATTGTTCTCCACTTCGCTGACGCCCGCGATGTTGCCGACGGCGACCTGGATTTTTTCTTTCTGCTCCTGCGTCAGCCCGTCGCCCGTCACGCTGGCCTTGCCGTCAGTGACGTTAACCTGAACCTTATCGGAACCGGGAATGTTGAGTTTCTTGAGGTGCTCGGTAATTTTGTCGCCCTGACCTTTATGATCGGTCAGGTTATCCCACAGCTTTTCGCCTGCTTCTTTTACGAAGTTAAAAAGTCCCATTCCATCCTCCTGTTAAACATGAAGTCAGAATAAGCATAGCAGTTGAATGTTAAGGTGATAAAAAAAGCCCGGCGGCGTTAACGCTTACCGGGCCTGGGAGGGAAGTTGAAGGCCGGGTAAACGCAGTGCCACCCGGCAAATTCCACGAACCTTAAACCCCTTGCTCCAGAATTCGGATATGGGTATCCAGCACGTCACCTTTTACCGCCTCACTCCACGCTTTCATATGCGAGGTCTGCAAATGCGCTTCAAGGTGCGCGACGGTTTCCCACTGCTCAACCATGATGATTGAGTCTGGCGCGGTCGCCTGGAAGCTTGCGCTGGTGGCGGCGTCCACCATCGGCGCGTAGCCGTGGCAGCCTTCTTCTTTCAGTACGGTCGGGATGATCTTCGCGAACTCATCCAGTACCGCCTGGCGGTGATGTTGGCCAGGACGCGTACGGATTTCAGCAATAACGGTAAGCATAATTAACTCCTTCTAATTCCAGGCTACCAGTTAAGCAAAAATTTCCGCGAGATGCTTGCGATATTCTGCGATATAGCGCGGGACGTCCGGCATTTTAATTACGTCGTTGACGATAAAGGTCGGCAGCGGCTCCATACCCAGGAACTGATTCGCCTTGTGGAACGGCAGATACGCGCCGTCTACGCCCACGCCTTCGAAGAACTGATCTTGCTCAGTGAACGCTTCTAGCGGGGCATTCCAGGTCAGGGAGAGCATGTATTTCTTGCCCTGAATCAGGCCGCCGGAACCGTATTTTTTAGACGCGTCTGAGCGGGTGCGGCCGTCGCTGGCATACAGCGAACCGTGACCTTCGGTAAACACATCGTCCATGTATTTTTTCACGGTCCACGGTGCGCCCATCCACCAGCCCGGCATCTGCCAGATAACCACGTCGGCCCACAGGAAGTTCTGCACTTCGGCCTTCACGTCGTAATCGCTGTCCGCGCGCACGACCTTAACATCATGTCCGGCGTCGCGCAGGAAACCATCCGCGACCTCGGTCAGGGTGTCATTGAGCTGGCCTTTAGAGTGCGCAAATTCTTTCGCGCCGTTGATAATCAGAATGTTGCTCATTATTTGTCCTCGATGCTGAGAGTATGCCGGGTATTCTACGCGCGAGGACGGAGCGGAAAAATAAGCAGAATGTGCAAAGTCTTTTGCGCTCAGCGCAATAATGGCTGCCAGCTGACGGTCACCTCAAAGCCCCCTTCCGGCGCATTGCCCAGCGAGACGCGCATCCCATGTAACGCCGCGATACGCTTGACGATAGACAACCCCAGACCGCTGCCGGTGGCGTCCTGGCCCGGTGGACGATAAAAGCGCTCGCCGAGACGCGCCAGCGCATCGGAAGAAATGCCCGGGCCGTTGTCGCGCACGGTAAAGCTTTGGGTATGCAGCGTCACGTCCACCACGCTGCCGCGCGGGCTGTAACGAACGGCGTTGTCCAGCAGGTTACGCGCCAGAAGGCTCAGCAGTAGCGGCTGTCCGTGACGCATCACCTCGGGCGCGTTGACGTTGAGCCGAATATCAATGCCCGCCTGCTGCGCCGGATGCCAGATATCCAGCACCGCGGATTGCAGCAAATCGGCCATCATCACGGGTTCGACGTCATCAAGATTATCCAGTGAATCCAGGCGCGACAGGGTGAGAAGCTGGTCCACCAGCCGGGAGGCGCGGTCGATGCCCGCATGCAGCTGCCCCAGCGCTTTAGACTGCGCCCCGGGATCGTCCAGGGAAAGCTGCGCCACGTCGGTTTGCACCTTCAGCGCGGCCAGCGGGCTGCGCAACTCATGGGCGGCATCCGAGGTGAAGCGGCGCTCGCGGGCCATCATCTCCTGCGTACGGGCGAAAAGATGGTTAAGCGCATCAAGCAGCGGGCGAACCTCCGTCGGCACGCCGTGGGTGGGCAGCGTATCGGTCGCATCCGGCGAGCGCGAGCGCAGGGTCCGCGCCAGATTTTTCAGCGGTTTCAGTTCCCGGCTCAGCAGAACAATCAGCAACAAAAGCATGACGGGCAGCGCCACCAGCCACGGCGTCAGCTGCGAGCTGACCACGTCCAGCGCCATATCCTGTCGGTACTCCCACTCCTGGCCAACCACCACGCGGTATTTCCCGTCCGGAGAAGTCAGCCACAGGAAACGCCATTCGTCGTTGTCATCCTGCAACCGACCGTCATCAAACCCGTCCCGGCGGTAGAGGTAAGGTATGTCGCGCCCGTTTTCGCCGTCGTTAAGCACCATGCTGCCGTCGGCGGTGAAGATTGCGAAGGCCAGCGCATCGTCGTCCAGATGGCCGTGTTTGGCTTTTTTCGGTACCTCGCGCATGCGTTCCGGGGCGCGAAGTTCGTCCACGTCCATCGTCAGCAGCCGTTTGGCAAACAGCATCTGCTGGGTATCGAACAGCTTATCGAGCTTGTCGGTCGTCTGGTGCCAGGCCACCACGCTTGCGGCAAACCAGGCCGCCAGGGACAGCAGCAAAAAGAGGAGCGTCAGGCGCAGCTTCAGGCTCAGGCGTTGGGTCAGTTTCATGCGTCACCCAGGGTATAACCGATGCCGTGCACGGTGCGGATAAATTCGCTGCCGAGCTTGCGGCGTAAATGATGAACGTGGACTTCGACGGCGTTGCTGGAGACGTCATCATCCCAGTTGTAGAGTTTCTCCTCGATGGTCTTGCGCGGCAGCACGCGGCCCGCGTTGCGCATCAGCAGCTCCAGCAGGGCGAACTCTTTGGGTTTGAGCACCAGCGTTTCGCCCTCCAGCGTGGCGACAAGGCTTGCCGGATCGAGCGTGACCTTGCCGTGACGCAGCTCGCTGCGCGCCTGACCGTGGCTGCGGCGCACCAGCGCTTCAAGGCGGGCCACCACTTCAATCAGCGCGAACGGCTTACACAGGTAATCATCCGCCCCCAGGCGTAACCCTTCGACGCGCTGATTCAGCGCATCCCGCGCGGTCAGGATCAGCACCGGTTCGCTCTTACCGCTTTCGCGCCAGGCGCGCAGGATCTCAAGCCCGTCGATTTCTGGCAGCGTCAGGTCCAGCACCACGGCATCATACGGCGCGGTGTACAGGGCCGACTGCCCGGTTTTACCGTCGGTAAACCAGTCCACGTTAAAGCCCATTTTGCTTAAGCCCGCTTTGATGCCGTCGCCGATGAGCCTGTCGTCTTCTACCAGTAAAATGCGCATATTTCCTCCTTGATGCCGTCAGTAAACCTTCTGCAAGCGCCTGCTGTACAGTAAAAATAAATAAATTTTCCCCTTAAGAAGTTGTTAAGGTTTACCCTGTTTAATGGATTGTGAAACGACATTAAAGGGAGAGATAAAGATGAAAAAATTCGCTGCAATTGCTGCCATCATGATGATGACCACGGCCCCTGTCTTTGCTGCACAGGGTGGCTTCTCTGGCCCATCTGCGACACAGAACCAGACGCAAACCCAGCAGGGTGGCTTTGTCGATAACAACGCCAACCTCACCACCGCGGCTAAAGTGAAAGACCTGAAGGACGATGCCTGGGTGAAGCTGCGCGGGAACATTACCGAGCGCCTGTCCGATGACCGTTACACCTTCCGCGATGAGAGCGGCACGGTGGTGGTGGAGATCGACCACAAGCGCTGGAACGGCGTGACCGTCAGCCCGCAGGATAAAGTCGAACTCCAGGGTAAAATCGATAAAGACTGGAACGAGTTTGAAATCGACGTGAAGCAGGTTATCAAGCTGAACAAATAACCCGGAAAGGGCCGCTTATGCGGCCCTTTTTCTTTGTGACTCAACTCGCCAGATGAGGTAGTATCTGCGGCAATATTGCCTGAAACCCATCGGTTTCTGAGTTGAGGAATCACACGTAATGAGCGATATGGCAGAGCGCCTCGCGCTACATGAATTCACGGAAAACGCCTACCTGAACTACTCCATGTACGTCATCATGGACAGGGCGTTGCCGTTTATCGGGGATGGCCTGAAGCCCGTTCAGCGCCGCATCGTCTATGCGATGTCCGAACTGGGACTGAATGCTACCGCCAAGTTTAAGAAATCCGCCCGTACCGTCGGCGACGTGCTGGGTAAATACCATCCGCACGGCGACAGCGCCTGCTATGAAGCGATGGTGCTGATGGCCCAGCCGTTCTCTTATCGCTATCCGCTGGTGGATGGCCAGGGGAACTGGGGGGCGCCGGACGATCCGAAATCCTTCGCGGCAATGCGTTATACCGAATCCCGCCTGTCTAAATATGCCGAAGTGCTGTTGGGCGAGCTGGGGCAGGGGACGGTCGACTGGGTGCCAAACTTCGACGGTACGATGCAGGAGCCGAAGATGCTGCCTGCGCGTCTGCCGAACATCCTG
Organism: Enterobacter cloacae complex sp. 397G4; assembly: GCF_050031515.1. Taxonomy (NCBI): domain Bacteria; kingdom Pseudomonadati; phylum Pseudomonadota; class Gammaproteobacteria; order Enterobacterales; family Enterobacteriaceae; genus Enterobacter; species Enterobacter cloacae complex sp. 397G4. Next base: position 4,158,915 of record NZ_JBLGWE010000001.1, on the reverse strand, counting down.
CTGAACGGCACGACCGGTATCGCCGTGGGCATGGCGACGGACATTCCGCCGCACAACCTGCGTGAAGTGGCAAAAGCCGCCATCACCCTGATTGAGCAGCCGAAAACCTCGCTGGACGATCTGCTGGATATTGTGCAGGGGCCGGACTATCCGACCGAAGCCGAGATCATCACCTCGCGCGCGGAAATCCGCAAAATCTACCAGAACGGCCGTGGCTCCGTGCGCATGCGCGCGGTGTGGACCAAAGAAGACGGGGCCGTGGTGATCACCGCGCTGCCGCACCAGGTGTCCGGTGCGAAGGTGCTGGAGCAGATCGCCTCCCAGATGCGCAATAAAAAGCTGCCGATGGTGGACGACCTGCGCGACGAATCGGACCACGAAAACCCGACCCGTCTGGTGATCGTGCCGCGCTCTAACCGCGTGGACATGGAGCAGGTGATGAACCACCTGTTCGCCACTACCGATCTGGAAAAAAGCTACCGCATCAACCTGAACATGATTGGTCTGGACGGTCGTCCGGCGGTGAAAAACCTGCTGGAGATCCTCACCGAATGGCTGGCCTTCCGCCGCGATACGGTGCGCCGTCGTCTGAACCATCGTCTGGAAAAAGTGCTTAAGCGCCTGCATATCCTCGAAGGTTTGCTGGTGGCGTTCCTCAACATTGACGAAGTGATCGAGATCATTCGTACCGAGGACGAACCTAAGCCTGCCCTGATGTCGCGCTTTGGCATCAGCGAAACCCAGGCCGAAGCGATCCTCGAACTGAAATTGCGCCATCTCGCCAGACTGGAAGAGATGAAGATCCGCGGCGAGCAGAACGAGCTGGAAAAAGAGCGCGATCAGCTTCAGGCGATTCTGGCATCCGAGCGCAAGATGAACACCCTGCTGAAGAAAGAGTTGCAGGCCGATGCCGACGCCTTTGGCGACGACCGTCGTTCTCCGCTGCACGAGCGCGAAGAGGCGAAGGCGATGAACGAGCACGACATGCTGCCTTCCGAGCCGGTGACCATCGTGCTTTCCCAGAGCGGCTGGGTACGTAGCGCCAAAGGCCACGATATCGACGCGCCGGGTCTGAGCTACAAATCCGGTGACAGCTTCAAGGCGGCGGTGAAGGGCAAGAGTAACCAGCCGGTGGCATTCATCGACTCCACGGGCCGCAGCTACGCCATCGACCCGATCACGCTGCCGTCTGCGCGCGGCCAGGGCGAACCGCTAACTGGCAAGCTGACGCTGCCGCCGGGCGCCACGGTGGACCATATGCTGATGGAGGCCGACGATCAAAAACTGCTGATGGCGTCTGATGCGGGCTACGGCTTTATCTGTACCTTCAACGATCTGGTGTCGCGTAACCGTGCTGGTAAGGCGCTGATTAGCCTGCCGGATAACGCACACGTCATGCCGCCGCTGATCATCGAGAACGAAAGCGACATGCTGCTGGCGATCACCGCTGCCGGACGCATGCTGATGTTCCCGGTCAGCGATCTGCCGGAGCTGTCGAAAGGGAAGGGCAACAAGATCATCAGTATCCCGTCAGCGGAAGCGGCAAAAGGCGTCGATGGCCTCGCGCATCTCTTCCTGCTGCCGCCGCAGAGCACCCTGACCATTCATGTCGGCAAGCGTAAAATCAAACTGCGTCCGGAAGAGTTGCAGAAGGTGGTGGGTGAGCGTGGGCGTCGCGGCTCACTGATGCGCGGCCTCCAGCGAATTGACCGCGTGGAGATCGACTCGCCGGCGCGCAGCAAAGCGGACGACAGCGAAGAGTAACCTGTTTCATCCCCCCTCTTTCCGGAGGGGGAATTACCATAAAATTTCCCGTAAAAACGTTGTTAATTCGTGCGTTGCGATTAACAATACGCGCTCGTAATAAAGTCCTTACCTGGCCACAGGTGAAGTATAATTGTCAGCTGTCAGGGCTTCAGAGGTCGCTATGCTATACATTGTTCGTCTCATTCTTACCGTTATTTATTGCATTCTGGTCTGTATTTTCGGATCGATTTATTGCCTGTTCAGCCCGCGTAACCCAAAGCATGTCGCGACGTTTGGCCACATGTTTGGTCGTCTTGCGCCGCTATTTGGCCTGAAGGTTGAAAAGCGTCTGCCTGAAGGGGCGGAGAATTTCGGTAACGCCATCTATATCGCTAACCATCAGAACAACTACGATATGGTGACGGCCTCAAATATTGTTCTTCCGCCGACCGTAACCGTGGGTAAAAAAAGCCTGCTGTGGATCCCGTTTTTCGGTCAGCTGTACTGGCTCACCGGTAACTTACTGATTGACCGTAACAACCGCGCCAAAGCGCATGGCACCATTGCGGAAGTGGTGGATCAGTTTAAAAAGCGCCGGATTTCCATCTGGATGTTCCCGGAAGGGACGCGCAGCCGTGGTCGCGGCCTGCTGCCGTTTAAGACCGGCGCGTTTCATGCTGCAATTGCGGCAGGCGTTCCAATTATTCCCGTGTGTGTTTCCAATACATCGAATAAGATTAATCTTAACCGTCTGAATAACGGACTGGTCATTGTCGAAATGCTGCCGCCGGTAGATACCTCAAAATACGGTAAAGACCAGGTGCGCGAGCTGGCCACGCACTGCCGCGAGCTGATGGCTCAGCATATTGCGCAGCTCGATAAAGAAGTTGCAGAGCGAGAAGCCGCCGGTAAGATTTGACCCGGTGTCGTGTAAGGGAAAACGAATTCCCGCGTTGTTAGTCGTTTCAGATGGAGCTTATATGTCACTCAGTCGGCGTCAGTTTATTCAGGCTTCGGGTATCGCCCTTTGTGCGGGTGCGATGCCGCGTACAGCCAGCGCCGCCGGGCAGCAACAGCCGCTGCCTATTCCGCCGTTGATTGAATCCCGTCGCGGGCAGCCGCTATTCCTCACGCTTCAGCGTAGCCACTGGTCCTTTACCCAGGGAACGCGCGCGCAGGTATGGGGCATTAACGGACGCTACCTCGGGCCGACCATTCGCGTGTGGAATGGCGATGACGTTAAGCTCATCTACAGTAACCGTACGACGGAAAATGTCGCGATGACCGTCAGTGGTTTGCAGGTGCCGGGGCCGCTGATTGGCGGCGCGGCACGCATGATGTCGCCGAATGCCGACTGGGCGCCCGTCCTCCCGATTCGTCAGAGCGCGGCGACATTGTGGTATCACGCCAACACCCCGAACCGCACCGCCCAGCAGGTCTACAACGGCCTGGCCGGAATGTGGCTGATTGAAGATGAGGTCAGCAAAACGCTGCCGATCCCGAATCACTACGGCGTTGATGATTTCCCGATCATTATTCAGGACAAGCGGCTGGATAACTTCGGCACGCCGGAGTACAGCGAGCCGGGCAGCGGTGGTTTTGTGGGCGATACGCTGCTGGTTAACGGCGCGCAAAGCCCGTATGTTGAAGTGTCTCGTGGCTGGGTGCGCCTGCGTCTGCTGAATGCTTCTAACTCGCGTCGCTATCAGTTGCAGATGAGCGACGGCCGCGCGCTGCACGTGATTTCAGGCGATCAGGGATTATTACCTGCGCCGGTGTCGGTAAAACAGCTGGCGCTCGCACCGGGCGAACGTCGTGAGATCCTCGTGGATATGACCAACGGGGATGAAGTGTCCGTGACCTGCGGCGAAGCGGCAAGCATTGTTGACCGTATTCGCGGCTTCTTTGAACCGTCGAGCGTTCTGGTCTCCACGCTGGTGCTCACGCTACGCCCGACCGGCCTGTTGCCGCTGGTGACCGACAGTCTGCCGATGCGCCTGCTGCCGCAGGAGATTGTGACCGGCCCGGCAGTACGCAGTCGCGATATCAGCCTTGGCGACGATCCGGGCATCAACGGTGCGCTGTGGGACGTAAACCGCATTGATATCACCGCCCAACAGGGAACATGGGAGCGCTGGACCGTCCGCTCGGAGATGCCGCAGTCGTTCCATATTGAAGGGGTGTCATTCCTGATCCGCAACGTCAACGGGGCGATGCCGTTCCCGGAAGACAGGGGCTGGAAAGATACCGTCTGGGTGGATGGCCAGGTCGAACTGCTCGTCTACTACGGCCAGCCTTCCTGGCCGCACTTCCCGTTCCTGTTCCACAGCCAGACGCTGGAGATGATGGACAGGGGATCGGTAGGGCAGATGCTGGTGAATCCGGCACCATAAAACGCTTTCTCCCTCTCCCTGTGGGAGAGGGTTGGGGTGAGGGCAACAGCCCGCACAATACCCCTTCATTTCCCCCGGTAAACCAGCGTATAATCCCGCTCCTTTTGTCTATTTTTTCTTCGGAAGCATTATGAGCGCTATTTCCCTGATCCAGCCGGATCGCGACCTCTTCTCCTGGCCCCAGTACTGGGCAGCCTGCTTTGGACCGGCGCCGTTCCTGCCGATGTCCCGGGAAGAGATGGATCAACTGGGCTGGGACAGCTGCGATATCATTCTGGTAACGGGCGATGCGTATGTCGATCACCCGAGCTTTGGCATGGCGATCTGTGGCCGTATGCTTGAAGCCCAGGGCTTCCGCGTGGGGATCATCTCCCAGCCTGACTGGAACAGCAAAGACGACTTTATGCGTCTGGGCAAGCCTAACCTGTTCTTCGGCGTGACCGCGGGCAACATGGACTCGATGATCAACCGCTATACCGCCGACCGTAAGCTGCGCCATGACGACGCTTATACGGCTGACAACGTGGCGGGTAAACGTCCCGATCGCGCGACCCTCGTCTACACCCAGCGATGCAAAGAAGCATGGAAAGACGTGCCGGTGATCCTGGGCGGCATCGAGGCGAGCCTGCGCCGCACCGCACACTACGACTACTGGTCAGATACCGTGCGCCGTTCGGTGCTGGTGGATTCGAAAGCCGACATGCTGATCTTTGGCAACGGCGAGCGTCCGCTGGTGGAAGTGGCGCATCGCCTGGCGCAGGGTGAACCGGTCAGCGAGATCCGCGACGTGCGCAACACCGCGATCATGGTGAAAGAGGCGCTGCCGGGCTGGAGCGGGGTGGATTCCCGCATTATCGATATGCCGGGCAAAATCGACCCTATCCCACATCCGTACGGTGACGATCTACCGTGCGCGGATAACAAACCGGTTGAGCCGAAGAAAGCGGAAGCAAAGGCCGTGGTGGTGCAGCCGCCGCGTCCGAAGCCGTGGGAAAAAACCTATGTGCTGCTGCCGTCTTACGAAAAAGTAAAAAGCGATAAAGTACTCTACGCCCACGCATCGCGCATCTTACACCATGAAACCAACCCCGGCTGCGCGCGAGCGCTGATGCAAAAGCACGGCGAGCGCTATATCTGGGTTAACCCACCGGCGATCCCGCTCTCTACCGAAGAGATGGACAGCGTCTTTGCTCTGCCGTACAAGCGTGTGCCGCATCCGTCATATGGCAACAGCCGTATTCCGGCGTACGAGATGATCCGTTTCTCAATCAACATCATGCGTGGCTGCTTCGGCGGGTGCTCATTTACTCTTGTTTTTATGTATTTAGAGTTAAACTCTACTTTTCTATTTTTAGAATTCAAGCTATTCATCGTAATTGAGAGATATCCTTTTAATGTTCAGCAAGCCTGTTAAAAGCACTTTATCTGAACCGCGTTTTGCCTAAATCCTGCTCAATATATACTCTCCCTGAGTTCTGAAATCCTCAAATTCCCCAATCTTAAAGCATTGATACATAGATGATGTCAGATAATGCGCAATCATCTCACCGCCAATATGGATCCGTTCCGGGTGTGGGTATGTCGCCTGTATAGCCCTTTGTTCATTCATCATTACAGGAATTGTCTGCAACAAATCCCCATCCAAGATTTGGCACTCAGGTTTTACTCCTGTTCCGTATTGTAATTGCTCTGATTCGAAATCATGGACTGAGCGATAGGCGAACGAAACGATATTTCCTGTTTCCTCGCAAATTGCGAACTGATAAACACTGGTTGTCACCGTTGAAGAAGAGGGAATTGCATGGTCATGCTTGTATTGTTTCCACAGCCTCCTTAGACAGGCCGATGTATGATAATTGAGATTTTGTATACCTGATACGACCATTCTGGTTGATGCTTCAAGCAACCAGGTGTTAGAAAATCCACCTGCCCCCGTTCCTGCTATGATGGTTCTTAGCTGGGGGATGTAACCTGCTTTGGAAACAAAAGATAACGGCTCCCCATTATCGGTGACGGCAAGGGTATCTGTTACAATCAGTGCTTGTGCTTCGTCTGTATAAAATATCAGTGATGACATATTTTCCTCATCCAGAAAAGACATTACATGAATCACAGAACAGGTCACTACAACCACGTGAAAGGGAGTCAGACCATTTTCCAGAGGTAAATATATTCTTGTGTTTGGACGCGTTGCGGTTCTCTGTAAAAAATATATAGCACAAACAAAAGTCCCCGCAGGGATAAATATAGTTATATGCGCTTTTTCTGCTGGCTTTTACAATTGAAAGTGACAGGTAAACGAAATGTGTTACAGGTTTCTTTTGCTTTTCGTTGGGTTCTGTATATGCGAATTTACCCTGTGTGTTATTTTTGCAATGGACTCAGGCTGTATTCAATCAATTAAGGTTTACTTCTGGCATTAAGATGTATCCGTTGCCTGTTTTTTAAGGGCACGGTTTGTGCCGGGAAATGAAAATCACATCTTAAGTTCTTCACTCAAAGGATTTGTGATGTTTATCACGTATGGTCCGGGTAACGTGTTGAGGTCAATGTATTGCATCGTGATGGTGTCGTTACATCTTTTACTTTCCTCCTGATTTGCATATTCACTCCCGGCAACCTGGTTGTTTGTTTTTTCTTCTTCCGGATTTATAGTGTAGGCATGAGGTGGCGTTTCAGGGCGACAGACTGTGAGGATAATCACTAACATTCATGCGCGTTATGGGCGTGTCAGCAAACTGGATGCAACAGAGCCGAAACTGAAATTTGAACCCGGATTTCTGTATGCTGAAATACCTTATATTAGCGGCATCCAGAATCGAAAACTGAGCCGATATGTACACTTTTATCTTATGGATAAAGCTATCCTGCAGGCCAGGGATTTAAAGCCTTTAGCCCGGGCATTTTTACGCTGGATAAGGTGGCTGGAGGATAACGGACTTGACCCTTTCACCCCGGGAACGTTGAAATACCAAAGCCCTACATATGGCTTCAGGGAGTATCTTCTGGGGGCCGTAAGGCAGGGGCGCATCGCCTCATCCACCGCGGCGGTGTACATCAGCGTTATCCGACGGTTTTACGTATTTCTGGGCAAGTGTGGTGAGCTGGCTGCCAGCTCATTTTTTACGTTGGTCGAAAAAGTCGTTGACGGGCGACGCAAGGTGATAAGTTCGGATCTTGCCATCAGGATAACCAGCACAACAAAAAGGACAATCAACCCACTGAATGATGCAGAGGTTCATATCCTGGATGAGGCACTGAAATCTGAGTCCGGGTTGTTCAGTTTAATGATTGTGCTGATGAAAAATTGTGGGCTACGGCTGGATGAAATGCTGACCCTGCCGTCGTCACTCTTTACTGAAGAGTACCTTGCCAGTGTCCCTGTATCTGAGTTGACCATCAGGGGGCTTCATATTGGTCCGAGATGCGGAGTTCATACGAAGTTTGGGATGACGCGAGAACTCTTCATCACCAGACGATTGTACGAGCAGGTTCTGGATTATCTGGCGGATGAGGAGTATGAAAAGAAGATCCAAAAATGGCGTGCACGACAGGGTGGGGAAGGGCGGCACGAGCCTTTATTTTTAATGGCAAACGGGAAACGGATGTCTGAAAAAGCCTTTTACTCCCGCTGGTACAGTTTTCGCCATCGCCTGGCCCGGTCTGCTCCGGGAAATGTGTTCAGACATAAACCCCATGATTTGCGGGCAACGTTTGCGACCCATTTTTTACGCTCGGCACTGAGTTGCTATCCCGATCAGGCCGCAAATGCGCTGGGTACAGTAAAATACTGGATGGGCCATAAAAGCGAAAATACGACGATGAAATACATCGTCTTTCTTCAGCAAAACCAGATTTCTGATGCAGTCGCCGGGGTCATGGACGCATTGATTGACGGTGCTGCAGGTCGCGATGGAGCCATATATGAGCCGGAGTGAAACGCAGATAACGTGGATGGCCGAAAATGTGCTGTCATGGGAGACGGTCAGCGGACACATCACTCAGCGGGATCTGAACCGATATTATTTACTTGACGTTTATCTTCAGGCTCATTTTTCAGATTATGTGTTGCTCCCCGGATGGTTTAGTGAACATTCGCATCTTGCCCGCCCTGAAAAACGCGATTTTATTGCCTCTCTGAAACGATTTCTTCTGTCTTACCGTCCCGCCGGAAGGTTAACCATTTTCCGTTATCTCAATATGTTTTTTATATGGCAGTCAGTCAATCAGTATGACTATGGCACGGCTGAAGGCGTTGAAATGTATATTAAACATCTCATGAACGATATTCGTCGGCGAAAAATTTCAGTCAGGATGGCAAGACACTACTTGTCCGTGGTCAACCGGTTTTTGCTTACGGGCGGGCAGATTCAGAGGCGGTATGAATATGAATTCTTACCGAAAGGAACGTATCAGCAGCAGGGAAGGGATAGCTATACCAGGAATGAACTTTCCGAGATCCTGAGGCAGTTGTCATCCATGAATGAGTTCCTTGCGGGATGTATCCGGGAGCATATCGCTAAATCGGAAAAAGGGGTGCGGCATTTCTCACCGTCTTTGCTGGCACCTGTTTATGAAGCGTATTTCCGGTATCCGGGAGAGAACGGGGTCAGCAGGGCAGAGATCATCATCAGGGACGTTCTGGAAAATTACTTTCTTACTTCTTTTTTTCTGTTCTGTTACCACACATGGGGAAACACCTCTCAGGTTCTGGGTCTGACGCGGGATGATATACATCTGGATGAAAAGGGTATCAGCACTGATTATGTTTATAAGGGGAGAGCGAATAAGTATATACGTCTGACGATAGGTAAATCGGAGTATGTGACCAAACGTGCGGGCTATTACTGGTTTCTGTCTTTTATCAGGCTCAGGGACGACATCGTTAACTATCTGGTTTCCGCAGATAACTTCCCTCCGGTACAGGCGCTGTTTCTGAGTGAGCCGCAGGTGAAATTCCGTAAGCTTTATTCTCTTAATCCCAGTCATCTGACTAAATTTTCTAACTCTGAGGGGGCGTGGGCCACGATGCGGCAGCTTAATCCCTCGCTTCCATCAATTACCGTTTCTGGCTTGCGCAAAACGTCTGAGCAGTATACGGACAGAACATTAAAGAATGGTCTGATTACGGCGGAAAAAGCACAGCATAACTGGGGCACTTACAGGCGGAATTATGCTGCAGGTAACCCACAGGGGGCGAAGGAAAACTTCAGTGCTGCACTTGATACGCTTATGAATCAGGGGATTGCGACACGTGCGTTATCCGAGCGGGTAAAAGTTGCTGATGAGCTGGGGATCGATCTGCGTGGAAGCGATGAGGGTGTGGATCTTTTATTGAATGGCCTGGGATGTCGATCGCAGGAGCCGCCTACAGATATTGAATTGCGCTTTATAAAAAAGCAAAAACGATTTGGCCGGACACCAAAGGCTTGTGCGGATTTTTCTCATTGTGTCGAATGTTCAAAAAGTTGCGTTGTGGAAACGCTGGAGTCTGTATGGCTCCTGCTGTCATTCAGGCATGCTATCGAGTATGGAAAACCGTTGTACATCGGTTCGGTCAATGCTGTGGAGCGTTATGAAACGTTACTCCTGAAGATTGATTTACGGCTTGGGCTGGTAGATGAGGCGACCCTGAAAAAAGCGCGCGTTAAACTTCAGCGAGAAGGTGTGGCTCCGGTATGGCAGATTTGAAGAAAAAAGAGGTAAGCCGTAGTCGAATGGCGGAGTTTCCTGCCGGAACGCCGCTTCGTTCAGGGGATGAGTTTCCGACTGAGGATATCATCTGTGAGGCACTAGAAAACAAAAGCTTTGAACGTCTGAATAACTGCCTGGTTATCGCCAGCTCAGATGAACATGATATGCGTTTTATCAATGAGGAGACGCTGAATATTTATTTCAGGGATGATGTCTGGACCAATCGCTATGTCAGAACCCATATTGGTGAAACGTTAAGAACCGTTAATTTTTCAGGCATACGGGATCCTGAACTGCGTCTTGAAGCCAAAATCATCTCAGCCAGCCTGCTCTGGATTGTCGGCAGGACCGCGAAGACGCAGTCACTGATCCGGAAATGTGCAAACATTGTGGCGGGAGCCCGTATTATTGAGTCTATGGGGTATCGCAGTCTGTTTCAGCTTCGTTTTCCGCTTGTCCGGAATGCTTTCATTGTAAAGATGAAGGAGGAGGATGAGCACGGCAGGAAGCGTTCTGAAAGAACATTACGTAATTACTTTATGGACCTGGCGGATATCTCGCTGACAGGTCATACCCGTCTTCGAAAATACGGTTACTTTCCTGATATTAGCTTCGACAGTTACAACAGTGTGGATGATTCAAACCAGACATATTGTATGCCTTTCAGTCTTATGATGTCTGTCTGGGAAGGGCTGATTACTGAACTGGATGCTGAAATCAGTGATTTCGATTTTGACGGGTTTTCCCGGCTGTGCGCTATCATAAACGGTTTTTATGATTCGCCTTACTATACGTCGATGCTGGAAGCCCGTAAAAGAGGGACAGCAAAAAGCATACCGGATTACCGGGCCGCGTATTACTACAATATTGTTGCCGGGGAAATTCGGGCGCTTTTCGCGACACTTGGCCCCGGGATGCAGGGCTGGTTCTCGGTACATAAAAATAAGCGCTGGAGATCTGATTTTATTGGCGTTGATCACATAAAGCTGAACACCTGGCATTTTGAGCTGACGTTAAAAGTCATGAATGTGATACAGGCCATGTCGGGGATGAGACACAGCGAAGTGCTTGGCGTGATGCACGGTTCACTGATTTATGATGGTGATATCCTGGGACTTCGTTCGGTGTTGCATAAGTTCGCCCCGGAAGGTGGAAGTCACGAAGACTGGGTTGTTTGTCGCTATGTGGAAAAGCCTTTTCAGCATTTACGCAGAATTAATCAAATCATGACAGGCCTGGACGGGAAGACGCTGGACAATGTTCCATTGTCTTTAAATATCAGGTCGTGGTTCTCGGAGCAAAAACTCTCTTTTATGGGGACGCAGCGCCAGACTGAGTGGGCAAAGAAATTTGTGAAAAGACACCATCTGTTCATCCGACGTGACCATATTGATGAGTTCAGGCTTTTAAATCCAAACATACGTGATGATGAACGCGTTGCGATGGAGATTCGGGAGGGGGCTTTCTGGCCATTGCGAACCCATCAGTTTCGCCGTTCACTTGCTGTACACCTCAGGCGTCTTGATCTGATTTCTACTAATGATCTTATCCGGCAGTTTAAGCACTTAATCAGAGGCATGACGGAGTGGTATATGTCCGGTGCACTCAACGCTTCGCATTTTAGCCGGGCGATCCCTCAGGCATTCGCTGCCGAGATTGAAAGGGTTGATACCGAACTCTCAGCTTCCAGGGCTGTTTCTTATCAGCATGAAGGCCTGCTTTATGGCGAAGGCGGGAAGTTACTGATGTCCCAGAGAGGTGGGCACTTACATCAGATGACGTTTCCTACACTGAAAAAAGCGATGAGCATGGCTAAACGAGGCGGGCAAAAACTGGTATCTCTTGGAAACGGTTTTTATTGCATGAATGGCCATGACTGCGAGTTTAAGGCGGTTGTTCAGTCAGCGTCCTGCAATCCGGGATGTGAGAACATGCTGGCCGGAGCTGATTCTGTTCCCGTGTGGAAACGCAGGATGGCTCATTATGACAACCTTCTGGAGATTGCCGTGCGAAATAATGCTCCTCAGGCTGACAGGGATTTTCTGATGCTTGAGAGAGATTTTTATGCAGATGCTGTCCGCTTTTTTGAAAAGGATGAATAGAGCATGACGAACGAACAGTCGGGGGTTAAAAAAACACAGGCAAGAGCAGAGCAGGCCCTGAGGGAACTGATGTTATCAGGGGAGCGTATCAGCCAGTATGCTGTGGAAAAACGAGCGGGGCTGGCAAACGGCACCCTGAATTATAACTGTCCTGAGTACAGGCAGGTCAGGGAGGCTATCCGCAGTCTGAAAAAAACGTGCCAGGGCACCGCGCCGGTTGATGAGCAGGGCATTGAGCAGCAGATCAAGCTGAAAGAAAAGTATCGCCGTCAGAGAAATGAGCTGAGGGAAGAAATCAAAAAGATGATGGCTGAAAATGTAGAGCTGTTACATAACCTTATACTTTTACAGCAGTATGTCAGGGAGCTTGAACGCAACACCGGGAGGGAGAAAGGGGACGTCATTCCGTTCTCGGGTGGTGTCAGGGACTGAGGCTATACTGAACGGAAGGACGCGAGGTGAATCGCCACGGGTTTAACAGACACCTCAGAGTCATTTAAGATGGCTTAAAGAGAGGTGCCCATGAGCGGTAAGCGTTATCCCGAAGAGTTTAAAATTGAAGCAGTCAAACAGGTTGTTGATCGCGGTTATTCTGTTGCCAGCGTTGCAACGCGTCTCGATATCACCACCCACAGCCTTTACGCCTGGATAAAGAACTACGGTCCGGATTCTTCCACTAATAAAGAACAGTCAGATGCTCAGGCCGAGATCCGCCGTCTTCAGAAAGAGCTGAAGCGGGTTACCGACGAACGGGACATATTAAAAAAAGCCGCGGCGTACTTCGCAAAGCTGTCCGACTGAGGTACGCCTTTATTCGTGACAACACCTGTTGCTGGCCTGTTCGCCTGCTCTGTCGGGTGCTGGATGAACATCCCAGTGGTTTTTACGCCTGGCTTCAGCAGCCGCATTCACAACGCCATCAGGCAGACCTGAGACTGACAGGACAGATTAAACAGTTCTGGCTGGAATCGGGATGCGTCTATGGTTATCGCAAAATCCATCTGGATCTGCGGGACAGCGGGCAACAGTGCGGAGTGAACAGAGTCTGGCGACTGATGAAACGTGTCGGGATAAAGGCTCAGGTCGGATACCGGAGCCCGAGGGCATGTAAAGGCGAGGCCAGTATCGTGTCGCCCAACAAGCTCCAGCGACAGTTCAATCCGGATGCTCCGGATGAGCGTTGGGTAATCACAGCGTGGTTTCCTCAAACCCTCGCTGTGAATTAACTGAAATACTTCATTGAAGCTGTAACCAAACAGTTAACTGAAACAATGAGCCCGCAGAGCATTGCACAGCGATGACACCATTTGTTGAGCTTCACCGTTTTCGCATACAACCGTCCGGGATTTGGAAAAGCACTGTCTTTTTGTACTGACCGATCATGATTAAGTGACACCTCTTCGAAAAAGAGAGCGCGATGAGCGATTAATATATGGCTCGAAAGACAATTATGTTGGGCTTTTATGACCGCTGTCAGAGGTATTATCTTACCCGGACGGCAACAGGGTCGGAATGTCATCAGCGGCACTGTAACAAGCTATCCGCCATCTTAAATATCTGCAGGTCCTTTCACCGAGTATGCACACCAACCGACAGAGTGATTTGACCCAAACTGGTGGATATTTTGCAAAACTATTAGCCTCTTATGACCGGTCTGCAGCCTGATATTGAGGAATTAGTGCGCTTTCATGGAATGCCTGCCGGGATCGCAAGTACGAACCCCCGGTACTGTTACACTGAATGTGCTCAGTCCTGTATCAGATTGTATTTTTCAGCAACTCAAGAACAACCCTTATTTTATCATTGTCACGTTTGTAGTACGTCCAGGGACCGATGCGCTGAGAAGTAACAAGTTGTGCCCGTTGAAGAGCTGAGAGGTAAAGAGAAACGGTAGACTGTGAGAGCCCGACCTTTTCCTGAATGATACTGACACACACACCGAACTCGTCCGCATCAGCATAAGGCTGATGGAAGTGTATTTTCGGTTCCTTGAGCATATACAGAATTTTTCTTCTAACAGGGTTTCCCAGCGCCTTAATCACGTCATTCAAATCAATATCAGGCATAAACTCTGTCACTTGTCGCATTGAGGAATTGCAATGTTACGATACTTCTCTACGTTAAGCATCAGCTTTTGAAAAGCTGATGCTCATAAGAATGGTTAGCCAAAGGCGGGATAATCTGTGTAGCCTTTTGCCGTTCCACCATACATGGTTGTTGGATCGACCGGATTCAGTGGCCATTCATGATAAAGGCGCTGCGGTAAATCCGGATTAGCTATGAACGGGCGGCCAAATCCGATAATGTCTCCCCAGCCAGCACCGATAATCCGTTCGGCTTTTTCTTGCGTATATCGCCCGGCATACATAATTACACCGCTGAATAATTTACGGACTTCAGCTCTGAATGCTTCAGGCAATTCGGGAGCATCATCCCAGTCGGCTTCAGCAAGAGAAATATAGGCTATTCCGATTTCTTCAAGAATTTTAACGGCTTCGGTATAGGTTTCATGGGGATCATCTTCCACCAGGCCAAGATAGACCCTTACTTCATCCGTGGTCTGAAAGAGCGGAGCAAAACGGACTCCCACACGGTCTTTACCGACCACATCAGCGACAGCCTGCGTCACTTCGCGCAGAAACCGCAGCCGGTTATGTAATGAGCCACCATATTCATCCTCTCTTTTGTTGCTATGGGATGACATGAACTGGTTAACCAGGTATCCATTTGCACAGTGAATTTCCACACCGTCAAAACCGGCATCAAGGGCGTTCTGAGCTGCCCCGGCGTACATCCTGACAATCTCACTAATTTCCTCTTTTTCCAGTGCGCGGGGGCAGGAAGCGGTAGCCAGCGCCCCCTCTCCCGGCCCGGTTTCGATGAATACCTTAACGTTTTCCCCTGCCGGTATCGCCGACGGAGCGACAGGCGAGGCGTTACCTGGCTGCAGGGAGTTATGGGATACTCTTCCGACATGCCAGAGCTGGGCAAAAATGATGCCTTCTTTTTCATGCACTGCCCGCGTCACTTTCTTCCAGCCTTCCACTTGCCGTGAGCTGTAGATCCCCGGGGTCCACGCATAACCCTGCCCACGAGGTTCGATTTGTGTTCCTTCGGTCACCATAAACCCGGCACTGCTGCGCTGTGCGTAATATTCAGCCATCAGTTCGTTCGGAATATCACCCGGTTGTGAGCTCCGTGAGCGGGTTAAAGGCGGAAGTACAACACGATTCTTCAGGGTGTAGGGACCTAGTCTGGTGGGAGAGAACAGGTTTTTCGTCTTCATTACATATCCTGATATAGCGAATTTTCAATATCACTGAAACGCCATGTCTCAGCATTTACGACCTGGCATGTCGTCGTTCGGCCGATGTAGCCGCAGAACCACGACACTTTATTCCACATATTGAGATTTACCAATATCTAGATTTATAAAAATTATGATCGGATGAGCGGAACGGGGGGTTGCCTGATGGCTCACAGAATCGGCATCATGAACCTAAATGGTTCTGATAATGTTATCGGAGATCCTGAACGGGAACGGTATGCGTCACGATTTTAATGACTATGTTGCATTCATGGCAGTAGCACAGGAGTGCAGTTTTTCACGGGCTGCTGTCCGCCTCGGGATTTCGGCATCCACGCTTTCACACACGATACGTCGTCTCGAGGAGCGCGTTGGCATGCCGTTACTTATGCGTACAACCAGGCGGGTGGCTGTCACCGAAGCCGGTAAACAATTATTACTGACGCTTGAACCCGGTCTTGCGCGCATTGAAGCGGGCGTGACAGCTCTTCAGAGACTGCGCCATACACCGGCTGGGCTGGTCAGACTTACGGTATCAGATCACATGATTCATGAATGTCTCTGGCCACGATTGTCACCGTTACTAAAAAAAATATTCGGATATCAAGGTGGAAATGTCGCAGCAGAACGGTTTTGTCGACATTGTTGAGGGCAATTTTGATGCCGGAGTCCGAATTGGTGATGACATATTAAAGGATATGGTGGCCGTCCGAATCGCACCGGACATACGGTTTGTCGTCATTGGATCGTCCACCTATCTTCCAGAAAGAGGTCTGCCGCTACATCCCTCTCAGCTGGAAAAACATGACTGCATCAATATACGTCTGTCACCCACAGGCCCGCTGTATGGCTGGGAATTTGTCAGGCAGGGGGAGAATATTGTGAAAAAAGTGGACGGGCAGCTTACTTTTTCAAGCATTTATCCAATGCTTCATGCAGTAAAAGATGGCTACGGCCTGGCCTACCTGCCGGAGTCTTCTGCCCTGGCGGGGATTGAGGCGGGACACTATTGTCGGGTGCTTGAGGACTGGTCAGAGGCTTTTCCCGCCGACATGATAATTCCAATAATGTCCATTACAGGCTCCGGTAAAGATAATACCGACACCTTACATGAGAAAGGCAAAAGCAATATAACCTGCTGTGCTCCGGATTTTAAGAATGAGCGGTTTACGTAGCAGGATGAGCAGTTCGAACCAGAAATTTCGTTACTATTGCTAAAGTAAAACCTGATGACCTCTAATCGTAACGGAGACCAATATGACTTCACAACTGAACTGGCAGGCCCCGGCTATCAATCGCAAAAAAGTAGGTGACATGACTGTGACCATGCTGAGTGATGGCTATCTGGACGTATCTTTTGAGCTGCTGTCTGGTATTGACGGCTCACGTGCCGAGGATTTACTGCAGAAGCGCGGTGTGCCAGCAGTACCCCGTATTAATATCAACGTCTACGTTATCCAGACGCCTGAGCGAACCATCCTGATTGACAGTGGTGCCGGAGGTATTAATGGCTGGGGCGGTCGGCTTCAGGTAGCCCTGGCCGCGGTAGGCATTGACCCGCTTCAGATTGATACCCTTCTCCTGACTCACGCGCATCCTGACCATATCGGCGGGCTTGCAGGCCCCCTGCAGACTCCCGTTTTCCGCAATGTTCAGCAGTTGTTTGTGCATGAGAAAGAACTCGCTTTCTGGCGTGATGAAACCATTTCCGCTGGCGCGCCTGACGCATTCAAGCCGTTCTTTGAAGTAGCAAGGAACGCCTTCAGCGCTTATGACGACAAACTGGTGCCATTCCGCGAGGAAGCGATTTTACCAGGTATTCAGACTGTACCGCTGTTCGGCCATACGCCAGGACATACCGGTTATCTGCTGGGTGATGAAAAAGAGTCGCTGCTCATCTGGGGTGATATTGTTCACTTCCCACACATTCAGGTTGCTCAGCCTGACGTTACTATCGCGTTCGACAGCGATCCTGCGGCGGCGGCGGCCATCCGTAGCAAAGTGCTTGACCGCGCAGCGAGCGATAACCTGGCTGTCAGTGGTATGCACTTCAACCTGCCTACTACCGGTAAGGTTATCCGTGAAGGTAACAGCTTCGCACTGAATTACGACCTGTGGTCACCCGCAGTCTGATCACCTTCCTTCCCGGTGCACACAATAGTGACCGGGAAGAGATCCCCTTTCATATCGCCCGACAAGAACCCACCTGCAATACTATGAATATCACTGCCTCACAAAAAAAATGGCTCATTACTCTTGCGCCCTGGCTTTTTGTATTCCTCTGGAGTCAGGGTTTGTCGCAGCCAAATTTACCGTGCAGTACAGCGCGCCGTTTCATCTTTTATTCCTGCGTGGCGCATTTTCCTGTCTGGTCCTTCTGCTGCTTACACTGGGGTTCAGGGCCCGTTTTCCGTCCGGCAGAGGAATGGTTCGCAACCTGATTGTCGGACTTTTCCTGCAGAGCTTCTTTCTGGGCGGATGCTTTTATGCCATCCATCGTGGCATGCCGTCAGGCATTGCGGCGCTCATCACCGGCCTGCAGCCGGTACTGACTGCAATACTGGTTTCACTCATGCACCGTCAGTCCCTGCATCCCCGGAAATGGCTGGGTATTGCGATTGGCTTTGCGGGCGTTTTCTTGGTGCTATCGCCAGGGCAGCATAGTTTTGCACTGGATCCTGTGGCTTTTGGGTCGGTCATGCTGGGGTTATTTGGCGTAACGATCGGAGCGCTTTATCAGCGCCGTGCTCAGGGAGATGGACATATCTTTGCGAACACGTTTTTACAGTACGTCACTTTGACAATATCGATGGGTGCAATTAGCCTGATGTTCGAATCTGCTCCGACGCAGTGGAGCTTATCATTTGCGCTGGGTCTGGGCTGGCTGGTTATTGGCGTATCGGTTCTGGCGATTATGTTGCTGATTTTTATGATACGAAGCGGTGAAGCAACCAAAGTCGCTACTTACTTTTACCTGGTTCCCATTCTCACGGCAGCTGAAGCGTGGTTGCTGTTTGGAGAGGCCATTACATTGCCTATGCTTGTGGGTATGGCAGTAACTATAATCGGCCTGATTTTTGTCATCCGGGAATAGACAACCGCACGCGTCGCTGTATGCTTTTGTATATGGCGACGTATAATAGCGGTCAAAGTCAAATTCCGGATGAATATGCAAACAGTCAGCTTTTCCGATTCTCCCGTTGATGATCTCCTCGCTGAGCTTCTTACCCTGGCACGCTCCCGTTTTCCACTTCCCTGCGATTGCCTTCGCGCAGAACAGACGCATCAGGTAAAGAAGTTCGAGGTGGAAGGTGCGACCCTTTCCTTCCCGCTGGAAGGAGAATTCCGGTATCGTGAAAATGAGAAATGGCACCGGGTGATCCCGGGCGAGATTATGGTCGTCCCGAATGCCCGTAGCATCGATATAGAATATGCCCCTTCAGAACAAAGTGGTGAGTTTGTCGCCCTGAGCGTGGTGCTCGCGGAGGAACAGCTTGAAGCAGCCAGGCTGTTACTTGCCGCACCACCACCACAGGACACCGGCAGCATCGCAGCCATTTCCGTATCAGCTCTTCTTTCACCCCTTAACCGCTGGACAGCCGCAATGCGGGAAGGGAAGCGTCCGCTTTCCCTGCACGCCATGGTTGAAGTGGTGCTCTGGCTTTATGGCATGGGATACCATGCTTTGCTGCGAGCCCGGCAGCCAAGTCTGGCCATGAAAATCCGTCAGATGGTAGCGGACAAACCGGCTCATCCCTGGAGTGCTGCTGAAATTGAAGATCTGACGGGACTCAGTGGCCCCACGCTTCGGCGCCACCTGGCCAGTGAGTCAACCAGCTTACGCTCAGTTATCGCCGATGCACGTATCGCGGAGGCTCTCCGCCTGCTGATGACATCGACGCTGCCGGTAAAAACGGTCGCGGGGCGGGTGGGTTACAATTCAGTATCGAGCTTCAGCAGGCAGTTTTCTGAACGCTATGGAATCGAACCTTCAGGGTTCCGCTGACTTCAGTTCGTTCAAGGTACACATTGCGTCCCTCGCACTTCAGTAACTTGCGTGGATCTTTCGAATATAACGGAAGATATTGGCCGGCATTGCGTGTAACCGGTTCAGGAGTTCTCATCGTGACGGGAGAGCTAAATCGGTACGGCTGTTGTTCTCAGCTATAAGAACAACTGAGTATCTGACCAGCTGTCTGGTGCTGGCAGCAGCATGCAGTGCAATCGGTCAGGCTCAAAGGAACTGACCTGATGTCAGGTTATAATTTCGGACACATCATAACCCCAGAAGGAGACAACTGTGGTTCATGTTTTCATTATCGGTGGTGCAGGCAAAATCGGCCAGCGTCTGTGCAGGATCCTTTCAGGAAGGGGGCATGCTGTTCGTGCCCTCTACCGTAAGCCAGAGCAGCAGGCATTGCTAGGCGAGCTGGGTGCTGAGCCCGTCAGTGGGAGCCTGACAGAGCTGGATGCAGCTGCGCTGGCGATGCACTTTGCAGGTAGTGATACAGTGGTGTTTACTGCCGGTGCCGGCGGTAAGGGGGGGCAGGAGATGACCAATGCGGTCGACGGCGAAGGGCTGAAAAAGTCGGTAGCTGCCGCCCTCAGTGCCGGTGTGTCTCGCTTTCTGCTCGTTTCTGCATTCCCGGAGTCCGCACGGGGAGAAACCACTTCTGAATCATTCGAAAATTATATGCGTGTTAAAAAAATGGCCGATGTGGAACTAGCACAAAGCGAGCTTGACTGGGTGATCCTGCGCCCCGGCGCGCTGCAGGATAAGACTGGTACGGGTTATGTACGTGCCGGCCTGGCCATCCCGTATGGTAACGTGCCCCGTGATGACGTGGCGGCTACGCTGGCTGAACTCATTGAGCAACCTGCCGTCAGCCGCGTCATCATTGAGCTGACGTCTGGCGATGCTCCTGTCCGTGAAGCCATACAGAAGCTGGCGGGCCGATAAAAGGCAGCGCACGTACCAGCAGGCTGCAGGCCCCCAGGCGTTTACAATAAACTTTCCAGCCAGTCGGTAAACGCCCGTACTTTTCGGGAGAGATGGCGGTGCGGATACAGAAGTTACAGTTTGCGATTCGGGGACGGATTATCTGGCAGAACCTCTACCAACAGCCCGCGATCGAGATAAGGCTGCAAAAAAATATTCATGCCCTGTAGTATTCCCAGCCCCGCCAGGCCTGCTGCAATGTAGGCTTCTGAGTTATCCACGACAAGCCTGCCTGGAAGTTCAATTTCGGTGGAGCCCTCTGACGTCCCGAATGTCCAGGGCATAACTTGTCTGTTGCTGCTGTTAATCCAGTTGACGGCCTGATGCTGCTGCAACTCGTCCATTGTTTCCGGGGTGCCGTGTTGATCAAGATACGCAGGACTGGCGCAGGTCGTCATTTTAACGGTTCCCACCTTCTTTGCGATATAGTCGCCATCGTCCAGCTCCCCTACCCTCAGTATGCAGTCCAGGCCATCATGCAGCATATTCCGTCGGCGGTCTGAGCTGCTCAGGATAATTTCAATTCCGGGATGCTGGCGATAAAAATCAGGCAGGTTGGGTATAACAAGTAAAGCCGCAAACGCGACAGGCATATCTATGAGCGAATAGCGGACGTCAAAATGATAGCGACAGGAAAGTTCTGCCATATTAAACATAACAACCCTTGGGCGCGCCGCCGCAGGCGCCCTCAGCACGTTTCTGCGGCCTCCCGCCTGTTTCCGGCACCTTTCCTGCCCCAACCCCTGAAAAACGCCCCTGATGATTTCTGCGCGTCTGCATGGCTATGCAGTGAGATCTGCTCTCCACCGATTAGTGCATGCAGATTTTGGAAACGTCCAATTCTGGCACGAAGCGGTCACCCCGGCGGGGTGCAGTCCGCTGTCAGCGAAAACGGACATTGAGCCAATCAAATAATCTGTGCCAGAATTTGTCATTGAGGCTAGTACTTTCGAGTAGATCTATTTCCCGCCCGTACTCTTAAACTCATCTATCTCATCCTTCTACGACTTATTACCGGGAATATAAAACCCCGCCGAAGCGGGTTTGGTAATTTGAGTTTTTCTCAGGCGGCCATCTTTCTGCATTGTTCGGCGCAGTGATGACAAGCGCTTGAGCAATCCTGACAATGGTCATGTTCATGCTTTCCACACTCGTCACCGCACTTCTGACAAACATCAGCGCAAAGACGGCAAAGATCCTGGGCAGACCCGCTATTTAGTGTCATGAATTGAGCTGCAAGACGGCAGATATTTGCACACTGCATATCCAGTTTTATGCACTCGCGCATCATCTCCAGATTCTCTTCGTCGAGACACGAAGCCGCACAGTTATCACATGCCGTTGCACATAGATAACAGGCTTCGATGCATTTTTTGTATTCGTCTAACATAATTTCTCCTTAGCTAAGGTTACGTATTAAGCATGGAAGAGATAACTGATTATTCAAATTTTGAATTAGTTAATAACCTTTTCAGCATTTCATATCATTGATTCAAAGTGCATCTCTAGGGTTACCTAATTCACCTATGTCTACTTCTGGCACAATGCAGAAATGAGATAGATTTACTTTATCCGCTTCTCGCTCAAAGCTGTCCGTAATCCCCTGCCTGCTTAAAAAAACCGGATTAACGTGTGATGTTTTTACGTTTTCCAGGCAGCCTTCATCGGTAAGTACCTGTCTTACAGACTTCAATGCACTTAGTTAAGAAACATCCTAATCGTCCTTTCGCCGATCGCGAGATCTGTTATGGCAGCTAAACTCGATTGATACCCCAATCCGCCGGGCAGCATTTCCTTTCCGCACGCAAGAAGGAGAAGATCATGAAAGCAGTAATTTACAACGGTCCTTATGATGTAAAAGTAAAAGACGTACCGGATGCGAAAATTGTCCGCCCCACGGATGTACTCGTCCGCATCACCACCACCAACATTTGTGGGTCGGACTTGCACATGTATGAGGGCCGGACCAGCTTTGAACAGGGACGGATTCTGGGTCACGAAAACCTGGGTGAAGTGGTCGAAATTGGCTCAGGCGTTGAACGTATTAAGGTGGGCGACTATGTTTGTCTGCCGTTTAACGTGGGATGTGGTTTTTGCGAAAACTGTGAAAAAGGTCTGACCGGCTTTTGTCTCACTACCAATCCGGGTTCGGCAGGCGCAGCTTATGGTTTTGCTGAAATGGGTCCCTGGGAGGGGGGGCAGGCGGAACTGCTTCGGGTGCCATTTGCCGACTTTAACTGCCTTGTTCTTCCCCCTGATGCGGCAGAAAAAGAAGATGATTATGTGATGCTCTCTGACATTTTTCCTACCGGCTGGCATGCAACAGAACTTGCCGGATTGAAGCCTGGTGAAAGCGTGGCCATTTATGGCGCGGGGCCGGTCGGTTTGATGGCAGCTCATTCGGCGATCATTAAAGGTGCTTCACAGGTGTTTGTGGTTGATACGCACACAGACCGGTTGGCTCTGGCTGAAAAAATGGGGGCGACGGGCATCAATGCTACTGGCGATGAAGCTGTACAAAAAATTCTCGACCTGACGGATGGACGCGGTACGGATTGTGGCTGCGAATGTGTTGGCTATCAGTGCTGTAACAAACATGGCCATGAAGATAACTCTGTCACCATGAACAGTCTTGTTGCGTCGACGAAAGCAACCGGGGGAATTGGTGTGGTTGGCGTCTTTATTCCTCAGGATCCGGGGGCTGAATCGGAGCTTGCCAGAGAGGGTAAGATGCCATTTGATTTTGGGAGTTTCTGGTTTAAAGGACAGGCAATCCGTACCGGCCAGGCGAACGTTAAGGCCTATAACCGTCAGCTGTCTCGCCTCATCCATCACGATAAAGCCAGTCCGGGCAAAATAATTTCTCATCGTCTTTCGCTTGAAGAGGCTCCTGCCGGATATAAGCACTTCGATGAGCGGGATGAAGGATGGACGAAGGTTATCCTTAAGCCTTAAATAGAGTTATCCGGTATGAGAAAGCAAAAACCGGGAAAGAATGTATGACTTTTGACAGGGTGCAATAAAATATCCTGTCAGGGCGTTATTATTCATACTTTCAGCTGCCAGGTGATGCTGCCAACTTACTGATTTAGTGTATGATGGTGTTTTTGAGGTGCTCCAGTGGCTTCTGTTTCTATCAGCTGTCCCTCCTGTTCAGCTACTGACGGGGTGGTGCGTAACGGCAAAAGCACCGCCGGACATCAGCGCTATCTCTGCTCTCACTGCCGTAAAACATGGCAACTGCAGTTCACTTACACCGCTTCTCAACCCGGTACGCACCAGAAAATCATTGATATGGCCATGAATGGCGTTGGATGCCGGGCAACCGCCCGCATTATGGGCGTTGGCCTCAACACGATTTTACGTCACTTAAAAAACTCAGGCCGCAGTCGGTAACCTCGCGCATACAGCCGGGCAGTGACGTCATCGTCTGCGCGGAAATGGACGAACAGTGGGGATACGTCGGGGCTAAATCGCGCCAGCGCTGGCTGTTTTACGCGTATGACAGGCTCCGGAAGACGGTTTGCGCACGTATTCGGTGAACGCACTATGGCGACGCTGGGGCGTCTTATGAGCCTGCTGTCACCCTTTGACGTGGTGATATGGATGACGGATGGCTGGCCGCTGTATGAATCCCGCCTGAAGGGAAAGCTGCACGTAATCAGCAAGCGATATACGCAGCGAATTGAGCGGCATAACCTGAATCTGAGGCAGCACCTGGCACGGCTGGGACGGAAGTCGCTGTCGCTCACAAAATCGGTGGAGCTGCATGACAAAGTCATCGGGCATTATCTGAACATAAAACACTATCAATAAGTTGGAGTCATTACCCTTTTTTCAACTTCTGATGGATGCGAGTGATTGAACTCATACATTAATGTTTTCCCACGAAGTCTTTTTTCAGGTAAGCCTTCGCACATATCGGTAAATAGCTTGCCTGCTTTTATTTTTTCTGTCATCGACATGTTCATTTTTAACATTCCGTCCTGATAAGTTGGTCGGATAAGGCGCTCGCGCCGTATCCGACATTAATTTCTTAAGCGACTTCATTCACCTGGCGACGCAGCAGAGAAAGTGGGCCGGGGCCGCTAAGCGTGAACACGGAAATTAAGGTGAAGCCCAGCGCCACCAGACCCAGCACCAGGTAAGCGCCCTGGAAACCGATGCTTTCATACATATTGCCCGCCAGAATAGACATAAAAATCATCGCCAGTTGCTTAAAGAAGCAGAAACAGACCAGATAAATCGTCGCTGAAAAACGCACTTCAAACTGGCTGGTAATATATTTAAAGCAGCCCACCAGCAGGAACGGTACTTCAAACATATGCAGCGTTTTCAGAATAACCACTTCCAGTGCTGAGGTAGCGAACGATGAGCCAATAATACGTACTGACATAATAGTGCCAGCCAGCAGCAGGGCGTTTTTCCCACCGATGCGATTAATGATCAGTGGCGCAAAAAACATAATCGAGGCGTTAAGTAATTCGCCCATTGTCGTTACGTAGCCAAATACCCGCGTACCCTGTTCACCGGTAGCAAAGAACGAAGTAAAGAAATTAGCAAACTGTTGGTCAAAAACATCGTAGGTGCAGGAAACGCCAATAACATACAGTGACAAAAACCACAGTTTTGGCTGTCTGAACAGTTCCAGCGCCAGCTTAAGGCTAAATGCCGAATGGTTGGCACCTACCGCATTGGCAACCGTGGCAGAAGAGGGCGCATCCGTTTTGGCGAAAAAGAGTAAAACGGCGAGGATGAATGCACAGCCAGAACCCAGCCAGAAAACAAACTGATTATTGATGGTGAACATGATGCCGACAATCGAGGCACACAGCGCCCAGCCAACACAGCCAAACATCCGCGCGCGACCATATTCGAAATTACTGCGACGGCTGACTTTCTCGATAAATGCCTCTACTGCTGGCGCACCGGCGTTAAAACAAAAGCCTAGATAAATACCACCAACAATCGATCCTACTAAAATGTTGTATTGTAACAGTGGCCCGAAGATAAAAATAAAGAACGGCGCAAACATCACTAACATGCCGGTAATAATCCACAGCAGGTATTTGCGCAGCCCGAGTTTGTCAGAAAGCAGACCAAACAGCGGTTGGAATAATAGCGAGAACAGAGAAATAGCGGCAAAAATAATACCCGTATCACTTTTGCTGATATGGTTGATGTCATGTAGCCAAATCGGGAAAAACGGGAAGTAGGCTCCCATGATAAAAAAGTAAAAGAAAAAGAATAAACCGAACATCCAAAAGTTTGTGTTTTTTAAATAGTACATAATGGATTTCCTTACGCGAAATACGGGCAGACATGGCCTGCCCGGTTATTATTATTTTTGACACCAGAGCAACTGGTAATGGTAGCTACCGGCGCTAAGGTGGAATTCCGCCGACACTGACGGGCTCCAGGAGTCGTCGCCACCAATCCCCATATGGAAACCGTCGATATTCAGCCATGTGCCTTCTTCCGCGTGCAGCAGATGGCGATGGCTGGTTTCCATCAGTTGCTGTTGACTGTAGCGGCTGATGTTGAACTGGAAGTCGCCGCGCCACTGGTGTGGGCCATAATTCAATTCGCGCGTCCCGCAGCGCAGACCGTTTTCGCTCGGGAAGACGTACGGGGTATACATGTCTGACAATGGCAGATCCCAGCGGTCAAAACAGGCCGCAGTAAGGCGGTCGGGATAGTTTTCTTGCGGCCCTAATCCGAGCCAGTTTACCCGCTCTGCTACCTGCGCCAGCTGGCAGGTCAGGCCAATCCGCGCCGGATGTGGCGTATTGCTCGCCACTTCAACATCAACGGTAATCGCCATTTGACCACTTCCATCAATCCGGTAGGTTTTCCGGCTGATAAATAAGGTTTTCCCCTGATGCTGCCACGCGTGGACCGTGGTAATCAGCACCGCGTCGGCAAGCGTATCTGCCGTGCACTGCAACAACGCTGCTTCGGCCTGGTAATGGCCCGCCGCCTTCCAGCGTTCGACCCAGGCGTTAGGGTCAATGCGGGTCGCTTCACTTACGCCAATGTCGTTATCCAGCGGTGCGCGGGTGAACTGATCGCGCAGCGGCGTCAGCAGTTGTTTTTTATCGCCAATCCACATCTGTGAAAGAAAGCCTGACTGGCGGTTAAATTGCCAACGCTTATTATCCAGCTCGATGCAAAAATCCGTTTCGCTGGTGGTCAGTTGCGGGATGGCGTGGGGCGCGGAGGGGAGTGTCACGCTGAGGTTTTCCGCCAGACGCCACTGCTGCCAGGCGCTGATGTGTCCGGCTGCTGACCATGTGGTCGCGTTCGGTTGCACTACGTGAACCGTTAGCCAGAGTTGTCCGGCGCTCTCCGGCTGCGGTAGTTCAGGCAGTTCAATCAACTGTTTACCTTGTGGAGCGACATCCAGAGGCACTTCACCGCTTGCCAGCGGCTTGCCATCCAGCGCCACCATCCAGTGCAGGAGCTCGTTATCGCTATGACGGAACAGGTATTCGCTGGTCACTTCGATGGTTCGCCCGGATAAACTGAACTGGAAAAACTGCTGCTGGTGTTTTGCTTCCGTCAGCGCCGGATGCGGCGTGCGGTCTGCAAAGACCAGACCGTTCATGCAGAACTGGCGATCATTCGGCGTATCGCCAAAATCACCGCCGTAAGCCGACCACGGATTGCCATTTTCATCATATTTAATCAGCGACTGATCCACCCAGTCCCAGACGAAGCCGCCCTGTAAACGGGGGTACTGACGAAACGCCTGCCAGTATTTAGCGAAGCCGCCAAGACTGTTACCCATCGCGTGGGCGTATTCGCAAAGGATCAGCGGGCGCGTCTCTCCAGGCAACGAAAGCCATTTTTTGATGGACCATTTCGGCACAGCCGGGAAGGGCTGGTCTTCATCCACGCGCGCGTACATCGGGCAAATAATATCGGTTGCGAAGGTGTCGGCTCCGCCGCCTTCATACTGTACCGGGCGGGAAGGATCGACAGATTTGATCCAGCGATAGAGTGCGTCGTGATTAGCGCCGTGGCCTGATTCATTCCCCAGCGACCAGATGATCACACTCGGGTGATTACGATCGCGCTGCACCATTCGCGTTACGCGTTCGCTCATCGCGGGTAGCCAGCGCGGATCATCGGTCAGACGATTCATTGGCACCATGCCGTGGGTTTCAATGTTGGCTTCATCCACCACATACAGGCCGTAGTGGTCGCACAGCGTGTACCACAGCGGATGGTTCGGATAATGCGAACAGCGCACGGCGTTAAAGTTGTTCTGCTTCATCAGCAGGATATCCTGCACCATCGTCTGCTCATCCATGACCTGACCATGCAGAGGATGATGCTCGTGACGGTTAACGCCGCGAATCAGCAACGGCTTGCCGTTCAGCAGCAGCAGACCATTTTCAATCCGCACCTCGCGGAAACCGACATCGCAGGCTTCTGCTTCAATCAGCGTGCCGTCGGCGGTGTGCAGTTCAACCACCGCACGATAGAGATTCGGGATTTCGGCGCTCCACAGTTTCGGGTTTTCGACGTTCAGACGTAGGGTGACGTGATCGGCATAACCACCACGCTCATCGATAATTTCACCGCCGAAAGGCGCGGTGCCGCTGGCGACCTGCGTTTCACCCTGCCACAAAGAAACCGTCACCCGCAGCTCATCGCGCAGCTCGCCGTACATCTGAACGTCTGCCTCCAGTACAGCGCGGCTGAAATCATCATTAAAGTGAGTGGCTACATGGAAATCGCTGATTTGCGTGCTCGGTTTATGCAGCAACGAGACGTCACGGAAAATGCCGCTCATCCGCCACATATCCTGATCTTCCAGATAACTGCCGTCACTCCAGCGCAGCACCATCACCGCGAGGCGGTTTTCTCCGGCGTGTAAAAATGCGCTCAGGTCAAATTCAGACGGCAAACGACTGTCCTGTCCGTAACCGACCCAGCGCCCGTTGCACCACAAATGAAACGCCGAGTTAACACCATCAAAAATAATTCGCGTCTGGCCTTCCTGTAGCCAGCTTTCATCAACATTAAATGTGAGCGAGTAACAACCCGTCGGATTCTCCGTGGGAACATACGGCGGATTGACCGCAATGGGATAGGTCACGTTGGTGTAGATAGGCGCATCGTAACCGTGCATCTGCCAGTTTGAGGGGACGATGACAGTATCGGCGTCAGGAAGATCGCGCTCCAGCCAGCTTTCTGGTACCGCTTCTGGTGCCGGAAACCAGGCAAAGCGCCATTCACCATTCAGGCTGCGCGACTCTTGGGAAGGGCGATCGGTGCGAGCCTCTTCGCTATTACGCCAGCTGGCGAAAGGGGGATGTGCCGCAAGGCGATTAAGTTGGGTAACGCCAGGGTTTTCCCAGTCACGACGTTGTAATACGACGGCCAGTGAATCCGTAATCATTGTCATAGTTGTATCCTGCGTGAATTGTTATCCGCTCACATTTTCGCATAACATACGAGCCGGACACATAGAGTGTAAAGCCTGGGGTGCCTAATGAGTGAGCTGACTCACATTAATTGCGTTGCGCTCACTGCCCGCTTTCAAGTCGGGAAACTTGTCGTGCCAGCTGCATTAAGGAATCTGCCAACGTGCGGGGAGAGGTGGTTTGCGTATTGGGCGCCAGGGTGGTTTTTCTTTTCACCAGTGAGACGGGCAACAGCTGATTGCTCTTCACCGCCTGGCCCTGAGAGAGTTTCAGCAAGCGGTCCACGCTGGTTTGCCCCAGCAGGCGAAAATCCTGTTTGATGGTGGTTAACGGCGGGATATAACACGAGCTGTCTTCGGTATCGTCGTATCCCACTACCGAGATATCCGCACCAACGCGCAACCCGGACTCGGTAATGGCGCGCATTGCGCCCAGCGCCATCTGATCGTTGGCAACCAGCATCGCAGTGGGAACGATGCCCTCATTTAGCATTTGCATGGTTTGTTGAAAACCGGACATGGCACTCCAGTCGCCTTCCCGTTCCGCTATCGGATGAATTTGATTGCGAGTGAGATATTTATGCCAGCCCGCCAGACGCAGACGCGCCGAGACAGAACTTAATGGGCCCGCTAACAGCGCGATTTGCTGGTGACCCAATGCGACCAGATGCTCCACGCCCAGTCGCGTACCGTCTTCATGGGAGAAAATAATACTGTTGATGGGAGTCTGGTCAGAGACATCAAGAAATAACGCCGGAACATTAGCGCAGGCAGCTTCCACAGCAATGGCATCCTGGTCATCCAGCGGATAGTTAATAATCAGCCCACTGACGCGTTGCGCGAGAAGATTGTGCACCGCCGCTTTACAGGCTTCGACGCCGCTTCGTTCTACCATCGACACCACCACGCTGGCACCCAGTTGATCGGCGCGAGATTTAATCGCCGCGACAATTTGCGACGGCGCGTGCAGGGCCAGACTGGAGGTAGCAACGCCAATCAGCAACGACTGTTTCCCCGCCAGTTGTTGTGCCACGCGGTTGGGAATGTAGTTCAGCTGCGCCATCGCCGCTTCCACCTTTTCCCGCGTTTTCGCAGAGACGTGGCTGGCCTGGTTCACCACGCGGGAAACGGTCTGATAAGAGACACCGGCATACTCTGCGACATCGTATAGCGTTACTGGTTTCACATTTACCACCCTGAATTGACTCTCTTCGGGTGCTATCATGCCATACCACGAAATGTTTTGCGCCATTCGGAGGGGGCACGCCGAAGTGAGATTCAAAATGCCGACGTCAGTTCACAGGTGGGTAATGATACCAACGTGTTGATTTCGTATTTTCACTGACACCAGGATCATCCTGATGTTACAAGGATTGAATGACTACAGATTAAAATAGTCATCAACAGGTTGACAGCATTACCCAGCGCCCGCTTTCCGCGTATTTTTCGATTTGCACTGCCGGGGGCACTGGCGGGTATCGCGTTCCGCACACTTTTACATTTATTTATCTGGTGACTGACCTTTTTAAGGAGACAGAATGAAAGCCGTTGGTTTCTGGCAACCCGGGAAAGTACATCCGTTATTGAAGATTTGTCGCTTCCCCACCCATCCATGCCCAAGGGGCGTGATCTTTTGATCAGAGTCAGGGCGGTCGCGGTTAACCCACGGGACCTGAAAAGCCGGCGAAACATCAGTCCCTCTGCAGGCAATCCGGTAGTTATGGGATACGACGCTTCCGGTGTTGTTGAAGCAACCGGACCAGAGGTGACGCTGTTCAGGCCAGGTGACCACGTTTTCTATGCCGGTGTGCTCGATCGCCAGGGAGCCAACGCAGAGTTTCAGCTGGTTGACGAACGCATTACGGGGATAAAGCCGGCAGCACTAAGTTTTGAAGCTGCAGCGTCGGTTCCTCTGACCGGTCTGACAGCCTGGGAAATGTTATTTGATCGTCTGCAGTTGTCAGTGAACGGAGATGCTGATCAGACCCTGTTGATGCTTGGCGGTGCGGGCGGAGTCCCTTGTATGGCTATACAGCTTGCCCGCACTCTGAGTCGGGTGAACATCATCGGGACTGCCTCCCGGCAGGAGAGTGTCAGAGCGGTTCGCGGGTTTGGTGCGCATTATGTCCTGGATCATTCATGTGCGCTTGCGCCACAGGTTGCCAGCCTTGCTGGACTCCCTCCCATTACCCGGATTTTCTCAACGTACACCACGCCATCTGCCTGGGAAAATATGGCCGAAATTATTGCCCCACAAGGCCGTATCGGACTCATCGACGACCCTGAACCACTGGATCTGCGTTTGATCAAATTTAAGAGCGTTTCTGTTCACTGGGAGGCAATGTTTACCCGCCCCATGCATGCTACTGCGGACATGTCTAAACAGCATGATATTCTTAACAAACTCTCATGCATGCTGGATTCCGGTAAGCTCAAACCTCCGTTGCTGGCAGAGTATGGCAGGCTGAATGCTAAAGCACTTCGCCGGGCTCATGAGGACATGGAAAATAAAAATGTGAACGGGAAAATTGTTTTTTCAGGGTTCTGATGAACAGGCCTGTCAGAGTAAAAAAAGATTCGGGTTCAGCACAATGCTGAATTCTGTCTGGCTATAGAGTAAGAATCGTACCGGAATTGAGCATTTACCCTCAGTACCTGCGGATGAAAAAGCAGTCTGCCCTGACATACTGAACAATCCCTTCTCATAAGATGCCTCTCTTTTGCTGTTTAAAGAGCTGAGCAGTCCGGGCGGAGACTGACCTCGTTCCGCTTTCCAAGCGACCCCCTTGTTGAAAGTGCGACAAAAGAGATAGGGCGAATGACTATACTTCGCTCATAGCTGCCCGCCATGCCAGCTCAAAAAACAGGCTTAACGTAGGATATTTAATGAGATGGTCACTCCCTCCTTCCCGGTACTATGCTGAGGACAGGCTTTCATTCGGAGAACTATCATGGAAAACATTGCGCTCATTGGTATCGATCTGGGTAAAAACTCTTTCCATATTCATTGCCAGGATCGTCGCGGGAAGGCTGTTTACCGTAAAAAATTTACCCGGCCAAAGTTGATCGAATTTTTGGCGACATGCCCCGCTACAACCATCGCAATGGAAGCCTGTGGCGGTTCTCACTTTATGGCACGCAAGTTGGAAGAGTTGGGGCATTCCCCAAAGCTGATATCACCACAATTTGTCCGCCCGTTCGTTAAAAGCAATAAAAACGACTTTGTCGACGCCGAAGCTATTTGTGAAGCTGCATCGCGTCCGTCTATGCGTTTTGTGCAGCCCAGAACGGAATCTCAGCAGGCAATGCGGGCTCTGCATCGTGTCCGTGAATCCCTGGTTCAGGATAAGGTAAAAACAACCAATCAAATGCATGCTTTTCTGCTGGAATTTGGCATTAGCGTTCCCCGAGGAGCTGCCGTTATTAGCCGACTGAGTACCATTCTTGAGGATAATAGTTTGCCTCTTTACCTCAGCCAGTTATTGCTGAAATTACAACAGCATTATCACTATCTTGTTGAGCAGATTAAAGATTTGGAATCCCAGTTGAAACGAAAGTTGGACGAAGATGAGGTTGGACAGCGCTTGCTGAGCATTCCCTGCGTCGGAACACTGACAGCGAGTACTATTTCAACTGAGATTGGCGACGGGAAGCAGTACGCCAGCAGCCGTGACTTTGCGGCGGCAACAGGGCTTGTACCTCGGCAGTACAGCACGGGAGGTAGGACGACATTGCTGGGAATTAGTAAGCGAGGTAATAAAAAGATCCGAACTTTGTTGGTTCAATGTGCCAGGGTATTCATACAAAAACTGGAACACCAGTCTGGCAAATTGGCCGATTGGGTCAGGGATTTACTGTGCCGGAAAAGCAACTTTGTCGTCACTTGTGCTCTGGCAAACAAGCTGGCCAGAATAGCCTGGGCCCTAACGGCACGACAGCAAACTTATGTAGCATAACGGCAGAAATACACCGGTTTAAAGAATTACTGATCTGGTTTTGCGAATACTGATATTGATGATACTAACGGCCCACCGGCCTGTTGAGGAACCTGTAAAACGGAAAGGCTCATTGAAGCCGTATATTTTCTGGAGGTTCATCAGGCGCGGAACTCATCAAGGCGCGGGAATAAAATCCCATTCAGACGCCGGATAGATTCAAGCAAGCCAACTTGTCGTCAAAATCGGTGTTGCAAAAACGGGAGTGACCATAGATTCCGTTTGCCAAGCGGCCCCCATATTGAATGGCTGACGGT
This sequence comes from Enterobacter cloacae complex sp. 397G4, assembly GCF_050031515.1. Lineage (NCBI taxonomy): Bacteria > Pseudomonadati > Pseudomonadota > Gammaproteobacteria > Enterobacterales > Enterobacteriaceae > Enterobacter > Enterobacter cloacae complex sp. 397G4. Next base: position 4,125,988 of record NZ_JBLGWE010000001.1, on the reverse strand, counting down.
ACTGGATTTCGATGAGATAAAAATAGACCGTATTTTTATTGCCAATATTGATGACCCGGTGAAGCGAGCGCTACTTGTTTCTGTGGTGAAAGGGTTACGTGGTACTGGCAAACCACTGGTGTTTGAAGGGGTGGAAACGCCAGGACAGTTTGAATTCGTCCGTTCTCTTGGCCCCGGTTACCTAGTTCAGGGCTGGTATACCGGAAAACCCGAAACAATATCTGCGATGAATATTCAGGGTTAAAACGATACGGGGCCCGGCCCGTATCGGCAACCCGACCCGTCAGCGTATCGCTTTCTGTCTGAAGCCGGTTCAGGTCGGCTTCTATCTGCGCGATGCGGCGGGAGATTTATTCAGAACGACTGCCGAAGTTCATCCGGCGAAGCTTATCCAGCTGCGCCTGCAGATGGTCTATTTCGCGCTCCCGGTCGGCCTGCTTTTCCAGCAGGGCGCGGTTCAGCGCTTCCTGTTCGGACAGGCGCTGTTTCAGCAGAAGGATGTCGTCAGGGGGAGGTGTTGTTCATAAGCCCGCATTTTACCAGGCTTATTCAACGACAACCAGGATAAAGAGGCCTACAACATGGTCAGGGACGTAAGCAGTCTTTTAGGCTGCCGCCAGTCGATGCCTTCCAGAAGCATTGCCAGCTGCGCCGGGGTCAGGAACACTTTGCCATCGCGGGCAGAGGGCCAGGCGAAGCGGCCGCGTTCCAGCCGTTTGGTCAGCAGGCACAGCCCGTCGCCGGTGGACCACAGCAGTTTGACCTTACTGCCGCTGCGGCCCCGGAAGATGAAGACATGGCCGGATATCGGGTCATCTTTCAGCATCGTCTGCACCTTTGCGGCGAGACCATTGAAGCCGTTGCGCATGTCGGTGATACCGGCAACCAGCCAGATTTTGGTGCCTGTTGGCAGGTGGTTATCACTTCCTTTATCTGTCCTGTGATGATCCTTATGACTTCGCCAGACTACTTCACCACACACATGGGTCTGCCAGATACCGGTTCGGGATGGATTTCCGCTTCTACGCTGAACACCGTCTTTAGAAGCTCTGGTTTCATCACTGCTTCCGGAGCACCTTGCGCCATCACGCGACCGCTTGCCAGTACCACCAGATGATCGCAATAGCGGCTGGCCTGATTCAGATCGTGGAGTACCGTCACTACGGTTTTCCCCTGCCTTTTGAGTTCAACCATCAGGCGCATCAGTTCAACCTGATGATTGATATCGAGGTAGGTCGTAGGCTCATCAAGAAGAATGAGTGGGGTATCCTGTGCCAGCACCATCGCCAGAAACGCACGCTGGCGCTGGCCGCCGGAAAGCTGGGTTAACCTGCGGTCAGCCAGATTGCGCGTCCGGGTCTGACTCATTGCCACGTTGACCCGCTCGTTGTCTTCCGCGGAGAGTCGCCCCCACAACGACAGCCACGGGCTGCGGCCGTAGGAAACCAGTTCCCGTACAGTGATCCCCTCGGGGGATAAATGGTGTTGCGGCAGTAAAGCCAGGCGGCGAGCCAGCTGGCGGGCGGAAAAACCGGCTATGGGTTTTTCATCAAGCAATATCTCGCCAGAGTCTGGTGTTAACAGGCGAGAAAAACAGTTCAACAGCGTCGATTTCCCGCAACCGTTAGGGCCGAGCAGGGCCGTGATTTTTCCGGCAGGCAGGGCGAGAGAAAGTCCATCCAGCACGGTTTGTGCGCCATAGCTGACGGTCAGATTTTCAGTACGTAATCTCATTTATCGCATTCTCACAAGCAGCCAGACAAACCACGGTGCGCCGATAATGGCGGTCAGCACGCCTGCCGGAAGCTCCAGCGGCGGATGAATGATTCGTGCCAGCAGATCGGCAATGACCAGCAACAACGCGCCCGTCAGGGCCGAAACGGGCATCAGCCAGCGGTGACGCCCGCCGGCGATCCTGCGCACCATGTGCGGCACGACGAGACCAATAAAACTTATCGGGCCACAGACGGCCACGCCGGTTGCTGTCATCGCGACAGCCAGCATCAGCCCCTGGAACCGGGTGCGCTGAACCGACACGCCGAGCGTGGCTGCTCGTGCATCGCCCAGCGCCAGCAGGTCGAGATCGCGACAAAAGCGCAGGCTCAGCGGCAAAAACAGAATGAGCAACGGCACGGCAATCTTCACAAAGTGCCAGTCGCGCCCCCATAAGCTACCCGTCAGCCACAGCAGGGCACTGTTTACATCCTGCGGGTGCAGGAGCATCAGGTAATCCGTCAGGCTCGCCCAGCAGGCGGAAAGCGCCACGCCGGTGAGCGCCAGCTTCATCGGCTGGTGGGTCTTTGCCAGCATCTTCAGCAAGATCAACCCCGCCATACCGCCCGCAAAGGCCAGCAGCGGCAGCACCATCACGGATAGTGATGGCATAAGAAGCAGTGCTCCCACAGAGGCAAGGCTGGCGGCATGGTTAATGCCGAGAATATCCGGTGATGCTAGCGGGTTACGCACAATCCCCTGTACCAGCACGCCCGCCACGGCGAGGGCTGCACCGACAAACAGTGCCAGCAGCAAGCGCGGCAGTCGGTACTCCATCAATACATAATAATGCTCGCGTCCGTCCTGCCAGTCGGTCAGCAGCGCGCGCCACGGCACGGGGATCACCCCCATATGGAGTGATAACAGCGCACAACCTGCCAGGGCAAGGGTGATGAAAATGACCAGCGCAATTTTCATCCTCGCCTCCTCACCAGCCAGACAAAGCAAGGACTGCCAATCAGCGCCAGCACTGCGCCTGCGGGCAGATCGCCGGGGAAGGCCAGCGCGCGTGCGAGTACATCTGCCATCAGCATCAGCGTGGCCCCCAGCAGCATGCTCACCGGCAGTACGTTGCGCTGATCGAAGCCTGCCCAGAAGCGCGCCAGATGTGGCACCAGCAGGCCGATAAACGCCACCGGACCTGCCACACTGACGCACGCGCCAACCAGAAGCAGCACTAACATATTGATGATCAAACGTAGTCTCGGCAGGTTCACTCCCAGCGTATGGGCGGTACTGTCGCTGACGTTGAGCAGGTTCAGTTGATTCGCCAGCAGCAACACGACAGGGACTGCAGTGACCACCACCGGCAAGAGCTGCCAGACATCCTGCCAGTGGGCGTGGGACACTCCGCCTGCCAGCCAGTAAAAGATGCCGTAAGCATGATCTTCGGCCAGCAGCAGGGTGATGCGGGTCAGGGCCATACAAAAGGCCGACAGCGCGATACCCGCGAGGATCAGTTTGTTTCTGTCCTGGGTATGACGAAACCCGCCTCCTGCGGTCATGACCAGCAGCCAGCTCACGCCGCCCCCGCATGCCGCGATGAACGACAGGGAATAGCCTGCAACCGGCGTCGGACTCAGCGCGCTGGTAAGCGCCATAGCCAGCGCCGCGCCGCTGTTAATGCCGAGCAGTGAAGGAGAGGCCATTGGGTTGTGGGTCAGGGTTTGCAGCAGCGTGCCCGCGAGCGCCAGGCTTGCGCCGATCAGAACGGCGACCAGGCTTCGCGGCAAACGAAGGTTTTGCACCAGCGCTTCTGGTAGCGTTGGCGTGTGTCCAGGCAGCAGGGCGCGGATTGCGTCTGCTCCGGAAACAGGAATGGCCGAGTAGCAAAACAGACTCAGCCAGAAAATAATAATAAGTACTGCAACGGGAAGCCCCCACAGCAGCACCGGGTGTTTTAGCGCGGTCATTTCACATCGGTAAGCGGCTGATGGTGGAAGATTTTTACCGTGTCAGCGGCAATACGCTCTGCGGCAAAAATACCGCGCATCCGCGCCCAGGCGTTACTGTCGACTGAAGCAACCTGCTGCTTCTGCGCGGCGGTTAATATCTGCCAGAGCGGATCTTGTTGCCAGCGTTTAACAATGCTCTCTTCGCGATAGTGGGCAACCAGCAGCCAGGCAGGATTGACCGCCAGCAGTTGCTCCAGGCCGATGGACGGCATGGACGCGCCCGCCATCGCAGCGGGAACGTTCAGCCCCAGAGAAGCCAGCACGCTGCCGGTCCAGGTCTCCTGGGTATGCAGGTTGAATAGCTGTTCGCGTGATGTGCCAAAGGCCACGCGTGTCCCTGTGGGAAGCTGGCTGGACCACTGCGCCATCTTCTCTTTATGTTGTTCCAGACGCGCCTGCATCTCTCGTTTTTTACCTACCACTTCGCCGATGATAGCCGCTGAGTGCAAATTTTCAGCGTAGGTTTCGTTGCGGGACTTAAGCAGCAGTACCGGCGCGATTTGCTGCAAGGCAGTGTAAATCCCCGCATGGCGACTGCTGTCGGCAATGATCAGGTCTGGTTTCAGGGCAGCAATGGCTTCCAGGCTCGGCTGCGCGCGCGTTCCGACGGACTGCCACGGTTTCAGGTGCGCACGCACTTCGGGCAGGATGCGTTTTGCATCGTTATCGTCGGCAATACCGATCGGGCTGACGTCCACGGCGGCCAGCGCATCGGCGAACGAGAGTTCCAGCACCACAATCCGTTGTGGCGTTTTATCGAGTGTAAACGTGCCGTGTTCGTCCTGAACCGTGGCGGCAAAGGCGTGGCCGATCACCAGCAGCAGGCCTGCAAAAAGAAAACGGATAAATGCCAACATAGTCACATTCCAGCTAAAAGCCCGGCAAGCCGGGCGTTAACACATCAGAACTTCAACGACCCCTGCATATACAGCGTGCGCGGCTGGCCTGCGTAGATGCCTTTGTTGTTGTCGTCATAAGAGCGGATGAAGTAGTCCTGGTCGAAGATGTTTTTCACACCGAACGCCAGGTTCAGATCTGCCATCTGCGGGCCAAAGTCATACGCCACGCGTGCGCCCCAGAGCATGAAGCCGGGAATGCGGCCGGTACTGCCGTCGGCGCTCTCTTTCACCGTATTGGCGTTATCCGCAAACTGGCTGGACTGGAAATCGCTGTTCAGATTGAACGTCCAGTTGCCCGGCTTGTAGTCCACGCCCAGCGTGCCTTTATGTTTCGGGGAGAATGGCACCTGATTGCCATAGGTGTCGCCTTTCTCGCGGATTTCCGCGTTCACATACGCATAGCTGGCGTAGACGGAAACGTTATCAAGCGTTGGCGTTAGCGTACCCAGGTCGTAACGTGCCTGCGTTTCCAGCCCGGTATGGCGCGTTTTGCCACGTGCAGTGACGGTGTCGTTGGTCTGGTTGGAGTCGTACTGATTGTTAAAGTTAATCAGGAACAGCCCCATTTCCGCCGTCAGCGCGCCGTCATCGTAGCGGGTACCGAGTTCCCAGGTTCGCGCTTTTTCCGGTTCCACATTGCCGCTTTGCACAGCCTTGCCAATCTGGCTGTACTGTACGGTGCCGAACGAGCCTTCAGTGTTTGCATAAAGATTCCAGCTATCAGTCAGGTGATAGAGCACGTTCAACGCCGGAAGCGGTGCGTTATAGCTCACCTCTTCGTGCGTGCCTTTGATGGCGTTGTTCTGGTATGACTCGATATGTTCGAAACGCATACCCGGCGTGATGGTCCAGTTGCCGATGTCGATTTTGTCATCCAGATACCAGGCGTGCGCCTCGGTGCCGGAACGCGTGTCGCGGTCGTAAGGGCTTGAGCCGGACGGCAACTGCCCGCTGCTGGTGGCGGTGTAGTAACGCATTTCATGCGTTGATTCATTCACATAGCGATAGCCCACGCCCACTTCGTGCGCGGAAGGGCCGATCATAAAGCTCTGGCTGTAGCGTGGCTCAATACCGCGCACCCAGTAGATACGCGGCGAGAGGGTGATGCGTTTGCCTTGCTCCAGGTAGCCGCTGCGCAGGGTTTGGGTGTAGAACCCCTGAATGTTGAATTTATGCTGGCTGTCCGGCTGGAACTGGTAGCCCAGGCTCGCCAGCTTGCGACGGCCCCAGAAGCGGTCATACGGGCGGGTGGATTGCCAGCGATCGGCGTCGTAATCCGCGCGGGACAGGCCGCCGGGCATGTCGGCTTCACCATCGTAATATTGCAGCAGGCTGTTGAAGGTGTGCACCTCATTCGGCGCATATTTGCTTTTCAGCATCAGGTCGTCGATGCGGGTGGCGCTGTGCTCGCGCCAGTCACTGCCGCGCGTGCCGGAGTAGAGCAGCGCGGTGCCAAAACCGTTGTCCGCTGTGCCGCCCACCATCAGGTTGTGCGTCTCTTTCGGGTTGTTTTGTGAAGAGGTTGGGCTGAGCTGACCTTCCACCCCCGCCTCGATACCAAAGTCCTGCGGAATGGCGCGGGTAACAAAGTTCACCACGCCGCCCACGCTCTGCGGTCCGTAACGCACCGCACCACCACCGCGCACCACGTCAATGGCATCCATGTTGCCGAGCGAAACGGGAGCCAGTGAAAGCTGCGGCTGACCGTAAGGGGCAAAGGGGACGGGGATGCCGTCCATCAGGACGGTCGAGCGGCTGGCGAGGCGTGGGTTCAGGCCCCGGATGCCAAAGTTCATCGCCAGGTCGTGGCTGCCGGTGCCGTTGTTTTCCGGCGCGCTGACGCCAGGGATGCGGTTAAGCACCTCACGCATGGTGGTTGCGCCGGTTTTGGCGAAATCCTCACGGCGGATCACGTCACGCGCGCCAGCATGTTCAAATACGTCGTTTTCACGCGCATCGCCCAGCCAGTCGCCGACCACGGTCAGGGCATCTTCTTTTGGCGCGGGCGCGGTCTCCAGCGTCCAGCTGTTATTTCTCAGCGGTTTTACCTGCAGTCCGCTGCCGTCCAGCAGTTGTTGCAGGCCGCTCTCGACGTCGTAATCTCCGTGCAGGCCGTTGCTCTGCTTGCCGCGCGTCAGGCTGGCGTCAACCGAGAGGGTAATTCCGCTGTGTGCGGCATACTGATTGAGCGCTTTGTCGAGCGATCCCGGTGCGATATCAACCTGTGCAGCAAAAGCGGAAAACGAGAGACCGGCCAGCGGCAGCAGGCTCAGGCGAATGGCGTTAACCAAAGGTGTTGTTTTACGAAAAACGCGTAACGGCGTCATACCTTCTCCATCATCATTTTTGTTGTGTTCAGCTATGAGTCGAACGAGAAGGGTAAAAAGGACAATCGAAATGAGAATTATTTTTCTTACAGCGGTGAAATGTTTATCCAGTACCGCGTAATAGACTGAATTTTAACGGGAAGCGTTTGAGCGATAACGTTCAGGATCGCATCGGTATTTTTCAGCGGGAACGTCCCGCTCAGGCGCAGCCCGGCAACGGCGGGATCGCAGCGCAGCACGCCGTTGCGGTAACGGCTTAGCGTGGCTATCACCTCACCCAGCGGTTTATCGCTGAAGCTCAGGATGCCCTTCGTCCAGCTTGTACTCTCGTCATCCAGCGGTTTCACTGCGCCAAACTCAGAGGCGCTGAACTGCAGGCTTTCACCAGCGTTCACGATGCGTTTTTGCGCGGGGGCACTGGCGAGAAGCACTTCCACGGCGTGCTGCTGCACGTCAAGCTGCGTGAAATTATCCTGCTGGCGGACGGTAAATTCTGTCCCTAAAGCGGTGAGTTGGCCCTGACGGGTCAGGACGCGGAAGGGGCGTTGCTGCGCATCTTTCGCGGTAGTAATGGCGATTTCACCGTACCAGAGCCGGACGGTGCGCTGATGCGCATCAAAACGCACATCCGCCGCGCTTTGGGTATTCAGCGTGAGCAGGGAGTCATCTTCCAGTTGCTGACGGCTGACTGCGCCTTTGGCGGTGCGGTAATCTGCCCGCAGACCTTCGCCGGTTTCCGACTGCCAGAGTTGCCAGCCTCCGCCAGCGCCGAGCAACAGCAGTAATCCTTTCATCACGTGACGGCGGGTGAGGCGGGTATCGTGCAGCGCCCGGCTGGCAACGTCGCCAGGCACACCGCCAAGCTGGTTGCGCAGGTTTTCAACCTGCTGCCAGGCCCACTGGTTATCCTGATCCTGTTCATACCACTGTTGCCAGCGCGCTTCCTGTTGTGGGCTGACGCGCTCGCCGCTTAGCACGGCATACCAGTGGGAAGCTGAACGCAGCGCCTGACGGCGGGAATCGGTTAACGAAGGATTCATAACCCATGCTCCAGACGAAACAGCAGGCAGTGCTCGACGGCTTTCGCCACGTATTTTTTCACGGAGCTGACGGAAACACCGAGTTTGTGCGCAATCTCGCTGTATGTCAGGCCATCCAGTTGCGAAAGCAGAAACGCTTCACGTGTTTTTCCGTTTAGCCCGTCCAGCATGCTGTCGACGAGTTGTAGGGTCTCGAGCTGGCTTTCGCGTTCCTCAGGTGAAGGCGCTACCCCCTCCGGCATAAGCGCCAGCATCTCCAGATACGCTTTTTCCAGCGCGTTTCGGCGAAACAGGTCCACCATCACGCGTTTGGCGATAGTGCACAGGAAAGAGCGAGGATCGCGGATCGTCGAGAGCGTTTCGCTGCTCATTACCCGCAAAAAAGTGTCCTGGGCAATGTCATCTGCATCAAAGGCAGACTGGAGTTTGCGCGTCAGCCAACTTTTCAACCAGCCGTGATGGGTGCCATAAAGCGACTCGAACGTTAAGGAAGCTGTGGAAGTGGCACGGTCAGACATGCGGAGTGCATCAAAAGTTAATTATCACGTAGCCATATTAATATGAGAATGGTTATCATTACAATTGGAAATAAAATTGTTTCCAATAAACATTTTTAACATGTTGTTTTTCTAAGTGTTATAAGGTAGGTATAAAATGGGATGGATCCTCTGCTTCTGGCATCTGTCGGTCAGAATGACATCATGATGTGGTCTGCTATTATTGACATCCTCCCCGCCCTTTAGGGCGGGGAGGATGTCAACTATGAGTGTTGCCTGAAATGTCGCCAGCCCCCGGTACAGCAGAAGTATCTCGGGCTTTCTGCGTTTGCTCCTGGTGGGTATGGCCCCCGCAAGCGGGGGTTATTGCTAACTGGGTAATGACTCAAAATTATTGATAGTGTTTTATGTTCAGATAATGCCCGATGACTTTGTCATGCAGCTCCACCGATTTTGTGAGCGACAGCGACTTCCGTCCCAGCCGTGCCAGGTGCTGCCTCAGATTCAGGTTATGCCGCTCAATTCGCTGCGTATATCGCTTGCTGATTACGTGCAGCTTTCCCTTCAGGCGGGATTCATACAGCGGCCAGCCATCCGTCATCCATATCACCACGTCAAAGGGTGACAGCAGGCTCATAAGACGCCCCAGCGTCGCCATAGTGCGTTCACCGAATACGTGCGCAAACCGTCTTCCGGAGCCTGTCATACGCGTAAAACAGCCAGCGCTGGCGCGATTTAGCCCCGACGTATCCCCACTGTTCGTCCATTTCCGCGCAGACGATGACGTCACTGCCCGGCTGTATGCGCGAGGTTACCGACTGCGGCCTGAGTTTTTTAAGTGACGTAAAATCGTGTTGAGGCCAACGCCCATAATGCGGGCGGTTGCCCGGCATCCAACGCCATTCATGGCCATATCAATGATTTTCTGGTGCGTACCGGGTTGAGAAGCGGTGTAAGTGAACTGCAGTTGCCATGTTTTACGGCAGTGAGAGCAGAGATAGCGCTGATGTCCGGCGGTGCTTTTGCCGTTACGCACCACCCCGTCAGTAGCTGAACAGGAGGGACAGCTGATAGAAACAGAAGCCACTGGAGCACCTCAAAAACACCATCATACACTAAATCATTAAGTTGGCAGCATCACCGATTTTTTAAACATATAAAATACCATCAATGAAGTGATTAAGAAGTTATAGAGTAACAGAGAATTAATAAGATTCTTTTCTCTGAGACGCCAGAATATTTGTTCTGGCGTCTGATTTTGAGTTTATTTGACTAATGAAAATAGATCATTGAGTGATTCGCTCATCGACGGATGAGTAAATATCTGATCGCGTAATATGCTATAAGGCAGCCCGGCATCCATCACCATTTTCACTATATTGATCATCTCGTGGGAGTCAATACACAGCAGTGATGCTCCTAATATACGTTGGGTTTTATTATCAACAATCGCTTTTAATACCCCACGGGTATCGTTCATCACTCTGGCGCGCGGAATTGCAGCTACAGGCAATGTCACCACCTGAATATCAGCACCACTCTCTCTGGCTTGTTCTTCTGTCATACCAACCCTGGACAGGGGCGGTGTCATAAATACGGAATAAGGCACATTTTTCCGATCATCAGTACTACGTTTGCCTTCACCCAGTAACTCATCACGTACAATGCGGTAATCATCCAGTGATATGTAAGTAAATTGCAGCCCGCCGGTAACATCTCCCATCGCCCAAATATTGTCTGCGGTGGTATGTAATCGCTTGTCAACGACAATTGCCCCGCGCTCGTTTACTGCGATACCGGCATTTTCTGGATGTAACGAAGCGGTAGCCGGTTGACGACCGGAAGCTATTAACAGTGCATCCACCGCCAGTTGGGCGTGCTCGCTATGCACTTGCACTTGATTTTCATGGTGACTGATTCGCTCCACATGGGCATTGAGGATAATATCGACGCCCTGATCGCGTAAAATCGTCGCGATATTATCAGCAATATCCCGATCTTCCCGAGGCAAAAACAGCGAAGCTGCCTCTAAAATGGTTACTTTGCTGCCAAAATTAGCGAACATAGAGGCGAACTCAACGCCAATATATCCGCCGCCCAAAATACCTAAATGCCCAGGCAATTCTTTTAGATTAAGTAATCCGGTGCTGTCATATACACCAGGCGTGGTGGTAATTCCAGGAATTGGCGGAACCACGGCTTGTGCACCGGTATTAATAAAAATTTTCTCGCCATGAATCTCCAAATTTCCCTCAGGCCGATGAACACGCAGGCTATGATTATTGATAAACTCCGCCTGGCCGTCGATCACGTCGATATTGGGCATATCCGCAAGATTATGAAAATTCTTATTACGTAAAAAATTAACCACTTCATTTTTACGCTGTATGGCACGGACAAAATCTGTGTGCTGCTGTGCGTCATGAACCAATGTTTTGGTTGGGATACAGCCGATATTAATACAGGTCCCGCCATACATTGCATTTGATTGTTCGATGAGAGCCACACGCCAACCTGCTTTTGCCAGCGTGACGGCTAATGTTTTTCCAGCCTTGCCAAAACCAATAATAACTGCCTGATATTTATTCATGATGATTTCCTGTCGAAACGCGTTCATTTGACATCATGACTATAGACGCAAAAGGTGATGCTGCCAACTTACTGATTTAGTGTATGATGGTGTTTTTGAGGTGCTCCAGTGGCTTCTGTTTGGCTTTGTTGAATAAATCGAACTTTTGCTGAGTTGAAGGATCAGATCACGCATCTTCCCGACAACGCAGACCGTTCCGTGGCAAAGCAAAAGTTCAAAATCACCAACTGGCCCACCTACAATAAAGCCCTCATCAACCGTGGCTCCATAACTTTCTGGCTGGATGATGAAGCTATTCAGGCCTGGTATGAGTCAGCAACACCTTCTTCACGAGGCAGACCTCAGCGCTATTCTGACCTTGCCATCACGACTGTGCTGGTCATTAAACGCGTATTCAGGCTGACCCTGCGCGCTGCGCAGGGCTTTATTGATTCCATTTTTTCTCTGATGAACGTTCCGCTACGCTGCCCGGATTACAGCTGTGTCAGCAGGCGGGCAAAGTCGGTTAATGTCAGTTTCAAAACGCCCACCCGGGGTGAAATCGCACACCTGGTAATTGATTCCACCGGGCTGAAGGTCTTCGGTGAAGGCGAGTGGAAAGTCAAAAAGCATGGCCAGGAACGCCGCCGTATCTGGCGTAAGCTGCATCTCGCCGTTGACAGTAAAACACATGAAATCATCTGCGCTGACCTGTCGCTGAACAACGTTACGGACTCAGAGGCCTTCCCCGGGTTAATCCGGCAAACCCACCGGAAAATCAGGTCAGCCGCCGCCGATGGCGCTTACGATACCCGGCTATGTCACGATGAACTGCGGCGTAAGAAAATCAGCGCGCTTATCCCTCCCCGAAAAGGTGCGGGTTACTGTCCCGGTGAATATGCAGACCGTAACCGTGCAGTGGCTAATCAGCGAATGACCGGGAGTAATGCGCGGTGGAAATGGACAACAGATTACAACCGTCGCTCGATAGCGGAAACGGCGATGTACCGGGTAAAACAGCTGTTCGGGGGTTCACTGACGCTGCGTGACTACGATGGTCAGGTTGCGGAGGCTATGGCCCTGGTACGAGCGCTGAACAAAATGACGAAAGCAGGTATGCCTGAAAGCGTGCGTATTGCCTGAAAACACAACCCGCTACGGGGGAGACTTACCCGAAATCTGATTTATTCAACAAAGCCATTCACTGGATGTGGAAGAGAATATCATATCACTATGTTGCAACTGCCATAAACAAATTCATCTTGGCAAGGGGTTTGAAGATATGTTGAGGAAAATATATGCCGAGCGGAAAGATGTATTAAAAAAAGCGGGAATCGAGATATTATTAGAGGATTTGATTCTTTTTTACAAGATGGAAGGTAATTAATCTTCGAGAAGATGCATGCTTATTTTTATTTTTTAGCAATGAATGTGAAATACTGCCTGACTATCAATCCTGTCATGTGGTTCAGATTTATGGGGGAGGATTTTAATATTTTACCAGCATGGCATGTCGATCAATCGGTTAAGTATAGCGCCAGGTAACCAGACGGATTTTCCCTCTCAGGCGGGAGTCGTTATCCATCGTCCAGTACCTGATTAAAAGTAGGAGTAATTACAAGAAAATTAAATTGTATGACTATTATTTCCGTTCAGAAAAGAAAGTTACATTAAAAACCCGAAATTATTCGGGTTTTTAATTAGTTAAGTGCTATATATTTTCGTGTCCGGGGGTACCCTAAGAGGGTGCGCAAGACAACACTCCAGTGTTCATTATTTATGACTGTCAAGCCATTTATTCATCTGCTCAATTTCACCTTTTTGAGCTTTAATGATGTCCTGCGCAAGCTTTCTCATTTCGGGATCTTTTCCGTATTTGAGCTCGGTCTCAGCCATTGCGATTGCCCCTTCATGGTGTGCGATCATACCTTTTGCAAAGGCCTTATCGGGATTGGATTCATTAACGGCGGCCATCATTTTTTCATGCATATTTTTCATGCCAGCCATATATTCCTGTGATGATGCCGATGAGTGCATATCTGACATTTTCATTTCCGAATGTTCAGCAGAAATGGCTGGCAGGGATAACATTAATATTACAAAAAGGGTGTTTTTGATTTTCATATAATAATTCCTTTCAGACAGGTACCGGTTAAGTGTAGCTGAGTCAGACAAAAAAGCCCTCTGACGGGGGGCAAAAATGTAGCAACGTTGTTTCAGGAAAATCTATCAGGGAAAAGGTAACAGCACGGATACTACCGTCGCATTCAGCCTGCATTGATCATGCGGCGGTGCGCTTCGGCCATGGCCTGATGTGGGCCGGATTGCCCGTTATTCATGAATTCATGGGCAACCGCTGCTCTTTCATGCTCATTCATCGCCGCGTAAGACGTTGACGGGACGGTCGTGGATACCGTGTTATTTCCCATCATCTTCTGATGACTTTCCACCATTTTCTGGTGCGCATCCGCCGAGCCGTTCGTCATGGTCTCATGAGCAATAATGGCCTGTTCATGCTGGTCCATACCGGTCATACGAGGAGCAGTCCCCTGGATCCCGACAGGAGCCGCAGCAGACTGCATCTGGTGAGCAGGAGCCTGTGCATTGTTGACGCGATCATGGATATTCACGGTTTCAGTGGCCCAGGCCGATGAAATTAAACCAAAGCCCAGCAAAGATGCTAATACGATATTTTTCATGATAACTCTCCATTTCTGAATTAGTGATGTCCGGGGAAGTACAACCGGTGTTTTCAGTTCCATAACTGAAACAAGTTCGGCAGCGTTTATTTCTCCGGAAGAGGGCTGGATATTCATTTCCTGGCGTACTCTGACGCCGGGTATTGATGAAGCAATCCAGCCTTCCTGATAAGTTGCACTAATTATATCGAATGGCTTCTGTTTGCTGCATGACAGGCTAATGACATCTTTGTCATTTACATCTTTATTTTCAGCATTGGGTTTCCGGGATCATTTTCTCCAGTCTGGGCACGGATAAGATAAAACGCGTGGAGCGTACGTCTGATTCCACCTGCACTCTTCCGTGATGTGCTTCCACGATTGACTTCACAATCGCAAGGCCGATGCCGCTGCCTTCTCCTTTTCGTTGTCTGGATGGATCCACCCGATAAAAACGGTCAAACAGCCTTGATAAATGTTCTTCAGGGATCGGTTTCCCCGGATTTTCAATCACAAGGTCAAAAAAGCTCTCCTGCTCTCTTATTGAGACGGTGATTGCCTGTCCCTCCGGGGTATAACGCAGGGCATTGGATAACAGATTATTGATCGCCCTTCTGAACATTTGTGGATCTCCCTCAACCAGGCAGGGCATCCCGTTAAATTTGAGCGTGATATTGCGTTCTTCGGCCCAGGCTTCGAAAAACTCGAAGACTTTCATGACTTCCGCTCTGAGGTCAAACATGACCCTGTCAGGTATCAGCTGATTATTATCTGCCTGTGCCAGGAACAGCATATCGCTGACCATTTTGGTCATCCGGTTATACTCTTCAAGACTGGAATAGAGGACATCCTCAAGTTCCCTCTGTGTTCGATCCTGACTCAGTGCGATTTCAGTCTGCGTCACCAGATTGGTGATGGGCGTTCTGATCTCATGCGCGATATCGGCAGAGAAATTGGCCTGGCGGGTAAAGACATCCTCAATCTTTCCAATCATATGATTGAACGAGATAACCAGTTGCTCCAGCTCAATGGGAACGCGTGTCGGTTCCAGTCGCGCATCAAGATTCTCGGAGGTGATGTTTTTAATGGCATTGCTGACATTACGAAGGGGCAGGTGCCCCTGACGGACAGCGATTCGAATGATCAGAACAATCAACAGGCTTATCACGACGGCAATCGCAATCAGGTTCTTTTTCAGCGCATCGAGGTAATGGAGATGGAAATTAATGGATAGGCCAGTCAGCATGACATAGTTCTGCTGTTTGCCCTGAAATATCGCCTGACCAGAGGAGGCGATAATCCTGTATGTTTCCATCTTCATTTCGGACCCGGTATCCATCGGTCCCGCAGGATCCTCCACCGTCCAGAGAAAGACATCCCGTGCGCGGCTGTGCTCGCTAAAATCTGCTGAATTCACTGCCGGGCGTAGTGCCGCCCCCTGAGCTGAGCTAAAGAGCACTTCCCCCCTGGGATTGAGGAGCAAAAGGGCAACGTTGCGGTAGCTGGCAATTGATTCCTTTATTTTGCTTATTTTTTTATCATCCGGATCCACCGGGGACTGCAGTATACGGTTCAGTGTGGTGCTGATTTGTTGAAGATCGCTGACATCCTGCTCGGCAAAATGATTTTCAACAGAATGCAGCATAAACCAGGTGAAGGCGATAAAAGCCAGTATCGTGGACAGGCTGATAAAAAAGGTCAGCCGCAGAGCGAGTGAGAAAGGGCGTCTGGAAGGTTTGCTATGCATCCGGGACCTCCAGCATGTAGCCCACGCCCCGGACTGTCTGGATCAGCTTTGTCCCGTAATCGTTGTCTATTTTAGCGCGGAGTCGCTTTACTGCGACATCGATCGCATTAGTGTCGCTGTCAAAATTCATGTCCCAGACCTGAGAGGCAATCAGGGAGCGGGGAAGAACCTCTCCCTGATGGCGAATGAAGAATTCCAGCAGGCTGAACTCTTTACTGGTGAGCACAATGCGGTTTCCGGCGCGACTGACTTTTCTGGATACGAGATCAATCGAGAGGTCAGCCACCTTAAACTGGCTTTCCGTGATCATCGTGTTTCCCCGCCTCAGAAGGGTTCTCACCCGGGCGAGCAGTTCAGCAAACGCAAAGGGTTTAACCAGATAATCGTCCGCACCCAGTTCCAGTCCTTTGACCCTATGTTCGATCGTGCCGAGGGCTGTCAGCAGTAAGACCGGCATACCCTTTCCGGCAGTGCGCAGCATGCGGATGATATCCCAGCCGTTCACATCAGGTAGCATGATATCCAGAATGACTAAATCATACTCGGCTGTCATGGCGAGATGATATCCGGTAAGACCATTATCAGCGTGATCCACTACGAACCCTGCCTCTGTAAGCCCTTTGCTGAGATATTCACCTGTTTTAATTTCGTCTTCGACGATCAATATTTTCATCTTGCTCCCCGGCTGGCTGCTAATGTCATTCTATTGCGCCCACGATCGTTATCAACGGATTACAGCAAAAATGACAACATTGTCATTATCCTGTCACCCGGCAAACAGAGAGCGTTAGGTAAAGTACCCCTATCAATACTCTGGACTTCATTTGAACCATTTACCAGGTCTGCCTGGACGAGAAGCGTTATGTTCAAATTAAAATTACTCAGCATTAGCACGATATTCATCCTGGCAGGCTGCGTGTCGCTTGCGCCTGAATATCAGCGGCCCGCAGCACCGGTACCCCAGCAGTTTTCACTGTCCCATAACAGCCTGACGCCAGCGGTAAATGGCTATCAGGATACGGGCTGGCGTAACTTTTTTGTCGATCCCCAGGTTACCCGGTTGATCGGTGAAGCTCTGACTAATAACCGTGATTTGAGAATGGCTGCCCTGAAGGTTGAAGAGGCCCGAGCCCAGTTCAACGTCACGGATGCAGATCGTTATCCCCAGCTGAATGCCTCATCCGGGATAACATACAGCGGTGGTCTGAAAGGTGACAAGCCGACCACACAGGAGTACGACGCGAGACTGGAGCTCAGCTATGAGCTCGATTTTTTCGGCAAACTTAAGAACATGAGTGATGCTGACCGCCAGAACTACTTTGCCAGCGAAGAAGCCCGTCGGGCCGTACACATCCTGCTGGTCTCCAACGTTTCACAGAGCTATTTCAGCCAGCAACTGGCGTACGAACAACTCCGTATTGCGCGGGAAACGCTGAAAAATTATGAACAGTCCTATGCTTTCGTTGAGCAACAGCTCGTGACCGGGAGTACGAACGTTCTGGCACTTGAACAGGCGAGAGGACAAATCGAAAGTACCCGCGCCGAAATAGCCAAACGAGAAGGCGATCTGGCTCAGGCAAACAATGCCCTGCAACTGGTGCTTGGAACGTACCGCGCAGTTCCGTCAGAAAAAGGGATGAAAGGTGGGGAGATCGCACCAGTAAAATTGCCACCAAATCTGTCGTCACAAATATTGCTGCAGCGTCCGGATATTATGGAAGCGGAATACCAGTTGAAAGCGGCTGATGCCAATATTGGCGCAGCGCGAGCGGCTTTTTTCCCGTCCATTACCCTGACCAGTGGTCTCTCCTCAAGCAGTACGGAGCTGTCCAGCCTCTTTACGTCAGGAAGTGGAATGTGGAATTTTATTCCTAAAATTGAAATTCCTATATTTAATGCTGGCAGGAACAAAGCCAATCTGAAGCTGGCTGAAATTCGCCAGCAACAGTCGGTGGTTAATTACGAACAAAAAATTCAGTCAGCCTTTAAGGATGTTTCCGACACGCTTGCGCTGCGCGACAGCCTTAGCCAGCAACTTGAGTCACAGCAGCGTTATCTTGATTCACTACAGATAACTCTACAGCGTGCCAGAGGATTGTATGCAAGTGGTGCTGTCAGTTACATCGAAGTGCTGGATGCAGAACGTTCCCTCTTCGCGACGCAGCAAACCATTCTCGATCTTACCTATTCCCGACAGGTTAACGAAATTAATCTGTTTACCGCGCTGGGTGGCGGTTGGGTAGAGTAAATTTATTCAATTAATCAGGAAATTAAAAATGCGTAATTCACTTAAAGCCGTTTTATTTGGTGCCTTCTCTGTCATGTTTTCTGCCGGTCTTCATGCTGAAACACATCAGCATGGCGATATGAATGCTGCCAGTGATGCTTCGGTACAGCAGGTTATCAAGGGCACCGGTATCGTTAAAGAAATTGATATGAATAGTAAAAAGATCACCATTTCGCACGAAGCAATCCCTGCGGTGGGCTGGCCTGCAATGACCATGCGCTTCACTTTTGTTAATGCAGACGACGCTATCAATGCCCTGAAAACCGGCAACCATGTCGATTTCTCGTTTATTCAGCAGGGCAATATATCCTTACTCAAAAGCATTAACGTTACGCAATCCTGATTGACTGTCCGGAGCGAATACATCCAGTGCGTCTGAACATTCATTAAGGGATTACTGTGAATGAATGATCGGCCGCATATGCCAGGTGTTTTGATTTTTCAGCGAGAAATTGTATGGCTTCTTTAAAGATAAAATATGCTGCAATAATTATCAGCAGCCTCATAGCAGGAGGGCTGATATCGGTTACTGCCTGGCAGTATGTAAACTCATCACAAAAAACAGTACAAACCGAACAAAAGGCACCCGAGCGAAAGGTACTTTTCTGGTATGACCCGATGAAACCGGATACCAAATTTGATAAACCCGGAAAATCTCCCTTTATGGATATGGACCTGGTGCCAAAATATGCTGATGAAAGCGGCGATAAAAGCAGTGGCGGGATCCGTATCGATCCAACGCAGGTTCAGAATCTGGGATTAAAAACGCAAAAAGTCACGCGAGGAATGCTGAATTATTCTCAGACAATCCCGGCTAATGTCAGTTACAACGAGTATCAGTTTGTCATTGTGCAGGCGCGCTCTGACGGTTTCGTCGAAAAAGTGTATCCCCTGACGATTGGCGATCATGTGAAGAAAGGCACTCCGCTTATCGATATCACCATTCCTGAATGGGTTGAGGCACAAAGTGAGTTCCTGCTGTTATCCGGTACAGGCGGTACGTCAACCCAGATAAAAGGGGTTCTGGAGCGACTTCGTCTGGCTGGTATGCCGGAAGAGGATATTCAAAGGCTGCGTTCAACCCGCACAATCCAGACCCGTTTTACCATTAAAGCACCTATTGATGGTGTCATTACTGCGTTTGACCTGCGCACCGGCATGAATATTTCGAAAGATAAAGTAGCGGCTCAGATTCAGGGGATGGACCCGGTCTGGATCAGCGCTGCAGTGCCAGAATCTATCGCATATCTGCTGAAAGATACGTCGCAGTTTGAAATTTCGGTACCGGCTTATCCGGATAAAACATTCCATGTCGAAAAATGGAACATTCTTCCCAGCGTGGATCAGACAACCCGTACGCTTCAGGTCCGTCTCCAGGTTTCTAATAAGGATGAGTTTCTCAAGCCGGGCATGAATGCCTATCTGAAACTGAATACCAAGAGCCAGGAGATGCTGCTGATACCAAGCCAGGCCGTTATCGATACCGGCAAAGAACAGCGCGTGATTACTGTTGATGATGAAGGCAAGTTTGTGCCGAAACAGATCCACGTTCTGCATGAATCACAGCAACAGTCCGGCATCGGTTCCGGCCTGAATGAAGGCGATACCGTGGTGGTCAGTGGCCTGTTCCTCATTGACTCCGAAGCCAATATTACGGGCGCGCTGGAACGTATGCGCCACCCTGAAAAAACAGAAAGCAGTATGCCAGCAATGTCTGACCAGCCTGTAAATATGCATTCAGGGCACTGAGGAGACGACGATGATTGAATGGATTATCCGGCGCTCTGTCGCCAACCGTTTCCTGGTCATGATGGGGGCCCTGTTTCTCAGCATCTGGGGTACATGGACGATTATTAACACGCCGGTCGATGCCTTGCCTGACCTGTCAGATGTGCAGGTCATTATCAAAACCAGCTATCCCGGCCAGGCCCCGCAGATTGTAGAAAACCAGGTCACCTATCCACTTACCACCACCATGCTGTCCGTACCTGGCGCAAAAACCGTGCGTGGTTTTTCACAGTTCGGGGATTCGTATGTGTATGTCATTTTTGAAGACGGCACCGATCTGTACTGGGCCCGTTCCCGCGTGCTGGAATATCTGAATCAGGTTCAGGGAAAACTGCCTGCCGGTGTGAGTTCTGAAATCGGTCCTGATGCCACGGGTGTGGGCTGGATTTTTGAATATGCCCTTGTCGATCGCAACGGAAAACACGACCTTTCAGAACTGCGCTCTCTGCAGGACTGGTTCCTGAAATTTGAGCTGAAAACCATCCCGAACGTGGCTGAGGTCGCTTCGGTTGGCGGCGTGGTGAAACAGTACCAGATTCAGGTCAATCCGGTAAAACTGTCCCAGTACGGTATCAGCCTGCCCGAAGTGAAACAGGCACTTGAATCGTCTAACCAGGAGGCCGGTGGCTCATCCGTTGAAATGGCCGAAGCGGAGTATATGGTCCGTGCCAGCGGTTATCTTCAGAGCATTGATGATTTTAATAACATCGTCCTGAAAACAGGTGAGAACGGCGTGCCGGTTTATCTGCGGGATGTTGCCCGCGTGCAGACCGGGCCCGAAATGAGGCGTGGTATTGCCGAGCTGAACGGCCAGGGAGAAGTCGCTGGCGGCGTGGTGATCCTGCGGTCGGGTAAAAATGCGCGCGACGTTATCACGGCAGTGAGGGATAAACTGGAGACGCTGAAGGCCAGCCTGCCGGAAGGCGTTGAAATCGTGACCACCTACGATCGCAGCCAGTTAATCGACCGGGCGATTGATAACCTCAGTTCCAAACTTCTGGAAGAGTTTATCGTGGTGGCCATCGTCTGTGCTCTGTTCCTGTGGCACGTACGTTCTGCCCTGGTGGCGATTATCTCTCTGCCGCTTGGCCTGTGTATCGCCTTTATCGTCATGCACTTCCAGGGACTGAACGCCAATATCATGTCGCTGGGAGGGATAGCGATTGCCGTCGGTGCGATGGTGGATGCCGCCATTGTGATGATTGAAAATGCGCACAAACGGCTTGAGGAGTGGGATCATCAGCATCCGGGTGAGCAGATTGACAACGCCACCCGCTGGAAGGTGATTACCGACGCCTCCGTGGAAGTGGGACCCGCGTTGTTCATTAGCCTGCTGATCATCACCCTGTCCTTTATTCCTATCTTTACCCTGGAAGGGCAGGAAGGTCGTCTGTTTGGCCCGCTGGCATTCACGAAAACGTACTCCATGGCGGGAGCGGCCGCACTGGCCATCATCGTCATTCCTATTCTGATGGGATTCTGGATCCGGGGGAAAATTCCTGCCGAGACCAGTAACCCCCTGAACCGGGTGCTGATCAAAGCGTATCATCCTTTGCTGCTGCGGGTCCTCCACTGGCCAAAAACAACCCTGCTGGTTGCGGCCTTGTCCATTTTCACGGTTATCTGGCCACTGAGTCAGGTGGGCGGTGAATTTCTGCCGAAGATTAACGAGGGCGATCTGCTGTATATGCCGTCGACCTTGCCTGGCGTCTCTCCGGCAGAAGCTGCAGCGCTCCTGCAGACAACAGACAAGTTAATCAAAAGCGTTCCTGAAGTGGCTTCTGTATTTGGCAAGACCGGTAAAGCAGAGACCGCAACGGATTCCGCGCCGCTCGAAATGGTGGAAACCACGATCCAGCTCAAACCTGAGGATCAGTGGCGTCCCGGCATGACAATTGACAAGATTATTGATGAACTCGACAGGACAGTCCGTTTACCGGGTCTGGCAAACCTCTGGGTGCCGCCTATCCGTAACCGTATTGATATGCTCTCAACCGGGATCAAAAGCCCGATAGGTATCAAAGTGTCCGGGACTGTTCTGTCCGATATCGACGCGACGGCGCAGAGTATCGAGGCGGTAGCCAAAACCGTGCCTGGCGTGGTGTCTGTCCTGGCTGAGCGACTTGAGGGCGGGCGCTACATCGATATCGATATCAACCGGGAGAAAGCCTCCCGCTACGGGATGACGGTAGGTGATGTCCAGCTGTTCGTCTCTTCAGCAATCGGAGGTGCTATGGTGGGTGAGACGGTTGAAGGGGTGGCCCGGTACCCTATTAACATTCGCTACCCGCAGGATTACCGGAACAGTCCGCAGGCGCTGAAACAGATGCCGATCCTGACCCCGATGCAGCAGCAGATCACGCTGGGCGATGTCGCGGATATTAACGTCGTTTCTGGACCAACCATGCTGAAAACCGAAAATGCCCGGCCAGCCAGCTGGATTTATGTTGATGCCCGCGGCAGGGACATGGTGTCGGTGGTTAACGACATTAAGACGGCCATCAGCGAGAAAGTGAAACTGAGACCGGGAACCAGTGTGGCATTCTCCGGACAGTTTGTACTGCTTGAGCATGCCAACAAGAAACTGAAGCTGATGGTGCCGATGACGGTGATGATCATTTTCATCCTGTTGTATCTGGCATTCCGCCGGGTTGACGAAGCCCTGCTGATCCTGATGAGCCTGCCGTTCGCCCTGGTTGGCGGAATATGGTTCCTGTACTGGCAGGGCTTCCATATGTCAGTAGCGACCGGAACCGGGTTTATCGCCCTGGCCGGGGTGGCAGCAGAGTTTGGCGTGGTCATGCTGATGTATCTGCGTCATGCCATTGAAGCGCACCCGGAATTGTCCCGTAAAGAGACGTTCACACCGGAAGGTCTTGATGAAGCCCTCTATCATGGTGCCGTACTGCGTGTCCGGCCGAAAGCCATGACCGTGGCGGTGATCATTGCGGGTCTGCTGCCAATACTCTGGGGAACCGGCGCAGGTTCAGAAGTCATGAGCCGTATTGCGGCACCCATGATTGGTGGGATGATCACGGCTCCGCTGCTGTCCCTGTTCATTATTCCTGCCGCCTACAAATTAATCTGGCTGCGCAGACATAAAAAAAGCGTGTCCTGAACCTGAAAGGGCACCCCCTGTGGGTGTCCTTCTTTACTGATTCACCCTGACGTCAGGGTTTATATCGATAATATACAGAGGTGAGTATGAAAAAAGTGGTTCTAATGGCGCTGGCTCTCGGCCTTTCACTACCCGCGATGGCGAGTGAAAAAGTGATTGATATGTACAAATCTGAAAACTGTGGCTGTTGTTCCCTGTGGGGCAAAGCGATGGAAAAAGACGGGTTTGAAGTACGAACTCACGTCATGAATGATCAGGCGCTGTCAGCCCTGAAAGAAAAGCATGCTATTCCTGCAGGACTACGAAGTTGTCATACCGCGGTTGCCGGTAATTTGATCATTGAAGGCCATGTGCCTGCGACAACGATACATAAGGCAATGCAGTCTGGTTCGGGTATATACGGTCTCGCCACCCCCGGTATGCCAGCAGGAAGTCCTGGAATGGAGATGGGAGCCCGAAAAGAGGCTTACGATGTTATCGCATTCTCACCGGATGGAAGTAAAAAAGTCTTCCAGCGAATCGAATAGTCAGCGGAACGGCTGATAACGGGACGCCGGTAGCAGGCACTCCTGTGCCGGCGATATTCGTGGTAATCGCATCCATGACATACCCTGAAGACAGAAGATGCTTCGGTATGCATAAGGAGAGTTACTGTGAAAAATGACAATGCAGTGCAACACAACAACCAGACTGCTTCTGAGCAGACATTATCCCCGGACGAGGGCCACGTATTGCATAAGGTGAGAGATCCCGTGTGCGGGATGGCCATCCTGCCCGACAGGGCGCACAGCAGCATTCGATACCAGGACCACCAACTTTATTTCTGCTCCGCCAGCTGTGAGAGTAAATTTAAAGCCCATCCCGATCGTTATCTTACCGAAGATGCCAGTGAACATTCCCATCACCATCACCACGATCATCACGAAGTCAGCCCTGATCAGATAAAACAGCCTCACAACCAGGCGGAAAAAGAGAATTCTGAAGGTGTGTGGACATGTCCGATGCACCCGGAGATACGCCGCAGTGGTCCCGGAAGCTGTCCTGTCTGTGGAATGGCACTGGAGCCGCTCGTAGCTACGGCATCCACGGGGCCGAGTGATGAACTTCACGACATGACAAGACGCTTCTGGCTGGGGTTGTTGCTGGCGTTTCCGGTTCTGGTACTCGAAATGGGATCTCATCTGTTTCCCGACTTGAGGAATACAGTACCGCCACAGTACAACACATGGCTGCAGTTGCTTCTGGCCTCCCCTGTCGTGTTGTGGTGTGGCTGGCCATTCTTCGCCCGGGCCGGAATGTCGTTACGTAACCGCTCCCTGAATATGTTTACCCTTGTTGCAATGGGGACCGGCGTAGCCTGGGTTTACAGCGTCATTGCAACCGTCTTCCCCTCCTGGTTTCCTGCATCGTTCAGAAACATGGATGGCCTGGTGGCCGTTTATTTTGAAGCCGCAGCAGTTATTACGGTGCTTGTTCTGCTGGGACAGGTTCTTGAGCTGCGGGCACGGGAACAAACCTCAGGCGCCATTACTGCGCTTCTGAACCTTGCCCCCAAAACCGCCAGACGGCTGGATCATGACGGTCATGAAACGGATATTAATGCGGAAGATGTCCTGCCTGGCGATAAGCTCCGCATCAGACCTGGAGAGAGTATTCCGGTCGACGGTATCGTGGTCGAAGGCAAAACAACCGTTGATGAATCGATGGTGACCGGGGAATCTATGCCTGTTACCAAAACGGAGGGTGACCCTGTCATCGGGGGGACCATTAATCAGACAGGTAGTCTTATCATCCGTGCAGAGAAAGTCGGTGATGAAACGATGCTCTCACGAATTGTTCAGATGGTCGCTGATGCACAGCGTTCGCGGGCCCCCATCCAGAGAATGGCTGACAGCGTTTCAGGCTGGTTTGTTCCTCTGGTGATACTTATCGCGGTTGTTGCTTTCATGATCTGGTCTGTCTGGGGGCCCGAGCCCAGGATGGCGCACGGTCTCATTGCGGCTGTGTCGGTCCTGATTATTGCCTGTCCCTGCGCGCTGGGGCTGGCCACGCCGATGTCGATAATGGTGGGGGTGGGCAAAGGAGCCCAGGCCGGGGTGTTAATCAAGAATGCCGAAGCCCTTGAGCGTCTTGAAAAAGTGGACACGCTGGTTGTCGACAAAACAGGCACGCTCACGGAAGGTTCGCCGACGGTGACAGGGATTATCAGTCTCAATCCGGGTGGGGAAACATCTCTTTTGCGTGTAACGGCCGCAGTGGAAAAAGGCTCGCAGCATCCGCTGGGTATGGCAGTAGTTAAAGCAGCACAGGAAAAGGGGATCGCAATACCCGCAGTCACTCATTTCAATGCGCCGTCGGGTAAAGGTGTCTCAGGCGATGTCGAAGGTCAACGGGTTGTTATTGGTAATGAACTGGCTATGCAGGAAAACAGTATCGTTATTGATAATCAAAAGGCCGTTGCGGATACGTTGCGGATGGAAGGTGCTACCGTTATCTATGTGGCCACAGACGGGCACCTTGCAGGCCTGATAGCTATCTCGGATCCCGTGAAAGCAACCACGCCGGATGCGCTTAAAGCTTTGCGTCAGGCGGGGATCCGCATCGTTATGCTCACCGGGGATAACCAGCTTACCGCTGAAGCAGTCGCACGGAAACTGGGAATAGATGAGGTTGAAGCCGGGATTCTGCCGGATGGCAAAAAAGCAGCGATAACCCGACTGAAAGCGTCTGGCCATGTGGTTGCGATGGCCGGAGACGGTGTGAATGATGCCCCGGCGCTGGCAGCGGCTGACGTGGGAATAGCCATGGGAACGGGTACAGATGTGGCAATTGAAAGTGCCGGAGTCACCCTTCTCAAAGGCGACTTGATGATACTGAACAGGGCCCGTCATCTGTCAGAAATCACCATGAAAAATATCCGACAGAATCTGTTTTTTGCATTTATCTACAACGCACTTGGCGTGCCTGTGGCTGCAGGCCTGCTTTATCCTGTGTATGGAATACTGCTGTCGCCAGTTATTGCGGCGGCGGCCATGGCTCTTTCCTCCGTCAGCGTCATTGTGAATGCGTTGCGTCTGAAAAGTGTCAGGCTCGGGAAATAACACTGAGTGAAGGGGCTGTTACGAACAGAAGGAGTCCAGTATGAAAAGTACCACCTATGCGCTTATTGCTGTCGCCGCGATCGCGGCATTTGCCCTCCTGCGCGAACACTGGTCACATGTGGCAGGTTACTGGCCATATCTGTTATTGCTGGTCTGCCCGCTAATGCATCTTTTCCACGGCCACGGAGGGCATGGAGATCATCAACATCAAGGAAGTGAAAACGATAAAAAAAATTAATCCGGCAGACGGGGCCGCGTCGCGGCCCCGTTATCAGTCCAGGTATCGTTCGTAGTCTCTGGCATGCGCAAAGGCATGCTGTTCAAGTTTGTTATCAGCGGGTGCCGCTGCCCGGAACGCCAGTGAGTTAACAGGATTGTTATTGATGACCAGCTCGTAATGCAGATGAGGACCGGATGAACGTCCGCTGTTACCGGATAACGCAATAGCGCCTCCCCGGGTAACCCTGGCCCCTTTAGTAACGAGTATTTTATTGAGGTGGAGATAGCGAGTTTTAACACCGGCTTTTCCTGTTACTTCAACAAAATATCCCATGGTGCTGTTGTATTCGGCCCGGGTGATTTTTCCGTCGATGACGCTGACTATTTTCGTGTTCATGGGCATGGAATAATCAATGCCATTATGGGGACTCACTTTTCCCGATACCGGGTTAAGTCTTGCAGGATTGAAAGGCGAACTGAGTCTTGCTGTGGCCGGTAACGGATAATCGAGACTGCCTTTCCCGGAAGTATCGGAAAGGTTATAGAACTTTTTATCTGATATACGATACGCCGTGTAATTAAATGAACCGGACGTAAATTTATAGGCCACGACACGTGATTTTCCCGCTTTCTTTTGCAGTACGAGTTTTAATGATTCATTTTTTTTCAAATGCCGCAGATTAAACCGGGAAGGCAAGGAGCGCTGAAGAGTAGCGATCTCGTTCGATTCCAGCCCCGAGCGGGTGGCTGAAAGGTAGGCATTTTCTTTTACGACATCGGTAGAATACATTTACTGGAATTCGCCGTTAGCATGAACACTGCGGCGTATGCTAGGGGTTTTCAGGAGGCGTGTCATCTGTCAGTTAATCGGGAGCACCGTTGATGGTCGTCATTTTTGTAACATATCTTGTTTCCCGTTTGCTCCTGAAGCTCTGGGAACTGTATGACCAGCCCGACGGTGATGATTAACGGGACTGAAACAGGTTACGGCAGAGCAATATGGGGCTCATGTCCTGCTACGTAACCCGTCAGTAAAGCCCTGCTGCGCACCTGATGCTAAGCACTAACCCGCCTGCAGTTACCTGGTCGAATACAGCCCGCGAAGCTTTCTTGCCTGCGTCTGATGTGCTTCCGCACCGGCATTATTGACCTGCTCATGCACGAGAGCGGCTTTTTCTCCGGCATTCAGTTCGTTAAAAGAAGAAGACGAGGTCTTTGAATTTGCATCACTGCCGGACAGCATTTTTTTATGTTCCTCAATCATTTTCTGATGCACATAGGACGCGCTGTTGTTCATAAATGAATGAGCAACAATGGCCCTTTCATGTTCATTCATTTCAGAGAATGAGGGCGTGTTGTTTTTATTAACCCTGTCCGGTAAGTTTTCATGCGTCGAGGAGTTCACATGACTGACGGCTGAGGCATTATTAACAAATCGATGTGCTTCATGGGCAATATCACTGGACTGAGCAAAAGCTGCCCCACAAAATAAAGCTGTAAACGCAGTGGTCGTGATTAATATATTCATGTGTAATTACCTTCTGAGGTACATAAAAGATGTCCTTATGATCATATATAAAAAAATCAACCTGTGGGGAAGATGACGTAAATGTAATACAGCCACGTACATTACACGATTGTAATGAATTTGTTTCTTAAGGTGTGCTAGATTCATTTCATTGTAAGTGGATGAACCAGTAATTTAATTTAAATCGGTTCTCGAATTCTGTCAGTAACCATACTTTAAATAAGGGAATGCGCATGCTGTTGAAAACGTCTCGACGAACTTTCCTGAAGGGGTTAACCCTCTCTGGCGTAGCCGGAAGTCTTGGCGTATGGAGTTTCAATGCGCGTTCCAGTCTGAGCCTGCCAGTTGCCGCATCCCTGCAGGGTACTCAGTTTGACCTGACCATTGGTGAAACGGCCGTCAATATCACGGGCAGTGAGCGTCAGGCCAAAACAATCAATGGAGGCCTGCCGGGGCCCGTTCTTCGCTGGAAAGAAGGTGACACCATTACCCTGAAGGTCAAAAACCGTCTTAATGAACAGACGTCCATTCACTGGCACGGCATTATTCTTCCGGCCAATATGGATGGTGTTCCGGGGCTGAGTTTTATGGGCATAGAGCCTGATGATACCTACGTTTACACCTTTAAGGTTAAGCAGAACGGGACTTACTGGTACCACAGCCATTCCGGTCTGCAGGAACAGGAGGGGGTATACGGTGCCATTATCATCGATGCCAGGGAGCCAGAACCGTTTGCTTACGATCGTGAGCATGTGGTCATGTTGTCTGACTGGACCGATGAAAATCCTCACAGCCTGCTGAAAAAATTAAAAAAACAGTCGGATTACTACAATTTCAATAAACCAACCGTTGGCTCTTTTTTCCGCGACGTGAATACCAGGGGGCTGTCAGCCACCATTGCCGATCGGAAAATGTGGGCTGAAATGAAAATGAATCCGACTGACCTCGCGGATGTCAGTGGCTACACCTACACCTATCTCATGAACGGGCAGGCCCCGCTGAAAAACTGGACCGGACTGTTCCGTCCCGGTGAAAAGATACGCTTACGGTTTATCAACGGCTCGGCAATGACCTATTTCGATATCCGTATCCCCGGGCTGAAAATGACGGTCGTGGCTGCAGATGGCCAGTATGTAAACCCGGTTACCGTTGACGAATTCAGGATTGCCGTTGCCGAAACCTATGATGTCATTGTGGAGCCTCAGGGTGAGGCCTATACCATCTTCGCACAATCCATGGACAGGACCGGTTACGCTCGAGGGACACTGGCCACGAGAGAGGGGTTAAGTGCTGCCGTTCCCCCCCTCGATCCCCGTCCTCTGTTGACCATGGAAGATATGGGTATGGGGGGAATGGGACATGATATGGCAGGAATGGACCACAGCCAGATGGGAGGCATGGATAACAGCGGAGAGATGATGTCTATGGACGGTGCTGACCTTCCGGATAGCGGGACATCCTCCGCGCCCATGGATCACAGCAGCATGGCCGGTATGGATCATTCCCGGATGAAGACCTTCCCGCATCCTGACTCACACAGCGATCGACCTTTTGTGTCCTGCCCTGGACCCGTCGGTTGCCGGAAGCGCCTTCATGCGAGGCATCTCCTCACCGATGCGCGTGACTCAAGAAGGGCCTGACGGCTTGTCTCGTTACTGTCCTGTCCGGGTTATCTGTCTGGAGATTCAACTCTGTTTCCTCACAGGAGCTCTGTCATGGTTGATAAAGTTACCGAAGCTGCCGTTGTGGGTGGCGTGGATACACATAAAGATTTGCACGTTGCCGCTGTCGTAGATCAGAACAATAAAGTCCTTGGGACTCAGTATTTCTCCACAACACGACAAGGTTACCGGCAGATGCTGGCATGGATGACCTCGTTTGGGACATTAAAGCGAATTGGTGTTGAGTGCACAGGTACCTATGGTTCCGGTTTGCTTCGTTATTTTCAGAACGCCGGGTTAGAAGTTCTTGAGGTGACTGCTCCAGACCGGATGGAGCGACGCAAACGGGGTAAAAGTGACACAATTGATGCTGAATGTGCCGCTCATGCAGCATTCTCAGGCATCAGGACAGTTACTCCCAAAACGCGTGATGGCATGATTGAGTCCCTGCGGGTATTAAAAACTTGCCGAAAAACAGCAATATCAGCCCGCAGAGTCGCTCTCCAGATTATCCATTCAAATATTATCTCTGCCCCGGATGAATTACGTGAACAGCTCAGAAATATGACGCGCATGCAGCTCATCAGGACCCTGGGTTCCTGGAGACCTGATGCCAGTGAATACCGCAATGTAACCAACGTTTATCGCATTTCATTAAAGTCCCTTGCCCGACGCTATCTCGAGTTACATGACGAAATCGCTGATCTGGATGTCATGATTGCGGCAATTGTCGACGAGTTGGCACCTGAGCTGATTAAACGTAATGCTATCGGATACGAAAGCGCTTCACAGTTGCTGATCACTGCCGGAGACAATCCTCAACGGTTAAGATCAGAATCAGGATTTGCGGCACTGTGTGGTGTCAGCCCGGTCCCCGTTTCTTCTGGAAAAACGAACCGTTACCGACTTAATCGTGGTGGAGATCGTGCTGCAAATAGTGCACTTCACATCATCGCCATCGGACGCTTACGAACTGACGCAAAAACAAAGGAATATGTCGCCAGGCGTGTAGCCGAAGGACATACAAAAATGGAAGCGATACGCTGTCTAAAGCGATATATCTCCCGCGAAGTTTACACGTTACTGCGCAATCAAAACAGGCGGATCAACAGTATCCCGATAACAGCTTGACTCTTAGAAGGGCGTCAGTAAGTTGGCACCCTTACCCTGTATAGGTACTCTCTGTTTTTCGTGGCCTGCCTCGCCCACGAATTTCGCCAGTCATGACTTTGCTCCTGCATTTTATTAACGGAAAAGAATAAGTGATTTTGCGCGGAGGCTTCAATCAGTTTATCCCCGGCGGTGACGAGGTGGCCACCTATGCCGACTGGACAGGGGACTGACTATTGCCATAACGCCATCGCAGGTTGCTTCAGTAAACCTGCTAATCCCGTACAATGGCGAATTCGCTATATCCGCTTCTCGCACTTAGCTGCCATAAATCGGCCAGGCAATCACAGGTCATTTCTGTCTCGCAAAGAAGGTGCCGTTTCTGCTTTGCGTTGACACCCCTAAATATTAGAATTAAAAGGAGAGAGTTACTGGAAAAAGGCAGCGGAGGCAGTGACAATCGTGGCTTGAAGCCACTACTCGATGGATGCGGACATGTAGTTGGCGTCATTCGACAAAACTAGCAAACTTCTAATAGTCACCATTTCTCCCGTCTGGCGGGAGTGCTGTCAAATGCCCCCCTCATCTCTGTGTGGGAAATGAAGGGTGAAGGGGAAATAGATGACAGCGTTATTTCTACGCCCAGAATACTGAATACCTTGTACAGACGATCAATACTGGCGCTAGCAGGGTTTGCTTCCAGGCGGGCATAGGTTTGCTGCGTTACGCCAAGCCTCTCAGACACATCTTTTTGCGTGAAGCCCTTGATTTTGCGAAACCCGATTAGCACAGGTCTGAGCTGGTTCAGCGTTTTTATCGGGAACTGATTATTCATAAGTGACCTGCCTCGCAGACTGAGTAGGGAGTACCGCCCTGTAATACAGCAGGTAAGGTGTATTTTGTGTTATACAGACTATAGGCTGTAAAACCTTTATTGAAAAGATGCTGATGTTCCAGGGGCATGCCGAGCATGGACGATTTTCTGCGGGGCGGTATTTCGCTACGGGGGAGATTGCGTTCGGGCAATGTACCGGTGTAAAAAACGTCAATTTTTCAAAACCGCTGTTATCGGGATAAGCTGAAAACTCCGAAGGCAGACACAGCCACGAATAATGTCAGACTTAAGCTCTGTAGCTGTCTTCTTTTGCCTGTAAATAACGTCTAGTTTGACTCTGATGAAGGCTGTACCAGGCAGAGAACATGTCACTCTCGGGGCCGGATGATAAAATGTGTTCAACTGGCTGGGCAGGGTAATAGCGAAGAACGTTCTCTGAAATTCGATTCAGCTCAGCGTAACGTGCGCTGTAGGTATGTATAATCCATTGCATCAATTTTGCATCCGTATTATTCGCAGATTACACACAAGAAGCTTAACAATGGCTGAAAGAGTGAGCAGGGATATGTAACAAAAACAAGGGCTTCAAGATGAACTGGATAAAACCGGAGCAGAGCAAGCCCTGTTCCGGTTTGTCAGGCTTTGGAATTTCTTCCAGGCCCCTGCAGCTAGTCACAACAAACACATTAATGTTTTCATTGCTTCAATTCAATATTATTGTGTGAAAGGGATTCCATCGAAATCGGCTTATGCATGCTTAAAACTAAACTGCCCCGGCTGCAGTCATTTGGTTGCTGTGGGCTCTGTACTGTGTCTAATAGTGAAAGAATCTTACGTTATAACGAAGGAAATTGCTGAATGACTCTACGATTGCAGACGGAATCACCCGCTGACCAGGATATGTTTAGAGGCAGCAGTCATGAAAAAGTTGCAGAGAATGTGGCTCAGATCATCAGGACACCTGATGTCAATATTATTGGTCTGGAAGGTGAGCTGGGTTCAGGTAAGTCAACAATATTGAAGTTCCTGCAGAAAAAGCTTAAAGATGATTTTACGTTCATTAACTTTGATGCAGAACGTTACCATCATGGCTCAACTAAAAAAGCGCTTATCGATGTCATCCACCACGGGGTCAGCCTACAATGTCCGGGCTCCCGGGATGTGTTGGATAAGTATAAAAATCTGGCTCTGGGTAACATCGTTGAATACGACAAGAGGGTCAGCAGCAGGCTAAGCTGGTTGACCGTCGTTTTTATTTTACTGTCATTGCTTTCCGTGCAGATGCTTCGTTATGTGCTAACAGACCTTAATCAATATTTTACTAACAAGGAGTCATTATTAGGGTGGCTTTTTTATGTTGAGGTGGCCGCGTTTCTTTCTCCTGCCATTATGGTCGCAGGACTGGCATGCCTGCAGAACATGGAATGGTACAGAAAGAAAGGGTATTCGAGTATTGGTGATTTGTTCAAACGCAACAGTACTGACAGGATTGAAGAGACTTGGCTAGTTAATAAGGAGGTCGGAGCTATTGAGCTGGCTGAAGCTCTGCAGGGATTTACCTCCAAAGAGGTCATTTCCCATGGAGATCGCTTCATCCTTATCATTGATAATCTGGACCGAATCAGTGCAGACAAAGTGAAAGAGCTCTGGAGTGATATGGAGCTTATTGCCGGAGCCACTCATGAACACTTCAGGATAGTGGTGCCCTATTCGGCAAGACAGGTTTCAGCCTCACTTTCTGTGGCGGGTTTCAGCGGGCGTGAGTTTATTGCAAAGCGGATTCCTGTAAGTTTTCAGGTTCCTCCTCTTATTTCGGCAGGATGGCAGGAAGCGTTAAGGCAGTACTGGAAAGAAACAGTAAATGAGGATGCAGGGATAGCGTGCCGGGAAGCAACGGTGTTGCTTGAGCGCTGGAAACCCTCTGAGTATCCTCGTATCACACCGCGATTAATGAAGAAGTTTGTTAATGATATTCATATTCTGAACCTTACCGTTCCTGCAACAGAAGATCATCGCCATATTCTTATTGCTCTCTACTTACTGGTGGTCAGATACGGGGAGCGAGATATTAAAGTATTACTTCGCGATCCCAAAGCTAGTCAGACCGAACCCGGTATTGCTCCGGATGATTTTGACGAGATGCTCTCGCTAACTTATCAACAAATATCCCGAATTTTTAATAACGATACAGAAAGATGGAGCGAATTTCTGATGAGCATCCACTATCAGTCCACGGTGGAGCTTGCCAGGAGCGAGTTGCTTGATACGCCTCTTAAAGACGCGATTGGTGCTATAAATATCCCACGGCTTGAAGAACTGACGGCCTTGTGGGGTTTCGCTGAAGCATGGCAGCGAGTGGCACCACATATTCAGATGCGAGACTGGCTGGTTTCTTATAGCCGGATGGATGAGAAGTGTCAGGCTCTCGCCGAACCGCAACTCAAAGTCGCAGTGCAAATGCTGAATCAGAGTTATGCTGTTTCACTCAGAGAAAAGAATGATGAAGGTTTCGTATTGAGTCTGCAGAAACTGATGGCTGACGGGCGGATAAGCCTAGAGCCTTTCGTCGAAAGGCAAATATCGTTTATTGTGAGTAAACTTGATGAAATTCAGGATTCAGAAAAATTGGAGGCTGAATCCACGAAGACGTTGCTGCAGGAAGCTGATTCATACTCTGTTCTGGCCGGTGAATCACTACTGAATAAAATGGAGAATTTTGTAGATGGCGTATTTTATGTGGAATACCTTGTCAATAATGAAGAGACCTTGTCAAACCTGAAAATTGGCACACTAGATATCGGAAATCACGGTCGGGAGGAGATGTTACGCTATGGAGCTGAGCAACCTCAGATAGACCTTTTTAATCCGGGAATTATCCGGCATATCAATATTGCATCGAAGGCGGTACAGAACGTAATTGGAAAGAATGATGGTACAGGTGGGGCTCAGGTTAGCTCTGCAATAATGACGCTTAAAAATCGTCAGGTTGTTGAGGACGTTATCCATTTCAGAAAAATTGTTCTGAGCCCGGACTGGAATAATAATGTTTTAAATCAATATTATCTTAATAATACGGCGACGAGGAATCTCTTCCCTGCGGAATTTGCTGCACAGGCTGTTGCTCACATGGTGCTCCATGGTAACTATGCCGGTATCGAGTCGTACAGTGAACATATTGGTGAGGAACGGTTTGACCTGGCTTTGGCTGCATATCTTCGTTATCTACGTACTGCCGAGAGTATCTTTATAGCACTTAAGGATAAAAATGTTCTGCCGTACATCAAAAATGCTGTTGGCAGGATTGTTGATTTAGGTCTTCTGGTGAATATACCTGTCCTGAGCTTTGTTAAAGGTCAGTATGACGTCATCAAAGAAGCTACAAATGCAACCTCTCTTTTAATATTTGTGCGAGAGCGTCAAAAAGCACTGTCAGAGAAAATAATTGAGTCTGATGTGAATGCTATGGGTCCAGTATTTCTCCATGACGTATATCAGTCAGGTGAGCAGTTTGATATTTTGAAGAAAAAGCTGAACGCCCTGGCATGTGGAGTATTTAGTTCTTCTGAAAGGCTTATTGAGTGTTTTACGGTTCTTCCTGTGAACATGCGCTTTATCCTTGAACAAATGCAACTTCAGGGGCAGCATATCCGGATGGAAGGTAGTGTGGGTATCTTTGCATCATGGTTCCGTGATGCAGAGCCAGACGTTGTCACAAATGCCGAGAACATTCATTTTCTGTGGTCTTGCCTCGACGATACCCAGAGAGAGACTGTACTTGATGAGTTGCACGATGTCTTACTTGAAAGACATATTCGTATTGACAGCCGTATTGCGATTATTACCCGTTTTCATAATGAGTTGTCGTTTATTGAACCTGAGAAGGCCGTTGAACGCAGGGCTATTGCGGCGCTGTTTAGCGCTTCTGTTGATAATGTATTATTGTCTCAATGGCTTGACCGTCAGACGTTTTCATTTTCATCATGGTCTCCGGAGGACGCCCGTACGGCAACGAGTTGTATAATGAATAACTCGGAGATTTTTCCTCTCATCTGCAGGAATTCACAGTATATTAAAAACAGAATGTTACCAGAGAAAGCGGACGTTACAGAAGATAGTGATACGTTTCCGGACTGAGTTCGTTCTTTAAATCCTATACCTGAAGACCACAGCGGTGGTCTTTGGGAGTTTTTTTATTGCCTGATATACATTAAGCATGTTATATCTTGCTAAGAAATAATCATTCAGGGATTAATCATAACTACTGAAGTTATGTTGTGTTCTTTTCTTTTAAAAATAAATTATTCAGATTTATTTTCTATTGATTTAATGAGGTAGGGAATGACAGAAAGTGCTTTGCTTTTGCGAGAGGCATTTAATGAATCGGTTAACTATATGACATGGTCTTTTTATTCACTGATAACTGCTTACGTTTCGATGGCTTTTTATGATAGAGTTGAGGTTAAGACCCGAATAAATAATTATCTGAATAAGTTACTTTTCGTGATTGCTATGTCCGTTTTTATCCCAAATATGTACTTTGTTTCAATGGTGTTCAGTCAGAAGTTAGGCACCGCAGCTGGCGTTGCGTCATTCATTATTGGGCTACTTTTCATGATGTTAAACTCGGCACCTGTAATTACTGGTATCGTACAGCAGCGCAAAGATTGAGTTTTATGAGTATAGTCAGTTGGGTTTTCATCTGTTTTATCAGACTTAGAAAAATGAAATCTTTCAATTCATTGATTTTAAACGCAAAAAAATTTCTAAATGATCAGAATTATAGGGTGCTCGCTCTGTTCGATCACCGAACATGAAGGCCGTATTATTCAGAGCCGTTCCGAAGAGTCGATTGTTAACGAGATCGAAGCGATTCGCGACACGGTGCCGGGCTTTACCGGCGTGATCTCCGATCTGGGTGGTCCAACGGCCAACATGTACATGCTGCGCTGTAAATCGCCGCGCGCCGAGCAGACCTGCCGTCGTCTCTCCTGCGTCTATCCGAGCATTTGCGAGCATATGGACACCAACCACGAGCCGACTATCAATCTTTACCGTCGCGCCCGTGACCTGAAAGGCATCAAGAAGATCCTGATCGCCTCCGGCGTGCGTTACGACATTGCGGTGGAAGATCCGCGCTACATCAAAGAGCTGGCGACGCACCACGTTGGCGGTTATCTGAAGATCGCCCCGGAGCACACCGAAGAAGGCCCGCTGTCCAAAATGATGAAGCCAGGCATGGGCAGCTATGACCGCTTTAAACAGCTGTTTGATACCTATTCAAAACAGGCGGGGAAAGAGCAGTATCTGATCCCATACTTCATCTCCGCACACCCCGGCACCCGTGATGAAGACATGGTGAATCTGGCGCTGTGGCTGAAGCAGCGTCGATTCCGTCTGGATCAGGTGCAGAACTTCTACCCGTCGCCGCTCGCCAACTCGACGACCATGTATTACACCGGCAAAAACCCGCTGAGTAAGATTGGTTATAAGAGCGAAGACGTGGTGGTGCCGAAAGGGGATAAACAGCGCCGTCTGCATAAAGCGCTGCTGCGCTATCACGATCCGAAAAACTGGCCGCTGATCCGTCAGGCGCTGGAAGAGATGGGGAAAAAGCACCTGATCGGCTCGCGTCGTGATTGCCTGGTGCCAGCGCCAACGCTGGAAGAGATGCGCGAAGCGCGCCGCCAGAACCGCAACACGCGCCCGGCGCTGACCAAGCACACGCCTATTGCGCATCAGCGTTCGAACGGTGTTGCGGGAACGAAGAAGAACGTAAAACGTAAGACCGGTTAAACCTGTAACAATGCCCGGTGGCGCTGCGCTTACCGGGCCTACAGGTCTAACCCTCTCCCCTCCGGGGAGAGGGCAGGGTGAGGGGATCACCCGCCAAACTGATCCGGGTCCGGCCCAAGCCGTTTGCCCTGATCCAGCTTCGCAATTTCACCCAGCTCGTCTTTATCCAGGCGGAAATCCCAGACGTCGAAGTTCTCGGCGATACGCGATGGCGTGACCGATTTCGGGATCACCACCAGACCGCTATCCAGATGCCAGCGAATGACGATCTGCGCCGGGGTTTTACCGTACTTATCCGCCAGTTCACGGATGATTTTCTGGTCAAACACCCCTTCGCCGCCCTGAGCCAGCGGGCTCCAGGATTCGGTCTGGATCTTGTGCGTGGCGTTCCATGAATGAAGCTGGCGCTGCTGCATCAGCGGGTGCAGCTCAATCTGGTTAATCACCGGCGCGACGCCCGTTTCATCAATCAGGCGTTGCAGATGATGAACCTGGAAATTACAGACGCCGATGCTTTTTATCAGCCCCTCTTTTTGCAGTTCAATCATCCCTTTCCAGGCATCAACATAATGGTCGATAGCCGGCACCGGCCAGTGCATGAGATAAAGATCGACGAAATCGAGCTGGAGTTTCTCCAGACTCTCCTGCAACGCTTCGCGGGGACGCTTTTGATCGTCGTTCCACAGCTTGGTGGTGATGAAAAGCTCATCCCGGGGAACGCCGGCGCTGGCAAGCGCTTTTCCCACGCCGTCCTCGTTTTTATAGGCGGCGGCGGTATCGATGGACCGATAGCCGACTTCCAGGGCTTTATGAATGGCGGAGACGACCTCGTCGTTACCGGCTTTCCATACACCTAGCCCCAGCTGGGGCATCACGTTGCCGTCCTGTAGCTTGATTACGGTTTGGTTTGCCATTTTTCCTCCTTCAGGTGCTCATCGCCGGAGGGAACCTCCGACGATGTGATGTGCATTAAGTCTGGACGAAATGTCAAAAAACGAAAGTCAGGATCCTAAAAACGCTTAGCGTGCCGCTTCGTAAATACGACGGCTGACGTCCAGGGTGATGTCGCCATGCTCGCCGATCTGCGTCATACCGTGTGCTTCCAGTTTCGCCAGCAGGGCAGGGATGGAACTGCCGTCCAGGCCATAGCCAGAGAGACGCGTTGGCACGCCCAGGCTTTCAAAGAAGTGACGGGTGGCTTCAATCGCGGCATCGATACGCGCATCGTCGGAACCGTCGGTGATGTTCCACACGCGTTCGGCATACTGGAGCAGTTTGGCGCGTTTAGCGTCACGTTTTTCGTTCCACAGCGCAGGCAGAACCACCGCCAGCGTCTGGGCGTGATCCAGGCCGTGCATCGCCGTCAGCTCGTGGCCGAGCATATGGGTAGCCCAGTCCTGCGGCACGCCTGCGCCGATCAGGCCGTTCAGCGCCTGGGTGGCAGCCCACATCACGTTGGCACGCACGTCGTAATTTTCAGGCTCTTTCAGCGCTTTTGGACCTTCTTCAATCAGCGTCAGCAGAATGCCTTCCGCGAAACGATCCTGAATTTTGGCGTTTACCGGGTAAGTAACGTACTGCTCAACGGTGTGAACAAAGGCGTCGACCACGCCGTTCGCCACCTGACGCGCAGGCAGGGTATAGGTGTAAACCGGATCGAGGATCGCGAACACGGGCTGAACGTGTTCGTTCATAAAGGCCTGCTTGTCACCGGTGGTTTTACGGGAGATGACCGCGCCTTTGTTGGACTCTGATCCGGTGGCCGGCAGCGTCAGCACGGAGCCCATCGGGATCGCACTGCTGATGTCGCTGCCGCCCGTTTCCAGAATATGCCACGGGTCGATGCCGTCAGCGTAATGGGCCGCCGCCGCGATGAATTTGGTGCCGTCCAGCACGGAACCGCCGCCCACCGCCAGCAGGAAGGTAATTTGCTCCTCACGGGCGATTTTTACCGCGTTCATCAGCGTTTCATAAGACGGGTTAGGCTCGATACCGCCGAACTCGCGCACGTCCAGACCTTCCAGAGCCCTGTACACCTGATCCAGTACGCCGGTTTTTTTCACGCTGCCGCCACCGTAGGTGATCAGCACGCGGGCGTCAGCGGGGATTTGCGCGCGCAGGTCGGCGATGGCGTCTTTACCAAACAGAATGCGGGTTGGGGTATGAAGATTAAAGTTGTTCATGGCTTGTTCCCTGTAGTGGGTAAAAAATCGTGGTGGCGCAGAAGGCAACCTGATGCTGCTCATTGTGGCGGGCAGGCGCTATCCTCTCAATGCACATTCCTGCCGATGTCTTGCCCATTTCTACAGCGCGCTGGAGAAACGGTAAGAAAATGCGCACACTGTCAGCGTCGGAAACCGTACCCGGAGTAACTGAAAATGAACCGTGATGCCATCTGCCGCCAGCTAACGTCGCAGATTAAAAGACTGATAGATAACGGAAATGATTCGGCTGAGCTGTTGCCGGATATCCGATTGCTGTACGGTACCCAGCCCGGGACGCGCACCCCGGTGATGTATCAGCCCGGCATCGTGTTTCTCTTTTCTGGCCATAAGATTGGCTATATCAATGAGCGCGTGTTCCGTTACGACACCAATGAATATCTGCTTCTGACAGTACCTTTACCCTTCGAATGTGAAACTTTCGCGACAGAGGAGGTACCGCTGGCCGGGATCCGCGTTAACGTCGACATCCTCCAGTTGCAGGAGCTGCTGATGGAGATTGGGGAGGACGAACTTTTCCGGCCGTCAATGGCGGCAAGCGGTATCAACTCCGCGACCCTGTCGGAGGAAATTCTCTGCGCGATTGAACGCCTGTTAGACGTGATGGAAAGGCCGCTGGATGCGCGTATTCTCGGAAAGCAGATTATCCGCGAAATTCTTTACCATGTGCTGCTGGGACCGGGCGGCGGGGCGCTGCTGGCGCTGGTAAGCCGGCAAACGCACTTCAGCCTGATTAGCCGCGTGCTGAAGCGCATCGAGAGCCAGTACACGGAAAACCTCAGCGTTGACCAGCTGGCGGCGGAAGCCAATATGAGCGTCTCGGCGTTTCACCATAACTTTAAATCTGTCACCAGCACGTCACCGTTGCAGTACCTCAAAACCTACCGTCTGCATAAGGCGCGGATGCTGATGATCCACGATGGCATGAAGGCCAGCGCCGCGGCGATGCGGGTCGGGTATGAAAGCGCGTCGCAGTTTAGTCGGGAGTTTAAGCGCTACTTCGGCGTCACGCCGGGGGAAGATGCGTCACGTATAAGAACCATGCAGGGAGCCTGAGGGGAAACGGAGGCCGGGTAAGCGGTAGCGCCACCCGGCTTTTATTTATGCGCTGCAATACTTTTTCTTAATCACCACCGCAATGGTACCCACCAGCCCTGCAACCAGCAGGAAAATCGGCAGGATCATCAGGAAGGTCATCACCTGGTCTTCATGGCGCTTAACAAAGGGGATCATATTTAGCGCGTAGCCGAGCGTGGTGACCACGCCTACCCAGAGCAGGGCGCTCAGCCAGTTGAAGAACTGGAAGCGGCGGTTAGAGAGGCCTGAAATACCCGCCATGGTAGGCAACAGGGTACGAACAAACGCCAGAAAACGCCCGGCAAGTAACGCCAGCAGGCCGTGACGGTCAAACATGCAGGTCGCGCGCTGGTGATATTTATGCGGCAGCTGCGCCAGCCAGCCTTTCACCACGCGAGTGTTTCCAAGCCAGCGCCCTTGCAGGTAGCTCAGCCAACAGCCGAGACTGGCCGCAGAGGTGAGGATCACCATTGTCGGTGCGAAGTCCATCACGCCCTTGCCGATTAACGCCCCTGCGAGCAGGAGCAGGCTGTCACCGGGTAAAAATGAGGCTGGCAGTAATCCATTTTCCAGAAACAGCGTCGCGAACATCACGAAATAGACAATCCCGACGACATGCGGGTCCGCCAGCGCGGCAAAATCGTGTTGCCAGAGCGCCGTGATGATATTTTGAATAACAGCCATGGACTTTCCTGTGGAACAGCAGATATAACGCTATTGTACTCCCAATTTTGCCTGTCGGGGTTGATCGCAGGCGCATCTCATACAGACTTTTCTGCTTGCGGTGTTCAGAATAGCGTCCGGGGAGTACATTTCAGCCAGCACTTTACACGATGCGCTCAAATCCTGCCGATAAATCCGCAATTAAATCGTCCACATTTTCCAGCCCGATATGCAGGCGGATTAAGGTCCCCTCGAAGTCCACCTCGCCGCCCGGGCGCAGGGCCGCAATCTGCTCCGGCTGGTTGGGCAGGATCAGCGATTCAAACCCACCCCATGAATAGGCCATGCTGAAGAGGGTAAAGTTATCCAGATAGCTTGCCAGTTCGGCGTCATTCAGGCGCTTTTTAAGAACAAATGAGAACAACCCGCTGCTGCCCGTAAAGTCACGTTGCCAGTATTCGTGGCCCTTGCTACCCGGCAGCGCCGGATGGTTAACGCGCTCCACCTGCGGATGCAGCGCCAGCCACTGTGCAATTTGCAGGCTGCTTTCGTGATGCTGACGCAAACGCACGCCGAGCGTACGGATGCCCCGGCTGGTCATGTAGGCGGTATCGGCATCCACCATCTGGCCCATCAGGTAGGCGTTTTCACGCAATTGATCCCAGCAGCGGGCGTTAGACACCGCCGTACCGATCATGCCGTCGGAATGGCCAATCAGGTATTTGGTCGCCGCCTGAATGGAGATATCGATGTCAAATTCCAGGGCTTTAAACAGCACACCTGCCGCCCAGGTGTTGTCGATCATGATGATCGCTTCCGGCGCTATGCTGCGCACCGCCTTCACGATGGCCGGGACGTCATGCACTTCCAT
Source organism: Enterobacter cloacae complex sp. 397G4 (assembly GCF_050031515.1). Lineage (NCBI taxonomy): Bacteria > Pseudomonadati > Pseudomonadota > Gammaproteobacteria > Enterobacterales > Enterobacteriaceae > Enterobacter > Enterobacter cloacae complex sp. 397G4. The sequence continues at coordinate 4,084,230 of NZ_JBLGWE010000001.1, read as the reverse complement.
GGTGATGGAGCCGGGAGATTCCAGGAACACAACGCGCGTGTTGGGCTGAATAAGCGCGGCAATACCGGCCCCAATCAGCGGATCGAACCAGCTGGTGGTGACGCCGAGCTTGCTGAGTATTTTGGTGCAGAAGTCCTGGCTTGGCTCGTAGGCGGTATTGGTCATCAGGACGTGGTCACCCTGTTCCACAAACGCCAGAATGGTATTGGCGACCGCCGCCGCGCCGCACGGGAACAGCGCGCAGCCCGCGCCGCCCTCCAGTTCGCACATGGCTTCCTGCAACGAGAAATGGGTTAACGTGCCACGACGACCGTAAAACAGCCCACCCTTCGCGCGATTACGCGTAGCGATTTTTTTATCTTCAACGGTATCAAACACCAGCGAGGAGGCGCGCTGGATCACGCTGTTGACCGAGCCCTGCGTGTATTTCTTACTGCGTCCTGCCTGCACCAGCGTGGTCTCAAGCTGCTTTTTAGTCATGTTCGCTAACCCTATTTTTATACGTCTGGACGTCCAGACTACCACGATTGTCAGAATGTGCATCCGGATGCTTATCGAATAAGCAGAAAATATTATCAAAAATTCGCATAAGAAATTTTTACTGCGTAAGCGCAAGGAAAGTGAGCGAAAATTACGGCACTATGTAAATACTAATGAGAACTACTATCAATTCGACGACGTTTTGATATTATTACGTTCAGATTTTGTGATTTGCGTCCTGGAGATACAGAGTGGGTAATAATTTGATGCAGACGGATCTCTCCGTTTGGGGCATGTATCAACATGCTGACATCGTAGTTAAGATTGTGATGATCGGCCTGATTCTGGCGTCCGTGATCACCTGGGCTATCTTCTTCAGCAAGAGCGCCGAACTTCTTTCACAAAAACGCCGCCTCAAGCGTGAGCAGAAGCAGCTGGCGGAAGCCCGCTCTCTGGATCAGGCTTCTGATATCACCTCATCCTTCCATGCGAAAAGCCTGACTACCCTGTTAGTGAACGAAGCGCAGAACGAGCTGGAACTCTCCGCAGGCAGTGAAGATAACGAAGGCATTAAAGAGCGTACCGGCTTCCGTCTGGAGCGTCGCGTTGCGGCCGTGGGTCGTCATATGGGCCGCGGTAACGGCTACCTGGCGACTATCGGCGCCATCTCCCCGTTCGTCGGCCTGTTCGGTACCGTCTGGGGCATCATGAACAGCTTTATCGGTATCGCCCAGACGCAGACCACTAACCTTGCGGTCGTCGCGCCGGGTATCGCAGAAGCGCTGCTGGCCACGGCTATCGGTCTGGTTGCCGCTATCCCGGCGGTTGTTATCTATAACATCTTCGCGCGCATGATTGGCAGTTACAAAGCCACACTGGGTGACGTTGCCGCGCAGGTTCTGCTGCTGCAAAGCCGCGATCTGGACCTGAACGCCAGCGCCGTTAAACCGGTACATGCGGCGTCCAAACTGCGCGTAGGTTGATTGTATGGCAATGCGTCTTAATGAAAATCTGGACGATAACGGTGAAATGCATGAGATCAACGTGACGCCGTTTATCGACGTCATGCTGGTTCTGCTGATTATCTTTATGGTTGCCGCACCGCTGGCGACGGTGGACGTGAAGGTGAATCTGCCTGCGTCCTCCAGCCAGCCGCAGCCGCGTCCGGAAAAACCTATCTACCTGTCCGTGAAGGCCGATAAGTCCATGTTCCTGGGCAACGACCCGGTGACGGATGCCTCGGTTATTCCGGCGCTGGACCAGCTGACCGGCGGCAAGAAAGACACCACCGTCTTCTTCCGCGCGGATAAAACCGTCGATTATGAAACCATGATGAAGGTAATGGACACGCTGCATCAGGCGGGATACCTGAAGATTGGTCTGGTCGGCGAAGAGAAAGCGGCCGCGAAGTAAAACGAAGGCTTTTGCAGCCTTCCCTGCCGGGTGGCGGCGTCGCCTTACCCGGCCTGCATTCCGCAACAATCATTGTTGACTCACACTGAAGGCGCCGTCGGCGCCTCTTCATCAAGCGCTACACAGGTCACGTTTGAAGTTCGGTAATGACCTTCCGAGAGTTTACGGGTCAGGCGCAGGGTGGCTGTCTCGCGTGCCAGCAGGTACTGATAGTTCGCCTCCAGTCGCCCGAGGATCTTCTCTTTAAGCTCAGGGCGCTGTTCAATAATGGCGTTCATCACCGCGCCGTAAATCTCCTCCTTGGCCTGCAAGGCGTAAATCTCCCGACGGTTCTGCCATTTCAGACGCACCAGCGTGGCCGGAATCGAAACCAAATCCTGCGTAATTCGCGTCATCTCGTCATTTTTTATCTTTTTCAGGGCGTCGAGATTCTGCTTTAAGATAAATTCATCGCTTTTCTTATCATCTAAAGTCAAATAAACGTTATTACCGCTGTCATCATTCACGTTAATCTTCCCCCAGGTTATAAAAAATGGGATTGTTTTTTTCACGCGTAATTAAATTAAGCCAAATTTCATTGCCGGCCTCATTTATTTGCTGCGTTTTCTCGGTCATTATTTGACTTAGCGTCTGGGCATCTATTTCCCCTTCGGCCTGTAAATCATTTAGTAGATGAACTAAGGCTTCAATCTTGATGGCGCGAAATAAACGCTCTTTTAAATGGCGATCGTGCTCTTCGAGCACCATATTACGGGATTTGCCGGTGCGTGAAACACCAATTAATATGTCGGCTTCATAGTCGGAGAGTTTTCTTTTTCCTTGAGTGAAATTCGCCTCTTTATCTGCTTCCGTCGAAGGCTGTTCCACAGGCGTAATGTGGTACTTTGCCGGGACAAGATTGTCGGGCAGCATTTTAATTTCCTTTAATTTCAAAAAAGGTGGGGGTGGAAAAAGGGTGAGATTCGTTGACAATAACATGAGGCAATTTTAAAATCAAAAAAAATGGAGCCTACCCATGAACAGCATTTTCTTTACGGTCATAACGTTACTATTACTGACCGCTGGCGTGCTTTTATTGATGCAAGAGTTAAATAAACCGAAAGCGTCAAAAGACGTCAGTGAACCGCCGCAGCCTGAATTGATGTCGAAAGAGGAGGGGGAAGATCATTTCTCCGTATTGATGAACGCCGTGACGCCGGTCTGGTACTGGCGGGTAAATCACGAATATATCGATTTTCTCCATGCGACAATTAAGCGAATGAAAATGGCTGAAATTAATGATACGCCCGGCCTGTTCGACGCGCAGCGCCGTTGTAGCGACCTTAATTCGGCGGTTTATAAATATTACGACAATATCAAAAAGCGCTGTCTGAATGGCGAGAAGGTGTCGTACTCCGATTTAGACGTATTAAATCTGCGCCAGTGTTTTCGCGAGTTTAGCCTGGAAGCCTACCCGGAACTGGTCGCGCTGGTCTGGCCGGAGTATGCGCGTCCGGATGTGGATCCCAACGAGGTATAGTTGAGATATACTGAGTGCTGGTTTCGTTTGCAGACAGGATTTTATGGAACGCTTCTTTGAAAACGCAATGTATGCCTCTCGCTGGCTGCTCGCACCCGTCTATTTTGGTCTCTCCCTGGCGCTGGTCGCCCTGACGATCAAGTTCTTCCAGGAGATATTTCATGTCCTGCCAAACATTTTCTCCGTGGCAGAAGCCGATTTGATTCTGGTTCTGCTGTCGCTGGTGGATATGACGCTGGTGGGGGGATTACTGGTGATGGTGATGTTCTCCGGTTATGAGAATTTCGTCTCTCAGCTTGATATCGCCGAGCACAAAGAAAAGCTCAACTGGCTGGGGAAAATGGATGCCTCATCGCTGAAGAATAAAGTCGCGGCGTCGATTGTGGCGATTTCGTCTATACACCTGTTACGCGTCTTTATGGACGCGAAAAACGTCCCGGATAATAAGCTGATGTGGTATGTGATTATCCACCTGACGTTTGTGCTGTCGGCGTTTGTGATGGGGTATCTGGATAAGATCAGTAAGAAATAAATCCACCATGCCCCTCACCCTGCCCTCTCCCCAGAGGGGAGAGGGTGTTCAAGTTCCCTCTCCCCTCTGGGGAGAGGGTTAGGGTGAGGGGCGAAAGTATCGGACCGCACTATTTATTTATCCGACGACGCCTGCCACAAATTCAGCTCACCATCCGCAACGTGCTGGTCAATCCGCGTCAGTTCATCTTCGCTAAAGCGCAGGTTATTCAGCGCCTGAACGTTCTCTTCCAGCTGCTCCGGGCGGCTCGCGCCAATCAGCACCGACGTTACACGCTCATCTTTCAACAGCCAGCTTAGCGCCATCTGCGCCATCGTCTGCCCGCGCGCGTGCGCCATCTCGTTCAGCAAACGAAGGCTGCTCAGGTTGGCTTCCGTCAGCATTTTCTCCGTCAGGCCGCGCACTTTTTTCCCTTCGCGTTGCATACGTGAACCGTCCGGAATACCGTTCAGGTATTTTCCGGTGAGCAGGCCCTGTGCCAGCGGGGTAAAGGCGATACAGCCCGTTCCGTTTTTCTCCAGCGCGTCCAGCAGGCCGGTCTTGTCGACCCAGCGGTTAAGCAGGTTGTAAGACGGCTGGTGGATCAAAAGCGGGATCTTCCACTCGCGCAGCAATTCGGCCATTACCGCCGTGCGTTCCGTGGAGTAGGACGAAATGCCGACGTACAGCGCTTTTCCGCTCTGCACCGCGTGCGCCAGCGCGGAGGCGGTCTCTTCCATCGGCGTGTTTTCGTCTACGCGGTGAGAATAGAAAATATCCACATACTCCACACCCATGCGTTTCAGGCTCTGGTCGAGGCTGGCGAGCAGGTATTTACGTGAACCGCCCGAACCATACGGCCCTGGCCACATGTCGTAGCCCGCTTTGGTGGAGATGATCAGCTCGTCACGATACCCGGCAAAATCCTCCCGCAGCAGACGGCCAAAATTCTCTTCAGCGCTGCCTGGTGGGGGGCCGTAGTTGTTGGCAAGGTCAAAGTGGGTAATACCGAGATCGAAGGCCTTACGCAGCAGCGCGCGCTGGGAATCGAGCGGCTGAACGTGACCGAAGCTGTGCCACAGGCCCAGCGACAGTGCCGGTAAGCGCAGGCCGCTTTTGCCGCAGTATCGGTACTGCATGTTTTCGTATCGGCCGGTGTAAGGGTGCCAGGACATGATGTCTCCTTTCTTGTCGGTGAATTTTCGAAACAACGTTTTCATTCTATGCCGACTCGATAACAAAAAAGTATATTTTCTGCGGTATCTGCCGATAAAGAGGGTAGTACTCGCCTCTGGGCGAATTCACCCTCACGGCAAGGAATACTCAATGAAGATGCTTCGTAATTTCACCATCCGTTTCGTCATGCTGACGATACTGGGGATCTTTTGTGTCATGTGGGCAGGCGTGGGGCTTTACAGCACCTGGTCTCTGTCTCGTGTTTCTGATGGTAATGATGTTGACCGCCAGCTGGTCCGGCAAATGACGGTGCTGAGCCAGGGCAACGATCAGTATTTCCGTTTCGTCACCCGCCTGAGCCGGGCGATGGAAGTTAAAGCGGCGGGCGGCACGCCGGACCTGGCTCCTGCTCAGCAGGCGCTGGATAACATGAGTAAAAAGCTGGCAGAGATGAAAGCTATCTCTCCGGGCCCGATGGATGAAAAGGTGTCTGCGCAGGTGATTTCCACCTGGCAGGCGCTGCTCGAGCGTGGCGTGACGCCGCAGATGGCGCAGGCGAAGCAGGCGACGCTCGAAGGCTATCGTCAGCATGCCAACAACGTCACGCCGCCGCTAAGCCGTGCATTCGGGTCAGCGGCTGAGAACTTTAACAACACCGCGGCGAAGGCGCTCGACAGCACGCGCGTGGTGGTCGACGGCCTCACCAGCATGACCCGGACGGTGATTATCACCGCCACGATCGTGGGTCTGTTGATCCTGCTGTTCACCGACCGCTACCTGGTGGCGATACTGGTAAAACCGCTGGATCGTATCCGTCAGCAGTTCCGCCAGATTGCGCAGGGCGATCTCAGCCAGCCGATTGAATCCTTTGGCCGCAACTGCGTGGGGCAACTGGTGCCGCTGCTGAGCGCCATGCAGGACAGCCTGCGGGAAGCGGTCAGCACGATTCGTTCCGGCAGCGAGAATATCTGGCGCGGGGCAACGGAGATCTCCAGCGGGAATAACGATCTCTCTTCGCGTACCGAAGAGCAGGCCGCCGCGCTGGAAGAGACCGCGGCCAGCATGGAGCAGCTAACCGCAACGGTGAAGCTGAACGCCGAAAGCGCGCGCCAGGCCAGCCAGCTTGCGGATGTCGCCTCCAGTACGGCCAGCCGCGGCGGCTCGCTGGTGGAAGATGTGGTCACAACCATGAGCGGCATTTCGGACAGCTCGAAAAAAATCGCTGAAATCACTACCGTCATCAACAGCATCGCATTCCAGACCAACATTCTGGCGCTGAACGCCGCGGTGGAAGCGGCCCGGGCCGGGGAGCAGGGGCGGGGCTTTGCGGTCGTGGCGGGTGAGGTGCGTAATCTGGCCAGCCGCAGCGCGAATGCGGCAAAAGAGATCGAAGGGCTGATTGCAGATTCCGTTGCCCGCGTGGAGCAGGGGGCGCAGCTGGTGAACGATACCGGCACCACGATGGAAGCGATCCTGCGCGACGTGACGGAAGTGACCGTCATTATGAAGCAGATCGCCACCGCGTCAGAGGAGCAGAGCAAAGGTATTTCTCAGGTCGGCGTTGCCATCACGCAGATGGACGGCGTGACCCAGCAGAACGCCTCGCTGGTGGAGCAGGTTTCCGCCGCCGCCGCCGCACTTGAACGGCAGACCGAAGAACTCCAGCGCTCAGTGCAGAAATTCCGTCTCACCGCGTAACCTCTCGTGTCAGGCCGTCTCTGGCGGCCTGACGTTTATCGCTCTGAATAATCTGTGTCACCTGCGACAGCTGACCAATTTTCACTTCACTTGCCCGCATAAATTTACTTTTGTCGATCAGCAGCAGCGACTGGCTGGCGCGGTTTAACAGCAGCGCCTTAAAGCCCGCGTTGTGCTCGGACGGATCCCAAAGGACGCCATGCTCATCGACCCCTTCACACGAGAAGATGAACAGATCGATCTCCAGCCCTTTTAGCTGCGTCACCAGCGCCGGATTAACATAGCAGCGATACTTACGCTCAAGCGTTCCGCCGGAGCAGATAAGCGTGATCCGCTCGCGCTTTGCCATCTCGTGGCAGATAGGCAGACTGTTGGTAAATACGGTGAGGTCGATGTCCGGCAACTGGCGCGCCAGATGAAAGCAGGTTGAGCTGGCGTCGAGGGCGATGGTCATCCCTTCGCTGATCCAGCCCAGCGCGTGGCGGGCAATATCGGCTTTGTCGGCATAATGGCTTTTCAGGCGTGCGCCAAAGGGTTCACCGCTGTCGCGGCTGTCCGGATGAATCAGACGCGCGCGCCCGTGCTGGCGCAGAAGCTTCCCCTGCTGCTGCAACGACTTCAGATCCCGGCGGATGGTCTCTTTGCTGACGGAGAGCTTTTCAGCCAGCACATCGGTAGTCAGCCAGTCGCTTTTACTCAGCAAGGTGATAAGGCTCTGCTGTCGGGTCGCTTTTAGCGTCTGGTCTGACATACGAGGCTCCTTGCGCACGCGTGCTGACGCATTTTTCTCATCGCGGAAGAAGGGCGGCGAACCGCCCGGTCATGGATCAACCCTGACGTTTATCTTCCGTCTGGGTATCGAAGTCGCTTGCTGAATGACGCTCATGTAACTGCTCGTTCAGCTCGCCGTTGGTACGGTTAACAATGCGCCCGCGTCTAACAGCTGGACGATTCGCCACATCTTTTGCCCAGCGCTGCACGTTGGTGTACTTCCCGGCATCCAGGAACTCGGCGGCGTTATACACGCTGCCCAGCGCCACGCAGCCAAACCATGGCCAGACTGCCATATCCGCAATGGTATATTCCTCAGCCGCTACGTAACGACCGCGCGCCAGCTGTTTGTCCAGCACGTCGAACAGGCGTTTAGCTTCCATGGTGAAGCGATCGATAGCGTACTCAATCTTCACCGGTGCGTAGTTATAGAAGTGGCCAAAACCGCCGCCGAGGAACGGGGCCGCGCCCTGTAACCAGAACAGCCAGTTCAGGGTTTCCGTTCGTCCTGCCGGATCTTTTGGCAGGAAGTGACCAAATTTCTCGGCCAGGTAGAGCAGGATATTGCCGGATTCAAAGACGCGCGTCGGCGGGGTGGTGGAGTGGTCACGCAGGGCCGGGATCTTCGAGTTCGGGTTCACGTCGACAAAACCGCTGGAGAACTGATCGCCCTCACCAATGCGGATTAACCATGCGTCGTATTCCGCGCCCGTCACGCCCAGCGCCAGCAGCTCTTCCAGCATGATGGTAACTTTCTGTCCATTCGGCGTACCGAGAGAGTACAGCTGGAGCGGGTGCGCGCCCACAGGTAGCTCTTTCTCATGCGTCGCGCCCGAGACGGGACGGTTGATGTTGGCGAACGCGCCGCCGTTATTCTGTTTCCATTCCCACACTTTCGGTGGCTGATAGGTGTTATCTGACATGTTGGCCTGCCTTTTTGGTGTTGTGTTGAGGCAGTGTAGCAGGAGATGCAGGAACCGTTTAACGATGCGAGCGTAATGGGCAGGGCGGGTGTATGATAACGCCACCTCTGTCAGTTAATTACAACGTGCAGACGACGACAACCCCACAAAAAAATTGCCGCCTGCCTGTTTTAGGTTGGACACATGCGTAAAGGAACGTTAAGCAGTGACGCACCCTTCGGGACGTTATTAGGTTATGCGCCGGGTGGCGTGGCGATTTACTCTTCAAATTACGGCAGTCTCGATCCGCGTCATTACCCGGAAGACGCGGAATTCCGCAGCTATATCGGCAACGAATACATGGGCCATAAATGGCAGTGCGTTGAGTTTGCGCGCCGTTTCCTGTTTCTCAATCACGGGTTTGTTTTTACCGACGTCGGGATGGCGTGGGAGATCTTCTCCCTGCGTTTTTTGCGCCAGGTGGTAAATGACAATATTTTGCCGCTACAGGCCTTTGCTAATGGCTCAAAACGCGCGCCGCAGGCCGGTGCGCTGCTCATCTGGCAAAAGGGCGGTGAGTTTCATGAAACCGGCCACGTCGCCGTCATTACCCAGCTGCTGGATGACAGAGTGCGCATTGCCGAGCAGAACGTTATTCACTCTCCGCTGCCGATGGGGCAGCAGTGGACGCGCGAGCTTCGTCTGAGCGTGGAGGACGGTTGCTATACGCTTCATGACACGTTTAACGATACCGAGATCCTCGGGTGGATGATCCAGACGGAGGAGACGGAACACAGTATTCCTCAGCCGGAGATCGACGGTGAACTGCTGAAAATCAGCGGCGCGCGATTGAAGAACAACCGTCAGTTCGACGGAAAATGGCTCAATGAAAACGACGCCCTGCAACAGGCGTACGTTCGCGCCAACGGCCACGTTATCAACAACGATCCCTGCCAGTACTTTACCATTACCGAAAGCGCCGAGCAGGAGCTGATCAAAGCCACCAACGAACTGCATCTGATGTACCTTCATGCCACCGACAAGGTGCTGAAAGACGACAGCTTACTCGCGCTTTTCGACATCCCGAAAATTCTCTGGCCGCGTCTGCGTCTTTCATGGCAGTGGCGTCGTCACCATATGATCACCGGTCGTATGGATTTCTGCATGGATGAACGCGGCATCAAGGTTTACGAGTACAACGCGGATTCCGCCTCCTGCCATACCGAGGGCGGGCTCATTCTTGAAGAGTGGGTGAAAAACGGCTATCGCGGCACCGGCCACAATCCGGCGGAAGGGCTGCTGGAGGAGCTGACCGGCGCATGGAAGCACAGCCACGCGCGGCCGTTTGTCCATATCATGCAGGACAACGATATCGAAGAGGATTACCACGCGCTCTTTATTCAGCGCTCGCTGATCCAGGCCGGGTTTGAAACCAAAATCCTGCACGGACTGGGGGCGCTGAGCTGGGATGTCGCCGGGCAACTGATTGATGATGAAGGCCGTCACGTCAACTGCGTATGGAAAACCTGGGCGTGGGAAACGGCGATTGAGCAGATCCGCGAGGTGAGCGAAACCGAGTACGCCGCCGTGCCTATCCGCACCGGTCACCCGCAAGGTGAAGTGCGCCTGATTGATGTCCTGCTGCGCCCGGAAGTGCTGGTCTTTGAACCGCTGTGGACGGTGATCCCAGGTAATAAGGCGATTCTGCCGGTGCTGTGGCAGCTGTTCCCGAACCACCGTTACCTGCTGGATACCGATTTTGAGGTCAACGATCTGCTCAAACGGACCGGTTATGCCGTTAAACCGATCGCCGGACGCTGCGGGAGCAATATCGATCTGATCGGCGCCCAGGACGAACTGCTGGACCAGTCCAGCGGCAAGTTTGTCGACCGTAAAAACATCTACCAGCAGCTATGGTGCCTGCCGAAAGTTGACGGCAGATACATTCAGGTCTGCACTTTTACCGTGGGCGGGAACTATGGCGGAACCTGTCTGCGCGGGGATGACTCGCTGGTGGTGAAGAAAGAGAGCGATATTGAACCGCTGATTGTGGTGAAAGATAAATAACGTCTCCCTGTTATAAAAACGCCCCCGCAGGGCATGTTGCGGGGGCGTTTCATTACTGCTCTTCCTCTTCCTGCTGCTCGCTGATCTTCAAATCAATGATCCGGCCAATCTGGTCATGGTAAACCGTCAGCAGGTTGTACTGGCTCATCTCGGACATAATTTGCGGCGTGACGTTAAAACTTTGGGCAAGCTCGTCATGGCGCAACATTTCCGGATGACGCCGCCTCACATGCGCGCGGCGGCGATTGTACTGATACCACAGGATCAGCAGCCAGCCGTTGAACGCCGCAATCAGCAGATAGACCAGCACCGTATTAAAGGAGGCGATAATCACGCTCCAGCGGTGATCGCCCTCCTCGGTTAACTGCATCCACAGCCTGGCGTACAGAAAAAACAGGAATCCTCCCCAGGCTATCAGCGTTAATGCGGCATCGAAAAGACGCGGCGCCAGCCGATGTTCAGTCAAAATTAACGTATTCTCGTTCATTGGATGCTCCCTTTACCCCGGTCCGGACTGATCCAGCGCGCGCGGGCGCGTTTACGTTTAAGCATGACTTTCGGAAATGCCACGAGGGTGGTAAACAGGCCAATCATCCAGTACACCATCGGGAACCAGATTACCCAGAACAGCGAGCCTGCCACTTTCCGCTCGTAGCGCCGCTCGATATACAAACTGACGAGGAATTGCAGCAGGCACATCACGCCCAGCAGCAGCCCGGTAAACGCCGGGGGAAACAGGCTCGCAACGGCCAGGTTCGCGGGAAGAGGGATAATATGGCTGAGAATGAACAACACCACGGTCGCCCCATAGGCAAACGCCCACAGCGTTGATAGCGCGTACTCAAGAAACAGGGGCCACATGCGATGATGCTCCCAGCGGGCCATCTTGCGCAGGTTAACCAGAAACACCTCTGCCCCCCCCTGCGCCCAGCGCAGACGCTGTTTCCACAGCCCCTTTAGCGTCTCCGGCATCAGGATCCAGCACAGTGCCCGCGGCTCGAAAAAGATATCCCAGTGGCGAAGCTGAAGCTTCCAGCTTATGTCGATATCCTCTGTGATCATGTCCGGGCTCCAGTACCCGACATCCGCCAGCGCCTGTCGGCGAAAGGCGGCGATGACGCCGGAGACGGTAAAGACCCGGCCATAGATCCGCTGCGTTCGCTTGATAAGGCCAATAATGGAAGAAAACTCGCCCACCTGAATGCGGCCAATCAGCGTTGAGCGCGTGCGAATACGCGGATTCCCGGTGACGGCCCCAACGTGGGGATACTGAATCAGCGGTGCCACCAGATACGCCGCGGTGTCGCGGTCGAGCAGGGCGTCGCCGTCAATGCAGACCAGCAAATCGCCCCGGGCCGCCGCAGCGCCGGCCTTGAGCGCCACGGCTTTCCCCTGGTTCTCCGCGAGATTAATCACCCGCAGGCGCGGTTGCTCTCGCGCCAGCTGTTGCAGTACCTCCGCCGTGTTATCAGAAGAACCGTCATTGATGGCGATAACTTCCACATTCCAGTACCGCTGACCCAGCGCGGCGCTAATGGTCTCCCGTGCGTTGCGTTCCTCATTGAAGCAGGGAATAAGAATCGAGATTAACGGCTCACCGGCTAAGGCGGGGGCGGGTGTTGCGTTATCCCACGACCAGTGCCGTTCAAGCTGAAACCAGAAATAGAGGCCGCCGGTTACCCAGAGCACGGACATAAAAAGCGGCCAGAAAAAGACAAAGTCCAGAATCAGTTCGCCGGTAAACAGCGCGGCTACGCCTAACGGCAACCCGAATACCAGACACAAAATAGAGAAGGCGATAATGCGATCAGTCATTGTCAGGATACCAGTACGAAGAAAATTCAGGTCTGATACGTGAAATATCAGGTTGGTTGTTGAGGAAGTCGTCGGGGTAATAACCGTAATTTTTGATGCCGTTCAGCTGGAGCACCCGCATCCACTCCATCAGACGTTCATCGGCTACGGCACGCTGCGGTTTCTGTGCCCAGTCCCTGGCCTGTAGCTCAAAAATCGTTTTATTCAGCGCGCCGGGGCGTGCGGCGACGGCTTTGACTAAACGCGTCAGCCAGGCATTGCTCTCTTCTGCCGGGACGGACTCCATCAGCGGCATTGCCATCGGCACCGTCCAGTCGTAGGCCGCCAGAAAATCATCGAGATTTTGCGCAAACCATGCCTCGCTTTCCGGCTCGAGAATGGGCAACGCGAACATGTTCCGCGCGGTTTTGATCTGCGGGCCACGGATGTTTTTCACCGCCTGGCTCAGGGTGCGTGTAAAGCCGATAAGTCGCTGACTCTTCTGTCGGGTCGTGTCCTGTCCGGCATCGTCAACGTCCGTCAGCACCGCGTCGTCATGAAATAAGATGCCATTGAAGCTGGCATAGCGGGCCAGATCTTCATAGATCTCCGTCACCTGCTGGCGAACCTGCGGACTCCAGGGGGAGAGCCTGATATAGGGCTCGGCGGCCACGGTCAACTCTCCCGTTTGACGATCCCGGCGCTGCACGCGCGGCAAGGCTGGACTGAGATCGAAAGAGAGAACCGGCATCCACGCGAAGACTTTCACTCCCGCGCGGGTTTGTAGCTGCCAGGCGACAAAATTAAAGAGATCGGCCCGGACCGGGAGCCGACGGTTGGGGAAATAGAGCGCATCGATCCTGCCGTCGCCCCGCGGATCCGAAAACGCCTGGAGAAACACATGGCTGATTTTCATGTCGTAGACCCGCTGGACGAGTTTGTTGATGTTTTTCGTCTGCTGGGCCGGATCGGGATCGTAGACGTAATCGAGATCAACATGCATGACGCGCACCGGGTCAAACTCCTGAACGCGGCTAATCGTGTTGGCAAAGGTTTTTATCGACGGATTTCCGGCGATCAGCAGGCGCGGGATGTTGCCGAGGTCGCGCACGTTTCCCAGCCCGTCCTCCAGGGTAAAGGCCAACTGATAGCCCTGTTTCTGGGCGATAGCGAGCGACGTACCGTTGGCAGCCCCATAGGGCCACACCCAGGCACGCGGCGCTTTTCCCGTCACCTGGGTGATTTTATCGGTGACTCTCCGTACGTCTGCGGCGATCCGCTGGTTGAAGTGTTCATCGGTTTCGTAATGCCCCGTCGCGTTATCGAAAAAACGGTTGGCGATGGCGGGTTCACGGCTGCCCTGCGGGTTGGCCGGAATGCCGTAATGCGAGGCCCAGGTATGCGAGCCAATCTCAATCAGCGGGGACTGGCTGAGCTCGCGAACCATATCCCAGGTGGCAAAGCGATCGCGGGGCGTCATCAGACCGCCGAAGTTAACTTTTTGATTTGCCGGCGTATCCACCCAACTGCCCACCGGCGCCCACAGCGCAGGAACGTTCCAGGCCTGAAGCAGAGGCCAGACCCGGGTGTAAAAGCTGCTGTAGCCGTCGTCAAAGCTGAGCAAAACGGCTTTCGGCGGCAGCGCTTTTTTCCCTTCATGCGCATCCAGAATGTCCTGCACGCTGATGGCGTGATAGCCGTTGTGCAAAAGCCAGCTTATCTGCTCGTTTAACGCGCTGGTGCGAACGGAGAGGTAGCGCTGATCGGCGGCATCATCTTCAACGTCGTGGTAGGCCAGGACCAGAAACTGATTCTCCGGCCAGGGTTTGCTGGCCTCCAGCTGCGGCCTCTTTTCAGGGGCCATAAAGGAGAGCGGCTGCGCGCAGAGGCTCGCGCTGAGGCAGAGCCAGCCGATGACGATCAGGCTTACAGAAAAACGTGTGTTCAGCATATTCATCCTTAAAAGCGTAAAGTCGCATCTAACGTGACGGAGAGATTGCTCTCGCGTTTGCCGTCGTAAGGGCGCTTATCCCAGTTCAGCATCACGCCAGTATCGACAACGTTGTTCCACTGGATGCGTTGCCCGTAACCCAGCAGGGTAACGGCACCCGCGGACTGATTTTTCTGCCAGTAGCTGCCCCCTCCTGCCACGAACTGCTGGCTCCAGAGGGTGTCGTAGTGGCGGTACATCTCATGGTCAACGGACAGGGCAGCCGTCACGGACAGATCCCGTGCCGGGTTGTAATAGAGCGTATTCCGCAGACTGTTTTTACTGGCGGCGATCCCCGGTTCGAGATCCAGCGTCAGGGTCGGGGTCTGCCAGAGACGCTCTTTCCCAGAGAGGGTGTATTCCTGACGGCGGTTGTGGTCTGAGAAGCGGCTGACGGCGGCGTTGAACTGGTATTCACGTCGCTCGTTTTGATACCAGCGCACCCCACCTTCACCCCGGTTGGCGCTGATCCCATTGCGTAATGCCCGTAAGGGTGTGGCGCGTGACAAGCGTTCGAGGTTACCGCTGACCTGCCAGTTATCACTCAGGCTGTAGGTTGTTGAGAGCCGTGCGCCCGGCCTGTTTGTACCGTGATAGCGGTTGCTGGAGAGCTCGGCTTCGAGCGTGAGGTCACGGGGGCGCCACTCAACGCCGCCCAGCAGGTGGCTGCTGATGCCTTTACCTTCGTCGAAATTCCCCTGGGCATAGCGGGCGCCGGCAAACAGCCGCCAGTTATCCGCCACGGGCGGGCCATAGAGCGTGGCGTCCCAGTTCATGTCGTGGCTACCGCTGACGGGGTTATCTGAGTGCAATCCTTTACCCGCGTTCAGACGCAGCTCAGACATATGGTGGACCGCTCTGAGTCTGTCCAGGCGACGGGCGCTGCGATCGGCGGGGGCGCGAGCAATTACGTCATCAGCCAGTAAATCCATCTGGCGCCACTCCTGAAGGTCCATTGCGACGTAAGCCTGCTGTTTTTCAAGCTCCAGATTCGCGGGTTCAAGCGCCTCTGCTCGTTTAAGCTTTTGCTCGGCCGCGCGCGGCAGGCCTCTGGCCTGAAGCAGGGCGGCATAATCAATCTGTAACCCCTGATTTCCCGGCGCCGTTGATGCCAGACGATACGACAGCTTTTCGGCCCCCGGCAGGGCGTTGGTCGCCAGCAAATAGTTAAGTTTGAGAGACTGTCCGGTGAGCCACCGATCGTTCGGCTGAGCGGTCGGGGATCCGAAATCGTAGCGGGTCCAGGGAACTCTGCGGGTCTCGCGCTCAACGTAGCGGCGGGCGGTCTGATACTGCCCCGTATCCAGCCAGGCGTAGAAAAGCGCATGCTCCTCATCCTGCGGATCGGAGGCGTAGTGTGGATAGCGTTGCACAAGCGAGAAGGCGGCGACGGTGTTTTTCTCCTGCAAATATGCCGAGATCACCCAGCCGATGGCCCAGTCCGGTACCGGATGCTGTGCGGCCGTCAGCGACTCATATTCGCTAATGACCTGCCGGTAATTACCCTGCGCATACAGGGCGCCAAGCCGATCGATACGTGCAAGGACGACGTCTTCAGCCGCCTGCGGTTCGTTTTGCCAGCGGGAAAGCAGGGCGTGATAGCGATCTAACGCGTTTTGTGCCAGCCGCAGGCGCTCTTTCTCCGTTCTGCCAGGCACATCCGCCAGGCGTACCCTTTCAGCCGCGGCGTTACGCTCAAGGCGGCGGCGCTCCGCGGGAGACATCGCCGCGCTTTGCGACAGCCAGAGTGCAGGCGTGCTTACCCGGTTTTCCGTTAACGCATCGATCGTCTCGCGAAGAAGGGCATTATTCCCGGGAGCGGCGTTCAGCGCGCGCATGTCCGCCAGCAGCCGGTCCCCGTTTTTTCCCTGGCGCATCCAGACATAGGAGAGCGTCTCAAGGTGCGCGGGAGAAGGATCGTCCTTAACCAGCTGCCGGGCTTCCGAAAGCGCGAGGCGATCTCTGCGGGCATCGGCCAGGGTCTTAACATAGCCGATGCGGTAATCGTCGTTATCTGGCGCAAGGCTGAGCGCCTCTTTCCACAGCGATAAGGCGGATGGCCAGGCTTTTTGGTTTCTTCTGGACTGGGCGACAGCAGCGATGGCGCGAGCGGGCAGCGGCATATAAATACCATAACGCTGCCAGACCCGGATAACCTCATCATCGCGTCCTGCCCAGGAGGCTACCTGTAACCAGTCCGCAACCTGTCCGGGTGTTAAAGCATGCTGTTGCTCATAGCGCTGTAGGTAATCAAGAAACAGAGCGTAATTACCGTTACGTGCCTGTTGTATCTGATGCTCATAAACGGATTCATCAGCCTGAACCAGAACAGGAAAGAGTAAAAGCAGGAGCAATAATATTGTGGTGCGATAAAAGAATAACGTAGTGAAGCTAAGCGATCTTTCCATATCTATTTGCCATTTGTTTATCGTGAATCCATTGCATAACACGGCCGCCTTTTAACTCTGTGTTAAAGGGCATAAAGGAGAACATTAAATCTGAATGATGCTACGTTATGGGGTACTTACTTAAAGGTAATTATGAGCCCTCATCTCAGTGGTCTGATTGGGCTTAATGTACACCCGATATGTTGGGGGATAAATAAGTTGAAAAGCGGCTGGGAGGTTTTGAGATAATTCTGGAAGAAGTAAGTTTTTTAGATAATTCAGTGCAGGATTGTTCTTTTTAACTGATTGATATTAAATGTTTTTTCTTTTACTGCTTCCTGTTTTTTTATATTAGAAATGAAGTTCTGCTGAGTTAATTAAAGTACTTTCTGGTGCATGTTTGGGAAGTTTCATGACAAAAATTCTTAATGTTCAGAGAAGTGACTTTTCTGAAATTCTTTTTTATTTATAATTAACGCCAGGCATTGAGTGATAGTCTACAAAAAGTCTAGCTCACCAATGTCATATTGAGGGATGATCAAAGCCAGAAAACATTTGCCGTTAATGTAAAACGCTATAAACGAAAGCGTTCTTGTTTCTTAAGAGGCGGGCTTGCTTTAATCTAAAAGGGATGGTTAGTGGCGACTTCAATAGTGTTAGTGACTCAGGATTGTTTCCTTGTCAGGGGGATGCGGCTATTTTTCCCGGATATAATTTGCCTCAGTTCGATAGACAGAAACATATTTGATACCGACGCAAATGAATATACTGTACTGATTGATAGCCGTACGCCGCTCCGTTTATATGATTACCTGATACGCCATCCGGCCAGAACGAGAAAAACGATCTGCTGCGTTATGCTGGATATGCGTCCTCGAGAGGAGGATCTTCTCAGTATGAAGCTGTTTATGAACACGTCGCTTACGGCTCCGGATATGGCGTCGTTATTCAATCTGGTGCTTGATATGAAAGGCAGGCGTCTGACAACCAAATGGCTGCTTAACTTACGGCTGAGTCGACACGAAGCGATAATGATCAGGTTGCTGAAGGCAGGGAGGTCAATGGAAGAGATTGCAGATAAGCTGAATATGTCGGTTAAAAGCCTCTATCGCAAGCGAACGGTGCTGTCGGAGCGGTTAGGAGCAGGTAACTTCAACGAGGCGTGTTTGTTTATCTTTAAAAACAAACTGCTGGACGTGGTTGGGAACGATCCCTAGCTTCGTCAGAAGCCAAAAGCAGAAACCCGCCACGAGGGCGGGTTCTTTTAATGGAAATAATTCAGAACGACCAGCGCAGATTGGCGTTAACAGAGTTGACGCGGGTATCCGCACCATATTGTCCCTGGTAACCCACATCCAGCGTCGCAGCACGCGACAGCTGTACGCTCACGCCGATATCACCGACCATCACATCCTCATCCACGGCCTGTCCCTGAGTAATGAACGCGTCGCTGCCCGCAAACGCCATGCGCGAAGAGGTATTCTTATCGCCATAGGCGTGCTGCCAGCCCAACGAACCGTAGAGGTTAACGTGCTTCGGCAACTCGGTCACACCGCGCAACCCGAGTGTCGTATAGAAGGTGTTCATCGTTTCGTTACGGACGCTCAGCGCAGCGGCACCGCCGTCTTCCCTGAAGCTGTCGGTATGCAGCCGGATGTACGATAAATTGACGAACGGCTCAATATTCCTGTCTGGCTGGCCGAAACGGTAGCCCGCTTCGGTGAACGCCAGCAGGGAGTTCGCGTCGTAATCTGACTTCAGCCGATCCGAGAAGCCGCTGAAATCAACATTGCGCTCGCCTTCGATCTTGTGCCAGGTGTAACCCAGCGCGCCGCGAAGGGAGAACGCATCCTGTTGACCCGCCGCATACAGACCAAGGTGATAGTTGTCGGTATCCGTTGAGGAGCGACGGCTGTCGACGTCATAATCACCCCGGCTGTAGCCGAAGTAGCCGCCGACACGCACGTTATGGTCCGCCAGTTTGCGATCTGCCCCCAGCAGGAAGCCGGTGGTGTTGCCGTCCAGCTTGCCCACGTTACCGTCGCCGCTGTTTCGGCTCCAGGAGCTGAAGGTCTGGCCCCAGACGCCATTGTTTTGCGGCTCCGGCTGCTGCACCAGCGACATGGCTAACGGTGGTATCGGCAGGCTGTCGTTATCAAACGCGCGCTGCATCCGCTGGTTTAACACGTTAAACACCTGCGTGCTGCCAGCGATCAGGTTGGACTGCATTGACGGATAAACTTCACCAGAAAGCTGGTTGAACGCCTCGCGCGCTTCCGGTGCGCTTAGCAGAAGCAGCGAGTTATACAGCGCCAGCGACGGGCCGCTTTGCGTCAGCGTGGAGAGCGCGCCAGCGGTATTCCACTGGTTGCTGCTTTGGGCCACGGTCTGGAAAATGCCCGGCTTGCCGCTGCCCGGGTTTTCACCGCCAGGATTCTCACCGCCCGGGTTTTCACCTCCGGGGTTTTCACCGCCAGGATTTTCGCCACCGGGGTTTTCGCCTCCGGGGTTTTCACCGCCAGGATTCTCACCGCCAGGGTTTTCGCCTCCGGGGTTTTCACCTCCAGGATTCTCGCCACTGGTCTCTTTCTGCGCGATGGTCAGATCGACGGCGTTGGTGCTTTGCTTAAGCGCCACGTCGAGGAATGCGGATTTGGAGATCGCTCCGGCGAACTCACCGTCGATTCCCCCGTCGGAGGTCAAAATGTGGTAGCTTTGGCCCGTTTTATAGCTGGTTTGCGGATCCAGCGCGGTGACCTGTACCTTAGCCTGATTGCTGATGGTGGTTTTGCCCGATACCAGTAGCTGGTCGCTGCGGCCATCTCCTGCGATATCGACGTCATAGAAGGATTCGCCGATAAAGTTCAGATAGCGTTTCAGCGTCAACGTACCGATATTGCCGTCGCCGGGCGAGATATGTCCGCCGGACAGGATCTCGGTCTGGCCCAGCGTCCCGTTGCCGCCCAGCGTGCCGCCGGACTTGATTGACGCGGCGCTGCTGTAACCCACCCCGTTGCTGACGTCTGAACCCGCCGTCGCATTGAGGATCAGCGTGCCGCCGTTCTCCGCGCTAAGGGTCTGGACGTCAAAGATATCGTCTTCTGGCTGGGTATTAATATTGCTGGCAATGATGACTTTACCGCCCCGCGCGGTTACGTTCGCCTTGAGTGCGGAAAGATCGCCGTTCAGCGTCGTCTGCCCGGAGGTGTTGATCACATCACCTTCACCGCTCATCGTGTTGCCGAAGAGGTAATTTCCGTCGGTATGGTTGAAGTAGACATAGCTGCCGAACAGTCCGCCACGCAGGCTGATTGCCGTCTTCGCATCGAGGGTACCTGCGCCGCCCGCCGTGCCTGGCGTTGGCTCAGTTAAACCCGTGCCGGTGTCCATATTGCCGCGGCTGCCGATAATGAGCGCACCCCGGTTCGAGCCGGAACCCGATGTCCCCACGATCAGCGCATTGCTGCCTGCGGAAAATGAACCGCCGTCAATCACAGACAGCACGCCATTGCCATAATCGCCCACGTTCACGCTGCTGCCGCTGGTAAAGCGCGAGTCCTTGCCCGCAATAACCAGTTCGGCGGTTTTCCCTGCGCCGGAGACGCCCGCCACCTGCACGCCGCCAACGTTAACCACCCCGCCGTTCAGCACGTCCAGGTCGCCATAAAGCGTCAACGTACGGCCAACGTTCCACTGTGACCCGCTCCCCATGACGGTGGCTTTCGGGCTCAGCGTGTCGGTTTCACCCGGTCCGGTACCGTTGCCGATGCGTGCATCGTAAGCGGTATTGAGCGCAGCGCCGTCTTCAATCGCAAGCGTAGAGCGTGCGCCCAGATCGGTGCCTACGCTAAGAAAATTACTGGTCACACGAGAACCGGCACCCGTGGCGATTAGGTGGCTGTCGTAGCCGCGGGTGGTGCCGACAACGATCTCCTTCGCGCTCGCAAGCGCGCCCTCTTCGACTCGCAGGGTGCCGAGGCCAAGATTCAGGTCGCCGCGCAGGACGTACCGATCGTTCACCGCGTTAAGCTCAGCGTCTGGCCCACGGACCGTGACCACGCTTTCATAAATTTGGCCGTCGAACAGCCGACCGATATTGATGTTATAGGCGGTGATTTTGCCATTATCGATCAGCAGGTTTCCGCGTTGGTTACGTCCAACATAAACATCTCCGGTGTAACCCAGCGTTTCGGTAATACGCGACTCGCCATCAAAAAAGGCATCGGCTGCACGCGCGACATCGGCAGGTAAAAAAAGTAACAGCGGCGCGGAAAATAGAGCGAGGTAAAGTCTGGAAAGCGGTGTCTTAACCGCTAAAGAATGTGATGTAGAGTTATTCACGGGCTATCTCCGTACTCATTAGCATGATGTCAGGAACATCGTTTTTATATGAAAACTCAGATACGTCAGATAACGTAAAAGGCGTTATTTCAGTACGCCTTTTAATGCGGTGCTAATTATTTATGTGTGACAACTGGTGTACAGGTTGGCGCGCTCAGCGTCGGTGCAGATCCTAAAATTCCCGGCATCATCATCGATGAACAATCGAAAATACGCCCTTTTTCTGTCGTGGCGCGATAAGAGAGTTTTTGTCCTCCCAGTGCGTCCGGCTGGGCGCCATTAACGTTGGATACAGTTATTTCATCCGATGAGCCCAGTCCCAGCATTTTAGCGGTCTCCGCCTGTAGGAGTGGAATAGCCTGATCGGTTTTCAACGTGGAACAACCGGCTAGCATCAACGTAACGGTTAAAACGATTAGTGGTTTTTTCATAAATTATCCTTGATATCCAACCAGTTAATTTCACTGATTGTATTTATGTTTTCTTTTACCCAAATCAGCGAATAATATATTTCTCTTTCCTAATCGAAAAAACCCTCCTAAAGTAGGGTGGGTAGATAATAATTCATCTGTACTCTAAGATATGCGAAGGTAAAAGGAGGCTCCTTTGGGACAGAATTATGCGTTAGTCGTTGATGACCATCCATTGGTAGCAAGCGGCATCGCCAATTTTCTGATTACACATTGCCAGTTTAAACAGGCGTGTGTGGTGACGAATGAGGATGATTGCTACCGCCAAATTAGGGATCATGGCCCGCCACGTTTGCTGGTAATCGATTTTTGGCTCTCTTCCGGAACGGCCCTGAAATTACTCAAAGAAGTAAAGCAACTTTACCCACAGGTACGACTCCTGGTGGTCAGCGGGGATGACAATAATGATATCTGGGGCAAAGTTAATGCCGCCGGGGGACACGGTTTTGTATTGAAAAGCGAGCCACCTGAGATGTTCTCTCGGGCCGTTTTCGCACTCACTGATAATCAAACCTGGTTTCCTGAGGGAAACGAAATTTCCGTTAAGACGAATAATGAGAAGTTAAGTAAATTTAACTTAACGCCGCGACAAATAGACGTGTTAAATATGATTATGCGCGGCCTGCCAAATAAACGCATCGCCGCCCAGCTTTCAATTTCTGAGCCCACGGTCAAAGAACACATCAGCAATATATTGAAAAAGATAGGCGTTAACAGCCGGGTCGAAGCCATCACACTTCTGCATGGCAAACAGGAACCGTCGGAATGAGGTTTTTTCAGAGCTCACAAAATGATGGTATCTCTGCTCCGGCGCAGATCCGTTTGCTAAACAACACCTTTCTGCGGCTGGTATTTAGCTTTAGCGCGGTGCCCTTTGTTGGTATTCCTTTCGCCATCTGGATTTATATGCTTGGGGACGAACTCGGCCCAACGATTATCTGGATAATTATTTATCTGCTATGTGCCGTGGCGATACGAATATTGCACCGACGCTATCAGCGTGAAGCGAAAGAAAACGGTGAAAGGGACGTTCTGCGACGCTGGCTTCCGCGTATTAATAATATTGCCTTTATTCACGGGCTGGGAATTTCATCTCTCTATTTAATTACGCCACAGACGCAGAATTTTGACTTTTTCCTGTTACTTAATATCAGCATTGCCGCCATCGTCGCCGCCAATGCGACGCATCTGACGCCTGTCATCAGTACCTTTACGCGTTTTTTCTTCGCCTCCTGGGGGGTGCTGAACCTCGGTATTATCTGGCGGCTGGATGAGTTGATGTTCATCGTGCTCATGCTGAATCTGCTTTACGGCTTCGCGATTTACCGCCATGCGTTAACTTCCCATGCGTTCTTTATTCAGCAAGCGCTGCTTGAGGAAAAAAGCTCACGCCTTGCGGAACAGTTTCGTCAGGCCAAAGAGGACGCGGAGCAGGCACTGCTGGATAAAAATCAGTTTCTGACCACCGCCAGCCACGATCTGCGCCAGCCCGTACACGCAATGGGCTTTCTGATCGAAGCCATCCTCCACCGAAACCGGGACGACAGCCTGACGCCGCAACTCCTTGACCTTCAGCAGAGCGTTCGCTCGGTGCATTTAATGCTCAATTCTCTGCTCGATCTGAGCAAAATAGAATCCGGGAATGTCCTCTCTGCCCCGACCAAAGTGGATATCGGTGCTCTGCTCGACTCGGTCATCACGCTGTTTCGTGAAGAGGCCAACAGCCGCGCGCTTAGGCTGTGCATCCGGCGGCCTAAACGCCGTATCGACGTGATGGGCGATCCGCTGCTGGTGCGACAGTCCCTGATTAACCTGATTCAAAACGCCCTTCGCTACACGCTCCAGGGCGGGGTGTTGGTCGCCATCCGACCGCGCGGTGACGAGTGTATGGTGGAGGTGTGGGACACGGGAGTCGGTATCGCCGATGAAGAGAAGGGCAAAATCTTCTCACCTTACTACCGCCCCGAGCTGGCATGGAAGATCGACAGCGCCGGGCACGGGCTGGGACTGGCCGTCGTTGCCCGTTGTGCCAAGCTGATGAAGGTGAAATACGGAATGCAATCCATTGAAGGGAAAGGCTCCCGCTTCTGGATGCGCTTTACCCAATATGCTGGCGAAGATAGCGTGCTGGACACCCCGCCCGCCGCTGATAACACCGCCACGCCGGTACGCTATGCGCCGCTGCACGGTTCCTGCCTGGTCGTTGATGACGACCCGCTGGTGACGTCTGCCTGGGAGAGCCTGATGAGCGTCTGGGGAATCGACGTACGCTGTGCGGCCTCGGCTGAAGAAGCGTTTGCCATAATCGACGACGGCTTTACGCCGTTCGCCGTGCTGTGCGACCAGCGCCTGCGATCCGGCGAAAGCGGCTTCGATATCCTGAAGGCGCTTTTTGACCGTCTGCCGGATATGAGCGGCGCGATAGTCAGCGGCGAATTTAATTCACCGGTTCTGCTGGAGGCGGAGCAGGAGGGGTACCTGGTGCTGCGCAAGCCTCTTGAGCCGGCTAAACTGCATGCGCTGCTGACGCAGTGGTCAGGGTGTCGTGGATAGGGGAATAGATAATAGCAGCATTGCGCTTCACTGTAGGGCCAGATAGTACGCGGTGTCCTGCTGTGATGCCAATGTGTCGGTATGGTTGAGCCGCTGAGGGAGGATTTCGCGGGCCTGATTAATGATTTCATCGTGCATGATTCAGCCTCCTGTGGTGATCTGCATGTTGCTTCTACCGGGCAGGGCGGGAGATGTTGGAAACGGCCCCGAAGGAGTCATTAGAGTTGCTACCAGCGAAGTTCCGCAGTGGGCAATAATGTCAGTTTTCGAGCGTATACTCTAAGATATCTTCAACTCGTTGATATATATAAATTTGACGAATATCGTCAGGTAGCGATTTATCCGCCAAATTAAGTTAAACTTCGTCACAGGTTTCAGTGAGTTATGGGACGGATAACAGAATGACCAGCGAAGAGGCACTTTTAAAATCAGGTTTTAGCAAACGAGATCTTCAAAAGTTAAAAAACAATATTGAAAATTACGGTGGTTCGTTTGATAGCGTAACTCATGATCTGGCCAATCGTTTTAAGGCTATGAAGTGGATAACTATTATTGCCTTCATCATACTGGCTTTAACTCTTTTACTTGCATCCAAGGATACAAGCCTGACACTTGCGCTCACATTATTGATTGTACTACCTTTCATCTGGTATATAACGCCAGCAAAACTTGGCTACAAATCCTGGCGTTATCGTAAAATGCTGACTAATTCTGGGACGGGTCGCTGACGGACAACAGATCAAAAATAATCTTAGCTTTCACGCCATAACCCGCTATTTTCATTGTAAGCTGCGGGCGGCTCAGTGTGCTCACCTTTCGGTAATAGTCAGCAGGGAGATAACGAAACAGTCGCCAGATACCAGGTCGCCGTAACAAGCCAAAAATGGTGTACGCATTAGCGGCCAGTGAAATTGATTTGTAGACACCTAACCCATTCTCACGACTAAAGCCCATAAACTCAGCTGTAGACATCGCGGCATTCGCGACCAGCCCTTCACTGGTAGTGTTTTAGTTGCGTAGCGAGCCACTTCTTTACTGATGCTGTTTGTCCCGTCAGTAACCAGAATCGCACCAGCAAGAACCCCGAGAGGGGTCATAGTGCCTATGAGGGTAAATCCTGCGGCTATTTCAGCACCGGCCAGGACAACACTAACAGCCGAGATCACATACCCAACAATTTTGTTATTCTCTCGGATAAACTCGACTTTAGCGTAAAGCTTCGCTGCCTTCGTTCTTAATAAACGCGCTTGTTCCAGCAGGTTACTGTTTTCTTCTCTGAGAATTTTAACGCATTCCATGCATTCTTCATCTGATTTAGCCCGACGAGCTAACGTAAACTGATGTTCTATGAGGTCCCGAATTTCCTGAACAAACTTCATTCGAGTCAAACTATCGCTGAGATGAAAAGCCGACAGAGTGTTGGCTGTATTTACCAATTTCCTGGCTTCCATATTCACCATAGTTTCCGCCCAGGCTTTATTTCTTCCATCTGAACGCATCATGTTAAGTAATGCTGCATCCATTGTAGTTCCTCTCAATTGCTTTACCGGCCTCTGCTTAGACTGATAAATGCCCCCATGACAGCCATGCGTGCCAACGCACACACAATATAGTAGCAATGTGGTTACGGTGTCTGAAGTAGAAGTCGCTTTTTACAGCTTCGTTCCTCGGCCTACTTTACTGCGGTTAGCCAGGGCCTGTTCCAGCAGTGTACGGAACGCCGAAAGGTCACTTTTCAGGATGTCCCGGATGGATTTACCACCGATGAATCTAATAAAACAGTTAGCCGATGGGGGGTAATCACGGATACGTGATGCCGCTCTGTCGGGCTCTGTCCAATTGATATGTGCATTTGTAATGCTCAAATAGATCGGTGAAGGTCAGGTTTTTCTGCTTCTGTGTGGCGGTAAAGGCGGTAAACAACGCCAGTTGTACCACCGGGAAGCGGGGCCGGAGGAGAGATAAGGGCGGTAACTACTGTTCAAACAACGAGTTGCTGACTCAGAAAGCAAAAACCCCCGCCGAAGCGAGGGTTATAAATAAGTGGTGCCGGACTCGGAATCGAACATTTATACAATCCTATGTTTTATCGAATAAAAATAAGTGTGTGGTGTTTTTTACCAACGTGCATTTACCAACAAATCATAGGTGTTGTCAATTTAAATCAATAAGTTACGCTATTATTCGTTAGTAGACATCAGTAAACATCGGTTTTTAGATAGTGTAAACATCGTGTTGTCAAATAAAAAAGCACTTTTTGCTAAAAATGATAACTAATTGTTTTTAATTGGTTTATTATGTTTTTCCTCTATTCCCTTCCAAAAAGCCATGAAAATCCCAAAAATAAGTATTGATCGTCATAAGCGATATTCGAATAATACACTCCATCAAAACAACAATGGAGAAATATATGAAAGAAAAAACAAAACTGATCCGCATTTCTGAAGTAATCGATCGCACAGGATTTTGCAGGGCTTGGATTTATCGACTGATTAAAAATAATAGCTTCCCATCGCCCGTAAAAACAGGTGAAAGGTCTATCGCATTCATTGAAAGTGAAGTTGATCAGTGGATTGATGAAAAGATTTTTTATTCACGTAATCAGGCTGCGTAAAAACACTCTCACTTACTATTTGTTATCTTGAATATGATTACACTATTTATAGTGTAAAACGTCTAAAATCGCATACAGAGCGTTTTAAGGCTATATATGGAAAATATTAAATACTTCGAGTAAAGGCCGGATAAAATCCAGCCTTTTTTATTTTCTTTTATCTAATTGATCATGGTGTTTAAAATATTTTTCATTCTATATTGACAGGTAATATATAGAGATCTATAAAGAATAAAGATACAAAAAAAGCCAGATATTAAATCTGACTTTTTAAGGACTAAAAAAGTTTTCGCTGACTTTTTTAAGTCTTGTAATCAGTTATACGAGAACGTGATTACAAATATAAATAAAGTATTATCTAATCAACTTATATTTGTCAAATCTAAATCCCAACTTTTTACAAGTCTTTTAAATACCATTTCCAGAATTCTTTTTAATCCTCAAAAGCAATAACGTTAAAACCTGTTGTATCAGGTATAAGAATACGAAGGTCCCTCAAGTGATGGTGAATCTTATAGTTATTGCGACAACGGTTAACCGGGAGCGATGTTGTCAGCCTGAATCGCCTTACCTAAAATTTATAAAGCGTTATAGCTTCTTTAGTAAAACGAGAAGTGCTTGAAAGATCATGGTATGGTTTGCGCGGGTCGCGGGGGGGAGTATCAGATTGGAAACAGTCTGAATACTTTTTGAGTAATCAAAGCGCAATGAGCATTCTTTTTCCTTTCTCCATCTTCTTTAGCGATTTCCATTTTTCGCGCGGGGGGAGGGGGGGGAATGCTCCAAGAAAAACTAAGTTTTCCTAACGGAAAACTACTACGACTGAAAGTCGCCATCTAAAACCCCAGAACCTAAACTGATAAAATTCTAGTACTACTAGTACAAAAAAAATAAAAGTAAAACTAGTGCAAAAATAAAATAAAAAACTAGATCGAGAAAATATAAAATAGTAATGTGCCATTTCATGAGGCACCAATAAAAAAGAGTAAAACTAGATCAAAAAATATTAAAATATTTCCCGCGCCAGATATCCCACTACAGAGCTTTGTCCGCTGTTCTCTCTTCAAGATCCGAATCCTAAACAGACAATATCGGTATAAAAGATCGATAACTAAATATTGATAGCTTTTGTCAATCAAATCTTATCGGATCGATCGGTGTTTAATTGGTATAAACGATCGATAGTTTATTTGTGATAGTTTGTAGCTATCATGGTGTGATTTTCGATCGGTACAAACGATATGACGAACCATCAAAATAATTGAATTCTATGACGTTTACAGGCCAAGCGGTGGCCTGTGTCTTACCAATGAAGGAAAAGGTATGCGTAAACTTATGATGGTGGCAGGTCTCGCTGTCCTGCTTTCGGGTTGTGGCGATGATGGGATTTATGGCAACTACGTTAATCAACAATACGGTGTCAGACTTGATATTCAGAAAGATGTAATCAAGTTCAGAAATGGCGTTTTTACTGTTAAAAGCTGGGATGAAAGCCAGAAGCCAATATATATCGCTAAAACGCAAAACAAAGATCTCGACTCTTGGACTTTTAAAATAGAAAAAGTCAAAGGCGGTGTCGTCTATCAAGGCGCGATTTTTAAAAAGGAATAGGGAATGGAAAAAAATATTATTCAGTGTCCTTTTTGTCATAAAGAGAGCCAAAGAGGAGTTCAGGTATGCACAGGATGTCAGGCGTCCGTGCTATATGGAACATTTCCCGGCTGGTATGCCGCAGTGATCATTCTGTTGGCTTTTGGTCTATCATTTATAATCGGAATGTCCACAGGTATGGCAGGAGCTACTATTAGCTTACCGCTAATATTTGCTGTTGGGTATGTTATAGGCAAGGCTATATTTTCTGACAATATTATATTTAGAAGAAGAATGTAAAACTTTCCTGTCTTCCAAGGTGATGGCTCGCAGTGCGAACCATCACCTATCTAAAGTTTATTATTATCGTGTGTCATCAAATAATATATCGGAACCCACTGACATAAAAGCTGTCAGCGGGACCCCGCGATATATTACTTGACGATTTGACTCCGCTGCAAATTTACGCACAAGCTATCTATTACGCACAGCTACCAGAAAGACAATATATTATTTACTCTATCTTTTATTTGCATTTTATTTGTCGTGCAGTGTATTTATTTATGTAGCCGCTATTGACAAGTATTTTAGATCGGTTATTTATTTAAATATAGGTTGAGTTCGGCTTTGTTTTTTTGCTTTTCGGAAACTGAGGCAAGGTGTAATCCCGTAGCCGGTATTATACCCAATCCTTCGGATTGCCCCCACGCGCTACGCTTGGAGGGTTGTTAAAAGATCTACCCTTCCGCCTGCACCCTATCAAGGGTTGGCGGTAAACCATACAGTTTTACATTGGATATTATAACTATACAGGAGCATTTAATATGCATGAAGATTTTGAAAGTAGGTTGGCTGTATATACAGATAAAGATTACTTATTAGAAAGTAATGCTTTTAATTTAAATGATGAACAATATAAAAAAGCATTAAAGATGTATTTTGATTTAAGACATATTTACCATGATGATGATCAAAAAGCCATTGGTGCATTAACTAGTATTTTATATCAAAGATGCTTTTTTTACATACAAGCAAACGCAGAGTTAGATGTTAATAGAGATAGTCTTTTTAATGTATATACTGATTATTTTGTAGAGCAAGGAATAATCAAGAGGATATATGATTTTATATGTGATAACGATACTGATGAACAATATGCTGAACTTAATTTTATTTATTCTCATTTGTTCAATAAAGACGGAGGAGAAATATTATGATGATTGTATCGGTGGGAATGATGCTTCTTTGTATAATGCTTGGTGGCTTTATGATTAGAAGTTGTATGGGAAAAACAAACTCTTCAAGCGAAGCAAAACAAGCAATATCAGATGTTAGAAAAATGATAGATAAAAAAGCACTGATTAAATATAAAAGGAATAATAGAACATGAATGTAGAAAACTTAATGAATAGTATGACTATAGAATATAAGCTCGAAATACTTGCAAGGTTTTTTTATTACATAGAACAAGATAAAAATATACCTTTCTGTGAAATAAATAGTGATGAGCTGGATTTATGTTATTTTGTGGCAAATAGATACATTACAGAAAATAAAGCTGATGAACTTATTGAAGCATTAATTATTGAAAATGACAACGACTACATAAGAGCAACAGATGATTACATTATTATGAGGAATAAAGAATGCCAACAACAGACAGAAAACGAGGGCGTATAAATTTAAGTGCTGACGAACGCCGAGATATATCGATACAGTTCAGAGTAAACAAAGAAGAGTTCGAATATTTAAAATCATTGGTTGAAGCATCCGGCCTTGAAAGAGGCCATTATATCAGAAGAGAAATATTAAAATCTGAACCGGTGATAAAAAGAAAAATGCCGGAAGTAAATCAGAAGACTTATATACAACTGTCAGCCATAGGCAATAATATAAACCAAGCAACAAAGAAACTAAATGGTAATGAGTGTTTTGATAAAAATGAAGTTGATAAACTTATATTTAATATAAAGCAAGTTAGCAGAAGGATATTAGAAATAAACAAGGATCTAAATTATGAAGGGATACGTAGCTAAATCAGGTAAATCATTTAAAAACAGAGTTAAGTATATATTAAAAGATGATCATGATTTCATTTGTGGCAATATGGCAAGTGATTATAATAATGTTAGTGATTTAACTGATGAGTTTAAAACTGTAAGCAGTTTTAGGCAAGATATAAAAAAACCAGTGTTTCATGCGTTTTTATCTCTTCCAAAAGATGAAAAATTAACAGATGAAAAATGGCAGGAGATAGCAAAAGACTATTTGAAAGAAATGAATATCGATATAGAAAAACATCAATATATTTGTGTGCGTCATAAAGATACAGATCAAGACCACATCCATATAGTAGCTAATCGAGTTGGTTTAGATGGTTCTGTATGGCACGGTCAGCACTCAGCGTTTAATACAATAGCAGCTTGTGAATGTTTAGAAATAAAGCACGATTTAACCATTACAAAAGGCTTGCAGGGGCAAAAATCAGACATATCAGCTCCTACGAAAAACGAGATTGAGCAGGCGTTAAGGAAAGGTGAGAAACCAGCGCGTATAGTGCTTCAGAACGCGCTACAAGCGGCTATGTTGGGTAAACCAGACCTGCAGACTTTTATAGACAGAATACAGGCCGTAGGCATTGAACCGAGGTTCAATGTTGCCAGCACTGGCAACGTGGCGGGGGTTTCATTCAGTGTGAATGATATAGCATTTAAGGGATCTTCATTAGGTAAAAAATTTAGCTGGAACACTATTAAAGGTAAGGTGAAATATGACAAAAATAGAGATGATGAACTCATTAGGAGCTTCTCAGCAAGAAAAGATGATGAACCAAATAGTATTGGACGATCACCTATTGAACCAAATATCAATGACGGTAGAGCCTCTGACCGAATCAATGATGATCCTTTCGGAGTCAGTAAGCACAGCACTAAATCAGACACAGCAGACATTAACAAGAGTGAACAACTCATTAGAAGCAACAACAATCGCTTTAAACTCAGCGAGAAATATAATAGACCAACAAGCCATAAAGTTAGAAGAACAACACAAAAAGCTGCACAAATACTCAACAGAGTTAAAAAACAATACAATAAAGAATCAATCAAAACTTATAATAAAAGTGGCTTCAATCATGGGAGTTCTAAATTTAGCGGCGGTTCTATTGGTAGGATACTTGATCATGCAGAAACAGCAAACGCAGCCACCCATTCATTTAGACTCAAAGGCCGTAGCAGTTTCAATAGTAGAGCAACTAAGATCGAAGAGATAAGAGATAGACTCGGAATAAAAAAACCAGTTATTCAGCCAAAGAATAAAGAAAAAGTGATTGAAAAAGAAATAAAGAAAAAACCTTTAGGATTAAGCATGAATGAAAATAGATTTAAATCTAAGTTAAAAGAAGTACTTAAAAAAGAAAAACCAAAAAATGAAACAACACCGCCACAGCATGAAGACGATCAGCGTTTAAAACCTCTTGGTTTTAAACCGCGATAAAAGAGGCTTAAAGCCTCTTTTATATTAAGCGCTACTTTATTACCAGATCTTATAATAAGTATTTTGCGGTTTGGAAGTTTCACCCATTACTTTTACGTTTGTCATGTAATCAGCAGTTTTAGCCCAATCTCTGGCTCTTTCCTTAACTTTGCTTTCGTCTATTCTAAAAAATTTCTCATCGACACTTTCTACAATTTTACAGCGCTCAGTAATTTCGAACCATGCCATTTTTTCGATGTTGATATCTTTTGGACAATTATAAATTACATAACCGTGGTAGCTCTGGCTCTTAAACCAGTTTACTACAATATTGGATCCCCATATGAGTAAAATCAATAGTATTATACAAAGTAGTATATTTATGAGGTATGTCGTAGACTTTGGCATTATATCGCTTCTCATCTTTAAATGGCTATGCAATCATTTTAAATAGCATTAATGATGGCATATCAAATAATCCTTGCATATTCAAAAGGCATAATATGTTTCTCTTTATTGGCATCAAGATAATCCGCCCACCATTGCAACATTAATCGGCGTTGTATAATATGTTTTGCTTTATGAGTATAAGCAGCCCGAACATTATTTTGTTCTTTATGGCTCATTTGTCTTTCAATAGCATCCTCAGTCCATATACCCGACTCAACCAGACTACTACAAGCCATTGTACGGAAGCCATGTCCGCAAATTTGAGTTTGAGTGTTATAGCCCATAAGACGCAATGCCTTATTAACCGTATTTTCGCTCATGGGTTTGCGATAATCATGACAACCGATGAATATCAACCCTTCACCATTACTAATGTCATAACTAATCTCTTTTAGCTCTTTCAATATTTCAATAGCCTGAAGGCTTAACGGCACATAATGAGGTATCCGCATTTTAGAGCCTCGCTCAGAAAATCTAACATTATCGATCTCATCTCTTTCCGGTGGAATAACCCATAAAGCATTTTTAAAGTCGATTTCCGACCATCTGGCAAATCGTAGTTCACTTGACCGGATGAATACAAGCATAGTGAGCTTCAAAGCTAATACAGTTAGTCTACGGCCTTTATAGGAATCTATACGACTTAAAAGATCAGGTATCTGTTCAAGTTCAAGCGCCGGGTAATGCGTTCTTTTAGGTGTGATTAGCGTACCGCCAAGTTCATTAGCGGGATTATGATTAATCATATCTTCTTGAACAGCATAACGCATGATAGCTGTAATACGTTGTTTCAGGCGTGAAGCCGTTTCGTGCTGCCCTTTGCCCTCAATTTTGCGAAGCGGCAGCAACAGATCGCGCGTAGTCAACTTGGTAATATCTTTTGAGCCGATAGCAGGGAAAAGATGATTGATGAGGCTGTTTAAAATCCGTTCACTATGCTGAGGTATCCAGCGCTCACTGACAGACATTTTTTTGTGCCAGTCCCGCGCCACAGCCTCAAACGTAAAATCTCCGCGCTCCTCAGCTTTTACAGCCTTTTTTTGCTGCAACGGGTCAACACCATTAGCTAATAGAGATTTCATCGCTAAGAGGCTTGTACGAGCTTCTGAGAGCGAAACAGAAGGGTAGGTGCCAATTGAGAAGACTTTTTGCTTACCATCGAAGCGATAAGCAGCTTGCCAGTATTTGGAACCATTCGGATGCACCAGCAGATACAGCCCCTTTCCATCCGATAGCTTGATCTGCTTGTCGGAAGGCTTGGCGTTTTTTACAGCAATATCAGTTAAGCGCATAGCAAGCCTCCTGTGCAAATGTTGGTAAAAATCCCATCGAACTGAGATTACCAACATTTTTACCAACAAATAGGAGGCGCTGCCAGTAGATTTTAGCGGACAGTAGTAGACAACCAGAGGGGGGTAACTTGTTGACTTTATAAAGCAAAACGGACGTCAGTAGACGTCCGTTTATTGAATAGTGGTGCCCGGACTCGGAATCGAACCAAGGACACGGGGATTTTCAATCCCTTTGAAACTGCTTATGAACTGCTTTTTTCAACTTTTGAGAAAGGGCTTTTTGGCTGGATTGCCTTGCAAAAGACACACATTCTCACCAATGTATTATGATTAAATCGTTTATAAAGAAATCAATCTAACCCTGCCAGAATCCTACCATGTGATATCTATCATAGATCACCCTACTTTGGGTAATGACTCCAACTTATTGATAGTGTTTTATGTTCAGATAATGCCCGATGACTTTGTCATGCAGCTCCACCGATTTTGAGAACGACAGCGACTTCCGTCCCAGCCGTGCCAGGTGCTGCCTCAGATTCAGGTTATGCCGCTCAATTCGCTGCGTATATCGCTTGCTGATTACGTGCAGCTTTCCCTTCAGGCGGGATTCATACAGCGGCCAGCCATCCGTCATCCATATCACCACGTCAAAAGGTGACAGCAGGCTCATAAGACGCCCCAGCGTCGCCATAGTGCGTTCACCGAATACGTGCGCAACAACCGTCTTCCGGAGCCTGTCATACGCGTAAAACAGCCAGCGCTGACGCGATTTAGCCCCGACATAGCCCCACTGTTCGTCCATTTCCGCGCAGACGATGACGTCACTGCCCGGCTGTATGCGCGAGGTTACCGACTGCGGCCTGAGTTTTTTAAGTGACGTAAAATCGTGTTGAGGCCAACGCCCATAATGCGGGCGGTTGCCCGGCATCCAACGCCATTCATGGCCATATCAATGATTTTCTGGTGCGTACCGGGTTGAGAAGCGGTGTAAGTGAACTGCAGTTGCCATGTTTTACGGCAGTGAGAGCAGAGATAGCGCTGATGTCCGGCAGTGCTTTTGCCGTTACGCACCACCCCGTCAGTAGCTGAACAGGAGGGACAGCTGATAGAAACAGAAGCCACTGGAGCACCTCAAAAACACCATCATACACTAAATCAGTAAGTTGGTAGTATCACCAAGCCCTCATAAGGTGCTAAACTCCCGCAATTTAAGATTGCTCTTATCACCATGAAGTTTAAGCGATGTATCAGATGGATATGAACTTATCAACTATTTACAAGAACCAAGCATTACGGTACTGCATGGTAGGCGGCATGAATACCCTCGTTACAGCCTTCGTGATTATTACTCTCACGGCGCTTGGTTGCGGCCTATACCTTTCTAATTTGTTTGGATATGTTGTGGGTATCTTAGTTAGTTACGCCCTCAATACATATTTCACCTTTTCCTCACGACCTACGCTGCGAAGATTAACAAAGTTCATATTTTGCTGCGCATACTGTTATCTTATTAACATAATAGCCATGAGGCTTGCCATAGGAATAGGTATGGAAAACAAATATATCATCCAGTTGATAGGGATGTTTTTTTACACCGCATCAGGTTTTTTTATAAATAAACTTTGGGTAATGAAATAATGAATGCGCCAGTTCTTTCAATAGTCGTGCCTTGCTATAACGAGCAGGAGGTTTTTAATCTTTGCCTATCTGAGTTATCTTCGCGCTTAGAAGAAATGATAGAAAATAATAAAATTGCAAGAACAAGTGATATTGTTTTCGTTGATGACGGAAGCAAAGATGACACTTGGGCTTTAATTGAAAAAGCATCTATTTCTAGCCATCATGTCAAGGGCGTTAAGCTATCTAGAAATAAAGGCCATCAGACAGCATTAATGGCAGGCCTTTCCTCATGCACTAAATCTGATATCACAGTAAGTATCGACGCAGATCTTCAAGATGATACATCTGTAATTGAGAAAATGGTTGATACCTATCATTCTGGCAGTGACATTGTATATGGCGTTAGGAATGACAGAACTTCAGACAGTTTATTTAAGAAAATCACCGCTGAGACTTTCTATAAAGTGATGACAAAACTTGGTGTAAATCAGGTAGAAAATCATGCTGACTTCAGATTGCTAAGCCGTAGAGCACTTGATTCACTTTTGCAGTACAAAGAGCAGAATCTATATATTCGAGGCCTTATACCTCTTATTGGATATCCTAGTGACAAAGTTTACTACTCACGACACGAACGAGTTGCTGGTGAGTCAAAATATCCCCTAAGAAAGATGCTTGCCTTAGCTCTTGAGGGGATAACATCTTTTTCCGTGACCCCACTAAGAATTGTCACTGCACTCGGTTTTATAATATCAATATTTTCTACAGTCGGCGTTTTCTATACATTAATGCAGTATTTCTTGGGGCATACAGTAAGTGGCTGGGCGTCGATGATCTTGGCAATTCTTTTTATTGGTGGGGTTCAGATGCTTTGCCTTGGCATTATTGGTGAGTACGTAGGCAAGATTTATATGGAAAGCAAGAAAAGACCTAAGTTTTTCATCGAAAAATCAACACATCAGTAAGGTTAAAAAAATGACATCTAAATTCAGACCTTTCCCTTTTTTCTTTGCTGTGCTTGGCATGGTTCTTTTATCATTATTAACATATAATATTAACAACTCTAGATTTACTGATTGGGATGAAAGTAGACACATAGTTAGCGCCTTGCAAATGTTACAAAGCGGTAATTATATAGTTAACAAGTGGGGTGCTGCAGTAGATATGTGGAATCTCAAGCCTCCTGTCAGTTTTTGGTCTCTAGTAATTACGTCAAAAATTTTTGGCATTTCACTTATTACAATGAGAATTCCATCTATTTTATCAGGAATGTTATTGTTTGCCATTTGCGCATATTCTTTAAATAAAAGATATAATTTTATAGCATCCTTGTGTTTCATGCTGTTGTTTATATCTTGCTCTAAGCTAATAACATTCCACTCATTTCGCTCTGCTGATCCTGATGCGATTTATTTGCTATTCATTGTATTATCAGTAGTTATTTTATCTTTTAATTGCAAAACTAGAAATATAGCATTTGCCGCATTTTTAGTATCTTTAGCATTTTTAACTAAAAGCTGGCATGCTTTGTCAATTGGTTTTGCTTTTATTACAGCATACTTTTATCAGGTTAAAGATAGAAATCTGAACTTTAAATCTTTTATCTTTCCAATCATTTGTGTGTCAATTCCAGTTATTCTTTGGCTTATTGCAAGATATCAATATGATAAGTTCGATTTTATCATAAAGATGATTGATTATGATTTACTTCATCGTTCTTCTGTTCAAATAGAAGGTCACATAACCTCCAAATGGTATTATCTTGATATCCTTTATGAAAATCACTTTTTATTGCTGATCGCATTTGTATCATCACTTGCAATTTCAATTTTATCTAATGGAGTAAAAAGCACATTCAGTTATGATGTAAATATTATTCTTATTTCGATCTTAACCTTATTTGCATTCTTCACTCTGGCACAAACGAGGCTTCCATGGTATGGCTATCCACATACTTTGTTAATGTGTTATGCAACAGCTATACTTATCGGAAAATCCAAACATTCATGGGTTCTTGTGGTGCTTGTCATTCTTCCAGGTTCAATCATCCAATTAAACTCTATATATAGAGAAATATCTACTTACCGTCTACCTGATATGTATTATCAACTATCTATGATTAATAAAGATGGAAAAGGGGCGATTTACACCCCCCAAAATATATCACAATCTGAAAGAGCTGCATTAATGGTTTATGGTGGATTTAGCCAAGAACAGATAAAAATATCAGGGCATGATAGTGGTTATTATTTACTCAAGCGAAGCAATGATACTTTTGACGGCCCCAAAGATAAATGCATGTTAATTTCGCGTGGGAATGAATTTAATATTCACACTTGCAAAGATTAATCATAATATTCCGCTCCATGTTAACATGTGAGCGGAATATCAACCAAATAACATCGAAAATCACACAGTAATAAATATATAATTTATTATAAATTAAACACTCCATTCCATTTAGATAAAAAATAAGAAACCGATGTTGCGTTTTTAACATTGAGTTAAGGAAGGTGCGAATAAGCGGGGAAATTCTTCTCGGCTGACTCAGTCATTTCATTTCTTCATGTTTGAGCCGATTTTTTCTCCCGTAAATGCCTTGAATCAGCCTATTTAGACCGTTTCTTCGCCATTTAAGGCGTTATCCCCAGTTTTTAGTGAGATCTCTCCCACTGACGTATCATTTGGTCCGCCCGAAACAGGTTGGCCAGCGTGAATAACATCGCCAGTTGGTTATCGTTTTTCAGCAACCCCTTGTATCTGGCTTTCACGAAGCCGAACTGTCGCTTGATGATGCGAAATGGGTGCTCCACCTTGGCCCGGATGCTGGCTTTCATGTATTCGATGTTGATGGCCGTTTTGTTCTTGCGTGGATGCTGTTTCAAGGTTCTTACCTTGCCGGGGCGCTCGGCGATCAGCCAGTCCACATCCACCTCGGCCAGCTCCTCGCGCTGTGGCGCCCCTTAGTAGCCGGCATCGGCTGAGACAAATTGCTCCTCTCCATGCAGCAGATTACCCAGCTGATTGAGGTCATGCTCGTTGGCCGCGGTGGTGACTAGGCTGTGGGTCAGGCCACTCTTGGCATCGACACCAATGTGGGCCTTCATGCCAAAGTGCCACTGATTGCCTTTCTTGGTCTGATGCATCTCCGGATCGCGTTGCTGCTCTTTGTTCTTGGTCGAGCTGGGTGCCTCAATGATGGTGGCATCGACCAAGGTGCCTTGAGTCATCATGACGCCTGCTTCGGCCAGCCAGCGATTGATGGTCTTGAACAATTGGCGGGCCAGTTGATGCTGCTCCAGCAGGTGGCGGAAATTCATGATGGTGGTGCGGTCCGGCAAGGCGCTATCCAGGGATAACCGGGCAAACAGACGCATGGAGGCGATTTCGTACAGGGCATCTTCCATGGCACCGTCGCTCAGGTTGTACCAATGCTGCATGCAGTGAATACGCAGCATGGTCTCCAGCGGATAGGGCCGTCGGCCATTGCCCGCCTTGGGATAAAACGGCTTGATGACAGCGGTCATATTCTGCCATGGCAGAATCTGCTCCATGCGGGAGAGGAAAATCTCTTTTCGGGTCTGACGGCGCTTAGTGCTGAATTCACTATCGGCGAAGGTGAGTTGATGACTCATGATGTCCCTCTGGGATGCGCTCCGGATGAATATGATGATCTCATATCAGGAACTTGTTCGCACCTTCCCTAATAGTTAGAGGTTTTGACCTGCCCTCCGTTGATTAAGGGCAGCGTTGAATTTGCTTGTTGAACTCACAGTTCAGGTCCGACACTTAGGTTTAGTAGTCCAATATGTTTAATTACTACGGATAAACCATTTTATGATGGCGTGGAGGACGGGGGATTCTAGTAACGGTAAGAAGTGAAAGGGCAAGAAGAGCTTGTTCCAGGTGGACGGACTGGTGAAGATCCCCATGTGGAGAGGGTTGCCGCCAGGTATCCCCGCTTGCTATTGGGGATTTTCCCATCTTATTCCCCGCGACAAAATCACGTTAAGACCAGCGGATTAAGGCGAAATGATAATTCCCCCGTTTCCCCCGTGTTTTCTACTTCACTATGAATGATTTGAGAGAAAGGAACCGTAGAGGACCGTAGAAAGACCGTAGCTGTGTGGTTAGAAAAAGGTATATCAGAGGATGTTGAGGTGTCTAAATGTAACGAACATCTGCAAAAATGGTGAAAAATCCAGCAAGAAAATAACGTGTTGCAACGACCAGAAATCTACCGTAGCTAAGAAAGGAAAAAGCCCCGCTTTTCAGCGAGGCCTTATGAATATTGGTGCCCGGACTCGGAATCGAACCAAGGACACGGGGATTTTCAATCCCCTGCTCTACCGACTGAGCTATCCGGGCAACGGGGCGCATTAAACCCGATCCTCCCTCCGGCGTCAACGAAATTTGTTGCTTTCGGTGCAGACTGCACACTCTCTCACCATTTCGTCGCAAACTTAAGCGAAAAAGCGCGTCCAGAGCGCGGAAAGCGGCATCGCGAGCAGCAGGGCAGGGAGCATGTTCACCACTGCAAACATCTTAATGCCACAGATGCGCAGCCCTGTCGCCAGCAGCAACAGGCCGCCGACGGCGGTAAAGTCTGCCATCATCGCTGGCGTTGTCAGCGGCAGGATCAGCGTGGCGCAGGTGGCCAGCGCCAGCTGAATAAGCAACATCGGCACACAAATCGCGGCGACGGCGATGCCGAGGGTGGTGGCAAAAATGGTGGCAGTAAAGAAATCCAGAAACGCTTTCGCAATCAATATGCTGGGATCGCCGGTCATCCCTTCCTGCATCGAACCGAATATCCCCGTGCCGCTGGCGCAGAACAGAATAATGATCGCAACGTAGTTCTGAATAAACGACTCGTGCGTGCCGTGCTTTGCCTTGCCCGGACGGACAATCAGATTTTTGGCTTTGCCTACCGCGTGATTAATGCCTTTTTCCAGATAGCAAAACTCGCCGATGAGCGCGCCGAGCAGCGTCGCCAGTACCATCACCGGCAGGTTGGCGCATTTCACCACTAAAAGGATACCAATCCCTAACGACGCCAGGCCAAAAATAGAAGGCATGGAGACGCGAATACGCTCCGGCAGGCGCTGACTTAATACTGCCCCAAGTACACCGCCCAGCAATACGGCTCCCGCATTGATAAAGGGTCCAATTACCACGTTTAACTCCTGTTATTTAAGCACTGGCATTGCATGATTATGGCACGTTCGTCCCAGATTACGCTTAGCTTTGGGAGGCGTAACGCATACTGATTCCTTCTTGCACCTGAAAATAAAAGGTGACATGATTGCGCGAATTTTCTCCTTCCTGTCTCACCGTTCGGTGAGGGTATTTGCGCCTATGAAAACCATGAAAATTGCCGTCAGCCGTGAGCTGGTATCCAAAGTTTCTACGCATCGCGAAAAAGTTATGCTGGATAACACCGATTTCACCGATGTGGCGGCAGTCGTCATTACGGTTGTTGAAAGCTACAGCGGCATTCTCGCATTGCTGAAGCGTACGGGCTTTCAGTTACCGGTATTTTTGTTCTCAACAGAGCCAGGAGAGGTGCCAGAGGGTGTCACGGCGATCATCTCGGGTAAAGCACAGGAATTGCTGGAACTGGAATCTGCCGCCTGCCGGTATGAAGAGAACCTGCTGCCACCCTTTTTTGACACCCTGAGCCAGTATGTGGCGATGGGAAACAGCACCTTTGCCTGTCCGGGTCACCAGCACGGTGCCTTTTTCAAAAAACACCCGGCGGGGCGGCAGTTCTATGATTTCTTCGGTGAGAACGTTTTTCGCGCCGACATGTGCAACGCCGACGTTAAGCTGGGCGATCTGCTGATCCACGAAGGCTCCGCCAAGCACGCGCAAAAGTTCGCGGCGAAAGTGTTCAACGCGGATAAAACCTACTTCGTGCTGAACGGCACGTCGGCGGCCAATAAAGTGGTGACCAACGCGCTGCTGACCCGTGGCGATCTGGTGCTGTTCGATCGTAACAACCACAAGTCCAACCATCATGGAGCGCTGATCCAGGCCGGGGCAACGCCTGTCTATCTTGAGGCAGCCCGTAATCCGTTTGGTTTTATCGGCGGGATTGATGAGCACTGCTTTGATGAGGCCTGGCTGCGGGAACTGATCCGTGACGTCGCGCCGCAGAAAGCCGCCGAGGCGCGCCCGTTCCGTCTGGCGATCATTCAGCTCGGCACCTACGATGGCACGATCTACAACGCCCGTCAGGTGATCGACAAGATCGGTCACCTTTGCGACTACATCCTCTTTGACTCCGCCTGGGTCGGCTACGAGCAGTTTATCCCGATGATGGCGGAAACGTCTCCGCTTCTGCTGGAACTGAACGAGAACGATCCGGGAATTTTCGTGACCCAGTCGGTCCACAAGCAGCAGGCCGGGTTCTCGCAAACGTCGCAGATCCATAAAAAGGATAACCATATTCGCGGTCAGTCGCGCTTCTGCCCGCACAAGCGGTTGAACAATGCGTTCATGCTGCATGCCTCCACCAGCCCGTTTTACCCGCTGTTTGCTGCGCTGGACGTGAACGCCAAGATCCACGAGGGCGAGAGCGGACGCAGGCTGTGGGCGGAGTGCGTCGAGCTGGGCATTGAAGCACGCAAGGCCATCATCGCCAACTGCAATATGATCAAACCGTTTATCCCGCCGGTGGTGGCGGGGCGGCCATGGCAGGATCACCCCACACAGGCTATCGCCAGCGAGCGTCGCTTCTTTAGTTTTGAACCGGGTGCAAAATGGCACGGTTTTGAAGGCTATGCCCGCGAGCAGTATTTCGTCGATCCGTGCAAGCTGCTGCTGACCACGCCGGGCATTGATGCTGAAACAGGTCACTATACCGATTTCGGCATTCCGGCGACCATTCTCGCCCACTACCTGCGCGAGAACGGCATTGTGCCGGAGAAGTGCGATCTCAACTCCATCCTGTTCCTGCTGACGCCAGCCGAGAGCGCGGAGAAGCTAATGCAGCTGGTGGCAATGCTGGGGCAGTTTGAACAGCATATTGAAGACGATACGCCGCTCGCGGATGTGCT
This sequence comes from Enterobacter cloacae complex sp. 397G4, assembly GCF_050031515.1. Lineage (NCBI taxonomy): Bacteria > Pseudomonadati > Pseudomonadota > Gammaproteobacteria > Enterobacterales > Enterobacteriaceae > Enterobacter > Enterobacter cloacae complex sp. 397G4. The sequence goes on along the minus strand of NZ_JBLGWE010000001.1, from coordinate 4,042,057 downwards.
TCCGACCATCTGTCAGAAATACCCGGTGCGTTACCGCGACTACACGATCCGTCAGCTGTGCCAGGAGATGCACGATCTCTACGTCAGCTTTAACGTGAAGGATTTACAGAAGGCGATGTTCCGTCAGGAGAGCCTGCCTGCCGTGGTGATGAACCCGCAGGATGCCAACCAGGAGTACATTCGCGGGAACGTCGAACTGGTGCATATTCGTGACGCCGAAGGACGCATTGCCGCCGAAGGTGCGCTGCCATACCCGCCGGGCGTGCTGTGCGTGGTGCCGGGGGAAGTCTGGGGTGGAGCAGTACAGCGCTACTTCCTGGCGCTGGAAGAGGGCATTAATATGCTGCCGGGTTTCTCGCCAGAGTTGCAGGGCGTTTACAGCGAGAAAGATGCGGACGGGATTAAGCGGCTGTATGGATACGTATTGAATGTCTGAACGTAGGCCGGGTAAGCGTTAGCGCCACCCGGCCAGTTGCCCGGTGGCGCAAGCTTACCGGGCCTACAATACTGCGTCAGGCTTCTGCGCGGCGGTACATCCTTCTCGGATGCCCAATCTTCCCGTACAGCATCTCCACCGTCAGAAAACCCACCTCCACGCAGTGTTCCAGATAGCGCCGGGTGGTGGTTTTACTCAGGCCCGTCTCACTCACCACCTCATCCACCGTAAAACAGTGCGCCGCCTTGTTGTTAAACAGCATTTGCACCCGCGCCAGCGTGTTCTCCTCTATCCCTTTGCTGCCGTTGTCCAGGCGATAGTTTTTCGCCTGCAATTGATAGAGTGAATCTACGTTCTGCTGGTCGACGATCTTCCAGACGCGCTGCTGTTCGGCAAACTGCACAAAACGTTCCAGCGACTGGCTCAGGCGCTTCCAGGAAACCGGCTTGAGGATGTAGTCGAACGCGCCGTTACGAATTGCCTGGCTACAGGTGTCCATATCGCTGGCGGCGGTGATGAAAATCACCGAGCAGTTGGCGCGGGTGAGCATCGGGTTGCTGATAAGGGTGATGCCTTTGCCGTCCGGCAGGTAGTTATCCAGCAGCATCAGCTTCGGCTGTTTGCTCTCCAGTTGTACCTGCGCGTCGGCCAGCGACGCGGCAATCCCCACCAGCCTCAGGCGCGGATGTTTACCGATAAGCTCCGCGTGCAGTTGCGCCAGTTCGTTCTCGTCTTCAACAATCAGTACGTCGATAAGTTCATGTTGCATAGTCGGTATCTTCCAGTTCCTGTACGGGGTGCCGGGCCGTTCCCGTTGCGGGAATAAACAGTGAGAAAATGGCACCGCGTGGGGTGTTATCGGCAACTTCAATTGCACCGCCAGCCTGTGTGACATAGCTTTCAATCAGATACAGGCCAATACCATGATCGCCGCGCGTTTTGGTGGTGATGCCGCGCTCAAAGATCCGGTCGCGTATCTCCGGTGTGATGCCGACGCCCTGGTCGGCGACTTCAATAATCAGTTCCTGCTCGTTCAGCTTTATCAGCACGTCCACCGGGGCATGCGGGAGCGGTGCACGCTGGGTCGCTTCAATGGCGTTATCCAGCAAGTTCCCGATGATCGAGATAAGTTCCGATTCGAGCAGCGGCAGGAACGGTTTATCCACCCGGCAGGCCGGGTCGAAACTCAGCTCAACGCCTTTTTCACGCGCGCGGGCGGCCTTTCCAAGCAGCAAACCACACAGCGTCGGAGAGCTAAAGCGGGACGAGATAAAGTCCAGCAGCTCCTGAGCGTGTTCCGACTGCGCCTGTATGTAGCGAATCGCTTCGTCATAACGGCCCATATGCAGCAGGCCGGACAGCGTAGTCATGCGGTTCAGCTGTTCATGGCGCATGATGCGCAGGTTATCAACGTAGCGCTTCACCTGGCTGAGCTGGGCGCTGAGCGAGTCGATCTCGTTGCGATCGCGAAAGGTGATCACCCAGCCCTGCAACGCATCTTCCAGCATGATCCGCACCCGGCTGGCAATGACCGTGAGATCGTTAAAGCGACAGATCTCATCGTGGGTGTCTTTCGCAAGCATGGTTTGCGCGTTGAAGAACGGGACGGGCGCGATCACCTGGCTGATGAGCTGACCCCGCAGTTCGCGGGCGGGCTGGCGTAAGCCTAATAATTTACGCGCCGCCTGGTTAATCACCTCAATGCGAAGATCGTCGTCGATGGCAATCACCCCTTCATAAATGGATTCCATCATCGCCTTTTGCTGGCGCACCAGCAGGCCGATTTCGCGCGGCTCCAGAGAGAATATCTGCTTCTTGATGCTGCGGGTGAAGAACCAGGAGAAAATAAACAGGGCGATAAGCAGCAGCACGGCGGCAATCAGGATATTAACCACCTTGTTGACGGTGATGGTGTCCAGATAGCTCGTGAGATAGCCTACCGAAACAATCCCCACCACCTGCCCGGCATCATTAAAAATGGGCGCTTTGCTGCGCAGCGAAATGCCTAACCCGCCCTTGCGGATGGTGATGGTGCTTTTGCCGTGTAATACCTCGTCGTTATCTCCGCCAACCAGCGTTTTGCCTACCCGGTCGGCAAACACGGAGTGGAAAAGATGCAGCCCCTTATTGTCACCAATCACAATAAAACTGGCGTCGCTGCGGGCGGCTATTTTCTGCATAAAGTCATGGATACCCAGGATATCCTTTTGTTCGACTTCTTTTCGCAGGGTAGGAATAAGCGCAATTTCTTCGGCCTGTATTTTTGCGCGCGCGCTCATTTCCTGATAAAGCTGCCTGCCGACATCGACATAATAATATCCGCCCAGTAATGCGAACAGCACTGAGAAAAAGGCGACCAGCGAAATAAACAGCTTGATCTGAAACGATACTTTCATAACTATCACGCGAGATATCAACAGGTCGGCTGAATATATCATCTTTTAAGGCCAGGATGCCCGCTTTGCCGAAAACTTGTGATCCCTTGCACAGCGCAGCCTGTAAAAGATTTTTCCGAAAGTCTCATCCTCTTAAGGTTAAATGAATAAATGTTATTTCTTTGTTCAGTTAAGAAAAGAAACCATAAAAACCACGGCAATAAATAAGGCGTAAATCACATTAAATAAAAGAAACCATTAAAACCATAGCGTCCATTAAAACTTCGCTTTTAATATGCCATCCCTCACATAAAGTAAGCCTTTGTGACTCTAAGCTGAACGCACAAAATAACTAAGGGGCTTATTATGAGCACAACTGACGATTCATTCTCTGTTACCCACGACCCGATTGATATTCAGCGGCCATCGCTCAAAGAGCGCTGGTGGCATATTATGGATACCTGGAAAATCGGCATTATTCCTCTGCCGCTGTTCGTTCTGGCGGGCGCGCTGATTGCGATTGATTGCCTGGGCGGAAAACTGCCGAGCGACATTGTGGTCATGGTGGCCACGCTGGCCTTCTTCGGCTTTGCCTGCGGTGAGTTCGGCAAACGCCTGCCGATTGTCGGCAAGCTCGGTGCGGCGGCAATTTGCGCCACCTTTATCCCTTCCGCGCTGGTCTATTACGGCCTGCTGCCGGACGTGGTGGTTGAGTCCACGACCAAATTCTATAAATCCACCAATATTCTCTACCTCTATATCTGCTGCATTATCGTCGGCAGCATCATGAGTATGAACCGCACCGTGCTGATCCAGGGCTTCCTGCGCATCTTCTTCCCGATGCTGTGCGGTGAAATCGTCGGCATGATTGTCGGCATGGGTGTTGGGCTGGCGCTGGGCCTCGAGCCGTTCCAGATCTTCTTCTTTATCATTCTGCCGATCATGGCGGGCGGCGTCGGGGAAGGGGCGATCCCGCTCTCTATCGGCTATGCCACCCTGCTGCATATGGATCAGGGCGTGGCGCTCGGCCGCGTGCTGCCGATGGTGATGCTCGGCGGCCTGACGGCGATCATTATCTCCGGCTGCCTCAACCAGCTCGGTAAACGCTACCCGCACCTGACCGGTGAAGGCCAGCTGATGCCGAATCGCGCCAACGCTGATGCCACTGTTTCCCAACCTGCGTTCTCCGGCAAAGCGGACGTGACGACCATCGCCTCGGGCGCGCTGCTGGCGGTGCTGCTGTACATGCTGGGCATGCTCGGTCACAAGCTGATTGGTCTGCCAGCGCCGGTGGGCATGTTGTTTATGGCGGTGCTGGTGAAGCTCTGCAACGGCGCCTCTCCGCGTCTGCTGGAGGGTTCCCAGGTGGTGTACAAATTCTTCCAGACCTCCGTGACCTACCCAATCCTCTTCGCTGTCGGCGTGGCGATTACCCCATGGCATGAACTGGTGGCGGCGTTCACCGTCAGCAACCTGCTGGTGATTGTCAGCACCGTTTCCGCGCTGGTGGCGACCGGATTCTTCGTTGGCAAAAAGATTGGTATGCACCCGATTGATGTCGCCATCGTCTCCTGCTGTCAGAGCGGGCAGGGTGGCACCGGTGACGTGGCGATCCTGACCGCAGGCAACCGCATGAGCCTGATGCCATTCGCCCAGATTGCTACCCGTATCGGCGGCGCGATTAACGTCTCTGTCTCACTGCTGATTCTGGGCAACTTCCTCGTTTAAGTTTTCAGGAAAGAACAATGAAACTCGCAAGCTTTTTATACCAGGGAAAACGCAGCTACGGCATCGTACAGGCCGAAGGCGTGATTGATTTGGGCCGCCGCCTGGGCGACCGCTATGGCGACCTTAAAGCGCTGTTGCAGGGGAACGGGCTGGCGCAGGCCACCCGTTTTCTGAACGACGCGGTGGATGTACCGCTGAACGCCATCATCTTCTTACCGGTGATTGTCCAGCCGGAAAAAATCCTCTGCGTGGGCATGAACTATGCCGACAAGCGCAAGGAGTTTGACCAGCACAACCCGGCCCCGACGCTGTTTGTCCGCTTCCCGGATTCACAGACCGGCCACAACGAGCCGGTGCTGAAGCCGCGCCACTCCAGCGAGTTCGACTACGAAGGCGAGCTGGCGGTGATCATCGGCAAAGGCGGGGAGAACATCAGCCGCGACGACGCCCTGCGCCACGTGGCGGGCTACAGCTGTTACATGGACGGCTCCGCCCGCGACTGGCAGCACACCTGGTTCACCGCCGGGAAAAACTGGCGGCAGACCGGAGCGTTCGGCCCGTGGATGGCGACGGCGGATGAGATCCCGGACCCGCACAGCCTGGCGATCCGCACCTGGCTGAACGGCCGCATGGTGCAGGAGGACAACACCAGCAGCATGATCCACAAGGTGGCGGAACTGATCGAGTACATCAGCACCTTCACCCGTCTCAGCCCGGGCGACGTGATCATCACCGGCTCGCCTGGCGGCGTGGGTAAAAAGCGCAACCCGCCGCTGTTTATGAAGGAGGGGGATCGCATTGAGGTGGAGATCGAGCATATCGGTCATCTGAGCAACGTGATCGTGGAAGCGCCAGCCGTCGGGCTCGCGGCAGCGCACTGAGTAAGGCGGCAGCATGCAATCGCAACCCATTGATTTTCGGCACACCGTTGTGGCGAAACACCCAGAACGCTTAAGCCAGATCCGCTACCTGCTGGCAGACAGCGGCCTTGGCCTGGACAACGACATCACGCTGTTTGTCGAAGCCTGGTCCGGCGCGCAGCTGGTGGGTTGCGCCGGGCTGGCTGCCAACGTCATCAAATGCGTGGCGGTCAACGAGCAGCTTCGTGGGGAAAACCTCAGCGCGCGTCTGCTTGCAGAGGTGGAAAACGCGGCGCTGGAGCGCGGCCATTTTCACCTCTTCCTCTGCACCCGTCCGTGCAATAAGGAGCGCTTTGGCCGCAGCGGTTTCTGGCCGATTGCCCAGAGCGGGAACAACGCGGTGCTAATGGAGAACACTCCGCAGGGGATCGCGCGCTACTGCCGATCCCTGCGCGCGAAGTGCCGGTGTGGGGAAAAAACGGGCGCGATCGTGATGAACGCCAATCCCTTCACCCTCGGCCATCGTCATCTGGTGGAGCAGGCGGCGACGCAGTGCGATGCCCTGCATCTGTTTGTGGTGCGTGAAGACGCCTCGTTCTTCCCGTTCAGCGCGCGCCTCGAGATGGTGCGTGCGGGCGTGGCGCATCTGCCGAACGTGGTGGTGCATGAAGGCTCGCAGTACATCATCTCCCGCGCCACCTTCCCGGCCTACTTCCTGAAGGAGACCGGCAAAGTGCAGCAGGCGTGGAGCGAGATCGACGTGCTGATCTTCCGGGACTATATCGCCCCGGCGCTGGGCATCACACACCGCTTCATCGGCTCGGAGCCGTTCTGCGACATCACGCGGCAGTACAACCAGACGCTGCACGACCTTCTGGCCTCGCATATTGAGGTGGTGGAGATGCCGCGCATCAAGGCCACCGGCAACGCCATTTCGGCCTCGGAAGTGCGCCGTTTACTCAAGACACAGCAGTTTTCCCGGATCCGGGAGATTGTCCCGGACTCCACCTTCGCGCACCTCGAAGCACATTATCGTGCGAGTGCGGAAGTCGCATAACTATCAGGAATTTATCATGAATATTGTAAGGGAGGCGCTGGCCGGAACGCAGGAGTCCAGCGACCTGATGGTGAAAATCGCCCCCGCTCACGGTGAGCTGGAAATTGTCATCCACAGTGAAGTGATTAAGCAGTTTGGCGAGCAGATACGCCAGGTGGTCAACGACACATTGCGCGCCATGAACGTGCACCAGGGATTAATCATTATTGAAGACAAAGGGGCGCTGGACTGTGTGATCCGCGCTCGCCTGCAAAGCGCGCTTCTGCGTGCCGCCGATGAACAGGCCATCAACTGGGGGGCGCTGAAATGAGCAAACTCCGCCGCAGTATGCTGTTCCTGCCAGGCGCCAATGCCGCCATGCTCTCTACCGCCTTTATCTACCGCCCCGACTCCATCATGTTTGACCTTGAGGACGCCGTGGCCCTGCGCGAGAAAGACACCGCACGCATGCTGGTGTTCCACGCGTTGCAGCACCCGATGTATCAGGATATCGAAACCGTGGTGCGCATTAACCCGCTGAACACGCCATTTGGCCTGCTGGATCTGGAGGCCGCCGTGCGCGCGGGCGTGGACGTGATCCGCCTGCCGAAAACCGACACCCCGGACGATATTTACGAGCTGGAAGGCCACCTCGAGCGTATCGAGAAGGAGTGCGGGCGTGATGTGGGTTCCACCCGCGTGATGGCGGCGATTGAATCGGCCATTGGCGTCATCAACGCCGTGGCGATTGCCCGCAGCTCCCCGCGCCTGATCGGCATCGCGCTGGCCGCCTTTGACTACGTGATGGACATGCAGACCGAGCGCGGCGACGGCACCGAGCTGTTCTATGCCCGCTGCGCCGTGCTGCACGCCGCACGCGCCGCCGGTATCGACGCCTTCGACGTGGTGTGGTCCGACGTTAACGACGAAGCCGGGTTCCTGCGCGAGGTCGACCTGATCCGCAAGATGGGCTTCAACGGCAAATCGCTGATTAACCCGCGCCAGATAGACCTGCTGCACAACGCCTACGCCCCGACTCAGGAAGAGGTGGATCACGCCAAAAGGGTGATTGAGGCGGCAGAAGAGGGCGAGCGTAACGGCCTGGGCGTGGTGTCGCTCAACGGCAAAATGGTGGATGCACCGATTATTAACCACGCGCAGGTGGTGCTGGAGCGCGCGGCGGCCTCTGGCGTGCGTCGGTAAGGATGACATAATGAATCAGACAGAACTTCTCCATGTAAATTTCCCCCATCTGCGGGATCTGAAACCCTTTGATACCGCCCACAGCGCGACGCCGTGGCTAGCGGACAGCGAGGCGAAGCACAGCCGCAAGCTCTGCGCCTCTATTGAAGAGGCGGTTAAGCGCAGCGGCTTGCAGGACGGGATGACCATCTCCTTCCACCATGCCTTTCGCGAAGGCGACCGGGTGATCAACACCGTCGTGGCGCTGCTGGCGCGGATGGGCTTCAAAAATCTGACCCTGGCTTCCAGCTCGCTGATGACCTGCAATGACGCGCTGATCGAGCATATCGAGAGTGGCGTCATCACCCGGATTTACACCTCCGGCATGCGCGGCAGGCTGGCGGATGCCATCTCCCACGGGCTAATGGACGAGCCGGTACAAATTCACTCCCACGGCGGGCGCGTGAAGCTGCTCCAGGACGGCGAACTGAGCATCGACGTGGCATTTCTTGGCGTGCCGTGCAGCGATGAGTTTGGCAACGCCAACGGCACGCACGGAAAATCGTGCTGCGGTTCGCTGGGCTACGCCATGGTGGACGCGCACTTTGCCCGTAAGGTGGTGCTGCTGACCGAAGCGCTGGTGCCATTCCCCAATATGCCCGCCAGCCTGGTGCAGGATCAGGTGGACTACATCGTGCAGGTGGAGAGCGTGGGCGACCCGGCGAAAATCAGCGTCGGCGCGGCGCGCGTCACCAGCAACCCGCGCGAGCTGATGATCGCCCGCTATGCGGCGGACGTGATTGAACACTCTGGCTATTTCAAACCGGGCTTCTCGATGCAGACCGGCTCCGGCGCAGCGGCCACCGCCTGCACCCGTTTTATGGAAGAGAAGATGGAGCGCGGCGGCGTGAAGGCGCGCTTCGCCCTTGGCGGCATCACCGGCAGCCTGGTGGATCTGCACGAGAAGGGGCTCATCGAAAAGCTGCTCGACACCCAGTGCTTTGACGGCCAGGCAGCGGCCTCGCTGGCGCGCAACCCGAACCACGTGGAGATCTCCACCAACGTCTACGCCAACCCCGGCAGCAAGGCGGCAAGCTGCGACCAGCTCGACGTGGTGATCCTCAGCGCCCTGGAAATCGACGTCGACTTTAACGTCAATGTCATCACCGGCTCCGATGGCGTGATGCGTGGCGCATCCGGCGGACACTGCGACGTGGCGGCGGCAGCCAACCTGACCATTGTGGTCGCGCCGCTGCTGCGAAGCCGCATCCCGACGGTAGTGAAGCGCGTTACCACCCGCCTCACGCCGGGGGAGAGCATTGACGTGCTGGTCACCGACCACGGTATTGCGGTCAACCCGGCGCGCCCGGAGATCCGCGAACGACTTATGGAAGCAGGGCTGAAGGTTGTAGATATCAACGCGCTGTATGAGCGAGCGATTTCGTTGACAGGCGTACCGAAACCGATTGAGTTCACCGACAAAATCGTCGGGGTGATCCGCTACCGCGACGGCAGCGTGATCGACACCGTTCGACAGGTAAAGGAGGAAGTGTGACTATTGCGACACCCGTGCGGACGGGTGTCAGCCTGGAAGAACTGCTGGCGGCGAAAGAGCGCCGCGCAGCGCGCCAGGCTGACATGCTTGCGCACTATCAACAACCGGTGATCTCCCTCACGCTGGTTACGCCTGGGGAAATCAAAGACAGCCTTCGCTATCGCAACACCATGGGCGTGGCGCTGCAAATGTGCGACCAGCTGCTGTGGGAAAACCGCTGGCAGGTGCTGGACCGTAAGGTGCTGTGGCTACCCACCGGACCTGAAGCCTTGTGGTGCATCGCGCATCCGGCGGCGGAAATTAAGGCGCACTGTGCAGAACTGGAGCAGACGCACCCACTTGGCAGGCTGTGGGATCTGGATGTGATCTGCCCTGAAAACGGCCACGTCGGGCGTCAGTCGCTGGGGGCGAATCTCAGACGCTGCCTGATCTGTGACGAGCCCGCTCATGCCTGTTCCCGTTCGCGCAATCACCCCGCTGAGCAGGTGGTTTCCCGCGTGGAGAAGATGATCGATGACTGGTTTGCTCGCGACTGAACCGCGCCCGGTTGATCTCCCTGCGCTTGCCGCAGAGGCGCTGTGGCAGGAGCTGGAGCTGACGCCAAAACCGGGGCTGGTGGACAGGCTCAATAACGGCTCCCATCGCGATATGGACCATGCCTTGTTTGTCCGCAGCATTATGGCGATTACGCCGTGGTTTGCCCGGTTTGCGGAACTGGGGGAAGCACATGCGGCCAAACCTGCCGATCGGCAGTTGCGGATTCTTCGTCCGATGGGAATGGCCTGCGAGCAGGCAATGTACGCCGCCACGGGCGGGGTAAATACCCACAAGGGCGGGATTTTTGCCCTCGGTTTGCTCTGCTTCGCCGCCGGGCGTGTGAAAAATATCTCTGCGGATAGCCTCTGTTGTGAGGTAAGTAACATCTGTCGTGGGCTGGTGGCGAGGGAGCTGGCCGGGCGCAGCGGGCAGGCAACGGCGGGGGAGCGGCAGTTTCAGCTGTACGGTTTAACCGGCGCGCGTGGCGAGGCAGAAAGCGGCTTTGCCACGGTGCGTAAGGCTTTGGATGCGTGGAACGGTCAGTCGCTTCACGGCCTGCTGTTGCGCCTGATGGCGGTAAATCAGGACAGCAATCTCGTTTCGCGCGGCGGCATTGAGGGGCTGCGCTACGTTCAGGGCTACGCGCGGGAATTACTGGCTAACGGCTGGGACTGCGAGGCGTTGCTGAAGATGGATAAGGCATTGATTGAACGCAATCTGAGCCCGGGCGGCAGCGCGGATTTGCTGTCGGTGGGGTGGGTGCTTTCTGGAATAAAATAGCCGGGTGGCGGCTACGCCTTACCCGGCCTACGGTCTGGTTTTCCAGGCCCGGTAAGCGCAGCGCCACCGGGCACAACAATCAATGCGCGATCGGCTGCGCACCGTGCGGCTCGCGCACGTGCTTGTACTTGAACAGCGCGATGAACGCGAAGAACAGCACCAGCGAGTACCCGGCGAAGATCAGCCACACTGGCTGCCAGTTGGTGATGCCGTTGGTGGTGTACATCTCCACCACTTTACCGCTCACCACGCCGCCCAGAATACAGCCGAAGCCGTTGGTCATCATCAGGAACATGCCCTGCGCACTGGCGCGGATTTCAGGTTTCACCTCTTTTTCCACAAACACCGAGCCGGAGATGTTGAAGAAGTCGAAGGCACAGCCGTAAACAATCATCGACAGAACCAGCAGCACGGTGCCGAACGCGCTTGGGTCGCCATAGGCGAACAGACCGAAGCGCAACATCCAGGCGGCGATACTGATCAGCATGACGTTCTTGATACCGTAGCGGCTCAGGAAGAACGGGATGGTCAGGATGAACAGCGTCTCGGAGATCTGCGAGATGGACATCATCACCGACGCGTGTTCGACGATAAAGCTCCCGGCAAACAGCGGATCGTTATCGAAGCTGTGCAGGAAGGTATTACCGAACATGTTGGTGATTTGCAGTTCCGCGCCCAGCAGCATGGAGAAGATAAAGAAGATCGCCATGCGCTTGTTTTTGAACAGTGCGAAGGCGTCCAGGCCAAGCATGGTGCTCCAGCTCTGGTTTTTCTGCTGGTTAGATACCGGAATGGTGGGCAGCGTCAGGGTGAACAGCGCCAGCAGTACGGAGAGCGCCGCGCCGATGTAGAGCTGCATATGGCTCAGCTCGAAGCCCGCGAAGCTCACGCCCCACATCGCCATGATAAAGCCGATGGTGCCCCAGATACGGATTGGCGGGAAGTCGGTGACGATATCCAGACCGGCAGATTTCAGGCGATAGTAGGAGATGGTGTTGATCAGGCCAAGCGTTGGCATATAGGCCAGCGAGTTAAGCAGGATCACCATGAACATCGCCCCCGGCGTGGTCACTTCGGCCGCCATAAACAGCGTCCCCGCACCCACCAGGTGGCAAAGCATATACAGCCATTTCGCGCTTAGCCATTTATCCGCCACGATACCGAGCAGCGTTGGCATGAAGACAGCCGCAATACCCAGCGAGCTGTAAACGGCACCGATCGACGCACCATCGAACTTGAGCGTCACAAACATATAGGAGCCGAGTGTAGTCAGCCAGCTACCCCACAGGCAGAACTGCAGAAACGACAAGATTTTAAGCTGCAGCTTAAGGTTCATGTTACTTTCCTCACAAGTGAGCGGGAGATATGTTGTTTTGGGAACATTCAGGGTTGTTATTTGATGCAATTCTATCAGTTGGCAACGATATGTTTTGTTACCTCCCGCAAAAAAATGCAATCCACATTAATTTGCAGTCTGGATTGTGATGCAAATAGCATTTTCGTATGGGTGGGATGAGATGGGTGCGGTCTGATGTCCCCTCACCCTAACCCTCTCCCAGAGGGAGAGGGAACTTAAATACCCTCTCCCTCTGGGAGAGGGCAGGGTGAGGGGTAGTTTTCTAGCGGCGACGGTAGTTCTTCTGCGCCGTATTCACCTTATACAGATAGCGGCGTGATTCCGCAGACGGGTGGCGGGTGGTGAGGGTTGAGTAGACATCCCCCGGCGCCATGCTGTTGATGATGTTCGCGGCCTGCACTTTGTCATTTGAGAAGACGCGCAGCACGCTGCCCGCGCCACCGTTATAGGCGGTGATCACCGCATAGCGGCGTGAGGTTGGGTTATCAATCCCGCCCAGGTAGACATTGTTCAGCATCGCCAGGTAGGCCGTACCGGTATCAATGTTGCTTTGCGGATCGAACAGGTAGCTGCGGCTCGGCGTGCCGGATTTCCCCTGTGCGCGGAACACGTCTTTACCGGCGCTGTGCTGTACAACCTGCATCAGCCCCAGCGCGTCGGAACGGCTTACCGCGTAGGGGTTGAACGAGGACTCGGTCTGCATAATCGCCAGGATCAGCGACTCATCCACGCCATACTTACGCGACGCCTGACGCACCATGCCCAGATACTTATGCGCACGCTTGTCGAGGTGGTTCGGCACCAGGTTGATCGTGACGCTGTAGATCACTTTCAGGCCGTTGGTGCGGCTTTTCAGGCGCGTTTGCAGCAGGTAGTCGGCAAATTTCGTGGCGCGGCCTTCCCAGCGGATCGGCTGACCGGTCTGGTCAACGACCTGGCCATACAGAAACGGCTCTTTGGAGATGGTGATGTCATCGGCATCAGAGTAGAGGTCGATAGACCCCGGATCGTCGCCCATCAGCAGGGTTTTGATGATGGCCTGACGTAAATGCGCCGCAGGTTCAGTCCCTGCGATGGTTTCAACCGTAATCGTACCGTCATCGAAGTTGATGTGGCTACGGGTCTGATAGGCGTCGGTGTACTTAACGTAGTCCTTCGGTCCGGCAATAAGAACTTCGTTAAATCCCCATATGTTCTCGATGTTGTGGGCAAACTGCCCCATCAAAATGTCAAAACCGTTGGTGTCCTTGACCCAGGCTTCGTTGTATTCATCGCCTTTTTTGGAAGAACAAGACACAAGCAACGGCGCAACAAGGGCTAGCGCTAAAAGTTTTTTCATCATTCCGGGAGTGCGTGTTGTGTTTGCTTTGGGGGTGCTGTTGCCCGGCGGCGCTGCGCTTACCCGGCCTACGAAACCGTAGGCCCGTGCAAGCGCAGCGCCGCCGGGCAGCAGCCGCAGAGTATTATTTTTCCGGTGGCGTATAGCCTTCGATATGGACGTCTTTACCCTCGAACAGGAAGTTCACCATCTCCTGCTCCAGCAGTTTGCGGTGTTCCGGGTTCATCATGCTGAGCTTTTTCTCGTTGATCAGCATGGTCTGCTTCTTCTGCCACTGTCCCCAGGCTTCTTTGGAGATCTCGTTGTAAATGCGCTTACCCAGGTCGCCCGGGTAGAGCTGGAAATCCTGGCCTTCAGCGTCGCGCTGTAGGAAAGTACAAAAAATGGTTCTGGCCATACTCATTCCTCTTTGTCTTGCCGATGCTAAACCATTGCACCGACACGTAATTGCTGTAACAGGCGCTCCACGGGAGCCGCCAGCCCGACTGATGGCGGTTGCGCTAAGTTATACCAGAGAGCGTTGCCTTCATCCATGCACGACGTGAATGAGGACACGGGAAGCCACATCGGCACAATATCCAGATGGAAATGGCTGAAGGTATGACGGAACGCGTTGAGTTGCGTCAGGGTATCGGCCGCAATGCCGCGCTGTTCAAGCCATGCCCGAAGCGAGGCTTCATCCTCAAACTGTGGGAAGCAGTATAGACCACCCCACAGGCCACTCGGCGGGCGCTGAGCGAGAAACACCTCGTCGCCATGCTGCATCAGCAGCATGTACCCGGTGCGTTCAGGCAGCGTCTGCTTCGGTTTTTTCCCCGGATACTGCGCCCAGGTGTGGTTCGCATACGCCACGCAGAGGTTGTTTACCGGGCAGAGTTCGCACTTCGGTTTTGAACGGGTGCAGACCATCGCACCCAGATCCATCATCGCCTGGTTAAAACGCGCCACCCCTTCCGCCGGAGTGACCGCTTCACTGATCTCCCACAGGCGTTTCTCAACCTCTTTCTTGCCCGGCCAGCCATCTACGGCGTAGCAGCGTGCGAGCACGCGCTTGACGTTGCCGTCGAGAATAGGGAAATGTTTGCCTAAAGAGAGGGAGAGGATTGCGCCTGCGGTTGAACGCCCGACGCCGGGCAAATCCGCCACCTCGTCAAAGGTTTCCGGGAATTTACCGTTGTGGCGGGTGGCGACCTGCTGTGCGGCTTTGTGCAGGTTGCGCGCGCGGGCGTAATAGCCGAGGCCTGTCCACAGGTGCAGTACCTCGTCCAGCGGCGCGTTGGCCAGATCGGTGATTGTCGGGAAGCGCGCCATAAAACGCTCGAAGTAAGGAATGACCGTCGCGACCTGCGTTTGTTGCAACATCACCTCGGAGAGCCATACTTTGTAAGGCGTTTTTTCAATTTGCCAGGGCAGGGTTTTACGCCCGTATTTGTCGTACCAGTCCAGCACCTGGGCTGAAAATTGAGAGGCTTGCATGGTCATCGATTCGCTTAATCAGGGACGCAGATTGCAGCACAGCGTCAATCTGCTGTAAACCGGATCTTTCCCATGCTTGCATAGAAGCCTTAACTTTGGATAATGCCCGTTTCCCGAACATTCTCACAAGCAGACAACTCTTTTATGAAAAACGACGTCATTTCACCGGAATTTGATGAAAACGGTCGCCCGCTGCGCCGTATTCGCAGCTTTGTCCGCCGTCAGGGGCGCCTGACAAAAGGGCAGCAACACGCGCTGGACAACTACTGGCCGGTGATGGGCGTTGAGTTCAGCGAGCAACCGCTCGACTTCACCGACCTGTTTGGCCGCGACGCGCCAGTGACGCTGGAGATTGGTTTTGGCATGGGCACCTCGCTGGTGACTATGGCGAAAGCGCGCCCGGAGCAGAACTTCCTCGGTATCGAAGTACACTCGCCGGGCGTCGGCGCGTGCCTGGCAACGGCCCACGAAGAGGGCGTTGAGAACCTGCGCGTCATGTGTCACGACGCGGTGGAAGTGCTGCACAAAATGATTCCTGACAATTCTTTGAACATGGTTCAGCTCTTTTTCCCTGACCCATGGCACAAAGCGCGTCATAATAAACGCCGTATCGTTCAGGCGCCGTTTGCCGAGCTGGTGAAAAGTAAGCTCAAGCTGGGCGGCGTTTTCCACATGGCAACCGACTGGGAACCTTATGCGGAACATATGCTGGAAGTGATGTCGTCCCTGGACGGGTATAAAAATCAGTCTGAAAGCAACGACTACGTACCGCGTCCGGATTCACGTCCGGTGACAAAATTTGAACAGCGTGGCCATCGTCTTGGTCACGGCGTATGGGACTTAATGTTCGAGAGGGTGAAATAATGGCAAAGAATCGTAGCCGTCGACTGCGTAAAAAGATGCACATCGAAGAATTCCAGGAAGTGGGTTTCTCCGTTGCCTGGCGTTTCCCGGAAGGCACCAGTGTGGAACAGATCGATCAGGACGTTGATGCGTTCATCAACGAGGTGATCGAGCCAAACAAGCTGGCCTTCGACGGTAGCGGCTATCTGGCGTGGGAAGGTCTGATTTGCACCCAGGAAGTGGGGAAATGCACCGAAGAGCATCAGGCGCTGGTACGCAAATGGCTTGAAGACCACAAACTGGAAGATGTCCGCGTTAGCGAACTTTTCGACGTTTGGTGGGACTAATAAAGCAAGAACGGGCCAGCATTAGCTGGCCCATTTTGTCTGAGGGAGTGTTAAAAATGCGCAAAACGTTGCTGGCTGTTGCTTTACTGGCAATCGGAACCACCGCCCATGCGGAGTATAAATGTAGCGTCACCCCGCGTGATGACGTGGTGCTGAGTCCGCAAACCGTGCAGGTTAAGGGCGAGAATGGCAATCTGGTGATTACGCCGGATGGCAACGTGACCTTTAACGGCAAACCGCAAAACCTGACGGCCGCCCAGCGCGAGCAGGCGATGGACTACCAGGCCGAGTTGCGTACCGCGCTGCCCTGGATCAACGATGGCGCGCTGACCCGCGTTGAAAAGAGCCGCGTGGCGCTGGATAAAATCATCACCAAAGAGGTGGGGGAGAGCAGCAATATGCGCACCCGCCTGACGAAGCTGGATAAACAGCTGAAAGAGCAGATGAACCGTATTATCGAGACGCGCTCTGATGGCCTGACGTTCCATTATAAGGCGATCGATCAGGTGCGTGCCGACGGTCAGCAGCTGGTGAACCAGGCGATGGGCGGCATTCTCCAGGACAGCATCAACGAGATGGGCGCCAAAGCGGTGCTGAAGGGTGGCGGTAATCCGTTGCAGGGTGTACTGGGTAGCCTGGGCGGACTGCAAACCTCGATTCAGAACGAGTGGAAGAATCAGGAAGCCGATTTCCAGCAGTTCGGCAAAGACGTGTGTAAACGCGTGGTGTCGCTGGAAGACAGCCGGAAGGCGCTGGTGGGGACGCTGAAGTAATATTTGTGCGCACTGGGCCCTCACCCCAGCCCTCTCCCCAGGGGAGAGGGAGTTAGAGTTCCCTCTCCCTGTGGGAGAGGGTTAGGGTGAGGGCATCAGGCATTGCAGTCGTTGAAGAATGATATTTAACACTTCATCTTCGTTAACGCGAAATTCATTATTCCAGAACCGTACGACTTCCCATCCGTTCGTATTCAAAAACGCGGTACGACGTGAATCATAGTTCTCCTCATCCTGATGTTGCCCACCGTCCAGCTCAATAATCAGCTTCGCCTTAAAGCAGGCAAAATCCACGATATACGGCCCAACCGGCATCTGACGACGAAACTTATACCCGAAGAAACGACGACCTCTGAGCAAATACCAGAGGCGTAATTCTTCGGGTGTCATTTGTTTGCAGAGTTGTTTTGATTTTTCCATCCCCACACTCTGCCAGCCTTTCCCTCAGCCAGCAGAACGGGATGTAAAATCCTGAATCAGCCTTCAGGATTTTCAGCGAGGAACAGCTCAAGAAGGGAGTTTAAGAACAGCTTGCCGTGCTCGGTGATCTGCCAGGACTCATCACACTCGGTCAGATACCCCTGCGCCAGCGCCTCGTCAATCTGCGGACGAATCACCGACTCCGGCAGCCCGGTGTATAGCGCAAACTCCGCGCGCGGTGCGGCTTCCAGCAGACGGAAGCGGTTCATAAAGAACTCAAACGGCTTATCCGCCGCCTCGACGTCGTGCTGACGCTCCAGGTAGCGGCCTTCCATATACCCGCGCGGGTGACGCGTTTTGGCGGTACGCAGAATGCGTCCGTCCGGGAAGGTCACTTTGCCATGTGCGCCGCAGCCAATTCCCAGATAATCACCAAAACGCCAGTAGTTCAGATTGTGCTGACACTGATAGCCCGGCTTCGCATACGCCGACGTTTCGTATTGCTGATACCCCGCCGCGGTCAAAAGCTGGTGGCCCTGCTCGAAGATATCCCACAGCGCGTCATCGTCCGGCAGCACCGGAGGACGGGAACCAAACAGGGTGTTAGGCTCAATGGTCAGCTGATACCACGACAGATGCGGCGGATTCAGTTCAATCGCCTGACGCAAATCGTCCAGCGCTTCTTCGAGCGACTGATCCGGCAGGCCATGCATCAGGTCGAGGTTAAAGCTGCGCAGCCCAAGCCCCGTTGCCAGGTTTGCCGCGCGCTTTGCCTCTTCCGGGCCGTGGATACGCCCCAGACGCTTCAGCTTTGGCTCGCTAAAGCTCTGCACGCCGATAGAGATACGGTTCACGCCCGCACGCTGATACTCGACAAAACGGTCGGCCTCAACGGTACCGGGGTTGGCTTCCATCGTAATTTCAGCATCCACTGCCAGGTTCAGGCGTGCGCGCACGCCATCCAGCAGCGTCTGCATCGCCGGGCCTGAAAGCAGGCTCGGTGTACCGCCACCAATAAAAATGGTCTTCACTTCACGTCCCTGTGCGTACGATACATCGGCATCCAGATCGGCCAGCAGATGCGCGACGTAATCATCGTGCGGCACTTCGCCCTTCAGCGCGTGCGAGTTGAAATCGCAGTACGGGCATTTCTGCACGCACCATGGGATGTGAATATAAAGACTCAGAGGCGGCAAATTAGCCATTACGCAGTGCTTCCAGTAACAGTTTCAGGGCGCGTCCACGGTGGGAGATCGCGCTTTTCTCTTCGCGGGTGAGTTCCGCAGCGGTTTTGCCCTCGGTCGGGACAAAGAAAATCGGGTCGTAACCAAAGCCGCCGTTGCCCGCCGCTTCACGGGTGATCACGCCCGGCCAGCTGCCGTGACAGACAATCGGCGTGGGATCTTCCGCGTGACGCATGTAGACCAGCACGCAGTGGAACTGCGCGGTACGCTGTTCGTCAGGGACGTCTTTCAGGGCCACAAGCAGCTTTTCCAGATTCTGCTGGTCGGTGGCGTCCACCCCGGAATAGCGGGCGGAGTAAATCCCCGGAGCACCGCCCAGAAAATCCACGGCCAGACCGGAGTCATCGGCTATCGCGGGCAGTCCGGTGATCTGCGCGGCGTGGCGCGCTTTCAGAATGGCGTTTTCGATAAACGTCAGGCCGGTCTCTTCGGCGGACTCGACGCCCAGCTCGGTCTGGGCCACCACGTCCAGCCCAAAATCATTTAATAGCGAGGCCAGCTCGCGCACTTTACCGGCGTTACCGGTGGCGAGAACAACTTTCTGCATGGTTTAGTCCTGTTCTTTCAGAGCCGCGACTTCCGTCGGGATAGATTGCGGGTTAAGGATTTTTACCTGTTTATGCCGGCCAAGTTCACCTTTCTCAATGATGACCTGGCTTTTAGCGACGCGAAACTGTTTAGCCAGATATTTGGTCAGATGCGCATTCGCCTGGCCGTCAACCGGCGGGGCAGTGATGGCGACTTTTAGCTCGTCGCCATGCAGCCCAACAATACTGTCGCGGCTGGCTTTCGGCTGAATGTACAGCCGCAAAACCAGCCCGTCGGCGCAGGGGCTAACTGCACTCATAACGCCATCCACAGCCCCGGCAGCAGCATATTACCCGTCGCCTGTAACAGTTCCGCGATACCCATATTCAGCACGTACAGCAGCAGAACGAGAAGCATCGGGGAGAAGTCGATTCCGCCCATTGCAGGCAGCAGGCTACGAATCGGACGCAGCAACGGTTCAGTCAGCTGAATCAACGCGTACTCCACCGGGCTACGGCCCCGGCTTACCCAGCTCATGATCGCCATCACCAGCAGGACCCAGAAGATCAGCGAGCCGACGGTTTTAACCAGGATCAGAACGGCTGAAATCCAGATAATCGGCTGGAAAGTGATGACCATAAACAGCACGATCGCTTTGATAACGCTCAGAATAAACGCCATCAGCAGAGATGAACTGTCAATTGGCCCCATTGCCGGAATGACGCGGCGAAGCGGCCCCACAACGGGCTGCGTGATTTTCACGATAAATTGTGAGAATGGATTGTAAAAATCACAACGGGCCCACTGCATCCAGACGCGCAACAGCAGCGCCATCGTATACAGTTCAATGACCGTTGAAAGCAGGAAAGTCAACGTCTTCATGGCGTTCCTCAGGTTTCCTTATTATTGGGGGTAATCGCGCGCACCGAAAATTGCCGTGCCGATGCGCACCATGGTGCTGCCTGCCGCGATGGCGGCTTCCATATCGTCCGACATGCCCAGAGAAAGCGTGTCTACCGTGTCATAGCGCGCCTTAAGCGCCTCAAA
Organism: Enterobacter cloacae complex sp. 397G4; assembly: GCF_050031515.1. NCBI lineage: Bacteria > Pseudomonadati > Pseudomonadota > Gammaproteobacteria > Enterobacterales > Enterobacteriaceae > Enterobacter > Enterobacter cloacae complex sp. 397G4. Next base: position 4,022,194 of record NZ_JBLGWE010000001.1, on the reverse strand, counting down.
TGCTACAGCCATTTGCTGTGCCACGGCAAACTGCCTTTCATAACTTGACTCTGGCGCCGGGATAGCCATCAGCCCGCGCAGGGTTAAGCGCGGCAGCGCCGCCACGTCTGCCGCCAGCGCCTCCAGTTCGCCCAGCGTAATGCCGGACTTGCTGTTTTCATCGCTGATGTTGATTTGAATCAGCACGTTAAGCGCTGGCATCTCCATAGGGCGCTGGTCGCTCAGACGGGTAGCGATGCGCAGACGATCGATGGTGTGGCACCAGTCAAAGTGCTCTGCTACCAGACGGCTTTTGTTCGACTGTAGCGGACCGATAAAGTGCCATTGCAGGTCTGTATTTCCCCGTTCCCGGAAAGCGCGAATTTTATCCACGCCTTCCTGCACATAGTTTTCACCAAAGGCACGATGACCGGCGGCTATCGCTTCTGCGATGGCGCTCGCAGGCTTGGTTTTGCTGACTGCAAGCAACGTAATTTCTTCTGGAGCACGGCCGCAACGCGTTGCCGCGGCTGAGATTTTGTCCCGGACCTGTGCCAGGTTATGCGCAATGTCGTTCATTTTCCGAGGAGTAGTCTATGGATGTGGAAGAAATTGTGGCCCTTAGTGTAAAGCATAACGTCTCCGATCTACACCTGTGCAGTGATTCGCCACCGCGCTGGCGCAGGTCAGGCCGTCTTGAACCTGCGCCGTTTCCGCCCCCGGATGTGGAGGCGTTATTAAAAGCGTGGCTCAACGACGAACAGCAGGGCGCATGGTGGGCAAACGGGCAAGTGGATTTTGCCGTTACCCTCGCAGGCCGTCAGCGGCTGCGCGGCAGTGCGTTTAAGCATATGCTCGGCGTTTCGATTGCGCTGCGGCTGTTGCCGCTGACGTGCCCGCAGCTCTCTGCGCTAGGTGTGCCGCGAGCGATCCCGGAACTACTGTCCAATGACAATGGCCTGATTCTGGTCACCGGCGCCACCGGCAGTGGGAAATCGACCACCCTGGCCGCTATGGTCGATTTCCTCAATCACCATACGGACGGGCATATTCTGACCCTGGAAGATCCGGTGGAGTTTATGTACCAGAGCGAACGTTGCCTGATCCAGCAGCGGGAGATAGGCCAGCACAGCCCGTCCTTTGCCGAGGCGCTGCGCAGCGCGCTGCGTGAAGATCCGGATGTGATTCTGCTTGGTGAGCTGCGCGACAGCGAGACGATACGACTGGCGCTGACGGCGGCGGAAACCGGCCATCTGGTGTTAGCCACGCTGCACACGCGCGGCGCGGCGCAGGCGATCGAGCGCCTGGTCGACACCTTTCCGGCGCAGGAGAAAGATCCGGTGCGTAATCAGCTGGCGGGAAGCCTGCGTGCGGTCCTGGCGCAGAAGCTACGTCAGGATGTCCAGGGCGGGCGCGTGGCGCTGTATGAGCTACTGGTGAATACCTCGGCGGCGGCAAACCTGATCCGCGAAGGCAAAACCTGGCAACTGCCGGGCATTATTCAAACGGGGCAGCAGGCGGGAATGCAGAACTTTGAGCAGAGTCTGGCGGAGCGACGGGCGCAGGGGCGGCTGTAGCCCCGGCGCTCAGTAACCCTGTTCGAAATAGCTTTCGAGAATAATGACGGCTGAAGCTGAATCCACGCTGCCTTTGTTCAGCGCCCGGAAGCCACCGTGTTCGAACAGGCCAGCGCGTGCCTCGACGGTGCTCAAACGTTCATCGTGCAGCTTAACGGAGACGCCAAAGCGGCCATGGATTTTGTTCGCGAATTTGCGCGCGCGGGCGGTAAGCGGTTGCTCGGTGCCGTCCATGTTTAGCGGCAGGCCGACAATCACGTCGTCCGGCTGCCACTCTTTGAGCAAGCGCTCAATAAGGTTCCAGTCCGGCGTGCCGTCGTTAGCTTTCAACGCCGTGAGCGGGCGAGCGGTGCCGGTGATCCGTTGACCCACAGCGACGCCGATGCTTTTGGTGCCGAAGTCGAAGGCGAGAAGGGTGCCGCTCATTACGCGTGCCCCGCAACGCCAGGCATGGTCAGAATATCAATGCCAATCAGTTTTGCCGCGTCACGCCAGCGATCGGCGATAGGGGTTTTAAACAGGATATTCATATCCGCAGGGGCTGTCAGCCAGGCGTTGTCCAGAATTTCTTGTTCCAGCTGCCCTTTTTCCCAGGAGGCGTAGCCGAGCGCAACCAGCACCTCAGAAGGCTGACTGGCAGTGCCTAGCGTTTCAAGCACATCGCGAGAGGTGGTGACGACGGTGTTATCGGAGATACGAATGCTGGACGAGAAAACCGGCGGGGTATGCAGGATAAAGCCACGATCTTCTGCAAGCGGGCCGCCGAGCATCACCGGTTTATCGAGACGGATTTCCGGCAGCCGCGCTTCAGCAGGGATTTTCAGCTTGTCCAGAATGCCTTCCACCTGGAGGTTTTCCAGCGGCTTATTGATGATAATCCCCATCGCGCCGTCTTCGTTGTATTCGCAAATATAGACCACGGAGCGGCGGAAAATCGGATCCTGGAGAGCAGGCATGGCAATAAGAAAGTGATGCTGTAAATTCATTGTCAGAGGTACTGTTTCCTGGTTTAAAAAGCGACAGCGCCCAGTATGGGGATAAACACAGGCGCTGTCACAGGTTATTTCTGTAAACGTTTTTCGATAGCGTCCATCAGCATTCCGGTGATCGAGATCGGGAATTCCGCTTCGATTTCACGAATGCAGGTCGGGCTGGTGACGTTCACTTCGGTCAGGCGATCGCCGATGATATCGAGGCCGACGAAGATCAGGCCTTTGGCTTTCAGCGTAGGGCCGACGCGGCGGGCAATTTCCCAGTCGCTTTCGCTTAACGGACGCGGTTCGCCACGGCCGCCAGCCGCCAGGTTGCCACGGGTTTCCCCACCCTGCGGGATACGCGCCAGGCAGTAAGGCACCGGCTCGCCGTCTACGACCAGCACACGCTTGTCGCCGTCTTTAATGGCCGGCAGATAGTTCTGCGCCATGCAGTAGCGGGTTCCCAGCTCGGTCAGCGTTTCGGCAATCACGCCAATGTTCGGATCGCCCTCTTTCACGCGGAAGATCGACGCGCCACCCATACCGTCCAGCGGCTTCATGATGATGTCGCCGTGCTTCTGCCAGAATTCTTTCAGCTGCGTTTTGCTGCGGGTGACGAGCGTTTCCGGCGTCAGGTCAGAGAACCATGCGGTATAGAGCTTCTCGTTGCAGTCGCGCAGGCTCTGCGGCTTGTTGACGATCAGCGTTCCTTTCTCTTCGGCACGCTCAAGGATATAGGTGGCGTAAATGTATTCGGTGTCGAACGGCGGATCTTTACGCATCAGGATCACGTTAAGGTCGGCCAGGGCAATATCCTGCTCGGTACCGAATTCGTACCATTTTTCGTAGTTCTGCTCGACGTTAACGATGCGGGTGCGTGCGCGGGCTTCACCGTTGATCAGGTAAAGATCGTTCATCTCCATATAGTGGAGTTCATAGCCGCGACGCTGCGCTTCCAGCAGCATAGCGAAGCTGGAGTCTTTCTTGATGTTAATGTTTGCGATGGGGTCCATCACGATGCCGAGCTTAATCATCTTCTTCTCCGGTTATGGGTCAGGCTTTGCTTCAACCCAGATCGCCAAATCGCACCTGTAGCGCGGTAATGGCGGTGAGTGCCGTTGTCTCAGTGCGCAGAACGCGAGGTCCCAACAGAATATCAGTAAACTGGTAACGCGCCGTCATGGCAATTTCGTCAGCCGACAGGCCGCCTTCCGGGCCAATCAGCAGGCGTACACGCTCAACGGGCAGCGGCAGCGTATTGATGCTGGCGCTGGCGCGCGGATGAAGATTGAGCTTAAGCCCGCTTTCCTCTTCTGCACACCAGTCCTTCAGATCCATCGCCGGGCGGATCTCCGGGATACGGTTGCGGCCGCTCTGTTCGCAGGCCGCAATGGCAATTTTTTGCCACTGCTGGATCTTTTTGTTCAGACGTTCCGCATCCAGTTTAACGCCGCAGCGCTCAGAAAAAAGTGGCGTAATGAGGCTTACACCCAGTTCAATGGATTTCTGAATGGTGAACTCCATCTTTTCCCCACGCGACATCACCTGGCCCAGGTGAATGTGCAGCGGGGATTCCCGGTCGTCCACGTCGCCACGCAGCACCTTCACGTGCACGCTTTTTTTATCGGCGCGCGTAATTTCAGCGTCGAAAACCTGATTAGAGCCGTCAAAGAGCTGAATCGCCTGGCCTGCCCCCATGCGCAGCACGCGACCTACATGGTTTGCGGCATCATCAGACAGGGCGATTTCGCCGCCTGGGGTAATCAGTTCAGGGTGATAGATGCGAGGGATGCGCATAGTCAGAAATTCCATGTGTCATGCGATATAAGCGAATTGCCGTAGTGTAGGTTAGCTCTTTTGCGCCTGGCAAGCCCGCTGGACGTAAGGGTTGTGATTCCCCTGGACTTTGGCGATACGTTCGTCGCGCTGGCATTCCCAGTCCGTCACCGGGTAGAGCTTGTCCCAGGCATTGAAGAGCTGCGTCTGCTGGCGGGAAAGATTGAGATCGTAGCGGTCGCGCATATAGAAATAAGTGCGGGCGATGCTGCCGCGTGCGCGGGCAGGTGGTTCGGCGACTTTCTCTTTGAAATCGACCTTCATGGCGCACTGACCGTACTGGCCTTCGCCACCGTTCCACTGGCTGTACATGAAGTTTCCGCGGTCGCCATTAACCTCACCCACGGCGGGTTGCAGGTTGTGCATATCGCTTTCCATCTGGCGGTAGACCGGATCTTTTGCGCAATTTTTACGTCCACCGTCCTGCCAGCACTGGCGCTGGTGGCCAAACTGCCAGGCCGGAACAACGTGTTCCCATTCGATTCGGCTGGCGCGGTTCTCGTTCTTGCGCACCTTATAGCCGCAGGATCCCAGATCCACGACCCCTTTCTTACCCTGCCAGTTAATTTTACAGCCGCAGTAGAAATCACCCGGTACGTCGGCGTTAATCTTTACGCCCGCGGTTTTTGCCTGAGAGAAACTGTGAATACCGTCGGCCAGAGCATGGCCGGAGAGCGCTGTCGCCAGAAAAGCGACCGCGAGAGAAACATTACGGGACATCTTACACTCCGTGTCAAAACGAGCCCGCAACGTAACGAATGTTGTTCCCGTATGCAATCAGTCAGATCAGGAAAGTTCCTGAAAGTTCGAGTGATTATTCCGCAACCAGCGGTTCGCCGCATTTAACGCAGCGATAGGTCGCCTCGCCGCGCACCACGCGGTTATGGCGGCGGACGGTAAGCTGGTGCTGCTGACACTGGCAGCGGTAGGGGAAGGTATTGCGGCGTACCGATTCCAGCTCGAACTGATGGGTGCGGCGGGCCGGAACCCCGAGCACCGCCTCCATCATCCATTTCCACTCTTTGCCGTGCGGCGCGACGCGGCCAAAGTGTTTCCACACCAGCAGGTGCGCCAGCTCGTGCGGGACGACTTCGTCGATAAACGCCTGCTGGTTTTCCATCATCAGCACCGGATTCAGGCGGATCTCATACGAATCCAGCCAGGCGGTGCCTGCCGCGGTGCCACGCTGCTGATAGACCAGCTTCGGTTCAGGATAATTGCGGCCGAGCTTCAGGTTGGCCTGGGCGAGTTTTTCCCGCAGGCTGCGCATGACGGCTTGCTGAATGGCGATGGGGAGACGGGGAGCTTTCATAGGGGCAGAGCATAAAGCGGGAAGCGGGGAGGCGCAAGAGGCGCCTCCCGCAGGAGGATCAGTCGTGTGCGCCGATTTCGCGCAGAGGACGACCTTTCATCAGGTTACGTTCAATGTGTTCCAGTGAAACATGTTTGGTTTCAGGAACCAGCCAGATAGTGAGAACGATAAAGAACAGGTTCAGACCGGCGTAGACCCAGAAGGTATTGGCGTTACCCAGGGTATTGAGCATGGTCAGGAACGTTGCGCCGACGATCATGTTGGCAATCCAGTTGGTTGCGGTAGAACAGGTGATACCAAAATCACGCCCTTTCAGCGGCTGGATCTCAGAGCACAGCACCCAAATCAGCGGACCGGCGCTCATCGCAAACCCAATGATAAACATCAGCAGCATCGCCACGGCGAAGTACTGTGCCGTTGGGGAATGAATGCCCATGTGCATCATGGTACCCAGCACGCCCATCCCGACGGCCATCACCAGGAAGCCTAGCGTCAGGGTTGGCTTACGTCCCCAGCGGTCCACCAGACCGATAGCGATAAAGGTCGCCAGCACGTTGGTCAGGCCGACGATCACGGTGCCCCACATCTGCTCGGTGGTGTTGGTGTAGCCCGCCAGTTCGAAGATTTTCGGCGCGTAATACATGATGACGTTCATCCCGGTGAACAGTTGCATGATCTGTAACAGCACACCGAGGAACACCGCGCGGCGGAAGTTGCTGTTCTCTTTGAACAGCGCCCAGCCGGACTGTTTGACCTTCAGGCTTTCGCGGATCTCTTCCAGCTCGTTTTTGGCTTCGGCGCTGGTATCACGCAGGCGTAAGAGCACGCGTTCGGCATCATGGAAGCGGCGTTTGGCGGCGAACCAGCGCGGACTGTCCGGCAGGAAGAAGACGCCAATCAGCAGCAGGATGGCTGGAATGATGATTACCCCCAGCATCCAGCGCCATGCGCCGCTGTAGCTGAATGCGGTATCCGAGAGATAAGCCCCCAGAATACCGATGGTGATCATCAGCTGATACATGGAAATCATGCTGCCGCGGATTTTTTCCGGAGCGATTTCAGACAGGTACAGCGGGGCAGTATAAGACGCCACGCCCACTGCCAGACCGAGCAGCACGCGGGAGATGATCAGCACTTCAACGTTAGGCGCAGCGGCAGAGAACAGTGAGCCGGCAACGAACAGGATCGCGCCGATCATCAGGCTCTTTTTACGCCCGAGCTTAAAGGAGAGCCAGCCGCTACCGACCGCGCCGACGGCGGCGCCGAACATCATGGAGCTAACCACCCATTCCTGAGTGTGTGCGCTAATCTGGAACTCATCGGTGATGAAAGGTAATGCACCGGCAATTACGCCAATATCCAGGCCAAAGAGTAATCCTGCCAGAGCGGCGAGGAAGCAGACGAAGAACGTCATTGCCTTATTGGACGTACGCCCCTGTTTATTATTGTCAGGCATTATGCCCTCCAGTTGGGTTATCAGTTTTTACGATATTAAGAGTAGGTGAGCGGCTCATAAAAATATGTGAGTCAAATCACAACGGTGTAATCGGTTACACTGACTTGTAACCGTAAAAATAATTAAAGCTTTGAAAATATAGAGGTAAATTAATTGATGTGCATCGCGTTTGCACAAATTTCAGACTTAACTGAAAGGGAATGTAACAGCAGAAGAAATGCGTTCATGCAAAGAGAATATTCTGAAAGCGGGGTATAGAGAGTGAGGTGTAAACGGTTCCAAACATTGCCGGGTGGCGGCTGCGCCTTACCCGGCCTACAAAAACTCACTACCCGTAGGTCGGGTAAGGCATAGCCGCCACCCGACATAAAAAAGGCCAGCACAAAGGCTGGCCTGTTTAAGCTACTGGCAGTCGATTATTTCAGACCGGCAGCATCACGCAGCAGGGCGGCTTTGTCGGTTTTTTCCCATGGGAAATGTTCGCGGCCAAAGTGACCGTACGCTGCGGTTTCCTGGTAGATTGGGTGCAGCAGATCCAGCATCTGAATCAGACCGTATGGACGCAGGTCGAAGAACTCACGCACCAGCAGGGTCAGCTGTTCAGAAGGCACTTTTTCAGTACCGAAGGTTTCCACCATGATGGAGGTTGGCTCAGCCACGCCGATAGCGTAGGAAACCTGGATCTCACAGCGGTCAGCCAGACCGGCAGCAACGATGTTTTTCGCTACATAACGTGCAGCGTACGCCGCAGAACGGTCAACTTTAGACGGATCTTTACCGGAGAATGCGCCGCCGCCGTGACGTGCCATGCCGCCGTAGGTATCTACGATGATTTTACGACCGGTCAGACCGCAGTCACCCATTGGGCCGCCGATAACAAAGCGTCCGGTTGGGTTGATGAAGAATTTGGTCGCAGAGCTCAGCCATTCAGTTGGCAGAACCGGCTTGATGATCTCTTCCATCACCGCTTCTTGCAGGGATTTCTGGTCAATCTCTTCAGCATGCTGCGTGGAAAGAACCACTGCATCGATACCGACGATTTTCCCGTCGTCATACTGGAAGGTCACCTGGCTTTTCGCATCCGGACGCAGCCACGGCAGGGTGCCGTTTTTACGCACTTCAGCCTGACGCTGCACCAGACGGTGGGCGTAGGTTACCGGCGCTGGCATCAGCACGTCGGTTTCGTTGGTTGCGTAGCCGAACATCAGGCCCTGGTCGCCCGCGCCCTGTTCCAGCGGATCGGCACGGTCAACGCCCTGGTTGATGTCCGGAGACTGTTTGCCAATCGCGCTCAGTACGGCGCAGGAGTTGGCATCAAAGCCCATATCAGAATGTACATAGCCAATCTCACGCACCGTGTTACGGGTGATCTCTTCGATATCAACCCATGCGCTGGTGGTGATCTCACCGCCAACCAGAACCATGCCGGTTTTGACATAGGTTTCACACGCTACGCGCGCCTTTGGATCCTGCGCGAGGATCGCATCCAGCACCGCATCGGAGATTTGGTCAGCAATTTTATCAGGATGTCCTTCTGATACGGACTCGGACGTAAACAGGTGTTTTGCCATGTTTTATTTCACCTAAGAGGAATTTGGTTAGCTCAAGCTGCTGTGTGGAATAGCCATAGGAGATAATTCTACCAAGGCCTACAGGATTTTGACACTGGCAGTCTGAGTGTTAATCGGTATGGATGGATTAACATCTGGACGTCTATTTTAGGTCACTTCTTCACCTGATTTCCAGTTTTTTTTGACTCACCTCTCACTGTGTTGAAAACGCTGCTGGAAATTTTTCCTGACGACGCTGGCAACATGCGCATTTTTGTTTTGCTTTTTAGCGACCTTCTCGGTATAAAACGCGGCGCGCGGCTCATATAAAATAAGCGCTCGATGAACACATCGTGTCGCCACTTCCAGCCGGGTTAAGCAGTGAACTTTTAGCTTTGGCTTGTGGTCCGTTTCAGCAGAGGCGGCCGTGGAGGTGATACGAGATAATGAACCATCGTTTTCCGCTCATTCAGCGCAGCCGTTCTGGCGCGCATTTGATTCCCACCCGCACTTCTGGTCTAAACACCTGCCGATGTTATACCCATCTCGGTGCTTCTCAGGATTCCAGAGCCGGTCACGCTTTGTGAAAACTGAACAAGGGCGCTCTTGTTAATACAGGAGTTTTCTCGTGGTTTCGCCGAACCTTGTCATACAGAGTTCGGATACGTGTTTTACAATGATATGAATAAGAAACCGGTCGCACGGTCTGGATTTCAGCATACTCTGCTGGGAAATGGAGCCGTTAATGGGTTGTTATCGCCGTATAACGCTGCGATAGTAGTCAACTGTTTTACACTTAATACAAAGAGTTGAGGTTCGCTATGTCTGACGACATGTCTTCGCTTTCGCCTTCGTCAGCAGGCGAACAGGGTGTACTACGTTCTATGCAGGAGGTTGCGATGAGCTCCCAGGAAGCCAGCAAGATGCTGCGCACTTACAATATTGCCTGGTGGGGCAATAACTACTACGACGTTAACGAGCTGGGCCACATCAGTGTCTGCCCGGATCCGGACGTCCCGGAAGCGCGCGTGGATCTCGCTAAACTGGTGAAAACCCGTGAAGCGCAGGGTCAGCGCTTGCCTGCACTGTTCTGCTTCCCGCAGATCCTGCAACATCGCCTGCGTTCTATTAACGCCGCGTTCAAACGCGCGCGGGAATCGTATGGTTATAACGGCGACTATTTCCTCGTTTACCCGATCAAGGTCAATCAGCACCGTCGCGTGATTGAGTCCCTGATCCACTCCGGCGAGCCGCTGGGCCTGGAAGCAGGCTCTAAAGCGGAGCTGATGGCGGTTCTGGCGCACGCGGGCATGACCCGGTCGGTGATCGTCTGTAACGGCTATAAAGACCGCGAATACATTCGTCTGGCGCTGATTGGCGAGAAGATGGGCCACAAGGTCTATCTGGTGATCGAGAAGATGACCGAAATCGCGATCGTGCTGGAAGAGGCCGAGCGTCTGAACGTGATCCCACGCCTTGGCGTGCGTGCGCGACTGGCGTCGCAGGGTTCCGGTAAATGGCAGTCTTCCGGCGGTGAAAAATCCAAGTTCGGCCTCGCGGCGAACCAGGTGCTTCAGCTGGTGGAAATTCTGCGCGAGCGCGGTCGTCTGGACAGCATTCAGCTGCTGCACTTCCACCTCGGCTCGCAGATGGCCAATATTCGCGACATCGCCACTGGTGTGCGTGAATCCGCGCGTTTCTACGTTGAGCTGCATAAGCTCGGCGTGAATATTCAGTGCTTTGACGTGGGTGGCGGCCTGGGCGTGGACTACGAAGGGACCCGCTCGCAGTCTGACTGCTCGGTAAACTATGGCCTGAACGAATATGCCAACAACATCATATGGGCGATTGGCGATGCCTGCGAAGAGCACGGCCTGCCGCACCCGACGGTGATCACCGAATCCGGCCGCGCGGTCACCGCGCACCATACGGTGCTGGTCTCTAACATCATCGGCGTTGAGCGTAGCGAAATCACCGAAGCCACGCCTCCGGCAGACGATGCCCCACGTTCCCTGCAAAGCATGTGGGAAACCTGGCAGGAGATGCACGAGCCGGGCACGCGTCGTTCCCTGCGCGAATGGCTGCACGACAGCCAGATGGACCTGCACGATATTCACGTCGGCTACTCGTCAGGCACCTTCAGCCTGCAAGAGCGCGCGTGGGCCGAGCAGCTCTATCTGAATATGTGCCACGAAGTGCAGAAACAGCTCGACCCGAGCAACCGCGCGCACCGTCCGATTATCGACGAGTTGCAGGAGCGTATGGCGGACAAAATGTACGTCAACTTCTCCCTGTTCCAGTCGATGCCGGATGCCTGGGGTATCGACCAGCTGTTCCCGGTTCTGCCGCTGGAAGGGCTGAACCACGCCCCGGAACGCCGCGCCGTGCTGCTGGACATCACCTGTGACTCCGACGGCGCAATCGACCATTACGTCGACGGCGACGGTATCGCAACGACGATGCCAATGCCGGAGTACGATCCGGAGAACCCGCCAATGCTGGGCTTCTTTATGGTGGGTGCGTATCAGGAGATCCTCGGCAACATGCACAACCTGTTCGGTGATACCGAAGCGGTTGACGTGTTTGTCTTCCCTGACGGCAGCGTGGAGGTTGAGCTGTCCGACGAAGGGGACACCGTGGCGGACATGCTCGAATACGTTCAGCTGGATCCGAAAAAACTGCTCACCCAGTTCCGCGATCAGGTTAAAAACACCGGTCTGGACGATGCCTTGCAGCAGCAGTTCCTGGAAGAGTTTGAAGCGGGTCTGTACGGGTACACATACCTGGAAGACGAATAAGAAAACCTCCCTCTCCCTGTGGGAGAGGGGCGGGGTGAGGGCATCAGGCCGCTGTGCCGCCGATGCCCGGTGGCGCTGCGCTTACCGGGCCTACGAATGTACGCCGGAGAAGGCGAAGCCGCCATCCGGCAGAATGCTATACTCACTTGAACCCGTATGAATTAACGGCGATAATTCGCCCCAATATGCGATTTACGAATCAATCCCTTCCTCGTCGGGTTTAACGACGCGGAGGGGATTTTTTTTCATCTGTTTTTAATGTATCGACTTTATAAGAGGTCAGGACATGAGCACTTTAGGTCATCAGTACGATAACTCTCTGGTATCTAACGCGTTTGGTTTTTTACGCCTTCCGATGAACTTCCAGCCGTACGACAGCGATGCGGACTGGGTGATCACCGGCGTACCGTTCGACATGGCAACGTCCGGTCGCGCGGGGGGACGTCATGGCCCGGCGGCGATCCGTCAGGTTTCCACCAACCTGGCCTGGGAGCACAACCGCTTCCCGTGGAACTTCGACATGCGCGAGCGCCTGAACGTGGTGGACTGCGGCGATCTGGTGTACGCCTTCGGCGACGCGCGTGAGATGAGCGAAAAATTGCAGGCGCACGCCGAGAAGCTGCTGGCGGCCGGTAAACGCATGCTCTCCTTTGGCGGTGACCACTTCGTGACCCTGCCGCTGCTGCGCGCCCACGCGAAGCACTTCGGCAAAATGGCGCTGGTACACTTCGATGCGCACACCGACACCTACGCGAACGGCTGTGAATTCGACCACGGCACCATGTTCTATACCGCGCCGAAAGAAGGCCTGATCGATCCAAACCACTCCGTGCAGATCGGCATCCGCACCGAGTTCGACAAAGACAACGGCTTCACCGTACTCGACGCGGGCCAGGTGAACGATCGCGGCGTGGACGATATTCTGGCTCAGGTTAAGCAGATCGTCGGCGACATGCCTGTCTATCTGACCTTCGACATCGACTGCCTGGATCCGGCATTCGCACCGGGTACCGGTACGCCGGTGATCGGCGGCCTGACATCAGACCGCGCCATCAAGCTGGTGCGCGGCCTGAAGGATCTGAACATCGTCGGGATGGACGTGGTGGAAGTAGCTCCGGCCTATGACCAGTCCGAGATCACCGCGCTGGCCGCGGCGACCCTGGCGCTGGAAATGCTCTACATCCAGGCGGCGAAAAAAGGCGAATAAGCCTTACGCGCTGATTGCTGCTGCGCGCCGCATGCGCAGCAGCAACATTCCCCCGGCAAGCAGGGTGACAACCTGCGAGACGACCAGCACCGAAAAGCCTGAACTGACCGACCCCACCGATCTCATCACCATCCCCATCAGCAGCGGAATAAACGCCGCGCAGATATTGCCTATCCCATTGATTATGCCGTAAGCGCTGCCCACCGCTTCCCGCGCGGCGTGATGCTGGATCACCGCCGGAATAGCCGCCCCCTGTAGCCCCCAGAAGACGTTAGCCGAAAGCATAAACAGCGCCAGCCATGCGGGTTGATGGCTGAGCATCAGTGCGATCACGGAGAGTGCCGTCAACGTACCGCCCACCACAAACAGTACCGGCGCCTGTTCCGGCCGCATTTTGTCGAGCAGCACGCCACCCAGAAACTTTGACCCCAGGCTGAGCAGGAAGGGGATCGCCGCAAGCCAGCCCGTGGCATGCAGCGAGAAGTGGTGCTCGTCACGCAGCCATGCGGGTAACCAGGCGCTGCTCCCCCAGAGATAGCTCAGGGTGGCGATTTCAACCAGCAGGATCCAGCCCAGCAGCGGCGTCTGCCAGGCCAGCGTGAAGGTGTGGACAAACCCCGGCTTTTTCGTGGTCGGGAGCTTGCGCGGCGCGGGCAGAAAACGCCAGATTAAGCCGCCGCCGAGGAGAAGGTTGATTGCCGCCAGTGCATAAAACGATCCGGCCCAGCCCAGATGCGACATCAGCCAGGTCACCAGCGGAAAGCCCACGGCCAGCCCGAGCGAGACGCCCAGCGCGGTCACGGCGTTGGGTTTGCCGATCTCTTGCGCGCTAAAGTTATCGCTGATAAAGCGCGTTTTCAGCGAAAATAGCGGTCCCTCCGCGATCCCCAGAATCACGCGGGCGAAGAGCATTCCCGTCAGCGAGCCGAGCAAAGGTGAAGCCGCGCAGACCGCGGCCCAAATCGCAATGCTGCTTAATAATCCCTGCCGATAATGAAGTTTGCTTTCAATAACTGGCGTTAATAATAAAGCGGAAAACCCATAACCCAGAAGAAAGCAGGTCATGAGCAGGCCCTGTAACATTCTGTTTTCATTTAACTGAAAATGTTCGGCAAATTCCGGGTTTAAAATCATTACCGAGATATTTACCCGATCGACGTAGGAAATAATAATGAGTAATAAAAGCGCAATCGTGCCTTGCCATCTTGCCGTCATCATGTCCGCCTTACGTTTTTTGTAACTTATATTTTTCATCAATGTGATTGTCACGGAGCTAAAATGATTCACCTGCGAAACTCTTTGTTTATTAAAGATAAATTAAAAATTCGTTTCACAGGTGAAACGCGAAAGAGGTGACGTTCATTTATTTTTAGAGAGTAAAAAGAAAAGAAGTCAATATCTTTTATTGAAAATAAGAGACCATTAAAAAAACCTATTTCTCACGCTGCAATAATGAAAATTTCATATCGCTGCATTTTTTCGTGATCCCTTGCACACTTAGTTAATTAATTGCCGATCGATTAACAAATTCGTCACATTGTCGCTTGACGAAACATTCATCGCTTTTATATTGACCGTATTAAATAAGAAACAGAGTTTCATATATGAAACAAAAGCCTGGAGGATCGTGATGAGCTGGATAGGCGTATGTGACGCAGAGCAAGTACAGGAAGATTTCCCTTTTAGCGGCAACGTCGACGGTAAAGAGATCGGCGTTTACCTGATCGACGGTGAATATTACGCGCTGGAGGACGTATGCCCGCACGCCTATGCCCTGCTGAGTCAGGGCTTCGTGGAAGACGGCAAGGTGGAATGCCCGCTGCACGAGGCGGTGTTCGACGTCAAAACCGGCCAGTGTCTGCACGGCCCCGGAGGACGCAACCTCAATCGTTACCCGGTTCGGGTCTTTGAAAACCAGATTCAGATTACCTTCGTCGAGGAGACCGTGGCATGAGCGACACGCTGAACTACAACCCGGCGCTGCCGGAAAGCCGCCAGTTTACCCCGCCGGCAGAGGGCGGTAATGGCGCCATTCATAAGCCGGGTGATTACACCAACCTGATCTGGCAGACCCGCAGCCGCGAGCCGGAAAGCTGGGAAGTGAAGCTGATTGCGACGCTGGAAGATCTCTTCGAGCAGGGCGTTGAAACCTTGCCGGAGCTGGTAAGCGGGCTGAACGCAGTGCGTATGCACGACCAGCAGGGCGAGCCGTGGAGCGACGCCAGCTTCCAGGCATTCTTACAGGTTAACGGCTACTGAGGGCAACGCGATGACGACGACCGTACAACATTATCTGGATAAAGGCCTGCGCGGCCTCTGGTATCCGGTGCTGGCGAGCTGGGAAGTGCAGTCTGCGCCGGTGGGCATCACCCGCCTGGGCGAGCAGATTGTGGTCTGGCGCAATAAAGATGGCCAGGTTCAGGCGCTGGAGGACCGCTGTCCGCATCGCGGTGCGCGCCTGTCGATGGGCTGGAACCTCGGGGACCGCATTGCCTGCTGGTATCACGGCGTTGAGGTGGCGGGCAACGGCGAAGTGAAAGACGTGCCCGCCGTGGATAAATGTCCGCTGGTCGGCCAGCAGTGCGTGCGCAGCTATAACGTGCAGGAGGCGCACGGCGCCATCTTCCTGTGGTTTGGCGTCACCGCGGACCAGCAGCCGGACGAACTGACCTTCCCGGATGAACTCGCCGACACGGAAAACTTCAGCAACTTCCTCTGCACCGCCGCGTGGAAATGTAATTACCAGTACGCGCTGGAAAACGTGATGGACCCGATGCACGGCACCTATCTGCACTCCTCGTCGCACTCGATGGCGGAAGGGGATCGCAAGGCCGACATGGTGCTCCAGCCGACCAAAACCGGCTTTATTTTCGAGAAGAAAGGGCAGAGCGGCGTCAACTTCGACTGGGTTGAGCTCGGCAACAGCGGCACCTGCTGGATGCGCCTCTCCATTCCGTACAAGAAGCGCTTCGGACCGGGCGGCCACTTCTTTATCGTCGGCATGGTGGTGCCGGAAGATAACGACAACTGCCGCGTCTTCTTCTGGCGCATCCGCCGCGTACAGGGCTGGCAGCGCGATATGTGGCGCTTCATGTACCGCAACCGTCTGGAAAAACTGCACTGGGAAGTGCTGGAGCAGGACCGCGTGGTGCTGGAGAGCCTGGCGCCAAACGCGCGCGATCATGAATACCTGTATCAGCACGACGTTGGCCTCTCGCGCCTGCGCCGCATGATGCAAAAGGCCGCCAAAGAGCAGCTGGCGATGCGTGAAGCACAGCAGGGAGCCGCCTGATGAATGGGCTGCTGAGCGGCAAGCGCATCGTGGTGACCGGCGCCGCGCGCGGGCTGGGCTACCACTTTGCCCAGGCCTGCGCGGAGCAGGGCGCGGCGGTGGTGATGTGCGACATCCTCAAAGGCGAGCTGGCCGAGAGTGCCCACCGGCTGCGCGAGCAGGGCTATGCGATCGAATCGCACGTTATCGATCTGGCCGATCAGCACTCTATCGACCAGGTGTTCAGCGCCATTGGCGAGCAAGGGCAGATTGACGGCCTGGTGAACAACGCGGCGATGGCGACGGGCGTGGGCGGCAAAAACATGCTTGATTACGATCCGGATCTCTGGGATCGGGTGATGAGCGTGAACGTCAAAGGCACCTGGCTGGTGACGCGCGCCGCCGTGCCGCTGCTGCGCGAAGGGGCAGGCATTGTGAACGTGGCGTCCGACACCGCGCTGTGGGGCGCGCCGCGCCTGATGGCCTACGTTGCCAGCAAGGGGGCCGTGATTGCCATGACCCGTTCAATGGCGCGCGAACTGGGGGAAAAACGTATCCGGATCAACGCCATCGCACCGGGGCTAACCCGCGTCGAGGCGACGGAATATGTCCCCGCCGAACGGCATCAGCTCTACGAAAACGGACGCGCGTTAACCGGCGCGCAGCAGCCGGAAGATGTCACCGGCAGCGTGGTCTGGCTGCTTAGCGATCTGTCGAGGTTTATCACCGGACAGTTGATCCCGGTCAACGGCGGTTTTGTCTTTAACTAAGGTAGGGCGATGATGGCAAACGATCAGGAAGTGAAGTATCTGGTGCCGGGGCTAGAGCGCGGTTTACAGCTGCTGTTGGCCTTTGGCGAGCAGCATCGCGATCTGACCTTTGCCGAACTGCACCGGCTGGTGGATATGCCGAAGGCCACCGCCTATCGCGTGGTACAGACGCTGGAGTACATGGGATTTCTGGAGCGCAACACGCGCACCAATACCTTTTCGCTGGGCATGAACGTGCTGCGTCTTGGCTTTGAGTACATCGCCTCGCTGGACGTGGCGCAGGTCGGCCAGCCGGTGATCGAGCAACTGCGCGACGTGAGCCAGTGCAGCAGCCATCTGGCGATCCGCGACGGGCGCGACATTATCTACATCGCCCGCGTCAGCGCCGCCGGGTCGCGCATCAACCAGGTCAGCATTGGTACCCGCCTGCCGGTGCACTGCACCTCGCTGGGCCGCATGTTATTGACCGATATTTCCCGCGCTGATTTCGAACAGCTGTTCCCGCATGAGCGTCTGCCGGGCAACACGCCGGGGCAGCTTCACGACCGCGAAGCCCTGTGGCAGATGGTGCAGCAGGACAAAGCCCGCGGGTATGTCATCGGCGAATCCTTCTTCCGCCACGGGATCTCTTCCATCGTCTACCCGGTGTATGACCGAAGCGGCCGCGTGGCGGCGGTGGTCAGCATTCTGGTGCCGTCGGAGGAGATCCCGCAGAGCGACCGCGAGCGCCTGCAAAACGAGGTTCGCCTCGCGGCGGATAAAATTTCTGGCTTCTTAGGGTATTTGTCACAGGCCAGTTAAATCAGTGAGTTAACGTCAGGCGCTTGACTGCGTCGGGCATGTTTTACGCCCAATCTGGGCCAGATGAGGCAACGAACGATGAGTGTAACCGGAATTGAAAAGCTGGAATTTGGTGTGGAAGACCTGACGCACTGCGCCAAATTTATGCGTGATTTTGGCCTGACGGGCGATGCCAGCGGCCAGCGTTTCACCACCCTGAGCGGCGCGCGCGTGGAGCTTAACCCGATCGACAGCCCCGACCTGCCGCCCGCGTTTGAAGCGGGTAACACCCTGCGCCGCATGACCTGGGCGGTTGCCAGCCAGTCTGATCTGGACGCGCTGCGCCCGAAGCTGGCGCAACAGCAAGGTTTTCGTGAAGTGGGCGACGCGCTGGAGTGCCTGGACCCGAACGGCATGACGCTGCGCGTGCAGGTGACCCAGCAAACTGACGTGGAGCTGAACGTCGAGCCGATTAACCAGTGGGGCGATGCCCGCCGTATCGACACCCCCAGCCCGGTTTACGATCGCGCCCAGCCGATCAACGTGGGGCATGTGGTGTTCTTCGTGGAAGAGCTGGCGGCAGTGGAGAAATTCTACCGCGAGGTGCTCGGCTTCCAGGTCTCGGACCGCTATATCAACCGCGCCGTGTTCCTGCGCTGCGGCGTGCGCGGCGGCCATCACAACCTGTTCCTGCTGCAACTGCCGAACCGCAAGCGCGGCCTCAACCACGTGGCCTTCACCGTGCGCGACATCCACGAGGTGATCGGCGGCGGTATCGCGATGAATAAACATGACTGGAGCACCTTTATCGGGCCGGGCCGTCATCCGGTGTCGTCGGCGTACTTCTGGTACGTCAACAGCCCGACCGGCGGGGCGTTTGAGTATTACACCAACGATGATTATCTGACGGAAAACTGGCAGCCGCGTGAGCTGGAGCATTCGCTGGTCTCCTTTACCGAGTGGGCGGTGGAAGGCGGGATTGACCACGACACGCGCCGCCAGCAGAAAAAGCCGGAGGCGGTATGACGTCGCGCATTGTCATTATCGGCGGCGGTCAGGCGGGCGGCTGGGCAGCGAAAACCCTGCGCGATGAGGGCTTCGACGGCGAAATTTGCGTGGTGGCGGAAGAGGAATGGGATTTCTACGAGCGCCCTCCGCTGTCGAAAGCGTCTCTGCTGGAGTCGGACGCGGGGCTTCCGCGCCTGTTTAGCGACGAGGCGCAGCAGGCCCTGAACCTGACCTGGTACCGGCCGCTGCGTGCTGAAGCGGTCGATCGCGATGAGAAAAAAGTCGTTCTTAGCAACGGCGAGCAGCTTAGTTACAACATCCTTTTAATCGCTACCGGCGGTCGGGCGCGCCTGCCTTCGCAGGCGTGGGCCAGCCATCCGCAGGTCTATACCCTGCGCCACTGGCAGGACGCGCAGCGTCTGAAGGCGCGTCTGGCGGAAAGTAAAAAACTGGCGATTGTCGGCGGCGGCTGGATCGGACTGGAGATTGCTGCCTCGGCGCGGAAAAGCGGCGTGGCGGTCACGCTGTTCGAGCAGCAGCCTGCCCTGTGCATGCGCTCGGTGAGCTGCGAGGTGTCGCAGCGCCTGGAGGCCATCCACCGCGAGCAGGGGGTGGATATCCGTACCGGCTGCGGCGCGCTGGAGCTGGAGGACGACGGCGGCCTGCCGGTCATCCACTGCGACGGCCAGCGTGAAACCTTTGATGCGGTGGTGGTGGGGATCGGCGTCGATCTCAATCTGGAGCTGGCGCGCGATGCGGGGCTGAAAACCGGGCGCGGGATCGTGGTGGATGCCCAGGGGCGCACCTCGGATCCGTTCATCTTTGCCGCAGGCGATGTCGCCCAGCACCATCACTACGGGCTGTGCATCCAATCCTGGGCCTTCGCCCAGAACCAGGCGGTGGCGACGGCGAAAGCGATGCTCAACCCCGATGCGCCGGGCTATGACGACGCGCCGTGGCTATGGTCGGATCAATACCAGCACAATATTCAGATCCTCGGTATTCCGCAGCCAGGCAGCAGAACGGTCGTGCGTGAAGAGGCGCTGTACTTCTCGCTGGACGACAACGGGAGGCTGACGCAGCTGGTGGCGTTCGACGATGCGCGTACCGTCAAGCTGGCGAAGCGCTGGATGGCGGCGGGGCGGGATCTGTCCGACGTGCCGCTCGCCGACCCGACCTTTTCACTGATGTCACTGCGATAGCTAACCCGCACCCGTAGGGGGAGAGATGACCACACTAGAGACTAACACCGCGCCGGTTGAGGCGAGCGGTGAGGGGACCCGCTCGCCCGAAAAAGCGGTGCGCTGGGCCATCCCGCTGTCGCTGCTGGCCTGCGTGCTGCTGGCGTTTTTCGACAAAATCAGCATCGCGGCGCTCTTTTCGGATACCCATTTCCAGCAGGCGATGGGCATTGATTTCGACACCACGCGTCTCGGCATTTTGATGAGCGCTTTCCTGCTGAGCTATGGCTTCTCATCGGTGTTTTTAAGCGGTTTAGGCGACAAAATCGCGCCGCTGCGCCTGCTCACCGGGATGATGGCGGTGTGGTGCGTGCTGATGGTGGCGATGGGCTTTACCCATAACTACACGCTGATGATCGTCCTGCGTATTCTGCTGGGCGTGGCGGAAGGACCGCTGTTCCCGCTGGCCTTCGCCATCGTACGTCACAACTTCCCGCAGCATTTACAGGCACGCGCCACCATGCTGTGGCTGCTGGGCACCCCGGTTGGCGCGGCGATTGGCTTCCCGCTCTCCCTCTGGCTGCTGAACACCTTTGGCTGGCAGAGCACTTTCTTTGTGATGGCCATGCTTACCGTGCCGGTGCTTATCTTTGTGCGTATTGGTCTGCGCGGGATCCGCCTGGAGGCAAAACCCGGCACCTCGCAGGCGTCCCGGGACGAGCGGCGCGCGGCGCGGCGTGAGCTGTTCGTCAGCCCGCACTTCTGGATCATCTGCATCTTTAACATCGCTTTCCTGACCTATCTGTGGGGCATCAACGGCTGGCTGCCGGGCTACCTGATCAAAGGCAAAGGCATTCATCTGGAGCATGCAGGCTGGCTGTCGTCGATGCCGTTCATCGCCATGCTGGCGGGGGAAGTGATTGGCGCGTGGCTCTCGGACAGGGTCGATAAGCGCGCGGCGGCCTGCTTTATCTCGATGGCGGGGGCGGCGGTGGGGCTGGCGGCGGTGATGCACCTCGATACCCCGCTGGCCGTCATCGCGGCGATGAGCTTTAGCACCTTCATGTGGGGCACAGGCGCGCCCAACATTTTCGCCCTGCTGGCGAAGGCCACCCATCCCCGGGTGAGCGCCACGGCGGGCGGCATCTTCAACGGGCTGGGAAACTTTGCGGGCGCGCTGTCGCCGGCGGTGATGGGCGCGCTTATCGCCTTCACCCACAGCATGGATTCCGGGCTGATTTTTCTGGCGGTGATGGCGGCGGTGGGCTGCGTCCTGTTACTGCCGCTGCTGAGACGTTACTGAGGAGAGTGTCATGACTGATTCAACCGTAACCAACAAAACGGGCATCAAACCCGACCATCTGACGATGGAAGAGTGGGTCGAGTCGCGCATCGCGCGCTTCGAAGGCCGTAAATACGACTGGAACGCGCTGAAGTTCCAGGCCGATTTTGACCCGAAATATCGCCGGGCGCAGATGCGCTACATCGGCACCGGCGCAACCGGCGTGGCGAACGACACCAACACCGTGCAGGCGGACCATTTTACCTTCTCCACCATGGTGCTGCCGTCGAAGTGCGAAGGGCCGCTGCACCTGCACGACGACGTGGAAGAGGTGTTCTTCATGCTCAAGGGGCAGATCACGCTGATGATCCAGGACGGCGACAACTACACCGAAACCGTGCTGCGCGAGCGTGACCTGATCTCCGTTCCGCCGGGCATCTATCGCGGCCTGTTTAACCACGGCGAAGAAGAAGCGCTGATGTGCGTCATGCTGGGGACCAACAAGCCGGAAATCCCAACCTATCCGTCCGACCATCCGCTTTCAAAAGTGAAGCGGAACTAAGGGGGCGCCATGACGGGTTTTCGTGAACAGGGAAGCGGCATTCCGCTTATGCTGCTGCACGGGATCAGCTCCGGCGCCGCCTCCTGGCACAAGCAGATGGCGCTGAACGGTTTTCGCGTACTGGCGTGGGACATGCCCGGTTACGGCGAAAGCCCGATGCTGGCCGTAGCGCGGGCGAACGCGGGGGATTACGCCGACGCGCTGGCGGCCATGCTGGATCGCGCCGGTGTCTGGCAGACAGTGCTGATCGGCCATTCCCTGGGGGCGCTGGTGGCCAGCGCCTTTGCCGCGAAGTTCCCTGAGCGCGTCATCCATCTGGTGCTGGCCGACGCCGCACAGGGGTACGGCAATGCCGCGCCGGAGCAGCGGGAGCAGGTCTGGCGCAACCGCGAGCAGCAGATGGCGCTGGGGGGCGACATCCTCGCCCAGACCCGCGCCGCGAAGCTGCTGCGCCCCGGCGCGCGCGCGGAAGATATCGCCACCGTCGCGGCGGGCATGCGGGCGCTGCGCCCGGAAGGCTATCTCGCTGCCGCGTGGATGCTGGCACATGACGATATCCACGGCTGGCTAAAGCGTTATTCCGGCAGTTTTGAAGTCTGGTGCGGCGAGCAGGATGCCATCACCCAGCCGGAACTGGTTCAGGGGCTGGCGCTGCGCTACGGCATGCCGTTTATCGCCATTCCGCAGGCCGGGCACGCCAGCTATCTCGATAACGACGCGTTTTTCAACCAACAGCTTTTACGCATTAACGAAGAGGTGCGCGATGAATGCACAAATTGACGGGCGCGTAGCGGTCGTTACCGGCGGTTCTTCCGGCATTGGCTTTGAAACGCTGCGCCTGCTGCTGGGCGAAGGGGCGAAAGTCGCCTTCTGCGGCCGTGACCCGGACCGGCTCGCCAGCGCCCATGCGACGCTGCAAAACGAATTTCCTCACGGGGAGATTTTTGCTTACCGCTGCGACGTGCTGAACGCCGACGAAGTTCAGGCCTTTGCGGATGCGGTGCAGGCGCGCTTTGGCGCGGCGGATATGCTGATCAACAACGCCGGGCAGGGCTACGTGGCGCACTTCCATGATACCCCGCGCGAGGCGTGGCTGCACGAAGCCGAACTCAAACTGTTCGGGGTGATTAACCCGGTGCAGGCGTTTCAGCCTCTGCTGGAGCAGTCCGACATTGCCTCTGTTACCTGTGTGAACTCCCTGCTGGCGCTACAGCCGGAGGAGCACATGATCGCCACCTCTGCCGCTCGTGCCGCGCTGCTGAACATGACGCTGACGCTGTCGAAAGAGCTGGTGGGCAAAGGTATTCGCGTCAATTCCATTCTGCTCGGCATGGTGGAATCCGGCCAGTGGCAGCGCCGCTTTGAAAACCGGGCGGACAAAAGCCAGAGCTGGCCGGAGTGGACGGCGGATATCGCGCGCAAGCGCGGCATTCCGATGGCGCGCCTCGGCAAGCCGCAGGAGCCCGCGCAGGCGCTGCTGTTCCTCGCTTCGCCGCTGGCCTCGTTTACCACCGGCGCGGCGCTGGACGTTTCCGGCGGCTTCTGCCGCCATTTGTAAGGACACATCATGAAAAAGGTAATGTTGATTGGTTTTGGCGCCATGGCACAGGCGGTGATTGAGCGCCTGCCCGCCGGCGTGGCTATCGGCTGGATCGTGGCGCGCGCGTCTCACCATGCCGCCATTCACGACCAGTTTGGCGATGCTGTTGAGGCGCTGACGTCGCCGATGGCGTGCGCACAAACGCCGGATCTGGTGCTGGAATGCGCCAGCCAGCAGGCGGTGGCCCAGTACGGGGAAGAGATCCTGCGTCGCGGCTGGCATCTGGCCGTCATTTCCACCGGCGCGCTGGCGGACAGCGCGCTGGAGCAGCGTCTGCTCGCTGCGGGCGGAAAAATGACCCTGCTTTCCGGTGCGGTGGCCGGTATCGACGGGCTGGCGGCGGCGAAAGAGGGCGGCCTTGAGCGCGTTACCTATCAGTCGCGCAAAAGCCCGGCCAGCTGGCGCGGCAGCTATGCTGAGCAGCTTATCGATCTGAATGCGGTGACAGAGGAAAAGGTCTTTTTTGAAGGCAGCGCCCGCGAGGCGGCGCGGCTGTTCCCGGCGAACGCCAACGTGGCGGCGACCGTGGCGCTCGGCGGCGTCGGGATGGACGACACCCGCGTGCAGCTGATGGTTGACCCGGCAACGAAACGCAATACCCACACGCTCCATGTGGAAGGATTGTTCGGCGAGTTTCATCTGGAGCTGAGCGGACTGCCGCTGGCTTCTAATCCTAAAACCTCCACCCTGGCGGCACTGAGCGCGGTGCGCGCCTGCCGCGAGCTGGCCCTGAGCTGAGGAGAGACGATGGACGATCTGAAGATTTTTATCGGCGGCCAGTGGCGACACGGCGGCGGCAACCCGATGCAGAGCCACTTCCCGGCAGACGGGTCGATCAACGCGACGCTGAACGCCGCCAGTCTGGATGACCTGGAGGAGGCGGTAGACGCCGGAGAGCGCGCCTGGCGCGATCCCGCATGGCGTAACAGCCTGCCGCATATGCGCGCGAAGATCCTGCATAAGGTTGCCGATCTCATTGAATCCCGCGTCGACGCGCTGGCGCAGATGCAGAGCCGTGATAACGGCAAGCCGCTGGCGGAAGCGCGCGGGCTGGTGATGAGCGCGGCGGGAACGGCGCGCTACTTTGCCGCCGCCTGCGAGCTGCTGGAAGGGGAACTGCCCACGCCGCGCCAGCCGGATCTGCTGACGCTGAGCCGCTATGAGCCGCTCGGCGTGGTAGCGGCCATCACGCCGTGGAACTCGCCGATTGCCAGCGAAATGCAGAAGGTCGCACCGGCGATTGCCGCCGGAAACGCGGTGATCCTCAAGCCGGCCGAAGCCACGCCGCTGATGGCGCTGGAGCTGGCGCGGATTTTTGAACAGGCCGGGCTGCCTGCCGGGCTGCTGAGCGTGCTGCCGGGCAAAGGCTCGGTGATTGGCGATGCGCTGGCGCGCCATCCTCGCGTGCGCAAAATCTCCTTTACCGGTGGAACCACCACGGGCCGCCATCTGGCGCACGTGGCGGCGGAAAAACTGATCCCGGCCTCGCTGGAGCTGGGCGGCAAATCGCCGACTATTGTGCTGGAGGATGCTGATATCGAACAGGCCGCGCGCGGGATCTGCTATGGCATTTTCAGCTCGGCGGGGCAGGCGTGTATCGCCGGGTCGCGGCTGTTTATCCACGAGAGCATTTACGCCCCGCTGATGGCGAGGCTGCTGGAATTAACTCGCGGGCTGCGCGTCGGACACCCGTTTACCGACGGCGTGCATGTCGGACCGCTGATCGGCGAAAAACATCGCCAGAGCGTGATCGAGTACGTCGAACTGGCGAAGCGCGAAGGGGGCCGCGTGCTGTGCGGCGGTGAGATACCCGCCGATCCCGCTCTGGCAAACGGCAGCTTTTTCCTGCCCACGATTATCGAAGGGCTGAGCAACAGCGCCCGCGCCTGTCAGGAAGAGATCTTCGGCCCGGTGCTGGTGGCGATGTCGTTTGGCGATGAAGCCACGCTTATCCGCGAGGCGAACGACTCGGTTTACGGCCTGGCGGCGGGGATCTGGACGCGCGATACCGGGCGCGCCCTGCGTCTCAGCGAGCAGCTGGAGGCTGGCACGGTGTGGATCAACACCTACAAAGTCTTTGCGATTTCGACCCCGTTCGGGGGCTTTAAAGAGAGCGGTCTGGGCCGCGAGAAGGGTATTCAGGGGCTGAAAGCCTGGATGCAACAAAAGAGCATTTATCTGGCGACGGGTAACAGCGTCAACCACTGGTGCGACTGAGAAAGGGTGAGCAATGAGTGAAATGATAACCGTCGGCGACGCCATCGCCAGAACGCTGGAGCAGTATCAGGTTGAGGCCATCTACGGCGTCATCTCTATTCACAACCTGCCGATCGCGGATGCGGTTGGGCAGCGGGGCAATATCCGCTTTGTGCCCGCGCGCGGTGAAGCCGGTTCCGTCACCATGGCCGATGCCCACGGGCGCTTTTCCGGCCTCGGCGTGGCGCTGACCAGCACCGGCGCGGGGGCGGGTAATGCGGTAGGCGCGCTGGTGGAAGCCATGAATGCCTGCACGCCGCTGCTGCATTTAACCGGGCAGGTTGAGAAAGCCTGGCTGGACGCCGACACCGGGTTTATCCATGAAACCCGTGACCAGCTGACCTTCCTGAAGGCCAGCTCAAAACGGGCGTACCGCATCAGCAATGCGAATCAGGCGACAGCCATTCTGCATAAAGCTATCCAGGACGCGCAGACCCCGCCGTGCGGACCGGTCTCGGTGGAAATCCCGATTGATATTCAGGGCGCCAAAATTCCGCTGTCGCTGGTGACTAATCCGGTTAAACCGGCATCGGTTCCAGCCGTGGATACCGGAATGGTGGACGCGCTGTGGGCGCAGCTCAAACAGGCGAAACAGCCGCTGCTGTGGCTGGGGGGCGGGGCGCTGGGCAGCGCAGACGCGGTTAAAACGCTGGCGGATGCGGGCATCACCGTGATTTCCAGCACCCATGCGCGCGGCGTGCTGCCGGACAGCCACCGCGCCAGCCTGCGGGCGTTTCACAACTCGCCGTCGGTTGAGGCGCTGATTGCGCAGTGTGATTTTACGCTGGTGGCCGGTTCTCGCCTGCGCAGCAACGAAACCCGTTCCTGGACGCTTGAGCTGCCTTCCCCGCGGGTGCAGATCGATATCGACCCGGCGGCAGCAAGCCGTAACTACCTGATGGATAGCACGTTGATAGCCGATTGTTCAGCGGTGCTTGGCGCGCTTGCAGACAAAATTCAGGGCCGCGAGTGGGGCAACGCACAGTGGGATATGCAGGTGCAGCAGGCGGTTGAGCAAGCCGAACAGGGGCTGCGCGAGCAGTGCGGCGCCTACGCGAAGCTCAACGATGCCATCGAGAAAGCGCTGCCGAAAGATGGCCTGCTGGTGCGCGATATCACCGTGTCCGGCAGCCTGTGGGGTAGCCGCCTGTTCAGGGCTAACGGTCCGCTGATGAACATTCACTCCCTCGCCGGGGCGATTGGTATGGGGCTGCCGATGGCGATCGGCACCGCGATTGCCAACCCGCAGCGCAAGGTGGTGGGGCTGGTGGGCGACGGCGGCCTTAGCCTCAATTTAGGCGAGCTGGCGACGCTGGCGCAGGAGAAAGCCAACGTGACGCTGCTGGTCATGAACGACGGCGGCTACGGGGTGATGCGCGGTATTCAGGATAAGTATTTCGGCGGGCGTCAGTACTATAACGAACTGCATACGCCGGACTTTACCCTGCTGGCGCAGGCGATTGGCCTTCAGGCGTGGAGCGTTGAGCGGGCAGAGGATTTTGATGCGGTGATGACGGAGGCGCTGGCGATGCCGGGGCCGTCGGTAGTGGAAGTGCGGATGGGGCAGATTGGCGCCCTTAAGTTTGCGGGGCCGCCGCAGAAGACGCTTTACTAGCAGTGCAGTGCGGTCTGAAGCCCTCACCCCAGCCCTCTCCCAAAGGGAGAGGGTGACAGCGTTCCCTCTCCCTTTGGGAGAGGGTTAGGGTGAGGGGGTAAATCAGAACACGTTAAACGGGTATTCCACGTAAGCGCGGATCTCGTCCCCGCCCACGTTGTACTCGCTGGCGTTGCTGGAGACGCGCAGTACGGAGTAGCGCAGCTTCAGCTTCAGATCTTTCGCCGGGCCATCCTGCACCTGGTACTGGATCTGGTTAAACCACTCGTGCTCTTTGCCATTGCTGGTTTCAGAGGTTTTGATGTTATCGCCGCGCACGTAGGCGGTGGTCCAGCTCAGGCCCGGTAAACCAAGGCCGCCAAAGTCCAGACCGTAGGATGCCTGCCAGGAACGTTCATCTTCGCCGTTGAAATCAGACCAGTAGGAGTTCGCCAGCCAGATGGTGTTACCGCCGTCACCCACGCCGCCTTTGTCGCGATAGCCGCCGTAGTTGTAGCCGGTACTGCCGCTGCTCTGCTGGTACGCCACTTTGAACGTGTGAATGTCCCAGATATAGCTCGCTGCCAGGCTCCAGATGGTGTTGCTGCGGCCCGTGTCGAGGCTGTCCGCGTAATGCTGGTCGAGACGGGAGTTATAGCCGTTGAAGTCGAGCACCAGCTGCTGCCCGGTACTGAACGGCTGTTTGAAGTTCATGCCCAGGTACTGCTTGTTCATCACCTCTTCGTTATGAGAGGCGTACAGCGCGCCGCTGAACTGGTCGTTAAACTGATAGCTCGCACCGCCGAAGGAGAGGCTCTTCAGTCCGCTGTCGTGGCGGTCATCGCTTTTACGCTGCTCGTCTGTGAAGTAACCGGCGTTGACTTCCAGACCGTCGATCTCTTTCGAGGTCAGCAGGGTGCCGGTGTAGCTTTCAAACAGCAGGCGGGAGCTGTCGGATGTAATGATTGGCAGTTCAGGACGCTGGTTCCCGTAGCTCAGCACGGTATTGGAGATGCGCATTTTGGCCGTCGCGCCAAACTTTGCCAGATCGGATTTTGCCCGGCCGTCGTCTTCCTGCTTAAAGAAGTCGATGCCGCCCGCGCCGCTCTTGCCGCGGCCACCGTCCAGACGCACGCCATACTGCGCGATACCGTCCACGCCGAAGCCCACCAGCCCTTCGGTATAGCCGGATGCAAACGTGGCGATGACCCCCTGACCCCATTCGGCTTTGTCCTGCTGGCCCTGATGGTAGTCGCGGCTGATATACGCATTGCGTAAAAACAGATCCAGATGGCTGTCGTCAATAAAACCCTTGCTGTCGGATTGCTGGCTTGCGGCGGCAGGTAATGCGGCAAATAAACTTAAAGCAATTAATGATAATTCTTTTTTCACGGAGGGAACGTCTCTGTCTGGATATATTAATTTTAATAACTGCGGAAGAGATAATTACCGGAAAAAGTTACCTTTGCAATAATTATGTGACCAGACATTTCAGTGTGACAGGGCAGATTTGGCGGGGCTTTCAGGGGTGTTATCGATACGTGCTTTTAAGTTAACAATTCATGCGAAATAAAAAGGAGGCAAAACTGCCTCCTTCTGAAATTATTTAATTCCGTCTGCCGCCATACGGTCGCGAATATGCTGTGCACGCTCTTCCGAAGCCGGGTGATCGTCAAACATGGAGCTTTGACGGCCCTCCTCCAGTTTCGCCAGTTTTTCGAAGCTGGTAGCTAAACCCGATGGATTGATGCCGCGTTTGCGCAACAGATCGTAAGAGTAGTCATCCGCTTCCGACTCCTGACGCTGGGAGAACTGCGAGTTCACCAGTTTTTCGCCCACGTCGCCCAGCTGCGACTGGGACAGGCTGCCGACGATGCCGCCCGCAGAGGCCGCCGCTGCGCGCACGGCATTGGTGCCCAGCGCAACCTGCATCCCTTTCTTCACGTGACCCAGTGCAACGTGACCCATTTCATGGCCGATCACCGCTTCCACTTCGTTGTCGGTCATCATGTCCATCAGGCCGCTGTAAACGCGAATACAGCCGTTCGCCATCGCAAAGGCGTTGACGTCTTTCGCCATATACACCTTGTAGTTCACCGGCTGACCGTTAATGTTGTCGCCCAGCGCGGAAGCAATCTTGTTCAGACGTTGCGTGTAGGTGCTGTTTGCCGGGGCAAGCGTAGCTTTTCCATCCATATCCTTACAGGCCTCGTCGCTCAGCGCTTTCACCTGCGCATCGCTCAATGAGTAGGCCTGAAAAGCTTCTGCGCCTGAGGTCATCAGGCCGTTAGAATCCATATTCTGACAGCCGCTTAGCAGGAGCGTTGTTCCCACAGCCAGCCCGATTGCACGCATTTTCATGATGTTGCTTCCGTACTCGTTAATCTGAATTAATTCCGAAAAATGCACCGTCAACGAAGCCGGTGTCGGGCTAAGTATAAGGAATATCGACAGAGGCGGGCGAGCAGATTGCGCAACATGCGAGCATGATCCAGAGATTTCTTAAGCTGCAAAAGAATGGTCCATGTACATGCCCTGCGGCTTGGGTTACATTGTTGGCACTTTTTTCCGGCGTAGCCCAAAACGCGCTGTCGTCAAGGGCATGGCCTTTAACAGTCCGATCTGGAGTTAAAATGTCCTCACGTAAAGAGCTTGCTAATGCTATTCGTGCGCTGAGCATGGACGCAGTACAGAAAGCCAAATCCGGCCACCCGGGCGCCCCTATGGGCATGGCTGACATCGCCGAAGTCCTGTGGCGTGATTTCCTTAACCACAACCCGCAGAACCCGGCATGGGCAGACCGCGACCGTTTCGTGCTGTCTAACGGCCACGGCTCTATGCTGATCTACAGCCTGCTGCACCTCACTGGCTACGATCTGCCAATCGAAGAGCTGAAAAACTTCCGTCAGCTGCACTCCAAAACTCCAGGTCACCCGGAAGTGGGCTACACCGCTGGCGTTGAAACCACTACCGGTCCGCTGGGTCAGGGCATCGCTAACGCCGTAGGGATGGCGATTGCAGAGAAGACCCTGGCGGCGCAGTTTAACCGTCCTGGCCACGACATCGTTGACCACTTCACCTACGCCTTCCTGGGCGACGGCTGCATGATGGAGGGCATTTCTCACGAAGTGTGCTCCCTGGCAGGCACCCTGAAGCTGGGTAAACTGGTTGCGTTCTACGACGACAACGGCATCTCCATCGACGGTCATGTTGAAGGCTGGTTCACTGACGACACCGCCGCACGTTTCGAAGCCTACGGCTGGCACGTTGTGCGCGGCGTTGATGGCCACGATGCTGACTCGATTAAACGTGCCGTAGAAGAAGCGCGCGCCGTGACCGACAAACCGTCCCTGCTGATGTGCAAAACCATCATCGGCTTCGGTTCTCCGAACAAAGCGGGCACTCATGACTCCCACGGCGCACCGCTGGGCGACGCGGAAATTGCACTGACCCGTGAAGCACTTGGCTGGAAACACCCTGCCTTCGAAATCCCGTCTGAAATCTACGCTCAGTGGGATGCGAAAGAAGTGGGCCAGGCGAAAGAAGCGGCCTGGAACGAGAAGTTCGCGGCATACGCGAAAGCCTTCCCTCAGGAAGCGGCTGAATTCACCCGTCGTATGAAAGGCGACATGCCGTCTGACTTCGACGCGAAAGCGAACGAGTTCATCGCGAAGTTGCAGGCGAACCCAGCCAAGATCGCCAGCCGTAAAGCATCTCAGAATGCGATCGAAGCGTTTGGCCCTCTGCTTCCAGAATTCCTCGGCGGCTCCGCTGACCTGGCGCCATCAAACCTGACCCTGTGGTCCGGATCTAAGCCAATCAACGAAGATACTGCCGGTAACTACATCCATTACGGTGTACGTGAATTCGGGATGACCGCGATTGCCAACGGTATCGCTCTGCACGGTGGCTTCCTGCCGTACACCTCTACCTTCCTGATGTTTGTGGAATATGCACGTAACGCCGTGCGTATGGCTGCGCTGATGAAACAGCGTCAGGTGATGGTCTACACCCACGACTCCATCGGTCTGGGCGAAGACGGTCCTACCCACCAGCCAGTAGAGCAGGTGGCTTCTCTGCGCGTGACCCCGAACATGAGCACATGGCGTCCATGTGACCAGGTTGAATCTGCGGTGGCGTGGAAATACGGCGCTGAGCGTCATGATGGCCCGACCGCACTGATCCTCTCCCGTCAGAACCTGGCGCAGCAGGAGCGTACCCCAGAGCAGCTGGCGAACATCGCGCGCGGTGGTTACGTGCTGAAAGATTGCGCAGGCCAGCCTGAGCTGATCTTCATCGCGACCGGTTCTGAAGTTGAACTGGCCGTTGCCGCATGGGAAAAACTGACTGCCGAAGGCGTGAAAGCGCGTGTGGTCTCCATGCCGTCTACCGATGCGTTCGACAAGCAGGATGCCGCGTACCGCGAATCCGTACTGCCTAAAGCGGTCTCCGCTCGCGTGGCGGTGGAAGCGGGTATCGCTGACTACTGGTTCAAATACGTGGGTCTGAACGGCGCTATCGTCGGTATGACCACGTTTGGTGAGTCTGCGCCAGCTGAACAGCTGTTTGAAGAGTTCGGCTTCACCGTTGAGAACGTTGTCGCTAAGGCGAAAGAACTGCTGTAATTGCCGTTTTGCCCGGTGGCGCTAACGCTTACCGGGCCTACAAATGGCATAAAATGTAGGCCGGGTAAGCGTTAGCGCCACCCGGCTTTTTTGTATGCACGATTCCTCAGACATGTAACTGCTCTGTAAATTATTCCACCGAAAATGTGATGCAAGTCATATAGCTCGCTTATTCATCTGGACAGAGATTCCTTTTATTCCCCGATTCGCTTATTCTTGCTGAAGCGTTTCAGTCGATTAAATGTTCGACAATTGACCAATCAATCGCAGTTTGTGACAGCAAGGATTCCCCTTCGGGCGTCGCTGGATTACTCTTTCAGCCACCTCAAACTCAGGGATAGCTTTGCAGGAGATCTATGACCGTACGCGTAGCGATTAATGGCTTCGGTCGCATCGGACGCAACGTGGTTCGTGCTTTATATGAATCCGGGCGTCGTGCGGAAATCACCGTGGTGGCAATCAATGAACTGGCGGATGCTGCGGGCATGGCGCATTTGTTGAAATATGATACCAGCCACGGTCGCTTTGCCTGGGACGTTCGCCAGGAAAGGGAACAGCTGTTCGTCGGCGACGATGCCATCCGCGTGCTGCATGAGAACAGTATTGAAGGGCTGCCCTGGCGCGAACTGGGTGTGGATGTGGTGCTGGACTGTACCGGCGTGTACGGTAACCGTGAACATGGCGAAGCGCATCTGAATGCTGGCGCGAAAAAAGTGCTGTTCTCCCATCCCGGCAGTAACGACCTCGACGCCACCGTCGTGTTTGGCGTCAACCAGCACGAGCTGCAAGCTGAACACCGCATTGTCTCCAACGCCTCCTGCACCACCAACTGCATTATTCCGGTCATTAAACTGTTAGACGATGCGTATGGCATTGAATCCGGCACCGTGACCACGATTCACTCCGCCATGCACGATCAGCAGGTCATCGACGCCTACCATCCGGATTTACGGCGCACTCGCGCAGCGAGCCAGTCCATCATTCCGGTGGATACGAAACTGGCTGCCGGGATCACCCGTATTTTCCCGCAGTTTAACGACCGTTTCGAAGCGATTGCCGTGCGCGTGCCGACGATAAACGTCACCGCAATCGATCTTAGCGTGACGGTGAAAAAACCGGTAAAAGCCTGTGAAGTCAACCTGTTGCTGCAAAAAGCGGCACAGGGAGCATTTCATGGTATAGTTGACTATACGGAATTACCGTTGGTCTCAGTAGATTTTAACCACGACCCGCACAGCGCCATCGTGGATGGCACGCAGACGCGAGTCAGTGGTGCGCACCTTATCAAGA
The DNA here is from genome assembly GCF_050031515.1 of Enterobacter cloacae complex sp. 397G4. Classification (NCBI taxonomy): domain Bacteria; kingdom Pseudomonadati; phylum Pseudomonadota; class Gammaproteobacteria; order Enterobacterales; family Enterobacteriaceae; genus Enterobacter; species Enterobacter cloacae complex sp. 397G4. Next base: position 3,989,286 of record NZ_JBLGWE010000001.1, on the reverse strand, counting down.
CGCTGGTCTGGTGTGATAACGAATGGGGCTTTGCTAACCGAATGCTCGACACCACGTTAGCCATGGCCGCAAAAGGTTTCAGGTAGAGCGCACCTTGCGCTTGCAAAACTTTAAGAATCAACGAGAGGATTCACCATGTCTGTAATTAAGATGACCGATCTGGATCTGGCAGGTAAACGCGTTTTCATCCGTGCCGATCTGAACGTACCGGTTAAAGATGGCAAAGTGACCAGCGACGCGCGTATCCGTGCATCTCTGCCAACCATTGAACTGGCTCTGAAGCAGGGCGCTAAAGTGATGGTCACCTCCCACCTGGGCCGTCCAACTGAAGGCGAGTACAACGAAGAGTTCTCTCTGCTGCCGGTTGTTAATTACCTGAAAGACAAACTGTCCAGCCCGGTTCGCCTGGTGAAAGATTACCTGGACGGCGTGGAAGTTGCCGAAGGTGAGCTGGTTGTTCTGGAAAACGTTCGCTTCAACAAAGGCGAAAAGAAAGACGACGAAACCCTGTCCAAAAAATACGCTGCGCTGTGCGACGTATTCGTGATGGATGCATTCGGTACGGCTCACCGTGCGCAGGCATCTACCCACGGTATCGGTAAATTCGCAGACGTCGCCTGTGCAGGTCCGCTGCTGGCTGACGAACTGGAAGCGCTGGGTAAAGCTCTGAAAGAACCTGCTCGTCCAATGGTCGCTATCGTTGGTGGTTCTAAAGTTTCTACCAAACTGACCGTACTGGATTCCCTGTCCAAAATCGCTGACCAGCTGATCGTTGGTGGTGGTATCGCGAATACCTTCGTTGCTGCGCAAGGCCACAACGTGGGTAAATCCCTGTACGAAGCGGATCTGGTTGACGAAGCCAAACGTCTGCTGAGCACCTGTGATATCCCGGTTCCAACTGACGTTCGTGTAGCTACCGAGTTCTCCGAAACTGCTACTGCAACCCTGAAGTCTGTTAACGACATCAAAGATGAAGAGCAGATTCTGGACCTGGGCGACGTTTCTGCACAGAAACTGGCTGAAATCCTGAAAAACGCAAAAACTATCCTGTGGAACGGTCCTGTCGGCGTGTTCGAATTCCCGAACTTCCGCAAAGGGACTGAGATCGTGGCTAACGCTATCGCAGACAGCGAAGCGTTCTCTATCGCAGGCGGTGGTGACACCCTGGCAGCTATCGATCTGTTCGGTATCGCTGACAAGATCTCCTACATCTCCACTGGTGGCGGCGCATTCCTCGAATTCGTGGAAGGTAAAGTCCTGCCAGCAGTAGCAATGCTCGAAGAGCGCGCTAAGAAGTAAGCCATTCAGGGGCAGGGAAACCTGCCCAATTTTCAGCGCGCTTATCAGAGCTCGCACCTTTTCTAACGGCCGAAGATACAGGACTAAGCAACATGTCTAAAATTTTTGATTTCGTAAAACCTGGCGTTATCACTGGTGATGACGTACAGAAAGTGTTCCAGGTAGCTAAAGAAAACAACTTCGCACTGCCAGCAGTTAACTGCGTAGGTACCGACTCCATCAACGCCGTACTGGAAACCGCTGCAAAAGTTAAAGCACCGGTTATCGTTCAGTTCTCTAACGGCGGCGCTGCGTTCATCGCAGGTAAAGGCGTGAAAACTGACGTTCCTCAGGGCGCTGCTATCCTGGGTGCTATCTCTGGCGCACATCACGTTCACCAGATGGCTGAGCACTACGGTGTTCCGGTTATCCTGCACACTGACCACTGCGCGAAAAAACTGCTGCCATGGATCGACGGTCTGCTGGACGCAGGTGAAAAACACTTCGCAGCAACCGGTAAGCCACTGTTCTCATCTCACATGATCGACCTGTCCGAAGAGTCTCTGGAAGAAAACATCGAGATCTGCTCTAAGTACCTGGCGCGTATGTCCAAAATGGGCATGACCCTGGAAATCGAACTGGGTTGCACCGGCGGTGAAGAAGACGGTGTGGACAACAGCCACATGGACGCTTCTGCTCTGTACACTCAGCCAGAAGACGTTGATTACGCTTACACCGAGCTGAGCAAAATCAGCCCACGCTTCACCATCGCAGCGTCCTTCGGTAACGTACACGGCGTATACAAACCAGGTAACGTGGTTCTGACCCCGACCATCCTGCGTGATTCTCAGGAATACGTGTCTAAGAAACACAACCTGCCGCACAACAGCCTGAACTTCGTCTTCCACGGCGGTTCCGGTTCTTCTGCTCAGGAAATCAAAGATTCCGTAAGCTATGGCGTAGTGAAAATGAACATCGATACCGACACCCAATGGGCAACCTGGGACGGTATCCTGCAATACTACAAAACCAACGAAGCTTACCTGCAAGGTCAGCTGGGCAACCCGAAAGGCGAAGACCAGCCGAACAAGAAATACTACGATCCACGCGTATGGCTGCGCGCTGCCCAGACTTCTATGATTACTCGTCTGGAGCAGGCATTCAAAGAACTGAATGCGGTTGACGTTCTGTAATTTGAGCTGTTCATAGCGTCAAGAAGGTCCGCATATGCGGGCCTTTTTTTATGCCTTTTCAATAGCCTGATGCCTCTGTTTTTGTGATCTGTTTGGCAATATCATGGCTTTTTGTTTACCCTTTACTGACCTGCCTGTCTCCGTGTGGGATAGATTTTGTGGTTTTTATGAGCATAAGGAAAGATAAATGGAAGATCTCGGTGTTGTAGATAGCATCAATAACGCTGGCTCCTGGCTGGTGCGCAACCAGGCGCTCCTGATTAGTTACGCTGTGAATATTGCGGCGGCAATCGCCATTATTATTGTGGGGATGATTGTTGCCCGCACGGTTTCCCGGGGCGTTAATCGCGTAATGCTATCCCGTCATATCGATGCAACCGTTGCTGATTTCCTATCTGCGCTGGTGCGTTACGGGATTATTGCGTTTACCCTCATTGCGGCAATGGGGCGGGTCGGTGTACAGACCGCTTCGGTCATTGCCGTACTTGGTGCCGCTGGTCTGGCCGTAGGTCTCGCTCTTCAGGGCTCGCTGGCTAACCTTGCAGCTGGCGTACTGTTAGTGACGTTCCGTCCTTTCCGTGCCGGAGAGTATGTTGATCTCGGTGGCACTGCGGGCACCGTGCTGAACGTGCAGATTTTTTCTACCACGCTGCGTTCGGCAGACGGCAAAATCGTCATTGTGCCAAACAAGAAAGTGATTGATGGCAACATTACTAACTTCTCTCGTGAACCGGTTCGCCGTAATGAACTCATTATCGGGGTTGGCTATGATTCAGATACTGAGCTGGTGAAAAAGCTGATTACCGATATCATCGAATCAGATGACCGCATTCTTAAAGATCGCGAAATGACCGTTCGCCTGAACGAGCTGGGCGCGTCATCCATTAATTTTGTGGTGCGCATCTGGAGTAAAAGCGGCGATCTGCAAAACGTTTACTGGGACGTGCTGGAGCGCATCAAGCGTGATTTCGATGCCAACGGTATCAGCTTCCCTTATCCGCAGATGGACGTAAATCTCAAACGCGAGAAAGCAGCCGAATAATTTGCTTTAACGTAGGCCCGGTAAGCGTCAGCGACACCGGGCTTTTCTTATATTAGCCCGGCTAATCTCCAATTAATATTATCAATTTCCTCTAATGTCGTTCCCGCAGTATAGTCTGCCTCCAGGACAACTCTGCGAGAATTACGTCATGTTATCTTATTATTTTCAGGGGCTTGCGTTAGGCGCGGCCATGATCCTTCCCCTTGGTCCACAAAATGCGTTTGTGATGAACCAGGGCATTCGCCGCCAGTATCATCTGATGATTGCCCTGCTGTGCGCGGTGAGCGATTTGCTACTGATTTGCGCCGGGATTTTTGGCGGCAGCGCCTTGCTGATGCAGTCGCCGTGGCTGCTGGCGCTGGTTACCTGGGGCGGCGTAGCGTTTCTGCTGTGGTACGGGTTTGGCGCCCTGAAAACGGCCATGAGCAGCAATCTTGAGCTGGCGAGCGCCGAAGTGATGAAGCAGGGGCGCTGGAAGATTATCGTCACCATGCTCGCCGTGACGTGGCTTAACCCGCACGTCTACCTTGATACCTTTGTGGTGCTCGGCAGCCTGGGTGGACAGCTGGACGTTGAGCCTAAGCGCTGGTTTGCGCTCGGTACGGTCAGCGCCTCCTTCCTCTGGTTCTTTGGTCTTGCGATCCTGGCGGCATGGCTGGCGCCACGTCTTCGCACCGCTAAAGCGCAGCGCATTATCAATACCCTGGTTGGGCTGGTGATGTGGTTTATTGCCTTCCAGCTGGCGAAAGAGGGCATTCATCACGTACAGGGATTGTTCAACTAAGCGTTGTCTTATGGACATCTGAACAAGACCCGCTAAGCTTGCTGGCATGAGCCCTGTTGGTGGGGCACTCTTCGCAACATGGAGGAATGACAGTGAAGTTTAAGGTGATGGCCCTGGCGGCATTAGTAAGTTTAGGTGCGGTGTCGGTGCAGGCGAATGAACTGCCAAACGGCCCGCACATTGTCACTTCAGGCACGGCAAGCGTGGATGCGGTACCGGATGTTGCAACCCTGGCAATTGAAGTGAACGTGGCGGCGAAAGATGCTGCTTCCGCCAAGAAACAGGCAGACGATCGTGTTGCGCAATACCTCTCTTTCCTGGAACAGAACGGTGTCGCGAAAAAAGACATCAGCTCTGCGAACCTGCGTACCCAACCGGATTACGACTACCAGAACGGCAAAAGCATCCTGAAAGGCTATCGCGCCGTGCGTACTGTGGAAGTGACTGTACGCCAGCTTGATAAGCTCAACGGATTGCTGGATGGTGCGCTGAAGGCTGGGCTGAACGAAATTCGTTCCGTCTCGCTGGGCGTTGCGCAACCGGAGAAATATAAAGACGAAGCGCGTAAAGCGGCGATTGATGATGCCATTCATCAGGCGCAGCAGCTGGCATCCGGCTTCAAGACCAAGCTCGGTCCGGTTTACAGCGTGCGCTACCACGTTTCAAACTACCAGCCAAGCCCGATGGTTCGGATGATGAAGGCGGACGCCGCGCCGGTTTCTGCTCAGGAAACCTATGAGCAGCCAACCATTCAGTTCGACGATCAGGTTGATGTGGTGTTCCAGCTGGAGCCGACTGAAAAGCCCGCTCAGTAACCCGTAGGCCGGGTAAGGCGAAGCCGCCACCCGGCTAGTTTTTCAATCCTGTCTTAACACCTTATGCCCAAACGCCAGCAGCGCGTCAGTGACGTTGCGCATCATGCGGCTTTCCGGCGCAAAACGGTGCCAGTACAGCATCCGGCGCTGATACAGCCCCGGGGTTAAATCAATCAGCTCACCGCTTTTCAACTCTTTCTCAATCTGCAAATGCGGGATCATGCAGCAGGTGGTTCCCTGACGCGCGAGCTGTACGAAGGCTTCGGACGAGTTAACGATATGACACGGTACGCTGCCCGGCGGCAGATCGAAGTTTTGTTGCAGGAAAGCCTGATGCATATCGTCCAGATGGTCGAAAGCGACGGCAGGCGCTTTCAGCAGCGCGGCGCGGGTCACACCGTTCGGGAAGTAGCGCTCGGCAAAAGCTTTTGAACCGACAAACAGGTAATCCAGCGCGCCCAGCTGATCCACCAGACAGCTTGGCAACGCCTGAGGCTGAATACTGACCGCACCAACCACTTCGCCACGGCGCAGGCGTTCCTGAGTGCGGGTCTCGTCTTCAACCTGGAGATTCAGGCGGATAGGGGAGTCGGCCAGCACCGGCGCAAGGGCCGGCAGCAGCCAGGTTGCCAGACTGTCGGCGTTCACCGCCAGCGACAGCAGCAGCGGCGTGGAGCCGGTCTGTTCATCGCCCAGCCACTCATCTTCCAGCAGTTCAACCTGCCGCAGCAGGGCGAGGAGCTTTTGTCCTTGCTCCGTCGGACGCGGCGGTACGGTACGCACCAGCAGCGGCTGCCCGAACATGTTTTCAAGCTGTTTGATACGCTGTGATACGGCGGACTGGGTGATGCACAGCTTTTGCGCCGCGCGCTCAAAACCGCGTTCACGAATAACTGCATCAAGTGCCTGTAGTGTTCTGTAGTCCGGACGTTTCATTGCTCTGGCTGACTCCTTAATTTTGCTTAATCTGCACTATGACACAATTTTCCCTTCGTGGCAGACGAAATCCATTCGACGTGTTCTATAATGCGCCCTGAGTTTTCACACCACAGGCAAAACGATCATGACGCAGGATGAACTGAAAAAAGCAGTAGGATGGGCCGCTCTCCAGTACGTACAGCCGGGTACCATTGTCGGTGTTGGTACGGGGTCGACGGCGGCGCACTTTATCGATGCGCTGGGCACGATGAAGGGGCAGATCGAGGGCGCGGTTTCCAGCTCCGATGCTTCCACGGAAAAGCTGAAAAGCCTCGGCATCACCGTTTTCGACCTCAACGAAGTGGACCGTCTGGGCATTTACGTTGATGGCGCGGATGAAATCAACGGCCATATGCAGATGATCAAAGGCGGCGGCGCGGCGCTGACGCGCGAGAAGATCATTGCCTCCGTTGCGGATAAGTTCATCTGCATCGCGGACGCCTCCAAGCAGGTCGACATTCTGGGGAATTTCCCGCTGCCGGTCGAAGTGATCCCGATGGCGCGCAGCGCCGTGGCTCGTCAACTGGTGAAGCTGGGCGGTCGTCCGGAATACCGTCAGGGTGTGGTGACCGACAACGGCAACGTGATCCTCGACGTTCACGGCCTTGAGATCCTCGATGCCATTGCGCTGGAAAATGCGATCAACGGCATTCCAGGCGTCGTTACCGTAGGGTTATTTGCCAACCGTGGCGCGGACGTGGCGCTGATCGGCACGGCTGACGGTGTAAAAACCATCGTAAAATGATCTGACGGGGGGAGCGCTCCCCCCGCTAAAAAATTTTTGAAAAGCTAAATTCGGTGACTTGTGTCACGTTTTTCCGCCTCTTTTGCCGATCCTGCCACGTTCGTAATTTTCCGCAGCATTTTCCTCTGCCATTTTGCTCTGTATGACTTTTCTTCAGAGTGCCGACGCAAACGTTCATATTGCTGCAATAGTTTTTTTTGATATGTTGGCTGCACGGGATTTATATCCAGCACAACATCAGTTCAGATAAAAACAGGGTCGGGTAAATGGCAAAGGTATCACTGGAGAAAGACAAGATTAAATTCCTGCTGGTTGAAGGCGTGCACCAGAAAGCGCTCGATAGCCTTCGCGCAGCAGGCTACACCAACATCGAATTTCACAAAGGCGCGCTGGACACTGAAGAGCTGAAAGCGTCCATCCGTGATGCCCATTTCATTGGCCTGCGATCCCGTACCCAACTGACTGAAGACGTTATTGCTGCGGCGGAAAAGCTGGTGGCGATTGGCTGTTTCTGCATCGGCACCAATCAGGTTGATCTGAATGCCGCCGCAAAACGTGGTATCCCGGTCTTTAACGCGCCGTTCTCTAACACCCGTTCCGTGGCGGAGCTGGTGATTGGCGAGCTGCTGCTGCTCCTTCGCGGCATTCCGGAAGCTAACGCCAAAGCGCACCGCGGCGTGTGGAATAAGCTGGCTGCGGGCTCTTTCGAAGCGCGTGGTAAAAAGCTCGGGATTATCGGTTACGGCCACATCGGTACGCAGCTCGGTATTCTGGCTGAATCCCTCGGCATGCACGTGTTTTTCTACGATATCGAAAGCAAGCTGCCGCTGGGTAACGCGACGCAGGTGCAGCATCTCTCTGATCTGCTGAATATGAGCGACGTGGTCAGCCTGCACGTGCCGGAAAATGCGTCCACCAAAAACATGATGGGGGCGGAAGAGCTGGCGCTGATGAAGCCGGGCTCTCTGCTGATCAACGCCGCGCGCGGCACGGTGGTCGATATTCCTGCACTGTGCGACGCGCTGAAGCGTAAGCATCTGGCGGGTGCGGCGATTGACGTATTCCCGACGGAACCGGCCACCAACAGCGATCCGTTCACCTCTCCGCTGTGCGAGTTCGACAACGTGATCCTGACGCCGCACATCGGCGGTTCTACTCAGGAAGCGCAGGAGAATATCGGCCTGGAAGTGGCGGGTAAACTGAGCAAATATTCCGACAACGGTTCAACGCTCTCTGCGGTGAACTTCCCGGAGGTGTCTCTGCCGCTGCACGGTGGGCGTCGTCTGCTGCACATCCACGAAAACCGTCCTGGCGTGCTGACCGCCATCAACCAGATCTTTGCTGAGCAGGGTGTTAACATTGCCGCGCAGTATCTGCAAACTAACTCGCAGATGGGTTATGTGGTGATTGATATCGAAGCGGATGAAGACATCGCCGAGAAAGCATTGCAGAGCATGAAGGCCATTCCGGGGACGATTCGCGCGCGCCTGTTGTACTGATGGTGCGGTCTGTGGCGTCGGGTGGCGGCTGCGCCTTACCCGACCTACAGTTGTCGTGCGGTTTGTGTGTCGGGTGGCGCTTACGCTTACCCGACCTGTAATGTTCGAGGATTTATGTAGGCCGGGTAAGGCGTAGCCGCCACCCGGCTTTGTTCTACCAGGTCCAGGTTTTACTGGGCGTCACCACCGCCGGCAACGGCACATCCCATTTCTCTACGGGTAATGCCTCCACGCCCTGGCAATTATGCGCATACCCCACCGGCTGCAATCCGTACTGCTGCCAGTTTTGTAGCGTCCTGTCATAGAATCCCCCGCCCATGCCTAATCGCTGGCCCTGCTCGTCAAACGCCACCAGCGGCGTAATCAGCACATCCAGCCCGGAAAGCGGGAGCACGTCGCGCACGTCGAGTTTGGGTTCGGTGATTTTCAGACGATTCACCACCAGCTCGCTGTGCGGATGGTAGTGCAGAAACAGCAGATTGCCCGGGCTAAAGGGATGCAGAACCGGCAGGTAAACTTTTTTCCCGGCGCGCCAGAGCTGGTCGATAAGCGGTTGGGTATCCAGCTCACCATCAAACGAGATAAACAGGGCGACGGTGTTTGCCATCACCACAGGGGGATAGGCCATCATGCGGGCGGCGGCCTGCTGAGCAAACTGTGCCTGTTGCTCGGCGCTTAGGGCGCGACGACGCTGGCGAATAAGCTGACGGATGTCCTGGCGTGAAGCAGAAACTTCAGGGAGTTGAGTCATGGTAGTCGGTAGAAGAAAAGAGAGGGAATCTCCGAGATGCCGCCGCAGGCTGTAACCCTTGAACCCTTGGTTCAAGGTGAATGTGTCGTCATAGTTTTAAGGCTTCTCGGACGAACCGAGCATGCTCACCAACCATGGAGCGCCACATTCTTGTGGTATGAAATATCGGCTCAGGGGACTGGCCCGCTTGCGAACATCTCAGAGAAATTTTGTCTTCACAGTTACTCTACCATAGTCAACTGAGAAGTGTTATTCAAACTTTGGTCCCGGTCTTTCGGGACTGCGACCTTGATCAAGCAATGCCTGTTCTATGGTCTGCTGGAGCATTTTAATGCGCTGCTCCATGCTTGCCGCGTAATCGCGGGTCTTCGCTTTTTCCTGAGTCAGTTCATAGCTGATGTTCAACGCGGCGATGAAAACCAGCTGCTCAGTATTTGTGACTCTAGTGCGTTCTTTTAGATCTTGCAACCGCTGATTCAAATCGTCCGCAGCCTGATTCAAGGCATCCCTTTGTTCAGGCGGACAATTCACTCGCAGTGAACGGCCAAAAATCTGGAGATCGACGGGTTGTGCAGACATGCCACCTTCCTGCTGATTGACTGCGCTGCCTTCGCATACTGCCCCGGGGGCTGCGAAGGGGCGACACTATAGCTACCCTGATGTGAAGATACAAGCCCTTTTCTGGTATCACCAGGGTCCAAAGTGGTAGCATATCATGAATATCCTCCCTTTGATGACGAATGCGTATGTCTATACAGAACGAAATGCCTGGTTACAAGGATTTAAACCAGTTACTGAACCAGCAGGGAGTCGGTCTGACCCCTGCCGAAATGCACGGTCTGATCAGCGGCATACTGTGCGGCGGAAACAGCGACAGCTCATGGCAGCCGCTGATCCACGACCTCACCAACGAAGGGCTGGCGTTTGGCCACGAACTGGCGGAAGCGCTGCGTAAAATGCACGCCGCAACCAGCGATTCCCTGGAAGACGATGGCTTTCTTTTTCAGCTTTATCTGCCTGAAGGCGACGATGTCAGCGTCTTCGATCGCGCTGATGCGCTCGCGGGTTGGGTAAACCACTATCTTCTTGGCCTGGGCGTAACCCAGCCTAAACTGGATAAAGTGACCGGCGAAGCGGGTGAAGCGATCGACGATCTGCGCAACATCGCCCAGCTCGGCTACGATGAAGACGAAGACCAGGAGGAGCTGGAGATGTCTCTCGAAGAGATTATCGAGTACGTACGCGTGGCGTCTCTGCTGTGCCACGACAACTTTACGCGCTCGCAGCCGACCGCGCCGGAAGTTCGCAAGCCAACATTACACTAAGAAAAATAACGCACAGGAGGGTGTCATGGTTATCTCCAGTCAAGAGTATTCTCGCCGTCGTCAGGCGCTGCTGGCAAAAATGCAGCCGGGAAGCGCTGCCCTGATTTTCGCCGCGCCGGAAGTGACGCGCAGCGCCGACAGCGAATACCCCTATCGCCAGAGCAGTGATTTCTGGTACTTCACCGGGTTTAACGAGCCGGAAGCGGTACTGGTGCTGATTAAAAGCAATGACACCCACAACCACAGCGTGATTTTTAACCGCGTGCGCGATCTGACCGCGGAAATCTGGTTTGGCCGCCGCTTAGGACAGGAGGCGGCGCCAGAAAAACTGGGCGTGGACCGCGCGCTGGCCTACAGCGAAATCAACCAGCAGCTCTACCAACTGCTGAACGGTCTGGACGTGCTCTATCACGCCCAGGGCGAATACGCGTATGCGGATGACATTGTTTTCACCGCGCTGGATAAGCTGCGTAAAGGCTCACGTCAGAATTTGTCTGCACCCGCCACCCTGACGGACTGGCGACCGATGGTGCATGAGATGCGCCTGTTCAAGTCTGAAGAAGAGCTGAACGTGATGCGCCGCGCGGGCGAAATCAGCGCCCTGGCGCATACCCGCGCCATGGAAAAGTGCCGTCCCGGTATGTTCGAGTACCAGCTTGAAGGCGAAATTCACCATGAATTTAACCGTCACGGCGCGCGCTTCCCGTCCTATAACACCATCGTAGGCGGCGGGGAAAATGGCTGCATTCTGCACTACACCGAAAACGAAAGTGAACTGCGCGACGGCGATCTGGTGCTGATTGACGCCGGCTGTGAATATCAGGGTTACGCGGGCGACATCACCCGTACCTTCCCGGTGAACGGTAAATTCACCTCCGCGCAGCGTGAAATCTATGACATCGTGCTTGAGTCTCTGGAGACCGCGCTGACGCTGTTCCGTCCTGGCACCTCCATCCAGGAGGTTACGGGCGAGGTGGTGCGCATCATGATTACCGGGCTGGTGAAGCTCGGCATTCTGAAAGGCGATGTGGACACCCTTATAACCGAAAACGCCCATCGTCCGTACTTTATGCACGGCCTGAGCCACTGGCTGGGGCTGGATGTGCATGACGTCGGGGCATACGGTCCGGAACGTTCGCGCGTGCTGGAGCCTGGCATGGTGCTGACCGTTGAGCCGGGGCTGTACATCGCGCCGGATGCCGACGTGCCGGAACAGTACCGCGGGATCGGCATTCGTATTGAAGATGATATCGTCATCACCGAAACCGGTAACGAAAACCTGACCGCGACCGTGGTGAAAAAAGCTGACGACATCGAGGCGCTGATGGCGGCGGCACGCGGATGAGCGTAATCATCGTTGGCGGAGGCATGACCGGCGCTACTCTGGCGCTGGCTATTTCGCAGTTAACCCAGGGCCAGCTTCCGGTGCATCTCGTCGAGGCGGTCGCGCCGCAGGCGGCCGATCATCCCGGTTTCGACGCCCGCGCTATCGCGCTGGCGCAGGGAACCTGTCAGCAGCTTGCGCGTATTGGGATCTGGCAGGCGATAGCGGATTGCGCAACGGCGATCGGCACCGTTCACGTCAGCGATCGCGGGCATGCCGGGTTTGTGACGCTGGATGCCCACGATTACCGGATCGAGGCGCTGGGGCAGGTTGTCGAGCTGCATAACGTAGGGCTGCGGCTGTTCCGTCTGTTACAGGACGCGCCTGGCGTCACGCTGCACTGTCCGGCGCGCGTCGCCAGCTTTAGCCGTCGTGACGAGGCCGTCAGCGTGACGCTGGACAACGGCACCACGCTGGAGGGGCAACTGCTGGTGGCGGCAGATGGTTCACGCTCCGCGATCGCCACGCAGTGCGGCGTCGAATGGCGCTCTGAACCCTATGGGCAGGCGGCGGTCATCGCTAACGTCTCTACGGCTGGCGCGCATAACGGCAGGGCATTTGAGCGCTTCACGGAGCACGGCCCGCTGGCCATGCTGCCGATGTCGAACGGGCGCTGCTCGCTGGTATGGTGCCATGCGCAGGATCGGGCCGATGAGGTTCTCTCCTGGTCCGACGAACGTTTTTGTTCCGAGCTGCAAAAAGCCTTCGGCTGGCGGCTTGGGCGCATCACCCATGCCGGAAAACGCGTGGCCTATCCGCTCGCGCTGACGACCGCATCGCAGACTGTCTCCCATCGCGTCGCCCTGGTCGGCAACGCCGCGCAGACGCTGCACCCCATCGCCGGGCAAGGCTTCAACCTTGGCCTCCGTGACGTGATAAGCCTGGCAGAGCTACTGGCCCGGACGTGGAGCGAACAACAGGATTGTGGCGCATACTCGGTGCTGAGCCATTACCAGAAACGACGCCAGGCGGACAAAGCGGCGACCATTGGCGTCACCGACGGTTTAGTCCACCTGTTTGCCAATCGCTGGGCACCGCTGGTTGCGGGTCGCAACCTTGGGCTGATGGCGATGGAACTGTTCATTCCGGCACGTGACGTGCTGGCGCAGCGGACCCTGGGTTGGGTCGCGCGTTAAGGAGTATTGACCGTGCAAAATGTTGATGTCGCCATTGTGGGTGGCGGAATGGTAGGACTGGCGCTGGCCTGTGGTTTACAGGGCAGCGGCCTGCGCGTGGCCGTGCTTGAGCAAAAAGCGCCGCAGCCTGTGGCGCAGGATGCACCGCCGGAGCTGCGCGTCTCGGCGATCAATGCCGCCAGCGAAAAGCTACTGACGCACCTTGGCGTCTGGTCTGAAATCGTGGCGCTGCGTGCCAGCTGTTACCATGGCATGGAAGTGTGGGACAAAGACAGCTTCGGCCGTATCGCGTTTGACGATGAAAGCATGGGCTACAGCCACCTTGGACACATCGTTGAAAACGCGGTGATCCACCACGCGCTGTGGCAGAAAGCGCAGCAGTGCAGCGACGTCACGCTGATCGCACCGGCGAAACTTCAGCAGGTGGCGTGGGGCGAAAACGACGCGTTTATCACTCTTGAAAGTGGCGACATGCTGACCGCGCGTCTGGTGGTGGGTGCCGACGGCGCCAATTCCTGGCTGCGTAACAAAGCGGATATTCCGCTGACCTTCTGGGATTACCGCCATCACGCGTTGGTGGCCACAATCCGCACCGAAGAGCCGCACGGCGGCGTGGCGCGCCAGATTTTCCATAATGACGGCATTCTGGCCTTCCTGCCGCTTGCCGATCCGCATCTCTGCTCCATCGTCTGGTCTTTAGAGCCGGAGAAAGCGCAGCAGATGCAGGAGGCGACGCCGGATGCCTTCAGTCAGGCGCTATGCGTGGCGTTTGATAACCGTCTGGGCCTGTGCACGCTTGAAAGCGAACGCCAGACGTTTCCGTTAACCGGTCGCTACGCGCGTCAGTTTGCCGCGCACCGTCTGGCGCTGGTGGGGGATGCGGCGCATACCATTCATCCGCTGGCCGGGCAGGGGGTGAACCTCGGCTTTATGGACGCGGCTGAGCTGGTTGAAGAGCTGCGTCGCCTGCATCGGGAAGGCAAAGATATTGGTCAGCATCTGTATCTGCGTCGCTACGAGCGCAGCCGCAAACACAGTGCGGCGATGATGCTGGCGGGAATGCAGGGCTTCCGCGAGCTGTTTGCCGGAGCGAATCCGGCGAAAAAACTGCTGCGCGATATTGGCCTCAAGCTGGCCGACACCCTTCCCGGCGTAAAACCGCAGCTTCTTCGTCAGGCAATGGGCCTCAACGATCTTCCCGACTGGTTACGTTAATCTCGATCCCCGTCACACTTTATTTTCCCGGCCTCCGCGCCGGGGAAATTTCCTCGTTTGAAATAATCTAATTTCACGTCATTTTTCGCATTAGAAAATCTAATCTAACTATTTTTATGTTACGGAAATTCGGCCCGTTTTTCCGCATGAAATATCACCATCTGCTAAATTCTGTTAGATCATTGTTAATTTTATGCGGGTTTAATCGCATTTTCCCAGTGAATAACTCTGTAGGCTTTTCAGCGATTTTTGGTCATAAGCTAATGTGATGACCCGTTTTACCTTATGGTTAACCGCCGGTTTCGGTGGTAAGTTCAGGTAAAAGAGAACGTTTGCGTCGGCCCCCGATCGCGAGGCCGACACCGGGTTTCACGGTGAATTTTTCAACGAGGAAAAGATGGCTCAACAGACTCCTTTGTACGAACAGCACGTGTTGTGCGGCGCCCGCATGGTGGACTTCCACGGCTGGATGATGCCGCTGCACTACGGCTCGCAGATTGATGAGCACCACGCGGTGCGCACCGATGCCGGTATGTTCGACGTGTCTCATATGACGATTGTCGACCTGCGCGGTAGCCGCACCCGGGAGTTTTTGCGTTATCTGCTGGCAAATGACGTCGCCAAACTGAAGACGCCGGGCAAAGCGCTCTATACCGGCATGCTCAATGCCTCTGGCGGCGTGATTGACGACCTCATCGTCTACTACTTCACCGAAGATTTCTTCCGCCTCGTTGTAAACTCCGCCACCCGCGAAAAAGACCTCTCCTGGATTTCCCAACACGCTGAACCTTACGCCATAGACATCACCGTTCGTGACGATCTGTCGCTGATTGCGGTGCAGGGGCCAAACGCCCAGGCGAAAGCCGCGTCTCTGTTCAGCGACGAGCAGCGCAAAGCCACCGAAGGCATGAAGCCATTCTTCGGCGTGCAGGCGGGGGATCTGTTTATCGCCACCACCGGCTACACCGGTGAAGCGGGCTACGAAATTGCCATGCCAAACGAGAAGGCCGCTAATTTCTGGCGTGCGCTGGTGGAGGCGGGCGTGAAGCCTGCGGGGCTGGGCGCGCGCGATACGCTGCGTCTGGAAGCGGGGATGAACCTCTACGGTCAGGAGATGGACGAAGGCGTCTCTCCGCTGGCGGCCAACATGGGCTGGACCATTGCGTGGGAACCGGCTGACCGTGATTTTATTGGTCGTGAAGCGCTGGAGATGCAGCGCGAGAAGGGCACTGAACAGCTGGTAGGCCTGGTGATGAAAGAAAAAGGCGTTCTGCGCGGCGAGCTGCCTGTACGCTTCACCGATGCCGATGGCAATCATCGCGAAGGCGTGATCACCAGCGGAACGTTCTCCCCGACGCTCGGCTACAGTATTGCCCTGGCACGCGTGCCGGCGGGGATTGGCGAAACGGCGGTGGTGCAGATCCGCAACCGCGAAATGCCGGTCAACGTGACCAAACCGATTTTTGTTCGCGCCGGTAAGCCGGTCGCCTAACTATTTTTATCAGGAGAACTTCAATGAGCAATGTGCCAGCAGAACTGAAATACAGCAAAGAACACGAGTGGCTGCGCAAAGAGGCGGACGGCACTTACACCGTTGGGATCACCGAGCACGCGCAGGAGCTGCTGGGCGACATGGTGTTTGTTGATCTGCCGGAAGTGGGCGCAACCGTGAGCGCAGGCGACGACTGTGCGGTAGCGGAATCCGTTAAAGCGGCCTCTGACATCTACGCCCCGGTGAGCGGTGAAATTGTTGCCGTGAACGACGCGCTGAGCGACTCCCCGGAGCTGGTCAACAGCGAACCGTATGAAGGCGGCTGGATCTTCAAGATCAAAGCCAGCGACGAAGCGCAGGTTGCCGCGCTGCTGGATGCGACCGCGTACGAAGCACTGTTAGAAGACGAGTAATCAGTAATCCCCCTCTCCCTTTGGGAGAGGGCAGGGGTGAGGGTGCCAATCTTCCCCTCACCCTAACCCTCTCCCAAAGGGAGAGGGAACTTAAATTCACTGCACGTTTCAGGAACCATCGCTCATGACACAGACTTTAAGCCAGCTTGAAAACCGTGGCGCTTTCATTGAACGTCACATTGGGCCGGATGCTCAGCAACAGCAGGAGATGCTGAAGACAGTTGGCGCGGATTCATTAAACGCACTGATCGGCCAGATCGTGCCAAAAGACATCCAGCTTGCTACGCCGCCGCAGGTAGGCGAGTCCACGACGGAGTTCGCCGCGCTGGCGGAGCTGAAGGCCATCGCCGGCCTTAACAAGCGCTATAAGTCTTACATTGGCATGGGCTACACCAACGTGCAGTTACCGCCGGTGATCCTGCGTAATATGCTGGAAAATCCGGGCTGGTACACCGCTTACACCCCGTATCAGCCAGAAGTCTCCCAGGGCCGTCTGGAAGCGCTGCTGAACTTCCAGCAGGTGACGCTGGATCTGACCGGTATGGATATCGCCTCTGCCTCGCTGCTGGATGAAGCGACCGCCGCCGCCGAAGCGATGGCGATGGCGAAGCGCGTGAGCAAGCTGAAAAACGCCAACCGCTTCTTCGTGGCGGCGGACGTGCATCCCCAGACGCTGGACGTGGTGCGCACCCGTGCGGAAACCTTCGGCTTTGAGGTGATTGTCGACGACGCTGAAAAAGTGCTGGATCACCAGGACGTCTTCGGCGTGCTGTTGCAGCAGGTGGGCACCACCGGGGAAGTGCACGACTACGGCGCACTGATCGCCGAGCTGAAATCCCGTAAGGTTATTGTTAGCGTCGCCGCTGATTTTATGGCGCTGGTGCTGCTGACCGCGCCAGGTAAACAGGGCGCGGATATTGTCTTCGGCTCAGCTCAGCGTTTCGGCGTGCCGATGGGCTACGGCGGCCCGCACGCGGCGTTCTTTGGCGCGAAAGATGAATTTAAACGTTCCATGCCAGGCCGTATTATCGGCGTATCGAAAGATGCCGCCGGTAACACCGCGCTGCGCATGGCGATGCAGACCCGCGAGCAGCATATCCGCCGCGAGAAAGCGAACTCCAACATCTGTACCTCGCAGGTGCTGCTGGCTAACATTGCCAGCCTGTACGCGGTGTTCCACGGTCCGGCTGGCCTGAAACGTATTGCCAGCCGCATCCACCGTCTGGCCGATATCCTGGCCTGCGGTCTGCAACAGAAAGGTCTCAGGCTGCGTCATGAGCACTACTTCGACACCCTGTGCGTCGAGGTGGCAGACAAAGCGGCCGTGCTGGCGCGCGCCGAGGCAGCGCAAATCAACCTGCGCAGCGACATTCACAATGCGGTCGGCATTACGCTGGACGAAAGCACCACCCGTGACGATATCCTGACCCTGTTCAACGTATTGCTGGGTGACGCACACGGTCTGAACGTTGATACGCTCGACAAAGAGGTTGCGCTCGACAGCCGCTCCATTCAGGAAAGCATGCTGCGCGACGACGCGATCCTGACTCACCCGGTGTTCAACCGCTATCACAGCGAAACTGAGATGATGCGTTACATGCACTCTCTGGAACGTAAAGATCTGGCGCTGAACCAGGCGATGATCCCGCTGGGCTCCTGCACCATGAAGCTGAACGCCGCGGCTGAGATGATCCC
Source organism: Enterobacter cloacae complex sp. 397G4 (assembly GCF_050031515.1). Lineage (NCBI taxonomy): Bacteria > Pseudomonadati > Pseudomonadota > Gammaproteobacteria > Enterobacterales > Enterobacteriaceae > Enterobacter > Enterobacter cloacae complex sp. 397G4. The sequence continues at coordinate 3,971,541 of NZ_JBLGWE010000001.1, read as the reverse complement.
AATTACCTGGCCTGAATTCTCTGAGCTGCACCCGTTCTGCCCGGCTGAGCAGGCGGAAGGTTATCACATGATGATCAACCAGCTCTCCGACTGGCTGGTGAAGCTGACCGGGTACGACGCGCTCTGCATGCAGCCGAACTCCGGTGCGCAGGGTGAATACGCTGGTCTGCTGGCGATCCGTCACTATCACGAAAGCCGCAATGAAGGCCACCGTGATATCTGCCTGATCCCAAGCTCTGCCCACGGTACCAACCCGGCTTCTGCCCAGATGGCAGGAATGGAAGTGGTGGTTGTGGCGTGCGACAAAAACGGCAACATCGATCTGGCCGACCTGCGCGCCAAAGCCGAGCAGGCGGGCGACAAACTCTCCTGCATCATGGTGACCTACCCGTCCACCCACGGCGTGTACGAAGAAACTATCCGTGAAGTGTGTGAAGTGGTGCATAAGTTCGGCGGCCAGGTTTACCTCGACGGCGCAAACATGAACGCCCAGGTGGGCATCACCTCTCCGGGCTTTATTGGCGCGGATGTGTCGCACCTGAACCTGCATAAAACGTTCTGCATTCCGCACGGCGGTGGCGGCCCGGGCATGGGCCCAATCGGCGTGAAGGCGCACCTGGCACCGTTTGTGCCGGGCCACAGCGTGGTGCAGATTGAAGGCATGCTGACCCGTCAGGGCGCGGTCTCCGCGGCACCGTTCGGCAGCGCCTCTATCCTGCCAATCAGCTGGATGTACATCCGCATGATGGGCGCGGAAGGGCTGAAGCAGGCCAGCCAGGTGGCGATCCTCAACGCCAACTACATCGCAACGCGTCTGAAGGACGCCTATCCGGTGCTCTATACCGGCCGCGACGGTCGCGTGGCGCACGAATGCATCCTCGATATTCGTCCTCTGAAAGAAGAGACGGGCATCAGCGAGCTGGATATTGCCAAGCGCCTGATCGACTACGGCTTCCACGCGCCAACCATGTCCTTCCCGGTTGCGGGAACGCTGATGGTTGAGCCGACCGAATCTGAAAGCAAGGTGGAACTGGATCGCTTTATCGACGCCATGCTGGCGATCCGCAGCGAAATCGACCGCGTGAAAGGCGGCGAGTGGACGCTGGAAGATAACCCGCTGGTGAACGCGCCGCATACCCAGAACGAACTGGTGGCAGAGTGGAACCACGGTTATACCCGCGAGCTGGCTGTCTTCCCGGCAGGTGTGGCAAACAAATACTGGCCAACCGTGAAACGTCTTGATGATGTTTACGGCGACCGTAACCTGTTCTGCTCCTGCGTGCCGATGAGCGAATACCAGTAACGTTGTTCCTGTAGTAACGTAGGCCGGGTAAGGCGAAGCCGCTACCCGGCTTTTTTATTGGGAGAAAAGAATGGCAATTGCACTGGTCACCGGCGCCAGCCGGGGTATTGGTAAAGCCACCGCGCTACAGCTGGCAAGCGAAGGCTACACCGTTGCGGTGAATTTTCATCACAACATCAAAGCCGCGACGGACGTCATTAATCAGATCGTGGACGCGGGCGGTAAAGCCTTTGCCGTACGCGCGGACATCAGCGATGAAGCGCAGGTGATGGCGATGTTCGACAGCATCGATCGCGAAGGTGAGCCGCTCGCCGCGCTGGTGAACAACGCCGGGATTTTGTTTGAACAATCCACCATCGAAAACCTCTCCGCTGAACGTATTAACCGCGTGCTGGCTACCAACGTCACCGGCTATTTTCTCTGCTGCCGTGAAGCGGTTAAGCGCATGTCGCATAAACACGGCGGCAAGGGCGGCGCGATTGTGAATGTCTCCTCGGCGGCATCACGGCTGGGCGCGCCGGGGGAATATGTGGATTATGCCGCCTCAAAAGGGGCGGTGGATTCCCTGACCACCGGCCTCGCGCTGGAGGTGGCGGCGCAGGGCATTCGCGTTAACGGCGTGCGGCCAGGCCTGATTTATACCGATATTCACGCCTCCGGCGGCGAGCCGGGGCGTGTGGATCGGGTGAAGTCGATGTTACCGATGCAGCGTGGCGGTCAGCCGGAGGAGGTCGCCCAGGCCATTGTCTGGCTGCTGAGCGACAAAGCCTCCTATGTCACCGGTAGCTTCCTGGAGCTGGCTGGCGGGAAGTAACGCTACGACGCCAGCCACAGCCGCAGGCGCATTCCCCAGCCGCTGGTCCAGCCGGTGGTGATCGACTTCACCTCACCGTGAGAGATCACCACCAGCGTTGGCGTAACCTTAACGTCCCACTCACGCGCCAGTTCTCCGCTGGCGTCGTTGACCGTGGGCATCGTCGCCTTCTTCTTCCTCATCCAGGTTTCGAGCGTCGCGTTATCGCCCGAGCGCAGCGCAACCGACATCACGTTACCCCCGTCCGCGGCAAGCGCCGCCACCGACGGCGTGGTGTAGCGGCAGACGCCGCACCATGTCGCCCAGACGTAGACCAGCAGCGGTCGCTCCTTACTCATGGCGATAAGATCGACGGGCTGGCCGTCGAGGGTGTGCAGTGCCGTCGCGGAGAAATTCTGCGGCAGCGCGGGCTGGCGGAAATAGTCCACCGCCAGGCTCACGGCTACGCCAATCAGCAGCCATACGCCCAGCTCGCGCAGCAGGCGCGGAAGCTTACTTGCCACGGGCGTTTGCCAGCTGTTCTTTGACCAGCCCCTCCAGGTCGTCATACGGAATTGCGCCCGCCACCATCTGGTCGCCGATAATGGTCGCCGGGGTACCCTGAATATTCAGCACCTGCGCCAGGATGAGGTTCATCTTTAGGCTGTCCATGGTTTTATCATCCTTTTTAATGCTGTCCGTTCCGGTCTTTACCTTCGCGGCGGCGATGCTGGCGTCATCGTGATAGCCCTTTTTCATCATCAGCCGCTGGTGGAGCGCCCAGAATTTATCCGGCGCCTGCTGCCACGTTGAGAGTGCCGCTTTCGCGGCATTTACCGAGCTTTGTCCCTTGAACGGCAGCAGTTTGACGATGAGCTGCACGTCGGGATTTTCCTGCACGATTTTCTCAAGCATTGGGTCGAACTGCTTGCAATACGGGCAGTTGTAGTCAGTGAAGGAGACGATGGTCAGCTTCGGCGATGTCGCGCCGGTTCGCGGGCTGTTGGGGTCGTTAAACAGCAGTTTTGCCAGCTGGTCGCTGGAAGCGTCATCAGAAGGTGCGGCGAAACCGAACGTTGATAACGACAGCAGAAGTAAGGCAACGAAGGCTCTCATGTTATTTTCCTTTTGCATCGGACAGGGTGCTCAGCACCGCTTCGCGGCTTAACAACGCAGGCAGCACGTGGCCCTGCGGTAATCCCGGTCCGTAGATCTGGTTAAACGGCACGGCGGCGCTGCCGCGCGTGGTTAAGAACTGGCTGATGGTATCTGAGGGGCGGCTCCAGTCGCCGCGCAGGGCGACAACGTCCGGGGCGGAGAGCGCATCCTGCACGTCGTCGCGCAGCAGCACGTTGTATTTATTGGCTTTACAGGTCACGCATCAGTCGGCGGTCACGTCGACGAACACCCGTTTGTTCTCCGCCAGCGCGCGGGCAATGGCCTGCTCGCTGAGCGGCTGCCAGTGAATACGATCGCGGCGGGAACCCTCGCCGCCGGAACCGGATACAAACGCGACCGCCCCGGCCACCACTACAGCTAATACCCCGGCGCGCAGTGCCGTTTGCCAGCGGTAGCGCCAGGCGGTGACCAGCAGCAGCGTAAGGATCAGGAACACGCCCAGCGTGATGACGGGCAGGCTGCCAATGTGCACCGTCAGCAGGCTCAGCAGCCACAGCGATGAGCCGAGCATCATCATCCCCAGCACTACGCGTACGACGTTCATCCAGCGTCCCGGACGCGGCAACCGCTGGGCCAGCCCCGGCCAGGCCGCCACCAGCAGCCACGGCAGGCTCATGCCGATACCCATCGCCAGGAAGATCCCCCACAGCAGGGGAAGCGGCGCCGCCAGCGCGACCGAGACCGCCGTACCCAGGAACGGCGCGGTGCAGGGCGTCGCCAGCAGCGTGGCAAACGCGCCTTGCCAGAAATGACCCGCAAGCCCGTTGCCGCCGCGCGTGGCGAGGAAGGTGCTGGCGCCGGAAGGGAGACGGATTTCAAACAACCCCAGCAGGCTGGCGCTGAAAAGCACCATCACCAGCGCCATCGCGCCAATAAACCACGGATTCTGGAACTGGATCCCCCAGCCGAGCGCCTGATTGCCTAAGCGTAAAACCGTCATCATCAGCGCCAGCGCGAGGAACGAGATCACGATCCCGGCTACCGACGCAAGAAACTGTCGGCGTACCTGACTCCGCGCCTGCCGTTCGGTTTGCATCAGCGTGCCTAGCTTCATGGCCAGCACGGGCAGTACGCAGGGCATGACGTTAAGGATCAGACCGCCCGCCAGCGCCATCAGCAGCACCCAGCCTAACGAGAGCGTCGGCGCGGCGTTCCCCGGCTGAATGCTCAGGCTGGACTCCTGTGCCTGCCCGCTATCGGCCAGAACCAGCGACAGGGTTTTGCCGCTGAGGTTGGGCGCGGCCTCGCCCCAGCTGTCCGTCACGGGCACGGTGGCGACCAGCGAGTCACCGCGCACGGTGAGGGCCGGTTTGCCGAAATCAACATCATCCATACCGTCGATAAACAGGGACGGCGCCTGCCAGCCTGCGTCACGCTGCGCCGTTACGGTCAGCTTGCCGGGGGCATAGGTGGCGTTAAGCGTTGAGGTCAACCCGCCGCTGAGCGGAAGGGTGCCCATGGCCCGACTGAAATCGTAATCAAAACCGGCGCCTGCGGATGCGGTCATGTTCAGCGAAAACGGGTAGTCGGTAAGAATACAGACGTTGCTACAGGTGGAGAGCGTCAGTACGCCGCTCAGGATCTTCGGGACGTCGCCCCGCAGAGTGATGGGAAAGCTGACATCGCCGTGGTAGCCCTGCGTGGTGATGCCCGCGACGTCGAAACGCTGCGGCACAGGCCAGCGCCAGATCGCCTCGACGGGCTGATGCCATTTAATCGCGGGGGCGACGCCGCCTTCGCCCGGCGAGCGCCAGTAGGTTTTCCAGCCTTTTTGCAGGGCGACGTCCAGCAGCAGGCGGGTTTCGCCAGTGCTTTCGGGTTGCGCACGCAGCCTGACGCTGGCGTGCTGATTATCGGCGGCGCGCAGCCAGCCGCTGTCGGCAGCCTGGCTGAGGGGCAGCCATAGCCAAAGCAGGCAGACCAGCAGTCGCCTGAATACAGTAAACATAAATTTTCTCCGTAAATGATGAATTAACCTGAAGTAACAGGCGAAGGCTCATTCACGGAAGACGCATAATCGCAGATGCACCCTTAACCGGGGCGGGGAGATAACGCGGGGAGGCCACTGCCGTTCGCGGCGCGGTGGACTGGCTGCCAGCAACGCCAGCAGCAGGGTGACGGCAATCAGGGCGCCTTCAAACAAAACAGGCGGGACCGACATCAGCGACTTAGCGCTAAGCTCACACGGGGTTACCGGTGCGTCGGCACTCTCCTGCCCCTGCTGGACAGACTGGCTCGTGGCGGTGACGTTCATGACAAGCGCGTGCATCCCGGCCATCCGCTGGGCGGTGCATATCAGCACCACCAGGCAGGCCAGGGCTACAAGCAGGATAGCGTTGCGTTGTCGCTTGATCATGTTCGCCTCAAATATTCAGGACGCCTATATTATCGGGCGAACATATTTTGGCAACGCAAAAGCTGTAAAGAAGTGTCTGGAAGATAAGCGGTTTGCCCTCTCCGCTTGCAGAGAGGGCGAGCCATTACAGCGTTTTGCCGTTGCTGGCAATGACGGTTTTATACCACTCAAAGCTCTTCTTACGGGAGCGGGACATGTCACCGGTACCGTCGTCGTGCTTGTTGACGTAGATAAAGCCGTAGCGCTTACTGTACTGGCCGGTGGTGAAGGAGACGCAGTCGATGCAGCCCCACGGTGTGTAGCCCATCAGATCCACGCCATCCCAGGTCACCGCCTTCATCATCTCTTCCACGTGGGCGCGCAGGTAGTCGATGCGATAGTCATCGTTGATGCTGCCGTCCTCTTCTACAGTGTCGTAGGCGCCGAAACCATTTTCCACGATAAACAGCGGCTTCTGATAACGTTCGTACAGTTCACACAGCGAATAGCGCAGGCCTACCGGATCAATCTGCCAGCCCCAGTCGGACGCCTTGACGTGTGGGTTCGGCACGCTGCCCTCGAAGCCGGAAATGGCGTCACCGGTACCGCCTTCCGCTTTGACCGCGTTGGTCATGTAGTAGCTGAAACCTAAGTAATCGCAGGTGCCTTCACGCAGGATCTGCTCGTCGCCCGCTTCCATTTTGATGGAGAAGCCACGGCGCTCCCACTCGTTCAGCACGTAAGACGGGTAGTAGCCGCGCAGCTGTACGTCGGTGAAGACGTAGCGCTCGCGCATGGATTCCTGAGCGAACATGACATCTTCTGGCTTGCAGGAGTATGGATAGAGCGCCACCATCGCCAGCATGCAGCCGACTTTCATTTCCGGGTTAATGCGGCGTGCGGCTTTCACCGCCAGCGCGCTGGCCACGAACTGGTGGTGCAGCACCTGGTACATGGTCTCTTCCGGGTTGTCGTGCTCGGTATAGACCACGCCAGAGCAGCAGTAGCCGAACAGCGGCGCACGCCAGTTGCGCTGGTTGTTGATTTCGTTGAAGGTCATCCAGTATTTGACCTTATTTTTGTAGCGCTCAAATACCACTTCCGAGAAGCGCACAAAGAAATCGACCACTTTACGGTTGGTCCATCCGCCATATTCCTGAACGAGGTGCAGCGGCATTTCAAAGTGGGAAAGGGTGATCACCGGCTCGATGTTGTACTTCAGCAGTTCATCGAACATGTCGTCGTAAAACTTCAGCCCCTCTTCGTTTGGCTGAGTTTCGTCGCCTTTCGGGAAGATGCGCGTCCAGGCGATGGAGGTACGGAAACATTTGAAGCCCATCTCGGCAAACAGCCTGATGTCTTCTTTGTAATGGCCGTAGAAGTCGACGGCTTCGTGGTTGGGGTAATATTTGCCTTCAATCACTTCCTGCGTGATTTCTCGCGGAACGCCGTGTGCGCCGCCGGTGAGCACGTCGCAGATGCTTGGCCCTTTGCCGCCTTTGTTCCAGCCGCCTTCAACCTGGTGCGCCGCTACCGCGCCGCCCCATAAAAAATCTTTCGGTAAGGTGAGTTTTTTCATCTTTGCTATTCTCAATTCAGGACTTATTGATTTCGAGTCTAGCAAAGCGGAATTAAATGTCACGATATAACATTTTGCGGAAATTGTAATTTGTCACATCAAAAAAACAGGATGTTTTATTCTGTTAATTTCTTCGCCAGTTTCCGGCCTAATGATTCCAGAATATAGATGACGGGAATTTGCGTGGTGATATCGTAAACGCCGCCAATGCGCGTTTGCGGTACGTGCCAGGAGAGGTTAAAGTCCGCCAGCTTTGCGAGACGTGAATGTTCGTGGCTGGTGACTGAGAGCACCTTGCAGTGGTGCAGGCTGAACTGGCTGGCGAAGCGCAGGATCTCCTCGGTCTCGCCGGAGACGGAGAGTACAATGGCCAGCGCATTTTTAGCCATGTCGTTAGTGACCGGGAAATAAGGATCGTCGATATGGTTACTGAATTTCCCGATATTTGAAAAGAAACGTGCGCCATATTTTGCCAGCGATCCGGAGGTGCCCGCACCGACAAAAATAATTCGTTCAGATGATAAAATAATATCGACCGCGTTATCTAATAGCGCATCAAACTCTTCGTTATTTACGCTTTTAAAGAAGCTGATGATTTCACTGGCACCAAAATTCGCCTGCTGCGGCTCGTTCTGCTCCAGATAGAGTTTAAAGCGCACCCGAAATTCCGAGTAACCATCGCAGTTGAGCTTGCGGCAGAAGCGCAGGATAGTGGTAGTGGAAACGCCCGCCGCATCCGCCAGCTCGCGGATGGTCATGTACATCACTTTATCGCGGTTCTTAATGACATAGTTGTAGACCATCATTTCCAGATTGTTGAGGCTGGCAATGGCGGAATGGCTGAACATACTCACAATGGCTAAACTCGCTGTCGGACACTATTCCTGAAGCATACCATGATGACGAAGGGCGGGAGACGGATTTATCTCCTTGATTACTTAGATGTTAATGAAATCATTTACACCTGTGCGGTGGATTGTTTTTACATTATGCTGATTTATAAGGATAAATCTTGAATGTGGATTTATTTTAGCTAACAGGTGTTCACTGGAATCATTCTCAGTTAGCATAGACTGGCGATGAATAATCATCTTTTGTTTTCCCGGAGTTAAGTATGGTGAGCAGACCATTAATCGCACAGGGATATTCGCTGGCTGAGGAAGTAGCCAACAGTATAAGCCACGGCATTGGTCTGGTTTTTGGGATTGTCGGCTTAGTGTTATTGCTGGTACAGGCAGTGGATACCAACGCCAGCGCGATGGCCATTACCAGCTACAGTCTGTATGGCGGGAGTATGATCCTGCTTTTCCTGGCCTCAACGCTGTATCACGCTATTCCGCATCAACGGGCGAAGATATGGCTCAAGAAATTTGACCACTGCGCTATCTATCTTCTTATTGCGGGTACCTATACGCCGTTTTTGCTGGTGGGGCTCAACTCACCGCTGTCGCGTGGCCTGATGATTGTGATCTGGAGCCTGGCGCTGCTGGGGATCCTGTTTAAGCTGACCATTGCGCACCGGTTTAAAGTGTTGTCGCTGGTTACCTATCTGACAATGGGCTGGCTGTCGCTGATTGTGGTGTATCAGTTAGCCATTAAGCTGGCGGTGGGGGGCGTGACGCTTCTGGCGGTGGGCGGGGTGGTCTACTCGCTGGGCGTTATTTTCTACGTCTGCAAGCGTATTCCGTACAACCATGCCATCTGGCACGGCTTTGTGCTGGGCGGCAGCGTGTGTCACTTCCTGGCAATTTATCTGTATGTTGGGCAGGTGTAGTTTTTTTGTAAGGTGCGGTCTGATGCCCTCACCCCGACCCTCTCCCACAGGGAGAGGGAGAATATCAACACCGTAGGCCCGGTAAGCGCAGCGCCACCGGGCGATACAGCATCAATCTTCCAGAGAATACGGCAGCGGCTCAATGCTGAGCGTGTTTGCATCATCCCGCACGCGGAACACGCTGTCGGGCTCCATATCATTATTCATGACAACCTGCACCAGCAGGCGGCCATCATCGAGCTGGACGGCGGCTAACACGGTGCCGGTACGGCGCCAGTTTTCGCCCATCTTCATCTCAAGATCTTCACCCGCTTCCGGCACACGGCTGGCGTGACCAGCCAGTGTCCACAGGGCGCGTTTGTTCGCGCCGCGGAATTTCGCACGCGCCACCATTTCCTGACCAGTGTAGCAGCCCTTCTTAAAGCTGATACCACCCAGCGCCTGGATGTTTGTCGCCTGCGGGATAAACTGCGCGCTGTTTGCCGCGTCAATCACCGGCAGGCCCGCTTCGATGTTCAGCGCCAGCCACTGCTGGCTGTTGTTGAGCTGTGCTTCACCGCGCAGGGCGTCAGTGACGCGTTCCGCCGTTGCTTCGTCGGTTACCAGCAGGAAGCGCTCCGCCGGGTGTTCGAACCACAGAATGGAGGTCGCTCCCTCGCTGACCAGCTGTTTTTTAGCATCCGGCAGCTCGGCAAACAGGTTTTTCAGCGCTGCACGCGCCTGGAAACCCGCGACCCCCAGCAGAACGTGTTCATCGTCCGGGGCGATGGTGACTTTAGAAAAGACCGCGTATTTTTTCAGCTCTTTAAGCTGGGCGTCACGCAGGCTGCGGCGCTCAATAAAGGCGAATCCGTCCTGACGGCGGAACAGACGCAGGTTGCTCCACATTTTGCCTTTTGGATCGCAATGCGCGGCCAGCAGATGCTGGTGCTCAGTCAACTGCGCCACGTCCGCCGTGACCTGGCCTTGCAGGTATTTTTCACTGTCCGCACCAGTCAGTGTCGCCAGTGCCCAGTCATCAAGAGTAATCAGCGTCAGCGGCAGACGCGCAGAGGCGGCGGGCTGGCGAGGAGAAAATGGTGTAAATGCCATAGTGATGTCCTGAATTGCTTAACGCTTTGATAATACCTAATGGTAAAAGAGACTGTATTCAATGCAAGCGCTTTCAGCAGGCCATTCGTGCCATTACGCGGTTATGCGTGGCGCTACGCAAAATAGTGTAATCCGCTGTCTTTATAAGGATTATTCAGGGAGCCTGCTCGAGGTTCGCAATATTCCAGTAAAGAAACGGTCAAAAACACGTTACACTAGCAGGTGTTCCCGGAGAGCAATAATGAATACCAAACGGGATACCGACTGTGCCAAACGTAATGCAGGAAACAGAACATGGATATTAACAACAAGGCCCGTATTCACTGGGCGTGCCGTCGCGGCATGCGTGAACTTGATATCTCCATCATGCCTTTCTTCGAGTATGAGTACGACAGCTTAAGCGATGACGATAAGCGCCTGTTTGTCCGTCTGCTTGAGTCTGACGATCCGGATTTATTCAACTGGCTGATGAATCACGGCAAGCCCGCCGACACCGAGTTGCAACGGATGGTGCAATTAATTCAAACACGGAATCAGGAACGTGGTCCTGTGGCAATCTGATCTTCGCGTCTCGTGGCGCTCACAGTGGATGTCCTTACTGCTCCACGGGCTGGTGGCGGCACTGGTGTTATTGGTGCCGTGGCCGCTTAGCTATACCCCTCTGTGGTTGCTATTGCTGTCGTTTGTGGTGTTTGACAGCGTGCGCAGCCAGCGTCGAATCAACGCCCGTCAGGGTGAAATTAAGCTGCTGATGGATTCTCGCCTGCGCTGGCAGGGAAAAGAGTGGGAGATGATGGGGACGCCGTGGATGCTTAATACCGGGATGATGCTACGGCTGCGTCGGGTCGAGGATAACCGTCGCCAGCACCTGTGGCTGGCCGCAGACAGTATGGATCCCGCGGAGTGGCGAGATCTGCGCCGGTTGATCGTGCAACAGCCGACGCAGGAGTAAATCAGCTGAATTGCTCGGCCATCTCACCCAGAATCTGCTCGCACCAGCTCTGGAGGCGCTCGTCGCTAAGATCGTACTGGTTGGTTTCATCCAGCGCGAGCCCGACAAACAGCTGACCGTCGGCAATAATCGGTTTTTGACTGGTGAACTCATAGCCTTCCGTAGGCCAGTAGCCGATAAAGGTCGCGCCCTTTGGCGCCAGTTTGTCGTGCAGCATGCCGAGTGCGTCAAGGAACCACTCCCCGTAGCCCAACTGGTCGCCCATGCCGTACATCGCAATGATTTTGCCTTCAAAATTGACTGAATCGAGCTGATCCCAGATGGCTTCCCAGTCTTCCTGAATCTCACCAAAGTCCCAGGTAGGGATACCCAGAATCAGCACATCGTACTGCTCCATCAAGGCAACCGCGTCATCTTTCAGGTTATGCAGCGTCACCAGTTCCGGGCCAATGATGTCACGAATTTTCTCCGCCGCCATTTCGGTGTAGCAGGTGCTGGAACCATAGAACAGACCAATATTCATCGCGTAACTATCTCAATTCTTGCTATGACTTTGCGCGTAGTGTACCAGAAACCGATGGCATTCAGGCATAATGGCCAGATTGCAGAACCAAAGGGGCTGATGTGGAAAAGGATCTCGCACTCATCGAACAGTTTCTCGACGCGCTGTGGCTGGAGAAAAACCTCGCTGAAAATACGCTCAGCGCCTATCGTCGGGATCTCACGCTGCTGGTCGAGTGGCTGGCACATCGTGGGCTGACGCTTGAAAGCGCGCAAAGCGATGACCTGCAAGGGTTACTGGCTGAGCGGATGGAAGGGGGGTACAAAGCCACCAGCTCTGCACGTCTGCTGAGCGCCATGCGCCGCCTGTTCCAGCACCTGTACCGCGAGAAGATCCGCGCGGATGATCCCAGCGCACTGCTGGCATCGCCTAAACTGCCTCAGCGGCTGCCAAAAGATCTCAGCGAAGCACAAGTTGAGAGATTATTACAGTCGCCCGCAGTTGACCTTCCGCTGGAGTTACGCGATAAAGCCATGCTTGAACTATTGTATGCCACGGGCTTGCGCGTTTCCGAGCTGGTGGGCCTGACGATGAGCGATATCAGCCTGCGTCAGGGCGTGGTGCGCGTTATCGGTAAAGGGAACAAAGAACGGCTGGTGCCGCTGGGTGAAGAGGCGGTCTACTGGCTGGAGACGTATCTGGAACACGGGCGTCCATGGCTGCTGAACGGCGTCTCCATAGATGTATTGTTCCCGAGCCAGCGCGCGCAGCAGATGACGCGACAAACGTTCTGGCATCGCATTAAACATTACGCCACACTGGCGGGTATTGACAGTGAGAAGCTGTCGCCGCACGTTTTGCGTCACGCCTTCGCGACGCATCTGTTAAACCACGGCGCTGATTTACGCGTGGTGCAGATGTTGCTTGGACACAGCGATCTTTCAACGACGCAAATATACACCCATGTCGCGACGGAACGCCTGCGGCAGCTACACCAACAGCACCACCCTCGCGCGTGAGTGCCGACGAATTGTTACAGGAACAAATATGAAAAAGTCTTTAGCGCTGTTCACCCTGCTGGCAGCTTCGGTTTCCGGTTTTGCCCATGCGGATGATGCCGCCATTAAACAGTCTCTGACGAAACTCGGCGTCGCCAGCAGCGAGATCCAGCCAGCGCCGGTGGCTGGCATGAAAACGGTGCTGACCAACAGCGGCGTGCTGTACGTGACCGAAGACGGCAAACACATCATTCAGGGGCCTATGTACGACGTGAGCGGCGCGCAGCCGGTGAACGTCACTAACCAGCTGCTGATGAAAAACCTGAACGCGCTCGAAAAAGAGATGATTGTCTACAAAGCGGCGCAGGAAAAGCACGTTATTACTGTCTTCACCGACATCACCTGCGGCTACTGCCACAAGCTGCATGAAGAGATGAAAGACTACAACGCGCTGGGCATTACCGTGCGTTACCTGGCTTTCCCACGTGCCGGCGTGCAGAGCCAGCCTGAGCAGGATATGAAAGCGATCTGGTGTGCGAAAGACCGCAACAAGGCCTTTGATGACGCGATGAACGGCAAAGGCGTGAAGCCCGCGTCCTGCGATATCGACATCGCTAACCACTACGCGCTGGGCGTACAGTTTGGCGTGAGCGGTACGCCAGCCATTGTGCTGAGTAACGGCTACGTGGTGCCGGGCTACCAGGGGCCAAAAGAGATGAAGGCGTTCCTCGACGAGCACCAGAAACAGATGGGTGGTAAATAATTCGCGTGAAAGCCCCGATAAAACTGCGCCGCCGCGATGCGGGTGAAACCGCGGATTTACCAGACACGCTTCCGCTGCTGTTAAAGCGGCTGTACGCCAGCCGTGGCGTGCGTACGGCAAGCGATCTTGAGCGCAGCGTCAAAGGCATGCTGCCCTGGCAAGCGCTGAGTGGCATCGAAAAAGCGACTGAAATGCTCTACGACGCGTTCCGGGAAGGCACGCGGATTGTCGTGGTGGGCGATTTCGATGCCGACGGCGCAACCAGTACCGCGTTGAGCGTGCTCAGCCTGCGTGCGCTGGGCTGCGATAACGTGACTTACCTGGTGCCGAACCGGTTTGAAGACGGCTACGGCCTCAGCCCGGAAGTGGTCGATCAGGCCCACGCCCGTGGCGCACAGATGATCATGACCGTGGATAACGGGATCTCCTCTCATGCGGGGGTCGATCATGCCCATGCGCTGGGGATCCCGGTACTGGTCACCGATCACCACCTGCCAGGCGAAACCCTGCCTGCCGCCGAAGCCATCATTAACCCGAACCTGCGCGACTGCGATTTCCCGTCGAAATCGCTGGCCGGAGTAGGGGTGGCATTTTATCTGATGCTGGCGTTACGCACGTTGCTGCGTGATAAGGGCTGGTTCGAATCGCGCGGGATTGCCGTGCCGAACCTCGCGGAGTATCTCGATCTGGTGGCGCTGGGAACCGTGGCGGACGTGGTGCCGCTCGATACCAATAACCGTATTCTCACCTGGCAGGGCTTAAGCCGCATTCGGGCAGGTAAATGCCGTCCGGGGATTAAGGCGCTGCTGGAAATTGCCAACCGCGATCCGCTGAAGCTTGCGGCAAGCGATTTAGGCTTTGCCCTCGGCCCGCGCCTGAACGCGGCGGGGCGGCTGGATGATATGTCGGTTGGCGTTGCGCTGCTGCTGTGCGACAACATCGGCGAAGCGCGCGTGCTGGCCAGTGAGCTGGACGCACTCAACCAGACCCGTAAAGAGATTGAGCAGGGGATGCAGGCCGAAGCGCTGACCCTGTGCGAAAAGCTGGAGCGCAGCGGCGATACCCTGCCGGGCGGGCTGGCGATGTATCACCCTGAATGGCACCAGGGCGTGGTGGGCATTCTGGCGTCGCGCATTAAAGAGCGTTTCCACCGCCCGGTGATAGCGTTCGCCCCCGCCGGGGACGGCACGCTGAAAGGCTCCGGTCGTTCCATTCAGGGTCTGCATATGCGCGATGCGCTGGAGCGTCTGGATACGCTGCATCCGAACCTGATGATTAAGTTCGGCGGTCACGCGATGGCGGCAGGCCTGTCGCTGGAAGAGGCGAAGTTCGACGAATTCCAGCGTCTGTTTGGCGAACTGGTCACCGAGTGGATCGATCCGGCTCTGTTGCAGGGTGAAGTGGTTTCTGACGGTGAGCTTTCACCGGCTGAAATGACCATGGAGGTGGCGCAGATGCTGCGCGATGCCGGCCCGTGGGGGCAGATGTTCCCGGAGCCGCTTTTCGACGGACGTTTTCGTTTGCTGCAACAGCGCATCGTGGGCGAACGCCATCTCAAAGTGATGGTGGAACCGGTCGGCGGCGGACCGCTGCTCGACGGCATCGCCTTTAACGTTGATACCTCCATCTGGCCGGACAACGGCGTGCGCGAGGTTGAGCTGGCCTATAAGCTGGATATTAACGAGTTCCGCGGTAACCGCTCCCTTCAGATCATCATCGACAATATCTGGCCAATTTAGCGTCAGTAATCTCTATAAAAAAGGGCGTGGATTCGGTACAATCCCGCTCTTATCACCGCATTTTGACAAGCTCATAAAAGAAAACAGACCATGTTTGAAATTAATCCGGTAAAAAACCGCATTCAGGACCTCACGGAGCGCTCTGACGTTCTTAGGGGGTATCTTTGACTACGATGCCAAGAAAGAGCGTCTCGAAGAAGTAAACGCCGAGCTGGAACAGCCGGACGTCTGGAACGAACCTGAGCGCGCTCAGGCGCTGGGTAAAGAGCGTTCCTCCCTCGAAGCCATCGTAGATACGCTGGATCAAATGGCGCAGGGTCTGGAAGATGTTTCTGGGCTGCTGGAGCTGGCTGTCGAAGCCGACGACGAAGAAACCTTTAACGAAGCCGTGGCAGAGCTCGACGTGCTGGAAGAGAAGCTGGCGCAGCTGGAATTCCGTCGCATGTTCTCCGGCGAATACGATAGCGCTGACTGCTATCTCGATATTCAGGCAGGTTCTGGCGGTACCGAAGCGCAGGACTGGGCGAGCATGCTGATGCGCATGTACCTGCGCTGGGCGGAAGCGCGCGGTTTCAAAACCGAGATTATCGAAGAGTCCGAAGGTGAAGTGGCGGGTATCAAATCCGTCACCATCAAGATTATTGGCGATTACGCTTACGGCTGGCTGCGTACCGAGACCGGCGTTCACCGCCTGGTGCGTAAGAGCCCGTTCGATTCCGGCGGCCGTCGTCACACCTCCTTCAGCTCCGCGTTTGTCTACCCGGAAGTCGATGAAGATATCGATATCGACATCAACCCGGCGGACCTGCGTATCGACGTTTACCGCGCATCCGGCGCGGGTGGTCAGCACGTTAACCGTACGGAATCTGCGGTGCGTATTACCCACATTCCAACCGGGCTGGTAACACAGTGCCAGAACGACCGTTCCCAGCATAAGAACAAAGACCAGGCCATGAAGCAGATGAAAGCGAAGCTTTATGAGCTGGAGATGCAGAAGAAAAATGCTGAGAAGCAGGCGATGGAAGACAACAAGTCCGATATCGGCTGGGGCAGCCAGATCCGTTCTTACGTCCTTGATGACTCCCGCATCAAAGACCTGCGTACCGGGGTTGAAACCCGCAACACGCAGGCGGTGCTGGACGGCAGCCTGGACCAATTTATCGAAGCAAGTTTGAAAGCAGGGTTATGAGGAACCAACATGTCTGAACAACAAGCACAGGGCGCTGACGCGGTAGTCGATCTTAACAACGAACTGAAAACCCGCCGCGAGAAGCTGGCAGCGCTGCGCGAGCAGGGCGTGCCGTTCCCGAACGATTTTCGTCGTGACCACACCTCAGACCAACTGCACGCAGACTTCGACGGTAAAGAGAACGAAGAGCTGGAAGCGCTGAACGTTGAAGTGTCCGTGGCGGGCCGCATGATGACCCGTCGTATCATGGGTAAAGCGTCCTTCGTGACCTTACAGGACGTTGGCGGCCGCATTCAGTTGTACGTCTCTCGTGACGACCTGCCGGAAGGCATCTACAACGAGCAGTTCAAAAAGTGGGACCTCGGCGATATCCTGGGCGCTAAAGGTAAACTGTTCAAAACCAAGACCGGTGAACTGTCTATCCACTGCACCGAACTGCGTCTGCTGACCAAAGCCCTGCGCCCGCTGCCGGACAAGTTCCACGGTTTGCAGGATCAGGAAGCGCGCTATCGTCAGCGTTACCTGGATCTCATCTCTAACGATGAATCCCGTAAGACCTTCAAAATTCGCTCCCAGATCATGGCCGGTATTCGCCAGTTCATGGTTAACCGCGACTTTATGGAAGTAGAAACCCCGATGATGCAGGTGATCCCAGGCGGTGCCTCTGCCCGTCCGTTCATCACCCATCACAACGCCCTGGACCTGGACATGTACCTGCGTATCGCGCCGGAACTGTACCTGAAGCGTCTGGTGGTCGGCGGTTTCGACCGTGTGTTTGAGATCAACCGTAACTTCCGTAACGAAGGTATCTCCGTACGTCATAACCCAGAGTTCACCATGATGGAACTCTATATGGCGTATGCGGATTACAAAGATCTGATCGAGCTGACTGAATCCTTGTTCCGCACCCTGGCGCAGGACATTCTGGGCACCACCCAGGTGCCTTACGGTGAAGAGGTGTTCGACTTCGGCAAGCCGTTCGAAAAACTGACCATGCGCGAAGCGATCAAGAAATACCGTCCGGAAACCAACATGGCGGATCTGGATAACTTCGACTCTGCGAAAGCGATCGCTGAAAGCATCGGTATTAAGGTTGAGAAGAGCTGGGGCCTGGGTCGTATCGTGACCGAGATCTTCGAAGAAGTGGCCGAAGCGCATCTGATTCAGCCGACCTTCATCACTGAATACCCGGCGGAGGTGTCTCCCCTGGCGCGTCGTAATGACGAGAACCCGGAAATCACTGACCGCTTCGAATTCTTCATCGGTGGCCGCGAAATCGGTAACGGCTTTAGCGAGCTGAACGATGCAGAAGATCAGGCGCAGCGCTTCCAGGATCAGGTTAACGCGAAAGCGGCAGGCGACGACGAAGCGATGTTCTTCGACGAAGACTACGTGACCGCGCTGGAGCATGGTCTGCCGCCGACGGCTGGCCTGGGTATTGGTATCGACCGTATGGTGATGCTGTTCACCAACAGCCACACCATCCGCGACGTGATCCTGTTCCCGGCGATGCGTCCGGTGAAATAAGCCGTTAAGACGTAAAAAAAGCCCCGTGCGTTTATCGCCGGGGCTTTTTTATTGCGCCGCGAAGGCGCTGAGTTTTTCACGCGCGGTGTTCGCTTCCTGCACCATCCACGGGCTAAATGCCCACGGTGTGGCGTCCAGCGCGCGGAATAGCGCGTCCAGCTCCACCCACTGATACTCCATCACTTCATCGTCATTGATTGCGAGGGTATTCGTTACGCGGGCGGCATAGACCGGGCAGATTTCGTTTTCAACGATCCCTGACGGGTCGGCTTCACGGTAGCGGAACTCCGGGGCAATGGGGGTGATGTCTGTGATTTCGGCGCCGACTTCAAAGCGGCAGCGGCGGATAATCGCCTGCTCTGTCGCTTCGTCGGCCTGTGGATGGCCGCAAACGGAGTTGGTCCATACGCCGGGCCAGGCTTTTTTACTTAATGCGCGCCGGGTGATCAGACATTCTCCATTAGCGTTAAACAGCCATGAAGAGAAGGCCAGGTGTAGCGGGGTGTCTGACGTGTGCGCGGCGTACTTCTCCTGAGTGCCAATCACCTTTCCCTGGTCATTTACCAAAATAACGTGTTCTTGAATACTCATTGATGCTCCAGTGCCAAAATGCTTAATGGTTCAGCACCACCAGCGGAATTATTATACTGCATTCTTATGCGAACGGTTTGGCCCACAGAGCGGAAAAGGGCATGACCCGCATCAGTTTGGGCTGCTATCATAGTGCGCCATTCACGCTGACCGAGGAGCTGTTTTGTTTGCAGGAAGCCTGACGAGAAACCCGATCATTGCCGTTTTCTGCCTGACGCTGACGCTACTTGTAGCAGGATGCTCGGGGAGTAAATCTTCGGATATGGGCAGTTATTCCGGTGCAGTCTATACCGTTAAGCGCGGGGACACGCTCTACCGCATCTCACGCGCCACGGGAACCAGCGTGAAGGAGCTGGCGCGCCTGAATAATATCTCTCCACCGTATACTATTGAGGTAGGGCAGAAGCTCAAGGTTAACGGCGGTTCCTCCTCAGGGAAAAAGTCCTCAACGCGTAAAACAGCCAAAGTCACGCCATCCTATCAGGTGCCTAAATCATCCTGGCCGCCGGTCGGTCAGCGCTGCTGGATCTGGCCTGCAAGCGGAAAAGTGGTTGCGCCGTACTCGCTCTCGGAAGGTGGCAATAAAGGTATTGATATCGCTGCCGCACGCGGCACACCGGTTTACGCTTCAGGGGCCGGGAAGGTGGTCTATGTCGGTAACCAGCTTCGTGGATACGGTAACCTGATCATGATTAAGCATGGTGAGGACTACATTACGGCGTATGCGCATAACGACACTATGTTGGTCAATAACGGGCAGAACGTGAAGGCGGGGCAGAAGATTGCGACCATGGGCAGTACCGGGACGGATACGGTGAAGCTGCACTTCCAGATCCGCTATAAGGCCACGGCCATCGATCCGCAGCGTTATCTTCCGGCGCAGGGCAGTAAGCCGAAGTGCTAAGTGATTATTTAATCGCCACTTAGTTGGGTAAAGGCTTGTATGAAGAGGCGTAAGGTCTATAATGCCTTACGCACCTCAAAGCGGGCGTAGTTCAATGGTAGAACGAGAGCTTCCCAAGCTCTATACGAGGGTTCGATTCCCTTCGCCCGCTCCAGATCTCTCACCTCGTACGAACGCCTTAAAATCATTCTCTATCAGCAGCTTAAATAATTATCTGTTTTAGCCGCCTATGAGTTATGCCATCGTGATCCGCCCTTGGTAACTGTCACGCTAAGTTACATGGTGAGAAGACAAGATAACTCAGCGTTGGTGTCAGTTGCATCCTCACACCGCGATAGCAAAACGTGAAGAAAAAGCCACACTGGTATTGTTATGTCATCGACAGACTGCTCAGACGCATTTAAGCCCGATGTGCGGCCTTATGAGCCACGTAATAACCATAACTACAAACGACCTGTAGGCTTTATCAACGTTTCAGCCACGCTCCCGCAAGGGTACACGGTTATCCTGATAAGGTGTGATCCCTCTGACGGTCTGATGTTGTCGCTTAACGGCTCCGCTTGTTGCTGTATCACCAACGGGGAGTAGTGTTTGCACCGTCACTGTGTTTAATAAATGGCTAATGTTCGCGTATAGACTATTTCGACTTATGTTTTTACGATGTAGATAAATCATACAAGGAGGATAGTTTATGAGCGCATATGCAGAGGAAGGAACATTGCGCCGGATGACCTTAGGCGAGATTGCAATGGCTCGCAGAGTGTTCGGTGATTCGATAGTGTATAGCCGTGTCTGGATTCATTGCGACAGCTATTTACCGTTCGGCCTCCAGAAACAGAACTACGCGATGACTCCCAACGGGGAGTTGTGGTACAGAAAACAGATGTACAGGGAAGACTTTTCCGCAAACTCGGTTTTTGTTGAAGATAAATATGTTTTCATCCATGAATTGGGGCATGTCTGGCAACACCAACACGGGCAATGGGTGAGAATGCGGGGTGCGTTTAGCTGGGCTGCTGAATATACCTACAGGCTGGATAAAGAAAAGCTCACTGATTACTCTCTTGAGCAGCAAGCCTCTATTTTAGCTGATTACTGGTTACTGCTGGTTTATGGGATTAGTAAGTGGTCTTATTATCAAAGGCCTGGGCGCATGGGGATGTACAGAGGCGTAGATAAGTTGCAGGATGTCCCTTCGCTTTACCAAAAAATCGTAACAGGGAAGGGGTGTTAAACATGAAGAACAAAATGTTGCTGGGTGTTGTATTCCTCTTGACGGGATGCCCTGGGCCTGGTGATCGAATGGTAGATCGTGAATCTACAACGGCATTTATCAAAGATAATCAAGTTTGTGTGGTGTCACCACTGGAGCCACAGGAACGGATCACTGCTATCCAAATCAACAGTGATAATAGCGACTCTCTTCACAAGATTTTTGATGACAAGCCCGTGTATGTTCAAAAGGGCGGGTGTCTTCCTGTGTTCGGATTTAAGTTTACACCTGGAGAGCGGTATAACTTCGCGTATGACGTCCAATCTGATAAATCAGGGTCACATTTAGTCACTGCTGAATTTTCTTATCCCAAAGAATAAGGGGCTGAACGCCCCATATTCTTAACGGCGTGTAAACGCCAACCTGAGCCCTAATCCAATGAATGTTACACCAACAATTCTATCCAGTATTTTCTGCAACCTTCTGTTTTGCGAAACGGTTCCAGCTGCACTACCTGCAAGTACGGCGAACGTTAAATCAGTCATAAAAGCGATCAATGCGTAGGTCATACCCAGGAGTAGAAAAGAAGCTGTCTGGTGCTCGCTTCCAGGCGCAACGAATTGAGGGAAAAAGGAGATGAAGAATAACAGTACCTTCGGGTTGGTTAAGGTAGTTATGAAACCTTTAGTAAGTAGACTCGTCAGAGTCGCTTTTGCCTTAACGCTTTCAGCTTCGTTGTGATTAGTGGTTTGCTTTGTCAGCGTTCCCCAAATCATCTTACTACCGAGATACATCAGATAAGCCGCACCGAGAGACTTAATGATGGTGAACATCATCGGAGATGCTGTTATCAACGCGGTTAATCCCACAGCGCTTGCAATTGCATGTGTGCAACTACCTAATGCTACTCCAGCGGCAGAGATAATTCCCGCTCGTCTTCCATTAACCACGCTTTGACCTACCACGTAGGCTATATCAGGCCCAGGTGTAACGGAAAGGAGAAATACAGACAGGGCGAAAAGCCCAAAATGAGTTATGTCCAGCATAGCTATCTCCGGAAAAAATTAAGCACCTCCATGCTAACACTGAATTTTTATGCGTAAAGGGTGATTTGCTATGCTTTTAATCTTCTTCTGCTAAACGACGAATCACCCATGGCATAACACGCTAAGTTGCACATTTCCTGTACCCTGGATACCCTGAGATTAATCCTAATAACTCAAGGGTGAGTATGGCTACCGGGAAGAGAAAGAACCAAAAGGAATCACCTGAAGAAGAGTTAGATCGCTTGCTGAATGAGCTTGAACTCACAGAGGAGCAACGGGAGTTTATCGAATCCATGCGGGAGGATAAGGGCGATCCCAGTAGTGAGTAACGCTTGCCTTCAGCCGAACGAATACGAATGGCCGCATAACGGCATTGTAAAGATCTTTTCTCCTCACGAGGGCTTTCCGTCAGCGTCGATGGCTCAGCGTACCGTGCCAGAAATTGTCCTGAAATGATGCGGTATTCAGACCGGATCGGACTACTATTCATTATGATTTATCAATGCATTATACCCTGACCATGTGCATGTAAAATCGCGGAGCCGGGAGAGTTGACGGCAATGTAAAAGAAATCATGAGGAAAGAAATATGGCTGCTACAAACGGTATGATTGATACTGATGACGCTGTAATTTTACTCATCGACCATCAGAGTGGCTTATTCAACACGGTACGTGATGTGCCTGTACCAGACCTTCGTAATTATGTGACAGCGATAGCCAAAGTTGCCACGCTTTTAAATATCCCGGTGATCACCACGGCCTCTGTTCCTGACGGTCCCAATGGCCCGCTCATCCCGGAAATTCACAAATATGCACCCCATGCCGTGTATGTTCCACGCACCGGGCAGATTAATACCTGGGATAATCCGGCGTTTGTGAAGGAAGTGGAAAAGACGGGCAGAAAGACCCTGATTATTGCCGGCACGCTCACCAGCGTCTGCATGGCGTTCCCTGCGGTTAGCGCTGTCCAGGAGGGGTATAAGGTTTACTGTGTTGTGGATGCCTCGGGGAACTGGTCCAAAATCGCGACCGATACCACCATCGCGCGCGTGGCTCAGGCGGGGGCGATCCCTACCGATACGTTTGCCATTGTCGCTGAATTAATGAGAACCTGGAACCGCGCGGAAGGTTCTCGCTTTGCTGAGATCCTGGCAGAGCATGTCTGTCCGGAATATAAGTGCCTGATTGAAAGTTTCGGCAAAGCTCAGGAAATTGCCAGAACGGGCCCGGAAACCAATCTGGAGCATTATAAGTAAGGCAGGATAAACCTGAACAAAATTCCTGGATTTTATCGTCCTGTACCTGAACGTATTACAGGTGCAGGACGTAGCGGCGCCTTATTCCGGACGTCGCTGAATTGTCAGAGATATTAAGAGGGGCTGAACCGCGCATAATTTAAAATTAAACCCTCTTCCTTTTTACGTCATCAGGCGCCCCTGTTATATCTGTCGGCAAATTTTTTATTTCCCGGATCGCAGATGAAAACACGACTCCTCCTGTGCGCGGGCTTATTTGCCGCCTCCAGTGCCCATGCCAGCGCCCTCTATTTTTATGAAGCCGGCACCGAAGATACCGCGCTTGCCGGAGCAGGGCAGGCGGCTCGTGCGCAGGATGCCTCGACAATCATGACCAACCCTGCTGGCATGACGCGCCTGCCGGATCATATGGTCACTGGCGGGTTACAGGTTATGGATGGCTCCATCGACAACCAGCTGGATAACCATGCCCATCAAAGCCCCGGCGACGTGATGAAAACCATCCCGAATGCCAGCGCCTTTTATAGCCAGAAGATAAACGATGATCTTTATGCCGGGATCGGGCTTTACGGTAATTACGGTCTGGGGATCGATTACGGTAGCTGGGCGGGCGACAGGCTGATTAAAAAGAGTACCCTGGTTGCAATGACGCTCAGTCCGTCACTGGCATACAAGCTCAACGACCGACTCTCAATAGGGGCGTCCGCCAACGTTAATTACGGTTATTTCTCGCTGACCCGCAACGTTAATGATAATGACTATCGGCAGCATGATGAGGACTGGGCCATGAGCTATCGGCTTGGGCTACTCATGCAACTGACCGACCAGACGCGAGCCGGTATTACATGGAACAGCGAGACGAACTATCGCTACTCTGTTAACGGCAAAGCTCGAGTACAGAATGGTGCCTACGACCTCCCGGTGTCGGCACAAATCAGCGCGCCGCAGCAAATCATGCTCAGTCTTGTGCATGATATTAACCCTCGGTGGTCGGTTATGGGCGATCTCGGCTGGCAGGACTGGAGCCAGTTCGGTGCCCCGCAAATCGTCGTTGGGGATCGGCAACTGAACAACGTCAGCCGCATGAAGGATACGTGGCACGGCGCGGTGGGCGTGCAGTATCGTCCAACACCTCAGTGGCGACTGAATACCGGTGTGGCGTTCGACAGCTCTCCGTATGAGAGTCAGAGTGATGTGGCCTTAACTTTACCCACCGGGGATGAGTGGCGATTTGGCACGGGAGCCCAGTATCAGATCACCCCGGCCAGCAATATTGGTATTGCCGTGTCGTATCTTCATATGCAGTCGTCGCATGTGAAATCCCCGACGGCGTTTGCCGGAAGTTACGATCATCCTTATCTTTGGTTTGCCAGCGTCAACTACAGCTATCAGTTTTGATCGGCTAACCGCTTAAAATATATGGTCTATAATGGCAGATATTGAATGTACAGAAGGTTGTACCATGCATATTTTACCGCCTGTTCGACCCGAAAGATCCATCGAACGACTGACCGCCATCCTTGAGCCGATAGCGGAGAAAGTGCACGTTGTTCCGCGTAAGCGACTCACCTGGTTACGGAAGGGGAAACAGCAGATGTACCTCTTTCTGGAAGGAGAGCTGTCCCTACTGCGGGCTTCGGATGGACTGGTGGTAGTGACCGTTTACGAGCCGCATTTGTTTGGTATTGCAGAGATGATCCAGCCTACGCGGGGGCACCTTCTCCGTGCTGAAAGAGAGTCGACTATTTTACGTCTCGATGCGGACAAGGCGGCTGAGTTGTTTCGTGCCGAGGGCGTCTGGGAGGATGTCGCCGCGCTGCTCTCATACCATACGGCCTATTTAATATTCCGTGATGCCCAGGTACTCCAGCAGCGTACCTATTCCGTTATTCGTAACCACCTTCAGGAAATGATTTTGCTCCCGGAAGAGACGCGTTTGCGTACCACGATTCTGGAATATATCCAGGATCGTACGCTGCTCTCTCGCAGCAGTATACTCAATGTATTATCTGCCCTTAAGCAGGGGGAATATATCGCCTTTAAGCGCGGTGGATATCTGCTTGAGGTCAGACATTTACCCGAGTCATTCTAGCGGAAGTTTAAAATTAAACAGAAATGCAATTAACGCTACCGTTAATTTTCTATATCGTTTGCTTTCTCAGATTTAACATTATCAAGTAAACGGTATATTTATGAAAAAGACAGTTATCGCATTGATTATGGCTAATGCATTTACCGCCACTTCCGCGTTCGCCGCCGCTGATGCGGGCACCTGGTATAGCGGGGCTAAATTCGGCTGGTCTCACTATTTTGATACCAATATGGGTTCAAAAGCGTTTGAGAACACGTATTCCGATCACTTCGATTTTAACCATGATAATGTCGGCGGGGGTGTTTATACGGGTTATCAGATTACCCCATGGCTTGCGGTAGAAGGTGGTTATGATTATTTAGGTAACATGCAGATTAAAGGTCAGCATGGCGCCGGGGCGCAAATGAAGACGCAGGGCCTGCAAATGTCTCTGAAGGCCAGTTATGCCCTGACCAGTGACTGGGATATTTACGGCCGTGCCGGCGCAATGGGCTATCGCGCTGAATCCGATGTAAGTGGTCACAATCGTTTTGAAACCGGTGTGCGCCCGCTTGCAGCCGTGGGTACTGAATACGCTTTCAATAAAAACTGGGCGGGCCGCCTGGAATATCAGTGGGTAAGCAACGTGGGCAATGTTAACCAGATCGGCGTGAGCAGCGACCTGAGTTCCGTCACCGCAGGGCTTAGCTATCGCTTTGGTCAGTACGACTGATGCCCGTGATATGCCCATTAATAAAAACCCGGCTGCTTATGTTGCCGGGTTTTTTATTTTCAGCTGGTGAATAACGGTTCAAGAATGATATGAATATTTTGCAGGCCCGTGACATTATTATCTTTCAGGTATTGCTGATTAACCATATCTAACTGTTCCAGTTTGGTCAGCGAGGCATAGACGCGTTGAACGTCACTGTCCGCAACAAAAATTTCTTTTGCGGTGGTGTCCTGTAGATAATGTGATTTTACGCTGCGCGTTAAGGTCTCGATCTGCTGTTTATTTTCCTGATAAAGAGACGCGATATGCGATATCTGTGCCTGCGGCAGTTTTTCCCCCGGCAACACCAGTGGAATTTGCAGATGATTAATTTTTTCAACATTGTCTGGTTGGGGAGAACTACAGGCTGTTAATGTGCTGAGGGTTAATACAGCGAAAAAGAACGGCAGGCTCTTCATCGAATCACTCCGGGGAAATAACTGGACTCAGCATTATCCCTTAAGGACGCAGTGACGAAAGAATAAACTAATTTATTTATAAACGTTATTTCCATAGGCTAAAGATAAGCCTGGTGATAGCCTCCTTTCCCCCCATGTACCGCCAGCGTGAATATAACTCCTCGAGGAAGTATGAAATTTAAAACTCTCGTTAGTGCGATAGCCGTTGCTGGTCTGCTATTAGTGTCGTTGACCTCATTGCCTGTCCTGGCACAAAAGGAAGGGAAGGGAGCCACTGTCCATACGAAAGAGATGAATGATGCACTTTATGGTCAACTGCCCTTCTTCGATAAGACGGATTTCCGAAATGCGCACAAAGGCTTTATTGCCCCGCTGCCACCCGCGGTGATTAAAGGCGAAAAAGGCGCCGTTATCTGGAACCCCCAGAAATACGCTTTTATCAAAGAAGGGCAAAAAGCGCCGGATACCGTCAACCCGAGCCTGTGGCGTCAGGCGCAGCTGAATAATATTGGCGGTCTGTTTGAGGTCACGGAAGGCGTCTACCAAATCCGTAACCTCGAACTGTCAAATATGACGATTATAGAGGGCAAAGAGGGGATCACGGTTATCGATCCGCTGGTGTCTGCGGAAACGGCCAAAGCGGGCATGGATCTTTACGTTCAACATCGTGGCAAACGCCCGGTTGTTGCCGTTATTTATACCCATAGTCATGTCGATCATTATGGCGGCGTGCGTGGCGTAGTCGATGAAGCGGGAGTGATAACCGGCAAAGTGAAAGTCTATGCTCCAGCAGGTTTTATGGAAGAGGCGGTATCGGAAAATATCATGGCCGGAAATGCCATGAGCCGCCGTGCCAGTTATATCTACGGAAACCTGTTAAAGGCCAATGTAAAAGGTCAGGTAGGGGCGGGTCTGGGGACGACCACCTCAGCCGGGACGGTCACGCTTATCGCGCCCACTCACGCCATTACCGAAGACGGGCAGAAAGAGATCATCGACGGTCTCACCTATGATTTTATGCTGGCGCCGGGGTCGGAAGCGCCGTCTGAAATGCTCTGGTATGTGGAAGAGAAAAAGCTGATTGAAGCAGCAGAGAACGTCACTCACACCCTGCACAATACTTACTCGCTGCGCGGGGCGAAGATACACGATCCGCTGGCATGGTCAAAATACATCAATAACGCCCTCGATCGTTGGGGGGATAAAGCGGAAATTATTATCGCGCAGCACCACTGGCCCACATGGGGTAATAAGAAAGTGGTGAAGCTGATGAAAAGCCAGCGTGATATCTACCGCTATATCAACGACCAGACGCTGAGGCTGGCGAATAAAGGGCTGACGAGGGATGAGATAGCCGCTAATTTCGCCCTGCCTTACGGGCTGGCAAAATCCTGGGCAGGCCGTGGCTATTACGGCTCGGTGAGTAACAATGTCAAAGCCACCTATGTCTACTATCTTGGCTGGTTCGACGGAAATCCGGCGACGCTCAATGAACTGCCTCCGGTCGAGGCAGCGAAAAAATATGTCGATTACATGGGCGGAGCCCGCGCGAACCTTGAAAAAGCCCGGGTTGATTATGCCCGGGGAAATTACCGCTGGGTGGCGCAGGTAGTGAGTAAAGTCGTTTTTACCGATCCAAATAATAAGGCGGCGCGCGAACTGGAAGCGGACGCGGTTGAACAGCTGGGATACCAGGCCGAGTCAGGACCCTGGCGTAACGCCTACCTCACCGGTGCGCAGGAGTTGCGTAACGGGGTGAAGAGGATGCCGACGCCCAATACCGCCAGCCCGGATGCGGTTCGTGCCATGTCGACTGAGATGATTTTTGACTACTTCGGCGTTCACCTTAACGGCGTCAGAGCTGCGAATGCCAGAGGGATTTTTAACGTTGATCTGGGTCGCGAGGGCGGCAGGTACAAGCTGGAGCTGGAGAATGGCGTGCTGAACCATATCGCCAACGCTCAGGCAGAAGATCCGGATGCAACCATCACGCTCAGCCGCGAAACGCTGAATAAAATCATCCTCAAAGAGACCACGTTGAAAAAGGCGCAACAGGCAGGAGAGGTGACGATCGTCGGCAATGCCGCGAAGGTAAACGAAATGCTGCGCTGCATGGAGAGCTTCAGCTTCTGGTTTCCTGTCGTCACCCCTTAAACGTAAAAAGGGCTGCTTTCGCAGCCCTTTAGCATTCGCCTGCAACAATTTGCCGGGTGGCGGCTTCGCCTTACCCGGCCTACACTCTGCGAGCCTTGAGCGCTAGATGACGCCATCCCCGCCGTCTGAACACCACACCTGCCCGGAGGTGTATGAACACTCATCCGAGGCCAGGGTGACATACAGCGGTGCGATCTCCACGGGCTGTCCCGGGCGTCCCAGAGGGGTACTCTCGCCAAAATGTTTCACTTTTTCCTGTGGCTGCCCACCGCTGGGCTGAAGCACGGTCCAGTAAGGTCCCGGCGCTACCGCGTTCACGCGGATCCCCTTCGGTCCCAGCTGTTTCGCCAGCGCTTTGGTGAACACCGCGAGACAGGCTTTGGTCTGCGCATAGTCAAGCAGTACGGCGCTCGGTTTAACCGCCTGAACGGAGGAGGTGTTAATGATGGAAGCGGGGGCTTTCATGTGGCGCAACGCCGTCTTTGTGATCCAGAAAGGCGCATAGACGTTGGTCTTAAAGGTCGCGTCAAAATCTTCCGTGGTCAGTTCTTCCAGCGACTCACGGTACTGCTGGCGGCCTGCGTTATTCACCAGGATATCCAGCCCGCCCAGTTTTGAGACGGCCTGCTCCACCAGGTTCTGACAAAAAGTTTCGTCCCGCACATCGCCCGGAAGCGCGACGGCATTCCGTCCTTCCGCTTTAATCAGGGCGATGACTTCCGCTGCGTCTTCTTCCTCTTCCGGCAAATAGTTAATCGCGACGTCTGCCCCTTCGCGGGCATAGGCAATGGCTACCGCGCGTCCGATGCCGGAATCGCCCCCGGTAATCAGCGCCTTCTTACCGGCAAGTCGACCATGCCCTTTGTAGCTCTTCTCACCGTGGTCGGGTACGGGTTCCATCTCAGAGGCCAGGCCCGGTGGCGTCTGAGGCTGCTCCGGGAAAGGTGGCGTTGGGTAAGCGTTCGTACGTTGTTCATTATCACTCATAGCTAACTCCTTGTTAGGGGTGAGATTTGATGGATAGTTACAGCGTTAACGCTTCGCTGAATTATTTTTGCAAGTGGCTGACCCGCACTACGGGTGGGGATGATTTTTTATCGAGCGAGCCGCTAATACTGATCATGTTGTCAGGTTCCACGGTTCTGTCGTCAAATACGGCTTTCGGGATAATAACGTCGATTTTCCCGGTTTTATCCTGGAATACGTATTTATCGCCATTGCCATTAATAAGATTGCCGCGCAATGAAATAGAGGCACCATCATGCATCTCTTTCGCCTGAGTAATAGTCATAATGCGCGCATCATCGGTACCACGATAACCGCTGTCCAGCGCATGCGGCGGTGGCGGCGCATCACCCTTTTGTAACCCGCCGTTATTATCTGCCCATGCAGTAGGGATAATTAATATAAACAAGGCTGAAATCACTGATAATTTCATCTGATACCCTTCATTTTGGATGTCTTGACTTATTAAGTATTGTTGCTATTCCTTTATGTGGCAAATGTGATAAGTCTTAAAAGCATTTGCACAGAAAAATCAAAAATTTCGGCAATTAAGCGAAACGGTGACCACAGCCATGGAACCAAAAAATGAAAAAGTGCCTGGGATAAAAGAGAGTAGCCGTTTACTGACGTTTGAGTATGCATTTCGCCAGGTGGGTTTTATTGTGCTGTTAGCTATTATCGTGGCCGCGATAGCCGGCCTGTTTTCCAGCGGCGCGGTCAGCGACGTGGAGAAAACAAACGAAGCAAAATCCCTGACCCTGAGCTATGAGCGCTTCGGTCGCCGCCAGACCGAATCGCGGATGGCACTGACGTTTCCGGTGACGTCTGAGGGGAAATATACCCTCAGCATGACCAGCGAAAGCAGCGACGCGTATGAGCCAGGCAGCGTTTGGCCACAGCCGGACAGCATGTACAGCCGGGGGAATACCCTGTTTCTCGTCTACGATCGTTTACAACAGACCGATAAATTTACCGTTTTGTTATTTACCACGCCGTCAAAAGCAGGGAAGTGGACAAACAGCATCCGCGTAAACAACGAGCCAGATATCCATTTCTGGCAGTTTATTTACCCCTAGGAGTCGAATATGGACATGGTTTTTCGTGCCCTGGCAATTTACCTGTTTCTGGTCATTGTGTTTAAAGTTGCCGGGCGACGCGCTCTGCTACAAATGACCAGTTTTGACCTTATTTTGCTCTTAATTATCAGTGAAGCGACACAGCAGGCGCTGCTTGGCGAAGATTTTTCCGTCACCGGCGCGATGATTACAATAACAACGCTGGTGGTGGTTGATATTATTTTTGGCCTGCTGAAAAAATATTTTTCCACTGTTGAGAATATTCTTGATGGCACGCCGGTGATATTGGTGGAGAACGGTGTTCCCCTCGCCGATAAACTGAAAAAGGTCGATGTATCCTGTGATGATATATTGGTATCAGCCCGCCAGAATCACGGTATTACAGAATTGAAGGAGATTAAATACGCTATTCTTGAGCGTAATGGTCATATTTCTATTATTCCGGACGAAAATTAAGGGGCAATGCGATGAGCAATCTTATTCACGACAGCAACAGCACCATCAGCGAGCTGACGAAAAAGCTCGCCACTCAGCTTACGGACAGAGGTTTGCGGTTAACCACCGCAGAGTCCTGTACCGGGGGCAACCTCGCGGTTGCGCTTTGTTCCGAAGAGAACACGGCGGAATTTTATGACGTTGGCATGGTGGTGTTCAGCGATGCGGCGAAGGAGCGGATCCTCGGCGTGCGGCACGAAACCATTGAGCGCTTCACCGCCGTCAGTGAACAAACGGTGACCGAGATGGCCGCTAAAATTCGCGAAATTGCCGAGGCGGATATCGGCCTTGCCATCAGCGGCTATGCGGGACCGGAAGGCGGCGACGATGGCACCGCAGCCGGTACGGTCTGCTTCGGCTGGAATATTCGCGGACAGACGGAAACCCGCACCGTGCTGTTTTCCGGTGAATGTCAGGATGTGGTGGATAAAGCGGTGCGTTATTCCCTGTCTGAACTGATCGAAATACTCTCCGGCTGGGATAACGTCTGAAACAAGGGGAAAGGCTATGGCTGTGATCGTTATTACCGGCGGTACGGCGGGCGTGGGGAAAGCCACGGCGCTGCACTTTGCCAAAGCGGGCTACGATGTGGGCATCATTGCCCGCGACGAGCAGAGCCTGCGCTCCACAGAAGAGGAGTTGCGCCGTTTTGGGATCAACGCCCGTGCCGTTCAGGCCGACGTGGCCGACAGCAAGGCGGTGACCGATGCTGCTAACGAGATTGAATACCGGCTTGGGGCCATCGATGTCTGGGTGAATAACGCCATGGGCGGGATGCTGGCGCCGTTTCGCACCATGTCGCCTGACGAGTTTCGCCGCGTCACCGAGGTGACCTATCTGGGCTATGTTAACGGCACCCGCGCCGCGCTGGAGTTAATGACCCCACGCGATCGCGGAACGATTATTCAGGTTGGCTCCGCGCTGGCCTACCGTTCCATTCCCTTGCAGTCAGCCTACTGCGGGGCGAAAGCCGCGATCCGCGGATTTACCGATGCCGTGCGCACCGAACTGATGCATGAAAACAGCCGGGTGCAGATCGCAATGGTACAGATGCCGGGCCTCAATACGCCGCAGTTCGAGTGGGCGAGGAATAAATTTGCCTGGGCGATGCGCCCGGTTCCTCCCGTTTTTCAGCCGGAAGTAGCTGCCAGCGCTATTTTTAAGGTGGCGCAGAAACCGGTGCGGGAACTGTGGGTGGGCAGCAGCACCGTCCAGTCGATTGTCGGGCAATTTCTTTTCCCCGGCTTTCTGGAGCGGCTGATGGTTAAAAAGGCCTGGGAAGGGCAGATGACCGATACGTTAAATGCGGATGACCGTCAGGACTATCTGGATCAGCCGGTTAACGACCTGCATAAAATCCACGGGCACTTCACCGACGAAGCAAAAGAGCGCGCCACCAGCGTCACCTCCGGCATGCCGGGGAAAGTGCTGCTCGGCTCCCTTGCCGTCACGGGCGCGATCGTGGCCCGTCTGCTGCTCTCGCGGAGACGATAATCAGCGCAGTGCGGTACGATCGGTCCAGAACCAGCGGTAGCCATAGCCGCTGAGGTTAAGCGCGACGGTTTTGCCGCACACCAGCGCGTCGTCGTAGCGTTTGTCCGCCAGGCAGGCGGTCCAGGTCGCATGCCGGATCCCTCTGGCGGTAAAATTAACGGGCTTATCGCTGAAGTTAACGAAGGTCAGAATGCTGCGCGTGTCGGTTTCGTAATAGAGCCCCAGTACCGCATCGCTGTCGATATTAATAAGACGAAACGGCGCGACGCCGATCTCAGGGAACTCCGAGCGCGTATTGGCGATATCGATAATGCAGTGCAGGAGTGAGTTGCGGTGCAACAGCGAATCCGCCACGTTGATTTTTTGATAGCGGTACGGGCCGTGGTCAATCATCGGGGCGACAAAAGTTTCCGGGTCGGCATCTGAGAAACCGCCGCCTTGCGATCCGGCCCACTGCATCGGGGTGCGTACGGCGTAACGCTCCTCCAGATCCAAATCATCCCCCATGCCAATCTCATCCCCGTAGCGCATGACCGGTACGCCCGGCAGCGAAAACAAGACCGCATGGCAAAAGGCCAGCCGCTTTCGATCGCCATTAAGCATCGGCGCCAGACGGCGGCGGATACCTCGCTGATACACACTCATCTCTTCGTCAGGGGCAAAGGTATCGATGACGGTCTGCTTCGCTTTTTTTCCTATCCCTTCCAGATCCAGCTCATCATGATTGCGCAGCCAGTTGGCGAAGCAGCAGGAGTCCGGCGGCACAATCATCTTCTTCACCGCGTTGCGCAGCGGTCGTGCGCTCTTCTCTGCCAGGCTGACGTAAAAGTACTTATTGAGCCAGAAATTCAGCACCAGGTTGAGCCGGTCGTTCTGACCAAAATAATCTTTGTAGGCCTCGACCTCCACGTCGACTTCGCCGAGCAGGATCGCGTCCGGGTTACGCTGCCCGATAAGACGGCGCAGATGCTCCAGGATCCACAGGCCGCGTTTTTCATCCCCACGTCCGGCCTGTTTTGTCAGGTGCGATGCCGCATCCAGGCGAAAGCCCGACACCCCGAGCTTTAGCCAGAAGATGATGATGTTCTCAATCTCCTTTAGCACCGCAGGGGAGGCCAGATTGAGATCCGGCTCGTGGTGATAAAACATATGCCGGTAGTATTGCCCCGCCTCGTCGTCCCATGTCCAGATGCTCTTCTCCACGCCGGGGAACATCGGTGGCGTATCGTCGTCATCCGTGTCGGACCACAGGTAATAGTCACGGTAGGGTGACTGGGGGTTGCGGCGGGCCTGTTGAAACCAGGGATGCGCATCCGAGGTATGCTGGATCAGCAGCTCAATAATGACCTGCATCCCCAGCTCCCGCGCCTGTTCAATAAAGGCGATGATATCGTTGAGCTTGCCGAAGCGGGGATCGACCTGCAAATGGTCGCTCACGTCATAGCCTTCATCGAGAAAAGGCGTGAGGTAAAACGGGGTGATCCAGATAACCGTCGCGCCCATCCGACGGATGTAGCGCAGCTTCGCGGTGATTCCGGCGATGTCGCCACAGCCATCGCCGTTAAGATCGTAAAACAGGGCGGTATCAATCTGGTAAATAATGGCGCGTGTATGCCAGCCTGCCATAGCAATCCTTAATGATAACCTTCGGTATCAGACACTTTGCCCCGGAAGACGTAATAGCTCCAGGCGGTATAAACCAGGATCACCGGGATGATTAACAGCGTACCAATCAGCATAAACAGCTGGCTGGCAGGCGGCGCGGCGGCTTCCCACAGGGTGATGTGCGGCGGAATAATGTGTGGCCACAGGCTGATGCCCAGGCCGCTAAAGCCGAGGAAGATCAGGCCCAGCGTTAACAGGAACGGACGGGCATGGCTGTCGGGATTGCGCGTCAGCCGCCAGATCCACAGGCTGAATACCGCGACCAGAACCGGAACTGGCAGGAACCAGAAGAAGTTAGGCAGAGTAAACCAGCGCTCGGCGACAAACTGCCAGCCGAGCGGGGTCCAGATACTTACCACCGCAATAACGGCAATCAGCGCCAGCAGCACGTGGCGGGTCAGCTCGCGCATCCGGTTTTGCAGCGCGCCTTCGCTTTTCATGATCAGCCACGTGGTAGCCAGCAGGGTATAGGCGACAATTAAGCCCAGCCCGCAGAACAGATTAAACGGGGTGAACCAGTCCAGCGAGGAGCCCACAAAGCGACGCCCTTCCACGTCAAAGCCGTTGATCATCGCGCCAACCACGATCCCCTGGCTGAAGGTTGCCAGCAGGGAACCGCTGGCAAAGGAGTAGTCCCAGAATTTGCGGTGTGAAGGGGTCGCCTTAAAGCGAAACTCAAACGCCACCCCGCGGAAAATAAGCCCGATCAGCATGGCCGTCAGCGGGATGGTCAGGGCATCGATAATCACTGCGTAGGCGAGCGGAAACGCGCCGAACAACCCTGCACCGCCGAGAACCAGCCAGGTTTCATTTCCGTCCCAGACCGGGGCGACGCTGTTCACCATCACGTCGCGCTCTTTGGCATCGCCCACAAAGCTGAACAGCATGCCGATACCGAGATCGAAACCGTCCATGATGATGTACATCAGCGTGGCGAAGACAATAATGGCAAACCAGATGACCGGGATATCGACGCCCATCAGATCTTCTCCTCTTCCGGAACGGACTCGGCGGCGGACAGCGGACGGGCAGGGGTGCCCGACGTATTAGACGTTAGCGTGCCCACAGGCTGCGGACCTTTTTTAATCAACCGGGCGAGATACACATAACCCACGCCAAACACCGAACAGTAGACCACGATAAAGGCCAGCAGGCTGATGCTCATCTGCAACGTGCTGTGCAGAGACACCGCATCTATCGTGCGCAGATAGCCGTAAACGACCCACGGCTGGCGGCCCACTTCGGTGGTGACCCACCCGGCGAGCAGCGCGAGCAGTCCGGCAGGCCCCATACAGAGGGCAAACCAGTGGAATGGCCGCGAGTGATAGAGTCGACGGCGATAGCGCAGCCAGACGCTCAACACGCCAAGGGTAATCATCAGCAGCCCCATGCCGACCATAATGCGGAAGGACCAGAAGACGATGAGCGAGTTAGGGCGGTCCTCTTTCGGGAAATCCTTCAGCGCCGGGACCTGTTTATCCAGGCTGTGCGTCAGGATCAGGCTGCCGAGCGCGGGAATTTCAAGCCCGTATTTGGTGCGCTCCTCTTCCATATCCGGTACGCCAAACAGCAGCAGCGGGGTGGCCTCGCCGGGCGGGTTTTCCCAGTGGCCTTCAATCGCGGCGATTTTGGCAGGCTGGTGCTCAAGCGTATTCAGGCCGTGCATATCCCCAACCACGGCCTGAATGGGCGCGACCAGCAGCGCCATCCACATGGCCATGGAGAACATTGTGCGAATAGCGGGCGTATCGTTACCCCGCAGCAGATGCCATGCCCCGGATGCGCCCACAAACAAGGCGCTGCACAGGAAGGCGGCGATGGACATATGGATCAGGCGGTAAGGGAATGAGGGGTTAAAGATAATGGCCAGCCAGTCTTCGGGAATGACCTGACCGTTCTGAATACTGAAGCCCTGCGGGGTGTGCATCCAGCTGTTGGAGGCGAGGATCCAGAAGGTGGACATCAGCGTGCCCAGCGCCACCATGCAGGTGGCAAAGAAGTGCAGGCCGGGGCCGACCTTGTTCCAGCCGAACAGCATCACGCCTAAGAAACCAGCTTCCAGGAAGAAGGCGGTTAGTACTTCATAGGTGAGCAGAGGGCCGGTTATGCTGCCTGCGAACTGGGAAAAGCCGCTCCAGTTAGTCCCAAACTGGTAAGCCATGACCAGCCCGGAAACCACGCCCATACCAAAGTTGACGGCGAAAATTTTCAGCCAGAAATGGTATAGCGAGCGCCAGACATCATTTTTGGTGCGAAGCCACATGCCTTCGAGAACCACCAGATAGCTCGCAAGCCCGATGGTGATCGCCGGGAAGAGAATATGAAAAGAGACGGTAAAGGCGAACTGTATCCTGGCCAGATGAAACGCATCAAGCTCGAACATGCTCCGTACCTCTGGAACTGATAACGCACAAGGCATTGCCAGACAGCCTCAGGCTGCCTGGCAAAACCGGTTACGGTTTTTTCTTACCTGCGCCAAGCTCGGCACCGGTAAGCGGATCGGCATTGGGGTCGGATTTCGTGCGTGCGCACATCGCTTTGACCAGCGTTTCCTGCTCTGTAGTGAGCGTTACGCTTGCGCCGCCGTCACCGCCATCGACCGCTGGCTGAGGAGATTCCACGTAGTCGAAGTGCTTATCGCTGTTCCAGCTGCCGCGAACTTCTCCCCCCTCAGACATATTGTAGTACTTGTTGGTGTACTCTTCGATTGGCGGCAATTTACCTGGTGGGAAATTGTTACGGATCGACTGGAGCGCCTTCTCAAACGAGAGCTGGTGTGCTGCCTCACGCGTCATTAAAAACGCCAGCGCATCTTTAACACCCGGATCGTCCGTTACGTTAATAAGCCGTTCGTAGATAATTTTGGCGCGCGCCTCGGCCGCTATGTTAGAGCGCAGATCC
This sequence comes from Enterobacter cloacae complex sp. 397G4, assembly GCF_050031515.1. Lineage (NCBI taxonomy): Bacteria > Pseudomonadati > Pseudomonadota > Gammaproteobacteria > Enterobacterales > Enterobacteriaceae > Enterobacter > Enterobacter cloacae complex sp. 397G4. The sequence goes on along the minus strand of NZ_JBLGWE010000001.1, from coordinate 3,934,753 downwards.
GCGGTCGGTTCGCCAATGGTATCCACGTACGCCGCCGTCCACGGTACGCCTGCGGAGTTAGTAAGCGGAGTACCGCCGCCGTAGAGCAGGGAGGTGATATGACTGTCGTTGCCGTTCTCGGTCATGGAGCGGTACAGTTCCGCTTCATTTTCAACGCCTTCCGCCAGTTCGCCTTTCGCACCCTTATTGAGCATACCCACCAGGGTGCCGATAATTTCCAGGTGACTTAACTCCTCGGTCGCGATATCCATCAGCATATCTTTACGACCGGGATCGTCGTCGCTTAATCCTTGCGTAAAGTAACGACATGCCGCGGCAAGTTCGCCCTGTGGCCCGCCAAACTGCTCAAGCAGAAGATTGGCCAGGCCCGGATTCGGTTCGGCTACGCGTACCGTGTATTGCAGCTGTTTTACGTGTCGAAACATACATTCTCCCTATTTCGTTATTTTTTCGCTTCAACGCCGTCCGCGTCGGAGCGCAGCAGGAACTGTTCCGTCGTCTGTGGAATATGCTGGAGCAGCCAGTCTGCCATCTGGCGCTCTTCTTCCAGAATGGATTCAAGGGCTGGAATGGAGGCGGTATCGCCTGCTTGTTTGGCCGCAGCCAGCAGAGAGGTGTAGCAGGCAATTTCAAACTGCTCAAAAACGTAGCCGCTGATGGAGCCTTTAACAATTTCGTCGGAAGGGAACATGCCGCCAATGGACTGGCCGAGCGCCGCCATTTTGCTCATGGAATCTTTTATGACCGAACGGGAAATATCATTGCGGTCGAGAATTTCTTCCAGCACGGTAATTTGGTGTTTAGTTTCATTAACGTGTTGTTCAATTCGTGCACGTAAGTCGGGATAATTATCAATACGGCTGGCCATTGATTCCAGCATGGATTCGGCTTGCTTTTCCATCGCATGGGCATCGCGTAGCCAATCATGGTAGTGTTCTACATGATTCATAATTAACTCCTGTGATTTATTTTCTGGTTAATTTTTGGTGCTGATGCTCATCAGATATTAATTATCCTTTCTGGGCTTTTTGATTAATATTACCGACAGCCAGATCGGTTAATTTGAGATCGGTTTCTTTTTCTTCTTCCAGCGTTTCGGCAAGAAGTTTAACGGCTTTTTTATAGCCTAATTGTTCAGCCAGGGTGGCCAGGGTGCCGTAGCTGGCAATTTCGTAGTGTTCAACTTTCTGAGCTGCGGCAATTAATGCAGCGTCACGTACTTCATTTTTCTCAGTGCTCTCAATAACTTCGTTGGCTTCTTCAATTAAGCCTTCCATCGCAACGCATTTCATGCGCTTCAGTTTGAGGCCGGATTCCTGCTCAATAATCTGATCGATACGTTCGATCTGTCCCTGCGTCTCTTCGAGGTGAGCCGTGAACGCGGCACTCAGCTTCTCGCTGGATGCGGCGCGAGCTAATTTGCTTAGCGCGCGGGTCAGCTGCTTCTCAGCGCTGTAGGTGTCGGATAACAGGTGAATAAATACATCTTCAACAGTTTTCATATTCATATTTTCGCTCCAGTGAAGTAAAGGGAAGGTACTGCGAGCCGACGGGCCCGCAGCATGCTCTCGGTATATTTATAAGAGCTTTAAATAAGATCAAGAGTTATCAGATTTACGGCCTCCGCCGTGACTGCTCTGTCCCCCTTTCTTACCCGCTTCAGATGCGCGTTGCGGATCGTTTTTGAAATTACCGCCGCTGTGCTGGCCGCCTTTACGTCCAGCTTCTGATGCCTTTTCACGGTCTTCAGCGAAATTACCGGAACCACCACGATGTTGCTCTGCCATATATCAACCCTCATGTTGCGTTTATGTCAGGAGATACGATAAGTAATTCGTATCAGTTGTCGTTCAGAAATTAACATTAGTCGTTATGTGAGAAGAGTCAAATTTCTTGTTTGGGTTGTTTTACGGTAATTTTGCAGGGAATGAAGAAATACCGCTTCGTTACGAGTTTTAAAAACGAATGGGAAATCCATCAGTTAGATGAAAATAAAACCGGAGGTTAAGATTGCGCTTAGCTAATAATCCTAATGTGAACGTGGCGGGAATTATTACAAGAATTGACACAGCGCAAAAATATATCTTCGCAACGGGTGTTCTTGTATTCGGAATAATCCTATGAACGTGACGAAGTCATGCGCTGAAAAGAGTGTGGCTAAACCTCGTTTTTGACGTGGTCAGGCGGATCGGGTGAGGGTATGCTTCTTTTGTCACCACAATAATTACAGAGGCAATGTCATGGATCAGGAGCTACTGGATGCGGGGTACCGGGCCTATACCGGTGAGAAAATCGATGTCTATTTCAACACCGGGATCTGCAAACACTCGGGCAACTGCGTGCGCGGCAGCGCGAAGCTGTTCGATCTGAAGCGTAAACCATGGATCGCGCCGGATGAAGTAGATGCAGAAACGGTTATGCGCGTAATTGATACCTGCCCGAGCGGTGCGCTGAAGTACCGCCAAAAATAAGCGAGGAACCATGGAAATTCTTGAAGGCCATAACAAGTTTTACGTCAACGACGCCGAAGGCAATCAGGTAGCGGAGATCGTCTTTGTCCCGACCGGCGAGCATCTGAGCATCATTGAGCACACCGATGTGGATTCGAGCCTGAAAGGGCAGGGTGTGGGTAAACAGCTGGTGGCGAAGGTGGTAGAGAAGATGCGCGGTGAGAATCGTAAAATTATCCCGCTGTGTCCATTTGCGAAGCATGAGTTTGATAATACGCGGGAGTATGACGATATTCGGGCGTAAAACAGATGCCCGGCATTGCGCCGGGCAGCATACTCAACCCACAAACATCACCGACACACACAGCACACCCACAATCAGCGTCAGCAGGTTACCGAAGGAGCGGTACGGTTTTAATGACGGGATCAGGTACGTCGACAGCGTCGGCATGATGAACAGGATCATGGCGATAAGCGGACCGCTGATGGCATAAATCATTGAGATCGCATTCGGGTTGATGCAGCAGACCGCAAAGGTAATCAGCGACACGCCGAGAATCGAAATCGCGCGGTTAAAGGCGCGGCTTTTCTTCACACCCACCTGATTCAGCGACGATTTCACAATTTCCGTTGCCCCTTCAATCACGCCAAAATAGGTGCCGAGGAACGATTTCGACATCGCAATAATCGCCACGATAATGCCGGAGATGCCCAGCCATGCCGGGGACGATGGCATCATCGACAGCGCGGACAGGATCGTCACCCCTTCCTCTTTTGCCGCCACGATATACGACGGTGGAATCGAAAGCAGGCAACTGAACACAAAGAACAGCACGCTGAGGCAGATGATCAGGTACGCCACTTTCATGATTTTTTTGCATTTACCCATCGCCTCTTCACCGTATTTCTCGCGACGGTCTACGGCGAAGGTCGAGATGATCGGAGTATGGCTAAAAGCGAAAACCATCACCGGGATCGAAATCCACACCTGGTGCAGCGTATGCTGGTCGAAGGCCATCTGGCTGGTCAGCAGCGACGGCTGCCAGCTGCCCGTCAGATACAGCGAGACAAACAGAAAATAGGCGATCAGCGGAAAGACAAGGAAACCCATCACCTTAATGGTGATGTGCCGCCCCATCAGGAAGATCAGATTCAAAATCAGCACCACGCCAAAGCTCACCAGCATCCGCATGCCGGTATCCACCGTCATCCGTTTCGCCAGCTGTTCAGTGAGTGAGTTGGTTATCGCCACCGCGTAAATCAGAACTACCACAAAGAAGGCCACAAAATAGAGCGTGGTGATCAGGTTGCCGATCTTTTTGCCGTAGTAATGGGAAACGGCACCGGTGATCCCTTCGTTGCCTTTCGTCTTCGACGACAGAATAAATTGCGCCAGCGCTTTATGCGGCCAGTAGGTTAAGGGATACGCCACAAGGGCGGTGATCAGCAGGACAATCGCGCCAGCAGAGCCGAGCTGAATGGGCAAGAACAGGGTTCCTGCGCCCACGGCAGTGCCGTAGAGGGCGAAACTCCAGAGAGTCTCTTCTTTTGACCAAATTTTCGACATTAGAGCAACGTATCAACTATAAAACGAACAAAAAGGAGTGCAATTTACCATAATTATGCGTTGAGGTCGCCGTTGCTTCGCAGGGGGCGGGCCGGAGCAGGTCTCCGGCCGGAAGGTTATTCGCTTGCCAGGGCGCGTCGTTGCTGGCGGCGCTTGATGATTTTCTCCCGCAGGGTGTCGTACGCCCAGTTGTAGAGCATGGTGTACGGCAGGAAGAACAGAAAGAAACCAATTTCCAGGGTAAAAGCCTGGAGCAGCGTCACGCCCAGCACGGCGGCAACGATGGTTACGCCAATCACAATAAAGCCGCATTCAAAACCCAGGGCATGCAGGGCGCGCACTTTCGCCGTGCGCTTCACCCGCTGGACGGGCCAGAAACGGTCGAAGCCAAAGTTATAGATAATGTTCCAGAGCATTGCCGTGGTCGCCAGAATAATGGTAAGACCCCCCATTTCAACCACCGAGCGCTGCATTAGCCACGCGGCCGTCGGGGCGAGGATCGCCGTGGCAATGCCTTCAAAACAGACGGCATGGAAGATCCGCTCCGGCAATTTACGTTGGAGTGCATCCTGATGTTGCATATTTACCTCATATAGACGCCAGTATGGGCGTTGATGCGGCCTATTCTTATCGCTTAAGGTGATATATAAAAGATGGTATCCATCGATAAAGCAGATACATCATGCGTTATTCTCCCGAAGCACTGACCGCGTTTGTTGAAACTGTCGCCGCAGGTTCGTTTTCTGCTGCGGCACGGCGGCTGCGTAAAAGCCAGTCCACCATCAGCACCTCCATTGCCAACCTTGAAGCTGACCTTGGCTTTGAGCTGTTCGATCGCTCGGCGCGTCATCCGGTATTAACCGCCCAGGGTGAACAGGTGCTGGGCTATGTCCAGTCGATACTCGCCGCCAGCGCGCGCCTGGATGAGCTGGCCGTATCTTTAACCGCGCAAACGGAGGCGCGTTTTACCTTTGTTCTCTCCGATACGCTTAACCCGGCCGTGCTGGAAGAGATGATGAGCCAGTTCGACCAGCGTTTTCCGCACACGGAATTTGAGTGCCTGATTGGAGAAGAGGAGGACGTGATCGATCTGCTGCAAAAGGAGCGGGCGCAAATTGGCCTGACGGAAGCGCGCGACAGCTACCCGACCGATATTGGCGCGACCCGTCTGCCTATGCAGACGCGGATGGCCATCTACGTTTCTGCCGGACATCCTCTGGCAGGGCAACATGAGACGCAGGCGGACGAGCTGCATGGCTGGCGCGAGCTGCGGCTGAGCACCTATCTTGAACGGGAAGCGCCCCTTTCGCGCGGGCCGGTCTGGTCTGCGCCGAATTACCTGTTACTGCTGAGCATGGCGGTACAGGGCTTTGGCTGGTGCGCGTTACCCTGCGCGCTGGTCGACGAATTTGCCGCGTCGAAATCGCTGGTGCAGCTGAACGTGCCGGGCTGGCCGAGGTCGATTGCCATCGATCTGGTATGGAACAAACGAACCCCGCCCGGCGTCGCCGGAAGCTGGCTGCGCCAGTACTTGCAGGACGCACGATAATCCTGTGACTAAACTCACTAATTTTAAACATTTGCGTCAATTGTTGATAACAATCCTCTACTATCGTCATGTCATTTTGCACAGAGGTCGTGATGAAAGATGTCGTTATAGTGGGTGCGTTACGTACGGCTATCGGCTGTTTTCAGGGAGCGCTTGCGCGTCACTCTGCGGTTGATCTTGGCAGCGTGGTGGTAAGAGCGCTGGTGGAACGCTGCGGGATTGCCGCACATGAAATTGATGAGGTGATCCTGGGCCAGGTGCTGACCGCTGGCGCGGGACAAAACCCTGCGCGCCAGGCGGCGCTGAAGGGCGGCCTGCCTAATACCGTTTCGGCAATTACCATTAACGACGTCTGTGGTTCAGGTTTGAAAGCGCTCCATCTTGCAACGCAGGCCATCCAGTGTGGTGAAGCGGATGTGGTCATTGCCGGCGGGCAGGAGAATATGAGCCGCGCCCCGCATGTCCTGACCGACAGCCGGACCGGCGCGCAGCTCGGGAACAGTCAGCTGCTTGACAGCCTGGTTCACGACGGGCTGTGGGACGCCTTCAACGACTACCATATGGGCGTAACGGCGGAAAACCTGGCGCGGGAATACGGTATCAGCCGCGAGCTTCAGGATGCATATGCCCTCAGCTCACAGCAAAAAGCGCGTGCAGCGATCGACTCCGGGCGTTTTCGCGATGAAATTGTCCCGGTCAGTACCCAGCGCCAGAACGGCGAAGCGCTCATCGTCGATACCGACGAGCAGCCGCGCACCGATGCCAGCGCAGAAGGGCTGGCAAAACTCGATCCGGCCTTTGAAACGCTCGGTTCCGTAACGGCAGGCAACGCCTCATCCATTAACGACGGTGCGGCGGCGGTGATGATGATGAGTGAAAGCAAAGCCCAGGAGCTGGCGCTGCCGGTGCTGGCGCGGATCAAAGCGTTTGCCAGCGTGGGCGTTGATCCCGCGTTAATGGGGATCGCCCCGGTCTATGCCACGCGCCGCTGCCTGGAGCGGGCGGGCTGGGAGCTGAACGATGTGGATCTGATTGAGGTCAACGAAGCTTTTGCTGCACAGGCGATCTCGGTCGGGAAAATGCTGGAATGGGATCCGCTGCGGGTCAACGTCAACGGCGGAGCCATCGCGCTGGGCCATCCCATTGGCGCCTCCGGCTGCCGCATTCTGGTGTCGCTGGTCCACGAAATGAAAAAGCGTAACGCCCGAAAAGGGATCGCAACGCTCTGTATTGGCGGGGGGCAGGGGGTGGCCCTGGCTATCGAACGGTAATTTCTCCCTCTGCGCACAGAAAACCTCCCACGGGAGGTTTTTTTGTGTCCGCAGAATCCTTTTTTAACACTTATGCGTTCTTTCTGAAGCCCGCAATAATTATTGCGCGGTTAATTATTTGCTTTGTGAAGTGCTTAATGTGATCTCACGCCTGAAATTTACGGTTAATACCCTTTTTTTGTTGATGGGGTTCACGTCAATCTTTGCCAAAAAAAATGAAACAAATAATTTCGATCCTTGTCACTAAAATAACGGTGCATAAAAAATAAACTCAAGTTTCATAAAAACGAAACGTTATTTTAATTGAGGGTTTTTTCATGTTTAAGAAATCTCTGCTCCTTGCTTCCCTTATTAGTGCCTCTTTTGCGGCTAGCGCCGTTACCGTCGATCTGCGTCACGAATATATTGACAGCGGCTCGAATGCCGACCGTGTTGCCGTCTCGCACCGCTTTGATAATGGCTTCGGTTTTTCAGTCGAGGCGAAGTGGAAATCAGGCGGGGACAAGGCAGATCAGCCATTCGCGGATGTAGTGGGGAACGGTCACGAAGATCAGATTAGCTGGCGCTGGAAAGCGACAGACAATATCGCCCTGACCCCTGCGTTTACGATTGAAAGCACAGACAGTCGCACCATTTATAAACCGAATCTGCATGTGCAATATAGCTTCGATAATGGCTTCTACGTGGCTGCGCGTTACCGTTACGAATATACCCGCTACCCGTCAAGCTCAAATAAGGACGACGATAAAGTTAACCGTGGCGATGCGTGGGTCGGTTGGGTATTAGGTGACTGGCGTACCGAGCTGAACTATGTTTACGCGAAAAGTTCTGAAGGCGTGGCCCGAAATAACAATAAAGATTATTCCAACGAATATAACGCCAAGCTGGCCTACAAATGGGATAAAAACTGGGCGCCGTATGTGGAGGTGGGCAACGTGGGGGTTAAAGACACGGACGAACGCCAGACCCGTTTCCGTTTAGGCGTGGCGTACTCCTTCTGATAATTTATCTTCTTCGCTAAAACTGCCGGGTGGCGCTTCGCTTACCCGGCCTACACCTTCTTATCCGACCTACACCTTCCTTCCAATCCGTCGTTTCGTAGGCCGGGTAAGCGAAGCGCCACCCGGCAAAAAGCGCCGCGCAATCACCCAAAAAAAAGCCCTCCGAATCGGAGGGCAAGGCCAGTTACAGAAACACTAACTCAAGTCAGGCATGCAACATTTCAGGTTGCTCGGGGAGTTTCGCGATATAGAGGGCCGGTTTGCCGTCTTTATCGGAACTGTACAGCACCGCTTTTTCGTCCGGCGTGAAGGACGGATGCGGGTGGGTTACCTGGCGGCTGTTCGCCACCGTAGCCCATGAGGTGTCATGACGGGCGATGCGGTAACAGGCTTTTTTCGCCACGTCAAAGGCATACAGATAAGGATCGTTATCAATGGTGTAGCCGCCGGTGTCTTTCACATCGACAGGCGTACCGGAGCCGTCGCCAACCAACAGGGTGCCGTCGACGTTGCTCATCAGGTGCGAACAGGCGGGCATATTCATTACCGCTTCATTCACGCCGGTGTCCGGGTTGAAGCGGGAGATGGTGCGCCCTTGCTGACCTTTCAGGTAAGAAACGTAGATCAGCGCGGACCCGTCCGGCACCCAAAATTCATGTGTACAGCTTTCACCTTCCGCGTGCGTTTTCACTTTCCGCACATTGCTGCCATCTTCGTTCACCAGCCACATGCGGGCGTCGACCAGGTCGTGCGGCCCTTCATGACAGAAGGCCACGGTATTGTCATCGAACGGGCGATATATTGGATGTCCCAGCCAGATCTTCTCGTCATGAATGGTGGTGCTTTCACCCGTTTTCAGATCAACGCGCAGCAGGCGGCAGTGCGGCCCTTTGTGGAAGAAGTCGTGGAAAATTTTCCAGTCGTTGAGTGGCGTCCAGTCACGTCTGGCAATCTCAATACCCACCAGTTTGGTGCAGTCGCTGTTCGCGACCCAGGTGCCGTAGCCGACCCACTCTTCCGGGACGCGGTACACTTCGCGCTCTGCCAGCGTCTGTAAATCCACCTCCAGCAGGGTGCGATCGTTCTTCACATAGTAGAGGGATTTATCGTCCGGAGAGAGGAACCCGCCAAAGGTGTTATCGCCCGCGCCTTCGGTCAACTGTACCGCTTCGGCGTTTTTCAGATCCAACAGGTAATAGTTCCAGTGACCGTCGAACTCCCCGGCGAACAGCAGGTGGCTGCCATCGTTAAAGAAGCACTTCTGGTAAAAGTAGTTGCGATGACAGGTTACTTCCGGTGGGGTCAGGCGGGTGACTTCCACGCCTGTATCCGGATCGCGGCTGACCTCATAGTTCAGCTTGACCCGCATACCTTTAGCCATAATGCACTCCTTTGAACGCGTAATGTAGGTTGAAAACTAGGTGATAAATTATCAAAACGTTGTTTCATTGTGTGTGACTGACAGCGCACTTTCTCAGTTTGATTAACCAGATTGAGGGTCTTAAAAATTTATCGTGATCGAAACACCATTTCTGGCATAAACAAGCAGAAAAAATGAAACGTTGTTTTAAATGCAATTGAAAACCCCGTGATCAGGGGATAATATGTGTTCATCACGAAAACGGAACGTTGTTTCGTTAATTATCTTTGCCTTCGGGCACGATCAATTCTGGAGGTTTACGTGGACGTCAGACAAAGCATCCACAGTGCGCACGCTAAAACGCTGGATACTCAGGGGCTGCGCAGTGAGTTTTTAGTTGAGCAAGTGTTCGAAGCCGACAAGTACACCATGGTCTACAGCCATATTGACCGCATTATTGTGGGCGGGATTATGCCGGTGGCGAAAACCGTCTCCGTGGGCGGTGAAGTGGGCAAACAGCTGGGCGTGAGCTACTTCCTCGAACGCCGTGAACTGGGCGTGATTAACATCGGTGGGCCGGGCACCATTACCGTTGATGGCCAGTGCTACGAAATTGGTCACCGCGACGCGCTGTACGTCGGCAAAGGCGCGAAAGAAGTGGTGTTCGCCAGCATTGATGGCAGCAAACCGGCGAAGTTTTACTACAACTGCGCCCCGGCTCATACGAATTACCCCACCAAAAAAGTCACGCCAGCGGATGTTGCCCCGGTGACCCTTGGCGATAACCTCACCAGCAACCGTCGCACCATCAACAAATACTTTGTTCCGGATGTGCTGGAAACCTGTCAGCTCAGCATGGGGCTGACCGAGCTTGCGCCGGGCAACCTGTGGAACACCATGCCGTGCCATACCCACGAGCGCCGCATGGAGGTCTACTTCTATTTCAACATGGATGAAGACGCCTGCGTGTTCCACATGATGGGACAGCCGCAGGAGACGCGCCATATCGTTATGCACAACGAGCAGGCGGTCATTTCGCCGAGCTGGTCCATCCACTCTGGCGTGGGAACGAAAGCCTATACCTTTATCTGGGGTATGGTCGGTGAAAACCAGGTCTTCGATGACATGGACCACGTCGCTGTTAAGGATCTGCGCTAGTCGCAGGCAGTTAAGTATATATCTGCCTGTTTCTGACAGGCGCTGAACGATTAAGGAATAAACATGATTCTGGATGCATTTTCTCTGCAAGGTAAAGTGGCTGTGGTTTCCGGTTGTGACACCGGGCTGGGGCAGGGTATGGCGTTAGGTCTGGCTGAAGCGGGCTGCGATATCGTCGGGATTAACATCGTTGAGCCAACGGAAACCATCGAGCGCGTTACCGCACTGGGCCGCCGTTTCCTGAGCCTGACCGCGGACCTGCGCAAAATCGATGCGATCCCTGAGCTGCTGGATCGCGCGGTGGCGGAGTTTGGGCATATCGATATTCTGGTCAACAACGCCGGCCTGATCCGTCGTGAAGACGCGATTAACTTCAGCGAAACGGACTGGGACGACGTGATGAATCTGAACATCAAGAGCGTGTTCTTTATGTCCCAGGCGGCTGCGAAGCACTTCATCGCCCAGGGGAAAGGGGGCAAGATCATCAATATTGCCTCCATGCTCTCTTTCCAGGGCGGCATCCGCGTGCCGTCTTACACCGCATCGAAGAGTGCCGTGATGGGCGTGACCCGTCTGCTGGCGAACGAGTGGGCGCAGCACAACATCAACGTCAACGCGATTGCGCCGGGCTACATGGCCACCAACAATACCCAGCAGCTGCGTGCGGATGAAGAGCGCAGCGCGGCAATCCTGGAGCGTATTCCAGCGGGTCGCTGGGGTCTGCCGAGCGATCTGATGGGCCCGGTTGTGTTCCTGGCGTCCCCGGCTTCGGATTATATTAACGGCTACACCGTTGCCGTTGACGGCGGCTGGCTGGCACGATAATTCACCCCGAATAAAGAACCTCTGCCCTCGGGTGGAGGTTTTTTTTGCGCCAAAATTGGCTTTATCCATATCCTTAAAGATGAAAAATCCATACTGAAAAGGAATGAATGACGGGTGTCACACATTTATTGCTTAAATATTAACTAATTAATAAAAAATAAGGTTAAACCACCCTGATTTGAAATTGTAATGTCCATCACAGATCGGTATGTCGTAGCGAAATAATCCATATCTTCACCAGTTCCGGCCTGACACTTTCTTCCGGTATCTCGTAATTTCACTTAACGAATTTCGCTGTTGAGGCAGGAAACTATGACATCTGTAAATGACTCTACCCTTATGCCCGCTGCGCTGCGCGATACCCGACGCATGAACCAGTTTGTTTCTGTTGCGGCCGCCGTAGCCGGTTTACTGTTTGGTCTGGATATCGGCGTTATCGCTGGCGCACTGCCCTTTATTACCGACCACTTTACGTTAAGCAACCGCCTGCAAGAGTGGGTGGTGAGCAGCATGATGCTGGGTGCGGCCATCGGCGCACTATTTAACGGCTGGCTGTCGTTCCGTCTCGGGCGCAAATACAGCCTGATGGTTGGGGCGATCCTGTTTGTTGCCGGTTCCATTGGCTCGGCGTTTGCCATCAACGTTGAGGTGCTGCTGCTCTCCCGCGTGCTGCTGGGCGTGGCGGTGGGTATCGCGTCCTACACCGCGCCGCTTTACCTCTCCGAAATGGCGAGCGAAAACGTGCGCGGGAAGATGATCAGCATGTACCAGCTGATGGTGACGCTCGGTATCGTGCTGGCGTTCCTGTCGGATACATACTTCAGCTACAGCGGCAACTGGCGGGCAATGCTTGGCGTGCTGGCGCTGCCTGCGGTGCTGCTGATTGTGTTAGTCATTTTCCTGCCGAACAGCCCGCGCTGGCTGGCGCAAAAAGGGCGTCACGTGGAGGCGGAAGAGGTGCTGCGCATGCTGCGCGACACGTCTGAAAAAGCGCGTGAAGAGCTGAACGAAATCCGCGAGAGCCTGAAGCTGAAGCAGGGCGGCTGGTCGCTGTTTAAGGCAAACCGCAACGTGCGCCGCGCGGTGTTCCTCGGCATGCTGTTACAGGCGATGCAGCAGTTCACGGGGATGAACATCATCATGTATTACGCCCCACGCATCTTTAAAATGGCCGGTTTTACCACCACCGAACAGCAGATGATCGCCACGCTGGTGGTAGGGCTGACCTTTATGTTCGCCACCTTTATCGCGGTGTTCACCGTTGATAAGGCCGGACGTAAACCGGCCCTGAAAATTGGCTTTAGCGTGATGGCGCTCGGCACCTTAATACTCGGCTACTGCCTGATGCAGTTCGATAACGGCACGGCGTCAAGCGGCCTCTCCTGGCTCTCCGTCGGCATGACCATGATGTGCATCGCCGGTTACGCGATGAGCGCCGCGCCGGTGGTGTGGATCCTGTGCTCTGAAATTCAGCCGCTGAAATGCCGTGACTTTGGTATCACCTGTTCCACCACCACCAACTGGGTGTCGAACATGATCATTGGCGCGACCTTCCTGACGCTGCTGGATGCGATTGGCGCGGCAGGCACCTTCTGGCTCTATACGGTGCTGAACGTGGCATTTATCGGCGTGACCTTCTGGCTGATTCCGGAAACCAAAGGCGTGACCCTGGAGCATATTGAACGCAAGCTGATGAGAGGGGAGAAACTACGTAATATCGGCGTGTAATGTCATTGCCCGGTGGCGCTTCGCTTACCGGGCCTACGATAGCCTGTAGGCCGGGTAAGGCGTAGCCGCCACCCGGCTTTGTGTTTACCGCATCGCACGTCTCAAAATACGCTCCGCCTGATGCTGGAAGTCAGCGGCCGTCTCTTCCACGGTTTTCTGCCCGTAGTCGATATACTGCAAAGAGGTACCGAACTGCGCCACAATCTGTGGGTCGTCAAAGTATGGCGAGACGGTGAGTTTCGCCGGCAGCGACTGCGCCAGGCGCAGGCCCGCCACGGATGGATCGTCCTCTTTAATGGTGCCGTCTTCGGTCAGATACTGCACCGCCACTTTGCTCAACGGCACGCCGCGCTCAAGACCCAGCGTATCAACCCCTTCTTTGCTGTTGAGCAGGAAGTTAATCAGCTTCGCTGCCGCTTCCGGGTTTTTGGTCGTCTTACCAATCGACAGCATCTGCGCCGGTTTGAAGAACAGACCCGCGTCGGTGGCGCCCGGCAGCATTGGGTAGCTGCCCAGCTCCAGTTTCGCCGGTGGCTTCAGGTTGTCGGAATATTTGTTGATGGTGGAGTTCCACATGTAGGTGCCGCCCCATTCACCCTGGATCCACGGCTTCATCTCATACATGTTGCTCTTACCGAACGAGGCATAGTATTTGGTGTCCGGCATGACGTGGCTGTCGATCAGCTTTTTGTAGGTCTGGAAAAACTCCACCCACTGTTCCTTTGTGTAGCTGAACTTTTTGGTTTTCTCATCCACCGCAGGAATGTTGTACTTCTGGATCATGTACGAATTCAGCAGCGCCAGCGTATCCTGGTGCTCCAGGATCACCGGGTAGTATTGCTTGCCGAGCTTGCTCTCGAAGGTTTTACCGGCCGCCATCAGCTCGTCCCAGGTTTTCGGGTACGCAATACCCGCTTTTTTCCAGGTTTCGTCATTGAAGTAGAACACGCGCGCCGTCACCGAGATCGGAATGCCGTTCAGCTTGCCGTCCACGGTGGTGGTTTGCAGCTCTTTAGGATCGAACTGCGACAGGTCGATCACGTCCTTCATCTTGTTCAGATCGTAGAAGCCGTCACCGGTTTTCGAGAAGATCGGCAGCCAGTTCCAGTTGGTCTGCATCACGTCCGGCTCGGTGCCGCCCGCAATCTGTGTGGTCAGACGGGAGAGGTGACCGTCCCAGCCGGTGTATTCCGCTTTTACGTTGATGTCCGGGTTCTGCTTATGGAACTCTTCCAGCGCTTTCAGAGTGACCTGGTGACGGCCATTGCCGCCCCACCAGGACATCCGTAAATCCACATTCTGCGCCATCGATGGCAAAGCGGTAAGGCCCAGGGGCGCGGAGATTGCTGCGCTTAAAAGCACTTTTTTCATTTTTATCACTCCATCAGAGAGAGAGGTTCTGTTCAGTTTTTGCGTCAAAAATATGACACTTGTTCATCTCAAACGTGAAATACACCTTACGATGAAGCCCTTTATCAATCATTGGCTTAGCTTCATCGGACGGGATTCGGGCGGTCAGTTCGTAGTCCGCGACCTTCAGGTACACAAAGAATTCGTGGCCCATGTTCTCCACGCGCACCATCTCCCCGCTACAGCCGCCATTCGGGAAGGGCTCATCAGAGAGCGACACAAATTCCGGGCGCACGCCGTAGAAGATCTCCTGACCCGCGTAAGCCGCGACTTTCTCCTGCTTCTCCGCGTTCAGCGGCATGGTTTCATCGCCAATGGCGATGTGCAGCTGGCCCGCTTTTTCGACCAGCACGCTTTTGCGTATATTCATCTCCGGCGCGCCGATAAAGCCCGCCACGAACATGTTCTTCGGCTTGTGGTAGAGGTTGTCCGGCGTGTCCACCTGCATGATATGGCCGAGCTTCATCACGCAGATGCGGTCGCCCATGGTCATCGCTTCGGTCTGGTCGTGGGTCACGTAAACGGTGGTCGCCGGTTTTCCTGACTTCTTCAGCTGCTTGTGCAGGTCAGAAATACGGATACGCATCGAAGCGCGCAGTTTGGCGTCGAGGTTTGAAAGCGGCTCATCGAACAGGAACACATCCGGCTTTTTCACAATCGCACGGCCTACCGCCACGCGCTGCGCCTGGCCGCCGGAAAGCTGGCGCGGCAGGCGGTCGAGCAGCTCTTCCAGCTCAAGAATTTTGGCGGCATCATTCACCTGAGACTCAATCTGATCTTTCGGCAGTTTGCTCAGCTTGAGACCAAAGGCCAGATTCTCGCGCACCGTCATGTGCGGATAGAGGGCGTAGTTCTGGAACACCATTGCAATACCGCGCTCCTTCGGCGCGAGGTTGTTCACGATCTTGTCGCCGATGCGCACCTCGCCGCCGCTGATGGTTTCCAGCCCCGCCAGCATGCGCAGGGTCGTGGATTTGGCGCAGCCGGACGGCCCGACAATCACCATGAATTCCCCTTCAGCAATTTTAAGATCGATAGCGTGTACCGCTTTAAAGCCGTTGGAGTAGACCTTTTCCAGCTTGTTGAAAATAACTTCAGCCATGGTATTTCCCTCTTAACCTTTAATTCCGCTGCTGGTGACGCCCTGTACGAAGTAGCGCTGTGCCAGGAAGAAGACAATGATGGATGGCAGAATGGAGATGCTCGCCATTGCCAGAATTTCGTTCCACGGCGCGCCTTCGGTGACGTCGATGGACATTTTCAGCGCCAGTGCGATGGGGTATTTATCCACGCTGTAGACGTAAATCAGCGGCCCGATAAAGTCGTTCATGGACCACATGAACTGGAACAGGGCGACGGAGATAATGGCCGGTTTCAGGATCGGTACCACCACGTACCACAGCACCTGGAAGGAGTTACAGCCGTCAATCTGCGCCGCCTCTTCCATGTCACGCGGGACGCCGCGCAGGAACTGGATCAGCATGAAGACGAAGAACCCCTGAGTGGCGAAGGCCAGCGGCAGGTACAGCGGCATATAGCTGTTGAGCATGCCCATTTCACGGAACATGAGGTACTGCGGGATCAGCAGCACGGTGCTGGGCAGCAGCATGGTGGTGATGAGCGTGGCGAACCAGAACTTCTTCCACGGGATCTCGAAGCGGGCAAAGCCGTACGCCACGATGGTGGAGGATATAATGGTCAGGATCACTTTCGGGATCACATACTTAAAGGTATTCAGCATGTAATGGCCGAAGTTGTACTCGGTGCCGGTTTTCCAGCCGTTCACGAAACCATCCCAGGTGGCGTGGGCAGGCCACAGGCTCAGGGTGGTGAAGATCTCGTGGTTCGGTTTGAACGACGCGGAGAACATCCACACCAGCGGGTAAAGCATCAGCAGGCCGACAACCAGCAGGATTACATAGCGAACGGAGGCGTTGATTTTCTCTCTGCGCAGCGTGCGGGCCACTTCGCGTTCGGCGACGCTTCTTGCCGTGGAGAGTTGTTGAATATCAGCCATTTTTGCCTCCTTTATCGGCGGAGTAGAACACCCAGTATTTCGACGACTTAAAGGCGATACCGGCGAAGACGGCCACCACCAGGAACAGGACCCACGCCAGCGCCGCGCCATAGCCCATATCGAAATACTTAAACGCGGTGTCGTAGATGTAGAGCGAGAACAGATAGGTCGAATAGGTTGGCCCGCCGCCGGTAATCACGTACGGCCCGGTAAATTCCTGGAACGCCTGCGTGGTCTGCATGATGAAGTTGAAGAAGATCACCGGCGTAATCAGCGGCACGGTCACCTTCATGAACATCTGCCATTTCGATGCGCCATCGATCATTGCCGCTTCATACTGGGACTGCGGTACGTTTTGCAGCGCGGCCAGGAAGATGACCATCGCGGAACCGAACTGCCAGACGCGCAGCAGGGTAACGGACATCAGCGCCAGCGACGGCTCGCCCAGCCAGTTCACCGGATCAAAGCCAAATACACCGATAAAGCTGTTTAGCAGACCATCAATGGCAAATAAGGCGCGCCACAATACGGCAATGGCGACGGAGCTGCCGAGGATCGACGGAATATAGTAGGCCGTTCGGAAAAAGCCGATGCCGCGTAATTTAAAGTTCAGGACAAAGGCAATTCCTAATGCAAAGGCGAGCTTTAACGGGATGGTTAAAAATACATAGGCAAAGGTCACGCCCATGGATTTCCAGAAGAGCGTGTCTTCGGTAAACATGTAGCGATAGTTTTCAATGCCGTTAAACACCGGCGGACTCATCAAATCGTAATCCGTAAAGCTGAGGAAAAACGATGAGACGAAGGGGAATGCCGTAAAGAGTATCAGCCCGATGATGTAGGGTGATATCCATGCGAGCCCCAGCAGCTTGTTTTCATTCATACATACCTACCTGGCAATCAATGGTTTAATACGAAATCTGCTTTGTTACATTTTCCCAGGCCTGCGATGCGCGGCATGAGAGCTGAAATTCAGGGTGTAACGTCTGGCAACGGCGAAATCTATGTTTGTTTTTTAACGCTTTTTTGTCTTTCTTTGTGCTGTAAGCGCTTCTGGTTTCAAAAGAGCTGAACCGGCGTTCTTGGATACTAAAACATCGTTTTATTTTATATTATTGCGATTTATTTCTGCGTCATTCGCTTAATGGTGGAAATGTGATCGGCGTCGAAACGCTGTTTCAATATAGTGAGGGAGGTGGCATTTTTGACTTTTCACGAAGCTTTGCCGCCGGCCATGAGGAAGAGATAACGAAGCAAAAAGGGAGCGGGAATAAGAATAGTCACGCAGCGTGGCTAACTACCAGATCTGATAGCAGGTCTACAGATGTACCAATTCGTCATTCAGATAATTCTTACATTCTTGTATGATTTGTTACACCGGAACCAGTCAGGCAGAATTTCACTGCATCCTTAAAAGAAGAACAGTTATGTCAGCGATGGATTTCAAAAAACATACGGATCTCAACTTTCCTCACTATGCTCCCCCGGCGGTCAGCGCTAAAGAAATAGATCTTCTGGGTCTGCTGGACGTCCTGCTGGCAGCAAAAAAACGCATCATCACTATTGTCTTTGCATTTGCACTGGTCGGCCTGGCAATCGCCTTTCTGATACCGCAAAAATGGACCAGTAAAGCGGTCATTACGCCCGCGGAACAGACGCAGTGGAGTTCGCTACGCCAGATGATGGTGGCGCTCCAGGTGCTTGATGTCGACGTGAAAATTACCCGTGCGGATGTGTTTAATCTGTTTGTTAAAAAGTTTCAGTCCCAGTCTCTGCTTGAAGAGTACATGAAGAGCTCACCTTACGTGATGGCTCAGCTCGATGGCGCTCAGGTTGACCCGCTGGAGCTGCACCGCGCGGTGGTCAATATTGCCGAAAAGATGAAAGCCGTTGATAACACGCAGGAAAAAAATGCCGATAAAGCACCGTACCTCTCCTGGACGTTAAGCTTCACTGCCCCAACGGCAGAGGACGCGCAGAAAGTGTTGAATGGTTACATTCAGTACATCTCCCGCATCGTCGAGCAGGAGACCATGCAAAACATTCGCGATCAGCTGATCCTGAGAACCAAAACGGTTCAGCAGCAGCTGGAGCTGGATCGGGTCCGTCTGACAAATATCCATAATACCAACCTGCAACGCCTGAACTACTCGCTGGAAGTGGCGAACGCGGCAGGGATCAAAAAGCCGGTCTACAGCAATGGACAGGCGGTGAAAGACGATCCGGATTATTCCGTCGCCCTCGGTGCGGACGGGATTGCGCAGAAATTGCAGATTGAAAAAAATCTGAAGGACGTTTCTGAGCTGAACGCCGATTTCCAGAACCGCGAATACTATCTGGCACAGCTGCAAAAACTTTCCTTCGAAGATGTGAGCCTGGAGCCGTTCAAATACCAGCTTTCACCTTCTATGCCGGTGAAAAAAGATGGCCCGGGCAAAGCCCTGATCGTGCTGCTGGCGTGTATTCTGGGTGGACTGTTCGCCTGTGGTAGCGTGCTGCTGCGCGAGGCAATGAGCACCCGCAACCCGCTGCCGGAACAACTTCCTGAGCCGGTTACGGAATAACATCAAAAAAGGCGCTCAACTGAGCGCCTTTTTTTATTTCAGGAAATCTTCGCGAACCGGCGTAAAGGTATCCAGCAGGGTGCCGGGTTTCAGGCAAACGCAGCCGTGCATCACGTGCGGCGCTTTATAGAGGGTGTCGCCCGCCATCACCACATGCTTCTCCTCGCCAATGGTGAACTCAAATTCCCCCGAGAGAACGTAGGTGAGCTGCTCATGCGGATGGTTATGCATCGGGCCAATCGCGCCTTGCTCGAAATTCACTTCCACCGCCATCATCCTGCCGTCGTGCGCCAGAATACGACGCGTCACGCCGTTGCCCAGATCCTCAAGCGTGGTCTCTTTATGGAAAATAAACATATTTTCGCCCTGTCATGTAATGAAACATTGTTTCAATTAATTTATCTCACCCGCGGCGAAAAGGAAACGTTTAGCCAAATAACTGGAAAGGCGATCACAAGTTTGCTTCACTGGGTGAAACGCACAGGAGGAAAGATGAAAACGATCGGTCTGTTAGGGGGCATGAGCTGGGAATCAACGATCCCGTACTACCGCCTGATTAATGAAGGTGTCAAACAGCGTCTGGGCGGTCTGCATTCGGCCAGCCTGCTGCTGCACAGCGTGGATTTCCATGAAATAGAAGCCTGCCAGTCGAGCGGGGAGTGGGACAAAGCCGGGCAGATGCTGGCGGACGCCGCGCTCGGGCTGGAGCGTGCGGGCGCGCAGGGTATTCTGCTGTGTACCAACACCATGCATAAGGTGGCGTCGCAGATTGAAGACCGCTGTTCGCTGCCGTTCTTACATATCGCGGATGCCACCGGGCGTGCCATACGTGCCGCCGGCATGACGCGCGTGGCGCTGCTGGGGACGCGCTACACCATGGAGCAGGATTTTTACCGCGGGCGGCTGAACAGCCAGTTCGGGATTGAAAGCCTGATCCCTGAAGAGGCTGACCGGGCGCGCATTAACCAGATTATTTTTGATGAGCTGTGTCTGGGCACCTTCAGCGAAACGTCGCGCGCATGGTACGTCAGCGTGATTGAGAAACTGGCGCAGCAGGGGGCGGAAGGGGTTATCTTCGGCTGTACCGAAATTGGCCTGCTGGTGCCGGCAGACCAAAGCCCGATAACGGTCTTCGATACCGCCGCCATCCATGCCGCGGATGCGGTGGAGTTCATGCTGTCATAGTGGTTTTTGCAGGTCAGGTAAGCGAAGCGCCACCTGACGCGCGTGCGCAATCAGGTGTTCACTAAAGGCATCAACCAGCGCTGAGGCGGGCCGGTGCAGCGGGCGGATCAGGCTCACGGTAAAGGGAACGGAAACGCTAAAACGGCGCAGAACCACGCCGCTGCTGGCGTAGTCCATGGCCGTGAGCGGGTTCACCACCGAAATACCCACGCCCGCGCGCACCATCGCGCAAATAGACGCCGCACTGTGCGTTTCCATCACCATCCGCCGCTTCACCTGATGTTCGGCAAACAGGCCATCCAGAAGCTGCCGGTAGCTGTCGGTCTGCGACAGGCTGATATAGTTCTCACCGTGAAAATCCGCCGGCGTCAGCTCCGCTTTGTGGGCAAGCGGGTGGCTGGCAGGTAGCACGCAGACCTCATCCAGCGACAGCAGCTCCGTGCGTTCCGTTCCCGCTGGCGTGACGAGGGTTTCGGTCAGACCCAGATCGTGGCGCTGGGCCGAAAGCCACTCCTCCAGCAGCGGCGACTCCTGCGGCACGATGGTCAGGCTGACCTCCGGATAGCGGGCCAGAAACGGCTGTAACAGTACCGGCAGGAATGACTGGGAAAAGACCGGCAGGCAGACGATGGACAGCTCGCCCTGGCGGAACTCCCTCAGGCTCTCTGCCGCGCTCACGATCCTGTCCAGCCCGTACCAGGAGCGCTGAACCTCCTCAAACAGGCGTAAACCCTGCACCGTTGGATGCAGCCTGCCGCGGGCGCGTTCAAACAGCTTCAGCCCCAGCACTTTCTCAAAACGCGCCAGCTCGCGGCTGACCGTCGGCTGCGAGGTGTGCAGCATGTGCGCGGCTTCAGTGAGATTGCCGGTGGTCATTACCGCATGAAAAATCTCGATATGGCGTAGGTTAACGGCGGGCATAGGGCACCTGATGGCTGAGCGTAGTCCATATCATTTTTGCATAGACTCACGATAAAACGATATTTTTTATTCTCTTCAGGCTATGGCGTAATGATAAAAAACAGATTTCCGGAGACGACCATGCCACGCCCACTCAACCAGACTGAGACCGATTTAAACGCCGATAACCTGCTGCGCCTGCCTGCCGAATTCGGCTGCCCGGTGTGGGTCTACGATGCGCAGATTGTGCGCGAGAAGATCGCCGCGCTGCATCAGTTTGATGTGGTGCGTTTTGCGCAGAAGGCCTGCTCCAATATTCATATTCTGCGCCTGATGCGCGAGCAGGGCGTGAAGGTTGACTCCGTATCGCTGGGTGAAATCGAACGTGCGCTGGCGGCCGGGTTTGATCCGAAAGCCGACAGCGACGCGATCGTCTTCACCGCTGACCTGATTGACGACGCCACGCTGGCGCGCGTGCACGAGCTGCAAATCCCGGTCAATGCCGGTTCGGTGGATATGCTGGAACAGCTTGGGCAGGTCTCTCCTGGCCATCGCGTCTGGCTGCGCATCAACCCGGGCTTTGGTCACGGTCACAGTCAGAAAACCAACACCGGGGGCGAAAACAGCAAGCACGGGATCTGGTATGCCGATATGCCTGCGGCGCTGGAGGTTTTACAACGCTACAACCTCAAGCTGGTGGGCATTCACATGCATATCGGGTCCGGCGTGGATTACGGCCATCTTGAGCAGGTCTGTGGCGCCATGGTGCGTCAGGTTATCGATTTTGGTCAGGATCTGGAGGCGATCTCCGCCGGGGGAGGGCTTTCGATCCCTTACCGCGAAGGGGAAGAGGCGATCGACACGGATCACTACTACGGCCTGTGGAGCGCCGCGCGTGACAGCATCGCCGCCCATCTGGGCCATGCGGTGAAGCTG
This sequence comes from Enterobacter cloacae complex sp. 397G4, assembly GCF_050031515.1. Classification (NCBI taxonomy): domain Bacteria; kingdom Pseudomonadati; phylum Pseudomonadota; class Gammaproteobacteria; order Enterobacterales; family Enterobacteriaceae; genus Enterobacter; species Enterobacter cloacae complex sp. 397G4. The sequence continues at coordinate 3,912,832 of NZ_JBLGWE010000001.1, read as the reverse complement.
GAGATTGAGCCGGGTCGTTTCCTGGTTGCCGAGGCCGGCGTGCTGGTGGCGCAGGTGCGGAGCGTGAAGGAGATGGGAAGCCGTCACTTTGTGCTGATTGATGCTGGCTTCAACGATCTGATGCGCCCGTCCATGTACGGCAGCTATCATCACATCACCGCACTTGCCGCCGATGGCCGCGATCTGGTTAACGCCCCGCGCATCGAGACCGTTGTTGCCGGCCCGCTGTGTGAATCCGGTGACGTCTTTACTCAGCAGGAAGGCGGGAAAGTCGAAACCCGTTCGCTGCCAGAGGTAAAACCGGGAGATTATCTGGTGCTGCATGATACTGGCGCGTACGGGGCGTCTATGTCTTCCAACTACAATAGCCGCCCGCTGCTGCCGGAAGTATTGTTTGATAACGGCGTGGCGCGGCTGATTCGCCGTCGCCAGACCATTCAGGAGCTGCTGGCGTTAGAGCTGGTCTGATTAAACCAGGGCCCTGTTGTCACCGAATCGCGTAACACCAGCGTGCCGGTGAACGGCGGGATCGCTTCAACCGGCTGGTTTTTTGCCAGCCGGATCGCCTGGTCGATCGCCGTGACGATCATGTTGTCGATCGGCAGATACACCGACGACAGGGCAGGCTCCAGCCACTTTGCGCTGGGGGCATCGTCAAAACCAAACAGCGAAATATCCTGCGGGATCTTCAGCCCGGCCTGGTGTAATGCTTTGGAGGCGCCCAGGGCCATATCATCGTTACAGGCAAACAGGGCGCTGAACGATGTCTTTTCCGCAATCAGCTCCTTGCACAGCTCGTAACCCCGCGTCATGCCTGCATCGCCGTATTTAATCCGCCGCTCGTCGAGACGAATACCGTGCTTCTCCAGCGCCTTACGGTAGCCCATCAGTCGCGCTTTACCCGTTGGCGTGTGGATCGGGACGGTGATACAGGCGATCTCCCGGTGGCCCTGGCTTATCAGGTAATCCACCGCTTTGAAGGCTGCGTCCTGCTGTTCAAAGAAGACGCAGCGATCCGCCGCCTGGCTCACTTCACGGTTAATGATCACCAGCGGCGTCTGCACGCTGTTGATCAGCTTCAGGATCGTCTTTTCGCTCATGTAACGCGTATACAGCACGATGGCGTCGCACTTGCGATCGGCGAGCATCTGGACCGCCTGTTCTTCCTGCTCAGGTGCGTCGTGACCGTCGGTAACAATCAGCTGTTTTCCGTGCTTTTCGGTCTGCCGTGACGCCTGCTGTAGCAAACGACCAAAGTAAAAACCGTCGAACGTCGAGACGACCAGACCAATGCTGTTGCTGGTCTGGTTAGCCAGCGAACGCGCGAGAAAGTTCGGACGATAGCCCAGCTCCTCCATCGCGCGAAATACCTGCTGACGCGTGCTCTCTTTAACCTGACCTGTGCCGTTCAGCACGCGCGAAACGGTGGCCTTCGACACGCCCGCACGCAGTGAGACATCCAGCATTGTTGCCATTCGAAATTCCTGTTTCCACGTAATGGTTTGCAGTTTAACACAGACCATCCGGCGCATAAGCGACGTGGGAAGGGCAAAACCCCATAACGATCACGCTTTTCGGTAACGATCCTCGCCCGCGGGATAAATGCCTGTCATTGGCATGCCAAAATGGTGATAAATCGCAATCTGGAATACCTCTTACCTCATTGAGAGCTTAATCACAGAACAAAGCGCCTGTGGACGCTATTTTTGGCATACCAATAGTATCCGGCTGTCCATCTTATTCAATAAAAGCCCTTTTACTGAGGTATTACCCTATGGCATTTCAGGAAAAACTGATCGACGCTCTGGGCAGTTTTGCCACCACCTTCAACAGCTATCGCTATATCCAGGCGATCAAGTCTGCGTTTATTACCTTAATGCCGGTCATCATTGTGGGGGCGTTCTCGGTACTGATCTCCAATATGGTGCTGGATCCGAAAAACGGCCTGGCGAGCTTTCAGTCGCTGTCGTTTCTGGCGGCGTTAAAGCCGATCACCAGTGCGCTGAACTATGCCACGCTCAACTTTCTCAACATCGGCGCGGTGTTTTTAATCGGCATTGAGCTGGGGCGTATTAACGGCATTAAGTCCCTGTTCCCCGGCCTGCTGGCGGTGATCTGCTTTATCTGCGTGACGCCGACCACGGTGGAAATGCTGGTGGACGGCGAGATGCACGTGGTGAAAGACGTGCTGCTGCGCCAGTTCTCGGATACCCGCAGCCTGTTCCTCGGCATGTTTATCGCCATCCTGTCAGTGGAGATTTACTGCTGGCTGGAAAACCGCAAGGGGCTGAAAATCAGGATGCCAGACACGGTGCCGCCGAACGTCGCCGCGTCGTTCTCTGCGCTGATCCCGGCCATTATCACCACCACCGCCATCGCCACCTTTGGCTTCGTGTTTCATCGGGTTACCGGAATGTATCTCTACGACGCGGTTTACCAGGTGGTGCAACAGCCGCTGGAGCGCGTGGTGCAAAGCCTGCCGGGGATCCTGCTGCTGATGTTTGTCGCCCAGCTGTTCTGGGTGATTGGTATTCACGGCAACCAGATGATCAAGCCGATCCGCGAGCCGCTGCTGCTGGGGGCGATCACTGTCAACATGAGCGCGTTCGAGCAGGGCAAAGAGGTGCCAAACATCATCACCATGCCGTTCTGGGACGTCTATATGAGCATCGGCGGCTCCGGCCTGACCATCGGCCTGCTGATAGCCGTCATGATTGCCACCAAACGTAAAGAGATGAAGGAGATCGCTAAGCTCTCCATCGGCCCGGGTATTTTTAACATCAACGAGCCGGTGATCTTCGGGATGCCAGTCATGCTCAACCCGATCCTGGCTATCCCGTTCATCATCACGCCGCTGGTGACGGGCTCGATTGGCTACTTTGCCACCGTGACCGGATTTGCCGGGAAAGCCGTGGTGATGGTGCCCTGGACCACGCCGCCGCTGATCAACGCCTGGCTGTCAACCGCGGGCTCCATGGGGGCGGTGATCACCCAGTTTATCTGCATCGTGACCGCGGTGATTATCTATCTGCCGTTTGTGAAAATTGCCTCACGCCGCGCAGATCAGGCCGCACTGCAACAAGCCACCGATAACGCATGAGGACAGGATGAGCATAAAACAGATAACCATACCGCCAGATTTTATGCTGGGCGCGGCAGCATCGGCCTGGCAGACCGAGGGCTGGAGCGGCAAAAAGCCGGGGCAGGATTCGTGGATCGATCTCTGGTACAAGAACGATCGTCACGTCTGGCACAACGGCTACGGCCCGGCGGTGGCAACCGACTTTATCAATCGCTTTCGCGAAGACGTGGCGCTGATGAAGCAGGCGGGACTGACGCACTATCGCACCTCGATCAACTGGTCGCGCTTTTTGACCGACTATGAAAACGCCACCGTAGATGAAGAGTACGCCGCCTATTACGACGCGCTGTTCGATGAAATGCACCGTCAGGGCATTGAGCCGATGATCTGCCTGGAACACTACGAATTGCCGGGCGTGCTGCTGGAGACCTACGGCGGCTGGGCGTCGAAGCACGTCGCCGAGCTGTTCGTTCGCTATGCGGAAAAGGTGTTTGAGCGCTTTCACGGCAAAGTCACCCGCTGGTTTACCTTCAACGAGCCGATTGTGGTCCAGACGCGCGTCTACCTTGACGCACTGCGCTGGCCCTATGAGCAGAACACCAGCACCTGGATGCAGTGGAACCACCATAAGGTGCTGGCGACGGCGAAAGTGGTGAAGCTGTTTCGCGAGAAAGGGTATGACGGCACGGTGGGTTGTATTCTCAACCCGGAGGTGACCTACCCGCGCTCGCGCGCGTCGCATGACGTGCGGGCGGCAGAGATGTACGATCTGTTCTATAACCGCGTCTTTCTTGACCCGCTGGTGCACGGGCGCTATCCGCAGGCGCTTTTTACCCTGCTGGCGCAGCATCAGGTGCAGTGGGAATACACGGCTGACGAGCTGGCGCTGATTGCCGACAACACCGTCGACGAGCTGGGCATTAACCTCTATTACCCGCATCGCGTCAAAGCCCCGTCCCGCGCCTGGCACCCGGAGACGCCGTTCCACCCGGCGTACTACTACGAGCCGTTCGAGCTGCCGGGGCGGAGGATGAACACCTCCCGCGGCTGGGAGATCTTCCCGCGCATTATTTACGACATGGCGATGCGGATTAAAAACGACTATCGCAACATTGACTGGTTTGTAGCGGAAAGCGGGATGGGCGTGGAGAACGAAGCGCAGTTTCGCAATCGCGACGGCATTATCGATGACGCGTACCGCATTGCGTTTCTCAGCGAACATCTTTATTACACGCTGCTGGCGCGGGAGGCGGGGGCTAACTGCCACGGCTATATGCTGTGGGCCTTCACCGACAACGTCTCCCCGATGAACGCGTTTAAAAACCGCTACGGGCTTATTGAGATCGACCTTGAAAACCATCGCGCACGGCGGGCAAAGAAATCGGCATCCTGGTTTCGCCAGCTGCGCGATGAGCGTGTGCTGACGCTCAGGGTTGACGATGAATGGAAGTAAGCCTTCTGGTAAAATAGCGCACAAACTGGCCGGGAGGACGTCCGGCCCGCGCATTAACTGATAAACACAGGTGAAAACGTGGATAAGGCTGTCATCCTGCCGGAAAAAAAACAGTACCAGGAGATTGGCGAGGATTTACGGGCGCAGATTATCCAGGGGCATTATCCCGTGGGATCGCGTCTGCCGCCGGAGCGCAACATTGCCGAGACGTATGGCGTGAGCCGCACTATCGTGCGCGAGGCGCTGCTGATGCTTGAGCTACAGGGGACGGTGGATATTCGCCAGGGGTCTGGCGTGTACGTGATGCGCATTCCGGAGGAGCATGAAAATGAGGAAGAGCGTTTTCTGAACAGTGACGTGGGTCCGTTTGAAATTCTCCAGGCGCGTCAGCTGCTTGAAAGCAACATTGCCGCCTTTGCCGCAAAAATGGCGACGCGGGCGGATATCGACAACCTGCGCCGCATCATCGAGCAGGAGCAACGGGCTATTGCCGCCGACGATCGCAGCCAGGACAACAACAAAATGTTCCACCTGGTGCTTGCGGGAGCCACACAAAACCAGATGCTGCTGGCGACCGTTGAAAGCGTCTGGCATCACATGGACAGCAGCCCGCTGTGGCAGCAGTTTAATGGCCACATCGCCAGCCGCGCATGGCGGCTGAAATGGCTCGGCGACAGGCAAACCATTCTCGCTGCCCTCCGCCGCCGCGACGTGATGGGAGCGTGGCAGGCGATGTTCCAGCATCTTGAAAACGTCAAAAAGAGCCTGCTTGAGCTGTCAGACGAAGACGCGCCCGATTTTGACGGCTATCTCTTTGAATCGGTCCCCCTTTTCCAGGGGAAACTGGTGTGAATATACTGCCGCTTCACGCTGCGCCGCAGTTTACACAGCGGGTGATCGACTGGATCTGGAACGCGTTTGGTGAAGGTATGCCGCGTGCCTTTTTCCAGAGCATTGTTGAGCACAGCCTGACGCCGGGCGAGTTACCGCTTACCTTTATTGCCGTTGAGGATGACCAGCTGCTGGGCACCGTTGGGTTGTGGCGTTGCGATTTAATTTCCCGACAGGATCTCCACCCCTGGCTGGCTGCGCTGTATGTCGATGAAGCCGCCCGGGGAAACGGGCTGGCGGGAAAACTTCAGCGGCATGTTATCGGCTACGCGCGACGCGCCGGATATCACGAGCTTCATCTCTGGTCTGCCTGCCGCGACTTCTACGAACGTTACGGCTGGCACTACATTGGCGATGCGCTGGAATACCCGGATAAAACCGTCCATCTCTATCGCTGTTCGCTCACGGCTTCCGCGGGCGATACCACCGAGTGACGGCGCACTAAGGTTGGGCTGAACAGGTGGGTAATTTCCGGTGGCGGGCGATGCTCGGCCAGCGCTAACGCCAGTTCTGCCGCCTGCGTTGCCATGGTCACAATCGGGTAGCGCACGGTGGTCAGGCGAGGGCGCACGTAGCGCGACACCAGCACATCATCAAAGCCAATCAGCGAAATTTCTGCCGGGACGTCAATCCCGTTATCATTCAGCACGCCCATTGCGCCGGCGGCCATGGAGTCGTTATAGCTGGCCACGGCGGTGAAATTCCGCCCGCGGCCCAGCAGCTCCGTCATCGCCTGCTCGCCGCCACTCTCATCCGGTTCTCCGTACGCCACAAGACGATCGTTGCACGGCAGACCGGCTTCGCGCAGCGCGTCGTAATAGCCCTGAAGGCGATCTTCCGCATCGGAAATTGGGTGGTTGGAGCACAGATAACCAATTCGGGTATGGCCCTGCTGGATCAGATGACGGGTTGCGAGCCATGCGCCGTAACGGTCGTCGAGCGCCACGCAGCGGGTTTCAAAACCGGGAATAATACGGTTGATAATCACCATCCCCGGCATCTGTTTCATCAGATGGATCAGCTCGGCGTCGGGGATCATTTTTGCATGGACCACCAGCGCCGCACAGCGATGACGGATCAGCTGCTCAATGGCCTGGCGCTCTTTCTGTTCATTGTGGTAGCCATTACCAATCAGCAGGAAATTTCCGGTGTGATAAGAGACTTGTTCTACGGCTTTGACCATCGCACCGAAAAACGGATCGGATACATCTCCGACCACCAGCCCGATGGTTTCTGTCGACTGCTGGGCAAGGGCGCGCGCGTTGGCGTTAGGGTGATAATTCAGGTTTTCCATGGCGTCCTGCACGGCCTGGCGCGATGCATCACTCGCTTTAGGGGAGTTGTTGATCACGCGGGAGACGGTCGCGACGGAAACACCGGCCAGACGAGCCACATCCTTAATTGTCGCCATTCAATACCTTCTTATAGGGGTAAGCGTTTACACACTAACTAGTGTTGCGGAAAAGCAGCGCGCATTCAAGGGGAGCGGGTGGGCGTCCTCTGCAAACGTGAAGCAGAACATCCCTCACGGTGTAATCGTTACACGGCCAGTCATGTCTGAATAATGTCAATCTGAACCTTTAGTTACACTTTGCCTCAGGCTGTTGCGATTGTCCGTTAGCAACGATGCGTAGTGAATTGCTAGAGTCGAGATCCCAGAGGTATTGATAGGTGGAATCAACTTCGGTTGATTAACACGATTTACACCAACCTGCGTTTTACGCAGGTTTTTTTTTGCCTGTAAGTTCAACCTGTAACAGCAAAAGAGAATATTCACACCTGGTTGCACTTCGGCTCATTCCCTTGCGTTTTCCCGCTGGCGAAGCCTGTCGCCGGAGGCCACAATCAAGATCCCAGAGGTATTGATTGGTGAGAATTCCTGGTACGTTTTCGTACTCTTCTCTTGCACCAACCTGCGCGGATGCGCAGGTTTTTTTTCGCCTCTGTTTTTGCTATCGCTCCCTCACTACTTCTCGTGTAATCTGCCACCATTTATACCTTTCACACTGGCTGGCAAAGGGAGTTGAAATGCTTTTTGGGTTCTTCCGCACACTGTTTCGTGTCCTGTTTCGCATCCGCGTGACTGGCGATACGCAGGCACTCTATGGCGAGCGTGTGCTTATCACACCGAATCACGTCTCTTTTCTTGATGGCGTATTGCTGGCGCTGTTTTTGCCCGTGCGCCCCGTCTTCGCGGTTTACAGCTCCATCAGTGAAAAATGGTACATGCGCTGGCTCAAACCGCTGATTGATTTTGTCCCGCTCGATCCAACCAAACCGATGATGATTAAACATCTGGTGCGTCTGGTTGGGCAGGGGCGCCCGGTGGTTATCTTCCCGGAAGGGCGTATTTCAGTGACGGGCTCCCTGATGAAAATTTACGACGGGGCCGGTTTTGTCGCGGCGAAGTCTCAGGCCACCGTCGTGCCGCTACGCATCGACGGGGCTGAGCTGACCTTTTTCAGCCGTCTGAAAGGGCTGGTGAAGCAGCGTCTGTTCCCGAAAATTACCCTGCATATATTACCGCCGACGTCACTGCCGATGCCCGAGGCGCCGCGCGCGCGCGACCGCCGTAAAATCGCCGGGGAAATGCTGCACCAGATTATGATGGAAGCGCGCATGGCCGTTCGCCCGCGCGAAACGCTGTATGAATCGTTGCTGTCGGCGCAGTATCGCTACGGTGCGAAGAAAAACTGCATCGAAGACATCAGTTTTACGCCGGATACCTACCGTAAGCTGTTGACCAAAACGCTGTTTGTCGGGCGTATTCTGGAAAAGTACAGCAAACAGGGCGAAAAGATCGGCCTGATGCTGCCAAACGCGGGTATCAGCGCGGCGGTAATCTTTGGTGCCGTCTCCCGGGGCCGCATTCCGGCGATGATGAACTACACGGCGGGCGTGAAAGGGCTCTCCAGCGCGATTACCGCAGCACAAATCAACACCATCTTTACCTCCCGCCAGTTCCTGGATAAAGGCAAGCTGTGGCACCTGCCGGAACAGCTGACGCAGGTGCGCTGGGTGTTCCTGGAAGATCTGAAAGCAGACGTCACGACCGCCGACAAGCTGTGGATTTTCGCGCACCTGCTGATGCCGCGTCTGGCGCAGGTTAAGCAGCAGCCGGAAGATGATGCCATTATCCTCTTTACCTCTGGCTCTGAAGGTAACCCGAAAGGTGTGGTTCACAGCCACAAAAGCATTCTAGCGAACGTCGAACAGATTAAAACTATTGCTGACTTTACCGCCAACGATCGCTTTATGTCAGCGCTGCCGCTGTTCCACTCATTTGGTCTGACCGTGGGTCTCTTTACGCCGCTGCTGACCGGTGCCGAGGTGTTCCTCTACCCAAGCCCGCTGCACTACCGCATTGTGCCGGAACTGGTTTATGACCGTAACTGCACGGTGCTGTTCGGGACGTCCACCTTCCTCGGTAACTACGCGCGCTTCGCCAACCCGTATGATTTCTTCCGCGTACGCTACGTGGTGGCGGGCGCGGAAAAACTCCAGGACAGCACGCGCCAGATCTGGCAGGACAAGTTTGGCCTGCGCATTCTGGAAGGCTATGGCGTGACGGAGTGCGCGCCGGTGGTCTCCATCAACGTTCCGATGGCGGCTAAACCGGGAACGGTTGGCCGCATTCTGCCGGGGCTGGACGCACGTCTGCTGGCGGTGCCGGGTATTGAAGACGGCGGACGTCTTCAGCTGAAAGGGCCGAACGTCATGAACGGCTATCTGCGTGTGGAAAACCCGGGCGTGCTTGAGGCGCCGACGGCCGAGAACGTCAATGGCGAGGTTGAAACGGGCTGGTACGACACGGGCGATATCGTGCGCTTCGACGATCAGGGCTTCGTGCAGATCCAGGGACGTGCAAAACGCTTCGCCAAAATCGCCGGGGAAATGGTCTCTCTTGAAATGGTCGAAACGCTGGCGACCGCCGTCTCGGCGGAGAAAATGCATGCGACCGTGGTGAAAAGTGATGCCAGTAAAGGCGAGGCGCTGGTGCTCTTCACGACAGACGGTGAACTGAAGCGTGACGCGCTGCTCAGGTATGCACGCGAACACGGTATCCCCGAGCTGGCGGTCCCCCGCGATATTCGTTACCTCAAACAGTTACCGGTGCTGGGCAGCGGTAAACCCGATTTCGTGACCCTGAAGGGCATGGTTGAAGAGGCAGAACAGCAAAATGCGTGAGTCAGTGCACACTAACACTTCAATCTGGTCGAAAGGCATGATGGCGGTTATCGCCGCCCAGTTTCTTTCCGCGTTCGGCGATAACGCGTTGCTGTTTGCCACGCTGGCATTGCTGAAAGCTGAGTTTTACCCCGACTGGAGCCAGCCGATCCTACAGATGGTGTTTGTGGGTGCTTACATCGTATTTGCGCCGTTTGTCGGCCAGGTGGCGGACAGCTTCCCGAAAGGTCGGGTCATGATGTTTGCCAACAGCCTTAAGCTTCTGGGCGCGGCAAGTATCTGCTTTGGTATCAACCCGTTTGTCGGCTACACGCTGGTGGGCATTGGTGCGGCAGCCTACTCCCCGGCGAAGTACGGCATTCTGGGTGAGCTCACCACCGGTGATAAGCTGGTGAAGGCCAACGGCCTGATGGAGTCCTCCACCATTGCGGCTATTCTGCTGGGTTCGGTGGCGGGTGGCGTACTGGCAGACTGGCATGTGCTCGCCGCGCTTGGCATCTGCGCCCTGATGTACGGTGGCGCGGTGATCGCCAACCTGTTTATCCCCAAACTGGCCGTGGCGCGTCCGGGGCAATCCTGGCGCTTCGGGCCAATGACCGGCAGCTTCTTCAACGCCTGCCGCGTACTGTGGCGTAACGGTGAAACACGCTTCTCGCTGATGGGCACCAGCATGTTCTGGGGGGGCCGGCGTTACGCTGCGTTTCCTGCTGGTGCTGTGGGTGCCGGTGGCGCTGGGCATTACTGACAACGCCACGCCGACTTATCTGAATGCCATGGTCGCCGTCGGGATTGTTGTCGGGGCCGGGGCTGCGGCAAAACTGGTGACGCTGGAAACCGTCGCGCGCTGCATGCCTGCGGGGATCCTGATTGGCGTCGGCGTTCTGTTCTTCTCCCTGCAACATGCCCTATTGCCTGCCTATGCCCTGCTGTTGCTGATCGGCATGTTAGGCGGTTTCTTTGTGGTGCCGCTAAACGCGCTGTTGCAGGAGCGCGGCAAGCAGACCGTTGGAGCGGGTAACGCCATTGCGGTGCAAAACCTTGGTGAAAACATGGCGATGTTACTGATGCTGGGGATTTACTCGCTGGCGGTAAAAGCAGGTGCGCCGGTCGTGGCAATCGGGGTAGGATTCGGCGCGCTGTTCGCGCTGGCGATTAGCGGTCTGTGGGTCTGGCAGCGTCGTCGTTGAATTGTGCGGCCTGATGCCCTCACCCCGGCCCTCTCCCACGGGGAGAGGGTGAAAACCCTAAAAACGGCAACGCACGTTGCCGTTTTGCTTTTATTACGGTGCCGGGTAGGTATAAACCTGATGCACCGCTTCAATCTCCGCTAATACCTCTTCACTCAGGTTCAGATGGAAACTCTCAATATTGGTTTTCAACTGATCCATCGTCGTTGCGCCGAGCAGGGTACTCGCCACAAACGGCTGACGACGCACGAAGGCCAGCGCCATCTGCGCCGGATCGAGTCCGTGGCGTTTCGCGATATCCACGTAGGCCGCAACGGCTTTTTGCGTCTGCTCGCCGCTATAGCGGGTGAAGCGGCTGAAAAGCGTGTTACGCGCACCAGCCGGTTTCGCGCCGTTCAGGTATTTGCCCGTCAGGGTACCGAAGCCCAGGCAAGAGTAGGCGAGCAGTTCCACCTCTTCGTACTGCGTCACCTCCGCCAGACCCACTTCATAACTGCGGTTCAGCAGGCTGTACGGGTTCTGAATGGTCACGATGCGCGGCAGGTCGTGTTTATCGGCCAGATGCAGATAGCGCATCACGCCAAACGCCGTCTCGTTGGAAACGCCAATGTAGCGGATCTTACCCGCCCGCTGGCACTCCGTGAGCGCTTCCAGCGTTTCCAGCAGGGTAACTGCCGGAGCACTTTCGTTCCAGGTGTAGCCAAGCTTACCGAAGCAGTTCGTCGGACGCTGCGGCCAGTGCACCTGATAAAGATCGAGATAGTCGGTTTGCAGGCGCTTGAGGCTGGCATCCAGCGCGGCACGGATATTCTTGCGATCAAGGATCTGGTTAGGGCGGATCCCGGCATCGTTATTACGGGAAGGGCCGCTGACTTTGGAGGCGATGACCAGCTTTTCGCGATTGCCGCGTTTCGCCAGCCAGTTGCCGACATACGTTTCAGTAAGACCTTGTGTTTCCGGGCGGGGAGGAACGGGGTACATCTCCGCCACGTCAATCAGGTTAATGCCCTGGCTGACGGCGTAATCGAGTTGTGCATGGGCATCGGCTTCGCTGTTTTGTTCACCAAATGTCATGGTGCCCAACCCCAGTTGGCTGATCTCCAGAGCGCTGTGGGGGATACGGTGATAATGCATAGCCGGTTTCCTTTTTTAGACATACAGACTGCGTCAGGAACCTCCCGACAAAGGAATATAAACATGGCAGAGGGAAGGCAAAAGGGGAAGGAAAAAATCAAAAAGGCCAGCAAGCTACTGACCTTTATCTGTTTAACGCTCGATGATCTGGGAGACTTCGTCGCGATTAATCTGCATTTGATTGCCTTCGCGATCGCGGTAACTCACCAGACCGGTATCGTCGTCGACTTCGGGTTTGCCATCGGTCAGGATCATACGACCATCTTTCGTTGACATGACATAGTCGCTGCTGCAACCCGATACCGCAAACGCTAAACCGACTGCTGAGATAATTACTGCCCATTTTTTCATCGTTCTCATCCTCACCTGGCTCGTATCAAATCATAGTGTAGTAATAACCTGATATTACGACAGGTGAAAGGGGGGAAATCTTAAAAAGGAGGAGATTATGTTAGCCGGAGCGCAAAATTGGTAAAAAACTATGTTTTCAACAGGAAGTGGCGTGCCAGCAGCGCCCCGGTGAAATTCTTTTTAAGATAGAAACCGCGCGGCAGCGTCAGGATCGGTTCGCCCTGTGCGCCTACCGCTTCAGTGAGCGCTTTGCTGTTGGCGGCTTTGGGACGAAGTTGCAGCACTTCGCCATGCCGGGCGGTGATACGCTCAACCTGTCCCAGCACAATCATGTCCATCAGCTCTTCCCAGTCCTGGGAAAGCTGTCTCTCCTCTTCTTCATTCGGGCTCCAGAGCAGCGGGGCGCCAACGCGACGCTCAGCCAGCGGGATCTGCCTGTCGCCCTCAACGGGTACCCACAACACCCGCTTCAGCTTATGCCTGACGTGGCTGGTTTCCCAGGTCACTCCGCTGTTACCTGTGAGCGGCGCAACGCAGACAAAGGTGGTTTCCAGCGGCCGTCCCTGGCTATCGATGGGGATCGTCTTCAGTTCCACCCCCAGCGCCGCAAAATCTTGCTCGGGTTTACTGCCCGCGCTTGCGCCCAGCCAGCGTTCCAGCAACACGCCGATCCAGCCCTTATCACGCTTTAGATCGTTGGGTATCGTCAACCCCGCCATCACGGCCAGCTCGCCCAGTGAATAGCCTGCCAGACGTTGCGCCTGCTGGAGCAACTGGGCTTCACTGACGGGAGGAGAGAGCAGTGGGGCGAGAGATTGCATGCTAACGACCTTTTGATTAAAAAATGAGCTGATATTTTATCCCTTGTGGACAGAGTTTACCTTTTTCTGTGCACCTATTCCATGTGGATGATTTATATCATCTTTTTTAGAATATAATCCGTCCCGCGGCGGCTAAAAAACAGGTTGTGCAATTCTGGTCACTGACAATAAACAGGATCTTACACCATGTTATCCACAGAAAAATGGGATAACTGGGAATAACTGCCACTACTGTTTCAATTTACAGCCTTGACGTGCGATGAAAATCGAATTTTCACACAAATTGTGCCTAACTTATTGGCACAAACTGTGGATAAAACCGACGCTGTTCGATCTTTCATCAGCAGGAGGATCTTTGATGTGATGATCGTCACGTTTATCGCACTGGATACCCTTAATTTCAATATAATCATATGAATTTAAATGATTTATTATAAGCGGGGTAAATTGGCGGCTCGTCGGGCTACAAGGTTGTTCATCGGTAATTCCGCACTTCTTCACAACTATATCCACAGAAAAGGTGAATAAAAATGGTCTCTGTCGGCCGCATCTGTTTATAACTCCGCACTAAATTGTGAGTTATTCAAATGTTATTAGGTTGCAGGCCTGTAAGAGAGTGGTTTACCGCCTCCCTGTAGTGTGAAACAATCATTCATATATCAGATTTAGTTTGGGGTAGTCCGGTGATTGATGACGATGGCTACCGCCCAAACGTAGGAATAGTAATTTGTAATCGTCAGGGCCAGGTGATGTGGGCCCGGCGATATGGTCAGCACTCCTGGCAGTTCCCGCAAGGCGGGATCAATCCCGGAGAGTCCCCAGAACAAGCGATGTACCGGGAGCTGTTTGAAGAGGTTGGTTTAAGCCGAAAAGATGTTCGCATCCTGGCTTCGACCCGCAACTGGTTGCGTTACAAGTTACCGAAACGTTTGGTGCGTTGGGACACAAAGCCGGTTTGTATCGGCCAGAAACAGAAGTGGTTTCTTTTGCAGTTGGTGGGCAACGATTCAGATATCAATATGCAAACCAGCAGCACGCCAGAGTTTGATGGCTGGCGCTGGGTAAGCTACTGGTATCCGGTTCGTCAGGTCGTGTCATTTAAGCGCGATGTATATCGTAGGGTGATGAAAGAGTTCGCAAGTGTCGTGATGCAGCTTCAGGAGACGCCTCCGAAGCCACAGAGCGCACCTGCCTGGCGACGTAAAAGAGGTTAAGCTACGCAAATCATGCTCACCCGCTTGCGAGAAATAGTTGAAAAGGTTGCCAGTGCGCCTCGCCTCAACGAGGCGCTGAATATTCTGGTGACGGACATCTGTCTTGCGATGGAAACCGAGGTCTGTTCGGTCTACCTGGCCGACCATGACCGACGTTGCTACTACCTGATGGCAACCCGCGGTTTAAAAAAACCACGGGGACGTACCGTCACGCTCGCGTTTGATGAAGGTATTGTTGGCCTGGTCGGGCGACTGGCGGAGCCAATCAACCTTGCCGATGCGCAAAAACATCCCAGCTTCAAATATATCCCTTCCGTCAAAGAGGAGCGGTTCCGCGCTTTCCTTGGCGTGCCGATTATTCAGCGTCGTCAACTGCTTGGCGTGCTTGTTGTCCAGCAGCGAGAGTTGCGTCAGTACGACGAAAGCGAGGAGTCTTTCCTCGTCACGCTGGCAACGCAGATGGCTGCGATCCTCTCCCAGTCTCAGCTGGCAGCCCTTTTTGGGCAGTATCGTCATACCCGCATCCGCGCGCTTCCGGCCTCGCCGGGCGTCGCGATTGCCGAAGGCTGGATGGATGCCACGCTCCCCCTGATGGAGCAGGTCTATGAAGCCTCGACGCTGGATGAAGCGCTTGAGCGCGAACGGCTTACCGCTGCGCTGGAAGAGGCGGCGAATGAGTTTCGTCGCTACAGCAAACGCTTTGCCGCTGGCGCTCAAAAAGAGACGGCGGCCATTTTCGACCTCTACTCACACCTGCTTTCCGATGCGCGTTTGCGTCGTGAGTTATTTGCCGAGGTCGATAAAGGTTCGGTGGCAGAGTGGGCGGTTAAAAAGGTCATTGAAAAATTTGCCGAGCAGTTTGCGGTGCTGACTGACGGTTATCTGAAAGAGCGCGCCGGCGATTTACGCGCGCTTGGGCAACGTCTGCTGTTCCACCTTGATGATACTATTCAGGGGGCGAATGCCTGGCCGAGCCGGTTTGTACTGGTGGCCGATGAACTCTCGGCGACGACGCTGGCGGAATTACCGCAGGACAGGCTGGCGGGCGTAGTGGTGCGCGATGGCGCAGCTAACTCCCATGCCGCCATTATGGTGCGCGCGCTCGGTATTCCGACCGTGATGGGGGCGGATATTCAGCCCTCCGTACTGCACCGCCGTACGCTGGTGGTGGACGGATACCGCGGTGAGTTGCTGGTGGATCCTGAGCCGGTTCTCCTTCAGGAGTACCAGCGTCTTATCAGCGAAGAGAATGAATTAAGCAAGCTGGCGGAAGATGACGTCAACCTGCCCGCGCAGCTCAAGAGCGGTGAGCGTGTGAAGGTGATGCTCAATGCTGGCTTAAGCCCTGAGCATGAAGAGAAGCTCGGCAGCCGCATCGATGGCATCGGCCTCTACCGCACCGAAATACCGTTTATGCTGCAAAGCGGCTTCCCGTCAGAAGAGGAGCAGGTGGCGCAGTATCAGGGCATGTTGCAGATGTTTAACGACAAACCCGTCACGTTGCGCACCCTGGACGTCGGCGCGGATAAGCAACTGCCCTATATGCCCATCAGTGAAGAGAATCCCTGCCTCGGCTGGCGTGGGATCCGCATAACCCTCGATCAGCCGGAAATCTTCCTTATCCAGGTTCGTGCGATGCTGCGTGCCAACGCGGCCACGGGGAATCTCAGCATTTTGCTGCCGATGGTCACCAGTATTGACGAGATCGACGAAGCGCGGCGGTTGATAGAACGTGCAGGGCGCGAAGTGGAAGAGATGATCGGCTATGCGATCCCTAAACCCCGTATTGGCGTGATGCTTGAAGTGCCTTCGATGGTCTTTATGTTGCCGCAGCTGGCGACCCGCGTTGATTTTATCTCCGTTGGCACCAACGACTTAACGCAATACATTCTGGCAGTCGATCGCAACAATACGCGCGTTGCCAGCATCTACGACAGCCTGCATCCGGCGATGCTTCGTGCCCTGGCGATGATCGCCCGCGAAGCCGAGCAGCATAATATCGACCTGCGCCTGTGCGGTGAAATGGCCGGCGATCCGATGTGCGTGGCGATCCTGATTGGTCTCGGTTTCCGTCACCTGTCAATGAACGGACGTTCCGTTGCGCGTGTGAAATACCTGTTACGTCACATCGAACAAGATGAGGCGCGCGAACTGGCCGCGCGTAGCCTGGAAGCACAGCTGGCAGCCGAAGTGCGCCATCAGGTGGCTGCGTTTATGGAGCGACGCGGCATGGGCGGTTTGATCCGGGGCGGCCGCTGATCCCCACAAAATAATGACGGCTCCGACGACCCCCTCTCCCTTGAGGGAGAGGGATGGGGTGAGGGGGAACAGCGCGCATGAAACCCTATACACATCTTTTACATCTCAGGCGCATCCTCCACGCCTGCCTTATGCTATGATTCGCAACTTTGGAGCACCTGCCAACGGCGGGAATGCAATTCACCCGCTGTCCACTTTCAGCGGAATAACAACATCTTGTGGTGACAGATGAACAGTGGTTATCTGCATTTTCCGGAATTCGATCCGGTTATTTTCTCAATAGGACCTGTAGCGCTGCACTGGTACGGTCTGATGTACCTGGTGGGCTTCGTCTTTGCCATGTGGCTTGCTGGCCGTCGCGCCAGTCGTCCAGGCAGCGGCTGGACGAAGAACGAAGTGGAAAACCTGCTTTATGCCGGCTTCCTAGGCGTGTTCCTGGGCGGTCGCATCGGTTATGTCCTGTTCTATAATTTCCCGGTATTCCTGAACGACCCGCTCTATCTGTTCCGCGTCTGGGACGGTGGCATGTCTTTCCACGGCGGGCTGATTGGTGTGATCCTGGTCATGGTGATCTTCGCCAGACGCACCAAACGCAACTTCTTCCAGGTGGCTGATTTTATTGCGCCGTTAATCCCGTTTGGGCTGGGCGCAGGGCGTTTGGGCAACTTCATCAACGGTGAACTGTGGGGGCGTGTCGATCCGAGCGTGCCGTTTACCATGCTGTTCCCGGGTTCCCGCGCGGAGGACATCGCGCTGCTGCCTTCGCATCCTGAGTGGCAGTCCATTTTCGATACCTACGGCGTTCTGCCGCGCCATATGTCACAGCTCTATGAGCTGGCGCTGGAAGGCGTGGTGCTGTTCATCATCCTGAATCTGTATATCCGCAAACCGCGCCCAATGGGGGCTGTCTCCGGTCTGTTCCTGATTGGCTACGGCGCGTTTCGTATCATCGTCGAGTTCTTCCGCCAGCCGGATGCGCAGTTTACCGGGGAATGGGTACAGTACATCAGCATGGGGCAGATCCTCTCCATCCCGATGATTGTCGCGGGTGCCATTATGATGATTTGGGCGTATCGTCGTCGTCCACAGCAACAACTTTCCTGAGGAATCATGAAACAGTATCTTGAATTGATGAAAAAAGTGCTCGACGAGGGCACGCCGAAAAACGACCGTACCGGCACCGGTACGCTCTCCATTTTTGGCCACCAGATGCGCTTCAATCTGCAAGAAGGCTTTCCTCTGGTGACAACGAAGCGCTGCCATCTGCGCTCGATCATTCATGAACTGCTCTGGTTCCTGCAAGGCGATACCAACGTTGCTTATCTGCATGAAAACAATGTCTCCATCTGGGACGAGTGGGCAGATGAGAACGGCGACCTGGGGCCGGTCTACGGCAAGCAATGGCGCGCGTGGCCTACCCCGGACGGCCGCCATATTGACCAGATCACGACCGTCATGAACCAGCTGAAAAATGACCCGGACTCGCGCCGTATCATTGTCTCTGCCTGGAACGTGGGGGAACTGGATAAAATGGCGCTGGCGCCTTGCCACGCGTTTTTCCAGTTCTATGTGGCGGACGGCAAGCTCTCCTGCCAGCTCTATCAACGCTCCTGCGACGTGTTCCTCGGCTTGCCGTTTAACATCGCCAGCTACGCGCTGTTGGTGCACATGATGGCGCAGCAGTGCGATCTTGAAGTGGGCGATTTTGTCTGGACGGGCGGTGATACCCACCTCTACAGCAATCATATGGAACAGACGCATCTCCAGCTGACCCGCGAACCGCGTGCATTGCCGAAGCTGGTGATCAAACGTAAACCGGAATCGATCTTCGATTACCGTTTTGATGATTTCGAGATTGAGGGTTACGACCCGCATCCCGGCATTAAAGCTCCTGTCGCCATCTGATACGGCAAATCCTGACACAACCGGTGCTCTTTAGCGCCGGTTTTTTTTCTCGCCCGTTTTGTTTTTCGAGCCTGTTTCCAGAGATGATGCAACGCGTTGCAACGGGTGAAAATCTCCGGAAAGCGGCTCGTAAAGTTCTGGTTTGACGCTCGTACCGTTTCTGCTATTCCGCCACACTCCCGCCATGAAAAACGAACAAGGCTTTACGCTTATCGAAACCCTTATCGCCGTTTCGCTGACAGTGATCCTCAGCGCCACAGGGCTCTATGGCTGGGACAGTTGGCAGCAGCGGCAGCGGCTTTGGCAAACTGCCTGCCAGGTGCGGGATTACCTGGTGTTTTTGCGCAATGACGCCAACCGTCACAACAGCGAGCACAGGATCGCGCTGTATAACGACGGTGAAAAGAACTGTCTGGCCAGTTCAGCGGTGACCGGTTGTGACAGCGGCGGACCGTTCGTGATGAAGCCGATGTGGCCCGAGGTCACGATAAGCGACATAACCCCTGCGCTGGGATTTTACGGTTTAAGGGATACCGCATGGGCCGGACATATCCGCGTGCAGAGCCGCGCTGGTGGGTGGTGGGTTATTGTCTCAAATGGCGGACGTATCAGGCTGTGTAATGCCGCAGGAGAAGGTGCATGCCAGTAAATCGAAAAGGGTTTTCCCTGCTGGAAGTGCTTATTGCGATGACGATAAGCAGCATTCTTTTACTCAGCACGTCACGTTTTTTACCGGGGCTACAGCGGGGTGTTTTACTGCAATCCGGACAGCAGGAGCTGGAGGATGAGGTCTGGCAACGTCTGTTCGCGATCGGTAAACAGTTTCAGAGGGCAGGATATTGTGCAGGGCATTGCCAGGGGCAGGGGATGATCATCGGCAGGCAAGGACGATGTGCGATTGTGCTATGGGATGCGAACAGCAACGGCCAGTGGGATAGCACCGCGTCAGAAAACGACAGTACGGGATTCCGGCTTGAGTCCGGATCGCTTGAAACGCTGCGGGGCGCCACATCCTGTGACGGTAAGGGATGGGATAAGCTCACCGACCCGGATCGGGTCCTGATAGAGCAATTTATGGTCACTAAAACCGATCATGATGGCTTTGCGCCGGTCATCAGTATCGAGCTGCGTGCCCGCCGCAAAGGTGAACTGGCCGCACCCTTTTCGGCTCGCCATACCGTAACGGGGTTTAATCTGTGAATCGTCAGCGGGGCATGTCATCGCTGGCACTGGTCCTGCTATTACTGGTGCTCGGCACGCTGATCCTCACCGGATTAAATCAGCAGCTGCAAACCTTTAGCACGCTGGTAAGTGGCGAGAGTTTGTCTGTTCGCCAGCAGGCTGCCGTGCAATCTGCACTGGAGTGGGGGCGCGTTCAGGAATGGGCTTTACAGCCAGAGGTTCAGTGCAAACAGACACAACGTTTGCGGGTCTGTATAAGGCTGTTTGGGGTGCGTGTGTTGCTTATTGCCGGCAATGACAATCTATTGCTATGGCGAGGCGGGGACATCTCGGAGGGGCAGATACGCTTTTCCGTCCACGGCTGGAGTGATTTCTGCCCCCTTAAGGAAAGTACGCTATGTCAGTTACCCTGAGCAGACAAAAAGGATTTAGCATGGTTGAGGTTTTGCTGGCAATGATGTTGCTGGTTGTGGTTGTGATGGCGTTATCCGGCTATCATCGCGCGCTGGCAGCCCGGTATGCGGCGCTTAGCCAGTATCGTCAGCTATGGCATCATGCGTGGAATCAGTCGCAGATCTCAACATTAACGCTCCCGCCGGGCTGGCAGGTCAGTCGGGGGCAGACAACACAGTCCGGATGTGTCAGCATCACGGTCACACTTATTTCTCCTATGGGGCGGCAGGGCGCGTTGACGCGTCTGCATTGCCCGGTTAGCCGCTAGTCGGGAGCGTTTATGCTAAGGGTTTACCACTCAAATCGTCTGGATGTGCTGGAAGCACTGATGGAGTATATCGTTGAGCAAGAGCGTCTTGACGATCCGTTTGAGCCAGAAATGGTGCTGGTGCAGAGCACCGGTATGGCGCAGTGGCTGCAAATGTCCCTTTCGCAGAAATTTGGCATTGCGGCGAACATCGATTTTCCGCTGCCCGCGAGCTTTATCTGGGAGATGTTTGTTCGCGTCCTGCCGGATATTCCTGAGCAGAGCGCCTTCAACAAACAAAGTATGGCCTGGAAACTGATGACGCTGCTGCCGGACATGCTGGCGCATGATGAGTTTGCCATGCTGCGGCACTACCTGAATGACGACACTGACAAGCGTAAACTTTTCCAGCTTGCCTCACGTACTGCCGACCTTTATGACCAGTATCTGGTTTACCGTGCAGAATGGCTGATTCGCTGGGAAGCGGGAGAATTAGTCGATGGGTTACCGGAAGCGCAAATCTGGCAGGCGCCGCTCTGGAAAGCGCTGGTCGAGCATACCGGGAAACTCGGTCAGCCTAAGTGGCACCGTGCTAACCTGTACGATCGCTTTATCTCAATACTTGAGAACAGCGCAGAACGGCCAGCCCGTTTGCCGTCACGCGTGTTCATTTGCGGTATCTCCGCGCTGCCGCCTGTCTACCTGAACGCGCTAAAAGCGCTCGGTAAGCACACTGATATCCATATCCTCTTTACCAACCCGTGTCGGCACTATTGGGGGGATATTCAGGATCCGCGCTGGCTATCACGGCTGGTCACCCGTCAGAGAAAACGCCTCTTTGAGGAACGCGCCGTGCCGCTGTTTAAAGACAGTGAAAATGCGGCGCAGCTTTTTGATGAAGAGGGGATTCAGAACCTGCCGAACCCGCTGCTTGCCTCGTGGGGCAAGCTCGGACGCGACTATATTTATCTGCTTTCTGAAATCACCTCTTCGGGAGAAGGGGATGTGGATGCGTTTGCGGATATTACGCCGGACAGCCTGCTGCACAATATTCAGCTTGATATTCTGGATTTGGAAAACCGTGCCGTTGCCGGGATCACTGCCGA
Source organism: Enterobacter cloacae complex sp. 397G4 (assembly GCF_050031515.1). Lineage (NCBI taxonomy): Bacteria > Pseudomonadati > Pseudomonadota > Gammaproteobacteria > Enterobacterales > Enterobacteriaceae > Enterobacter > Enterobacter cloacae complex sp. 397G4. The sequence goes on along the minus strand of NZ_JBLGWE010000001.1, from coordinate 3,891,359 downwards.
AGAGTTTGCGCGAAGCGACAAGAAGCGAAAACTGGATCCTGACGATCGCAGTATCGCGATCCACGTTTGCCACAGCCCACAGCGTGAAGTTGAAATTCTTCATGACCGCCTGCTGGCCATGTTACAGGACGATCCAACCCTGACACCGCGCGATATCGTGGTGATGGTGGCGGATATCGACAGCTACAGCCCGTTTATTCAGGCGGTATTTGGCAGCGCAACGGGCGACCGCTATCTGCCCTACGCAATCTCTGACCGTCGCGCTCGTCAGTCACACCCGGCGCTACAGGCCTTTATCAGCCTGCTTTCGCTGCCTGATAGCCGGTTTATCTCTGAGGATGTGCTGGCACTGCTGGATGTGCCTGTTCTGGCCGCACGTTTCAACATTAACGAAGAGGGGTTGCGCTATCTGCGCCAGTGGGTCAACGAATCTGGTGTCCGCTGGGGTATCGACGATGATAACGTCCAGGAGTTCGAACTGCCTGCGACCGGCCAGCATACCTGGCAGTTTGGCCTGACGCGCATGCTGCTGGGGTATGCTATGGAGAGCATCCACGGCGAATGGAATGACGTGCTGCCGTACGATGAATCCAGTGGGTTGATCGCGGAACTGGTTGGTCACTTAGCCTCGCTGCTTATGCAGCTCAACCGCTGGCGCCGTGCGTTGATGCAGCCCCGCCCGCTCGAAGAGTGGCTGCCGATTTGCCGCGAAATGCTGAATGATTTCTTTCTGCCGGACAGCGAAACTGAAGCCGCCATGGCGCTTATCGAGAAGCAGTGGCAGGCCATCGTTGATGAGGGGGTTAATTCGCACTATCACGAGGCGGTTCCTCTTTCGCTTCTTCGTGATGAGCTGACGCAACGTCTCGATCAGGAGCGCATCAGCCAGCGCTTCCTTGCGGGGCCGGTGAATATTTGTACCCTGATGCCAATGCGTTCAATCCCGTTCAAAGTGGTCTGTCTGCTTGGCATGAACGACGGTATTTATCCGCGTGCGCTTCCACCTCTGGGTTTTGATCTCATGAGCGCACAACCGAAGCGGGGCGACCGCAGCCGCCGCGATGATGACCGTTATCTCTTTCTTGAGGCGCTGATGTCTGCGCAAAGCAGGCTGTATATCAGCTATATCGGACGTTCAATTCAGGATAACAGCGAGCGTTTCCCGTCTGTGCTGGTGCAGGAGCTGGTGGACTACATTGGACAGAGCCACTATCTGCCGGGCGATGAAGCCTGCAACTGCGACGAAAGCGAACGTCGGGTGAAAGCGCATATCACCTGTCACCATAGCCGTATGCCGTTTGATCCTGTCAATTACGTTCCTGATGAACTGCAAAGCTACGCCCGCGAGTGGCTTCCCGCCGCGAAGAAAGCGGGGACGCCGCAAACCGATTTTATTCAGACGCTCGAACCGCGCGTCATAGATACCCTCTCGTTTGAGCAGCTACAGCGCTTTTGGGCGCACCCGGTCCGGGCTTTTTTCCAGCAACGCTTGCAGGTGAATTTCCGCTCTGAAGAGAGCGAAATCCCCGATGCGGAACCGTTTATTCTTGATGGGCTGGAGCGTTTTAAGCTTAATTCCCAGCTTCTGAATGCGCTGGTTGACGAAGAAGACGCCAGTAAACTGTTCCGACGTTACAGGGCGTCGGGATTACTTCCGTATGGTGCATTCGGCGAAATCGTCTGGGATGCCCAGTGCGAGGAGATGCGAGCGCTTGCTGACCGCGTTATCGCGTGTCGGCAGCCGGCGAGCAGCATTGAAATCGATCTCGATTGTAACGGTATGCACCTCAGCGGCTGGCTCACGCACGTGCAGTCTGACGGGCTGCTGCGCTGGCGGCCATCCATGCTCAGCGTTTCACATGGCCTGCAACTCTGGCTCGAACATCTTGTCTACAGTGCGAGTGGTCACGAAGGTGAAAGCCGGTTGTTTGTACGTAAGGACGGCGAATGGCGTTTCCCGCCGATGGAGCCTGAGCAGGCGTTGACGTATCTGTCGCTTTATATTGAAGGTTACCGTCAGGGCATGAACAAACCTCTGCTTTTGCTGCCTGAAAGTGGGGGGGCGTGGATAAAAGCCTGTTACGACGCGCAGAATGATGCCATGTTAACGGATGAGGCTTCGCTCCAGAAAGCGCGCAGCAAGTTTTTGCAGGCCTACGAAGGGAACATGATGGTACGTGGCGAAGGTGACGATGTCTGGTATCAACGTTTATGGCGAACGCTGGAGCCAGAATATTTCGACATTATCACCCAAGAGGCGCAACGCTACCTGTTACCGATGTTCAAATTTAATCAGTCCTGAGTGCTGTATAAAAATTGCGCAGTGTGAGGTGTTCATTTATGATGCACCTCTTATCACGGACTGATGTACCCAAAGAAAGAGATGCTGGCGTGTCCAGCACGCACGTTGTTAATGATGTAGCCGTGATAAAGAGGTCGTAATGCCAGGCAGCACCTTGTTCAAAGCGTTTGTTTTGTTTATCGCCCTTTGGGCTCCCGTCACTCAGGCCGATTCCGGTTGGCAACCTGTCAAGGAAACAATCCGTAAGAGCGATAAGGACACCCGTGAGTATCAGGCGATTCGTCTTGATAACGGGATGACCGTGCTGCTGGTTTCCGATCCTCAGGCGGTGAAATCGCTCTCCGCGCTGGTTGTGCCGGTGGGTTCGCTGGAAGATCCTGACGCCCATCCTGGACTGGCGCACTACCTTGAGCACATGACGCTGATGGGCTCTAAAAAATACCCACAGCCTGACAGCCTGTCCGAATTTCTGAAAATGCATGGCGGCAGCCACAACGCCAGTACCGCGCCGTATCGCACCGCGTTTTACCTGGAAGTGGAAAATGATGCGCTTGATGGGGCGGTGGACCGTCTGGCGGATGCCATCGCCGCACCGCTGCTGGATAAAAAATACGCTGACCGTGAACGTAATGCCGTGAACGCCGAACTGACGATGGCGCGCACGCGAGACGGTATGCGCATGGCGCAGGTTAGCGCTGAAACCATCAATCCGGCGCACCCGGGTTCGCGCTTCTCAGGCGGCAACCTTGAAACGCTAAGCGACAAGCCAGGTAGCCCGGTGCTCGATGCGCTGCATGCGTTTCGTGAAAAATACTATTCCGCCAATCTGATGAAAGCGGTTATCTACAGCAATAAACCGTTGCCGACGCTGGCAAACATGGCCGCGCAGACCTACGGCAGGGTGCCAAATAAAAATATCGATCTGCCGCAGATTAACGTGCCGGTTGTCACGGACGCGCAAAAAGGCATTGTTATTCACTATGTGCCGGCCTTGCCGCGCAAGGTGTTACGCGTTGAATTCCGTATTGATAACAACACGGCGCAGTTCCGCAGCAAAACCGACGAGCTGGTGACGTATCTTATCGGCAACCGCAGCCCGGGTACGCTCTCCGACTGGCTGCAAAAGCAGGGGCTGGTGGAAGGTATTCGCGCTGACTCCGATCCCGTTGTAAATGGGAATAGCGGCGTGCTGGCCATCTCCGCGACGCTGACCGATAAAGGGCTGGCTCACCGGGACGACGTCGTTGCGGCCATTTTCAGTTACCTCTCTCTGCTGCGCGATAAAGGCGTCGATAAGCGCTACTTTGACGAGCTGGCGCACGTGCTGGATCTCGATTTCCGCTATCCCTCTATCACGCGTGATATGGACTACGTTGAGTGGCTGGCAGATACCATGATCCGCGTGCCGGTGGAACATACGCTGGATGCGGTAAATATTGCCGACCAGTATGACGCCGGAGCGCTCAAAGCGCGACTGGCGATGATGACTCCGCAGAATGCCCGCGTCTGGTATATCAGCCCGAACGAACCGCATAACAAAATGGCCTACTTCGTTGATGCCCCGTATCAGGTTGAAAAAATCAGCGAACAGACCTTCGCGGGCTGGCAGAAAAAGGCGGGGGAAATTGCGCTGACGTTACCGGAACTTAACCCCTACATCCCGGACGATTTCTCGCTGATCAAACCCGCAAAGGCGTATCCGCACCCGGAGCTGATTGTTGATGAGCCGACGCTGCGCGTGGTCTACACCCCAAGCCGCTATTTCGCCGACGAGCCAAAAGCGGATGTCAGCGTGGTGCTGCGTAATCCTAAAGCAATGGACAGCGCCAGAAACCAGGTGCTATTTGCGCTTAACGATTATCTGGCCGGTATTGCCCTCGATCAGCTCAGCAACCAGGCTGCCGTTGGTGGTATCAGTTTCTCCACCAACGCCAATAACGGCCTGATGGTGAATGCCAACGGCTATACCCAGCGTTTGCCGCAGCTGTTCCAGGCGCTGCTGGACGGTTATTTCAGCTATACGCCTACGGAAGAACAGCTCGAGCAGGCTAAGTCCTGGTATGCCCAGATGATGGATTCTGCCGAGAAGGGTAAAGCCTACGATCAGGCGATTATGCCAGCACAGATGCTGTCGCAAATTCCGTACTTCCAGCGCGAAGATCGCCGCGCGATATTGCCCTCAGTCACCTTAAAAGAGGTGCTGGCTTACCGTGATGCGCTGAAAACCAATACCCGTCCGGAGTTCCTGGTTGTAGGGAATATGAGCGAAGATCAGGCTAAAACGCTGGCGCAAAACGTCCGGGCGCAACTGGGTTCAAAAGGCGATGAGTGGTGCCGTAACCAGGATGTGCTGGTAGAGAAAAAACAGAACGTGATCTTCGAAAAAGCGGGAAGCAGCACGGATTCCGCGCTGGCCGCGGTGTTTGTCCCTGTCGGTTATGACGAATTTACCAGCTCTGCCCAGAGTGCGGTGCTTGGTCAAATTATTCAGCCGTGGTTTTACAACCAGCTGCGCACCGAAGAGCAGCTGGGCTATGCGGTATTCGCTTTCTCTATGAATGTGGGCCGTCAGTGGGGGCTGGGCTTCCTTCTGCAAAGCAGCGACAAGCAACCCGCTTACCTGTGGCAGCGTTATCAGGCGTTCTTCCCGCAGGCGGAAGCAAAACTGCGCGCCATGAAGCCGGAAGAGTTTGCCCAGATCCAGCAGGCGGTTATCGCCCAGGTGATGCAGCCGCCGCAGACGCTGGGTGAAGAGGCCTCGCAGCTGAGCAAAGATTTTGATCGCGGTAATATGAAATTTGATTCGCGTGATAAAATAGTGGCCGAAATAAAACAGCTGACGCCACAAAAGGTTGCCGATTTCTTCCATCAGGCGGTAGTAAAACCGCAGGGTATGGCCATCCTGTCTCAGGTTTCTGGCAGCCAGAACGGGAAAACGGACTACGTAAAATCAAAAGAGTGGACCGTCTGGAAGAGCGTCAGCGCGCTGCAACAAACTATGCCCTGGAGTAAGAAAGAATGACCCATACCGCTGAGCCGCTTGATCCCCTAAGTTTACCTCTACAGGGTGAGCGACTGATTGAAGCCTCAGCGGGAACGGGAAAAACCTATACCATCGCCGCGCTCTATCTGCGTCTGCTGTTGGGGCTCGGCGGCAACGCCGCTTTTTCGCGCCCGTTAAGCGTGGAAGAGCTGCTGGTGGTAACCTTCACCGAAGCGGCCACTGCCGAGCTGCGTGGCCGTATTCGCAGCAACATTCATGAGCTGCGCATCGCCTGTTTGCGTCAGACAACGGATAACCCCCTCTACGCGAGCCTGCTGGACGAGATTGCGGATAAGCAACAGGCTGCGCAATGGCTGCTGCTGGCCGAGCGGCAAATGGATGAAGCGTCCGTCTTCACCATTCACGGTTTTTGTCAGCGCATGTTAAGCCTGAATGCGTTTGAATCCGGCATGCTCTTTGAGCAGCAGCTTATTGAAGATGAATCCGAGCTTCGCTATCAGGCCTGTGCGGATTTCTGGCGTCGTCACTGTTATCCATTGCAGCGCGACATTGCCGAAGCGGTTCACGCCCTGTGGAAAGGTCCGGAAGAGCTTCTTCGCGCCATCGACCGTTACCTGCAAGGCGAAGCGCCGGTCATTAAATCTCCGCCGCCTGCCGATGAAACGCTGGCCTCGCGCCATGAAAAGATCGTCGCCAAAATTGCGACGCTTAAGCAGAAGTGGAATGAGTCGGTTGGTGAAATTGATGCAATCATCGAAAACTCAGGCATCGACAGACGCAAGTTCAACCGTGGGAACCAGGGGAAGTGGATCGAAAAGATCAGCGTCTGGGCCCAGGAGGAGACGCGGGGCTACCAGCTTCCGGACGCACTGGAAAAATTTTCGCAGCGCTTTTTGACCGAGCGAACCAAAGCCGACGGCATTGTGCCTGAGCATTCCCTGTTTGTGGCGATTGATGCGCTGCTTGCGGAGCCATTAACGCTCAATGACCTGATGATCACACGCGCCATGACGGAGATCCGCCAGGCCGTCGCGCGCGAAAAACGTCGCCGGGGCGAGCTGGGGTTTGATGACATGCTGAGCCGCCTGGACGAGGCGCTGTCCAGCGAGAATGGTGAAGCGCTCGCCAGCGCGATCCGTACCCGTTTTCCGGTGGCGATGATTGACGAATTTCAGGACACTGACCCTCAACAGTACCGCATTTTTCGCCGCATCTGGCGACAGCAGCCCGACACTGCCCTGTTGTTGATAGGCGACCCTAAACAGGCGATTTACGCCTTCCGTGGGGCAGATATCTTCACCTATATGAAAGCCCGTAGTGAGGTTGTCGCGCATTACACGTTAGACACTAACTGGCGTTCCGCTCCGGGGATGGTTGAGAGCGTCAATGCGCTGTTCAGCCGTATGGAGACGGCGTTCATGTTCAATGAAATCCCTTTCCTGCCGGTGAAATCCGCCCCAAAAAACGCATCCCTGCGCTTCGAAGTCAGTAGCGCGGTGCAACCCGCCATGACCTTCTGGCTGCTGGAAGGGGAAGGCTATGGGGTTGCCGACTATCAGGCGGCGATGGCGCAGCACTGCGCCGCGCAAATCCGTGACTGGCTGAGCGCAGGCGCGCGCGGCGAGGCGCTGCTTTGGGAGGGGGAACAGGCAAATCCTGTTAAAGCCTCTGATATTACCGTGCTGGTGCGCAGTCGTCAGGAAGCGGCGCTAATCCGCGATGCGCTAACGTTGCTGGATATTCCGTCAGTGTATCTCTCTAACCGCGACAGCGTGTTCGACACGCTGGAAGCCCAGGAAATGCTCTGGCTGCTTCAGGCGGTGCTGGCCCCGGAGCGCGAAAATACGCTTCGAAGCGCGCTGGCCAGCTCTATGCTGGGGTTGAACGCGCGCGATATTGATGAGCTCAACCATGACGAAAACGCATGGGATACGGTGGTGGAAGAGTTTGTCCATTACCGTGAACGCTGGCAAAAACGCGGCGTCATGGCGATGCTGCGCGAATTGATGACGCGGCGCCAGATTGCCGAAAATATGCTGGCGTCATCGGGCGGTGAAAGGCGTCTTACCGATATTTTACACATCAGCGAACTGTTGCAGGAAGCCGGCACCCAGCTTGAAAGTGAACATGCCCTCGTGCGCTGGCTGGCGCAGCAAATCGCGGATCCAAACAGTAACGCCTCAAGCCAGCAGATGCGTCTTGAGAGCGATAAGCATCTGGTGCAAATCGTCACCATTCACAAATCGAAAGGTCTCGAGTATCCGCTGGTCTGGCTGCCCTTTATCGCCAACTACCGCGTTCAGGATCAGGCCTATTATCATGACCGCGAGACTTTCGATGCGGTGCTCGATCTCAGCAAGGCGGAAACCAGCGTTGAGCTGGCGGAAGCGGAGCGTCTGGCGGAGGATTTGCGCCTGCTTTACGTGGCGTTGACCCGTTCTGTCTGGCATTGCAGCCTGGGCGTCGCGCCGGTTTTCCGCCGTCGCGGGGAGAAAACAGGGGAGAGCGATTTACATTTAAGCGCCTTAGGGCGGCTTGTTCAGCGTGGTGAGCCGAAAGATGCGGCGGGGTTGCGCCTCTGTATTGAGTCGCTTTGCGGAGACGATATCGCCCTGCATATCCCTTCTCTGCCAGACAACAGCCGCTGGGAAATGGCGCAAGAGCCCGCGACCGATCTTAACGCGCGCCAGATCACACGGGTGCTTGCCGACGACTGGCGCGTCACCAGCTATTCTGGCCTGCAACAGCACGGGCAAAGTATTGCGCAGGATCTCATGCCGAAGCTGGACGTGGATGCCGCAGGGGTGGGCGATGTTCCGGTTGAACCGACGTTAACTCCACATCAGTTCCCACGCGGCGCGTCGCCGGGCACCTTTTTGCACAGCCTCTTTGAAGAGCTTGATTTCACCCAGCCTGTCAGTGAGGAGTGGGTGCTGAAGATGTTGCAGAGCGGAGGCTATGACGCGCACTGGCAGCCCGTTCTCACTGACTGGATCAACGCCATTTTGCAGGCGCCGCTGACGACGCAGGGCTTCTCTCTTCGTCAGTTAACGGCCAAAAATAAGCAGGTTGAGATGGAGTTTTATCTGCCCGTCGCAGGCCCGCTTAAGGCCGACGCGCTCGATGCGCTTATCCGTCAGTACGATCCGCTGTCAGCCGGTTGCCCGCCGCTGAACTTCCGTCAGGTGCAGGGCATGCTGAAAGGGTTTATCGACCTGGTCTTCCGTCACGAAGGACGGTACTACCTGCTGGATTACAAATCGAACTGGCTGGGCGAGAACAGCGAAGCCTATACCCAGCAGGCGATGGCGGCAGCCATGCAAATGCATCGCTACGATCTGCAATATCAGCTCTATACCCTGGCGCTGCACCGCTATTTGCGCCACCGTATTGCGGATTATCGCTACGACGATCATTTTGGCGGTGTCATCTATCTGTTCCTGCGCGGGGTTGATGCTGCCGATCCGCGCTCCGGGATCTTCAGCACTCGTCCGGATGCGGAATTGATTAATAAAATGGATAACCTGTTTGCAGCAAACACGGAGGAGATGGCATGACGATGCAGGACTTATTGCTGGATGCGGTAGAGCAACGCGTGCTGCGTCAGCTGGACGTGCAGTTTGCCATGATGATTGCCGCTGACCAGCCCGCCGTGATGCTTGCCGCTGCCCTGTTGAGTAAAGACGCCGGAGAGGGGCATGTGTGTCTGCCGCTCTCGCGTCTGGTGGCTGACGAGAAAATGCCGCCTGTCCTCCAGTCCTGCTTTGCGCTGCTGGGGGAGACGGTGGACTGGCAGAAAATCTTGCGTGAATCGTCAGCCGTCGGGCCGGGAGACAACCAGGCACCGCTGATCCTGACGGGGGAGCGCTTATACCTGAACCGCCTGTGGCGAAACGAACTGACGGTAGCGCGTTTCTTTAGTGAGACCAATGCGCCGCTTCCCTGCGACGAAGCACAGCTTCGCCAGACGCTGGACAGGCTGTTTGACTCCGGTGAGGCCACAGACTGGCAGAAAGTGGCGGCAGCCGTCGCCCTGACGCGGCGGATCTCGGTGATATCCGGCGGCCCGGGAACCGGGAAAACAACGACCGTCGCAAAGCTGCTGGCAGCCCTGATACAGCTTTCAGGCGAGCAGCGATGCCGTATTCGTCTGGCGGCGCCCACCGGGAAGGCCGCGGCGCGTCTGACCGAATCACTGGGCGGTGCGATGCAACGGCTGCCGCTCACCCAGGAGCAGCTTGCGCTTTTCCCGGGTGAAGCAAGTACTCTGCACCGTCTGCTCGGCGCGCAGCCGGGTAGCCAGCGGCTGCGCTACCATGCGGGCAATCCGCTGCATCTGGACGTGCTGGTGGTGGATGAAGCCTCCATGATCGACCTGACCATGATGTCGCGCCTGATCGATGCGCTACCACCCCATGCGCGCGTGGTTTTCCTGGGCGATCGCGATCAGCTCGCCTCTGTAGAAGCCGGGGCGGTGCTGGGAGATATCTGTACCTACGCCAGTTACGGTTATACCGCCGCGCGGGCGCAGGAGCTCGCCCGTCTGACCGGTTGCTCGCTTGAACCCGATCACACGCCGATCGCGGGCGCACTGCGTGACAGCCTGTGCCTGCTGCAAAAAAGCTACCGTTTCGGTAGCGACTCCGGCATCGGCCAGCTGGCTGCGGCGGTCAACCGTGGCGACAGGCACGCCACGCGCACGGTGTTTGACGGTTCCTTCACTGACATTGAAAAGAAATCGCTGCAAAGCGGGGAAGAGTATCAGGCTATGCTTGAGGAGGCTCTCCAGGGATACCAGCATTTTCTGAGCTGCGTGCAGCAGCGCAGTCAGCCCGGGCAGGTCATCGCCGCATTTGGCGAATACCAGCTTCTGTGCGCATTGCGGGAAGGGCCGTTTGGCGTCGCGGGCCTGAACGACAGGCTGGAGCAGCTGCTGGTGCAGAAGCGCAAAATTAACCGTCAGCTGCATTCGCGATGGTATGAGGGCCGGCCAGTGATGATCTCCCGCAACGACAGTGCGCTGGGGCTGTTCAACGGTGATATCGGCATTGCGCTCGATCGCGGCAACGGTCTGCGCGTCTGGTTCCAGCTACCGGACGGTAGCGTGAAGTCCGTCCAGCCCAGCCGCCTGCCAGAGCATGAAACGGCATGGGCGATGACGGTACATAAATCTCAGGGCTCCGAGTTCAACCATGCGGCGCTGATCCTGCCGACACAGCTGTCGCCGGTTGTGACCCGCGAGCTGGTCTACACCGCCATTACCCGTGCGCGCCAGCGTCTTTCACTGTATGCGGATGAGCGCGTGTTGAGTCAGGCGATTGCCACTCGTACCGAGCGCAGAAGCGGATTAAGCGCGATATTTGAATCTGTCTGAGTGAACGCCCTCTCCAGCAGGAGAGGGTGACTGTTATCCCAGGTCCGCCATTAACACCTTCGAGCGGCGCTGGTAGTTGTACATCTCTTTCTTACTTTCCGGCAGGGAATCAATATCCACCGGCGTGAAGCCGCGCTCCTGGAACCAGTGAATGCTGCGCGTGGTAAGCACGAACAGCTTGCTCAGACCCATCTGGCGCGCCTGTGCCGCCACGCGTTCAAGCAGCAGCTCCCCCCGTGAGGAGCTACGGTAATCAGGATGCACGGCGACGCACGCCATTTCGCCAATCTGCTCTTCCGGGAACGGATAAAGCGCCGCACAGGCAATGGTCAGGTTATCCCGCTGAATGATGGTGAACTTGTCGATCTCCATCTCCAGCTGCTCGCGGGATCGGCGAACCAGAATGCCCTGTTGTTCCAGCGGACGGATCAGCTCCAGAATGCCGCCGATATCGTTGATGGTGGCACGGCGGATCTGCTCGGCGCTCTCCATGACGATCTGCGTACCGATCCCGTCACGGGAGAACAGCTCCTGCAACAGCGCGCCGTCTTCCTGATAGCTGATCAGGTGGCTGCGGCGCACCCCGCTACGGCACGCTTTAACGGCGCCGCGCAGAAAACGCACGGTACCGGAATAGTAATCGCCTTCTGCTTCCAGCGCTTCGACGCGCGCCTGGGCTTCATTCGGAAAAAGTTCTGGCACAATCACGCCCTCATCGTTCACGACACCCTGTGAGGAGCAAAAGCCGATCATTTTTTCCGCTTTCAGCTTGATGGCCAGCTGGGTGGCAATCTCTTCTGAGGTCAGATTAAAACTTTCACCCGTTACGGAGACGGCAACAGGGCCCATCAGAACGATCGCGCCATTGTCTAACTGGCGGTGAATGGCTTCTTCATCAATACGGCGGATGCGGCCGCTGTGGCAGTAGTCCACGCCATCGTCCACGCCGAGCGGCTGAGCGATGATAAAGTTGCCGCTCACCACGTTGATGTGCGCGCCCTGCAACGGCGTATTGTTCAGGCTCATCGACAGGCGGGCGGTGATATCGAGCTGCAACAGACCCGCCGCCTGTTTGACCAGCTCGAGGGTTTTCGCATCCGTCACGCGCGTGTGTTTGTGGTAGATCGGCTCATGGTGATGGGCGGCCAGGTTGGCTTCAATTTGCGGACGTGCGCCATACACCACCACCAGACGGATGCCGAGGCTGTGCAGCAGGCCGATATCATTGACGATGCTGGAAAAGTTTTCATGCTCAATGGCTTCGCCGCCAAGCATGATGACAAACGTTTTTCCCCGATGGGTGTTGATATAGGGAACAGAATGGCGGAATCCCTGGACCAGTTCGGTTCTGCGTTCCTTAACCATGACACAACCCTTAGTGAATGTTTATTCGTAATTTCTGTATTTTTATTCGATTGTGGCCGCGTGTGCAAGCCTAAATTTTCTGCGACCCACAGAAAATAATAAGTAATCCGTGCGTTAACGTATGATTGTTTACCCTTTTATAGATGACAGTTTATGCGTCATTCGTTAAAGTTTTCGGTCAATTTGGGCGTTTTGTTCATCAATCAGATTTCTTGCTCGGGAGAAGCATGTCGGGATCCAATTCAGCAATAAGCCGCCGCCGCCTGTTAAAAGGGGCCGGGGCGATGTGGTTGCTTAGCGTCAGCCAGGTGGGTCTTGCCGCCACAAGCCAGGTAGTCGCGGTGCGCGTCTGGCCGTCGTCGACCTATACGCGCGTGACGGTCGAGTCCAATCGCGTGCTGAAATACAAGCAATTTGCCCTCAGCAATCCTGAACGTGTGGTGGTTGATCTCGAAGGTGTGAACCTCAACTCCGTGCTTAAAGGCATGGCAGCTCAGATCCGTGGCGACGATCCGTTTATCAAATCGGCGCGCGTCGGGCAGTTCGATCCGCAAACCGTGCGCATGGTGTTTGAGCTGAAGCAGAACGTGAAACCTCAGCTCTTTGCCCTTGCGCCTGTAGCCGCCTTTAAGGAGCGTCTGGTGATGGATCTCTATCCGGCGAATGCGACGGATATTCAGGATCCGCTTCTGGCATTACTTGAGGATTACAACAAAGGCGATCTCGACAGCCAGGTTCCGCCAGCGCAAAGTGGCCCACAGCCGGGCAAGGCGGGGCGCGATCGCCCGATTGTGATCATGCTCGATCCTGGCCACGGCGGAGAAGATTCCGGCGCCGTCGGGAAATATCGCACCCGCGAAAAAGATGTGGTGCTGCAAATTGCCCGTCGTCTGAAGGCCTTGATCGACAAAGAGGGCAATATGCGCGCCTACATGACGCGTAACGAAGATGTCTTTATCCCGCTGAAGGTCCGCGTGGCAAAAGCGCAAAAGCAGCGCGCGGATCTGTTTGTCTCTATTCACGCGGATGCCTTCACCAGCCGCCAGCCGAGTGGATCTTCAGTGTTTGCCCTGTCAACGAAAGGGGCGACCAGTACCGCCGCGAGATACCTGGCGGACACGCAGAACGCCTCGGATTTAATTGGTGGCGTGAGCAAAAGTGGCGACCGTTACGTCGACCATACGATGTTTGATATGGTGCAGTCGCTGACCATTACCGACAGCCTGAAGTTTGGTAAAGCGGTGCTGGGCAAGCTGGGCCGGGTCAACAAGCTGCACAAAAACAGCGTCGAGCAGGCCGGATTTGCGGTACTGAAAGCGCCAGATATTCCATCCATTCTGGTCGAAACCGCGTTTATCAGTAACGTGGAAGAGGAACGTAAGCTCAAGACGGCTAAATTCCAGCAGGAAGTGGCGGAGTCGATTCTGGCGGGGATCCGGGCCTACTTCTCAGACGGGGAAACGCTGGCGCGGCGGGGGTAGGGCATTAAGCCGGGTATCACGCCCGGCATTTTCACAAACGCCAGATACAAAAAAACACCCTTCAGGGTGTTTATTGTTTTAAGAAGTGTTGGTTGCGGGGGCCGGATTTGAACCGACGACCTTCGGGTTATGAGCCCGACGAGCTACCAGGCTGCTCCACCCCGCGTCCGTCTTTCTACACTTGTAGAAACTTACTTCTTCAAATTTGATTGGTTGCGGGGGCCGGATTTGAACCGACGACCTTCGGGTTATGAGCCCGACGAGCTACCAGGCTGCTCCACCCCGCGTCCGTGGAAGCGCACTATACTCGGATAGGTTTGTGATGCAACCCCTTTTTCACATAATTCATTATTTTGTATGCAAAATGAACGGCAAAAGCCACTTTGGACTATTTTTTGTGCAGAATTTGCCAAAGGGAAGGCGATTGCATTTCATTAACACGGTGGGTTTGTTATCTTCATCTCGCGGAATTGGGCAACTAAAAGACGAGATATAATGAAAGGACGTTGGGCGAAGTATCTGATGACAGGCGCAATGGTGGCGATTCTTGCGGCCTGCTCTTCCAAACCGACCGATCGCGGTCAACAGTATAAAGACGGGAAGTTATCCCAGCCTTTCTCTTTAGTTAACCAGCCAGACGCCGTGGGCGCTCCGATCAATGCCGGAGACTTCTCCGAGCAGGTCTACCAGATCCGCACTGCTTCTCCGCGTTTATACGGTTCGCAGAACAACGTCTATAGCGCCGTGCAGGACTGGCTGCGTGCAGGCGGTGATACCCGCAATATGCGCCAGTTTGGTATCGATGCCTGGCAGATGGAGGGGGCGGATAACTACGGTAACGTCCAGTTTACCGGTTACTACACCCCGGTTGTCCAGGCGCGACACACACGCCAGGGCGAGTTCCAGTATCCCATTTACCGTATGCCGCCGAAACGCGGTCGTCTGCCGTCCCGCGCCGAGATCTACGCTGGCGCGCTGAGCGAAAATTACGTGCTGGCCTACAGCAACTCCCTGATGGACAACTTCATTATGGACGTGCAGGGCAGCGGCTATATTGATTTTGGCGACGGCTCGCCGCTGAACTTCTTTAGCTACGCCGGGAAAAATGGCCATGCCTATCGCAGCATCGGTAAGGTGCTCATCGACCGTGGCGAAGTGAAACGAGAAGATATGTCGATGCAGGCGATCCGCGAGTGGGGCGAAAAACACAGCGAAGCGGAAGTGCGTGAGCTGCTTGAGCAGAACCCATCGTTTGTCTTCTTCAAACCGCAGAACTTTGCGCCGGTGAAAGGGGCGAGCGCCGTCCCGCTGATTGGCCGCGCTTCTGTGGCATCGGATCGTTCGATTATCCCGGCAGGTACTACGCTGCTGGCGGAAGTTCCACTCCTCGACAACAACGGCAAATTCAACGGCAAGTATGAATTACGCCTGATGGTGGCGCTGGACGTGGGTGGGGCGATCAAAGGCCAGCACTTCGACATTTATCAGGGCATCGGCCCGGATGCCGGCCATCGTGCAGGCTGGTATAACCACTACGGACGCGTGTGGGTGCTGAAGGCAGCGCCGGGTACCGGAAACGTATTCAGCGGCTGATTGTGTTATTCTGAGGGCAAGACGGATTACGGTTCAGGGTGAGGAATACCTCACCCTTTTTACATCTGAGGTTTTATGTCTGTGGTAATCAGCGATGCCTGGCGCCAGCGTTTCGGCGGCACGGCACGGTTATATGGTGAAAAAGCCCTGCAACTGTTCGCGGATGCGCATGTCTGCGTGGTGGGCATTGGTGGTGTGGGTTCGTGGGCGGCAGAAGCGCTGGCGAGAACCGGCATTGGCGCAATTACGTTGATTGATATGGATGACGTCTGCGTCACTAACACTAACCGTCAGATCCACGCCCTGCGTGATAACGTCGGTCTGGCGAAGTCCGAGGTGATGGCGGAGCGTATTCGTCTCATCAACCCGGAGTGTAGGGTGACGGTGATCGACGACTTTGTGACGGCAGATAACGTCGCGGAGTACATGAGCAAAGGCTACAGCTATGTGATTGATGCCATCGACAGCGTGCGGCCAAAAGCGGCGCTGATCGCTTACTGTCGTCGTTACAAGGTGCCGCTGGTGACAACGGGCGGCGCGGGTGGACAAATTGATCCGACGCAGATCCAGGTGGCGGATCTGGCGAAGACCATTCAGGATCCGCTGGCCGCTAAGCTGCGCGAGCGCTTAAAAAGCGACTTCAACGTGGTGAAAAATAGCAAAGGCAAGCTGGGCGTGGACTGTGTGTTCTCGACAGAAGCGCTGGTTTATCCGCAGGCGGATGGTTCGGTCTGTGCAATGAAAAGCACGGCGGAAGGGCCAAAGCGGATGGATTGTGCCTCAGGGTTTGGAGCGGCCACCATGGTGACCGCCTCCTTCGGCTTTGTGGCGGTCTCTCACGCCCTGAAGAAGATGATGGCGAAGGCGGAACGTCAGGCCTGAGCCTGACGGGCGGCATCCAGTACCGCGTCGTTTAGCGCAATCAGTCCCTGACCGCGCGAGGCGCTAAGCTGCGCGCGAAGTCCCAGCTCATCAAACAGCGCCAGCGGAGAATGCGCCAGCAGCTCTGCGGCGCTTTTCCCTTCGATTGCGGTCAACAGCACCGCCAGCAGACCGCGAACAATGCGTCCCTCGCTGTCGCCGAAGAAATGCAGTTTCTCACCGGATACGCTAAACCCAAGCCAGACGCGGTTCTCGCAGCCTGCGATCTCCTTCGCCTGTAATTTCAGCTCGTCTGACAGCGTGGGCAACTGTTTACCCAGCAGGATCAGCTGACGATATTTATCTTCCCACTGCGTGAGCGGGACGAAGGTCTGTTTTAACGTCTCTTCAGTAATAACGGTGCCGAACGGGTGTCCGGCTAAAGCTGAACTTGTCATTAATCCACCAGTAATTCCAGGGCGCGGTCGACTGCGGAAACCAGCGCATCGACGTCGCTTTTTGTATTGTACGGTGCAAACGAGGCGCGCAGGGTACCGCTTACGCCAATGGCCGCCAGCAGCGGCTGGGCGCAGTGCTGTCCGGCACGCAGGGCAATGCCATATCCGGCAAGCAACGTCACCATGTCGCTATGGTGCACGCCCGCGAAATCAAAGGCGAGCAGGCTGGAGTCCTGGACGCGGAACGAGCGAAAACCCGGACGTTTTTTCAGTTCTTCTTCCGCCAGCGTCGCCAGACCCCGGCTCCAGCTTTCAGCCTGAACCACGTCCGTTTCTGCCAGCCATTCGAGCGCTGCGCTCAGACCGATAACCCCGGCCACGTTTGGGGTACCGGCTTCCAGGCGGTAGGGTACATCCTGCGTTTTAAAACCGTCGAAGGTGACTTCGGTAATCATCTTGCCGCCGCCGAGCCACGGCGTCATCCGGGCCAGCAGTTCAGCTTTGCCGTACAGCGCGCCGATACCGGTTGGCCCGTACAATTTGTGTCCTGAGAAGGCATAGAAGTCGATATCCAGCGCCTGAACGTCAGCCGGAAAATGCACCACACCCTGCGCACCGTCGACCATCACCACCACGCCGCTGGCATGAGCAATCTCAATGGCACGCGCCAGATCCGGGCAGCCGCCGGTGACGTTGGACATCTGCCCCAGCGCCAGAATACGGCTGCGCGGCGTAATCAGCTCAGGCAGACGCGCCACGTCAGGCAGGAAGTCCGCACCCAACGGGAGCTTTACAACCCGTGCCCCGGTTTGTTCGGCCACCATCAGCCAGGGTACCAGGTTGGCGTGGTGTTCCGCCTCGCTGACGATGATCTCATCCCCGGGCTGCAACAGCGGACGCGCGTAACATTGCGCCACCATGTTAATGGCCTCGGTGGTGCCCCGCGTCCAGACGATGTTCTTACCGCTGTCAGCATTGATCAGGCGCGCGACCTGATCCCGTGCGGCTTCGTATTGCGCCGTTAAGCGCTGCGCGTCGGCATACTGGCTGCGGTGCACGTTCCCGGCGCTCAGGCTGTAAAACTGGCGGGTTGCCTCAATCACCGCCTGCGGTTTAAGGGCCGTGGCGGCGCTATCAAGATAAATGCCGGCATCGGCCAGCGCAGGAAACTGTGCGCGAAACTGCGCAGGACTGAAAGCGTTCATGGAATTCCTCATATCGATTCTACGATCGTCGCGCAAATTCATCGGCAGGGCAAGGAAGTTGATATCTATCAGATTTGTCTGCTTATCCTGGCGAGTCTGAAAAAGCAGGTTATGCTAAATAGTGTTAGGCGGATGTTTTAGCCTGTTATAAATCGAGGTTTGAATAGCATTAATTGCTAAAGGAGATAATCATGAAAAAGACAGCTGCAATCATTTCTGCCTGTGCGTTGACCTTTGCCCTGAGCGCCTGTTCTGGTAATAACTACGTAATGCATACCAACGATGGTCGATCTATCGTCTCTGAAGGGAAACCGACAACCGATAATGATACCGGGATGATTTCATACAAAGATGCTAACGGGAACAAACAGCAGATCAACCGCAGTGACGTGAAAGAGATGAAGGAAATCGAGCATTAACAGTTAGATAAGCGAAAAAAAAGCACCGCAAGTTGGCGGTGCTACATTAATCACTATGGACAGACAGGGTAAATGTACAGGAAGTGAAAAATTGGTAGCGTTGCTACCGTGGTCTGAATCGCAGACCAATTGCAAACACAACAACACAACATCACAACCGTAAGCCAAAAGCCCTTCAGAACACGCATTCCAAAAAAAGCTTTTCGTTCCGGCTCAGGAAGTGCCGCCACTATAGGTATTTGCTGGTAGTTCCTCAACGGACAAATTATAATGGCTCAGATAAAAAAAACTAATAGGTTAAACGTTGTTTCCTATATGTTAAATCTCGTTAACATCTAAGCCAGATAACCATGTCCAAGCGATTGCCACCTCTAAATGCATTACGTGTTTTTGATGCAGCAGCACGCCACCTCAGCTTCACCCGCGCAGCCGATGAGCTTTTTGTGACACAGGCCGCAGTAAGTCATCAAATCAAGTCTCTGGAGGATTTTCTGGGGCTTAAGCTGTTCCGTCGACGCAACCGTTCGTTGCTGTTGACCGAAGAGGGGCAGAGCTATTTTCAGGATATTAAAGAAATTTTTTCCCAGCTGACGGAAGCCACTCGCAAGCTTCAGGCCCGGAGCGCAAAAGGCGCTCTGACTGTGAGTTTATTGCCCAGTTTTGCCATTCAGTGGCTGGTGCCGCGACTCTCAAGCTTTAACTCAACTTATCCGGGAATCGATGTCCGAATCCAGGCGGTGGACCGTCAGGAAGACAAGCTGGCAGATGATGTGGACGTGGCGATTTTTTACGGTCGCGGTAACTGGCCGGGCTTGCGTGTGGAAAAATTATACGCAGAATATCTGTTGCCGGTCTGTTCACCGCTGCTGCTGACGGGGGATAAAGCGCTCAAAACGCCCGCCGATCTGGCGCAACATACGCTTTTGCACGATGCTTCGCGTCGCGACTGGCAAACTTATACCCGCCAGTTAGGTCTTAATCATATAAACGTGCAGCAGGGGCCCATTTTTAGCCACAGCGCGATGGTGCTACAGGCTGCCATTCACGGGCAGGGCGTGGCGTTGGCAAACAACGTTATGGCGCAGTCCGAAATTGAGGCAGGCCGTCTGGTTTGCCCATTTAACGATGTACTGGTCAGCAAGAATGCATTTTATCTGGTTTGTCATGACAGTCAGGCAGAACTGGGTAAAATAGCCGCTTTCCGGCAGTGGATACTGGCGAAAGCGGCAAGCGAGCAAGAAAAATTCCGCTTCAGGTATGAACAATAACGTTTGTGTGCCGGGCACGCATCAATTCAGGACTTAAACATGACCAGCCGATTCATGCTGATTTTCGCCGCGGTGAGTGGCTTTATTTTTGTAGCTCTGGGCGCGTTTGGCGCGCATGTCTTAAGCAAATCTCTGGGCGTTGTGGAGATGGGTTGGATCCAGACCGGCCTTGAATATCAGGCGTTCCACACGCTGGCAATTTTTGGGCTGGCGGTGGCGATGCAGCGCCGCATCAGCATCTGGTTTTACTGGAGCAGCGTCTTTCTGGCGCTGGGTACCGTACTGTTCAGCGGCAGTCTTTACTGTCTGGCGCTGTCGCATTTACGCCTGTGGGCGTTTGTTACACCTGTCGGCGGCGTCAGCTTCCTGGCGGGTTGGGTGTTAATGTTTATCGGAGCTATCCGTCTGAAACGCAAGGGCGTTGTTCATGAATAAGGTTGTTTTATATTGTCGCCCGGGGTTTGAGAAAGAGTGCGCCGCGGAAATCACCGATAAAGCGGCGAAGCGTGAAGTCTTCGGATTCGCTCGCGTCAAAGAGAACGCGGGCTATGTGGTATTTGAATGCTATCAGCCTGATGATGCCGACAAGCTGGCGCGCGAACTGCCGTTCAGCTCATTGATTTTCGCCCGTCAGATGTTTGTCGCGGGCGAACTGCTGAAAGATCTTCCGCCGGAAGATCGCATCACGCCGATTATTGGCCTGTTGCAGGGTGTGGTGGAGAAGGGCGGCGATTTGCGCGTGGAAGTGGCCGACACCAACGAAAGCAAAGAGCTGATGAAGTTCTGCCGTAAGTTCACCGTGCCGCTGCGCGCGGCGCTGCGTGATGCGGGTGTGCTGACAAACTACGAAACGCCAAAGCGCCCGGTTGTGCATATCTTCTTTATTGCGCCAGGATGTTGCTACGCCGGCTACTCGTATACCACCAATAATTCGCCGTTCTTTATGGGGATCCCGCGTCTGCGCTTCCCGGCAGATGCGCCGAGCCGTTCAACCCTGAAGCTGGAAGAGGCGTTTCACGTCTTTATCCCGGCGGACGAGTGGGACGAACGTCTGGCAAACGGCATGTATGCCGTCGACCTTGGCGCGTGCCCGGGCGGCTGGACCTATCAGCTGGTGAAACGCAATATGTGGGTTTCGTCTGTGGATAACGGCCCTATGGCGCAAAGCCTGATGGATACCGGGCAGGTCACCTGGCTGCGTGAGGACGGCTTCCGCTATCGCCCGAACCGCAACAACATCTCCTGGATGGTGTGCGACATGGTAGAAAAACCGGCGAAAGTCGCGGCGCTGATGGCCTCCTGGCTGGTGAACGGCTGGTGTCGTGAGACGATTTTCAACCTCAAGCTGCCGATGAAAAAGCGCTACGAAGAGGTGTCGCAGAACCTGGCCTATATTCAGCAGCAGCTGGACGAACACGGGATTAACGCGGAAATCCAGGCGCGTCAGCTTTATCACGACCGCGAAGAAGTGACGGTGCATATCCGTCGCTGGTGGGCGGCAGTGGGTGGGCGTCGCGACGAGCGATAACGTTTGTAACGCCCGGTGGCGCTGCGCTTACCGGGCCTACAAAATCGTGTAGTTGTTTTAACGTTCTAACCTTAACTGCTGTAAATTCCCGTCCAGCTGTAAATCCGTCTGTAGCGTCGCCACCTCCCGGCAGATAAACGCCATCTCTTTATGCGCCTCCAGCTTTTTGCGCCATTTTTCCGGCACTTCATCAAGCCTGGCGTAAATTCTTTCCAGACTCTGAAACTCAGTCAGCAGCTGTGCGGCGCTTTTGGGTCCAATACCGGCGACACCCGGCACTTTAGAGCTGCTGATCCCCGCCAGCCCCCAGTAATCCGGCAGTTGCTCAGGCGATACGCCAAACTCGCTGGCAATGAATGGCGCGTCCAGCCAGCGTTTTTGAAAGTAGTCCCGGATGCGGATCGTTGGAGAGAGCAGCTGGCAGTAGCCTTTGTCGGTTGAAACGATAGTCGCCTGATGCCCGGCGCTCGCGACTTTAACCGCCAGCGTTGCGGCTAAATCGTCAGCCTCATTACCGTGGGCGCCCCAGCACGGAACGCCGCGCTGCTCAAAGGCCGCGCGGATAGCGGGCATTTCTGCGTGCAGATCGTCCGGCATCGGCGCACGTCCGGCTTTGTAGTCCGGCAGGCGCTGGTGCCGCCAGCCGGTATTGCGTGCTTCATCGTCGAATACGGCAACAGCGTGGGTGGGTTCGCTATGGCGAATGAGCTGCTCCAGCGCGTGTAAACAGGTGTCCTTGCAGGGGGTGCCCTGTACCGCATGAATACGGCGAATCAGGTTAAGTGCATCGACGATAAGCAAATGAACGGCCACAGATAATCTCCCTTCTGTCTGATAGGTGAAGGGTAACACTGAGCGCAGCATGAAACTATGAATGGTGGCGAAAACAGGAAGAAGCCTCGCAAAACGAGGCTTCCTGAGAGGCTTAATCGCAGGTGACGATCTTCATCGCCAGGCCACCGCGGGAGGTTTCGCGGTATTTGGCGTTCATATCTTTACCGGTTTCGTACATGGTTTCGATAACCTTGTCGAGGCAGACGCGCGGTTCGCTGGTACGACGCAGCGCCATACGGGCCGCGTTCACCGCTTTCACAGAGGCGATGGCGTTACGCTCGATGCATGGCACCTGGACCTGTCCGCCGACCGGATCGCAGGTCAGCCCCAGGTTATGTTCCATGCCGATTTCCGCCGCAATACAAACCTGCGCAGGACTTGCGCCCAGTAATTCGGCCAGACCCGCCGCCGCCATAGAGCAGGCGACGCCCACTTCACCCTGACAGCCCACTTCCGCGCCGGAAATCGAGGCGTTCATCTTGTACAGTGAGCCAATCGCACTGGCGACCAGCATATACCGCGCGAGTGAGTTTGCATTCACTTCACGGATAAACTTGTCGTAATACGCCAGAACCGCCGGAACAATTCCGCACGCCCCGTTGGTTGGCGCGGTGACGACGCGGCCACCCGCGGCGTTCTCTTCGTTCACCGCCAGCGCGAACATGTTGATCCAGTCGACGACGGCCATCGGGTCGGTGGTGGTTTTGTCGGTGCTGACCAGCATGCGGCGCAGCGCAGCCGCACGACGCGGAACACGCAGTTTACCCGGCAGCACGCCTTCGGTGGTGATCCCGCGCTCAATGCCGCTGCGCATCACTTCCCAGACGTTAGCGAAGTGCTGTTCCAGCTCCTCTTTGCTGTGCAGGGCCAGCTCGTTTTTCATCATCAGGCCGGAGAGAGAAAGCCCTGTCTCCTGGCAGTGACGCTGTAAGTCGGCCGCGTTTTTGTAAGGGTACGGCACATCAACGGCAGAATTGGTGCTTTGACCAAAATGGTCCTCGTCGACGATAAACCCGCCGCCGATGGAGTAATACGTCTGGCTGTAAACCGCTTTGTCGCCGGCCAGCGCGGTAATGCGCATGCCGTTTTCGTGAAGCGACAGGTTATCCGCATGGAAATTCATGCAGTGATCAACCGGGAATTCAACCTCATGCTCGCCGTTCGCCAGCAGCAAACGACCGTGGGTGTTCACGTCCTGGATAAAGCCAGGTATTGCATCAATATCAACGGTATCCGGCAGATTACCCGCCAGCCCCATGATAATGGCAATATCGGTATGGTGGCCTTTACCGGTCAGGGAAAGGGAACCATATACATCGACAACCACGCGGGTGATGTCGTGCAAAATGCCGCGTGCAATCAAGTCATCCGTGAATTGTTTACCGGCTTTCATTGGTCCGACGGTGTGAGAGCTGGAAGGACCAATACCGATTTTGAAGATATCGAATACGCTAATCATGATGCGTCCATTGCTTCAGTCAGAGGGGAGAAGTGCGCCGTCCGCAGACGGCGCAGGAGGTATTAGCTGAACAGCGAGTAGAAAATAGCGGAGATGGCAATCAGGCCCATCACAACAACGAACACGTTGCTGATATGGCCGCTGTATTTACGCATCGCAGGCACTTTCTGAATCGCGTACATCGGCATCAGGAACAGGATCATCGCGATAATCGGGCCGCCCAGGGTTTCAATCATGCCCAGAATGCTTGGGTTCAGGGTGGCTACCGCCCAGGTGGTCACCAGCATGAACAGCGCAGTGATTTTGTTCAGACGGTTGATTTCAATGGTCTTGCCTTTACCACGCAGAGATTTAATCACCATGCCGTTGAAGCCTTCACGTGCGCCCAGGTAGTGGCCCAGGAAGGATTTGGTGATGGCGATAATCGCGATGATCGGAGCCATCCACGCAATCAGCGGTGCGTTAAAGTGGTTTGCCAGGTAAGACAGAATAGAGATGTTCTGCTCTTTCGCCGCCGCCAGATCCGCCGGGGAGAGGCTCAGCACGCAGCTGAACACGAAGAACATTACGGTCAGTACCATCATGATGTGCGCGCGAGCCAGGATGCTGGAGCACTTCTTCTCTGCGCCATTGCCGTACTCTTCACGCTTCGCTACTGCGAAGGAAGAGATGATTGGCGAGTGGTTGAAGGAGAACACCATCACCGGGATCGCCAGCCACAGGGTCAGCAGCAGACCGTTGCCGGTCGTGGATGCGCTGCTCAGAGACAGGGTTTCCAGCGCAGCGCCGTTCCACTGTGGGATCAGGTACAGAGCCAGCACCATCAGAGCCGCAACAAACGGGAACACCAGCACGCTCATCGCTTTCACAATCATCTGCTCGCCGAAGCGCACGATGGTCATCATACCAACGATCAGGATCAGGGACAGAATCGCACGCGGCGGCGGGGTCATCTGAAGCTGGTGCATCATAAAGCTTTCTACGGTGTTGGTGATAGCAACGCTGTACACCAGCAGAATCGGGTAAATCGCGAAGAAGTAGAGCAGGGTAATCAGCTTACCTGCGCCGACGCCGAAGTGTTCTTCGACGACTTCAGTGATGTCTTCGCCCGGGTTTTTACCGGACAGCACGAAGCGGGTCAGGCCTCGGTGCGCAAAGAAGGTCATCGGGAAGGCGATGAGGGCCATGATGATCAGCGGGATCATACCGCCGACACCTGCGTTGATAGGAAGGAACAGTACACCAGCGCCGATTGCTGTGCCGTACAGGCCAAGCATCCACATGGTATCCGTTTTGCGCCAACCGCTTCGGGATTCAATCGAAGCAACGGTGCTGGTTTGAGTGGTTTCCATCTGTATCTCCTGGAGGAAGCAAATTGTCAGGTTTTTAGTCAAATCCGATGAAAAAGCGCCTGACGGTAATATGAAATTCGTTCAGTGACGGTTTTTTAATAATTTTTGCCCGTAACTATTGGCGGGCGGAAAGATACATTCTAGTTATGAATCTATCAGTGATCGCGATCCCAAATGCAATAATCCACTTGTGATGTGGGTATCTTTAGACCATTTATCTGTTAAAAAAACATCAAAGAGAATTTACGGGCGCGAAGGCTACCATTAACGACATGTTTTCGAAAAGGTCGACCCGCGAGATAGGTGTCTTTCGCTGTAAAGAAATGGGATTTTAGGATTTTCTGGCGGGTAATTTCGATTAAGACTGATTATTTACGGTTTCAAAAACGAGGTAATCGTTTGCGCAGGCGTCAGATTTGTTAATAACATTGAAGATCGCTATGAATTGCAACACGAATAAAAAAGCCGGATGACGATCCGGCTTGAGAGGAGAGGAATGTCGCTTTACTTGATGATTTCGTAACACGGAATATAGGCAGAGCCTGGAAGCTTCATGCGGTGCTGAGCGACAAAGCCCTGCAACATATCATCCATGCGGCGCATCATCTCCGGATCACCGTGGATCTTATACGGGCCAAACTCTTCAATTGCGCGTATCCCCACCTCTTTCACGTTCCCCGCCACGATGCCAGAGAAGGCGCGACGCAGGTCGGCAGCCAGCACTTCCACCGGCTGATCCGGATAGAGTTTGAGGTTCGCCATGTTCTCATGCGACGGCTCGAAGGGGATCTGAAGATCCGGTGCGATACGGATGGACCAGTTAAAGCTGTAGGCATCACCGGTATCACGACGATTCTCTTTCACCAGCGGCATTGCTTTTTTCATCTGACGGGCCACTTCTGCGGCATCGTCAATAATAATGCGGTAGTGACGGCGCGCGTCTTCGCCCAGCGTATGCACGATAAACTCGTCCAGCACGCGGAAGTAGTCGGCGCTCTCTTTCGGGCCGGTCAGGATCAGCGGCAGAACCTGATCTTTGTTGGCCGGGTTCATCAAGATCCCGAGCAGATAAAGCAGCTCTTCCGCCGTACCTACGCCGCCCGGGAAGATAATAATGCCGTGCGCGATACGGACAAACGCCTCAAGACGTTTTTCGATATCCGGCATAATAATCAGTTCGTTAACCAGCGGGTTAGGCGGCTCAGCGGCGATGATCGACGGCTCGGTCATGCCGATAAAACGGCCTTCTTTATAGCGTTGCTGCGCGTGACCTACTGCCGCGCCTTTCATTGGTGCTTCCATCGCGCCAGGACCGCAACCGGTACAGATATTCAGTTCGCGCAGGCCGAGCTGCGTCCCCACGCGGCGGGCATACAGGTATTCGGTTTCGTTAATAGAGTGACCACCCCAGCAGACGACCATGTTCGGCGCTTCGCCCACGTGCAGGGCGCGGGCGTTACGCAGAATGGAGAAGACCAGGTTGGTGATATGAACGGAACTTTCCAGGTCAAGATGCTGGAAACGTCCGGCGTTGCTGATCTGTCCGTTAACAAACAGAATGTCGCGCAGCACGGCAAACAGGTTGGCCTGAAGTGAGCGAATAATACGCCCGTCGACAAAAGCGTCTTCCGGCGGGTTGATCACTTCCAGCTTCACCCCGCGCTCGCGGCGCAGCACGTTGATATCAAAACTTTCGAAGCGGGACAGCAGCTCTTTACTGTTGTCGGTCAGGCTTCCGGAGTTCAGTACGGCAAGTGAACAGTTACGAAACAGTTGATAAAGGTCGCTACTGGCGGTGCGTTTAAGCATGTCCACTTCCAGCTGCGACAACATATCCATAGAGCCAAGCGGGCTAATATGTGTAATCAAGTGAGCTCCTTATGGGACGATTATCGTCTTTCCCTGTTGATTACAATAGCCCTGGCTTATGACGTTTCACAACACTTCGGGCGGAATACCGCCCGCATATTGTGAAAATATTTATCTTACTGGCGCACCAGCCGTCCGGTGGCAGGCACAAAATCGGTATTGGTGCGCCACGGATTGATATCCAGACCGCCGCGACGGGTGTAGCGGGCGTAAACGCTCAGCTTTTCGGGCTGGCAGAAACGCTGGATGTCGTTGAAGATGCGCTCCACGCACTGCTCGTGGAATTCGTTGTGATGACGGAATGATACCAGGTAACGCAACAGCTTTTCACGGTCAATCTGTGGGCCGCGGTACTGGATCTGTACCGAGCCCCAGTCCGGCTGATGGGTGATAAGGCAGTTGGATTTCAGCAGATGGCTGACCAGCGTCTCGTTGACCACTTTTCCGCCCGCCGCGTTTTCCAGGTAGTCGGTGCTAAATTCATAGCTTTCCACCTCAATGTCCTGATCGTCGATGCAGGTGCCGTGGAAATGGGCAATGGGCTGTCCTTCCAGCTCATGCAGACGGTATAACGAGACGGTTACGTTGCCCTGCGCGCACGCGCTTAAATCACGTTCAAGCGTCTGTTGTACCTCGTCCCAGCTGTTGAATTTGGTCTGGTTAAAGCTGTTGAGATAGAGCTTAAAGCTCTTGGATTCGACCAGGTTTACGCTGGCGTAATCCAGCTCGACGTGGCCCACGGCCACCTGCGGCAGACCGCGCGCATTCAGCCAGGAGAGTTCGTACAGCGTCCAGATGTCGCCGCCGACAAACGGCAGCGCGTCAGCGTGCAGCCCGAGCGGATCGCGGTTCAGACTGCGCGGCACGCCCTGCAACAGGCTTGCATCGTAGGTGTCGCGGTAATCGGTCGATTTACCCAGCGTTAAGCCCGTTAACGCCTGATGATTTTCGTAAGACATGTTTCATAGCCACTTTACAGGTACACTTATGGGCTGAGTTTATCCTGTCTTACAAGAAGAGAGAAATCGGTGGATATCGAAACTGCAAATGCCCTGACGTCCTTCACGACCCGCTATTGCGATGCCTGGCATGAAAAGCGGGGGACGTGGCCGCAAAGTACTGACTTATATGGCGTGCCGTCACCGTGCATTATCGCTTCGCAGGATGATTACGTTATCTGGCAACCGAAACCGTTCACGGGCGAGCAGAATGTAAATGCGGTTGAACGCGCGATGGACATTGTGATACAACCTGCGCTTCATGCATTTTATACCACGCAGTTTGCCGGGGATATGACTGCATGTTTTGCAGGACAGCCGTTGACGCTGCTGCAAACCTGGAGCGAAGACGATCTGCAACGCGTTCAGGAAAACCTCATTGGTCACCTGGTCACGCAAAAACGCCTTAAGCTCTCTCCGACTCTTTTTATTGCGACGCTCGACAGTGAAATGGACGTCATTTCTGTCTGCAACCTGTCTGGCGAGGTCATCAAAGAGACGCTCGGCACCCGCAATCGCGACGTTCTCGCGCCTTCACTTGCGGATTTTCTTACCCAAATTGAGCCGCTTCTGTAATCCATGATGCTACTGGACGTGTGAGAGATCTCTTACACGCTCTGTGAGACATCGCCGAAACAGTTAGCGTTGCCTTAGGAATTTCAGATTAATATTAACTTATCGTTCAACAGGTTAGTGTTTTTCTGAAAGGAAATCCCCCGTTTCGCCTGGCTTACATTGCTTACAAGGTGGGTTGTAAGACGAAGCAGAATAGCGGATTCTATCTGTGTCGACAGGATGCCGACACGAGAAACGAACATCAGGATGATGGCGTTTCTTACCAGGGACACGTCAGGATGACGCCGCAGGAAGGCTTCAGGATGAAGCAAAGTGGATCACGCAGGATGCGTAAGGGACACCTCCAGGAAGGAGAACGAGAGCCGGTCAGGATGGTCGGTGGGTCAGGATGGCCAGGACGTTTCAGGATGAAACCTACACATCAGGACGATGTGAGCAGGAAGCAAAAGGTAAATGGATGACCAGGCCTTCGGGCATCAGGAAAAGTTGTCACGGATGAGCAGGGAGCACGTATTGTAGCTGGAATGCTGCGAAACGAACCGGGAGCACTGTTTTTACAGTGCTCCCTTTTTTTATTTCTGTCTTCCGCAATGCTATGCTTCGCGCCATTCCGTTTTTCAGTTGAGGTATATATGTCGCATCATGACAACGTTCGTGCGCAGTTGCACGCCATCGAAGCCCTTATGCGCCAGCATCAGCTGTGGCAGGATAACGCGCCGCAGCCAGACGCGTTCGCCAGCACCCAACCGTTTTGTCTGGATACGCTGGCCCCGTTCGAGTGGCTCCAGTGGGTCTTAATTCCGCGTATGCACGCGCTGCTGGAAGGTGGTCACGCGTTGCCCGCGTCTTTTGCCGTCTCTCCCTATTACGAAATGGCGCTGGAAGCGACCCACCCGGCGCGTGCCATGATGCTGGTGGAGCTGGAAAAGCTCGATGCGCTTTTCGCCGGTGACGATGCATGACGCTTGAGATCCTTTATCAGGATGAGTGGTTAGTGGCGGTGAATAAACCGTCCGGCTGGCTGGTGCACCGTAGCTGGCTCGATCGCGATGAGAAAGTCGTGGTCATGCAAACCGTGCGCGATCAGATCGGTCAGCACGTCTTTACTGCTCATCGTCTGGATCGGCCAACCTCTGGCGTTCTGCTGATGGGGCTTTCCAGTGAGGCGGGTCGACTGCTTTCGCAGCAGTTTGAGCAGCACCAGATGCAAAAGCGCTACCACGCCATCGTGCGTGGCTGGCTGACGGATTCCGCCACGCTTGATTATCCGCTGGTGGAGGAACTGGATAAAATTGCCGATAAATTTGCCCGCGAAGATAAAGGCCCGCAGCCTGCGGTGACCGACTATCGCGGTATGGCGACCACAGAACTGCCGGTGGCGACCAGCAAATTTCCGACCACGCGATACAGTCTGGTTGAGCTTTTGCCCAAAACCGGGCGCAAGCACCAGCTTCGCCGCCACCTTGCACATCTGCGCCACCCGATTATCGGCGACAGCAAGCACGGCGATCTGCGCCAGAACCGCAGCGCGGCCGAGCACTTTGGCTGTAACCGGCTGATGCTGCACGCCAGCGAGCTACGCCTGACGCACCCGTTTACCGGCGAACCGCTGACTATTCGCGCAGGGCTGGACGAGGTCTGGATGCAGGCGCTGTCACAGTTTGGCTGGCTGGGACAACTCCCCGAAAATGAAAGGGTTGAGTTTGCCGCAGGCAACGTTCAGGATGAGCAGCAAGCGCAATAATTACGGGAGCAAAGCATGGCTGAAGTAGGCATTTTTGTCGGCACGATGTACGGCAACTCGCTGCTGGTGGCGGAGGAAGCGGAAGCAATCCTCGTAAACCAGGGCCATAAAGCAACGGTCTATGAAGATCCGGAGCTGGCGGACTGGGAAAAGTATAAAGATAAATACATCCTGGTGGTGACCTCCACCACCGGGCAGGGCGATCTGCCGGACAGCATCGTCCCGCTTTTCCAGGGCATTAAAGACCAGCTTGGCTATCAGCCAGATGTTCACTATGGCATCATCGCCCTCGGCGATAGCTCTTACGCTAATTTCTGCGGCGGCGGTAAGCAGTTCGACGCGCTGTTGCAGGAACAGAGCGCTCAGCGCGTCGGAGAGATGTTGCTGATTGATGCGGGTGAACACCCTGAGCCAGAAAGCGAGTCAAATCCCTGGGTTGAACACTGGGCAACGCTCCTGAACTAACCCTGTACTATACAAACGCCAGGCCGGGTCAGGCGTAGCCGCCACCCGGCATTACACCCCGCCCCAAACGCCATTTCCGTGAACCACCTTCCACTCCTCTGGGCTTATGCCCTAAACAACCTCCCTCACGCCCTTCAATACTGTGTTTTTGCACGGTGAGGTGAAGAGGCACTCCTTCATATACTTTTCCCGTCACTATAAAACGGCTTCTGGCCGTACCAAAACCAAACACAAATCTCTCATTCTGATTACCCTACAGGTGCTGTACAGAATGAACCAGGCGAAAGCTATGTTTCAGGAGTGCAACAATGAGTACATTAAGCCACGCGGCGAGCAGCGCTGAGAAGCGCACCAACGCCCGCTACTGGATAGTGGTGATGCTGTTTATCGTCACCTCTTTCAACTACGGCGACCGTGCCACGTTATCCATTGCCGGCTCTGAGATGGCAAAGGACATCGGACTTGATCCGGTAGGTATGGGTTATGTTTTCTCCGCATTTTCATGGGCCTACGTAATCGGCCAAATCCCTGGCGGCTGGCTGCTGGACCGCTTTGGTTCAAAACGGGTCTATTTCTGGTCCATTTTCATCTGGTCGATGTTTACCCTGTTACAGGGCTTCGTGGATATCTTCAGCGGCTTCGGCATTATCATTGCGCTCTTTACCCTCCGCTTCCTGGTGGGCTTAGCGGAAGCGCCATCATTCCCTGGCAACAGCCGTATTGTGGCCGCCTGGTTCCCGGCGCAGGAGAGGGGAACGGCGGTAGCCATCTTTAACTCGGCGCAATACTTTGCGACGGTTATTTTCGCGCCAATCATGGGCTGGCTGACGCACGAAGTGGGCTGGTCGCACGTCTTCTTCTTCATGGGCGGGCTGGGGATCGTCATCAGCTTCATCTGGCTGAAAGTGATCCACGAACCAAACCAGCATCCGGGCGTGAACAAGAAAGAGCTGGACTACATTGCTGAAGGTGGGGCGCTGATCAACATGGATCAGAAAACCCAGAAAGCTAAAGTTCCGTTCAGCCAGAAATGGGGGCAGATCAAACAGCTCGTCGGCTCACGAATGATGATCGGTATCTATCTCGGCCAGTACTGCATTAACGCCTTAACCTACTTCTTTATCACCTGGTTCCCGGTTTACCTGGTGCAGGCGCGCGGGATGTCGATTCTGAAGGCGGGGTTTGTCGCCTCCGTGCCGGCCATCTGTGGCTTCGTGGGCGGGGTGCTTGGCGGGGTCATCTCCGACTGGCTGATGCGTCGTACCGGTTCGCTGAATATTGCGCGTAAAACGCCAATCGTACTCGGCATGCTGCTCTCCATGACCATGGTGTTCTGTAACTACGTCAGCGCGGAGTGGATGATTATCGGCTTTATGGCGATGGCCTTCTTCGGTAAAGGCATTGGCGCACTGGGCTGGGCGGTGATGGCAGATACCGCGCCGAAAGAGATCAGCGGCCTGAGCGGCGGTCTGTTCAACATGTTTGGCAACATTTCCGGCATTGTCACCCCAATCGCTATCGGTTACATCGTCGGCACCACTGGCTCCTTCAACGGCGCGCTGATTTATGTAGGCGTCCATGCGCTGGTGGCGGTACTCAGTTATCTGGTGCTGGTGGGTGACATCAAACGAATCGAACTGAAACCTGTTGGGGAGCGCGGATGATGACAACGCAATCAAGCCCGATCGTGACGGAGATGAAGGTCATTCCGGTGGCGGGGCAGGACAGCATGCTGCTCAACATTGGTGGCGCGCATAACGCCTGGTTCACCCGCAACATTGTGGTGCTGACCGACAGCGCAGGGAATACCGGCGTCGGGGAAGCGCCTGGCGGAGAGGTGATTTACCAGACGCTGGTCGACGCCATCCCGCAGGTGGTTGGGCAGGAGGTCGCCCGCCTGAACAAGGTGGTTCAGCGGGTGCATAAGGGTAACCAGTCGGCGGATTTTGATACCTTCGGCAAAGGCGCCTGGACGTTTGAACTGCGCGTTAACGCGGTGGCGGCGCTGGAGGCGGCCCTCCTCGATTTACTGGGCAAGGCGCTGAACGTGCCGGTCTGCGAACTGCTGGGGCCAGGCAAACAGCGTAATGCGGTAACGGTGCTGGGCTATCTGTTCTACGTTGGCGACCGGACGAAAACCGATCTGCCGTATCTGGAACGCTCGCCGGGCAGCCACGAGTGGTATCACCTGCGTCATCAGGAGGCGCTCTCTGGCGAGGCGGTGGTACGCCTTGCAGAGGCGGCGCAGGATCGCTACGGCTTCAAAGACTTCAAGCTGAAAGGCGGCGTTCTGCCCGGCGAGCAGGAGATTGACAGCGTGCGCGCGTTGAAAAAACGCTTCCCGGAGGCACGCATCACCGTCGATCCGAACGGCGCCTGGCTGCTGGATGAAGCTATCACGCTGTGCAAAGGGCTGGGCGACGTGCTGACCTACGCGGAAGATCCGTGCGGCGCTGAGCAGGGATTTTCTGGCCGCGAGGTGATGGCCGAATTCCGCCGCGCTACCGGGCTGCCGGTTGCGACCAACATGATCGCCACCAACTGGCGCGAAATGGGCCATGCGGTGATGCTGAATGCGGTGGACATACCGCTGGCGGACCCGCACTTCTGGACCCTTTCCGGCGCGGTGCGCGTGGCGCAGCTGTGCGATGACTGGGGGCTCACCTGGGGCTGCCACTCCAATAACCATTTCGACATTTCGCTGGCGATGTTTACCCACGTTGGCGCGGCGGCGCCGGGCAACCCGACCGCCATCGATACGCACTGGATCTGGCAGGAAGGCGAAGCGCGCCTGACCAAAAATCCACTTGAAATCAAAAACGGCACAATTGCCGTACCGGATGCGCCGGGGCTGGGCGTGGAGCTTGACTGGGATCAGATCCACAAGGCGCATGAAGCGTATAAAAAACTGCCGGGCGGCGCGCGCAACGACGCAGGCCCGATGCAGTACCTTATCCCCGGCTGGACATTTGACCGTAAGCGCCCTGTATTTGGACGTCACTGATAAAAGGATCGAACGATGAGCACATTTTCTACCCCTGTAGTCACCTCCATGCAGATCATTCCTGTCGCGGGACATGACAGCATGCTGATGAACCTGAGCGGCGCCCATGCGCCGTTCTTCACCCGTAATATTGTGGTGATCAAGGACAACTCAGGGCATACCGGTGTCGGTGAAATCCCGGGCGGGGAGAAGATCCGTAAAACGCTGGAGGACGCCATTCCGCTGGTGGTGGGTAAAACGCTGGGCGAGTACAAAAATGTGCTGACTCGCGTGCGTACGACCTTTGCCGATCGTGATGCGGGTGGCCGTGGTCTGCAAACGTTTGATCTGCGCACCACTATCCATGTGGTCACGGGCATTGAAGCCGCGATGCTGGATCTGCTGGGCCAGCATCTTGGCGTCAATGTCGCCTCCCTGCTGGGCGACGGCCAACAGCGCAGCGAAGTGGAAATGCTCGGCTACCTGTTCTTTATCGGCAACCGCAAACTCACCCCGCTGCCGTACCAGAGCCAGCCGGACGAAAAATGCGACTGGTATCGTGTGCGTCACGATGAAGCGATGACCCCGGATGCGGTAGTGCGCCTGGCGGAAGCCGCGTATGAAAAATATGGCTTTAATGACTTCAAGCTGAAAGGCGGTGTACTGGCGGGTGAAGAAGAAGCAGAGGCGATCGCCGCGCTGGCGAAGCGCTTCCCGCAGGCGCGCGTCACGCTGGATCCGAACGGTGCCTGGTCGCTTGATGAGGCGATAAAAATCGGTAAGCAGCTTAAAGGCGTGCTGGCCTATGCGGAAGATCCGTGCGGTGCAGAGCAGGGGTTCTCCGGACGTGAAGTGATGGCGGAGTTCCGTCGCGCCACCGGGCTGCCAACCGCCACCAACATGATCGCGACCGACTGGCGTCAGATGGGGCACACGCTCTCGCTGCAATCGGTGGACATTCCGCTGGCAGACCCGCACTTCTGGACGATGCAGGGCTCGGTTCGCGTGGCGCAGATGTGCCATGAGTTCGGCCTGACCTGGGGCTCGCACTCCAACAACCACTTCGACATCTCGCTGGCGATGTTCACCCACGTGGCGGCTGCCGCGCCGGGCAACATTACCGCCATCGACACCCACTGGATCTGGCAGGAGGGCAACCAGCGCCTGACCAAACAGCCGTTTGAAATCAAAGGCGGTATGGTACAGGTTCCTGCTACGCCGGGTCTGGGCGTAGAACTGGATATGGACCAGGTCATGAAAGCGCATGAGCTGTACCAGAAACACGGCCTGGGGGCGCGTGATGACGCGCTGGCGATGCAATACCTGATCCCAGAGTGGACATTCGACAATAAACGTCCGTGCATGGTACGATAAGCGCATTGGGACCGCTCCCATGAGTGGTCCCTTACGTGGTGTATGCTTAACGTAACTAACATGCGTAAGGATGGCTTATGAAAATTGTTATCGCTCCGGACTCGTATAAGGAAAGCTTGAGCGCGCTGGAGGTGGCGACAGCGATAGAGGTCGGTTTTCGCGACATTTTCCCGTCAGCGGACTATGTCAAATTACCGGTTGCCGATGGTGGCGAAGGGACGGTGGAAGCGATGGTGGCAGCCACGCATGGGCGTCTTGTCCATGTTCCCGTTACCGGGCCTTTGGGTGAACGCGTGGAAGGGTTTTTCGGGTTATCCGGAGACGGGAAAAGCGCCTTTATCGAGATGGCGGCAGCGAGCGGTCTGGAGCTTGTTGCTCCCGCAAAGCGTAACCCGTTAATCACCACCTCCTGGGGAACCGGGGAACTGATCCGTCATGCGCTGGATGCGGGCGTAAAGCATATCATTATTGGCATTGGAGGCAGCGCGACCAATGACGGTGGCGCAGGCATGGTGCAGGCGCTGGGCGTAAAACTGCTGGATGCGAAAGCGCAGCCCGTAGGGCCGGGCGGCGGCGAACTGGCAAGCCTTGCACATATCGATCTTAGCGGGCTGGATAAGCGGCTGGCAGACTGTCGAATTGAAGTGGCCTGCGATGTAACCAACCCTCTGATCGGCGAGACAGGCGCTTCTGCGGTATTTGGTCCGCAGAAAGGGGCGACGCCGGAGATGATCAGGACGCTGGACAACGCGCTGGCGCATTACGCAAAAATTATCGCCCGGGATCTGGATATTGACGTCTTAAACCTGGCGGGCGGCGGTGCGGCTGGCGGAATGGGGGCGGCGCTGTATGCATTTTGCGGCGCACAGCTCCGTCAGGGGATTGAGATTGTCACCGATGCCCTGCATCTTGATGAACAGGTCGCGGACGCCGATCTGGTGATCACGGGCGAAGGGCGTATCGACAGCCAGACGATCCACGGCAAAGTGCCCGTTGGCGTGGCGAGAGTCGCGAAACGCTATAACAAGCCGGTTATCGGCATTGCCGGCAGCCTGACGGCGGATGTTGGCGTGGTGCATGAGCATGGACTGGATGCCGTATTCAGCGTGATCTACACCATCTGCTCGCTGGAGGATGCGCTGGAAAATGCGCAACAGAATGTACAGATGGCCGCAAGGAATATTGCAGCGGTGATAAAGATGGGGCGGGGGATGTCGCGTTAACGTTCGTGCTCCTGTAGGCCCGGTAAGCGAAGCGCCACCGGGCTTTGGTCTTAGCTCCCCAACACCTTCATTGCTTCCCGCGTCACGTTGTCCATCTCGTCCAGCAGCTCCAGGAACTCCGGTTCGAGATCGGATTCTGGCGTACCCGCGCGGAGCTGCTGTTCAAGCAACTGGCAGAGATTTTTCAACCGCGGTACGCCGCTGTAGCCGCAGCTGCCATGCAGTTTATGAATGGCTTCCAGCAGTCCTTCGGGGTTTTCACCCACCAGCTGTTCTTCAACCTTGTTACGGATCTCAGGCAGGAAGTCCACCAGCATTTGCAGCATATCGCGGGCCAGATCCGGTTTACCCGCCGCCTGGCGCAGCGCCAGTTGCCAGTCAAACGTGGCATTCTGGTTAATGCTGATCTCCGGCGATTCAGCTGTAATGGTGTATGTCCCGCCAATGTGCCCCGGCTTGTAGCGCAGCAGCAGGCTGTGCAGCTTCTCTTCGTCGATCGGTTTCGCCAGATAATCGTTCATGCCCGCACCCAGCAGTTTCTCCTTTTGCCCCGCCATCGCGTGCGCCGTCACGGCAATCACCGGCGTCTGCTGCTGGTGCGGAAGCTGGCGAATCAACTCGCAGGCGCGGATGCCATCCATGCCCGGCATCTGAATATCCATCAGGATCAGGTCGAACTGCATCTGTTTGGCTTGTTCCACGGCTTCGGCGCCGCTGGTACACAGCTCAACATGCTGAACCTGATCCTCAAGCAGCACGCCAATCAGCTTCAGGTTCGCCGGGTTGTCGTCCACGGCCATCACCGTCATCGGCAGCTTATGTTCGTCGTTTTCCAGCGGCAGGGACTGATGCGTCAGACGGCAATATTCGGTCAACGCAGGTAACAGCCGTGTGGCGGTGAGGGGTTTCAGCAGACACGCCGCCGCTCCGTCGTTTTTCAGCTCTTCGGCGTTGATTTGGGCGTGGCACGGCAGCGCCAGCAGCAGGTAGTCCGTCATTGAGGCCGCCTTCGCCAGGCGTTCCTGCTGCATGGTCAGTTCTCCGGTAAACGTCACCGGAATCCCCAACAACAGGATATCGTAATGATCGTTCGCCAGCGCGGAGAAGGTCGGGCTGTAGATGACCTCCAGCGGCGTGCTGCTTAATACATCCAGCGTACACTGCGCCGCCGCGGCGTTCGGTTCCACATAGGCCAGACGCATCCCCTTCAGGCACCCGGTGACCGGGCCGTCGGTCTGCACGTTCGGGTTAAGATCAAGGTTGATATGGAACCAGAAGGTTGAGCCCCGGTTAGGCTGGCTGTGGAAGGAGATATCGCCTCCCATCTCTTTCACCAGCTTTTGGGTGATCACCAGCCCCAGGCCCGTTCCGCCGTGACGACGGGAAATGCTCGCATCGGCCTGGCGGAAAGCCTGGAACAGACGCGTCTGATCGCGCTCCGGAATACCAATGCCGGTATCCCGGATCTGCACTTCAATCTGGACTTTGTTATTACTGAGCGCCCTTTTTTCGACCAGAATATCGATGTTGCCGCTCTCGGTGAACTTAATCGCGTTGCCCACCAGATTGGTAATGACCTGTTGCAGGCGCAGCGGGTCGCCAATGACGTTATCCGGCACATCATTTTTAATATTGAGCGTCAGTTCCAGACCCTTATCATGCGATGAGTGGGCAAGAAGCGTGACCACGTCATCCAGCGTGCTGCGCAGCGGGAAGGGAATACTCTCCAGAATCAGCTTGCCCGCTTCCAGCTTCGAGAAGTCCAGTACGTCGTTAATAATGGTCAGCAGGTTGTTGGCTGAGCGTTCAATGGTATGCAGATGGTCACGCTGGGTCGGGTTCAACTCGCTTTTGAGCGTCAGACGGGTGAAGCCAATCACCCCGTTCAGCGGCGTGCGCAGCTCGTGCGACATGTTCGCCAGGAACTCAGACTTAATTCGTGCCGCCTCCTGCGCACGTTTTTTCGCCAGATCCAGCTCCACGTTCTGGATCTCCATCTGCTCCAGCGTTTCGCGCAGGTCAGAGGTGGCCTGGTCAACGTTGTGCTGCATCTCTTCGTGATAAGCCGCCAGCGACATCGCCATTGAGTTGATGCCATTTTTCAGCATATCCAGCTCGCCGAGCATAAAGCCTTCCACGCGGCTGTCGAGCTGACCCCGGCGGATCCGGTCAACGGTATTCACCATGTTGCGGATAGGCCCCGTGACGTCGCGCATCAGTCGCCAGCCGAAGATCAGCGCGATGCCGATGCAGAACAGCATCATCACGCCGGAGATGAATATTTCTTTGTACTGCTGGAGCCGTACCGACTTAAGATCCAGCTCCAGCGCCACATATCCCAGCATATTATTGCTGGACTTCGCATCGGACTGGGCGGATTCATCGGGTGAATAGCTTTCGGAGATAATCGGCGTGCGCAGGATCATGATATCGCCGCGCCGCAACACCGTAAGGTGACGCGGGAAGGGGGTACCATCCGGGATTTTCAGCGACGTGGGATCCAGATGGAAATTCGAGGTGACGAACAGACGGTTATGCTCATCGTAAACGGAAATGGCGCGCACAATCTCTGAATGACGGCGGTGCAGCACGCTGATTAACTGACCAATGGATTCACGGTTTTGCAGGTTCATACCGTACTCGCTGGAGACGGCCAGCGGTTCGATAATGCTGGCCCCGGCATCTTCAAGCTGTCTCTGCAAATCGTTATAGCGATGCACCACAAAGAAAATGCTCAGCAGCAAACCGATGAGAACGGTAGGAGCGAGGATCAAAATCATCATGCGCGCGCGCAGGCTGTAGTTGGTCATGGAGTTCCGTTATGGGACAATCAGGCTAATTATGTTTATTTGAGAACAATCTCGGCGATGGCGCAATTCTACTCTGCAAAACGACGCGTGACGACGCGTCAGATCATAACTGTTGAAGCCACGGACCTCGATCCTTTTGGACAGGGGGTGGCGCGTCACAAGGGTAAGACACTGTTTATCACAGGTTTGCTGCCAGGAGAACGCGCAGATATTACGCTGACGGAAGAAAAACGTCAGTATGCGCGCGGTCAGGTCAAGCGCCGTCTTAATGATAGCCCGGAGCGCGTGATGCCTCGCTGCCCCCATTTTGGCGTCTGCGGTGGCTGCCAGCAACAGCATGCCAGCACAGAATTACAGCAAAAAAGTAAAAGCAGCGCGCTGGCCCGCCTGGTCGGACACGACGTGAATGACATCATTGCCGATCGGCCCTGGGGCTACCGTCGCCGCGCTCGCCTGAGCCTCAGCTACCAGTCCAAAACCGAGCGGCTGGAGATGGGTTTTCGCAAAGCCGGCTCCAGCGATATCGTCTCTGTCACGCAGTGCCCTGTTTTGGTGCCCCATCTTGAGGCGTTGCTCCCGGACGTGCACCACTGTCTTGCATCGCTGGATGGCGTGCGTTCGCTGGGCCATGTCGAACTGGTGCTGGCCAACAGTGGCCCGCTGATGGTACTGCGCCACACCGCGCCGCTGTCAAAGGCGGATCGCGAAAAACTGGAACGCTTTTCGCATTCTCATGAGCTTGCGCTTTTCCTCGCGCCGCAAAGCGAGATACTTGAGCAGGTCAGCGGAGAAGCGCCCTGGTATGCGTCAGACGGGCTACGCTTAACGTTCAGCCCGCGGGATTTTATCCAGGTCAACGACGGCGTGAACCAGCAGATGGTGGCGAACGCGCTGGCGTGGCTGGACGTACAACCCACCGATCGGGTGCTCGATCTGTTCTGCGGTATGGGGAACTTTACCCTGCCGCTGGCCCGCAAAGCAGCAAGCGTGGTCGGGGTGGAAGGCGTTGAGGCGCTGGTGGTGAAAGGCCAGGAAAACGCCCAACAGAACGGCTTGCAAAATGTGACATTCTTTCATCAAAATCTTGAGGATGATGTTACTCAGCAACCGTGGGCTAAGCAGGGCTTTGATAAGATCCTGCTCGACCCGGCGCGCGCAGGTGCGCCGGGCGTGATGCAGCATATAATTAAACTCGCGCCTGAACGCGTGGTCTATGTTTCCTGTAACCCGGCGACGCTTGCCCGTGACAGCGAAGCATTATTGAGCGGGGGTTACCAGATTCGACGTCTGGCAATGCTGGACATGTTCCCGCACACTGGTCATCTGGAATCGATGGTGTTGTTCGAGCACATCTAATGAGTTTGGCTTGTCGACTTCGACAGGCCCTTGTCCCTAAAGGAGAGGACGATGGTTGCGGTAAGAAGTGCACATTTAAATAAAGCTGGTGAGTTTGACCCTCAAAAATGGATCGCAAGTCTGGGGATTTCCAGCCAGCAGTCGTGTGAACGCTTAACCGAAACCTGGGCCTATTGTTTACGCACAACGCAGGGGCATCCGGACGCTGAACTGCTGTTGTGGCGCGGCGTGGAGATGGTTGAAATTCTCTCCATGCTGAACATGGATATCGAAACGCTACAGGCCGCACTGC
Source organism: Enterobacter cloacae complex sp. 397G4 (assembly GCF_050031515.1). Taxonomy (NCBI): domain Bacteria; kingdom Pseudomonadati; phylum Pseudomonadota; class Gammaproteobacteria; order Enterobacterales; family Enterobacteriaceae; genus Enterobacter; species Enterobacter cloacae complex sp. 397G4. Next base: position 3,851,166 of record NZ_JBLGWE010000001.1, on the reverse strand, counting down.
TGTTCCCCCTGGCGGACGCCGACGTGGTGACGGAAGACGTCCTGCGTGAAAGCGTCGGCCAGTCCGTCGTGGCGCTTATCCACGGCGTGCGTGACATGGCAGCCATTCGTCAGCTTAAAGCCGCGCAAACGGACTCTGTCTCTTCCGAGCAGGTGGATAACGTCCGCCGCATGCTGCTGGCGATGGTAGATGATTTCCGCTGCGTGGTGATCAAGCTGGCCGAACGGGTTGCCCATCTGCGTGAAGTGAAGGATGCGCCGGAAGACGAGCGCGTCCTGGCCGCTAAAGAGTGTACGAATATCTATGCGCCGCTGGCGAACCGTCTCGGTATCGGGCAACTGAAGTGGGAGCTGGAAGATTACTGCTTCCGCTATCTGCATCCGGCGGAATACAAACGCATTGCTAAATTGCTGCACGAACGCCGCATTGACCGCGAGCACTATATCGAGGAATTTGTCAGCGGGCTGCGCCAGTCGATGAAAGAGGAGAATGTGCGCGCCGAGGTCTACGGGCGTCCGAAGCACATCTACAGCATCTGGCGCAAAATGCAGAAGAAACATCTCGCCTTTGACGAGCTGTTTGACGTGCGCGCCGTACGTATCGTGGCGGAGCGTCTCCAGGACTGCTATGCCGCGCTGGGGATAGTGCATACTCACTTCCGCCATCTGCCGGATGAGTTTGATGACTACGTCGCCAACCCCAAACCAAACGGCTATCAGTCTATTCATACCGTGGTGCTCGGCCCTGGCGGCAAAACGGTGGAAATTCAGATCCGTACCAAACAGATGCACGAAGACGCCGAGCTGGGCGTGGCGGCGCACTGGAAATACAAAGAGGGTACCTCCGGCGGCGGTCGCTCCGGTCACGAGGACCGTATCGCCTGGCTGCGTAAGCTGATTGCGTGGCAGGAAGAGATGGCCGACTCCGGCGAAATGCTCGACGAAGTGCGCAGTCAGGTCTTCGACGATCGCGTCTACGTCTTTACCCCGAAAGGGGATGTTGTTGATTTGCCGGCAGGCTCCACGCCGCTCGATTTCGCCTACCACATCCACAGCGATGTGGGGCACCGTTGCATCGGGGCGAAGATCGGCGGACGTATCGTACCGTTTACCTACCAGCTCCAGATGGGCGATCAGATTGAAATCATCACCCAGAAGCAGCCAAACCCAAGCCGCGACTGGCTGAATCCGAACCTCGGTTACGTTACCACCAGCCGTGGGCGCTCTAAAATCCACGCCTGGTTCCGCAAGCAGGATCGTGACAAGAACATCCTTGCCGGTCGTCAGATCCTGGACGACGAGCTGGAACATATCGGGATAAGCCTGAAAGAGGCGGAGAAGTTCCTGCTGCCGCGCTACAACTTCAACGAGCTCGACGAACTGTTAGCGGCGATTGGTGGCGGCGATATCCGCCTGAACCAGATGGTGAACTTCCTGCAAGCGCAGTTCAACAAGCCAAGCGCAGCGGAGCAGGATGCGGCGGCGCTGAAACAGCTCCAGCAGAAAACCTACGCTCCGCAGCAGCGCAGCAAGGACAATGGCCGCGTGGTGGTTGAAGGGGTGGGTAACCTCATGCACCATATTGCCCGCTGCTGCCAGCCGATCCCGGGAGACGATATTGTCGGCTTTATCACCCAGGGGCGTGGGATCTCGATTCACCGCTCCGACTGCGATCAGCTTGCAGAGCTGCAATCGCATGCGCCGGAACGTATCGTGGAAGCCGTCTGGGGGGAGAGCTACTCGGCGGGTTACTCGCTGGTGGTGCGCGTCACTGCCAACGACCGCAGCGGCCTGCTGCGCGACATCACCACCATTCTCGCCAACGAGAAGGTCAACGTGCTGGGCGTTGCCAGCCGCAGCGATACCCGCGAGCAGCTTGCCACCATCGATATGACTATCGAAATCTATAACCTTCAGGTGCTGGGCCGCGTACTCGGCAAACTGAATCAGGTGCCGGATGTGATTGACGCGCGTCGTCTGCACGGCGGCTAAACATCCTCTTCTGTAGGCCGGGTAAGGCAACGCCGCCACCCGGCTCAGGCATTTAATGGAATCTGTTATGACTCAAATCGACCGCCTGCTTGGCATCATGAAACGCCTGCGCGACCCGGAAAACGGCTGCCCGTGGGATAAAGAGCAGACTTTCGCCACCATTGCGCCTTACACGCTGGAAGAGACCTACGAAGTGCTGGACGCGATTTCGCGCGAAGATTTCGACGACCTGCGCGGTGAGCTGGGCGACCTGCTGTTCCAGGTTGTGTTCTACGCGCAGATGGCGCAGGAAGAGGGGCGCTTTAACTTTGACGATATCTGCGCCGCTATCAGCGACAAGCTGGAGCGTCGTCATCCGCATATTTTTGGCGATGCCTCCGCAGGCAACAGTGCGGAAGTGCTGGCGCGCTGGGAGCAGATAAAAAGCGCCGAACGCGCTGAAAAATCCCAGCACTCGGCGCTGGACGACATTCCCCTGAACCTTCCCGCGCTGATGCGCGCGCACAAAATTCAAAAGCGCTGCTCGGCGGTAGGGTTTGACTGGAACTCTCTCGGCCCGGTGCTGGAAAAAGTGCACGAAGAGATCGACGAAGTGATGCATGAAGCGCAGCAGGCCGTTGTGGATGAAGCAAAGCTGGAAGAGGAGATGGGCGATCTGCTGTTTGCGACCGTCAACCTTTCGCGCCACCTCGGTGTAAAAGCGGAAACCGCCCTGCAAAAAGCGAACATTAAATTCGAGCGACGCTTTCGCGAAGTTGAGCGGATTGTGGCCTCGCGCGGCCTGGAAATGAGCGGGATTGACCTCGACGCGATGGAAGAAGTCTGGCAGGAAGTAAAACGCCAGGAACATGATCTCTAACGAGATTTTGCGATCAAGCGCAATTTGTGTGATTTTTTAAATGACAAGCGCTTGATTTGCGTCAAAAACATTTACCCAAAAGGGGCTATTTTCTCACTCCTTATGTTTGTCATGGCCTGGAGTGGAGACGGAGAATGAAAGTTTGTGGCGCTCGTCGTGTTCGGGTATACTACTTTCCCGTCCTGGTTATTCCATCGTTTCACCCTAACTTCTCAGGTTCAGCATGACAACGAACTATATTTTTGTGACCGGCGGGGTCGTATCCTCTCTGGGTAAAGGCATTGCCGCAGCCTCCCTCGCAGCCATTCTTGAAGCCCGTGGCCTCAATGTGACCATGATGAAACTGGATCCGTACATCAACGTCGATCCTGGCACCATGAGCCCAACCCAACACGGGGAAGTGTTCGTTACTGAAGACGGCGCTGAAACCGATCTGGATCTTGGCCACTACGAGCGTTTCATCCGTACCAAAATGACCCGTCGTAACAACTTTACGACTGGCCGTATCTACTCTGACGTTCTGCGTAAAGAGCGCCGTGGTGACTACCTGGGCGCGACCGTGCAGGTCATCCCACACATCACTAACGCCATCAAAGAACGTGTCCTTGCCGGTGGCGAAGGGCATGACGTTGTGCTGGTTGAAATCGGCGGTACCGTAGGGGATATCGAATCCCTGCCGTTCCTCGAAGCGATTCGTCAGCTGGCGGTAGATATTGGTCGTGAGCACGCGCTGTTCATGCACCTGACGCTGGTGCCTTACATGGCAGCAGCAGGTGAAGTGAAAACCAAACCGACTCAGCACTCTGTTAAAGAGCTGCTCTCCATCGGTATTCAGCCTGACATCCTGGTTTGCCGTTCCGATCGCGCGATTCCGGCGAACGAACGCGCGAAAATTGCATTGTTCTGTAACGTGCCTGAAAAAGCCGTTATTTCAATGAAAGATGTCGATTCCATTTATAAAATCCCGGGCCTGTTGAAATCACAGGGTCTGGACGATTATATTTGTAAACGATTCAGCTTGAACTGTCCGGAAGCTAACCTGTCTGAATGGGAGCAGGTGATTTACGAAGAAGCCAATCCGGGCGGCGAAGTGACTATCGGTATGGTCGGCAAGTACATCGAACTGCCGGATGCCTACAAGTCAGTTATCGAAGCGCTGAAACACGGTGGTCTGAAGAACCGCGTCTCTGTGAACATCAAGCTGATTGATTCACAGGATGTGGAGACGCGCGGCGTTGAAATTCTTAAAGATCTGGATGCTATCCTCATCCCTGGCGGCTTCGGCTACCGTGGTGTTGAAGGCAAGATCGCCACTGCACGCTATGCGCGTGAAAACAATATTCCATACCTCGGTATCTGCCTGGGTATGCAGGTTGCGCTGATTGAATTTGCGCGCAACGTAGCGGGAATGGAAAACGCGAACTCTACGGAATTTGTGCCAGACTGTAAGTACCCTGTTGTGGCGCTGATTACGGAATGGCGCGACGAAGACGGTAACGTCGAAGTCCGTACCGAGAAGAGCGATCTGGGTGGCACCATGCGTCTTGGCGCACAGGCCTGCCAGCTGTCCGACGATAGCGTGGTACGCAAGCTGTACGGCGAGCCGGTCATCACCGAGCGCCATCGTCACCGCTATGAAGTCAACAACATGTTGTTGAAACAAATTGAAGCTGCGGGTCTGCGTGTTGCGGGCCGTTCCGGGGATGATCAGTTAGTCGAGATCATCGAAGTGCCTAACCATCCGTGGTTCGTGGCCTGCCAATTCCACCCGGAATTTACTTCAACGCCGCGTGACGGGCATCCGCTGTTTGCAGGCTTCGTGAAAGCCGCCAGCGAGTACCAGAAGCGTCAGGCGAAGTAAAAAAAGTTAGAACGGCAACGCGTACCTTTGGTACGCGTTGTTTGTCTGGAGTTTTAGTTTAACTTGTACTGAGGAAAATCTAATGTCCAAAATCGTTAAAGTCATCGGTCGTGAAATCATCGACTCCCGTGGTAACCCGACCGTTGAAGCTGAAGTTCATCTGGAAGGTGGTTTCGTCGGTATGGCAGCGGCTCCATCAGGTGCTTCTACAGGTTCCCGCGAAGCGCTGGAACTGCGTGATGGCGACAAATCCCGTTTCATGGGCAAAGGCGTACTGAAAGCGGTTGGCGCTGTTAACGGTCCTATTGCTCAGGCTATCGTTGGCAAAGATGCTAAAGATCAGGCTGGCATCGACAAGATCATGATCGATCTGGACGGTACTGAAAACAAATCTAACTTCGGTGCGAACGCAATCCTGGCCGTTTCCCTGGCGAACGCCAAAGCGGCAGCGGCAGCTAAAGGCATGCCACTGTTCGAGCACATCGCTGAACTGAACGGCACCCCAGGCAAATACTCCATGCCTGTACCAATGATGAACATCATCAACGGTGGTGAGCACGCAGACAACAACGTTGATATTCAGGAATTCATGATTCAGCCAGTTGGCGCGAAAACCCTGAAAGAAGCGGTACGTATGGGTTCTGAAGTGTTCCACAACCTGGCTAAAGTTCTGAAAGCTAAAGGCATGAACACGGCTGTTGGTGATGAAGGCGGCTACGCGCCAAACCTGGGTTCTAACGCAGAAGCTCTGGCTGTTATCGCTGAAGCGGTTAAAGCAGCAGGCTACGAGCTGGGCAAAGACATCACCCTGGCGATGGACTGCGCAGCATCTGAATTCTACAAAGACGGTAAATACGTTCTGGCTGGCGAAGGCAACAAAGCGTTCACCTCTGAAGAGTTCACCCACTTCCTGGAAGACCTGACCAAACAGTACCCAATCGTTTCTATCGAAGACGGTCTGGACGAGTCTGACTGGGATGGTTTCGCATACCAGACCAAAGTACTGGGCGACAAAATCCAGCTGGTTGGTGACGATCTGTTCGTAACCAACACCAAGATCCTGAAAGAAGGCATCGAGAAAGGCATCGTTAACTCCATCCTGATCAAATTCAACCAGATCGGTTCTCTGACCGAAACGCTGGCTGCGATCAAAATGGCGAAAGACGCTGGCTACACCGCGGTTATCTCTCACCGTTCTGGCGAAACTGAAGATGCTACCATCGCTGACCTGGCTGTTGGTACCGCTGCTGGCCAGATCAAAACCGGTTCTATGAGCCGTTCTGACCGTGTTGCTAAATACAACCAGCTGATTCGTATCGAAGAAGCGCTGGGCGAAAAAGCACCTTACAACGGTCGTAAAGAGATCAAAGGCCAGGCATAAGCCTGAACCTTCGTTCTTATGAAAAAACCCGCTTCGGCGGGTTTTTTGTTTTCTATAGCAGAAGCGGCAACGTGGCGCTTGCCGTTTGCTGGCTAACGTCACCGTAATGGCTGTCTACTGCAATAAGGGAAGTGGTTAGCAGTTCAACCAGCAGCATCACGCCAACCTTGGCATTGAGCGCACCCGCGCTCAGCGGTCCCTCTGGCTTGGCTGCAACCAGCTGTAAATCGCTCAGGGAGGCCAGCGGGCTGCGGGGCGTATTGCTGAGCGCCAGTACCTTAACGCCGCGCTTGCGGGCGAGTTTCACCACGTGAAGCAGATCCCGTGTAGAGCCGGAACTTGAGATGGCCACCACCAGCGTCTCTTTCGAGAGCGTCGTCGCATTCATGGCGGCGCGATGCATATCGCTAAACAGCTGTGCAGGTTTGCCGAGTCGCAGCAGCTTGTAATGCAAATACTCCCCCAGAATTGCGCTGGCCGCCACCCCGTAAATTTGCACTGACTGCGCCTGATGCAGGGCCAGTGTCGCCTGTTCAAGCTGGGCCCGGTCGAGGAGTTTTGCGGTATCTTGCAGCGCCTGGACAGACTCATCCACCACGTTATCTATTGCATCTCCTGCCTGACGCTCCGGCAAACCCTGCTGAATATCCAGCGCAAGCGCCATTTTAAATTCGTTATATCCCTTACAGCCCAGCGTGCGGCAAAGGCGTGTGACGCTGGCCTCGCTGGTGCCGCTTTCACGCGCCAGCTCGGTGATCGTCAGGTAGAGCACCCTGGCAGGATCGTTGAGGACAAACTCCCCCAGTTTTTGTTGCGTTGGGCTGTACCCGGAAGCCTCCTGGCGTAGCTTCAGCAGCAGGTTTTCATGGTCCGACATGCTAGATCCTTAATGCGTTTCTCTGCCAACTAGTGTGGCGGAAAGCGGGGGAGAGATGCCAGTCATTTCGAAAAAGTATGATCGGTGTCCTGGTTTTTGGTGGTAATTTTCACAATTAAAAATATATATGGTAAAAATTTTCATCAATAACCAGGGGGATAAAAAAATGATGCAAATGTTCAGCGGAGCGTCTTCCGGCGGATGGTTTGAAAAAGCGCAGCGCTTCGGCAAATCCTTTATGTTACCCATCGCCATACTGCCCGCAGCAGGTCTGTTGCTGGGGATCGGCGGGGCGCTATCGAATCCAAATACGCTTACTGCGTATCCATTTTTAGACGTTGGCTGGCTACAGGCCATCTTTACCATCATGAGCAGCGCAGGCTCGATTGTGTTTGCAAACCTGTCGGTACTGTTTGCTGTTGGGGTCGCCGTTGGGCTGGCGAAAAATGATAAAGGCACGGCAGGGCTGGCGGCGTTGCTCGCTTATCTGGTGATGAATGCCACTATCAATGCGCTGCTGATCCTGACCGGAAAACTGGCGCATGAGAACCCGGGCGCCGTAGGGCAGGGCATGACGCTGGGTATTCAGACGCTTGAAACGGGCGTGTTTGGTGGGGTAGTTATTGGGCTGGTGACCTGCGCACTGCATCATCGGTTTAATAAAATCGCGCTTCCGCAATTCCTGGGCTTTTTTGGCGGCTCACGCTTCGTTCCCATTATCAGCTCACTGGCGGCGATACTCGTCGGCGCGCTGATGACCGTGGTCTGGCCGCATTTTCAGAAGCTGATCTTTGGCCTCGGCGGGCTGGTGGATGCCACCGGCTATCTGGGGACTTTGCTGTACGGCTTCATCCTGCGCATGCTTGGCCCGTTTGGTTTGCACCACATCTTCTATCTTCCGTTCTGGACCACCGCGCTTGGCGGCAGTGAAATTGTTAACGGTCACCTGGTTGAGGGCACGCAGCGGATCTTCTTCGCCCAGCTCGCCGACCCGAACACGCAGCATTTCTATGAGGGCACGTCGCGCTTCATGTCCGGGCGCTTTATTACCATGATGTTTGGTCTGCTCGGCGCCTGCCTTGCGATGTACCACACGGCCAGGCCGGAGAACAAAAAGCGGGTTGCCGGGCTGCTGCTCTCTGCGGCGTTAACCTCATTCCTGACGGGAATTACCGAGCCCATAGAGTTCTCATTCCTGTTTATTGCCCCGGTGCTGTACGTCATTCATGCGCTGTTTGACGGGCTGGCGTTTATGCTCGCGCACATGCTGCACATCACCATCGGACAAACATTCTCCGGCGGGTTTATTGATTTCGTGCTGTTCGGCATTTTGCAGGGTGAAGCGAAAACTAACTGGATGTTCGTCCCGCTGGTGGGCGTACCGTGGTTCTTCCTTTACTACTGTACCTTCCGCTATCTGATCAAACGTTTTGATTTTGCCACGCCGGGCCGTGAAAAGGAGGCGTTGGCTGACGAGGCTACCCTGCCGCAAAGCGAGCGCGCCGCGGCGGTGATCGCCGGGCTGGGAGGAAAAGACAATCTGGATGAGGTTGACTGCTGCGCCACGCGCCTTCGCGTCACGGTGAAAGACGGTAGCAAAGTCAATGAATCTGCACTGAAAGCGACCGGCGCCCGCGGCGTAATCGTCCGCGGCAACGGTGTCCAGGTCATCTATGGCCCGCACGTCACCATTATCAAAAACGAAGTAGAAGAGATCTTATCGTAATGAAAACTGTACTGGATAACCTGCAAGGAAAACTGGTCGTCTCCTGCCAGGCGCTGGAAAACGAACCGCTGCACAGCCCGTTTATTATGTCGCGAATGGCGCTGGCGGCGGCCCAGGGCGGTGCCGCTGCGATCCGCGCCAATAGCGTGGTGGATATCGAGGCTATCAAAGGGCTGGTCTCACTGCCGGTAATTGGCATCATCAAACGAGACTATCCGGACAGCGAGGTGTTCATCACCGCAACGCTCAAAGAAGTGGATGAGTTGATGGCGGTCGGCCCGGAGATCGTTGCGCTGGATGCGACCGCCCGGAAACGGCCCGGTGGCGGATCGCTGGACATGCTGATCGCGCAGATCCGCACCCGTTACCCTTCGCTGCTGCTGATGGCGGATATTGCCACCGTGCAGGAGGCCGTGGCCGCGCAGGCGCTGGGGTTTGATTGCGTCGGAACCACCCTTTACGGTTATACGGCGGAGACTGCGGGCCATTCGCTACCGGAAAATGACTGCGCGTTTTTGAAAGAGGTGCTGTCTGCCGTCACGATCCCCGTGATTGCTGAAGGTAACGTGGATACGCCTGAACGCGCGGCCAGGTGTCTGGCGCTGGGGGCGCACACGGTTGTCGTCGGCGGGGCGATCACCCGACCACAGCAAATTACGGAACGGTTTATGGCGGCAATTGGCGCGCAAAGCACCGATGGAGCATGATCATCTGACGGGGATCTGCGATACTTATCGTTTATCCCCTTAACAGAGTTGACTATGCAGTACCCGATTAACGAGATGTTCCAGACCCTGCAAGGCGAGGGTTACTTTACCGGCGTTCCCGCTATCTTTATTCGTTTACAGGGATGCCCGGTTGGCTGCGCCTGGTGTGATACCAAACATACGTGGGATAAGCTCGCAGATCGGGAAGTGTCGCTGTTCAGCATTCTGGCGAAAACCAAAGAGAGCGATAAATGGGGCGCGGGCAGCGCGGAAGATCTGCTTGCCATTATTGGTCGTCAGGGCTGGACGGCGCGGCATGTGGTGATCACCGGCGGGGAACCCTGCATTCACGATCTGATGCCGCTCACCGAACTGCTCGAGAAGAACGGCTATAGCTGTCAGATCGAAACCAGCGGCACCCATGAAGTGCGCTGCTCCCATTCAACGTGGGTCACGGTTTCACCAAAAGTGAATATGCGCGGCGGGTATGACGTACTTTCGCAGGCGCTTGAGCGTGCTGATGAGATCAAACATCCGGTGGGGCGCGTGCGTGACATCGAAGCGCTGGATGAACTGCTGGCGACGCTGACGGACGAAAAGCAGCGCGTGATCGCGCTACAGCCTATCAGCCAGAAAGACGATGCGACCCGTCTGTGCATTGAAACCTGTATCGCCCGCAACTGGCGGCTGTCGATGCAGACGCACAAATATCTGAACATTGCCTGATACTTTTGTGGCCCCGCTTAACGCGGGGCTTTTGTTGTTGGCAGTAAAGCCCAGGTCACGACTGCCGACCCAAGGCAAATCGCACTGTTGAAAAGCAAGGCATACTGCGCGGCACTGGCCGTTCCCATCGGCAGCCATAGCGCGTACAGCGATGCGGTGACCGCGATACCCATTGCGCCGCCCAGGGAACTGCCCATCTTATAGATCCCAGAAGCCACCCCCACTTTGTTTTCAGGGGCATTCATTACCGCCGTGTCCGTTGAGGGCGTAGCGTAACATCCGAGCCCCAGCCCGAATAAAATATTGCTCAGAAAAACGGTAACAATGTAGACCTCTTTGCTTAAGAAGGTGCATGAAATCAGCGAAATACCTGTTGCGGTCAGCAGCGGGCCGGTCATCATCGGCAGCCTGGCGCCATAGCGCTGAAGCAGTTTTTCACCCACCCGGATCATCGCCAGTACGGTAACCAGATACCCCAGCGTCATCATGCCGGTCTGTAGCGGTGACAGATGATGGCCCTGCTGCAACCAGATGCTGGCGATCATCATGGTGCCAATGCAGCCGTTGAGCAGGAAATTTGAGAATACCGAGGCGCTATAGGCCCGGTTTTTAAACAGGGCGAAATCGATCAGCGCCGCATCGCCTTTCCGCCGCCCGGTAACGATAAAGCACATCAGTGCAATCACGGCTCCACACAATACAAGAAGCGATAAACTGCTGCTCCAGCCCCAGCTGTGTCCTTTGCTGATAAACAGATTGAACAGCACCAGCATAAGGACAAAACTCACCAGGCCGCTGATATCCAGTTTGTGTCGACACGCATCAGGGCTGCGGCTTTCCGGCGTGGCGCGGATAAGCAATAGCGCGACCAGAGCCACCACCATCGACAGAATAAAAATCCAGCGCCAGCCCAGCGTGGTGGCGATGGCGCCTCCCACAAACGAGCTCAGGCCACTCCCGCCCCATGAACCGATAACCCAGAAACTGATTGCGCGCTGGCGTGCTTTACCTTCATACCAGGTTTTAATCAGCGCCAGCGTGGCGGGCATGATGCAGGCCGCTGATAGCCCCTGTATCGCTCTTCCCAACAAAAACAGGACGGGCTCCCATGAAATGAACAGCAGACCACTCCCGATCATGCTCAGGATCAGGCCAATCATGGTCAGGCGCATGCGCCCATACTTATCGGCAAACCCACCGCAGGCGACGACAAAACAGCCGCTGAACAACGCGCTCAGGCTGACGGCCAGCGTAAGGGTTTCGAGGGCAATATCGAGGCTATTCTGCATGGCCGGAACCACGTTGATAACCGACTGGGCAAACAGCCAGAATGTCAGAACGCTCATGACGATACCCGCCAGCAGCCGATCGTTACCGGCGTAGGCGGATGCGTCTGTCAGGGAAACGGTACTCATAGTGCAGCCCTCCCGGGAAGGTGCGAATCAGCGCAGATAGTGTTCGGTCAGTGCGGCCCACAGCGCCGCGCCGGTGAGGAGAATGTTGTCGTTAAAGTCGTAGCCCGGGTTATGTACCATGCAGCGGTCAGGCTCATCCCCGGCGCCAAGCGTGAAATAGCATCCATTGGGATTTTTCTCGAGCATGAAAGCAAAGTCCTCGCTGCCCATAAACGCATTGACCTCCGCGACGGCATCCTGACCGAACAGATCGGTGGCGACGCTGCGCACCATCTCGTTGGCTTGCGGATTGTTTTTCAGCACCGGGCTGCCGTTAATGTGTCGAATGGTGGCCGTCGCATTGAAACTTTCCGCCTGTGCAACGGCGATATCATGGATACGCTGTAGCACGGTTTGCCGCACGCGTTCATCCAGCGTGCGTACGGTAAGTTTCATCAACACTTTGTCGTTGATAATGTTAGGGGCGTGCCCGGCCTGAATGCTGCCTACGGTAACGACGGCTGGCTGGAAGGGGGTAATGTTGCGCGAAACAATCGACTGCAACGCGATAGTGATATGACAGGCAACCAGGGTGGCGTCAACGGTATGTTCTGGCACCGCGCCGTGACCACCCACGCCGTTAACCTCAATATGAAGGGTGTCGGAAGAGGCCATCATGGCGCCATCGCGCAGACCAATTTTTCCGAGGGGCTGTGACGGCATATTGTGTAGACCAAAGATGTGGTCGCAGGGGAACAGGTCAAACAAACCGTCCTCTACCATAACGCGTCCGCCATACAGAAGTTCTTCCGCGGGCTGAAAAATAAGGTGCAGCGTGCCGTTAAAATTACGGGTGCGTGCCAGGTACTCCGCTGCATACAGGAGCGTTGTGGTGTGGCCGTCATGACCGCAGCCGTGGAATTTACCCTCAACGGTACTGCTCCACGCCTTGCCGTTGTTTTCCTGCATTGGCAGCGCATCCATATCGGCGCGCAGGCCCAGGCGCTTATGCCCGTTACCCACCTTCAGTGTGCCGACCACACCGGTTTTCGCCAGGCCGCGATGAACCTCATATCCCCATTCCTGAAGCAGAGCTGCAACGCGATCGCTCGTGTTGTGCTCCTCAAAACCAATTTCAGGATGCTGATGAAAATAGTGACGTAATTCAGTGAACCGGGCTTCGTTGCCACGCAGAGCTTCGATAATTGGATGTGTCATTTTTGTTATCCTTTTTCTGCCAAACGATGATAATTTCGAGTCTATGACGATCGTCCCGCCTGAAAATGCATTTTTTTGTTGTAAAGCGACGGCTTTATTTTGATTGTTTTTCATACAATTCAGTTATGACAAAAAAGATCAGGTCATTTTTTGTCTTTGGTGAGGGGTAAGATGGCGCAACGGGGAGATGAGTTTTGGATAGAGATTCAGGACATTCGCCACTGCGTGGAGGATGAAGGCGATACGCTAACGTTGCTCTGGGTGCTGGAAGGGCGGGCAGAGCTGAACACCGATGTGGGACGTGACATCCTGGAGGCCAATACCCTTGCTATCATCAACCGTCATCGGCGCTGGCAGTTCACGAGCGAAACGGCAAATGTCACCCTGCGCGTAACCCTTTCCGGGCGCTGGGTCGTCCAGCTCTGCAATGATTTTTTTGCCCATGATTATGCTGTACCGGCAGAAGCCGGAGGCGTCTGGCCCCAATGCGATGCGCTTCGCGATCTGCTGCGCCAGCTTCTTGTGGTCACCCTCATCAACGACCCGCACCGCTACCGGCTGGAGGCGTACCGCTGGCTGAGCGAGATATTGCTGTTGCTGACCAGCCGCTTTCAACAGCCCGCCCGTATGCTGTCCCGGGAACTTTCCTCAGCGCACAGCAAACGCATCGCCCGGGTGATAGAGCGGATCAATGCCAGTTATTCCCGCCGTATTACGCTTGCGGAAATCGCCGCGAGTGAATATGTCTCTGAAGCCTGGCTCTCTCGTCTCTTTCGCAAGGAGGTGGGGATCAGTTTCATGCAGTACATCACCCACCTGCGGCTGGAAAAGGCGGCCGACGCTCTCCGGCTGACGAACCGACCGCTGCACCAGATTGCGCTTGAGCAGGGTTTCGCCAGCACGCGTATGATGAGCGATCGGTTCAGGCGTGTTCACAATATGTCTCCGGGTGAGTTTCGTAAGGCCCGGCGCCAGCACCCGGAGGCGGCACGTATTCGGACGGACAGGCGTGAGCAGCGCTATCCGGTCGCCGTGGACAAGCTGTTTAGCCTGCTCAATGAACCGGTGGCGCGCGGTTGGGGAGCCTCGCCGCTCATCGTTCATCCGCAGCAGGAGCAGAGCCTGGATCTTGAGCAGCTCAATCCTCTTTCTGCCTCGCTGCGCCGTATGCGGGTGGTCATTACCCTGCGTGAGCTCGACGATTTGCTGCGTGAGGACGTCCGACAAAATCTGGAGGCGATAAATGAGGCCATTCCCATTGAGGGAATTGATATCGCCGAACCTTTTCTCAGCAGTCGTCTGTTTGCCACCGGGTGGGATGACCCCCAGATGGCGGGCTACGCCTGCTGGTACAATCTGCATCAGCTCTTCACCTGGCTGGCAAAAAAGCAGTGGACGGTGCTACTGCACACCGGCGTAACGACCCGTCGCGATCTTCTTACCCGTTTTTTACAACAGTCGGTTAATCATTTTTCGCCAGAGATCACCGCGGGCTGGCACTTCGTCATGCACTGGTCAACACAGGCAAGTGAGGAGACCCGGGAGCAGGTCTGGCTGGCCCAGCAAAAGGCAATACGAACTTATCTTCCGCAGGCAAAGTTTGGTTTATGGCACCGATTTGCCCCCGTCAGCGCGGGCGTAAGCGACGATACCCTGTTCAGTTCAGCCATCCTGATGCAGGCCGATTTTCTTGCCTGTTCTGCCGATGCCAATGAGCTTCTCGATCCCGCGCAGCTGGAGCCAGCCCATCTCTCCTCAACGGAAAATTATCCGATACTGAAGGTCCGCCAGATCCTCGCCGCCCTTCGCCTGCGTAAATGTTCGCTTCCCGTCTGGCTTCTCTCCTGGAATACCCTCACCGGCAACACGCGGGCGACAAACGGCTGGTTTTTTCGTGGGGCGCTGCTGATGCAGAACCTGCTCGGGCTTTCGGAGCAGGTCTGGCTGGCGGGATTCTGGCTTAATTCGGGCCTTCAGGGAGAAGCCCGTGCGAACAACACCATCGATACCTCAAGCCTGGCGCTACAGTATAACCATGGTCTGCCGCGTCCGGTTTATTGGGTACTCTGGCTCTGGCAACGTCTGCGGGGCGAGGTGCTGGTCAATGATAAGCGTGTCCTGCTTACGCGCCATCGCAATGGTTATCAGCTGTTGCTGCGTAATGTGGTGGTTTTTAATCCGCTCCTTTCCAGTGAAGAAGCCTTCATCCAGCGTTTTCGCCAGCAGTATCATTTACACCTGAAGGGAATGCGCGGTAAATGGCGAATTAAATGCCATCTGTTTGATCAGCACAACGGCGCGCTCTATCCGTTGCTTGAAGGGGTTGGCAGCGAAAGCGGCCCTGATGAAGAGATGTGGCGCTGGATAGCGCATAAAGCGCGTCCAACGCTTTCCGTACGCGATGAACGCCTTTATGACGGCTGGCAACTGAGTGAATCACTGGAGAGTAATGCGCTGGTGCTCTACGAGTTTACGCCGCTCGTGCCTCGTGAGACCGCAACGGAGGAGATTCACTCCCCGCGGTAGACGCAGCCTGCCGTGCAGGTCTCTTTGATCATCACCGCGCTCAGCAGCGGAACCAGCGGTTTCATCTGATCCCAAATCCATTTCGCCAGCACTTCGCTGGTCGGGTTTTCAAGGCCCGGAATATCATTCAGATAGTAGTGATCGAGACGATCGTAGGTCGGCTTAAACGCAGCCTTCAGTTCGGCAAAGTCCATGATCCAGCCCGTATGGGGATCGACTTCACCGGTGATTTCAAGACGCACCATAAACGAGTGTCCATGCAGGCGGCCACATTTGTGTCCGGCAGGAACGTGTGGAAGGTGGTGTGCGGCTTCGAAGGTGAAATCTTTAAACAGTTTGGTGGACATCATAGCTCTCAGGAATGCGGAAAAAACCGCCGCATAGTACCGGAAAGCACAATTTTTATCATTAACTAAAACGGCTCTGAACGGTCACCGCCTCGTATTCATGGTGTTTATCGGCCTTTATTGTTTTATTTCAAATAGTTATTTAATCGCTTTTATCGTTAAGAACGATAACTAAAACAGGTTAGTCCATTTGGTTATTTATTATTTCCATCCCTTCTTTAATTGTTATTATCCCCGCCGTTAACCTTATCTTCAGTTTGGATTTATTCGCTTAAAGTCCGCTTTGCTACTGGAACATAACGACGCATGACAACACAGGCCCCACCTTCAAATTTGCTTCCCCTTAACCCGGAGCAACTGGCGCGCCTCCAGGCCGCGACTTCCGATTTTTCACCCACCCAGCTCGCCTGGGTCTCCGGCTATTTCTGGGGAATGCTCAATCAGCAGCCGGGTGCTGTGGCTGGCGTCCCGCCAACGGCCGTTGAAATTCCTGCCATCACGCTTATCTCCGCTTCGCAAACGGGTAATGCCCGTCGTGTGGCCGAAGCGCTGCGTGATGACCTGCTCGCCGCGAAGCTGAACGTTAACCTGGTCAACGCCGGGGATTATAAATTCAAACAGATCGCGTCAGAAAAACTGCTGGTGGTGGTGGCGTCAACGCAGGGGGAAGGTGAGCCTGCGGAAGAAGCCGTCGCGCTGCATAAGTTCCTGTTCTCGAAAAAAGCGCCCAGGCTGGAGGGCACCGCCTTTGCCGTCTTCGGCCTCGGTGATACGTCCTATGAATTTTTCTGCCAGTCCGGTAAAGACTTCGACAGCAAGCTGGCGGAGCTGGGTGCAGAGCGCCTGCTGGATCGCGTAGACGCTGATGTCGAATACCAGGCCGCCGCCGCCGAATGGCGGACGCGCATCGTTGAGGTGCTGAAGGCCCGCGTCCCGAAAGAGACGCCAGCGCAAGCCGCCGTTACCGCAGCGGGCACCGTCAACGAAATCCACACCAGCCCTTACACGAAAGAGGCGCCGCTGACGGCGAGCCTGTCGGTAAACCAGAAAATCACGGGCCGTGATTCGGAAAAAGACGTGCGCCATATCGAAATCGATCTCGGTGACTCCGGCCTGCGTTATCAGCCTGGCGATGCGCTGGGCGTCTGGTATCAGAACGATCCGGCGCTGGTGAAAGAGCTGGTCGAGCTGCTGTGGCTGAAAGGCACGGAGCCGGTCCAGGTGGAAGGTAAAACCTTACCGCTCTCTGAGGCGCTTCAGTGGCATTTCGAGCTGACGGTGAACACCGCCAATATCGTTGAAAACTACGCCACCTTAACGCGCAGCGAGTCCCTTCTGCCGCTGGTGGGGGACAAAGTGAAGTTACAGCATTACGCCGCGACGACGCCGATTGTCGACATGGTGCGTTTCTCCCCGGCACAGCTGGATGCCGACGCGCTGATCGGCCTGCTGCGTCCGCTGACGCCGCGTCTTTACTCCATCGCCTCTTCACAGGCGGAAGTGGAAAACGAAGTCCACATCACCGTTGGCGTGGTGCGTTACGACATCGAAGGCCGCGCGCGGGCGGGCGGGGCGTCGGGCTTCCTGGCCGACCGCGTGGAAGAAGAGGGCGAGGTGCGCGTCTTTATCGAACACAACGACAACTTCCGCCTGCCGGCAAACCCGGAAACACCGGTGATCATGATTGGCCCGGGCACCGGCATCGCACCGTTCCGCGCCTTTATGCAGCAGCGTGCAGCGGACGAGGCGCCGGGTAAAAACTGGCTGTTCTTCGGCAACCCGCATTTTACTGAAGATTTCCTCTACCAGGTTGAATGGCAGCGCTACGTCAAAGAGGGCGTGCTGACCCGCATCGATCTGGCCTGGTCCCGCGATCAGAAAGAAAAAGTATACGTACAAGACAAACTGCGCGAACAGGGCGCAGAGCTGTGGCGCTGGATCAATGACGGCGCCCACATTTATGTCTGCGGCGACGCCAATCGCATGGCGAAAGACGTTGAGCAGGCACTGCTGGAAGTGATTGCCGAATTCGGCGGTATGGATGCCGAAACGGCGGATGAATTTTTAAGTGAGCTGCGCGTAGAGCGCCGTTATCAGCGAGATGTCTACTAATGAGCGAAAAACATCCTGGCCCACTGGTGGTCGAAGGCAAACTGTCTGATGCCGAGCGCATGAAGGTAGAGAGCAACTACCTGCGCGGTACCATTGCCGAAGATTTAAATGACGGCCTGACCGGCGGTTTCAAAGGCGACAACTTCCTGCTGATCCGTTTCCACGGTATGTACCAGCAGGACGACCGCGATATCCGCGCCGAACGTGCCGAACAGAAGCTGGAGCCGCGTCATGCGATGTTGCTGCGCTGCCGCCTGCCGGGTGGCATCATCACCACCAAACAGTGGCAGGCGATCGACAAGTTTGCCGGTGAAAACACGATTTACGGCAGCATCCGTCTGACTAACCGTCAGACCTTCCAGTTCCACGGCATTCTGAAGAAGAACGTCAAGCCGGTGCACCAGATGCTGCACTCCGTGGGGCTGGACGCGCTGGCGACCGCCAACGACATGAACCGTAACGTGCTTTGCACCTCGAACCCGTATGAGTCCGAGCTGCACGCCGAAGCGTACGAGTGGGCGAAGAAGATCTCCGAGCACCTGCTGCCACGCACGCGTGCCTATGCGGAGATCTGGCTCGATCAGGAGAAAGTCGCGACCACGGACGAAGAGCCGATCCTCGGTCAGACCTACCTGCCGCGCAAATTCAAGACCACGGTGGTTATCCCGCCGCAGAACGATATCGACCTGCACGCCAACGACATGAACTTCGTGGCGATTGCCGAAAATGGCAAGCTGGTCGGCTTTAACCTGCTGGTGGGCGGCGGTTTGTCCATCGAGCATGGGAACAAGAAAACCTATGCCCGCACCGCGAGCGAGTTCGGCTTCCTGCCGCTGGAGCACACGCTGGCCGTGGCTGAGGCGGTGGTTACTACCCAGCGCGACTGGGGCAACCGTACCGACCGTAAAAACGCGAAAACCAAATACACCCTGGAGCGCGTGGGCGTCGAGACGTTCAAAGAAGAAGTGGAGCGTCGCGCGGGGATCAAGTTTGAGCCGATCCGCCCTTACGAATTCACCGGTCGCGGCGATCGCATTGGCTGGGTGAAAGGTATCGATAATAAATGGCACCTGACGCTGTTTATTGAAAACGGTCGTATTCTGGATTATCCGGGCCGCCCGCTGAAAACCGGTCTGCTGGAAATTGCTAAGATCCATAAAGGCGAGTTCCGCATTACCGCCAACCAGAACCTGATTATTGCCGGCGTGCCGGAAAGCCAGAAGGCGAAGATCGAGAAGCTGGCGCGCGATCATGGGTTGATGAATGCGGTTAAACCGCAGCGTGAAAACTCGATGGCCTGCGTGTCGTTCCCGACCTGCCCGCTGGCGATGGCCGAAGCCGAGCGTTTCCTGCCGTCCTTCACTGATAAAGTGGAAGCGATTCTGGAAAAACACGGTATTCCGGACGAGCATATTGTTATGCGCGTCACCGGCTGCCCGAACGGCTGCGGTCGCGCGATGCTGGCCGAGCTGGGTCTGGTGGGCAAAGCGCCGGGTCGTTACAACGTGCACCTTGGCGGCAACCGTATGGGGACGCGCATTCCGCGTATGTACCGTGAAAATATTACGGAACCGGAAATTCTTGATTCCATCGACGAGCTTGTCGGGCGCTGGGCGAAAGAGCGTGAAGCGGGTGAAGGCTTCGGCGACTTTACGGTGCGTGCGGGCATCATTCGCCCGGTGCTCGATCCCGCCAGGGATTTCTGGGAGTAACGCATCCTTTGCCCGGTGGCGCTTCGCTTACCGGGCCTACGGGTTTTGTAGGCCGGGCAAACGCAGTGCCGCCCGGCAAAACAGCCAAACGAGGTTCTTATGTCCGTACTCGATCTAAACGCCCTAAATGACCTGCCAAAAGTCGAACGCATTCTGGCCCTGGCAGAAACCAACGCCCAGCTGGAAAAACTCGACGCCGAAGGGCGCGTGGCGTGGGCGCTGGAAAACCTGCCGGGTGACTATGTGCTGTCGTCAAGCTTTGGCATCCAGGCGGCGGTCAGCCTGCACCTGGTGAATCGGATCCGCCCGGACATTCCGGTGATCCTCACCGATACCGGCTATCTGTTCCCGGAGACCTACCAGTTTATTGACGAGCTGACGGACAAGCTCAAGCTGAACCTCAAAGTTTACCGCGCGACGGAAAGCGCGGCCTGGCAGGAGGCGCGCTACGGCAAGCTGTGGGAACAGGGCGTTGAGGGCATTGAGAAATACAATGAGATCAACAAGGTCGAGCCGATGAACCGGGCGCTGAAAGAGCTGAACGCTCAGACCTGGTTCGCGGGCCTGCGCCGCGAGCAGTCCGGGAGCCGGGCAACGCTGCCGGTGCTGGCGGTGCAGCGCGGCGTGTTCAAAGTGCTGCCGATCATCGACTGGGATAACCGCACGGTGTACCAGTATCTGCAAAAGCACGGGCTGAAGTACCATCCGCTGTGGGATCAAGGCTACCTGTCGGTAGGCGACACCCACACCACGCGTAAATGGGAACCGGGAATGGCGGAAGAAGAGACGCGATTCTTTGGGCTGAAGCGCGAGTGCGGGCTGCACGAAGGGTAATGTTTTTTCGCCCGGTGGCGCTGCGCTTACCGGGCCTACAACGGCACAAAACGTAGGCCCGGTAAGGCGTAGCCGCCACCGGGCTTAACGACATCAGGCTTTCCCCGCTTTCGCCAGCTCCTTCACCAGCGGCAGCATCACTTTCACGACATCCCGGCTGCGGTGCTCAATCCGCTGCGGCAGCGCTTTATCAATGTGCTGCTGATTATCCAGCCGCACATCATGCCAGCTGGTCCCGTCCGGAAAGGCTTTCGATTTGCTGCGCTGCTGATAGCCATCTTTTTTGCCCAGCGCCCAGTTCGTCGCCTCGACGTACAGCACCGGAATGCCCGCCTTATCAAACACTTCACCGTCATTACAGCAGCCTGTGCCTTTAGGATACTGCGGGTTACCGCCCGGATTTGTCGCGGCATAGACGCCATGCGTGCGGGCAAGCGCCAGCGCGCGGTCGCGGGTGAGTTTACGTACGCTGCTCGGCGTGCTCTGTCCGCTATTAAAATAGAGCTTATCCCCCACGATCAGATTATCGAGGTTAATCACCAGCAACGTATTTTTCTTCTCCTCAGCGCTCATGCGCTTAAGGAGATTCTCAGCGCCGAGTTTTCCTTCTTCTTCGCCGCTGGTCGCAACAAAGCGAATGCTGTATTTCGTCGGAATATTCTTCAGGCGTTCGGCCAGCTCAAGCATCACGCCCAGACCCGCCGCATTGTCATCCAGTCCCTGAAGCGTCAGCCCGCCGAGGTTATTATCGACATCGGCGTCGCTCAACGGCGTGTAGGTATCAAGGTGCGCCATAATAATAATCTGCTCAGCCGCCTTTCCTTCGTGCGCCGCAATGACCGTGCTGCCGGTTACGTTATGCCAGTTTTGCGTTTTATTGCGTGTGGTATAGATGTAGCGGCTGTGGAAAGCGCGAATGTCGCTCTCATAGCCCATATCCGCAAATTGCTGACGGATATAGTCTGCTGAGAGCATCTCGGCTGGGGTTCCGGTCATACGGCCCGGAAAGACCGTCGCAATATGCCGCGCCTGCATACTGGCTATTTCACCGTAAGATTGATTTTTTGCCTGAGCCGGAAGGATAAAGCAAACGCCGAGCGCCAGGGCAACGAATCGGTGGCGCATTGCGGAAAACATAGTGAGTCCTTAAAAACAGAGCAAAATTTTAACCCGCATAGTATGAAACTGTGATCGGGTAGACACAATTTGAATTGCTCCTAAATGCCCGAAATTTCGCGTGTTAAGCACTTTTTGATATTTGCTTTTCCACGGCGTTATTCCATTGAGTAACTACTCATTCCAATTCGTAATTTCATTCGATCTAAGCCGCCCCCTATAGTCCCTTTATTCGTGGTTGTTAGTGAGTTGTTGCCTGTGGACTACCTCCCCCTTTTTGCTGCCTTAAAAGACCGACCGGTACTGGTTGTCGGGACGGGTGAAATTGCCGATCGCAAAATCGCCTTCCTGCAACGCGCCGGGGCGCAGGTGCAGATCGTTGCAGAGGCGGATTTTGAAGAGTCTCAGATCGACAGCGTGGTGCTGGTGATTGCGGCAACCGAAGATCGGGCGCTCAACCGCCGCATCTCCGACGCAGCTCAGGCCCGTCACCGTCTGGTGAACGTGGTAGACGACCAGCCGTTATGTTCATTTATCTTCCCGTCGATTGTCGACCGCTCGCCGCTGCTGGTGGCGATCTCCTCCGGCGGCACCGCCCCGGTGCTGGCGCGCGTGCTGAGAGAAAAAATCGAAGCGCTGCTGCCGACCAGCCTCGGACGCATGGCGGAGAAGGCCAGCTACTGGCGCAACCATTTGAAAACGCGTCTGACCAGCGTGACGGAACGCCGTCGCTTCTGGGAGCGTGTGTTTCGCGGCCGCTTTGCCAGCCTGATGCAGGCCGGTAACGAGACGGCAGCGCAACAAATTCTCGAAGACGAACTGGATAACCCCGGCAGTACGGGTGGGGAGATCATTCTGGTGGGCGCCGGGCCGGGCGATGCCGGGCTGCTCACGCTGCGTGGCCTCCAGGTTCTTCAGGATGCGGATGTCGTGTTCTATGACCACCTGGTCACCGACGGTATTCGCGAGCTGATCCGCCGTGACGCGGAGCAAATTTGCGTCGGCAAACGTGCCGGCGAGCACTCCGTGCCCCAGCACGACACCAACCAAATGCTGATTGCCGCCGCGAAAGCGGGCAAGACCGTGGTGCGCCTGAAAGGGGGCGACCCGTTTATCTTCGGTCGTGGTGGCGAGGAGTTGCAGGCGGCAGCCGAAGCGGGCGTCCCGTTCCAGGTGGTTCCCGGCATTACGGCGGCGTCTGCCGTCACGGCCTACGCCGGTATTCCGCTGACCCATCGCGATTACGCCCAGAGCGTGACCTTTGTGACCGGGCACTATAAAGCCGACAGCACGCCGTTTGACTGGTCGCATCTCGCCCAGAGCCGACAAACGCTGGCGATTTATATGGGCACGATGAAAGCGGCTGACATCAGCGAACAGCTTATTCAGCACGGTCGCGATGCGACGACGCCGGTAGCGGTGATCTCCCGCGGGACACGCGTCGATCAGCATGTCGCCATCGGCACCTTACAAGACCTTGCAACCCTGGCGAAAGACGCCCCAATGCCCGCCCTGATCGTGGTGGGAGAAGTGGTGCAGCTGCACAGCACGCTCGCCTGGTTCCAACACACAACCGACACAGAAGGCTTTGGCGCTTCTGTTATAAATTTGGCTTAAGGAACGGTTATGGACCAAAAACGACTTACTCACCTGCGGCAGCTCGAAGCGGAAAGTATCCACATTATCCGCGAAGTGGCCGCCGAGTTTTCTAACCCGGTGATGATGTACTCCATCGGTAAAGATTCCAGCGTCATGCTGCACCTGGCGCGTAAAGCGTTTTATCCGGGTACGCTGCCGTTCCCGCTGTTACACGTGGATACCGGCTGGAAATTCCGCGAGATGTACGAGTTTCGTGACCGTACCGCCAAAGCCTACGGCTGCGAGCTGCTGGTGCACAAAAACCCGGAAGGGGTGGCGATGGGCATCAACCCGTTCGTGCACGGCAGCGCCAAGCATACCGACATCATGAAAACCGAAGGGCTGAAGCAGGCGCTGAATAAATACGGTTTTGATGCGGCCTTCGGCGGCGCGCGACGTGACGAAGAGAAATCCCGCGCCAAAGAGCGTATCTACTCTTTCCGCGACCGCTTCCACCGCTGGGACCCGAAAAACCAGCGTCCGGAGCTGTGGCACAACTACAACGGCCAGATCAACAAGGGCGAAAGCATTCGCGTCTTCCCGCTCTCCAACTGGACCGAGCTGGATATCTGGCAGTACATCTATCTGGAAAATATTGAGATCGTTCCGCTGTATCTGGCGGCCGAGCGCCCGGTGCTGGAGCGCGACGGCATGCTGATGATGATCGACGACGATCGCATTGATTTACAGCCGGGCGAAGTGATCAAAAAACAGATGGTCCGTTTCCGTACTCTCGGCTGCTGGCCGTTGACCGGCGCGGTGGAATCCAGTGCGCAGACGCTGCCCGAGATCATCGAGGAGATGCTGGTGTCGACCACCAGTGAGCGACAGGGCCGCGTGATTGACCGCGACCAGGCAGGCTCCATGGAGCTGAAGAAACGTCAGGGTTATTTCTAAGGAGCCGCCATGAATACGACTATTGCCCAACAAATTGCCGATGAAGGCGGCGTAGAAGCTTATCTGCACGCCCAACAGTACAAAAGCCTGCTGCGTTTCCTGACCTGCGGCAGCGTGGATGACGGGAAAAGTACCCTGATTGGTCGTCTGCTGCACGACACGCGCCAGATCTACGAAGATCAGCTCTCTTCCCTGCACAACGACAGTAAACGCCACGGCACCCAGGGCGAAAAACTCGACCTGGCGCTGCTGGTGGACGGCTTGCAGGCGGAGCGCGAGCAGGGCATTACCATTGATGTCGCCTATCGCTACTTCTCTACCGAAAAGCGCAAATTTATTATCGCCGACACCCCGGGGCACGAGCAGTACACCCGTAACATGGCGACCGGCGCGTCCACCTGTGACCTGGCGATCCTGCTGATCGACGCCCGTAAAGGTGTGCTGGATCAGACTCGTCGTCACAGCTTTATCTCTACGCTGCTGGGGATCAAGCATCTGGTGGTGGCGGTGAACAAAATGGATCTGGTGGGCTACAGCGAAGCGCGTTTCGACGAGATCCGCCAGAGCTACCTGACCTTTGCTGAACAGCTGCCGGGCAACCTCGATATTCGCTTTGTGCCGCTGTCGGCGCTGGAAGGGGATAACGTCGCCTCTCAGAGCGCGAACATGCCGTGGTACAGCGGCCCGACGCTGCTGGAAGTGCTGGAAACCGTTGAAATTCAGCGCGTGGTCGATACCCAGCCGATGCGCTTCCCGGTGCAGTACGTGAACCGTCCGAACCTCGATTTCCGCGGCTTCTCCGGTACTCTCGCTTCAGGCTCCGTGAAGGTGGGTCAGCGCGTCAAGGTGCTGCCATCCGGCGTGGAATCGACCATCGCCCGTATCGTCACCTTTGATGGCGATCTGGACGAAGCCGGGGCAGGTGAAGCGGTAACCCTGGTACTGAAAGACGAAATTGATATCAGCCGCGGCGACCTGCTGGTCGACGCGCAGGAAACGCTGGCGGCGGTGCAGGGCGCATCCGTGGATGTAGTGTGGATGGCCGAACAGCCGCTGACCGCAGGCCAGAGCTATGACATTAAAATCGCCGGCAAGAAAACCCGCGCCCGCGTGGACGGCATTCAGTTCCAGGTGGACATCAACAACCTGACCCACCGTGACGTGAGCGAGCTGCCGCTGAACGGCATCGGTCTGGTGGATATGACCTTCGACGAGCCGCTGGTGCTGGATCCGTATCAGCAGAATCCGGTGACGGGCGGGCTGATCTTCATTGACCGCCTGACCAACGTCACCGTCGGTGCCGGCATGGTCCGCGAGCCTGACGCACAGGCGAGCGTGACGTCTGAGTTCAGCGCCTTCGAGCTGGAACTGAACGCGCTGGTGCGTAAGCACTTCCCGCACTGGGGCGCACGCGATCTGCTGGGAGGCAAGTGATGGCCGCCCATGATGAGAACGTCGTCTGGCATCCTCATCCGGTCACCGTCGCCCAGCGCGAACAGCTCCACGGTCACCGTGGGGTTGTGCTGTGGTTTACCGGGCTGTCTGGCTCCGGTAAATCCACGGTGGCAGGCGCACTGGAAGAGGCGCTGCATCAGCAGGGGGTGAGCACCTACCTGCTGGACGGCGACAACGTGCGTCACGGCCTGTGCAGCGATTTAGGGTTCAGCGATGAAGACCGTAAAGAGAACATTCGTCGGGTAGGGGAAGTCGCCAGCCTGATGGCGGATGCCGGGCTGGTGGTGCTAACGGCGTTTATCTCACCGCACCGCGCCGAACGTCAGATGGTGCGTGAGCGCGTTGGGCAGAATCGCTTTATTGAAGTGTTTGTGGATACCCCGCTGGCAATCTGCGAAGCGCGCGATCCAAAAGGGCTGTACAAAAAAGCCCGCGCGGGAGAGCTGCGAAACTTCACCGGCATTGACTCGGTTTACGAAGCGCCTGAATCCCCTGAGATTCATCTGGAAGGCCAACAATTGGTAACAAATTTAGTAAGCCAATTATTAGACCTGCTCAGACGGGACGATATTATCAGATCCTGAGACGGTATCGTTCGGGAGCTGTCTTCCCGAGCGATGAGTCACGGTCACAGGATTAGCTATGCGCAACAGTGAAAACTACATGATTACCACCGGGTCGGAACCGTTAACGACCGACGACGAGACGACCTGGTCCTTCCCTGGGGCGATAGTCGGCTTCGTGTCGTGGCTACTGGCGCTGGGTATCCCGTTTTTGATCTACGGTGGTAACACCCTCTTTTTTTTCCTCTATACCTGGCCTTTCTTTCTGGCGCTGTTGCCCGTTGCGGTGGTTGTGGGCGTGGCGCTGCACTCCCTTTTCAACGGCAAGCTCCTGTATAGTACGTTCATCACTATCGCCACCGTTGTGGTCATCTTTGGCCTGCTGTTTTTATGGCTGATGGGCTAACTTACGGCATAATTAAAACCCCGCAGTAGAGTCCAGCGGAAAGTTATGGGATGATGATGCCGTTTTTTCAGGGGGCAGGATGGGTAAACTAACGCTGCTGTTGCTGGCTTTGCTGGTCTGGCTGCAATATTCGCTGTGGTTCGGCAAAAACGGACTGCACGACTACAGCCGGGTGAGCGATGACGTCGCGGCACAGCAGGCTACAAACGCCAAACTTAAAGCGCGTAACGATCAACTTTTTGCTGAAATTGATGACCTCAATGGCGGCCAGGAGGCGATTGAGGAGCGCGCACGCAATGAACTCAGTATGACTAAGCCGGGCGAAACGTTTTATCGCCTGGTTCCGGATGCGTCTAAACGCAATCAGGGCTCCGCACAAAACAATCGATAATCAGGCCCAGGATTACGACATGGCAGCAACTTTTTCGGACGTCTGTGCCGTGGTGCCGGCCGCAGGTTTTGGCCGGCGCATGCAGACAGAGTGTCCCAAGCAGTACCTCTCAATTGGTGATAAAACGATCCTCGAGCACGCCGTGGCAGCGCTGCTGGCGCATGCCCGGGTGAAACGCGTGGTTATTGCCATCAGCCCCGGCGATGCGCGTTTTGCACAGCTCCCGCTGGCACATCATCCCCAGATTACCGTTGTTGACGGCGGCGCCGAGCGGGCCGACTCTGTTCTGGCGGGCATTCAGGCTGCCGGGAACGCTCAGTGGGTGCTGGTGCACGATGCCGCGCGTCCCTGTCTGCATCACGACGATCTGTCACGTCTGCTGGCCCTGAGTGAAACCAGTAACGTGGGCGGCATTCTGGCCGCCCCGGTGCGTGACACCATGAAGCGTGCCGAACCGGGTAAACCGGCGATTGCCCACACCGTCGAGCGCGTGGATTTATGGCACGCGCTGACGCCACAATTTTTTCCCCGCCAATTACTCCACGACTGCTTAACTCGTGCGCTTAAAGAAGGTGCGACCATTACGGACGAAGCCTCGGCGCTGGAGTATTGCGGTTTCCACCCAACGCTTGTTGAAGGGCGCGCTGATAATATAAAAGTGACGCGCCCGGAAGACTTACAGCTCGCGGAATTTTATCTTACCCGTACGACCCCTCAGGAGAAGGCATAATGCGTATTGGACACGGTTTTGATGTACACGCCTTTGGCGGCGTTGGCCCAATTATCATTGGCGGCGTGCGCATTCCATACGAAAAAGGTTTGCTGGCGCATTCTGATGGCGACGTGGCGCTGCATGCGCTGACCGACGCGCTGCTGGGTGCCGCCGCGTTGGGCGACATTGGTAAACTGTTCCCGGACACCGATCCTGCTTTTAAAGGCGCAGACAGCCGCGAACTGCTGCGCGAAGCCTGGCGTCGTATTCAGGCCAAAGGCTACACCCTCGGCAACGTTGATGTGACGATCATTGCTCAGGCACCGAAGATGCTGCCGCACATCCCTCAGATGCGCGTGTTTATCGCTGAAGATCTGGGCTGCCATATGGACGACGTCAACGTCAAAGCGACCACCACGGAGAAGCTGGGCTTTACCGGTCGTGGCGAAGGCATTGCCTGTGAAGCCGTGGCGCTGCTGGTGAAGGCGGTCAAATGACGGATTTCGACAACCTGACGTATCTGCACGGTAAACCGCAGGGCAAGGGTCTGCTGAAAGCCAACCCTGAAGATTTCGTGGTAGTGGAAGATCTGGGTTTTGAGCCGGATGGCGAAGGCGAGCATATCCTGGTGCGCATTCTGAAAAACGGCTGCAACACCCGCTTCGTGGCGGACGCGCTGGCAAAATTCCTCAACATTCACGCCCGCGAGGTGAGCTTTGCCGGTCAAAAGGATAAGCATGCCGTGACCGAACAGTGGCTTTGCGCCCGCGTGCCCGGCAATGCCATGCCCGATTTAAGCAAATTTGAGCTTGAGGGCTGTAAGGTACTGGAGTATGCCCGCCACAAACGCAAATTGCGTCCGGGAGCGTTGAAAGGCAACGATTTCACGCTAGTGCTGCGTGAAGTGGCCGACCGCGATGACGTTGAAAAACGCCTGAAGGCCATTACCGAACGCGGCGTGCCAAACTATTTTGGCGCACAGCGCTTTGGCATTGGTGGCAGCAACCTGCTGGGCGCGCTGCGCTGGGCGCAAAGCAGCGCGCCGGTGCGCGACAGGAATAAACGCAGTTTTTGGTTGTCGGCAGCCCGCAGTGCGTTGTTTAATCAGATTGTGAGCGAACGGCTGAAAAAACCGGACGCGAATCAAGTTGTTGTCGGCGATGCGCTACAATTAGCGGGACGCGGAAGCTGGTTTGTGGCAACGGCCGATGAGATGGCCGATGCCCAGTCGCGCGTGGACGCTAAAGCGCTGATGATTACCGCCGCCTTGCCGGGCTCAGGCGACTGGGGAACTCAGGGCGAGGCGCTGGCCGCTGAGCAGTCAGCGGTGGCGGATGCGCCAGAATTACAATCATTGCTGGTGCGGGAAAAAGTCGAGGCGGCGCGCCGTGCGATGCTCCTCTACCCGCAACAGCTGAGCTGGAACTGGTGGGATGACGTAACCGTCGAGTTACGCTTCTGGCTGCCGGCAGGTAGCTTTGCCACCAGTGTTGTCAGGGAACTTATCAACACGTCGGGTGATTATGCGAATATTGCTGAGTAACGATGACGGGATCCATGCGCCAGGTATTCAGACGCTGGCGAAACACCTCCGCGAATTTGCGGATGTGCAGGTCGTGGCTCCCGATCGTAACCGCAGTGGCGCGTCTAACTCATTGACGCTGGAGTCTTCACTTCGCACCTTTACCTTTGAGAATGGCGATATTGCCGTCCAGATGGGGACGCCGACCGACTGCGTGTTTCTGGGCGTAAATGCGCTGATGCGCCCGCGGCCGGATGTTGTGGTCTCCGGCATCAATGCCGGGCCGAATCTTGGCGATGATGTGATTTACTCCGGCACCGTGGCCGCGGCGATGGAGGGGCGTCACCTGGGGTTCCCGGCGCTGGCGGTCTCGTTAAACGGCAACACCCACTATGACACTGCCGCCGCGGTAACCTGCTCTATTCTCCGTGCGCTTGGCCGCGAGCCGCTGCGTACCGGACGTATCCTCAATATTAACGTGCCGGATCTCCCGCTGGACGAGATCAAAGGGATCCGCGTGACGCGCTGCGGCAGTCGCCATCCGGCCGATCAGGTTATTCCCCAGCAGGATCCGCGCGGCAATACCCTGTACTGGATCGGCCCGCCGGGAGATAAATGCGATGCCGGGCCAGACACCGACTTCGCTGCGGTGGATGAGGGTTACGTTTCCGTTACGCCGTTGCACGTAGATTTAACCGCTTATAGCGCGCATGATGTGGTGTCGGACTGGTTAGATCGGGTCGGAGTGAACGCGCAATGGTAAGTAAACGTGTACAAACTCTTCTGGAACAATTACGCGCACAGGGGATCGCCAACGAGCAGGTGCTGGATGCGCTTGCCCAGGTTCCCCGTGAGAAGTTTGTAGATGAGGCGTTTGAACACAAAGCGTGGGAAAACGTGGCGCTGCCCATCGGGCAAGGCCAGACGATTTCGCAGCCTTACATGGTGGCGCGTATGACGGAGCTTCTGGAGTTAACGCCAGACTCTCGGGTGCTGGAAATTGGCACCGGTTCAGGGTATCAGACCGCGATCCTGGCCCACCTTGTGCACCATGTCTGTTCCGTGGAACGGATTAAAGGCTTGCAGTGGCAGGCGCGCCGTCGCCTGAAACAGCTTGATTTACATAATGTATCGACACGCCACGGCGATGGATGGCAGGGTTGGCAGGCTCGCGCCCCGTTTGACGCCATAATAGTCACGGCCGCGCCACCTGAAATTCCCGCTGCACTTCTCTCGCAGCTGGACGAGGGCGGCATTCTAGTTTTGCCCGTCGGCGATGAGCAGCAGCTTTTAAAGCGCGTTCGTCGACGCGGCGGCGAGTTTATTATCGATACCGTGGAAGCCGTGCGCTTTGTGCCCCTGGTTAAGGGCGAGCTGGCCTGAGACTCGGATTTTTCCAGGGTTATTGAGGCAAATTCAGCGTATGGTGTGGCGCGATAGGTTCGTGCCATCACGGTTATTTTTAAGTCACTGGTAGTTAACACATTCCTGAGGGATAAATGAGCGCGGGAAGCCCAAAATTCACCATCAGCCGTGTTGCGGCATTATCACTGGTTTCGCTCTGGCTGGCAGGCTGTACAAGTTCTGACAATGCACCTGCGCCCGTCAGTTCCGTCAATGGAACCAGCGGCTCGGGTAACACGTCCAGCGGAATGTTGATTACCCCTCCGCCTAAAATGGGCACGTCCACGGCGCAGCAAACTCCGCAGATCCAGCCGGTTCAGCGTCCAGTTACGCAGCCTTCGCAGATTCAGCCAGTAGATCAGCCTGTTCAGACCGAAAATGGCCGCATAGTGTATAACCGTAAGTATGGGAACATTCCGAAAGGTAGCTATACCGGCGGCAGCACCTATACCGTGAAGCGCGGCGATACGCTGTTCTATATTGCCTGGATCACCGGGAACGATTTCCGCGATCTGGCACAGCGAAACAACGTCCAGGCCCCGTATGGTCTGGAAGTCGGGCAAACGCTCCAGGTAGGCAATGCAACGGGTACCCCACTGACGCCTGGCAACACGGTTTCAGCGGCCGATGTGACGGCTCAAAATAACAGCGTTAAGCCTGCACAAAAATCCACCACGGTGGTTGCTTCACAACCTGTAATTACGTATTCTGAGGATTCAGGTGATCAGAGTGCTAACAAAATGTTGCCGAATAATAAAGGTACTGCGACTGTTGTCACAGCACCGACTACGGCACCTGTGGTTAGCTCTACTGTACCGACTGCAAGCAGTCAGAATGCCAGCTCGTCAATCACCACCTGGCGCTGGCCAACTGACGGCAAGATTATCGAGAACTTTGCTACCTCTGAGGGGGGCAACAAAGGGATCGATATCGCAGGCAGTAAAGGACAGGCAATCATCGCGACCGCAGACGGGCGCGTTGTCTATGCCGGTAACGCACTGCGCGGTTACGGTAATCTTATTATCATCAAACATAATGATGATTACCTGAGTGCCTACGCCCATAACGACACTATGCTGGTCCGGGAACAACAAGAAGTTAAGGCGGGGCAAAAAATCGCTACCATGGGTAGCACCGGAACCAGTTCTACACGCTTGCATTTTGAAATTCGTTACAAGGGGAAATCCGTAAACCCGCTGCAATATTTACCGCAGCGATAAATTGATGGGACATGCCAGCTAGGGTGTCTCGTCCAGGGATCACGGGTAGGAGCCACCTTATGAGTCAGAATACGCTGAAAGTTCATGATTTAAATGAAGACGCGGAATTTGATGAGAACGGAGCAGAGGCTTTTGACGAAAAAGCCTTAGTAGAAGAGGAACCCAGTGATAACGATTTGGCTGAAGAAGAGCTGTTATCGCAGGGTGCCACACAGCGTGTGCTGGACGCGACTCAGCTTTACCTTGGGGAGATTGGTTACTCCCCACTGCTAACGGCCGAAGAAGAAGTCTATTTCGCACGTCGTGCTTTGCGTGGTGATGTTGCCTCGCGTCGTCGCATGATCGAAAGTAACCTGCGACTGGTCGTGAAAATTGCCCGCCGTTACGGCAATCGTGGTCTGGCTCTGCTGGATCTGATTGAAGAGGGCAACTTAGGTCTCATCCGCGCAGTTGAGAAGTTTGACCCGGAACGCGGGTTCCGTTTCTCAACCTACGCGACCTGGTGGATTCGTCAGACCATCGAACGGGCTATTATGAACCAGACCCGTACGATTCGACTGCCGATCCACATCGTCAAAGAGTTGAATGTTTATCTGCGTACCGCGCGCGAGTTGTCCCATAAACTGGACCACGAGCCAAGTGCGGAAGAGATTGCAGAGCAACTTGACAAACCGGTTGATGACGTAAGCCGTATGCTGCGTCTCAACGAGCGCATTACCTCGGTTGACACCCCGCTGGGTGGCGACTCCGAAAAAGCGCTGCTGGACATCCTGGCCGATGAAAAAGACAACGGCCCGGAAGACACCACGCAGGACGATGACATGAAACAGAGCATCGTCAAATGGCTGTTCGAACTGAACGCCAAACAGCGTGAAGTGCTGGCACGTCGTTTCGGTTTACTGGGGTATGAAGCTGCGACACTGGAAGACGTCGGTCGTGAGATTGGCCTGACCCGTGAACGTGTTCGTCAGATTCAGGTTGAAGGACTACGTCGCCTGCGTGAAATCCTGCAAGGGCAAGGTCTGAATATCGAAGCGCTGTTCCGCGAGTAAGCAACCATTCGTCAGAAAAGGCCCGTCGTGAGACGGGCCTTTTTTATGCCTTACGGCTGCGCCGTTTCGTGCAGCAAACGCCAGGTGATGTTATCCCCTTCCTGATTAAGCACTGCGGTTGACCAGCGCACGTTGACGGGCTGGCCTGGCCGGGTTTGCGTCTCCCGGTAATGGAGCACTGCGCCGTTGTCCCATGTCTGAAGCGTTGTTAACGCATCAATGTCGATCCTGAGCCCCGGTCGGGTTCCCCGCTGCGCATATAAAAATTGGGCAAGCGCGTGATGATCTAAAGGGTTGCCACTCGGTGGAACCATCAGAAAATCCGGACGGAAACGGGCGAGCAGGGCGTCCCGATCGCCTTCGCCTGCACCTAACCAGTTTTCAAGGGCGACGTGAATGTCGAGGATCTCTTGTTCGAAATGGGTCATGGTTGCTCCTGTTGCAGTTGCGCAAGTAACTGCGTGTTGTTAAGACGGTAGACGTACAGTACGGGCAGTAGGGTGATGACTGCGGCAAAAACAAACATCCCGTGCCAGGCGGCCAGCGGCGCGACATAATCCTGCATGAAGCTCAGCGCCTGCGCCAGCAGCAGAGCGCCCGCAAAAAAGCTCAACTGACGATTCAGATTCCATAGCGCGCTGGCATCGGGCATATCTTCCGGTCGCATCGTCAAAAACGCGCTGCTCTGAGCCGTACTGCTGCAAAGGCTTCCCCCCGCGCCCATCAGCGCAAACGCAACGGCAGGTAGCAGCATTGCCGGGCCGACGTTAACTAAAAGCAGAATGCCCGTCGCCTGCAACAGGCAACCGATGACCACCAGCGGCCGGGGGCCGATACGGTTGAAATAGCGTCCTGTCGCGGTGATAGCCACAAACGAAGCCACAGACCACGGCAGCATAAGCATGCCCGTTGCGGCGGGTGTCATATTGGCCTCGCTCTGGAGGTAATACATGCCCGTTACGTTCACGCCGATAAAAATGCCGGGTACGCACACATAGATAAGCATGGATAAGCGCAACAGCGGATCCGTCAGCAAAGACAGGTTTACTGTCCTGGTGGTGTTTATCGGCGACGGTTCTGTTTTAAGCCACGCGCAGGCCAAAGCAAAGGTGACAATGGCGACGGGCAGGGTGGCAAAAAATATCCAGCGCCAGCTGAATGTCTGAACCAGCATACCGCCCACAGCCGGTGAGCACGCGGGGGCAAGCAGTGCGACCAGCATCACCGCCGAGGAGAGTCTGGCCCGCTCATGAGGCTTAAACTGTTGCCAGGTCAGCGCCTGACCAACCGGGATCAGTAAACCCCCTCCGGCGCCCTGTACGACTCGCCAGGCAATCAGACTTTCCAGCGAAGATGAGAGACCCGCCGCAACGGAGGCCGCGCTAAAGAGAAGCAGTGAGAGCAGGATAACGCGCTTCGGCCCGACGCGGCGCGTCAGGATACTGCTGAAAGGGATGACTAGCGTCAGCCCGGCAATGTATCCGTTACTTACCCAGGCAAGCGCGGAAGGTGTGGTATTGAAAGCACGAGCCATCGCCGGAAAGGCGATACTGGCAATAAACATGTTTATCAAATCAAGGAAAAAGCCGAGCAGAAAGACGACGGCGATTTTGCTGCGATACGTCATGGAAGTTCCTCCGGTGAGGTGGCGTATCGTATCGGCCCGCGCGTTACGGATAAACGCGACAAAGCACGATATACTGTCAACATTATTTTGACAGTTAACCAGGCAAGCGATGCTTAATTTACAGCGTACGGCGATGTTTATCGCCGTAGCGGACACCGGCAGTTTCACCGCCGCAGCGGAGGCGATGGGGCTGACAAAAGCGGTGGTCAGCTTTCATATTCGTCAGCTTGAAGAGGAGCTGGGCGTCACCCTGTTGCTGCGAACCACCCGACGCCTGACGCTGACCGAGGCGGGGAAGCTCTTTCATCAACGAAGCGTGATGCTGTTACGGGATGCAGAGCGATTGCAGGATGATGTTCGCGCCAACCACGCCGGGCTGACGGGAGAACTGCGGATCACCACCACGCCCGAATATGGCTCGCAGGTGGTGGTGCCTTTGCTGGCTGAATTTAGCCAGCTGCACCCGGATCTCCGCGTGCGGCATGTCTCGTCCTCTTTGCATGCCGATCTTATCGCCGAGCGCTTCGATGTCGCTATCCGGCTCGGCACGCTTGCAGATTCGCGCTACCACGCCGCGTTGATGACCTCCTTCACCATCCTTCCCGTGGCAACGCCAGGCTGGCTGGCAAACCATCCGGTTAACTCGCTGGAGCAGCTGGCGGAAGCGGACTGGATCATTCACGAGCGTTTAACCTCTCCGCTGCGCTGGCAGGTGAGAGGCGTTGATGGGCAGTCGGTTTCCTTTGAGATCAAGAGAGCGCCGCGCCTGTATGCAGACAGCGCCCAGACGCTGATGGCTTTTGCCCTCGCGGGATGTGGAGTGGCGCTGCTGCCGGAGTGGCTGGTGCGAAACGCACTGGATGCAGGGGAACTGGTCTCGCTGTTACCGGCGTACACGTTCGCTCAGCAGGGCATCTATGCCGTTTATCCTGATGCCCGGCATGTGCCCGCGAAAGTGCGAACATTTATTGATTTTATGCGCGTCAGGGTTACTTAATCCTGCATCATCTTTTTAATGAGCGCTGAAAATTGCTCTCGTTCCGCGCCGTTAAGGCGCCCTAAAAACGCCTCATCCACCTCATTTCCAATCGGTTTACTGCTCTCAAGCAGGGCCTCACCTTCGGCCGTCAGAAAGACAAACCGACGGCGCTTGTCCGCCGGATCGTGCTCGCGCCTGACCAGGCCGCGTGCTTCCATGCGGCTCAGCATTTCTGCCAGCGTCGCTTTGGTGCTCACCGCGACTTCAGTCAGGGCAACCTGCTCAATGCCAGGATTTTCAGCAATTGACCGCATCACCGCATATTGTGGCTTGGTCAGTTCCGGCAATGCGTGCTGCCACTGGGCTGTATGCTGTTGAAAAAGCTGACGTAGCAGGTGGAAAGCTTCTTGTCTTAACTCCATGGACACTCCGACGGAAAAATACTCCCTCTATGATAGCCGCTCTCGGGCTGAATTTTAACGCGAGAGTTTTTTAGCGATTAGTGTGATCGTATACGAACGATCTTGTCAGCAGCAGGATCAAGGCGTAGTTTAATTAATATGTTCGTATACGAACAAACTAATTGAGGTGCTGAATGAGATTGATTGTGGGAATGACGGGCGCAACGGGTGCGCCATTAGGCGTGGCGTTGTTGCAGGCGCTGCGGGAAATGCCGGAGGTGGAAACGCATCTGGTGATGTCGAAGTGGGCAAAAACCACGATTGAGCTGGAAACGCCCTTCACTGCGCATGACGTTGCTGCCCTGGCGGATGTCGTCCATAGCCCGGCCGATCAGGCTGCCACCATCTCCTCCGGCTCGTTTCGCACCGACGGCATGATCGTCATCCCGTGCAGCATGAAAACGCTTGCGGGTATCCGCGCGGGCTACGCCGAAGGGCTGGTAGGGCGTGCGGCAGACGTGGTGCTGAAAGAGGGACGCAAGCTGGTGCTGGTTCCCCGTGAGACGCCGCTCAGCACCATCCATCTCGAGAACATGCTTGCCCTTTCCCGCATGGGCGTGGCGATGGTGCCGCCTATGCCTGCGTACTACAACCACCCGCAAACCGCCGATGACATTACCCAGCATATCGTGACCCGCGTTCTCGACCAGTTTGGTCTGGAGCATAAAAAAGCCCGGCGCTGGGAAGGTTTGCAGGCAGCGAAACATTTTTCACAGGAGAATAAAGATGGCATTTGATGATTTGAGAAGCTTCTTGCAGGCGCTCGATGAGCAAGGGCAGCTGCTGAAAATTGAGGAAGAGGTAAACGCTGAGCCGGATTTAGCGGCGGCCGCCAACGCTACCGGGCGCATTGGCGATGGCGCGCCTGCGCTGTGGTTCGATAATATTCGCGGTTTCACCGATGCCCGTGTGGTGATGAACACTATCGGCTCGTGGCAAAACCACGCTATTTCGATGGGGCTGCCGGCGAATACCCCGGTGAAAAAACAGATCGACGAGTTTATTCGTCGCTGGGACAAATTTCCCGTCGCGCCAGAGCGTCGTGCAAACCCGGCCTGGGCGCAGAACACGGTGGACGGGGAAGACATTAACCTGTTCGACATTCTGCCGCTGTTCCGCCTGAACGACGGTGACGGGGGCTTTTATCTCGATAAAGCATGCGTTGTCTCCCGCGATCCGCTCGACCCCGATCACTTCGGCAAGCAGAACGTCGGGATCTATCGTATGGAAGTGAAGGGCAAGCGTAAGCTCGGCCTGCAACCGGTGCCGATGCACGATATTGCGTTGCATCTGCATAAGGCAGAAGAGCGCGGCGAAGACCTGCCAATTGCCATTACGCTGGGTAACGATCCGATCATCACTCTGATGGGCGCCACGCCGCTGAAATACGATCAATCCGAGTATGAGATGGCCGGTGCGCTACGTGAAAGCCCGTATCCGATTGCGACGGCTCCGCTGACCGGTTTCGATGTGCCGTGGGGGTCGGAAGTGATCCTGGAAGGGGTGATTGAAGGCCGGAAACGTGAAATTGAAGGGCCCTTCGGTGAGTTTACCGGTCACTACTCCGGCGGGCGCAACATGACGGTTGTGCGTATCGACAAAGTTTCTTACCGCACTAAACCGATTTTCGAATCTCTCTACCTGGGCATGCCGTGGACCGAGATTGATTATCTGATGGGGCCCGCCACCTGCGTACCGCTCTATCAGCAGCTGAAGGCTGAATTCCCGGAAGTGCAGGCGGTAAACGCCATGTACACCCACGGTCTGCTGGCGATTATCTCCACTAAAAAGCGTTACGGCGGTTTTGCCCGTGCGGTCGGGCTCCGCGCCATGACCACGCCACACGGTCTGGGTTACGTGAAGATGGTGATTATGGTGGATGAAGATGTCGATCCGTTTAACCTGCCGCAGGTGATGTGGGCGCTGTCATCGAAGGTCAATCCGGCAGGCGATCTGGTGCAGCTACCGAATATGTCTGTGCTCGAGCTTGACCCTGGCTCCAGCCCGGCGGGGATCACTGACAAGCTGATCATTGATGCCACCACCCCTGTTGCCCCGGACAACCGTGGTCACTACAGCCAGCCGGTACAGGATCTCCCTGAAACCAAAGCCTGGGCCGAAAAACTGACCGCGATGCTGGCGGCACGTCAATAAGGAGGAAAAAATGATTTGTCCACGTTGTGCCGATGAACATATTGAAGTGATGGCAACATCACCGGTGAAAGGTGTCTGGACGGTATACCAGTGTCAGCACTGTCTGTATACCTGGCGCGATACCGAACCGCTGCGCCGTACCAGCCGCGAGCATTACCCGGAAGCGTTCCGCATGACGCAGAAGGATATTGATGAGGCGCCGCAGGTGCCGACGATCCCGCCGCTGCTGTAAAAAAAGCCCGGTGGCGGCTGCGCTTACCGGGCGATAATATTGTGCGGTCCTTTGCCCGGTGGCGCTACGCTTACCGGGCCTACGGGTTTTGTAGGCCGGGTAAGGCGAAGCCGTCACCCGGCAAAAAAGACCGCAGAGAACTAAACCAGACTCTTCAACCGATAAATCCACTCCAGCGCCTGTCGCGGCGTCAGGGAATCCGGGTCGAGATTTTCCAGCGCTTCCACGGCCGGAGAGGTCTCTTCCGGGACCGCCAGCAGTGACATCTGCGTACCATCTATCTGCGTCGCCGCCGCATTCGGTGACAAACTTTCCAGCTCACGCAGTTTCTGACGCGCGCGCTTGATCACCTCTTTCGGCACGCCCGCCAGCGCCGCGACGGCCAGGCCATAACTCTTGCTTGCCGCGCCGTCCTGCACCGTGTGCATAAAGGCGATGGTGTCGCCGTGCTCAAGCGCATCAAGGTGGACGTTAGCCACGCCTTCCATTTTCTCTGGCAGCTGTGTCAGTTCGAAATAGTGCGTTGCGAACAGCGTCAGCGCCTTGATTTTATTTGCCAGACTTTCCGCGCACGCCCAGGCCAGGGACAGGCCGTCATAGGTGGAGGTACCGCGTCCTACTTCGTCCATCAACACCAGACTGTTCTCTGTCGCGTTATGCAGAATGTTGGCGGTTTCGGTCATCTCGACCATAAAGGTAGAGCGACCGCTCGCCAGATCGTCCGCCGCACCCACACGGGTGAAGATACGGTCGATAGGGCCAATCTCAACTTTCTGCGCCGGAACGTAGCTGCCGATGTAGGCGAGCAGCGCGATAAGGGCTGTCTGGCGCATATAGGTGCTTTTACCGCCCATGTTGGGGCCGGTAATGATCAGCATTCTTCGCTGCGGTGACAGGTTCAACGGGTTGGCAATAAACGGTTCGTTCAGCACCTGCTCAACCACCGGGTGGCGGCCTTCGGTAATGCGAATGCCGGGTTTGTCAGTAAAGGTCGGACAGGTGTAGTTCAGCGTATCGGCGCGCTCGGCCAGGTTTACCAGGACATCCAGCTCGGCCAGCGCAGCGGCGCTCAGTTGCAGGTCAGCCAGGTGCGGCATCAGGATGTCGAACAGCTCGTCATACAGCTGTTTCTCCAGCGCCAGCGCTTTACCTTTCGACGTGAGCACTTTGTCTTCGTACTCTTTCAGCTCGGGAATAATATAGCGCTCGGCATTTTTCAGCGTCTGGCGGCGAACGTAGTGAATAGGTGCCAGGTGGCTCTGCCCACGGCTGATCTGGATATAGTAACCGTGTACCGCGTTGTAGCCGACTTTCAGGGTGTCGAGCCCCAGACGTTCACGCTCGCGGATTTCCAGCTTATCCAGATAATCCGTCGCGCCATCGGCCAGCGCACGCCATTCGTCCAGCTCTTTGTTATAACCTGGAGCAATAACCCCGCCATCCCGCACCAGAACAGGCGGCGCATCAATGATGGCGCGTTCCAGCAGTTCGCGAAGCTCGGTAAATTCGCCCATGGTTTCGCGCAGCTTCTGCACTGGCGCGCTGTCGATCTCTCCCAGCTGGGCGCGCAGTTCCGGCAACTGCTGGAACGCGTGGCGCATACGGGCGAGATCGCGTGGACGCGCGGTGCGCAGTGCCAGGCGCGCCAGGATACGCTCAAGATCACCCACCTGACGCAGCACCGGCTGCAAGTCGGTGTAACGATCCTGCAATGCGGCAATGGTTTGCTGGCGACCGATCAGCGTGTCGGTATTGCGGATCGGCATATGCAGCCAGCGTTTGAGCATACGGCTGCCCATGGGGGTAACCGTGCTGTCGAGAACCGACGCCAGCGTATTTTCCATGCCGCCAGCGAGGTTCTGAGTGATCTCCAGGTTGCGGCGCGTGGCGGCATCCATGATGATGCTGTCCTGCTGACGCTCCATGGTAATGGAACGGATATGGGGCAGGGCGGTACGCTGCGTATCCTTAACGTACTGCAACAGGCAGCCTGCGGCACACAGCCCGCGCGGGGCGTTTTCTACGCCAAAGCCAATCAAATCTCGCGTGCCAAATTGCAGGTTCAGCTGCTGGCGCGCGGTATCAATTTCGAACTCCCACAGTGGACGACGACGCAGGCCGCGGCGACCTTCAATCAGCGCCGTCTCGGCGAAATCCTCTGCATAAAGCAGTTCTGCCGGATTGGTGCGCTGTAGTTCAGCCGCCATGGTTTCACGGTCAGCCGGTTCACTCAGGCGAAAACGACCGGAGCTGATATCCAGCGTGGCGTAGCCAAACCCTTTACCGTCCTGCCAGATCGCCGCCAGCAGGTTATCCTGGCGCTCCTGAAGCAGGGCCTCATCGCTGATGGTTCCCGGCGTCACGATGCGTACGACCTTGCGCTCAACGGGGCCTTTCGACGTGGCCGGGTCGCCAATTTGTTCGCAGATAGCGACAGACTCACCCTGGTTCACCAGCTTCGCCAGATAGTTTTCAACCGCGTGATGCGGGATACCTGCCATCGGGATGGGCTCGCCTGCCGACGCGCCACGTTTCGTCAGGGAAATGTCGAGCAGCTGAGACGCACGTTTCGCATCGTCATAAAAAAGCTCGTAAAAATCGCCCATACGGTAAAACAGCAAAATTTCCGGATGCTGTGCTTTCAGCTTCAGGTACTGCTGCATCATTGGCGTATGCGCGTCGAAATTGTCGATTGTGCTCATGGAGTTATGATATCCATTTCTTTGAAAATATTACGCTTTGAGCGGCTCAATGGCCGATTGTTCCTTCTATTGTCGCATGAAAAAAAGGTGCGGCGCAGAAAAAAGTCACGACTTTACGAGGCATCTTCCACCATTAATTCAATGATGATTTTCCCGTGCTCGACGCCCACCCGAACCTGCGAGTTGGTGGTAAATCCCGCTTGCTCAAGCCAGTCGCCTTTCAGGCTCAGCGCTGCGTGTACGCTGTAGCGTTTTGGAATTTTCGTTTTACGGTCTTCATGACGTTTTCTGAAGTAACCCACTTTCAAGTGACGATAGGGTTTGGCGATCGCGATCTCTTGCATAAGCTCTCCGGTGAATGCGGTCAAAGGTGGTTATTTATGCCTGTATAAAATACCAGTAAAACGCAGCGGGGGGCGGGGTAATTCTGGAAGGGCGCTTCAGAAAATGGAATGCAATGACTGAAAATGTGCGGATAAAAGGGTATTATAAATGCACTTTATTGTTGAGGACGACGTTATGTCCGGTAAACGTATTTCACGAGAAAAAAAGACGATCGCCAGAATGATCGCCCTGTACGAAAACAGGTGTCCGCACGCCATAAAAGAAGAGGGGCACTATTCAGCGCTCAAGGCTTATGCCGATAAGCGGCTGGATAAATGCGTGTTTGGTGAGGAAAAACCTGCCTGCAAACAGTGCCCTGTGCACTGTTATCAGCCCGCCCGACGGGAAGAGATGAAGCAGGTGATGCGCTGGGCAGGGCCACGTATGTTATGGCGCCATCCGATTCTGACCATCCGTCATCTGATCGACGATCGCCGTCCGGTTCCGGAATTACCCGAAAAGTATCGGCCCAAAAAATAACCGGCTCCGCGCCGCAGTGGGCGACAAATTACGCGCAGGGCGACGTCGCCGGAATGACGGGTTAATTCAGGCTCTCTTTATCGATTCCCAGACGCTTCATGCGCGAGAGCAGGGTGGTACGCTTCAGCCCCAGCCGTTGCGCCGCACCTTTCGGTCCGGCTACCACGCCGTTGGTCTCCTTCAGCACTCGCATAATGAGCTGATATTCATCTTCTCCCTCTTTCGCAAGCTCGGTTGCGGTCACGGTCGTTTCAGAGAGAGTAACCTCTGGCAGGGAGAGCTGGAGCACGTTCCCGCGGGTCAGCAGGACCGCGCGCTCAATGACGTTTTCCAGCTCGCGCACGTTCCCCGGCCACTCCATCGCCGAGAGTGTGCGTAGCGTTTCGGCAGGAATACTGTCGATATTTCGCCCCATCCGGCGGGCAATCTTCGCGGTAAAGGCTTTTACCAGCAGCGGAATATCTTCCGGGCGCTCGCGCAGCGGCGGCAGGCAGATCGGGAAGACGTTCAGGCGATAGTAAAGATCGCTGCGAAACTCGCGGTCGGCGACCATTTTTTTCAGATCGCGATTGGTGGCGGCAATCAGACGCACGTCGGTCTGGATCAGCTTGTTGCTGCCGAGGCGCTCGAACTCCTGCTCCTGCAAAACGCGCAGCAGCTTGGGCTGAAGCTCCAGCGGCATATCGCCCACTTCGTCGAGGAACAACGAGCTTTTATCCGCCAGTTCAAAACGGCCCAGCCGCTGGCTGCTGGCGCCGGTAAAGGCGCCACGCTCGTGGCCGAACAGGTCGCTTTCCAGTAAGCCCGCAGGCATCGCCGCGCAGTTCATCTTCACCATCCGGCGGCTATTGCGGTTGCTCAGGTTGTGGATCGCCCGGGCAATCAGCTCTTTCCCGGTACCGGTTTCACCGAGGATCAGCACCGTGCTGTCGCTCTGCGCCACCATTTCCACCTGCTTAAGGACGCTGTACATGGCATCGCTGCGTCCGATGATTTCGCCAAACTCGCTGTCCACGTTGTTGAGCTGCTCGGTCAGCGCCAGGTTTTCGTCCACCAGCCTCTCCTTCAGGCGGTGGATCTCCTGATAGGCGAGGGCGTTATCCAGCGCAATGGAGATACGCTCGGCGATCTGGCGCAGCAGCTTCAGGTTGGCGGTGGTAAATACGGCCTCATCGCACTGCGCCAGTTTAAGCACGCCGAGCATGGTGTTGCCGGACATCAGCGGCAGCAGGCACAGGGTCTGGATCTTGTTGCCCCAGGTGTTGAACAACATCCGCTCGTAGGGGGCTACCGGATCCTGTTCATTGAGATTGAGCAGCAGGATCTCTTTGCTTTTAAATACCCGCTCGGACAGCGTTCCCGCTTCGTCCACTTCGCTCTGCTCGTGCGCCGGGTTGGCTTCATCAAGGTAGTGGGTGGAGTAGATGTTCAGCTTGCCTTTCCGGTTGCCGCGTAGCGCAATGCTGATGGCATCGATTTTAAAATAGTGATGGATCTCTTTTGACACTTCGCTGACCAGCTCATCCATGTCCAGGCGGGAGAGCACGGCGTTGGTGATGGCAACCAGAATGCGGAAGTTATCGCGCTCGCGGCTCAGCAGGTCGTAGTCCACGTTATTGGTGACGCGGCTTTGGATCTGCTCCGCGACAACGGCCACAATCTGGGTAAAGGTGTGCAGGCGTTCGTACTCCGCCTCGCTCCAGGGCTGGTCGGTATCGCGGATAAACTCGCAGCCGCCAAAAATTTGCCCTTCCACCGCCAGCGGCAGCATGCTGTAGTGGCCGAACGGGTGGTAAAGATTGCTCTCTGCCAGCTTCGGCCAGGCCTGG
The DNA here is from genome assembly GCF_050031515.1 of Enterobacter cloacae complex sp. 397G4. NCBI lineage: Bacteria > Pseudomonadati > Pseudomonadota > Gammaproteobacteria > Enterobacterales > Enterobacteriaceae > Enterobacter > Enterobacter cloacae complex sp. 397G4. The sequence goes on along the minus strand of NZ_JBLGWE010000001.1, from coordinate 3,807,671 downwards.
CGAAACTGGTCAAAATTGCAGTGCAGCGCTTCCGGGCGGGAGAGAATACGCCGCACCGGACCGTGGGCCAGAAACGTTTCATCTTCATATTCGAAGATTTTGCCGTTATCACGCGTTGAGAAATAGCTCGCGCGGTGGGTTGCGCTATGCCAGAGCACAATGGCGGCGCTGTCCGCCAGCGCTGATTGCCTGACCAGCCGCGTCAGGGCATCGCTCAGCGCGCCGAGATCGGGCTGTTGTAAAAGTGTGCGCGTGATGTCAAACAGGCCCTGCTGTCCAAGATCGCTCATCGGTGTATACGGCATTGTTGCTTTCCAATAGAAACTGGCAAAAAGAGAAATTCAGCGCTGACCGCTTTTGGCGCGGTCTAGCAAATTCGGGGTAACGGTTCAGCGTGCGGCAGATCCAGCGTGCGCTTCACGCCGTAAAGCCCGGTCAGGCGCACCCCTTTGCGCTCAACCACGTCGCCGATGATGGCCGCGTCTTTCCCTAAAGGATGTGCGCGCAGCTGTGCAAGTACGGCTTCCGCCGCCGCGCGTTCCACGCCGATCACCAGCTTGCCCTCATTGGCAAAGTTAAGCGGGTCTAGCCCTAATAGCTCGCACAGCCCGCGCACGGCGGGCTTAACGGGCAGGCCGCGCTCGGTCAGCTCAATCCCGCAGCCGCAGCTTGCCGCGAACTCGTGCACGACGGCATTCACGCCGCCCCGCGTGGCGTCGCGCAGGGCTTTTACGCCCGACATGTCGCGCAGCGTCTGGATCAGCGGCGTGAGTACCGCGCAGTCACTGCGCAGCTCGCCATCCAGCCCCAGGCCTTCGCGCAGGTTCAGGATGGTTGCCCCGTGGCAGCCCAGCGTGCCGCTGACAATCAGCACGTCGCCTGCGCAAAGCTGCTGCGCGCTCCAGTGAATGTCGGCAGGGATCGCCCCCATCCCGGCGGTGTTGATGAAGAGCTTATCCGCCGCGCCGCGCTGTACCACCTTGGTATCCCCGGTGACGATGGCGATCCCCGCCTCGCGGGCGGTGTGCGCCATGCTGTTGACCACCGCCGTGAGCGTCTCCATCGGTAACCCTTCTTCGAGGATAAACCCGCAGGAGAGGTAGCGGGGGATCGCGCCGCTGACGGCGACGTCGTTTGCCGTGCCGCAGACGGCGAGCTTGCCGATATCGCCTCCCGGGAAGAACAGCGGGTCAATCACGTAGCTGTCGGTAGAGAACGCCAGCCTGTCACCGTGGGCGGTCAGGGCCGCGAGGTCAATACGCGCCTGATCTTCCTGCTCGGCGAGCCAGGGGTTATTAAAGGCTTCCATAAACAGCCGGTTAATCAGCTGCTGCATCGCCTGTCCACCGCTTCCGTGCGCCATTTCCACCGTGTTCATGCTTCACACTCCTGGTTGCGATAGTGATACCACGCGGCGCATGCCCCTTCGGAAGAGACCATCAGCGCGCCAAACGCGGTTTGCGGGTTACAGGCGTTGCCAAATAACGGGCAGTGATGAGGTTTGCATTTGCCGGTGAGTACGTCGCCACAGCGGGCGCGGGGATCGTCGCACACCTGCTGCGGCTGCGGGCGGAAATGCGCTTCGGCGTCGAAGGCGCGATACGTGGGCGTCAGGTGCACGCCGGATTCGGCAATCAGCCCCAGTCCGCGCCACTCGCTGTCGCCTTCGACGCTAAACACGTCGGCTATGGCCTGCTGTGCCCGTCTGTTACCTGCATCGGGCACCACGCGACGATACTGATTTTCCACCGCACTCAGGGCCGCTATTTTCTGCTCAACCAGCATGGTCACGCCTTGCAGTAGATCAAGTGGCTCGAAACCAGCCACCACTAACGGACGATTGTACTGTTCAGCGATAAAACCGTAGGCTTCTGTGCCGATCACCATGCTGACGTGGCCCGGCGCCAGAAACGCGTCGATACCGTTATCCGGCGCTTCAAGCAGGCTGCGCAGCGTGGGAATAAGCGTGATGTGCTGGCAGAAAAAGTAAAAGTTAGTGACGTTGCGGGCTTTCGCCTGCTGGAGGGTAATGGCGGTGGCGGGCATGGTGGTTTCAAAACCCAGCCCGAAAAAGACGACCTTACGCTCAGGATTAGCCATCGCCAGCGTCAGGGCATCCATCGGTGAGTAGACGATCCGCACGTCTGCGCCGCGCGCCTTCGCCTGGAGCAGCGAGCCATTTTTTCCCGGTACACGCATGGCGTCGCCAAAGGTGCAAAAAATCACACCGGGGCGGCTGGCGATGTCGATACAGCTGTCGATGCGCCCCATCGGCAGCACGCACACCGGGCAGCCGGGGCCGTGGATAAACTCGATGTTCTCCGGCAGCAGCTGGTCGAGGCCAAATTTAAAGATGGCGTGGGTGTGTCCGCCGCACACCTCCATGATCCGCAGCGGTTTTTCTTTCGTGTAGTCCAGCAGCGAGGCGCGGGTTTTCAGGCGATCGATAAGCTGCAACACCTGCTCCGGCGCGCGATATTCATCAACGTAACGCATGTGTTATCGCTCCTCGCCATACAGCAGGGCGCCCACGTCCGGCTCGACGTCAAACATATTCTGTAGCGCATCCAGCGTGTCGCGGGCTTCTTCCTCATTAATCACGCTCATGGCAAAACCCACGTGGACCAGCACCCACTGGCCGAGACGCGTTGCGCCGGTCTCATCGTGGCTGCCTACCAGCGTCAGGTCGACATCGCGCAGGATGCCGCAGACCTCCACTTTGGCCTGATTGCCGTCGAGGGAATGAATTTGTCCGGGGACGCCTATGCACATCGTTCGTTCTCCAGCCAGTTCAGCCAGGCGTCCATCCCGTCGCCGCGCGTGGCGGAAACCAGCAGGATCTCAATGTCCGGGTTCACTTCCCGGGCGTAAGCCAGGCACTTATCCACGTCGAAATTCAGGTACGGCAGCAGGTCGACCTTGTTCAGCAGCATGAGGGAGGCGGCGGCAAACATATGCGGATATTTAAGCGGCTTGTCTTCCCCTTCGGTCACCGAGAGCACCGCCACTTTATGCCGCTCGCCGAGGTCGAAGCTTGCCGGGCAGACCAGGTTGCCGACGTTTTCAATAAACAGGATACCGTTATCCGCCAGCGGCAGGCGCGGGGCGGCGTCGGCAATCATCTGCGCGTCCAGGTGGCACCCTTTCCCGGTGTTGACCTGAATCGCAGGCGTACCGGTTTCGCGGATGCGCGCCGCGTCGTTTACCGTTTGCTGGTCACCTTCGATCACGGCGCAGGAGACGCGTTTATTCAGCCGTTTGAGGGTTTCGGTCAGCAGCGTGGTTTTACCGGAGCCGGGGCTGGAGACCAGGTTCAGCACCAGCTGTTCGCGCGCGGCAAAGCGGGCGCGATTGCGGGCGGCGAGCTGGTTATTCTTGTCCAGCACGTTGATCTCCACCTCCAGCATCTGGCGCTGGCTGATGCCCGGCGCGTGCGTACCCGCTTCGCCGTGGCCGTAATGGAGGTCGCCCGCGTCGGAACGCTGCGGGGCAAAGGTGATGCCGGTCAGGGCCGCCGCGGGACGCGGGGCAGGAGAAAAGGGCGCGGAGCGAAACGCGGAGTGGGGACGGTGTTCATCCCCTTCTATATACAGGTTGCCTTCAGCGCAACCGCAGGTACTACACATACATTACTCCTTCTCGATTTCGAGGCGTTGGATCTGCATACCGTCATCCGCCACGATGCGCAGCCCGCTGCTCTGGCACTGCGGACAGCGCTGTACCTTCGATGACAGCAGCGTGACGTACTGCTGACACTGCTCGCACCAGCACTCCGCCTGCTGCTCGTCGATATGCAGCTCGCACCCTTCCGCCAGCGTGCCGCGGCACACCAGCTCAAAACAGAAGGTGAGGGCGCTGGTCTCGACGCAGGAAAACGCCCCGACCTTCAGCCAGACGCCGGTGACGCGTTTCGCGTGGTTTTGCAATGCCTGCTGTTCGATAAGTTCCAGTGCCCGCTGGCAGAGGGTGATTTCGTGCATGACGCCTCCTTAATGAATTGCCCCTTCAATGCAATAACGGTGCCAGCTTGATTTGCGTTACGGCGTGACGATGTCAACGCTGTCGAAATGACACGTCGACACCGCGGCGGTGACAGTGCGCATCTCTTTAAAAACCATTTAAATCAACAAATTAAAAACTGGCACGAAATCTGCTTAACAGCCGCTAACTCCATTAACCGGATACCTTTTATGACTATTTGGGAAATTAGCGAAAAAGCGGATTACATCGCGCAACGTCATCAGCAGCTCCAGGAGCAATGGCACCTGTACTGCAATTCACTGATCCAGGGGATCACGCTGTCGAAGGCCCATCTGCATCACGCCATGAGCTGTGCGGCGCAGGGGGATATGCGTTTTGTCCTGTTCGGCCACTTTACGATTTACGTCACCCTGGCGGAGACCTTCAACAGCCACACGATTGAGTACTACGTCGAGACGAAAGAGGGCGACAGACACTGCATCGCCCGGGCGCAGCTGATGGCGGACGGCATGGTGGACGGTCACGTCAGCAACCGCGATCGCCAGCAGGTGCTGGAGCACTATCTGGAGAAAATCGCGCCGGTTTATAACGGCCTCTACGCCGCCGTTGAGCATGACAGGCCAGTCAACCTGAAACAGCTGATCGACGGAAAATCCTCCGCGAACGTGGCCTGAAAAGCGAGTGTCGAGAAGTGTCGATAAGACAGTTTTTTTCGTCAAAAATGACCATCACCAGAGGATGACCCGGTGAACCGTTTTGTAATTGCTGACTCGACGGTCTGTATTGGCTGTCGGACCTGTGAGGCGGCGTGCTCAGAAACGCACCGCCTGCACGGGCTACAGTCCATGCCGCGCCTGCGCGTCATGCGTAATGAGAAAGAGTCTGCCCCGCAGCTCTGTCACCACTGTGAAGACGCCCCGTGCGCGGGCGTCTGTCCTGTCAATGCCATCACCCGCGTTGACGGCGCGGTACAGCTGAACGAAAGCCTGTGCGTGAGCTGCAAGCTGTGCGGCATCGCCTGTCCGTTCGGCGCTATTGAGTTTTCCGGCAGCCGTCCGCTGCATATTCCGGCGAATGCCAATACCCCAAAAGCGCCGCCTGCGCCACCAGCTCCGGCACGCGTGAGTACGCTGCTGGACTGGGTGCCGGGCATTCGCGCCGTTGCGGTGAAGTGCGATCTGTGCAGCTTCGATGAGCAGGGTCCGGCCTGCGTGCGGACCTGCCCGACCCGGGCGCTGGTCCTGGTCAACATCCGCGACATCGCTCGCACCAGCAAACGCAAGCGCGAGCTGACCATCAATACCGACGTCGGCGATCTTTCGCTGCTGCGGGCGCTTAACGAGGGGGCGAAATGAACGCGATAGTTATGATGACCAGCGGTGTGGCCTGGTTTGCCGCCGCCGCTGTCCTGGCGCTGCTCCTCTCCTTCCATAAAACGCTGAGCGGCGTGATCGCCGGTATCGGCGGGGCGGTCGGCAGCCTGATGACGCTGGCGGCGGGCGGGGTTGTCCTGATCGACGGCCAGTCCGTCGACACCCTCATCCCGCTGATTCACCACGCCGTTGAGCTTACGCCGCTGAACGCCATCTGGCTGATAACCTTTGGCCTGTGCGGACTGTTTATCAGCCTGTTTAATATCGACTGGCACCGACATCAGCACACCAAATCCAACGGCCTGCTGGTTAACCTGTTGATGGCCGCCGCGGTCTGTACCGTTATCGCCAGCAACCTCGGCGCGCTGGTGGTGATGGCAGAAATCATGGCCCTGTGCGGCGTGTTCCTGACCGGATGCAGCGCCTCCGGCAAGCTGTGGTTTGCGCTCGGACGTCTCGGTACGCTGCTGCTGGCGCTGGCCTGCTGGCTGGTGTGGCAGCGTTTCGGCACGCTGGATTTTGCCGTGCTTAACGGCCAGCCGCTGGGCAACGACGTCTGGCTGTTGGGCGTAGTCGGTTTTGGCCTGCTGGCCGGGATAATCCCGCTGCACGGCTGGGTGCCGCAGGCGCATGCCAATGCCTCAGCCCCGGCCGCTGCGCTGTTCTCCACCGTGGTGATGAAGGTCGGTCTGTTCGGCATCCTGATGATAACCCTGTCGGGCGGTCAGCCGCCGCTGTGGTGGGGCGTGGCGCTGCTGATTGCGGGGATGATCACCGCGTTCGTCGGTGGCCTCTACGCGCTGATGGAGCACAACATCCAGCGTCTGCTGGCGTACCACACCCTGGAGAACATCGGGATTATCCTGCTCGGCATGGGCGCGGGCGTCACCGGGCTGGCGCTCAACCAGCCGGCGCTGATTGCCGCCGGGTTTATTGGCGGTCTGTATCACCTTATCAACCACAGTCTGTTTAAAAGCACCCTGTTCCTCGGTGCGGGCAGCGTCTGGTTCCGCACCGGGCACCGCGATATTGAAAAGCTCGGCGGGATTGGCAAAAAAATGCCCGTCATTTCGCTGGCGATGCTGGTCGGGCTGATGGCGATGGCTGCGCTGCCGCCGCTGAACGGCTTTGCCGGCGAGTGGGTGATTTATCAGTCCTTCTTCGCCCTCGGCCAGAGCGAGGCGTTTATCGGGCGTTTACTCGGCCCGCTGCTGGCGGTGGGCCTGGCGATCACCGGCGCGCTGGCGGTGATGTGTATGGCGAAGGTTTACGGCGTCACCTTCCTGGGCGCACCGCGTACGCGTGAGGCTGAGAACGCCTGCTGCGCACCGCTACTGATGGGCGTAAGCGTGGTCGCACTGGCGCTGTGCTGCATCGCGGGCGGCGTCGCCGCGCCGTGGTTGCTGCCGCAGCTGGGCCACGCCATTCCGCTGCCGCTGGTCACGGCGCATACCGTCGTTTCCCAGCCGATGATGGCGCTGCTGCTGATTGCCGCGCCGCTCCTGCCGTTCGTGCTGATGCTGTTCTTCAGACGCGACCGTCTCGCCTCCCGCTCGCGCGGCGCGGCGTGGGCCTGCGGCTACGAACATGAGCAGTCGATGGTCATCACCGCCCACGGTTTCGCTATGCCGGTGAAGGAGAACTTCGCCGCCGTGCTGAAGCTGCGCCACTGGCTGAACCCGGTGGGCTGGGTGCCGGGCTGGCAGGGTGCCGCTGTGCCCGTGCTGTTCCGCCGCCTGGCGCTGATCGAACTGGCGGTGCTGGTGGTGATTGTCATTTCACGAGGAGCCTGACATGAGTCTGTTACTGGCAATTCTTCAGGCGCTGGTGCTGTTCGCCGCCGCGCCGCTGCTGTCGGGCATCACGCGCGTGGCGCGCGCCCGGCTGCACAACCGTCGCGGACCTGGCGTGCTCCAGGAGTACCGCGATCTCTTCAAACTGCTTTCCCGTCAGAGCGTCGCGCCGGACGCCGCAGGCTGGGTGTTCCGCCTGACGCCGTTTGTGATGGTGGGCGTGATGCTGACCATCGCCACCGCGCTGCCGGTGGTGACGGTGGGCTCGCCGCTGCCGGTGCTGGGCGATCTGATTACGCTGATCTACCTCTTCGCCATCGCGCGTTTCTTCTTTGCGATTGCGGGTCTGGATACCGGCAGCCCGTTTACGGGTATCGGCGCCAGCCGCGAAGCGATGCTCGGCGTGCTGGTTGAGCCAATTCTGCTGCTGGGGCTGTGGGTTGCCGCACAGGTTGCAGGCTCGACCCATATCAGTTTTATCACCGACACCGTTTACCACTGGCCGGTTTCACGTTCTCTCCCGCTGGTGCTGGCGCTCTGCGCCTGCGCGTTCGCCACCTTTATCGAGATGGGCAAGCTGCCGTTCGATCTCGCGGAAGCGGAGCAGGAATTACAGGAGGGGCCGCTCACCGAATACAGCGGCTACGGCTTTGCGGTGCTGAAGTGGGGCATCAGCCTCAAGCAGCTGGTGGTGTTGCAGATGTTCGTCGGCGTTTTCTTCCCGTGGGGGCAGATGACGCACTTCTCTGCGGGCGGCCTGCTGCTGGCCGTGGTGGTGGCTGCGCTCAAGCTGATTTTCGGCGTGCTGGTGATTGCCCTGTTTGAAAACAGCATGGCGCGCCTGCGTTTTGTCGAAACGTCACGCATCACCTGGGCCGGTTTTGGTTTTGCATTTTTAGCGTTCGTCTCCTTGCTGGTGGCGTGATTAAAGAGAGTGTTTATGTCTGAAGAAAAGAAAGGTCAGCAGTATCTCGCCGCGTTGCATCAGGCTTTCCCGGGCGTGGTGCTGGAGGAGTCCTGGCAAACCAAAGACCAGATCACCGTCACCATTAAGGTGAACTATCTGCCGGAAGTGGTGGAGTTTCTCTATTACCAGCAGGGCGGCTGGCTATCAGTGCTGTTCGGCAATGACGAGCGCCAGCTGTGCGGCAGTTACGCCGTGTATTACGTGATGTCAATGGAGCAGGTCGAGAAGTGCTGGATCACCGTGCGCGTAGAGGTCGATCCGGCTAAACCGGAATACCCCTCCGTCACGCCGCGCGTGCCTGCCGCCGTCTGGGGCGAGCGCGAAGTGCGCGACATGTATGGTCTGGTGCCGGTTGGCCTGCCTGACGAGCGTCGCCTGGTGCTGCCGGACGACTGGCCGGATGAACTCTATCCGCTGCGCAAGGACAGCATGGACTATCGCCAGCGCCCGGCCCCGACCACCGACAGCGAAACCTACGAGTTCATCAACGAGCTGGGCAGCAAGAAGAATAACGTGGTGCCGATTGGCCCGCTGCACGTTACCTCCGACGAACCGGGCCACTTCCGCCTGTTCGTCGACGGCGAGAACATTATCGACGCCGACTACCGCCTGTTCTACGTCCACCGCGGCATGGAGAAGCTGGCGGAGACCCGCATGGGCTACAACGAAGTCACGTTCCTCTCTGACCGCGTGTGCGGCATCTGCGGCTTTGCCCACAGCACCGCCTACACCACCTCGGTGGAAAACGGCATGGGGATCGTGGTGCCGGAACGCGCGCAGATGATCCGCGCCATTCTGCTGGAGGTGGAGCGCCTGCACTCGCACCTGCTCAACCTCGGCCTGGCCTGCCACTTCGTCGGCTTTGACTCCGGGTTTATGCAGTTCTTCCGCGTGCGCGAGGCGTCGATGAAGATGGCGGAGATCCTTACCGGGGCGCGTAAAACCTACGGCCTGAACCTGATCGGCGGGATCCGCCGCGACCTGCTGAAAGACGACATGATCCAGACCCGCCAGCTGGCGCAGCAGATGCGGCGGGACGTGCAGGAGCTGGTGGACATGCTGCTCAGCACGCCAAACATCGAGCAGCGCACCGTGGGCATCGGCCGTCTTGACCCGGAAATCGCCCGCGACTTCAGCAACGTCGGCCCGATGGTGCGCGCCAGCGGCCACGCCCGTGATACCCGCGCCGATCACCCGTTTGTCGGCTACGGCCTGCTGCCGATGACCGTGCACAGCGAGCAGGGCTGCGACGTCATCTCCCGTCTGAAGGTGCGCATCAACGAGGTATTCACCGCGCTGAACATGATCGACTACGGCCTCGATAATCTGCCGGGCGGCCCGCTGATGGTGGAAGGCTTCACCTACATTCCAAACCGCTTTGCCCTCGGCTTTGCCGAAGCGCCGCGCGGGGACGACATCCACTGGAGCATGACCGGCGACAACCAGAAGCTCTACCGCTGGCGCTGCCGCGCGGCGACCTACGCCAACTGGCCAACCCTGCGCTACATGCTGCGCGGCAATACGGTCTCTGACGCGCCGCTGATCATCGGCAGCCTCGACCCGTGCTACTCCTGCACCGACCGCATGACCGTCGTGGACGTGCGCAAGAAGAAAAGCCAGGTGGTGCCGTACAAAGAGCTTGAGCGCTACAGCATCGAGCGTAAGAACTCGCCGCTGAAATAAGGATTCGCCATGTTTACCTTCATCAAAAAAGTGATCAAAACCGGCGCGCAGACCAGCAGTTATCCGCTGGAGCCGATCCCGGTGGATAAAAACTTTCGCGGCAAGCCGGAGCACAACCCGCAGCAGTGCATCGGCTGCGCGGCCTGCGTCAACGCCTGCCCGTCGAATGCCTTAACGGTGGAAACGGATCTGAAAACCGGCGAGCTGGCCTGGCAGTTTAACCTCGGGCGCTGCATCTTCTGCGGCCGCTGCGAGGAGGTCTGCCCGACGGTGGCCATTCGCCTGTCTCAGGAGTACGAGCTGGCGGTGTGGAAAAAAGAGGACTTCCTCCAGCAGTCGCGCTTTGCGCTGTGCAACTGCCGCGTCTGCAAGCGTCCGTTCGCCGTGCAAAAAGAGATCGACTACGCCATCGCGCTGCTGAAGCACAACGGCGACGTCCGCGCGGAGCATCACCGCGAAAACTTCGAAACCTGCCCGGAGTGCAAGCGTCAGAAGTGCCTGCTGCCGTCCGACCGTATTGATATCACCCGCCATATGAGAGAGGCCAGCTGATGGAAAACTTACTCGGCCCGCGCGACGCTAACGGCATTCCGGTGCCGCTGACGGTGGAGGAGTCCATCGCCAGCATGAAGGCGTCGCTGCTGAAAAAAATCAAACGCTCGGCCTACGTCTATCGCGTGGACTGCGGCGGCTGCAACGGCTGCGAGATCGAGATCTTCGCCACGCTGTCACCGCTGTTTGACGCCGAGCGCTTCGGCATCAAAGTGGTGCCGTCTCCGCGCCATGCGGACATTCTGCTGTTTACCGGGGCCGTCACCCGCGCCATGCGATCCCCCGCGCTGCGCGCCTGGCAGTCCGCGCCGGACCCGAAAATCTGCATCTCGTACGGTGCCTGCGGCAACAGCGGCGGCATCTTCCACGACCTGTACTGCGTCTGGGGCGGCACCGACAAAATCGTGCCGGTTGATGTTTACATTCCAGGCTGTCCGCCAACGCCTGCCGCGACGCTGTACGGCTTTGCGATGGCGCTCGGCCTGCTGGAGCAAAAAATCCACGCCCGCGAGCCGGGCGAGCTGGACAACCAGCCTGCCGCCATTCTGCACCCGGACATGGTGCAGCCGCTGCGGGTGAAGATCGACCGCACGGCGCGCAGGCTGGCGGGCTACCGCTACGGACGCCAGATTGCCGACGATTATCTGCGCCTGCTGAGCCAGGGCGACCATCAGGTGGCGCGCTGGCTGGAGGCGGAAAACGATCCGCGACTCAATGAGATCGTGGCGAACCTGAACAGCATCGTGGATGAGGCGCGTATCCGATGAGTGAAACGGTGGTGTTCAGCCAGCTGAGCCGTAAGTTTATTGATGAGAACGATGCCACGCCGGCTGCGGCGCAGCAGGTGGTCTATTACAGCCTGGCGATTGGGCATCACCTAGGGGTGATCGACTGCCTGGAGGCGGCGCTGAGCTGCCCGTGGGCCGATTACCTGGCGTGGATCGCCACGCTGGAGGAGGGCAGCACGGCGCGGCGCAAGATGGAGGGCGTGCCGAAATACGGCGAGATCGTCATCGATGCCAACCACATTGCGATGCTCGCCAACGCCTTTGACGAGGCGCTGAGCAGGCAAACCCCCGAGCAGCAGGCGTGGAGCAAAACACTGCTTAGCATGCTGCACGATATTCATCAGGAGAGTGCCATCTACCTGATGGTGAGGAGATTACGTGACTGACGTTTTACTGTGTGTCGGCAACAGCATGATGGGCGACGACGGCGCGGGTCCGCTGCTGGCGGAACTGTGCGCCGCAAACCCGCCGGGCAGTTGGGTGGTGATTGACGGCGGCAGCGCGCCGGAAAACGACGTGGTGGCCATTCGCGAGCTGCGCCCGGACAGGCTGTTAATCGTTGATGCCACCGATGTGGGGCTCAACCCCGGTGAGATCCGCCTGATTGACCCGGACGACATCGCCGAAATGTTTATGATGACGACGCACAATATGCCGCTGAACTACCTGGTCGATCAGATTAAAGACGACGTGGGCGAGGTGCTGTTTTTGGGGATTCAGCCGGACATTGTCGGGTTCTATTACCCGATGACGCCGCCGGTGAAAGAGGCGGTGGACGTGGTGTATTCACGGCTAGCGGAGTGGGTTGGGGATGGAGGTTTTTCTCTGCTCTGAGCAGTGCCGGGTGGCGGCTTCGCCTTACCCGGCCTACCAAACCCATCCCCCTCTCCCTGTGGGAGAGGGCTGGGGTGAGGGCAACAGGCTACTCCAGATCCCCCCCGTTACTCGCAATCACCTTCTTATACCACCAGAATGATTTCTTGCGCTTGCGGTCCAGCGTGCCGTTGCCGGCGTCGTCCCGGTCGACGTACACAAACCCGTAGCGCTTGCTCATTTCCCCCGTTGAGGCCGATACCAGGTCAATACAGCCCCAGGTGGTGTAGCCCAGCAGCGGGACGCCGTCCTCAATCGCATCAGCCATCGCGCGAATATGCTCGCGCAGGTAGCTGATTCGGTAGTCGTCGTTGATCTCGCCGTTTTCATCAATGACGTCCTTCGCTCCAAGGCCGTTTTCCACCAGGAACAGCGGCTTCTGGTAGCGGTCGTACATCATGTTCATGGTGATGCGCAGGCCGAGCGGGTCGATGCCCCAGCCCCACTCGCTCACCTGAATGTGTGGGTTACGCAGGGACTTCACGATGTTCGCCGCGCTGGTGTTGCCCGCGTTCATGTCCGCCGACGCGCAGCGCGAGGCGTAATAGCTGAACGAGACAAAGTCGACGGTGTTTTTCAGCAGTTTATCGTCGCCGGGGTCTTTGACAATCACCACGCCTTTCTCGCGGAACACGCGGGCGGAGTAGGCCGGATAGCTGCCGCGCGCCTGCACGTCGATAAAGAACAGGTTCTCGCGGTCTTTCTCCAGCGCCATCCACACGTCTTCCGGCTTGCAGGAGTACGGGTAGAAATTGCCGCCCGCCAGCATGCAGCCAACCTGGTTTTCCGGGTTCACCTCGTGGGCGATTTTGGTCGCCAGCGCGCTCGCCACCAGCTCGTGGTGCGCGGCCTGGTATTTCACCTGGTCTTCGTTTTCACCTTCCTCAAACACCAGCCCCGCGCCGGAGAACGGACTGTGCAGCATGATGTTGATTTCGTTGAAGGTCAGCCAGTATTTCACCAGCCCGTTAAACGCTTCAAAGCAGGTGCGGGCGTAGCGGGCGAAGAAATCCACCATCTTACGGTTGCGCCAGGAGCCGTACTCCGTCACCAGGTGCATCGGCACGTCGAAGTGGCAGAGCGTCACCAGCGGCTCGATGTTGTACTTTTTACACTCCTCGAACACCGCGCGGTAGAAGGCAATGCCTTCCTGATTCGGCAGCGGTTCGTCGCCGTTCGGGTAGAGGCGGCTCCAGGCAATCGAGGTGCGGAACACCGTAAAGCCCATCTCCGCCATCAGGGCGATGTCTTCTTTGTAGCGATGGTAAAAATCAATCGCCTCGTGGCTCGGGTAGAATTCGTCGTCCCGCAACGAAAACCGTTTTTCCTTGCCGACTTTTACCGCCAGACGGTTTGCGCCGTGGGGGATCATGTCGACCGTCGTCAGTCCTTTGCCGCCTTCACGGTAAGCCCCTTCACTCTGGTTGGCGGCAAGCGCGCCGCCCCATAAAAATCCTTGTGGAAAAACAGACATTCTTACCTCGCTTTCAGTTTATGCTTCTGCTGCTTTGTTCTGTACCGGTGCGGTTTGCAGGGCGCGTGCTTTTTCGGCTTCGTCTTCTACCGGGATATCCTCAAACCCTAACAGCAGGGTTAGCACAAACGACAGCACTACCGCCAGACCCATCACGCCAAACACCCAGACGATGGTCATCGGGTTGGCTGGGTCGAAGAACTGCACGCTGGTAAACAGCCCCGGCGCCGCCATCGAATGGCTGGCAAGGCCTGCCATGCCTGCCACCGCGCCGCAGATAAAGCCGCTGATCAGGCTCGCAATCAGCGGACGCTTCAGGCGTACCGCTACGCCGTACAGGGCCGGTTCAGAGATCCCCGCCATGATGGCGGAGGCCGCCGCGGCCAGCGCCGTCTGGCGCAGCTCCGGGTTTTTGGTTTTCCACGCCACCGCCAGCGACGAGCCGCCGAGCGACAGGTTGGCGCCGATCTCCGACGGCATCACCATCCCTTCTTTGCCCGTTTCGGCAATGGTCTGGATGATGGTCGGCGTAAACACGCGGTGCATCCCGGTCATCACCAGCAGCGGCCACAGCGCGCCCATAATGGCAACGGAGAGCCAGCCCAGATAGCCGTGAATGGTGTAGACCAGCGCGGAGATGGCGCTGCCGATCCAGATCCCGAGCGGGCCAATCAGCACGATGGCGAGCGGGGCGGCAATCAGCACGATCAGCATCGGCTTGAGGAAGTTTTTGGTCACCGCCGGGGTAATGCGATCCACCCAGCGTTCGATGTATGACAGGCACCAGGTCATCACCAGGGCGGGGATCACCGTGTAGGTGTATTTCACCGCCGTCACCGGAATGAAGGCGAACTCAACGTGCTCGCCCTGCGCGGCTTTCGCCATCAGCTCGATAAAGCTCGGGTGAACCAGAACGCCCGCGATGGCGATTGCCAGCGACATGTTGGTTTTGAACTTCACCGCCGCGGACGCCGCCACCATCAGCGGCAGGAAGAAGAACGCGCCATCGCCGATAACGGTCAGGATCGTAAGCGTCGGGTCGCCTTTGCCCAGCACGCCGGTCATCTCAAGGATCATCGCCAGCAGCTTGACCATCGACCCGCCGATGATCGCCGGGATCAGCGGCGACATGGTGCCGATCAGCGCGTCGAGGATCCCGGCGCCAATCCGGCGCAGCGTGAGCTTCTGTGGACCTTCCGCTACGGCAGGTTGCAGGTTAGCGGGCAGCAGGCTCACCACTTCACGGTATGCCTGGGACACGGTGTTGCCGATGATCACCTGACACTGGTTGTCGTTGCGCACCACGCCGAGCACGCCGCTGATGCTTTTCAGGCGTGCGGCGTCGGTGAGACTTTCGTCTTTCAGGACGAAGCGCAGTCGCGTCATACAGTGGGTGACGGCGACGATGTTCTCTTTGCCGCCCAGCGCGCTAACGACGTCGGTCGCCAGCGCAGCGTAATTTTTTGCCATCGGATGTGATCCTGTTATCGTTGTGAGAAGTGTAGGAAACCGGTTTCACACAATCATCATGAGTTTCTTTTAATGAAACAAGACCACTTTTTATGCATTTTTTCGTTTCGTGATGACGATCACTCGTGGCCGTAAAAAGCGTGATAACGCCGCTGCGACAATTTTTCTGCGGTGCAGTACACTGCGCCCATCAGGTTCAGACGGAATAATAATATGACCACGATGCTGGAAGTGGCGAAGCGGGCAGGCGTATCAAAAGCGACGGTCTCCCGGGTACTGTCGGGGAACGGTTACGTCAGCCAGGAGACGAAAGACCGCGTGTTTCAGGCCATCGAAGAGAGCGGGTATCGCCCCAATCTGCTGGCGCGAAACCTGGCGACCAAACGCACCCAGACCCTGGGGCTGGTGGTGACGAACACCCTGTACCATGGGGTCTACTTTAGCGAGCTGCTGTTTAACGCCGCGCGGATGACGGAAGAGAAGGGGCGTCAGCTGATCCTGGCGGACGGCAAGCACAGCGCCGAAGAGGAGCGCGAGGCGATCCAGTACCTGCTCGACATGCGCTGCGACGCGGTAATCATCTATCCGCGTTTTCTGAGCGTGGAAGCGCTGGACGAGATCATTGAGAAATGCGAGCAGCCGATCATGGTGCTCAACCGCCGTTTGCGGAAAAACAGCAGTCACAGCGTCTGGTCCGATCATAAAGCGTCGTGTCAGGACGCGGTATCGCAGCTGATTGAGAAAGGCCACCGGGAGATTGCGTTTATCACCGGTTCGCTGGATTCCCCCACCGGGGTGGAGCGTCTTTCCGGCTACAAGGACGCGCTGGCGCAGCACGGGATTGCAGTTCGCGACGCGCTGATCGCCGAAGGGAAGTGGAACCCGGCCAGCGGCGCGGCGGCGGTCTCTCAGTTGCTCACCCGCGGCGAAACGTTTACCGCGCTGGTGGCGAGTAACGACGACATGGCGATTGGCGCCATCAGGCAGCTGCACGAGAGCAGCGTCGCCACGCCGGGCGCAGTGTCCATCATCGGCTTTGACGATGTGGCAATCGCGCCCTATATCGTGCCGTCCCTCTCCAGCGTGCGTATCCCAGTAACGGAGATGATTCAGGAGACCATCAGCCGTATGATTTTCATGCTCGACGGCGGTGAGTTTAAGCCTCAGCAAACCTTCTCCGGCGAGCTTATCCTGCGCGACTCCGTCATTGACGGCCCGCATCGCTGACGTCGACATCAGTCATCGTCACTAATGACGATGACAGATCCCTCTCTTTTAAATTTCCCTATAAAATCAATGCATTAAATATTGGCACGGTTTATGAATAGCTTCGCGCATAACAGTAATGCCGGAGAAGCAGATGAACCGTTTTATTATGGCCGATGCCAGCAAATGCATTGGTTGCCGTACCTGTGAAGTGGCGTGCGTGGTGTCCCATCAGGCAGAGCAGGATTGCGCCTCTCTCACCCCTGATACCTTCCTGCCGCGCATCCACGTCATTAAAGGCGTGAATATTTCTACCGCCGCTATCTGTCGCCAGTGCGAAGATGCGCCGTGCGCCAACGTCTGTCCGAACGGGGCGATTAAGCGCGAGAAAGGCTTCGTGCATGTGATGCAGGAGCGCTGCATCGGGTGCAAAACCTGTGTGGTGGCGTGTCCGTATGGCGCGATGGAGGTGGTGGTTCGCCCGGTGGTGCGCAACAGCGGTATCGGGCTGAGCGTACGCGCGGAGAAAGCCGAAGCCAATAAATGTGACCTCTGCTACCACCGCGACGCCGGTCCGGCGTGTATGGAAGCCTGTCCGACGCATGCGCTGGTCTGCGTCGATCGCGACAAGCTCGAACAGATGAGTGCCGAAAAACGCCGCCGCGCGGCGTTCGACACCTCGTCATCGTTGCTGTTTTAAGCTGCAATGCGCGTTAATGGCGTACAGCTTCGGGTGCGCGGCAAGGTGCAGGGGGTAGGATTTCGTCCCTTCGTCTGGCAGCTTGCGCACCAGCTGGGGCTGGCAGGCGACGTCTGCAACGACGGAGAGGGTGTCCTGGTGCGTCTCGCGGGCAGTGGGGGTGACTTTACCGCGAGACTGCGCCAGGACTGCCCACCGCTGGCGCGCATCGATCGCATTGAAACGCAGCCGTTCAGCTGGACGACGCTGCCGGACGAGTTTGTCATCCGCCACAGCGAGAGCGGGGCGATGGACACGCAAATCGTCCCGGATGCCGCCACCTGTCCCGCATGCCTGGCGGAGATGCGCGATCCCCGCGAACGTCGCTACCGCTACCCGTTTATCAACTGCACCCACTGCGGGCCGCGGTTTACCATTATCCGCGCCATGCCCTATGACCGCCCGGCCACGTCAATGGCGCCATTCCCGCTCTGTGTGCCCTGTGAAACGGAGTACCTCAACCCGGCTGACCGGCGTTTTCACGCCCAGCCGGTGGCCTGCCCGGATTGCGGACCGCAGCTGGAGTGGCGAGCCGGGGAGGCTGCTGCCACCCGCGAATCGGCGTTAAGCGCGGCGGTGGCGATGCTGGAAGGCGGCGGGATTGTGGCGGTCAAAGGGCTGGGCGGTTTTCACCTGGTCTGCGACGCGCTTAACCCGCAGGCGGTTCGGAAATTACGGGCACGCAAGCAGCGCCCGACCAGGCCGCTGGCGGTGATGATCCCGCATGCGGACGATCTGCCGGAGGCCATCCAGACGCTGTTACGTTCACCCGCTGCGCCGATTGTGCTGACGCCAAAAGCCTGCCTTCCTGCGTTTCCTGAGGAGATTGCGCCGGGGCTGGATACGGTCGGCGTGATGCTGCCTGCGAACCCGCTCCAGCATTTGCTGATGCTGGACTGCCAGCGCCCGCTGGTGATGACCTCCGGCAACCTCAGCGGCCATCCACCCGCCATAAGCAACCAGCAGGCGCTGGAAGAACTCAGTGACATCGCTGACGGCTTCCTGCTGCACAACCGCGACATCCTGCAACGGATGGATGATTCAGTGATGGACCAGGAGGGCACGATGCTGCGTCGCGCACGCGGTTTTGTGCCGGATGCCATCACATTGCCCGCCGGATTCCGCGACATCCCGCCCATGTTATGCACCGGCGCGGAGATGAAAAACACCTTCAGCCTGGTGCGTGGCAACCAGGCGGTGCTGAGCCAGCATTTTGGCGATCTGAGCGACGAGGGGGTAGAGGCGCAGTGGCGCAGTGCGCTCTCGACGATGCAGGACATCTACGCCTTTCAGCCTGAGCGCGTGGTGTGCGATGCCCATCCGGGTTATCACGCCCGACTGTGGGCCCGGGCGCAGGCGCTGCCCGTTGAGACCGTGCTGCATCATCATGCGCATGCGGCAGCGTGTCTGGCGGAGAATGGCTGGCCGCTCGACGGCGGGGATGTTATTGCCCTGACCCTGGACGGGATCGGCATGGGCGAGAACGGCGCGCTGTGGGGCGGCGAGTGCCTGCGGGTGAACTATCGCGACTGCGAACGGCTGGGCGGTCTGCCAGCCGTTGCGCTGCCGGGGGGCGATCTGGCGGCAAAACAGCCGTGGCGCAATTTGCTCGCCCACTGTCTGGCGTTCGTACCTGACTGGCAGCAGTACCCGGAAACAGAGGTGGTACAGCGTCAAAACTGGCCGCTGCTGGCAACGGCTGTGTCGCGCGGTATCAATGCGCCGCGGGCCTCCTCCTGTGGTCGTCTGTTCGACGCCGTGGCCTGTGCGCTGGGCATTGAAACGCAACGCTATGAGGGCGAAGCCGCGTGCCGGCTGGAGGCGCTGGCCGAACGCTGCGCAGGGGTTGATCATCCGGTGACGCTCCAGACGGATAACCTTGCGCTGTTCTGGCAACAGTGGCTTACCTGGCGGGCGGAACCCGGCGAGCGTGCCTGGGCTTTTCACGATGCGCTGGCAAAAGGGCTGAGCGAACTGGCGGCAACGCATGCCCGCCGACGGTCGCTCACGACGGTGTGCTTCAGCGGAGGCGTCCTTCACAACCGCCTGCTGCGCGCGCGCCTTCGTCATTACCTTTCTGATTTCACGCTTCTTTTTCCTTCGCGCCTGCCCGCAGGCGACGGAGCGATCTCCTTCGGGCAGGCGGTGGTTGCTGCCGCCCGATCATGTTCACAAGGGATTTAAAATGTTACGACTTTTACGCAATGAACCTCGTGCAGCGTGCCTGCTGCTGGCTCTCGGGATGGCTAACCTGCTGGCCTGGGGGCTGGCGTGGCACACCTTTAGCGGCAGTACGGCGCTGATGGCGGCCAGCCTGCTGGCCTGGTGTTACGGACTGCGTCATGCGGTGGATGCCGACCATATCGCCGCGATTGATACCGTGACGCGTAAAATGATGCAGCAGGGCAAGCGCCCGTCCGGCGTGGGCGCATGGTTTTCCCTCGGACACTCCACCATCGTGGTGCTGGCCTCCATTGCTATCGCCGCGACCGCCACGGCGTTTCAGAAAAACATGGCATGGTTCCACGAAACCGGCAGCCTGATTGGCACCGCCGTCTCCGCCACCTTCCTGCTGGCGATGGCGCTGGTGAATATGGTGATCCTGCGCGGCGTCTGGCGCAGTTTTCAGGCGCTGAAACACGGCAATCCCGTGCAGGGCGACATCACGCTGCCTGCACAGGGCGGCGTCATGAACTGGCTGTTCGGCAAAACCTTCCGCCTCGTCAATAAAAGCTGGCAGATGTACCTGGTCGGTTTCCTGTTCGGCCTGGGGTTCGACACCGCCACCGAAATTGGCGTGCTGGGGATCTCCGCCGCCAGCGCCTCCAGCGGGATGTCGGTGTGGTCGATCATGATCTTCCCGGCGCTCTTCGCCAGCGGCATGGCGCTGGTGGATACGCTCGATAACCTGCTGATGGTGGGTGCCTACGGCTGGGCGTTTAACAAGCCGCAGCGCAAGCTCTACTACAACATGACCATCACCGGCACTTCGGTGGTGGTGGCGCTGTTTATCGGCGGCCTGGAAGCGCTGGGTCTGCTGATGGACAAGTTCGCCCTCAGCGGCGGCGTGTGGGATCTGATTGGCGCGGTGAACGATAACCTGGGCGATGCCGGATTTGTGGTGGTCGGGCTGTTTGTCGCCTGCTGGCTGATCTCGATGGCGAACTATCGCTGGCGCGGTTATGACGCGCTGGTGGTGCGCTCCTGACGCTGAAAGTGTAGCGATAAAAAAAGCCCCGGGACATCGGGGCGGTGGACAACAAAATCCAAAGGTTAAGTAAGCGTGGCAGTACTGTAGGCCGGGTAAGCGGAGCGCCACCCGGCATGACGAGGGTTAAGCTGGTAGCGATTTCAGCAGCGCGAAGGCCTCCTTCATTCTGTCTTCGCTGACGACAAAGGCGCGTATCTGACCGTCGGTATCGGTGCCGCGCGCCACCATGCCCTGAGGCGAAAGGACAATCTCCCAGTCCAGATCCTGACGCTGCGTTTCACCTGCGAGATGCAGCGGTAGTTCCGGCGTTTTTACCTTCACCAGCATGGCGGGTAATTTCACCGGGGCGTTGCCGCCGAGCAGGTTTTTCGCCAGGAACATGGCGCTTAACTGAATCGGTTGCAGGAACGGCAGCACCTGGCCGTTAATTTCCGCGCAGTCGCCCAGGGCATAAATGTCCGGCTGGGTGGTTTGCAGGTAGCTGTCCACCTTCACGCCGCGATTGATCTCTGCGCCCGCGCGGTGCGCCAGCGCGGTTTCCGGGCGCAACCCCGTCGCCGCAATAACCACATCCACTTCAACGCTGCGGTTGCGGTCGAGCGTCGCACAAATGCCGGTTTCGGTTTTGCTCAGGCTCTGTAACTGCGATTTCAGCAGCAGATGCACGCCCATGTCGGTCAGACGATGCTGTAAGCGACTGCTTACTTCTGCTGGCATCAGCGCTGACAGAATGCTGGCCGCGTGGTCAACCAGGGTGACGGATTTTCCCGCCCGGCAGAAGTCCATCGCCAGCTCGGTGCCAATCAGCCCGCCGCCGACAATCATCACCCGCGTGGCGTCGCGTAACAGGGTCTCGCTGGCCTGATACTCCTGCTGGCTGTTGAGCGTGACCATCAGCTCGCGGCCCTCAACCGGCGGCACAAACGCCGATGCCCCCGTCGCCAGCACCAGTTTGTCGTACTGCCAGGTTTTATCTTTCGCGTTCACCACGTGGGCGTCGGCGTCGATATCGGTGACCCAGGTGTACGGAAACAGACGCAGGTTAAACTGTTCTGCGAACTCCCCCGCCGTCTGGCGGGTGAGATCGTCGGCGCGCTGATTCTGGCTAATGACGTGGCTTAACTCAGGCTTGTTGTACTCATCCATGCTGTCGGCGGCGATCACCGTCAACGGCACGTTAGCATCCTGTTTGCGGATATTTTTCACCAGCTGGCGGGCGGCAAAGCCCGAGCCGATAATGACGATGCCGTGGCTCATTTTGCCTCCGTTGCCAGTTCATCAAAGACGTCTTTCCCGAGGGAACATTCCGGGCAGAGGAAGTTGTCCGGCACCTCGCTCCACGGCGTACCCGGCGCGACATCCTGCAACGGCTCGCCCAGCTCAGGATCGTAAATCCACTGGCAGACGCTGCACTGCATGCAAGGGCCGAGGTCGGCAGCGGCAGGAGCGGCTTCTGCTACAGCTTTCGGCGTAACCGCCGCGGCGGGTGCGGTTTCCGGCAGCGGCGCAAGCGCCCACTGGCGGGCAATGTCGCGACCGTGCTGACGACAGATTTCCAGCGCGTCGAGATCCGGACGCCATTTCGCCTTCAGGCTCAGGGACATCTCAAAACCGGCATCCTGTAAACGGGTGGAGAGACGGTCTACCGCGCCGCCGCTCCAGCCGTGTGAACCAAAGGCGCTGGCGCGTTTGTTACGAAAGCGCAGGCCGGTCATCTCTTCCACCAGTCCGGCAATTTTCGGCATCATCACGTTATTCATGGTGGAGGTACCCACCAGCACGCCTTTGGAGCGGAAGACGTTGGTCAATACCTCATTCTTATCGCTGCGCGCCACATTGAAGATTTTCACCGCCACGTTCGGGTCAACTTCGTTGATGCCCTGGGCAATGGCGTCCGCCATCATGCGGGTGTTGTTGGACATGGTGTCGTAGAAGATGGTGATGCGATCTTCCTGATAGTCCGCCGCCCACTTCAGGTACAGTTCGACAATCTGGGTTGGATTTTCACGCCATACCACGCCGTGGGAGGTGGCAATCATATCCACCGGCAGGTTGAAGCCGAGGATCTCGGTGATTTTTGGCGTGACCAGACGGCTGAACGGGGTCAGGATGTTGGCGTAGTAGCGCTGGCACTGTTCGAACAGCTCGGTCTGATCCACTTCGTCGTTGAACAGACGTTCGTCACAGTAGTGCTGGCCGAAGGCGTCGTTACTGAACAGCACCGCGTCACCGGTCATGTAGGTCATCATGCTGTCCGGCCAGTGCAGCATTGGGGTTTCCACGAAGATCAGCTGTTTGCCATTGCCGATATCCAGCGTGTCGCCGGTTTTCACGGTGTGGAAGTTCCACTCCGGATGGTGGTGGTGGCCGTTGATGGAGTCAATGGCGTTGGTGGTGCAGTAGATCGGGGTATCCGGAATGTGGGACATCAGCTCGGTCAGCGCCCCGGCATGATCCTCTTCCGCGTGGTTGATGATAATGTAGTCGATCTCATTCAGATCGATTTTGCTGCGCAGGTTCTGCACGAACTCGCGGCTGAATTTGTGATCGACGGTATCGATCAGGACGTTTTTCCCTTCACGAATGAGATAGCTGTTGTAGCTGCTGCCGCGCAGCGTTTTGTATTCCGTCCCGTGAAAATCACGTACTTCCCAGTCACGTTGACCCACCCAATGAATGTTATTTTTAACCAGAATAGACATAGCAACCTCAACTTAATACGGCGTTTTCAAATAAGATGACTGTCATATATCAAGTTGCGTGCCAACTTTTTAACCTGTTGAAAATAATGTGTTTTCGTTTCGATACTCCTTAGCGGGTAGTCATTTTGACTATCTTAAAAATTGTCAATATGACACTATGTATTGTCAAAATGACAGTGAGGCAGAGATGAGCTTTTCCGTAGATGTGCTGGCGAAGATCGCCATAGAACTGCAAACCGGTATTGGTCATCAGGACCGCTTTCAGCGGCTGATCTCCACGTTGCGCCACGTGCTGGATTGCGATGCGTCGGCGCTGCTGCGTTACGAAGGGCGGCAGTTTATTCCGCTGGCTATCGACGGTCTGGCGAAGGACGTACTCGGGCGGCGCTTTACCCTGGAGGGCCACCCGCGTCTGGAAACCATCGCCCGCGCGGGTGACGTGGTGCGTTTCCCGGCAGACAGCGATCTGCCCGATCCTTACGACGGCCTGATCCCCGGACAGGAGAGCCTGAAGGTGCACGCCTGTATCGGCCTGCCGCTGTTTGCCGGGCAGAACCTGATTGGCGCGTTAACCCTCGACGGCATGTCGCCGGATCAGTTCGATACCTTCAGCGACGAAGAGCTACGGCTGATTGCCGCGCTGGCGGCCGGGGCGCTGAACAACGCCCTGCTGATAGAACAGCTGGAGAGCCAGAATATTCTTCCGGGTAGCCCGACGGCGTTTGAGCAGGTGGCGCACACCGAAATGATCGGCCTTTCGCCGGGCATGGCGCAGCTCAAAAAAGAGATTGAGATTGTCGCCGCGTCTGATTTGAACGTGCTGATCTTCGGGGAGACCGGCACCGGTAAAGAGCTGGTGGCAAAAGCGATCCACGAAGCCTCGCCCCGTGCGGTGAATCCGCTGGTCTATCTCAACTGCGCGGCGTTGCCGGAAAGCGTGGCGGAAAGCGAGCTGTTCGGACACGTCAAAGGGGCCTTTACCGGGGCGATCAGCAACCGCAGCGGCAAGTTCGAAATGGCTGATAACGGCACGCTGTTCCTCGATGAAATTGGCGAACTCTCCCTTTCGCTCCAGGCCAAACTGCTGCGGGTGTTGCAGTATGGCGATATTCAACGCGTGGGAGACGATCGCAGCTTACGCGTGGATGTGCGCGTGCTGGCGGCGACGAACCGCGATCTGCGCGAAGAGGTGCTGGCGGGGAATTTCCGCGCCGATCTGTTCCACCGTCTGAGCGTGTTCCCGCTCACGGTGCCGCCGCTGCGCGAGCGGGGCGAGGATGTGGTTCTGCTGGCGGGCTTTTTCTGCGAACAGTGTCGGCTCAAAATGGGGCTTTCCCGCGTGGTGCTAAGTCCCGGCGCGAGGACGCACCTGCTGAGCTACGGCTGGCCGGGTAACGTGCGTGAGCTGGAACATGCGATCCACCGCGCGGTGGTGCTGGCGCGGGCAACGCGTTCGGGGGATGAAGTGGTTATTCATGCGCGCCATTTCGCGCTGCATGAGGAAACGATGCCGCCCGTGAAGCCGGTGATACCTGAGAGCGTGAACGAAAACCTGCGCGAGGCGACGGATGCGTTCCAGCGTCAGATGATCGCCCGCGCGCTGGAGCAGAATAACCGCAGCTGGGCGGCGTGCGCGCGGGCGCTGGAGATGGACGTCGCCAACCTTCACAGGCTGGCGAAACGTCTGGGGCTGAAGGGTTAAATAATCCCCGCCTGGTAGAAGTCTTGCAGGTTGATCGCGCCGCACAGCCTGCCGTGCTCGTCCACCACCGGCGCGGCGGTGATTTTGCGCTTCATCAGCACCTCTTTGGCTTCAATCGCGCGGCTGTCGGCATTCAGCGTCAGCCCGCCCTGGGTCATTGCTTCGGATACCCGCGCCTCCAGCTTGCCGCCGCCCACCAGCCAGCGGCGCAGGTCGCCGTCGGTGAAGACGCCCTTCACCTGGCGGTCATTGTCGCATACCGCAACCAGCCCCAGCCCGGTGCGGCTCAGCTCCAGCATGGCGTCCATCACGCTGGTGTCGAGTTTGACCTGAGGAATGGCATCGTCCGTGCGCATCAGGTGGTGAACTTTGTTGAGCAGACGAGCCCCAAGCGCGCCCGCAGGATGGGAGCGGGCGAAATCTTCCTCATTAAAACCGCGCGCCTGCATCACCGCCATCGCCAGGGCGTCGCCCATCATCAGCGTGTTGACGGTGCTGGAGGTCGGTGCCAGGTGCATCGGACAGGCTTCGCGCTCAACGGAAATATCCAGCGTTGCTTTCGCGGCCAGCGCCAGCGGCGAACGGGATTTGCCGGTCATCGCTAACAGGGCCACCGATTTTTCTTGCAGGCGAGGGATGATGAGATCCAGCTCTTTGGCTGAACCGGAGTAGGAGATAAACAGCATCACGTCGCGGCTTTCGATCATCCCCAGATCGCCGTGCAGCGCTTCGGCAGGATGCACGAAGAACGCCGGGGTGCCGGTGCTGGCAAGCGTCGCGGCAATCTTCTTGCCGATATGACCGGATTTACCGATACCCGCCACGATCACTTTGCCCTCGCAGTGGATAATGGTGTTGGCTGCACGAACAAAATCCTCACCCAGACGTTCCGGCAGGCGGCTGGCTTCCTGTAGCTCCAGCAGCAGGGTCTGACGGCCTGCGTTTAACAGAAAATCACTCATTTTTCTCTCCGGTTACGATCACGTCGATGCCCTTCGCTTCCAGCGCTTTTTTAAATGCCGGATCGATACCTGCGTCGGTAATCAGCTTATCGACGCTTTCAAGGCTACAGACAATGTTGGGGCTTTTACGGCCAAATTTCGACGAGTCCGCCATCAAAATCACTTCCCGCGCGGCGTTGCACATCGCTTTGCTGACGCTGAACACCTCGTTGAAGGTGGTCACGCCCGCGTTGAGGTCGATGCCGTCCGTGCCCATAAACAGCTTATCGAAGCTGAAGTGGTCGAAGGCATTCTCCGCCAGCTGCCCGTGAAACGACGCGGATTTTTTACGGAAGGTGCCACCGGGCATCAGGATGGTCTGCTCGCTGTCGAACTCTGACAGGGCATTGACGATGTGCAGGCTGTTGGTCATCACGGTGATGTTATTAAAGCGGCTGAGCAGCGGGATCATCTGTAGGACGGTACTGCCTGCGTCGAGGATAATGGAATCGCCGTCCTGGATAAATTTGACGGCGGCTTCGGCAATCAGCGCTTTCTGGTGGGTATTGATCAGCGTTTTGTGGTCGATAGGCGGGTCGGTTTCGTCTTTATTGAGCACCACGCCGCCGTAGGTACGAATGACGGCGCCGGAGTTTTCGAGCAACACCAGGTCCTTGCGTATTGTCGTGCCGGTGGTGTCAAAGTAGTGGGCCAGATCCTCTACCGAGCACTTTCCCTGCTTTTGCAGATGCTCAAGTATGGCCGCCTGCCGCTGACGTGGTTTCATAGGCGCTTCGTTCCTTACGTTGCGAAATGATAATTCCGCAAGTTTATAACTTTCACAACGAAATTATCCATGTTTCAGATTGAGCGCTAATGATAGTGCATTCTGACAGAGTGAATCATGGGGGAAGATCACATCAGGTTGTAATTCATGCAGCGAAATGCCGTCGATCGCCTGGATTTTGGTCGGACGGGCAAACACCGTTACGCCGCGCATGATGAGCGAATCGCAAACCATATTGTTTTCATCCAGCGCAACAGCGACGACAACCCGCGGTTTAAAGCGGCCGCCGGAACGCCCGACGCCCACGCGGCCTTTCTGGCACAGGGCATCAAAGGCGCGGTTAAACTGATGGATTTGCCAGCCGCCAAACGCCATCTGGCAAAGCCAGGCGAGGGCGGCGACGGTGATGAGTGCGGTGACCATATCGGCTCCTTAACTGCCGGGTGGCGGCTGTGCCTTACCCGGCCTACGGGGATTGTAGCCCAGGTAAGCGCAGTGCCACCGGGGAATGAACTCAGAACATCACCTGCCCACCGGTGACGTTAATCGACTGCCCGGTGCAGTACGAGGCTTTCGGGCTGGCGTAAAACAGCAGCATGTTCAGCACGTCCTGATAATCGCACCCGCGCTTCAGCGGCACTTTGTCGATGTAGTACTGTTCGACGTCCTCTGCTTTGATGCCAAGTTTGGCGGCATACTGCGGCAGCAGGGACTGGAACATCGGGGATTTCAGCAGGTTACCCAGCATCAGCGCGTGCACGGTTATGCCGTATTCGGCCAGATCCAGCGCCAGAGACTGCGTCAGCCCGACGCCGCCAAACTTCGCCGCGCTGTAGCCGGAGTTGTGCTTGCTGCCCACTTTCCCCGATTTTGAGTTGATCTGAATGATGCGACCCTGAATACCGTCGCGGATCATCAGACGGGAAAATTCGCGGGCGCAGAGGAAATAGCCCACCAGATTCACCTGCAACGAGCGATCAAAATCCCCCAGTTCGAAATCGCTGATAAAGGCCGCTTTCGCAATCCCCGCGCTGTAGACCAGCAGATCGGTGCGACCAAAAATCTCATCCACGCCGCGGGCCAGCGCCATCACGCTCTGCTCGCTGGTGGCGTCGGCGCCAAATCCATACGCCATCCCTTCGCCAAATTCGGTGTTGATGGCGTCCGCTACGCGGGCGGCTTTCTCACTCTGAATATCCACGACCGCCACGCGGTAGCCCTCTGCGGCAAGCCCATGGCAGAGGAACTCGCCTAAGGTTTGTCCCCCACCAATGACAACGGCAACCTGACTCATGTGTCTCTCCTTTATTACGAAATAAATTTTAACGTGCAGCCTGGGGTGACAGCCTGCGGAACCGGCCCCTCAACGTGAACCGTGCCGGGATACTCCGCCCGCGGCTGGCCGTCGAAACGCAAGGTGATGTGCCCCAGCTCGCGCAGGTTTTGCTCGGCGACGTCACCGACGGCGGTTACGGCATAGCGCGCCTTGCCCAGCTCCAGCTGGCCACCGGCCTTCAGCTCGCCGTTTAACTCGCCGTGGCAGTGGATAAAGCAAAACTCTTCGATATCTGCCGGGGCGCCTTCGCGGAAGGTGATCAGCATCTGGTCGCTCAGCGCATCGGCCGCGCTCTGGCCGATGCGGGTAATGGTGGTCTGGTAAATCACGGTCATGGCAGGAACCTCTTATTGATAAATAAAGCCGGAGACAAACCAGGCAATTAGCACCGTTGGCGCGCCCGTCAGGAAGCGGCTCACCAGCACGGAGGGGACGCCCACGCGCACGGTCTCCTGGCGCGCTTCCGCCAGCGACAGCCCGACGGGGATGAAGTCGCACGCCGCCTGAGCGTTAATGGCAAACAGGGCGGGCAGGGCGAGGTGCGGGGGAATATTCCCCAGACCAATCTGCACGCCAATCAGCACGCCAATGACCTGGGCAATCACCGCGCCCGGGCCAAGAAACGGCGACAGCAGCGGGAAGGAGCAGATCAGCGCCAGCGTCACCAGGCCGAGCGGGTGGCTGGCGAGCGGGGCGAGGCCGTGGGCAATCCAGTCGCCGAGGCCGGAGGCCATGATGATGCCGATCAGCGCCGAGACGAACGCCATAAACGGCAGAATGGTTTTCAGCACCGTGTCGATGGTGTCGCGCCCGGACTGAAACAGCACCGCCACGGCGGACCCCATCCCCATCCCGACCTTCGCCAGCAGGCCGTCGCTCTGCTCGGTGATTTTTTTGCTGGTGTCGTACTCGCGCGGGGCCGCTTTTTGCGGTGCGGATGTGCCATTCACCAGCGTGATGTTGTCCTCCTTCACGCCCGAGACATAAATATCCTCAAGGATGTACTGCGCCAGCGGGCCTGATTTGCCCGTGGAGTGAATATTCACCGTCGGAATGCGGCGCTTCGGGTAGATGCCGCAGCGCAGGGTGCCGCCGCAGTCGATTACCGCCACGCCGATTTCCGCTTCCGGCGGCTCGCCCTCTTTGAAGCCGTCGACTGCTTCCCAGCCGGTCAGCTCGCGCAGCGTGTCGACGATCGCCGGGCGCGTGCCCGCGGTGATGTAGACGATCTTTTTGCCTTCGGTAGCGTCGAACTCCAGCGGGCCGCCCCAGCCGCCCGTGCCTTTCTCTATGCGGATCCGGTTCATACTGTGGCTCCCGAAAGCTGGACTTTCTCATCAAGCTGAATGCCCATTTTTTTCTCAAAAATGGCGGTAGTGAGGTCCG
Organism: Enterobacter cloacae complex sp. 397G4; assembly: GCF_050031515.1. Taxonomy (NCBI): domain Bacteria; kingdom Pseudomonadati; phylum Pseudomonadota; class Gammaproteobacteria; order Enterobacterales; family Enterobacteriaceae; genus Enterobacter; species Enterobacter cloacae complex sp. 397G4. The sequence goes on along the minus strand of NZ_JBLGWE010000001.1, from coordinate 3,778,707 downwards.
TTACCCAGCCGCGGAAGAAGTTGGTCACCAGGCCGACCAGCAGATAGCTCACCGCCAGCGGGCCGAGCGGCAGTCCCAGCGTAGTGAGACCGCTGGCAATCCCGAGGTAAACAAACAGCTCGCCGGGGTTAATGTGCGGGAACAGGCCGTTCATTGAATGGCAGCTGTAGGAGGCGGCGGCGTAATAACTCGGCTTGTACTTCTCTGGCATAAAGCGGCCGAGGCTTAAGGTCATCGGGTTGCAGAACACAAAGGTGCCGATGAAGGGCAGGATCAGGTAGCGGGACAGCGGATTGCCGGCACAGCGCTGGGCGAAGCGTTCAATACGCTGCTGGCCGATAAAGTTAATCAGGGCGTTCATGATCACCAGCAGGCTGATCAGCAGGGGCAGGATCCCGGTCACCATGCCGGTGAATACCTCGCCGCCTTTCTGAAACAGCCCGATGAACCACTCGGCGCCGTGGGTGATGGTTTCTATCATTCTTCTCTCCTGTAGGGCGTTTGTTTTTGTCTATCTGCGGCTAATAATAATCACTTTGAAAGGTTTTAAAGTGTTAATAAGATCTCACAATGAAAGAAAAATGTATTATTTTGAAAGTTTATTGGTGAGGTGAATAATTTTTGGTGGAAAAAAGCACGGATTTGCGTCGGGGAGGTGCGTACCGCTTCCTTGAGGAGTTGGGGATGCTTTACCATACTGGGTTCTTACCGAACTCGTTAAATGGATGCCACATGTTCAAGCGTCGTTATGCAGCGCTGTTGCCTGCGCTTATTCTCCTGTCCGCCTGTAGTAGCAAACCCAAGACCGAAGCCGCTCAGCCAACGGCGGGCGCGCCTTCCGGAGGATTCCTGCTGGAGCCGCAGCACAATATGATGCAGATGGGCGGCGACTTCGCGAATAACCCTGCGGCCGAACAGTTCATCGATAAAATGGTGAGCAAGCACGGTTTTGACCGCCAGCAGCTGCATGCCATTTTGTCTCAGGCGAAGCGTCTGGACTACGTGCTGCGCCTGATGGACAGGCAGGCGCCGACAGCCCAGGTGCCGACCGGGCCAAACGGCGCGTGGCTGCGCTATCGCAAACAGTTTATTACCCCGGACAACGTGCAGAATGGCGTGGTGTTCTGGAATCAGTATGAAGACGCCCTGAACCGTGCGTGGCAGGTCTATGGCGTGCCGCCGGAGATCATCGTCGGTATTATTGGGGTCGAGACCCGCTGGGGACGCATTATGGGTAAAACCCGCATCCTTGATGCGCTGGCGACGCTCTCCTTCAACTACCCGCGCCGCGCCGAGTATTTCTCTTCCGAGCTGGAAACCTTCCTGCTGATGGCGCGAGACGAACAGGACGATCCGCTCGATCTGAAAGGGTCGTTCGCCGGGGCAATGGGCTACGGCCAGTTTATGCCGTCCTCCTATAAGCAGTACGCGGTAGATTTTAACGGGGATGGTCACATCAACCTGTGGGATCCCGAAGACGCCATTGGCAGCGTGGCCAACTACTTCAAAGCGCATGGCTGGACGCCGGGCGGCCAGGTGGCGGTGCAGGCGAACGGCGAGGCGTTTGGTCTGGAAAACGGATTTAAAACCAAATACAGCGTGGCGCAGCTGGCAGCGGCAGGCTTAACGCCGTCGCAGCCGCTGGGCAATGTTGACCAGGTGAGCCTGCTGCGCCTGGATGTCGGAACCGGTTATCAGTACTGGTTCGGGCTGCCTAACTTCTACACCATTACCCGCTACAACCACAGCACGCACTATGCGATGGCGGTGTGGCAGCTGGGGCTGGCGGTGTCTCAGGCGCGTGTGCCGGCAGCGTCACCGTTTAGCCAGTAAGTTACCCTGACGGGTAGGCCGGATAAGGCAACGCCGCCACCCGGCATGGCTGCATGCACGGTGCGGCCTGATGCCCTCACCCTGACCCTCTCCCACGGGAGAGGGGAATTTTGCAGAAACATTTCGCCACACTCCCATTTCACTCCCACCGTTTACATCTTAATCGACTTTCATTATTGTTATGTTATAACATTATTTTTAAATTGAGATTTCCATGTCCCTGTTTTCTCTCTCATCCCCGGTTCGGCTGCTGCTGGCGCTGGTGATCATTCTGTTTCTCGGCCTGGCCGTGCGCTGGGCGGTGGCGTTGCCATGATCGTGATGAACGACCTGGTGGCGGGTTACGATCGCCAGCCCGTTACGCGCGCGCTGTCCGGCGTGATTGAACGCGGGAGCATGACCGCTATCGTCGGGGCCAACGGCTGCGGCAAATCCACGCTGCTGAAAACGCTCGCCGGCTTTATTCCGCCCGTCAGCGGTACGTTTCGCTGGCAGGGGAGACGTCCGGTGGTGAGCTGGCTGGCGCAGCGTCACGCGCTGGAGGCGCAATTTCCTCTGACCGTGCAGGACGTGGTGAGTATGGGCTGCTGGCCAGCAATCTCACTGTTTGCCGGTTTTCGTCGGGATACCCGCATGCGCATTGCCGGCGCGCTGGAGCGCGTGGGGCTGGAGTCCATGGCGTTCTCTACCATAGATGAACTTTCCGGCGGCCAGTTTCAGCGCATGCTGTTTGCCCGCGTTTTGGTGCAGCAGGCGCCGCTGGTGATGCTGGATGAGCCTTTCACCGGCGTCGATGAAGCGACCTGCAACGTGCTGATGGATCTGATGCTGGAGATGTATATGCAGGGGCAGACCCTGCTGGCGGTACTGCACGACAGCGAACGCGTCTCGCGCCACTTCCCACAAACGCTGCGGCTGGACGCTGATACGCCGCACTGGAAAACCGAGCGGGTGAGGGTGGCATGATCTGGCATCTCTTCTTCCAGCCGTTTATTGAGTACGGCTTTATGCGGCGCGCGCTGGTGGTTTGCCTGGCGCTCTCCGTCAGCACCACTGCGCTGGGCGTATTTCTTCAACTGCGTCGGATGAGCCTGATGGGGGACGCCCTTTCTCACGCCATTTTGCCGGGTGTCGCGGTGGGCTATCTGCTCAGCGGGATGTCGCTGCTGGCAATGACTGTCGGCGGGTTTATTGCCGGGATCGCCGTTGCGCTGGTGGCCGGGCTGGTCAGCCGCCGCACGCCGCTTAAAGAGGATGCCAGCTTCGCGGGGTTTTACCTGGGCTCGCTGGCGCTGGGCGTCACGCTGGTGTCGCTGCGCGGTTCAAATGTCGATCTGCTTCATCTTCTGTTTGGCTCCATTCTCGCCGTGGATAGCGCGTCAGCCCTGTTCGTGACGGGCGTTTGCATGTTCACGCTCCTCACGCTGGCGATTTTTTATCGGGGGCTGGTCAGCGAAGCGTTTGATACCGCGTGGTTGCAGGTGAACGCGCGCTGGCTGCCCGGGATGTTACACGGTCTGTTTCTGGCGCTGCTGGTGCTCAACCTGGTAGCCGGTTTTCAGGTGCTCGGCACGCTGATGGCCGTCGGGCTGATGATGTTACCCGCCGTGGCGGCACGCTGCTGGGTGCGCACATTGCCAGGGTTACTTTTGATGGCGGGTATCAGCGGTATTTTTTGCGCGTGGCTGGGCTTAAGCCTTTCCTGGGCAGTGAGTCTGCCCGCCGGGCCCTCCATTGTGCTGACCGCCAGCGCATTGTTCTTTATTTCAGTTTTATTTGGCACGCGCAGCAGGCTGGCGGATAGCCTGCGGGCGCTTTTTTAACGCAAGGGGAAACGATGAAACGTACAGGATTAGCCGTGGCGCTCGCGCTCGGCATGATGACGCACGGCGTAATGGCGAAAACGCTTAATGTGGTGACCAGCTTTTCCATCCTGGGAGACATCACGCAGCAGGTTGGCGGCGATCGTGTGAAGGTGACGACGCTGGTGGGGCCGGACGGTGATCCCCATACTTTCGAACCTTCGCCCAAAGACAGCGCGGCGCTGAGTAAAGCTGACGTGGTGGTGGTCAATGGGCTGGGGCTGGAGGGCTGGCTCGACCGTCTGGTGAAAGCCTCCGGATTCAAAGGCCAACTGGTGGTTGCTTCGGACGGCGTGAAAACGCACACGCTGGAAGAGGACGGTAAAACCGTGACCGATCCGCACGCGTGGAACAGCGCGGCGAACGGCGCGCTGTATGCGCAAAATATTCTCTCAGGGCTGGTGAAGGCCGATCCTGAAGATACGGCGGCGCTTGAAGCTACCGGTAAACCCTATATTGCGCAGCTCTCTCAACTGGACGGTTGGGCTAAAAAGCGTTTCAGCGACATCCCACAGGCGAAGCGCAAAGTGCTGACCAGCCACGACGCCTTCGGCTATTTCAGCCGCGCCTACGGCGTGACGTTTATGGCGCCGCAGGGGCTGTCGTCTGAGAGTGAAGCCAGCGCGGCGCAGGTAGCGGAGATCATCAATCAGATTAAAGCTGACGGCGTGAAAACCTGGTTTATGGAAAACCAGCTTGACCCACGCCTGGTGAAGCAGATTGCGACCGCCACGGGCGCCCAGCCGGGTGGTGAACTTTACCCGGAAGCGCTGTCCGCGAAGGGCGGCGTGGCGGACACCTACGTCAAGGCGTTTCGCCACAATGTGGACACCCTCGCTAACAGCATGAAATAAGCGTCTCTCTGGCCGATGCGTCCGCATCGGCTTTTTTCTGAAGCCCCCTCGTAAAACCCGACGCGCATCCCCATATTTGATGAGAAAGTGCTATCTTGTGCTGCATGTTTTTCTAAGGCCTGGAGCGAGAATGACTGACCATGAATTGATGCAGCTAAGCGAAGTGGTGGGGCTGGCGCTGAAACAGCGCGGCGCGACTCTCACGACCGCAGAATCCTGCACCGGCGGCTGGGTGGCGAAAGCAATTACCGATATTGCTGGCAGTTCCGCCTGGTTTGAACGCGGCTTTGTGACCTACAGTAACGAGGCGAAAGCGCAGATGATCGGCGTGCGTGAAGCCACGCTTGAGCAGCATGGCGCGGTCAGCGAGCCGGTGGTGATCGAGATGGCGATTGGCGCGCTGAAAGAGGCGCGCGCAGATTACGCTATCTCCATCAGCGGTATCGCGGGGCCGGACGGCGGCAGCGACGTGAAGCCTGTCGGCACCGTCTGGTTTGGCTTTGCCACCTCAAAAGGTGAAGGGATCACCCGCCGGGAATGCTTCAGCGGCGACCGCGAAAGCGTGCGTCGTCAGGCAACGGAATACGCGTTAAAAACGCTCTGGCAACAATTTCTACAAAATACTTGATACTGTATGACCATACAGTATAATTGCCTCAACAGAACAGAAGTCCATGGTGAAGCGCAGTTGCTTCTCCCGGCATGACAGGAGTAATAATGGCTATCGACGAAAACAAACAGAAAGCGTTGGCGGCAGCACTGGGCCAGATCGAAAAGCAATTCGGTAAAGGCTCCATCATGCGCCTGGGTGAAGACCGTTCCATGGATGTGGAAACTATCTCCACTGGTTCGCTTTCTCTTGATATCGCACTGGGCGCTGGCGGTTTGCCGATGGGCCGTATCGTAGAAATCTACGGTCCGGAATCCTCGGGTAAAACTACCCTGACGTTGCAGGTTGTTGCGGCGGCACAGCGCGAAGGTAAAACCTGTGCGTTTATCGATGCCGAGCACGCGCTGGACCCGGTCTATGCCCGTAAACTGGGCGTTGATATCGACAACCTGCTGTGCTCCCAGCCGGACACCGGCGAGCAGGCACTGGAAATTTGTGACGCGCTGGCGCGCTCAGGCGCGGTTGACGTGATCATCGTCGACTCCGTTGCGGCGCTGACGCCAAAAGCGGAAATTGAAGGTGAAATCGGTGACTCTCACATGGGCCTCGCGGCACGTATGATGAGCCAGGCGATGCGTAAGCTGGCGGGTAACCTGAAGCAGTCCAATACGCTGCTCATCTTCATCAACCAGATCCGTATGAAAATTGGTGTAATGTTCGGTAACCCGGAAACCACCACCGGCGGTAACGCTCTGAAATTCTACGCTTCTGTCCGTCTGGATATCCGCCGTATCGGTGCGGTGAAAGAAGGGGATAACGTAGTCGGTAGCGAAACCCGCGTGAAGGTTGTGAAGAACAAAATCGCAGCACCGTTCAAACAGGCTGAGTTCCAGATCCTCTACGGCGAAGGTATCAACTTCCTCGGCGAGCTGGTTGACCTGGGCGTGAAAGAGAAGCTGATTGAAAAAGCGGGCGCATGGTACAGCTACAACGGTGACAAGATTGGTCAGGGTAAAGCGAATGCTATCTCCTGGCTGAAAGAGAACCCGGCGGCGGCGAAAGAGATTGAGAAGAAGGTGCGTGAACTCCTGCTGAACAACCAGGACTCTAAACCTGATTTCGTGGTCGACGGCGCGGATGCTGAAGAAACCAACGAAGACTTTTAATCCTCTCGGATAAAAATGAAGGGCTGCTGATGCGGCCCTTTTTGCATTTCTGAATCGACAGGTTTTTTATGAGTGAACCGACATCACGCCGACCAGCCTACTCACGCTTGCTGGATCGGGCCGTGCGCATTCTTGCCGTGCGTGACCATAGCGAACAGGAGCTGCGGCGGAAACTGTCAGCGCCCGTCATGAGCAAAAACGGTCCGGAAGACATTGATGCCACCGCGGAAGATTATGACCGCGTGGTTGCCTGGTGCTACGAGCATCACTATCTGGATGACGGCCGTTTTGCCGCTCGCTTTCTTGCCAGCCGTGGTCGTAAAGGCTATGGGCCAGCGCGTATCCGCCAGGAGCTGAACCAGAAAGGGGTAGCCCGTGAATCGATTGAAAAAGCCATGCGCGAAAGTGAAATTGACTGGTGCGAACTGGCGCGTGAGCAGGCGGTACGAAAGTACGGTGAGCCGCTGCCGCGTGAATTTTCAGAAAAAGTTAAAATCCAGCGCTTTTTGCTCTACCGCGGCTTCCTGATGGAAGATATTCAGGATATCTGGCGTAATTTTACCGATTGAACGCATGCGGGATTTTACTTCCCATTAAAGAAAACTTATCTTATTCCCACTTTTTCCAGTAGCTGGTCCGTCCAACTGTTTACAGATACAGATCTGCTGCGACATTTCGTTAGCTTGATTTCAGGATAATTATGAGCAAGAGCACCGCTGAGATCCGTCAGGCGTTTCTCGATTTTTTCCATAGTAAGGGACACCAGGTTGTTGCCAGCAGCTCCCTGGTACCGAACAATGACCCGACTCTGCTGTTTACCAACGCCGGGATGAACCAGTTCAAGGATGTGTTCCTTGGTCTCGACAAGCGTAATTATTCCCGCGCCACAACCTCACAGCGTTGCGTGCGTGCGGGCGGTAAACACAACGATCTGGAAAACGTCGGTTACACCGCGCGCCACCACACCTTCTTCGAAATGCTGGGTAACTTCAGCTTCGGCGACTATTTCAAACACGACGCCATTCAATACGCGTGGGAACTGCTGACCGGTGAAAACTGGTTCAATCTGCCGAAAGAGCGTCTGTGGGTGACCGTGTATGAGACCGATGACGAAGCGTTCGACATCTGGGAAAAAGAAGTGGGTATCCCGCGCGAACGTATCATCCGTATCGGTGACAACAAAGGCGCGCCTTACGCGTCTGATAACTTCTGGCAGATGGGCGACACCGGCCCTTGCGGTCCGTGCACCGAGATCTTCTACGATCATGGCGACCACATCTGGGGTGGCCCTCCGGGAAGCGCGGAAGAAGATGGCGATCGCTACATTGAGATCTGGAACATCGTCTTCATGCAGTTCAACCGTCAGGCCGACGGCACCATGGAGCCGCTGCCAAAACCGTCCGTAGATACCGGTATGGGCCTTGAGCGTATCGCGGCCGTTCTGCAACACGTTAACTCCAACTATGAGATTGACCTGTTCAGCACCCTGATCAAAGCCGTTGCTGAGGTAACGGGCGCAACCGATCTGAGCAACAAATCACTGCGCGTTATCGCAGACCATATTCGTTCCTGTGCGTTCCTGATTGCTGACGGCGTTATCCCGTCGAATGAAAACCGTGGCTATGTGCTGCGTCGTATCATTCGTCGTGCGATCCGCCATGGCAACATGCTGGGCGCGAAGGACACCTTCTTCTATAAACTCGTTGGGCCACTGATTGGCGTGATGGGCTCTGCCGGTGACGAGCTGAAACGCCAGCAGGCGCAGGTTGAACAGGTTCTGAAAACCGAAGAAGAGCAGTTTGCCCGTACGCTGGAACGCGGTCTGGCGCTGCTGGACGACGAGCTGGCGAAACTCAAGGGCGACACGCTGGATGGCGAAACCGCTTTCCGCCTGTACGACACCTACGGCTTCCCGGTTGACCTGACCGCGGACGTTTGCCGCGAGCGCAACATCAAAGTTGACGAAGCAGGCTTTGAAGCCGCAATGGAAGAGCAGCGTCGTCGTGCGCGTGAATCCAGCGGTTTTGGCGCGGACTACAACGCGATGATCCGCGTTGATAGCGCGTCTGAATTTAAAGGCTACGAAGAGCTGGCCCTGACCAGCAACGTAACCGCGCTGTTTGTTGACGGTAAAGCCGTAGACAGCATTAGCGCGGGCCAGGAAGCGGTTGTTATCCTGGATAAAACGCCGTTCTATGCGGAATCGGGCGGCCAGGTTGGCGATAAAGGCGAACTGAAAGGCAATGGCTTCAGCTTCAGCGTAAGCGATACCCAGAAATACGGTCAGGCAATTGGTCACCAGGGCAAACTGGTTTCCGGCTCTCTGAAAGTGGGCGAGGGCGTTCAGGCCAACGTTGACGAAGCTCGCCGCGCGCGCATTCGTCTGAACCACTCGGCAACCCACCTGATGCACGCCGCCCTGCGCGAAGTGCTGGGTACGCACGTTGCACAGAAAGGTTCTCTGGTTAATGACAAAGTGCTGCGTTTCGACTTCTCGCATTTTGAAGCGATGAAGCCGTCTGAAATTCGTGCGGTGGAAGACCTGGTGAATGCCCAGATCCGCCGTAACCTGCCAATCGAAACCCACATCATGGATCTCGAGGCAGCGAAGAAGAATGGTGCGATGGCGCTGTTTGGCGAGAAATATGACGACCGCGTTCGCGTGCTGAGCATGGGCGACTTCTCTACCGAACTGTGTGGCGGTACTCACGCATCCCGCACCGGTGACATCGGCTTGTTCCGCATCGTTTCCGAATCGGGGACGGCGGCAGGCGTGCGTCGTATTGAGGCGGTGACCGGGGAAGGCGCAATTGCCAGCCTGCATGCGCAGAGCGACCAGCTGCACGAGATCGCGCAGCTGCTGAAAGGCGATAGTCAGAACCTGGGCGAAAAAGTGCGTGTCGCGCTGGATCGTACCCGTCAGCTGGAAAAAGAACTCCAGCAGCTGAAAGAACAGGCTGCGGCGCAGGAGAGCGCAAACCTCTCCAGCAAAGCGGTAGACATTAAGGGCGTCAAACTGCTGGTCAGCGATCTGGCGGGCGTTGAGCCTAAGATGCTGCGTACCATGGTCGACGATCTGAAGAACCAGCTTGGTTCGACGGTTATCGTGCTGGCAACGGTCGCAGAGGGTAAGGTTTCTCTGATTGCGGGCGTCTCTAAGGATGTGACGGATCGTGTTAAAGCAGGGGAACTGATTGGCATGGTCGCCCAGCAGGTGGGTGGCAAAGGTGGCGGTCGTCCGGACATGGCGCAAGCCGGTGGTACGGATGCGGCGGCACTTCCCGCGGCATTAGCCAGCGTTGAAAGCTGGGTAAGCGCGAAACTGTAATAACTACAAAGCACAAGCAGACGCCATAGCGGTAACGTTATGGCGTCTTGCTCACTGCGCTATCGATAACGATAAAGTCAGGTTGAGTTTGTGTATATCGGCTAAACTTACGTTTAACAGAATGTGATGCCGTGACTGCTTACACTTTACGTGTTTGTCATCGCTTACTTTTTGGCGTTATATGATGGATAATGCCGGGATACAAGAGACCCGACTCTTTTAATCTTTCAAGGAGCAAAGAATGCTGATTCTGACTCGTCGAGTTGGTGAGACCCTCATGATTGGGGATGAGGTCACCGTGACAGTTTTAGGGGTAAAGGGTAACCAGGTACGTATTGGTGTTAACGCTCCTAAAGAAGTATCTGTCCACCGTGAAGAGATCTACCAGCGTATCCAGGCTGAAAAATCCCAGCAGTCCAGTTACTGATATTGTCGCGTCTCGCTGTCGGGCGAGACGCAACCCTCCTGCTATTTTTCCTGCATAAAGTTACCGTTCTATTTCAAACGCTTCGTTTTTGACCACTCTCATAATCTTATCTCATCCAAAAGACGCGCTTCTCTCAACACAATTCTGTGAAGATGCCTGCAAAATCCGCTTATAAAACACTCTCTTTGCGGCTTTTACATGCGAATTGGGTGCGAATTGTGCAAACGAAAAAAGCATGTGGAAAATTGTTTGACTTATAAGTCCCAGAAAGTAATATATGCGCCACGCAGCGACGAGAAGCTCTTAACGAGTTGCTCGAAGCACTCGAAAGAGGCGTTGTGTGGTGAGGTGGCCGAGAGGCTGAAGGCGCTCCCCTGCTAAGGGAGTATGCGGTCAAAAGCTGCATCCGGGGTTCGAATCCCCGCCTCACCGCCATTTTGCATCCGTAGCTCAGCTGGATAGAGTACTCGGCTACGAACCGAGCGGTCGGAGGTTCGAATCCTCCCGGATGCACCATCTATTACTTCATATTGCTTTCGAAGTGATATGAATATCGAGCAGTACAGTAGTAAATCCCGATGCATCCGTAGCTCAGCTGGATAGAGTACTCGGCTACGAACCGAGCGGTCGGAGGTTCGAATCCTCCCGGATGCACCATTTACTATTTCTGAAAGCAGTTCCCTGATGCATCCGTAGCTCAGCTGGATAGAGTACTCGGCTACGAACCGAGCGGTCGGAGGTTCGAATCCTCCCGGATGCACCATTTACTGTTTCTAAAAGCATTTCCCCGATGCATCCGTAGCTCAGCTGGATAGAGTACTCGGCTACGAACCGAGCGGTCGGAGGTTCGAATCCTCCCGGATGCACCATCTCTTCTTGTGATCCCCTTCGATGTTTAGTTCTTAATCACTCTCATTGTTATCACTTCGCAATCAGCGACAAAGATCCCCTTTTACGATAAAGTAATGCTTTGTTAATCGCTTAGCGAGAGCACGATGTACGCACAGTATGACGGTTTGATCTTCGACATGGACGGCACCCTCCTGGATACCGAACCCACGCATCGTCAGGCTTGGACCGAAGTCCTGGGCCGTTACGGTATGCGTTTCGATTTACAGGCGATGATTGCCCTCAATGGATCGCCCACCTGGCGTATCGCACAGGCCGTGATTGAGCTGAATCAGGCCGATCTCGACCCGCATCAGCTCGCGCGTGAAAAAACCGACGCGGTAAAAGCCATACTGTTAGACACCGTGCAGCCTTTACCACTCATTGACGTCGTCAAGGAGTGGCATGGGCGTCGTCCTATGTCTGTCGGTACGGGCAGCGAGAGCGCGATTGCTGAAGCGCTACTCAACCACCTTGGCCTGCGCCACTATTTTTCTGCCGTCGTTGCCGCCGATCATGTTAAACATCACAAACCCGCACCGGATACCTTCCTGCTCTGTGCAGAATTAATGGGTGTTCCACCTGCAAAATGCGTGGTGTTTGAAGATGCTGATTTTGGCATTCAGGCCGCGCGTGATGCCGGAATGGCGGCGGTGGACGTTCGCTTACTGTGAGTGACGCGCTGTCACTCGCTTCATTATTCGCCAGCAGTCTTTTAAGCTCCACCCTCTTACCGGGGAATTCGGAAGTGGTGCTGGTGGCGATGCTGTTGTCCGGCGTAAGTCAGCCCTGGTTGCTGGTCTTAATAGCAACAATGGGTAATAGCCTTGGAGGGCTGACTAACGTTATTCTTGGACGTTTCTTTCCGCTACGCGAAAAATCTCGCTGGCAGGAAAAGGCAGTCGGCTGGCTAAAACGCTATGGCGCTGCCACGCTGTTATTAAGCTGGATGCCTGTAATAGGCGATTTACTGTGTCTGCTGGCGGGATGGATGCGCATTTCCTGGGGACCGGTGCTCTTTTTTTTGTGCCTTGGCAAGGCGTTACGCTATGTTTTACTGGCATGGGTAACACTACAGGGTATGACGTGGTGGCACTAATTGGTGGAATGAATTCGCGACCTTCAATCGTCAACCATTACAATTATGCTGAGTGACAATTTTTTGACAGGCGGGAGGTCAAATTGATCCCGGACGTATCACAGGCGCTGGCCTGGCTGGAAAATCACCCTCAGGCACTGAAGGGTATTCAGCGTGGGCTTGAGCGCGAAACGCTGCGCGTAAATGCGGATGGTAGCTTAGCGACTACGGGACACCCGAAGGCGTTAGGCTCGGCGCTGACACATAAATGGATCACAACCGATTTCGCCGAAGCGCTGCTGGAGTTCATCACGCCAGTAGACGGTGATATTGATCATATGCTGACGATCATGCGCGACGTGCATCGCTTCACCGCCCGCAACCTCGGCGACGAGCGTATGTGGCCGCTCAGCATGCCGTGCTATATCGAGCAGGGGCAGGATATCGAGCTGGCGCAGTACGGCACCTCGAATATTGGTCGGCTGAAAACGCTGTATCGCGAAGGACTGAAAAATCGCTACGGCGCACTGATGCAGACGATCTCTGGCGTGCACTACAACTTTTCTCTGCCGATGGCGTTCTGGCAGGCGAAGTGCGGTGAAACGGATAAAGAAGCGATCTCCGCGGGCTATTTCCGCCTGATCCGCAACTACTACCGCTTTGGCTGGGTTATTCCGTATCTGTTCGGAGCGTCACCGGCCGTCTGTTCTTCGTTCCTGCAAGGGAAACCGACCACGCTGCCGTTCGAGAAGACCGAATGTGGCATGTATTACCTGCCGTACGCGACCTCCCTGCGCCTGAGCGACCTTGGCTATACCAATAAATCGCAAAGTAATCTCGGAATTACGTTTAACGATCTGCACGAATATGTGGCAGGCTTGAAGCGGGCGATAAAAACCCCGTCGGAAGAGTACGAAAAAATCGGCCTCGAAAAAGACGGTAAGCGCCTGCAAATTAACACTAACGTGTTGCAGATTGAAAATGAACTGTATGCGCCGATTCGTCCGAAGCGCGTGACGCGCAGCGGTGAAACGCCGTCGGATGCGCTACAGCGCGGCGGGATCGAATACATTGAAGTGCGCTCGCTGGATATCAACCCGTTCTCACCGATTGGCGTTGACGAACAGCAGGTTCGCTTCCTTGACCTGTTTATGGTCTGGTGCGTACTGGCGGATGCGCCGGAAATGAGTTCCGACGAACTGCTGTGTACCCGTGCCAACTGGAATCGCGTGATTCTGGAAGGGCGCAAGCCGGGTCTGACGTTAGGTATTGGCTGTGAAACGGCTCAGTTCCCACTGTCTAAGGTAGGGAAGGATCTGTTCCATGACCTGAAGCGCGTAGCCCAGACGCTGGACAGCGTGTACGGCGGCGAAGCTTACCAGAAGGTCTGCGACGAACTGGTTGAAAGCTTTGATAACCCGGAACTGACATTCTCAGCACGTATTCTGCGTTCTATGATTGAGCAGGGAATTGGTGGCACAGGGCGTTCACTCTCAACGGAGTACCGTGAGATGCTGATGCAGGAGCCGTTAGAGATCCTGAGCGAAGCGGATTTTGTGACAGAGCGTGATGCGTCCGTTGTGCGTCAGAAAGAGGTCGAAGCGGCGGATACGGAGTCGTTTGAGGCGTTTCTGGCGAAGCAGGCCTGAACCAAAAAGAAAAAGGCCACATCGCTGTGGCCAAAATATACATCTCTGAATTCAGGGATGATGATAACAAATGCGCGTCTTTCATATACTCAGACGCGCATTCTGTAGAAGAGTTCAGTTTATTTTAAAAAAATCACTATCGGAGGTGACGTATGCCGTTATTAGATAGCTTTACTGTCGACCATACCCGTATGGAAGCACCAGCAGTCCGCGTGGCGAAGACCATGAACACGCCGCACGGCGACACGATCACCGTTTTCGACCTGCGCTTCTGCGTGCCCAATAAAGAAGTGATGCCAGAGAAAGGCATTCACACGCTGGAACACCTGTTCGCCGGATTCATGCGCGACCACCTGAACGGCAACGGCGTGGAGATCATCGATATCTCTCCGATGGGCTGCCGCACAGGTTTCTACATGAGCCTGATTGGTCAGCCTGATGAGAAACGCGTCGCGGATGCGTGGAAAGCGGCGATGGAAGACGTGCTGAAGGTGAAAGAGCAGAACCAGATCCCTGAGCTGAACGTTTACCAGTGCGGCACTTACCAGATGCACTCTCTGGAAGAAGCTCAGGAGATTGCCCGTCATATCATCGAACGTGATGTTCGTGTAAACAGCAATGACGAGCTGGCCCTGCCAAAAGAAAAACTTCAGGAACTGCACATTTAGTATCGTGCCTGTGGATGCCCGGTGGCGCTTCGCTGACCGGGCCTACAATCCTGATGACGACAACCACCACCTTCTCCTTTACCCATCGCCCGCTTGTGCCGTTTTCGCATGATTATGCTCATGGCGACAGCGAACCGTGGCATCAGCACGACTGCGCGCAGCTCCTGCACAGCCTCACCGGCGTCGTGCGGGTCGATACCGCATCCGGCTGCTGGGTGGTGCCGCCCGGTCGCGGCGTCTGGCTACCTGCGGGTACGCAGCACGCCTTGCGCATCACCGGCAACGTTGCTGCCCGCACGCTGTTTATCGACCCGCTGGCGCGCGCCGATCTTCCGGCGACCTGCCAGATCGTGCAGATCTCGCCCCTGCTGCGCGAGCTGATCCTGACCTCCCTTACGCTTCCTGAATCTTACGCACCCGGAAGCCGCGATGAACGTGTTTATGAGCTGATCCTCGATGAAATTCGCCTCATGCCGGTACTGCCGTTTCACCTGCCCGAGCCGGAAAGCGAAGCGCTGCGCCAACTCTGCCAGCAGATTCGAATGGCCCCGGGAGAAAGCTGGAGCAGCGCCCAGGCCGCAGGTATTGTGGGGATGAGCGAACGCACGCTGAACCGCCATTTTCAGCAGCAGACAGGCCTGAGCTACGGCGAGTGGGTGAGAAGGGCGCGACTGCTGGAAGCCTTAGTGCGGCTGGCGCAGGGCCAGCCGGTATTACGCGTGGCGCTGGATTTGGGGTATGGCAGCCACAGCGCCTTTAC
The DNA here is from genome assembly GCF_050031515.1 of Enterobacter cloacae complex sp. 397G4. Lineage (NCBI taxonomy): Bacteria > Pseudomonadati > Pseudomonadota > Gammaproteobacteria > Enterobacterales > Enterobacteriaceae > Enterobacter > Enterobacter cloacae complex sp. 397G4. The sequence continues at coordinate 3,763,584 of NZ_JBLGWE010000001.1, read as the reverse complement.
GGCAATGTTTCGCCGGGTAATGGGTCTCTCACCCAGCGGTTACTTCAGGAACGACTGACTGCGTTAAAAAGCGCCTGAATCGACGCGCGTGCCACGTCGCTGTCGATGCCCACGCCCCAGCGGCTGGTCCCATCCTGGAACAGGCAGCGGATATAGGCCACCGAGCGGCTGTCGCTGCGTTCGCCTAACGTATGTTCGTGATAATCCTTGATCACAAACGGTGCGTTGATCCAGCGGCTTAAGCCGTGAGCGGCGGCGGAGAGCAAACCGTTTCCCTGGCCTTCCAGCTGGCGGGTGCCCCCTTGCGTGGCGACGCTTGCCGTCAGCCGCAGCTGGCCGTCCTGCTGGCTGTCGCTGCGGTACGATTGCAGCGCTAATGGCGGGCTCGCCACCAGGCCGTAGCGGGCGCGGAACAGCTGCCAGAGCGCATTCTGCGTCATCTCTTTTCCATGGTTATCCGTTTCCTGCTGCACGTGCTGGCTAAAATCCTGTTGCAGGGCGCGAGGCAATTTCAGGCCGTGGTTTTGCTCAATAAGCCAGGCGCTTCCGCTTTTTCCTGACTGGCTGTTCACGCGGATCACCGCTTCATAGGTACAGCCAATATCCTGCGGGTCGACGGGCAGATAGGGCATCTCCCAGCGTTCGCCAGGCTTACGGGCATCGAAACCTTTCTTGATGGCATCCTGGTGCGAGCCGGAGAAGGCGGTGTAAGCCAGACGACCCGCCCACGGATGGCGCGGATGGACGGGCAGCTGGTTGCAGGTTTCTACCGTTTCAACCACCCGATTCATATCACTGAAATCCAGATTCGGGCTAATGCCCTGGCTGTAGAGGTTCATCGCCAGCGTCACCAGGCAGACGTTGCCCGTGCGCTCACCGTTACCAAACAGGCAGCCCTCCACGCGGTCAGCCCCGGCCATGACGGCCAGCTCTGCGCTGGCGACGCCGGTACCGCGATCGTTATGCGGGTGCACGCTGATACAGACGTCACTGCGGCGGCTGAAGTGGCGGCAGAAATACTCGATCTGGTCGGCATAGACGTTCGGCGTGCTCACCTCGACGGTAGCGGGCAGGTTGACGATCATCGGACGCGCCGCGCACGGCTGCCAGATCTCCGCCACGGCTTCACAAATCTCCAGCGCAAACTCCGGTTCGGTAAAGCAGAAGGTTTCCGGGGAGTACTCGTACTGCCAGCAGGTGTCAGGGTTCTCTTCACACAGCTGACGAATCAGGCGCGTCGCGCGCGTCGCCAGCTCGACGATTTGCGCTTTCTCCATGCCGAATACCAGACGGCGGAACAGCGGGGCGGTGGCGTTATACAGGTGAACGGTGGCCTGCTTCGCGCCGCGCAGGGAGTCGAAAGTGCGACGGATAAGATCGTCCCGCGCCTGCGTTAACACCTGAATGGTGACGTCATCCGGGATGCGGTTCTCCTCAATCAACTGACGCACAAAATTGAAGTCCGTCTGCGAGGCGGACGGGAAGGCGACTTCGATTTCTTTAAACCCGCAGCTCAGCAGCAGATCCCAGAATTGCAGCTTGCGCGCGCTGTCCATCGGCTCGGCCAGCGCCTGGTTACCGTCGCGTAAGTCGGTCGAGAGCCAGCGCGGGGCGCGGGTAATAATCTGCTCCGGCCAGCGGCGGTCGGGCAACGAAAGGGTGGGGTAAGGCTGGTATTTGTCGGCGGGTGTGTTCAGCATGGTGCGCTCCTGTTGTCTTTTCACTATCGTGAATCGATTTCAGGCGCGCTGCTTTATCGGAACTGACAATCGCTGTCGCGTTTTGGACAAGGGGGGCGATTGTTGCCCGGTGGCGCTGCGCTTACCGGGCCTACGATCGTAGGCCGGGTAAGGCGTAGCCGCCACCCGGCAACCCGTGCACAGGGCTAGTGCGCCCCACCGCCCCCGCTACCGGCCCCAAACGGTGGTTTGGCAAACCACACCAGCCCCAGCAGGACGATGAAGATCCCCGCCGATATCCAGAAAATCTCGTTTGCCGAGATAATCAGCCCCTGGTTGGTGATCTGCTGGGCAAGCCAGCCGGACGCCTGCTGCTCCGTCATCCCCATCCCCTCAAGCTGGCTATACATCTGCTGAGCGTTAGGGTTGAACGGGTTCACCGCTTCGGTGAGTTGAGCATGGTGCATCGATTCCCGGTTGGTCCACAGCGTGGTGGTGATCGAAGTCCCGATGGAGCCCGCCAGCGTACGGGTGAAGTTCGACAGGCTCGATGCCGCCGCCATCCGCTCAGGCGGTAAGCCGGAAAGCGTAATGGTGGTCAGCGGCATAAAGAAGCACGCTACGGCGAAGCCCTGAATAAACTGCGGCCACGCGGAGGCGCCAAAGTCCATTCCCGGTTCAAACGTATACGCGCGCCAGTAGAAGCACACGGCGTACATGATGAAGCTGAACGTCACCAGCCTGCGCATGTCGAGCTTATGGGCGAAACGGCCAATAATCGGCGACAGCAGAACCGGAATTAACCCCACCGGCGCGGAGGCCAGCCCCGCCCAGGTTGCGGTATAGCCGTACACCTCCTGCAACAGCTGCGGCAGCAGAACAATCGCGCCGAAGTAGAGCATATAGGCGAGGCTGATACAGAGGCAGCCGATGGTGAAGTTTCGCGATTTAAACAGCGAGAGGTCGACTATCGGATTATCGTCCGTCAGCTCCCAGACAATCAGGAAGCTGATGGCCACCACGGCGACCACCGTCAGCACAATGATTTCCGTAGAGGCAAACCAGTCCAGCTCTTTGCCGCGGTCGAGCATGATTTGCAGGCTGCCGATGCCGACAACCAGCAGTGCCAGCCCGATGCCGTCGATCCGCCGCTGTTCGGTCCGCGTTTCGCGACCACGCAGAGACTGTAGCGTCATCAGCACCACCAGCGCACCGATGGGCACGTTGATGAAGAAGATCCAGCCCCAGTGATAGTTATCGCTGATATAGCCGCCGAGGATTGGCCCGCAAATTGGGGCGACGATCACCGTCATCGACCACAGCGCGAGCGCGATGGAGCGCTTGGCGGGCGGATAGTTGTTCAGCAGCAAACTCTGCGACAGCGGAATCAACGGCCCGGCGACAATCCCCTGGATGACGCGGAAGAAAATCAGCATCGTCAGGCTGCTGGACATGCCGCAGGCCCAGGAGGCCAGCACGAACAGGATCGTCGACCAGAGGAACAGCTTCACTTCACCGACGCGCTTCGCCAGCCAGCCGGTGATGGGAATGGAGATGGCGTTCGCCACCCCGAACGAGGTAATGACCCAGGTCCCCTGGCTCAGCGATGAGCCAAGGTTCCCGGCGATCGTAGGGATCGCCACGTTTGCGATGGTGGAGTCCAGCACCTGCATGAATGTCGCCAGCGACAGCGCAATGGTCATAATGACCAGCTGCGCCCCCTCCAGCGGTTTTTGCGGCTTTTGCTGTTGCATAACGCTCACCTTCGGCTTAACCGGCGTTTGCCTTCACGATGTCATCGATCAGCTTATTGACCGGATCGAGGCTAATTTCACGGGCGTTACTTTCATAAGCTGGCGTACTGCGCACCTGGCTTGCGAGGATCTGACCGTCGCGGTTGGCGGTATCGACCGTCACCAGCGTGGAAAGGCCAATTCGCAGCGGATGGTCTGCCAGCTGCTTAGGATCCAGCTCGATACGCACAGGCAAGCGCTGTACCACCTTGATCCAGTTGCCGGTGGCGTTCTGTGCAGGCAGCAGGCTGAACGCGCTGCCGGTCCCCATGTCCAGACCGACCACTTTCCCGGTGTACTTGACGTCATCGCCGTAAATATCGCTGACCACGGTCGCGGTCTGGCCGATACGCATATGCGCCAGCTGGGTCTCTTTGAAGTTCGCATCGACCCACAGATTGTTCGCCGGAACGACCGCCATTAGCGGCGTGGTGGTGCCAATCTGCGCCCCTGGCTGTACGGAACGACGGGAAACGTAGCCGGTCATCGGGCTGACGATTTTGGTACGTTGCAGGGCAAGCCATGCGTTACGCACTTCGGTCGCTGCCTGTTTCACCGCTGGCTGGTTTTCCAGAGAGGTGCCCAACACCATCGCCTGGTTGGCGTTGTACTGTTGGATCGCCACGTCCAGCTGCGCCTGTGCGCTGGCCACCGCGTCGCGGGCGTGCTGCAACTCTTCACGGCCAATCAGGTTGGCGGTGCCGAGAGGAACACGACGATTGAGGTCGCTCTGCGCCTGAGCCAGGGCCGTTTTCTGCACGTCGATATTGGCCTGAAGCTGCTTGCTGTTGATCATCAGCTGGCGGGTCTGGCGAACGCTGGAGGCCAGCGCCGTTTGTGCTTTTTCAAACGCCTGTTGGGCGTCGGTCGGGTCGAGCGTGACCAGCACATCGCCTTTTTTCACAAAGTCGGTGTTATCAGCCCAGACTTTCGTCACGCTGCCTGACACCTGCGCCATGATTTGAACCTGATTCCCTGCCACGTATGCATCGTCTGTCTCTTCAACATGACGCAAGACTAAAAACCAATAGATCCCATATGCCACGGCAATAATAATAAAGAGCAAGGTCAGCAGAATAAGGGCGCTCTTACGTTTGCCCTTTTTGTTGGCCGGTTGCTGCGGGAGGGTGTTCTCCGCATTTGCGCTCATTGTTGTTCTCCACGATCTTTTTATTTTCACATCGGCTGAGCCGACCTGTTGTCAGAAAGGCCAGCAGTTTCACGTGCTGGCCTGTCAGTTTTTCTTTTTAGCAATCTGGAATGTTGAGCGGATCGTCGCGTTAGCGCAGCGCCTCAAGGATGACGCCATCTTCATCCATCTGGTCCAGACGGGTGAGCAGCTTGCGAGTGATGTGCTCAAGCTGGTCGCGCTCGGCGGTGCTGAGGGCAGACCAGAGCTGGTGCAGGCAGTTGTGCTGCGGTGGCAGCACTTCGCGCAAGAATTCGTGACCTTTTTCAGTCAGTTGCAGATGCAGGCAGCGGCGATCGTTATCGCTTTCACGGCGTTCAATCCAGCCGCGCTTTTCCAGTTCATCCGCGATACGGGTCGCATTGGTACGGGATGACCCCAGCGCACAGCTCAGTTCCGACGGCTGAATGCTGTGATTTTCCTGAGACTCCAGCGTAATCAACGCCATAAACAACGTCTCGTTAATCCCCTGCGCTTTCAGCATCTTGTTACGATTTTCCAGCAGCTTACCCTGCATGTGCATGCACAGGCGGGTCAGCAGAATTTCCTGATACGGGAAGTCCTCATGACGACTGGCGCGGAACTTAAGCATTTGTTCAATGGGCGTAAACGAACTATCCATTTTGGGCATAACCTCATTAATTACAGCCGATATAGTAACGACAGTGACAAATAATGTAAATGAATTATTTGTGCGGTTATATCCGCCAAACGTATGTCACCATCAGAAAGCGCCGGGTAAATCCGTGACCCGGTGAGCACAGAGAGCGTGGGGTGTGTACCCGCGAAAGAGGGGATGTGAGGACAGGGGTCTGAACTATTCATGCCGGTAGTAAATATGTCACCCACAGTAAAATTTCTGGGATAAATGATTACCGTTACCTTAACAGATGCAGGCCCCCTTTACACCCCAGGGGGCCCAAAGCAATGTAAAACTTAGTGAATTGCTTCCTGACGGTGATAGCCGCGCCACCATACCAGCAGATTTATCGCCGCGACGATGGCGCCGATGGCGCACACGCCCGTCCAGCCCGCATGCTGCCAGGCGGAGGCTGAGATGAGCGAGCCCGCCGCGCCGCCGATAAAGTAGCTGGTCATGTACCCGGCCGTCAGACGGTTACGGGCATCCGGCTTCACGCGGTAAATCACGGTCTGGTTGGTGATATGTACACCCTGCACGGTGAGGTCGAGCACCAGAATACCGACAATCAGCGCCAGCACAGAGACGTGTCCGTACCAGATGGCCGCCCAGGAGAGCAGGAGTAAAACCAGCCCTGCGGAGGTGGTCATATGAGATTTGCCTTTGTCGGCCAGCCCACCCGCCGGGCGCGCGCCCAGTGCGCCAGCCGCGCCTGCCAGCCCGAACAGGCCAATCACGCCTTCTGAGTAGTTAAACGGCGGTGCGGCGAGCAGAAACGCCATCGACGTCCATAAGATGCTGAAGTTAGCGAAGGTGAGACACCCCAGAATGGCGCGCGTGCGCAGGAGTTTATCCCGGGTAAAGAGGCTGAAAACGGAGGCGAGGAGCTGCGGATAGTTCAGGTGATTTTCCTGCTTCACCCTTGGCAGGCCGCGCCACAGGGCCAGCGCCATGATAACCATCAGCACGCTCGCCACCCAGTAAACGGTGCGCCAGCCGCCGAGGCTCGCCAGCAGCCCGGCAACGGTTCGCGCCAGCAGGATGCCCAGCAGCAGGCCGCTCATGATAGTGCCGACCACTTTGCCGCGTTTTTCCGGGGAAGCCAGCGTCGCGGCGAGGGGAACCAGAATTTGCGCCACCACCGAGAACAGCCCCGTCAGCGCGGTGCCGATAATCATCATCGTTAACGACTGGCTGCTGGCGGTGATCAACATCCCGCCCGCCGCCAGCAGCGTCATGGAGACGATAAGCATCCGGCGCTCAAACATATCGCCTAATGGCACCAGGAACAGCAGCCCGGCCGCATAGCCGAGCTGTGCGGCGGTGACAATAAACCCGGCGGAGCTGGCTGAAAGATCGAAGGCGCGTGCGATGGTGTCGAGCAGTGGTTGTGCGTAATAGTTGCTGGCGACGGCCAGACCCGTTGCCACGGACATTAAAAGGATGAGTGCGGGGCTAAGCCCTTGAGTTGTTTTTGTCATTAGTTTCAGGAATCGTGAGTTAAGTGATTATTTTTCCGGAAACATAATAACCAATGATGGTGAATGTTGGGGAATTGTTACGTGGTGGATTGTGCGGTTAAGGTTGGGGGCGGTTTGATCCCCTCACCCCGACCCTCTCCCAGGGGGAGAGGGTGGTCATCGTTCCCTCTTCCCCTGGGAGAGGGTCGGGGTGAGGGAAAATGTTTTACTTCTGCGCCTCAAGCGCCTCTTTCACCCAGCCATCGAACTGCTGCTGGTGGGCTTTGATCCAGCCATCCACGTGGCCTTTGATATCAGCTTCGGATGATTTACCCGCGTGCATCATCGCGTTCTGGGCGTTAATGTCTGCCAGCGGCAGTTTCATCACCGAGAACAGCTTCGCCGCCGCCGGGTTTTTCTCGGCCCAGGCTTTGTTCGCCACGATATGCATGGTGTTCACCGGGAAGCCATAGTTCATGCCGTTTGGCAGTTTGGTGTCGATATCTTTCTGCTCGCCCGGCAGGGAGGAGAAGGGCACCTGCAACCACACCACGTCTTTGCCCGGCTTCAGCACGTCGCTCACCCAGTACGGCGTCCAGGTGTAGTAGATCACCGGCTTGCCTTCTTTAAAGCGGGCGATGGTGTCGGCCATCATCGCAGAGTAATTGCCGTGGCTCACGTCGACGGTCTTCGCCAGATCGAAGGCTTTGTTCTGGTGGTTAATCACCGCTTCACAGCCCCAGCCCGGCGAACAGCCCATCATGTCGGCTTTACCGTCACCGTTGGTATCAAACAGTTTTGCAATCTTCGGATCTTTCAGCTGTTCAATATTGGTGATGTGATACTTATCGGCGGTTTTCTTGTCGATCAGATATCCCTGCGCAGCGCCGGTCACAAAGGTGCCTTCGCGGTAGAATTTCTTGTCACCGCCTGCGGCGGCATACATGTCGTCGTGCAGCGGCTGCCAGTTCACGGCGGTAAAGGTGGCGTCACCGGAGGCAATGGAGGTATAGCCCACGTTGTAATCCACTTCGCTGGCGGTATTCACCGTATAGCCCAGTTTCTCCAGCGCACGGCTGACAATCTGGGTCTGGAAGGACTCTTCCGAAATGGTGCTCTGCACCGGCTGCACGGTAATGCCTTTGCCCGGCAGGTCAGCGGCAACTGCGCTGGTGGAGACAAGGGTCGCAAACGCTGTGGCAAAAAGTACGTTATGTCGCATCGTTGTTCCTTATTTTGTAAATGGGCGGGTGAGTAACCCGACAGGGCCGGTGGTGTACCAGCGACGGTTGCCGCGACTACGTGAATCACGACCGACAGCCTGGGTCAGGCGGTCAAGAATGATGGCGAGGATCACAATCCCGACGCCGCCGACGGTCGCCAGCCCCATATCGAGACGGCCAATGCCGCGCAGTACCATCTGACCTAACCCGCCAACGGCAATCATCGAGGCGATCACCACCATCGACAGCGCCAGCATCAGCGTCTGGTTAACACCTGCCATAATGGTCGGCATCGCCAGCGGAAGCTGAACCTTAAACAGCATCTGACGCGGGCTGGCGCCGAACGAGCGCGATGCCTCTATCAGATCCGCAGGCACCTGGTTAATGCCCAGAATGGTCAGGCGAATAATCGGTGGCAGGGCGAAGATAATGGTCACGACCACCCCCGGTACGTTACCGATGCCGAACAGCATCACGATAGGCACCAGGTAAACGAACGCTGGCGTGGTCTGCATCGCATCCAGCAGCGGGCGGATAATCTTCGCGGCCCGGGGGCTGCGCGCCAGCCAGATCCCCATCGGCAGGCCGATCACCACGCAGAACAGCAGGGCGGTCAGCACCAGCGCCAGGGTGATCATCGCCTGAGACCACGCGCCAATCGCGCCGATGGCAATCAGGGAGATCAGCGTGGCGATCCCCATACCCGCGCTGCCGAACTGCCATGCGATCAGCGAGAACAGGATAATCGCCACCGGCGCGGGCATGCCCAGCATCAGCTGCTGGAAGCCGTTCAGGATGTAATCCACCGGGATGCGGATCCCCTGGAACACCGGACGGAAGTGGGTAACGACCCAGTCGATCCCCTCCGTTACCCAGCTATCCAGCGGGATCAGCGTCTTGTGGAACGGATCCATAATATTGAAATGCTCTGGGGCAGGCGCTGGTGCGCTGTTGAGCCAGTCTGCCGCGCCGCCGCCATCGGCAGGCGCAGGCGTCGACCCCCACGCATCGGCAGATTGCGCCGCGCTGTCCGCTGCTTCAGTGGTGCCCCATGGGTTTGATTGATCAGCCATTGTTTGTCCCCTCGCGATCTAAAGCCTGTAGCAGCATCCGTTTTGAGATGATGCCAACGTACTGTTGTTCTTCACCGACGACCGGCACGGCGCACGGCGCCTGACCCACGTGAGAGAGCAACTCGCTGAGCGGCGTTTCGGCGTCCACGGCAAGCGGAGCGTCAATCAACGCCGCATCGATTCCCTGGTTTTCGCTCAGGGCGGTTTTCAGAGAGTCGATGGAGACCACGCCGACAAATTTATTGCCGCGTTCAACCAGATAACCGTATTCACGGTCTTCGTCCTGCAACAGCTTCAGCGCGGAGCGCGGGCCAAAACCTGGCGTTTTACGAATAATGCCGTTTGGTGTTCGACGGGCAATATCTTTCGCACTGAATACGTGGCTAATATCCACGCCGCGGAAGAAGGTGCGCACATAATCATTCGCCGGATTATTGAGAATTTCATCCGGTGTGCCGACCTGCACCACTTCACCATTTTGCATAATGGCGATACGGTCGCCAATACGCATGGCTTCATCCAGATCGTGAGAAATAAAAACAATGGTGCGCTGATGTTTGGCCTGTAATTTTACCAGCTCATCCTGCATCTCGGTGCGAATTAAGGGATCGAGCGCCGAGAAGGCTTCGTCCATTAATAAAATGTCCGGATTAATCGCTAATGCACGCGCTAATCCCACACGCTGACGCATACCGCCGGAGAGTTCATCCGGATACGCATGAGCATAATTTTCCAGCCCGACCTGACGCAGTGCATCAAGGGCTTTTTCCTGACGTTCCTGAGCGGGCGTGCCGGCTAACTCCATGCCAAAGGCGGTATTATCGAGTACCGTCATGTGCGGCATCAGTGCAAATGACTGAAACACCATCGCAATTTTCTTTCTGCGCACCTCACGGAGATCTGCGTCTGATATTCTGGCGATATCCACGCCGTCTATCAGCACCTGTCCGCGGGTGGGTTCAATCAGGCGATTGAGAAGGCGAACCATAGTGGATTTACCCGAACCGGATAATCCCATGATGACAAAAATCTCGCCTTCTTCAATGGCCAGACTGGCGTCTTTAACGCCAAGCGATAGCCCGGTTTTTTCCAGAATTTGCTCTTTCGTAAGGCCTTTCTCAATATATTTGAATGCGCGCTGCGGGTGCTCGCCAAATACTTTATAAAGATTTTTCACTTCTAATTTAATTGCCATGCAATAGAGAGTGTCCTGTTATTTGTTTATGTCGATATGATTACCATGGTAAATAGTTAACTGGCATTACCCTAACATACTCAGAATCTGAGACAACCCTGGACCGGCCTGAGGGCGGAATTTTGCCGCAAGCGAAACGGCTGAATTTCCCATGAATAAAGGGCTGAGGGCGGTTTGAATTTTTCTCAATTTTTTGCTGCTGCATGGGAGAATTTCGCCTGAATTGGTGTGATTCAGGCGAATATGACGGGGAAATTACAGTGTAGTACGTAGTGGAATATTCGGCTGGAAATAATGAAATGCAGAGTTAATTAATGAACGTTAATTCATTCATTAAAAATCCCAGTCCTCGTCTTGCGTCTCCACCGCTTTACCCATCACGTACGACGAGCCGGACCCGGAAAAGAAGTCGTGGTTTTCATCGGCGTTGGGCGACAGCGCTGCGAGGATCGCCGGGTTCACCTCCGCCATTTCTGGTGGGAATAACGCTTCGTAGCCCAGGTTCATCAGCGCCTTGTTGGCGTTATAGCAGAGGAAGGCTTTTACGTCCTCTTCCCAGCCCGTTCCGGCGTACAGCTCTTCGGTATAGCTCAGCTCGTTGTCATACAGATCCATCAGTAAATCGAGGGCAAAACCTTTGAGTTCCTCGCGTTTTTCCGCGCTGACTTTCTCCAGCCCTTTCTGATACTTATAGCCGATGTAATACCCGTGTACCGCTTCATCGCGGATGATGAGGCGAATCAAATCGGCGGTGTTGGTGAGCTTGCCCCGGCTCGACCAGTACATAGGCAGCCAGAAGCCGGAATAGAAGAGGAAAGATTCCAGGAACACGCTGGCGATCTTCTTCTTCAGCGGCTCGTCGGCCCGGTAATATTCCAGCACCAGATCTGCCTTGCGCTGCAATGACGCGCTCTCTTCACTCCAGGCGTAGGCCGCGTCCACGTCTCTGGTCTGGCACAGGGTGGAGAAAATCGAGCTGTAGGAGCGGGCATGGACCGCCTCCATAAAGCTGATGTTCGACATTACCGCCTCTTCGTGCGGGGTCAGCGCGTCGCTCATCAGCGCGGGCGCACCCACGGTATTCTGAATGGTGTCCAGCAGCGTCAGGCCGGTAAAGACGCGGATTGTCAGCTGCTGCTCGGCATGGCTCAGGGTTTGCCAGGCCGGAATATCGTTGGAGAGCGGGACCTTTTCCGGCAGCCAGAAGTTGCTGGTCAGGCGGTTCCAGACCTCCAGGTCTTTATCATCCTGAATTTTGTTCCAGTTAACGGCACTTACGCGTGACAGTTTCATCCTTTCTCCTTACAGCGCGCAGGACACGCAGCCTTCAATTTCGGTGCCTTCCAGCGCGAGCTGGCGCAGGCGAATGTAGTACAGCGTTTTGATGCCTTTCTTCCACGCGTAGATCTGCGCTTTGTTGATATCCCGCGTGGTGGCGGTGTCCGGGAAGAAGAGCGTCAGCGACAGCCCCTGATCCACATGTTTAGTCGCCTCGGCGTAGGTATCAATGATCTTTTCCGGGCCAATCTCATAGGCGTCCTGGTACAGCGCCAGATTCTCGTTGGTCATAAACGGGGCAGGGTAGTAGACACGCCCGGTTTTGCCTTCCTTACGGATTTCAATCTTCGACACGATGGGATGGATGCTCGACGTGGCGTGATTGATATAGGAAATGGAGCCGGTTGGCGGCACCGCCTGAAGGTTCTGGTTATAAATGCCGTAGCGCATCACCTCTTCACGCAGCTGTTGCCACATCTCACGCGTCGGCAGGGTGATGCCAGCGCGGGCAAACAGCGCGCGTACTTTTTCGGTTTTCGGCTGCCAGTCGCCTTCCAGATACTGGCTGAAATACTCTCCGCTGGCGTAGCGGGACTGCTCAAAGCCTGCGAACCGCTGGTGGCGTTCGCGCGCCAGCATCATCGAGGTATGCAGCACATGCCAGGTGATGGTGTAGAAATAAAGGTTGGTGAAATCCAGCCCTTCCGGGCTGCCGTAGGCGATGCCCTCCCGCGCCAGATATCCGTGCAGGTTCATCTGCCCAAGGCCGATGGCATGCGACGCGGCGTTGCCCGCCTCAATGGACGGTACGCTGCGGATGTGGCTCATGTCCGATACCGCCGTCAGCCCGCGAATGGCGGTCTCTACCGTGCGGCCAAAATCGGGTGAATCCATGGTATGGGCAATATTTAGCGACCCGAGGTTACAGGAGATATCCTTGCCCACGTCCGCGTAGTCGAGGTTCTCGTCGTAGCTGGACGCGCTGTTGACCTGCAAAATCTCCGAGCACAGATTGCTCATGTTGATGCGCCCGGCAATCGGGTTAGCGCGGTTCACCGTGTCCTCGTACATGATGTACGGATAGCCGGACTCAAACTGAATTTCAGCCAGCGTCTGGAAGAAATCGCGGGCGTTGATGGTTTTTTTGCGAATGCGATCGTCGGCCACCAGCTCGTCGTACAGCTCGCTTATCGCCACGTCGCCAAAGGCTTTGCCGTAAATCCGCTCAACGTCATACGGTGAGAAGAGCGCCATGTCGGCATTCTCTTTAGCCAGCTTAAACGTGATATCCGGGATCACCACGCCAAGCGACAGGGTTTTGATGCGGATCTTTTCGTCGGCGTTTTCACGTTTGGTATCCAGAAAACGCAGAATGTCCGGGTGGTGCGCGTGCAGATAAACCGCACCCGCGCCCTGACGTGCGCCAAGCTGGTTGGCGTATGAGAAGGCATCTTCCAGCATCTTCATCACCGGGATGACGCCGGAAGACTGGTTTTCGATGCGCTTAATCGGCGCGCCCGCTTCCCGCAGGTTCGAAAGCAGAAACGCCACGCCGCCGCCGCGTTTCGAAAGCTGTAGCGCCGAATTCACCGCACGGCCAATCGACTCCATATTGTCTTCAATACGCAGCAGGAAGCAGGAGACCAGTTCGCCGCGCTGGGCTTTCCCACAGTTAAGGAACGTTGGCGTGGCGGGCTGGAAGCGACCGGAGAGGATCTCCTCCGTGAGTCTTTCGGCCAGCGCTTCATCGCCCTGCGCCAGCGTCAGCGCCACCATCACCACCCGATCTTCAAAGCTTTCTAAATAGCGTTTGCCGTCAAAGGTTTTCAGGGTGTAGCTGGTGTAATACTTCCACGCGCCGAGAAACGTCTGGAAGCGAAAACCGCTGGCGTGCGCCCGTTCAAACAATGCCACCACGAAGGCGCGGTCGTAGCGGGTGAGGACACGCTCTTCGTAATAACCCTCTTTTACCAGCCAGTCGAGACGTTCCTGCTGGCTGCCAAAGACGACGCTGTTCGGGCGTACGTGAGCGGCAAAAAAGGCGTCCACCGCCTCATGATCTTTGCCAAACTGAATGCGCCCCTCGCGGTCATAGAGGTTTAGCATGGCGTTTAATGCGTGGTAATCCGGCGTCGCCTGAATCACGCGTTCTGCGGTTGTCGTTGCCAAAATTCGTTCACTCCTTTACGCACGTTCTCTACGTCCTGCTGTGTCCCCATCAGTTCAAAACGATAGAGATACGGCACGCCGCATTTTTGAGAGATGACATCCCCGGCGCGGGCAAAGGCCTCGCCGAAGTTGCGATTGCCTGCGGCGATCACGCCGCGAATCAGCTGCCGGTTATGGGGATCGTTCAGAAAGCGGATCACCTGACGAGGCACAGCCCCTGCGGTGCCGCCACCGCCATAGCTGGGCACCACCAGAATGTAGGGTTCGTCTACCTGAATACGCTCCCGCTCGTTCAGCGGAATGCGTATCGCGGGCAGCCCGAGACGCTCCATAAACCGAAGCGTGTTTTCCGAGCTGCTGGAAAAGTAGACCAGCGTGCTCATGCACTGACGCCCTGAGCGGCAAGGCGGTTGATCATGTCCGGACGGAAGCCAGACCAGCTGGTGTCGCCGGCAACGACAACCGGAAGCTGACGGAAACCCTGCGCCCGCAGGGTGTCTGCCGCGTCGGGCACCTGATCAATATTGACCATCTCAAATGCCACGCCGCGGCTCTCCATCGCCCGTTTCGTGGCGTGGCACTGAACACAATCGTTACGAGTGTAAATAATAATGCTCATGATTCGTATTTCCATTTAGAATGAGAGAACGGCGCGAGTAAACGCGTCATGTTGTGTGTGTCTTTCTAAAGGGAATACTAGATGTAGTTGCGATAAGTTTCAACCACGCAAGATATGGGAAATACAGATTAATAAGGCCCCAACGATGAGCCTGGCGGGGCAGGGCGGGCTGTGCGGGTTTTTCAGGCTGTCAGGCAAAGAAAAGCCCCGGCGCCTGAGGCGACCGGGGCTGAGAACGCGCGCTTACTTACGCAAGCTAAGCAGGGCGCCGACAAAAATCCCGACCGCCGCGACCGTTCCCAGCGTACAAAGTGGTTTTTCACGTACGAAGGTGGTGGCGCAGCTGGCCATGTCGCAGGCCGCCTGAGTGGTACGTGAGCGGCCATTCATCCTTGCCCGCGTTTCACGCAGCAGAGACTGAGCCTTACGTTTCGCGGCATCTGCTTCGTCCTTCGCGTCAGAGCCCCAGGATTTCAATACGGCTTCCAGCGTGTCCGCTAATTGGCTGACATCGTTACGAATATCCTGTGTGTCGTCATTAATATCGTTTCGGTTCGGTCTGTTAAACATACGATCCTCCATAATTTGTGTTCCCGTTTAGTTTAGTCCAGAAATGTAATATCTGAAGCGAGTCACGGCTTATCGGGCAGTTTATGGAATATTCTGAAAGCCCTGCTAATGCTGAATACTGTAAGGTTGCCGGGCAGGAATGATAATGAGGAAAAGATATGTATTTACGACCCGATGAGGTGGCGCGCGTTCTTGAAAAAGAAGGGTTCACCATGGATGAGGTAACATCAAAAGCGTACGGATATCGCCGTGGTGAGAATTATGTTTACGTCAACCGTGAAGCAAGAATGGGGCGTACTGCTCTCATTATTCACCCGACACTCAAAGACAGAAGCCTGTCATTTGCTGAGCCCGCCTCGGATATTAAAACCTGCGATCATTATCAGCAATTTCCGCTCTATTTAGGCGGCGAGACGCATGAACATTATGGTATTCCGCACGGTTTCAGCTCGCGTATGGCGCTGGAGCGGTTCCTGAAAGGGCTGTTTGGCGACGTACAATAACTCTGCGACTGGCCTGAGCCAGTCGCCTTACCTTACGCTTTTGCCTGGCTATAAGGGCTGACTTTAAACAGGCGGCGGCAGTAGTCAAGAAAGTAACCGTACACCGCACCCATCAGCATGGATACCACGATATTTGAACTTACCGCAGCGGCGATTTGATGCCAGTCTGCGCCCACCGTCAGCAAAATAACCACATACACCGGGGACTGGAACGTTACGTAAGCCAGCACGTCCGCCAGGTTTTTTACCCAACCCGCCGGGCTAATACGCCGGGCTAAACGCATCACTGCATCGCGATACAGGCCGTACGGCCAGGCAATCATGATATTCACCGGAATGGCCACCAGGCGCGACGAGAGGGATTGCTCAAAGGACATTCCCGACAGGAAAATTTCAATCAGCATATTCACGACGGAACAGTAAACGACCATCGCGAACGTATCCGCTACCGCATGGCGCAGGCGAGACTGCGGTGAGAACATGTCTGAACCCCTCTAACAGGACAAAAAAGTGGCGTTTTACCTGCGGCCTTTAGTGCTTTAGGTTGGTTTGCTATGAGTGTATAGCGTATCTCTCTGGCTTTTAACTAACAAGTAGTGATTAATTTTTATTTGAAGGCGCTTTAGCCATAAAATTCTCTAAAGTTGTGCGTTTTTTGCGCGCTTCGTTATTTTCTCTCCCTGTCCATCTTTTGTTAAAATAAATCAATGGATTAGTTTATCAGTGCGCGTGTAAAACCTCTGTTGTGTGGGAGAGTGGAGGCGGTTTTTTGAACTGTTTTAAACAGGAGTTTTTGGCCTGGGGAAGGGCGGTATATTACGCATTAAAACAGACATATATTTCGGGGTTATATTAACGGGATATTCTAAAACATTTACAATAATGTCAAAACGTCAGGGTGGGTAGATATCAGAACAAAAATCAATTATTCTGTTGCCTGATTTATGTTATACACACGAAGAAAGGTTTTTCATTATTATGGCTTTAACGTTACAGAATCTTAATAATATTCGTACCCTCCGGGCGCTGGCACGTGAATTATCCATGGATGTTCTGGAAGAAGTGCTGGAAAAATTCCGGATTGTCACTGAAGAAAAACGCAGCGAGCAGGCTGAATTAGAGCGTCAACGCGCTGAACAGCAGGATAAAATTAATGCTCTGCTGGAACTGATGAAAGCTGACGGTATTTCTCCGAGCGATCTGTTAGGCAGTGATCTGGCGCAGGCGGGTCAGCCGACGAAAAAACGTAAAGCGCGTGCGGCGAAATATCGTTTTATTGACGCGAACGGTGAAGAAAAAACCTGGACCGGCCAGGGGCGTACGCCAAAGCCAATTGCAACCGCACTGGCAAATGGTAAATCGCTGGAAGATTTCCTGATCTGATGATTATTCGGGCGGTGTATTCCGCCCGATTATTGACTTAGCAGACGCCAAAGTCACCGTCTTCGGAGTACAGAACCACGTCCGCCGCTTTCAGGTGATATTTCTCGCCCTGCTCATTGCTGGCCTGCACAGCCACAATGTTTTCACCATTCACTTCGAGCACTTTCAGTTTCGGACCGCCCTGACGCGGTTGGACATAATCACCGACAGAAAACATAGCACCTCCTCATCATTGTCATGATCTTCACCATAGCCCACGTCCGGGGGCGGGGTACAGCCTAATCTTTCAGATACTCCTTATCAGGTACGTCGGTTCCACGGCATCACTTTCAGCAATCAGCGCGTTTGCCTGCTGCGGCGAAATAAGAGGAAGAGACATTGCGTTTCCTTACGGTCAATTTCAGAACAGTAGAGCATTTAAGGCGGGGGTTTAAGCCAGTGTAAAGAGGGTAAAGGCAGGTAAAAGCGCGAGAGACGCATGGCAGTTAACCGTAAACTGGCTACGCTTAGAGAAGTGTCTTTTATAATTTTCAATTGGTTAGCTTGCACGGAGTTTTTTATGGGTTTTTGGCGCGTTGTTTTTACGATTATTCTCCCGCCGCTGGGCGTGCTGCTTGGCAAGGGGCTGGGCTGGGCGTTTATTCTGAATATCCTTCTGACCATCCTGGGCTACTTCCCCGGTCTTATCCACGCGTTTTGGGTTCAGACGAAGAGCTAGGTGCGCCACAGTAAGTCACTGTAGATCCGGGTCAGCACGCCTTCGGGGCCAAACTGCTGTTTGATCCAGCGCGTGACCTGACCGGTCGCCGCATGCTGCGTGGCGAGCAGCATGCGCGAATCCTGACGTGGATTATTGATCCGCCGCGTTACCAGCAGCCCGTCCTCCACCGCCTCACGCGTCATATATTCCGGTAAAAAGCCAATACCTTCCCCCAGGATCTGACACTGGCATTTCGTGTTGAAGTCCGGCACCAGAATCGCCTCCTGACCGTGAAGCAGCCAGCCCACCTTCTTGTTGATGGTATGCGCGGTGTCCTCGACCATGATATTGGGATACAGACGCAGCTGACTTTCGGAAATGGGCTCCGGGGCGAACGCCAGCGGATGCGTGGGCGCGATGGCAAATACCCAGCGGATCGCCCCTATCTCGGTGTAATCAATGCCGCCGCCGTCCAGCAGCGTATCCGGCGCGCCAATGGCGATGTTGGCCTGATTATTAATGATGGAATCCCAGACGCCGTTATACACCTCGGTCGTCACCGTGATCTGGCAGGTGGGAAACTGTTTTTTCAGCACCTGGAGCAAACGCGCGGTATGGCGTGGCGTATACAAAAGCTGGTTTATGCAGATGCGCACCCGCGTCTCAATGCCCTGAGAAATGGTATCAATCCCGCGCTTGATGGCATGAAAGTCATTCAGCAGGTCGGTCGCTTTACGATAAAAATAAAAACCGGATTCGGTCAGCTCAATGCTGCGCGTGTTGCGTACAAACAGCACCACGTCCAGTCCGGTCTCCATGCGTTTGATGGTGTAACTGATGGCGGAGGTGGTCACGCCCAGCTCGGCAGCCGCTTTGCTAAAACTGCCAAAACGTGCCGCGGTGGTGAAGGCCAGCAAATTCTCTTCGGTAAAGATGGAATTCATATTATGGCTCCTGGTGACCATCAGTTTTGAACATATTTTAACGGCGGCGTTACATCATAGTTGATGTCGATCACAGTTCTGGATTTTTACGTAGGACCGCGCTGTGTAAGGCTTTTTCAGCCATAAGGATAATGCAGCCTGAAGCGCGTAAAAGCGGTAAAACATAAGAAAAAGGTTGCACAGACGCACATTTCTCCCGGACTGTTGAATTTAACTCAACAATGAATTGCGTGTCGATGAATCATTTTTAAGCGGATTCTTTTATGACCAGGCTGTTGCTATTCTCAGGTCATCAGAAGTGAAACATAGGGAGTCTGAATATGTCTGCAACTGCACTGGTTACAGAATTTCTGCTGGCGGCAGAAGAGGGCAATATCGATGCGCTAAAAGCCTGCCTGGAGAAAGGCGTGGATATTAACGCGACCAACCGCCAGAAAAGAACCGCCATTATTATTGCCAGTCTGAAAAGGCATTACGCCTGTGTGGAGTTTTTAATTGCCGCCGGGGCGGATATTGATAAACAGGACCAGACCTGTTTTAACCCCTTCCTGATCGGCTGCCTGACCAATGATTTAACCCTGCTGCGCATTGTTCTTCCGGCAAATCCGGATCTCGATCGTCTGACGCGCTTTGGCGGCGTGGGCATTACCCCTGCCAGTGAAAAAGGGCACGTTGAAATCGTGCGTGAGCTGCTGGAAAAAACCGACATCAACGTCAACCACACCAATTTTGTCGGCTGGACGCCGCTGCTGGAGGCCATCGTATTAAACGACGGCGGCGCAAAGCAGCAGGAAATTGTGAAGCTGTTGCTCGATCACGGCGCGAACCCGCACATGACCGATAAATACGGCAAAACCCCGCTCGAGCTGGCGCGGGAAAAAGGCTTCAACGCGATCGCAGACCTGCTGCTGGCGGCAGGCGCATAGTGCATTCGGTCAGCCTTCCCCTGGCTGGCCGTTAATCAATAAACGCATTGTTACCGACGTGCATTTAGCACGACGGCGGCCCCCTTTTATCTTAAACAGGTGAAAATAATGCCAACCAAAATCGTCATAAAAAAGAATACGTATTTCGATTCGGTTTCCTTAATGTCGGTTTCCACCAAAGCCAATAAATTGCCGGGCGTCGAGCAGGCGTTTGTGGCGATGGCGACGGAAATGAACAAAGGGGTATTAAAAAACCTCGGGCTATTAACGCCGGAATTAGCGGACGCGAAAAACGGCGACCTGATGATCGTTATTAAAGGCGACGCGGCGAATGAGGAAACCCTGGCCGCCATTGAAGCGCTGTTCACGCGTAAAGAGCGCACTGGCTCCCATGATGCACGCTACGCGACGATTGCCAGCGCCAAAACCCATCGTCCGGACAGCAACCTTGCGGTGATTTCCGTCAACGGCACCTTCGCCGCACGGGAAGCGCGCCAGGCGCTGGAAAACGATCTTAACGTGATGCTGTTCTCCGATAACGTATCGCTCGACGACGAGCTGGCGCTGAAGCAGCTGGCGCATGAAAAGGGTCTGCTGATGATGGGGCCAGACTGCGGCACCGCCATTATCAACGGCGCGGGGCTGTGCTTCGCCAACGCGGTGCGTCGCGGGCAGATTGGCATCGTTGGCGCCTCCGGCACCGGCAGCCAGGAGCTGAGCGTGCGCATTCACGAGTTCGGCGGCGGCGTGTCGCAGCTGATTGGCACCGGCGGACGCGATCTCAGCGAGAAGATCGGCGGCCTGATGATGCTCGATGCTATCGACATGCTGGAGGCGGACGACGCGACCCGGGTGATAGCGCTCATCTCCAAACCGCCTGCACCCGCGGTGGCTGAGAAAGTACTGGCCCGGGCACGCGCCTGCCGCAAGCCTGTGGTTGTGTGCTTCCTGGGCCGCAACGAACCGCCAGCCGATGAAGACGGTTTGCAGTTTGCTCGTGGCACCAAAGAGGCGGCCCTGAAAGCGGTGCTGCTTACCGGCATTAAAAAAGACGACCTGGATTTACATCCGCTCAACTGGCCGCTGATCGAAGAGGTACGCGCCCGCCTGACGCCGCAGCAGAAGTACATTCGCGGCCTGTTCTGCGGCGGCACCCTGTGCGACGAAGCGATGTTTGCCGTGCTGGAGAAATTTGACAATGTTTACAGCAACATCCAGCCGGATCCGGCCAGGCGTCTGAAAGACATCAGCGTCAGCCAGG
Source organism: Enterobacter cloacae complex sp. 397G4 (assembly GCF_050031515.1). NCBI lineage: Bacteria > Pseudomonadati > Pseudomonadota > Gammaproteobacteria > Enterobacterales > Enterobacteriaceae > Enterobacter > Enterobacter cloacae complex sp. 397G4. The sequence continues at coordinate 3,742,979 of NZ_JBLGWE010000001.1, read as the reverse complement.
CCCACACCTTCCTTGATTTCGGTGACGACGACTTCACCAACGGCAAGCCACACCCGATGATCGACCCGACCAACCGCATCAGCCGCCTGCTACAGGAGGCGCGCGATCCGCAGGTGGGGGTGATCGTGATGGATTTCGTGCTTGGCTTTGGCGCGCATGACGATCCGGTTGGGGTGATGATCGAGGCGATCAAAGAGGCACAGGCGATCGCGAAAGCCGACAACCGTCCGCTGGAAATTCTCGGCTACGTGCTCGGCACCGATCAGGATCCGCAGTCGTTGGCGCAGCAGTGCCAGCTGCTGACTGATGCAGGCGTCATCTGGGCCAGCAGCAGCACCAATACCGGATTACTGGCACGCGAATTTGTCTGCAAAGGGGAGAGAGCATAATGACGATCTTATTCAACCAGCCGCTGAACGTGATTAACGTCGGGATTGCGATGTTCAGCGACGACCTCAAAAAACAGCACGTTCCCGTGACCCAGCTCGACTGGACGCCGCCGGGGCAGGGCAATATGCAGGTGGTGGACGCGCTGGATCGGCTGGCGGAAAAACCGCTGGCGGAGAAAATTGCCGCCGCGAACAAAATTGCCCTTGAGCGGATTATTCAGTCCCATCCGGTGCTGGTGGGCTATGACCAGGCCATCAACGTGGTGCCGGGCATGACCCGCACGACCATTCTGCACGCCGGTCCGCCTGTTACCTGGGAGAACATGTGCGGGGCAATGAAGGGTGCGGTCACCGGGGCGCTGGTGTTTGAAGGGCTGGCGAAAGATCTGGACGATGCGGCAAGGATCGCCGCCTCCGGAGATATTACGTTCTCGCCTTGCCACGAGCATGACTGCGTGGGCTCGATGGCGGGCGTCACCTCCGCGTCGATGTTTATGCACATCGTTGAGAACAAAACCTACGGCAACCGCGCCTTCACCAACCTCAGCGAGCAGATGGCGAAGATCCTGCGCATGGGGGCTAACGACCAGAGCGTGATCGAGCGCCTGAACTGGATGCGCGACGTGCTCGGCCCGATGCTGCGCGACGCGATGAAGATTATCGGCGAAATCGACCTGCGCCTGATGCTGGCCCAGGCGCTGCACATGGGCGACGAGTGCCACAACCGCAACAACGCGGGCACCACGCTGCTTATTCAGGCGCTGACGCCGGGGCTGATCCAGGCGGGCTATCCGGTGGCGCAGCAGCGTGAAGTGTTCGAGTTTGTCGCCAGCAGCGACTACTTCTCCGGTCCGACGTGGATCGCGATGTGTAAGGCCGCGCTGGATGCCGCCCACGGCATTGAGTACAGCACCGTCGTCACCACCATGGCGCGCAACGGCTACGAGTTCGGCCTGCGCGTTTCCGGCCTGCCGGGGCAGTGGTTCACCGGCCCGGCGCAGCAGGTGATCGGCCCGATGTTCGCGGGCTATAAGCCGGAAGACTCCGGGCTGGATATCGGCGACAGCGCGATTACCGAAACCTACGGCATCGGCGGCTTTGCAATGGCGACGGCCCCGGCCATCGTTGCGCTGGTGGGCGGCACGGTGGAGGAAGCCATCGATTTTTCTCGCCAGATGCGCGAAATCACCCTCGGCGAAAACCCGAACGTCACCATTCCGCTGCTGTCTTTTATGGGCATCCCGACCGCCATCGACATCACGAAGGTCGCGGGCAGCGGCATTCTGCCGGTCATTAATACCGCCATTGCCCACAAGGACGCCGGGATCGGCATGATTGGGGCGGGCATCGTTCACCCGCCGTTTAGCTGTTTTGAAAAGGCGCTGTTAACCTTCCGCGATCGCTACGTTCTATAAGGTATGCATCCATGAAAAACATGAAACTGGAGTGGAAAAGAGGTGACTGGGCAGCTTATTTCGGGTTGATGACCAACAACCTGACCAATTTGCTGACCATGATGGGGCTGCTCATTTTTGTCGTCGGCATCCCGAAGGAGATTGTTTATGGACGCATCGCGCCAGCCTTCGGGCTGGCGGTGCTGGTGGCGAGTCTTTGCTATACGTGGTTTGGCCTGCAAATGGCGCGCGCCACCGGACGAACGGACGTCACCGCGCTGCCGTCCGGCCCAAGCGCGCCGTCGATTTTTACCGTGACCTTCCTGGTCTTAATGCCGGTTTACCAGCAAACCGGCGATGCGGATTTCGCGATTCAGATTGGCCTGGTGTGGTGCTTTGTGGAAGCGATGATCCTCGCGGGCGGTTCCTTCCTGGGGGAAACCATCCGCAAGATGATCCCGCGTACCGTGCTGCTGTCGTGCCTGTCCGGTCTTGGCCTGCTGCTGCTGGCGATGAACCCGATGTTGCAGGCGTTCGAAGCGCCGACCGTGTCGTTTATCGTCCTGCTGCTGATCTTCATTAACTGGTTCGGTAAAAAGCCGATTTTTGCCAAAATCCCGACCGGCCTGCTGCTGTTAATTGCCGGTACTCTGCTTGCGTGGATCTCCGGCCTGCAAAGCCCGGATGCCATTAAAGCGTCCATGTCATCATTCGGCTTTAACCCGCCAGAAGTGCACGTGGACAGCTTCATGCAAGGACTGCCGCACGCGCTGCCGTATCTGGCGTCCGCCGTACCGCTGGGGCTGGCGAACTACATCTTTGACCTGGAGAACATCGAAAGCGCCCACGCGGCGGGGGATGAATACCCGACCCGCAAGGTAATGCTGGCGAACGGTCTGGCCTCGATGCTCGGCTGCCTGATGGGCAATCCGTTCCCGGTCACGGTCTACGTCGGCCATCCTGGCTGGAAAGCGATGGGCGCCAGCATCGGCTACACCCTGGCGTCCGGCGTGACCATGTTCATCGTGCCGCTGTTCGGGCTGGGGGCCTTTATGCTCGCCATCATACCGATGACCGCCATCGTGCCGATTCTGGTGTTTATCGGCGTCGTCACCGCCAACCAGGTGGTGAGGGAAACCCCGAAAGTGGAGGTACCCGTCATCTTCATCTGCCTGTTCCCGTGGATCGCCAACTGGGCGCTGACCATGATGAACAGCGTGATGAGCGCGGCGGGGACCAGCGCGGCGAAAATCGGCACCGACGTGCTGCACAGCAAGGGGATCTACTACGAAGGCCTGATGCATCTCGGCAACGGCGCGCCGCTCGCCAGCATGCTCTGGGGCTGTATCGCCATCTTCGCCATCCTCAACAAACCGCTGCGTGGAGCCGTCGCGGCGGCCGGTGGAGCGCTGCTGGCGCTGTTTGGGGTGATCCACGCGCCGGTGGTGGGCTTTGCCGAGGGCAGTTCCCTGATGTTCGTCACGGCCTACCTGATGATGGGCGGGATGTTTGTGGTGAAGCATGTGCTGGATACCTCTGTTAATCCCCCTCTCCCTGTGGGAGAGGGCCGGGATGAGGGCACCAGAACGCACCTTCTAAAGGAAACAAAATGAAAGAGCTTATGGTCGTCGCCATCGGCGGCAACAGCATTATCAAAGACAACGCCAGCCAGTCGATTGAGCATCAGGCGCAGGCGGTCAAAGCGGTGGCTGAGTCGGTGCTCGAAATGCTGGCTTCGGACTATGACATCGTGCTCACCCACGGCAATGGCCCGCAGGTGGGGCTGGATCTGCGCCGCGCCGAAATCGCCCACGAGCGGGAAGGACTGCCGCTGACCCCGCTGGCAAACTGCGTGGCGGATACCCAGGGCGGGATCGGCTACCTGATCCAGCAGGCGCTCAACAACCGCCTGGCGGCGCGCGGGGAACAAAAAGCGGTCACGGTCGTCACCCAGGTGGAGGTGGATAAAAACGATCCTGGTTTTACGCACCCGACGAAACCCATCGGCGCGTTTTTCAGCGAGGCGCAGCGCGACGAACTGCAACTTGCGCACCCGGACTGGCATTTTGTTGAGGATTCAGGCCGGGGCTATCGCCGCGTGGTGGCTTCACCGCAGCCGCGGCGCATCGTTGAGTCGGATGCCATCAAGGCGCTGACGCAGAAAGGATTTGTGGTGATCGGCGCGGGGGGCGGAGGCATTCCTGTGGTGCGCAGTGAACAGGGCGATTACCAGAGCGTGGACGCGGTGATAGATAAAGATCTCTCCACCGCGCTGCTGGCGCGCGAGATCCGCGCCGACGTGCTGGTGATCACCACCGGCGTGGAGAAAGTGTGCATCCACTTCGGCAAGCCGAATCAACAGGCGCTGAGCACTGTGAACGTGGCGCAGATGACGCGCTACATGGAAGAAGGGCATTTTCCGGCGGGCAGCATGTTGCCGAAAATCGTCGCCTCGCTGGAATTTTTACGCCATGGCGGCAGGCGGGTGATCATTACCTCGCCGGACTGCCTGCCCGCGGCGCTGCGCGGTGAAACGGGTACCCACATTGTTAATGAAGGAAGATAAGATGAGTGAGAATAAAAGCCGCCGCGAGTTTATCAGCCAGAGCGGCAAAATGGTTACCGCCTGCGCGCTGTTTGGCGCCACGGGTTCCGTCGCGTATGCTGCCGATTCAGCAAAGGCAACCTGCGAGACGGGTAAACCGATGAACATCACCGCAAAACATTACTATCTCGACAACGTGCTGCTGGAAGCCGGGTTTAACTTCGACGGCAGCGTGGCGACAAGTACCCGCACCGAGCTGAAAACGCTGGAAATCAAAGACGGGAAAATCGTCGCCCTGCGCGACAACAACAGCCACGCGGACGCGACCCTGCCGCACTTCGACGCGGGCAAAAAGCTGATGCTCCCGGCGATGCGCGACATGCACATCCATCTGGATAAAACCTTCTACGGCGGCCCGTGGCGCTCCCTGAACCGTCCGGCGGGCACCACCATTCAGGACATGATCCGCCTGGAGCAGAAGCTGCTGCCGGAGTTACAGCCCTACACGCAAGAACGCGCCGAAAAGCTGATCGACCTGCTCCAGTCCAAAGGGTCAACCATCGCCCGCAGCCACTGCAACATAGAGCCGGTTTCCGGCCTGAAAAACCTGGAAAATTTGCAGGCGGTACTGGCGCGCCGAAGCCCTGGTTTTGACTGCGAAATCGTTGCCTTCCCGCAGCACGGCCTGCTGCTGTCTCATTCTGAAAAGCTAATGCGCGAGGCGATGCAGGCGGGGGCGCATTACGTGGGCGGGCTGGACCCGACCAACGTCGACGGCGCGATGGAGAAATCCCTCGACACCATGTTCCAGATTGCGCTGGATTATGACAAAGGGGTGGATATCCATCTGCATGAAACCAGCCCGGCGGGCGTGGCGGCGGTGAACTACATGGTACAAACCGTAGAGAAAACGCCGGCGCTGAAGGGGAAGCTGACCATCAGCCACGCCTTCGCCCTGGCGACGCTTAACGAGCAAGAGGTGGATGAGATCGCCACCCGCATGGCGGCACAACAGGTGACCATCGCCTCCACCGTGCCGATTGGCACTCTGCACATGCCGCTGAAGCAGCTGCGTGATAAAGGCGTGTTTGTCATGACCGGTACCGACAGCGTGATCGACCACTGGTCGCCGTACGGTCTGGGGGACATGCTGGAGAAAGCCAACCTCTATGCGCAGCTCTATATTCGCCCGAATGAGCAGACGCTTTCGCGCGCGCTGGGCATCGCCACCGGCGACGTGCTGCCGCTAAACGATAAAGGTGAGCGCGTGTGGCCGAAAGCGCAGGATGACGCCAGCTTTGTGCTGGTGGATGCCTCCTGTTCCGCCGAGGCCGTGGCACGCATCTCTCCGCGTACCGCGACGTTCCATAAGGGGAGTCTGGTCTGGGGCTCTGTGGGTTAATGTGGTGCCGGGCGGCGCTGCGCTTACCCGGCCTACGGTTCGGAGATTTTGTAGGTCGGGTAAGGCGAAACCGCCACCCGACAATGCAGTATACTGCTATGCACATTCTTAAAGAGGGATCAGCCATGGCACAAAACATCTACGACAATCCGGCGTTTTTCGAAGGCTACGCTCAGCTTCCGCGCTCGGTGCAGGGGCTGGACGGCGCGCCGGAGTGGCCTGCGCTCAGGGCGATGCTGCCGGATTTAACCGGCAAATCGGTTATCGATCTCGGCTGCGGCTATGGTTGGTTCTGCCGCGCGGCGCGTGAGCTGGGCGCGTCTGACGTCACGGGCGTGGATATCTCCGAAAAGATGCTCGCCCGCGCAGTGGAGCTCACCGCCGATCCACAGATTCACTATCAGCGTAGCGATCTGGAGTCTCTCAAGCTCAACGAGAACAGCCTCGATCTGGTCTACAGCTCGCTGGCGCTGCACTATCTGCCGGAACTGAACACATTATTTGCCCACGTTCAGCGCGCGCTTAAACCCGGCGGTTGCCTGGTCTTCTCTATGGAGCACCCGATTTACACCTGCGCCTCCCGTCAGGGCTGGCTGACGGACAACAGCGGCGAGCGGTTCTGGGGCGTGAACCATTATCAGGACGAAAGCCAGCGCGTCAGCAACTGGCTGGCAGACGGGGTGATTAAATACCACCGTACGCTGGGCACCACGCTCAACGCGCTGATCAAGGCCGGATTAACAATAAGCGAAGTCAATGAGTGGGGACCAACGCAGGCGCAAATTGACGCCTGGCCCGCGCTGGCAGAAGAGGCAGAGCGCCCGATGCTGGTGCTGATCGCCGCCCGTAAGGCTTAATAACCGACTTTATACACCCGCCCGCTCTGCACCCCTTCGACGCTGCGGCGGTAAGCCTGCGCAACGGTCGCGGCGGGAACGCTTTCAAAGCCCGGGAAGAAGCCGTCGTACGCTTCGGCGGATTCGGTCAGCACCGTCGGGCTGATCAGATTAATGCGAATACCGCGCGGCAGTTCACAGGCCGCGGCGCGCACAAACCCTTCCAGCGCGGCGTTAACCGTGGTGGCATTCACGCCCTGGGCAATCGGCTCGTGCGCCACAATCCCGCTTATCAGCGTAATCGAGCCACCTTCGTTCAGGAAGTGCTGGCCGGTCAGCGCCAGACGAACCTGCCCCAGCAGCTTATCCTGCAAACCCTGGTTGAACTCGCCGTCGGTCATGGTTGAGAGCGGGCCGAAGTGCAACCCTCCGCTGGCGGAGACAATCGCATCCACCGGACCGATCTTTTTGAACAGCGCCTGCACGCTCGCCTGCGAGGTGATATCCACCTGATGATCGCCCTGCGTGCGACCCACGCGGATCACCTCGTGGCGACGGCTTAGCTCTTCTGTCACAGCATGACCGACCGTACCGCTGGCACCAATAATGACGATTTTCATAGCAGACTCCTTATGTTGTGAGCCTTCATTCTTAAATAAATAAAAATTCAGATAAACTGGGCTGATATTAGAAGATTACTAACCAGAGGTTCGTAATATGGATAAGCTTCGCGGCATGGAGACGTTCATCGCGGTGGTGGAAAGCGGCAGCTTTACCGGCGCGGCGGCCCGGCTGGAGATGTCGGCGGTAATGGTCGGGAAGTATATTGCGCAGCTGGAATCGCAGCTCGGTACGCGGCTGCTGGAGCGCAACACCCGTCGCCAGAGCCTGACGGATGCCGGACGCGTTTATTTCGAAGAGGCCAGGCGCGTGCTGGAGCAGGTCTCGATTGCTGAAAACGCGGTTGAGCGTCTGCGAGCCACGCCCGCCGGCACCCTGCGCGTGACGGCGCCTACCTCGTTTGGCGGCTGCGTTATCGCGCCTCTGACGGCCACGTTTTTGCAGCGTTACCCGGAAGTGCGCATCGAACTGGATCTCACCAACCGAATGGTGGATCTGGTAGAGGAAGGGGTCGATCTGGCCATTCGTATCGGTGAGATCCGTAATGAGGATCTGGTGGCGAAATACCTGTGTCCCTACAACATGGTGATCTGCGCCGCGCCGGATTATCTGGCGCGTCACGGTACGCCGCAAACGCCAGCCGATCTGGTGGATCACCTGTGCCTGTCGCACACGGTCTGGACGGCGCGTAACGAGTGGCGGCTGCCGGGAGTGGAAGGCGAAGTGCGCTGGAAGCGTGATGCCGTCTTACGATGCAATGACGGCTACGGCTTACGCATGGCGGCGCGAGCCGGGGCGGGACTCCTGCTGCAACCGGAAGTGCTGGTGGCGGAAGAGCTGGCGAGCGGCAGGCTGGTTCGGGTTCTGGAAGCGTTTACGCCCGCGCCGAGGCCGGTGCATTTACTGTGGCGTCAGGATTTGCGGCCGCTGCCTAAGCTAACGGAATTTATTGCCCATATTCTGCTAAGATTGGGCACAATATAAAAAAAGAAGGTAAGTAAAGAATGTCTGCAAACAAACTCGCCAGCAGCGCGCAGGGCCTGCAATCCTCTGCCATCCGTGAATTATTAAAACATAGCAAAATGGCAGGCGTGATTTCGCTGGGTGGCGGTATTCCAAATCCGGACCTGTTCGATCATGAAGGTTTAAAAATCGCCGCTGATGCCGTGCTGTCTCAGCATTTTGGCGAAGCGTTCCAGTATGGCCTGACGGAAGGCGTCCCGGGGCTGCGCGAAGAGATCCAACGCATCTGTGAAGGTCGCGGCATCGCCTGTAAAGCCGATGACGTGGTCATTACTTCCGGCTCGCAACAATCGCTTGACGTGCTGGCGCGGGCGTTAATTAACCCGGGCGATACGGTCGTCGTGGAGCGGCCTACCTACCTCGCCGCGTTGCAGGTCTTTGGCCTGGCGCAGGCGAATTTTGAATCCGTCGGCACCGACGGTGACGGCATGAAAGTGGATGAACTTGAAGCGCTGGTAGCCACCAAAACCATCAAAGCGGTTTATATCGTGCCAACCTTTGGTAACCCGGGCGGCGTGACGCTCTCCGAAGCGCGTCGTAAACAGCTGGTGGAATTATCGAAGCGCTATGACTTCGTGATTATCGAAGACGACCCGTACAGCGAGATCAACTACACCGACGAAGCGTTCCGCCCGCTGATTGCTCATGCCGAAGATATCGGCAATGAGGATAACGTGGTGTACACCTCCACCTTCTCTAAAATCCTCGCGCCGGGCACCCGCGTGGGCTGGGTGCTGGTGCCGGAGTGGCTGAAGCGCGCGGTGGTGAACCTCAAGCAAACCACCGATCTGCACACCAGCACGCTGTCGCAGCTGATGACGTACGAGTATCTGAAAACCGGTCGTCTGGCGAATCAGATTAAAATGATCCGCGAAGCCTATCGCCAGAAATACCAGACCTTTGCAACGGAACTGGAAGCGGAGCTGGGCGATGTGATGTCGTTCCACAAGCCAAAGGGCGGCATGTTCCTGTGGGCGAAAATGAACAACGGCATCAATACGACGAAATGGCTGGAAAAAACGTTGAGCAACGGCGTCGTGTTTGTGCCGGGTGAGTTCTTCTACTGCAACGAGCCGGACCATACCACGCTGCGCATGTCTTTCGTTACCCCAACGGATGAGCAGCTTAAAGAAGCGGTTCGACGCCTCAAAATTTCCCTGTAACAGGATGCGCATAATGGCAGATGCCGTTATGCGCTGTTCCCGTGCAGGGTAACGTCTGGCTTGCCGGATTTTCGCTTCGCCATGACTTCCGCCACGGTTTTTATCCGGCTTAACTCCTCCTGCGTGCGGGAGTTAGATTGCGCTTCCCAGATATCAACGTTTAGCTGTAAGTTCAGCCAAAATTCAATAGTGGTATTAAAGGCTTTTGCCAGTTTGATCGCCATATCGGCAGTAAGTTTGCGATTGTTATTGACCAATGCGCTTACGGTATTGCGGTGTACATTTAGCATCTCTGCCAGATCGTTGATTTTCAGATTGAGCGGTTCAAGATACTCATACTGCAACACCTCGCCCGGCGTGGTGGGTTTGCGGAGTGCCTGTTGAAGTGTCATAGGTGATGCCTCACTTGTGTTGCGTGTACTTGTGTGGAGAGAGATAGAGATCGTCTGCTTTTCCCTCTGACCAGCGAAATACAAGCCTGTATTGTCTGTTTACCCGGATAGAGGAATATCCCTTCAACGGAGGACTCAATGCTTCATACATATTGCCCGGTGGCGATCGTAAATCCAGGTGCGACATGGCCGCATTGATGATGTCGAGCTTTCTTGCAAGCGCTGTTTCCAGATTCAAAGGGATAACATTGCTCGATCTCCCGTAGAGAAAAAAATCCTCAAGCCATTGATCCCGAAAATGATTAATCATAATGCTGGTAAGCTCCAGTCCTTGAAGCTGAGTGGATAGTAATGCACTCCTGCACTGTGCGCAAGTGCGTTTTGTCTGCGAGTAATATTACCCTGGTCATGGCTGAAGGGAAGTGTGATGCATGACTAAAGGTTAATTCTTCGAGGCGGATTCCACGTCTTGCGTGCGGATTAATGCCCGGCGGCGCTGCGCTTGCGCGGGCCTGCGAGAATGTAGGCCGGGTAAGGCGCAGCCGCCACCCGGCGTTTGACTACCGCTCCCTCAGCGCCTCCTTCGCCCGGTTAAACGGTTTGATCATATAATCCAGCACCGTTTTCTCACCGGTCTTGATATCCACCGTCGCTATCATCCCTGGCACGATCGAGAAGTGTCTGCCCGCCTTATTCACCAGATAATCCTGGCTGGTACGGATAAACACCCGGTAATAGAACACCTCCGGCTTCGCTTCGTCCTGAATAGTGTCCGGCGAAATGGTCTCCACCACCCCGTGTAGCCCACCGTAAATCGCGTAATCGTAGGCGGTGATTTTCACCAGCGCCTCCTGATTAGGGTGGATAAAGGCGATATCCCGCGGCGAGAGGCGGGTTTCAATCAGCAGATGATCGTCCACCGGCACAATTTCCATCAGCTCACCGTTGGGCGGGATCACACCGCCAATCGTTGTCACTTTGATGTTTTTCACGATCCCGCGCACCGGAGACTTCACCGTCAGACGGGTAACGGAATCCTCGCGGCCTTTCAGGATCGCTGACACCATATCCACCTCGGCGTTGGCCTTTGACAGCGCTTCACGGGCCTGCACGTAATACTGGGAACGCACGTCGGTGAGCTTCAGCTCCAGGTCGCTTTTCTGCCGTTGCAGGCGCAGCACTTCCACGTGGCTGGCGGCCCCGGTTTTCACCAGCCGCTGGGTGATCGCCAGCTCTTTGTTCGCGAGATCTAACGCGGCGCGCAACTCCCGCTGGGTATCCTCAAGCTGGGCGCGGCGCGAGTTGTAGAGCCGCGTTTCAGCGGCGGTCAGGTCGGTCCATTTCGCCAGGGACGGCGGGAATTTGAGCGGCAGATCGTTCACCTCGGCATACAGACGCGCGCTGGAGGCCAGCGATGCCCGGTAACGCGCCGCGCTTTCGCCGACGTTGGATTCCGAGCGGGTAGGATCCAGCCGCGCCAGCACCTGTCCGGCCTGCACCTGATCCCCTTCGTGCACGTTCAGCTCGGTGAGGATGCCCCCATCCAGCGACTGCAATACCTGCTCGCGTGAGCTGGGGATCACTTTCCCGGTGCCGGTTGAGACTTCGTCCAGCACCCCGAACCACGCCCAGACGCCAAGCACCACAAACATCAGCAGGGAGAAGAAAACAATGCGCCGGGCACCGGTATAACCGCTTTCTGAGTCGAGCGCGTTATCCAGATCTTCTACTGCGGCAACGTCACGCTGACTGATTTTCATTTTTCCACTCCCGTCCGGTTGCCTGCTGCTGTTGCTGCATACGGCTGTTGTTCAGCGCCTGGGCTTTTGGCGCGTCCATCACCAGCATGCCATCTTTGAGTACCACCACGCGCTCCACCAGCTCCAGCACCGGCACGCGGTGGGTCGCGACAATCAGCGTGCGGTTGCCAAGCCACGCCCCGAGGCGCTGAATAAATTCCCGCTCGGTATGCTCATCAAGGGAAGCGGTCGGTTCGTCCATCAGCACGATATTCGGATCGCGCAGTAGCATCCGTGCCAGCAGGATGGACTGCCGCTGCCCGCCGGACAGCCCGACGCCGTTCTCCATAATCGGGTAATCCAGCCCCTTCGGCAGCTTCTGCACAAAGCTGGCCGCGCCGCACATCTCCAGCACCTCGAAGATCTCTTTATCGGTGGCGCGCGGCATGCCGAGCGTGATGTTCTCGCGCAGGGTGCCGTAAAACAGCCGGGCGTTCTGGGTCATAAAGCCGACGTTTCGCCGCACGTCAGCCACGTCCAGATGCGGCAGGCTGAGGTTGTCGAGCCGCAGTTCACCGCCCGCCAGATCCATCCCGCCCGCCATCGCCTGCAACAGGGTTGATTTGCCCGCGCCGTTGCGCCCGAGGATCGCCACTTTCTCGCCCGCTTTGATCTCCAGACGGTTAATGCGCAGCGCCATGCGCGGATCTTCCGGGTGATAGCGGAACTGCGCCTGCTCGAACAGGTAATGTCCGCGCAGCACGTCCTGACGGATCGGCGTCTCTTCGCGCTGATTCTCGGTCGGCAGCTGCATAATGCTGTCCAGCCCCTCTTTGGCCGCCTTCACCTGCTGCCAGCGGGCCAGCACGCCGCACAGCGTCGCCATCGGGGCGATCATCCGTGAGGCGAGCATTGAGGCAGCCACCACTGAACCGGTGGTTAAGGTGCCGTCGATCACCATCGGCGCGCCCACCACGATCACCCCGGCATACACCAGGCTCTGAATGGTCATCCCCCAGCTGATCAGGTTCTGCGTCAGCTCGCGGGTGCGCAGGCCGGATTCGGCGGTGATCTGGATATAGCTGTTCCACTGCTGCAAAAAGCGGTTCTCCGCCTGCATCAGCTTGATGTCCTCCAGCCCCTGCACGCTCTCCACCAGCACCGCGTTGCGCAGGGTCGATTCATGCGCCGACTGCTTCGCCAGCTCCGCCAGCTTCTTTTGCAGCAGCAGGCCGGGCAGGACCATGATCACCGCCGCCACCGGGGCGATCCACGCCAGCTGCGGGGCGATGATCGCCAGCACAATCACAAACAGGATAAAAAACGGCAGATCGACGATGGTGGAGATGGTGGAGGAGGTGACCATCTCGCGGATCTGCTCCAGCTCGCGCAGCTGGGAGATAAAGCTGCCGGTGGATCGCGGAATGGCGCTGTGGCGCAGCCGCAGCGCGTGGCCGAACACCCGATCCGAGACGCGCAGATCCGAGCGTTTACCCAGCAGATCCATAATGTGTCCGCGCGCCACGCGCAGCACAAAGCCAAACAGCGTGGCGATCAGCACCCCGATGGTCAGCACATAGAGCGTCGGATAGGACTGGGCGGGGATCACCCGGTCATACACCTGCATGGAAAAGACGATGCCCGAGAGGGAGAGCACGTTAATGAACAGTGCCGCCAGCATTACCCAGCTGTAAGGGCGAAGGTCGCGCATCACCAGCCGGTAGAGCCAGTCCGGGCGGTATTTTGAGATATAGGCATCCACGCGGCTGTCCTTCAGCGCCGCCAGCGGACGCAGGGCGATGACGTGGCGGATGGCAGGCAGCATCGCGCTCATTGACAGGCGGTTGGTGTGCGTGTTGTCGTCGAAAAAGCTGACCTCAAGCGTATCCTCGCCGTCGAAATTGTCGATCACGCCGATTTTACCGTCGTTCAGCTCCACCACCACCGGCAGACGCCAGCTGTTGATGGCGTGCTGATCGGCCGTCAGCAGCTGGAATGTCAGCCCGGCTTCACGGGCGAGCTGCGTCAGCGCGGGCACCATCGGTTTGCCTTTCAGCCACGGCGCGCCGGCGATCAGCGAGCCTGGCGAGCAGGCAACGCGATAGCGCGTCGCCACATAGCCAAACGCCTGCGCCCACTGCTCCAGCGCCTCATCCGTCATATTTTCACCCTGCGGAATATCGCGTTGCTTCATGGCTGGATCTCCACGGTCTGGATGGTGCGGTTTTCAAGATCGAACGCGTGACGCAGGCGCCCGGTGTTGTACAGACAGTTGAGCTGAAGCTGATGCAGCTGTCCGGCGGTTTGCTGTTGGGTAAAGCGCGCCTGATACACCTCCTGCTCGGCGTTGAGCACGTCGAGCAGCGGGCGGGAACCGAGATCGAGATACTGCTGCTGATACAGCTCGCGGGTGCGGGCGCTGAGCGCTTCCTGACGGCCCTGGATCTGAAGCGTGCTCATCAGGCTCATCACCTGGCTGCGCGCTTCCAGCAGTTTTTGCCGCACCTCAAGACGGGTGCGCTGGATGGTGGACTGGGCGGATTCCACCGCGTGTCCGGCGGCGTTACGCCGGGCGGTGAGGCCGCCGCCCTGATAGAGCGGCATCTGCACTTTTACCCACGCGGAGTACTGGGTGCGGTCCCGCGTTTCGTTGCCGGCGTAGCGGTCGTTCAGGTAGTGACGAACTTCCGGCTCCAGCGAAACGGTAGGGGTCATTTGCGCGTTGGCATAGTCGAGATTAGCCTGCGCGACGTTGGCCTGCGCCCAGGCCGCTAATACCGAGGGCACCAGACGATCGTCCGGCTCGGCGATGTCGCAGCTGCGGGCCAGGCTCTGCGGAAAGTCATTGCTGACCGCGTTCAGGCTGTCCCAGCCCAGCAGGCTCATCAGCGTGGCGCGCGAGCTGTCGAGGCTGGCCTGATACTGCATCAGCTGCGCACGCGCCCCTTCGATGCGGGCGTCGGTCTGCACCACGTCAGAGAGTGACGTTGCGCCTTCATCATTACGTTGTTTCGTCAGGGTGCCGATGGAGGACAGGGCATCCAGCTGTTCTTTGGCGGTCTCGACCATCTGCTGCCAGGTCTGCACCTGCACCATGGCGATGGCGGTATCGTGGGCGATGGTGTCGATGCTCACCAGCACGTTGGCCTGCTGCTGGGCGACGCCCGCGTTTTCCGCGCGTACCTGGCTTGCGACTTTGCCGAAGTCGTAAAGCATTTGCGAAAGAGAAAGCACCAGCGAAGGGGTAAAGCCATTATCGTCACCGTCGTGGCTATAGCCGTTATCCATGCCGGCGTTAATTTGCGGATAATATTTCGATTTGGCGACGTCCACATTTTCGCTCTGCTGATAAAGTTTGCCGACGGCTTCACTGATGGCCGGATGCCAGGTCACGGCGCGGTTAACCGCTTCATTCAGCTGTAGCGTGCCGGGGGCGGCTTTGCTGGCTACGGGCGCCACGCGACCATTTAAAGAGGGGAGTTCCTGCGTTTCGCTTAATTGTCCGGTATTAATCATCGCCGCAGGGTTTGCCGCGATAGCGGGCACAGATATCAGGCAGCACGAGAGCCACCAGTAAGGCATCTTCTTTCCCATGTCTTGTCCCTAATAAAAAAGTACTGCTTTTTTGTTTATGCCCGGGCGCTGTGCGCGCCCGGGTCATTTCTTGCAGGTGCTATCAGGTAATGATGTGTTGCTGGTTTACAAGCTCGTCGTAGGTGGTCTGAACGTTGTCCAGCGTAACGAGCGCAGATTTAGTGTAGGCGGCTCCCGTGCCGTCACGGTCGATGGAGATCACAGTATTGTTACCGCTTTGTGAAACAGACACATAGTTCCCCAGCGTCGACGCACTACCGTTCCAGCCCACCAGAAGATCGCCAATGTCGATCTTGTCTCCCTGCGTGAGGGAGAAGTTCGTCCAGTGGTCGCCCGTGCTGTTACCTGCGGTAGCGTTACCCGCCGTATTGTTCAACACCTGATAAATCAGCGTGTCGCCGTAGGCCGTGCCGTTAATCACATCGTTATGCTCCGAACTGACAAATTTCGGCGCCATGTCAATGGTCAGCGACGCGGTATCCGTGGCGCCGCTGGCGTCGGTCAGGGTGTAGTTAAAGACCTCCTTGCTGGTAATGGTAGAGAGCGAGATCCCCGGGTTAAGGGTATAGGTGTAACTGCCGTCAGCGGCAATCGCCAGCGTCCCGTAGTGGCCCGTGATGTTTGACATCGTGCTGCCGGTGTACGGATCCAGCGTGGTGGTAACGCCGTCGTAGCCGGTAATGCTCACGCGGGTATCAACCGAGTGCAGCTGGTCCATCGCCCCTGCGGAGCCGGTGCCGTCGAAGATATTGCCGTCAACGGTGTGGGTGCCCGTCGCGTCGAATTGCGACAGGGAGTAGGTCGTGCCGTTTACGCTTGGGGTAATGGTGATGTTCCCCACGCTCAGCCCCGGTACGCTGCCGGTAAAGTTCAGCGTATAGGTCCCGGCGTTGAGATCCAGACCGGTCAGCGGAACGTCGATGCTGCCGCCCAGCAGTGAGCCTCCGCTGAAGGAGCCGCTGCGAATCACATTCGTCCCGTCAGTGATTGACCAGTTCACCGTCAGCCCGCCCAGTGCCAGCAGCGAGGCCACGTTAAAGTGCAGCGAGGCGTTATGCAGCGCGGTGTTTGCATCCACCACGAAGGTCCCGCTTCCGCTGCCCTGCGTTGACCCCAACACGGCGGTGGTCCAGCTGGCGGTGCCGACGGAGGTATCCGTATAGGTTGACGTATGGTGAACCGACGTGACGTCCATCGCGGTGCTGACATCGTTTACCGCATCCATTGGGCGCGCGGTTGGGGTGATGTTCAGCGATGCCGTGTCTTTCGAGCCGTCAGGCGCGGTGATGGTGTAGACGAAGGTATCCGGCGTGCTGATATGGTCCGCCCCGACCCCGCTGTTCAGGGTGTAGGTGTACTCTCCGGCCGCGTTGATCCGCAGCGTACCGTACTCGCCGGTGATCTCCGTCAGACCGCTGCTGTTCACCGCCACGCCGTTAACGTCGGAGACTACGGTACCCGCTGGCGCAATATCATCCGCCAGCACATCCCCGGTCGTGCTCTCGCTCACGCTTGCCACGCTGTAGACATGATCCTGCAAGACGTTCAGCGTGTAGGCCGTCAGCGCGGTGATCCCCGCCGCCGTATTGAGCAGGAACAGGTACTCGCCGGCGGGCAGATTCAGCGTCAGCTGCGAGGAGGTGCCGCCCAGCAGCGGCGCGCGCAGCCAGCCGGGTTCAACGCGCATCTGCTCGAAGGTCTGCGTCGCATTGTTGAACTTATAGATGTAGAGGTCGAACACCGAGGCCAGCGCCACGCCGCCCACGGACGCCTGAACGGTCATGGTGCGGGTGGTGCCTTCTTCTACGGAGTAGATGATCGGGTTGGCCAGATCGTCCAGCAGGTTCAGCCCCAGCGTATTGCCAAGGTTGATCCCCACCAGGGTAAAGCCGCCCTGCGACGAGGTGCCGTTGTTGATCGCCTCCACGGTGGTATCGAAGGTCAGCGAGGCGGTATCGTCCACGGCCACGATACCGCTGCTGCTGGTGCCTTCGCCCAGCGACAGCACCAGATTTGCCGAGGCGCTGGTGCCGTTGTGGGTGATGGTGTAGGTAAAGTTCTCCGTGCGCCCAATGACGGCGGCGCTGGTGTTGGTCAGGTTATAGGTATAGCTGCCGTCCAGGTTGATGGTCAGCGTGCCGTACTGCCCCTGAATCACCGTGCCGTCAGCCGTGACGCTGGTGGTGGTGCCCTGGGCGTTGGTGACCGCGGTGACGGTGGTGCCCGCCGGGGCGTTGTCGCTGCCTGCGGTTGGATCCACGTCGGTGATGACGTTCCCGACAACGCTGGTCTCGCCGGACACGGTGCCTGCGCTGGTCTCTTTCACCGCCACATCGAGGCTGGTGTAAGAGCCGGTTGCCAGCAGGTTAGTGTTGTAGCTCAGGACGCGATACTGACCATCCGCCAGGCCGGTCAGGTTCAGCGACACCCCCGTCGCGCCGAGGGTCAGCAGGTCAGCGAACTGCGGCTGTCCGGTGTCGACCACGGTGGTCCAGGTGTTGTTGGCGGCGTCAAAGCGCTGTACCACCAGCTCAAGGGTATTGAGCAGGGAGAGTACGGCCCCCGTGGCGTTGGCGTTCACGGCAATATCCGCACTGCCGCCGCTGCCGACGGTGAAACCTACCTGCGCGGTGTCGTTGCCGAGCAGCGTCAGCACGTTACCTACGGCGCCCACCAGCAGGAAACCATAGTCGCTGTACTGCGAGTTGGTCACCGTTGCGGTGGTTGTCAGCGCCAGCTCTTCAACGTTGGTGCTGGCTGAGAGCGGCACCACCGGCGCAAGGGCTGAGCCGGGCAGCGAGACGTTGCCTGCCGCGTCGGTGGCGGTGATTTGCAGCGTCTGGCCTTCCGTCTGTTTATTGAGGAAGGTGTAGCTCCAGGAGCCGTTGCTGTCTGCCGTGGCGGTGACCGTTGAGTTATCCGCCAGACGGATGGTGACGGTACTGCCCGCTTCGGCGCTACCGGTCAGTACGCTGCCGTCTGCGTTGAAGGTCCCGGTCGGGGCCGTTGGCGCAGTGAGATCGACAATGACGGTGGTCGAGGTGGAAATCGGGCTGGTGCCCGAGCCGTTGCTCGCCGTGGCGGTGAAGGCATGCGGCCCTTCGCTCAGCACCGGCGTGGTGAAGCTCCAGTTGCCGCTGGCATTTGCGGTGACCGTGCCCATCAGCACCCCGTTGTTATAGAGGGTGATAGTCGCGTTTGGCTGCGCCGTGCCGCTCAGGGTTGGCGTGGTGTCATCGGTGGTTTTCCCGTTGGTCAGGTTGCCCGTCACCGTGCCGACGTTATCGTCGATGTTAGCGATAACCGGCGCGTTCGGGATCGTGGTGATCGGAGCAATCACGGAGGTGGTGATACCCGCGTTACCGGCCTTATCGGTAGCAAAGACAATCAGTGACTCCCCGCCGGTCTGTGGAGGGGTGAGGGTGGCGCTGAAGTTTCCGCTGCCGTCCGCGACGGCGGTACCAAGCACGGTTCCGGTGCTGCTGGTGATGGTGACGGTACTTCCCGCTTCCGCCGTACCGGTAACCTGCGTCCCGTTGGTGATCACCGCCAGCCCGGTTGGGGCTGGTGGCGGCGTCAGGTCAACGTTGATCGTGATAATCGGCGATGGCGCGCTGGTATTGCCCGCGGCATCGGTGGCGGTGGCGGTGAAGTTATGCGCGCCTTCGGTCAGCGTGGTGCTGGTTTGCGGCAGCGTCCAGTTGCCGTTGGCATCGGCAGTGACGGTTCCCACCAGCGTCGTGCCGTCGTAAATACGTACGGTGGCATTGGCTTCAGCCGTACCGTTTAAGGTCGGACGGGTGTCGTTGGTTGGGTTGGTGCCGGTGACAGGGCCGGTGACGGTTCCCACATCATCCACAATCGAGGTGATTGCCGGTGCGACAGGGGCGGTGGCATCCACATTGATGGTGTAACCCCCGGTCTGCGCGCTGGCGTTGCCCACGGCGTCGGTGGCGGAGAAGGTCAGATTATGCGGCCCGTCAGCCAGCGGGGTGGACGGCGTAAAGCTCCACGCGCCGCCGGTGGCGACCGCAGTGCCAATCTGTACCCCATTGTCATAGATGGTTACCGTCGCGCCAGCTTCTGCCGTACCGGTGAGCGTTGGACGTGCATCGTTGGTTAACCCGCCGTTGGCGACAGGCGTCGCAGCATTACCGACGTCGTCGGTGATGCTGGTCAGTACCGGTAGCGCTGGCGGCGTGGTGTCAATGGTCAGGCTGAAATCGGCGGACGGCGCGCCGGTGTTCCCCGCCTGATCCGTTGCTTCTGCGGTAAAGGTGTGTGACCCGGTGCCCAGCGGCACGGTGATATCCACGGTCCAGTTGCCGTTAGCATCGGCAGTACCGGTGCCCACCAGCGTAGTGCCTTCGTAGATATTCACGGTGGCCAGCGGCTCGCTGGTCCCCACCAGGCGCGGGAGAGGATCGTTCGTGGTCTGGCCGGAGCCAATCGCCCCGGTGATGGTGCCAACATCGTCAATCGCCTGGGTGATAACCGGCGCGGCAGGCGCAGTCGTATCCACCACCAGCGTAAAGCCTGGTGAGGCAGGACTGACGTTGCCCGCGGCATCGGTTGCCGTGGCTGTCCAGGTGTGGCTGCCGTTTGCCAGCGTGCCGGTGGTGAAGCTCCATACGCCGTTGGCATCAGCCACGGCGGTGCCCACCTGCTGACCATTCTCATAGATGGTGATGGTCGCGTTGGCTGCCGCGGTGCCGTTCAGCGTTGGCGTGGTGTCGTCTGTGCTTTGTCCCGAGGCGACCGGGCCCAGCACGGGACCGGCATTGTCGGTGGCAGGGGTAAAGACCGGTGCGTCGGGCACCGACGTATCCACCGTCAGGTTGAACGGTGGTGAGGTGACCCCGGTATTGCCTGCGGCATCGGTGGCGTTGAAGGTAATGGTATGCGGCCCTTCACCCAGCGCGGTGGTCGGCGTGAAGGTCCAGTTACCCTGGGCGTTGACGACCGCCGTGCCGATTTCCACATCATCGACAATAACGTGCACCGTTGCGCCCACTTCCCCCGTACCGTTGAAGGTTGGACGGGTGTCGTTGGTGGAACCGTTGCTGGCGATGATTCCCGTTCCCGGGCTGACATCGTCTATCACCGTGGATACCACCGGGGCCGCAGGGCCGGTGGTATCCACCGTAAAGGCGAACACTGGCGAGTTGGCGGAGACGTTTCCGACATCATCGCTGGCGTTGACGCGCAGGTTATACGTCCCGTCCGTCAGAACCGGGTCCGGCGTAAAGGTCCAGTTACCGTTGCCGTCGACCGTAGTGGTACCAATCTCTACGCCGTTATTCAGAACGTGAATGGTGGTACCCGCCTGGCCGGTGCCGCTCAGGGTTGGCGTGGTGTCATTGGTGACCTGCCCGGCGGTAAGCGGGCCGGTTACGCCACCCGGAGCGTTGTCGCTGACCGTATCGATCGTCGGCACCTGTGGCGCCGTCAGATCGATATTGATGCTCCAGACGCCGGACGGCTGGCTGACGTTGCCCTGCGGATCCGTCGCTCTGACCGTAAAGTCATGCGTTCCTTCCCCGAGGGCGGTTTCAGGGGTAAATGTCCAGGCGCCGGTACCGTCTGCCGCCACCGTACCAATCTGCGTGGCGCCATCAAAAATGGCGACGACGCTGTTCGGCTCGGCGGTACCGGTCAGGGTTGGCGTGGTGTCGTTGGTTGGATCGCCGCTTGGGACAGGCGTTGCCGCATTGCCTGCGTTATCCGTCACGCTGGTAATCACCGGCGTGGTGGAGACGGTGTCGATCACAATGGTGATCCCGGCCGACGGGGTGCTCTTATTGCCCGCCGGGTCGGTGGCGGTCACGGTCAGGGTGTGGCTGCCGTCGTCCAGCGCAGGCGGCGTGTAGCTCCAGGTGCCGGTCGGACCGACAACAACGGTGCCCAGCGGGTCGCCGTTATTGTACACGGTAATGGTGTCCCCGGCCGTGCCTGTCCCGGTCAGGGTAGGACGGTTGTCGTTGGTGCTCTGCCCGTCGGCGATTGGGCCGGTGATCGGACCTACGTCATCAGTCACCGCACCGATGGCTGGCGATGTCGGGGCGGTAAGGTCGACGGTGACGGTCGCAATCGGCGACTGTCCGCTGGTCTCGCCGGTGGTGATGTTTGTGGCGGTCACGGCAAAGGTGTGTGGCCCTTCCGTCAGCGGCAACAGCGGCGTGTAGCTCCAGTTGCCGTTATCATCCGCAACAACGTTCGTCAGCGGAACCAGCGCCCCATCCTGATAAATGGCGATCACGCTGCCCGGATCGGCGGTGCCGGTAAGGGTAGGCGTGACGTCATTGGTGGTTTTATCTTTCACATCACCAGTGACGGGATCGACGTCATCGTTGATCGCCGTAATCACCGGCACCGCAGGCAGCTCGAGCGGAGAGTCCGGCACGTCAAAGGTGGTTGACGGGCTGGCATTGCCTGCGGGGTCCGTGGCGGTGAGCGTCAGCGTCGCGGCATCCAACTGGGCCGGGGAGAGGGCAATGGAGAAGGTGCCTCCCGTCGCGACCCCGGTCCCGATGACATTGCCGTTGGCGTCACGAACCGTCACCGTGGTTCCGTCATCTGCCGTCCCGGTCAGCGGGGTGCCCTCCGCGGCAATGGTGATATTAGTTGGCGTTGCAGGCGGCAGGGTATCCACCGTCACGCTGAGATCCCCGGAGCTGGCGGAGGTATTCCCCGCCGCGTCACTCGCGGCCACTGAGAAGGTATGCGGCCCCTCGGTAAGCGCAGGGTCGGCGGTCCAGGACCATGTCCCGTTCGGCTGAACCTCCACGACCACCGGCGAGGCGACACCATCAACAGAAACGGTTACGCTCGAACCCGGCTCGCCAATCCCGGTGAGGGTTGGCGTACCGTCGCGGGTGTAAAGCACGCTGTTGGTCAGCTGGCTGTCAGAGACGGCGTCAATTTGCGGCACGGTTGGCGCCTGCGTATCAACCTCCACCGTAAAGACCGGGCTTACCGGGCTAACGTTACTGGCATCGTCCACCGCGGCGACGGTGATATTCAGCGGGCCGTCGGTCTGCGTCGGCAGGGTATAGGACCATCCGCCATTGACGACTTCAACGCGATCCACTTCCACGCCGTTGTTGTAGATGATCACCGTCTCGCCGGTGGTGCCGGTTCCGCTCAGGGTCGGTGTGGTGTCGTTAGTGGACCCGCCGTTCTGCGCGCCGGCGATGTCGCTGATGGTCGGGGTATCCGGGGCGAGGGTATCGACCGTTATCGTGATACCGGCTGATGGCACAGATTCGTTCCCGGCTTCATCGGTGGCGGTCGCCGTGTATTCGTGCGTCCCTTCGCCAATGTTGCTCTCAGGACGCCAGCTCCAGTTACCGTTACCGTCCACCGTAACGCTGCCCACGGCCTGCGGCTCGCCTGTACCCACCTGGTCATAGATGGTGATAACGTCATTCGGCGTACCGGTGCCGCTCAGGACCGGACGCGGATCGTTGGTGGATTCGCCATCCAGCACGGGGCCGGTGATCTGGCTTACGCTGTCTGTCACCGTTGGGGTTCCCGGCTGGTCAGGCGCGTCGGTATCAATGGTAATGGTCACCGGCGTGGACGGCGCGCTTTCGTTCCCGGCGCTGTCCTGGTTAGTGACCGTCAGGGAGAGATCGTAGGTGCCGTCAGGCAGCGGAGTGGTGGGCGTCCAGCTCCAGTTACCGTCGCCATCGATCTCGGCCTCACCAATTTTGGTGGCGCCATCGTAAATGTTCACGGTATCCCCCGGCGTGCCCGAGCCGCTCAGGGTTGGCGTGGTATCCCGGGTGGTCTCCCCAGGATTCAGGGCCGTCCCCGGCGTGCCGCCGTCCGGGTTGACGGTGATCTCAGGAATATCCGGCGTTGCAGGCGCGGTCGTGTCGATCGCCAGTTCAAACGGCGGCGAAATGGTGGTGTTACCCGCCTCATCCGTTGCGTGGACCGTCAGCGAGTGCGGGCCGTCCGTCAGCGGCGTGGTTGGCGTGAAGCTCCAGCCACCGCTGCCGTCGAGCACGGCCGTGCCGAGCAGGGTGGTTCCGTCATAGATCGTGATGGTGGTGCCGTCCGGTGCGGTTCCCTGCAACTGCGGCAGCGTGTCGTCGGTGGTGTCCCCGCTGTTAAGCGGAAGCTGCACGGGCCCCACGTTATCGGAAACGGTGTCAATGGTGGCCGCCGGTGGCGGAGTCGTATCGACGGTAAAGGTAAAGCTGGCTGATGGTGCGCTGGCGTTGCCCGCCGCATCGCTCGCGACGACGGTGAACGTATGCTGCCCGTTCACTAATGGGGTAGTAGGTGTGAAGGTCCATGCGCCACCGCTGTTGACAACGGCAGTACCAATATCCTGTCCGTCCAGACGGATCGTCACGGTGGAGCCCGGCTCGCCGGTACCGTTCAGCGTCGGGAGCGTGTCGTTGGTGGTTTCATTGGTGTCGAGCGCACCCGTGCGGCCCGGTACGTCATCAATGACCTGCGTAATGGCCGGCGCGCCCGGGGCGGCGGTATCCACCGTGATGCTCCAGGTGTTCGATGTCCCGCTGAGGTTATTGTTGGCGTCAACCGCCGTCGCCGTCAGTACGTGCCCGCCGTCCGGTAGCGCGGTTTCCAGCGTGATGGACCACTGACCGTTCGCCGACACGACTGCGGTGCCAATTTCGGTAGTACCGCTGTAGAGGGTGATGGTGGTGCCAGGCTCGCCCGTTCCGTTGATGGTAGGCGTGCTGTCGTTGGTGAGACCGTTCTGGCTGACAGGACCGGTGACGCCGGGGGCATCGTCCACCACGCCAGTGATGACCGGGGTTTGTGCCGCGGTGATGTCCGGCGCGTCAAACGGCGCGGTCGGACCGGTGTTTCCGGCGGTATCAGTGGCATCGGCAGTCAGGGCTTCGCCGTTGGCTTTCGGCGGGATCAGATCTACGCTGAAATTCCCCTGATCGTCGGCGACCGCTTCCCCGACCTTCACGCCATTTTCACGAATGGTGACGGTACTGCCCGGCTCGGCTGTACCGGTTACGGTGGTGCCGTCGGCAGAGATCACCACGTTTTCCGGCGCCAGCGGTGGCGTAAGATCGACGGTAAAGTTGATCGGCTGAGACAGACCGCTCTGGTTGCCTGCCGCATCAGTTTCCCGTAGGGTAATCGAGTGTGTGCCTTCTGCCAGTGGACTCGTCGGCGTGATGCTCCAGGTACCGTTCGGCAGAACGGTGGTGGTGCCGATAACAACGCCGTTATCGTAAACCGTGATCGTGCTGCCCGGTTCGCCTCTGCCCGTCAGGCGCGGCTCTGAGGCATCGGTAAATTGCCCGGCACCGATCGCCCCTTTCAGTACGCCCGTGTCGTCGTTAATGATAAATCCGGAAGGCGTTTGCGGCGCGGTGACATCTACCGTGACGGTAAAGACCGGCGAGGCCGGGCCAGTGTTACCGGCGACGTCGGTGGCGCGCACGGTAAGCTGGTGGCTGCCTTCGCTCAGATTCACCGACGGCGTAAAACTCCAGCTTCCGTTACTGCCCACAACCGCTGTGCCAATGGCAATGCCGTTATCATAGATGGTGACCGTCGAGCCCGCTTCCGCCGTGCCGGTGAGCTGTGGCCGCGGGTCGTTGGTGCTGCTTCCACTCCCGAGCGTGCCGGTGCCAGGCGCAACATCATCGGTGATGCTGACGATCGCTGGCGCGCCAGGCGCGACGGTATCGACCACGAAGGTTACCGCCGTGGACGCCGGGCTGGTATTGCCTGTGGCATCGGTCGCGGTGGTGGTAATGGCGTGGTTGCCTTCAGACAGGTTGGTCGACGGGGTAAAGCTCCATTTCCCGGTGGCATCGGCTGTGGCGGTGCCAATCGGTTTCCCGTTGTCATAGAAGGTAATGACGGTGCCGGCTTCACTGATGCCGCTGAACGTCGGACGCGCATCGTCCGTGCGTTGTCCGTTGCTCAGCGGGCCTGTTTCGGCGCCCACGTTATCATTGACGGTGACAATCTCGGGTGCATCCGGCGCGGTTAAATCCGGTGCCGTGACCTGAACGCCCGGGCTGGTATTGCCGGACGGATCGGTGGCGGTAGCGGTGATCTGTTCTCCGTTGGTAAGCGGCGTACCGAGATCAATCGTAAATTTCCCGTCGCTACCCGCTTTGCCCGTTCCGATGGTGTTGCCATCGGCATCTTTCAGGGTAACGGTGCTGCCCGGCTCAGCGGTACCGGTGACGGTTTTGCCGTCAGGGGAGACCTCCAGATTGGCCGGGGCATCCGGCGCGGTGAGATCCGGTGCCGTAACCTGACCGCCCTGGCTGGTATTGCCGGACGGATCGGTGGCGGTGGCGGTGATCTGTTCCCCGTTGGTGAGTGGCGTACCGAGATCAATCGTAAATTTCCCGTCGCTGCCCGCTTTGCCCGTTCCGATGGTGTTGCCATCGGCATCTTTCAGGGTAATCGTGCTGCCCGGCTCAGCGGTACCGGTAACGGTTTTGCCGTCAGGTGAGACCTGTAGATTGGTGGGGGCATCCGGAGGCGTGGTATCTGGCTCGGAAGGATTTCCCGGATTGCCGGGATTCGGGCTGTTGTTATCGTCATCCCCGCCACCTCCACCGCCGGTTCCCGCCGCAATGGCAATCCCACCTGCGACGGCCAGGCCACCCAGCACCCAGGGCCACGCTGCGGCGCCGCCGGTATCACTCCCTGACGCCGCCAGTAGGGCGTCCGTGGAGGCGATGGATTCATAGGTGGCGGCACCGGTTGGATCTTCAATCCACCACAGCGCACCGTCGCTCTCCTCAAGCACCAGCTGGCTCACGCCCTGCGCGTCGGTGACGTAGAAATTCTTGAGGGTAATCACTTCGCCCGAGTGGAGGGTAATCACCAGATCGTTTCCGCTGCGGGAGTAACCTGAGATATCGGCGCGATCCACGTTAAGTTTAACAATAGACGAATGGCCGAGTGTTACCTGTGTTCCCTCCGTGGTCGTTTCCACGCCAGTTAGTTTCGATATAACAGATATTTGGCTCATACAGTTATTACTCCAGCAGAGTTATTGTTTACGGCGTGTCAGACGTGGCCATATTTTCTGGAGGGATGAGGGCGCTCCCGGCGAATATACTGTGAATAAAACAGTATTTACCGTTGCTTTCTTTAGAGCGACCGAGACCCGCCAGCAATCAACGTGGCAACATCAGGGCGAAGCTAATTATTTACATGAGTAACTGTTATTTATTTATATTTTCGTAATTTATAACCTTATTATTTGTGCAGGTATTATTTGTTTTGCTGTAAAAATGATATAGCTATAAATATCTGAATGTGCAAATTAAGTGTCTGTAAACCCTGCACTGTGATTGCAGAGAAAATTAATTGATAGCGCGAATATATTTTGTTGGCTATGCGGGCCGCGCCACAGAGGCGTTGGCGTACAGGCTGTCGGGATTAGGTAGTGGAAGAAATGAGAGGGGGATAATACTGAATACATAGGCTTTATTTATAATTACAGCGAATATTAATGACTGCTTAATAATGATTTAAGTTAGGGTGAATCATCTGCTGTATGATATATTTCGAAGAATTGCATTAATGAAATATATTTTCGGTTTGGGTTTGGATTCTGCTACGCATAAAAATAAACTGTCGACTTCACATATTTCATAAATAAAAAGGCCGCAAATGTGGCCTTTCTGAGGGGGGAGGTTTAGCCGAAAGAGATAATCCCCATTTCAATCAGTGCGGCGAGCGTCAGAAGAATAAAGAGGATAACGACTATGGGTCTGTACATTTGATTTTCCATCCATGTTTATCATGCAATCCGTTTTATGTGCATCATTATTGATGATGGTGCAGGCGATCCCTGCCCCCTATTTTGCGCCACTTTGCCGTAAAAATCAGTTAGCTGCTGGCACTTTTTCTACTTTTTCTCCGGCCCGACGGGCCGTGGCTGGCAGGATGTCGGCATCCGCCACGTAGCCATCAGGATCGAGACAGCGATTGTGTTCTCTCGCCTGGTGCAGGATCGCTTCGTCCCAGTACAGGCGCTTACGCTGATCGCCCTGGGTCGTCAGAATAAACTCCACATTGCCATCAACCGCGCGGTAGCGGCGCCAGCTGTTTGCCGGAATGGAGATCACCGAACGTTCCGGGGCGATAATGCTGACTTCCTTACCCGCCTCGTTCCAGGTCACCTCCAGCTGGCCTTTAAAGACCATGATCACCTGAATATCCGGGCAGAGATGGCGACCGACAATGTGGTCGTCAGCAAGACGCAGCCATTCGACGGAAAAACCGTGCGGGCTCACAATAGCGGGAGCGGAATTCCGATCCTGTGAAATGCCGAAACCGATAACCGGCGCAATTTCGCCGCCGTGTCCCGGCAGCACCGAGTCCAGCAGTCCCTGCGCTGACCAGCAGCGATCATCGCCGGTTACCGCACGCTGGCGCATCTCCTCAACGCTGTAGTCACGCAGACCGGCAATATATTGCTCTGACAGCGGCGTCAGCAGCGTGGCGGGATCGGGCGTTGGTTCACCTGCCTCCTGCGCAATCAGCATATTATCCTTGCTGAGATACATACCGTACTCGCTGGCGGCCGCCAGCACTGACGGGTGCCAGATGATGCCGCCCGTGTTGTCCCCGCCGAGCACGGTAAATACCATGCCGCAGGTATCTTCTTTACTGACGTTGGTGAAACCGCGGAAGATCCAGGTCGGTATTGAGAGGATGGTGGGCGCGCTAAATTCCGCTTCATGCTCGCCGTTGGCGCCCCAGCGAAAACGCCATGTCCCTTCATGGATCAGGAACACTTCTGCGGTGAAATGCAGATGCAGGTTATTGGTTACCCCTTTCGGCATAGCCGCCGCGCCAATGTTAAAGCCGTGCGGCTCGGGGATATTAACAATCTGCTCGCTGGACTGAGTTACACCCGGGCCGATGAAGGAATAGTTTTGTTTGAGATGCGAACCGGGCAGCTTGCAATCAATAAAAGCAAGATTGCAGGAAACCATATCGTCGGGGGCGATTAACCGTGTTCGTGCCTGGCTCTGGCTAAGATGGATAGTTTTCATCATTTCTCCTTTTAATACCCGGATGCACCGGTGGTAGGGATGGCGTTGCCGCGGGCGAGGGCAATTGCTTCACGTGAGGCGCGACCCAGCTGCATAACGTCGTTTGCAGGGGTAACAAACTGGAAACCCTGCGCAATTCGCGCTGCGGCGGCCGCGCCGGAAGTGCAGAAAATACCGGCAATCTTCTGCTGCTGGCGGCAGCAGTGAATCACCCGCTCAATAGCAGCAAGCATTTCGGGATGTTGGGATTCGGCGCTGGCGCTGCCGGTCAGCGTCAGCGAGAGATCGTTGGGGCCAATAAACACACCGTCTAGTCCTTCGGTATCAAGGATGGCGTCAAGATCCGCCAGCCCTTCGCGGGTTTCGATCATTGCCAGCGTCAGGATCTCGTCGTTAGCGTGCTGTGGATAATCACTGCCGCCGTAGAGTAGACCTCTGGCCGGACCAAAGGAGCGAACACCCAGCGGTGGATAGCGACAGGCAGCGACAAAACGGCGAGCCTGTTCCGCGCTGGAGATCATCGGACAGATTACGCCATACGCGCCGGCGTCTAATACGCGCATGATTTGCGCCGGATCGTTATCTGCCACCCTCACCAGCGGCACGGCAGGCGTGCTCGATAGCGCCTGTAGCATCGACAACGCGCTGGCAAAATCAATCATGCCGTGCTGCAAATCGACGGTGACGGCGTCGTAACCCTGATGGCCCATAATTTCCGCGCTATACCCGGACGGGATCGCCAGCCAGCCGTTAACGATCGGGGTATTTTCCAGAAATGTGGTCTTTAAACTGTTTTTGCGCATTGTATGCACTCCGTTATCCACTGACGCAGCAGCGGCGCGATCTCATCCGGGGTTTCCAGCGGAATAAAATGCCCGCCAGCCTCCACCGTATGCCTGGTCACGTTCGCGTTGCCTGCTGTCAGTAGCTGATGATGATGGGGCGTGCAGATAACGTCCTGCGCGCCGTTTAGAAGTAATGTGGGGCAGGAGAGGGCGTTAAACGCAGCCCGGTTGTCCTGCCGGTGAATGGCCATTTCCGTTTGCTCCGCAAAGGTCTCAATGCCGCACTCTTGCGCCATTCGGCAAATAGTCTCTTGCAGGATCCGATCGGACAGACGTGACGGGGCGACATAGCTCTGCCACAGCGACGAGACCAGCCAGTCGGCCAGGCCCCGCGCCTGTGCGGTGTGTACCGCTTCCCGGCGTGAAGCAAGGGTGTCTGGCGCAACGGGCAACGGATTAACGGAAATCAGCGTCAGCCCGTTCACTCTTTCTGGCGCGTCGGCGGCCATTTGCAGCGCGACAATCGCGCCGAGCGAAAAGCCCGCCAGCAGAAAGCGCGGTGGCAGAACCTTTAACAACCGCCGTGACGCCTGCGGCGCGGACTCTGCGCCCGTCAGCGTGATGCACAGCACCGCTGAGACGTTCAGCCGTTCAATGACGGGCTGCCAGAGCCGGGCGTTACACAGCGTGCCGCCAAGCAGAACCAGCGGCAGATCGGTATTGTCCAGAAGCGGATATTCCATTGCATCCCTTACGTAGCCGTCCAGCCGCCGTCAACCATCAGGGCGCTGCCGGTGATCAGCCCGGCGGCCTCAGAGGCGAGGAACACTACCGGCCCCATAATGTCCTCCAGCCTGCCTGGCCGGCGCAGTTTGATGTTGTCCAGCACATAGCGGCGAAATGCCGGGTCGGCGAGCGACGAACGCGTCAGGTCGGTTTCAATGAAGGTCGGGCACAGCGTATTGACACGGATCCCCGCATCGCCCAGCTCCAGCGCCATCGTTCGGGTTAACCCTTCAAGCGCGAATTTGGAGGCACAGTACACGCTACGCTCGGGGCCACCAACGTGTCCCATTTGCGATGAGATGTGAATAATCGATCCCCCCTTACCGTCCACCCGCATTCTGCGCGCCACATGCTGGCTGATAAAAAAGGTGGCGCGCAGGTTAAGCGCCATCACCGCATCGAAATTTTCCTCGTTCACCTTAAGAAACGGCTGGTGGCGGGCCAGCCCGGCACTGTTCACCAGAATGTCGGGCGTGGGCAACGTCGCCAGCACACGCGCCACCTCCTGAGTGTCGGTAATATCCAGTTCCAGCGGGTGAAATGCGAGACTGTGTTCCGCTGCCAGACCTGTGGCATGCGCCAGCGCCTCGCGGCCCCGGGCGGCGATCCATACCTCTGCTCCCGCCTGTGCGAGGGCGACGGCGGCTGCGAAGCCAATCCCTCTTGACCCGCCGGTCACCAGCGCGCGTTTGCCGTGCAGGGTGAAAGAGGGCGTTTGCAAAAGCGTCATGGCTTACACCTTTTCCCTGACCGGGGCCGGTGTGGCGTAGGGAACTTCCGTCTGGCCATAACGGCGCACGCGAATATTGGCCTGCTCGGCATGTCCGGCGAACCCTTCCAGCAGCGACAGACGGGAACAATAGCTGCCGATTTCGGCAGTGGCTTCGTCGCTGAGGACTTTCTGGAAGGTGCAGGTTTTCATGAACTTGCCCACCCACAGGCCGCCGGTATAACGTGCGGCTTTCTGCGTGGGCAGGGTGTGGTTGGTGCCGATCACCTTATCGCCGTAGGCTACGTTAGTACGCGGTCCAAGGAACAGCGCGCCGTAATTGGTCAGGTTAGCCAGGAACCAGTCGTCCCGGTCGGTCATCACCTGAACATGTTCGGAAGCGATACGATCTGCCTCCAGCAGCATCTCTTCGTGGCTGTCGCAGACGATGATTTCCCCGTAGTCCTGCCACGACTGGCGGGCAATGTCGGCGGTAGGGAGCTTTTCCAGCAGCCGTTCCACTTCGCTGAGCGTCTCTTTGGCAAGTTGAAGCGAGTTCGTCAGCAGGATGGCAGGGGTGGTGACGCCGTGTTCGGCCTGGCCCAGCAGGTCCGTGGCGCACATTTCCGCGTCAACAGTGTCATCGGCAATCACCAGCGTTTCCGTCGGACCGGCAAACAGATCGATACCTACCCGGCCGAACAGCTGGCGTTTGGCCTCCGCGACGAAGGCGTTACCGGGCCCGACCAGCATGTCGACCGGTGCCAGCGAGTCCGTGCCCAGCGCCATGGCGCCTATCGCCTGAATGCCGCCAAGGGCATAGATTCCGTTGCGCCAGCCATTTTTTGCGCCGCGACAATCGCCGGGGCGGGCTGACCGTTAAACGGTGGGGCACAGCTGATGATTCTTGAACACCCCGCCACGCTGGCAGTGATGATCGACATGTGCGCGGAGGCGAGCAGGGGATATTTTCCGCCAGGCACGTAACATCCTACGGCGTTAATCGGAATATTTTTATGTCCGAGGATCACCCCGGGACGCGTTTCAATTTCCAGGTCCCGCAGACATTCTTTCTGCGCGCGGGCAAAATTCGCCACCTGCTGTTGGGCAAATTCAATATCCTGAATATCCTGGCGGCTTAACTGTTTTATGCAGCGGTCAATCTCCGCGGACGTCAGACGATAATCCTGACGGTCATAACGATCGAATTTAATGGATAATTCGCGAATGGCTTTATTTCCGCGTTTTTCAATATCCGCAAGTATTTGTTCAACCGTTTCCCTTATTTGCTGGTTGGCTTGCTGGCGCTCTTCGGTAGATTTACCGGTTTTTAATTTCCAGGACACTCGCTTCTCCTTACCTTTTTCAGATGTCAGTTGTCCTCCCGGCGAGCCGGGAAAGGGGGTTTACTTCAGAAAGAGTTATTGATCCGGCGCGGCAGCGTACGCACCGTTTTTTAATAATTGGGCTGAGGTTTGCGTTTTACGGGCATATACCCATCGAGCGGACAGCGGCGTGGCAATAGCGGCCACAACGGAAAGGGCGGCAATCAATATATAACCGGACGACAGGTTAATATGTTGCATCATTACTCCCATCATTACCGGCCCGACAAACATGCCGCAGGAATAAATGGTCTGGAATAGTCCCATTCGCGTGGATTGTTCATCAGACGAGGTATTCACTACGCTGAGCGACATGAATGCGGCAAAGGCCATACCGAACGAGAACCCCGCCAGCGCCTGCCACAGGTAAATCACATAGATATTGCTGGTAAAGGGAATGCCGAAAGTGGAAATCACCTGTAAAACGATGCCGAGCACGGCGGTTTTTACCAGCCCAAGGCGCTGATAAAACACCGAGCTGCACAGGGCGATGGCCAGCCCGTAAAAAAGAAGGTGAATGTTACCCAGCAGCGCGAGGATCCCCGCCCGGGCGCCAAGCTGCTCGGCATAGACCGGCGTCAGCGTGTCGCGGGTGGCGAAGGGCACCAGAATGACGACGGTCGCCAGGATGCCAATCAGCCAGACGGAACGGTCGGCCAGCTGCTGGCGCGCGCCGGTAATGCAGGCTTTAAGCGTGGGGGCCTGAACCGGGTCGTGCACGTCCTGAATGCGGGTCGTCAGGAATAACGCCACCAGGGCGGAGATGCAGGAGACAAAAAAGGCGATGTTATTGGCGAAATAGTGAATCAGCACCGCGCCAATACAGTTACCGAGAAACACGCCGATGGGCCCTGCCAGCGCCAGCAGCGCGACGGCGGCAGGCGCTTCGTTGCGACCGAAGTAACGCATGAACAGGATGTTGTACAGCACCCAGGTCGCCGCCGTGACACCGTCTGCCGCTTTCGCCAGATACAGCGTAATGGCGTTGGGTTCAAGCCAGGCAATCGGCCAGGCGATAATTGGCAGCAGCAGGCCAATCTGGATGAAGATCCTGCGGCTTTTAACCACGTCGGAAATAATGCCTAACGGGAAGCGTATCAGAAGGGTTGCCAGACCGGACGCGCCCATGATGATGCCCATGATCTGTGGCTCAATGCCCTGGTTGATCATCATGGGGGCCAGGAATGCATCAATGCTATGAATGCAGATAAAGAACAGGATGCTGATGATGAAAAAGAGCCGGGCTTCCCGACGGCGTAACAGTGCTTGAAACATGGTTTTGAACCTCTTAAGAATTAATGGGTTATAACCAGTCAGGGACGACGTTTACCGGTTCAATCCTTTGGGCGACTCCTGTTCTCTCCGGTACCATTGACGGTATGAAAACTCTTTGCATACGTATTCAAGATTTGAAGTTACGAAAAGGTTTCACATTTGTAAAGTGATCTCGATCTTGTTGTGAGAATTTTAATTTTTTGTGTTGCATACGCATGCAAAGGTGGTGTAAGTATAAAAAACACCCACTTGCTGAGGCGTTTGAAGCACGCGCAAATGGGCAGGACGTTGATAAGGAATCAGGGGTAATGAAACGTAAGACTTTTGCAGCAGTCACATCCCAACAGGTCGCTCAGCTGGCGGGGGTATCGCAATCTGCGGTGTCGCGAACGTTCACGCCGGGGGCCAGCATTTCACCGGCAACGCGTGAAAAAGTGCTGAAGGCAGCGCGCGAGCTGGGCTATCGCCCGAATGCGATCGCCCGTTCGCTCAACACGGCTCGTTCGCGCATTATCGGTGTCGTCATTTCTTACTTTGATAACCCCTTTTACTCGCAGGTGCTGGAGGCGCTGGCGCAAAAGCTGGATACGCTGAACTATCACCTGCTGCTGTTCGTTGGCGATCGGGAAGGTAACGTAGACCGTATTTTTGACCAGATTATGCAGTACCGGGTGGATGGCATTGTGCTGGCCTCGGTGACGCTGTCGCTGGAGTTATCCGAGGAGTGCCTTGCCGCCGGGATCCCGGTAGTGCTGTTTAACCGCAGCGAAGAGAGTGGCATGGCCTCCAGCGTCAACAGTAATAACGAAGCGGCCGCGCGGCAGATTGCCGAGTTTCTGCTGGCGGGGGAGCACAAGCGTTTTGCCTACGTGGGCGGCGTGGCCGATTCCCCGGTCAATATCGCCCGCCAGCGCGGGTTCATTTCCACGCTGGAAGAACATGGCATCACCGATGTCCGGGTGGTGCACGGGAATTACGACGCTCAGCAAACCACCCGGGCAGCCTATACCCTGTTTTCGACGTCGCCAGCGCCGGATGCGGTCTTTGTCGCCAACGATCATATGGCCGTCACGGTAATGGATGTGGCGCGCTATGAGTTTGGTTTGCGCATTCCGGAGGAGGTCTCCGTTGTCGGCTATGACGACATCGGCCCTTCCGGCTGGCCCTCTTATGCGTTGACCTCGGCGTCGCAGCCGGTCGGCGCGATGGTGGATGCCACGGTGGAACTGTTAATGAAGCAAATTGACAGCGGAACCATAGAGCCTGAACAGATTACGGTGCCCGGTACGCTGGTGATACGCCACTCGGCGCGTCG
Organism: Enterobacter cloacae complex sp. 397G4; assembly: GCF_050031515.1. Lineage (NCBI taxonomy): Bacteria > Pseudomonadati > Pseudomonadota > Gammaproteobacteria > Enterobacterales > Enterobacteriaceae > Enterobacter > Enterobacter cloacae complex sp. 397G4. The sequence continues at coordinate 3,708,589 of NZ_JBLGWE010000001.1, read as the reverse complement.
CCCACGCAGCGGCGTTATCGAAACCAATGGTTTAACGCTATTCCAGTCTAAGGAGCGCACATGACCAGATTACGGGGCTTCAGCCCTCAATTCGACTCTATCCAGCAGTTCATTTTGACGCTGACGCACGTGGTGTGGGAGCAGAAAGATATCGGCCAGCTGGCGGATTTTTACGCCACGCCGGTGGTTTTCACTACCCCCGAAAAACAGCTGCATGAGCTTTCCCAGTTTATGCGCCTGACGCTTGAGGCGATGCACAGCTTCCCGCAGCGAGCGGTGCTGACGGAGGATATTCTGTGCAGCCAGAACCCGGGGGACGAGTACTATGCGGCGCAGCGTACCGTAGCCCGCATTCAGCACCAGGGGGAGGGATTTTTTGGCCCGCCGACCGGGAAAAATGTCTGGGTCCGCACCTGGGCCGATCGCATCTGTGTTGATGGTGCCGTACGCCAGGAGTGGCTGCTTCAGGATCGTGCCGCGATTGTGGCGCAACTGGGGCTGGATGTCCGCGACTTTGCTTTTAACCTGGCGACCATGCGCCAGCAGCTTGGGCTGGAATCTGTGTCTGCTGAGACGCTTGACGCCCGCTGGGCGGGTGGGCCTGAGGGCGACGACGTTGAAGGGGCGCTGGCCGGGGTCGTTGAGCGCTACTTAACGATGTGGGCGGGCGGTAACAGCGGCGTGGTGCCCGGTCTCTATCACCCGGCGGCGACGCTGTACGCGCCGGGGCACTGCCTCTGCACCGGCGAACAGGAAATTGGCGCACAGCTTTCCGGTTATCGCGCTTCATTTGCCGACAGCGAAACGCAGCTTCATCACCTGATTGTGCGTAAAGATCCTAATGAGCCGATTCGACTTTCATTGCGCTGGTCGTTGTTAACCTGGCATGACGGTTACGGCAAATTTGGTGCGCCGACCCGTAAACCCATATCAATTACCGGTATCAGCCAGCTTGAATTACGTGATGGTTTAATTTTCCGTGAATATCTGGGGATCGATGAATTAGCGATTTGGTCGCAAATATTTAATTAATGGGGCGGCAGCCCCCTTATTCCGGCTGCAAAAAATAACCGTGTTTAATTCACCCTCACTTACGGGTGCGGGTTCTTATTGTCTGAAAACAGAGCAGGAGTTTATATGTCTTCCACCGAAGCAACAAATAAAGCACCAGCCGTACCCGAAAAAAGCAGCGTGAAATCGCTGAAAGAGGAACCTGTATTACAGGTGGAGCGTCGTGATTTTGTCGATCTGGTACCGGAAAAAAGACCGCGCGTGCAATCATTACGCGGCTTTGATGACTGCTATACCGATATTGTCGATTATATCGTTCGCTGCACCCATAAAATATGGGACGAGCGCGATGTCGGCTTAATTTATTCTCACTATACCCATAACTGCGTGCTGTATAACGCGCTGGGGACACTCTATAACCGCGAACAGGTGGTGCAGGATACGCTGCAACGCTTAATTGCCTTCCCGGAACGGCGCGGAATGGCAACTCAGGTTATCTGGAACGGAAATGATGTTGACGGTTTTTATACCTCTCACCTGGTGACGGGAAGCGGGCGGCATACCCAGTACAGCCATTTAGGCAAACCGACGAACCGTACGTTTGTGACGCGTACCGTGGCGGATTGCATGATCCACGAGAATAAAATTTATCGGGAGTGGGTGGTCAGCGACAATATGTCACTGATGAAACAGCTTGGCCTGAATACCGATCAAATCGCATTTAATATGGCAAAGGAGCAGTTCGATAAAGGCTTCCGCGTGATGGACATCGGCGAAAACGGCCGCATGCTGGGGCAATATCCGCCGGAGATGGAGTGCGATGTTTCCATTGCGCACACCGATACGGAGGAGCAGTGCCTGCGCTGGCTGCATGAGATCTACAACCGCCGGATGTTTGGCAAGATCAAAGAAGTGTATGCGCCTAACGTACAGTGGCACGGTCCGCTGATGAAAGAGCTGTACGGCACCGCGGCGGTAACCCATCAGACGCTGGCGCTGGTGGGGATGATCCCTGACGGCGCGTGGCTGCCGCAGCATATTTGTTCCAACCCGTGCGATGAAGGCGGCGTCAAAGTGGCCGTACGCTGGATTATCGAAGGACATCACCTGGGTTACGGCGAACTCGGCAAGCCGTCCGGAGAACGACTGTTCGTGATGGGCATGTCGCACTACCACATCGTCAACGGAAAAATTGTTGATGAGTGGGTGGTTTATGACCATCTGGCGCTGCTGGCGCAGATCAAACTCGGCCAGATGGAGGACGCGTAAATGTTAAATCAGGTGAGCTGGATTAAGCGTCCGCAGGGGCAGGATGCGCAGGCCGATCGTTCCCTGACGGAGAAGGTCAGCGCCATTATCGAGCGCGTGAAAGCCGAGGGCGATACGGCGCTAAGAGCCTTTTCGCAGCAGTTTGATCATGTCGTACCAGCGCAGTTTGAGGTGAGCGAGCAGGAGATTGCCGAAGCACTGGAGGGGATGGATGCCCAGACGCGCCGCGACAGTGAGTTTGCCATTAATCAGGTGCGTCGTTTTGCGCAGGCGCAGCTGGCGACCATGCTGCCGCTGGAGGTAGAGACGCTGCCTGGCGTGCATCTCGGTCACCGGATCATCCCGGTGCAGACGGTGGGCTGCTACGTGCCGGGCGGACGGTATCCGATTCTCTCCGCACCCGTGATGTCGATTGTTCCTGCGACGGTGGCGGGCTGTGAACAGATTATCGCCTGTCTGCCCCCGGGCGCCCATCCGGCGATGATTGCCGTTTGCCATCTGGCGGGCGCGCACCGCATTTTCAAAGTTGGCGGCGCGCAGGCCATTGCGGCTATGGCCTGGGGAACGGAGAGCATCCCGTCGGTGGACAAAATCGTTGGGCCAGGCAACGCCTTCGTTAACGAAGCGAAACGCCAGGTGTTTGGTCGAGTCGGCATTGATGCCCTCGCCGGGCCGAGCGAGATTTTCACTATCGCCGACGACAGCGCCGATCCGCGCATTCTGGCCGCCGATATGCTGGCGCAGGCAGAGCACGATATTCATACCCGCATCGGGCTGGCGACAACCAGCCGGGATATCGCTGAGCGTACCCTGGCTGAGGTTGAGCGTCAGCTTGCGACTCTGCCAACGGCCGCCACGGCGGGCGAGGCGTGGCGTCGGCAGGGTGAGATTGTGCTCTGCGAAGATGAAGCGCAGCTGATTGCGTTTGCTGACCATATGGCGACGGAGCATTTGCAGGTGCATACCCGCGATCCGCACGCGACGGCAGCGAAGATCCGCAACTATGGCTCGCTGTTTATTGGTCAGAACGCCAGCGTGGTGTTCTCCGATAAATGCTGCGGCACCAACCATACGTTACCGACGATGGCGGCGGCACGCTATACCGGCGGTCTGTGGGTAGGGGCATACGTCAAAATCTGTACCCATCAGTGGATTGACGAGCAGGGTATCCCGGCAATCGCAGAACCGGCGATCCGCCAGAGCCGTACCGAGGGGATGCAGGGGCACCGACGGGCGGCGGAAATTCGTCTGCGTCCGCAGGACATTGATGCCATTACTACCGGCATGCGGGACTAAAACGTATCCCGGGCAGCCTTCTGCCCGGTTTTCAGCACGGGGAGCCTGAGACTATGAAGCGCCTGATACCGCCAGACGACTGTCCGGAGGAAATTGCCCGCCGTCTCGACGTCATACAGCAGCACCGGGCGCTCAACGCGATCCTCGGGGTTAACCCTGACGCCATGTCTCAGGCGGAACAGCATCAGCAGCAGCGTCGGCGTGGAGAGCCGATCGGCCCCCTGCACGGCGTGCCGCTGATCGTCAAAGATAATATTGCCTGCGCGCCGATGCCGATCACCCTTGGCTGCCGTGCGCTGGCCTCACTTAACGCGACAGCGGATGCTCGGGTCGTGCAGCGATTGCGCAGAGCGGGGGCGATTATTCTTGCCAGGGCCAATATGTCCGAGTTCGCGTTCGATGTGCGCTCGCGTAGCTCGCTGGGGGGTGATGTGGCGAATCCACTTTGCCCGACACTCACCGCCGGAGGTTCCAGCGGAGGATGCGCCGCGGCGGTGGCGGCTGGAATGGCGGATGGCGCATTGGGTACCGATACCGGCGGCTCTATCCGCATTCCCTGTAGCTATACCGGGCTGGTGGGGCTACGGCCTGCCTTTCGCCGTTCACAGCTGGACGGCGTGGCGCCGCTCTCGCCCAGCAAAGATACCGTTGGGCCAATGGTACATAGCGTTGAGGATGCCGCCTTGCTGCATGCGGTGATCCATGGCCTGCCGCCGGTTGCGCTTCCTGTGCGTTCGCTGAAAGGCGTTCGCTTTGGCGTGGTGACCGCGTTACAGGGAGAGGATGAGGTACAGCTGGAGGTCTGGCAGTCGGCGCTGCACACGTTGCGCCGTGCCGGAGCGACGCTGGTGGAGGTTTCACTCCCCTTCCTTGAAGAGGTGAGGCAGGCCACCTGCCTCAGTCTGTATGAATTTCGCGTGGCGATTGACGACTGGCTTAGCAAACAGCCTGGCGCTCCCTCCGGACTGACAAGCATTGTGGACTCCGGCGCTTTCCTGCCAGAGTTTGCGCCGTTTCTACGTCAGATGCTGGCGAGTAACACGCTGAAAACCCCGCTCTGGCTGGCGGGGCGTCGCTTTCAGCGCCTGTTGCGGCAGAACCTTTGCCAGGTGGCGGAGGTGCAGCGCATCGACGGATTTGTGTATCCCACCGTACAACGATTACCAGAAAGTATGGCGAAGATGCCGCCAGGCTGCGCGCCGGAACTGGCCGCCATCAGCGGCCTGCCTGCCATTACGTTGCCCTGTGGCGTAAGCCGTATCGGGCTGCCGGTAGGGATGGAGATGTTATCGGCGCAGGAGGATGAGACGATGCTGATGACGCTGGCGCTGGCATGTGAGGGGGCGCTGGGCGGGATAAATGAGGTGCTGAGGTTTAAGGCAGGATATCGCCAGAGCGGTACCGTTTGTCAGAACCTCTCTTAAGGCGCCGATGGCCCCTTGCCGCGATACCTTATTGTGATTTCATTTTTCAGTATTGTCAGCGGCGGCGTCATTTCGCCGCGCGCTACCGACTGATACTCAAAGCGAAAGGGGCCCGCGGCCGGGAAACCCGCTGGCAACGGGATTTCGCCCGCCAGTTCCCTGAGCATCAGACAGCGCAGGCTGCTACAGACGCGAATGCGAAAGCCCGGCGGCGTGGGGCCGTCCGGTGTAATCTTCCACAGCAGATGCGTCGGCGTAACCCCTTTCGGAAGGGGGGCGGCGGGCTGAACTGGACGACTTTTCAGTACCTGCTTGCCGCGCGACAGCGTGCCGCCAAAACTATGGCTGCTCCATGAACCGTCCGCAGCAAACGCCGGTGGCGCAAGCAGCAGAACAAGCAAGGCGGCTCTTATCACGATTTACCTCCAATGAGATACGTCATTCTCACGTTGCGCTGAGTGTTTATCTCCTGGCTGGAGAGCACTGCAAGCTGAGGGAAGATGCGACGAAGATAGCGGGACAGCATCAAACGCAGCGCCGGGTTCACCAGCAGAACCGGCGGCGCACCCAGCGCTTCCTGATGCTGCAACGCCTGCTCGGTCTGTTTCATTAAATTCTCGGCAATTCCCGGCTCGATAGCGCTTCCGCTCTGGGTTGCCTGTACCAGCAACTGCTCAAGTGACATATCAAGGCCGATTATTTGGATATCGTCGTCGCCAGGGAACCACTGCTGCGTAATCGCCCGGGAGAGGCGAGCGCGCACGCGGGCCGTCAACTCGTCAGCGTCAGACTGAGGAGTGGCATACTCAGCCAGCGTGTCGATGATGGTCCGCATATCGCGGATCGGCACGCGCTCGGAGAGCAGATTTTGCAGTACTTTGTGCAGCGTGGTCAGGCTGATTACCCCGGGGATCAAATCCTCTATCAGCTTCGGCGACTGTTTGGTGAGCTGGTCAAGCAGCTGCTGCGCCTCCTGGCGACCGAAAAGTTCGTCCGTGTGGGTGCTGATAAGGTGGTTCAGGTGCGTAGCGACGACGGAACATGGATCGACTACGGTATAGCCCAGCGTCTGCGCCAGCTCGCGATGGACTTCATCGATCCATAGAGCGGGAAGTCCAAAGGTTGGTTCTTTACAGGGCGTACCGGGCACTTCTCCCTCAGCACAGCCTGGATCGATCGCCATCCAGCGATCGGGCTGGACCTCGCCTTTACCAATCGTCACCCCTTTTAGCAGAATACGATAGTGAGTCGGCGGCAGGTCGAGATTATCGCGAATATGAACTGCTGGCGGCAGAAAGCCCATCTGCTGCGCGAACTTCTTACGAATACCCCGTACGCGGGTTAACAGCTGGCCCTGCTGTTCATGATCGACCATAGGGATCAGTCGATAGCCAACCTCCAGCCCCAGTACATCTTCCATCTGTACGTCAGACCATGTCGCTTCATTAACCTGCGCCACGTCAGCTTCAGCTCGGGTAGGGGCGGAGGGGGCGGCGCCCGTTTTTTTCGCCTTACCTTCCTGGCCCCGCAGCCACCATGCAATGCCTAAAAGTGAGGAGGTAAAGAGTAAAAAGACCAGATTGGGCATGCCTGGGATTAGCCCCAGCAAACCAATTACGGCCGCAGAGAGGGCAAGCACGCGAGGCGAGGTAAACAGCTGGCCGACCATCTGCTCGCCTACGTCCTGCTCGTTGACCACACGCGTTACAACGACACCTGCCGCGGTGGAGATCACAAGACCAGGGATCTGCGCAACCAGGCCGTCACCGATGGTCAACAGCGTGTAGGCTTCTCCCGCTGCGCTGAGGCTCATATCATGCTGCATTACGCCGATAATCAGGCCACCGATAATGTTTATTGCCATGATCAGCAGGCCTGCGATGGCATCGCCACGCACAAATTTGCTCGCACCGTCCATGGAGCCGTAAAAATCTGCCTCCTGAGTCACCTCTTTTCGACGGCGTTTGGCCTCCTCCTCGCCGATCAGACCGGCGTTCAGGTCGGCATCGATTGCCATTTGTTTACCGGGCATACCGTCAAGGGTAAAGCGAGCGCCCACTTCTGCAATACGCCCGGCCCCCTTGGTGATGACCATAAAGTTTATAATTATCAATATGATAAAAACGACAATGCCGATGGCAAAGTTGCCGCCTACCAGGAAGTGGCCGAACGCTTCGATGACCTGGCCCGCGGCGTCAGCGCCGTTATGGCCGTGCATCAGGATAACGCGCGTTGAGGCGACGTTTAGCGCCAGGCGAAGCAGCGTTGAGAAGAGCAGTACCGTCGGGAAGGCGGAAAACTCCAGCGTATTCTGGGTAAACATGGCGACCAGAAGGATCATGATCGCCAGTACAATATTAAAGGTAAACAGCAAGTCCAACACGAAGGTTGGCAGCGGCAGGATCATCATCGCAAGGATCGTCATGATCAGGACTGGACCGGCCAGTACCTGCCACTGGGTCTCCTTGATGCCGGGCAAACGTAATTTGGTGGCGATATTAGCCATTACTCTTTACTCTCTTGTGCAAAATCGAGCGCCGGGGGAACCGGCAAATCTTTAGGTTCTGTTGGGCGCAAGCCAAAGCCTTTACGCCACCGGCGCAGGCTATATACCCAGGCCAGGACTTCGGCAACAGCGTTATATAATTCACCGGGCACCGGCTGACCCGGCTCGCAGTGCCGGTAAAGCGCACGCGCCAGCGGTGGCGCTTCCAGCATCGGAACCCGATTTTCTTCAGCCATCTCGCGGATGCGCAGGGCAATAAGTCCACTGCCGCTTGCGACGACGATCGGTGCGCCCATGGTGCCTTCCTGGTACTTCAGCGCCACGGAATAGTGGGTCGGGTTGTTGACGACCACATCGGCGGTGGGCACCTCGGCCATCATGCGGCTTTGTGCCATCTGGCGCTGAATCTGCCTGACGCGACCCTTAATGTGCGGGTCACCTTCCTGGTTTTTAAATTCATCCTTTATCTCCTGGCGGCTCATTCTCAGCTTCTTAAAGTTGCTCCAGAGCTGATAAATCACGTCGAAGGCCACCATGGGGATCAGTGACAAAATCACGTACAGCATGCAGCCAATCAGCAGGTTGCTGATGTCGTTTAGCGCGCCGCCCAACGGTTCATACATTAGATTGATGAACCTGCTTTTATTGAGCAGTAAAAACAGTCCTCCCCCCGTGGCGGCCAACAGCACCTTGAGGATGCTTTTGATCATCTCTGATACCATTTGGGCAGAGAAAAGACGCTTGATACCGGTGACGGGATTAAGTTTTTTAAGATTAACCTTTAGCGCCTTACTGCTTGCGTTCAGGCCGCCGATAATCGACGGTGCCGTTATTGCGGTCACGTACAGCCCGCCGGCGAAGGGCAGAATGGCGAGAAAAGCCATGCTCAACAGCGAGGCTGCACGATGTAACATATTCTGCGGGTCGTGGATCAGCAGTCGATCAAAGGTCAGCCCGTTGTGCAGAATAGATTCAAGCTGCGTCGCCAGATGGCTACCTGCGCCGACGATAAGCCCCCAGCCCACCAGAAGCATGGCAAGGGTGGTCAGCTCGCGTGAACGCGGAACCTGACCTTCCTCCCGCGCTTTCTGTTTTCGGTGGGGTGTGGGGTCTTCTGTTTTGTCGCTCTCGCTCTCTTCAGACATAGTGTTGGCCTGGGGTCATCAAAAGCCCAGCGACTCCAGCAGGTCATCCACCTGTTCCTGAGAGGCGACAATCCCGGCGACGCTGGTATCAATCTGCGGGCCGTTCTTGAGATGGGCGTCACCGCTCTGTTCGATACCCGCGTCACGTTCGCGCATGTTTTCAACCAGCACGCTGATCAGCTCGGTTTCGACGGTCTGAATCACCTGCATCAGGCTTTGCAGCACCTGGCCGGTGAGATCCTGGAAGTCTTGCGCCATCATTATTTCGGTGAGCTGCTGGTTGGTTTGCTGAGCGGTGGCCGGCACGTCCAGCAGAAAGGTACGTGTCTCTTTCACCAGTTCTCGCGCCTCGTCAAGCGGCTGTGGCTCTTCAAACCAGGCGTCCCACCGTTCAGTAAGCTTACCGGCATTTTCACCTAATCTTTCCTGGAGCGGTCGTGCCACCTCGACGGCCGTCAGCGCGCGATCGGCGGCCTGAGACGTTTTGCCAACAACGTAGTTGAGACGGTCACGCGTGTTGGGGAACGCGTCCGCGACTTCTTTAATGGCCTGCTCCAGGCCAAGATTTGCCATACTGTCGCGCAGCAGCCGGGTTAATTGACCGATACGCAAAAAGAGATCCTTTGGCGGTTCCGCGATCTCGCCAGGCTGAGTGGTCATAGTATTCACCCGAGTTTTTCAAAAATTTTGCCAAGCTTTTCTTCCAGCGTGGCGGCAGTAAACGGTTTAACGATGTAACCGTTGGCACCCGCCTGCGCGGCGGCGATAATGTTTTCGCGCTTTGCTTCCGCAGTAACCATCAGTACCGGCAGCTTTGACATCGCCGGGTCGAGGCGAATGGTTTTCAGCAGCTCAAGGCCATCAAGGTTGGGCATATTCCAGTCGCTCACAACGAAATCAAACTCACCGGCGCGCAGCTTGTTCAGCGCGTCCTGGCCATCTTCCGCCTCTTCAATATTTGAATAGCCCAGATCCTGAAGCAGGTTACGTACGATACGTCTCATGGTGGCAAAATCGTCCACCACCAAAAAACGCAGGTTTTTATCCGACATGTGTGTTCTCTCCTGAACGTCGTGGTTTATGGCTGAAACTTTCCAGCAGACGCTGGCTAATTTTATTGAGATCGACGATTTCTCGGGCAGCGCCAAGGGCAATCGCTTCGCGAGGCATACCGAACACCACGCAGCTCGCTTCGCTCTGAGCGAGGGTAAACGCGCCCGACTCCCGCAACGCCAGCAACCCACGTGCGCCGTCGGCTCCCATTCCGGTAAGGATGGCGGCGCTGGCATGTGCGCCCACCAGTTGTGCAACGGAGTTAAAGAGAACGTCTACAGACGGGCGATGACGGTTGACGGGGGGCGCGTCGGTCAGCCTGACGGCGTACCCTTTTCCGTGACGGACGATCTCCATATGCTTGTCGCCGGGGGCGATCAATGCCGTACCCGGAAGTACCGGATCGCCGTCATCCGCTTCATGCACCTTTATCTGGCAAAGTGAATCAAGACGCTGGGCGAAGGAGCGGGTAAATCCAGCAGGCATATGCTGGGCGATGACGATGCCGGGGACGCTGGCTGGCAGCGGCGTTAATACCTGGCGCAGCGCCTCCGTCCCGCCGGTCGAGGAGCCAATCGCCACAATGCTTTGCGGATCCACGGTAATGCCCCGCAGTATCGGCCAGGCCACTTCAGCCTGACGTCCCAGTTTTGCCTTCGCGGCAATGCGGATCTTCTCTGCGACCTGCACACCCCACAGTTCCAGATTTCCGGCGATACGCTGATCGGGTTTGGCCAAAAAATCGACGGCGCCGTGTTCCAGCGCGGCCATTGTCGCCTTCGAGCCTCGGGTGGTCATCGAGGAGATCATCACCACCGGCATTGGACGAAGGCGCATCAAACGGGAGAGAAACTCCAGCCCATCCATTTTCGGCATGTCGATATCCAGCGTCAGCACGTCGGGGTTCAACTGCTTAATCATCTCGCGTGCGATCAGCGGGTCTGGCGCGGTGCCGACCATCTCCATATCTGGCTGTTGATTGATCACTGCGCTCAGGATGTTGCGCATGAGCGCAGAATCATCAACTGTCAGCACCCGTATCCGTTTCACCGTAAGGCCTCCGTAAGTTCATACACCGACTGGCCGCGAAGCCTGAGTGGAATGTGCGGATGATTAAAATGTTCAGAGTGACCAACAAACAGCAGGCCGTCTGGCTTCAGCATGCGGGCAAAGCGCTCAAGCAGACGCTTCTGCGTCGGCGCATCGAAATAGATCATCACGTTGCGGCAAAAGATGGCGTCAAACGGTCCGGGCAGCGGCCAGCTGTTGTCCAGCAAATTGAGCCGCTGATAGTGAATAGCGGCCAGCAGTTCTGGCTTTACCTTCACCCGATCGCTGTTCTCACCCGAGCCGCGCAAAAAATAGTGGCGTTTTTGCACCAGGGTCAGCGAGTGTAGGTCGGACATGCGGTATACCCCTGCCTCCGCTTTGGCCAGCACCTCGGTATCGATGTCAGAGGCCCAGACGCGTGGCCCTCCCGTCGCGCTCCCCAGAGTCTCGTCCAGCGTCATGGCGATGGAGCAAGGTTCTTCCCCGGTGGAAGCGGCGGTACACCAGACGCGGTAGCCGTTGGGCCGCTGACGGGCGTGTTCTGCGAGCACCGGGAAGTGGTAGGTTTCGCGAAAGAAAGAGGTCAGATTGGTTGTCAGCGCGTTGACAAAGTTCTGCCATTCCGGATGCTCGCTGTGGGATTCCAGAATGCTGATGTACTCAAGAAATGTGTCAATCCCCAGCGCCCGTAGCCGCCGTGATAAACGATTAAAAATCATCTCTCGTTTTTGTGCGTTGACTACAATCCCGGCGCGGCGATAGATCAGTTGCCCAATACGCTGTAATTCAGAATCGGATAACGTAAGCTTATTTGGCGATAAGCGCACGGGAATGTCTTTAAATTCACTCATAGACAGGGCGAGGCCTTATACCGGGGTATTCATGATTTCCTGGTAGGCACTGAGCATTTTATTGCGCGCTTGCACACCGAAGCTAAAAGAAATTGAGGACTTCTGCATTGCCAGCATTACGTCATTTAATCCAATATCGCTACTGCCAGACATCCACTGCTGCGTCATTTCTTTCGCGTTAACCTGAGTTTCATTAATTTCATTGATACTGTTGAATAAAATGTCAGAGAACGACGGCGTGTTTTTCAGCGCGGCAGGCTGGTTTCGGCTCATGCCGGCTATTTGCTGTGACTGAGTGTTAATTTGATCGAGTACGCCACGCATTAAAGTTGCTGACATTGTTGACTTCCTGAATTAATAAGGGAAAAGCACACATTTATTACATATCTTTTAAACGTTGATAGTTTAACACGTAGGCAAAATGGCCATAAAATCCAATAAGCGAACATTACTTTAAGCTTATTTATCCTTAAAAAATCGGCCTTTCAGACGATAATGCCCGCCTGAAAATTTCTCTTAATTTGAAATCGTCGTTATCAGCCCTGCGATATCACAGGCGCTGACGCGCATTATTGTGCGTGCTATTTCTTACAGGATCACGGCATGAGTGCCACATTAAATGATTTAACGAATAATCCGGCTGACCGAATTAAATCGGCTCTGTCATGGCTTCGCGCCAGCCCGAAGCTATCGCTGGTCATTTGCGCCGCGGCTGCCGTATCGGTATTAATTGCGCTTATGTTCTGGGCAAAAGAGCCAGGCTATCGCGTGTTGTTTAGCAATATCAGTGATGAAGACGGTGGGGCCATTGTTGCCCAGCTGTCGCAGATGAATGTCCCTTACCGCATCGACGCGCCGGGTGGCGCTATTCTGGTTCCTGAAGGGCAGGTCCATGAAGTGCGTATGAAGCTGGCCCAACAGGGGTTGCCAAAAGGCGGCTCCGTAGGGTTTGAACTGCTGGATAAGGAAAAGTTTGGTATTAGCCAGTTTAGCGAACAGGTTAATTATCAGCGGGCGCTTGAGGGAGAGCTGGCGCGTACTATTGAAAACCTGGGGCCGATCAGATCGGCGCGCGTTCATCTTGCCACACCCAAGCAGACGATGTTTGTGCGTGAGCAAAAACAGCCAACGGCTTCCGTTACCGTCAACCTGATTCAGGGGCGTACCCTGGATGAAGGACAGGTCATTGCCATTACCCATCTGATTTCCAGCGCCGTGACGGGGCTGACGGCAGAAAATGTCACTATCGTCGATCAGCGGGGTGAGCTGCTCACCCAAAGTGGTTTGCGCGGCCTGCAAACGTCACAGCTGAAGTACACCAGTGAGATCGAAAGTGATTACCAGCAGCGCATCCAGCGAATCCTGGCGCCGCTGGTGGGCAGCAAAAATATTCGCGCCCAGGTCACGGCGCAGATTGATTTTACCCAGCAGGAGCAGACGCAGGAGCAGTATCAGCCCAACGCCGATCCGCAAAAAATGGTGATTCGAAGCCGCCAGACGAGCCAGTCCGAGCAGGGTAATGGACGCGGCAATGGCGGCGTACCGGGCGCGCTGACGAATCAGCCGCCAGCGCCTGCCACTGCGCCACTTACGCAGCCGCTTAACAAGCCTGCCGCTCAAACCAGTACCGCTGGTACCGGAAATGACCGTTCACAGCCCTACAACAATCACAACGATGAGACCACCAATTTTGAGGTCGATCGCACGCTAACCCACATTAAAAATGCCATGGGGCGCATCGATCGTCTTTCAGTCGCGGTGGTGATAAACCATCTGCCGCAAGGCGCTGAGGGCAAGCCGGGTCCGCTGAGTGAGGCTGAACTGAACCGTATTAATGCTCTGGTTAAGGAGGCTGTCGGCTATACGGCCTCACGCGGCGATAGCGTCAATATTTTGAACTCGCCGTTTAACGGGGTTGAGGAAGAGGAACTCCCGCCATTCTGGAAACAGGATAAGTTTTATCAGTTGATGATGGCGATTGCGCGTTATCTGGTTATTGCGATTATCGCCTGGGTTATGTGGCGTAAGCTTGTTCATCCGGCCTGGATCCGCCATCAGGAAACCAGCCTGCGCCGCATGGAAATGGAAAAAGAGGCGCGTCAGGAAGAGCTGGCCGCCCGCAAGAAAGCGTCCGAAAAGGATGCGCGTGACCGCGCTCAGCAGCGTGTGGATACGGAACTTAACAGTCAGCAGCTGCGCGAACTGGCGGAACAAGAGCCGCGGGTTATTGCGCTGGTTATTCGTCAGTGGATGAATCAGGAGCTCAAATCATGAATGCCGCAGAGAAAAGCGCCATCGTTATGTTGACGCTGGGCGACGTCCTGGCCGCCGAAGTCTTTAAGCACCTAAACGCGCATGAGGTGAAGACCATCAGCAGTTCTATGGTCAACATGGCGGGGTTTACCCACGATCAAATGGCCTCCGTGCTGCGCGACTTTAAAAATGACTCAAGCGAGTATGCCGCGCTGAGCCTTAACACGAACGAGTATCTGCGCAGCGTGCTGGTCAAGGCGCTGGGTGAAGAGCGTGCGTCAACGCTGCTTGAGGATTTGCTGGATACCCACCAGGGTGGAAACGGGATCGAAACGCTCAACTTTATGGATCCGCTGGCGGTATTCGATCTGATTCGTGAAGAACACCCGCAAATTATCGCCACGATCCTGGTCCACTTAAAGCGTAACCAGGCGGCGGACGTCCTGAGCAAATTCGACGATCGTGAACGTAACGACATTATGCTGCGTATCGCCACCTTCGGCGGGGTTCAGCCCGCCGCGTTGCAGGAACTGACGGAGGTACTCAACGGCCTGCTCCACGGTCAGAATCTTAAGCGCAGCAAAATGGGTGGGGTGCGCCCGGCTGCGGAGATTTTAAACCTGATGAAATCCCAGCAGGAAGAGGCCGCCATTGAGGCGGTTCGCGATTTCGACAGTGAGCTGGCACAGAAAATTATCGACGAAATGTTCTTGTTCGAAAACCTGGTGGATGTCGAGGATCGCAGCATTCAGCGTCTGTTGCAGGAGGTGGAAAGTGAAACCCTTATCATCGCCCTCAAAGGAGCAGACGAAGCGCTGCGGGCCAAGTTCTTCCGTAACATGTCGCGCCGTCAGTCGGATCTGATGACCGAAGATCTGGCATCGCGCGGCCCGGTTCGTTTGTCACAGGTGGAAGCCGAGCAGAAGACTATTCTGAACATCGTTCGTCGCCTTGCGGAGACAGGGGAAATCATCATTGGAGGCAGCGACGATGCCTACGTTTGATGCCAATAGCGCCGCTCAGTGGCGCAGCTGGCAGCCTGAGGATCTGTTAAACGAAACGGTTGAAGTACCGTTGCAGACGCAGGATACCGGCCATTCTGACGCGCAGTTTAAGGCCGAGCTGGCACGCCTGCGTAAGCAGGCTGAGCAGCAGGGTATTGCTCAGGGATTGGCGCAAGGCAAAGAGGAAGGCCGTCGCGAAGGCTATGAGGCCGGGCTGAAGGAGGGGCGTGAGGCGGGTCTGGCGCAGGGGCTGGAACAGGCTCGTGACGAACGGCAGGCTTTACTGCTCCAGGCTGGAGAATGGGTGACGCAGTGCAAGCTTGCGCTTTCGAATCTCGATAGCCTTATTCCCGGACGTCTGGTTCAGCTGGCGCTGACGGCGGTACAGCAGCTGTACGGCACCCTGAGCGTGGCGGATAACCATGCTCTGCTTGCGCAGATCCGCCAGTTAATGAAGCAGGATACCCTGCTCAACGGCCCGACAGAACTGCATGTGAACCCGCAGGATCTGCCCATGGTCTCCCAGGCGATCGGTGAGACGCTCTCCTCAATGGGGTGGTCCTTACAAAGCGATCCCCAATTGGCCGCAGGGGGATGTCGTGTGGTCACGCCGGACGTGGAGTATGACGCCACCATGGAAACGCGCTGGCAGTCTCTCTGTCAGCTCGCCCGAGAGGAATTGTCCCAATGAGCCAGCAGTTAAAAAACTGGCTCTCGGTCATGGATCGGGTGGAAGAGAAGCTCGGAGAGCTCCCGCGCTTTCGTCAGTACGGCAAGCTGACGCGTGCTACCGGGCTGGTGATGGAGGCCGTTGGCCTGAAGCTGCCGATAGGCGCGTTGTGCATTGTTGAACGTCAGACCGGGCAGGCTATTTTACCGGTCGAGTGTGAGGTGGTCGGGTTTAACGGTCAGACGCTCTATCTTATGCCGCTTGAACATGTTGACGGTATTCTTCCCGGCGCGCGCGTGTACGCGCCAGAGGCCGATAAGGGAGCGGGTAAACAGCTGCCGGTGGGGTTACACCTGCTGGGGCGCGTGCTTGACGCTCAGGGCCGCCCCCTGGATGGTCGTCCACCGGCGGGAAAACCCGTAGCCGGCCTGTTTACCCCCTCGTTTAACCCGCTTCACCGCGATCCCATCAAGTCCGTGCTCGATGTGGGCGTGAGGGCAATAAATGGCCTGCTGACGGTTGGCAGGGGACAGCGTATGGGCCTTTTTGCCGGCTCGGGCGTCGGTAAGTCGGTGCTGCTCGGCATGATGGCCCGTTTCACCACCGCCGACGTCATCGTCGTCGGGCTGATTGGCGAGCGCGGACGTGAAGTAAAAGATTTTATCGAGAACATTCTTGGCGAAGAGGGGCTCTCACGCGCGGTCGTGATCGCCGCACCTGCTGACGTCTCACCGATCCTGCGTATGCAGGGTGCGGTTTACGCCACCCGAATTGCTGAGGATTACCGCGATCGTGGGATGAATGTCCTGCTGATAATGGACTCTCTTACGCGCTATGCCATGGCGCAGCGTGAAGTGGCGCTGGCTATCGGTGAACCGCCGGCAACGAAAGGTTATCCACCGTCCGTCTTCGCGCGTCTGCCCGCACTGGTAGAGCGTGCGGGTAACGGTATGCGCGGCGGCGGATCGATAACCGCCTTTTATACGGTTCTGACCGAAGGGGACGATCAGCAGGATCCGATCGCCGATTCGGCGCGCGCGATCCTCGATGGCCATATCGTGCTTTCTCGTCGCCTGGCTGAGGCGGGCCATTATCCTGCTATTGATATTGAAGCCTCTATTAGCCGCGCGATGACGGAGCTAATTCCGCATGTCCAGTACCGCAAGGTTCAGCGTTTTAAGCAGCTGTTGTCGACCTATCAGCGTAACCGGGATCTGGTCAGCGTAGGCGCTTACGTGAAGGGCAGCGATCCGCTGCTCGACAGAGCGATAGACCAGTATCCTGCGCTGGAAGCCTTTCTGCATCAGGCAATACACGAGCGGAGCGGTTACGACGAGGCTATTGCCGCACTGAGCCAACTTTTCCCAGACATCGTTGAACAGGCGGGATAAAACGTGAAAGTGAATAATCCAATGGTCATGCTGCGTGACATGGCTCAGGAAAAGCTTACGGAGACCACTCGCGCCCTCGGCAGCGTCCGGCAGACGCTTATGGCAGCTGTGGCCCAGCATGAACAGCTTCAGCACTATGAGCGCGAGTACCAGCAATCTTTGCGTCAGGGCCTGCTGGGCAGCGGTATGTCGATGGCGGATCTGGTTAATCAACAGTCTTTCATTTTGTCACTTAACCAGGTGGTGAAGCAGCACGAATCACATGTTTCCACCTGCGAACAAGCCGTGGATCGGGTCAAAGAGAAGTGGCTACAGAAAAAGCAGCGCCTTAATGCGTTTGAGACGCTCATCGATCGCCGCGAAGCGGCACTGGCTATGGCACAGAGCCGCCAGGAGCAAAAAATGATGGACGAATTCGCCCAGCGTGCCGGACAGAAAAGAGAAAGGCTATGAATATTGATATTACGGCTCTGCTGTCCGGCGGAGCGCCGACGAGAGCAGGCAAAGGAAAACTCATCGGCGAGGATTTTGCTCTCACGCTCGACGACAGGTTGGCGCAGATGGGACTGTTGTTACCTGGGCTGGACGTTCCGGCGCAGCTGTTGAGTCATGAAGGATACCCTCTTCCGCAGCCGGTTTTGCCGCCGGTAGCTGAGCCGGGGGAGAGTGACGACACGCTGGCGGAGGTCAGAATCAGCGCCTCTCCCGGTGATGAAAGCCCGCAGTGGCAGCTTCAGCAAATAGTCACCCGCCAGGCGAGGGGCGCTACAGAGGCTTCGACCCTTGCTGATGCGACTCTGCCACGTGAAGAGGTAGCTGGCGAAAAGGCGCCTTTAACGATCCCTGTTGACGATATTAAGCTGAAGCCCGCCCGACGCGAAGATACCCCTCTCCAGATGCAGGCACAGGCGTTAGGGGGGAAAGCCCCGGACGCCAGCGCCGTGATGCCAGGCTTAACGGCTCATCAGGGAGACGCATCGCAGCACGCTACGTGCGATCCCACGGTTCAGAGCGTCGTGATGGAGCCATCAACGGCGCGACTGGTCAGTCAGCCTGTCTCACAGCAGGTGGTCAACGTCCGTTATCCGCTGGAGTCGCCCGAATGGAAACAGTCGGTGAGCCAACATATTGCCCTGTTCAGCCGCGACAATTTGCACAATGCGGAGATCCGCCTGCATCCTCAGGAGCTGGGCTCATTGCATATCTCTTTGCGCGTGCAGCAGGACCAGGCGCAGATCCATATCGTCAGCGAACATGCCCAGGTGCGGCAGATGATGGAGACTGCTCTACCGCACCTGCGGGCGGCTTTAGCGGAAACCGGGCTTCAGTTGGGCCAGGCGAGCGTGAGCCCCGATCGACCACATACTGGCGGTGGCGAGCAGGGACGTCATCCTTCCGGAGAGCAGCATACCGCTCAAGGCGCAGATAACGTGTTCGTGGATGAAGACACTGTGGCGGAATTATTAACATCGACGCAAGGAAATATATACGGCATTAACACTTTTGCCTGAATTGCTGAATTGCCGACAGGAATGAAATTTTATCTCCTGATTATTCTGCTGATTAAATGGACTACAATGTCCGCCGTATTTATCGAGGGGCAGGTTGCTGCCTCTCTTATTTTATTGGGTTTACGTAATGGGTAACAAAAATAAAAATGCTGCGGCTCGCGGAGGGTCGCGCTCGCTTCTGTTAATACTAATGTTTCTGATTGCCCTCGCAGCCTGCGGTTTTTCAGGCTATCTGTTCTGGTCGATGAAATATGCACACGTGCAGACGGACAACAATTCGAGAAGTGAGCACGAAGCCCCGGCGGTACAGCAAGTTGAACCGTTATACGTGTCGATGAATACCTTTACCGTTAGCCTGACCCCGACACAGCACGAGTCGGATCGCGTGCTCTACATTGGTCTGTCCGTACGACTTGGCGATACGTCGTCCGTACAGGTGCTTGAGAAATTCCTGCCGGAATATCGCAGCCGATTGTTTATGCTGCTTTCTCAGCAAACGTATGAAACGCTCTCAACGGATGAAGGTAAACGCCAGCTGATTAGCAACATCAATAATGAGCTTAAAAAACCGCTGGCGTTCAACAAAAAGATTAACGTCACTGACGTTTTGATTAATGAATTTATTCTGCGGTAAACACAATGGCTGATAGTTTTTTATCACAGGATGAGATCGATCGCCTGCTCAATGCTGATACGGAGAGTCCCGATGACCTCCATGGAAGCATGGGAGATGCGGGGATAAAACCTTACGATCCAAATACTCAGCGACGCGTGATTCGCGAGCGGCTTCATTCTCTGGAAATTATTAACGAACGCTTTGCCCGTCAGTTCAGGATGGGGCTATTTAACCTGCTGCGCCGCAGTTCAGATATTACGGCGGGAAATATCAAGATCCAGCCGTATCATGAGTTTGCCCGCAATTTACCGGTGCCAACTAACCTGAACCTGCTGCACCTTAATCCCCTGCGAGGGACCGCGCTGATGGCATTCTCCTCCGGTCTGGTATTTATGGCCGTGGATAACCTGTTCGGCGGAGACGGGCGTTTCCCGACGAAGGCAGACGGGCGGGAATTTACCCCGACCGAGCAGCGGGTGATCCACCGTATGCTGACAATGGCACGCGAGGCGTATGAGTTTGCCTGGGGCTCTATTTATAAAATTAAGACGGAATACATCCGTTCAGAGATACAGGTGAAATTTACCAATATTACCTCTTCACCAAACGATGTTGTTGTCACCACGCCTTTCTCCGTGGAAATCGGCTCGCATCGCGGGGAGTTCAATATTTGTATTCCCTTCAGCACGATAGAGCCTCTGCGTGAACTGTTAAGCAATCCGCCAATGGATAATTCGCGCCATGAGGATTCTGAGTGGCGCAGCATGCTGGCAAGCCAGATGCGTGAAACCGAGCTGGAGCTGGTGGCGCAATTTGCCGACATCAACACGCGGTTGTCAAACGTCATGAAGATGAAAAAAGGCGACATTATCCCACTGGATAAGCAGGAGTTTATAGAAGCGAACGTCGGCAGCGTGCCGGTATTTACCGCGAAATATGGCTCTGTAAATAATCAATATGCTCTGAAGGTCGATCGGATGAATCAGCCAGCATTAAAATCTTTCAATAAGGAGTGATTTCCCCATGAGCGACATGAATAACTCGTCGGGATCTGAAGATAAGTCTATGGACAATCTTTGGGGTGAGGCGCTGAACGAGCAGAACGCTGCGGGAAGTACAGAGCAAACGGCGGTTCCTCAGTTTTCTGAAGAGATGAACCTGATTCTGGATATCCCTGTCAAAATGACCGTTGAGCTGGGCCGCACAAAAATGACTATCAAGGAGCTGCTGCGCTTAAGCCAGGGCTCGGTGGTTTCGCTTGACGGTCTGGCGGGTGAGCCGCTTGATATTCTGATCAATGGTTACCTTATTGCCCAGGGCGAAGTGGTGGTTGTGTCCGATAAATTCGGGATTCGTATTACCGATATCATTACCCCATCCGAGCGAATGCATCGCCTGAGCCGCTAATGAACGCAGTACAACCTCCTTTTGCCGCAGGGAGCACGAACGTGCTCTCTGGCGGGGCAATCGCGCTATCGGTTATCGGTACGCTCATGCTCATTATTATGCTGATGGTACTGCTGGCGTGGATCGCTCGCCGCAGCGGGTTGGCGCGTTGCACCCGCGAAAGCCAGGCTGCGGTATCGCTGGTGGCAAGTAAACCTCTCGGCTCGCGCGAACGGCTGGTGGTGGTTGACGTGGGCGAACAGCGTCTGGTGCTGGGTGTTACCCCAACCCACATTAGCTGTCTTACCGTACAGGTTAGGCCAGAGGTGCCTGAGCAGGCGACTCCTTCAGCGGCTTTCCCCGCCATGCTGGATAACTTTCTTCATAAATACCGTTCGGGTGGTGAGCAAAAATGAACCGTCTGTTGATTGCCCGTGCTGCGACGGGCGTTGGTCTGCTGCTGCCCGTCGCCTCTGCGCTCGCCGCTAACGGCGACATTACGCTGGCCAGTTCGCCGGGGAGCGCTGGCTGGACGCTACCCATCCAGACGCTATTGTTGCTCAGTGGATTCACGTTCATCCCTGCGGTACTGCTGATGATGACTGGCTTTACGCGTATCGTTATCGTGCTGGGATTGATGCGCAACGCGCTTGGTACGCCGACCGCACCGCCAAATCAGGTATTAGTGGGACTGGCCCTGTTTTTGACCTTTTTTGTGATGTCGCCAGTGCTCAACCAGATCTATGAACAGGCATGGCAGCCGTTGCAGGCCAATAAAATCACCATGGAAACGGCCCTGAAGGAAGGCGTAAAACCGCTGCGGGCCTTTATGCTTGAGCAGACGCGTGAAGCCGATCTGGCGATGTTTGCCCGCATTGCTAAAACGCCGACCCTTACCGGCCCGGAGGACGTGCCGTTGAGTATTCTGGTGCCTTCCTTCGTCACCAGCGAGCTGAAAACCGCCTTCCAGATTGGTTTTACCATCTTTATTCCGTTTTTGATTATTGATTTGGTGGTGGCCAGCATTCTGATGGCGCTGGGGATGATGATGGTTCCGCCAGCGACAATTGCGCTGCCTTTTAAGCTGATGCTGTTCGTACTCGTGGATGGCTGGCAGCTGCTGGTCGGTTCGCTTGCACAAAGCTTTTACTCATAGGAGCCTGATATGACCCCCGAAAGCGTCATGGTATTGGGCATGGAAGCTATCAAGGTTGGGCTAATGATTGCGGGGCCGCTTTTGCTGGTCGCGCTGGCAACCGGTCTGATTATCAGTATTCTTCAGGCCGCGACGCAGGTGAACGAAATGACCATGACCTTTATCCCTAAAATCCTGATGATCGTGGGTGTCGGCGTACTGCTCGGTCCGTGGATGATGAAAATCTTTATTGAATACACGCGCATGTTGTTCGCCAGCATTCCTTACGCCATCGGCTAATGATTTTTAATCTTCCCCTTGAGCAGCTTTACGCCCTGATAAGCCATTACTTTTTGGTCATGGTGCGTATCTCGGCGCTTCTGCATGTTGCGCCAGTATTTAGCGAAAAAGCGATAAGCGCCCGCCTGCGTGCGGCATTGGCCTTAACCCTCGCGCTGCTGCTGGGCGGGCTGGTTTCTGAAGCGGATATAGGACTTTACTCCTGGGCGGGCGTCTGGACGATGGCTAAGCAGGTGCTCATCGGCGCCGCGATGGGGCTGACGATGCAACTGCTGTTTGCCGCCGTTCGCCTGGCGGGCGAGATCATTGGAATGCAGATGGGACTCTCGTTTGCCACCTTCTTCGACCCGGGCAGCGGTAACAGCCCGGTGATCGCTCGCCTGCTAAACATGCTGGCGATGCTGCTCTTTCTGGTGTGTAACGGCCATCTGTGGTTGCTTTCGCTGCTTGCAGAGACATTCGAGGCTCTCCCCATTAACTCAGAACCGCTGCATGCTGGCGGGATGTTTTACCTCGTTAATCATGCCGGACTCATCTTCAGTCAGGGACTGATCCTGGGCCTCCCGGTGATAGCCCTGCTGCTGAGCATAAACATGGTGCTTGCGCTGCTAAACCGACTTACCCCGCAGCTCTCGATCTTTGTAGTAGGGTTCCCGCTCACGCTGACCTTTGGCATGCTGGCACTGTTGCTCATCGACGAAACGCTGGCTCCATTTTTTGAACGTCTTATGAGCCACGGCTTCGAGATCCTGAGCGGGTTACTACAAGCGCTGGTTTGAGGGCTTAATTCGTGCAGGCTATCCGTACTACCGTCTCCGTTCCCGATGCCAGGATGCTGTTTTCCAGCAAATAGAGGGAACTGGTGGAGGTTTCGCCGCTCTTAAGCTGCGGAAAAATATAATCCGTCACCTCTTTTTCGTTGCTTTGATCGCCGAGCCGACGGGCGTGGCTAAGCATCGTCAGATGAAGCAGGTTGCCGGAGAAGGACATGGTATAATTCACGCTGCGCTGTACGGGTGAAGCTTGCCCTACGCGTTTTCCGTCCTGAAAATGGCGGATGTTACCGATATAGGTCGTGTGTCCCTCATGAAGTCCATCGCGGTATGAGCGATAAATTCCTCGCGCCAGCGTCACGTTGTTTTCGTCCTTGATAGTGTAAAACGAGGCTGGGGCAAAGCACGTCTGTTTCAGCGGCGACGTGGCGATCGTGTACCCGATTGTTAACGCTAAACCTGTCATCAGGCCGCCAGCAAAGAGGATCTGCGGGCGTTTAATAAAGATGAAAATAGAACGATTCACAGTCATTCTTTTGCTCCTGAATGGGTTTTTGACAGGCAATAACTGCCTGATATTTATCTATCTTTCCCGTACCGGTAGTGATGTATAAAATTTTACCCGGTCTGTAATGGACGCGTCTTTCCAGCACATATTCGCTATAGGTGTGCAGCGTTGCCTGGATAAGTTCTGTTTGGCTTATTCGGTTTTTTTGCACCATCACGATATGGCCGGGGGGGATCCCTTCTCCCTGCCAGAGGATAAACTCGATGCTCTGCGGGCTGGGGACAAACGCATTTTTGACGGACAAGGCAATAAGAATACCGATCAGCATGCCGCAGACCGCGAACGCAGCGCTTCGCAAAAGCCTTTTTCGACGCGGTGCTGGCGTAGCGGAGGGGGGAGAAGGCGTAACCTCCACCGGCATTTCAGGCGGCGGTGGTGGGGGGAGGATCTCAACGCTTTCAGCCGAGGGTTCCGGCGGGCTCTCTTCACGAATAATCAGGCGATAGCCGCTTCGCGTTACGGCAACCAGCGCAATAGCATCCTGCATCTCTAGCGAGGCCAGCGCTCGTCGAAGCTTGTTCACCATAACGCGCACGCTATTATCCGTGACCTCAACGCCAGCGCTACGCCAGCCGATATCCATTAACTGTTCCTGAGACAAAATTTGTCCCTGCGCTTCCACCAGGGCGGCAAGGCAGAGGCAGGCGCTGGCAGGCAGCGTCACGCACTCGCCGTCGCGCGTTCGTGTTAGTAACCTCGTGTGTAAATCCAGCGTCACTAACGATCCAATCGCAATGTAATTGACCATAATATCTTGATACTTCGTAATGAAAGATAAGGTGAATTGAATGGGTATTTATGTTAATTGGGTAAAGTCTTTTCGTTAACAATGCGCAACAATTTCGGGCTACCTAAGGCTTATATCGCAACTATTCGCGGATCGCTAAAGGTAAATTTCAACGATATTAATGTTATTAATGCCGATGTTAAAAATGGCCAGGCCTCGGTTGGCGTATTTGTGTGATAAATAAAGTAAATGCCCTCCCATTTTGATGCGCATGCGGTGATTCCTCTCGCTGAACCTGGCGGCACGATAGCAGTGGGGTGACGCTTATATTCCTATTTTTCTGAGGCTTAGTACGTGAAGGGCAATGACTGACGGGCATTTGCTGACTGCTCAAGTTAGATAAGCTAAACGCTTAAAAATGTATAAGTAACAGGAGGGAATTTCTCCTTTTGCACGCTGTGCAGCGAAAACGATTTTAACATTAAATATCGGCAGTCGCTATAAATGAGTTGGTTAATTTTATCTCACTGGTCATATCATTTAAACAATGTTGAGATGAGCTGTTTAGCGGAAGGTTGCGTTCATAATAAATAAACGAGATGCGTTCGTTCTTTCATTTCGTATTCAATGGCACTTTACGCATGCTATTTATGGTCGATTACCGATTGTCTCCAAATAGGGTAAACGCGTTTTTATATTGTTTTGCGAGACCTTTTTAACCATATTATTTGTAATGTTTTTGGTTGGTTGTGACTTGCCTGACAGAAGGTCAGGGCAGGGGAGAAGGATTGAGGACGATTAGCGAGGTTCAAAACGAAAAAAGCCCTCCGACAGGGAGGGCTAACGCGCAATAAATACGCGTAAAATGTTGAGGCTTTTCGGGATTAGCGCAGCAGGCTCAGAACGTTCTGAGGTACCTGGTTAGCCTGGCTCAGAACGGATACGCCGGCCTGTTGCAGGATGTTAGAACGGCTCATTGCGGACACTTCCACGGAGAAGTCAGCATCCTGGATACGGGAGCGGGCTTCGGTGGTGTTGATAACAGTGGTGTTCAGGTTCGCGATGATAGAGCTGAAACGGTTCTGAATCGCACCCAGGTCAGCCTGGAAGTTAGTCACTTCGGTCAGGGCTGCATCCAGGTTACCCAGCAGGTCGTCGGCTGCGGCAGCGTTAGCGGCGGTGTTGATGAACGCTGAGTTCGCTGCGCCTGCATCCGCGACGGTAGGGGCAGTTGCGTTATCTGCGAAGGTCAGCTCTTTCACTACAGTGTTACCGCTTGCGTCGGTGCTCTGCGCGAAGTATTTGGTGTTTGCACCGTCTTTCACGGAGAACAGCTGCATGTTGCTGTCAGCAGCGTCAGCGCCAAAGGCCGCGTTGGAGATCTCGTCCAGTTTAGCCTGATCCAGCGTCACTTCAGAACCATCCTGAGCTTTGAAGGTCGCGCCTTCTTTCAGCTTAGTGGCATCGCTCAGCGTAGATGGACCGTTCAACAGGATATCGGCATCCAGCGCGTTGACTTCCGTTACGGCGCCAGCAGGTACAGCACCGTCAATGATCGCATTGCCAGCACCATCATCCTTGAAGGTGATGGCAGAGGTGTCCAGTTTAAACATTTTGTCGGCAGTTTTATCGTAAGCGAAAGCTTCACCATCAGCTACGTACAGCTCGACGTCGCCTGCTGCTGCGCCCACTGCCGTTTCAATTGCGGTGATGTCAGCTGCGGCAACTTTCCAGTTACCGGCAGCAGTGCTGATACCCGTATCGTCGCCCACTGCTTTCGCAGTGGCTGCCTTGGTGTACTGACTGGTGGCGCCAGCAGAGCCGGCAATTTTATCGAATGCAGCAGTGAAGCCGTCCAGACCCAGAGAGTCGATGTCCAGTTTCTTCAGATCGATGTCGATGGTCTGGCCATCTTTGTCGCCAATCTGGATGGTCAGTTTATCTTTGGAGCCATCGAGAACGTTAACGCCGTTGAAGTTGGTGGTTTCAGAAATACGTTTGATTTCGTCCAGACGTGCAGAGATCTCTTTTTTAATGGAGTCACGGTCGTCAGAGGAGTTAGTACCGTTTTTTGCCTGAACGGTCAGTTCACGGATACGCTGTAAGTTCTCGGTTACTTCTTCCAGCGCGCCCTCGGTGGTCTGCGCCAGGGAGATACCATCGTTGGCGTTACGTGCTGCCTGGGTCAGGCCGCGGATAGAAGAGGTGAAGCGGTTAGAGATCGCCATACCTGCTGCATCGTCTTTCGCACTGTTGATACGCAGACCGGAAGAGAGACGCTGAATTGCAGTACCCAGAGAAGTCTGAGATTTGTTCAGGTTGTTCTGAGCCATCAAGCTCAATGCGTTAGTATTAATGACCTGGGCCATATCAATATCCTTTTAAATAAAGTAACGACGGCATTCGCCAGTTAAATATGCGATGTCTGTTGCGCATACTGAATTAATCGGATGAAAAAGAAATGACTAAATTATTTTTTCATAATTTTTTATATTCCAGGAAAAGCATTCACAAGTGATGGCAATTCTCCCGATTACCTCAGTCAATAGCCTGATAAGCGTGTAAGAGTGTATTAATGTGGTGGTTTCGTTGTCGCCTGAACTGTAAAAAATTAAACTTTATGGCCGAAACCCCGATGATATCGCTATATCTATCTTCACTGTAACAGGAATACAAATCATGGCTTCGTTCTCTATGTCAGGCCTCGGCGGCTCCGGGTTAGATATTGAAAGTATGATTTCGCAGCTCCAGGTAGCTGAGAATAAAAAATTAAACCCCTATTTGCAGAAGCAGAGCAATTATGAAGGACAAACTTCCTCCTGGGGTAAAATCTCCAGCAGTCTGGATGCGGTGAAAACGGCGCTGAAAAAACTGGAGGATGAAGGGTTCAATGGGGTCAGCATTGGCACCAACAAGGCATTTAACGCAACGGCAGGTAAGGGAGCGATCCCGAATAGTTACTCGGTCCAGGTTGAGCAGTTAGCAAAAGCCAATAAAGTGGGGACGGCACCGCAAAATGCGAACGACACCCAGCTGGGTGACGGCGCCGGTCCGCGTACGGTGACCATCACCGCAGGCAAAGGCAAGCCGATGGAGGTGGAGCTGAAAGATGATGAAACCTCTCTGGTACAGATTGCTAAAAAAATTAATGCTAAAAATGGCGATGTTACCGCGACGGTAATGCCTGCCGAAGATGGCAAATATCAGCTGGTCGTGACGTCGAAAAAGACCGGCGAAGATGGCGAAATTAGCATCAGCGTAAGCGGCGACAGTAAGCTGGCAAA
This sequence comes from Enterobacter cloacae complex sp. 397G4, assembly GCF_050031515.1. Lineage (NCBI taxonomy): Bacteria > Pseudomonadati > Pseudomonadota > Gammaproteobacteria > Enterobacterales > Enterobacteriaceae > Enterobacter > Enterobacter cloacae complex sp. 397G4. The sequence goes on along the minus strand of NZ_JBLGWE010000001.1, from coordinate 3,681,366 downwards.
AGTGCTGGATTACGACCCGGCAGTCACGCCGGGGGCAGATAATGCCCGGGAGATTACGCCGGCGCAGAATGCCATTGTCTACGTTGATGGTACGAAGATTGAACGCAGCTCCAATACCATTTCTGACGCCATTGACGGGATCACCCTCGATCTGCGCGAGGTCTCAGAAAAAGATCCTGACGACGCATCAAAACTGAAATCAGAAACACTGTCGATCACCGCCGATACCTCTAAGGTTAAAAGCCTGATTGAAGAGTTTGTGAATGTCTATAACGCCTATCTTAGCGCGGCATCCAGCGCCAGTGCATACAACGAACCGGAAAAGACGACCGGCGATGAACTGCCGCAGGCCAATGCGTCAAACGGCGCGCTTTTCGGTGACGGTACCCTACGCCGTTTGACCAGCCAGATGAAATCCGCTGTCGCCGGGAGCTATGGCGATGCCGACGATCTGTACAAATCTCTGGGTGCGCTCGGTATCGAGGTGAAGTTCAACGAAACCAAACCCGGCGAGGAGCGTACCGGGACCCTGGGCATACTCACCATCGACAATAAAAAGCTCGACGAAGCGCTGAAGAAAAATCCAAAGGAAGTGGAAGCTCTGTTTTTAGGCACCGGCTCAACGGGCGGGATCAAGGATCGCATGGAGGAGGTGTTCACCACCTATCTGGGCGATAACGATTCGATCCCGAAGGTTGAAGGGGCGATCTCTACCGCTCTCAAGGGGGTAAAGGAACAAAATACCCGCGTTGAAAAACAGATTGCCCGCATGCAGGAACGCATTCAGGACAGCCTTGACCGCAGCCGTAATGAATTCCAGCGTCTCGACCAGGCCCTGACGCAAATGAACAGTACGAGCCAGCAGCTTCAGTCCGCGCTGCTTGGGATCATGGGTTAAACTTAACGCATCCGGGCAGGCCAACTGCCCGGCAGGAACCGAAGATGTACACCAAAACGGGCAACAGCGCCTATTCCTCCGTCTCTCTGGACAGCCAGATTGCTGGCGCCACCCCGCACCAGCTCATCGTTTTGCTCTACGACGGAGCAATCAATGCCATGCGTCGCGCCGAGATCTACTTCCAGTCTGGAAACATCGCTCGCCGGGGTGAGATGATCTCCCGTGCAATCAACATTATTGATAATGGCCTGCGCGCCGGGCTTAACCATGAGGTTGGGGGACAGATTGCCGCCGATCTGGAGCGACTGTACGAGTATATTTCGCGCTCTCTGCTGGAAGCGAACCTTAATAAGTCCGGGGAAATGCTCCCGCATCTTATCTCACTGATGGTGGATATGGCCGAGACGTGGAAAGCCATCGACCCACAGGCGCGTCAGGTGAAGCATGGCTGATAAACTCACGCGGCAAATCGCCCTGATGTTGCAGAGTAACGAACGTCTACAGCAGTTAGCAGACGAGGAGGCGTGGGAGTACTTTAACGAAGAGGTTGCAGCCTACGCCCGGGGTATGCAGGCGCTCTGTGAGTTCAATCTCTCGCCGCTTGCTGAAGACGCCCGCGCACAACTTGCGCAGCTTCTTGCCCAGGACGAACGTCTGCGCCAGCGGATGTCTGTCCGGCTAGGTCATCTCAGCAATAACATTTCTGCTCTACTTAAATCAAACGCGTCTGCCCAGGCATACCACACTGTCTGACGCTCCCGCCCCTGAAGGCGGGAGCATGTCCCGCCTCAATCCCTCTGCAAGATGACGTTAGCGCGTAAAAAAAGCCCGCCATGGGCGAGCTCGGTTACGGGTAAGCAAGAGGCGAATCAGATGCTGATATTGTATTTACGACCCGCAGGTGCCTGGCTGGATTCCCCGGCGGGGCCGTAGAGCGTGTTGGCGTGACCCACGCGGTCTACCACCTTCTGCATATATTGATTCTTCTTCATATGGTTTTGCAGAAGCGTTTCGACCTGCGCGTTCAGCGTTTTGGTGCTTTGCACCCGTTCTCTGATCAGCTTCCAGCTGGTGAACAGCCTGCTGTGATGGTGATAGGGCGCCTGAAGGGCGGAAAGCTGTTCCTGCTGGAGACGCATTTCATCATAGTACTGAATCGACGAAAGCAATTGGCTTTTATTATCCGATAATACCTGTAGCGAAACGGGATTTATTTGTACGCGGCTGAGCTGATTGACCTCTTCAATCATGATGGCTTCCAGCTCGTCCAGGGACGTTTTCATTTGCGTCAGTATCGGGTACAGCTTATCCATAATGTTAAAAAATCCTGCCGTTATTAATACTCAAAAATATGTCGCACCAGCGCCTGAGCAATTTTCTCTGGCTCGATAGTGAGTTCCCCGGAGGCCATTGCGGCACGGATTTTATCCACCCGTGCATAATCCACGTCACGGCTGTCATCGGTCTGAATTTTTTTTGTCAGCGCGCTCAGGGTCACTTCGGTTTTGTTTCCGCGCGCTTCGCCCGTCGCGACACTATTTTCCTGAGTAGTGCCGCGTGTACGCAGTTCCTGTCCGCCAGCCAGATTGCCAATCGGTGCGGTGGGTTGGGTGCTTTCGATGCTCATGTTTATCCTCGCCAGTAATCGTTACTGCTCTTGCCTATACACTAGTCTTCGGAAATACACGAAAAAACTAAAATTATTGTTCTAAAAAAATTGTCACGGCTCCGTCACGACCCACTTTTCCCGTAACGTTACGTCCACCCGTGGTTTTCACGCGCAGCGTATCGTCAACCGCAGCGTTGTTTAGCGCTTTGCCCTGGCTGCGGATAAAGAAACCCGGTCCCGACATGACCAGTTCTACCGTCTGCCCGGCGCGAAGACGCCACTGCTGGCGCAGCTGGTTTTGCAGCACCGGTTTGCCCGCGGAAAGGGGGCGCAAAAGGCGTTGGCCGACAATGTCCCTCGCCTCAAACATTAGCCCAACGGGCAAATCGTCTATGCTGCCGGTCATGGGAGTAATATCGCCCTGCTGCACAATTTCCCCGCCCTTCAGACTATGACTGGCGACCCAGAAGGTTCCCTGGGCGCTAATGCTAAACGGCAGATAGAACTTACGCATGCCGCAGCGCGCCACTGCGGTGCGTTTGCCGGTGAGGCGGTCATCATGCCCGGCCAGGCTCAGGTCAGGATTTTCGCACACCGCTGATAGCTGTCCGGGCGAGGCCAGCAGCGTAACGGTACGAACGATATTGCCTGGATTTTCCGTGAGCTTAACCAGCGCCTCCAGTTTCTGCACTAATCGAAGTTTCGCCGTTGTCGCGGATGGCACGCTGGCATACAGCGGGCTCGCGAAAAGGAGCGTTACCAGCGTTACGCGTAATAATGGAAGCTTCATCTTGTTGCCTTATTGTAAAACCAGTAAAGTAAACGGGTATGCTTATTCTGACTAAATTATATACGTGATAGAAACGCTTTTATTGCGTTAAATAATGACACTTCTGCTGCCGTTTTCATGAATCAGTGCCGCATGTTTTAAATATCTATCTTAATTTCGCTAATAGCGCCTATTTCTGTCAGGTCTTTGCAGTGTGATATTTCATCAGCGCTGTCTACACTATCGCGGTTTATATAAAGCAAGGCAGAGGCCAGAGTGCATGATGAATAAACTTGACGATGCGTTTCGCTTCCAACAGCAAGCGTTAGGTCTGCTCTCGCGTCGGCAGGAAGTCCTGGCATCGAATATTGCGAATGCCGATACGCCAGGCTATCAGGCGCGAGATATTGATTTTTCTCAGCAACTTAAAAATGCGTTAGGGAATAAACCTGCATCAGGGCCTGTCACAATGGCTTTAACGTCCAGCAAGCATATGCAGGGTAAAAAAATGCCTTTTGATGATGCTCAGTTGCTATATCGCGTACCGGATCAACCAAGTGCTGATGGTAACACCGTGGATATGGATCGCGAGCGAGTTAATTTCGCGGATAACGCCATGAAATATCAATCGAGCCTGACATTCCTCGGTGCAGATATTAAGAAAATGATGACGGTAGTCAGTCAGGGGTAAATAAATGTCGTTATTTAGCGTATTTGATATTTCAGGCTCGGCGATGGCCGCGCAGTCAAAACGTCTCAACGTGAGTGCCAGCAATATGGCGAACGCAGACAGCGTTGCCGGACCGGACGGACAGCCTTACCGCGCCCGTCAGGTCATGTTTGAAGCGGACACCTCTGCCGGCCAGGGCATCGGCGGCGTCAGAGTCAGCGACGTAGTGGAAAGTACAGCGCCCGATCGCCTGGTCTATGAGCCCGGTAATCCGCTGGCGGACGAACAGGGATATGTACGCATGCCTAACGTCAACGTGGTCAATGAGATGGTCAATACCATTTCCGCCTCACGCAGTTATCAGGCAAATGTGGAGGTGATGAACTCCGCCAGGGCCCTGATGCAGAAAACCTTAACCCTCGGTCAGTAAGGCAGGATATGACAGTTTCAACGGTAAACGACACCAGCGGCAATACCAGCACCTACGGCACGGGCAGCAGTGCAGCCGACCTCTCCGAGCAGTTTATGAAGCTGCTGGTTGCACAGATGCAAAACCAGGACCCGACTAACCCGATGGATAACAACCAGCTGACCTCCCAGCTGGCACAGTTCAATACCGCCGCGGGAGTGGAAAAACTCAACGCATCTGTCGGCAACGTTCAGGCGCTTATGGCGCAGTTGGGCAGTATGAGCGCCGCCTCCTGGGTTGGCCGTGGGGTACTGATCGAGGGCGATCCGAAAGTCGCCTTTGGTGACGCCACGCAGCCACTGGACGGGGAGGAGAAGCCATCAGACAGCTTTAGTTTCCTGTTATCGGGCGATGCAGAAACGGTCACCGTCACGCTGACGGATGATGAAGGCAATGCCTATACGGCGCAGCTGAAGGACGTGAAATCCGGTGTGAAGACTTACACCCTCGACGATCTGGAAAACTTCCAGCCGGAGCCGGGGCCGCCTCAGGACAGGGAATACACGCTCTCCTTTGAGGCGAAAAATCCGGAAGGCGATAACCCGGAAATATCCGGCCTGATTCAGGAGCAGGTGTCTGGCGTCACGATGACGGCCAACGGCGCGGTACTGCACCTGCTCAATCATGACCCCATCACCATGGGCGACGTGGTTGTTATCCAAAAATAGCGAATAATTTACTCTCTGGAACTTCAATATGAGCTTTTCACAAGGTCTTAGCGGCCTCAATGCAGCCGCCAAAGCGCTGGACGTGGTAGGAAACAATATCGCCAACTCCCAGACAGCAGGTTTTAAAGCAGGCTCCGTGGCCTTCGCCGACATCTTCGCCGGAACGACGGGTCTCGGGGTTCAGGTTGCGGGCGTGACCCAGAACTTCGGCGACGGTGGCCTCACGGCGGGCAATAGCTCGCTGGATATGGGCTTACAGGGAAAAGGATTTTTCCGCATGGTAAGCGAAGGTGGCGCCGTCTATTACGGACGTAACGGCCAGTTTAAGCAGGATCAGAACGGCAATATCATCAACAGCACCAATGGATTGTACCTGACCGGCTACCAGGCGACCGGTACGCCGCCGACAATCGCCCCTGGCGCACCGGTAGGACCCATTCGTATACCGACGGAAGACATGCCCCCCGCGGCGTCCACCGCCGGATCCCTTACGGGTAACCTGAAGTCAGATGACACCACCATCATCACCGACTCGTTCGATTATAGCGATCCGAAAACCTACAACTACCAGAGCCAGATTGAGGCGACCGACACGCTGGGCAATAAACACACCGTAAAGGTCTACTTCGTGCAGACCGCGGCAGGCGAGTGGAAAGCTTACGCGCGCGATGAAACCGCGCCCGGCACGCCTGATGTGACCTCCCTGGATTTAAAGTTCGATAGCAACGGCAATATGGACACGGCGGCGATGGCCAGTACCAAAATGACCATTAACGGGGCCGCGTTTAATGGCTCCGCGCCGCTGAGTATCGACATGGATCTTTCCAGCTTGACCCGCCGGGCCACCGATAGCCTCGTGAAAGTTGACACCATCGACGGTCAGGCCCCGGGTAAATATCAGAGCTTTGTTATTGGCGACAGCGGAGAAGTGGTCGCGACCTACAGTAACGGTCAGCGCCAGACCGTGGCACAAATCGTACTGGCTGATTTCGCCAACAGCGGTGGGCTGGCGGCTGAAGGTAATAACGTCTGGAGCGAAACGCCGCAGTCTGGCCAGCCTTTCCTTGGTACTTCCGGCTCCGGCAGCTTCGGTACGATTAACGGGAATATGCTTGAGCAGTCTAACGTCGATCTGGGTCAGGAGATGGTCAATATGATTGTCTACCAGCGTAACTACCAGTCGAATTCGCAAACCATCAAAACCCAGTCTGAGCTACTCCAGACGCTGGTTAACCTGCGATAAGGGCGGCGGATGGATCGCGCAATATATACCGCATTGAGTGCTGCCAACGCGGCGCTCAACCGCCAGGCCGTGACGTCGAACAATATGGCTAACAGCGCCACGGCGGGCTTTCGTGCTCAACTGGCCGCGTTTCGCGCTGTGCCGGTTGAGGGGCAGACCCTGAAAACTCGCGCGCTGGTAGCGGAATCGACGCCGTATAACGACGACACCATGGGACCGATTACCCACACCGGACGCAGTCTCGATGTTGCACTTCCGCAGAACGGCTGGCTGGCGGTAGCCTTGCCAGACGGTAGTGAAGGGTACACCCGTAACGGCGGCATTGAGATCGATCGGGATGGCGCATTGCAGGTTGGCGGGAAGCCGCTGATGGGCGATGGCGCACCGCTGGTGGTTCCTCCCCATTCGCAGATCACCATTGCGGAGGACGGTACCGTCTCTGCACTTGGCGCGGGTGATGAGCCAACGGCCGTCGTGCCGGTCGGAAGACTGAAAATGGTTAATGCTCCCATGAGCACCCTGCTCCACGGCGACGATGGGCTGTTTCGCCCGGCGGCGGGCAATGCGTTACCCCAGGATGACGCCATGCGTCTGAGTCCTGAATCCCTTGAGGGAAGTAACGTGAGCCCGGTGAAGGCCATGACGGAGATGATCGCCACCGCACGCAGCTTCGAGATGAACATGAAGGTGATCCGCACCGCGGATGAAAACGCGCAAAAGGCCAACCAGCTATTAAGCGTGGGCTAACCCGCGCAAGGAGTACAGATGATTCGGTCATTATGGATCGCAAAAACCGGTCTGGAAGCACAGCAGACCAATATGGACGTGATTTCAAACAACCTGGCGAACGTCAATACCAACGGCTTTAAGCGCCAGCGAGCGGTGTTCCAGGATTTGCTTTATCAAACCATGCGCCAGCCCGGTGCACAGGCTTCCGAACAGACAACGCTGCCAAGCGGCCTCCAGCTGGGTACCGGCGTGCGTCCGGTCTCTACCCAGCGCGTGCATACTCAGGGCGGCCTGAACATGACCGGCAACGATACCGATGTCGCTATCGAAGGCAAAGGCTTCTTCCAGGTGCAGTTGCCTGACGGCAGCACCGCGTACACCCGTGACGGACATTTCGATAAAAATGAAAACGGTCAGTTGGTAAACGCAGAAGGCCATCCCATTCTGCCGGGCGTCGTAGTACCGCAGGACGCCAAAGAGATGCAGATAAGCCCTGATGGTATCGTCAGCGTGACGCTCCCGGGTCAGGCTCAGCCGCAGCAGGTGGGGCAGTTGACCCTGGCGACCTTTGTCAACGATGCCGGTCTCGAAAGCATTGGCGGCAACCTCTATCGTGAAACGCAATCCTCCGGCGCACCGAATGAACTGAATCCGGGCCTTGAAGATGCGGGTACGCTCAAGCAGAAGTACATTGAGACGTCTAACGTCAACGTGGCTGAGGAGCTGGTCAATATGATCCAGGTCCAGCGCGCCTACGAGATCAACAGTAAGGCCGTTTCTGCATCCGAACAGATGTTGCAGAGGCTTACCCAGCTTTAATTTCCTCTCTCTTACCGCTCCGGGCGCAGGCTCGGGCGGATAGATGGTTTATCGACACGTAAATGAAAACACTTTTTACATACAGTCCAACAGGGCTATCGCGTCCTGCACTGCTGGCGGGCGTGCTGCTGCTAAGCGGCTGCGCGCATATTTTGCAAAAACCGCTCGTGGACGGACCAACGTCGGCAGAACCATTACCGATGGCACCGGTCACAACCGGCGGCTCGCTGTTCCAGGCAGGACAGGCCATGAACTATGGCTATCAGCCGATGTTTGAAGACCGCAGGCCGCGCAGCGTGGGCGACACGTTGACGATCCTGCTTCAGGAAAACGTTAGCGCCAGCAAGAGCTCCTCCGCCAGTGCCAACCGTAATGAATCGGCTGGAATGGGATTACTGGCCATGCCGGGCAGCTCGAACAGCTGGCTGGGTAACGGCAAAGCTGACTTTAACGCGGAGGGAAAAAGCGACTTCTCCGGCAAGGGCGGGGCGGCAGCGCGCAACACCTTTACCGGCACCATCACGGTGACGGTAAATAAACTCCTGCCGAACGGCAATTTACAGGTGGTCGGTGAGAAGCAGATAGCCATAAACCAGGGGACCGAGTTTATACGCTTCTCGGGTGTGGTGAACCCTCGCACCATCAGCGGGGCCAACACCGTGCCCTCAACTCAGGTGGCGGATGCGCGCATTGAGTATGTCGGCAACGGCTACATCAACGAAGCGCAGACGATGGGCTGGCTGCAACGCCTGTTCCTGAACCTTTCTCCTTTTTGATACGACGATGAATACAAAATCCATTCTGTTATTTCTCGGCCTGCTGCTCAGCATTCCGATGCTGTACACGCCGGCGCAGGCCGAGCGAATTCGCGATCTGGCCACGGTGCAGGGGGTGCGCTCCAACTCGCTAATGGGCTACGGGCTGGTGGTGGGGCTTGATGGCACGGGCGACCAGACGATGCAGGCGCCGTTTACGGGCCAGAGCCTCAATAATATGTTGTCCCAGCTTGGGATCACCGTACCGGCGGGCACCAACATGCAGCTGAAAAATATTGCCGCGGTGATGGTGACGGCCGAACTGCCGCCGTTCGCCCGCTCAGGGGATAAGATCGACATCGTGGTCTCTTCTCTGGGGAATGCGAAGAGCCTGCGTGGCGGTACGCTGCTGATGACGCCACTTAAAGGGGCGGACAACCAGATCTACGCGATGGCGCAGGGCAATGTGCTGATCTCCGGGGCTGGCGCGCAGGCTGGCGGCAGTCGCGTGCAGGTTAACCAGCTTAACGGCGGTCGCATTAGCGGTGGGGCGACGGTTGAACGCGAAGTCCCGAATGACTTCGCCACGCAAAACACGCTGCGCCTACAGCTTAACGAGTCAGATTTCTCGCTGGCGCAGCAGATCAGCGACGAGATTAATCGTCGCTATAGCGGTGGGGCGGCAATCCCTGAAGATGCCCGTACTGTACGTTTGTTTGCACCGCCGGATGGTCCTTCCCGGGTGCGTTTCCTCGCCAATATCCAGGATATTCCGCTGCGGGTGGGGATACAGGATGCGAAGGTCATTGTTAACTCTCGTACCGGCGCCGTGGTGATGAACCGCCATGTTTCCCTCGATGCCTGTGCCGTAGCTTATGGATCGCTGACGGTAGAGGTTACACAGAATAATGTTGTGAGCCAGCCGGATACTCCCCTCGGGGGAGGGCAGACCGTCGTGGTGCCACAAACCGATATCTCAGTACGCGACCGCGGCGGCTCGCTGCAAAGCGTGCGCAGCAGCACGGATCTGAACGCGGTGATCAGGGCACTCAATACGCTTGGCGCGACGCCAAATGAGCTGATGTCCATTTTGCAGTCAATGAAAAATGCAGGCTGCCTGCGTGCGAAGCTGGAGGTGGAGTGATGAATGCTTTCGATCGTCTGGATAAGCCAGCCTTTGACGTTCGCTCTCTCGACGCGCTAAAGCGCGATGCACGCCGCGCTGAACCCGGGGCGCTCAGGGCGGCGGCGCAGCAGATGGAGGGGATCTTCGTGCAGATGATGATGAAGAGCATGCGCGATGCCACCATCAAAGATGACCTCATGCACAGCCAGTCCACCGATATGTTTACCGCGATGCACGACCAGCAGGTGGCGCAAAATATTGCCGGGAGCGGACAGCTTGGGTTTGCGGATATGATTGTGCGCCAGTCAGGCGGGGAGATCGATAGCCCATCGGTGTCGACGCCCGGCAGCGGTCCGCTTAATTTGCCGGGACTTTCCTCCTCCGTCAGATCCGCCACCGGTCCGCTGGCGCCGTCTGCGTCGGTCTCCTTCAGCAAAGTAGCGCAGGGGGCTCAATCCTTTATTTCTCGTCTGCTGCGTCCAGCACAGATCGCCGCCAGGCAGAGCGGGGTTCATCCGCAACTGATCCTCGCGCAGGCGGCGCTGGAGTCAGGATGGGGGCAGCGTGAAATCCCCACCGCTGACGGCCGCCCCAGCCATAACCTGTTCGGTATTAAGGCCGGAGGTGACTGGCAAGGCAAAACCACAGAGGTGATGACCACCGAATACATCAACGGCGTGAAGCAAAAGATAAAGGCCTCGTTTCGCGTTTACGATTCCTATGAACATGCGCTCGCCGATTATACGAAGCTACTCACTAAGAACCCGCGCTATGCGGGCGTTGCGCATTCCCGTTCGCCGGAGCAGGCGGCCAAAGCGCTTCAGGCGGGGGGATACGCAACCGATCCTGCCTATGCGAAAAAACTGATCGCCATTATTCAGAAAGTAAAAGGTGATATTAAGCAGGGTGTAGAAGCCTATAAAAACGACCTCGCGAAAATATTTTAAAAAAGTTTTTAGATAAATTCGCAATCACCGATGAATAAAGCAGAGCAATAATTTTGACCCTGCCCGAATATCGGGCTGGAAATAACGGAATATCCAGGTGCCTTATGAACAACCTCTTTAGTCTCGCGAAAAGTGGCCTTAGCGTAGCGCAATCCGCTCTTAGTGTGGTAGGCAGCAACCTGACCAATGGCATGAGCGATACCTATAGCCGCCGCAGCCTTGTGATTGGTGAGCTCGGTGGCATGACCACGGGAAACGGATTTTATGGCTACGGTGCGACGGTAACTGGCGTCGATCGCGCTTACGATGCTTTTGCCAACAAGCAGCTACGCGGCTCCGTCTCAAACTGGGCCTCGCTTAACGGCCGCATGGAGCAATTGAGCGACATTGATAATATGTTGGGCGATGAATCCGACAACGTCTCTGTCTCTATCAATAACCTGTTCAAGTCGATGGCGACGCTGAGCGCAACCCCAGATGACGGCCCGGCCCGTTCCGCAGTATTCAGCTCACTCGGCGTATTGACCCAGCGCTTCAATGACAGCGGCAAGCGCCTCACCGCGCTGGAAAAGAGCACCAACACCAATATCGAAACCAGCGTTAAAGAAATTAATAGCATCAGCGACCAGCTGGCAGAAGTGAATAAACAGCTGGAACGCGTACAGGCGCAGAACGGTACGCCGCCTGCGGACCTGCTGGATCAACGTGATGCATTACTGGAAAAACTGAGTGAGCAGATCGGTATAGATGTAACCGAGAATAGCGTATCTGGCCGCGTCGACGTAACGCTTCAGGATGGTCGCCCCCTTGTCTTTGGCGAAAACGCCAGCAAGCTACAGGCCACAGCGTCTGAAAGCGATCCTGACAGAATCGTTGTCTCTTACGTTGATAGCAACGGCACTACCACGCCAGTTAACGAAGCGAGCATTACCAAAGGCCGCCTGGCCGGGTTGTTTAAGTTCCGCAGCGAAGATCTTGAGATCGCTAAAAACGAGCTAAACCAGATCGCCTTTATGATGGCGAGCCGCATGAACGAGCAGCACCGTTTGGGTGAGACGCCAGCGGGTGTGCCGGGGGGCGATCTTTTCTCTCTGCCACCTATGAAGGCGGTGGCAAATGCAGGCAATGCCGGTGGGGGAACGCTCGACGCTATCAGCGTGACGGACTACACCAACGTAAAATCTGAAAATTACAGCATCGACTTTGATGGAACAAACTGGAACGTAATGGGGGAGGACGGACGCCTGGTGAAGCAGGTGCCGGCCGGTTCCGCCACGCTAGAGTTTGACGGCATTGAGATTGATCTCTCCGGTGTGACCGCAAGCGCCGGGGACAGTTTTTCCTTTAATCCTATGGCTGGGGCTGCGGAGGGTATTGGCCGCGCGATCAACAGCGCACAGGATTTTGCCGCAGCGGATGCCTCCGGGGGCGGGGTGGGAAATAATCTTAATCTGGAAGAGATGCTTAAGATCCAGAATGAGAAACTGATTGGCGGCAGCACGCTGACGGAGGCTTATTCAAGCCTGGTGGGCACCATTGGTTCTAACGCGCGGGCGGTAAAATCGGGCATTTCCTCGGCTGAGATCGACCTGCAAACTAAATATGATGCGAAGCAGGCGCTTTCAGGTGTGGATATGAACGAAGAAACCGTCAATATGCAGATGTTTATTCAATATTACCAGGCCAATGCGCAAATTCTACAGACCGCAACCACCATGTTTGATTCGCTGCTTTCGATTAAATAAGGAGCTATCCGATGCGATTAAGTACGCTGTATATGTTTAAACAGAGCGCCGAGAGCATGTCAAAGCGCGTGAGTGATAATAATAATATTTATCTTCAACTCTCTGCTGGAAAATCGTTGCTGCGAGCCTCGGATGATCCAAAGTCCGCTACCGATGCGGTAAATTATCAGGACGCACTGGCGAAGCTTGAGCTTTACAGCAACGTACGTTCAACGGTGCGGAGTTCACTTGAGCATGAAGATAATATCCTGAACGGTGTGGGCAATTTGCTGACCACCACCCTCACCGAAAAAATCGTAGCGGCGAAAACGGAAAGCTACTCTGATGAAGATCGTCGGGCGCTGGGTGCAGAGATTAAAGGTATTCGCGGCAATCTGATGGATCTCGCGAATAATCGCGACGGGAGCGGGCGCTATATTTTTGGCGGATTTAAAAGCGATACGGCGCCGTTTGACGATGCGGGTAACTATGTCGGCGGTGATACCGCTCGTCGACAAACCGTTGCCGATGGTACGGATATGCAGACGGGCCACCTGGGCAGCGATGTTTTCGGGGATATATTCTCTGTTCTTGATAAAGCGGTAGAAGAACTTTCTCGCGATCCCATCGACCGTGATGCGCTGAATGCTGCGTTGAGCGCCGCCAGCGAAGCGGTTTCCGGCGGCATCGATCGTCTGGGTAAGGCGCAGGCGGAACTGGGGACCAACCTTCAGCAACTGGACGCGCTTGATATGAGTGGCGACGTCATGATCAACGACACCATAACCAAGGTTCAGACGGCCATTGGCGCTGACTATAGCACGATGACCTCGCTCATTATGGATTCTAAAATGTCAGAATTTGCGCTGAACGCATCCATGATGGTATTTCAGTCAATGCAAAAAATGAATTTATTTAATAAATAACATTATCTTTCCATCTTATTTATGAAAGTTTTAGCCGTATATTTATGTGCGGCTTATGAGGACCTATGTTAAATAAACTAAAAATCTATACCGTAATCAGCCTGATTATCGGCATGATCTCTTGCATGCTGTTTGGCGTTACGGCTTTTTCCGTTTATAACTCGGTGACGATTAATAAAAATTTTAAACGCGTTGTGGACGTTAATGACAGCAACGCCTATATGACTAACGCCGCATATAACATTAACTCGGTGGTGGCGAATACGAACGGGATGATGCTTCAGACGTCGCTGCATAAACCGCTGTCGCCAGAGATGATCAAACATACCCACAACCTGCTGAAAGAGGCGCGCAAGGAGATGGATGCTTTCGCGCAGGTGAAATTCAACAGCCTGGCAGAGACAAGGGCTGCTGAGGAGCTTCGCGCCAAATTTGACCTGGTTTATAACACCGTCCAAACCAAGCTCGGCTATCTTGAGCGACCGGAAGGATACCCGGGCTCGATGAACGGTGATATGGAACTGCGTACCGAGCTGCGTCAAAAAATTGAGAAGTATTCAGAAATCTCATCTGACCGGGGGTACGAATATGTATCAGTAGCTGAAAGCAGCTACAAGATGATGATTTGGGTAAGCGTGGTGATGATGGCCATCGCGATTTGCGTATTGTTAGCCGTTCGCTACTGGTTGCGTATTGCGCTGGTGCGCCGGATGGAAACTACCGTTGAGATGCTTCAGCGCGTAGCGGCAGGCGATCTGAGTCATGCCATAGAGACTGGCGCTGATAACGAAATTGGCAAAATGCTCAGGGAGCTTGAGAAGATGCGTGTCTCCCTGACCAACACCATTACCGGTATCCGTGAAGGGGTAGTGAATATCCATTCTAACGCCCAGGAGATTGCTCAGGGCAACAGCGACCTTTCCTCCCGTACCGAAGAACAGGCTGCGGCCCTTCAGGAGACGGCTGCCAGCATGGAGCAAATTAAAACCACCGTACGCCAGAATGCGGATAACGCACATGCGGCGCGCAGTCTGGCAGAAGGGGCAAGCATGAATGCCCAAAATGGCGGTGAGGTGATGGTAAACCTGGAAGCTATCATGGCGCAGATTACCGAAAGCTCCCGTCAGATTGCTGATATTAACGGCGTCATCGACAGTATCGCCAATCAGACCAACATTCTGGCCTTGAACGCAGCGGTTGAAGCCGCTCGAGCGGGAGAGCAGGGGCGTGGCTTTGCGGTAGTTGCGGAAGAAGTGCGTAACCTCGCCAAGCGCAGCGCCGATGCAGCGAAAGAGATTAATCAGCTGATTAATACCAGCGTTAACAATATTGATACAGGTTCGCGCCAGGTAAGCCAGGCGAGCGGCGTCATGCAGGACATCGTGACTTCGGTTGCTGAGGTGACGCAGATTATGGGCGAAATCAGTTCGGCCTCTGACGAGCAAAGTGCGGGTATCAATCAGATTTCGCAGGCCGTGAACGAGATGGATCTGGTGACTCAGCAGAACGCGGCGATGGTGGAAGAAGCGGCCATGGCGGCAGGCAAACTGGAATCTCAGTCGGACGAGCTTGAGCAACTTGTTGCCCAGTTTACCCTGCGAGATGAAAAAGTTGAAAAACGCCATACGCCCGCGCCGGAAAAAATGACGTTGCGTCACGTTGAAAATGATAATGCGCAGTGGGAAACGTTCTGACATCTGCGGAAAGAGAATAATTGGCGTCAATAGTGCCGCCAATTATTCCTGTCAGGCAGCGCGATGATTAAATTAACAGAATGCGCATTTTTATAAAAGCTTATCGCACTTTTTGATTATGTGGTTTCAACTGATAATTGAGAATGTGAAGATTAGGTGGAAGAAATGCGTGGACGGTATATACACAGCTGAAGGGCTGGAGAATAAAACGGCATTGTGGTCAAAATACCATTTTATCGTCAGGCAAGAAGCGCTGCGTTTGCATAAGAGACTGCCTGCCAATGTCGAATTAGACGATCTCATTCAGGCGGGCTCCATGGGTTTTTTGAGTGCCATTGATAGCTTTGACCCTAAAAAAGGGGTGGCCCTTAATGCCTGGATCTCACAGCGTGTGAAATGGGCATTAATGGATGAGCTTCGGGAAAGTGATTGGGTTCCACGGCGCGTGCGATCGCATTCGCGGGAAATTGTGTCACTTATTCAGCAGATCGAACAGGAAAAGGGGGGGGAAGCGACCGAAGCTGATATTGCTGAACGGATGGGCGTTTCGCTAAAGGAATTTCAGCAAATGCTGGCTGATAATAATAGCAGCCAGATGTACTCTATTGATGAACTTCAGGAAAACTATTCAGACAGTTGGGAGAGTAATGACGGCGAAAATGCACAGCTTAATCCGTTAAATGAGGCCATTCAGGAAAACTTGATAGCCAACATTGCTGAGCATATCCGAATGATCCCCAAGCGTGAACAGCAGATATTGCAGTTTTATTATCAGCAGGATCTGAACATGAAAGAGATTGGATTAATTTTGGGCGTTACCGAAACGCGCGTTAGCCAGTTGCACAGTTTAGCGATAAAACGCTTACGAAGCAGAATGGATCGGTTAAGGAAAGAATAACATAGCGATAACATTAACAAGATTAACAATATTTCCTAAGTAAAGTTAATTACGTTGCGTGATAATTAAGAATGTTTAACAATGTGTATTTTTATAGGTAAATCATTTGGTTATGATAGTTTTCTGGTGCGCGTTGTTTTCTTAAAGCTTGCTAGGAAAATTCTTAATGAATATGATTTCGTCAGATTTGTGATGTAGCCATCCTTTGGCATTGAAAAGTTTTTCGATAATTTATTGAATCAGCTTGACTGAATTCAGCGATTATCAATGCCAAAAGACTCTCTGCATCGACCGGGTAAACATTTTGCCTTAACTATTTAGCCTTGTTTGTGGTTGAAAAACAGTGGGAGCTTTTTGTGTCCAATTTTGACGAGTATCTGCAAAACATTCACGATATTAATCTTTCTTATTTATTACTGGCGCAGCAGCTGATCAGACAGGACAAGTTTGCTGCCAGTTTTCGTCTCGGCTTATCCGAAGGCACGATTGATAATTTAAAAGAGTTGTCTTTACCACAGTTGATGAAACTGGCTGCGACCAATCAGTTGATTTGTCGTTTACGCGTCGATGACGAAGTGGTCATCGAAAATTTGACGAAAGATTCGCGTATTGAAGCTCTTCAGCAAATTCATACCGGCATCATTTTATCGACAAACTTACTTAATTCATTAAGCGAGTCCGATGCTGCTGTGACGGGAGAAGCATAAAATGTGCGAGAAAAGTTTATTGCAAGAAATTGAAGAGGTAAATATTGCCATGGGGTTAATTAACCTTGGGGCAAGAATGCAGGTTCTGGAATCTGAAACTTCTTTAAGTCGTCGGCGCTTACTGCGCTTGTATAAAGAGTTACGCGGCTGTCCGCCTCCAAAAGGGATGCTCCCTTTTTCTGAAGACTGGTTCATGTCATGGGAGCAGAATATTCACTCTTCCATGTTCTATAATATTTACCTTTATCTTCAGAAAACTGGGGGCGGGCGTCCTATTGAAATATTGATGAAAACCTACCGTCTTTATCTGGAGCAGTGTGGTTCTTGCTGCGACGATAAACCTGTCCTGGGGCTAACGCGTGCCTGGACATTATTACGCTTTATCGACTGCGGTATTATTTCCCGTAAGGCCTGTAGCGTTTGTTCCGGTGGTTTTGTGGTCACGACGGAATTCATCAAAAACCCGTTCACCTGTAGTTTGTGTAGCCCTCCTTCGCGGGCATTTAAGAAATCGCAGGTCAACCTCAGCGGAATCGCAGGCAATTATGCCACGCCGGAAATTATGACAGCCTGACGGATGTTCGATGGCAATGCACAGGATGGCGTTTTATTCGATGCCACGGCACTCGACATCGGTCAGCGAGTAAAAAGGAGAGAGTGTGTTAGTTATCTTTGGCTATCTTGTTGTTATTGCTACCGTATTTGGTGGGTTCGTACTGTCTGGTGGTAATCTGCTCGCGCTGTTCCAGCCTTTGGAATTGTTAATTATCGGCGGTGCCGGGGTCGGCGCTTTTATTGTTGGTAATAACATGAAATCCCTTAAGGCGACGGGTAAAGCTATCGTGAAGCTGTTCGTGGGGAAACGCTACAACAAAACGGTTTATATGGACCTGATGGCGCTTATGTTTTTGCTGCTGTCAAAAAGTCGTGTTCAGGGACTCATGTCACTTGAGAAAGACATTGAAGATCCGGCGGGCAGCGAAATTTTCAGCGCTTATCCTCGTCTGATGAGCGATCCGATGTTAAGCAACTTTATCCTCGATTACTTCCGCCTGATGATTGGCGGAAGTATGAACTCGCATGAAATCGAAGCGTTAATGGATGAGGAAATTGAAACCTGCGAAGAGGAGCTTGAGGTTCCGGCCCACAGTCTGAATACCGTCGGCGATGCCTTTCCGGCCTTTGGTATTGTGGCTGCCGTCATGGGGGTAGTGAACGCGCTCGGTGCCGCGGACCGACCCGCAGCCGAGCTCGGAATGCTGATTGGCCACGCGCTGGTGGGCACGTTCCTCGGAATTTTGATTGCCTACGGGTTTGTATTACCGCTCGCAACCCTGCTGCGTCAGATGAGTTCCGATCAGGTCAAAATCCTTCAGTGTATAAAAGTCACGCTGCTCTCCAGTCTAAACGGCTATGCGCCACAAATTGCCGTGGAGTTTGGCCGAAAAACCATTTTTACCAGCGAACGGCCTTCCTTTGAGGAGCTTGAAGAGCATGTGCGGGAAGTGAAATCCAGCGCCAGCCTTAAGTCTAAGTCTGCGGATGCCACGGCATGAAAAACGATTCCCCGATAATCATTTCGCGCAAGCGAAAGAAGAAAAAGCATGCTCATCACGGTGGTACGTGGAAAATCGCCTACGCCGATTTTATGACCGCGATGATGGCGTTCTTCCTGGTAATGTGGCTGATTTCTCAGTCCAGCACGGTGCAGCGGGAGATGATCGCCGATTACTTCCGCATGCCGCTTAAGCCATCTATGGCCAATGGCGACAAAACCAGCCTGAGCGACAGCATCATCCCCGGCGGCGGTGACGATCTGATGAAGCAGGACGGAGAAGTGGCGAATCATAAGCGGGTACAGAGCGAGCGGCAGCGCTGGATGGAGAGCCTGAAACAGGCCAGAGATAAATTGCAGCAGATGATCGAAACCGATCCCCGGCTCAATAACTTTAAATCCAACATTATGCTGCGTCTTACCAACGACGGCCTGCTCATTCAGATCACCGACAGCCAGGATCGCCCGATGTTTAGAGTAGGCAGCGAGCTGCCGGAATCCTATATGAACGGCATTTTGCAGGCGCTTGTGCCGCTGTTGCAGGAGTTGCCCAATAAAATCAGTCTCACCGGCCATACCGACTCGCTTCCCTATGCGGGCGGCACCTCCGGATACAGTAACTGGGAACTTTCTTCCGGACGCGCCAACGCCGCGCGCCGCGTGCTGGTTAAAGCAGGTCTTGACGATGAGCGTTTTCTTCGCGTGATCGGCACGGGAAGCCGTATGCCTTTAGAAAACAGTGATCCCTCAAGTCCGGCGAATCGCCGTATTAGCATTTTGGTATTAAGTAAAACCAAAGAACAGGATATCCGTCTGGAAGACACGCGCATGCATCGCCCAGAAAACGTCCTGAACAACACTACGCAGCAGGAGGTAAGGGGGTATAGCGATGGACATGAATGATTTCACCGAGATCTTTTTTACCGAAGCGGAAGAGCTGCTGGCCGAGATGGAGAAGCATTTGCTGGAGATTGATGCCGCATCGCCGAATCCTGAACAGGTAAATGCCATTTTTCGCGCAGCGCATTCTTTGAAAGGCGGGGCAGGGACTTTTGGCTTTAATGCCCTGCAAGAGACCACGCATCTACTTGAGAACCTGTTTGACCAGGTGCGAGCCGGAGAACGCTCGCTTAACCGAACGACCGTTAATCTATTTCTGGAATGTAAAGACATTATGCAAGCGCAACTGGAAGCCTATCAGTCTTCTCAGGAACCTGATGAAGCGAGTTATCGCTATATTTGTGAAGCCCTGCGCAAGATTGCTCTGGAAGACAAACATGCCCAGACGGCAGTCGAGTTGCAAGACAAAGCCGTGACGCAGCAGGGGGCAGCTGATGGTGAGCTTTTACTCTGCGTGACGTTGAAGAAAATTCCTGAAAGCGAGCGGGCAATGCTTCAGGAAGAGTTATCCCACATGGGAGAGATTGTCGCTACGCAGAAGGCTGATGATGGCATGGTGGTTCAGCTGCGCACGAGCGCCTCTGCCGACGATATCTCCGCGGTGCTGTGTTTTGTGCTTGAAGAGTCGCAAATACTTATCGAGCATGTCGTTCAACCAGCGTCGGTTGAAGTGACTTCTCCTGTTACGGACAAAGCTTCTGTAGTCGCGGACCATTCAGAACCGCCTTCACGACCTGCCGCGCCGGTGCCAGCCCGTAGTAATAGTCAGGAATCGGGCAGCATCCGTGTGGCGGTCAGTAAAGTCGATCAGATCATTAACCAGGTGGGTGAGCTCATCATCACCCAGGCGATGCTATCTCAGCTTTCCAAAAAACTTGATCCAGCAAGCTACGATATGCTCTCCAGCTGCGTGGCGCAAATGGAGCGTAATACACGCGAGCTTCAATCATCAGTCATGTCAATTCGAATGATGCCAATGGATTATGTTTTTAGCCGCTTCCCGCGGCTGGTGCACGATCTGGGTTCACGCCTGAACAAAGAGGTAGAGCTAACTCTTCGTGGCGGCTCGGCCGAGCTGGATAAGAGCCTGATCGAACGCATTATCGACCCACTGACTCATCTGGTGCGTAACAGTCTCGATCACGGCATTGAGCAGAAAGAAGAACGTGCCCGTAAGGGGAAGTCGGTAGTGGGCAATCTTATCCTCTCGGCGGAACATCATGGCGGCAATATCATCATTGAGGTGACTGATGATGGTGCCGGACTGAACCGGGAGAAAATCCTCGCGAAAGCCCGCTCCCAGGGAATGAATATCAGCGACACCCTCAGCGATGAGGACGTATGGATGCTGATTTTCGCCGCGGGATTTTCCACCGCAGAAAGCGTGACGGATGTTTCCGGGCGCGGCGTGGGTATGGACGTGGTCCGTCGTAACATTATGGCCATGGGCGGCCATGTCGAAGTCCTTTCAAAGCCGGGAGAAGGCACGACGATACGCATTATTCTGCCGCTGACGCTGGCAATCCTTGATGGCATGCTGGTGAAAGTTGGACAGGAGATCTATGTTCTGCCGCTCGGCGCGGTAATGGAATCGCTGAGGCCCGGCGAGGATATGCTCTGCCGCTTCGTCGGGGAGGAACGTCTGCTGCAAATTCGTGGCGAATATCTTCCGCTGGTGATGCTGCGTCAGCGCCTATCGGTGCCCGGCGAGACCGCACCTGAAGATGGCATTGTGGTGATCGTCCAAAGCGCTGGATGCCGCTACGCCCTGTGGGTCGATCAGCTCATTGGTCAGCAACAGGTTGTGGTAAAAAACCTCGAACAGAACTATCGCAAAGTACCGGGCGTTTCAGCCGCGACCATTCTCGGTGATGGCAGCGTTGCGCTAATCCTCGACGTGGTTGAACTGTCGACGATGAACGGACAAAAGGAAAACCATGTCAGGCCGACGTTCGGCAAGCAAGGAGTAACAGCATGACCCAAACAACGACAAAGCCTGCGGGCGCGGACGCCATTGCGCAGGAGTATCTGGTTTTTCGTCTCGGTAACGAAGAATATGGGATCGACATTCTGAAGGTACAAGAGATACGTGGATGCGATAGCGTTACTCGTATCCCGAACGCGCCAGGTTTTATCACCGGCGTGACCAACCTGCGCGGTGTGATAGTGCCAATAGTTGACCTTCGCGTGCGCTTCAGTCTTCCTGACGTTCAGCAGTATGACAGTACGGTAGTGATCATCCTTAACCTCAATAATCGCGTTGTAGGAATCGTGGTAGACGGTGTGGTTGACGTGCTGTCGATGGACATGGATCAGATTAAACCGACGCCGGACTTCGCGTCCATGCTATCAAGCCGCTATCTTCTTGGGCTTGGCGTGATGGAAAACAGAATGATCATCCTGGTCAATATCGAAATGCTGCTCAGCCGTGAAGAGATGGATATGGTGGATTCGATGCTGGAAACTAGCCTGGCCTAGCCTGATATATACCCACCGCCATTATGAAATCCCCCTGCGATTGCAGGAGGGATTGATTAAGCATTCTATGACCGCAGGCGCTTACCGGTCTGGGCATCAAACAAGAACATTTTTTCCGCGTCTACGGTGAGGAAGACCTTCTGACCCACGTTGATATCCAGCTTTTCATGGGACACCACGATCAGCTCCTGATCGTTGATACGCACCCGGATCTCCTGTCCTTCCCCGGTCATCTCTATCAGCACGATTTCCGCTGGCATCCCTGACTCGCCGATCCGGATATAGTGCGGTCGGGTGGCGCAGATGATCTCCATCCCTTCAATATGTGAGCGGAGGGGGCAGGGGAAGCGGTAGCCGTTGTTGAGCACAATCTCGCCGTGCTGAATCACGCCTTTAAGGGTGTTAATTTCCGGCGTGCCGATAAAGCCCGCGACAAACAGGTTATCCGGGTTACGGTACAGCTCTTCCGGGGTGCCGACCTGCTCAATATGTCCGGCATTCAGCACCACAATCCTGTCCGCCATGGTCATCGCTTCCGTCTGATCGTGCGTCACGTAGATGGTGGTGCGACCCATCCGCTGGTGGATCTTACGAATTTCTCCGCGCATTTTATGGCGCAGTTTGGCGTCCAGGTTGGAGAGCGGTTCATCAAACAAAAAGGCCTTCGGGTCACGCACCAGCGCGCGTCCCATCGCCACGCGCTGACGCTGGCCG
This sequence comes from Enterobacter cloacae complex sp. 397G4, assembly GCF_050031515.1. Taxonomy (NCBI): domain Bacteria; kingdom Pseudomonadati; phylum Pseudomonadota; class Gammaproteobacteria; order Enterobacterales; family Enterobacteriaceae; genus Enterobacter; species Enterobacter cloacae complex sp. 397G4. The sequence continues at coordinate 3,659,068 of NZ_JBLGWE010000001.1, read as the reverse complement.
CCGGAAAGATCCCGCGGGAGGCGATCGAGCAGATGCGTCAGGCCGAGGATTTCCGCTGCCTCTTCCACGCGCGCCATCCGTTCCGCTTTTGAGACGCTGGCAAGCTTCAGGGCAAAACTCATGTTGTCCCGCACCTTCATGTGTGGATAGAGCGCATAGCTCTGGAACACCATGGCGATATCGCGTTTTTTGGCGGGCAGAGTGTTGACCACCTCGCCGTGCATCAGCAGTTCACCGGAGGTGATGTCTTCCAGACCCGCAATCATGCGCAGCAGGGTGGATTTCCCACACCCGGACGGGCCGACCAGCACAATAAATTCGCCTTCGTGAATGCTCAGCGAGATTCCTTTAATGATGCTGACGTTGCCGTAGGATTTACCGAGATTATTTAAAACGATTTGGCTCATGTTACTCTCCTCGCCCGGCGTTGTGGCCTGGCTGCAATAATGGCATGACGTGCTGGCGGTAAAGCGCCGCCGCAGCGAGATCCTGCTGGATAATGCTTTGTGCTGATTCGCTGAAGCGCAGCGCGGCCGTACGCAGATCCAGGCGGTTGGCGCTATCAATACCCGCCAGCACCTCAGGTTCGACAATGGCTTCCCCGTGCAGCGCGCCTAAAATCGCGCCGCTCATCACCCCGATAGAGTCGGTATCACGGCCTGAATTGATGGCGTCTTCCACCGCCCCGCGAAACTCGCCTTCGCGCAGCAGGCAGAAGGCCAGCGCCATTGGCAGTTCCTCAATCGACATCAGGCGCGAGGGCTGGTAGGCCATGGTGGGGACGCCCGCTTTTTCCGGGCCGTGCATCAGGTCATCTCCCATCGGTGAGAAGGGCAAAAGCGCATCGTGCAGGGCGTCAACGACCTGTTGATAATCCCATGCGGTTCCACGGTAGCGATGCGCGACCTCAAGCGTTGCCGCGATGGCCTGGCGGGTGCCGTCTTTAGCCAGTTTCAATGCGATGTTGGTGATAGCCTCAATGGTGATGCCAGGAATAAATGCCGCTGCAACGCAGGCGGCGAAGACCCCGGCGGCCTCCAGCCCATAGCTCTGCTGATGCCCCTGGGTGAAATTAATGGCTTCCTGGTAAGCTGACTCAGGGTTGCAGGCATTAATAGCTCCGATGGGGGCGGCATACATGGCTGCGCCGCAGTTCACCATATTGCCCACGCCGCCCTGGCGCGGATCGCAGGCGGCCAGTTGCAGACGATGGAAGATCCATTTTTCCGGATAAAACAGGCGCTCAATAACCAGCGCTTCCCGATCCAGTTCCGGCACCCAGCGCGGTTCCCAGGCAATCTTCCGCACAAAAGACTCCCCCATATCCCACGCATCAACGTGACGGCCCAGCTCGCTGTAAACCTCCATCAGGCAGAGCGTCATCAGCGTATCGTCGGTGATGATACCGTTGCCGCGTACGCGGTTGTTGCGCCGTGCGGACGGCTCGTCCATCCGGTGCCAGCGCTGGTGGATGGAGGTGACGCGGCCATATTTCTCCGCGATTTGCCGGGCGGAGAGTTTCTCAACCGGTCCGCCTAAGGCATCACCGAACGCCACGCCATACAGCATGCCCAGAATGCGGGACGTGAACGATAAATCAGCGGCTTGAGTAACGGTCATTTTAATTTTTCCTCTGCATATTCGGTCATGGCGTTTCCACCTGCGGCTTTCCAGGCGCTGACATACTGATCCCACTGATCAAATGACGCTTTGCCAGAGACAAACTGGTACGCCCACTGGTTATAAATACTGCTGGTTGAGTCGATGGCGGCGGCAAACGACGCCGGGAAGATAAAGGCGTTATCCGCCGTAAAATAACGTTGTGAATTGTCGATATAGCGCAGCATCGCAGGCGTCCGCCACTCCACCGGCGGCTTCCAGTTGGCGGCCTGGATAAACCGCGGATACCAGGCATTAATTTTTGGCGTCACGTTTAACGTGTTGCCCTTACGAACATAGTGCGTGTTCTCGAAGCCCATCTGCTCCATCATTTGCCCTTCCGGGCTTGCCAGAAAATCGAGCAGGATCATCACTTCCTTTTTATGTTTCGAGAGCGAGGACATGGCAAAGCCGCGCGTTTCCATGGAAACATCTGTCGCCGCCAGCCCTTTACCTGCCGGGCCTTCGGGTGGGTCGAGCAGGGTGAGGGTGGCGTCAGGATGGATCTGGCGCATCTTTTCCTGGTACACGCCGACGTTGCCCGGCGATGAGACGGATACCACGCCAACCTTGCCGGTATAAAACTCATCCTCTTTTAGCTCCCAGTTGGTGGTGATGTACTGGGAGGAGAGCAATCCTTTCTGATACAGCGAATGGTAGAACTCCAGCTTGCTCCGCTCCTGCGGGCTTATCTGGGCGTTGATCAGCTTGCCCTGATCGTCCTTGAGCCAGGTGGCGTGAATGCCAAACGCCGGGTTCATAAAACCGTCGAGATCGCGCAGGTCTTTCTCGGAGGTGATCCCCCAGCTATCCGTCTTACCGTCGCCGTTGTAGTCACCGGCGTGGATCGCATTGAACAGCGTGACGTACTCCGCCAGCGTTTTGGGTGATGCGCTGAATCCGCTCTTCTGTAACCAGTCCTCACGGATCACCGGCTGGCGCGCGCGCAGGGGAAAGACATACAGCAGGGTCGGATGGTTTTGCAGGCGAAGCCGGTTGTGCGGCCACAGCGCCTCTTTCAGATAGCGGGTTTGCGTAATCCACGGACGCCAGTCTTCAAGAATGCCCTGTTCGACCATCTTCTGGTCGCTGCCGTTGAAATAGATCAGATCAGGGATGGTGCCGGAGAGCAGCATCACGTTCAGCACGTCGGAGTAGCCGGAAGACGACAGGTTGACGATCTCAATGTGGATATCGTGTCCCTGGCGTGCCAGCGCCTGCTCGATTCGCTGAATATGCGCGACATCTTCGCGGTTGGTGGTCAGCAGATCTTTTTCCACAATCCGGATAGTGACCGGCTCGGCCCAGGCGGCCTGGCATAACAGCAGGCCGCAGGCGATTGCTGTGAATAATTTCATCGTCATCGCTCCTGTTAACCCTTCACCGCGCCGGACATGGTCCCTTTGGTGAAGAAGCGCAAAATAATCGGGTAGATGGCAATCAGCGGGGCGATGGTTAAGGTGATCATCCCGGCTTTCAGCGCCTTGATGCTGATCTGGCTGGCATCGGTGTAGTTCGACATGCTTTCGACGCCTACCATCGCCAGCTTATCGCCCTCGACGACAAACTGACGCAGCACCACCTGCAACGGCCATTTGTCCGGGTCGTTGAGGTACACCATGGCGCGGAAAAACTCGTTCCAGTGCAGCACCATGTAAAATAACGTGATCATGGCAATGGACGATTTGGCGACCGGCATAATGACGTACCACAGCGTCTGGAACGGGTTCGCGCCATCGAGTTCGGCGGCTTCCAGCAGCTCCTCCGGGATCTCTTCGAACAGGCGAACCAGAATAATTAGGTACCAGGCGAAGACGGCGCGATACAGGATGACGGACCAGTAGCTGTTCAGTAGCCCCAGCTTTTTCATCACCAGAAAATCGGGGATGATGCCCGGCTCAAAGACGATGGTGAACAGGACAAACATAAACAGCCAGCGGCGTCCCGGCAGGCGTTTTTGCGCCAGCGCCCAGGCCAGCAGCACGGTGAAAACTACGTTGATGATGGTGCCCACCACGGTAATCAGCATTGCATTGCCAAACCCGCGCAGCACGGCTTCGTTGGTCAGCAGCAGCTTCCAGACGTCCAGCGAAAAGCCCTGCGGAATAATTTCCAGGCCGCTCATGCCGGGCACGTTTGCCGGGCTGGAGAAGGATATCGCCACCAGGTTGAGGATCGGTTGTAGCGTCACGACAACCAGCAGCATCAGTACCGAGAGAATGAGCACATATTCGATGCGCTCAAAAGGGGTGCTTCGTGATGAGATGCGCATTACCAGACTCCTTTACCCGTCAGGCGTTTTGAAACGTTATGTGCCAGCACGATAAGGATCATGCCGATCACGCCTTTGAATAACCCTGCGGCGGTCGCCAGCGAGAACTCCCCGGTGCGCAGGCCCATGCGGTAGACGTAGGTGTCGATGATGTCTATCTGACCGTTCACCACGTCGTTGGTCATGTTGAAGACCTGATCAAAACCCTGGCTCAGGAACAGCCCGACGTTGAGGATAAACAGCGTGGCGATGGTCGGTGTGATAGCGGGCAGGGTGATGTGCCAGATTTTGCGCCAGCGCCCGGCACCATCCATTTCCGCCGCTTCATACAGCTGTGGATCGATGGCGAGGATCGCCGCGATGTAAAGTAATGAATCCCAGCCCGCGCTGCGCCACATTTCAGTGAACACCAGTACCCAGCGGATAGAGCCGCTGTCGGTCATAAAGGGGATCGGATCGTAGCCCATCGATTTAATGATGTCGTTAACCGCGCCATCAACCGGCGAGAGCGTGGCAATCGCGATACTGGCGATCACCACCCAGGAAAGATAATGCGGCAGATAAATCACCGACTGGACAAATTTACGGTAACCGGATGAGCGCACTTCATTGAGCAAGAGCGCCACGATAATGGGAACCGGAAAAATAAAAATCAGCTTCATTGCGCCGATAATCACGGTGTTCTGTATCACCTGCCAGAAAACAGGGGATGACATCAGCGTGGCAAAATACTGCATCCCGACCCAGATATTCGGCGGGATAATACGGTACTGCTCAAACGCAATTTTGGTTTCCCAAATGGGTAAATAGTGCCAGATAAAAAAATAGATAACTCCAGGCAGGGCCATCACGTAGAACGGCCACCACCGGCGTAACGTCTGGCGGCAACGTGCCATGCGGGATAGTGTTTGCTGGTGAGGCATGTTATTTACCTGCGGTATCGCGCCGCCGGGTTTAGATTCTGTCAGGGCTTTCATCGGACATACTCCCATTACTGAAATGGTTGTCGTGAATATAATCTGTGTATGCAGAAATATGCGTGCGTTAAATTTTCTCGGTGAGAATGTTTTTATCGTTATATTGCGCGAGGCGGGTCAGGACATCTTTATATTCAGGCATATTTGATGCGCCTTCTTTTTCGACGGCCAACGAGGCGAAAGCACAGGCAAATTTTGCTGCCTGAATAATGGATTCCCCTTTCGCCATCGCGGCGGCGAATGCGCCGTTGAAGGCATCGCCAGCACCGGTGGTATCCACACATACGGCTTTCAGCGCCGGGATATGAATGAATTGCTCACCGTCATAAATAAACGCGCCTTTCGCTCCCATGGTGATGATGACGTGACCTACCCCTTTCGCTTTAATGGCTCTGGCGGCTTCCTTCGCGCTGGCAAGATCCACAATATGAATGCCGGACAGCAATGAGGCCTCAGTCTCGTTTGGGGTCAGAAAGTCCACGTTCTTCAGGCAGCTAACCACATCAGATGACCAGGGGGCAGGGTTCAAAACCACCTTAATCCCGTTACGGCGGGCAATTTCAATGGCCCGAAAGGTAGCGGGTAGATTATTTTCCAGCTGGGTTAAAAAAATATCTGCGTTTTTCACTTCAGGGGTAATCGCTTCAACTTCATCGGCTGTAATGGACCGATTGGCCCCAGGGCTGATGGCAATCATATTTTCACCATCACTTTGACAAACATAAATAAGCGCGGTGCCGGTTTTCTGATCTTTATCCTGATAAAGCGTGAAGCTGTCGATAGCAGAAGATGAAAGATGTTCAAAGGCCATCTGACTAAACTGATCGTTACCCACCTTACCGACAAAATGGGTTTTAACATTGCATTTGCTTACGGCCAGCGCCTGATTGGCGCCTTTGCCGCCGGGTCCAATAATGGTATTTTCGGAGAAAATAGATTCTCCGCTTTGCGGGAAACGATCGACATTAGCAATAATATCAACGTTGAATGAACCCAGAATACAGACTTTACCTTTCATCTTTCGCCCTTTATGTCGGGATTTGATCGTTTTTCTTGACTGCGCGGAGTCAAAAAAATGAATGATATTGCTATCTAAATTATTGACTGATTGGGTATGAAAAATACGGCGTTTGATAATTGCCCCACCGTGGCATCGCTCAATGCCGCCTTCCTGCGCTAATAAGTTCAGGTCGCTGCGAATCGTTTCCCTGGTGACGTTAAATACTTTCGCAAGCTGATTCACCGTCGCCCGTTCGTACCTGTTAAGCCAGGTCAAAATTGCATAATGCCGTTCTTTATTGAGCATAAGGTCACCTCTGTAGTTATATTATTGTTTCCTTGTTGTTAATGTTTTGGTGTTGTTCACAGATCGTTCGATAAAACAAAAGGAAACGGAAATATATGAGGTGATAACTATTTAATATCAATTGGTTATGTTGATTGCGTTAAGGGGGGTTGGGCTTTGATTTGCAGTGCGGGGATTTCAACGATGGCATGGGCCATGACGCAACGTTAGATTTTTCTCGGGCGCTTTAGCACGCAGAACATTGGTGTAGGTCTGGGGGGCTGTGGCTGATCCGGCATGAACCGGAATACCTGAACGTATAGCGATAATCGCCGGACTAAGTCGAATGGCTCGGAGAACGACAGACACAAAAAAGCCCGCAGGGCTTGCGCCGTGCGGGCTTTCAGGACTTCATCGGATGACTCTGGTAATCACCGATGAAGAATTTTGGTGGGCTGGCGGGAGTTGAACCCGCGTCCGAAATTTCTACATACCATTTTTACTGTAATAAAAACAGCTATTTACGTTTAAAAACAGAGTGTTAGTGTTATTTGGTGTTTGTCCATTTTATGCCTTTTTAACGCTCTGTCGCCAAAATGCCGCCATTACTTTCTGTCTCTAATCGAACTGTACTTCAGCAGATTATGAATACTTTTCTCAAGTTTGTAGAAGTCAGTTAGTGGATAAAGATGAATGATGCTGTCATCAAAGTTATTTATCCCTGCAAGACGTTCTGCGCGACCCAAATATCTTGAGGCTGAGTTAATTCTATCTCTTTCATCTGGTTTACATGTGTATTCCAGTGTTTTTAGAACTTGCCATGAAACTGGAGGAGTTAGTTTAAACATTTTAACTAACTTTGGGCAAAAATCCTTTGAGATTGTCTGTTGGTATGAAACTTTTGGAGGTAAAACAACATTTATTGATCTATCTCCATTATTTGTGCGCACCATCTTTGTTGATCTATAAGCAATACCTACAATATTTGATTTGCCTCTGCGGCTTATCCATTGCATCAAAAGATTAGGGATGATGTATTCTTGGGTGAACAATGTGCTGCCATTGACTTTTTTAAAGTTGCAAGCGTAAAACAATGGCATCAAACTAATATATGCCATTTTAGTTGCATAAGGGATTTTATCATCATCAATTATCCCATAGAATGATGAATAAAGAATCTCTGAAGTAAAGTCTAAAATTTTAGATTCCTCTTCTTCAGAGGTGTAAGAGGATATGTATAGCTTGTCAAAGTCGGGTTTGTCCATTTCCAGCCAACAAACATACAAGGATGACCCCAAATACAAACAAGGCAATCCTGCAACAGAATATCTTTGGGCATTTACTAAATGCCTTTTAGAGAAAGGAATGTGAAACATCTCTCCTCTATCAGTTATCGGAGTAATGGACTTTCTGACCCGGAAGAGAGGCATGGATTTATTACAAATTTTATTTAGTGGCGTGGATATGTGATGAATATAGCGTGCTGTGACGGGATCGGAAAAAGTCTTATCAAAACTATCATATGCAGATTTGATGTCGCCAGAGAGGAAGTGAGATAGCGAGTCAACTATTCCAAAATAAATTGCAGTGATTTTGTCTAATCGTCTATTAATTCTCCTGGATAACTCTGAGTCATTATCTTCTGCATAGTCTTTTAAAATATTGAAGTATACCTGACATTTATCTTTGAAATCATTGATGATGTCTGACTTTACTGTGAAAGGTAAAGTCAAATCATCGTCATCAATAATTATTTTAAATAGGGTATTTAAGTCTTCCGAAACATTTTCCCTTTGCATGAACTATCCCCGCGAGTAGTTTAATGAATGTAGCGGATTTTTTGTAACAGCATCTTCAAGATGGTCTGGTGCAAAATGAGCGTATACCATCGTCATTTTAATATCGGCATGGCCCAGAATATCGCGCAGTACCAGTATGTTTCCGCCGTTCATCATAAAGTGGCTGGCGAATGTATGGCGCAGCACATGCGTGCACTGGCCTTCAGGCAAGTCGATACCCGCTCTTTTTACAGCACGCTCAAAGGCTTTTCTGCAGGGTGTGAATAGCTTACCTCTGTTTTTGGGCAGCTCGTCATACAGATCCTGAGATATCGGTACGGTTCGGTTTTTCTTGCCTTTGGTTTTGGTATAGGTGATCCGGTATTTAGATAACTGATGGCCCTGCAGGTTTTCGGCCTCACTCCACCGCGCGCCGGTGGCCAGGCATACCTTTGCGATCATTAACAGGCTGGGGCTTTGAGAATCAGCGCAGGCATCAAGCAGGCGTTTAATTTCGTCTTGGGCAAGGAACGCCAGTTCCCCCTCTGCGATTTTGAATGTTGGTAGCCCGGCGAGCGGGTTAGGCGCTGACCAGTGGCCCAGCTTTTTCAGGGTGCCAAAAACGGATGATAAGTTACGCTGTTCCAGGTTTACCGTGCGGGGCTTTACTGGCGACATCAGCGCGCCGTCTTCGTTACGTACTTCACCTTTTAATCGTGCTTCGCGATACTTTGTAAAGTCACCGGCGGTTAACTCAGAGGCGACGGGATCGCCCAGGCCATTGCAGATAATATTCAGTTTCGCCATTAGGCGCTTGGGGTCTGCGAGCGTCTGGCCGTAAAGAGAGTGCCACTGCTCAATCAATTCTGACAAACGCCGCCGATCTTCCTTTTCACCCAGCCACGGCTTTTTATTCACTTCATCCATGGTGAAGTTTTCGAATGCTACAGCCTCGCCCTTTGTCGCAAATTGCTTGCGCACACGCTTGCCGTCACGCCCGTTCGGGTAACACTCACACAACCATTTTCCGTTCGGCTGCTTTCTGATTGTCATAGTTAGATGCTCTTAATGACTTTTACGGCGCGGCCAACTACCTCTACATCATCTACGGCGCACTCAAAGGATGCTTCATCCTGATGAACCACAATTTTATTGCCAGGGATGCGGGCAATCTTTACGAAGCTTTTAACGCCGTCGATGTCTACCAGCCAATAACCATTGCTGATTTGTTTCACAGACGTATCCACAACAAAGCTATCACTAGCTGTTTTTACAAAAAGAGAGTTGGACGATTCACCATCTAGCAGTCTGCTATCGAGAAGGATTTCATCACTCTGATGCAGTTCGCCGTTCTTCAGCTCAGCATGTTTGATACTGGGAGCTACGATTTTAGAAAGTGGTCTTACCGTGACGGAGGTTTCGTTTTTGAGATTCTTTTCTTCGTTCTCACTCGCATACATATCTCCCTGACCGGTAGCCAGCCATAGAAGGGAAATTCCTGTTTCAAGGGCGCATTGAATTACCCATTCAGCGGGAAAGCTATCTCTTAAGTATCTGTTAGCCATCGTGCTTTTCGATACGTCCAGATGTTCGCAGAGTTGCTGACGTGAACTGAAATTGTAGGCCTTAATAAGCCTGTTGATTGCATCACGCCCACCACTATCATTCCCTGCCTTGATTAAACTCATAATCAAACCCCTTGACGCATATAAAAAGTGATCCTAATATCCGCTCATGGTTTGAAAAGCAAAACCAAACCACATAAAACGAGATGAAACGAAAACAAACTAAGAGATACTGCACTATGAGCACAGATATTTCAATTCGTGTACCAAAAGAGATGGCTACGCCTGCAGAGTTCGCGGAATGGGAAGGCATTTCACGCGGCTCTGTTTATCAAAAAATCCACCATGGTCAGCTTGCTAAATACATGGTTAAGAAAGAAAAAAATAAGGGTCGTGTAAGCCTGCGTTACTTGATGTACAAAACCGATCAGGTTCGTGAGTCTCTTGGTCATTCCAACTTCCGTGTCGTTGTTGGTCAGTAAGTTCAATTATGAGAACTTTCTAAGGGGCTCGCATGTTTGATTATAAGATTTCCAAACATCCACACTTTGAAGAGGCCTGCCGGGCTTTCGCACTGCGTCACAACATGGCGAAGCTGGCAGAACGCGCGGGAATGAATGTCCAGACGCTGCGCAACAAGCTGAACCCGGACCAGCCGCATCAGCTCACACCGCCTGAAATCTGGCTGCTTACCGATCTCACTGAGGACTCCACCCTGGTTGACGGCTTCCTGGCACAGATTCACTGCCTGCCATGTGTGCCGATGAACGAAGTGGCAAAAGAGAAGTTGCCGCACTACGTCATGAGCGCTACTGCTGAAATCGGGCGCGTTGCTGCCGGTGCCGTTACTGGCGATGTGAAAACCACTGCCGGGCGCCGTGATGTGATCAGCAGCATTAACTCAGTAACTCGCCTGATGGCACTGGCTGCCGTTTCCATGCAGGCCCGCCTGCAGGCCAATCCCGCTATGGCAAGTGCGGTGGACACCGTAACGGGCCTTGGCGCTTCGTTCGGCATCATCTGAGGTGATTATGCTGACTAATGAACCGTCATTCGCATCGCTTTTAGTTAAACAAAGCCAGGGCATGCACTGCGGCCATGGCTGGATTATCGGGAAAGATGGCAAGCGCTGGCACCCGTCCCGCTCTCAGGATGAACTGCTGGCAGGGCTGACCACTACCAAACGGGGGAAACCATGGCTATTGAAGGCGCTGCGGCGACTGTTCCATTAAGCCCGGGTCAACGTATGGAAGGGCTGAACCGAATAGCGGAATTAAGGGCGAATGTGTTTGGTCTGAATATTGAGCCAGAGCTTGAAAGGTTTATTAAAGATATGCGCGACCGCCGCGATATAAACCATAAACAAAATGAGCGGGCACTGGCAGCCATATTCTTTATGGCAAAAATTCCGGCAGAACGTCACGGCGTCAATATTAGTGATCTGACTACTGACGAAAAGCGGGAACTGGTTAAAGCAATGAATCATTTTCGTGCAGTGGTGAGCTTATTTCCCAAACGGCTAACCATGCCGAATTAACCCAAAACAGAAATTAATGGCGTAAACCCGCCGGGCATTCTTTTGCCCAAATTCAGAAGAAAGAACAATGCAGAACGAATTACCAAAAATGTTTGTACCAGAAACCGACCAGCTTATGGCGGTTATTGATATTGCCAAACGTGAGGAGCGAAAAGGACGCGCGCTCGCCGTTTCAATCCGTCTTGAGGCGCTGGCAACACATATCACCAACAAAGGGTTAAACGGTATTGAAGCGGCTGAACTGCTGCGCCGCGAAGCCACCCGCTACGAAAACGAATCTCAGGAGCTGCACTAATGGCTGACTCTATGGACCTCGTACAGCAGCGTGTTGAAGAACAGCTGCAGCGCCACATCTACAATGCCCGCAGCCGAAAGGTTGGGGCTTCTTCACTGGAGTGTGAAAGCTGCGGAATTGTCATTCCAGAAGAACGCCGGGCCGCCGTACCGGGCTGTGATCTCTGCGTTACCTGTCAGGAAATCGCAGAGCTTAAAGGCAAACACTACAACGGAGGTGCTGTATGAGCACCATCCTGAAATGGGCGGGCAATAAAACTGATGTCATGCCCGAATTGATTAAGCACCTTCCTGCTGGCCCGCGACTGGTTGAACCTTTCGCGGGTTCCTGCGCTGTGATGATGGCAACAGACTATCCCAATTATCTTGTCGCGGATATTAACGCTGACCTTATTAATTTGTATAAGAAAGCGGCCCATCATTCTGAGGAATTAATACAGGTTGCGTGGGTGTTTTTTAGCGAAGGTAACAGTGCTGAAAAATATTATGAAAATCGTCTGCGTTTTAACGAAGATACATCCCTGACCGCGCTGGAGCGCGCCGCATTATTCCTGTATCTAAATCGCCATTGTTATCGTGGGTTGTGTCGTTATAACCAAAGCGGGAAATTTAATGTTCCCTACGGTAATTATAAAAACCCATATTTTCCTCATGCAGAAATCCTCACCTTTGCAGAAAAGGCAGTGCGTGCCACGTTCATCTGCGCCAGTTATGACGAAACGCTGGCAATGCTGCAGGCGGGTGATGTTGTCTACTGCGATCCGCCTTATGACGGTACTTTTAGCGGTTATCACACTGCCGGGTTCTCTGATGATGACCAGTATGATTTGGCATCTATTCTGGTGCACCGGTCATCAGAAGGCCATCCGATCATTGTGTCCAACAGCGACACCCGCCTGATTCGTTCATTTTATCGAAAATTCACCCTTCACCGCATCAGTGCAAAACGCAGCATTGGCGTTGCTGCGGGCGAAGGGAAAAGGGCAGACGAACTGATTGCTGTACTGAAACCGAAAGTATGGGCTGGCTTTGATCCAGCTTCCAGCACTGATGTTACGGCGATTCATGAGGTCCGGGCATGAGCGCGTGGGCTTATTACAACGAAATTGATCCATTCGCAGCTCAGTGGCTGCGCAACCTGATCGCCGGCGGTCACATTGCACCCGGTGAAGTTGATGAAAGGAGTATTGAAGATGTCACACCTGATGACCTGCGAGGATTTACCCAGTGCCACTTTTTCGCCGGGATCGGTGTCTGGTCCCATTCCCTGCGCCTCGCAGGATGGCCTGACGATAAGCCAGTGTGGACAGGATCCTGCCCGTGCCAGCCTTTCAGCGCGGCAGGCAAAGGCGATGGGTTTGCTGACGAGCGGCACCTTTGGCCCGCATTCTTCCACCTCATCAGTGAGCGCAGACCTCAGCATATCTTTGGCGAACAGGTTGCAGCAGGTAACGCAAACGCATGGTTCGACCTTGTTCAATCAGACCTGGAAGGAATGGACTACGCCTTCGGGCTTACGCCGTTTACGTCAGCGAGCATCGGTGCGCCGCATATCCGAGAACGCGCGTACTGGGTGGCCGAGTCCACTGGCGAGCAACATCAAAAATTGTTACCAGGATTGGGTAAAAGTAATGGCCAGGAAAGAGGCCGGGAGGCAGCCGAATCTACAGGATTTTGCAGTATTGGCGCACTGGCCCACGCCAACATGCAACACCAATCCCCAGCCGGAGACACCCCGGGGACTTCAAAATCTGGCCGGTGCGGTGAGACTGGCCGGTTGGACGACTCCCTGTCATTCGGATGGCGTGCGAGGCGGCACGGGAATAACTACGAACATGACAGGCAGCAGCTTAACCCAACAGGTGAAATTCAGCGGCCCCTTGAGGTTAACGGTTTTTGGCGAGATGCAGACTGGATCTTTTGTAGAGATGGCAAATGGCGTCCAGTTGAACCCGGCACATTCCCGCTGGTTGCAAGGTTTGCCAAAAGCCTGGGACACGGTAAGTCCTCATTACGAGCAATGGCAGGACGCAACCGCACAGGGAGACTTAAGGGTTACGGCAATGCCATAAACGCGGAGGCGGCTACCGCCTTTATCCAGGCTTATATGATGGGGGCGGGCCTGTGAAATTCACCGCCCCTGAAATTCAGGCCGTCGCTGATCCGAATGACAAAGCGATGGCCTATAAGTGGAACGCACCTAAAAAAGCGGTTAATCCCTATCTGTACCCAGCTGAAGTTGCGCCGGGTTCTGCGCTTTCAAACCTGATTTCTCTCTATGCTGCGGATAACGAGCAGGAGCAGCTGCGCCGCGAGGCCCTGAGTAATGAGGTCTGGGAACGCTATTTCTACAATGAATCCCGGGATCCTGTTCAGCGAGAAATGGAGCAGGACCAGCTGATAAGCCGCGCCAAAATGGCCCGCGAGCAGCAGCAATTCAATCCCGATCTGGTCATCGTTGCTGACGTGAGCGCCCAACCGGCGCATATCAGTAAGCCGCTGCTTGAACGGATTAAATATTTCGAGGGCCTGGGCAAGCCGAAGGCATATTCCCGCTATCTGCGTGAAACCATCAGGCCGTGCCTTGAACGCCTGGAGCGCGTGCGTACCAGCCAGGTTTCTGCGTCATTCCGTTTTATGGCGAGCCACGACGGGCTGGAGGGCCTGCTGGTTCTGCCGGAAATGAACCAGGAACAGGTTAAGCGGTTATCTACCCTGGTGGCGGCTCACATGAGCATGTGTCTGGATGCTGCCTGCGGTGAGCTGTTTACGGATGAAGACGTTACGCCGGAAGAGATCCGCCGGTCATGGGAAAGGGTGGCCGCTGAGGCAATGCGCCTTGATGTTATCCCGCCTGCTTTCGAGCAGCTGCGCCGCAAAAAGCACCGCCGCAACCCGGTCCCATACGAACTTATTCCGAGCTCGCTTGCCCGTTTGCTTTGCGCGGACTGGTGGTATCGCAAGCTGTGGCAGATGCGGTGTGAATGGCGGGAAGAACAGCTGCGCGCTGTCTGCCTGGTTAACAAAAAGGCGTCCCCGTATGTCAGTTATGAGGCAGTGATCCACAAACGCGAACAGCGCCGCAAATCACTGGAGTTTTTCCGCTCGCATGAGCTGGTTAACGCCGAAGGTGACACGCTGGATTTGGAAGAAGTGGTAAACGCCAGCAGCAGCAATCCGGCGCACCGGCGCAACGAAATGATGGCCTGCGTTAAGGGGCTGGAGCTGATCGCAGAAATGCGTGGCGAATGCGCCGTGTTCTATACCATCACCTGCCCGTCACGCTTTCACGCGACGCTTAATAACGGCAGGCCAAACCCGAAATGGACCAGTGCTACGGTCCGCCAGAGCAGCGATTACCTGGTGAATATGTTCGCCGCCTTCCGTAAGGCGATGCACAAAGCCGGGCTGCGCTGGTATGGCGTCCGCGTTGCTGAACCGCACCATGACGGCACCGTGCACTGGCACCTGCTTTGCTTCATGCGCAAAAAAGACCGCAAATCCATCACCGCGCTGCTGCGTAAATTCGCCATTCGTGAGGACCGGGAGGAGTTGGGCACCAATACCGGGCCGCGCTTCAAGTCTGAGCTTATCAACCCGCGCAAGGGTACACCGACCAGCTATATCGCCAAATACATCAGCAAGAATATCGACGGGCGCGGGCTGGCGCAGGAAATCAGTAAAGAAACGGGCAGATCACTGCGAGATAACGCTGAGAACGTAAACGCCTGGGCTTCGCTGCACCGTGTCCAGCAATTCCGCTTCTTTGGTATCCCTGGCCGCCAGGCTTACCGTGAGCTGCGTCTGCTGGCCGGTCAGGCTGCCAGATTGCAGGGGGACAAGAAGGCAGGCGCGCCGGTACTGGAAAACCCGCGCCTGGATGCTGTTCTGGCCGCAGCTGATGCTGGCTGTTTTGCCACCTACATCATGAAGCAGGGCGGCGTCCTGGTTCCCCGTAAACATCACCTTGTCAGAACTGCCTATGAACTGAACGACGAGCCGAGCGCCTACGGCGATCACGGTGTCCGTATTTATGGCATCTGGTCCCCGATTATTGAGGGCCGGATCTGCACTCACGCAGTGAAGTGGAAAATGGTTCGTAAAGCCGTTGACCTTCAGGAGGCGACAGCCGACCAGGGCGCTTGCGCCCCTTGGACTCGTGGCAATAACTGTCCCCCTGTTGAAAATTTGAACCAGACAGGGGGCGAAGTACCGGCTATTACGTCCATGGATGAAAAGGCGCTGCAGGACTATCTGCACGGCATGGGCAAAAAGGAACGGCGGGAGCTGGTCGCCCGGCTCAGGCTGGTAAAACCGAAACGGAAAAAGGCGTACAGGCAGGATATTTCTGAGCAGCAGCGCCTACAGCTGGAGTATGAGCTGCGGTCCAGAGGGTTCGATAGCAGTGAGTACGAGGTGAATTTACTTTTACGCGGCGGCAGCCTTCCGTCAGGGGGAGGGCTGCGGATATTTTACCAGAACGGGCGGCTGCGTGAGGATGACAAATGGCGCCGGTATTACTGACACATCGGATATTTTTTCTGTTTTTGACTCATATCAGGTCTTTCTTATTGAAGGACAAAAAAGCATTTTACATTTAGAAATTGGTACTATACTGTATATATAAACAGTGGATATACATACAGTTATATTGCGTAAGTGGCCGTAAAAGGAGGGAAAATGCAGGATTATCTTTTGGAGTCATTGAAACTTCAGCGCATTGATTTTTTCTTAAAGCTGGTAGCGGCAAGCGATTGCAGCGACGAAGAAAAGCGGCTGGCAATCCAGTGGGTTTCTGAGCTGACTGACGAGCTGATGGCAAAAATACGTAACCATGAGTACAGCCGCACAATGGACGCTACCAGTTAGGGGGAATCTATGCGCATAGAAATAATGATCGATAAAGAGCAGAAGATAAGCCGGGCAACACTGGAACCCCTTAAATCAGAGCTTTACCGAAATTTGCGTCCTCTCTATCCAAAAACGGCAATCCGCATACGCAAGGGAAGCGCTAACGGCCTGGAGCTGATCGGCTTAAAACTGGACGAAGATAAAAAGCGGGTGATGGAAATCATGCAGCATGTTTGGGAAGATGAAAGCTGATTTAAATATTCGTTTGGGAGAAGCGGCAAAAATGGAGGCGGCCACTGCACAGATCGGTGCTAATGGCTGGCTATATATTCCCGTTTCTGGAGGCAAAAAAATGCTGTTGCAGTGGGGGCTTTTAACCGGTGCGAGTAATTATTCTTTTAAATTCCCAATCGCATTTCCCGTAGGTGGTTTATGCCTGGTCACTATGGCCCACACAACTGATTCCGCTGATGTGAGCATGGT
Source organism: Enterobacter cloacae complex sp. 397G4 (assembly GCF_050031515.1). Classification (NCBI taxonomy): domain Bacteria; kingdom Pseudomonadati; phylum Pseudomonadota; class Gammaproteobacteria; order Enterobacterales; family Enterobacteriaceae; genus Enterobacter; species Enterobacter cloacae complex sp. 397G4. The sequence goes on along the minus strand of NZ_JBLGWE010000001.1, from coordinate 3,642,367 downwards.
AACTATGACTAATGGATTTATCAGGGATAAAACCAGTGCGTTTGCCTTGTGCGCCAGAACAGTGAACGGCGTCCAGCAACCTTTTGAGCGTAGCGTTTACTGGTTCGCTGTCGGCTACTGACCTCAAAGTATTGTGTTATTACTCACACAAAGTAGCTAGATAATTATTTTACGAAACCGCACTTACGATCTGAGACTCAAACTAAGGAGTGCGTTATGAACTATTGGTTTAGCCCTGCAAATAATGCTTTTTACCCCGTAGCTTTAAAGGAGTCTTATGTAAATGCAGGTAGTCTTCCTAATGATTTAATCGAAGTGGAGGATAGTGTTTTTAGCGAATTTTCCGCGACGCCACCAGAAGGGAAATTGCGTGGCATTGGATCTGATGGTTTTCCGATCTGGATTGATATTCCCATTGTGGAAGAAAGCCCGGAACAAATCCAGGCACGCGCCCGTGCTTTGCGCGATGAATTCATCGTCAGTACAGATCGAATGCTTGTTTCTGATTACACTATCAACAATGTTTTATTAACCTCTGAGCAGCAAGCGGAACTTTTGGATGTAAGGCAAAAGTTTAAAGTTTGGCCTGAGAGTGAGGGATGGCCTGACATAGCGTTGCCTGCAATACCTCAATGGATTCTCATTGAGGCAGTAAACAACGGTTACGTAGTAAAAAATTGGCCTGAGTGAAATAAAGCCCGTAAGGGCTTTATTTTTATACAGTCGGGTTAGATACAGGATTAAATTAAAACCCTATTGCAAACCACGTAAACATACGGGAATTACCAGGCAGAGTATCGTCAAGGAAGAACTGAGCGTGAACACCCGTTTTCGTTGGGTAGCCGATTGAAACAGCTTGCCTTAAAGTTCTATAAATTGGCACATAATCATAATCGGATGCCCTCACGCCTGCGCTTGAATATACGCCGAAGCAGGCCGTAGGAAACGCCACGGGAAAAGTTATATCACACTTATACGTAGTGCTTGTTACACCTCCCTCCCATCGTCCCCACTGCACCATTAACGTAATGCCGCCGATTAATGGGAATTTCGCCCAGCCGCTATTAGACAAAACGCCGCTCGCAGCGGCGAGTTTTGCCGCTTCTCCCAAACGAACGTTATTTACCGATGGCTATAATCATAGTCCCGTACTTTCCTGCCTTTGATGTTTTAATTTTTGCGAGCGTTCGATCACCACCGATGATTTTGTACGTCGGTGCTTCTGTCTGCGTTGGGTCTACCCATATGGCGGATATAGCCAGTAACGAATAAGGGAATGCTATCGGATAAACCGCTGGCGTTCCCTCTACGTCCGTGCTGTAAACATCAACCGAAAACACCTGCACAATATGGCCGCCAGGTAATTTGAACCATCGCAGATCAGATGTGAATGCAGTCATATCCGGTATCTGATTTGCACCGATTCCAACAGCCCTTTTCGCCGCTTCCCCCAAACGAACGTTTAAAAGCCTATGGCAATATAGCTTGATGATTGAAGCCTAACCGGAATATGTGGGTATGGCGCATTAGAAACATCACGGAACACTGCGGCAAACTCCGTTAAAGACCTTGTAGCAAACGATACTGAGAAGCCGCCATTGCTGGTATCGAATGGGCCGAAAGCTCCTCCTAAAAAGTATTTTGGAAAAGCTATAGGTAATTGCGCATTTCCGGCTGTACCACTTCCACCATTTGTCACAATCCCCCATTGAATTATTAAATCCCGTCCTCCGCTTAACGGCAGTGTGATCCATCCAGGGGTGGCAAGCGTACCTGTTGCGGCGGGCAGTTTTGCACCCTCTCCCAAACGAAGGTTTTTTATCCACCACGGTCATGATTGTCCGTGTTGGCCATTCTCTGCAGTACAGTCAGAAATGACCATGCTCGATAAAATGGTGGCATCATTCACCACTTTTTTATGGGCGAAAAATCATGCAAATCGGTTACGTGAGGGTGTCAACAAATGACCAAAACACAGTTTTACAACGAAATGCGCTTGAGTGCGCAGGATGTGAGCTGATATTTGAGGACAAAATGAGCGGAAAAACCTCAGATCGGCCAGGGCTAAAAAAGGTCCTGCGCACACTCTCAGAAGGAGACACGCTGGTAGTCTGGAAGCTGGATAGATTAGGCAGGAGCATGCGACATCTTGTTACGCTAATCGAAGACCTGCGCGGGAGAGGGATAAATTTCCGCAGCCTGACCGATAGCATTGACACATCAACTCCTATGGGGCGTTTCTTTTTCCATGTTATGGGAGCCCTTGCTGAAATGGAACGTGAGCTAATCGTTGAGCGCACCCGAGCCGGATTAGCAGCAGCCAGGCAGCAAGGGCGTATCGGCGGCAGGCGACCAAAACTCACAGCGGAACAATGGGCGCAGGCGGGGAGACTGCTGGAAGCAGGAGAGTCGCGGCAACGTGTCGCATTAATTTTTGATGTGGGTATGTCTACACTCTACCGGAAATTCCCTGCGGCATTGTATGGATAACAGAACAATGCAGTGAAGCTGTCTACAAAGTTGATTCACTTCACCATAGGGCGAAACCTAAACACCGGAGGGTTCGCCGTATGGCTCAGGATTATCACCACGGTGTGCGTGTCGTTGAGGTCAACGATGGCACCCGCCCTATTTCAACAGTAAGCACGGCAATTGTCGGTATGGTCTGTACCGGCGATGATGCAGATGCGTCCGTGTTCCCCCTCAATAAACCGGTCCTGCTCACCGACGTGCTGACCGCCAGCGGTAAAGCAGGCGAGTCCGGCACGCTGGCCCGCTCGCTGGATGCAATTGCCGACCAGGCTAAACCCGTGACCGTCGTTGTGCGCGTTGCACAGGGTGAAACCGAAGCGGAGACAACCTCCAACATTATCGGCGGCGTGACAGCCGACGGTAAAAAAACGGGGATGAAAGCGCTGTTATCTGCGCAGTCCCAGCTCGGCGTTAAGCCGCGCATTCTTGGCGTGCCGGGGCACGATACGCAGGCAGTTGCCACTGAGCTGCTGAGCGTGGCGCAGAGTCTGCGCGGGTTCGCCTATCTGTCAGCCTACGGCTGTAAAACGGTAGAGGAGGCCATTGCTTACCGCGCTAATTTCAGCCAGCGCGAGGGGATGCTGATCTGGCCTGATTTCATCAGTTTTGACACCGTGCTGAATGCTGACGCAACGGCTTATGCCTCAGCCCGTGCGCTTGGCCTGCGTGCCAAAATTGACGAACAGACCGGCTGGCACAAATCCCTGTCCAACGTGGGCGTGAATGGCGTCACCGGCATTTCTGCTGATGTGTTCTGGGATTTGCAGGACCCGGCAACCGATGCGGGGCTGCTGAACCAGAACGATGTCACCACGCTGATCCGCAAAGACGGCTTCCGCTTCTGGGGTTCCCGTTGCCTCAGTGACGATCCACTGTTTGCCTTTGAAAACTACACCCGCACCGCGCAGGTACTGGCTGACACCATCGCCGAAGCGCACATGTGGGCGGTGGATGGCGTGCTTAACCCGTCACTGGCCCGCGACATTATCGAAGGTATTCGCGCCAAACTGCGTAACCTGAAAACGCAGGGCTACATCATCGGTGCCGACTGCTGGCTGGATGAGTCCGTAAACGATAAAGATTCCCTGAAAGCCGGGAAGCTCACTATCGATTACGACTATACGCCGGTACCGCCTCTGGAAAACCTGATGCTGCGCCAGCGCATCACCGATCAGTATCTGCTGGATTTCTCCAGCCAGGTCAGCGCGTAAGGGGACAATATGGCTTTACCACGCAAGTTAAAACACCTGAACCTGTTTAACGACGGGAATAACTATCAGGGGATTGTTGAGTCTCTGACCCTGCCTAAATTCGGCCGCAAGTTTGAAAAGTATCGCGGCGGCGGTATGCCCGGTTCGGCTGATGTTGATCTGGGGCTGGATGATGGCGCGCTGGACACGGAATTTTCAATCGGTGGCACCGAACTGCTGTTATTCAAACAGATGGGTAAAGCCACCGTTGACGGTATCCAGCTGCGTTTCACCGGCTCCATTCAGCGTGACGATACCGGCGAAGTGCAGGCCGTTGAGCTGGTTGTGCGCGGGCGACATAAAGAAGTCGATTCCGGCGAATGGAAAACCGGGGAGAGCAACACCACAAAAGTCAGCAGCACCAACAGCTACGCGAAGCTGACCATTAACGGCGAGGTGCTCTATGAGGTTGATGTGATCAACATGATTGAAATCGTTGATGGCGTGGACCTGATGGAAGAACACCGCAACGCCCTGGGCCTCTGATCTACTTTAAAGGCGCGGGCAGCCGCGCCAGTACCTTATTAACAGGAAATGACAATGAGCGAACAACTGACTGAAAAAACCGTACAGCTGGACACCCCAATCAAACGCGGTAAAACCGAAATTGCCGAAATTGTGCTGCGCAAGCCGCAGTCCGGCGCGCTGCGTGGCACCCGTCTGCAGGCGATCATGGATATGGACGTCGGCGCGATGATGACGATTATTCCCCGCATCTCCACGCCCGCGCTGACCGCCCAGGAAATGGCTGAAATGGACCCCGCCGATCTCACCGCGCTGTCGGTTGAGGTGGTCACTTTTTTGTTGAAGAAATCGGTGCTTGCCGGTTTGCCGACAGCCTGACGGTAGAAGACCTGGTGGCTGATATCGCCACCATTTTTCACTGGCCGCCGTCCGTCACTGACGTTATGCCGCTGACCGAAGTGCTGGAGTGGCGGCATAAAGCGATTCAGAGAAGCGGGGCCAGCGATGAGTGACACTAACCTGCGTTTGCAGGTAATTCTAAAGGCGGTTGATAAGCTCACCCGCCCATTCCGATCAGCGCAGGTCAGCTCTAAAGAGCTGGCTACCGCCATTCAGCAAAGCCGCGCAAGATTAAAAGAACTGGACGCCCAGGCGGGCCGTATTGACGGTTTCCGCAAGGCAAGCGCGCAGCTCGCCGTCACCGGCAACAGTCTTAAAGCCGCACGCGAAGAAGCGGCGAAGCTTGCCACGCAGTTCTCGGCAACTAACCGCCCGACGGCGGCGCAGGCTCGTCTGCTTGAGCAGGCAAAAAACCGCGTTAACGAGCTGCAGAGCAAATATAACGGCCTGCGTCAGTCGGTGCAGCGTCAGCGTCTTGCGCTCAATGAGGCCGGGCTGGACACCAAAAAGCTGAGCAGTGCCCAGCGTGAGCTGCGGCAGAATGCCGACGAAACCCGGCAGGCGCTGGACCGACAGCAGAAATCCCTTAAACGCCTGGGCGAGCAGCAGGCCCGTATGAACGCCGTCCGCGATCAGTATTCGCGGCGTCTTGAGGTGCGGGATCGTATCGCGGGCGCGGGAGCAACGACTACTGCCGCCGGGCTGGCGATGGGCGCGCCGGTGATGGCAGCCGTTAAAAGCTATGCCAGCATGGAAGATGCGATGAAAGGCGTGGCAAAGCAGGTTAACGGGCTGCGGGACGACAACGGCAAACGCACAAAACAGTTTTACGACATGCAGGATGCCATTAAGGCCGCCAGTGAACAGCTGCCGATGGAGAATGGCGCCATTGACTATGCCGCGCTGGTTGAAGGTGGCGCCCGCATGGGCGTGACAAACCAGAACGATTCTTACGAAGACCAGAAGCGTGACCTGCTGGCCTTTGCATCCACTGCAGCAAAGGCCGCAACGGCATTCGAGCTGCCCGCTGATGAGCTGGCGGAGGGGCTGGGGAAAATCGCGCAGCTGTATAAAGTGCCGACCCGAAATATTGAACAGCTTGGCGATGCCCTGAACTACCTGGACGATAACGCCATGTCTAAGGGCGGCGATATCATCAATGTGCTGCAGCGCATGGGTGGCGTGGCTGACCGGCTTGATTTCCGAAAGGCGGCCGCGCTGGGTTCCACCTTCCTTTCTCTGGGGGCCGCGCCTGAAATTGCCGCCAGCGCATCAAATGCGATGGTGCGCGAACTGTCGATTGCAACCATGCAGAGCAAGCGGTTCATGGAAGGTATGGATCTGCTGAAACTCCATCCTGAAGAGATTGAAAAGCAGATGACAAAGGACGCAATGGGAACCATTCAGCGCGTGCTGGAGAAGGTCAACAAGCTGCCGCAGGATAAGCGCCTGTCCGCCATGACGATGATATTTGGCAAGGAGTTTGGCGACGATGCGGCGAAGCTTGCAAACAACCTGCCGGAGCTGCAGCGACAGCTGAAACTCACCTCAGGCACTGAGGCTAACGGCTCCATGCAGAAAGAATCCGATATCAATAAGGATTCACTTTCCGCGCAGTGGTTGCTTGTTAAAACGGGCGCGAAGAACGCTTTCAGTAGCCTGGGTGAAACCCTGCGCCAGCCGCTGATGGATATCATGGGGTACGTCAAAAACGTTACCGGGGCACTGCGTCGATGGGTTGAGGCTAACCCGCAGCTGGCGGGCACGCTGATGAAAGTGGCTGCAGCCACAGCTGCGATCACCGTTGTGCTCGGCACGCTGGCGGTGGCCGTGGCTGCCGTTCTGGGGCCGCTGGCGGTGATCCGTTTTGGCCTGTCCGTGTTGGGTGTAAAAACACTCCCCTCCGTTATGTCTGCAGTGACCCGCACCGGGGGCGCGCTGTCCTGGCTGGCAAATGCGCCGCTTTCCCTGTTGCGCCGTGGCCTGGCGGCATCCGGCAGCAGCACCGGATTGCTGGCGTCTCCCCTTAACTCCCTGCGCCGTTCTGCCGGGCTGGCTGGCAATGCGCTGAAAGCGCTGGCCGGTGCGCCGCTTGCTGTCCTTCGCGGCGGAATGTCTGGTATTCGCAACATTATCGGCATGGTAATGAATCCGCTGGCCGCGTTGCGCGGGGGATTATCCGCAGCCGGTGGCGTGCTGCGTTTTCTGGCGTCCGGCCCGCTGGCCCTCCTTCGCGTTGCGCTGTACGGGATTTCTGGATTGCTGGGCGCCCTGCTTAGTCCGATAGGGCTCGTTGTGGCGGCGCTGGCTGGCGTGGCGCTGGTTGTCTGGAAATACTGGCAGCCGATAAGCGCATTTTTAGGCGGAGTGGTTGAAGGATTCAAAGCTGCAGCTGCGCCTATCAGTGCGGCGTTTGAGCCACTGCAGCCTGTTTTCCAGTGGATAGGTGACAAGGTCCAGGCATTGTGGGGCTGGTTTACTGATCTGCTGACGCCGGTTAAATCCACCTCTGCAGAACTGCAAAGCGCGGCGTCGATGGGGCGGCAGTTTGGGGAGGCGCTGGCGGCAGGGCTGAACATGGTCATGCACCCGCTGGATTCGCTTAAATCGGGCGTGTCCTGGCTGCTTGAAAAACTTGGCATTGTCAGCAAGGAAGCGGCCAAAGCGAAGCTTCCTGAGCAGGTCATGCGGCAGCAGCCAGCCACGGTAAACAGAGACGGTAAAGTGGTGCTGCCGCCTGGCGGATTCCCGCCGATGGGTTTTGCTGGCATGTACGACAGCGGCGGTACCATTCCTCGCGGCCAGTTCGGCATCGTGGGTGAGAATGGCCCAGAGATCGTTAACGGGCCCGCCAATGTCACCGGCAGGAAACGGACTGCTGATCTGGCAAGGGTGGCGGCAACGCTCAATCCATCCCGGACGGAACTGGCCAGCGCTAAACAATATCCTGAACGCGCGATAGTTCTGCCGCCTGATAGTGTGAACGGTCCGGCAAATCTTCCGGTAATCAATCGTACAACTGAGCTGGTGAAACTGGCGGCAACGGTAAGCCCGGTTCGTGATGTAACAGCCAGCCCGGAGCAACGGCCTGAAAGCAGGTTAATACTGCCGCCTGAGATTGTTAACGCCCCGGTAAATCGTCCTGGTCGGGAGCGTGCTGCGGAGCTGGCTGATATCGCTGCGGCTGTCATGCCAGCACCGGCCATTACGGAAATCACGGATAACAGGGCTGACCCGATGGCTATGCGCCAGAAGGTGTTCGCTTCCGTGGTCGCTGGCGTAATGGGCCTGGCGGCTGCCCCGGCAGAAGCCGCACCACTTCATCCGCACAGTGTACCTGTCAGGACGCAACCGGCGCCGTCGGCGAAGGCAGAAAGACAGCCGCAGGTCATTAAGTACGAGATAAGCGCGCCAATTCATATTGTCGCCCAGCCAGGGCAAAGCGCGCAGGATATCGCCCGAGAGGTGGCCCGGCAGCTTGATGAGCGAGAGCGCAGGGCCAGGGCAAAAACACGCAGTAATTTCAGTGATCGAGGGGGTTACGAATAATGATGATGGTGCTGGGGTTATACGTATTCATGCTGCGCACCGTACCCTATCAGGAGCTGCAGTATCAGCGCAGCTGGCGGCACGCTGCTAACAGCCGGGTAAACCGGCGCCCGACAACGCAGTTTCTTGGGCCGGATAACGATTCGCTTACGCTGTCCGGCGTCCTGCTGCCGGAGATTACCGGCGGCAGGTTGTCTTTGCTGGCGCTGGAGCAGATGGCGGAGCTGGGGAAAGCCTGGCCCTTGATTGAGGGGAGCGGGACGATTTACGGCATGTTTGTGATCGAGAGTCTGAGCCAGACAAAAACAGAATTTTTTGAGAGCGGTATGCCCCGGCGCATCGAATTTTCGCTGAGCCTGAAACGGGTGGATGAATCGCTGTCTGATATGTTTGGCAGCCTCAGCAATCAGCTCAGTAATTTGCAGGACTCCGCTACCTCTGCGATAGGCAATCTGAAAAATACGGTTGGGGGGTTACTGCATTGAATTTCAGCTCTGAACTCCTGAACCTGAACAGTAAAACCCCCGGTTTCAGCATCATCATTGAAGGTAAAGATGTGACTACCTTGCTGGATGCGCGCCTGATGAGTCTGACGCTGACGGATAACCGGGGCTTTGAAGCGGACCAGCTTGATCTGGAGCTGGACGACTCGGACGGGAAAATCGTTCTGCCGCGTCGGGGGGCAATTATTCAGTTTGCGCTGGGGTGGAAAGGTCAGCCTCTTTTTCCGAAAGGGACGTTTACTGTCGATGAGATTGAGCACAGCGGCGCGCCTGACCGTCTCACAATCCGCGCGCGTAGTGCAGATTTCCGTGAAACCCTTAATACGCGGCGTGAAAAGTCCTGGCACCAGACAACGGTGGGCGAAGTCGTGAAGGAAATCGCGGGCAGGCATAAATTAAAGATGGCGCTGGGAAAGGACCTGTTGGACAAGCCTGTTGATCATCTTGACCAGACTAATGAAAGCGACGCCAGCTTTTTGATGAAGCTGGCGCGGCAGTATGGGGCGATAGCCTCAGTTAAGGACGGCAATCTGCTGTTTATCCGCCAGGGGCAGGGCAGAACGGCAAGCGGTAAGCCGCTGCCGGTTATCACCATCACCCGCCAGGCCGGTGACGGTCATCGTTTTACCCTGGCTGATCGCGATGCCTATACGGGGGTAATTGCCAGCTGGCTCCATACCCGTGAGCCAAAGAAAAAAGAGACAGCAAAGGTTAAGCGCCGTCGAAAGAAAACCACTGCGGCAAAGGAGCCGGAAGCAAAACAGGGAGATTACCTGGTTGGAACGGATGAAAACGTGCTGGTACTCAACAGAACTTATGCAAACCGCAGCAATGCAGAGCGAGCGGCAAAGATGCAGTGGGAGCGCCTGCAGCGCGGGGTAGCAACATTCTCCCTGCAGCTTGCAGAGGGGAGGGCTGATCTGTATACCGAAATGCCGGTGAAGGTGAGCGGCTTTAAACAGCCCATTGATGATGCCGAATGGACCATTACCACCCTGACGCATAGTGTCAGTGCAGATAATGGTTTCACTACGGCTCTGGAACTTGAAGTGAAGATTGATGATCTCGAAATGGAGTAATGGGTTCTCAAAATTGAATAATAATGTATCATTATTGTGATTTTGGCAAAAGTGGTGGGATAACCGGAATGATGAATTGTCCAGAGTGCGGCCAGGCAGCCCATACAAGAAGCAGTTTTCAGGTATCAGCAACAACCAAAGAACGTTACAACCAGTGCCAAAATATCAACTGCGGTTGTACTTTTGTCACGCATGAAACATTTGTTAGGCATATCATAAAGCCTAATGTGATTTCTTCTGCGCCCCCACATCCGGGAAAGGATGGGCAAGGGCACATGAATTTTTAAAAAGAACCCGCTTTCAAAGCGGGTTTTTTTGTCGCCAGTCCAAAAGCCTGTCGCCATTTTGCCGCCATTAGAATAGAAAAAGGGGCTACGTTTTCACGTAACCCCTTGTTTTATTTGGTGGAGCTGGCGGGAGTTGAACCCGCGTCCGAAATTTCTACATCCTCGGTACTACATGCTTAGTTTGTCTTTACATTCGCACGCCAGCTGCGGACAGACACGCCACTAACGAACTAGCCTGATTAGTTTTAACGCTTCAACCCCAGGCAGGGTTTCCACGCGATCTCTTTTGGGTTTGACCTCTCTTTGATCCCCGTCTTAAGAGCGGAAGCTAGGGAGAGAGGGCTCTTAGCAGGTTATTAAGCTGCTAAAGCGTAGTTTTCGTCGTTTGCGACTATTTTTTTGCGGCTTTTAACGAGGCAAACCGCCCCTCGGCATGCACCTTGGGTTTCGCAAATCCCGTCGAATCCAGAATCAGCCCCAATAGTGTTGAACTCAGTATACCAGATTTTACTTCCTCGACACCAGCCCGAAACGCTAACTTATTGAATAGTACAATAAGTGCGCAGAATCAACGTCCTGCGTTTTTCATGATACGTGCTTTGTCGAGCTGCCACTCGCGTGCTTTCAGGTCAGTACGTTTGTCGTGCTGTTTCTTACCTTTCGCCACGCCGATTTTCACTTTGCACCAGGCATTTTTCCAGTACAAAGAGAGCGCCACCACGGTGAAGCCTTCGCGGTTGATGCGTCCGTAGAGGGATTCCAGTTCGCGCTTGTTCAGCAGCAGCTTACGGGTGCGGGTAGGATCGCAGACGTAATGTGAAGAGGCGACGGTCAGCGGCGTAAAGTTCGCGCCGAACAGGAAGGCCTCACCGTCTTTCAGGATCACGTAGCTGTCGCCGATATTGGCTTTCCCGGCACGCAGCGATTTTACTTCCCAGCCCTGCAACGCAAGGCCTGCCTCGAATTCTTCTTCGATGAAATACTCGTGGCGAGCACGCTTGTTAAGCGCAATGGTCGCCGAACCAGGTTTATGTGCTTTTTTCTTCGTCATAAGTGTCGTAAAGCCGTCGGTAATCTGATTTTAAAAAGTCACCTCATTGCGTCCTGTGAGGTCTAACGCGCTATCTTAGCACGAGATAAGGCTTAGCGTTTTTTTAACAGGTGATAAATGTTATTATTTGTCTGTTGTGTGACCATGGAAAATGCTATGCCTCAGATTAGCCGTACCGCGCTTGTTCCTTACAGCGCGGAACAAATGTATCAGTTAGTGAACGACGTTCAGTCCTATCCGGAATTTATTCCGGGATGCACCGGTAGCCGGGTGCTGGAATCCGGCCCGACGCAGATGACTGCGGCCGTGGATGTCTCCAAAGCGGGGATCAGCAAAACGTTCACCACGCGCAATACCCTGACGAGCAATCAGAGTATTTTGATGCATCTGGTGGATGGTCCGTTTAAAAAACTGATGGGGGGGTGGAAGTTTACGCCGCTGAGCGCTGACGCCTGCCGCATTGAGTTTCATCTGGATTTTGAATTTACCAATAAGCTGATCGAACTGGCGTTTGGCCGTATCTTTAAAGAGCTGGCCTCGAATATGGTTCAGGCGTTCACCACGCGCGCCAAAGAGGTTTACAGTGTCGCATAAGATTGCTGTTGAGGTGGTGTATGCGCTGCCGGAGAAGCAGTATTTGCAGCGCGTGACGCTTGAAGAGGGCGCCACCGTTGAGGCGGCTATCCGGGCCTCCGGCATCCTTGAACTTCGCCGTGATATTGACCTGGCGAAGAATAAAGTCGGCATTTATAGCCGTCCGGTTAAGCTTGCTGATGCGCTGAAGGATGGCGATCGGGTTGAGATTTATCGCCCGCTGATTGCTGATCCGAAAGAGCTGCGCCGTCAGCGAGCGGAGAAATCGGGTAAGTAACGCTTTCTCCCCCGGTGGCGCTTCGCTTACCGGGACTACGATTCTGCGTAAGAATTCAGATACAAAAAAGGTGCTCAATGAGCACCTTTTTGCGTTGCTGACGCCTGATTATTTGGTCAGGGCAGGCTTGTTGTCGATGTTGGTCAGCACGCCGGCACTGCTGAAGGTCAGCGTCAGGGTTTGCTGGGTCACATCTTCATGACCAGGCTGCTGGCGGAATACATAGAACCAGGTGTTTGTGCCGAACGGATCGGACATCATCGGGGTTCCCAGGGCATAAGCGACCTGCTGTTGTGTCATACCCACGCGGATTTTGGACACATCGTTGGGGGTAAGGTAGTTCCCCTGGTTGATGTCAGGACGGTAAACCACTTTCTCCAGAGTGGAACAGCCTGCGGTCAACATCAGAAGAACCGCTGCGGCAGCGGTCAGCGTTTTACAGCGCATAGTGATTTGATTCCTTTTCGGGCCCGAGCAGTACGCGGCTCATATGTAATATGCCGATGATAATAGACCTTGCCCCACTTTGAAACCGGTCTGGCGGCGTTTTTGTTGTTCTGTATGACCCTGAGATCCCGAAAAAGTTTATGCCGCCAGCAGTTCTTTCGCATTCGCAAGCGTATTGCGGGTGACTTCACTGCCGCCGAGCAGGCGTGCCAGCTCCTGCAAGCGTGAGCGTTTATCCAGCGGCTTCATGTGCGTTTCCGTCATTTCGCCATCGGTTTCCTTGCTGACGATAAAGTGGTGATGACCACAACCGGCGACCTGCGGCAGGTGAGTCACACACATGACCTGCGTCGATTCACCTAACTGACGCAGCAGTTTGCCGACAACGGCCGCGGTCGGGCCGCTGATACCCACATCCACTTCATCGAAAATCAACGCCGGGGTTTCCATTTTACGGGCGGTAATCACCTGAATGGCCAGGGCGATACGCGACAGTTCACCGCCGGAAGCCACTTTCGAAATCGCCTGCAAAGGCTGGCCCGGGTTGGTGGTGACGCGGAATTCTACGCGGTCTGCGCCTTCCGCCGTCAGGTGATTCTCTTCAAAGCGAACATCTATGGTGAACACCCCATGCGGCATCGCCAGCGTATGCATGCTGTCGGTAATGTGCTGGCTAAGCTCCAGCGCATAGTGTTGCCGCACGTCATGCAGCCGTTTCGCCGTTTCCAGCGCCTGCTGATGATGCAGATTGACCGCCAGAGACAAGGTTTCAAGGGAATCGGCCTGATCGTCCAGCTGCTGCTGTTCCTCCAGCAGAGACTGATAGTAATTCGGCAGCTCTTCCGGGGTTACGTGATGCTTACGCGCCAGTGAAATCTGACGGGAGATGCGTTGCTCAAGTTCGAACAGACGGTTCGGGTCGAGATCCAGACGTTCACAATAGTGGCGCAGCTCATCCCCGGCTTCTGAAATCTGAATCGCGGCCTCTTCCAGCATTTCCAGTACGCCAGAAAGCTTATTGTCCATGCCGGTCAGTTCGGTCACAAGCTGACGCACGTTATACAGCTGGCTCTGCAAATTCACGTCTTCGCCATCCGCCAGCATGTTAAGGGCAGTCTGGCTGGTGGAAAGCAGCTGACCGCTGTTGGCCAGACGCTTGTACTCTTCGTCGATTTGCTCAAATTCACCCGCCTGCGGGTTAAATTCGTTCAGCTCTTTCAGCTGATATTCCAGCAGCTCGGCGCGCGCGGTACGCTCCTGGCTTTGCTGCTGATGCTGCGCAAGTTCGCGGCAGCTTTGATGCCACTGACGATAGTGCTCCGCCATGAGTTGAGTAAGCGCGTACTCACCTGCGTAGCCATCAAGCAGGGCTTTCTGTTGTTCGGGTTTGATTAACTGCTGGTGCGCATGCTGACCATGGATCTGGATGAGCAGCTGGCCCAGCTCGCGAAGCTGGGAAAGGGGAACCGCTGTACCATTGATAAAACCGCGGGAGCGGCCATCGCTGCTGATGACGCGGCGAAGTAAACACTCACGTCCGTCTTCGAGCTGGTTCGCTTCCAGCCAGCGCAGGGCGGCAGGTGTGTCTTTCAACGAGAAGCGGGCGCAGAGATCGGCACGGGCGGCGCCTGTGCGCACCATATCCCCCTCAGCACGACCGCCGAGGCACAAGCCGAGGGCATCAATGGCAATGGATTTACCTGCACCGGTTTCACCGGTAATCGCCGTCATTCCGCTATGGAAGTCGATCTCAAGCTCACGAACAATGGCAAAGTTGCTGATGGTCAGTTGTGCCAGCATAATTGTTTTCCTGTATGAAAAACCATAACTGTGTTTGTATACAGTATAAACTGGTTTTATATACAGTAAAGTGCTGGATGCAAAATCAGAACAATTTTTTTGACCAGCCGAGCTTGGAGCTTAATGTGTTGAAATAGCTGTAATCTTTCGGGTGAATCAGGTTCAGATGGTAATCGCAGCGGCGAATGAGGACATCTTCACCTTCCTGAATGGGGAGCGCAATCTGACTGTCGCAGCTGATCTCCAGGTCGTTACGGCGATGGGAAAAACGCAGGCGGATGGTGCTGTCGCCGTTGATCACCAGCGGACGCGCCGAGAGCGTATGCGGGAACATCGGCACCAGAGTAATGGCATTCAGCGATGGCGTCAGGATTGGGCCTCCGGCTGAAAGCGAGTAGGCAGTTGACCCCGTCGGGGTTGAAATAATCAGCCCGTCAGAACGCTGCGAGAAAGCGAAGATTTCGTCGATATAGACTTCGAACTCGATCATGTGCGCCACTTTACCGGGATGGAGAACCACCTCGTTAATGGCGGTGCTGATGCGCTTCTGGCAGTCCTGCTGACACACCTGGGCTTCCAGTAAAAACCGTTTTTCACTGATATAGTGGCCTTCCAGCACGTCCGCCAGCTGCTGCTGCGCATTGTCCGGGTCGAGGTCGGTCAGGAAACCGAGATTGCCACGGTTAATACCAATAACCTTAATATCATAGCGAGCCAGCGTTCGCGCCGCGCCCAGCATATTGCCGTCGCCACCGACCACCACGGCGAGATCCGCCTGCTGGCCAATTTCCGCCAGCGTGCCGGTTCTGACGCTTTTAAGCTGCAACTCCTGGGCGATCTGCTGCTCGACCATCACTTCATAGCCTTTACCACACAGCCAGCGATACAACATTTCATGTGTCGTCAATGCGGTAGGGTGACGCGGATGGCCGACGATCCCAATACACCTGAAATGATTATTCATTTTCTGGAGGTCCTTGTGCCTGATGAATGATGACAATCTGCCTTGTTCCCTTGAATCCAGGAAACTGATCCCCATAATAAGCGAAGTTAGCGAGATGAATGCAGAAAAACGCGGAGAAATTCATGAGTAGTAAAGAACAGAAAACGCCTGAGGGGCAAGCCCCTGAAGAAATTATCACGGAACAGCACGATGAAGTTGAGGCAGTAGAGCCAGACACGTCTGCTGAGCAGGTGGACCCGCGCGATGAAAAAATTGCCAACCTGGAAGCTCAGTTGGTAGAAGCGCAGAATCGCGAACGCGATGGCGTACTGCGTATCAAAGCGGAAATGGAAAACCTGCGCCGTCGTACCGAGCTGGACGTTGAAAAGGCGCACAAATTTGCGCTGGAGAAATTCGTCAACGAACTGCTTCCGGTGATCGACAGCCTGGATCGCGCGCTGGAAGTGGCGGATAAAGCTAACCCGGATAACGCGGCGATGATTGAAGGCATTGAGCTGACGCTGAAATCCATGCTGGATGTGGTGCGTAAGTTCGGTGTTGAAGTGATTGCCGATACGGATGTACCGCTGGATCCAAACGTTCACCAGGCCATTGCGATGGTGGAATCCGAAGACGTTGCCGCGGGTAACGTGCTGGGCGTGATGCAGAAAGGGTATACCCTGAACGGTCGTACTATTCGCGCTGCGATGGTGACCGTGGCGAAAGCGAAAGCATAACGTGCTGCCTGTAGTGCCGGGTGGCGGCGTTCGCCTTACCCGGCCTACATTTTATTCGGCGATACTTTCGCGTAAAGGTTTAACGGGCAGGACCTTCACCTGCTTAATCATGTTGTCCTGAACGTCCAGAATATCAATATCATACTGTTCAATGCGCACGCGCGTGCCTGCCGCCGGGATCTCTTCCAGCGCTTCCAGGATCATTCCGTTCATCGTCCGCGCTTCGTCTTCCGGCAAATGCCAGTTGAACGCTTTATTGATTTCACGAATGTTGGCGCTGCCGTCGATAAGCACTGACCCGTCGTTTTGCGGGGTGACTTCTTCCGCAAGGGAAGGCGACATTGACGTGGTAAAGTCCCCGACAATCTCTTCCAGAATATCTTCGACCGTCACCAGCCCCTGTATATCGCCGTATTCATCCACCACCAGGCCGACTTTCTTCTTGTTTCGCTGGAACTTCACCAGCTGCGTGCTGAGTGGGGTGCCTTCCGGCACGTAGTAAATTTCGTCGGCGGCGCGCAGCATTACCTCTTTGGTGAACTCGTTTTTCTCAGTCATCAGACGATAGGCCTCGCGCACGCGCAGCATGCTGATGGCATCGTCGAGGGAATCGCGATAGAGGACGATACGCCCGTGCGGGGAGTGTGTCAGCTGGCGGACAATGGCCTTCCAGTCGTCGTTGATATCAATCCCGACGATTTCATTGCGCGGCACCATGATGTCGTCAACGCTGACCTTTTCCAGATCCAGCACCGACAGGAGCATGTCCTGATTGCGGCGGGAGATCTGCGAGCGGGATTCATTCACGATGGTACGCAGTTCGTCTTTGCTGAGCGCGCTACTAATGGTGACGTCTGCCTTTATACCCACCATGCGCATCAGCACCCGTGTCACCATATTCAGCAGCCAGACCAGCGGCATCATCAGAATAAGCAACGGTGCTAACAGAAAGCTGCTCGGGTAGGCGACTTTTTCCGGGTAAAGCGCGGCGATGGTTTTGGGCAGCACTTCCGCAAACACCAGCACCACAAACGTGAGCACACCTGTGGCAATCGCCACGCCTGCGTTGCCGTACAGACGCATCCCGACGATGGTGCCCAACGCAGAAGCGAGAATATTGACCAGGTTGTTACCGATAAGCACCAGGCTAATCAGCCGGTCCGGCTTACGCAGAAGCTTTTCGACACGACGCGCGGCACGGTTACCCTGCTTGGCGCGATGGCGTAACCGGTAGCGGTTCAGCGTCATCATGCCGGTTTCAGAGCCAGAGAAATAAGCGGAGATGACCACCATGATGACCAGAATGACGATCAGCGTGGTGGTAGAGATGTGTTCCAGGGGGAACTCCTTTTGTTACTTAGCCAGCAAATTGCTGTATGAAGCGGCTACCAAAATAGGCAAGCGTGAGAATGCCCGCACCCGCTACGTTGAACCAGACCACGCGACGACCGCGCCAGCCTTCATGATAATGGCCCCATAACAGGACAATATAGACAAACCACGCGATGATGGAGAGGACCGCTTTATCGATATTCTCCACGCTGAACAGGTTCTTCATATAAAACAAGCCCGTGCACAGCGTCAGCGTCAGCAGAACCACACCGACCTGGGTGATGTGGAACATCTTACGCTCAATCACCATCAGCGGCGGCATTTCGTGGTTAAACGCCAGCTTTTTATTTTTCAGCTGGTAGTCAATCCAGGCGAGTTGCATGGCGTAAAGGGCGGCGATGATCAGCGTCGCGTAGGAGAACAGCGACAGGCCAATATGCACCAGCATCCCCGGCGTGGCTTCCAGGTGAGTAATAAACTCATTGGGCATGAACGTGGCTAACGCCAGGTTGATCAGCGCAAAGGCGTAGACTATCGGCAGCAGCAGCCAGCCACGGTTTTTAGACGCGACAATGGTCATGACCGTACAGATCATCAGGCTGACCAGCGAGCCGACGTTCAGTACGCTCAGATTCTGCACGCTGCCGTCGCCGGGAATGATGCGTGATTCCAGCGCAAACGCGTGGCTAATCAGTGCGATCACTGCCGAAAGAATAGCCATGCGCCGCCAGCCGCTGTTTTTTTGCAGCAGGCCAGGAATGATCAGCGCGAGGCTGACAGAGTAGGCAACAAGGGCGATCAGTGCGAAAACAGGCATATAGGCGTCGACAGTTGTCTTAATAAGAAAGAGAAGCAGTATAACGTTACGTGACGCCTGCTCCAACCGTTGCATAACAACAAAGGCGCCTTCATGTTATACTCCGGCAAAATTCTGTGTATGTGTCGCCCAGGCGACCTAACGTTTCTACCCCAGGCGAGAGACAATGTTTGATAATTTAACCGATCGTTTGTCGCGCACGCTGCGCAACATCAGCGGCCGTGGACGCCTCACCGAAGAGAACATCAAGGAAACGCTGCGCGAAGTGCGCATGGCGCTGCTGGAAGCAGACGTCGCGTTGCCGGTCGTGCGTGATTTTATCAACCGCGTGAAAGAGAAAGCGGTTGGCCATGAAGTGAACAAGAGCCTGACTCCGGGTCAGGAGTTCGTCAAAATCGTCCGTAACGAACTGGTTTCGGCGATGGGTGAAGAGAACCAGGTGCTTAACCTGGCGGCTCAGCCGCCGGCCGTCGTGCTGATGGCGGGTCTGCAAGGTGCGGGTAAAACCACCAGCGTTGGTAAGCTGGGGAAATTCCTGCGCGAAAAGCACAAGAAAAAGGTGCTGGTGGTGTCGGCGGACGTGTATCGCCCGGCGGCGATCAAACAGCTGGAAACGCTGGCCGAGCAGGTTGGCGTAGACTTCTTCCCGTCCGACGTGGCGCAGAAGCCTGTCGATATCGTTAACGCGGCGCTGAAAGAGGCGAAGCTGAAATTCTACGACGTGCTGCTGGTGGATACCGCCGGTCGTCTGCACGTTGACGAAGCGATGATGGACGAAATCAAGCAGGTGCATGCCTCTATCAATCCGGTAGAGACCCTGTTTGTTGTTGACGCCATGACCGGTCAGGATGCGGCAAACACCGCGAAAGCGTTTAACGAAGCCCTGCCGTTAACCGGCGTGGTGCTGACCAAAGTCGACGGCGATGCCCGCGGCGGTGCGGCGCTCTCTATTCGTCATATCACCGGTAAGCCAATCAAGTTCCTCGGCGTGGGCGAGAAAACCGAAGCGCTGGAGCCGTTCCATCCGGATCGTATTGCCTCCCGTATCCTCGGCATGGGCGACGTGCTGTCGCTGATCGAAGATATTGAAAGCAAGGTTGACCGCGCGCAGGCGGAAAAACTCGCCAGCAAGCTGAAAAAGGGCGACGGTTTCGATCTGACCGACTTCCTTGAGCAGCTGCGTCAGATGAAAAACATGGGCGGCATGGCAAGCCTGATGGGCAAACTGCCAGGCATGGGCCAGATCCCGGACAACGTCAAATCCCAGATGGATGACAAAGTGCTGGTGCGTATGGAGGCCATCATCAACTCGATGACGCTGAAAGAGCGCGCGAAGCCAGAAATCATCAAAGGTTCCCGTAAACGCCGTATCGCAGCCGGTTGCGGCATGCAGGTGCAGGACGTTAACCGCCTTCTGAAACAGTTCGACGACATGCAGCGCATGATGAAGAAAATGAAGAAAGGCGGCATGGCGAAGATGATGCGCGGCATGAAAGGCATGATGCCTCCCGGTTTTCCTGGGCGTTAATCGCTTTTGAGATTGCTTTTTGCCCGAAAATGAGTAAAATTTTCGGGCTTTTAATATGACACCCGGGCTCCGTTCCTCGATGGGGCCCGGTTGTTTTATTCACACAAGAGGATGTTATGGTAACTATTCGTTTAGCTCGTCACGGCGCTAAAAAGCGTCCGTTCTACCAGGTTGTTGTGACTGACAGCCGTAATGCACGCAACGGTCGCTTCATCGAGCGCGTTGGTTTCTTCAACCCACTGGCCGCTGGCGCAGAAGAAGAAACCCGTCTGGATCTGGATCGTATCGCTCACTGGGTTGGCCAGGGCGCTACTGTTTCCGATCGCGTTGCTACGCTGATCAAAGCAGCAAACAAAGCAGCTTAATCTGTCACGGTGGTCATGATGAGCAATAAAGCACCTGTTGAACCGATCGTATTGGGAAAAATGGGTTCTTGCTACGGTATCCGTGGTTGGCTCAGAGTGTTTTCCTCCACTGAAGACGCTGATAGCATTTTTAATTACCAGCCCTGGTTTATCCAGAAAGGCGGTAAGTGGGAAGAGGTCGAGCTGGAAAGCTGGCGTCACCACAATCAGGACATCATCATCAAGCTGAAAGGCATTGACGATCGTGATGCCGCGAATGCGCTGACTAATTGTGAAATTGTCGTGGATTCGTCGCAGTTGCCACAGCTGGAAGAGGGTGACTACTACTGGAAAGACCTTATGGGTTGCCAGGTAGTGACCACTGAAGGCTACAGCCTGGGGAAAGTCATCGACATGATGGAAACCGGGTCAAATGACGTTCTCGTCATTAAGGCAAACCTGAAAGATGCATTTGGCATCAAGGAGCGGTTGGTTCCGTTCCTCGATGGACAGGTTATCAAGAAAGTCGATCTCACTACTCAAACCATTGAAGTAGATTGGGATCCTGGTTTTTAAATTCTCCGGATAAACGGTAAAAGACGGCGCTATGTGGATTGGCATAATTAGCCTGTTTCCTGAAATGTTCCGCGCGATTACCGATTACGGGGTAACTGGCCGGGCAGTAAAGAATGGCCTGCTGAGCATCCAGAGCTGGAGTCCTCGTGACTTCACGCACGACCGGCACCGTACCGTGGACGATCGTCCTTACGGCGGCGGACCGGGGATGTTGATGATGGTGCAACCCTTACGGGACGCCATTCACACAGCAAAAGCCGCGGCAGGTGAAGGCGCGAAGGTGATTTATCTGTCACCTCAGGGACGCAAGCTTGATCAAGCGGGCGTGAGCGAACTGGCGACGAATCAAAAGCTGATTCTGGTCTGCGGTCGCTACGAAGGGATAGATGAGCGCGTAATTCAAACCGAGATTGACGAAGAATGGTCTATCGGCGATTACGTTCTCAGCGGTGGTGAGTTACCAGCAATGACGCTGATTGACTCCGTTGCCCGGTTCATTCCGGGTGTACTGGGCCATGAAGCTTCGGCGACAGAAGATTCGTTTGCCGATGGATTGCTGGACTGTCCACACTATACTCGTCCTGAAGTGTTAGAAGGGATGGAAGTCCCGGCAGTATTACTGTCTGGAAACCATGCCGAGATACGTCGCTGGCGTTTGAAGCAGTCGCTGGGCCGAACCTGGCTTAGAAGACCTGAACTTCTGGAAAACCTGGCTCTGACTGAAGAGCAAGCAAAGTTGCTGGCCGAGTTCAAAACTGAACACGCGCACCAGCAGCATGAACATGATGGGAATGCGTAATACGCTCCCGAATATCAGTTTACCCAGGATAAGAGATTAAATTATGAGCAACATTATTAAGCAACTTGAACAAGAGCAGATGAAGCAGGACGTACCTTCCTTCCGTCCAGGTGACACCGTGGAAGTGAAAGTATGGGTTGTTGAAGGTTCCAAAAAACGTCTGCAGGCATTCGAGGGCGTGGTTATCGCTATTCGTAACCGCGGTCTGCACTCTGCATTCACTGTTCGTAAAATTTCCAACGGCGAAGGCGTTGAGCGTGTCTTCCAGACTCACTCTCCGGTAGTTGACAGCATTGCTGTTAAACGTCGTGGTGCTGTACGTAAAGCTAAACTGTACTACCTGCGTGAGCGTACTGGTAAGTCTGCTCGTATTAAAGAGCGTCTGAACTAAGATTCGCTTAAGCGACATCCTGTTAGAAAGGGCTGGCCGAAAGGCTGGCCCTTTTTTTATCCCATCGCACCTCTCGCGTTAACCCTTCCGTCATAAATCATTTACAATGTTCGCCTCTTGGGTGGAGGGTAAGTGGATAACGTACTGCATCAGCATAGCTGGAAACGCGCAGCGGCATTGACCGCGCTGTTTGCGATCCTGCTGATCGTCGTGGCGCCGCTGATCTCCGTCTCGCTGCAAAAAGATCCCATGAGCGCCATGCCGGGCATGCACCACGACATGAGCATGATGTCGATGGACGAGCATCATGGTGATATGCCGCATTCCATGCCAGTTGACCATGCGGAAGCATGCGGCTACTGCGTGCTGTTAGCGCATGTGCCGGGCGTGATGCTGGCGCTTATCGTTCTGCTCAGCGTGGTGTTGCAGCGGCTGCGCGTGAAACCGCCTCGTCAGGCGGTCAGCCACTGGCACTTTTTCCCCTGGCTTTACCCCGATACCCGCGCGCCGCCGCGTCGGTCTGCTTTCTCCCTTTAAAACAAAATCACTCACTTTTTGCCTTAAAAAGGAAAAGTATGACTACCTGCACTCCGCGCGCGGCATGGGGAAACCTGCTGCGTCGCCTCCATTTCTATATCGGGCTGTTTGTCGGTCCGTTTATCTTCTTCGCAGCGCTGACCGGAACGCTGTATGTCGCCACGCCGCAGCTTGAAAAGGCGCTGTACCATCATGCACTCCACACGGATGCCGTGGGTGAGGCGCAGCCTCTTGCTGAACAAATTGCCGTGGCGGAAAAGGCCGTGGGTTCAGCGCTGCGTTTACATGCTGTACGTCCGGGGCTGGAAGGGGGCGAAACGACCCGCGTGATGTTTGCCGACCCGGCGCTGGGTCCCTCCGAGCATCGGGCTATTTTTATTGATCCCACCAGCCTTGAGATTCGAGGGGATATGACCGTGTACGGCACCAGCGGGATTTTACCGCTGCGTCAGACTATCGATTATCTGCATACCTCGCTGATGCTGGGCAACATCGGGCGCCTCTATAGCGAGTTAGCCGCCTCGTGGATGTGGGTTGCTGCCCTGGGC
The DNA here is from genome assembly GCF_050031515.1 of Enterobacter cloacae complex sp. 397G4. Taxonomy (NCBI): domain Bacteria; kingdom Pseudomonadati; phylum Pseudomonadota; class Gammaproteobacteria; order Enterobacterales; family Enterobacteriaceae; genus Enterobacter; species Enterobacter cloacae complex sp. 397G4. The sequence continues at coordinate 3,619,582 of NZ_JBLGWE010000001.1, read as the reverse complement.
GGGATCGCGCTGTGGTTCTACACCCGACCGAAGCGCCGTATTAACAATCGTTTCCAGAATCGTCGTCGCCTGCATGTGATCTTAGGCTGGACGTTACTGGCGGGAATGCTGCTGTTCTCAGTCACCGGGTTAACCTGGTCACAATGGGCCGGTGGCAACGTCGATAAGCTGCGTGCAGAGATGAACTGGCTGACGCCGCAGGTAAACACCACCCTTTCCGGTGCGCCGGAAATGAGGGATGAACACGCCGAACATCGTGGTCATCACGGGGGAATGACGATGCCTGAAATGCCAGTCAAACTGTCGCTTTTTGACAACGTATTGCAGGTCGCCCGCCAGTCAGGGATTGATGCGAACAACGTTGAGATCCGTCCGGCAAGCAGGGTCGACCAGGCCTGGACGGTGACGGAAATCGATCGCCGCTGGCCAACGCAGGTTGATGCCGTTGCCGTGGATCCCCACTCACTGAAGGTGCTGGACAGCACTCGCTTCGGGGATTTCCCGCTGATGGCTAAACTCACCCGCTGGGGCGTGGATTTCCACATGGGGATCCTGTTTGGTCTGGCAAATCAGCTGCTGCTCATCGCGTTTGGCGTTGCGCTGTGTGTGTTAATTATCTGGGGATACCGGATGTGGTGGATGCGTCGCCCTGCAACGTCAGCCGCGAACCCGGTACAGACGCTCTGTCAAAGCTGGCTGGCATTGCCGCTGTGGGGAAGGGGAGTGACGTTCCTGATAAGCCTCCTGCTGGGGCTGGCGTTGCCGGTAATGGGCGTCAGTCTGGCGGTCTTTATTGTGATTGACTGGCTGCGCTGGCGAGCGGTTTCAGGCGTGTCGCTCGCCGGAACATCCGTTAAATAGCCTTAAGGCGTGCTGATGACTACCGCAACCCGGCGGTTTTCAGCGCGCCCCTGCGCAGTGCGGTTGCTGTTGACAGGGTATTTTTTGCCTAAGCCCCGCGTAGTGAGATTGCTGCGCGGGATATTCGCGCCCTTCGCCCAGGCATCCGCCACAACATTGGCACGTTTTAACGAAAGCGCTTCGTTGTAGCTCTCTTCGCCATAGTTATCCGTATGGCCATCCATCCTGGCGTGGTTCAGACCGGTTGCCGCCAGGCGTGAGGCCATAGTCTGGATCTGCGTTTCACTTTCCGGGCGCAGCCTGGCGTCATTTTTATCAAACAGGATCTTATCCGACAGGCCCAGAGACCAGTCGCCATTCAGTTCGTTAAAGCCGTAGGATTTCATGGCCGCAATTTGCTCTGGCGTGAATTTCCCTTCAGGGGATGACTGGCATCCGGACATTACCAGTGATGCCAGTATTAACGGCGCAAAGTATCGCTTTAACATATCGTCTTCCTTTCAGGATATTGTTTTCGAACGCTGGTTTTTGACCAGATACATATTGCGATCGGCTTGCTCCAGTAATGCTTCAACGGAGGCATTTTCCCACGCCAGAGCAAAGCCAATGCTGAGGGACATTGATGCTGTGTGCCCGTTATGCAGATCAAACGGACGGATAAATTGCTGCGACAGCGCAGCGCAAATAAATTCGACCTCACGTGCGGTGTGGACGCCGTAAAGGATCATGGCAAATTCATCGCCGCCAAGACGGTAAGACTGATGACGTTTTTCGCCAAACTCGACCATCCTTTTGGCGGCTTCGATCAGTACGCAGTCACCCGCGGCATGACCCCAGGTGTCATTGATAACCTTGAAGTTATCACCGTCCAGGAAGAGCAGGGCAGAATTGGTTTTTGCTGAAGCGTCGTTCATTAATGCCGCAATGTTGTTGCGAAACGCGGCGCGGTTTGCAAGCCCCGTGAGCGGATCGTGCATGGCGGTACGCAACAGTTGAGCGTTTTTCGCCTGTAGCTTGAGCTGCCACTCTTCCATTTCATCCAGCAGGCTGTTGAAGTCTTCACCAAACTGGTGGAACTCTTCAATGCGGCCTTCCGTTACCCGGCGAGAGAAGTTGCGGTTAGTGCGAACGTCATGCACAACGTCAGTGATGTTTTGCATTTCAGCAACCATGCCATGATGTAGCGAGCGGGTGATGGTCAATGCGACGGCAGAGGCAAAAAGAATGCAGCCGGTGAGGACCGCAAATGAGAGCCAGATAAAGTGGCTAATCAGGCTGTCTCGCGCGGTCAGACGAATTTCGCCAATCACATTGCCATTATGTATGATGGGCTGTGCGACAGGAACAGGGAACAACCACCGGTTGACCAGCGCGCCCAGCGTGTCGGTATTATCCGCCGGGTTCCATGACCACCAGGCAAACCGTTTATGATGTGCGTTAAGCACTTCCGCCACGGCGAACTGCCCCTGCTTGCCGAGGGTCGCCAGCGTTTCATTTGCCGCCACGGCATCGTTGAACACCAGAGAGGCTTCAAGGCTGTGGCTCATGGTGGCGCCGGTAAGTTCGAGGTTTTTTTGCGCGTATTGCTTTAATGTCACCACGGAAGCGAAACACAGCAGCAACCATATAAACGTCATCGTTATAATGACGCTTATCATGCTGATTCGTCGCAACGTTCTTTTAAACGTCGGACGCGGTGTTGGTGCGACTTCCTTATTCATGCTTCTTATTCCGTGCGAGCATTAATACATCCGGATTGACTCTTACGCCACTGCGCGCCAGCGCATCCAGATTTACGGAAAACCTGACGAGGTTGTGCTCTATTATCAGACAAAATGCGCTGCCAATAACGCATTCAGGATTTTGTTCTGACATTAATAGCAACGCCTGGCCCTGATATTGATTTATTATTTCCTGTTGTTTTGCCGGCGACTCGCTCCCGAAATAGAGGGCATCACACCTTGCTGCGAGTGCTTCCCGATCGCTATGCACAATGACAGGACTATAGGGCAACGGGTTGTGTTCATCTTCACTGCTGAGCGCCTGTCTGTAATGGGAAGAGGCATAAATACAGAGCTTAGGCTGGCCGGACAGTGCTGGCCATCGGGTGTAGCTCACAATGCCAGAAACAATCGAACGTACTGATTTATCCGTTTCCGTGAACGAGCCTGCCGTTGCAGGGGCTACTAAAATGAACAGTATTAGCACCAGGGGGAGTCGGAGCAAAGCGATCAAGATTGCATTTCTCATCAGAATCCGCCAAACCGCCCCGGAAATAGATGTCCTTAAGAATTGTCGGCAGAATACCATTGTTTATCAAAGCCGTCATTATGTCAGAAATATCCCTGTTTTGACCTAAGCTAAATCTTACAGTGAGCTATATTCAGAGGAATTAAGGCAGGCTCAATTAAGCCTGCTGGAACGCATACTTTCATCCAATCCTTGTTGCCAGGATTCATGCAGTTTTACTGCATTTTCAGTTGCATCGCAGCTGGCAGGAAATGATTTGCCCGCTAATCCCCAGGCGTGAATAAAGCCCTCTTCGCATATTTTTTTCTGTCCGTCAGCGTAGCCACGAAGATATTCCGCTCGATCAACCTGAGGGTCATTAAAACTATCGGCCAGAGCCTGGTTATCTTTAACCGGAACACCATTCATAGCGTCTTCTTTACCGGCCGTGAACCAGTCCGGGCTGGTCCAGTCAGGCTGAAAAGTATAAGGATTGATCTGGCAACCCGACAAAATCAGCGACAACAACATAAAAATAATTGAACGCATGGCTATTCTCCTTTTTGTGAGCATAGCCTGACTTACAGGCGTGCGTGTGTAATTTTAACTTTACGAATTTAGGTCATGACTTTTGCAATTAAAGGGTTGATGTAAAGTAATGTGTACGTATTTTGGATTGAAATCTTTACTTAATGTGATATCGTTGTGTCACCTCTTCGAGGAAAACCACTATCGCAAACGAGTTTGACAGGATCGCAATCATGCAAAAAGACGCGCTGAACAACGTACATATCACTGACGAACAGGTGTTAATCACCCCGGATCAACTGAAGGCGGAATTCCCGCTGAGCGTCGCGCAGGAAGCTCAGATTGAGCACTCGCGCCAGACCATTTCTGACATTATCGCTGGCCGCGATCCGCGCCTGCTGGTGGTATGTGGTCCTTGCTCTATTCACGATCCTGAAACCGCCATTGAGTACGCTCGTCGATTTAAAGCATTAGCGGAGGAGGTCAGCGATAGCCTCTATCTGGTGATGCGCGTCTATTTTGAGAAGCCACGTACGACCGTTGGCTGGAAAGGGTTGATCAACGATCCGCACATGGATGGCTCGTTTGATGTGGAAGCAGGACTGAAAATTGCGCGTCGCCTGCTGGTGGAACTGGTGAGCATGGGGCTGCCGCTGGCTACCGAAGCGCTGGATCCGAACAGCCCGCAGTACCTGGGCGATCTCTTCAGCTGGTCTGCGATTGGGGCGCGCACCACCGAGTCACAAACCCACCGCGAGATGGCGTCTGGCCTGTCTATGCCGGTTGGTTTTAAAAACGGTACCGACGGCAGCCTGGCGACGGCGATTAACGCCATGCGCGCCGCCGCCATGCCCCATCGTTTTGTCGGGATCAACCAGGCGGGCCAGGTATGCCTGCTGCAAACGCAGGGCAACCCGGACGGGCATGTGATCCTTCGCGGTGGTAAAGCGCCAAACTACAGCCCGGCGGATGTCGCGCAGTGTGAAAAAGAGATGGAACAGGCGGGACTGCGTCCGGCGCTGATGGTAGATTGCAGTCATGGTAATTCGAATAAAGATTACCGTCGCCAGCCTGCGGTTGCAGAATCTGTGATTGCTCAGATTAAAGATGGCAACCGTTCAATTATCGGCCTGATGATTGAAAGTAATATTCATGAAGGCAATCAGTCATCGGAACAGCCGCGTAGCGCGATGAAGCCCGGCGTCTCGGTCACCGATGCCTGCATTAGCTGGGAAACCACCGATGCGCTGCTGCGTGAGATCCACAAAGATTTGAACGGCCAGCTGGCGACGCGTCTGGCATAAGAGGGTAGTTATGGTTGCTGAATTGACCGCATTACGCGATCAAATTGATGAAGTGGATAAGGCGTTGCTGGATCTTCTGGCGCGCCGCATGGCACTGGTTGCTGAGGTCGGCGAGGTTAAAAGTAAATACGGACTGCCGATTTACGTTCCGGAGCGTGAGGCCTCTATGCTCGCCTCCCGCCGTAAAGAGGCGCAGGCCCTGGGCGTATCACCTGATTTGATTGAGGACGTCCTGCGTCGCGTGATGCGCGAGTCTTATTCCAGCGAAAACGACAAGGGCTTCAAAACCCTCTGTCCGTCGCTGCGCCCGGTGGTTATCGTCGGTGGTGGCGGGCAGATGGGGCGTCTGTTTGAGAAAATGCTGACGCTTTCTGGCTATCAGGTGCGTATTCTGGAGAAAGAGGACTGGTCGCACGCGCCGGAGCTGATGAAAGACGCCGGAATGGTTATCGTCAGCGTGCCGATCCATGTGACGGAGCAAATAATCGCGAAACTTCCTCCGCTGCCGGAAGATTGCATACTGGTGGACCTGGCCTCCGTTAAAAATGGTCCGCTACAGGCAATGCTGGCGGCGCACACTGGCCCCGTGCTTGGGTTACACCCGATGTTTGGCCCGGACAGCGGAAGCCTGGCGAAGCAGGTAGTGGTTTACTGTGACGGACGGCAGCCGGAAGCCTACCAGTGGTTCCTGGAACAGATCCAGGTCTGGGGAGCACGTTTGCACCGCATTAGCGCGGTAGAGCATGACCAGAACATGGCGTTTATTCAGGCGCTGCGCCACTTTGCAACCTTCGCCTATGGGCTGCACCTGGCGGAAGAGAACGTTCAGCTTGAACAATTGCTGGCGCTTTCCTCGCCAATCTATCGTCTGGAGCTGGCGATGGTCGGGCGACTGTTTGCCCAGGATCCGCAGCTTTACGCCGACATCATCATGTCGTCTGAAAATAATCTGGCGCTGATCAAGCGCTATTATCAGCGTTTTGGCGAAGCGATCACCTTGCTGGAACACGGCGATAAACAAGCCTTTATCGACAGTTTCCGTAAAGTGGAGCACTGGTTCGGTGATTACGCCACGCGATTCCAGAGTGAAAGCCGCACGCTGTTGCGCCAGGCAAATGACAGTCGCCAGTAATGCGATGATGTATATACTGAAAGCCAGCATTGCTGGCTTTTTTCATTTTGGGGAACTGTCATGGCTGAACCGCAGCTGCTGTTGAACTATACCGGGCATCTGCCCGAATGCCCGACGTGGAGTGCAGAAGAGAAGGCGCTCTACTGGGCGGATATCCTGGAAGGGGAGATCCATCGGTACCATCTGCCCACCGCGGAACACTCGGTGCTCTCATTCCATGAAGAAGTTGGGTGTTTTGCCCTGCGTGAACGCGGCGGATTTATCGTCGCGATGCGAAACGCCATCTGGCTGACCGATAAGCACGGCCTGCTACAGCGTAAAGTTTGCGATAACCCATCCAACCCGCAGCTTGCACGCTTTAACGATGGCGGTACCGATCATCAGGGACGGTTTTATGCGGGCACCTTCTGGGGGCCGGGAGATTATAACGGCGCCATGCTGATGCGTATTGACAACGACCTGACGCCGAAAGTGATCCAGTGCGATATTCACGGGCATAACGGTTTAGCGTTTAGTCCTGACAAACGATGGATGTTTACTTCTGATACGCCGAACGGTGTGATCTACCGTACGCCGCTTGATGAGCAGGGGGAACCCGGTAAGCGCGAAGAGTTTCGCCGGTTTAGCGAGGGAGAAGGTATGCCCGACGGAGCGGCAATGGACGAGGAAGGCTGCTACTGGAGCGCACTGTTTGACGGCTGGCGTATCGCACGGTTTTCACCGCAAGGCGAACAGCTGGAAGAGTATCGGCTGCCGGTACGCTGCCCGACAATGGTCTGCTTTGGCGGCGACGATATGAAAACGCTGTTTATCACCACCACGCGGGAAAATATGGAGGCGGAGGAGCTGGCGAAATATCCGCTTTCCGGTGCCATCTTCACCCTGCCTGTAAATGTGGCAGGGATGAAGAAAAGCCGCTTTATCGAACGTTAAGCCGGATCGACCGGGACCACGTTTTCGCTCGGATAGCAGCCCAGCACTTTCATGGAGCGTGTGATCTCGCCCAGTTCGCGCAGGGCTTTCTGCATGGACGCAGACTCCAGGTTGGCCTGAACGTCGAGATAAAACATTTCTTCCCACGGGTTGCCATGTATTGGGCGGGATTCCAGCTTCGTCATGATCAGGTTGTGATTACGCAGCACCAGCAGCGCTTCAACCAGCGCACCCGCCTGCTGGCCGGTCGCCATCAGCAGGGTGGTTTTCGCCGGGACCTGGTCCGACACGTTGATGGCCTTGCGGGCCAGAACCACGAAACGGGTGATATTCTGCGTCTGGTTGGCCAGATTGCGTTCCAGCACCTGTAAGCCATACAGCGCGCCGCCCGCTTCGCTACCGAGAGCCGCGACGGCAGAAGAGTTTGCCTGCGCCACTTTTTCCATCGCCGCCGAGGTGCTTTCGGTGTATTCAATTTTCCAGTGCGGATAACGGTTCAGGAACTGGCTGCACTGCTGGAACGGCTGCGGGTGGCTGTACACCGTTTTAATCTGACTCAGATCGGTTGAGCCAGAGACCAGCACACAGTGATCGATAGGGATAGTCAACTCGCCGACTAACGACAGGCTGGTGTGCTGGAGCAGATCGTAAACATCGTTGATGGCGCCGGAACTGGTGTTCTCAATAGGCACCACGGCGTAATCTGCCTGGCCGGTTTCGACCTGGTTGAAAATGTCTGCAAATTTCGCGCAGCCGCTCTCAATAAACTCTTCGAAATGGCGGGCTGCGTACTGGCGAGCTGCCAGGTGAGAATAGGACCCTTTCGGGCCGAGGAAAGCGATACGAGCAGAGTGCGGGTTGGTTTTGTTCAGATGCTGCTGGAGCAGGGCTTGTTGCGTCAGAACGGAGTCTTCGATGATGAGCTGGAACAGGCGGGTGATGTAGTGCGCATCCAGATGATGCGCTTTGCCGAGTTGAATCAACCGTTCCAGTAAATCACGTTCGCGATCGATATCGCGCACCGGCCGATGGGACTCGAGCTTGGCTTTGCCCACTTCAACGGCGAGCGCGCGGCGTTCTGCCAGCAGGGCCAGTAATTTTTCGTCGAGTGCACTGATTTTTACGCGTAAATCCAGGAGCGGGTTTTCCGGTGTCATAGTGTTGTCTGTCTCATTTTATCGTTATCAATAAAAAAGGCCTCCCGGTGTGGGAGGCCTTGTTGTTCGTCTTCGCATTCTTTATCACACGACGAAACGCCTCCCGGTCAGGGGAAGGTAAAAAAGAATGCGAAGAAAAACGGCGTCTGTTTCATAAGGTCATCCTGAAATTGATAGGTTAAAGTACCTGCACTGTTTTGATCCTGTCAATAAAAAACGCGCCCGAAGGCGCGTTGTCGGTACACTCAATTTTAGAGGATTACTCTTCTTCAACTTCTTCCGCGAAGCTGGCGTCTTTCACCGAGGTTGCGGCGCGACGTGCTTCACCTTTGTGTTGCACTTTATTGAGCTGCCGTTCCAGCTTGTTGATCAAATCGTTAATTGCGGTGTACATATCCTCGTGTTTTGCGCTGGCGACCAGATGGCCGTTTGGAGTATTGATAGTTGCATCAGCGATGAAACCCTGCGGCTCCTTGGACAGGATGATATGTGGATTAATCAAATGTGTTTGCCATTTATCCAGTTTGGCGAGACGGTCTGCGACGTGCTGGCGGATTGCCGGAGTAATTTCCATTTGTTTACTGGTAATGTTCATTGTCATAAATTTTACCTCTTGTCTTTCCGTCTTGGTGATTCCAGCATACCCGACCTAATGTCAAAATGTGTGATTTAGATCACGTTATTTTGTCGGTTTTTGTCAGGGAATCTTTTTTGTGAGGCAGGGCAGGAAGAGGTGAGATTTACCTTGTCGAAGCCAACAATTGCGGTCATAGTTGAATGGATGTGTTGAAGCTAAACCGCTTCAGCGTAAGTGTGAAAGAATAAAAAAACGGCAGCCCGCGGGCTGCCGTTATGCGTTGTAGCGGTATCAGGTGTTGCTGCTGTTCGCGGCGATGATTTTCGCCACTTTGTCAGCCTGAGCCGTCATCTGCATCTGGCGATACGCATTTTCCATCAGCTTCAGGCCATCACGCGTGGCCTGGGTATCCGGATAATCACGCAGCATGCCTTCTACACGGTTAACCACGGCAACCCATGCGCCACGGCGGGTGTAGTATTCCGCAACGGAGTACTCATATTTCGCCAGACGATCTTTCAGGAATACCAGACGCTTAGTGGCATCGGTAATGTACTGGCTGTTCGGGTAGCTACGCACCAGTTTGGAGAAGTCATTGAAAGCATCACGCGCATGTTGCGGGTCACGGTCGGAACGATCCACCCCGAAGAAGCCCTGCAATGCACTATCATCCAGCGCCATGTTAGTCAGGCCGCGCATGTACATCACGTAATCGATGTTAGGATGGGTAGGGTTCAGACGCATGAAACGATCGATGGTTGCCTGAGCCAGCGGCAGATCGGCATTTTTGTAGTAGGCGTAGATAAGATCTAACTGTACCTGCTGCGAATACGGGCCAAACGGATAGCGATTATCCAACGCTTCCAGTTGCGTTATCGCCTGTTTCCAGTTACCGTCCTGCAACTTTTGTTGTGCAGTCGCATAGATTTCATTCGGCGGATTGTCAGGGACCTGTTCATTCGAACCGGAGCAGCCCACCAAAGCCAGGCTCAACGTGGCCGCTGCCACCAGATATTTCATGCGCGTCATGACGTTTTGACTTTCCTCAAATGTTTGTCCGGGAGAAACTCAGTTCCTGCTCCCGATTAAGACCAGCTACAATAGCACACTATATTAAACGGCAAAGCCGTAAAACCCAACGTTAAACGAAGAAGCAGTTTATGGCACAACGAGTAGAACTCACCGCAACAGTCTCCGAAAATCAGCTCGGTCAACGCTTAGATCAGGCTTTGGCCGAATTGTTCCCTGATTATTCGCGTTCACGCATAAAAGAATGGATCCTTGACCAGCGCGTGCTGGTAAACGGCAAGATCTGGGACAAACCAAAAGAGAAAGTGTTTGGTGGGGAAGCTGTCGCCATCAATGCTGAAATCGAAGAGGAAGTCCGCTTCGAGCCGCAGGATATCCCGCTGGATATCGTCTACGAAGATGACGACATTCTGGTCATCAACAAGCCGCGCGACTTTGTTGTTCACCCGGGCGCGGGCAATCCTGACGGTACGGTACTTAACGCTCTCCTTCATTATTATCCGCCGATTGCCGATGTACCGCGTGCCGGTATCGTTCACCGTCTGGATAAAGACACCACGGGTCTGATGGTGGTGGCGAAGACGGTTCCCGCCCAGACTCGCCTGGTGGAATCGTTGCAACTGCGCGAAATCACCCGTGAGTATGAAGCGGTGGCGATTGGTCATATGACCTCTGGCGGCACGGTGGAAGAGCCTATCAGCCGTCACCCAACCAAGCGTACGCATATGTCTGTACACCCGATGGGCAAACCGGCGGTAACCCACTACCGCATCATGGAACATTTCCGTATTCATACGCGCCTGCGCCTGCGTCTGGAAACCGGGCGTACTCACCAGATCCGCGTGCACATGGCGCATATTACCCATCCGCTGGTGGGGGACCCTGTTTACGGCGGTCGTCCGCGTCCACCAAAGGGCGCATCGGATGAATTCATCTCCGTGCTGCGTAAATTCGATCGCCAGGCGCTGCATGCGACGATGCTACGTCTTTACCACCCAATCACCGGAATTCAGATGGAATGGCATGCGCCGATCCCACAGGATATGGTGGAACTTATCGACGCGATGCGCGCAGATTTCGAAGAACATAAGGATCACGTGGACTGGTTATGACCAAACTGATTGTCCCGGAATGGCCACTGCCTGAAGGCGTGGCCGCCTGTAGTTCAACCCGTATCGGTGGCGTGAGCCAGGGCGCGTGGGAGTCACTGAACCTCGGTGCGCACTGTGGTGATAACCTGGAGCACGTTGAAGAGAACCGTAAACGCCTCTTTGCTGCGGGAAACCTTCCTTCAAAACCGGTCTGGCTTGAGCAGGTGCATGGTAAAGCGGTGCTGAAGCTGACGGGGGAGCCCTATGCGTCTAAGCGCGCCGATGCTTCGTACAGCAATACGCCGGGAACGGTTTGCGCGGTGATGACTGCTGATTGCCTGCCGGTGTTGTTCTGCAATCAGGCAGGGACTGAAGTGGCTGCTGCCCACGCCGGATGGCGAGGCCTGTGCGAAGGCGTGCTGGAAGAGACCGTTGCCTGCTTCCATGACGATTCTGCAAATCTCATCGCCTGGCTTGGCCCGGCGATTGGCCCGCAGGCGTTTGAGGTCGGGCCCGAAGTGCGCGATGCCTTTATGGAAAAAGATCCGCAAGCGGTCGAAGCGTTTGTGGCTTCCGGAGATAAATATCTGGCCGATATTTATCAGCTTGCCCGCCAGCGCCTGAATAACGTCGGCGTGACCCAAATCTTCGGCGGAGATCGCTGTACCTTCAGCGAAAAGGGTGATTTTTTCTCCTATCGCCGCGACAAGACGACAGGTCGTATGGCAAGTTTCATTTGGCTGATATAACCTAAAGAATCAAGACGATCCGGTACGCGCCGTTTTCTTTTCACATAATTCAGGTTATTAACCTTGAATAATTGAGGGATGACCTCATTTAATCTCCAGTAGCAAATTTGACCTGTTATGGGAGGAGTTATGCGTCTGGATCGTCTTACTAATAAATTCCAGCTTGCTCTCGCCGATGCCCAGTCCCTTGCACTGGGGCACGACAACCAATTTATCGAACCTCTTCATTTAATGAGCGCCTTGCTGAATCAGGAAGGGGGATCGGTACGTCCTTTATTAACGTCCGCTGGCATTAATGCCGGCCAGTTACGCACCGCCATCGATCAGGCGCTGAGCCGTTTACCGCAGGTAGAAGGTACCGGCGGCGACGTGCAGCCGTCGCAGGATCTGGTGCGCGTGCTGAACCTTTGCGACAAGCTGGCACAAAAACGTGGGGACAACTTTATTTCGTCAGAGCTGTTTGTTCTGGCGGCGCTTGAATCACGCGGTACCTTAACCGACCTGCTGAAATCCGCCGGTGCAACCACCGCTAATGTGACCCAGGCGATTGAGAAAATGCGCGGAGGTGAAAGCGTGAACGACCAGGGAGCCGAAGACCAACGTCAGGCTTTGAAGAAATTTACGGTCGACCTGACCGAACGTGCCGAGCAGGGCAAACTTGACCCGGTAATCGGCCGTGACGAAGAAATTCGTCGGACTATCCAGGTACTGCAACGTCGTACCAAAAACAACCCGGTGCTGATTGGTGAGCCTGGCGTCGGTAAAACCGCCATCGTTGAAGGGCTGGCGCAGCGTATCGTTAATGGCGAAGTGCCCGAAGGGCTGAAAGGCCGTCGCGTACTGGCGCTGGATATGGGCGCGCTGGTGGCCGGGGCGAAATACCGCGGTGAATTTGAAGAGCGTCTGAAAGGCGTGCTGAACGATCTGGCGAAACAGGAAGGTAACGTCATCCTGTTTATCGACGAACTGCACACCATGGTGGGGGCGGGTAAAGCTGACGGCGCAATGGATGCCGGGAACATGCTGAAACCTGCGCTGGCGCGTGGTGAACTTCACTGCGTCGGCGCCACTACGCTGGACGAGTATCGTCAGTACATTGAAAAAGATGCCGCGCTGGAGCGTCGCTTCCAGAAGGTGTTTGTCGCTGAACCAAGCGTTGAAGATACCATCGCCATTTTGCGAGGACTGAAAGAGCGTTATGAGCTGCACCATCACGTGCAGATCACTGACCCGGCCATCGTTGCGGCGGCGACGCTTTCGCATCGTTACATTGCCGACCGTCAGTTGCCGGATAAAGCCATCGACCTTATCGATGAAGCGGCGTCCAGCATCCGTATGCAGATTGACTCGAAACCGGAAGAGCTGGACCGACTCGATCGCCGCATTATCCAGCTCAAGCTGGAACAGCAGGCGCTGAACAAAGAGTCTGACGAAGCGAGTAAGAAACGCCTCGATATGCTTAACGAAGAACTGGACGAGAAAGAGCGTCAGTATTCTGAGCTGGAAGAAGAGTGGAAAGCTGAGAAAGCCTCCCTCTCTGGCACCCAGACAATCAAGGCGGAGCTGGAGCAGGCGAAAATTGCCATTGAGCAGGCCCGTCGCGTAGGAGATCTGGCGCGGATGTCCGAGCTACAGTACGGCAAGATCCCTGAGCTGGAAAAACAGCTTGAGATCGCCACGCAGTCGGAAGGCAAAACCATGCGTCTGTTGCGTAATAAAGTGACGGATGCCGAGATTGCCGAAGTGCTGGCGCGCTGGACGGGTATTCCTGTGGCTCGCATGATGGAAAGCGAACGTGAGAAACTGCTGCGTATGGAGCAGGATCTGCATCAGCGCGTCATTGGACAGAACGAAGCGGTCGAAGCGGTATCTAACGCCATTCGTCGTAGCCGTGCGGGGCTGTCCGATCCGAATCGTCCAATCGGCTCGTTCCTTTTCCTGGGGCCAACCGGTGTCGGTAAAACCGAGCTGTGTAAAGCGCTGGCTAACTTTATGTTCGACAGCGATGACGCAATGGTGCGTATCGATATGTCCGAGTTTATGGAGAAACACTCCGTCTCGCGTCTGGTCGGTGCGCCTCCGGGATATGTCGGTTATGAAGAGGGCGGTTACCTGACGGAAGCGGTTCGTCGTCGTCCTTATTCCGTCATCCTGCTGGATGAAGTGGAAAAGGCTCATCCTGACGTGTTTAACATTCTGTTGCAGGTGCTGGATGATGGGCGTCTGACGGACGGGCAGGGAAGAACGGTCGACTTCCGTAACACGGTGGTGATCATGACCTCGAACCTGGGTTCCGATTTGATTCAGGAACGTTTCGGTGAGCTGGATTACAGCCATATGAAAGATCTTGTGCTGGGTGTGGTCAGCCAAAACTTCCGTCCGGAGTTCATCAACCGTATTGATGAAGTGGTCGTGTTCCATCCGCTGGGCGAGAAACACATCGCGTCGATTGCGCAGATCCAGTTGCAGCGTCTGTACAAACGTCTGGAAGAGCGTGGGTATGAAATCCACATTTCCGACGATGCGCTGAAACTGCTGAGCGAGAATGGTTACGATCCTGTTTATGGTGCGCGTCCGTTAAAACGTGCTATCCAGCAGCAGATCGAAAACCCGCTGGCACAGCAAATCCTCTCTGGGGAGCTGGTTCCGGGCAAAGTTATTCGTCTGGAAGCCAACGACGATCGCATTGTGGCAGTGCAGTAAGTCACAAAACGCAAAAACGGGCCGCTTGCGGCTCGTTTTTGTTTAAAAACCAGGCGAAAATTGAGGTCTGGGATGTGATTTTGCCTGGAAAATGAGCGTTCAGTAAATAATTTTCACTTTATCCTTGCAGGTTCGGAATTACTCCCTATAATGCGCCTCCACTGACACGGAACAACGGCACGCAAGCCGCCGGGTCAGCAGAGAAAAGCAAAACAAACGCTTGACTCTGAAGCGGGAAAGCGTAATATGCACACCCCGCGCCGCAGCGAAAACGAAGCGGCACTGCTCTTTAACAATTTATCAGACAATCTGTGTGGGCACTCAAAGTGACATGGATTCTTAATGTCCTCGGACACTAAATGAATACCAAGTCTCAACGAGTGAACACGTAATTCATTACGAAGTTTAATTCATTGAGCATCAAACTTTTAAATTGAAGAGTTTGATCATGGCTCAGATTGAACGCTGGCGGCAGGCCTAACACATGCAAGTCGAACGGTAACAGGAAGCAGCTTGCTGCTTTGCTGACGAGTGGCGGACGGGTGAGTAATGTCTGGGAAACTGCCTGATGGAGGGGGATAACTACTGGAAACGGTAGCTAATACCGCATAACGTCGCAAGACCAAAGAGGGGGACCTTCGGGCCTCTTGCCATCGGATGTGCCCAGATGGGATTAGCTAGTAGGTGGGGTAACGGCTCACCTAGGCGACGATCCCTAGCTGGTCTGAGAGGATGACCAGCCACACTGGAACTGAGACACGGTCCAGACTCCTACGGGAGGCAGCAGTGGGGAATATTGCACAATGGGCGCAAGCCTGATGCAGCCATGCCGCGTGTATGAAGAAGGCCTTCGGGTTGTAAAGTACTTTCAGCGGGGAGGAAGGTGTTGAGGTTAATAACCTCAGCAATTGACGTTACCCGCAGAAGAAGCACCGGCTAACTCCGTGCCAGCAGCCGCGGTAATACGGAGGGTGCAAGCGTTAATCGGAATTACTGGGCGTAAAGCGCACGCAGGCGGTCTGTCAAGTCGGATGTGAAATCCCCGGGCTCAACCTGGGAACTGCATTCGAAACTGGCAGGCTAGAGTCTTGTAGAGGGGGGTAGAATTCCAGGTGTAGCGGTGAAATGCGTAGAGATCTGGAGGAATACCGGTGGCGAAGGCGGCCCCCTGGACAAAGACTGACGCTCAGGTGCGAAAGCGTGGGGAGCAAACAGGATTAGATACCCTGGTAGTCCACGCCGTAAACGATGTCGACTTGGAGGTTGTGCCCTTGAGGCGTGGCTTCCGGAGCTAACGCGTTAAGTCGACCGCCTGGGGAGTACGGCCGCAAGGTTAAAACTCAAATGAATTGACGGGGGCCCGCACAAGCGGTGGAGCATGTGGTTTAATTCGATGCAACGCGAAGAACCTTACCTACTCTTGACATCCAGAGAACTTTCCAGAGATGGATTGGTGCCTTCGGGAACTCTGAGACAGGTGCTGCATGGCTGTCGTCAGCTCGTGTTGTGAAATGTTGGGTTAAGTCCCGCAACGAGCGCAACCCTTATCCTTTGTTGCCAGCGGTTAGGCCGGGAACTCAAAGGAGACTGCCAGTGATAAACTGGAGGAAGGTGGGGATGACGTCAAGTCATCATGGCCCTTACGAGTAGGGCTACACACGTGCTACAATGGCGCATACAAAGAGAAGCGACCTCGCGAGAGCAAGCGGACCTCATAAAGTGCGTCGTAGTCCGGATTGGAGTCTGCAACTCGACTCCATGAAGTCGGAATCGCTAGTAATCGTGGATCAGAATGCCACGGTGAATACGTTCCCGGGCCTTGTACACACCGCCCGTCACACCATGGGAGTGGGTTGCAAAAGAAGTAGGTAGCTTAACCTTCGGGAGGGCGCTTACCACTTTGTGATTCATGACTGGGGTGAAGTCGTAACAAGGTAACCGTAGGGGAACCTGCGGTTGGATCACCTCCTTACCTTAAAGAACCTGCCTTTGTAGTGCTCACACAGATTGTCTGATGAAAAGTAAATAGCAAGGCGTCTTGCGATTGAGACTGTACGTCCCCTTCGTCTAGAGGCCCAGGACACCGCCCTTTCACGGCGGTAACAGGGGTTCGAATCCCCTAGGGGACGCCACTTGCTGGTTCGTGAGTGAAAGTCACCTGCCGTCATATCTCAAAACTGACTTGCGAGTCATGTTTGAGATATTTGCTCTTTAAAAATCTGGATCAAGCTGAAAATTGAAACGACACACAGCTCATGTGTGTTCGAGTCTCTCAAATTTTCGCAATCAGAAGTGAAACATCTTCGGGTTGTGAGGTTAAGCGACTAAGCGTACACGGTGGATGCCCTGGCAGTCAGAGGCGATGAAGGACGTGCTAATCTGCGAAAAGCGCCGGCGAGGTGATATGAACCCTTGACCCGGCGATGTCCGAATGGGGAAACCCAGTGCAATCCGTTGCACTATCGTTAACTGAATACATAGGTTAACGAGGCGAACCGGGGGAACTGAAACATCTAAGTACCCCGAGGAAAAGAAATCAACCGAGATTCCCCCAGTAGCGGCGAGCGAACGGGGAGCAGCCCGGAGTCTGAATCAGCTTGTGTGTTAGTGGAACGGTCTGGAAAGTCCGACGGTACAGGGTGATAGTCCCGTACACGAAAGCACACTTGCTGTGAACTCGAAGAGTAGGGCGGGACACGTGGTATCCTGTCTGAATATGGGGGGACCATCCTCCAAGGCTAAATACTCCTGACTGACCGATAGTGAACCAGTACCGTGAGGGAAAGGCGAAAAGAACCCCGGCGAGGGGAGTGAAAAAGAACCTGAAACCGTGTACGTACAAGCAGTGGGAGCCTCTTTATGGGGTGACTGCGTACCTTTTGTATAATGGGTCAGCGACT
The DNA here is from genome assembly GCF_050031515.1 of Enterobacter cloacae complex sp. 397G4. Classification (NCBI taxonomy): domain Bacteria; kingdom Pseudomonadati; phylum Pseudomonadota; class Gammaproteobacteria; order Enterobacterales; family Enterobacteriaceae; genus Enterobacter; species Enterobacter cloacae complex sp. 397G4. Next base: position 3,602,389 of record NZ_JBLGWE010000001.1, on the reverse strand, counting down.
TATATTCTGTAGCAAGGTTAACCGTATAGGGGAGCCGAAGGGAAACCGAGTCTTAACTGGGCGTTAAGTTGCAGGGTATAGACCCGAAACCCGGTGATCTAGCCATGGGCAGGTTGAAGGTTGGGTAACACTAACTGGAGGACCGAACCGACTAATGTTGAAAAATTAGCGGATGACCTGTGGCTGGGGGTGAAAGGCCAATCAAACCGGGAGATAGCTGGTTCTCCCCGAAAGCTATTTAGGTAGCGCCTCGTGAACTCATCTTCGGGGGTAGAGCACTGTTTCGGCTAGGGGGCCATCCCGGCTTACCAACCCGATGCAAACTACGAATACCGAAGAATGTTATCACGGGAGACACACGGCGGGTGCTAACGTCCGTCGTGAAGAGGGAAACAACCCAGACCGCCAGCTAAGGTCCCAAAGTCATGGTTAAGTGGGAAACGATGTGGGAAGGCACAGACAGCCAGGATGTTGGCTTAGAAGCAGCCATCATTTAAAGAAAGCGTAATAGCTCACTGGTCGAGTCGGCCTGCGCGGAAGATGTAACGGGGCTAAACCATGCACCGAAGCTGCGGCAGCGACACTATGTGTTGTTGGGTAGGGGAGCGTTCTGTAAGCCGTTGAAGGTGTGCTGTGAGGCATGCTGGAGGTATCAGAAGTGCGAATGCTGACATAAGTAACGATAAAGCGGGTGAAAAGCCCGCTCGCCGGAAGACCAAGGGTTCCTGTCCAACGTTAATCGGGGCAGGGTGAGTCGACCCCTAAGGCGAGGCCGAAAGGCGTAGTCGATGGGAAACAGGTTAATATTCCTGTACTTGGTGTTACTGCGAAGGGGGGACGGAGAAGGCTATGTCAGCCGGGCGACGGTTGTCCCGGTTTAAGCATGTAGGCGGAGGTTCCAGGTAAATCCGGTACCTTATTAACGCTGAGGTGTGATGACGAGGCACTACGGTGCTGAAGTGATAAATGCCCTGCTTCCAGGAAAAGCCTCTAAGCATCAGGTAACACGAAATCGTACCCCAAACCGACACAGGTGGTCAGGTAGAGAATACCAAGGCGCTTGAGAGAACTCGGGTGAAGGAACTAGGCAAAATGGTGCCGTAACTTCGGGAGAAGGCACGCTGATATGTAGGTGAAGCCCCTGCGGGTGGAGCTGAAATCAGTCGAAGATACCAGCTGGCTGCAACTGTTTATTAAAAACACAGCACTGTGCAAACACGAAAGTGGACGTATACGGTGTGACGCCTGCCCGGTGCCGGAAGGTTAATTGATGGGGTTAGCGGCAACGCGAAGCTCTTGATCGAAGCCCCGGTAAACGGCGGCCGTAACTATAACGGTCCTAAGGTAGCGAAATTCCTTGTCGGGTAAGTTCCGACCTGCACGAATGGCGTAATGATGGCCAGGCTGTCTCCACCCGAGACTCAGTGAAATTGAACTCGCTGTGAAGATGCAGTGTACCCGCGGCAAGACGGAAAGACCCCGTGAACCTTTACTATAGCTTGACACTGAACACTGGTCCTTGATGTGTAGGATAGGTGGGAGGCTTTGAAGCGTGGACGCCAGTCTGCGTGGAGCCAACCTTGAAATACCACCCTTTAATGGCTGGTGTTCTAACGTAGACCCGTAATCCGGGTTGCGGACAGTGTCTGGTGGGTAGTTTGACTGGGGCGGTCTCCTCCCAAAGAGTAACGGAGGAGCACGAAGGTTGGCTAATCCTGGTCGGACATCAGGAGGTTAGTGCAATGGCATAAGCCAGCTTGACTGCGAGCGTGACGGCGCGAGCAGGTGCGAAAGCAGGTCATAGTGATCCGGTGGTTCTGAATGGAAGGGCCATCGCTCAACGGATAAAAGGTACTCCGGGGATAACAGGCTGATACCGCCCAAGAGTTCATATCGACGGCGGTGTTTGGCACCTCGATGTCGGCTCATCACATCCTGGGGCTGAAGTAGGTCCCAAGGGTATGGCTGTTCGCCATTTAAAGTGGTACGCGAGCTGGGTTTAGAACGTCGTGAGACAGTTCGGTCCCTATCTGCCGTGGGCGCTGGAGAATTGAGGGGGGCTGCTCCTAGTACGAGAGGACCGGAGTGGACGCATCACTGGTGTTCGGGTTGTCATGCCAATGGCACTGCCCGGTAGCTAAATGCGGAAGAGATAAGTGCTGAAAGCATCTAAGCACGAAACTTGCCCCGAGATGAGTTCTCCCTGAGACCTTGAGTCTCCTGAAGGAACGTTGAAGACGACGACGTTGATAGGTCGGGTGTGTAAGCGCAGCGATGCGTTGAGCTAACCGATACTAATGAACCGTGAGGCTTAACCTTACAACGCCGAAGGTGTTTTGGCGAAGAGACGAAATTTTCAGCTTAGATTCAGAGTCCGAAGGATTTTGCGCTGAGACAAGGCGGCAAACGAAGGAAAGGAAGGAGCATACTGAGGTATGTGACTGACTTTACGAGAGCAGCCAACGCAGTATCAGTGCGAAAGACACAGGACAGAGCACAGGAATTTGCCTGGCGGCTGTAGCGCGGTGGTCCCACCTGACCCCATGCCGAACTCAGAAGTGAAACGCCGTAGCGCCGATGGTAGTGTGGGGTCTCCCCATGTGAGAGTAGGGAACTGCCAGGCATCAATTAAGAAGAACCCCGTACCGTAAGGTGCGGGGTTTTTTGCTTTGTACGTGGAAAACATGCCGGATGGCGGCTTCCCCTTATCCGGCCTACAATTGTTAAAACAATTTTAACAATGGTGCCGCTTTGACTCGTCCCTTTGATTATCAACAAGATTTTGCCAATATTAATTTTCGCGAACATCCCGAACGGTATCAGGTGGGCCGGGGTGAGCAGGGCGTATTGATGGTCGAGCCTTATAAAAGCGAAATCCTGCCACACTGGCGTTATAAAAATGCTGAAGTCGCAGCGCGTTCGGCAGAAGAGATCTACGCCCTCTTTGAAGAGTACCGCAGGAATAACGATTTTGTAGGTATGGATATGGCGCGTAAATTCATACAGATGGGCTACACCCGTGCCCGGCGATACGCCAATCATAAAGGCGGTAAAAAGTATGATGAGAAGCGCCAGGTCAAACCCCTCGATCTCGATCCCGTAAAAGCAGAGGCCGCTGCGGTATTCAGAACGTGGTGGGATAAAATTCGTGCCGATGAAGATTATTTGCAGCGAAAAAAGGCGCACCAGCAAGCGTGGGGATAATTACTACGTCCGCTAATAATTCGATACCTGATCGAGTTCACAAAATCCAATGAAACATATTGGAAACATTTTATTTACCTAACGATTCGTTTTAAATCCGGTTTTACTGTTTGTGGGCAATGGCCCGCAATGTGAGACAGGGGATTTTAAAATGACAGAAACCGTAGCCAGTGCAGATACGGATAACACAAGTTTAGCAGGCAAGGATACTCGCCGTCGGGTTTGGGCAATCGTTGGAGCTTCATCGGGGAACCTTGTAGAGTGGTTTGATTTTTACGTCTATTCATTCTGTTCACTCTACTTTGCGCATATCTTTTTCCCGTCAGGGAACACCACTACGCAGCTTCTGCAAACCGCAGGCGTTTTTGCCGCCGGGTTCCTGATGCGTCCCATTGGCGGATGGCTGTTCGGCAGGATCGCCGACAGGAAAGGGCGCAAGACATCCATGCTTATCTCCGTATGCATGATGTGCGTCGGCTCGCTGGTGATTGCCTGCCTGCCCGGATATGACACTATCGGAACATGGGCACCGGCGTTGTTGCTGCTGGCACGCCTGTTCCAGGGGCTGTCAGTAGGTGGCGAATACGGCACCAGCGCGACATACATGAGCGAAGTAGCTGTTGAAGGGCGCAAAGGTTTCTATGCATCATTCCAGTATGTAACCCTCATTGGCGGTCAGCTGCTGGCGTTACTGGTTGTGGTGATCCTTCAACAAATCCTTAGCGATGAAGATTTACGCGCCTGGGGCTGGCGCATCCCGTTTGCCCTGGGGGCTGCCCTGGCGGTTGTGGCGCTGTGGTTACGCCGTCAGCTTGATGAAACCTCCCAGCAGGAGGTCAGGGCGCTGAAAGAAGCCGGTTCGATGAAAGGGCTGTGGCGAAACCGCAAAGCGTTTTTGATGGTATTAGGCTTTACCGCCGCAGGCTCGCTAAGCTTCTATACCTTCACCACCTATATGCAAAAATATCTGGTCAACACCACGGGCATGCATGCTAACGTTGCGAGTGTCGTCATGACGGTGGCGTTACTGGTCTTTATGCTCATCCAGCCGATTGTTGGCGCGCTGTCGGACAAAATAGGTCGCCGCACCTCCATGCTGATCTTTGGTGGCATGCTCACCCTGGGGACTGTTCCGCTTTTGACGGCGCTACAGCATACAACCTCTCCGTATGCCGCTTTCGCTTTGATTATGGTGGCACTTATTATTATTAGTTTTTACACGGCAATCAGTGGCATTTTGAAAGCAGAAATGTTTCCCGCACAGGTGAGGGCGCTGGGCGTAGGCCTCTCTTATGCGGTCGCTAACGCCCTGTTCGGCGGTTCGGCAGAGTATGTCGCGCTATCCCTTAAGTCATGGGGCAGTGAATCGACCTTTTTCTGGTATGTCACCATCATGGGGGCGCTGGCGTTTATTGTCTCCCTGATGCTGCATCGTAAAGGAAAAGGGATCCGCCTTTAGTAATGCGCCATCTGCCAGACGGCGTAGCCGGTTGTTGCCCCGGCTACGTCCCAGGCAAAATCTTTCCAGCTCCAGCCGCTTCCCGAGGGGCGGCTATCCCAAAGTTCTTTTGATGCCCCCAGGCTGATGGAGAACATCAGCCCCATTGTGGCACTTCGATCCCGGCTATAACCCTGGTGCAGCGCATATTCATTACCCGCAGCGGACAACATTGCAGACGCCAGAAAGTGTTGAGCTTTATCCTGACCCGACCAGTTATCATTAGCCATATGGCTGCAACCGGTCAGGAAAAGAGGGATTATCAAGAAAGGCGTACGCATTAACAGACTCCATAAAAAAGCCCCGTCGATGACAGGGCTCGTGTATTACAGAATGCGGCTGATGAGGCGGTCGATACGGATCCGACGTAGACGGCGAATCAGCTTGCGAACTTTCACCGGATAATCAGCGATGCTTTGCAGATCGCGATAATGACGAACCACTGTAGTATGCGTGCGTATAAGCTCCAGCTCACGATCGCGTTTCGCGGCTAACGCATGCTGAGGATCGTGGATAAGGATGGCGTTTTCCAGATCCAGACGCCAGGCGCGTGGGTTGAGATTATTACCGGTCAGCAGCATCCACTCATCATCCACCCACATTCCTTTGAGGTGATAGCTGTTGTCTTCATCTTTCCAGAGACGCACAACCAGCTGGTCCGTGTTCACATAATACTGTAAACGGCTCAGGAAGCGGCGCAGGTTAATCTCATAGAGATAAGGCAGTGCGCCGATGATCTTGAAAGGCTGATCTTCCGGAATGAAAAAGTCATTTGCCGTTTTATCCCCGACAATAATTTCCACCTTTTTACCATCACGCAGCAGCTGAATGATATTGCGCACCAGAACGGCGGGAAGGTTGAAGTACGGGGTACAGATGGTGAGCTTATGCTCCGCGCACGGCATCAAATGGAAGATGGTCTTGTTCAGCAGGCTGGATTTTCCCAGGCCTACCAGAGGCGTAACGGACAGTTCTTCATTACTGGCATCACCCTGAAAACGATAAACCGCATCGCGCAGTTCCTGGCGGAAGGAGCGAACGTCGTTTTTGATTTCCGGGCTTTTCGGACGATGAGGATCGTCAAGACGGTGCACACCCCGGCCATGAACCAGGTTTTTATCAACCCAGTTGAACATGATGTCGGCCATCTGCGGATTGCGGATCAGATGGTAGCGATCGTAACGGTATTTATCGAGCTGATGGAGATACACATCATTCAGGCTGGCACCGCTATAAAGGACGCTGTCATCAATGATAAATCCTTTAAAATGAAGAACGCCAAGCGCTTCACGGGTATTCACCGGTACGCCATACACCGGGATATCAATACCCGGATTTTCCTGGGCCGTGCGGCAATACCAGTCAGCATTGGTATTCGAGGCAGCGGCACCAATACGGCCGCGCTGAGCACGGTGCCAGTCAACCAGCACGCGAACATCCAGTTCCGGACGCTGACGTTTCGCTTCATAGAGCGCGTTCAGGATCGCACGCCCACCTTCATCTTGTTCAAGATAGAGCGCCACAATGCAAATACGTCGCGTAGCGCTGGCAATCTTTTCAAGAAGCGTCTCCCGGAAATGAGCGGGAGCATAAAAGAACTCTACATCATCAACTGACTGAGAAATCTTCGGTAGTTGAGCAAGGTGTTGTTGATGTTTATTACGCTTAAATTTTGACAACATCACAGTGCGTTTCTTCTCTGTTCATTGAAGGGTTGTCTGTACCAGGCAAACAACATAAGCGGACAATGATACCCCAGTGCCGCGAAAAGTGGGTAACATTTCCAGCAGCTTACTCTTGTTTATCCGTCGAAATCAGGCTGAGGGACAGAGAGACAATGCCTTCATCCAGCTGGATATCAACGTCAAAACCGAGCTTCCGCGCCAGGGTCACCATACCCCGATTGTTTGGCATAGTAATGCCATTCAGGCGTGACAATCCGTGATCGCGCGTATAACCAATGAGTTTTTCGAGCAGCCGTCTGCCCAACCCCAAACCCTTAAGATCGGAACGCACCAGTACGGCAAACTCCGCATCCACGTTATCCGGGTCGGAAATGGCACGCGTCACGCCGAGGATCTCCTCTCCCGCTCCGGAACGGCGGACCGCCACAATCGCCATTTCTCGATCGTAGTCGATCTGGGTCATATTGGCTAAATCGTCGTGGGTAAATTCATTGATTTCGCTGAAATAGCGATAGTACAAATCTTCCTTCGTCACCTGCGAGATGAACGCCCGCAGCAGCGGCTCGTCTTCCGGCAGGATAGGGCGAAACAGCGCCCGTTCCCCATTTTTCATCTCCACCCACTCTTCCAGATGAAGAGGATAAGGACGAATGGCGAGACGGCTTTCCCGATCACCGATAAAGGGCGCAATATCCAGCGTCACGTCCAGCGCGGTAAATTCATTTCCGGAGGCAAGAAGGGGGTGGATATCCAGGCGCTGGATCTCCGCACAGTCAACAATGAGGTTGGAGACCTTCACCAGAAACTGGCTTAATCCGGCGATATCAAGCGGCCGCAGAGCGCTTCTCCCGCGGATTTTTTTGCTTTTGATGGCCTGAATAATCAAATAACGCGCCAGGTTCATGTTTAGAGGAGGAAGCGCGACAACCGCCTGTTCTTCTGGCCGCCACTCAACGCCGCCTTCACCCAGCATAATGAGCGGACCAAAAACCGGATCGTGTTCGACAACCACGCGCAGCTCCTGTGCACCCGCACGGTTGGCCATGCTCTGCACCAGCAGGCCGTGGATCCGGGCCTGTGGCCACGTCATTTTTACGCGATCGATAATGGCATCCGCGGCCTGTTGTACTTCTGTCGCGGTGCGCAGATACAGCATGACGCCCTGCACATCCGATTTGTGCGGAATATCGGGAGAGCGCAGCTTCAGCGCGACCGGATAACCAATCTGCTCAGCGATATGTACCGCCTCAGCGCTGTCGCCGGCGATCCAGGTGGGCAGGGTTTGCATCCCATAGCTGCCAAGAATGGGTTGTACCTCATGTGTATCAAGAGAAGTGGCGCCCTCTTCGATGGCCTGCTGCAAAAGCCTGTGCACATCCACTGAATTTGCGGTGAGATTGCCCGGCATGGCAGGCGTTTCACGCAGCTGCTTCTGGTTGCGGCGGTATTCAACCATATGCATAAACGCGGTAATGGTGCCCTCCGGGGTACGGTAGGTTGGCAACCCGGCTTCACTAAACAGACGCCGTGCCTCCTGGGAGGAGAACTCGCCGCACCAGTTGGTCAGCAGGGTAACGTATTTGCCGCGGGGATGTTTTCGGACTGCCTCAATCAGCGCACGCGCACTTTCGCTGCCTGGCGCAACCGCGCTGGGCGAATGGATAATCATCAGTGCATCAAAGTCCTGGCTATCGAGCAAAATCGTGATCGCCTTAATGTAACGATCGCTGCTGGCATCATCGCGCAAATCGAGGGGATTATCGGGAACAACGCTTCCCGGTAACGCGTCCCGCAGGCGCTGTAGCGTCTCTTCACCCAGCGTGGCCAGCTTGCCGTTGCGTAGCCAGAGCTCGTCCAGCGCCAGGGCGGCGGGAGCGGCACCGTTGCTGACAATCATCAGCTTTTCACCGCGCAGGGGGCGCATGTGGCTTAACGTTTCGACGGCGGAAAAAAGCTCGTGCGTATCCTGTACCCGCAGTAAACCGGCGCGCTGGATCGCTGCATCCCATGCGGGATCCATCCCGGAACGGGAATGTAGCAGGCGCTGAGCCGCAGGGCTGCGCCCGCTTTTGATGACCAGTATCGGTTTATTTCGCGATGCGCTACGCGACGCCGACACAAAACGACGGGCGTCGCTCAGGTGTTCAAGGTAGAGCAGGATAGCGCTGGTTTTGCTGTCACGCGCCAGGAAATCCAGCAGCTCATCGACGTCAATGTCCAGGCTGTCGCCCAAAGCGATGAAGTAGGAAAAGCCCATCTCACGCTGCTGCGCCCAGTCGAGGATGGTATTGGATACCGCAGCCGACTGCGAAATAAAGGCCAGTTTGCCTTTACGGATCGGAACCGGGGAAAAACTGGCATTCAGCCCTTGCCAGGGCGCAAGCAGGCCGAGGCTGTTTGGACCAAGAATGCGCATCTGGTAGCGGCTGGCGCAGGCCAGCAGTTCGGGCTGCTGTTCAGGAGGCGAGGAAAGAATAATGCAGGTTTTACAGCCTTTCTGACCGAGCGACTCAAGCAGTTCGAGGTTTCGTTTCGCATGTGTACAGAGCACGGCGAGGTCGGGAACGAAAGGCAGGCTCTGCACATCCGGCCACGCCAGTACTCCCTGTACCGCTTTATAAGCGGGCGTAACAGGCATGACCGGGCCGTTAAACCCGCCAGCCAGCAGGTTACGCATCATCAGATACCCTGCGCGGTCCGGTTTCATCGAGGCGCCAATAACGGCAATGGATTTCGGACGGAGTAGCGCTTCTAACCCTCTCTGGCTCATGCAGGCCTCCCGTGAATGCAAGCGACCTGATGATTTTAAACGCTTTCTGTCTCTGTTGCTGTGACGCTACCCTTATGAACGGTTTTTCCCGCAAGATAACGTTCACGGAAGCAGGAGAAGTGGGAGCCCAGCGCGCCGGCCGCCTGGGTATCGCCCGCCAGATCCAGTAGCGCAATAGCGACTTCAGCGGTGCAATATTGACCGTCGGCATGCGCTTCACGCAAGCGATAGGCCGAAACGCGCGACAGATCGACGGAAATCACCGGCAGCGCATCAAGGTAAGGGCTTTTGCGAAACATCTTTCTCGCTTCGGTCCAGGTGCCGTCGAGCATAATAAACAGCGGCGGCTTACCGGATGGTGGCACCGTAAGCACCTGACGTTGTTCGCCTGCATATGATGCCGGGAAAACGACCATGGGCTGATAGTCCGGGCTTGCCACCAGGTCGAGCAGAGCCTGAGGTGGCTCAGTGCGCGACCACTGAAACGCTGCGGTGTTGGGCAGAATATCGGCGATCAAACGCCCCGTGTTGCTGGGCTTCATCGGTTCGGTATCGAACATGACCAGACAAAAGCGGCTTTTCGCCTCGCTCGGTGCAAGCGTTTCGCACAGACACACTTTCAGCGGTAAAAGGCAGCGCTGGCAGCGGCGAATACGATTGCCTCGGGCCAGAAAAGGGCGGGTGGCGCGCGCAAGGCGCTCGGCGCGTAATTGAAGTACAGCGTTATCAGTCATGGGCGAAAAGGCAGGAAAAACCCCATTTTCGCAGAGGAGCGAACGGGGCACAAGATATGCCCCGTGAATGTTACAGGGATTCGTTTAACCAGCTGTCGAAAGGCGCTTTCGGTACTGCACCATTGAGCATGTCGATCACTTCACCATTTTTGAAAATCATAATGGTTGGAATGCTGCGAATGCGAAAACGGGCGCTGAGTTCACGTTCCGCTTCGGTATTCACTTTGACAAAACGCATTTTCCCGCTGCGCTCTTCAGCAACGTCTTCGAAGATGGGCGCAAAGTTACGGCAGGGGCCGCACCACGGTGCCCAGAAATCGACCACAACAGGCAGATCATCCTTGAGGAGTTTGTCCAGCGTAGCACCCGTCGCGTTAATGACATCGCCATCAAATAATTCGTGGCCACAACGCCCGCATTTCGCACCGTCATCCATCCGGTCGTCCGGAATGCGGTTTACAGCCTGACAGTTGGCACATACGGTATTCATAACTAACCTCTGATAGAGCCGTGGAACAACGGCAGAACGCCGATAATGTTTCTGATATGTTACATATTATCAGTGAGCTTGTATGAAACGACAATGCGTTTTATTCAATGGGAACAATAGTCACAGGCTTTTGTACGAAATTATGGCTATGAGCTTGCACATCGGGTAATCTGCGCGCTTCGCGCAGCGCTGGTGGAGAAAAGCATGAACGACGAAATGAAAAACAAAAGCGGCAAGGTCAAAGTGATGTATGTCCGCAGTGATGATGACTCTGATAAACGCACCCAAAATCCGCGTACCGGAAAAGGTGGCGGGCGTCCGGCGTCTTCTCGTGCAGACGGTGGCCGTCGCCCCGCCCGCGATGACAGAAATAACCGCGGCGATGACCGCAAACGTGATGACCGTAAGCGTGACGATCGCAAACGCGATGATGTTGTCCGTGACGGTGGATCGCCATGGCGTACCGTTTCGCGCGCGCCCGGTGAAGAGGCGACCGAAAAAGCCGATCACGGCGGTATCAGCGGAAAAAGCTTTATCGATCCGGAAGTGCTGCGTCGTCAGCGTGCGGAAGAGACCCGTGTCTACGGTGAGAACGCCTGTCAGGCCCTGTTCCAGAGCCGCCCGGAGTGTATTGTTCGTGCATGGTTTATTCAGAGCGTGACCCCGCGCTTCAAAGAAGCGCTGCGCTGGATGGCGGCGAACCGCAAAGCCTATCACGTGGTTGACGATGCCGAGCTGACAAAAGCGTCCGGGACTGAACACCACGGCGGCGTCTGCTTCCTGATCAAAAAACGTAACGGCACTACCGTGCAGCAGTGGGTCAGCCAGGCAGATGCCGATGACTGCGTGCTGGCGCTGGAAGATGTGGGTAACCCGCATAACCTGGGCGCTATGATGCGTAGCTGCGCGCACTTTGGCGTGAAAGGCGTTCTGTTGCAGGATGCCGCGCTGCTGGAATCCGGTGCGGCGATTCGTACTGCTGAAGGCGGTGCAGAGCATGTTCAGCCGATCACCGGCGACAGCGTGCTGGAAGCCCTGGAGCAATTCCGTAAAGCGGGCTACACCATTGTCACCACCTCAAGCCGTGCCGCTACGCCGCTGTTTAAAGCGACGTTGCCGCGCAAAATGGTGCTGGTGTTAGGTCAGGAGCGTGATGGTCTGTCTGATGCGGCACTCTCCAGCGCTGACCTGAGCGTCTCTATCGACGGCACTGGCAACGTTGAAAGCCTGAACGTATCCGTTGCGACCGGCGTGCTGCTGGCGGAATGGTGGCGTCAGAACAAGGCATAAGCCTTTTATGTGCCGGGCCTGACCCGGCACATTCAAACCCTACTCGCTCTCTGCCGGTAACACAGGCATCCAGTCAATCGGCTTTTCGCCACGCTTTTCCAGCCACTCATTCGTCAGAACAAAATGATTACTGCCAAAGAAACCGCGATGCGCAGACAGCGGCGACGGGTGCGGTGCCTTCAGCACGTAATGACGCTGACGATCGATAATCGCCCCTTTCTTTTGGGCATGCGAACCCCAGAGTAAAAACACGACGCCTTCACGATGCTCATTGATCAGGCTGATAACCTTATCGGTAAAGGTTTCCCATCCCAGACTGGCGTGGGAGTGTGCCTGACCCGCCCGGACGGTTAATACGGTATTCAGCAACAGCACGCCCTGGCGCGCCCAGCTTTCCAGATAACCGTGATTAGGGCGGGTAAAACCCGGAATCGTTCCTTCCAGCTCTTTATACATATTCAGCAGAGAAGGGGGGATGGCCACGCCCGGACGCACGGAAAATGCCAGTCCGTGAGCCTGCCCGGGGCCGTGGTACGGATCCTGCCCCAGGATAACCACCTTTACATCACTCAGTTCGGTGTAGCGGAAGGCGTTAAACACATCTTTCTGCGGCGGATAAATTGTCTGGCCGGCCTGCCGTTCAGCCGCAACGGTACTGAGGGTGTTAATAAAATAGGGCTGCTGCTTCTCTTCTGCCAGCACGTCATGCCAGGTTAAAGGTGTTGTCATCTCGCTCTCCTGCGAATCTCATTCTGTGTCTAGCTTACCTGCTAAACCCCAATGAGCAAAATTACCCGCGGAAAAGCAGGCTAAGTGTCTCAATTTATGTTGAAAACCAGGCAGGATAAGTTGAATTGGTAAACCTTTAAAATTGATCTAAAACAAAAAATACAGACCACACTCTTTGTGTGGTTGGTGGTTTTGTTGATTTAAATCAATAAATCACCCGGGTCTGAATGTTATATATACACACAACAAACAATGGTTTTACCAATTGGCCGCAAAAGGCCAGCATCAGTTAATGTAGCCTAAGGGAGGCAACACATGATTACAGGTATCCAGATTACTAAAGCTGCAAATGACGATCTGCTGAACTCTTTCTGGCTGCTGGACAGCGAGAAAAACGAAGCGCGCTGTGTAGTAGCGAAAGCAGGTTTTGCGGAAGACGAAATCGTTCCGGTGAGCAAACTGGGCGAAATTGAATACCGTGAAATTCCAATGCAAGTGCAACCAGAAGTACGCGTGGAAGGCGGTCAGCACCTGAACGTTAACGTCCTGCGTCGCGAAACGCTGATGGATGCCGTTGAGCACCCGGAAAAATACCCGCAGCTGACCATCCGTGTGTCTGGCTATGCGGTGCGTTTCAACTCTCTGACCCCGGAACAGCAGCGCGACGTTATCGCGCGTACCTTTACTGAAAGCCTGTAAGGTTTCAGCTTCGGGGGTGGAATAAAAAAGCCGGGAATATCCCGGCTTTTTTTTACTCTTCCGTTTTTGTCTCTGGCGCAGCAGAACTTGGCTTACGGCGCTTACCAATATTTTTGGTATCGCGGTGGCGCTGTTTAACGCGCGGCTTCTCTTTTTCTTTCTCTTTTCTCTCAGCACGTTTCGCGAGCGCTTTCTTGGACGGTTTACCCGTCATTTTTTCACTCGGCGCACGTGTGGTCGGACGAAGCCCGTCAATCACGCGAGCTTTCAGCGGCTCCTCAACGTAGCGGCCAATTTTCTGTAGCAGCAAATGGTCGTGCGCTTCTACCAGAGAGATAGCAATACCTTTGCGGCCCGCACGGCCGGTACGACCAATACGGTGCAGGTAAGTATCACCGCTGCGCGGCATATCAAAGTTGATCACGTGGCTCACGTCCGGGATGTCGATCCCGCGCGCGGCAACGTCGGTGGCAACCAGCACATTCACGCGGCCATCGGTCAGGCGCTTGATCCCTTCAGTACGCTTAACCTGCGCCATTTCACCTTCGAGATAGCAGTTGTTAATGCCGGCGTTGCGCAGCATTTCTGCCAGCTCATGCACGCGCTCACGTTTGCGTACGAAGACGATGGTACGGGTTGCCTCTTCCTGCTTCAGCAGGTGTTTCAACAACTCAACCTTATGCTCAAGGTTATCTGCGCGGTAGTACCACTGGTGGATCTTCTTACGCTCACGGGTCGATGGCGTAGCGGACACTTCCACCGGATCTTCCAGCAGACGTTCGGCGAAATCTTTAATCGCATCCCCTTCAAGGGTTGCCGAGAACAGCATTGTCTGATTACGCCAGCGCGTTTCACCCGCGATGTGTTCGATATCCTGGGCAAAGCCCATGTCCAGCATGCGGTCAGCTTCATCGAGAATCAGCGTTTCCACCGCGCGGCAGTCGAAGTTCTCTTCTTTTATGTATTGCAGCAGACGGCCTGTCGTCGCGACAACGATATCCTGGTTTTCGCTGAACACTTCGGCGTGGTTCATATACGCTACGCCGCCGGTGATGGTCGCGATATCCAGATGGGTGTTCGCCGCCAGCTCACGCGCGTGTTCGGCAACCTGCATCGCCAGTTCACGGGTCGGGGTCAGGATCAAAATGCGCGGCGGGCCTGATTTTTTACGCGGAAAGTCGAGCAAATGCTGCAACACAGGCAGCAAGTAGGCTGCTGTCTTCCCCGTGCCGGTTGGCGCAGAACCGAGCACATCGCGGCCCTCAAGCGCAGGCGGAATGGCCGCGGCCTGAATGGCGGTCGGGCGTGTAAAGCCTTTGCTCTCAAGGGCATTGAGCAGGCTTTCATCGAGTTCAAGTTCGGAAAAAGTCGTTACAGTCATGTTCTACCTCTGTGTGGGGCGCTGATTATAGACGTTACGGCTGTAATCTTCATCTGTTTGTATGGATATCGCTTTTCGACCACTTCGCTTTCCCCTATGCTACTCCAGTTTCACTCAGAAGGTTGTCCTGACATGTCTCAACTCAAAGCGCAGTTGCGCCGCGATGGTTTTACGTTTAAACAGTTTTTTGTGGCGCACGATCGTTGTGCGATGAAAGTCGGCACAGACGGTATTTTACTGGGTGCATGGGCGCCTGTCGCAGGTGTAAAACGCATTCTGGATATTGGTACGGGCAGCGGACTTCAGGCGCTGATGCTGGCGCAGCGAACGGAAGAACACGTCACGATCGACGCCGTTGAGCTTGATCCTCAGGCGTCCCGGCAGGCAAGTGAAAACGCTGCCGACTCTCCGTGGGCAGATCGCATCAGGGTAGAATGCGCCGATGTCCTGACCTGGGCGCCGGAGCAAACCGCGCGTTACGATTTGATTGTCAGCAATCCGCCGTATTTCACGCCAGGCGTGGAATGTGGAACGCCAGAACGCGAGCAGGCACGTTT
This sequence comes from Enterobacter cloacae complex sp. 397G4, assembly GCF_050031515.1. Lineage (NCBI taxonomy): Bacteria > Pseudomonadati > Pseudomonadota > Gammaproteobacteria > Enterobacterales > Enterobacteriaceae > Enterobacter > Enterobacter cloacae complex sp. 397G4. The sequence continues at coordinate 3,587,352 of NZ_JBLGWE010000001.1, read as the reverse complement.
CACCGGCTCGCTCGATCACAAGGCGCTACTGACCAGTGCGGCGGAGCTTATCTCGGAAGAGGGATTTTTCTGCGTGGTCTTGCCTGAAAGCACGGGTAATACCTTCATTGAGATCGCACGGGGGATCGGCTGGAATCTGCGTCTTCGTACCGATATTTCGGATACGGAAGGACGCTTACCGCACCGCGTGTTGCTGGCGCTCTCGCCGAAAGAGGGGGAATGCTTTATCGACAGGATGGTCATTCGTGGGCCAGACCAGCGTTATTCCGAAGATTACACTGCCCTGACCCAGACCTTTTATCTGTTTATGTGAACCTGCGGCGTCAACACCGACGGGCCGGACATTTCAAGCGGTTCGGGATAGTCCAGCGTATAATGCAGGCCACGGCTCTCTTTGCGCATCATCGCACAGCGCACAATCAGCTCGGCAACCTGCACAAGGTTGCGCAGCTCCAGCAGATTATTAGAAACGCGGAAGTTGGCGTAATATTCATCAATTTCCTGCTGCAACATCATGATGCGGCGTAACGCGCGTTCCAGACGCTTCGTTGTGCGTACAATCCCGACATAATCCCACATGAAAAGCCGCAGCTCGTGCCAGTTATGCTGGATAACCACCAGTTCGTCCGGGTTTTCTACCCGACTTTCATCCCATGCCGGCAAGTGTGTTGTCGGACGTGCATAGGGCATGCGTTTGGTAATATCTTCCGCAGCCGACCACCCATACACCAGACACTCCAGCAGCGAGTTTGAGGCCATGCGATTCGCACCATGCAGGCCGGTGTAGCTGACCTCGCCGATCGCATACAAACCATCCACGTCGGTACGACCATGATCGTCAACCATCACCCCGCCACAGGTATAGTGTGCGGCAGGTACAATCGGCACCGGATCGCGGGTTAAATCAATACCCAGACTCAGCAGCTTTTCATAAATCATCGGGAAGTGCTGGCGAATAAAGTCTTCCGGTTTATGGCTAATGTCCAGATACATACAGTCGACGCCAAGCCGCTTCATCTCGTGGTCAATGGCGCGGGCCACGATATCCCGCGGGGCAAGTTCACCTCGGGGGTCGAAGTCCGGCATAAACCGGGAACCGTCCGGACGCTTCAGATACGCGCCTTCGCCGCGCAACGCTTCAGTTAACAGGAAGTTACGTGCCTGCGGGTGGAAAAGGGCGGTAGGATGGAACTGATTAAACTCCATATTCGCCACGCGGCAGCCTGCGCGCCAGGCCATGGCGATACCGTCTCCGGAGGCGATATCCGGGTTAGTCGTGTACTGGTAAACCTTGGAGGCGCCGCCAGTCGCCAGCACAACGGCTTTTGCCTGGCAGGTTTCCACCTTCTCTTTATTCCGATTCCACACCCATGCGCCGACAACACGGCGCGTGCCGGGCAGGCCAATCTTATCGGAAATAATCAGGTCGACGGCGTTGCTGCGCTCCAGCACCCGAATATTAGGATGGCTGAGGGCTTTGCTGACCAGCGTGGTTTCAACCGCTTTTCCGGTTGCATCAGCAGCGTGCAGAATACGGCGGTGGCTGTGCCCGCCTTCACGGGTCAGGTGATAGCTCTCTTCACCATTAGGCTGAACATGCGTATCAAACAGCACGCCCTGATCGATAAGCCATTGCACGCAGTGGCGGGCATTGCTGGCGACAAACTCTGCCGCATGCTCATCCACGATCCCGGCGCCGGCAATCAGGGTGTCTTCTACGTGCGAGGCTATACTATCCGTTTCATCAAACACGGCGGCAATACCGCCTTGTGCATAGAAGGTGGAACCTTCGCTCATCGGCCCTTTACTCAGCACGATTACGTTCTGATGTTCCGCCAGGCGCAGTGCGAGGGATAGGCCGGCAGCACCGCTGCCGATGATCAGTACATCACAATGAAGTTCAGGCGTCGTGTTCATGATGTTTGTTTAATTTACTAAACATGGTATGGGGAGAATAGCATTGTGATGCGAGATATCGCACGTTTTTTTTGTTGTGTGTTGCAATGACTAAACGGAAGGCCAGAAGTTAAATCTGCGCTAAATGGCCGGAAATATTTTGCGAAGCAGATCGTTAGCTTCAGATTTTGTGGTGAAATAAAGCCTGTGTTGCGTTACTCTTCTGACGATAAAGTTGATGATTCTTGTCAGAAAGCGGGTGCGTATCGTGAACAGACTTATAATGAGAGAAAATGAACGGTCTGCGGCGCGATGAACAAAAACAAAGGCGTTACGGAACTTATTGAAGAACAGACACTCTAATTCGGTGCTTGCTCAAAGTGCAATGTTGTTAGAGTGGCGTTTCGATAACGCGTGGAATTTGGTTTGGGGAGACATTACCTCGGATGAGCGAGCAGTTAACGGACCAGGTCCTGGTTGAACGGGTCCAGAAGGGAGATCAGAAAGCTTTTAACCTACTGGTGGTGCGCTACCAGCATAAGGTAGCGAGTCTGGTTTCCCGCTATGTACCGTCAGGCGATGTTCCTGATGTGGTGCAAGAGTCTTTTATTAAGGCCTATCGCGCGCTGGATTCATTCCGGGGGGATAGTGCTTTTTATACCTGGCTGTATCGTATTGCAGTCAATACGGCTAAGAATTATTTGGTTGCTCAGGGCCGTCGTCCGCCTTCTAGTGATGTCGACGCTATCGACGCAGAAAACTTCGAAAGTGGCGGCGCGCTGAAAGAAATTTCGAACCCTGAGAACTTAATGTTGTCAGAAGAACTGAGACAAATCGTTTTTCGCACGATCGAGTCGCTCCCGGAAGATTTACGCATGGCAATTACGTTACGGGAGCTGGATGGCCTAAGCTATGAAGAGATAGCCGCCATCATGGATTGTCCGGTCGGCACGGTTCGTTCACGAATTTTCCGTGCGCGAGAAGCCATTGATAATAAAGTTCAACCGCTTATCAGGCGTTGACGATAGCGGGATACTGGAAAAGGTATTAGGCATGCAGAAAGAAAAACTTTCCGCTTTAATGGATGGTGAAACGCTGGATAATGAGCTGCTCGATGAGTTGTCTCATTCTCCCGAAATGCAACAGACCTGGGAGAGCTATCATCTTATCCGCGACTCTCTGCGCGGTGATACCAGCGAGGTTCTCCATTTCGATATCTCAGCACGCGTTATGGCGGCCATTGAGAACGAACCTGTTCATCAGACCACGCCGCTGATTCCTGAAGCGCAGCCTGCACCTCACCAATGGCAGAAAATGCCGTTCTGGCACAAGGTGCGTCCATGGGCCAGCCAGCTCACCCAAATGGGGGTCGCTGCGTGCGTATCGCTTGCAGTTATCGTTGGGGTCCAGCACTATAATACTCAGTCTGAAGCCAATCAGCAGCCTGAAGCGCCAGTGTTCAATACGCTGCCGATGATGGGTAAAGCCAGCCCGGTTAGCCTGGGCGTACCGGCAGATGCCTCCGCAAGCGGCGGACAGCAACAGCAGGTACAGGAGCAGCGCCGTCGCATTAATGCGATGTTGCAGGATTACGAGTTGCAGCGCCGTCTGCACTCCGAGCAGCTTCAGTTTGAGCAGGCCCAAACCCAGCAGGCTGCTGTGCAGGTGCCAGGAAACCAAACTTTAGGAACGCAATCGCAGTAATGAAGCAACTTTGGTTCGCCATGTCTTTGATGGCGGGTAGCCTGTTCTTCTCTGCTAACGCCTCGGCTGATGTTTCATCCGGGGCGTTGTTGCAGCAAATGAATCTGGCCAGCCAGTCACTCAATTACGAGTTGGCATTTATCAGCATCAATAAGCAGGGTGTCGAATCGTTACGCTATCGCCACGCCCGCCTTGATAACCAGCCGCTCGCCCAGCTTTTACAGATGGATGGCCCGCGTCGGGAAGTGGTCCAGCGTGGGAATGAAATCAGCTATTTCGAGCCTGGCCTTGAGCCGTTTACGCTCAATGGTGACTACATCGTTGACTCCCTGCCGTCGCTCATTTACACCGATTTTAAACGTCTCGCCCCCTACTATGATTTTATCTCGGTGGGGCGAACGCGTATTGCCGACAGGCTGTGCGAAGTGATCCGCGTTGTTGCGCGGGATGGGACACGTTACAGCTATATCGTCTGGATTGACGCAGAGACGAAGCTGCCGATGCGCGTTGATCTGCTCGATCGCGACGGTGAGACGCTGGAGCAGTTCCGCGTGATCTCCTTCGATGTGAACAGTCAGGTTGGCAACAGCATGCAGAATCTGGCCAAAGCCAGCCTGCCGCCTTTGCTTTCCGTGCCTGCCGGCGACTCTGTCAATTTTAACTGGGTACCATCCTGGATACCGCAAGGGTTCAGCGAAGTTTCCAGCAGCCGTCGCCAGCTTCCGACCATCGAAACACCAGTTGAGTCGCGACTCTATTCCGATGGGCTGTTTAGCTTCTCGGTGAATATCAATCGCGCTACGGCGAACAGTTCCGAACAGATGCTCCGTACCGGTCGCCGGACGGTCAGCACGACGGTGCGCGATAATGCGGAAATTACCATTGTCGGTGAATTACCGCCGCCAACGGCAAAACGTATTTCAGACAGCATTAAATTCAGGGCTGCGCAATGATTAAAGAGTGGGCCACGGTCGTATCCTGGCAGGATGGCGTAGCGCTTGTCAGCTGTGACGTTAAAGCATCATGCAGCAGCTGCGCTTCGCGAGCCGGTTGCGGCAGCCGCGTGTTGAATAAGCTGGGGCCGCAAACGTCGCACACTATTGCTGTGCCGAGCGATCAGCCGCTGGTGGCAGGGCAAAAAGTGGAGCTGGGCATCGCTGAAGGTAGCCTGCTCACTTCCGCCATGCTGGTTTACCTTTCTCCGCTGGCAGGTCTGTTCGTGATGGGCGGGGTTTTCCAGATGCTGTTCGGCACAGATTTGGCCGCCATGTGCGGTGCCGCTTTGGGCGGCGTGGGCGGGTTCTGGCTTGCTAAAGGCGTTTCCCCAAGGCTTGCCGCCCGGGAAGCGTGGCAGCCCGTTATCCTCAGCGTTGCACTGGCACCCGACCAACTTCGTGTTGAGACGCTCTCTTCTGAGGCCCGGTAATCTGCCGGGCTTTATTATTATTTACATCGCAATAAAGAAAACGCCGTCTCTTCGCGCTATACCTGGCTCTAAGTGCATTTCCAGCTGACGAGGATGTAGTGTAGAATGCTGCGTTTTCGCACTGAAAAACGTCAGGCTAAGAACAGCGGCCTCCAGGAATTCGTAAGGCATAATTATTTAACTATATGAAGAACATACGTAACTTTTCGATCATTGCTCACATCGATAATTGATACCCCGCCAGCCTCCGCAAACCTCCGACAAAAACGCCTCAAGATCCCCATCAAATCAGCCTTTCCAAAAATTATACTGTTTGCATGTACAGTCAACCTACGACATCATAAGTCATGGTTTTTGTGTCCACCAGTGCGTCCATATCCTATGATGGACACATAACCCCCCGTTCTGATGGACACACGCAGGGACAAATCATGGCTATTTCAGATAGTTATCTAAAGTCGTGCCTTGGGCGCGAACGAGACAAAGTTGAAGAAAAGGCAGACCGTGATGGTCTGTGGGTACGTATCTCCAAAAAGGGGGCCGTTACTTTTTTCTACCGATTCCGCTTCCTGGGTAAACAGGACAAGATGACGATCGGCAGCTATCCGGAGTTCGGTTTAAAGGCTGCGCGCGATGAAGTGGCTAAGTGGGCCGCTATTCTTGCCCGTGGCGAAAACCCACGGATCAGGCAAAACCTCGACAAAGCCAAAATCAACAGCCAGTACACCTTCGAAGAGCTGTTCCGCGAATGGCACGCTATGGTCTGCATTCAGAAAGAATCAGCCGGGCAGGTCCTCCGCACGTTTGAATTGCACGTTTTCCCTAAGCTCGGGAAGTACCCGGCGCATCAGCTGACGCTTCACAACTGGCTCACTGTTCTGGATCGTCTGGCGCAGGGATACACCGAGATTACCCGGCGCGTAATCAGCAATGGCCGGCAGTGTTATTCATGGGCGGTGAAACGCCAGTTGATGGAGGTCAATCCACTGGCTGAAATGTCGGGTCGTGACTTTGGCATTCAAAAGCAGATGGGCGAGCGAACGCTTGACCGGAAAGAGTTAGCGATTGTCTGGCGCGCGATTGAAGATTCCCGCCTTATTGAGCGAAATAAGATCCTCTATAAATTGTCACTGCTGTGGGCGTGCAGGGTCGGCGAACTCCGGCAGGCTGAAGTTGCACATTTTGATTTTGAAGAAGGGATCTGGACTATTCCGTGGGAAAACCATAAGACGGGCAAGAAGAGCAAAAAGCCAATTATTAGACCTATCATTCCCGAAATGCTCCCGATGCTAAGGCGGGCGATTGAGCTGGCGCCGGGCCGCTTTGTTTTCTCAAAATACGCAGACAAGCCGATGAGTGAAGGCTTCCACATGAGCATCAGCAGCAACCTGGTGAAGTTCATGCTGAAGGCCTATAACGAGCAGGTTCCGCATTTCACGATACATGATCTCCGCAGGACCGCGCGAACAAATTTCTCTGAGCTGACAGAGCCGCATATCGCCGAAATAATGCTTGGCCATAAACTACCAGGGGTGTGGTCGGTGTACGACAAACATACTTACGTTGAGGAAATGAGAGAGGCTTATAGCAAGTGGTGGGCTCGACTTATGAGCATCGTCGAGCCCGACATTCTGGAGTTCACGCCGCGTCAGGTCGGGTGAGGCGGCCTTTATCATCACGGGTTAGGTTCAGGTGAGACATCGGCTTACGGGTTGATCGTGACATCTCTTTAATCTGCCAGGCCGTAACTTTGGTTTTTAACCATTTATTGGGTCCACCCATGTAAGCGCAATCTGGCTCTGGAAAAGGATTCTCGTTTGGGGTTCTTTTCCTGTAGCGTTCGAGCGTACGCGGGGAAATACACAATTGGCCGCAGATATCTTTGGTGCTCATCAGCTCAAATTTATTCGTTGCTTTGCTCATCTTCGTTCTCCAAGGGCCCCAACCGGGGCCGTTTGATAATTCCTTATCAGGACGACTGGCCGGGAAGGGCACGCAAGCGGCGCATTCCTGTCATTGCCGTGGCCACATAGCTCGCCTTGCGGTTCACCACCTCGACCCAGACCTTTACGCCTTCAACCTTCACCGTATACGTCTCTTTCATCTTGCTGCGCCCGTAGTCACCGTAACGTTGCTGGTGGGTAGCCAGTGCGATGTCGCATGCCTGACGTGCTAACGGGGATTGCTGATTACCTCGGTTAATCAGTCGCATGGTCGTCTCCTTCGATACGCTCAAACTCAATAACCCAGACCCATGGGTTAGCTTTCCAGCTTTCTTCGCCGTAGATGGATGCCCACAGCCAGGAAAATACTTCGCGAGCATCATGGCTTGCACCACCGAAATATTGATCCCCCTGATTTATGCAATACCGGCCAGTGGCAGGTAGCTTAACCAGTCCTTCACGCGCAGCATCGTTCGGGCTGATTGACTGGAGGCGCTGCACTCCAACGTTAGTAATCTCCAGCAGAATGCGGCTGGCCCAACGCGGCATATGGATCGACGGCCGCCAACCGTGACGGAGATTATCGTCAAGATCACAGTATTCAGGTTTGGCACCGCCATCAGCGGAATATTCGCAGTATTGCGGCGTTTCGAACTTTTCAGGATGGGCTCGGTATTCTTCGAATAACTCCTCAGAAACAAGCGGCCCCTGGAACGTCTCTCGCACCCAGATGCGATCGCCAACTTCTCCATAAGGACAACCGAACACTTTTGAGCGGGCCTTCAGGCCGCACGCATCGGACTGCGACCAAAAATACTTCCCGTTATCTCTGCCATTTTTGGAGTCAATCACTCGGCGTAATCCCAGCTCTGAATGCTCTGGCTGAATCGCCATGATCCGACGCGTCTGCGTCTTCCGGCCGTCGAGAATGGCGCGCACCATCTCCCCGTTAAAAATCATGCCGCGCTCAATCATTCCAGGCCTCCAGCTCGTTCTCGATCTCTTCGTCTATCTCTTCGTTGGTGGCTTCTTCGTCCAGGTAGTCACGCGCTTCTTTGAGGTACTGCTCCCGGCGTTCGTCATACCAGGCTGAGAACTCAGACGACCAGCCAATAGTCGTGCCGTCATAGTCAAATTTGGCGTTGTTCTCAGCCATGCTCTCAACCATGTTGTAAGCAGTGGTGAGCGCCGCTTCGCGGATATACCCGCGCAGATCACGCTTGCGCCAGTACGGACTATATTTCGAGTCGCAACGACCTTTAAATTCGACGGTCCAGCGACGGATGCAACGTGCATTTAATGATTTGCTCATCTCGTTACCGGGAGGGCGAACCCTCCCGCCTCCCTTAGTCCACGTATTCCGGTTTCATATCCGCCAGGGTGATGCTGAACTGATCGTGCAGCTCTTCGCCCAGGTGACGCTTTGAAGATGCGAGCACACGCTCGGCTTCCGCGAATCGCTCTGTCGCGTCTGGTTCTTCCGGAGAAGGTAGGGAGTTGATCGCCGCTTCCACCTTGTTACGTGCATCGACCAGGTAGTATCGCTTAACGGCTTTGTTTTTCAGCTCGGTGAACAGTGCGGATCCAAGCGTCGCTTTAGCCGTTTCGATGTCTGCACGGACCGCTTTGGCGCTATCCACATCCTGAGCGGCTTCAATGCGGTCGCGGAAATCCTGGGCCAGGGTGTCGATATTTACAGATGGCTCCTGAGGATCCTGCGTGTTTACTACATTTTCACCTTTGATATCAGCCAGGCTCATTTTCTGAACTGGTGCCGGGTTAATTTCCCTTTCGGTGGGCTGCTCAATCTCATCAGGCGTGTAAACGCCTAGGATAACGTGTGGGCAGTACAAGCGCGCCCAATATTTCACGCCGAGGTAGGCTATTTGCTGGTCCGGCTTTGAAACCCACAGCGGCGAATTTCGAGTAACCACCTGCGACAGGTAAAGAGGTTTATCCCAGGTGATTTCACTTTCCCCACGAAGAATGGCTCCGACTTCAACATAGAGTCCTTCTTCGTCTTCATCAGTCCAGTCGCGAACGCGTTCGGTCACGGTGTACTTACCATTCTTACCCATTTTTTCACGGGTCACTTCTTTGGTTTTGGTGCAACGTTCCCAGTCGCCGCCGTAGCGATAATGAAAACGGCCATGAATGGCACTGGAACTGGTAATTACAGCGTTAACAAGCTGCGCTTCGTAACCCAACTGGCCGTTGACGAGGTGAGTTTTTTGCGCCACCGCGTAAGGGTTCATGCCCCACTGCATGGCTTGCATAACAATCGCCATGCAATCCGCAGGCTTACCTGCCAGGTGAGCAGGTACTGTAACGACAGACTGGGCCATCAGCCCGGCGAAAGCCTGCAACTGACCCAATGCCTGAACGTTGAAAATTGAGTTGCTGGCAGAGATAGTGTTAGGAGCTTGCTGCTCAGCAGTTACGATATTCATGTTTTCCATCATCATTCCCCTTATGCCTGTGTACGCAGCGCTTCGAGGCGGCGCAGGTCGAAGTCGTTCAGTTCGTCGGTGTAGTCGGCAGTGATTGGTGCTGGCCATTCACCTGTGTCGAATCCGGTTGCGATAGCGCGCATCGCTTTGCGGTACTCGAGCATGCCCAGCTCCAGCAGTTCAGCGGATGCCTCGATGATGGCGATCCAGTGGTAGTTCTCGTCTTTGTTGACGAAAATCCAGAAGAACTGGTCCAGCGCCGCGGTTTCGCAGTACATGGCCGCGCTCAGGTGGTAGTCGCGGTCAATGATTTCCCGGTGCAGTCTGGCGCGCAGGCTTTCCTGCTTTACGTTCCACATGCTGATAGTTTTCAGGTCTGCGCCGATACGCACACCGTCCAGGTCGATCTCAAGGTCAGGGCGCACACGAACTTCCAGGCCCGTCTCCTCGTCAAAGCCGAAGTAACTCACCTCGACGGCGCGGCCCGGGTGGGTCAGCAGCATGCCGGCGGTCGGGTGAGCCAGAAGCGCTTTTTGAATATTCAGCGCGGTGCTCAGCTGCTGGCGGGTGACCAGCACTTTTCCTTCCGGATTCTCGCGCCAGGCATCCAGCAGCTCGTCGGCAAAAACAGCATCTGGTTTGACTGCTTTCACGGCCTGAATTAGATCGGACTTGGTGCCAGAAACTTTCAGCGGCTGTGGCTTCTGCGCTTCCTGCGCCACCATGTCAGGGTTGATGATCGCTAACTGCTCGAGCAGCGCGTCACGGCTACCGCTGGTTTTCACCTGCGGGGGCAGGGTGGCGTTGTACTCTTTGATGCAGGCTTTCATCGCGTTGGCGGTCTGCTTCTGGTCTGCGTCAATACGCTGGAAGTCAGCTGGCAGTGCCATATAGTTCTGCGCCGTTTCTTCCAGGTTAGCGCCCAGCGGCACCTGCGCGGGGAGGGTGGCGTTGTACTCTTCCAGTAATACCTTGATGTCGTCGGCAGACAGCAGCGCCGGCAGGCTGGCGTTGTACTCATCGATAAAGGCGCGCAGGGTCGCGGCTGTTGTGAATGCGCCTTCCGGGATAGCCGGTTCAATGCTGAATTCTGCGTCCAGCTGTTCAGGCTGCAACGCCAGCGCATGCACTAAGTTGCCCATGTCCAGCACTGCGGAACGCTCTTTGACGATGGTTTTCTCAACGTGGCGCGCATTGAAGTACATCAGCGATACGCGCGCATCTTTCACCTGGGTTGAGCTGATGCCGTTGGCAGCGTGGTAAACCTCGTTCGGAAGACCTTCATAGCGGCCTGGCTCGAAATAAGCAGGATATTCAACAGCTGGTTCTTCCTGATGCACTTCTGGTTCGTTTTGTGCCGATTCTGGTTCGCTTTGAGTAGGTTCTGGCTCTTCCTGGTTGACAGAATCTGTTTTTTGGTGAACACCAGCCTGCTCCTGGTTAGTTAGGCTTGGTGCGGCTGCGGCCAATATCTCTGCCGGAGCTACGGTAACTGCTTGCGTATCAGCTGCATCAACGCCTTCGCCTGGTTGTACCGGATCAGTATTTTCGACTTTCTCTGACTGAGTCGTTTCCATCTGCACATCGCTGGTGGTCTCCGCTGCGTTTTCCGTTTTTTCGGCTTCATTTGAGGCGTTTTGGTTGAGCAGGGCATCAATGGAAAATATGCCGTTGCCCATACTTGTGATTTTCGGTTGTCCTTTCGCTTCCTCGGCGCGGCGGCGCGCACCTTCTTCACGAATCCGTTGTAAATTCTCTTGGTGAGTAGTGGTGGCCACACGCTGGGTCATTTCCCATTTCGGATCTGTTGGGTCGCTAATACCCTCGACAAACTCACCACGTTCTGCTGCCAGCTGCTTGTCCACGTTTTCACGTGAAATACCTGGAGCGGCAGAAGGCAGCGGCATTAACTCTGTTGTCGAATTGAAATTTGTTGTCATCGTTCGATTAACAAATTCCAAGTGAGCAGCAGGCGTCTTGTGGATGTTCTCAGGAGCGATACGCACCAGGTTAAAAATTGCCGTCCGGTTAACCGCCAGAACGCCGGGCTGGTTGCGCAGAATGCTGCTCCATGATTTCCACGGCTCCTCTTTTTTAGCGACAATTTCCTTCGCGCGGCGCAGAACGCTGCCTGGTATTTCGTGTGGGTTGAAGTCCATCGGCAGCAGGGCGCAGGCGATTTCAAGATCGAGAGAGTCCAGCGTATGGTGTGCGCCTTCGCCGCGGTCAGTAACATGGCCGCCATCAGCGTTAGTGCCGGAATCAGTACGCTGCACGCTGCTGATGCGGTTTCCGGCAGCCCATTCGCGCGCCAGGATGCCACGGTCAATGTAATCAGTTTCTGCCCATATTTTGGTAAAACGAAGAACCAAAGCGAGTTCGTGACGCTTCTCCTGGCTGAACACCTTGCGAATGGCGTCGGTATAGCGCCAAAGGTCTTTGGTATCGTAACCCTTAACCTCTTCGCAGTTTTCTGCCGCCAGCAGCAGGTTCTGAACGTAGCTGTTGTCAGTGTCCATCTCCAGCATGCTGATAGCTTCGTACTCTTCGCGGGTAACGTGGTGGCGCAGTTCGTCGGCGGTGAACTGTGAAAGAAGTTGCTTGCGGAAGGGCATTCTGCACACTGGATAACGGGTATTTTCATCGTCGTGCTCGCCGATCTGGATACCGTCATCAGTAGCGATATGCTTGCCAGTTTCAACCCCGGCGTCGCTGGTTCTTTCTGATTTGAGCAGAGTAAGCTTTCCGCTTCTCCACTCTCTTACTACCTCATTGTGGTCGCCAGCATCTACTCTCAACCAGTCGGCCATGAAAGCAGCAAGTAGTTTTACTTCGTGCTCTTCATCTGGCGCGAATACCTGCTTAATCGCCTGTACCAGTTTCCACTCAGCGTTTAGGCTGAGTTCGGCAACTTCAGGGGTGTCGTTCTTCGCCAGTAGCAGATTCTGGAGATAGGTGTTGCCTTCATCCAGTGACATTTCGCTGGCAGCCAGCTGCTGCGCTTTACTGATATGCGTCTGATATTTGTCGCTGGTCAGGTGGAAGGCAAAACGGACTGCTTGAGTACGGTTTTCAAGCGTAACACTCTCGTCGATAGTTTCGACTTTAACGGTCGTTTCCGGAGCGGCAGTGTTAACCACGGATCCAGTAGACTCAGCTCCTGCCTTTGGCAGCCAGGTGCGTCCATCGTCCTGGAGTGCGTAGCGCTCGCACTAGGTGTAATCCACAGTGCCTTCTTCCGGCAGGTCGTTATATACGGGAAAATCGGTGCGGATCGGTTTGGCGTAGTCTTTACCGCGGCCAGTTTCTTCAATGCCTGCTTCTTCCAGTGCAACATCGAGTTGGAGATTGGCGCGGGCTGCACTTTTCGCAGTGAACCAAATCACCGCATCTTTCTTGCCAGATTTCTGACTGGCTTTGAGCAGATGGAAAAATTCCATGTCAGATCCTCATTTTTGGATGTAAGATCCCCGGGCCAGAAATAGCGCCCATTGGGTGTGTTTTTGGTTTGGTATAAATTCCGGTGTAACTTTGGTCGGTGGCACCGGACGTATAGGCCCGCTTCGGCGGGTTGTTACGTTATGCTTCGTGAGCCATCTGGTCGAACGAAGCGCAACGCACAGAACAGTAATCACGTTGTTCGCGTTTCAACTGCGAGCCGTGGATGAAGAGCAGTTTGTTTTTAACTTCCTTCCCTTGCTCGATCGGCTTCCGGCAGTACGCGCATTTCTTTTCCTGCATAACGCCCTCCGTTAATGGCTAAGGCCATTTCCAACGCCGTTTAAATAGACCTCAACCAGCAAATCTTTGGTGTAGGTGCGTTCGACTCCACGGTGAAGATACAGACGGCCTCGTGCATTAGCAGACGCGGTCCAGGTTGAATCTTTGTGTTTGACGAGCATGCCTGGCATAACTGCGCCGCGGTTGACCGTCTGGGTGCCATAGTGCTGATGAACCATGATGATTCCCTCTTGTTTGCCCTTGTCGCCAGGCTGGCGGAACTTTTCTTAACCTGACAACGGTGCGCTTGTTGTCGATAGATAAAGATTACAAGTAAATCTAGAAGGTGTAAAGTGCAGTTTATAGTTTTTCTTTAAATTGAGGGTGCGAGCTTTGACGTAAAGAAAAGCCATTATGTAAAGGACTGATTTGAAGGCTTGGGGTGTAGGAGGCTAGGAGGGATGTTTTTGGGAAAGTTCAATGGCATGAACCATAAGGTTAAGCTTATCTTTATCGTTGAGCTTACTAAAAACAGATAGAAGCGCTTGTTCTTGTTGATCCAATATTCTGTATTGAATGCCTGTTGTGTCACTTTGTGGATGGGTGTTGCTGTTTTCATCAGTGAAAAACCAATGCGGAGGTTTACCGGTTACGACAGAGAGTCTGGTCAAGCGATCTCCAGTAGCTAAATTCTGCCCATTAACCCACTTACTTATTGCAGTGTGAGAAAGCTTAAGTCGGCGTGCTAACTCTGACTTGTTCCATTTATGCTCCCTCATCACCTGCTGAATTTTTATGGAGAAGACTTCTAACAACTGTTTTGACATGACGTGCACGTCCTTACTTATTTTTGTATATCTTTGATGATGTTGGCTACATCACCCTTTAGCAAATCCAACTCTGAGAGTATTGTTTTGGCATGAACAATCAAGCGGTTCTTCTCTGCCTCTGGCATCTGATTAAAGAGTGAAAGGAGCGCCTTTTCCTTATCATCTAACTGGTGAAGCTGAGAGAGTTCTGTTAACTCTTGCTCTGATGGTTCATTTCCCTGCGGAAGGAAAAACCAATGAGTAGGTTTTCCTGTTACAGCAGCAAGGCGTTTAAGTCGCTCTCCTCGCGCTGTTGTTACCCCTTTTGACCATTGCTGCGTTGCCTGAGGGGATACCATAACCCGTCGGGCCAGCTCCGATAGGTTCCAGCCTGTTTCTTGCAGAATCACCTGCATCCTGTAAGCGAAATTTTTATTTTCTTCTTTCATGCCTTCCATTCTACAAACCAACCTTGTAATCAGCACTTCAAGTCTTTAACAAGAAAAACTAGTAATGCTTTAAGTTTGAAGATATAGTTTTCCTTGAAGACAACAAGGGGAGCTTATGAATCCAAATTTGAAACGTCAGATCTGTCTGATTAAGAACCAAACAGAAATAGCTGAGGCACTTGCTACTAAGCCACAGACGGTAAGTTTATGGCTAAAAAGTCAGGTTCCTTCTCATCGAGTCATACCTTTATGCAAGTTTCTGGATTGGAAAATTACGCCTCATGAAGTTCGTGGTGACATTTATCCAAATCCCACAGACGGGCTGCCAAAACAGGAGTCCTGACCATGCATGCCATTTCATATCAACAAAATACCGGATTACATCCGGGGGCGATGATAAATCGCAATCAGCCCAGCGCGGCAGATAAGCACGAACAGATCCGCGATGCCGTTCGTGCCTGGGCCGCGTCACTGGATAACCAGGATGTCGTTGCCGGAATCATCGTTGAGGAATGGGAACGACAGGGCGGCGCCGGGCTGGAATTTCCCGAAGACCTGAGCCGTAAGCGTCAGAAACTCTTCCGCTGGCTCGATGGTGATACGGAGTATGCGCGCAAAAACATCAGCCAGCTGTCGCCCGCGATCATCGCAGTTCTACCGCTTGAGTTCCGTGGACGTCTGGTACCTCAGGACTGCTTTATGACGCGCTATGCAGCGATGGAGAAGGAGATCGGCGAAGCGAAACGCGCGGTGATTCTGAGGGCGCCGCAGCACCAGCTGGTGAAAGAGGTGAGGGAGGGCATTGAACACCTGCTGGCGCTTCTGCCTGGGGAGGCTGTTGTTCAGGTTCTGAGTGGCCTCGCAGTCATGGGCCCGGGCGTCATGTGAGGTGTGCAGTGAATCATGTCGAATTTATTGAAAAGCACGTTCGCGAAGAACTTATCCGGCAGGGCTTCACCGCAGCTGTGGCGCAGGGGGGGGGGGCATTTCAGGCCGTCGATATGTACAAGCGAATGTCTCAGGCAAGTCGTAAGGGGAGAATTTTCGATGATGTTTTGCGTCACGCGAAGTTATGGGCAGAAAAACAGACAGTGCCGGCAGATCGGTTTGAGTCGAAGCGCATCAAGCGCGGTAAGCAGCAGGGGCTGTTCTAAAAGGGTGAAAGCCGCGGTGAGGGGGCACCAACGGCTTTCGTGTGCAAAAACGGGACGTAATTGCGAGGTCATTATGACAAACGCATGTACTAAACACCAGGCTAAAGGGGCATAGCATGTCAAATGTCGCTTATGCCGATTTTGCGGCACGTAGTGCCATCAGGAGCAACCGGATGGAGAACCAGAAGACCGGATTCATCCCGTTGTACCGGAGCGTACTGAAGAAGCCCTGGGCGAAAGATGTGTTCCTGCGCACGTTGTGGGAGAACCTTCTTTTGGGTGCTGCACGTCAGCCCTACACGGCGAACTTTAAAGGCCGTCAATGGCCCTTACAAACCGGACAACTGGTAACCACAACGGCCGATTTGGGGCTGAAATTATGCGACCGGGAAGGGAAGCCGAGTAGTCGCCACGCCGTGGACAGGATGCTTGATGTTTTCGAGCGCGAAGGAATGATTTCTCGTTCTGGAGAGAAGCGAAAAGGCACTGTGATAACCATCACAAATTATGAGCAATATGCTCAAAAAATAGACGATTTACCCGCGCAATTCCCCGCGCATAACGGCGAGCATTTCACCGCGCATGACGAAGCCAGTAATGGCGCGGCTTGCGAGGGACATGCCGCGCATTTACCCGCGCATAAGACCGCGCAATTCCCCGCGCATCATGAACAACAATATAATAACAACAATATAAATAATAAGATCTCTTCGTCTCGGAATTCTGAAGAATCCCGAAACGAGGCGACTCAAAAATTCCTCTCTCGTCACCCTGAAGCTGCTGACGGAATTTACACCCCGGCAGGTAAATCATGGGGAACTGCTGACGATCTCAAAGCCGCTCGCTGGATTCATTCTCTGCGCCTGACCATCAATGCCAGCCTGAGCGAACCGAAATGGGTCGAATGGGCTAACACAATCCGCCTGATGCGCGTCCAGGACAAACGTACGCACTTCGAGATTTGCGATCTGTTCAAGTGGGCCAACAAGGATGATTTCTGGAAAGACAACATCCTGAGTCCGTCAAGCCTGCGCAGGAAGTGGGACGACCTAACTACCAAGCGCCTGCGCAGCGGTGGACAACCAATGAAGACCACTGCGAAGGGCAAGGTGGATTTCAACAACACAGACTGGATCAACGGGGTGTTCGATGAAAAGTCTTTCTGAGCAGATGGTCAGCATAGACCGTGAAAATTTTGCGCGCATAGCACGCGGCATGCCTGAATTGCCGGATGCGCAGGATACGCCCGCCGAGCAGACCGCTGAAATCTTTAACGCGCTGTTTAGCGCCTTGCGTGCAGCATTCCCGGCCAGCGTGCATAGCTTCAGCGACCAGTCTGAGTTTGACGAACTGCGCCGCCAGTGGGCTCTGGCATTTCGTGAAAACGGGATCACCACCATGGAACAAGTGAACGCCGGGCTGCGCATTGCACGTCGCCAGGAACGCCCGTTCCTGCCGTCGCCAGGTCAGTTCATCGCATGGTGCCGGGAAGGTCATGGCGCCCTGGGTATCACCGTTGACGATGTCATGTCCGAATACTGGCGCTGGCGAAAGCTGGTTTTTCGCTACCCGACCAGTGAGCAATACCCGTGGAGCCAGCCCGTGCTCTATCACATTTGCCTTGAACTGCGCAGACGCGGTACTGACGGCCAGCTCAGCGAGAAAGAACTTGTTCGCGTTGCTGGTGATCTACTCCACGACTGGGAAATGCGTGTTCTTGATGGAAAACCTGTTCCACCAGTACGCCGGGCACTAACCGCACCAGCTCAGGATCGAGGCCCGACTCCGGCGCAGATGCTGATGGCGAAATACAAACAGCGAAAAGACGCTGGACTGATTTGAGAGGCAATCACATGGAAACCGTAATTCAGGTACTGGAAAAAATGGGCCGGGCGACATACCGCGAAGTTGCTGCCCGTCTTGATATCGACCCGGTCGATGCGCTCACCATGTTACGTGAGCAGCGTGATCAGGGGTTATGCGATTTTGGAGACGGCGGCTGGTTCCTCGGTACCGTGAAAGGTCAGTCTCAGCAGTCAACGCCAAAGGCACCTGTGAATCCGTTCCCGCGTCTGAAAGGTGAGGAGCCGGAACCCGTTGATCCTGATGTCGTCCGACAGCAGCTGCGTGAGCAGGGGGCTATGACGACAGTTTCGCTGGCCGCGGCCGTCAATCGCAATGCCCGCGGAATGGTCTCTGTTCTTCGCGCGCTGGAGCGCCAGGGCGTTGTGGTGAAGAACGGGAAGGGCAAAGGCGTTACCTGGTCCCTTGCTGTTGTTACAGAACCCGTTAAGCAAGAACCGGTACCGGAGGCACCTGCCGCGCCGGAAGAAGCAAAACCGGTCGAACAGATCGTAAGTGAAATCCCCTCGTTCACCGAAGGGTGCGCCGCAGTCGAAGCGGTACCAGCGGTACGGGATATTTCTCGCGAAATCCGCCGCACCAGAAACAAGCTGGAGCAACTGACCAAACTGCGTGAGGCGGTTCGTGTTATTGGTCGCCACAGAAATCTCGTGCAGCAGCTGACAGGGAGGGAATAACCGATGGCCAGAAAGAAAACCGACAAAGAACGCGCCCTGATCATCAACCGAATTATCGAACTGGTGAAGGAGCAGGGGCGCATCACCACGAATGACGTCGTTGCGATGTTCGGCCTGCACCGGACCACGGCGGAGAAATATCTCCGCGTAGCGGTGGAGCAGGGTGGCCTGGTTCGCCATGGACGCTGCGGTGTCTTCCGTGACATGCGGGCAACAATCGACTTTGACCTGAAGCGTTTTTCACACAACAAGGCGGCAGCATGAGCAACATCGACAAACAGGCGCTGCGTGATAGCGCAGAAAGCACAATCAACATTCTGGAAAACATCGCCGGATTCGAACCATCTGATATCGACGGCGACACCGTAGAGCTCCGCTTTGAAACTGAGGACGGCTTCGATACCGGTTGTGACGTGAGCATTGTTGACCAGTGCCAGAAAGCCGCCGATGTAGTTCAGGCGCTGCTGGATGAGCTGGAAGCCAAAGACAAGCGCCTGAATGAAATTCTCACGCCGAACATGCTGCTGCCAGTGATTGGCGATATGGATGAAGACAATCTGCGTCACGTTATTAAGACCGTCAGCGAAAACTATTCGTTGCTGCACGCGAAATGGGAATCCGCAGAGAAGCGGGTTGCTGAGCTGGAGAGCGACAACGCATACATAAAAAACCGCCACAAAGAACTGGACCTGTTAATCGGTAAAAACATTCTGGTAATGCAGGCAGCAATCATCGAATGGCAGGGAACTGGCGACGCCAGAAAGGGGCTGGCATGGATTTATAACACGCTGTTTGGCCCAGGCGAACTGCCGGACGAATCGGAGAAAGACGCCCAAGCCTATTTTGACCGTAAATATGCTCCTCTGGACGACGAACTCATGAATCTTCATCGGTGGTTCTGGGAGCAGAGCGAAGCTGAGCGCGCCGCCGCGCGCGTAGAGGAGGATGGCTACGACGCTATGCACAAGGCAATGCTCACGGCAGCACCGCAGCAGGAGGAGAAGTAGTGGACCATTTGCTGAAATACGCTTGTAGGCGTGTGGCTGAGTTGGAAAATCTCCTGCTGGTGGAAGTACCTGAAACCATATGGCCTGCCGAGGTCGGTATGGTCTACAGCCAGATTGAAAACGCCGGGAACCTGCCGGCGCACCACCAGCGCCGCCTGCAGCATCACATCAATCGGATGTGGCTGGAACGAATGCCGGTACCGTCAATTATCGCTGCTGCCCGCTCGCTGGCCACCGCCATGGAGGAATACGCGTGAGAGAAATTATTGTTGATAACTTTGCTGGCGGCGGCGGGGCGAGTACAGGAATTGAAATGGCTATCGGGCGCAGTGTGGATATTGCGATCAACCACGACCCGAACGCCGTTGCGATGCACACCACCAACCACCCGGACACGTTGCACTATTGCGAATCCGTCTACGAGGTCCGGCCAAAGATTGCGACCGCTGGCCGCCCGGTTGCGCTGGCATGGTTTTCTCCTGACTGCCGTCACTTTTCGAAAGCCAAAGGCGCAAAGCCCGTTGAGAAAGCGATTCGCGGACTGGCGTGGATTGTCATTCGCTGGGCGCTGGATGTTGGCCCGCGCGTGATGATGCTGGAGAACGTTGAGGAGTTCAAAACGTGGGGGCCGTTGCTACGTGAAATGCCGTTTATCAGTCACGCAGATCGCTTCCTGGATGAATTTATTGGTCCGCCGCAAGCTGTTGAGCAGCGCCCGGATCCTGCCCGCTCTGGCGAAACTTTTGAGGCATTCATTGGCATGCTGACCACTGGCATTTCAGCAGATCATCCTGCGCTGGCGGAATGCTGTGAATTTCTGAATCTTTCGTTGGACAGCGAGGAAGCTGCACGTCTGGTAAAAGGCCTGGGCTATGCCGTTGAGTATCGCGAGCTTCGTGCCTGTGATTATGGTGCTCCGACGATCAGAAAGCGTTTCTTCATGGTGATGCGCCGGGACGGGCAGCCAATTACCTGGCCGGAAGTAACCCACGCGGATCCGAAATCTCCAGCAGTGCAGGCTGGGAAGCTGGCGCCGTGGCGAACAGCTGCTGAATGCATCGACTGGTCGATTGCCGCGCCGTCAATTTTTGGCCGTAAAAAGCCGCTGGCAGAAAACACTCTGAAGCGGATAGCCCGGGGAATTCAGCGCTTCGTCCTGGACAATCCGACGCCGTTCATCGTGAAGTGTAACCACACCAGCACCCGTTCGGGTTATGACTGTTTCAGAGGTCAGAGCCTGAATGAGCCTTTGCAGACCATCACAAAAAAACACGGCTACGCAATCGCAGTACCGCACCTGACGAAGTTCCGCACAGGTGCTACTGGGCAGGAAGTCACTGAACCGGTACCGACAATTACCGCAGGTACATCGAAGCGTCCGGGCGGCAACGGGCATGCACTTGGCATGGTAGAAGCCGCACTTACACCTTTCCTGGCTGGTAACGGCGGCAGTGAATATCAGGCAAAGCCGCGCCCGCTGGAAAAGCCTGCGCATACAATCCTGAAACAGTCACGGGCGTGCGTTGTTGCCCCGGTTATTGCCCGGCAGTTCGGCGCCAGTACAGGACATCGGGCAGACGAACCCAGCGCGACAATCACCGCTGGTGGCGGCGGCAAATCGCAGCTGGTGATGCCTACGCTCATTCAGATGGGCTATGGCGAACGCGCGGGGCAGGAGCCGCGCGTGCTGCAACTGGATAATCCGCTTGGTACCGTTACGGCAGGCGGCAATAAATTCGCCACTGTGAGCGCGTTCCTGGCGAAGCACTACGGCGGGAATTACCAGGGCGCTGGCGTGGGCATGGACGAGCCGATGCACTCTGTGACAACCGTCGATCACCATGCTGCGGTAACCTCTCATCTGGTGAAGCTGCGAGGAACCTGCCGGGACGGACAGCGCACCGACCAGTCAATGCCGACCATTACCGCTGGTGGCACGCATGTGGGAGAGGTGAAAACCATGCTGGCCGTAGACGGATACGACGAGCAGCGCGCGCAGCAGGCGCTGGCGTTCCTGCGCGAATATTGTGGCCCGGACAGCACTGGCCTGGTGACGCTGGATGGGGTGGTTTATCGCATTGTCGATATTGGCATGCGCATGCTGCAACCACATGAGCTATACCGGGCGCAGGGCTTTCCGGAATGGTACATCATCGACCAGGATTTCCGGGGCGTGAAGTACGCGAAGGATAAGCAGGTGGCGCGTTGTGGAAATGCGGTTCCTCCGCCATTCGCAGAGGCGCTGGTGAGGGCGAATCTCCCTGAACTTTGCCAGTCGAAAGAGATAGCAGCTTAAAATCGTCTGATTATTCAACCCGCTACGGCGGGTTTAATTTTTTCTTACATACACAAAATTAGCATTTTGTGCTCTTGTTGCGTTGACCATTTTTCCAGGTAGGTGTACTGTATAAAAACACAGTATATGCAAAGGAGGCCACCATGAAAGTTGAATTAACCATTGATCGCACAAAGAAACTTCCAGATGGAGCAATGCCAGCGCTGGAAAAAGAACTGCTAAAACGGCTCCGGAATCAGTTCGAGGATTGCAGTCTGGTTGTTCGTCGTGCTGGTTCGGATGGGTTAAGCGTTTATGGTGGGGCAAAGGAAGCGAAGAAGACGGTTGAAGGGATCCTTCAGGAAACCTGGGAAAGTGCAGACGACTGGTTCTATTAAGGGTGTACACAGGGGTAGCGCGCATTTTCAGAATACCGCAATTTGCGAATCCCTTTGATGCTGCTGCCGACAATTTCTAATCGCGTCTGTATGTCGCTCAGGGGGATTCCGTGGAGGGTGTAGTTCAGTCAGATCTGCGAGTGACCATAACCGATGGGAAAGGAAGGGAGTTGCTGTCCTTCAAGTTGGGTGCGGAAGAGCGCTATATAATTTCCACCAAAGATAGCTCCATAACTCACAGAAAACTAAGCAGGGACGATCGTTACTGGTCCAAAGAAACCATTATGGAAGTTGTAAGGGAAATGGCTTCTAAAAATTGACTTGTCACTACGTACGCAATCATAATTCTTGAGCTGGCCTGAACAACCAGCAACCTGACCGCGATGCGCCACGGAGTGAACACCATGGCGCAGTTACAACTCATTAAGCAGTCCTCAGGGATCCTGATCCCGGCTACGCCGGAGACCAGCGATTTGCTGCAATCAAAAATCAAGCTCGGCGCCGTGCTGGTGGCCGACTTCAAACAGGTACGCAATCCTGCGTTTCATCGCCGCTTCTTCGCTCTGCTGAATCTGGGCTTCGAATACTGGGAGCCTACCGGCGGCGCAATCTCCTCCAACGAGCGCAAGCTGGTTACCGGCTACGCTAAATTCCTGGCTACCTATGGCGGAAACGAAGGCGCACTGCTCGATGCCGCTGAGCACTATCTTGAGCAGGTTGCGAGCCGCCGCGTAACAAACGGGATCAGCCTCTGTAAATCCTTCGATGCATACCGTGCCTGGGTGACTATTCAGGCCGGGCATTACGACGCTATCAAACTTCCGGATGGCTCACTTCAGAAGCACCCACGCAGTATTTCATTCGCCAACATGGACGAAATTGAGTTCCAGCAGCTGTACAAGGCCGCGCTTGATGTCCTCTGGCGCTGGATATTATCCAAAGCATTCAGGGACCAGCGCGAGGCGGAGAACGCCGCTGCGCAACTCATGAGCTTCGCGGGGTGATGGGGATGAAGCATACCTGGTTCCATCATACCGATTGTACAACCCAGCAGGCCGAAGAACTCATGGCGGAATACCAGCGCCGCGGCGTGAAGGTAGAGCGCAACCTGAACTCAGATTATCTCACCTGGACCGTCAGCGCCCGGCTGCCTGAAGGTAATAAACCACCGCGTATAAATCGCCGGTGGCAAAACCGGATATGGGGGTGAGCATGGCTATTTATCGCAGCAAAAAATGGCTCGCCGCCGTCGGGCAGATCGAGCGTTGTGTTCTTTGTGGAGCATGGGGGACGCAGGTGGCACACCGGAACGAAGGGAAAGGCATGGGATTAAAAACCGATGACTGTGCGACAGCAGCTCTCTGCGTATGTTGTCATGACAGCATTGATAACGGGAATAAGCTTAACCGGGACGAGCGGCGGCAGCTTATGGACCGCGCGATAGTTCTGACAGTGATCGAAGTTGCCCGCCGCGGGCTGGTGGTGCCCGCATGAAAATTTACGAAATTACGCCGATTGGCAAACCCCGAATGACTCAGCGCGACCGATGGCATAAACGGCCAGCAACAGCAGCGTACTGGGCATACAAAGAACAGGTCAGGTTGCTGGGTGTCCATCTGCCAGAGTCCGGATATCACGTCACGTTCGTTATCCCCATGCCGAAGAGCTGGAGTAAGACAAAGCGGGCGCAATATGTCGGCCGGCCTCACCAGCAAAAGCCTGACAAAGACAACCTGGAAAAGGCTCTACTGGATGCGGTGTTTGACGAAGATAGCCATGTCTGGGACGGGCGGGTTACCAAAATCTGGGGAGAAACCGGGCAAATTATCATCGGGGAGGCCACATGAAGCCAGAAACGCTTGAGGTACTGAGGTACTCCGCGCGCGCTGGCAGCGCCTTCGCATCTACCGCTTCCGGGGATCGGTGCTGGTGGATTACCGCATCCTTCGTAATTTTGTTCGCATCTATCATTCAGCAGGAGCCGCATAATGAACCTCGAAAACACCGTGAAATACCACTTCGCCAAGTCGACGCTTATTAGCGACTCTCCGCGCGCCACTGCTTCAGATTCACTGACCGGGACGGATGTTATGGCGGCCATGGGCATGACCCAAGAACGCGCTGGCATGGGATACAGTGCCTTCCTCGGAAAGATGGGTATCAGTTACAACGACCGGGCGAGGGCGATCGAGCTTCTAGCAGAGTATGCACTGACAAAATGCGATAGCGTAGCGGCGCTGCGCAAGCTTGACGACAGTGTTAAGCCGCTGGTGATGCACCAGTTGGCCGCCTTCGCTTTTGAAGATTATTCTCGCAGCGCCGCCAGCGTGAAACAGTGTGACTGCTGCTCGGGTCAGGGATTCATTGAGGCTGATGTTTTCACGATGAAATCGCACTACACCATGAAGCTTCCACAGTGGGCAAAAGACCTTAAGCAGTCGCCTAGTGATTTCGAAGTTAAACGCCAGGTGAAAGAGGTGGTGCGGGTTCTGTGTTCGGCCTGCAAAGGTAAGAAAGTTGTCAGTTGCGCCTGTAAAGACTGCCACGGGCGCGGTAAAGCAGTGAATCAGGTCCTCACTGAAAAGCAGGGCGTGCCGGTTCTGGCCGACTGTAAGCGTTGCGGCGGACGTGGATATGAGCGTATCCCCTCGACTGAGGCATATGCGGCTGTTTGCCGTATTACCGATGCGATATCCGTTGCCACCTGGGAGAAGTCCGTTAAGCGGTTCTACGACCAGCTGATCACTAAATTTGACATTGAGGAAGCGTGGGCGGAGGCTCAGCTTAAACAGATAACAAAATAGCGATCGATAAAATAGCTCATTATTCTATAGTGAGCTATTTACTTTTCCGGAAACTGTGTTAATTTGGTTCTAACGATGGGCGTTGCATGTCCAGGGTATCGGCAAAGAATTTTCATTTTTCTGCCAGCTCACGATTGATAGCACTTCTTACAACAAGTCAGTAGAGAAGGCACAAATTGCCATCAATAAGCTACATTTCCTGTTGATAACTTTGTATATGCACGTATAATGCCGCGCCATCGATTACCTTTCAGGTAAAAAAAGCGGATTTAAAATTCGTGATAATTTGATAAAAAAGTAGTGTTTTTCTTCTTGTGCGAAGTCGAATCTTTAGGTAGGTTGGAGTTGTAGCGCATTCAAGGCTCTACTAAGGAAATTTAATTTGAACAAAATACAGCCAGCTATTGTTTATACAATGACCTTTTTTGCAATCCCTGTATGGGGAATTTGGCTGCTTTCGCTCGTTAAATAACCAAACAACCTCACTCTATCTGATTTTTAAAGATTTTTCTCACCTTATCCATATAGAATAGCCCTGGAACTAACGATCTGCGCAGACGTTGGGTTGTGTTAATCTGGATAAGGTGCCTGTCTATAGACGAAACTTCAAATACTGCTTCTGGAACAAAAGTATGGGCTCTGACCATTATGGTCGGGATAACTATTGCAATAGTTAGCTTTTTCGGCTCTCGCTTGGTTAACCAAGTTGACGAAATGGATAAGGCTCTACAGGCTACGAGAGAAGTACAGGCTTCCCAGACAGAAATTATCAAAGGTCAGCAGCGGGACATTGATAACAATGGGAAAGAAATCGAGCGACTGAGAAATCAAGTTGATCGCCTGAAGGATGACAATGCTGCTCTTAAAGCGAAGGCGGGTATCCCACTAACGCTGAACAACAAGCCACCTTCGGGTGGCTTTTTAGTTTCTAGGCAATGGAAATCGCTTTGAGTATGTGACGACATCCCGGTGAGACCAGGCACACTTCCCTGGCGCGGCAAAGCGATCCCCATTGTGATGAAGCTCAGCGGCGAGCTAGGGAATAGTTTTGCGGTGAATATTCTGGATAAGTAGCCACAAGGCGCGCGTAACCCAATCGGCAGCGCACCGATGGAAGCTGGTTCGACTCCAGCCTTCACAATCATTACTACAGGCTACCTTCGGGTGGCCTTTTTTGTTTCCCCTCAACCTTCTGAGAGGATCAACAGCAATAAGAGGGGGCTTAATGTCCGATCCATTAACCGGCACCGGCGCAGTTCTCGGCGGCGGCCTGCTGGGTTCAGTCCTGTACGGCGTCTTTACTCATACAGATTTCGGTGTGGTGTTTGGGGCGTTTGGTGGTGCGGTGTTCTACGTCGCAACAGCAACGAACCTGTCTCGTGCACGACTGGCTGGGTATTTTCTGACGTCGTTTATCGTTGGGGTGCTTGGGGCTGGATTTGTTGGCTCACTGCTAAATGCCGCATCGCGATATGAAAAACCGTTGGATGCACTAGGAGCAGTGATTCTGTCTGCCCTGTGTATCAAAATCCTAACTTATCTTAATAACCAGGATCTGAACAGCCTGTTCAGCTTTTTCTCGCGTTTACGCGGAGGAGGGGGAAATGGCAGGTGAGCTGACTGCATTCTTTAATGCATTTATCTGCGCGGTAATTGTTATCGTTCTGATGTTCTACCAGCGACATGGCGCCCGGCATCGTCCTTTCATCTCTATCATGGCGTATGTAACCGTACTGGTTTATGCCGTTATCCCGTTGCAGTTTATCTTCG
The DNA here is from genome assembly GCF_050031515.1 of Enterobacter cloacae complex sp. 397G4. Taxonomy (NCBI): domain Bacteria; kingdom Pseudomonadati; phylum Pseudomonadota; class Gammaproteobacteria; order Enterobacterales; family Enterobacteriaceae; genus Enterobacter; species Enterobacter cloacae complex sp. 397G4. Next base: position 3,561,007 of record NZ_JBLGWE010000001.1, on the reverse strand, counting down.
GTCTCTATCGTGACTCCAGCTGGCTGGTGGTGGTGGCAAACCTCCTTATCTGCGCCGCCGTTATGAGGGCCCGGGGAAATCTGGCACGTCTGGTAGATCATCTGAGGCACTAATGAACCAAACACAATTTGAAAAGGCGGCAGGTATAAGCGCCGGTCTAGCCGTGCGCTGGTTTCACTATATCGATGCTGCAATGAAGGAATTCGGCATAACCGCGCCGCTCGATCAGGCCATGTTTATCGCGCAGATGGGCCATGAGTCCGGCGGTTTCACCCGGCTGGTGGAAAACCTGAACTATGCGGCAGAAAACCTGGTACCTACGTTCGGCAAGCATCGCATTACTGCACAGCAGGCCGCCGCACTTGGCAGAACGGCAACGCAACCGGCAAATCAGAAAGCGATAGCCAATCTGGTTTATGGCGGTGAGTGGGGCAAAAAGAACCTGGGCAACCAGGTTGCTGGTGATGGCTGGAAATATCGCGGTCGCGGCCTGAAGCAAATCACCGGGCTCAGCAATTACCGCAACTGTGGCCACGCGCTGAAGTTGGACCTTGTAACCCAGCCTGAATTGCTGGAACAGGATGAATATGCTGCGCGCTCCGCTGCATGGTTCTATGTCTCGCACGGATGCCTGCTCCATTCCGGCGACGTGGAGCGCGTGACGCTGCTTATCAACGGCGGCCGTAACGGGCTGGAACAACGGCGCACCCTGTTTAACCTGGCGAAATCTGTGCTGGTGTGAGGTCACTATGGGGTTTGAAACTTTAATTGGTATTGCTGCAGCAGTCATTGCCGCCATCGCTGGCGCTTTCGGCCTGGGCCATATTCGCGGCTCAAGCAAAGCAGAAGCAAAAGCAGATCAGCAGCGCACCGAAGATAACGCAGCGGCAATGGTCGCAGCAGCAGAACGCCGGGTAGAGACAACGAAAGAGGCCAGCAATGTCCAGCAGACTGTTAATCACATGCCTGATGACGATGTTGATCGCGAGTTGCGCGAAAACTTCACCCGCCCCGGTGGTGATTGATACGGGCTGCCTGTGGACCCGGATTATCTACGTGACAAACCACGATATTGACGTCCTGGATAAGCAGACGAAGAAAGACATCTTGGCGCATAACAAAGCGTGGCAGGCGAACTGCCAGCTCAATAAATAGCGAGCCTCACAATAACCACTTTTACTCAGCATCTCAGAAGATCTGGTTGTTGATAGTTGTTATGTTAATGCTTTCAATGTGAGGGCAAAAACATGCACGATTCTGAAGTGACAATTAATGATCTTTATTTGACGGCGAAAGAATATTTCCCACATGGGCTCATGCGAGTAGAGTTATGGGATATTGGAGTTAAATTTATATGGGTAGATCGAGACAATGATAATCAAGAGCGCTCGGCATTTCTTCAGGCCTCTCTTAAGGATCTTTCCTTAAGCCAGGTCAGAGGATTTCTGGACGCTGAGACTCAGGAAGACCAAGTCAGCCAGTGATAAACAGACCGCCTCCGGGCGGTTTTTTTATGTCAGGAGAAACACAATGAACCAATAAAGCGGATAGACCGCAGCCGAAAGGCAATGCAGCAGTCATGATGCTGCCCCGAGTCGCGTAATAGCGAGCCTGTGTAGTGATGGGTAAGGGTTCATAGATTAAAACAAGCTCCGGTAGAGCAGCGCGAACGCCAGACGCGCACCGGTTATCAGCGGCGAAAGAGCGACAGCACCTCAAGGGCATGAGCGTGGCCACTCCGGGAAGTGGCTGCCATTACAAAGTTCACCTGCTGGTGGGCTTGATAATGGTTAAAGGTTAATGTCTTAAAAAAGGTGACCATAACTTTTGGTCACCTTAAATTATTTACCCGCGCGCTTCGCGTCCAGGCTCATCTTCATTTACGCGATAGCGCCAATATCGCTCAGGTTTAACCCAAACCACTGTGTCACCGCTTACTTTGCGGAATTGGGTAATGACAGGTGTAGATAAAACAAGATTACCCTCAGCATTTTCTTTCAGAAATTGCTCATTATCGAGTTTGACTAAATGATCAACTACGTCTTCCTGATACAGGCAATCGTCATGTTCTAACTGAGCCATCATCCACTTCATCACGTCTGTAAGAGACAACTGGGGTGCGTTTGGGTTTACGACTTTGGGTTGGTAGCAGTCAGTGATTCTTCTGGAAATCTGGCTCTTTCTTGCTTCCTTCCCGAAAACCACTGGCACCAGTAATCGCCAGTAAAAACATCATAGCTGTTTATGATCGGTTCCTGAATGGCCATCGCCGGGCCGCCTGAAACCAAATAAACAATATCGCCGATTTTAAATTTAGGTTTTCTTGCATTTTTTGACATAAAGCTTCCTTTTTAAGAGAGAAATACATGGCACTCACCGACAAACAAGAAATGTTTTGTCGCGAGTACCTCATCGATTTAAACGCCACGCAAGCGGCTATTCGGGCGGGGTACAGCGCAAAGACAGCTAACCGTACCGCATCCGAGAACCTGTCAAAACCTGTCATCCAAAACAGAATCGCCGAACTTAAAATCAAGCGCAACGAAGACGTGGGAATTGATGCTGATTATGTGCTCCGGCGCTTGGTTGAGATCGACCAGATGGACGTTCTGGACATTCTTAACGACGACGGAAGCCTTAAGGCGATCAGCATGTGGCCCAAGTCATGGCGAACAACGCTTTCCGGACTGGATATCAGCACCACCATTCAGAACTTCGACGAGGAGACGACGGAAACTATCCTCAAGAAGATTAAGTGGCCTGACAAAGTTAAAAATCTCGAACTGCTTGGCAAGCATGTGCGTGTACAGGCATTCAAAGAGCAGGTGGAGCAGAAGGTCACTGCAACCCACAGCATCATGCCGGTACCGTCCTGCGATAACGTAGACGACTGGGAAGCCGCAGCGCAGAAGCAACAGAGCGAGGTTCTGGGTGGATGAATTACAAAGCCGTCTGGAAACCTCTGCCGGGATCGCAATCGCTCTCCCTGAGCTGCCCGTGTAACGAGATCCTCTACGAGGGCACGCGCGGGCCGGGTAAGACCGCCGCTCAGCTGGCGCGCTTTCGTCGCTTGGTTGGTTTGGGCTACGGCTCGTTCTGGCGCGGTGTCATTTTCGATACCGAGTATAAAAACCTCACCGACATCATCACCCAGTCGAAGCGTATGTATCGCCTATTTAATGACGGTGCGCGCTATCTGGCGTCAGCATCCGAGCTGCGCTGGGTATGGCCAACTGGAGAAGAACTCCTGTTTCGCTTTGGCAAGGAGGAGGGCGATTACTGGGATTATCACGGGCAGGAATTCCCGTTCATCGGTTTCAACGAACTGACCAAGCAGCAGTCATCTGAGTTTTACGAGATGATGTTTTCCTGCCGGCGCTCATCGTTCCGGCCAGAGAATTACCCGCTGGAAGATGGTTCATTACTTAAGCCGATCCCGCTGGAGACGTTCAGCACCACAAACCCGTTCGGCATCGGCCACACCTGGGTAAAAAAACGATTCATTGAGCCGGCGCCGCGCGGCACCATCATTCGCGAAACACAGAAAGTGTTCAACCCGCATACCGAGCGGGAAGAGGACGTCACGCTTACCCGCGTTGCGATTCACGGCTCGTTCAAAGAGAACCCGTACCTCGATCCGCAGTACATCGCAACGCTGATGGCCATCAAAGACCCGAATCGCCGTAAGGCGTGGGTTGAGGGCTCGTGGGATGTTACCAGCGGCGGACGTTTCGACCATCTGTGGAATGCCTCGCATCATGTCATCAAGCCATTCCGCATACCGGATAGCTGGACGGTCGACCGCTCGCATGACTGGGGCGAATCGAAACCGTTTTCCAACCTGTGGTGGGCACGATCCGACGGAACCGCCGCAGAACTGCCTGATGGCCGCCAGTTCTGCCCGCCTGCTGGGACGCTGATTCTTATTGGCGAGTGGTACGGCTGCCCACCGGACGAGCTGAACAAAGGCCTTAATATGTCATCAACAAACGTCGCTAAGGGCGTGGCCTGGGTAGATAAACGGCTGGTGGGCGATGAACTTGCCGAGCCTGACGAAATCAAGCTTAACGGGGTGACGCAGGGGCAACTGAACATCATGCCTGGCATCTGCAAGAAGGTTACACCGGGCCCGGCTGACAGCGCCATTTACAATACAGGCGATGATGAACTCTCCATTGCGCAGAAGATGGAGTCCCAGGGCGTTAAATGGCTTGAGGCAAACAAAAAGCCGGGATCGCGCGTTAACGGCGCTGCTCTGTTTGCCGATATGCTCGAAGCTGTCAATGAAGGTAAGAAACTGGAATCCGGCATCCCGGAGAAACCTGCATTTTACGTATTCGACTACTGCCGTGGCTGGATCAGCCGTGTGCCGGTACTCGTGCGCGACAGTAAAAACCCCGACGATGTAGATACCCAACAGGAAGATCACGACTGGGATGCTACCCGATATGCCGTTCTGCATTCACCGCCGAAGAGAGTCGGCAAAGTCACCAATCTGAGGCTCTAACTCCATGCCTGACATTTCAACACCCAATCTGGACTATGGGAACATGGTCGAGGCGTGGGATATCAACGATGCCCTGATGGGCGGCACGCTCTATATGCGACAGCTGGGCGAGCAATATCTACCGCGCTGGCCGAAAGAAGACAGGGAGGACTACAAAAAACGTTTGGCCGTGGCCACGCTTCTGCCAGCCTACGAAGAGACCATTAAGCAAAACATCGGGCGTGTATTCGCCGAGCCTATTAAGCTTGCCGAGAATGTGCCGGATCAGCTGCGAGAGTATGCGAAAAATTTCGACCTTGAAGGGACGCGCCTGGACGTCTGGGCTCAGGCATTCTTTGGTCTGGCGATGCAGTATGGCCTCTCCCACGCGCTGGTGGATTATCCCAGGGTGGACACCGAAAAGGTGAAAACCAAAGCTGAAGAGAAAGCTACCGGCGCGCGCCCCTATGTCACCATGCTTAATCCACGCCAGGTAATTGGCTGGAAGTCGAAAATGGTGGACGGCAAAGTGGTGCTGACTGCGCTGCGTATCAAAGAGGTTGTGGTCGAAGACGGCGACGACTTCGGGCAGACCAAGGTCGAGCAAATACGGTACCTGACACCCGGAAAGGTGGAAATTTACCGCAAGGCCAAAGATGCTGACGGTGCCGCGAACTGGGCGCTATTCGAGGAGTGGCAGACATCCCGCCAGGATATCACTCTGGTCACGCTCTACACCAAACGCACCGGGTTTATGTGTGGTTCACCACCGCTTCTCAATATGGCTCTGCTGAACATCAAGCACTGGCAGAGTCAAAGCGAGCAGGACAACATCCTGCATGTCGCCAGGGTGCCGTTGCTCACGGTGTTCGGTTTGGAAGATGGGCAAGAGCTGATAATTGGCTCGTCTTCAGCTACGTCGTTCACTGATCGGCAAAAGCAGGGTCTGGAATACGTCGAGCATACAGGATCCTCCATCGGTGCTGGTAAAGAGTCGCTGGCAGAACTTGTGGAGCAGATGCGCCAGGCTGGTGCGAAGCTGCTGCGTACGGAAAACACCTCTACCAAATCGGTAGACCAGACCTCCGAAGAGAAAATGCAGGAGCAGTCACCGCTCTACACCATGGCTACCAGCCTTGAAGATGCGATCGACAACATTCTGCAAATCATGGCCGAGTACATCGGCGAGAAAGATGGTGGCAACGTTGATGTTCGCACTGAGCTGGATGTCGAATCGACCGTATTCAATCCGTCCGCCGCGCTTGCCATCCAGGCACTGCGCCAGGGTGGTGATATCCGTCGAGCTGATGCGATTAAATCGCTACAGAAGTTGAACATTATTGATGCCGATGCGGATCCTGATGTGGTTCTGAGCGAACTGCTGGCTGAATCATCGTCTCTGGATGCCAGAACGTTAGACGAGGTATAGCATGGCCCGCTCCGTCAATGACCGCCTGCAGGACGAAACGATAGCGCACGGCCTGTATGTAAACCGCTACGGTACTGGCGTCGCTCGTCAGATGGTGGCGCTGCTCAGCAAGATGGATGCTGACCTGGCTGCCAAACTGCTGGTGCTGCTGGATGGTAAGCGTGCCGATACCTACAGCGCTCGCCGCCTGGCTTCGCTGCTGGCTGGTGTGCGTGAACTGAACCAACAGGCCTATGAGTCGGTAATTGATGCGCTGGCACGTGAACTGACGCGCTACGTTGAGTATGAGGCCGGGTATCAGCTTGACCTGTTCAGCAGCATCATTCCAAAGCAGATCCTCAAGCATGTGCCGCTGCAGAGCATAGCGCCCGAGCAGGTATACGCCGCAGCAGTGGCGCAGCCCTTCCAGGGGCGATTGTTGAAAGAGTGGGGGCAGAAGCTTGAAGCCGACCGGCTGGATAAAATCACTAACGCCGTGCGTTCCGGCTTCCTTCAGGGTGAAACGGTAGAGCAGATTGTCCGGCGCGTTGCAGGCACGCCAAAACTTAACCGTGAAGACGGGGTGATTAATGCATCCCGGCGCGACCTGGCTGTGGTGACCCGCACCGCGGTGAATCACATGGCCGCTACGGCGCGTCAGGAGTTCGCCCAGGCCAACAGCGATATCGTGAAGGCCAAACAGTGGTCTTCGACTCTGGACACCCACACCAGCCAGTGGTGCATCATCCGCGACCGCAAACTCTACTCGCTCGATGGCAAGCCGCTGGGCCATGCAATCCCATATCTGCGTGGGCCTGGAAAAATCCACTTTTGCGCGGTACCAAAAGGGACCATCATCACAACTGACAATGGCCACAAAGCGGTAGAGCACATCGAACTTGGGGATATGGCTTTAACCCATAAAGGGTGCTTTGAGCCGGTCATGCAGAAGGTCAGAAAGGCTGCTAATGGTCTCCCTGTCATTAAGATCCAGGATGATACCGGTAGGGTTCTTTTGATAACGCACGATCACCCGGTATTGACGCTTGAAGGGTGGAAATTTGCAGGAGCTCTCAAAGTTGGGGACAAACTTTTCCATCATGGAAAAGAGGTGGTGCCAGTAATCAACGGAAGTGGCCTTGTCACATCTCATGCGCAGGATTACCCAGCCAGACTCCGCCAAACTCTCATCGCGCTTCTGAGAACGACCGAGCTTGTGCCCGCCGACGTCGATTTCGATAGCCACGCCGAGGGATGGGATCGCAAAGTCGAGCAGATAGTGTTCGAAAAGGTGCTGGTGAACCCATCTATCATCATGGGAGAGAGCGAGAAGCATCATTTGCTCGCGATCGCTAATCTTCTCTCTGAATTGGGGTTGCAGCGTTTTGGCTATTTTCTCTCGGTATTCATGGCTAACGTGGCGGTTCTTCATTCGTTCGCTGACTCTCTCGAAATGACCATTGGCAAGATTGGTTGCCTTGATTCTTTCCACGACATCTCCGTTTTGAGTGGGGTTGTTCGCGGTCATGCGAGCGGAGTGGGCGGCCATGACGTCGCTGTTTTCCTTTCTGAGCCCAAAGAAGTGGTGATCGGCTCCGCTGTGGTAGGTGGTAATTCCGCGGTCGATGCTGACACGCTGCTGCTCAGCTCTAGTACGCGTTCTGATGCTGTGCTTAATGGCTGCTCGGGAGACAACACCATTGCCGAGCCCGTACAGCCTCTCGATTTCACGCAAAGAAAGGCCCTTGCCCCAATGCTCGAACTGGATGAGGAATGCGTAATCAATAACTTTTCTCATGGCACTATTGAATCCATTTTTGTTGTCGATAATAGGGATGAATTATACGACCTTTCTGTTGGTGAGGCTAATTCATACTTCGCTAACGGCTTGCTCGTATCAAACTGCCGTTCCGGCGAAATCCTGATTACCAAATCGTGGGAGGAATTGCAGATATCCTCTGGCGAACTGAGCAGCGCCACACGCGCTTCGATGGATGGACAGGTGCCATCGCATACCAGCTATGCCGAATGGCTCGTCAGGCAACCGTACGCACGGCAGGAGCAGGTGCTGGGCGTTACCCGCGCGATGATGCTACGTGATGGCAAAATCACTGTGCCGGAGATGTTCAACGATGCCGGGGAGTTTCTTACCCTGGATGAACTGCGCCGCGTGGATGCGTCGGCGTTTGGTTAATAAATAAGCGATATGGGAATTCCCATATCGGTCAGATCACAGGCTGCCTCCGGGCAGCTTTTTTTATGCCTGCCGCTGAGCGGATGCGACGCGGTGACCGGGTCGGATGACCCACCATTAATGGCCGGAAGGCTGGAGCAAAACAATGAAACTGAAACTTGATGCTAACGGCAATGTGGTCGTTGAAAACGGTATGCCTGTGTACGTCCATGACGACGGCAAAGAGATCCCGTTCGACGCAGCCGCAGCGATGACCAAAATCACATCCCTGAACGGTGAAGCCAAAACTCACCGCGAGGCGAAGGAGCAGGCGGAAGCCAGTCTCGCGAAATTCGCTGGCATCAGCGACCCGACCAAGGCTCTCGAGGCCCTGGAGATGATGACCAAGATCGACCAGAAGAAACTGATCGACGCTGGTGCCGTTGACCAGGTGAAGGCCGAAATCACCAAGGTGTTCCAGCAGCAACTGGATGAAGCGAACGGCAAGAATCAGCAGCTGGAAACCCAGCTCTACGACGAGATGATCGGCGGCCGCTTCGGTGGTTCGAAATTCATCTCCGAGAAGATGGCGATCCCGGCTGAGTTCGTGCGTTCCCATTTCGGTCAGAACTTCAAAATCGAAGACGGCAAGGTCGTGGCCTACGACGGCCAGGGTAACAAGGTGTTCTCCCGCACCAAGCCCGGCGAACTGGCCAGCTTCGACGAAGCGCTGGAATCTCTGGTCGAGTTGCATCCGCAGAAAGACTACATCCTCAAAGCGTCCGGCAACAGCGGCGGCGGCTCTCACCAGTCGCAGCATCAGGCCGGGCAAAAAACCATGAAACGCGGTGCGTTCGACGCTCTTGATGGCGCAGGCAAGCAGGCTGTCCTGAGCGATGGCGTCAGCATCGTCGATTAATCGAAAGGATATTTAGAATATGAGCAATACGCTTACTGGGTTGATTCCTACTCTGTACACCGCACTGAACCGCGTATCCCGCGAGCAGGTGGGCTTCATCCCTGCCGTGGCGCGCAACGCGAAAGCTGACGCTGCGGCTAAAGACCAGACCGTCACAGCGCCGGTGGCACCAAAAACCACCACCGTCGATATCACCCCCGCAGCGACCGCACCGAACGATGGCGATCAGAACATCGGTACCGTGGATGTCAAAATCACCAAATCCAAAATGGCCCCGGTCAAATGGAACGGTGAAGAACAGCTGGCTATCGGGCCGTCAGGTAATTACGACGTCATCCTGGCTGACCAGTTCTCTCAGGCCTTCCGCGCGCTGAGCAATGAGATGGATGCTGACCTGGCGGCGCTGTACTACAAATCCTCTCGCGCAGTGGGCGCGCCGAAGGATACCCCGTTTAGCATCAAAGACGATCTGTCCGATGCGGCGCTGGCCCGCCAGATCCTGGTTGATAACGGTGCCCCAACTACCGACCTGCGCATGGTGCTGGGCGGCGAAGCGATGGCCTCCATTCGTGGCAAGCAGTCCGTGCTGTTCAAGGCGAATGAAGCCGGTACCGATCAGCTATTGCGCGAAGGCATCATCGGTCGCGTGATGGGCTTCAACCTGCATGAATCCGCCAACATCAAGCGCACGGCGAAAAGTACCGCTGCTGGCTACAAGGTCAACGGTGCGAAGAAAGAAGGCGACATCATCGTTGCTATCTCCGCAGGTACTGGTGGGATTGCAGTCGGCACCGCAGTGAAATTCGATGGTGATGACAATCAGTATCTGGTCGTTGCCGCCACTTCTTCCAGCATCACCATTGGTGCGCCGGGTCTGCGTCAGGATCTGGCAGACCAGGCAGCCGTCACTGTGCTGAGCGAGTTTGCGCCAAACATGGCGTTCGACCGCAACGCATTCCTGCTGGCGTGCCGCACCCCGGCAATGCCAAAAGGCGGCGATACCGCCGACGATGTGATGAACGTGACCGACCCAGCATCCGGCATCACCTTCCAGATCGCGCTGTACCGCCAGTACCGCCAGGTACGTTACGAGGTTGGTGTGGCATGGGGTGTGGCATCCGTTCAGCCTGAACATTCCGCCATCATCATGGGTTAACCATAGGGGCTTCGGCCCCTTTGTTTTCAGGAGGCCCAATGGCCGGATTAACCAAAGAGCAGCGCGCGCAGCGTGAGGCTGAAAAGCTTGCCGCGCAGAATGGAGCTGAACAAACTCCTGCCCAGCAGGAACAGCAGCAGGAACAGCAGCAGGAACAGCAGCAGGAACAGCAGCAGGAACAGCAGGGTATTGAGCTGGTGGTCATGGTACGTGACTCCCCAGAATTCCCTGGCGGCCCGCTGCGCGCAGATGTTCATCCTGATGAAGTGGATAACTGGCTGGCGCTGGACTGGCGTCTGGAGGAATAACCATGCTGGTTGCCGATCCCAACTCTCCAGGCTTCAACAGCTACGCCAGCGTGCCAGACCTGCGGGCATTTGCCGCCGGGCGCGGATATACCATACCTGCCGATGACGGCGAGTGCGGCATGTTGTTGATGCAAGCGATGGACTTTCTGGAAGGGCAGGCCTGGCGCGGTCAGCGCTCCAGCACATCTCAGCCGCTGTCGTGGCCGCGCTCCGGCGTACGCTTCGATGGTGTGGACTTGCCGGATGATGCTATTCCACAGCGCCTGATTGATGCCCAATGCCGCCTGGCTATCGAGTCGCAGGAGATTGACCTCACGCCGTCGGTCTCCGGTGGCGGCGCGGTCATAGCTGAGAGCGTACAGGGGGCCGTCTCTGTGCAGTACGAGCCGGGAACGAATAAGGCCACTCCTTCATTCCCCTGGTTCTATTCCTCGCTGCGCGGGCTTGTGGTGGGCGGCAACCAGGTCCGGATCGAAAGGGGGTAGCATGGCAATCGACTATCGCCGCATGCGCGCCACGGCAACGCGGCTGCTGACGGAGAACGGCAAAGCCTACCAACTGACTCGCGGCGGAACCACCACCCGCGATCAGTACGGGAAAGAGGTTATCACCGAGCCTATTACAGCGACCGTTACCGGCGTTATCACCGAATACTCCACGCGTGAAATCGACGGTTCACTGATTGCTACGGGCGATAAGAAACTGGCGGCCACGTTTGAAACGGAAGTGCGCATTGGCGACCTCATTGATATCGACGGCAAAAAGTGGCGCGTGGTTCAGCCGAATCCGGTTAAGCCCGCAGATGTGCTGATCTCCTACAACATCCAGCTGAGGACCTGATTATGACCAGTTCTGCAAATCAGCCGTTCCTGGCTGCCATTCAGTTATTTGTGGATAGTTCGAAGCAGGAGATGGATCAGGTAGTGCGCCGGACGGGTATTAAAATCCTCGGGAGGCTGGTGGATATGTCGCCCGTCGGGCGGCCTGAGATCTGGCAAGTCAACCAGACTGCGACGGCGTACAACACTGCGGTGCGGGAACATAACGCAGCCCTGCGTGATGATCCGGCCAACCTGACCAAATCGGGACGGCTTAGACGCGGCCTGCGCGTAAACGACTCGATGGACATCAAAAAGCCAGATGGCTATGTCGGCGGGCGGTTCAAAAACAACTGGTATGTGGGTTTCGACAGCCAGCCGACTCAGTCAAACGATACACCAGATGCTTCCGGCCAGGGCTCAAATTCCCGTGGCATGGCGGTGCTTGAGGTATTCAGAGTGGGCCAGGTCAGCTCGATTTACTTCACCAATAACCTGCCATATGCGGCAGCGCTGGAAAACGGTCATTCCACCCAGGCGCCGGGCGGGATGGTGGGCATTACAGCTATCGACGCGGCGCAGCTGTTCCGTGAGGCAATGAGCGAGGTGCGCAATGGCCGGTGATCAGTCAATGCGTATCGCTGGCTTGCTGGAAGGTCGCGTCGCGGTTATCTGCTCCTCGCTCGGGCTGCCGGTGGCCTGGCCGAACATCGCGTTTACTCCACCGGATAATGCGCCGTACGGGCGTGTTTACGTTCTTCCGGCGCAAACCGTGGGGCAGGATCTGGAAGGTCAGTTGCGTACATATCAGGGCATTCTCCAGCTCAACATCATCGCGCCGGCAGGCGGCGGGGTGACGCTGGCAAGGGGGCTGGCAAAGTCTGTCGCAGATGCTTTTCCCGAAGGGATTCCGCTGGTGGATGGTGACCTGACTGTTTATATCAATGGACCGCCGCAGGTGCGCCAACCTATACAGGATCGCCCCACATCAGCATCCAACGGCAGAACAGGTTCGATCACCTACACCACCCCCGTCAGCATGCAGTACCGCGCTGACTACTGACCCGCCAGATGGCGGGTTTTTTATTACCTAAATTCAGGAGAGTGCTATGGCATTCGCAATCCCTAACGGCTCGCGTGTGAACGTGGCCAAGGCCTATCAATCCCCAATCACCTTTACCGCTGCCTCTAACGCGACGGAATGCGAACTGACCGTTGCATCGGCCTCAGGCATTCTGGCCGGTGACGTAGTTCAGGTGAGTTCCGGTTGGTTAAAGCTCGATAACATGGTGCTGCGCGTAAAATCGGTGACCAGTAATAAAATCGTGCTGGAAGCATTCGATACTACCGACACCACCAAATTCCCGGCAGGCACTGGCGCGGGCACGCTGCGCAAAATCGACTCATGGATCACCATGCCTCAGGTGATGACACTATCAACTGAAGGTGGTGACCAGCAGACCATCAGCGTGCAGTTCCTGGAAGATGACAAAGCGCGAACCATCCCAACGTTTAAAAACGCGGTGGTTCAGGTTTATACCTTTGCACACGACCCTCAACTGGCGATCTACAAACGCCTCATTGACCTGGATGACTCCAGCGACACAACGGCGGTCTGGTTCCATAACCCACGCGGCAAAGCCGATCGTTTCTACTCAGCCAAAGTATCGTTCCAGCGCGTACCGCGCACGGAAATCAACGCCGTGGAAAGTAACGAGGCGCGCATGAACTTCGAATCGGACATGCAGATTTACCCGATCGCCGATTCATCCGTGACGCCGCTGGCGTTCCTGACCGACCTGCCGGCCACCAAATCGGTTGCCACAGGCACAGCGCTGGATCTGGCGGTGGTAATGAAGGGCGGCTCAGCACCTTACACCTACGTTTGGAAGAAAGGCAGCACCTCTATTCCGGGCAAAACCGCCTCGACGTTCAACATTCCATCTGTGGTATCCGGTGATGCTGGTTCTTACACCTGCGAAGTCACTGACGCGGCGGGCAAAACCATCACCTCGGCTGCGTGTACTGTCACGATCAGCTAACGAATCAGGCCCGGTACGCCGGGCTTTTTTATGCGCATCGCACGCGCACATCGAAGAAAGTCTTTCAGCTGTGAGCCTGGGCAAACCGTTAACTTTCGGTGGATTTGCCGTGCGACAGGCTCACGTCTAAAAGGAAAATTAAAATGTCAGAACCTTCAATCGTCCCTTATGTAAAAACCACTCCCAAACCTTTTGGTGTGGACGTCGAATGGAAATGGCCGGGTGGCTGCGCGGTGCTAGAACTGCAATGCCTTCATGAAGATGGCCGACTTATGAAAGAACGCATCTTCTGGCCAGCTACCGTATGCCTTATTTCCGGCCTCAAAGCTGGTGAGAGATTGCAGGTGCGCCTGCGTCCAATTGCAGAAGATGGCTCAGCACGAGATTGGCGAGCCGGTGACTGGATCGAAGGGGTTTCTTCTGTCGATACCGAAGAGATTATTGAGGCGCTGGACGAAGAGATCCGTAACAGCTGCGCACTTCATGGCCTTAAAGGTGGCTGGTTTGTCGATAAAACCGGCAAGGCTTACATCCACGAAGCGCTGATTGGCGATGGCGTAGTGTCTCAAAACTACAGCGTTAAATTAAACGTCGCCGGCAAAGGCAAGCCGCACGAAGCTGGCATGACCCTCGGTGTTGAAGGTGAGCATAGCAAGGTTGAGTTTCTGGCCGATCGCTTTAAGGTACATGAAGCCGCTTCATCCATCATCGAGAACGCCGTCGCAACAAGCGCGAAGACGAAGATTAGGCTTGGCGATGAAATGAAACATGCCATCATTGATGCCGTGCGTGAAAGCGATTTGTTCGCATCCCTCCTGGCAAAGATTGATGCGCAGACAGCTTCAGTAGTTGGCCTGCAACAGGCGATGCACGAAGCGGTGAACGATGCTCTCCTCAATGCGCTCAAGCCAGGCGGTCTGCTGTACAAACGATAACCCCCCCATCACGCACTCGAATATTCAACCCGCTACGGCGGGTTTTTCTTTTCTAAGGAACCGAAATGACCAAATTTTCTCTGATCCCAAACCCTACGTTTTCCGTGACCGCCAGCATCCCACGCGCTGGCGCCGAAGACGGCAAGCTGACGTTTACTTTCCGCCATAAGACACTGGAAGAGCTGCGCTCTATGGACGAAAAGCTGCAAAAGTCCGCTGAAGGTAAAAAGGGTGCTATCGAGCCGCAGGCCGACTACCTCATGGAAATTGTCGAGGGGTGGGCGCTGCCGGACGAGTTCAACCGCGAGAACGTTATTGTCCTCCTGCGGAACTATCCACGCGCGTTCGACAGCATCGGTCTGGCATACACCAAAGAGCTGATGGGTATCCGCGAAAAAAACTGAGGCAGGTCGCCGCAGCGTTGTACACGCCGGGACCGACGCTCGCGGAGCTGAGCGCTTTTGGTTTGACGCCTGAGGACGTGGAGGAAGAGGTGGGGATCCTGCCCTCGGTGTGGAGGTCCTTCACCATCTTCTCTTCCCTGGCGACCCAGTGGCGAGTCGGCGCGAGCGGGGCGACCGGCCTTGATTACAACGTTCTCCCCTGGATGTTCGAGTTACACGGGGTTGAGGATGCGGCGGCCTGCATGGCTGACCTTCAAATTATGGAAAGCGAGGCTCTCAAGGTAATGCATAAGGAGACGAAATAATGACAGACCAGATCGCCTCGATTACTTTGCGGGCCGATGTTTCTGACCTGAAAACAGCCAGCAACGAACTGGATAAACTCGGCCAGGCGGCGGCCGGTGCTGTAGATAAAGCAGATGATCTGAATAGCGTGTTTCGCGCTGGCGCTGAATCTGCGAAGCAAGGAAGTGAAGGGCTCAAGGAGCAGCAGAACGCGCTCAAAGGGCTGCTGGAGAATATCGACCCGGTTACCAAGGCCTTAAACCGCCTGGATGAGCAGCAAGAATCGCTGCGGAAATTCCAGGCCAAAGGTTTCCTGGATACCGATACCTTTCAGGCTTACAACAAAATCCTGGATGACACCCGCCTCAAGCTGACCGACACCGGAGAAGCAGCGGCGCGTGCTCAGGCCGAATTAGCCGCTACCCAGGCGGCAGAGAAGCAGTCTGCCGCGTTAAAGAATCTCCTGGGCTCAATCGACCCGACGATTCGTGCGTTCAACTCACTGGATGAACAACACGCACAACTGGTGGCCCATTTCGAAGCCGGGCGTATCAACGGCGCTCAGTTTGAGCATTTCAACACAATCCTTAACCAGACGCGTGAACGCCTCTCTGGTGTCGCTGACGTTCTGCCGGAGGCGCTATCCCGGCAGGAAGCTGCTGCCCGGCGCGCTGGAATCTCCGTTGGCCAGTACAGCGCAGCGATGCGTACGCTTCCGGCACAGTTCACCGATATCGCTACGCAGCTGGCTGGCGGTCAGTCTCCGTTCCTGATCCTGCTGCAACAGGGCGGGCAGATTAAAGACCAGTTCGGCTCGGTTCAGGGGGCGCTGTCCGGCGTCGGCGAATACATCCGCAGCATGGCTGGGATGATTAACCCTACCACAATCGCACTTGGTGGTCTGATTGGCACGATCGGCCTGCTGGCTGCCGCTGCGTACAACTCCTCGGAGCAATTTGACCAGGTGGCACGCTCGGTCATTATGATGGGTGGGGCTGGCTTCTCCTCAATGCAGCAGCTCAACCAGGCCGCTGAGGAAGTGGCCGGCAAGACGAATACATCGATCAGTTCCACCGTCGATACGCTGGTTACGCTGAACGATACTGGTAAATATACCGCCAGCCAGATGAAGCAGATCGCAACGACCATCACCCTCATGGGTAAGGCCGGAAACGATACCAAAACGGCAATGGCCGACTTCGGCAAGATTGTCAGCGACCCGGTTAAGGGGCTGGCCAGCCTCAATGAGCAATATGGTTTCGTTGATGAGGCTATGATTAAGCACATCATCCAGCTTCGTAAACAGAAGGGTGAGCAGGCGGCTGTTACCGAAGCCATTAACCTGTTTGCTGGCGTCATGGAAAAACGCGCACAGGAGACTATTGAGGCAACGGACAATATTGGCAAAGCATGGACTGGGCTAAAAGCATTCGCCTCTGACACTTTCGGCCAGATCGGAATTACTGTGCGGGCTTGGGGCAATCAGGTTATCGAGGTGTTCAAGTTATTGAGCACTTCGTTTGAAGCCCTTTTCGTCAAGATGAAAGAGGTCTCCCTTGAAATTATGGGGGGGATGATTACCGGTTTCACGGATATTGCTAACAAACTACCGGGCGGGGAAGCTCTCATCAAATCCATGGGGTTTGATGGGCTCGCTGAGAGCGTTGCCGAGAGCAGAAAGGCTGCAAGCAAGGAATATACTCAGCTTACAGCTGAGTACAATAAGCACATTGCTAATCTCAGTAAATCCCAGTGGCAATGGGAGGAGGAAGCGAAGAATGGTTCTGGTGGTGTAAAAGGCACAGGCTCAGTTGATCGGCAAACTAAGGATGCTGTTTCGAAGCTTGCTCAGGACTCAGACAAAAAGACCAAAGAGGCGAAAGCCACTCTGGAAGCTGGCGATCGCACCCTGGAGAACTACCGCGCCCAGGCCAGAACGTTAACTGAAACGCTCGAGACCCTCCGACAAACAGGCGAAACCCACGCTAAAAACACCGAGTTCAGTAAACAGCAATCTCGATTTGCTGAATTGGATGAGGCAGCCAAAACCCGCGCGTTGACTGCTCAGGAAAAATCTTTACTGTCGAGCCGTGAGGCGATTCTGAACGCCGCCAAGGTGGTTGATCAGAAGAACAAGGAAGTAGAGGCGCAGCAGAAGATTAACGGCCTGGCGCAGCAGGCGAATAAATACGTCACGCAGATGTCGGAAAAAACCGATGCATTGCGTGATAGTGCAGGCCTCAGCAGTCGGCAAACGCAGCGCATGATGGAAGAGGCACAGCTTCGCCAGGGCTGGCTCAACGGTGGCGGTAAGCTTGACGATGCCGGTTATAAAAAAGAACTGGCAGCTCTCAGAAAATATTACGCTGAAGAGGACAAATTACGTGGCGACTGGAAAGCAGGTGCGGTAAGTGGCTGGAATGAATATCTGGATGCGGCCACGAACACTTACGGCGCCGTTAAGAATGTTGCCAGTTCCACGCTGACCGGCTTGAGCAACATGCTGACTGAGCTTATGACAACTGGCACCGCGTCAGTTAAAGAGTTCGGCAAATCTATGCTCAAGATGATCCTCGAGATAACCAACCAACTTATAGTGGCCTATACAGTACAGGCCGCGATGGGCTGGATAAACGGTGGCAGCAAAGGCGGGAGCACACCAGGGGGATCTTACGCGAACGCTGCCGCTGGCCTAACTTTTAACGCTAAAGGCGGTGTTTATGATTCGCCCGGGCTCAGTAAGTACGTTAATGGGGTATACGACTCTCCCCAGTATTTTACTTTCCAGGGCGCATCGAAGTTTGCGAAGGGTGGTGTATTCGCAGAGGCCGGCGCTGAAGCAATCATGCCACTTACTCGGGATTCTGCCGGGCGGCTTGGTGTCAGGGCGCAAGGCGGGGGCGGTGCGCAGCCTCAGGTCAATATTGATATCTACGTTGATAACAAGGGCAACACATCATCAAATACGTCCGGAGACGGCAGTGCTGCGGCGCGTGCCTTAGGCAAGGAAATTGAAGCAAAGGTTACGGAGATCCTCGTGAGGGCCGCTCGGAGTGATGGTTTCCTGGGCAAAACGTTCCAACCCAAATAAGAAACTGCTGTGATTCTGAGATGGGAATATCATCTGCACCTGGTTACAGCGACACATCCCTTGGTTATCATGAGCTAAACCATGCTAATCAAGGGGATGATAATGAAGGCGCTCAAAATTGGCCTTGCAGGGATTGTTGTTATTTACTTGCTCATCAATGCCAGTAAATCACAAGAGATAAAAAGCGAAGATATACCTGCGTTTGCTAAAAGTGAGTCAAATGTATGGATAGCTAATACACTGGGCCAGCCGGGCGCAGACGTCATCAAAAGCTCTACCTACTACCTTAAGCGTGAGATTCCAGAAGAGGATATTGTTTATGGCTATCTTTGTGGAACCATAACAACTGGCGAAAGATTCTTTACTGAGGTCTCGATCAATAAGCGCAAGCACACGTCTGGCATTTTCAAAAATATGATATTTGATAAACGCAATGCAAAGACGTTTAATCAGATCTGGAACACTGAGTGTAAGTAACCATCAAGATCACCCAACACAGCCTCGCTAACGCGGGGCTTTTTTGTCGGCGCAAGGCTCAGTCTTGTTGGTTAAAATCTGAGCGCCTCTTTCAGAGGGGGCGAAATACTACATGAAAGTCTCGAAGTGTGCATTGCCATCTGGACACGGTTTTTGTGCAAAAAGTGCTATTGAGCAAGATTTTGACCGTTTAGAGTCAACCATAGGTCCAGCCTATCTCCTGTGATCGTGACAATAGTTTACTATTACCTGAGGGGTAATTTCGGCGAAAACATGGTTAACTTGCAAAGTGGCCGCGATAAAGTTCGTCGAACATGCATCTATCTTAAGACATAGGCCCATTGCTCAAATATGACGAATGGTATTAAATTGTCCTCAACCACTTGAAGTGGTCATGAAATCTTTGGATGTGTTTACATCCTACAATTTGAGAAAGCACTGCCAAACGTGCATGAGGGTGATAATCATGGGTCACGCATTAAAAAAGGCAGATCGCTTGTACATTCCGCCTCGTGACAAATCCACGGTGGCGAAACCTCGTGCAGCGATCAGCGAAGCATGTTCACACACTGGTCAAGTTAAAAACGCCTTTGAGTTTGGGTTTGCTCGTTATGAGAAGGCGATGGAAGAACTTTCAAAGGTCTGAGTAGAAACGGATGACGATAGAGTATGTTGAAGGAGTCAATTATCTTTCCATTGACGATATCGTTTACATCAATAGGTCTCTGATCGAGACTCAGACGCCAAATGAGCCAATAGGCGTACTGAATCCGAACAACCTCAGTTCTTCACAGTCCAGACCAAGTACGATTCGATATTATGAGCAGACAGACGATATGTTTCGCCTGTCTGCTGTTCTTATTGAAAGCCTGATCCAGAATCATCCATTCGCAAATGCAAACAAACGCACCGCTATGATGGCTGGTTACGTATTCCTGTTGCTGAATGGATATGAGCTTACAGCACCCAGTGATGAGGTCGTAACCATCGCAGAGGGTTTGGCTCGTAAGGATTACTCAGTGGAAGACCTGGAAAATTGGTTATGCCACTGGTCCCGAGAGTACGATTCCAGAACGTTATGTGCAACAGGCGGAAATTCGCTTCAGGCTCTCGTGGCGACTTCACACTACATCCGAATCATATCGAATAACTGAATCCGCTAAGAGGCGGTTTTTTTGCCGACCAATACTGAATTATATAACCCGCTTCGGCGGGTTTTTTTATGGAGCAAATATGGCCGTTGAAACATACAACTGGCGATCTCAGCTCGGGGCTGGCGCGATAGAATATAGTCAAACGGTGCGTGCTGCGCAGTTTGGCGATGGCTACGAACAGGTGGCCGAGAACGGCATCAACTCCACGGCGATCCAGGTGCCAATGAAACACGTTGGCAGTGAGTCTGAGGTAAACGCAGTGCGCGACTTCCTTCTGGCTCATACCGTTAAAGCTTTTATCATCACGCCGCCCGGCGAAGCGAAGGGACTTTATCGGGTAGTCGCCGATTCCGTACGGAAAAATCAGATCAGCAGCAAGTTTGCTGAGCTGACGTTCACCATCAAACGGGCTTACGGAGTGTATGCATAATGGCATTAGTCGATCAGGCGGCGATGCTGGCACCGGGTGGCAGAGTACGCCTGGTTGAAGTTGACGCCTCAGAGTTCAGTGGCGGTATTCACCGTTTCCACTACGCCCCTTTCCCCCATACACCGGAAGAGATCGACGCTGCCAATGGTGATGAAGAAAAGCTCGGACCAAAGCCAATCGTATTCGGTGGCAATACCTACGATTTTTGGCCGTTTCAGGTATCAGGCCTGGAGCTTTCAACAGACCAGGCCGCAGAGCCGACACTCAGCGTTTCCAACCTCGACGGTCATATCACGGCGTTATGCCTGCAATTTAAAGACATGGTTAATGCCAAAGTGAGCATTATCGACACCTATTCGGTTTACCTCGATGCCGTGAATTACCCCGGTGGGATGAACCCGACCGCCGACCCGTCGGTGTTCACGCTTCAGACCTTCTGGCTTGACACGAAAACCTCCGAAGACGACGAAGTGGTTTCATGGTCACTCAGTAGCCCCGCAGACCTGCAGGGGCTTGTTATTCCAACCAGACAAATCACCTCGCTCTGCGAATGGGCGCTACGCGGGCAGTACCGGAGCGGCGATGGATGCACCTATAACGGTACGGCATATTTCGACGCGAAGGGGAATCAGGTTTCAGATCCTGCCCTTGATGTATGTGGTGGTTGCTTCAGTGACTGCCGTAAACGATTTGGCGCCGGCCTGGCTGAACCTGACGCGGCCATCCTCGACTACGGTGGATTTCCTGCTACCACTTTACTGAGCAGGTAATTATAATCTGTCAGCGCGGCTAGACTGGCCAGTCGAAGAGAGTGAACGTAGACACTCCTGCCGCGCACCATCATCTACGCAACCTGCTACGAGGTTTATATGTCACGCATTACTATTTTTCCTGGTGAAAAGTACGGCTATCTTACAATTATTGAAGAAACCAAAGCCCCTAGCCATATAAAAACAAAAGTTCTCAGATACTTTTTGTGCTCTTGTGAATGTGGTGTTGTTAAGAGCATTTCCATGGGGTCACTCCGTAGTGGCGCTGTTGTTTCTTGCGGCTGTTATCATAAGAAAAAAATAACAAAACTGCATAATGGCAAGCCAATCACAGCTTATTCAGGATATTCGTCTTGGACATCTATGCTTGATCGCTGTCGAAATCCTGCTTGCAAGGACTTTCCACACTATGGCGGGCGGGGTATAACAGTCTGCGATGAATGGAGCAACCCCGTGAATTTTGCTCATGACATGGGTGAGAAGCCTAAAGGGTTCTCAATTGAACGCATAGATAACAATAAAGGCTATTCTCCAGACAATTGTCGATGGGCAAATGCTACAGAGCAAGGTCGCAACAAGCGCAATAATCATAAAGTTGTCGTGAGCGGAGAGTCGGTAACTATGAGCGCAGCATGGCAAACAAATGGCATGAAAGAGTCAACTTTTTACAACAGACTAAACGCCGGTATGAATGCCGAAGATGCGTTAGCGAAACCTGTACGAAACCGAATCCCTTACGTAATTTTGAATGGCGAAAAAATGCAACTTAAAGAGGCCGCGTTACGGACTGGCATTAGCAAATACATTCTCAGGAAAAAGGTTAGGCCCGACCTCTCCATAACCATCTAGATAACCAAACCCGCTTCGGCGGGTTTTTTTACGGACTAACCCATGAATAAAACCATAATGGCAGCTATCCGGGCGCATGCACTGGAGGAATCCCCGCGTGAGTGCTGTGGCTTCGTTATTCAGTCAGGCCGTCGCCAGCGCTACATTCCTGTGCCGAATACGCACGAAAATCCGACAGAGCATTTTCGCATCGACGGCGAGCACTGGGCTAACGCCGAAGATATCGGGACGATTATTCGCGTCATTCACTCCCACCCTGGCGACGGTGCCCGGCCTATTCCGTCCGATCTGGACCGACAACAGTGCAATAACTCCGGCGTGGTCTGGGGCATTTACGCGCCGGACAGCGATGAATACGCCGAGATAATGCCGGAGGCGGTGCCGCTTATTGGGCGTCCGTTTATCCTGGGCTCGAATGACTGCTGGGGGCTGATTATGGACTGGCACGCCATTCAGGGCGTCACGCTGAACGATTTTCGCGTCGATTACCCATGGTGGGAAAGCCAGTACCCGGACAATCTCTATTTCGAAAACTGGGAGCGGGAAGGGTTTGTCGAATGCGACCCGTCGCCAGGCTGTATGGTCATCATGCAGGTTGAATCCAGTAAGTGGAACCACGCGGGGATCATTACCGAGGAAGGTGAACTGCTTCACCATCTGTATGGGCAGCCATCCTGCATCACGCCGTATGCGCGTGGTTATTTCAAAGACAGGACGATGATCTGCGTCCGTCACAAGGACCTGCCACAGGAGATAAAGCCATGGCGCGTTTAACCACTATTCGTCTGTATGGCGCACTGGGCGCCCGGTTCGGGCGCGTGCATAAACTGGCAGTGCAGACATCTGCCGAAGCGGTCAAAGCCCTGTGTATCAACTTCGACGGACTGGAAGACTATCTAATGAATGCAAAAAAAAATGGCATGACCTTCGCGGTGTTTCGCGGTAAGCGCAACATAGGCGTGCAGGACTTCCAGGAGCTGGCAGGCGATAGCGATATTCGCATAGCGCCGGTTATGGAGGGGGCGAAGAAGGCGGGTATGTTCCAGACCATCTTGGGGGCAGTGATGGTGGTCGCCGGTATTATCGTCGGCGTGGCGACCGGCTGGACCGGTGTAGGTCTCACCTTTGGTGCCGGACTTATCATGTCGGGCGCGTCAATGATGGCTGGTGGAATTTACCAGATGCTTTCGCCCCAGCCCAAAGGGTTACAAGGGCGAGACGATCCTGACAATAAACCCTCATATGCCTTCGGTGGCTCGGTGAATACCCTTGCGATGGGTAACCCGGTGGCGCTTCTTTATGGTGAGCGCGAGATTGGCGGCGCCATCATCAGTGCCGGCATAGTCGCAGAAGACATCTGAAAACTCCTTTCTGAATATCAAGCACCCAGTCGGGTGCTTTTTTTATGGATGTAATATGGAAGCGATCACTGGTGCAAAGGGTGGCAGCCAGAAGCAGCACACACCTGTAGAACAACCTGATTCGGCGCAGTCAATGGCGCGCTGCCGCATGCTGCTGGCGCTCGGGGAAGGTGAGTTTGCTGGTGGTCTGGATGCGACCAGCATTTTCCTGGACGGTACGCCGCTGGGAAACGCCGACGGAACAATGAACTTTGAAAACGTTTCCTGGGAATTTCGGCCGGGAACACAGACCCAGACGCCGATTCCGGGTTTTCCCGCAGTGGAGAACGAAACTACGGTTGGCGTATCTCTGACAAAAGCCACGCCCTGGACGCGCGCGCTGAGTAACACTCAGATTGACGCTGTGCTCGTTCGCATTGGTATTCCGGGTTTGCAGCAGCAGGAAAACGACGGGGATATTGTCGGCACTACCGTAAAGTACCATATCGATCTTGCTGTAGATGGTGGTGCGTTCTCTACGGTCATGACAAGAACCGTGACAGAGAAACTCAGTTCTCTCTATGAACTGACCCATCGCATTAATCTTCCGAAAGCCAGTACAGGCTGGCAGATTCGCGTGGTACGCGACACCGACGACAGCACCAGCCAGATGTTACAGAATAAAACGCAGGTACAGGCAATCACTGAGGTGATTGATGCGCGCCTGCGCTATCCCCATACAGCGCTGCTGTATGTGTCGTTCAACGCCAAATCGTTCAACAATATCCCGAAGGTTTCCTGTAAACCTAAGGGGCGCATTATCCGCATCCCTTCGAATTACGATCCGATAGCCCGAACCTATAGCGGCACATGGGACGGGACGTTTAAGTGGGGCTGGACGAATAACCCAGCATGGATCTGGTTCGATGTGCTCACTGAGCCGCGTTTCGGACTTGGCCGCCGCGTGACGCCAGAAATGCTCGATAAATGGGAGCTTTATCGCATAGCGCAGCGCTGTGATCAGCTTGTACCAGATGGAAAAGGCGGTAGCGGCACAGAGCTGCGCTTCATGTTTGACGTGTACATTCAGGCGCAGGCCGACGCCTGGCAGGTGATCAAGGATATCGCCGCAGGCTTTAACGGCATGACGTTCTGGGGCAACAACATGTTCAATGTTGTCTCGGACATGCCGGCGGATACGTCGAAGCTGCAAATCCTTACCCGCGCTTCGGTGGTGGGCAAGCCGGTTTACTCGAGCGGCAGTGAAAAGACCCGCTTCTCCAGCGCGCTGATTAACTTCAGTGACCCTGACAATCACTATCAGGACCGCACCACGGCAGTGATGTTTCCGGAACTGGTGAAGCAGTTCAAGTTTAAGCAGACACAAATCACTGCGATCGGTTGTACGCGTGAGAGCGAGGCGCAGCGGCGTGGCGGGTGGGCGGTGTATTCCAACTCCCTTGACCGCATTATCACGCTTCAGACTGGACTTGATGGCTTTGTATTCGTGCCGGGTACCGTATTTGCGTTTGCAGATGAACGCCTGTCAGGGCGCGTTTACGGCGGGCGTATCACCGGGTATAACGCTGGTCTTAAGGCCGTGACCACTGACCGGGGCACCAGTGCGGTGGCGGGCGATACGCTGATGATTCGCACCCAGGGCGGTACCGTCGAAAGCCGGGTGATACAGGCCGTAAATGGCACGCAGCTGATCGTGTCCACGCCGTTCACGGCGGCGCCATTACCTAATGCCGTGTTCGTAATTGATGCTGGTCAGCTGCGCCTACAGTATTTCCGGGTAACGAACCTAAAATTTGATGATGAGGAAAATACCTTCACCATTACCGGTGCGGAGTATAACGCGTCGAAATACGATGCCGTTGATAACAACGCTCGTCTTGATACTCCACCGATAAGCCTGATTCCGACCGGGCTCGTGAACCAGCCGACCAACATCATGGTATCGAGCTATGATGCGGTTCGCCAGGGGCAGCGCGTGGCCACGCTAACCGCCACATGGGATGCGCCAGTTGATAAAGACGGCAAACTGCAGTCGGACGTCATCGCATACCGGGCACAGTGGAAACGCGGAAATAACGAATGGGTAAACGTGCCTGAAACCGGGTTGCGAAATATCGAAGTGCCTGGCATTTTCGAGGGCGATTACCTTGTGCGCGTCCGTGCGATTAACTCTGTGGGAGCGTCCAGCCTTTGGGCCACCTCTGCGTTGACCCATCTTACCGGCCGCACCGGTGACGTGCCCAAACCTGTCGGACTAACTGCAACAGAGGATATTGTATTTGGGATCAACATTACATGGGGTTTCCCCGCAGATACCGCCGACACCCTGAGCACGGAACTGCAATACAGCGCTTCAGTCGATGGGGCAAATCCAATGCTTTTGGCGTCGGTGCCGTATCCTCAGAAACTCTATCAGCAGATGGGGCTGAAGGCAGGGCAGGAATTCTGGTACCGGGCACGGCTGGTTGACCGCATCGGGAATCAGAGCGAATGGACCGACTGGGTGCGCGGGCAGGCCAGCATCGATGTTTCCGATATCACGGATGCAATCCTTGAAGACATCAAAAGCTCTGAAGTCTTCAAGGACCTGATCGAGGATGCCGTGGCCAGCAGTGAAAAACTGGCGGAGCTGTCCGATGCAATTAAGGAGAACGCCGATGGCCTGGCTGCTGCCGTGGGTTCGAATAAGCAGACCGCCGAAGCAATTATCGGCAATGCTCTGGCAATTGCTGATGTTGTTGTGCGGCAGACTGCGCAGCAGGGCGCAAACTCTGCGACATTCGAACAGCTCCGGGAGGTGATCGCCACTGAGACGGAGGCGCGAGTTACTGATGTTACCCGTCTTGAGGCAAAAACTGCGCAGAATGAAGCCGGTATTACTGATGTTCGCCAGGCATTAGCGACGGAAACTGAAGCGCGCGCTTCTGCGGTAAGCCAATTGACTGCTGCCACGCAGGCCGCCTCTGATAAAGCTGATTCAGCTGCTGCTGTAGGTGCTCAGAATACAGCATCAATCACTGATCTTAGCCAGGTAGTCACGGACCTCGATTCCTCAATGGCATCACGTCTGGAAGAACTGGGTGCACAAACTGATAAGGCCAGCGGCGGTATTCAAAACAATGCTATCTCGCTGATCACCAGCACGCTCGCTCAGGTTAACCAGCGTAACCTTCTGAGCGTGCAATATGGCGATAACAAAGCCGGTATTGAGCGGGTCGATAATGTAATGGCCGATGCCAGTAAAGCTGTTGCTGTGTCGTTGCGCACCCTTGACTCCAGTGCCGGTGGAAACACCGCGAATGTCACTGATCTGTCAAAGACGCTTGCTGACTTCACACAGGCTTCGGCAACTCAGAACAATTCGCTGAAGGTCACTGTAAATGGCCAGCAGGCCGCTATTGTCCAGAATGCTCAGGTATCAGCTGACATCAACAATAACCTGAATGCGATGTACAGCATTAAGGTTGCTGTTGATTCTAATGGTAATCAGTATGCAGCAGGGATGGGGATTGGTGTTCAGAATACGCCATCTGGCATGCAGTCGCAGGTTCTCTTCCTGGCTGACCGCTTTGCTGTGATGACTCAGGCGGGAGGGACTGTGACTCTGCCGTTTGTTATCCAGGGTGGACAGGCTTTCTTTAACGATGCGTTTTTCCGCAACGCCAGTATTGAGTTCGGGAAAATCACTGATTCACTGAAGTCGGATAATTTCGTTAGCGGCTCGGCTGGCACTGGCTGGAACCTGCCGAAAAGTGGCAACGCTGAGCTGAATAACGTCACGATCCGGGGAACGGTATACGCCACTAACGGCAGCTTTAAAGGTACGGTAGAGGCGACAACTTTTGTTGGTGATATTGCAAACGTGGGGATTGGCAGTGACGTCAATATTTCTGGCGGCGGGGTTGCGACAAAAACAATCACGTTTACGGATTCCTCATCAGCGGCACTGAGTAAATCAGCACTTCTTGAGGCGCTGATTTATGTTTCTTCAGTGACTGGCACCACAACGGTCTCCATCACTCTCAGCATCAACGGGAATACACGCGATTTAGGCACAATCAATGTGCCAGCCGGGAACAGTGGGCTCTGGATGACCGTAAGACATGCAGTGAAGGGGATTACCTCAGCCACTGTAACCGGCGTCATAACGGTTACCGGCACCGGGACGGCCAGCAAAATCATTTCATCCCCGACATTAACAATTACCCGCGGTACTGGCTCTTTTGCCTGACCTTCTGATATTCAACCTGATTTATAACCCGCTTCGGCGGGTTTTTTATTGCCTGGAGAAAACATGATTTATACTACTGGCACTATCGCCATCAGCGGAAACACCCTTACAGGTACCGGCACAAACTTCACTGCTGCTGGTTCTCTTATTCGTAACGGCTGTACCGTTATTGCAATGACCAGCCCTGTGCAGGTATTTCAGATTACCACCATTGGCAGCGCAACAAGTCTCACCGTTACGCCAGCTGCTAACCCTGCAATCCCTGCTGGAACAAAATACGCCATTCTTCTCAGCGACAGCCTGAGTGTCGATGGTCTGGCGCAGGATATTGCTGAAACATTCACGATGTACCAGCGCTATATGAGCGGTTTCGCGGATGTGATGAACGGCACCACAGATGTCACCATCACGATTAACGGTGCGGCCGTCACGGTACCGGGTCAGAAGTCGCTGGCTAAAAAAGGAGCCAACAATGATATTACAAGCCTGAGCGGGTTGACCACGGCGCTAAGTATTGAACAAGGTGGCACTGGAGCAAAAGATACTTCGGGAGCGCTTGCCAACTTCGGGATAAAGACTGCAGCGATGCGTGATGTCGGAACTGGCCATAATCAAATACCCGATATGGGGGGGTTTTCAGTATCACTGGGGGTTAATGGCTGGGCAAAATTACCTAATGGTTTGATATTCCAATGGGGCTCCGCAGGCCCATTAACCCCACAAAACCCTGATGCAATAGCGAATTTCAATATTACATTTCCAAATAAATGTTTATTTATTACTGAACATGACCAGGGGAATGCAGCTCGAAAAACTGAAGTTCAAATTGGTTATTTAACAAATACAGCTTTCACTTTATATAATTTAGGCATTCTGGACAGGACAGCTCCGACCGGACTCCAGCCACCGATTACGGCATATGTCCCCTGGTTTGCGATAGGATATTGATATGAGCAATTACGTTTATAGCCCTAAAAATAATGCATTTTATGCTGTGTCGCTAAAGGATGCGTATGAAATGGCAGGCTCCTGGCCTGACGACAGTAGCGATATTAGTGATGAGATGTTCATTGAATTTACCGCGAGCGCACCTGAAGGCAAAGTGAGGGTCGCCGGAGATGACGGCATGCCGGTATGGGCTGATATTCCACCCAAGACTCCCGAGCAGTTGCAGGTTCAGGCTGAAAAAGAGCAGCAGCATTTACTTAATACTGCCAGCGTCATTACTGAGGACTGGCGCACAGAGCTGGCTCTTGGAATTATCAGCAATGATGATAAGGCTAAATTGACTGCGTGGATGGGGTATATAAAGCAAGTTAAGTCCGTCAAGATTGAGGAAGCCAAAGAACCGGGATTCAGCTGGCCTGAACAGCCGGCAATGTAAACCTCCTTGATCTGCACACCCTTTAAAACTACTGTATATAAAAACAGCAAAAGGAGTGCAGATCATGCCCCGCAAATCAGACATTCACAGCGCATTTGTCGCTGCCATACACCTAAACCCTAAGGGTTATCAGTGCCTTCGCACCGACGACTTTATCCGAGAACTGCGCGCCAGAAACTGGCATTTCAGCCAGAAAGATGCCAACGAGTGGATTGAGTATTATCAGGAGTTCTTCGTCGACAAGACGCCGGACAACAGCGAAAACCGTCTCTGGATGCTCCGCAACATGGGGAGGGTTCACTGATGGGATTTGCATCACCAGCAGCTGATTACGTTGAGCGCCAGCTCACCCCCGAAATTCTGTGCAACATGGGCGCCGATAGCAGGGTTCTTGAAACTGATATGGGATTCGCGGTTATCGAGCCTGTAGTGATGAAGACGCCAGGAGATGTGTTACTGATTTTGTGCGACGGGCACACACAGTTTGCCAAGCTGATGGGGCGATCGCTCATAACAGACGACGGCGAACCGATCGAAGGGTCTGCTCTGGAAGAAGTTGAGGTATTGGGTAGAGTGACGTTCTTCATCAACCGTGCGCTGGGCGATGATGAATGCCCAACAATTTAATTTTCATTGCTTAACCGTAGGCACTCGTTATCACACGATGAACAGGAGATCGTATGCTGACGATTTGGGCGCTACAGTGTAATATGCATGCCAGTCGTTGATGGGGTAGTTACTGTGGAGTGTCCACCGCTGTGTCCATCAAGAAGATTTAATCCGCATAGCGAGTAAATAAATTCATACATATGAAGAACATAAGAAATTTCTCCATCATTGCTCACATTGACCACGGTAAGTCGACGCTGTCTGACCGTATTATCCAGATTTGCGGTGGCCTGTCTGATCGTGAAATGGCAGCCCAGGTTCTGGACTCCATGGACCTGGAACGCGAACGCGGTATTACCATCAAAGCGCAGAGCGTGACGCTCGACTATAAAGCTTCCGATGGTGAAACCTATCAGCTGAACTTTATCGACACCCCAGGGCACGTTGACTTCTCTTATGAAGTGTCACGCTCGCTGGCGGCCTGCGAAGGCGCGCTGCTGGTGGTGGATGCCGGGCAGGGCGTAGAGGCCCAGACGCTGGCAAACTGCTACACCGCCATGGAAATGGATCTCGAAGTGGTGCCGGTTCTGAATAAAATCGACCTGCCAGCCGCCGATCCTGAGCGCGTAGCGGAAGAGATTGAAGACATCGTCGGTATTGATGCGACCGATGCAGTACGCTGCTCGGCGAAAACCGGTGTCGGTGTTCCGGACGTACTGGAACGTCTGGTGCGAGATATTCCGCCGCCGGAAGGCGACCCGGATGCGCCGCTACAGGCGCTGATCATCGACTCCTGGTTTGATAACTACCTCGGCGTTGTCTCGCTGGTGCGTATTAAAAACGGCACCATGCGTAAAGGCGACAAAATCAAGGTCATGAGCACCGGCCAGGTCTACAACGCTGACCGTCTGGGCATCTTCACGCCAAAACAGGTTGACCGTACCGAACTGAAATGCGGCGAAGTGGGCTGGCTGGTCTGTGCAATTAAAGACATCCTCGGCGCGCCGGTGGGCGATACCCTGACCGGTGCACGTAACCCGGCAGATAACGCGCTGCCAGGCTTCAAAAAGGTGAAACCGCAGGTTTATGCGGGTCTGTTCCCGGTCAGCTCTGACGATTACGAAAACTTCCGCGATGCGCTCGGAAAGCTGAGCCTCAACGATGCCTCCCTGTTCTACGAGCCAGAAAGCTCAACGGCGCTGGGCTTTGGCTTCCGCTGTGGCTTCCTCGGTCTGCTGCACATGGAGATCATTCAGGAACGTCTGGAGCGTGAATACGATCTGGATCTGATCACCACCGCCCCGACGGTTGTCTACGAAGTAGAAACCACCTCGAAAGAGGTGATCTACGTCGACAGCCCGTCCAAGCTCCCACCGCTGAATAATATTCAGGAACTGCGCGAGCCTATCGCAGAGTGTCACATGCTGCTGCCGCAGGAGTTCCTCGGTAACGTGATCACCCTGTGTATTGAGAAGCGTGGCGTGCAGACCAACATGGTTTACCACGGTAACCAGGTGGCGCTGACCTATGAAATTCCGATGGCAGAAGTGGTGCTCGACTTCTTCGACCGTCTGAAGTCTACCTCCCGTGGCTATGCGTCGCTGGACTACAACTTCAAACGCTTCCAGGCCTCGAACATGGTTCGTGTGGACGTGCTGATCAACGGCGAGCGTGTGGATGCGCTGGCGCTGATCACTCACAACGATAACGCACCGTACCGTGGTCGTGAGCTGGTTGAGAAGATGAAAGATCTGATCCCGCGTCAGCAGTTTGACATTGCGATTCAGGCGGCCATTGGTAACCACATCATTGCCCGTTCAACCGTGAAGCAGCTGCGTAAAAACGTTCTGGCTAAGTGCTACGGCGGCGACGTCAGCCGTAAGAAAAAGCTGTTGCAGAAGCAGAAAGAAGGTAAGAAGCGTATGAAGCAGGTCGGTAACGTTGAGCTGCCGCAGGAAGCATTCCTTGCCATCCTTCATGTTGGTAAAGACGGTAACGGTAAATAACCTTAAGGAGTTGGCATGGCGAACATGTTTGCCCTGATCCTGGTCATCGCTACCCTGGTGACAGGTCTGTTGTGGTGCCTCGATAAGTTTATCTTCGCCCCAAAACGCCGTGAACGTCAGGCTGCCGCGCAGGCAGCCACGGGCGATGCGCTGGACGCGAAAACCCTGAAAAAAGTCGGCCCAAAACCGGGCTGGCTGGAAACAGGGGCATCGGTATTCCCGGTGCTGGCGATTGTGCTGGTGGTGCGTTCATTTATTTATGAACCGTTCCAGATCCCGTCAGGATCGATGATGCCAACGCTGCTGATCGGTGATTTCATTCTGGTTGAGAAGTTTGCCTATGGCATCAAAGATCCGATCTATCAGAAAACGCTGATCGAAACGGGTCATCCGAAACGTGGCGACATCGTGGTGTTTAAATATCCGGAAGACCCGCGGCTGGATTATATTAAACGCGCGGTAGGTCTGCCGGGCGATAAAGTGACCTACGATCCGGTGGCAAAAGAGGTGACCATTCAGCCAGGCTGTAGCTCTGGCACCGCATGTGAAAATGCGCTGCCAGTCACTTACTCCAACGTTGAGCCAGCTGATTTTGTGCAGACCTTCGCCCGCCGTAACGGCGGTGAAGCGACCAGCGGATTCTTCCAGGTGCCAAAAGGTGAAACCAAAGAGAATGGCATTCGTCTGGTTGAACGCAAAGAGACGCTGGGCGATGTTACTCACCGCATTCTGACCGTGCCCATCGCACAGGATCAGCTGGCAATGTACTACCAGCAGCCAGGCCAACAACTGGCGACCTGGATTGTGCCGCCGGGACACTACTTCATGATGGGTGATAACCGCGATAACTCTGCGGACAGCCGTTACTGGGGCTTTGTGCCGGAAGCGAATCTGGTCGGTAAAGCAACCGCTATCTGGATGAGTTTTGAGAAGCAGGAAGGCGAGTGGCCGACCGGTGTTCGCCTGAATCGTATTGGCGGAATTCATTAATTTTCGCCAAAAATAACACGTAGCGGCTTTTATTCGCCGCTACGTGAATTATTTCAGCGATAAATCTCTTTGAACTAACGACATCCCCTGTCGTTGTGTATAGAATATTCCCCCGAAGTTTAAGGTTGGCCCTGCAAGGGTGCCACGGCACACGAAACCGCGTTGGTTTTCTCAGGTCGGTTTCGTGTGCTGCATTTTTGACGCATTCATTTATTGGTATCGCATGAACCCCATCGTAATTAATCGGCTTCAACGGAAGCTGGGCTACACTTTTCATCATCAGGAGTTGTTGCAACAGGCATTAACCCATCGCAGTGCCAGCAGCAAACATAATGAGCGTCTCGAGTTTTTAGGCGACTCTATTTTAAGTTTTGTGATTGCAAATGCGCTTTATCATCGTTTTCCGCGTGTGGACGAAGGTGATATGAGCCGCATGCGCGCCACGCTGGTGCGCGGCAATACCCTCGCTGAAATCGCACGCGAGTTTGAGCTGGGTGAATGCCTGCGTCTGGGGCCAGGTGAGCTGAAAAGTGGTGGTTTCCGTCGTGAATCCATCCTTGCCGATACGGTCGAGGCATTGATCGGTGGCGTGTTCCTGGACAGCGATATCCAGACCGTAGAAAAGCTGATCCTTAACTGGTATCAGACCCGCCTGGACGAAATCAGCCCGGGCGATAAACAAAAAGATCCTAAAACGCGTCTGCAAGAATATTTGCAGGGTCGTCATCTGCCGCTGCCATCCTATCTGGTGGTGCAGGTGCGTGGCGAAGCCCACGATCAGGAATTTACCATCCATTGCCAGGTCAGTGGCCTGAGTGAACCGGTGGTCGGCACGGGTTCAAGCCGTCGTAAGGCTGAACAGGCTGCCGCCGAACAGGCGTTAAAAATGCTGGAGCTGGAATGAGCATCGACAAAACCTATTGCGGATTTATTGCCATCGTCGGACGTCCGAACGTTGGCAAATCCACCCTGCTGAATAATCTGCTTGGGCAGAAGATTTCTATCACCTCGCGTAAGGCGCAGACCACGCGTCACCGCATCGTCGGTATCCATACTGAAGGTGCGTATCAGGCGATCTACGTCGATACACCGGGCCTGCACATGGAAGAGAAGCGCGCCATCAACCGTCTGATGAACAAGGCGGCGAGCAGCTCCATTGGCGACGTAGAGCTGGTGATTTTCGTTGTGGAAGGCACCCGCTGGACGCCGGACGACGAAATGGTCCTGAACAAGCTGCGCGACGGCAAAACGCCGGTGATCCTCGCAGTCAATAAAGTGGACAACGTGCAGGAAAAAGCCGATCTGCTGCCGCACCTGCAATGGCTGGGCAGCCAGATGAACTTCCTGGACATCGTCCCGCTGTCTGCGGAAACGGGTCTGAACGTTGATACCATTGCGGGTATCGTGCGCAAGCATCTGCCGGAAGCGACTCATCACTTCCCGGAAGACTACATCACCGATCGCTCTCAGCGTTTTATGGCGTCTGAAATCATCCGTGAGAAGCTGATGCGTTTCCTGGGCGCTGAACTTCCGTATTCTGTGACGGTGGAGATCGAGCGTTTCCAGAGCAACGAGCGTGGCGGCTACGATATTAACGGTCTGATCCTCGTTGAGCGTGAAGGGCAGAAGAAGATGGTGATCGGCAATAAAGGCGCCAAGATCAAAACTATCGGAATCGAAGCCCGTAAAGACATGCAGGACATGTTTGAAGCACCGGTTCACCTGGAACTGTGGGTGAAAGTGAAATCTGGCTGGGCCGATGATGAGCGTGCGCTGCGCAGCCTCGGTTACGGCGAAGATCAGTAACCTAAGACGACGAGCATATGGATGGATGGCAGCGCGCCTTTGCCCTGCATAGTCGTCCCTGGAGCGAAACCAGCCTGATGCTGGACGTCTTCACGGAAGAGTCCGGTCGCGTGCGCCTTGTTGCCAAAGGCGCACGTTCCAGACGTTCTAATCTGAAAGGTGCCTTGCAGCCTTTCACCCCGCTGCTGGTCCGCTTTGGCGGGCGAGGGGAAGTCAAAACCCTGCGCAGTGCTGAAGCCGTCTCCCTGGCGCTTCCTCTTTCTGGTATCACGCTCTACAGCGGTTTGTATGTTAACGAACTCATCTCACGGGTTCTTGAACATGAGACCCGCTTCTCTGAACTTTTCTTTGATTACCTGCACTGTATTCAGGCACTTGCTGGCGCAACCGGCACCCCTGAGCCTGTTCTGCGTCGTTTCGAACTGGCGCTGCTCGGGCACCTTGGTTACGGCGTCGATTTTCTGCACTGTGCGGGAAGCGGAGACGAGGTAGAAGACACCATGACCTATCGCTATCGTGAGGAAAAGGGCTTTATTGCCAGTGTCGTCGTCGATAACAGCACCTTTACCGGGCGCCAGCTCAGAGCACTGTATGAACGCGAGTTCCCGGACGCCGACACTCTGCGTGCGGCAAAACGCTTTACCCGAATTGCGCTCAAGCCGTATCTTGGGGGCAAACCTTTAAAGAGCCGCGAATTATTCAGGCAGTTTATGCCGAAACGCTAATGTTTTACCCCTCACCCCAGCCCTCTCCCGGAGGGAGAGGGAGAAGGTAAATGAACAAAAATACCGAGGATTGTCATGGCTGAATTACTTTTAGGCGTCAACATCGATCACATCGCCACGTTACGTAATGCACGCGGTACCGCGTATCCCGATCCTGTTCAGGCGGCGTTTATCGCTGAGCAGGCTGGCGCCGACGGCATTACCGTTCACCTGCGTGAAGATCGTCGCCACATCACCGACCGGGACGTGCGCATCCTGCGTCAGACGCTGGACACCCGCATGAATCTGGAGATGGCGGTCACCGAAGAGATGCTGGCGATTGCCTGCGAGACCAAACCGCATTTCTGCTGCCTGGTGCCGGAAAAGCGTCAGGAAGTGACCACCGAAGGCGGTCTGGATGTGGCCGGGCAGCTCGACAAAATGCGCGATGCCTGCAAACGCCTGGCGGATGCCGGTATCCTGGTTTCTCTGTTTATCGACGCCGATTTCACCCAGATTAAAGCCGCTGCCGACGTGGGTGCGCCGTATATTGAAATTCACACCGGCTGCTATGCCGATGCCGAAAACGATGCAGCGCAGGCGAAAGAGCTGGAGCGAATCGCCAAAGCGGCAACCTACGCCGCGAGCCTGGGACTGAAGGTTAACGCCGGTCACGGCCTGACCTATCACAACGTAAAAGCCATCGCTGCCCTGCCGGAAATGCACGAGCTGAACATCGGCCACGCCATCATTGGCCGCGCGGTGATGAGCGGTCTGAAAGAAGCGGTTTCCGAGATGAAGCGCCTGATGCTGGAAGCGCGTCAGTAATGGCTATTCTGGGCTTAGGCACCGACATCGTTGAAATAGCCCGCATTGAAGCGGTGATCGCCCGGAGCGGCGATCGCCTCGCAAGACGCGTGCTGAGCGATAACGAATGGGCTATCTGGGAGGCGCATCAACAGCCGGTGCGCTTTCTGGCAAAGCGTTTCGCGGTAAAAGAGGCGGCGGCGAAAGCGTTCGGCACGGGCATTCGTAACGGCCTGGCGTTTAACCAGTTTGAAGTGTTTAACGATGAGCTGGGTAAGCCACGTCTGCGTTTATGGGGCGAGGCGCTTAAGCTGGCGGAAAAGCTGGGCGTGGCGCACATGCACGTAACGCTTGCAGATGAACGCCACTACGCCTGTGCGACGGTGATCATCGAGAGTTAAATTTTGTCCGCATGGTGCATCAGGACAAACTTATCCCACAGCTGTTCTTCGTTCTCGACGTGTGCCGGATCTTTTAAGATCGTATTGGGAATGGGGCACACCTTCTGGCAGGTCGGCGTCTCATAGTGGCCGATGCATTCGGTGCAGCGGTCGCTGTTAATCTCATAAATGCTGTCGCCCATCGAAATCGCCTCGTTCGGGCATTCGGGTTCGCACATATCGCAGTTGATGCATTTTTTGGTGATTAACAGCGCCATCAGGAAATTCTCAGAAACATCACAAACAGGGCGGGCATTATACGCTCATTCGTTGTTCAGACCAGTTTTTTTACCAGCTCTTCGCTGTGACGAATACGCTCTGGCGCACGCTCCAGATCCTGCTGAACCAGCGCCATAAACAGCAGGTCCGTCAGCATCATCTGCGCACTCGTCGACGAAATCGCCGCACTGCGAGTGGCCTGTTCCTCGGCAATGGTATACAGACAGCGGGTGGCCCGCTGCTGGAGCGCATTCGGGCTGAAGCCAGTAATCGCCAGAATTTTTCCTCCTACGCGCAGGGCTTCGTCGGTAGCCATATTAATTTCACGACGCTCGCCGGAATAGGAGATGGCCAGCAGTAAATCGTCAGGATCCATGGCCTGCACGGTCGCCAGCAGCGCGTGCATATCCTGTTCAACGATGGCGTTATAGCCGATTTTTGTCAGCTTCCAGCCAAAGTTACGCGCAACCAGTCCGGAGGCGCCGATCCCGGTCAACACAATACGCCGCGCGTCGCGAAGCATGGCTACGCTTTCCAGCAGCTTCTCTTCCGTGTTCACATCCAGCGTGGCATGCATTGCCGCCACGTTCTCTTTGATCAGCTTTTCGCCGACCAGACGCATCGGATCGTCGCCGCGGATCTGGTTATGCACCGGCATTGACTGCGGATTAGGGTTGCTTACCAGTGCTTCACTGATCGCCAGTTTTAGCGCCGGAAAGCCTTTATAGCCTATCTTCTGGGCAAATTTCACCACGCTCGACTGGCTCACCCCGGCTTCGCCTGCCAGCTGCTGGGAGCTGAGGTGTCGCGCGCGATCGGGCTGGGAAAGTAAATAATCCGCCAGCTTTTTGTCACTCTGGGCAAACCCTGCGTAGCGCTGGCGAATACGAATTAAACAGTTCATACGGTCTCCTGGCGAAAATGTGATTACCCGCGCAAATACGAATTTTGCTCGCCTGAATGAATTTTATATTCCATTATAGTGCGTTTATTATGAATTAAAAATTCCAGAGGTAAATAACATGAATCTAGGCTCTCTTGTTTCTGAAACGCGTAACCCGCAAACCATG
This sequence comes from Enterobacter cloacae complex sp. 397G4, assembly GCF_050031515.1. Lineage (NCBI taxonomy): Bacteria > Pseudomonadati > Pseudomonadota > Gammaproteobacteria > Enterobacterales > Enterobacteriaceae > Enterobacter > Enterobacter cloacae complex sp. 397G4. The sequence continues at coordinate 3,523,675 of NZ_JBLGWE010000001.1, read as the reverse complement.
GATCTTGATGCACTGTCCACGCTGGAGCTGGTAAACCGCTTTAATCAACAGGATACCCTCGTCGCGCTGGCAGTCAAAGAGACATTGCCCGAGGTGGCGAAAGCCGTAGACGCCGCTGCCGACGCTCTGAAAGCAGGAGGACGCATTATTTACATGGGGGCGGGTACCAGTGGGCGCCTCGGTGTGCTGGATGCCTCAGAGTGTCCCCCGACCTTTGGCGTTCCGCATGGTCTGGTCGTTGGCCTGATTGCCGGTGGCCCCGGCGCGCTGCTGAAAGCGGTGGAAGGGGCAGAAGACAATAAACAGCTTGGGGAAGACGATCTCAGGGCGCTGAACCTGACCGCGCAGGATCTGGTCGTCGGGCTGGCGGCTTCTGGTCGTACGCCGTACGTCATTGGTGGGCTGGAATACGCCAGACAGACGGGATGTACCACGGTGGCCATCTCCTGTAACCCGGGTTCGCCGATTGCGCAGGTGGCTGCCATTGCCATCTCTCCGGTCGTCGGGCCGGAAGCGCTCACCGGCTCCACGCGCCTGAAATCGGGAACCGCGCAGAAGCTGGTGCTCAATATGATCTCCACCGGCGCGATGGTGAAATTCGGCAAGGTCTACCAAAACCTGATGGTGGATATGCAGGCCACCAACGTCAAGCTGGTGGACAGAGCCTGCCGCATGGTGATAGAGGCGACAGGGGCAGGTCGGGAAGAGGCGGAAGCGGTACTCAAACAGACCGATTACGACGTCAAACCCGCCATTCTGATGATATTAACCGGGCTGGATGCAGCCGCGGCCAGAGCCAGGCTCGAAGCCCATCACGGGTTTTTACGGGCGGCATTAGAACACCAATAAGAGGCGTGTATGGACAAAACAGCAGCGCTCGCCAGCGACATCCTGCTTGGGATCGGTGGGGAAAAAAATATTCAGCGTCTGGAAAACTGCATGACGCGTGTACGCGTCGAGGTGCACAACGACGAAAAGCTTGATTTAACGCGCCTGAAGCAGCTCCCCGGCGTGAGCGGGTACGTTAAACAGGGGCAACAGCACCAGCTGATTGTCGGTCCGGGCAAAGCGGCGCAGGTGGTTGATGCCATGCGCGCCCTGATGACGGGCAGTGAAACGGCTCCCGCCTTTGACGACGCGGAACGCACCAAAGCGCAGGCGAAAGCCAAATACAAAGCCCCCATGAGCGATGCGCTGCGCCAGCTGGCAAACGTCTTTATTCCTCTGATCCCGGCGTTTATCGCATCGGGGCTGATCACCGGGATTATCAATATCCTCAAGCGTCCGGATATTGTCGGGAATTTCGCCACCCAGTATCCGAACCTGCTGGGTATTCTGGCGATTTTCGGCAGCGCGGTGTTTGCCATCATGAACATTCTGGTGGGGGTAAACACGGCCAAAGTGTTCGGCGGCTCGCTGGCGATGGGCGGCGTAATGGCGGGTATCCTCTCCAGCCCGCAGCTGGCGCAGATTACGCTGTTTGGCGAGGCGCTTCAGCCAGGCCGCGGTGGGGTGATTGCCGTGCTGCTGGTGGTCATTCTGATGTGCTGGATCGAGAAAAAGCTGCGCGCGTTGCTGCCAGGCTCGATTGAGCTGATCCTCAACCCGCTGCTGACCACATTGATTACCGGGAGCGTGGCGATTGTGGCGCTGCAACCGTTAGGCGGCGCGATCTCTGAAGCCATCGCCCACGGCGCGTCTCTGGCGATCGATCGCGGCGGGCTGCTGGTGGGGGCCGTGCTGTCCGGGACCTTCCTGCCGTTAGTGCTGACCGGTCTGCATCAGGGGCTGGTGCCGATCCACGTCGAACTGGTACAGGCGCACGGCTATAACGCACTGCTGCCGATCCTGTCGATGGCGGGCGTTGGGCAGGTCGGCGCGGCCATCGCGGTGCTGATGAAAACCCGCAACGCGCGTCTGAAAAAGGTCATTAAAGGGGCGCTGCCGGTCGGGTTACTCGGTATCGGCGAACCGTTGATTTTCGGCGTGACCTTGCCACTGGGTAAGCCGTTCCTGGCCGCCTGTCTCGGTGGCGCGGTGGGCGGGGCGTTAATCAGCTACTGGAAAGTGGCGACCGTCATTACCTTCGGGATCTCCGGTTTACCGCTGGCATTAACCATCGTGACCGGAAAAGTGATGCTCTATCTGTTAGGCTATCTGGTAGCGGTGATCGCCGGGTTCCTGTTTACCTGGCTGTTAGGATTCAACGACCCAGAGGAGTAAGGTTTGGCCAGTCACGAGCGTCGCGTTGTCTTTTTTGATCTGGATGGAACGCTGCATCAGCAGGATATGTTCGGCACCTTTATGCGCTACCTGCTGCGGCGCCAGCCCCTTAACGCGTTGCTGGTATTACCCCTGTTACCCGTTATTGGTATCGCGCTGCTGGTGAAAGGCCGTGCAGCGCGCTGGCCGATGAGCCTGCTGCTCTGGGGATGCACGTTTGGTCATAGCGAAGCGCGCCTTAAGCAGCTCGAACAGGATTTTGCGCACTGGTTTCGCGGGCACGTCGCCGCGTTTCCCGTGGTACAGGCGCGCCTGACCAGCTATCTCGACGCCAACGATGCCGATATCTGGCTGATTACCGGCTCCCCGCAGACGCTGGTGGAGCATGTCTATTTTGATACGCCCTGGCTGCCGCGCGTGAATCTTATCGCGACACAAATCGCGCGCGGCTACGGCGGCTGGGTGCTGACTATGCGCTGCCTCGGACATGAAAAAGTGGTGCAGCTGGAGAAACGCATCGGTACGCCGCTGCGTCTGTACAGCGGCTACAGCGACAGCAAGCAGGACAACCCGCTGCTCTATTTTTGCCAGCATCGCTGGCGCGTCACGCCTCTGGGCGAACTTCAGCAACTCGAATAGTCTTATCTGTACCGGCTGTGTATAATGCCGCCCGCTTTTCGACTGGAGTATCAGCCCTTGTCCAACCCTGAACACAATCATGAATACTGGATGCGCCATGCGCTGGCGCTGGCTCAGCGCGCCTGGGAAGAGGGCGAAGTGCCCGTGGGCGCGGTACTGGTCCATAACAATCAGGTGATTGGGGAAGGGTGGAACCGTCCGATTGGCCGTCACGATCCTACCGCGCATGCTGAAATTATGGCGCTGCGTCAGGGCGGACTGGTGCTGCAAAACTATCGTCTGCTTGATACCACCCTGTATGTCACCCTTGAGCCGTGCGTAATGTGCTCCGGGGCGATGGTGCACAGCCGAATCGGTACGCTGGTGTTTGGCGCGCGGGATGAAAAGACGGGCGCTGCTGGTTCACTGATGGACGTACTTGGGCATCCGGGGATGAACCACCAGGTGAAAACTATCGGCGGGGTACTTGCACCAGAATGTTCGGGTCTGTTAAGTGACTTTTTTCGAATGCGTCGGCAGCAGAAAAAGCAACAAAAGGCAGAATTGAAACCGCAGGATGATTAAGCTCGTCCGGTGCGACCACCGGATAGCTTTCAGCCAGCTGTTGCGCCTCGGCCGCCTCTTTTTCTTTCTCCAGCAGATATCCCACCAGGCTTATCTGGTACTTACGAATATTTTCCACGTAGGCATACGCTTCATGCCCGCGCGCATAGCCGTACGTCAGCTTCTGGTACCACTGTTTCTGGCTAAGCAGCGGCAGGCGCTGTTTTACATCTGACCAGCTGTCCGGGTTACCTTTGGTTTTCGCCGTCAGCGCCCGCGCGTCGAGCATGTGCGCATAACCCATGTTATAGGCGGCCAGCGCAAACCAGATACGCTCCCCTTCCGGGACCGTCTCCGGCACTTTCGCCATCATATCCTGTAAATACTGCGCGCCGCCGCTGATGCTCTGTTCCGCATCGGTCCGGTCGCTGATGCCGAGGCTCTGGGCGGTATTTTTGGTCAGCATCATCAACCCGCGCACGCCCGTGGGGGAGGTGGCCTGAGCATCCCAGTGCGATTCCTGGTAGGAAATTGCCGCCAGCAGCTTCCAGTCAATCTCCTCGGCGTACTTCTCAAACATCGGTTGCAGGTCCGGCAGCACGCTGTCCACCGCGCGCAGGAAAGTGCGGGTGTCAACGTAATCAAAATCGTCCCCGTGACCGAGATATTTCTCTTCCAGGCGCGCCAGGGTGCCGTCTTCATTGATGGAATTAAAGAAATCGAGCATAGCCGCAGAGACGGTTTGATCGTCGTCCAGCTGGGTAAACCAGGTCACCGGCTGTTCGTCGGTCACATCCAGCGCCACGGCAATTTCAGGATGAACGCGCTGGAAAAGGCTGATCGCCACCGAATCAGCAATGGTATAGGCCAGCTTTTTATCTTTTACCTGCTCCAGCAATTCGGTCGTGCCGAGTTTAGGATCGACCGTCCAGCTGAGGTTCGGGTATTTTTTCTCTTTCAACGCCCGCAGATCGTCAATCACCACATGGCCTGGCGCAATGGTCAATTGCTGGTCGGTGATGTCGGCCAGTGAGCGTGGGCGCAGGCTACCCACACGATAAACCACCTGCTGCGACACGGAGTAATAGGTCGGGCCCGGTTGATAGTTTTTGCTGCGTTCGCTGTTGTACACCAGACCTGCGGCGAGAATATCGGCACGGTCATGGTCCAAATCATCAAACAGCTGGTTGATGTTCTGCCGCACGGTAACTTTCAGCTTCACGCCCAGATAGTCCGCAAACAGCTGTGCCAGTTCGTAATCAAGACCGATGGTTTTACCGTTGATATCGTCGTAAATAAGCGGGGAGGAGAGGGTACTGACGCGCAACTCCCCCCGCTCCTGAATGGCGGCGATACGGTTTTCGGCCTTGCCGAACCAGGGGATAGACGGCCAGAGGGCCACTGCCAGCAGCAACGTAACAATGCCGATGAGCAGATAATTAATCTTTAATTTTTTCAATTAGTTAATTCTCTGCGACGCCGGTTGCCTCAGTGTGCTGTAGTCATGTTAAGAGTAGAGTTTGCCATTGATTGAGCGGCATTTTGCGCAAAGTAGCGCCAGTTGGCAACCAATTAGAGAGACAGGTCACATCTATTGTTAAACATAAAGGATGATTTTATTTCGACGCAAACGGTTTCGTCGGCGCTCAGGATTCTCTATAATGACGCCCGTTTTCCCCCCTTGCGCACACTGTAAGCGCCCCGGCGCTTCGAAGACGAGAGACTTATGATGGAAATTCTGCGTGGTTCGCCTGCACTGTCTGCCTTCCGTATTAACAAACTGCTGGCACGTTTTCAGGCGGCCGACCTTCCGGTAAGCAATATTTACGCTGAGTATGTCCATTTTGCTGACCTGAATGCCCCCCTGGATGCAGAGGAGCGCGTACAGCTGGAACGCCTGCTTAAATATGGCCCAAGCCTGAGCAGCCATACGCCGACCGGCAAATTAATCCTCGCCACGCCACGCCCTGGCACCATCTCCCCCTGGTCTTCCAAAGCCACCGACATCGCTCACAACTGCGGCCTGAGCCAGATTAACCGTCTGGAGCGCGGTGTGGCGTACTATGTGGAAGCGTCAACCCTGAGCGACGCGCAGTGGCAGGTGGTTGCCGCAGAGCTGCACGACCGCATGATGGAGAGCGTGTTTGACTCTCTGGATGATGCGCAGAAACTGTTCTCCCACCATCAGCCTGCGCCGGTACAGAGCGTGGATTTGCTGGGGCAGGGGCGTCAGGCGCTGATCGACGCAAACCTGCGTCTTGGTCTGGCGCTCGCAGAAGATGAAATCGACTACCTTCAGGATGCATTCGTTAAGCTGAATCGCAACCCGAACGACATCGAACTGTATATGTTCGCGCAGGCCAACTCCGAGCACTGCCGCCACAAGATTTTCAACGCCGACTGGATTATCGACGGCGAACAGCAGCCGAAGTCGCTGTTCAAAATGATCAAAAACACCATGGAGCAAACCCCTGACCACGTGCTGTCTGCCTATAAAGACAACGCCGCGGTGATGGAAGGTTCCGAGGTGGGCCGCTTCTTCGCCGACCGCGAAGCGGGGCGCTATGACTTCCACCAGGAGCCTGCGCATATCCTGATGAAAGTGGAAACCCACAACCACCCGACGGCGATCTCCCCGTGGCCGGGTGCAGCGACCGGCTCCGGCGGTGAAATCCGTGACGAAGGTGCGACCGGTCGCGGCGCGAAACCAAAAGCGGGTCTGGTCGGTTTCTCCGTTTCCAACCTGCGTATTCCGGGCTTTGAGCAGCCGTGGGAAGAAGACTTCGGCAAGCCAGAGCGCATTGTCACCGCGCTGGATATCATGACCGAAGGCCCGCTGGGCGGCGCGGCGTTCAACAACGAATTTGGTCGTCCGGCGCTGAACGGTTACTTCCGTACCTACGAAGAGAAAGTGGACAGCCACAACGGCGAAGAGCTGCGCGGCTACCACAAACCGATCATGCTGGCGGGCGGGATCGGCAACATTCGCGCCGATCATGTGCAGAAAGGCGAGATCGTCGTCGGCGCGAAGCTGATCGTGCTCGGCGGCCCGGCAATGAACATCGGTCTGGGCGGCGGGGCAGCCTCGTCTATGGCCTCCGGCCAGTCTGATGCGGATCTCGACTTCGCGTCCGTGCAGCGCGACAACCCGGAAATGGAGCGCCGTTGTCAGGAAGTGATCGACCGCTGCTGGCAGCTCGGCGATGCCAACCCGATTCTGTTCATCCACGACGTGGGCGCGGGTGGACTCTCTAACGCCATGCCTGAGCTGGTGAGCGACGGCGGTCGCGGCGGACGCTTCAACCTGCGCGATATCCTGAGCGATGAGCCGGGCATGAGCCCGCTGGAAATCTGGTGTAACGAATCCCAGGAGCGCTACGTGCTGGCGGTTGCCGCCGATCAGCTGCCGCTGTTTGACGAGCTGTGCCGCCGCGAGCGCGCGCCGTATGCCGTCATCGGTGAAGCGACCGAAGAGCAGCACCTTTCCTTAAGCGACACCCACTTTGACAACCAGCCGATCGATCTGCCGCTGGACGTGCTGCTCGGCAAAACGCCGAAGATGACCCGCGACGTGCAGACTCGCAAAGCGGCGGGCAAAGCGCTGGATCGCCAGGGCATCACCGTGGCAGAAGCGGTTAACCGCGTGCTGCACCTGCCTGCCGTGGCAGAGAAAACCTTCCTGGTGACCATCGGCGACCGTACCGTGACCGGTATGGTGTCGCGCGATCAGATGGTCGGCCCGTGGCAGATCCCGGTCGCTAACTGCGCTGTGACCACCGCGAGCCTCGACAGCTACTACGGCGAAGCGATGGCCCTGGGCGAACGCACGCCAGTGGCGCTGCTGGACTTCGCCGCTTCTGCCCGTCTGGCGGTCGGTGAAGCGCTGACCAACATCGCCGCGACGCAGATTGGCGATATCAAACGTATCAAACTTTCCGCGAACTGGATGGCCGCTGCCGGTCACCCGGGCGAAGATGCTGGCCTGTACGAAGCGGTGAAAGCGGTGGGTGAAGAGCTCTGTCCTGCGCTCGGCCTGACCATTCCGGTGGGTAAAGACTCCATGTCGATGAAAACCCGTTGGCAGGAAGGTAACGAGCAGCGCGAGATGACCTCTCCGCTGTCGCTGGTGATCACCGCGTTTGCGCGCGTGGAAGACGTGCGTCATACCGTTACGCCGCAGCTTTCCACTGAAGATAACGCCCTGCTGTTGATTGACCTCGGCAAAGGCCATAACGCGCTGGGCGCCACCGCGCTGGCGCAGGTTTACCGCCAGCTCGGCGATAAGCCAGCCGACGTGCGCGATGTCGCCCAGCTGAAAGGCTTCTACGACGCAATTCAGGCGCTGGTGGCGCAGCGTAAGCTGCTGGCCTACCACGACCGTTCCGATGGTGGCCTGCTGGTGACGCTGGCAGAGATGGCCTTCACCGGTCACTGCGGCGTTGAAGCAAACATTGCAACGCTTGGCGAAGACCGCCTGGCAGCGCTGTTTAACGAAGAGCTTGGCGCGGTCATTCAGGTACGCGCCGCAGATCGCGACGCGGTGGAAGCGATTCTGGCGCAGCACGGTCTGGCAGACTGCGTACACTATCTCGGTAAAGCGGTGCAGGGCGACCGCTTCGTGATTGAAGCCGACGGCCACGCGGTGTTCAGCGAAAGCCGCACCACGCTGCGTATGTGGTGGGCGGAAACCACCTGGCAGATGCAGCGCCTGCGTGACAATCCGGAATGCGCCGATCAGGAACACAACGCGAAGGCGAACGACAACGATCCTGGCCTGAACGTGAAGCTCAGCTTCGACATTAACGAAGACATTGCCGCGCCGTACATTGCGACCGGTGCGCGTCCGAAAGTAGCCGTGCTGCGCGAGCAGGGCGTTAACTCCCACGTTGAGATGGCGGCGGCCTTCCACCGGGCGGGCTTTGACGCCATCGACGTCCACATGAGCGACCTGCTGGCCGGGCGTACCGGGCTCGATGATTTCCAGGCGCTGGTCGCCTGCGGGGGGTTCTCCTACGGTGACGTGCTGGGCGCGGGCGAAGGCTGGGCGAAGTCTATTCTGTTCAACAGCCGCGTGCGTGACGAGTTCGAAACCTTCTTCCATCGTCCGCAGACGCTGGCGCTGGGCGTGTGTAACGGCTGTCAGATGATGTCTAACCTGCGCGAGCTGATCCCGGGCAGCGAAGCCTGGCCGCGCTTTGTGCGTAACCAGTCTGACCGCTTCGAAGCGCGCTTCAGTCTGGTAGAAGTGACCCAAAGCCCGTCTCTGCTGTTGCAGGGAATGGTCGGTTCACAGATGCCAATCGCGGTTTCGCACGGTGAAGGTCAGGTTGAAGTGCGTGATGCGGCGCACCTGGCTCAGCTTGAAAGCAAAGGACTGGTGGCGCTGCGCTTTGTTGATAACTTCGGCAAGGTCACCGAAACCTATCCGGCTAACCCGAACGGTTCGGCAAATGGCATTACCGCGGTCACCAGCGAAAGCGGTCGGGTGACGATCATGATGCCGCACCCGGAGCGTGTCTTCCGTACCGTTAGCAACTCCTGGCACCCGGAAAACTGGGGCGAGGACAGCCCGTGGATGCGCATTTTCCGCAACGCGCGTAAACAACTGGGTTAAGTTTCAACGCCCTGACTGTAGGCCCGGTAAGCGCGAGCGCCACCGGGCTTTTTTGTACCTGTCGCAAAATCGCGACAATCCTCTGGGTTGAGTGTCTCCAATAAGAGACATTTAACTTATTGATTTATATATATCAGGACGGGTTCCCATTAAGGTGTTGCTTAATAGCGACACTTAGCCTGGAAATCATTCACCTGACAATCAATGCATTTTAATAATAAAACGATTATTAATCATAAGGATAGTATCAATTTTTGCAATCTGGCACGCACGTTGCATAATAGTAACCAGTGGCTCATTCACCTTCTTATGTCAGCCCCTTCGGGACGTGCTACATAAACTTCGAATGACGCACAAAAAGGTGCCTGCCGTCCAACTACTGATTATTGCAATGCTTTATCAGGCCAGGGCGAAACGTCGAGTTAGGCACCGCCTTATTCCATGACAAAGCCGGGTTTTTACCCGGCTTTGTTGTATCTGAAGGGCAGACTCAGTTACGCTCTCCTCAAACCCGGATGATGAGAGTAATGTGTTGAAACGCTGGCCCGCTTTCCCTCGCTCCCTGCGACAGCTCGTTATGATGGCCTTCCTGCTGATCCTGCTACCTTTGCTGGTTCTGGCGTGGCAGGCATGGCAAAGCCTGAATGCGTTAAGTGCCCAGGCGGCCCTGACTAACCGCACCACGCTTATTGATGCCCGCCGTAGCGAGGCAATGACCAACGCCGCGCTGGAGATGGAGCGTAGCTATCGCCAGTACTGCGTGCTGGACGACCGCACGCTGGAGAGGGTCTATCAGAACCAGCGTAAACGCTACAGCGAAATGCTGGATGCCCATGCCGGGGTCTTGCCGGATGACAAACTCTATCAGGCGCTGCGTCAGGATCTGAACGATCTGGCGCAGCTCCAGTGCAAAAACAGCGGTCCTGATGCCGCCGCCGCCGCCCGACTTGAAGCCTTCGCGAACGCCAATACGGAGATGGTGCAGTCCACCCGTACGGTTATCTTTTCCCGTGGCCAGCAACTCCAGCAGGAGATTGCCGAGCGCGGCCAGTTCTTCGGCTGGCAGGCGCTGGTGCTGTTCCTCGTCAGCCTTGGGCTGGTACTGCTCTTTACCCGCATGATTATCGGCCCCGTAAAGGGGATCCAGCGGATGATTAACCGCCTGGGGGAGGGCAAATCTCTCGGGGATACGGTTGTTTTTAAAGGCCCGCGCGAGCTGCGCTCGGTCGGTCAGCGTATCATCTGGCTTTCTGAACGCCTGGCGTGGCTGGAATCGCAGCGTCATCAGTTCCTGCGCCATATCTCACACGAACTCAAAACACCGCTGGCCAGTATGCGTGAAGGCACGGAGCTGCTGGCAGACGAAGTAGCGGGGCCGTTAACCCCTGAGCAAAAAGAGATCGTGGCGATTCTGGATGCCAGTAGCCGCAATTTACAAAAACTTATTGAACAACTGCTGGACTATAACCGCAAGCTGGCGGATGGTGCTGTGGTGCTTGAAAGCGTTGAGATTGAACCGTTGGTGGACATGGTGATCTCCGCCCATAGCCTGCCAGCAAGAGCTAAAATGATGCATACCCAGGTGGATCTCAATGCGCCTTCCTGCCTGGCAGAGCCGATGCTGTTAATGAGCGTACTGGATAATCTTTATTCCAATGCGGTGCACTATGGTACTGAATCCGGTACCATTTATATCAGAAGCAATAACAACGGTTCGCGGGTATTTATTGACGTAGCGAATACGGGAAGCCCGATTCCGGATGATGAAAAAACGATGATCTTTGAGCCCTTCTTCCAGGGGAGTCATCAGCGAAAAGGTGCGGTAAAAGGAAGTGGTCTGGGGCTGAGTATTGCCCGCGACTGCATACGACGCATGCAGGGTGAGCTTAACATCGTGAGTGATGAACGCGCCGATGTCTGTTTTCGTATCGAACTGCCTCTTGAGCCGGAAAAATCAATGAAATGAATAACAACCTGGTGAGTATGTCACACGTCTTTTACCGCGCACTGCGCGCGGTGTTTTCCAGCAAAAATGTGCGCCTGAGCCTGCCCTGCTTACTGCTGGCCGGCTGTGTAACCCATGCGCCGAAAAGTGCAATTAGCCAGAAACAGGAAGATAAATGGCCGCAAAAACAGCTGGCCGATTTCCTTTCAACACGTTGCGATGATATCTGGAACCTGTCGGGGCGTGATGTTGAATCCAATCCGCTGTTCTGGCTGCGCGGAATAGACTGCGCCCAGCGGCTGGCGCCCGCCGAGGCCCGTGCCCAGGCGGCGATGCTGGTGGACGATACCTGGCAGGACGCGTTTAAACGTGGGATCGTGATGGCGGATGCCAGAATCACGCCTGTCGAACGCCGCGCCAACGTGACGCGGCTGGATACTTACGTGATCAATATTCCCCCGCAGGTGCGCCCGGTCTATCAGCTCTGGCGGGATGGACAAACCCTGCAATTACAACTGTCTGAAGAGCGTTTCCGCTACAGCAAATTGCAGCAGTCGAGCGACAGCGAGCTTGATGCGCTTCGCCAGCAGCAGGAGTCGCTGCGCGAGCAGCTGGAAACCACCACCCGCAAGCTCGAAAATCTGACCGATATCGAAAGACAGCTCTCGACGCGTAAGCCGGCAGGCAGCTATCTGCCCGATGGGTCGAAAGGCAACTCTGCCACGACGCCAGACAGTGAGACGCCGAAACAAGAGGATGTGAAGCCATGACAAGCCGTAAACCTGCCCATCTGTTACTGGTGGATGACGATCCCGGGCTGTTAAAGCTGCTGGGAATGCGTCTGGTCAGCGAAGGCTACAGCGTGGTCACCGCTGAAAGCGGGCAGGAGGGGCTGAAAGTGCTCAGCCGCGAGAAAATCGATCTGGTGATCAGTGATTTGCGCATGGATGAAATGGATGGCCTGCAACTGTTCACGGAGATCCAGAAGCAGCAGCCCGGGATGCCGGTTATTATCCTCACCGCTCACGGCTCTATTCCTGATGCGGTGGCCGCGACGCAGCAGGGGGTATTCAGCTTCCTCACCAAACCAGTGGATAAAGACGCTCTCTATAAAGCAATCGACAGCGCCCTTGAGCATGCGGCGCCATCCGGCGACGACGCCTGGCGTGAATCCATCGTGACGCGTAGCCCTGTGATGCTGCGCCTGCTGGAACAGGCGCGGATGGTGGCGCAATCCGACGTTAGCGTGCTGATCAACGGCCAGAGCGGGACCGGGAAAGAGATCCTGGCCCAGGCGATCCACAACGCCAGCCCGCGCAGTAAAAATGCCTTTATTGCCATCAACTGTGGCGCGCTGCCGGAACAGCTGCTTGAGTCTGAGCTCTTCGGCCATGCCCGCGGCGCCTTTACCGGCGCGGTGAGCAGCCGTGAAGGGCTGTTCCAGGCGGCTGAGGGGGGCACGCTGTTTCTTGATGAAATTGGCGATATGCCCGCGCCGTTGCAGGTCAAACTGCTGCGCGTGTTGCAGGAGCGAAAAGTGCGTCCGCTTGGCAGCAACCGCGATATCGATATCAACGTGCGTATTATTTCCGCTACCCATCGCGATTTACCCAAGGTGATGGCGCGCAACGAGTTCCGTGAAGATCTTTACTATCGACTGAATGTCGTCAACCTGAAAATCCCGGCGCTGGCCGAGCGTGCGGAAGATATCCCGCTGCTGGCAAATCACCTTTTGCGCCAGGCCGCTGACCGCCACAAACCATTCGTGCGCGCGTTCTCCACCGATGCGATGAAACGCCTGATGACCGCAAGCTGGCCGGGCAACGTACGCCAGCTGGTGAACGTGATTGAGCAGTGCGTGGCGCTGACTTCATCACCGGTGATCAGCGATGCGCTGGTGGAGCAGGCGCTCGAGGGGGAAAACACGGCCTTACCGACGTTTGCGGAAGCGCGAAACCAGTTCGAGCTGAACTATCTGCGCAAGCTGCTGCAAATCACCAAAGGCAACGTGACCCACGCGGCGCGCATGGCCGGTCGTAACCGTACCGAGTTTTATAAATTGCTCTCACGCCACGAGCTGGAAGCGAACGATTTTAAAGAGTAATACCGCAAAATTCGCCTGAATATGATACTGTGAGCAACCGATTACGAGGCTGCTTACTGGCAAGAGTTTAAGGACCCACCATGAAAAAGATTGATGCGATTATTAAACCTTTCAAACTGGATGATGTACGTGAAGCGCTGGCAGAAGTAGGCATCACCGGGATGACCGTAACTGAAGTGAAAGGTTTTGGTCGTCAGAAGGGCCACACCGAGCTATACCGTGGCGCAGAGTACATGGTGGACTTTCTGCCGAAAGTGAAAATCGAGATCGTGGTGAGCGATGATATCGTCGATACCTGTGTGGATACCATCATCCGCACGGCGCAGACCGGTAAAATTGGCGACGGGAAAATCTTCGTCTTTGACGTGGCGCGCGTGATCCGTATCCGTACCGGCGAAGAAGACGACGCGGCGATTTAACATTCTTGCCGGGTGGCGCTGCGCGTACCCGGCCTAAAAAACCCTTCGTAGGCCCGTGCAAGCGCAGCGCCGCCGGGCGATTACAGCACTTTATGCGGGCCGAAACATTCGTAATGAATGTTGTCTTTATTCACGCCCAGGTCTACCAGCTGCTTCGCGGCATACTGCATAAACGCTACTGGCCCACAAACGTAGAACTGCATCCCCGGTGCGCTGAACGCCCCTTCATGCTGCCCTAAATTCATCAGGCCTTCGCTGTCGAAACGAGCCGCTGCGCGGTCTGCCTCCGTCGGCAGGCGATACCAGGTATGCGCGGTGAAACGCGGCAGGGTCGCTCCGAGCGCTTTGACTTCATCCGCAAAGGCGTGCACATCACCGTTCTCCGCCGCGTGGAACCAGTTAACCTGCGCGCTGTGGTTTGCTTTCGCCAGCGTATCCAGCATCGCCAGCATTGGCGTCTGACCTACGCCTGCGGAGATCAGCGTCACCGGGGTATTCGTTTCAACGGCCATAAAGAAATCGCCCGCCGGTGCCGCCAGATGGACCACGTCGCCCACGCTGGCTTCGTTATGCAGCCAGTTGGATACCTGACCGCCTTCCTCACGTTTAACCGCAATGCGATAGCCTTTGCCGTCTGGCTTGCGGGTCAGGGAGTACTGGCGAATCTCCTGGTGCGGGAAGCCTTCAGGCTTCAGCCAGACGCCCAGATACTGGCCCGGCTGGTAATCGGCAACCGGCTGACCGTCCACTGGCTCAAATTCAAAGCTGGTGATCAGTGCGCTGCGCGGGGTTTTCTCGACGATGCGGAAGGCGCGCGTGCCTTCCCAGCCGCCATTCTTGCTGGCGTTTTCGCTGTAGATCTGCGCTTCACGGTTGATGAATACGTTTGCCAGTACGCCATAGGCCTTACCCCAGGCATCCAGTACTTCCTGGCCCGGGCTGAACATTTCGTCCAGGGTTGCCAGCAGGTGACTGCCGACGATGTTGTACTGCTCAGGTTTGATCTGGAAGCTGGTGTGCTTCTGGGCGATTTTTTCCACCGCAGGCAGCAGAGCCGGCAGGTTTTCGATGTTGCTGGCATAGGCGGCAATAGCGTTAAACAGCGCTTCGCGCTGATCGCCGTTACGCTGGTTGCTCATGTTGAAAATCTCTTTGAGCTCCGGGTTATGCGCGAACATGCGATCGTAGAAATGGGCGGTCAGTTTAGGACCCGTTTCAACCAGCAGGGGGATTGTGGCTTTCACGGTAGCGATGGTTTGGGCGTCGAGCATAGCAGCTTCCTTCTGATGTTACTTTAATGATGTATTTTATATGCATCTTATAAAAATACCCCTGCAATGTAAATGGTTCTTTGCATCGTGAAAAATATGCATCACAAAGCTGAAAAGAAATCCGTTGAAAATGGCGAGAGCTTTATTGCTCAAACCCTTGCGTGGCGTGGAGGTAAACGTTTGCGTAAAATCGTTTGTCAAGACCTGTTATCGCAGAACTATTCAGTTATACTGTTGCCCGTCGTCCAACAGGACTGCCTTTTCAGGCCAAAAATTTACTTGTTAGCTGAGTCAGGAGATGCGGATGTTAAAGCGTGAAATGAACATTGCCGATTATGATGCCGAACTGTGGCAGGCTATGGAGCAGGAAAAAGTACGTCAGGAAGAGCACATCGAACTGATCGCCTCCGAAAACTACACCAGCCCGCGCGTAATGCAGGCGCAGGGTTCTCAGCTGACCAACAAATATGCTGAAGGTTATCCGGGCAAGCGCTACTACGGCGGTTGCGAATACGTTGATATCGTTGAGCAGCTGGCGATTGACCGTGCGAAAGAACTCTTTGGCGCTGACTACGCGAACGTCCAGCCGCACTCTGGCTCTCAGGCTAACTTCGCTGTTTATACCGCGCTGTTGCAGCCGGGCGATACCGTTCTGGGTATGAACCTGGCGCAGGGCGGCCACCTGACTCACGGCTCCCCGGTTAACTTCTCTGGCAAACTGTACAACATCATCCCTTACGGTATTGATGAGTCCGGTAAAATTGACTACGAAGACATGGCGAAGCAGGCCAAAGAGCACAAGCCGAAGATGATCATCGGTGGTTTCTCTGCTTACTCCGGCATCGTTGACTGGGCAAAAATGCGTGCAATTGCTGACAGCATCGGCGCGTACCTGTTCGTCGACATGGCGCACGTTGCCGGTCTGATTGCGGCAGGCGTTTATCCGAACCCGGTTCCACATGCGCACGTTGTGACCACCACCACCCACAAAACCCTGGCGGGTCCACGCGGTGGCCTGATCCTGGCGAAAGGCGGTGACGAAGAGCTGTACAAAAAGCTGAACTCCGCAGTGTTCCCAAGCGCCCAGGGCGGCCCGCTGATGCACGTTATCGCCGCGAAAGCCGTCGCGCTGAAAGAAGCGATGGAGCCAGAGTTCAAGGTTTATCAGCAGCAGGTTGCTAAAAACGCCAAAGCGATGGTGGAAGTGTTCCTGAACCGTGGCTACAAAGTGGTCTCTGGCGGGACTGAAAACCACCTGTTCCTGCTGGACCTGGTTGATAAGAACCTGACCGGTAAAGAAGCTGACGCAGCCCTCGGCCGCGCCAACATTACCGTCAACAAAAACAGCGTGCCAAACGATCCGAAGAGCCCGTTCGTGACCTCCGGTATCCGTATCGGTTCTCCGGCAGTGACTCGCCGTGGCTTCAAAGAAGCGGAAGTGAAAGAGCTGGCGGGCTGGATGTGTGACGTTCTGGACAACATCAATGACGACGCGGTTATCGAGCGCGTTAAAGGTAAAGTTCTGGACATCTGCGCACGCTTCCCGGTGTACGCATAATTCTCTGCGTCGCAGAACTGAAAAAGGCCGCTCATGCGGCCTTTTTTTATGGGCTAACGTCGGTCGAGGGAGATGGCCCCCGGCCCGGTAATCGCCAGCAAAATAAAGCCGCCAGCGATACTCACATTTTTGTAGAAGTTAATCATATTTGGCAGAACCGCATCGCCCGTCATATCCCAGTAGTGGTGACCAATCACCGCCGTTCCCAGCGTATAGAAGACAAAGATCACCGCGAGGGGGCGGGTGAAAAAGCCCAGCACGATCAGAATCGCGGCGGGGACTTCCATCACCACCGCAACAATGGCGGCCAGCATGGGCATGGGGGCGCCGAGCGACGTCATATACTGAACGGTGCCGCTAAACCCCGTCAGCTTGGGATAACCGAAAATAATAAACAGGACCACAATAGCAATGCGGGCAATTAAAAGCAGGAAAGAACGAGAGGAGCCGAAATCGAAATAACGTAAGTTGTTCATGGCAAACGACCTCTTCAGGCGATGTTCTTTAAACGTAATACAATTTTGCCGCTCTCGCCATACGCCGACCGGCTGTCCATGATGTTAATTTATCGTTAATTTATAGCGCGCTAACGACTTGCTAAAGTCAGGGATTAACGCCAGACTATCGCCTCCATTTCGGGAGGGATTCATGGTCTTGCATTCCACGCGCTGGCTGGCGCTCAGCTATTTCACCTATTTCTTTAGTTACGGTATTTTTTTGCCTTTCTGGAGCGTCTGGCTCAAGGGAATTGGTCTGACGCCTGAGACCATTGGCATCCTGCTGGGCGCGGGGCTGGTGGCACGTTTCCTGGGTAGCCTGCTGATTGCGCCCCGCGTCAGCGATCCCTCCTTACTGATTAAAGCGGTGCGAATTCTGGCCCTGCTGACGCTGGTCTTTGCGGCCTGTTTCTGGGTCAGCCATCAGTTTGCCTGGCTGATGGTGGTAATGGTTGGCTTTAATCTGTTCTTCTCCCCGCTGGTGCCGCTGACGGATGCCCTGGCGAACACCTGGCAAAAGCAGATCACCATGGACTATGGCCGCGTGCGCCTGTGGGGATCGATTGCCTTCGTGATCGGCTCTGCGCTGGTCGGGAAACTGGTCAGCCTCTATGACTATCGTGCCATTCTGGCGCTGTTAACGCTCGGCATCGCCTCGATGCTGCTCGGTATGTTGCTGCGTCCGTCGGTAATGCCGCAGGGCGAAAGCCGCCATCAGGAGAGCGCCGGCTGGCCCGCCTGGCGCTCGCTGGTGGCGCAAAGCTGGCGTTTCCTGGCCTGCGTCTGTCTGCTCCAGGGGGCACATGCGGCCTATTACGGCTTCAGCGCCATCTACTGGCAGGGGGCGGGCTACTCGGCTTCTGCGGTAGGCTACCTGTGGTTGCTCGGCGTGGTAGCGGAGGTCATTATCTTCGCGCTGAGCCAAAAACTTTTCCGTCGTTTCGGGGCGCGTGACCTGCTGCTGCTTTCCGCCGTTTGCGGCGTGGTGCGCTGGGGCATCATGGGCTGGACGACGGAGCTGCCGTGGCTGATTGTGGCGCAAATTCTGCACTGAGGAACCTTCACCGTGTGCCATCTGGCGGCGATGCGCTACATCGCGGCGCGAGAGGGGGGGGACGTTATTCGTCTTCAGGCGGTCTATTCAGCGGTGGCGATGGGCGGCAGTATTGCGGTGATGACCGTATTTGCCGGTTTCCTCTATCAGCACCTGGGGCACGGTGTGTTCTGGGTGATGGCGCTGGTCGCTTTACCTGCCATCGTCATCCGCCCAAAGGTGGCTGCTCGCTCGTAACTATGATTCGAGCATAACGCGAATATGTTCCTGCTGCTGCGTGTTCAGGGCCTCAACGGCATGAATGAGCGGCGGCGAGAACAGCGGCAGGGCGGTTGGATAAGGCGTAATGACCAGCGCCGCCTCGCGGGGGGCGCCCTCCTTCTTAAACGCCTCCAGGCTAAGATAACGAATATTGAGCGGCAGCAGCGTCAGCTCGCGAAGCTGCTGCTCAATTAACGCTTCACAGGCTTTATCTTCCCCCGTTAACAGGACCACCTGTTTTTCATGCAGGTCGGTCTCCTGCATTAGCCAGGCACCAAAAATCACCGCCACCAGAGCCATCTCTTCACCGGAGAATCGCAGACCAAATTCGGCTTCCAGCTCAAACAGCGCCTCTTTAGTGGTGCGCAGCAGCCGGGGGTATAAACGGTGGATCTCTTCCGGCAGACTGTTGTCGATGCCGATGTCAAATAAGGAGCGGTCCAGCGCCTGAGCCAGATGAATATAAAGCTGATCGGTCAGCCCTTGCTCATCGCTGAAGTTCATCCCGGTTTGCGCCCGGAAACGGGCAATCATACGCACGATGGCGCGACGCAGGCGCTGATCCTGCTGGTGTTTATCCATCACCGGGTCGGGTGTGCGAAGCATCATAAACAGCAGTGCCAGGAACAGCTGTTCATCGCTGTGCGTTCCCTGCGGGACGCGCCGTTTCCAGTGGCGGACAATTTCCTGCGCCGTAAAGTATTCCCCTCGGGACTGCGTCCAGCTGCGCTGAACGGGCGAAAACTCTGGCGTATTGCCCAGATGATGCTGAATCAGACAATATTGCAGATAAAGCTGTAAAAACTGTACGTCGCGGGACTCAAACTGGCGCTGAAGCTTGCGCGCACAAAAGTTGATAAGCGCCCGAAGGTTCGCATCGTCATAAAGCGGGCGGGCAATGCCGTGCTGTTTAAGCGCGGTTTTTAAGGCAGGGGTAAACTGTTGGGCAACAAAATGTGGACACAGCCGAAGCGCCCTGCGCAGCCAGTGCAGCAGGCACAAACGTTGATTCAGGGCGGAACCCTCAATTCGGTAGCAGCCATCATGGTGCGTGACAATATCAAGCCGATGATAGCGCTGGATTTCATCGCGCGTCTCGGCTATATCTTGCCGTGCCATGACGTCGTCCACGCCGTTGGCAGCGATTATGCTCTGTGCGGTGATGGCAGCATCGGGCAGGTAAAGCATCAAAAGCACCTGGCAGCGGCGCTGCGAACTGGAAAGCACAGATGGAATTTCAAGCGTCGTCATCATCTGTCGGGTATCCAGTGTGAATGTTTGATAAGAATAGCTAAAGGATGGGCGCTGAAAAGCGCACCGGCAGGCCTTTCACTCAGGATTGCTGGCGAACATCACAGAATTTTTGACGTGAGGAACAGATGCAAATAGTTAAACAAAGCGCGGTAGCGTTATTTTTGGCGGTTTTCACTTGTGCCGCCGGCGCACATCCTCACAGTTTTATCAGCCTGAAAACCGAACTGGTGACGGACGGCACGCAGCTCAGCGGCCTGAAAATGCGCTGGACGATGGATGAAATCACCTCCGCCGACCTGCTGTACGATGCCGGAAACGCAAAGCCCGGCGATGAGATCTGGAAAAAGCTGGCGGCGGAAGTGATGGCCAACGTGCTGGGTCAGCACTACTTCACCGAGTTCTGGCACAACGGACAAAAGGTGAAATTTCTCAACCGTCCCACGGTGTACGGTATGACCCGCGACGGACATCAGGCGGTGCTGACCTTTATCCTTCCGCTGGCGCACCCTCAACCGCTGGCCGGGCAGAAGTACAGGTTTTCCACGTTTGACCCAACCTACTATGTCGATATGCGCTATGACAATGACAGCGACGTACGGCTGCCGGACGCGCTGCAAAAAAGCTGCAAAATTGCCGTGCACACCCCGAAACCCAGCGAAGAGATGCTGAACTTTGCCGTTTCTCTTGATAAAGAGGATGCGCCCCCCGAAGACATGGAGTTAGGTAAACAGTTTGCGCAGGAGGTGACGTTACAATGTCAGTGATCTCCTCTCCCGTCAGTAAGCCGCGTCGCTGGCTGCACCTCTGGCCTCTGGCGCTCTTTTTGTTGTTAGCGGTTGGCGGCGCGCTCTGGCTGTGGCAGGCATGGCCGCAGGTGATGATGAAAAGCATCCTCTGGCAGCGGGAAGTTAATCAGCAGATGAGCGGTCTGCTGAAAGCCGTGGCGGAAAATCCGACCAAAGCGGGCGGCGCTCTTCTGGCGTTCAGCTTTATCTATGGCGTGCTGCATGCCCTGGGACCGGGGCACGGCAAAATCGTCATCACGACCTGGCTTGCCACGCACCCGTCGAAGCTGAAATCGAGTATCGGCCTGACGCTGGCTTCTTCTTTACTTCAGGGCGGTGTGGCGATTGCGCTGGTCGTGGTCGTCCTTTCGCTGCTACAGCTGCCGGCCCGCCAGCTGCATATGAGCAGCTTCTGGCTGGAGAAGGGGAGTTACGCGCTGGTAGGCGTGCTGGGGCTGATCCTCTGCTGGCGGGCGCTGAAAAAATTGCGCGCGTTACTGCGAAAACCAAAATTCAAATCCTTTACACCGCATCACGTTCACCATGAAAACTGCGGGTGCGGGCATCAGCATCTGCCGACGCAGGAACAATTACAGAACGGTGAGGACTGGCGTGCGCGCCTGATGATTGTTCTCTCAATGGGGATGCGTCCATGCTCGGGCGCAATCATGGTGCTGTTGTTCAGCAAAGTGACAGGCGTATTTGGCTGGGGCATGCTCTCGGCGCTGGCGATGGCGGCGGGAACGTCTCTGACGATCTCTTCGTTAGCCCTGCTGGTGCACAGCTTCCGTCAGCTGGCGGTAAAACTCAGCGGCAATAAAACGCCGGTATTGTGGCGACAGGTTGGCTGGACGACTCTGGCGCTGGCGGGCGGGGTGATTCTGCTGGTAGCGGCGGTGACAATGTGGATGAGCGCGGTGCCGGTGGGAAGGGGGGTGCGGCCTTTCTAGCCGTATCTGAGGCGTGTTGTAGGCCCGGTAAGCGTGGCGCCACCGGGCTTAACAGACTGAATTAACGCTTCAGCGCATCGCTCAGTTCATCACGCATGTTTGCCAGCATGGCTTTAACAACGCGCGGGTTACCTGCAACGATGTTGCCGGTAGACATATAGTTATGGCCGCCGGTGAAGTCGCAAACAATCGCGCCAGCTTCACGAGCGATCAGCTCGCCCGCCGCGAAGTCCCACGGCTTCAGAGACAGCTCAAAGTAACCGTCAACGCGGCCGGTCGCGACGTAGGCCAGATCCAGTGCAGCAGAGCCGGTGCGACGGAAGTCCGCGCATTCGGTGAACAGCTTGCCCAGGATATTCATATAAGTGGTTGCGTGCTGCTTCGCCTTGAACGGGAAGCCGGTCGCCAGAATCGTGCCGTCCAGATCGCGTGCATTGCTGCAACGCAGACGGTAGCCGTTCAGCTGCGCGCCCTGACCGCGGGTCGCGGTGAACAGTTCGTTACGCATTGGATCGTAAACAACGGCGACTTCAGTACGGCCTTTGATGCGTACTGCGATAGACACAGAGAAGTGTGGCAGGCGTTTGACGAAGTTGGTGGTGCCATCCAGTGGATCGATAACCCATTGAACATCCTGATCGGTACCTTCATGTTCACCGCTTTCTTCGGTGATGATGGTGTGCTGCGGGTAAGATTTGCGGATCGTTTCGATAATAATCGCTTCTGCGGCTTTATCTACGTTCGTCACGAAATCATTGCTGCCTTTCTGGCTGGTTTCTACGGAGTCTGGGGTTTCGTAGTGTTTGGCAATTACATTACCCGCCTTGCGCGCTGCGCGCACGGCGATGGTCAGCATCGGATGCATCGGTCTCTCTCACTGGATGTTAAAGAACAGGAAAATCGGCGCAGAGTATAGCAGCGGGATCGGATTATGTCTCTCGTTTATGATAATATGCCCGAATATTCTTCAGACACTGAATCCAGACATTTAAAAATTATGCTGCAAAACATTCGAATCGTGCTGGTCGAAACATCGCACACCGGCAACATGGGCTCTGTGGCCCGCGCTATGAAAACCATGGGCTTAACGAACCTGTGGCTGGTGAATCCGCTGGTGAAACCAGACTCTCAGGCTATTGCTCTGGCGGCCGGCGCCAGCGACGTGATCGGGAATGCGCAGATCGTGGACACCCTGGATGAAGCCCTGGCCGGTTGCAGCCTGGTGGTGGGGACCAGCGCGCGCTCCCGTACGCTGCCCTGGCCGATGCTGGACCCGCGCGAATGCGGCCTGAAAAGCATCTCAGAAGCGGAACAGGCGCCGGTTGCGCTGGTGTTTGGCCGTGAACGCGTTGGCCTGACCAACGAGGAATTACAGAAGTGTCACTATCATGTGGCGATTGCCGCCAACCCGGAATACAGCTCGCTGAATCTGGCGATGGCGGTGCAGGTGATTGCCTATGAAGTGCGCATGGCATGGCTGGCGACGCAGGAGAAACCGGTGGAACCTAAAGAAGAGACGGCCTACCCGCTGGTGGACGACCTCGAGCGCTTCTACGGTCATCTGGAACAGACGCTGCTCTCAACCGGCTTTATCCGTGAAGGCCACCCGGGCCAGGTGATGAACAAGTTGCGCCGTATGTTCACCCGCGCGCGTCCGGAAAGCCAGGAGCTGAACATCCTGCGCGGGATTCTGGCGTCGATTGAGCAGAAGAATAAAGAGTAGTGCAGTGTGTTCGCCGGGTGGCGCTGCGCTTACCCGGCCTACAAAGCCCGTAGGCCCGTGCAAGCGCAGCGCCGCCGGGCAAAATACGGCACAGAAGGTTAAATACCTGACTAAAACAGTCAAGTAAATAGTTGACCAATTTAGTCAGGAATGTCAGACTTGGCCCTGCTATGCAATACCCCCATTTTACAATAAAAAACCCCGGGCAGGGGCGAGTTTGAGGTTAAGTAAGACATGAGACTGACATCTAAAGGGCGTTATGCCGTGACCGCGATGCTGGACGTTGCGCTCAACTCCGAAGCGGGCCCGGTTCCGTTGGCTGATATTTCTGAACGACAAGGGATCTCCCTCTCTTACCTGGAACAGCTGTTCTCCAGACTGCGTAAAAATGGACTGGTGTCCAGCGTTCGTGGCCCGGGCGGCGGTTATCTGCTGGGTAAAGACGCAGGCAGTATTGCGGTTGGCGAAGTGATTAGCGCGGTTGACGAATCCGTTGACGCGACCCGTTGCCAGGGTAAAGGCGGCTGTCAGGGCGGCGATAAATGCCTGACCCACGCGCTGTGGCGCGATCTGAGCGACCGTCTGACCGGCTTCCTGAACAACATCACCCTGGGTGAACTGGTTAATAACCAGGAAGTTCTGGATGTCTCTGGTCGTCAGCATAGTCAGGATTCACAGCGCAGCACCCGTTCGCAGGACGCCATCGACGTTAAACTGCGCGCGTAATTAAAAAGATAAGTATTTCAGAATCAGGCCGGGGCGTTAGCTCGCCCCGCGTACTCGGTCGTACATCCAGCCGGTTGCCTGATTCCTTGCATTGAAGCGATGTACGGAGTTTATAGAGCAATGAAATTACCGATTTATCTCGATTACTCCGCAACCACGCCGGTGGACCCGCGTGTTGCCGAGAAAATGATGCAGTGTCTGACCCTGGACGGAAACTTTGGTAACCCAGCTTCCCGTTCTCACCGTTTTGGCTGGCATGCTGAAGAGGCGGTTGATATCGCCCGTAATCAGATTGCTGACCTGGTCGGTGCCGACCCGCGTGAAATTGTTTTCACCTCCGGTGCGACCGAATCCGACAACCTGGCGATCAAAGGTGCTGCCAACTTTTATCAGAAAAAAGGCAAGCACATTATCACCAGCAAAACCGAACACAAAGCCGTGCTGGACACCTGCCGTCAGCTGGAGCGTGAAGGGTTCGAAGTGACTTACCTGGCGCCGCAGAGCAACGGGATCATCGACCTGAAAGAGCTCGAAGCGGCCATGCGTGATGACACCATTCTGGTTTCCATCATGCACGTTAACAACGAAATCGGCGTTGTGCAGGACATCGCAACCATCGGCGAAATGTGCCGTGCGCGCGGCATCATCTACCACGTGGATGCGACCCAGAGCGTGGGCAAACTGCCTATCGACCTGAGCCAGCTGAAAGTGGACCTGATGTCCTTCTCCGGTCACAAAATCTATGGTCCGAAAGGTATCGGCGCGCTGTACGTTCGTCGTAAGCCACGTATCCGCATCGAAGCACAGATGCACGGCGGTGGTCACGAGCGCGGCATGCGTTCCGGTACGCTGCCTGTTCACCAGATCGTGGGCATGGGCGAAGCGTATCGCATTGCAAAAGAAGAGATGGAAACCGAGATGGCACGCCTGCGTACGCTGCGTAACCGTCTGTGGGACGGCGTGAAAGATATGGAAGAAGTGTATCTGAACGGCGATCTCGAGCAGGGCGCGCCAAACATCCTCAACGTCAGCTTCAACTATGTTGAAGGCGAGTCGCTGATCATGGCGCTGAAAGACCTGGCGGTTTCTTCCGGTTCTGCCTGTACGTCTGCAAGCCTGGAGCCATCCTACGTGCTGCGCGCGCTGGGTATGACTGACGAGCTGGCACACAGCTCTATCCGTTTCTCTTTAGGTCGTTTTACTACCGAAGAAGAGATTGACTACACCATCAAACTGGTTCGTAACTCCATTGGCCGTCTGCGCGACCTTTCTCCACTGTGGGAAATGTTCAAGCAGGGCGTGGATCTGAACAGCATTGAATGGTCACATCACTAATCGGTACATAAGGAGAATTCAATCATGGCATACAGCGAAAAAGTTATCGATCATTACGAGAACCCGCGCAACGTTGGCTCTTTTGACAACAGCGATGAATCTGTCGGTAGCGGCATGGTCGGTGCACCGGCATGTGGCGACGTGATGAAGTTGCAGATTAAAGTCAACAATGAAGGTATCATTGAAGACGCGCGCTTCAAGACCTACGGCTGCGGTTCAGCTATCGCGTCCAGCTCCCTGGTCACCGAATGGGTGAAGGGCAAGTCTCTGGACGAAGCACAGGCAATCAAGAACACGGATATTGCTGAAGAACTCGAACTGCCGCCGGTGAAAATTCACTGCTCAATTCTGGCAGAAGACGCGATCAAAGCCGCCATTGCGGATTACAAAAGCAAACGTGAAGCAAAATAATTGAGGTTTGAGTATGTCGATTACCCTTAGCGACAGCGCTGCCGCGCGAGTAAGCTCTTTTCTGGCGAACCGTGGTAAAGGCTTTGGCCTGCGACTGGGCGTACGTACCTCCGGCTGTTCTGGTATGGCTTACGTACTGGAGTTTGTTGACGAACCGGCGTCTGATGACACCGTGTTTGAAGACAAGGGCGTGAAGGTGGTGGTCGATGGCAAAAGCCTGCAATTCCTCAACGGCACTCAGCTGGACTTCGTAAAAGAAGGCCTGAACGAAGGGTTCAAATTCACGAATCCGAACGTCAAAGACGAGTGTGGTTGCGGCGAAAGCTTCCACGTTTAACCGCGCGTCATCCGAAACCCCACCGTGGCTTTGCTACGCGTGGGGTTTGTTCTAACAGGCTACCCCTGAGATTGTTATGGATTACTTCACTCTCTTCGGACTACCCGCTCAATACCCGATCGATCTCCAGGCGCTGACGGTCCGTTTTCAGGATCTCCAGCGTCAGTACCATCCGGATAAATTCGCCAGCGGGACGCAGGCAGAGCAGCTGGCTGCGGTATCACACTCCGCAACCATCAACCAGGCCTGGCAAACGCTGCGTCATCCGCTGGCGCGTGCAGAATATCTGCTCTCGCTCCACGGTTTCGATCTGGCGAGCGAACAGCATACCGTGCGCGACACCGCCTTTCTGATGGAACAGCTGGAGCTGCGCGAAGAGCTGGATGAAATTGAACAGGCTAAAGACGAAGCGCGCCTGGAAAGCTTTATCACGCGCGTAAAGGGCATGTTCGATACCCGCCATCAGCAGATGGTGGAGCAACTGAACAACGAGACCTGGGACGTGGCGGCAGACACTGTGCGCAAACTCCGTTTTCTCGATAAACTGCGAAGCAGTGCTGAACAACTCGAAGAAAAGCTGCTCGATTTTTAATTTCGGAAGCAATTATGGCCTTATTACAAATTAGTGAGCCAGGCTTAAGCGCCGCACCGCACCAGCGTCGTCTGGCGGTCGGTATTGACCTGGGCACCACCAATTCCCTCGTGGCGACCGTGCGCAGCGGCCAGGCGGAAACGCTGGCTGACGAGCAGGGCCGCCATCTGCTGCCTTCCGTGGTCCACTACCAGCAGCAGGGTCACGCGGTCGGGTTTGATGCCCGCACCAACGCCGCGCGCGATCCGGCCAACACCATCAGCTCGGTTAAGCGCATGATGGGCCGCTCGCTGGCTGATATCCAGACCCGTTACCCGCATCTGCCGTATCAGCTACAGGCCAGCGAAAACGGCCTGCCGATGATCGCGACGTCTGCCGGTCTGCTGAACCCGATTCGCGTTTCTGCTGACATCCTCAAAGCGCTGGCGGCGCGCGCCACGGCGACACTCGGCGGCGATCTCGACGGCGTGGTAATCACCGTTCCGGCCTACTTCGACGATGCACAGCGTCAGGGCACCAAAGACGCTGCGCGTCTGGCGGGCCTGCATGTGCTGCGTCTGCTGAACGAACCGACGGCGGCGGCCATTGCCTACGGCCTCGATTCCGGTCAGGAAGGGGTGATTGCGGTTTACGATCTCGGCGGCGGGACGTTTGATATTTCAATCCTGCGCCTGAGCCGCGGCGTGTTCGAAGTGCTGGCGACCGGCGGGGATTCCGCGCTCGGCGGCGATGACTTCGACCATCTGCTGGCAGACTACATCCGCGAGCAGGCGGGCATCAGCGATCGCAGCGATGCGCGCGTACAGCGTGAACTGCTGGATGCGGCCATCGACGCCAAAATCGCCCTGAGCGACGCGCAATCGGTCACGGTTAACGTTGCGGGCTGGCAGGGTGAGATCACCCGCAATCAGTTCAGCGAACTGATCGCGCCTCTGGTTAAGCGTACCCTGCTGGCCTGCCGTCGCGCATTGAAAGATGCGGGCGTGGAGGCCAGCGAGGTGCTGGAAGTGGCCATGGTTGGCGGCTCAACCCGCGTGCCGCTGGTGCGCGAGCGCGTGGGCGAATTCTTTGGCCGCACGCCGCTGACCTCTATCGACCCGGACAAAGTAGTTGCCGTGGGCGCCGCTATCCAGGCCGATATCCTGGTCGGCAACAAGCCGGACAGCGAAATGCTGCTGCTGGACGTCATCCCGCTGTCTCTGGGTTTAGAAACCATGGGCGGCCTGGTGGAGAAAGTCATTCCGCGTAACACCACCATTCCGGTGGCGCGCGCGCAGGAGTTTACTACCTTCAAAGACGGCCAGACCGCGATGTCCATCCACGTGATGCAGGGCGAGCGCGAGCTGGTGCAGGACTGCCGCTCTCTGGCGCGCTTTGCGCTGCGCGGAATTCCGGCGTTGCCAGCGGGCGGGGCGCATATTCGCGTCACCTTCCAGGTGGATGCGGACGGCCTGCTGAGCGTTACGGCGATGGAAAAATCGACCGGCGTGGAATCGTCCATCCAGGTGAAGCCGTCCTACGGCCTGACCGATGGCGAAATCGCCTCCATGATTCAGGACTCAATGAGCTACGCCGAGCAGGATGTGAAGGCGCGTATGCTGGCCGAACAAAAAGTGGAAGCCGCACGCGTGCTGGAAAGCCTGAACGGCGCACTCGCTGCCGATGCCGCGCTGTTAAGCGCCGCTGAGCGCCAGGTGATTGACGACGCTGCCGCGCGCTTAAGCGCAGTCGCCGAAGGCAATGACGCTGACGCAATAGAAGAAGCCATTAAAAACGTTGATAAACAAACCCAGGACTTCGCTGCTCGCCGCATGGACAAATCTGTCCGCGTCGCGCTGAAAGGCCAGTCCGTGGACGAGGTTTAATATGCCAAAGATTGTAATTTTGCCTCATGCGGACCTCTGTCCGGATGGCGCTGTTCTGGAAGCGAAGACCGGTGAAACCATTCTCGATGTAGCCCTGCGTGCAGGTATCGAAGTGGAACACGCCTGTGAAAAATCCTGTGCCTGCACAACGTGCCACTGCATCGTGCGTGAAGGTTTCGACTCTCTCGCCGAGAGCACCGAAGACGAAGACGACATGCTGGATAAAGCATGGGGTCTGGAGCCAGACAGCCGCCTGAGCTGCCAGGCCGCGGTGACCGATGAAGATCTGGTCGTGGAATTCCCACGCTACACCATCAACCACGCACGCGAGCATTGATATGGGACTGAAGTGGACAGACAGCCGTGAAATCGGCGAAGCGCTCTACGACGCGAACCCGGATCTCGATCCGAAGACCGTACGATTCACCGATATGCATCAGTGGATTTGCGATCTGGAAGATTTTGACGACGATCCAAACGCATCCAATGAAAAAATTCTGGAGGCGATTCTGTTAGTCTGGTTAGATGAAGCAGAATAGATAACATAAACGGGCTGCCTTCAGGCGGCCCGTTTGCTAGTTGCTAATAAGGATAAATAAAATGACCGAAGCGATGAAGATTACGCTCTCCACGCAGCCAGCCGACGCACGCTGGGGCGAAAAAGCCACCTACAGCATCAACAACGACGGTATTACCCTGCACCTGACGGGCAATGATGATTTGGGCCTGATCCAGCGCGCCGCGCGTAAAATTGACGGCCTTGGCATTAAGCATGTGTCGCTGGAAGGCGAAAGCTGGGACACCGACCGCAGCTGGGCGTTCTGGGCAGGCTACAAAGGCCCGAAAGGCACCCGCAAAATCGAGTGGGCGAACCTCGACGAAGCCGGTCAGAAAGAGCTGGAAAGCCGCCTGCAAATCATCGACTGGGTGCGCGACACCATCAACGCCCCGGCGGAAGAGTTAGGCCCTGAGCAGCTGGCGCAGCGCGCGGTTGACCTGCTGTGGGGCGTAGCGGGCGACAAGATGTCTTACCGCATCACCAAAGGTGAAGACCTGCGCGAGCAAAACTACATGGGCATTCACACCGTGGGCCGTGGCTCCGAGCGTCCTCCGGTCCTGCTGGCGCTGGATTACAACCCAACCGGCGATAAAGAAGCGCCGGTCTTTGCCTGTCTGGTCGGAAAAGGCATCACTTTCGACACCGGCGGCTACAGCCTGAAGCAGAGCTCGTTCATGGATTCCATGAAGTCCGACATGGGCGGTGCGGCCACCATTACCGGCGCGCTGGCGTTCGCCATCACCCGTGGCCTGAACAAGCGCGTGAAGCTCTACCTATGCTGCGCGGACAACATGGTGAGCGGCAACGCCTTCAAGCTGGGCGACATCATTCGCTACCGCAACGGTAAAAACGTTGAGGTGATGAACACCGACGCCGAAGGCCGTCTGGTGCTGGCCGATGGCCTGATCGACGCCTCTGCGCAGAAGCCGGAGCTGATTATCGACATGGCAACCCTGACCGGCGCGGCGAAAACGGCGCTGGGTAACGACTATCACGCCCTGTTCAGCTTCGACGACAAGCTGGCCGCTCGCCTGCTGGCCAGCGCGGCGGCGGAAAACGAACCGTTCTGGCGTCTGCCGCTGGCCGAGTTCCACCGCAGCCAGCTGCCGTCCAACTTCGCCGAGCTGAACAACACCGCGAGCGCGGCGTACCCGGCGGGGGCAAGCACCGCAGCAGGCTTCCTGTCTCACTTCGTTGAGAACTACCATGAAGGCTGGCTGCACATTGACTGCTCCGCAACCTACCGTAAAGCGGCGGTTGAGCATTGGTCTGCGGGTGCGACCGGTCTGGGCGTGCGTACCGTGGCGAACCTGCTGACGGCTGAGTGATCTTTTTTGCCGGGTAGCGCTACGCTTACGCGCGCCTTCGGAGTCATCGTATTGCCCGGCGGCGCTGCGCTTGCACGGGCCTACGGTTTTGTAGGCCGGGTCAGCGAAGCGCCACCCGGCGTTTTTTGAAGTAGCCAAACTATGTCAGAAACCAAAAACGAATTAGAAACCCTGCTGGAGCAGGCGGCGACCGAACCCGCCCACCGTCCGGCCTTTTTCCGCACGCTGCTGGAATCCACCGTCTGGGTGCCGGGCACCGCGGCGGAAGGGGAGCAGGTTGTCGAAGACAGCGCGCTGGATCTGCTGCACTGGGAGAAAGACGACGGCACCTCGGTGATCCCGTTCTTTACTTCGCTCGAGGCCTTGCAGGAAGCGGTAGAAGACGAACAGGCGTTCGTGGTGATGCCGGTGCGCACGTTGTTCGAAATGACCCTGGGGCAGACGCTGTTCCTCAACGCCAAACTGCCGACCGGGAAAGAGTTTACTCCGCGCGAAATCAGCCACCTGATTGGTGACGAGGGCAACCCGCTCAGCACTCAGGAGGTGCTGGAAGGGGGCGAAACGCTGCTGCTGTCTGAAGTGGCCGAGCCGCCCGCGCAGATGATTGACTCCCTGACCACGCTGTTTAAAACCATCAAGCCGGTAAAACGCGCGTTTCTCTGCTCCATCAAAGAGAGCGCTGACGAAAAGCCTGTTCTGCTGATAGGGATTGAGGCCGACGGCGATATCGACGAGATCATCCAGGCAGCGGGAAGCGTGGCAACCGACACCCTGCCGGGCGATGAGCCGATTGATATCTGTCAGGTGAAGAAAGGTGAGAAGGGGATCAGCCACTTTATTACCGAGCACATCACCCCGTTCTACGAGCGTCGCTGGGGCGGCTTCCTGCGCGATCTCAAGACCAACCGCATTATCTGATTACGGCGGGGTGACCTTCACCCCGTTGCTTCCAGCAGCAGTAAATCCATCAGCAGCACCAGATTCGACTCAAACGACGTTACCCCTGCGGCTTCGGCGGCGAAATGTACCGCTTCGTCATAGAGGGCAAAATGCACGTCCGCCATGCCTGCCAGCGTATTGGCCGACGCGCGGGTAAAGGCGACGATCGTCATGCCGACGTTTTTGGCGATCCGCGCTTTATCCAGTACCTGCTCCGTTTCGCCGCTGCGTGAAACGGCAATAAACACCTGATAGCGCGCGGCGTTGCTGAGAAAAATATTCCGGCTGTCTCCCGGCCCGGAGATGAACGCCGTTTTTCCCAGCACCTGCAACTTCTTGGTCAGGTACTCGGCAAAAAGGTACGAAAACCCGGCGCCGTAGAGAAAGAAGCTCTCTTTCTGGCGCAGCAGGCTGGCAAACTGCTGGCGTTTGTCCTGAGTGACCCACTGGAAGGTCTGCTGATAGTTGGCAACGAACCGGGTAAAAAGCGCGGGCATTTCCGCATGTTGCTCAGGCTGTACGGTGATATGCGGCGTGTCAGAAAGCAGCTGCTTGCAGTGCCAGATAAACTCGCTAAAGCCGCTAAACCCCAGCTTCTGACACAGCCGCATAATCGTCGCGGTAGAGACAAATGTCGCCTGCGCCAGCTCGCGCACCGTGATGTTGCCCACCAGCAATGGATGCTCAGTGAGGTGGGCGAGGACGCGATACTCCGCGCGAGTCAGCGACGATCCGCGCGTTAACAGCGTTGCCAGGCGGTTATCCATTATTTCGCCGGTTCAACCGGCAGATCGTCCCGTGCACCCCATTCACTCCAGGCGCCGTCGTACAGAGTCACGTCATTCGCGCCAAGGGTTGCCAGCGCCAGGATCACCACGCAGGCCGTCACGCCGGAGCCGCAGCTGGCAATAACCGGACGATGCAAATCCACGCCCTGACGTTCAAAAATGGCACGCAATTCATCGGTGGTTTTCAGCTCGCCTTCAAACACCAGATCGCCCCACGGTACGTTCAGCGCCCCCGGGATATGTCCGCGTTTCAGTCCCGGACGCGGCTCGTCCGCTTCTGCGTTGAAACGTGGAGCGGGACGCGCATCGACGATTTGCGCCGTGTTTTCGTGGCTCACGACCAGCACGTCGGTCAGGCGCTTGACCACGTTAGCGTCAAACGTGGCATCAAATTCCCCTTCCGGCAGCGTGACGTCACCCTGCTGAAGCGGTAGTTCGTCGCGCTTCCAGCCTGCAAGTCCGCCCGCCAGAATCGATACCTTTTCCACGCCGAAGTTTTTCAGCATCCACCACGCTCGCGGCGCGGAAAACAGATTACCTTCATCGTAAACAACAAGATGTTTATCTTTGCTGATGCCCAGCTCGCGCATCGCCACGGAAAACGCTTCCGGGCGAGGCAGCATGTGCGGCAGGGGAGAGGTGTGATCGGAGAGGGCTTCGATATCAAAAAATACCGCGCCAGGCAGGTGCCCTGCACGGTATTCAGCGGGAACGTCACGATGCTCCTGGCCCGGAGGGGCCATGCGCGCGTCGATAATCTGAACTTCCGGGTCGTCGCCGTGCTCAATCAGCCAGTCGGCAGCGACAAAATATGAGGTGGACATGGTTGCCTCCATTCTTTTCCGTAAAAAAGGATTGTCGGTGTTTTTTCTGACACCGACAAGCTAACCACGTTCAACTCGCGAGCAAGCCCCTATTTTTTCACCGCTTCACCGTCCTGCCAGGCCTTTTGCAGCGCAGGCCAGTAGTCGCGGTTGGCTTCGATCATCTCATCCAGAATCGCTTTCGCGTGCTCCATGGTCGGCACGGTGCGGTTCAGAGTGAACGCCTGCAACGCTTTCTCGTAGCTGCCTTCGATGGTTGCCTCAACCAGCAGCTGTTCAGAGGCCAGCTGCTGTTGCAGGAGCGTCTGGTGGAACAGCGGTACCTGACCCACGCGGACAGGCTCCGGCCCTTCGGAGGTGATATAGGCAGGCACTTCCACCACCGCATCGTACGGCAGGTTGGTAATCGCCCCGCGGTTTTCCACCATCACCAGATGGCGTTGGCGCAGGTTGAACGCCAGTGAGCAGGCGACATCGACGATAAATTCGCCGTGAACACCTACGTGGAAGGCGTCCGGTAAAATTCCGGTGCGCTGGTACTCTTCGGCGGCGGCAAACAGCTTTTTCTCACGCCCGTTCATCACTTCGTTGGCGCGGGTATAGTCCGGGTTCTGATGCTCCACAATCTGGTTTGGCATCAGGTAGTACTGTAGATACGGGTTCGGCAGGTACTCCGGGAAGTTATCCATAATCGGCTTGATGTTGCGCCAGGTTTTCACCCACGACGGATCCGAGTGCTGCGGGTCGGTTTTCGCGGCATCTTCCGTCAGCAGGCCAAACTTCGCGATATGTTTACGCAGCTCCGGCAGCTTGTCCTCGCCGTCCACCCGTACGCGGGTAAACCAGCCGAAATGGTTGAGGCCAAAATAGTCCACCTCCAGTTTATGGCGATCCACGCCCAGAATGGCGCCCATATTGCGCATCGCGGCAACCGGCATATCGCAGATGTTCAGCACGCGTGCGTTGGGGCGCAGGCGACGCACGCCCTCAGCGACAATCGCCGCCGGGTTGGAGTAGTTCACGATCCACGCCTTTTCGTGCGCGTAGCGTTCCACCCGATCGATCAGCTCTACCATCGGCAGGATAGTACGCAGGCCATATGCCAGCCCGCCGGGTCCGCAGGTTTCCTGGCCGACCACCCCGTGGCGCAGCGGGATCTTTTCATCCTGCTCGCGCATTTTGTACTGTCCGACGCGCATCTGGGCAAAAACAAAATGCGCGCCGCTGAAGGCCACTTCCGGGTCGCTGGTGACGGTGAATTTGATGCTCTGGCTGTGGTCGCGAATAACCTTCTCCACCACGGGCGCAATGGTGTTCTGGCGCGCCTCGTCAATGTCATACAGGCGGATCTCTGCCAGAGGGAAATCATGCAGACGTACCATCAGGCTTTTCACAATACCTGGCGTGTAGGTGCTACCGCCGCCGGCAATCGACAGAATAAATGGGGGTGTAAACATCTTTAGCTCCTTTCAGAGAAACGTCTCAACGGCTTCTCGCATTTTTTTGACATGCAGCCCGTAGACCACCTGAACGTTGTTACCTTGTTTGATTATCCCTTTCGCGCCGG
Source organism: Enterobacter cloacae complex sp. 397G4 (assembly GCF_050031515.1). Lineage (NCBI taxonomy): Bacteria > Pseudomonadati > Pseudomonadota > Gammaproteobacteria > Enterobacterales > Enterobacteriaceae > Enterobacter > Enterobacter cloacae complex sp. 397G4. The sequence goes on along the minus strand of NZ_JBLGWE010000001.1, from coordinate 3,489,564 downwards.
TCGCTTTCAGGCGCGGTTCATCGATGATAGCGACGTCCTTCACCGTGACGCGTAAGCGGGTGTAGCAGTTATCCACTACCTCTATATTTTCCCGACCGCCCAGACCCACCACGATGGATTCGCCCAGCTCGTCGTTATTGCCCTTCGCCTGGTACTCCTGCTTGCTGTAAAGGCGTGTCTCCTGGTCCTCATCTTCACGCCCCGGCGTTTTCATGTTGAAGCGCAGGATCAGGAAGCGGAATACCACGAAATAAAGGGCGAACATGATCAGCCCGACCACGATGTACATGGGCCAGTTGGACTTCTCCGTGCCGAGCGGCAGGTTGTAGAGGATGAAATCGATAATCCCGTTGGCGCCGATGGCGTGAACGCCAAACAGCGAGAACAGCATCATGCCGATGCCGGTCAGCACCGCATGCACCACGAACAGCAGCGGGGCGACGAACAGGAAGGAGAATTCAATCGGCTCGGTTACGCCGACCAGCAGCGAGGTCAGCGCCGCCGGGATCAGAATCGCTTTCGCAATCGCTTTACGCTCTGGCTTCGCGGTCATGTACATCGCCAGCGCGGCGGCAGGAAGGCCGAACATCTTGCTGATGCCGCGCGCATCCCACACCACGGTACTGCTGAGCTGCTTCACGTCCGGGCAGGCCATCTCGGCGAAGTAGATATTGCGCGCGCCCTGATAGGTTGCGCCACACACCTCCTGCGTACCGCCCAGTTCGGTATACAGGAACGGCGTATAGACCAGATGATGCAGGCCCGTCGGCACCAGAATGCGTTCAAGGAAACCGTAGATCGCCACGCCAAACGGACCGGACCCTTTGATCGCCAGCGCCAGAGCGCTTATTCCATGCTGTGCGTACGGCCAGAGTTCGCTCATGACCACGCCGAGCAGCATAGAGACAGGCAGCATCACAATCGCGACAAAGCAGTGACCGGAGTAAATCGCCATCGCGCCGTTAAACTGGACACCGGAATATTTGTTGTACAGATAACCGGAGAGCGCCCCGGTCAGGATCCCGGCGAAAACGCCCATCTCCAGCACCTGGACGCCCAGCACCATGCTTTGTCCGGCGGCTTTCATCTGTTCCGCAGGGGCCAGTTCTCCCTGAAGCTGTAACGTCACGTTCATCGCGTTAATGAATACGATAAAGGTCACCAGCCCAATCAACGCCGCGTAGCCTTTGTCTCGTGTTGCCAGTCCAATGGGGATCCCGACGGCAAATACCAGCGCCAGGTTGACCAGCACCGACACGGCAGATTTGGCGATCAGCTGGCCGACACTCTGGATCAGCGGGTGGCCGAGAAACGGCAGGTACTCGGCCAGATTGCCGTTACCCAGTACATTCCCGAAGGCGATAAACAGGCCGACGATGGGTAAGATAAGTACAGGTCCGTACAATGATTTTCCGAAATTTTGTAGGGCGTTCACGGCTCGTTTCATGGCTTTCTCTCTTATTGAACCGCGCACTCGGGGTGCGTCATGGTCATAAAACTAGCAGGCCTGATGCGAGCTTATCCAGCTATCTTCTTGTTTTAAAAACAAATGACGCGAAAGGTAACATGTGACGTTATGCGCTGTGATCGCCGTTCCATCACGGTTTGGCTGCGTGATGCCATTCTGCGAGGTGCTTTCCAGATTATAAAATTGGACTTTTTGTATTAACGAAACTTGCGGATAATACTTATCCGGACGATGACCAACAGGCCCCTCAGGCCAGGGACACAGGATGAAACCGTTTCGCTTAGCTGCGATCTCTCTCGCGCTGCTCACCACCTTTACGCTTGTCGGCTGTGATAACAGCGACGACAAACCTCAGGCCGCTGCCCCCGCAGCGTCTACTGCATCAGAACAGAAAACCCCGGCAAAACCGGATCCTGAAAAGCTGGCTAAGCTGGCCGCGCAGAGTCAGGGCAAGGCGTTGACGCTGCTGGATGCCTCTGAAGTGCAACTCGACGGCGCTGCGACGCTGGTTCTGACCTTCTCTGTACCGCTGGATCCCAGCCAGGATTTTGCGAAAACGGTGCATGTGGTGGATAAAAAAAGCGGCAAAGTGGACGGCGCCTGGGAACTGGCCCCCAATCTGAAAGAGCTGCGCCTGCGCCATCTGGAGCCGAATCGTAATCTGGTCGTCACCGTCGAACGTAATTTGCTGGCGCTGAACAAAGCGACATTCGGCATCGACTATGAAAAAGCGATCACCACCCGGGATGTTGAACCGACGGTCGGATTCGCCAGCCGCGGATCGCTGCTGCCGGGTAAGGTGGTGGAAGGGTTGCCGGTGATGGCGCTCAACGTCAACAATGTGGATGTGAACTTCTATCGCGTGAAGCCGGAGTCGCTGGCCTCGTTTGTCAGCCAGTGGGAGTACCGTAACTCGCTGACCAACTGGGAATCTGACAACCTGCTGAAGATGGCGGAACTGGTCTACACCGGCCGTTTCGACCTCAACCCGGCGCGCAATACGCGTGAAAAACTGCTCCTGCCGCTCAAAGATATTAAGCCGCTCCAGCAGTCTGGCGTCTATATCGCCGTGATGAATCAGGCTGGTCACTATAACTACAGTAACGCCGCGACGCTCTTTACCTTAAGTGATATTGGGCTGTCCGCTCACCGTTATCATAACCGCCTGGACATCTTCACCCAGAGTCTTGAAAACGGTGCGGCGCAGTCAGGTGTGGCCATTACCCTTCTGAACGATAAAGGGCAGACCCTGGCCGAGGCGAACAGCGACGCCGATGGTCATGCGAAACTGGAAACCGATAAAGAAGCCGCGCTGATCCTGGCCAGTAAAGATGGCCAGACGACGCTTCTCGACCTCAAACTTCCGGCGCTCGATCTGGCGGAGTTTGATATCGCCGGTAACCCGGGTTACAGCAAACAGTTCTTTATGTTTGGCCCGCGCGATCTCTATCGTCCGGGTGAAACGGTGATCCTGAACGGCCTGCTTCGCGACAGCGATGGCAAACCGCTTCCCGATCAGCCGGTAAAACTTGACGTGCTGCGCCCGGACGGACAGGTGGCGCGTACGGTCGTTGTGCAACCTGAGAACGGCCTTTATCGCTTCAACTATCCGCTCGATAGCGGCGCCCAGACCGGCATGTGGCATATTCGCGCGAATACGGGCGATAACCAGCAGCGCATGTGGGATTTCCACGTCGAAGATTTTATGCCTGAGCGTATGGCGCTGAATCTGACCGGGCAAAAAACGCCAGTTTCCCCGCAGGATAATGTCGACTTTAACGTTGTGGGCTATTACCTGTATGGCGCGCCGGCTAACGGCAATTCTCTGCAAGGCCAGCTTTTCCTGCGTCCGCTACGTGACGCGGTGCCTGCGCTGCCTGGCTTCCAGTTCGGTGATATTGCCGAGGAGAACCTGAGCCGCAGCCTGGATGAAGTGCAGCTTACGCTGGACGAACAGGGGCGTGGGCAGGTTACCACCGAAAGCCAGTGGAAAGAGGCGCACTCGCCGCTGCAACTGATTTTGCAGGCCAGCCTGCTGGAATCAGGTGGGCGTCCGGTAACGCGACGCGCCGAGCAGACTATCTGGCCTGCGGCTGAACTTCCGGGGATCCGCCCACAGTTCGCCAGCAAGGCCGTTTACGACTACCGTACCGATACCACCGTCAATCAGCCGATTGTCGATGAAAACGGCAACGCCAGCTTTGACATCGTCTATGCCGATGCCAGCGGGACAAAAAAAGCGGTATCTGGTTTGCAGGTGCGTCTGATCCGTGAGCGTCGCGACTACTTCTGGAACTGGTCCGAGAGTGAGGGCTGGCAGTCTCAGTTTGATCAAAAAGATCTGGTTGAGGGCGAGCAGGAGCTAAACCTCAAGGCCGATGAAACCGGTAAAGTCACCTTCCCGGTGGAGTGGGGCTCATACCGTCTGGAAGTGAAAGCCCCTGATGACATGGTCAGCAGCGTGCGCTTCTGGGCGGGGTACAGCTGGCAGGATAACAGCGATGGCACGGGCGCTGCTCGCCCGGATCGTGTGACGCTGAAACTGGACAAGCCATCCTATCAGCCAGGCGATACCATCAACCTGCATATTGCAGCGCCGGCCGCAGGCAAGGGCTATGCAATGATCGAATCCAGCGAAGGACCGCTGTGGTGGAAAGAGATCGACGTGCCAGCAAACGGTCTGGATCTCGCCATTCCGGTGGATAAGGACTGGAAACGTCACGATCTCTACCTCAGCACGCTGGTGGTTCGTCCTGGCGATAAATCCAAATCCGCCACGCCAAAACGGGCGGTTGGCCTGCTGCATCTGCCAATGGGGGACGAAAATCGTCGCCTGGCCATCGCACTGGATAACCCGCAAAAAATGCGTCCGAACCAGACGCTTTCTGTGAAAGTGAAAGCCAGCGTAAAAGAGGGGGCTGTGCCACAGAAGGTGAACGTGCTGGTCTCGGCTGTCGATAGCGGCGTGCTGAACATTACCGACTACGTCACGCCGGATCCGTGGGAAGCTTTCTTCGGTCAGAAGCGCTATGGCGCGGACATCTATGATGTTTACGGCCAGGTGATTGAAGGTCAGGGACGTCTGGCCGCACTGCGCTTTGGCGGAGACGGCGATGAACTGAAACGCGGCGGTAAGCCACCGGTGAACCATGTCACCATAATTGCCCAGCAGGCGCAGCCGGTTACGCTTGATGCCAACGGCGAAGGCACCATCACGCTGCCGATTGGCGATTTCAACGGCGAACTGCGTCTGATGGCGCAGGCCTGGACGGAAGACGATTTCGGCAGCAGCGAAAGCAAAATCATTGTGGCGGCTCCGATTATCACCGAGCTTAATACGCCGCGATTCCTCGCAAGTGGCGATACCTCCCGCCAGACGCTGGACCTGACTAACCTGACGGACCAGCCTCAAACGCTGAACATTGCGTTAACCGCAACCGGTAAGTTGTCGCTCGAAGGTGCTCAGCCAGAGCCGGTTAAGCTGCCGCCTGGCGCACGTAGCACCCTGTTTATTCCGGTGCGCGCCCTGGAAGGCTATGGTGATGGTGAAGTGACTGCTCAGGTGTCGGGGCTTCAGCTCCCTGGTGAGACGTTTGCGCCGCAGCAGAAGAGCTGGAAAATTGGCGTGCGTCCCGCATTCCCGGCGCAAACGGTGAATACGGGCACGATGCTGAACCCTGGCGAATCCTGGAGTGCCCCAGCACAGCATATCAACGGTTTCTCGCCTGCCACGCTACAGGGGCAGCTGTTGCTCAGTGGTAAACCACCTTTAAATCTGGCGCGCTACATTCGTGAACTTCAGGCTTATCCATACGGATGTCTTGAGCAGACCACCAGCGGCCTGTTCCCGTCGCTTTACACCAACGCGGCACAACTTAAGGCACTGGGTATTAAAGGCGATACCGACGATAAACGCCGTGCGGCCATTGATATCGGGATCTCCCGTCTGCTGCAAATGCAGCGTGACGATGGCGGTTTTGCCTTGTGGGATAAAAACGGCCCGGAAGAGTACTGGCTGACCGCCTATGTCACGGACTTCCTGGTGCGGGCAGGGGAGCAGGGTTACAGCGTGCCTGCCGAGGCAGTGAATAACGCCAACAGCCGACTGCTGCGCTATTTACAGGATCCGGGGATGATGTCCATCCGCTACAGCGACGACACCCAGGCCAGCAAATTTGCTGTTCAGGCGTACGCTTCGCTGGTGCTGGCTCGTCAGCAAAAAGCGCCGCTCGGTGCGCTGCGTGAAATCTGGGAGCGCCACGCTCAGGCTGCTTCCGGGCTTCCGTTGATGCAGCTGGGCATGGCACTCAAACTGATGGGGGATGCACCGCGCAGCCAGCAGGCGCTGGATCTGGCTCTCAAAACTCCCCGTAACGACAGCCGAAACTGGATGGCGGATTACGGCAGCCAGCTGCGTGATAATGCCCTGATGCTCTCCCTGCTGGAAGAGTACAAGCTGCTGCCGGATGCGCAAAACAGGCTGCTGAACGCGTTATCTGAAGACGCGTTCAGCCAGCGCTGGCTGTCTACCCAGGAGAGCAATGCGCTGTTCATGGCCGGACGTTCACTGCAAACCTTGTCAGGCGCGTGGACGGCAACGACCAGCCTCTCTGAACAGACCCAGAGCAGTGATAAAGCGCAGGTAGAAAACCTGAACGGCGACCAGCTTGATGCCTTGCAGGTGACGAATACCGGCACTACGCCGCTGTGGGTACGACTGGACACGACTGGCTATCCGGAGTACGCGCCTCAGCCATCCTCTAATGTCTTGCAGATTGAACGTCATATCCTGGCGACAGACGGCAGCAGCAAGTCGCTCTCTTCTCTGAAGAGCGGTGAGCTGGTTCTGGTGTGGCTGGAGGTGAAGGCCAGCCAGAACGTGCCGGATGCGCTGGTGGTGGATCTGCTCCCGGCAGGTCTGGAGCTGGAAAACCAGAATCTGGCGAGCAGCAGCGCCAGCTTGCAGGACAGCGGCAGTGAAGTGCAAAACCTGCTGAATCAGATGCAACAGTCTGATATTCAGCACATGGAATTCCGCGACGATCGCTTTGTGGCCGCGGTGCCGGTCAATGAAGGTCAGCCGGTCACGCTGGTTTACCTGGCCCGTGCCGTTACGCCGGGAACCTACCAGGTGCCTGTTCCGATGGTCGAGTCCATGTACGTTCCGCAGTGGCGGGCAACGGGGGCGGCCAGTGGCCCGCTGATCGTTGTTCCGTAAGATGCGGATAGCACGCCTGATTCGCTCCCGCTGGCTGTGGCTGGCGGGAGCGCTTCTCGTTTCAGGGGGGCTGATTGTCGTCGCTGACCGCGTGTGGCCGTTGCCCCTGAAAGAGGTCAACCCAGCGCGAGTGGTGGTGGATGAGCAGGGTGTTCCGCTGTGGCGTTTTGCCGACAGCGAAGGCATCTGGCGCTATCCGGTTACCATTGAAGAGGTTTCCCCACGCTATCTTGAGGCGCTGATCCAGTATGAAGATCGCTGGTTCTGGGATCACCCGGGCGTCAATCCGCTTTCTGTACTGCGTGCCGCCTGGCAGGATCTCACCTCCGGGAGAGTGGTTTCCGGCGGGAGCACGCTTACCATGCAGGTGGCGCGCCTGCTGGATCCGCATCCGCGTACCTTTGGCGGTAAAATTCGTCAGCTGTGGCGGGCGATGCAGCTGGAGTGGCATCTCTCCAAGCGTGAAATCCTGACGCTGTATCTTAACCGTGCCCCGTTTGGCGGCACGTTGCAGGGCGTGGGTGCGGCAAGCTGGACTTACCTTGGCAAACCGCCGTCTCAGCTGAGCTATTCCGACGCGGCGCTGCTGGCAGTTCTGCCGCAGGCACCCAGCCGTCTGCGCCCGGACCGCTGGCCGGAACGTGCCGAAGCGGCGCGGAACAAAGTGCTCGACCGCATGCTGACTCAGGGCGTCTGGTCTGAGAAGCAGGTGAAAGAGTCCCGTGAAGAGCCGGTCTGGCTGGCTCCCCGGCAGATGCCGCAGCTGGCGCCGCTCTTTTCCCGCATGATGCTGAGTAAAAGTCGTGACACAAAAATAGTCACCACGCTGGATGCAGCTTTGCAACGACAGCTTGAAGAGCTGGCAATGAACTGGAAATCACGCCTGCCTGCCCGCAGTTCACTGGCGATGATCGTCGTGGATCATACATCCATGAAAGTGCGTGGCTGGGTAGGCTCGGTAGATATCAATGATGACAGCCGTTTCAGCCACGTGGATATGGTCAATGCGATCCGATCGCCGGGATCGGTCCTCAAGCCATTCATCTATGGCATGGCGCTGGACGATGGTCTGATCCATCCCGCTTCGTTATTACAGGATGTGCCAAGAAAAACGGGGGATTATCGTCCCGGCAACTTTGACAGCGGCTTCCATGGGCCAGTCAGTATGAGCGAAGCCCTGGTGCGTTCCCTCAACCTGCCTGCGGTGCAGGTTCTGGAAGCGTACGGCCCAAAACGTTTTGCCGGAATGCTGAGCAACGCGGGATTACCGCTCATTCTGCCTGCGGGGGCACAGCCCAACCTCTCTCTGATCCTGGGGGGCGCAGGCGCACGCCTGGCTGATATCGCTGCCGCCTATAGCGCCTTTGCGCGTCAGGGTAAGGCGGGCCGGCTGCGTTTACAGCCGGGCGATCCGCTGATCGAACGTCCGCTGCTGTCGCAGGGGGCGGCGTGGATCATTCGACGCATTCTCGCTAATGAAGCACAGCCCCTGCCGGACAGTGCGCTGCCCCAGGTTGCGCCGCTGGCGTGGAAAACGGGCACCAGCTATGGCTACCGGGATGCCTGGGCCATCGGCCTGAATGCCCGGTATGTCATTGGAATCTGGACCGGACGCCCGGACGGCACGCCCGTTGCCGGGCAGTTTGGTTTCGCCAGCGCGGTACCGCTCCTGAATCAGGTCAATAACATGCTTCAGTCCCGCTCGATGGTGGATGAAGCGCGCCTGCCGCGCGATCCGCGTCCTGCAAGCGTAGGACGGGGCGTGATTTGCTGGCCGGGGGGCCAGTCCCTGCCTGAAGGGAGCGAAAACTGTCGGCGTCGGCTGTCAACCTGGCTGCTGGAAGGCAGTGAACCGCCTACGCTGTTGCTGCCGGAACAGGAAGGTATTCGCGGGATCCGTTTCCCGGTCTGGCTGGATAAAGAAGGCAAACGCGTTGCGGCGGATTGTCCTGATGCGACAGAGAAAGTGCTGGATGTCTGGCCGCTACCGCTGGAGCCCTGGCTGCCTGCTGCTGAAAAACGGGCTGCTCGTCTTCCCGCCCGTTCAGCTATTTGCCCTCCGCTGGATAATCATAATGCGGCGCCGATGATGTTGTCAGGCGTCAGAGAAGGGGCGGTAATTAAACGTCTTCCGGGTGAGAAAAATATGACCCTCAACGTTTCAACCAGCGGCGGGGAGGGACAACGATGGTGGTTTTTGAATGGCGAACCGCTGGACGGGCATCAGAAGAATTATTCACTGCAATTATATTTGCCGGGTAAATATCAATTAATTGTATTAGATGAAACAGGACAAACGGCGACAGTGAATTTTGAATTAGATCGCTAAGTATTACCCCTCAAGAGTTAGCTTGATAATTATCAATATTCGTTCCTGAAAAAAAACGAGAATGCGTTTTTATTTGAAGGAACGAGCAATGAAAAAAAATAAACATCAGGGAGTGGGGTTTATTCCCGCCATATCCCGGCGTCAGTTTATTCAGGCAGGGTCAGCGCTCGCCGCCCTGCCGTTTGTCGTCAAAACCGGCAAAGTACAGGCACAGGGCACGGCGGTATCAGACGCTACGCCTGAAGAAAAAGTGGTGCAAACCTGTAGTACGTTTGACTGCGGCGGGAAGTGTGATATTCGTGCTCACGTCAGTGATGGCGTTGTGACCCGAATTTCAACGCGTCCGGATAACGCGCTGGATCCGCAGATGCCAGTAATGCGCGCCTGCGTTCGTGGTCGGGCTTATCGGAAATTTGTTTATCACCCCGATCGACTGAAATATCCAATGAAACGCGTAGGTAAACGTGGCGAAGGAAAATTCGAGCGTATTACCTGGGATGAAGCCACCACCCTCATTGCGAATCAATTAAAAACTATTACGCAAAAATACGGTGCTGCGTCACGCTATGTTCATGTGGGCACCGCGGTGTCCGGCGGGACCTTTTCTGGCGATAAAATGGTTCGTCGTCTGCTCAACTTAACCGGCGGCTATCTCGAAAGCTATCACTCGGTCAGTATGGGTAACACGGCGGCGGCAACGCCGTATACCTATGGCACCGCCGCCAGCGGCAGCTCTCTGGACACGCTACTGGACACCAAACTGGTCATTCTCTGGGGGCATAACCCGACGGAAACCATCTTCGGGCACAGCAACCACTTCTACCAGAAGATGAAGCAAAACGGCACGCGCTTCATTGTTGTCGACCCACGCTATTCCGATACGGTTTCCTCCCTTGCCGATCAGTGGATCCCGCTGCTTCCCACAACAGACAACGCCCTGATGGACGCGATGATGTATGTGATCGTCACGGAGAATCTGCACGATCGCGACTTTATTCAACGCTACACCCTGGGCTTTGACGAAGACGCCATGCCAGAGGGCGTTCCGGCCAATGAATCCCTGATGGCTTACCTGAGCGGTGCAAAGGATGGCGTGGCGAAAACGCCTGAGTGGGCAGAGAAAATCACCCACGTGCCTGCACAAACTATTCGTCAGCTGGCGCGCGACTACGCAACCACCAAGCCCGCCGCGCTGATTCAGGGCTGGGGACCGCAGCGTCATAACTGCGGCGAGCGCACCGCGCGCGGCTCGACAATACTGGCCACGCTAACGGGTAACGTCGGGGTGAAAGGCGGCTGGGCAGCAGGCTATGGCGGCTGCGCAAACCGCAAATTTGCGGCCGGGCCAGAGATGCCGGAGAACCCGGTCAACGCCAAAATTTCGGTCATGAACTGGGTGCAGGCCGCGGATGATGCTTCTAAGGTAACCGCGGAAGATGGCCTGAAAGACGCTGAGAAGCTGGACAGCAATATCCGCATCCTGTTCTCGCTGGCGGGCAATTATCTGGCTAACCAGAACCCGGACCTTCATCAGGCAACCCGTGTCCTGGAAGACGAGTCGAAAATCGAGTTTATCGTCGCAAGCGATCTGTTTATGACGCCGAGCGCCAGATACGCCGACCTGCTTTTGCCGGAAACCAGCTTCATGGAACGCTGGAATATCGGCGAAACCTGGGGCACGGCAAGCTATCTGATCCTGTCAGAAAAGCTGATTGAACCTGAATTTGAACGCCGTTCAGACTACGACTGGCTGCGGGAGGTCGCTGCTAAGCTTGGCGTCGAGCCAGCGTTCAGCGAGGGCCGTGACGAAAAAGCGTGGATTGAGCACATCTGGGAGCAGACGCGGCTGTCCATGCCGGATGAAAACCTGCCGGACTTCGCGACGCTACAGAAGACGCGTCAGCATCTTTTCAAAAGCGCGCCGTACGTTGCCTTTGAAGACAACATTCGCGATCCGCAGAATCATCCGTTCCCGACGCCGTCCGGTAAAATTGAGATCTTCTCGCAGCGTCTGTACGACATGCAGCACCCGGAAATTCCGGCGCTGTCGCACTACGTGCCTGCCCATGAAGGGCCGGAAGACGAGCTGGCGAAAACCTTCCCGCTCCAGCTGATCACCTGGAAAGGGAAAAACCGCGCTAACTCCACCCAGTACGCCAACCCGTGGTTAATTGAGGCGCAGCAGTAAAAGCTGTGGATCAACCCGCAGGATGCGCAAAAGCGCGGCATTGCGCAGGGGGATACCGTGCGTATTCATAACGCGCGCGGCATTTGTGAGATCCCGGCGGAGGTCACGCCGCGCATCATTCCAGGCGTGGTGGCCATGCAGGCAGGCGCCTGGTGGCAGCCGGACGCGCAGGGTATCGATAAAGGCGGCTGCGCGAACGTGCTCAGTTCCGCCCGTATTACCGCGCTTGCGAAAGGGAATTCCCATCAAACCATGCTGGTGGAGGTAGCTAAAGCATGAGTCAGTTTAAACATTACGCACCGGTGAGCGACAAACAGCTGGGTTTTTATATCGACTCTTCTCGCTGCTCGGGCTGCAAGGCATGCCAGGTGGCGTGCAAAGATAAAAACAACCTTGAGGTCGGACGTCGTTTCCGTCGCGTTTATGAAGTCAACGGCGGGAGTTTTATCCCGACCGGGCAGGGCGGCGTCAGCAACAACGTTTTTGCCTACACGCTCTCTATTTCCTGTAACCACTGCGCAGACCCTGTCTGCACCAAAAACTGTCCAACCACCGCGATGCATAAGCGTCCGGGGGACGGCATTGTGCGCGTTGATACTGATAAGTGCGTCGGCTGCGGCTACTGCGCATGGTCTTGCCCTTACGGCGCGCCACAGCTCAACGAGCAGACCGGGCAGATGTCCAAATGTGATTTCTGCGTGGATCTCCAGGCGAAGGGAGAGCAGCCCGTCTGTGTGGCAACCTGTCCACTCGAAGCGATTAAATTCGGGCCGATTGATGAACTGCGGGCGAAGTATGGTGCGGTCTGTGATGTGAAAGGCTTGCCTGATTCCTCCATCACCAAACCAAACCTGGTGATCAAAGCGCATCAGGGCGCAGAGAAAGAGGGGAAACGTCATGCATGAGTTACCGCTGCTGATTTTTACGCTGTTCCTGCAAGGATCGGTTGGCGTTACGCTGTGGCTGGCGTTCGGAAGCACGCAGCGCAGCGCGCTGCTGCCGGCAGCCGGAGCGTTTGTGCTGGCGAGCCTGGGGCTGCTCGCCTCCGCGCTGCACATGGGCTATCCGCTTAATGCTCTTAACGCGCTGCGCCACGTATCCAGCTCCTGGCTGAGTCGTGAGATTATCTTTGCCAGTCTTTATCTTGCGGCACTTGGCTTCGCAACGCTGCTGATGTTTGTCAAAAAGCCAGGCTGGAAGCCACTGTTGGTTGTGGCAGGTCTGGTTGGTTTAGTCGATGTGTTCTGCATGGCGCAGATCTACATGCACGCATCCGTGGTGACATGGCAGCACGTTAACACGCTGGTGCTGTTTTTCGGTTCGGTGGGGATTATCGGTTCAGCCTGCATGGCCGTTGGGACGCGTTCCCAGACTACCGTGCGTGCGGCGGTTGTCATTATCACGCTGCTGGTGCTTGTGCGTCTGGTGATGCAGCCCGTCTGGCTGGCAGATATTACGGCTATGGACAACACCGTGGTGACGTTCCCTCACGCACCGCTACAGATGCTGGAGCAACTGCGAACCGTGCATCTGCTGAGCTGGTGCGTATCCGTTGCGGGTATGCTGTGCTTTGCTGCGGGCGGTCTGAAAGCGGCGCGATCTCCCATGCTGCTGGGAAGCGCGTTGCTGATTGTCGGTGAGCTGATGCTGCGCTTCGTTTTCTTCAGTATTGGCTGATGGGCGGATTGACCTTTGTCCCGGCGATGGACGTGACGCATGCGTGCGTCCGTCGCCGTTTTCGCCACGCCTCCTGCCTCACCTGCGCGGACGTCTGTCCTGTGCAGACTTTTTCTATTACCGACTCAGGCGTCTCGGTTGATGACAGCCGCTGTATTGAATGCGGTGACTGCCTGTTCGTCTGCCCCGCTGAGGCCATCACCGGCATCACGCCGCGAAAACGCTTTCTGTGTGGCGATACGCTTGTTGGGCCGTTTACTGACCGTGCGCCAGGAGTGAATGAGCTTCTGCTGTGGCACGCGCAGCACCACGTTCGTTTTATCAGTATCGACGCGGAGCAGAATCCTGACTGGTTGCTGGCGATTGCCCGGCTGAATCTGGCGCTTCGTCGACGCGGTGAAGCGGCGTGGGCGTTTAAACATATACCCGTCAACGAGGTTAATACCGCCCGGCGTGCGCTGATGCACGTTCCCCGTGAGGATGTCCGGGCCTGTAGCGTCGTGCCCGGTCAGCGTGAACTGCGCAGGGCGTTTTCTGCGTTTAGCGAGGCAGAGATAACTCTCGATGCCAAATCCTGCATACTGTGCGGCGCGTGCTGGCGAAGTTGTACGGAAAACGCGATTCGGTTTGAGAACGCTGAACTGATCGTGGAAACCGGACGCTGTACGGGGTGCGGCGGCTGCGAAGCAGTATGCCAGCATGCGGCGGTAAACGTGACGCAAACAGAAGGAACAACGAAAAGCGTGACCATACCGGCATATGAAGCCGTTTGCCTGACGTGCCACCGTCATTTCTGGTCATTTACGTCTGATGAAAAGCAGTGTCCGCTCTGTTTTCATCATCAACACGGTATGCGAAATACGAGCTGTTGCTAATCTTCGTCTCATTTTAAAAAAATGTTATGCATAACCATAGGCAATGGCGCTATTGCTCTTTATAATCCGCGCCACACCATACTCAGGTATGCAAAAACAACAGAACATTTTACAGAGGTTATCAATGGCTATTGAACGTACTTTTTCCATCATCAAACCAAACGCGGTGGCAAAAAACGTTATTGGCAGCATCTTCGCTCGCTTTGAATCAGCAGGGTTTAAGATCGTTGGCACCAAAATGCTGCACCTGACCGTTGAGCAGGCTCGCGGTTTCTACGCTGAGCACGAAGGTCGCCCATTCTTTGATGGTCTGGTCGAGTTCATGACCTCTGGCCCAATCGTGGTATCCGTACTGGAAGGTGAAAACGCGGTACAGCGTCACCGCGATCTGCTGGGTGCAACCAACCCGGACAACGCGCTGGCAGGTACTCTGCGCGCCGACTACGCAGACAGCTTCACCGAGAACGGCACCCACGGTTCCGACTCTGTTGAATCTGCTGCGCGCGAAATCGCGTTCTTCTTCGCTGAAGGCGAAGTGTGCCCGCGCACTCGCTAATAATTTCGTAAATGCCGCGTGCAAACGTGGCATCCCTGCGCCAGACTTTGTACAATGCAACGCCCCGGACGAGCAGACTGCTTACCGGGGCGTTTCTTTTCAACCCACCAAGGGCCACAACGTGTAACAACGAGGCCGGAAAAAATTATGTCTGAATTAGTGAATACCTCCGAAGTCGCCATTCCTGCGGTTCCCAATAAAAATGGAAAAATTAACCTGCTGGACCTGAACCGTCAGCAGATGCGCGAGTTCTTTAAAGAGATGGGCGAGAAGCCATTTCGTGCCGATCAGGTCATGAAATGGATGTACCACTATTGCAGCGACAACTTTGATGACATGACGGACATCAACAAAGTGCTGCGCAATAAGCTTAAAGAAGTGGCGGAAATCCGCGCACCGGAAGTGGTGGAAGAGCAGCGCTCTTCAGATGGCACCATCAAGTGGGCCATTGCCGTTGGCGATCAGCGCGTTGAAACCGTGTATATCCCGGAAGACGATCGCGCCACGCTGTGCGTCTCTTCTCAGGTGGGCTGTGCGCTGGAGTGCAAATTCTGCTCTACGGCGCAGCAGGGCTTTAACCGTAACCTGCGCGTGTCGGAAATCATCGGCCAGGTCTGGCGTGCCGCGAAAATCGTGGGCGCGGCGAAAGTCACTGGTACACGTCCAATCACCAACGTGGTGATGATGGGGATGGGTGAACCGCTGCTCAACCTGACCAACGTCGTTCCGGCGATGGAAATCATGCTCGACGATTTCGGTTTTGGTCTGTCCAAGCGCCGCGTTACGCTCTCTACTTCCGGCGTTGTGCCTGCGCTGGACAAACTGGGCGACATGATTGACGTTGCGCTGGCCATCTCCCTTCACGCGCCAAACGACGCCATCCGTGACGAAATTGTGCCGATCAACAAAAAGTACAATATCGAAACCTTCCTGGCTGGCGTGCGCCGTTACCTGGAGAAATCCAATGCGAACCAGGGCCGCGTGACCATTGAATACGTGATGCTGGATCATGTTAACGACGGTACCGAACATGCACATGAGCTGGCTGAACTGCTGAAAGATACGCCATGTAAGATCAACCTGATCCCATGGAACCCGTTCCCGGGCGCGCCGTATGGCCGTAGCTCGAACAGCCGTATCGATCGCTTCTCAAAAGTGCTGATGGAGTATGGTTTCACCACCATCGTTCGTAAAACGCGTGGCGATGATATCGACGCAGCCTGTGGTCAGCTGGCGGGTGACGTTATTGACCGTACCAAACGTACGCTGCGTAAGCGCATGCAGGGTGAGTCAATCGCGGTCAAAACCGTTTGATTATTATGCAGACACGGCGCGTTTTTTGCGCCGTGAAGCATTAATTTACTGAATATTCAGTCACAATCCTTATGACTGATTAATAATTACGGTGCGTTTCATACGACTTTCGGGCAGTATGTAACGACGTAACAACAGTTTAGCGTGAAGGCCTGCCAGCGCTGTCATCTGCGGCCCGACAGTCTTATACTGTTTGTTCCAGGTTAACTGACCTAAAGTTTCGCGGTGCGGGTGGCATTGTGACTCACCGGCACCTGAACCCTTATTTTCACGTACCAGTAGTTGTAGCGAATGAATACTGAAGCCACTCACGATCAAAATGCAGCACTCTCCACTGGCGTTCGTCTTCGCAACGCCCGTGAACAACTCGGACTCAGCCAGCAAGCCGTTGCAGAACGCCTGTGCCTGAAGGTTTCCACCGTTCGCGATATTGAAGAAGATAAGGCACCCGCCGATCTGGCTTCAACATTTCTGCGCGGTTATATCCGTTCTTACGCCAAACTGGTTCATATCCCTGAAGACGAATTACTGCCGATGATGGAGAAGCAGGCGCCTGTGCGTGCGGCAAAAGTTGCGCCGATGCAGAGCTTCTCTCTGGGTAAACGTCGTAAAAAACGCGATGGCTGGCTGATGAGCTTTACCTGGCTGGTCCTGTTCGTGGTTGTCGGCCTGACGGGCGCATGGTGGTGGCAAAACCACAAAGCGCAGCAGGAAGAGATCACGACGATGGCCGATCAGTCCTCCGCTGAGCTCAATCAGTCTGGTAATAACGGCGCGCAAAGCGTGCCGCTGAGCACCGAAGGAGCTGCGACCTCCAGCGAACCTCAGGCGGCAGCAAGCAGCACGCCTGCAACCGAGCCAGCGACGACGCCAGAAGCGACGGCGAATACCGCTCCAGCCACCCAGGCCCAGGATCAAAACGCGGTCGTATCACCTTCACAGGCCAATGTTGATACCGCCCCTGCGGCAACGGCACCGGCAGATAACACCGCGGCCTCACTGCCAACTGACCCGGCGGGTACGGCGGCACCTGCCGTTGACCCGAATGCGCTGGTGATGAATTTCACGGCGGATTGCTGGCTGGAAGTGACTGATGCGACAGGTAAAAAGCTGTTCAGCGGCCTGCAACGTAAAGATGGCATGTTAAATCTAACGGGCCAGGCACCTTACAAGCTTAAAATCGGCGCACCGGCAGCGGTACAGATCCAGTATCAAGGAAAACCTGTCGATCTGAGCCGCTTTATCAGAACTAACCAGGTTGCGCGTCTTACCGTTAATGCCGAACAATCAGCAGCACAGTAACAGACGGGCAATGCGGGAGATTTTACATGCATAACCAGGCTCCTATTCAACGTAGAAAATCGAAACGGATTTACGTTGGGAACGTGCCAGTCGGCGATGGGGCGCCTATCGCCGTCCAGTCGATGACCAATACGCGTACTACGGATGTAGAAGCGACGGTCAATCAAATCAAAGCATTAGAACGCGTAGGCGCGGACATTGTTCGCGTCTCTGTACCGACCATGGATGCCGCCGAGGCGTTCAAACTGATCAAGCAGCAGGTGAGCGTTCCGCTGGTTGCCGATATTCACTTCGATTACCGTATCGCGCTGAAAGTCGCTGAATATGGTGTCGATTGCCTGCGTATTAACCCAGGCAACATCGGCAACGAAGAGCGCATTCGCATGGTGGTTGACTGCGCCCGCGACAAAAACATTCCAATCCGTATCGGCGTGAACGCTGGCTCTCTGGAAAAAGATCTCCAGGAAAAGTACGGTGAGCCGACGCCGCAGGCGCTGCTCGAATCCGCAATGCGTCACGTCGATCATCTGGATCGCCTTAACTTCGATCAGTTTAAAGTGAGCGTGAAAGCGTCTGACGTCTTCCTGGCCGTTGAATCGTATCGTCTGCTGGCAAAACAGATCGATCAGCCGCTCCACCTTGGGATCACCGAGGCGGGCGGTCTGCGAAGCGGTTCGGTAAAATCGGCGATTGGTCTCGGCCTGCTGCTCTCTGAAGGCATCGGCGACACGTTACGCGTCTCCCTGGCCGCCGATCCGGTGGAAGAGATCAAAGTCGGTTTCGACATCCTGAAATCACTGCGTATCCGCGCGCGTGGGATCAACTTCATTGCCTGCCCAACCTGTTCACGTCAGGAGTTTGACGTGATCGGCACCGTGAATGCTCTGGAGCAGCGCCTGGAAGACATCATTACCCCGATGGACGTTTCCATCATCGGCTGCGTGGTGAACGGTCCGGGTGAAGCGCTGGTGTCCACGCTGGGCGTGACCGGCGGTAACAAGAAAAGTGGTCTCTATGAAGATGGCGTTCGTAAAGATCGTCTGGATAATAGTGATATGATCGACCAGCTCGAAGCCCGGATTCGCGCGAAAGCGACGATGATGGACGAAGCGAAGCGCATCAGCGTTCAGCAGGTTGAAAAATAACGTGATGGGAAGCAGGCTGCTTCCCATGTATGATTGAACCCATTCTTTGGGTTCTTTTTTGTATATAGAAAGAGAATAAACGTGGCAAAAAACATTCAAGCCATCCGCGGCATGAACGATTATCTGCCTGGCGAAACCGCCATCTGGCAGCGCATTGAAGGCACACTGAAGCAGGTGCTCGGCAGCTACGGTTACAGCGAAATTCGTTTGCCGATTGTAGAGCAGACCCCGTTATTCAAACGCGCGATCGGCGAAGTAACCGACGTGGTTGAAAAAGAGATGTATACCTTTGAGGACCGCAACGGCGACAGCCTGACCCTGCGTCCTGAGGGGACGGCGGGTTGCGTACGCGCCGGCATCGAACATGGTCTCCTGTACAATCAGGAGCAGCGCCTGTGGTATATCGGCCCGATGTTCCGCCACGAACGTCCGCAAAAAGGCCGCTACCGTCAGTTCAACCAGCTTGGCGTGGAAGTGTTTGGTCTGCAAGGGCCAGATATCGATGCCGAACTGATTATGCTGACTGCCCGCTGGTGGCGTGCGCTCGGTATTTCTCAGCACGTATCCCTGGAGCTGAACTCTATCGGTTCTCTGGAAGCGCGTGCGAACTATCGCGATGCGCTGGTGGCGTTCCTGGAACAGCACAAAGAGAAGCTCGACGAAGACTGTAAGCGTCGTATGTACAGCAACCCGCTGCGCGTACTCGATTCCAAAAATCCTGACGTACAGGCGCTGCTGAACGATGCGCCAGCGCTGGGTGACTACCTGGATGAGGATTCCCGCGAACACTTTGCTGGCCTGTGCAAGCTGCTTGAAGCGGCGGGCATTGCTTATACCGTTAACCAGCGTCTGGTGCGCGGTCTGGACTACTACAACCGCACCGTATTTGAGTGGGTCACCACCAGCCTCGGTTCGCAGGGCACCGTCTGTGCCGGTGGTCGTTATGACGGTCTGGTCGAGCAACTGGGTGGTCGCGCAGCACCGGCAGTAGGCTTCGCGATGGGCCTTGAGCGACTTGTTTTGCTGGTTCAGGCAGTTAATCCGGAATTTAAAGCCGATCCTGTTGTCGATATATACCTGGTGGCCTCAGGTGCGGATACGCAGTCTGCGGCGATGCAGCTTGCCGAACGCGTGCGCGATGCGCTGCCGGGCGTTAAGCTGATGACCAACCACGGCGGCGGCAACTTTAAAAAACAGTTTGCTCGTGCCGATAAGTGGGGCGCAAGTATCGCACTGGTGCTGGGTGAGTCCGAAGTGGCCAACGGCGAAGTGGTAGTCAAAGACCTGCGCTCTGGTGAGCAAACTACGGTAACGCAGGATGGCGTTGCGGCGCACTTGCGCACTCTATTGGGCTAAGGAGAAGGACTGCGTGGAAATTTACGAGAACGAACACGACCAGGTTGATGCGGTTAAGCGCTTCTTTGCTGAAAACGGCAAGGCACTGGTTGTAGGGGTTATTTTAGGTGTTGGTGCGCTGGTAGGCTGGCGTTACTGGAACAATCATCAGGCTGACTCTGCTCGCGGTTCGTCCCTGAACTACGAAAATACCGTTAGCGCAATTCGTGCCGATCAGCCGCAAACGTTGACGGCTGCGGAGAAATTTGCCGCTGACAACAAAAACACCTACGGCGCGCTGGCTGCGCTGGAAGTGGCTCAGCAGTATGTTGATAAAAACGAACTGGACAAAGCCGCTGCGCAACTGTCTCAGGGGCTTGCTGCTGCCAGTGACGAAAATCTGAAAGCGGTGATCAATCTGCGTCTGGCGCGTATCCAGGTTCAGCAGAAAAAAGCCGACGACGCGCTGAAAACGCTTGATACCATCAAAGGCGAAGGCTTTGCCGCTATTGTTGCCGATCTTCGCGGTGAAGCACTGCTGAGTAAAGGTGATAAAGCGGGCGCGCGTAAAGCGTGGCAAGCTGGCGTGGATAGTAAAGCTTCACCTGCGCTGAGCGAAATGATGCAGATGAAAATAAATAATTTGTCCGTCTGAGAGGGACCCAATGCAATTGCGTAAATTACTTCTGCCAGGACTGCTTTCTGTTACGTTATTGAGTGGTTGTTCACTGTTCAGTGGCGAAGAAGACGTTGTTAAAATGTCCCCGCTGCCGACGGTTGAAAACCAGTTCACCCCATCCACCGCCTGGGACACCTCTGTGGGAGATGGTATTGGCGATTTTTATTCCAACCTGCACCCGGCATTTGCTGACGGCGTTGTCTATGCGGCCGATCGCAAAGGCACCGTTAAAGCGCTGAACGCTGATGACGGAAAAGAAGTGTGGTCCATTAACCTGGCGGAAAAAGACGGCTGGTTCTCCCGTAAACCTGCACTGCTTTCTGGCGGCCTGACCGTTGCTGGCGGTCACGTGTATGTGGGTAGCGAAAAAGCGCAGGTTTACGCGCTGAATGCCAGCGACGGTTCGGTTGCATGGCAGACCACCGTTGCCGGTGAATCCTTGTCGCGTCCGGTTGTCAGCGACGGCCTGGTGCTGATCCATACCAGCAACGGCCAGTTGCAGGCGCTGAACGAAGCCGATGGTCTGGTAAAATGGACGGTTAACCTGGATATGCCAGCGCTGTCTCTGCGTGGTGAATCTGCTCCGGCGACCGCCTTTGGCGCCGCCATTGTGGGCGGTGACAACGGCCGTGTCAGCGCGGTACTGATGCAGCAGGGCCAGATGATCTGGCAGCAGCGTATTTCCCAGGCGACCGGTTCAACTGAAATTGACCGTCTGAGTGACGTGGACACCACGCCAGTTATCGTCGACGGTGTGGTTTACGCGCTGGCGTACAACGGCAACCTGACGGCGCTGGACCTGCGTAGCGGCCAGATCATGTGGAAACGTGAGCTGGGTTCCGTGAACGATTTCATCGTCGACGGCAACCGTATTTATATGGTGGATCAGAACGACCGTCTGCTGGCGCTGAGCACCGAAGGTGGCGTGACGCTGTGGACGCAGAGCGATCTGCTGCACCGTCTGCTGACCGCACCAGCACTGTATAACGGCAGCCTGGTGGTGGGCGACAGCGAAGGCTATATGCACTGGATCGATCCAGAGAATGGTCGCTTCGTGGCACAGCAGAAAGTGGATAGCTCAGGCTTCCTGACGGAGCCCGTTGTGGCTGACGGCAAACTGCTGATTCAGGCAAAAGACGGCACGCTGTACGCGATCACGCGTTAATTACACGGCGGTTGTAGTATACTAAACGGCTCCTGTTCACTCAGGAGCCGTTTTGACATTTTTAAAAACGCTGCGAAAGCGACGTTATTTTGAATTTTATGAGGCTTCAAACATGGTACCTGTGGTCGCGCTTGTCGGGCGCCCTAACGTTGGAAAATCCACTCTTTTTAACCGTTTAACACGCACCCGTGATGCGCTGGTTGCGGATTTCCCGGGGCTGACGCGTGACCGTAAGTACGGTCGTGCAGAGGTGGAAGGACGCGAGTTCATCTGTATCGATACCGGGGGTATTGACGGTACGGAAGACGGCGTAGAAACCCGCATGGCAGAGCAATCTCTGCTGGCTATCGAAGAAGCGGATGTGGTTCTGTTTATGGTGGATGCTCGCGCTGGCCTGATGCCCGCGGATTCTGCTATTGCTAAACATCTGCGTTCACGCGAAAAGCCAACCTTCCTGGTGGCGAACAAAACTGACGGCATCGATGCCGATCAGGCTGTTGCGGATTTCTGGTCTTTAGGCCTGGGCGATATTTATCCTATCGCGGCCTCGCATGGTCGTGGCGTCACCAGCCTGCTGGAAACCGTTCTGCTGCCGTGGGTGGATGAAGTGAACCCGCCGGAAGAGGTGGACGAGGACGCTGAATACTGGGCGCAGTTTGAAGCCGGAGAGGAAGGCGAGGAAGAGCCGGAAGACGACTTCAACCCGCAGGATCTGCCTATCAAGCTGGCTATCGTGGGTCGCCCAAACGTAGGTAAGTCTACGCTTACTAACCGTATTCTCGGTGAAGAGCGCGTGGTGGTTTACGACATGCCAGGCACAACGCGTGACAGCATTTACATTCCAATGCAGCGCGATGAACGTGAGTACGTACTTATCGACACCGCAGGGGTGCGTAAGCGCGGGAAAATCACCGATGTGGTAGAAAAATTCTCGGTGATCAAAACTCTTCAGGCGATTGAAGACGCCAACGTGGTGCTGCTGGTCATCGACGCACGTGAAGGTATCTCCGATCAGGATCTCTCTCTGCTTGGCTTTATCCTCAATAGTGGGCGCTCACTGGTTATCGTCGTCAACAAGTGGGACGGCCTGAGCAATGAAGTGCGCGAGCAGGTGAAAGAGACGCTGGACTTCCGTCTGGGCTTTATCGACTTTGCCCGCGTTCACTTCATTTCTGCCCTGCACGGGAGTGGTGTTGGCAACCTGTTCGAATCCGTTCGTGAAGCCTATGACAGCTCTACCCGCCGTCAGAGCACGGCGATGCTGACCCGTATCATGAACATGGCTGCTGAAGACCACCAACCGCCGCTGGTGCGCGGTCGTCGCGTGAAGCTGAAATATGCTCACGCCGGGGGGTATAACCCGCCTATCGTGGTGATCCACGGTAACCAGGTGAAGGATCTGCCGGACTCCTACAAACGCTACCTGATGAACTACTTCCGCAAGTCGCTGGACGTGATGGGTACGCCTATCCGTATTCAGTTCAAGGAAGGGGAGAACCCGTTTGCGAATAAACGCAACACCCTGACGCCGAACCAGATGCGTAAGCGTAAGCGTTTGATTAAGCACATTAAGAAAAGCAAATAATTCTTACCGAACTCACTAAAACCCGCGCCTGTCGCGGGTTTTTTTCGCCCATTCAAAAGGCCTGCCTTCCCTGTGTGATGTCAATCACTATTCGCTTTTAACCATGTTTATATCTAAGAAAGTAGACAATCATCGAATTTTCGTCTTAAAGTCCAGGGTTCGGTACTAGACAAAACTAGCGCCTGGTTATCAAATGGTTAACCAACATTTCGCCGCATGTAAAAAATCGATCGGATACGTAACCGTTCGGCGTACATGCTGGTGTTTACAAGCACGACACATACCTTTTCGGGAGAATTATGCAATCCTCTGTTAATCAAAAAGAGAGCCGAACCTTCTTCGGCCATCCTTATCCGCTCGGTTCGCTGTTCTTCACCGAGATGTGGGAGCGTTTTTCGTTTTACGGTATTCGCCCGCTACTGATTCTGTTTATGGCCGCCACCGTCTATGACGGCGGAATGGGCCTGGCGCGTGAAAACGCCTCGGCGATTGTCGGCATCTTTGCCGGCACCATGTACCTCGCTGCGCTGCCGGGCGGCTGGCTGGCGGATAACTGGCTCGGCCAGCAGCGGGCCGTCTGGTACGGTTCGATTTTGATTGCGCTCGGGCACCTGTCGATCGCCCTGTCGGCCATCATGGGCGACAACCTGTTCTTCATCGGCCTGATGTTTATCGTGCTCGGCTCCGGCCTGTTCAAGACCTGTATCTCGGTCATGGTCGGCACCCTGTATAAAAAAGGCGATGCGCGTCGTGACGGCGGTTTCTCGCTGTTCTATATGGGCATCAACATGGGCTCGTTCATTGCCCCTCTGATTTCCGGCTGGCTGATTAAAACCCACGGCTGGCACTGGGGCTTTGGTATCGGTGGTATCGGGATGCTGGTCGCCCTGATTATCTTCCGCGTGTTTGCCGTTCCGGCCATGAAGTGCTACGACAGTGAAGTCGGTCTGGACTCCACCTGGAACAGTCCGGTAGTGAAACGTAACGGCGTGGGTGCCTGGCTGCTGGCGCTGGCTGTGGGTGTTGCAATCATCGTAACGTTGATTGCCCAGGGCGTGATTGTGATTAATCCGGTCGCGGTCGCCAGCGTGCTGGTGTATGTGATTGCCGCCTCCGTCGCGCTCTACTTCATCTATCTGTTCATCTTCGCCGGGCTGAATCGCAAAGAGCGCGCAAGGCTGCTGGTGTGCTTTATTCTGCTGGTCTCCGCCGCGTTCTTCTGGTCCGCGTTCGAGCAGAAGCCAACCTCCTTCAACCTGTTCGCCAACGACTACACTAACCGCATGATCGGTGATTTTGAGATCCCGGCGGTGTGGTTCCAGTCGATCAATGCCCTGTTCATCATTCTGCTGGCCCCGGTATTTAGCTGGGCATGGCCGAAGCTGGCGAGCAAAAACATTCGTCCGAGCAGCATCACCAAGTTCGTGATCGGCATTCTGTGCGCGGCGGCGGGCTTTGGCCTGATGATGCTGGCGGCGCAGAACGTGCTGAGCAACGGTGGGGCAGGGGTTTCTCCGTTCTGGCTGGTGGGCAGTATCCTGATGCTGACGCTCGGGGAACTGTGCCTGAGTCCGATTGGTCTTGCGACCATGACCCTGCTGGCGCCGGAGAGAATGCGCGGCCAGATGATGGGCCTGTGGTTCTGCGCCAGTGCGCTGGGTAACCTGGCTGCGGGGCTGATTGGTGGTCACGTGAAGGCCGACCAGCTGGATATGCTGCCAGACCTCTTTGCCCGTTGCTCCATTGCGCTGCTGATTTGTGCTGCGGTGCTGATCGTCCTCATTGTTCCGGTGCGCCGCATGCTGGAAAATGCGCAGACTAAACCGGCCGCTAACGCCTGATAAACCTCGACCTTGCCGGGGTGGCGTTATGCCCCGGCAATTGACTTAACGAGGTAAGAACATGCTGTTAGGGTTTGTTGGGCTTGGTGCTGTGGTTGAAACGGCTTACTTACCGGCAATACGAAATCTTTTTCCTGATACTCCGCGCTGTTTAGGTTTTGATATTCATCCCGAGAAGCAGCCTGAAGGGGTCACACGTTGCGCGTCGCTCGGTGAACTTCTTTCCCACCCGCTGGATACCCTGTTTATCACCACTTCCTCCCTGTACCATCTCGAGGTGCTTGAGCAGGCGCTGGCCTCACCCGCGTCGCGTATTGTGGTAGAAAAACCGATTGTCGCCACGCTGCCCCAAATTGAAAAACTGAAAGCGCTGCTGGCTCAACCGGGAGCCGCCGACCGCGTGCTGGCGCTCGATCACTGGATGGCGCGTCTCGATAGCGTAAAGCAATCACTGGTCGCTCATGTTTCTGACATCGTCAAAATCGAAGGTTTTTTGCAGGAGCCAAGCGGGTATAACGCCGAAGGAGAGCCCATTGCGCTCAACTTCGCCACCGGCGAGCCAGACGCGCGAACGCTTCGCCATCCAGATGGTGTGATTCTGGATATCGGTACGCACGTGCTGGCGATGCTGCGTGAAACGGTGCGTTACCTGGGCGGCAGTGACGATATGACGTTGCAGGTGGTGACAGCAAAAGACCGCCTGGGCCGCGAAATCGCAACGGGCGATCTGACCACGGCGGAAGGCGAGGCGCATTTGCAGGGAAGCATCAGCGGCGTGCCGGTGGACATCTGGCTTAACAAATACGCGGGGCCTGCGGGCGGGCAAAAGGGATTACGCTTCCATTTGCGCGACGGGCGCATCGTCAGCCACGACCGACGCGGCGCAGAAGATGTGCTGGAGCTGATTAAGGGTAAAGAAATTCAGCGCTGGCATATTCCCGGTACGATCTACGAGCATTGCCTTGCGGAGCATATTCTGGGAGCAAAAAGTCTCTTTGAACGGGATCCGCACCAGGTGAGCCGCACGACGCGCCGCAGGGTCGAGGAGGTGACGCTGCTGCTGACCTTACAGCAACAGTTGCGTGGCCCGCACTGAACGCGACGTGGTAAAATTATCGCAGACCTGAACGCTTTGAAGGAGTCACCATGACGATTACCTGCCCGGATTGCCAGACACCGCTGGAGCCCCTGAACGGGGTAGCGCACTGCGAAAATTGTAATAAAGATATCGCGCTCGAAGCCCGCTGCCCGGAGTGTCATCAGCCACTCCAGGTACTAAAAGCCTGTGGTGCGGTGGACTATTTTTGCCAGAACGGCCACGGTCTTATCTCTAAAAAACGCGTGGAGTTTGTTCGGGCTGAAGGTTAATCGCACACGCAGCCTTCACCTTTCTGCCACAGTTCCACCAGCGACTCGGGTGCTTCCTGCTCGGGTACCAGCACGATGATATCGGCGTAGTGCGCCTGATTTTGGCCGGTCCAGATAATCTGGATGCGGAAATAGCGCTGGTCACCGCTGCCGGGGGAAGAGGCTTGCCCGGGCGGCTGGCCGCGCGGGAAAGCCTGCTCAAGAATGCTCACCAGGCGCTGGCGCTGGGCCTCATTAAGCGAGGAGAGCGCAATGGTGCGCTGGCCGCTCAGCTTAGGGATAAAGGCGACGCCGCCTTCCCGGGCCAGCTCAACCACGGCGTCATCCGTCAGTTCCGGAACCTGCATTTACAGCACTCCTACCTGTTCCCAGGCTTGTTTAATGGCCGCCCCAACGTCGCTACCGGATCGTTTCTCGCCGTGCGCGATCGTCAGTTTTGCAAAGGCGTCAAAATCCGCATCCTGCGCCAGGTTGCGATCGCAAACTGTGTCGTACCAGGCATAACCCGCTTTTTCCCAGGCGTAGCCACCGATCGCCGTTGCGGCCAGGTAAAACGCGCGGTTGGGGATGCCGGAGTTAAGATGCACGCCGCCGTTATCCTCGCGCGTTTTGATGAAGTCTTTCATGTGCGCGGGCTGCGGGTCTTTGCCGAGCAGCGGATCGTCGTAGGCGGTACCGGGTTCAGACATGGAACGTAGCCCTTTGCCGTTAATCCCCGCTGCCAGCAGCCCTTCACCAATCAGCCAGTCTGCTTTATCGGCGGTTTGCTTCAGATGATATTGCTTCACCAGCGAGCCAAACACGTCTGACAGCGACTCGTTTAGCGCGCCCGACTGTTCAAAATAAATCAGCCCGGCTTCGGTCTCGGTCACGCCGTGGCTCAGCTCATGCGCCACCACGTCGATGGCAATGGTGAAGCGGTTGAAGATTTCTCCGTCACCGTCGCCAAAGACCATCTGCTGGCCGTTCCAGAAGGCGTTCTGATATTCCCGACCATAATGCACGGTGCCGGTGAGGATCAGTCCTTTGTTATCGAGTGAATCGCGCTGATATTCTTTCCAGAAGAAATCATGGGTGATACCCAGATAATCGTACGCTTCATCCACCGCCACATCGCCGTTCGACGGCTGGCCTTCGTAACGCACCTGCGTACCCGGCAGCTCCTGGGTTTGCTTCGCGTCGTAAATATCGCGCTCCAGCTGTCCGGCTTTATTCACGTGCGGCGCGGCGGGTTTGCCCGGCATATGGGCCATCAGCGTCTGGACGTGGGTTAAGGTCTGACGGGCGCAGCGCTGCTGCGGCTCAGAACCGCTTTCGATAATACGGCGAAGAATATACGGAGGGATGACGCTATGAAAATGGGGCATGCTGCTCTCCTTATTAAAAAAGGCAATAGCAGCAGTATAGTTGTAACCGGCGAAGATTTATCCGCTTTTACGCTGGCGCGTTTTTTTCACCGGTTTGATCTCTTTGACCTCACTCTCGACCCAGCCGTCAGAAAGCCGGGTGGTGAGCACATCCCCGGCTTTAACCTGTTTCGTTTGTTTCAGCACTTTGCCGTCCGTCGCGGTGGTCACACTATAGCCGCGAGCCAGCGTGGAGAGCGGGCTGACGGCTTCCAGATGGGTGACCGCATTGCCGAAACGCTCGCGCGTGGTGCTCAGGCGTGAGCGGATATTTTCCGCGAGGCGGAACTCAAGCTGCTGGATACGCGTTTGTGCGCGATAAATCTTCGGCTGCGGGTTTTGCTGGTTCAGACGCTGCGTTACGCGCTGCTGGCGAGATACCGCCCGCTTAAGCTGGTTATCCAGCGCGAAGTTCATCCGCTGACGCAGACGTTCCAGCACGGTTTGTTGACGCGCCAGACGCAATTGCGGATGCTGCTGTTGCAGACGATGGTGAAGCTGGGTAAAGCGGCGGGTACGGTTGGCGAGGAAGTAGTCCATCGCCATCTCCAGGCGCTGCTGCCCGTTCTGGATCTGACGCAGCAGCTCCAGCTGGTTACGGCTGACTACCTCTGCCGCCGCGGACGGCGTGGGCGCGCGTAAATCCGCGACAAAATCGGCAATCGTCACATCCGTTTCGTGACCGACGGCGCTTACCACCGGGATAAGGCTGGCAAAGATTGCCCGCGCCACGCGCTCGTCGTTAAAGCTCCAAAGGTCTTCCAGCGAGCCGCCGCCGCGCCCAACGATTAATACATCACACTCCTGACGGGCATTTGCCAGTTCAATCGCGCGCACGATCTGCCCCGGCGCATCGTCACCCTGAACGGCAGTTGGGTAAATAATGACGGGCAGGGAAGGGTCACGGCGCTTCAGGACGTGCAAAATATCGTGCAGGGCCGCACCGGTTTTCGAGGTAATGACCCCAACGCAGTGAGCGGGTGAGGGCAGGGGCTTTTTAAACTGCTGGTCGAACAATCCCTCAGCCGAAAGCATGGCTTTGAGCTGCTCGTACTTCTGTTGCAGCAAGCCTTCACCGGCGGGCTGCATGCTCTCGACGATAATCTGATAATCGCCGCGCGGCTCATACAGGGTAATGTTGGCGCGAACCAGAACCTGCTGGCCATGCTGAGGGCGGAACGTCACGCGACGGTTGCTGTTGCGGAACATCGCGCAGCGCACCTGAGCGGTGTCGTCTTTCAGCGTAAAGTACCAGTGACCGGAAGCAGGCTGCGTGAAGTTAGAGATTTCACCGCTGATCCAGACCTGACCCATTTCCTGCTCAAGCAGCAAACGCACCGTCTGATTAAGGCGGCTGACAGTATAAATTGAGGGGGATTGAGAGGATAACATGTGAGCGGGATCAAATTCTAAATCAGCAAGTTATTCAGTCGATAGTAACCTGCTGAGAGGTGAGCGCAAGCATTTTTTTCAAAAAAGTGTGGATGCAATCGGTTACGCTCTGTATAATGCCACGGCAATATTTAACCACCCAGGTCAGAGATATTGCCCATGCTACGTATCGCTAAAGAAGCACTGACGTTTGACGACGTCCTCCTCGTTCCCGCTCACTCCACCGTTCTGCCGAATACTGCCGACCTCAGCACGCAGTTGACGAAAACCATTCGTCTGAACATTCCTATGCTCTCCGCAGCAATGGACACCGTGACTGAAGCGCGTCTGGCTATCGCCCTGGCACAGGAAGGCGGCATTGGCTTTATCCACAAAAACATGTCTATCGAGCGTCAGGCGGAAGAAGTTCGCCGCGTGAAGAAGCATGAATCCGGTATCGTGTCCGATCCTCAGACCGTTCTGCCAACCACCACGCTGCACGAAGTGAAAGCCCTGACCGAGCGTAACGGCTTTGCAGGCTATCCAGTAGTCACTGAAGACAACGAACTGGTGGGTATCATTACCGGTCGTGACGTGCGTTTCGTGACTGACCTGAACCAGCCTGTCAGCGTCTACATGACGCCAAAAGAGCGTCTGGTGACCGTGCGTGAAGGCGAAACCCGCGACGTGGTGCTGGCGAAAATGCACGAAAAACGCGTTGAGAAAGCGCTGGTAGTGGACGCGAACTTCCACCTGCGCGGCATGATCACCGTTAAAGATTTCCAGAAAGCAGAACGTAAACCGAACGCCTGTAAAGACGAGCATGGCCGTCTGCGCGTCGGCGCTGCGGTTGGCGCAGGTGCGGGTAACGAAGAGCGCGTTGACGCGCTGGTTGCTGCGGGCGTTGACGTGCTGCTGATTGACTCCTCCCACGGCCACTCCGAAGGCGTTCTGCAACGTATTCGTGAAACCCGTGCTAAATACCCGGATCTCCAGATCATCGGCGGTAACGTAGCAACCGGCGCAGGCGCTCGCGCGCTGGCGGAAGCGGGTTGCAGCGCGGTGAAAGTGGGTATCGGTCCTGGCTCTATCTGTACCACCCGTATCGTCACCGGCGTAGGCGTGCCGCAGATCACGGCGGTTTCTGACGCGGTCGAAGCGCTGGAAGGTACCGGTATTCCGGTCATCGCGGACGGCGGTATCCGTTTCTCTGGCGACATCGCCAAAGCGATCGCCGCAGGTGCCGCAGCCGTGATGGTGGGCTCCATGCTGGCCGGTACCGAAGAATCCCCGGGTGAAATCGAACTCTACCAGGGGCGTTCTTATAAATCCTACCGCGGTATGGGCTCCCTGGGCGCGATGTCCAAAGGTTCCTCCGACCGTTACTTCCAGACCGATAACGCCGCAGACAAACTGGTGCCGGAAGGTATTGAAGGCCGTGTGGCGTATAAAGGCCGCCTGAAAGAGATCATTCACCAGCAGATGGGCGGCCTGCGCTCCTGTATGGGTCTGACCGGCTGTGGTACCATTGACCTGCTGCGTACCAAAGCGGAATTCGTACGCATCAGCGGTGCGGGTATCCAGGAGAGCCACGTTCACGACGTGACGATCACCAAAGAGTCCCCGAACTACCGTCTGGGCTCCTGATAAATTTCCGCGCCCGGCTCAATGCCGGGCGCTTTGTTTTGTTTCACTTGCCTCGGAATTAGCGTCAATGACGGAAAACATTCATAAACATCGCATTCTCATCCTGGACTTTGGTTCTCAGTACACTCAGCTGGTGGCGCGCCGCGTGCGTGAACTGGGCGTTTACTGTGAGCTGTGGGCGTGGGATGTCACGGAAGCACAGATTCGCGAGTTCAATCCAAGCGGCATCATCCTGTCCGGCGGCCCGGAAAGCACCACCGAAGAGAACAGCCCGCGTGCGCCGCAGTACGTGTTCGAAGCGGGCGTACCGGTGTTCGGCGTTTGCTACGGCATGCAGACCATGGCGATGCAGCTGGGCGGCCACGTAGAAGGCTCTAACGAGCGTGAGTTCGGCTACGCACAGGTTGAAGTCGTCACCGACAGCGCGCTGGTGCGCGGTATCGAAGACTCCCTGACCGCAGACGGCAAACCGCTGCTGGACGTGTGGATGAGCCACGGCGACAAAGTCACCGCTATCCCGTCTGACTTCGTGACCGTTGCCAGCACTGAAAGCTGCCCGTTCGCCATCATGGCGAACGAAGAAAAACGTTTCTACGGCGTGCAGTTCCACCCGGAAGTGACCCACACCCGTCAGGGTATACGCATGCTGGAGCGCTTCGTGCGTGACATCTGCAAGTGTGAAGCCCTGTGGACCCCGGCAAAAATCATCGACGATGCCGTGGAGCGTATCCGCCAGCAGGTTGGTGATGACAAAGTGATCCTCGGCCTCTCCGGCGGCGTGGACTCCTCCGTAACCGCGATGCTGCTGCACCGCGCCATCGGTAAAAACCTGACCTGCGTCTTCGTGGACAACGGTCTGCTGCGTCTGAACGAAGCCCAGCAGGTAATGGACATGTTTGGCGACCACTTCGGTCTGAACATCGTTCACGTGGAAGGCGAGCAGCGCTTCCTGGACGCGCTGAAAGGCGAGAACGATCCGGAAGCGAAACGTAAAATCATCGGTCGCGTGTTCGTGGAAGTGTTCGACGAAGAAGCGCTGAAGCTGGAAGATGTGAAATGGCTGGCGCAGGGCACCATCTACCCTGACGTGATCGAGTCTGCGGCCTCCGCCACCGGTAAAGCACACGTCATCAAATCTCACCACAACGTGGGCGGCCTGCCGAAAGAGATGAAGATGGGCCTGGTTGAGCCGCTGCGTGAGCTGTTCAAAGACGAAGTGCGTAAGATCGGCCTGGAGCTGGGTCTGCCGTACGACATGCTCTACCGTCACCCGTTCCCGGGCCCGGGTCTGGGCGTGCGCGTGCTGGGCGAAGTGAAGAAAGAGTACTGCGACCTGCTGCGTCGCGCGGACGCGATCTTCATCGAAGAGCTGCACAAAGCTGACCTGTACAACAAAGTGAGCCAGGCGTTCACCGTGTTCCTGCCGGTTCGCTCTGTCGGCGTGATGGGCGATGGCCGTAAGTACGACTGGGTAGTCTCCCTGCGTGCGGTGGAAACCATCGACTTCATGACCGCGCACTGGGCGCACCTGCCGTATGACTTCTTAGGCCGCGTGTCTAACCGCATCATCAACGAAGTTAACGGTATTTCCCGCGTGGTGTATGACATCAGCGGTAAGCCACCGGCTACGATTGAGTGGGAATAATCTCCCTCTGAATTAACACCCAAACCCTCTGCCTGTGCAGGGGGTTTTTATTTCCTCACTTCCCTTCACCCAACCTATACGCCAGGGCCACTACCAGCGACTGCACCAGGCATAGCGTTGCCGACTGAGACCGAAACGCATCCACCTGCGCCTCTTTCACCACAAAGCAAAGATCGCTAAACGTCGCCAGGGGGCTTATCTGGCTGTCCGTAATCACGATCTGCCGCGCGCCGACGCTGGCGGCAGTTTCACTGACCATCACTGTCTCTTCGGCGTACGGCGAGAAGCTGATCGACACCACAATGTCGCGCGCTTTAATGCGGCTGATCTGTTCGCGCAGCATTCCGCCCATGCCGTCGAGCAGAATAGGGCGGCACTCCAGATGACTCAGGGCATAGGTCAGGTAAGCCGCGACGCTAAAGGAGCGGCGCAGTCCGGCGATGTAGATGGTGTCGGCGTCAGCCAGCAGCTGCACTGCGCGCTCCAGCATTTCCGGTTCCGCGCGGGCGGCCAGCTGCTGGAGCGCCTGCGCGTTCGAGCGGGCGAACTCGTGCAGAATATCGAGCGGCGTCTCCGGCACGGCCTCGCTCTCCATTTCACGGAACAGCCGCGCGCGGTCGCTGTAGCTGGCGGTCTCTTCCACCAGGTTCATGCGAAACAGCTGTTTCATTTCATTAAAGCCGGTGAAGTCAAAGGCGTTGGCGAAGCGGATCAGCGTCGAGGGCGGCACGTCGGCGCGCTCGGCAATAACGGCAACCGTATCAAAGGCCACGCTGTTGGTGTTATCCAGTACATAGCGGGAGACCTGCTGCAACCTCTTACTCAGGTTATCGTATCGCTCGCGGATTTGCTGCTGCAGTTCGTTCAGGCTGGTTGCTGTCGTCATCTTATCCCCCAAATACAGTCTCATGATTCTAAACGCAAAACCGCGTCTTTTAAATGTCGGCCATCCATCTGGCAGCAAAAATGAAACAGAAACTTCAGTCATTTCCTCGCCCGAAATTTCTTAATAGCGCACGCTGAGCCAGTGTTACTGGCTGTAAACATAAAAATCC
This sequence comes from Enterobacter cloacae complex sp. 397G4, assembly GCF_050031515.1. Classification (NCBI taxonomy): domain Bacteria; kingdom Pseudomonadati; phylum Pseudomonadota; class Gammaproteobacteria; order Enterobacterales; family Enterobacteriaceae; genus Enterobacter; species Enterobacter cloacae complex sp. 397G4. The sequence continues at coordinate 3,456,395 of NZ_JBLGWE010000001.1, read as the reverse complement.
ATCCTTGATCACAATAATCATCATTTATTTTATTTCAACTTAAAATGGAACGTTTGTTTCATATATAGTGTTTGTACACAGTGTTCAGTCAACAGTCACGTATCAACAGCGAGAGGTTAAGGATGGAGACGGTAGCGAATTTTATTCACGGCGAATGTGTCACCGGTTCAGGCCAGCGCGTTCAGGCGATCTTCAACCCAGCCACGGGCGAGCAGATCCGCCAGGTGGTAATGAGTACGGCGCAGGAAACCGGGCAGGCGATTGCCGCCGCGCAGCAGGCGTTTCCTGCGTGGGCGCGCCAGGCTCCGCTTAAGCGCGCGCGCGTGATGTTCCGCTTCAAGTCGCTGCTGGAGGAGAACATGACGCGCCTGGCCCGCATCATCAGCGAAGAGCACGGCAAGGTCTTCTCCGACGCGGTGGGCGAATTGACCCGTGGCCTGGAAGTGGTGGAATTTGCCTGCGGTATTCCGCATTTGCAAAAGGGTGAGCACTCTGCGAACGTCGGCACCGGCGTCGACAGCCACTCGCTGATGCAGCCGCTCGGGGTCTGCGTTGGGATCACACCGTTTAACTTCCCGGCGATGGTGCCGATGTGGATGTTCCCGATTGCGCTGGCGACAGGGAATACCTTCGTGCTGAAACCCTCTGAAAAAGATCCTTCTCTCGCGCTCGCGCTGGCGCAGCTCCTGAAAGAGGCCGGCCTGCCGGATGGCGTCTTCAACGTGGTGCAGGGTGATAAAGAGTCCGTTGACGTGCTATTGACCGATCCGCGCGTGCAGGCGGTGAGCTTTGTTGGCTCTACGCCGATTGCGGAATACATTTACCAGACCGCGTCCGCTCACGGCAAACGCTGTCAGGCGCTGGGTGGGGCGAAAAACCACTGCATTTTAATGCCGGATGCCGACATGGAGATGGCAACCAACGCCATTATGGGCGCGGCCTACGGCGCGGCGGGGGAACGCTGTATGGCGCTTTCAGTGGTACTGGCGGTGGGCGATAAAACCGCCGATGACCTCTGCGCCCGTCTGGAAAAACAGATTGCCGCGCTGCGCGTTGGGCCAGGGCTGGACCAGACGCCAGAAAACGAAATGGGGCCGCTCATCTCCTCCGCGCACCGCAGCAAGGTGCTGGGCTACATCGACAGCGGGGAAGCGCAGGGAGCGAAACTTCGCGTGGACGGTCGCGGCTTCAGCGTGAAGGGCCACGAGCAGGGCTACTTCGTCGGGCCGACGCTGTTCGATACCGTCACCCCGGAGATGACCATCTATAAAGAAGAAATTTTTGGCCCGGTGCTTTCTGTGGTTCGCGTAGCAGATTACAGCAGCGCGGTGGACCTGATTAATCGCCACGAATATGGTAATGGTACGGCGATTTTCACCCGTGATGGCGGCTGCGCCCGCCGCTTCTGCGAGGAGGTGCAGGCGGGCATGGTGGGCGTCAACGTGCCGATTCCGGTGCCGATGGCATTTCACAGTTTCGGTGGCTGGAAGCGTTCCATCTTCGGTGCGCTCAACGTCCATGGTAACGACGGCGTGCGTTTCTACACCCGAATGAAAACCGTCACCGCACGCTGGCCGGAAATGCAGCAGGAGACAGGCGCTGCGTTCTCCATGCCGACGCTGGGCTGACAGGAGGTTTTATGCAAACCGAACGTATGACCATGGCCCAGGCGCTGGTCCGGTTCCTTAATCAACAGTACGTCAGCATTGATGGCATTGAAACGCCCTTCGTGGAGGGCGTCGCCACCATCTTTGGTCACGGCAACGTGCTCGGTATCGGCCAGGCGCTGGAGCAGGATCCCGGTCATCTGAAAATCATGCAGGGGTGCAACGAGCAGGGGATTGCCCACATGGCGACGGGGTTCGCCAAACAGCATCGCCGTCAGCGCATTTTTGCCGTCACTTCCTCCGTCGGGCCAGGCGCTGCCAATATGATTACCGCAGCGGCAACGGCGACGGCGAACCGCATCCCGCTGCTACTACTGCCGGGAGATATCTACGCCAGCCGCCAGCCGGACCCCGTACTGCAGCAGATCGAGCAGTATCACGATCTTAGCATCAGCACTAATGACTGCTTCCGTCCGGTCTCCCGCTACTGGGACCGCATCAACCGGCCGGAACAGCTGATGAGCGCGATGCTAAGCGCGATGCGAACGCTCACTGACCCCGCCGATACCGGCGCGGTGACCATTTGCCTGCCGCAGGACGTGCAGGGAGAAGCCTGGGACTACCCGCTGAGCTTCTTCGCGCGTCGCGTGCACCACATCGAGCGCCGCCCGCCAGATCCGGAGCGCCTGGAGCAGGCGCGGGCGCTGATCGCCCGCAAGCTCCGTCCGCTGGTGGTTTGCGGCGGCGGCGTGCGCTATTCCGGCGCGCATGAAGCGTTTCGCGAATTTGTCGAGACGCTGCGGCTGCCGTTTGCCGAAACCCAGGCCGGAAAGGGGGCGCTGGTAAGTGACCACCCACTTAACCTGGGCGGCGTGGGGGTAACCGGTGGTATGGCCGCCAACCAGCTTGCGCCACAGGCTGACTTAGTGATTGGCATCGGCACGCGTCTTACCGACTTTACCACCGGCTCCAAGGCGCTCTTTTCCCACCCTGACGTTGAGTTCCTGCTGCTGAACGTGGCCGAGTTTGATGCCCTGAAGCTGGACGCCACCGCGCTGATTGCCGATGCCCAAACCGGGCTGAGAGGCTTGACCCACGCGCTCGCCGGGTATCGCAGCGCCTGGGGAGAAGCGATTGCCGGGGCGAAGTCCGCCTGGCGCGACGAGTGCTGCCGCCTGTGGGATCGCCAGTGGCGTCCTGATGACGCACCCGAAGTGGCTGGACACCTGGATGCGCAGCTGGCGGAATACGGCGAGACGCTCAACACCCGGCTGACCCAGACGCGGGTGCTGGGGCTGATCAACCAGCATATTGAGGATAACGCCATCATGGTGGGCGCGGCCGGTTCGCTGCCGGGCGATTTACAGCGTCTCTGGCAGGTCAAAACGCCGGACAGTTATCATCTGGAGTACGGCTACTCGTGCATGGGCTATGAGATCGCGGCAGCTATTGGCGCGAAGCTCGCGAAACCGCAGCTACCGGTTTATGCCATGGTGGGGGATGGTTCGTACATGATGCTCCATTCCGAGCTGCAAACCGCCGTACAGGAGGGGATCAAAGTCACCATTCTGTTATTTGATAACGCCGGCTTTGGCTGCATTAACAACCTACAGATGGGGCACGGAATGGGCAGTTTTGGCACGGAAAACCGCAGGCGCAACCCGGAAACCGGGCGGCTTGACGGGCCGCTGGTGAAGGTCGACTTTGCGCAAAATGCGGAAAGCTACGGCTGCCGTGCGTGGCGTGTGAACGATGAGCAAAGCCTGCTGGCGGCGCTTGAGGCGTCACGCGCGCACCCTGGCCCGACGCTGCTGGACATTAAAGTGCTGCCGAAGACCATGACCCATGACTATGCGTCGTGGTGGCGTACCGGTGACGCGCAGGTGGCGGCGTCGTCTGCCGTGCGCAAAGCCGCGGAGCAAACGCAGGCGCAGCTGAAAAAAGCCCGGCAGTATTAAGTTTTTTCGCCTTAACGAAATTTTCATTTCATTTTCCCCTTACCCTACCCTCTCCCCAAAGGGAGAGGGGATAGTTTGGTGCGCTCTTTTCTCCCTCGCCCCTTTGGGGAGAGGGCCGGGGTGAGGGGAGTTGCCGCACGTCCTTCCATGTTGTGAGATTGATAACAAAATTTATCTCCTTCATCTCAAAAGTGTTAACTCACACTCAAAAACATAATTTTCACTATTTATAAAAATGAAATAAATGTTTTATTTATAGGGTCGTTAGTTCACAGCATTCACCAACACCGGGAGCCGTTATGTTTAACATTGCTTTACTGGGCGCTGGCCGAATTGGCCAGGTTCATGCAGCTAACATCGCCAGCCACGGCGCGACCACGCTCTGGTCCGTGGTTGACCCGAATCAGGAATTTGCAACCCGTCTCGCCGCGCAGTATCAGGCCCGCCAGCAGAGCTTGATTGATGCGATGACCGACCCTAACGTGCACGCCGTGCTGATCGCCTCCGCGACTGATACCCACGCGGACCTGATTGAAATGGCCGCCCGCCACGGCAAAGCCATCTTTTGTGAAAAGCCGGTACACCTCGACCTCGCCCGCGTGCGCGACTGCCTGAAAGTGGTCAAAGAGTACGATGTGCCGCTGTTTATCGGCTTTAACCGCCGCTTTGACCCGCAGTTCCGTCGCGTTAAAACCGACGTGCAGGCCGGGTGCATCGGCAAGCCGGAATCGCTGCTGATTATCTCCCGCGATCCATCTCCGCCGCCTGTGGAATACGTGCGCGTCTCCGGCGGCATGTTCCGCGATATGACTATCCACGATTTTGACATGGCACGCTTCATCATGGGCGAAGAGCCGGTGTCGGTGTATGCCCAGGGCAGCAACCTGGTGGATCCGGCGATTGGCGAGGCGGGGGATATCGATACCGCGTTTATCGTTCTGAAATACGCCTCCGGCGCGATGGCGACCATCGTTAACAGCCGCCGTTCATCTTACGGCTACGACCAGCGCCTGGAGTTGCACGGCTCCGAAGGGCTGCTGTGCGCGGGCAACATCCTTGAAAACCAGGTGCAACACTACGGTAAACAGGGCTGCACCAGCGCGCTGCCGGAACATTTCTTCCTGCAGCGCTACAAATCCGCTTACGCCGCGGAATGGGAACACTTTGTTGCGGTCCTGCGTGGCGAAGCGGTACCTGACTGCAGCGGCGATGATGGTGAACGTGCGCTGTACCTTGCGGATAAAGCGCTGGAGTCGCTGCGTAGCCAGCGCGAGATCGTCCTCTAAACACCACAACCCTACACAGAGAGACATAATAATGAAAAAACTGATCGTAGCCGCCCTCATCGCCATGACGTCCGGGGCCGCCCTCGCCGAAAACGAGCAAATAGTTTTCAGTACGCCAAACCTGGCCATGCCGTTTGAAGTTCACATGCAGCGCACGGCGGTGAAAGCCGCAAAAGAGATGGGCGTGAAGCTTCAGGTGCTGGACGGGCAGGGCATTTCACCGAAACAGGTAGCTGACCTGGAAAACGCCATCACCCGCGGGGCGCAGGGCTTTATCGTCTCCCCGAACGACGTAAACGCGGTCTCCAGCGCGGTGGATGAAATTCAGGATGCGAAGCTGCCGGTGGTCACGCTCGACCGCTCCGTCGACAGCCAGAAGAAAGTGCCGCACTTCGGCGCCAACAACTATAAGGGCGGCCAGGCGATTGGCGATTTCGTCAAAACCAAATTCCCCAACGGCGCGGACATCATTCTCCTCACCGGTCAGCCGGGCTCTTCCTCCAATATCGAACGCACCAAAGGGATCCGCGACAGTCTGAAGGCGGGCGGGGATAAGTACAAGATCGTCGCCGATCAGACCGGCAACTGGATGCGTTCCGAAGGGATGCGCATTGTGGAAAGCGTTCTGCCTTCGCTGCCGAAACGCCCGCAGGTGATCCTCTCCGCCAACGACGATATGGCGCTGGGGGCTATTGAAGCGCTGCAAGGCCAGGGCGTAAAGCCGGGAGAAATTCTGGTCACCGGCTTTGATGCGGTACCGGAAGCGCTGGCTCGCGTGCGCGACGGCTGGCTGGCGGTGACGGCTGATCAGCGTCCGGGCTTTGCGGTGCAGACGGCGATGAGCCAGCTGGTGGCCAACGTGCGCGAGAAGAAAGCCATCACCGGAGCCGACTACCCGCCGACGCTGATCACCAAAGAGAACCTACAGCAGGCCGAGCGTATCGGTGAGGCCGGTAACTGATATATCCCGAGCCGCCTCTGGCGGCTCAACATGAGGAGGAGCAGACCGATGTCGCAACCCTTACTGAAAGTGACCGACCTGGCAAAAAGCTTTTCCGGCGTCTGGGCGCTGAGCAGCGCTCAGCTGACCGTCGGTAGCGGAGAAATCCACGCCCTGCTGGGGGAAAACGGGGCGGGAAAATCTACATTGCTGAAAGCGCTCGCGGGCGCGCAGCCGCAAACCCGCGGGGATATCTGGTTTAACGACGAAACGCTGCCGGTAGATGACTCTCCAGTGGAACGCCAGAACAAGGGCATTATCACCATCTATCAGGAGTTCAACCTGCTGCCCAACATGACCGTTGCGGAAAACATGTTTCTCGGGCGCGAACCGCGCAGGCGCAACCTGATCGTTGACGAAAAAGCAGTAAACCAGGAGGCGCAGGTCATTCTGGATTACCTGCAACTGAATGTTGCGCCGACCACACCGGTTGCCCGCCTGAGTGTGGCCCAGCAGCAGATGGTGGAGATCGCGAGAGCGCTGACCCTTAACGCTCGGCTGATCATCATGGATGAACCTTCCGCCGCGCTGAGCGACAGCGAAGTAGAAAGCCTGCACCGCGTGGTGCGGGAGCTTAAAAACCGTGGCGTGAGTATTATCTATGTAACTCACCGCCTGCACGAAGTTTTCCAGCTCTGCGATCGCTTCACCGTTTTCCAGGACGGCCGCTTCACCGGCACCGGCGCGGTGGTGGAGACCAACGTAGAGCAGCTGATCCGCCTGATGGTCGGGCGCGACGTAGCCTTTAACCGTCGTCCTGCCAGCGAAACGCATCATGAAGACAAACCCGTCCGCCTGGCAGTGAAGGGGCTGAGCCGCGAGAAGCCGCCGCTGGATCCGCACGGTATTGCCCTGCACGACATCAGCTTCCACGTCCACGCCGGGGAGGTGCTGGGCATCGCCGGACTGGTGGGCGCGGGACGTACCGAGGTGGCGCGCTGCCTGTTTGGCGCAGACGCGTTTACCTCGGGCAGCTTTGAGCTGGACGGCGTGCCGTATCAGCCGCGTGACCCGTTATATGCCCTCGATCAGGGCGTGGCGCTGGTGCCGGAAGATCGCAAAAAGGAAGGGGCGGTGCTGGGGCTGTCGATCCGAGATAACCTGTCGCTCTCCTGTCTCTCTTCGCTGCTGAAATGGCGCTGGTTTGTGAACACCCGCAAGGAAGACGATCTGATTGAATCCTACCGCCAGGCGCTTCAGATCAAAATGGTCAACAGCGCGCAGGAGGTGCGCAAGCTCTCCGGCGGTAACCAGCAAAAAGTCATCCTCGCGCGCTGTATGGCACTCAACCCGCGGGTGCTGATCGTCGATGAGCCGACGCGCGGCATCGATGTGGGGACCAAATCGGAAGTGCATCAGGTGCTGTTTGACATGGCAAAAAAGGGCGTGGCGGTGATCGTGATCTCCTCCGATCTGCCTGAGGTGATGGCGGTGTCTGACCGGATCATCACCCTCAGCGAAGGTCGGGTAACCGGCGAGATCCACGGTGACGACGCTAACGAAGAACGGCTGATGACGATGATGGCTATCAACCATAACGCCCTGAACGCGGCATAACGGAGTTTCCCATGACGCAGATGATTTCTAAAACGCAGGCCCCGGTCAAACGCGCCGGACGCATCGATCCCATCGCCTTCTTCGAGCGCTTCGGGGTGCTGATTTTCATGATCCTGCTGCTGATCTTCTTCCAGTCGCAGAACAGCAACTTTTTCTCTGAACGCAATATTTTCAACATTCTGACCGAAGTCTCCATCTACGGGATCATGGCCGTGGGGATGACCTTCGTTATTCTCACCGCCGGGATCGACCTCTCCGTCGGCTCCATTCTGGCGGTGTGCGCCATGACCGCGGCGTACGTGATTAAGGGCGACAACTTTACCACCGTTGACCCGAACGCCTGGGGCGGCATGAGCTGGCTGATTGGCCTGGGGATTTGTCTGGCGATGGGCACGGCGATTGGATTTCTCCATGGCCTGGGCGTCACCCGCCTGCGCCTGCCGCCGTTTATCGTCACCCTCGGCGGGATGACCATCTGGCGCGGCCTGACGCTGGTGATTAACGATGGCGCGCCGATCGCCGGTTTCGACCCAGGCTACCGCTGGTGGGGGCGCGGGGAGTTGCTCGGCATTTCCATTCCGATCTGGATCTTCGCCATCGTCGCCGTCGGCGGCTATCTGGCGCTGCATAAAACCCGCTGGGGCCGCTTCGTCTACGCCATCGGCGGCAACCCGGAGGCGGCGCGCCTGGCGGGGGTGAACGTCAAGCGCGTGCTGGTCAGCGTCTACGTGCTGATCGGCTGCCTGGCGGGACTGGCAGGCTTCATTCTGAGCGCGCGTCTGGGGAGCGCCGAGGCGGTGGCCGGGATCTCCTTTGAGCTGCGCGTTATCGCCTCGGTGGTGATCGGCGGTACCTCGCTGATGGGCGGCTACGGGCGCATCGGCGGCACCGTTATCGGCTCCATCATCATGGGCATTCTGATTAACGGCCTGGTGCTGATGAACGTCTCGGCCTACTACCAGCAAATTATCACCGGATTAATTATCGTTCTGGCGGTGGCATTCGATACCTATGCCAAGAGCCGTCGCGGCGCACTGTGAGGATCGTGATGAAAGAGATTCGTATTGGATTGATTGGCACCGGGTATATCGGCAAGGCGCACGCCATCGCCTATGCCCAGGCCCCGACGGTGTTCAACCTGCGCGGCACACTGGTGCGCGAGATGGTGGCGGAAGTGACGCCGGAGCTGGCGGCAGCACGTGCGCAGGCGTTTGGCTTCAACCGCTCCACTGGCGACTGGCGGGCGCTGGTGGCCGACCCGGCCATTGATGTAGTGGATATTTGCTCACCCAACCATCTGCATAAAGAGATGGCGCTGGAGGCGATCCGCCACGGCAAGCACGTCTACTCGGAGAAGCCGCTGGCGCTTAACGCCCACGACGCGCGCGCGATGGTCGATGCCGCGAAGCGGGCCGGGGTGAAAACGCTGGTGGGGTTCAACTACATGAAGAACCCGACCGCGCAGCTGGCGAAGGAGATTATCGCCCGCGGCGAGATTGGCGAGGTGATCCACTTCTACGGCACCCACAACGAAGACTACATGGCCGACCCGCTGTCGCACATTCACTGGCACTGCTTTAAAGAGACCGCCGGGCTGGGCGCGCTGGGCGACCTTGCGGCGCACATCGTCAATATGGCCCAGTACCTGGTGGGGGATATCGAGCAGGTCTGCGGCGACCTGAAGATCGTGGTCCCGGAGCGCCCGGCGAAGGCCGGATCGTCGGAGATGATTGCCGTCGAAAACGAGGATCAGGCCCACGCGATGGTGCGCTTCGCGAGCGGGGCGCAGGGCGTCATTGAAACCTCCCGCGTCGCCTGCGGCCGCAAGATGGGGCTGTCGTACGTCATCACCGGGACCAAAGGCGCCATCAGCTTCACCCAGGAGCGCATGGCGGAGCTGAAGCTCTATCTGCATGACGATCCGGTGAACCGTCAGGGGTTCCGCACGCTGCTCGTTGGCCCGGCGCACCCGGACTACGCCGCGTTCTGCATGGGCGCGGGCCATGGTATTGGCTTTAACGATCAAAAAACGGTGGAGGTGCGCGACCTGGTGGACGGGATTGCCGCCGACGCGCCAATGTGGCCGGACTTCGAAGAGGGCTGGAAGGTGTCGCGCGTGCTGGACGCGATCGCGCTCTCACACCTGGAAGGCCGCTGGCTGAACGTGAACGATATTGTCTGATGAGGTATCAACGTGGAAAAGCAGTTTGATGTGATATGCATGGGCCGCGTGGCGGTAGACCTCTACAGCCAGCAGGTTGGTGCCCGTCTGGAGGACGCGTCGAGCTTCGCCAAATATCTCGGCGGGTCTTCCGGCAACGTGGCGTACGGCACCGCGCGCCAGGGTTTACGCTCGTCGATGCTGGCGCGCGTTGGCGATGAACATATGGGCCGCTTCCTGCGCGAAGAGCTCAACCAGGTTGGCTGCGATACCCGCCATCTGATTATTGATAAAGAACGCCTCACGGCGCTGGTGCTACTCGGCATTAAAGACCGGGACACTTTTCCTCTGATTTTTTATCGCGATAACTGCGCGGATATGGCTATTACGGCCAGCGATGTGGACGAAAGCTACATTGCCTCCGCCCGTTGTCTTGCCATCACCGGGACGCATCTTTCTCATCCGCAGACCCGCGAGGCGGTGCTGACGGCGCTGGGCTATGCCCGCCGTCACGGCGTGCGCACAGTGCTGGACATCGACTTCCGTCCGGTGCTGTGGGGGCTGACCTCCTTAGGCGACGGTGAAACGCGATTTATCGCCGCCGACAAGGTCACCCGTGAGCTACAGGAGGTGCTGCACCTCTTCGACGTCATTGTCGGCACCGAAGAGGAGTTTCACATTGCGGGTGGCAGTACGGATACGCTACAGGCGCTGGCTCAGGTGCGTGGCGTGAGTCAGGCGACGCTGGTCTGCAAACGCGGCGCGCTGGGCTGCTCGGTCTATACAGACGCTATTCCGCCTCGTCTGGACGACGGCCTGACGGTGACTGGCGTGCGCGTGGAGGTGCTAAACGTCCTCGGCGCGGGGGACGCATTTATGTCCGGCCTGCTGCGCGGCTACCTGAACGACGAGGGCTGGGAGCAGGCGTGCCGCTATGCCAACGCCTGCGGCGCGCTGGTGGTGTCGCGCCACGGCTGCGCCCCGGCGATGCCGAGCAAAATTGAGCTGGATGACTATCTCTCCCGCGCTGCGGATGTGCCGCGCCCGGATCTCGACCCGCGTCTTAACCATCTCCACCGGGTGACCACCCGTCGCCGCGAGTGGCCGGAGCTGTGCGTGATGGCGTTCGATCACCGCAGCCAGCTTGAGGATATGGCGATGCAGTGCGGCGCGTCGCTTAAGCGCATTCCGGCGCTGAAGCAACTGATCCTGCAGGCCAGCCGCGAGGCGGCGAGCCGCGCCGGGCTGGAAGGTAAAGCTGGTCTGCTGTGCGACGGCACCTTTGGTCAGGACGCGCTGAACGCCATCACCGGGGAAGGGTGGTGGATTGGCCGCCCCATCGAGCTGCCTGGCTCCCGGCCTCTGGAGATGGAGCACGGCAACATCGGCACCCAGCTTATCAGCTGGCCGCAGGAGCACGTGGTGAAGTGCCTGGTCTTCTTCCACCCGGAAGATGCCCACGGCCTGCGCCTGGAGCAGGAGCAGAAAATCGCCGAGGTCTACCACGCCTGCTGCCAGTCCGGGCACGAGCTGCTGCTGGAAGTGATTTTGCCCGCCAGCATGCCGCGCAGCGACGAACTTTACCTGCGGGCCATTTCTCGCTTCTACAACCTGGGGATTTACCCCGACTGGTGGAAACTGCCACCGCTCTCCGCAGAGGGCTGGACGGCGTTGAGCGAGATTATCGAACGCCGGGACCCGTACTGCCGTGGGGTGGTGATCCTCGGGCTGGATGCTCCGGCAGAACAGCTCCGGGCCGACTTCAGAGCCGCGGCGGGGCAGCCGCTGGTGAAAGGTTTCGCCGTGGGACGCACGCTGTTTGGCGATGCTTCCCGCGCGTGGCTGAAACATGATATTGACGATGCGCAGCTGGTGGCGCGCATCCGGGACAACTACCTACAGCTTATCGCCTGGTGGCGCGAGCGCGGACACGCATAATGGAGACGACAATGAGTGTGCAATTAGGCATTAACCCGCTGACGTGGACGAACGACGATCTGCCTTCTCTCGGGGCGGAAACCTCGCTGGAGACCTGTCTGAGCGAAGGCAAAGCGGCAGGCTTTGCCGGTTTCGAGCTGGGGAACAAATTCCCGCGCGAAGCGCACCTGCTCGGCCCTGTTCTACAGCGCCACGACCTGCAGCTGGTTTCCGGCTGGTACTCCGGCCGCCTGCTGGAGCGCAGCGTGGAGGAGGAGATCGCCGCCGTGCAGCCGCACCTGACGCTGCTGCGCGAGTTGGGGGCGAAGGTGCTGGTCTTTGCGGAGGTGAGCGGCTGCATTCATGGCGAGCAGCAGACCCCGGTGCACCTGCGCCCGCGCTTCCCGCAGGCCCGCTGGAAAGAGTATGGCGAGAAGCTCACCGAATTTGCCCGCTACACCCAGCAGCAGGGCGTGCAGATTGCCTACCATCACCATATGGGCACAGTAATTGAGTCCGCTGAGGAAGTGGACAACCTGATGATCCACACCGGGGAGGCGGTCGGTTTGCTGCTGGATACCGGACATCTGACCTTTGCCGGGGCCGATCCGCTGGCGGTGGCGCAGCGCTGGGCGTCGCGCATCAACCACGTTCACTGCAAAGACGTGCGCGCCGACGTGCTGGCGGAGGTCAAAAACCGCAAAACCAGCTTCCTTGATGCGGTGCTGAGCGGCGTGTTTACCGTGCCGGGCGACGGCTGTGTGAATTACTCGCCCATCATGCGGCTGCTGAAAGCGCAGAATTATCACGGCTGGCTGGTGGTGGAGGCCGAGCAGGACCCGGCAATCGCCCATCCGCTTACCTATGCCCGACTGGGGTATAACAACCTGCACCGCCTGGCGCGCAATGCCGGACTTATTTGAGGAGGTGACATGTCACGTCTGTTATCACGCTGGCAACAGCCGAACGCGGAGGGGCGCACGCAGTCCGTTACGCCAGAAAGCGCTGACTGGGGGTATGTCGGCTTTGAAGCTTATGAGTTGCAGGAGGGGCAGCAGCTGACGCTGCCTGCTGTCAGCGAAGAGCGCTGTCTGGTGCTGGTTGCCGGTCGCGCTTCCATCAGCACCCCTTCCGCCCGGTTTAACGACATCGGCGAGCGGATGAGTCCGTTCGAGCGCATTAAGCCCTGGGCGGTTTACGTGACCCCACAGGAGACTGTAGAGGTGAAAGCGCTGACTAAGCTGGAGTTGGCCGTCTGCGCTGCGCCGGGCACAGGAGCGTATCCGACGCGGCTGATTGCCCCACAGGATATCGACGGCGAAGCGCGCGGTATGGGCCACAACCAGCGCTACGTGCACAACATCCTGCCAGAAGACAAACCTGCCGACAGCCTGCTGGTGGTGGAAGTGTGGACCAGTGAGGGCTGCACCAGCTCGTATCCCAGTCATAAGCACGACACCGATAACCCGTCGCAGGAGACGTACCTGGAAGAAACCTACTACCATCGTCTTAACCCTGCGCAGGGTTTCTGCATGCAGCGCGTCTACACCGACGACAGAACGCTGGATGAGTGTATGGCGGTCTATAACCGTGACGTGGTGATGGTGCCCAGGGGGTACCATCCTGTGGCAACGATGGCCGGGTATGACAGTTATTACCTCAACGTGATGGCCGGCCCGGTGCGCAAATGGATGTTTACGTGGGAGAAGGACCACGCATGGATTAACAGGAGTTATCCTGTAGATAACAGGCGCTGAAATCGGCTTTTCTTGTCGGGTGGCGCTGAGCCTACCCGACCTGCGAAACTTTGCCATCGCGCGCTCAGGTTCAGGATCATTCATCCGCTCACTCTTACTAACCACGAGCCATCCTGGTTTGTTATCCCACGCCACGTGAGTCACTTTTTCCCGACCCGACCCGCCATCTGACAGATAATCATTTTAGGTATCGGAGATAGTTGGCGGCTATCGCCAGTCCGGAAAAGACCCGCGTCAACCCGAGGTAAATCTGCGGTGATGACCATACCCGGTCGGATGAAATCGCTCGTACAAAAGGATTGCAGGCATTATTCGAATAGTGCAAAAACACCCGGTACGTTAGCGCTCGGGCGTTTCAACGCTAAGACTGGTTTGCTGCGACTGAATTTTGTCCTGATGGTGATACCAGGCGCCAATGGAGGAATAAACAAAGCGGCCAAAGAAAAACAGGAAACTGATAAGCAGTATGATGCGGGTCATCCGGGTGTTAAATCGATGTCGTTTTCGCATACGCGTAGCCTGACTCACTTTCTTTTCCTGAGTATACCCTTTTGGGCGATACGGCTATTAAGGCACAGCCGCAAGTCAGGGTCAATTCGGCGAAATGTAAAATAGCGTCAATGCTTACATTAATTTATGTTATTAAAAACAACGCTTTTATTTATCGCATTGATAATTACAGGAAAAATATTCAAAAAAAACGTGAAAAAGGTTTATTCAGATAAATTAATTTGATTTAGGTCAACCGCATCCCGTCGTTGCTATTTAAAATCCCTCCTCCACTGTGCTTGCCAGGAATTTCCAGGCAACGTGTACGTCAGGTTGGATGCCTGTCTTCATTTACCCTCTGGAGCGCAAGGGTTGTAAACGAGCATCTATGAATATTCACCACATCCTGAAGCAAAATAAAGACCGCTGGTGGGCACTTCCTCTTATTTTACCCGTCGTGTTACTCCCGGTGCTTAGTGTGGCTAATACCTTAACGCAGTTGGGCGACGGTATCGTTGCGCTCTATTATCTCCCGCTCTCCTTTTTGCTGACGCTGATGTTATTCTTTGGCCTGGAAGCCCTCCCCGGGGTGGTGGTGTCGCTGTTTTTACGTTATTACCCCTCCGTTGGGTTATTTGAAGCCATGGCCGGCATTCTGCATTTTATCGTTCCTCTGGTGCTCAGCTGGGGCGGTTATCGCGTATTTGCGCCCCGGCGCAATATGACCGCTTACGGTGACATACGCCTGATGGGGCAGCGTATTTTCTGGCAGGTGTTTTGCCCGGCAACGCTATTTCTGCTGCTGTTTCAGTTTGCGGTCTATCTCGGCGTCTATGAGAGCCGCCATAGCCTCGCAGGACTGAATCCCCTCAATATTCGGACCCTTATTAACTATCAGGGGCTGCTGGTGAGCGGGCTGACGGGCGTGCCGCTAAGCTACCTGCTGATCCGTCTGATACGTCATCCGCGCTATATCAAGGGACTGATGTCCCAGCTCCGCGCGCAAATAGACAAAAAGGTGACGGTCTTTGAGTTTGTGGTGTGGTTTATAGCCCTGGGCGGGTTGCTGGTCATGCTGCTGCTGCCTATGAATGCAAACAGTTCCATTTTCAGTACCAACTACACCTTGTCCCTGCTGATGCCCGTGATGCTCTGGGGGGCGATGCGCTTTGGCTACAAGCTGATGTCACTCATCTGGACGCCGGTCCTGCTGGTGTCGATTCACTTTTTTTATCACTACATTCCGGTGCAAGAGGGGTATGGCATTCAGCTGGCGATCACCTCATCCAGCTATCTGGTCTTTTCCTTCGTTGTGACGTACATGTCGATGCTGGCGACACGTCAGCGGGCCATCAATATTCGCTCCCGCAGTCAGGCTTTTCTCGATCCGGTGGTGCATATGCCCAACCTGCGGGCGCTGTCGCGCGAGCTGGCCAGTCATCCGTGGTCAGCGCTCTGTTTACTGCGCGTGCCCGAGCTGGAGGTGCTGGGACGCAATTACGGCGTGATGCTGCGGATCCAGTATAAACAGCAGCTGGCGCAATGGATAAACGGCACCCTTCAGCCCAATGAGCGAGTCTATCACCTCACCGGGTATGACATGGCGGTGCGTCTGGAGGCGGAGTCGCATCAACAGCGCATTGAAACGCTGGACGAGCATATCAAGCAGTTTGTTTTTATCTGGGATGGTATGCCGGTACAGCCTCAGGTCGGCGTGAGCTATTGCTATGTACGCTCACCCGTCAATCATCTCTATCTGGTGCTGGGGGAACTGGGTATCGTGGCCGATCTCTCCCTTTCTACCAACCACCCGGAAAATCTTCAGCAGCGCGGGGCTGTTCATTTGCAGCGTAGCCTGAAAGATAAGGTCGCGATGATGAGTCGTTTGCAGGCCGCGCTGGAGCAGGACGCTTTTACCCTGCTGGTTCAGCCTGTTCGCGGGCTGCGCGGTGATTGTTATCACGAGGTGCTGCTGCGAATGCGTGATGATAACGGGGCGCTGATCTTTCCCGAGCAGTTCCTGCCCATTGCACAGGAGTTTGGTTTATCGTCGCGTGTTGATTTATGGGTACTGGAGCATACGTTGAGTTTTCTGGCACAGCACCGCCAGCGTTTGCCGGGCCAGCGCTTTGCGATCAACCTCGCACCTTCTACCGCCTACCGGGCGCAGTTCCCGCTTGAAGTGAGCCGCCTGTTAGCCAAATACGCCGTTGAAGCGTGGCAGCTGATCTTTGAAGTGACCGAAAGCAGCGCCTTTGGTCATGCGGATCTGGCGGCGTCGACCCTCAGGAAATTACAAAAAATGGGCATCCGGATCGCCATTGATGATTTTGGCACGGGCTACGCCAGCTATGCGCGGTTAAAAAGCGTGGACGCAGACATTCTCAAAATCGACGGCGGTTTTATTCGCAATATTGTCAGCAACAGCCTGGATTACCAGATTGTGGCTTCCATTTGCCATCTGGCCCGGATGAAGAAAATGCTGGTGGTGGCGGAATATGTGGAAACGGAAGAGATACGTAGCGCGGTGCACGCGCTAGGTATCGATTATGTGCAGGGCTATTTGATTGGGTTGCCGGCTGAGCTTGATACGTTGCTCAACACGCAGCCTACTCAGGAGAGCGCCTGAGCCGTTACGCTGCCGCCTCAGAACTCTCTTCTTCAATCTTCAACAGCCAGCCGGTGACCGCTTCCCAGTACTGCTGCTCTTTTTCCAGATCCAGCAGCACCAGCGCGTTCTGGCTAAACCAGTCGTGCGGGAAGCTCAGCGTCCAGTGATAGTCATCCGTTTTTAGCTTCAGCGTCGGCGGCGTGGTGGTTGCCTGTCGCTGATTATTGAGCAACACGCCCAGGCGCAACAGCTGAATGAGCGGCAGGAACTGCTTTTTCTTAAATAACGTAAAGCGCGGCAGATCGTCGAGCTTGATGGCTTTGCGGTGATAGCGCACCAGCGTCGCCATCATGGTTTGCTGCTCCTGGTTGAAGCCAGGCAGATCGCTGTTTTGCAGAATATAGGCTGAATGGCGATGCATTCCGCTGTGGTTAATGTTCAGCCCCACCTCGTGCAACATGGCGGCCCATTTCAACAGCGCGGCCAGCTGCGGATGCGCCAGCTTCGGATTCTGCTCCTCCCACTGCTCGTACATCTGAACCGTGGTTTCAAGCACCCGTTTCGCCTGTTCGCGGTCGATGTTGTACTGGTTGGCCAGGCTCTGCGCGGTGCGGCTGCGAATATCCTGATGACGGAAACGGCCTTCCATCTCATACAGCACGCCTTCACGCAGGGCGCCGTCAGAGAGGCGCAGCTCTTTGATCGCCAGCGCGTCAAACACGCCGCAGAGGATCGCCAGCCCCGGTACGAACACGGCTTTACGTTCGTCGGACAGACCCGGCAAACTCAGGGCGTCGAAGCTCTTATGCTTAAGCACCTCTTCGGTGAGTTTCACCAGGCGCTCAGGCGTAATAAACCCGTCTTTTTCACCCATTGCCAGCAGCACTTCATGGGCCGCTTTAATCGAACCCGATGCGCCCAGCGCCACGTTCCAGCCCTGAATACGGTATTGCCAGGCCAGATTTTCCAGTTTTTGTACGGCGGCCATGCGCGCGCGCTGGAAGTTTTCGCGGGTGATGACGCCGCCCGGGAAATACATCTGCGCGAAGCTGACGCAGCCCATACGGCGGCTTTCCACCAGACGCGGCTCGAAGTCTTCACCAATCACCAGTTCCGTGGAGCCACCGCCGATATCAATCACCAGCTTGCGGCCTTTTTCCGGCTGCGTATGCTCCACGCCCATAAAAATCAGGCGCGCTTCTTCGTTACCGGAGATGATCTCAATCGGGTAGGGGATAACCTTTTCCGCGCGCTTAAGAAACTCCGGCGCGTTCAGCGCCTGGCGTAGCGTATGCGTCCCGACGATGCAGACGCTGGACGGCGAAAAGCCTTGCAGACGTTCTGCGAACAGCGACAGGCAGTTCAGCCCGCGCTCCATGGCCTCTTCGCTCAGCATGTTACGCGCGTCGAGACCATCGGCCAGATGCACACGCTGCTTCAGACGACCGATGATCTGCATCGCGCCATCCACCTCGCGGGCGATGACCATATGGAAACTGTTTGAGCCAAGATCGACCGCGGCGAACTCCTGCGGGCGTGGGGTATTATCGTTTATTGGCATAGGTTAATCGGATTGCTCAAGTGATTTAATGTAATCGTAAATCGCCAGCTGCGAGCGCACTTTACGGCGATTGCCGCGCGGTACATAGCGATTACTGAGTTCTTTGTCGATATAACGTGCTTTCACCGTATCGCTGAACAGGATCTCGATAATGTCCAGGATACGCTGCTTAAGGCGAGGATCCAGCAGCGGTGCCGCCACTTCAATACGGTAATCAATGTTACGCGTCATCCAGTCGGCGGACGAGAGGTATACGCGCTTATCACCGGCGTTATCGAAAATATAGACGCGATCGTGTTCAAGATAGCGATCCACAATGCTGATCACGCGGATATTGTCGCTGATGCCTTCCAGTTCCGGAATGAGCGAGCACATGCCGCGAATGAGCAGATTTACCGGAACGCCGGAGCTGGAGGCCGCGTACAGGCGGTCCACCAGCCCTTTGTCCACCAAATTGTTGAGCTTCAGCGTGATGCCGGACGACAAGCCGTTCTGCGCATTGGCAATCTCTTTATCGATCATATCGTACAGCAGGCGCCGTGAGTTCTGCGGTGACACCAGCAGATAATCGAAGCTCACCGGGCGGTACGGGTTCTCAATGAAGTTGAACACCCGACGCACTTCGTTGGTGATGCGGGCATCGGCAGTCAGCAGCGAATAGTCGGTGTAAATTCGCGCGGTTTTCTCGTTAAAGTTCCCGGTACCGATATGGGCGTAGCGCACCACGTCGTCGCCCTCTTTACGGGAGATCAGGAACAGCTTGGCGTGAATTTTCAGCCCTGGCGCGGAGAAGATGACGTGTACGCCCGCTTCCGTCAGTCGGCGCGCCCAGTGGATGTTGGCCTCCTCGTCGAAGCGAGCCTGGAGCTCAACCACCACGGTCACTTTCTTGCCGTTGTGCGCCGCGTGG
Source organism: Enterobacter cloacae complex sp. 397G4 (assembly GCF_050031515.1). Lineage (NCBI taxonomy): Bacteria > Pseudomonadati > Pseudomonadota > Gammaproteobacteria > Enterobacterales > Enterobacteriaceae > Enterobacter > Enterobacter cloacae complex sp. 397G4. Next base: position 3,437,581 of record NZ_JBLGWE010000001.1, on the reverse strand, counting down.
ATCATCGCATCGATGATACGGGAATCTTTCGCCACGCGATAAATGTTGATTTTGATCGCCAGCACGTTCGGATCGAACGAGGCCTGACGCAGCAATTCCAGCACGTGTTCAAAGGTGTGATACGGATAGTAGAGCAGCACATCCCGTTCGCGGATGGCGTCGAACCCGTTGCGGAACTTATCGAACCAGATATGGCGCAGGCGCGGCAGCGGTTTGTTCACCAGATTGGCCTTGCCGACGTTCGGGAAGCCAATGAAATCTTTAAAGTTGTGGTAACGCCCACCGGGGATAATGGAGTCGTAGCGGGAGATGGTCAGCTTATCGCGCAGCATCTCCACCATCGCGTCCGGCATATCGCGCTGATAGACAAACCGCACCGGCTCCGCCGTCAGGCGCTGCTTGAGGCTGGAAGACATCAGCTCCATCAGGCTGGCCTCCATCTCATGTACCAGATCGTACTCGGCGTCACGGGTCATCTTCATCGAGTAGGCGTTGAGCGCGTCGTAATCGAAGAAGCCTTTGAAGATATCGTCCAGGCAGTAGCGCAGGATGTTATCCAGCAGGATCATCGGCTTACGTCGGCGCGGGGTTTCCGGCGGCAGGTTTACAAAGCGTGGGACTTTATCAGACGGTATTTCCAGCAACGCGTAGTTAATGGTCTCACCACGAATGATTTCTACCGCCAGATAGGTGTAATCATCTTTCAGGAACTGCACCAGATCGGTTTCACGGTTGATCAGAATCGGGGTAATGTGCTGGCGCAGATAATGTTTGAAATAGTGGCGCAGCCAGTTTTGCTGATTCACGGAGAGCTGGCGTTCGTTGATCAGGAAGATTTGGTTGCGTGCCATTTCCAGCAGCAGCTCGTTATAGAGGCCATCAAATTCCTGATCGGCTTTCATGACGCGAGACTGGATTTTTCCAAGCAGATGCCGCGAGTGGGAGTTTAAGCCCTGTTCTTCGCTGATAATGATTCGGCGTTTCAGTTCGGCGAAGCGAACCTTGTAGAACTCATCCAGATTGTTGGAATAGATGCCTAAAAAACGCATACGTTCAATCAGCGGGTTGCTTTTATCGGCCGCTTCCTGAAGTACACGTTCGTTGAATGCTAACCAGCTTAGCTCTTTCTCGATGTATAACTTTTCCTGACCCATTACAGCTCACACTCCAGTTCAATCACAGGACGTGGTAAATCCGTCTCGTCCTTATTATGGCGAGCATTTCCACGATATGTCCAACAGTGCCAGAAAAGTATGACAGTTATTTTTTTGTTGGGGAATTTAGAGGGTTGGGGGAGGGGGTGTCGGGTGGCGCTGCGCTTACCACGACCTACGGGACCGTAGGCCCGTGCAAGCGAAGCGCCGCCGGGCAATTCAAACAGACTACTCTTCAGCCGCATAACCCTGCGGGGGCAACTTCACGCCGTCCAGCCAGGCTGCGCCGTTGCGCATCTCCAGACGTCCATCGACAAACCAGCTTACCACCAGCGGATAAATGGCGTGTTCCTGCGTCTGCACACGTTCGGTCACGTCGTCTTCGTTGTCGCCGTCAAAGACCGGTACTTTTGCCTGCAAAATGACCGGACCGCCGTCCAGCTCGTCGGTGACGAAATGCACGGAGGTACCATGCTCCTCATCGCCGTTTTCCAGCACCTGACGATGGGTGTGCAGACCGGGGTATTTTGGCAGCAGGGAAGGGTGGATATTGAGCAGTCGTCCTGCGAAGTGTTCGACAAATGCCGGGCTCAGGATGCGCATGTAGCCTGCCAGCACCACCACGTCAGGTGCGTAGGCGTCAATCTCCTGCACCAGCTCACGGTCAAAGGCTTCACGCCCGGCGAACTGGCTGGCTTCCAGCGCGTGCGCAGGAATGTTCGCTTCCCGCGCGCGCTCAAGGCCGAACGCATCGGCCTTGTTGCTGAATACTGCCCGAATGGTGCCATTGATTTTCTTCTGTTTGCAGGCGTCTATGATTGCCTGCAAATTGCTTCCGTTGCCGGAAATGAGCACCACGATGTTTTTCATTCAATGACCACACGCTGTTCGGAATCGGAAGCTTTAATCGTACCGATTTTCCACGCGTTTTCACCTTTTTCTGTCAGCAGCTTAACCGCTTTATCCGCTTCGCTGGCGGGCAGGGCGATAACCATGCCCACGCCGCAGTTAAAGGTGCGGTACATTTCGTGAGAGCTCACGTTGCCTGCGGTTTGCAGCCAGTTGAAGACGGACGGCCACTGCCATGAGGATGCGTCGATCACCGCCTGGGTATTGTCCGGCAGCACGCGCGGAATGTTTTCCCAGAAGCCGCCGCCGGTGAGGTGAGCGATGGCGTGCACGTCAACGTTCTCAATCAGCTCCAGCACGTTTTTCACGTAGATGCGGGTCGGGGCCAGCAGGTGATCGGCCAGCGGTTTGCCGTCCAGCTCGGTGGTCAGCGGGTCGCAACCGCTCACTTCGAGGATTTTACGCACCAGAGAGTAGCCGTTGGAGTGCGGACCGCTGGAGGCCAGCGCAACCAGCACATCGCCGTCAGCCACTTTGCTGCCGTCGATAATTTCTGATTTTTCTACCACGCCGACGCAGAAGCCTGCGACGTCATAATCTTCCCCGTGATACATGCCAGGCATTTCCGCGGTTTCACCGCCGACCAGCGCACAGCCGGATTGCAGGCAGCCTTCGGCGATACCGTTAATGACGCTGGCTGCGGTATCTACGTCCAGCTTGCCGGTCGCGTAGTAATCGAGGAAGAACAGCGGCTCGGCGCCCTGTACCACCAGGTCGTTGACGCACATCGCCACCAGATCGATACCAATCGTATCGTGACGCTTAAGATCCATCGCCAGGCGCAGTTTTGTACCGACACCATCCGTACCCGAGACCAGCACAGGTTCACGATATTTTTGCGGCAGCGCGCACAGTGCGCCGAATCCACCCAGGCCACCCATCACTTCCGGGCGGCGGGTTTTTTTCACCACACCTTTGATTCGGTCAACCAGCGCATTACCTGCGTCAATATCAACACCGGCATCTTTGTAGCTGAGAGAAGTTTTGTTGGTCACGGCTTAAATCCCCACGCGATTGCATAGCTAGTAAGAAAAATCGGCGCAATTCTAACAGTCCAGGCAAACGTTTGCGAGCCTATTCTCGGCGCGAGGATCTTTTTTTCTGTGCGGGCTGTCCAGGGCAACAAACTTGACTCTGTTCACGAAAATGAAACCGGTTTCGGCGATCTGCTTGCAACGGCTATCCCCTTTGCACATCATCAAACTGAAACCGGTTTCTGTAACTGTTTTTGCAGAAAATAACGCAGAATGAGGGATAGCGAATGTCAGGATTTAAAGCAGGTTTTCTGTGGGGTGGGGCCGTTGCGGCGCACCAGCTCGAAGGCGGCTGGAAAGAGGGCGGCAAGGGCGTGAGCGTTGCCGATGTCATGACGGCAGGCGCCCACGGGGTACCGCGTGAAATCACCAACGGCGTGCTGGAGGGGAAAAATTACCCAAACCACGAAGCCATCGACTTCTATCACCGCTATAAAGAAGACATCAAACTCTTTGCCGAGATGGGGTTCAAATGCTTCCGCACCTCCATCGCCTGGACGCGTATCTTCCCGAAAGGCGACGAGCTGGAGCCGAACGAAGCGGGACTCAAATTCTATGACGATCTTTTTGACGAGTGCCTGAAGCACGGCATCGAGCCGGTGATCACGCTTTCCCACTTCGAGATGCCTTTCCACCTGGTGACGGAATACGGCGGCTGGCGCAACCGTAAGCTGATCGACTTCTTTGTTCGCTTCGCGAAGGTCGTTTTTGAGCGCTACCAGCATAAAGTGAAGTACTGGATGACCTTTAACGAGATCAACAACCAGGCCAACTTCCACGAAGACTTTGCGCCGTTTACCAACTCCGGGCTGAAATATGCGCCGGGAGAAGATCGCGAGCCGGTGATGTTCCAGGCGGCGCACTATGAGCTGGTGGCCAGTGCCCTGGCGGTGAAGGCGGGGCGCGAGATCAACCCGTCGCTGCAAATCGGCTGCATGATTGCCATGTGCCCCATCTATCCGCTGACCTGTGCCCCGGACGATATGATGATGGCGATGAACGCCATGCATCGTCGCTACTGGTTCACCGACGTTCACGTGCGCGGCAAGTATCCGCAGCATCTGCTCAACTACTTTGAACGTCGCGGCTTCGCGCTGGATATCACCGAAGAAGATAAAGTGGCGCTGACGCAGGGCTGCGTGGATTACATCGGGTTCAGCTACTACATGTCTTTTGCCACCAAAGCGACCGCGGACAACCCGCTGCTGGACTACGACGAGAGCAAGAGCCTGGTCTCTAACCCGTACGTGCAGAAATCGGACTGGGGCTGGCAGATCGATCCTGTCGGGCTGCGCTACTCTCTGAACTGGTTCTGGGATCACTATCAGCTGCCATTGTTTATCGTTGAGAACGGCTTTGGCGCGATCGACGTGCAGGAGAGCGACGGCACGGTGAACGACCAGTACCGCATCGACTACCTTTCCGCGCACATCCGCGAGATGAAAAAAGCGGTGGTGGAAGACGGCGTAGATCTGATGGGCTACACGCCGTGGGGCTGTATCGACCTGGTCTCTGCCGGCACCGGCGAGATGAAAAAACGCTACGGCTTTATCTTTGTCGATAAAGATAACGAAGGTAACGGCACGCTGAACCGCAGCAAGAAGAAATCGTTCGACTGGTATAAGCAGGTGATTGCCAGCAACGGCGATAACCTGTAATTGTCGGGTGGCGCTAACGCTTACCCGACCTACACTACACGTAGGCCCGCGTAAGCGCAGCGCCACCCGGCAGAATCCCGCACCCAAGCCGGAGCTTCGCCTCCGGTTTTTTTGTCTCTAAATCACTTTGATTGATATACGTCAAGCAAGATGGGTATGGCGCAATCCGAAAAAAGCGGTATAATCCCGCGATTTTTTTGCGGATGCCACCTCAGAGGAGAAAGAGAATGAAGATTGTGGAAGTGAAACACCCACTCGTTAAACACAAGTTGGGCCTGATGCGTGAGCATGACATCAGCACGAAGCGTTTTCGCGAACTGGCTTCTGAAGTGGGTAGCCTGCTGACCTACGAAGCGACCTCTGATCTGGAAACGGAAAAAGTGACCATCGAAGGCTGGAACGGTCCGGTACAGGTTGAGCAGATCAAAGGTAAAAAAATTACCGTGGTGCCAATCCTGCGTGCGGGTCTGGGCATGATGGAAGGCGTACTGGAGCACGTCCCAAGCGCGCGTATCAGCGTGGTGGGGATCTACCGTAACGAAGAAACCCTTGAGCCGGTTCCTTACTTCCAGAAGCTGGTGTCTAACATCGACGAGCGTATGGCGCTGGTGGTTGACCCGATGCTGGCGACCGGCGGTTCGATGATCGCCACCATCGACCTGCTGAAAAAAGCGGGATGCAGCAGCATCAAAGTGCTGGTGCTGGTTGCGGCGCCGGAAGGTATCGCGGCGCTGGAAAAAGCGCACCCGGACGTTGAACTCTATACCGCGTCTGTCGACCAGGGACTGAACGAGCACGGGTACATCATCCCGGGGCTCGGCGATGCCGGCGATAAGATTTTTGGTACTAAATAATCGAATAACGATAAAGAAGCCGACTTTGATAGTCGGCTTTTTTTTGAATTAAAACCAACAATGACACTCAGAGGAAAACACTATGACGCGCCGTGCTATCGGGGTGAGTGAAAGACCGCCGCTTTTACAGACAATCCCGCTTAGTTTGCAGCACCTGTTCGCCATGTTTGGCGCAACCGTGCTGGTGCCAATCCTGTTTCACATTAACCCGGCTACCGTGCTGCTGTTTAACGGCATCGGTACGCTGCTTTACCTCTTCATCTGTAAAGGCAAAATCCCGGCCTATCTCGGGTCGAGCTTCGCGTTTATCTCCCCGGTTCTGCTGTTGCTGCCGCTGGGTTATGAGGTCGCGCTGGGCGGCTTTATCATGTGCGGCGTGCTGTTCTGCCTGGTCTCCTTCATTGTGAAGAAAGCCGGTACCGGCTGGCTGGACGTGATGTTCCCGCCTGCGGCAATGGGGGCCATCGTTGCCGTCATCGGCCTGGAGCTGGCGGGCGTGGCGGCGAACATGGCCGGGCTGCTGCCTGCGGACGGTCAGTCACCGGATTCTAAAACCATTATTATTTCGCTGGTGACGCTGGGCGTGACGGTATTCGGTTCCGTCCTGTTCCGCGGCTTTATGGCGATTATCCCGATCCTGATCGGCGTGCTGGCGGGTTACGCGCTCTCCTTCGTGATGGGCGTTGTGGATACCACCCCGATTGCCGAGGCGCACTGGTTCGCGCTGCCAACCTTCTACACCCCGCGCTTTGAATGGTTCGCCATTTTCACTATTCTGCCTGCCGCGCTGGTGGTGATTGCTGAGCACGTCGGCCACCTGGTGGTGACGGCGAACATCGTGAAGCGCGACCTGATCCGAGACCCGGGCCTGCATCGCTCCATGTTTGCCAACGGTTTCTCCACCATCATCTCTGGTTTCTTCGGCTCCACGCCAAACACGACTTACGGTGAGAATATCGGCGTAATGGCGATCACCCGCGTCTACAGCACCTGGGTTATCGGCGGCGCGGCGATCATCGCCATTCTGCTCTCCTGCGTTGGTAAACTGGCGGCGGCGATCCAGATTATCCCGGTTCCGGTGATGGGCGGCGTTTCTCTGCTGCTGTACGGGGTGATCGGTGCCTCCGGTATTCGCGTGCTGATTGAATCCAAAGTGGATTACAGCAAGGCGCAGAACCTGATCCTCACTTCCGTTATCCTGATTATCGGCGTGAGCGGCGCGAAGGTGCACATCGGCGCGGCAGAGCTGAAGGGGATGGCGCTGGCGACCATCGTCGGCGTCGGCCTGAGCCTGATTTTCAAGCTGATCTCGGTGATCCGCCCGGAAGAGGTAGTGCTGGACGCGGACGACAGCGAAAAAGCGCCACATTGATCGTCATGCCGGGCGAAGGATCGCCCGGTTCTCTCCTTGCAGGTTCCGTGTTAAACTCCATTCCGATTTTATGTAAGATCTCTGGTTGAGGTATTTCTGAACGGACCGGCACAGCTCTCTCTGCCACTTTATCTCCCTGACGACGAAACTTTCGCGAGTTTCTGGCCGGGTGATAACCCCTCTTTACTGGCTGCACTGCAAAACGTGCTGCGCCAGGAACACAGCGGATACATCTATATCTGGTCACGCGAAGGCGCGGGACGCAGCCACCTGCTGCATGCCGCCTGTGCGGAGCTTTCGGCGCGCGGTGACGCGGTAGGCTATGTGCCGCTGGATAAACGCACCTGGTTTGTGCCTGAGGTGCTGGAGGGCATGGAACATCTCTCCCTGGTCTGCATCGATAATATCGAATGCGTGGCGGGGGACGAACCGTGGGAAATGGCGATCTTTAACCTCTACAACCGCATTCTGGAGTCGGGCAAAACCCGGCTGCTGATCACCGGCGATCGTCCGCCGCGCCAGCTCAATCTGGGACTGCCGGATCTGGCGTCTCGTCTGGACTGGGGGCAAATCTACAAGCTGCAACCGCTGTCGGATGAAGACAAACTCCAGGCGCTTCAGTTGCGCGCCAGACTGCGCGGATTTGAACTGCCGGAAGACGTAGGGCGCTTCCTGCTCAAACGTCTGGATCGGGAGATGCGCACGCTCTTTGATACGCTCGATCAGCTCGATCGCGCCTCCATCACCGCCCAGCGCAAGCTGACCATTCCGTTTGTGAAAGATATTCTTAAGCTTTGAGTTTTTTGCCCGGTGGCGCTGCGCTTACCGGGCCTACGAAAACCCGTCATACCTTGTAGGCCGGGTAAGGCGCAGCCGCCACCCGGCTAAAGATCCCCCAACAAGTGCTCCACCAGCAGAGGAATCGGCCTTCCCGACGCCACGCTTCGTCCGCTTTCACGCCACAGCGCCGTCCCGCTGATATCCAGATGCGCCCACGGAATGGTCGGCGGGCAGAAATGGTGCAGCAGCCACGCCGCCGACGCGCTGATCGCCGCATTGTTGGTCGGCGTGTTGCACAGATCGGCAATCGCGCTGTCGGTTTGCTTTCTCAGCCGCGCATCCAGCGGCAGGGACCACACCTCGTCGCCGCTCCGTTTGCCCGCGAGCGTCAGTGCCTGACGCAGCGGTTCATCCTGGGTCATCAGTCCGCTCAGCTCATACCCCAGCGCTTTCACCACCGCTCCGGTTAAGGTCGCCATATCAATGATATAGTGAGCCTGCGGATGGCGCTGACTCGCCCAGGCGATAGCGTCTGCCAGCACCAGCCGGCCCTCGGCATCGGTATTGTTGATTTCAACGGTGGTGCCGTTGCAGGCCATCGCCACCGTGCCGGGCTGCATGGCGTCGGGGCCGATGGCGTTTTCCGCCAGCGCCAGCACGCCCATGATGCGCACGGGTAATTTCAGCTCCGCAACGGTCAGCATCAGCCCGAGCACGTTAGCCGCGCCGCACATGTCATATTTCATGGTGTACATGCCCGCGCCTTCCTTCAGCCACAGGCCGCCGGTGTCAAAGGTAATGCCTTTTCCCACGTAGCAGCGCACCGGGCCATCAGACACGCCGTTATAGTGAATAGCGAGCAGACGCGGTGGGCAGGTCGCCCCTTTGCCAACGGCGTGCAGTAGCCCCAGCCCCTGCTCAACAATTTGCTTTTCATCCAACACCTCGCAGCGCAGGGCAGGGCTGGCGGCACACAGTTTTTGCGCCTCTTCCACCACAAACTGCGGCGTGCAGCGGTCGGACGGCATATCCGCCAGACGTCGCGCCGCAACCATGCCGAGCGCAATGGTCTGCTGCTGGCGGAAGGTCGTCTCCAGCTTCGCCTGCTGTTCCGGCAAGCAGAGGGCAGTGATGCAGGTAAGACGCAGCGCTTCGTCCGTCTTCTTCAGCTTCAGGTCACTGAGCCTGTGCGCCTGATTAAAGAGAAAACGCAGTACCTGCGCCAGCACCACATCGTCAATATCCGTCACGTCCAGCACGAGTTCGGCGCTGGCGGGGGCGGCAAGCAGCGGTCGCAGAGCGGTTAGCAACCCTTCGGTCAGGGCGTCATGCCAGAGCGCATCCGGCAAAAGGGTGATGCGGGCAAACGGCGCGCAGCCAAAGCGCGCGTCCGCGACGGTGCTCTGCTGGCGCATTTCAGCGACAAGAGCGCTTTCCGGTAACAGGGAACTGTCAGCGCGCGCAATCAAATGGCTTTGCGGCTTCGCGTCTGAAAGCGCGTTGATAAACTGGTATGTGATCATCATGACTCCTCAATCGGTGCGCAGATCCGCGCGGCATAGGCCTGCATCCACTCCTCATCTACCGCGTGATAGTGCGTTTTCTCCCGCAGGCGTTCAGTACGGAAAACGGTGAGGGGCTGGCGAGCCGTCGCCACCACAAACGAGAAGGTTTTGATGTTGGTCGCGGCGCCAAATTCTCCTTTGCTGTTCATGCACACTACGGAGAGATCGCCCGCGCGGCCAAAGCGCGACATCAGCTTGTCTTCCAGTTCGAACACCACCGAATCCGCCGCCTGCTGCGGCGTCATCCCTTGCGCCATCCGGCGAACGATTTCGTAGCTGGTACAGCCCTTCATCAGATCTTCACCGACGCCCGTGGCGGTGGCCGCGCCGGTTTCGCTGTCGCAGTAAAAGCCGGAGCCGATGATGGGTGAGTCACCGAGGCGACCGCGTTTTTTCATAAACAGGCCGCTGGTGGAGGTGGCGACGCTCATCGAGCCCTGTTTATCGAGGCCGATGATGCCGACGGTGTCATGTCCGTCGTAGGGGCTTAACCCCTTGTCCAGCGTTTCGCGGCAGCGCTTACGGTAGTGTTGCATGGCGCGATCCGTGAGCATGGTTTTATCGGCAAAGCCCTGACTCAGCGCCCATTCGCGCGCGCCCTGGCCGACCAGCAGGCTGTTATAGCGCTGGCGGCTGAGCGCATGCGCCACGCGCACCGGGTTGGCGATATCCACCAGATTGCCCACGGCGCCGAACGCCAGCGTGTCGCCGTCCATATAGGCCGCGTCCAGCTCTACCTCGCCGTTCTCGGTCGGCAGCCCGCCGTAGCCGACGGATTTATAAAACGGAAAGTCCTCGACGGCGGCGACGGCATCCACCACCGCCGGAGCGACAGGTTTGCCCGCAGCCAGCGCAGACGCAGATTCCGTGACGCCTTCAAGCGCCATTCGCCAGGTTGCGATAATTCCCCACATGCTTTACTCCTGTTTTGCAAGGGTGGTGTCGGGTTGCGTAGCGGTAGTCAGCTCCGCCGCGCGGTACTGTTTATCCAGGATACGCATGAAAGGCAGGTACAGCATGGCGCCAATCAGCAGGTTGATCAGCTGCATCACGCTGCCGCTCAGGTGCCCGGTGACGATAAAGCCGCTGATAACCGGCGGCAGCGTCCAGGGGATAAACACCCCGGTGGTGACGGCGACCGCACCAATTTTCATCGCCGCATACTGCACGGTGACCAGCACCAGCGGCACCAGATTGAACGGGATGAGCATGATCGGGTTCATGATCACCGGCAGGCCAAAGAGAATCGGTTCGTTGATGTTAAACACCGACGCGCCCGCACCGAGGCGCGCGACTTCGCGCATGTTTTTGCTGCGGGCGAAAATCAGCATCGCAATCACCAGCGACAGCGTGGCGCCCGCGCCACCCATCCAGATCATGTCAAAAAACTGTTCGGTGATGATGTGCGGCGGCGTCGTTCCCGCCTGGATCGCGGCGATGTTGTCGGTCTGGTTCTCCATCCACAGCGGGCGAATAATCCCGTTGATCATCGAACCGGAGTTAATGCCCACTGACCACAGAATGGTGATGCTGAATACGGTCATCAGCGCCCCGAAATAAGAGGTGCCGTAGTGGCGTACCGGGGTGGCAACCACTTCATAAATAAACTGGTGGATGGTGTGGTAGTGGGTGTTTTCAAAGATGATGCGGATAAGCAGCACCAGAATCATTACCAGCAGGGCCGGGATCAGGGCCGCGAATGACTCCTGCACCGCCGGAGGCACGCCGTCCGGCATTTTGATGACCAGCTTTTTGCGCTTCAGCCAGCAGAACAGTTCCGTCCACAGCAGGGAACCGATCATCGCCACGAACAGCCCTTTGCTGCCAATCCACTCCACCGGCATCACGGTAATGCCGCCGTTTTCCGCCACTTTGATAAAAGGCGTCAGGATCAGAAACGCGACCAGCGCCAGGATGCCGCAGGAGATGCGGTCCTCTCCATAATGCTCAGCCAGGCGGTAGGCCACCAGGAAGCTGATAAACAGCGACATGGTTGAGAACACCGCGTTAAACGGGATCTCTATAATTGCACTCCAGCTCTCACCAAAGGCCTGAGACATAAACTGCTGATAGGCCTGATTCGGGAAGGAGGAGATCACCAGCAGAATGGAGCCGACGATAATAAACGGCATGAATGACACGTAGGCGCCGCGAATGGCCCCAAGATGACGCTGCTGGGCCGTTTTCGCCGCCAGCGGCATCAGTTTTGCTTCAAGAAATCCCAGAACATTGTTCATTGTGAACTCCGTACAAGATTGAGGGGTGTTGTTTATGTTATGTCTGTGGATTATCAGTGAAGCGTGGCGAGCGAAAGGTGAAATCGGTCACAAAGCATTCGCTGCTCTGATATAAATCTCATAAGATTAGTTAAGGAGAGGCGCGATGGAAATCAAACTGCATGCCAACGCCACCACTACGCCGCGTATCCGTCGTTATCTTCAGCAGTCAGATAAAAGCGACAGAGAGCTTGCCGTTGAGCTGGGGATCTCGGTCACCACCGTCAGGCGCTGGCGCAACCGCGACCAGGTTTCGGATAACCACACAACGCCAAAAGTGATACACAAAGCGCTGAGACAAGAGCAGGCGGCACTGATAAATGCCCTGCGGGATATCACAGGGGCACCGCTGGATGAACTGCTGCTGCTGGTGAATGACGGACTCGGGATCGCCGTTTCCCGCGCGACCCTGAACCGCTACCTCAAACCAGCCTCGCTAAAACAAAAGGGGGCGTCGTTGCAGGGCAAAAAGGCGCTGAAGGCCGGGATCATGCCGCAGAAGCTACTCCTGCATCATCAGCCGCTGTCGCTACATATGGACGACGGTGGCGAGCAACACCTGCTCTGGGCGCGTGAACCCGTCAGCGGCTGGTGTTACGCCCGGCTTTATGCTGGCGTATCGCCGCAGTTGCTGACCCGCTGGACGAACGAGGTGCTGGCTGCCTGTCCGGCTGATATTCAATCTGTTGAGACTTTTGGGCTGGAAGTGAACTTGCCGGAGCATAACGTCACCGTAAAAGTGCATTCACAGTATTATCTCGCTCTTCAGGTCACCGTGCCGTTACGCGAAATCATTCCGCGGGTGAACAGTGAACCGATGGGAGAGCTGTTGATCCAATTGTGTGAGTTTTACAACCGGGGAAAAGCGCAGAAAAAGCTGGGAGAGCGTACGCCGCAGGCGTTTCTGGAAGCGCTGCGGCGTAACGATTAGACGATCTCGAGCACGTCTTCCGGCGGACGGCCGATACGCGCCTTGCCGTTCGCCACCACAATCGGGCGCTCAATCAGCTTTGGATTGTCGACCATCGCCTGAATCAGCCGATCTTCAGTGAGACTGGTATCGTTCAGATTGAGCGATTTATACAGTTCTTCTTTCTGACGCATCAGGTCGCGTGCGCTGCCCATGTTCAGCATCTTCAGCAGCTGGCGGATAGTCTGCGCGTCCGGCGGCGTCTCCAGGTACAGCACCACTTCCGGTTCGATGCCGTTAGTCTTCAGCAGGCTGAGGGTGTCTCGGCTCTTGGAGCAGCGAGGGTTATGGTAAATTTTTACCGCGTCTGTCATGACTTCTCCTTTATTACATCTTCTCGTACGGCTTAAAGCGTTGTTGCAGGCCGCGCAGCTGGTCGATTCGCGCATCGTAGCGGGCCTGTTGCAGGCTGCCAAGCTTCACCTGCGAGCTGGCGCTGCTCAGCAGGGAAATGGCCTGATCGAGACGACCCGCCAGCGCCAGACCTTCCGCACGCGCGGCCAGCTCCTGATCGCGGTTACCCAGTTGCCCCTGGGCCTGGGCGAGCAGCTCCCAGCCGTTCTGGTCATCTTTATTGTTAAAGGTGTAGCGGTTCAGAATGGTCACCGCCTCGCCGGGCTGGCCGCCCTGTAGGTAGGCGTTCGCCAGGTTAAGCTGCAATACTGGATTATTACGAAGATCTTTCGCCCCTTTCAGGCGATTAATCGCATCGGTCGCTTTTTTCTGCCCCAGATCGATATCGGTGGCGAGGTCGAGATACCACGGATTGTCAGGCGCCGCCGCCAGCAGCGGCTGTAGCGCTTTTCGCGCTTCATCGTATTTGCTGGCCTCCATCGCCTGGAGCGCCTGACCATACTGCGCCGCGTTTTTCTCGCGCACGTTGCCTTTCGCCAGCGCGTCCAGTAGATCGCTGGTGAGCTGATTACGTCCGGAGTTGTACATGCCAAGCGTTCTCACTTTGGCCATGTAGAAATCCTGCGAAGACTGCACCACGACCGGACGCATCTGGTTGGCTCGGTTACGCGCATCCGAGAGGCGGCTTTCCGGCAGCGGGTGGGTCAACAGAATTTCAGGCGGGCGCGACGAGTAGCGTGCCTGGTCGAGCAGTTTTTCCAGGAAGCTCGGCATGGCCTGCGGGTCAAAGCCGGAACGCTGTAAAACCTGAATGCCGATGCGGTCTGCTTCCTGCTCATTCTGCTGGGTAAAGCTGATCATCCCCTGACGCGTCCCCGCCAGCGTCCCGGTAAGCGCCGCCATCCCGGCCTGCGGGCTGGCCATCGCCAGCAGAATAGAGCCCAGCGCGCCCACCCAGGTTAGCGGGGCGTTACGCTTCTGATCTTCCATCGCACGCGCCAGATGGCGCTGGGTGACGTGCGAAATTTCGTGCGCCATGACGGACGCCAGCTGGCTTTCGTTATCGGAATAACGGAACAACGCCGAATGCAGCACCACGTTCCCGCCAAAGAAAGCGAAGGCGTTGATTTCGTCGTTATTGATTAAATAGAAGTGGAAGGGCGTTTTTACCGAGTCGGCGTGCGCCACCAGACGCATCCCCAGGCCGTTAATGTATTGCACCAGCAAAGGGTCGTTAATCAGCGGAGCACTGCCGCGCAACTGGCGTACGTAATAATCACCCATCTGCATCTCCTGCCCGATGGAGAGCGTGCTTCCTGCCGTGGTGCCCATGTCCGGCAATGAATCGGACGAGTCAGCGAAAGCGGGCAACACCTGACCCACCGTCACGGCGGCAATCAGTGTCGCAACCAGTGTTTTTCTCAACTGCCTGAACATAACCACTGTCCTGTATGTTGGATGTGCTAATTTGACCGATGAACCCGCATAACGTTCATCTCCGCTGCTCTGCGAGTGTAGCCGTGTTAAGAGATGAAGAAAATCCCATTCATCAGGGTTTTGCGAAACCTGACAGTGAAACAAAAAGGAAAGTCTTTTTTGTGACAGTTAGATACAATTCACCCTCTCACTCCCGCCATTCGATTCAGGGAAGGGTTGTATGCTCGAAATGTTAATGCAGTGGTATCGGCGTCGGTTTAGCGACCCGGAAGCCATTGCTTTGCTGGTCATTCTGGTTGCCGGATTCGGTATCCTGTTCTTCTTTAGTGGCCTGCTGGCGCCGCTACTGGTGGCGATTGTGCTGGCGTATCTGCTGGAGTGGCCCACCGCGCGTCTGGAACATATCGGCTGTTCCCGCCGCTGGGCGACCAGCATTGTTCTGGTGCTGTTTGTCGGCATTCTGCTGCTGATGTCCTTCGTGGTGATGCCCATCGCCTGGCAACAGGGGATCTACCTGATCCGCGATATGCCCGGCATGCTGAATAAACTGTCTGATTTTGCCGCCACGCTGCCGCGCCGCTATCCTGCGCTGATGGACGCCGGGATCATCGATGCGATGGCCGAAAACATGCGCGCCCGCATCATGACCATGGGTGACTCGGTGGTGAAATACTCTCTGGCCTCGCTGGTAGGCCTGCTGACGCTGGCGGTTTACCTTGTTCTCGTGCCGCTAATGGTGTTCTTCCTGGTCAAAGATAAAGAGCAGATGCTGAACGCGGTGCGCCGCGTGCTGCCGCGCAATCGCGGTCTCGCCGGTCAGGTCTGGCAGGAGATGAACCAGCAGATCACCAACTACATTCGCGGCAAAGTGCTGGAGATGATTGTGGTGGGCGTGGCGACCTGGATTGGCTTCGTGATCTTCGGACTGAACTACTCGCTGCTGCTGGCGGTGCTGGTCGGATTCTCGGTTCTGATCCCGTATATCGGCGCGTTTGTGGTGACCATTCCGGTAGTCGGTGTGGCGCTGTTCCAGTTTGGTCTGGGTACGGAGTTCTGGAGCTGTTTCGCCGTATACCTGATTATTCAGGGACTGGACGGGAACCTGCTGGTACCGGTGCTGTTCTCCGAAGCAGTTAACCTGCATCCGCTGGTGATTATCCTGTCAGTGGTGATTTTCGGCGGGCTGTGGGGATTCTGGGGGGTATTCTTCGCCATTCCGCTGGCGACGCTGATTAAAGCCGTGGTCCACGCGTGGCCGGATGTGCCAGCGGTGGAAGAGAAGTAGATTTAGTGCGGGCTGATGCCCTCACCCCAACCCTCTCCCGCGGGGAGAGGGGGCAAACACTAAAAACGGTAGCGCATGCTACCGTTTTGCATTTACCTTGTAGGCCGGGTAAGCGCAGCGCCACCCGGCACTAAAATGATCACGCGTTCTCTTTCAGCCACTTCAACACCACGTCGTGGTGGTTGCTGGTTTTGAAATCATCAAACACGTGCTCAACTTTACCGTCAGCGTCAATCAGGAAACTGATGCGGTGAATACCGTCGTACGTTTTGCCCATAAAGGACTTCTCACCCCAGACGCCAAACTGCTCGCAAACCTGGTGGTCTTCATCGGAAAGCAGCGTGAAGTTCAGCAGCTCTTTTTCCGCAAAGCGTGACAGCTTCTCTGGCTTATCGGTGCTGATGCCCAGCACTTCCACACCGACCTTTTTCAACTCATCCATGTTGTCGCGTAGACCGCAGGCCTGTACGGTACAGCCCGGGGTCATGGCTTTCGGGTAGAAATAGACCAGAACACGCTGTCCCTGGAAGTCGGTCAAATTTACTTGCTCGCCGTCTTGATCCGGTAAGCTAAATTTCGGTGCGATATCACCGGCTTTCAGTGGGTTCATTACTCAACTCCATCCTGTTCGTGCTGCGAATAATCGACGACGCTTATACTGCCTTGCGCGTGTAATTCTGTACAGAGGGCTTTGAACGCTTGCTCGATATTTGACGCATCCTGCGAGGCAGGGCTGTGTGCGGTAATTTGAATAAACAGCGTCGGGATTGCGTTTTCATCGCCCGGCTGCGTGCGGGAAACCAGTTCGGCAATGTTCATCTGATGGCTGTCAAACAGAGCCGTAAAACGTTCAATCAGATGAGGTGAATCAGGCACTTCAACCTGTACCCAGACCGTGGCAGGCAGAGCCGGACGCGGGCGCGCGGTGGTGCGCTTCATGACGATCAGCAAATCCAGCTCCGCGCCTTTCAGCGGCAAAGTGGATTCGATAAGGGTAATGGCATTCCATGTTCCGGACAGCAGCATGATAAACGTGAACTCTTCGCCGAGCATCGCCAGGCGGCTGTCTTCGATATTACAGCCGCAGCTGCTCACGTGACGGGTGATGGTGTTCACGATACCCGGTCTGTCGGCACCCAGCGCGGTGATAACCAGGTAATGTTGTGATGAGGTTGTCAAACCTGTTCTTCCTTTGCATGGTTAAGTCTTCCTAAGGAAAGCATAAAAAAAACATGCATACAACCGCCTGAGCGCCTCAGGTCGCTTGCTTTTATTACAGTTCCAAACGTAACATTGAGGCTCTTGTTCGCACAGAGGATGGCTCATGTTCACGGGAAGTATTGTCGCGCTTGTTACACCGATGGATGAAAAAGGTAATGTCTGCCGGTCAAGCATGAAGAAGCTCATTGATTACCATGTCGCCAACGGAACCTCGGCGATCGTTTCGGTAGGGACTACCGGTGAATCTGCAACGCTGAGCCACGAAGAGCACGGCGATGTGGTGATGCTGACCCTGGAACTGGCTGACGGGCGTATCCCGGTTATCGCGGGAACAGGGGCAAACGCAACCGCAGAAGCTATCAGTCTGACCCAACGTTTTAACGACAGCGGCATCGTGGGCTGCCTGACGGTGACCCCTTACTACAACCGTCCTACTCAGGAAGGGTTGTTCCAGCACTTCAAAGCCATCGCTGAACATACTGACTTGCCACAAATTCTGTATAATGTGCCGTCCCGTACCGGCTGCGATATGCTGCCGGAAACCGTTGGTCGTCTCTCGGAAGTAAAAAATATTATCGGTATTAAAGAGGCGACAGGGAACTTAAGCCGCGTTCATCAGATCAAAGAGCTGGTTTCAGACGACTTTATCCTGTTGAGTGGTGATGATGCGACCGCGCTGGACTTTATGCAGCTCGGTGGTCATGGCGTGATCTCCGTAACGGCAAACGTTGCGGCGCGCGATATGGCTGACATGTGCAAACTGGCCGCAGCCGGTCACTTTGATGAAGCGCGTGTCGTTAATCAGCGTTTGATGCCGTTGCACAATAAATTATTTGTCGAACCCAATCCGATCCCAGTGAAATGGGCGTGTAAGGAGTTGGGGCTTGTAGCATCCGATACGCTGCGTTTGCCAATGACACCGATTACCGACCACGGTCGCGACATCGTCAGGGCAGCGCTGAAGCATGCCGGTTTGCTGTAAAGTTTAGGGAGATTTGATGGCTTATTCAGTACAGAAGTCGCGCCTGGCGAAGGTTGCGAGTGTTTCGCTTGTTATGCTGCTCGCTGCCTGTAGTTCAGACTCGCGCTACAAGCGCCAGGTGAGCGGTGATGAATCCTATCTGGATGCGACCCCGCTTGCTGAACTTCATGCACCGGCTGGTATGATCCTGCCGATTCAGAACGGCGATTATAATATCCCCGTGACCAACGGCAGCGGTCTGGTCGGTAAGGCGCTTGATATTCGTCCGCCAGCACAGCCTCTGGCGCTGGTGAGCGGGGCGCGTACCCAGTTCACCGGTGATACGGCGTCTCTGCTGGTGGAAAGCGCACGCGGTGCCACGCTGTGGCCGCAGGTTGTGAGCGTTATTCAGTCGAAAAACTATACGATTGATAAACGCGACGACGCCAGCCAGACCTTAACCACCGACTGGATTGAGTGGAACCGTCTCGATGAAGACCAGCAGTATCGTGGTCGTTATCAAGTCTCCGTTAAGCCGCAGGGTTATCAGCAGGCGGTTACCGTTAAGCTGTTGAATCTTGAGCAGGCAGGTAAACCGGTTGCCGATCCGGCCGCCATGCAGCGCTACAGCACTGAAATGCTGAACGTGATTGCCGCAGGTCTGGATAAAAACGCTACCGATGCCGCAAACGCCGCGCAGAACCGTAACGGTTCAACGTTTGATGTGCAGAGCGGTGCAGACGATACCGGCCTGCCAATGCTGGTGGTGCGTGCGCCGTTTAATCAGACCTGGCAGCGCCTGCCAGCAACGCTTGAAAAAGTGGGCATGAAGGTGACCGACAGCACCCGTTCAACGGGCAGCATCACAGCGACCTATAAGCCGCTGTCTGATAGCGCCTGGCAGGAGCTGGGGGCAAGCGATCCACAGCTGCCTTCCGGTGACTACAAAATCCAGGTTGGCGACCTCGATAACCGCAGCAGCCTGCAATTTATCGATCCGAAAGGACACACGCTGACCCAGGCGCAGAACGATGCGCTGGTCGCTGCCTTCCAGGCCGCATTCAGCAAATAATAGTGAGGGCTGGTTAATCCAGCCCTTTTTATTTTCGTGCTACGCAAACGTGTGCGTGGCATAATATGGCCAGTTTTGAACACAAATCATCACACCAGGAGTAATGAAGATGCAGAAGCAAGCTGAGTTGTATCGTGGCAAAGCGAAAACCGTATACAGCACGGAAAACCCGGATCTGTTGGTGCTCGAATTCCGCAATGATACGTCAGCAGGAGACGGCGCACGCATTGAGCAGTTCGATCGTAAGGGCATGGTGAACAACAAGTTCAACCACTTCATTATGACCAAACTGGCCGAAGCCGGTATCCCGACTCAGATGGAAGCGTTGCTGTCCGATACGGAATGTCTGGTAAAAAAACTGGATATGGTGCCGGTTGAGTGCGTGATCCGTAACCGTGCCGCAGGCTCCCTGGTGAAGCGTCTGGGCATTGAAGAGGGTATCGAACTGAATCCACCGCTGTTCGATCTGTTCCTGAAAAACGACGCCATGCACGACCCGATGGTCAACGAATCCTACTGCGAAACCTTCGGCTGGGTAAGCAAAGAGAACCTGGCGCGCATGCAGGAACTGACCTACAAAGCCAATGACGTGCTGAAAAAGCTGTTTGATGACGCGGGCCTGATCCTGGTCGACTTCAAGCTGGAGTTCGGTCTGTACAAGGGCGAAGTGGTGCTGGGCGACGAATTCTCGCCGGACGGCAGCCGCCTGTGGGACAAAGAGACGCTGGATAAAATGGACAAAGACCGTTTCCGCCAGAGTCTGGGTGGCGTGGTCGAAGCGTACGAAGCGGTTGCTCACCGTTTAGGCGTTAAGCTCGACTAAACTGCGCATTTGCCAAAGGATGTTGGCATCCTTTGGCGTCTTATCCTTGTTTACTATGGTAATCCTTTCATTAACCGCCTACGATCATAGCTATTATAAATGGAATAGTTCGAGGTGTTTATGCGCTGGCAAGGGCGTCGTGAAAGTGACAACGTAGAAGACAGACGCAGCAGTGGTGGCGGTGGTCCGTCTATGGGCGGGCCAGGTTTCCGGTTACCCAGCGGCAAGGGCGGCATTATTCTGCTGGTCGTCGTGCTGGTGGCGGGCTACTACGGCGTCGACCTGACCGGTTTGATGACCGGTGAAACCGGGCAACAGCAGCAGTATTCTCAGCGCTCCATCAGCCCGAATGAAGATGAAGCGGCGAAATTTACTTCCGTTATTCTCGCGACGACCGAAGATACCTGGGGTCAGCAGTTCGAGAAAATGGGGCGGACTTATCAGCCGCCAAAACTGGTGATGTACCGGGGCGCAACCCGCACCGGCTGCGGCACCGGGCAGTCCGTTATGGGGCCGTTCTACTGCCCGGCGGACAGCACCGTCTATATCGATCTCTCCTTCTATGACGACATGAAAAGCAAGCTGGGCGCCGACGGCGATTTTGCCCAGGGCTACGTGATCGCGCATGAAGTTGGCCACCACGTGCAGAAGCTCCTCGGCATTGAGCCTAAAGTGCGTCAGATGCAGCAGAATGCTTCTCAGGCGGAGGTGAATCGTCTGTCCGTACGCATGGAGCTTCAGGCCGACTGCTTCGCTGGCGTCTGGGGACACAGCATGCAGCAGCAGGGCGTGCTGGAAACAGGCGATCTGGAAGAGGCCCTGAATGCCGCACAGGCGATTGGTGACGATCGCTTGCAGCAGCAGAGCCAGGGGCGCGTTGTGCCGGACAGCTTTACCCATGGCACCTCAGAGCAGCGCTACAGCTGGTTTAAGCGTGGCTTCGACAGCGGCAACCCGTCGCAGTGTAATACCTTCGGCAAAGCTATGTGATGTTGGGGTTTGAACAGCTGGTCAACCAGCTTCAGCGTACCGGGCACCGCCGGCTGGTGGTGCTCAGCGGCGATGAAGCGTGGACGTTGAGCCAGGCGACCATTCTGCGCGATACGTTACCAGGAGACTGGCTGTGGCTGGAGGAAAACCCCTCTAAGGCCATCAGCGGCCTGCTGGGACGTGAATACCTTCATGCCGTTTTTGACGCGCGTCGCGGGTTTGACGTCTCGGCCTTCGCCGCCCTCAGCGGGACCCTGCGCGCCGGAAGCCTTCTGATGCTGCTGGTGCCGCCGTTCTCCGTCTGGGCTAACAGGCCCGACGCGGATTCTCTACGCTGGAGCGACAGCGCCGAGCCGATCGCCACCCCGCACTTTGTTCACCACTTTTGCCGGACGCTTGCCGCCGATTCAGATGCCATCGTCTGGCATCAACATCGTCCTCTGTGCCTTCCCGTTACGCCAGATTTACCCGCCTGGCAGCCTGCCAGCGGTGAACCGCAGCGCGAGCAAGCTGAGATCCTCGACGCTCTTCTGACCATGCCTGCGGGCGTGGCCGCCGTGACGGCACCGCGCGGACGCGGAAAGTCCGCCCTGGCGGGCATGTTGCTGAACGGCATTCAGGGGAGTGCAGTCGTGACGGCACCGGCAAAAGGGGCGACGGATGTCATCGTGCGTTTCGCCGGGGAACATTTTCACTTTATGGCCCCGGATGCGCTGCTGGCCTCCACAACAGAAGCTGACTGGCTGATTGTCGATGAGGCGGCCGCCATCCCCGGCCCGCTGCTGGAGAAGCTGGCGTCGCGCTTTCCCCGCGTGTTGCTGACCACCACGGTGCAGGGTTATGAAGGCACGGGCAGGGGATTCCTGCTGAAGTTCTGCGCCCGGTTCAGCGGGCTGCGGCGTTATACCTTATCCACGCCTGTTCGCTGGGCTGCCGGATGTCCCCTTGAGCGGATAGTGGCGAACGCGCTGCTGTTCGACGATGCGCTTATCGATCGCAAACCGGAAGGCGAGGTACGTTTAACGTCGCTGGAGCCCGGGATGTGGGAGAGCGATCCGACGCGCGGGGCAGGCGTGTATGAACTGCTTTGCGCCGCGCACTACCGGACGTCACCCCTCGATTTACGCCGGATGATGGACGCCCCCGGCCAGCACTTTGCTGTTGCTCAGGCGGGCGCGGAGATCGCGGGCGCGCTCTGGCTGGTGGAGGAGGGGGGATTACCCCCTGAACTTAGCCGCGCAGTCTGGGCGGGCTTTCGTCGGCCGCGTGGAAATCTGGTGGCGCAGTCGCTGGCAGCGCACGGCGGCTCGCCGCTCGCGGCGACGCTGAAAGGCCGACGCGTCAGCCGCATTGCGGTTCATCCCCATCGCCAGCGGGAAGGCATCGGCCAGCGGCTGATCCGCAGTGCCAGCGGAGAAGATTATCTCTCGGTCAGCTTTGGCTATACCGACGAGCTGTGGCGTTTCTGGCGGCAGTGCGGGTTTGTGCTGGTGCGAATGGGCAGCCACCGGGAAGCCAGCAGCGGGTGCTATACGGCGATGGCGTTGCTGCCGCTGAGCGAGGCGGGGCATCAGCTCTGCGAACAGGCGCATCAGCGGTTATGTCGTGATATGCGCGTCCTGTCGGCCTGGAATGGCGAAAAGATCCCGGTGACGGATGCATGGGAAGCTACCCTTAATAGTGACGACTGGCTGGAGCTGGCGGGGTTTGCCTTTGCTCACCGGGCGTTTTCAACTTCGGTTGCGGCGCTGACGCGGTTGTTGTTAGCCGTGGACATGCCGCTCCCGGCACTGCGGGGGAAAATGGAAGGGAATACGCACGATTTCGGGCGCAAAGCGTTGCTGGCGAAGCTACGCGAGGAAACCGCTCACGCGCTTGAAAGGCTTGATTACTCCCGTAGCCAGCAGCTGAAAGCCGACATTTTGCAATGGCAATTTTTTCAATGAGTTCTTCAGTAAAGTGGCATGGTCATTACCCCGCAGAGGCGTAAAATCCTGCTTATCAATTAAGGAGATCGCCATGAAACATGACCATTTTGTTGTGCAAAGCCCGGATACCCCTGCTAAACAGCTCCTGCTTCTGTTTCATGGCGTGGGCGACAATGCCGTCAATATGGGACAGATTGGCAGCTGGTTTGCACCCGTTTTCCCACACGCGCTGATCGTCAGCATCGGCGGCGTGGAGCCGTGCGGTCCGGACGGGCGGCAGTGGTTTTCCGTCGAGGGCGTGACGGAGGAGAATCGTCAGGCGCGTATTGATGCCGCTATGCCAGCCTTTATCGATACCGTACGTTACTGGCAGCAGCAGAGCGGCGTAGGCGCCGACGCAACGGCGCTGATTGGCTTCTCTCAGGGCTCAATCATGTCGCTGGAAAGCGTAAAAGCGCAGCCCGGACTGGTGTCCCGCGTGATTGCCTTTAACGGGCGTTTTGCGACGTTACCGCAAAGCGCGACCACGCAGACCACGATCCATCTCATTCATGGGGGGGAAGACCGGGTAATTGAGCTTTCGCATGCGGTGGCTGCCCAGGAGACGCTGATGCGCGAGGGCGGAGATGTGACGCTGGATATCGTAGACGATCTGGGGCATGCCATTGACGATCGCAGCATGCAGTTCGCGCTCGATCATCTGCGTTATACCGTACCGAAACACTACTTTGATGAAGCGCTCAGCGGCGGTAAGCCGAATGACGATGATATCGTCGAGTTTTTGTGAGGTGTCCCCCTCTCTGTAGGGAGAGGGGAAACAGAGCGATCAATTCTTCTGGTCCTTCTTCGGCCAGTCGTCTTCATCGTCCCACTTGTCGTTAAAATCACGGTGCGGCGGAAGATCCGGTTTGTTGGCAAGGAACTTTTTATGGTCAACGCGCTTGAGATCTTTAATCACGTTAAGCAGCACGCCTACCAGAAATACCAACACCAGAATCCACCAGTACTTTGAAAGCCAGTCCATTCGCTAATCCTCTTTAAGCACCCGTCAGGCGACGAGCTGCTCCATAATACGTTGATACATGCGGGCCAGCAGTTGTAAATCGGCAGCGTTCACGCATTCATTGATTTTGTGAATCGTCGCGTTAACCGGACCCAGTTCGACAACCTGTGCGCCCATGCGGGCGATAAAGCGTCCGTCAGACGTGCCGCCCGTTGTCAGCAGCTGTGGCTTAATTTCATTATAGTGCGCAATGGCGTTCACCACCGCATCCACCAGTTTACCGCGCTGCGTCAGGAACGGCTGGCCAGACAGCCACCAGTCGAGGGTATAGCGCAGCTGATATTTCTCGAGCAGCGCAATCACGCGCGCTTTGATCATCTCGTCGGTCAGTTCGGTGCTGAAGCGGAAGTTAAACTGGACGAAGAGATCGCCGGGAATGACGTTGTTGCTGCCGGTGCCGGCCTTGATGTTGGCTATCTGCATGCTGGTTGGCGGGAAAAATTCGTTGCCTTTATCCCATTCAATGCCTACCAGTTCGTTCAGCATCGGCGCGGCGCGGTGTACCGGGTTATCCGCCAGGTGTGGATAGGCAACGTGGCCCTGCACGCCATGAATAGTCAAATTACAGGTCAGGGATCCACGGCGGCCATTTTTCACCACATCGCCCACCACTTCGGTGCTGGACGGTTCGCCCACCAGACAGTAGTCCAGACGTTCATTGCGCGCCATCAGGGCCTCAACGACCTTCACGGTGCCGTTGTGGGCGCTGGCTTCTTCATCGGAGGTAATCAAAAACGCAAGACGGTTTTTATGGTTCGGATGCTGGGCGACGAAACGCTCTGCCGCCACGACCATCGCAGCCAGAGAACCTTTCATGTCCGCAGCGCCGCGTCCGAAAAGCATGCCGTCGCGGATGGTCGGCTCAAAAGGCGGGTTGATCCAGCGGTCTGCGTCGCCTGCGGGAACTACGTCAGTATGTCCGGCAAACGCCAGCGTCTCTCCCTGACCGCGCCATGCCCAGAAGTTCTGCGTATCGCCAAAATCCATGTGCTCCACGGTAAAACCGATGGCACGCAGGCGCTCAATCATTAATGCCTGACAACCTGCGTCGTCCGGGCTAAGGGAAGGACGGCGAATAAGCTGCTGAGTCAGCTCAATGACCGGGCATGACATAGACTACACCTCAACGAATAAATCTGAATAAAGGGTTTCACTGAAACCCAGCAGCATAGGCTGACCTGGCTTGCAGAGCAATGGGCGTTTGATGATTGCCGGCATTTCAAGCATCAGTTTGGCTGCGCTGTCGGCGTCGTTGATCGTGGCCCGGAGAGATTCATCCAGTTTTCGCCAGGTGGTCCCGCGGGTATTCAGTAGCGCTTCCCACCCCAGTTCGTTGATGGCGGAATGGAGAAACGCGGGGTCAAGCCCGTCGGCACGGTAATCGTGGAAGCGATAGTCGATGTTGTGTGCTTCCAGCCAGCGGCGGGCTTTTTTTATCGTGTCGCAATTCTTAATGCCGTACATCACAACCATAGTGAATCCTTTTGTTCTTTTGTGGATTAAATGTTCAATATTTTCGAAGATATATCCTTAAGTGGAATATAACACATTCGGAATTTTTCGGGATTTACAATTCTCCATAATTCAACGAACAGCTGTAAGCTGAATAGTCTTTCATCTTTTAAGCATAGTTGTCCACCCTGTTTAAATTGCCAATAAACTCAGGGGGAAATTAAAAATGCTGTCATTTTTCCGACTATTTCAAAATATTGCTGTAGGTCACATAAAATTTACCCGACAACGCTCATAGTGATCCTAAACCTACCAGTACAGCGGGGCTCAATCACAGCAATCGGTTAAAGTGGCTTCACAATGATGATACGTTTTCGTAGAATGCACATAATAATAAGAGAGGTTGTTATGATTGAACGTGAACTGGGGAACTGGAAAGATTTTATCGAAGGCATGCTTCGTAAATGAATTTCCGGTAAGAAATGCAAGAGCACTTAATTAACTAAAATAACCATAGTGTGAAAGAATCACACAATAAAAAGGCGGCCTGTAAAGCCGCCTTTTTTATTTCAACGTGTTATTCCGGCTTATCCTTCAGCGGGAAACGACGGCGTACCAGCACAAAGAACAGCGGTACGAAATAGATAGCCAGAATCGTCGCCGAAATCATTCCCCCCATAACGCCCGTTCCCACCGCGTGCTGGCTGCTGGAGCCTGCGCCGGAGCTGGTGGCCATCGGCAGGACGCCAAACACAAACGCCAGAGAGGTCATCAGGATCGGACGCAGGCGCTGACGACAGGCGTGCAGCGTGGCGGCCATCAGTTCGTGACCTTTGGCATTCATCTCATTGGCAAATTCGACGATCAGAATGGCGTTTTTCGCCGACAATCCGATTACGGTGAGGAGTCCGACCTGGAAATAGACATCATTTTCCAGGCCGCGCATCCAGGTTGCCAGCAGCGCTCCGATGACCCCGAGAGGCACCACCAGCATCACCGAGAACGGCACTGACCAGCTTTCATACAGCGCCGCCAGACAGAGGAACACCACCAGCAGCGAAAGGGCATACAAGGCAGGCGCCTGAGCGCCGGAAAGCCGTTCCTGGTAGGACATCGCCGTCCACTCCAGGCCAAAGCCGGTCGGTAAATGCTGAACCAGTTTTTCCATTATATCCATTGCGGTACCGGTACTGACGCCCGGCGCGGCTTCACCGACAATCTCCAGCGCCGAATAGCCGTTGTAACGCTCCAGACGCGGTGAACCGGTCTCCCAGCGTGACGTCGCAAACGCCGAGAACGGCACCATGCCGCCGGTGTTATTGCGCACATACCAGCGGTTGATATCGTCCGGCAGCATGCGGTATTTGGCGGCAGACTGAACGTAGACCTTCTTCACGCGGCCGCGATCCATAAAGTCATTCACGTAGCTTGAGCCCCATGCCGTTTGCAGGGTGTCGTTAATGTCGTCGATGGAGACGCCCAGCGCCTGCGCTTTACGCTGGTCAATATCCACCTGTAGCTGAGGGCTGTCATCCAGACCGTTATGACGAACGCGGGTAAGCTGCGGATCTTTCCCGGCCAGCTCCAGCAGCTTGTCGCGAGCAGCCATCAACGCGTCATGCCCGGCACCCGCGTGATCCTGAAGCTCCATATCAAACCCGGCTGAGCTGCCCAGGCCGCTGATGGCGGGCGGGCTGCTGGCGAAAACGCGCGCTTCCTTGATTTTGTTGAACGCTTTGGTTGCACGCTCAATGATGGCAAAGGAGGAGCCGGTATCGCTGTCGCGCTGGTCCCAGTCTTTCAGGCGCACAAACATACGCGCCACGTTCTGCCCGTTACCGCCAGGGCCAGAGCCGACGGTGGAGAAGACGGAGACCACGTTATCTTTCTCCTGAGTATGGAAGTAGTTCTCAACCTTCTGCACCACTTTCAGGGTCTGCTGCTGGGTCGAGCCGCTGGGTAACTGTACGGAGGTGATAAACATGCCGCGATCTTCCAGCGGCAGGAACGAGGTTGGCAGCCGCAGGAACAGGAAGACCATGCCGCCGAGCAGCAGGACATAAACCACCATCCAGCGCACGCTGCGGTGCAGTACTTTACCCACGCCCGCTTCATAGCGCGCCGCATTGCGGTTAAACATGCGGTTAAACCAGCCGAAGAAGCCTTTTTGACCGTGGTGTTCGCCCTTATGCAGCGGTTTCAGCAGCGTCGCGCACAGGGCAGGGGTAAGGATCATCGCCACCAGTACGGAGAGCACCATTGCAGAGACGATGGTGATCGAGAACTGGCGATAAATCGCGCCCGTGGTGCCGCCAAAAAACGCCATCGGGATAAATACCGCCGACAGCACCATGGCGATACCGACCAGCGCGCCCTGAATCTGTCCCATCGATTTGCGCGTGGCCTCGCGGGGCGAAAGCCCTTCCTCGCTCATGATGCGCTCAACGTTTTCCACCACCACGATGGCATCATCCACCAGCAGACCGATGGCCAGCACCATGGCGAACATGGTCAGGGTGTTGATGCTGTAACCGAAGGCATACAGCACCGCAAAGGTACCCAACAGCACCACCGGCACCGCAATCGTGGGGATCAGCGTAGCGCGGAAGTTTTGCAGGAACAGGTACATCACGAGGAACACCAGCGCGATAGCTTCGAGCAGGGTTTTCACCACATCTTCGATGGAGGCTTTTACGAACGAGGTGGTTTCGTAGGCGACTTTGTACTCCAGTCCGTGCGGGAAGAAATGCGACAGCTCATCCAGACGCTCTAGCACCCGCTGCGCGGTCGCCATTTCGTTGGCGCCGGAGGCCAGTTTCACCCCCAGCCCGGACGCGGCATTGCCGTTGAAGCGGCTCAGGTAGTCATATTTTTCCGCCCCCATTTCCACGGTGGCGACATCCCCCAGACGCACTTCCGAACCGTCCTGATTCACGCGTAGCGTGATATTGCGGAACTGTTCAGGTGTCTGGAGCAGCGACTGGGAGTTGATGGTGGCGTTAAGCGCCTGGTTGTCCACGGACGGCGTACCGCCGAGCTGCCCCACGGCAATCTGGGCGTTCTGCGATTCGATAGCGTCGGTGACATCTTTGGCGGTCATCTGCACGCTGTTCAGCTTGTTGGGATCCAGCCAGATACGCATGGAGTACTGCGAGCCGTAGGCGTCGATATCACCCACGCCGTTGATACGGCTGAGCGGGTCCTGAATATTACTGGCGACGTAGTCCGCTATGTCCTGCTTATCCATTGAGCCATCGGTTGAAACAAACGCGATGGTCAAAATATTGGTGTCACCGGTTTTACGCACGGTCACCCCCTGGTTCTGCACCGCCTGAGGCAGTTTACGCAGGGCCGATTGCAGCTGGTTTTGCACCTGCTGCACCGCTTCATCCGGATCCGTGCCCGCCGTAAAGCTCAGGGTTACCGTCGCCTGGCCCGTGGCGCTGCTCTGTGAGGACATGTACATCAGGTTATCGAGACCCGTCATGTTCTGCTCGATAACCTGGGTGACGGTATTTTCCAGCGTCTGTGCCGAGGCGCCAGGGTAGTTCGCCGTGATACGCACGTTGGGGGGCGCGAGGTCAGGGTATTGCTCAACAGGAAGGGACGTAATCGCCAGGACACCCGTCAGACACAACAGGATTGCAAGCACCCAGGCAAAAATGGGGCGATCGATGAAAAAATTCGCCATTAAAGTGTGACCTCGTTTTGCTGCACGTCATTATTGTTTATTGCCCGCCTAACTTTAGCGGTAAGGCCCAGGTCAAACGTGGAGAAATAAAGGAGATAATGTAAATTATCATGCGCTTTTTTCAGCGCGCCTTCTTTCTCGCTATTTTTCAGCCTGGGCCGCAGGCGTCCGGAACGTTACGCTGACCTGTGTGCCGCCCTGTGGCGGCTGAGAAAAGTGTAATGTCCCGCCGAGCCGTCCCGCGCGTTCGCGCATGATATTCAGCCCGTAATGCCCCGGCGGTTCACTGGCGTCGCCGATACCAATGCCGTTGTCGCGGATCGTGACCGTGTGAGTGCCGTCCGCGGTGGTGACGCAGCTGACCACAATCTCGCTCGCGTCGGCATGTTTAATCGCATTCAGCACTGCCTCACGCACAATCTGTAAGAGGTGCACCTGTTTTTGTGCGTCCAGCGCCAGCGATGAGAGACGGCAGTCGAGCACCAGCTTCGCGCGGGTCTGGCTTTGCAACCCGTCGAGAGACTCCTGTAGCGCGGCAGGAAGATTGGCGTGATTGAGCGTCAGGCGGAAGGTGGTGAGCAGCTCGCGTAGCTGATGCCAGGCATTATTCAGCTCGCGGGAAAAGTCCGTAATGATGGTCTGCGCCGGAGCATTGTCGCCCGGCACGGCATGCTTCAGCAGCGTAAGCTGAATACGCAAATAGGAGAGCACCTGCGCCAGCGAATCATGCAGCTCGCGCGCGATGGTGGCGCGCTCCTCCATCAGCAGCAGCTGCTGATAATGTTTCTGCGCCTGATTGAAATAGATCCCCCGGCCCAGCATCGTCGCCACGCTTTCCATGAGCGGCAGCGGAACATCCCCGGTCGCGCTTTGCCAGCGCAGTTCGCCGTACAGGGTGTCCTGCATTAACACCGGTAAATTGTGCATTTTCTCGCCCGGGGACTCCTGTCCTTCGTAAAGCTGCCAGTCGTCACTGGTGCGCAATTGCAGGTAATTCATCTGCGTATAGTCATGCACAATCTGCAAAATATGCCGGAAGCAGTGGCTGTCTATCTGCCCGGTATTCAACGCCTGTGAGCATTTGAACAGCATTTCGAGCTGCTGATGCGCTTCATTCAGGTGGCGGGTTTTTTCAGCAACGGAGCGCTCAAGTGAACGGTACAGGGTGTGTAATTCCGCCGACATATGGTTGAAGGCGCGGGAAAGCTGGCCCAGCTCGTTGGGAAGCGTAGTATCCGGCGCGGGAGTGTCGAATTGCCCCTGTTCGATACGCTCGCTCGCCGCCACCAGATTATTCAGCGGCAGCACAACCTGACGGCGGATGCGCCGCAGGGTCACCACCGCCAGCAGCAGGATGCCCAGGCCACCCGTCAGCGACATGAAAATCACCAGCTGAATTTTATGTTCGGTGTAGTGCTGTAGCGCCAGCACAAAGGCATCTATCCGGCCCACGAAATCCTCTATGTGGTTCTGATACCATCCGGTATCGCCGCTGGCGATGCGCGTGTCCATCTCCTGCCAGCCAAGGTGCAACTGCTGGTAACGCTGTTTGACGTCCTCTGGCACATACCAGCGGTTTAGCTTCTGCAACGCAGGCGCGCTCAGCGTTTTTTGCCAGACCGCGCGGTGCTCTGCCAGCGATGGGCCGGCGCGCTGCATTTCGTAGCCCAGGCGGTAGCTCTGCATACGCAGCGAGCCGGCGATGTTAATCGCCTCGGCGTCGCGCTGGCTGCTGGCGAGTGTGACCAGCGCAATGGCGCTGATCAGAACGGACAAGACAATCATCGAAAAGAAAGCCCGAGCCAGGCTTCCCGATACGGGGCGTTTAACGGTCACTCATCAGCTTCCTGAATTAAATTGATCTGCCACAGGTTCACTGGAAATAGTTCGGCTTCCTGGGCATTTGAACATTGCGTCGCCATGCCGCTGTGGGTAAATACGATAACAATAGAAAGAATAAGGTTATTGAACCAAAAACAGGTGTTGTTATGAATCGTTTTATTATGGCCAATGCTCAGCAGTGTATCGGTTGTCGCGCCTGCGAAGTCGCCTGTGTGATGGCGCACAACGGGGAACAGCACGCGCTGAGCGAGCGCCATTTTCATCCCCGCATTACGGTCCTTACTTCTGGCTTGCGAAAAAGTCCCGTGACCTGCCACCACTGTGAAAATGCGCCCTGCGCGCAAAGCTGCCCGAACGGAGCCATCACGCAACACAACGACAGCGTACAGGTCAATCAACAAAAATGCATTGGCTGTAAAGCCTGCGTGGTGGCCTGTCCGTTTGGCACGATGGACATGCTGATCGCCCCGCTGGAAAACGACAGCGTTAAGGCCTCGGCGCACAAATGCGACCTCTGCCTGGAAAGGCCGCAAGGCCCGGCCTGCGTGGAAAACTGCCCGGCGGAGGTGCTTACGCTCGCCACCCCAGCCGTACTGGATAAGCTGGTTAAGCAGCGCCGACAGCGCAGCGCAAGGCTGGACGCGCTGCCGTGGCACAGCGAGGCGGTTCAGTCAGCCCCTCCGCAAACCAAACGGCAACAGATGCAAAACACCCCGGCGCGCGGTGAGCCGGATAAGCTCAGCCCCGAAGCACGCGCATACCATTTTAACGAGATCTACCTGCCGTTTCGCCCGGAACAGGCGCAGCGTGAGGCATCCCGGTGCCTGAAATGTGGCGAGCATAGCATTTGCGAGTGGACCTGCCCGCTGCATAACCACATTCCCCAGTGGATTGAGCGGATCGGGGCGGGGGATATCGTCGGTGCGGCTGAGCTTTCTCACCAGACTAACTGTTTACCGGAAATTACCGGCCGCGTCTGCCCACAGGATCGATTATGTGAAGGCGCCTGCACCCTGCGGGATGCGTCAGGGGCAGTAACCATCGGTAATATCGAACGGTATATCTCGGATCGGGCGCTGGCGATGGGCTGGACGCCGGACGTCAGCCACGTTAAGCCGGTCGGTAAGCGCGTCGCCATCATCGGCGCCGGTCCGGCAGGGCTGGCCTGCGCCGACGTGCTGGTGCGCAGCGGCGTCGGCGTGACGGTCTACGACCGCCATCCGGAAATCGGCGGATTGCTGACCTTTGGTATTCCGGCCTTCAAGCTGGATAAATCCCTGTTAGCGCGGCGCAGAGAGATATTCAGCGCGATGGGCATCCGCTTCGAGCTGAACTGCGAGGTGGGAAAAGACGTGTCGATGGCCCAACTGCAAAACGACTACGATGCCCTGTTCATCGGCGTAGGGACCTATCGTTCCATGAAAGCGGGTATCCCTCACGAAGACGCGCCGGGTGTGTACGACGCGCTGCCGTTTTTAGTGGCAAACACGCGGAACGTGATGGGCCTTGATCCTGCCGCAGACGAACCGTTTATCGACACACAGGGTTTAAACGTGGTGGTGCTCGGCGGGGGCGATACGGCGATGGACTGCGTGCGCACCGCGCTGCGACATGGCGCGGCGAAAGTCACCTGCGCCTATCGCCGGGACGAGGCCAACATGCCGGGCTCAAAGAAAGAGGTTAAAAACGCGAAAGAAGAGGGCGCGGCGTTTGAATTTAATGTCCAGCCGGTTGAGCTCACGCTGGATACCGACGGGAAGGTGAACGGTATCCGGATGCTGCGCACCCGTCTGGGTGAGCCGGATGCGCAGGGGCGGCGGCTTCCTGTCACGGTGGCGGGCAGTGAGTTTGTTATGCCAGCGGATGCGGTGATCATGGCGTTTGGGTTTAATCCGCACGCCATGCCGTGGCTTCAGGCGCAGGGCGTCGACACCGACGACTGGGGGCGCATCAGGGCCTCCGTGGAGAGCCGTTATCGCTACCAGACCTCGAATCCGCAGATTTTTGCTGGCGGTGATGCGGTACGCGGTGCGGATCTGGTGGTCACCGCGATGGCGGAAGGGCGCCATGCCGCGCAGGGGATCATGGACTGGCTTGGCGTGCCGCCGCGCAACATGCATTAACGCAGACGGGCGACAAAGCGAGCTTCACGGCGTAGTATAAACAGACTCATTTTGCCGTGGAGCCCGTATGTCCCTGAACATTAGCGTTATTAAAGACAAAATCCTTTCTGAAAATTACTTTGTCCTGCGTAACATCACTTACGATCTTACCCGTAAGAACGGGGACGTCATTCGCCATAAACGCGAAGTCTACGACCGGGGCAATGGTGCAACCATTCTGCTGTATAACCGTGAAAAGCAAAGCGTGGTGCTGATCCGCCAGTTTCGCATCGCGACATGGGTCAATGGCAACGCGGACGGACGGCTGATTGAAACCTGTGCAGGTCTGCTGGATGACGATGAGCCGGAAGTGTGTATCCGCAAAGAAGCCATTGAGGAGACGGGCTTTGAAGTGGGGGCGGTGCAGAAAGTCTTTGAGCTGTTTATGTCCCCTGGCGGGGTTACCGAGCTGATCCACTTCTTCATTGCGGAATATACCGATGCCCAGCGCACGCACCGGGGCGGCGGCGTGGACGATGAAGACATTGAAGTGCTGGAAATGCCTTTCGCGCAGGCTGTCGACATGGTGAAACGCGGCGAGATCCGCGACGGTAAAGCGGTGATCCTGTTGCAGTATCTGCAAACCACCGGGCTGATGAATGCGGCGGCGGCAGCGCGATAAGTTGTATTTCAGATAAATCTATCCGATAAATCCGATTGAGCCAGCCCGCCCAGGGCACGAAGATACGCCCCAGATTGACCTATTCGTTTCCGGGGCTGTGCCGTTCATGCGCTACTGCGTTTTTCTTCTCTTCTTCATTTGCGTGCTTCCCGCGCCTCGGGTGTGGGCTGCGCCTGCGCAGCAGTCTTTTTCTGACTGGCAGGTGACCTGCAATAACCAGAACTTCTGCGTAGCGCGCAACACTGGCGAGCATCGCGGTCTGGTCATGACGCTGAGCCGCAGTGCGGGGGCAAAAACGGACGCCAGCCTGCGCATCGATCTCGGCGGGCTTTCAGCGCCTCCGGTGAAAGAGCCTGACATCGCCCCGCGCCTGCTGCTCGACAATGTGCCGCTTAAACTCACGTCGCAACACTGGCAGTTAGCCCCCTGGCATCTTAAAACAGACGATACGGCCACCATCACCATGTTTCTGAAAACCATTCAGGAAGGGCAGGCGCTGACCCTGCGCGGGGGGAAGCAGACAATTTCTCTGGCCGGTCTGAAAGCGGCGCTGCTGTTTATCGATGCCCAGCAAAAACGCGTCGGAAGTGAAACGGCGTGGATTAAAAAAGGGGATAGTCCACCGCTGAGCGTGCCGCCTGCGCCGGCATTAAAAAAGGTGGCGGTGGTGAACCCCACGCCAACGCCGCTGACGCATAACGAACTCAACGATCTGCTGGATTACGGTACCTGGCGCATGAACCACAGCCAGTGCTCTCTCGATCCGAACCGGCGTGAAGTGCGCGTGACCGCGCTGACCGATGACAAAGCGCTGATGATCATCAGCTGTGAGGCGGGGGCGTACAACACCGTCGACCTGGCGTGGCTGGTGTCGCGTAAAAAACCATTTTCGGCCAGGAGCGTGAGATTGCGTCTGCCGTTTACCCCTTCCAGCCAGAGTAGCGACATGGAGCTGATGAATGCCAGCTTCGACGAAAAAACGCGCGAGCTGACCACGCTGGCGCTGGGACGCGGGATTGGCGACTGTGGGATCCAGACCCGCTGGCGTTATAACGGCCAGCGCTTCCGCCTGGTACGCTACGCGGAAGAGCCAAGCTGTGATAACTGGAATGGGCCAGATGCCTGGCCCACGCTGTGGATCACAAGGTAGGGTTTTGCCGGGTGGCGCTGTCGCTTACCCGGCCTACTTTTTAGAACCGTAGACCCGGTAAGGCGTAGCCGCCACCGGGCAACGCAGATCGCACTACAGCACGCTTAGCGCCTTCTCCACCACGTTCTCAACGGTAAAGCCGAAATATGGGAACAGCTTGTCGGCCGGGGCGGATTCACCGTAACCATGCATCCCGACAATTGCCCCTTTCAGGCCCACGTATTTGTACCAGTAGTCGGCAATGCCAGCTTCAACCGCCACGCGCGCCGCGACGTTTGAAGGCAGCACCGATTCGCGGTACGCCTCATCCTGAGCATCAAAGATATCCGTTGAAGGGAGTGAAACCACGCGCACCGCGTGACCCTCGGCGGTCAGTTTCTCCGCCGCTTTTACCGTGATTTCCACCTCGGAACCGGTGGCGATCAGGATCACGTCTGGCTTGCCGCCGCTGTCTTTCAGGATGTACCCGCCGCGGGCGATATTTTTCACCTGCTCCGGCGTGCGCTCGATCTGCGCCAGGTTCTGGCGCGACAGGATCAGCGCCGTGGGTCCGTTATGACGCTCTACGGCCAGCTTCCAGCCCACTGCCGCTTCCACCTGATCGCAAGGACGCCAGGTGCTGAAGTTTGGCGTTAAGCGCAGGCTCGCCAGCTGCTCTACCGCCTGGTGCGTCGGCCCATCTTCACCCAGCCCGATAGAGTCGTGGGTATACACCATGATCTGCCGCGCCTTCATCAGGGCCGCCATACGCGCCGCGTTACGGGCATATTCGACAAACATCAGGAAGGTGGCGGTGTACGGCACGAAGCCGCCATGGTGGGCGATGCCGTTGGCAATGGCGGTCATCCCGAACTCGCGCACGCCGTAGTGGATGTAGTTCCCGGCAATGTCCTCCTTCAGGGATTTAGAGCCGGACCAGATGGTAAGGTTACTTGGCGCCAGATCCGCCGAGCCGCCCAGCAGTTCGGGCAGGATTGGGCCAATCGCGTTCAGGGTGTTTTGTGATGCCTTACGGGTGGCAATTTTCGCCGGGTTGGATTGCAGGTTCTCAATCAGCGCATGAGTTTTCTCTTCCCAGTCTTCCGGCAGGCCGCCGCTCATGCGGCGGGTAAACTCAGCCGCCAGCTCCGGATACGCTTTTTTGTAGGCGGCAAACTTCTCGTTCCAGGCCTGCTGCGCTTTTTCACCTGTTTCGCGAGCATCCCAGGCCTTGTAGATCTCTTTTGGGATCTCAAAGGCCGGGTGTTTCCAGCCCAGTTTCTGGCGGGTCAGCGCCACTTCCTCTTCACCCAGCGCCGCGCCGTGCGCCTCCTCTTTGCCCGCTTTGTTCGGCGAGCCGAAGCCGATGGTGGTGCGGCAGATGATCAGGGACGGTTTGTCCTTCACGCTCTGCGCTTCCTGAATCGCTTTTTTCACCGCCTCAGGATCGTGACCGTCGATCTCGTGCACTACGTGCCAGTGATAGGCTTCAAAGCGTTTCGCCGTATCGTCGGTAAACCAGCCCTCGGTTTCCCCGTCAATGGAGATACCGTTGTGATCGTAGAAGCCAATCAGCTTGCCCAGCCCCAGGGTGCCCGCCAGAGAACAGACCTCGTGAGAGATCCCCTCCATCAGACAGCCGTCGCCCATAAAGACATAGGTATAGTGATCGACAATCTCGTGGTCGGGCTGGTTGAACTGCGCGGCCAGCGTACGTTCGGCAATCGCCAGGCCAACCGCATTCGCCAGCCCCTGGCCCAGCGGGCCGGTAGTGGTTTCAACGCCCGGCGTATAGCCGATCTCCGGGTGGCCCGGCGTTTTGGAGTGCAGCTGGCGGAAGTTTTTTAATTCCTCAAGCGGCAGATCGTAGCCGGAAAGGTGCAGCAGGCTGTAGAGCAGCATCGAGGCGTGCCCGTTGGAAAGAATAAAACGGTCGCGGTCGTACCAGGTCGGATCGGTAGGGTTGTGCTTCAGGAAGTCGTTCCACAGCACTTCGGCGATATCAGCCATACCCATGGGGGCGCCAGGGTGGCCTGAATTGGCTTTTTGTACGGCATCCATGCTGAGGGCGCGAATGGCGTTGGCGAGCTCTTTACGGGACATAGTTCACTCCGTGGCAAGGTTAAAGTTTGGCGGCGAGAAGATCTTCGAGTTTGCGCTGGTCGACGGCGAACTGACGGATGCCGTCCGCCAGTTTTTCCACGGCCATTGGATCCTGATTGTGCTCCCAGCGGAATTCCGCTTCGGTCATGGGTTTTGGTTTTGGCAGAACGGTGGAGGTTGGCACCAGCTTGCGGATCACCGTCTCTTCACTCTCCTGAAGCTTTTTCAGTAGGTCAGGGGAGATGGTCAGCCGGTCGCAGCCCGCGAGCGCGAGGATCTGCTCGGTGCGGCGGAAGCTGGCCCCCATCACGATGGTCTCGTAGCGGTGCTGCTTGTAATAATCGTAGATATTACGCACCGATTTCACGCCGGGATCTTCGTCCACCACATACGGATCCATCGGCTGTTTCGCCTGATACCAGTCGTAGATACGTCCGACAAACGGTGAAATCAGGAACACGCCCGCTTCGGCGCAGGCACGCGCCTGGGCGAAGGAGAACAGCAGCGTCAGGTTACAGTTGATCCCCTCTTTCTCCAGCACTTCCGCCGCGCGGATGCCTTCCCAGGTGGAGGCAAGCTTGATCAGGATGCGTGATTTATCGATCCCCTGCTCCTGGTAGAGTTCCACCAGGCGGCGAGCCTTGCTAATGCTCTTTTCCTGGTCGAATGAGAGGCGGGCATCCACTTCGGTGGAGACGCGTCCCGGTATGCTTTTAAGAATTTCCGCACCGATATTGACCGCCAGCTTGTCACTGGCTTCGGCGACCTGCTGCTCCTGCGTTTTACCGCGCTGTTTGCCGTAGGCAAGGGCGTCATCAATCAGATGACTAAAGTGCGCAAGACTGGCCGCCTTGAGCAGCAGCGAGGGGTTGGTGGTCGCATCTTCCGGCTGGTAGTGACGAATCGATTCGATATCGCCGCTGTCTGCAACCACGGTGGTAAATTGTTTGATGCCGTCTAGCTGGTTCATAATTACTCCTTGGAAATAAAAGAGTTAGTCGAGTGCGTCAGGTCACACTTCTGAGAAAATCATGATGGACTTAACAAAAAAGCATAGCAGACGGGGGAGGCATTGCTGTCTGAGACGGGTAACATGGCTGTTATAAATTGATAACAATTTTTATTCTGCAATGGTGAGAGTTTGGCAGCCTTCAAAGTTTAGGAGCCTGCCTGCGGCGATACTATGCGGCACACCAGGGTGTGCATAGGAACGTCAACATCACCCTTTTTGACCGAAACGTGAAAGGAATAACAAGATGGATGATCAGTTAAAACAAAGCGCTCTCGATTTTCACGAGTTTCCTGTTCCGGGTAAAATCCAGGTATCCCCGACCAAACCGCTGGCGACCCAGCGCGATCTGGCGCTGGCCTACTCGCCAGGCGTAGCTGCCCCGTGCCTTGAAATCGAAAAAGATCCGCTGGCGGCGTACAAATACACCGCCCGTGGCAACCTGGTGGCCGTTATCTCTAACGGTACGGCGGTACTGGGGTTAGGGAACATTGGCGCGCTGGCCGGTAAGCCGGTGATGGAAGGGAAGGGCGTTCTGTTTAAGAAATTTGCCGGTATCGACGTCTTCGATATCGAAGTGGACGAACTGGACCCGGATAAATTCATCAACGTGGTGGCGGCGCTGGAGCCGACCTTCGGCGGCATCAACCTGGAAGACATCAAAGCGCCGGAATGTTTCTATATCGAGCAGAAGCTGCGCGAGCGTATGAACATTCCCGTGTTCCATGACGACCAGCACGGCACGGCGATTATCAGTACCGCCGCCATTCTGAACGGTCTGCGTGTGGTGGAGAAAAACCTCTCCGACGTGCGCATGGTGGTCTCCGGCGCTGGCGCCGCGGCCATCGCCTGTATGAACCTGCTGGTGGCGCTGGGCATGCAGAAACACAACATCGTGGTCTGCGACTCCAAAGGCGTGATTTACAAAGACCGCGAGCCAAACATGGCGGAAACCAAGGCGGCCTATGCGGTGGAAGACGACGGCAAGCGCACGCTAGAAGACGTCATTGAAGGTGCCGACATTTTCCTCGGCTGTTCAGGCCCGAAAGTACTGACCCAGGAGATGGTGCAGAAGATGGCGCGCGCGCCAATGATCCTGGCCCTGGCGAACCCGGAGCCGGAAATTCTGCCGCCGCTGGCGAAGGCAGTGCGTGAAGACGCGATCATCTGTACCGGACGTTCGGACTACCCGAACCAGGTGAACAACGTGCTCTGCTTCCCGTTCATCTTCCGCGGTGCGCTGGACGTCGGCGCTACGGCAATCAACGAAGAGATGAAGCTCGCCGCCGTTCATGCTATCGCAGAGCTGGCGCACGCCGAGCAGAGCGAAGTAGTGGCCTCCGCCTACGGCGATCAGGATCTGAGCTTCGGCCCGGACTACATCATCCCTAAACCATTTGACCCGCGTCTGATCGTGAAGATCGCGCCAGCGGTGGCCAAAGCAGCGATGGACTCTGGCGTGGCGACGCGGCCGATTGAAGATTTCGATGCCTACGTCGATAAACTCACCGAGTTCGTCTACAAAACCAACCTGTTTATGAAGCCGATCTTCTCCCAGGCGCGCGCTGACGCGAAGCGCGTGGTGCTGGCGGAAGGGGAAGAGGCGCGCGTGCTGCATGCCACGCAGGAGCTGATCACCTTAGGGCTGGCGAAACCGATCCTGATTGGTCGTCCGAGCGTGATCGAGATGCGTATCCAGAAGCTGGGCCTGCAAATTAAGCCGGGCGTCGACTTTGAGATCGTCAATAACGAATCCGATCCGCGCTTCAAAGAGTACTGGAACGAATACTATTCGATCATGAAGCGTCGTGGGATCACCCAGGAGCAGGCGCAGCGGGCGGTGATCAGCAACACCACGGTGATCGGCGCGATCATGGTTCACCGCGGTGAGGCGGATGCGCTGATCTGCGGCACCATCGGCGAGTACCATGAGCATTTCAGCGTGGTGCAGGAGATCTTCGGCTATCGCGAGGGTGTCCATACTGCCGGCGCAATGAACGCGCTGCTGCTGCCAAGCGGTAACACCTTTATCGCCGATACCTACGTCAACGACGATCCTTCCCCGGACGAACTGGCGGAAATCACCGTGATGGCGGCGGAAACCGTGCGCCGCTTTGGTATCGAGCCGAAAGTGGCGCTGCTGTCGCATTCTAACTTCGGGTCATCCAAATCCGCGGCGGCGTGCAAAATGCGCCAGACGCTGGACCTGGTGCGCGAGCGTGCGCCGGAACTGATGATCGACGGTGAGATGCACGGCGACGCCGCGCTGGTGGAGAGCATTCGTAATGAACGTATGCCGGACAGCCCGCTGAAAGGCTCCGCGAACGTGCTGATTATGCCGAACGTGGAAGCGGCGCGTATCAGCTATAACCTGCTGCGTGTGTCGAGTTCTGAAGGGGTGACCGTAGGGCCAGTGCTGATGGGGGTGTCAAAACCGGTACATGTATTAACGCCGATTGCCTCCGTGCGTCGTATCGTCAACATGGTGGCGCTGGCGGTGGTTGAGGCACAGACGCAGCCGCTGTAATTTTTACCCTCACCCTAACCCTCTCCCGGAGGGAGAGGGAATTTATACTCCCTCTCCCTTTGGGAGAGGGCAGGGGTGAGGGGGTTACACCCAGTTCCGAACCCGAATAAACTCACGCAAGGCAGCCTCCGGGCTGCCTTCTTTGGGTTCAAAGCTGTATTCCCAGCGCACCAGCGGCGGCATCGACATCAGAATAGACTCCGTGCGCCCACCGGTTTGCAGGCCAAACAGCGTCCCGCGATCCCATACCAGGTTAAACTCCACGTAACGCCCGCGGCGGTACAGCTGGAACTCACGCTCGCGAACGCCGTAGTCGGTGTTTTTGCGGCGTTCGACAATCGGCAGATAGGCATCGGTAAAGCCTTCACCCACTGCGCGCATAAATCTGAACGCGGTATCAAAATCCGGCGTGTTGAGATCGTCAAAGAACAGCCCGCCGATGCCGCGTTGCTCGTCGCGATGCTTCAGATAGAAATAATCATCGCACCACTTTTTGTATTTCGGGTAAACGTCTTCGCCAAACGGCAGGCAGAGGTCGCGCGCGGTGGTGTGCCAGTGCACGGCGTCCTCTTCGAAGCCATAGTAAGGCGTTAAGTCGAAACCGCCGCCAAACCACCAGACCGGATCGGCCCCCGGTTTTTCCGCGATGAAAAAGCGCACGTTGGCGTGGCTGGTTGGCACAAACGGGTTATGCGGATGCACCACCAGCGAGACGCCCATCGCCTCGAAGCTGCGGCCCGCCAGTTCAGGCCGATGCGCCGTGGCGGACGCCGGCATTGCATCACCGTGGACGTGGGAGAAGTTGACCCCGGCCTGTTCAAAAATGCCACCGTTACGCAGCACGCGGCTGCGTCCACCGCCGCCCGCTTCGCGCTGCCAGGCATCTTCCTGGAATTCACCGCCGTCTGCGGCGGCCAGTTTCTGGCAAATCGCGTCCTGTAGCTGCATCAGGAAAGTTTTGACCAGCTGTGCATTCGGTTTCATCAACGTTTCCTGGAGTGCGCTTTTTGATTATCGAACCAGTTGAAATAACTGATGACCCCGGAGGCGATAGCGTTCGCGATCTTCTGACGAAACGCCGTGGTGCCGAGTAAACGCTCCTCTTCCGGGTTGGTAATGAACGAGGTTTCAACCAGCACGGACGGAATGGACGGGGACTTCAGCACCACAAACGCGGCCTGCTCGGTGCTTTTACTGTGCAGACGGTGCACGGGCTTAATCCGTTTAAGGATATGCGAGCCGAGCGTCAGGCTGTTTTTGATGGTATCGGTCTGCACGAGATCAAACAGAACCTGCTGCAACAGATGGTCTTTGTCGGTGGCTTTTTTCCCGGCCACTTCATCCGCCCGGTTTTCGCGATCGGAGAGGTATTTCGCCATGGCGCTACTGGCGCCACGGTTGGAGAGGGCGAACACCGATGCGCCTGCGGCGGAAGGGTTTGTGAAGCCATCCGCGTGAATGGACATAAACAGGTCGGCGCCGTGCTTATGGGCAATTTCCACGCGATCGTACAGCGGGATAAACGTGTCGCCCGTGCGCGTCAGGCGGGCGTCAATGCCGTTGCTGCGTAAAATTGCGCGCACATTTTTTGCAATTGCCAGCACGACGTGTTTTTCTTTCGACCCGTTTCGGCCAATGGCGCCGGTGTCGATCCCGCCGTGGCCCGGATCGAGCATGACCAGACGCTTTGCGCCGGCTTTTTTGGTTTTCGGCTTGCTGTGTCCGTTACTGGTTTTAAGCGAGCTCTCTTCTTTTGCCTGAGCCTGCTTTGCGATGCCTGTTAACGTTAAGGCCGCCAGCCCCGCTTTGAGAACCTGACGACGCGATGTGAGTGCTTTTAATGGTTTGAATGTGCTCATGCGGCCTGAATTGTAAAAATTGGGGTCTTGGTGTTATATCGTATCGCGTTTTGCGTGACGACATTCCTTATTGAGAATTGTTTTACTTTTCATTTCAATACGTGACAAAGTGACATTATGCCAAATTTTGGCGAGTTTTTCCCCGGTTATTGGCTAAATGCCCTGTTCACGCCATAATCACTGTTTTTAAACCCGAAAAGGCGGTTAATACCATGGAGATACGCGTTTTTCGCCAGGAAGATTTCGAAGAGGTGATCACCCTTTGGGAGCGCTGCGATCTGCTGCGTCCGTGGAACGATCCGGAAATGGACATCGAACGGAAGGTGAATCACGACGTCAGTCTGTTTCTGGTCGCTGAGGTCAACGGCGAGGTGGTCGGGACGGTAATGGGCGGGTACGACGGCCACCGCGGGTCGGCCTACTATCTGGGCGTGCACCCGGAATATCGCGCGCGCGGCATCGCCAACGCGCTGCTTAACCGTCTGGAAAAGAAACTGATCGCCCGTGGCTGCCCGAAAATCCAGATTATGGTGCGGGAAGATAACGACGTGGTGCTGGGCATGTATGAACGTCTGGGCTACGAGCACGCGGATGTACTGACGCTGGGTAAGCGCCTGATCGAAGATGAAGAGTACTGAGTTCCACCCTGGCGACTATGATGTTCACGGTCGTCTGCGTCTGCCTTTTTTATTCTGGTGCGTTCTGCTGTTGCAGGCCCGCACCTGGGTGCTGTTCGTGATGGCTGGCGCGTCACGCGGGCAGGGCGATACGCTACTGAATCTCTTTTATCCCGATCACGATGCGTTCTGGCTGGGGTTACTGCTCGGTGTACCGGCGGTGCTGGCGTTCCTGTGCAGCGGTCGGCGGCAGTTCCTCCCGCGCTTCTGGCGCGCACTTCGCTGGCTGTTGATTCTGGCGCAGGTTGTGCTCCTGGTCTGGCAGCCCGTGCTCTGGCTGTACGGCGAGCCGCTTTCCGGTATCGGGATTGCGCTGGTGGTGGCGGATATTGTCGCGCTGCTGTGGCTGGTCACGAACCCCCGTTTACGCGCCTGTTTTACGCAAGAGTCAGATTAAAACGGCACTTTTTGCCGATACTGCACTCCAACAAGCGTTGATTTATTACGTAAGGACGTCTCAATGAAATCGCTGCGTTTACTTTTATGCGCTCTCCCGCTGGCGTTAACCGGCTGTTCCACGCTCTCATCCATCAACTGGTCTGCGGCCTATCCGTGGAACTGGTTTGGCTCCTCAACGGAAGTGACCGAGCAGG
Organism: Enterobacter cloacae complex sp. 397G4; assembly: GCF_050031515.1. Taxonomy (NCBI): domain Bacteria; kingdom Pseudomonadati; phylum Pseudomonadota; class Gammaproteobacteria; order Enterobacterales; family Enterobacteriaceae; genus Enterobacter; species Enterobacter cloacae complex sp. 397G4. The sequence continues at coordinate 3,394,209 of NZ_JBLGWE010000001.1, read as the reverse complement.
GCGTGGGCAAAATCACCGCCTCGACGGCGCTGGATCAGGATGCCATTCAGGAGGCCATCGGCAGTGATTATCGCCTGCGCAGCGGCATGAAAACCGAGAACGGCAACATCGTGCGCTATTTCGAAGCGTTGAAAGACGACAAGGTGGCGATGGTCATCAACGGCGATAAAGGTACGGTCAACCGCATTGCGGTGATGGATGAAGAGATTCCGACCTCAGGTGGCGTGAAGGTAGGTACGCCGTTTGGCGAGCTCTACCAGAAAGCGTTTGGCCACTGCGCCAGCGTGCCGTCGGATGACAGCGTGGCGGTCGAGTGTAAGGCCGACGGCAGCCAGCACATTAGCTATGTATTCAGCGGCACCTGGAACGGTCCGGAAGGGTTAATGCCCTCTGACGACACCCTGAAAAAGTGGAAAGTGAGCAAAATTATCTGGAAGCAGTAATTTGCGCCTGAGCAAGCCGCCTCGCTGAAATCCAGGTATAATAGCCGCCATCAATGCCACGCTGTCGTGGCATCTTTTTTTCAGGAGGAGCGATGTCTCAGGTTCAGAGTGGCATTTTGCCAGAACATTGCCGCGCGGCGATTTGGATTGAAGCCAACGTCAAAGGGGACGTGGATGCCCTGCGCGCGGCCAGCAAAATTTTCGTTGATAAACTGGCCACCTTTCAGGCCAAATTCCCCGAAGCCCATCTGGGTGCGGTGGTTGCCTTTGGCAACACCGTCTGGCGTCAGCTGAGCGGCGGCGAAGGCGCAGAAGAGCTGAAAGACTTTATTCCTTATGGCAAAGGACTTGCGCCCGCCACCCAGTATGACGTCCTGATTCATATCCTCTCCCTGCGCCATGACGTGAATTTCTCCGTCGCTCAGGCAGCGATTGAGGCCTTTGGTGACAGCATCGACGTGCAGGAAGAGATCCACGGTTTCCGCTGGGTGGAAGAGCGCGATTTGAGCGGCTTCGTCGACGGCACCGAAAACCCGGCCGGGGAAGAGACGCGTCGCGAGGTGGCTGTAATCAAGGATGGCGTGGACGCGGGCGGCAGCTACGTGTTCGTCCAGCGCTGGGAGCATAACCTCAGGCAGCTCAACCGCATGAGCGTGCATGACCAGGAGATGATGATTGGCCGCACCAAAGACGCCAATGAAGAGATTGACGGCGATGCGCGTCCGGTCACGTCCCACCTGACCCGCGTTGACCTTAAAGAAGACGGTAAGGGGCTGAAGATTGTTCGCCAGAGCCTGCCGTACGGCACCGCGAGCGGTACGCACGGCCTGTACTTCTGCGCTTACTGTGCACGCCTCTACAACATCGAACAGCAGCTGCTGAGCATGTTTGGCGATACCGACGGCAAGCGTGACGCCATGCTGCGCTTCACCCGTCCGGTGACCGGCGGCTACTACTTTGCGCCGTCCGTTGAGCGCCTGCTGGCGCTGTAAATCGCTCTCCATTCGTAGGCCGGGTAAGCGTTAGCGCCACCCGGCAATTTCTCCCGCACCCCTTATTCCCTTTTCTGCTTCTAAATCACCAAACGGTATATAAAACCGTTACTCCTTTAGACTCCGTTATAAATATTATGACTATAAGATAGTCATCACATTTATAAGGGTGCGCAATGGCCGTTACTGTACTGAAAAAAGGATCGCTGGCACTGGCAGGTTTACTGCTGGTGGCGCAGGCGCAGGCAACCGAGTTGCTGAACAGTTCTTATGATGTTTCGCGCGAGCTGTTTGCCGCCCTTAATCCCGCATTTGAACAGCAGTGGGCGAAAGAGAACAACGGCGACAAGCTGACCATCAAACAGTCGCACGCTGGCTCATCCAAGCAGGCGCTGGCCATTTTGCAGGGGCTGAAAGCGGATGTGGTGACCTACAACCAGGTCACGGATGTGCAGATCCTGCACGACAAAGGCAAGCTGATCCCGGCGGACTGGCAAAGCCGCCTGCCGAACAACAGTTCGCCGTTCTACTCCACCATGGGCTTCCTGGTGCGCAAGGGCAACCCGAAAAACATTCACGACTGGAACGACCTGGTGCGTTCTGACGTCAAGCTGATTTTCCCGAATCCGAAAACCTCCGGCAACGCGCGTTATACCTATCTGGCGGCGTGGGGCGCGGCGGACAAAGCTGACGGTAACGATAAAGCGAAAACCGAACAGTTTATGACCCAGTTCCTGAAAAATGTCGAAGTGTTTGACACCGGCGGCCGGGGCGCAACCACCACTTTCGCCGAGCGCGGGCTGGGCGACGTGCTGATCAGCTTTGAATCCGAAGTGAACAATATTCGTAAACAGTACGAAGCGCAGGGCTTCGAAGTGGTTATCCCGAAAACTAACGTTCTGGCCGAGTTCCCGGTGGCGTGGGTGGATAAAAACGTCAAAGCCAACGGCACTGAGAAAGCGGCAAAAGCCTATCTCAACTATCTGTACAGCCCGCAGGCGCAGACGGTGATTACTGACTATTACTACCGCGTTAATAATCCGGACGTGATGAACAAGCTGAAAGACAAATTCCCGCAGACCGAGCTGTTCCGCGTGGAAGATCATTTCGGCGCCTGGCCTGAGGTGATGAAAACGCATTTTGCCAGCGGCGGTGAGTTAGACAAATTGCTGGCGGCGGGGCGTAAGTAATGTTTGCAGGATCAACAAGACGTGTGCTGCCGGGTTTTACCTTAAGCCTCGGGACCAGCCTGCTGTTCGTCTGTCTGATTTTATTGTTACCGCTCAGCGCTCTGGTGATGCAGCTCGCTGAGATGAGCTGGTCCCAGTACTGGGAAGTGGTCACCAACCCGCAGGTGGTGGCGGCCTACAAGGTCACGCTGCTATCTGCATTCGTGGCCTCGATTTTTAACGGCGTGTTTGGCCTGCTGATGGCATGGATCTTAACCCGCTATCGCTTCCCGGGCCGCACGCTGCTCGACGCCCTGATGGATCTGCCGTTTGCCCTGCCGACGGCGGTGGCCGGTCTGACGCTGGCGTCGCTGTTCTCCGTGAACGGCTTTTACGGCGAATGGCTGGCGAAGTTTGATATTAAAGTGACCTATACCTGGATCGGTATCGCGGTGGCGATGGCCTTCACCAGCATCCCGTTTGTGGTACGTACCGTGCAGCCGGTGCTGGAAGAGTTAGGCCCCGAATACGAAGAGGCTGCGGAGACCCTGGGCGCCACGCGCTGGCAGAGTTTCCGTAAGGTTGTGCTGCCGGAACTTTCTCCGGCCTTGCTGGCGGGGGTGGCGCTTTCCTTTACCCGCAGCCTCGGTGAATTTGGCGCGGTCATTTTTATTGCCGGGAACATCGCGTGGAAAACCGAAGTGACCTCGCTGATGATTTTTGTCCGTTTGCAGGAGTTTGATTATCCGGCCGCGAGCGCGATTGCCTCGGTGATCCTTGCCGCGTCGCTGCTGCTACTGTTTTCGATTAACACTCTGCAAAGTCGCTTTGGTCGACGTGTGGTAGGTCACTGATGGCGGAAGTTACGCAATTGAAGCGCTATGACGCGCCCCGCATCAACTGGGGCAAATGGTTTCTGATTGGTACCGGCGTGCTGGTCTCCGCATTCATTCTCGTCGTGCCGATGGTGTACATCTTCGTGCAGGCCTTCAGCAAAGGGATTATGCCCGCGCTGCAAAACCTGGCCGATCCGGACATGCTCCACGCCATCTGGCTGACGGTGATGATTGCCCTGATCACCGTCCCGGTGAATCTGGTGTTTGGCGTATTGCTGGCCTGGCTGGTAACGCGCTTTAACTTCCCGGGGCGTCAGCTGCTGCTGACCCTGCTGGATATCCCGTTTGCGGTGTCTCCGGTGGTGGCGGGTCTGGTTTATCTGCTCTTCTACGGCTCCAATGGCCCGCTGGGCGGCTGGCTGGATGAGCACGACCTGCAAATCATGTTCGCCTGGCCGGGGATGGTGCTGGTGACCGTCTTTGTCACCTGTCCGTTCGTGGTGCGCGAGCTGGTGCCGGTGATGCTCAGCCAGGGCAGCCATGAAGATGAAGCCGCGGTGCTGCTCGGCGCTTCCGGCTGGCAGATGTTCCGCCGCGTCACGCTGCCGAATATCCGCTGGGCACTGCTTTACGGCGTGGTGCTGACCAACGCCCGTGCGATCGGTGAGTTTGGCGCGGTGTCGGTGGTATCCGGCTCGATTCGCGGCGAAACCCTGTCGCTGCCGTTACAGATTGAATTACTGGAACAGGACTACAACACCGTCGGTTCCTTTACTGCCGCAGCGTTGCTGACGCTGATGGCGATTTTGACCCTGTTTTTGAAGAGTGTGGTGCAGTGGCGTTTAGAGAATCAGGAAAAACGTCAGCATCAGGAGGGAAATCATGAGCATTGAGATTGCCAATATTAAGAAGTCTTTTGGTCGCACCCAGGTGCTGAATGATATCTCGCTGGATATCCCTTCCGGACAAATGGTGGCGCTGCTGGGGCCGTCTGGCTCCGGTAAAACCACGCTGCTGCGTATTATCGCCGGGCTTGAACACCAGACCAGCGGACATATTCGCTTCCACGGTACGGACGTTAGCCGCCTGCACGCCCGCGACCGTAAAGTGGGCTTTGTATTTCAGCATTATGCGCTGTTCCGCCACATGACGGTATTCGACAACATCGCGTTTGGCCTGACCGTGCTGCCGCGTCGTGAACGTCCAGATGCCGCCGCCATCAAAGCGAAAGTGACCAAACTGCTGGAGATGGTGCAGCTTGCGCATCTGGCGGACCGCTTCCCGGCTCAACTTTCCGGCGGGCAGAAGCAGCGCGTGGCGCTGGCGCGTGCGTTAGCCGTTGAACCGCAAATCCTGCTGCTGGACGAACCGTTTGGCGCGCTGGATGCACAGGTGCGAAAAGAGCTGCGCCGCTGGCTGCGTCAGCTGCATGAGGAACTCCAGTTCACCAGCGTTTTCGTGACCCACGATCAGGAAGAGGCGATGGAAGTGGCCGATCGCGTGGTAGTGATGAGTCAGGGCAACATTGAGCAGGTTGACGAGCCAGAGCAGCTCTGGCGTGAACCGGCGACCCGCTTTGTGCTGGAGTTTATGGGGGAAGTAAACCGCCTTCAGGGCACCATTCGCGGCGGTCAGTTCCACGTTGGCGCGCACCGCTGGCCGCTGGGGTATACCTCCGCGCATCAGGGGCCGGTGGATCTGTTCCTGCGTCCGTGGGAAGTGGACGTCAGCCGCCGTACCAGCCTGGATTCACCGCTTCCGGTGCAGGTGCTGGAAGCTAGCCCTAAAGGGCACTACACCCAATTAGTGGTACAACCCCTGGGCTGGTATACCGAGCCGCTGACCGTGGTTATGCGTGACGACGTGCCGCCGCACCGGGGGGAGCGCCTGTTTGTCGGGCTGCAACACGCGCGCATTTATCACGGTAACGAGCGCATTGAAACGCGCGAGGATATTGCTCTGGCGGAGTCAGCCTGATAGGTTATTAGTATGTTTATCGCCCGGTGGCGCTGCGCTGACCGGGCCTACAGTTATCACTGCGTCTTGTAGGCCGGGTAAGCTAAGCGCCACCCGGCTTTTTTATTGAGTAAAAATCGTGAATACACTCGAACACACCATCGGCAACACCCCTCTGGTCAAACTTCGGCGCATGGGGCCTGATAACGGCAGCGAAATCTGGGTCAAACTCGAAGGCAATAACCCGGCGGGGTCGGTGAAAGACCGGGCGGCACTGTCGATGATTGTCCAGGCCGAGAAGCGCGGTGAAATTAAGCCAGGCGACGTGCTCATTGAGGCCACCAGCGGAAATACCGGAATTGCGCTGGCGATGATTGCCGCCCTGAAAGGCTACCGCATGAAGCTGCTGATGCCGGATAACATGAGCCAGGAGCGCCGGGCCGCCATGCGCGCCTATGGAGCCGAGCTGATTCTGGTGAGCAAAGAGCAGGGGATGGAAGGGGCGCGAGATTTAGCGTTAGCGATGTCGGAGCGCGGGGAAGGCAAGCTTCTCGACCAGTTCAACAACCCGGACAACCCGTACGCGCACTACACCACCACCGGCCCGGAAATCTGGCAGCAAACCGACGAGCGCATCACCCACTTTGTCTCCAGCATGGGGACCACGGGCACGATCACCGGTGTGTCACGCTTTCTGCGCGAACAGGAGAAGCCGGTGACGATTGTCGGCCTGCAACCGGAAGAGGGGAGCAGCATTCCGGGCATCCGCCGCTGGCCGGCGGAGTATATGCCGGGCATCTTTAATGCGCAGCTTGTGGACCAGGTGCTGGATATTCATCAGCGCGAGGCGGAAAATACCATGCGTGAGCTGGCCGTGCGTGAAGGTATCTTCTGCGGCGTCAGCTCTGGCGGTGCCGTAGCGGGTGCGATCCGGGTGGCTGAGTCCACGCCGGGGGCGGTGGTCGTAGCGATTATTTGCGATCGCGGCGACCGTTATCTGTCTACCGGCGTCTTTGGTGAAGAGAGTTATTCGCAGGGGGCGGGGATTTAAGCGTCATGGAGATGATTTTATTCCGGGATAACACCCGGGCGCAGCAAACCGATATTGTCGCCGTACAGTCGCAGGTGGTGTACGGCAGCGTGGGAAACAGCATCGCGGTGCCGAATATTCGCACCCACCGGCTGAACGTTACCGCCGTGCCAACGGTGCTGTTCAGCAATACGCCTCACTACGACACCTTCTACGGCGGGGTGATCCCGGACGAGTGGTTCAGCGGCTACCTTAAGGCGCTGGAAGAGCGCGAGATCCTGCGCGAGCTTAAAGCGGTCACCACCGGCTATATGGGCAGCGCCAGCCAGATCGCGCTGCTGGCGCAGTGGCTGAAGGCAATCAAAGTGCAACATCCCGATCTGCTGGTGCTGGTCGACCCGGTAATTGGGGATATCGATAGCGGGATGTACGTGAAGCCGGATATTCCTGAAGCCTACCGTGAGCATCTGCTCCCGCTGGCCCAGGGCATTACGCCCAACGTGTATGAACTTGAAGTGCTGAGCGGCAAACCGTGCCGTACGCCGGAGAGCGCCATTGCCGCCGCGCAGGGGCTGCTGTCCGACTCGCTGAAATGGGTAGCGATCACCAGTGCGCCAGTGTCTGACGATCCGCAGAATATCCACGTTGTGCTGGTGAGCGAAGAAGGTGTTACCGTAAGCGCGCACCCGCGCGTAGAGACGGATCTGAAAGGAACGGGCGATCTGTTCTGTTCGGAGCTGGTCAGCGGCATTGTGGGAGGGAAAACCGTTGCCGATGCCATTCGCATGGCGGGCGATCGGGTGACTGACGTTATGATCTATACGCAGTCGAAAGGCTATGACGAGCTTATCCTGCCGGCATAAACAAAAATGGCGCCCGAAGGCGCCATTTTTCTGTGCGGCAAGAATTACTTCTTGATGCGGATAACCGGGGTTTCACCCACGGTGACGCTGCCAGACAGTTTGATCAGTTCTTTGATTTCGTCCATGTTGGAGATAACAACCGGAGTCAGGGTAGACTTCGCTTTTTCTTCCAGCAGCGGCAGATCGAATTCAATTACCGGGTCGCCAACTTTAACACGCTGGCCTTCTTCTGCGATACGTTTGAAGCCTTCGCCTTTCAGTTCAACGGTGTCGATACCGAAGTGAACGAACAGTTCGATACCGCTATCGGATTCGATAGAGAACGCATGGTTGGTTTCAAAAATTTTACCGATGGTGCCGTCAACTGGAGCAACCATTTTGTTGCCAGTTGGTTTGATAGCAATGCCATCACCAACGATTTTCTCAGCAAAAACTACATCCGGCACGTCTTCGATGTTGACGATCTCGCCGGAGAGCGGAGCAACAATCTCAATAGTTCCGGAGTCTTTCTTGTCATCAGAAACCAGAGATTTTAGTTTATCGAACAAACCCATGATCTTCTCCTAAGCAGTAAATTGGGCCGCATCTCGTGGATTAGCAGATTGTTTTTTCTTCAATGAACTTGTTAACCAGCGTCATTAACTCGTCCGTTGTCGGTTGAGCAAGAGCCTGCTCTGCTAACACCTTCGCATCTTCGAAGTTCGTGTTACGGATAATCTTCTTAATGCGCGGGATGGAAATGGCGCTCATAGAGAATTCGTCCAGACCCATACCCAGCAACAGAAGTGTAGCACGTTCGTCGCCTGCAAGCTCACCACACATGCCAGTCCATTTACCTTCTGCATGAGAAGCATCAATAACTTGCTTGATCAAATTCAGTACGGACGGTGACATTGGCTGGTAGAGATGTGAAATCATATCATTACCACGGTCAACTGCCAGGGTGTACTGCGTTAAATCATTGGTACCGATACTAAAGAAATCAACTTCTTTGGCTAAATGACGCGCAATGGTCGCGGCTGCCGGTGTTTCCACCATCACGCCGATCTCAATGGATTCGTCAAATGCTTTACCTTCGTCGCGCAGTTCCTGTTTGTAGATTTCGATCTCTTTCTTCAGTGCACGCACTTCTTCAACAGAGATGATCATCGGGAACATGATGCGCAGTTTACCGAAAGCGGAGGCACGCAGAATAGCGCGAACCTGGTCACGCAGGATCTCTTTGCGATCCATGGCGATACGCACGGCACGCCAGCCCAGGAACGGGTTCTCTTCTTTCGGGAAGTTCATGTACGGCAGCTCTTTGTCGCCACCGATGTCCATGGTACGGACGATTACAGCCTGCGAGCCGCACGCTTCCGCAACCGCTTTGTACGCTGCAAACTGCTCTTCTTCCGTTGGCAGAGCGTCGCGATCCATGAACAGGAATTCAGTACGATACAGACCTACACCTTCCGCGCCGTTGCGCTCAGCGCCGTCAACGTCACGTACGGTACCGATGTTAGCGCACACTTCAACCTGATGGCCGTCCAGCGTGATAGCTGGCAGATCTTTCAGTTTAGCGAGTTCCGCTTTCTCGGTAGCAACCTGCTCCTGAACGGAACGCAGCTGCTCGATCACATCGTTAGTTGGGTTGACGTAAACCACATTGTTTACGGCATCCAGAATCAGATAGTCGTCGTTTTTAACCTGGGAGGTAACGCTACCGGTACCCACAATGGCTGGCAGCTCCAGAGAACGCGCCATGATTGAGGTGTGGGAGGTACGTCCACCTGCATCAGTAATGAAACCCAGCACCTTGTTCAGGTTCAGCTGTGCGGTTTCAGACGGGGTCAGGTCAGCGGCAACCAGGATGACTTCGTCCTGAATCGCGCTCAGATCGATGATGGCCAGACCCAGGATGTTGCGCAGCAGGCGCTTACCGATGTCACGTACGTCAGCCGCACGTTCTTTCAGGTATTCATTGTCCAGCTCTTCCAGGGCAGATGCCTGACCTTCGATAACTTCATGCGCAGCCGCGTCGGCCGTCATGCCTTTATCTTTAATCAGGGCTATGATTTCCTGCTCCAGCTCCTCATCTTCGAGCAGCATAATGTGCCCTTCGAAGATGGCTTCTTTTTCTTCACCGAAAGTTTCGCCAGCTTTAGTTTTAATCGCTTCCAGTTGCGCAGATGCCTTGGCACGACCGCTCAGAAAACGTTCAACTTCCTGATCAACCTTGTCGGCAGAAATTTTTTTCCGGTCAATGACGATTTCGTCTTCTTTCAGCAGCAATGCTTTGCCGAAAGCGATACCCGGGGATGCTAAAATGCCTGAAATCATAACCCTACCTTACTTGTGACTGATATTGAAAAGAACCCGGTAAACTTACTCGAGTTCAGCCATCAGCTTAACCAGATGCTCAACTGCTTTCTGCTCGTCTTCACCTTCAGCGGAGATGGTAACAACGGTACCCTGAGTCAGGCCCAGAGTTTGCAGCTTGAACAGGCTTTTTGCGCTAGCGCTTTTGCCGTTGGAAGTCACAGTGATTTCAGAAGTGAAGCCTTTCGCTTCTTTAACAAACTGAGCAGCAGGGCGGGTGTGCAGACCGTTCGGAGCGGTAATGGTAACTTCTTGCTGGAACATTGTATTTCCCCAACTTATAGGTTTAGTGTTGTGGAACTAAAGTCTAGCCTGGCGACTTAACTTTAGCCTGTATAGTTAGCGCTGACGTTTCAATCGTCATTAAACATTATGCAGTGAAAGCAAGACTTGAACCAAATCATAAAATCGATTCAGCAACGCTATTTCGTTCACCGATTAATTTCGCGCATCAAAATAATTGCTGGTTTAAATACCAGACCCAACGGGGTGAAGCAATGCCAGGAGGGGTAAAACTTTGAAGCAGGCCACAAAAAAGCACCTGAAAAGGTGCTTTTTTACGCGTTTTTAACATGCTGGCATCACTGTTGCAGTTCTTTCTCTGTGAAGAGATCGGCAAACAGTGCTGTGCTTAAGTAACGCTCACCCGAAGACGGTAGGATAACCACAATGTTCTTATTGGTAAAGGTTTCATCTTCCAGCAGTTTGAGGGCTGCCGCAACCGCCGCACCGGAAGAGATACCCGCCAGAATGCCTTCCTCGTCCATCAGGCGACGCGCCGTGGAGATGGCTTCTTCATTGGTAATGGCGACGACTTTATCGATCAGCTTCAGATCCAGGTTGCCTGGAATAAAGCCAGCGCCGATACCCTGGATTTTGTGTGGGCCAGGTTTGATCTCTTCGCCTGCCAGCGCCTGAGCGATAACCGGTGAGTCGGTTGGCTCAACGGCAACGGTAATCAGATCTTTTTTACCTTTCGTGCCTTTAATATAGCGAGACACACCGGTCAGCGTACCGCCGGTGCCTACGCCGGAGATAAACACATCAACCTGACCGTCGGTATCTTCCCAGATTTCCGGGCCGGTGGTTTTCTCATGAATTTCCGGGTTGGCCGGGTTGCTGAACTGCTGGAGCAGCAGATACTTTGCCGGATCGCTGGCAACAATTTCTTCGGCCTTCTGAATCGCGCCCTTCATGCCTTTTGCGCCTTCGGTCAGGACCAGGTTCGCACCCAGCGCTTTCAGCAGCTTACGACGCTCAATGCTCATGGTTTCAGGCATAGTCAGCGTCAGCTTATAGCCACGCGCCGCCGCAACATAGGCCAGAGCGATACCGGTATTGCCGCTGGTGGGTTCAACCAGCTCAACGCCAGGTTTCAGCACGCCACGCTTTTCAGCATCCCAAATCATATTCGCACCGATACGGCATTTAACGCTGAAGCTTGGGTTACGAGATTCGACCTTCGCCAGAATGCGTCCATTACCGATACGGTTCAGTCGAACCAGGGGCGTATGACCGATAGTCAGCGAGTTGTCTTCATAAATCTTACTCATGGCCTGTCCTTAACTGTATGAAATTGGGATACCGACCCAGCATACCTGTTGAACAGGTATGGGGAAGTAAGGAAATCGCATATCTATATGCTGCAAGGAAATAATGGGGATCAGTATGGAATAAGGGGCGGCATAAGCCACCCCTCTTTTACACATTTTTGCATTACTTCCATAACGCGTGCTTAGCACGGTAGCAGTCCACCCACATCGCCGTCGCGCCGCAAACGGCGACGGGCATGATGAACAAATTCAGGAAAGGGATCATGGTGAACAGGCTGGTCAGCGCGCCAAACTGCATGTTGGCAACCTTCTGAGTGCGCAGGGCAGTGCGCATCTCTTTAAACGGCACTTTGTGGTTATCGAACGGATAATCACAGTACTGGATAGCGAGCATCCAGGCGCTGAACAGGAACCACAGCACGGGCGCGACCGTCTGGCCAATCCCGGGTACAAAATAAAGAATAAGCAGCACAATCGCCCGCGGCAGGTACCAGGCGAACTTCTGCCATTCACGCTTCATGATGCGGGGGAGATCTTTCACGATCCCCAGTACGCCCGTGTCAGGTGGCGTCGCACCGGTCAGGCGCGCTTCCAGCTGTTCGGCCAGCAGACCGTTGAACGGCGCGGCTATCCAGTTTGCTATCGTCGAAAAGAAATAGCCGAAAACCAGCAGCACGGAGATAACCGCAATCGGCCAGAGCAGGTAGTCTAGCCACTGTAACCAGTCCGGCACATAGCTCATCAGGGAAGGGATCCAGCTTTCCAGTCTGGTGAACAGCCACCAGAAGGCCCCGCCCATCAGAATAATGTTGATCAGTAACGGCAAAATAACGAAGCGTCGAATGCCCGGCAGGGAGACCAGTTTCCAGCCCTGAGAAAAGTACCAGACCCCGCTGCGTGGGGCAGAAGAAGATGTTGAAACCATACCAGGCTGTACTCCTTTTTACACAACCAGTGGAATTGCCCGCCTATATTATCCAGTTACGGGCCAATGACCAGTTCGGAAATGTTCGAAAAACCAGCAAAAAGCACGATTTAGTTCATCTTTATGCTGTGAATGCTCTGCATACACTTGCACTTGACGTAAACGGCAAATACTCTTAGTGAGTAAATGTTTGCCGTGGTGGCAAGGTGTTAGAACAACAGAGAATATAATGATGCAGGATTTGCGTCTGATATTAATCATTGTTGGCGCGATCGCCATAATCGCTTTACTGGTACATGGTTTCTGGACCAGCCGTAAAGAGCGTTCCTCTATGTTTCGCGATCGTCCACTGAAGCGCATGAAGTCCAGTCGTGACGACGATGACGTTGAAGACGACATCGACGGTCCTGACGACGACGGCGTGGGTGAAGTTCGTGTTCATCGGGTCAATACTGCGCCCGGCGCAGCGCATGGAGAGCATGAAGCCCCCCGCGCTCCGCAGCACCAGTATCAACCACCGTATGCCTCTGCCCAGCCGCGCCAGCCAGCGCCGCCGCCAGTGGAAGAACCTGTTCGTCATCCGCCGCAGCAGCCTGTGCAACAGCAGCCCGTTGCGCCACAGCCTGTACAGCCGCAACCTGTGCAACAGCCTGCACAGCCAGTGCATCAGCCACAGCCTGTTCAGCAGCCGCAGCCGGTACAACAACCGCAGCCTGAACCGCCTGCGCCACAGCCCGCTCCGCGCGTTGAGCCAGAGCCGGTCGCAGAGCCAGAACCGGTTGTTGAAAAGCCGCAGCGTAAAGAAGCGGTGATCATCATGAACGTGGCTGCTCATCATGGCACCCATCTGAACGGTGACGTGCTGCTTAACAGCATCCAACAGGCAGGCTTCAAGTTCGGCGACATGAATATTTTCCATCGCCACCTGAGTCCTGACGGTAGCGGTCCGGCGCTGTTTAGCCTGGCCAATATGGTCAATCCAGGCACGTTTGACCCGGAAATGACCGGTGATTTCGTCACGCCGGGGGTTACGATCTTTATGCAGGTGCCGTCCTACGGTGACGAGCTGCAAAACTTTAAGCTGATGCTACAGTCCGCTCAGCACATCGCCGACGAAGTGGGCGGTGTGGTGCTCGACGATCAGCGTCGAATGATGACGCCGCAGAAACTGCGCGAGTATCAGGACCGCATCCGCGAAGTTAAGGAAGCGAACGCGTAATCGTCGCGTTAACTTCACCTCCTCCTCAACCCCCGCCTGTCGGGGGTTTTTCTCATTGATGGTGCGATATGGACTCAATCGAACAACAACTTACTGAACTGCGAACCACGCTTCGCCATCATGAATATCTCTATCATGTTATGGACGCACCGGAAGTGCCGGATGCGGAATATGACCGCCTGATGCGTGAACTGCGCGAGCTGGAAGCGCAGCACCCCGAACTGATTACGCCCGATTCCCCAACGCAGCGCGTCGGCGCGGAACCGCTGGGCGCTTTCAGCCAGGTGCGCCATGAAGTGCCGATGCTGTCGCTGGATAACGTGTTTGATGAAGAGAGTTTTCTGGCTTTCAACAAGCGTGTGCAGGATCGCCTGAAGAGCATCGACAATCTGAGCTGGTGCTGCGAGCTAAAGCTGGATGGTCTGGCCGTTAGCATTCTTTATGAGAACGGCGTGATGGTGCGTGCCGCAACGCGCGGCGACGGCACTACCGGGGAAGACATCACCACTAATGTGCGCACTATTCGTGCGATCCCGCTGAAACTGCGTGGCGATAACATTCCCGCCCGGCTGGAAGTGCGCGGGGAAGTGTTCCTTCCGCAGGCGGGCTTCGAGAAGATCAACGAAGAAGCGCGTCGTACGGGTGGGAAAGTGTTTGCAAACCCGCGTAACGCGGCGGCAGGTTCGCTGCGTCAGCTCGATCCGCGAATCACCGCGAAGCGACCGCTTACTTTCTTCTGCTACGGCGTCGGGATCCTGGAAGGCGGTGACCTGCCAGATACCCACCTGGGTCGTTTAATGCAGTTCAAAGAGTGGGGGTTACCGGTTAGCAACCGTGTGCAGCTCTGCGACTCTCCGGAGGCGGTGCTGGCGTTCTATCACAAGGTTGAAGAGGATCGTCCCACGCTCGGGTTTGATATTGATGGCGTGGTGATCAAGGTTAACTCGCTGGCGTTGCAGGAACAGTTAGGATTTGTGGCCCGTGCGCCGCGCTGGGCGGTAGCCTTTAAGTTCCCGGCGCAGGAGCAGATGACCTTCGTTCGCGACGTGGAGTTTCAGGTAGGGCGTACGGGGGCGATTACGCCTGTGGCGCGTCTGGAGCCTGTGCAGGTGGCTGGCGTGCTGGTAAGTAACGCCACGCTGCATAACGCCGATGAAATTGCCCGCCTGGGCCTGCGCATTGGTGACAAAGTGGTGATTCGCCGCGCGGGCGACGTGATCCCACAGGTGGTTAACGTTGTTGAGTCTGAACGTCCTGCCGATACCCGTGCCATCGAGTTTCCAGCCCACTGTCCGGTATGTGGTTCGGACGTTGAGCGCGTGGAAGGTGAAGCGGTAACGCGCTGTACGGGCGGGTTAATCTGCGGCGCGCAGCGTAAAGAGTCCCTGAAGCACTTTGTCTCCCGCCGGGCGATGGACGTCGACGGAATGGGTGACAAGATTATCGACCAGTTAGTTGAGAAAGAGTACGTCCATACGCCAGCGGACCTCTTTACCCTGACGGCAGGTAAGCTGACCGGTCTTGATCGTATGGGGCCAAAATCTGCCCAGAACATCGTTAACGCGCTCGAGGCGGCCAAAAACACCACCTTTGCCCGTTTCCTTTACGCGCTTGGCATTCGTGAAGTCGGAGAGGCGACAGCGGCAGGGCTGGCGGCGTATTTCGGCACGCTGGACGCGCTGGAGAAAGCCACCATCGACGAGCTACAGAAAGTCCCTGATGTCGGCATTGTGGTCGCCACCCACGTTTTCAACTTCTTCGCCGAAGAGAGCAACCGTGAAGTGATCGGTAAATTACTGGAACAGGGCATTCACTGGCCTGCACCGGTAGTGGTTAATGCCGAAGAGATCGACAGCCCGTTTGCCGGTAAAACGGTGGTGCTGACCGGCAGCCTGAGCCAGCTTTCGCGCGATGACGCGAAAGCGCGCCTGGTGGCACTGGGGGCAAAAGTGGCGGGCAGCGTATCGAAGAAAACCGACCTGGTGATTGCCGGGGAAGCGGCCGGTTCGAAGCTGGCAAAAGCGCAGGAGCTTGGCATCGAGGTAATCGACGAAGCGGAAATGATGCGCCTGTTAGGAGAGTGACGTGGAAAAAGAGCAGCTCGTTGAGATCGCCAATACGGAGATGCCGTTCGGTAAATATAAGGGTCGCAGGCTGATTGATTTACCGGAAGAGTATCTGCTGTGGTTTGCCCGTAAGGATGAGTTCCCCGCCGGGCGTCTGGGCGAGCTGATGGCTATCACGTTACTGATCAAAACAGAGGGGCTGACCCAGCTGGTTCAGCCCCTGAAACGTCCTTAAACTTTCGCGGCGCGGGTCTCTTCCTGCGCCAGCTTTTCTGTCTGCGCCTTGTAACGCCGCGCCAGTACCGCACACACCATCAGCTGGATCTGATGGAAAATCATCAGCGGCAACACCATCATCCCAATGACGGACGTCGGGAACAGAATATTGGCCATCGGGATCCCGTTGGCCAGGCTCTTTTTCGATCCGCAAAATACAATGGTGATTTCATCGGCCTTGTTGAAGCCGCATTTGCGGGCCACAAAGACGTTAACCGCGATGACAATGGCCAGCAAAACGATGCTTACCACCACAATAAACAGCAGCGATCCAGCGCCCACCCTGTGCCAGATGCCGTTCACCACGGCTTCGCTGAAGGCCGTGTAAACCACCAGCAGAATTGAGCTTTGGTCCGTTTTCCCGATCCATTTTTTATGTTTTGCCACAAACGCCCCAATCCAGGGACGGGATAAGTGTCCGAGCACAAACGGCAGCAGCAGTTGCAGACAAATTTTACCCACCTGCTCCAGATTACCTTCCGCCCCGTGCATATTCATCAGCAGACCGACCAGCAGCGGTGAAACAAAGATCCCCAGCAGGCTGGAAGCGGAAGCAGAACAAACCGCCGCCGCGACGTTACCGCCCGCCAGCGAGGTAAAGGCAATAGCGGACTGCACGGTGGCCGGCAAAATGCACAGATAAAGGAAACCGGTATACAGCGCCGGATCGACATTCACCGGCGCCCACCAGGCGAACAGCACGCCCAAAACCGGGAAGAGGATAAAGGTGCTGCACATTACCCACAGGTGCAGTCGCCAGTGGCTACCGCCTGCAATAATGGCTTCCCGTGAGAGTTTGGCGCCATGCATAAAGAACAGCAGGGCAATGGCTGCCGTGGTCAGTCCTTCAATAACCGGAACGAAACTGCCCCGCGCCGGGAAGAACGAGGCCAGCAAGACGACACCAATCAGGGTCAGCGTAAACGGATCAAGGATACGAAAAAGTTTCATAATCACTCCTGAAAACAGATGCCGCTATTGTGCTTTCTTCCCTTTGAGAAATAAAATTGATTTATTGCATCCATTCATGAATTAAACAGATGAATTATTCGTTACGTCAGCTTCGCGTTTTCGTCACCGTCGCGCAGGCCCGCAGCTTTAGCCGGGCAGGGGAGATCATTGGCCTCAGCCAGTCGGCGGTGAGCCATAGCGTTAAGGAGCTTGAAACGCAAACGGGAGTGAAGCTGCTCGACCGTACGACGCGAGAAGTGGTACTCACCGAAGCGGGACAGCAACTGGCAATGCGTCTGGAGAGGCTGCTGGATGAACTGAACAGTACGCTCAGGGATGTCGGCCGGATCGGACAACAGCTTTCCGGCACCGTGAGAGTGGCGGCGAGCCAGACGATTTCAGCGCATCTTATTCCCCAGTGTATCGCTGAAAGTAATCACCGCTATCCGGATATCGATTTTGTTTTGCACGACAGGCCGCAGCAGTGGGTACTGGAGAGTATCCGTCAGGGGGATGTAGATTTTGGCATCGTTATTGATCCCGGAGCGGTAAGCGACCTGGAATGTGAAGTGGTGCTCTCGGAGCCCTTTTTATTGCTCTGCCGCGATGATGATCCGCTGGCATCGCTGCCACAGGTGGCCTGGCTGGCCTTGCAGGGGGCGAACCT
The DNA here is from genome assembly GCF_050031515.1 of Enterobacter cloacae complex sp. 397G4. Lineage (NCBI taxonomy): Bacteria > Pseudomonadati > Pseudomonadota > Gammaproteobacteria > Enterobacterales > Enterobacteriaceae > Enterobacter > Enterobacter cloacae complex sp. 397G4. Next base: position 3,376,902 of record NZ_JBLGWE010000001.1, on the reverse strand, counting down.
GGTGTTACAGGATTATGCATCAGGCAGCCGTCCGCTGATAGATGCCGCACTGGCCGCGCAGGGCGTTAAGGCAACCATTGTGCAGGAGATCGGGCATCCTGCCACGCTCTTCCCGATGGTCGAAGCGGGGATTGGCATCAGCGTTCTGCCGGCGCTGGCGCTGCCACTGCCGCAGGGGAGTCGTTTAACGGTGAAGCGTTTCGTACCCTGTGTCGAACGCCAGCTGATGCTGGTACGCCGTAAAAACAGGTCACTTTCCGGCGCGGCGCATGCCTGCTGGGATGTGGTGCGTATGCAGGCCGAACGTTTGATGGAGGCCCGCACACGCGATCCACTTTTTAACGAAACCAATAATCAGATGTAGATATTAATCTGATGCTCCGCGGAGGGCTTATTGATGCCTTCCGCGACTGCCTGACCTTTTTCCTGTTTTGGCATCGCCTCTTCTGCCTGCTGACGCTGCAATTGCGCCAGTTGTGCCTGCAACATAGCCAGCTGAGATTCGAGTAATTCCTGCTGCTTTTGCTTCTCTTCTGCTGTGGCATCACCCATGGCCACTTCTTTGAGCTGCTGAGTGACTTTCGTTATCTGTTTGGTCAGACGGGTGATTTGAGAAGCAATGTCGTTTCCGCCGGAGCTGTTATCTACGCTGCCGATTTCCATCGCCGACAGAGAAACGGGCTTCAGAGTTGTCATATTGAGATCCTTTTCGCCATAAAATAGAGGTATCGGCAAAGAAGGCGTGAGCTTGAGTAAAACAAGCGATCTGGCTGCAATGGGGATGTGCTATATCGCAGATAGCAAAAAAGCGCCTTTAGGGCGCTTTTTTACATTGGTGGGTCGTGCAGGATTCGAACCTGCGACCAATTGATTAAAAGTCAACTGCTCTACCAACTGAGCTAACGACCCGAAATGGTGGGCGATGACGGGCTCGAACCGCCGACCCCCTCCGTGTAAAGGAGATGCTCTACCAACTGAGCTAATCGCCCATTTCGGAACTGCTGCGATAAGGTGAGAATGGTGGGCGATGACGGGCTCGAACCGCCGACCCCCTCCGTGTAAAGGAGATGCTCTACCAACTGAGCTAATCGCCCAATCTCAATGCTTATCTACACTGCGAGTCTACCGAAGTATATGGTGGGTGATGACGGGCTCGAACCGCCGACCCCCTCCGTGTAAAGGAGATGCTCTACCAACTGAGCTAATCACCCCCGCTGTGTGGAGTCGCATTATAGGGAGAGTTGAAAATGAGTCAACGCATTTTCTAAAGTTTTTATTCGTTCGTCGTAAAATTAGTCAAAACGATCGCAAAACGGACTGTGGCGCATGATTTATAAACAAAAACAGCAATCTCGAACCGGATAAAGTGATCGACATTGAGGAATCGGCCCACAGTGATAGAATATTGCCCATTGTTTTCTTCCCGGAATTTGCCGATTACCGGCATCTTTATAACGTAAGGCCATTTCATGAAAATCAAAACTCGCTTCGCGCCGAGCCCGACAGGCTATCTGCATGTCGGTGGTGCACGTACCGCTCTCTACTCCTGGCTTTTCGCACGTCACAACAACGGTGAGTTTGTGCTGCGTATTGAAGACACCGATCTGGAGCGCTCAACGCCGGAAGCAATTGAAGCCATTATGGATGGGATGAACTGGCTGAATCTGGCGTGGGACGAAGGCCCATACTTCCAGACCAAACGTTTTGACCGCTATAACGCCGTAATTGACGAGATGCTGGTGGCAGGCACGGCCTATAAGTGCTACTGCTCCAGGGAGCGTCTGGATGCGCTGCGTGAAGAGCAAATGGCAAAAGGCGAAAAACCGCGTTATGACGGTCGTTGCCGCCATGACCACAGCGAGCATGCTGCGGATGAGCCTTGCGTAGTGCGTTTTGCTAACCCACTGGATGGCTCTGTTATCTTTGATGACCAGATCCGTGGTCCGATCGAATTCAGCAACCAGGAGCTGGATGACCTTATCATTCGTCGTACTGACGGATCGCCAACCTATAACTTCTGCGTAGTTGTGGACGACTGGGATATGGAAATCACTCACGTGATCCGTGGTGAAGACCATATCAATAACACCCCGCGTCAGATCAACATTCTGAAAGCGCTGAACGCGCCTGTACCGGTGTATGCGCACGTATCAATGATCAACGGTGACGACGGTAAAAAGCTGTCCAAACGTCATGGCGCGGTGAGCGTGATGCAGTACCGTGATGACGGCTATCTGCCGGAAGCGCTGCTGAACTACCTGGTGCGTCTGGGCTGGGCTCATGGTGACCAGGAGATCTTCAGCCGCGAAGAGATGATCGAGCTGTTCTCTCTAAACTCGGTCAGCAAATCAGCCAGCGCGTTCAACACTGACAAACTGCTGTGGCTGAACCATCACTACATCAATACCATGCAGCCAGAATATGTGGCGACTTATCTGCAATGGCACATTGAACAGGCAAACATCGATACCCGTACGGGCCCTGAACTGGCGGATCTGGTGAAGCTGCTTGGCGAGCGTTGCAAAACGCTGAAAGAAATTGCTGAAAGCTGCCGTTACTTCTATGAAGAGTTTGACGCGTTCGACGCCGACGCGGCCAAGAAACACCTGCGTCCGGTTGCGCGTCAGCCGCTGGAAGTGGTGCGTGATAAACTCGAAGCCATTACCGAATGGACTGCGGAAAATGTTCACCACGCGATTCAGGCTACCGCTGATGAGCTGGAAATTGGCATGGGTAAAGTCGGTATGCCGCTGCGCGTTGCGGTGACGGGGGCAGGCCAGTCTCCGGCGCTGGACGTGACCGTTCATGCCATCGGCAAATCACGTAGCGTTGCGCGTATCAACAAAGCGCTGGGCTTTATTGCTGAGCGTGAAAGCCAGCAGTAATACTCGTGTAATACAAAAAACGGCAGGGTAACCTGCCGTTTTTTATGCCTGTTATTCAGCAATACCAAGACGCGTGAGAAAACCCTGCAACCCTTCACGAGCGAGCAACTTGTGCAAACGTTCCTGTTCGACAGTCGTCATGTTTTCCAGCGAGTCGATAATTTGTGGAAGCAGGCTGGATGAGGTTGCCACGCCGTAGTGGGAAGGGCTTTCCGCCACATGGTAAACAGCCCGACGGTTACGAATGGCGGGAAGACTAATGATGTGCTCCTTAACGTGCGCATCAATACATATCACCCTCGCTCTTCCGCCTTTTACACCGTTGATACCCTCCGTTTTCCATCCTTTCTGTCGTATCCAGCGATTAACGGTTTGTCGGGCTACGCCCAGACTGTCCGCCAGCTCTTCCGTGGTCATTTTGCTGCGTAATCTTTTCATATCAGCGTTGGTCGCGAATCCCTAAACGTTGTAACAAGCCGGTAATCCCTTCCCGCAGTAACAGCGATGTCATCTGCTTTTGCTCTTCCGGCGTCATTTCATTCGCCAGCGTCAGGAGCAGGGCATGAAGCGAGCCCTCGTGGTACGCCTTATCTGGCAGTTCCGGCGTCTCTGTTGCCCTGCGCGCGCTGCGAATAAAGTCGCGCACTTTTTCATTGACGTGTACCAGACGCGCCTTGCCACCCTGAACGCCTGGCTTTGGCGATGTAATCCAACCCTCTTTGCGTACCCATTTATTGATGGTCTGTCGGCTATAGCCAGTCAGCAGGGCTAACTCTTCTGGCGTCATTCGTTCCTTGATCATACAATTTCCTGAATATCTGTGGGGTTAATTAGTGGTTCATTTTATAGCACCGTTTTACGTGAAAACGTGACAAGCTTAACTCCTGGCTGCGAGCAGGCTCTCAAAGTGATTCATTTGCATGATTTTTCGGCGATTGAAAGGCGGAGGCTGAATTTGCCGTTGACACTCTGCGGCGGAATTCATATTATGCCGCCCGTCAACATGACAGCTTTACGACGGGGCTATAGCTCAGCTGGGAGAGCGCCTGCATGGCATGCAGGAGGTCAGCGGTTCGATCCCGCTTAGCTCCACCAAACTCTGAACCCAACAGAGTGCGGTAGGTAAAGTAACATGTGGGGCTATAGCTCAGCTGGGAGAGCGCTTGCATGGCATGCAAGAGGTCAGCGGTTCGATCCCGCTTAGCTCCACCAAAATTTAAACCCTCGTCGCAAGACGGGGGTTTTTTTATATCTTGTAAAATATTTTAGACTGTTTTTGTTGCAATTAACGTCGTTTTCTACACCTCACCTCAATCCAAATCAATAAACAAGTCTATAAATAGACCTGAACTTGATTCGTGTTATTAATAAACCTATTATCCATGCGGTCAATGAGACGATGGTAAAATAGATTATCCGGATTAATGAATAGAAAAATTTACAATAATGTAAAGATATTTATGATTGCCCTGGCGCTAAGCCTGATTGCGATTCCTTTTTCTCGTTATATCTCTCCACGGGCCATTGTTAGCGAAAATGATGTTTATCTGGCGTGGTTGCCCTTAAGTGCCATGCTCGCCATCGTGTTGTTATTTGGACGACGGGCAATCATTCCTTTGCTGTTAAGTTTTAGTATTACTAATATTTATAATCTTGATTTAGCACCACTACAATCTGCCGTATTATTATGTTGTCAGACGTTTACCGTCTTCGCCGCCTGTGGCGTCATCCGTCTGGTGCTGGGCAAGCGCTGGCGACACAGCATACCGAATAAGTACATTGGCATACGTATTTTCTGGCTCGGATTTATGGTGCCTGTGGGCATCAAATTATCGATGTATCTGGCGGGATATTTATTTGATTTCCCGGTGACAATCTCCTCCTATTTCGGCGAAGGCTCTGCAATTTATAACGTTATCGATATTCAGAGTCTGATTTGTGCCGCCCTGATTTTCACCATGATGTTCTATTATCCGTTAAGAATGATTATTAATCCTCGCTATGCCCGAACATTCTGGCGGCGAAGCGTGAAGCCCCTCTTTTGTCACAAAAAAGCGTTATTTATCGTTGTGTGGCTGATGCTGTTGATCACGATGATCGCTATTTTATGCGCGCCTTTTGAGTCGCAGTTTATTGCGGGTTATTTGATGCCAATCGTTTTCATTCTTTTCACCCTGGGGATTGGTCGTCTGAGCTATGCGCTCATCTCTTTATTCTGGGCGGCCTCGGCGCTCATGCTGTTGACCTATAATTATAATTTTCTTAATGGTGTTGAATCGGGCCACTCGCTCTCCTTTATCCTGTCGGTGCTTATCTCTTTCGCCATCTGCCTGCTTTACATGTCGCGGATCTATCAGAAAAGTGAATGGCTGAAACAGGGGTGGCAGGAGAGGGCGCTTACCGATCCGCTCACCGGTCTGCCTAACATTCGTGCGCTGGAAGTGTTTTTACAGCACCATCCCGAGGCCAAAGTCTGCTGCCTGCGCCTGGATAATCTCGAATTCCTGAGCCGTCACTACGGCATCCTCATGCGTGTACATTGTAAAAAGATGATAACCGCGTCGCTGCAACCGTTATTGCAAAAAGACGAGAAGCTCTTCCAGTTGCCGGGCAGTGAGCTGGTAGTGGTCTTGCTGGGTCCGGGCACGGCTGAACGTCTGCAATATATGGTTGATCATCTGAACAGCCGTAAGATTATCTGGAACAAGACTGAGCTCGACATCGAGTTTGGCGCCTCCTGGGGTGAAGTGCCGGATGGAGAAAGCCTGCATCACACGCTGGGTCAGCTGAGCTGGCTCTCCGAGCAGTCCTGTGCCGGGCACAACGTCCTGGCGTTAACCAACAGTCTGGATGATGTCTCCGGTCAGACGACGGACAGAGTGCTGATGCTGGCCCGCATAAAACGCGCCCTTGATATCGGTGGGCTTCACCTTTACGCCCAGCCAATCCATAACGCGCGTGGGGAAGGGTACTTTGAAATCCTCTCAAGGCTTGAAAGCGAGGGGGAGATCATCACGCCTGATCGCTTTATTCCGCTGATTGCTCAGTTTAACCTGAGCCACCGATTTGACCTGAACGTGGTGGAAAAATTGCTGATGTGGATGCGCAGCCATCCGTCCGAACGGGCCGGAACGCAGTTCTCCGTTAATCTGATGCCGCTGACGCTGATGCAAAATGAGATAGCGGCTGAGATCATCGCGCTTTTTGAACGCTACGCTATTGCGCCGCAAGATATCGTCATTGAGATCACCGAGGAACAGGCTTTCTCTGACTCGGGAAGCAGCATCAACAATATCCAGCAGCTGCGGGATTACGGCTTCCGCATTGCTATTGATGACTTTGGTACCGGCTATGCCAACTTTGAGCGCCTCAAGCGGCTGGAGGCCGATATCATTAAGATCGATGGCTGCTTCGTGAAAGATATCTGCACCGACAGCATGGATGCGATGATCGTGCAGTCCATTTGCAACATGGCCAAAACGAAATCGCTTTGTGTGGTGGCTGAATATGTGGAATCGGCTGAACAACGCGAGATGTTGCTGCGATTCGGCGTGGACTATTTGCAGGGCTATTTGATTGGTAAACCAGTGCCCCTGACGGCGCTGGAGGCATAAAAAAACCGGGAGCGATGGCTCCCGGTTTTTATTGCACGGTATGAATTACAGAACCAGTGCTGCGATAGAGGCAGACAGGACGCTCACCAGTGTTGAACCGTAAACCAGCTTCAGGCCAAAGCGAGAAACGACGTTACCTTGCTCTTCGTTCAGGCCTTTAATCGCACCAGCGATAATACCGATGGAAGAGAAGTTCGCGAAGGAGACCAGGAAGACGGACAGGATCCCTTCCGCACGAGGGGAGAGTGTGCTGGCAATCTTCTGGAGATCCATCATCGCCACGAACTCATTGGAAACCAGTTTCGTTGCCATGATACTGCCCACCTGCAACGCTTCGTGAGCGGGCACGCCCATCACCCAGGCAATCGGGTAGAAGATGTAGCCCAGAATACCCTGGAAGGAGATACCGAGTACGGCCGCAAACAGGGCGTTCAGCGCAGCGATCAGCGCGATAAAGCCAATCAGCATCGCGGCGACGATAATTGCAACCTTGAAACCCGCCAGAATGTATTCACCCAGCATTTCGAAGAAGCTCTGTCCCTCGTGCAGGTTTGACATCTGAATGTTCTCTTCGCTGGCATCCACACGGTACGGGTTAATCAGCGAAAGCACGATAAAGGTGCTGAACATGTTCAGAACCAGCGCCGCAACTACGTATTTTGGTTCCAGCATGGTCATATACGCGCCCACGATAGACATGGAAACGGTAGACATTGCGGTTGCCGCCATGGTGTACATGCGGTTACGGGACATCTTGCCGAGAATATCTTTATACGCAATGAAGTTCTCAGACTGACCCAGGATCAGCGAGCTGACTGCGTTAAAGGATTCCAGTTTGCCCATGCCGTTAACTTTCGATAACAGGAAGCCGATCGCACGGATAACTACCGGCAGAACGCGGATGTGCTGAAGGATACCGATCAGGGCAGAGATGAAGACGATAGGGCAGAGCACCTTCAGGAAGAAGAAGGCCAGACCCTGATCGTTCATGCTGCCAAAGACGAAGTTTGTCCCTTCGTTGGCAAATCCGAGCAGTTTTTCGAACATTTCGGAGAAGCCTTTCACGAAGCCCAGGCCTACGTTGGAGTTCAGGAAGAACCACGCAAGTAAAACTTCAATGACCAGCAGTTGGACAACATAGCGAATACGAATTTTTTTGCGGTCTGTGCTGACCAGCAATGCAAGTGCAGTAACGACAACGAGTGCCAGGACAAAATGAAGGACGCGGTCCATATTTGCTCCAAATATGAGGCAGGTTTAATTTCCGTGCACATTCTATGTAACAAGCACAAAGAAAACGAGATCAAGCCCACACTATAGTTACATCCTGTGACGAGTCTCAAAAATAGTGATCAACAAGACATTTTTGTTATGTTAGGTAAATGAGTGAAAAGTTAAGTTTGTGTGCTACGCTTCACAAATGTCTGCGCATTTTCACATTCTGTGACCTTGCTCCACCTGCCTGTCTATCGTTCCTGACTATCAGAGAAATCATGTTAACCGTTACAAATGAACTTGATAATCATTCTCATTTTGATAGCATAAAACATAGCAAAGGCTATATTTTCAGAGGCAGAAATGACGAATAGTCGCGTAGAGAGTAGCAGCGGCAGAGCGGCACGCAAGCTGCGGTTCGCATTAATGGGACCGGCATTCATTGCCGCGATTGGCTACATCGATCCGGGTAATTTTGCGACCAATATTCAGGCCGGGGCCAGTTTCGGCTATAAACTGCTGTGGGTTGTGGTCTGGGCCAATCTGATGGCGATGCTGATTCAGATGCTCTCCGCGAAGCTGGGTATTGCTACCGGAAAAAACCTGGCGGAGCAAATCCGCGATCATTATCCACGTCCGGCAGTTTGGTTTTACTGGGTTCAGGCGGAAATTATCGCCATGGCCACCGATCTCGCCGAGTTTATCGGGGCGGCGATCGGCTTTAAGCTTATCCTGGGCGTCTCCCTGCTTCAGGGGGCGGTGCTGACCGGTATCGCCACTTTCCTGATTCTGATGCTCCAGCGGCGGGGGCAAAAACCGCTGGAGAAAGTCATCGGCGGCCTGCTGCTGTTCGTCGCTGCCGCCTATATTGTTGAGCTGATTTTCTCCCAGCCGAATCTGGCGCAGCTGACGAAAGGGATGGTGATCCCGTCGTTACCCACTTCTGAAGCCGTTTTTCTGGCTGCCGGGGTGCTGGGGGCGACCATCATGCCGCACGTCATTTATCTGCACTCTTCATTAACCCAGAATCTGCATGGCGGGACGAGTAAAGAGCGCTACTCCGCCTCGAAATGGGATGTGACTATCGCGATGACCATTGCCGGATTTGTGAATCTGGCGATGATGGCGACCGCCGCCGCCGCGTTCCACTTTAACGGGCATACCGGGGTTGCCGATCTCGACCAGGCTTATCTGACGCTGGAGCCGTTGCTGAGTCATGCCGCTGCCACTATTTTTGGTTTAAGCCTGGTTGCTGCGGGTCTTTCATCTACGGTTGTGGGGACACTGGCCGGGCAGGTGGTGATGCAGGGGTTCGTACGTTTCCATATTCCGCTGTGGGTTCGCCGCTCGGTCACGATGCTGCCTTCCTTTGTTGTGATCCTGATGGGGCTGGATCCGACCCGCATTCTGGTGATGAGTCAGGTACTGCTAAGTTTCGGGATTGCGCTGGCGCTGGTGCCACTGCTGATCTTCACCAGTAATAAATCGCTGATGGGCGAACTGGTGAATTCGACGTGGGTGAAGCGCGCCGGGTGGGCCATTGTGGTCGTGGTGGTGGCGTTAAACTTGTGGTTGCTGATAGGCACAGCCGCAGGCCTGTAAAAGAAAAAGGAGCCGGAAGGCTCCTTTTTGTTGTTAATGGTGATGGCCGTGACCGTGGCCTCTGCCTTTTCCATGACCCCAGCCGCCACGGCGGTCGTCACGATCGTTCCAGCCTTCGCGGTAGCCGCGTTCGTAAGCCTTACGCTTATCCCAGCCACGGTGATAGCCGTTATCGTGTTTCCACCAGCGGTTTTGACGCCATTCATAATGGCGATGCCAGTAGTCACGGTCGCGCCAGTAGCCACCGTCCCAATATCTGCCGTAGTCATCACGATCGCCAATTTGTAATTTAATCGATGGCAACAGGGTGATTTCGCCCGCACTGGCGACCAGCGGGGCCGAAGCCAGTAATACCGCTGCAAGAATCAGTGACCTGAACATACTCTTCTCCTTCACGATCGGGGCCGCTGTGCGACCTGTTAACGCAATTTTACGAGTTGGTAAACATTCGTTTCATCGCCTCAACTCCTAAATCAGGAACGAGAGCACTTTTTGCTAAAAGTGTTTTTAATCTGAACTGGACAGGATCGTATCTATCGTCTTCAGCTCTTCTGCCGTGAACCGACAATTCTCAAGCACGCCTGCTGCATCTTCAATTTGTCCGGTCTTGCTTGCGCCGATGAGCACGGATGTCACCGCATCGTGGCGCAGGATCCAGGCCAGTGCCATTTGCGATAGCTTTTGCCCCCGGTTTTCCGCCAGCGCATTCAGCTTGCGTACCTTTTCCAGCTTTTTGTCGGTGATCTGCTCCGGGTTAAGGAACTTACTGCCGCTTGCTGCGCGAGAATCCGCCGGGATACCGTTCAGATAGCGATCGGTCAACTGTCCGCCCGCCAGGGGGGAGAAGGGGATACATCCCACCCCTTTATGCTGCAACACGTCCAGCAACCCCTCTTCAGGCGCACGTTCAAACATGGAGTACTTCGGCTGGTGGATCAGACATGGCGTGCCCAGATCCTCCAGTATTTCAATCGCCTGCCTTGCCACTTCTGCCGGGTAGTTGGACAGACCGATGTACAGCGCCTTGCCCTGACGCACCACATGGTCAAGCGCTTTCATGGTTTCACGTAGCGGCGTTTGTGGATCCGGGCGGTGGTGATAGAAAATATCGACATACTCCAGCCCCATACGCCTGAGGCTCTGGTCCAGGCTGGCGATCAGATATTTACGTGAGCCCCAGTCGCCGTAAGGCCCGTCCCACATGGTGTAGCCCGCTTTGGTGGAGATGATTAGCTCATCGCGCCAGGGCAGGAAATCCTCCTGCAAAATGCGCCCGAAATTACGTTCGGCCGAACCAGGAGGCGGGCCGTAATTATTGGCAAGGTCAAAATGCGTAATACCCAAATCGAAAGCACGCTGTAAAAGTTGACGGCTGTTTTCGAGTAACGTCGCGTCGCCAAAATTATGCCAAAGCCCCAGCGAGATGGCGGGAAGCTTAAGGCCGCTTTGTCCACAACGGCGATATTGCATTGTCTGATAACGATTTTTGTCAGGCTGATAACCCATTGACGAGACCTCTGGCGCTGGAAAGAAACATCAGTGTATACGTTTACACTAACCTGAAGAAAATGAGCATAGCTCAGCTTTTTTCGTAAAGCATTCTTTCCAGACCCTGATTGTCGCCAATTCTGGACACGCTTCACGCTTATTTAATACTCAGAGTGAGGTCAACGTCAGAAGGACACTTATAATATGCGTACCCCCTATTGCGTCGCCGATTACCTGCTGGACCGACTAACAGATTGTGGTGCCGATCATCTGTTTGGCGTGCCAGGCGACTATAACCTGCAATTTCTCGATCACGTGATAGACAGCCCGGACATCTGCTGGGTGGGCTGTGCCAATGAACTGAACGCGTCTTACGCCGCAGACGGCTATGCCCGCTGTAAGGGCTTTGCCGCGCTCCTGACGACATTCGGCGTTGGGGAGTTAAGCGCCATGAACGGTGTGGCGGGCAGCTTTGCCGAACATGTTCCCGTCCTCCATATTGTGGGGGCCCCGGGTATGGCGGCGCAGCAGCGAGGAGAGTTATTGCACCATACGTTGGGCGACGGCGAGTTCCGCCATTTCTATCATATGAGCGAACCCATCACCGTTGCACAGGCGGTACTTACCGAACAAAACGCCTGCTATGAAATTGACAGAGTCCTGACCACTATGCTGCGGGAGCGCCGTCCGGGCTACCTGATGCTGCCCGCTGATGTGGCGAAAAAAGCCGCTACGCCCCCTGTAAGCGCTCTCACTGTTAACCCCGCACCGGCTGATTCAGCCTGCTTGCAGGCGTTCCGTGAGGCTGCCGAAAAGCGCTTGTCCACGAGCAAACGCACCGCGCTGTTAGCGGACTTCCTGGTACTCCGCCATGGTCTGCGCACGGCCCTTCAGACGTGGGTGAAAGAGGTGCCGATGGCACACGCCACCATGCTGATGGGCAAGGGCATTTTTGACGAACGACAGAGCGGTTTTTACGGCACCTACAGCGGATCGGCGAGCGCCGCGCCGGTCAAAGAGGCCATCGAGGGGGCTGATGCGGTGCTGTGTATTGGCACGCGCTTTACCGATACGCTCACTGCCGGGTTTACCCACCATCTGACGCCAGACCAGACGATAGAGGTTCAGCCACACGCGTCCCGCGTCGGCGACGTCTGGTTTACGGGTATCCCGATGAGGGAGGCCATTGAAACACTGACAGCGCTGTGTAAAACCTATGTTCGTGATACGCGAGCGCCATTGGATCACAGCGGCTTTTCGTTCCCGACTATCGAAGGGGCGCTGACTCAGGAGAGCTTCTGGCGTACCCTGCAAACGTTTATCCGCCCCGGAGACATTATTCTGGCTGACCAGGGAACGTCTGCTTTCGGCGCTATCGATCTGCGTTTACCGGCGGACGTGAACTTTATCGTCCAGCCGCTGTGGGGATCGATTGGCTACACGCTGGCGGCGGCGTTTGGCGCGCAAACGGCGTGTCCGAACCGACGCGTGATTGTCCTGACGGGTGACGGCGCCGCGCAGTTGACCATTCAGGAGCTGGGATCGATGCTGCGCGACAAGCAGCGCCCGATTATTCTGGTGCTTAACAACGAAGGATACACGGTGGAAAGGGCCATCCACGGGCCGGAGCAGCGCTATAACGACATTGCCCTCTGGAACTGGACGCAGATCCCGCAGGCGCTGAGCCTGGCGCCTCAGGCAGAGTGCTGGCGCGTCAGCGAAGCGGAAGCGCTGGCGGAGGTGCTGGATAAAGTGGCACACCATGAGCGGCTTTCGCTGATCGAGGTGATGCTGCCGAAAGCCGATATTCCGCCGCTGCTGAGCGCGCTGACCAAAGCGCTGGAGGCACGCAATAACGCCTGATTACCTGTCGTTTCGCCATCCCATCAGCATCGGTTTGCCCGCCAGCAGGAGCCAGGCGGGCAACATCACGATACAGAGCAGCGGCAGAAGCGTGGTATCCGGCACGACAACGGCCGCCATAAACAGGCTCAGCCACGCATCGCGCGTGACCACCAGTACCAGCCCCAGAATGGAACAGGAGACGGTAATCGCCGCAGGGACAGCGTCAACGTGCTCATGCAGCATCAGCCCCAGCGCGACGCCAACAAATACCGCCGGGAAGATACGACCTCCCCGGAAACCACAGGCCGCAGCGACCACCAGCGCCGCCAGTTTTACCAGCGCGAACAGCAGATAATCGGAGACGCTAAAGACCTGGCTGAAGGCCAGCTGCTGCATCTCGTCCAGACCCTTAAACAGCGTAACCGTCCCGCCGATGGCGCCTAAAACGCCCAGAATAAAACCCCCCATGCCCAGAATCAGCACCGGATGCTTCAGCCTGTGCATCAGGCGATGCAGGCGAGGGAGACACCACACCGCGACCATCCCCAGCGCAATGGCGATCGCGACGACGACGGCACCGCTGAAAATATCGGTGAGTTGCATCTGGCCGTAGTGGGGGATGGTGAGTGAAAAATGGGGATGGAAAAACAGGCTGGTGGTGAGGGCTCCCGCAGCGGCGGCCATTAGCGGCGCGAAGAGTTTATCCCACAGCGGTACTTCATGATCACTGCTGAGGGTTTGCGAAAAAATGAGCGCAGCCGCGACCGGAGTGCCAAACAGCGCCCCGATGGTGCCTGCTGACGCCAGGATCGTCCAGTCCAGCGCGCCAACGCGCGGAAAAAGACGCGCCCCCAGAAAGACCGCCAGCGCGATATTAACCGCCATAATGGGATGTTCAGGCCCGAGGCTTACGCCGCCTGCAAGACCGATAATCAGCGCGATAATAAGCCCCGGCAGAGCAGAGGGAGAGACAGGGGCGCCAATCAAGGGTTCCAGTGCCGGATCCGGCCCGGCATGACCCGGGCTATAGCGGATCACCAGCCCTACGGCAATCCCGGTCAGGGTCAGCATCATCATGATCCAGCCCGGCGAGTCAATGCTGATGCCGAGTTTTACCGGAAGCGCGGTCCATAAAATCGTTTGCAGCACCGCCGCCACTTTCATGACGACGATGAGCACCAGGCTCGACGCCACGCCAATAATCAGCGCCGGGACAGCCAATAACAGCATGGTTCTGGCTCGCGGATGGAGCATGATGATTTCCTTGTACAAAACGGCTTAACGTTACTTTGCACAATCAGCATTGTGGCAATAGTGCAAAAGGTGCTGAAACGGTAAAGTTATAATGTGACGAAGATCGATAATCCATGGGCAGTCACCTTCTGGTCGTTGTTGTTATCACGCCTTGAATTTACAGTGTCCCAAAGATTTATTCTGACTTTAGCGGAGCAGTAGAAGAATGACAAAGTATGCTTTGGTAGGTGATGTAGGCGGCACCAACGCGCGCCTTGCCCTGTGCGATGTGAACAGCGGTGCAATTTCTCAGGCGAAAACCTATTCAGGGCTGGATTACCCAAGCCTGGAAGCGGTGGTTCGCGTCTATCTGGAAGAGCATAAAGTGAGCGTTGAAGACGGTTGTATCGCTATTGCCTGTCCGATCACCGGCGATTGGGTGGCGATGACCAACCACACGTGGGCCTTCTCAATTGCCGAAATGCGGAAAAACCTCGGCTTCTCGCACCTTGAAATTATCAACGACTTCACTGCGGTTTCCATGGCTATCCCAATGCTTAAACCAGAGCATCTGATTCAGTTCGGCGGTACGGCCCCGGTTGAAGGCAAACCGATTGCCGTTTACGGCGCAGGCACCGGCCTGGGGGTGGCGCACCTGGTCCACGTCGACAAACGCTGGGTCAGCCTGCCGGGCGAGGGCGGTCACGTGGATTTTGCGCCGAACAGCGAAGAAGAGGGCATTATTCTTGAGGAGCTACGCGCTGAGATTGGTCACGTGTCGGCCGAGCGGGTGCTTTCTGGCCCGGGCCTGGTGAACCTGTATCGGGCGATTGTAAAATCAGACGGTCGTCTGCCGGAAAATCTGCAACCTAAAGATGTGACCGAACGCGCGCTGGCCGACAGCTGTATTGACTGCCGCCGTGCTTTGTCGCTGTTCTGCGTCATTATGGGGCGTTTCGGCGGCAACCTGGCTCTGAACCTTGGCACCTTTGGCGGGGTCTATATTGCGGGCGGGATCGTGCCGCGCTTCCTCGATTTCTTTACCGCCTCCGGCTTCCGTGGCGGTTTCGAAGACAAAGGCCGCTTCAGGAGCTATGTCCAGGACATTCCTGTTTACCTGATTGTCCACGACAACCCAGGCTTACTGGGCTCCGGGGCGCATCTGCGTCAGGTACTGGGTCAGATCCTCTGATGCTCATTCCCCTCTCCTGCGGGAGAGGGAACGCGCTACAGGTGCATGAGCTGGCGGAACTCTTTCACTCTGCTGCGGCTTACCGGCACCTGAAAATCCAGATCCTTCAGCCGCAAAATATAGGTGTTATTAAACCAGGGTTCGATTTCGCGGATCTTGTTCAGGTTGACGCAGAACGAGCGGTGGCAGCGGAAGAAGTGAGCGGCCGGGAGTTTATTGCAGAATTCGGTGATGTTCATCGCCATGACGTAGGATTCACGCCGCGTATAGACAAACGTCATTTTTTCATGCGCTTCGGCATAGTAAATATCGTCGACAGGCGTGACGATGATCCGTTCGTCCTTCACCAGATTAATCGTGTCGTTTTCCCGCGCTACCGGGCTGGCACTGGCGGGTAATGCTTGCTGCTGCCACGCGGCTTCCAGCTTATGCAGCATGCTGATAATACGCGACTCCTGGTACGGCTTCAGAATATAGTCAAACGCCTCAAGCTCGAAGGCTTCCACGGCATGCTCTTTCCACGCGGTGACAAACACAATAAACGGCTTGTGGGCGAACTGATTGATATTTTGCGCCAGCAGGACGCCGTCCAGCGACGGAATATTAATATCGAGGAATATCGCGTCGACCCGGTTATGCTGTAAAAATTTCAGCACGTCCAGACCATCCTCAAAACAGCCAACAATCTCCATCTGGCTGTGGGTTTTGATAAGCCAGCTCAACTCCTGTTGAGCCAGAATTTCATCTTCTACGATGATGACTTTCATCTGTTACTCCGGCCTACGGCAACAAGGATATCGGGGCATTCACGGGCGTTCGCTCATTCGGAACATAAAAGGCAATTTCGGTGCCCGGCTCAAGACGGTGAATATGCAGCCCGTCACCGTACAGCAGTTTGACCCGGTGATGCACATTCAGCAGTCCGATCTTGTTGCCTGGCATTTCGTTTGATTTGACGCGCTCGATGACTTTCGGATCGATGCCGTGCCCGGTATCGCGCACGGCGATGCGCACGCGGTTACCGCTTTCCGTCACGCTAATCGTTACTACGCCTTTGCCTTTACACGGCTGAATACCGTGAACAATGGCGTTTTCCACCAGAGGCTGGATCAGCAGGCTTGGGATCACGCAGCTGACCTCTTCATCAATATCGTAAATGACCGTGAGCTTATCGCCAAAGCGTGCCTGCTCGATGGCGATGTAATCCTTGATTTGATACAGCTCTTTTTTGATGTCGATCTGCTCGTCGTCATTTAGCTCAATGTTGTAGCGCAGATAGCGCGACAGATTAAATATCAGCTGCCGCGCGGTATCCGGATTCAGACGGATGGAAGAGGAGATAGCGTTCAGCGCGTTAAACAGGAAATGGGGATTGATCTTGCTTTGCAGGGCGCGCAGCTCTGCCTTATTTGCCATCTCGCGCAGCTGCTCTGCACGCGAAACCTCAAGTTGAGTGGAGATAATCTGCGACAGGCCAATCGCCATCTCCTGGAGCGAGGAGGTGATTTGGTGCGCATGGCAGTAGTAAATTTTCAGCGTCCCCGTGACCACGCCTTTTTCCCACAGCGGGATCACCAGCATTGAGTGGATCTCTGGCGTCCGGTGGGCTTCATCATTGTTTTTAATGATGATTTTTCCGTAGTTAATCGCCTGTCTGGTGGTCGGGCTGATGGTATCGTCGCTGTCGCGATAATTGTGCTCCCCGACGCCAACGTAAGCCAGCACGTGGTCAATATTGGTGATGGCGACCGCATCGGCGTGAATATCACGGCGGATGATATCGCAAACCTGACGTAAAGATTCGGCGTTAACGTGTCGGAAAAGCGGCAGCGTCTTGTTGGCGATATCCAGCGCCAGCTTGGCCTGACGCGCGGCGCTGGCCTCTTTTTCGCCCTCCACGCTTTGCACCAGCAGCACGATAAAACCGATACAGACGCTCCCGAGGATCATAGGAATACCGATCTTCGAGACGATATCCAGCCCCAGCGCAACGGTTGGCGCCCAGACGATGACCAGGATCATGGTCAGCGTTTCGCAGACCATCCCCGCGATAATCCCTGCACGCCAGTGCTGCTTTTTCGGGATTTTGCGGTTAATCCAGCCCGAGAGCAGCCCGGCAATAATGCTGGTGATAAAGCAGGGGACTGCCGTCACGCCGCCAATATCAATCAGGTATCGATGGGTGCCGGCGATGATGCCTGTGATAATCCCTACCCAGGGACCAAAGAGGATCCCGCCCGACATGACGGCGATGATGCGCACGTTCACCAGCGAGCCTTCTACCGGCACCCCGGACCAGGTGCTGAACAGGGCAAACATCGAAAAGATAAACGTGACGGCCAGCAGCTCTTTTGGCGAATGGGCAGATTTATGCAACAGTTCGCGGAACAAGCGGATGCGGATAAGGAAAAAGAGACAGATCAGCATTAATGCCGCGCGGTCGAACACCGCCAGGAGCATATTGAAGATTTCGTGCACGGTCAGGCCTGGGAAAACGGGAAAAATCTATGATAGAAAACATAGGGCCTGATGACCAGCTATCCATCAGATTTATCAAATGGGGAAAAACCATAATTATCAAAGGGGATTGCTGGCTTTTGACTGAAAGTCGGTGCTTTTCCGTTTGGGGAGAAACGTCAGGTAACGATACTGAAAATATTGTGTTAAATCGTAGCGCTTAAAACTGCCTGTTCGCGATAAGAGTTCCGCTTTTCACTGCAATCACATTCCCGTTTTAGCGCAAAATATTGTTTTGCCGTTATCCTCTCGACAGCGTCTTTTTCTTCAGGTTATTTTCTAAGCACGCCACACGGGTGGCAGCGTCGCTCGGACGGTCCGGGCGCTAACGTGACTCTGAGGAATCTATGGCTGAATTCAGTCCTGAACGCCGTTTTACGCGTATCGATCGTCTCCCCCCTTATGTTTTCAATATCACTGCTGAACTGAAAATGGCTGCGCGTCGGCGCGGCGAAGACATTATCGATTTCAGTATGGGTAACCCTGACGGCCCAACGCCGCCGCATATCGTTGAGAAACTCTGCACGGTTGCGCAGCGTCCTGATACCCATGGGTATTCCACCTCACGCGGCATTCCACGCTTACGTCGGGCGATCTCCCGCTGGTATCAGGATCGTTATCAGGTCGATATCGATCCTGAAAGTGAAGCGATTGTGACCATTGGCTCCAAAGAGGGGCTGGCCCACCTGATGCTGGCGACGCTGGATCACGGCGATACCGTACTGGTGCCGAATCCGAGCTACCCGATTCACATCTATGGGGCGGTGATTGCCGGCGCGCAGGTGCGTTCTGTCCCGCTGGTGGAAGGCGTCGACTTCTTTAACGAGCTGGAACGGGCGATTCGTGAAAGCTATCCGAAGCCGAAAATGATGATCCTCGGTTTCCCGTCAAACCCAACGGCACAATGCGTTGAACTTGAATTCTTCGAGAAAGTGGTCGCGCTGGCTAAGCGTTACGACGTGCTGGTGGTACACGATCTCGCCTACGCCGATATCGTTTATGATGGCTGGAAAGCGCCGTCAATTATGCAGGTACCGGGTGCCCGCGATGTGGCGGTTGAGTTTTTCACCCTGTCGAAAAGCTACAACATGGCGGGCTGGCGAATTGGTTTTATGGTGGGAAACAAAACGCTGGTGAGCGCCCTGGCGCGTATTAAAAGCTACCATGACTATGGCACCTTTACGCCGTTACAGGTCGCGGCCATCGCGGCGCTGGAAGGGGATCAGCAATGCGTGCTCGATATTGCCGCTCAGTACAAACGCCGCCGTGATGTGCTGGTAAAAGGGCTTCATGAAGCAGGCTGGATGGTGGAAATGCCTAAAGCCTCTATGTACGTCTGGGCGAAAATCCCTGAGCCGTATGCGGCGATGGGCTCTCTGGAATTTGCCAAAAAACTGCTTCAGGACGCGAAGGTTTGCGTCTCTCCAGGCATTGGCTTTGGTGACTACGGTGACACGCACGTGCGTTTCGCGCTGATTGAAAACAGCGACCGTATCCGTCAGGCAGTGCGGGGCATTAAAAGCATGTTCCGCGCGGATGGCCTGCTTGCAGCGAAGAGCGTTGCGGAACAACCCGAGTCGTAACGGACAACAAAAAAAACAGGCGCCAACGGCGCCTGTTTTTTTGACTGCATTTTCTTAACTAGATCATCAGAGCAAACGTTCCGGCCCAAACTAAAACAATAACCGAAATGCCCATAAAGAAATATTTCACGTTTCATCGCTCCGCGTATCTTCCGGTACGCATTAAAAAAACAGAGTCCAACTGAGTATAGAGAGTTGAAATCATGCGAAAGGGGAAATCGGAATTATCCCGTGACGTCGCTAACTTCAGCTCTGAATTCTGTGCTTTCCTGTCGCCAGACGGCGCTAATGTACGCCTAAATTTCAGGAGTGACAAGAGGCATTTTTTTAAATAATTTCCTACACTTACGAGTGTCGTGGAACGGCGACAGTTTGATTTCGGTACGCAATAAATGCCTGTTGAGCGACGGTCGAAAAAAGCCGTTACGCACTGCGATTACAGGTGTTTGAAAAGGTTAGTTTCTTAGCGAAACTAACCTTCGAAAGGGGTCAGATATAGAGCGAGGCTTCGCCCAGGGGGCGGGTTTTAAAGCGGCGGTGCATCCACAGATACTGCTCAGGCGCACGCATAATTTCAAACTCAATCACCTTATTGATAAAGGTCGCGGCTTCACTCTCATCTTCAGGATAGTTCGCCATCTCTGGGGAGATATGCAGACGATAGCCTGACTTATCCGCTTTTCTGACCATGGTCACCGTCAACATCGCGGCGCCTGAGAGACGTGAAATCACAAAGGTACCGTTCGTCGTAGCGACATCTTTAACCGCAAAGAAAGGGGCAAAACTGCTGCCTTTAGGACCGTAGTCCTGATCCGGGGCAAACCAGACGGCTTCACCTTTTTTCAGGGCGCCAACCATACCGCGCAGATTGTTACGGCTGATCATCGCCTTATTTGAACGCATGCGGCCCCGCGTTTGTACCCATTCCATCAGCGCGCTGTTATGCGGGCGATAGGTTGCCATCATCGGCTGACAAAGACCCATAACGCGGCCGCCCAGCTCAAGCGACATAAAATGCACACCCACAACCATCACGCCGCGGTTTTGCATCTGGGCACGTTTCAGGTTATCCAGGCCTTCCACGTCAAACCATTTACGGACACGCTCGTCTGGCCAGAACCAGGCCATACCGGTTTCAAGCAGCGCCATACCGATAGATTTAAAGTTTTCCGCAATCAGCGTTTCGCGCTGCCGCGCATTGTAATGCGGAAAGCAAAGTTCGAGATTTTTTCGGGCAATGGATTCACGACGCTTAAGAAAGTAACGCGATGCGCTGCCGAGCTTAGAACCCAGGAAACGGATCACGGGATATGGAAGTTGAACCAGCAGCCAAAGCACGCCAAGGCCAAACCATGTAAACCAGTAGCGCGGGTGCAGAAACGCCCGCTGAAATTTGGATTGAGACAAAATAGTGGAACCTATGTGAAGCCTGTGAAGGTAGCGCAGACTTCGCGATACCACGTGCCATTGAGACCGTAGGACGAGGTCATGGTTGCAGGCTTTACCGTTCTTTACGACGTTGCCTGGCCATTGCTGACTTGGGTGGGCGGCATAATGTAGCACCGTTATACATTATGAGCCATCACTCGTTTTTGTTTAAAAAAGCGGCAATTGCGGAGTGGTTTGATTTTGCTATTGTTTAATCTGCGTTCCCGCATGTCTCCTGAAGGTGCAGACCATGGAAACCTACCTGCAAACGGTGAAAGAAGAGTGGGTGAAGCTGATTAATGAAACCGATCCCGATGTGCATCGGCTTGCGACTGAGCTTGCCAGAGACAACGCAACTCCCCTGGTCGCTGAATTCTATCGTGTTGTGCTGGCAGATCCATCGGCAGCTGAATTCCTGACAACCGAACAGGTGGAGAGGCAGCTTCAGGAGGCGCTTCGTCGCTGGCTTATTGATGTGCTCTCATGCCGTGTGGAGCAGGTTGAAGAGCAGATGCGGGCGCAGCAGCGCGCTGCGGATGTTCATGCCCGTATTGGTATTTCGGTTGATTTAGTTGAAATGGGCTTCCGTGTTCTGAAAAAGCTGCTGTTACCTGTCATTACTACCAGCGCCCATTCGCCTGAGGTGAAGCTGCATATTTATCACTACGCGATAAACAGTATCGATCTGGCCATGGAAGTGATGTCGCGGGCCTATGTATTTAGCGAGAACAATGCGGCGAAAGAGGACGAAAATTATCGCATCTTTTCCTTAATGGAGAACGCAGAAGAGGAGAAGGAGAGACAGACCGCGGCGCTGCTGTCATGGGAAATGGTGCTTCTGTATAAGATCACGCTTAATTCCAGTATCGGCAACAGTCTGCCGCTGGGGCAGTCTGAATTTGGACTGTGGTTTAGCCATAAAGGTCGGCACTACTTCAGCGGGATCGCTGAGGCCGGTCATATCTCTCGTCTGATTCAGGAATTCGATGACCTTTTTAACGAGGTCCGTCTTGCAGGGCAGGGTCTGAGTGATAAAGCGCAGCGGGATAAATTCTTGCAGCGAATGCGTAATACCCTCTCGCAAATCATCACGCTTTTGCGCGAACTGTTTGACGAAGTGTCGCGACACGAGGTGGGGGTTGATGTCCTGACCCGCCTGTTGAATCGCCGTTTCCTGCCAACCATCTTCAAACGCGAAATCCTGCACGCCACCCGGGCGGGAACAAAGCTCTCGACGCTGCTGATTGACGTCGACAAATTTAAACAAATCAACGATACCTGGGGGCACAATACCGGGGACGAGATCCTGCGAAAAGTCTCCGGCGCGTTCTACGACAACGTGCGAACCTGTGATTACGTTTTTCGCTACGGCGGCGATGAATTTCTGATTGTGCTAACGGAAATCTCAGAGGTGGACGCGCTGCGAATTGCCGAGCGTATCCGCAGGCGGGTGGAAAAAATCAAGGTTAACTCCCCAACCGGCGATATTATCCCGCTCTCCCTCTCGATAGGCGTTGCGATGTTCAACGGGCATCCCGATTACGAGCGATTGATTCAGGCGGCGGATGAAGCCTTATACGGCGCGAAACGGCGTGGCCGAAACTGCGTGGAGCTTTGGAAGGGGTCGTAAGGAAAGACAGAAGTGTCCCCTGCAGGAATCGAACCTGCAACTAGCCCTTAGGAGGGGCTCGTTATATCCATTTAACTAAGGGGACGAAGCGGCAAGAGTATAGCGTTATTTACACTTTTCGTTAAGCG
Source organism: Enterobacter cloacae complex sp. 397G4 (assembly GCF_050031515.1). NCBI lineage: Bacteria > Pseudomonadati > Pseudomonadota > Gammaproteobacteria > Enterobacterales > Enterobacteriaceae > Enterobacter > Enterobacter cloacae complex sp. 397G4. The sequence continues at coordinate 3,354,542 of NZ_JBLGWE010000001.1, read as the reverse complement.
CATTGCCGCCTGACTGGTCAAAGAGTCACCGTTCACGCCGATTTTTCGGCAGTTTTATCCTTTTTTTCCTGAGCCTTAAGCTCGGCCTTACGCTTGTTGGACATGTCGTTACGGATTTGCGCATGGCTCAGCAGCGCAAAGATAAAGGTCCCGCCACAAATGTTACCTGCGAGGGTTGGCAGGGCGAACGGCCAGAAAAAGTCGCTCCAGTGGAGTGTGCCGTTAAATACCAGATAAAGGATCTCCACGGTTCCGACAACAATGTGCGTGGTATCGGCGAGTGCGATAAGCCAGGTCATCAGGATAATCACCACGATTTTCGCGCTGCCCGCTGACGGGAACATCCAGACCATAGTGGCGATGATCCAGCCGGAAATTATGGCATTAGAGAACATTTCAACCGGCGTGTTTTTCATCACATCCATGCCAATTTTCACAAATGCGTCGCGGGTCGGTTCATCAAATATTGGCATATACTCGAACGCCCAGGCGGCTATGCCCGTACCGATCAGGTTCCCCAGCAGCACGACGCTCCACAGGCGCATCAGTAAACCGAAATTACCGAGGGTCGGATTTTGCATGACGGGCAGTACGGCAGTGACGGTATTCTCCGTAAAAAGCTGCTGTCGCGCCATAATGACGATAATAAAGCCGAACGTGTAGCCTAAATTTTCCAGCAAAAACCCGCCCGGTACGCCTTCCAGCTGAACGTGAAATATCCCTTTGGCGAGCAGAGAGGCACCCATCGACAGACCGGCTGCAATGGCTGACCACAGCAGGGCCATCGCGTCGCGCTCCATCTCTTTTTCCCCGTCCTGGCGAATATGCTCATGAATAGCCATGGCGCGCGACGGCAGGCGATCTTCATCGACTTCTATCTCTTCTCCCCGTTCTTTCTCCTCGCTTTCAATCTCATGTTCCTCTTTGCTTTCAACAATTTTCTCTTCGCTAATGTCTTTCATAACAGCTCCTTCGGGGTAATTGCTCATTTAAGCGTAGCGGCTTTTAGCGCTTTCCCCGTGGGGATGCTCTTAAATTGCTGAAAATGGCAATAAAGGTGAGACATCTCTTTCAAAGCCAATATAAAATTGCCAGCGAAACGAATTCCGAAAGACAGGCTATGCTGAAATTAGCGTGATGACGCGAGCGGGTCGTCATTGTCCTCGTAGACATCGGTAAGCGTGCTGTTACAATCACTTGCACGTTTCAGGCGGAGCATCTCAGGCTCCGTCACAGATGGCATTCAACGATAGCCATATTGAACAGGGAGAAATTTATGAAGCTTCGGCTGTCGGCGCTTGCGCTGGGCGTAACAATGCTTGTGGGCTGCGCCAGCTCTGGCGAGCAAACGGGACGCTCCGATCCTCTCGAAGGATTTAACCGTTCAATGTACAGCTTTAACTATAATGTGCTGGATCCATATCTGGTTCGTCCGGTTGCCGTGGCATGGCGTGACTATGTTCCGCAGCCGGCGCGTAACGGGCTGAGCAACTTTACCAGTAACCTGGAAGAGCCAGCGGTTATGGTCAACTACTTCCTTCAGGGCGACCCGTATCAGGGGATGGTGCATTTCACCCGTTTCTTCCTGAACTCCCTGCTGGGTATGGGCGGCTTAATTGATGTCGCAGGCATGGCGAACCCGAAATTACAGCGTGAACAGCCGCACCGTTTCGGCAGCACGCTGGGTCACTATGGCGTAGGTTATGGTCCGTATGTGCACCTGCCATTCTACGGCAGCTTTACCGTGCGTGATGATGGCGGCGACATGGTGGATACGCTGTATCCTGTACTGTCATGGCTCACCTGGCCGCTGTCGATTGGTAAATGGACCGTGGAAGGAATTGAAACGCGTGCGCAACTGCTGGATTCTGATGGTCTGCTGCGTCAGTCTTCCGATCCGTACATCATGGTCCGCGAGGCCTACTTCCAGAACCATGACTTTATTGCCAACGGCGGTAAGCTGAAGCCGGAAGATAATCCGAACGCGAAAGCCATCGAGAACGAATTAAAAGATATCGATTCGGAATAAATAAAAAAGGTGAGCAATGCTCACCTTTTTTAATCGTGTTGGGATTAGAACGCGTAGTTGAAGTTGGTACCAAACAGCCAGGCTTTACCTTCAGAGGTAAACTCGTACGGGCCTTCCTGGAAGGTCACCTTCTGGCCATGCATGTACGACACGCCCGCGTCGATAGAGGCATTCTCGTTGAACGCGTAGGTTGCCCCCGCACTCACCCAGAAACGGTCCTGATCCGGAATGGAGATAGAACGTTTATCGGCCGGTACCGGGCTGTCATCAAATGCCACGCCGGTACGGAACGTCCAGTTATCATCCATATAATAGGTCGTACCAAGCGCGATACGGTATGCATCGTGGAAGCTTTCGTCTTTATAGAACAGCGTCTGGCCGTTGCTGCCGGTGGCTTTAAGCTCCTCGAACTGGCTCCAGCTGGTATACGCGAGGCTGTAGTGAATTGCCCACTGCGGCGCAACGCGGTTATAACCTGACACTTCCCACATTTCTGGCAGATGCAGCGACAGTGAACCCGGTACGGTTTGATTCGAGGTACCCCATGGAATGGTGGTGCCCGCGCCTGGGACCATACCGTTGACTGGGCTCAGGATGCCGCTTTTGTAATCGCCATCGAAATCAATTTTCACTTCTGAGCGATAGGTCAGACCCCAGCGGTTGTTTTTATCCAGTTCATACAGGATACCGGCGTTCCAGCCGTAACCCCATTCATCACCTTTCAGGCTGGCAATTTTATTGCTGTTTTTCGGCAGTGCAGCAGTTTGCTCCCCGGAGTAACGCTCGATTTTTGCATCGGCGTAGACAGCATCAAAGCCCAGACCAAAGCTCCAGTTATCGTTCAGACGATATGCGCCGCTCAGGTTGAGGTTCAGGGTCGTCAGGTCGGTTTTACCGCCGTATTCCCCGGCCGGATAGTTGTTATTGAACTCCGTTGCCAGGCCATAGTTAGAGGTGACAGAGGCACCCCAACCAAACTGTTCATTGATTGGCGCAACAAAGTGCAGGTTAGGCACCCACGCGGTCGGCGCAATGTTATCCGCCTTCAGATCTGCGCCGGTGAACTGAGATTTGCCAGAAATATTGACATCAGGATCGATGTAAACCGCACCGGCAGAGAAGGTAGGGCGATCAAACATCATGATCAGTGCCGGGTTACGACTCGCGTTGCCTGCGTCATCGGCAATCGCACCTTCCCCGGAATACGCACGGCCAAGGCCAGAGGAAGAAAATTCGTTTAACTGGAAGCCCGCTGACCAGGCGGACGTTGAGACGATTGCCACTGCAACTGCTAAAGCAGTTTGTTTGAACAGGGTTTTCTGGCTCATGACCATAACCTCATTGAGTTATTTTTATTCAATAATTGTTACATACCGTAACAGGAGCGCGAAGTGTAGGGTCTGAGGTATGACTTACAAATCAGACCAGTGGCGAGAGTATAGGTCTGACCAGCTGGGATGTTGCAAGTTTGTTTATTAATATTTTCAGATATGTTTCTTGAAACGAGATCTGGTTGGCAAAATTGTGACCAGTGCGATTCCTCTGAAAAGGGGAATTTTGTTTTAGATCATTTTTTAGTGTGATATTGCTCACTTATCCGATTTTGCGCCATTAACGGCTGGAGGGGGCTCGTCCGGGGGCGTAAAATAGACGCATCGTGTTTATCTCGCGCCCTGCGCGAATACAGAGGAAATTGAGCTATGAGTAAATGCAGTGCTGATGAAACCCCGGTTTGCTGCTGTATGGATGTTGGCACCATTATGGACAACACCGATTGCACCGCCTCTTACAGCCGCGTATTCCCTAACCGCGCTGAAGCGGAAGAGACGCTGGCCGCGCTGAGCCAGCGCGCGCGTGAAGTCGAATCCGATCCGTGTGAAATCAAATCCACCTTCACGGAAGTGGAAGGCGGCGTGCGGCTGGATATCGACTTTGTGTTCGCCTGCGAAGCAGAAACGCTGATCTTCCAGCTGGGCCTGCGTTAATACTTTTTGCACGGGCCTACGATCGTGTAGGCCGGGTAAGGCAACGCCGCAACCCGGCAACAAATCTCACAAATGCCTCTGCCATGCAGGGGCATTTTCTTTTTCTTCTCTGTGCCTTAGCTCGCAATTTTTCGCTTCCCCGATTGGCTCAATGTAAAAAAATAGTTAAGACTATTATCAGGTCAGACCACTTAATGTGTGCGCAAAATTTTTTTACAGGGGAGTGTTATGAGTCAGGCATTACCGCTTATCACCCGACACGGTGACCGCATTGCCATTGTCAGCGGGTTACGTACGCCGTTTGCGCGTCAGGCAACCGCGTTTCACGGTATACCGGCTGTCGATCTGGGAAAAATGGTGGTGGGGGAGATGCTGGCTCGCAGCGAGATCCCGCCAGAGGTTATTGAGCAACTGGTTTTCGGCCAGGTGGTGCAAATGCCGGAAGCGCCCAATATCGCACGTGAAATCGTGCTGGGCACCGGCATGAATGTTCACACCGACGCATACAGCGTCAGCCGCGCCTGCGCCACCAGTTTCCAGGCGGTGGCGAACGTGGCGGAAAGCCTGATGGCGGGGACCATTCGCGCGGGGATCGCCGGCGGCGCGGATTCCTCCTCCGTGCTGCCCATCGGTGTTAGCAAACAGCTGGCCCGCATCCTCGTGGACGCCAACAAAGCCCGGACCACCGGTGCGAAGCTCAAACTCTTCTCGCGTTTACGTCTGCGCGACCTCATGCCCGTGCCACCTGCCGTTGCTGAATACTCCACCGGCCTGCGTATGGGCGACACTGCCGAGCAGATGGCAAAAACCTACGGTATTACCCGCGAACAGCAGGATGCACTGGCGCATCGCTCGCATCAGCTCGCTGCGAAGGCGTGGTCGGAAGGCAAACTTGCCGACGAGGTGATGACGGCTTACATCCCGCCTTTCCGCGAACCGCTGGTGGAAGATAACAATATCCGTGGCACCTCGACGCTGGAGGATTACGCAAAACTGCGCCCGGCGTTTGATCGTAAACATGGCACCGTTACGGCGGCCAACAGTACGCCACTGACGGACGGTGCCGCCGCCGTGATCCTGATGACGGAATCCCGGGCGAAAGAGCTTGGCATAACACCGCTGGGCTATTTGCGTAGCTACGCCTTTACCGCCATTGATGTCTGGCAGGACATGCTGCTCGGTCCGGCCTGGTCCACGCCGCTGGCGCTGGAGCGTGCGGGGTTGACGCTGGCTGACTTAACCCTGATCGATATGCACGAAGCCTTTGCCGCACAAACCCTGGCAAACATTCAGCTGCTGGCAAGCGAGCGCTTCGCGCGCGATGTACTGGGCCGCGCCCACGCGACCGGCGAAGTGGATCAGAGTAAGTTTAACGTGCTTGGCGGATCCATCGCCTACGGCCATCCATTTGCGGCGACCGGCGCGAGAATGATAACTCAGACTTTGCACGAGCTGCGTCGCCGCGGCGGCGGTTTTGGTCTCGTTACCGCCTGTGCGGCGGGCGGCCTGGGTGCAGCAATGGTTCTGGAGGCTGAATAATGGAAACGACATCTGCATTTAATCTGGCTGTTCGCCTTGATAACGTGGCTGTTATCACCATTGATGTACCCGACGAAAAGATGAACACCCTGAAGGCCGAGTTCGGCGTTCAGGTGCGTGCGATGCTCAGACAGATCCGCGAAAACAAAGCGATACGTGGCCTGGTATTTATCTCGGCAAAGCCGGATAACTTTATTGCCGGGGCCGATATCAACATGATTGCCCGGGCGAAAAGCGCTCAGGAAGCAGAAGACCTGGCGCGTCAGGGGCAGCAGGTAATGGCGGAGATCCATGCGCTGTCGATACCCGTTGTCGCTGCGATCCACGGGGCCTGCCTGGGCGGTGGGCTTGAGCTGGCGCTGGCCTGTCACAGCCGCATTTGTACCGACGATGCGAAAACCGTACTCGGACTGCCGGAGGTACAGCTTGGATTGCTGCCCGGTTCAGGTGGCACGCAGCGCCTGCCGCGTCTGGTAGGCGTCAGTACGGCGCTTGAGATGATTTTAACCGGTAAACAGCTGCGCGCCCGCCAGGCGTTAAAGGCGGGTCTGGTTGATGAGGTCGTTCCGCACGCCATCTTGCTTGAAGCCGCCGTTGAGCGGGCGCTGAAAGGTCGTCAGGCGAAACGCCCTCTGCCGGTGCGCGAGCGTATCCTCGCCGGGCCGCTGGGGCGCACGCTGCTGTTCAATATGGTGGGTAAAAAAACTGAGCAAAAAACCAAAGGGAACTATCCGGCAGCGACGCGCATTCTGAAGGTGATTGAAACCGGTTTATCGCAGGGCAGCAGCAGCGGTTATGCTGCGGAAGCGAAAGCCTTTGGCGAGCTGGCGATGACGCCGCAATCGCAGGCGCTGCGCGGCATTTTCTTTGCCAGCACGGAGGTTAAAAAAGATCCGGGCAGTGAAGCTGAACCGGCTCCGCTGCGCGCCGTTGGCGTTCTGGGTGGTGGGCTGATGGGCGGCGGCATCGCATTTGTCACCGCCAGCAAAGGCAAATTGCCCGTACGTATCAAAGATATCAACCCTAAGGGTATCAACCATGCGTTGCAGTACAGCTGGCAGAATCTTGATCGCAAAGTGAAGCGCCGCCATATCAAGGCCTGTGAGCGTGATATAACCCTCGCGATGATCACTGGCGCCACCGACTACAGTGGGTTTGCACACCGCGATCTGGTGATTGAAGCCGTGTTCGAAGATCTCGCCCTTAAGCAGCAGATGGTGGCGGACGTTGAACAGCATTGCGCGCCGCACACCATTTTCGCATCAAACACCTCGTCTTTGCCGATCGGCGACATCGCTGCGAAAGCCGTGCGCCCGGAGCAGGTGATAGGGCTGCACTATTTCAGCCCTGTCGAAAAAATGCCGCTGGTGGAGGTTATCCCGCATGCCACAACCAGCCCGCAAACTATTGCCACCGTGGTGAAGCTGGCGAAAAAACAGGGCAAAACCCCGATTGTGGTCGCGGACAAAGCCGGCTTCTACGTCAACCGCATTCTGGCGCCGTACATTAACGAAGCGATGCGGTTGCTGACGGAAGGGGAGAAAATTGAGCACGTCGATGACGCCCTGGTGAAGTTTGGCTTCCCCGTCGGCCCAATCCAACTTTTGGATGAGGTAGGAATTGATACGGGGACTAAAATTATCCCTGTGCTGGAAGCGGCTTATGGCGATCGTTTTGCGCCGCCTGCAAACTTTGTTTCCGCAATTTTGAAGGACGATCGCAAAGGCAGAAAAAATGAACGCGGTTTCTATCTTTACGCCGTGAAAGGGCGTAAAAGCAAGAAACAGGTCGACCCTTCGGTTTATGCGCTTATTCCTGTCACGGGTCAGGGAAAACTGTCGGCGGTTCAGTGTGCTGAGCGCTGCGTGATGATGATGCTCAATGAAGCGGCGCGCTGCTTTGGTGAGCAGGTGATCAAAAGCGCGCGGGACGGCGATATCGGCGCCGTGTTTGGTATCGGTTTTCCGCCATTCCTTGGCGGTCCGTTCCGGTATATGGATACCCTCGGGACGGGTGAAGTGGTTGCGATCCTGCAACGTCTGGCCTCGCAATATGGTCCACGGTTTACACCTTGTGACGAATTATTGCAGATGGCGGAACGGGGTCAGACATTCTGGCCCGCAAGGGAAACTGATTGCGTAAACTGAAGTCAAAGAAGGGTAAATCCTGAGGTGATGGAACCTGTTCTGGCGAAATTGTAAACAGAGATTGACTATACTTACGCCATTGAGGTAAAAAACAGCGTTTCATTCACCGAATGGATCAGGCACAATGCCCGGCCATCGGGTTTTCTACCTCGGAGCATTAATCGCGGGTAGTTAACGCCGGTGATTCTGGTTAACAAAAGCGGTGCAATATGCAAGTTTTTATCATGCGTCACGGCGACGCGGCACTCGATGCCGCCAGTGACTCAGTACGTCCTTTAACCGTCTGTGGCTGCGACGAATCCCGTCAGATGGCGACATGGCTTAAAGGTCAAAAAGTGGACATTGAACGCGTTCTGGTGAGTCCGTTCCTGCGGGCAGAACAGACGCTGGATGTGGTAGGAGAGTGTATGAACCTGCCATCCAGTGTGGATGTTCTCCCTGAACTCACGCCGTGTGGCGATGTTGGCCTTGTCAGTGCTTACCTTCAGGCGCTGTGCAATGAAGGTGTCGCTTCCGCACTGGTCATTTCCCACCTGCCGCTGGTCGGCTATCTGGTATCTGAGCTGTGCCCGGGCGAAACGCCACCGATGTTCACAACGTCCGCCATTGCCAACGTCACCCTCGACGAAACCGGCAAAGGGGTCTTTAACTGGCAAATGAGTCCGTGCAACCTGAAGATGGCAAAAGCCATCTGACGTGACGTGCGATATGGCGGGGTGCAGCGTGCCTCCCGCCATCCTGTCAGGGCAATTCTGGCGGCTGCCACTCCTCCACCTCAATCAATACCAGCAATGCGGCATCTCCGCCGTACTCTTTTGGCGCCTGATGAAAAGCCATCACATGTGGATGCTGAGCCAGCCACAGCGGTGTCTGTTGCTTAAGAATATGTTTGCCGTGGCCGTGCATCACGCAGGCGCAAAAAACATGCTCGCGACGACATGCCGCGATCAACGCCCCCAGCTCCTGTTTCGCCTGCATCTGGGTCAACCCATGCAGATCGAGGAACAGCTCCGGCGAATAATCTCCCCGGCGTAATTTTTTCAGTTCAAAATGGCTGACGTCTTCGCGCACGTATTTCACCGCACCCTGCGTATTTAGCAGCGGCTGAAACTCATCTGAAAAATAGTGGCTGTTATCGGCCTGCTCCTGGAGCAACCGTTTGACCGGTACCTCGCTGACTTTTTTACGCTGCGGGCGATGGACAATGGTGTCGTGCGTGATTTGACGCGTCCCGGTCATCAGCTGGCGGAATAGAGCCTGATCCTCCTCGCTGAGCGATGTTTTCTTTTTCATTCGTCATTCTCATCTCGTATTTCCGATAGTGTACCCGACTAAACGCATTTTTTAACCTCAAGCGGTACGCGTCATTGCTGATTTATCGCCGTCTTCATGGCAAACTAGCCGCCGAAAATTATGCGAGCATGCCCTGGAGGAAAGAGTGGATAAAATTTTTGTCGATGAAGCAGTAAACGAGCTGCATACCATACAGGACATGTTGCGCTGGTCGGTTAGCCGCTTCAGCGCCGCCAATATCTGGTACGGACACGGTACCGACAATCCGTGGGATGAGGCCGTGCAGCTGGTGCTGCCGTCTCTCTACCTGCCGCTGGATATTCCGGAAGACATGCGCACCGCGCGCCTGACCTCCAGTGAAAAACACCGCATCGTTGAGCGCGTGATCCGTCGCGTAAACGAGCGCATTCCGGTGGCTTACCTGACCAACAAAGCCTGGTTCTGCGGCCACGAATTCTACGTTGATGAGCGCGTGCTGGTGCCGCGTTCGCCGATTGGCGAGCTGATCAACAACCATTTTGACGGCCTGATTAACCATCAGCCGCAGCACATTCTTGATATGTGCACCGGCAGCGGCTGCATCGCCATTGCCTGCGCGTACGCCTTCCCGGAAGCGGAAGTGGACGCCGTCGATATCTCCACCGACGCGCTGGCCGTCACCGAACACAACATTGAAGAGCACGGGCTGATTCATCACGTCACGCCTATCCGCTCTGACCTGTTCCGCGACCTGCCGACGCTGCAATACGACCTGATCGTCACCAATCCGCCGTACGTGGATGCAGAAGATATGTCCGACCTGCCGAACGAGTACCGTCACGAGCCGGAGCTGGGCCTGGCGTCAGGCTCTGACGGGCTGAAGCTGACCCGCCGCATCCTGGCCTGCGCGCCGGATTATCTGACCGACGACGGCGTTCTGATTTGTGAAGTAGGCAACAGCATGGTACATCTGATAGAGCAGTACCCGGATGTGCCGTTCACCTGGCTTGAGTTCGACAACGGCGGTGACGGCGTCTTTATGCTGACCAAGGCGCAACTGCTTGATGCACGCGAATACTTCAGCATTTACAAAGATTAATCCAGCGGGCTTCGGCCCGTTTCACAACGCTCAAACACAAACAACAACATCGGAGCCGTGATGGCAGGAAACAGTATTGGACAGGTATTCCGTGTGACCACCTTTGGCGAGTCGCACGGTCTGGCACTGGGTTGTATCGTTGATGGCGTCCCGCCAGGCATCGAACTGACCGAAGCCGATTTACAGCATGACCTTGACCGTCGTCGTCCGGGTACCTCTCGCTACACCACGCAGCGTCGCGAGCCGGACCAGGTCAAAATTCTCTCCGGCGTATTTGAAGGCCGTACCACAGGGACCAGCATTGGTCTGCTGATTGAAAACACCGATCAGCGTTCTCAGGACTACGGCGCGATTAAGGACGTTTTCCGTCCTGGTCACGCCGACTATACCTACGAACAAAAATATGGCTTTCGCGACTATCGCGGCGGCGGGCGTTCTTCCGCGCGTGAAACCGCGATGCGCGTGGCGGCAGGGGCAATTGCCAAAAAATATCTCCAGCAGAAATTCGGCATCGTTATCCGCGGCTGTCTGTCCCAGATGGGCGACATTCCGCTGGCAATCAAAGACTGGGATCAGGTAGAGCTCAACCCGTTCTTCTGCGCCGATGCCGACAAGCTGGACGCGCTGGATGAGCTGATGCGTGGCCTGAAAAAAGAGGGCGACTCCATTGGTGCGAAAGTCACCGTGGTGGCCGACGGCGTGCCGGCTGGCTGGGGCGAGCCGGTATTTGACCGCCTTGACGCCGACATCGCCCACGCGCTGATGAGCATCAACGCGGTGAAAGGCGTCGAAATCGGCGACGGTTTTGACGTGGTCAAGCTTCGCGGCAGCCAGAACCGCGACGAAATCACGAAGGCGGGTTTCCAGAGTAACCATGCGGGCGGCATTCTGGGCGGCATCAGCAGCGGGCAGCAAATTATTGCCAATATTGCGCTGAAACCAACGTCCAGCATTACCGTCCCGGGCCACACGATTAACCGCGCTGGCGATGAAGTTGAGATGATCACCAAAGGGCGTCACGATCCGTGCGTGGGGATCCGCGCGGTGCCGATCGCAGAAGCGATGCTGGCAATCGTGCTGATGGATCACTTCCTGCGCCAGCGCGCGCAGAATGCGGATGTGACGACCACCATTCCACGCTGGTAACTATGAAAAAAACCGCAATCGCTCTGTTGGCGCTGCTGGCCAGTGGAGCAAGCCTGGCCGCTACGCCGTGGCAGAAAATCACCCACCCGGTAGCGGGGAGTGCGCAGTCCATTGGCGCTTTCTCCAACGGGTGTATCGTCGGTGCGCAGGCGCTGCCGTTGCAGTCGGATACTTATCAGGTGATGCGTACCGATCAGCGCCGTTATTTCGGCCATCCTGACCTGCTGCTGTTTATTCAGCGTCTTGGCAACCAGGTGCATAACCTGGGGCTGGGGACGATGCTGATTGGCGATATGGGGATGCCTGCCGGTGGTCGCTTCAACGGCGGTCACGCCAGCCACCAGACCGGACTGGATGTGGATATCTTCCTGCAATTGCCGAAAACGCGCTGGAGCTCAGCGCAGCTGCTGAAACCGCAGGCGCTGGATCTGGTCTCGGCCGACGGTAAACGGGTCGTCGCCTCGCGCTGGTCGCCGGAAATTTCCAGCATGATTAAGCTGGCGGCAGAGGATAACGACGTCACGCGGATCTTTGTTAATCCGGCCATCAAGCAGCAGCTTTGCCTGGATGCGGGAACGGATCGCGACTGGTTGCGTAAAGTGCGCCCGTGGTTCCAGCACCGGGCGCATATGCATGTTCGCCTGCGCTGTCCGGCGAACAGCCTGGAATGTGAAGATCAGCCGCTGCCACCGCCTGGCGATGGTTGTGGTTACGAACTGCAAAGCTGGTTTGAACCAGCCAAGCCTGGAACCTCTAAGCCTGAGAAGAAGACACCGCCTCCGTTGCCGCCTTCCTGCCAGGCGCTACTGGATGAGCATGTACTTTAATGGATAATTTCGTCGATCTGTTCATGGTGTCACCGCTGCTGCTGGCGGTGCTCTTTTTTGTTGCGATGTTAGCCGGATTTATCGATGCCCTGGCGGGCGGCGGCGGGTTGCTCACCGTTCCGGCGCTGCTGGCGGCAGGCATGAGCCCTGCCCAGGCGCTTGCCACCAACAAACTCCAGGCATGCGGCGGTTCGCTCTCCTCGTCGCTCTATTTCATCCGGCGCAAAGTGGTGAATCTCGCCGATCAGAAGCTCAATATCCTGATGACGTTTATTGGCTCAACGGCGGGTGCGCTGCTGGTCCAGCACGTACAGTCCGACATTCTGCGCCAGATCCTGCCGCTGCTGGTTATCTGTATCGGCCTCTATTTCCTGCTGATGCCAAAGCTCGGGGAAGAAGATCGACAGCGTCGTCTTCACGGCCTGCCGTTTGCGCTGATTGCCGGTGGCTGCGTCGGTTTTTACGATGGCTTCTTTGGCCCGGGGGCAGGTTCGTTTTATGCGCTGGCATTCGTGACGCTGGCCGGATTCAACCTCGCCAAATCCACCGCCCACGCCAAAGTCCTCAACGCGACCTCCAACGTTGGCGGTCTGCTGCTGTTTATCATTGGCGGCAAGGTTATCTGGGCAACCGGGTTTGTGATGATGGCAGGGCAGTTTTTGGGCGCGCGCGCAGGCTCGCGTCTGGTATTAAGCAAAGGACAAAAGCTGATCCGCCCGATGATTGTTGTCGTCTCGGCGGTGATGAGCGCCAAACTTCTTTATGACAGCCATGGACAGGAGATCCTCACCTGGTTGGGGATGAACTAATGAACAGTACGCATAACTACGAACAGCTGATTGAGATCTTCGATAGCTGTTTTGCTGATGATTTTAATACCCGTCTGATTAAAGGCAACGACGAACCGATCTATCTTCCTGCTGATGACGAGGTTCCGTATAATCGCATCATCTTTGCCCACGGCTTTTACGCCAGCGGTTTGCACGAAATTTCGCACTGGTGTATCGCCGGGAAAGCGCGTCGAGAGCTGGTGGACTTTGGTTACTGGTACTGCCCGGACGGGCGCGACGCCGCCACCCAGGGGCAGTTCGAAGATGTGGAGGTGAAACCTCAGGCGCTGGAATGGCTGTTCTGCGTAGCGGCGGGTTTCCCGTTCAACGTAAGCTGTGACAACCTCGAAGGCGACTTCGAGCCAGACCGTATCGTCTTCCAGCGCCGCGTTCATGCGCAGGTGATGGAATATCTTGAGAAAGGCATCCCGGCACGTCCGGCACGCCTGATCGAGGCTTTACAGAATTATTACCACACGCCGGAGATCACGGCGGAATGCTTCCCGTGGCCGGAAGATCTTTAACAGAGGAAAGAAGATGATCGCAGAATTTGAATCACGCATTCTGGCGTTAATTGATGACATGGTGGAACACGCCAGTGATGATGAGCTGTTCGCCAGCGGTTATCTGCGTGGCCACCTGACGCTGGCTGTAGCCGCGCTGGAAGCCGGGGACGATCACTCTGCCGACGCCGTTCACGCGGAAGTCACTCGCAGCCTGGAAAAAGCCATTCTGGCCGGGGAACTCTCTCCGCGCGACCAGTCTTTAGTGCTGGGCATGTGGAACAATTTGTTCCAGCAGGCGAAAGCGAAGTAAGTGTATCACCGCCCTCTCCCACAGGGAGAGGGTCGGGGTAAGGGCACCAGACCGCACCCTACTTGACCATTTTCCCCTTCAGCAATTTCCGCACCCACAGTCGGTTTGGATTCAGCCCCGCGAGCGTAACCCTGTCCAGTGGAACCGGCTCGTTGCTCATTTGCGCGGCTAACGCTTCAGCCAGCAGCGGCGCGGAGCATAATCCCCGCGAGCCTAAGCCACCCAGCATAAACAGCTCGGGATGAACGGGCGCGCTTACCGCCGTTTCTTTGTTGTCAGCAAGATCCTGATAGACTTCAAGCGTGGCGTCATAGTCCGGCACGTTTCCCGCCATCGGCAGGTGATCGCGGGTCGCGCAGCGTACGCCGCAGCGCGCCTGACCCTCACTGACATTCACCTCTTTTGCCCACGACGCATCCGGGAAACAGTCGAGCAGGCGCTGTCGGTTTTGCTGCTGATCCGCTTCGCTGTACTGCATATCTGTTTCACCGCGATGGTAGCTGGCACCGATGCAGTGATGGCCGTTGGACGGATTTTGCGGCGTCAGGTAGCCGTCGTAACACAGCACCTGACGCAGTTTGCTCAGTTGGGGGGCGGCAGGAATATGGCTCACCTGGCCGCCGACCGGATAAACCGGCAATGATGCTGTCTGGGTAAACTGGCTGATATGATGTCCGTTGGCCAGCACAACGCTGGCATGCTGGACCTCTTTGCCGTCAGCGAAACGCAGTTTCCAGTGCGCAGTGCGGCTTAGCGATTGAACCTTATGGGCATAATGCACTGTCAACCCACGCGACTGCCCGAGGGCTATCGCCGCAGAAGTCAGTTCAGCCGGACACAGCCAGCCGCCGAGTGGATACTGAATACCCCCGCAGCCGGTGTCGACTCCAGCGGTCTCAGCAACCTGCTGTGCCGTCACTGCATGGGCGATGGCCTCCGGCAGACCCAGCGACAGCATTTGTGTGATTTTCTGCTGGCTCTTCTCGTCCCAGCCGAGCTGCGTCACGCCGCACCAGTTGTGGTCGAACGCAACCGGCAGGCTATCGTAAAGGCGGCGAGCAAACGTAAACGCCGCCGGGAAGAACTGGAACAGTGCCGGATCGTGTGAACTTAATAAGGGATAAAGCGCGCCCTGACGGTTGCCTGATGCGCCCGTCGCCGGCGCCTCGTCAGCGCAGTAGAGCGTCACCTGCCAGCCACGGTGCAGCAGCGCCAGCGAGAGCAGGGCGCTGGCGATACCCCCGCCCACAATGGCGACCTCACGCGAGGTGCTGGCGCGACGGGCAAACCAGGGGGCCTGCGCCGGGATCGCCAGATCCTGTTCCATCACCCCGACCAGCATGTCGCGTTTACGGCCAAAGCCTTTGGTTTTCCGCATGGTAAACCCCGCCTCCTGCAACCCACGGCGAACAAATCCCGCCGAGGTGAAGGTAGCAAGCGTCGCGCCCGGGCGCGCCAGACGTGCCATGGCACTGAACAGGTGCGGGCTCCACATGTCCGGGTTTTTGGCGGGCGCAAAACCATCCAGGAACCAGGCGTCCACCTTCTGATTCATTGAGTCATCAAGCTTATCGGTCAGGTCGTTAATGTCGCCAAGCCACAGGTCGAGCGTGACGCGTCCGTCGTCCAGAATCAGACGATGACAGCCACCGATAGCCGGAGGCCACTGGGCCTGAAGCTGTTCCGCCCAGTGGGTAAGCTCCGGCCAGCGCTGATGGGCAAGCCGCAGATCGTGCGCGGTAAGCGGAAATTTTTCGAAACTGATGAAATGTAATCTTTGTAAGGTAGCCTTGGGGTGTGCAGTGCGAAACTGGTCGAACGCCTGCCAGAGGGTCAGAAAATTCAGCCCGGTGCCGAAACCGCTCTCCGCTACGACAAACAGGCTGCGCGGATGCTCAGGGAAGCGGGTGCTGAGATGATTTCCTTCGAGGAAAACATAGCGCGTCTCTTCCAGTCCGTTATCATTAGAAAAGTAGACGTCATCAAAATCTCGGGAAACAGGTGTACCCTCAGCGTTGAATTCGAGGTTGGCAGGTTGTATGGCGTTTTGTTTCACGTAAGTTACTCGTCCGACAGGCAGTGGCACGATCTTAGCGATGTGAGCCCATCGGTGCAAATTTCCACAGAAAATGGCTGATCGGACTTGTTCGGCGTACAAGTGTACGCTATTGTGCGACTCGAAACTTTTTATAGTGCGACTTACAGAGGTATTGAATGAAACGTGCAGTGATTACTGGCCTGGGCATCGTTTCCAGCATCGGTAATAACCAGCAGGAAGTCCTGGCATCTCTGCGTGAAGGACGCTCCGGGATCACTTTCTCTGAAGAGTTTAAAGATTCTGGAATGCGTAGCCACGTATGGGGTAACGTTAAACTGGACACCACCGGTTTAATTGACCGTAAAGTGGTTCGTTTCATGAACGATGCCTCTATCTACGCCTATCTTTCCATGCAGGAAGCGATCAAGGATTCTGGTCTGAGCGAAGACGCTTACCAGAACAACCCACGCGTGGGCCTGATTGCAGGCTCCGGCGGTTCCTCTAAAGCTCAGGTGTTCGGTGCTGACGCCATGCGCAGCCCGCGCGGCCTGAAAGCGGTCGGTCCATATGTTGTGACCAAAGCCATGGGGTCAGCGGTTTCCGCGTGCCTGGCAACGCCGTTCAAAATCCACGGTGTGAACTACTCCATCAGCTCTGCATGTGCGACCTCCGCACACTGTATCGGTAATGCGGTTGAGCAGATCCAGCTGGGCAAACAGGACATCGTATTTGCTGGCGGCGGCGAAGAGCTGGGCTGGGAAATGGCCTGTGAGTTCGACGCGATGGGCGCACTGTCCACCAAATACAACGAAACGCCAGACAAAGCGTCCCGTACTTATGACGCACACCGCGACGGTTTTGTTATCGCTGGCGGCGGCGGTATGGTTGTGGTTGAAGAGCTGGAACACGCGCTGGCGCGTGGCGCGCACATCTATGCTGAGATCGTGGGCTACGGCGCAACGTCTGACGGCGCTGACATGGTTGCTCCATCCGGTGAAGGCGCGGTGCGCTGCATGAAGATGGCGATGCACGGTGTTGATACTCCAATCGACTACCTGAACTCCCACGGCACCTCAACGCCGGTAGGCGACGTGAAAGAGCTGGGTGCGATCCGTGAAGTGTTCGGCGACAATAGCCCGGCTATCTCTGCAACCAAAGCCATGACCGGTCACTCTCTGGGAGCGGCGGGCGTGCAGGAAGCGATCTACTCTCTGCTGATGCTGGAAAACGGCTTTATCGCGCCAAGCATCAACATCGAAGAGATGGACGAGCAGGCGGCTGGCCTGAACATCGTGACCGAAACCACCGAACGTGCGCTGACGACCGTTATGTCCAACAGCTTCGGTTTCGGCGGCACCAACGCCACGCTGGTGATGCGTAAGCTGAAAGCGTAAGCGTTTGAAGGTATAGTAGAAGGGAGCCGCGCGGCTCCCTTTTTTTATGCCTGAACACGGAGTTATGCATGAAGGCTGTTACCCCTGGGAAGAGCGCTCCTTCCGGGAATCTTCCCCTTTTCCGCATCGCCTTTGCGGTGTTTCTGACCTATATGACCGTTGGCCTGCCGCTGCCGGTGATCCCCTTGTTCGTTCACCAGGAGCTGGGCTATGGCAACACCATGGTCGGCATTGCGGTGGGCATTCAGTTTTTAGCGACGGTATTAACCCGGGGCTACGCCGGTCGCCTGGCGGATCAGCACGGCGCAAAACGCTCGGCGTTGCAGGGCATGTTTGCCTGCGGGCTGGCGGGGGGAGCCTGGCTGCTGGCGGCGCTGTTGCCAATAGATGCAGCGTATAAATTCGCGCTGCTGGTGGCAGGGCGTCTGATCCTCGGCTTTGGCGAAAGCCAGCTGCTGACCGGCACCCTTACCTGGGGAATGGGGCTGGTGGGGCCTGCGCGTTCCGGAAAAGTGATGTCCTGGAACGGGATGGCGATTTACGGCGCGCTGGCGGCAGGCGCACCGCTGGGGCTGCTGATCCACAGCCAGTTTGGTTTTGCGGCGCTGGCAGGCACCACCATGGTATTGCCGCTGCTGGCGTGGGCGTTTAACGGTTCGGTGCGTAAGGTGCCCGCCCATAAAGGCGAGCGTCCTTCGCTGTGGAGCGTGGTAGGGCAAATCTGGCAGCCGGGGCTTGGGCTGGCGCTTCAGGGGGTGGGCTTCGCGGTTATTGGTACCTTTGTTTCCCTCTATTTCATGAGCCGCGGCTGGGCGATGGCGGGCTTTACGCTGACGGCCTTTGGCGGCGCGTTTGTATTGATGCGCGTGCTGTTTGGCTGGATGCCGGATCGCTTTGGCGGCGTGAAGGTGGCCGTGGCGTCACTTGTCATTGAGACCGTGGGTCTGGTACTGCTCTGGCAGGCGCCCTCTGCATCCGTTGCGCTGCTGGGTGCGGCGTTAACCGGCTGCGGCTGCTCGCTGATCTTCCCGGCGCTGGGCGTTGAAGTGGTGAAGCGCGTGGCTCCGCAGGTGCGCGGCACGGCGCTGGGCGGCTATGCGGCGTTTCAGGATATCTCATACGGGGTCACCGGGCCGCTGGCGGGGCTGCTTGCAACGTCGTTTGGCTATCCTTCCGTCTTCCTGGCCGGTGCGGTGTCAGCGGTGGTGGGAATTGTGGTGACGCTGGTGGCGTTTCGCAGGTCGTAGTTTTTTGCCCGGTGGCGCTTCGCTTACCGGGCCTACAACCGCGCGAACCGTAGGCCGGGTAAGGCGTAGCCGCCACCCGGCAGTTTTAAGCCACCAGCCAGAAAATCGCCAGCGCAATCACCAACGCGATAAACATCAATCCCGGACGGGCAGAAAGCGTTTTGAACGTATCAACTACGGGGGCAAACAGCGGGTTGTAGATCGGCTGAATGTTTCTTACCTCCAGCACGCCGCCTTCCCGCTCGGCGCGGCGAACGAAGATCTGATTGAGCACATCCTGCACCTGCGCGGTGGTCAGCACCGTTTGCGGCGTAGCCTGCCAACTCTGCTGAGCGTAATCCCGGATCGTATCGAACTCGTGCGGTTCCAACGGTTGTTTCAGCGCCGCCTGTACGCTGTGCAGGGTCGGGGCGCTCTGGGTGCTGAGCGTCTGACGCGCCTGGAGCCAGGTGACCAGATGGGTAAACTGTTTTGCCGGGATCATCTCGCCCGCTTTCACACCGGAAAGTTCCAGCATGGATTGCCAGATAAGCTTTGTGGGTTCGCCGGTAGCGGCAGCCAGCTTAGTGACCATCTGCTTGAGCGTATTATGCTCCGCAGGCTGCAATGGCCGTTCTGTAGACGGGCGCTGTTGCGGCTGCGGGATAGAAAGCTGATTGCTTTGTAGCAGGGTCAACACGGTTTTCAGCTGTTCTTGCGAAAGCTGGCTCAGGGCGGTATGACCGTACTGTTGACGGATAAAATCACTCACCGCCTGGCGATTATTCCCCTGGCCCAATAGCTCGGTCAGCTGCGAGATAATCTGGCGGGTAGTATGTTGCTGCTGCGCGCTGGTAAGACGCTGGTTCAGGTTTTGTTCGGCGGCAGGGAAATGGCGCGACTGTAGCGGCGCATCGTTTCTTACGCCCAAATCGTGCTTAACGCCGGCCCATACCTCTGCGTTTTGCTGTGAGGTTAACGCAATAAGACGCGTGATCAGACGCTCCAGTACGGTGCGTTGCTGCGTGGAGAGCGGTTGTTCGCCTGGCGTGTTGGGCGTTACGGGGCCTTCACCCGGAGGGCGCGGAGGCGTACCTGAAATGGGCTGCATCGTCAAAAATCCTTAAAGTCAAACTCTGCGTAACCGGGCGGAGATATATGCCCGGCGGCGAGATTATGGCACACTTGGCAGGTTTACTTCCTCTCAAACAGGTACTCAGACGTGAAAATCCTCGTTGATGAAAATATGCCTTACGCCCGTGAGCTGTTCAGCCGCCTGGGTGAGGTTAAGGCTGTCCCTGGTCGCCCGATTCCGGTCAGCGAACTGGACGATGCAGACGCCCTGATGGTGCGCTCGGTGACCAAAGTAAATGAGGCACTGCTCACCGGCAAAGGGGTTAAATTTGTCGGGACGGCAACGGCCGGGACCGATCATGTGGATGACCAGTGGCTTAAGCAGGCGGGGATTGGTTTTTCTGCGGCGCCAGGCTGTAACGCCATTGCCGTCGTGGAATATGTTTTCTCCTCGCTATTGATGCTGGCCGAGCGCGATGGTTTTGCGCTGAAAGACCGCACCGTCGGGATTGTGGGGGTGGGCAACGTGGGCGGACGTCTGCAAAAGCGTCTGGAAGCCTGGGGTATCCGCACCCTGCTGTGCGATCCGCCGCGTAAGGATAACGGCGATGAAGGCGACTTCCGCACGATGGATGAGCTGGTCGACGAGTGCGACGTCATCACCTTCCATACGCCGCTCTTTAAAGAGGGGCCGTACAAGACTCTGCACCTGGCCGACGAAAAGCTGATCCGCCGTCTGAAGGCTGGCACTATTCTGATAAATGCCTGCCGGGGACCGGTGGTGGATAACGCGGCGCTGCTGGCATGTCTGAACGAACTACAAAAACTCAGCGTGGTGCTGGACGTCTGGGAACCCGAGCCGGATCTCAACGTTGAGCTACTCAACAAGGTGGACGTGGGCACCGCGCATATCGCTGGCTACACGCTTGAAGGCAAAGCGCGTGGCACAACCCAGGTGTTTGAGGCTTACAGCGCCTTTATCGGCCATCCGCAGCAGGTGGCGCTGGATACGCTTCTGCCCGCCCCGGAATTCGGCCGCATTACCCTTCATGGCCCGCTGGATGAGGCAACGCTGAAAAGACTGGTGCATTTGGTGTATGATGTGCGCCGCGATGACGCGCTGCTGCGTAAAGTGGCGGGTATTCCGGGTGAGTTTGACAAGCTGCGCAAAAATTACCTTGAGCGCCGCGAGTGGTCTTCCCTGTATGTCATGTGCGATGACGCGTCAGCGGCGGGGCTGCTGCATAAACTGGGATTTAACGCCGTTCACCACCCGGCACGTTAATGTCTTCTTAATGCTCCCTGTCGGATGCTCCGGCAGGGACGCTTTTTATTTCTGGAGTAAACCACCATGTCTGAAGGCTGGAACATTGCCATTTTGGGTGCCACTGGCGCCGTGGGCGAAGCCCTGCTTGAAACCCTTGCTGAGCGTCAGTTCCCGGTGGGTGAGATTTACGCACTGGCGCGTACCGACAGCGCAGGAGAACATCTGCGTTTCGGCGGCAAATCCGTGATGGTGCAGGACGCCGCCGCGTTTGACTGGACGCAGGCTCAGCTGGCGTTTTTTGCCGCAGGTGCGGAAGCCACGGCGTCTTACATAGAAGAAGCGACAAATTCAGGCTGTCTGGTGATCGACCTGAGCGGCCTGTTCTCCCTGGAGCCGGATGTGCCGCTGGTGGTGCCGGACGTCAACCCGTTTGTGCTGGCTGACTACCGCAACCGCAACATCATTGCAGTACCGAACAGTCTCACCAGCCAGTTGCTGACCGCGCTGAAGCCGCTGATCGACGACGGTGGCCTGTCGCGTATTTCCGTGACCAGCCTGCTTTCAGCCTCCTCTAACGGTAAAAAAGCCGTAGACGCACTGGCAGGGCAGAGCGCGAAGCTGCTGAACGGTATCCCGATCGACGAAGATGATTTCTTTGGCCGCCAGCTGGCGTTCAACATGCTGCCGCTGCTGCCGGATCGTGAAGGTTCGGTGCGGGAAGAGCGTCGTATCGTCGATGAAGCACGCAAAATTTTGCAGGATGACGGGCTGATGATCTCCGCGAATGTCGTGCAGTCTCCGGTCTTTTACGGCCACGCGCAGATGGTCGGGTTTGAAGCCCTGCGTCCGCTGGCGGCTGAAGAAGCCCGCGACGCGTTTGGCCGCGCTGAGGACATTGTCCTGTCCGAAGAGAGCGAATTCCCGACGCAGGTGGGCGACGCCACCGGCAGCGCGCATCTCTCTGTGGGCTGCGTGCGTAACGATTACGGTATGCCGGAGCAGGTGCAGTTCTGGTCCGTTGCCGACAACGTGCGTTTTGGCGGCGCGCTGATGGCGGTCAAAATCGCGGAGAAACTGGTGCAGGAGTATCTGTACTGATGTCAGATGTGGAACAAAAGCCGGTCCACAGAATTGCCCTCGGCATTGAATACGATGGCAGTAAATACTATGGCTGGCAGCGGCAGAATGAGGTGCGCAGCGTCCAGGAGAAGCTGGAGAAAGCGCTCTCTCAGGTGGCGAATGAACCGATAAGCGTCTTCTGTGCGGGCCGCACCGATGCCGGCGTTCACGGCACGGGGCAGGTGGTGCATTTTGACACCACCGCCGTGCGCAAAGACGCGGCCTGGACGCTGGGTGTAAATGCGAATTTGCCTGGTGACATTGCCGTACGTTGGGTGAAAGCTGTGCCGGATGATTTTCACGCGCGTTTCAGCGCGACGGCGCGGCGCTACCGTTATGTCATCTATAACCAGCGCCTGCGCCCGGCGGTGTTAAGCCAGGGCGTGACGCATTTTTATGAACCGCTGGATGCAGAACGTATGCAGCGTGCGGCGCAGTGTCTGATTGGAGAGAATGATTTTACGTCGTTTCGTGCGGTGCAGTGTCAGTCCCGTACGCCGTGGCGTAACGTCATGCACATTAACGTCAGTCGTTATGGCGCGTATGTGGTGGTGGATATCAAAGCCAATGCCTTTGTACATCATATGGTGCGGAATATTGTAGGCAGCCTGATGGAAGTGGGCGCCGGACACCAGCCGGAGAGCTGGATTGCAGAACTGCTGGCAGCGAAGGACAGAACGCTTGCGGCAGCAACGGCGAAAGCGGAAGGTCTGTATCTGGTTTCGGTGGATTATCCGGACCGGTTCGACCTGCCAAAACCGCCAATGGGCCCGCTGTTTTTAGCGGACTAAACAAAGGTGCAATTAGGGCTTAGACAATATGGACGTAATACGTTTTCTGATTGATTTCATCCTGCATATTGATGTTCACCTGGCGGAGCTGGTCGCGCAGTACGGCGTCTGGGTGTACGCCATTCTGTTCCTCATTCTGTTCTGTGAAACCGGCCTTGTGGTTACGCCGTTCCTGCCGGGAGATTCACTGCTGTTCGTGGCGGGCGCGTTATCCGCACTGCCAACGAATGATCTCAATGTCCATCTGATGGTGGTCCTGATGATCATCGCCGCGATTGTTGGTGATGCGGTCAATTACACCATCGGGCGGGTGTTTGGCGAGCGGTTGTTCAGTAATCCGGACTCGAAGATTTTCCGCCGCAGTTATTTAGATAAGACCCATGCGTTCTATGAGCGCCATGGCGGTAAGACCATTATCCTTGCCCGCTTTGTGCCTATTGTGCGTACATTTGCACCGTTTGTGGCGGGAATGGGTCACATGTCCTATCGTCATTTTGCCATGTACAACGTGGTGGGCGCGCTGCTGTGGGTGCTGCTGTTCACCTATGCAGGCTACCTGTTTGGCGATCTGCCGGTGGTTCAGGAAAACCTTAAGTTACTGATTGTAGCGATTATTGTGCTTTCCGTACTGCCTGGCGTCATCGAAATTATCCGTCACAAACGCGCGGCGGCAAAGCAAGCGAAGTAAATGCACGCTGGCGGTTCGACCACTTTTTTATCCAAAGTTTCGGGCTGTTATGTTTTAATGTGCAACATTCATGGTCTGTTGGAGGCAAAAATGGCATTATTCGCCTCTTACAGCAAAACTGGCATACGACCAGGTTCAGGCAGAAAGGTTATCAATGAGCTGGATTGAACGAATTAAAAGCAACATTACCCCAACGCGTAAAGCGAGCATTCCTGAAGGGGTATGGACGAAGTGTGATAGCTGCGGCCAGGTTCTGTATCGCGCAGAGCTGGAACGCAATCTTGAGGTGTGTCCGAAGTGTGACCACCATATGCGTATGTCGGCGCGCAACCGCCTGCATAGCCTGCTGGACGAAGGTTCTCTGGTAGAACTGGGCAGCGAACTGGAGCCAAAAGATGTGCTTAAGTTCCGCGACTCCAAAAAATACAAAGATCGTCTGGCCTCTGCACAGAAAGAGACCGGCGAGAAAGACGCGCTGATCGTCATGAAAGGCACCCTGCACGAGATGCCGGTGGTTGCCGCCGCGTTTGAGTTCTCCTTTATGGGCGGCTCAATGGGCTCTGTGGTTGGCGCGCGCTTCGTGCGTGCCGTTGAGCAGGCGCTGGAAGACAACTGCCCGCTGATCTGCTTCTCCGCCTCCGGTGGCGCACGTATGCAGGAAGCGCTGATGTCCCTGATGCAGATGGCGAAAACCTCTGCGGCGCTGGCGAAAATGCAGGAGCGCGGTCTGCCGTACATCTCGGTACTGACCGATCCAACCATGGGCGGCGTTTCTGCAAGCTTCGCGATGCTGGGCGACCTGAACATCGCTGAGCCAAAAGCGCTGATCGGCTTTGCGGGTCCTCGCGTTATCGAGCAGACCGTACGTGAGAAACTGCCGCCGGGCTTCCAGCGCAGTGAGTTCCTCATTGAGAAGGGCGCCATCGACATGATCGTCCGCCGTCCGGAAATGCGCCTGAAACTGGCAAGCGTCCTGGCGAAGCTGATGAATCTGCCGGCGCCGAACCCGGACGAGCCGCGCGAAGGCGTGGTGGTACCGGATCAGGAACCCGAGGCCTGATAACTGAAAAGGGCAGGGCCGAATGGCGCTGCCCTTTTGCTTTCTAAACCGTTAATGACAACCGGGCATCATGGAAAATAAAAGCATTCCTCAAGCCACGTCGCCCCTGGCCGCGTGGCTTTCTTATCTGGAAAACCTGCACAGTAAAACTATCGACATGGGCCTTGAGCGCGTAAGCCAGGTTGCCGCGCGTCTTGACGTGTTGAAACCCGCGCCTTTCGTATTTACCGTGGCCGGCACTAACGGTAAAGGCACCACCTGCCGCACGCTGGAATCTGTCCTGATGGCGGCGGGGTACAAGGTTGGCGTTTACAGCTCGCCGCATCTGGTGCGCTATACCGAGCGCGTGCGCGTGCAAAACACCGAGCTGGCGGAATCCGCCCATACGGCGTCGTTTGCCGCTATCGAAGCTGCGCGCGGCGAAACCTCATTAACCTATTTCGAATACGGCACCCTGTCGGCGCTGTGGCTGTTTAAGCAGGCGCAGCTGGACGTGGTGATCCTGGAAGTGGGGTTGGGCGGGCGTCTGGATGCCACCAATATGGTGGATGCGGATGTCGCCGTCGTCACCAGCATCGCGCTGGATCACACCGACTGGCTGGGCCCGGACCGCGAGAGCATTGGCCGTGAGAAGGCCGGTATTTTCCGGGCCAATAAGCCTGCCGTGGTAGGCGAACCGGACATGCCGCACACCATTGCTGAGGTAGCGAAAGAGAAGGGCGCTCGTCTGCTGCGTCGCGGCGTGGACTGGCAGTATGAGGTGCAGGACAAAGGCTGGCGCTTCAGCGATGCGCAGGGCGTGCTGGAGAATCTGCCGCTGCCGCAGGTGCCACAGCCTAACGCGGCGACTGCGCTGGCAGCCCTGCGCGCCAGCGGATTAGCGGTAAGCGAGCAGGCGATCCGCGATGGCATTCAGAACGCACTGTTACCGGGACGTTTTCAGATTGTGAGTGAGTCGCCGCGTCTGATTCTGGATGTTGCACATAATCCGCATGCGGCGGCGTACCTCGCAGGACGTCTCAAATCGTTACCAAAAACCGGGCGCGTGCTGGCGGTTATCGGTATGCTTCATGATAAAGATATCGGCGGCACGCTGGCCTGCATGGAGAGTGTGGTCGATAGCTGGTATTGTGCTCCTCTGGAAGGGCCGCGCGGCGCGACTGCTGAGCAGTTGATGGAACATCTCGGCAAAGGCGAAATCTACAGCAGTGTGGTTTCGGCCTGGCGTGCCGCGATGGCGGAGGCTAAACCAGAAGATACCGTGCTGGTGTGTGGGTCATTCCACACGGTGGCACATGTCATGGAAGTGATGGACGCGGGGAGAACCGGTGGCGAGTAAGTTTCAGAACCGTTTAACAGGAACCATTGTGCTGGTCGCGCTCGGGATGATTATTCTCCCGGGACTGCTCGACGGGCAAAAAAAGCATTACCAGGATGAATTTGCGGCCATTCCGCTGGTACCCAAACCGGGCGATCGCGACGAGCCCGATATGCTGCCAGCGGCAACGCAGGCGCTGCCTGCCCAGCCGCCAGAAGGTGCAGCGGAAGAGGTGCGCGCAGGTGATGCAGCCGCGCCGTCTCTTGATCCGTCGCGTCTGGCCGCGAATAACAACGTTGAAATCGATCCTGTACCGGTAGAGCAACCCAAACCGGTTGAAAAACCGAAGCCGGTAGAGAAAACGCAGCCTAAACCGCAGCGTGACAAAGCCGACGAGCAGCTGGCTGCGGCAACGGAAACGCCGCCACCGGCCAAACAGACCCAGCAGGAGGCCGCCCCTACGGGTAAAGCCTATGTCGTTCAGCTCGGTGCGTTGAAAAATGCAGATAAGGTCAATGAGATCGTGAGTAAACTGCGCGGCGCGGGATACCGTGTTTATACTTCACCCACCACGCCGGTACAGGGTAAAATTACCCGTATCCTCGTCGGGCCGGATGCGTCTAAAGATAAGCTCAAAGGTTCGCTTGGCGAGCTGAAGCAAATCTCCGGCCTGAGCGGTGTGGTGATGAACTACAGCGCAAACTGATAGAAATTACCCCCTCACCCTAACCCTCTCCCTTGAGGGAGAGGGCCGGGGTGAGGGGGAGGCAGACGTTCACAGAAACGTCAAAGGTGCGGTGGCGTTGAGCATTTTTTCAGCGCCTTTTTTATTTACGCGTGGGAAGGAAATCCCTACGCAAACGTTTTCTTTTTCTGTTAGAATTCGCCCCGAACTGGATGACAGGGCGTTTAATCGTGGGACACATATGGTCTGGATTGATTACGCCATCATTGCGGTGATTGGTTTTTCCTGTCTGGTTAGCCTGATCCGTGGCTTTGTTCGTGAAGCGTTATCGCTGGTAACCTGGGGTTGTGCTTTCTTTGTTGCCAGTCATTACTACACTTACCTGTCTGTCTGGTTCACGGGCTTTGAAGATGAACTGGTCCGAAACGGAATCGCCATCGCGGTGCTGTTTATCGCGACGCTGATTGTCGGCGCTATCGTCAATTACGTGATAGGTCAGCTGGTCGAGAAAACCGGTCTGTCAGGAACGGACAGGGTACTCGGCATCTGTTTCGGCGCGTTGCGAGGCGTGCTCATTGTGGCCGCGATCCTGTTCTTCCTGGATACCTTTACCGGGTTCTCCAAAAGTGAAGACTGGCAAAAATCGCAGCTCATTCCGGAGTTCAGCTTCATCATCAGATGGTTCTTTGACTATCTGCAAAGCTCGTCGAGTTTCTTGCCCAGGGCATAAACCCTGAGATGTGGCTTAACGAGGAAAAGACGAATGTGCGGTATTGTCGGTATCGCCGGTTTCATG
This sequence comes from Enterobacter cloacae complex sp. 397G4, assembly GCF_050031515.1. Taxonomy (NCBI): domain Bacteria; kingdom Pseudomonadati; phylum Pseudomonadota; class Gammaproteobacteria; order Enterobacterales; family Enterobacteriaceae; genus Enterobacter; species Enterobacter cloacae complex sp. 397G4. The sequence goes on along the minus strand of NZ_JBLGWE010000001.1, from coordinate 3,327,396 downwards.
CCGGTAAACCAGTCGATTTATGACGCGTTAACGGTGCTTCAGCACCGTGGGCAGGATGCTGCGGGTATCATCACCATTGATGCAAACAACTGCTTCCGTTTACGCAAGGCGAATGGCCTGGTAAACGATGTGTTTGAAGCCCGCCATATGCAGCGTCTGCAAGGTAATATGGGGATCGGTCACGTTCGTTATCCTACTGCTGGCAGTTCCAGCGCCTCTGAGGCTCAGCCTTTTTACGTTAACTCCCCGTATGGCATCACGCTTGCCCACAATGGCAATCTGACCAATGCCCACGAGCTGCGTAAAAAGCTGTTCGAAGAGAAACGTCGCCACATTAACACCACCTCTGATTCTGAAATCCTGCTCAATATCTTTGCCAGCGAACTGGATAACTTCCGCCATTATCCGCTGGAAGCAGACAACATTTTTGCCGCCGTTGCCGCGACTAACCGCCTGATCCGTGGCGCGTATGCTTGCGTGGCGATGATCATCGGTCACGGCATGGTGGCCTTCCGCGATCCAAACGGCATTCGCCCGCTGGTGCTCGGCAAACGTGACCTCGGCGATGGCCGTTCCGAGTACATGGTTGCCTCCGAAAGCGTGGCGCTGGACACTCTGGGCTTCGAATTCCTGCGTGATGTCGCGCCAGGCGAAGCGGTCTACATCACTGAGAAGGGCCAGCTGTTTACCCGTCAGTGCGCCGACAACCCGGTGAGCAACCCGTGCCTGTTCGAATACGTTTACTTCGCGCGTCCGGACTCGTTCATCGACAAGATTTCGGTTTACAGCGCGCGCGTCAACATGGGGACGAAGCTGGGTGAGAAGATTGCCCGCGAGTGGGACGATCTCGACATTGATGTCGTGATCCCAATCCCTGAAACCTCCTGTGATATCGCGCTGGAAATTGCCCGTATTCTGGACAAGCCGTACCGTCAGGGCTTCGTAAAAAACCGCTACGTGGGCCGCACTTTTATCATGCCGGGCCAGCAGCTGCGTCGTAAGTCCGTACGTCGTAAGCTGAACGCTAACCGTGCCGAGTTCCGCGACAAGAACGTGCTGCTGGTGGACGACTCCATTGTGCGCGGCACGACGTCTGAGCAGATCATCGAGATGGCGCGTGAGGCCGGGGCGAAGAAAGTGTATCTCGCCTCCGCAGCGCCGGAAATTCGCTTCCCGAACGTGTATGGCATTGATATGCCAACCGCTAACGAGCTGATTGCTCACGGTCGTGAAGTAGACGAAATCCGGCAGATCATCGGTGCCGACGGCCTGATTTTCCAGGATCTGAACGATCTGATCGACGCGGTGCGCGCCGAGAACCCGGATATTCAGCAGTTCGAATGCTCGGTATTCAATGGGATCTACGTAACGAAAGACGTTGACCAGCAGTATCTCGACTATCTGGATTCGCTGCGTAACGACGATGCGAAAGCCGTCCAGTTGCAAAACGATCTCGAAAGCTTAGAGATGCACAACGAAGGTTGATGCGTATGCAGGTGAGGGCGTTCGCCCTCACTTGCAACTCCCCGTAAAATCCTGCACAGTCTGCCCTGAAATCAGCAAGGGCGAAAATCATGAAACGACTCATTGTAGGGATCAGCGGTGCCAGCGGCGCGATTTATGGCGTCCGGCTTTTACAGGTGCTGCGTGACGTTGCAGGCGTAGAAACCCATCTGGTGATGAGCCAGGCGGCGCGTCAGACCCTCTCTCTTGAAACCGATCTCTCCCTGCGCGACGTTCAGGCCCTGGCTGACGTTGTCCACGATGCCCGCGATATCGCCGCCAGCATCTCTTCGGGCTCGTTTAAAACGGCCGGCATGGTTATTTTGCCCTGTTCGATTAAAACTCTTTCCGGCATTGTAAACAGCTATACCGACACGCTGGTGACGCGTGCAGCGGATGTGGTGCTGAAAGAGCGTCGTCCTCTGGTGCTTTGCGTGCGGGAAACGCCGCTGCACCTGGGACATCTGCGTTTAATGACGCAGGCAGCCGAACTGGGGGCCGTGATTATGCCGCCGGTCCCCGCGTTCTATCATCGTCCGCAAACGCTGGACGATGTCATCAACCAGACCGTTAACCGCGTACTGGATCAGTTCGATATCGACCTGCCGGAAGATCTCTTTACCCGCTGGCAGGGGGCGTGAAGCTGTGCACAAACAAGGTGCATGAAAAGACAATTTGCCCTGTTTCAGGGCAAAACTGCAACCGCGATCATATCCTCGACATTTAATTCGCTTTTTCCCTTTTTCTCTTTCCGGTTCGTTCGGCAGACCTGCTATCTTTCACCATTAAGGCAGTATCGCAACGTTTTATTAACATATTTAACGTCGAAGTTTTAACCCGACGACAATGTGGCATAAGACCTGCAAGAAAAGCCTGCAACACAACACACAACATAAACCATAATAAAATCACGGTTCTTGAGGGTAAATGTATGAAGAAGACGGTTCTGGCTCTGTCTTTGCTCGTGGGCTTGAGTGCAGCAGCAAGTAGCTATGCAGCGCTTCCACAGACAGTTCGTATCGGTACAGACGCAACCTACGCGCCATTCTCCTCCAAGGATGCGAAAGGCGACTTCGTGGGGTTTGATATCGATCTGGGAAATGAGATGTGCAAACGCATGGAAGTGAAATGCACATGGGTGGGCAGTGACTTTGACGCGCTGATCCCGTCGCTGAAAGCCAAGAAAATTGATGCCATTATCTCTTCTCTCTCCATCACGGAAAAACGTCAGCAGGAGATCGCCTTCTCTGAGAAGCTCTACGCTGCCGACTCACGTCTGATTGCCGCGAAAGGCTCGCCAATCCAGCCGACCATCGACTCGCTGAAAGGCAAACATGTTGGCGTGCTTCAGGGCTCGACCCAGGAAGGTTACGCCAATGCTAACTGGCGCGAGAAGGGCGTCGATGTTGTGGCTTACCAGAACCAGGATCTAATCTACTCTGACCTGGCGGCAGGCCGTCTGGATGCCGCGTTTCAGGATGAAGTCGCCGCGAGCGAAGGCTTCCTGAAACAGCCTGCGGGTAAAGAGTACGCCTTTGCCGGCCCGTCGGTAAAAGACAAAAAATACTTTGGCGACGGTACCGGTATTGGCCTGCGTAAGGATGATACCGAGCTGAAAGCCGCCTTCGACAAAGCGTTTAATGAGCTGCGTAAAGACGGTACCTACGACAAACTGGCGAAGAAATACTTCGATTTCAACGTCTACGGTGATTAATGCCTGAATAAGATGCACTGAAGTGGTGCATCCTAACGGGGTTATGTTCCAGTATGGTGCAATACATGCACCATACTGGATCGCTGTGTGCATAGTTAAGCATTTAAAATGCAAAAATTCCCGTTCAAAGGCATTAATCTTTGCCTGAATGAGGGGATTAATGGCACATTAACAACACCCCGTCGTCGTAAAAATCTCGTATTAAGACAGTTTGTTGAGGACAGATATGAAAAAACTGGTGTTGTCACTTTCTCTGGTACTGGCTTTTTCCAGCGCCACCGCGGCATTCGCAGCAATTCCGCAGAAAATTCGTATTGGAACTGACCCAACCTATGCACCTTTCGAATCGAAGAATGCGAAGGGGGAACTGGTCGGTTTTGACATCGATCTGGCTAACGAGCTGTGCAAACGCATTAAAGTGCAATGTACCTACGTTGAAAACCCGCTGGATGCGCTGATCCCGTCCCTGAAAGCGAAGAAAATTGACGTGATCATGTCCTCCCTGTCCATCACAGAAAAACGTCAGCAGGAGATTGCCTTCACGGACAAACTCTATGCGGCGGACTCACGTCTGGTGGTGGCGAAATCCTCTGACATTCAGCCAACCCTTGAATCTCTGAAAGGCAAACGCGTGGGCGTGTTGCAGGGTACGACGCAGGAAACCTACGGCAACGAGCACTGGGCGCCAAAGGGGATTGAAATTGTCTCTTACCAGGGCCAGGAAAACATCTACGCAGACCTCACGGCAGGCCGTATTGACGCGGCATTCCAGGATGAAGTGGCGGCAAGCGAAGGCTTCCTGAAACAGCCTGTGGGTAAAGATTACAAGTTCGGCGGTCCGTCCATTAAGGACGAAAAACTCTTTGGCGTCGGTACCGGTATGGGCCTGCGTAAAGAAGACAACGAACTGCGTGAAGCCCTGAACAAAGCGTTCGCCGAGATGCGCGCGGACGGCACCTATGACAAGCTGGCTAAAAAGTACTTCGATTTTAACATTTACGGCGGCTAATCGCCCCGTCTGATAACGTGCGGCCCCTCCCGTTGCGGGAGGGGAAAAGACACGGTTCCACCACTCACGAGACGACAGGGCACGCGGTATGCTGTACGGATTTTCTGGCGTTATTTTACAGGGCGCGCTTGTCACCCTTGAGCTGGCTATCAGCTCCGTGGTGCTGGCGGTGCTGATAGGCCTGGCGGGCGCGGGGGCAAAATTATCCGCCAACAGACCGCTGGCGCTGATATTTGAAGGCTATACCACGCTGATTCGCGGCGTGCCTGACCTGGTGCTGATGCTGCTGATCTTTTACGGCCTGCAAATCGCACTTAACGGCGTGACGGATGCCATTGGCATGGAGCAGATCGATATCGACCCGATGGTGGCCGGTATTATTACCCTTGGTTTTATCTACGGCGCTTATTTCACTGAGACTTTCCGCGGCGCTTACATGGCCGTGCCGAAAGGGCATATTGAAGCGGCGACCGCCTACGGTTTTACCTCCTCACAAACGTTTCGCCGGATCATGTTCCCGGCCATGATGCGCTACGCGCTGCCGGGCATCGGTAACAACTGGCAGGTTATTCTCAAGGCTACGGCGCTGGTCTCCCTGCTGGGTCTGGAAGATGTGGTGAAGGCCACGCAGCTGGCGGGTAAAAGCACCTGGGAACCGTTCTATTTTGCGGTGGTCTGCGGCGTAATTTATCTGGTCTTTACGACCGTCTCCAATGGTGTGCTGCTTCTGCTCGAACGTCGCTACTCCGTGGGTGTGAAGAGGGCTGACCTGTGATTGAGATTATTCAGGAGTACTGGAAATCCCTGCTGTGGACGGATGGCTACCGCTTTACTGGCGTGGCGATCACGCTGTGGCTGCTGATCTCCTCGGTGGTAATGGGCGGCATTCTGGCGGTGTTTCTTGCCATTGGCCGCGTGTCGAACAATAAATTTATCCAGTTCCCTATCTGGCTATTCACCTACGTGTTTCGCGGTACGCCGCTGTACGTGCAGCTGCTGGTGTTCTATTCCGGGATGTACACGCTGGAGATCGTGAAAGGCACCGAGATGCTGAACGCGTTCTTCCGCAGCGGTCTGAACTGTACGGTGCTGGCGCTGACCCTCAATACCTGCGCCTATACCACCGAGATCTTCGCCGGGGCCATCCGTTCTGTGCCGCACGGTGAGATCGAGGCGGCGCGCGCGTACGGCTTCTCGTCCGTGAAGCTCTACCGCTGTATTATTCTGCCTTCGGCGCTGCGTATTGCGCTGCCGGCCTACAGCAACGAAGTGATTTTAATGCTGCATTCGACGGCACTGGCGTTTACCGCCACGGTACCGGATCTGTTAAAGATTGCCCGCGATATTAACTCTGCCACCTACCAGCCGTTTACGGCGTTTGGCATTGCGGCAGTGCTCTATTTGATCATTTCTTACGTCCTGATCAGTCTGTTCCGTAAGGCTGAAAAACGCTGGTTGCAGCATATAAAACCGTCGACGCACTGAGAATTTATGATGGCTGAGAACAAATTAAACGTAATTGATTTGCACAAGCGCTACGGCGAACATGAAGTGCTGAAAGGGGTGTCGCTGGAGGCTAACGCGGGCGACGTGATCAGTATTATCGGCTCATCAGGTTCGGGTAAAAGTACCTTCCTGCGCTGCATCAACTTCCTCGAAAAGCCGAGCGAAGGATCGATTGTGGTGAGCGGACAGAACATTAATATGGTCCGTGATAAAGACGGCCAGCTTAAAGTGGCGGATAAAAACCAGCTGCGCCTGCTGCGTACACGCCTGACGATGGTGTTCCAGCACTTCAACCTCTGGAGCCACATGACGGTGCTGGAGAACGTGATGGAAGCGCCGGTTCAGGTGCTCGGCTTAAGCAAGCAGGAAGCCCGCGAGCGTGCGGTCAAATACCTGGCGAAAGTGGGTATCGACGAGCGGCAGCAGATCAAATATCCGGTGCACCTGTCAGGGGGGCAGCAGCAGCGTGTTTCCATCGCCCGTGCGCTGGCGATGGAGCCGGAAGTGTTGCTGTTTGACGAACCGACTTCCGCGCTGGATCCTGAACTCGTTGGCGAAGTGCTGCGCATCATGCAAAAGCTGGCGGAAGAGGGCAAAACGATGGTGGTGGTGACGCACGAGATGGGCTTCGCCCGTAACGTTTCTAACCACGTTATCTTTCTGCATCAGGGCAAGATAGAAGAGCAGGGGCATCCGGACGAGGTGCTGGCGAACCCGCAAAGCCCGCGTTTGCAGCAGTTCCTGAAAGGCTCGTTGAAGTAGGTTTGGCCTTTCTCCCTCTCCCTGCGGGAGAGGGCCGGGGTGAGGGCATCAGGCCGCAGAGCCGCCCAATTGCCCGGTGGCGCTTCGCTTACCGGGCCTACAAACCCCGTAGGCCGGGCAAACGCAGTGCCGCCCGGCATTCAACACTCCAGCCGATACACCCAGTCGTCATACCGTACGCCGTTAATCTCGTACGCCTTCTCCAGCACCTGCGTGCGCACAAAACCCGCTTTCTCAAGGACCCGCACCGACCCAACGTTATCTGCCAGCACGTACGCGTTTATCGCCTTCACGCCCGTCTGGTTAAATGCATACTCGCACACCGCGTGCAGCGCCTCGCTGGCAATGCCTTTTCCCTGCGCGGCAGGCACAACCGTGTAGCCAATATCCGCCTCTTCACGGTTCGCCGCACTGATTTGCAGGCCGATATCCCCGAGCGGCGTAACGTCGTTATGCAGACGGATCACAAAGACATGCTCTGCCATCAGGCGCGCGGCAAATACGCGGCGCGTCTCTTTTTCCGGCGTGATAGCGGCCATATAGCGCATGATGGCGGGGTCTTCACGCAGAGAGCGGAAGAACGCCCAGTCAGAAGGTTCGAAAGGGGTGAGGTGAAGCCGGGTTGTGGTAATGGTTGCCATAGTTAAGCCATCTCATCCAGACATGGCGTATAACTCTAACATATTCACTGCACCACATCCCCCAGCGCCTCTTCCAGGTCATACCAGCGGAACGTGAACCCGGCCGCTTCCAGCCGTTTTGGCAGCGCGCGTTGCCCGCCCAGCACCAGCACCGAAGACTCACCCATCAACAGACGAATCGCCGTTGCAGGCACGCGCAGCACCGCCGGGCGATGCAGGGCATGCCCCAGGGCATGAGCAAATTGTTCATTACGTACGGGGTAAGGCGATACCATGTTAAATGGCCCGCGCAGATCGTTGTCTAGCAGCCAGAGAATGCCGTTGACCATATCCTCGATATGGATCCACGCCAGATACTGACGACCATTGCCGATGGGCCCGCCAAGCCCCATTTTAAACGGCGGCAGCATTTTACCGAGAATACCGCCCTTCGGCGCAAGTACCACGCCGGTGCGCAGCAGGCAGACGCGGGTACGATCGCTTTGCGCCGCGCAGGCGATGCGCTCCCACTGGGCGCAGAGTTTATGGGTAAACTCGTTGTGCGGCGGCTCCTCTTCGGTCACCACCACTTCACCGAGATCGCCATAGTAGCCTGTAGCAGAGCCGGAAATCAGCACCGAAGGCGGCGTCTCGCTGTTGCGAATCAGCTCAACCAGCCTTTCGGTCATGTTCCAGCGGCTGCTGCATAAACGCTGTTTTTGCTCTTCGGTCCAGCGTTTATCGGCGATAGGTTCGCCAGCAAGGTTGATGACGGCGTCAAAGCCGTTCAGATCCTGCCTTTCCGCCAGGCCTTTCCAGATCTCAACGCCGACGCCCAGCACCTGGCGCGCTTTCTCCGGGCTGCGCGTGACCACGGTAATGTCGTGATGCAACGCCTGCAAACGTGGAATGAGATGGCGACCAATCAGGCCCGTACCGCCGGTGAGCAGGATCTTCATACAACCTCCAGGTTTACGCCTGGCGCTGCCAGCTTAACGTCATGGAGACGGAGTCGGCGTAGCGCAGGGCGTGAAGTTTATCGATCTCCACTTCAGCATAAGTGACCCAGTGGTGTTCGCGTGCGATGTCGAGCACATCCTGAGTTAATTTTTCCAGTAGCGCAAAACGGTTGTTCTCAACGTACTGGATGATGCTTTTGGTGATCGTGCGATAGTTCAGCGCGTCATTGATGTCCTCGCTGGCACGCGCCTTGTCTGCCGGGTAGTGGATCACTACATTCACCACGATATCCTGGCGATTCGCGATCTCCTCCTCTTTGATACCAATGAACGTGCGTAAGCGTAAGTTTTTTATACGAATAATAGCGTCATGCTGGGACATTGCAGGTCTTCTCCGTGTCAGTATTTTCACCTCATCATACATGAGGAAAACACCTGCACCCAACGGGGCGCAGGCTCAAATCTGATGGATTTTTTGCATGGCGCGTTCGGTGGCCGGGCGGGTCCGGATGCGCTCAAACCAGTTGTTCACCGCCGGATAAGTGGCCAGATCGATCCGGTGGCGTTCATGGGTGTTGATCCACGGCCAGCAGGCGATATCTGCGATGCTGTAATGCTCACCTCCCAGCCACGGTGATTTTTCCAGCCGACGGTTCAGGACCCCGTACAGGCGCTGGGTTTCGACCTGATATCGCTCAATGGCGTAAGGGATCGTCTGCGGCGCATAGGCAGTAAAGTGATGATTCTGCCCCAGCATCGGCCCGAGGCCGCTCGACTGCCAGAATAACCATTGCAGCGTGTGATGACGCTCGCGCAACTCCCCGCTCAGGAGCTTGCCGGTTTTCTCTGCCAGATAGAGCAAAATCTCTCCGGACTCAAACAGGCTTAACGGTTTGCCGCCGTCGGAGGGCAGGTTATCAATGATGGCCGGAATTTTATTGTTGGGCGATATGGCCAGAAAAACGGGGCGGAACTGGTCGCCTTTACTGATATCCACGCGAATGATCCGGTAGTCCACTTCGGCTTCTTCGAGAAAGAGGGTGATCTTATGGCCATTAGGGGTGGGGGCATAATAGAGATCTATCATTCTCAACTCCTGTCAGTGCGAATAGTGTTGCCATAAAAAATCAGTATAGGTGCTTGTTGTAAATCGTGAGTTTTCATCAAGTGACAGCGAGGCAAAGAGATTATATGTTGAGTGAAAACCGATCAGCCGATGAGGATGTTATGAGCCAGCCTGTAATAACGTTGTGGTCCGATGCGAACTTTTTTTCTCCTTATGTCATGAGCGTTTATGTGGCGCTGGCAGAAAAGGGGCTTACTTTTAGTCTGAAAACCGTCGACCTGGACAGCGGCGAACATCTGAAGCCCCAGTGGCAGGGCTACGCGCTCACTCGCCGAGTCCCTGTGCTGGAGATCGACGGTTTTGAGTTGAGTGAATCCTCGGCGATTGACGAGTATCTTGAGGACCGCTTTGCCCCGCCAGAGTGGGAACGCATCTATCCTCACGATCTGCAAAAGCGCGCCCGCGCTCGCCAGATCCAGGCATGGCTGCGTAGCGACCTGGTGCCGATTCGCACAGAACGCTCTACGGACGTGGTGTTCGCTGGCGTCAAAAAGCCAGCCCTCAGCGAGGAAGGCTTATCCAGCGCCCGGAAGCTGATCGAAACTGCGTCATCGCTGCTGGCGCAGGGTAACCCCAACCTGTTTGGCGAGTGGTGTATTGCCGACACCGATCTGGCGCTGATGCTCAATCGCTTGATCCTCAATGGCGATGACGTCCCACAGCTGCTGGTGGATTACGCCACATTCCAGTGGCAACGCGCGTCGGTACAGCGCTATCTGGCACTCTCTGCTAAGCGCGCGGGCTGATAAGACGGGGCGCTTAAGGTATGATAGGGGCAGTCTGAATTCCTGAGGAGTAACTGATGAAACTGATGTTTGCGTCGGATATTCATGGATCGCTGCCCGCGACCGAACGCGTGCTTTCTCTGTTCGCCCAAAGCGGGGCGCAATGGCTGGTGATCCTGGGCGACGTGTTAAACCACGGCCCACGCAATGCGTTGCCGGAAGGCTACGCTCCTGCGCAGGTGGCGGAAAAACTTAATCATTTTGCCTCGCGCATTATCGCCGTTCGCGGCAACTGTGACAGCGAAGTTGACCAGATGCTGCTGAATTTTCCCATCACCGCTCCCTGGCAACAGGTGTTGATGGAAAACAGCCGTTTGTTCCTGACCCACGGGCACCTGTTCGGCCCGGATAACCTGCCGTCACTCGCCGCTGGCGATGTCCTGGTTTATGGTCATACTCATATTCCGGTGGCGGAAAAACGCGGGGCGTTTTATCACTTTAATCCCGGGTCTGTCAGCATTCCTAAAGGCGGCAATCCGGCAAGCTACGGCATGTATGAAGACGGGACATTAAGCGTTATCGCACTTAATGATCAGCAAGTTATTGCGCAGATAGCGATTAATCCGTAAGTTACACCACAACTGCAAACGCGCCGAAAGAGCGCTTAGACGAGAAGGTTTCCCGATGGTGGAGCAGAATCATTTGGCAAGTACTGAGTGGGTTGACATTGTCAGCGAAGAGAATGAAGTGATCGCGCAGGCCAGCCGCGAACAAATGCGTGCGGAGCGTCTGCGTCACCGCGCGACGTACATCGTTGTTCATGACGGCATGGGCAAGATTCTGGTCCAGCGTCGCACCGATACCAAAGATTTTCTTCCTGGTATGCTGGATGCCACAGCGGGTGGCGTTGTGCAGGCCGATGAAGTATTGCTGGATTCCGCGCGTCGTGAAGCGGAAGAAGAGTTAGGTATCGCTGGCGTGCCGTTTGCCGAGCACGGGCAGTTTTATTTCGAAGATGAGCATTGTCGCGTCTGGGGCGGGCTGTTCAGCTGCGTTTCCCACGGGCCTTTCGCCTTGCAGGAAGAGGAAGTGAGCGAAGTGTGCTGGATGACGCCGGAAGAGATCACCGCGCGTTGCGACGAGTTCACGCCGGATTCCCTTAAAGCATTGGCGCTGTGGATGACCCGCAACGCCAAAAACGAATCCGCTAAACCGGAAAATAAGGCGGAAAAAGAGGAAGAGGCTGAGTAAGCCTTAACAGCTTTCCCGCAGACACAGGCTGGACGCGATGGGTTTATGATCGCGCCAGTCTCCGTCATTCAGACGTTCCAGTAACGCTTTCCCGGCTTCAATCCCAATCTTGCGATGCGGTACTGCCATCGTTGTCAGCGGCGGCTGGCAGACGCGGCTGACGTCGCTGTCGCCAAAGCCCACGACCGCTAAATCGTCCGGCACTTTGATGCGCCGACGCTGGCACTCATACAGCGCGCCGCAGGCCAGTTCATCTGATACGCACACCAGCGCATCCAATTCCGGCCACGCCAGCAGGAACTCTGGCAGTTGTGCCGCACCGGTGGAGAAGTTCGGCGGCATGGCGGCATTAATCACTCTGTTCGGCGACAGGTGGTGGCGCAGCATCGCCTTGTACCAGCCCTGCAAATGCTGCTGAAAAATCCACTGCTCCTGGTTAGCGCACAGCAGGCCGATATTCTGGTAGCCACGCTGAATCACCATCTCGGTAAGTTCATACATGGCGGCGACGTTATCAATCCCGATATTCATATCAATCGGATCGGCACGCATTGCACCCATTTCCATCACCGGGATAGAGGCGTTTTTCAGCCAGTGGCGTACGGTATCGGAGTGCTCGACGCTGAGCAGTATCGCCGCGGCGATATTCGAGGCCAGCAGCGTTTCGAGCAGTTTCTCTTCCTGTTCAAGACGATGCTGAGATTCCGCCAGCATGATCTGGTATCCGGCTGGCTGGAGCACCTGCTGTAGCCCGGCGAACATCTCGGAACAGCCAGCTTCGGAAAGGTTGGGAACTACCATCGCGATCGTCCATGACGACGCCGATGCCAGTGCGCTGGCGGCAAGATTGGGCATATAACCCAGCTCCTGCACCGCGGCTTCAATTTTTTCACGCAGTTTATCGGAAACCTGTTCGGGCGTGCGGAGGGCACGGGAAACAGTCATCGTGCCTACGCCGGCAAGCTGTGCGACATCCGCGAGCGTTACTTTTCCGGTACTGCGCCGTTTTCGGGTTAAAGACATACATCTTCCTGCTGACAGGACGCGATTCAGTTTCATCCTTCATTTTACGTGACAGGCAGTATACGCCTTAAATCCCTTTTTTTGCTGTGATTTCGCACCATGATAGCAATTTGATAGCGCTATCACAGTTCTGCATGTTAGTCGTTGGTAGCGCTATCTTTGTGATCGCGATCGCAGTCATTGATTGATGGGTTGAATAGAGTTTGCCCATGTCTGGTCTTTAGAGGGAGTGAAAAATGCTCAAAAAGTGGATATATGATACAACCATCATCCTACAGGATAGCGTTGAAAGCTGGCCCCAGGCGCTGGAACTGTGCGCGAAACCGCTGCTGGATTTGCAGGTCATTGCGCCGGAATATGTCACGGCTATCATCGAGCAGCACCAGACGTTAGGTCCCTACTATGTGCTGGCTCCAGGGCTGGCAATGCCACATGCGCGACCGGAAGAAGGGGCGAAAGGACTTGGCCTGTCATTATTAAAACTAAAACAGGGCGTCTCTTTTGGTGCCGGTGAGTTTGATCCCGTCGATGTGATTGTGATGCTGGCGGCACCGGACAAGCATAGCCATATCGAAATGATCTCAGCCTTAGCGGAATTATTTTCCAGCGACGAAGATATGGCTGAATTACATCGGGCGAATACGCTGGAGGAGATAAAAACCGTTATCGATCGCTTCTGATTTAATTATTTAATCCGATTCATCTCAACATTACGCGTCAGCGTGATGGGGCGTACTCTACTCAAAAAAGGGGATAACAATGAAAATCATGGCTATTTGCGGCTCCGGCCTGGGCAGCAGTTTTATGGTCGAAATGAATATTAAAAAGGTGCTCAAAAAACTGGAAATTGAGGCCGAAGTTGAACACTCCGATCTCTCCTCGGCCACGCCGGGCGCGGCGGATCTGTTTGTAATGGCGAAAGACATTGCCGCCAGCGCCAGCGTGCCGGAAAGCCAGCTGGTGGTAATCAACAATATCATCGATATCAACGAACTCGAAGCGCAGCTGCGCGCCTGGTTCGAAAGACAATAATCCTGATAAGGCGAGGTGGATATGTTTATCCTTGAAACGCTGAATTTCGTTGTTGATATTTTAAAAGTCCCTTCAGTGCTGGTCGGGTTAATTGCTCTGATTGGTCTTGTGGCGCAGAAAAAAGCCTTTTCGGATGTGGTAAAAGGCACAATTAAAACCATTCTCGGCTTTATTGTACTGGGCGGCGGCGCAACTGTGCTGGTGGGCTCTTTAAATCCGCTCGGCGGTATGTTTGAGCACGCCTTTAATATTCAGGGCATTATTCCCAACAATGAAGCTATTGTATCGATTGCCCTGGAGAAATATGGCGCTTCCACCGCGCTCATTATGGCCTTCGGGATGGTGGCGAATATTATTGTCGCGCGCTTTACCCGCCTGAAATACATCTTCCTCACCGGGCATCACACCTTCTACATGGCATGCATGATCGGCGTGATCCTGACGGTTGCAGGCTTCGAGGGGGTCGGGCTGGTCTTTACCGGTTCGTTGATCCTCGGCCTGATTATGGCCTTCTTCCCGGCGATTGCGCAGCGCTATATGAAGCGTATTACCGGCAACGATGAGATCGCCTTCGGTCATTTCGGTACGCTGGGCTACGTGCTGTCCGGCTGGATTGGCAGCAAGGTCGGGAAAGGCTCGCGCTCCACCGAAGAGATGAACCTGCCGAAGAACCTTAGCTTCCTGCGTGACAGTTCAATCTCCATCTCCCTGACCATGATGATTATCTACCTGATCATGGCGGTGAGCGCCGGACGTGAGTACGTGGAGGCCACCTTCAGCGGCGGCCAAAACTACCTGGTATACGCCATCATTATGGCCATCACCTTCGCGGCAGGCGTGTTCATCATCTTGCAGGGCGTGCGCCTGATTCTGGCGGAAATCGTCCCGGCCTTTACCGGCTTCTCGGAAAAACTGGTGCCCAATGCGCGGCCTGCGCTGGACTGCCCGGTAGTCTACCCGTATGCGCCAAACGCGGTGCTGATTGGTTTCCTGTTTAGCTTCCTCGGCGGGATTGTTGGGTTGTTCATCTGCGGTCAGTTTAGCTGGGTGCTGATCCTCCCGGGCGTCGTTCCGCACTTCTTCACCGGCGCAACGGCGGGCGTGTTCGGTAACGCCACCGGTGGACGCCGCGGGGCAATGATTGGCGCCTTTGCTAACGGCCTGCTGATCACCTTCCTCCCGGTCCTGCTGCTGCCTGTTCTGGGCGCAATTGGCTTTGCGAATACGACCTTCTCGGACGCTGATTTTGGTGCGGTCGGGATTGTGCTGGGCAACCTGGCACGCTTCCTGTCGCCGCTTGCCATCACCGGACTGGTTGTTGTGTTGTTCGCGCTGCTGGTGGCCTACAACGTCTTCGCTAAAAACAAACCTGCCAGCGGTAACGCGCAGGAAAACCCCGGAGCCAAATCATGAATGAGAATGAAATAACCGACCTGGCGCGTCAGATCCGCCTTGAGACGCTGAAATCCCTTACGCAGCTGGGTTTTGGTCACTACGGTGGCAGCATGTCAGTCGTTGAAACGCTGGCCGTTCTGTACGGCGCGGTGATGAAAATTGACCCGGCCGATCCGGACTGGCCAGAGCGCGATTACTTTGTGCTGTCGAAAGGCCATGCGGGGCCGGCGCTGTACAGCACGCTGGCGATTAAGGGCTACTTCCCGATTGAAGAGCTGAGCACGCTGAACCAGAACGGGACGCGTCTGCCAAGTCACCCGGATCGCCTGAAAACACGCGGCGTGGATGCCACCACCGGTTCACTGGGGCAGGGGATCTCCATCGCTGGCGGCATGGCGCTGTCGCACAAGCTGGCAGGTAGGCCAAACCGGGTGTTTTGCATCGTTGGCGACGGAGAACTGAATGAAGGGCAGTGCTGGGAAGCCTTCCAGTTTATCGCTCACCATCGACTGAACAACCTGACGGTATTCGTGGACTGGAACAAACAGCAGCTCGACGGCGAGCTGGACGAAATCATCAGCGCCTTCGACCTGGAAGGCAAATTCCGCGCCTTTGGTTTTGACGTGGTGACGGTGAAAGGGGATGACATTCCGGCGCTGCTGGAGGTGACCGCGCCGATCCCTGAGGCTGATGCGCGTCCGCGGGTGGTGATCCTCGACAGCATCAAAGGGCAGGGGGTGCCATACCTGGAACAGCTCAGCAACTCGCATCACCTGCGATTAACCGAGGAGAGCAAAGCGGCGCTTAACGAGACGATTCGCCAACTGGAGGCTTCACATGATTAAGGTTGCACCGACAGGACAGAAAGATGCCGTTGAGATGCGTAAGGTCTACGCGGGTTTTGTGGCAAAACAGATTGAGGCCGGGAGCGAGATCATTGCGCTCGAAGCGGATCTGATGAGTTCGATGGCGATGGACGGCGTAGCGCGTGATTATCCACAGCACGTTATCAACTGCGGCATTATGGAGGCCAACGTGATTGGGACGGCCGCCGGGCTGTCGCTCACCGGACGTAAGCCGTTCGTCCATACCTTTACCGCCTTTGCCAGCCGTCGCTGCTTCGACCAGCTGTTTATGTCCCTGGACTACCAGCGCAATAACGTGAAGGTGATTGCCTCGGATGCGGGCGTGACGGCCTGCCACAACGGCGGGACGCATATGTCTTTTGAGGATATGGGCATCGTGCGCGGTCTGGCGCATTCAGTGGTGCTGGAGGTGACCGATGCGGTGATGTTCGAAGATGTGCTGCGTCAGCTTATCGACCTGGAAGGCTTTTACTGGGTAAGGACCATCCGTAAACAGGCGCCGAGCGTGTATGCCCCGGGGTCAACCTTCACCATCGGCAAGGGCAACGTGCTGCGCGAGGGAACCGATATTACCCTGATTGCTAACGGCATTATGGTGGCGGAAGCGCTGGAGGCGGCGCGCCAGCTGGAGCAGGAGGGGGTAAGCGCAGCGGTCATCGACATGTTTACCCTGAAGCCCATCGATCGGATGCTGGTGAAAAATTATGCCGAGAAAACCGGGCGTATTGTGACCTGCGAAAATCACAGCATTCACAACGGGCTGGGGTCGGCGGTGGCGGAAGTGCTGGTGGAAACCTGTCCGGTGCCTATGCGGCGGGTGGGGGTGAAGGAACGGTATGGACAGGTGGGTACGCAGGACTTCTTGCAGAAGGAGTATGGCCTGACGGCACATGACATTGTGTCGGCGGCGCGGGAGCTGCTGTAATAAAAAAGGCGACCATTTGTGGTCGCCTCTCTTGCCGGATGGCGCTTCGCTTATCCGGCCTATAAAACCGTAGGCCCGGTAAGCGCTAGCGCCACCGGGCTTTTTAGCTTACTGCTGCTGCGAAGACTGGATCGCGGTCAGCGCGATGGTGTAGACGATATCGTCAACCAGCGCACCACGGGACAGGTCGTTCACAGGTTTGCGCATGCCTTGCAGCATTGGCCCGATGGAGATCAGGTCTGCTGAACGCTGTACCGCTTTATAGGTGGTGTTACCGGTGTTCAGATCCGGGAAGATGAACACGGTAGCGCGACCTGCAACCGGCGAGTTCGGCGCTTTGGATTTCGCCACGTCAGCCATTACCGCGGCATCGTACTGGAGCGGGCCGTCGATCATCAGATCCGGACGTTTTTCCTGTGCAATGCGGGTCGCTTCACGGACTTTCTCTACGTCACTACCTGCACCAGAGGTGCCGGTGGAGTAGGAGAGCATCGCGACGCGTGGTTCGATACCGAAGGCAATCGCGGAGTCCGCAGACTGGATAGCGATTTCTGCCAGCTGCTCTGCGGTTGGGTCCGGGTTGATCGCGCAGTCGCCGTAAACGTAAACCTGTTCAGGCAGCAGCATGAAGAACACGGAAGAGACCAGAGAGCTGCCCGGTGCAGTTTTGATCAGCTGCAACGGTGGACGGATGGTATTTGCGGTGGTGTGAACCGCACCGGAAACCAGACCGTCAACTTCGTCCTGCTCCAGCATCAGCGTACCCAGCACCACGTTGTCTTCCAGCTGCTCGCGCGCAACGGCTTCGGTCATGCCTTTGTTCTTACGCAGCTCAACCAGACGGGCAACGTAGCTTTCGCGGACCACGTCAGGATCAACGATTTCGATGCCCGCGCCGAGCTCAACGCCCTGAGACGCCGCAACGCGGTTGATCTCATCCGGGTTACCCAGCAGCACACAGGTCGCGATACCGCGCTCTGCACAGATGGCTGCCGCTTTAACGGTACGTGGTTCGTCGCCTTCTGGCAGAACCACGCGTTTGCCCGCTTTACGCGCCAGCTCGGTCAGCTGGTAACGGAAGGCTGGAGGAGACAGACGACGGCTGCGCTCGGAGGTCGCGGTCAGGGATTCGATCCAGTCTGCGTTGATGTAGCCCGCAACGTATTCCTGAACTTTCTCGATACGCTCGTGGTCATCAACCGGCACTTCGAGGTTGAAGCTTTGCAGGCTCAGGGAGGTCTGCCAGGTGTTGGTGTTCACCATGAAGACTGGCAGGCCAGTGGCGAACGCACGTTCGCACAGCTTGCTTACGCGTGGGTCCATCTCGTAGGCGCCGGTCAGCAGGATCGCGCCGATCTCCACGCCGTTCATCGCGGCCAGACAGGCTGCAACCAGCACGTCCGGACGGTCTGCGGAGGTTACCAGCAGGGAACCTGCACGGAAGTGCTCCAGCATGTGTGGAATGCTACGTGCGCAGAAAGTTACGGACTTCACGCGGCGGGTGTTGATATCGCCTTCGTTGATCACGGTGGCGTTCAGGTGACGCGCCATATCGATTGCACGGGTGGCAATCAGATCGAAGCTCCATGGCACCGCGCCCAGAACAGGCAGCGGGCTGGAATCCTGCAACTTAGCCGGGTCAACTTTGATGACTTTCGCTTTGGAAGAGTCGTCAAAAATTTCGGACAGGTCAGGACGCGTACGGCCCTGCTCATCTACTGGCGCGTTCAGCTTGTTAACAATCACGCCGGTGATGCTGGTGTTTTTCGCACCGCCGAAGCTGCTGCGCGTCAGTTCGATACGCTCTTTCAGCTGCTCTGGGGTATCCGTGCCCTGAGACATCACGAAAACGATCTCTGCGTTCAGGGTTTTCGCGATTTCAAAGTTCAGAGACTGGGCAAACTGGTGTTTACGGGTTGGGACCAGGCCTTCAACCAGCACCACTTCCGCGTCCTGCGCGTTTGCGTGGTAGTTGGCAATGATCTCTTCCATCAGCACGTCTTTCTGGTTGCTGGAGAGCAGAGATTCAACGTGGCTCATCTTCAGCGGTTCAGCCGCTGGCAGATTGGAGTTCTTGCGAACGATGGTGGTGGTCTGGTCTGGCGCATCGCCACCGGCACGTGGCTGGGCGATAGGCTTAAAGACGCTCAGACGAACGCCTTTGCGTTCCATAGCGCGGATCACGCCGAGGCTGACGCTGGTCAGGCCGACGCTGGTTCCGGTAGGGATCAGCATAATAGTACGGGACACGGTTTATCCTCTTTCGTTACCGCCGCGTTGGGCGGGTTACAAAACAGCACCGCCAGCATTGCTGGCGGTGTGGAATCAGGCAGTCAGGCGGTGCGCGTCTTGCGCGATGACCAGCTCTTCGTTAGTTGGGATAACGATAGCAGGGCGGGTGCCTTCTTTGTTGATGAAGCCAGACTTGCCGAAGCGGGCAGCCAGGTTACGCTCATGATCAACTTCGAAGCCCAGAACGCCCAGTTTGCCCAGGGACAGTTCACGTACCATTGCCGCGTTCTCACCGATACCGCCGGTGAAGATAACAGCATCCAGACGGCCTTCCATCAGCGCGGTGTAAGAACCGATGTACTTCGCCAGACGGTGGCAATAAACGTCCATTGCACGTTTAGCGTCAGCTTTTTCTGCGTAATTGTCTTCAACGTAACGGCAGTCGCTGGTGACCTCGGTCAGGCCCAGCAGGCCAGACTCTTTGGTCAGCATTTTGTTGATGTCGTCAACGCTCATGCCCAGGGTGTCGTGCAGGTGGAAGATGATCGCCGGGTCGATATCACCGGAACGGGTACCCATCACCAGACCTTCCAGCGGGGTCAGACCCATAGAGGTGTCAACACACTTACCGTTGCGGATAGCGGAAACAGAACCACCGTTGCCCAGGTGGCAGGTGATGATGTTGACTTCTTCAACCGGCTTGTTCAGCACTTTTGCGGCTTCCTGAGTCACATAGAAGTGGCTGGTGCCGTGTGCGCCGTAACGACGGACGCCGTGCTCTTTGTACAGGCTGTATGGCAGGGCATAGAGGTAAGACTCTTCCGGCATGGTCTGATGGAACGCGGTATCAAACACGGCCACGTTTTTGTCTTTCAGGCTCGGGAAGGATTTCAGTGCTTCAGCGATACCGATCAGGTGAGCCGGGTTATGCAGCGGTGCGAAAGACGCAGAGTCTTTGATACCCTGGATCACGGAGTCGTCGATTACCACGGAACTGGTGTATTTTTCGCCGCCGTGGACGATACGGTGACCAATTGCGGTCAGCTGAGCAGACAGTTCTGGTTTTTGTGCCAGAATAGTGTTAACGATAAAGTTCAGCGCTTCACTGTGAGCGGCGCCTGCACCTAAAGCCGCTTCTTGTTTGCTGCCGTCCATCTTCCACTTGATACGTGCTTCAGGCAGATGGAAACATTCGGCCAAACCAGAGAGGTACTCGTCACCGTTGAGCGCATCGATGATGGCGAATTTCAGTGAGGAGCTACCGCAGTTCAGAACCAGTACTAACTTACTCGACATGGAAGTACCTATTATTGATACGTGGCTAAAAAAACGTCAGTGAGTCTAAAAGCGTAACGCATGCTGACCCAGACATTTATGATTAACATCATGCCAAACAAACATTCTGGCAGGATGGAAGAAATACCTATGATTTTAAGCCATTTTGAACATTTTTCAGACAATGGCATAATATGCGATAATTTGACGAGTTAACGCTTATCGTCTACGGCCCTATCAGGCTGGCACAGGATACCCGATACGGGGTAGCGATGACAAAATATTTTGAACGTTGTCATAGCCTGTTGTGGTTTTGCACGAAAATTTTAATTTTTATATGTGAAGTTGAGGTACAGCCATGTCGACACCCGAAATCCCGTCCGTGAACTTTTTTAGTCTGTTTCGTCGGGGACAGCATTACGCAAAGACATGGCCGATGGAAAAGCGCCTCGCGCCCATGTTTATTGAAAATCGCACTATTCGCGCCACGCGCTATGCGATTCGCTTTATGCCCCCAATTGCCGTTTTTACCCTGTGCTGGCAGATAGCGTTAGGTGGACAGCTTGGCCCTGCCGTCGCGACGGCGCTTTTTGCGTTAAGCCTGCCGATGCAGGGGCTATGGTGGTTAGGCAAACGTTCCGTCACGCCACTTCCGCCTTCTGTTTTACACTGGTTTTATGAAGTGCGTGGAAAACTGGAGGAGGCGGGCCAGGCGCTGGCACCGGTTGAAGGCAAGCCAGACTATCAGGCGCTGGCGGATACCCTCAAGCGTGCGTTTAAACAGCTTGATAAAACATTCCTCGATGACTTGTGATTGATCATCGAAACGACGACCAAAAGAAGGCACAGTAACAATCAGTTACCGTGTCTTTTTTTTACAGTGCAATGCGCTACAGGAGTCGAAAGATGGAAATGACCCATGCTCAACGTCTGATTTTGTCTAACCAGTACAAGATGATGACTATGCTTGATCCCGATAACGCTGCGCGCTACAGCCGCCTGCAAACCATTGTTGAACGTGGTTTTGGCTTGCAGATGCGCGAACTGGATCGCGAATTTGGCGAACTGAAAGAGGAAACCTGCCGTATCGTTATCGACATCATGGAGATGTACCATGCGCTGCATGTGTCCTGGACCAATCTGAAGGACCAGCAGACCATTGACGAGCGCCGCGTGACGTTCCTGGGCTTTGATGCTGCGACGGAAGCGCGCTATCTGAGCTATGTACGCTTTATGGTGAATACCGAAGGGCGTTACACCCATTTTGATGCGGGTACGCACGGCTTCAACGCCCAGACCCCGATGTGGGATAAGTATCAACGTATGCTGAGCGCGTGGCACGCCTGTCCGCGTCAGTACCATTTAAGCAGCAACGAAATTCAACAAATCATTAATGCCTGACGGAGGTGTGTGTGCAGTGTAAAGGTTTTCTGTTTGATCTGGACGGTACGCTGGTGGATTCGCTACCGGTGGTGGAGCGCTCGTGGTGCCACTGGGCCGACCGGCACGGCATCGACCATCAGGACGTACTGAATTTCATCCATGGCAAACAGGCCATTACCTCATTGCGGCACTTCCTTGCGGGACGTTCTGAGGAAGAGATTCAGGCGGAGTTCCGCTATCTTGAGCAGATTGAAGCTACCGATACCGAAGGCATCACCGCGCTGCCCGGTGCGCGTGAACTGCTTGAGCACCTGAATGAAGCGCAGATCCCGTGGGCTATCGTCACCTCCGGCTCGGTTCCCGTCGCGCATGCCCGTCATAAGGCGGCAGGTTTACCGACGCCGGACGTCTTCATTACCGCTGAGCGCGTGAAGCGCGGCAAGCCTGAACCGGATGCGTTCCTGCTCGGCGCTGAACTGCTTGGCCTTGCGCCAGCGGAGTGCGTGGTGGTGGAAGACGCGGCAGCAGGCGTGCTGGCCGGGCTGAACGCCGGAAGCCACGTCATTGCCGTTAACGTCCCGGCGGGTTCCCCCCGGCTGGAGGAGGCGGATTTCGTGCTTAACACCCTGACCGCCATCGACGTCTCGAAGGCGTCAGACGGAGTTGTAACCGTCTCGCTAAAAATGTAATCCCATGATATAGCCCCGCATTACCGGGGCTTTTTTATGGCAGAATTGCTTCTCCTCCACTGACAAGGACATGTTGTGAACGGTGAACTGATTTGGGTCCTGAGCCTGCTGTTAATCGCCATCATTCTTTTTGCCACGGGCAAGGTGCGCATGGATGCCGTCGCCCTGTTTGTGATTGTCGCATTCGTTCTGAGCGGTACTCTTTCCCTGCCGGAAGCCTTTTCCGGGTTTAGCGATCCCAACGTTATTTTGATTGCCGCCCTGTTTATTATTGGCGACGGGCTGGTACGCACCGGCGTGGCGACGATGATGGGGTCGTGGTTGGTTAAGGTGGCGGGCAGCAGCGAAACCAAAATGCTGATTTACCTGATGCTGACGGTCGCCGGGCTGGGCGCGTTTATGAGCTCTACGGGCGTCGTGGCCATCTTTATTCCGGTCGTGCTGAGCGTCTGCATGAGGATGCAGATCTCCCCGTCGCGGCTGATGATGCCGTTGAGCTTCGCCGGGCTCATCAGCGGCATGATGACGCTGGTCGCAACGCCGCCGAACCTCGTCGTGAACAGCGAACTGATCCGTGAGGGGCTTGAGGGGTTTAGCTTTTTCAGCGTTACGCCGATCGGGCTGGTGGTACTGGTGATGGGCATTATCTATATGCTATTGACCCGTTTCGCGCTGAAAGGGGAGAAGAAGGATAAAGCCAAAGAGGGCTGGAAGCGGCGCTCTTTCCGCGATCTGATTAAAGAGTATCGTCTGACCGGGCGTGCCCGACGTCTGGCTATCCGCCCGGGATCGCCTATGGTGGGGCAGCGGCTGGATGACCTTAAGCTACGCGAACGCTATGGCGCGAACGTCATCGGGGTTGAGCGCTGGCGTCGTTTTCGTCGGGTGATCGTTAACGTGAACGGGGTGTCAGAGTTTCGCGCGCGTGACGTCCTGCTGATTGATATGTCCACCGCGGACGTGGAACTGCGGGAGTTTTGTAGCGAGCAGCTGCTGGAGCCGATGGTCCTGCGCGGCGAGTATTTCTCTGACCAGGCGCTGGATGTGGGAATGGCCGAGGTGTCGCTGATCCCGGAATCGGAGTTATTGGGCAAAACCGTGCGTGAAATCGGCTTTCGTACCCGCTATGGCCTCAACGTGGTGGGCCTGAAGCGCGATGGCGTAGCCCTTGAAGGGGCGGTGGTGGATGAGCCGATCCTGCTGGGGGATATCTTCCTCGTGGTCGGCAACTGGAAACTGATTAGCCAGCTCGGGCAGAAAGGCCGCGATTTTGTGGTGCTGAATATGCCGATTGAAGAGAACGATGCATCACCGGCGCACAGCCAGGCGCCCCATGCGATTTTTTGCCTGGTATTGATGGTCGCGCTGATGCTGACGGACGAGATCCCTAACCCGGTGGCGGCGATAATCGCCTGTCTGTTAATGGGCAAATTCCGCTGTATTGACGCCGAAAGCGCTTACAAAGCGATTCACTGGCCGAGCATCATTCTCATCGTCGGGATGATGCCCTTCGCCCTGGCGCTACAGAAAACCGGCGGGGTGGATTTGATCGTGAAAGGCTTAATGGACGCGGGAGGGGGATATGGTCCGTACCTGATGATGGTTTGCCTGTTCGTCATGTGCGCCACCATTGGTTTGTTCATCTCCAATACCGCAACGGCGGTGCTGATGGCGCCCATTGCGCTGGCGATGGCAAAATCGATGGGCGTTTCGCCGTATCCGTTTGCGATGATCGTTGCGATGGCGGCGTCCGCGGCATTTATGACGCCGGTCTCTTCCCCGGTCAATACGCTGGTGCTGGGGCCCGGGAATTATAGGTTCAGTGATTTCGTGAAGCTGGGTGTGCCGTTCACCGTGCTGGTGATGTTGGTGTGCGTGGTATTGATACCGGTCCTGTTTCCGTTCTGAGCATTTTGCCGGGTGGCGGCTACGCCTTACCCGGCCTACAACCCCGTAGGCCCTGCAAGCGCAGCGCCGCTGGGCGAAAATCAGAGTGGCGAATCCTGGCTAATCTCATCCAGCGACAAATGGAAGCTCGGCACAAACACGCGCATAAAGTAGTCCATCTCTTCGCTGCGACGGGATTCCAGCGTTTTTTCCAGACGCGTTTTTGCCAGTAAAAATTCGTTATTCCCGGCGGATAACTCTTCCAGACACTTCAGGTAGGCGCACAGCGCATCGGCCTGCTTAACCAGGGATTTCTCCTCTTCCGTATACTGGTGCTCATCGATCAGCGGCCCGAAGATATCGCGCAGCTCTTCAGGCACCATGTCGATCAGCTTCTGCTGGGCAATCTTCTCAATGGCCTTATATTCCTGGGCAATCTGCGAGTTGAAATATTTCACCGGCGTAGGCAGATCCCCGGTCAGCACTTCCGATGCATCGTGATACATCGCCAGCAGGGCGATACGTTCGACATTCACCTGCCCGTTGAATTTGCGGTTTTTAATCGCGGCCAGCGCGTGCGCGACCATGGCAACCTGCAAACTGTGCTCAGACACATTCTCAGTGCGCACGTTGCGCATCAGCGGCCAGCGGTTGATGAGTTTCAGGCGGGAGAGGTGGGCAAAGAAATGACTCTGACTCATAGGTTACCTTATGTCTTCACTGCGACAGACTTCATTGTGCGGGGAGGGGAGGGAAGATGCAAATTTGCGGATGTTGTAGGCCGGGTAAGCGCAGCGCTACCCGGCGAAAAGTCAGCGTTACTGATGGTACCCGGAGAGGAAGCGCCCGAAGCGGCTGATGGCCATCTCGAGATCGTCTTCGCGCGGCAGGGTGACGATACGCACGTGATCCGGCCACGGCCAGTTAAACGCCGTCCCCTGAACCAGCAGCACTTTTTCCTGCAACAGGAAGTCGAGCACCATTTTCTGGTCGTCGTGAATATTGAAGCGCTTCGCGTCGATTTTCGGGAACATGTACAGCGCGCCGTTAGGCTTCACGCAGGAGACGCCCGGAATATCATTAATCAATTCCCATGCGCGGTTGCGCTGTTCATACAGGCGGCCGCCTGGAACGATAAACTCGCTGATGCTTTGATAGCCGCCGAGAGCTGTCTGGATCGCATGTTGCGCCGGTACGTTGGCGCACAGACGCATGGATGCCAGCATCTCCAGCCCTTCAATGTAGCCTTTCGCATGTTTTTTCGGACCGTTCAGTACCATCCAGCCCTGACGGAAACCGGCAACGCGGTAAGTTTTAGACAGTCCGTTAAAGGTTACCGTCAGCAGATCGGGTGCCAGCGCGGCGATAGAGTGGTGCTGCGCCGCGTCGTACAGGATCTTGTCGTAAATCTCGTCGGCAAAGATGATCAGGTTGTGCTGGCGGGCGATCTCGACGATCTCCATCAGCAGCTCTTTTGAATAGACCGCACCCGTCGGGTTATTCGGGTTAATGATCACGATACCCCGGGTGCGCGGGGTAATTTTGGCGCGAATATCATCCAGATCCGGGAACCAGTCAGAGGATTCGTCGCACAGGTAGTGCACCGCTTTACCGCTGGACAGGGACACCGCAGCTGTCCACAGCGGATAATCCGGGGCAGGAACCAGCATTTCATCGCCGCTGTTCAGGAGCGCCTGCATCGCCTGAACGATCAGCTCCGAGACACCGTTGCCAATGTAGATATCTTCAACGGTGACGTCGCGCATACCGCGAGCCTGATAGTGCTGCATGATGGCTTTACGGGCGGAATAAAGCCCTTTTGAATCGCAGTAGCCTTGTGCAGTGGGCAGGTTACGGATCACATCCACCAGGATCTCATCCGGCGCTTCAAAACCAAATGGCGCGGGGTTGCCGATGTTGAGTTTCAGAACCTTATTGCCTTCCTCTTCAAGGCGTTTTGCCTCTTTGAGTACCGGGCCACGGATGTCGTAACAGACGTTGTCGAGCTTGCTGGATTTTTCGATAGGGGACATGAACCTTTAACCTTTTCGCTATTATTGCAACTTCCTGCCGTGGAAGTGAGCACGGAACAATGTACTCCCACCGCGCTTCGTTTTGAAGGGCGCACAGAAGAAGATTTCGTCCAACCGGGCAATGCCGCGGTGATCGCTTACTCTAACGACGGAGTGATTTTGTGCCTGAATTTATCGTGATAAAGAGGGGTGTTGGGTTGTTTGTGCTAAAAATTTCATATAAAGATGAATATTATTCTGGAATAAATAAAAAGACGATTCGGGCTGATGCATTAGTCCCCCTGAGTGACCATTCGTAAAACCTGAATGCTAAGATACCGATTGCCATATTAGCAAAGCCAGGTTAAAAGTTACTCATGTGAAATTAATGTTAAGGGTTATTAATGAATGGCCTGAATCTAAATTAAACTTTATTTATTATTAACGACGAAAATGCAACTTTCGTTAATTTTAATAAAAAGAGTGTAGTTGCTTATCATTGGCGGTAAATCCTTAATATTGCAATAAGACTTATAAATATAGTGGATTTGGGTTAAGATGTGTTTCGGGAATGCAGCATAGCGATAGGCCTGTTACGTATATCGGATACTGCTTTCCTGTAT
This sequence comes from Enterobacter cloacae complex sp. 397G4, assembly GCF_050031515.1. NCBI lineage: Bacteria > Pseudomonadati > Pseudomonadota > Gammaproteobacteria > Enterobacterales > Enterobacteriaceae > Enterobacter > Enterobacter cloacae complex sp. 397G4. The sequence goes on along the minus strand of NZ_JBLGWE010000001.1, from coordinate 3,300,879 downwards.
TAATCGATTGTTATTGTTAAAATTATCTCTGGCTGATTGGGTAAGTCACATCTTGCTACGTTGCCAACGCTGCGATATAGATGGCAGAAAACATGTCTTACTCTTTATGGTATTAACATCGACCTGCAAACAACGAAATATCCTGGACGCAAGAGAATAAAAATAACGTCATGAAACGTGATTTCTGACTGGTGATATACCGCAGTACAATAACTATCTGTCAGGCAGTCTGCCGGGCCGGGATGCGAGGGAAACTCTTCAGAAGGAATTGCTTAACTGTTACACACAGCTTCAACCCGGGCAGCTCCGCACGAGCAACCTGAAAGTGAAAAGATATGATAAATGCAAATCGTCCGATAATGAATCTCGACCTCGATCTGCTGAGAACGTTTGTTGCGGTCGCCGATCTCAACACTTTTGCAGCAGCTGCTGCCGCCGTTTGCCGTACCCAGTCCGCCGTGAGTCAGCAAATGCAGCGGCTGGAACAACTGGTTGGTAAAGAGCTTTTTGCGCGTCATGGACGTAATAAGCTTTTAACAGAACATGGTATTCAGCTTCTGGGTTATGCCAGAAAGATACTGCGCTTTAATGATGAAGCCTGTATGTCATTAATGTTTAGCAACCTTCAGGGAGTGTTAACATTAGGGGCGTCAGATGAATCAGCAGATACCATTTTACCCTTCCTTCTCAACCGAATTAGCTCGGTTTATCCGAAGCTTGCCCTGGACGTTAGCGTTAAACGCAATGCCTTCATGGTTGAGATGCTGAAAGAAAACGAGGTTGACCTGGTGGTCACCACGCATCGACCTGGCCAGTTTGACAGCCTGACGCTGCGTACTTCTCCAACGCACTGGTACTGTGCCGCGGAGTATGTATTGCAGAAAGGTGAGCCGATACCCCTGGTCCTGCTGGACGATCCGAGTCCGTTCCGCGATATGGTGCTGGCTGCGCTCAACGAAGCCGGTATTCCATGGCGCCTGGCGTACGTGGCGTCAACCTTGCCCGCAGTGCGAGCGGCGGTGAAGGCCGGGCTTGGCGTAACGGCCCGTCCGGTGGAGATGATGAGCCCCGATCTGCGTGTGCTGGGTCAATCCGAGGGACTCCCGTCGTTGCCGGATACGGAGTACCTGCTGTGCCATAACGCCGCCAGCAACAACGAGCTGGCAAAAGTGGTGTTCGAGGCAATGGAAAACTACCACAATCCATGGCAGTACGCGCCTGTTACTCCCGAAGGAGGGGACGACTCCCTGATCGTGGAAGGGGATTTTGAGTGATCATTCCCTCAAAATTCTCGTAACAAAATGTAAGTGCAAAAAAGAGCCACTCGCATGATTTTTTCCTGCGAGTGGTTTTTTTTGCTATTCATAACCGTGAACAGAGCAGGGATAAAGCAAATACCGCTTATTTATCAATGCAGAAAATGTTTTTGGTTAAGATGTAAACAATACCTGTTCTAACTTACCTCATACCCCGCCGATGTTAAAAAAACAGGAAATATGTTGCTGTTTTTTTGATTGAATTAACAAAAGCGTGTCTCAGATCAAGAAAATACTCCCATTTAGGGGGAGGAATCGTTGGCAAATCCTGTCAAAATAGGAGGGTTATTTTTTTTACTTCCAAAACGGACACGATTCAACAAGATGCATTTGACGGAAAGTCATGTACCCACCAGGGTTAAAGGGCACCAAATGTTAATGAGAATCGCACGTTGTAATTTAATGTGAAGAAACCTTTGTTAAAGTTGACAAAAGGTTATAGAAAGGAGTAAAAAACCCCATCATTTTGCTGTCTATGTCTCATTTCTGACAGTTAGTGTAAGGTTATTTTGTTCCTCCCCATGAATCGATGTGATACCCATCTGCCAGCAAGAGCAGTGTCGTCGGTATCACTTTTGATGAGTAAGCAATGAGTATGTCAACATCCACAGAAGTCATCGCTCATCACTGGGCATTCGCAATCTTTCTTATTGTAGCCATTGGCCTGTGCTGCCTGATGTTAGTCGGCGGCTGGTTCCTGGGCGGTCGCGCCCGCGCAAGGCACAAAAACACACCTTTCGAATCAGGTATTGATTCAGTAGGTACCGCTCGCTTACGCCTGTCTGCCAAGTTCTACCTGGTAGCCATGTTCTTCGTCATTTTTGACGTGGAAGCGCTTTACCTCTTCGCGTGGTCTACCTCCATTCGCGAAAGTGGTTGGGTGGGCTTTGTCGAGGCCGCAATTTTCATTTTAGTGTTACTGGCCGGTCTGGTTTATCTGGTGCGTATTGGCGCGCTGGACTGGACACCTGTGCGTTCACGCCGTGAACACATCAACCCGGAAAACAGTATCTCTAATCGTCAGCAGTAACAGCGAGGCAACAAGATGGATTATACGCTCACCCGCATAGATCCTAACGGTGAGAATGACCGTTACCCCCTGCAAAAACAGGAGATCGTAACCGACCCCCTGGAGCAAGAAGTCAACAAAAGCGTGTACATGGGCAAGCTCGAACATGCCATGCACGACATGGTCAACTGGGGTCGTAAGAACTCCATCTGGCCATACAACTTTGGCCTTTCTTGCTGCTACGTTGAAATGGTGACGTCATTCACTGCGGTGCATGACGTTGCGCGTTTTGGGGCCGAGGTACTGCGTGCTTCTCCACGTCAGGCTGACCTGATGGTGGTGGCCGGGACCTGCTTTACCAAGATGGCACCAGTTATTCAGCGTCTTTATGACCAGATGCTGGAGCCAAAATGGGTTATCTCCATGGGCGCATGTGCAAACTCCGGCGGTATGTACGACATTTATTCCGTTGTGCAGGGCGTTGATAAGTTCATTCCGGTGGATGTGTACATCCCGGGCTGCCCGCCGCGTCCAGAGGCCTATATGCAGGCGCTGATGCTGCTCCAGGAGTCAATTGGTAAAGAACGCCGCCCGCTTTCATGGGTTGTTGGCGATCAGGGTGTCTATCGCGCGAACATGCAGTCTGAGCGCGAGCGTAAACGTGGTGAACGTATTGCCGTCACCAACCTGCGTACGCCTGACGAAATTTAATTTGCGCCTGTGGGCCTGGAGAACACCTTCGCATATCACTACTCAAATAGCGCGAAGCCAGGCTTAACAGTCACCACGGACCATTTGCAATGGTGAACAATATGACCGACTTAACCGCGCAAGAAGCCGCCTGGCAGACCCGGGATCATCTCGATGACCCCGTCATTGGCGAACTGCGCAACCGTTTTGGGCCGGATGCCTTTACTGTTCAGGCCACCCGCACCGGGGTACCCGTTGTTTGGGTGAAGCGTGAGCAATTACTGGAAGTTGTCGATTTCCTCAAGAAATTGCCAAAACCTTACGTCATGCTGTTTGACTTACACGGCATGGACGAACGTCTGAGAACGCACCGCCAGGGTCTCCCTGCTGCGGATTTTTCCGTTTTCTACCACCTGATCTCAATAGACCGCAACACGGATATCATGCTCAAGGTGGCATTGTCTGAAAACGACATGCATCTGCCGACGATCACCAAACTTTTCCCGAACGCCAACTGGTACGAGCGTGAAACCTGGGAAATGTTCGGCATGACCTTCGACGGCCACCCGCATCTGACGCGCATCATGATGCCGCAGACCTGGACCGGCCACCCGCTGCGTAAAGACTACCCGGCACGCGCCACTGAATTTGACCCGTTTGAGCTGACCAAAGCCAAGCAGGATCTGGAGATGGAAGCGCTGACCTTCAAGCCGGAAGACTGGGGCATGAAGCGCGGCACCGAAAACGAGGACTTCATGTTCCTCAACCTCGGTCCAAACCACCCTTCTGCGCACGGTGCATTCCGTATTATCCTTCAGCTTGACGGTGAAGAAATTGTCGACTGCGTCCCTGACATCGGCTACCACCACCGTGGTGCCGAGAAGATGGGCGAGCGTCAGTCCTGGCACAGCTACATTCCGTACACCGACCGTATCGAATACCTCGGCGGCTGCGTGAACGAAATGCCATACGTGCTGGCCGTTGAGAAGCTGGCAGGCATCACCGTCCCGGATCGCGTTAACGTGATTCGCGTGATGCTGTCTGAACTGTTCCGTATTAACAGCCACCTGCTGTACATCTCCACGTTCATTCAGGACGTCGGCGCGATGACGCCGGTCTTCTTCGCCTTTACCGACCGTCAGAAAATCTACGATCTGGTGGAAGCGATTACCGGTTTCCGTATGCACCCGGCCTGGTTCCGCATCGGCGGTGTGGCGCACGATCTGCCGCGCGGCTGGGACCGCCTGCTGCGTGAATTCCTCGACTGGATGCCGAAACGTCTGGCGTCTTACGAGAAAGCCGCGCTGCGTAACTCCATCCTGAAAGGCCGTTCTCAGGGCGTTGCTGCCTACGGCGCGAAAGAAGCGCTGGAGTGGGGAACCACAGGTGCAGGTCTGCGTGCGACGGGTATTGATTTCGACGTGCGTAAAGCCCGTCCTTACTCTGGTTACGAGAACTTCGACTTTGAAGTCCCGGTTGGCGGCGGCGTATCCGACTGCTATACCCGCGTGATGCTGAAAGTGGAAGAGCTGCGCCAGAGCCTGCGCATCCTTGAGCAGTGCCTCAACAACATGCCGGAAGGCCCGTTCAAGGCGGATCACCCGCTGACGACGCCGCCACCGAAAGAGCGCACGCTGCAACATATCGAAACCCTGATCACCCACTTCCTGCAAGTTTCCTGGGGCCCGGTCATGCCGGCACAGGAATCCTTCCAGATGATTGAAGCGACCAAGGGTATCAACAGCTACTACCTCACCAGCGACGGCAGCACCATGAGCTACCGCACCCGCGTGCGTACGCCAAGCTTCGCGCACTTGCAGCAGATCCCGGCCGCCATTCGCGGCAGTCTGGTCTCCGACCTGATTGTGTATCTGGGTAGTATCGATTTTGTTATGTCAGATGTGGACCGCTAATTATGCACGAGAATCAACAACCACAAACCGAGGCTTTTGAGCTGAGTGAAGCAGAGCGTGCCGCCATTGAGCACGAGATGCACCACTACGAAGACCCGCGTGCGGCGTCCATTGAAGCGCTGAAAATCGTACAGAAACAGCGTGGTTGGGTGCCGGATGGGGCGATCTACGAGATCGCAAAAGTGCTGGGCATTCCGGCAAGTGACGTAGAAGGCGTAGCCACGTTCTACAGCCAGATCTTCCGTCAGCCGGTAGGCCGCCATGTGATCCGCTACTGTGACAGCGTGGTCTGCCACATCACCGGTTATCAGGGCATTCAGGCTGCGATTGAGAAGAAACTCAATATCAGGCCGGGCCAGACCACCTTCGACGGACGCTTTACTCTGCTGCCAACCTGCTGCCTGGGTAACTGCGACAAGGGGCCGACCATGATGATTGATGAGGACACTCACAGCCATCTGACGCCGGAAGCGATTCCTGACCTGCTGGAGCAGTACAAATGAAAACTGTAATTCGTACTGCTGAGACGCATCCGCTGACCTGGCGTCTGCGTGATGACAAACAGCCGGTCTGGCTCGACGAATATCAGAGCAAAAACGGCTATGCCGGCGCGCGTAAAGCCCTTGGCGGCATGGCGCCGGACGACATCGTTAACGCGGTGAAAGAGTCTGGCCTGAAAGGCCGCGGCGGCGCGGGCTTCTCCACCGGTCTGAAGTGGAGCCTGATGCCGAAAGATGAATCCATGAACATCCGTTACCTGCTGTGTAACGCCGATGAGATGGAGCCGGGTACCTATAAAGACCGCCTGCTGATGGAACAGCTGCCGCACCTGCTGGTGGAAGGCATGCTGATCTCCGCGTTCGCGCTGAAAGCGTACCGTGGCTACATCTTCCTGCGCGGTGAATACATCGAAGCGGCTGAAAACCTGCGTCGCGCGATTGCCGAAGCCACTGAAGCCGGTCTGCTGGGTAAAAACATCCTGGGCACCGGGTTTGACTTCGAGCTGTTCGTGCACACCGGTGCCGGGCGTTATATCTGCGGTGAAGAAACCGCGCTGATTAACTCCCTGGAAGGCCGCCGCGCGAACCCGCGCTCCAAGCCACCGTTCCCGGCAAGCTCCGGCGTGTGGGGTAAACCGACCTGCGTCAACAACGTCGAAACCCTGTGCAACGTCCCGGCGATCCTCGCGAACGGCGTGGAGTGGTATCAGGGCATCTCCTCAAGCAAAGATGCCGGTACCAAGCTGATGGGCTTCTCCGGTCGCGTGAAGAACCCTGGCGTCTGGGAGCTGCCGTTCGGCACCACCGCACGCGAAATTCTTGAAGACTACGCCGGCGGCATGCGCGATGGCCTGAAATTCAAAGCCTGGCAGCCGGGTGGGGCAGGGACGGACTTCCTGACCGAAGCCCACCTTGACCTGCCAATGGAGTTCGAAAGCATTGGTAAAGCAGGCAGCCGTCTGGGTACCGCGCTGGCGATGGCCGTCGACCACGAGATCGGCATGGTATCCCTGGTGCGTAACCTGGAAGAGTTCTTCGCCCGCGAGTCCTGCGGCTGGTGTACACCGTGCCGTGATGGTCTGCCGTGGAGCGTGAAGATCCTGCGTGCTATCGAACGTGGCGAAGGCCAGCCTGGCGATATCGAGACACTTGAGCAACTGTGTCGATTCTTAGGGCCGGGTAAAACCTTCTGTGCCCACGCACCGGGCGCCGTCGAGCCGCTGCAAAGCGCGATTAAATATTTCCGCGACGAATTCGAAGCAGGCATCAAGCAGCCGTTCAGCAATACCCATTCGATCAATGGTATTCAGCCGAACCTGCTGAAAGCGCGCTGGTAAAAAACAGAATTTTGATTAACGCTCGGTTTCGGCCGAGCCAACTGGAAGCATGCTAATGGCTACGATTCATGTAGACGGCAAAGAATACGAAGTCAACGGGGCGGACAACCTGCTGGAAGCTTGTCTGTCTCTTGGCCTCGATATTCCGTACTTTTGCTGGCATCCGGCGCTGGGCAGCGTCGGTGCTTGCCGCCAGTGTGCGGTGAAGCAATATCAAAACGCGGAAGACACGCGTGGTCGCCTGGTGATGTCCTGTATGACGCCAGCCGCCGAAGGCACCTTTATTTCGATTGATGACGAAGAAGCCAAACAGTTCCGTGAAAGCGTGGTGGAGTGGTTGATGACCAACCACCCGCACGACTGTCCGGTGTGTGAGGAGGGCGGTAACTGCCACCTTCAGGATATGACCGTCATGACCGGTCACAGCTTCCGTCGCTATCGCTTTACCAAGCGTACCCACCGTAACCAGGATCTGGGGCCGTTCATCTCTCACGAAATGAACCGCTGCATCGCCTGCTACCGCTGCGTGCGTTATTACAAAGATTATGCAGACGGACAGGATCTGGGCGTATATGGCGCGCATGACAACGTCTACTTCGGTCGTCCGGAAGACGGTACGCTGGAAAGCGAATTCTCCGGTAACCTGGTAGAAATCTGTCCGACCGGCGTATTCACGGATAAAACCCACTCTGAACGTTACAACCGTAAATGGGACATGCAGTTTGCGCCAAGCATCTGCCAGCAGTGCTCCCTTGGCTGTAACACCAGCCCGGGTGAACGTTACGGCGAACTGCGTCGTATCGAAAACCGTTACAACGGTACAGTTAACCACTACTTCCTCTGCGACCGCGGTCGTTTCGGCTATGGCTATGTGAACCTGAAAGACCGTCCGCGTCAGCCGGTTCAGCGCCGTGGCGATGACGTCATTACCCTGAACGCTGAGCAGGCGATGCAGGGCGCGGCAGATATTCTGCGTCAGTCGAAGAAAGTGATCGGCATCGGTTCCCCGCGCGCCAGCATCGAAAGCAACTTCGCGCTGCGGGAGCTGGTTGGGGCGGAAAACTTCTATACCGGTATCGCCCAGTGCGAGCAGGAACGTCTCCAGCTGGTGCTGAAAGTGCTGCGTGAAGGCGGCATTCATACGCCTGCGCTGCGCGAAATCGAATCTTATGATGCGGTTCTGGTGCTGGGTGAAGACCTGACGCAGACTGGTGCACGCGCGGCTCTGGCGGTTCGTCAGGCGGTGAAAGGCAAAGCACGTGAAATGGCAGCGGCGCAGAAAGTGGCTGACTGGCAGATTGCGGCCATTCTTAACATCGGCCAGCGCGCGAAGCATCCTCTGTTTGTGACTAACGTCGACAACACCCGTCTGGACGATATCGCCGCGTGGACCTACTGCGCGCCGGTTGAAGATCAGGCGCGTCTCGGCTTTGCCATTGCCCACGCGCTGGACAGCAACTCGCCGGCCGTTGAACTGGATCGCGACCTGCAAAACAAGGTCGATGTGATTGTTCAGGCACTGGCGGGGGCGAAGAAACCTCTGATTATTTCCGGTACCAACGCCGGTAGCGCTGAAATCATTCAGGCCGCAGCGAACGTTGCCAAAGCCCTGAAGGGCCGCGGCGCTGACGTCGGTGTGACTATGATTGCCCGTGCGGTGAACAGCATCGGTCTGGGTATGATTGGCGGCGGCTCGCTGGAAGACGCGTTAAGCGAACTGGAATCCGGTGCCGCTGACGCCGTTGTGGTGCTGGAAAACGACCTGCATCGCCATGCTTCTGCCGCTCGCGTTGACGCCGCGCTCTCCAGAGCGCCGCTGGTGATGGTTATCGACCATCAGCGCACCGCGATCATGGACAAAGCGCACCTCGTGCTCTCTGCGGCAAGCTTCGCAGAAAGCGACGGGACGGTGATCAACAACGAAGGCCGCGCCCAGCGTTTCTTCCAGGTTTATGACCCGGCCTACTACGACAGCAACACCGTGATGCTGGAAAGCTGGCGCTGGCTGCACTCTCTGCACAGCACCGTGCAGAGCCGTGAAGTGGACTGGACACAGCTCGACCACGTTATTGACGCGGTTGTTGAGAAACTGCCTCAGCTGGCGGGCATTAAAGACGCCGCGCCTGACGCAAGCTTCCGCATTTGCGGCCAGAAACTGGCGCGTGAGCCGCACCGCTACAGCGGTCGTACCGCGATGCGCGCCAACATCAGCGTGCACGAACCGCGTCAGCCGCAGGACAAAGACACCATGTTTGCCTTCTCGATGGAAGGGAACAACCAGCCGTCTGCGCCGCGTTCGCAAATCCCGTTTGCATGGGCACCGGGCTGGAACTCCCCGCAGGCATGGAACAAGTTCCAGGCTGAAGTGGGTGGTCACCTGCGCCACGGCGATCCGGGCGTGCGTCTGATTGAAGCCTCCGAAACCGGTCTGGACTTCTTCACCACCGTTCCGGCGAGCTTCCAGGCGCAGGAAGGTCACTGGCGTATTGCACCGTACTACCATCTGTTCGGTAGCGACGAAATGTCCCAGCGTTCTCCGGTATTCCAGCAGCGTATGCCGCAGCCGTACATCAAGCTCAACCCGGCGGATGCCGCGAAGCTTGGCGTTAACGCGGGTGCGAACATTGCCTTTAGCTACGACGGCCAGACAATCAGCCTGCCGCTGATTATTTCTGAACGCCTGTCAGCAGGGCTGGTGGGTCTGCCGATGGGTATGCCTGGCATCGCGCCGGTCCTGGCGGGTGCGCATCTTGATAACCTTCAGGAGGCAAAAGCATGAGTTGGTTAACGCCGGATCTTATCGACATCCTGCTGAGCATTCTGAAAGCGGTTGTGATTCTGCTGGTGGTCGTCACCTGCGGCGCGTTCATGAGCTTTGGTGAACGTCGTTTGCTCGGTCTGTTCCAGAACCGTTACGGACCGAACCGCGTGGGCTGGGGTGGTTCACTCCAGCTGGTCGCCGACATGATCAAGATGTTCTTTAAAGAGGACTGGGTTCCGCGCTTCTCGGACCGCGTGATCTTTACGCTGGCGCCGATGATCGCCTTCACCTCGCTGCTGCTGGCGTTTGCTATCGTTCCGGTCAGCCCGACCTGGGTGGTGGCTGACCTGAACATCGGCATTCTGTTCTTCCTGATGATGGCAGGCCTCGCGGTTTACGCGGTGCTGTTCGCAGGCTGGTCCAGTAACAACAAATACTCGCTGCTGGGTGCGATGCGTGCTTCCGCGCAGACGCTGAGCTACGAAGTGTTCCTGGGTCTCTCTCTGATGGGCGTGGTGGCGCAGGCCGGTTCATTTAACATGACCGACATCGTCAACAACCAGGCCGACATCTGGAACGTTATCCCGCAGTTCTTTGGGTTTATTACCTTTGCCATCGCGGGCGTGGCGGTGTGTCACCGTCACCCGTTTGACCAGCCAGAAGCCGAACAGGAACTGGCCGACGGTTACCACATTGAATATTCCGGTATGAAGTTCGGTCTGTTCTTCGTGGGCGAGTACATCGGTATCGTCACCATTTCCGCGTTGATGGTAACGCTGTTCTTTGGTGGCTGGCATGGCCCGTTCTTACCGCCGTTCATCTGGTTCGCGCTGAAAACCGCGTTCTTCATGATGATGTTCATTTTGATTCGCGCAGCGTTACCGCGTCCGCGTTATGACCAGGTAATGTCCTTCGGCTGGAAAGTGTGCCTGCCGCTGACGCTCGTCAACTTGTTGGTAACGGCGGCTGTCATTCTCTGGCAGCAGCCATAAGGGGCTTTGAGATCATGACCTTAAAAGAATTATTGGTAGGTTTCGGCACCCAGGTACGCAGTATCTGGATGATCGGCCTGCATGCGTTTGCCAAACGCGAAACCCGGATGTACCCGGAAGAGCCGGTATATCTGCCGCCGCGCTACCGTGGACGTATCGTGCTGACGCGCGACCCGGACGGTTCCGAGCGCTGCGTTGCCTGTAACCTGTGTGCGGTAGCGTGTCCGGTGGGCTGTATCTCTCTGCAAAAAGCAGAGACGGTAGACGGCCGCTGGTACCCTGAGTTCTTCCGCATCAACTTCTCACGCTGCATTTTCTGCGGTCTGTGTGAAGAAGCGTGCCCAACCACGGCGATTCAGCTGACTCCAGACTTCGAGCTGGGTGAGTACAAGCGTCAGGATCTGGTGTACGAGAAAGAGGATCTGCTGATTTCCGGTCCGGGCAAATACCCGGAATATAACTTCTACCGGATGGCGGGTATGGCAATCGACGGCAAAGATAAAGGCGAAGCAGAGAACGAAGCTATGCCTATCGACGTCAAGAGCCTGTTACCGTAAGGAGAGGGCAATGGAATTCGCTTTTTATATCTGTGGCCTTATCGCCATCCTGGCTACGCTGCGAGTGATCACGCACACCAATCCGGTGCATGCGCTGCTGTATTTAATCATCTCGCTGCTGGCTATTTCCGGGGTGTTCTTTGCGCTTGGCGCGCACTTCGCTGGTGCGCTGGAAATCATCGTCTACGCTGGGGCCATCATGGTGCTGTTTGTGTTCGTGGTGATGATGCTGAACCTGGGCGGCTCTGAAATTGAGCAGGAACGTCAGTGGTTAAAACCGCAGGTGTGGATTGGTCCGGCAATTTTGTCGGCCATCATGCTGGCGGTGATTGTTTACGCCATTCTGGGCGTCAACGACCAGGGTATCGACGGGACGCCAATCAGCGCGAAAGCCGTGGGTATCACCCTGTTTGGTCCGTACGTTCTGGCGGTTGAGCTGGCCTCAATGCTGCTGCTGGCGGGTCTGGTTGTGGCCTTCCACGTTGGCCGCGAAGAGCGTGTCGGCGAGGTGCTGAGCAACCGCACTGACGACCGCGCGAAAAGAAAAACGGAGGAACGCGCATGATCCCCTTAACACATGGACTGATCCTCGCTGCGATTTTATTCGTTCTGGGCTTAACCGGTCTGGTTATCCGCCGCAATCTGCTGTTTATGCTGATCGGTCTGGAAATCATGATCAACGCTTCCGCGCTGGCCTTTGTGGTCGCCGGCAGCTACTGGGGCCAGACCGATGGTCAGGTGATGTACATTCTCGCCATCAGCCTCGCGGCTGCTGAAGCGAGTATTGGCCTGGCGCTGTTGCTACAGCTCCATCGTCGCCGCCAGAACCTGAACATCGATTCAGTAAGTGAGTTGCGTGGATGAACATGCTTGCCTTAACCATTATTTTTCCGCTGATTGGCTTCGTGCTGCTGGCGTTTTCTCGCGGCCGCTGGTCTGAGAATCTGTCTGCCACCGTGGGCATTGGCTCTATCGGCCTGGCTGCGCTGGTCACAGCGTATGCGGGTATCGACTTCTTTAACAATGGACGTCAGGCCTACAGCGTACCGCTGTGGAACTGGATGTCGGTCGGTAACTTCAACATCGGTTTCAACCTGGTGCTGGATGGTCTGTCTCTGACCATGCTCTCCGTAGTTACCGGCGTCGGTTTCCTGATCCACATGTTCGCCTCCTGGTACATGCGCGGTGAAGAGGGATACTCCCGCTTCTTCGCCTACACCAACCTGTTTATCGCCAGCATGGTGGTTCTGGTGCTGGCCGATAACCTGCTGCTGATGTATCTGGGCTGGGAAGGCGTGGGTCTGTGTTCTTACCTGCTGATCGGTTTCTACTACACCGATCCGAAGAATGGCGCAGCGGCCATGAAAGCGTTCGTCGTGACCCGTGTGGGTGACGTGTTCCTCGCTTTCGCGCTGTTCATTCTTTACAACGAACTGGGCACGCTAAACTTCCGCGAAATGGTGGAACTGGCGCCGGCGCACTTCGAAGCAGGCAACAACATGCTGTGGTGGGCAACGCTGATGCTGCTGGGTGGCGCTGTGGGTAAATCCGCGCAGCTGCCGTTGCAGACATGGCTGGCCGACGCGATGGCGGGTCCAACCCCTGTCTCCGCGTTGATCCACGCCGCGACCATGGTCACCGCCGGTGTCTACCTGATTGCGCGTACCCATGGCCTGTTCCTGATGACCCCGGAAATTCTGCATCTGGTGGGTATTGTCGGTGCGGTTACGCTGGTGCTGGCAGGCTTTGCCGCGCTGGTGCAGACCGACATCAAGCGCGTGCTCGCATACTCCACCATGAGCCAGATTGGCTACATGTTCCTGGCGCTGGGCGTTCAGGCGTGGGACGCGGCCATTTTCCACCTGATGACGCACGCGTTCTTTAAAGCGCTGCTGTTCCTCTCATCCGGTTCGGTGATTCTGGCCTGCCACCACGAGCAGAACATCTTCAAAATGGGCGGACTGCGTAAGTCCATCCCGCTGGTGTATGTCTGCTTCCTGGTAGGCGGCGCGGCGCTGGCGGCACTGCCGCTGATCACCGCGGGCTTCTTCAGTAAGGACGAAATCCTTGCGGGCGCCATGGCGAATGGTCATATCAATCTGATGGTTGCGGGTCTGGTCGGTGCGTTTATGACCTCCCTGTACACCTTCCGTATGATTTTCATCGTCTTCCACGGTAAAGAACAAATTCACGCTCACGCAGGGAAGGGGATTACCCACCACCTGCCGCTGATTGTGCTGCTGGTCCTGTCCACCTTCGTTGGCGCGATGATTGTGCCACCGTTGCAGGGCGTACTGCCGGCGACAACCGAGCTTGAGCACGGTCGCGTTCTGACGCTTGAAATCACCTCCGGCGTAGTGGCTATCGCGGGCATCCTGATTGCCGCATGGCTGTGGCTGGGCAAACGCACGCTGGTGACTGCCGTTGCCAACAGCGCGCCGGGCCGTCTGCTGGGCACCTGGTGGTACAACGCATGGGGCTTCGACTGGCTGTACGACATGATCTTCGTGAAGCCGTTCCTGGGCATTGCGTGGCTGCTGAAGCGCGATCCACTGAACAGCCTGATGAATATCCCGGCGATCCTCTCCCGCTTTGCAGGTAAAGGCCTGCTGTTCAGCGAGAACGGTTATCTGCGCTGGTATGTGGCGTCCATGAGCATCGGTGCGGTTGTCGTACTGGCGCTGCTGATGGTGTTGCGTTGATTTTGAGTTAGCGGGGATTGTCGGGTGGCGCTAGCGCTTACCCGACCTACGGACCGTAGGCCCGGTAAGCGAAGCGCCACCGGGCAAAAGGCCCCGCACTCAAACGTGAATTTTGTCGAATTCGTTGAAAATCGGTCCCTGAGGGACTTTAACAAGGAATAAAAATCGCCATGTTACTACCCTGGCTAATATTAATTCCCTTCATCGGCGGCTTCCTGTGCTGGCAGACTGAACGCTTTGGCGTGAAGATGCCGCGCTGGATCGCGCTGATCACCATGGGATTGACGCTCGCGCTTGGTCTGCAACTCTGGTTGCAGGGTGGCTACTCACTGACCCAGTCCGCGGGCCTTCCGCAGTGGCAGTCTGAGTTCATTCTGCCGTGGATCCCACGTTTCGGTATTACGATCCACCTCGCGATTGACGGTCTGTCGCTGCTGATGGTGGTGCTGACCGGTCTGCTCGGCGTTCTGGCGGTACTCTGCTCCTGGCGAGAAATCGAAAAATACCAGGGCTTCTTCCACCTGAACCTGATGTGGATCCTGGGCGGCGTGATCGGCGTGTTCCTGGCCATCGACATGTTCCTGTTCTTCTTCTTCTGGGAGATGATGCTGGTGCCGATGTACTTCCTGATCGCGCTGTGGGGCCACAAGGCATCCGACGGTAAAACGCGTATCACGGCGGCCACCAAGTTCTTCATCTACACCCAGGCGAGTGGTCTGGTGATGTTGATTGCCATCCTGGCGCTGGTATTTGTGCATTACAATGCGACCGGCGTGTGGACCTTCAACTACGAAGACCTGCTGAAGACCCCGATGTCTCACGGTGTGGAATACCTGCTGATGCTCGGCTTCTTCATCGCCTTCGCGGTGAAAATGCCGGTCGTACCGCTGCACGGCTGGCTGCCGGACGCGCACTCTCAGGCGCCAACGGCGGGTTCCGTTGACCTGGCGGGTATCTTGCTGAAAACGGCGGCCTACGGTCTGCTGCGTTTCTCCCTGCCGCTGTTCCCGAACGCCTCCGCAGAGTTCGCGCCGATTGCCATGTGGCTGGGCGTGATCGGTATCTTCTACGGTGCATGGATGGCCTTCACGCAGTACGACATCAAACGTCTGATTGCTTACACCTCCGTTTCCCACATGGGCTTCGTGCTGATTGCCATCTACACCGGCAGCCAGCTGGCGTACCAGGGGGCGGTGATCCAGATGATTGCGCACGGCCTGTCCGCTGCCGGTCTCTTCATCCTGTGTGGTCAGCTGTACGAACGTCTGCATACCCGCGACATGCGTATGATGGGCGGCCTGTGGGGCAAAATGAAATGGCTGCCGGCGCTCTCCATGTTCTTCGCGGTGGCGACTCTGGGTATGCCGGGTACCGGTAACTTCGTCGGCGAGTTTATGATCCTGTTCGGCAGCTTCAACGTGGTACCGACGATCACCGTCATCTCCACCTTTGGTCTGGTGTTTGCCTCCGTGTACTCGCTGGCGATGCTGCACCGCGCTTACTTCGGTAAAGCGAAGAGTGAAATTGCTGCACAAGAACTGCCGGGGATGTCGCTGCGTGAGCTGTTCATCATCCTGCTGCTGGTCGTACTGCTGGTGCTGTTGGGCTTCTATCCGCAGCCGATTCTGGATACCTCGCACTCCGCGATGGGTAACATCCAGCAGTGGTTTGTTAATTCTGCTTCTACTACAAGGCCGTAATTCGCCATGACAATAACTCCACAACAACTGATCGCGCTGCTACCGCTGCTGATCGTCGGATTGACGGTGGTGGTTGTGATGCTCTCCATTGCGTGGCGACGCAATCACTTCCTGAATGCGACCCTGTCCGTTCTGGGTCTGAACGCTGCGTTAGTTTCCCTCTGGTTTGTTGGCCAGGCGGGAGCGATGGACGTCACGCCGCTGATGCGCGTTGACGGTTACGCCATGCTCTACACCGGTCTGGTGCTGCTGGCGAGCCTGGCAACCTGTACCTTTGCGTACCCGTGGCTCGAAGGTTACAACGACAACAAAGAAGAGTTTTACCTGCTGGTACTGATTGCCGCACTGGGCGGTATTCTGCTGGCGAACGCGAACCACCTGGCCGCGCTGTTCCTCGGTATTGAGCTGATCTCACTCCCGCTGTTCGGCCTGATTGGTTACGCTTTCCGCCAGAAGCGCTCTCTGGAAGCGGCAATCAAGTACACGATCCTGTCTGCTGCCGCGTCGTCGTTCCTGCTGTTTGGTATCGCGCTGCTGTACGCACAGACGGGTAATCTCTCCTTCATGGCGCTCGGTAAGAGCCTTGGCGACGGCATGATGCATGAGCCGCTGCTGCTGGCGGGTCTGGGCATGATGATTGTTGGCCTTGGCTTTAAACTCTCACTGGTTCCGTTCCACCTGTGGACGCCAGACGTATACCAGGGTGCCCCTGCACCAGTCTCGACCTTCCTGGCGACGGCGAGCAAAATCGCTATCTTCGGTGTGGTCATGCGTCTGTTCCTGTACGCCCCGGTGGGTGACAGCGAAGCGGTCCGCGTGGTGCTGGGCATTATCGCGTTCGTGTCCATCATCTTCGGTAACCTGATGGCGCTGAGCCAGACCAACATCAAGCGTCTGCTGGGCTACTCCTCTATCTCCCATCTGGGTTACCTGCTGGTGGCGCTGATTGCGCTGCAAAGCGGTGAGATGTCGATGGAAACTGTGGGCGTCTATCTGGCCGGTTACCTGTTTAGCAGCCTCGGCGCGTTCGGCGTGGTGAGCCTGATGTCCAGCCCGTACCGTGGCCCGGATGCGGATTCCCTGTTCTCCTACCGTGGTCTGTTCTGGCACCGTCCGATTCTGTCTGCGGTAATGACCGTGATGATGCTCTCTCTGGCGGGTATCCCGATGACGCTGGGCTTTATCGGTAAGTTCTACGTGCTGGCCGTCGGTGTGCAGGCGGGTCTGTGGTGGCTGACGGCGGGTGTCGTTATCGGCTCCGCGATTGGTCTCTACTACTACCTGCGCGTTGCCGTGAGCCTGTACCTGAGCGCGCCTCAGCAGCTCAACCGCGATGCGCCGTCCAACTGGCAGTATAGCGCCGGCGGTATCGTGGTGCTGATCTCCGCGCTGCTGGTGCTGATCTTCGGTATCTATCCGCAGCCGCTGATTGATATCGTGCAGCGCGCGATGCCGCTGATGTAAAAACAAAAAACCCGCCTCGGCGGGTTTTTTATTGTTTTCTCCCTCTCCCCGTGGGAGAGGGCCGGGGTGAGGGCACCAGCCCGCACAGAGTAAAACATGCCCAGCGGCGCTACGCTTGCAGGGCCTACGGGTCCTGTAGGTCGGGTAAGCGTAGCGCCACCCGACTAAGCCAGCTGCTTGCGGCTAATCAACGGCCCTTCAATCTTCTTCATCGAGCGGTCCAGCACCTCTTCAATTACCGACGACAGCTCGTTCAGCTCAAACTTCGCCACATAGCCGTCCGCCTTCACTTTGCGAATATGATCTTCGTTCGCGTTGCCGGAAAGAGACGAGTGGATCACCACCGGAATATCTTTCAGTACCGGGTCGGATTTGATTTTTCGCGTCAGCGTAAATCCGTCCATCTCCGGCATTTCGAGGTCGGTTAATACCAGGGCAATCTTATCGGTAACGGGAACGCCCTCGGCCTGTGCCTGCGCGGCCAGCTGAGTGATTTTCTCCCACGCGTCTTTGCCGGTGATATGCAGCTGGGCCGGGATCTCCATCGCCTGCAATCCCTTCTCCAGCATTGAGCGCGCTACTTTTGAATCTTCTGCAACAATCGCGACAGAGCCAGGCTTGATGTTGAATTTGGTGGTTTCCAGATGGGTGGCGTGCAGATCGTGGTTCGCCGGGGTGATGTCGTACAGGATCTGCTCCACGTCCAGCACCATCGCCAGATCGTTGGTATCGGTCTTCTCGTCCAGACAGGCAATGCTGGTGATGTAGCGACCGCTGACGGCGGTTTCCGCGGCGTGCACCTGCTTCCAGTCCAGACGCATGATGTTTTCCACCGATTCCACGGCAAACGCCTGCACGCTGCGGGCATATTCGGTGATCAGCAGGATGTTCAGCCCGGTGGCTGGTTTGCAGCCGGCGACGGCGGCCAGATCGATCACCGGGATCACCTGGTCACGAATGTTCACCATCCCCATCAGCGGAGACTTCATTCCCGCCGGTTTGGTGAAGGTCGGCATCGGCACAATTTCGCGCAATTTGAATACGTTGATGCCGAACAGCTCGGATTTATTTTCGTTCAGAGAGGTGCCAAGACGGAACAGCAACAGTTCAAAACGGTTGGACAGGGTCAGGTTTGCCCTGTCATCAATATCTTTCTGGAAATTATCCATTCTACCCTCAAGAGAAATGCTGGCCTTTTAATCGTTATCGGCACGCTGAGGGAAAAATGAAGGACTAAACGCTGACCTGAGCAAAATCTTCCGCCAGCTCGCATGCCGGAAATACTTCCCGGCACTCTGCCAGCAGGCTTTCAGCGCCGCGGACGTCATAGCGTGAGCTGACGTGAGTAACAATCAGTTTCCGGACGCCAGCCTCACGTGCCAGCTGCGCCGCCTGACGCGTAGAGCTGTGCCCCCGGCTGTTGGCTTTTTCTTCCATCGCCGCTTCCAGCGTCGCCTCATGCACCATCACATCTACACCTCTGGCAAGCCTGAGCGCCGAAGGGCAGGGGGCGGTATCCCCAAAAATAGCCAGTTTTTTGCCCGGCTGCGGTGGGGCGAGGTAATCCTGACCGTTGATGACGCGCCCGTCTTCCAGCGTGACGGTCTCGCCGTGCTTCAGACGCTGGAACAGCGGGCCTGGTTTCACCCCATCAGCCTGCAACGCGGCGGCGTTCAGCGCCCCGGGCTTGTCATGCTCCTCAACGCGATAGCCGTAGCATTCCACCGGATGGTTAAGCGGGTAAGCGCGCACCAGGTAATCTCCGTCATCGAACACCAGACCCTCGCCGATCTCTAACACCTCCAGCGGATAATCGGTCCACGAGCCGCTCAGGCGCAGCGTGGTTTCAACGAATTCCTGAATACCCGCGGGGCCATAAATGGTCAGCGGGTTAGCGTTACCGGCCATCGAACGGCTGCACAGCAGGCCCGGCAGGCCAAACAGATGGTCGCCGTGCAGATGGGTGATAAATATTTTATCCACTTTCCCCGGGTGGTATGAGGTATGCAGCAGCTGATGTTGCGTACCCTCGCCGCAGTCAAACAGCCACAGCCCACCGCGGGTAGGATGCTTAAGATCCAGCAGAATCGCCGTCACGTTTCGTGAGCGGGTTGGCACCCCGGCGGACGTACCCAGAAAAATCAGTTCCATAACGCAATCAGCCCTTTGCCGAATGGGAAGGGGTTTAGTATAACGTGATGAACACCAGGAAGGAGAAACACATGATCCAGTGGCAAGATCTACACCACAGCGAACTGACCGTGCATTCACTCTACGCCCTGCTCAAGCTGCGCTGCGAAGTCTTTGTGGTTGAACAAACCTGCCCGTATCAGGATATCGACGGCGATGACCTGATCGGCGAGAACCGGCACATCCTCGGCTGGCGCGATAACGAGCTGGTGGCGTATGCGAGGATTCTGAAAAGCGAAGAGGATTTTGACCCTGTAGTCATTGGCCGCGTCATTATCAGCGGCCGCGCGCGCGGTGAAAAGCTGGGCTATCAGCTGATGGAAAAAACGCTGGACGCATGCCAGAAACAGTGGCCGGACAAGGCGTTATACCTGGGCGCGCAGGCGCATTTGCAATCATTCTATGGCCATTTTGGTTTTACCCCGGTCACGGACATTTACGACGAAGACGGCATCCCACACATCGGCATAGCACGCGAAGCGAAACAGGCGCAATAGCAATACGTTGTCTATAGTTAGCGGACTGGTGTACTAACATGGAGAAAAATATGTCATTTCAATCCTGGGATACCCGAGTCGACGACGACCTGACGCTGCTAAGCGAAACGCTGGAAGAAGTGCTGCGCTCTTCAGGCGATCCTGCCGATCAGAAGTACATTGAGCTCAAAGCCCGCGCCGAGCAGGCGCTGCATGACGTGAAAAACCGCGTCAGTAACGCATCCGACAATTACTACTACCGCGCCAAGCAGGCGGTTTATCGTGCTGACGATTATGTGCATGAAAAACCGTGGCAGGGCATTGGGGTCGGTGCGGCCGTAGGGCTGGTGCTGGGTCTGCTGTTAGCCCGTCGTTAAGCCGGTAAACCACTCCCTACACGTGGGTACTGCTATTTATCGTCAGTACCCCGTATAATATAAGGCTTTAACAGGGAGAGGTTCGCGTGCACTCGATTTTCCTCGCGTTGCAAAGCCTGCGTACTCAGCTTGCGCTAGCATTGCCAGCTACACCCGGTTTACGCCATTTCGATGTCTCTTTCCCGTTAAACGACGCCTTCGATCCGCTGGCCTGGCTCGGTGTGCAGCGATGCTATCCTCAGTTTTACTGGCAACAGCGCAGCGGTGATGAAGAACTTGCCGCGCTCGGAAGCCTCGCCCATTTCGATTCTCTGGCCTCTGCCTCGCGGTTTTTGCACACCCACGACGTAGCCAATGACACCCGTATCTGCGGCCTGAACGCCTTCAACCCGGCGCAGGGCAAGTTGTTTTTACCGCGCCTTCTCTGGCGACGGTCTGGCGGGGTCGCCACGCTGCGTCTGCAACTGTGGAGCGAAACGTCGCTGCGGGAAGATGCCCGTGAGGCGCTGAATTTTGTCGATAACCTGTGCGACGCCGCGCCGATCCGCCCGTTGTCCGTGCAGATTGTGCAGGAAACCCATCATCCGGAAAAACCGGAATGGCTGGCGTTGATTCGTCAGGCGACGGATACCCTTGCTCGCGGCGATTTTGAGAAAGTGGTCCTCGCACGTGCTACAGACGTGCATTGCCAGCAGCCCGTGAACGCCATCGCGCTGATGGCTGCCAGCCGCGCGCTAAACCTCAACTGCTATCATTTTTGTATGGTCTTTGACGCCAGCAACGCGTTCCTCGGCTCGACGCCCGAACGCCTGTGGCGGCGACGCGGCACGCTGCTGCGTACTGAAGCGCTGGCAGGCACCGTCGCCAGCCATTCTGACGATAAGCAGGCCCAGCGTCTGGGCGACTGGCTGATGAATGACGACAAAAATCAGCGGGAAAATATGCTGGTGGTGGAAGATATCTGCCAGCGTCTTCAGCACCATACCCGGACGCTGGAGATCCTGCCTGCGCAGGTGCTGCGTCTGCGCAAGGTGCAGCATTTACGTCGCTGTATCTGGACCGAACTTAAACAGCCTGACGACGAGCAGTGCCTGCATATTCTGCAACCGACGGCGGCGGTGGCCGGGCTGCCGCGACAGGCGGCGCGAGAATTTATTGCGAAAGTGGAGCCGTTTGACCGGGAGTGGTACGCCGGGTCGGCGGGCTATTTATCGCGCGATCAAAGCGAATTCTG
This sequence comes from Enterobacter cloacae complex sp. 397G4, assembly GCF_050031515.1. Classification (NCBI taxonomy): domain Bacteria; kingdom Pseudomonadati; phylum Pseudomonadota; class Gammaproteobacteria; order Enterobacterales; family Enterobacteriaceae; genus Enterobacter; species Enterobacter cloacae complex sp. 397G4. Next base: position 3,279,661 of record NZ_JBLGWE010000001.1, on the reverse strand, counting down.
TGTGGCATTACGCTCCGCCCGCGTTCACGACGCTGCGCTGCGTCTTTATGCGGGGGCGGGCATCGTCAGCGGCTCCGATCCGGAGCAGGAGTGGCAGGAGATCGAAAACAAGGCCGCCGGGCTGCGTTCCCTTCTCCTAAGGGATTAATACTGATTCGTGCAATCCCGATTCATATCAAAATTCTGACTTTTTCTATTATTTATACTGTGTCGCATTCTTGATACTGGACAATCTCATGTCAGTAAGTTCTTTTAACCGACGCTGGGCGGCGGTGATCCTTGAAGCCCTGACCCGTCATGGTGTCAGGCATGTGTGTATTGCCCCGGGCTCTCGCTCCACGCCGCTCACCCTTGCTGCCGCGGAAAACCGGGCTTTTATTCACCACACCCATTTTGATGAGCGGGGTCTGGGCCATCTGGCGCTCGGGCTGGCGAAAGTCAGCAAAGCGCCCGTGGCGGTGATAGTCACCTCCGGCACGGCGGTGGCGAACCTGTATCCGGCGCTGATAGAAGCGGGATTAACCGGCGAAAAGCTGATTTTACTCACTGCCGACCGTCCCCCGGAACTTATTGACTGCGGTGCTAATCAGGCGATTCGTCAGCCTGGCATTTTTGCCTCGCATCCTTCACAGACGGTCTCGTTGCCGCGCCCCACCCAGGATATTCCCGCCAGCTGGCTGGTCTCAACCCTCGACCACGCCATGAACGCACTGCGCAGCGGCGGGCTGCACATTAACTGCCCGTTTGCCGAGCCGCTGTACGGTGAAATGAACGATACTGGCCTCGTCTGGCAACAGCAGCTGGGAGACTGGTGGGAGAGCGAAAAACCCTGGCTGCGCGAGCAGACGCATCTGGAAAGCGCAAAACAGCGCGACTGGTTCTTCTGGCGCCAGAAGCGCGGCGTGGTGATTGCCGGGCGGATGAGTGCGGCGGAAGGCAAGCTGGCGGCGGAGTGGGCTCAAACGCTTGGCTGGCCGCTGATTGGTGACGTGCTTTCCCAGACGGGTCAGCCGCTGCCCTGCGCCGACCTCTGGCTGGGTAACGCGAAAGCGGTTACCGAGCTGGCGCAGGCGCAGATTGTCGTCCAGCTGGGATCGAGCCTGACGGGGAAGCGTCTGCTCCAGTGGCAGGCCACCTGTACCCCAGAAGAGTACTGGCTGGTGGATCCGCTCGAAGGACGCCTTGACCCGGCGCACCATCGCGGCCGCCGTCTGGTGAGCAACATTGACAGCTGGCTGGAATTGCATCCGGCGGAAAAACGCAAACCCTGGGCGGTGGAGATCCCGGCGCTGTCACGTCAGGCGTGGGAACTCACCAAAACGCAGTGCGAGGCGTTCAGTGAAGCCGGGCTTGCGCACCGTATCCGCAAATATCTTCCCGAGCAGGGACAACTTTTTGTCGGTAACAGCCTGGTGGTGCGCCTGATTGACGCCTTTTCGCAGCTGCCGGCGGGTTATCCGGTGTACAGCAACCGGGGTGCGAGCGGCATTGACGGCCTGATCTCCACCGCCGCTGGCGTACAGCGGGCCAGCGCGAAATCCACGCTGGCGATTGTGGGGGATCTCTCAGCCCTCTACGATCTCAACGCGCTGGCGCTCCTGCGTCAGGCGTCGGCCCCGTTCGTGCTGATTGTTGTGAACAATAACGGCGGGCAGATTTTCTCGTTGCTGCCGACGCCGCAAAGCGAGCGTGAGCGCTTCTATCTGATGCCGCAAAACGTGCAGTTCGAACATGCCGCCGCCATGTTCAGCCTGAAGTACCATCGCCCGGAAAACTGGGACGCGCTGGAGACGGCGCTGAACACCGCCTGGCGGCAGCCTGGCGCGACGCTGATTGAGCTGGTGGTAAACGATGCTGACGGCGCGCAGAAGCTGCAACATCTGCTTGCGCAGGTGAGTCACCTGTGATCCTCGCAGGCGTCTCCCAGCCAGGAAAACCAGGCTACCCCTGGCTGGTTTTCCTGCACGGTTTTTCCGGCGACTGTCGCGAGTGGCAGGCTGTCGGGGCGTCGCTGCATGACTACCCCCGGCTCTACATTGACCTGCCCGGGCACGGTGGTTCAGCGGATACGGGCGTGACGGGGTTTGCAGAGGTAAGTGAATTGCTCTCGCATACCCTTGTTAGTTACAACATACTAAGATACTGGCTCGTGGGGTACTCCCTCGGCGGCCGCATTGCGATGTTCCATGCCTGTCAGCATCCTGCGGGGTTAGACGGGGTGATTGTGGAAGGTGGGCACCCGGGCCTGCAAGACGCCGATGCGCGCCAGGCCCGGCTGACCTCTGACCGCCATTGGGCATCACGGTTTTGCAGTGAGCCGCTGGAGGCCGTCTTTGCCGACTGGTATCAACAGCCGGTCTTTGCCTCACTTACGGATGATCAGCGCAGGGCGCTGATAGCGCTGCGCAGCCGGAACAACGGCCCGAGGCTGGCAGAGATGCTGGAGGCCACCTCGCTTGCCGTTCAGCCTGATTTACGTCCCGCGCTCATCGCGCGTGATTTTTCTTTTGACTATCTCTATGGCGAACGTGACGGGAAGTTTGCAGCTATCGCCGCTGAACTTAACGCCACGCGTCATGCTATCCCTCACGCCGGACACAACGCCCACCGGGACAACCCGGACGCGGTTGCCGCGAGTCTGGCTCAGATACTGCGTTATCGAACAAAGGACACGCTATGATCTATCCTGATGAACACATGCTTTACGCGCCGGTTGAATGGCAGGACTGCTCCGAAGGCTACACCGACATTCGTTACCACAAATCCGCCGATGGTATCGCCAAAATCACTATCAACCGTCCACAGGTGCGCAACGCGTTTCGTCCGTTGACCGTAAAAGAGATGATCCAGGCGCTGGCGGATGCCCGCTACGATGACACTATCGGCGTCATCATCCTCACCGGGGAAGGGGAGAAAGCCTTCTGCTCCGGCGGCGATCAGAAAGTCCGCGGTGACTACGGCGGATACCAGGATGATGCGGGCACGCACCACCTGAACGTGCTGGATTTCCAGCGCCAGATCCGCACCTGTCCAAAACCGGTGGTCGCGATGGTGGCAGGGTATTCCATCGGCGGCGGTCACGTGCTGCACATGATGTGTGACCTGACGATCGCGGCGGAAAATGCCATTTTCGGTCAGACCGGCCCGAAAGTCGGCTCTTTCGACGGCGGCTGGGGCGCGTCCTATATGGCGCGCATTGTCGGTCAGAAAAAAGCCCGCGAAATCTGGTTCCTGTGCCGTCAGTACAACGCCCAGGAAGCGCTGGATATGGGGCTGGTTAACACCGTGGTGCCGATCGCCGATCTGGAAAAAGAGACCGTGCGCTGGTGTCGCGAAATGCTGCAAAACAGCCCAATGGCGCTGCGCTGCCTGAAAGCGGCCCTCAACGCCGACTGTGACGGTCAGGCGGGCCTTCAGGAGCTGGCAGGTAACGCCACCATGCTGTTCTATATGACCGAAGAGGGTCAGGAAGGGCGCAACGCGTTCAACGAAAAACGCCAGCCAGACTTCAGCAAATACAAACGGAACCCGTAATGCGTTGCGCGCAGGTTTACCGCTGGCAGATACCGATGGACGCGGGCGTGGTGCTGCGTGAACGGCGGTTAAAAACCCGTGACGGCTTTTGCGTGCATCTCCGGCAGGGCGAGCGGGAAGGGTGGGGCGAAATCGCCCCGCTTCCGGGTTTTAGCCTGGAAACGCTGGACGAGGCGCAGGCTGCGCTGATGGCCTGGACGTACGAATGGCGTGAGGGAGCAGTTCCGGCGCTGCCGGACGTTCCTTCCGCCGCGTTCGGCATCAGCTGTGCGCTGGCAGAGCTGGACGGCAGTTTACCGGACGCGGCGAACTATCGCGCCGCGCCGCTCTGTACCGGCGATCCGGATGAACTTTTCGCGCTCCTTTCCGCGATGCCTGGCGAGAAGGTGGCGAAAATAAAGGTTGGCCTGTACGAAGCAGTGCGCGACGGAATGGTGGTTAACCTGTTACTGGAAGCCATTCCCGATCTGCACCTGCGCCTGGACGCCAACCGCGCCTGGACGCCGCTCAGGGCGCAACAGTTTGCGAAGTACGTCAACCCGGCGTACCGCAGCCGCATCGCGTTTCTTGAAGAGCCGTGCAAAACGCGCGACGACTCGCGCGCCTTTGCCCGGGAAACCGGCATTGCCATTGCCTGGGATGAGAGCCTGCGCGAAGCCGATTTCGCGTTTGCCGCCGAGCCGGGCGTCAGGGCCGTGGTGATTAAGCCAACGCTGACCGGCAGCCTCGACAAGGTGCGCGAGCAGGTTGCGGCGGCCCATGCCGCAGGGCTGACGGCGGTGATCAGTTCATCCATCGAATCCAGCCTCGGCCTGACGCAGCTGGCGCGCATCGCTGCATGGTTAACGCCGGACACCGTTCCCGGTCTCGATACGCTAAACCTGATGCAGGCCCAGCTGATTCGTCAGTGGCCTGGCAGCGCCTTGCCGTGCCTCGACGTCGGGGCGCTGGAGCCACTGCGATGAGTTTTACCGACTGGCCGTGGCGGCACTGGCGCACCCGGAGTGCCAATAAACCCGCGCTGCGTTTAGACGATATAACGCTCAGCTGGTCTCAGCTGGGCGAGCGTATCGATCGTCTCGCAGCCGGTTTTCAATCTCAGGGCGTTACGGACGGTGACGGCGTCATGCTGCTCGCCCACAACCACCCGCAGACCCTGCTGGCCTGGCTGGCGCTGCTTCAGTGCGGTGCCCGCATTTTGCCGGTGAACCCTCAGCTTCCCCGTCCGCTGCTGGACGTCCTCCTGCCGCAGATGACCCTGCGCTTTGCGCTGGTGCTTAACGGTGAGTATGACGGTCTGCCCGGTCTGGTATTAAGAGAGGGCGAGGGGCAGGGCGGCGTGACGTGGCGGGCAGAACGGCTGGCCTCAATGACGCTCACCTCTGGCTCCACCGGCTTGCCGAAAGCGGCGGTGCACACCTGTGCCGCCCACCTTGCCAGCGCAAAGGGCGTGCTGGCGCTGATGCCTTACGGCGGTAGCGATGACTGGCTGCTCTCTCTGCCGCTGTTTCACGTCTCCGGTCAGGGGATTTTGTGGCGCTGGTTGCAGGGCGGAGGCCGTCTCACCGTGCGTGAAAAACAGCCGCTGGAGCAGGCGCTACAGGGCTGTACCCACGCCTCGCTGGTGCCAACGCAGCTGTGGCGGCTGCTTAATTCACACCATCCCGTCGCTCTGAAAGCCGTGCTGCTCGGCGGGGCGGAAATCCCCGTTGCGCTGACCGAACAGGCGCGCGAGCAGGGGATCCGTACGTTCTGCGGCTACGGTCTGACCGAGTTCGCCTCCACCGTCTGCGCCAAAGAGGCCGACGGCGCGCCGGACGTGGGCAGCGCGCTGCCGGGCAGAGACGTTCAGGTGGTGAACGGTGAAGTCTGGATCCGGGCGGAAAGCATGGCGGCGGGCTACTGGCGAGACGGCGCATTATTGCCGCTGGTCAATGAGCAGGGCTGGTTCGCCACCCGCGATCGCGGCGAGTGGCATGACGGACGCCTGACCATTCTGGGCCGAATGGACAATCTCTTTTTCAGCGGCGGAGAAGGGATCCAGCCCGAAGCGCTGGAGCGCGTTATCGCCACGCATCCGCAGGTAAGCCAGGCGTTTGTCGTTCCGCTGGATGATGCCGAGTACGGGCAACGTCCGGTGGCGGTAGTGGAATGCGAGCCGGGCACGGATATCACGCTGCTGCCGGAGTGGGTTCAGGGCAGGCTGGCGCGCTTTGAGCAGCCGGTACACTGGCTGGCGCTGCCGTCAGAACTGAAAAATGGCGGGATTAAAATCTCCCGCCAGGCGTTAAAGCAGTGGGTCAATGCCCTGTTGAGGGGCTAATCAGCCGATATCCGGCTGCGGTTTGTGCTGGCGTCGGCGGATCCAGCGCAGCACCGGCGGCACGACAATCACCATAATCGCCATTGCCAGCAGGATCTTCGTCACGCTGCTCTCCCACAGGATCCCCATGTTGCCATTGCTGATGGAGAGGGCGCGGCGCAGGTTCTGCTCCAGCATTTCCCCCAGCACAAACCCTAAAATCAGCGGCGACATCGGGAAGTGCATCTTGCGCAGAATGTAGCCCAGCACGCCGAGCAGCACCATCAACACCAGGTCGAAGGTGGTGCTGTGCACCGCGTACACCCCAACCGCAGAGACGGCGGCGATGGCCGGGACCAGGAACCACAGGGGAATGGTCAGCATGCGGGTGAACAGGCCGATCAGCGGGATGTTCATTACCAGCAACATCACGTTGGCGATCAGCAGGGCGGCAATTAAACCCCAGACGATATCGGGCTGCTCGGTAAACATCGCCGGACCCGGGGTGATGTTATAGAGCGTCAGCGCGCCCATCATTACCGCCGTGGTGCCGGAGCCCGGCACGCCGAGGGTCAGCATCGGGATAAACGAGCCGCAGGCCGAGGCGTTATTCGCCGCCTCCGGCGCCGCCACGCCGCGGATATCGCCTTTGCCGAAGCTGTCGCTGTTACCGCTCAGCTTTTTCTCGGTCATGTAGGTGATAGCGCTGGCGATAGTAGCCCCCGCGCCGGGCAGAATGCCGACGAAGAAACCGATCACCGACGAACGCAGGGTGGCGCCAATACACTGCGCCCCCTCTTTGGCATTAAAGAGCATACGTCCGGTTTTACGCACCAGCGTCTGCCCGCTGCTGGTATGCTCCAGCATCAGTAAGATTTCTGAGACAGAAAACAGACCAATCACCACGACGATAAACTGCACGCCGTCGGAGAGATGAACGCTGTCGAAGGTAAAACGATAAACCCCGGTGTTGGCATCCACGCCGACGGTCGCCAGACTGAGGCCAATCAACGCAGACAAAAACGACTTCAGCGGATTCTGCGCCATCATGCTGCCGAGACAGGCGATGGCGAACACCATCAGGGCAAAATACTCGGCCGGACCAAACGCCAGCGACCACTGGGCCAGCGCCGGGGCGAAGAGGATGATGCCGCCAATGGCGATCATGGAGCCAAAGAACGAGCTGACGGCAGAAATAGAGAGCGCCACGCCGCCGCGCCCCTGCTGCGCCATCGGGTAGCCATCCAGCGCGGTCATAATGGCGGCGGCATCACCGGGCACGTTAAGCAGAATCGAGGAAATACGCCCCCCGTATTCGCAGCCGATATAGACCGTCGCCAGCAGGATCAGCGCCGATTCCGCAGGCAGGTGCAGCGCAAAGGCCAGCGGCAGTAAAATCGCCACGCCGTTGATAGGGCCAAGGCCCGGCAGCAGGCCGACGATGGTCCCGACGAAACAGCCGATCAGGGCGATCACCAGGTTTTCCGGGGTCATCGCTACCGCGAACCCCTGAGAGAGATAGATCCAGGTATCCATAGCGTGCTCCGTTAGTTAAACCATGCGCCGAGCGGCAGGGTCACGTCCAGCAGGCGGTCGAAGGCGTACCAGAGTAAAATGCCCAGTACGACCCCGGAGATCCCCGCCGCAGGCAGCGAGGCGTTAAACAGTATGCCAATCACCATCGTCAGCAGGGCGGTGGCAATCGGGAAGCCGAGCCACTCAAAGCCCGACGCATACATCAGCAGGACAATTACCATTACCAGCAGACGTTGCAGCGTACGGCGTGGCGGCCACTCCACGGTATCCGGATGGCGCAGCAGCAGCGCCACCGAGCAGAGCAGCATCAGGCCGACTATGCCGACGGGGAAGGGGCGTGGCCCCACGGGTTCATAGCTGTATTCGCTGTGGATCTGCCAGGCGACGAACATGCCGCCAATGCAGAGCAGCAGCCATATCCCGGCAAAAATGCGATCGCTCATAGCGCCTCCGGTTATTTCGCCAGACCAAAGGCTTTCGCCTGTTCTCGGTAGTCATTCACCTGTTTTTTGACATACTCGTCCAGCTGCTTGCCGTTCAGGTTAAACTCAAACAGCCCGCGCAGATCGCGCTGTTTTTTGAACTCCTCGGTTTGCTGAAGTTTTGCGAAGGTATCCACCCACCACTGGTACTCGGCGTCGGTCACTTTTGGCCCGACGAAGAAGCCGCGGATGATCGGCCAGACCAGGTTATAACCCTGCTCTTTAGCGGTTGGGACGTCTGCCAGCTGGCCCGGCAGACGGTTTTCCGAGAAGACCGCCAGCACGCGGATCTTATCCCCGCTCAGGTAGGGCACCATTTCGCTGAGATCGCCCGATACCGCCTGGACGTGATTGCCCATCAGCGCCGTCACCGGCTCGCCGCCGCCTTCAAAGGCCACGTAACGCATCTTGTGCGGATCCACTTTGGCCTGCTGCGCCAGCAGCGCGGCTTTCATCCAGTCCTGGCTGCCGATAGAGGCGCCCGCGCCAATGACCACGCTGTTCGGATCTTTTTCCATGGCGGTCAGCAGATCTTTCAGGGATTTCCATGGGGAGTCCGCGCGCACGGCGATCATGCCGTAATCGGTGCCTACGGTGGCGAGCCAGCGCACGTCATTCACGTCATAACGACCAAATTTCCCCTGCGACAGGTTTAGCAGCGAACCGCCGGAGAAGGCCACCACGGTGCCCGCTTCGGCAGGGCGCTGCGCGACGATGGCGTTATAGGCTACCGCGCCCACGCCGCCGGGCATGTAGGTGACGCGCATCGGTTTTTCAATGGCCTTCGTCTCCAGCAGGCTGACCTGAATCAGCTTACAGGTCAGGTCGAAGCCGCCGCCGGGTTTGGCCGGGGCGATACATTCGGTACGGGATGGCGCGTCCTGCGCCTGGACGACAGAGGCACTCAACAGCAATACGCTTGCAGCAAGGGTAGAAAGTAATTGTTTTTTCATCGTTTATCCTCACGCCGGAGAACCGGGAGTACGGGTACGGGTGTATTTTTTCTGATTATGTGAACCACCTTGTAGCGGTTCCGTTGCGTGATTGTTAAAACAATAACCTTTCATTTCCCTTTCACTGCGACACCAACTTTACAGGATGTGATATGCGTCTCTTACTGGCGGAAGATAATCGTGAGCTGGCTCACTGGCTGGAAAAAGCGCTGGTACAAAACGGATTTGCCGTGGATTGCGTCAACGATGGACGGGCGGCCGATCATCTTTTGCAGGGAGAAAACTATGCCGTCGCGATCCTTGATATCGGTATGCCCGGCTTCGACGGGCTGGAGGTGGTGCATCGCCTGAGAAAGCGCGGGCAGACGCTGCCGGTGCTGTTTCTTACCGCCCGCAGCAACGTGGCAGACAGGGTGAAGGGGCTGAATGCCGGGGCGGATGACTACCTGCCGAAACCGTTCGAGCTGGAGGAGCTTGATGCCCGCCTGCGCGCGCTGCTGCGCCGCAGCGAAGGACGAACCCAGGAGCGCCAGCGGCTGGGAGAGCTGGAGTACGATGATGAAGGCTTTTTTCTGCTGCGCGATGAACCCCTTTCCCTCACGCCGCGCGAACTCTCTTTGCTGAAGGTGCTGATGCACCGCCGGACCCGTCCCGTCTCCCGGCAACAGCTTTTCGACCAGGTATTCAGCCTGAACGACGACGTCAGCCCCGAGAGCATCGATCTCTATATTCACCGCCTGCGTAAGAAGCTGACCGGCAGCGGGGTGCGGATCATTACCCTCCGGGGGCTGGGCTACGTGCTGGAGTGCGGCGATGAGGTGGGTTAAGCCGCAGTCGCTTTACCTGCAACTTTTGCTTTTTCTGGGTTTGCCGCTGCTGCTGTTATGGGGGCTGTCAGCCTTTAACAGCTACGTTAGCGCGTTACAGGCGGCGACGCAGGCCTATGACCGCACGCTGTTATCCTCGGCGCGCACGGTGTCAGAGCGGCTGGTGGTGCACAACGGTAAACTCCAGGTGAACGTGCCCTGGGTCGTGCTCGACAGCTTCGAGCTGAACATGAACGATCGCCTCTATTACAAGGTCGTGGACCCTGACGGGCGGACGATCTCCGGCTACGACGATCTGCCGAATATGCCTCCCTCCACGTCGCGCACTACACACTATCCGGCGCTGGCGTGGTTTTATCATACCGAGTATCGCGGACAGGCGATCCGCGTGGCGAAGCTGCTCCAGCCGGTTAACGAGGACAGTGTGTTCGGGATGGCGGAGATCTACGTCGCCGAAACGTTGCAGTCGCGGCGCTATCTGGCCACTCAGCTGCTGTTTTCCTCGCTCGTGTCGCAGGGGCTGCTGGTGCTGCTGACGCTGGTCCTGACCGCGTGGCTGCTGCGTCGCGTGCTGCGCCCGATGCGGCAGCTCTCGTCCCTGATGGTGCGCCGTGAGCCGGGGCTGCTGGCTCCGCTGCCGGAGTTATTGCCCTGGTCGGAAACGCGGCTGCTGATTGTGGCATTTAACCGCTATATCGACAGGTTACGTGGCGTGCTTTCGCGGCAGGCGCGCTTTAACGCTGACGCCTCACACCAGCTCAAAACGCCGCTGGCGGTGCTGAAAACCCAGGTATCGGTTGCCCTGACGCGTAACGATCCGGCGCTGTGGCAGGAGAGCTTACGGGCGATGAACGTCACGCTGGATAACACCATCGTGCTGACGGAAAGGCTGTTGCAGCTTTCGGCGGTGAAGCGAAAAGAGCAGGGGGAGCGACAGTTTGCGCCTGTCGATCTGGTACAGGTGGTGCAAAACTGCTGCTTTTCCCGGCTGGCGCAGGCGCGCAGCAAGGGTATCGATCTCGGTTATGACGGCGTACAGCAGCCGGTAATGATTGAGGGGGATGACGTGTTGCTGGGCGAACTTTGCGCCAACCTGCTGGAGAACGCGATCAAATACACACCGGAGCAGGGCGTCGTGACGGTGTACCTGCGCACGGCTAACGATGCCGTTGAGCTGAGCGTGGAGGACAGCGGACCGGGCATTGCTGAAGACCAGATCTCCCAGGCCATGCTGCCGTTTCATCGGCTGGATAACGTGGGCGATGCCGCCGGGTCCGGCATTGGCCTGGCGCTGGCTAACGATATTGCCCGCCTGCACCGCAGCCATCTTCAGCTGATGCCCAGTGAAAATCTGGGTGGGCTGAGCGTGAAAATGCGCTTTCTGATGCTGGTATAAATGCCGATATTATCAAATCGTGACAAACTAATTGCCCGCCGCACGCGGAGTCCATTGATCACACAGGCAGTCAGGTTAAAATCTCGCGGTTTTGGACATCTCTGAATAAATTGTGCGGGATCACGACAATGAAAAAAGTGGCATTAATGGGCTTAAGCGGCCTGATGTTTGTTTCAGCAGCGGCAAACGCAATTTCCTTCAACGGCTCGGCGGGACAAGATTATACCCATCTGGGCTTTGGTCTTGGCACGGATAGCGCAGGCCTGGCAATGACCGGCGGCTGGACGCACAACGACGACGATGGGGATGCGGCAAGCCTGGGCCTCGGCTTCAACGTGCCGTTGGGTCCCTTCCTGGCGACCGTCGGCGGTAAAGGCATTTACACCAACCCGAACGACGGCGACGAAGGCTACGCGGCGGCAGTGGGTGGCGGCTTGCAGTGGAAAATTGGCGACAGCTTTGGCCTGTTCGGTGAGTACTACTACTCCCCGGATTCCCTCTCCAGCGGTATCGACAGCTATCAGGAAGCTAATGCCGGCGCGCGCTGGACCATCATGCGTCCGATCACCATCGAAGCGGGCTATCGCTATCTGAACCTGGCCGGTAAAGACGGCAACCGCGACAACGCCCTGGCAGACGGCCCGTACATTGGCGTGAGCGCCGGTTTCTAATCCTCTCGGCGCGGCGTTCAGTCGCGCCAGTTTCTCTCTTCCCCCGGTCTTCGATTGCGCTATAGTGTTTTGACCATTGAAATGGGAGAACACAATGATAAATGTGGAAATGTTATCCACTGGCGACGAAGTGCTGCATGGGCAAATCATTGATACCAATGCCGCCTGGCTCGCCGATCTCTTCTTTGAGCAAGGATTACCGTTAACGCGCCGCAACACCGTAGGTGACAATCTTGAGTCGCTGGTCAACGTTCTGCGCGAGCGCAGCGAACGCTGCGACGTGCTGATTGTGAACGGCGGGCTGGGACCCACCAGCGACGATCTCAGCGCGCTGGCCGCCGCCACGGCCAAAGGCGAAGGCCTGGTTCTGCACGAGGCGTGGCTGGCACAGATGGAGCGCTTTTTCTCCGGGCGTGGCCGCGTGATGGCCCCCAGCAACCGCAAGCAGGCAGAAATTCCCGCCAGCGCGGAACTGATTGATAACCCGGTCGGCACCGCCTGCGGGTTTGCCGTTCAGCTGAACCGCTGCCTGATGTTCTTCACCCCGGGCGTGCCGTCGGAATTTAAAGTGATGGTCGAGCAGCAGATCCTGCCGCGCCTGCGCGCGCGCTTTACGCTGCCTGAACCGCCGCTGTGCCTGCGTCTGACCACCTTTGGTCGCTCGGAAAGCGATCTGGCCCAGAGCCTCGATCACCTGCAACTGCCTCCTGGCGTGTCGATGGGCTATCGCTCCTCCATGCCGATTATTGAACTGAAGCTGACCGGACCGGCGTCAGAGAAAGCCGCCATGCTGGCGCTGTGGCCGGAAGTGCAGCGCGTCGCCGGGGAAAGCCTGATTTTCGAAGGAACGGAAGGGCTGCCGGCGCAGATCGCAGGGCATTTGCAGTCCCGCCAGCTGAGCGTGACGTTAAGCGAGCAGTTTACCGGTGGGCTTCTGGCGCTTCAGCTTACCCGGGCGGGTGCGCCGCTGCTGGCCAGTGAAGTGGTGCCGTTCCAGCAGGAGACGCTGGCGCAGACCGCGCGCTGGGCGTCCGAGCGCAGAGTGAAGCATTTCGCCGGGCTGGCGCTGTTTGTGGGCGGGCTGGATGAGGAGCATCTCAACTTTGCCCTTGCAACGCCGGAAGGGACGCACGCCCTGCGGGTCAGGATGAGCATTACCCGCCACAGCCTGGCCGTGCGTCAGGAGGTGTGCGCGATGATGGCGCTGAACATGCTGCGCCGCTGGCTGAACGGGAAAGAGGTCGCCAGCGAGCACGGCTGGATCAACGTCGTCGAATCGCTGTTCGTAGAGTGAGAGTGTGCCGGGGGCGTGTCCCCGGCAACGGTTACGCCAGCGCTTTTGCCAGCAAGGTAATGGGATGTTCACAGCGTTTGCTGGTGGACATCTCGATCTGCCACTTGCAGGTTTCACAGTCCGTCACCACGATATCTGCGCCGCTCTCTTCAATCTGCCGGAACAGCGGCGCGCCAATGGCCTGTGAGGTTGGGTAGTTTTCACGCTTGAAGCCGTAGGTGCCAGCGATGCCGCAGCAGCGTGAGTCCAGCACCGTCAGCTCCAGCCCCGGGATCAGCCGCAGCAGCTCAAGCGTATAGATCGACCAGCCCATCTTCTCCATATGACATGGCGTGTGATACACCACTTTCAGCGGCAATTTGCCCAGCGGTAACGTCTGACCGCTGTCCAGTTTGCGCCAGAGAAAACGGGTCGCCAGCTCAATGTGCTCGCGCAGGCCGGTGTTATCCACATCCAGCAGATGCGGATATTCATCGCGCAGCGTGAAGGTGCAGGTTGACGACGTCGCCAGTACCGGTATCCCTTTGTCGACGATCGCCTCGCGTAAAGAGGTGACGTTGCTGCTCGCCTGCTTGCGCGCTTTGTCGATGAAGCCGTTGGCAATCAGCGGAACGCCGCAGCACTTTTCTTTGCTCAGCAGCTGAACGCCCGTTCCCATGGCGTTCAGCACTTTCAGCAGGTCTTTCCCCAGCTGCGGATGGTTGTAGTTCACGTAGCAGCCGTGGAAGAAGGCGACCTGCTCAGCGAACTGCGCCTGTTCTGCCGCCACGGATTTATACCAGCGGCGGAAAGTGCCGTGAGAATATTTTGGCAGGCTGCGGTGGTGGTCGATTTTGAGCGTCGCATCCAGCAGCCTGCGCACCGGTTTCAGGGCGGTGGAGGCATTGACGACCGGCGCGAAAGGCGTCGAGAGGCTACCCATCAGATCGGTGTGGCTCAGTATCGCGTCACGCAGCGTCGGTTTTTGCGTACTGTAGCGGGCGCGGGCGCGCTGGATGATATCGCCTATTTTCACGTCCGACGGGCAGGCAACTTCGCAGCGTTTGCAGTTGATGCAGTATTTCAGCGCCTCGTCGTAGAGCGCGCCATCCTTCAGGCGCAGACGCTCCCCGTCGGGACCGGCCTGTTTCGGGCCGGGATAGCGCGGATCGACGCCGCTGACCGGGCAAACCGTGGTGCAGACCGTGCATTTGATACAGCTTTCAAATCGGGTGTCGTTCATTGTGCTCCCTCCCTGCGCTGGATAATCTGCTCCGCGACATGCAGCGCAGTGACGGCGCAGACGCCGCCACCGCAGCCCTGCGCCACGGGATCGTACCCGCCCAGAACCGAGCCGATGGCGTAAAGATTTTCAACCGGTTCCCCGCCCAGCCGCGGGCGCAGTTGGCTGTCGACGATCACGCCGAACTGCTGCCAGGGCTGCGGGGTGAAGAAATCGCTTTGATACCAGTCCGCGCGGGAAGCGCTTTGCCGGACGTCCAGACCGAGGATCGCCTCACGCACGCCATCCCGGCTGCTCAGCAGACCGTTGCTGAAGAAACTGCCGCTTGCCAGCACCGTAAAGCGTGCGTGAAGCGGGATGTCGCCGTGGTTGCGGGTCCAGATTTCGCTTACCGCGCCCTCAGCCAGGGTGATTTTTTTCACCTCGTCGCCTGCCATCCAGACGCCACCCTGGGCAACAAACTGACGCTGAAGCTGGGTGTGCAGACGAATGCCGGGCACGGAAGGGGGGAGCGTCGGCAGTAAACCGAGCGTACAGGGCAGGCGCGCCGAGAGCCAGCGCCAGAGCCGGTTGTCCGTTAAGCCAAAACAGGCGGGCATAAACAGGGCGTCGCAGGTCTCGCCGAGCGGTTGAAGCGCCGCGTACAGCTGCGGCCAGTAACTTTCATTATCCAGCAGGCGGGCAATGTTCACCGCACGAAACTCGCTGGGGTTTTCGCGCAGCACGTCGAGTTCGGGGAGATCAATCTCCGCCGTATCCACCTGAACACCCTGCTGTCTGAGAGACGCGGCGGCCAGATGCGGCTGGAAATCGAGGAAGCCGCTGATCCCCACCACCCGCACGCGCTCGGCAGCGATGGGGGCGACAGGCACCTCTTCCGGGCTAAGCCAGGCGGCGCGCAGGGTGCCGAGCGGCGTGACGCGCTGATGATTTTGCTCGGCGTCACCCTGCATGCGTGCGCCGCAGGTGGTGAGCAGGTGTTCGGTTTCGCAGGCAAAGCGGGCCATATTCTCTGCGCCCGTCAGGCGGTAGGGATGTTCAGGCGGCAGATCGGCGAACGATAGCGCGCCCAGTAAATCCAGCGAGCCGGAAGAGAAGTGCAGGGCACTCTGACCGCGAGTGACAATGGCGCAGCGCAGACCCCGCTGCGTCAGTTTGAGGCCGCACAGCAGGCCCGCCAGTCCCCCACCCACAATCACGGTATCAAATTTCATGGTTGTGCTCCTTCTCCAGACCGCAAAGCCCCTGATAGACCCAGCGGGTAAACTCGCTTTCGCGCAGGGCATCGCCCCAGGCGACGGGCTGAATGCCTTTCCAGCGCTCGTTTAAAAAATCGCTGAGCTGGGCAAGCGACTGGGTTGACGTGGTGGCGTGAAAACGTTGCAGCAGCCCGGCGGCACGGCAGGCGCACAGCTCCCCCTGACAGGTGCCCATCCCGACGCGCGTGCGGCGGCGTAAATCGAGCAGGTTGTTCACCGTCAGGTTTTCCACGGCATACTGCACCTCGCCTGCGGTCACGGCTTCGCATTCGCACACCAGGCTGCGGCTGAGTCGCCCTTCACCGAGCCAGGTTGGGGTGCGGTCGCCGTGGCGGTAAATCGCTGAACCGCGAAGCGGGGCAGGAAGTGAAATGATTTTGTGCAGCGTTTTTTCTGTCGATTGTTGCGAGCCGGGCAGAGCCTGTTCCGCCGTCACGCACGGTGCGGTGTTGCCGAGCTTACGGCAGATGGCATCGGTGGCCCACTGGGCCATCAGCCGATAGGTCATCAGCTTGCCGCCAGTAATGGTGATAAACCCGTCCATGCCGTCGCGTTCGGCGTGATCGAGCAGCACGATGCCGCGGCTGACGTTACGCCCGCTCGGATCGTTATCGCTGGCGACGAGGGGACGCACGCCCGCGTAGGCACGCAGAATACGCGTCTGCGCCATCACCGGGGCCAGCTTTTCCCCTTCGCGCAGCAGGATATCCACCTCTTCAGCGGTGACGCGGTTGTAATCAATTTCGCTGTAGTCCACATGCATTGAGGTCGTGCCGATTAACGAAATGGTGTCCCCCGGCACGAGGATATCGGCGTCAGACGGTTTACGGCAGCGGTTGATGACATGGTTATTGATGCGGTGGTCGAGGATCAGCAGCGAGCCTTTCGCCGGGAACATGCGCACCGACAGGTCCGCGTATTCCGCGATGCGCTGGCCCCAGATCCCCGCCGCGTTGACCACGACGGCGGCATACAGCTCGCGGTGTTCGTTGTACTGCGCATCAAACACGCGCACTCCGCGCACGGTATTACCTTCACGAATAAGCCCGGTGACGTGATGCCCGGTCAGGATCTGGGCGCCATGTTCCCGCGCGTCGAGCATATTGGCGGCGGTCAGGCGGAAAGGATCAACGGTTCCGTCCGGTACTTTTACCGCGCCCAGTAACGCCGGGTTTACCGAGGGTTCAAGACGGCGCGCCTGCGCAGGATCGATCGCCTCGGCCTGAATGCCTGCCGCCGTGCAGGCGGTGATAAAGGTTTGCTGAAAGCCGAGATCATCTTCGGGAAGGGTGATAAAAAGACCGTTGGTCGGTTCAACGCAGTGGCGGGCGATGCGCCTGAGGATCTGGTTTTCAGCGATACACTCGCGTGCTGACTCAGCGTCAGTGACCGCATAGCGGGCGCCGCTGTGCAACAGACCGTGATTACGTCCCGTCGCGCCGGTGGCGATATCGTGGCGTTCCAGAAGCGTGACGCTCAATCCCCGCAGGGCGCAGTCGCGTGCGATGCCGGCACCCGTCGCGCCACCGCCAATGATAATCACATCGCTGAAGCTTGGATCGTGAATTGTCATTGCCTTTCCTCTATGTTCGTTTTTTAGCATTTAGCCACATTGATCGTGTGGTTTGTTTGATTTCGAACATAAACGCGCGAAATTCGAAAGTGAAACGTGATTTCATGCGCTTTTTTGCGCATTCTGTCATATTTCTGTAACAATCTGTGCGTTGATTCACAGTAACATTCACCGTGATTTCTTAACATCGCCGCCTCTGTAGCCGGGCGCGAGATGCCCGGTCATTTTTTGAAAGGCCACGGAGGCTGTTATGCTCAGTATCTTTAAACCTGCGCCACATCGGGCGCGACTGCCAGAGGCAGAGATTGATCCTCTCTACCGCCGTCTGCGTTGGCAAATCTTCCTCGGGATCTTCTTCGGGTATGCAGCGTACTATCTGGTACGTAAAAACTTTGCGCTCGCCATGCCGTACCTGGTGGAGCAGGGCTTCTCTCGCGGCGATCTGGGATTTGCGCTGTCGGGGATCTCCATCGCGTACGGTTTTTCGAAGTTTATTATGGGGTCGGTGTCGGATCGTTCGAATCCGCGCGTGTTCCTGCCCGCCGGTCTGATCCTCGCGGCAGCGGTGATGCTGTTCATGGGCTTTGTGCCGTGGGCGACCTCCAGCATTGCCATCATGTTCGTGCTGCTGTTCCTCTGCGGCTGGTTCCAGGGGATGGGGTGGCCGCCATGCGGACGCACCATGGTTCACTGGTGGTCACAGAAAGAGCGTGGTGGAATTGTATCTGTGTGGAACTGCGCACATAACGTCGGGGGCGGGCTTCCGCCGCTGCTGTTCCTGCTGGGGATGGCCTGGTTCAACGACTGGCATGCCGCGCTCTATATGCCAGCCTTTGGCGCCATTCTGGTGGCGATTATCGCCTTCGCTCTGATGCGCGACACCCCACAGTCCTGCGGCCTGCCGCCGATTGAAGAGTACAAAAACGACTACCCGGATGATTACAGCGAGAAGCACGAAGAAGAGCTGACGGCAAAGCAGATCTTCATGAAGTATGTGCTGCCGAACAAGCTGCTGTGGTACATCGCGGTGGCGAACGTATTTGTCTACCTGCTGCGTTACGGCATTCTCGACTGGTCGCCAACCTACCTGAAAGAGGTGAAGCACTTCGCGCTGGATAAATCCTCCTGGGCCTATTTCCTGTATGAATACGCGGGCATTCCCGGCACGCTGATCTGTGGCTGGATGTCGGACAAAGTGTTTAAGGGCAACCGTGGGGCGACGGGCGTGTTCTTTATGACGCTGGTCACCATCGCGACGGTCGTTTACTGGCTAAACCCGCCGGGTAATCCGGGTGTGGATATGGCCTGTATGATCGTCATCGGCTTCCTGATTTATGGTCCGGTTATGCTGATTGGTCTGCATGCCCTGGAGCTGGCGCCGAAGAAAGCGGCAGGCACGGCGGCAGGCTTTACCGGTCTGTTTGGCTACCTCGGCGGTTCAGTGGCGGCAAGTGCCATCGTCGGTTACACCGTCGACTTCTTCGGCTGGGACGGCGGCTTTATGGTGATGATTGGCGGCAGCGTGCTGGCTGTTCTGCTGCTGGTTGTTGTGATGATTGGTGAAAAACGTCACCACGCCGAAGTGCTGGCGCGTCGTCAATAAGGAGCATTGCGATGAAATTAACTCAGTTAGCGACAGGCCTGCTGCTGGCGGGCCTGATGACAGGCTCCGCGCTGGCGGCGGATAAGATCGTGATCGCCCACCGTGGCGCCAGCGGTTATCTGCCGGAGCATACGCTGCCGGCAAAAGCGATGGCCTATGCCCAGGGCGCGGATTATCTGGAGCAGGATCTGGTGATGACGAAGGACGACCAGCTGGTCGTTCTGCATGACCACTATCTTGACCGCGTGACGGACGTGGCGGAACGTTTCCCGGATCGCGCCCGTAAAGATGGTCGCTACTACGCCATCGACTTCACGCTGGCGGAGATCCGCTCGCTGAAGTTTACCGAGGGCTTCGAGATTGAAAACGGTAAGAAGGTACAGGTCTATCCGGGACGTTTCCCGATGGGCAAGTCTGACTTCCGTATTCACACCTTCGAAGAGGAGATCGAGTTTGTTCAGGGGCTGAACCACTCGACAGGAAAAAATATCGGTATCTACCCGGAAATCAAAGCGCCGTGGTTCCACCATCAGGAAGGGAAGGACATTGCCGCGAAGACGCTGGAGGTACTGAAAAAGTACGGCTACACCAGCAAGCAGGATAAGGTTTTCCTGCAATGTTTCGACGCCGCGGAACTGAAGCGCATCAAAACCGAGCTGGAGCCGAAAATGGGGATGGATCTCAATCTGGTGCAGCTGATTGCGTATACCGACTGGAATGAAACCCAGGAAAAACAGCCGGACGGGAAGTGGGTGAACTACAGCTATGACTGGATGTTTAAGCCGGGCGCGATGAAGCAGATTGCGCAGTACGCCGACGGCATCGGGCCGGATTACCACATGCTGGTGGCGGAAGGCTCAACGCCGGGTCACGTGAAGCTGACGGCGATGGTGAAAGAGGCGCATGCGAGCAAGATGCAGGTGCATCCGTATACCGTTCGTGCAGACCAGCTGCCGGCGTATGCGACGGACGTGAATCAGCTTTACGACGTGCTGTATAACCAGGCGGATGTGGACGGGTTGTTTACGGATTTCCCGGATAAAGCGGTGAGCTTTTTGAAGGATAAACGCTGAAA
The DNA here is from genome assembly GCF_050031515.1 of Enterobacter cloacae complex sp. 397G4. Taxonomy (NCBI): domain Bacteria; kingdom Pseudomonadati; phylum Pseudomonadota; class Gammaproteobacteria; order Enterobacterales; family Enterobacteriaceae; genus Enterobacter; species Enterobacter cloacae complex sp. 397G4. Next base: position 3,259,934 of record NZ_JBLGWE010000001.1, on the reverse strand, counting down.
TTGCCGGGTGGCGGCTGCGCCTTACCCGGCCTACGAACTGCGGTTTTGTAGGTCGGGTCAGCGAAGCGCCACCCGACATAATTACATCTCGATCTCAATATCGCCTTTTGCCCGGCAGCAGCAGGGCAAAATTTCCCCTTCGCTGATAAAGGCCAGCGGTTCGGTCAGCCAGTCTACCTGGCCTGCGACCAGACGGCAGCGGCAGGAGCCGCAGTAGCCTTCACGACACTGGTACTCTACTTCTACCTGATGCGCTTCAAGCGCCACCAGCAGAGAAGGGTGCTCTTCCTGGCACAACACCTCTGTACCAGAAAGGCTCAGCGTTACGCGGCTCATCAGAGCTGGAAATCGCTCAGGTCGTCGGTGTTGACTTCAGAATCAATCTGACCGACCAGATAAGAACTCACTTCCACTTCCTGCGGCGCAACCTGCACGTTATCGGACACCAGCCAGGTGTTGATCCACGGAATCGGGTTAGAGCGCGTCTGGAATGGCAGATCGAGACCCACAGCCTGCATGCGGATGTTAGTAATGTACTCCACGTACTGGCACAGAATGTCTTTGTTCAGGCCAATCATGGAGCCGTCGCGGAACAGGTAGTCTGCCCACTCTTTCTCCTGCTGGGCGGCCAGCACGAACAGATCGTAGCATTCCTGCTTGCACTCTTCGGCAATCGCAGCCATTTCCGGGTCGTCCGCGCCGCTGCGCAGCAGGTTCAGCATGTGCTGAGTCCCGGTCAGATGCAGGGCTTCGTCACGGGCGATCAGGCGGATGATTTTGGCGTTGCCTTCCATCAGCTTGCGCTCGGCAAAAGCGAAGGAGCAGGCGAAGCTTACGTAGAAGCGGATTGCTTCCAGCGCGTTGACGCTCATCAGGCACAGGTACAGCTGCTTTTTCAGGGCCCGCAGGTTTACGGTAATGGTTTTGCCGTTCACGTTATGCGTGCCTTCGCCCAGCAGATGCCAGTAGCTGGTCATCTCGATCAGCTCGTCGTAGTAGTGCGCAATGCCTTCCGCGCGCTTCTGGATCTGCTCGTTGGTGACGATATCGTCAAAAACCACCGCCGGATCGTTCACGATGTTGCGGATGATGTGGGTGTAAGAGCGGGAGTGGATCGTCTCGGAGAACGCCCAGGTCTCTACCCAGGTTTCCAGCTCAGGAATCGAGATCAGCGGCAGCAGCGCCACGTTTGGACTACGACCCTGGATGGAGTCCAGCAGCGTCTGGTACTTCAGGTTGCTGAGAAAGATGTGCTTTTCGTGTTCCGGCAGCGCCTGGAAATCGATACGGTCGCGGGAAACGTCAACTTCTTCCGGACGCCAGAAGAAGGAGAGTTGCTTTTCAATCAGCTTTTCGAAGATGTCATATTTTTGCTGATCGTAGCGTGCCACGTTGACCGGCTGGCCGAAGAACATCGGCTCTTTGAGCTGGTCGTTTTTCGTCTGTGAAAAGGTGGTATATGCCATTGCGGTGAGTCCTGTGGTGTTATTTCCCCTCACCCCGGCCCTCTCCCACAGGGAGAGGGGGAAAGAGTTCCCTCTCCCTGTGGGAGAGGGTTAAGGTGAGGGAATTTATTAGATCTTACATGCGCCGCTTTCGCAGCCATCGTCCTGAATTGACGGCACCAGGTCGTCCTGGGCGTCTTCCGCACCATCACGGGTGTTGTGATAGTACAGCGTTTTCACGCCAAATTTGTAGGCGGTGAGCAGGTCCTTCAGCAGTTGCTGCATCGGAACCTTGCCAGACGGGAAGCGCGTTGGGTCGTAGTTGGTATTGGCAGAGATCGACTGGTCGATAAACTTCTGCATGATACCCACCAGTTGCAGATAGCCGTCGTTGTTTGGCATTTCCCACAGCAGCTCGTAGTTGTCACCCAGCGTTTCGTAATCCGGCACCACCTGACGCAGCACGCCGTCTTTCGACGCTTTGATGCTGACGTGGCCGCGCGGTGGCTCAATACCGTTGGTGGCGTTGGAGATCTGCGAAGAGGTCTCGGACGGCATCAGGGCAGAGAGCGTGGAGTTACGCAGGCCGTGAGTTTTAATGGACTCGCGCAGGCCTTCCCAGTCGAGGTGCAGCGGCTCGCTGACGATCGCATCCAGGTCTTTTTTGTAGGTGTCGATCGGCAGAATGCCTTTCGCGTAGGTGGTTTCGTTGAACCACGGGCACGCGCCTTGCTCTTTCGCCAGCTCGTTAGAGGCTTTCATCAGGTAGTACTGGATCGCTTCGAACGTCTGGTGCGTCAGATTGTTGGCGCTGCCGTCGGAGTAACGCTTGCCGTTTTTCGCCAGCCAGTAGGCGAAGTTGATCACGCCGATACCTAAAGTGCGACGGCCCATTGCGCCGCGTTTTGCCGCCGGGATTGGGTAATCCTGGTAATCCAGCAGGGCGTCGAGCGCACGAACCGCCAGCACCGCCAGCTCTTCCAGCTCGTCCAGGCTCTTAATCGCACCCAGGTTGAACGCGGACAGCGTACAAAGCGCGATTTCACCGTTTTCGTCGTTCACGTCTTCCAGCGGTTTAGTCGGCAGGGCGATCTCCAGGCACAGGTTGGACTGGCGCACTGGTGCAACCACCGGATCGAACGGGCTGTGGGTGTTGCAGTGGTCAACGTTCTGGATGTAGATACGGCCGGTAGAAGCACGTTCCTGCATCATCAGGGAGAACAGATCGACCGCTTTCACGCGCTGCTTGCGGATGCTGTCGTCTTTTTCATATTTGGTGTACAGACCCTCGAACTCGTCCTGATCGGCGAAGAAGGCGTCGTACAGACCCGGGACGTCGGACGGGCTGAACAGGGTGATGTCTTCCCCTTTCAGCAGACGGGTGTACATCAGCTTGTTGATCTGCACGCCGTAGTCCATGTGGCGCACGCGGTTGCCTTCCACGCCGCGGTTGTTCTTCAGAACCAGCAGACTTTCCACTTCCAGGTGCCACATCGGGTAGAACAGGGTCGCTGCACCACCACGCACGCCGCCCTGAGAGCAGGATTTTACTGCCGTCTGGAAGTGCTTGTAGAACGGAATACAGCCGGTGTGGAACGCTTCACCGCCGCGGATCGGGCTGCCCAGCGCACGGATACGGCCGGCGTTGATGCCGATACCGGCACGCTGGGAGACGTATTTCACGATGGCGCTGGAGGTCGCGTTGATGGAATCCAGGCTGTCACCACACTCGATCAGTACGCAGGAGCTGAACTGACGGGTAGGGGTACGCACGCCAGACATGATTGGCGTAGGCAGAGAAATCTTGAACGTAGAGACCGCATCGTAGAAACGCTTCACGTAGTCCAGACGGGTTTCACGCGGGTAATTAGAGAACAGGCAGGCGGCCACCAGAATATAGAGGAACTGGGCGCTCTCGTAGATTTCGCCCGTCACACGGTTCTGAACCAGGTATTTGCCTTCGAGCTGCTTCACCGCCGCGTAGGAGAAGTTCATGTCGCGCCAGTGATCGATAAACCCGTTCATCTGCTCGAACTCTTCTTCCGTATAGTCTTCCAGCAGATGCGTGTCGTATTTGCCCAGCTCGACCATTTTAACTACGTGATCGTAAAGCTTCGGCGGCTCGAACTGGCCGTAGGCTTTTTTACGCAGGTGGAAAATCGCCAGACGCGCAGCGAGGTACTGATAATCCGGTGCGTCGCGGGAGATCAGATCTGCCGCGGCTTTGATAATGGTTTCGTGGATATCAGACGTTTTGATGCCGTCGTAGAACTGAATGTGAGAACGCAGTTCAACCTGGGAGATAGATACGTTGTTCAGTCCTTCTGCTGCCCAGTCGAGAACTCGATGGATTTTGTCCAGATTGATACGCTCGGTGGTACCGTCGCGCTTTGTCACCAGCAGACTCTGATTCATGTGGGTTTTTACCTGTCCGTGAAATAAAAAAATATCCCCCGCTTATCCACAGAACCGTCTTGTGACTAACTCTGTGGATAAATACTACATATAGGGGTTTTGCGATAAGAAGAACGCTATATGGTGAGTATTCTAGTATCGAATCTTTTCAGCACAAGGGTTGATTTTGACGTTAAATTGAGGTTGTGAAAGGGTAAAAAAGGCTAAGTCCTCGTGCCGTAAGGCCTGGAAGAGATGTCAATAATTAAGAAAAAAAATTCAAAATTTGATCGAGTGCTGATTTCTTCAACGGGAGGTCAGAATTGCGCAACATGATGTCGCGCAATCATTATAAGAATAACGGATGACGTTAGTCGTTTTTGGCGGTTGTGTGCAACATATAGTTAACATCCACACCTGGAGCAAGTTTGAATTTATCCGTCAGCGGATTGTAGTGCAGGCCCGTCATGTGCTGCTCCTTAAGCCATGTCTGGTCAACCCAGCCCAGCAGTTCTGCAGGCTTGATGAACTTCTTCACGTCGTGCGTCCCTTTCGGCACCATGCGCAGCACGTATTCCGCGCCTACCACGGCCATCAGCCAGGCTTTGCCGTTGCGGTTGATGGTCGAGAAGAAGACCTGTCCACCCGGTTTCACCAGTTTTGCACAGGCGCTGACCACCGACTGCGGATCGGGAACGTGCTCCAGCATCTCCATGCAGGTCACCACGTCATACTGGTGCGCATGTTTTGCCGCGTGCTCTTCCACGGTTTCCTGGACATATTCTACCTGTACGCCGGACTCCAGCGCATGAAGACGCGCAACCTGTAGAGGTTCGAAGCCCATGTCCAGACCGGTGACGGTGGCCCCTTCACGCGCCATACTTTCCGCCAAGATGCCGCCGCCGCAGCCGACGTCGAGCACTTTCTTACCGAACAGACCGCCGGAACGCTCCGCGATATAGCCCAGACGCAGCGGGTTAATACGATGCAGAGGTTTGAACTCACCTTCGAGATCCCACCAGCGGGACGCCACCGCTTCAAATTTGGCAATCTCTTCGTGGTCAACGTTGTGAGCCACCGGGGATTTTTCGGCATTCATGGGCGCTTTTACTCCTTATTTAGCAAGACAAATGAGTATATCAGGCAATCCCTGTGAATAAAGCGTATAGGTTTACCTGTATCACCGCGGCTGTGTTATAATTTGCGACCTTTGAATCCGGGATACAGTAGAGGGATAGCGGTTAGATGAGCGACCTTGCGAGAGAAATTACACCGGTTAACATCGAGGAAGAGCTGAAAAGCTCCTATCTGGACTATGCGATGTCGGTCATTGTTGGCCGTGCGCTGCCGGACGTCCGCGATGGCCTGAAGCCGGTACACCGTCGCGTACTATACGCCATGAACGTATTGGGCAATGACTGGAATAAAGCCTACAAAAAATCTGCCCGTGTCGTTGGTGACGTAATCGGTAAATACCATCCTCATGGTGATTCCGCGGTGTACGACACCATTGTCCGTATGGCGCAGCCCTTCTCGCTGCGTTACATGCTGGTAGATGGTCAGGGTAACTTTGGTTCTATCGACGGCGACTCCGCCGCGGCAATGCGTTATACGGAAATCCGTCTGGCGAAGATTGCCCATGAGCTGATGGCTGACCTGGAAAAAGAGACGGTTGATTTCGTTGATAACTACGACGGCACGGAAAAAATTCCTGACGTTATGCCAACGAAGATCCCAAACCTGCTGGTGAACGGTTCGTCCGGTATCGCCGTCGGTATGGCAACCAACATTCCACCGCACAATATCACGGAAGTGATCAACGGCTGCCTGGCCTACATTGACGATGAAGACATCAGCATTGAAGGGCTGATGGAACACATCCCGGGCCCGGACTTCCCGACGGCGGCAATCATCAATGGCCGTCGCGGTATTGAAGAAGCGTACCGCACCGGTCGCGGCAAGATTTACATCCGTGCCCGCGCCGAAGTGGAAGCGGACGCTAAAACCGGCCGTGAAACCATTATTGTTCACGAGATCCCGTATCAGGTGAACAAAGCGCGACTGATTGAAAAAATCGCCGAGCTGGTAAAAGAAAAACGCGTTGAAGGCATCAGCGCGCTGCGTGACGAGTCTGATAAAGACGGTATGCGCATCGTGATTGAAATCAAGCGCGACGCGGTGGGTGAAGTTGTGCTGAACAACCTTTACTCCCAGACTCAGCTTCAGGTCTCCTTCGGTATCAACATGGTTGCGCTGCATCATGGCCAGCCGAAGATCATGAACCTGAAAGAGATCCTGAGCGCGTTCGTGCGTCACCGCCGTGAAGTGGTGACCCGTCGTACCATCTTCGAACTGCGCAAAGCGCGCGACCGTGCCCATATCCTTGAAGCACTGGCCGTTGCGCTGGCGAACATCGACCCGATCATCGAGCTGATCCGCCGTGCGCCGACGCCGGCAGAAGCGAAGGCGTCGCTGGTTGCGCGTCCATGGGATCTGGGCAACGTGGCGGCAATGCTGGAACGTGCCGGTGATGACGCTGCGCGTCCTGAGTGGCTGGAACCGGAATTCGGCGTGCGTGACGGCCAGTACTACCTGACTGAACAGCAGGCCCAGGCGATTCTGGATCTGCGTTTGCAGAAACTGACCGGCCTTGAGCATGAAAAACTGCTCGACGAGTACAAAGAGCTGCTGGAGCAGATTGCCGAGCTGCTGCATATCCTGGGTAGCGCAGAGCGCCTGATGGAAGTGATCCGTGAAGAGCTGGAACTGGTTCGCGATCAGTTCGGCGACGAGCGTCGCACCGAAATCACAGCCAATAGCTCTGATATCAACATTGAAGATCTGATCAACCGCGAAGACGTGGTAGTGACGCTGTCTCACCAGGGCTACGTGAAGTATCAGCCGTTGACCGACTACGAAGCACAGCGTCGTGGCGGTAAAGGCAAATCTGCGGCACGTATTAAAGAAGAAGACTTCATTGACCGTCTGCTGGTGGCCAACACCCACGACACGATCCTCTGCTTCTCCAGCCGGGGCCGTCTGTACTGGATGAAAGTCTATCAGCTGCCGGAAGCGAGCCGTGGCGCGCGGGGTCGTCCTATCGTCAACCTGCTGCCGCTGGAAGCGAACGAACGTATCACCGCTATTCTGCCGGTACGCGAGTACGAAGAGGGCGTGAACGTCTTTATGGCGACCGCGAGCGGTACCGTGAAGAAAACCGCGCTGACCGAGTTCAGCCGTCCACGTTCTGCCGGGATCATCGCGGTGAACCTGAACGAAGGCGATGAGCTGATCGGCGTGGATCTGACCTCCGGTTCTGATGAAGTCATGCTGTTCTCTGCCGCCGGTAAAGTGGTGCGCTTTAAAGAGAACGCCGTGCGCGCTATGGGTCGTACGGCGACCGGCGTGCGTGGTATCAAGCTGGCGGGTGAAGACAGCGTGGTTTCCCTGATCGTTCCTCGTGGCGAAGGCGCAATCCTGACCGTCACCCAGAACGGCTACGGTAAACGTACGGCGGAAAGCGAATACCCGACCAAGTCACGCGGCACGCAGGGCGTTATCTCCATCAAAGTGACCGAGCGCAACGGTTCCGTTGTTGGCGCGGTGCAGGTGGACGACGCGGACCAGATCATGATGATCACCGATGCCGGTACGCTGGTGCGTACCCGCGTGTCTGAGATCAGCGTGGTGGGTCGTAACACCCAGGGCGTAATCCTCATCCGCACTGCGGAAGATGAAAACGTCGTCGGTCTGCAACGCGTTGCTGAGCCGGTGGATGACGAAGAGCTCGACTCTATCGACGGCAGCGTTGCGGAAGGGGATGATGAAATCGCCCCGGAAGCGGACACCGATGATGAAGCAGCGGATGACGCTGACGAGTAACGTCTCCTGACGCATAAAGGGCCGGTTTCCGGCCCTTTTGTTTTGCGCAAGCAGACAAGTGAACGTTGCGACAAGCCGCGTTTACCGCTACCTTAACCACATTCTTTTTGACCCCGACGGCGGAGCCTCGCCCCTTTGAAATACCTCGTCTCCTTTCGTACCACGTTAAAAGTCTCTCGCTATCTGTTTCGGGCGCTTGCGCTACTGCTATGGTTGCTGGTGGCACTGCTCTCGGTGTTTTACATCGTTAACGCGTTACACCAGAAAGAAGCGGAGATCCGCCAGGAGTTTAACTTAAGCTCGGATCAGGCTCAGCGCTATATCCAGCGCACGTCTGACGTGATGAAAGAGCTTAAGTATATTGCTGAGAATCGACTCACGGCGGAGAACGGCATTCTTGCTATCCGCGGTCGGGATGAAAAAACCGAAGTACCTGATTTCGAACCGCTCTTCCCGGACTCCGATTGTTCCGCCATGAGCAAAGCCTGGCGTGGTTCACTGGAGTCCCTGTCATGGTTTATGCGCTACTGGCGCGATAATTTCTCGGCCGCCTACGATCTGAACCGTGTCTACCTGATTGGCAACGAAAATCTCTGCATGGCGGATTTCGGCCTGCGGGATATGCCCGTCGAACGCGAAGACGCGCTGAAAAGTCTGCATGAGCGTATAGTGAAATACCGCAATGCGCCTCAGGAAGAGCGCGGGAACAACATCTTCTGGATAAGCCAGGGGCCGCGCATGGGCGTCGGCTATTTCTATGCCCTGACTCCGGTTTACCTCGGAAACCGCCTGCAAGCGCTGCTGGGGATTGAACAAACCATCCGTATGGAAAACTTCTTCACGCCGGGCAGTCTGCCGATGGGCGTGACCATTCTGGATGAAAACGGCCATCCGCTCATCTCCCTTACCGGGCCTGAAAACCGCCTGAAGGTGGAACCCAGCTGGATGCAGGAGCGGTCATGGTTTGGCTATACCTCCGGGTTCCGCGAGCTGGTGCTGAAGAAAAGTTTACCGCCATCGTCGCTGAGCATTGTCTACTCGCTGCCGGTGGACAAGGTCCTGGAGCGCATTCGCATCCTGATCCTTAACGCCATTTTGCTGAACATCGCGGTAGGCGTCGCGCTGTTTATGCTGGCGAGAATGTATGAGCGGCGGATCTTTATTCCGGCGGAAGCGGATGCTCAGCGTCTGGAAGAGCATGAGCAGTTTAACCGTAAAATTGTCGCCTCGGCGCCGGTGGGGATCTGCATTCTGCGTACTCAGGACGGGACAAATATCCTCAGTAACGAGCTTGCCCATAACTACCTGAACATGCTCACGCATGAAGACCGCCAGCGGTTAACCCAGATCATCTGCGGTCAGCAGGTTAACTTTGTGGATGTGCTGACCAGCACCCACACCAACCTGCAAATCAGCTTCGTCCATTCTCGCTACCGCAATGAAAACGTGGCCATTTGCGTGCTGGTGGACGTCTCTGCGCGCGTGAAAATGGAAGAGTCATTGCAGGATATGGCGCAGGCGGCGGAGCAGGCCAGTCAGTCGAAATCGATGTTCCTCGCGACCGTCAGCCATGAGCTGCGAACGCCGCTCTACGGCATTATCGGTAACCTCGACCTGCTCCAGACCAAAGAGCTGCCGAAAGGCGTCGACCGGCTGGTGACGGCCATGAACAACTCGTCCAGCCTGCTGCTGAAAATCATCAGCGATATTCTCGATTTCTCTAAAATTGAATCCGAGCAGTTGAAAATAGAGCCGCGCGAGTTCTCCCCGCGCGAAGTGATGAACCATATCTGCGCTAACTACCTGCCGCTGGTGGTGCGTAAACAGCTTGGGCTGTACTGCTTTATCGAGCCGGATGTGCCGCTGACGCTGCATGGCGATCCGATGCGTCTGCAACAGGTCATCTCAAACCTGCTGAGCAACGCCATCAAATTTACCGATATCGGCTGTATTGTGCTGCACGTCTGTCGGGCAGGGGAGTACCTGACCATTCGCGTGCGCGACACGGGTGTTGGCATTCCGGCGAAAGAGGTCGTTCGCCTGTTCGATCCGTTCTTCCAGGTGGGAACCGGCGTCCAGCGTAATTTCCAGGGGACCGGGCTAGGTCTGGCGATTTGCGAGAAGCTTATCAGTATGATGGATGGAGATATCTCCGTCGATACAGAGCCAGGCATGGGCAGCCAGTTCACCATTCGTATTCCGCTCTATTCGGCGCACTATCCGGCGAAAACCACCGTCGACGGGCTGAGCGATAAGCACTGCTGGCTGGCGGTGCACAACGCCTCCTTACATGATTTCCTGACCTCGATGCTGACCAGCAGCGGCGTGCGGGTTTCACGCTACGAAGGCCAGACGCCGGACGCGGATGACATGCTGATCACTGACGTTGAGCCGGAGCAGGCGTGGGCGGGGCGCGGCGTAGTGATGTTCTGCCGCCGTCATATCGGTATTCCGCTTGAGCGTTCGCCTGGGGTATGGGTGCACAGCGTGGCGACACCGCACGAGCTGCTGGGCTTGCTGGCGCGTATTTACAGCGTGCAGCTTGAGGACAGCGACGGCGCCACCGTGCTGGCTTCCCCTGATGAGCTGGCGTCGGTGAACGACGATATGATGATTCTGGTCGTCGACGATCATCCGATTAACCGTCGTCTGCTCGCAGATCAGCTTGGCTCTCTGGGCTATCAGTGTAAAACGGCCAATGATGGCGTGGATGCCCTGAATGTCTTAAGTAAGAACCATATTGATATTGTGCTCAGCGATGTGAACATGCCTAACATGGACGGCTACCGTCTGACGCAGCGTATCCGACAGCTGGGGCTGACGCTGCCGGTGGTAGGGGTGACAGCCAACGCGCTGGCGGAGGAGAAGCAGCGCTGTCTGGAGTCGGGAATGGACAGCTGCCTGTCGAAGCCGGTCACGCTGGATGTACTGAAGCAGACGCTATCCGTGTATGCGGAGCGGGTACGAAAAGCGAGACAATAAAAAAGGCCCGAAAGGGCCTTTTTTATTTCTCCGGCGGCTGTAGGCCGGGTAAGCGCGAGCGCCACCCGGCGTAGACAGCGAAGATCAATCTTTGTCCGTTGCGCTCAGCGTCACGGAAGAGAGATAGTTCAGTAGGGCGATATCGTTATCCACACCCAGCTTCATCATTGCGGATTTTTTCTGGCTACTGATGGTTTTAATACTGCGGTTCAGCTTTTTGGCGATTTCAGTGACCAGGAAACCTTCAGCGAACAGACGCAGAACTTCACTCTCTTTAGGCGAAAGACGCTTGTCGCCATAGCCACCCGCGCTGATTTTTTCAAGCAGGCGTGAGACGCTCTCAGGAGTGAATTTCTTCCCTTTCTGTAGCGCCGCCAGCGCTTTTGGCAGATCGGTAGGTGCGCCTTGTTTCAGCACAATCCCTTCAATATCGAGATCCAGAACGGCGCTCAGGATCGCTGGGTTATTGTTCATGGTCAGAACAATGATCGAAATGTCCGGGAAGTGGCGTTTAATGTATTTGATGAGCGTGATCCCATCACCGTACTTATCTCCAGGCATGGAGAGATCGGTAATGAGCACGTGCGCATCAAGTTTAGGCAGATTGTTAATGAGGGCTGTGGAATCTTCAAATTCACCGACTACATTCACCCACTCGATCTGTTCAAGTGATTTGCGAATACCGAACAGTACAATCGGATGGTCATCGGCAATAATTACGTTCATATTGTTCATGTATAAGGCTACCTTGCTACAGCAAGCTCTTGACGTAAGCGTCAATGTCGCTGATGTATTTTTCAATGCCAGAGGCATCTTTCTCACGAATTAGATGTTCCAGCGTTTCACATAACTGCTTGCCGGGAACCAGATTAAGCATGGCAAACACCCCTTTAAGCCGGTGTGCTGTCTGTGCCAGCGCTGCAAAATCCTGCGCAGCGGACTCAGTATACAACCGCTTAACATCATCTGGTACTGTATCAACGAAGAGCGAATAATATCCGCTGGCATGGAGTTCGGCATTTTCATCGCCGCCTAACGGTGACTCCAGGATCTCTTCCTGCGCCAGATTCTCTTCAATCAGTTGTAATACAGCTTCCTGCATTGCATTGCTCATATTAAAGTTGACGCGCAGCTGCCCAGGGCCGATTTTCCGCACGCCTGGCTCATCATCGCTTAAAAGCAAGCCTGAGGCAGTAAGATTAGACGGATTATCAGTTAAAAATAGATCAAATTCTTGACTCGCGAGCCTTTCGTCCGGGGTAATGCAGGACGCCCCCCAGTTTTCCAGCTGACGAACGACGATATTTCGGATCTCACTGGAGGTCACATCCACCATCACCACCACATCGTCCAGCAGACGCTCTTCATCCTCTTCCTGGGGATTCGCCGCCATTTTCACGTGTAAAGAGTAGCGGGTGCCGAGGGATTCGCGGGCCTTAATGTTCAGATGACCGCCCAGCTTACGCGCCAGCTGATCGCAGAGCCAGAAGGTGAGGGCATTCGCCTTACCGTAGTGGTCGCGCTGGGTATCGTTCAGGAACGGGAAGTGCAGGTTATCAATTTCGCTCACTGTGACGCCTTCGCCCGTATCCAGAATGCGGAACGTCAGACGATCGTCGGTGGACTCATCGGTGCTGACTTCAAGGGTGATCTTGCCGATCTGCGTCGTGGTGACGGCATACTGTATCAACATCATCAGGATGCGACGCAGGGCATCGCGATCGCCGTGACGTTCGTCGTTGGCCGGTAAATGGTTGTTGATCAGCAGCTGGAGTCCCTTGCGCTTGATCACCGGCAGGACTTCCGGCACCACCTCATCAATCAGGTCCTGGATGGAGAAGAGCGTAGGGGTGCCCTTCCAGATGTCATTCTCCAGCATGTTCGCAAGCTGGATTTCGTCCACCAGACGAACCAGGGAGTCGGCCTGGCTGCTGAGCTGTCGGCTTTCCGGCGTGCTCAGATCAGCAATCTGCGTGGCGAGTGACTTCAACGGTTGTTTAAAGGCATCGCCAATATTTTGCATAAACGCCGCGCGGCCATGTTGGTTTTTCTCGTACAGCCTTTGCGCCTGCTTGAGCTTTTTATTCACCAGCACTTCGCGATCCTGATCGCGAATGATGAAGATTTGCGTGCGCGAGGCGACCTGACTGCGGAACTGACGGATCTCATACAGTTCATTATTAACGGTGGCCTGAATAACGCCCTGGTGCTGGTCCGCCATGGCCGTAATATTTTGCAGGTTAAGATGCGGCAGAAGGTGATCGGCAATTTTATTGCTCATTACCGTGCGGTTAGCCTCCTGGTCGTGAACGAGCACCCCAAGCGGCAGCACGGAAATAATCTCTTCATTCAGGGCACGAAGAATGCGCAACTCGTTGCTGGTCCCGGCTGATACCGACGTCGAGTCGCTCTGGCGGCCCGACTGGAAACGGAAGGTGCTGTAGCCAAACAGCGCCAGCGCCAGCAGGCCAATATTCAGCAAAAGCGGCAGCAGAATGTTTTGCAGAGTATCAAGCATCAGGGTGCCAAAAGGCACCTGCCACACCAGACGCATACCGGTTGAGTTGAGCGATGAGGCAATCTCAATCTTTGAGCCATTAAAGGAGATCGCTACGCTGTCCGCGCCTTCTTTATCCGACGGCGTGCGCATATTTTGGGTGCTGTTGTCTGGCTCCAGACGGAAACTGTCCAGCGGCATATCCGGTGGGATGAGATCGTTAATCGGCAGGTCGAAGGCAACCACGGTCGCCAGATGGCCCGGCTGGTTAAAGGTGGTTCGCAGCGTAAAGTAGTGGCCATTCTGCCAGGCAAGACGGCGTAATGACGAGAAACTTTCGCGCTCGTCCAGCGCGTTGGCCTGTTGCAGCATTTCTGCCCGACGGGAATCCACAATACTGCCAACGGTGGTCTCTTTAAAGCCGGACGAAAGATCCTTAAGCGGCAGGGTCGAGATCAGGATCATGCTGTTGTCCTGACCATTCAGGTAATACATTGACCACGGTACGGTCTCGGCGCCCCACAGGGTGTCCAGATAGGAGGAGATCCGCTGCGTCATCTCAAGCGTTGCGCTGTCGTGCGAGCCGAAAATCAGGGCTTCCGTCTTGCGCTGCGGTTTTTCAAGGTAATACACATCCTGCTTAAGGCGCGTTTCCTGCAACCCTTCGCCTGACGAGGTGGCAGGCGCGGCAGCGATATTGTCGTAGATTTGCCAGGTCGCATAGCGCCACGTATCAATGCGCTTGTGCACCGCATGGGTGATATCGACGATTTGATAGCTTTTATCTTTAAGCCAGGTATTAACGGCGCTCTGAACCATCACCCCCATTGTGACTAACAGCACAACGATCAACAGAAGAAAGAAACGGGTGATGCTGCCCGGTAGAAGGGAGAATTTGCTCGGGGCGGTAGTTTCAGTCTGACTCATCGATGTGTTTAACCCGTAATGGCCGCGCGGTAATGGGATAGGGCAGTATAAAGGGTAATAACTGAATTTCCAGCGTCGTTAACGGTATGACCTTGACTTTTTATCCGGGTAACCGGCTTCAACGTCCCCGGATGAAAGGTGTACAAAACCCCGTGAAATGTATAAATACGCGATCGCACCGGCAGGAAAATAGCACGAATAAACAAGAAATTAATTTCAATAGCATAAAAAAGAATTCAGCGAAAGCCGGAATCTGGATTTAGTTAATAGTCGTTATCATTTCTGAGGGGTAGCACATAAAATGTAGACTGACGTAAAGAAAGGTAAAAAAAAACCGAATGCGAAGCATCCGGTTCAATTAGGGATAAACAGACATTCAGAACTGAATGACGGTAATAAATAAAGTTAATGATGATAGCGAGAGTTATTTTAGTGGTGTTGAAGGGAATTTTTTTGTCATTCAGTGCTGTACCGTTTTTTAAGCTAATCACTTGTATTAAATAGAATATATTTTTGCTTTGATTATCCGTGCTATATTTTTAAACTATTTATGCTCTGTAAAAGTTCCTTCAAATTTACAAATTGAAACATGTTGATGGTAAAGTGAAACATCTTCAAAGTTTTCGTATCATATTCCTGTTGGATTATTCTGCATTTTTGAGGAGAATGAACTTGCCGACTGGTTAAGAGGGTTGACCAGTAAGCAGTGGTAAATAATAAGGCATATAACAGAGGGTTAATAAAATGAAAGTTAAAGTACTGTCCCTCCTGGTACCAGCTCTGCTGGTGGCAGGCGCAGCAAATGCGGCTGAAATTTATAACAAAGACGGCAACAAATTAGATCTGTACGGTAAAGTGGATGGTCTGCACTATTTCTCTGATGACGACAGTGCAGACGGCGACCAGACCTACATGCGTCTGGGCTTCAAAGGCGAAACTCAGGTTAACGACCAGCTGACCGGTTACGGCCAGTGGGAATACCAGATCCAGGGTAACTCTGGTGAGAACGAAAACAACTCATGGACGCGTGTGGCGTTCGCAGGTCTGAAATTCGCTGATGCGGGTTCATTCGACTACGGTCGTAACTACGGCGTTGTTTACGATGTGACTTCCTGGACCGACGTTCTGCCGGAATTCGGCGGCGACACCTACGGTTCTGACAACTTCATGCAGCAGCGTGGTAACGGCTTCGCGACCTACCGTAACCAGGACTTCTTCGGTCTGGTTGATGGTCTGAACTTCGCGTTGCAGTACCAGGGTAAAAACGGCAGCGCAAGCGGCGAAGGCCAGACCAACAACGGTCGTGACGCGCTGCGTCAGAACGGTGATGGCTACGGCGGCTCTCTGACCTACGATCTGGGCGAAGGCTTCGCACTCGGTACGGCAGTTACCAGTTCTAAACGTACTGCTGACCAGAACGCTGCGGGCTACTACGGTGAAGGCGATCGCGCAGAGACCTACACCGGTGGTCTGAAATACGACGCGAACAACATCTACCTGGCTGCACAGTATACTCAGACTTACAACGCGACCCGTGCGGGCGACCTGGGCTGGGCTAACAAAGCGCAGAACTTCGAAGTGGTTGCGCAGTATCAGTTCGACTTCGGTCTGCGTCCATCCGTGGCATACCTGCAATCTAAAGGTAAGGACCTGGAAAACGGCTACGGCGACCAGGATCTGCTGAAATATGTTGATGTTGGCGCGACTTACTACTTCAACAAAAACATGTCCACCTACGTTGATTACAAAATCAACCTGGTTGATGAGAACGACTTCACTCGCGCAGCAGGTATCGGTACTGACGATATCGTCGCGCTGGGTCTGGTTTACCAGTTCTAATTGCTCATACAGCGACAAAGGGGCCATCAGGCCCCTTTTTTCATGCTTTTTTAGGGTCTTACAAATACGCTGTTTTAGTGTACTCTTGCCGCCCTGGCATGAGGATAATAACCAATGGATATGACTTTTTTACGCGCCAGCGTTCTGGCGACTTTTTTACTCCTGACTGCGTGTGACTCTTCCACACAGCCCGCAAAAATCGACGCACCCGCCGCGACGGTGCTGGAAGGGAAAACCATGGGGACCTTCTGGCGCGTCAGCGTGATGGATATTGATAAATCCCGCGCTGAAGAATTACGCGGTAAAATTCAGGCGCAGCTGGATGCCGACGATCAGCTACTCTCTACCTATAAAAATGACTCAGCGCTGATGCGTTTCAATCGCTCCAGCAGCACCTCGCTGTGGCCGGTGAGCGAAGCGATGGCCGATATCGTCACGGAATCCATGCGCGTGGGCTACAAAACCAATGGCGCAATGGATGTGACCGTGGGGCCGCTGGTGAACCTGTGGGGATTTGGCCCCAACAAGCAGCCGGTGACTACACCCGATCAAGCCGCCATCGACGACGCCCGCGCCCGTACAGGGTTACAGCATCTGGCGGTGATCTCCCAGTACGGTCAGCAATACCTGCAAAAAGATATTCCCGACCTGTTTGTCGATCTCTCCACGGTAGGCGAGGGGTATGCTGCGGATCATCTCGCGGCCCTGATGGCGCAGGAAGGCATTCCGCGTTATCTGGTTTCCGTCGGGGGCGCGCTCGTCAGCCGGGGCATGAACGCCAGCGGCAGGCCGTGGCGAGTGGCCATCCAAAAACCAACCGATCAGCAGAACGCGGTGCAGGCGATTGTCGACATCAACGGGCACGGTATAAGCACCTCCGGAAGCTACCGCAACTATTACGAGCTGGATGGCAAACGTATCTCGCACGTGATTGATCCGCAAACCGGACGCCCGATTACCCACAACCTGGTGTCCGTGACGGTGATAGCCCCAACCGCGCTGGAAGCGGATGCCTGGGATACCGGATTGATGGTGCTCGGCACGGAGAAGGCCAAAGAGGTGGTGCGTCAGGAAGGGCTGGCCGTCTATATGATCACCAAAGAGGCTGACGGATTTAAAACCTGGAGTTCGCCGCAGTTCAACAGCTTCCTGGTGAGCGAAAAAAATTAAAAAGCAAGGTTGCGGGTTTTTGTTCGGTGGCGTTCAGGCAAGCTGAGCGTATGCTTGTAAGAGGAGCCGATAATGAAAAACACAACCTATCTTACCGATGAGGATCGCTGGCAGGCCGTACTGGCCCGCGATCCGCGTGCGGATAACCAGTTTGTCTTTGCCGTGCAGACGACCGGCATTTATTGTCGTCCGTCCTGCCGCGCCCGCCACGCGCTGCGTAAAAATGTCTGCTTTTATCCTGATGCTCACCAGGCCGCGCAGGCGGGTTTCCGCCCCTGTAAGCGCTGTAGGCCAGACCAGGTCGACCCTATGGCGCAGAAAAAGGCCAACATTGCGCTGGCCTGTCGACTGCTTGAACAGGATGCCGCGCTGAACCTGGAGGCACTGGCGCAGCAGGTTGCCATGAGTCCGTTCCATTTCCACCGCTTGTTTAAATCCGTCACCGGCATGACGCCGAAAGCATGGCAGCAGGCCGCGCGTGAACAACGCCTGCGCACCCTGCTTGCACAGGGCGGTAAAATCACCGACGCCGTACTGGCCGCTGGCTTTCCGGACGGCAGCAGCTACTACCGTAAAGCCAACGGCGCGCTGGGCATGACGGCAAAACAGTACCGCAACGGAGAGGCTGCGGTCCGCTATGCCATCAGTGACTGCTCGCTGGGCCGCTGTCTGGTGGCGGAAAGCGAGCGCGGGATCTGCGCAATACTGCTGGGTGATGACGACGCCGGGCTGACGGCTGAGCTGCTGTCACTGTTTCCGCTTGCCGTCCGTGAACCGATGGAAGGCGCGTTTGCCGGGCGTGTTCGGCAGGTTATTGCCTCTGTCGACAGCCGCGCGACGCCGCTGACGCTGCCGCTGGATATCCGTGGTACCGCCTTCCAGCAGCAGGTCTGGCAGGCGCTGCGGGATATCCCCTGCGGTGAAACGGCAAGCTATCAGCAGGTGGCGAAGGCCATTGGTAAACCCAATGCCATACGTGCCGTGGCGGGGGCCTGCGGTGCCAACAAACTGGCGATAGTCATCCCCTGTCACCGCGTGGTGCGTAACGACGGTGCGCTGTCGGGTTATCGCTGGGGAGCAGCGCGTAAGATGCTATTGTTGAAACGTGAGGCGAACAACCCGGAGGGATAATGCTCGATCTTTTTGCTGATGCTGAACCCTGGCACGAGCCGCTCGCGCCGGGGGCGACGATCCTGAGACGCTTCGCGCTTTCCCGCGCGGCGGCGCTGTTCGACGGTATTGATGCCGTTTCCGCTTGTTCGCCATTTCGCCATATGGTTACGCCGGGCGGGTATACCATGTCCGTGGCGATGACCAACTGTGGCGAACTGGGATGGGCGACGAATGAGCGGGGCTATGTATATGCCGCGAACGATCCGCTGACGGATCAGCCGTGGCCGCCGATGCCGGAGGCGTTTCAGGCGCTGTGTCATGACGCCGCCGTGGCGGCCGGCTATCCTGATTTTCGACCCGATGCCTGTCTTATCAACCGCTATGCCGTTGGGGCAAAGCTCTCCTTGCATCAGGATAAGGACGAGCCAGACCTGCGCGCGCCGATCGTCTCGGTATCCCTTGGGCTGCCCGCTGTCTTTCAGTTTGGCGGCCTGCGGCGCAACGACCCGCTCAAACGGCTGATGCTGGAGCATGGTGATGTGGTGGTCTGGGGCGGTGAATCACGGCTTTTTTACCACGGTATTCAGCCGCTTAAACCTGGCGATCACCCGGTGGCGGGGGCATTTCGCTACAACCTCACGTTCCGTCAGGCGGCATACAGAGAATAAAAATAAGAATTATTCTTGATGTGTGTGAAAGGCAGTTTACACTGCTGGCTGATTTTTCTTGTCCGGATTGCTCTGCATGCAACTACTTCTTCTTGTCTGGCGGCAGTATCGCTGGCCTTTTATCGCGGTGATGGCGTTAAGCCTTGCCAGCGCGGCGCTGGGGATCGGCCTGATTGCCTTCATTAACGTGCGTTTGATCGAAATGGTAGACACGTCACTCTCCGTCCTGCCGGAATTTCTGGGTTTACTGCTGCTGCTGATGGCAGTCACGCTCGGGTCACAGCTGGCGCTGACCGCCCTCGGCCACCATTTCGTTTTCCGTCTGCGCAGTGAGTTCATCAAACGGATCCTTGATACTCAGGTGGAACGCATCGAGCAGCTGGGAAGTGCCTCTCTGCTGGCGGGGCTGACCAGCGATGTGCGCGCCATTACCATCGCCTTTGTGCGCCTGCCGGAGCTGGTGCAGGGGATCATCCTGACATTTGGCTCGGCAGCCTATCTCGCCTGGCTCTCCAGCAAAATGCTGGCGGTAACGGCGCTGTGGATTGTTATTACCATCTGGGGCGGGTTCCTGCTGGTATCACGCGTCTATAAGCACATGGCAGTGCTGCGCGAAACGGAAGACAAGCTCTATAACGATTATCAGACGGTGCTGGAAGGGCGCAAAGAGCTGACGCTGAACCGCGAGCGTGCCGAGCATATCTTCAACCATCTTTATATCCCGGATGCGCACGAATATCGTCATCACATTATCCGCGCCGATACGTTCCACCTGAGCGCCGTGAACTGGTCCAACATCATGATGCTGGGCGCGATTGGTCTGGTGTTCTGGATGGCGAACAGCCTGGGGTGGGCGGATACCAACGTGGCGGCAACCTACTCCCTGACGCTGCTGTTTTTACGCACGCCGCTGCTGTCGGCCGTTGGCGCACTGCCGACGCTGCTGAGCGCTCAGGTTGCCTTCAACAAGCTGAAGAAATTCGACCTTGCGCCGTTTAAGGCTGAGTTCCCGCGCCCGCAGGCCTTCCCGAACTGGCAAACGCTGGAGCTGCGTAACGTTACCTTCCGCTATCAGGATAACGCCTTCTCCGTAGGGCCGATAAACCTGACCATTCATCGCGGCGAACTGCTGTTCCTTATCGGCGGCAACGGCAGCGGCAAATCTACGCTGGCGATGCTGCTGACGGGCCTCTACCAGCCGCAGGCGGGTGAAATTTTGCTGGATGGTAAAGCGCTGAGCGCGGAGAAACCGGAGGACTACCGCAAGCTCTTCTCGGCGGTATTTACCGACGTCTGGCTGTTCGACCGGCTGCTGGGACCGGAAGGGCAGCAGGCGGATCCGGCGCTGGTGGAGAAGTGGCTTGCGCACCTGCAAATGTCGCACAAGCTGGAGCTCCAGGATGGTAAAATCCTGAATCTGAAGCTGTCGAAAGGGCAGAAGAAGCGCGTGGCGCTGCTGCTGGCCCTGGCCGAGGAGCGTGACATCATCCTGCTGGATGAGTGGGCCGCCGATCAGGACCCGCACTTCCGTCGCGAGTTTTATCAGGTCCTGCTGCCGCTGATGCAGGCGATGGGAAAAACCATTTTTGCCATCAGCCATGACGATCACTACTTCATTCACGCCGACCGTCTGCTGGAGATGCGCGACGGCAAGCTGAGCGAGCTGACCGGCGATGAGCGCGATGCGGCGTCACGGGACGCGGTGGCGCGTACGGCCTGATTGCAATTGTGCCGGGTGGCGCCCGGCACACTAATTTTTCATATATGCCGTTTTTTTCTCCATCCCGACCCGCCGTTTATTCTTATTTACATATCCCCGCGCTATGCTTAACGCCAACTCATTTAATGGATTTATGATTGATGTCGGTATTAAAGAAAAACAGCGCCAGGCAGCGTGACCAGGAGCGTGCGCGGCTCATCTGGCTCCTGACGACCGATAAAGCGGTCACGTCAACGTTATTGGGTAAGCTAACCCTGGCTGAGCAATATGATGTCGGCACGCTGGCCGACGATATTGCTGAGGTAGGTGCGCTGGTTGCACATTTACCGCCCCCGGACCTGGCGGACACCCTGGAGGCATTGCCTTCCGAAGAGCGCCACGCCCTGTGGCGGCTGGTGCAGGATCACGAGCGCGGTCAGGTATTGCTTGAAGCCTCGGAAAACGTCTGGGATGACCTTATCGATGAGATGAGCGACCGGGACATTCTTGACGCCCTGCAAACGCTGGATATCGATGAGCAGATTTACCTCGTTCAGCATCTTCCGCGCAACCTGACCGGACGCCTGCTGGCTTCCCTGCCTGCTGAAGAGCGGGCGCGCGTGCGTCAGGTGATGCACTACGAGAAAAACAGCGTCGGCGCGATCATGGAGTTTGGCGTCATCACCGTGCGCCCGGACGTCACCCTGGGTACGGTGCAGCGCTATCTTCGTCGCCTGGGCAGTATGCCGGACAACACCGATAAACTGTTCGTCACCTCGCGGGATAAAACTCTGCTCGGGGAGCTGGAGCTGAAAACGATCCTGCTGAACAGCACCCAGCAGCGGGTGAGTGAGGTCATGGAAACCGAGCCGATGGTCTTCTCGCCGGAAGACGATGCCGAAAAAGCGGCGCGTACCTTCGAACGTGATGACCTGGTGAGCGCGGCGGTGGTGGATTCGGTGGGCAAGCTGATGGGGCGTCTGACCATCGATGAGATCGTTGACGTGGTCTATGAAGAGACCGATAACGACCTGCGTGCCCTTGGCGGGATCAGTGCCGAAGATGACGTTCATGCCTCCGTCGGCAAGGCCGTCAAAACGCGCTGGGCGTGGCTCGCCATCAATTTATGCACCGCGTTCGTGGCGTCCCGCGTTATTGACGGCTTCGAACATACCATTTCCCAGCTGGTGGCCCTGGCGTCGCTGATGCCGATTGTGGCGGGGATCGGCGGGAACACCGGCAACCAGACTATCACCATGATCGTTCGCGCCCTGGCGCTGGAAAACATACAGCCGGGTAATTTCTCGTGGCTGATTTTCAGGGAGATGGGCGTCGCGCTGATTAACGGCCTGGTCTGGGGCGGCATCATGGGCGGCATTACCTGGTGGCTGTATGATGATATGGCGCTGGGCGGGGTCATGATGCTGGCGATGGTGCTGAACCTGCTGGTGGCGGCGATGATGGGCGTGATTATCCCGTTGACCATGACCCGGCTGGGGCGCGACCCCGCGGTGGGGTCGAGCGTGATGATCACCGCCATTACCGATACCGGCGGTTTCTTTATTTTTCTTGGACTGGCGACGATTTTTCTTCTGTAGCCAGCGCTTTTTGCTTAAGTCGGGCAGGGAGGATGAACATCATCATAATCCCGCCCAGCACGCCAATTGCCAGGTTGCCGGTGAAAACCGTTGCCACAACCGTCACCAGCATCACGACGGTTTCAGCCACCGGCGCGTTTTTCAGCGTTCCGGGCTGAACGCTATGCCAGCTAAAGGTCTTGACGGCCACAATGGCCATAATTCCCGCCAGTACCGCCATCGGAATTTTGGCCATCACCTCGCTGAGCGCCGTAACCAGCACCAGCAGTACGATGCCCGCCGCAAGGGTGGAGATACGGCTTCTGCCTTTCCCCATCTCCACGTTAACGATGGTCTGCCCAATCATCGCGCAGCCCGCAATGCCGCCGTAGAACCCGGCCATAATATTGCCCACGCCCAGTCCGATGCTCTCGCGGCGCTTACTGGAGGGGGTAGCGGTCAGCTCGTCCACCAGTTTTGCCGTCAACAAGGATTCCAGCAGGCCAACGAAAGCGATACTTAGCGCGCACGGCCAGATGATGCTCAGGGTTTCCAGATTGAGCGGCACCAGCAGTTGCGTAAAGCCCGGCAAACCGCCGCCCATGGAACCTTCATCCCCTACCGTCGGCAGGATTTGCCCGCTGGTGACGGTGAACAAAGTCAGCAGCACAATGGCAATCAGCGGGGAGGGCACGCTTTTGATATAGCGTGGCACCCAGAGCACAATCAGCAGCGTCAGCACGAACAGGCCCACAATCAGCGGGCTTCGGCTCCAGAAATGGGGCACCTGGGCAAAGAAAATCAAAATGCCAAGGGCGTTAACAAACCCGGTCATCACCGACTGGGGAATAAAGCGCATCAGCCGCGCCATACCCAGCGCGCCGAACAGGATCTGAATCACGCCTGCCATCACCACCGCGGGCAGAATGTACTGTACGCCGTGTTGATGGACCATCGGCCCAATCACCAGCGCGACGGAACCTGCCGCCGCCGTCACCATGGCCGGACGCCCGCCGAGCAGGGAAAGGGCGAAACAGAGCACCACGGAGGCGATAAGGCTCACTTTCGGATCCACGCCCGCGACCACGGAAAACGAAATCACTTCCGGGATCAGCGCCAGCGCGGTGATCACACCGGCCAGGGTTTCGCGCATCAGACGGTGAGGCGAACGTAAAACAGTGGCGACATGGCCTTCTTGAGGTACAGACGAGTGGGGTAATGACATAACAATTCGCTGGTAGGGGCAGGCTTCCGTGCGCGCGATCACAAAGTGCAGCATGATAGCCAGGAAAATCGTCGGGTGCCAGCCTGTCTGCCAAATCCCTACAAACAATCCATCATTAAATTTCACAATTACAATAATTTCGTAACCTTTAAACAATATTTAAAAGTTGCTACCGTGCCACCGCAGCGTGTTTCACCTGTAATTTCCACGCATCAAGCACTATTCAACTAAGGCATAAATGATGAAAAAAATGACTGCCGTGCTCTTTTCTCTGGCCGTGGGGCTGAACGTCGTCTCGATGGCGGCGAAGGCTGACGCACCAAAAGAGCAGGAAACGGATGTCCTTTTAATTGGTGGCGGCATCATGAGCGCCACGCTGGGAACGTATCTTCAGGAATTAGAGCCGAACTGGTCCATGACCATGGTCGAGCGCCTCGATGGCGTGGCACAGGAAAGCTCTAACGGCTGGAACAACGCCGGGACGGGGCACTCGGCACTCATGGAACTGAACTATACGCCGCAGAAAAAGGACGGTTCCATTAGTATCGAGAAGGCGGTAGAGATCAACGAAGCGTTCCAGATCTCACGTCAGTTCTGGTCTCACCAGGTGAACAGCGGTGTGTTGCACAATCCACACTCCTTCATCAACACCGTACCGCACATGAGCTTTGTGTGGGGCGATCAAAACGTCAACTTCCTGCGCGCGCGCTACGCTGCCCTGCAACAGAGCACGCTTTTCCGCGGGATGAAATACTCTGAAGATCACGCTCAAATCAAAGAGTGGGCGCCGCTGGTCATGGAAGGCCGCGATCCGAACCAGAAAGTAGCGGCGACCCGCACTGAAATTGGTACTGACGTTAACTACGGTGAAATCACCCGTCAGCTGGTGTCCTCTCTGAAGAAAAAAGAGAACTTTAACCTGCAACTCAGCTCCGAAGTGCGTGGTTTCAAGCGCAACGCGGATAACAGCTGGAGCGTGACCGTTGCCGATCTGAAAAACAACGAAGCCGAGCATGTGATTAAGGCGAAGTTCGTGTTTATCGGTGCGGGCGGCGCGGCGCTGAAACTGTTGCAGGAGTCCGGTATTCCGGAAGCGGACGACTACGCGGGCTTCCCGGTCGGCGGCCAGTTCCTGGTGTCGGAAAACCCGGAAGTGGTTAACCGTCATCTGGCTAAAGTGTACGGTCAGGCCTCTGTGGGCGCACCACCGATGTCCGTTCCGCATATCGACACCCGCATGCTGGACGGTAAGCGCGTAGTGCTGTTCGGGCCGTTTGCCACATTCTCCACCAAATTCCTGAAAAACGGTTCCCTGTGGGATCTGCTGAGCGCGACCACGACGTCAAACGTTAAGCCAATGATGGACGTGGGGCTGGATAACTTCGATCTGGTGAAATACCTGATTAGCCAGGTGATGCTCTCTGATGAAGAACGCTTCGAGGCGCTGAAAGAGTACTATCCGCAGGCGAAGAAAGAAGACTGGCGTCTGTGGCAGGCGGGTCAGCGCGTGCAGATTATCAAACGCGATCCGAAAGAGGGCGGCGTGCTGCGTCTGGGCACCGAAGTGGTAAGCGACAAGGATGGCACCATTGCCGCGCTGCTGGGGGCATCTCCGGGGGCGTCTACCGCTGCGCCAATCATGCTGCACCTGATGGAAAAAGTGTTTAAGGACAAAGTATCCAGCCCGGAATGGCAGGCGAAGCTGAAAACCATTATTCCATCCTACGGTACGAAGCTGAACGGTAACGTTGAAGCCACGGAACAAGAGCTGGAATACACCAGCCGCGTTCTGCAACTGCAATACGTCAAACCACAGGCTGCGGATGCTGCGCCACAGGCAGAGCTGAAACCTCAGGCGGAAAGCAAGCCGGTAGCGGATATCGCGCTGTAAGGTAAACGCAAAACGGTAACATCTGTTACCGTTTTTAGTGTTTTCTCCCTCTCCCGGTGGGAGAGGGTTGGGGTGAGGGCACCAGAACGCACCCTTTCCAGGTCGGGTAAGCGAGAGCGCCACCCGACTTATTTTTAACGAACTACCGCTTGTCCTACCGTCTCATCCGCTTTCCATACGCGATATTTCACATCCACGTTTTCCGGCGTGTATACGACGATCGGCAGCTTGCTGTTATAGCGCAGCAGACTGTTATCACCCAGATACGCGGTAATAAATTTCTTCTCTTTCTTGCCGTCCGGGCACGCCATCATGGTGGAGACTGGCGAGGTTACTTTGTCGAAAACATAGTAGTCATAGCCCCAGCCTTCCAGCGTTTTGCTTTCCAGCTGGCCGCCCAGACGATGCTGATTGCAGTCCACTTCCAGCGTCTGGCCGATTAACAGCTCAACTTTGAAATTTGCTTCATCCTGCTGAGCCGGGAGCTGAATAACCTGGCGCTTCATCCCTTTGTCCGCTTGCGGATACGGAGCAACTTTTTCCAGCGGCTGCTCTTTCTGGGTTTCGCTGGCGAAAGCACTGGTGCTGGCGCACGCAGCGGCGATGAGGGCGATGGCAAATTTAGGTGCGTTTTTCACTGTCATTCCTTTTTGTTAAAACGATCCTGGAAAGACTAACATATAGCACGTGAATAGTTGGCGCAATTTACTCATATTTTCATTTTAAATGGAGTAATGCACTGCTTTTATGTTCATTTATTGGTGTTTAATGCTGTGTTGGAGTCGATGCGGCAATCGTGTTATTTTACGCGTTAATTATTGTTATTCATTTGTAAAGGGAGGGGAGATGGTACGGGAAAAACTGAAGACACCTGAAGGCCGCAAGTTCCTGCTGGCGTTACTGGTTGTGTTTATGATTGCTGCTGCATGCGTGGGGCGAGCAACCATTGTCGGTGTGATTGAGCAGTACAACATCCCGCTCTCTGCCTGGACAACCAGCATGTTTGTCCTGCAATCGGCGATGATCTTTGTTTACAGCCTGGTGTTCACCGTCCTGCTGGCGATTCCGCTGGGGATTTTCTTTCTCGGTGGGCGTGAAAAACACTAAGCATTGCGCATGCGGAGACAGGCAATAAAAAACCAGCCATAAGCGGCTGGTTTTTTTATGTAGTTTTGGTCGGCACGAGAGGATTTGAACCTCCGACCCCCGACACCCCATGACGGTGCGCTACCAGGCTGCGCTACGTGCCGACGCATAAAAGGAATACTACTCGATTCCTTTTTGAATGCAAGGGGCAAGCAACGCTAACTGATTCATAAATAATCAGTTAGCGATAAAGCGCTTCTCGTCTGTCAGCACCTGCAACAGCAAACTGAGCTGCGGCTTCTGGTCTTTCAGCTTCTCACCTTCGAGGTTATACGTCTGGTAATTGCCATTGCTGTTCAGCACCAGGGACAACGTTGGCGTGGTCACCACCAGCGTGTTTCCGCCAGCAGCCGTGACCCAGTTATGACGCCGCGTGGCGCTAAAGAGGTCTTGTCCCTGCGAGTACTCAATTGCCGGTGTGCTGACGTGCAGCAGCCGTTGCATTAACGTGGTCATGACGTCTTTATGGTCGGTGAGCATGTTGATGCGCTGCGCGGGAGTGCCCGGCCAGTGGATCACCAGGGGAACATGCAGGTTCGGACGCGACCACTCCATGCCCTTCGCCTCGTCGCCGAGCGGCACGCCATGCCCCGCCGTGATAATCACGACCGTATTATCCAGCTTGCCCGCGTCGCGCAGGGCGGTCAGCACGCGGCCGATCTGCGCATCGACATCGCCCGCCGCACGGCTATAGCGGCGCGCGAAGCCTTTCTGATTGCTGTCATCAAGCGTTGTGCCGTTAAACGCAACCCAGGAGAACCAGCGGTTATCTTCCTGCGCATAGCGCTTCAGCCAGTCTATCCACTGGTCAGCGGTCCGATCGTCAGACTGGCTCTGCGCGGCGGGCAGTGAGAAATCAGACAGCAGCGCCTGGCGGTACAGCGAGCTGTTGAAACCATCAGAGGCGAACAGCCCCAGCTGGTAGCCCTGCTGATTAAGCCCGGTAATCAATGCCGCCGGAATACGGGCCGACAGCACGCCGTCCATATAGCTCGGTGAAATGCCGTAGAACAGGCCGAAAATACCCGCGTCGGTCGAATTACCGGAGCTCATATGCTGAGTGAATACGATGTTGTTCTCAGCGAATTCAGCCAGCGCTGGCATCTGCTTCTCATAGCGGGAATAGTTCAGGCCATCGACGGTAATCAGCAGCACGTTCTGACCGCGGCCCATGTCGCGATATTTCAGATCGCTCAGGGGATACTGCACGCTGACCGCTTCCGGATTACCCTGTTCGACCAGACGACGCTGATACTCCTGCGCGTCCAGCAGGCCGTGTTTTTCGAGGAAACGACGCGCCGTCATCGGATAGGAGAGCGGCAGGTTCGCGCGCTGCATGGTAATCGGGCGGTAGAAGTTCGCATCTGCCCAGATATACATCAGGTGCGAACCGATAAATGAGGCGAAAAAGAGCGCCGCGACGGGCTTCGCATAATGGCGGCGTCGGGTCAGACTGCGGAGTTTTTGCCAGCTCCACGTGGCGAACAGCATTTCGATCAGCAGGATAATCGGCACGCTGATAAACATCAGCTGCCAGTCGCGCGCGGTCTCGTTCTGATCCGGGTTAATCACCAGCTCCCAGACAACAGGATTCAGGTGCAGGTGGAAGCGGGTAAAGACTTCGCTGTCGATCAGCAACAGCGTCATGCCCGCCGTCGCAAGAATGGCGGACAGGAAGCGCATCAGCCGCTGCGACATGACGATAAACGTCAGTGGGAACAGGATCAGCAGATAGGTGGCGAAGACCAGAAAGCTAAAGTGACCAACAAGGCTCATCCACGAGTAGATGCGCCCGGTTAACGTGGTTGGCCAGTCCGCCACAAACAGATAACGGCAGCCGAGCACCATCGCCAACAGAATGTTGAACAGGGCAAACCAGTGCCCCCAGCTGACCATCTGGGAGACTTTTTCACGGTAGCGCTGACGATTCGTCACCATAAACTGTTGTTCGTTTCCCTTAGTGTGCCTGGTCGTCGCTAACGGAGGACTGCAAAGCCTGGGCGAAAGATTTGGCGATCGCCTGACGCTGAGCCGGAGCAACGCTGGTATTGATCAGGTTGGTAACCATATTTCCCAAAACCATCAGGGAGAGATCGGTTGGCGTTTTATGTTTTTCCAGTACGTTGACCAGCTCACTGAGCAATTGTTCAACGTGTTCGTCACTGTAGCGGGAATGTTGTGGCATAAATCAAAATCAGTTTGTTGAGAGAAGGGCGACATATTACCGTAGCAACAGCTTTTTTTCCCCTTTTTTATCTTCTGTTGCACACATGCGTTGGTGGTGGTTGAATACCGCCCGGTCTAAAAGGAGAGTTTATCATGAGTCTGGAAATCAACCAGATTGCCTTGCACCAGCTTATCAAGCGTGATGAGCAAACCCTTGAAGTGGTGCTGCGCGATTCGTTACTGGAACCAACGCCTACCGTTGTCGAGATGATGGCGGAGTTGCATCGCGTCTACAGCGCGAAAAATAAAGCCTATGGCTTGTTCAGCGAAGAGAGCGAACTGGCGGATAGCCTGCGCCTGCAACGTCAGGGCGAAGAGGATTTCCTGGCATTCAGCCGCGCTGCTACTGGCCGTCTGCGTGACGAGCTGGCGAAATATCCCTTCGCCGATGGCGGTATCGTCCTGTTCTGCCACTACCGCTATCTGGCGGTAGAGTATCTGCTGGTCACCGTGCTGAATAACTTAAGCAGTATGCGCGTGAACGAGCAGCTGGATATCAGCTCAACGCACTACCTGGATATCAACCATGCGGATATTGTGGCGCGTATCGATTTAACCGAATGGGAAACCAACCCGGAATCAACGCGCTATCTGACCTTCCTTAAAGGCCGCGTGGGCCGCAAAGTGGCGGATTTCTTTATGGACTTCCTCGGCGCCAGCGAAGGGCTGAATGCCAAAGCGCAGAACAAAGGTCTACTCCAGGCGGTGGATGACTTTACGGCTGAGGCGCAGCTTGATAAATCTGAGCGTCAGACCGTGCGTCAGCAGGTTTACAGCTACTGCAACGAGCAGTTACAGGCCGGGGAAGAGATTGAGCTGGAGTCGCTGTCCAAAGAGCTGGCAGGCGTCAGCGAAGTCAGCTTCCAGGAATTTACTGCGGAAAAAGGCTATGAGCTGGAAGAGAGCTTCCCGGCGGATCGCAGTACGCTGCGTCAGCTGACGAAATTTGCCGGTAGCGGCGGTGGGTTAACCATTAACTTTGATGCCATGCTGCTCGGGGAACGTATCTTCTGGGACCCGGCCACCGACACGCTGACCATTAAAGGCACACCGCCGAATCTGCGCGACCAGCTTCAGCGTCGCACTTCAGGCGGTAAGTAACAGCCATAAAAAAACCCCGCAAACGCGGGGTTTTTCTCGACAGGTTTGCGATTACGCGCGAACGAAGTCGATGTGAGTCAGTTTTGGCTTGAACGCGTGACGCTGAACAGCCTGAACTTTCACTTTTTCTTCTTTACCGTCAACAACGATGGTCAGAACTTCGCTGTAGAATTCAGCTTTGTTCTGCATGTTCCATACTTTGTCGTGATCCAGTTCAATAGCAACTGGAGCAGCTTCGCCACCGTAAACGATAGCCGGGAACTTGTTTGCGGTACGCAGGCGGCGGCTCGCACCCTTACCCTGCACGTTACGTACTTCTGCTTCGATAGTGAACATTGATTTCTCTCTGTATTTAAAACCCTACTACAGGCGACCCAGCAGCAGGTGAGTGTTCTGCCTCACGGATGTGAAGCGGGCGGCATTTTATACTCAAATGGCTCGCGCATCAACGAAAAGTCCCGTTAACCGCGCAATTCGTTTGCCCGGCGAAAGCGTCCTTCATAGTCAAAGACCTTCTCACGCACCCGCCAGAACTGCCCTTTTTTGCGGGCGACAACAAAATCAGGATGGCGCAGTAACGCCTGCTGGCGCACGATATCGGCCACGGTTAGCCAGCGCAGCGGTACGCCAGGCGTGCGGGTATGCGGGCGGATAAAGAGCTGCTCGAACGCGGTGCGCTGGGCGGGCGTCTGAACCCGGAACCGCTCGCTGACGTCTGCGCCATCCTCGTCGTAGTAGGTAATTTTTAGCCACTCGCCTTTTTCATCCGCGCCGGGCTGTAAGGCCATGCCGGAACAGCGCAGCACCAGCGCATCTTTCAGCTTCAGCGCCGCTTTCAGCATGTCGTCCGGGTCAACCAGGACCGTGTCGCACTCTCGACAGCGGCGGGCGGCAATGTCGTTTTCGGCATTGCACTGCGGGCAGTTTTTGAAGCGGAAGCGGAAGTCACACTGTTCGCGATGGCCTTCATCGTCTTCAAACCAGCCCTGACAGCGGCGGCCAAAATGTTCGATCAGCGTGCCGTCGGCGGTGGTTTTCCCCCAGAAGGTGTTGGCAAACCCGCAGGCAGGGCAAAAAACCTGAACGGGCACGTTGTCGCTCTTGCCTTTTGGCGTGCCGACTTCCGGCGAATAGAGATCGTGCGGGTTACCGGCGTAATCAAGGATCAGACAGTCGGTTTTGCCCGGCGCCAGACGCAGCCCGCGGCCAACAATCTGCTGATACAGGCTGACGGATTCCGTCGGGCGAAGAATCGCAATCAGGTCGACGTGCGGGGCGTCAAAGCCGGTGGTTAGTACGGAGACATTCACCAGATAGCGGAACCGCTGAGCTTTGAAGTCCTCAATCAGGCTGTCGCGCTCCAGGCCGGGGGTTTCACCGGTAATTAACGCCGCGTCGTCGGCGGGCAGCAGCCCCGTAATTTCGCGCGCGTGTTCGACAGTGGCAGCAAAAATCATCACCCCTTTGCGCGTTTGCGCGAACTCTTCAATCTGGCTGATGATATGCGGCGTGATCCGCTTCTGTTTTTTCAGCTCATGGTTAAGATCTGCCTCGCTGAACAGCCCGTTGCTCTGCGCCTGTAAACGGCTGAAATCGTACTGCACGACGGGCATATCCAGCCGCTCCGGCGGCGTCAGGTAGCCGTGCTTGATCATGTAGCGCAGCGGAAGCTCATAGATACAGTCGCGGAACAGGGCCTTTTCATCGCCACGCACCATGCCGTGATAATGAAACTGATAAATCCAGCCCTTGCCCAGACGAAACGGCGTGGCGGTGAGGCCAAGCAGACGGAGGTGAGGATTCACCTTTTTCAGATGAGTGAGGATTTGCTGATACTGGCTGTCGTCGTCATCGCTGATGCGGTGACACTCATCGACAATCAGCAGGGAAAACTCGCTGCGAAACAGTTCCAGGTTGCGCGCAACGGATTGTACGCTGCCAAACACCACTTTTCCGTGGCTCTCTTTGCGCTTCAGTCCGGCGGCAAAAATGTCGGCCTCCAGGCCGAGCGCGCAATATTTGGCGTGGTTTTGCGCCACCAGCTCTTTGACGTGCGCCAGCACCAGCACGCGTCCGCGGGCCAGGCGCGCCAGTTCGGCAATCACCAGGCTTTTACCGGCTCCGGTCGGGAGAACGATGGCGGCGGGCTCCCGATGCTTGCGAAACCAGGCGAGGGTGGCATCAACGGCTTCCTGCTGATAGGGGCGTAATGTGAACGTCATGGCTTCTCTATTCAGTTAACTCGCATATAGTATGCCACGAAACTTTTTCCCTTGAGTGGCGCAACCAGACCATTATACTGAACTGTTTCTGACTGCTTCTTTTTCGGACGCGTAGTCCGACTTCCAGCACCATTAAGGCTAAAAAGATTTCATGCGACTTGATAAGTTTATCGCTCAGCAACTCGGCGTAAGCCGCGCTATTGCCGGGCGTGAAATTCGCGCCAGCCGCGTAACCGTGGACGGCGACATTGTGAAAGACAGCGCTTTTAAACTCCAGCCTGAGCACCAGGTGGAGTATGACGGCAACCCGCTGACCCAGCAGAATGGCCCGCGCTACTTCATGCTCAACAAACCGGAAGGTTACGTCTGTTCAACGGACGATCCGGATCACCCGACGGTGCTCTATTTCCTCGACGAACCTGTGGCGCACAAGCTGCATGCGGCAGGGCGACTGGATATCGATACTACCGGCCTGGTGCTGATGACCGATGACGGCCAGTGGTCGCATCGCATCACCTCCCCGCGCCATCACTGTGAGAAAACCTATCGGGTGATGCTTGAGTCTCCGGTCTCGGATGACACGGCAGAGCAATTCGCGAAAGGCGTTCAGCTGCATAATGAGAAGGATCTGACCAAACCGGCGGTGCTGGAAATCCTCACCCCCACGGACGTCCGTCTGACCATCAGTGAAGGCCGCTACCATCAGGTAAAGCGGATGTTTGCCGCCGTGGGCAACCACGTTGTGGGGCTGCATCGTGAACGTATCGGCGCGATTGAACTCGATCCAGACCTGGCCCCAGGGGAATATCGCCCGCTGACGGAAGAAGAGATTGCCAGCGTCGGGCTGCCTTCACGCTAAATTCAGGAGAACCCTGTGACCACCAGGCCACACTCGTCGTTTAAAATTGTATTTATCCTTGGCCTGCTGGCCATGCTGATGCCGCTGTCTATCGATATGTATCTGCCCGCGCTGCCGGTGATTTCCGCGCAGTTTGGCGTACCGGCAGGCAGCGCGCAGATGACGCTCAGCACCTACATTCTTGGTTTTGCCCTCGGTCAGCTCTTTTATGGACCAATGGCCGACAGCCTGGGGCGTAAACCGGTTATCCTGGGCGGGACATTGATATTTGCCGCGGCGGCGGTGGCCTGCGCGCTGGCGCAGAGTATCGATCAGCTGATTGTGATGCGCTTCTTCCATGGCCTGGCGGCGGCTGCGGCAAGCGTGGTGATTAACGCGCTGATGCGCGACGTCTACCCGAAGGAAGAGTTCTCACGCATGATGTCGTTCGTCATGCTGGTCACGACAATTGCGCCGCTGGTCGCCCCCATGGTGGGCGGGGCGGTCCTGGTGTGGTTCAGCTGGCATGCGATTTTCTGGATCCTGGCGATTGCCGCGCTGCTGGCCTCGGTGATGATCTTCGTCTTTATCGATGAAACGCTGCCGGTCGAGCGCCGTCAGAAGTTCCACGTTCGCACCACGCTTGGCAACTTTGCCTCGCTGTTTCGCCATAAGCGTGTGCTGAGCTATATGCTGGCCAGCGGCTTCAGCTTTGCCGGAATGTTCTCGTTCCTGAGCGCGGGGCCGTTTGTGTACATCGAACTGAACCATGTGTCACCCCAGCATTTTGGTTACTACTTCGCGCTGAATATTGTGTTCCTGTTTGTGATGACCATTATCAACAGCCGCTTTGACCGGCGGGTTGGGGCGCTGAATATGTTCCGCGCCGGGCTGTGGATCCAGTTCGTGATGGCTATCTGGCTGGTATTGAGCGCGTTGCTGGGCGTCGGTTTCTGGGCGCTGGTGGTGGGCGTGGCGGCGTTTGTCGGCTGCGTGTCGATGGTTTCATCCAACGCGATGGCGGTGATCCTCGACGAATTTCCGCATATGGCGGGCACCGCCTCGTCGCTGGCAGGAACGTTCCGTTTCGGAATTGGCGCGATAGTCGGGGCGCTGCTCTCGACGGCGACGTTTAATACCGCCTGGCCGATGCTGTGGGCGATTGCCCTCTGCGCGACCTGCTCCATTCTCTTCTATCTTTACGCCAGCCGGCCGCGAAAGACGGCGCATAAATGACCACTTAAGGCCCGTGACGGGCCTTTTTGTTGACCCATATCAACCAACCCTCCGTTCGTTTACCCTGTGTTTGTTTCTTTTATGTAAAATCTATTTATGTAAAAAGTCACATCATTGTATTTAAAAAGGTTGAGTTAGATCGCAGAAACGGGTACATATAGCGCCGACGCGAGCCTGCAACGCCTATAAAATCCGCTAAACAGTGCAGGTTGGCGATGATGTGTTACTATAAATGTAAATAAATTGTGAAGTAAATTTGCTTCCGGGGATCTGAACGTGAATACATTACAACTCTCCATTGTCCATCGCTTGCCCCAGAGCTATCGCTGGTCGACGGGTTTTGCAGGTTCGAAAGTTGAACCGATTCCGCAAAGCGTTGCCGGGGAGGATAATTGTCTGGTGGCCCTCAAACTGCTCAGCCCGAGCGATGAAAATGCGTGGCCGGTCATGGAACGTCTCAGCCAGGCGCTGACGGACATCGAAGTGGACAGCTCCGTGCTGGAATGCGAAGGTGAGCCGTGCCTGTTTGTTAACAGCCAGGATGAGTTTGCCGCCACCTGTCGTCTGAAAAACTTCGGCGTGGCCATTGCCGAGCCGTTCTCCGGTCAATATCCTTTCTGAGTGCTAGTCAGCGGACAATAGCTGGCGTGTGTAATCCTGCGTCGGCGCGGTGAATACGCGCTGGCACTCTCCCTGCTCAACGACTTCTCCCTGCCGCAATACCACCACCTGATGGCAAAGCGCACGCACCACCTGTAAATCGTGGCTGATAAAGATATAGGCCAGCCGATGCTTTTCCTGTAGCCCCTTCAGCAGCGCCAGAATTTGCGCCTGCACGGTGCGGTCCAGGGAAGAGGTTGGCTCGTCCAGCACGATCAGCTCCGGTTTCAGGATCAGCGCGCGGGCAATCGCTATACGCTGGCGCTGTCCGCCGGAAAACTCAGCCGGATACCGGTGCCGGGTCTCGGGATCTAAACCCACTTCCGCCATCACCCGCATCACGTCGATTTCACGCTGTTGCGCCGTCATGGTCGGCTGGTGGACGCGCAGGCCCTCCTCAATAATCTGTAATACGCTCAGGCGCGGGTTAAGCGAAGAGTTTGGATCCTGAAATACCACCTGCATCCGCGGGCGCACGGGAAGCATCATCCGGCGATTCAGGTTTTGCAGCGGCATGCCGTCAAAAACAATGCTTCCCTGAGAGGCGATCAGGCGCAGCAGCGCCAGGCCGGTGGTGCTTTTGCCTGAACCGGACTCGCCCACAAGCCCAAGCGATTCGCCCGGACGCAGAGCGAAGCTCATGTCTTTCAGAACATGATTGTGATCGACCACGCGACGCAAAATGCCTTTGCGGATCGGGAATGACACCGACAGCCCCTCAACCCTCAGCAACGGCGCGCTGTCAGCGTTAAGCGGAACCGGGTCGCCAGCGGGTTCGCTATCGAGCAGGCGCTGTGTATACGGGTGCTGAGGCGCGCTCAGCAGGGCGGATGCCCGGTTCTGTTCCACGCAGCGGCCGTTTTGCATCACGGCCACCGCGTCAGCGAGCTTTTTCACGATGCTCAGGTTGTGCGTAATAAACAGCAGGCTCATGTTCAGCTCGTCGCGCAGTTCGCGCAGCAGTTGCAGAATTTGTGCCTGTACCGTGACGTCCAGCGCGGTAGTAGGTTCATCGGCAATCAGCAGTTCGGGGCGCGTGAGCAGGGCCATCGCAATCATCACGCGCTGGCGCTCGCCGCCGGAAAGCTGGTGCGGGAAATCGTTCAGCCGTTTCGCCGCATTACGGATACCGGTGCGTTCAAGGCAGTCCAGAATTTCACCCCGCGCTGCCTCTTTACGCATTCCCCGATGAAGTGACAGCACTTCATAGAGCTGTTTTTCCAGGGTATGCAGTGGGTTGAGCGACACCATCGGCTCCTGAAAAATCATGGCGATGTTGTTGCCACGAATGCCGCGCAGGGTTTGCTCGTCAGCGTTCAGCAGCGATTGTCCATGGAACAGAATATCCCCCTGCGGATAGCTGACCGGCGGGGAAGGGAGCAGGCGCAGCACCGACAGCGCCGAAACGCTCTTACCGGAGCCGGATTCCCCGACCAGCGCCAGCGTCTCTCCGCGCTGGATCTGCAACGATAAATCCGTCACCACCGTGCGTGATTCGCCCTGTTTTGAAAACGCAATCGACAGGTTCTCTATACTCAGAAGAGGCCGGGTCATGTCATACCGCCTTGTTGGGATCGAAGGCATCGCGCACGGCTTCGCCAATAAAAATCAGCAAGGAAAGGAGCACCGCCACGGAGAGGAATGCGGCGATGCCCAGCCAGGGGGCCTGGAGATTGTTTTTGCCCTGCAACAGCAGTTCGCCAAGGGACGGTGAGCCCAGCGGCAAACCGAAACCAAGAAAATCAAGCGACGTCAGGGTGGTAATGGAGCTGCACAAAATAAACGGCAGGAAGGTGAGGGTCGCCACCACCGCATTGGGAAGCATGTGACGGAAGATGATTGCGCCATCGCTCACGCCTAACGCCTGCGCAGCGCGAATATAGTCGTAATTCCGCGTACGCAGAAACTCCGCGCGCACCACGCCGACCAGCGCCATCCAGCCGAACAGGACGGTGATCCCGAGCAGCCACCAGAAGCCAGGCTGTACCACGCTGGACAGCAGGATAATCAGAAACAGCGTCGGCATACCGGACCAGACTTCAATCACGCGCTGTCCCCATAAATCTATTTTACCCCCGTAATAGCCCTGCACGGCGCCCGCCACAACGCCCATTACGCTGCTAAAGAGCGTCAGCAGCAGCCCAAACAGGAGCGAGATGCGGGTGCCATAGAGAATGCGCGCCAGCACATCGCCGCCGTTGGCGTCCGTTCCCAGCCAGTTTTGCGCGGAAGGCGGCGAAGGGAAGGGGGTGGACGTGGCGAAGTTAATACTGTTCGCGCCAAAACGAATCGGCGCCCAGATAGCCCAGCCGTGCTGCGCTATCTGTTCACGTAACCAGGGATCCTGGTACTCGGCTGGCGTCGCAAACGGGCCGCCAAAATCGCTTTCGCTGTAGGTGGCCAGCACCGGTACATACCAGCGGTCTTTGAAATGCACCAGCAGGGGTTTATCGTTGGCAATCAGTTCCGAACACATACTTAAGGCGAACAGGACGGCGAAGATCCACAGCGACCAGTAGCCGCGACGGTTGTGGCGAAAGCGCGCCCAGCGGGCCTGATTGACGGGGCTTAAACGCGACATCAGCGACCCTCAAAATCGATACGGGGATCGACCAGCGTATAGCTGATATCGCTGATGATGTTCAGCAGCAGGCCGATCAGGGTGAAAATGTAGAGTGTGCCAAACATCACCGGATAATCACGGGAGACGGTGGCCTCATAGCCCAGCAGCCCTAATCCGTTGAGCGAGAACATCACCTCTATCAGCAGCGAGCCGGTAAAAAACATACTGATGAACGTGGCGGGGAAACCGGCAATCACCAGCAGCATGGCGTTACGAAAAACGTGCTTCCACATGATCTGCTTTTCACCGACGCCTTTGGCGCGCGCGGTGACGACGTACTGTTTGCGGATCTCATCAAGAAAGGCGTTTTTGGTCAGCATCGTAAGCGCCGCAAAACCGCCGATGACCGTCGCCAGCACCGGAAGCGTGATGTGCCAGAAGTAATCGGTGATTTTCTGATACCACGGCAGGGTGCTGAAATCCGCAGAGACCAGCCCGCGCAGCGGGAAGAGGTCGAAATAACTGCCGCCGGCGAAAAAGACAATCAGCAGCACGGCAAACAGAAACGCCGGGATAGCGTAGCCGATGATAATGAATGTGCTGCTCCAGATATCGAAACGGCTACCGTTGTAGACCGCTTTTCGGATCCCCAGCGGAATGGAGACCAGATAAATAATCAGCGTCCCCCACAGTCCGAGCGTGATGGAAACCGGCAGGCTTTGTTTGATCAGGGTTAACACCGAGGCGCTGCGAAACAGGCTGTCGCCAAAATCGAAACGGACATAATCCCAGAGCATCCTGAAATAACGCTCGTGCAGCGGCTTGTCAAAACCATAGCGATGGGTGATCTCGGCGATCACCTCCGGATCCAGTCCGCGACCGCCCCGGTAGTGGCTTTCACTGATGTTGCCCACGCCCGTCCGGGCATGGCTGGCCCCCATTCCTTCACCGACGCCGCCCGGCATGCCGCCAGCGTGACCAAATTCTATTGCCGCAATTGCCTGGTCCACCGGACCGCCGGGGGCGATCTGGACGATAAAAAAGTTAATGGTAATGATGGCCCACAGCGTCGGGATCACTAACAGCAGCCGGCGGATAAGATAAGCGCCCATCGTCACTCCTTAACGCCGCTCTGCGGGCAGTTTTGCGGCTTTATTCACGTCATACCACCAGGTGTCAAAGCCGAGGGTGTAGACCGGGCGAACGGCAGGCAGGGAGAATTTATCCCAGCGGGCCACGCGATCTTCGCCCATATACCACATCGGCAGCATGTAATAGTT
Source organism: Enterobacter cloacae complex sp. 397G4 (assembly GCF_050031515.1). Classification (NCBI taxonomy): domain Bacteria; kingdom Pseudomonadati; phylum Pseudomonadota; class Gammaproteobacteria; order Enterobacterales; family Enterobacteriaceae; genus Enterobacter; species Enterobacter cloacae complex sp. 397G4. The sequence continues at coordinate 3,221,353 of NZ_JBLGWE010000001.1, read as the reverse complement.
CCAGGTTAAGACCCGATCGAGCGCGCGGCCAAGCGGCAGAAGCTTGTTCTTATCGCCCTGAGCGGCGACAATTTTTGCAATCAGCGCATCAATCACCGGGCTCTTTACGCCCGGGGCGTTGTACGAGGAGTCGATATACCCCGATGCCCAGGAGATTTGCAGATCTGAACTCGGCCACGGCTGCGCGGCCCACAGGGTCTGCATCATGTCGTAATCGCGACTGCGCTTGCGGTTGGTTAACTGGGCCATATCGACCTGGCGGATATTCATGGTGACGCCAAGCCGGGCAAGGTTCTTCTTAAATGGCAGCACCCACTGATCGTTTGCGCCGGAGGCAATCAGCAGTTCGAAGCTGAGCGGTTTACCGGTTTGCACATTAACCCGTTGCCGATTTTTCAGCACCCAGCCAGCATCATCCAGCAGGTTGCTGGCTTTCAGCAGGTTGTCCCGGTCGAACCCGTTTCCGTCGGATTTGGGCGGTTCAAATACGCGGGTGAACACCTCCGGCGGGAGCTCCGCTTTCATTGGCGCCAGCAAAACCAGCTCGTCCGCGTGGGGATAATCACGGGCGGCATATTCAGTATTCTGGAAATAGCTGTTCGCCCGGCTGTAGGCTCCGTAAAACAGCGCTTTGTTCATCCATTCGAAATCAAACGCCAGGGTAATGGCTTCACGCACCCGACGATCGGAAAAAACCGGGCGCTGAATATTAAACGCCAGCCAGCGCGTGTCCTGCGCGGATTCGTTTTTGTGTTCGTCTTTAACGATATAGCCTTTCGCGAAATTTTTTCCGATATAACGGGTCGCCCAATTTTTGGCGCTGTTCTCGACACGTAAATCAAACGCGCCCGCCTTAAATGCCTCGAAGGCCACGTTATCATCCAGGTAGTAGTCGTAGCGGATTGTATCGAAGTTCCAGCGGCCCCGGTTTACCGGCAGCGTGGCTGCCCAGTAATCTTTCACCCGGGAATAGATCACGTACTGGCCCATTCGCCAGTCGGTAATGCGATACGGCCCTCCGGCCAGCGGCGGGGTAGAGAGGGGATCGCTCAGCTTATGATTTTTCCAGAAGGATTCGGGCATGACGGGCAGGGAGAACAGGCTCAGCATATTCTCTTTGTTCGGCTCAGGGAGTTCGATTCGCACGGTCAGCGGGGCGATGGCTTTCACCGTGGTGCCCTTGTACACCAGACGAAACTGCGGCACGCCTTCGGTCATAAATTTATGAAAGGTGAATGCCACGTCACGGGCGCTAACCGGCGTACCGTCGTGAAAACGCGCACGCGGATTAATCGCGATTTCTGCCCAGCTGAAATCATCGGCGTAACGCACGTTCTCAGCAACCAGGGGATAATAGCTGCCGGGCTCGTCGTCGGAGGTGACGAACAGCGTGTCATAGAGGGATTCGGTACGCGCTGCCGCCACGCCGCGCAGGGCAAAGCGGTTAAAGTTGTCAAACGTTCCCGTGGCGGAAAGCGTCACGTTTCCGCCTTTCGGGGCGGCGGGGTTAACGTAATCGTAGTGGTTAAAGTTAACCGCGTACTTCGGCTCGCCAATGACGGCAAAGGCCGTGCTCTCTTTGATGGTCTGCGCCTGGCTCGACAGGCTCACCAGCGCCAATAGCGTCAACACAACGCGCATAATCATAGTGCGGCGGATCCCTTTGTTCACAGGCAGGCTTGGTTGAACAGAATAATAAGGGACAGCGCCGTGATTGTGAAATTATTCCCCGAGCGTGATGTCGGGTTGCCACGTCCTGAACTGCTCCAGCGGCATCGGGCGGCCGATCCAGTAGCCCTGAAGATAGTTCACGCCATGCTCGCGCAGCCACGCCGCCTGCTCCGGCGTTTCAACACCCTCGGCAACGGTTAACATATTCAGGCGTTCTGCCAGCGTCAGCACCGCGTCAAGCACTGGCGAGGTGACGGTTTCAGTCCCGATGGCATTCACGAAGCCACGGTCAATTTTCAGGTAATCCATCGTGAAGCGTTCCAGATAGATCAGCGCGCTGTGGCCGGTGCCAAAATCATCGATGGCAATTTCAAAACCTTCTTCGTGCAGCCATTCGAACAGCTGATTAGCCTCGCGGTGGTTGATCATATCGCGCTCGGTTATTTCCAGCACAATCTGGAAGTGATCGGGTGGAAGGGCGGCGGCAAACGCGCGCATATCCTCTTTAAAGCTTTCCGCATGCAGATGCCCGGGCGCGATGTTGATCCCAAACTTGGCCCCAGGCGGGAGCACCGTTTGCAGGACAGGGGCATCGCGGATAATCAGGTCAAAAAGATGCAGCGTCAGCGGGACAATCAGCTTCTGCGCTTCAGCGAAATTAATAAAGGCATCCGGTGGAATTTCTCCCATCACCGGATGCTTCCAGCGCATCAGGACTTCCAGCCCGGTCATTTTGAGCGACTGCGCATCCACGACGGGTTGATAGACCACGTAAAACTGGTCGCGTTTGATGGCCGTTAGGATCTCTTTCCCCGGATTAAGACGGATAGTAAGAATATAGAAATTTAACAGGCCCGCCGCAATACCGCAGACCAGGCCGAAAAACAGGGCGTACAGCACATCATCGGTCGTCCAGGCTTCCGCATAAACATGGATGGTCAGAGGCACATTTTTCAGCGTGGCGGTACGGACCGGGATATCAGGCAAATCACGTGCAGGGACCAGCGTTCCGGAATGGGTTGATAACGCATAATCGCCAATAATGATGGAAATACCGGCAAACTCATCCTGTCTTGAGGTGTAGAGGAGATAAGGAGTCAGGTTAAGATTAACGGAGGTAAATACACCGCCGTCCTTCACCAGTGGGTTGCGATACCAGATGGCAATCGCGGGCTTGTCCGGCAGCATGGGAGTGCCCGGCAGGAGCGCCATATCAACCTGTTTATTGATGTGCAGTTCAGGAATAAGCGCTTCCAGAGGGACATTCATCGGGCCGGTGGCGGAAGAGCAGTAGGCGTTTTTATCCCTGACCAGCAAAAAGGCGCGCACGTTGATGCTAAAGGCCGCCCGGGAGGTCAGGGCGGCACTCACTTCCTCGCAGCTGTTCAGCGTGAGTGGCTGGAGTGTATCAATCGACATTTTGAGCTCATCGAAATAGCTCTCCATGTAGACGCTTAAATCGGTAATAAGGGTATCGAATCTGACGTCTCGCTTGTGGTAACTCCAGTAAAACTGTAATGCTCCCAGGAGCAGGGCAGTGAATAACCCCGTAAGGAAACTGAGAAACAGAATCTTGCGGTTGCTGGAGAAGTAGCGGGTAAACATAGATGTCGTGATTCCTGAAATGCCGCTGGATAGTTATCAGTGTAACGGGCAAAAAAAAACACTGCCGGAGCAGTGCTTTTTTTATCGTATCGCCAGCCAAGGGATAACCAACGATACGACAGCAATATTAACTACGGCTCAGAACGCGGCGAGCTTCGTTGTAGCGCTTCTTCCAGTAAGGTTCGTTCATGCTGGAAATCGTCACACCACTGCTGGTGGAAGCATGGACAAACTGATCGTTACCGATATAGATGCCAACGTGTCGACCGGTTGAACCCGCTCTGAACAGGACTAAATCGCCCGTGCGCAGTTTAGTGCGCGAAATGGATTTGCCCATTTCCTGCTGCTCATAAGTAGAACGCGGAAGGTCTAACCCAAACTGCTCACGGAACGTACGCTGTACGAACGCGGAACAATCGATGCCTTTCTTGGTGCTGCCGCCCAGACGGTAACGCACGCCTTTCCAGTCAGCATACTGATCCATAATACGCGACTTAACGTCGAGATTACGTACCATATTTTCAAATTCATCCTGAGAGGCTTGCAGTGAAGAGGAATCTTCCATTCCCACAACACGCGTCTCAGGATGCATATTCTTCGCGGTATTCGTCGTACTACATGCCGAAAGCAGAACCGCCACTGCAATCGCCGGGATCCCCCGCAAGATATATCTCAAGATTGGTTGAGATTTGACCATTTTGTTTGTTTTCCCTTGAAGTCCTTAACGAAAATATCGTTATAAAAATGCCAACCGTGACGAGACTAATAATCTGTTCACAATGAGACAATTCTTTATGGTGAAAACTGTGGCTCAACGCACAAAATTATTCACCATGATAATAATTATCTCAGTGGGGCAAAACGAGTTCGAGGTTAACCGATTGCACGGGGTATTGCGAGCAAAAAAGTCCGTTTTTTTATAAGAAAATGTGATACACAAAGTTACAGCGCGGAATTGCTCAAAATGCCGCCATTCATATCGGTAATCCCTGCAATTGCTTCATTTTTATCACGAATTGTATGACGGGGTGATGACAGCGTTGAATGACGCCGAAAAGAAGTGACGCAGGGATCGAAAACGATCCCTGATGAATGGTGTTAATTTTCGTTATTTATTTGTTTCCAGCTTGTTTAAATTTGCCAGGAAGATAGCGATCAAAAATGCCTATTATGCGATCGCTCAGTGGGGTCATCAGCACCCACGGTAAACCAATTAACACCGCCGTGAGGGAGCCTACGGCGATATCTGTCAGCCAGTGAGCGCCAATCATCACCCGCGGGAATGCAAATACCACCACAATAACCAGGGCGATGGTGAAGGCTTTTTTACCAAAATAGCGCAGCATGAAGCCTGCAAAAATCAGCAGCATCATACCGTGGTCGCCCGGGAAACTGTCCTTCGAGGCATCTTTGGTTGGAATATGAAGCAGCTCGCTGACGCGGTTAATATTCGGGAAAAAGAGCGAAGGACTGGCGCGTTTAACCGGCATCAGATGCTGCGCCAGCTGGTTGATAATCACGGCCGTCAGCAGCATCACCAGGCCGATAATCAGAATACGGCGACGACCCGTTTTGTCTTCCTTCAGCCAGAAGGAGAGCATCAGACAGCCCATTGCCAGCAGCGAACAGCCGTCAAACGCGCGGTTGTTGGTGATCGCCACCAGCCACAGGAAGGCTTCACTCTTCGCCAGCGCCTGGTTAAAGAAGTGGAACAGCCCGGAATCCAGCGGGAACCAGAAACCGTGATCCGCCGGGATATACCAGGAGAAAAAGATCGCCAGGCCGGCAGCGTTGAGCAATAAAATAGCAGGAAGTCGAGTCGTCATAGTCTTCAGCAATGTGTGAAATCAGGGGCAACGTTAGCCGCCCAAACTTAAACGAAGCTTCAACAGGCTTGACTGGAGGGCATTCCAGTCGGTATTAACCGCACTAATTAACTCTATCCGGCTGTCGGGTGGCGCGACGTTCTGGGTTTCAATAAAGAAATCCTCGCCCTGACGGTTAATGCGCACCAGACCATCCGGAGTGCGCATGATTCCTTTTACCCGCTCAACCGGCGCGAGTCTCGCCCATTCCAGTATACCAATGGTGTCGAAAACCGTATCGGCATCGAAGATCCACCCGCAGGCCTGATGCCCCTGGCCGCTGTTCAGGTTGCGACGCCAGCGCTGATGCTCCGGCAGGCTCAGTGCAGCCAGGCCTTGCTTCGCGCCGTGGCTATGCGAATGCTCAGCGCTGGCAGGCAGTTGCGTCTGGTTGAGGCGGGGAAGGTCGAGCAGGGCGCCATCAATGTTGCCCTGGGTCGTCTGCACATACTGACGTCCACCGCCAGCCTGCTGCCACCAGGACTGGAACGCGGCCTGACTCTCAGCTGTCGCGCGATCGGATTTATTCGCCACGATAATATCTGCCGAGGCGAGCTGGTCGCGGAAATTGTCATTATTGATCGCTTTTTCATCCAGCAGCTGGCGGGGGTCGAGCAGGCAAAGTGTCGCACGCAGCTCAAGCCAGGGCTCGTATACCGGGGCGGTCAGTAAATCAAGGATTTGCTTAGGATGACCCAGCCCGGTGGGCTCAATCAGCAGACGGTCCGGCTTGCCCTGACGCAGCAGCGTATTAAGCCCAACCTGCATCGGCAGACCATTCACGCAGCACATACACCCGCCCGGGATCTCTTTCACCATCGCGCCGCTGTCGGCGAGCAACGCGCCGTCGATCCCCACTTCGCCAAATTCGTTGACCAGCACGGCCCACTTTTCCGCCGGGTCTTTATTGGCCAGCAAATGCAGAATGGACGTAGTTTTACCGCTGCCGAGAAAACCGGTGATCAGGTTGGTTTTGGTCACGTGCGCTCCGATAAATAATTGTGATGTAGTAACAACTATCTATCATCCTGACGAAAAAATCGGGCATTGAGAAGAGGGAGGGCGAACGGAGCACAAAACCGTTCGCCTTAAACGCAATAATCGCTAAATTTTTAACGTTTCGATAACGGCCTGGCGCGCGCCGAGCCGGACGAGGCGCTGGTACGCGCTGGTGATTGCCTCGACAAAGACAGGGTTTTGCGGCAGGTCGTCGCCAAAGATTTCATTTAGCGTCAGCAGGGCGCTAACGCGTTCTGCGTAGCTGCTGGTAGCGACAATGGCCTGAAACTTGTCGCTCAGCGGATCGCGTACGTCAATGGCGTTGCCCTGTTCGTCCGTACCGCTGACGTAGCGCATCCAGCCCGCCACCCCCAGCGCCAGTAATGGCCAGGCGGTGTTACGCTCAAGATGCATGCGGATCCCCTCCAGCATGCGCTGAGGCAGCTTCTGGCTGCCGTCCATGGCGATTTGCCATGTACGATGCTGTAGGGCCGGGTTGGCGAAGCGGTCAAGCAGGCTGTCAGCATAGGCTGTCAGATCAACGTTGGTGATGCGCAGCGTAGGGGCCTGCTCATTCAGCATCAGCCTGCGGGCAGCCTCGCGGAAACTGTCGTCCTGCATACATTCATTTATGTGCGCGTAGCCGGCAAGGTAGCCCAGATACGCGAGGAAGGAGTGGCTGCCGTTCAGCATCCGCAGCTTCATCTGCTCCCAGGGCAGGACATCCTCAACCATCTGTACGCCTGCCACCTCCCACTCCGGACGCCCGGCGACAAAGTTATCTTCCACTACCCACTGAATGAACGGTTCACAGCTGATGGCGCAGGGATCCTCAACGCCAAGTTCCTGGGTGATTTCCGCGAGTGAGGCGTCGGTGGCGGCGGGCACGATTCGGTCGACCATGGTACCAGGGAAGCTCACGTGCGCCTCGATCCATGCGGCCAGCTCTGCGGAACGCTTTCCGGCCATGCCGAGAACGGCATTTTTCACCACATGGCCGTTGTCGGGAATATTGTCGCAGGAGAGCACGGTAAACGCCGGCAGGCCCCGCTCGCGGCGGCGATGAAGGGCTTCAACCAGAATACCCGGCGCGGAATGCGGCTCAGACGGGTGCTCAAGATCGTGCAGGATGCGGCTGTTCCGCATATCCAGTTTTCCCGTCGCCGGATCGATGCAGTAGCCTTTTTCGGTAATGGTGAGGGAGACAATTGCCACCTGCGGTTCGCAGAATTTCTCAATAATGGCTGCCAGCGAGTCGAGTTTGGCGTTCAGGCACTCTTTTACCGCACCGATAATAATGGGCTGATTGCCTTCGGCACCTTTCTCCAGCACGGTAAACAGATGATCCTGCGCCCGGAGCTGGCCCATAAGGACATCGCCGCTAAAGAGGCTAATCTCACAAATTCCCCAGTCGCCTCCTTTGGCATTCAGTACCCGGTTTGTTAACAACGCCTGATGCGCCCGGTGGAACGCGCCAAAACCGAAATGGACGATGCGGGAGCGTAACTGCTCGCGATCGTAGCGGGGCTGCTGGACATGAGCAGGAAGCGCGGTGGAGGCAATAGTCTTCATGTAATACACACCTGATTAACCATTAATTAACAATGCTAGTGTAAAGTTATATGACAACAAATTAAATTGGTAAGCCGTAAATATCCCTGTTATGTGAGTTTGATCAATCAATGCCGCGTGCTGTATTGACCACTTCGATTAAACATGTATGGTAGTCGTCATTGAGGTAACACATATTGGTATAACAACTTGAGAGGGTGGGGCAATGGAACAAACCTGGCGTTGGTACGGGCCGAACGATCCGGTTTCTCTTGATGATGTGCGTCAGGCTGGCGCAACGGGTGTGGTCACGGCGCTGCATCATATTCCGAACGGTCAGGTGTGGCCGGTGGAGGAAATCCAAAAGCGTCAGGCTCAGCTGGCAGAGAAGGGATTAACCTGGTCTGTTGTGGAAAGTATTCCGGTTCACGAAGATATTAAAACCCACTCCGGTGAGTGTGATACCTGGATTGCGAATTATCAGCAGAGCATTCGTAACCTGGCAGCCTGTGGTATTGATACCGTCTGCTACAACTTTATGCCGATCCTGGACTGGACGCGTACCGACCTGGAATATGAAATGGCCGATGGTTCGAAGGCGCTGCGTTTCGATCAAATCGCTTTTGCGGCTTTCGAGCTGCACATTCTGAAGCGTCCGGGGGCGGAAGCAGACTACACCGCAGAAGAGCAGCAGCAGGCGCTGGCGTGGTTCAATGCCGCCGGTGAAGCGGACATTGAGAAGCTGGTTCGCAATATCATCGCGGGCCTGCCGGGGGCGGAAGAGGGTTATACCCTCGATCAGTTCCGCGCGCGCCTGGCGGAATATGGCGATATCGATAAAAACCAGCTGCGTGAAAACATGGCGCACTTCCTGCGCGCTATTGTGCCGGTGGCAGAAGAAGTCGGCGTGCGGCTTGCGGTTCATCCTGACGATCCACCGCGCCCTATCCTCGGCCTGCCGCGTATCGTGTCTACGATTGAAGATATGCAGTGGCTGAAAGAGACGGTGGACAGCATCTACAACGGCTTTACCATGTGTACGGGCTCGTATGGCGTGCGGGCGGATAACGATCTGGTGCGGATGATCGAAACCTTCGGCGATCGCATTCATTTCACCCACCTGCGTGCAACCTGCCGTGAAGAGAACCCGAAAACCTTCCACGAAGCAGCCCATCTTGGCGGCGACGTGAACATGGTTGCGGTGGTGGATGCCATTCTCTCTGAAGAGGTACGTCGTAAGCAGGCGGGGGATGTGCGTCCAATCCCGTTCCGTCCGGATCACGGGCACCAGATGCTGGACGATCTGCGCAAGAAAACGAATCCAGGGTATTCGGCGATTGGCCGTCTGAAAGGGATGGCGGAAGTGCGCGGTATCGAGCTGGCGCTGAAAATGACGAAGTATCCTGAACTGCTGTAAAGGTTGTTGCCGGGTGGCGGCTGCGCCTTACCCGGCCTACAAAAACACAAAAACCGGCATCAGAGCCGGTTTTTTGTAGGCCCGGTAAGCGTAGCGCCACCGGGCGAAAAGCACGATCAGTCAGCACGACCCATATAGCGTTTTTCTTCGATATGGATACGGATTTTCTCGCCCGCTGACAGGTACTCTGGCACCTGTACGACCAGACCGGTAGTCAGGGTAGCCGGTTTGTTACGCGCACTTGCAGACGCGCCTTTGATGCCCGGCGCCGTTTCAACAATTTCCAGATCAACGGTCTGCGGCAGCTCCAGCGCCAGCAGCACGCCATCCCAGGTCAGCACCTGCATGTCCGGCATCCCACCCTCTGGAATAAACAGCAGCTCTTCTTCGATCTGATCTTTGGTGAAGATATACGGGGTGTAATCTTCTTTATCCATGAACACGTATTCGTTGCCGTCGATGTAGGAGAAATCAACGTAGCGACGGGTCAGGGTCACGGTATCGACGATATCGTCGCCTTTAAAACGTTCTTCCACTTTCAGGCCGGTGCGGACATCGGAGAAACGCATTTTGTACAGCGTTGCTGCGCCGCGGGCGCTGGGTGCCTGAATGTCGATATCTTTCACAATCAGCAGTTTGCCGTTGTAATTCAGTACCATACCTTTCTTAATTTCGTTCGCTCTTGGCATTGCAGTAATCCTGTTTACGGGAGGTAAAAAATATCGCGCCAAATTACTCGCGCGCGGCCTTTCAGGCAAGCGGAATTCGTGGGTTTTGCTATCAATACATAAAAGGTGTTACTGTGCGCGCAATGCCCGACTGCGCGGGCATCTGCCACCAACAGAGAGCATGTATGGATTGTCGTTCCGACTGTGGCGCGTGCTGTACCGCACCGTCCATCTCAAGCCCCATTCCAGGCATGCCGGAGGGCAAGCCTGCCAATACCCGCTGCGTTCAGCTCTCTGACACTAACCTGTGCATGATCTTTGGCTCGCCCCTGCGCCCGAAGGTGTGCTCCGGGCTCCAGCCAACCGCCGAAATGTGCGGCAGTACGCGCCAGCAGGCCATCACTTATCTGCTTGAGCTGGAAGCGCTCACCGCGCCTTAAACATCTTTGATTCGCGTCAGGCAGCTCAGCGTCAGGACGCACATCACCAGCGCAATCCAGAACACCGTATGATAGTTCCAGATTTCAGCCACAACGCCCGCCAGTGAGCCTGCAATAATCCAGCCCACGCGGGTGGTATTAGTATAAAGGGTGGTGGCAGAGCCTGCCTGACCCGGCATCAGATCCTGGAAGTAGAGCATGCCGATACCGGCCAGGATACCGATGTAAATGGCGTTCAGCAGCTGTAAAGCAAGAAGCAGGGCTGGCGTATGAACCGTCAGCATACCGACATAAAACAGCAGCCCGGCTACGGCGGCGACGCGCATCAAAAAGCGCTTGCCGAAGCGCTTCGCGTAATAGCCCGCAATCAGCATGGTGGGGATCTCAAGCCCCGCGGCGGTTCCCATCATGATCCCGGCCAGCTTCTCCGGCAGATGCAACTCGTCAATAATAAACAGCGGCATATTAATGATATAGAGGCTGTTGGTTCCCCACATTAGCGTACAGATAATGAATAACAGCAGCGCGTCGCGCCGGTTACGTCGCGGAGCTTCCAGCGTACCGGTCGCCACTTTCGGCTCTTTGCGCATGGAGGGCAGAAAGAACCAGACCATTGCGCCGCATACCACGAAGGCCACGGCTGCGCTGAGGTACATCACCGTAAAGCCAAAACCCATCGCCAGCGCGTAGGCGAGCGGGGGGCCAACCACCCAGGCCAGCGACACCTGCGCGCGCAGTATCGAGCTGAACATCACCGCTTCTCGCCCGGTGCGGTCGGCATGCTCGCGGGCAAGGGCGAACATCTGCGGGTTGGCGGTCGAGCCGAAACTGCTCAGGAAGACGCCCACGAACAGCAGAATGAAGTAGTTACGGTTCCAGGCAAACAGCAGGCAGGCAAACACCCCGAGCAGGCAGCAAAAAACGATCAGGCTTTTGCGATCGCCTTTGCGGTCTGAACGCCCGGCTAGAAACTGGCTGACGAAAATGCCGATGATGGCGCTCCCGGTGAAGAAGAAGCCAACCATCGCCGGGCGGGCGTGAACTTCGTTGGTCAGAAACAGGCTCAGCGTAGGCGTTTGTAACGCACCGGCAATACCGGTGAGAAAAGCAACGATCAAAAACGCCGTTGACGTCAAATCAAAAGGCTTTGGTGAGGCGGCAGCGGGGGTGTTATGCATGTTCAGTCTTTGCGAGTAACAGAGAGAGGCGGAGTTTACGCCGCCTGTCAATAAATAAACAGAGGGCAAAATCAAGATTGCCACAATAAATCAAAATAGCATTTCAGTTTATCGCCGTTTCGCTGAAGCGTGCTGAACCTGTTTGCTGAACATCAGCAAAAACCTCCCGACTGAAGAAGAAATGTGCTGCACTTCTAAATTCTGCAACAAGAAATGTAACTTTTCTTGCAACCTTTTGTAGAAAAGACAAGACTTCTTGAAACGTTTCAGCGCTATCTTGCCTGTCCTGACGAAGCAGGTTAGCGCCTATTTTCTCAGTTAAGCTGAAACGATTCAATTTCAGCAGGAGAGGAGAATCATGTTCCAGTTATCTGTTCAGGATATTCACCCGGGCGAACAGGCCGGGAATAAAGAAGAGGCTATTCGCCAGGTCGCCGCTGCGCTCGTGCAGGCTGGCAACGTGGCTGACGGCTACGTCAACGGCATGCTGGCGCGTGAACAGCAGACCTCCACCTTCCTCGGTAACGGTATTGCAATTCCGCACGGCACCACGGACACCCGCGATCAGGTGCTGAAAACCGGCGTGCAGGTCTTCCAGTTCCCGCAGGGCGTGCTGTGGGGCGAGGGTCAGGTGGCTTATGTGGCGATCGGCATCGCGGCCAGCGGTGACGAACACCTGGGCCTGCTGCGTCAGCTGACGCACGTGCTGAGTGATGATGCCGTCGCGGAACAGCTTAAATCCGCCACCACTGCTGAAGAGCTGCGTGCCCTGCTGATGGGCGAAAAACAGAGCGAAGCGCTGAAGCTGGATAATGAAACCCTGACGCTGGACGTCGTTGCGTCCGATTTGTTGACGCTCCAGGCGCTGAACGCGGCCCGCCTGAAAGAAGTGGGAGCGGCAGATACCACTTTTGTGACGCGCGCCATCAATGATAAGCCATTAAACCTGGGTCAGGGCATCTGGCTGAACGACAGTGCGGAAGGCAACCTGCGTAGCGCTATCGCGGTCAGCCGTGCTGCGGTTGCCTTTGAGACAGACGGCGAACGCGCCGCGATGCTGGTAACGGTCGCCATGGCGGACGATCAGCCGGTATCCGTGCTGAAGCGTCTGGGCGATCTGCTGCTGAACAATAAAGCTGAAAAACTGCTGAACGCAGACGCGGCGACGGTGCTGGCCCTGCTGACCAGCGACGATGCGCTGACGGATGACCTGCTGAGCGCAGAGTACGTGGTGCGTAACGAACACGGCCTGCATGCCCGTCCGGGCACCATGCTGGTGAATACCATTAAACAATTTGCAAGTGAGATCACCGTGACCAATCTGGACGGTTCGGGTAAACCAGCCAACGGGCGCAGTCTGATGAAAGTTGTCGCGCTGGGCGTGAAGAAAGGCCATCGTCTGCGCTTTACCGCGCAGGGTGCGGATGCTGAACAGGCGCTGAAAGCGATTGGCGACGCCATCGCGGCCGGTCTGGGGGAGGGCGCATAATGAGCAGACGTGTTGCGACCATTACGCTGAACCCGGCTTACGATCTGGTGGGTTTCTGCCCGGAAATTGAGCGTGGCGAAGTCAACCTGGTGCGGACGACCGGCCTGCATGCCGCAGGAAAAGGGATTAACGTGGCGAAGGTGCTGAAAGATCTCGGCATCGACGTCACCGTAGGCGGCTTCCTCGGTAAAGACAACCAGGATGGTTTTCAGCAGTTGTTCAGTGAACTGGGCATCGCTAACCGTTTTCAGGTTGTGCAGGGCCGTACCCGCATCAACGTTAAGCTGACCGAGAAAGACGGTGAAGTGACCGATCTGAACTTCTCCGGCTTCGAAGTGACCCCGGCTGACTGGGAGCGCTTTGTTGCCGATTCCCTGAGCTGGCTGGGCCAGTTTGACATGGTGTGCGTCAGCGGCAGTCTGCCGTCCGGCGTCAGCCCGGAAGCGTTCACCGACTGGATGACGCGCCTGCGCAGCCAGTGCCCGTGCATTATTTTCGACAGCAGCCGCGACGCGCTGGTCGCCGGTCTGAAAGCCTCGCCATGGCTGGTTAAGCCTAACCGCCGCGAACTGGAGATCTGGGCGGGCCGTAAGCTGCCAGAATTAAAGGATGTGATTGACGCTGCCCATGCGCTGCGCGAGCAGGGTATCGCTCACGTGGTGATTTCGCTGGGTGCAGAAGGTGCCCTGTGGGTGAACGCCTCCGGGGAATGGATTGCCAAACCGCCTTCAATGGAGGTGGTCAGCACCGTGGGTGCCGGGGATTCGATGGTTGGCGGCCTGATCTACGGTCTGCTGATGCGCGAATCCAGTGAACATACCTTACGTCTTGCTACCGCCGTTGCGGCCCTGGCCGTGAGCCAGAGCAATGTCGGTATTACCGATCGTACCCAGTTAGCCGCGATGATGGCGCGCGTTGACTTAAAACCTTTTAACTAACAGCAGGAGAGGAATAATGAAAACGCTGCTGATCATTGACTCCGGTCTCGGACAGGCTCGTGCCTATATGGCGAAGACCCTGCTGGGCGCGGCGGCACAAAAAGCGCACCTGGATATCATTGATAACCCGGGTGATGCTGAAATGGCGATTGTTCTGGGCGACAAAATCCCCGCGGACAGCGCCCTGAACGGTAAAAAAGTGTGGCTGGGTGATATTAATCGCGCGGTGGCACACCCTGAACTGTTTCTGAGCGAAGCAAAAGGTCATGCGACGGTTTACAGCGCACCTGTTGAGGCGGCGCCGGTTGCCGCCGCTGGGCCGAAACGCATTGTTGCGGTAACGGCCTGCCCGACAGGTGTGGCGCACACCTTTATGGCGGCTGAAGCCATTGAAACCGAAGCGAAAAAACGTGGCTGGTGGGTGAAGGTTGAAACCCGCGGCTCTGTTGGTGCGGGCAATGCCATCACGCCGGAAGAGGTGGCGGAAGCCGATCTGGTGATTGTGGCGGCGGATATCGAAGTGGATCTGGCGAAGTTTGCCGGCAAGCCGATGTACCGTACCTCTACCGGCCTGGCGCTGAAGAAGACCGCGCAGGAATTTGATAAGGCGCTGGCAGAAGCCAAACCGTATCAGGCAACCGGTGCGGCTAAAACTGCGACCGAAGGGAAAAAAGAGTCTGCGGGCGCGTATCGTCACCTGCTGACCGGCGTGTCCTACATGCTGCCGATGGTGGTGGCGGGCGGCCTGTGTATTGCGCTCTCCTTCGCCTTTGGTATCGAGGCGTTTAAAGAGCCGGGCACACTGGCGGCCGCGTTGATGCAGATTGGCGGCGGCTCCGCGTTTGCGTTGATGGTGCCGGTGCTGGCGGGCTTTATCGCCTTCTCCATTGCTGACCGTCCGGGTCTGACGCCGGGTCTTATCGGCGGTATGCTCGCCGTGAGCACCGGTTCTGGCTTTATCGGCGGTATCATTGCCGGTTTCCTCGCCGGTTATGTGGCGAAGCTGATCAGCTCGAAGCTGAAGCTACCGCAGAGTATGGAGGCGCTGAAACCTATCCTGATCATCCCGCTGATTTCCAGCCTGGTGGTCGGTCTGGCGATGATTTACCTGATTGGTAAGCCGGTCGCGGGCATTCTGGAAGGTCTGACCCACTGGCTGCAAACCATGGGGACGGCGAACGCGGTGCTGCTGGGCGCAATCCTCGGCGGTATGATGTGTACCGACATGGGTGGTCCGGTAAACAAAGCGGCATATGCGTTTGGCGTTGGCCTGCTAAGTACCCAGACCTACGCGCCGATGGCGGCGATCATGGCGGCCGGTATGGTGCCTCCGCTGGCGCTCGGTCTGGCGACGATTATTGCCCGCCGTAAGTTCGATAAAGCGCAGCAGGAAGGCGGTAAAGCGGCGCTGGTGCTGGGCCTGTGCTTCATCACCGAAGGCGCAATCCCGTTTGCGGCACGCGATCCAATGCGTGTTCTGCCGTGCTGCATCGTGGGTGGTGCGGTGACGGGGGCTATCTCCATGGCGGTAGGTGCGAAACTGATGGCGCCGCACGGCGGTCTGTTCGTCCTGCTGATCCCTGGCGCCATCACGCCGGTACTGGGTTATCTGCTGGCGATTGTTGCCGGTACGCTGGTGGCAGGCCTGTCTTACGCGGTGCTGAAGCGCCCGGAAGCGGAAGTGGTCGCAAAAGCAGCCTAAAAGAGGTGTCGGGTGGCGGCTTCGCCTTACCCGACCTACAAAAAAAGCCGGGTGCGTAAGCAGCCCGGCTTTTTTTATGCCGCCTGGTCAGCGGTTTGCTGCGCCTTCAGCCAGGCAATCTCTTCCGCCCAGATATCCGGGTTAATGGTTTCGAGCACCATCGGAATACCGTCGAAGCGGGCGTCCTGCATGATAAAGCGGAACGCATCATGGCCGATGTTGCCTTCGCCCAGGCTGTGGTGGCGGTCAACGCGGCTGCCGAACGCGCTTTTCGCATCGTTTAAGTGCATACCGCGAAGGTATTTAAAACCGACAATACGCTCGAACTCCTCGAAGGTATTTTTCGTGGCCTCGGTTGTGCGCAGGTCATAGCCAGCGGCAAAGGCGTGACAGGTATCGATGCACACCCCCACGCGGGATTTATCTTCCACGCCGTCGATGATCGCCGCCAGATGCTCAAACTTAAAGCCGAGGTTGCTGCCCTGACCGGCAGTATTCTCAATCACCGCCGTCACGCCCTGGGTTTTATCCAGCGTCATGTTGATGGACTCGGCGATGCGCGCCAGACAGGCGTCTTCGTCAATCTGCATCAGATGGCTGCCGGGATGGAAGTTCAGCAGCGTCAGCCCCAGCTGTTCACAGCGCTGAACCTCATCCAGGAACGCTTCGCGGGATTTTTCCAGCGCCTCGGCAACCGGGTGACCGAGGTTAATGAGGTAGCTGTCGTGGGGAAGGATTTGGCCAGGCCCATAGTGGTATTTCTCACAGGCGGCTTTGAAATCATCAATCACTTCAGCGGTGAGCGCTGCGGCGCGCCACTGGCGCTGGTTTTTGGTGAACAGGGCGAAAGCGGTCGCCTCGATTTCGGCGGCGCGAATGGCGGCATTCGCAAGGCCACCGGCAGCGCTGACGTGCGCTCCAACATATTTCATAAAAAGACTCCTGTTAACCCGAAATGCCTATGATAGCGGGTTAACAGGAGAAGGACGAGATGGTTTATGCCAACAGGCTGTGCACGGCGAGGTTAATCGCACCACCGCCAACGATTAGCCAGATGAACAGCACCAGCGCCATCAGCAGCGGTTTCGCGCCGGCTTTTTTCAGCGCGCTGACGTGTGTGGTGACGCCCAGCGCCGCCATCGCCATCGCCAGCAGGACCGTATCCAGCGTCACCAGCATATCCACCATCGCTTTTGGCAGCAGGTGGAAAGAGTTGAAGACAGCGACCACGATGAACAGGATCGCAAACCACGGAATGGTGATTTTGCTTTTCTCGCTGCCGCCTGCCGGAGCAAGTTGTTTAACCCGCGCCGCGAGGAAAATCAGGAACGGGGCCAGCATCATCACGCGCAGCATTTTGGCGATGACCGCCGCGTTTTCCGCTTCCGGGTTAATGGCGTGACCTGCCGCCACCACCTGCGCCACTTCGTGCATGGTTGAGCCGATATAAATGCCGTAGGTTTCCGGACTAAACCAGTGCGCCACCAGCGGATACATGGCCGGATACAGGAAGATCGCCAGCGTACCGAAGATAACTACCGTCGCGACGGCAACCGTGACTTTACTGGCTTCGGCTTTAACGACGGGTTCTGTTGCCAGTACCGCCGCCGCGCCGCAGATGCTGCTACCCGCACCGATCAGCCAGCTGGTCTGTTTGTCCAGCCCAAAGATCTTCTGGCCGATAAAGCACGCCAGTAAAAAGGTGCTCGAAAGGGTCAGGACGTCAATGGCAATCCCGCTGACACCGACATCCGCAATCTGCGAAAAGGTGAGACGGAAGCCATAAAGGATGATCCCGAGACGTAATAAATGCTGCTTGGCGAAAATCACGCCGCCGTCGCAGGATTTCCAGATGTGTGGATAAACGGTGTTCCCGACCACCATGCCAAGCAGAATGGCCAGCGTCAGGGCGCTGAACCCTGCGCCGGCAACCGCCGGTATACTCCCGCCCCATAAAGCCACGCCGGTAACCACGGCGCTGAGCGCGAGACCCGGCACGAAGTGCCACACTGTACGATGATGTTGTAAGGTGATTTCTGACATAACCTTCTCCTTTGTCTGGCTAAAGGTTACGGCGCTCTGGCTTAAAAATAAAATTGATTATATATTTATAATCAATCTTTATAAGTGGTAAGCAACCATGCACATTACATTGCGTCAGCTGGAAGTTTTTGCCGAGGTGCTGAAAAGCGGCTCGACAACCCAGGCGTCACAAATGCTGGCGCTCTCGCAGTCCGCCGTTAGCGCGGCCTTGACCGATCTTGAAGGGCAACTGGGCGTTCAGCTTTTCGACAGGGTAGGAAAGCGGCTGGTGGTGAACGAACATGGCCGCCTGCTGTACCCGCGTGCCCTGGCCTTGCTGGAGCAGGCAACGGAGATCGAACAGCTGTTCCGCGAGGACAACGGCGCTATTCGCGTCTACGCCAGCAGCACGATCGGTAACTACATCCTGCCGGAAGTGATTGCCCGCTACCGCCGGGATTTTCCGACCCTGCCGCTGGAAATGAGCGTCGGCAACAGCCAGGACGTGATCAACGCGGTGATCGATTTCCGCGTGGACATCGGGCTTATCGAAGGGCCGTGCCACAACGTGGATATCATTGCGGAACCCTGGCTGGAGGATGAGCTGGTGGTGTTTGCCTCCCCGGCCTCTTCTTTACTCCAGGGCGAGGTGACGCTGGAGCGTCTGGCGCAGGCGCAGTGGATCCTGCGAGAGCAGGGCTCCGGCACGCGTGAGATTGTCGATTATCTGCTGCTGTCCCATCTGCCGCAGTTCCAGTTAGGGATGGAGTTAGGTAACTCCGAGGCGATTAAGCATGCGGTGCGTCATGGCCTGGGCATTAGCTGTCTTTCCCGACGGGTGATTGCCGAACAGCTGGAGACCGGCTCTCTGGTTGAGATCCCCGTTCCGCTGCCGAAGCTGGTGCGCACGCTGTGGTGCATCCATCATCGTCAGAAACACCTTTCCAGCTCGCTCCAGCGTTTTCTGCGCTACTGCGCCATTTAACGT
Organism: Enterobacter cloacae complex sp. 397G4; assembly: GCF_050031515.1. Taxonomy (NCBI): domain Bacteria; kingdom Pseudomonadati; phylum Pseudomonadota; class Gammaproteobacteria; order Enterobacterales; family Enterobacteriaceae; genus Enterobacter; species Enterobacter cloacae complex sp. 397G4. The sequence continues at coordinate 3,202,820 of NZ_JBLGWE010000001.1, read as the reverse complement.
TCCCCGGTGGCGCTTCGCTTACCGGGGCTATGTGCGCTTATCACCCCACATTTTTATGCTTTACTTATAATCCTGGCCGAGTCATGAAGCTCTCTTATAACTGAGCATTTCTGCCGGAAGCAACGCAGATCGTCTGCTACAATCGCGCCTCATTTATTGAATGGACAGCATTTTCACATGGTTTCAGAAACTAAAACCACAGAAGCGCCCGCGCTACGTCGCGCACTTAAGGCGCGTCACCTGACGATGATCGCCATTGGCGGCTCCATCGGTACGGGTCTTTTCGTTGCCTCTGGCGCAACAATTTCGGCAGCCGGCCCGGGTGGGGCATTATTCTCTTATATCCTGATTGGCCTGATGGTCTACTTCCTGATGACCAGCCTGGGTGAACTGGCGGCATACATGCCGGTGTCTGGTTCGTTTTCGACCTACGGACAAAAATACGTTGAGGAAGGCTTCGGCTTCGCGCTGGGCTGGAACTACTGGTACAACTGGGCGGTGACCATCGCCGTTGACCTCGTCGCCGCACAACTGGTGATGACCTGGTGGTTCCCGGACACGCCAGGCTGGATCTGGAGCGCCCTGTTCCTGGCGGTCATCTTCCTGCTGAACTACATCTCCGTGCGCGGCTTTGGCGAAGCGGAATACTGGTTCTCTTTGATTAAAGTGGCAACCGTCATCATCTTTATCGTCGTCGGTGTGGCGATGATCGTTGGTATTTTCAAAGGGGCTGAACCGGCGGGCTGGAGTAACTGGACTATAGGCGATGCGCCGTTTGCCGGGGGCTTCTCGGCGATGATTGGCGTGGCGATGATTGTCGGTTTCTCCTTCCAGGGTACCGAGCTGATTGGTATCGCGGCCGGTGAATCCGAAAACCCGGAGAAGAACATTCCGCGCGCGGTGCGTCAGGTGTTCTGGCGTATCCTGCTGTTCTATGTGTTCGCGATCCTGATTATCAGCCTGATTATTCCGTATACCGACCCAAGCCTGCTGCGTAACGATGTGAAAGACATCAGCGTCAGCCCGTTCACGCTGGTCTTCCAGCACGCGGGTCTGCTCTCTGCCGCGGCGGTGATGAACGCGGTGATCCTGACGGCGGTACTGTCTGCGGGTAACTCCGGGATGTACGCCTCCACCCGCATGCTCTACACCCTGGCCTGCGACGGTAAAGCGCCGCGTATTTTCTCGAAACTGTCTCGCGGTGGCGTGCCGCGCAACGCGCTGTATGCGACCACGGTGATTGCGGGTCTCTGTTTCCTGACCTCCATGTTCGGCAATCAGACGGTCTACCTGTGGCTGCTTAACACCTCTGGTATGACGGGCTTCATTGCCTGGCTGGGCATTGCCATCAGCCACTACCGTTTCCGTCGCGGGTACGTCAAGCAGGGTCATGATCTGAATAATCTGCCGTACCGGTCAGGGTTCTTCCCGCTGGGGCCGATCTTCGCCTTCGTTCTGTGCCTGATTATTACCCTGGGTCAGAACTATGAGGCCTTCCTTGCGGACACCATTGACTGGGGCGCCGTCACGGCCACCTATATTGGCATTCCGCTGTTCCTGATCATCTGGTTTGGCTACAAACTGACGAAAGGAACACGCTTCGTTCGCTACAGTGAAATGGATTTCCCGGAACGATTTAAACAATAACCGCACTTCCTCTTTTTTAGCCCGCTCAGTTGAGCGGGCTTTTTTATGGGCAGATCAGAAGCTGTAGGTCATGCCGACGGTGTAGCGACGGCCATCCAGCACGGTGTCATACGTATCGTAATCAATCTGCTTATCGAGCACGTTATACACACCGGCAGTAACCAGCAGGTTTTTGTTGGCGTTGTAGCGCATACCGACATCAACCTGAGTGTAGGACGGCGTACCCTGGGACATTGACGTGCGGCTCAGGTACTCAGACGTTTTACCGCGCAGGTTGAGACGGCTCCAGAATCCGACATCTGGCGTCGCCTGCCAGTCCAGGGTGGTGTTGAACATGTGTTTCGGCATTTTGTTCAGTGGCTTGCCGGAGAACTGGCCGCTCTTCTGCTCAGACTCCGTATAGGTGTAGTTTGCAGTCCAGTTCACATCACGCGTGATCTTCCACCCGAAGGAGGACTCCACACCGCGCATGTTGGCTTTGTCCACGTTGACGCGATCGCTGACGAAATCATAGCTGTGATCGCCAATCGTACAGGCGGGATCGGCGCTGCTGTTACAGCGGCGAACTTCCGTAATCTTGTCCTTGAAGTCGGTATTAAACAGCGTTACGCCGGCATTCAGGTTATCGTTGTTATCCCAGAGCAGGGCGAGCTCTTCGCTCAGACTCTTCTCTGGTTTCAGATCCGGGTTGCCAACGATGATACCGTCAAGACGGCCGCCACCCGTTACCTGGCCCCAGCTGGCAGACGACTGACGCAGATCCGGCGCACGATAGCCAGCCGAAACCCCCCCTTTTAACGTCCACTGATCGGCCAGGTGCCATACGCCGTAACCGCGCGGCGTCCAGTTAGTACCGTAGTTTTGGTCTTTGTCCATACGCAGGCCGCCGGTCAACGTAAAGCTTTCCGTCATTGCCCATTCATCTTCGGCAAACAGGGCCCAGCTCCAGCGCGTCAGTTTGTTCAGGCCGTCAGCAGCTTCCAGCTGATTACCCTTGTCGCGCAGTTTCTCATAACGATACTGCCCGCCGAGGGTCAACGTATGATCGCCGAGGAAAATCTGGTTCTGGTTGTTGAAGGTGGTGTTATAGGAGCGCATTTTGCGACCTGGATTATTGGTCTCTTCCTGCTGGATATAGCTGGTGGTATTGAAGTCGTCGTAATACCCGCTGTGCGTTAAGGAGTAGGTCGTGTGCTCATAGCGCGAGTCGCTTTTGGTATTTGGCGTACAGGTTGTTCCCCGGCAGGTTTCAGCCGCTTTCGACATCCCCGGGGTGCTGTTTCTGTCCTGAAGCTCGCGAGCAAAGTCGAGGTCGAAATCGTTCTTCTCGTCCGGCGTGAAGTTCAGCGTAATGCCACCGTTACGCATTTTCTGCTCGTTATAGCCGTTCACGATTTTATCTTCTGCGCGGCGTGACAACAGCCCCGTCACTTTTGCGCCCAGCAGTCCGTCGATCAGGGGACCAGAAGCGTAGGCGTTGGTCTGGAAGATATCGCCGGAATCATTGTTTTCCTGGAAGGTCGCATCGCCATGCAACGAACCGGTCCAGGCTTTAGTGTTCGAGACTTTTTTGGTAATGACGTTAATTACGCCACCCATAGCATCGGAGCCGTAAAGCGAGGACATCGGGCCGCGGATGACCTCGATGCGCTCAATGGACTCCAGCGGCGGCAGCCAGCCTTGTTCAATACCCGAGTTGTCGCTGTTGGGGCGGGTGCTTCGCGTACTGACGCGTTTGCCGTTCACCAGGAACAGGGTGTACTGAGAGGCCATGCCGCGAATACTGATATCACTGCTGCTCCCGCCGCCAGTGACGACAACGCCCGGGACGTCTCTCAGGGCATCGGTAACATCACGGTAGGCTTTATCTTCAATCTGCTGTTTTGAAATCACAGAGATGGAGGCGGGGGCATTCTGGATTTTTTGTTCAAAACCCGTCGCGGTGACGACAACGGTGTCCTGATCGGCTGCGTGAACGAAGGGGGAACATGTGGCAGCGCCAATGGCGACGGCCAGGAGCTTAATGCGCGGTATTGTCATTTGTACATTCCGTATAAAAATGAATAAAACTCCATCGGGATAACCCTGAGAACTGTATGTTTTTGTCTTGTAAGAACTCTTTGAGATGGAGAAGAGCCTGGAATTGTACAAAAGAATGTAGAATTGTAAACACAAATGATAATTGAAATCATTTGTGTTTGGGTGTCGGAGACAGAAATCAGGCTGGATTCAAGCGGATAGAAGTATGTAAAGAGGGGGAGGGGAAGACCCGGTAGGCAGGAGGCGCTACCGGGCAAAAGGCGGAACTTATCTGAACAGATGCTCCGCATGGAAGCGGAGATGATCCTCAATAAAGGACGCCATGAAGTAATAGCTGTGGTCGTATCCCGGCTGAATGCGCAGCGTTAGCGGCCAGTCCTTCATGCGCGCGGCTTCCGCCAGCACCGCAGGCTGTAGCTGTCCGGCGAGGAACTGATCCGCATCGCCCTGATCGATAAGCATCGGGATCGCATTCACCGAATCGCTCGCCAGCATCAACGCGCAGCTGTCCCATTCCTGCCATTTTTCTGCATCTTCACCCAGATAGTGCGTAAAGGCTTTTTGCCCCCACGGCACCAGCGTTGGGTTCACAATCGGCGCAAATGCGGACACGCTGGTGTATTTCCCCGGATTTTTCAGCGCCATTATCAGCGCCCCGTGGCCACCCATCGAATGTCCGCTTATCGCGCAGCGCTCGCTGACCGCGAACTGAGAGTGCACCAGGGCAGGCAGTTCATCGCGAATGTAGTCATACATGCGGTAATGGCTCGCCCACGGTTCTTCCGTGGCGTTGAGATAGAACCCGGCGCCTTTACCCAAATCGTATCCGGCATCGTCGGCCACGTCATCGCCACGCGGGCTGGTATCTGGCATCACCAGCGCAATGCCCAGTTCGGCGGCAATACGCTGGGCACCCGCTTTGGTGGTGAAGTTTTCGTCGTTGCAGGTCAGGCCTGAAAGCCAGTACAGCACCGGTGGATTGTCCGCAGGGGGCAGGAAAATGCTGAACGTCATAGCACAATTCAGCGTGGTGGAGTCGTGCCGCCAGCGCTGCTGTCGACCTTCAAAACAACGATGCTCTTCGAGCAGTTCCATGCAGGGCTCCTTAAAGGTAAGACGATTCATAAAACGCATAATACAGAGTTTTCATTGACCTGTGAGCAACTTTCACTTTCGCAGGACGGCGAGATGTTGCATCATAAATTTACTTTTCTTTAACAATTGGAGCGATCATGGCGCTGCGTATCGCGCTCAGCGGATTTGTGGTTCTGGTCGTGGCGATGGGGATAGGGCGCTTCGCCTTCACGCCTCAGGTGCCGCTGATGATAGCCGCCGGGCAACTCACGCTTACCAGCGCGGGGCTGGTGGCGGCAATGAACTATCTGGGCTATCTGGTGGGGGCATGGGATGCCATGCGCGCCCATCGCTTCGTTGAAACGCGTCTCTGGCTTGGCATCACCGGTGCGGTGGCGCTAACGCTGCTCTCCGCGGCGGCAGATAATGCCGTTGTTCACGGTCTGCTGCGCTTTGTGATCGGCTGCATGAGCGGCTGGTCGATGGTGCTGATTGCCGCCTGGACCAACGAGCGGCTGGGGCAACTGGGCAAACCGGGACTCAGTGCGGCCGTCTTTGCCGGACCCGGGGCCGGCATCGCCCTGAGCGGCCTGCTGGCGGTCTATATTCAGGCGAAATCCTTGTCCGCCGGGGCGGCATGGCAAATCTACGGCGTACTGGCGCTGGTGCTGATTGTGCTGGTGGCGCGCTACCTGCCGCGGTCCGGGCAGCTCCATCGGCCCGGTACCGCGCCTGAACCGCTGCTGCTGACCGCAGATCTCAAGCGTCTGGTCTGGAGCTACAGCCTGGCAGGGTTCGGCTATATCCTCCCGGCGACCTTTTTATCGCAAATGGCGGCGGTGCGTTTTCCTGGCAGCCTGTTTGCCCAGTTTGTCTGGCCGATATTTGGCGCCGCCTCGGTGGTGGGAATTGCGCTCAGCATTGCCCTGCGGCATACATCAAGCGCTAACCGCAGGCTGGCGATTGTTCTGTGGTTACAGGGGATTGGCGTGCTGGCGGCCTGGCTGCTGCCGGGCATAGGCGGCTTGCTGACGGGTGGGCTGCTGGTGGGCGGCGGGTTCCTCTGCGCCGTGCAGCTCTCTCTTTTGTACGGTCGCGAGCTGGCGCCAGACCACACGCGTTATATGGCGGGACTGCTCACCACCGGGTATGCCATTGGTCAGCTGGTGGGTCCGGTCACGTCGGCACTGTCGACCTGGCTCACGCATCGGCTGGAACCTGCGCTGGGGCTGGCGGGGATCGCGCTGTTCGTTGGCGGAGCGTTAGTCTGGAACCGTCAGGCTGAAAGGCAACAGCAATTGCAATAATTATCGTCGTGAATACTGGATTATGTGCGTCGCCTCACGCACAATGAGCGCACACTTTTGCCACAACGAGGGCAAAAGACGCCACACCTGCAGGAGAAAAGAATGTCATCACTCAGTAAAGAAGCAGCCCTTGTCCATGAAGCGCTGGTTGCGCGCGGTCTTGAAACGCCACTGCGCCCGCCCGTGCAGGAGCTGGACAATGATACCCGCAAGAGTCTGATCGCCGGCCATATGACGGAGATCATGCAACTGCTGAATCTCGATCTGAGCGACGACAGCCTGATGGAGACGCCGCACCGCATCGCGAAGATGTACGTCGACGAAATTTTCTCCGGCCTGGATTACGCGAACTTCCCGAAAATCACCGTCATTGAAAATAAGATGAAGGTCGATGAGATGGTGACGGTACGCGATATCACGCTGACCAGCACCTGCGAGCATCACTTTGTGACCATCGATGGTAAAGCGACGGTGGCCTATATTCCAAAAGATACGGTCATTGGCCTGTCCAAGATCAACCGCATCGTGCAGTTTTTTGCCCAGCGTCCGCAGGTGCAGGAGCGTCTGACGCAGCAGATCCTGACCGCACTGCAAACTCTGTTGGGTACTAACAACGTGGCGGTGTCTATCGACGCGGTGCACTACTGCGTGAAGGCGCGCGGCGTGCGTGATGCAACCAGCGCAACCACCACCACTTCGCTGGGCGGCCTGTTCAAATCGAGCCAGAACACCCGCCAGGAGTTCCTGCGCGCCGTGCGTCACCACAACTAATCAGACAGGGCAGGGACCATGGAGCGAAACGTCACGCTCGATTTTGTTCGCGGCGTCGCCATTCTCGGTATCCTGCTGCTGAATATCAGCGCCTTCGGTCTGCCGAAGGCCGCTTATCTGAATCCTGCGTGGTATGGCGACATCACGCGCAGCGACGCCTGGACGTGGGCAATCCTCGATCTCTTTGCACAGGTTAAATTCCTGACCCTCTTTGCGCTTCTGTTTGGCGCGGGACTTCAGCTTCTCCTCAAACGCGGTACGCGCTGGATCCAGTCGCGTTTAACGCTGCTGGTTATCCTCGGTTTTATTCACGGGCTGCTGTTCTGGGACGGCGATATTCTGCTCGCGTATGGTCTGGTGGGGCTGATTTGCTGGCGGCTGATCCGCGACGCGCCCGGTGTGAAAAGCCTGTTTAATACCGGCGTGATGCTCTATGTCATGGGACTGGCCGTGTTATTGCTGCTTGGCATGATTGCCGATGCTTCCACCAGTCGTTCATGGATCCCGGATGCGGCCAACCTGCAATATGAGCAGTTCTGGAAGCTGAAAGGCGGCATGGAAGCGATAGGCAACCGGGCCGATATGCTCGGCGATAACCTGCTGGCGCTGGGCGCGCAATACGGCTGGCAACTGGCGGGGATGATGCTGATGGGCGCAGCCCTGATGCGCACCGGCTGGCTGAAAGGGGAATTTAGCCTGCGACACTATCGTCGTACGGGAGCAGGGCTGGTGCTGCTCGGCGTGATCATCAACCTCCCGGCGGTGATGATGCAGTGGCATCTTCAGTGGGATTACCGCTGGTGTGCATTCCTGTTGCAGGTGCCGCGCGAACTGAGCGCGCCGTTCCAGACTATTGGCTATGCGGCGCTGATCTACGGCTTCTGGCCCCAGCTTTCCCGCCTGTGGATCGTCAGTGCGGTGGCCTGCGTTGGGCGGATGGCGTTAAGCAATTACATCCTGCAAACGCTGATATGCACCACGCTTTTCTACCGATTCGGCCTGTTTATGAAATTCGACCGCCTGACGCTGCTGGCGTTTGTTATTCCGGTCTGGATTGTTAACGTGGTGTTTTCGGTTGTCTGGCTGCGTTTTTTCCGCCAGGGCCCGCTGGAATGGGCATGGCGACGGTTAACCGCCCGTGCTTCGGGCGTGTCATTGCGTAATACATCCAGATAACGATCTGGATCACAATCATTAACAAAACGGATGTAAGCGTTTTCATTTGTGTGAGCTTCTTCACGTAGTCTCCTCTCTCTCGCTGCCAGAATAGCCACCTTGCTAAACACAGGGGGTGTCTGTGAGTTGCTGCAATCCTTTAAAGGGTGGTGAATATGATCACCATTCGTGACGTCGCCCGCCAGGCGGGTGTTTCTGTTGCTACTGTCTCCCGCGTGCTGAACAACAGTGCGCTGGTCAGCCCTGAAACGCGTGAAACCGTAATGAAAGCCGTGACCCAGCTGGGGTACCGGCCAAACGCTAATGCCCAGGCGCTGGCGACGCAGGTCAGCGATACCATTGGCGTAGTGGTGATGGACGTGTCTGACGCCTTCTTCGGCGCGCTGGTCAAAGCGGTGGACGTCGTTGCCCAGCAGCACCAGAAATATGTGCTGATTGGCAACAGCTATCACGAGGCTGAAAAAGAGCGTTATGCCATTGAGGTACTGATCCGCCAGCGCTGTAACGCCCTGATTGTGCACTCTAAAGCCCTGAGCGATGAAGAGCTGGCCGGGTTTATGGAGCAGATCCCCGGCATGGTGCTGATCAATCGTATCGTCCCCGGCTACGCGCACCGCTGCGTCGGTCTGGATAACATCAGCGGCGCGATGATGGCGACGCGGATGCTCATCAGCAACGGCCATCAGCGCATTGGTTATCTGGCCTCCAGCCACGGTATTGAAGACGACATGATGCGCCGCGAGGGCTGGCAAAACGCCCTGAAAGAGCAGGGCATTGCGCCGCTGGAAAGCTGGGTAGGTACCGGTTCGCCGGACATGCAGGGCGGTGAAGCGGCAATGGTGGAACTGCTGGGGCGTAATCTTCAGCTGACGGCCGTGTTTGCCTATAACGACAGCATGGCGGCAGGTGCGCTTACCGCGCTGAAAGACAACGGCATTGCGGTGCCGCAGCATTTATCGCTGATCGGCTTTGACGATATCCCGATTGCCCGTTACACCGATCCGCAGCTGACAACGGTGCGTTACCCCATTGCGTCGATGGCGAAACTGGCGACAGAGCTGGCGTTACAGGGGGCGGCAGGGCTGTTAGATCCTGACGCAACGCATTGTTTTATGCCGACTTTAGTACGCCGCCATTCGGTCGCTATCCGACAAACTGTGGCTCCGATCACTAACTGATAACATCACGTGATGTAACCGTTTTCAATCTGTGAGTAAATTCACAGTATCTTAACAAGCCGCTGTCTATGATGTCAGCGTTTTAGGGGCTGAAACACAATGTAACGGTGATTATTCACTTTTACCGTTACCAGCATGCCTCAAACAACGAATAAAACGCATTTCTGGAGCGTTACCGAACACGGAAGCTGGACATTTTATAAGTGAACTTCGGCGATCAGTAACGTTTTATTAACTTCTGCCCGCCGACCGTTTTTCACAAGAACTACCCTGCATAAAAAAAAACCGGAGATACCATGAATAAGAAGGTGTTGACTCTGTCTGCTGTCATGGCAAGCATGCTTTTTGGCGCAGCAGCGCACGCAGCGGATACCCGTATTGGCGTGACTATCTATAAATACGACGACAACTTCATGTCCGTTGTGCGTAAAGCAATTGAAAAAGATGCTAAATCAGCGCCAGACGTGCAGTTGCTGATGAATGACTCCCAGAATGACCAGTCCAAACAGAACGATCAGATTGACGTTCTTCTGGCAAAAGGCGTGAAAGCGCTGGCTATTAACCTGGTTGACCCGGCTGCGGCAGGCACGGTGATCGAGAAAGCGCGCGGCCAGAACGTGCCAATTGTCTTCTTCAACAAAGAACCTTCCCGTAAGGCGTTAGACAGCTACGATAAAGCGTATTACGTGGGTACCGACTCCAAAGAGTCCGGGATTATCCAGGGCGATCTGATTGCGAAACACTGGGCGGCGAACCCGAACTGGGATCTGAACAAAGATGGTCAGATTCAGTTCGTTCTGCTGAAAGGCGAACCGGGCCATCCGGATGCTGAAGCACGTACCACCTACGTTATTAAAGAGCTGAACGACAAGGGCCTGAAAACCCAGCAGCTGGCGTTAGACACCGCAATGTGGGACACCGCTCAGGCGAAAGATAAGATGGACGCGTGGCTCTCTGGTCCGAACGCCAACAAAATTGAAGTGGTCATCGCCAATAACGATGCGATGGCAATGGGTGCGGTAGAAGCGCTGAAAGCCCACAACAAATCCGCCATTCCTGTATTCGGTGTGGATGCCCTGCCAGAAGCGCTGGCGCTGGTGAAATCTGGCGCTATGGCCGGTACCGTGCTGAACGATGCCAACAACCAGGCGAAAGCCACCTTCGATCTGGCGAAAAACCTGGCCGACGGTAAAGGCGCCGCTGACGGGACTAACTGGAAAATTGACAACAAAATCGTTCGCGTTCCTTACGTGGGCGTAGACCAGTCCAACCTGGCTGAGTTTATCGGTAAATAAGTTATCTGCATTGTCTTCACTGGGCGCAATTCGTTGCGCCCTTTTATAACGCGATATGCGAGGCCAACAAGGTATAATTATGGTCAGCACAACTACTCAGTCGTCCGGTGAATACTTGTTGGAAATGACCGGTGTCAACAAGTCATTCCCCGGTGTTAAGGCGCTCGATAATGTTAATTTAAAAGTTCGTCCACACTCTATTCATGCGTTAATGGGTGAAAACGGTGCGGGTAAATCAACATTATTAAAATGCCTCTTTGGGATCTATCAAAAAGATTCTGGCAGCATTCTTTTTCAGGGAAAAGAGATCGACTTCCATTCAGCGAAAGAAGCGCTGGAGAACGGTATCTCGATGGTACACCAGGAATTAAACCTGGTTCTGCAACGTTCAGTTATGGATAATATGTGGTTGGGTCGTTATCCAACCAAAGGTGTCTTTGTCGATCAGGATAAAATGTATCGCGACACCAAAGCCATTTTTGATGAGCTGGATATTGATATCGACCCGCGCGCACGCGTCGGGACATTATCCGTTTCCCAGATGCAGATGATCGAAATTGCCAAAGCGTTCTCCTATGATGCGAAAATCGTGATCATGGATGAACCGACATCGTCATTAACGGAAAAAGAGGTTAACCACCTTTTTACCATTATTCGTAAGCTGAAAGATCGCGGCTGCGGCATTGTCTATATCTCACATAAAATGGAAGAGATCTTCCAGCTGTGCGATGAAATCACCATCCTGCGCGACGGCCAGTGGATCGCCACCCAGCCGCTGGAAGGGCTGGATATGGACAAGATCATCGCCATGATGGTTGGCCGTTCTCTGAACCAGCGCTTCCCGGATAAAGAAAACAAGCCAGGCGAAGTGATTCTGGAGGTGCGTAACCTGACCTCGCTGCGTCAGCCGTCTATCCGCGATGTCTCTTTCGATCTGCACAAGGGGGAGATCCTTGGCATCGCAGGGCTGGTGGGCGCTAAGCGCACCGATATCGTGGAAACCCTGTTTGGTATCCGTGAGAAAGCCGAAGGCACCATTACGCTGCACGGTAAGAAGATCAACAACCACAACGCCAACGAAGCCATTAATAATGGCTTTGCGCTGGTGACGGAAGAGCGTCGTTCCACCGGTATTTACGCTTATCTGGATATTAACTTTAACTCGTTAATTTCTAATATTCGCAATTACAAAAATAAAGTCGGGCTGCTGGATAATTCCCGCATGAAGAGCGATACCCAGTGGGTGATTGACTCCATGCGCGTGAAAACGCCGGGCCACCGCACGCAAATTGGCTCACTCTCGGGAGGGAACCAGCAGAAAGTCATTATTGGTCGCTGGCTATTAACCCAGCCTGAAATTCTGATGCTGGATGAACCTACGCGCGGTATCGACGTGGGTGCAAAATTTGAGATTTACCAGCTGATCGCCGAGCTGGCGAAAAAAGATAAAGGGATCATTATTATTTCTTCCGAAATGCCGGAATTGTTAGGGATCACAGACCGTATTCTGGTTATGAGCAATGGTCTCGTTGCCGGTATTGTTGAAACCAAAACGACAACGCAAAACGAAATTTTGCGTCTTGCGTCTTTGCACCTTTAAGATCAGGGGCTCCTCATGAGTGCGTTAAATAAAAAAAGTTTTCTCACTTATCTGAAAGAAGGCGGTATTTACGTTGTTCTTTTAGTCTTGCTGGCGATTATTATTTTCCAGGACCCTACGTTCTTAAGTCTGCTGAACTTGAGTAACATTCTGACCCAGTCTTCCGTACGTATTATTATCGCGCTTGGCGTGGCGGGGCTTATCGTTACCCAAGGGACTGACCTTTCGGCAGGGCGCCAGGTGGGTCTGGCGGCGGTCATTGCGGCAACCCTGTTGCAGTCGATGGAAAACGCCAACAAGGTGTTCCCGGAGATGGCGACCATGCCGATTTTCGTGGTGATCCTGATCGTGTGCGCCATCGGCGCGGTAATTGGCCTGATTAACGGCATCATCATTGCTTACCTGAACGTGACGCCATTCATCACCACGCTTGGCACGATGATCATCGTTTATGGTATCAACTCCCTGTACTACGATTTCGTCGGCGCGTCTCCAATCTCTGGCTTCGACAGCGGCTTCTCGACCTTCACGCAGGGGTTTGTTGCGCTGGGCAGCTTCCGTCTCTCCTACATCACCTTCTATGCGCTGATTGCGGTGGCGTTCGTCTGGATCCTGTGGAACAAAACCCGCTTCGGTAAAAACATCTTTGCTATCGGCGGTAACCCTGAAGCGGCGAAAGTGTCCGGGGTCAACGTGGCTCTGAACCTGCTGATGATTTACGCCCTGTCCGGGGTCTTCTACGCCTTCGGCGGGATGCTGGAAGCGGGCCGTATCGGCTCTGCAACCAACAACCTCGGCTTTATGTACGAACTGGATGCGATTGCAGCCTGCGTGGTTGGCGGCGTCTCCTTCAGCGGCGGCGTGGGGACCGTGCTGGGCGTGGTGACCGGTGTGATCATCTTCACCGTTATCAACTACGGCCTGACCTACATCGGCGTGAACCCCTACTGGCAGTACATCATCAAGGGCGCCATCATCATCTTCGCGGTTGCGCTGGATTCACTGAAGTACGCGCGTAAGAAGTAAGATCTTCAGAATGAAAAGGCCCGCTCACGTAGCGGGCCTTTTTTTGCCTGGTGGCGCGACGCTCACCGGGCCTACAAAATCGCGATCGTAGGTCGGGTAAGGCGAAGCCGCCACCCGACAAAAGTTATTACTTCTTCTGAATTTCCAGCAACTGCTCTGGCGTTACCGCCGGGTAACCCTGTGCATTCTCCGGCACTTCGTGCATCGTTGGGATCGGCACCAGCGGGCCTAAAAAGCGCGGTTCACGTTTGAATAAGTACAGGTCAGCCAGCGCGCCAAAACGAGCGCCAAACTCACGTACGCGCACGCTCAGCATATCCTTTGGCGATGGCACCGCATAACACTGCGCCTGAATGCCCATATGCAGGGCGATAAACAGCGCCCGCTCGCAGTGGAAACGCTGGGTAATGATGATGAAATCATTGGTGTCGAACACCTTGCGGGTACGCACGATGGAATCAAGCGTGCGGAATCCGGCGTAGTCGAGCACGATATCGGCCGGGTCGACGCCTGCGGCAATCAGATCTTTGCGCATCGTCACCGGCTCGTTATAGCTTTGCAGCGCGTTATCGCCGCTCAGCAGCAGATAGTTCACCTTGCCGCTGTTATAGGCGTTCAGCGCGCCCTGAATACGATACCGGTAATACTGATTTATGACGCCAGTGCGGTAATACTTGGCGGTGCCAAGCACCACACCAACCTGACGGTAGGGGAGATCCTGTAGGTCATCAAAAATGTAGGGGGCTGTTTTCCAGCTCATCCAGCGGTCGAGACCCAGCACGATCAACAGCAGTATGCCGACCAGGACAGACAGGCTGTAAAACACGCGCTTTAACATGCAGATGGCTCGTACCGATGATGAAATTTCCCTCAGGCTACTGTACCCGCCTGGTTAGCGCAAGAAACAGCGATTCAACTGAGGGGTTTTTCGTCAGACTGGCGGGCAACTCTGCCCGCCAAACAGATTATGCCAGCAGCACGCGGTCGATGGTTGAACAGCCCAGCGCTTTCAGCGTGGCTGCGGTCGCGTCCCACTGGATCAGCGGCGCATCGGCCTTTTCAGCCAGGATTGCGCGCTGAATATCCGGGTAGTCATACCCGTTCAGGCTAAGCAGGTTCAGGGCACCCTGGAGCGGAGGCAGCGTCGGGTTAAATGCGGCGTTCTCTGCATAGCTGCCGGTGAAGATGCTGCCGTCGCGGCACTGAAGGGCGACGCCGCTTGGAGATTTGCTGTATGGCGTGTGGCTTTTATTGGCGGCGGCAATGGCCGCTTCGCTCAGCTCATCTCCCGAGAGCGCATAACCGTGGTCCTGCTCGTCCATCAGCAGGGTTTTGATCTCAAGATCTTTCGGGCCGAAAGCATCCGGCAGGTAATCACCCAGCGTATGCGGTGCGCGTCCCGGCAGGTTGATACGCAGTTCAAGACCGCTGTTCAGCTCATTCATAAACTGGCGGCAGTGGCCGCAAGGGGTATAGTTGACGGTGATGGCGCGCAGGGCTTTTTCGCCGCGCAGCCAGGCGTGACTGATGGCGCTCTGCTCCGCGTGGACGGTTTGCTGCATGGTCGCACCGATGAACTCCATGTTTCCGCCGAAGTACCAGGTTCCGCTCACGCCGCGCGCAATTGCGCCTACGTTAAAATGGGAAAGGTCAGCGCGGGCGCAGGCAGCCGCCAGGGGCAGCAGGGCGAAAGCCAGCGCGTCTTCGTCCAGCCCCGTTGCCTGTTTAAGGGCCGTGACCTGATCTGCCGTCAGCAGGGCGGGGAAATGCGCATCCGCCAGAACCGGAGCCAGGGCTGATTGCAAATTCTCTGCAAGCTGAGAGAAAGCAGCTTGAAAACGTGGATGCATGACGTTGCCTCATCAAGGTTAATGGATCGGTAGTGTACGGAGCCGTACGGCCTTTATATGTGATCCAAATCTCATTATGTGTGCAACTTATGAAATGAAAATGAAATTTGCGCGACGCATCGCAAATTTTAGCCCATGACTGCCAGAATAATCGGGAAGATAAACGGCGCGACCAGGGAAGTGATAATCCCGCAGATCACCAGCGCCAGCGAGCTGAATGCCCCTTCCTGATAATCCAGTTCCGCGCAGCGTGCGGTGCCCAGCGCGTGCGAGGCGGTACCCATCGCCAGACCGCGTGCCGCTTTGGTCCGAATTTTCATGATATTCAGCAGCGTATGACCAAACACCGCGCCCAGGATACCGACGAAAATCACGCACACGGCGCTGATGGCCGGAATGCCCCCGATGCTGCCGCCCACGGCCATGGCAATCGGTGTGGTGACGGATTTAGGCAGGATAGAGGCGGCGATCTGCGGCGACGCGCCCATCAATAAGGCCACCGAGGTACCGGTGATCATCGCAACAAGGCTACCCACAAAGCAGATGGTAATGATGGATTTCCAGCGCGCGCGGATCTGATGCAGTTGCTCATATAAAGGAAACGCCAGCGCCACCACGGCAGGCTGCAACAAATCGTTGAGGATCTTGCTCCCGGCGAAGTAACGCTCGTAAGGAATGCCGGTGAGCAGCAGAAAAGGAATAATCACCACCATGGCGACCAGCAGCGGGTTGAGCAACGGCATTTTGAAACGCACCGCAAGCTTACGCGCAGCAAAGAACACCACCAGGGTTAACGGCAGGGACCACCAGATATTCGCCATCATTTTTTTGTTCTCTCCCCGACGACCTTGCGTTCGCCATGCACAATGTGTGAACTCCAGCTGACGACCAGGAATACCACCAGCGTACTGATGGCGCAGGAGACCACAATCGGGCCGAACTGCGCTTTAAGCACATCGTAATACTGCATCACCCCAACGCCGATAGGCACAAAAAGCAGGGCCATATAGCGAATGAGAACGAAGCACCCCGGATTAACCCATTTCGCGGGCAGCACCTGTAATGCCAGTAGCACAAACAGGATCAGCATGCCGATAATGCTGCCGGGTATCGTAATCGGCAGCAGCGAAGCGATAAAAATACCGGCGTACAGGCAGGCATAAATCAGGACGAAGGCGCGAAGGTATTGCCAGATAGTATTCAGTGATTTGCTCATGGTGAAAGTCCTTGCTGAGACGTATTCATCATACAATTAAACCTGAAAATGTGCCACGGATCACATCATGAATTTTGGGCATACCAGACATTCCGCAATGGAACGCCGGGCTTTCAACATACATAGAGAGCAGCTACTATAGCGCGTCTTTTTTCACAGGTACTCAGAATGCGTGTTTTACTGGCCCCGATGGAAGGTGTGCTCGACTCTCTCGTGCGCGAGCTGCTTACCGAGGTGAACGATTACGATCTCTGCGTGACGGAGTTTCTGCGCGTGGTCGATATGTTGCTGCCAGAAAAATCATTTTATCGTCTCTGCCCGGAACTGCATCGTCAGAGCCGCACTCCGTCCGGTACGCTGGTGCGCGTCCAGCTGCTCGGCCAGTATCCTGAGTGGCTGGCTGAAAACGCCGCCCGCGCGGTAGCGCTTGGTTCGTACGGCGTCGATCTTAACTGCGGCTGTCCGTCAAAGCTGGTCAACGGCAGCGGCGGGGGGGCGACGCTACTTAAAGATCCGGAGCTGATTTATCGCGGCGCAAAGGCCATGCGTGAGGCGGTGCCATCGCACCTGCCGGTGACGGTCAAAGTGCGTCTGGGATGGGACAGCGACGACAAGCAGTTTGAAATTGCTGACGCGGTGCAGCAGGCGGGCGCCACCGAGCTGGTGGTGCACGGGCGAACCAAAGAGGATGGTTATAAAGCCGAGCGCATTAACTGGCAGGCGATTGGCGAGATCCGCAAACGGCTTACGATCCCGGTGATTGCCAACGGCGAAATCTGGGATTACGAGAGCGCGCAGGCCTGCCTCAAAGAGACCGGCTGTAATGCCGTGATGATTGGCCGCGGTGCGCTGAACGTGCCGAACCTCAGCCGGGTGGTGAAATATAATGAGCCGCGGATGCCGTGGGCGGATGTGGTGAAACTACTGCAAAAATACACGCGGCTGGAAAAGCAAGGCGATACCGGCTTGTATCACGTCGCGCGCATTAAGCAGTGGCTGAGTTATTTGCGTAAAGAGTACGACGACGCGCTGGGATTATTTCAGGAGATTCGTACGCTACAGACGTCTGCGGATATTGCCCGAGTGATCCAGTCAAAATCCTGAGCGAAGTGTGAAGAGCTTGCCCGGCGCGGAGCCGGGCAGCAGAATCAGAAAATCATCTTGAATACGCCGGTTACCACCAGCAGCCCTATCAGAAATATAATCAAAATAACCCACAATAATATTTTCATTCGCCTCTCCTGCGTATGTCTGTCGAAGTAAGTGTAGCAGCCAATTCATAATTAGCATGAATACATGAAATTAAATCATTGTCTTGGAGAATAAATTTCCGGATATGAAAATGTATAACAATATGCGGATTGCCACGCGTTACTAAAAAACGGAACGTCAGTAAGCGTAAGTTGCGCCTTTATTTTTTTGAGTTCATGGCGTAATGAAACGTTCTCTTACTTTATCTCTGAGTGCTCCTCTTGTTTTTATGCTGGCCGCCTGCGCGCCGGAACATGCCACGGTGTCTCCAGTAAAAACGCAAGCCGCCGCCGCATCTGTAAATACCCAACTGCGTCATGCCGACTGGCCAAAAAGCGAATGGTGGAAAGACTTTAACGACCCCCAGCTCAACGCGCTGATCGACAAAGCGCTGGAGGATGCGGCGGATATGCAAATTGCCCGTCAGCGTATCACCCTGGCGGAAGCACAGGCGAAAGCCGCTGTCGCTGCTGAGGGTCCACAGCTGGATTTTTCCGCAGATGTTGAACGGCAAAAAATGTCGGCAGAGGGGCTGATGGGGCCATTTGCGCTGACCGACCCGGCGGCGGGGACAACCGGCCCCTGGTACACCAACGGCACCTTTGGTCTGACGGCGGGTTGGGATCTGGATTTATGGGGTAAAAACCGCGCCCAAATTGAGGCCCGCATCGGTCAGGTGAATGCGCAAAAAGCGGAGCTGGAGCAGACCCGCCAGCTGCTCGCCAGCAGCGTCGCGCGGCTGTACTGGGACTGGCAGACCGAGGCCGCGGTGGGTGACGTACTCGCGCAAATCAAACGGGAGCAGGAAAATATCATCGGTGCCGATCGCGAGCTTTATCAGCACGGCATTACCTCCTCGGTGGAAGGCGTTGAAACGGATATTAATGCCAGCAAAACCGATGAGCAGCTCGCTGACGTGCACGGCAAAATGAAGGTCATTGAGGCGCGTCTGAATGCGTTGACCCATACCCCTTCAGTCACGCTCGCCCGGCATGCCTTACCTGATGCAGAGGCGTCGCTGCCGTCAACGCTCGGTTATGAACTGCTGGCTCGGCGCCCGGATTTGCAGGAGGCCCACTGGTATATCGAAGCATCCATGAGCGAAGTGGATGCCGCCAGAGCCGCGTTCTACCCTGACATCAATTTGATGGCATTCTTGCAGCAGGATGCATTGCACCTGAGTGACCTGTTCCGCTCATCTGCGCAGCAAATGGGCGTAACCGCCGGGCTGACGCTGCCAATTTTTGACAGCGGTCGGTTGAATGCGAACCTGGATATCGCCCAGGCGCAAAACAACCTCTCCGTGGCGAACTACAACAAGGCCGTGGTAGATGCCGTAAACCAGGTTGCCCGGACGGCCAGCGAAGTGGAAACGCTGACCGCCAAAAATCAGCACCAGCAGCAGATCGAAAAAGATGCGGCGCGCGTCGTTGCGCTGGCACAGGCGCGTTTCAGCGCCGGGATCATTGCCGGCTCCCGAGTGAGTGAAGCAAAAATTCCGGCGCTCAAAGAGCGTATTACCGGGTTCATGCTGAAAGGTCAGTACGTGGATGCCACGCTCCAGCTCACCTCCGCGCTGGGTGGCGGATATCATCACGGCTAACATTGCGCATTATCTATACTTACCTCTTTGCAGATTATCAGGAGGTGAGTATGACGCGAGTCGCAATTGTTACCGCATCGGATTCAGGAATTGGAAAAACGACGGCCCTGATGCTGGCCGAACGCGGGTTTGATGTCGGAGTAACCTGGCATTCAGATGAGAAAGGGGCGCTGGCAACCTGCCGTGAAATTGAAGCGCGCGGGCAGCGTGCCGAGGCCATTCATCTCGACTTAAGCAATTTGCCGGAAGGCGCAAAGGCCATTGAAACCCTGATTACGCGTTTCGGGCGGCTGGATGTGCTGGTTAACAATGCCGGGGCGATGAATAAAGCGCCATTTCTGGACCTGTCGTTTGACGACTGGCGGCACATATTCACCGTTGACGTGGACGGCGCGTTTCTCTGCTCGCAAATCGCGGCGCGTCAGATGGTGAAGCAGGGGGAAGGGGGGCGGATCGTGAATATCACCTCGGTGCATGAACATACGCCATTGCCGGACGCCAGCGCCTATACGGCGGCCAAACATGCGCTGGGCGGGTTAACAAAGTCGATGGCGCTGGAGTTGGTTAAACATAAGATTCTGGTGAACGCCGTTGCGCCCGGAGCGATCGCCACGCCGATGAATGATATGGACGACAGCGAAGTGAAAGAAGGCGCAATGCCGGAAATCCCGCTGGCACGGCCAGGGCATACCAAAGAAATTGCCAGCCTGGTGGCGTGGCTGTGTGACAGCGACGCCAGCTACACCACCGGGCAGTCGTTTATCGTCGACGGCGGTTTTATGCTGGCGAATCCGCAGTTTAAGCCGGAGGGATAGGTTCCCCTCACCCTAACCCTCTCCCTGTGGGAGAGGGAACTAAAAACCCCCTCTCCCTGTGGGAGAGGGCCGGGGTGAGGGCATCAGGCCGCACTCACTCCTGATCCCGCCTCTTCTCTCTGTGCCGCATCCACAGCCGTACCACAATCACCACTGCAACAACCAGGATCAACCAGGCCCAGTGTTTAAGATGCTGATCGAGATTATGCAGCCACGGACCTATTACTTCGCCACCCACGTAGCCAAGCGTGGTGAAAATCAGCGCCCAGGCAATCGCCCCGAGAATGTTCAGCGGCAGGAAGATTTTCGGCGGTAAGCGGCTCGCGCCAATCAGTATTGGCCCGATGATGCGAAAGCCGTACATAAAGCGGGTACCAATCACAAACAGCCAGGGACGTCGCTGGATAAGCCGCTGAGCACGGCGAATTTTCTTTTGATGCTTAGCAAAACGTTGCAAAAGCGTTGGGCCAAAGCGCAGCCCCAGAAAGTAGAGCAGCTGATCGCCAATCATACCGCCCAACGCGACGGCGGCGACCACCAGCGAGAATTTCAGCAATCCCTGATGTGCGGCCACCCCGCCCAGCAGCGTGATGGTTTCGCCTTCCGCGACGCTGCCGATCACCAGCGCGGCGTATCCATATTGTTCAATAAGACCGTTGATATCCATTACGTAAACGTCATCTCCCTTACTGTGCCTGCGTTAATCATATACCCCATCCATCAACCGCGCGGCAATCAACGGAAATTTCCCACTGTACATAAAATAATCTAAAGCCTGCATTATACTTAAGCTATCGCTGACGGGCCGACAACAAGGGGGCGTTATGAACCATGTCTGGGGACTTTTCTCCCATCCCGATCGTGAAATGCAGGTGATCCGTAACGAGAACGAAACGGTCGCGCATCACTATACCCACCATGTCCTGCTGATGGCAGCGGTGCCGGTGGTCTGCGCGTTTATTGGTACTACGCAGATAGGCTGGAACTTTGGTGACGGCACCGTGGTTCAGCTTTCCTGGTTTACCGGACTGTACCTGGCCATTCTGTTTTATGGCCTGATGCTGGCCGGGGTGGCGGTGATGGGGCGGGTCATCCACTGGATGGCGCGCAACTATCCGCAGCGCCCGTCGCTGGCACACTGTATGGTCTTCGCCGGATACGTCGCGACCCCGCTGTTTTTAAGCGGTATTGTCGCGCTCTATCCACTGGTCTGGCTGTGCGCGCTGATCGGTACGGTTGCCCTCTTTTACACCGGTTATCTGCTGTATGTAGGGGTGCCAACCTTCCTCAATATCAATAAAGAAGAGGGCCTGAGCTTCTCCAGCTCTACGCTTGCCATCGGCGTACTGGTCCTTGAGGCGCTACTGGCCCTGACAGTTATTCTTTGGGGTTATGGATACCGTCTCTTTTAAGTTCCCTGCATTGCTGGCGTAAATGCCAGCAATGCAGCATCTGGTTATGATTCTCCGCTGGCGACAACGCACGGTGACCGCTATGATGCCGAAGCCAGCCTGTGTTTATCCGTTGACACAGGCGGTGTACGTCATAACGTGCGTGAATCATTATCAGAAGTCTCATCATGCTGAAATTTCGAGTGTCACTCCTTAGTCTTGCGCTGCTGCTGGGCGTCTCCGCTACCGCGCCAGCCATCGCCAAAACGACCGCAGTCGCCACCGCTGCTGCGCAACCCCAGATTGCGTCCGGCAGCGCGATGATCGTTGACCTGAATACCAACAAGGTGATCTACGCCAGTCATCCGGATCTGGTGCGCCCGATCGCTTCCATAACCAAAGTCATGACCGCGATGGTGGTGCTTGATGCACGACTGCCGCTGGACGAAAAGCTGAAGGTGGATATCAGCCACACGCCAGAGATGAAAGGGATCTACTCTCGCGTGCGTCTGAACAGTGAAATCAGCCGTAAAAATATGCTGCTGCTGGCGCTGATGTCCTCTGAGAACCGCGCGGCGGCGAGCCTTGCCCACCATTATCCTGGTGGTTACGACGCGTTTATCCGCGCGATGAACGCCAAAGCCAAAGCGCTGGGGATGAAAAATACCCATTTCGTAGAGCCAACCGGTCTGTCGATTCATAACGTCTCGACGGCGCGTGATTTAACCAAGCTGCTGATCGCCAGTAAGCAATACCCGCTGATCGGTCAGCTCAGTACCACGCGTGAGGAGATGGCGACATTCTCGAACCCGGCGTATACGCTGCCGTTCCGCAACACTAACCATCTGGTGTATCGCGATAACTGGAATATTCAGTTAACCAAGACCGGATTCACTAATGCGGCAGGGCACTGCCTGGTGATGCGCACCGTGTTTAACGGTAAGCCAGTGGCGCTGGTGGTGATGGATGCCTTCGGCAAATATACCCACTTTGCGGACGCCAGCCGCCTGCGCACCTGGATTGAAACCGGGAAAGTGCAGCCGGTGCCGGCTTCAGCGCTGGCGTATAAAAAGCAGAAAGCGGAACAGATGGCGACGGCGCAGAACGACTGAGCCGCCTGTCTGTGCCGGGTGGCGGCTTCGCCTTACCCGGCCTACGGCCCTAAAGCGGCCCCGATACGTAGGCCCGGTAAGCGAAGCGCCACCGGGCGAAAGCGCCTACTCCGGCAGCGTCCAGTCACCATCGTTGAGTGGACGCTGCATGATCAACGTATCCCGCCAGTCCCCCTTCTTATACCCCACGCTGCGCAGTTGACCGACAACCTCGAAGCCATGTTTTTTATGCAGCCGTAACGATCCCGCATTATTGTTTCCGTCACCAACCACGGCAATCATCTGCCGCCAGGGTCCTTGTTCACAACGGGCGATCAGTGCCTGGAGTAAGGCCGAGCCAAACCCGCGCCCGGTAGTGCTGGCATCCACATAGATGGATTCCTCAAGGGTGTACCGGTAGGCCTGGCGTGGACGATAAAACGTGGCGTAGCAGTAGCCGACAACAATGCCGCGATACATCGCAACCAGCCACGGTAAACCGCTGTCGGTCACGCTCTTCATCCGCTGACGCATCTCATCGACGGTGGGAGGAACTTCCTCGAAGGACGCACGGCCATGAAGCACATGCCAGGCGTATATCGCCGAGATGGCATGCGCATCGTCAGGAAGGGCGTCGCGCACCTCGATTTCAGTTTCGGGGAAAATTTCTACAGCCGACATGTTCTGCCCGCTCCTTGTTTGGAAAGCCAGAGAAACGTTTCTCTGGCAACAGGCAGATACTCTAGTACGTTTGAGGAGGGCTTAACAATCTCTTAAATTTGGCTATAAGAGTTCATCAGAGGCTTGCGTATTGTGTTCCTCTGTTTCGGCACTCTCTTTCCAGTATTTCTTCCGCGTTGTCTTACCAATGCCCGGGTTCATACTGTTTGTAGGGTCATTTTTGCGATAAAACTGTTTAAGCGTCTCCGGCGCTTTGTACAGGTGTCCTACGTTGTGCTCGGCAGGATATTGCGCGCCACGCTCGTGCAGCAGCGCCAGCATCTGTTCTTTCAGCGCGTGTGCATCAACCCCTTTTTTGACGATGTAATCCTGATGGAAGACATAGCACATAAAGTGGCCGTAATAGAGCTTATGCACCAGCTTGCTGTCGATCTCCGGCGGCAGATGTTCAAACCACTCGGTATCGTTGCGACGCAGGGCGATATCCAGCGCCAGAATATCCTCCACCTCTTCGGAATGCACCGCCTGATAACGGATGGCAGCACCCGCCGCGGCGAAGCGGTGCAGAAAGGCTTTGCTGCCTTCTTCCGGCGTACAGGCAAAGAAATCCCCGTCGGCGGTTTTGAAGAATTCGGTGAGCCAGCTCTGCGCTTCGGCAATTCCGTCCCCGGCCATTTTCAGCAGCAGATGGTGCTCATACTTGTCGCGCCAGGTCTTCATCCGCTCCGGTAAATGCGCCGGGAAGACGTTACCCAGCTTCTGCATAAAGCGGTCGGTGAAGTGCGGTTTGAACAACGATACTTTCTCCAGCATCGCGTCGGTGCGGCCCTTCATAGTGAAGAAGAACGGCATTTTGTCGGTGCCGAGTTTGTCGATCATCAGGAAGGTGTCTTTCCCGTAGCGCTCGGCGATGTCGTAAATGTCCCGGTGCATATACTCGCCCGCCACCGGCAGGTGAGTGAACTCGGCCAGAATATGACGACGGATCTCCGTCAGCACCTCCGGCTGATTGGTGCCGATGTAAAACACCTGCTGCTTTTTCTCTGCCGGGAAGGTATCGAGGCGCACCGCAAAAACGGCCAGCTTGCCCGCGCAGCCGGAGGATTCAAACAGGCGATCCGGATCGGCGTTATAGCGCGCCGGCGTATCGGCATTGATATCGCGCACGCGGGTGATGTAATCGTGGTCATGCGCGTGACGGCCATCGTGCTGAACGTCTTCGTCCTTCACGCGGTCATCGTCGAGTTTGCTGAGGATCTGTTCAGGCGTTACGCCCAGATCGATCCCCAGATGGTTAACCAGCGTCAGCTTGCCGTTTTCATCGATACGGGCGAACAGCGACATTTCCGTGTAAGCCGGGCCGCGCTGCACCAGCGAGCCGCCGGAGTTATTGCAGATCCCGCCGATCACCGAGGCGCCAATGCACGATGAGCCGATCACCGAGTGCGGTTCGCGTCCCAGCGGCTTAAGCGCTTTTTCCAGCGAGTAAAGCGTGGTGCCGGGGAAGGCGAGCACCTGTTCGCCCTTGTCCAGCAGGTGCAGTTTGTCGAGGCGCAGGGTGCTGATAATCACGATGTCACGATCGTAATCGTTGCCGTTCGGCGTGGAGCCTTCGGTCAGGCCGGTATTCGCAGCCTGCATTAAAATAATCTTGTCTGCCGCAACGCAGGCGCTGAGCACGCGCCACAGTTCGAGCAACGTACCGGGGAAGACTACCGCCAGCGCGTCGCCCTGGCCGGAGCGAAAGCCCTTCCGATAGCGGGCGGTTTTGGCCGGGTCGGTAAGCAGGTGAGAGTGACCAACCAGGCGAGACAGTTCGTTAATAAATGTAGTGTTATCGTCAGTTCGAACAGAAGACATCTTCCACTCCTTGTGGTGGGGCAAATTTCTCGCTGTAAAGCATAGCGCGATTAGCCGTTGAGCGGTCGGGTATTCATGAGAAAAATCAGAGAATAACCCTGCAAGGTTTTCAGGCTTTATGGCACACTGCGCTTTTCGCACGGTCTGGCCGGGTGCTTCCCGCGGTTATTGATGAGAGAGAATAACAACATGAAATGGCTATGTTCTGTAGGTGTTGCCGTCAGCCTGGCGCTGCAACCTGCGCTGGCAGAGGATTTGTTTGGTAATCACCCGCTCACGCCCGAAGCCCGCGACGCCTTTGTCACGGATTTACTCAAAAAGATGACGGTCGATGAGAAAATCGGCCAGCTGCGCCTGATCAGCGTCGGTCCGGATAACCCGAAAGAAGCCATTCGCGAGATGATCAAAGACGGGCAGGTAGGGGCCATTTTTAACACCGTTACCCGCCAGGATATCCGCAAGATGCAGGATCAGGTGATGGAGCTGAGCCGCCTGAAAATTCCACTGTTCTTCGCTTATGACGTGGTGCACGGCCAGCGTACCGTCTTCCCGATTAGCCTCGGCTTAGCCTCCTCTTTTAATCTTGATGCGGTGAAAACCGTCGGGCGCGTTTCGGCATATGAAGCCGCAGACGACGGCCTGAATATGACCTGGGCGCCGATGGTTGACGTCTCCCGCGATCCGCGCTGGGGCCGCGCTTCGGAGGGCTTCGGTGAAGACACGTATTTAACCGCCACGATGGGCAAAACCATGGTGGAAGCGATGCAGGGCAAAAGCCCGGCAGATCGTTACTCGGTGATGACCAGCGTCAAGCACTTCGCCGCCTATGGCGCGGTGGAGGGCGGTAAAGAGTACAACACCGTCGACATGAGCCCACAGCGCCTGTTCAACGACTACATGCCGCCATACAAGGCAGGGCTGGACGCGGGCAGCGGGGCGGTGATGGTAGCGCTGAACTCTCTCAACGGCACGCCTGCCACCTCCGATTCGTGGCTGCTGAAAGACGTGTTGCGCGACCAGTGGGGCTTTAAGGGCATTACCGTCTCTGACCACGGCGCGATTAAAGAGCTGATTAAACACGGCACGGCGTCCGATCCGGAAGACGCGGTACGCGTGGCGCTCAAGTCCGGCATCAACATGAGCATGAGCGACGAGTATTACAGCAAATACCTGCCGGGGCTGGTGAAGAGCGGCAAAGTGACGATGGCAGAGCTGGACGACGCCGCTCGCCACGTGCTGAACGTGAAATATGACATGGGGCTGTTTAACGATCCTTACAGCCATCTGGGGCCGAAGGATTCAGACCCGGCGGACACTAACGCCGAAAGCCGTCTGCACCGTAAGGAAGCCCGGGAAGTAGCGCGCGAAAGCCTGGTGCTGCTGAAAAACCGTCTCGACACGCTGCCGCTGAAAAAATCCGGCACCATTGCCGTGGTTGGTCCGCTGGCCGACAGCAAGCGCGACGTCATGGGCAGCTGGTCCGCCGCAGGCGTGGCGGATCAGTCCGTTACCGTGCTGACCGGCATTAAGAGCGCCGTGGGTGATAATGCAAAAGTGGTTTACGCCAAAGGCGCGAACGTCACCAACGATAAAGACATCGTGACCTTCCTCAACCAGTACGAGGAAGCGGTGAAGGTGGATCCGCGCACGCCTAAAGAGATGATCGACGAAGCGGTGAACGCCGCGAAGCAGTCCGACGTGGTGGTCGCGGTGGTGGGTGAAGCGCAGGGGATGGCGCACGAAGCCTCCAGCCGTACCGACATTACCATCCCGCAAAGCCAGCGCGATCTGATCGCGGCCCTGAAAGCCACCGGCAAGCCGCTGGTGCTGGTGCTGATGAACGGGCGTCCGCTGGCGCTAGTGAAAGAAGACCAGCAGGCTGACGCCATTCTGGAAACCTGGTTCGCCGGTACCGAAGGCGGTAACGCCATTGCCGACATGCTGTTTGGCGATTACAACCCGTCCGGCAAGCTGCCGATGTCCTTCCCGCGCTCCGTCGGGCAGATCCCGGTTTACTACAGCCACCTGAACACCGGTCGTCCGTATAACGCCGACAAGCCGAACAAGTACACGTCTCGTTATTTCGATGAGGCGAACGGCCCGCTGTATCCGTTTGGCTATGGCCTGAGCTACACCACCTTCAAGGTCTCTGACGTGAAAATGTCAGCGCCTACGATGAAGCATGACGGCAAAGTGACCGCCAGCGTGGAGGTGACCAACAGCGGCAAACGCGAAGGCGCGACGGTGATCCAGATGTACATTCAGGATGTCACGGCCTCCATGAGCCGTCCGGTGAAACAGCTGCGCGGCTTCGAGAAGGTCAACCTGAAACCGGGCGAAACCAGAACGGTCAGCTTCCCGATTGACGTGAATGCGCTGAAGTTCTGGAACCAGCAGATGAAATACGATGCCGAGCCTGGCAAATTCAACGTCTTCATTGGCGTGGATTCCGCCCGCGTGAACAAAGCCGAATTCGAGCTGCAATAATCTTACCTTCCTCCCCATCCCCCGCCTGGCGGGGGATGCCTCTCATCTTGTACGAAAAACGGTTAAATTCGCTGTTTTAAGCTACGCTTTTGTCTCAAGCCTATGAAAAAGGCCACAAAATAATGAGGAAAGCAGAATGACGATTATTAAGGGGATAACAGGATCGGCGGTGCTTCTGGCGGCGCTAAGCCTGCCGCTACAGGCCGCAGAGCCGGTTAAGGTGGGTTCCAAAATTGATACCGAGGGCGCGTTGCTCGGCAATATCATTTTGCAGGTACTCGAAAGCCACGGCGTGAAAACGGTCAATAAAGTACAGCTTGGCACCACACCTGTCGTACGCGGTGCCATCACGTCCGGCGAGCTGGATATCTACCCGGAATACACCGGCAACGGGGCATTCTTCTTCAAGGATGAAAACGATCCGGCCTGGAAAAATGCCAAAGCCGGGTACGAAAAAGTCAAAAAGCTGGACGCGGAAAAAAATAAGCTGGTCTGGCTTACGCCGGCACCGGCCAACAACACCTGGACCATCGCGGTGCGTAAAGATATTGCCGAGAAAGGCAAGCTCACCTCGCTTGACGATCTCAGCCGCTACCTGAAAGAGAAGGGCGAGTTTAAGCTCGCGGCCTCGGCAGAGTTTATCGAGCGCGCTGATGCCCTGCCAGCGTTTGAAAAAGCCTATGATTTCAAGCTCGATCAGTCCCAGCTGCTCTCGCTGGCGGGCGGCGACACGGCGGTGACCATTAAGGCGGCGGCGCAGCAAACCTCCGGCGTCAACGCGGCGATGGCCTACGGCACCGACGGCCCGGTCGCGGCGCTTGGTCTGCAAACCCTGACCGACCCGAAAGGCGTTCAGCCCATTTACGCCCCAACCCCGGTCGTGCGCGAGGCGGTGCTGAAAGCCTACCCGGATATTGCGGAATGGCTCAAACCGGTGTTTGAAAAACTGGATGCGAAAACGCTGCAACAGCTGAATGCCAGCATTGCCGTTGAGGGGCTGGATGCCAAAAAGGTGGCTACCGCCTTCCTGAAACAACAAGGGCTTGTGAAGTAACGGGACAAGGCTGTGCCAATAAAATGTCATAACCGCGTCCTGCTGCTGTTGGCCTGTGTGGCCATTGCGGCGGTCGCGTTACCCTTTGTAAATGTCGCGCCAAACCGTCTGGTGTCGGGCGAACCGCGCGCGCTCTGGCAGATCTGGTCATTTACGCCGCTACTGCTGGGCGCGGCGCTGGCGAGTACTGTAGCCTTAGCCTTCTGGCCAGGGCGAGCCGCCCTTTGGCTGACGCTTCTGCTCAGCGAAGCACTGTTTATCGTGCTGTTCTGGAGCGCGGGACAGGCGGCAACGCAGATGGCCTCGGTTGAAAGCCCGCTGGCGCGCACGTCGATTGGCAGCGGGCTGTGGCTGTGGCTGGCACTTTGTCTGCTGGTCTGTAGCGATGCCATTCGCCGTCTCACACCGCTACCCGTCTGGCGCTGGCTGCTGAACGCGCAATTCTGGGTCATCCCTCTGCTGATCCTCTTCAGCGGCGATCTGAATCAACTCTCGCTGTTAAAAGAGTACGCCAACCGCCAGGAGGTATTTGACAACGCGCTGGCGCAACATCTGACGATCCTGTTCGGGACGCTGATCCCGGCGTTGCTGCTGGGCGTGCCGCTGGGCATCGGGTGCTACCGGCATCCCAGCCGCCAGGGTGCCGTCTTTACCGTGCTCAACGTTATTCAGACCATCCCCTTCGTTGCGCTGTTTGGCCTGCTGATTGCCCCCCTGGCCGGTCTGGTGAAATCCTTCCCTGCGTTGGCCGC
The DNA here is from genome assembly GCF_050031515.1 of Enterobacter cloacae complex sp. 397G4. Classification (NCBI taxonomy): domain Bacteria; kingdom Pseudomonadati; phylum Pseudomonadota; class Gammaproteobacteria; order Enterobacterales; family Enterobacteriaceae; genus Enterobacter; species Enterobacter cloacae complex sp. 397G4. The sequence goes on along the minus strand of NZ_JBLGWE010000001.1, from coordinate 3,173,655 downwards.
GGCAGGCATTGCCGGAACCGGGCTGACGCCTGCCCTTATCGCCCTTGTGCTGTATGCGCTGCTGCCGCTGGTGCGCGGCGTGGTGGCGGGGTTAAGCCAGGTTCCGCCTGACGTGCTGGAAAGCGCCCATGCGATGGGGATGAGTGCGCGCCAGTGTTTCTGGAAAATACAGCTGCCGCTTGCGCTTCCGCTGCTGGTTCGCAGCCTGCGGGTGGTGACGGTGCAAACCGTGGGGATGGCGGTGATTGCCGCGCTGATCGGGGCGGGCGGCTTTGGGGCACTGGTGTTCCAGGGGCTGCTGAGCAGCGCGCTGGATCTGGTGCTGCTGGGTGTTGTGCCCACGATTGCGCTGGCGGTCGTACTGGATGCATTGTTTGCCCTGTGGCTCGCGCTGCTCAGGAGAAGAGCCAATGATTGAATTTCATGATGTGAGTAAAACCTTTGCGGGCCGTCCGGCGGCAAGCCACCTCAATCTGCATTTTGCCGAGGGGGCGTTCTCGGTATTGATCGGGACGTCGGGGTCGGGAAAATCGACGACGCTGAAGATGATCAACCGGCTGGTGGAACATGACAGCGGGACGATTCGCTTTGCCGGAGAGGAGATCCGCAGCCTGCCGGTGCTGGAACTGCGGCGGCGTATGGGCTACGCCATTCAGTCCATCGGCCTGTTTCCCCACTGGACGGTGGCCCAGAACATTGCCACCGTGCTACAACTGGAAAAATGGTCCCGGGGGAAGATCAATGAGCGTGTCGACGAGCTGATGGCGCTGCTGGGCCTGGACGCGTCGCTTCGCGACCGCTATCCGCACCAGCTTTCCGGCGGACAGCAGCAGCGGGTCGGGGTGGCGCGCGCGCTGGCCGCTAACCCGCAGTTGCTGCTGATGGATGAGCCCTTCGGCGCGCTGGATCCGGTCACCCGCGGCGCACTTCAGGCGGAGATGAGTCGCATCCACCGTATTCTAGGGCGCACCATCGTGCTGGTGACGCATGATATCGACGAAGCGCTGCGGCTGGCCGATCGTCTGATACTGATGGATCACGGCGAAGTCGTCCAGCAGGGTACGCCGCTTGAGCTGTTAACCTCGCCGGCGAATGATTTTGTGCGTGAATTTTTTGGCCGCAGCGAGCTGGGCGTCAGGCTGCTCTCGCTGCGCACCGTCAGGGACTATCTGCGTCCGCACGATGCGCAAATCGTTGGTGAACCGCTGCACGATGGGATGAGCCTGCGCGATGCCCTGTCGGCGTTTGTCGCCCGGCAGTGCGAGGTGTTACCCGTTGCGGACGGGCAGGGGACGCCATGTGGGACGATCCATTTTCGCGATCTGCTGGCGGGGGAGGTGACGCGTGAAGTGGGTCCGTGATCCGTTACTCTGGCTGACAGGGCTGTTTATCGCCTTACTCTACCTGATGCCGCACAGCGCGGCGCTGTTTAATGCGCTTATTCCCGGGCTGCCGCGCCCGGTGTACCAGCAGGAGAGCTTTGTTAATCTCACCCTGGCGCACTTCTGGCTGGTGGCGGTGTCAAGCGTGATTGCCATCGTGCTGGGCACAGGCGCCGGGATTGCGGTGACGAGACCCGCGGGCAGGGAGTTTCGTCCGCTGGTGGAGACCATCGCCGCAACGGGGCAGACCTTCCCGCCGGTGGCCGTGCTGGCGATTGCCGTGCCGGCGATCGGTTTTGGGCAGGAGCCTGCCATCATTGCGCTGATTTTGTACGGCGTGTTGCCCATTCTGCAAGGGACGCTGGCGGGGATTGCGGCGGTGCCTGCATCGGTGCTGAGCGTAGCGGAAGGGATGGGGATGAGCGCCTGGCAGCGGCTGGTGAAGGTCGAACTGCCGCTGGCCGCACCGGTGATTATCGCCGGCGTGCGAACGTCCGTGATTATCAACATTGGTACGGCAACCATCGCTTCGACGGTCGGAGCCAATACGCTGGGAACGCCGATCATTATCGGGTTAAGCGGGTTTAATACGGCTTACATTATTCAGGGGGCGGTTCTGGTTGCGCTGGCGGCGATTGTGGTGGATCGCCTGTTTGAACGCCTGGCCGGATACCTCAGCCAACACCGCCGCGAACAATAAATGAATAACCTGCAAGCATAACGCCACCGATACCGCTGATGGCCATCAGTGCAAAGAGGGTAATTACGGCCAGTTTCGTTGCCTTCATCATGTGCTCCTGTTGTTAACGGAACAATTATACGGTGAAGCGCAGCTGTTAATGAACCATTAAATGCCGTTACGACGCATTTGGCCCCAGCGAGTAAACGGGATAACCATGTTCGCGCCATTCCGTCAGGAGCTGCTGCTGGGAAGCGGAGGGGACTTCGCCGCACCAGACCAGCAGCGTCTGTCCCTCAAACAGTTCCGGCCTGAGCTGGGCCAGGGAGTGGGCAAGCACGTCAACGCGCCAGCCCTGCTGGGTGGCAATCCAGGCTTCGAGCCACAGCCGGGTGGTATCGTGTACGTTCCAGCCGATCACCAGCGCATCTTTGCTGTTTTTATTCCGCGCTGAGGCAAGACAGACGGAAATATAGTTAATCAGCACGCCATCAAGCATGCTGAGCAGTGCCTGTAAGGTGGTTTGCTGACACTGAAGCCGACGCCGTAGGGGAATAAAAAGATGGGTGATCAAGGTTTGCGCCGGGTAGTCTCGACCCTGTTCTTTGATCCAGCCGCGCAAACGCTGCAAATTGCCACTCTGCAACAGCCTCAGCAGCGTTTCCTGCTGCTCGCGCCAGAGAAGCTGCGTATCTGGATCGTCCTGGCTCAGAAGCGATTTTACCTTGCCGACCTGTACGCCATTGTCGATCCAGCTTTTGATCTCGCGGATCCGGTCAATATCCGCATCGTTAAACAGGCGGTGCCCGCCGTCCGTTCTTTGCGGCTTAAGCAATCCATACCGTCGCTGCCACGCCCGTAGCGTAACGGGATTGATATCACACAGGAGTGCCACTTCACCTATTGTGTAAAGCGCCATTTTCGCCCCCAGGCTTGCGCGTCCCCAGCTTAACTGTAGACCCACTTTGCGGAACCAGGAAGATTTGATTCTTTTTTGTACAAATTATACGAAAGACAGGTTATCTCCGGCAAAAGGTGTGATGGCGGACACGATTTATCGCTTTTTTGGCACGTTTCAAAGAAAGTTAACCGCTATCAGTGTATGTTACGCGTTTTTAGAATGTGCGGTTTGTGAGTATGTACGAGTTTAATCTGGTGCTGCTGTTGCTTCAGCAGATGTGCGTGTTCCTTGTCATCGCCTGGTTGATGAGCAAAACGCGCCTGTTTATCCCGCTGATGCAGGTCACCGTCCGTCTGCCGCACAAATTCCTCTGCTACGTCGTATTTTCCATATTCTGCATTATGGGGACCTGGTTTGGTCTCCATATCGAAGATTCCATCGCCAATACGCGCGCCATCGGCGCGGTAATGGGCGGGCTGCTCGGAGGCCCGGTTGTCGGCGGTCTGGTGGGGTTAACCGGCGGCCTGCACCGCTATTCGATGGGCGGTATGACGGCGCTGAGCTGCATGATCTCCACCATCGTCGAAGGGCTGCTCGGTGGTCTCGTCCACAGCTATATGATTAAGCGCGGTCGCCCGGATAAAGTGTTCAGTCCCTTTACCGCAGGGGCGATTACCTTCGTGGCGGAAATGGCGCAGATGGCGATCATCCTGCTGATCGCGCGCCCGTTTGACGATGCGTTACATCTGGTCAGCAGCATTGCCGCACCGATGATGGTCACCAATACCGTAGGTGCGGCGCTGTTTATGCGCATTCTGCTCGACAAACGCGCCATGTTCGAAAAATACACCTCGGCATTTTCTGCCACCGCCTTAAAAGTTGCGGCGTCGACGGAAGGGATCCTGCGGCAGGGATTCAACGAGGAGAACAGTATGAAGGTGGCGCAGGTGCTGTATAAAGAGCTGGATATCGGAGCCGTGGCGATTACCGATCGCGAGAAGCTGCTGGCGTTTACCGGTACCGGCGACGACCACCATCTGCCGGGCAAACCGATCTCCTCGGCCTATACCCTGCGCGCTATTGAAACGGGTGAAGTGGTGTATGCCGACGGAAATGAAGTGCCGTACCGCTGTTCCCTGCATCCGCAGTGCAAACTCGGCTCTACGCTGGTCATTCCCCTGCGGGGTGAAAACCAGCGCGTCATGGGCACTATTAAGCTTTACGAAGCCAAAAACCGCCTGTTCAGCTCCATCAACCGCACGCTGGGGGAGGGGATCGCCCAGCTGCTTTCGGCGCAAATCCTGGCGGGGCAGTATGAACGGCAAAAAGCGCTGCTGACGCAGTCAGAAATTAAGCTCCTGCACGCTCAGGTGAACCCGCATTTCCTGTTTAACGCGCTCAACACGCTGAAGGCGGTGATCCGCCGCGACAGCGATCAGGCCGCGCAGCTGGTGCAATTTCTCTCGACCTTTTTCCGCAAAAATCTGAAGCGACCCTCGGAGATCGTCACCCTCGCGGACGAGATTGAGCATGTAAACGCCTATCTGCAAATTGAAAAAGCGCGCTTCCAGTCACGTTTACAGGTGTCGTTATCCGTCCCGGACGATCTGGCGTATCAGCATCTTCCGGCCTTTACCCTGCAACCGATTGTAGAAAATGCCATTAAGCATGGGACGTCGCAGCTGCTGGGAAGTGGAGAGATTATGATTTCCGCTTCCCGTTTTAACCACCATCTGGTGCTGGATATTGAAGACAACGCGGGGCTGTATGAAGCTTCCGCGTCAGGCGGTCTGGGCATGAGCCTGGTGGATAAACGCCTGCGCGCGCATTTTGGTGACGACTGCGGTATCACCGTCGCCTGTGAGCCAGACCGCTATACCCGAATTACCTTACGATTGCCGCTGGAGGAGAACGCATGTTAAGAGTGCTGATTGTCGATGATGAGCCGTTAGCACGGGAAAACCTGCGTGTTCTGTTGCAGGAGCAGAGTGATATCGAGGTTGTGGGGGAATGTGCCAATGCGATTGAAGGCATCGGTGCGGTGCATAAACTGCGCCCGGACGTGCTGTTCCTCGATATTCAGATGCCGCGCATCAGCGGGCTGGAGATGGTCGGAATGCTCGACCCGGAGCACCGTCCCTATATCGTCTTTCTGACGGCCTTTGATGAGTACGCGGTAAAGGCGTTTGAAGAGCACGCATTTGATTATCTGCTGAAGCCGATTGAAGAGAAACGGCTTGAAAAGACCCTGACCCGCCTGCATCAGGAGCGTACCGTGCAGGACGTGACGCTGCTGCCGGAGCATCAGCAGCCCCTGAAGTTTATACCCTGTACCGGGCACAGCCGGATTTACCTCCTGCAAATGGACGACGTTGCCTTTGTCAGCAGCCGTCTGAGCGGGGTATACGTCACCAGCGCTGAAGGTAACGAAGGCTTTACCGAGCTGACCCTGCGCACGCTGGAGAGCCGCACGCCGCTAATCCGCTGCCATCGTCAGTATCTGGTGAACATGGCGCACCTGAAAGAGATCCGTCTGGAGGATAACGGCCAGGCCGAGCTGGTGTTACGTGCCGGGCAAACCGTTCCCGTCAGTCGTCGCTACCTGAAAAGTTTGAAAGAGGCGATAGGGCTGTAAAACTGGTACACTGCGCGCCATTGCATCATCGACATTCGAAGGCTCTATGCTAAGTAACGATATTCTTCGTAGCCTGCGCTACACCCTGAAAGCGAACAATAATGACATGGTGCGCATTCTTGCGCTCTCCGACATGGAATCCACGTCCGCCGGGTTCGACACCTGGATGACTAAAGAAGATGAAGAGGGTTTTGTTCGCTGCCCGGACATTATTCTGTCGGGCTTTCTGAATGGCCTCATCTACGACAAGCGCGGCAAAGATGAATCTGCGCCTGAGCTGGCGCTGGAGCGTCGGGTGAATAACAACACGGTGCTGAAAAAGCTGCGTATTGCTTTCTCCCTGAAAACTGACGACATTCTGGCGATCATGACCGAGCAGAAATTTCGCGTGTCGATGCCGGAAATCACCGCCATGATGCGCGCGCCGGATCATAAGAATTACCGCGAGTGTGGGGATCAGTTTCTGCGTTATTTCCTGCGTGGGTTGACGCAGCGGGTGCATAACCAGAAGGGGTGATTTTAGCCGGATGGCGGCTTCGCCTGACCCGGCCTACAAAACCCGTAGGCCCGTGCAAGCGTAGCGCCGCCGGGCAAAAAAAAGCCGGATTCTCATCCGGCTTTTTTATTACTTCACCTGCTGACCCGGCTTCGCGCCTTCGTCAGGGCTTAACAGGAAGATATCTTTCCCGCCCGGGCCTGCGGCCATCACCATCCCCTCAGAGATGCCGAAGCGCATTTTGCGCGGCGCCAGGTTTGCCACCATCACGGTCTGACGACCAATCAGCACCTGCGGATCGGGATACGCGGAACGAATGCCGGAGAAGACGTTACGCTTCTCGCCGCCCAGATCCAGGGTCAGACGCAGCAGTTTGTCAGAACCTTCTACGAACTCCGCGTTTTCGATCAGCGCCACGCGCAGGTCGACTTTGGCGAAATCATCAAAGGTGATGGTCTCCTGAATCGGATCGTCCGCCAGCGGGCCGGTCACCGGTGCGGCGGCCGCTTTCACCTCTTCTTTGGATGCTTCCACCAGCGCGTCAACCTGCTTCATCTCGATGCGGTTATACAGCGCCTTGAAGGTGTTCACCTTGTGGCCGAGCAGCGGCTGCTGGATGGCATCCCAGGTCAGTTCGGTGTTCAGGAATGCTTCCGCGCGGGCTGCCAGCTGCGGCAGAACCGGCTTCAGCCAGGTCATCAGCACGCGGAACATGTTCAGACCCATGGTGCAGATCGCCTGCAAGACGGCGTCGCGGCCTTCCTGTTTCGCCACCACCCACGGCGCCTGCTCGTCCACATAGCGGTTGGCCACGTCTGCCAGCGCCATGATTTCGCGAATGGCTTTACCGAATTCACGGCTTTCCCAGGCTTCGCCAACCGCAGCGGCGGCGTCGGTGAAGGTTTTATACAGCTCAGGATCGGCCAGTTCGGCAGAAAGCACGCCGTCAAAGCGTTTGGCGATAAAACCTGCGTTACGGGACGCCAGGTTCACCACCTTGTTGACGATGTCCGCGTTCACGCGCTGCACGAAATCTTCCAGATTCAGGTCGATATCGTCGATGCGGGAAGAGAGCTTCGCGGTGTAGTAGTAGCGCAGGCTGTCCGCGTCAAAGTGGTTCAGCCAGGTGCTGGCCTTAATAAACGTCCCGCGAGATTTAGACATCTTCGCGCCGTTCACCGTTACGTAGCCATGTACGAACAGGTTGGTCGGCTTGCGGAAGTTGCTGCCTTCCAGCATTGCTGGCCAGAACAGGCTGTGGAAGTAAACGATGTCTTTACCGATGAAGTGATACAGCTCGGCATCGGAATCTTTCTTCCAGTATTCGTCGAAGCTTACGGTGTCGCCGCGCTTGTCACACAGATTCTTGAACGACCCCATGTAGCCAATCGGCGCATCCAGCCAGACGTAAAAATATTTGCCCGGCGCGTTCGGGATTTCGAAGCCAAAGTAGGGCGCATCGCGGGAGATATCCCACTGTTGCAGACCGGATTCGAACCACTCCTGCATTTTGTTCGCGACCTGCTCCTGCAACGCACCGCTGCGGGTCCACGCCTTCAGCATTTCGCTGAACGACGGCAGGTCGAAGAAGAAGTGCTCGGAGTCACGCATCACCGGCGTCGCGCCGGAGACCACGGACTTCGGTTCGATAAGCTCGGTCGGGCTGTAGGTTGCGCCGCACACTTCGCAGTTATCGCCGTACTGGTCCGGGGATTTACATTTCGGACAGGTGCCTTTGACGAAACGGTCCGGCAGGAACATGCCTTTTTCCGGATCGTACAGCTGAGAGATGGTGCGGTTTTTAATGAAACCGTTCTCTTTCAGACGGGAGTAGATCAGCTCTGACAGCTCGCGGTTTTCGTCGCTGTGCGTGGAGTGATAGTTGTCATAGCTGATATCAAAGCCAGCAAAATCGGTCTGATGCTCCTGACTCATTTCGGCGATCATCTGTTCCGGGGAAATGCCCAGCTGCTGCGCTTTCAGCATGATCGGCGTGCCGTGGGCATCGTCCGCACAGATGAAGTTCACCTCGTGGCCGCGCATTCGCTGGTAACGGACCCAGACATCAGCCTGGATATGCTCCAGCATGTGGCCGAGGTGGATTGAGCCGTTGGCGTACGGCAGGGCGCACGTTACCAGAATTTTTTTCGCGACTTGAGTCATAGTAGGCATTACTTCTTTTAACTGTGAAAAGGGTTTTCGATATTACCAAAAGGGGCATTATTAAGTAAGCACAAACCGCGGCCTTTCAGGTAAACTTGTTTGTCTAAGGTCTTATTCACAAGAACAAAGGAGTCGGGATGAGTTCTCAATCCCAGGCCAAATCACCGGAAGCCTTACGAGCAATGGTCGCCGGGACGCTGGCTAATTTTCAGCATCCAACCCTGAAGCACAATCTCACGACGCTGAAAGCGCTTCATCACGTCGCATGGCTGGACGATACGCTGCACATTGAGCTACAGATGCCGTTCGTCTGGACCAGCGCCTTTGATGCCCTGAAAGAGCAAACCAGCTCTGAGCTGCTGCGCATTACCGGCGCAAAAGCAATTGACTGGAAGCTAAGCCACAGCATCGCCACGCTCAAGCGCGTGAAAAATCAGCCGGGCGTTAACGGCGTGAAGAACATCATCGCCGTCAGCTCGGGCAAGGGCGGGGTGGGTAAATCGTCGACCGCCGTGAACCTGGCGCTTGCGCTGGCGGCTGAAGGGGCGAAAGTCGGCATTCTGGATGCGGATATCTACGGCCCGTCCATTCCAAACATGCTGGGGGCGGAAAACCAGCGTCCAACCTCGCCGGACGGCACCCACATGGCGCCAATCGTGGCGCACGGTCTGGCGACCAACTCCATTGGTTACCTGGTCACGGACGATAACGCAATGGTCTGGCGTGGCCCGATGGCCAGCAAGGCGCTGCTGCAAATGTTGCAGGAGACAATGTGGCCTGACCTCGATTATCTGGTACTGGACATGCCGCCGGGCACCGGTGATATCCAGCTGACGCTGGCGCAGAACATTCCGGTTACCGGCGCCGTCGTGGTCACCACGCCGCAGGATATCGCGCTGATCGACGCCAAAAAAGGCATCGTCATGTTCGAGAAGGTGGAGGTGCCGGTACTGGGTATCGTCGAGAACATGAGCATGCATATTTGCAGCAACTGCGGGCACCATGAGCCTATCTTTGGTACCGGTGGCGCCGAAAAGCTGGCGGCGCAATACCACACGCAACTGCTGGGGCAACTGCCGCTGCATATCACACTGCGTGAAGATCTGGATAGCGGTAAGCCGACGGTGGTCAGCCGTCCAGATAGCGAATTCACGGAAATCTATCGTCAGCTGGCGGGGCGCGTTGCGGCGCAGCTTTACTGGCAGGGCGAAGTCATTCCGGGTGAAATCGCCTTCCGCGCGGTGTAACGCCTCTGCGCGTTAGTGCCGGGTGGCGGCTTCGCCTTACCCGGCCTACCTCGATTTTGTAGGTCAGGTAAGCGTAGCGCCACCTGACTTTACCCAAGCCGATAGTGCATCAAATAATACTCTCCGTCCGGAGAATCTCCCGTCGCCTCAATGTGCCAGCCGTGGCGCTGGTAAAACGCAACCGCCCGCTCATTCTTCACCAGACACTTGAGTGAACCAGTGCTGGTAAACGTCTTCTGCACGTGTTCAAGCAACACATGTCCGACGCCCAGGCTCTGATAGTTCGGATCGACAAACAGGTTGTGCAGAAAATTATCGTTCGTCGAGACTGAGGCAAAGCCAAGTCGGTGCCCATCCTGCTCCGCCACCCAAATCCCTTCGTCCAGGGTTGCCGCGTCAAAATCTTCAAGCTGCCACGCAGAACTGTCCATCCACGGCCAAGCTTCACGTCGGGCGTGAAGGAAGAGCGTGCGCAGGAAAGGGCGATCGCTCTCCTGCCACGGACGGATTAGGATCGTATCAGCGGTGATAGAAAATATCTCCGTTATAGGCTTTGTAGATTTTGCCATCGGCATCGCCAATCAGAACATAATTCTCACCCATGTAGGTCCAGTGTGTGCCGGCATCGGGCGCGGGAAGGTTACGCAGCTGGTACTGTTTGATGGTGTACTCAGGCGTCTGATACTGCGCGGGCGCGGTGTCGCCGATTTTAAACTTCGTAAAATCGGCAATAAACTCTTGCTCTTCATAGGCCTTGATGCCGGAAGGCGCTGTCGATGTTTGCGGTGCAGCGTGCGCGACCCCCGCCAGTGACAGTAATACACCCAGAAGCAACAATTTACGCTTAGCCATTTTTTCTCCAGTCATATCGTTACTGATACTTTTTGTGTGCAGATCCGCTAACGGATGGCAGACAGTTCATTTTAAGTATCCTCACAGGGTGAGTTTGCAAAAAATGTAACAAAAGTGCACGGTTTTGTGTAGTCGCAACCGTCATTAATTATTACTTCGACGAATAAATATGAGCTTATACAGATAACATAATTATTGGTTTATTAATTAATTCTGAAAAAACATTTTCAAGGCAAATTTACTAAGATTCAGGCATGCATTCAACAAATAGAACATTTAAGATTGCCTGAAACCCTCTTTCCGAAAGCCTGATTAAGACAATGCAGGGCTGTAAAGTCTGCCCAAAGGAATGTCGTGTGGTTTTATAAATACTCTTTGTGTTTCTGTTAATTCATTGAATAACAGCAACTTGTGCTTGAGTGAAATGTTACTGTTTTATCCTGTATACGATAATCACTACTATAAAAGATATTGTGTAATAAATGAAAAACACAACAGTTGTATCGATATTATTTTTAATTATTACCCCCTTATCTGGCTGCGTATTTTACCCTGGCCAGCATCTCGATCTCGCTGGGAAAAAGATAATTGCCGCAGAAGATGCAAATGATCGTCTTGAGAAACGGATTGATGTTTATCCTCTTACGCCTTCGTTAATTGAAAAAATGCGACCATCGGTTTTGAAATCTCAGGCAAATCCTAATCTGGATGAACAGGTCAAAAACTGGGAATACCGTATCGGCGTTGGGGATATTCTAACCGTCACCGTCTGGGATCACCCTGAACTGACAACCCCGGCAGGGCAGTATCGTAGCGCCAGTGACACCGGTAATTGGGTCAATGCCGACGGCACGCTTTTCTATCCCTATGTCGGTAAATTGCCGGTGGCTGGCAAAACGGTCGCACGGGTACGCGAGGAGATCACGGCCCGGCTGAACAATGTTATTGAAAGCCCGCAGGTGGATGTCAGCGTCGCCTCTTTTCGCTCACAAAAAGCCTATGTGACGGGCGAGGTGGTGAAGTCAGGGCAGCAGGCTATTACCAATATCCCGTTAACGGTCATGGATGCCGTAAACGCCGCTGGGGGGCTCTCTGCCGACGCGGACTGGCGCAATGTCGTGCTGACGCATAATGGGAAGGACACGCGCCTCTCGCTATATGCGCTGATGCAGCATGGCGATCTCACGCAAAATAAGCTGCTCTATCCCGGCGATATTCTGTTTGTCCCCCGTAACGATGCGCTGAAAGTGTTCGTCATGGGCGAGGTCGTTAAACAGAGCACGCTGAAAATGGATCGCAGCGGCATGACCCTGGCGGAAGCGCTGGGCAATGCCGGTGGGCTGAACCAGAATATGGCCGATGCCACCGGAATTTTTGTCATTCGTTCGCTGCCGAAAAGCGAGCGTTCAGAAATAATTGCCAACCTCTACCAGCTCAATGCTCAGGACGCATCAGCCATGGTGTTAGGCACCGAGTTTCAGCTTGAGCCCTATGACATTGTCTATGTCACCACTGCACCACTGTCCCGCTGGAATCGCGTGATATCACAGCTTGTTCCGACCATCAGCGGGGTGCATGACCTTACCGAAACGGTTCGTTACATCAGATCGTGGCCGCAATAATGTTCAAATCAATACTCGTGGTTTGCACCGGAAATGTCTGCCGTTCTCCGATTGGGGAGCGGCTTTTGCGCCAGCACCTGCCCGACAGATATATCGCCTCGGCGGGCATATTCGGGCTTGAAGGGTGCCCGGCGGATGACAGCGCCCAGGACGTAGCCTGGCGGCATGGGATTTCCCTCGACGGTCATGTGGCGCGCAGGCTGACACGCAATTTGATGCAGGGATCCGATCTTATCCTGGTTATGGAGCCGGAACATCTTCGCTTCATTGCGGCCATGGCGCCGGAGTTTCGAGGAAAGTCGCTGCTTTTTGGGCAATGGCTGGAGCCGCAGGAGATCCCCGATCCCTACCGTCAAAGCCGGGAAGCGTTTGAATATGTGTTTGGGCTATTGGGTAAAGCCAGTCAGGAATGGGCACGTCGTTTAGGTCAGAAAGGAATGAAGCATTAATGTCGTCTTACACAACAGACAATTATGGTGCAGCGGCACCCCAACAACATGAAGTCGATCTCGTTCGTTTGCTCGTCGAGATGATCGACCACTGCACGATGATTCTGTGCGTGACGCTCCTGTTCATCCTGTGCGCCGGTCTCTATGCCTGGATTGCGCCACCTGTTTATCAGGCGGATGCCATGGTGCAAATTGAAAACAAACACGATAACAACCTGCTCAAAGGTTTGAGCCAGCTGGGCACCGATGTGTCGCCGGATGTTGCCCCTGAAATTTTACTGCTGAAATCCCGCATGATCCTCGGCGAGACCGTTGATAAATTAGCTCTGACACAGCAGGCAAAGCAGCGCGTTTTGCCTGTGGTGGGGCGTCTCTGGCAGCGTCTGCAAGGGCGTGAGCAGGGCAAAATCACGTTAGGCGAACTCCAGATCCCGCAGGTGGAAGGCAACGCGCAAGAGCTCACGCTGACCGTACAGGAAGCGGGAAAATATCACCTGACGGGCGAAAACATTGAGGCCGACGGCCAGGTTGGGAAAACGCTGGTTACGCAAGGGATCGTTCTGCTGGTGACGTCGATTGAGGCTGAGCCAGGCACGCAATTTTCGCTTAAGTCGTTGACGCGGCTTGAGACGATCAACGCGCTGAAGAAGCGTCTCACGGTTGCAGAATCGGAGAAACAGAGCGGTATCGTGACCTTAACCCTGACGGGCGAAGACCCTGACAGCATCGCCCGGGTGCTGAATGCAATTGCTGAAAATTATCTCCAGCAAAATATCGCGCGCCAGGAGGCTCAGGATTCTCGTAGTCTGGATTTTTTACAGGCGCAGTTGCCGAAAATCAGCGCGGACCTTGATCAGGCAGAAGCGCGGCTGAATGCCTACCGGGCGCAGCGAGACTCGGTGGACCTGTCTCTGGAGGCAAAATCTGTCCTGGATCAGGTTGTTAACGTTGAGAATCAGCTAAATGAGCTGACGTTCCGGGAGGCAGAGATCTCCCAGCTCTTTAAAAAGAGTCACCCTACCTATCGTGCATTGCATGAAAAGAGACAGACCCTTGAGCGGGAACGGGAGCGTCTCAATAACCGTGTGTCAGCTATGCCCTCCACGCAGCAGGAGATTTTACGCCTGAGCCGCGATGTTGAGTCGGGTCGCACGATTTATTTACAGCTATTGACGCGCCAGCAGGAGCTGAATATTTCCCGCTCCAGCGCTGTCGGAAACGTGAGGATCATTGATGAGGCTGTTACGCTGCCGGACCCGATAAAGCCGCGTAAAGCGTTAATCATCGTTCTTGGCGCGCTGTTCGGGCTAATGCTCTCAATGGGGACCGTGCTGGTACGTCAGGCGTTCAAACGTGGGATCACGCTTTCCGAACAGCTGGAAGCGCAGGGGATGCCGGTTCTGGCTACGTTGCCACGTTCACAGTGGCTGTGGAGTAAAACGCAGTTGCGCAGAAAAAATCCGTTTTCTCGTCGCTGGAAACACAAAACCTCGGATGTGCCTTTCCTGCCCGTCGATCGCCCTGCCGATATGTTTGTTGAAGCGGTGCGCGGGCTGCGGACCAGTCTGCATTTCACCATGATGGAGGCTGAGAACCGCATTGTGATGATTTCTGGCCCCACGCAGGACTGCGGAAAAACGCTGGTGGCGACGAATCTGGCGGCCATCGCCGGGCAGAGCGGTCAGCGGGTGCTGTTTATTGATGCGGATATGCGCCAGGGCTATGTTCATAATATTTTTGGTCTGGAGAACCGCCACGGATTGTCCTGCCTGCTCGAAGGGAAACGCGACTTAGCGGAGGTCATTCAGCATGCTGAAAAAGGGGGAATTGACGTCATCACCTGCGGCCCGGACCCCCTGCGCCCGTTAGAATTGCTGTTAAGCGAACGATTCCTTTCCGTCATGTCCTGGGTTAACGAGCAATATGACATCGTCATCATTGATACACCGCCGGTCCTGGCCGTCACCGATGCCGCGCTGGTCGCCAGAGCAGCCGGAACAACGCTAATGGTTGCCCGTTTCGATAAAACCAGCGTGAAAGAGATGGAGAATACCGTTAAACGGTTACAGCACGTCGGCGTGAAGGTCAGCGGCACAATCCTCAACGATATTGTTAAATCCGCAGCGCTGTATTACAGCTCGGGGTACAGCCAGTATGAATACGGTTATGCTTCGAGGAAAAAAGGGGAAAGGCGTTAGCGCGGGAAAAACAATCCCTCTCCCGGGTGGGAGAGGGATAAGTATTACTTCGCCATCACTTCCTGCGCGGTACGCTCAACCAGAGACAGCAGGATTTTTACGTCCTCCAGCGTCACGGTTGGGTTCAGCAGGGTCAGCTTCAGGCAGGTGATACCGTTATGCTCGGTCACACCGACGTTTGCACGGCCAGACTCCAGCAGCGCATCGCCAATTTTCTGGTTCAGCAGGGCAATACCGGCGTCATCCATCTGCGCCTGCGGACGGAATCGGAACAGCACGCTTGCCAGCTGGGGTTGCATCACCAGTTCCAGAGCAGACTGCTCTTTCACGTAAGCCGCAACCTGCTGTGCCAGCGTCACGCCGTGATCGATGATTGCCGCGTATTGCTCCTGACCCAGCGCTTCCAGGCTCATCCACAGTTTCAGCGCGTCGAAACGGCGCGTGGTTTGCAGAGATTTGGAGACCAGGTTAGGTACACCCGCTTCTTCATCGAACTCAGAGTTCAGATAGGCCGCCTGATAGCGCATCAGTTCATAGTGACGCGCTTCTTTCAGCAGGAACGCACCGCAGCTGATGGTCTGGAAGAACTGCTTGTGGAAGTCCAGGGTGACGGAATCCACGAGCTCGATACCGTCCAGGTAGTGACGATACTGCTCAGACATCAGCAGCGCGCCGCCCCAGGCCGCATCAACGTGCACCCAGATATTCTGTTTCGCAGCCAGCTCAGCAATAGCACGCAGCGGATCGATAGCACCCGCATCGGTCGTACCGGCCGTGGCCACAATCGCCAGGATCTGCTCGCCGTTCGCGTTGCACTGTTCGATTTTCGCCGCCAGATCGGTGAGATCCATGCGGGAGAATTCGTCAGTTTTCACCTGCACCACGGACTGGTAGCCCAGACCCATCAGCGCCATGTTTTTCTGCACGGAGAAGTGGGCATTTTCCGAACACAGCACGCGGATCTTACGCAGATCGCCTGTCAGACCGTCCTGCTGAACCGAGTGGCCCTGACGCGCAAAGAACGCGTCACGCGCCAGCATCAGCCCCATCAGGTTACTCTGGGTGCCGCCGCTGGTGAAGACGCCTGCGTCGCCAGCCTGATAACCCACGCGGGTACGCAGCCATTCGATCAGTTTGATCTCAATGATGGTTGCGGACGGGCTTTGATCCCAGGAGTCCATACTCTGGTTACTGGCGTTGATCAGCACTTCCGCCGCCTGGCTAACCACCAGGCTTGGGCAGTGCAGGTGCGCCACGCACTGCGGGTGATGAACGGACAAACTGTCTTTCAGGAAGAACTCCACGGCGCGTTCGATCGCCGCTTCGTTGCCCAGCCCTTTCGGGTTGAAATCCAGCTTAATACGGTCGCGCAGCTCTGCGACCGTTTTGCCCTGGTACATCTCAGGCTGTTTCAGCCACTGCATCACAGCCTGAGTGCTTTGTTCAATCGCCTGCTGGTAAGCTTCAATGCTCTGCGCAGAGGAGAACAAAATTGGGTTTGAATCAGACATCGTATTCAACAACTCCTGTTATGCCGGGCTAACGCCCGCAGCAAGCAGTGCCTGCTCGAATTTATCCAGGAAGACTTTCAGCTCGTCATCGCTGATAAGCAGAGAAGGCAGCAGACGCAGAACGATACCGTTACGGCCGCCACGCTCCAGAATCAGGCCGGCTTCGAAGCATTTCTTCTGGATCAGTGCAGACAGCTCGCCATCGCCCGGGAAGCAACCCATGTGATCGGCGGCTTCATGTGGCTTAACGATTTCAATACCGATCATCATGCCCAGACCGCGAACGTGGCCGATCACCGGATAGCGTTTCGCCATCTCTTTCAGCTGGCCTTTCAGCCATTCGCCCTGTGCGGCTACTTTGCCCGCGATGTTCTGGTCTTTCAGGATCTTCAGCGTGGTCAGACCGGTAGCCATCGCCAGCTGGTTGCCGCGGAAAGTACCGGTATGGTGACCTGGCGCCCATGCATCGAACTGCTTTTTGATACCGAGCACGGCCAGCGGCAGACCGCCACCGACTGCTTTAGACATCACGATGATGTCTGGCTCAATGCCAGCGTGTTCGAAGGCAAAGAATTTACCGGTACGGGCAAAGCCAGCCTGGACTTCGTCGAGGATCAGCAGGATACCGTGTTCCTGAGTGACTTTACGGATGCGCTGCAACCACTCAACAGGCGCCGGGTTCACGCCACCTTCACCCTGAACGGCTTCGAGGATCACCGCGGCAGGTTTACGCACGCCGCTTTCGACGTCGTTAATCAGATTTTCGAAGTAGTAGGTCAGCGCCTTCACGCCCGCTTCACCACCGATACCCAGTGGGCAACGATACTCGTGTGGGTAAGGCATGAACTGGACTTCTGGCATCATACCGTCAACCGCTTCTTTCGGAGACAGGTTGCCGGTGACGGACAGTGCGCCGTGGGTCATACCGTGGTAACCACCAGAGAAACTGATGATACCGCTACGACCGGTCACTTTTTTCGCCAGCTTCAGCGCCGCTTCAACGGCATCAGCCCCGGACGGGCCAGTGAATTGCAGGCAGTACTCTTTGCCCTGACCAGGCAACAGAGAGAGCAGGTATTCTGAAAACGCGTCTTTCAACGGCGTGGTCAGATCCAGGGTATGTAACGGCAAGCCGCTGGTAATGACATTTTGGATGCTTTTCAGCACATCAGGATGATTGTGTCCAAGCGCGAGGGTGCCTGCGCCTGCTAAACAGTCAAGGTATTCTTTATTATCTGCATCGGTGATCCACACGCCTTCTGCTTTCGTAATCGCTAAAGGCAATTTGCGCGGATAACTCCTGACGTTAGATTCAAATTCGGCCTGACGGGCCAGATAGGTTTCGTTGCTTTTGTGGGCATCTACGGTGTCAATACGGACTTTATCCGTCATCATATCACTCCTACAACCGCCGCTTCGTTATGAGCAACGATTGAATAAAAAGTTAAAAAACAGATGGGGCCTGAAAAAAACGCCGCCAATATAGAGCCTTTTGTCACCGGGCTCAATGGTTAATTTGCTTACTGTTTTGTGACACAGGGCACAGGGCAGGGAAGATCGCCGTTTGTATGGGGGAGATTGCACTTTATGCTAAATAAAAACAGCAGCTTACGTATGATTTATCCGCATTGTAAAATCAGACAAAAGAGTGTGACAAATCGTGCGATTGTCAGGTGAAAAGGAGGCAGTGAGCCTCCTTACGCTGTTTATTTCTGGCTAACGCGTAAAATACCGTGTTCACGTCCCTTCGTTTTATTCCACGACGCGTCCGTAATACCGTTTTCATCCAGGCTTAGCGATATCACAAAACCATTACCACGGATCTCATAGAAATTCGCATTCAGACGTTTAACGCTGGCTTTTTTGCCGTTTACGGTGGCGCTAAAGAAGCCGTTAGAAAGCGTGGCGTTTACCGTATCCGACGAGAACGAGGCTTCACGCAGGGGATCGTGAACGGATGTCGTTGGTTCGTGTTGTGCCGCATTTTCCGCTTTGGTTTTGCTGATATCGCAAGAGCCATCGCCAGCGCTAATTTGCGTGCATCCCGAACGCTCTAATTGCGCGCGATAATGGGCGTTTATGGCGTGCGCAGGCGTCACCACCACAGAGAAAAGTAACGCCAACAGCGTAAATTTAGTTTTCATAAATACCCTTAATTATGGTGGTGATGTTTTTGATTAGCGTCCGCCGCACGAGCGGCATTTGCATATGCAGCAGAGAGTGACGCATTGTTGATGCCTTGTTGCCTTTGTTGTTCAGAAAGATAGCAGGTATCGTAACTGACCCCTTTCGCAGTGCAATTTGCGATGCGTTGCTCAGGCGAGACACAACCTGTAAGCACGGCAGTACTTATGACTAATATCATTAATTTTTTCATTTTATCGCCTTAAAAACGACACAAATAATAAGAAACGTACATCATGCCGATCCAGATCCCGATTGAAATGAGCATCACGTACAGGGCAGCTGAAATAAAAATATGTTTGAGCATGTTCTGTTTAATGAATAAAAGTGTGACGTCGAATAGTTGTTAAGTTATACAAGTAATATTATAGAGGTTTTAGGCTTTTGATTTAAAAGCCAATACCGATGCCTGCACCCATAGCAAGATCGCTGTTTGTAGAATCACTTATACCAGCCTTGATTACAGCGTGTTCACCTGCATGGAAAGATGCTCCTGCGCTGATAGCTTGCTCATTCTTAAATGACCCCACACCGGCGGAGAACATTACAGATTGCTCTTTCTCTACTTGTGGCATGGAAGCGAGAGCGATAGCAGAGGCAACGCCGCTACGCGCTTCTTTCTTGTTCTCGTCAACTTCATTTTGCAGGCTTTTGAATTGAGCATTGCTTGAAGATTGTGCTTGGGCAAAAACATGTTGAGTGGCTTTCAGGTCAGCAGCTTGTGCCGCTGTTTGAGTATTGAGTAATTTAATTTTGTTGATAGTAGCTGTATCAACTTCTTTCTTCGTGATGATTGTTGTTACACCGTTTTTACCGTCTTTACCATCAGCACCATCTTTACCATCATTGCCTTTAGCTCCGGGTTTACCTTCAGCCCCGATAGCACCTGCTACACCCTGAATCCCTTGAGCACCTGCATCACCTTTTGCACCTTCTTTACCATCAATACCATCTTTCGGCACTGGTGCATTCTCAAGTGCAGTGATACGGGTATCGTTAATACTAATTAACCCGCTATTGATACGTGTTTGATCTGCCACGACAGCAATATTTTTTGCATTGTTGTCTGCGGTGATTTGAGCATTTCCAGCAGCAGCTAACGCAGTATGAGCGGTGCTATCAGCATCATTAGCGCTGATTTGAGCGGTAGTAATGCCGGTGCTTAACAAAGTTTTGTTAGCTTGCAGATCTGCATTGATGTTATTCACATTAGTAATCGTCTGGTTCAGTAATGACGTATTACCCGCTACGTTAGTATTAGTGGAATCAATTGAGGATTGCAGTTTTTCGCGATCGCCTTGCAGGTTGTAAATCTGGATAGCCTGGCGATTATTATCACTCTCAACAACATCTAAATCATATACACGGTTATCTGTACCATTAAGGTGAAAACCTGAAGCAGGGTTATTTTGATCATACAGAACAGCAGACGCAGCATTAGCATTATCAACGATACTGGCAAACAGAGTACCAATGACAGCGATTACTGCTTTGTTGAAGAATTTCATTTAAAAGGCTCACATCATTAGAAAGAAAAAATCACATTAGCGTTATGGCTTACGTTTGGTTGTGCAGAGCAAAACGGGTAAGTTTAAGTATTTAAGGGTTTTTGTATTTATTTAATTTCATTGCTGAACTATAGTTATTTTGCACCTAAAAATATTGATTTAAATCAAGATTTATTTGAATGATTAAAAGTGGATAAGGTACGTGTGTTTTATTTTTTTTTCTATTAAAAACAAAAGGTTGCTGATGATTGTTTTAGTCTCTATATTTAACTTGATGATAAAAATAAAATTTTATTTCAATTTTATTTTAATGTTCTTTAAATGTACTCGTTTGTTAGTTTTGGGATATGATTTCATTTGAAAGTATTAGTGTGTGAAACTGAAAGTTTACATTGAATCAGTAAGTTTTGAGGTGAAAAAAAACCAGAAAAGTATCAGGAGAACGTAACGTAAGTTTTAAATGGGAGGGTGTTGGAAAAGCTGGGCGTCTGGTGTGCAGAATGATGATCAGGCGAAGGGTTCTCTTTTTCATAATTGTTGAGATAGTTACTGTCAGTATTATGTGGCTATATATGTTGTACCTGGTGAGATTCAGAACAGGGGAGTTAAAGAAGACATTCTTTATATAGTTTGCGGATTTCAGGTGTAATACCTGCTTTGATAAAACGAAACATCTTGCGCCCTGCCTATGGCCACGGTTACACTAAGTACCTACATATTCTTTTTATGTAACTGATTGTATTGTAATTAATTTGACTCGGGGTGCCCTTCTTTGTGAAGGCTGAGAAATACCCGTATTACCTGATCTGGATAATGCCAGCGTAGGGAAGTCAGATGCCTACCCGGTCATCGCTTCTTCACGCACGGCAGGAGCGAAACCATGCAGCCTGACCTGCTCGACTCACACGTTTTACATCAATTCCGAACCCGTTCCCCGCTCACGCACTGTATGACCAACGATGTCGTGCAGACCTTCACCGCCAACGTTTTGCTCGCGCTGGGTGCTTCCCCGGCAATGGTGATCGAAGCCGAGGAAGCGGAACAGTTTGCCGCGCTTGCCGATGCTCTGCTCATCAACGTGGGTACACTCACCGCGCCGCGCGCCCAGTCGATGCGTCGGGCCATTGAGAGCGCGGTAGCCGCGGGTACGCCCTGGGTTCTGGATCCGGTTGCGGTTGGCGCGCTGGCGTACCGCACCCGATTTTGCCAGCAAATATTGTCCCTTAAACCTGCGGCCATTCGTGGAAACGCCTCCGAAATCCTCGCCCTTGCCGGAATGAGTGCGGGCGGGCGCGGGGTTGATTCCACCGATACGGCAGCGAGCGCGTTGACCGCTGCGCAGACGCTCGCCCGCCAGACCCACGCCGTTGTGGTCGTCACAGGAGAAGTGGATCACATCACTGATGGTCAGCGAACCCGTACGGTCGCGGGCGGCGACCCGCTGATGACCCGCGTGGTGGGAACAGGCTGTGCGCTCTCGGCGGTCGTCGCCGCCTGCTGTTCGCTGCCTGGCGACAGGCTTGATAATGCGACGGCAGCCTGCGGCTTTATGAAGCGCGCAGGGTCAGCTGCACTGACTCACAGCCGGGGCCCCGGCAGCTTTGCCCCGGCGTTTCTGGATGCGCTTTACGCGCTGGAGGAGCTGGTATGACACGCATTAATGCCTTGACTATTGCGGGAACCGATCCCAGCGGCGGAGCGGGGATCCAGGCAGACCTGAAAACCTTCTCTGCGCTCGGCGCTTACGGATGCTCGGTTATCACCGCGCTGGTGGCGCAAAACACGCGCGGTGTACAGTCGGTATATCGTATTGAGCCGGATTTTGTCGCCGCACAGCTGGATTCGGTATTCAGCGATGTACGCATCGACACCACCAAAATCGGCATGCTTGCAGAGGCGGACATTGTTGAAGCGGTCGCTGAACGTCTCAAACGTTATCAGATAAAAAACGTGGTGCTCGATACCGTGATGCTGGCCAAAAGCGGCGATCCGTTGCTCTCCGCCTCTGCCGTCGACACCCTGCGTAAAAAGCTGCTGCCGCAGGTGGCGCTGATCACGCCAAACCTCCCTGAAGCCGCCGCGCTGCTGGATGCGTCACACGCGCAAAACGAACGTGAGATGAAAGAGCAGGGCAATGCGCTGCTGGCGATGGGATGCAGCGCGGTGCTGATGAAAGGCGGTCATCTTGATGATGCAGAAAGCCCGGACTGGCTCTTCACCCGCGATGGCGCTCAACGTTTCACTGCCCCGCGGGTACAGACCAAAAACACCCACGGCACGGGATGTACGCTCTCGGCGGCGCTGGCGGCGCTGCGTCCCCGAAACGCGAACTGGGCGGATACGGTGCAGGAGGCGAAGATCTGGCTCTCGTGCGCGCTGGCAAAAGCCGATTCTCTGGAAGTGGGTCACGGTATTGGGCCGGTTCACCATTTTCATGCATGGTGGTAAGCCGTATACTGGCGTAAAACCTTATGCCAGAGAAAAACAGAGATGGAACAAGCGCATACCCGGTTAATTGCTCAACTCAAGGAACGAATTGCCGCACCGGACAACACGCCGTTGTACCTGAAATTTGCCGAAACGGTTAAAAACGCGGTACGCAGCGGCGTGCTCGCGCACGGTAATATTTTGCCGGGCGAGCGCGATCTGAGCCAGCTGGCCGGTGTGTCGCGCATTACGGTGCGTAAAGCGATGCAGGCGCTGGAAGAGGCCGGCGTCGTCACCCGCGCGCGTGGATACGGTACGCAAATCAACAATATCTTTGAATATTCGCTAAAAGAGGCGCGCGGGTTTTCTCAGCAGGTGGTGCTGCGGGGCAAAACGCCCAACACGCTGTGGGTTAATAAACGCGTCGTGAAATGTCCGGAGGAGATCGCCCGCCACCTTTCCCTTGCGCCGGACAGCGATGTATTTCTGCTTAAGCGCATCCGCTACGTGGATGACGATGCGGTATCAATAGAGGAGTCCTGGGTACCGGTAGGATTAATCCCCAATCCGGACGACATCGGCGTCTCGCTTTACGATTACTTCCGCAGCCAGAATATCTTTCCGCAGCGCACCCGTTCCCGCGTCAGCGCCCGGATGCCGGACAGCGAGTTTCAGGCGCATATCAAGATGGACGATAAGATACCGGTGCTGGTGATCAAGCAAGTCGCGCTCGATCAACAGCACCGGCCAATTGAGTACAGCATCAGCTACTGCCGCAGCGACCTATACGTCTTTGTGTGCGAGGAGTAGGACCTCGCGCGTGGGCGCGCAGTCGCCACCGCGATGGCTGACTACCCAGGCGGCTACGGCATTGCCAAGCTGCACCGCCTCTGGCAGTGACCATCCCGCGGCCAGCCCGGCAAGGGTACCTCCCGCATGGCTGTCACCCGCGCCGATGGTATCGACCACGGTAGCAGGAAACGCCGGAACGTGTCCGGAAGCGTCACCGTCGTACCAGACCGCCCCGTCTTTATCATGGCGTACGATCAGCGCAGCGCCAAACCTCTGCTGCCACCGTGTGCCGAGCTCTTCCACGTTTACGCCAAGCCATTCGGCGGCAAGTTCCGCCTCCTGACGATTGAGCGAGACGATTGGTTTGCAGGCCATGATCCGCGCCATCAGCGGGTCGGGAATATCCGCGATGCGCGGACCGAAATCGATTAAGAGCGTCGCATCCTGAAGACTTTCCAGCCAGGCCGTCAGCAGCTCACCGCTGGGGGACGCCAGCTGGTAGCCGGACAAAGAGATCAGGCTCCCTGCCGGCACGCTTAACCCGTCCAGCCAGCGCTGCTGCCACTGGTTCTCCACGCCGCTAAACGACATAAAGGTCCGTTCACCGTCAGGCTCCACCAGCGCCAGGCACCAGCCGTTATCGCCCGTTTCCGCTTCCACGGCGCTGTGCAGATCCTGCTTCGCCATGGCGTTACGGATAATATCGGCCCACACGCCGTGGCCGACGGGAAGGGCGTTTTGCGCAGCAATGCCGAGCCGCTTCAGGGCGATGGCGATATTCAGCGCGCAGCCGCCAATATTCACTCCCTGTTGCTTCAGCTCGATATCACACCCGCGCCAGGGCAGGGCGTAGGCGTCGGCAATCACGTCGATAACCGCCGCGCCGAGTACCGTTACGGGGCGCGTGGCGTGAAGGGTTTCGAGACGGCGGGCAAAAGCACTCATACGCCCTCCCTTTGCTCCCGGAAGTGCAGCAGTTTTTCGCAGTAGTGGCCGAAATCGAGCCGGTTTACGGCATCAAGTTCGTTTTTGAGTGCCGGATCAATGGCCTGTACACCGTGCAGCGCGCCGCAGATGGCCGTTGCCATCGCGCCGATAGTGTCAGTATCACCGCCCAGGTTGGCGCATAACACCGCGCAGCGGTTCGGATCGGTACCCGCGAGTTCGACCATCGCAATCGCCGCCGGAACGGACTCAAGGGTGCTCGTGCCCGCGCCAATAAGCTGATAGATCTGCTCGCTGGCGGACTCGGTACCGTTGGCTTCGCGCACGGTTTTCAGGGCCAGCTCAATACGAGCGGAAAGCGATGCGCTGAAGGTGGTCGTGTTCGCCTCCTGCGCCGCACGGGCAATACCCGGCAGGGCATCGGCGATGTGATGCCAGCGCTCGCCGTCGATAGCGCGTGAAACCGCCCAGGCGATCACCACCGCACCGGCGATGGCGAGATCCGATTTATGGGTCGGGCTGGAGGCTAACGCAACCTGTTCCACGAAGTGCGCCAGACGCGTGGCTGGCAGGAGGCATCCCAGCGGGGAGGCGCGCATCGCCGCCCCGTTGGTGACGCCGTTGTTTTCCAGCTGGCTCACCGGCTTGCCGTCACGGATGGCGTTCAGGGCAATTTTGGAGGTCGGGCCGAGCACATTCTTATTGAACGCGTCAAAATCCAGCGCCCAGTCCAGAATATGCTTACCGATAACGTCAGGGTTAATTTCCCCGTCGCATTCGATAATCGCGTCGGCCAGGCACAGCGCCATCGATGTATCATCCGTAAATTCGGCCTGCTTAAAGTAACAGGCGGCATTATTCTCAGCCGGGCCGGGTAAGAAACGGTCGATCCAGCCGAAGTGCGCTTTCACCCGCTTGCGCGGCCACAGCTCCGACGGCATCCCCATCGCATCCCCTAACGCCTGCCCGTAAAGAGCACCGAGAATACGGTCTTGTTTCATTTAACTTCCCCTCGTGTCAGCGCGGTATCGCCATCAACCACCTCAATTGCGGTGATCTCTTTATCCGATTCGCGGAAAAACAGCATAAACAGTACGGCAATCACCACAATCATGATTGCACCAAACGTCCACATTCCGGCCCAGTTGAAGGTCAGCCCATTCACCGGCTCTTTATATGCGAACATTTTTTCCATCATCACGCCGCCGAGACGGTAACCCAGCAGGCTACCAAAGCCCTGACAGCACAGCGTGATCAAGCCCTGCGCCGCGTTGCGCATGTGCACGGGCGCTTTTTTATCCACGTAGATGTACGCGGTGACGTAATAGAAGTCATAGCTTACGCCGTGCAGCAGAATGCCGAGGAACAGCAGGGCGTAGGTGAAGTATTGCTCGGCGCCGCCGTAAACAAAGAAACCGTAGCGAATGGCGGCGGTGATCAGGCCCAGCAGCAAGACCTTCTTAATACCAAAGCGTTTGGTAAAGAATGGCAGAGCGAGCATGAAGAAGATTTCAGAGAACTGGCCGAGGGTCATCCAGCCGGTGGCGTTTTTCATCCCCACTTCGGTGAGATAGCCGTTGGCAAAGATATAGTAGAAGGCCAGCGGCATGGCAAACAGGAACGAGCAGAAGAAGAACACCAGGAAGTTTTTATCGCGCAGCAGGATCAGCGCATCCAGCCCCAGCATCACTTTGAAATCCAGCTTGCCGGTACTCTTCGGCGGGGTATTCGGCAGGAACAGCGCGAAGACGCCAAGCAGAAGGGAGCTGGCAGCGGTCATCAGCAGCGGGATATTGGTGTCAGAGATGTCGCTATAGCCCATCATCTGCGGCAGGAAGCCGCACGCCAGGCCGGAGGCAATCCAGCCGATGGTGCCCATCACGCGGATGCGCGGGAAATCAGCCTCCACGTCATCGACGTTCGCAAAGGCGATGCTGTTGGTCAGCGCGATGGTCGGCATATAGGTCAGGGAGTAGGCCAGCAGCAGCGGGAAGAAGGTGCTGAACTGGGTTTGCTGTGCTGCGAAATACATCAGAATCGCGCCAGCGAACATCAGCACGGCCAGCACTTTCTGGGCGGCGAAGAAACGGTCCGTCAGCGAGCCGACAAGGATGGGAGAGAGGATCGCGGCAATCGCGGTACAGGCGTACGACCAGCCAATTTCCCCGGCGGTAAACCCGCTCTTACTCAGCCACAGCCACAGCGGCACAAACCATGCGCCCCAGATAAACCATTCAACGAACATCATGAATGACAGTTGGACTTTCGTTTTCATTTTTTAATCCTGCATGTCAGAGGTACGCATGTAACATACCATGTGATAATACCTTTTAAATACCTTTAAGGCGATTGTTTGATCAGTGTAACAAAAATGTTGTACACGAAACGAGCCAGCAGATTGTGCTTAAAAAAGTTGCAAATGGTGGAAAATAGGTTAAGTCGGTACCAGGCTTAGTCTGCCTGCAAAAACGTGGGCTTGGATCACACGCTCCGACATCATGTCGGACTTACGGGAGCATCACTATGACTGATATTGCGCAACTGCTTGGCAAAGACGCCGACAGCCTTTTACAGCATCGTTGTATGACCATTCCAGCCGACCAGCTTTATCTGCCTGGCCATGATTACGTAGACCGCGTCATGGTCGACAACAACCGTCCGCCTGCCGTACTGCGAAACATGCAGACGCTTTACAATACCGGTCGTCTGGGCGGGACCGGCTATCTCTCCATTCTGCCCGTTGATCAGGGCGTAGAGCACTCGGCGGGAGCGTCGTTTGCTGCTAACCCGCTCTACTTTGACCCGAAAAACATTGTCGAGCTGGCGATTGAAGCGGGCTGTAACTGTGTGGCATCGACGTATGGCGTGCTGGCCTCCGTTTCCCGCCGCTATGCTCACCGCATTCCATTCCTCGTCAAGCTGAATCACAACGAAACCCTGAGCTACCCAACCGAATACGACCAGACACTGTACGCCAGCGTCGAACAGGCCTTCAACATGGGTGCGGTCGCGGTCGGGGCGACTATCTATTTTGGCTCTGAGCAGTCGCGTCGGCAGATAGAAGAGATCTCTGCCGCGTTTGAGCGCGCGCACGAGCTGGGGATGGTGACCGTATTGTGGGCCTATCTGCGTAACAACGCGTTTAAGAAAGACGGCGTGGATTACCACGTATCAGCGGATCTGACCGGTCAGGCAAATCACCTGGCGGCAACCATCGGCGCGGACATCGTGAAACAGAAAATGGCCGAGAATAACGGCGGGTATAAAGCGGTGAACTTTGGCTATACCGACGACCGCGTCTACAGCAAGCTGACCAGCGACAACCCTATCGATCTGGTGCGCTACCAGCTGGCTAACTGCTACATGGGCCGCGCCGGGCTGATTAACTCCGGCGGTGCAGCAGGCGGTGAAACCGATCTGACCGACGCGGTGCGCACGGCGGTGATTAACAAACGCGCCGGCGGAATGGGGCTGATCCTGGGCCGCAAAGCGTTTAAAAAATCCATGGCCGACGGCGTGAAGCTGATTAATGCGGTTCAGGATGTCTATCTGGACAATAAAGTGACGATTGCCTAATCGCACGCATCTTCCTGCCGGGATAAGCGTGACCCGGCAGGAAAGTTCTCTCGCTTACTCCTTCAGCGTTTCAGGATGAGGAGTATTCAGCAGACCCGCCATCCCTCTCTTGCTGCTATTTGCTTTTTCTAAGCCCGGCTGCGTGACGCGGATAAAGGCACACAGAACAAAAGCCAGCAGATAAAGCACCGTATAGGCGATGACCACGCCGAGCGTGCTGAACCAGGGCAGCAGCACCACGGCAATCGCCGGCGCAAGGAAGTTAGACAGACCGGCTGACAGGTTATACACCGAAATCGCCGCCCCCTTGTGCCGCGGCTCCAGCGCCGGGAACACCGCCGCCATCGGTACGAAGGCCGCCACAAAAATCCCCAGCGCGATGGCCGGGACCAGCGCCATGGCAAAGTTATGCCCGAAGTGCTGCGGAATGTAGTAAAACGCCAGGCTCGAGAGCGCCATCCCGATGCAGCCAAACCAGCGCACCACCCGCATCCAGCCCATTTTTTCCGCCACCACGCCCCAGAAGACGTTCGAGAAGATGGTGGTGAAGAAGAATACCGCCCAGACCTGAAGCCACTCGGAGGTGGTGAAGCCCAGTTCGTCAACAAACATCATCGGCATAATGACGGCAAACCCGAACAAGGAGAGGGTGTTGATGATACGCACCATGCTGGAGAGCAGAATACTGCGGTTGGTGTAGAGCAGCGTCGCCGCACGGCCCAGCTCGGCGAATTTTTCCCGGGTGGAGAGATTATGCATGTGCGTTGGGGTTTTGACGCTGCGCAGGGATACCATGGCGATGACTCCCCCCGCCAGACAAAACGCCAGTGCCAGCCACAGGGTGCCCATCTCCCCGATGTGCGGAATGGTAAAGCTCGGAATATAACTGCCCGCCACGCCAATACCTACGGAATAAACCGCCCAGTACCAGCCCAGCGCCGAGCTGGATTTATCGCTACGCACATTATGAATAATGACCACGATGAAGGCGTACAAAAATAACGGGTAGGCCAGGCCGCGGATCCCATAGAACAGCAGAATTAATGCGTAATTTGCCTGACCCAGACCAAAAACGAGAAACAGGACGTGGAAAACGCACCACAGGACGAAGCCAATCAGCATGGTTTTTTGCGGGGTGATGATTTCAGCCACCACGCCGGAGATCCACGCGGAGAGCGCCGCCGCGAGACCGTAGAGCGTGAAGGCGAAAGAGGCTTCAGCAGGCGTGAAGCCCAGTGATTTAATATAGTGCGACAGGAATGCCAGCTCGAAACCGTCACCCGTCATAAAGACCGCGATCGCCAGATATCCCCATAGCAGGTTCAGCGGCAATCCCAGCCACTGTTTATTTATTTCGGACATATTGACCTCGTTTGTAGCGTAAAGGTAAGCCCACACCGGAAATATTCCGGCGTGAGTTTTCTTATTGTCTTTTTCTCTAAATATACTGACGTGTATTTATTCTCTGATTACTGTCGCAGTCTGTTGTAACTGCTTATAAGCCTCGTATCGACGCAGATGAAGGGACTGAAAGTTCGCTTGCGGATAGAAATATTTATCCACGTGGGTAAATTGTTTCATGGCATCGGTCACTGAAGGCGCTATATTTCCCGCCACCGCCCCGAGAATGGCCGAACCCAGTAATACCGGTTCGCTGCATTGGGTCGCTAACACCGGCAGCCCGCAGGTATCTGCCAGCAGCTGGCGAACGAAAGGGTGCTGGCCCGCGCCGCCGCTGATAACGATATTTTCGGTCTGTACGCCGCATTCACGCTGGGCGTCAATGATTTGTCGCAAACCGTAACCGATACCACACAGACCGGCCACATACAGTGCCATCAGGTTATTGATATCGTTCTCCATGCCCAGCCCGCAGATCGTGGCCCGCGCATGGGGATCGGCAAAGGGCGCGCGGTTACCCAGAAATTCGGGTACCACGTGCAGTCCTGCTGCCAGGTTCACCGCCTCTGAGGCGGTGGAGAAGGTCTGTAAAAGTCGGTCCGCCAGGTAAACCGGCAGCAGCAGGTCTGACTCCTGTGCCAGCTGGCGCGCTTGCGGTGCGGCAGGATGGAAACTTAATAACCGATCGATAGCGGCACCCGCGGCGCTTTGTCCGCCCTCAATCAGCCACAGTCCAGGTACCATCGCGCTAAAATAAGGCCCCCAGACGCCGGGCACAAAAACGGCGCTCTCGGCGCTGGTCATGGTGCACGATGAGGTGCCAAAAACATACGCGAGATTGTTCAGCGCGCCGCCGCCAACGCCCAACGTCCCGATGCCGCCAGCGTGGGCATCAATTAACCCTACCGCCACCGGCGTGCCTGGCAGCAAGCCCATCTCACGCGCGGCCTGCTCCGTTAAGCCCTCGCCGCAAGGGGTGCCGGGGGCGGCAATATGCTGCCCTATGCGGACAAAATCTTCTCCGGCCAGCTCGTCCAGGCCAACGGTGCGGAAATAGTCCGGGTCCCAGCGATTCTCATGGGCCAGCCACGTCCATTTACAGGTTACAGTACAGATGGAACGAGTGACATCGCCCGTCGCGCGCCAGGTCAGGAAATCGGCCAAATCGAAAAATTGCCAGGCGCGATCGTAGACCTCACGATGGTTTTCTTTCAGCCACAGCAGCTTGGGCGTCTCCATTTCGGGCGATATTTTTCCGCCAACATAGTCCAGCACCGGATGATGGGTGGCGTTGATGCGCTCCGCCTGGTCTGTCGCACGGTGATCCATCCAGACGATGATATTGTTTTCCGCTTCACCGTCAGGGCTGACCGCCAGCGGTTCGCCATTGTTGTCCAACACCACCAGCGAGCAGGTGGCGTCAAACCCGATGCCGGCAACGCTCTGCGGAGTCGTCCCGGAGCGCGCCAGCGCCTCGCGGATGCAGCGGCAAACGGCCTGCCAGATCTCGGCGCTGGACTGCTCCACGCGGCTTCCGCTGCGGTGCACGGTGGCAATTTTCTGCGTCGCGTGGGAAAGCAGCCTGCCGCTGAGATCGAAAATGCCCGCGCGGACGCTGCCGGAGCCGACGTCTACGCCGATAACGGTTTCTGGTGTACTCTTCATCCTTGCGGCCCTTAAAGATCGACGCTGTTAGGCAGAATCACCAGATCCCGGACGGTAACGTTCTTCGAACGGGTCACCATGAACAACACCGATTCTGCGACTTCAATCGGCTGCATCAGGCTGCCGTTTGCCAGCGCTTCATCCATTTTGGCCTGCGGCCAGTCGTCGAGCAGAGCCGTCACTACCGGCCCAGGCAGAACGGCTCCGACGCGCACGCCATGTTCCGCGACCTGACGACGGGTGGTATGCACGAACGCCTGAACGGCAAATTTGGACGCGGTGTAGATCGGCTCCCAGATAACCGGCACCACGCCCGCAATGGAGCTGGTGAAGATAATATCGCCTGACTTCTGCGCAATCATATGCGGCAGTACGGCGCGAACGCAGCGGAAAGCGGCGTTGATATTCAGGTTCAGTACGCGATCCCAGACGTCCGGGTCGCCTTCAGCAACCGGCCCGCCGATGTAGGCGCCTGCATTGGCGTGAAAAATATCCAGGCCGCCGGCGAGGCCGACAATGTCGCTCAGCATCGCGTCGACTTGCTCGGGTTTGAACAGATCGATTTGCAGGGCAAACGCGTTCTCGCCCAGCTCGGCGACAAGGCGCTGAAGCTTCTCGCCTTCACGGTCGATTAACACCACCTTTGCGCCAGCGCCGAGCAGCGTTTTTGCACACTCCAGGCCAATACCTGAGGCGGCGCCAGTGATAGCAGCGACTTTGCCCTGAAGGGAACTATTCATGGAGGGGACAGAGTGATTCATTTTATAATCCTTTATGCAGAGATGATTTTTAGGGTGTGTCTGCTTTCGCGTGAAGAACGGGGGTTCTGACTGACGCGTGAAGCAAACTGCTCAATCGATGAAGCAGATCTAGCACTTGCTTATTTCTCCAGCAAGAGACATTCAAAATGAAGAGGCGATTTTGTGACGCGCGTTGAGAAAACGAAGAAAACGACCATTTACGATCTGGCGGAACTCACCGGCGTTTCTGCCAGCGCGGTGAGTGCTATTTTGAATGGCAACTGGAAGAAACGCCGCATCAGCGCCAGCCTGGCAGAGAAGGTAACCCGCATTGCACAAGAGCAGGGCTACGCGGTTAACCGTCAGGCAAGCCTGCTGCGCAGCAAGAAATCGAACGTTATCGGCATGATTGTGCCGAAATATGACAACCGCTATTTCGGCTCTATAGCGGAAAAATTCGAAGAGATGGCGCGTGCCAGAGGGCTGTTGCCGATTATTACCTGCACACGCCGACAGCCGGAACTCGAGCTGGATGCCGCCCGTGCCATGCTCTCCTGGCAGGTTGACTGGGTCATTGCCACGGGGGCGACACACCCGGACAAAATTGCTGAACTCTGTCATCAGGCGGGCGTACCTACGCTAAATCTTGATCTGCCGGGTACCCTGGCGCCCTCTATCATTTCGGATAACTACGGCGGCGCGAAGATGCTGACAGAGCGGATCCTCGCCAGCAGCTTTAAACGGTTTGGTTCGCTGGCTCCGCTGACCTTCGTGGGCGGACGCCGGAGTGATAACAACACCGCAGAGCGCCTGCGCGGGTTCCTTGATGCCCATCAGGCCCATGGGCTGACCGTTCCGGAACAGCAGCTGCTGGTCACCGGGTACTCGTCATCGCGCGTGGAGGAGCAGCTCAGAGCCACCTTCCCGTCGCCATCGACGGCGCTAAAGGGGCTGTTTGTCAATTCGACCATTTCGCTGGAGGGGGTGGTACGTTGGCTGGCCCAATACGGGCAGACCGGCCAAAATCAGCCGCCGATGGGTTGTTTTGACTGGGACCCATTTGTCTCTCTGCTGGGACATGATATCGACATGGTGCGCCAGGACGTCCCGGCGATGCTGGAGAAGGTATTTGAAATTCTCGATTCCGGTGATACCTCGGTCAGGCGTATTGAGATCCCACCGGAACTGATTGGCAGCCAGAGCGTCACGGCCTAGCCCTGACGCGTCAGCAGCCAGCGCGCGGTCTGTTCATCCGTCACCAGACCGTTTACCCAGCCGCCTTTGAGGGCGGCAAGGATCGCCGGGCGTTTATCCTCGCCGCAGGCGGCCGCAATACGTGGACACTGGCTCTGGCGAATATCGTAGCTGGTAATAAAGCGATTAATCTGGCTGTCGATGACGTTGCCGTCGGCATCGATAAAGCGTCCGAGTATTTCGCCAACGCCACCGCGCTGGGTCAACTCTTCCAGCTGTGCCTCATCGATAAACCCGTCTTTGAAGATAGGGCTCTGCCTGCCCAGCGCCCCGATGCCGACAAAAATCACATCGGCCGCATCCGCCACGGCGCAGACGTTACGGAACAGGCGGTTTGAGCACCACATCTCATGCTCCTCGCTGGACTGAGCATAGCGCGGCGCCGGCCACTGGTAATATTTTCCCTGAATTTTACGCGCCAGCAGCAACGGCACATCATCGTAATAGTTACATTGCCCGTGCTCGTTCATGGCGCTGATCAGGGCGACACAGCGGGTGTTGTGGCTGTCAAAATCGATACGCTTGATGGTTTTTTTTAGCGTCAGTCCGGAGCCAATTCCGACAACCGTGGGTTTATCACCTTGCAGGTAGCGGGCCATCAGCTGATAACAGCCAAACGTCACGCTATCCAGCGCGCTTTCATTACGGTAGACGGGCACAATGTTGCAGTGGGTCAGGTGATATTTTTCCGCGAGAAGTTGCGCATAATCGAGGCAGTTAGCGACAGGGTGATGAAGCCCAATCGAGACAATGCCTTCCTCTTTCGCGGCGGCAATCAGCCGCTGCACCACCGGTCTTGATGTGCCGAGCTGGCTGGCAATTTCGCTTTGATTAAGCCCGGCGATGTAATACATCCATGCCGCCCGCACTTTTTGATCGAGCCTGATGTCATCTTCTTTGCTCACGTTTCCCTGCCTCAAGAGTGGGGTTGAGGGCGGTCAACACCCACAACAATTGTCTGTCATTCTGGCGGGTGCTCCGCGCTGAGGCAAGCGGTTTGCTCTTTATTGGTCATTTGTTATTTGAATGGTCATTTGTTCTTTTGTGATCTGTAGCTCTTATTTTAATCAAATGATCATCTACAGTTCAGCCATAACCTCACTGGAGAACAGAACAATGACCGAGAAATACACATGGCTACATATTGGACTGGGGTCTTTTCATCGTGCGCATCAGGCGTGGTATCTGCACCGCCTGATTGCCGGCGGCGATACGCGCTGGCACATCGCTGCGGGCAACATACGCAACGATGCTGAACATGTGGTGCAGGCGCTGGCCGCGCAGAAGGGGCGATATGTACTGGAGACCGTCAGCCCGGAAGGCGAGAGAGACTATGAAGAGATCGCCTCGATTCAGACGCTGATCCCGTGGCAGGCGGATTTGCAGCCGCTGATTGCCGAAGGGGCGAACCCGCAGACTCGGGTCATCGCGTTTACCGTGACGGAGGGGGGCTACTATCTGGATACCAGCCACAGGCTGGATGTGGCCAATGCCGATCTGGCGAGCGATATTAAGGGCGGCTGTAAAACCATCTACGGGACAATTGCCCGCATCCTCGAAGCGCGTATGGCGAACGGAGCGGGTCCGGTAACCTTGCTTAACTGTGACAACGTGCGGCATAACGGCGAGCGCTTCCACGACGGGTTGATTGAATTCTTAACCCTCAGCGGCAAACAGAGGGTCATCGACTGGCTGAGCGCTAATGCGACCTGTCCGAATACCATGGTGGATCGCATCACACCGCGTCCGGCGGCCGATCTCCCGGCGCGCATTAAGGCCCGGACGGGCATAGACGATAACGCCCCGGTTATGGGGGAACGCTTTATTCAGTGGGTGGTTGAAGACAATTTCCGCGACGTTCGTCCCGCGCTGGAAACGGTGGGCGTGGAGCTGGTGGGATCCGTCATCCCTTATGAAGAGGCGAAGATCCGCATCCTCAATGCCTCCCATAGCTGTATCGCCTGGGCGGGTACTCTGGTCGGGCAGCAGTATATCCATGAAAGCACGCTGACAGAATTTATCTACAAGATTGCCGACCGCTACGTGACGGAAGATGTCATTCCCTGCCTGGGAGATAATGGCATCGATCTGCCAGCCTACCGCGACGTGGTGCTTAAGCGTTTTACCAACCCCTGGATTCAGGACACCAACCAGCGCGTCGCGGCCGACGGGTTTTCGAAGATCCCGGCGATGATCGCCCCAACGCTGCGTGAATGTTACCAGCGCGGCGTACGTCCTGACGCTACCGCTATGCTGCCTGCGCTGTTCTACGTCTATATGGAGCAGTGGCATCACGGCAAGCTGCCATATGAATACCAGGACGGTATCCTCAACGCCTCTGCGGTACATGCGATGTTCGAATCGGACGATCCGATAGCCCGATATGCCAGCGATACCGCCCTGTTTGGCGATCTGACCGGCCGGGAAGATTTTGCCGCGCTTCTGCGTGAAAAAATCGCTGACGTCTACGCGCTGATTAAGTGAGAGGTGGGTATGTATCTGGGCATCGATCTTGGCACATCAGAAGTAAAGGCGCTGGTCATTGACGAAAACAACGGCGTTGTCGCCACCCATAGCGCGCCGCTGACGATACAGCGTCCGAAGCCGCACTGGTCTGAACAATCGCCGGAAGCCTGGTGGGAGGCAACCGAATACCTGATTGCCACCCTCCGGGAGAAGTGCGGCCACCACTGGCAGGCGATAAAAGCCATTGGCCTTTCCGGGCAGATGCACGGTGCGGTACTGCTGGATGCCGCGGGTGAACCCCTGCGTCCGGCCATCCTGTGGAATGACACCCGCTGCGCGCAGGAGTGCACAGAGCTGGAAGAGATGGCGCCCGAACTGCACCAGGTGGCGGGGAACCTGGCAATGCCGGGGTTTACGGCACCAAAGCTGCTCTGGGTGCGCCGTCATGAGCCGCAGAACTTCAGCCGTCTCGCCACCGTGCTGCTGCCGAAGGATTATCTGCGCTTCAAAATGACCGGAAAAAAAATCTCTGATATGTCGGACTCGGCCGGGACGCTGTGGCTGGATGTGGGAAAACGAGACTGGTCGGATGCACTGCTGGAAAAATGTGGGCTGTCGCGTGCCGCCATGCCTGCGCTGGTGGAAGGGTGTGAGGTCTCGGCGCTACTCGAACCTGCGGTAGCGCAGCGGTGGGGTCTGAACCCCTCGGTTATCGTTGCCGGCGGCGGGGGAGATAACGCCGTCAGCGCGATAGGGGTTGGGGCCGTTTCGCCGGGCGATGCGTTTATTTCGCTGGGAACCTCCGGCGTGCTGTTTGTGGTCACAGATGCCTACCGTCCGGCGCCCCAGTCTGCCGTGCACGCGTTCTGTCACGTGCTGCCAAACCTGTGGCATCAGATGAGCGTGATGTTAAGCGCCGCCAGTTGTCTACAGTGGTTTTGCCGTCTGGTGGGCGTCACGGAGCTGGCATTGCTTGAGGAGATCGCCCAGCTAAGCGATGCGGAGAAAGCGAGCGCGCCGATGTTCCTGCCGTACCTTTCCGGGGAACGTACGCCGCATAACGATCCCTGTGCGCGGGGCATGTTCTGGGGGCTAACGCACTCCAGCCAGCGTGCGCTGATGGGGTATGCGGTGCTGGAAGGCGTCAGCTTCGGTATTGCCGATGGCCTTCGCGTGTTGCAGGAGAGCGGCACGCAGATTGAACAGTGCTCCCTCGTCGGCGGCGGGGCGCGGAGCCCCTTCTGGGCCCAGCTGCTGGCCGATATTCTGGCGATGCCGGTGGTGACGCATAAGGGCGGCGAAACCGGCGGTGCGCTGGGGGCTGCACGGCTGGCCTGTCTCGCAGCCGGTAAGCCGCTGGCTTCCGTGTGCGAAAAACCTGAAGTCTATAAAACCTGGCGCAGCGATCCGGCGCGCCACCGTGCGCTGATGACGCGTTACCAGCAGTTTAACGCGCTTTACCAAAACGACCTGAACTACCGAAACCCATAATTCTGTGGCAAAGACCCTCCGGCGATGCTGCCGGAGCGGTTCCCTGTACCCTAAAAACGAGGTCAATATGTCGTTAAATAACAAACAATGGCTGGGATTACCCCTGAGTCTGGTCTGGGGGTATATCGCTATCGCGGTCTTTATGACGGGCGATGGTTTCGAGCTGGCATTCCTGTCGCACTATATTAAGGCGCTGGGCTTCACGCCTGCTGAAGCCTCTTTCGCCTTCACGCTTTACGGTCTCGCGGCGGCGCTCTCCGCATGGATTTCCGGCGTGGTGGCTGAAATCATCACCCCGCAAAAAACCATGCTGATTGGCTTCGTCCTGTGGTGCGTTTTCCACGTCCTGTTTCTCGTTTTTGGTCTGGGTCAGGCAAATTACGCATTAATTCTGCTGTTCTACGGGATCCGCGGCCTGGCCTATCCGCTGTTCCTCTATGCCTTTATCGTCGCCATTGTGCATAACGTTCGCAGCGACAGTACCAGCGCGGCGCTGGGCTGGTTCTGGGCGGTTTACTCTATCGGCATCGGCGTGTTCGGCAGCTACATTCCGAGCTTTACCATTCCGCACATCGGGGAGATGGGCACCTTGTGGCTGGCGCTGGCATTCTGCGTAACCGGCGGGATCATTGCGCTGGTCTCTATGCGTAAGGTGGAAACGCCACGGCATATGCAGACTCTCTCCACCCGGGAAAAATTCGCCGAGCTGGGCCGTGCGGCGACGCTGCTCTACACCAACCGCAGTATCCTGCTCTCCAGCATGGTGCGTATCATCAACACCCTCTCCCTGTTCGGGTTTGCCGTCATCATGCCGATGATGTTTGTTGACGAGCTGGGCTTCACCACCTCCGAGTGGCTTCAGGTCTGGGCGGTATTCTTCTTCACCACCATCTTCTCGAACGTCTTCTGGGGCGTGGTGGCGGAAAAAATGGGCTGGATGCGGGTGGTGCGCTGGTTTGGCTGCATCGGGATGGCGCTCTCGAGCCTGGCGTTTTACTACATTCCGCAGCACTTCGGGCATAACTTTGCCATGGCGCTGGTCCCGGCCATCGCGCTGGGGATTTTTGTGGCGGCCTTCGTACCGATGGCGGCGGTGTTCCCGGCGCTGGAGCCGCGGCACAAGGGGGCGGCGATTTCGGTGTATAACCTGTCAGCCGGTCTGTCAAACTTCCTTGCGCCGGCGATTGCCGTGGTGCTGCTGCCCTGGTTCAGCACGCTCGGCGTGGTCATTGCCTACACGGCGCTGTATGTCGTGGCCTTCATCCTGTGTCCGTTTATTCGGGTTGAACAGCCTGGGTTTGTTCGTCAGGAAACCTGTAAGGGTGAAACGGTCGGAATTTCGTAATTTATTCAGGCCTGACGGCAGCGTCGGGCCATTCACGGAGACGTATGATGGATGTTAAGGCGGTAATTTTTGACATGGATGGCGTCATCATTGACTCCGAAGGCCTGTGGCGTCAGGCGCAGAAAGCAGCTCTGGCAGGCTGGCGTGCTGAGGTCAGCGACGAAGAGTGTGAGTCACTGACGAAAGGCAAGCGGCTGGATGAGATTGCCCGGACCTGGTGCGAATACTGCAAACTTGAGGCCGATCCTGAAATGATTGAAGCGGCCATTCGTCTGCGCATCATCGAACTGATTGGCCGGGAAGGCAAAGCGATAGAGGGCATCTACGACGTGATGTCGTATTTTCGTGAGGCAGGTTACCGGATTGCACTTGCCACCTCTTCGTCGCATGAAATCGTGCATGCGGTGCTTAAGAAACTCAGGATGGGTCACTATTTTGAGGTCATTTGCAGCGCCGACGATGAACGCTACGGAAAACCGCACCCTGCCGTCTATCTCTCGGCGCTGCGAAAATTAGGCCTGACGGCCTCGCAGTGCATAGTGATTGAGGACAGCCAGAGCGGCTACCGTGCCGCCCTTAGTGCGGGGCTCAAAACCCTCATCGTCTCGCCAGCGTGCCATCATGCCAGCTTTAACAATGCCAGTGGCCGGTATGCGTCTATGCATGCGCTGCTGGAAAAGCTTGCCGTTCCAGCCCCGGAAGCGGGTTAGTTGACTGATTTGTAAGCGCAGAAGTTTCCGCGGGTTGTTGCCGGTCAGCATATTCCTGCTTCTGCGCTTACCTTCAAATAACGTCTCCCGATCAACCTCACATTTCCCCGCGCTTTTGTGAAAATTGTCACGTCCGACCGTGCATATGCCCAAAAAATAGCCTCTCCTTAACGCGTTTTGTCCGAGGACGTGCTGATTTTTTATGCTTAAATTACATACTGAAACGCATTTTTAAAATCATAAAACCCCTTTGTCATTTTCTGCTTCTGGGCTTATCGCCGGACTTAAGGACCGATAATGAAAATTGAATCTGTAAACGTCACTGTTTTTCAGTACCCGACGCGTCGGGTCTCTGACGCCGCGGGGCATTCGCATCCGGGGCCGGAGAGCATGGCCAAAATGGCGATGCTGACCATCACGGCAGAAGAGGGCACCCGCGGATATTCATTCGCGCCGCCGGAAGTGGTGCGCCCCTTTGTGGTCAATACCTTCTTTCGCAAAGTGCTGGTGGGGCAGGACGCATTCAACCGGGAACGCATCTGGCAGGATCTGGCGCACTGGCAGCGGGGAAGCGCGCATCAGCTGACCGAGCGTGCGCTGGGCTTCGTTGAACAGGCGCTGTGGGATCTGATTGGCCGTAAGCTCAACCTGCCGGTCTGGAAACTGCTTGGCGGCTATCGCGATAAGGTGCCGGCCTACGGCAGCACCATGTGCGGCGACGATCTGCCGGGCGGATTATCCACGCCGGAGGAGTACGCCAGCTTTGCCGAAAAGCTGGTGGCGCGCGGTTACAAGGCCATCAAGCTGCACACCTGGATGCCGCCGGTCTCTTTCGCCCCCAATCCAAAGATGGACGTCAAAGCCTGTGCCGCCGTGCGTGAAGCGGTTGGCCCGGACATTGACCTGATGATTGACGGCTACCACTGGTACAGCCGTACCGAGGCGCTGTACATCGGCAAAGCGCTGGAAAAGCTTGACTTCGCCTGGTTTGAAGAGCCGATGGAAGAGGAGAGCATGGCCTCCTACGCGTGGCTGGCGGAGAACCTCTCGATTCCGGTTATCGGGCCGGAAAGCCTGGGCGGAAAGCACCACAGCCGCGCGGACTGGATCAAAGCCGGGGCCTGCGACATCCTGCGCGCAGGGTCGAACGGCGTGGGCGGCATTTCCCCAACGCTGAAGGTGGCGAACCTGGCGGAATCTTTTGGCATGGACTGCGAAATACACGGCAACGGCGCGGCCAGCCTGGCGGTGATTGGCGCCATCAAAAACTGCCGCTGGTACGAGCGCGGCCTGCTGCACCCGTTCCTCGACTACGACCAATCGGCGGCGTACCTCAACAGCCTGGTGGACCCGATGGACGAAAACGGCATGGTCAGTCTGCCGACCCGCCCGGGACTGGGCGAAGACATTAATTTTGCATATATCGAAGCCAATACCGTCAGCCACGACTGACAGATAAAAACGTACCCTACAGGCGATATATACATGAAACGATCTCCCTTAGCCGGGGCGTGCTTGCTCGCGCTCTCGCTGATGATGGGGAGCGGTGCGGCGTACGCGAAAACGCCGCCCGACCAGCTCATCATCGGCATGAATATGAACAACCTCCTGACACTCGATCCGGCGGCGATGACCGGTAACGAAGTGGTCGGCATAGTGGTCAATCTCTACGATTCGCTGGTGGAGCTGGACCCGAACGCGCTCACCAACGTCAGGCCCGCGCTGGCGACGTCCTGGGATATTTCGCCGGACCGTAAAACCCTGACCTTTCACCTGCGTGACGACGTTAAATTCCACTCTGGCAACCCGCTCACGGCGGAGGATGTGGTCTGGTCGATGCGCCGTCTGCTGCACCTCAACCTTGCCCAGGCGTCGGTGTGGAAGTCGTATGGATTTTCTAAGCAAAACATCGACAGCCAAATCAGCGCCCCCGATGCCTACACGGTGCAAATTGTTCTGCCTAAGCCTAACGATCCGCAGCTGGTGATCTACTCCCTCGGCGCGCTCGGCAACCTCGGCGTGCTCGACAGCAAAACGGTGCAGCAGCACGCGGTGAATAACGACTGGGGCAACCGCTGGCTTACCACCAACGAAGCGGGTTCCGGCCCGTTTATGCTGGAAACCTGGCAGGCGAAGGATGTGCTGCGCATGCAGCGCAACCCGCAATACTGGCGGGAAGAACCCAAAATGAGCCGGGTGGTGCTGCGTCATTTCCAGGAGTCACAAACCCTGCGCCTGATGATTGAGAAAGGCGACCTCGACGTTGCCAACAACATGGCGGTGGCGGACATTAACGCCCTGCGCAAAGACCCGCAGCTCACCGTCGAAGCCGTGCAGAAAGGCACGGTCTACTACGTGGCGATGAGCATGAAAGAGGCCCATTTCGCTAACCCGAAGGTGCGCGAAGCGGTGCGCTACTTGATTGACTATCAGGGCATCAATAAAGCGCTGATGCCGGGCTACGGCGTGCTGCACCAGCGCCCGATCAAGGCGGGTATGCCGTCCACGCTGCCGGACCCGGGCTATAGGCTCGATATCCCGCGCGCCAGAAAGCTGCTGGCGGAGGCGGGCTACCCGGACGGGTTTGACACCACCCTGCGGGTGCTGGCGGATCAGCCGTTCCTCAATATCGCCATCGCCGTGCAGTCGACGCTGATGCAGGCGGGCATCAACGCCAAAATCATCACCGGCACCGGGAACCAGATTTACGGCGCAATGCGCGAGCGCAAGTTCGACATGCTGGTGGGGCGCGGCGGTAGCGGCGTCGAACCCCATCCGCACTCCAGCCTGCGGGCGTTGGTCTATAACCCGGACAACAGCGATGAAGCCCGTCTGACCAACTTCCAGGGCTGGCGTACCAGCTTCTACGACAAGCCGCTCAACGAAATGATCGACAAGGCCCTGCTGGAGCGCGATCCGGAAAAACAGATCGCCGACTACCAGCAGATCCAGGTCCGCTACGACGCGCTGATCCCGGCGATGATCCCCCTGTCACAGATGGTCGATTCGGTGGTGGTGCGTAACGAGGTGAAGAACTTCCAGTCGCACCCGTCGGCCACCACCTTCCTGCGTGAGGTCTACAAAACCGGAGGTGACAAATGAGTGTGGCAATTCTCGCGCCCGGCTCACGGACCCGGCGCTTCTCAAAGCGGTTAACGCAGGTGGTGGTGACGCTGTTCGGCCTTCTGCTGCTGACCTTTTTCATCGGCCGCGTAATGCCCGTTGATCCGGTGCTGGCGATTGTCGGACCGGATGCCGACCACAGCACCTATCAGCAGGTCTATCACCAGCTGGGATTCGACCGGTCGCTGCTGGCTCAGTTCGGTATTTACCTCAATAACCTGCTGCACGGCGATCTGGGCAATGCCCTGCTGACGGGTAAACCGGTGACTGCCGATATTCTGCGCGTCTTCCCGGCGACGCTCGAGCTGGCGACGATGGCGATTATCGTCGGTGCGGGTCTGGGCATTCCGCTGGGCGTACTGGCGGCGGCGCGGCGCAACAGCGTTTCCGACTACGTGGTGCGCATCATCAGTCTGGCGGGTTATTCCACGCCGATTTTCTGGGTCGGGATGATGGGGCTGCTGCTGTTCTACGCCTGGCTTGGCTGGGTGGGGGGCGCGGGACGTCTGGATCTCGGACTTGAGGGGGTAGTCCCACGCCGCACCGGACTGATGACGGTGGATGCATTGCTGGCCGGGAACGGCGCGGTGTTCTGGAACGCCATTAACCATCTGGTTTTGCCCGCGTCGCTGCTTGGCTTCCACTCGCTGGCCTATATCAGCCGCATGACCCGCAGCTTCATGCTGGCGCAGCTGTCGCAGGAGTTCATTATCACTGCCCGGGTGAAGGGCTTAACTGAACGTCAGGTGATCTGGAATCACGCGTTTCGCAACATTCTCGTGCAGCTCCTGACGTTAGTGGCGCT
The DNA here is from genome assembly GCF_050031515.1 of Enterobacter cloacae complex sp. 397G4. Lineage (NCBI taxonomy): Bacteria > Pseudomonadati > Pseudomonadota > Gammaproteobacteria > Enterobacterales > Enterobacteriaceae > Enterobacter > Enterobacter cloacae complex sp. 397G4. Next base: position 3,131,088 of record NZ_JBLGWE010000001.1, on the reverse strand, counting down.
GGCCTACGGCTCGCTGCTGGAGGGGGCGGTGCTGATTGAAACCGTCTTCTCCTGGCCGGGCTTCGGTTCGTATCTCACCGGCAGCCTGCTGCTCGGGGATATGAACGCGGTCATGGGCTGCGTGCTGCTGGTGGGGGTCATCTTCGTGATGCTGAACCTGCTCTCCGACATGCTGTATCAACTCTTTGACCCGAGGACGAAATCATGACCGTTTCTCTGGATTCGCCGCTGGGGACCGGGCCATCCGAACGCCGCCAGCGTATCAGACGCACGCTGGGCCGCGCCGCGGGCTTCGTCGGCAAGATGGCGCGCAATCCGCTCACCGCCATCGGCGGCGGGATTATCCTGCTGCTGCTGATTGTGGCGGCGTTTGCCCCGCTGATCGCGCCGTACAACCCGCTGGTGCAGGACCTCAATAACGCGCTGGTCGCCCCGAACGCACTGCACTGGTTCGGCACCGACGAGTTTGGCCGGGACATCTTCAGCCGGCTGGTGTACGGCGCGCGCATCACGCTCTACATCGTGCTGCTGGTCTCCGTGACCGTTGGCCCGCTGGGGCTGCTGCTGGGCGTGACCGCAGGCTACTTCGGCGGCAGGGTGGACGCGGTGCTGATGCGCGTCACCGATATCTTTATCTCCTTCCCGAGCCTGGTGCTGGCGCTGGCGTTTGTCGCGGCGCTCGGGCCGGGGCTGGAGCACGTGGTGATTGCGATTACGCTCACCGCCTGGCCGCCGATTGCCCGTCTGGCGCGCGCCGAAACTCTCTCTCTGCGCCAGGCCGATTTTGTCTCCGCCGTGCGGCTTCAGGGTGCTTCCCCGGTGCGCGTACTGTGGCGTCACATTGTCCCGCTGTGCCTGCCGTCAGTGATTATCCGCATCACCATGAACATGGCGGGGATCATTCTCACCGCCGCCGGGCTGGGCTTTCTTGGCCTTGGCGCACAGCCGCCGGAGCCGGAGTGGGGAGCGATGATCTCCAGCGGTCGTACCTACATGATGGAGTGCTGGTGGGTGGTGACTATTCCGGGGCTGGCGATCCTGATCAACAGTCTGGCGTTCAACTTCTTAGGAGATGGCTTGCGTGACATCCTCGATCCTCGTAGCGAATAACCCGATGCTCGACGTGCGCGATCTCCACGTCGATTTTATCAACGGCGGCGCGGTCACCCACGCGGTGCGCGGCGTCTCTTTCCAGCTCGGACGCGAAAAGCTGGCGATTGTCGGTGAATCCGGTTCCGGTAAATCCACCGTCGGGCGGGCGCTGCTACGCCTGCATCCGGCCAAAGCGCAGATCCGCGCCGCGCGGATGCAGTTTGGCGATGTCGATTTACAGGCCGTCAGCGAGGCGCAGATGCGCGGCATTCGCGGCAAGCGCATCTCGATGATCATGCAGGACCCGAAATACTCCCTTAACCCGGTGGTGTGCGTGGGCGACCAAATTGCCGAAGCCTGGCTGACCCATCATCCGGGGCGCAAGGCGGAAGCCAAAGCCAGAGTGCTGGAGATGCTCGACGTGGTGCGCATTCGCCAGCCGGAACGGGTGTATCACCTCTGCCCGCACGAGATTTCCGGCGGGCAGGGGCAACGCATCATGATCGCCATGATGCTGATCGCCGATCCCGAGCTGGTCATTGCCGACGAGCCGACTTCGGCGCTGGACGTGTCGGTGCGTTTGCAGGTGCTGGGCCTGCTCGACGACCTGGTGCAGTCCCGCGGTCTGGGGCTGATCTTTATCAGCCACGACATCAACCTGGTGCGCAGCTTCTGCGACCGGGTGCTGGTGATGTACGCCGGACGGGTGGTGGAGTCGATTGCCGCGAAGGATCTGCACAACGCCAGGCATCCCTACACCCAGGGGCTCATCAGCGCGCTACCGGAAATCAACCATCGCCGACCGACGCTGCCGGTATTACAGCGTCAGGCCAGCTGGCTCACCGAGTAAGGAGCAGAGATGATCGAGATACAACACCTTAACCTGACGTTTGGCGAGGGCGAGAAGCGTAATCAGGTGCTGGACGATGTGAATATCAGCGTGAGGGACGGCGAGATTTACGGCCTGGTGGGGGAGTCCGGTTCGGGCAAAACCACGGTGCTGAAATGCCTTGCCGGGCTGTTTACCCACTGGGAGGGCGAGCTGGCGATTAACGGCAAGCGGCTGGAAAAACGTATCAGCCAGGAACGCTGCCGCCGGGTGCAGATGGTATTTCAGGATCCGTACGGCTCTTTGCATCCGCGTCACACCATCGGCGATATTCTGGAAGAGCCGCTGCACATTCACCGCATAAAAAATCGGGAGCGGCGCGTTCACGCCCTGCTGGATAAAGTTGGGCTTAGCCGGGCGTTTCGCGATCGCTATCCGCACCAGCTTTCCGGCGGGCAGCGCCAGCGCGTGGCGATTGCCAGGGCGCTGATTCTGGAGCCGCAGGTGCTGCTGCTGGATGAACCTACCTCGGCGCTGGACGTCTCGGTGCAGGCGGAAATCCTCAACCTGCTGGCGGAACTTCAGCGTGAGTCGAACCTGACCTACCTGATGGTCACCCACGATCTGGGCGTGATTGCCCATCTGTGTCAGAAGGTGGCGGTAATGCAGTATGGCAAAATCCTTGAAAGCCTGACGGTGGACGAACTGGTCGCCGGGCAGGCCAAAACCGACTATACGCGGATGCTGGTCAATGCCTCACAGCAGTATTCCCGCGAGATGGCGCGGGAGGTGGCGGTGTATTAGGTAGCCGGGTGGCGACTACGCGATCGGTCCTGTAGGCCGGGTAAGGCGTAGCCGCCACCCGGCAAACCATCAGCGCAAGAGCTGACAATCCGGCGGTAATCGGCACTGCAACGCGCCCGGAACAACTTCGATGCGGAATTTCTCTCCGCTCCGCGGTTCGCCATCAAGGTTAAAGGTCATGCCGTGTGGGGCGATCACTTCAAACCACGCGGATTTCCCGGCGATGATATTGGGGCTCTCCTCTGGCTGCGTCAGCGTCGTAAACAGCGCGGGCAGCAGCCCGTCGCCAGTAAAAATGCGCAGCTGTAGCTGACCATCATTAATCAGGGCTTCCGGGCAAAGCTGCTGACCGCCGCCTGCCTGACGTCCGTTGCCGATACCAATCACCAGCGCGTCGCCCTGCCAGTGGAAGTTCTCACCGTGGATTTCACAGCTGTCGGGCTTGAGGGTGTCCATGCGCATCAGGCCGTGAATGAGGTACGAGACGCCGCCCAGCGCGGCTTTCAGCTTCTCCGGCGTTTCGCTGGTGATCCGCGTGCCGAAACCGCCCGTTGCCATGTTGATAAAGCAGGTTCTTTCATTCACCTGCGCAATGTCGACGGCGGTCGCTTTCCCGAGGATAGCCAGTTGCAGCGCTTTGCCTAAATCCTCAGGTATGCCGGCGCTGGTGGCAAAATCATTGGCGGTACCGAGCGGTAAAATGCCCATCACCGGGCGATGTGCTGTGTTGAGGTCAATAAGCGCACCAGCGATCTCGTTGATTGTTCCGTCGCCGCCGCCTGAAATGATGGTCTCAGCGCCTAACCTGATGCCTTCGTCGATATAGCGTGCCGCATCGCCTTTTTCAAAGGTCACCCGCACGTGAATGCGCGCGCCATCTTCACGCAATTCGGTGATCGCCTGGCGCAACAGATCGTTGCCTGCACTTTTGCCATTGAGAATTAATAAACTGTCTGGATAGGATGCCATCCGGGTTGCTCCCTTTTTTAACTATAGAAAGAGTGTATCCCAGAGAAGGAAAAAGCGGGTAAGAACAGGATGAAAGGCAAAAAATAAGCCCGCGTAAGGGAGATTACGCAGGCTAAGGAGGTGGTTCCTGGTACAGCTAGCATTTATGGGTTATGTTTTTCAGCGGGGGGATAATACCCGTATTGAACGAAGCGGTATGTGATCCGATTCTAAGAATTATCCCAGCGTGAAAAAATCCCGTTGATTGACTATTTGCCGTGTGGATTTCGGGTATTTTCACCTTCAAAATTACGCATCAGCAGCGCAAACTCCAGCTCTACCTCTTCAGGAACCGGCAGCCAGACCACATGGCCGTCGCCAGGAGCGACCTCTATCGCCTCACCTTTTTTGTTTTCCAGGTGCTCCAGGCGGAAGTTCATGTTGCCCTGAGGCGTCATCAGCTCCAGGCTGTCGCCTTTAGTGAATTTGTTTTTTACGGCGACGGCGGCCAGCGGACCTTTACGTTCGCCGGTGAAGTCGCCTACAAACTGCTGGCGTTCGGAAATCGAGTAGCCATGCTCGTAGTTCTGGTAGTCGTCGTGGGTGTGACGGCGCAGGAAACCTTCGGTATAGCCGCGATGCGCCAGACCTTCCAGCGTTTCCAGCAGGCTGGTGTCGAACGGTTTGCCGGCGGCGGCATCGTCGATGGCTTTGCGATACACCTGTGCGGTACGGGCGCAGTAGTAGTAAGACTTGGTGCGGCCTTCGATTTTCAGGGAGTGTACGCCCATCTGGGTTAAACGCTCGACGTGTGCGATGGCGCGCAGATCTTTGGAGTTCATGATGTAGGTGCCATGCTCGTCTTCGAAGGCGGTCATGTATTCGCCCGGACGTTTGGCTTCTTCGATCATAAACACGCTGTCGGTAGGCGCGCCGATACCCAGCGTTGGCTCAACGTTGGTGACCGGGATCGGCTCGTGTTTGTGCACGATATTGCCGATGTCATCTTCTTTGCCTTCCTGAACGTTATATTCCCAGCGGCAGGCGTTGGTGCAGGTGCCCTGGTTCGGGTCACGCTTGTTGATGTAGCCAGAGAGCAGGCAGCGGCCGGAGTAGGCCATGCACAGCGCGCCGTGAACGAAGATTTCGATCTCCATATCCGGCACCTGGGTGCGGATCTCTTCGATCTCTTCGAGGGACAGCTCGCGGGACAGAATGACGCGGGTCAGCCCCATCTGTTTCCAGAATTTCACCGTTGCCCAGTTGACGGCGTTAGCCTGCACCGAGAGGTGAATGTCCATCTCCGGGAAGTTCTCCCGAACCAGCATGATTAAACCCGGGTCCGACATGATCAGCGCGTCCGGCCCCATCTCCACGACCGGCTTCAGGTCGCGAATGAACGTTTTCAGCTTGGCGTTGTGCGGCGCGATGTTCACCACCACGTAGAATTTTTTGCCCAGGGCATGCGCTTCATTGATGCCGAGCTGAAGATTCTCGTGGTTGAATTCGTTGTTACGCACGCGCAGCGAGTAGCGCGGCTGGCCCGCGTAAACGGCGTCGGCACCATAGGCGAAAGCGTAACGCATATTTTGCAGCGTTCCCGCCGGGGAAAGGAGTTCCGGTTTAAACATGTTTGTTCTCGTTCTGATGACAGGTCAGATCCGCGTGCACCTGGTGCAGCGGTAAGGGGAGATCCCCCACTTTAAGGGCGGGCATTGTAGCGCTGCGGGGCGGGGAGGTAAAGCGCCTCACCCCTTTCAGATGACATAATACTTCGTATCTTTAAACCATTAGCGATATGACATACAAACACAAATATATTAAAGCAAGTAGAATAATACCGGCGATAAGAATGAAACCAATGGCATTCATCGTAGCCGTTCCAGAATACTTGACTGTCCAGATGGCAACTGTTCGAATGTTATGCAGTATTTTTGTGATCATATAGCTGATGAAAACAATAAGCAGCGTCAATTGCGTAAACATGGAAAGGTAAAACATGATAGCCTGCGGAATGAAGTAGTTAGATATTGCCCCTTTTGAGGTAAAGATAATCATGGTTTCGTTATCGATGAAATCCAGTGAAGACCGTATCACTTCCAGCGGGTTCCATGTCATTACAGGTCTGTCTTCAAAATACAGGCCTTGCTGGATATAGAGGTCCTCAATCGAAGCATTTTTAAGATGGGTGACGATAAGTGTAAATGAGAGCATAACGCCCAGAACAATTGAAGAAAAATAAACGATCGATTTTACAGACGAAAACCCTTTCGATAGACCTGCGTTAATGTAAGCTCTGATAAGATAAATTGACATCACATCAAGCAGTAAAGAGTACCAAAAGCCAAAATGAATAAAGTCATGTAATGCAACTTTAATGGTCAATGGCAGATGTTGAGGAATGATGTGCTCAGGATTTCTAAAAGTCAGCACCCAGAGATACCAAACTACAAATAAGATACTGGAATATAAAATCAATAAAAACGGTATGGTAATTAATTGCCGTTTTGAGAATGCATGATTACCGAATGCCAGGAAAAAAGCGCTTACCCATTGCTCGGAAAACTTGGTTATTCTGTTTTTTTTAGGTATGAGGAGTTCTATTTTTTGTATTGCTTTTGTTTTCATTTTTTTATTATAATCAAATAACCCCAAGAAAAGGCTGGCAACGCTTATAGCTGTGGTGATGATAATGAATAAATTACCAATAACATTTTGCATTTCTTGAAGCCGTAATATTGTGATTTATTTCGTTTTTAACATCAAACATTACAATTTGCAATTGTCAAATCAGGTAGGGGTGTTGTTAGAAAGTGAATGTTATGAAGAACGATGATTACCTGGGCAGGTAATCATCGTTAAAGCAAATATTAAGCAATCCTGCACGCATCCGCTTCCCAGCGATAACCCACGCCGTACACCGCGCGAATAAACGACTGGTCGGCGTCCAGTGCCTCCAGCTTGCGGCGCAGGTTTTTGATGTGACTGTCGATGGTGCGGTCGGTCACTACGCGGTAATCGTCATACAGATGGTTGAGCAACTGTTCGCGGGAAAACACTTTTCCCGGCTCGTGGGAGAGCGTTTTCAGCAGGCGGAACTCCGCTGGGGTAAGATCCAATAGTTTGCTGCGCCAGCTCGCCTGGAAGCGGCTTTCGTCGACGATCAGCGGGCTTTGCGCATCCAGCACCTGCAATTCACGCTGTGGCTTACAGCGGCGGAGGATGGTTTTCACCCGAGCGACCACCTCCCGCGGGCTGTAAGGCTTGCAGATGTAATCGTCGGCGCCGATTTCGAGCCCCAGCAGACGGTCGATCTCTTCGATTTTGGCCGTCACCATCACGATGGGCACATCGGAGAAACGACGAATTTCCCGGCACAGGGTCAGGCCGTCGGTACCCGGCAGCATCAGATCCAGTAGGATCAGATCCGGCGGCGTCTGGCGCACGTAGGGCAGCACCTGGTCGCCGTGGCTGATAAGCGTTGGCGCGTAACTTGCGGCACGCAAATAGTCGATCAGCAGTTGTCCAAGTTTAGGCTCGTCTTCCACGATCAAAATACGCGGTGTGTTGTCGTCAATCGGTAACTCGGTCATGCTTCCCTCGATAAATCCCGTTCCAGAGGTAACTCTACTGTAATGCTAACCCCGCCAAAAGGCGAATGGGCGGCGCGGATGGTGCCGCCGTGGGCCTCAACAATGTTAACGCAAATCGCCAGCCCAAGGCCGGAACCGCCGCTGGCGCGGTTGCGTGAACCTTCGGTGCGATAGAAGCGCTCGAACAGTTTTTCCAGCTGCGCATCTTTCACGCCAGGGGCGGAGTCCGCAAAGGTCAGGGCAAAGCGCCCGTTTTCCTGCCTGCCGGAGATATGCAGCGCGCCGCCGCCGTCGGTGTAGCGGAGGCTGTTCTCCAGCAGATTATTGAACAGCTGCATCAGGCGATCTCTGTCGCCAAATACCACCGCGCTGTCCGGCAGCGAGAGGTTGATTTTCAGGTCACGGCTGGCGAAGCGCTCGCGGAATGCGCCGGTCACGACTTCAAGGATATTGATCACGTCGACTGGGGCTTTCTGGTAGGCCAGGGCGCCTTCGTCGGACATGGAAAGCTGATGCAGATCGTCCACCAGCTTGGTCAGCGTGCCGACTTCCGCCTGAAGCGAGGCCACGGACTCGGGGGTGAACTGTCGCACGCCGTCCTGAATCGCCTCCAGCTCGCCGCGCAGCACCGCCAGCGGGGTGCGCAGCTCGTGCGAAATGTCGGCCATAAAATCGCGGCGCATCTGCTGGTTTTTTTCCAGCGTGCTGGCGAGCTGGTTGAAGTCCTGCGCCAGCTTGCCCAGTTCATCCTGGCTGCGGGTGTCCACGCGGGTCGAGAAATCACCCGCCGCCAGCTTGTGCGTGCCTTCCACCAGGCGCTTAACCGGCGCCAGCAGGCCGCGCGCCAGCGGGAAGGTGGCGAGCGCCGCAAGCAGGGTAGAAAGCGCGACAATCAGCCAGCTGGTCTGACGCTGCTGGCGGTCAAAGTTGATGTCGGTGTTGCGCGTCAGCCGCTCGACCGGCGAGGCGATAACCCAGCCCACCGTGGCGCCGTTAGAGGTAATGGCGCGCTTTGTGCCGTCCGGCGGTACCGGAGAGCGTGGTCCAACGAGCACGCGCATCTCCTGATCAATCACCCAGAACTGGGTGCGCCAGCCGTGCGGCGGCATGCCCGGCCCCGGGCGGTCGTCGTCATTATCGTGCTCCAGCGATCGCAGGATTTGAAACACAAAGCGATCGTTATTGCGCAGAAAACGCCAGTTACCGTGCAGGCTATACTGTTCGCCCAGCGCGTCGCTTAAGCCCTGTAGTCGCTGTTCGTTACCGTGCTTAATGTAGTCAATAAAGCCGCGCTCAAAGCTGACCCGCACCGCCCAGTGCATGGTAATCAGCAGAACGATACAGGTGGCGAAAATCGCCACAAAAAGCTTACCGGTGATCCCCGGACGCCAGAATTTCATGGTGCACTCCTTTTGCCGCGTCGGATCACGACGTTTTTGGTCGTGTCATTCGGTACTCTGGCAAAGATAAAAGCGGGCAGGGCGATAATTACCGCCATGCTGAGGTAAGTGTATAAAAAGACCTGATGCGCGACGGGGGTGTCGGCGCTGAGATGGTGCTGACCGTACATGCCGAGCAGCAATCCGGCGACCGTGACCCCCACGCTCATGGAGAGCTGCATGATCATCGACAGCAGGCTGTTACCACTGCTCGCCAGCTCGTCCGGCAGATCTTTCAGCGTCAGGGTGTTCATCGACGAGAAGCGCATGGAGTTGATGATCCCCTGGCAGAACAGCACCAGCGGCAGGATGTAGTACCAGCCCAGCAGCGCCACGGCCATAAACAGCAGGCAGACCAGCGCCAGCCCGATCGTGGCGGCCACCAGCACCCGGCGATAGCCGAAGCGGTTCACCACCTGCACCACAATACGCTTCATCCCCATGCTGCCGAGCACCATCGGGATCATCATCAGCCCGGCGTGGAACGGCGAGAAGCCCATCCCAATCTGTAAAAACACCGGCGTCATAAACGGCAACATGCCGCTGCCGCTGCGTCCGGCAAAGCTGCCGAACAGACCAAGACGGTAGGTGGGATTCCTGAACAGATTCAGGCTGAACAGCGCGTTAGCGTTGCCTCTGGCATGCCACAGATACCAGAGAATCGCGGTGATCCCCAGCGCCACCAGCAGGGCGAGCGACAGGGAGGAGATCCCCAGCCCTTTTTGCCCGTCGAGGGCCAGGGTGAGCGTCGCCATGCCAGCCGCCAGCAGGATAAAGCCAACGAAATCAAAGCGCCGGGTCTGCATTTTATAGTTCGGCATCAGCGTCAGAGTGGCAATCGCGCCGATAATACCGACCGGCAGGTTGATCAGGAAGATCCAGTGCCAGGAGGCATACTCCACCAGAATCCCGCCCAGCGCCGGGCCAAGCAGCGGGCCGACCTGACCGGGCAAGGTGACGAAGGTCATCGCCGCCATATACTGCGTGCGCGGAACAATTTTCATCACCGTTAACCGCCCGACGGGCACCATCATCGCGCCGCCGACGCCCTGTAGCACGCGCGCCATCACCAACTGGTCGAGGGTATTGGCCTGGGCGCAAAACAGCGACCCGGTGGTAAACAGCACAATGGCGGTGAAGAAGATGTTTCTCACACCGACTTTATCCGCCAGCCAGCCGCTGGCGGGCAGCATCACGGCGACCGTCAGCACGTAGGCGACAATCACCATATGCATGTGCAGCGGGCTCTCCCCCAGGCTTTTCGCCATCGAGGGAAGGGCGGTGTTCACGATGGTCGTGTCCAGCGACTGCATAAAGAAGCCGAACGCGACGATCCACAATTGCCAGCGAACGTTACTGGGTAGGTCGGTCATTTACTCGGTCACCGTGGTTCTCTTTTTACGCGAAAAACGCAGCCGCAGTCGGTCAAAGAACAGATAGACTACCGGCGTGGTGTAGAGCGTCAGCAGCTGGCTCATCACCAGGCCGCCGACAATCGTGATCCCCAGCGGCTGGCGCAGTTCAGAGCCGTCACCGCCGGATATAACCAGCGGTAGCGCACCGAACAGCGCGGCCAGCGTGGTCATCATGATCGGGCGAAAACGCAGCAGACAGGCCTGGAATATCGCCTCGTCCGGCGTCAGGTTGCCGTTACGCTGGGCGTCCAGGGCAAAGTCGACCATCATAATCGCGTTTTTCTTCACAATACCTATTAATAGCATGATCCCGATGAGCGCGATTAGGCTGAACGGGGCACCGAACAGCTCCAGCGCCAGCAGCGCCCCCACGCCCGCAGAAGGCAGCGTGGAGAGAATGGTCAACGGGTGCACATAGCTTTCGTACAGCACGCCCAGCACGATATAAACCGTGGCAATAGCCGCCAGTATCAAAATGACCTGCGAGTTCATGGTGTCCTGGAACACCTGCGCCGTACCGGCAAAGCTGCCGCGCACGGAGGAGGGCACCCCGAGCTGGGTCATGGCGCGGTTGATGGCGTCGCTGGCCTCAGACAGCGACGAGCCGGTTGGCAGGTTAAACGACACGGTCGAGGCGGCGGAAAGCCCCTGGTGGTTCACCGACAGCGGCGCGTTCGACGGCTGCCAGCTGGCGAAGTACGACAGCGGGATCGCCTTGCCGTCATTATTGATCACAAACATCTTGTCCAGCGCGCTGATGTCCTGGGTGTAGCGCGGATCAACTTCCATCACCACCTTGTACTGGTTCATCGGCTGATAGATGGTGGAGACTTCACGCTGCCCGAAGGCGTTGTTAAGCAGGCTGTTGGCCGCTTCAACGTTAATGCCCAGGCGGGACATGGTTTCGCGATCGTAGGTGAGCGCCATCTCGGCGCCGTTATTCTGGCTGTCGGAGTTCACGTCCGCCAGCTGCGGCAGCGCGGCCAGCGCTTTACGGATCTTCGGCTCCCACTCGCGCAGGGCGGCTAAGTCATCTGAGAGCAGGGTGTACTGATAGCTGGCGTTAGCCTGTCGTCCGCCGACGCGGATATCCTGAACGGCCATCAAAAACAGATTTGCCCCCGGCTCTTTGGCAAGCTTCAGCCGCAGGCGGTCAATGATCTGCTGCGCCGTTTCGTGACGTTCACCGCGCGGCTTAAGGGTAATAAACATCATCCCGCTGTTAACGCGTGAGCCGCCGGTAAAGCCGGTGACGTTATCCACGGCCGGATCTTCCCGGATAATTTTCATAAAGTCTTGCAGTTTGCCCCGCATCGCCTGGAACGAAATACTCTGGTCCGCCTGAATACCGCCCATCAGCACGCCGGTATCCTGCTCCGGGAAGAAGGTTTTCGGGATGGTGATATACATCCAGACGTTGAGCACAATGGTGCCGATCAGCACCAGCCCGACAAGACGCGTGTGGTTCAGCACCCATTTCAGCGATTTGCCATAGCCTGACTGCATCGCCATCAGGACGCGGCCAAAGCCTTTCCTGCGCGGCTGCGAGTGCGGTTGGCTGCGCTTTAGCATCCAGCCGCACATCATCGGCGTCAGCGTCAGCGAAATCACCAGGGAGATACCGATGGCGACGGAAAGCGTGACGGCAAATTCGCGCAGCAGTCGCCCCGGCAGGCCGCCCATCAGCAGCAGCGGCAGGAATACCGCCACCAGCGACAGGCTCATGGACAGGACCGTGAAGCCCACTTCGCGCGTCCCCTGAAGCGCCGCCTGGAGCGGCTTCATGCCCGCTTCCAGATGGCGCGAGATATTCTCCAGCACCACGATGGCGTCATCCACTACAAACCCGGTGGCAATCGTCAGCGCCATCAGCGACAGGTTGTTAAGACTAAACCCACACAGGTACATGGCGGCAAAGGTGCCTATCAGCGATACCGGAACCGCCACCGCCGGGATCAGCGTGGCGCGCCCCGAGCGCAGGAACAGGAACACCACCAGGATCACCAGCGCGACGGAGATGATCAGCGTTTGCTCTACCTCCTCAAGCGAGGCGCGGATGGTAGGGGAGCGGTCCTGCGCAATCTGGAGGTCGATGGCCGCCGGAATCGTTTCCTGAAGCTCCGGCAGGCGCGCGCGGATGCTGTTCACCGTCTGGATGATGTTGGCTTCCGGCAGTTTGCGGATCATCAGCAAAATCGCCGGTTTGGCGTTAGTCATCCCGGCGTTACGCACGTCCTGCACCGAATCGGTGACGCTGGCGACGTCGCTCAGGCGCACCGCCGCACCGTTGTTGTAGTGAATAATCAACGGCTGATACTCGGCGGCGGTTTTCAGCTCGTCGTTGGTCTGGATCTGCCAGCGGTGGCTGTTGTCCTCAATCGCGCCCTGCGGCTTACGCACGTTGGCGTTGCTGATGGCGGAACGCACGTCGTCCAGCGATACGCCCTGGTTAAACAGCGCCTGCGGATTCAGCCCCACGCGCACGGCGGGCAGAGAGCTGCCGCCGACGTCCACGTCGCCCACGCCGTCAATCTGGGCGATGGTTTGCGCCAGCTGGGTGGAGGCAAAATCATACAGCTCGCCCTGGGAGTAGGTCTCTGACGTGAGCGTCAGGATCATGATCGGCGCGTCGGACGGGTTAGCCTTGCGGTAGGTTGGACGGCTCGGCATGCCGCTTGGCAGCAGGCTTTGGGCGGCGTTTATCGCGGCCTGCACGTCACGCGCCGCGCCGTTGATGTCCCGGTCGAAGTTAAATTCCAGAATGATGCGCGTGCTGCCCAGCGAACTGCTGGAGGTCATCTCGTTAACCCCGGCAATTCGCCCAAGCGAGCGCTCAAGCGGCGTCGCCACTGATGACGCCATGGTCTCCGGCGAGGCACCCGGCAGCGAGGCGCTGACCATGATCACCGGGAAATCGACCTGCGGCAGCGGGGCCACCGGCAGCAGCCGGAAGCCCAGCACGCCGCACAGGGTAATAGCGACGGAGAGTAAAATCGTCGCCACCGGACGGTAAATGAAGAGGGCGAAAAACTTCACTTACGCCTCCTCTTCACGTTTCGGGAAGCGGCTTTTCGTCCACAGGGCCAGACGGTCAAACAGCAGGTAGATAACCGGCGTGGTAAACAGCGTCAGCACCTGGCTCACCAGCAGGCCGCCCACCATCCCGATGCCCAGCGGACGGCGCAGTTCGGCCCCCACGCCGGTGCTCAGCATCAGCGGCAGCGCGCCCAGCAGGGCGGCGAGGGTGGTCATCAGGATCGGACGAAAACGCAGCAGACAGGCCTGGTAAATGGCCTCGCGCGGCGCCATACCCTGCTCGCGCTCGGCGGCCAGCGCAAAGTCGATCATCATGATGGCGTTTTTCTTCACAATGCCGATAAGCAGGATGATGCCGATGATCGCAATGACGTCCAGCTCGCTCCCCGCCAGCATCAGCGCCAGCAGCGCCCCCACGCCCGCCGTCGGCAGGGTGGAGAGGATGGTGATCGGATGGATAAAGCTTTCATACAGCACGCCAAGCACGATATACATCGCCACCACCGCCGCGACAATCAGCCAGACGGTGCTGCCCAGCGCGGCCTGGAACGCCAGCGTACTGCCCTGGAACTGGGTCTGAATATCGGACGGGAAGCTGAGTTCTTTCTCCGCGCCCAGAATGGCCTCCACCGCTTCGCCCAGGGAATAGCCGTCCGGCACGTTGAAGGAAATGGTGGTGGACGGGAACTGATCGAGATGGTTAATCGACAGCGGGGTGTGACGCTCTTCCACGCTGGCAATGGCGCTGAGCGGCACAATCCCGCTGTCTTTGCTGGTCAGGCGCACCGTGTCCAGCGCGGCCAGCCCGGGCGTGTTCTCGGTGTTATGTTCCAGCACCACGCGATACTGGTTGGCCTGGGTATAGATGGTGGAGATCAGGCGCTGGCCAAAGGCGTTATACAGGGCGTTATCCACGTCGGACATGGTAATGCCCAGACGGCTGGCGGTGTCGCGGTTGACGTTCACGTACGCCGCCAGCCCTTTATCCTGCCAGTCGCTGCTGACGTCAGAAACCTGCGGCAGTGCTTTCAGCTTGTCCACCAGCTGCGGCACCCAGGTGCTCAGTGCCTCAAGCGAGGTGGCCTGGAGCGTAAACTGGTACTGCGTGCGGCTCACCTGCGTATCAATGGTTAAATCCTGGATCGGTTGCAGATACAGCTCAATGCCCGGCACGCGCGCCACCGCGCTTTGCAGGCGTTCAATCACCGCGTTAACGCGATCGTCGCGGTCATCGAGCGGTTTAAGGTTAATTTGCAGGCGCGCGCTGTTGAGCGACGGGTTGGTGCCGTCCACGCCCACGTAGGCAGTCAGGCTTTCCACCGCCGGATCTTTCATGATGATCTCAGACACCTGCTGCTGGCGCTGCGCCATGTTGGCGAAGGAGACCGTCTGCGGCGCCTGAAGCGTGCCCTGAATAATGCCGTTGTCCTGAATCGGGAAGAAGCCTTTCGGAATGAAAATCCACAGCATGACGCTGAGCGCCAGGGTGCCGAGCGCCACGCCGAGCGTTGCCCACGGATGGTTCAGCACTTTCGCCAGCACGCGGCCGTAGGCGGCGATAATGCGCTCGAACATCCGCTCGGAGGCGCGCGAGAAGCGGTTTTGCTTGCGCAAGGACTCGTGGCTCAGCATGCGGGCGCACATCATCGGCGTCAGCGTCAGCGACACCACGGCAGAGATCAGAATGGCGACCGCCAGCGTCACGGCAAACTCGCGGAACAGCCGCCCGACGATATCGCCCATAAACAGCAGCGGGATCAGCACCGCAATCAGCGAGAAGGTGAGCGAGATAATGGTAAAGCCAATCTCCCCCGCGCCCTTCAGCGCGGCGGCTAACGGCTTTTCACCTTTCTCGATATAGCGCGAGATGTTCTCGATTACCACGATGGCGTCGTCCACCACAAACCCGGTGGCGATGGTGAGCGCCATCAGCGTCAGGTTGTTAATCGAGAAGTCGAGGAACACCATCACCGCGAACGTTCCGACCAGCGAGAGCGGCACAGCGACGGCGGGAATGATGGTTGCCGGGACGTTGCGCAGGAACAGGTAGATGATCATCACCACCAGCGCAATCGCCAGCATCAGCTCGAACTGGGTGTCGGTCACTGACGCGCGAATATTCGTGGTGCGGTCAGAGAGCACCTTCACGCTGACCGATTTCGGCAGGCTTTCCACCAGCTGCGGCAGCATGGTGCGAATGCTGTCGGCGGTATCAATGATGTTCGCGCCCGGCTGGCGCTGAACGTTCATGACAATCGCCTGCTGCTTATTGGCCCACGCCCCGAGCCAGCTGTTTTCCGCGCCTTGTTCAACGGTTGCCACGTCGCCCAAACGGATCGGCGCGCCGTTCTGGTAGGCAATGATCAGCTGACGGTACTCATCGGCGGACTGCATCTGGTCGTTGGCGGAGAGCGTGACCGCGCGGGTCGGGCCGTCCAGCGAACCCTTCGCTGAGTTGACGTTGGCGCTGCTGATGGCGGTGCGAATGGTTTCGCTGGTTAACCCCAGCGCGGCAATGGCCTGGGCATTCAGTTTGACGCGCACGGCGGGGCGTTGACCGCCCGCCAGCGTCACCAGCCCCACGCCGGTCACCTGCGAAATCTTCTGCGCCACGCGGGTTTCAACCATGTCTTCCACCTGGGTCATCGGCATGGCGGAGGAGGTGACGGCAAGGGTCATGATCGGCGGATCCGCCGGGTTGACCTTGCTGTAAACAGGTGGATTCGGCAGGTCAGACGGCAGCAGGTTTGTGGCGGCGTTAATCGCGGCCTGCACCTCCTGCTCAGCGACGTCCAGCGACAGCGTGAGCTGGAACTGAAGCGTGACGACCGAAGCGCCACCGGAGCTCTGGGAAGACATCTGCTTCAGGCCAGACATCTGGCCAAACTGACGCTCCAGCGGGGCGGTGATGGCGGACGTCACCACATCCGGACTGGCGCCCGGATAGAGGGTGACAACCTGAATGGTCGGGTAGTCCACTTCCGGCAGCGCCGACACGGGCAGAAAACGGTAGCCAATGATCCCGGCCAGCAGGATCGCCACCATCAGCAGGGTCGTCGCAACCGGACGTAAGATAAACAGGCGTGATGGCCCACCTGTAGAGCTCGGCGGCATCACCTGCATCAGGCTTTTGCTCCTGTATCCTGCGCTTCCACCACCTCGACCTGCGCCCCTTCGGTCAGACGGTCAATACCGTCGGTCACGACGCGGTCGCCAGCGGACAGCCCGGCGCTGATCACCACCGTCTGGCTGTCCTGGATGCCGGTTTTCACCAGGTGTTTGCTGACCTTGTTTTCGCTGTTCAGCACCCAGACAAAGTTGCCTTCACTGCCCATTTGCAGGGCCGCCGTCGGGATCACTACCGCGTTTTCTTCGGTCGCGACCAGCATTCGCGCGTTGACGAACTGATTCGGGAACAGGGCATCGTCCTGATTGTTGAAGCGTGCTTTTAGCTTAATGGTGCCGGTGGTGGTGTCGATCTGGTTATCCAGGCTCAACAGCGAACCTTCGCTCAGCTTCTGCTTGTTGGTGCGATCCCAGGCTTCAACCACCAGCGCTTTTCCGGCCTTCTGCGCCTGTATCACCGTCGCAATGTCGCTTTCCGGCAGGGTAAAAACGAGATCGATAGGATGCGTCTGGGTGATCACCACGATGCCCGTGGTGTCGCCGCTGGAGATTTGGTTGCCGATATCAACCTGTTTCAGGCCCACGCGGCCGTCAATCGGCGCGGTGATCCGGCTCCAGTCGAGCTGGAGCTGGGCGCTGGCGACCGCGGCTTCGTCGGCCTTGATGGTGCCCTGAGATTCACTGACCAGAGACTGCTGGGTGTCCAGCTCCTGGCGCGACACGAGGTTGGTTTTTACCAGCTGCTGATAGCGGGCTAAATCGCGGCGGGCATTGGCGAGGGTGGCTTTGTCTTTCGCGAGCTGCCCCTGCGCCTGCGCCAGGGCAACCTTAAACTGGCTTGGATCGATTTCCGCCAGCAGATCGCCGGCTTTTACCTGCTGACCTTCCTGGAAATGGATGGCCATCAACTGACCGTCCACGCGGCTACGTACCGTCACGGTGTTGGCGGCGGTGATGGTTCCCAGCCCGGAGAGATAACGAGGCACCGCTTTATTCACCGCCGTTGCCGCCTGCACCGGTGCCAGCGCACCGCCGCGCATAGCGTGGCGCCCACCGCCCGTTGAGCGTTGTGAGGGGCTATTAGCGCCAGCAGGTGCCGTGGAGTTCGCGGACTGGCTGTGCCAGTACCAGGCGGCGGCCAGGACCACCACAATCAGACCAACGGCGATTGCCCAGCGGGATTTGTTACTGCCTTTCATCGTTATACGTTCTCATCCTGAAACTCTTTCGGGGAATGATACTAGTTTAGTCAGCTAACACAGCGGAAAAATGGAGGAAATATGGAAGACTGTCGGGAATTGTCTGAGTGTGGCGCTGCGGTTTCGCCTTCGCCGGGTGGCGCTGCGCTTACCCGGCCTACGGTTGGAGGATCTTGTAGGCCGGGTAAGGCGAAGCCGCCACCCGGCACAACCCCATTAGCTAAACACCACCTGCGCCCAGCGCGCCAGCCCTGCCGTAACGGAGCCAAAGTCATCGCCGCCGGCAATCGGGATCCCCGGCAGCTGTTCCGCCAGCGCTTTCTTGATCAGCGGCGAACGGGCGCTACCGCCAGTCAGGTAAATTACGTCCGGCTTCACGTTGCCGTTCTCAAGCGCCAGTTGCACCTGCTCCAGAATACGCTGAAGCGGCTGAGTCAGCGCCATTTCCAGCCCTTCCTGAGTGATAGCCGTAGCCAGATCGTCACTGATAAACGGCAGCGAAACCGCATGCTCTGGACGATCGGAAAGGGCAATTTTGCTCTCTTCGGCGGTGCGCACCACCCGGTAGCTCAGACGCTGACGCCACACCTTATACAGAAGTGCGACCTTCTCTGCATCCTGCGCATCACGCACCAGATCGTTGAGGAAACGGCCATTCGCGGTGCTGTAAAAATCACTCTGGGCAGGGACGTCGTTGATGGCAATCGCGTTCCACCACGGCAGGATAGGCAGGGCGATGCCTTTCTCGGTTTGACCGCCCATGCCGAGCAGCGGCATCAGGCTCTTGAAGGCCAGGGCAATATCAAGATCGTTACCGCCCACGCGGCAGCCGCTGTGCCCCAGCAGACTATTTTCACGATCGCGACGGTGATGCCACTGGGGACCCATCAGCAGTAATGAACAGTCCGTCGTACCGCCGCCGATGTCCACCACCAGCACCCGTTTCTCTTCCGTCAGCGTGGCTTCAAAATCCAGCCCCGCCGCAACCGGCTCATACTGGAACACCACGTCACGGAAGCCTGCCCGGTGCGCTGCACGCTCAAGGATCCCCTGCGCCTGCTGGTTGGCTTCGTCGCCGCCCAGCCCCTGAAAGTTAATCGGACGGCCAATCACCGCCTGGGTGATGGCATCCGGCACCTGGGACTGCGCCTGATTGCGGATGTGCAGCATCATCGCGCAGACCAGATCTTCAAACATCGCCACCTGCTGCGGCTTCAGGCCGCTGGCGCCGAGGAAGGATTTCGGCGATTTAACGAAGTAGACCTCTTCCGGGTCTTCAATGTACTGCCCGAGGGAAGAGAGGCCGAACTGCACGCTGGACGGGGTAACGTCGATATCTTCCTCGCGGTTAAAGCTGACCGCACGGCGCAGCAGCGCTTGGGTCTCCGCCGCCGTGGCCGGAACCTGATGGTGGCGGAACAGCCACTCGCTCACCGCTTCACGCGTGGGCGCACAAAGCATTGACGGCAACAGCGTACTGCCGTTTTCCATTTTCAGGAGCTGCGGTTGTCCATTTTGCATTATCGCAACCGAGCAGTTTGCGGTGCCGTAGTCGAATCCAATAAACACAATAAATCCCCATGCCGGTGAGAAGGGGCGAGACTTTAGCGAAATGTCTGCCAGGCGACAACAGGAATATGAAAGCAAGGCGCAAGGCGATCTTTCGGTTTATGCTGAGGTAAATACAAAAGGAGAGACGATGTACACCCTGAACTGGCAACCGCCCTACGACTGGTCGTGGATGTTTGGCTTTCTTGCCGCGCGTGCGGTCACGGGGGTTGAGACCGTTACGGAGGATTACTACGAGCGCAGTTTTGGCTATGCCGGGCACCATGGCGTTTTCCGGGTTACGCCAGACAGCGCAACCCCTACGCTGGCGGTGTCGCTCAGCCCTGGCCTGATCCCGGTGGCGGATATCTGCCTCGACCGCATCTCCCGCCTGTTTGACCTCGATTGCGACCCGCTGCACATTGCGCAGACTCTCGGCGAGCTCGGCGCGGCGCGGCCGGGCTTACGTTTGCCCGGCGCGATGGATGCATACGAGCAGGGCGTGCGCGCCATTCTCGGGCAACTGGTGAGCGTGGCGATGGCGGCAAAACTGGCGTCACGGGTGGTGGCGCTGTGCGGTGAACCCATTGAGGATGCGCCGGGCTATCTCTGCTTTCCTCCGCCAGAGGTGCTGGCCGCGGCAGATCCGCTGGCGTTGAAAGCCCTCGGGATGCCGCTCAGGCGTGCGGAGTCGTTGATTCATCTGGCGCAGTCGGTGGTGGACGGTGAATTCCCGCTGTTCCCGCCTGCGAACGTTGAGGCCGGGATGAAGGCGCTACAACAGCGCCCCGGCATCGGGCGCTGGACCGCGAATTATCTGGCCCTGCGCGGCTGGCAGGCGAAGGATGTTTTCCTGCCGGATGACTATCTGATTAAACAGCGCTTTGCCGGTATGACGCCCGCGCAGATCCGTCGCTATGCCGAACGCTGGCAGCCGTGGCGCTCGTATGCGCTGTTACATATCTGGTACACCGACGGCTGGTCGCCGTCAGTTGATGGCGAAATAGCTGGTATTCAGCAGTAGATCAAGCGGCTGCGCTTCCCCGATGGTGTCGCCGTAAATAAAATCAACGCCGATGCCCGACAGCGTATCCATCATGATCGACTGATGGCATGGCCCGGCAATGGTTTTTATGCCCAGACGCTGGGCGTGGCCCTGAATGATTGTCACCATCATCTCATCCATCAGATTGCCGTGGACGTTGGTCACCATGTCTGTATCCAGCAGCAGATAATCGGCGGTGTTGGCGCTGAGCTGGCTGAAGACGTTCATATCGCGTCCGACCCGGGTCAGCACCACGCGACAGCCGGCCTGACGAAGCTTTTGCAGACCCTGCTGCACGTTTTCATCCGTATTGCTCAGCACATCAACGGCGATCGCCAGATGCAGCAGCCGCGCCGGCAGCGGACCTCTGGTGATCAGGTCGAGCAGCTCATCCACCAGCGTGACGCTGGCTAAACCCGCCTCTGAGAGCGGCAGCACGACGCCCATTCCTTTGGCCGCCACCTGTGCGGCATAGGTACGGAAAAATTCGCTGAATATCCGTCGGTCCAGGGCGTGCAGCAGCTCCGGTTCCGCCAGCCCGGCGCGGAAGGCATGCTCTTCCAGCACTTCCCCCTGGCTGGTCCACAGCCGCAAGGAAATCAGCCAGAAGCTACTGCTCTCGGGAATGCGCGGCGAGGCGACGCTGCGGGCGATCATCAGCAGATGGTTATCTTTAATCATGTGCCACTGCTCATCCAGCGACATCATGCTGCGCGTGCTGTGGATCCGCTCCTGCTGGGGTTCGTAGACGGTGACCACGCCGCGCCCGCTGTTTTTCGAGGCGTAGCAGGCGATATCGGCCTGAGACATCACTTCCGCAGCCTGGTAATTGGTGTCGTCAATCAGCGTAATCCCCGCGCTGGCGCCAATGCGGTGCAGGCGTCCTTCCCAGGAAAAATGATAGTTGTTGATGGCGTCGATCAACCGGCCCGCAATATAGCGTGCGCTTTCGACGTTGCAGTCCGGCAGCAGCAGGCCAAACTCGTCGCCGCCCAGACGCGCCAGCACGTCGCTGGAGCGCAGCATGGTCAGCATCAGCGAAGAGAGTTCGCGCAGGAGAGCGTCGCCCGCCGCGTGGCCTGCCGTATCGTTCACCGCCTTAAAACGGTCAAGATCGATAAAGACCAGCGCGTGACGCTGATGGGTCTCCTGTACCGTCTGCAACAGGCGCTTAAGATGGTTTTCAAAGCTGACGCGGTTCGCCAGGTGGGTAAGGGCGTCATGGGAAGCGCTGTAGCTCAGCTGGCGCAGCATTTTGCGCGACTCGGTGACGTCCTGAATCACCAGCACCGAGCCGATGGTGTGTCCTTCCAGAGTGCTGAGGGGGGTTATGCTGTAATGAATGTCGAAACTGCCGCCATTGCGGCAGTTAAGCACCACATCCTGTTCGATATCGGTACGGGACATATCGCCGCTGTGGATGTTTTCCATTAACGGACCGTTCTCGCCGAAGGTAATGTGTAGCACCTTCAGAATGGGCTGACCCAGCGCTTCGCTTTGCGACCAGCCGCTCATCTTCTCGGCGACCGGGTTCATAAAGGTGATGTTCATGTCGATGTCGGTACACAGCACCGCTTCGCCGATAGAGTCGAGGGTGATATGCAGGCGCTCTTTTTCCTGGAACAGCGCCTCGTTCAGCTGCTTCACCTCGGTCATATCCATGTTGATCCCTAACAGCCGCTCCACTTCGCCCTGTTTGTTCAGCACCCGGTTCGCCAGCGAACGAATGTGGCGAATGCCATCCTTGACGCGAATGCGAAATTCCAGCTTGAAAGGTACCCTGGCCTGGAGTGACTCACGCAGGACCTGTTCGGCGTGCGTACGATCTTCAGGCACCATGGCCGCATGCCAGAGCTGCCAGGTGGGTTTAATGTGCGAGGGGATCTCGTACAGCTCAAACATCCGTTTATCCCAGCTGATTACGTCCGGCTCGAGATCCCACTCCCAAATCCCGATTCCGCCGGCTTCGTTAGCGAGAGTGATACGCTCCATCAGACGCTTATTCACCCACTCGGTCTGTTTCAGATCGTTGATGTCTTCAATCTGGGCAATAAAGTAGAGCGGGGTGCCGTCGGCATGGCGCACAACGGAGACGGCCAGCAGCGCCCACACCACCTCGCCGCTGCGGGTGTAGTAGCGTTTTTCGAGGGTGTAGGTGTTGATCTCGCCGTGAATCAGCTGTTGCAGCTGCTCCAGGTCGGTATTTAAATCTTCCGGCCAGGTTAACTGCTGGAACGTGAGCGACTGAAGCTCGGACTGGCTGTAACCGAGGAAATTGCACAGAGCCTTGTTGGCCTGGAGCCACTGGCCCTCAATGCCCACCAGCGCCATACCAATCGCGGAATACTCCATCGCATTGCGAAAACGTTCTTCGCTTTCCGTAATATGTTTACGCTCGGCCCGGAAGGCATACATCACCATCGTCATAATGTTGGCGGGGAGCAGCATCATCAGGAAGGGGAGCCACGGCGCGTTGAAGGTGACGATCATGGTGGAGGGCGTCATGGAGAGCGGATTTCGCGCCATCATCAGGGACACCATCATGATGGTGAATAAAAATATCAGGAACGCTTCCATACGCGGCAGACGGACCGCGCTCCACATCAGTAGAACGATAATGCAGGTGAATGGCCACGGCAGCCAGGTGATTGCCGTCCAGCTAAGAACCAGCGTGACGACCAGGGTCACCAGCGTTTCCAGCAGCAGTTTCGGGTTTCGGTGGCGCAGCAGGTAATGCGGCTTAAACAGCAGACCTAACGGCACCAGCGCCAGTGCGCCAATGGCTTCTGAAAGTACCCAGACAAGGAAATTACGCAGCGGCTCCGCGCTCGGCACCAGAAAATGAACCAGAACGCCCCCCACCAGCGGCGGCACCAGGGCACTGCCGAGGGCAAGCCGGACCCAGTCGTTGAGGTTTTGCAGCGGATTATACCAGGGGAGCAGCTTACGCAGTAACAGCGCGCCAACCGTGGCCTCAATGATATTGATCGCCGTGTAGGTGATGTTGAGCGATGCCCATGAGAAGAGCATCCACGAGGCAAAAATATTGCCAAAGGAGCAGGCGAGCGCAATGCCGGGCCACATTTTTCCCGCATGGCGGTAAAACGCCACCATCATAATGGAAGTCGGGAACCATAGTGGCGCCAGCAGCGTACCGAAGCGAGTCAGCTCGAGGGAAAATAAGGTGAAGATGAACGTGACCAGACCCAGACAGACAAGCCGCAGTAAAGGATGTGGGGTAGTAACCAAAACCCGCTGGTATTGTTTATTCATTACCGCTCTATCCAGGGACGCCATGTTGTCAGGAGCCAGGTCCGGACGCGTGAAATTAATAATTTGGTTTATGCTAGTACAAACATTTTACAATTCATATGCTGAGTGGTCAGATTTTGACTTCATAGACTTATAAAATAGTTACTCTGCGAAGAAGGGTGATGAAATGGCGAAAAACCGCGCGTAAAAATTTTGCTAAAGGCGTGAAACGGCGCTTTTCAGCCCGCCTCGCATAACCTGCGCATTCGACTGGTATCACGCCCCCGAAATCCCTATAATTGCCGCGTTTGACGCTCCGGCGTCGTCCTTCCTTACATCCAGGTTAATCAGGTCGCTAAATTTATGACTGATAAGTCTCATCAGTGCGTCATCATAGGCATCGCCGGCGCATCGGCTTCAGGTAAAAGTCTTATTGCCAGTACGCTTTATCGCGAACTGCGTGAACAAGTGGGTGATGAGCATATCGGTGTTATTCCCGAAGATAGCTATTACAAAGATCAATCCCATCTTTCGATGGAAGAGCGCGTAAAAACCAACTACGACCACCCCAGTGCGATGGACCACAGCCTGTTGTTCCAGCATCTGGAAGTGCTGAAGCGCGGCGAGGCGATTGAGCTGCCCGTCTACAGCTACGTGGAACATACCCGCACCCAGGAAACGATCCGTATCGAGCCCAAGAAGGTGATTATCCTTGAAGGGATTTTGCTGCTCACCGACGCCCGTCTGCGCGAATCTATGAACTTCTCGATTTTCGTCGACACTCCGCTGGATATCTGCCTGATGCGGCGTATTAAACGCGACGTTAACGAACGCGGCCGCTCCATGGACTCCGTGATGGCGCAATATCAGAAAACCGTTCGCCCGATGTTCCTGCAATTTATTGAGCCTTCGAAACAATACGCCGATATTATCGTGCCTCGCGGCGGTAAAAACCGTATTGCCATTGATATCTTAAAAGCGAAAATCAGTCAGTTTTTTGAATAAGCCGTGTGAATTGTGTACCGTTCAGAGATAACCTGGTTTTGCCCTGACGCCGTAAGGCTTCAGGGCGCGATGCACGAAAGGAGAAAGTGCCATGCGTCTTTGTGACCGCGATATAGAAGCCTGGCTGGATGAAGGCCGCCTGTCTATCACCCCGCGTCCGCCGGTTGAGCGTATTAACGGCGTGACCGTCGATGTGCGTCTGGGGAATAAATTCCGCACCTTCAGCGGCCACACGGCACCGTTTATCGACCTCAGCGGGCCGAAAGACGAAGTCAGTGCGGCGCTGGATCGCGTCATGAGCGACGAAATCGTCATCGAAGAAGGAGAGGCGTTTTATCTCCATCCTGGCGAACTGGCGCTGGCGGTGACCTTTGAATCGGTCACGCTGCCTGCGGATCTGGTCGGCTGGCTTGACGGACGCTCTTCCCTGGCGCGTCTGGGCCTGATGGTGCACGTCACCGCGCACCGTATCGATCCGGGCTGGTCTGGCCGTATCGTGCTGGAGTTCTTTAACGCCGGTAAATTGCCGCTGGCGCTTCGTCCGGGAATGATGATTGGTGCGTTGAGCTTTGAACCGCTGACCGGCCCGGCAGACCGTCCTTATAACCGCCGTCAGGACGCAAAATATCGCGACCAGCAGGGTGCGGTTGCCAGTCGTATCGATAAAGACTGATCTGTGAGTTCACTGAGGAAGCCATGAGAAGAGTTCTGACAACGCTGATGATTTTGCTGGTGGTGCTGGTGGCTGGCCTTTCAGCGTTGGTGCTGCTGGTTAACCCGAATGACTTCCGGGCCTATATGGTGCGGCAGGTGGAAGCGCGCAGCGGGTATGAACTCAAGCTGGACGGGCCGCTGCGCTGGCACGTCTGGCCTCAGCTCAGCATTCTCTCCGGACGTATGTCCCTCACCGCGCCGGGCGCCGCGCAGCCGCTGGTCACGGCGGATAACATGCGTCTTGATGTCGCGCTCATCCCGCTCTTATCCCATCAGCTCCAGGTTGAACGGGTGATGCTGAAAGGGGCGGTGATTCAGCTTACGCCGCAAACCGAAGCCGTTCGTCAGGCGGATGCTCCGGTCGCACCGCGTGAAAACACCTTGCCTGACGTCCCCTCTGACACCGGCTGGTCGTTCGATATTGGTAATCTGAAAGTGGCTGACAGCGTGCTGGTTTTCCAGCATGAGGATGACGAACAGATCACCGTACGCAATATCAACCTCAGGATGGAGCAGGACGCCAACCATCACGCCACCATGGAGTTCTCCGGGCGGATCAACCGCAATCAGCGCGATCTCAACCTGTCGATGAACGCGAACGTGAACGCCTCTGACTATCCGCACCAGCTGACGGCGGACGTTCAGCAGCTTAACTGGCAGCTGACCGGCGCGGATTTACCCGCGAAGGGGATTGCCGGCCAGGGCACGATGCAGGCGGTGTGGCATGAAGAGCGCAAACAGCTCGAACTGAACGCGCTCAACCTCCAGGCCAACGACAGTGCCCTGAAGGGGCAGGCGAGCGTCACGCTTGATGAGAAACCTAAGTGGGTGCTGGATCTGCAATTCGACAAGCTGAACCTCGAGAACCTGCTTCCGCCCCAACCGGTGAACGCGACCGATGAGGGAGCCACGCAGGTGGGGCAAAGCCAGGTCACGCAGTCGCGTCCGGTGATCTCCTCAAATCTCGATCAGCCTGACTACAACGGCCTGCGCGGATTTACCGCCGACATTCTGCTGAAAGCGAACAGCGTGCGCTGGCGTGGGATTGATTTTACTGACGTCAGCAGCCAGATGTTCAACCACAACGGCCTGCTGGTCATCTCCGAGCTCAGCGGAAAAATGGGAGCAGGGAACCTCTCCCTGCCGGGCTCGCTGGATGTACGCAAAGACGTTGCCAGCGCCGCGTTCCAGCCGCGTCTGGAAAACGTTGAGATTGGCACCATCCTGAAAGCCTTTAATTACCCGATTGCCCTCACGGGGCAGCTGTCGCTGGCAGGGGATTTCTCTGGTACGAAGATTGATGCGGACGCCTTCCGTCGTAGCTGGCAGGGGAAGGCGCACGTTGAGCTGAAAGATTCGCGCATGGAAGGGCTGAACTTCCAGCAGCTGGTGCAGCAGGCGGTAGAGCGCAACAGCAGCGTGAAAGCGAATGAAAACTACGACAGCGCAACCCGTCTGGACAGCTTTACCAGCGAGCTTGCCCTCGACAACGGTCAGCTCTCGCTGGACGACATGCAGGGGACTTCGTCACTGCTGGCGCTGACCGGAACCGGCGCGCTGGATCTGGTGAAAGAGACGGCAGACACCCGCTTCAACGTCCGCGTGAAGGCTGGCTGGGAAGGCGAAGGCCAGCTTGTGGAGTTCCTGAAAGAGACGCCGATACCGCTGCGCGTGTACGGAAAATGGCAGGAGTTGAATTACAGTTTGCAGGTCGATCAGATCCTGCGTAAGCACCTTCAGGATGAAGCGAAACGTCGGCTGAATGACTGGGCGGACCGCAATAAAGAGTCTCAGTCAGGTAAGGACGTGAAAAAGCTGCTCGATAAGCTGTGATGCCTGTTGTGCCGGGTGGCGGCTTTGCCTTACCCGGCCTACAAAAGCCAGACACCGTAGGCCGGGTAAGCGAAGCGCCACCCGGCTTTTTTACACCTCAAAATCCATCTCATCTTCACCGCGCAGCGGTATCAGCTGCACCTTCTGCACGCGATGGCTCTCAACCTGCAAGGTTTTGATCATGTAATCCCCCACCTGGACCTCTTCGCCCGGCTGCGGAATACGTTGCAGATATTCCATCAGCAAACCGGCGATGGTATGGTATTCGCGCTTCTCATCCAGCGGAAGCGGAACGAACTGCACCAGATCTTCGAGCGGCATATGGCCGTTGGCGGTCCAGCTGCCGTCGGCGTTTTTCTGAATATCGTGACGCGCATCGATCTCATCCACCTCATTAGGCAGATTACCGGCGATGGTTTCCATCACGTCGCTGAGCGTCACCAGCCCTTCCACAGAACCAAACTCATCAACGACAAACGCGAAGTGGGTACGCGCGTTGCGGAACTGCTCCAGCGCGGAGAGCAGCGGCAGCGCTTCCGGGAAGACCAGCGGCTGGCGCACCAGCGCCCGCAGGTTGAGCGGCTCGCCGTGGAGCTGCTGTTGCAGGAGGTCAATCACGTGTACGACGCCCAGCAGCTCTTCTTCCTCTTCACCGCCGGTCACGACCACGCGGGTGTGCTGGTTTTTATCCAGCAGGGCGCGGATCTGCTCTTCCGGCGCCGTCAGGTCAATATGCTCAATGTCATGGCGGGAGGTCATGATACTGCTCACCGAGCGCTGGTTGAGGTTAAGCACGCGCTCTATCATCCGGCGTTCCTGCGGGTTGAAGATCTGCCCGTCGCTGTGGTCGGCAAGCATCGCCGCGGATTCAGCATCCAGCTCGGCATCCTCTTTTTTGCCGCTCAGCAGGCGCATCACCGTATCTGCGGTGCGCTGTCGTAATGTCTGGTTCGCGGAGAGAAAACGGCGACGGTTGAAAATGGCCAGCTGGTTGAGAAACTCAATCAGCACCGAGAAACCAATGGCGGCGTACAGATACCCTTTCGGGATATGGAAGCCAAAACCATCCGCGACCAGGCTAAAGCCAATCATCAGCAGGAAGCTCAGACAGAGGATGACGATAGTCGGGTGACTGTTCACGAAGCGCGTCAGGGCTTTACTGGCGAGCACCATCAGGGTGATGGCGATGATCACCGCGGCCATCATCACCGCCAGATGGTCAACCATGCCGACGGCCGTGATCACGGAGTCGAGAGAAAAGACGGCATCCAGCACCACTATCTGCGCGACCACCGGCCAGAATTTTGCACCGCGTCGCTGGGTGGGGTTTTCACTGTCTTTTCCTTCCAGCCGCTCATTAAGCTCAACCGTGGCTTTGAACAGTAGGAACAATCCGCCGAAAAGCATGATCAGGTCGCGGGCGCTAAAGCTCAGACCCTGCACGCTGAATAAGGGTTTGGTCAGCGTAACCAGCCAGGAGATTGAGGCCAGTAACAGCAGACGCATCACCATGGCGAGCAGAAGACCCGTCACGCGGGCGCGGTCGCGTTGTGAAGGGGGTAATTTATCGGCAAGGATAGCGATAAACACCAGGTTATCAATGCCGAGCACTAATTCGATGACGACCAGCGTCACCAGCCCGGCCCAGATTGATGGATCGGCAATCCATTCCATAGTAAATGCAATACCTTCTGTTATATGACTAATGTCACACTTCGATCATGGATAAAGCCGACGGAAATTGCAATGCCGGGGTGAGATTTCTCTTAATGCTACACTCAGGTAAACCCCATTTGCCGGGCGGTGTAAATAAGTTAATTGCGAAGATTTAATTACATAAGACGATATTTAGGATATATCGCAATAAATGGTCTGGGGATCTATTTTGTCAATATAAAGAAAATCCGAAAACCTTAAAACTTTGCTCTTAATATTAATCTTAAAAACGAATATTAGGACGGTTGTCTCCTTGCCTGCTATTAGGTTAGCTGCAACAATTCTTCCAGCATCAAATGTTAAATCTCCTTGTTGCTATTTTTGTTTCGGTCTTTGGTGAAGGTTATACATTATCAATCGCCCCTGTGAGGCGTTTGATATATTTCGCAAAAGGCCTTATCCAAGAGGGTGTCTAACCATAACGCATTGTTTAGTCGGTGGATTGGTAACTGAAAGCCAAGGGCGGTAGCGTGCCTGAAAGCGTGTGAATCAGCCTCAATTATTCTGTCAATAGCCAATGGATGAATAAGCTTTTTTTAGGACTGATGCCAGTTATATTGCTAAATGATTAACTGCATTCTGATTGTCACCACGACCCGCGCTTATTTTAATTGCACAGGATAATTACTCTGCCAAAGTGATAAATAATCAATGATGAAATCCAAAATGAAATTGATGCCATTATTGGTGTCTGTGACCTTGATGAGTGGTTGCACGGTCTTTCCCGGCAGCAATATGTCGACGATGGGCAAGGATGTGATTAAACAGCAGGATGCTGATTTTGATCTCGACAAAATGGTGAATGTGTATCCATTAACCCCACGTCTGGTGGAACAATTACGCCCACGTCCAAATGTTGCTCAGCCAAATATGTCTCTGGACCAGGAAATTGCCTCTTACCAGTATCGCGTGGGTCCGGGTGACGTCATTAATGTGACCGTCTGGGATCACCCTGAACTGACCACGCCTGCGGGCCAGTACCGCAGCTCAAGCGACACCGGTAACTGGGTACAGTCCGATGGCACCATGTTCTATCCCTACATTGGCAAAGTGCACGTCGCGGGCAAAACGCTTGCTGAGATCCGTAGTGATATTACCGGCCGCCTGGCGCAGTACATTGCTGACCCGCAGGTGGACGTTAATATCGCCGCGTTCCGATCCCAGAAAGCCTATATCTCTGGCCAGGTCAATAAATCCGGCCAGCAGGCGATCACCAACGTCCCGCTCACCGTTCTCGATGCGATCAATGCCGCAGGCGGCTTAACCGACGGCGCTGACTGGCGCAACGTGGTGCTGACCCACAACGGCAAAGAGCAGCGCATTTCGCTTCAGGCGCTGATGCAAAACGGTGACCTGACCCAGAACCGCCTCCTTTATCCGGGCGATATTCTGTACGTGCCGCGCAACGACGATCTGAAAGTGTTCGTGATGGGTGAAGTGAAGAAACAGAGCACCCTCAAGATGGACTTCAGCGGTATGACCCTGACCGAAGCGCTGGGCAATGCGGAAGGCATCGATCTGACCGCCTCCAACGCCAGCGGTATCTTCGTGATCCGTCCTATCAAAGGCGAGAACGCGAAGGGCAAGATTGCCAACATCTACCAGCTGGATATGTCCGACGCGACGTCCCTGGTCATGGCAACGTCGTTCCGTCTCCAGCCGTACGATGTGGTCTATGTCACCACCGCGCCGGTTGCCCGCTGGAACCGTCTGATCAACCAGTTGCTGCCTACCATCAGTGGCGTTCGCTACATGACGGATACGGCGAGCGACGTTCATAACTGGTAAGCCGCGATGTTTAACAAAATTCTGGTGGTGTGCGTGGGGAACATTTGCCGTTCCCCCACGGCTGAAAGGCTGTTGAAAAATTACCAGCCTGCGTTAACGGTCGACTCCGCAGGGCTGGGCGCGCTGGTCGGAAAAGGTGCCGACGAACGTGCCGCAAGCGTTGCCCTTGAGCATAACCTCTCACTCGACGGGCACGTTGCCCGTCAGGTCTCTGGCCGGATGTGCCGGGAATATGACCTGATCCTCGCGATGGAAAAACGCCACATTCACGCGCTGTGCGATATCGCACCGGAGATGCGCGGCAAGGTGATGCTGTTTGGTCACTGGGATGGTGAGCGCGAAATTCCCGATCCGTATCGCAAGAGCCGCGAGGCCTTTGAGGCGGTATACACCTTACTAGACCAGTCTGCCCGTCAGTGGGCGCAGGCACTGAAAGCTCAGCAGGGATAACAATGACAGAAAAAACAAGACCTTCTGCCGCCCCGACGTCGGGCAGTGATGAAATCGATATCGGTCGCCTGGTCGGGACCGTTATTGAAGCGAAATGGTGGGTGCTGGGTATTACCGCCATCTTTGCCGTGGCGGCGATCGTTTATACGCTGTTCGCGACGCCTATTTACAGCGCCGACGCGCTGGTGCAGATCGAACAAAATACCGGAAACTCGCTGGTTCAGGATATCGGCTCGGCGCTGGCCAACAAGCCGCCGGCATCGGAAGCCGAAATTCAGCTGATCCAGTCGCGCCTGGTACTGGGCAAAACGGTTCACGATCTGGGGCTGGATATCGCGGTCACCAAAAACACCTTCCCGGTATTTGGCGCAGGCTGGGATCGCCTGATGGGGCGCAGTAACGATACGGTAAAAGTGACCGACTTCGTGATCCCAAAAGGGGCAGGGGACCAAACCTTTACCCTGACCGTGCTGGGACCAAAACAGTATCAACTGACCAGCGACGCGGGCTTCAGCGCACGCGGTGAGGTGGGGCAGATGCTGACCAAAGAGGGCGTCAGCATCAAGGTCAGCGCAATTCAGGCGCATGAGGGCGGGGAGTTTACGGTCACCAAATTCTCGACGCTCGGGATGATCAACAACCTGCAAAACAACCTGACCGTTACCGAAAACGGCAAGGACACCGGCGTCCTGAGCATGACCTTCACCGGTGAAGACAAAGATCAAATTCGCGACATCCTCAATAGCATCACCCGCAACTATCTGGAGCAGAACGTTGAGCGTAAGTCAGCGGAAGCCGCAAAAAGCCTGGCGTTTCTCAGTAAACAGCTGCCGGAGGTGCGCGCCCGTCTGGATGACGCTGAGAACAAGCTGAACGCGTACCGTCAGGACAAGGATTCCGTCGATCTGCCGCTGGAGGCGAAATCGGTTCTCGACTCCATGGTGAATATTGATGCGCAGCTGAACGAGCTGACCTTCAAAGAGGCGGAGATTTCCAAGCTCTATACCAAACGTCACCCGGCGTACCGCACGCTGCTGGAGAAACGTCGTACCCTGGAAGAAGAGAAGGCGAAGCTGAATGACCGCGTGACCGCGATGCCGAAGACGCAGCAGGAAATTGTACGCCTGACGCGTGATGTGGAATCCGGCCAGCAGGTTTACATGCAGCTGCTGAACAAACAGCAGGAGCTGAAAATCACCGAAGCCAGCACCGTCGGCGACGTGCGTATCGTTGACCCGGCGATTACCCAGCCGGGCGTGCTGAAGCCGAAGAAAGCGCTGATTATCCTCGGCAGCATTATTCTCGGCCTGATGCTTTCCATTGTCGGCGTGCTGCTGCGCTCGCTGTTCAACCGCGGTATCGAAAGCCCGCAGGTGCTGGAAGAGAACGGGATCAGCGTGTACGCCAGCATCCCGCTTTCAGAGTGGCAGAAGTCCCGTGACAGCGTCAAAACCGTTAAGGGCGTCAAGCGTTACAAACAGAGCCAGCTGCTGGCCGTGGGTAACCCGACTGACCTGGCGATTGAAGCGGTGCGCAGCCTGCGTACCAGCCTCCACTTCGCCATGATGCAGGCCAAAAACAACGTCCTGATGATGACCGGTGTCAGCCCGTCAATCGGTAAAACCTTCGTCTGCGCCAACCTGGCGGCGGTGGTGAGCCAGACCAACAAGCGCGTGCTGTTGATCGACTGCGATATGCGTAAGGGCTACACCCATGAGCTGCTGGGGACCAACAACGTTAACGGTCTGTCGGAAATCCTGCTCGGTAAAGGGGAAATCAGCGAGAGCGCCAAGCCGACGTCGATTCCGAAATTTGACCTGATCCCGCGTGGCCAGGTGCCGCCGAACCCGTCTGAACTGCTGATGAGCGAGCGCTTCACGCAGCTGATTGAGTGGGCGAGCAAAAACTATGACCTGGTGCTGATCGATACCCCACCAATTCTGGCGGTCACCGACGCTGCCGTGGTAGGGCGTCATGCGGGCACCACGCTGATGGTCGCACGCTATGCGGTGAACACCCTGAAGGAAGTGGAAACCAGCCTGAGCCGCTTTGAGCAGAACGGTATTGAGGTGAAGGGGGTCATTCTGAACTCCATCTTCCGCCGCGCGACCGGGTATCAGGATTACGGCTACTACGAGTACGAATACAAGTCTGACAGTAAATAATAATCCCCCTCATCCTAACCCTCTCCCCAGGGGGGAGAGAGGACTGCATGGTGCAGCTTTTCTCCCTCTCCCTCCGGGAGAGGGTCGGGGTGAGGGATAAGGGGAAGACCATGACCACACAACGCCCTTTGATTTCTATCTATATGCCGACATGGAATCGTCAGCAGCTGGCGATCCGCGCGATTAAATCGGTCCTGCGTCAGGATTACGATAACTGGGAACTGATTATCGTGGATGACTGTTCCTCCTCTTACGAACAACTGCAAAAGTTTGTTGAAGACCTGAACGACCCGCGCGTGATGTACACGCACAACGCCATCAACTCCGGGGCGTGTGCGGTGCGCAACCAGGCGATTATGCAGGCGAAAGGGCAGTATCTGACCGGTATAGACGACGATGACGAATGGACGCCAAACCGTCTGTCAATCTTCCTGTCGCACAAAGCGCAGCTGGTGACCCACGCGTTTCTGTATGCCAATGACTATGTTTGCCAGGGCGAGGTCTATTCGCAGCCGGCCAGCCTGCCGCTGTATCCGAAATCACCGTATTCCCGCCGCCTGTTCTACAAGCGCAACATTATCGGCAATCAGGTGTTTACCTGGGCATGGCGCTTTAAGGAGTGCCTGTTCGATACCGAGCTGAAGGCCGCGCAGGATTACGACATCTTCCTGCGGATGGTGGTGGAGTACGGCGAGCCGTGGAAGGTGGAAGAGGCCACGCAGATCCTGCACATCAATCACGGGGAGATGCAAATCACCTCGTCACCGAAGAAATTCTCGGGCTACTTCCATTTTTACCGCAAGCACAAGGACAAGTTTGACCGTGCCAGCCGGAAGTATCAGCTCTTCACCCTGTATCAGATCCGTAATAAGCGCATGAACTGGCGCACGCTGCTGACGCTGCTGTCGGTACGTAACGGCAAGCGTCTGGCCGACGGGCTTCGGGGGAAATAATGTTTCTGGAAGATTGCCGTGCTAACAGCTGGAGCCTGCGCCCGTGCTGCATGGTTCTGGCCTACCGTATTGCGCACTTTTGCTCGGTGTGGCGCAAAAAAAATGTGCTGAACAATATCTGGGCCGCGCCGGTGCTGGTGCTGTACCGCATCATCACCGAATGCTTTTTTGGCTATGAAATTCAGGCCGCTGCCACCATTGGCCGCCGCTTTACCATTCATCACGGCTATGCGGTGGTCATCAACAAGTTCGTCGTCGCGGGTGATGATTTCACCATTCGCCACGCGGTGACAATCGGCAACCGCGGGCCAGACAGCCTGGCCTGCCCGGTGATTGGCAATAACGTCGAGCTGGGGGCCAACGTGGTGATGATCGGGGACATTACCGTGGGCAATAACGTGACGATTGGCGCAGGCAGCGTGGTGCTGGACAGCATTCCGGACAACGCGCTGGTGGTGGGCGAGAAAGCCCGCGTGAAGGTGATTAAATGAACATTCTGCAATTTAACGTACGCCTCGCAGAGGGCGGGGCGGCAGGCGTAGCGCTGGATCTGCACCAGCGCGCGCTGCAAAAAGGACTCCAGTCGCGCTTTGTTTACGGTTACGGTAAAGGCGGCAAGAAAAGCGTTAGCCATGATAACTATCCGCAGGTGCTGAAGCAGACGCCACGTCTGACCTCCATCGCCAATATTGCGCTGTTCCGCCTGTTTAACCGCGACCTGTTCGGCAACCTGAATAATCTCTACCGCACCGTCACCCGCACTCGCGGCCCGGTTGTGCTGCACTTCCACGTGCTGCACAGCTACTGGCTGAATCTGGAAGAGGTAGTGGCGTTTTGTGGCAAGGTGAAGGCGCACAAGCCGGATACCCGATTTGTCTGGACGCTGCACGACCACTGGAGCGTGACCGGACGTTGCGCCTTTACCGACGGCTGCGAAGGCTGGAAAGATAACTGCCAGAAATGCCCTACGCTCAGCAACTACCCGCCTGTGAAGGTCGATCGCGCGCATCAGCTGGTTGAGGGTAAGCGTCAGCTGTTCCGCGATATGCTCTCGCTCGGCTGCACCTTTATCTCCCCAAGCCAGCACGTGGCGGACGCTTTTAATAGCCTGTACGGAGCAGGGCGCTGCCAGATCATCAACAACGGTATTGATGTGGCAACGGAAGCGATCCTGGCCGAACTGACGCCCGTAGCCGTTACCCCCGGTAGGCCGAAAATTGCGGTCGTCGCCCATGACCTGCGCTACGACGGCAAAACCAACCAGCAGCTGGTGCGCGACATGATGGCGCTCGGCGACAAAATTGAGCTGCATACCTTTGGCAAATTCTCGCCGTTTGATGGCGCTAACGTGGTGAACCACGGGTTTGAAACCGACAAGCGCAAACTGATGAGCGCGCTGAACGGTATGGACGCGCTGGTGTTCAGCTCCCGCGTGGACAACTACCCGCTGATCCTGTGCGAAGCGCTCTCCATCGGCGTACCGGTGATTGCCACCCACAGCGACGCCGCGCGGGAAGTGCTGGAGAAATCCGGCGGTAAAACCTTCAGTGAAAATGAGGTGCTGCCGCTGGTGCAGTTGTCGAAGGCCGATATCGCGCAGGCTGTTTTTGGCACGGACCTGGAATCGTTCCGCAACCGTAGCCGCAAAGCGTACAGTGGACAACAGATGCTGGAGGAGTATGTCTCGTTCTATCAGAATCTGTAGTTATCTGCTGCTGCCGCTGATCTACCTGCTGGTCAACGTTAAGATTGCCCAGCTCGGTGAAAGCTTCCCGATCACTATCGTCACCTTCCTGCCGGTTCTGCTGTTGCTTTACGTTGACAAGCTTAACCTCAAAAAGCTGATGATTTCACTGGGCATCGGGTTTGGTCTGACGGCGTTTAACTACATCTTTGGTCAGTCGCTGGACGCCAGCAAATATGTCACCTCCACCATGCTGTTTGTTTATATCGTTATCATTATTGGCATGGTGTGGAGTATTCGCTTTAAAACTATTTCTCCGCACAATTATAGGAAAATCCTCAGGTTCTTTTATATTGTCGTCGGGCTGATTGTTGTGCTTGCGGCAATGGAGATGGCGCAAATTATTCTCACAGGCGGCAGTAGCCTGATGGAAATAATTTCGAAATATCTTATATACAGTAACAGCTATGTACTGAACTTCATTAAGTTTGGTGGCAAGCGTACAACCGCGCTCTATTTTGAACCGGCGTTTTTTGCTCTGGCATTAATCTCAATTTGGCTCAGCATCAAACAGTTCGGTATCAAAACCCCCAAGACCGATGCTATGATTCTTGCAGGAATCGTTCTGTCAGGGTCGTTCTCCGGGGTAATGACGTTTATTCTGTTTTACCTGCTGGAGTGGGCGTTCCAGTACCTGAACAAAGAGGCGATTAAGAAAAAACTGCCGCTGGCGATAATCTCTCTGACGGTATTTTTAGTGGGCGTAATATTTGCGTTTCCGTACATTTCTGAACGTCTGGGTGATTTGGGAACGGAAGGTTCGTCGTCCTATTATCGCATCATTGGTCCACTGGTGATGGTGGGTTATTCCTTAACCCATATTGATGGCGTAGTAAGATTCGGCTCACTTTACGAATATGTTGCATCATTCGGAATCTTTAACGGTGCGGATGTCGGTAAAACCATAGACAATGGTCTGTATCTGTTAATTATCTATTTTTCCTGGTTCGCCGTACTGTTGACACTGTGGTATCTGTTTAAAGTTTTCAAAATGATGATTAACGCGTTTGGTGATAACCAGAACTTTCGCGTGCAACTTTATCTGTTCACACCTGTGTCGTTGTTTTTTACCGGGTCAATATTTAGCCCGGAATATGCATTCTTAATTGTATGTCCGTTTATTTTGCGCAAAGCGCTGAATATTACGAGCGTATGACGAAATGAGGTGATTTATGTTTCTTAGCGTCATTACTGTCGCCTTTCGTAACTACGAAGGGGTGGTAAAAACCTGGCGCTCGCTGCGCAACCTGGCGCGCGATCCAAGCCTCACTTTTGAGTGGATCGTGGTCGATGGCGGCTCGAACGACGGCACGGCGGAGTTCCTGGAAAAACTCAACGGTGAGTTCAACTTACGTTACATCAGCGAGAAAGATAAAGGTATTTACGATGCCATGAATAAAGGCATCAACATGGCGCAGGGGCGTTACGCGATCTTCCTCAATTCCGGCGATGTGTTCCATGAAGATGTGGCGCTGTTTGCCCGTCAGCTGGCGCGCCAGAAAGAAGATGCCATGTTTATCGGTGATGCGCTGCTTGATTTCGGCGAGGGGAAAAAAGTGCTGCGCGGCGCGAAACCAGGCTGGTATATCTACCACAGCCTGCCGGCCAGCCATCAGGCTATTTTCTTCCCAATGAGCGGCCTGAAAAAACAGCCTTACGATTTGCGCTATAAAGTGTCATCAGATTATGCCCTGGCGGCCAGCCTGTACAAATCTGGCTACCCGTTCCGTCGAATTAAAGGACTGGTATCTGAATTTTCAATGGGTGGCGTGTCAACCTCGAATAATCTGGAACTGTGCCAGGATGCCAAAAACGTGCAGCGTAAAATATTACGCGTGCCGGGGTTCTGGGCGGAATTATCTTATTTCTTACGTCTGAAAACGACGGGTAAAGCGAAAGCCTTATATAACAAAGCCTGAGATATAAGGAAACGTAATGCAGGAATTAAATGGATTCTCCGTGCCGAAAGGTTTTCGGGGCGGGAGCGGTATTAAAGTTCAACTGTGGTGGGCTGTACAGGCAACGTTATTTGCCTGGTCGCCGCAAATACTGTACCGCTGGCGCGCATTTTTACTGCGTCTGTTTGGCGCAAAAATAGGAAAAAACGTAGTCATTCGACCTTCGGTGAAAATTACTTATCCCTGGAAATTAACGCTTGGGGATTACGCCTGGGTTGGGGATGACGCGGTGTTATATACCCTTGGCGAGATTACGATTGGCGCAAATTCGGTGGTTTCACAGAAGTGTTATTTGTGCACCGGCAGCCACGATTTTATGAGCCCGCATTTTGATATTACCGCTTCGCCTGTTGTGATCGGTGAAAAATGCTGGCTGGCAACAGACGTCTTTGTTGCACCCGGTGTTTCTGTTGGCGATGGCACGGTAGTCGGTGCCCGCAGCAGCGTTTTTAAATCGCTTCCGGCAAATAAAATTTGCCGTGGCAACCCCGCAGTGGTGATACGCGAACGCGTTGAAACTGAAAAACTTTGATAAGTACAGAGGAATATAAACATGTCTAAAGTCGCTCTCATCACCGGCGTTACCGGACAAGATGGTTCTTACCTGGCAGAATTGTTACTGGAAAAAGGGTATGAAGTTCACGGTATTAAGCGTCGTGCCTCTTCATTCAACACCGAGCGTGTCGATCACATTTACCAGGATCCGCATGCGGCAAACCCGAAATTCCATCTGCACTACGGCGACCTGACCGATACCTCCAACCTGACCCGCATCCTGCAAGAAGTACAGCCGGATGAAGTGTACAACCTGGGGGCAATGAGCCACGTTGCGGTTTCCTTCGAGTCCCCGGAGTACACCGCTGACGTGGATGCGATGGGTACGCTGCGTCTGCTGGAAGCGATTCGCTTCCTTGGTCTTGAGAAGAAAACCCGCTTCTACCAGGCATCTACCTCTGAGCTGTACGGTCTGGTGCAGGAAATTCCGCAGAAAGAGACCACGCCGTTCTACCCACGTTCTCCGTACGCTGTGGCGAAACTGTACGCTTACTGGATCACCGTGAACTACCGTGAATCCTACGGCATGTACGCCTGTAACGGCATTCTGTTCAACCACGAATCTCCGCGTCGCGGCGAAACCTTCGTGACCCGCAAAATCACCCGCGCGATCGCCAACATCGCTCAGGGCCTGGAGTCTTGCCTGCACCTCGGCAACATGGATTCCCTGCGTGACTGGGGCCATGCGAAAGACTACGTGAAAATGCAGTGGATGATGTTGCAGCAGGAACAGCCAGAAGACTTCGTGATCGCGACCGGCGTGCAGTACTCCGTGCGTCAGTTCGTTGAGATGGCTGCGGCACAGCTGGGCATCAAGCTGCGCTTCGAAGGCACCGGCGTGGAAGAGAAGGGTATCGTTGTTTCCGTGACCGGCCACGACGCACCGGGCGTGAAGCCAGGCGACGTGATTGTCCAGGTTGATCCGCGTTACTTCCGTCCTGCTGAAGTGGAAACCCTGCTGGGCGACCCAACCAAAGCGCACGAGAAGCTGGGCTGGAAACCAGAAACCACCCTGCAAGAAATGGTATCCGAGATGGTGGCCAAAGATCTTGAAGCAGCGAAAAAACACTCCCTGCTCAAGTCTCATGGCTACGAGGTTGCCATCGCGCTGGAGTCCTGAGAATGACAAAACAACGTATTTTTGTCGCCGGTCATCGCGGAATGGTGGGTTCCGCGATTGTTCGCCAGCTGGAACAGCGCGGCGACGTTGAGGTGATTGTCCGCACCCGCGACGAGCTGAACCTGCTTGATAGCCTTGCGGTGCAGGACTTCTTCGCCAGCGAACGTATCGACCAGGTGTATCTGGCGGCGGCGAAGGTGGGCGGCATTGTCGCTAACAACACCTACCCGGCGGATTTCATCTACGAGAACATGATGATTGAGAGCAACATCATTCACGCGGCGCATCTGCACAACGTGAATAAGCTGCTGTTCCTCGGCTCATCCTGTATCTACCCGAAAATGGCGAAGCAGCCGATCGCCGAGAGCGAACTGTTGCAGGGCACGCTTGAAGCCACCAACGAGCCGTATGCGATTGCCAAAATTGCCGGGATCAAGCTGTGTGAATCCTACAACCGTCAGTATAACCGCGACTATCGCTCGGTGATGCCGACCAACCTGTACGGACCGCACGACAACTTCCACCCGAGCAATTCGCACGTGATCCCGGCGCTGCTGCGTCGTTTCCACGAGGCGACTGCCGAAAACGCCCCGGACGTGGTGGTGTGGGGCAGCGGTACGCCAATGCGTGAGTTCCTGCACGTGGACGACATGGCGGCGGCCAGCATTCACGTCATGGAGCTGGATCGCGAGGTGTGGCAGGAAAACACCGAGCCGATGCTGTCGCACATTAACGTCGGGACCGGCGTGGACTGCACCATTCGCGAGCTGGCGCAGACCATCGCGCAGGTGGTGGGCTACAAAGGACGCGTGGTGTTTGACGCCACCAAACCGGACGGCACGCCGCGCAAGCTGCTGGACGTGACCCGTCTGCATCAGCTGGGCTGGTATCACGAGGTCTCACTGGAGCAGGGGCTGGCCAGCACCTACCAGTGGTTCCTGGAAAACCAGCACCGCTTCCGGGGGTAATGATGTTTTTAAGTCAGGAAGATTTTGCCACGGTAGTGCGTTCCACTCCGCTGATCTCAATCGATTTGATCGTGGAGAATGAACGCGGCGAGTTCTTGCTGGGGAAACGAACCAATCGTCCTGCACAGGGCTTCTGGTTCGTGCCCGGCGGGCGCGTGCAGAAGGATGAGACGCTTACCGATGCGTTTGAGCGTCTCACTCTGGCGGAACTGGGCCTGCAACTGCCGATGGCAGCGGGCCAGTTTTACGGGGTCTGGCAGCACTTCTATGACGATAACTTTTCAGGCACCGGGTTCACCACGCACTACATCGTGCTGGGGTTCCGCCTGAAGGTGAGTGAGGCAGACCTGCGTCTGCCTGATTCTCAGCATGACGATTACCGCTGGTTAACGCCAGAGGCGCTGCTGGCAAGCGACAACGTCCATGACAACAGTCGGGCGTACTTCCTTGCGGAACGTCAGGCCGAGGTGCCAGGTCTATGAAAATCCTCGTCTACGGAATGAACTACTCGCCGGAGCTTACCGGTATCGGGAAATACACCGGCGAGATGGTCGAGTGGATGGCGAGCCAGGGACATGACGTGCGGGTGATTACTGCCCCGCCGTATTACCCGGAGTGGAAGGTAGGCGAACGCTATTCCAGCTGGCGCTACCGCCGCGAAGAGGGCGCCGCGACCGTCTGGCGCTGCCCGCTCTACGTGCCGAAACAGCCCTCGACGCTGAAACGTTTAATTCATCTGGGTAGCTTTGCCCTGAGCAGTT
This sequence comes from Enterobacter cloacae complex sp. 397G4, assembly GCF_050031515.1. Lineage (NCBI taxonomy): Bacteria > Pseudomonadati > Pseudomonadota > Gammaproteobacteria > Enterobacterales > Enterobacteriaceae > Enterobacter > Enterobacter cloacae complex sp. 397G4. The sequence goes on along the minus strand of NZ_JBLGWE010000001.1, from coordinate 3,090,032 downwards.
TCTTCCCGCTGATGGCGCAGCGTCGCTGGAAGCCGGATCGCATCATCGGCGTGGTGCCGACGCTGTTCTGCACGCCAGGCATGCGCCTGCTGGGCAAACTCTCCGGCGCGCGCACCCTGCTGCACATTCAGGATTATGAAGTGGACGCCATGCTCGGGCTGGGAATGGCCGGGAAAGGCAAGGGCGGCAAGGTGGCGAAGCTCGCCAGCGCCTTTGAGCGCAGCGGCCTGCACAACGTGGATTACGTCTCGACCATTTCGCGCTCAATGATGAACAAGGCGCAGGAGAAGGGCGTCCCGGCGGAAAAAGTGATCTTCTTTCCGAACTGGTCCGAAGTGGCGCGCTTCCGCGATGTGACAGACCAGGATGCGCAGGCGTTACGCGCGCAGCTCGGGTTGCCTGCTGAGCAACAAATCATTCTTTACTCAGGCAACATCGGCGAAAAACAGGGGCTGGAGAGCGTGATTGACGCCGCGCTTCAGCTGAGCGAACACCCGTGGATGTTCGTGATAGTCGGGCAGGGCGGCGGTAAAGCGCGGCTGGAAAAAATGGCCAGCGAGCGCGGACTGACCAACATCCGCTTCTTCCCGCTTCAGTCTTATGACGCGCTGCCCGCGCTGCTGAAAATGGCGGATTGCCATCTGGTGGTGCAAAAACGCGGCGCGGCGGATGCGGTGCTGCCGTCCAAGCTGACCAACATTCTGGCAGTGGGCGGAAACGCGGTGATTACGGCAGAAGCCGCAACAGAATTAGGCCAGCTGTGCAACAGCTACCCGGGCATTGCCGTTTGCGTGGAGCCGGAATCGGTTCCTGCGCTGGTGACCGGAATTGAGCAGGCACTCGCCATGCCAAAAGAGAACACGGTGGCACGTGAATATGCCGAACGCACGCTCGAGAAAGAGAACGTGCTGAGCCAATTTATTGCAGATATACGGGGATAAATCATGAGTCAAACCACTTTGTATCCGGTCGTAATGGCGGGTGGATCCGGGAGCCGGTTGTGGCCACTGTCCCGCGTGCTTTATCCAAAACAATTTCTGTGCCTGAAAGGCGACCTCACCATGCTGCAAACGACGGTTAACCGTCTGCACGGCGTGGAGTGTGAAAGCCCGGTGGTGATCTGTAACGAACAGCACCGCTTTATCGTTGCCGAGCAGCTGCGCCAGCTGAACAAACTGACCGAAAATATCATTCTGGAGCCTGCCGGACGCAACACGGCGCCTGCCATTGCCCTCGCGGCGCTGGCGGCAAAACGCAGCAGCCCGGACTGCGACCCGCTGATGCTGGTGCTGGCGGCTGACCACGTCATCCAGCAGGAAGAGGCCTTCCGCGACGCGGTACGCGCCGCGATTCCTTACGCTGAGAACGGCAAGCTGGTGACCTTCGGCATCGTGCCGGATCTCCCGGAAACCGGCTATGGCTACATTCGCCGCGGCAGCGTTACGCCTGGTGAAGGCGACAGCGTGGCCTTTGACGTGGCGCAGTTTGTCGAAAAACCGAATCTGGAAACCGCGCAGGCGTACGTGGCCAGCGGTGAATACTACTGGAACAGCGGTATGTTCCTGTTCCGCGCCGGTCGCTACCTGGAAGAGCTGGAAAAATATCGCCCGGATATCTTGCGCGCCTGCGAAAAAGCGATGGCGGTGGTGGATCCGGATCTCGATTTTATCCGCGTGGACGAAGAAGCCTTCCTCGCCTGTCCGGAAGAGTCCATTGACTATGCGGTAATGGAACGTACGGCAGATGCGGTAGTGGTACCGATGGATGCTGGCTGGAGCGACGTCGGCTCCTGGTCGTCACTGTGGGAGATCAGCGCGCATACCCCGGAGGGTAACGTCCATCACGGGGATGTGATCAGCCACAAAACGGAAAACAGCTACGTCTACGCCGAATCTGGCCTCGTCACCACGGTAGGGGTGAAGGATCTGGTGGTCGTGCAGACCAAAGACGCGGTGCTGATTGCCGACCGTAATGCCGTGCAGGACGTTAAAAAAGTGGTGGAGCAGATCAAGGCCGATGGCCGCCACGAACACCATATTCACCGCGAAGTCTACCGCCCGTGGGGCAAATATGACTCCATCGACGCCGGCGAGCGTTACCAGGTGAAACGCATCACCGTGAAGCCGGGAGAAGGGCTGTCGGTGCAGATGCACCATCACCGCGCCGAACACTGGGTGGTGGTGGCGGGGACCGCCAAAGTGACCATCGACGGTGAAGTGAAGCTGCTCGGTGAAAACGAGTCCATTTATATTCCGCTGGGGGCGACGCACTGTCTGGAGAACCCGGGGAAAATTCCGCTCGACTTAATTGAGGTGCGTTCCGGCTCCTATCTGGAAGAGGACGACATCATCCGCTTCCAGGATCGCTACGGGCGCGTGTAGCACTCCGCATCATGCCCGGTGGCGCTGCGCTTTCCGGGCCTACGAATGACAAAAATAAATTTGGCCATTACATGGTCAGGGCCAACTGTTGCCTGAAAAAGGGGTCATCATGGAAAAATTAACCTGTTTTAAAGCCTACGATATTCGCGGCAAGCTGGGCGAAGAGCTGAACGAAGACATTGCGTGGCGCATTGGCCGCGCGTACGGCGAATACCTGAAACCACAAACTATCGTGCTGGGCGGCGACGTGCGTCTGACCAGCAAATCCCTGAAGCTGGCGCTGGCGAAAGGGCTACAGGACGCGGGCGTCGATGTGCTGGACATTGGCCTTTCCGGTACCGAAGAGATCTATTTTGCCACCTTCCACCTGGGCGTGGATGGCGGTATCGAAGTGACGGCCAGCCATAACCCGATGGACTACAACGGCATGAAGCTGGTACGCAAGGGCGCGCGTCCTATCAGCGGCGACACCGGCCTGCGTGACGTGCAGCGTCTGGCCGAGGCCAACGACTTCCCGCCGGTGAATGAAGCCACACGCGGCAGCTATAAGCAGATTAACCTGCAAAAAGAGTACATCGACCACCTGCTGGGCTACATCAACGTGGCGAACCTCAAACCGCTGAAGCTGGTGATTAACTCCGGCAACGGCGCGGCAGGCCCGGTTGTCGATGCACTTGAAGCCCGCTTTAAGGCGCTGAACGTGCCGGTGACCTTCGTCAAAGTGCACAACACGCCAGACGGCAACTTCCCGAACGGTATTCCTAACCCGCTGCTGCCGGAGTGCCGCGACGACACCCGCAACGCGGTGATTGAGCACGGCGCCGATATGGGTATCGCCTTTGACGGCGATTTCGACCGCTGCTTCCTGTTCGACGAGAAAGGGCAGTTTATCGAAGGCTACTACATCGTTGGCCTGCTGGCGGAAGCGTTCCTCGAGAAAAACCCGGGGGCGAAAATCATTCACGATCCGCGTCTTTCCTGGAACACCGTCGACGTGGTGAAGGCCGCGGGCGGCGAGCCGGTGATGTCCAAAACCGGCCACGCGTTTATCAAAGAGCGTATGCGTGAGGAAGACGCCATCTACGGCGGCGAGATGAGCGCCCACCACTATTTCCGTGATTTTGCCTACTGCGACAGCGGGATGATCCCGTGGCTGCTGGTGACTGAGCTGCTGTGCCTGAAAGGGCAGAGCCTGGGTGAACTGGTGCGTGACCGCATGGCGGCGTTCCCGGCGAGCGGGGAGATCAACAGCAAACTGGCGCAGCCCGCTGAGGCCATTGCCCGCGTAGAACACCACTTTGCCATTCATGCGCTGGAGATTGATCGTACCGACGGTATCAGCATGGCGTTCCCGCAGTGGCGCTTCAACCTGCGCTCCTCCAACACCGAGCCGGTGGTGCGCCTGAACGTGGAGTCCCGCGCCGATACCGCGCTGATGGAAGCCCGAACGAAGGACATTCTGGCGCTGTTGAATCAGTAAAAACTGCCCCTCACCCCAGCCCTCTCCCCAAAGGGGAGAGGGTGTTCAAGTTCCCTCTCCCCTTTGGGGAGAGGGGTAGGGTGAGGGGTAAGGTTTAGAACTAAAGGAACAACGATGACAAATCTAAAAAAGCGCGAACGAGCGAGAACGAATGCATCGTTAATCTCTATGGTGCAGCGTTTTTCTGATATCACCATCATGGTCGGCGGACTGTGGGCGGTGTGTTGGGTCAGCGGGCAGTCGTTCTTATACATGCACTTGCTGATGGCGTTGATTGCGCTGGTGGTGTTTCAGATGATCGGCGGCATGACCGATTTTTATCGTTCATGGCGCGGCGTCAAAATGACCACCGAACTGATGCTGCTGCTCCAGAACTGGACCTTAAGCCTGGTTTTCAGCGCAGGCCTGGTGGCGTTCAGCCATGATTTTGATAACCGTCTTGTGACCTATCTCTGCTGGTATCTGTTAACCAGCATTGGCATGGTGGTCTGCCGCTCGCTGATCCGCTTTGGCGCGGGCTGGCTGCGCAACCGTGGGTATAACCGTCGCTTCGTTGCCGTGGCGGGCGACCTGCCGGTGGGACAGGTGTTGCTCGACAGCTTCCGCAAAGAGCCGTGGTTAGGTTTTGAAGTGGTCGGGATTTATCACGACGCGAAGCCCGGCGGCGTGCCGTCCGACTGGGCAGGTAACTACGAACAGCTTATTGACGATGCGAAAGCCGGCAAAATTCATAACGTCTACATCGCCATGCAGATGAAAGATGAATCCCGCATCAAGAAACTGATGCGCGAGCTGGCGGATACCACCTGCTCGGTGATCCTCATCCCGGATGTCTTCACCTTCAATATTCTCCACTCCCGTATTGAAGAGGTGAACGGGGTACCGGTTGTTCCACTGTACGACACGCCGCTGTCGGGGATTAACCGCGTGCTGAAGCGCGTGGAAGATATCGTCCTTTCGTCCCTGATCCTGCTGCTCATTTCCCCGGTGCTGTGCTGCATTGCGCTGGCGGTGAAGCTCAGCTCGCCGGGGCCGATCATCTTCCGTCAGACCCGCTACGGCATGGACGGTAAGCCGATCATGGTGTGGAAATTCCGCTCCATGAAGGTGATGGAGAACGACAAGGTGGTGACCCAGGCGACGCAGAACGATCCGCGCGTCACCCGCGTGGGCAACTTCCTGCGCCGTACCTCGCTCGATGAGCTGCCGCAGTTCATCAACGTGTTCACCGGCGGGATGTCCATCGTCGGGCCTCGTCCTCACGCCGTGGCCCATAACGAGCAGTACCGCACCCTGATTGAAGGCTACATGCTGCGCCATAAGGTGAAGCCAGGCATCACCGGCTGGGCGCAGATCAACGGCTGGCGCGGCGAGACCGACACGCTGGAAAAAATGGAAAAACGTATCGAGTTCGATCTGGAGTACATCCGCGAGTGGAGCCTCTGGTTCGATATCAAGATTGTTTTTCTGACCATTTTCAAAGGCTTCGTGAACAAAGCGGCGTACTAAGATGAGCTTACGAGAAAAAACCATCAGCGGCGCGAAATGGTCAGCCATGGCCACCATCGTCATCATTGGCCTCGGCCTGGTGCAGATGACGGTGCTGGCGCGCATTATCGATAACCACCAGTTTGGTCTGCTGACCGTCTCGCTGGTGATTATCGCCCTGGCCGATACGCTGTCGGACTTTGGTATCGCCAACTCCATTATCCAGCGCAAAGAGATCAGCCATCTGGAGCTGACCACCCTCTACTGGCTGAACGTCGGGCTGGGTATCTTCGTCTTTGTGCTGGTGTTTCTGCTGAGTGATGTGATTGCCGGCGTGCTGCATAACCCGGACCTGGCGCCGCTGATGCGCACCCTGTCGTTCGCTTTCGTGGTGATCCCGCACGGGCAGCAGTTCCGCGCGCTGATGCAGAAAGAGCTGGAGTTCAACAAAATCGGCATGATTGAGACCAGCGCCGTGCTGGCGGGCTTTACCTTCACCGTGGTCAGCGCCCATTTCTGGCCGCTGGCGATGACCGCCATTCTTGGCTACCTCGTTAACTCTGCCGTGCGCACGCTGCTGTTTGGCTTCTTTGGCCGCAAGATTTATCGCCCGGGGCTGCACTTCTCGCTGGCGTCTGTTTCGTCCAACCTGCGCTTTGGCGCATGGCTGACGGCAGACAGCATCATCAACTACGTGAATACTAACCTCTCCACGCTGGTGCTGGCGCGCATTCTGGGCGCAAGCGTCGCGGGCGGTTATAACCTGGCGTACAACGTCGCGGTTGTCCCGCCGATGAAGCTCAACCCTATCATTACCCGCGTGCTGTTCCCGGCGTTTGCCAAGATTCAGGACGATACCGAAAAGCTGCGCGTGAACTTTTACAAGCTGCTCTCCGTCGTGGGGATCATCAATTTCCCGGTGCTGCTGGGACTGATGGTGGTCGCCAGCAATTTCGTGCCGCTGGTGTTTGGCGAGAAGTGGAACAGCATCATCCCGATCCTGCAACTGCTGTGCGTCGTGGGGCTGCTGCGCTCGGTGGGGAACCCGATTGGTTCTCTGCTAATGGCGAAGGCGCGCGTGGATATCAGCTTCAAGTTCAACGTGTTTAAAACTTTCCTGTTTATTCCGGCAATTATTGTGGGCGGCCACATGGCGGGCGCCATTGGCGTGACGCTCGGCTTCCTGCTGGTGCAAATCGTCAATACCGTGCTGAGCTACTTCGTGATGATCAAACCGGTGCTGGGCTCCAGCTACCGTCAGTACATCCTCAGCCTGTGGCTGCCGTTCTATCTCTCCTTACCGACGCTTGCGGTGAGCTACGGCCTGGGCGTGGTGCTCAACGGGCATCTGCCGCTGGCGGCGTTGCTTGCGGTGCAGGTCGCGGCAGGCGCGCTGGCGTTCGGCGTGATGATTGTGCTGTCACGCAATGCGCTGGTGGTCGAGATGAAGCGCCAGTTTTGCCGTAATGAAAAAATGAAAACGCTGCTTCGCGCAGGCTAATTTTACGAGGCCATTATGAAATTACTTATTCTTGGCAACCATACCTGCGGCAACCGTGGCGACAGCGCCATCCTGCGCGGTTTACTGGATGCAATTAACACCCTTAAGCCTGAGACAGAAGTGGATGTGATGAGCCGTTATCCTGTCAGCTCATCCTGGTTACTGAACCGCCCGGTGATGGGCGACCCGCTCTACAGCCAGATGAAACAGCACAACAACGCCGCGGGCGTGATGGGGCGCGTGAAGAAAGTGCTGCGTCGCCGCTACCAGCATCAGGTGCTGCTTTCTCGCGTGACCGACACCGGCAAGCTGCGCAACATTGCCATCGCGCAGGGCTTTACCGATTTTGTTCGTCTGCTGTCCGGCTATGACGCCATTATTCAGGTGGGCGGTTCGTTCTTCGTCGATCTCTACGGCGTGCCGCAGTTTGAGCATGCGCTTTGTACGTTCATGGCGAAAAAGCCGCTGTTTATGATCGGCCACAGCGTCGGGCCATTCCAGGATCCGCAGTTTAACCAGCTGGCGAACTATGTCTTCGGCCACTGCGACGCGCTGATCCTGCGTGAATCGGTCAGCCTCGACATGATGAAACGCAGTGAAATCGACACCACCAAAGTGGAGCACGGTGTGGACACCGCCTGGCTGGTGGATCATCAGGATGACAGTTTCCAGGCCAGCTACGCGGTACAGCACTGGCTGGACGTGGCGGCAAAGCAGAAAACCGTCGCCATTACCCTGCGTGAACTTGCGCCGTTCGATAAACGCCTCGGCACGACCCAGGCGGCGTACGAGAAAGCCTTTGCCGATGTGGTGAACCGCGTGCTGGACAGCGGTTACCAGGTGCTGGCGCTTTCCACCTGTACCGGTATCGACAGCTACAACAAAGATGACCGTATGGTGGCGCTCAACCTGCGCAACCTGGTGAACGATCCGTCCCGCTATCACGTGGTGATGGACGAGCTGAACGATCTGGAGATGGGCAAGCTGCTCTCCGCCTGCGACCTGACCGTGGGCACGCGTTTGCACTCGGCCATTATCTCAATGAACTTCGGCACGCCAGCCATCGCCATTAACTACGAGCACAAGTCTGCGGGCATTATGCAGCAGCTCGGTATGCCGGAAATGGCCGTCGATATTCGTCATCTGCTGGACGGGTCGCTGGGTGCGATGGTGGGCGACACGCTCGGTCAGCTGCCTGCGATCAACGAACGTCTGGCGGTGGCGGTAAAAGCCGAACGCGAAAAAGGTATTGGCATGGTGAAATCCGTACTCGACCGCGTCCGGGAGGGGAAATGAAGGTTGGTTTCTTCTTACTGAAATTTCCGCTGTCGTCTGAAACCTTTGTGCTGAACCAAATCACCGCGTTTATCGATATGGGGTATGACGTGGAGATTATCGCCCTGCAAAAGGGCGATACGCAAAACACCCATGCGGCGTATACCCGGTATGGGCTGGAGGCGAAAACCCGCTGGTTGCAGGATGAACCCACCGGACGAATGAACAAACTGCGCCATCGCGCCAGCCAGACGCTGCGCGGCCTTCATCGCGCCTCGACGTGGCGGGCGCTGAATATGTCGCGCTATGGGGCGGAGGCCCGCAACCTGATCCTTTCCGCCATTTGCGGGCAAACGGCCCAGCCGTACCGGGCCGATGTCTTTATCGCCCACTTTGGCCCGGCGGGCGTAACTGCGGCAAAACTGCGTGAGCTGGGGGTGATTGACGGCAAAATCGCAACCATTTTCCACGGTATCGACATCTCCAGCCGGGAAGTACTGAACCACTACACGCCGGAATATCAGCAGCTGTTTCGCCGTGGCGACATGATGCTGCCAATAAGCAACCTGTGGGCCGGACGCCTGAAAACCATGGGGTGCCCGAGCGAGAAAATCACCGTTTCACGCATGGGCGTGGATATGGAACGTTTCACTCAGCGACCGGTCAAGGTGCCGGGCAAGCCGCTGCAAATTATCTCTGTTGCCCGCCTGACCGAAAAGAAAGGGCTGCACGTAGCCATCGAAGCCTGTCGCCAGCTGAAGGCGCGCGGAGTGGACTTCCACTACCGCATCCTGGGCATCGGGCCGTGGGAGCGTCGCCTGCGCACGCTGATTGAACAGTATCAGCTGGAAGACGTGGTCGAGATGCCGGGCTTCAAGCCGAGCCACGAAGTGAAAGCCATGCTTGATGATGCGGATGTGTTCCTGCTGCCTTCCGTAACCGGCGCTGACGGCGATATGGAAGGCATTCCCGTGGCGCTGATGGAGGCGATGGCGGTCGGCATTCCGGTGGTCTCGACCCTGCACAGCGGGATCCCGGAGCTGATCACCTCTGAACACTCCGGCTGGCTGGTCCCTGAAAACAATGCGCTGGCGCTGGCGGACCGTCTGGCCGCGTTCAGTGATATCGATCAGCAGACGCTGATCCCTGTGCTGCAAAATGCGCGGCAAAAAGTTGAAGCAGAATTCAATCAGCAGGTGATTAATCGCCAGTTAGCGAGCCTGCTGCAAACGCTGTAACGCTGAGGTTGTATGCTGAAAAAGATTACCCGACGCCGATTTGTCTCTTCTTTATCCGTCCTGGCTGCCATGCCGCTGCTGTCGCCTCGCGCTGTGCGGGCGGCAACCGGGAAGACGGTTTCTGTCGATCGCTACAACAATAACGACTGGATCGCCGCCTTTAAGCAGGCATTTGCCGAGGGCGATACCGTTGTGGTTCCCGCCGGGTTAACCTGTGAAAACATCAATACCGGCATTTTTATTCCTGATGGCAAAACTCTGCTGATCCGCGGTACGCTGAAGGGCAACGGCCGCGGGCGGTTTGTGCTCCAGGAAGGCTGTAAGGTCATTGGGGAAGGAGAGGGGCGCACGCATAACATTACGCTGGACGTGCGTGGCTCCGACTGTGTCATTAAAGGGCTGGCGATGAGCGGCTTCGGCCCCGTCACCCAGATCTACATCGGCGGTAAAAAGCCGAGAGTGATGCGTAACCTGCTTATCGATCGCATTGCCGTGAGCCAGGCCAACTACGCCATTCTGCGCCAGGGTTTCCATAATCAGGTGGACGGTGCGCGCATTACCAACAGTAAATTCAGCCATTTGCAGGGTGACGCGATTGAGTGGAACGTGGCGATTAACGACCGCAATATCCTGATCTCTGACCACGTGATCGATAACATCAACTGCACAAACGGCAAGATCAACTGGGGGATAGGCATTGGGCTGGCTGGCAGCACGTACGACAATGACTATCCGGAACAGCAGACCGTTAAAAACTTCGTGGTGGCAAATATCACCGGCAGCAACTGTCGGCAGTTGGTCCATGTTGAAAACGGTAAACACTTTGTTATCCGTAATATCAAGGCCAGCAATATTACTCCCGACTTCAGTAAAAAGGCCGGAATTGATAACGCAACGGTAGCTATTTATGGCTGTGATAATTTCGTTATTGATAATATCGATATGGTGAACAGCGCCGGAATGTTAATCGGGTATGGCGTGATCAAGGGCGATTATCTGTCGATACCGCAAAACTTCAAACTTAACGATATTCGCCTGGATAACCGACAGCTTGCCTATAAGCTGCGCGGGATACAGATTTCTTCCGGCAATGTCACCTCGTTTGTTGCCATCACCAACGTCAACATGCAGCGGGCAACGCTTGAGCTGCACAACAAGCCCCAGCACCTTTTCTTGCGTAATATCAACGTGATGCAGGAGTCAGCGACGGGGCCAGCGCTTAAGATGAACTTCGACTTGCGCAAAGACGTGCGTGGGAAGTTTATGGCCAAAAACGAGACGCTGTTGTCGCTCGCGAACATAAAAGCGGTTAATGAAAAGGGGCAGAGTTCGGTGGATATTGATCGGGTCGATCAACACGTGGTGAATACGGAACGGTTGAATTTTGCGCTGCCGCACAGGTAATCCTACAGCCTATTTTGCGACTATTCCTGGTACGGAATCGCGATCTATTCAGATTACAACTACTGTAATTTGTGGTGGGGTGACCTAGGATTACTTCATATTTACGGCAAAACATGCTGGCGAAAACAGGTTTAAAAGCTATAATTCGTCAACCATTTTAAGGTGGAAGAAATAATGATTAATTTGAAAGCAGTCATACCGGTAGCGGGTTTGGGCATGCATATGTTGCCCGCCACAAAGGCCATTCCTAAAGAGATGCTGCCGATCGTTGACAAGCCGATGATTCAGTACATCGTCGACGAGATTGTTGCTGCGGGGATCAAAGAAATCGTTCTGGTGACGCACTCTTCTAAGAATGCCGTTGAGAACCACTTCGACACCTCTTATGAACTCGAGGCGCTGCTTGAGCAGCGTGTTAAGCGCCAGCTTCTGGCAGAAGTTCAGTCTATCTGTCCTCCTGGCGTGACCATCATGAACGTGCGTCAGGCGCAGCCGCTGGGTCTGGGCCACTCAATCCTCTGCGCGCGCCCGGTGGTGGGTGATAACCCGTTCATCGTGGTTCTGCCGGACATCATTATTGATACCGCTTCCGCCGATCCGCTGCGTTACAACCTGGCGGCAATGGTGGCACGTTTCAATGAAACGGGCCGTAGCCAGGTGCTGGCGAAACGTATGAAGGGCGATCTCTCTGAGTATTCTGTTATTCAGACTAAAGAGCCACTGGAGACAGAAGGGCAGGTGAGCCGTATCGTTGAGTTTATCGAAAAACCCGATCAGCCGCAGACCCTGGACTCTGACCTGATGGCAGTCGGCCGTTATGTGCTGAATGCGGATATCTGGGCTGAACTGGAAAAAACCGAGCCGGGCGCCTGGGATCGTATCCAGCTGACCGATGCGATTGCTGAGCTGGCGAAGAAGCAGTCGGTTGATGCGATGCTGATGACCGGCGATAGCTATGACTGCGGTAAGAAAATGGGGTATATGCAGGCCTTTGTGAACTATGGCCTGCGTAACCTGAAGGAAGGGGCGAAGTTCAGAAGCCGGATTGAGAAGCTGCTGGCTAACGACTGATAGTCCTGCCAAGGCCTGAACAACGGCAGTTACCATTTTGGGATGTTGAGACATTACCAAAGTGATAACTGCCGTTTTTTGTTATTAATTTTAATGATTACATACGGTTATCTGATTCAAATCTCAGCAGCTTTCTAGCGATTTGTGCTTGTTTCTCTGGTCGTTTAGGACGACAATTAACGCCTGTTTTTGTCTGTAACCAGACAAGCAAAATCATTAATCAAACATCGCTCAGTGCACTGGTAGCTGTTAAGCCAGGGGCGGTAGCGTGCCTGGCATTTACAATTGAATTTTAAACGAACAGTTGTGAACGAGACAGTTTCACGCAAATCTGCACTACGTGCGGGCGTAAATATCAGATTGAGCGGATAGGGGATGTCAATGAAAGTAATGGTGACGGGCGGGACCGGGTTTCTTGGAACTGCTTTAGTCCAGGCGTTGAAGTCATCAGGACACGAGGTGATATTAACAACGCGCAAGCAGGAGAACCCTGAACAGGGCATTTACAACCTGGGTGATATCTCAGCCAATACCAACTGGTTAAATCTCCTGCAAGGATGCGACACTGTCATTCATACCGCAGGAAGGGCGCATATCCTTAATGATGATGCTCAGGACGCTTTAGCGGAATTTCGCCGTGTCAATCACGACGCAACGATGAAATTAGCGAGCGATGCTGCGACCAGCGGAGTTAAACATTTTATCTTTGTAAGCTCAATCGGCGTTAACGGTAATGGCACCTCAGGGATCCCATTTACTGAAGCCTCGGAGCCACTGCCCACCTCTGATTACGCCATTTCCAAGCGAGAAGCCGAGCAGAGTCTGCTTAATCAATTTGCAGAAAGTGATATGGCGATCACCATTGTCCGTCCTGCATTGATTTGTGGTGAAAATGCACCGGGTAATATACAGCGCCTTTTAAAACTGGTTTCTAAAAACCTACCGTTGCCATTTAAAAATGTCAGGAACAAGCGAGCGCTGGTGTCTCTGGATAATGTCGTCAGTTTCATCAACGAATGCGTGGTAAATGAGAAATCCAAAAATCAACTCTATTTACTCGCAGATGTGGAACGACCTTCTACAGCAGATATGATTAATGCCTTTGCTTCAGGAATGGGCATTAAAGCGAAACTGGTCTCTTTCCCAACGGGTATCTTCAGGTTATTGCTTTCTTCTGTTGGTAAACGAGGTATTTACGATCAGCTGTTTGGCGATCTGGAAGTCGATGCCTCTAAATCCCGGGAGCATTTAAACTGGACGCCCCCGATAACGCTTTATGAAACGATGAAAAAAACGGCGAAATATTATATCGAAGGTAATAAATAATGACGAATTATGGGATTGTGATATTCGCTTTTTTAGCCTCCTGCGCACTGACTTGGGGATTGCGGGGGTATGCAATAAAGCATAATGTTATTGACCGCCCAAACCAGCGAAGCTCTCATTCTGTGCCCACCCCACGAGGTGGAGGAGTAGCAATCGTCCTGACGCTCCTGGTCGCTTTGGTAGGATTTTATTTTAACCATACGCTTACGTTCGACAGCTTCCTAGGTTTATTTGTTCCAGGTGTAATTGTCGCCATCATTGGTTTTCTTGATGATCATGGTCATATTGCGGCACGATGGCGTCTATTAATGCATTTCCTGGCAGCAGCAATTGGCATTTATTTCCTGGGATCCTTTCCTGTAATTACGCTGTTTGGTTACGATCTTTCTTTATCCTGGATTGGTATGATTCTCGGCTGTGTATATCTGGTCTGGATGCTAAACTTATATAATTTTATGGATGGGATTAATGGCTTAGCCAGCGCTGAAGCAATAACATTCGCCGCATGTAGCGCAATGTTGATTGTTGTAAACCAGTACACGGACGCGCCTGGAAGTATTTATCCGCTGACGCTTGCCCTAATCGGTGCCGCCGCCGGTTTTATTGTCTGGAATTTCCCGAGAGCAAAAATCTTCATGGGGGATGCCGGGAGTGGTTTCCTGGGGATAACTCTTGGACTGATGATTCTCCATATTGCGAAAGCAGATACGCATTTCTTTATTGCAGAATTATGTTTGCTGGGCGTATTTATCGTCGATGCCACGACAACGTTATTGAGGAGGCTCGTAGCAGGTAAAAAGGTCTATGAAGCACATGCCAGCCATGGCTACCAAATCCTCGCAAGAAAATATGGCAGCCACGTTCCGGTGACATCATTGGCAATTGCCGTCAATCTGCTGTGGCTTTTCCCCTTCGCCTTTTTTATTGCCTCAGGCAAAATTGATGGTGTTGTGGGGCTGCTCATCGCCTGGTTCCCGCTTCTCGTTGTTGCACTGAAATGTGGTGCAGGAGTTAAAGACAAAGAGAGCAACGTCAATGCATGACTTATTGATTTTGGGCGCGGGTGGTCATGGCCGTACGCTGTACGAGACAGCGAGACTGCTGGGATATAAGGATATCGTTTTCCTCGACGATAATACCTCTGCCTGCCAGGAAATTAATCAGCTGATTATTGGAAAAATTTCCGAACTACAGTTACATATTGGTAAGGTCAGTCATGTCGCTATTGGCATCGGAAACAATAAAGTCAGAGAGCAGCTCTATCAGCAACTGCTCGGCTTAGGTATTCATCCTGTAACGCTTATACATCCCTTTGCATTTGTCAGTCCATCGGCGACCCTTGCTGAGGGAACTGTTGTGTTAGCGGGAGCTGTAGTGGGTGCCAACGCAAAATTAGGTTTGGCGACGATTGTGAATAGCCACTCGACAATAGATCACGATGCCATTCTTGGTGATTTCGCTCATTTAGGTGTTGGTGTCCATCTTGCGGGCAGCGCTGTGATTGGGAAAGCAGCGTTTCTCCAGGCGGGGACAGTGGGCGGTTATAATACTAAAGTAGACGATTACTCAGTGTGTCCTGCTGGTACTATTTTATAAACTGAATGCAAGCTTTAGTGAGGCGACCAGTTTTGAGTATGCTAAATTATTTAATATCTTTACCACGACCAATAAAACGTATTATCACACTCTCTATCGATGTTGTGCTTCTGTTGTGCGCATTTTGGTTTGCATTTTGGGTGCGTATTGATTCAATGACTCCATTATATAGTACGGAGCATTGGCTTTTTATTTTCTCAATTATTTTAGTTACTCTGGCAATATTTGTTAAATTAGGACTGTATCGGGCGGTAATTCGTTATATTACTGCCAAGATATTATTGGTCGTAACGATGGGGATGGTCATATCGTCCATTTTACTTATTATCGCAGCCTTCTATACCAACCTCTATTTGCCGAGGACGATTCCTTTTATCTATTTCTCATTCGGTCTACTGTTTATTGCCGGATCACGGCTTGGGATGAGAATGTTGGTGAATCGTGGGTTGAATCTGGGCACTCGGGTAGTTATTTATGGTGCAGGTGCATCCGGTCGTCAATTACTGCCTGCGCTGAGTCAGATGGACGAATATTACCCCGTTGCTTTTGTCGATGATAACCGTGCCCTGCAAGGTCAGGTGATTCACGGGGTAAGCGTTTTTGCGCCAGAAAAACTGCCCTGGCTGGTTGAGAAATACGAAGCGAAGAAAATTCTGCTGGCCATGCCAAGCGCAAGCCGGGCAAGAAAGAACGAAGTCATTAAAACACTGGAAGGTCTGCCGTGCGAAGTGCTCTCCATCCCGGGAATGGTCGATTTGGTGGAGGGGAAGGCAAGTATTGATTCCTTACGTAAAGTCGTTATTACAGACCTGCTGGGCCGCGATCCTGTCTCACCCATTCCGGAACTGATATCGCGTAATATCAACGGGAAAACAGTGATGGTTACCGGAGCAGGGGGGTCTATAGGGTCTGAACTATGTCGACAGATAATTAAAAATAAGCCAAACCAGCTTATACTTTTCGAACTGTCCGAATTCTCCCTCTATTCCATTGATTCCGAACTGCGTAACCTGAATCTGGGTCAGGATTTTAAGGTTAAAATCTATCCGATCCTCGGAAACGTTCAGGATAAAGAGCATCTCGAAAGGTTAATCAGAGCATTCAACGTCGACACAATTTATCATGCTGCGGCGTACAAGCATGTACCGCTTGTCGAGTTCAACGTACTTGATGGCGTGCGCAATAATATCTTTGGTACGTTGAGCTGCGCTCAGGCTGCGGCAAGTTGCGGTGTTGAAAACTTTGTTCTGATTTCGACTGATAAAGCCGTTCGCCCTACCAACACCATGGGGGCGACCAAGCGCATGGCGGAGCTGGTGCTGCAAGCGCTGGCGAAGGAATCCAGTAAAACCTGCTTCAGTATGGTTCGTTTCGGCAACGTGTTAGGCTCATCAGGCTCAGTTGTGCCGTTATTTGAAAAACAGATTGCTGCAGGTGGACCGGTGACGCTGACTCACGAAGATATCACGCGTTACTTTATGACCATTCCTGAAGCGGCTCAATTGGTTATCCAGGCGGGAGCCATGGGCACGGGCGGCGATGTTTTTGTTCTGGATATGGGGGAACCCGTCAAGATCATCGACCTTGCGCACCGCATGATTACGTTGCAAGGGCTTACCGTTCGCGATGATAAAAACCCTTATGGTGATATTGCGATAAAAACAACGGGTCTGCGGCCTGGTGAGAAACTGTATGAAGAGTTGCTTATCGGCGACAATGTATCAGTTACGCAGCACCCGCGTATCAGGACTGCTAACGAGGTGATGTTGCCGTGGAGTGAGATGAGCATTATTCTCCGTGACCTCGACAACGCCTGCTGTCAGTTCGACTACGAGCGCGTGCGAGAGATACTTTTACAGGCACCTGCAGCATTTAATCCAACCGACGGTATCTGCGATTTACTTTGGAATGTAAAGGTAAGTTGAAATAGCAGATTGTCAGTTTCTACGCCCTGGAGGCCTATCGAAAGTTACCAGGGCGACAGCAACTAATTAATTGTTTCTGATAACATTAAGAGCGAAATAAACGTGAAAATTCTGGTCACTGGTGGAGCAGGCTTTATTGGGTCTGCGGTGGTACGACACATTATTAATGATACGCAAGATTCTGTTATTAACGTCGATAAACTGACTTATGCAGGGAATCTTGAATCGCTGGCCGAAGTCTCGAACAGCGAACGCTATCATTTTGAACATGCCGATATCTGTGACAGCAATGCCATGGCGCGTATTTTTGCAGAGCACCAGCCGGATGCGGTGATGCACCTGGCGGCCGAAAGCCACGTTGATCGCTCGATCACCGGCCCGGCAGCCTTTATCGAGACTAACATTGTTGGCACCTATGTACTGCTGGAAGCAAGCCGCCAATACTGGTCAGCGTTAGATGCTGATAAAAAAGCGTCTTTCCGTTTCCACCATATCTCAACAGATGAAGTCTATGGCGATCTTCCGCATCCGGATGAAGTGGCCAAGGGAGCTGAACTGCCGCTGTTTACTGAAAAAACGGCCTATGCCCCAAGCAGTCCCTATTCTGCTTCTAAAGCGTCCAGCGATCATTTGGTCCGTGCCTGGCTGCGTACCTATGGTTTCCCTACCATTGTGACTAACTGTTCTAACAATTACGGTCCATATCACTTCCCGGAAAAACTTATCCCGCTGGTCATTCTCAATGCGTTGGAGGGTAAAGCCCTGCCTGTTTACGGTAAAGGAGACCAAATCCGCGACTGGCTGTACGTAGAAGATCACGCCCGTGCCTTATACACCGTAGTAACCCAGGGCAAGATTGGCGAAACCTATAACATCGGTGGTCACAATGAGAAGCAGAACCTTGATGTGGTAAATACCATCTGCTCATTGTTGGATGAAATCGTGCCGAAGGAAGGTTCCTATCGTGACCAGATAACATATGTGGCTGACCGCCCGGGTCACGATCGCCGTTACGCAATTGATGCAGAGAAAATTGGTCAGGAGTTGGGCTGGAAGCCTCAGGAAACTTTCGAAAGTGGTATTCGTAAAACCGTAGAATGGTACCTGGCGAACACAAAATGGGTAGAGAACGTGAAAAGCGGCAGCTACAAATCCTGGATTGAAGAAAACTACGGGGATCGTGCGTAATGAACATCCTGTTGTTTGGCAAAACAGGGCAGGTGGGCTGGGAGCTACAGCGTGCTCTGGCACCTCTGGGTCATTTGATTGCGGTTGACGTCCATTCGCAGGAGTATTGCGGTGATTTCAGCAACCCTGAAGGCATTGCAGAAACGGTGCGCCGCATTAAGCCTGATGTCATCGTCAACGCGGCCGCGCATACCGCCGTCGATAAGGCCGAGTCAGAACCCGAATTTGCTCAGTTGCTGAATGCCACGAGTGTGGAGGCGATTGCCAAAGAGGCCCAAAAATTGGGGGCCTGGGTTGTTCACTACTCTACTGATTACGTATTCCCGGGTAATGGCGATACGCCGTGGCTTGAAACGAACGCCACAGCGCCGCTTAATGTGTATGGTGAGACCAAACTTGCTGGTGAAAAAGCGTTAAGTGAAAATTGTTCACGCCATTTGATCTTCCGGACTAGCTGGGTTTATGCCGGTAAAGGGAATAATTTTGCGCGTACTATGCTGCGACTGGCAAAAGAGCGTTCTGAGCTGTCTGTTATTAACGACCAATTTGGGGCCCCTACGGGTGCTGAGTTATTAGCAGACTGTACGGCTCATGCTATTCGGGTTGCCCTGAATAAACCTGAAGTGGCAGGGACTTATCATCTGGTTGCCAGTGGTACAACAACCTGGTACGACTATGCCTCTCTGGTATTTGATGAAGCGCGCAAAGCAGGAATTGAACTGGCATTAAAGCAGCTTCATGGAGTGCCGACCAGCGCGTACCCTACGCCTGCAAAACGTCCGGCAAACTCCCGCCTCAATACGTTAAAGTTCCAACAGAATTTCAACCTCGTACTGCCTCAGTGGGACGCGGGAGTTAAGCGTATGCTGACTGAGTGGTTCACAGCAACAGCAATTTAATAATGATCGGGATGCCTGGGTATGGGCATCCTATGACTATAGAGATGATGAAATGAAAACGCGTAAAGGTATTATTCTGGCGGGTGGCTCTGGTACTCGTCTGTATCCAGTGACCATGGCTGTTAGTAAACAATTATTGCCTATTTATGATAAGCCGATGATTTACTATCCGCTTTCAACGCTGATGCTGGCAGGTATTCGAGATATTTTAATTATTAGTACTCCGCAGGATACACCGCGTTTTGAACAACTTCTGGGTGATGGAAGCCAGTGGGGGCTGAATCTCCAATACAAAGTCCAGCCAAGCCCGGATGGATTAGCCCAGGCCTTTATCATTGGCGAAGAATTCATTGGCAACGATCATTGCGCCCTGGTGTTGGGGGATAACATTTTCTATGGTCACGACCTTCCTAAATTGATGGATGCCGCGGTTAATAAAGAAAATGGTGCAACGGTCTTTGCCTATCACGTGAACGATCCTGAGCGTTACGGTGTTGTCGAGTTTGATAAAAGTGGTACCGCCATCAGCCTCGAAGAAAAACCGCTGGAACCGAAGAGTAATTATGCGGTTACGGGACTCTATTTCTACGATAATAGTGTCGTTGAGATGGCGAAGAATTTAAAACCGTCAGCACGTGGTGAACTGGAAATCACGGATATTAACCGTATTTATATGGAGCAAGGAAAGCTTTCCGTGGCTATGATGGGCCGTGGCTTTGCCTGGCTTGACACAGGGACTCACCAGAGCCTGATTGAAGCGAGTAACTTCATTGCAACCATTGAAGAACGCCAGGGGCTGAAAGTGGCTTGTCCTGAAGAAATTGCCTATCGTAAAGGCTTTATTAATGCTGAGCAAATAGCTCTCTTAGCAAAGCCATTAGCAAAAAATAATTATGGCAAATATCTTCTAAAAATGATTGATAAAAAAATATAATAATCAATTTTCTCAAATATTATAAAGTAGTATTGCTCTGTCACATTTCTCACATGAACATGTGAATGAATATTTAAATCGGACAGAATTACTATATTTAAGCAGCAGTGAGGAAGTGTGGGGATTATATGCATTTTAGTGTGTTAATGTCGCTCTATGACAAGGAAAAACCTTCCTATTTGGAAGAATGTTTTGACAGCCTGGCAAATCAAACGGTTAAAGCGGATGAAATCGTTCTTGTTTATGATGGCCCTATCAACGAAGCATTATGCACAGTGGTCGATAGATGGTCAATGTCATTACCTATCAAGATCGTCGCATTAAAAAAGAACGTTGGGTTAGGACAAGCGCTGAATGAAGGAATGAAACATTGCACCTATGATTATGTCATGCGGATGGATACGGATGATATATGCCAACCAACTCGTTTTGAATTACAATCTGCATTTATGGAGTTAAACCCTGATATTGATATTTCAGGAAGTTGCATCCGCGAGTTTATAGGTGATAAAAACAATATAGTATCAGAAAGAAAGGTTCCACTTACTAATAAAGAAATTAAAAAATTCGCAAGACATAAAAATCCTTTTAACCATATGACTGTCATTTTCAAAAAATCCAGCGTCCAGTCTGTTGGGGGATACCAGCACCATTATCTTATGGAAGATTATAATTTATGGTTGCGGTTACTAGGGGCAGGATTCAGAGCGGGCAACTTGGACGAATCATTGGTATTGGTCAGAGTCGGAGCTGATATGTTGGTTAGGCGACGCGGAATTAAGTATGTTTCAAGTGAGTATAAACTTGCTCGAATGAAAAGAATGACTGGTTTTCAGAATATATTGTCGTCTCACTACTATTTTATTTTGAGAAGCATTCCACGATTATTGCCATTATGGGCGCTTAAGCGAATATATAATATTACACGAAAATAGAGACTCACTCTGCGAGTTACTGATATTGATAGAGGCTATAATGAAAATTTCTAATACTTCGCTCAGTGGTGTTTTGATTATCGAACCTCGAGTGTTTCATGATGAAAGAGGCTATTTCTTTGAGAGTTTTAACGAAAAAAACTTCAAAGAAAATATAGATCCAAACGTCATTTTTAAACAAGATAATCAGTCAAGATCTTCTAAAGGGGTTTTACGGGGGTTGCACTATCAAGAAGCACCTTTTGCCCAGGGAAAACTGGTTAGATGCGTTACAGGGCAGGTTTTTGATGTAGCGGTTGATATACGCAAAGAATCTCCAACATATGGGCAATGGGTGGGTGTTATTTTATCAGAAGAGAATAAAAAGCAGCTTTGGATCCCAGCTGGATTTGCACACGGTTTTTTAACTTTAAGTGAGCATGCAGAATTTCTTTATAAAACTACCGATTATTATTCTCCAGCACATGAACGTTGTATAAAATGGGATGATAAGGACTTGAATATAGAATGGCCAAAAATGGAATACATCATTTCTGAGAAAGATCAGAACGGTTCAACCTTTGCTTCATTAAACGTTCAAGGTAAATAATGAAAATCAATTTTATCCCACTTCAAAAGCATGGTGATGATCGTGGTTCATTGGTCGCCTTAGAAGAAGAGAATAATATCCCTTTTAGTATTAAAAGAGTTTACTACATCTTTGATACTAAAGAAGGTGTTCGTAGAGGTTTTCATGCGCATAAAAAATTAAAACAAGTTGCGATCGCCGTAAAAGGTTCTTGTCGTTTTCTGTTGGATGATGGGACAGAGAGGATAGAGGTTGTTTTGGACAATCCAGCGCAGGGGCTTCTCATTGAGTCATGTATTTGGCGTGAGATGTATGATTTTTCGAGCGATTGCGTTCTGATGGTATTAGCTGACTGTCATTATGACGAAAATGATTATATTCGTGATTATGACGATTTTTTAAAGCAAGCAAGATAAATATTACAGGTTTAATATGATTAATTTTCTGAATTTAAAAGAAGTAAATGCCAGATACAATGAAGAACTTAAAAATGCCTGCGCTAAGGTGATTGATTCTGGCTGGTATATTATGGGTGAGGAATTACAAAAATTTGAGAAGGATTTCTCATACTTCTGCGATGTTAAACATACAATTGGTGTAGCTAATGGTTTAGATGCACTCATTCTCATTTTTAGAGCCCTAAAAGAATTAGGAAAGCTAAAAGATGGTGATGAAGTTATCGTTCAGGCTAATACCTATATAGCATCGGTTCTGGCGATCACTGCGAATAATCTTAAACCTGTACTTGTCGAGCCCGATGCGGATACATTCAATCTCTCACCTCAGAATGTTCGCTCCGTCATCACAGAGAAGACAAAAGCGATATTGCCAGTGCATTTGTATGGACAATTGTCTCCAATGCCTGAAATCATGGAGATTGCAAAAGAATTTGATCTACTCGTCATCGAAGATAGTGCCCAATCTCATGGGGCAAATATTAATGGTAAAAAATCTGGGAACTGGGGTATAGCGTCAGGGTTTAGTTTCTATCCAGGAAAAAATCTGGGTGCTCTGGGCGATGCGGGTGCAATCACTACCAATGATGATGAATTAGCAGATGTACTCCGTGCTTTAAGAAATTATGGTTCTCAGAAAAAATACGAGAACCTTTATCCTGGAGTTAATAGTCGCCTTGACGAGATTCAGGCTGCAATGCTATCTGTTAAACTAAAATATCTTCCTCAAGAAACTATTCGCAGACAAGAGATTGCAAAAATTTATATCGAAGGGATCTCTAATAGTTTGATCACAGTGCCGACAGTAACCTTTGACTCTGCACATGTTTGGCATCTATTTGTTGTGAAGTGCGAATACAGAGAACAGTTACAGGCATGGCTGACAAAAAATAATATTCAATCATTAATTCACTATCCAATACCACCTCATAAGCAAAAAGCATATGAGGAACTAAACGGTATGAGTTTGCCTGTGACGGAAAAAATTCATAATACTGTATTATCTATACCTCTTGATCCAACAATGTCAAACCTTGAGGTGGAAAAAGTTATCGATGCTTTAAATGAATTTACTGTATGAAAAAGTTGTTAAAGGTTACGGCAATGACAGGGTCATTAACATTATTAAAAATGTTAATTGGCTTTATAATTGCTAAAGTAGTCGCGATCTACACTGGGCCATCAGGTATGGCCCTTTTAGGCCAAATACAAAGTCTGGTAAATGCATTTAATGGTGTTATTAACGCACCCGTTTCAAATAGCGTGATACGTTATACCGCTGAGCACCATGAAGATGGCTATGAAGCATGTAGCCCATGGTGGCGAGCTGCTTTATTTTGGATGTTAGCATTATATATCATTTTACTGCCAATTGGATTATTTTTAAACCACTATCTATCACAATGGTTATTTGGTGGGGCTGAATATCAATGGGTTATTTATTTGGCAGTATTCGTTTTGCCCTTTACCGCTATTGGGACCTTAGTCAATTCTGTCATAAATGGACTGCAGAATTATAAACTCTATGTCTTTTTGGGAATAGTTTCTGTTTCTGTTTCTGGTGCGGTTATGACAGCGCTAATCATTAGATGGAATATAGATGGTGCTCTGATAGCCGCAGCTTTGCAATCGGCATTGATAGGCATTTCACTGATTGTTATGAGCATTAAGCAGCCATGGTTTAGATTCAGCCTATGGTTTGGTAATATTGATAAAAAAGCATTGGCTGACACGTGGGGATATATTGTGATGGCAATCATCACTGCTATCGCCATGCCGGTGGCATTGATGCTTATTAGAAACTTGCTGGTAGCTAATGAAGGATGGGCCGCTGCTGGGATGTGGCAATCCGTGTGGAAAATATCAGAAGTGTACTTGGGGGTATGTACCATGGCGCTTAGTGCTTATTATCTCCCGAGATTGTCTAAAATAAGTGATTATTATTCGATTAAACTTGAGATTTGGAATACAGCCAAAATAATAATACCGATTGTAATAATTATGGCCGTTACAATTTATTTGTTACGTGATGTAGTCATAACTGTTTTATTCACTGAGCAATTCAGGAACGCAAGAGATTTATTTGGCATTCAACTTATGGGGGATGTTGTTAAAATAGCAAGCTGGCTTTATGCATTTCCTATGATAGCTCGGAATGCAACAAAATGGTTTGTTGCAAGTGAGGTGTTTTTTTCTGCAACGTTGGTTGTGCTGAGTTATTATTTTATCCTGCATTTTGGAATTCAGGGCGCCAATATAGCTTACTTATTGAACTATACTCTCTATTTTATTTTTGTTGTGACAAATTTAAAAAGAATTTCTAGCTGAGTAAATCTACTTATGGACAATGGCCAGTTTTTAGATCTGTTATACTCGAACCTCACGTTATATTTGTCTTTGTTGGGTCTGGTTTTCATAATTTATTATGCATGGTTTGGTAACAAAGTTAGGCATGTTGCAGACCCTCTGATGATTGGATTTGTTGCACAGGTTTTTTCCTGTTCAGTTGTTTTATTGTTAGAGTTTACCTCAGAGATAGATGATTTTTATTTCTATTCTTTTTTATATACTGAGGTTATGTTTTTAATACCATTATTGTTTATGCGGAAAAATTATGTAAAGATTAATGATGATTCCCATGAGCGCTTTATTGCTTACAAACGTTGGAATTATGGGTACTCCAGTTTTTACTATACAACTACTATTTTACTCATCATAACGAGTATATATTATTTTGCTATTGTAGGTATTCCAATCTTAAATCAATTATCGAGGTTGGATACAAATGAATCAGCTGGAATTATTTCATGGTTTACCGATGTCTACTGGGTTTGTTTCCCAGCTATGGTAGCTATTAAGAGATATGTTTATCGTAGGAAAAGTTTTGTCGACTACGTGCTATTATTACTTTGTTTTGTATGTTTGCTGGTTAAAGGGGGGAAATCTGACTTCTTCTTTATGATTGTATCCTTATTTTTAGTTAAGGAAGTATATCAAATACGAGAATTAGCAAAAGTTGTAAAGATACTATCATACATTTCTCCTTTAATAATTCTGGGATTGATGGTTGTTATTTTCAGTGTTTGGGGAGCCAACGGCAGTGTGGTTTCGGCGTTTTTTGAGCGTTTTGTTTTATTTGGTGATGTTTTTTACCAGGGTTATAGCAAACCATTTATGGATTCGTTACCAAAGGATATTTATGTCTGGGATTATTTTTTTGGCGGTACAATAAACAAATTGTCTATGATTCTTGGTTATCCGGTAAAAGACAAAGTCATTTTTGGATACGAGATTTCAAAATACTATTATAATATCGACAGTGGAATTGGTCCCAATGCAAGACAGAACATTCTTGGGTTGTATTTATTTGGGCCATATTTCTGTGGTGCTTTTTCGTTTGTTTTAGGGCTAATATATTTGGCAATAAGACGTGGTACATTTTTAGTAAATAACCGAACAAGAGCTTATTCATTAAGAGTTGTATTCTATATTATCTTTTGTACCTATTCTTGTTATTTATTTATCGACCCAACTTTGACATGGGGTTTGTATTTAAAAACAACGTTCGTGTTTATTTTTCCGCTTATTGTGTCGCTACTTAATCAATCTATATATAATAGGCGATTAAAAGGTGTATAAAATTTGGTGATGAATAAGAAAACTATGAATTCTCTATCCGTGATAGTTCCACTGTATAATCAAGCACTGTATGTTGAAGAGTGTCTCAATGCATTAAACAAAATAGATATTCTAAATGTTGAAGTGATTATTATTGATGACTATTCACGCGATACATCTGTAGAACGGGTATCGACCTGGATCGAGAAAAACATTGATACAAAACTAAATGTTCGTTTTTATAAAAATGAATCTAATCTTGGAATATGTCGAACTTTAAATAAAGGAGTTAAGTTATCGACTCATAACATTATTTACATTTGTGCCGCTGATGATTTTCCATTGTCTGATGTGATTGACAATAAAGTGCGTTTACTTAATGAGTCTGATTATGATGCAATAATAAGTGATGTCATGATCATTGATGAAAAATCCAAAATAGTCTTAAATAGTGGATTTAAAGATTATTTTCATGCCAGTCCAAAAGCCCTTGAGAGTTCTAAATTCTTGACTGGAGAAGTTATTACTAATTGGTGCATTCCTGGCCCATGTCTGCTAATAAAAAAAGACGTATATAATCAGATTGGCTTTTATAATGAATCACTGATCGCTGAAGACCGAGATTTTTATTTGAGGTTATTTAGACATGCTAACGTTCTCTTTGATTCAGAGAGAATAGCTGCGTATAGAGTGCATTCTTCAAATATTTCTAAAAGTACAGTCTTTAGGAAGAATATGAATTTAGAAATACGCAAAATAAATTACAGCTATGCCTCTGAATGGCAAGGTATATACAAGCTATATCTTAAAAGCTATGGGTTAAGTCTTATTTCAGAATCAAAGCTGTCTGTTTTTTATTCGATGCTTGGGAGCATCGTTCGTAAGGTTTTACGATTTATATTTATATTGAAGGTATATTTCTCTCATGGATAATAAAGTCTGCGGAGTGGTGGTTACATATAACCCAAATATTAATGATCTCCAAATTTTAATTAACTCGATGACCTCACAAGTTGATGAGATAATTATTGTCGATAATGGCTCCAGTACTGATTTCAGCGGCCTTCAAATACCCGATAAGTTGCACTTTGAATTCTTAAATGAAAATGCTGGTATCGGAAGAGCACAAAATATAGGTGCTCGATTAGCAATTAAAAATAATTGTAAATTTGTTTGTTTCTTTGACCAGGATAGCCGTTTAGAACCTAAATTCATTTCAAGTCTGAAAGATGCCTATTCAGATCTTACCCAGCAAGGTATTAAAGTTGGAGCACTGGGGCCTATAATTATTGATGAAAGATCAGGGAAAAAATTTCCCTTTTACCGTTACACAACATTCAAACGTATAGTGGTTAGCGCAGACGAAAATGAAAAATATATTGAAACTCAACAATTAATTTCATCGGGAACGTTTTTTTGCGTTGATATATGGTCTTCTGAATCTGAAAACCATGAGGGATTTTTCCTTGAATATGTTGATACCGATTGGTGTTTACGATTATCACAAAAGGGATATAAATTATTTGGCGTAACTAAAGCTCATTTAATCCACAAGCTCGGTGATGACCGTAAAAAAATATTGAATGTTTTGGAGGTACCAATACATTCAACATATCGATATTTTTATGTATTCCGTAATGGCGTTTATTGTAGTTTCTACAGGAAGTTCCCATTTAGTTGGAGTTCATATAATATATTTAGACTAATATCTTTCTATTTTATCATGTTAATGCTTAAGAAAGATAAATTAAAATTTACCAAGTATGTGGCTCTGGGAATTTATGACGGTATCAGGAAAAATTTTTCAAGAAAGTTAAAATAATAGAATGAAATTATAAGTTGTTCTAAATATTAATATGCCGCAAGCACTGTTATGAGTAATTGGTTCAGAATTGTGAATTTCTGAACCATTTACTTTTAAAGGTAACGTACGATTTTCCCTGGATTACCAACTACAACTGCATTGTCAGGAACATCTTTCGTTACTACGGTGCCTGCACCTATCATGCTATTAGCACCTATAGTTATTCCTGGTAATATGGTTGAGTTAGCACCAATTGATGCCCCCTTTTTAATCCAGATTTTAGGGTACTCTGTACAATATTTCTTTGATCTTGGGAATTTATCATTTGTAAAAGCCACACAGGGTCCAATAAATACATTATCTTCGATCCTTGTGCCATCCCAAATATAAACTCCTGATTTAACAGTTACATTGTCACCAATGATAACATCATTCTCGATTAATGTATGAGCACATATATTGCAGTTTTTACCAATTTGTGCATTTTCGAAAATTACCGCAAACTGCCATATGGTAGTGTTTTGACCGATTTGTGTTGATTTAACATCACTTAGATTATGTATTTTCATTTATAAACCTTAAAGTTGACGCGTAATTATAAAATAATACTGCTGAATGCTTTCTATTATAATCGATCTAAGATAGAATTTACACATTCTGCTCGCTCAATAATAATGTTATCTGACAGGAGTATGTAATGTCCAAGCAACAGATCGGCGTTGTCGGTATGGCTGTGATGGGGCGCAACCTGGCGCTCAACATCGAAAGCCGTGGTTATACCGTCTCCGTTTTCAACCGCTCCCGTGATAAGACTGAAGAAGTGATTGCCGAAAACCCAGGCAAGAAACTCGTTCCTTTCTATACGGTAAAAGAATTTGTTGAGTCTCTGGAAACGCCCCGTCGTATCCTGTTAATGGTCAAAGCAGGCGCGGGTACCGATGCTGCAATTGACTCCCTAAAGCCTTACCTTGAAAAAGGCGATATCATCATTGATGGCGGTAACACCTTCTTCCAGGACACCATTCGTCGTAACCGTGAGCTGTCCGCTGAAGGCTTCAACTTCATCGGTACCGGCGTTTCCGGCGGTGAAGAGGGCGCGCTGAAAGGCCCATCTATCATGCCTGGTGGCCAGAAAGAAGCGTACGAACTGGTTGCGCCTATTCTGACTAAAATCGCTGCTGTTGCGGAAGATGGCGAGCCGTGTGTGACTTATATCGGTCCGGACGGTGCGGGTCACTATGTAAAAATGGTGCACAACGGCATCGAATACGGCGATATGCAGCTGATCGCAGAAGCATACTCCCTGCTGAAAGGCGGCCTGAATCTCTCTAATGAAGAGCTGGCTGAAACCTTTACCGAGTGGAACAAAGGCGAGCTGAACAGCTACCTGATCGACATCACCAAAGATATCTTCACGAAGAAAGATGAAGAAGGTAAATACCTGGTTGATGTGATTCTGGATGAAGCAGCGAACAAAGGTACCGGTAAATGGACCAGCCAGAGCTCTCTGGATCTGGGCGAACCGCTGTCTCTGATCACCGAATCTGTCTTTGCGCGTTACATCTCTTCTCTGAAAGAGCAACGCGTCGCGGCATCTAAAGTGCTGTCTGGCCCTCAGGCTAAACCAGCCGGCGACAAAGCTGAGTTCGTTGAGAAAGTGCGTCGTGCACTTTACCTGGGTAAAATCGTTTCTTACGCACAGGGCTTCTCTCAGCTGCGTGCGGCGTCAGACGAGAATAACTGGGATCTTAACTACGGTGAAATCGCGAAGATCTTCCGCGCGGGTTGCATCATTCGTGCACAGTTCCTGCAGAAAATCACCGATGCCTATGCTGAAAACGCCGGTATCGCCAACCTTCTGCTGGCACCGTACTTCAAAAAGATTGCGGACGAGTACCAGCAGGCGCTGCGTGACGTGGTTGCTTACGCAGTACAGAACGGTATTCCGGTTCCAACCTTCTCCGCTGCGGTGGCATACTACGATAGCTATCGTGCTGCCGTGCTGCCTGCCAATCTGATTCAGGCGCAGCGTGACTACTTCGGTGCGCATACCTACAAGCGTACGGATAAAGAGGGTGTCTTCCATACCGAATGGATGGAATGAGTTAACTCTCTGCAATAACATCAACCCGGAGCTCGTCTCCGGGTTTTTTTATGCAAAAAATGCCGCGCAATAATCGAAGTAGTCTGAATCTCGTCCCGCTCGTAATGATTACTCCTGGTTTGCCTTGACAGTGTTGTTTGCCAGGAGGTACAAAGCCCAACAGTTATGTTTATCGCGATGGTCTGGCGGCCATCAGTACAGTTAACTAAAAGAAGTCATTAGCGAATGAAAATAACAATTTCCGGAACAGGGTATGTCGGTCTTTCAAACGGCATTTTGATTGCTCAGAATCATGAAGTGGTTGCACTTGATATCGTGCAGGCCAAAGTGGATATGCTCAATGAGAAGAAATCGCCGATCGTCGACAAAGAAATCCAGGATTATCTCAGCAACAAAACGCTGAATTTCCGCGCCACGACGGATAAAGAAGATGCATACCGCGATGCGGATTACGTCATTATTGCCACGCCTACTGACTACGATCCAAAAACCAACTATTTCAACACCTCAACCGTCGAAGCGGTTATCAAAGATGTTATCGGCATTAACCCTGATGCAGTAATGGTTATCAAGTCGACGATCCCGGTTGGTTTTACCAAATCCATCAAAGAAAAATTTGGTATTGATAATATCTTCTTCTCGCCAGAGTTCCTGCGTGAAGGGAGGGCGCTTTACGATAACCTGCACCCATCCCGTATCGTGATTGGTGAGCGTTCCGAGCGTGCAGAGCGTTTTGCTGCGTTGCTTCAGGAAGGCGCAATCAAAAAAGATATTCCGGTGCTGTTCACCGATTCCACAGAAGCTGAGGCCATTAAGCTTTTCGCCAATACCTATCTGGCGATGCGCGTGGCTTACTTCAACGAACTTGACAGCTATGCCGAGAGCTTAGGTCTGAACACCCGTCAGATCATTGAGGGCGTGTGTCTTGACCCGCGTATCGGTAACCATTACAACAACCCGTCCTTCGGTTACGGTGGCTACTGCCTGCCAAAAGATACCAAGCAGCTGCTGGCAAACTATCAGGCGGTGCCGAACAACTTGATTTCCGCCATTGTGGATGCCAACCGCACGCGTAAAGACTTCATCTCGGATTCCATTCTCGCGCGTCAGCCGAAAGTGGTGGGCGTGTATCGCCTGATCATGAAGAGCGGTTCCGATAACTTCCGCGCCTCTTCCATTCAGGGGATCATGAAGCGTATTAAGGCGAAGGGCGTGCAGGTCATTATTTATGAACCGGCCATGCAGGAAGACGAGTTCTTCCATTCGCGTGTGATCCGCGATCTGGATGCATTCAAAAAAGAAGCGGACGTAATTATCTCCAACCGTATGGCGGAAGAGCTGGCGGACGTTAAAGATAAAGTCTATACCCGCGATTTGTTCGGCAGCGACTGATTAATATCGTGATATAAAAAAACCCGGCGCTCTGCCGGGTTTTTTGTTTTTAAACGTTATAGAAGTTGCGGTACCAGTCGACGAAGTTTTTCACGCCTTCTTTGACTGAGGTTTGTGGTTTAAACCCAATAACGTCATACAGCGCTTTGGTGTCCGCACTGGTCTCCAGCACGTCACCCGGCTGGATCGGCATCATATTTTTTACCGCTTCCTTGCCCAGCGCCTCTTCAAGCGCGGTAATGTAATCCATCAGTTCGACAGGTGAACTGTTACCGATGTTATACACGCGATACGGGGCAGAGCTGGTTGCTGGCGAACCGGTTTCGACTGTCCAGTCGGCATCGGCCTGAGGAATGACGTCCTGTAGGCGAATAATCGCCTCCGCAATATCATCAATATAGGTGAAGTCGCGCTTCATCTTGCCGTAGTTGTATACGTCGATACTGTTGCCTTCAATCATGGCTTTGGTGAATTTAAACAGCGCCATGTCCGGGCGTCCCCACGGGCCATAGACGGTAAAGAAGCGCAGGCCAGTGGTCGGTAGGTTATACAGATGCGAATAGGTATGCGACATCAACTCATTGGCTTTTTTGGTTGCCGCATACAGGGATACCGGATGGTCTACGGTGTCGTCAGTTGAAAACGGCATCTTACGGTTGAGGCCGTAAACAGAACTGGATGACGCATACAGAAGATGCTGAACCTTATTGTGGCGACAGCCTTCCAGCACGTTCAGGTGACCTACCAGGTTAGCATCTGCATAGGCATGCGGGTTTTCCAGCGAGTAACGCACGCCCGCTTGTGCGGCAAGATGGATCACGCGGTCAAATTTTTCATTGGCGAAGAGCGCAGTCATGCCCTCGCGGTCCGCTAAGTCCAGCTTGTGGAAGGTAAAACTCTCGGATTTGAGCAGTTCGAGGCGAGCGAGCTTGAGGTTAGGGTCATAGTAATCATTCAGACTATCAATCCCAACAACTTCATGCCCTGCATCAAGCAGGCGCTTGCTGACATGAGAACCGATAAAGCCCGCCGCGCCCGTTACCAGAAATTTCATAGCTTCCCTCATTCACAGTGTTCTTGTTGATGTCCCAGGACATCAGATTCCGACTATGATAGCGCGTTGCTCTTCACATACATAACCCATCTTTCCGATATAACTCATCGTATTCTTATAGAATTTTCTACAACAAGAGATACACTATGGAAACAAGATTATTTTTGCCCTTTTTCATCTGTTAGGGATTGTATGACGCAGAACAACGATAGCCTGGTCAATCGCAGCAATGACCCGGAGCAAATTGATTTACTGGATTTAGTAGTACAACTATGGCGCGGTAAGTGGGTAATTGGAGCGTTTATTGCTGCTTTTATTGTTCTCGCTGTTGCATACATTACCGTTGCTAAAGAAAAATGGACTTCATCCGCCATCATTTCCCAGCCTGATGCGGCGCAAATTGCCACCTATGCAAACGCGTTGAACATCCTTTATGGCGGTGCCGCACCTTCTATGCTGGACATTCAGAATCGCGCCATTGGCCGTTTCAACTCTTCCTTCTCCGCATTAGCGCAGGCGCTTGATAATCAGGAAGATCCGGAGAAACTTACTATCGAACCGACCGTGAAAGGCCAGGCATTACCCTTAACCGTTAGCTATCAGGGTGAATCGGCTGAGGCAGCACAGAAGCAGCTGGCGCAGTATATTCAGCAGATCGATGAGCAAACGGCTAAAGAACTGGCGCTTGACCTCAGAGACAACCTCAAGCAGCAGATTATTACATTGAACGATTCCCTCAAAAATGAGGAGAAAGTCGTACAGGAGCAAAAAGATCTGCGTATCAAGCAGATTTCAGAGGCGCTTAAAAACGCAGAAGCCGCAAAAATTAGCACACCGCAGCTTCAGCAAACTCAGGATGTGACCCAGGAAACGATGTTTCTGTTAGGTACTGTTGCCCTCAAATCAATGGTTGATAACGAAGCATCTCGCCCGCTGGTGTTCTCGGGCTCTTACTATCAGACCAAAAAGAATTTACTGGATATTCAGAACCTCAACGTTAATCCTGATACCATTCATGTCTATCGTTACGTTATGAAACCGGACCTTCCTTTCCGCCGTGATAGTCCTAAAAAGGCCGTAACCCTCATCTTCGCGATACTGCTTGGTGGTGTTATCGGTTCTGCTGTCGTCCTTGGCCGCAACGCGCTGAGAAACTACAAACCAAGAGCCTGATTTACAAAAAAAAGACCGGGTCGTCCCTAATACCGATCATTTAAGGATCGGTTGACCGATCCAGTGGCTGGTGTAAAAAGGGTTCATGTCTCTTCATGGACCCTTTTTAAATGGTACTTTCTCAGGCTCCCGGCATTATTCATCTCAGCGCACCGGAACATGCCTGTTCCCTTTCCGAACTCATCCACGCAGAACTTATCCGGTAAGCCTTCAGGCTGACCGATACCGTGACGCTCCGTAAACGTAAACCACCCTTGAATCAATGACATGGCTTATTGTCGGCATATCTGTTTTCTGTGACAGGCCGATGACCAATATTGTTAATCTCATGGATATCACTGACCGTTCGGGCGCGCCATTCACCGCACGAAGCGCCATTATCCAGCGCGGCAAAAAGCTCGGCGAGGGGGCTGTCCGGGAGCTTTTTGATATCACAGCAATACTGGAAGCAGCAGGCGTCACACCCGCAATGGCACGGACTGAACCTGTTTGCGGTGGATGGTGTGGTCTGGAGAACGCCTGATATGCGGGAGAACAGCGAAGCGTTCAGCAAACACGGCAACCAGCACAGCGAAGGCAACTATCCGCAGGTGCGCATGGTCTGTCTGATGGAGCTCAGCAGCCATCTGATTAACGCCAGCGCTCTCGACAGTGAGAGCGTCAGCGAAATGCGTCTGGCGGCACAGTTAACGGACCGGGTACCGGACAACAGTATCCCCCTGTTCGACAAGGGATATTACTCCCCGGGGCTGCTGCATCACTGGCAGCACGCCGAATAGAACCGGCACTGGCTGCTGCCCCTGATAAAGAATACGGAGTATAAGGTCGTGTGCCGTCTGGGGCGGGGTGACGAGCGGGTGAAGCTGAAACGAGCCCGCAGGCCCGGAAACAATGGCCTGGACTGCCGGAAGAGGTCGCTGCCAGACTTTTGAGCCGGAAAGTGGACGGAAAGGAGAGGAAAGTCCTCACGTCTCTGGAAGACCCCTGTCGTTATCCGGCGGGTGCGGTGAGCGAGCTGTACCGTCACCGTACGAACAGGCGAGATGGCTGGTATTACCGGGAAGACGGGAGCGAAGTTACCCGAGAGAGCGCAGGGTGAAGGGCAAGAAATACCCGGATAAAAAAACTGCTGGTCACCTTAAGTGACCAGCATTAGAGTCGCCCCGGTCTTTTTTTATTTATGTCGTTTCCGCAAATTCTCAATCACCGTCGTTAAATCCAGCTCCTGATCCTGAAGCAGCACCAGCAGGTGATACATCAAATCCGACGCTTCGTTCGTCAGCTCCTCACGGTCATGCACAGTGGCCGCCAGCGCCGTTTCAACGCCTTCCTCACCCACCTTCTGCGCAATACGCTTGGTGCCGCTGGCGTACAGCTTCGCCGTGTACGAGCTCTCGGGATCCGCTGATTTACGCTCTGCCAGCAGCTGTTCCAGCTGATAGAGGAACAGCCACTGGTGGCTCGCCTCGCCGAAGCAACTGCTGGTGCCTTTGTGGCAGGTCGGCCCAATCGGGTTGACCAGCACCAGCAGGGTGTCGTTGTCGCAGTCTGGCGTAATGCTGACCACATTCAGGAAATGACCCGAGGTTTCCCCTTTCGTCCACAGGCGCTGTTTGGTGCGCGAGAAAAACGTCACCTTGCCGCTGTCGATCGTTTTTACCAGTGCCTCCTGGTTCATGTATCCCAGCATCAGCACTTCGCCTGAAACGGCATGCTGTACAACCACCGGCAGTAATCCGTCAGTTTTTTCCCAGTCCAGCTGCGCCTGTTGTTGCTCTGTTAACATACCCTGATCTCCACGCCCTGGTCGGCCAGGTACGTTTTTAACTCACCAATATTGATAATCTGTTTGTGGAACACGGAAGCGGCCAGCGCGCCGTCTACGTTCGCATCGCGGAAGGCTTCAAGGAAGTGTTCCATGGTGCCTGCGCCGCCGGAGGCAATCAGCGGAACCTGGCAGACCGCGCGCACTTTTTTCAGCTGCTCGAGGTCGTAACCGTTGCGTACGCCGTCCTGGTTCATCATGTTCAGCACGATCTCACCCGCGCCGCGTTTTTGTACTTCCTGCACCCAGTCCAGCGTCTCCCATTGGGTGACGCGCGTGCGGCTTTCATCGCCGGTGTACTGGTTAACGTGATATTTGCCCGTCGCGGTATCAAACCAGGTGTCGATCCCCACGACAATGCACTGCACGCCAAAGCGGTCCGCCAGACGCGTAATCAGCTCCGGATCTGCAAGCGCAGGGGAGTTAATCGAAATTTTGTCCGCACCGAAAGAGAGAATTTTCGCCGCATCGTCAGCAGATTTAATCCCGCCCGCCACGCAGAAGGGAATATCAATCACCTCTGCCACGCGCGCCACCCAGCTTTTGTCCACCACGCGGCCATCGCTGGAGGCGGTGATATCGTAAAATACCAGTTCGTCTGCGCCTTCTTCGGCATAACGTTTTGCCAGGGGAACGATGTCGCCAATGATCTCGTGGTTGCGGAACTGCACGCCTTTTACAACCTGACCATCACGCACGTCCAGGCAGGGAATTATCCGTTTTGCCAGCATTGAATCGCCTCCTTCACCGTAAATTTGCCTTCCAGCAGCGCGCGACCCACGATCACGCCACGTACACCGGTTCCGCGCAGCGCGGCGATATCCGCCAGGTCGCCGATACCGCCAGAGGACTGAAACGCCACCTGCGGATAACGCGCGCAAACCTCTTCATACAGCGAGACGTTAGAGCCTGCGAGCGTACCATCGCGTGAAATATCCGTGCACAGCACATGCTTCAGCCCTACCGGGAGATACATCCCGACCAGCTCTTCCAGCGTTACGCCGGAGTTTTCCTGCCAGCCGCTGACCGCGACCTGCTTGTTACCCTGCGCATCAATGCGCACATCCAGCGCCAGCACCAGCGCATCCGCACCGAAGCGGCGGAACCAGCCCTTGACACTGTCAGGATCTTTCACAGCGGTCGAACCGACTACCACGCGCGCCACGCCCGCGTCCAGTAAGGCGGCAACATCGGCTTCCGTACGCACGCCGCCGCCCACCTGCACCGGGACGTCCACGCCAGCCACCAGTGTTTTAAGCAGTGGGATCTGGCGTTTGGCCGGATCTTTCGCGCCGGTCAGATCGACCAGGTGCAACACCTCAGCGCCCTCGGTGGCGTAAGCCTGTAACCGCGGCAGCGGGTCGTTACCGTAGTCGCGCTGCTGCCCGTAATCGCCCTGGTGGAGACGAACAACCGTGCCGTCAATTAAATCTAAAGCGGGAATTATCATCACATCTCCAGGAAATTTTTCAGCAGTTGCGCGCCGGCGGCGCCGGAGCGTTCCGGGTGAAACTGCACGCCGTAAAAGTTATCTTTCTGCACGGCGGCGGTGAACGCCTCGCCGTAATTGCACTGGGCGATGGTGTAGGCATTCACGGGCATGGCGTAGCTGTGAACAAAATAGAAGTACGCGCCGTCTTCAATACCCTGGAACAGCCTGTTGCCCGCCTTCGGATAAACGCGGTTCCAGCCCATGTGCGGCAGCGGCAGGCCGTGGTCGGTCATTTTCGGCACGTCTTCTTCAATAATGCCCAGCAGATCAACGCCGTTGCTCTCTTCACTGCGGCGGCCAAGCAGCTGCATGCCGAGGCAAATGCCCAGCACCGGCTGAGTACAGGCTTTGATGAGATCCACCAGCTCGCGCTCATGGATCTGATCCATCGCCGCCTGGGCGGTGCCAACGCCCGGCAGAAAGAGTTTATCCGCACGCAGCACCACGTCAGGGTCGCGGCTCACCACCGGCTCGTAGCCGTGGCGCATAATCGCCGACTGTACGGAGTTCAGATTGGCGCATCCGGTATCCAGAATCACCACGTTCATTACAGCACTCCTTTCGACGAGGGCAGGGCGTCACCTTCCACGCGGATCGCCTGGCGCAGGGTACGGCCAAAGGCTTTGAACAGGCTCTCGACGCGGTGGTGATCGTTTTTGCCTTTGGTTTTCAGGTGCAGCGTCAGGCCCATGGTGTAAGAGAGCGAGCGGAAGAAGTGTTCCACCATCTCGGTGCTGAGATCGCCCACGCGCTGGTAGGTAAAGTCGGCTTTGTATTCCAGGTGCGGACGCCCGGAGATATCCATCGCGCAGCGCGCCAGGCACTCGTCCATCGGCAGAACAAAGCCGAAGCGGTTGATGCCGCGCTTGTCGCCGAGCGCCAGCTTCAGGGCTTCGCCCAGCGCCAGGCCGGTATCTTCCACGGTGTGGTGATCGTCGATATACAGGTCGCCCTTCACCGCGATTTCCATGCGGAAGCCGCCGTGCGTGGCGATTTGATCCAGCATGTGGTCAAAGAAACCGACGCCGGTGTGGATCTTGCTGCCGCCTTCGCGGTCCAGCCAGACCTTCACGTCGATCTGCGTCTCTTTGGTGTTGCGTTCAACGTGGGAATAGCGGTCGCGTCGGGTGAGCTGCTCGCCAATCATCGCCCAGTTTAGCGTGTCGCGGTTATAGCGCAGGCCCGCAATGCCCATGTTGTCCGCCAGCGTGATATCCGTGACGCGATCGCCGATCACATAGCTGTTGGCTTTATCCAGCGCCTCTTCCGCCAGATAACGTTCAACAAGCTTCACTTTTGGCTTGCGGCAGTCGCACTCGTCGGCAGGCATATGCGGGCAGATCAGCACTTCGTCGAAGGCGATGCCCTGCGAGGTCAGCACCTGCATCATCAGGTTGTGCGGGCCGTCAAAGTCTCCCTGCGGGAAGCTGTCGGTGCCCAGACCGTCCTGGTTGGTGATCATCACCAGCTTATAGCCTGCTTTCTGAAGCTTCAGCAGCACCGGGATCACATCGGGTTCAAAGGCCAGCTTGTCGAAACGATCGACCTGAAAATCGCTGGGTGGCTCCGAGATGATGGTGCCGTCACGATCGATAAAGAGATACTTCTGACTCATACTTTCTCCGCTTTCAGGGCGTCAATCACGCGCTGGCTCTCTGCACGGGTGCCGACGGTAATACGCAGGCAGCCGCTCAGGGTAGGTTGTTTATTCTGGTCTCGTAAGATAATGCCCTGATCCCACAACGATTTAAATATCGCGCTTGAGGCGGTGAAGCGCACCAGGATGTAGTTGGTTTCCGAGTCGAACACCTGCTCCACGCACGGAATCGTTTTAAGGGCATCAACAAGATACTGACGCTCTTCCAGGATCTGCGCCACACGCTCGCGCATCGCGCTGATGCCCTGCGGGGCCAGCGCCTGTGCCGCAATATCGGCAACCGGCGTTGAGAGCGGATACGGGGCAATCACTTTCAGCAGCAGGTCGATAACCGCTTTATTCGCCAGCGTAAATCCACAGCGAAGGCCGGCGAGGGCGAAGGCTTTGGAAAGGGTACGCAGCACAACGAGATGCGGATACTCTTCAAGCCAGCCTGTCAGCGTCGCCTGCGGGCAGAACTCAATGTAGGCTTCATCAGCGACGACCAGCGCCTTGCCGCGCGTCATCTCCAGCAGGGTGCGGATATCCTGCGGATGAATAATCTGCCCGGTGGGGTTGTTCGGGCTACAGACAAACACCACCTTCACGCCGTCGAGGTTATCGGCGATGCCCTGCAAATCCAGCTGCCAGTTGTCGAGCGCCTGCACGTTGCGGCAGGCCACGCCAAAGGTTTCGGCGCTGACGCTGTACATCCCGTAGGTGGGCTGGCAGTACATCACCGCGTCTTTACCCGGCTCACAGAAGGCGCGGATCAGCAGCTCAATCCCTTCATCAGCCCCACGGCTGACCAGCACCTGCTCAGGCTTCACGCCTGCATACTGCGCATAGTTCTCGATCACCGCTTTCGGCTGACACTCCGGGTAGCGGTTCAGCGTCTGCTGCGAAAGCTCAAAGGCCACCGCCGTGGGAAATTCATTGGCATTCAGCCAGACGTCGCCGTTCCCGCCCAGACGACGCGCAGACTGATAGGGCGTCAGGCGACGGACATTTTCGCGGGCTAATTCTTCGATGTTCATGCTTGCTCCTTCAGGGCGGCAACGCGCAGCGTCACGGCATTTTTGTGGGCAGTCAGGCGCTCGGCGGCGGCCAGGGTTTCAATGGTCGACGCCAGCGAGGCAAATCCCTCGCGGGAGAGTTCCTGCACGGTCATGCGCTTCTGGAAATCCGCCAGCCCCAGGCTGGAGCAGGTTGAGGTATAGCCATACGTCGGCAGCACGTGGTTGGTGCCGGAGGCGTAATCCCCGGCGGATTCCGGTGACCAGTCGCCGAGGAACACCGAGCCTGCGCTGGTTATGCTGTCGACCAGATCGCGCGCGTTGCGGGTCTGAATAATCAGGTGCTCAGGACCGTACTGGTTGGAGATGGCGATGCACTGGTCAAGATCGCGGGCCACAATCAGGCGGCTGGCGGATAGCGCCTGACGCGCCGTTTCCGCCCGCGGCAGGTCAGCCAACTGACGCTCAACGGCGTCGCCCACGCGTTTTGCCATGTCGGCATCTGGCGTCAGTAAAATCACCTGCGAGTCAGGGCCGTGCTCGGCCTGCGAGAGCAGGTCAGAGGCCACGAAATCCGGTGTAGCGCCGCTGTCGGCAATCACCAGCACTTCAGACGGACCGGCAGGCATATCAATCGCCGCGCCGTCCAGACGCTGGCTGACCTGACGCTTCGCTTCGGTCACGTAGGCATTGCCCGGGCCAAAGATTTTGTCGACCTTAGGAATGGATACTGTTCCGAACGCCAGGGCAGAAATCGCCTGCGCACCGCCCACTTTATAGATCGCCTGCACGCCGCACAGCTTCGCCGCGTACAGGATCTCATCGGCGATCGGTGGAGGAGAGCAGAGCACCACCTTCTGACAACCGGCAATACGTGCCGGGGTGGCCAGCATCAGGACGGTCGAAAACAGCGGGGCAGAGCCGCCGGGAATATAGAGGCCGACGGACGCCACCGGGCGTGTCACCTGCTGGCAGCGTACGCCGGGCAGGGTTTCCACATCCACCGCCTGCAATTTCTGCGCGGTGTGGAAGGTATCAATATTTTTCACCGCGACGGCCATCGCCTGTTTGATGTCATCACCCAGACGATTGCTGGCATCAATGATTTCCTGCTCGGTAACCTGTAACGCGTCGACCTCAGTTTTATCAAACTTCGCGCTGTACTCGCGCAGCGCATCCTCCCCGCGGGCTTTGACGTTATCGAGGATCTCCGCCACGGTGCGGGTGATGCTCTCCGAGGCGGAAATTGCCGGGCGCATCAGCAGCTCGCGCTGTTGCGCGTCGCTACAGGTATTCCAGTCGATGATTGTGTTAAAGCTCATGGTCGTTACTCCATCATCTTCTCAATTGGCAGCACCAGAATGGAGCTTGCGCCCAGCGCCTTCAGTTTTTCCATGGTTTCCCAGAACAGGGTTTCGCTGCTCACCATGTGCATCGCCACGCGCTGCTGGTCGCCCGCCAGCGGCAGAATGGTTGGGCGCTCAGCGCCCGGCAGCAGGGCAATCACTTCCTCCAGGCGCTCGGTCGGCGCATGCATCATGATGTATTTGGATTCACGCGCCTGAATCACGCCCTGAATGCGGGTCAGCAGCTTGTCGATGAGCTGCTGTTTGGCGTCGGCCATCTCGCCGTCGCGCTGAATCAGGCAGGCTTTGGAGCGGTAGATCACCTCCACTTCGCGCAGGCCGTTCGCTTCGAGCGTGGCGCCGGTGGAGACGAGGTCACAGATGGCATCGGCAAGGCCCGCACGCGGCGCCACTTCAACGGAGCCGTTCAGCAGACAGGATTTAAACTGCACGCCTTTTTGATCGAGGTAACGCTTCAGCAGGTGAGGGTAAGAGGTGGCGATACGTTTGCCGTTCAGCGCGGCCGGGCCGTCCCAGGCTTCATCGACCGGCGTAGCCAGCGACAGGCGGCAGCCGCCAAAGTCCAGACGACGCAGGGTAAAGTAGCGCGGATCTTCGCCCTGCGCGCGGCGGGTTAATAACTCTTCTTCCAGTACGTTTTCGCCGATGATGCCGAGATCAACGACGCCATCCATCACCAGGCCCGGGATATCGTCATCACGTACGCGCAGAATGTCGATCGGCATATTTTCAGCCAGGGCGATCAGGCGCTGGGTGTGCAGGTTGATTTTAATCCCGCAGCGGGCCAGCAGTTCGCGTGAATCGTCGCTTAAACGGCCTGATTTTTGAATAGCTATGCGTAAACGTGAGTTATCTAACATTCTGTGTTCCTCGTTAACCTGTTTTAACCTGTCTGAATGCGGTCCAAAAAAAAGCCCCCGGAAGAAGATCTTCCGGGGGCTTTTTCATGCGTTCATGCACCACTGGAAGATCCAAACGTCTTCCAGCACACATCGCCTGAAAGACTAGTCAGGATGATGGTGATGATGGTGGTTTTTAAAAGGAACGCGTGTCATATAAATTCTCGTTGAATGCTTATGCATTTGATGTCTTTTAACCTAAACCAGTTGTACGCCATAAAGCAAGGGCTTTTTTTGATCATTAATTCATTTCATATTGATGGTATGAATTGTGCGTTCCACCAGGCTGGCGTAGCCTTATAACAGGCATCGTTAAGCGGAGAATGTAATGAAAAAGGTCGCGATTGTCGGGTTAGGATGGTTAGGAATGCCACTGGCGATGTCATTAGCCGCGAAAGGCTGGCAGGTGACAGGGAGTAAGACCACCCGGGATGGGGTTGAAGCGGCACGCATGTGCGGCATTGATGGTGTTGAGCTGCGTCTCGAACCCGAGCTTATCTGCGATACCGACGAGCTGGATGAATTGATGAATGTGGACGCGCTGGTCATTACCTTACCGGCGCGGCGCAGCGGCCCGGGTGAGTCTTTTTACTTGCAGGCGGTGCAGGAGATCGTCGACAGCGCCCTGGCGCACCATATCCCGCGTATCATTTTCACCAGCTCCACCTCCGTCTATGGCGATATCGACGGTACGGCGAAAGAAAACACCGAGCGCCGTCCGGTGACCGCCAGCGGCCGGGTGCTGAAAGAACTGGAAGACTGGCTGCACAATTTGCCTGGCACGCAGGTGGATATCTTACGCCTGGCCGGGCTGGTGGGGCCGGGCCGTCATCCGGGGCGCTTCTTTGCCGGTAAATCTGCGCCGGATGGCCAGCACGGGGTGAATCTTGTGCATCTTGAGGATGTTATCGGTGCAATCGAACTGCTTTTGCAGGCTCCGAAAGGGGGGCACATCTATAATATATGTGCGCCTTCGCATCCGCCGCGCAGTACCTTTTATCCGCTGATGGCGCGCCAGCTGGGTCTGGCGCCGCCGGTATTCAGTGAGGCGCAGGGGGAACGCAAAGGCAAAATTATTGATGGCAATCGTATTTGCCATGAACTGGGATTTGAATATCAGTATCCCGATCCGCTGGTTATGCCCATGGAATAATTGCGCCGGCGGAGACAATCGCACACCGCAAGGGGGCGAAGATGAAACCGCTGCTGGATGTTCTTGTTATTCTGGATGCGCTGGAAAAAGAGGGGAGCTTTGCCGCCGCCTCGGCGAAGCTCTATAAAACCCCTTCGGCTCTGAGCTACACCGTGCAAAAGCTCGAGAGCGATCTTAATATCCAAATCCTTGACCGCACCGGGCATCGCGCGCGTTTCACCCGTACAGGGCAGATGCTGCTGGAAAAAGGGCGTGACGTGCTGCATACGGTTCGCGAGCTGGAAAAACAGGCCGTCAAACTTCACCAGGGCTGGGAAAATGAACTGGTGATTGGGGTTGATGATACATTCCCTTTCTCCCTGCTTACCCCGCTTATTGAGGCGTTCTATCAGCGCCACAGCGTCACCCGGCTGGTTTTTATCAATGGCGTGCTGGGTGGTTCCTGGGAGGCCCTGACGCAGGGCAGGGCGGATATCATCGTTGGCGCGCTGCATGAGCCTCCCCAGTTGAGCGAATTTGGTTTTGCGCGGCTCGGCGTTCTGGAGCAGGTTTTTGCCGTTGCGCCTCATCACCCGCTGGCGAATGAACCGGAGCCTGTTACCCGACGCGTCATTAAAAACTATCGCGCCATTGTGGTTGGAGACAGTTCTCGCCCCGAATGCGGCATTTCATCGCAGCTGCTGGATGAGCAGGAGGCCATCACCGTTTTTGATTTTAAAACCAAGCTGGAGCTGCAAATAAGCGGCCTGGGGTGCGGTTACCTTCCCCGTTATTTAGCGCAGCGGTTTATTGACAGCGGAGCGCTGGTGGAAAAACAGGTTTTAGCGCAAAGCAGTAACGAATCGGTATGGGTAGGCTGGAATGAACAGACCGCCGGGCTTGCCAGCGCCTGGTGGCGAGACGAAATTTTAGCAAATAGTGCTATCGCCACAGTTTACGCTCAGGCAGATGATGGGAAATCAATCAGTTAGTAAAATTAATTTATGGGCAGGTTTCTCAATGTATTGCCTTTTGTATCTGGAATAGGGCAAAATGCCGCCGCTGCAAACAAATGAATAATCGACGATATAAAAGGCGTCGGTTATTTTTTTTTGCATGTACGAAACGAAACTAAAAACCAAGAGGCCGGGCTTCGTACCGGATAGATATTTACTAAAATCCGACAGTTGTTGTCGCTGAGGAAGAAAGAAATGGGGCAATTTTTCGCTTACGTGGCGGTTATCACCGTAAAGGAGAATAACTATGTCGCATAACGCAACTCCAAACACCTCTCGCGTGGAATTACGTAAAACGCTTACGTTGATTCCGGTTGTTATGATGGGCCTTGCCTATATGCAACCGATGACGCTGTTCGATACATTCGGTATCGTATCAGGCCTTACTGACGGTCACGTTGCAACGGCGTACGCCTTTGCGCTGGTCGCCATCCTCTTTACAGCGCTGAGCTACGGTAAACTGGTTCGCCGTTTCCCGTCCGCAGGCTCTGCGTACACCTATGCTCAGAAATCCATTAGCCCGGCGGTTGGCTTTATGGTGGGCTGGTCATCACTGCTGGACTACCTGTTCATGCCGATGATCAACATTCTGCTGGCAAAAATTTACTTCGAAGCGCTGGTGCCTTCCGTGCCGTCGTGGATCTTCGTTGTGGCGCTGGTGGCCTTTATGACCATCTCTAACCTGCGCAGCATCAAGACCGTGGCTAACTTCAACACCCTGATTGTGATCCTTCAGATGGGGATTGTTGCGGTTATCGTTGGGCTGATCATCTACGGCGTTTCCCACGGGGAAGGCGCAGGTACGCTGACCAGCACCCGTCCGTTCTGGTCTGAAGGCGCGCACGTAGTGCCGATGATCACCGGTGCGACTATCCTGTGCTTCTCGTTCCTGGGCTTCGACGGTATCTCTTCTCTGTCTGAAGAGACCAAAGACGCTGAGCGCGTGATCCCGAAAGCGATTTTCCTGACCGCGCTGATTGGCGGCCTGATCTTCATTGGTGCGTCTTACTTCTTACAGCTGTACTTCCCGGATATCTCTCGCTTTAAAGATCCGGATGCATCACAGCCTGAAATTATGCTGTACGTGGCGGGTAAAACCTTCCAGTGGGGCGTGCTGATCTTCTCCAGCGTCACCGTACTGGCTTCCGGTATGGCTGCGCACGCGGGCGTTTCTCGTCTGATGTACGTGATGGGCCGTGACGGTGTGTTCCCAACCCGCTTCTTCGGTTACGTGCATCCTAAATGGCGTACCCCGGCGTGGAACGTGCTGCTGGTGGGCGCTATTGCCCTACTGGCGATTAAATTCGACCTGGTAACGGCCACGGCGCTGATTAACTTTGGTGCGCTGGTGGCGTTCACCTTCGTTAACCTCTCCGTGATTTCGCAGTTCTGGATCCGTGAGAAGCGCAACAAGACGCTGAAGGACCACATCAACTATCTGGTGCTGCCAGTGTGTGGTGCCCTGACGGTGGGCGCCCTGTGGATCAACCTGGAAGAGAGCTCAATGGTTCTGGGTCTGATCTGGGGTGCAATCGGTCTGATTTACCTGGCTTGCGTGACCAGAAGCTTCCGCAACCCGGTTCCTCAGTACGAAGA
Organism: Enterobacter cloacae complex sp. 397G4; assembly: GCF_050031515.1. Lineage (NCBI taxonomy): Bacteria > Pseudomonadati > Pseudomonadota > Gammaproteobacteria > Enterobacterales > Enterobacteriaceae > Enterobacter > Enterobacter cloacae complex sp. 397G4. The sequence goes on along the minus strand of NZ_JBLGWE010000001.1, from coordinate 3,045,244 downwards.
CGTCGCGTAAGACTGTGTCGGGTGACGGCTATGCTCAACCCGACCTACAGTTTCGTAGGCCGGGTAAGCGTTAGCGCCACCCGGCAAAAAAAAGCCGGAGACATCGCCTCCGGCTTTTTTGTACCCGCTATTCAGACAATCTCTTGCGCATACTGGAACAGCGCTTTCAGCAGCGCCTGCTTCTCAGCATTCCCTTCATACTGACCGTAAAGCATCTCCAGCTCCTGGGCGTAGCTATTAAGAAACTCCGGCGTAAACACGTTGCGCCGATGCTGTAACCAGCGTTCCTGCTCTGCTTCATCCAGCGTGCCGGGATAGTTGCGCGCGCGATAATTAAACATCAGCTTCTCAATGCGCTTATCTGCGAAGGTGATATCCAGCGCGGGCAGGTTACGCGGGTCGGTTTGCAGCACGATATTCATCGCCGCGCGATCGGCGTCGCTGAAGAAGCCGTTATAAAGCTGCGCATCCACATTCTCAGACGGCACGAACGGCTCTGCTTCGGCAAAAATGGCGACGACTTTCTCGCGCACATGCGGGTTGTCGCGCAGCACTTTCAGGTTATCGAGGCAGTGCTGACGGTTAATCCCCAGCCGATCGGCGTCTTCCGGGCGCAGCGTGTTGGCCTGCGCCAGCACCGGGCACTTATTGATGTGCACCAGTTTTACCGGTATGGCTGGCAGGTCACCCAGCGCCTCTTTCGGCGTATAGAGCCGTTCACGTAAGGTGTCGCTGTCGAGCTCAAGCAGCGGGGAGATATCTCCGGCGAGATCCACCATGATGACGGCGTTACGGTTGTCCGGATGCCAGGCAAGCGGCGCCACCCAGCTTGTATTCCCGCGCCACGCACCGAACATCCCTGAAATATGCACCAGCGGTTTCATCTGCGGCACGTCAATTAGCGTCATCAGCTTTTGCTTGCTGCGATGGCTCAACAGATACTCAAACAGGCGCGGCTGCGCGGTTTTTACAAGTTTCGCCATAGCGATTGTCGCGTAAACGTCTGCCATCGCGTCGTGGGCGTTGCTGTGCTCAATGCCGTTGGCCCGCGTCAGGTGCTCGAGCCTGAAGCTCGGCAAGCCGTCGTCGTTCTCCGGCCAGTTAATCCCCTCCGGGCGCAGCGCATAGCAGGCGCGCATGATATCCAGCAAATCCCAGCGTGAATTACGGTTCTGCCAGCTCCAGGCATACGGATCGTAGAAGTTGCGATAGAAGATATTGCGCGTCACTTCATCGTCAAAACGGATGTTGTTGTAACCCACCACGCAGGTATTGGGCACCGTGAACAGGTCGTGGATGCGACGGGCAAATTCTGCTTCGCTAACGCCTTTATCCCGCGCTTCCTGAGGCGTGATGCCCGTCACCATTACCGCGCCCGGCTGCGGCAGATAGTCATCGGCGGGCTTACAGTAAAACACCTCGGGTTCGCCGATGACGTTAAATTCGTCATCGGTACGGATAGCCGCAAACTGCGCCGGTCGGTCCAGCGCCGGATGGGTGCCAAAGGTTTCGTAATCGTGGAACAAAAAAGTCGGGCGCGCGGCAGAGTCAGACACCAGTAATCTCATCCTGTTAAAAATTGACGTCTCTATGGTAAACGATTGGGGTGAGCAGTCCGAATAAAAAGCACCGTCAGGCAAGAAATGTGCGAGATTTGTTCCGAAAAAATCTGCGTGCTGTCACATTTTTTTGCAATTAAGGCAGGTAACGACATCAGAACTCCCGTAAAAAGGTCATCGATTTTTACTGACCTGAGGATATACCGTTGAAACGCCGTCTGTTTATTGCTGTTTCTTTACTCGCTTCGAGTATTTCATCCGCGCTGGCTGCCGAGCCGCTGGATTTTTCACCTCAGCCGCCTGCCATCCAGGCTGGCTCCTGGGTATTGATGGATTACACCACGGGTCAAATCTTAACGGCGGGCAACGAACATCAGCAGCGTAATCCGGCGAGCCTGACCAAACTGATGACGGGGTACGTTGTCGATCGTGCTATTGATAGCCACCGCATCAGCCCCGATGACATTGTGACGGTCGGACGTGACGCCTGGGCAAAAGGCAATCCGGTCTTTGACGGTTCGTCGCTGATGTTTCTGAAGGAGGGCGATCGGGTTTCCGTGCGCGATCTCAGCCGCGGCCTGATTGTTGATTCCGGCAATGACGCCTGCGTGGCGCTGGCGGATCACGTCGCGGGCGGTCAGCCGCAGTTCGTCAGGATGATGAATGACTACGTTGAAAAGCTGAACCTGCGCGATACCCACTTCGAAACCGTACACGGGCTGGATGCACCGGGCCAGCACAGCTCCGCTTACGATCTCGCCGTGCTTTCCCGGGCCATCATTCACGGCGAGCCTGAGTTCTATCACATGTACAGCGAAAAGAGCCTGACCTGGAACGGCATCACCCAGCAGAACCGCAACGGCCTGCTGTGGGATAAGACCATGAACGTGGATGGCCTGAAAACGGGTCACACCTCGGGCGCGGGCTTTAACCTGATTGCCTCCGCGGTGGACGGTCAGCGTCGACTGATTGCGGTGGTGATGGGGGCTGACAGCCCGAAAGGACGTGAAGATCAGGCGCGCAAGCTGCTGCACTGGGGACAGCAAAATTTTGATACGGTGCAGATCCTGCATAACGGTAAAAAAGTGGGAACCGAGCGCATCTGGTACGGCGATAAAGAGCAGATCGCGCTGGGCACGGATCAGGACTTCTGGCTGGCATTACCCAAATCGGAAGTGCCGAACATCAAGGCGAAATACGTGATGGATAAAAAAGAGCTGGAAGCGCCGATCGCCGCGCATCAGCGGGTAGGGGAGATCCAGCTGTACGATCGTGACAAGGTGGTAGCGCACTGGCCATTGGTTACGCTGGAAAGCGTTGAAAAGGGCGGCCTTTTCTCCCGCCTCGGCGATTATCTGCATCATAAACTCTGACCTTTTTGGGCAGACTGGCAGTGTTGCGAGTCTGCTCACATAATAAACACTCCTGGTTTGCCGATAATCTCGATTCTGCTTTACAGTGTATATATATGGGTCTTCCCCGATCATGGTGGGAAGGCTCAGAACGCCATATTCAGCTTTCCGTAGTGGAACATCACCCCCAGTTTAAAGCGCTCCCGGTTTCGGTATCCCCTGGCTTTTATCCTCAGCAGCCTGATCTTGCTGTTAAGTGCCTCCGCATTTCCGTTTGAGACACTGTGTCGCATCGCATTCAGGATCCCGTACAGCCTTTTTCCTATCGTTTTCGCGGCATTTTTCATCATGGGAACGTCACTGTTAGCCGCCAGCGCCAACCATCTCTGCCAGTCACTCCGTCTTTCCTCGCTCCATGGCCTGTTCCAGATATCCTTTGCCAGCTCTTTCAGCGCCCAGCACTGGCTCGTCAGCTTCATCTGTGCACGCAGCCACATCAGCTTTTCCTGCCGGGATTCGGTCATCCACTTATCGCTGTACTGCCACAGGAAGCGGGTTCCTTTTGCCTGGTGTCGGCTTTCAACAGGGAGGTGCGGATGTTCATTCTGACGGGTTTTATCAACTACCTCGCCCAGTTGCTTCGCCACATGGAAGCGGTCAAAGGCGATTTTCTCAACCGCACTGGGTAAGTGGATACGCGCTGCTCTTATATAGCCCGCGTTCATGTCCATTGAGAGCGTTTTGATAGCCAGCAACTGCCCATCAGTGAGCGTGCGAAGATAGCCGGCAAGACTCTCTGTGCCGCGATCATCCGTTAAGGCCAGCGCCCGACCATCGCGATCGGAGATCACCGTTATGTAACGATGTCCTTTTTTAAAGGCGACCTCATCCACATTCATATGACGGGCGGATAATGGCTTTTTTATCCGGGCAAGACCTCGCTTAACTGCCCGGGTCATAATGCCGTCAACCGCATTCCAACTGAGCTTAAGTTGCTTCCTGACAGCATCAACGGTGCTGATTTTCAGCCATGAGAGAACGAACGATTCGAATAGCAACGTATACCGGCTTCCGGGGCCAGCCCACGGAACAGGCAACGTCAGGCAGCCATGCTCCGGACACATAATTCGTGGAACATCGGCTTCAACAATAGTGGTGAACTGGCAGGTATCAAGATGGCGCCATTTACGATGACGGTGATCGTGAACAGAACAGGATTTACCGCAGGTCGGACAGGCTAGCCGGGTGTTTTCAGCGATCTCAATAGTGACAGTAACAGAACCGGCATTTTCATCGAGAGAAAGGGACTTTACCTGCCACGGATCGGACAGGTTGAGAATATGAGCGTAGAGGGACTTTTCGTCCATGGCGGTGACCTCTGGCGATTAAATACACCATTATCATGCCTTCAGCCACCACAACAAGGGAAGACCCATATATATACAGTAATAAACGGAGGCAGCATGGACTACAGCATCAGGCAGCAACAGAAACGTACGATCGCTGGCTTTCATCTCGTGGGACCGTGGGAAAAGACGGTCAAGCAGGGATTTGAACAGCTGGTCATGTGGGTAGACGGGCGTCATATTCAGCCGCAGGAGTGGGTGGCCGTTTATTATGACAATCCGGATGACGTGCCGGCAGAAAAGCTCCGCTGCGTTACCGCCGTAACGGTAGCGGACGATTTCACTATCCCTGAGAACAGCGAAGGGGTGATGATGACCGAAATTGCTGCCGGAGAGTATGCTATTGCCGCCGCGCGCGTCGAAAATCATGATTTCGCCACTCCGTGGTATCAATTCTTCAACTCCCTGCTGGAAGACAACAAATTCCAGATCGCGGCAAAACCCTGCTTCGAACGCTATCTGAACGATGGCAATGCTGACGGCTACTGGGATATTGAGATGTTTGTACCGGTAGAGCACAAAGTGGGATAATCCTGCGGAATGCAGGGTTTTTCAGCCGGGCGCGATCCACCCGGCTGAAAACACAGTACAATTGTGGTTTGCCGTAGAGCTGGAGACGGGTGTGCGCCCCGACAAGTCATTAACCCCTTTTGAAATTCGGTTATACAAACATTATCGCGTGGTGCACGGTTGCCGCATTGCGCTGGCGTTTGTGTTGACCTTCGTACTGGTTCGTCTGCTGGATATCCCGGAAGGGACGTGGCCGCTGATCACGCTGGTGGTGGTGATGGGGCCGATCTCATTCTGGGGGAACGTGGTCCCGCGCGCTTTCGAACGCATAGGCGGCACCGTTTTAGGCTCAGCGCTTGGGCTTATCGCCCTGAAGCTGGAGCTGATCTCGTTTCCGGTCATGTTGCTGTGGTGCGCGGTGGCGATGTTTCTTTGTGGATGGCTGGCCCTCGGCAAGAAACCGTATCAGGCGCTGCTGATTGGCATTACGCTCGCGGTTGTGGTCGGCGCACCGGCGGGCGATATGACCACCGCATTGTGGCGAAGCGGGGACGTGATCCTCGGCTCGTTGCTCGCCATGCTGTTTACCGGCATCTGGCCGCAGCGCGCCTTCCTGCACTGGCGCATTCAGATGGCAAACTACGTCACGGCATTTAACCGGGTCTACCAGGCCGGGTTTTCGCCGAATCTGATTGAGCGCCCGCGTCTGGAAAAGCACCTGCAAAAAATCCTCAATGATGTGGTCAAAATGCGCGGGTTGATTACCCCGGCAAGCAAAGAAACCCATATCCAGAAAGCCATTTTTGAAGCTATTCAGACGGTCAGCCGTAATCTGGTCTGTATGCTTGAACTGCAAATCAATGCCCACTGGGCCTCACGCCCCAGCCATCTTCTGATGCTCAACGCGCATACGCTGAAAGAGACGCAGCAGATGACGCAACAAACCCTGCTGACCATCGCCCATGCGCTCTACGAAGGTAACCCACAGCCGATACGGGCGAACAGCGAGCGGCTGAACGAAATCGTCACCGAGCTCAAACAGCTGATGAATGAGCGCCAGGGCGACAATGTGGCGGAAACGCCCATCCATGGTTATGTCTGGCTGAGTATGGAGCTGGCGCGACAGCTGGAGTTGTTATCGCAGCTGATTTGCCGGGCACTGCGCAAATAAAAAGCGTATGTGATGCCTGCTGCTTCGATTCAGCAACAATTAGGGTTATGATGGTTTTAAACGATATACTCATTGTCATTCGCAGCCGCTGTCTGTTAAAACGGTTGCTTTAACGAATCCGAATCTCACATTATCAGGGGTATAAAAATGGAAACTACCAAGCCTTCGTTCCAGGATGTTCTGGAGTTCGTCCGCCTGTTCCGCCGCAAAAACAAGCTACAGCGCGAAATCCAGGACGTAGAGAAGAAGATCCGTGACAACCAGAAACGTGTCCTGCTGTTGGACAACCTGAGCGACTACATCAAGCCTGGCATGAGCGTTGAAGCAATTCAGGGCATCATCGCCAGCATGAAGAGCGATTATGAAGATCGCGTTGATGACTACATCATCAAAAACGCTGAGCTGTCCAAAGAGCGTCGCGACATCTCCAAGAAGCTGAAAGTGATGGGCGAAATCAAAAACGTCGACGCTAAAGGCGAGTAATCGCACACTCTGTTGCCCGGTGGCGCTGCGCTTACCGGGCCTACAGGACTGTTATCACGTAGGTCGGGTAAGGCGAAGCCGCCACCCGACAATTTCACGAACGCAGAAAAGCAAAAAGCCTGCTCTAAAAGCAGGCTTTTTAAATTTGGCTCCTCTGACTGGACTCGAACCAGTGACATACGGATTAACAGTCCGCCGTTCTACCGACTGAACTACAGAGGAATCGTTGTGGAGGCTTATCTTAGCGGCGAAAAAACTTTTGTCAAACCTGATCTCAGGCAAAAGCGTTTGTTTGATGATTCTGTCGTCATTTTGTTGTAAATCCAAACATAATTTTATGGAAAATACTTTGCAGGATACGCATTTCTGCCCCATCATTTGAAATGGAGTTTCAACTTTCTCGCTAAGGTCCATTTTGAACGTCACCGCACCCCTACGCCAGGCGATTATGCGCACGCCCTGGTATGCAAAACGTAAGAGTTATCGAGTTCTCTTCTGGCGTGAAATCACCCCCCTTGCCGTGCCTATTTTCCTGGAGAATACCTGCGTCCTGTTGATGGGCGTGTTGAGCACCTTTCTGGTGAGCTGGCTCGGTAAAGAAGCCATGGCCGGGGTAGGGCTGGCGGATAGTTTCAACATGGTTGTGATGTCCTTCTTTGCCGCTATCGATCTCGGTACGACGGTGGTGGTGGCGTTTAGCCTGGGCAAGCTTGATCCGAAGCGTGCCCGCGAAGCGGCCAGACAGTCGCTGATGATCATGACCCTCTTTTCGATCATCCTTGCGGCGGTTATCCATTATTACGGCAAAGAAATTATCGACATTGTCGCGGGAGAAGCGACCAGCGAGGTGAAGGATCTGGCTCTCACCTACCTGGAAATGACGGTGCTGAGTTATCCTGCGGCTGCCATCGCGCTGATTGGTAGCGGTGCGCTTCGTGGAGCAGGAAATACCAAAATTCCGCTGCTGATTAACGGCGGCATGAACATCCTGAATATCATTATCAGCAGCGTTTTGATTTACGGCGTCTTTTCATGGGAGGGGCTGGGCTTTGTCGGCGCGGGTTTAGGGCTGACCATTTCCCGCTATATTGGTGCGGCGGCGATAATTGGCGTACTGATGGCGGGAATTACGCCATCGCTGCGCCTGACGCTGAAAAGCTATTTCCGTCCGCTTAACTTCGCCATTATCTGGGAAGTGATGGGGATCGGGATTCCGGCCAGCATCGAATCCGTGTTGTTTAACGGTGGGAAACTGCTGACGCAGATGTTTGTTGCCGGGATGGGAACAGACGTCATCGCCGGCAACTTTATTGCCTTCTCCATCGCCTCACTCATTAACCTGCCGGGAAACGCGCTGGGGTCGGCGTCGACGATCATCACCGGCAGACGCCTCGGAAAGGGGCAGATAGGGCAGGCGGAACGGCAACTTCGGCACGTCTTCTGGCTTTCAACTATTGGACTGACGGCGATTGCGTGGGGAACTGCGCCTTTTGCCGGGCTGATGGCCTCGTTCTATACGCATGAAAATGACGTGAAGGAGGTCGTGAAGGTGCTCATTTGGCTCAACGCGGCGTTTATGCCAATTTGGGCCGCGTCCTGGGTACTTCCTGCCGGGCTGAAAGGGGCGCGCGATGCCCGGTTTGCGATGTGGGTCTCCATGCTCGGCATGTGGGGCTGTCGCGTTGTGGCGGGCTACACGCTGGGGGTAATGTTGGGTATGGGCGTTGTCGGCGTCTGGCTGGGGATGTTCCTTGACTGGGCCGTGCGCGGGGCGCTGTTCTACTGGCGCATGGTGAGCGGGCGCTGGCTGTGGAAATATCCGCGAAAAAAACCGGAGCAGGAGGTTTCGGAAACGGCAAGTGCCTGACAAATGTGCGAAGTGGAGAATAAATCGGCAAACGATTGAAAATCTGCATTCACCCTTTGACATCCTCAGGGCGCATCGATAATATGCGCCCCGTTCACACGATTCCTCTGTAGTTCAGTCGGTAGAACGGCGGACTGTTAATCCGTATGTCACTGGTTCGAGTCCAGTCAGAGGAGCCAAATTTAAAAAGCCTGCTTTTAAAGCAGGCTTTTTGCTTTTCTGCGTTCGTGAAATTGTCGGGTGGCGCTCCGCTTACCCGACCTACGGAATCCCAGGCCGGGTGAGTGGGTCCTTGTTATCAGCGGAACGGTGGCTCATTAAAGGTGCGCAGCTTGCGGGAATGCAGTTTGTCGCCCTCTGCACGCAGTAAATCGATGGCGCGAATACCAATCTGAAGATGCTCTGAGATCGCCCCTTCGTAAAAACGGTTCGCCTGGCCCGGCAGTTTGATCTCGCCGTGCAGCGGTTTATCGGACACGCACAGCAGCGTGCCGTAAGGGACGCGGAAGCGATAGCCCTGCGCGGCAATGGTGGCGCTTTCCATATCGATTGCGACCGCACGGCTGAGATTGAAACGCAGGGCGGAGGCGGAATAGCGCAGCTCCCAGTTACGATCGTCGGTGGTGACGACCGTACCGGTACGCAGGCGCTGCTTCACCTCTTCACCCGGCATGCCGCTCACCTCTTTAGTGGCGTCGTACAGGGCGCGCTGCACTTCCGCGATACTCGGAATAGGAATATCCGGCGGCAGAACCGCGTCAAGGACATGGTCGTCACGCAGATAAGCGTGGGCGAGGACGTAATCGCCAATCAGCTGGCTTTCACGCAGGCCGCCGCAGTGGCCGATCATCAGCCAGACGTCCGGGCGCAGTACCGCCAGATGGTCGCAGATGGTTTTCGCATTCGACGGGCCAACGCCGATGTTAATCAGCGTAATGCCCTGACCGTCGGCGGTGATCAGGTGCCAGGCTGGCATCTGGTGCTTTTTCCACGCCAGATCGGAGATGGCCTCTTCCGGTGCTTCGGTTTCGGCGGTGATCCAGATCCCGCCCGCGCAGGAGAGGGCGATGTAAGGGCTGTCCGGGTCGAGGATCTGGCTACAGCCCCAGCGGACAAATTCGTCCACGTAGCGGGTGTAATTGGTAAACAGCACGAACGGCTGGAAATGTTCGGCAGGGGTGCCGGTGTAGTGACGCAGGCGTGCCAGCGAGAAATCGACACGGCGGGCATCAAAGTGCGACAGCGGTGAAAACTCTGCCGGGTGATAGATCCCGTCCGCCGTCTCATCGCCAATCTGCGACAGCTCAGTGGTCGGGAAGTGGCGGGTCAGCCCCGCGCTCATGGAGCGATCCAGCGTCAGCGCTGAACCGTCTATCACGTACGGGTAAGGGATCTCGTGCAGGGACGGTTCAACGCTGATATGCGCGCCGTAATCCTGATACAGCAGGGTAAGCTGCTCTTCCAGGTAGGGGCGGAACAGCGCAGGTCGCGTGATGGTCGTGCTGTAACAGCCGGAGTGGGTGAAACGCGCATAGGCGCGGGTTTTCGGATTGCTGCTGGCGCTGCCGTCCCAGGTGACAGAGAGCGATGGATAAACAAAAAGGCCCTGGGTTCTGGCCTTTTCATCGGGAAGTTTCCCTGTTTCGATATAGTCACTGATGGCGCTGCGCAGTGCATTGACGGACTGTTCATACAGCGCGTCGAGTTTTTCCAGCGCCTGAGCCGGGGTCAGGCTGGAGCCCTTATTATTCATGTCTGTCTCCTTGTTCCACAGGTGTGCGGCTTTACCCGATAGTATGTCACACGCCTGTGAAACAAAAGTGAGGAGATCAGCTGTGCGTGGTTTCCTTCATCAACAGGGCGGTGGCGGCAGAAAGCAGGCAACCCGCCAGCAGATAAATCGCCACGCTATGCCAGTTACCGCCCGAGAACGTCACCAGCGCGGCGGCGATAAACGGCGTAAACCCGCCGCCGACCACGCTCGCCACCTGATATCCCACGCCCGCGCCGCTGTAACGGTAGCTTGCGCCAAACAGCTCGGTGAACATTGGCTGCTGCACGCAGACCACCATATCGTGAGCGATGTTCGCAAGCATGATCGCGAAGAAGACAATCCAGAAGACCGACTGTGCCTCCAGCGCCATAAAGAACGGCCAGGCGCTGAGTGTGCCGATGAGCGCCCCGGTGATATACACCCGTCGACGGCCAAAGCGATCCGCCAGCCAGGCGAAGCAGGGGATGGTCAGGCAGCTGATCCCGCCCACCACCAGGCCAATATTCAGGAACAATTCCCGCGGCAGGCCGAGGTTTTGCGTGGAGTAGTTCAGGGCAAAGGCGGTGACGATATACATCGTTAGCAGTTCGCACAGGCGCAGGGCAATGATTTTCAGAAAAGCGCCAGGGTGCTGCACCAGCGCTTCCATCACCGGCAGCCGTTTCTTCGCGACCGGTTTTTCGCGCTGCTGCCGTTCAAACTCAGCCGACTCTTCCATGCCGTTACGGATCCACAGGGCCACCACGACCAGCACAATGCTGAAGATAAACGGAATACGCCAGCCCCAGCTCAGGAACTGCTCGTCTGTCGTGAGCTGGCTTATTAGCGACACCAGGCCCGTGGAGAGCAGCAGACCCACGCCATAACCCACCTGCACGCCGCTGCTGTAAAACGCTTTCTTGTTCTTCGGCGCGCTTTCCACGGACAGCAATGCCGAGCCGCCCCATTCACCACCGACGGCAAAGCCCTGAATGGCGCGCAGCGTCACCAGCAACACCGGGGCCCACCAGCCAATCGAGGCAAAGGAGGGCAAAATACCGATCAGCGCGGTGGCAATACCCATCATCCAGACGGTGAGCATCAGCATACGTTTCCGGCCAAGGCGATCGCCGAAGTGGCCGAAAATTATCCCGCCCAGCGGACGAAACAGAAAACCGACGCCGAAGGTGGCAAACGCAGCAAGCGTGCCCATGGCGGGGCTGATCTGGGGAAAGAATTCACGGTTAAAGACCAGCGCAGCGGTAATACCGTAGAGCAGAAAGTCATACCAGTCGACGACGGCACCTGCGAAGCTACCTAAAGCGGCGCGGCGGGCGCGGTTAAGCGAAGGTGTCTCCTCGTTGCGGCGAGCGGAGATAAGGGTGGAGTCCATAGTTGTCCTGTCTGTACTGATTTTTAATTATTGGTATAAGAAAAGGTCACTCACATCACGGCCGTCATATTGACGGAATGTATGAGACTACCGCGACAGGCGGCCTGAGAAAACGTTTTTATCTTTCCTGAAAGCGCAGAATAAATAAATTTCATCTTATCGGGCGACAACATAAATCAGCCTGTTTGGCTCCGGTTAGGGCTGAATGGTTTACAGTAATAACGATCGCTGCGTGACGTAAGCTGAGGGTATAACGATGCAACGCTTCTTTCCTGCTCTGTGGGTAGTCCTGTTTTTAGTCGTATCTCCGCTGCATGCGGAGCCGAAAGTCTATGGCGAACAGCGTATTCACCGCTGGTGGGATGCAGTAACGGACGATATTGCGCAAACCTGGGAACAGCCGGATCGTTACGATCTCTACCTTCCGTTTCTGAGCTGGCATGCTCGATTCATGTATGACAAAGAGAAAACCGACAACTACAACGAAATGCCGTGGGGCGGGGGGCTGGGCGTGTCCCGCTACAACGACGAGGGCAACTGGAGCGCGCTCTTTGCTATGATGTTCAAAGATTCACATAACGAATGGCAGCCTGCGATGGGCTACGGCTGGGAGAAGGGCTGGTATCTGGATAACGCAAAAGATTTCCGTCTGGGGCTGGGGGCCGCTGCGGGGATCACGGCACGCGACGACTTTGCCAACTATGTCCCGCTGCCGTTTATCTTCCCGCTTTTCTCTGCCGGATATAAGCGCGTCACCGTCCAGTTCACCTATATTCCCGGGACCTACAACAACGGCAACGTGCTGTTTGCCTGGCTGCGCCTGGGCTTTTAGAGGGTGATCACTTTTTTGGCCACTGCGTTGGACAGGATCAGCAGCGAAAACAGGACCGACGTAACAAACGTAAGCACAATCAGAGCAAGTTTGGTGCTCAGGGACGTCACCGGAATGAGCGCGGTCAGCAGGTGAAACACCGAGTAGTGCATAATATAGACCCCGGTCATGGTTTTGCTAATGGCGGCCAGCACGGACTCTTTAAACTCCGCATTGCGGCGAAAACGCACGCCGTTGGCCGCAATCACCAGGGCAATAATCAGAATGTAGATTTGCGATCCGGTGAGAATAAAGGCGTTTCTGTCTGCTTTAAATAGCGCAAAAAAGAAGTGCCGCTCGTAAAACCACGTGAAGAGATAAATAAACGGTATGGCGATGACCGCTGCCCTGACCACATTTTTGCGGCCGATCCACGCCGCGATCTGCGGATCGCAAAAGAGCTGCCCCGTCAGATAAAACAGCAGCCACGTCCACAGGCGATACTGCGGCGACAATGAAAGGACATGGGCATCAGGATAGAGGGCTGACAGTAAATCGTACCCGTATGAGAAAAGCAGCAGGGCGGCAATCACCCCGCAAAAGAGCGTTCGTCGCTGGCTGAGCCACTCCACCACCGGGTGAAACGTGTAAATCACGATAAACGCGAACACGAACCAGGGCTGGATCAGATATCCGCGCTGATAGGGCTCCCACAGGTAGTAAATCGTTACCCAGAACAGAAAGACGATCACCAGACTTTTGATCTTATCCAGCTGCCAGCGCGTGCCGTGTCGGGATTGCCCGTCCAGATACCCTGCAACCACAAAAAATAACGGCGTGGCGATGGTCGAAATGAAGGTTAAAAAACCGAGGATCCAGTGATAGTCATAATCGTAATGATCCCAGGTGTTGTAGATGGTGAAAAAGGTAACCGCCGTCATACACCCCAGCGTCTTGATGATATTCAGCCCTGTCGCATTCATTGTTGTTCAGCTTTGTCCTTACGATGGAAACACGCGTAAATTACGGGGAGTACCAGCAGCGTCAGGATTGTAGCAAACCCAAGCCCAAACATAATCACAACGGCCATGCTCTGGAAGAACACATCCAGCAGCAGAGGGGCGAGGCCGAGTACGGTCGTAAAGGCGGTGAGGAGGATGGGACGCAGGCGCGACGTGGCGGCGTAAACGATCGCACTGTGCTGATCCTGCTGCGCTTTCTGCTGTTCTATCTCTTCCACCAATACAATGCCGTTGCGGATCAGCATCCCGCTCAGGCTCAGCAGGCCAATCAACGCCATAAAGCCAAAAGGGATGCCGGTAATTAAAAACCCCGGCGTCACGCCGATCAGCGCCAGCGGCACGGTCAGCCAGATGGCGACGGCGTTTTTCACCGAACTGAACATCAGCACCGTGATCACAAACATCACCAGATAGCCGAGCGGCAGCGTGGTAAATAGCCCCTGCTGCGCTTCGCTGGAGTTCTCCGCGTCACCGCCCCACTCAATGCTGTAGCCGTGGGGCAGGGGAAGGGCATCTATTTGCGGCTTCACGCGGGCGAGAATATCGCCGGAGGTTTGCTGGCTTAGCGGGTCAGGGTCGGTCTGCACGGTCAGCACGCGGGAGCGGTCACGGCGCAGGATCAGCGGATCTTCCCACTCCAGCGCGAAGCCGCTGATGACGTTGCTCAGCGGAATATACTGCTGCCGGGTCTGGCTCCAGACCAGAACGTTATTCAGGTGATTGGCGTCCAGCCGCTCGCTTTCCGGCGGGCGCACCACCACGGGCAACAGGTCGCTGCCTTCTCTGTACAATCCCGCCCGACTGCCGGAGAAATTCATCTCCAGTGCGTTATCGACGTCCTGCTTATCCACGCCAAGCTCACGTCCCAGCGCGGTGACGTACTGCGGGCGGATCACTTTGCTGCGATTTTGCCAGTCGTTCCTGACGCTGTCCGTCGCCGGATCGCGCGTAAGGATGTTGTCTACCTGGCTGGCGATCAGACGCAGCCTGTCCGGATCGGGGCCTTTAATACGTATTTCAATGGCGCTGTCGCCGGAGGGGCCAAACATCACCCGCTTTGTGCTGGCGTTAACCTGCGGATAGTTCCGTGCGATGTACTCATCCACGTGGCGGGTCAGGGCGGGGATGTTACGCTGGTCGTCCATTCTCACCATAATTTGCGCATAGTTGCTGTACTGCCGCTGTCCGCTGTAGGTCAAAATAAATCGCATACTTCCCTGACCAATCGTCGAGACCGTAGTTTCCACGCCTGGCTGGCCGTTAATGGTTTTCTCGATATCACCGGTCATCTTCTCGGTCCAGTTAATGTCGGTACCGTAAGGGAGCCAGAGGTCGACAAAGAAAATTGGCGTACTGGAGGAGGGGAAGAAGTTCTGCCGCACCGAGCCAAAGCCCCAGATGGCGGCGGCCAGCAGTGCGGCCATCACTACCAGCGTTGGCGCTTTACGCCGTAACAGCGCGTTGAGCACACCCTGATAGATCCGATAGATGCGTTTGTCATAGGGATCCGTTTCGTCGGCCTTTGGCGGTGCAGCATCTCGTTTAAACAGCCACCACTTAATCAGCACTGGCGTAATGGTGAGGGCTGAGAACCAGCTCAGCATGAGCGAAATCAGCAGGACCTGAAACAGCGACTTACAGTATTCGCCGGTGGAATCCTGTGACAGCCCGACGGGCGCAAAGGCCAGGATGGCGATGACCGTTGCACCCAGCAGCGGCAGCGCAGAACGGCGAATAATGTCGCTAATAGCGTTCATCAGGGACGAGCCCTGCTGCCGGGCTACCAGTACCCCTTCGACAATAACAATGGCATTGTCGACCAGCATGCTGAGGGCGATGATCAGCGCACCCAGTGAAATGCGCTGTAGTTCAATACCCCAGAGATACATGATCAGCAGCGTGCCCAGCACGTTGAGGGCGAGGGAAAAGGCAATAATGATCCCGCTGCGTAAGCCCATAAAGATCAACAACACGCCGATGACAATCGCCAGCGCCATCAGGAAGTTAATGATAAATCCGTTAACGGAATGCCCGACCTCCGCCGCCTGATCGTAAAACAGGTCGATATGGATACCTGCCGGTTTCTCGGCTGACATCTGCTCTAGCTTCGCCTCCAGGGCATGTCCCACGTCGATCACGTTAACGCCGGGGATAAAGGAGACGCCCATGGTGACGGCTTTTCTGCCGTTGGCATGGTAGATGCTGGCAGGGGACGCATCCAGCCCGCGTGACAGGGTGGCAATATCCCGTAAGCGGGTAGCCGCCCCAACGCCGGGCGGGGTCACGATGAGATCGGCCAGCTCGTCAATACTTTCGAATTCACCGGTAGGATGCAGACGAATTGACTCGGTACCGGAGGGGATCTCTCCCGCGCTGGAGACCACGTTCAGCCTGCTGAGCTGGGCAGAAAGCTGGTTCAGCGTTATCCCGCGCGCGGCCATTTTGCTCAGAGAAATGTCCACGTTAATCTGCTGAGTGAGGGCTCCGCCGATGGCCACTTTGCCCACGCCTGGCACGAGGACCAACTCCCGGCGCAGCTGCTCGGCATACCGGACCAGTTCCGGATTGCTGAATTCATCTCCGGAAATGGCAAAGAAAAAGCCGAACACATCGCCAAAATCGTCATTCACAAACGGGGTCACTACGCCGGGTGGAAACTGTCTGGCGGCATCTCCCACCCGGCGACGCAGTTCATCCCAGATTTGCGGCAGTGCATTTGAGTGGTAGCGCGAGGCTATATTGACCGTGATCTGCGACAGGCCGCTGGAGGAGATGGAGCTGACGTTATCCAGATAAGGTAACTGCTGAAGCGCATTTTCCAGCGGCAGGGTGACCTCTTCCTCAACCTGCTGCGCCGACGCGCCCGGATAATGGGTGATCACCACCGCCGTTTTGATGGTAAACGCCGGATCTTCCAGTCTGCCGATGTTCAACAGGGCAATAATGCCGCCTACGCCCAGCAGCAAAATCGTCAGCCAGACGCGAACCGGGTTGCTGATAAACTGACGAGAGATATCCATTACAGTCCCCGTTCACGCGTCCAGATACGTACCGGCTGGTTGGGATGTAGCACCCCAACGCCTGCGGCCACCACGCGTTCACCCGCCTTAAGCCCACCGACGATGACGACGCCCTCAGCGCTGACTTGCCCCACGCTGACCTTACGATCTTCAAGGTGCAACGTATCGCCTTCGCCCGTCACCACCCAGACATGTGGCTCATTGCGCGGGCGGTTATCCGGGTTAAAGACCGCTTCAACCGGCACTACCAGCGCCTCACTGCCCACACCAGCCGGAAGGTTGGTTAAATTGATGGTGACCGTTCCGCTGACGCCGCCCACGACGGGAAAATCAACCGGGCGGGGCATGGTTAAAATCACCTGCCAGGTCAATGTGTTGCTGTCGCTACTGCCTGAGTGCTCTTTGTACACAGCGGTAAACTCGCGACCGGGCAGGGCGTTGATCCTCACTACCGGTTTGTACTGCGCATTGCGAATATCGAAGGTGTTAAACAGGTTCTCTGGAAGGCTGAACACCACGTCCAGCAGATCGGTACGGGTCAAAGTGACGACGGGCTGGCCGGCGGAGACGACCTGATGATTTCGCACATGGACGCTGGCCGCTGTCCCGCTAAAGGGGGCGACGAGCGTCATCTGGCTTAATTCTTCGCGCGCAATCTGTAGCGCGGCGTTTGCTGAATCGCGGTTGGCGCGCTGGACATCCATCTCGGCTTTCGACACGGCCTGGCGTCCCGCCAGGGTCTGGAAGCGGTCGAATTGCCGCTGAGCCAGGGTCGCCGCCGTTTGCCTGTCGTTCAGGCGCTGCCGGGCTTCACGGGCGTTGAGGCTGGCGAGTCGTTGCCCCTGTTTGACAATGGCACCCTGGCGAATGTCCAGGGTCTCAATCTGCCCGGCTCGTTTGAACGCGAGATCCGTGGCGTCGCCGGATTCAATACGGGCGGGAAACACGCGCTGCTGCGCGTTGCCAGCCTTGACCACCTCTGCGACTTTTACCATTTTCGGCAGGGGCGCGGCGCGGTCGGGTTTCGGATCGCACGCCGTCAGCAGCAATAAAACAGCAGGCAGAAGAGAGAGGTAGCGCTTCACAGTATTCCCCTGATAATAATTGTTTTATTTATTTCGTCATCAATGCTGGGGTGGCGCTATTCTGCCAGGGCCGAGACGACCACATAGGTAAATAAACCGATTGCTGTGCTGGCGATAATGGCGAGCGCAATAAACAAACCAAGGCGAATCAGGCTTAAACCGTACATGCATTCCTCCATGAGGTTGAAGGTGGCGCGGGATAAAGAGAATAAACGTGTTGCATGCCTGACTATGAGCATAGTCGGTGAATAAATAAATGTTAAATAACCATTATTAGTGGCGTGACATACTAAGGCGAAACAAGCGTTACGATGGTGTATCCCCTTTGAATAACATCCTGATATTCCTGTGCTACGTTTAATAGCATCCATTCCTTTTTTTCCGTAAAAGGCATTCACGCCTGTACCCATGGGTTTGATGCGATCTCTCCTGATTCACTCACTGTTGTGTTGGTTATAAAAAGGATGCTTGATATGTATAAAACGATTCTGGTGCCGGTGGATGTATACGAAACAGCATTGTCTGATAAAGCGCTACAGCATGCCCAATTCCTGGCGCAAAGCGCATCGGGTAATGTCCATCTGCTGTACGTTATGCCAAAGTTCTCGGCGGAACTGACCCGCGGTTTTATTGCAGACGCGAGAAAGATGGATGAATATATGATTAATAATGCTAAAGAAAAACTGGCTGCGCTGGTAAAAAAAATCAACCTGCCGGAAGCAAATGTCCATCTACATGTTCGCAGCGGGAATATACGTGATGAGGTAATCAAACTGGCGGATGAGCTTAACGTCGGTGCGATTATTGTGGGATCGCGTAATCCAAATATTCAAACTCATTTATTAGGATCAGAGGCGGCGAGTATCGTTCGTTACGCGCATGTTCCTGTTTTCGTTATTCGTTAATGTCATGAAAGCAAGGTGATTTCTGAAAAGAACCCGAGGAAGGAACGATGATAACAGAAAAGCCTCACCGTCCGTATTATCAACAAACCGTTGATGAAACCCTGACAAATATCCAATCCAGCCTCGACGGACTTAGCAGTACAGAAGCCACCACCAGGCTGGAAAAATACGGTGAAAATGCCTTACCGCAAAAAACGGGTAAACCTGGCTGGCTGCGCTTTCTGGCCCATTTCAACGATGTCCTTATTTACGTCCTTCTGGCGGCGGCGCTGCTGAAGCTGATAATGGGACACTGGGTGGATATGTTTGTCATTCTTGGGGTAGCCATTATTAACGCCCTGATTGGCCATATTCAGGAGAGCAATGCGGAGAAATCGCTGCAAAGTATTCGCAATATGCTCTCCAGCGAGGCTGTGGTCATCCGGCAGGGCAACCATGAAACTATCCCGACGACAGCGCTGGTGCCCGGAGATATCGTCGTGATACGCGCCGGGGATCGCATTCCTGCCGATCTTCGCGTGACAGAGGCGCACAATCTGCGGGTGGAAGAAGCTATTCTCACCGGCGAATCCACGGTAGTGGAGAAAAGCAGCGATGCGCTCCACGGGGAGTTGCCGTTAGGCGACCGTTACAACCTGCTTTATTCTGGCACCACCGTCAGCTCCGGCGCGGGAAAAGGGCTGGTGGTGGCGACCGGTGGGGAGACCGAACTCGGCCATATCAACCAGATGATGTCAGACATTGAAAAACACCGTACCCCGTTGATGGTGCAAATGGACAAGCTCGGCAAGACCATTTTTATCACCATTCTGGTAATGATGCTGGCGCTGTTCGTTTTCAGTCTTATCTTCCGTGATATGCCCGTATCAGAGCTGGTGCTGTCGTTGATTAGCCTTGCGGTAGCGGCGGTGCCGGAAGGATTACCGGCCATTATCTCGATCATCCTCTCGCTGGGCGTGCAGGCGATGGCGCGTCGCAAGGCGATTATTCGCAAGCTGCCTACCGTGGAAACGCTGGGGGCGATGACGGTTATCTGCTCGGACAAAACCGGCACCCTGACCATGAATGAGATGACGGTAAAAGCGGTGATTACCGCGGACACCACCTACCGCGTGGAGGGAGACAGCTACGAGCCGGTGGGTACTATTCACCCCGTTGACGATCCGACACCGGTCACCGTGACCCCGGGATCTGTGCTGGAGCGCTATCTGCGCACAGTCGATCTCTGTAATGACAGCCAACTGATCAAAGATGAGCAGGGGCTGTGGAAAATCACCGGCGGGCCTACCGAAGGCGCGCTGAAGGTGCTGGCGGCCAAAATTCCGCTTCCGGCAATTGACGCCGAATTGCGCAGTAAAATCCCATTTGATTCGCAATATAAATACATGTCCACCCTCTATCGCCTGGGCGACGAAGAGGTGATGTTAATCACCGGTGCGCCGGACGTCCTTTTCCGTCTTTGCCAGCACCAGCAGACCCAAAACGGGCTGGAGCCGTTCAACCTGCACTACTGGGAAGAGAAGATTGAAGAGTATGCGCGCGAGGGATTGCGCATGGTGGCTGCGGCCTGGAAACCGGCCGCCAGCGGGCAGCGCGAGCTGACGCATGCGGATCTGCAAGAAGGGGTCATACTGCTCGGCATTGCGGGCATGATGGATCCCCCGCGCCCGGAAGCCATTTCGGCCATTGCCGACTGCTTGCAGGCGGGCATTCGCGTGAAAATGATTACCGGGGATCATCCACAAACGGCGATGAGCATTGGACAGATGCTGGGTATTGGCAACGCGGCGAGCGCCATCACCGGGCGCGAGCTGGAGGCGATGGACGACCACCAGCTGAGCGAGGCGGCGCAAAAATACGATATCTTTGCCCGCACCAGCCCGGAAGATAAATTCCGCCTGGTGCAGGCGCTGCAAAGTAAGCAGGAAGTGGTCGGAATGACCGGGGACGGGGTGAACGATGCGCCGGCGCTGAAGCGGGCGGATGTCGGCATCGCGATGGGGATCAAAGGTACTGAAGTCACCAAAGAAGCCGCCGATATGGTGTTAACGGATGATAACTTTGCCACCATTGCCCGGGCGGTCCATGAAGGGCGTCGGGTCTACGACAACCTGAAAAAGACCATTTTGTTCGTTATCCCGAGCAACATCGCCCAGGCCTTACTGATCATTATTGCCCTGCTGGCGGGGAACCTGATCCCACTAACGCCGGTACTGATCCTGTGGATGAACATGGCAACCTCTGCAACGCTGTCGTTTGGCCTGGCGTTTGAAGCGGGTGAGAAGGACATCATGAACCGGCCGCCGCGTAAGTCTAACCTGCATGTGATGGACGGTTATGCCATCTGGCGAGTAGTGTTTGTCGGCCTGATGATTGCCATCAGCGCCTTTGTGCTGGAGGCCTGGCTGCAACCACGCGGCTACTCACCGGAGTTCATTCGCACCGTGTTGCTGCAAACGCTGGTCACCGCCCAGTGGTTTTACATGCTCAACTGCCGCGTCACCGACGGCTTCTCCCTGAGTAAAGGTCTGCTGGCTAACAAGGGGATATGGATCGTGAGCGGCGTACTTCTGGCCCTTCAGCTTCTGATCATCTATGCGCCGTTCATGCAAATGCTGTTCGGTACCGAAGCGCTACCGTTCCGCTACTGGATCATTACCTTCCTGATTGGGTTTGCGATGTTCATGATTGTTGAAGCAGAAAAAGTCCTTACCCGGAGATGGCGCACGACGAAAAGATGACTGAATGAGTAGGCTAAGCCTGCCCACTGGCAGGCTTTCTCTTTGACTGAGTACAGAACACTATGATTCGATTTGCCTCGTTCGTTTTTACGCTTGGTATTCTGGTTCCCGCTGCATCTGCTGTAACCTACCCCCTCCCTCCCGAGGGCAGCCGTCTGGTGGGGGCGCCAATCACCATCACCGTGCCTGAGGGCAATACCCTGCCGCTCGAAGCGTTTGCAGCGCAGCACGGACAGGGGTTGAGCAATATGCTGGAAGCCAATCCTGGCGTGGATCCGTTTTTACCGCGAGCCGGAACACAGCTGGTGGTGCCGCAGCAGCTTATTCTGCCGCCAACCGTGCGCGAGGGGATTGTGGTGAACGTCGCGGAAATGCGACTTTACTATTATCCACCCGGCAGCAACACGGTTGAGGTGCTGCCTATTGGCATCGGTCAGGCCGGGCGCGAAACGCCGCGTAACTGGGTAACCGCCGTTGAGCGCAAACAGGAAGGCCCAACCTGGTCACCCACGCCAAATACGCGACGCGCTTACGCGAAAGAGGGGAAAACGTTGCCCGCGTTCGTTCCCGCCGGGCCGGATAACCCGATGGGGCTGTATGCCCTCTATATCGGCAGGCTGTACGCGATCCACGGTACCAACTCAAATTTCGGCATTGGTCTGCGCGTCAGCCAGGGCTGCATTCGCCTGCGTAATAACGATATCAAATACCTGTTCGATAACGTTTCGGTGGGGACGAGGGTACAGCTTATCGATCAGCCCTTAAAGGTGACCACCGAGCCGGACGGTAGCCGTTGGGTAGAGGTTCACGAGCCGCTGTCACGCAATCGCGCGGAATTTGAATCGACAAATAAGGTGCCGCTGCCCATTTCAGCCGCACAAAGGACGCAGCTAATAAGTGAAGGGGCGGGGGCTGAGCTGGAACGGCGGTCGGGGATGCCGGTGAAGCTTGCTATGCCCGGTGGCGCTGCGCTTACCGGGCCTACAGGACCGTAGGTCGGGTAAGGCGAAGCCGCCACCCGACAATTTTACCGAAGGCAGAATGTAGGTCGGGTAAGGCGAAGCCGCCACCCGACAAACTGACCGAACGCAGAAAAGCAAAAAGCCTGCTTTAAAAGCAGGCTTTTCAAATTTGGCTCCTCTGACTGGACTCGAACCAGTGACATACGGATTAACAGTCCGCCGTTCTACCGACTGAACTACAGAGGAATCGTGTGAACGGGGCGCATATTATCGACCTGCGTACGCCTTGTCAAAGGATGGATCGCCGACTTTGAACTGTTTGCTGACAAAACCAGCAAAGTGACGTTTTTGCCAACGGAATGCACCATAATTGTGCAGATATACCCCGAATGGGGCAGATCGGAAACCGTTGTCCCCGTCTCAAAACAGGCACCAGTGATTGGCTTTCCTTATTTTCAGCCGCTTAGCGGAGACACACACCCGCTGCAAAAAACTGGCATCCATATTGCAAAACCTGTTTAACAACACAGCCGTTACCGGCACGCTATTTTCGAACAGGGGGCAACATGAACTTAAGACGACTGAAATACTTCGTAAAAATCGTCGATATCGGCAGCCTGACCCAGGCGGCTGAAGTGCTGCATATCGCGCAGCCTGCGCTGAGCCAGCAGGTCGCGACTCTGGAAGGCGAAATGGACCAGCAACTGTTGATCCGCACCAAGCGCGGCGTAACGCCTACCGAAGCGGGAAAAATTTTATATACCCATGCCCGCACGATCCTGCGTCAGTGTGAACAGGCGCAGCTGGCCGTGCACAATGTGGGTCAGACCCTGAGCGGCCATGTCTCCATTGGCCTGGCGCCGGGAACGGCCGCATCGTCTGTCACCATGCCGCTGCTTCAGGCGGTGCGCGCGGAGCTACCGGAAGTGCTGGTTTATCTGCATGAGAACAGTGGTTCCGTGCTCAATGACAAACTGCTCAACGGTCAGCTGGATATGGCGGTGCTGTACGATCGCTCCCCGGTTGCCGGGATCACCAGCCAGCCGCTGCTGAAGGAAGATCTTTACCTGGTCGGTACCCGTGATTGTCCCGGTCAGAGCATTGATTTAACCGCTGTGGCAGAGATGAACCTGTTCCTGCCGCGCGACTACAGTGCCGTGCGCGTGCGCGTTGACGAAGCGTTCTCGCTGCGCCGTCTGACGGCGAAGATCATCGGCGAGATTGATTCCATCTCCACGCTGACTGCCGCCATTGCCAGCGGCATGGGTGTAACGGTTCTGCCCGAGTCTGCCGCACGTTCACTGTGCAGCGCGGCGAACGGCTGGATGGCCCGCATCACCACGCCATCCATGAGCTTACCGCTGTCGTTGAATATGTCCGCGCGCGGCTCCCTGTCGCCGCAGGCGCAGGCGGTGAAAGAGATCCTGATGTCTCTGGTCAGTAAGCCGTCGCTGGAAAATCGCGAGCTGCAACTCGTCAGCTGATATTCCAAATAAGCATAAGATGCTGGTTTTTATTATTTGTTCTCCAGCCCGCCTGACTCTAACAATAGCCTTATGTCAGATGCGCCGGAGTGAATTGTGAATTTCCAGCAACTTAAAATTATTCGTGAGGCGGCCAGGCGGGATTACAACCTGACCGAAGTCGCCAATATGCTTTACACCTCTCAGTCGGGTGTCAGCCGACATATCCGCGAGCTGGAGGAGGAGTTAGGCATTGAGATTTTTATCCGTCGCGGCAAGCGCCTGCTGGGTATGACCGAGCCAGGCAAGGCATTGCTGACCATCGCTGAGCGCATTCTCAACGAGGCCAGCAACGTTCGTCGGCTGGCGGATCTCTTTACCAACGACGCTTCGGGTGTGCTGACTATCGCCACCACCCATACACAGGCGCGCTACAGTCTTCCGACGGTTATCAAAGCATTTCGTGAGATCTTCCCGGACGTACGTCTCGAACTGATCCAGGGCACGCCGCAGGAAATTGAAGTGCTGCTGCATAACGGTGGGGCCGATATCGGTATCGCCAGTGAACGGCTGAGCAATGACCCGCTGCTGGTGGCGTTCCCGTGGTTCCGCTGGCACCACAGCCTGCTATTACCCGCCGAACACCCGCTGAACCAGGTTTCACCGTTGACGCTGGAAGAGATCGTCAAATGGCCGCTTATCACCTACCGGCAGGGCATTACCGGGCGTTCGCGCATAGATGAAGCGTTCAAGCGTAAAGGGCTCACGCCGGACGTGGTGCTGAGCGCGCAGGATTCCGACGTGATCAAAACCTACGTCGAGTTAGGACTGGGGATTGGCCTGGTGGCCGAGCAGTCTGGCGGCGAATATGAAGCCGGAAATCTGGTGCGTCTGGATACGCGTCACCTGTTCGATGCGAATACCGTCTGGCTGGGGCTAAAGCGCGGGCAGCTTCAGCGTAACTACGTGTGGCGTTTTATTGAGCTATGCAACGCGGGGCTTTCCGTGGATGAGATCAAACGCCAGGTGATGGAGCCGGAAGAGGTGGCGATCGATTATCAGATTTAACTACGCGTTTGCCCGGGTGCGCTGCGCTTTCCGGGCTTGTATTCCCCCTTCACCCTGTTTCTCCTTTATTTCTGAAGACGGCTTCCATATTTTGCATCCTTAACCTGCATACCAGCCAATCTGTCTGCATAATCGGCACTATAGTTTTGCATCTATATAGTTTTTGATCTATGTTGTACAAGGAGGTCCCGTGTGGGCGATTAAAACTACGGACAGGTTTGACGACTGGTTCACCTCATTAAACGATAGCGAGAGAGCCAGCGTACTGGCCGCGCTACTTGTTTTGCGGGAGAGGGGACCGGGTCTGTCCAGACCGTATGCCGATACGCTGAAAGGCTCCCGCCACAGCAACATGAAAGAGTTGCGTATCCAGAGTAAGGGTGATCCGCTGAGGGCATTTTTCGCTTTCGATTCGAACCGTACGGGTATTGTACTGTGTGCGGGCAATAAGGTCGGTAATGAAAGGCGATTTTACGATGAGATGCTCCTCGTTGCGGATCGGGAATACACTCGCTGGCTGAACACATTAAAAGAGAGGAATTAACGCGATGGGCAGAACCCTGGAGCAGCTTATTGCAGATGAAAAACCTGAGGTTGTTGCCAGCGCACAGGCAATGGCAACGGATATTTTGCTCAATATCCATCTGGCCGAGTTACGTGAAAAAGTGCAAAAAACGCAGGTAGATATGGCCAGGGCGTTGGGTATTAAACAACCTACTGTCGCCGTCATGGAAAAGGCAGGACGCGATATTAAGCTTTCTTCTTTGAAACGCTACGTTGAGGCCGCCGGAGGGAAGCTACGGCTGGATGTAGAACTACCCGATGGTTCTCATTACGAGTTTGTGTTGTAACCCACAAAAGCAAAAAGCCTGCTCTAAAAGCAGGCTTTTCAAATTTGGCTCCTCTGACTGGACTCGAACCAGTGACATACGGATTAACAGTCCGCCGTTCTACCGACTGAACTACAGAGGAATCGTGTGAACGAGGCGCATATTATCGACCTGCGTGCGCCTTGTCAAAGGGGAAAACATCGTTTTTGTTCGTTTGCCGAGAATTTCAGCAAACCGATGATTTAATAGCAAATTTGCTTTCAAATTGCACAGCAAAATGCGCCGCCCGCAGGCGGCGCGCAGGATCAGAACAGAACGGAGTAGTTCAGACCAAACGTACGTCCACGGCCTTTATAAGTATAAAGACCCGGTGAGCCATAGGTTGGGCTATACAGCCCCGGTGCGCGCTGGCCCCAGGCGGTGGTGTAGTCTTTGTCCAGCAGGTTCTCCACGCTGAAGCTGACTTTGCCCACCGGCAGGGCGTAGCTGCCCAGGAAATCAACGGTGTTATAGCCATCAATCTTCTTACCGTCGGCGTCAGACACGTCGAAGGTTTGTGTGCTCTGCACGCGCAGGGCCCAGTCGCCCGGCGCCCAGTTAACCCATGCGCTGGCTTTAGACGGGCTGGCGCTATCGACCGTCAGCTTCTCCCATTTCCCGTTTTCACGCGTTTCGGACTTGATGGCGTTAAAGTTCGCCCCGGTGCTCCAGTCGCTGTCGGTGAAGAAATAGTCCACCTGGCCTTCAACCCCATAGATACGACGTTTATCGTCCTCCAGGTTGATGGTCATGTCGCTCTTGTTGATGGTGATGGTTTTATCCGAGAGCGAGTAGTAGGCCGCCACCTGGGTACGCAGGTTATCGCCGGTGAAGCGCCAGCCCAGCTCGTAAGCATTGACCTTAATACCGTCCAGCGTTGAGTCGTTCACGTTGACGCTGTTTTGCAGGCGATAGTGACCATCGACCAGCTGATAGGTGCCGGAACCGTAGTACTTCGCCAGGTCCGGGATCTCGAAGCCCTGGGAGAAGTTAAACCACAGCTGCTGCTGTTCGGTAAGACGTCCAAGGATCCCGGCGTTAAACAGGAAGTTGTTGTAGTCGGTTTTCCCGCCCGGTACCGCGTCAGCGGAGGTCGCTTTGCCCGTGGCGATTGCCTGCTGCTGGGCGTAGCCGACAAAATCGTCCACCTTGTTTTCGGTGTACTGGTAACGCACGCCGCCGCTCAGGGTGATGGCGTCAATGTCATAGCTGGCTTGCAGGAACGGCGCGAGGTTGGTAATGCTGTAACCCGGATAACGGCCCACGTTGTAGGCATTGTCCAGCTCCATGCCGCCGCTCGCCGCCGCTTTGCTCAAGTCAAAGAACTGCTGGTTGGCATCGAACGTTTCGTGGTCGGCATCCACACCCCAGGTGAGGGTCAGGTCGTCCATCGGCTTGCTGTTTAGCGTTAGCTTGCCGCCGTAAAAATCGGTTTTCTGCTGGGACGCGCCAATGCTGGTCACCGCGCCTTTGCTCAGCGTCGGGAACGGGTAGTAGGTCAGGCTCTCGTCACGGTAGTAAATCTGCGCAACCAGATCCTGACCCCAGAAATCGGTGTTCGAGTATTGCAGGTTGATCAGGTGACGCTCTGTGCCCGGGATACGGTCAGAGTTCAGGTTATCTTTATTATAGGCTTTGGCATCGCCCGTGACCGCAGCAAAATTCTCCCCAAGGAACAGGCCGTGCTTGCCGTCGGATTCGCTCTTGTAGTACTGCGTGGTTAACTGGAGCTGCTGATGATCGTCGATGTTGATGGTGCCTGTCCCCATCACGTCGATACGGTCGGAATACTGCAAGCCGGTCTGGGTGTTATCGATAATCACCTCGTCGCCGTTGCCGTCATACCAGCCGCCGTAGCGCTGATAGGAGACCGACAGACGGCCAGAGGCGTTGTCATTGCCGCCGCTCACGGCTGCGGAGACGTTCTCATCATGGTCGTTATGGCTGTTAAACCCGCTTTTTGCCCCGGTCTGGAACTCCACCTCGGTCTCCGGCTGGCCTTTTTTGGTGACGATGTTCACCAGACCGCCGGTACTGCCGCCGCCGTACAGCGAGGTGGCGCCGGAGATCACTTCGATGCGGTCAATGTTGAACGGATCGATAGAGTCGAGCTGGCGGCTGTCGCTGCGGGAAGAGTTCAGACGTACGCCGTCCACCATCACCATCATGGAGCGACCGCGCAGGTTCATGCCGTAGTTGGTACGTCCCTGGCTGCTGACGTCCATGCCGGGGATCAGCTGGGCCAGCACGTCTTTAATCTCTTTCCCGCCCTGAACCTGCTGCTCAATTTCCGCCCGCTCAATAACCCAGGTGGTTTGCGCCATCTCTGCCACGCTGCGATGTGCCCGGCTGGCGGAGACCACAATATCTTCTTCCTTTTGTTCTTCCGCCCACGCAGAGGTAGAAAGCATGGCAAGCAAGCACGGATTTAAAACCCAAAGATGAGAACGTTTCATTGTTATGTTGATCCTGAATGTGTGTGTCAGTACTCGGTGGTCTTCATTAATGATTTAAAAACCTGGCTGCTCTCCGGGCTGGTGGTGCTCCGCCAGTGGATCACGCCGGGGGTGGTTGCCAGCTCAAACGGCTCGTCATCGTGAGCGCGATTCAAAATTCGCGCCGCGCGCCAGGCCATCAGGCTGAGCTGGGGTTCGGCAATACCGAGACGGTGCATCCCGGCATTGACGGCAAACAGGCGGTTGCTCTGCGGGCCGTCCCATTCAAGGGTGAAATCGTTGTTGATGCAGAAGGCTTCATTCTCATCCAGACGCAGTCGGGAAGAGAGCGGGGCGAGAAACGCGGGCTGCACGGCGCGGTAGCCGGTGGCGAAAATCACCACGTCGCTCTCCAGCTGTTCGCGCCCGCCGTCCAGGTGATGCTGGATGCTGAGGCGATGTCCGGTTTCCTGGCGCGTCAGCGCCGTCACCGAGCGGGACGGCATCAGATGCGCCCAGGGTTTTTCGCGCAGCACTTCGAAGCGGTGATACATGGCGCGATAGATGGCCAGCAGCGACTCCGTGGTGATCCCGTCGGAGGTCATCTTCTGCTCCTTCAACATCTGACGTCGGGCGTCGTCACCAAGGGTCGAGAAGCTGTCCACGTACTCCGGCGTGAAATACTCATTGGCAAACGCGGCTTCATCCAGCGCGTTGTAGTTGTTGCGGCGCGACACCCAGTTGAGGCTCAGCGGCTGCCCCCATTCCCCACGGAAGATATTTAAAAACAGATCCGCACCGCTCTGGCCGCCGCCGACGACGGTGACGCGCTTGCCCGCTAAATCCGGCGTGCGCAGCATCATTTCGCTGGCGTGGAAGCAGGTGTCGTCCTGCGCGGTGACGCAGTCTGGGAGATTGATCTGCTTCCCAATCCCCACGCAGACGTGGCGCGCCAGGAAGCGATCCCGCTGGGTCACGACCTCAAACAGGCCGTTTTGCTCATCAAAGCTGACCTGCTGTACCTGCTGGCTGAAGGCCAGGTTAGTGAGGTTATCCGCCGCCCAGCACAGGTAGTCGGCAAACTCCTCGCGCGACACGGTGCGCTGCTCGGTGGTGAGGAAACGGTAGAACTTTTTGCGCTGTACCAGATAGTTCAGGAAGCTGTGGCGGTTGGTTGGCTCCACGGCGCTGACCAGATCCTTCAGGAAGCTGGTCTGCATATGGCAGTCCGGCACCATCATCCCCGGGTGCCAGGAGAAGTGCGGCTTGCGTTCAAGAAACAGCGAGCTAAAACCGTCCAGCCCCTCTGCCAGCGCGGCAATACTGAGGTTGAACGGACCGATACCAATGCCGATGAAATCATAGGTTTTCATTGCGCTGACTCCTGGGAGACCAGAAAAAGAGGGTTATCAAGATCGCAGACGTAGTTCGGCAGCATGCGGCTGCCGCCGTCGTGTTCAGAGAAGGTCAGTTTGACCGGGTTGAGGATCACGCGAATAATCTGCGGCTTAAACAGGTCGAATTTGGCGAAGCGCGCCGCAAGATCCGGATGGGCGGCCATATAGCGACGTAACACCAGCGCCAGGATCTGATAGAAGCGGGTTTCGCTCACGCCGCATTGCAGGGTGAGGCGGGATATAAAGCGCAGCACCGTGACAAAGTTGCCGGTTTGCAGGTCGTGGATGATGTAATCCGCGCTGAGGCGCGCCGTCACCGCTTTTACCTGCTCCGGCAGGCTCTTCGCCTGCGGGAAATCTTCATCCACCAGGCGCATGTCGCCCTGAAAATCCTTCAGGAAAATGCGCTGCGGAACGTAATCTTTCATCACCAGCGTGACGTTCTGGCCGTGGGCGATGAGCGCCACCCCGTAGCGACAGAGCAGGTGATAGAAGGGGATCACCGTCGCCTCAAACAGCTTTTCCAGCCATGCGTCAGCGGTTAACCCCGAGCGTTTGATCCACGCGTCAATCAGCGGGCGCCCCTGGTTATCGGTTTCCATCAGCGCCGCCATCAGCACCGCCTGTTCGCCATCCTGTAAATAGCAGGATGGGTTCTCGCGCCAGATCACCCCCAGCATCTCCTGATAGCGGTACGGCGCCTCAGGCAATGCGGCATAACCCGGATGCGACAGATATCCGGCTGCGGGTTCGCCAAGCACCTGCGCCCCGGAGTGAATCAGCGTGGCATCGCTGGCGAACTGCTGCTGTAGCCAGCGCGAGGCCAGCGGACCGGCGGCGATATACTTGCCCGGAATACCGCGATAGCAGGAGGTGTTGTAGATAGTCAGCGGCAGCTTGATGTCATACGGCGCGCGACGGCTGGCGTTGGTCAGCGTGCGCAGGGACTGCTGCGCCAGATACTCATCGCCGAACTCACCCAGCTCTACCATCTCACCGCGCGCGAGCTGCGCCAGGAAATGAATGGCAATTTTTTGCTGCCACTGCCACGGGTGCAGCGGCACCGGCAGCCAGCTGTCGTCCAGATCCAGCTCCTGCCAGCGGGCGTCGAACCGCTCGCGCTCGGCATCGTCCATGGCGCTGGAGAGCAGGGCGTTAATATCGCAATCGGCGTCGCTGCTCCAGACCAGACGCTCGCGCTGCACGGCGACCCAGTGCAGGCGGAAACGCCCGCGATATTCCGGCGCGTACAGGCGCAGGGCATCCAGCCCCCAGCCGCGGCGTCCCTTGTTGAAAATAAACTTCGGGTGACCGCGCATCAGGCACTGTAGTTCGTCCGGGTCGAGGTGGATCAGCGCATCGGCATCCAGCGTTTCACGCGCCTGCAACAGCTGCATGTCACCCCGCAGCGTGGCGTAGAGATCTTCCATGTGCTCCGCCGTTTGCGCGTCGCTCATCTCCAGCACGGTGGCCAGTTGCAGCAGCGCGTTTTCCGCTTCGACCGCCGCGCCGCTGGTGGTGGTCAGGGTATCAGGGTCAATATGCAGCCAGCCCCATATCCCACGCGTGGCGCGAAACTGCCAGCACGCGTTGCCCATACTGATGCGCCAGTTGTCCGCCGAAACCGGCTCGGCGCGCAGGGTGCGTTCATATTCCAGTTCGGCGAGGATCTTCGCCACCATCTCGCGGTTCACTTTCTGCCAGAGTGCGTTCACAGTTCCACCTCGTGGAAGAAGCGGTGACGCTCGCTCATGATCAGACGGGAGCGTTTGTGCGGGAAGTCGAACTCTTTCACCGTGTCGAAACCGGCGGACGCCAGATGGCGGAACAGACGCTGGTTGTCGAAGCGCGGCTCGGCGACAATGCGCGTGGTGCGCGGTTCATCGAGATACAGATAGTGGCTCAGGCCGCGCAGCCAGCTGCGGATGTATTGCGCGCCGCGCCAGTTTTCTTCACCCACCAGCATGTGCAGCCCGCGGTCAAACGGCTGCCAGCGGTAGTGGCGGCCAATGCGATCTTCTGCCGCCCAGTAGAGTTCAAAATAGCCGAACGGCTGGTCATCGAAGCAGCCGATAACCGGGTAACAATAGGTCGAGTCGAGCTGGCGGCGCAGGTAGTTTTCCTGCTCGGCCTGCGGTCCCGCCATCTCCCAGAAGGCATTTACGCGCGGGTTATTCATCCAGCGGGTAAAGCGCTCGCCGTCCAGCGCCACGTCCGCCACGCGGAAGCTCAGGGTGCGCTTAATCTGCGGATCGTAACGGCGGTACACCTCGCTCTGCGGACGGTGAGGGCGCAGCGGGAAGTACAGCTGACGGCTTTCGTCAAACTGCATTCCGCCGCTCGCCTGCGGACGTTCGCCTTTCAGCCACAGCGGCAGCTGCCAGAAAATTTCACGCGCCAGATAGTCCCCGTGAACGAGGCTAAACAGCGCCTGCGCCTGAGGTTCATCCTGCCAGGCTGCCCACGGCAGGGTAATGCCGGTCAGGGCGGGCGCGGCAACAAACAGCTGGTCGAGGGCGTCCACCAGCCAGCTGTCCGGGAGCCCGGTCAGCCGCTCCAGCACCGCGCTGCCGTCGAGACCCAGCGTCAGCGGCAGGTTTTGTTCCGTGACCGTGCAGCGAAAGCCGTAGCCGGAATGGACGATATTCGCGTTTGCCATCACGCCTTCTCCTTATAAAACGGGTTGCTAAAGTCGAAATAGATCACCGCCGGATCGACGATGGTGTTTTCGTTGCGATCGTGCAGATAGCAGAAGAAGTTGCCTTTGCAGTTCCAGGTCGGGCTGTCGAGCACGTAATCGAGGCAGCGGGTCTGCTTCGCCGTGGTGCGCAGTTCGGCCAGCGCGTCACGCACGCGGGACATCAGGTTCTCTTCGCTGTCGAAGCCGGCGGCGGCGAGCGCGGCGGTGACGGCAAGGGTAGAGTTCAGCAGCAGGTAATAAGGGAAGTAGCGCAGCAGCTGGCTCTCACCGAAGCGGTTTTCCACCTCGGTTTCACCTGCCTCTTTCAGCCACGCGTCGGCCCCTTCAGTCCAGGCGCTGCCCTGGCAGTCGCGGTAGATCAGCCCAACGGGGAAATCCTGCTGCATCTCAACGAGGATATTTTGCTGGTGCGCCAGCAGGACCAGACCGTAGTCCGCCTCGGCGCTGAACAGCGGAAGCAATACCCGGTCGCAGTAGGCGTCCAGCCAGCAGCGCGCGGCCTGGGCGAGCGGGAGATCCAGACGCTGGCTCAGACGACGCACCGCCGCGGCGAGCAGGCTGTCGCCGCCGTCCGGCGCGGCCTGGGTCAGGCTCACCAGCACGTTGGTTTGCGTTTCAGGGGTATCGAACAGCAGGTTGACGCGCAGGGCCATCAGGCTCTCTTCCTGAACGACGCCGTGCTCATCGCACAGCCCCGCCCAGCCGTCCTCCTGCATCACGCGCATGGTCGGGTAGCGCGCCTGAAGTTCCTGCCAGCGTGCCGTTTTCGCCAGCCGCGCCAGGCGCATGCCGCGCTTAACCTCTTTCACCGACAGCGTGCGCACGGAGTTGGTCAGCCGCACGCTCAGGGAAAACTTAATCATGTCGCTGTTGGTTTCGCTGTACAGCGAGCGGGAAGAGCTGGTGGGCAGCCATTGCGCACCGGCTTCGCCCAGATCGCGCAGGGCGCCTTTTTCTACCAGACGCTGGCACCAGTCCTGCTCCAGCAGATAGTCGGCCTGCCACGGGTGCATCGGCAGCAGCCAGCAGGTGTCGGTGAAGTGACCGAGAAGGGCCGGCGCGCTCTGCGCTGTAAAGCGCAGCAGACGTTCCCGCAGGGAGACATTCAGGCTGTCGCCGGTAATCAGCTCATGCTCAACCGCAAACCAGCGCAGCGGGAAGCGGGAGGCGAAATCCGGCAGATAGCGACGCGCCTCGGCCTCGTTGAACGGCTCGTGCGACTTTGGGGCAGGATGAAAAGCATGGCCGACCAGCAGCGCCTGTTCCGCTTCGGCAAACGTCAGCGGCTTATCGCGCAGGTTTGCCCAGTTGTGGCGTAAATCAATGGCCTGCCAGGTGTGCGTATGGCTTTCCAGGACGCGCTGCTTAAAGCGAGCCAGCGTATCGGCATCCAGCTCGCCTTTTATCGTCTCTTTTTGAAGAATGAAATCAATCAGTTGATGAAATGTGACCGTGTCACCGCCGTCGCTGTCGGCCTGAATCAGCGTTGCCGGAAAACGATACTGGTGATGCTGCGTGGGGGAGAAATAGCGTACCGGAACCCGAATGGCCTGGGTTGGGGAGAGCGGGATATGAATCTGTGATAACTCATCCGCACGGGTTGCGGGAAGATAATGCCAGTCCTTCGTTTCGCGCAGCAGCGCGTTCAAAAAACATTGGGCCGCAACATCTGTACCGGCGGAGCGGGGCAGAGTACGCATAGTTGTACCTCATTCCATTACTGATAATAATTCTCGTTATGATATTCATTCTGTTTACAGTGGCAACTATTTTTGCAATATTTGTTTTCATAAACTTCATAATTTCCACACATTTATTGACATTATCTTCACAATTTTATGCGCACCCGTACTGAGAATCTCACTGACGTTGTGACCCCTAAAGCTAACTGGCCCCTGGCACTGGGCGCCGGTTTATTAGGTATTGGGCAAAACGGTTTGCTGGTTATGCTGCCGCAGCTGGTCTCCCTGACCGGACTGTCGCTCTCCGTCTGGGCCGGGCTGCTGATGTTCGGCTCGATGCTCTTTTTACCCGCATCGCCCTGGTGGGGACGCCAGAGCGAGCGGTACGGCTGTAAGATCGTTATGCTGGCCTCGCTGGGAGGCTATCTGGCGAGCTTTGTCGTGATGGCGCTGGTGGTCTGGGCGATGGCGAACGGCGCGCTGAATGCTCTCTGGGGAATGGCAGGCCTGGTGCTGTCGCGCATGCTGTACGGCCTGACGGTATCAGGGCTGGTGCCTGCGGCCCAGACGTGGGCCATTCAACGCGCGGGGCTGGATAAAAGGATGGCGGCGCTGGCGACGATAAGCTCTGGCCTTAGCTGCGGGCGTCTGCTGGGACCGCCCCTGGCCGCGCTGATGCTCAGCGTCAGCCCGGTCGCACCGCTCTGGCTGATGGCGGTGGCGCCGTTTATCGCGCTGCTGCTGGTGCTGCGCGAAGCCGCCGATCCCCCGCTGCCGCCGGTGGCGCACCAGTCGACGCGGTTACAGGCCTCCATGCTGCCTTTCCTGGTGCTGGCACTGCTGCTGGCGGCGCTGGTCAGCCTGATGCAGCTTGGTTTATCGCCGCATCTTCACCCGTTATTTAATGGCGATGCCGTGCAAATCAGCCATCATGTCGCGCTGCTGCTGAGCCTGGCCGCGCTGGCGACCCTGGCGGCGCAGTTTCTGGTGGTACGCCCGCAGCATTTTACCCCGAGAGTTTTACTCTTAATTGCCGCGGTCTTGATGGTGGCGGGTCTTGGGCTGATGTGTCTCGCCAGTTTAGCCCTGTTCTACGTGGGAATTGTCATCACTTCGCTGGGGGCCGCCATGGCAACGCCGGGATACCAGCTTTTGCTCAACGATCGGCTGACGACGGGCAAAGGCGCAGGGGTGATCGCCACCAGCCATACGCTGGGGTACGGGGCCAGCGCGCTGCTGGTACCTGTGGTGACGCGCTTTTACGGTGAGCAGTTTTTGATTACTGCCGCATGGGGAATGGCGCTGCTGTTTCTCGCGGTGAGCCTGTGGGTACGATCGACCGATCGTACCCCTTAAACATTAGTGGAACGGATGAGAGGATGTGCTGGCTGCGTCCTCACTTTGCCGCAGACGCTGGAGCGGATCCTGCTGATAAAACTGGCAAAAACGCTGCCACAGCGCCGGGAAGCGCGGGGCAAAAAGCTCAGGTGCGCTAAAGAAATACTCGGACAGCACTGCAAAGCACTCGGCGGGATCGGTCGCGGCATAGGCATCAATGCTGGCCGCGCTTTCACCCACCAGGTCTATCTCATCCTGAATGTTTTCCATCGCCGCGTGCAGGTCGTGCTCCCATCCCGCGACTTCACGCAGCGGGATCAGCGGCACGCCGCTGGCGCGATCGCCGTTGCGGGTATCCAGCTTATGCGCCACTTCGTGAATGATCAGGTTGAAGCCCGAGGCATCGAACGAGTCCTGAATATCCAGCCAGTTGAGGATGATTGGCCCTTGCTGCCAGCTTTGCCCGGACTGCACCATACGCTGGTTGTGCACCAGCCCGATGTCATCCTCCCACTCATCATCGACGATAAACGGCGCCGGGTAGATCAGCACTTCGTGGAAGCCATCCAGCCATTCGATACCCAGCTCCAGCACCGGCAAGCAGAAGAGCAGGGCGATGCGGGAATTTTTAAGCGGATCCAGTTCGAAGCCCTGTAGCGGTACCAGCCGTTTTTGCTGTAAAAAACGCTCGGCCAGCTGAATCAGCTTTGATTGCTCTTCAGGCAAGAGATTCGCCAGCACGGGGATCGCCAGAGCCTCATCCCAGGGCAGCGCCATATTTCGACCAGCGTCGTTCGTTTTCCAGGGCCACTTAATCATCGCTTTGCTCGTTACTCGCACGTGAACAAAATGGAAAGGTCAGGGGCTGTTAGCATGCCAACATACTCTGTTAAGCAGTATGACACTCCTCTTCGGCTGCATGCAGACTGGCAGCCTGTTTAAGAGGAATCCAGCCCGCATAAACTATCACTATGTGCCGTCAGGTTGATAGCGCTTTAGGGGTATCCCCTTCATTTTGTGAAGTATGTCGTGCGCGACTATGATAAATCTCTTCTTACCCTACCGTGCTTAAGGATCCCGTCAGTATGCCCGTCAATTTTGACCTCAACGATCTCTATGCCTTCCGCGCTTTACTGGAATATGGCAATTTCCGTCTTGCGGCGGAGTCTATCTGCCTTTCCCAGTCGGCGTTGAGTCGAAGAATTGAAAAGCTCGAGGCGGCACTGGGGACAAAACTGTTCGACAGAACCACCCGGCGCGTCACGCTGACCCTGTATGGACAGACCTTTGCCGACCGATGCGGACAGCTGCTTGCTGATGTGGAGTCCATGCTTTCGGATATCGATAAGGCCAGCGAGGAGCGTACGGGGCTAATCACCGTGGCGACGGTGCCGTCCGCCGCCTGTTACTTTATGCCGGATGTTATCCGCCGCTTTCAGTCCCGTTACCCCCGCGTGCGCATAAAACTGATCGACAGCAGCGCCGGAAATGTTATCGAGGCCGTCACCCGCGGACAGGCGGATTTTGGTATCTGCTTTGCCCGGAGTTTGCAGCCCGACATCGAGTTTGTCCCGCTGGTGGAGGATGTCTACGTGGCTGCCTGCCGGCGCGACAGCCCGCTTGCAAAAAGAAAAAGCCTGACGTGGCAGGCTTTTTATCAGCAGGATTATATCGGTCTGGATAAGACCTCCGGCAACCGCAATCTTCTCGACCAGCGGGTCGGGCATATTCGGCCTGAGCGCCCCAGCATCTGCGAAACGCGGCACGTGACGACCATGCTGGGGATGGTTGAAGCCGGGATCGGCATTGCGGCCGTTCCCGCCATGTCAATGCCCCGCGCAGAGCATTCGCTGCTGACGTCGGTACCTTTAACCGAGCCTGAGGTCAGGCGAACCGTGGGGCTGATCCGCCGCCGCGGGCGGATCCAGTCCTATATTGCTGCCGAACTCGAAACGCTGATTACCGAGCAGTATCGCGAGGTGCACTGACGGGCGTTAAGCCCGTTGCTGTAATGACGCTGGCAGCCTGTGGCGAAGAGAGAAAGGCCAGCAGCGCTTTTCCCTGTTCGGGATGGTCAGCCTTCTGCGTTACGGCTCCGGCGAAACGGGTAATGTACTGCATGTCGTCAGGCAACTTACCCACAAACATCACCCCCGGGACCGGCAGAAGCTCGCTCACCTGCTGAAAGCCGAGATCGTATTTCCCTTTTGCCACTTCAGACGCCACCGGGATGCGCTCAACCCGGTGCGCTTTATCGTGGACCTGGCCGTCGATGCCCAGCTTACGGAACAGCTGGCTCTCTACATACCGGCCGCTGGCGCTGTCGGAATAAGCCATGGAATGCGCCTTCAGCAGCGTTTGCCGCAGGGCAGGCACCGTACTGATATCCGGCACCGGCGCGCCCGCTTTGACGACCATCCCGACGGGCGAATCCGCCAGCTCCACGCGAGAGCCCGCCGCCGTCCTGCGATCCTGTTCCAGTTTCGCCAGCGCATCGCCCACCATAATCACCACGTCCGCTTTTTCGCCCCGGGCAAGCCGGGCCGGAATGGCCTGCGGCGTTTTGCCCATCGACGGGCCGGAGATCACAATGAGCCTGTCACCGCTTTGCGCTTCGTACTGCGGCGTCAGCTTCTCCAGCGCCGCTTTGAAGCCGCCAGAAATCATCACCGTCACATCCTGCGCAAGCGCGCCCGCGCTGAGGGTGGCGAAGGTCAGGGCGGCAATCACCGTTCTGAATGTAAGCATGAGGAATCACTCCTTAACGGCAGTTTGCAGGATTAACGTGCGACGACGATAGAGATAAAGCGTTGCCAGCAGGGCGCAAACGGCGGCAAAGCTCATCCAGTAGCCCGGAGAGGCTTTGTCGCCGGTGTACTCAATTAAGGCAGTCGAAATCACCGGCGTGAAACCGCCAAAGACCGCCGTTGCCAGGCTGTAAGCCAGTGAGAAGCCCGCCACGCGCACCTCTGCTGGCATGATCTCCGTCAGGGCCGGGATCATCGCGCCGTTATACAGGCCGTAGAGGAAAGAGAGCCACAGCAGCACAGTCAGCATCATTGAGAAGCTCGGGGCTGCGGCCAGCATCGTCAGTGCCGGATAGCTGGTCGCCAGCGCCAGCAGCGTCATGGCGATCAGCACCGGTTTACGCCCGAAGCGATCCGACAGCGCGCCGCCCACCGGAAGCCAGATGAAGTTGGACACCGCCACCAGCAGCGTGACCAGAAGACTGTCCGACGCGCTAAGCATCAGGACTTTTTTACCGAAGGTCGGCGCGTAAACGGTGATCAGGTAAAACGCGGTGGTGGTCATCGCCACCATCAGCATGCCCGCGACGACTACCGGCCAGTTGGCGAGCAGCGTTGTGAAGACCTGACGCATTGCCAGATGGTGGCGACGGGCGCTGAATTCCTCGGTCTCTTCGAGCTTGCGGCGCAGGAAAAAGATAAACGGCACAATCAGACAGCCAAACAGGAACGGAATACGCCACCCCCATTCGCGAATGGCACTCTCTTCCAGCACCACATTCAGGGCGAAGCCCATCGCCGCCGCGATCATAATGGCGACCTGCTGGCTACCCGACTGCCAGCTGGTGTAGAAACCCTTGCGGCCCGGCGTGGCGATCTCCGCCAGATAAACCGAAACCCCGCCCAGCTCGGCGCCTGCCGAAAAACCCTGCAACAGGCGGCCGGTCAGCACCAGCAGCGGCGCCCACAGGCCAATGCTCTGGTAAGAAGGGATCAGCACGATCAGGAAGGTTCCGGCGGCCATAATTGACAGAGTGACGATCAGCCCTTTACGGCGACCCACTTTATCAATGTAAGCCCCCAGCACAATGGCCCCGATCGGACGCATCAGAAAGCCCGCGCCAAAGACGGCGAAGGTCATCATCAGCGACGCAAATTCACTGCTTGCCGGGAAAAAAGTATGGGCTATGTAGGTGGCATAAAAGCCGAACAGAAAGAAGTCGAATTGCTCAAGAAAGTTGCCCGACGTGACGCGGAAAATCGCGCCCGCTTTGGCACGAAGCGTTGCAGGTGAGGTTGAGGAAACCATGATTATCTCCAGTTTTATAGTGACGTTATGCTCGTCTGTTTCTGAAAACTGGATCAGGAAGTGGAAATTAATAAGCGCAAATAGCGCATGGACTGATGCGTGTGGTGCATTAATGACAAAGCGTTGACCAGTATTTACATATTCAACAATAACTTAACATTTCGGTGATCTTTTATTTACTCGATTTCGCTAAGTTGCTGATATATCGGTTTTGTGACATCGCGCAGGTGAGAAGCCAGGCGGGGCCTGGCTTGGGATTATCAGCGCAGCGCGTTCGCAATCGCGCTAAACATCAGCGACGCTTCCAGCGGCTGGGCGCTGAATGACGGCTCTGCCTGCGGCCAGGTGGACCACTGGACGATAACCAGATTTTCTTTCTGATTAACCATGATCATCTGACCAAATATACCCAGCGCCCACAGGGAATCCTTCAGCGAATTTTCGACTTTCGGCTCCACGTTTGTGGCGGTGGCTGGTACTTCGTTGTTCCACCACTGGTAGCCGTATAACCCCTTCGGATGCGCGTCGGACACCGATCCTTTGGCCTGTGTCCAGGCTGAGGACTGTTTCACCCAGCCCTCGGGGAGGATCTGCTTCCCGTCCGGCAGCGTACCGTTATGCAGGATAAACTCCCCGAAACGCCCCCAGTCTTCCAGCGTGGCGTTGAACCCATGCGCACCCACGTCGTGCTGGCCTTTGCTGTAGGCATGCCACACGCCGTCGCTCGCCATGCCGTACGGCTGCCAGATGGTCTTCTCCAGATACGCCGCGAGCGTCATGCCGGTGGCGCGCTCAAGCACATCGCCTAACAGCCAGGCGCCACCCGAGGAATAGGACCAGTTTTCGCCCGCCGGGTGTTCACGGTGTAACCCCTTCACCAGGGTGCGCACGCAGTTGTAGGTGCCCGGCTTCGCTTCGCACTCGGTAAGCCGGG
Organism: Enterobacter cloacae complex sp. 397G4; assembly: GCF_050031515.1. Lineage (NCBI taxonomy): Bacteria > Pseudomonadati > Pseudomonadota > Gammaproteobacteria > Enterobacterales > Enterobacteriaceae > Enterobacter > Enterobacter cloacae complex sp. 397G4. The sequence continues at coordinate 3,005,261 of NZ_JBLGWE010000001.1, read as the reverse complement.
CGAAGTCAGATTGCGGGTTGGTGTAATCTTCGTTCCACGCCACGCCAGAGGTGTGGGTGATGAGCTGTTTTAGCGTTACGCCCTCCCAGGCGGTGCCTTTTAAGTCAGGTTCGTATTGGGTGACAAGGTCGTCCAGGGAGTGGATTTTCCCTTCTTTAATTGCAGCACCCACCAGCGCGGAGACCACCGATTTGCCCACGGAACGCGACGTCCAGAGCGTTGAGTCGGTATTGCCTTCACCCAGGTATTTATAGGCCACTTTGCCGTTTTTCAGCACCAGCATGCCGCTGACGTTCTGGCGTTTCAGGTAATCCTGAAGAGTGTAACTCTTACCCTTCACCTGATAGCGGGCATCGGTGAGCGGTTTTTCTGCGGGCAGCAGCGGCGTAGCGTTGCCGTGGCGAAACACATCCCCTGCGTAGTTGCGGTAGTCATTGCGAAAGCCCACCACGCGATCGGCCTGGCTCCAGGTGAGCATGGTATGCGCGTCCGGGAGTCTGGCATCGAAAGGCGCCGGACAGGTGGTGAGGTCGGTACCGTTGCAGGCCGCCATAACGGCGGGCGAGAGCAGGCTGCTGACAACCAGCGCCGCGAGCAGCGTGCGGTTTGTTTTGATTTTCATATTTATCTCGTTTGGCTCAGGAAGGACTTCAGTTTAAGAACCTGCGGCCTATAATAAAAAACGCGTTATGGGGGAAAATCCCCCGTAAAAATTGCGTGGAGAATGGCGTGGCATCACTGATCTATTCCTTTGCCCAGCTTGAGGCGTTCACTGCCGTCGCTGAACACGGCAGCCTGATGAAGGCGGCCAGTAAACTCGGCAAAGATCGTACTACCCTGCGGGATCTGATCGATTTCCTTGAGGATGGGCTGGGCTATGCTCTGTTCCTGCGGGAGGGGCGCAGCCTGCGCCTGACGCCGGAGGGGGAGCAGCTTCAGCGGCAGGCGCACCTGCTGATGCGCCAGGTCAAAGCGTTTGAGGCGTTTGCCAGATCGGTACCGGACAGCGCGACGCAGGACATTGCCCTCGCTTACGATCCGTTCACCCCCAGAGCTTTTTTACAGGCGCTGATTGCCACACTGGCGACGAAAAAGATCCGCCTGAGCCTGACCAGCGCATCGCGCGATGAGGCGGAAGCGATGCTGGCAAACGGTCAGGCCGATCTGGGGATCTGCCAGGCGCGCAACCGCAGCGTGGGCAATGAGATGGAGTGGCGGGCGCTGGGGGCGATCGAAATGGATTTTTACGCCGCAACGGCGCTTTTTGCGGAGGTTGCGTCGCCGGTGTCGCTGCTCGATCTCTCTCTGGTGCCACAGGTGATTATGCATCCCGCGTCAGACGAGCCGGTTGCCCGTCGCCTGCAAATTTCAGGGCACACGCTTTTCACTAACGAACTGGAGATGCTGCGCGGCCTGCTGGAACAGGGCTGCGGCTGGGGGTTTTTGCCGACCCATCTTCAGGCAACGCAGTGGAAAAATGTAAAAAGGCTGCCCACCGAAGTGGGCAGCCAGGGGATAAGCCAGACGATGGTCACTATCTGGAAGCCGGGCAGCGACAAGCGCGGGTTGATCAACGATACGCTGTCGCTGCTTCCGGCGTTATGGAAACGTTCAGCGCTGTGAGCACCCTTTGCACTGTTTATTCTGGATCTGCTGGAAGAAGTCGTTGCCTTTGTCATCCACCAGGATAAACGCCGGGAAGTTTTCTACTTCAATTTTCCAGATGGCTTCCATTCCCAGTTCAGGATACGCCACGCACTCCAGGCTCTTGATGCTGTTTTGCGCCAGCACCGCCGCCGGGCCGCCGATGCTGCCGAGGTAGAAGCCGCCGTGCTTATGGCAGGCGTCGGTGACCTGCTGGCTGCGGTTACCTTTGGCCAGCATGATCATGCTCGCGCCGTGGGATTGCAGTAAGTCCACATAGGAGTCCATACGTCCCGCAGTGGTCGGGCCGAGTGAGCCAGACGCGTAACCTTCTGGCGTTTTGGCCGGGCCTGCGTAGTAAATCGGGTGATCTTTAACGTACTGCGGCAGTTCTTCCCCGTTGTCGAGCAGCTCTTTCAGCTTCGCGTGGGCGATATCGCGCGCCACGATGATGGTGCCGTTCAGCGACAGGCGGGTGGAGACCGGGTGCGCGGAAAGCTGCGCCAGGATCTCATTCATCGGCTTGTCGAGATTGATGCTCACCACGTCGCCTTCACCCTGTTGACGCAGGGATTCAGGAATATACTGGCCCGGATTGTGCTCCAGCTTCTCAATCCAGATCCCGTCGCGGTTGATTTTCGCTTTGATATTACGGTCAGCGGAGCAGGAGACGCCCATGCCGATTGGGCAGGAGGCGCCGTGGCGCGGCAGACGGATCACGCGAATATCGTGCGCGAAGTATTTCCCGCCGAACTGCGCGCCAAGGCCGAGGTTTTGCGCTTCCTGAAGCAGTTCCTGCTCAAGCTGGACGTCGCGGAACGCCTGGCCGTGTTCGTTGCCTTCGGTTGGCAGCGCATCGTAGTAGCGGGTAGAAGCCAGCTTAACGGTTTTCAGCGTGGCTTCCGCTGAGGTTCCGCCGATAACAAAGGCAATGTGGTACGGCGGGCAGGCTGCGGTACCCAGGGTGCGCATCTTCTCAACCAGGTAGTTTTTCAGCTTCGCCGGAGTGATCAGCGCTTTGGTTTCCTGGTAGAGATAGGTTTTGTTGGCAGAACCGCCGCCTTTCGCCATGCACAGGAATTTATACTCGTCGCCGTCCACGCTGTAGAGGTCAATCTGCGCGGGCAGGTTGGTGCCGGTATTCACCTCTTTATACATATCCAGCGCCGCATTCTGCGAGTAGCGCAGGTTATCTTCAATGTATGTGTTATAGACGCCCTGGCTCAGGGCCGCTTCGTCACCGCCGCCGGTCCAGACGCGCTGGCCTTTTTTGCCCATGATGATCGCGGTGCCGGTATCCTGACAGGTTGGCAGCACGCCTTTTGCGGCGATTTCAGAGTTACGCAGGAACTGGAGGGCAACGTATTTGTCGTTCTGGCTGGCTTCCGGGTCGTTGAGAATGGCGGCAACCTGCTTCTGGTGGGAAGGGCGCAGCATAAACGCGGCATCGTGGAAGGCCTGCTGTGCCAGCAGGGTCAGGGCTTCAGGCTCCACTTTCAGGACTTCCTGACCGTCGAACTCGGCAACGGAAACGTGCTCTTTGGTCAGCAGATAGTATTCGGTGTCATCGTGCGCAAGAGGGAAGGGGTTTTGGTAGATAAACGGTTTGTTTGACATAGCGTATTGCTCCACAAAAATAAAACCGCCGGAGGAGAAGTCCGGCGGTCAGGAATCAGAACATCATGGACATCCACGGATAACCAATCAGCAGCAGGGCCGCCAGGAAGATGGCACCGAAGATGGTGCCGAGGCGCCAGTAGTCTTTGGTTGGCAGGTAGCCGCTACCGTAGTAAATCGGGCTTGGACCGGTACCGTAGGGGGTAATGATCCCCATCACGCCCAGCGAGGTCACCATCAGCAGAACGAACACTTCCATATTCATGCCCGGAATGGTGGAGGCGATGGTCAGCATCGCAGGCAGCAGCGCCGTGGTGTGCGCGGTGGTGCTGGCGAACAGGTAGTGCAGCAGGTAGAAAGCCAGCAGCAGCACGATGGTGGCGACACCCGGAGAGATACCGCTCATCAGCAGGCCGCCTTCTTTACCCAGCCAGCTGATAAAACCGGTGGAGGAGAGGCCATCCGCCAGCGCCACCAGGGTGGCGAACCAGACGAAGGTATTCCACGCGGCTTTGTTACCGGTGATATCGTTCCACTCCAGCACGCCGGTCCACAGCATCAGGCCAACGATCAGCAGGGCAGCCATGGCCGGTTCAATCCACGCCGCGGCGAAGATCCACATCAGCAGCGCACAGCACACGAACACCAGCAGCAGGATCTCATTGCGCGACAGTTTGCCCAGTTTTTCCAGTTCACGGGTCGCCCACAGCGGTACTTCGTTGTTTACCTTCACTTCCGGCGGGTAGAACCAGTAGGCCAGCAGCGGCATGGTCAGGATCAGCAGGATGCCCAGCGGCAGGAAGGCGAGGAACCAGGTCCCCCAGGAGATATCAATTCCAACCGTGCTTTTTACCAGCGCCAGCGCCAGCAGGTTAGGTGCCAGAGCGGAAAGGAACATCGAGCTGGTGATACAGGCCGCGGTGATGGCTACCCACATCAGATACGAACCGATTTTGCGCGCGCTTGGGTCATTGGGTTTTGAACCGTACAGCGGCGGCAGGTTGGCGATGATCGGGTAGATGGTCCCGCCGCTGCGCGCGGTGTTGGATGGGGTGAACGGGGCCAGCAGCAGATCCGCAAACGTAATGGCGTAACCGAGCGTCAGGCTGCGACGGCCCAGGTACTTCACCAGAATCAGCGCCAGACGGCGGCCGAAGCGGGTTTTGTCGTAGCCTGCGGCGAACATAAAGGCACCGAAAATCAGCCAGACGGTGGAGTTACCAAACCCGCTGACCGCCCATTTAAAGGAGGCGCCCGCCAGCTTGAATTTTGGGTCAGCCAGCTGTTCCGGGCTAAAGAGCACCCACTGGCTGCACAGCGCAATCGCCACGACGCCGGTAAGACCGATCACGGCGCCCGGCAGCGGTTCGAAAATTAAGCCGACGATGACGCCGACAAAGATGGCGAAGTAGTGCCACGCATAAGGCGGCAGCCCTTCCGGAACGGGGACAAACAACAGCAGGACGGCAACAATGACGGGCAAAGCCATCATCAGCAGTCGTTTTGCTGTTCCATTTGATGCCAGATTCGCCGCAGGAGGCGTTACAGCAGTTTTTGTATTCATAGTTTCACGTCTTAAGTTGTCAAAAATTCGTCGCCCGGCGAAAACACAAATTCGATTGAAATATCCTTTTTGCTTTTTTTAGTTATTTAAGGTGCGGATTTGTGTTTTCACTAATAGCGATTTAACGCATTTTGGTTTGCGCTAAATAAAAAATGATGATGTTTTTATATTGCTCTTTTGAATGCCATAACTATTGATCGCGATCAAAAAAACGGAACTGAATGGCTATTTTTATATTTTTTATAATAACCACTCTGAGTAGTGTGGTTATTCGCTAGCTTTACGCATTTTATGTATCAAAACTATAACATTTAAATTCTGGTGATTTTGTTTATCGTTGTTTTATAAGGTTTTTTGATAGATTTGGTGTATTGGTTTGACCTTTTATAATTTAACTTTTTTTAAATTCTTGTGAACGAGTGAAACATTCCCGCTAACACCAATGTGTTATTAATGTTATCGAAGGGATTAAATAGTTTATTAACTAACGTAATGACTTTAGAAACTAAAAAAAGCTTTATATTACTATCATGACATCGGCAAAAAACACGAAATAAAAAATCATTCCGATAACGAATTCTTAATTTTTAAAGTTTGGAGTTTCTATTATGAGCACTAACGAACGTATTTTAAGCCCCTTCACATTACCGAATGGTACTGAACTGAAAAACCGTTTGTTAATGGCCCCGATGACAACCTGTACCGGTTATTACGATGGCACCGTGACCAGCGAGCTGGTGGAGTACTACCGCGCCCGCGCGGGCAGCATCGGCACCATCATCGTTGAGTGCTGTTTTGTTGACGATCTCGGCCTGGCGTTCCCGGGCGCAATTGGTATTGATAACGACGAGAAAATCGCCGGGCTGGCAAAAATCGCTGACGCCATCAAGTCCAAAGGCTCTAAAGCCCTGCTGCAAATCTACCACGGCGGCCGTATGGTCGACCCAAAACTGATTGGGGGTCGCACGCCGGTTGGCCCAAGCGCCGTTGCCGCGCCGCGTGACGGTGCCGCCACGCCGGTTGCCCTGACCGCGGAAGAGGTGGAAGGCATGATCGGCAAGTTCGGCGAAGCCGTGCGCCGCGCAATTCAGGCCGGGTTCGACGGCGTCGAAATCCACGGGGCGAATACCTATCTGATCCAGCAGTTCTTCTCCCCGAACTCTAACCAGCGCGACGACGAGTGGGGCGGCAGCCGCGAAAACCGCGCGAAATTCCCGCTGGCGGTGCTGGACATTACCCACAAGATGGTGCGCCAGTACGCGGACGACGCGTTTATCATTGGCTACCGTTTCTCTCCGGAAGAGCTTGAAGTCCCGGGCATTCGCTTCGAAGACACCCTGTATCTGCTGGAAAAACTGGCCGCGCGCGGGGTAGATTATCTCCACTTCTCCCTTGGCGCCGCCCTGCGTCCTTCTATCGTCGATACTCAGGACCCGACGCCACTTATCGAAAAATACTGCGCCATGCGCTCTGACACGCTGGCGCAGGTACCGGTAATGGGCGTTGGCGGCGTGGTGAATGCCACGGATGTGAATGAAGCGCTGGATCACGGTTACGACCTGATTGCCGTTGGCCGCGCCACCATCGCCTATCCGGACTGGACCGATCGCATCGCGGCGGGCGAAAGCCTGGAGCTGTTTATGGACAGTACCCGACGCGAAGAACTGAGCATCCCGGAACCGCTGTGGCGCTTCTCGCTGGTGGAAGCGATGATCCGCGACATGAGCATGGGCGAATCTAAATTCAAACCGGGCACCTTTATTGAAAAAGTGCAGGACGATGCTAACGAGCTGGTGATTAACGTCAGCCTCGAAACCGACCGCATCGCCGATATCGAACTGGCCTCCGGCCCGAGTGAAGACGTCGAGTTTGTCACCAGCTTCGAAGAGATCCGTACCCGTATTCTGGATGCCAACACCCCGCACGTGGACGCGATTACGGGCGCGACCAGCCAGAGCGAGGCGGTGAAAAAAGCGGTCTCGAAGGCGATGCTGAAATCCAGCAAAGCGCTGGCGGCGGAAGAGGGCGCAGACCCGAATGAGACTAAAAGCGTGGATGTGGTGGTGGTCGGCAGCGGCGGCGCCGGTCTGGCAGCGGCGATTCAGGCGCATGACGAAGGCGCGAGCGTGCTAATCGTCGAGAAAATGCCCACCATCGGCGGGAACACCATTAAAGCCTCGGCCGGGATGAACGCGGCGGAGACCCGCTTCCAGCGCGTGAAAGGTATTCAGGACAGCAAAGAGCTGTTCTACCAGGAAAGTCTGAAAGGCGGTGGCAACAAGAACGACCCTGAACTGCTGCGTCGCTTTGTCGAGAACGCGCCGCAGGCTATCGAATGGCTGGCCACGCGCGGCATTATGCTGAACGACATTACCACCACCGGCGGGATGAGCATCGACCGTACGCACCGTCCGAAAGACGGTTCCGCAGTGGGCGGGTATCTGATCAGCGGCCTGGTGCGTAACGTCAACAAGCGCAACATCGAGGTGATGCTGGATACCTCCGTGAGCGACATCATTTTCGAAAATGGCGAAGTGACCGGCGTGCGTCTGACCACCGAAGAGAACGAAACCCTCACCGTGGCAACCAAAAGCGTGATTGTGGCAACGGGCGGCTTCAGCGCCAACAGCCAGATGGTGGTGAAATACCGTCCGGATCTGGCAGGGTTCGTTACCACCAACCACAAAGGGGCGACCGGAGGCGGTATCGCGCTGCTGGAGCGTATCGGTGCGGGCACCGTGGATATGGGCGAAATTCAGATCCACCCAACCGTTGAGCAGAAAACGTCGTATCTGATTTCCGAATCCATCCGCGGCGGCGGGGCGATTCTGGTAAACCAGCAGGGCAACCGCTTCTATAACGAAATGTCGACCCGCGACAAAGTCTCGGCGCAGATCATCGCGCTGCCGGAGAAATACGCTTACATCGTCTTTGACGAGCATGTTCGCGCCAAAAACAAAGCCGCGGATGAGTACATCGCAAAAGGGTTTGTTACCAGCGCCAGCTCGCCAAAAGCCCTGGCGGAAGCGCTGGGGATGGATCACCACCAGTTCCTGGCAACGCTGGAACGCTACAACGGCTTTGTGGAGAAACAGCACGACGATGATTTCGGCCGCACCACCGCGCTGCGTGCGCCAATCAACGAAGGGCCGTTCTACGCCATTCAGATTGCACCGGGCGTTCACCACACCATGGGCGGCGTGACCATTAACACAGAAACCTGCGTGCTGGACAGCAACCACAACGTATTGCCGGGAGCGTTTGCTGCGGGTGAGGTTGTCGGGGGCATCCATGGCGGTAACCGCATCGGCGGTAACGCGGTGGCAGATATCATTATTTTTGGTACGCTTGCAGGACATCAGGCGGCTATGCGTTCGAAAACACGGTAAGGCTCCTGTTTCCCCGGCGGCGCGGTGCCTGCCGGGGCTACATCTGAGGACTCATGAAATGCCTGATAGCCATCGCGTTTACAGCTACTCCGCCGTTCTGATGGGATCGCCCATCCTCCTGAAACTCTTTTCCCATGACGAAGCGCTTGCCTCTCGCGTGTTTCGCCTGATCAAACAGTACGAAGATCTGCTTACCGTTAACCGAGCGCACTCCCAGGTAATGGACATCAACCATGCGGCCGGTCAGCATCCGGTTGCCGTCAGTCGTCCGGTGTTTGAGCTGATCCGCTGCGCGAAAGCGGCAAGCCTGCTTAAAGACAGCGCCTTTAACCTGGCGATCGGCCCGCTGGTGAAGCGCTGGAAAATTGGCTTTAAGGGGGATGCTGTACCGCCCGCGGACGAGATCGCCGCTTTGCTGGGCATCACGCATCCTGCGGACGTGGTGCTGGATGAAGCCAACAGCAGCGTGTTCCTTACTCGCCAGGGAATGGAGATCGATCTGGGGGCCATTGCTAAAGGCTATATCGCCGACAGGGTGCGGGATTACCTGCATAAAGAGGGCGTTGAACTTGGGCTGATCAACCTTGGCGGCAACGTCCAGACGTTAGGTTCGCCGGAGGGCGGCTGGCGCGTCGGCCTGAAAAAACCGTTCGCCGGTGACGCGCTGATTGGCGCCATGACGGTCGAAAACCGGTCGGTGGTGACGTCAGGCACCTATGAGCGCTACTTCGAGCTGAACGGCAAACGTTATCACCACATACTTGACCCACGCACCGGCTACCCGCTGGATAACGAACTGGACAGCGTGACGATTATTTCGCCAGACTCCCTCGACGGCGATATCTGTACCACGCTGATCTACGGCATGGGCGTGGAAAAGGGCTGCGCCGCGCTGCGTTCGCGCCCCGATATTGAAGCCATCTTTGTCACCAAAACAAAAGAAGTGGTGATCTCCTCGATGTACCACTTCCGTTTTACCCTTCTGGACGACAGCTACCGAATTACTGGCAGTACTGTTTGAGTAGGCCGACCTGTTCCGGCTGCAAACGGTAGCGATATACCGGCCGGCCGGTAGCGCCGTAGTGAATGCTGGTGAACAGGATATTAATTTGCGCCAGCCAGATCAGGTATTTGCGGCAGGAGACGCGGGAAATGTTGACCGCATTCGCCAGATCGTCGGTGGAAAACTCTATCTCCGGATGGCTGTCGATCCACTGGCAAATGGTGCGCAGCGTCTGCGGCGTCAGGCCTTTCGGTAATTTTTTGCTGTCGGCCAGCTCCGGCGCGCCGCCGTGGATCAGCCTGTCGACGTCGGCCTGTTCATAATACTGATGCGATCCCATCAGGCTGCGCTTTGCCTTCCAGCCGTTCAGCGCCTCTTCAAAACGCGGGAACTGGAACGGTTTAATCAGGTAATCCACCACGCCATAGTGCATTGAGGTCTGGATCGTTGCGGCGTCGGAGGCCGACGAGATCATGATGACGTCAATCGGGCGGCCCGATGCGCGGATGATGGGCAGCAGATCCAGCCCGTTATCCTGCTGCATATAGACATCCAGCAGCACCAGATCGATCGGCTGGCCTGGGTTGGCGATCAACGCCTCGGCCTGGTTGAGCGTGGAAGCGACGCCGCAGCAGCTAAAACCCTCAACGCGGTTAACATACAGACGGTTGAGGTCGGCTACCATGGCGTCATCATCGACAATTAACACATTTATCACGCGATATTCCTCTCGCTATCCCAGGGGATCTGAACAAAAAATTGGGTAAATACGCCAGGCTCCGACTCGACGGTAATATCTCCGCCCAGATTCTGGATCTGCTGACGCGCAAGGAACAGCCCAACGCCGCGGTTTTCACCTTTTGTTGAGTAGCCCTTTGTAAAAATAGCCTCCAGCCGCTCGGGATCAATGCCGGGACCGTCATCGCTGACCTCACCGCTCAGCCAGCCGTTCTGATAATGCAGCAGCAGGCCTATCTCGCCTTCCGGCTGGCCTTCCATCGCATCCAGGGCATTTTCGATTAAATTGCCCAGCACGGTGATCAGCACCGCAACCTGCTCTTCATTGGCGGTGTCAGGAAGCTGACTCTCCTCCGCCAGCGTCAGGGTCACTCCGGCCTCTTTAGCGCGGTTAATTTTACCCAGCAGGAAGCCCGCAATGACCGGCGATTTAACTTTGCGCTGTATTGCGCCGATATCCGTCTGATAATTCTGCGCGGTCTGGATGATGTACTCCTCCAGCTTATCGTAGCGCTTCATGTGCAGCAGGCCGAGGATCACGTGCAGCTTGTTCATAAACTCGTGCGTATGAGCGCGCAGGGCATCAACGTAGCTGACCATGCCATCAATACGCTGCATTAACTGGCTGATTTCGGTCTTATCGCGGAACGTGCTGATCGCCCCGATCACCTGATTCTGGCTTTTCACGGGGACCATGTTGCACAGCAGCAGCCGCCCGTTACAGCCGATCTCCTGATCCTGGCGGGCAATGCCGGTCCTGGATACTTCGCGCAGGCTGGCCAGCAGCGGTTCACTGCTGCTTTCGGAGTGCTGGCCCGAGGTCAGGAGTAATATTTCTCTGGCGGTGTGGTTAATCATCGTCACGCGCCCGTGCATATCCACGGCCATCACGCCTTCGCGCAGGGACTGCAACATGGCCTGGCGCTGTTCAAAGAGGGCTGAGATTTCGTAAGGCTCCAGCCCAAAGAGGATACGTTTCAGAACCCGGACCAGACCCCATATCGCCACTGAGCTCATCAGAACGCTGAATAAGATGGTCCACACGGCGTTGAGCCGCCCGCGGGCAATCTGATCTTCAACTTTATTCAGCGAAATACCCACCACCACCACGCCGATCTGGTCGTGCTGGTCGTCATACACTGGCGTAAAGACGCGCAGCGCTTCCGCGAGCGCGCCGCGGTTAACGGAGACATTCTCTTTCCCTTCCAGGGCGGGCGTCAGATCGTCGCCAATAAAATGCAAACCTAACAGCGCTTCGTTTGGATGGGAATAGCGGATCCCACGCAGGTCGGTGACCACGGTAAACAGCAGGTCGTTGCGCTTCGTCACCGCCTCGGCAATCGGCTGGATGATGCCAGCCTGCGGCGATTCCATCAGGCCACGCTTGATCTCCGGGCTGTCGGCCAGCGTCCGGGCGATACCCAGCGCGGTATCTTTCACGTCATCGCGCGTGGCGCGGGTGATCTGCACAGAGTACAGCGCGAAGACCACCAGCAGCACCGAGCCGATAATCGCGCACACCATCAGCGTAACCAGCGTATTCAGCTTCATAGGGCGCTTGCGCGTCGGGGGGAAGGGCTGCAAATCGCTCATTAACACTCCGCGATGAATAAGAAAGGGCTAATTATCGCTGATGACGGGCGTTTCATAAAGCCATGTAAAGAGAGGCGTTTCGTGAGCCTCCTCTCAGGTGACCTATATAAAACACTTTATAGTGTGAGGGTACTCATAATAAGGAGGCAGTTTATGAGCATTATGCTTACCGGTACGGCCAGGGAAAGACGGCACGCCAGCACCACGAACATCGACAGATTATCGACGCTGGATATGCTTAACGTCATACACCAGGATGACGCGCAAATCTCTTCTGCACTTACCCCTCACTTAAGTATGCTGGCCCGCGTGGTGGATAACGCGGCGGCGACGCTTAGCCACGGCGGACGTCTGGTACTGACCGGCGCGGGCGCGTCCGGACGCGTGGCTGAACAGGCGGCAGAAGCGTTTGCGCCGGGAAAACATCCCGTCATTGCGATGACAGCAGGCGATCACGCCGGTAGCTACGCGCGCGGCGTTGCCGACCTTCAGACGATAGAATTTGGCGAGCATGACATGATGCTGGCGCTGTCCGTCAGCGGCAAAACCCCATGGGTATGGGGCGCGATGCGTCATGCGTGGTCTCTGGGCTCAACGGTTGCGATCATTACGGAGGATGCGCAAAGTGAAGCGGCGCAGCTGGCGAGCATGGTCATTGCTCCCGATCTGGGCGCGGATGTGGTGGCCGGGTATACCAACGCTAAAGCAGGCATTGCGCAAAGCATGATCCTGCATATGATCACCACCGGTCTGGCGGTACGTTCCGGACGGGTGTACAGCAACCTGCGCGTTGATCTGGAGGCAAGCAACACCAGATGGGCCGAACGACAAATTGCCATTGTGATGGAAGCGGGGGGATGTAGCCGGGCGCAGGCGAAGGCCGCGCTGGAAAGCTGTAACCACCAGTGCAAAACGGCGGTACTGATGGTGCTGACGGGGCTGGATGCCTGGAAAGCGCACGAATTGCTGGCGCAGAATAACGGGTTTGTTCGCCTGGCCTTGCAGGAAGCGCCATAACATTTCAGCGTCAAATAAAAAAAGCCCGCATCGCGGGCTTTAATATTGATGGGGATTAGAACTGGTAGGTCATGCCTACGCCAACGATGTCATCGGTAGCAATACCGTTGTCATTGTAGAAGGCATCATCTTCGTCCAGCAGGTTGATTTTATAATCAACGTAGGTGGAGAAGTTTTTGTTGAAGCTGTAGGTCATGCCCACGTCGATGTAGTTAACCAGATCCTGGTCTACATAGTCATAGCCATTGCCTGGGTGATAATCGTTACCGCCCAAATCGATGCCTTTAGAATAGACCCACGCCAGGGATGGACGCAGACCGAAGTCAAACTGGTACTGCGCTACGGCTTCAAAGTTCTGAGTTTTGTTGGCGATGCCATCGTTGCCGTACGGAGTCATGTTACGGGTTTCCGCATACATCATGGCCAGGTAGACATCATTAGCATCGTATTTAGCACCGATTGTCCACGCTTCCGCACGTTCACCGCCAGCATATTTGCTGAAGCGGTTATAGGTGCCAGCGCCGTAAGCGACCTGGTCGTTAGTACGGTCAGAGGAAGAATAAGCCGCACCCAGCGTCAGGCCGAAATCGAAGTCATAGGTGGTAGACATACCGAAGCCGTCGCCGTTCTGGAAACGAACGTCATCATGGCCGTTTTTGGTGCCTTCCTGATTTTCGTTTGGTCCACCTTCATTATTTCCCTGATATTGCAGCGCAAAGTTCAGGCCGTCGACCAGACCAAAGAAATCATTGTTACGGTAGGTCGCCACACCGTTAGTACGGCCAACCATATAGTTATCCGTCCAGGTGTAAGAATCTCCACCAAATACCGGCAGCATATCGGTCCAGGCTTCAACGTCATACACGACGCCGTAATTACGGCCGTAATCAAATGAGCCGTAGTCGCCATATTTCAGGCCAGCGAATGCCAGACGGTTGAAAGATTTATCCCCTGCGCCTTCGGTGTCGTTAGCGTAGGTTTTATATTCCCACTGGCCATAGCCTGTCAGGTCGTTCGTGATCTGCGTTTCGCCTTTGAAACCCACCTGTACATAGGTTTCATCGCCGTCATCGCCTGGGTTGTCGGAGAAGGTATGACGCGCATCAACCTTACCGTACAGGTCAACTTTGTTGCCATTCTTGTTATACATTTCCGCCGCATTTACTGCGCCAGCCATTAATAACGCGGGTACGAGAATTGCCAGAACTTTTCTTTTCATTATATATTTCCTTTAAATATAAATTGTCTGAATATATGTAATTACCCTCCGTAACTACATGGCTGATACTATTCTATGGATTATTATTTAGGTTCAAAAATAAATGTAATTAAAGTGGTAAAAATATTACAAAATATTACTTTTTATCTCTTTATTTTTCATATGAATTAATTCATTGAAAATATAGCGGGTAATTATTATTAAGTATTTCGTAATTCTATTTATAAAGGATTTTAATTCGGGTGTATTATAATTCACTCACTTTTGAGCAACAGGACAGGATGATGGAACTTGCGCAGTGGCAACACCGTTTTGAGCGCTGGCTCGACGAAAATCATTTTACTGATGATGCGGCGCACGATATCGCCCATTTTCACCGCGTCTGGATGACGGCGCAGGGTATTATGGCTGACGAGGATAGCGATCCGCTGGTTGTGCTGACCGCATGCTACTTCCATGACATTGTCAGCCTGCCGAAAAATCACCCGGAACGTAGCCACTCCTCGCGGCTGGCAGCGGGAAAAACGCGCGAGATCCTGAGTCGCGACTTTCCTGATTTTCCGCCGGATCGTTATGCAGCCGTTGAGCATGCTATTGAAGCGCACAGCTTCAGTGCCGGTATCGCGCCGCAAAGCCTGGAGGCCAAAATTGTGCAGGATGCCGACCGGCTGGAGGCGTTAGGCGCTATCGGCCTGGCGCGCGTCTTTGCCGTCTCCGGTGCGCTGGGCGCCGCGCTGTTTGATGCCGACGACCCGTTCGCCGGAACACGAGCGCTGGATGATAAAGCCTTCGCGCTCGACCACTTTCAGACCAAACTCCTGCGCCTGCCTGACACCATGCAAACCGCGCGGGGGCGCGAACTTGCGCGTCACAATGCCGATTTTCTGATCCAGTTTATGGCGAAGCTGAGTGCCGAATTACAGGGCGATTACCTCGGAACCGACAGCCATATATTGACCCATTTCCGTCGCAGTGTGCGATCCTGAACTGTGGTACTCTGTTTTCTGTCTTTATTGTCCGGTTAAGAGAATGCAGGAAAATCGATCAGTGACTGTGCCCGCGCCTGAGCGGGTTGAGAAATCAACGGCAGCCGTGCAGGCACTCCTGCGTCAGCTGCTGGAAATGTATGATGCTAAAACGCTGGCAAACCAGCTGGTGGCCCATGGCGAGAGCCACTGGAGCCCGGCGATACTCAAGCGGCTGCTGATAAGCGACAGGGCAGGGCACCGCCTGAGCGACGGTGAGTTCCGCTATCTGCAAAATTTGCTGCCGCGTCCTCCTGCTGCGCATCCAAATTATGCCTTTCGCTTTATCGATCTCTTTGCCGGTATCGGCGGCATTCGCCATGGCTTTGAAGCTATTGGCGGGCAGTGTGTATTCACCAGTGAATGGAACAAACATGCCGTCCGTACCTATAAAGCCAACTGGTATTGCGATCCCGACGCGCACCAGTTCAACGCGGATATTCGGGATGTCACGCTGAGCCACAAAACCGGCGTCAGCGATGAAGAGGCCGCCGAACACATTCGCAATACCATTCCGGCGCACGATGTGCTGCTGGCGGGCTTTCCGTGTCAGCCGTTCTCGCTGGCTGGCGTGTCGAAGAAGAACGCGCTGGGACGCGCACACGGCTTTGCCTGCGATACGCAGGGCACACTGTTCTTTGATGTTGCCCGGATCATTGATGCCCGCCGCCCGGCAATTTTTGTGCTGGAGAACGTCAAGAATTTAAAGAGTCATGACGGCGGCAAAACCTTCCGCATTATCATGCAAACGCTGGATGAACTGGGTTATGACGTGGCGGATGCAGAGGACATGGGGCCGGACGATCCGAAAATTATCGACGGCAAACACTTCCTGCCGCAGCACCGCGAACGCATCGTGCTGGTGGGCTTCCGCCGCGATCTCAATCTGAAAGGCGATTTTACGCTGCGTGATTTGCCCTCGCTGTATCCGGCGCGCCGCCCGACGGTGGCCGATCTGCTGGAGCCCGCCGTCGATGCGAAATTCATTCTGACCCCGGTGCTGTGGAAATACCTCTATCGCTATGCCAAAAAGCATCAGGCCAAAGGCAATGGCTTTGGGTTTGGCATGGTCAATCCGCTTAATCCTGACAGCGTGACGCGTACGCTGTCGGCGCGCTATTACAAAGATGGTGCGGAAATTCTTATCGATCGCGGCTGGGATAAGGCGCTGGGCGAAAAAGATTTTGACGATCCCCAGAACCAACAGCACCGACCGCGGCGCTTAACGCCGCGCGAGTGCGCCCGCTTAATGGGCTTTGAGACGCCGCAGGGCTACAGTTTTCGCATCCCGGTGTCGGATACCCAGGCCTATCGTCAGTTTGGCAACTCGGTGGTGGTGCCAGCCTTTGCCGCGGTAGCTAAACTGCTGGCCTCACGCATCAGCAAGGCCGTTCAGCTTCGTCAGAGCGAGGCCGTCAATGGCGGACGTTCACAATAAGGCCACGCGCAGTAAAAACATGCGTGCCATCGGCACGCGTGATACCGCGATTGAAAAACGGATCGCGGGCCTTCTGACCGCCGCCGGGTTTGAATTCAGGGTTCAGGATGCCACGCTTGCCGGGCGTCCTGATTTCGTCATCGACGCGTACCAGTGCATCATCTTTACCCACGGCTGTTTCTGGCATCATCACGACTGCTATCTGTTTAAAGTCCCGGCGACACGCACCGACTTCTGGCTGGAGAAGATTGACAGAAACGTCGAGCGTGATAAACGCGATGTTTCTCAGCTTTACGCTCAGGGCTGGCGGGTGCTGATTGTCTGGGAGTGCGCGCTGCGCGGAAGAATGAAGCTGAATGACGTGGAACTGACGGAGCGGCTGGAAGAGTGGATCTGCGGCGGCGGTCAGGCCGCGCAGATCGATACCCAGGGCATTCACCCGATCACGGTTTCTCCACCTCACACCTCGTGACAATCGGTTTCGCGGGCAGCAAATATTTACCCAGCGTGACCAGCACCACGGCAAAGACAATCACACCCAGCGCCAGCCATTCAATCGTCGACAGCACTTCGCCCGCAAAACCGGTACCCAGCAGCACGGCAACCACCGGGTTAACGTAGGCGTAGCTGGTGGCAACCGCCGGTGAGACGTTGCGAATCAGGTACATATAGGCGTTGATGGCGATAATGGAGCCAAACAGCGCCAGATACCCGACGGCCAGGAAACCTGAAAGGTCTGGCATCGCCGTCAGTTTTTCACCCGTCAACGCGGAGGCCATCAGCAGCACAATGCCCGCCGCGAGCATCTCAATCGCACCTGCCATCATCCCGGAGGGCAGCTCGATGCGTGAACCGTAGACCGAGCCGAAGGCCCAGCTCATGGAGCCGATCATGATCAGAACGGCAGCCCAGGGGTTCCCGCTCAGGTTACCGCCGCTGTTCAGCAGGATGATACCCACAAGCCCAATCGCGATGCCCAGCCATTCGAGCTTACGGGTGCGGATCCCGAAGAGGCGACTAAAGCAGAGCGTAAACAGCGGCACGGTTGCGACGACCACTGCGGCGATGCCCGACGGCACGTTCTGGTGTTCGGCGACGGTTACCGCGCCATTGCCCACCGCCAGCAGCAGCAGGCCAATCAGGGCGGCGTTAAGCAGGGGACGCCGCGGCGGTAGTCTGTGGCCGCGCAGCAATAAAAACGCCATCAGCAGCACGCCGGCCGTAAGGAAACGAATACCGGCCATCATCAGCGGGGGCCAGCTTTCCACGCCTACACGAATGACAAAATAGGTGGACCCCCAGATGATATACAGGGAAAAGAGTGCTCCAATGAGCGGTAATAAATGCCGGAAACGCATAGTCCCTCACGACGAAATAAAAAGTTCGCTCATAGTTAACGCCAAAACTATCAGCCTGGCGAGTGCTTTAATTGTGTTGTTGATGTGAAATTTTTGTTGACGCGAGGTGCCAGTTTCCGGGCGGTGAGTTTTGTTCCATACTATTCACTTAATTAGCAAAAAAAGAAGGAAAGAGATTTTGGCAGGAAGTAGCTTATTAACATTACTGGACGACATCGCCACCTTGCTGGATGACATTTCGGTTATGGGAAAACTGGCGGCGAAAAAGACCGCCGGGGTACTGGGAGATGATTTGTCGCTTAACGCGCAGCAGGTCAGCGGCGTGCGGGCGAACCGTGAGTTGCCGGTGGTGTGGGGCGTTGCGAAAGGGTCCTTTATTAACAAGGTGATCCTCGTTCCGCTGGCGCTGCTGATTAGCGCCTTTATACCCTGGGCCATTACGCCCCTGCTGATGATTGGCGGGGCGTTCCTGTGCTTCGAGGGTGCCGAAAAAGTGTTGCATATGTTCGCTGCACGCAAAGAGAAAGACACCCCGGAAATGCGCCAGCAGCGTCTGGAAGCGCTGGCCGCACAGGATCCAAAAACGTTTGAACGCGATAAGGTCAAAGGCGCGATCCGCACGGACTTTATCCTCTCGGCCGAGATAGTGGCGATTACGCTGGGGATCGTCTCAGATGCCCCTCTGATGAACCAGGTGCTGATCCTGTCCGGCATTGCGATCCTCGTGACGATAGGGGTTTATGGCCTGGTCGGGCTGATCGTCAAGCTGGACGATATCGGCTTCTGGCTGGAAAAAAAATCCAGCGCAATTGCGCGCGGCATTGGGAAAAGCCTGCTGGTGCTGGCGCCGTGGCTGATGAAAACCTTGTCGGTGGTGGGAACCCTGGCGATGTTCCTGGTCGGTGGCGGAATTATCGTGCACGGTGTTGCTTCGCTGCATCACATGATTGAACATTTTGCGTCAGGCCAGGGAGCGGTAGTTGCTGCAATTCTGCCCACACTGCTTAACCTCGTACTGGGCTTTATCGTCGGTCTGATTGTGGTAGCCGTTGTTAAGCTGGTTGAAAAAGTACGCGGGAAATCGCATTAATTATTGCTGACCCCGGATGCAAAAAGACCATTCCTCGTCTAAATTGAAAACGTTTCACCCTGATACAGGAGGCAGGTATGGTCTTTTTTATCAGTGATGAAGTTAAGCCCAAAAATGGTGGTCCAGGTATGATCGTCACCGGGTATTCCAGCGGAATGGTGGAGTGTCGGTGGCATGATGGATACGGCATTAAGCGGGAGGCTTTTCGCGAAGACGAGCTTCAGCCTGCTAATAAAAGGCAAAAACGCGACAAGGCTTAATCACACAACGCCCGGCCTTGCCGGGCGTTTTTACTGGCAGAAGACTTATCATATCGGATGGTGAGCGACAATCAGGGAGTGTGTGTGCAGCACGATACCTTTGTTGTAAAACAATCTTTTTTGCAGTGGCTGCATAAGCGCAGCAATCCCCGTTTGATTGTTAACTTCTGTTTTATCGTTGTCCTGATCTTTTCCACCCTCCTGACCTGGCGCGAAGTTGTGGTACTGGAAGATGCTTATATCTCCAGCCAGCGTAACCATCTGGAAACGGTTGCCAGTGCGCTGGACAGACAGCTTCAGTTCAGCGTCGATAAGATATTGTTTTTTCGCCACAGCATGCGTGATGCGCTGGAAACGCCGCTGGCGATTGGCGTGCTGCATGATGCGGTAAAGCGTTTTGTGCATTTGCGCACGTCCCCCAGCTGGCAAATTGCGGTTGATAAACAGCGCACGTTACCGATCAACGGTGTTTCGGATGCCTTCGTTGAAAAGACGATCCTTCTGAACCGTGATGATGAGTACCTTGATAATGAACTGTCCGCCGCGCTTGAAGTGGGGTATCTGCTGCGTCTGGCATCCAGCCCTTCCCGCAACGAAGAGCGCGTGATTTATGTCTCTCGCGCCGGATTCTTTCTGGAAACGGATACGCCGGGAAATTCCAGCGATATCGTGCAGCGCTATTACCATCTGGTCACTCAGCCCTGGTTTACCCAACAGTCCGAGCGTGAAAACCGTGCGCGTGCCGTGCGCTGGTTTATCTCGCCGCCTTCCACCTTTGTCGGCAAAAAGCCGCTGATCACCGCCAGCGTGCCGGTTTATTACAATCACGTCTGGTATGGCGTGGTGGCGATGGATTTCACCTTTGCCACCCTGCGTCGCCTGCTGGTGGAAGCCGTGGGCGATAACCCGGAAGGGGAATACCAGCTGTATGACAGTCGGCTTACTCAGCTTGCAACGTCTGAATCACCGGCTGCGGACGTTAATCATTTTGACGCGCGCGAATTAGCGCAGATAGCGCACGCGATAGAATCGGATTCCGAAGGCGGCATTCGCCTGGGGAGTCGTTTTGTCAGCTGGGAGCGTCTCGACCATTTTGATGGCATCGTCCTGCGCGTGCACACCCTGGATGAAGGTGTGCGCGGTGATTTCGGCAGCATCAGCATTGTGCTGGCATTGCTTTGGGCGCTGTTCACCGCGATGCTGCTTATCTCATGGCTGGTGATCCGGCGCATGGTCAGTAATATGTATTCGATGCAGAACTCGCTGCAATGGCAGGCCTGGCACGACCCTCTGACCCGGCTGAATAATCGTGGGTCGCTGTTCGAGCAGGCGAAAATGCTGGCGAAGCAGTGTGAACAGCAGTCGCTGCCTTTCTCGGTCATTCAGATCGATCTTGATTGCTTCAAGAGCATCAATGATCGGTTCGGGCATCAGGCGGGTGATAAGGTGTTGTCCCATGCCGCGGGTCTGATTGCCAGCACCCTCCGGACTAAAGATATTGCCGGACGCGTCGGGGGCGAAGAGTTCTGTGTGGTGCTGCCGGGCATGACGCTTGAAGAGGCGGCGGAAGTCGCAGAGCAGATCCGCGAGCGTATCGACAGCAAAGAGATCCTGATTAAGAAAAGTACCACCCTGCGCGTAAGTGCGTCGTTTGGCGTCTCTGGCGCGCAGGAGAAGGGCAATTATCACTTCGAAAATCTGCAATCCACCGCCGATGCGCGTCTGTATGAGGCGAAACAGCGCGGGCGTAACCGGGTCATCTGGCAGGATCACGTCAAAAAGTAATCAAGCCCCTCGCACCAGCCGGTCGGCCCGGTGTGCTGAGTGTGATAAACCCGGGCGGGATCGTTGTTCTTAAGGCTGACGCCCTCCCGGTTGAAGCCTTTCACCACGACGGCAAAGCCTACGCTGTCCAGCAGCGGGGCATCATTCGGGCCGTCGCCCAGGCCCAGCGTCGTCGGTTCGGAACCCTCGTGCAGGCGATACTGGTCCACAAGCCAGTGAACCGCCACGTCTTTGCCGCAGCAGGTGTCCAGGATATGCCAGAAGCGTGCTCCCTGGACAATCTTCAGCCCCTGCCGGGCGAGTTCGGCGGCAAAGCGTTCCATTTGTTCATCACTGTCACGCCAGATCAGCGTCACGGAAGCCTCGTGTTTACGCGCAAGCACTGAGCGGGGACGACTCAGCCCAGTCCATTCGGCGACCACGCGCTCATCCACGTCATCGAAGGTGGTGATTTTAAGATGCATCTCCTGGCGTACCCGGGCAATACACTGCCGGATATCGTCATGCTTCTTTTCTGAGATGAACCGTGCGGCGTTTTCCCACCGTACGTCAGGCTGGATCACCGCGCCGTTTTCCGCAATATAGGGCAACCCGCCAAGCCCCAGCTCCTGCTGGATGTCATCCATCTCGGACGCGGTTTTGCTGCTGCACAGAATGACCGGTACCTGTTCATCCATTAACTTTTCCAGCCAGGGGGCCGCAGGCTGCCAGTCGAGTGTGTGAAAATCCAACAGCGTGCCGTCGAGGTCGGTAAAAACAAGCAGAGTCTCCTCAAACGAAGGCATAACGTCTCCCGGGTGATGATTTCACCTAAGATAAATCTTAAAAAAACAGGCATTGACGCGCCGTTGAAGTGGAAACGATCCCGACAAACCCACAGGCGGCGCATGTTTATACTCATAACCAAAATTCACATGTATAAAATATAATATTCGCTAAGAGAATATATGCTTGTAAGACTATTCCGTTGGGGATAATGTCTTACCTGCATCAGATTTCCTGGTGTAACGAATTTACAAGTGCTTCTTGCATAAGCAAGTTTGATCCCGGTCATCCCCATGACCGGGATTTTTTTCGCCTTAGCGGTTCGTCTCCGAGACGCTAAAGTCATGGATATCCAGCTCGAATGCTTCAGCCAGTTCACGGTAGGTATGGTAATCCCTACCATTGACCACGACACGGTCGGAATTATCCTCCGCACGATGAACTTCGGACTCACTGATTTCATTGATGGCGGCAAGCAGGGCATCGACATCCACTTCAACCTCACGCTTAATGGTGTCGCTGTACTCTTTGTCGGTCTTCATGGCGGGTTCCTCATTTAATCGTCTCAACAGTTAAGTATAGACCGCACACAAAAACGCCATTCGCGCCAGGTGGCGATGCCAGGCAATGCAATTTGTTCTACACTGGCTCAAAACCACAGGAGGAATGTATGAAGGTCAACGATCGGGTAACCGTCAAAACGGACGGTGGGCCGCGCCGCCCGGGCGTGGTGCTGGCTATAGAAGAGTTTAATGAAGGCACAATGTATCTGGTGTCGCTGGAAGATTACCCGCTCGGCATCTGGTTCTTCAACGAACTGGGGCACCCGGATGGGATCTTTGTGGAAACGGCGGAATAGGGCGGCGTCGGGGGCGTCTTCTCCCCGGCTCCGGCTACTGAAAAGCAAAATCTCTGGCCAGGCCAGAGATCAAGGTAGGGTATAACATGGCCGTGCAAATTAGCGCATATTAACGAAAATCCCATTCGTCACATTATCTGTCAGGCGTACGACATGGTATATGACTTGCTTATTATGCGTTTTAATTTTCCTTTTAATATTTCCTTTGTGTGACGATACTGTTTTTGCCTTGATATTCATCTGGTCTGAGATCTGAATTGTCCCTTGTCCAGCCATCCACATTCTTAGCATACTTGATTCAGTTCTGCTTAATGATAGGGTGGGTAAGTTAACCGCCCCTACATTCTTAACTTCTTTATTCAAATAATCGCCCAGGATGTCATCAAGCGACTCTGGTTTAATCGATTTCGAACTGATTAATAAGTTTTTACGCACCAACAAATACTCATCGAAATGAATATTGGCGATCGCCATAAAAACAATAAACAGGGTCTTAGGATGCTGATTAATGATCTGCTTAATGTGCTGACTGTTAGCGGGGTCGTGAATGAAACAGTCCTCATTAATAAACACCACGCCGGGCTTGTGGGCGTCACAAGCGGCTGCGAGTTCTTCAACGGTGTGTGCATCGTTGATGTCTCTCTTTCTTACCCCTCTGCTTGCTAAGTACCCGGTTAACCCTAGCCGGGTGTAGCTGCATAAATCCATAATGATCGTTGACATGGCATACCCTCACTCAATGCGTAACGATAATTCACCACCTGCCTGAGAGCTCATAAACAGCCATACGGGATGGAAAAAATCTAATAAAACCTGTGAGCATGACAAAGACTTTCAGGCGAACTCACTATCCCGTAAAGTTACGTATAATTTGCCAGGAATCATCTTAAAGTAAAGTAAATATTAAGTATTGTGAGGTGGTTAGAAACATTTAAACCGCGTCAGATATATCCTGGTAGATGTTTTTCGAGATTATTTTTAGGAATATCCTCAGAAAGACATTGCAAACACTGCGGGTTATTATTTGCGTGGAAGTTCGCTGACAATATCCGCTAACAGATTGAATATCTCGCTGAATAAATGCTCGCAGAAGGGGGCTATAAGTGGCATCAATAATGACATTAATAAAAGGCCAACCGTCAACGTCACCGGAAAGCCGATGACGAATACCGACAGCTGCGGAGCCATTCGGTTGAGTAAACCTAATGCGAGGTTAACGGTGAGCAGCAGGGTAATGATCGGCAGCGCCAGCATCAGCCCGTTGAGGAAGATCAGCCCGGCAGCCCGCACCAGCGCCAGAAACGCGTTGCTGTTTACCGGGTTGTCGCCAATCGGCAGCGTGTGGAAGGTGTCCACCAGCATCGAGATGAGCCACAGGTGGCCGTTGAACGAGAGAAACAACAGCATCGCCAGCAGGTCGATAATACGCGCCAGCACGGGCATATTCAGGTGGCTGCCCGGGTCAACGAACGTCGCGAAAGACAGGCCCATCTGCAAACCGATAAGTTCACCCGCCGTTCGTACCGCGGCGAAGGCGAGCTGCATCGTAAACCCGACCGCCACGCCAATCATCACCTGTTGCAGGGCAATCCAGATCGCATTCGGGGAAAAGATCGGGATATCCACCGCTGGCAGGGTAGGGGCAACGATAATCGTGATAACGATGCCCAGCCCAATTTTGACGCGTTTAGGCACCGACTTTTCACTGAGTATGGGGGCGGTGGAGATCAGCGCCATGATGCGCAGCATCGGCCAGAAATAGATCCCGAGCCACTGAACAAACTGATCGCTGGTGAAATGCAGCATCGTCCGTCAGCCGATGATGTAAGGCAGATTGGTGAACAGGTTGCGCATATAGTCCAGCAGCAAATTGAGCATCCATGGCCCGGCAACGATAATCGCCACGAAGACGGCAATGATCTTCGGGATGAACGACAGGGTCATTTCGTTAATCTGCGTGGCGGCCTGGAGAATACTGATAATCAGACCGGTGACCAGCGCAACCAGCAGCAGGGGCGCGGCGACGGCAATCGCGACTTTCATCGCCTCCGTGCCCATCATCATGACCGACTCAGGCGTCATTGCGCGCTCCTCAACTGTAGAAACTCTGCGCCAGCGAGCTGACCAGCAGCTGCCAACCGTCGACCAGCACGAACAGCATGATCTTAAAGGGCAGGGCAATGGTTGCGGGTGGGACCATCATCATCCCGAGCGCCATCAGGACGCTGGCGATCACCAGGTCAATAATCAGGAACGGAATGAAAATGGTGAAGCCAATCTGGAACGCCGTTTTGAGCTCACTGGTCACATACGCCGGGAGCAGAATGCGCATCGGCACCGCTTCCGGCCCCTGTAACTCACCCGTGTTAGCGAGACGGGCAAACAGGGCCAGATCCGCTTCGCGCGTCTGGCGAAGCATAAATTCACGTAATGGCTGCGCGCCCTTTTCCAGGGCAACCTGCATGGAAATTTTATCTTCGCTGAACGGCTGGTAGGCCTCGGTGTAAATCTTGTCGATAACCGGCGACATAATGAAAAAGGTCAGGAACAGGGCTAAACCCAGCAGCACCTGATTGGGCGGCGCGGACGGCGTGCCGAGCGCGTTGCGCAGCAGGCCAAACACAATGATGATGCGGGTGAAGCTGGTCATCATTAGCAGGATCGCCGGGATAAAGGTCAGCGAGGTGATGAATACCAGCGTCTGCACGGACAGGGACCAGCTTTGTCCACCGTTCGCCAGCGGCGTGGAAACCAGCCCCGGCAGTTGCGCATACACAGAGGGCGCGAACAGGCCCAGGCCTGTCAGCGTAAGGAATAACAAACGGCGCATCAGGATCTCCCGGGACGCTTGAGCAAACTCTTCATTACGGACTGGAAATCCGCAGGGGCCTGGGCGTTAGCCTCCACCGTGACAGGCGCAGGGGGGAGCGTGTGAAGGACGTTAATGCTGGAGGCGGTCACGCCCAGCACCAGTCGTGCATCTTCCACCTCCACAATGACCACGCGCTCGCGCGGTCCTAGCGGTGTGCTGGCGCTGACCTTCAACCCGCGGGTACCGGCCGTTTTCCCCGCCAGACCGAAACGCTTTGCCAGCCAGGCGGCGATAAGGATAAAGGCAATAATACCGAACAGCGCGCCGCTCACCTGGAGCAGCGGTGAGCCGGGTACGGCGGCGGGCGCGGACAGTGTTGCCTGGGTTTTCATACTTAACGACTCAGACGACGCATGCGTTCGGAAGGGGTAATGATGTCGGTGATACGTACGCCGTATTTATCGGCCACCACCACTACTTCGCCCTGTGCAATCAGGTAGCCGTTGATCAGAATATCCAGCGGCTCACCCGCTAAACCGTCAAGCGCCACCACGGAACCCTGCGTCAGGCGCAGCAGCTCTTTAATGGTCATGCGGGTGCGACCCAGCTCAACGGTCAGCTTGACCGGAATGTCCATAATCAGGTCGATGTCCTGCAACGTGCCGCTGACGTCGCCGCCGCCTAACTGCTGAAAGACCGCGTCTGCCGCGCTTTTCGTCGGCGTCGTTTTCTGCTCGTTTAACGCGTCAGCCCACAGATCGTCCAGTGCTCCGCTGTTTTCATCGGACGGATTGTTCATGTCACTCATTTGGGCTGTTCCTCATTCAGCGAATTCAAAATCGGGTTGATCAAGTGCTCAACGCGTAACGCATACTGGCCGTTAATCGTGCCGTACTGGCTTGTCAGCACGGGTACGCCATCCACATGGGCAATAATGCGGTCGGGTTTATCTATCGGCAAAACGTCGCCGGGTTGTAATTTCAGGATCTGCGATAACCGCATGGAGATGTCGGCGAAGTTGGCCACCAGCTCCAGCTGCGAATGCTGCACCTGACGCACCAGGTTTTCACGCCAGTTCTGATCTTCGTGACGTGAGTTCTCCAGCGGCGGGTTCACCAGCAGTTCGCGCAGCGGTTCAATCATGCTGAACGGCAGGCAGATGTTGAACTCGCCCGTCAGGTTGCCGATCTCGACGTGGAACGGGGTGTTCACGACGATGTCATTCGGGGAGGTGGTGATGTTGGTAAACTTCACCTGCATCTCGGAACGCACGTACTCGACTTCCAGCGGGTTAATCGCTTTCCACGCGTCGCTGTAGGATTCCAGCGCAAGCTTCAGCATGCGGTTAATCACACGCTGTTCGGTATGGGTAAACTCGCGGCCTTCCACTTTGGTCGGGAAACGGCCATCGCCACCGAACAGGTTATCCACCGCGATGAACACCAGGCTTGGCGAGAACACAACCAGACCGGTACCGCGCAGCGGTTTCAGATGGATCAGGTTAAGGTTGGTTGGCACCGGCAGGTTGCGGGCAAACTCATGATACGGCTGAATGCGGATCGCACCGACGGTGATATCCGGGCTACGACGCAGCAGGTTAAACAACCCCATACGGAACTGACGTGCGAAACGTTCGTTGATGATCTCCAGCGCCTGTAAACGCTCGCGCACCACGCGACGCTGGGTATTGGGATCGTAGGGACGAATATTATCATCGCCGGTCAGACCCGGCTTCGGTTCGTCACTTTTATCGCTGTCGCCGTTGAGCAGCGCATCGATTTCTGCCTGAGAAAGAATACTGTCGCCCATGTCGTTACCGCAGAATGAAGGCTGTATACAGAACGTCAGTGACTTCCTGCTTAGGTTGGCCGTTTACCAGCGGGGTCGCCAGCGTCTGTTTAATGGCATCGACCAGCTTTTGCTTGCCCACATCGGTGGCGAGCGCGGAGGCATCCTGACGAGAAAACAGCAGCAGCAGACGGCTACGCACTTCTGGCAGGTAGTCGTTCAGGCGTGCACGGGTCGCTTCATCTTTCAGACGCAGCGTAATACCCACGTAAAGCACGCGATCCGCATCGCCCAGGTTCACGGTGAACGTATCCAGCGGGTAGAAGACCGGCGCCGGTGGAGGCGGCGCTTCAGCTTTGGCGGCCGCGCTGGAGGGTTCCTGCTGCATACGCCAGTAACTGTAGCCTGCGGTGGCGCAGGCCGCGAGGGTAATCAACACCAGCAGCGGGATCCAGATGGAACGCTTGCTTTTTTTGGTGATAGCGGAGTCTGTCATCTGATACGAGCTTCCTGTTTCGGTACAGCTTAATACGGTGATTATCCCGTGTCCGGCTTAGGTCAAAGCGTGGAAAAGACGGGGATAATCACGTTACCTCTGGCGTTTAGGCAAAGATGTCTACGGCACGGCTGCCGCGCGCGGCGGATTGCAGGGCGGCAGGGGCAGGCAATAACTCTTCACTCTCATCGTTAAACCCGCCATGCTGGCCGGAACGCGAAGTGTGCTGTTGCTGCCCGGATGAGGACTGCTGTTGCCCGGCAAAGCCCTCGCTGCTGACGCTACTTTGGGAAAGCTGAATGCCGTTTTCCGCAAGCTGCGTGCGCAGGATCGGCAGGGCCGCTTCCAGCGCCGCGCGGACGTGGCTGTGGGGCGAAACCATCTGCAACTGCGCCTGGTTGTCATCCAGCTTAAGCGAAATTTGCACCTGACCCAGATCCTCCGGGTGCAGACGCAGCTCTGCGGTCTGCTGTCCCTGCTTTGTGAACAGGGTGATGTGCTGGCTCAGATTCTGCTGCCATTCGTGCGTGCCCAGCGGCTGGCTTAACACCGGCGCTGTCGCAACGGTAGCGGCAGGCTGTGAAGGCGCCAGGTGACTTACGATCGGTGCCAGCGTCGCGGTTGGGCTGGCGGCAGACGACGCCGCGCTCGCTACGTCCTGCTTCTCCGTGACGGCGGCGACGGCTGGCGTAACGGCTGCCGTGGCGGGCAGCGATGTGTCGCTGTCCTGAACCGGCATTTTTTCCTGACCCGTTAACGCATGGCTAAGCGGCTGATGCTGGCCGTTGTCCGTCTGGGCTAGCGCAGAGGGGAGGGCAGTTCGGGGGGCGATCTCCCCGGTGCTCGCAGGCTGCGTCGCTACCGGGGTGGTGGTCTGCTGGTGCGGTAACATCGCCATCAGCGCGCTTAACCCGGCCAACTCCTCTTCTTCAGTCGTGGTCTCGCTGTTTGTTTTCGCCTCCGGCTGGGTCAGCGTCTTCAGCGCATCCGTATTCGCGGCGGGTTTCAGGCCGGAGACGAGGCTTTGCAGGGAGACGGCGGTATCTTCACCAGTCAGGGTCTCCTGACGGGAGAGCAGTTCGGCGATTTTGGCCTGGAGCGTGGTATCACCGTTTTTTTCCTTTGCCGCTGTCGACAGCTTGTTGCCCGCCGCTTTCAGATCCGCCAGCGTCAGCGGGGCATCTTTGCCTTTGCCGGTGGTCTCGGTCAGCGCGCCCGCCAGCAGAGAAAGAAAATCTTGCGCGCCCTCAGCGCCTTTCCCGGTCAGCGTGCCGCCGGACGGGTCGCTGTCGGTCATCAGCAGTTGTTGCAGTGTGATCATTCTGGTTTCCTCATTGA
The DNA here is from genome assembly GCF_050031515.1 of Enterobacter cloacae complex sp. 397G4. Taxonomy (NCBI): domain Bacteria; kingdom Pseudomonadati; phylum Pseudomonadota; class Gammaproteobacteria; order Enterobacterales; family Enterobacteriaceae; genus Enterobacter; species Enterobacter cloacae complex sp. 397G4. The sequence continues at coordinate 2,976,463 of NZ_JBLGWE010000001.1, read as the reverse complement.
TGCGCGCTGGGCAAACTCATCCATTTTTTTCTGATCCAGACGGTTTTCCGCCAGGGTCAAGGCTGCAATCTGTCGGTCCTGTAAGGTTTGCCAGGCCTGCAACCGCTGTTTTTTCTCGCGCCAGAAATTCAGCGCGGTATCGACTTTTTGCGTCCACTGGTTGAGCTGCTGGCGATGCTGCTCAATCGCCTTTTCCAGCGTCTGGATAAACTGCTGATAGTTAATCCAGCGCTGGCTACCAATGCCTTGCGCCATGTCGGTGTTAAGGTTGGTGCGATATTCATGCTGATAGTCGATTAACATCTTCAACTGTTCTTCAGCCTGCTGGCACCCGCGTCGCATTGCGCCAAGCTGCAATGCGGCATCATCAACTTCTTTTTCAGCCAGATCTTTCAGCGTTGATAACGCGCTGTTCTGCGCCATGACCTTCGCCCTCCACCTGTGTTACACCTGCGGGAAAATCAGCTCCAGTGCCTGGAGGGAATCTTCCCAGTCGGCGCGTTCAAAAATACCCTGTTGCAGAAATGCCTCCAGCTGCGGCCACAGGGCAATCGCTTTATCGAGCATCGGGTCGCTGCCTTTGGCGTACGCCCCGACGCTTACCAGATCGCGGTTGCGCTGGAAGCTGGAGAGCAGTTGTTTGAAGTTACGCACGCGGGCGTAGTGTTGCTCGGTGATCAAGGCCGTCATCGCACGGCTGATCGAGGCTTCAATATCAATTGCCGGATAGTGCCCGGCTTCGGCCAGACGGCGCGACAGCACGATATGGCCGTCGAGGATCGCGCGCGCGGAGTCGGCAATCGGGTCCTGCTGGTCATCGCCTTCGGTCAGTACCGTATAGAACGCGGTGATGGAGCCGCCGCCGCTGATGCCGTTCCCCGCGCGCTCAACCAACGCCGGGAGCTTGGCGAAGACCGACGGCGGGTAGCCTTTGGTCGCGGGCGGCTCGCCGATGGCCAGCGCAATCTCACGCTGCGCCATCGCGTAGCGGGTCAGGGAGTCCATAATCAGCAGCACGTGCTGGCCCCGGTCGCGGAAATCTTCCGCAATACGCGTGGCGTAGGCGGCACCCTGCATACGCAGTAGCGGCGACACGTCCGCAGGCGCGGCGATCACCACCGAGCGGGCGCGGCCCTCCGCACCCAGAATGTTTTCGATGAAATCTTTGACTTCGCGACCACGCTCACCAATCAGGCCAACCACGATAACGTCCGCCTGGGTATAACGCGCCATCATGCCGAGCAGGACCGATTTACCCACGCCGGAGCCGGCAAACAGCCCCATACGCTGGCCGCGTCCCACGGTGAGCAGGGCGTTAATCGGCCGCACGCCGGTATCCAGTACGTGCTCGATTGGCGTGCGTTGCAGCGGGTTGAAGGGTTGGGTGATCAGCGCGCCGGTTTCGGTGGTATCAGGGGAGGGCAGGCCATCGAGCGGTTTGCCGCTTCCGTCCAGCACGCGGCCCAGCAGCGCCGGACCGAGCGGGAGCTGTTTGCCGCTTTGCAGGCCGTCACCGCTGATGTTTTTCGCGTAGACGCGGGCGCCGGGCAAAATCCCTTCCACTTCTTCAAGGGGCATCAGAAACAGGCGCTGACCGTTGAACCCGACCACTTCGCTTTCCACTTCACGCGTCTCCCCCCCGTCCTGACGCTCAATCACGCAGGTGGCGCCGAGCGGAAGTTGCAGCCCCGTGGCTTCCAGGACCAGACCGGTGGCGCGCGTCAGGCGTCCATAACGACGAACGGATGGCAGCTGCGCCATCTTCGTTTCAAAATTATCGAGCGTGTTAAGCCAGCGCGTAAGGCGAGCGGTCATCAGACGACTCCCGGTGCCGCCAGGCGGCACAGTTCCTGCCAGCGGGTCGCGACGCTGGCATCCAGATCGCCCTCATCCGCCGAGACCTTACAGCCTCCGTGATGGAGCGACGGATCGCCGCGCAGCCGCCAGCCGTGCAGGCTCAGCGTCGCGCCGAGGCTCTCTTCCACGCGCTGCAAATCATCAGGATGAACGCGCAGCTGCGGTTTGCCGCTGAACAGCGGCTCCTGCTGGAGCAGGGCCTGGATCTGCTTAATCAGCGAGGCGTTATCCACTACCGGCGTCTGGCCGATCACCTGACGGGCCGCCTCCAGCGCCATCTGCATCAGGCGCGAGGCAATCACGCTGTCGAGCGCATCCAGCGTGTGCTGAAACTCGCTCACCAGTTGCTGCATGCGGGCATGCAGCGGCGCCTGCTGCTGGCGCGCCTGCTCAATGCCCTGCTCTAAACCTTTCGCCAGCCCTTCCTGATAACCCTGTGCGTGCCCGGTCTGACGGCCTTCGTTCATCCCGGCGTTGAAGCCCTGCTCGTGCGCCTGCATTTGCATCTGGGCCAGCATCTGGGCGCGCTGTTCCTCTTCACTCAGCTCGGGGATGCCCGCCCCGGCGTCGCCCTCGTCGGACGACATAACGGCAGGGGTGAACTCTGCGGTGGGAGGGGAGAGGTCGTCAGGCGTCCAGCGCTTCCACGACAGTTCATCAGACATAGGTGTCGTCTCCGCTGCCAATCACCATCTCGCCGGTTTCTGCCAGACGACGAACAATAAGCAGGATCGCTTTCTGTTCGTTTTCCACCTGAGACAAACGCACCGGGCCACGGTTGGCCAGGTCGTCGCGCAGGATATCGGCCGCACGCTGGGACATGTTGCGCAGGAATTTCTCGCGCAGCGGCTGCTCGGCGCCTTTGAGGGCGATAAGCAGCGATTCGGAGTCCACCTCCTGAAGCAGGCGCTGGATACTGCGGTCGTCCACTTCGACCAGGTTTTCGAACAGGAACATCTCGTCGATAATTTTCTGCGCCAGCTCGCCGTCGAACTCGCGTACCGCCGTAATAACCGCCTCTTCCTGCTGCGTTTTCATCAGGTTGATGATTTCCGCTGCCGTTCTCACGCCGCCCATTTTGCTGCGCTTGAGGTTCTGGCCGTCGAGCAGGTTGTTCAGCACTTCGGTCAGCTCCGCCAGCGCGGCTGGCTGGACGCCGCCGAAGGTGGCGATACGCAGCATCACGTCGTGGCGCAGGCGCTCGTCGAACAGCGCCAGAATATCGGCCGCCTGACCCCGTTTGAGGTGGACCAGAATGGTGGCGATAATCTGCGGGTGCTCGTCGCGAATAAGATCGGCGGCGCTTTGCGGCTCCATAAAGTTGAGCGTTTCGATCCCGCTGGCGGTGTCGCGCGTTTCGAGAATATCTTCCAGCAGGCTGGCGGCGCGCTCTTCGCCCAGCGCCTTAACCAGCACGGAGCGCAGGTATTCGTTGGCGTTGACGTTGAGCGCGGCAAACTGCTCGGCTTCCTGCTCAAACTCCGCCAGCACTTCTGTCAGCTGCTTGTTGGAGATCTGGCGCACGTTGGCCATCGCCGCGCTGAGGATCTGCACTTCTCGCTGGGAGAGGTGTTTAAACACTTCCGCCGCGCGATCTTCGCCAATGGTCATCAGCAGGATGACGCTTTTATCGGTGCCTGTAAGCGTATTACTCATGTTCGTTACCCATCCAACCGCGGATGACCAGCGCGACGACGCGCGGATCGTTATCTGACATTTCGCGAATGCGCTGGCTCATCACCTCTGCGCCCATACGCTGGTTAGCACGGCGCTGCTGCATCTGTTCATCTTTGCTGAGACGAACTTCAACCGCTTCTTCCTCGTCCGGACGCGCGTTCTTCTGTTCCAGCGCGGCTTTCTCGGCTTCAGCACGGCGCTGTAGCTGAGGACGAACGCCCTTACGCCACAGCAGCCACGCGACAATCAGCACCAGCAGCCAGCGGCCTGCGGACATTAGCTGATCGAAGAACGCCTGCTGTTGCCAGAACGGCAGTTCGCCACCGGTCTCATCCACCGGGTTGAACGGTGAGTTCACAACGTTGAGGGTATCGCCACGTTTTTCAGAGAAGCCCATCGCTTCGCGGGTTAAATCTTCGATCTGCTTCATCTGCTCCGCTGTGAGCGGCAGCGGTTTACCGTCCGGCAGCGTTTTGTAGTTCACCACCACGGCAACAGAGAGACGCTGAATATCGCCCGTGTTCAGTTTGGTATGGCGGATAGTCCGGTCGACTTCGTAGTTGGTCGTTTCGTTACGGCTGCTGTTACGCGGGCCGGTACTGTTCGCGGTCGAGGTCGTCTGCTGATTCGTTTGCTGACCGTTCTGCGGGTTTGCCGGCGGGGTGGAGATTGGCGCGGCGTTGGCAGGCGCTGGCTGGTTAGAGAGCGCGCCCGGCACACCGCCAGGATACTGGCCGCCGACCTGTTCCGTCTCATTGATCTGACGCGAGCGTAATACGGCGCGGGAGGCATCCCCGTTCGGGGCGTACTGCTCTTCGGTCTGTTCTTTATTCGAGAAATCAATCTGCGCTGTGACCTGCGCGTGTACGTTGCTGCTGCCGACCACCGGGCCCAGAATCGCTTCGATGCGACGCTGGAGACGGCCTTCCACATCCGCGGCGTATTTCAGCTGAGCGTCGTTGAGATCGCGCCCTGCGGTGTTGGACTGCGTCAGCAGATGACCACTCTGATCCACCAGCGTAACGTTACCCGGCGGCAGGCCGGCCACCGCACTGGAGACCAGGTGCGTGACGGCGCTGATCTGCCCTTCATCCAGCGCACGGCCAGGTTCGAGGTTAACGGTCACAGAGGCCGAAGGGGACTTTTGTTCACGGACAAACAGGGACGGCTTAGGCATCGCCAGGTGCACGCGGGCACTTTTCACCGGGCCTAAGGTTTCAATCGTACGGGCCAGCTCACCTTCCAGTGCGCGCTGATAGTTAACCTGCTCGCTGAACTGACTGATGCCGAATTTTTCCTGATCCAGCAGCTCAAACCCAACCGCGCCGCCTTTTGGCAGCCCCTGCTGGGCGAGACGCAGGCGAAGCTCGTGCACTTTATCTGCCGGTACTTCAAGCGCACCACCGTTATCGGCAAAGCGATACGGGATGTTCATCTGGGTTAACTGGGTGACGATGGCACCGCCATCCTGGTCGGAAAGGTTGCTGTAGAGCGTGCGGTAATCCGGGCTTTTTGCCCATAAGACCATCGCGACAACGATCGCAATGGCGGCAGCGCCTGCCACAATCAACGGGATCTTAGGGTTGGCGCGAAGGCGGTTCATCCACTCGAGTGATTTATTCTGTGGCGCTGTCGATGCTGCTGTCGCACTCATTGCGCACCTCTTAAATCCTGGTGGTTTACGTTATTCGTGTAGAGAAACAAAACTGACTCCCGGGTCGGCAAACACGACAAAAGTTCCATACTGATGGCCCTGCCATTATTTGATGATTCGGGATTTTCTATGCGTCAAATAACCTGGTTTTTTAACGCTATTTACCGCCATTATCTTATTGACAAGCTGTTAGTCTTGACCTCGTAAAAAACCATCCAGGGGAGAGTCATGGCTATACAGGGCATTGAAGGGGTACTCAGTCAGTTACAGGCAACGGCGATGACCGCCCGTAATCAGAGCGTGGCTGACCAGCCGCCGGGCGTTAGCTTCGCCGGTCAACTGCATGCGGCGCTGGACCGGATCAGCGACAAGCAAAACGCGGCCCGTACCCAGGCTGAGAGATTTACCCTTGGCGAACCCGGTGTGGCGCTCAACGATGTGATGGCCGATCTGCAAAAAGCGTCGGTGTCATTGCAGATGGGGTTGCAGGTGCGTAACAAGCTGGTGTCGGCATACCAGGAAGTGATGGGGATGCAGGTTTAATCAATACCCATCTTACGCTGGCAGCCTGATGGCTTTAATGCCACAATATTTTTTTCTTCGCATGCAGGAAAGATGATGAAAAAAGTAGCAATTGTGGCTGCGATGCTGACGTTAGCGGGATGTGTTCAGGTAGATAACTATCAGGAAGTGATTAAGCACCCGGTACCTTCGCAACTGGCAGGTTACTGGCAGTCGAAAGGGCCGCAGAGCGCGATGGTGAGCCCGGAAGCGATCGCCACGCTGGTGGTGACGCCAGAGGGGGATACGCTGGATTGCCGTCAGTGGCAGCGCGTTATCGCGGTGCCGGGTAAGATCATGCTGCGTTCAGATGATTATTACAACGTGACCCGTAAGCTGGATGTCTATCCGCTGGAGCGTAATGGGGCGGCGCTGGAGTATGACGGTATGGAACTGTACAAGGTTGACCGTCCAACAGTGGAATGCGCAGATTACCTGAGTAAGAATCCGCTGGAGAGTAAGCTTCCGTAGCGGTAAAAGCAAAACGGCAATCATATTGCCGTTTTTAGGGTTTGCTCCCTCTCCCGGTGGGAGAGGGTCGGGGTGAGGGCATCAGGCCGCACTTTCCCAGCACTACAGCGCGTCCTCAATCACCCAGACGCTGACGCTTCCCCCGTTACAGAAGAACGTCCCTTCGCCATCCGCCGCCGTGGTCACGGTTTCCTCGCGGTTGCCTAAAAAATCACGCCAGGTCTTATTGCCGTAATTTTCCCCGAGGCAGATGGTCTTCTCGCCGTCATCACCATTCGACAGCACCACCACACAGCCCGGGTGCTCCTCAGTCCCGCTGCGGCTGAACGCAATGCAGTTTGGATGATCGAAAAACAGCGTCTGCACGCCGTGGGCAAAACGCTGCCGGGCGAGGATCAGCTCGTGGAGCTGTTCAATCACCGGCATATCGATGTGATACGTCTCGCCATCCCCGCCGGTGTCGTCATAGCTGGCGCCAAAAAGATCCGGGTAGAATACGCTCGGCACGCCGTTTTCACGCAGCAGGATGAGCGCGTAGGCCAGCGGTTTGAACCAGGCTTCAACCGGGGCTTCCAGCGCCTGCAAGGGTTGGGTATCGTGGTTGGCTACCAGGGTCACGGCATGGAACGGATCGGCTTCCACCAGCGTACCGGTGAAAATCTGGCTCATATCGTAGTCGCGTCCCTGGCGTGAGGCTTCGTGAAATTTCATTTGCAGTGGCGCATCAAACAGCATGGTTTTACCGTCCACCTGATTGATGTAGTGCTGCAATTTATCCACTTCGTGAGACCAGTATTCCGCCACAATAAACAGCGGCTGCGGGGCCACCTCCTGGACGTGCTCAATCCACTCTTTGTAGAACCAGGCCGGGATGTGTTTTACCGCATCCAGGCGGAAGCCGTCGCAGTGGGTTTGCTCCATCACCCAGCGCGCCCAGTATTTGATCTCCTCCGTCACCGCGTGGTTGCGAAAATCAATGTTTTCACCCATCAGGTAATCGAAATTGCCCATCTCGTCGTCGACCTGATCGTTCCAGCCTTCGCCGGTGTAGTCGTTCACGATTTTGAAGATACCGTCCTCATTGGGGTTTTCAATGTGGTCGATACCGCTGAAGCATTTGTAATCCCAGATGAACTGCGAATACTGCCCGGCCCGAACGGGGAAGGTGTAGCGCGTCCAGGCTTCGCATTCGATGATCTCATCGCTGATTTGGGTGCGATCCTGAGCATCCACGCGCTGCACGCGGACGGGTTCCTTTTCATCGGCCCCCATTTTATGGTTGACCACCACGTCCAGAAGCACCGCAATCTGGTTGCTTTTTAAGGCGTTGATGGCCTCCAGCAGCTGGGCTTTATCGCCGTATTTGGTGGCGACGCTGCCTTTCTGGTCAAACTCACCGAGGTCGAAAAGGTCATAAGAGTCATACCCGACGGAATAGCCGCCGGATGCCCCTTTGTATGCCGGCGGTAACCAGACCATATTGATGCCGATTTCGTTCAGGTTGGGGGCTAATGCCGTGACTTCTCGCCACAGTTCACCGCCGGTGGGGTAATACCAGTGAAAACATTGTAACAGGGTGGGGTTTTTCATCGTCCGTGCTCCAGAAGCCGTTTGGCTGACTTCTGGAGTATGGATCAAGAATCGCTAACGTGTATTAGTGATTCATCTCTCCGGGAAATAATATGTTGCCCGAAAGCCTGCCGTAGGTGACGTTGACGTTTTTTTGCTTATTGGTTTGGGCAATAAGACCGCTCAGCTCGCTCATTCTTTCCTGAAGCAACTCTTTAAGAATGAGTTCATTCTGAAGCACCTGATTCAGGATGACCATCGCCTGGTCCTGAATGTACTTGCTGTCAGGCGGAAAAGGGGTCGTGCTGATCTCTTCAACCAGCGAAACGTACGCAACCTCCCGATCGATTAGCTCATCCCATTTCCCGGATTGAGCAAGGCCTAGCATGGTATTGCTAAGCGCATAAAGAGCATGCCACTTTTTTAGGGATAAGCTGGAGTCGTTCATTACAGTTAATCCTGCTTGGGAGAATAACCCGGGCCGATTTGCTTCCAGGCGTCGGAAATATTGAGCAGAAGAGCCTCGACCTCGGTAATAGCCTCAATGTCATTGCGCAGGTTTGCATGTAACAGACGGCGTACCATATAGTCATAAAGCGCAGAAAGGTTGTGGGGAAGTTCTCCCCCCACATCCATATTTAACCCTGCCTTCAGGCCATTTTCGATAATATTAATGGCCTTAGACAGGGCCTCGCCCTTAGCGGGAATATCCCCTTGCTCAAGGAAAAGGCGCGCCCGTATAAGCGCGCTATGGATACCGTCGAATAACATGACAACCAACTGGTGCGGGCTGGCACTCAAGACAGCAGATTCAAGACCTACCTGCTGATAGGCTTGTACACCAGATTTGCTATACATATCGGTTCCTTTCTTACTTACTGCTGAACTGTTGGTTCAAATAAGTGGCCGTACTGTTGAATTTGGTGACCAGCTTATCCAAATCGTTAAACTGCTTTTTATAGCGCGCCATCGTGGCTTCGATGGACAGCTCCATCGCGTCGTAACGTTTACCGATGGACTTAAGCGTGGCGTTGATACCGTCCTTCGCATTCTGAATAACGCCCTCTTTACCGACAGAGGTGCTCAGCATATCGGTCAGCTTGTTATTCATCTGCGTGGCGAAACCGGTCGTTTTGCCGTCACCCACAAAATAGGCCTGCACGCCAGCAGGATCTTCCGTGAGGATTTTGGTTAATTTTTTATCATCGATCTTCAGGTTGCCAATTGCGCCATCTGCACCTTTAACCGGGTCCTGGGTAATACCAAGCTGCGCCATGATGGCATAAGAGCCGCTCTGCACATTGGTCAATAAAGCACGCAGATCGGATTGTACTCCGCGGATAGTACTGTCACCCATGAGTACGCCGTTGTTCGACGACTGGGCGGTTGCACCCACCGCAGGCGGCTCATACTTGGTCAGCGAGGCAATGGTGGACTGCAGCGCGTTGTAGGCAGTAACCCATTCCGTAATGGCTTTTTTGTTATCGTCTGTCGAGCGCGCTACCGTTAGGGTTTCATCTGCCGTGCTCGGCGCTTTCAGGGTTAACGTAACCCCGGGCAGGGCGTCAGTGATGGTATTGCTCTGGCGAACAATTTGGATACCGTTCACGTTAACGACGGCATTCTGCGACTTCACCTGCTCGTTAAGCGCGCCGCTGCCGATGACGGCATTCAGCGTATCGTCCCCGGTTACCGTTACGGTCATATCGGAATCGGTACCCGTGGTTTTGGAGGTCAGCATCAGGCGATAGTCGCCGTCGTCGGCCTTCACCACGCTTGCCGATACGCCGCCGTTGGCCGCGTTAATGGCTTTCGCAATCCCGTTCAGCGACGTGTCGCCATCGGCAAGCGTAACCGTCAGCGGCTTGCTGTCGGCTCCGGCCTGGGTGATGGTAATGGTTCGGCTGTTGGAACCGGTTGTGCCGCCTAACTGCTTTGTATTGCTGTCAATGGTGCCGGGCGCGGTCGTCAGAACCTGGCCTTTCGCAATCTTGCTGACGTTTACGGTGACATCGCCAACGTTGGCGCTGGAGGTACTGACCGCCGAGAACGCGGTGTTAGTGCTGCTAATTGACGTGGAGTTCCAGGTATCCGTTTTTGCCAGCTTGGCAGCTGCGGTTTGCAGGGTCGTCAGGGCGCTTTGCAGTTTGCCGTAACCGGTAATTTGCGCGTCGTAAGTCGTTTTCTGTTTGGCAATGGCCGTTAATTTTGTCTCTTCTGCAGCCTGGAGCTTATCGTACAGATCCTGCAGGCCGGGCATGCCCACCCCGAGATTACTGATTGTCGCCATGTAATATTCCTTCTCAATGGATGTTTCAGTCGTTTATCGGCCAGGCTGGCAAAAAGTTTACGGCGAGCCAAAAAAATTTATCGCTTAAAAAGCGTGCATACAGGCAGCGTCAGGCATCGTCATTTTGCATGCTTAAATTAGTGCTGGCGCCGGTTTAATGTAAATAAAACCTTATAAAACAATGAATTAAATATTTTCTTCGATATTTTCTAAAGTCTGCTGCCAGGGCGTCGATAACCTTGTTGACGGTGAGAGACGCCGTGAGTGTTAGGCACCGACCCTAGAAACCATTTTTGAAGGAATTAAAATTATGGCAGTTATCAATACTAACCTGTTGTCCCTGACCACTCAGAACAACCTGAACAAATCTCAGTCTTCTCTGGGCACCGCTATCGAGCGTCTGTCTTCCGGTCTGCGTATCAACAGCTCTAAAGATGACGCTGCTGGTCAGGCGATTGCCAACCGTATGAATTCTCAGATCAAAGGGATGACTCAGGCTGCACGTAACGCTAACGACGGTATCTCTCTGGTTCAGACCGCTGAAGGTAACCTGAACGAGATCAACTCCAACTTACAGCGTATCCGTGAGCTGGCTGTTCAGGCTGCGAACGATACTAACGGCACCACTGACTACACCTCAATCAGCACTGAAATCACTCAGCGTCTGGGTGAAATCGACCGTATCGCTGGCGCTGCTAACTTCAACGGCAAAAAACTGCTGGACGGTAGCCAGACTGCTTCCCTGAACATCCAGGTTGGCGCGGGTACTGGCGCTACTGATAGCATCGCTATCACCACTGGCGCACTGATCAATGCTAAAGCAACCAGCCTCGACACTGGCCTGACCGGTACTATCACCGACAACAGCACTGCTAAAGCGTTCATCACCGCCGCAGACAACGCTATCTCTAAAATTGATACCGCTCGTTCAAACATGGGTGCGATTCAGAACCGTTTCGAATCTACCATCAACAACCTGAACAACTCTATCACTAACCTGTCTGCTGCTCAGTCCCGTATCCAGGACGCTGACTACGCAACTGAAGTTTCTAACATGTCTCGCGCGCAGATCCTGCAGCAGGCTGGTACTTCCGTGCTGTCTCAGGCAAACCAGGTTCCACAGGCGATGCTGTCCCTGCTGCGTTAATAGCCGCAAAATATGTAAAAAAGGTTGCTGGAAACAGCAGCCTTTTTTTCACTATTTATCCTTAAAAATACCCGCGCGTAATCTGCAAAATAAGGCTGCATTTAGCAGCGTTTTCCCGCCATCACCCCCCGTAGCGCAGTGGTACTCTGCCTAAAATCTCTTTTTCCGGTCGTCTGACGACAGTTTACCGATGAGTTATAAGATGAGTGAATTCGCACGTAGCCGGGCTATGCGTCAGTTTTATCGGGATGTCTTTACCCGGTTTATCGATCTCCCGGAAGCCGACGTTATGCCCGCAAACATCGCGGCGGAAATCTTCAGTTTTAAGAGCGCCAATATTACCGCCCTCGAGCCGACGATCCGTGCGGCAGAAACGGGGCTGGAGGCGGAAAAAGATGCGGCCTTAAAAATTATGCTGTGCGCGATCGTGCTGGCCAACGGCGCGCTGAATGACGCCCGCACTGGCGAAGGAGAGGTATTATCCGCAGACCAGCGCGCCCGGCTTACCGAATATATCGTCTCGGCCCTAAAAGCCGACAGCAATAGTAATTATCTTGTCGCCGCCATTCAGCTGTTATTCCGGGTGAACGAAATCAGTTCAGCGCTATTTTTGATAAACAATAATCTTTCGCTGGTAAGCAGCTCGGCTCCGGTACTGAAAATCCTGCTGCTGATCTGTTTAATGGAAAACGACTTCAACCAGGCGATGGTGGTGATCCAGGCGCTGACCGCGGATGCGTCGTTGATTGGCGAAGATCCCATGGCCCTGCTGATGATCGCCTGTGGGATCTACAGGCTCGGGGGCATTCCGGATTCTTACATCGATTTCCGATCGCTGAACGCAAGTGAAGGCGTGGTGAAGGCGGGAGCCTTTGAAAACTGGATTGAAAAAAACTCAGCCAGTAAAACGACGGTGTTGTTAACCTGCGATAGCGAGGAGTATTTCGAACACGCCGTACCGATGCTGTACTCCCTGTATGACACCAACCGCGACGTGCTGGATGTTCACCTGCATCTTTTTAACGGTAGCGATGCGGTTAAAGCAAGCCTGACGGCGCTTCGGGAACAGCTTCCTGAACTTAACCTCTCTGCCAGCCATGAAAAAATAGCCAGTAACGCGGACGCGTCGGTAGTCAGCGCTGCCCGTCGTATCGTTTTCCTGCGCCATGCACTGGCGACCTTCAATACGCCCGTTATTGCCATAAACACGAATGTGCTGGTGCGCAAGCCCTGGACGGAGCCCGACGCGCCGCTGCTGCTGTTACAGACCGAAGCCGCTCCTTTCTGGGAGGAGGTCTTTGCCGGTTTCATCTACGCCAGACCCGGCGGCGTCGCGCAGCGCTATCTCGACCGGGTGGCGCACTTTATCGACGATAACCTCGCCAGCGGCAACTACGCGCCGGGCCTGGAGCAGGTCGCACTTTTTTCCTGTCTGGACTGCCTGTCGCCAGAGGACCATCGCGCCATCACGCGAGCCGAGCGTCGCGTAATGCTGGACAGCGAGGCGGGTGAAGAGGCGTTCAGCTGGGTGACGATAAAGGAAGAAGGGCCATGTCAGGCCTATAAATCGGCGCTCATCCGCCAGTACCAGCGCTGAACCTGGCCTGTAATAACGAGAATCTGGAATAAACGTGACGACACTGTATCCCTACTATCGGGTTAGCCCTGAGTCCCTCCATGCCTCTGCGCGGCTTAATCACCTGGCTGCGCCGCTGCCCGCGTTTGCCCGCGTCCTTGAGATGGGCTGCGGATCGGCAACGCGCCTGATAATGCATGCCTGGGCGTACCCCGAGAGTATCGCCATTGGCGTGGATATTGATGAAGAGGCTATCCAGAAAGGGCAGCAGCATGCCGCAGAATTAGGATGTCAGAACGTTGAGCTCTTTGCCGCGGGGTTAGGGGATTTACTGGCTGCCGATCCTGGCGAGTTTGATTACATCATTATTCACCAGACCTTTGCTTTTCTGGGGAAAAGCGAGCGGGAAGCCTTGCTGAAGTGGTGTCACGCGCATTTATCGGCCAGCGGCGTTATCGCCATAAAATGGTCCGTACTGCCCGGCAGTTCTGCGCGCCTGACGCTGGGAGAAGCGTTACGGTTTCATCTTGAACGAGCAGAAGAGCGAAGCGACCTGCTGGCATCCGCCCGCGCCATGCTCAGCTTTATGCTGTTAACGCTGGAGGAGGGCCCGCTCAGGAATGAAGTCCGGCTTGCTGAAGAAATGGACGACAACGCGCTGGTTCTGGCCTACTTAAGTCCGACCGACGGAGCCTGTACGCTTGCTGACTTCAGCGCGCAGGCCGAACAGATGGGCTTGCAGTATCTGGGTGACGTACTGCCGCAGTCGGAGCTGGGAGGCTACTATAACCCGACAACGGCACGGCTGCTGGAGGCCGTCAGCGACGGTGCCAGCAGAACGATGGCACAGCAGTATCTTGACTACGCCGTGCAGCGAGAAGAACGCTTCACCCTGCTTTGTCATCTGAACGCGATCTCGCCTCCTGCCGAACCGGATCTTGACCAGCTAAAAAACCTGCACTGGGCCGGCAGCTTTGTGCCGGTGGACGTGGATCCCGCAAAAGCGCCGCACGAATTCAGAAATAATAACGGCCGAATCATTCGTACCGACAACGCCATTATTATCCGCATCATGGAACTGCTGGGTAACGCCTGGCCGATGTCCTTAAGCTTCGAACAGCTGGTGCTTAACTGCCGTGCCCCTGAAACTCAGGAGGATTACCAGCAGACGGTATGGGAAGCCCTGAAAACGCTGTTTATGACCTGCGCTGATGGCTTCTTCTGGAGCGCCGCCCCCAGCGCATACAACGCCGCGCGGCATGATGAGCTGGTGCCGGTGGGGCGACTGCCCTCCGGGCGTCCTGCAGAGAATATCCCCCTCATGAACCTGTGGGGAGAGTGGGTCTCATTGACTCCCGACGAGTGGCATTACCTGCGGTTTGATATGAACAGGGCAGGGCAGGCGAACTGGGAACACTACTCGGCGCTGAAGGTTAAAGGGTTGCTTACGGGCTCGCCGGAGGCCTGGAAAAAACAGCTCCAGCGTTTCCTGCGAGCGGGCATGCTCGACGTGCTGAAATCGCAACTTTCTCTGCTGTTGTTATTGAGCGTCGAGAGGGCGCAGGGCGGAATGCTGCTGAAAGGCAATGCCGAACCCGAATTAGCCGATCCGGCCGTCGATGCGATTTACGAGCGGGCGAACGGCCTTATTCAAAAAGGGCGCTCCAAAGAGGCGCGGGAATACGCCCGCGAATTAATGGAGAAAAACCCCGACAATATTCACGTGCTTCGCTGCTACTCAAAAACGTGCGTATTGACCTCGGCCTGGGACGAGGCTCTGGCCTCGCTCTGCAGGCTGATGGGATATTATTTCTCCAGCCTTGATATCTATTACGATCTTGCCACGGTGCTCCAGCGTAAGCGTGAATTTTACGGATCCCGGCAGATCGTCCGCACCTTACTTCGCCTCAACAATAAGAATATTGACTACTGGCTCAGCCTGGCGTCGCTGCATCATGCGTATGGCGATATGTCGCTGGCAGAAAAATGCTGCAGGGAAATTATGCGCTTCCAGCACCCTGGTCCCAGCTCGCTTGGTCTTACCGGCATCGTCCTGAGTGACAATCATAAAATGGCCGAGGCGCGCTATTTCATGGAAAAGGCCGTCGAGCTCAGTAACTACAATTTTGGTTACTTCAGCAATTTACTCTTCGTGATGAGTCACGACGCCAGCGTGAAGGCGGATGAACTGCTGGAAAGGCATCTGGAATTTGGTCGTCGCGCTTCAGCCTGGGCTAAGGAGAGCGGGGTTAAGCTTGCGCTCGGCAATTCCCGGGAGCCTCAGCGCAGGCTCCGGCTCGGCTTTGTTTCCGGTGATTTGCGCAAGCACCCCGTGGCCAATTTCCTGCTGCCTTACTGGGACGCCATCAATCGTGAACAATATGATTTGGTTGCCTATAACACCCTTTTCCTCGAGGAGGATGACGTTTACTGCCACCTTCGCGAGAGCGCTACCCTGTGGCGCCAGGTGGATGCCATCAGCGATATCGAGCTGGCGAAGCTGATAGCGGAAGACGAAATCGATATTCTGTTCGATTTATCGGGCCATACCGCCTACAACCGGCTACCGGTCTTCGCCCTGCGTCCGGCCCCGATCCAGATAACCTGGATAGGCTATCCCGGCACGACCGGTATGAAGGAGATGGATTATATTCTGCTTTCATCGAGCCTGGCGCAGTCGCCGGCGCTTGAAGAACAGCTGGTGGAAAATGCGATGTTCGTCGCAACGCGTAAGAGCTTCCAGCCCCATCCGCGAAGCCCGGACATTAACCCATTGCCCGCGCTTCGCAACGGCTATATTACGTTTGCCAGCTTTAACCGTTCTAAAAAAATAAACGACCAGGTTCTGGACGCATGGGCCGCTATTTTACAGGGCTATCCTGAGGGGCGCTTGTTGATAGGTAACATGACCGACGCCGAAATGATCGCGGCCATGACAAAACGTCTCAGGCAGCGTGGTATTTCTCAGGACCGGCTGCTTTTCAGAGGGCTGGTCGAACTGGACGAGTACCTGGCCCTGCATCATGAAATTGATATTTTGCTCGATGCATTCCCCTACAGCGGCGGAACGACCACGCATCACGGGGCGTGGATGGGCGTGCCGACATTGACGATGAATGGCCCAACCATACCTTGCCAGCAGGGCGTCGATATTATGCGTTCTTACGGGCTGGAGCAGTTTATTGCGGCAGATGAAGCCGATTATATTTCCATGGCCACCGGCTGGAGTAAACGTATTCCCGAGCTGGCTGAAATACGTCAGGGGATGCGGGAGCGGATCCCGGTCGACCACGTACCCGATTTTAACGTTGCTGAAAACTTTGAACGGGCGCTGCGCGAAGCGTGGGGGATCTATTGCCGTGGAGAAAAACCGCATGCCTTCCTCATTGCTGAAGAGCGCGCATAAATGAACATCGCTAATAACGCAGGCCGTCTGGAAAAAATTTGCCGGTATCAATACCGAGGTACGCTATGAGTGAAATTTACGTAACCAGTCCTTTTTTGCCTCCTCTGGAAGAGTTTATCCCCTATCTGGAGCAAATATGGCAAAACAAGACCCTGACGAACGGCGGGCCTTTTCACCAGCAGCTTGAAGAAGCGCTGGCGGAATATCTTGGCGTAAAGCACCTGTCGCTGTTTGCTAACGGTACGCTGGCCTTGCTGACGGCGTTTCAGGCACTGCGTCTGAGCGGCGAGGTGATCACCACGCCTTATTCCTTTGTTGCAACCTCGCATAGCCTGCTGTGGAATGGCTTAACGCCCGTCTTCGCTGATATCGATCCCCGAACCTATAATATTAATCCGGATCGTATCGAAGAATTAATTACGCCGCATACCACGGCAATTTTACCTGTCCACTGTTACGGTATTCCTTGCGACATCGATAAAATCCAGAAAATTGCGGACGTTTACGGTTTGCGGGTTATTTATGATGCCGCACACGCCTTTAACGTGCGTAAAAATGATGTCAGTATTTTAAACCACGGCGATTTATCGATACTCAGCTTCCATGCCACCAAAGTCTTTAATACCTTTGAGGGCGGGGCGATTATATCCCAGGATCTGAAAACCAAGCAGCGCATCGACTATCTCAAGAATTTTGGCTTTGCTGGTGAAACCCGCATCGTGGCCCCGGGGATTAACGCCAAAATGAATGAAGTGGAAGCCGCGTTTGGCCTGCTTCAGCTTAAGCATATCGATAAAGCCCTGGAGGAGCGCAAGGCGCTCCATCAACGCTATTGCGACCTCCTGGAGGGGCTGGAAGGATTAACGTTCGTCGACGTGCCAGACGATGTGAGCTGGAATCACGCCTATTTTCCGGTACTCATTGAGCCGGAATTTGGCAGAAGCCGCGACGAAGTCTATGCGCTATTCAAGGCAGATAATATTCTGACGCGCCGCTATTTCTATCCGCTGATCAGCTCCTTTGCCATGTACAGAGGTTTCCCAACCTCGGCGGAAGAGCATCTGCCTGTGGCGAACGCTATCGCCGACAAGGTGCTGTGCCTGCCTGTTTATCCGGGATTAACGTCACAGGATCAGGATCGGGTGGTGAATGCCCTGAAGCGCGCCGCGCTGCCCGGGCGGTTACCGTCTGACGAGTCAACAATACTCACGGCGCTGGCGGTATGACGATGACGCGTACTGCCATGATCCTTGACGCGGGCTTTGCCTCACTGCCCTTGCAGCAGGCCATTAAGGCGGCGGGTTTTCGCACGCTCGCCTGTAGCGGAAAAGCCCAGGACGCGGGGATGAAATATGCTGACGCGGCCTGCGTGCAAAATTATGCCGACAGCGACGCCGTGCTGGCGATTGCCCGTACTGAAAACATTACCGCGCTTTCCCCGGGCGTAACCGACGTCTCTTACCTATCTGGCTGTCGGGTCGCGCAGGCGCTGGGCCTTCCAGGCTTCGACGAGCCCGACGTCAGCGATCTTCTCTTTCTTAAGGACCGTTTCAGGAAATGGGCCAGCGCCCGGGGATACCCTATCCCGCAGGCCGCCGGCAGCCTTCATGAGGCGCGCGCTATGGCGTTTCCGCTGCTGGTTAAACCCGTTGATGCCTACAGCGGAAAGGGGATTTCACTGATTCATCAGCCGTCAGAGCTGGATGAGGCGGTAAATATCGCCCGTGCGGCATCGGCAGGAGGGGAGTGCGTCATTGAAACGTTCTGCCAGGGGGCCCTGTACAGCCACTCCGCCTTTATCCGCGGTGGGCAAATCGTCTGCGAATTTTTTGTCGATGAGTACTGCACGGTCTACCCGTGGCAGGTGAATAGCAGCTGCCTGAGCGTCAACCTCAGCGAGCCGATGCGCGACCGCATCAGCGAGTGCATGCAGGCCATCGTCAGTGATTTGAATCTGGTAGACGGTTTGTTGCATACCCAGCTTATCGCTGACGAAGAGGCATTTTGGCTGATTGAGGTTACCCGCCGCTGCCCCGGCGATCTCTACTCGAAGCTGATTGAGTTCTCAACGGGCATAGATTATTGCCGCGAATTTGTCGCCCCCTTTATCGGTGAGCAGAGCGCGTTCGCGCACCGGCGACCGGCGCGCCAGCGCTACATTGCGCGCCATACGGTCTCCAGCAAACGGCAAAGCCGTTTCTTCGGCTTTAGCTACGCCTTGCTGCCGGCCACGGTCATGCAGGCTGTCCCGCTTAAACAGCCGGGCGATGAACTCGGGCCTGCCCCCGGGGATCGCGCCGGGCTGGTATTTGCGGAGTTTACCGAACTTACTGCCATGGCGCGCCACACGCCGCAGCTAAAAAACTATTTCTCTTTTACTACGTTGTAAGGACCGGATTATGAACAGGCCGCTGTCACTCGGATTTATCGGCGGTGGGATCAATTCCGCCATCGGCTTGACCCACAAAATCGCCAGCCAAATGGATGGACATTTCCAGCTCACGGCGGGCTGCTTTAGCCGCGATGTGTCCCTGAACCAGCAGACGGGGCGGGCCTGGGGGCTTAACGACGAGTCCATCTACACCAGCGCGGTTACCCTGCTGGAAGAACAGCACGCGCGGCTGGATGCCGTGGTTATCCTGACGCCTACGCCGGCCCACCGTGAAATTATCATGGCCGCTCTGGAGTACGGGCTGCCGGTTATCAGTGAAAAAGCGTTGGTTGCCAGCGCGGGCGACGCGCGGGATATCGCCCGGCGCGTGGCGGACATGAAAGGGCAACTGTACGTCACCTATAACTACACCGGTTATCCCATGGTTCGCGAACTGCGCGAGCGCCTGCTCAACGGCGAGCTGGGCAAAATTCAGCACGTCATGGTCGAAATGCCGCAGGAAGGGTTTATTCGCAGCCGTGAGGATGGCAGCGTGCCGCAGCCTCAGGAATGGCGACGCGTTGACGGGGACATTCCCACCGTTTCGCTCGACCTTGGTGTCCATGTTCACCAGCTGGTGGAGTTTCTGACGGACAGGCAAGCCGAAGATGTCTATGCGATCAACAGCACCTTTGCGCGCGTATCGGACGTTGTCGATACGGTGAACCTGGTGTCCCGCTATGGCGACGATATGGTTTGCAACTACTGGTATGGCAAAGCGGCGCTCGGTTACCGCAACGGCCTGCGCATCCGCATCTATGGATCGCTGGGCAGCGCGGAGTGGCTGCAGATGGAACCCGAATATCTCCGTCTTGCCGATGAACACGGCAACGTGCGGCTTATCGACCGCACGGCGGGAGATAACAGGGTGGCTAATCAGCCGCGCTATTGTCGTTTTAAGGCAGGGCATCCCGCCGGCTTTATTGAGGCGTTTGCTAACTATTACGCCGACATCGCCGCCAGCTTACGCGGTGAGCCTACAGGATACAGCCTCAGCTGCGATACCGCCGTTCGCGGCCTGGAGTTTCTCGAAAAAGCGCAGCAGAGCGCGGTGACGTCTGCGAAAGTCGATTTGCATCGTTAACAAAGGTTTAGCTGAGGACCACATGACATTACTGGAACAAATACAGGGCTACGATAATCACTTCGTTGAAAGCATCCGCGCTATGCATGCCAGCGGTCTTCCGCTGGTGCTGTACGGCGCAGGCTGCCTCGGGCAGATGACCGCGGAATTTATGTTCCGGGAAAATATGCCTCTCGATAAGGTGGCATTAAACCGACAGTACCTGACCGAGGGCATGACCTTCCACGGCCTGCCGGTGGTGGCGATTGAAGATCTCATTGAACAGCCCGGCGAATTTAACTGTATCGTGGCGCTACAGTACGTAAGCGAAGCGTTGCAGGACGAATTACGTCGCGGTGGTGCCAACGTGCTGGTATACGATCCCGCGTTTATCGGCGTCAGCACCCGTCTATGGTATACCCCGTCGTTTTGCGCCGGGCATAGCGACGTCCTCGAAGAGGTCTATGCAGTCCTGGCAGACGAACGCTCAAGAGAAACGCTGGTCGCATTCCTGAAGCAGCGTCTGAGCGCAACGCGTGGCTATTACCAGACGATCTACGAGCCAGCTCACTATTTCCCTGCCGATGTTCTCCGTCTACAGGATAACGAAGTCTTCATCGATTGCGGTGCCTACAATGGCGACAGTATCGGCGCGTTTATGCAGGAAGTGGAGCGCCAGCAGGTCGCGATGCCGGAAAAAATTGTCGGTTTCGAACCGGATGCCGGTAATTATGCTCAGCTTTGTGACAATACGCGTCGGTGGCCATTCTGCCAGCCGGTGCAAAAAGGGGTGTGGGATAATAAAACCGTTCTCTCTTTTCAGTCGGGAAATGCCCTCTCTTCACGCCTTGTGGAGCAAAGCAGCAATACCGTCACCATTGAGCTGGACAGCATCGATAATATCCTCCAGGGCGGTAAAGCCACATTTATAAAAATGGATGTCGAAGGGGCGGAGCTTAAAGCACTGGAGGGCGCCGCTGAGACTATTCGGACCTGGCAGCCGCTGCTGGCAATTAGCCTTTATCATAAACCGGAAGATCTGCTGACTATTCCGCAATATATTCAGTCACTCAGCGCAGATTACGCCTTTTATCTTCGCGGCCACCATCCGGAACTGGCTTTTGAACTGGTTTTATATGCTGTGCCAGCGTCGAGGATTATAAAGTAATAGGCAAATAACCCCCCATTTCACCCATTATTCATCCAATTGATTACCCTCCAGAATCGGATAATCATGCCGATAACTCAACTAACGCAGGGCTGTTTATCGTGAATTCACTCTATACCGCTGAAGGTGTAATGGATAAACACTCGCTGTGGCAGCGTTATGTTCCGCTGGTGCGTCACGAAGCATTGCGCCTCCAGGTGCGTTTGCCGGCGAGCGTGGAACTGGACGATCTGCTACAGGCGGGCGGTATCGGGTTATTGAATGCAGTTGACCGGTACGACGCTCTGCAAGGAACGGCATTTACGACTTACGCAGTGCAGCGTATTCGTGGTGCGATGCTGGACGAGCTGCGCAGCCGCGACTGGGTGCCGCGCAGCGTTCGCCGCAACGCGCGCGAAGTGGCGCATGCGATGGGGCAGCTGGAACAGGAGCTGGGGCGCAACGCGACGGAAACCGAAGTAGCGGAGCGTCTGGGCATTCCTGTTGAAGAGTATCGCCAGATGTTGCTCGATACCAATAACAGCCAACTCTTCTCTTATGATGAGTGGCGCGAAGAGCATGGCGATAGCATCGAGCTGGTGACCGATGAACACCAGCAAGAAAACCCGTTACACCATTTACTGGAAGGGAATTTACGCCAGCGCGTGATGGAAGCGATTGAAGCTTTACCGGAACGTGAGCAACTGGTGTTAACCCTCTATTACCAGGAAGAGCTCAATCTCAAAGAGATTGGCGCCGTGCTGGAGGTGGGCGAGTCACGGGTGAGCCAGCTGCACAGCCAGGCCATTAAACGCCTGCGCACAAAACTGGGTAAGTTATAGGTGAGTTATTCGCCTTGGAAATGCCGCACAACGTATTGACAACCAGGAGTTATCATGACGGTGCAGCAATCTAAAAGACGGCCTTTAAGCCGCTACCTGAAAGACTTTAAACACAGCCAGACGCATTGCGCCCACTGTAAAAAATTACTCGACCGCATCACGCTGGTTCGTCGCGGTGAAATCGTGAATAAGATTGCGATTTCCCGCCTCGACACGCTGATGGATGAAGCCGCCTGGCTTGAAGAGCAAAAAGAGTGGGTAGCGCTTTGCCGTTTCTGTGGCGATCTCCATTGCAAAGAGCAAAGCGACTTCTTCGATATTATCGGCTTCAAGCAATTCCTGTTTGAACAAACGGAGATGAGTCACGGCACCGTGCGTGAATACGTGGTTCGCCTGCGCCGCCTGGGTCAGCATTTGACCATGCAAAATATCTCCCGCGATCTGCTGACGACCGGATACCTGGATGAAAATCTGGAACCCTGGTTGCCCGCCACCAGTACCAATAATTACCGCATCGCGCTGCGAAAGTACGCGCAATATAAAGTCCAGATGCCGGGCGTCATAAAGCAGAAAGTCCGCGCCGGAACAACTTCTGATATATATTAAAAAAGAATAAGATGTAGCGCAGCCGCCTTTGACGTTGCAGGCGATTTCTCTACACTACTCAAAAATTCCACTGTATCGGGGTACTTATGAAATTAGCACTTCTGGGTCGTCAGGCGCTGATGGGGATGATGGCCGTTGCGCTGGTCGCGGGGATGAGCGTGAAAACGTTCGCGGCAGAGAATCTGCTCAACAAAGTTAAAGAGCGCGGCACGCTGCTGGTTGGGCTGGAAGGAACCTATCCTCCGTTCAGCTTCCAGGGCGACGACGGTAAACTGACCGGTTTTGAAGTGGAGTTTGCGCAGGAGCTGGCGAAACACCTCGGCGTTAAAGCCTCCCTGAAACCCACCAAATGGGACGGGATGCTGGCGTCACTGGATTCCAAACGTATTGACGTGGTGATTAACCAGGTAACCATTTCTGACGAGCGTAAGAAGAAGTATGACTTCTCCACGCCGTACACCGTGTCCGGTATTCAGGCGCTGGTGAAGAAAGGTAACGAAGGCAGCATCAAGTCCGCAGCAGACCTGAAAGGTAAGAAAGTCGGCGTCGGTCTGGGCACCAACTACGAAGAGTGGCTGCGCCAGAACGTGCAGGGCGTGGACATCCGTACCTACGATGATGACCCGACGAAATACCAGGATCTACGCGTAGGCCGTATTGACGCCATTCTGGTTGACCGCCTGGCAGCGCTGGATCTGGTGAAGAAAACCAACAATACCCTGGCTGTCGCGGGTGATGCGTTCTCCCGTCAGGAGTCCGGCGTGGCGGTGCGTAAAGGTAACGAGGATCTGCTGAAAGCCATCGACGGCGCCATTGCTGAGATGCAGAAAGACGGCAGCCTGAAGGCGCTTTCTGAGAAGTGGTTCGGCGCAGACGTGACGAAATAAGTCTCTGACTGACAAAAAAAGGCGCTTTTAAAAGCGCCTTTTTTATTTCTCGCGCGTCTGCGTGCATAATGAAATAACAATTGTTTGCGTGACCGGAGGAACCATGTCACTACAGAATTTAACGCGCTTTCCCCGTCTGGAATTTATCGGCGCACCCACGCCGCTGGAGTATCTGCCGCGATTTTCTGACTATCTGGGGCGCGATATATTCATTAAGCGTGACGATGTGACGCCCATGGCGATGGGCGGAAATAAGCTGCGCAAGCTGGAGTTTCTCGCCGCCGATGCCCTGCGTGAGGGGGCGGATACGCTGATCACCGCCGGGGCAATTCAGTCTAACCACGTTCGCCAGACGGCGGCAGTGGCGGCGAAGCTGGGACTCCACTGCGTAGCCCTGCTGGAGAACCCGATCGGGACGCAGGCAGAGAATTACCTGACAAACGGTAACCGTCTGCTGCTGGATCTGTTCAACGTGCAGGTTGAAATGGTCGACGCGTTGACCGACCCGGCTGCACAGCTCGACGAGCTGGCGACGCGTCTGGAAGCGCAGGGTTTTCGTCCGTACGTGATCCCGGTTGGCGGCTCGAATGCGCTGGGTGCCCTCGGCTATGTTGAGAGCGCGCTGGAAATCGCTCAGCAGTGCGAAGGCGCGGTGAGTTTATCCTCGGTGGTGGTGGCGTCCGGCAGTGCGGGGACCCATGCTGGTTTAGCGGTCGGGCTTGAGCAACTGATGCCGGAGGTCGAGCTGATTGGCGTGACGGTTTCCAGAAGCGTTGCGGACCAGAAGCCGAAAGTCGTCACCCTGCAACAGGCGGTGGCTGAACAGCTTGCGCTTCAGGCGAAGGCGGAAATACTGCTGTGGGATGACTATTTCGCGCCGGGCTATGGCACCCCCAATGATGAAGGGATGGAGGCGGTTAAGCTGCTGGCCCGTCTCGAAGGTATTCTGCTTGACCCGGTCTATACCGGCAAGGCAATGGCGGGTCTGATCGACGGCATCGCCCGCAAGCGCTTTAAGGATGAAGGACCCATTTTGTTTGTTCATACTGGCGGGGCGCCTGCGCTGTTTGCCTATCATCCTCATGTCTAAAAATCAGGAAGAAAAATAATAATGCAAGAAAGTATTCAACTGGTTATTGATTCGCTGCCGTTCTTGCTTAAGGGCGCGGTGTTTACTTTACAGCTCAGTATCGGCGGGATGTTCTTCGGGCTGGTGCTCGGGTTTGTGCTGGCACTGATGCGCATGTCGAACATCTGGCCGGTGCGGTGGCTGGCGCGGTTTTACATCTCCGTGTTCCGCGGAACGCCGCTTATCGCCCAGTTGTTTATGATTTACTACGGGCTGCCACAGTTTGGTATTGAGCTGGATCCGATCCCGGCAGCGATGATTGGCCTGTCGCTGAATACGGCGGCGTACACCTCTGAAACGCTACGTGCGGCGATCTCCTCCATCGATAAAGGACAGTGGGAAGCGGCGGCCAGTATCGGGATGACCCCGTGGCAGACGTTGCGCCGGGCGATCCTGCCTCAGGCGGCGCGCGTGGCGCTGCCGCCGCTGAGCAACAGCTTTATCAGCCTGGTGAAAGACACCTCGCTTGCGGCGACCATTCAGGTGCCGGAGTTGTTCCGTCAGGCGCAGCTGATCACCTCGCGCACGTTGGAAGTGTTTACCATGTATCTGGCGGCCTCGCTGATTTACTGGGTGATGGCGACGGTGCTGTCCGCTCTGCAAAACTATTTTGAAAACCAGCTTAACCGCCAGGAGCGTGATCCAAAATGAGTGCAATTGACGTCAAAAACCTGGTGAAAAAATTCCACGGGCAAACGGTGCTGCATGGCATTGATCTTGAGGTTGAGCAGGGCGAAGTGGTAGCAATTATCGGCCCGAGCGGGTCAGGCAAAACCACGCTGCTGCGCAGCATCAATTTACTGGAGCAGCCCGAAGGCGGGACGATCCGCGTGGGTGATATCACCATTGATACCGGGAAACCCATCAGCCAGCAAAAAGGGCTGATTCGCCGCCTGCGCCAGCATGTCGGCTTCGTGTTCCAGAGCTTTAATCTCTTTCCGCACCGCACGGTGCTGGAAAACATTATTGAAGGGCCGGTCATCGTCAAGGGGGAACCTAAGGAAGACGCGACGGTCCGCGCCCGCGAGCTGCTGGCGAAGGTTGGGCTGGCAGGGAAGGAGACGAGCTATCCGCGTCGCTTATCTGGCGGGCAGCAGCAGCGTGTCGCCATTGCGCGCGCGCTGGCGATGCGCCCGGATGTGATCCTGTTTGACGAACCCACATCCGCGCTCGATCCTGAGCTGGTCGGGGAAGTACTGAACACGATCCGACAGCTAGCGCAGGAGAAACGCACGATGGTGATTGTGACGCATGAAATGAGCTTCGCTCGCGACGTTGCCGATCGGGCTATTTTCATGGATCAGGGGAGAATAGTTGAGCAGGGGCCGGCTAAAGCGCTGTTTGTCAATCCGCAGCAGCCCCGTACCCGTCAGTTCCTTGAAAAATTCTTAATGCAGTAGCATTTTAGCGTTCAATTTGCTCCAGATGCCGCTTCTGGAGCAAATTATCCTCCCTTAAACTCCGTTCTGTTGCTTTTTTATTCCGCCTGATGTGGATAAGCCATCGCCAAATTAAAGATAATCTGCCTGTGGCCGATATTTTATATAAATAATCATGCTTTATGTGTTAGGTTATATTCACCATAATAATGATTATCTTTATCAGAGGCTTCATTCAGTAAGTATGAGGGATATAGACTTTTTCACCTGGCGACGGGAATGCTTCCTCCGGTTTCAGGAAATGACCTGTGCCGAAGAGGTATATCAGGAACTTCAGCGACAAACGCAGGCGCTTGAATTCGATTATTATGCGCTTTGTGTTCGACACCCTGTGCCATTTACCCGCCCGCGAACCTCCGTCCATTCCAGTTATCCGCAACAATGGATGGCGCAATATCAGTCCGAGAATTATTTCGCCATTGACCCGGTGCTGAAGCCGGAGAATTTCATTCATGGACATTTGCCCTGGACGGATGAATTATTCACGGATGCCCAGCAATTATGGGACGGCGCGCGGGACCACGGTTTACGCAAGGGAATAACGCAGTGTCTGATGATGCCAAATCATGCGCTCGGTTTCCTCTCCGTGTCATGTACCAGCTTACACGCACACTCGATATCCAGTGAAGAAGTTGAGCTGCGTTTACAAATGCTCGTCCAGATGGCGCTCACTACACTGTTGCGCTTTGAACATGAGACGGTGATGCCGCCTGAAATGAAATTCAGCAAGCGTGAGCGGGAAATTCTGAAGTGGACCGCAGAAGGGAAGACGTCGGCAGAAATCGCCATCATTCTCTCCATCTCGGAAAATACCGTCAATTTCCATCAAAAGAATATGCAGAAGAAATTCAACGCACCGAATAAGATCCAGATAGCGTGTTATGCCGCGGCGACGGGGCTTATCTGACTGATATCACGTTCTGCGTGTCAGACGAGAAAACGGCTGAATGCTTTGCATCCAGCCGTTTTTGTTACTGGCGGTAGGCTTGTTTAATTTGCTTAACCGTATTGGCAAAAACAGCGGATTCCGCCTGGTCTTCCATCTGCGCGATCTGTTTTTCCATTTTAATGATCACACGACCAGCATCAGCCTGGCCCATCGCCTGTAGCATAAGCGTCAGCAGCGACTTCAGGCAGTTTACTTCCTGTGCCAGTTCCTGGTTATTCTCGGCAGTGGCAAATTCAGGTGTGCTCATTTATTTTCCTCATTATAAAACAGCGCATGAGCGCGACGATGAAAGTTAAGGCGGCGGAGTATACCACAAGCTACGGCAAAAAATGCAGTGGTTGTTTTTTATACTTATCGCGCAGTGATTATTGGGCGGCGCGGATTATGAAGGTACCCTGTCCAATATGTTAGCGACAATTAAATGTTTATCCCCGGTTCGCCATTCGTTAATTGTTGTTACAAAAAATCGCGCGCTTTTTTTCGTTTGAGTTAACAACTGTTTTAGTAACTTTTCGAATGTCGATGCTAAAAAATAGCGGTAAAAGCCCGGCGGGCAAGGGTTTTCTTTCCACTTACTGTACAGCTTAATTTCCAAAAAACGAGACCAGAATCGAATAGCCGATTTTTTAGCGTTTTAATCTTGCATGGAAAACCGTTAATATAAACCCAATTAGCAGTCAGTAGCGTTATCCCTATTCTGGAGACATTTCCTTTGATCAACGTCCTTCTTGTTGATGACCACGAACTGGTGCGCGCAGGGATACGACGCATTCTTGAAGATATAAAGGGTATTAAAGTTGCCGGCGAGGCGTGTTGTGGCGAAGATGCCGTCAAATGGTGTCGCGCTAACTCCGCAGACGTGGTGCTGATGGATATGAACATGCCCGGTATTGGCGGGCTTGAAGCCACGCGCAAAATCGCGCGCATGTTCGTTGATACCAAAGTTATCATGCTGACCGTCCATACCGAAAATCCGCTGCCCGCCAGGGTTATGCAGGCGGGTGCTGCCGGGTATCTCAGTAAAGGCGCCGCGCCGCAGGAAGTCGTCAATGCGATCCGCACCGTACACGCCGGGCAGCGCTACATCGCTTCTGATATTGCTCAACAGATGGCGCTGAGTCAGATTGAACCGGAAAAAACGGAATCTCCGTTTGCCAGTTTGTCTGAGCGCGAATTGCAGATTATGCTGATGATCACTAAAGGTCAGAAGGTGAATGAGATCTCAGAGCAGCTGAATCTCAGCCCAAAAACGGTCAACAGCTATCGCTATCGAATGTTCAGTAAACTGAACATTCACGGTGATGTCGAACTGACTCACCTGGCCATTCGCCATGGTTTGTGCAATGCGGAGTCGTTAATAAGTCAGTGAGTGAAGCGTTCGATTCAAAAGCATTTCTGAAAACCGTCACCAGCCAGCCAGGCGTCTACCGTATGTACGATGCTGGCGGTACGGTTATCTATGTTGGTAAGGCGAAAGATCTGAAGAAACGCCTTTCCAGCTATTTCCGCAGCAACCTTGCCTCCCGTAAAACCGAAGCGCTGGTCGCACTTATACACAACATTGATGTCACCGTAACGCATACGGAAACGGAAGCGCTGCTCCTTGAGCACAACTACATTAAGTTGTATCAGCCGCGCTACAACGTTCTGCTGCGCGATGACAAATCCTATCCGTTTATCTTCCTGAGCGGCGACACGCACCCGCGGCTGGCGATGCATCGTGGCGCTAAGCATGCGAAAGGTGAATATTTCGGCCCGTTCCCGAACGGTTATGCCGTGCGGGAAACGCTGGCGCTTTTGCAAAAAATCTTTCCTGTTCGCCAGTGCGAAAATAGCGTTTATCGCAACCGCTCCCGGCCATGCCTGCAATATCAGATTGGCCGCTGCCTGGGGCCGTGCGTTGAAGGGCTGGTGAGCGAAGAAGAGTACGCGCAGCAGGTGGAATATGTCCGCCTGTTTTTAGCCGGGAAAGACGATCAGGTGCTGACGCAACTGATTGCCCGTATGGAAAAAGCCAGCGCGGCGCTGGAATTTGAGGAGGCCGCACGCATCCGCGACCAGATTCAGGCGGTGCGCAGGGTGACCGAGAAGCAGTTTGTTTCCAATACGGGCGACGACCTCGATGTTATCGGCGTAGCCTTTGACGCCGGTCTGGCCTGCGTTCATGTGCTTTTTATTCGTCAGGGCAAAGTGCTCGGCAGCCGCAGCTACTTCCCGAAAGTGCCGGGCGGCACTGAGCTGGGTGAAGTGGTGGAGACCTTCGTCGGCCAGTTTTATTTGCAGGGCAGCCAGATGCGTACGCTGCCCTCGGAGATCCTGCTCGACTTCACGCTTGATGATAAAACCCTGCTGGCGGAGTCGCTTTCAGAGCTGGGAGGCCGCCGGGTGAATGTTCAGACGAAACCGCGCGGCGATCGCGCGCGTTATCTGAAGCTGGCGCGAACCAATGCCGCCACGGCGCTGACCACCAAACTGTCCCAGCAGTCGACCGTCAGCCAGCGTTTAACCGCGCTTGCTACGCTGCTTAAGCTGCCGGAAGTGAAACGCATGGAATGCTTCGACATCAGCCATACGATGGGTGAGCAGACCGTGGCGTCGTGTGTGGTCTTTGATGCCAACGGTCCGCTGCGGGCAGAGTATCGTCGCTATAACATCACCGGCATTACGCCCGGTGACGATTATGCCGCCATGAACCAGGTGCTGCGCCGTCGCTATGGTAAAGCGATTGAAGAGAGCAAAATCCCGGACGTTATCCTTATCGACGGCGGGAAAGGGCAGTTGGGGCAGGCGAAGGCGGTATTTGAATCGCTCGACGTGGAGTGGGATAAGAACCATCCGCTGCTGCTAGGGGTAGCGAAAGGGGCAGATCGTAAGGCTGGCCTGGAAACGCTGTTCTTTGAGCCGGAAGGCGAGGGCTTTAGCCTGCCGCCGGATTCCCCTGCGCTGCACGTGATCCAGCATATCCGCGATGAGTCGCACGATCACGCCATCAGTGGGCACCGTAAAAAACGGGCGAAAGTGAAAAATACCAGTACCCTTGAGACGATTGAAGGCGTCGGGCCAAAACGTCGCCAGATGCTGTTGAAGTATATGGGCGGATTGCAAGGATTACTCAACGCCAGTATGGAAGAAATTGCAAAAGTGCCGGGTATTTCGCAAGGGCTGGCAGAAAAGATCTACTACTCGTTGAAACATTGAGGGCTCTGTAGCAACATAGAGCTAAATTTTACTGACAACAGACAGTTACCGTCATCATGCGATTTAATATCCCTACGTTGCTCACTCTTTTTCGCGTTGTGCTCATTCCGTTCTTCGTCCTGGCATTTTACCTGCCGGTCGTCTGGGCGCCTTTTGCCTGTGCGCTGATTTTCCTGATCGCTGCCGTTACGGACTGGTTTGATGGTTATCTGGCGCGTCGCTGGAACCAGAGTACCCGCTTTGGCGCGTTCCTCGATCCGGTTGCGGATAAGGTGATGGTGGCAATCGCGATGGTGCTGGTGGCGGAACATTATCATACCTGGTGGGTAACGCTGCCTGCCGCGACCATGATTGGCCGTGAGATTATTATCTCTGCCCTGCGCGAGTGGATGGCGGAGCTGGGTAAACGCAGCAGCGTGGCGGTGTCCTGGATCGGTAAAGTTAAAACCACCGCACAGATGGCGGCGCTGGTATGGATGCTGTGGCGTCCGAATGCCTGGGTAGAGTGGGCCGGCATTGGTCTGCTGTGGGTTGCGGCGGTGCTGACGCTGTGGTCAATGCTGCAATATTTGAACGCTGCGCGCGGTGATTTGCTTGAACAGTGATCGTTTCGGCTTAATTTTCAGCAAACGATCCTGAGATGCAAAAAATAACGTTGACTCAAAACGTCATATCAGTAGAATGCAACGCATCGAACGGCGGCACAGTTAGCCGGACGACAATGAAATCAAGTGGTTAGATAGTAGTTAAATAGTTACTTGATGACATGCGGGAATAGCTCAGTTGGTAGAGCACGACCTTGCCAAGGTCGGGGTCGCGAGTTCGAGTCTCGTTTCCCGCTCCAGATTAATGCATCGGCAGCTTGCGGGTGCAGGTCGAAAGACAACAGATTTAAGGCGCGTTAGCAAAGCGGTTATGTAGCGGATTGCAAATCCGTCTAGTCCGGTTCGACTCCGGAACGCGCCTCCACTTTCTTCCCTGGCCGGATGGTGGAATCGGTAGACACAAGGGATTTAAAATCCCTCGGCGTTCGCGCTGTGTGGGTTCAAGTCCCACTCCGGCTACCATGGGAAAAAGCAGAATAATCAAAGCAATAAGCAGTGTCGTGAAACCACCGAAAGGTGGTTTTTTTGTGCCTGCCATTCTGCTAATCAACAACCTTCATTTCTGACCCTCACGTAATAAAACAACGATCCTTTTCAACGGAATTAAACAGATACCCATTATGCTATCGTGTAGCGGGCGCGATTTGCAGTGTGAAGATTTGCAGGTTTGCGATCCTGATTCCCCATGCCATCACCTCATTTAAGGGACGCTATGTCTTTACCGCCATTGTATGCACTGCGTGCGTTTGAAGTTGCTGCGCGGTTGAACTCCTTCAGTAAAGCCGCTGAAACGCTCAATATTACGCCGGGCGCGGTCAGCAGACATGTTCGTACCCTTGAACTGTGGTTCGACTGCGAGCTTTTCAAAAGGCAAGGTCCTCGGGTGGAGGTCACTGAAGCCGGGCGAGTGCTTGCCGGGCAGCTGAACGAAAGCTTCACGAGCATTGAATGGGCCTGCCGGGTATTTCGTAGTGAAAACCACCTGCTGCGGCTTAAAGCACCCAGTACCCTGACCATGAGATGGCTTCTCGACGTGCTGCGATCTTTTCGCAACAACCATGCAAAACCACAGGTTGAGATTGCCAGCGTCTGGATGGACATTGACACCGTTGATTTCAATCTTGAGCCCTACGATTGCGCCATTCTTCTCGGCAATGGGCGTTTTGGTGACACAACGGAAAGCCAACTGCTATTTCATGAATGGCTTATCCCGGTTTGTACTCCATCACTTATCGAACCGGCCCGGCAGCGGCTTCCGCAATGCGATCTGATCCATCCTTCACCGGACAGACGTGACTGGCGGCGCTGGCTGCGAAGAACAGGATTGTTCCCGGGGCTCGATATGAGCAGCGGTATGGTGTTCGATACCCTTGAACAGGGAAGTATTGCCGCGATGAACGGGCACGGCATCGCTATCGCCGACCTGCATCTCACGCTTGATGCCCTGAAAAGTGGCCTGCTGGGCCTGCCTTTCAGGGAAGCTATCGCGACGGGGGATGGCTACTACCTCGTCTGGCCAAAAAATTCACTCAAAAGAGAGAGCATTCAGCATCTTCTGGCCTGGCTGCAAAACCATACCCCGGTCGTTCCGGCGCTGGATATCGATTATCTGGCATACGATGACAGTCGGATTTATTAATACCGTTATGAATAAGATATATTTGCCATCTTTTTATAACGTTCTGGCAAAGCGCTGTTCAGGTTGAGCACCTTATCCAGAATATAAAATGCTGGCGTGTTTTTCTGTTGCTCAGCGTCAATAATTGCCGCACGTAATAGCGTGGCGGCAGACGAAATCTTGTGAAAATAGTCCTTAGACTCGGGCGTCTGTAATTCACCAGAAGTGGCGTAACGCACGTCCGGCCAGCCAGAGAAGTTGAGCAGCGGGAGAGGGTTGCCTGCTTCGGGCTGACAGGATGAAAGCAACGCAGCTGCTTTTTGGGGATCGCGATAGGCAACTGAAAGCATATACGCGCGCTGCGAAAACGGTAACAGGGCGTCAGAATGATTTTTGGTGGAGATAAGCAGGGTCATAAAATTCGCTAAATCGCCATCTGATGGAATTTCAGATGGCGATATAATTTTCATTAACTTAAATAAAGCATCAAGTGTCATGTTTGCCCCGGTTCCTCTCATTATGACTATTCAGTTTGCGCCTGAATGTTTTAATTGGCCCACCGTCAGGGTAGGTCGAGAGGATAATATTGGAAGGCGTGCGTTTTTGAAAAACGATTAATAATCGCAATCACTGTGAGTTTTTCTCACTATAGCCTTTTCGTTTCACACGCCACCCAGATACGCCTTCCTCACCTCCGGATCCTTCAGCAACGCCTCGCCGCTGCCGCTTAACCGAATCTGCCCGTTAACCATCACATAGCCGCGGTCGGACAACTTCAGCGCGTGGTGCGCATTCTGCTCGACCAGAAAAATCGTCATTCCGTTACGGGCCAGTTCGCGCAGCGTCTGGAAAATCTGTTTAACCACGATTGGCGCGAGGCCGAGGCTGGGTTCATCCAGCAGCAGAAGTTTAGGACGGCTCATCAGCGCGCGGGCGATAGCCAGCATCTGCTGTTCACCGCCGGAGAGCGTCATCGCCCGCTGGTTACGTCGCTCCTTGAGGCGGGGGAAGAGGTCGAACATGCTTTGCATATCTTCCGCTGCATGCTGATTGCCGACGGGGATTGTCCCCATCAGCAGGTTCTCTTCTACAGACATATCCGGGAAAATGCGTCGTCCCTCAGGTGCCTGCGCGATGCCACCGGTGGCAACATAGTGGGTGGATTTGTGGCTGATATCCTCGCCGCAGAAGAGGATCTGCCCGTTTCGGATCCGGGGCTGACCAAAGACAGACATCAGTAATGTTGACTTCCCCGCGCCGTTAGCGCCAATCAGGGCCACGGTTTCCCCTTTGTTAACCTCAAGCGAAACCTGCTTCAACGCCTGGATCACCCCGTAGAAAACATCCACATCCTGAAACTGAAGCATCGGTTCGCTCACAGATTTACCTCGCTTTCGTCGGTGCCCAGATACGCGGCAATCACTTTTTCATTGTGCTGGATTTCAGCCGGTTTACCTCTGGCAATCACATCGCCATGATCGAGCACAATGATGTCATCTGAAATGCCCATCACCATCCCCATATCATGCTCGATCAGCAAAACCGTGATGTCATGGTGGTCGCGCAGGAACCGGATGATCTCACTCAGCTTGTGCGTTTCCACCGGGTTCAGGCCGGCAGCAGGTTCATCGAGACAAATCATCTCCGGGCTGGTACACATGGCGCGGGCGATTTCGAGGCGTCGTTGCTGGCCATAGGACATTTCCCCGGCCAGACGGTTCGCGCAATCCACCAGATCCACCACCTCCAGCCAGTAAAACGCCCGGTCCAGCGCATCGTTTTCTGCCCGACGATACGCAGGGGTGTTCAGCACCCCCGCCAGCAGATTGCGGTTGACGCGCATGTGCTGTGCCACCAGCAGGTTTTCCACAACGGACATCTCGCGGAACAGGCGGATGTTCTGAAACGTGCGCGCAAGACCCGCGCGGTTCACCAGATGCGTGCCGCCAAACATCTTATAGAACAGGCGTTGACCAAGCTGCGCCGGGTTGAGCCAGTCGCCCGGCTGGAATTTCTGGCCGAGCACCTGAATGACATTGGTGGTTTTATTTCGTGCATTGAACAGAATGTTGCCGCCGGAGGCCCGGTAGAAACCGGTCAGGCAGTTAAAGACGGTCGTTTTTCCCGCGCCGTTAGGCCCAATGAGTGCGGTAATGGAGCCGCGCTGCACCTCAAGATTGACGTCGTTTAAAGCCTTGATCCCGCCGAAGTGCATCATCAGATGTTCTACACGTAAAATCGTTGCGTTCATGGCGCCACTCCTTTACGCACGGCAAATCCGCTGCGGTTGATGCGGATCAGACCGCGAGGACGCCAGATCATCATCACCACCATCAGCATGCCAAACAGCAGCACGCGATATTCCGCAAAGCTGCGCAGCAGTTCCGGCGTGACGGTCAGCACAAAGGCGGCCAGTACGACGCCGACGGTGGAGCCCATCCCGCCCAGGACCACAATGGCGAGGATCAGGGCCGATTCAAAAAAGGTGAAAGAGGTCGGGTTAACAAACCCCTGGTAGGTGGCAAAAAACACCCCGGCGATACCTGCCGTCGATGCGCCCAGGGTGAAGGCCGAGAGTTTGACCAGAACGTGATTTAGCCCCATTGAACGGCAGGCAATCTCATCCTCACGGAGCGCTTCCCACGCCCGTCCAATGGGCATTCGGGTCAGCCGGTGTTTAATGTACAGCACCAGCATGACTACCAGGAACAGCACCGCATAGATGAAGATAAACTTCAAGTTGGGGTTATAGGTCAGGCCGAAGAACTCGTGGAAGGGGACGCCGCCTTCTTTGGCGCGTCGGCCAAACTCCAGACCAAAAAAGGTCGGGGCAGGGGCTGAAACGCCGTTAGGCCCGCCGGTGAAGGTGAGCCAGTTGTTCAGCACCAGGCGGATGATCTCGCCAAACCCGAGCGTGACGATGGCGAGATAATCCCCGTGCATGCGCAGCACCGGAAAGCCGAGCAGGGCGCCCGCGCCCGCGGCCATTAGCGCCGCCAGCGGCAGCATGCTCCAGAACCCAAGCCCCAGATACTGATACCCGAGCGCCAGCCCGTAAGCGCCGATGGCATAGAAGGCGACATAACCCAGATCCAGCAGCCCTGCCAGGCCAACAACAATGTTCAGCCCAAGACCGAGCAGGACGTAGATCAGTCCGAGAATGGCAACCGTCAGAACGTATTTAGTGGCCACAAACGGGAAGCAGATCGCCAGCGTGACAATCAGCGGAATGATCCAGCGCATGCGGCTTTTATACGCCGGCGGCCGGACATACACCCCCGCATTGTTGGATTCAAACCGCGCCTGTAAACGTCTTCCGGCCGCCGTAGCTGAAAAGGCGCTCAGTAAAAAGCGTCCCACCATCACCGTGCTTACAATCCACGCCAGCCGCTGGCCGTCAAAGGTAAAGCTGTAACCATCCAGTATCACGCCCGCAATCGGGCCGAAAATAATCAGGGCGATCATTCCGGAAAAAATCGAGTCCAGAATGCAGCGCTTCAGGGAAAAACCGTCAGAGGTCATCGCGTTGTTCCTTACACTTTAGCCACGACGGGGCGGCCCAGCAGCCCCTGAGGACGAAAGATCAGAATTAAGACCAGCAATCCAAACGAGAACACGTCTTTATAATCCGAGTTCACCATCCCGGAGAATTGCGCTTCTGCGACGCCCAGAATCAGCCCGCCAAGCATCGCACCGGGCAGAGAGCCGATGCCGCCCAGCACCGCCGCCGTAAAGGCCTTGATGCCGATAACAAACCCGACGTAAAAATCAAAGGTGCCGTAATTCATGGTGATCAGCACGCCCGCCAGCCCGGCCATGGCTGCGCCGATAACAAACACCAGCGAAATAATTCTGTCGGTGTTGATACCCAGGATGGAGGCCATCTTACGATCCTGCTGCACCGCACGGCACATGCGTCCTAAGCGGGTACGGTTGATAATCCAGGTCAGCACCAGCATGCCCGCGAACGAGGCGATGAGAATAAAGACTTTGGTATAGGTTATCTGGACAAACCCTTCGCCGAGGTGAAAACGCAGCACGCCATCCAGCATGGTCGGCACGCCCTGCTGGCGCGGGCCCTGGCTGAGCTGGACGTAGTTTTGCAGTATCAACGACATCCCGATGGCCGAAATCAGCGGCGCCAGACGCGTCGAGTTGCGTAGCGGCTTATAGGCGATGCGCTCAATCGTCCAGCCGTAAACCCCGGTGACCACGATGGTGAAAACCAGCGTCCCCAGGATCAGCAGCGGAAAGGAGTGGAGTCCAAAAAACGCCAGCAGGGCCAGGCCAATGGCCGAGAGATAGGCGGAGATCATATACACTTCGCCGTGGGCGAAATTGATCATACCGATGATGCCGTACACCATGGTGTAGCCGATGGCGATAAGACCGTAGACCGAACCCAGCGTTAAGCCATTAATTAATTGTTGCAGGAAGAATGTACTCATGGTCGCGCACCTGAATAAAGGGTTACGCCGACAGTCAGACCTGCCGGCGCTGAGCAGATTCCGTCCCGTTATGGCACTTCTTTATATTTGCCTTTGTCATCCCACTGATAGACCACGTAGTCAGAGACTTTGAGGTCACCTTTGCTGTCCCAGGCTTTTTTACCCATCACCGTGTCGACAGGGTTGGCCTTCAGCCACTCGCTGGCTTTTGCGGAATCCGTCCCTTTCGTGGCCTTAAATGCCGCCGCGATAGCCTGCACAGACGCGTAGGCGTAGAGGGTGTATCCCTCGGGTTCAAATTTACCGGCGCGGAATTTCTCGATGACGGCTTTTCCGTCCGGGATCTGGCGCGGATCTTTACCAAAGGTCATGTAAATACCGTTGGTGTACTGCGCCCCACCAGCGGCGGTGACCATCTCTTCATTGACGATACAGTCTCCCGAGAAGAACTTCGCCTGCACGCCCTGTTCACGCATCTGGCGAACCAGCGGGCCCGCTTCCGGGTGACAGCCTCCGAAGAACACCACGTCCGGTTTTTGTGCGCCGATTTTGGTCACCAGCGCATTAAAGTCTTTCTCCCCGCGGGATAACCCTTCGTACATCACCTCCTTCACGCCGCGTTTCGCCAGCGCCGCTTTAGTGGCGTCCGCCAGCCCCTGACCGTAGGTGTCTTTATCGTGGATGATGACCACCCGTTTGGCTTTCAGCTTATCAAGAATAAAATCGCTGGCGACCTGGCCCTGCTGGTCGTCACGTCCGCACATGCGAAATATGTCGCTCATGCCACGTTCGGTAATTAGTGGGTTCGTCGAGCCGGGGGTGATGGAGAGGATCCCGGCATCGCTGTAGACCTCGGAGGCGGGCATGGTCGACGAGGAGCAGAAGTGGCCGACGACCGCTTTCACCTTATCCTGATCGACTAAGCGGTTGGCAACGGCGACGGCCTGTTTGGGCTCGCAGGCGTCGTCGCCCTGAACCAGTTTGATTTTCTCACCGTTGATCCCGCCGGCGGCGTTAATGTCTTCCGCCGCCTGCGTAGCGCCATGCCAGTATTGATCGCCGTAGGTTGCGTTCGGGCCTGTGAACGGCCCGGCCACGCCGATGACGATATCGGCCTGCGCGGAAAAGGCCGTAACCAGACAACCGGCCAGCACCAGGGTGAGGGGAGTTTTGGTAAATTTCAGCGACATTATTATGTTCCTTAGCAAAGAGGTTTTTGCACCAGGTATAAACCCGAACGCCTGATGGCATCGTAAATCCAAAAACAAGAGCGAGAACAAAATGCACTTTAGAAGCAATCTCATGTTTAATACGGCGAGGATCCCACGCACCGCG
Organism: Enterobacter cloacae complex sp. 397G4; assembly: GCF_050031515.1. Classification (NCBI taxonomy): domain Bacteria; kingdom Pseudomonadati; phylum Pseudomonadota; class Gammaproteobacteria; order Enterobacterales; family Enterobacteriaceae; genus Enterobacter; species Enterobacter cloacae complex sp. 397G4. The sequence goes on along the minus strand of NZ_JBLGWE010000001.1, from coordinate 2,938,558 downwards.
AAGCGCGCAGAACATTAAGCAAAAAGGTTGCCAGAATGGTTAATCCCTTGACCGGGTCACAACACGTTGAGTATAGAGCGCCGTTTTATGCGCCTTTGCGGGATGAGATGAATTTACAGCGAAGATCACATCTCCTTAACAACAAAGCCCATAAGTTGTGCAACGGTCACGATTTGCACGTTTTTGCAGCAATAAAGACCTAAACTTCAGATAGGCACGCGCGGCGATATATGTCAGGATCGTTTTTTTTATTAGGAGTATCAGCAATGGCTGAAGGCCCATTAAATGAAAGCGAGATGGCGTGGCTGGAAGAGACATTAATCTCTTACGGTCACGACGATGCATCCGTGATTGACGTGTCCGAACTGGACGGCATGCTTACCGCAGTACTTTCCGGTCCCGTTGTGGTGGAGCCCGACACCTGGCTGGTGGCGGTCTGGGGTGGTGAGAAATATATTCCGCGCTGGAAAAACGATCGTGAGATGAACCGTTTTATCGATCTCTGCTTTAAGCACATGAACGATATTGCCGAGCGTTTGAGCGAATACCCGGATCAGTTTGAACCGCTGTTTGGCTATAACGACGTTGACGGTCAGAGCTATACCGTGGTGGAAGAGTGGTGCTATGGCTACATGCGCGGCGTGGCGCTGACGGACTGGTCATCCCTGCCGGAAGCGCTGGAAGCGGACCTGGCGGTGATTGCCCTCCACGGCACGGAAGAGAACAGCGAGAAGCTGGATGCGCTGACCGAAGAGGAGTACATGGCCAGCATCGAGAGCATTCAGCCTGCGGCGCTGCGTTTGTATAACTACTGGGTGGCTAACCCGCAGCAGCCGGAAGCGAAAAAGCCGATCGTTAACGGGTCGAAGGTGGGGCGTAACGATCCGTGCCCGTGCGGGAGTGGGAAGAAGTTTAAAAGCTGCTGCCTGCATTAAATCATTAATTACTGTGGCCTGAATGGGGCACGGGTGTTGAGTCCCCGCTAAAATCGGCGAACCGGAGACCAGATGACAAGGGCTGGACGCCATGGATGGCGGCCAGAGGCGAATCGAGACAGGATGTCGAGTTGAGCCGACCGCAGGCAGATGGTCGGGAGGTGAGCACAGTGCGAAGCACCGATTTTCCGCGGGGCCGCGGGGATTGATAAGGGGGCCGCGGCGGCCCCCTTATCCCGTTCACATGCTGTGAAAAAATTATATTCTGTAGATCTTAAGGTGAACGGAACAGTACCTCAGGACCTGTATAAATAAGTTATCCCACTTCCGGCAGCATTCCCGCTGCAATCAGCACCTGCACCAGAATAATCATCACCCCACAACCAAACACCGCGCACAGCATTGGCGTACCGCCCGCTACGCGATACCCCTGCTGCGGATGTTGCTGGCGGCTCTTCCACGCCAGCAGGGAAGGCAACAGCAGGGCCAGAATCGATAACGCCACGCCAGCATACCCCAGCGCCATCACAAACCCGCGCGGGTAAAAGAGCGCGAAGGCCAGCGGCGGCAGGAAGGTCATCGCCCCCGTCTGTAAGCGTCCCGCAGCGGTATTGCGACGCTGGAACAGATCCGCCATATAGTCAAACAGGCCAAGCGCCACGCCGAGGAAGGAGGTTGCCAGCGCCAGGTCTGCAAACAGATGTACCGCCAGCTCCACGTGTGAAGAGGCCACCACGTTACGCAGGGCAACCAGGAATCCATTCAGACCAGAATGCTCTGCCATCAGGCCGATAAAGGTATTGGAATCAATACTTCCCAGCGTCACCAGCTGCCAGAACAGGTAAGCAATCAACGGAATGGCGCTGCCGATAACAAAGACGCGGCGCAGCTTGCGAATATCACCGTTCATATAGCTCACGATGCTCGGCACGCTGCCGTGAAAACCGAAGGAGGTGAAAATAACCGGGATGGCCGAAAGCGCCAGACCTTTCTCCAGCGGGAGGGAGAGCAGGTTAACCTTGTGCACATGCGGTGCCAGCAGCACCAGCATCACAATCAGGAAGAGAATTTTGGCGCTGAACAAAAAACGGTTAAACAGATCGACCAGCGATGTGCCCGCGCAAACTACGCCGCCACCGATCAGCGTAAAGACAATGGCGCCTGTTTCAGGTGAAAGCGACGCACCGAAGCCGTCATTGATACTTGACGCAATCAACTCCCCGGCGCCGCTGATGTAAGCGGCAGTCAGGGCGTACATCAGGAACATCATGCTGAAACCGGTGATCCACTGCCCGTAGCGTCCAAGATAGCGTGCAGCCAGGGAGCCTAAGCCAGTATCGGCAGGGACATGCTGATAAACCTCCAGCAATAATAGCGCGGTGTAACACATCAGGGCCCACAGACCGCCAAGCAGCACTACGGTAACCCCAAACCCGACGCCGGCGGCAGCCAACGGCATGGCCAACATTCCTGCGCCAATTGTCGTTCCGGCGACGATAAAAATACTTCCCAGAGTTCTGTTCTTCACGCTTTCCTCTACAACGCTTCCATACCGCGACTCATTCTGCGGCGCAGAGTAAGGGAAAAGCACCATCTCGTCAAATCACCGTTACATAGGGTGTAATAATTAATTTACAAAAAGAAAAGGGTAACCTGCGCCAGCGCAAAGCGTGCCGTAGAGGGAACGTTTAGTCTGCTTTTTATTTGCGAGAGGTAACCATGTCAATTCACGGACACGACGTGCTGAATATGATGATTGAGTCAGGTGAGCGCTATACGGAGGAGAGTCTGGTTGAGGCGATACATGCCCGCTTTGGCGAAGCGGCGCGTTTCCATACCTGTTCAGCTTCGGAGATGACGGCCGCGGAGCTGGTGGCGTTTCTGGCGGCGCGCGGAAAATTCATTCCAGCAGCAGACGGATTTTCCACTCACGAAAGTAAAATCTGCCGCCATTAAATAATGCGGTGCTGAAAACTCAGCACCGCTTTTCTGTTAATTCTGGGTATCGAGCGTCGACAGCTCTTTATCAATGAAGTACAGACCTTCCCCGGATTTACCTGCCAGAGATAATTTATCCAGCACGGATTTAAACAGCTTCTCTTCTTCGTGCTGTTCAGCCACATACCACTGAAGGAAATTAAAGGTTGGATAATCCTGGCTGGTCATGGCGGCATGAGCCAGTTCATTAATTTTCTGGGTGATCAGCTGTTCATGCTCATAGGTGGCGCGGAACAGTTCATCAAGAGAGCCGTATTCGGCAAAAGGCGATGCCACGTTATCAATGCGCGGCAGGCTGCCGGTGTCCGTCAGGTAATCAAACAGACGCTGCATGTGCGTCATCTCTTCCTGGGCATGACGACGCAGGAAGGCGGCCGCCCCTTCAAAGCTGTGATAGCTGCACCAGGCGCTCATCTGCTGATAAAGCAGGGAAGAAAAAAGCTCAAGATTCATTTGCGCATTGAGCTTGTCGATCATTTCAGTTTTTAACATGGTGCAGCTCCGGTTTATTAATTCTGGTTCACGATGAGCGACACTATAATTTGTTATTTAATTATTTGCAAAAAGTAAAATAAATATTTCTTTATTAAAAATACGAATGGGAATAAAACGCATTGCCGCCATTTATATTTATTAATGAGAATTGTTTTAGTTCTTATTAAATAAACTGCCAGCGTGACTGGCAGTAGCGGTTAATACCACGGATTCTGGCTGGAAGAGGTAACAGCATATCCCTGACATTTATACTGAATGGTCACACTTTCGTTCAGACAGAGTGAACCGCTGATCAGGGTGCAGGTTTTAATTGGCTGCCCGTAGGCTGACGCAGTGGCGTAGCCCATATGTTGACAGGCTTTGGTTGCCGTACCGTTATTAACATACTCATCAGACCAGGCGTTTTGCAGCATGGCCTGGCCATAGTCGAGGCGCACAATTCCGTTTGGGGCATCCGTACTGCTGACTTCTGCCTGACGGTTGATACTGCACCCGGCGAGCAACAGGATCGTTCCGGCTATGATTACACGTTTCATGGTTCACTCTGCGTGACGGGAAATACGCCATTGTAACCAACGCGATGGTACGCAATGGCTGGAATAGCCGGAGGATCTGCCCTCTCACTGTGCAACGAGCCGGGCCACCGCGCGAAATTGTGAGCGCATCTTTGTTTTTTAAAACAAGTTTTCACTTAATTTGAAAGTGCGTTTGTTTGATAGTAAGGTTAAGTTGAAAAGGTATCCACAGCGGGATCGCCCGCCATGCATTCAGGAGAGACAAGATGAAAATTGCACTGATGATGGAAAACAGCCAGGCCGCTAAGAATCCCATCATCCTTAATGAGCTGAAAGCCGTTGCTGATGAGAAAGGTTTTCCGGTCTATAACGTCGGTATGAGTGATGAGAACGATCATCATCTCACCTATATTCACCTGGGCATCATGGCGAGCATTCTGCTTAACGCTAAAGCCGTTGATTTTGTTGTTACCGGTTGCGGTACCGGGCAGGGCGCGCTGATGTCCCTGAACATCCATCCGGGTGTGATTTGCGGTTACTGCATCGATCCTGCGGATGCTTTCCTGTTTGCGCAAATCAACAACGGTAACGCGCTTTCTCTGCCGTTTGCGAAGGGCTTCGGCTGGGGGGCAGAACTGAACGTACGCTTTATCTTTGAGAAAGCGTTTACCGGACGCAATGGCGAAGGCTATCCACCAGAGCGTAAAGAGCCGCAGGTGCGTAACGCCGGGATCCTGAACCAGGTGAAAGCGGCGGTGGTGAAAGAAAACTATCTGGATACCCTGCGAGCAATCGATCCTGAGCTGGTTAAAACCGCCGTATCAGGCCAGCGCTTCCAGCAGTGCTTCTTCGAGAACTGCCAGGACAAAGAGATTGAAGCCTTCGTGCGCGGTATTGTTGGCTGATTTACTTTGCCGGGCGGTGCGTTGCCTGCCCGGCAGATAGCGTTACTTTTTCGATGAGACCGCGCTGCCCGCATCTTTAGTCAGACGCAGCGTGTCAACCATTCCCACCAGGCAGATCAGCGCGATTGCCACAAATGCCAGCCGGAAGCTCATTCCCGGCATACCGGCAATCCCCATCGCCTCACTGACTTTTTCCCCGATACGAATACCAATCGCCCCGAGCGTGATCCCAAGCCCCACGGCAAGCTGCGTTGCGGTTGAAAACAGAGTATTGGCATAGCTCATCTGCGCCGATGGCACATCCGCAAAAGCCAACGTACTGATGGCTGTAAACTGAATCGAACGGAACACGCCGCCCAGATAAAGGATCAGCATGATGAGCCACGCGGGCGTCTGCGGCGTAAGAAACGCGCAGGCCAGCAACGCCAGGACATTCAACGCACCGTTAATCAGCAACAGCCGCTTAAACCCCAGGCTGCGGATAAGCGGCGTCGTCGCCGGTTTAATGGTGAGATTGCCAACGAAAACCGCCAGCACCAGCAGGCCAGAATGGAACGCGTCCATGCCAAAGCCGACCTGGAACATCAGCGGTAACAGGAACGGAACCGCGCTGATGGAGGCGCGAAACAGCGATCCGCCGTACAGGGTGACGCGAAACGTCGGCACCTGCATCGCATCGAGCCTGATCATCGGCCAGGTTGCCCGCTTAAAGTGACGCAGCGCCAGGCTTAAGGCGACGACACCGACGATAAACAGCGTGGCGGTTAATCCTGTTCGCAGAGGCTCTGCGCCCATCAACTCCATCGCATAAACCAGGCTCACCATAGCAAGGGTGGTGACAACAAAACCCGGTAAATCAAACGGTCGGCGTGTATCTTCATGCAGGTCTGGAATGATGCGCAGTGCCAGCAAAATGGCGATTATCCCCAGCGGCACGTTAATAAAGAAGATCCAGCGCCAGTCGGCATAGCTGGTAATGAACCCACCCAGCGGTGGGCCGATGATCGGCGCGACCAGCGCAGGCCACGTCAGGGTGGCGATTGCCGTGATGAGCTGATGTTTTGGCGTGGTGCGTAGCACGGCCAGGCGACCTACGGGCACCATCAGCGCGCCACCCATGCCCTGGAGGACGCGCATCGCAACGAACTGATCGAGCGTGGTGGACAGGCCGCAAAATACCGAGGCCAGCGTGAAGATCGCCAGCGCGAGGGCAAACACTTTTCGCGCGCCGAAGCGGTCGGCGATCCAGCCGCTGGCGGGGATCAGTACGGCCAGGGTGATCAGATAGGCGCTGATGCCGATATTCAGATCCACCGCCTGGTCGCCGAAGCTTTTTGCCATATCCGGCAACGCGGTGGCGATCACCGTCCCATCCAGAAACTCCATAAAGAAAGCACCGGCCACCAGCAGCGCCGCAGGCGATAATCCACGGCTCTCTTTGCCGGATACGTTTTCACTCATTCTCTTCCTGCCCGCTCAAAAAATTTTATAAACATTTACTGGAATTTATAAGCCTGTAACGTGCGGATTTATCATGGCTTTTTTTAACAAACCAGCAGCACTGAGGGTTTAATAACCGTGATGCAGGTCACAAAATGGTTGATTTTTGTGATGGTGGTCATATTATAAGCGTATTGACAATAACACCTGCATAACACGTTACTGGAGCAACATAATGAAACTGCGCAAAATCCTGAAAAGCATGTGGGCAAACTACTGCACAACGTTTAAAGACGTCCCACCGGGTGCGATGTTCTGATAAAAAAACCTGCTTCGGCAGGTTTTTTTATGTCTGCGGACGACGAGAGGGAGATGGAAGGGCGTCTGTTTTGCTACTATGGCGGCCTTTGAATAAGGAGAACCCCATGTCACAAAACCTGAGCGCCGATCAGGAACTGGTATCTGACGTCGTCGCCTGCCAGCTGGTTATCAAACAAATCCTTGATGTGATTGACGTTATCGCGCCGGTTGAGGTACGCGAAAAGATGTCGACCCAGCTGAAAAACATCGATTTCACCAACCATCCTGCTGCGGCGGACCCGGTTACGCTCCGCGCGATCCAGAAAGCGATTGCGCTGATTGAACTCCGCTTCACACCGCAGGGTGAGTCACACTAAAATAAACCGATGTTTTAAAATTAGAAACTCTTTTCTGCTTTTACGTCGAAGGGCGACAGAGCCTGTCGCCCGCAGAAGGATCAGAAGAACGTCTGCACCAGCAGATAGCTCACCACGCAGGCACAGCTGACGCCAATCAGCCCCGGCAGAATAAAGCTGTGGTTGATGATGAATTTACCGATGCGGGTGGTGCCGGAGCGATCGAATCCGATACAGGCCAGATCGCTCGGATAGGTGGGCAGCACAAAGTAGCCGTAGGATGCCGGGAAGAAGGCCACCAGCATTTTCGGATCGATGCCCAGCATCAACCCCATCGGGGCGACCGCGGTCAAGGCCGCAGCCTGGCTGTTGACCAGTTTTGATACCAGGAACAGCACGATGGCATACGTCCAGGGATGACTCTTCACCACCCCCTCCAGCGCCATTTTCAGCTCGTCGAGATGCGCCTGAAAAAAGGTATCGCTCATCCATGCCACGCCAAACACCGAGAAAATCGCGACCATCCCCGCCTTAAATACCGCCCCGTTTGAAATGGCCGACGCATTCACCTTGCAGGTCATCAGCATGATGGCCCCGGCGATCAGCATCATCATTTGAATGACAAGGTTCATCGACAGGGCCGTCATTTTGCCTTTGATCTCAAACGCCGGACGCAGCTCGGGCAGCGCACCCAGCAGGACCACAACGGCAATCCCGGCGAAGAAGATCCACGTGGACCAGTAGGCCTGTTTCGGGAAGCGCTGATCCATCAACGTCTCCGTTCCTCCATAGATAAACTCCCGCTGTTTCGGATCTTTCAGCTTTTCCTGAAATTCAGGATCGTCTGCGAGGTTTTTCCCGCGGCGTAAGCTCCACAGTGCCGCAATGGCGACGCCAGACAGTGAGGCCGGTACGGAGACCGCAAGAATTTCAAGGATCCCCCATGCGTGGCCGATACCGTGCTGCGCACCCAGAATCGAGACCAGCGAAACGACGGCCACGGAAACGGGGGAGGCGGTGATCGCCATCTGAGATGCCACCGAGGCCACCGCCATCGGCCGTTCCGGGCGTATGCCTTTTTTCAGAGCGATATCCGCGATAATGGGAAACATGGTGTAGACGACGTGCCCGGTCCCGCACAGGAAGGTCAACATCCAGGTGGTAAACGGTGCGAGAAGGGTGATGTGCTGGGGATGTTTACGCAGCAGGCGCTCTGCAAACTGCATCATTACATTCAGGCCACCGGCGGTCTGTAGCGTGGCCGCACAGCCGATGACGGCGAGGATCGTGAGCATCACGTCAACCGGCGGTTTACCGGGTTGCAGACCAAAGACAAAACTCAAAACAAACAGGCCGATGCCGCTTATCAGCCCCAGGCCCATCCCGCCGAAGCGGGTGCCTATCAGCAGGCAGAGAATAATGACAATAAACTCAATGGTGATCATGATGCTCCCTCGTTAATGAATGTAATTAAACAAATCATTACACGATGTATGGTTATTCATTGGGAGCAAGATCTGATTTGTTAAATGTCAGCAAAAGCAGGGAGTTGGTACCCACTCCCTGACGGGCTGAGGGATCCCCAGTAATTTGAAAGCAAAAGCGATAACGTTGCCTTCAGAATAACTGAAGGCTTTCAGCGATGCCTCGGTCCGGCTGTAAATCGCTGAGGCGTTTCCTGTAGGCCGGGGCGAGGCGCAGGGATGCGCCGAGAGGGCGGGCTTTACAGGGATGTTACCTCCGCCCGTCCCCGATAAGCCGGAAGGAATAAGCCGAAGGTACCGCGAAGCGGCGATTTTCCGCCGGAAGCCCGGGTCGCCAGGGTGGTGGCGACTGAGCCACCCTGGCACGTTCACCGGTTATGCCGTGACAGAGTAGCAAGGAACATAAAGTGAACGGAATGACCACCAGAGCCGTATGTTCCCCCTCACCCCAGCCCTCTCCCTCAAGGGAGAGGGGGCCGTCTGTGCAGGCATTATTTTGTGGGGAACTCTCAGCCCTGACGGGAGCGGGTGAAGGACTTAGTGGTGTTGCACGGTAGCAATGTCGAGAAGATGGCGGTCCGTCTGCTCCAGACAAATCCCCGCGCGTTTCGCGTTGCGGATTTCATCTGCGAGCGTCTTCAGCAGCATGCCATCCTGCTGCTGCTCTCTGTCCATATCACGTAAAAACTTGAGGGTAATGATGTCCCGTTGCGCTTTGGCTTCATCAGCCAGTTTGCTCAGCTTCGCACAGCGTTGCTCATACTCTTCGAGCGTTTTCTGAAACAGTTCTTCCAGAGAAGTGTAATTATCTTCAATCGTTTCAAGCTCTTTGACGGTAGGGTTTGCCCCGACAGCTTTCAAAAAGTTAAAGACGCGCATCATGTGCGTGACGTTACTTTGCGCCTGAGTACGAAAGAAGGTGGCAGTGCCGTTGAGGCTTTTTCTGGAACACCACGCGCTCAAATGCAGATGCAGATTTGAAGCATAAAACTCCAGGTTCATCTGGGCATTCAGTTTTTGCATCATCGTTTGGGTAGTCATTCTCATATCCTTATTGACTGTGGGACTTGATGTCCGCTACTTAACCTGACCCGGCAGGTATTGACGATTGAATGGCAGAAATAGATTTCTGCAAGGTAAAAAACTCGAAAATTCACTTCCTGTGTTCGATTTAAATAAGCATACGCTTCTCTTTGACTTAAGAAAACTCTTAATAAGGCTGTGTTTACCATACATTACAAATTTAAATATAGCCCAGAATAGAAAGAGGGTTAAGAGATTGTATTTAATATAACTTGTTGATTTTAATGGGTGTGAAATTAATATCGCTCATTTTTATCGTTTCAGGAAACGTTCTTTGGCGGGAAATTCTGTAAAAGTGTTAAATCAGAAATAATATCTGCAAATATATCCTGTCGTATCAAATTTGAGCTAAATCAATTTTCACTCAATATACGGTTCTGTGATCGCGTCGCAAGATTGTGATCTGATAAAGAGTGAAAATGAAACACTGTTTTACATCTTTTCATTCGTTGAGGTTTATGATGGCTAACGTTGCGGTGCTGCTGGCACCCGGTTTTGAAGAAGCAGAAGCGATTATCACGATTGATATTCTGCGGCGTTTACAGATTGAGGTGGAGACGCTGGCCTGTGCGGAGTCCCGTGCGGTAGTGAGTTACCACAATATCCCCATGGTGGCTGACAGTACGTTAACGGAGCGCATTAATACGCTGTATGACGCAGTCGTGTTGCCCGGTGGGCCGCAGGGGAGCGTCAATCTTGCGGCTAGCAAGCAGGTGCTCCGCTTTGTTTCCGCGCATGACGAGCACGGCAAACTCATCTGCCCAATCTGCTCTGCGGCCGCGCGGGTGCTGGGCGGTAACGGGCTACTGAAGGGGCGTCGCTACGTCTGTTCCGGCGATCTCTGGCAGAGCGTTGATGAGGGAGTATATGTGGATGCGCCGGTCATTGAGGATAATAACCTCATCAGCGGCAAGGGGCTGGGGCACGCTTTTGACTTTGCGCTGGCGCTCTCTGCTCGTCTGTTGGGTGACGACGCCCCCGTGCGCGATCATGCTGAACACATCTATTACCGCTGGTAATTTTTCTGCCGGGCGCTAAGGCGTCCGGGTTACAGGGATTTCTTAGCTGACCTTATGGATAATCCTGCTTAACTCCCTTCCATTTGTAGGACAATTAGGTCCTTTTTTATGTCATTTTTCGCTGAATTTATGTACGCAATTACTGTAATTCTGCGGTGTGATGTCGCTCTCTTATGGATGATTAATTTCCCGCTAAAACTATCTCCAGCAATAACGCTTATGACGAGGTAAGCGCTAATGCCTTGTTTTAAGTCCGATTAAATAAGTTGTTCGCCATTATTCCCTACAGATAAGAATGCTAAAGCTGGAGTTTACCATGCACAAATTTACTAAAGCGCTGGCGGCCATCGGCCTGGCCGCCGTTATGTCACAATCCGCTATCGCTGAAAATTTAAAGCTCGGTTTTCTGGTTAAACAGCCGGAAGAGCCGTGGTTCCAGACCGAATGGAAATTTGCTGATAAAGCCGGAAAAGATTTGGGATTTGAGGTAATTAAAATCGCCGTACCTGACGGTGAGAAAACGCTGAACGCCATTGATAGCCTGGCGGCCAGCGGCGCGAAAGGTTTCGTTATCTGTACGCCGGATCCAAAACTGGGGTCAGCGATTGCCGCGAAAGCGCGCGGTTACGACATGAAAGTGATTGCGGTGGACGATCAGTTCGTGAACGCCAAAGGTAAACCGATGGATACCGTTCCGCTGGTAATGATGGCGGCCACTAAAATCGGTGAGCGTCAGGGCCAGGAGCTCTACAAAGAGATGCAAAAACGCGGCTGGGATGTCAAAGAGACCGCCGTGATGGCCATTACCGCTGACGAGCTGGACACCGCCCGTCGTCGTACTACCGGGTCCATGGACGCCCTGAAAGCGGCTGGCTTCCCGGAAAAACAGATCTACAAAGTTCCGACCAAATCCAACGATATTCCGGGCGCCTTTGATGCGGCGAACTCCATGCTCGTCCAGCATCCGGAAGTGAAGCACTGGCTGGTGGTGGGGATGAACGACAACACCGTACTGGGCGGCGTGCGTGCAACGGAAGGCCAGGGCTTTAAAGCACCGGACGTGATCGGGATCGGCATCAACGGCGTTGACGCCGTGAGCGAACTGTCTAAAGCGCAGGCGACCGGTTTCTACGGCTCTCTGCTGCCAAGCCCGGATGTCCACGGCTATAAATCCAGCGAAATGCTCTACAACTGGGTGACCAAAGGGGTTGAGCCGCCGAAATTCACCGAAGTGACCGATGTGGTGCTGATCACCCGCGATAACTTCAAAGAGGAGCTGGCGAAAAAAGGACTGGGCGGTAAGTAATACGCTGTGATTGCGCCCCTCACTCACCGTGAGGGGCCAGACGTACACACTACAGGAATCACGGAGTCGTTATGCAACAGTCTGATCCGTATCTCTCTTTCCGCGGCATCGGTAAAACGTTCCCCGGTGTAAACGCGCTGACCGATATCAGCTTCGACTGCTATGCCGGACAGGTTCACGCCCTGATGGGGGAGAATGGCGCGGGAAAATCCACGCTGCTAAAAATTCTCAGCGGCAACTACACGCCCACCACCGGCACGCTGGCTATTCGCGGCGACGAGGTGGCCTTTGCCGACACCACGGCAGCGTTAAATGCGGGCGTCGCCATCATCTATCAGGAGCTGCATCTCATTCCTGAAATGACCGTGGCGGAGAACATCTATCTGGGCCAGCTTCCGCATAAAAGCGGCGTGGTCAACCGCTCGCTGCTCAACTATGAAGCGGGCTTGCAGCTCAAGCACCTTGGGCTGGATGTCGATCCGCAAACGCCCCTTAAGTATCTCTCCATCGGCCAGTGGCAGATGGTGGAAATTGCCAAAGCGCTGGCACGTAACGCCAAAATTATCGCTTTTGACGAGCCAACCAGCTCGCTCTCAGCGCGTGAAATAGAAAATCTCTTTCGCGTGATCCGCGAGCTGCGCAAAGAGGGCCGCATCATTCTGTACGTTTCTCACCGAATGGAAGAGATTTTTGCCTTAAGCGATGCCATCACCGTGTTTAAAGATGGCCGCTACGTGCGCACCTTCACCGATATGCAGCAGGTCAATCATGACCAACTGGTGCAGGCGATGGTCGGACGCGATCTGGGGGATATTTACCACTGGAAACCGCGCGAGTATGGCCCGGAGCGTCTGCGTCTGGATAACGTCAAAGCCCCGGGCGTGCGCACGCCCATTTCACTCTCGGTGCGCAGCGGCGAAATCGTCGGGCTGTTTGGCCTTGTGGGGGCAGGGCGCAGCGAGCTGATGAAAGGGCTGTTTGGCGGCACCCGAATAACCCAGGGCCAGGTTTTCGTCGACGGGAAAAAGGTCGATATTCAGAAGCCTGCGCAGGCGATTAACGCGGGGATTATGCTCTGCCCGGAGGATCGAAAGGCCGAGGGCATTATTCCGGTGCACTCGGTGCGCGACAACATCAACATCTCTGCCCGGCGCAAGTTCATCCGCGCGGGATGTCTGATTAACGACGGCTGGGAGGCGAGCAACGCGGATCACCATATCCGTTCGCTGAACATCAAAACCCCCGGCGCTGAACAGCTGATCATGAACCTGTCCGGCGGCAACCAGCAAAAAGCCATTCTGGGGCGCTGGCTGTCGGAAGATATGAAGGTCATTTTGCTGGATGAGCCAACGCGCGGTATCGACGTGGGGGCGAAACACGAAATCTATAACGTCATCTATGAACTGGCAAAACGCGGTGTGGCGGTCCTGTTCGCCTCCAGCGATCTGCCTGAGGTGCTGGGCGTCGCCGACCGCATTGTTGTGATGCGTGAAGGTGAAATTGCCGGTGAATTGCTGCATGAACAGGCGAATGAACAACAGGCGTTGAGTCTCGCCATGCCTAAAGTTAGCCAGGCTGTCGCCTGAGTAAGGAGTCAATGATGTCTTCTGTTACTACATCCGGAGCGCCGAAGTCGGCTTTCAGTTTTGGCCGCATCTGGGACCAGTACGGCATGCTGGTGGTCTTTGCTGCCCTGTTCGTCGCCTGCGCGATTTTTGTGCCGAACTTCGCCACGTTCATCAATATGAAGGGGCTGGGGCTGGCTATCTCCATGTCCGGCATGGTGGCCTGCGGAATGCTGTTCTGCCTGGCCTCCGGCGATTTTGACCTGTCGGTTGCCTCGGTGATTGCCTGTGCTGGCGTCACCACTGCCGTGGTGATCAACATGACCGAAAGCCTGTGGATTGGCGTGCTGGCCGGGCTGCTGCTCGGCGTGCTGAGCGGCCTGGTGAACGGGTTTGTCATTGCGCGCCTGAAGATTAACGCCCTGATTACGACGCTGGCAACCATGCAAATCGTGCGCGGTCTGGCCTATATCATCTCCGACGGGAAAGCCGTGGGGATTGAAGATGAGCGTTTCTTCACGCTGGGCTATGCCAACTGGCTGGGTCTGCCTGCGCCAATCTGGCTGACGGTAGGCTGTTTGATCCTGTTCGGTTTCCTGCTTAACCGCACCACGTTTGGCCGTAACACGCTGGCGATTGGCGGCAATGAAGAGGCGGCGCGTCTGGCGGGTGTTCCGGTCGTACGGACCAAGATCATTATCTTCGTGCTTTCCGGGCTGGTATCGGCGGCGGCGGGGATTATTCTGGCGTCGCGTATGACCAGCGGCCAGCCAATGACCTCCATTGGTTATGAACTGATCGTCATCTCAGCCTGCGTTTTAGGGGGCGTTTCCCTCAAGGGCGGCATCGGAAAAATCTCATATGTGGTGGCGGGGATCCTCATTCTGGGGACCGTGGAGAACGCCATGAACCTGCTTAATATTTCTCCGTTCTCTCAGTACGTCGTACGCGGCCTGATCCTGCTGGCAGCGGTGATCTTCGACCGTTACAAGCAAAAAGCGAAGCGTACCGTCTGATTTATTTTTAGCCATCAATATGCTCAACTATTAACCATAGTTGACCCCCTGACCGGCCCGCCAGTTTTGCTGACGGGCCGGTTGCCAAATGGCGAGCACCGTCACACTGTCTATACTTACATGGCTGTTTTGTTCACTGTAAGGAGGATTAGGGTGGCTGACTTGTTAACCGCACCGCCTGTACTGCCCGGAAAATTTGCTTTCTTTTTTGACCTCGACGGGACGCTCGCCGGGATTGAACCGCATCCGGATGACGTCGTTGTACCGGACACGGTGTTAGAGAATTTGCAGCAGCTCTCCCGACAGAACGAGGGGGCACTGGCATTGATTTCAGGGCGCTCAATGGCCGAGCTGGACGTGCTCGCCAGTCCTTATCACTTTCCGCTGGCCGGTGTGCACGGAGCGGAGCGCCGCGATATCCATGATCAACTGCATATAGTTTCACTCCCCGACACGCTGATTCAGGCGCTGCATACGCAACTCTCTTCGGCTCTGGAAATGCTTCCCGGTACGGAACTGGAAGCCAAAGGCATGGCCTTTGCGCTGCACTACCGTCAGGCGCCCCATCATGAGGCGGCGATATTTGCGGTGGCAAGAAGCGTGGCGGAAGCCCATCCGGAGCTGGCGTTACAGCCGGGTAAATGTGTGGTCGAGATTAAACCGGCAGGAATTAATAAAGGCGCTGCCATTGCAGCGTTTATGGCGGAAGCGCCGTTCAAAGGGCGTACGCCAGTCTTTTTTGGGGATGACCTGACCGACGAGGCCGGGTTCAGGGTGGTAAACCAGGCCCAGGGCATGTCTGTCAAGGTGGGATCTGGTGAAACCATTGCCGGATGGCGGCTGGAAAATGTCGCCAGCGTCTGGCAGTGGATATCTGACGTCGCTAACCAGCAACAACAACAAATAGCGCAAAACAACGGGAGAAATCATTATGGGTCGCTTAGTCGTCGTCTCTAATCGCATCGCACCGCCGGATGATAAAAAAGCCAGTGCCGGTGGCCTGGCGGTCGGGGTATTAGGTGCCCTCAAAGCCGCGGGTGGTCTCTGGTTTGGCTGGAGCGGGGAAATCAGTAATGATGAGAAACCGCTAAAAAAGGTGTCACGGGGCAATATCACGTGGGCCTCCTTCGCCCTTAGCGAGAAGGACTACGATGAATATTATTCCGAGTTCTCAAACGCCGTGCTGTGGCCAGCGTTCCACTATCGTCTGGATCTGGTGAAATTCCAGCGTGAATCCTATGAAGGCTACATGCGCGTTAACGCGCTGCTGGCAGATAAACTGCTGCCGCTAATCGAAGAAGACGATATTTTATGGATCCACGATTACCATCTGCTGCCCTTCGCCAGGGAGCTGCGTAAACGGGGTGTGAAGAACCGGATCGGCTTCTTCCTGCATATTCCGTTCCCGACCCCGGAGATCTTTACGGCGCTGCCGCAGCATGATGAAATTCTTGAAGCATTGTCTAATTACGACCTTCTCGGTTTCCAGACGGAAAATGACAGGCTGGCGTTCCTCGACAGCGTGTCGGGTAAAACCCGGCTGGTCACTCACGGCGGCAAATCTCACACCGCGTGGGGACGAAATTTCCATACCGAAGTCTACCCGATTGGTATTGAGCCAGACGAAATCGCCGAGCAGGCCTCTGGTCCGCTGCCGCCGAAGCTTGCCCAGCTCAAGGACGAACTCAAGCACGTTAAGAATATCTTTTCGGTTGAACGACTGGATTATTCCAAAGGGTTGCCGGAGCGATTCCTCGCTTATGAAACCCTGCTGGATAAATTCCCGCAGCATCACGGCAAGATCCGCTATACCCAGATAGCGCCGACCTCGCGCGGTGAGGTTCAGGCTTACCAGGATATTCGTCACCAGCTGGAGACCGAAGCAGGGCGCATCAACGGGCGCTATGGTCAGCTCGGCTGGACTCCACTTTTCTATCTGAATCAGCACTTTGAGCGCAAAATCCTGATGAAAGTGTTCCGCTATGCGGACGTCGGGCTGGTCACCCCGCTGCGCGACGGGATGAATCTGGTGGCAAAAGAGTATGTAGCAGCACAAGATCCTGCTGACCCGGGCGTGCTGGTGCTGTCCCAATTTGCCGGTGCGGCAAACGAGTTAACCTCGGCGCTGATTGTGAACCCTTACGATCGCGATGACGTGGCAAATGCCCTGAACCGCGCGTTAACCATGCCGCTTGCGGAACGTATTTCACGTCATTCAGAAATGATGGAGACCATCGTCAAGAATGATATCAACCGCTGGCAGGCGCGTTTTATTGACGATTTGCGCGCGATCCAGCCGCAAACTCAGGAAGGTGATCTGCAAAAAAAGATCGCGACCTTCCCTAAACTCGCCTGATTTTCTCCGGGGGCATTAATTGCCCCCGAGAGGCACCAGCAGGACATCCACCTGGCTTGACGAAACGATGGATTTTGCCGAGCATGCCGCCCGGGAAAAAAAGCTCTGGTTATGATTTCCGCAAATGACCAGGTCAACATTCTGTTTCTGACAAATGTCGAGAATATGTCCACTTAACTCGCCGGTGGCAATCACCGTCTGGTGGACAGGATATTTTGCCCGCTCAACCAGCTCGCGCAGAAATTGCTGCGTTTCCTCCTGAAGAACCTCACGAATATCTTCCAGCATTGGCGCTGCCAGTTGATTATACATTTCGGGTTCAGCAGCCAGGGTAATCAGACTTATGCGGGCATTATTCGGGCGGGCAATGGAAACGGCACGGGCGACGAGTTGATGACTTTCGGGGGAAACCGCAACAGAAACAAGAAGATGGGAGTAACTCATCACACACTCCTTTTATGTCAGAATGACACGTTTCTCAAGCTTTACCGCGAATCTGCCGCTTCTGCAAGAGGCACATGCGACAATAGTGTGAAGCTTATCATAATTATTCATTAATTATTCTTATAAGAAGAATAACGAAATGGGGACGCTAAATGAAAGTAATTAACAACTTAACGTAAATCACACATTTAGCCTTCCGTGCTGTTAAATCGCGTTAACCGATCGTCAACGCAAGCGTGATGGTTACCCATGGAAACTTTTTTCTCGAAAGGAAAACTTAAGCTGCTGTTTTTACTTAATTAACTCCGCCTCTTCTCTGGCGTTCGCGCCCGTTGTGACGCGAAAGGGAAGTGCTTCTTCGACGTAGCAATTTTCATACCCGATCCCCTCATCCCTCTGCATGAGTATTCGTTCCATAAGAATATAAACAAGCTTCAGTTGCTCAATAAATAGTCAAATTGCAAGTCACGCTGATGGATTTATGGGTTACATTCGCGTAAATTATGTGACGGAGATCACATTTTTTTTAAATTCCAGGGGGGGCTGCATTGTATGTGTCAAAACTGACGAGTAGGGTTTGCGTCGAATTAGGAAAAATCTTAGTTATTTGTAAGAAAAGATAAAATGTGTAACCGACATTTTGGCCATGTTAACCGGTCACGCGCTTTACGACGTACAAACCTAAATTCAACTATGCATTTGGCCTTTTCTTTTTATACCGGGTGATTTCCCGGCGACATCACGGGGTGCGGTCTTTCCGCATAAAAATAATAGTTGGTTATTCGGGATGGGAAAAATGCATACATCCGAGTTGCTAAAACATATTTATGACATCAATTTGTCGTATTTATTGCTCGCGCAGCGTTTGATTAGTCAGGACAAACCGTCAGCGATGTTTCGTCTGGGTGTTAACGAAGAGATGGCAACCATGCTGGGTGGATTAACCCTCCCGCAAATGGTCAAGCTGGCTGAAACCAATCAACTTGTCTGCCAGTTCCGTTTTGATAACCCGCAGACCATTACGCGTCTGACTCAGGAATCCCGCGTGGACGATCTGCAACAGATCCACACTGGTATTCTTCTCTCCACCCGCCTGCTCAACGAAATCAGCCAGCCTGATGACGTAGCCCGGAAGAAAAGGGCTTAACAATGAGCGAAAAAAGCATTGTTCAGGAAGCCCGTGATATCCAGCTGGCGATGGAACTCATCACGCTCGGTGCGCGTTTACAAATGCTGGAAAGCGAGACGCAGCTGAGCCGTGGTCGTCTGATCAAGCTGTACAAAGAATTGCGTGGTAGCCCGCCGCCAAAAGGCATGCTGCCGTTTTCGACTGACTGGTTCATGACCTGGGAGCAGAACATCCATGCTTCCATGTTCTGTAACGCCTGGCAGTACCTGCTTAAAACGGGCTTATGCAGCGGCGTTGATGCCGTGATCAAAGCCTACAAACTTTACCTTGAGCAATGCCCGCAGCAGGAAGAGGGACCCCTGCTGGCGCTGACCCGCGCCTGGACGCTGGTGCGTTTTGTTGAAAGCGGAATGCTTGAATTGTCCCGCTGCAACTGCTGTGACGGCAATTTCATTACCCACGCGCACCAGCCTGCGGGCAGCTTTGCCTGTAGTTTGTGCCAGCCTCCATCCCGAGCCGTAAAAAGACGTAAACTTTCCCGGGATGCTGCCGATATTATTCCACAACTGCTGGATGAACAGATCGAACACGCTGTTTAACCCGAACCTGTGGGCAAGATTCCAGCAGCGGTAAGCGATTACCGCTGCTTTTTTTTACCCTGCGTTCAGGTCATGCGCTCGATATGAACGTCCTGCCATAGTCACTAGCGGAAGGATGATGTCGTGCTTATCTTATTAGGTTACCTGGTAGTTCTCGGTACAGTTTTCGGCGGTTACATGATGACCGGCGGGCACCTTGGAGCACTCTATCAACCGGCTGAACTTGTCATCATCGGCGGTGCAGGGGTAGGGGCTTTTATCGTTGGTAACAACGGCAAATCGATCAAGGGCACGCTGAAGGCGATTCCGCTGCTGTTTCGTCGCTCGAAATACACCAAAAGCATGTATATGGATCTGCTGGCGCTGCTCTATCGCCTGATGGCGAAGTCACGTCAGCAGGGGATGTTCTCGCTGGAGCGGGACATCGAAAACCCGAAAGAGAGCGAAATTTTCGCCAGCTACCCGCGTATTCTGGCCGACGCGATGATGCTCGATTTTATCGTCGATTACCTGCGACTGATCATCAGCGGCAACATGAACACCTTCGAAATTGAAGCCCTGATGGACGAAGAGATCGAAACCCACGAGAGCGAGTCCGAAGTACCGGCCAACAGCCTGGCGCTGGTGGGCGACTCGCTTCCGGCGTTCGGCATCGTGGCGGCGGTCATGGGCGTCGTTCATGCCCTGGCCTCGGCGGATCGCCCGGCGGCTGAACTGGGGGCGCTGATTGCCCACGCGATGGTGGGGACGTTCCTCGGTATTTTACTGGCCTACGGCTTTATCTCCCCGCTGGCGAGCGTGCTGCGCCAGAAGAGCGCCGAAACCACCAAAATGATGCAGTGCGTGAAAATTACGCTGCTCTCAAACCTCAACGGCTATGCGCCACCGATTGCCGTCGAATTTGGTCGTAAGACGCTTTACTCCAGCGAACGTCCGTCGTTTATCGAACTGGAAGAGCACGTGCGCGCGGTGAAAAACCCTAACCAACAGACGACAACTGAGGACGCATGAAAAACCAGTCCCATCCGATCGTCATCGTAAAAAAGCGCAAGCATAAGGGGCACGGGCACGGTTCTCACGGCTCCTGGAAGATCGCGTACGCCGACTTTATGACCGCCATGATGGCCTTCTTTCTGGTGATGTGGCTAATCTCCATCTCCAGCCCGAAAGAGCTTATTCAGATTGCGGAATATTTCAGAACGCCGCTGGCGACGGCGGTTACCGGCGGGCCGCGCATTTCGAACAGCGACAGCCCGATCCCCGGCGGCGGTGACGATTATACCCAGCAGCAGGGCGAAGTGAAAAAACAGCCTAACATCGACGAGCTGAAAAAAAGGATGGAGCAGGCTCGCCTGAAAAAACTGCGCGGTGACCTGGATCAGCTGATTGAAGCGGACCCTAAGCTGCGCGCGCTGCGTCCGCATCTGAAAATTGACCTGGTACAGGAAGGGCTGCGTATTCAGATCATCGACAGCCAGAACCGGCCGATGTTTAAAACCGGCAGCGCCGACGTGGAGCCCTACATGCGCGATATTCTGCGTGCGATTGCACCGGTGCTGAACGGTATTCCAAACCGCATTAGCCTGTCCGGACACACGGATGATTTCCCGTACGCCACGGGAGAGAAAGGATACAGCAACTGGGAGCTTTCTGCCGATCGCGCCAACGCCTCGCGTCGCGAGCTGGTGGCGGGTGGGCTTGATGATGGCAAGGTCCTGCGCGTGGTCGGCATGGCTGCAACCATGCGCCTTACCGACCGCGGACCGGATGACGCCATCAACCGTCGTATCAGTCTTTTAGTGCTGAACCAGCAGGCGGAGCAGGCCATCCTGCATGAAAACGCCGAAAGTCAGAATGAGTCACTGGACGATTTAAAACAGCCTGGGGCCGTCCCTTCGGCTGCCGTTCCAACATCGCCACCAGCCAATCCGAGGTGATAGCGTGAGCATGGATATTACCGATTTTTACCAGACATTTTTTGATGAAGCCGACGAATTGTTGGCCGATATGGAGCAACATTTGCTGGATCTGGTGCCCGAGGCACCGGACTCAGAACAGCTCAATGCCATCTTCCGTGCGGCGCATTCCATTAAAGGCGGTGCCGGAACGTTTGGATTTACCATTTTGCAGGAAACCACCCATTTAATGGAAAACCTGCTGGATGAAGCACGACGCGGTGAGATGCAGCTCAATACCGACATTATCAACCTGTTTTTGGAAACGAAAGATATTATGCAGGAACAGCTCGACGCCTATAAAAGTTCGGCAGAGCCTGATGCCGCCAGCTTTGAATACATCTGCAACGCGCTGCGTCAGTTAGCGCTGGAAGCCAAAGGTGAGGCGTCTGCGCCCGCTGTCCCTGCGGCAAAACTGAGCGTTGTTGACGCCGTGGCCGAACCCGATACGGCGCCTGGCGCGCCCGCAGGAAAACTGCGCGTGGTGCTGTCACGTCTGAAGGAGAACGAGGTCAACCTGCTGGAAGAGGAGCTGGGGAACCTGGCGACGCTCAGCAACGTGGTGAAGGGCAAAGACAGCCTGGCCGCGACGCTCGACGGCGGGATCGGCCAGGATGACATCGTGGCGGTGCTCTGCTTCGTGATTGAAGCGGATCAGATTGCGTTTGAAACCGAGGCGGCGGCCGTTGAAGCGCCTGCTCCGGCAGAGAATACCCCTGCGGTAGTTGCCGCTGCCCCGGCCCTGAAAGCCGTGCCAAAAGAGACGGCCGCTCCGGCCCGCGGTGAAAAACCAGCGGCGCGTTCCAGCGAGTCCACGAGCATTCGCGTGGCGGTGGAGAAAGTGGATCAGCTGATCAACCTGGTGGGTGAACTGGTCATCACCCAGTCGATGCTGGCCCAGCGCTCCAACGAGCTGGACCCGGTGACCCATGGCGATCTCATCACCAGCATGGGCCAGTTACAACGTAACGCCCGCGATTTGCAGGAATCGGTGATGTCCATCCGCATGATGCCGATGGAATATGTCTTCAGCCGCTTCCCGCGCCTGGTGCGCGACCTGGCCGGCAAGCTCAACAAACAGATCGAACTCACGCTGATGGGCAGCTCCACCGAGCTGGACAAGAGCCTGATTGAACGCATTATCGATCCGTTAACGCACCTGGTGCGTAACAGCCTCGACCACGGCATCGAGCTGCCGGAAAACCGCGTAGCAGCTGGAAAATCGCCCGTGGGCAACCTGATCCTGTCAGCGGAACATCAGGGCGGCAACATCTGCATCGAAGTGACCGATGATGGCGCCGGCCTGAACCGCGAGCGCATTCTGGCGAAGGCGATTTCGCAGGGAATGGCGGTTAACGAAAACATGACCGACGAAGAGGTGGGCATGCTGATTTTTGCCCCGGGCTTCTCAACCGCAGAGCAGGTCACCGACGTTTCCGGCCGCGGCGTGGGCATGGACGTGGTGAAACGTAACATTCAGGAGATGGGCGGTCACGTTGAGATCCAGTCTAAGCAGGGCGCGGGCACCACGATTCGTATCCTGTTGCCGCTGACGCTGGCCATTCTTGACGGCATGTCCGTTAAAGTGGCGGACGAAGTCTTTATTCTGCCGCTGAACGCGGTGATGGAGTCCCTCCAGCCGCGTGAAGAAGATCTGCATCCGCTGGCGGGCGGCGAGCGCGTGCTCGAAGTGCGCGGCGAGTACCTGCCGCTGGTGGAACTGTGGAAAGTGTTTGAAGTGGACGGGGCAAAAACCGAGGCCACGCAGGGTATCGTTGTGATCCTGCAAAGCGCCGGACGCCGCTACGCGCTGCTGGTCGATCAGCTGATTGGTCAGCATCAGGTGGTGGTTAAGAACCTGGAAAGTAACTACCGCAAAGTGCCGGGGATCTCTGCTGCCACCATCCTGGGTGATGGTAGCGTCGCGCTGATCGTCGATGTATCGGCACTTCAGGGATTAAATCGTGAACAACGTGTGGCGAACACAGCCGCCTGATTAAGTAAAAGGTAATAACATGACCGGTATGAGTAACGTAACGAAACTGGCGGGCGAGCCATCTGGACAGGAATTCCTGGTTTTCACTTTAGGGGATGAAGAGTACGGTATCGACATCCTGAAAGTGCAGGAAATTCGCGGTTACGACCAGGTAACGCGCATTGCGAACACGCCAGCGTTTATCAAGGGTGTGACCAACCTGCGCGGTGTGATTGTGCCTATCGTGGACCTGCGCGTGAAGTTTAGCCAGGGCGATGTGGAGTACAACGATAACACGGTGGTGATCGTCCTGAATCTGGGGCAGCGCGTGGTGGGGATCGTGGTGGATGGCGTGTCTGATGTGCTGTCGCTGACCGCCGATCAAATCCGTCCTGCGCCGGAGTTTGCGGTCACGCTGTCGACGGAATACCTGACGGGGCTGGGTGCGCTCGGCGAGCGTATGCTGATTCTGGTGAATATTGAGAAGCTGCTGAACAGCGAAGAGATGGCGCTGCTGGATATCGCGGCGAATCACGTAGCATAAAACAAAGCCGGGTGGCGGCTTCGCCTTACCCGGCCTACAAATGGCTCGAACACGTAGGCCGGGTAAGGCGAAGCCGCCACCCGGCTCTTTTGTAACCTTACGCCTCCTGCTCCACCAGCGCTGATTCCGCTTCCCGCGCCCCTTCATTCTGCGACAGCATCGCCGTCGCAATCCCGTTCCCCAGCACGTTAATGGCCGATCGTCCCATATCCAGGAAATGGTCAATCCCCATCAGCAGCAAGATCCCGGCCACCGGAATGTTAAAGCTCGGAATAGTTGCCGCCAGCACCACCAGCGACGAGCGCGGTACGCCCGCAATCCCTTTCGAGGCCAGCATCAACGTTAACATTAGCACCGTCACCTCGGTGAAACTCAGGTGAATGTTGTATGCCTGGGCGATAAACATCGAGGCGAACGAGCAGTACACCATGGAGCCGACCAGGTTAAACGAGTAGCCGATCGGCAGGACGAAAGAGGCGATATTACGTGAACAGCCGAAGCGCGCTAACTGCTCCAGCGTTTTCGGGTATGCCGCTTCTGAGCTGCTGGTGGTAAACGCGACCAGCACCGGATCTTTCAGCATCGCCACCAGACGGAAAATCTCTTTTTTCAGTACCATGTAACCTACCGCCAGCAATACCAGACAGGTCAGAAGGATCGCCACATAGTAACCGCCAATGAACGAGGCATAGTTCAGCAAAATGCCCAGACCCTGAGTGGCAATCACGGACGAAATCGCGGCAAAAATGGCCAGCGGCGCAACGTACATCACGTAGCCCGTCACTTTCAGCATAATGTGGGAAACCACATCCAGCGCCGCCACCAGCGGGGCGTTGAATTTTTGACCTAATGACGCGCCGCCGATGCCGAAGAACATCGAGAAGACCACAATTTGCAGGATCTCATTGTTCGCCATCGCGCCGGCAATGCTGGTTGGAATAGTGTGTGACAGGAAGGCTTTCAGCGACATCCCGCTAACGGCCAGGCCGGTATCAACCGTCTCTGTCGGAATGCTCAGGTTCAGACCGCTGCCGGGTTGTTCAAGGGTAACAATAAACAGCCCCACCAGAATGGAAAGTACGGATGAGCTGATAAACCACACCATCGCTTTACCCCCGACGCGCCCAATCGTCGACGTTTCACCCAGCTTCATAATGCCCACCGTCAGGGTGCTGAACACCAGCGGGGCAATCACCATCTTAATCAGCCGCAGGAAAATATCGGTCAGCAGGGTGATGTTCTCCGACCAGGCCTGTATCGCGTCGGGCGAAGCATACTCATGGATTGCCGCACCTGAAAGAATGCCCGCCAGCATGAAAATCACGATGAAGAGCGTGAGTTTGTTTGCACTTGCCACAAAAAGATCCTCTATGCGCTAAAAGAGTTTCCTGCGTCAATGCATACAAAATTTTTATTTAAGCGCAGGAAAATATTAGGGGCATAAATTGAAGTAAAGCTGCGTGAGTTACAACTTGTTTTTAATTTTTATGAAATTCGTTGTTTTTACGATGACGATATATTGTGACGCGGATCACGTTACAGGCGATATATCCTCAAATTAAGCAAAAATAATGCCCGTTTTATTTTGCTAACTCTTTGTAATGTTTGTTAATAGTCTGTTAATTGGAGGGCGGGTGTCTCACCTTCGCTGAAAGTGGTTGAAGCGTGAACCATAAACTAAATTCTCAGTAACCGCGCCGGGGAATGTTTAAGCGGGGCTAACATACTGAACAGTATGAATAAAATAGGGTAAGCGGACCATTATTTCTTCTGGAGGGTGGTAAATGAAAAGAACACTTCTTTTTATCTGCGCGGGTACACTGCTGACGGCGGCGACTGTCGGTCAGGCGCTGGCAGTCACCAGTAGCGGTACTATCGGGGCGACGCTGACGCTGACGAACGGTTGTTTGATCAACGGCTCGCCAACGCAAAACGGCATTAACTTCGGGACACTCGATTTCGGGACCCATCCTGCGACATTCTCCACCCTGACAACCCAGTTAACCGGGGCCAGCGGCGGAAACACCTTTACCATTCAATGTACCACTGCCAGTTACACGGTGGCGATCACCGGCAACACCAACGCGACCGCACCCGGAACCGTTGTCGGCACCCCCGGCACACCCGCCCGCTATCTGGTGAACACCGCCAATGCGGCACAGGGCGTGGCATACAGCCTCTATAGCGACAGCGGGTACAACAACGTGATCGCTAACAACGCCGCGTTGCCCGTTGCCTCCACGGCGGGCGGGGTGGACAGCTATACCCTCTACGGACGCATAACGGGCGGTGGCAATAGCGTAACGGTTGTACCGGGAACCTATACCGACACGATTAACGTCAGCGTCACCTACTGATTCAGCCATGAAGGCATTGTGTTTATGTCTGCGCGAAAGCGCAGAGGGCGTCGTGCACCCTTTTTTGGCCCTGATCGTCGGGCTGATGATGAACTGCGACGCCAGAGCGGTGACCTCCCAGTCCTTCAGGGTGAGCGCGACGGTAGTACCAGGGTGCTCGGTGAGTACCGGCACGGGCGGGCGCTTTGGGACGCTGGATTTTGGAACCCGTAACGGCGTGGACAACACGCCGGTCAGCACCAGCTTTGTCGCCGACGGTGCGTTGTCCATCGCCTGCACGCCGGGCGTGGCGCTGAGCATGAGCATTGACGGCGGCCAGAATTACAGCTCGGTGCGACGGATGACGCGTTCAGGTGGGACCGAAGTTGTTGGTTACCGGCTTTACAGCAGCAGCTCTCTGGCGGCGAACAGCGAAATTGGGGTTAACCAGGCCATACCGATTACCTATACCAACAGCAATAACATCGCGCTGCCTCTTTTTGGCGTCGCGCTCCTGACGGGGTTTAGCCTGCCGGGAACATATTCAGATCAACTCACCGTGACCTTGTCATGGTAGGAAAGGGAGAACATCGATGAAGCCATTTTTCAGGCGATCAGGCCTGGTGGGTCTGTTGGGGGCAACGGCTCTGGCAGCGGGCCAGGCGCAGGCAGCGGCAACCATTCTTTTGTGGCCCATCGATCCGTGGCTTTCGGCAGAGGCCAGAGCAACTGAATTGTGGATCCAGAATCAGGGCAACAGCGCCACGACAATGCAGGTGCGTATTGTGCGCTGGAAGCAGGAGGGAGGATATGAGCGTTACACCGCCCAGCAGGATGTGGTCGCCAGCCCGCCGATCGTGACCATCGCCAAAGGCAGTAAACAGCTTATTCGCCTGATCAAGCAGGGGACAATCCCGTCGGGGGTTGAGCAGGCCTACCGCATTATTGTGGATGAAATTCCCCAGCCGGATGCCAAAGCGGAACCGTCCATGGGCCTCAAACTGCAAATGCGCTATTCCATTCCCTTATTTGTTTATGGGCAGGGGATCCCCACCCTCAACGAAGGGGCGCACCACGCGCTGGCGAATACTCAACAGCTGAGCTGGCGGGTCGTTCAGGAAGGGGGTAAACCCGCGCTTCAGGTCCGTAATCAGGGGGATGTACACGTCCGGCTCAGCCAGGTTGCGGTTGAGCAGGGCGGGCAAAAACGCACGGTTGCCGAGGGGCTGCTGGGTTATGTGCTGCCAGGCAGCACCCGAAGCTGGCCGCTTCCGGCAGGGATTTATCAGCCGAACCGGATGAGCGCGCAAATTAATGCCAGGGATACGCAATGGCAATCGACGCCCGTCAACTGAAACCGGCGATGATGATCCTGCTTTGCGTCAGTACCAGCGCCTTTGCCGAAACCGGCGACGACAGTTTACCGCCGCCGCCGGATGCACGGACGATAAACGGCGAAGCAGTATTCCAGCTCGCCCTGGTGCTGAACCACTATGACACGGGTCTGGTGGTGCCGGTGACGCAGCGTGAGGGCGCCTGGTTTATTTCGGGCGCGGATTTGCTCCGCGCCGGGCTGCCGCCCGCGCATGTGCCAGCCGGAGAGGTGAATCTCTCGACGCTTACGTCGGTACACGCAGAGTACGACAGTACGGCCCAGCGCCTGTTGCTGACGGTCCCCCGGGACTGGGTCGCGGCGCGGATCACGCCGTTCAGCGAACAGAGCACGCAAAGCAAACCGCACTATGGCCGCGGCGCGCTGCTCAATTACGACGTTTATACCAACCATTCCGAACACACGGGCGGCCAGGCATCGGTATGGCACGAGTTCCGCTATTTCAATGAGGATTATTCATTTTCATCGACGGGTTACGCCCGGCAGAATTTCACCGGTAACAGCGGGCAGCAGGAAGGGTACGTGCGTTATGACTCTACCTTACTGATCACCAACGAAGAGGATGCCACCACCTGGTCCGCCGGGGACGTCATCAGCGATGCGCTGAGCTGGAGCACCAGCGTGCGCATGGGCGGGATCAGCTACGGGCGCGACTTCTCCCTGCGTCCGGATCTGGTGACCTGGCCGCTGCCGGCGTTTTCCGGCGAGGCGGCTGTCCCGACCTCGGTCGATCTCTTTATTAATGGCTACCGTTCCGGCTCCACCCGCCTTCAGCCGGGGCCGTTTACCCTCACCAATCTGCCGTATATCAACGGTGCTGGCGATGCAGTACTGGTTACCACTGATGCGCTGGGTCGTCAGGTGAGTACCACGCTGCCGTTTTATGTCAGCAGCGATCTGCTTAAGCAGGGGTTAAGCGACGGCGCCGTGACGCTGGGCAGCCTGCGGCGTAACTACGGTATTGAGAATTTTGACTATGGCCCGGCGGCGGGCAGCGGATCGTACCGCTACGGGGTGACCGACTGGCTGACGCTGGAGGGGCATGCGGAAGGGGCGGAGTCGCTGGCGCTTGGCGGCGCGGGCACGGTACTGAAGCTCGGGCGTTTTGGCGTGGTAAATACCTCGTGGACCCAAAGCCGCATGCGCGGCGACAGCGGCGGCCAGATAAACTGGGGCTATCAATACAACACCAGCGAGTTTAGCGTAGCGACCCAGCATACCCGACGTGATCGTGGTTTTGGCAATCTCGCCCTGTACGATCAGCCCACCGTTTATGATGAAAATGATAACCCCGTTGCCAGCCTGAGCCGCAATACCGACCAGTATTCCTTAACCTTTAACCTCGGCGGATACGGCAATATCGGCGCGGCATGGATCGGCGTTGAGAGTTTTGACAGCCAGAAAACTGAGCTGCTCAACCTCTCCTGGAGCCGTAATCTGTGGGGCTCAAGCAGTATTTATCTGGCTGCCAGCCGTGACCAGCAGAGGGGCGACTGGACGGTTGCGCTGTCGTTGCAGGTTCCCCTCGGCGAACGTGACAGCGCCGCCGTCACCTTTGAAAATACCCCTGACGCAGGCAGCACTCAACGCATTAACTACAACCACTCGATGCCTTCAGACGGCGGCTTTAGCTGGAACATGGCCTGGGCCAACCAGTCGCGGTCGAGTAACTATCAGCAGGCCACGCTCGGCTGGCGGAATAACAACGTGGAGCTACAGGGCGGCGGCTATGGTGAGAAGGGCATGATGACCTGGTGGGGCGAGGCGATGGGCTCTGTCGTGCTGATGGACGGTGAGCTGTTTGCGGCGAACAAAATCAACGATGCGTTTGTGGTGATCAGCACCGACGGACATCCGGATGTTCCCGTCAGCTACGAAAACCAGCCGGTCGGAAAAACCAATAACAAAGGCTATCTGCTGGTGAGCGGCGTTTCCGCCTATTACCCGGCAAGTTACCGCATTGATACCCTGAACTTACCTGCGGATACCCGGCTGAAAGAGACCGAGCGTCGGGTGGCGATTCGTCGGCATAACGGTTATCTGGTGGATTTTCCGATGGAGCAGGAGCGGGTTGCCAGCGTGATCCTGCACGATGCGCAGGGCAATGCGATCCCGGTAGGAAGCCAGGTCAGACGCGCGTCGCGCAGCAGCGCGGTTGTCGGCTACGACGGCCTCGCCTGGCTGGAAAACCTCAACGACGTGAATCCGCTCGAGGTCATCACCCCGGAGGGTAAACGCTGTACGGCAACGCTGACCGTTGGCGCAAACCCTGAACATAAGCTGCAAACCTACGGTCCGCTGACCTGTCGGGAGGCGCCGTGAGACGCCTGTTAATCGCGCTCCTGCTGCTGTGCTCCGGCGGCAGCTGGGCGGCCTGTACCGTCAGTACGGTGAATGCCTCGTTTGGCAGCGTCACCTCGTTCGCACTCAGCGGTACCGGGGAAGTGGAAACGACGGGCACGCTGGTGGTGACCTGCGATACCGTTCTCAACCTGTTAACCAACGACTCGGTGACGCTGAATTACACCTCGGCATCCGTCTTCGCGAATAGCCGGGCGACCATGAAGCGTACGGACAACGCGGCTATTACCGATGTCATCCCTGCGCGGCTGTGCGGGGCGTCCGGCTGCGGCGGAAACAGTGAAATACAAATCAGCAAAGCCTATACCTGGAGCGGAAACACGCTGCTCGGGCTGCTGGGTTCAAGGCGCTACAACATTCCCCTTTATTTCCGGACCGTAATGGGGCAGAACGTCACCGCCGGGCCGTATCAGGTGTTGTTAACGTTCAGTATTAACTACAACGTGTGCGCCGTTGGCGCGGTCGGAGCGTGCCTGACCCCGCAAACCGGTACGGCAACCACCTCGATCCTCCTCAACATGACCGTCACCAACGATTGCAGCACCATGACCACGCCGGACGTGAATTTTAACAGCGCGCCGCTGGTGCAAAATTTTCCCACCGTTTCACAGTCGGTTGCCGTCACCTGCACCAAAGGCAGCACCTACACCATAGGCATTAATAATGGGGCAAATGCCCTGAACAACGTGCGTCGTATGGTCAGCGGCAGCAACTTCATGAGTTACGACATCTACAAAGAGGCGACCAGCAACCGCTGGGGTAGCAGCGGCAGCGAGCGCTGGGCCAGCGCCAGCTCATCGCAGGTCAGTACGGACGGGCTTTTACGTACCTACAACTACACCGCCAAAGTTCTGACCAGCCAGGCCACGCCGCCTGCCGGAACCTACACCGACACGCTGATTGTCGACGTCGCATTCTGACTCCCGCGCTTTTCCCTTTCGCAAATGTAAAGTTCCTGTGGCCTGTGCCGATAACACCGTTAATAAATCTATGAGAAGGTGTTGTATGTTGAACCGTATCCGCGTTGTCACAATGCTTATGATGGTGCTGGTCATTTTCGCACTTCTTCAGCTTACTTCTGGCGGCCTCTTTTTCTCGTCGTTAAAACAGAACCAGGACAGCTTCGCGGCCTCGAACGATTTGCGAATGCAGCAAAGCGAACTGACCACGACCTGGGATCTGATGTTGCAGACGCGTATCAACCTGAGCCGCTCGTCTGCCCGCATGATGATGGACCCAAATAACCAGCAGAGCAGCGCAAAAACGGAACTGCTGAAGAATGCGCGCGCCACGCTGGCAGACGCGGCGAAACATTACGACGCCTTCAAAAAAATCGCCCCTCAGCCAGCAATGGCGCAGGCGAGCGCGAACATAGATGAAAAATATCAGGCCTACTTCGCCGGCCTCACGGAGCTGGTGCAGTTCCTGGAAAAGGGCAATATGGACGCCTATTTCGCGCAGCCGACCCAGGGAATGCAGAACGCCCTCGGCGCGGCGCTCGGCGAGTACGCCAAAGCCAGCGGCGAGCTTTATCACTCCGCGTTCACGCAAAGCCAGAACGACTACCGTTTCGCGAAATGGCAGATGGCGGTTCTCGCCCTCGCGCTGGTCATCGTGCTGGTGGCCGTGTGGTACGGCATTCGTCATATCCTTCTTAACCCGCTTGGCCGCGTCATTGCCCATATCCGTGATATTGGCCGAGGCGATCTCACGAAAACGCTGACCGTTTCTGGCCGCAATGAGATCACCGAGCTGGCAACCAGCGTCGACCATATGCAGCGTTCGCTGATTGATACCGTCGCCAACGTTCGCGAGGGGGCGGATGCCATCTATACCGGCACGAGTGAAATCGCGATGGGCAACAACGATCTCTCGTCCCGTACCGAACAGCAGGCATCCGCACTGGAAGAGACGGCGGCCAGCATGGAGCAGCTCACCGCGACCGTGAAGCAGAATGCCGACAATGCCCGCCAGGCGTCGCAGCTTGCAGAAAGCGCGTCCGACACCGCCCAGCGCGGCGGTCGGGTGGTCGACGGCGTGGTGAAAACCATGCATGACATTGCCGACAGCTCGAAGAAAATTGCCGACATCATCAGCGTAATCGACGGTATCGCCTTCCAGACCAACATCCTGGCGCTGAACGCGGCCGTTGAAGCGGCGCGTGCGGGCGAGCAGGGGCGCGGGTTTGCCGTGGTCGCTGGCGAAGTGCGTAACCTCGCCAGCCGCAGCGCCAATGCGGCGAAAGAGATCAAAGCCCTGATTGAAGACTCTGTTTCACGCGTGGATACCGGCTCGGTGCTGGTGGAAAGTGCGGGTGAAACCATGAATGACATCGTGAATGCCGTGACGCGCGTGACGGACATCATGGGTGAAATCGCCTCTGCATCGGATGAGCAGAGTCGTGGTATTGACCAGGTCGCCCTGGCGGTATCGGAAATGGATCGTGTGACGCAGCAAAACGCCGCCCTGGTGCAGGAGTCCGCTGCCGCGGCCGCTGCGCTGGAGGACCAGGCGAGCCGCCTGAAAATGGCCGTCTCGGCGTTCCGTCTTACTTCAAAAACGACAAATACGGTCAGCTCGCGGTCGGCATACAGCGAAGCAACCCCGGCGCCCGTGACAACACGTACGCGCGCAGCGGTGACCGGACAAGATGAAAACTGGGAAACATTTTGACTGACAATTAAACCGCGGCTGCTTGCCGCTTGATGGGAGCGTGGATGTTAAATCGTATTCGTATCTCGACCACACTGTTTTTGATTCTGATCCTGTGTGGGGTTTTGCAGGTTGGCAGTAACGGGTTGTCTTTCTGGGCGTTTCGCGATGGCTATCAGAATTTGCAGGAAGTTGAGACGAGTAATCAGCAGCGCTCCGCACTGGCACAAACGCGTGCCGTGCTGTTGCAGGCAAGCACTGCGCTGAACAAAGCAGGGACGTTAACCGCGCTGAGCTATCCGCCGGAGGATATTAAGGCGCTGATGGTCGTGGCCCGCAGCAGCCTGAAGCAGGCCGACGCGCAGTTTAAGGCCTTTACGGCGCAGGAGGCGGTCAGTGAGAAAGAGAAAGCGCTGAAAGTCGCCATGAAAAAGACCTTTGATGTGTGGTACGGCGATCTCGACCATCAGGCGACGTGGCTGGAGAACAACCAGCTTTCCGACTTCCTGACCGCGCCGGTGCAGGCGTCTCAGGCGGCGTTCGACGGCAGCTTTAACGCCTGGCAGCAGGATATTAACCAGTTTGTGGCGCGTGCCGGTGCGGACAGCCGTACCAGCTACCGCATGTCAGGGGCGATTTTCCTTACCATGGTGATCCTGGCCGCCCTGCTGACCGGCGGCTCGCTGTGGTGGTCGCGCAAAATGATCGTCCAGCCGCTGGCCATCGTCAGCAGCCACTTCGACAGTATGGCGAAGGGCGATCTGGCGCGTCCGGTGGCCGTGTATGGCAGGAATGAAATATCAGCGATTTTCGCCAGCCTGAAGGCGATGCAGGGGTCGCTGCGGGAAACGGTAAGCAACGTTCGCCAGGGCAGTTACGCCATGCATACCGGGATCTCCGAGATTGCGGCAGGCAATAACGATCTCTCATCCCGCACCGAACAGCAGGCGGCATCGCTGGCGCAGACGGCGGCCAGCATGGAGCAGCTGACCGCGACGGTAAGCCAGAACGCCGATAACGCGCGTCAGGCGTCCGACTTGTCAAAACAGGCGGCGATGACGGCGAAACGTGGGGGCGATCAGGCCTCTCACGTCGCCAGCACGATGCAGGAGATTGCCGCCAGCTCGCAGAAAATTGGCGACATTATCAGCGTCATCGACGGTATCGCGTTCCAGACCAATATTCTGGCGCTGAACGCGGCCGTTGAAGCGGCGCGTGCCGGGGAGCAGGGGCGCGGGTTCGCGGTGGTTGCCGGTGAAGTCCGAAACCTCGCCAGCCGCAGCGCCAATGCGGCGAAAGAGATCAAAGGGCTGATAGAAGAGTCGGTCTCCCGCGTTCAGCAGGGCTCCGCGCTGGTGGATACCGCCGCGCAGACCATGCACGAGATTGTCACCTCCGTGACGCGGGTTAACGACATTATGGGCGAGATTGCCTCGGCGTCTGATGAACAACGCCGTGGTATTGAGCAGGTGGCGCAGGCCGTTACACAGATGGATCAGGTTACGCAGCAGAACGCCTCACTGGTGGAAGAGGCGGCGGCGGCTACCGATCAGCTGGCAAACCAGGCGGATCACCTTACCGGGTTGGTCGCCGTATTTAATGTGAAAGAGCACGTTGAAGCAGTAACAGAAGTCGGACGGTCACAGGCCGTGCCCGTTGTATCCTGAATGTGATTAAGAAGGCGCTATGACATCACCCATGCCCTCAGGGCAAACGTCATTATTGTTGCAGATGACACAGCGCCTCGCGCTGTCCGACGCGCATTTTCGTCGGATATGTCAGTTAATCTACCAGCGTGCGGGGATCGTGCTTGCGGACCATAAGCGAGACATGGTCTACAACCGGCTGGTGCGGCGCTTGCGTACGCTGGGGCTGGATGATTTTGGCCGCTATCTGAGCATGCTCGAAGCGAACCAGAACAGCGCCGAATGGCAGGCATTTATCAACTCATTAACCACCAACCTGACCGCGTTTTTCCGCGAGGCGCATCACTTCCCGGTGCTGGCGGAACACGCCCGTCGCCGTAGCGGAGAGTATCGTGTCTGGAGTGCTGCGGCCTCTACCGGGGAAGAGCCGTACTCGCTGGCCATCACCCTGGCGGACACCCTGGGCATGGCGCCGGGCCGCTGGAAAGTGTACGCCAGCGACATCGATACCGAAGTGCTGGAAAAAGCCCGTAACGGCGTTTATCGCCAGGATGAGCTTAAAACGCTGTCTCCTCAGCAGCTACAGCGTTACTTCATGCGCGGTACCGGCCCGCATGAAGGACTGGTGCGCGTACGCCAGGAGCTGGCGAACTGCGTGGAATTTGCTCCCGTTAATTTACTGGATAAGCAGTACAACGTGCCGGGGCCATTCGACGCCATTTTTTGCCGTAACGTGATGATCTATTTTGATAAAACGACGCAGCAGGACATCCTGCGTCGCTTTGTTCCGTTGCTCAAGCCTGACGGTTTACTGTTTGCCGGGCACTCGGAAAACTTCAGCAACCTCGTGCGTGAGTTTAGCCTGCGTGGGCAAACGGTTTATGCGCTGAGTAAGGAAAAAGCATGAGTAAAATCAGGGTATTGTCTGTCGATGATTCGGCGCTGATGCGTCAGATCATGACCGAAATCATCAATAGCCACAGCGATATGGAGATGGTGGCGACAGCACCCGATCCGCTGGTCGCGCGGGATTTAATCAAAAAATATAACCCCGACGTGCTGACGCTGGATGTTGAAATGCCGCGCATGGATGGCATCGATTTCCTGGAAAAATTAATGCGCCTGCGCCCGATGCCGGTGGTGATGGTGTCATCTCTGACCGGTAAAGGTTCAGAAATCACCCTGCGCGCGCTGGAGCTGGGGGCGGTGGATTTTGTCACCAAGCCGCAGCTCGGCATTCGCGAGGGGATGCTGGCGTACAGCGAGATGATCGCCGAGAAAATCCGTACCGCGTCGCGCGCAAAACTCGCGGCCCACAAGCCGATGGCAGCTCCGGCAACCCTGAAGGCAGGGCCGTTACTCAGCTCGGAAAAGTTGCTGGTCATTGGGGCGTCAACCGGAGGAACAGAGGCAATTCGCCATGTACTCCAGCCATTGCCGCTCTCAAGCCCGGGTATCCTGATTACGCAACATATGCCGCCAGGGTTTACCCGTTCGTTCGCGGAGCGCCTGAATAAGCTGTGTCAGATCAGCGTGAAAGAGGCGGAAGATGGCGAGCGCGTGCTGCCGGGTCACGCCTATATCGCCCCGGGTGACAAGCACATGGAGCTGGCGCGCAGCGGGGCGAACTATCAAATCAAAATTCATGACGGGCCGCCGGTTAACCGGCACCGTCCGTCGGTGGATGTGCTGTTTCATTCGGTGGCGAAACATGCGGGGCGCAACGCCGTTGGGGTGATCCTGACGGGGATGGGCAACGACGGCGCCGCCGGAATGCTTGCGATGCACCAGGCTGGTGCCTGGACGATTGCGCAGAATGAAGCAAGTTGTGTGGTGTTCGGCATGCCGCGCGAGGCCATCAATATGGGTGGCGTAAGCGAAGTGGTCGATCTTAGCCAGGTAAGCCAGCAGATGCTGGCGAAAATCAGTGCCGGACAGGCAATACGTATTTGACTCAGGAGTATTATTTTATGGCGGATAAAGAGCTTAAGTTTTTGGTTGTGGATGACTTTTCCACCATGCGTCGCATTGTGCGCAACCTGCTGAAAGAGCTGGGCTTCAACAATGTTGAAGAAGCAGAAGACGGGGTGGATGCGCTGAACAAACTCCAGGCTGGCGGGTTTGGTTTTGTGATTTCCGACTGGAACATGCCGAACATGGACGGTCTCGAACTGCTGAAAACCATCCGCGCGGATGCGGGCATGGCCTCTCTGCCGGTGCTGATGGTGACCGCAGAAGCGAAGAAAGAGAACATTATTGCCGCTGCACAGGCGGGCGCAAGCGGCTACGTGGTGAAGCCATTCACCGCGGCGACTCTGGAAGAGAAGCTCGGGAAGATCTTCGAGAAACTCGGCATGTGAGGTGATGGATATGTTGCAACCTGCTATGAAACCCGTTGAAGAACATTCGCCGAGCGACATTATTGCCCGCATTGGTAGCCTGACCCGCATGCTGCGCGACAGCCTGCGTGAGCTGGGGCTGGACCAGGCTATCGCCGAAGCGGCGGAAGCCATCCCTGACGCGCGCGACCGTCTGGACTACGTCGTACAGATGACCGCGCAGGCGGCCGAGCGTGCGCTGAACAGCGTTGAAGCCTCGCAGCCGCACCAGGATGCGATGGAGAAGGGGGCGAAAGCGCTGAGCAAACGCTGGGATGAGTGGTTTGAGAACCCTATTGAGCTGGCGGATGCCCGCGAACTGGTAACGGATACCCGTCAGTACCTGGGTGACGTGCCGGGGCACACCAGCTTCACCAATGCCCAGCTGCTGGACATCATGATGGCACAGGATTTCCAGGACCTCACCGGCCAGGTGATCAAGCGCATGATGGATGTGATTCAGGAGATTGAACGTCAGCTGCTGATGGTGCTGCTGGAGAACATACCGGAACCGGCTGCCCGTCCGAAACGCGAGAACGAAAGCCTGCTCAATGGTCCACAGCTTGACACCAGCAAAGCGGGCGTGGTGGCAAGCCAGGATCAGGTGGACGATCTGCTGGACAGTCTTGGTTTCTGATTGCGCGTTCTGCCTCAGGTCGTTAACGCGGCCTGAGGCAGCTCAGAACAAAAACAGCGAAAAGAGCCCGAATAAACGGGCTTTTCCCGCCATTGGATTTTCTCTGCGCTGGCATGATACCCGTGAATTAATGGGCTGCGAGCAGGCACAGTGGCAGAAGAGAACGACGACAAAACAGAAGCCCCCACACCCCACCGACTTGAAAAAGCCCGTGAGGATGGGCAGATCCCCCGATCCCGAGAGCTGACATCCCTGCTGATCCTGGTGGTGGGCGTCTGCATAATCTGGTGGGGCGGGGAGATGCTTGCCCGCAGACTGGCGGGAATGCTCTCGGCTGGCTTACGTTTTGATCACAGCATGGTCAATGACCCCAATCTGATCCTCATTCAGATCATCAACCTTGTGAAAAGCGCGATGCTCGCCTTGCTGCCGCTGATCGCGGGCGTGGTCATCGTGGCCCTGGTTTCGCCGGTCATGCTCGGTGGCCTGGTGTTCAGCGGAAAATCGCTGCAACCGAAATTCTCTAAGCTCAATCCGTTCCCCGGCATTGCGAAAATGTTTTCCGCGCAAACCGGGGCTGAGCTTCTTAAAGCGATCCTGAAATCGCTTCTTATGGGCAGTACCGCCGGTTTTTTTTTGTGGCACCACTGGCCGGAGATGATGCGCCTGATCAGCGAGTCCCCGATGACGGCGATGAAGAATGCCCTGAACCTGGTCGGGTTATGCTCGCTGCTGGTGGTACTCAGCATTATTCCGATGGTGGCGTTCGACGTTATCTTCCAGATCTATTCCCATATCAAAAAGCTGCGAATGTCGCGTCAGGACATCCGCGATGAATATAAGCAGATGGAAGGCGACCCGCACGTTAAGGGCCGTATCCGCCAGATGCAGCGCGCCGCCGCGCGTCGGCGCATGATGGAAGATGTGCCGAAAGCCGACGTCATCGTCACCAACCCGACTCACTACTCCGTGGCGCTTCAGTACGACGAAAACAAAATGAGCGCGCCGAAAGTGGTGGCGAAAGGGGCCGGGCTGATTGCGCTGCGCATTCGTGAAATCGCCACGGAAAACCGTGTGCCGATCCTGGAAGCACCGCCGCTGGCTCGCGCGCTGTATCGCCACGCGGAAATTGGACAACAGATCCCGGGCCAGCTCTACGCCGCTGTCGCAGAGGTGCTGGCCTGGGTGTGGCAACTGAAACGCTGGCGTTTAGCGGGCGGTCAACGACCTGTAAAACCTGAGAACCTGCCGGTGCCTGAAGCACTGGATTTTTTGAACGAGAAGGACACTGATGGCTAATCTGGTGGCAATGTTGCGCCTGCCCGGCAACCTGAAATCGACGCAATGGCAGATCCTTGCCGGACCGATTCTGATCCTGCTAATTCTGTCGATGATGGTGCTGCCGTTACCGGCATTTATCCTCGACCTGCTTTTCACCTTCAACATTGCGTTGTCCATCATGGTGTTGCTGGTGG
This sequence comes from Enterobacter cloacae complex sp. 397G4, assembly GCF_050031515.1. Taxonomy (NCBI): domain Bacteria; kingdom Pseudomonadati; phylum Pseudomonadota; class Gammaproteobacteria; order Enterobacterales; family Enterobacteriaceae; genus Enterobacter; species Enterobacter cloacae complex sp. 397G4. The sequence continues at coordinate 2,900,261 of NZ_JBLGWE010000001.1, read as the reverse complement.
CGATGTTCACCCAGCGCACGCTGGAGTTCGCCGCGTTTCCAACGATCCTGCTGTTCACCACGCTGCTGCGCCTGGCGCTGAACGTTGCCTCCACGCGTATCATCCTGATGGAAGGGCACACCGGCGCGGCGGCGGCGGGCAAGGTGGTCGAAGCCTTCGGTCACTTCCTGGTGGGCGGCAACTTCGCCATCGGTATCGTGGTGTTCGTCATTCTGGTGATTATTAACTTCATGGTTATCACTAAAGGGGCGGGGCGTATCGCAGAAGTGGGCGCGCGCTTCGTGCTCGACGGGATGCCGGGCAAGCAGATGGCCATCGACGCGGACCTGAATGCCGGGCTGATCGCGGAAGATGAAGCGAAAAAACGCCGTGCTGAAGTGACCCAGGAGGCAGATTTCTACGGCTCCATGGACGGTGCGAGTAAGTTTGTGCGCGGTGACGCCATCGCGGGCATTCTGATCATGGTGATTAACGTCGTCGGCGGCCTGCTTGTCGGCGTGCTGCAACACGGCATGGACATGGGCCACGCAGCGGAAAGCTATACGCTGCTGACCATTGGTGATGGTCTGGTGGCGCAGATCCCGGCGCTGGTGATCTCCACCGCGGCGGGCGTGATTGTGACTCGCGTCAGTACCGATCAGGACGTGGGCGAGCAGATGGTGGGGCAGCTCTTCAGCAACCCGCGCGTTATGCTGCTCTCCGCGGCGGTGCTGGGCCTGCTCGGTATGGTGCCGGGCATGCCAAACCTGGTATTCCTGCTGTTCACCGCTGCGCTGCTGGGGCTTGCCTGGTGGATGCGTGGCCGGGAAACGCAGCCTAAGGCAGAGCCTGCGCCGGTCAAAATGCCTGAGAACACCCAGGCGGTGGAAGCCACCTGGAACGACGTACAGCTCGAAGATTCGCTGGGGATGGAAGTGGGGTACCGCCTGATCCCGATGGTGGATTTCCAGCAGGATGGTGAGCTGCTTGGCCGTATCCGCAGCATTCGTAAAAAATTCGCCCAGGATATGGGCTTCCTGCCGCCGGTGGTCCACATCCGGGACAATATGGATCTCCCGCCCGCGCGCTACCGCATCCTGATGAAAGGGGTGGAAATCGGCAGCGGTGATGCGTACCCCGGCCGCTGGCTGGCGATTAACCCGGGCACCGCCGCAGGCACGCTGCCGGGTGAGCAGACGACCGACCCGGCCTTTGGTCTGGCGGCAATCTGGATTGAGAGCGCCCTGAAAGAGCAGGCCCAGATTCAGGGTTACACGGTCGTTGAGGCCAGTACCGTGGTGGCGACGCACCTCAACCACCTGATTGGCCAGTTCTCCGCGGTACTGTTTGGACGTCAGGAGGCGCAGCAGCTGCTCGACCGCGTAACGCAGGAGATGCCGAAGCTGACCGAAGATTTGGTGCCGGGCGTACTGACCTTAACCACCCTGCACAAAGTGCTGCAAAATCTGCTCGATGAGAAGGTGCCCATTCGCGATATGCGTACCATCCTTGAGACGCTGGCCGAACATGCGCCGCTGCAAAGCGATCCGCACGAACTGACGGCGGTGGTGCGCGTGGCGCTCGGACGCGCCATTACCCAGCAATGGTTCCCGGGAACCGGCGAAGTGCAGGTCATTGGCCTGGACACGCCGCTGGAACGTCTGCTGCTTCAGGCGTTGCAGGGCGGTGGCGGGCTGGAGCCGGGTCTGGCGGACAGATTACTGGCGCAAACCCAGGAGGCGCTGGCGCGTCAGGAGATGCTGGGCGCGCCGCCGGTGCTGCTGGTGAATCACGCGCTGCGTCCGTTGCTGTCGCGCTTCCTGCGCCGGAGCCTGAACCAGCTGGTAGTGCTGTCGAATATGGAGCTGTCCGATAACCGCAATATTCGCATGACGGCGACCATAGGAGGGAAATAATGCGTAAGTGGCTGTGGATCTTACTTTTCCCGCTGGCGGCGCAGGCCGCAGGCGAGGGGGCATGGCAGGCCAGCAGTATCGGCTTAACGCTCAACCATCGGGGGGAGTCGATCTCCTCCCGTCCGCTGTCCGCCTCTGAGCCCGTGTCCGGGCAGATGACGCTGGTGGCCTGGAATTACACCCTGACGGGACCCACACCGGCCGGGTTGCGGGTGCGGCTGTGCTCGCTGACCCGCTGCGCGGAAATCGAGGGTCAACGTGGCACTACCCAGGCCTTCAACGGGGTGTCTGCTCAGGAGCCTTTACGCTTTATCTGGGAAGTGCCAGGCGGTGGACGTCTCATCCCGGCGCTGAAGGTTCAGCGCAACGAGGTGCTCGTCAACTACCGCTAACTGCCCGCCTTTTCGCCAGTCTCCAGGCATTTCTGAAGGCTGGCTCGCAAAAATGACCTTCCCTTTTGATACAAAAGAAACGCTGTTTTATAAATCAGTGACACGCGTATTGACACTCTTTGCGTTTTTGCCATTCACCACTTTGTGATGGCAGAAACAGAAAGGTATCAACAGGTCGATACTTTTACTGTAGCCGTGTAAAAACTCCCGGACGAGGTTGCTTACAGGGAGTCTCCCAAAACTGATTAGGGTTGACGGCAATGAAAACACGTAAAATTGGACTCGCAAATTATTTTGCTTACGGGTCAGGGGACTTCCTCGGGGCGGGGACTACCGCCCTGACGGCCGCCTGGCTTTTGTATTTTTATACCACCTTCTGTGGACTCACACCGATTGAAGCAACCTTTATCTTCGCTGCCGCAAGGGTGCTGGATGCGGTTGTCAGCCCGTTAATGGGCTTTTTAACCGATAACTTTGGCACCACCTGGCTGGGCAAGCGTTTTGGCCGTCGTAAGTTCTTCATCCTGCTCGGTATTCCCTGCGTTTTCAGCTACTCGCTGATGTGGGTAGGGGACATGAGTTTCTGGTACTACCTGCTGACCTATCTGATCTTTGATATCGTCTACACCATGATCCTGGTGCCGTACGAAACGCTGGTGCCGGAGATGACGGACGATTTCAAACAGAAAACCAAATTCTCCGGGGCGCGAATCTCTATGGCGCAGATGTCCGCCATTCTGGCCTCCTTCCTGCCGGGGATCCTGCTCACGCATTTCGGCAAAGACAACGCGATCTCCTTCTTCTATGCAAGCCTGGTCTTCTCCGTACTCTGCGCGCTGATGCTTACTTTCGTCTGGTTCTTCACCTGGGAGCGTCCGCGGGAAGAGTGGTCTGAAGCGGCTCTGCGTGCCGAGGAAGAGAAGAAAAAGCTGACCCTGGGCCAGAGCCTGAACCGTCTTTTTGTCGAATTAAGTTCGACGCTGCGCATCAAGATTTTCCGCCAGCATCTGGGGATGTACCTTGGCGGCTACATCGCCCAGGACGTCTTTAATGCGGTGTTCACCTATTACGTGGTATTTGTGCTGATGCAGGAGGCGTCAATGGCGTCCAACCTGCTGGGCACGATGGCCATCTTCCAGTTCCTCGCCGTGATCGGCATGATCCCGCTGTGCATTCGCTTCGGACCTGCGCCGTCTTACCGCATGGTGGTCGTGCTGTTTGGTCTGGCCTCGCTCTCTTACGCGGTGCTTTATTACGCGGGCCTGAGCGACGTTTACGCTCTGCTGCTGCTGATCTCTGCGGTTGCCGGTCTTGGCCTCGGGGGTATCAACTACGTACCGTGGAATACCTACACCTACATTGCTGACGTGGACGAAGTGATCACCGGTCAGCGTCGCGAAGGGATCTTCGCGGGCATCATGACGCTGACCCGTAAAGCGTCTCAGGCCGGTGCGGTGATGCTGGTGGGGATCGTGATGCAGATGTCGGGCTTTGTCAGCGGGCAAAAAGTGCAGCCTGCGGAAGTGAGCCACACCATTCTGATGATCCTGAGCGTTGGCACTATTCTGGTGCTGTTCTGCGGCTTCCTTGTCTCCCTGCGCTTCAAACTCAATTTGCAGACTCACAGCACCCTGCGTGAAGAGACCGCGAAAATGCGCGAGTCCGGCCATGCGATGCCAGAGGCGGTGACCCCGCAGGCCCGCGCTACCGTGGAGATGCTGGCGGGAATGCCGTATGAATCCCTGTGGGGCAACAACAACATCGGTTATCTGAATCGCAATAAGCCGGCGGCCCCTTCGCTGAAGGATCGCGCGGTACTGAATTCGACATACAACAGAGGTTAAGATGATGAAAGTTTGGCCTGTCAAACATAGCCCGTTACTGCGTCAGCCTGAGCGCTTTATCGCCAGGGATGAGCTGAAATCGCTGATTCAAAAGGTGACGCATAACCTGGTCAATATCCACGACAAAACGGGTGAGTTTTTGCTGCGGCTGGACGACGGGCGCGTGATCGACACCAAAGGCTGGGCCGGATGGGAATGGACCCACGGCGTCGGTTTATACGGTATCTGGCAGTATTACTGCCAGACCGGTGACGAAGGCATGCGCGAGATTATCGACAGCTGGTTTGCTGACCGTTTCGCTGAAGGCGCAACCACCAAAAACGTGAATACCATGTCGCCGTTCCTGACGCTGGCGTATCGCTACGAAGAGACCAAAAACCCTGCCTGGCTGCCGTGGCTGGAAAGCTGGGCGGAATGGGCGATGAATGAGATGCCGCGCACCGAACATGGCGGCATGCAGCACATCACCCTGGCGGAAGAGAACCATCAGCAGATGTGGGATGACACGCTGATGATGACGGTGCTGCCGCTGGCGAAAATCGGCAAGCTGCTGAACAAGCCGGAGTACGTCGAGGAGGCGATCTATCAGTTCCTGCTCCACGTACAGAATCTGATGGATCGGGAGACCGGGCTGTGGTTCCACGGCTGGAATTACGACGGCAATCACAACTTTGCCCGGGCCCGCTGGGCGCGCGGCAACAGCTGGCTGACCATCGTCATCCCGGATTTCCTCGAGCTGGTGGATCTGCCGGAAAACAACGCCGTTCGTCGCTATCTGGTGCAGGTACTGAACGCGCAGATCGTCGCACTGGCAAAATGTCAGGACGAGAGCGGATTGTGGCATACGCTGCTGGACGATCCTGATTCTTATCTGGAGGCGTCGGCCACGGCAGGGTTTGCCTACGGCATTCTGAAAGCCGTGCGCAAGCGTTATGTCGGCGCAGAGTACGCAGAGGTGGCGGAGAAAGCGATTCGCGGCATCGTGCAAAACATCTCGCCGGAAGGGGAGCTGCTGCAAACGTCCTTCGGGACGGGGATGGGAAGCGATCTGGCGTTTTACCGCCAGATACCGCTGACCTCGATGCCGTATGGCCAGGCAATGGCGATTCTGTGTCTGACGGAATATTTGCGGAAATATTTCTGATAATAAAAAACCCGGCGCTCGCCGGGTTTCTTTTTTACATACGTTCTACGGTTTCGATACCCAGGGTATCCAGACCGAGCTTCAGTGTCTTCGCCGTCAGCTGCGCCAGCTTCAGGCGGCTGTGACGCACCGCTTCGCTCTCGGCAGAGAGGATAGGGCAGTGTTCGTAGAAGCCAGAGAACAGACCGGCCAGATCGTACAGGTAAGCACACATAACATGCGGCGTACCGTCACGCGCGACCACGGAGAGCGTCTCTTCGAACTGAAGCAGGCGGGCAGCCAGCTGTGCTTCACGATCTTCGGTAAGGGTCACCGTGGCATTCGCCAGCACGCTTTCGTCGATATTGGCTTTACGGAAGACGGAGAGTACGCGGGTATAAGCGTACTGCATATATGGCGCCGTGTTGCCTTCAAACGCCAGCATGTTGTCCCAGTCGAAGATATAGTCGGTGGTACGGTTCTTGGAGAGATCCGCGTATTTCACCGCGCCGATCCCAACCGCGTTAGCCAGTTTCTCCAGCTCGTCAGCAGGCATATCCGGGTTCTTCTCGGCCACCAGGCGACGCGCGCGTTCCAGCGCTTCATCCAGCAGATCGGAAAGCTTCACGGTGCCGCCCGCACGGGTTTTGAACGGCTTACCGTCTTTACCCAGCATCATGCCGAACATGTGATGTTCCAGCGGCACGGAATCCGGCACATAACCCGCTTTACGCACGATAGTCCACGCCTGCATCAGGTGCTGGTGCTGACGGGAGTCGATGTAATACAGCACGCGATCCGCATGCAGGGTTTCGTAACGGTATTTCGCACAGGCGATGTCGGTGGTGGTGTAGAGATAGCCGCCATCCTTTTTCTGGACGATCACACCCATCGGTTCGCCTTCCTTGTTTTTATACTCATCAAGGAACACCACCGTTGCGCCTTCGCTTTCCACCGCCAGATTTTTAGCTTTCAGGTCCGCCACAATGCCTGGCAGCATCGGGTTATACAGGCTTTCACCCATCACGTCGTCACGGGTCAGGGTCACGTTCAGACGGTTATAGGTGAGCTGATTCTGGGACATGGTAATGTCCACCAGCTTGCGCCACATCTCGAGGAAGTACGGGTCGCCGCCTTGAAGTTTCACCACGTAGCTGCGCGCGCGCTCGGCGAAGGCTTCATCTTCGTCATAGTGCTTTTTGGCTTCACGGTAGAAACCTTCCAGGTCTGCCAGCGCCATTTCGCCTGCGTTTTCCTGCTGCTGCTTTTCCAGATACGCGATCAGCATGCCGAACTGCGTGCCCCAGTCGCCTACGTGGTTAGCGCGGATCACCTTGTGACCAAGGAACTCCAGGGTACGCACCGCCGCGTCACCGATGATGGTGGAGCGCAGGTGACCGACGTGCATCTCTTTCGCCACGTTTGGCGCGGAGTAGTCAACCACCACGGTCTGCGCTTCTGGCTGAGCCACGCCCAGACGGTCAGACTTCAGCGCCGCGTCAACGTGGCTTGCGAGGAATGCAGGCTCAAGGAAAATGTTGATAAAGCCTGGACCGGCGATTTCGGTTTTGCTGGCGATGCCGGTGAGATCCAGATGCGTCAGTACCTGCTCAGCGAGCTGTCGCGGCGGCATGCCCAGTTTTTTAGCCACTGCCATCACGCCATTAGCCTGATAGTCGCCAAACTGTACTTTCGCTGACTGACGAACCTGTGGTTCGCAATCCGCAGGCGCACCTGCGGCAATCAGTGCCTGACTGACTTTTTCTGAGAGAAGAGCCTGAATATTCACCTGGATACCTTACGTTTTTGATGCGGGTAAAAAACACCCACGCCAGTTTAAGAATTTAGGGCGGGAGTATACTGCAAATGCCTTCGGGCGTCAGCCCTGCGGGGGGCGAAGATCGCTCAGAATCCAGGCGAAGACGGTATGCATAATCATGCAGTCGAAAAAACCGTGATTCTGCGGTTGGTCGCCAGAGGGCAACAGAGTAAATTAGCGGCTTTGCGACACGAAACGAGACTGACCTATGGCGAACTGGCATACCATTGACGAACTGCATGATATTTCCGCAGATTTACCGCGCTTCACTCAGGCGTTCACAGAACTTGCCACCCGTCTCGGGCTGGATATCGCGCCGCTTGAGGCCGATCACATCTCTTTGCGCTGCCACCAGAATGCCACCGCCGAACGCTGGCGGCGTGGCTTTGAGCAGTGCGGAGAACTGCTGTCGGAGAATATCATTAACGGTCGCCCGATCTGCCTGTTCAAACTTCACGCGCCGGTAACGGTGGCGCACTGGCAATTCACCGTTGTGGAACTGCCCTGGCCAGGAGAGAAGCGTTATCCGCACGAAGGCTGGGAGCATATCGAAATTGTTCTGCCTGGGGAGCCCGAGACGCTGAACGCCCGTGCGCTGGCGCTGCTTTCCGACGAGGGGTTAAGCCAGCCGGGTATTTTCGTCAAAACCAGCTCGCCAAAAGGGGAGCGCGAACGCTTACCGAACCCTACGCTTGCCGTAACGGACGGCAACGTGACGGTGAAATTCCATCCCTGGACTATCGAGCAGATCGTCGCCAGCGAAGCGTAAGCATTGTGAGCGTCGATCCAGACATCAATCGGGCAACGTGCCACGATGGTACGTTGAGTGAAATTTAAGGAGGATGACATGGCGCTGCTGGAAATTTGTTGTTACAGCGTGGAGTGTGCCGTCACTGCGCAACGGCAGGGGGCCGATCGCATCGAGCTTTGCGCGGCACCTAAAGAAGGGGGATTAACCCCGTCCTTTGGCGTGCTGAAATCAGCCCGTCAGGCCATCACTATTCCGGTGCACCCGATTATTCGCCCGCGCGGCGGTGATTTTTGTTATACGGCGGGTGAGTTCAGTGCCATGCTTGAGGATATCGCCCTCGTCCGTGATTCCGGTTTTCCGGGGCTGGTGATCGGTGTGCTGGACGAAGACGGCAACATCGATCTTCCGCGTATGCGTCAGGTCATGCGCGCCGCCCGGGGGATGGCGGTCACTTTTCATCGTGCGTTCGATATGTGTCAGGATCCGATACAAGCCTTTGATACGCTGGCAGAACTGGGCGTGGCGCGCGTTCTGACGTCGGGCCAGCAGTCCTCGGCTGAAAAAGGACTGAAATTAATTACGGAACTAAAAGCACATTCCGGTGTTCCAATAATCATGGCGGGCGCAGGAGTACGCGCCAGCAATCTGGAACTGTTTTTAAACGCAGGGGTGGAAGAGCTGCACAGCTCGGCGGGTAAATGGATACCTTCACCCATGCGTTATCGCAATACAGGGTTGTCAATGTCGACGGATGCTGAAGCGGATGAGTACTCACGCTACGGTGTGGATGGAGAGTCGGTTGCGGTAATGAAATCGTTGATTGAACGTCATCACGTGTAGCAACGTACCGATTTTTACCGCGCATCATGTCGCCCAATATGATGCTTGCTTGTACCAGGCCCCTGCAAATTACACAGGGGCCTTTTTTTCTTTTTTGCCCGGTGGCGCTGCGCTTACCGGGCCTACGAAATCACGCGTAGGCCGGGTAAGGCGCAGCCGCCACCCGGCTAAAGGCTACGGCTTGGTCGCAATCAATACCGCACGCATCGGGGCCGGATAGCCTTCGATGGTTTTACTGTGATCGTCCGGGTCGAGGAATTGCTCCAGCGATTCGGTGATCATCCAGTCGGTGCGGCGCTGTTCCTCAACTGACGTCACGCACACATCGGCGATGCGTACATCGACAAATCCACATTTCTCCAGCCAGTTCTTCAGCGCCAGCGCGGAAGGGATGAAGTAAACGTTGCGCATCTGCGCATAGCGATCGCCCGGCACCAGAACGGCATGTTCATCGCCTTCGATGACCAGCGTTTCCAGCACCAGTTCGCCGCCGCTGACCAGCTGATCTTTCAGTTGCCACAGATGCTCCAGCGGGGAACGACGGTGGTACAGCACGCCCATCGAGAAAACGGTATCAAACGCTTTCAGGGCAGGGAGTTGCTCGATACCCAGCGGCAGCAGGTGCGCACGCTGGTCGTTACCCAGCAGCTTACGCACCGCTTCAAACTGGCACAGGAACAGCTGCATCGGATCGATACCGACGGCCAGATGCGCGCCTGCGCCGATCATGCGCCACATGTGATAGCCGCTACCGCAGCCCACGTCCAGAATGGTGCGCCCGGTCAGGTCGGATAAATGCGGCAGAACGCGATCCCACTTCCAGTCAGAGCGCCACTCGGTGTTGATATTTACGCCGTACAGCGAGAACGGCCCTTTGCGCCACGGCATCAGGTTACGCATCAGCGTTTCGATGCGGTTGATCTGCCCGGCCGGGAGCGGCTCTTCGCTCTCCGCCGTCACGCTGTGCAGTAAATCCAGACGATGAGGCGTCAGTTCAGGCAGAAACTCCACGGCGTTGGACCACTGCTTCAACAGACCATGCTGCTGATCGCGCTGCCAGGTGGCAATTTGCGCAGGCAGGGTTTCCAGCCAGTGGGAAAGGTGGTTTTTGGCAATCAGCTGATAGAAATTACCGAACTCGATCATGCTGCGTCTCCGGCTTTAAGCGCCACCAGAGAACCAAAGTTAAAGCACTGGAACCACAGTTCGCTGTGTTCAAATCCGGCTTTGCGCAGGCGCGCTTTGTGGGTTTCTACGGAATCCGTCAGCATGACGTTTTCAAGCATGCTGCGCTTCTGGCTGATCTCCAGCTCGCTGTAGCCATTTGCACGCTTGAAATCATGGTGCATGTTGAACAGCAGTTCGCCCACGCTGGCGTCTTCAAAGCTGAATTTCTCAGACAACACCAGCGCGCCGCCCGGGTTCAGGCCCTGATAAATTTTATCCAGCAACCGCTGACGATCGTCCGGCACCAGGAACTGAAGGGTAAAGTTCAGTACCACCATCGAGGCGTTCTGGATGTCGATATCGCGGATATCGCCTTCTACCACCTCCACAGGCGTAGGGGCTTTATACGCGTCAATGTGGCGACGGCAGCGTTCGACCATGGCCGGTGAGTTATCGACAGCCACAATCTTGCAGCCTTCGTGATGAACGTTACGACGAATGGACAGCGTTGCCGCTCCCAGCGAACAGCCCAGGTCATAGACCTGCGTGCCGGGTTGAACAAAACGCTCCGCCAGCATGCCGATCATGGAGATAATATTGGAATAACCGGGAACAGAGCGCTGGATCATATCCGGGAAGACTTCGGCTACCCGTTCATCAAAGGTCCAGTCGCCCAGGCTGGCGATAGGCGCGGAAAAAAGCGTGTCGCGATCTGACATAACGTAAAAATCCGGGAAAAATAAAGGGGCATATTGTGCGCTAATGGAAGGAGAAAACCAACTCCCACGGCATATACCAAAGGTTAGCCAGCACCATCAGCAAAAGCGAGCACCAGGTCGCGCTCATGCCAGAACGACGCCAGCGGATCAGGCGGTGGTGAAAACCATAATAATGCATCAAACGCCCAGCTATCAGCAGCAGCCCACAGACGTGCACCATCCAGGTTTCTGCGCCATCCATCTCCATTAACAGCAGTAAAATTAACGCGACGGGAATGTACTCGACCGCGTTGCCGTGGATGCGGATTGCGCTTTGTAGCTCAGAAAAGCCCCCGTCACCGTACGAGACGCGGTACTGCATTCTCAGGCGCACAACATCAAATGAAAACTTAATCAGCAGTAATGCACCTAACACCGCATACAGCGCGCTGACCATACTAACTCCCTGTTTTTGGCAGATGGCACGTCTCTATGATAGGGGGTGATTTCAGAAAAGAGAAGATTGTTGTGGGATGGACGGCGCGGGGCCAACCGACGGAACCGCCTGCTGCAAGGCTTGCCATAGAGCATCGACCAGTTCAGGCGCCTGTGCGATATCCGGCGTATGTAAAAAAAGGTACGGCGTGGTGGTGTGCTCCCATTTCGCCAGCGTTTGCAGCCAGACGGCGAACATCTCCTCATTTTGCTGCATGTTATCGCTGCCGATAAACCGGACCATCGGGTTCTGTGCCGTTACGATCGCGTGGACGGGCACTTTCGGTTTTTTGCGCTGGGCATCAACAACGGCTTCGCTGTGCGGGATTGCGCTATGTACGGGGCGGCTGTCGAGGATCACGCGGTTGACCGATCGTTCATGCAGGCCGCGATTGAGCGCTTTCTCCACGTCGCCCTTGGCAAAGAATTCCGGATGCCTTACTTCTACGCCGTAGGTGAAGCCATGCGGCAGGGCGTCGAGAAACTGCCAGAGGGCAGGCAGGTCGCGCGGGCCAAACGTGGCGGGAAGCTGGAGCCAGTACTGGCCAATACGGTTGGCCAGAGGCGACATCCGGGTGAAAAACTCGTGGGTTAAATCATCGCAGTTGCGCAGCGCGGCGTTGTGGGAGATGGTCGCCGGGAATTTAAAGCAAAAGCGGAAGTCGTCGCTGGTTTGCTCGCGCCAGCGTTCGACGATCTCCGCGCGGGGCAGAGCGTACAGCGTGGTATTGCCCTCCACGCAGTTAAAGTGTCGGGCATACTCTTCAAGGCTGGTAATACCCAGGCGCACCCATTTCGGGTGCGACCACTGGGGCAGGCCCACGTACATCATAGCGCGCTGAGGATCTCATCCGTGCTGCGCACGCGACCGATACGCGGGAAGATATGGGTCATGCTGCCCTGGTGCTGATCCGCAGAGGCTGCGCTGCACGCATCTTCCGCGATCACCAGGTTAAAGCCCAGCTCCCAGGCGTTACGGGCGGTGGATTCCACACCGATGTTGGTGGAGATCCCGCACAGAATAATAGTGTCGATCCCGCGACGGCGCAGCTGGAGCTCCAGGTCGGTGCCGTAGAATGCGCCCCACTGGCGTTTGGTGACTTCTATATCGCTATCGCGTTTACCGAGCGAGACAGGATATGTCCACCAGTTGTCCGGCAGCGCCTGCGCCGGGGCCTTGGCATCAACCGGCTGTTTTAACGCTTCGGCGAAATCAGCGGACCAGCCGACGCGCACCATAACAACAGGCGAGCCGCTGGCGCGGCATTTTTCTGCCAGGCGCGCAGCGCGGCTGACCACATCGTCAGCGGTGTGCGGACCACCGGCAAAAGGCAGAATGCCTTCCTGTAAATCAATGACCACAAGGGCGGTTTTGGTGGCATCAAGTGTAAACATCGTCACTCCCGTCAAATGATTGCTTTTCTACACCTTACGACGTGATGGCCTGTTATCGGTCGGATAATTTTGTTAATTTTTGTGAGAATAGGCAATAAGAGTTCAGCAAACGCGCGTCAGGCCGTGCTTCGCTCTTATCGTGCGGCAGAATTTCCAGTATAATAGCCGCCTTTTTTCATCCAGTTGTGACATACAGAAAGCTGCGACATCGTAGCCTGCGAGACAGGCGACAATCAGCCTGCGGCTAATTAAGGGATATCTCATGCGTACAGAATATTGCGGGCAGCTGCGTCAGTCCCACGTCGGGCAGCAGGTCACCCTGTGTGGTTGGGTCAATCGTCGTCGCGATCTTGGTAGCCTTATCTTTATTGATATGCGTGACCGCGAAGGTATCGTTCAGGTGTTCTTCGATCCGGATCGCGCTGATGCGTTGAAGCTGGCTTCTGAGCTGCGCAATGAGTTCTGCATTCAGGTGACGGGCACCGTGCGTGCGCGTGACGAGAAAAACGTCAACGCCGACATGGCGACCGGCGCTATCGAAGTGCTGGCGTCCGATCTGACGATCATCAACCGCGCGGAAGCGTTGCCGCTGGACTCCAACCACGTCAACACCGAAGAAGCGCGTCTGAAATACCGCTACCTGGATCTGCGACGTCCGGAAATGGCTCAGCGCCTGAAAACCCGTGCGAAAATCACCAGCCTGGTGCGCCGTTTTATGGATGACCACGGTTTCCTTGATATCGAAACCCCGATGCTGACCAAAGCCACGCCGGAAGGCGCGCGCGACTACCTGGTGCCATCCCGCGTCCATAAAGGCAAATTCTACGCGCTGCCGCAGTCACCACAGCTTTTCAAACAGCTGCTGATGATGTCCGGCTTCGATCGCTACTATCAGATCGTGAAATGCTTCCGCGACGAAGACCTGCGCGCTGACCGTCAGCCAGAATTTACCCAGATCGATGTGGAAACCTCCTTCATGACCGCTGAGCAGGTGCGTGAGGTGATGGAAGCCCTGGTGCGTAGCCTGTGGAACGACGTGAAAGGCGTTGAGCTGGGCGATTTCCCTGTCATGACCTTCGCGGAAGCCGAGCGTCGCTACGGTTCTGACAAACCAGACCTGCGTAACCCGATGGAGCTGGTGGACGTGGCAGACCTGGTGAAAGCCGTTGAGTTCGCGGTCTTTGCTGGCCCGGCTAACGATCCGAAAGGCCGCGTGGCTGCCCTGCGCGTTCCGGGCGGTGCTGCCCTGAGCCGTAAGCAGATTGACGACTACGGCAACTTCATCAAGATCTACGGCGCGAAAGGTCTGGCCTATATTAAAGTAACCGAGCGTGCAAAAGGTCTGGAAGGCATCACCAGCCCGGTGGCGAAATTCCTGAATGCGGACATCGTGGAAGCGATCCTTGAGCGCACCGGCGCGCAGGACGGCGACATGATCTTCTTCGGCGCAGACAACAAGAAAGTGGTTGCGGATGCGATGGGCGCGCTGCGTCTGAAGCTTGGCAAAGACCTGAACCTGACCGACGAAAGCAAATGGGCGCCGCTGTGGGTAATCGACTTCCCGATGTTTGAAGACGACGGTGAAGGCGGCCTGACCGCGATGCACCACCCGTTCACCTCGCCAAAAGAGATGACGGCGGCAGAGCTGAAAGCGGCGCCGGAAGACGCGGTGGCAAACGCCTACGATATGGTCATCAACGGCTACGAAGTGGGCGGCGGTTCCGTGCGTATTCACAGCGGTGAAATGCAGCAGACCGTGTTCGGCATTCTGGGCATTAACGAGCAGGAGCAGCGCGAGAAGTTTGGCTTCCTGCTGGACGCCCTGAAGTACGGTACCCCTCCGCATGCGGGTCTGGCCTTCGGTCTTGACCGTCTGACCATGCTGCTGACCGGCACCGACAACATCCGTGATGTGATCGCCTTCCCGAAAACCACCGCAGCGGCGTGTCTGATGACTGAAGCGCCAAGCTTTGCCAACCCGGCCGCGCTGGCTGAGCTGGGTATTGAGGTGGTGAAGAAGGAAGAGAAAAACTGATATGGCATATAAGCGTCCCGTTTCGGTTCTGGTGGTCATTTATGCAGAAGACACGAAGCGGGTGCTGATGTTGCAGCGGCGCGACGATCCGGATTTCTGGCAGTCGGTTACCGGCAGCCTGGAAGAGGGGGAGACCGCGCCGCAGGCCGCCGCGCGTGAAGTAAAGGAAGAGGTCGCCATTGACGTTGCTCGCGAGCAACTGACCCTGAAGGACTGTCAGCGCACGGTGGAGTTTGAAATTTTTAGCCATTTACGTCATCGCTATGCACCGGGGATTGAGCGCAATACGGAATCGTGGTTCTGCCTTGCGCTTCCCCATGAGCGGGAGATCGTGTTCACGGAACACCTGACCTACCGCTGGGTGAATGCGGCGGATGCCGCCGCACTGACCAAGTCGTGGAGCAACCGGCAGGCGATTGAAGAATTTGTAATTAACGCTGCCTGAGAAGGCGCGATTTTTGGAGAACTTTTTATGGCAGGTCATAGTAAGTGGGCCAACACCAAACACCGCAAAGCGGCACAGGATGCCAAACGCGGTAAAATCTTTACCAAAATCATTCGTGAGCTGGTGACAGCGGCGCGTCTGGGCGGCGGCGATCCGGCCTCTAACCCACGTCTGCGCGCAGCGGTGGATAAAGCCCTGTCTAACAACATGACGCGTGACACCCTGAACCGTGCCATCGCACGTGGCGTGGGCGGTGATGAAGACGCGAACATGGAAACCATCATTTATGAAGGTTACGGTCCTGGCGGTACGGCGGTGATGGTTGAGTGTCTGTCCGACAACCGTAATCGTACCGTTGCGGAAGTGCGTCACGCGTTCACCAAAACCGGCGGCAACCTGGGCACTGACGGTTCTGTAGCGTACCTGTTCAGCAAAAAAGGCGTCATCTCCTTCGAGAAAGGCGACGAAGATGCGATCATGGAAGCGGCGCTGGAAGCCGGTGCGGAAGACGTGGTGAACTATGACGACGGTGCTATTGATGTTTACACCGCATGGGAAGAGATGGGTGCCGTGCGCGATGCGCTGGAAGCGGCTGGCCTGAAGGCGGATAACGCTGAAGTCTCCATGATCCCGTCTACCAAAGCGGACATGGATGCGGAAACCGCACCGAAACTGCTGCGTCTGATCGACATGCTCGAAGACTGCGACGACGTGCAGGAAGTGTATCACAACGGTGAAATCTCTGATGAGGTTGCAGCGACTCTCTGATGAGAGCCTGTAAACCGTTTACGGGAGACGCGTGATGTCGATTATTCTCGGGATTGACCCCGGCTCACGCGTCACCGGCTATGGCGTTATCCGTCAGGTGGGACGCCAGCTAACCTACCTCGGCAGCGGCTGTATTCGCACCAAAGTGGACGATCTGCCATCGCGCCTGAAGCTCATCTATGCGGGCGTGTCGGAGATCATCACCCAGTTTCAGCCGGACTATTTCGCCATCGAGCAGGTCTTTATGGCGAAGAACGCTGACTCGGCGTTAAAGCTCGGTCAGGCGCGCGGCGTGGCGATTGTTGCCGCCGTGAACCAGGATCTGCCGGTGTTTGAGTACGCGGCCCGTCAGGTTAAGCAGACGGTGGTGGGCATTGGTAGCGCGGAAAAAAGCCAGGTGCAGCACATGGTGCGTACCCTGCTGAAGCTCCCTGCGAACCCGCAGGCTGACGCCGCCGATGCGCTGGCCATTGCGATTACCCACTGTCACGTCAGCCAGAATGCGATGCAAATGAGCGAGTCGCGGCTCAATCTGGCGCGAGGCAGGTTACGATAATGACAAATCAGGCTGGATGTTTATCCAGCCTTTTTTTATTATGTCGGCAGTTAATTTCTTCCAGAACGCAGGAGCGTCACGTGATAGGCAGACTCAGAGGCATCATCATTGAAAAACAACCCCCGTTAGTACTGCTGGAAGTGGGTGGCGTGGGCTATGAAGTCCATATGCCAATGACCTGCTTCTATGAGCTGCCGGAGGCGGGCAAAGAGGCGGTTGTCTTTACCCAGTTTGTGGTGCGTGAAGACGCTCAGCTGCTGTACGGCTTCAATAACAAACAGGAACGCACCCTGTTCCGCGAATTGATTAAAACCAACGGCGTCGGGCCGAAGCTGGCCCTGGCGATTCTGTCCGGTATGTCAGCGCCACAGTTTGTGAACGCCGTTGAGCGTGAAGATCCAGCTGCGTTAATTAAACTTCCGGGCATCGGGAAGAAAACCGCCGAGCGTTTGATTGTCGAGATGAAGGACCGCTTCAAAGGTCTGCATGGCGATCTGTTCACGCCGGCAGCCGATCTGGTGCTGACTTCCCCGGGCGCGCCTGCATCTGATGATGATGCCGAGCAGGAAGCGGTTGCCGCGCTGGTGGCGCTGGGCTATAAACCTCAGGAGGCCAGCCGGATGGTGAGCAAAATTGCTAAACCGGATGCCAGCAGTGAAACCCTGATTCGTGAAGCGCTGCGCGCTGCATTGTGAGGTAAAGGATGATTGAAGCAGACCGCCTGGTATCGGCAGGCACTATTCAGCCAGATGACGTGGTGGATCGCGCGATCCGTCCCAAACTGCTGGATGAGTACATCGGCCAGCCGCAGGTTCGTTCTCAGATGGAGATTTTCATCCAGGCGGCAAAGCTGCGCGGCGATGCGCTCGATCACCTGCTGATTTTTGGTCCGCCGGGGTTAGGTAAAACCACCCTGGCGAATATCGTCGCAAATGAAATGGGCGTTAACCTGCGTACCACCTCCGGCCCGGTACTGGAGAAAGCAGGGGACCTGGCGGCGATGCTGACCAACCTCGAACCGCATGACGTGCTGTTTATCGATGAGATCCACCGTCTTTCACCGGTGGTGGAGGAAGTGCTCTATCCGGCAATGGAGGATTACCAACTGGATATCATGATCGGTGAAGGTCCGGCCGCGCGCTCGATCAAAATCGATCTGCCACCGTTTACCCTGATTGGCGCCACGACCCGCGCCGGCTCGCTGACCTCACCGCTACGCGACCGTTTTGGTATCGTGCAGCGTCTGGAGTTTTATCAGGTGCCCGACCTTCAGCATATTGTGGGGCGCAGCGCGCGCTACATGGGGCTGGATATGAGCGAAGAGGGGGCGTTTGAAGTGGCGAAGCGCTCCCGCGGTACGCCGCGTATCGCCAACCGCCTGCTGCGCCGGGTGCGTGACTTTGCCGAGGTGAAGCACGACGGTACTATATCGGCCGAGATCGCCGCCCAGGCGCTGGATATGCTGAATGTCGATGCCGAAGGTTTTGACTACATGGACCGTAAGCTGCTGCTGGCGGTGCTGGATAAGTTCTTTGGCGGGCCGGTAGGACTGGATAACCTGGCGGCGGCAATTGGCGAAGAGCGTGAGACTATCGAGGACGTGCTGGAGCCGTATCTGATCCAGCAGGGCTTCTTACAGCGTACCCCACGTGGTCGTATGGCGACGGTGCGGGCGTGGAATCATTTCGGTATTACGCCGCCCGCGATGCCGTAAGCAGCGATAAATGGTAGCCCCGGTAAGCGAAGCGCCACCGGGGACATGCTGACTACTGCGCGGTCTTTTTCATCATACTGAAAATAAACAACACCGCCGCGCACAGTACCACCGACGGCCCCGCTGGCGTGTCATAAAACGCCGAGAAAGTTAACCCGCCCGTGACCGCGATCATTCCGATAATCACCGCGATACCGGCCATTTGCTCCGGCGTACGCGCAAAACGGCGCGCCGTGGCGGCAGGGATTATCAGCAGCGACGTGATGATCAGCGCGCCGACAAACTTCATCGCCACGCCGATGGTTAACGCCGTCACCAGCATCAATAGCAGCTTCACGCGCTGAAGCTTCACGCCGTCGACAAAGGCCAGATCCGGGCTGACGGTCATAGCCAGTAAATTTCGCCACTGCCACAGCAGGATCCCGAGCACCACTGCCACGCCAATGGCAATAGAAATCAGATCTTCGGGCGTGACGGCCAGCAGATCGCCGAACAGATAGGCCATCAGGTCCACGCGGATGTTTGACATCAGGCTCACCACCACCAGGCCCAGCGACAGGGCGCTGTGCGCCATAATGCCGAGCAGGGTATCAATTGCCAGATGAGGACGTTTTTCCAGCCAGACCAGACCGGCAGCCAGCAGCAGCGTGACGACAATCACCGCATAAAACGGGTTCACGTCCAGTAACAAACCAAACGCCACACCCAGCAATGAAGCATGGGCCAGCGTATCGCCGAAATAGGACATTCTGCGCCAGACGACAAACGAGCCGAGTGGACCCGCGGCGCAGGCAAGCATAATCCCGGCCAGCCAGCCGGGCAGTAACAGTTCAATCATGAGTGTCCATTTCCCCGACGCAGGACGATTCGTCCCTGTAAATCATGGCGGTGATTGTGATTATGACGATAGATGCCCAGCTGCTCGGCGCCACGATGGCCAAACATAGAGATAAATTCCGGATGCATTGACACCACTTCCGGCGTGCCGGAACAACAAATGTGATGGTTCAGGCACAGCACTTCGTCGGTTTTGGCCATCACCAGATGCAGATCATGGGACACCATCAGCACCGCGCAGTTTAGCTCCCGACGGAGCTGGTCAATCAGATCGTACAGCGCAACCTGACCGTTGACGTCAACACCCTGCGTCGGCTCGTCCAGGACCAGCAGCTGAGGGCTGCTGAGCAGGGCGCGGGCAAGTAATACGCGCTGGGTTTCACCGCCCGACAGCTTTTGCAAGGGTGCCTCAACAAGATGTCCCGCCTGAACGCGTTTAAGCGCCGGGAGGATATCCGCTTTACGCGTACCGGGACGGAGGCGCAGGAAGCGGCTCACCGTCAGGGGCAGGGTGGCATCGAGGTGTAATTTTTGCGGCACATAGCCGATACGCAACTTGTCTTGGCGGACGATAACACCTGCGTCAGGGGCTACCAGGCCTAATACGACGCGTACCAGCGTCGACTTGCCTGCACCGTTAGGGCCGAGCAGCGTGAGTATTTTGCCGGGCTTCAGATTCAGCGACACGTCAGAAAGGACGCGGCGCTGGCCGAATGAGACCGAAACATTTTCAAGAGAAACTAAAGTCGTCATGTCAATTTAAGCTTGCAGAAGTCATCGAATGTTATAATATCACATTCCACGCATTCATTACGATGATTAGTCGCATTATGTTACAGAAAAATACGCTTCTTTTCGCAGCTTTATCCGCTGCTCTTTGGGGTACAACAGCACAAGATGTTAACGCCGCCGTTGTCGCTTCGCTTAAACCGCTTGGATTTATCGCCTCTGCCATCGCGGATGGGGTCACTGAGACCCAGGTTCTGCTGCCTGATGGTGCTTCCGAGCATGATTATTCCCTGCGTCCATCTGATGTAAAACGCTTACAGAACGCGGACTTAGTGGTCTGGATTGGTCCTGAGATGGAAGCGTTCATGCAGAAGTCAGCCAGTCAGCTTCCCGCTGAGAAACAGGTGACGATTGCCGGGCTGTCCGGCGTGAAACCGTTACTCATGAAAGGAGCTGAGGACGAGGGTGACGACCACGACCACGACCATGCTCACGGTGAAAAAGGTGACGACCATCACCATCACGGCGAATACAACATGCATCTCTGGCTCTCCCCAGAGATAGCGCGGCTTACAGCGGTTGCAATCCACGACAAATTAGTGGAACTTATGCCGCAAAGTCGAATCAAACTCGACGCCAACCTGAAGGATTTTGAGGCTCAATTAGCTGCAACCGACAAACAGGTGGGTAACGAGCTCGCACCGCTTAAAGGAAAAGGGTACTTCGTTTTTCATGATGCCTACGGGTATTACGAGAAACATTACGGTCTGACCCCGCTGGGGCATTTTACCGTCAACCCTGAAATTCAGCCTGGTGCGCAGCGTTTACATGAAATCAGAACACAGTTGGTTGAGCAAAAAGCGACATGCGTTTTTGCTGAGCCACAGTTCAGGCCAGCGGTCGTAGAAGCCGTGGCCAGGGGAACATCCGTGCGCATGGGAACCCTTGACCCGCTAGGTACGAACATCCAGTTGAGCAAAGCGAGCTATTCGCAGTTCCTCAGCCAACTGGCGAATCAGTATGCGAGCTGCCTGAAAGGAGATTAACGAGGAAGTGAATACGTGCAACAGATAGCCCGCTCTGTCGCCCTGGCATTTAACAATCTGCCTCGACCCCACCGCGTTATGCTGGGGTCGCTTACAGTTCTCACATTAGCGGTCGCCGTCTGGCGGCCCTATGTTTACCACCCGAGTTCCGCCCCAATCATTAAAACCATCGAACTGGAGAAGAGCGAGATCCGCTCTCTGCTTCCTGAGGCCAGCGAGCCTATCGATCAGGCCGCTCAGGAAGATGAAGCGATTCCCCAGGATGAGCTGGATGACAAGATCCAGAATGAAGCCGGCATTCATGAATATGTTGTTTCTACTGGCGATACGCTGAGCAGCGTCCTGAACCAGTACGGTATCGACATGGGCAACATCAGCCAGCTCGCCGCATCCGATAAAGAGCTGCGTAACCTGAAAATTGGCCAGCAGCTTTCCTGGACCCTAACGCCCGACGGCGATCTGCAACGTCTGACCTGGGAGATGTCCCGTCGCGAAACCCGCACCTACGATCGCACTGCAAACGGTTTCAAAATGACCAGCGAATTGCAGCAGGGCGACTGGGTTAACAGCGTCATGAAAGGAACCGTCGGCGGCAGCTTTGTTTCCAGCGCACGCGATGCCGGCCTGACCAGCGCTGAAATCAGCTCGGTGATCAAAGCCATGCAGTGGCAGATGGATTTCCGCAAACTGAAAAAAGGCGATCAGTTCTCTGTCCTGATGTCCCGCGAAATGCTGGACGGTAAGCGCGAGCAGAGCCAGCTGGTGGGCGTTCGTCTGCGTTCAGACGGCAAAGACTACTACGCTATTCGCGCGGAAGACGGTAAGTTCTATGACCGCAGCGGTACGGGTCTGGCAAAAGGCTTCCTGCGTTTCCCAACGGCGAAACAGTTCCGCGTCTCCTCCAACTTTAACCCGCGTCGTCTGAACCCGGTAACTGGCCGCGTAGCGCCGCACCGTGGCGTTGACTTCGCCATGCCGCAGGGCACGCCAGTGCTGGCGGTAGGGGATGGTGAAGTGGTCATGGCGAAACGCAGCGGTGCTGCTGGCTACTACGTTGCTATTCGTCACGGTCGTACGTACACCACCCGCTACATGCACCTGCGTAAACTGCTGGTCAAACCGGGCCAGAAAGTGAAACGTGGCGATCGCATCGCGTTGTCCGGTAACACCGGCCGGTCGACGGGTCCGCACCTGCACTACGAAGTGTGGATCAACCAGCAGGCGGTTAACCCGCTGACGGCAAAACTGCCGCGCACCGAAGGGCTGACCGGCAAAGATCGCAAAGATTACCTGGCGCAGGTGAAAGAGGTGATGCCGCAGCTGCGCTTCGACTAAGCTCTCCTGATTTAAAAAGCCGGCGTCAGTATGCGCCGGCTTTTTCTTTTGTGCGCGGGCGGCAGCCTCGCTACACTATCCGAATATATTTTTGCGTCACCAGACCCTGGAACCCGCATGGAAACCAAAAAAAACAATATTGAGTACATTCCCGAGTTTGAAAAATCTTTCCGCCACCCGCGTAACTGGGGCGCCTGGCTTGGCGTATACGCGTTTGCTGGCATGGCGTTGCTACCTGCTTCCCTCCGCGATCCGGTGCTCGGCAAAGTGGGGCGCCTGGCAGGGCGCTTAGGTAAAAGCGCACGCCGCCGCGCGCAAATAAATCTGTTGTACTGTTTTCCGGATAAAAGCGACGCCGAACGCGAAGCAATCATTGATGACATGTATACCACCGCGCCCCAGGCCATGGCGATGATGGCGGAACTGGCGCTGAAAGGGCCGGAGAAGATCGTCGAACGCGTTGACTGGAAAGGGCTGGAGATCATCGACGAGATGCGTCGCAATGATGAAAAGGTGATTTTCCTGGTGCCGCACGGCTGGGGGGTAGACATTCCGGCGATGTTAATGGCGTCGCAGGGCCAGAAAATGGCGGCGATGTTCCATAATCAGGGAAACAAAATCTACGACTTCGTCTGGAATACCGTGCGCCGTCGCTTTGGCGGGCGTTTGCACGCCCGAAACGATGGCATTAAGCCTTTCATTCAGTCGGTACGTCAGGGTTACTGGGGCTACTATCTGCCCGATCAGGACCACGGCCCGGAACACAGCGAGTTTGTCGATTTCTTCGCAACCTATAAAGCCACGCTACCCGCGATTGGTCGCCTGATGAAAGTCTGCCGCGCCCGCGTGATCCCACTGTTCCCGGTTTATGACGGTAAAACGCATCGCCTGAGCATTGAGGTACGTCCGCCGATGGACGATCTGCTGACCGCAGACGATCACACCATCGCACGTCGCATGAATGAAGAGGTGGAGGTGCTGGTGGGGCCGCATAAGGAGCAATATACGTGGATCCTGA
Organism: Enterobacter cloacae complex sp. 397G4; assembly: GCF_050031515.1. Classification (NCBI taxonomy): domain Bacteria; kingdom Pseudomonadati; phylum Pseudomonadota; class Gammaproteobacteria; order Enterobacterales; family Enterobacteriaceae; genus Enterobacter; species Enterobacter cloacae complex sp. 397G4. The sequence goes on along the minus strand of NZ_JBLGWE010000001.1, from coordinate 2,877,359 downwards.
AGTTGCTCAAAACGCGTAAACCTGGTGAAACAGAGCCGTACAAGCGTAAAGAGCTTTTCCCGAAGAAATAGGAAACCTTCACCCCTCTCCCCTTAGGGGAGAGGGGATCGGAGCTTACTCTACGGTCAGTACGCGGGTGGTATTGGTTGAGCCGATGGTGCTCATCACGTCACCCTGCGTCACGATAACGATATCACCGGATACCAGATAACCTTTGTCGCGCAGCAGGTTCACGGCATCGTGCGCGGCGGCCACGCCGTCGTTGGTGCTGTCGAAGTATACTGGCGTCACGCCGCGATACAGCGCCGTCAGGTTCAGCGTACGCTCGTGACGGGACATGGCGAAGATCGGCAGACCGGAGCTGATACGGGACGTCATTAGCGCGGTACGGCCAGATTCGGTCATGGTGATGATCGCCGTGACCCCTTTCAGGTGGTTGGCTGCGTACATCGCAGACATCGCAATCGCTTCTTCCACGTTGTCGAACTGAATGTCCAGGCGGTGTTTAGAGACGTTAATGCTTGGGATCTTCTCTGCACCCAGGCACACGCGCGCCATGGCGGCCACGGTTTCTGCCGGATACTGACCTGCCGCGGTTTCCGCTGACAGCATCACCGCATCGGTACCATCCAGCACGGCGTTCGCCACGTCCATGACTTCCGCACGGGTTGGCATTGGGTTGGTGATCATGGATTCCATCATCTGGGTGGCGGTGATCACCGCGCGGTTCAGCTGACGCGCGCGACGGATCAGCGCTTTCTGGATACCGACCAGTTCAGGGTCGCCAATTTCCACGCCCAGGTCACCACGGGCAACCATCACCACGTCAGACGCCAGGATCACGTCGTCCATCGCGTCCTGATCGCAGACCGCTTCAGCGCGTTCCACTTTCGCAACGATTTTCGCATCGCAGCCTGCATCGCGCGCCAGGCGGCGAGCATAGTTCAGATCTTCGCCGCAGCGCGGGAAGGAGACAGCCAGGTAATCCACGCCGATCTGCGCTGCGGTCACGATATCCGCTTTGTCTTTATCGGTCAGCGCTTCGGCAGACAGGCCACCGCCGAGTTTGTTGATGCCTTTGTTGTTGGAGAGCGGGCCGCCGACGGTCACTTCGGTGAATACCTTCATACCCTGAACTTCCAGCACTTTCAGCTGTACGCGTCCGTCGTCCAGCAGCAGGATGTCGCCAGGCACAACGTCAGCAGGCAGACCTTTGTAGTCGATACCCACTTTTTCCTTATCGCCTTCGCCTTTGCTCAGGTTGGCATCCAGCAGGAATTTATCGCCGATGTTGAGGAAGACTTTGCCTTCTTTAAAGGTCGATACGCGGATTTTTGGACCTTGCAGGTCACCGAGGATAGCAACATGGCGGCCCAGTTTAGCTGCGATTTCACGCACTTTGTCGGCACGTAATTTATGGTCTTCTGGCGTACCGTGAGAGAAGTTCATGCGCACCACGTTGGCACCCGCGGCGATAATCTTTTCGAGGTTATTATCGCGGTCGGTGGCCGGGCCTAAGGTGGTGACGATCTTGGTTCTGCGAAGCCTTCTGGACATGTAATACTCCGTTGACTGAAACAACTTTGGTGTTGCGTGAACATAGAATCGGCCTTCATCTATCGCAAGGCAGTAGCGAGGGGACCGAATGCCGTAAATCGTACATCGTAGTTATTAGGGAACATCGCTCTTTATAAGCAATTCTTTATCAAAACGCGATTCTTTCAGGGCTTCCTTGACCCGCTTCAAGTTATCCCGGAATTTTGCGCCCCGGCGTAAGGTAAAACCGGTCGCCAGCACGTCGATGACCGTCAACTGCGCCAGGCGGGAGACCATCGGCATGTACATGTCGGTGTCCTCCGGTACGTCCAGGGTAATAGCGAGCGTCGCTTCCCTGGCCAGCGGCGTACCTGCCGTCGTCAGGGCGATGACCATCGCATCGTTGTCACGCGCGAGCTGCGCCAGCTCCACCTGGCTCTTGGTGCGGCCCGTATGGGAGATGAGTACCACGACATCATCTTCACTACAATTCATACAGCTCATGCGTTGCAGCACAATGTCATCGGAGTAAATCACCGGCACGTTAAAGCGAAAGAACTTATTCATGGCGTCATGCGCCACGGCGGCGGACGAGCCAAGGCCAAAGAAGGCAATCCGTTTGGCCTGCGTGAGAAGATCGACCGCGCGATTCACTGAACTCATGTCCAGAGACTGGCGAACGTGGTCGAGCGTGGCCATAGCCGATTCAAATATTTTTGCGGTGTAAGCATCAACGCTGTCGTCTTCATCTACATTGCGATTAACATACGGGGTGCCGTTTGCCAGACTTTGGGCCAGATGCAGTTTAAAATCAGGAAAGCCGCGCGTGTCCAGACTACGACAGAATCGATTGACCGTCGGTTCGCTGACGCCCGATTCCTGTGCCAGAGCGGCGATGCTTGAATGAATCGCCTGAGCGGGCGCGGCGAGAATAACTTCAGCCACTTTGCGCTCGGATTTGCTAAGGTGTTCCAGTTGAAACTGGATTTTTTCCAGCATGTTCATTGTTAACAAGACGCTCATGAGGGCATAAACGATTTCATAAAGAGATGAAATCTTGATTCGATTTAGCCGATATTACCCCCGGGACTCCCGAAAGGGTAATCGTCGACAAGAAATGTTGTTGTTTTTTTTCATTACTTGATCGACGTCGGGTTTTGCTCTGACCCTGTTGCGCAAAGAATCGACGTTTGTTGCGTCATCAGACGGGCGTTATGGCCCGGGTGACGAAAAATTACCGTATCGCACGCGACGTTAAGCGCTAATGGTTTCAGGAAACGCGTAAAAGCAGTACAGTGCATTGTAATAAAATTACAACGATACCTGGCAGAGTACCAGGCGATCTAACTGAGGAGAATGACATGGCGGTAACGCAAACAGCCCAGGCATGTGACCTGGTCATTTTCGGCGCGAAAGGCGATCTTGCACGCCGAAAATTGCTGCCTTCCCTGTATCAGCTCGAAAAAGCGGGCCAGATCCATCCCGACACCCGAATCCTTGGGGTAGGACGCGCAGACTGGGATAAGGAGGCTTATACCAAAGTCGTGCGCGAGGCGCTCGAAACGTTCATGAAAGAGAAAATCGATGAAAGCCTTTGGGATAAGCTGAGCGGGCGTCTCGATTTCTGCAACCTGGACGTCAACGATGTAGGCGCCTTTACCCGTCTGGGTGAAATGCTTGACCAGGAAAATCGTGTCACAATTAACTATTTCGCCATGCCGCCAAGCACCTTCGGCGCCATCTGCAAAGGTCTGGGCGAGGCGAAGCTGAACGCCAAACCGGCGCGCGTGGTGATGGAGAAACCGCTGGGTACGTCGCTGGCGACCTCGCGTGAAATCAACGACCAGGTGGGCGAGTTCTTTGAGGAGTGTCAGGTTTACCGTATTGACCACTATCTGGGCAAAGAGACGGTACTGAACCTGCTGGCGCTGCGTTTTGCCAACTCCCTGTTTGTGAACAACTGGGACAACCGCACTATCGACCACGTGGAAATTACCGTGGCGGAAGAGGTGGGCATCGAAGGCCGTTGGGGCTACTTCGACCAGGCCGGCCAGATGCGGGACATGATCCAGAACCACCTGCTGCAAATTCTGTGCATGATTGCCATGTCTCCACCGTCAGATCTGACGGCCGACAGCATTCGTGACGCCAAAGTGAAAGTTCTGAAATCACTGCGCCGTATTGACCGCTCCAACGTGCGCGAGAAAACCGTGCGCGGCCAGTACACCGCAGGTTTTGCCCAGGGGAAAAAAGTTCCTGGCTATCTGGAAGAAGAGGGCGCGAACAAGTCCAGCAACACCGAGACGTTTGTGGCGATCCGCGTGGATATCGACGACTGGCGCTGGGCCGGTGTGCCGTTCTACCTGCGTACCGGTAAACGTCTGCCGGCAAAATGCTCCGAAGTGGTGGTCTACTTCAAGAATCCGGAACTGAACCTGTTCAAAGAATCCTGGCAGGAACTGCCGCAGAACAAACTGACCATCCGTCTGCAACCGGACGAGGGTGTGGATATTCAGATCCTCAACAAAGTGCCAGGCCTTGATCACAAACACAACCTGCAAACTACCAAGCTGGACCTGAGCTACTCTGAAACCTTCAACCAGACGCATCTCGCCGATGCTTACGAGCGTCTGCTGCTGGAAACCATGCGTGGTATCCAGGCGCTGTTCGTCCGCCGCGATGAAGTGGAAGAGGCGTGGAAGTGGGTCGACTCCATCACTGAAGCGTGGGCAGCCGATCAGGACGCGCCAAAACCGTATCAGGCGGGAACCTGGGGACCTGTCGCCTCCGTTGCGATGATCACCCGTGATGGCCGCTCCTGGAACGAGTTTGAATAACCACCTTCTCTAGCCCAAAGGTGTTATTTTACCGGTAACATGATCTAACACAGCAAGTGGCATAATTTTTATCTTTTAAGCTCCGCGTGGATTCACCCGCGGAGCTTTTTTTATTACACTCCCTTCAGACATTTTGCCCCTGTGCTCCGGATATCAGGCGTTTCAGCGTTGTTAACAACCGTCAGAAACTGTGTAAACTCCCGAGCCTGGACAGATAAATTAGAGGAGCTTTTATGAATCCGACATTGTTACGCGTAACACAACGCATCGTTGAACGCTCGAAAGAGACCCGTGCTGCCTACCTTGCCCGCATCGAACAGGCGAAGAGTGAAACTGTCCATCGCTCTCAGCTGGCCTGCGGGAATCTGGCCCACGGCTTTGCGGCCTGCCAGCCTGGTGATAAAGACGCGCTGAAAAGCATGTTGCGTAACAATATCGCCATCATTACCTCCTATAACGACATGCTTTCAGCCCACCAGCCGTATGAGGCCTACCCGGCTATCATCCGCAATGCGCTGCACAGCGTGAACGCGGTGGGCCAGGTTGCAGGCGGCGTGCCGGCCATGTGTGATGGCGTAACCCAGGGCCAGGACGGTATGGAGCTGTCCTTGCTGAGCCGCGAAGTGATCGCCATGTCGGCGGCAGTGGGCCTCTCTCACAACATGTTTGATGGCGCGCTCTATCTGGGCGTGTGCGACAAAATCGTCCCGGGGCTGGTGATGGCCGCGCTGTCGTTTGGCCATCTGCCAGCGATTTTTGTGCCGTCAGGCCCGATGGCTAGCGGTCTGCCAAACAAGGAAAAAGTCCGTATCCGCCAGCTGTATGCCGAAGGAAAAGCGGACCGTCAGGCACTGCTGGAAGCGGAAGCCGCGTCCTATCATGCGCCGGGCACCTGTACGTTCTACGGTACGGCCAACACCAACCAGATGGTGGTGGAGTTTATGGGTATGCAGCTGCCGGGCTCGTCGTTCATCCAGCCGGATGCGCCACTGCGTAAAGCGCTGACCGAAGCCGCAGCCCGTCAGGTGACGCGCCTGACCGGTAACGGCAACAAGTGGATGCCAATGGGCAAAATGGTGGATGAAAAAGTCATCGTAAACGGGATTGTCGCCCTGCTGGCGACCGGCGGTTCAACCAACCATACCATGCACCTTGTCGCGATGGCGCGCGCGGCGGGCATTCTGATCAACTGGGATGACTTCTCCGATATCTCCTCCGTGGTACCGCTGATGGCGCGTCTGTACCCGAACGGTCCGGCGGACATCAACCACTTCCAGGCCGCGGGCGGCGTGCCGGTGCTGATGCGCGAGCTGCTGAAAGGCGGCCTGCTGCATGAGGATGTCAACACGGTGGCGGGCTTTGGCCTGCATCGCTATACCCTTGAACCCTGGCTGAACAACGGTGAGCTGGACTGGCGCGAAGGGGCGGGCGACTCGCTCGATCCTCAGGTTATCGCAACCTTCGAACAGCCGTTCTCTCCTCACGGCGGCACCAAAGTGCTGAGCGGTAACCTTGGACGTGCCGTGATGAAAACCTCTGCCGTGCCGGAAGAGAATCAGGTTATCGAAGCCCCGGCGGTGGTGTTTGAAAGCCAGCACGACGTTTTACCTGCCTTTGACGCGGGTCTGCTTGATAAAGACTGTGTGGTCGTGGTGCGTCATCAGGGACCAAAAGCGAACGGGATGCCAGAATTACATAAACTTATGCCGCCGCTTGGTGTATTATTGGACCGCCGTTTCAAAATCGCACTGGTAACCGATGGACGCCTTTCAGGGGCATCCGGTAAAGTGCCTTCAGCGATTCATGTCACCCCGGAAGCCTACGACGGCGGCTTGCTGGCGAAAGTGCGTGATGGTGACATGATCCGCGTTAACGGTCAGACAGGCGAGTTAACCCTGCTGGTGGATGAAGCAGAGCTGGCGGCGCGTCAGCCACATATTCCTGACCTGAGCGCATCGCGCGTGGGTACCGGACGCGAAATGTTTGGTGCGTTGCGTGAGAAACTCTCCGGTGCGGAGCAGGGCGCAACCTGTATTATGTTTTAAGACGACTTGATTTTAACGATCTGGCGAGAGAAAACTCTGATGAAAAACTGGAAAACAAGTGCAGAAGCAATCCTGACCACTGGCCCTGTCGTGCCGGTTATTGTGGTAAACAAACTGGAGCACGCTGTCCCAATGGCGAAGGCACTGGTTGCGGGTGGCGTTCGCGTTCTGGAAGTGACCCTGCGTACCGCCTGTGCGATGGATGCGATCCGCGCTATCGCCAAAGAAGTGCCGGAAGCGATCATTGGTGCCGGTACGGTTCTGAATGCGCAGCAACTGGCGGAAGTGACCGAAGCGGGCGCACAGTTTGCCATCAGCCCGGGGCTGACTGAGCCGCTGCTGAAAGCCGCAACCGAAGGTTCTATTCCGCTGATCCCGGGTATCAGCACCGTTTCTGAACTGATGCTGGGCATGGACTACGGCCTGAAAGAGTTCAAATTCTTCCCGGCTGAAGCGAACGGCGGCACCAAAGCGTTGCAGGCCATTGCGGGCCCATTCTCCCAGGTGCGTTTCTGCCCAACGGGCGGCATCTCTCCGGCCAACTACCGTGACTATCTGGCGCTGAAAAGCGTGCTGTGCATCGGCGGCTCCTGGCTGGTTCCGGCGGATGCGCTGGAAGCAGGCGACTGGGATCGCATCACTAAACTGGCTCGCGAAGCGGTAGAAGGCGCGAAACAGTAAGTTTGTTTGCCGGGTGTCGGCTGCGCCTAACCCGGCCAGCCAGACAGTTAAAACGGGCCTTTCGGCCCGTTTTTTTATCCTGCTACGCTGACGTTCGCAGCCGCTCTTTTTGCTCTCGCGACGGCTTCGTCCACATTTTCCCCGGTCGCTAATGCCACGCCCAGACGACGGCTTCCGTCGATCTCCGGTTTGCCGAACAGCCGGACCTGCAAGCCTGCGCCAACCGCACCTTCGACGTTATCAAAGGTGACATTCTGGCTGGTCAGCTGCGGCAGGATCACCGCCGAGGCTGCCGGGCCGTACTGACGGATGCCGCCAACCGGCAGGCCGAGGAAAGCGCGTACGTGCAGCGCGAACTCGGAGAGATCCTGTGAAATCAGCGTAACCATCCCGGTATCGTGCGGACGAGGGGAGACTTCGCTGAAGATCACCTCGTCGCCGCAAACAAACAACTCCACGCCGAACAGGCCGTAGCCGCCCAGCGCCAGCACCGTCTTGCGGGCGATCTCCTGTGCGCGTGCCAGCGCCAGCGCGCTCATCTGCTGCGGCTGCCAGGATTCGCGATAATCGCCGTCTTCCTGGCGATGACCAATCGGGTCGCAGAAATAAACGCCATCCACGGCGCTGACGGTGAGCAGGGTAATTTCAAAATCAAACTTCACCACGCCTTCCACGATGACGCGCCCGGCCCCGGCACGGCCACCCTGCTGGGCATAGTCCCAGGCGTTGTCCAGCGTGCTGCTGTCGCGGATAAAGCTCTGCCCTTTGCCGGAGGAGCTCATTACCGGCTTAATGATGCACGGGTAGCCAATCTCCTCTACGGCCTGGAGAAACGCAGCTTTATCTCCGGCAAAACGGTAGCTGGAGGTCGGGAGCTGTAATTCTTCTGCCGCCAGGCGACGAATGCCTTCCCGGTTCATGGTCAGTTTTGCCGCAGTGGCGCAGGGCACCACGCGCTGGCCTTCCTGTTCAAGGGCAACCAGCATCTCAGTGGCAATGGCCTCAATTTCAGGTACTACGAAATCCGGTTTTTCGTCGGCAATTAACCCCCGCAGCGCATTACCGTCAAGCATATCGATGACGTGCGAGCGATGCGCGACGTGCATGGCGGGCGCATTCGCGTAACGGTCCACCGCAATCACTTCCACACCCAAACGCTGGCATTCAATGGCCACTTCTTTACCCAGTTCACCCGATCCCAACAGCATGACGCGCGTCGCGGCGGGACGCAGCGCGGTTCCTAAACGAGTCATAAAAATCCCCCTGAAAAAGATGCGGGCAGTATAAACGAAAACGTTTGCGTCTGTCTTGTATGGGGATAACCGGACAGGGGGGAAATTTGCGCTTCTTTAGCACTGACAGACATTTCCTGACACCCGCTCGCTTAGGCTGTGAAGGTTACGCACTGTTACGTGAGGAAAAATATGTCAGGCTGGATGAATCAACTGCAATCCCTGTTGGGACAAAAAGGCTCGTCGTCGGGCGAGCAGGGTCTGAGCAAGCTGCTGGTGCCGGGTGCGCTCGGCGGGCTGGCCGGTTTGCTGGTTGCCAATAAATCATCGCGGAAACTGCTTACCAAATACGGTACCGGCGCGCTGCTGGCGGGCGGAGGGGCTATTGCAGGCTCCGTCTTATGGAACAAATACAAAGACAAGGTGCGCAGCGCGCATCAGGACGAACCGCAGTACGGGAAGCAGGTATCGCCGTTAGATTTACGCACCGAGCGGTTGATCCTCGCCCTGGTCTTTGCGGCCAAGAGCGACGGGCATATTGATGCCAGTGAACGTGCCGCAATTGAACAGCAGATGCGGGAAGCGGGCGTTGAGGAGCAGGGCAGGGCGCTGGTGGCGCAGGCCATCGAACAGCCGCTTGACCCGCAGCGTCTGGCGCAAAGCGTGAAAAACGAAGAAGAGGCGCTGGAACTCTATTTTCTGAGCTGTGCCGCCATCGATATCGATCACTTTATGGAGCGCAGCTACCTGAACGCCCTGGGCGATGCGCTGAAGATCCCACAGGACGTTCGTGAGGGAATTGAGCAGGATATTCAGCAGCAGAAGCAGACCCTCGTGGGCTAGAAGGCCATGTTTCGCTTGCATCATACGCGTGTTTTGCCAACCTTATAGGATGTAAAACGAAAAAGTAAGAATGCCATGCCTCCAAAAGCCCGACGTACTCCTTATGCGATCACCACGCATGGCGATACGCGTATCGATAACTACTACTGGCTGCGGGACGATTCTCGTTCCCGGCCAGAGGTGCTGGACTATCTGCACGAGGAAAACGACTATGGCCGCCAGGTCATGGCCAGCCAGCAGGCGCTTCAGGATCAACTTCTGAAGGAAATGGTGCAGCGTATCCCCCAGCGTGATGTCTCTGCCCCGTGGTGCAAAAACGGTTATCGCTATCGCCATATTTATGAGCCGGGAAACGAATATCCCATCTACCAGCGCCAGTCTGTGCTGAGCGCCGAGTGGGATGAATGGGAGATCCTGCTGGATGCAAACAAACGTGCTGCCCACAGTGAGTTTTATACGCTGGGCGGCATGTCCATTTCCCCCGATAACGCCATTATGGCGCTGGCTGAGGATTACCTCTCCCGCCGCCAGTACGGTTTGCGTTTCCGCAATCTTGAAACGGGAAACTGGTATCCCGAAATGCTGGATAATGTCTCCCCCGATTTCGTCTGGGGTAACGATTCAGAAACGGTCTACTACGTTAAAAAGCATGTCTCAACGCTGCTGCCTTATCAGGTCTGGCGTCATACGGTGGGGACCGATTCCGCCGACGATGAACTGGTGTATGAGGAAAAAGATGAGACGTTCTATGTCAGCCTGCACAAAACGTCGTCTCGCCACTACGTGATCATTTTCCTCTCCAGCGCCACCACCTCAGAAGTGCTGCTGCTGGATGCAGAGCTGCCGGATGCGCAGCCTCTGTGCTTCCTGCCGCGCCGTAAAGATCATGAGTACAGCCTGGATCACTTCCAGCACAGCTTTTACCTGCGTTCGAACCGCGAGGGCAAAAACTTTGGCCTTTATAAAACCAAAGTGCGCGATGAACGCAAATGGGAAGTGTTAATTCCCGCGCGCGATCAGGTGATGCTGGAGGGGTTCACCCTGTTTACCGACTGGCTGGTGGTGGAAGAGCGTCAGCGCGGACTGACCAGTATCCGCCAAATCAACCGCAAAACCCGCGAAGTGGTGGGCATTGCGTTCGATGACCCGGCTTACGTAACGTGGATCGGCTTTAACCCGGAACCGGAATCGTCCCGCCTGCGGTACGGCTATTCGTCGATGACCACCCCGGATACGTTGTTTGAACTGGATATGGACACCGGGCAGCGTCAGGTGATTAAACAGGCTGAGGTCCGGGGTTTTGAGTCGGAAAATTATCGCAGTGAGCACCTGTGGGTGACCGCACGCGACGGCGTTGAAGTCCCAGTGTCGCTCGTCTATCACAAGGCGCACTTCAACAAAGGTAAAAACCCCATCCTCGTCTATGGCTATGGCTCCTATGGCTCCAGCATGGACGCCGATTTCAGCAGCAGCAGGCTGAGCCTGCTCGACCGCGGTTTTGTTTATGCGATTGCCCATATTCGCGGCGGCGGCGAGCTGGGTCAGCACTGGTATGAAGACGGAAAATTTCTCAAAAAGAAAAATACCTTTAATGACTACCTTGATGTTTGCGATGCGCTGATCGCGCAGGGTTATGGCGATCCGCAGCTCTGCTTTGGCATGGGAGGCAGCGCCGGGGGCATGCTTATGGGCGCCGTGATCAACCAGCGGCCTGAACTGTTTAAAGGCGTTATCGCCCAGGTGCCGTTTGTGGACGTGGTGACGACCATGCTGGATGAGTCCATTCCACTGACCACCGGGGAGTTTGAGGAGTGGGGGAATCCGCAGGATGAAACCTATTATCGCTACATGAAAGAGTACAGCCCGTACGATAACGTCGAGGCGAAAGCCTATCCGCATATGCTGGTGACCACCGGCCTGCACGATTCCCAGGTACAGTACTGGGAGCCCGCGAAATGGGTGGCGAAGTTGCGTGAGCTGAAAACTGACGATAATTTGCTGCTGCTGTGTACCGATATGGACTCGGGGCACGGAGGGAAATCAGGGCGATTTAAATCCTATGAAGGGGTGGCGCTGGAGTACGCCTTTTTGATTGGCCTGGCGCAGGATACGCTGCCAGGCCGGGCGGGGACTCAGGCTTCGCCTAAATAATGCTTCAGCGTCAGGCGCAGTTCCGGGCTCATTCTGTCGAGGTTGTTGTACAGCCAGCGCAGATAGCCCGGATCTTTGTCCGCCACTTCCGATACTGGCTTCCCGCGATATTTTCCGAACGTAAAGGTGGTCAGTAGCGCGGGGCGCCCGGTGATGGTCGCCATATCGTCTGGCGTCCAGCCGGAAGTATTCATGATATCAATCAGGAGCGCTGCGGTGATGTAGCAGTCGTAAAGAGCGCGGTGATGATGCAGCCCTTCCGGCGTCCGCACGCTGAGTTTACGCGACTTATACAGCGCCATATTGCTGTATTTGATCCCCGGCCACAGACGGCGCGCCAGCTTCATAGTGCAAATCCATTCGCCGGGCATCTCCGGCAGCACGCGGCGGTCAAAGCTGGCGTTATGGGCCACATACCACTGGCTACCGTGGTAAAGAGGGATGATCTCTTCAATCCACGGCTTATCCGCCACCATCGATTCCGTAATGCGATGTATCGCCATCGCCTGCGCACTGATGGGACGATCCGGGCGCACCAGATGGCTCATGGGGTTGATTATCTTTCCATCAATCACGTCGACAGAAGCGACTTCCACAATTCCACCCTGCAAATCACAGGTTTCGGTATCGATAACGCGCAGCATTGATCGCTCCTGATCCAAAAATGCCTAGCCTAATGGAATGATATCGCCTTGCCAACCCTGTTGGCCTAAAGAACCGGTTAGCAGCAGTTCTCCCTTATCCGCACGTACGATCAGCTGACCTTTTTCATCCCATAACGCGCTACCGCCGCGCGCGTTCGCCATTAATACCGCGATGGCGTACTTGTGCGCGAAGCGTTGTAACGAACCGATGGATTGCCGCCAGCGATGCTCGCCCACGGCCAGGCTGCTGGTGAACAGCGTTGCCTCCGGGTCCAGTTCCGGGGCGTCAGCCTGGTTATCCACGATGGTTAACCGTTTATCGCCAGGAATAACACCTGCACCGTTGCCCTGCGGATAACGCCGGATGGTCGACAGGTTAGGGGTGAAAAGCGCGAGTCCTTTCTGGCGCTGGCTGTGTTGCTGGAGCGTAATACCAGCAATCACCGTGATGAAACGTGACTGGGCGGCGTGAAGGAGGGGGGCAAGCTGCAAATCGTCAGGGGGTGGGGGTAAGGATGTTCCGCCTGGGCCGGTAAGCGAAAGCTCCGGAAAGACGATCAAATCGCACCCATGCCAGGCAGCCTCGGCAATAAAGTGCAGGTGATGTTTTACGTGCTCATCAACACAGTTGTGCCGCGGGGCATACTGAGCCGCGGCAATATTCCATCGTGACATCGTGACTTCCTTATACACTAAGTCGCTGGGATTTTAAGATTACACCTAAATTTATCAGGGTTTTCTTATCCTGCCACATAACGCGTAAGGAAGTGTAACGAGACGTTAAGCTTATTTAACTTTAGGTTCGTACGGCAGGCGCGAGAGATTGACGGAGGCGAGGCGATGCGCAATGAGACGTTCGCGAAACCAGTCGCGCAGATGCGCGGGTTGTTCACGCTCTACCACTTCAGCCACGACGGGCATGTTGTAACGCTCTTTGAATGCGACCCCCGCGGCGGCGAGATCGACATTCACTTTGTCCATCTCGTCCTGAGGAAGGGCGGCCAGATTAACGTTCATTTCCTTCTCCTTTTTCTGCGACGGCAACGTTACCGCGATTGTTCAACGATGACAAGGGAGCAAAGGATGTTCCTCGACTCGTTAATTATACAGAGTTATTCTTTAGCATTCAGGCATAACGAAAAGGAATGATTGTGATGCATTTTACCCCTTCCCGTGTCGCGTGCGCGCTGGCATTTCTGCTCTCTTCAGCCATCACGCCCTCAGTTCTGGCCCATGCGCATCTTAAGCAGCAATCCCCGCAGGAAAATACCGTTGCGGTGGCACCAGAGGTCATTACCCTGAACTTCTCGGAAGGCATTGAGCCTGCCTTCAGCGGCGTGGTGGTGACGGACGCGCAGCAGCACAAGATCCAGACCGGCGCGGTGAAGCGTGACGAGAAGGATAACGCAAAGCTGATTGTTCCTCTTGAGAAACCGTTGACGTCCGGCACCTACACGGTGGACTGGCATGTGGTCTCCGTGGATGGCCACAAAACCAAAGGCAGCTATCACTTTAGCGTGAAATAGCATGCTGACCCTGAGCTACGTCGCGTTACGCTTTATCCATTTTGCTGCGCTGATGCTGCTTTTCGGCAACGCGCTTTACAGCGTCTGGTTTGCGCCGTCTTCGTTGCAGCGCCTCATGACCCGGCGTTTCCAGCGGCAGCAGAAACTCGCGGCCTTAATCAGCCTGATAGCGGCTCTGCTGATGTTTGGCCTGCAAAGTGGGTTGATGGGCAACGGCTGGGGCGATGTCATTCGTCCGGCGGTCTGGCGCAGCGTGCTGGGAACGCAATTTGGCGGCGTCTGGTTGTGGCAAATGGTGCTGGCCGCTGTGACTGCGGGCGCTGCATGGCTTACCCCGCAAAAAGGCTCACGGCTGTTACTGCTCGCGATGGGGCAGCTGGTGCTGCTGGCGGGCGTGGGACATGCCGCGATGAACGGTGGCGCACCGGGAGCGTTGCATCGTCTCAACCATGCGCTTCACCTGCTCTGCGCCGCGACCTGGGTGGGTGGTTTACTGCCGCTGCTGTTTTGTATGCGTCTGGCGAAAGGCGGCTGGCAGCCAGCCGCTATCTTTACCATGATGCGCTTCTCCCGCGTGGGGCATTACGCCGTGGCAGGCGTGCTGCTGACCGGGATAATCAATACGCTCTTTATTGTTGGCATAAACGTGCCGTGGCAGGCGCCTTATGTCCAGCTGTTGTTGTTCAAATGTGCGCTGGTCATGATGATGGTGGCAATTGCGCTGGCGAATCGGTATTTTCTTGTGCCACGCTTTCGCCCGGAGGCCGGGCGGGAACAACAGATTTTTATCAGGATGACACAGGCAGAGGTGGTGCTGGGCGCGCTGGTACTGGCGGCCGTCAGCCTGTTCGCGACCTGGGAACCCTTCTGACAAGGTTAAATAACATATGAAAAAGACACTGCTTTCTCTTTTACTTCTCACCTGTGCCAGCAGTGCGTTAGCCGCGCCGCAGGTCATCACTGTCAGCCGGTTTGAAGTGGGTAAGGACAACTGGGCATTTAATCGTGAAGAAGTCATGCTTACCTGCCGTCCCGGTAACGCGCTGTATGTCATCAATCCCAGTACGCTCGTGCAGTATCCGTTAAATGACGTGGCGGAGCAGCAGGTTGCCAGCGGGAAAAGTAACGGACAGCCTGTCAGCGTGATCCAGGTAGATGACCCGGCAAACCCCGGGCAGAAGAAGAGTCTGGCACCGTTTATTGAGCGCGCTGAAAAGCTCTGCTAGCCGTCAGGTTTCCAGTAAAAAAAAACCGCAGGTGCTTGTAAAAGCTCTGCGGTTTTTCACATTTAGTGATGTTCTGACGCTTTTTTTCAGACCACTTTTGCTGTGGACTGGAAAACCTGACGTCGTCATCTATTCTTAAAGGGCAAGGCGATTGAGCCTGCATTAATGCCAACTTTTAGCGCACGGCTCTCTCCCAAGAGCCATTTCCCTGGACCGAATACAGGAATCGTATTCGGTCTCTTTTTATCTGCTTGAAAATAAACGATAAAATCCGGTTTTCGTCTCAGCAGAAGGTTCACTTCCTGTGCGCCTGCTTCAAACATACCACAACCCGGCAGGCGTAAGTCCAGTCCTTTTTGGCTGTTTTGTTAAATTTTTGTTTGTATTTTGCCTGAGACGACTGCGGGATCAATGCGCGCATGTACGGAAGCCGCAATATCATCAAGTAACGCAAAGCGGCGACGGTATTCGGCGCGTTTTTTGCTGGCAATCTCATCCAGTGCTTTACGCTCCATCTGAAGCGGCAACTGCCAGCAGAAGGGGGAGAGTTTCTTTCCGTTCAGGCCTTCCCAGAACTCGTCGTAGCTGGCGTGAAAATGACGGCCTTTGCTCAGACGGTAGCGCAGCGCGCGGAAAACATGGCCTTCATCGCTGACGGCAAAAATCGCGCTAATGTTCGAGCGTGAGGCAAGCTGGAAGATCACCTCCATCAGCACGCGTTTCGGGAAAAGCCCATGGCAGGCACGGGTAGCCTGCTTAATCACCTCCCGTGAAACATGACGACGTGGACCCTGAAGGCCGCCGATCACCAGCACCGTACGGCCGTTACTGCGTGCGACACAGAACGTCAGGCTGGCAAGCAGCGTATTGTCATTGTCGTGCAGCCAAAGCGTGCTTTCGCCTTCGCGTTCGGCCTTACCTGCGGACGAGGCGTGGACGGTATAGATTTCGCCGTTTTTTGCCTCGAACCGGACAACCGGCACCTCTTGCGGGCTGGTCAGCGCGTGGGCGAGGGCG
Source organism: Enterobacter cloacae complex sp. 397G4 (assembly GCF_050031515.1). NCBI lineage: Bacteria > Pseudomonadati > Pseudomonadota > Gammaproteobacteria > Enterobacterales > Enterobacteriaceae > Enterobacter > Enterobacter cloacae complex sp. 397G4. The sequence goes on along the minus strand of NZ_JBLGWE010000001.1, from coordinate 2,861,621 downwards.
ATGTTTTTCAGACTATCAATCCACTGATAGTGGCTGACGATAGCATCGGCCCGATCGTTTGAGTTCAGGCCGCGCATCAGATACTGGCGGTGAGTTTTGCTCGGCAAGGTAATTTGAGAGGTGAGCAGCCTGTCGAAATCATCGCGCCCGGACAGGGCCTCCAGCATGCGATGGGTGGAGGACCAGAATAAAAGCGAGCGTAGAAGGAACTTTAACCGGTAATCACGTTTGTGCCAGATTGGGCCGGGAACGCGTTTTCCTCTCACCAGTTCAGAAATAATATTTGTGCGATGCGGATAAAAAACATCGTTTTGCAGGTGTATGTTTGACACGTGAAAATCCCTCTTTTTATTCCGCTCTATTTTAAAGGCCAGGGAATAAGGGATTAATAGCGCAGCGATCTTTATTTCCGGCTGGTTTATGATTTGTTTGGATTGGCAAAATCCAACGCCAGCTCATGACATTTTCTGTGGCAGCTATACTTCTTACAGGAGGCGTTATGTATCAGAAAATAGAGGGAGAACACTGGCGTCATGTCTGGGTTGTCAGCGATATTCATGGTTGCTATCAGTGGCTTATGGATGAGCTGAAACGACGGCATTTTAATCCTGATACGGATCTGCTGATCTCGGTGGGGGATATTATCGATCGCGGGCCTGACAGCGTAAAATGTTTACAGCTGATGCAGGAAAACTGGTTTTATGCGGTACGCGGTAATCACGAGCAAATGGCGTTAGATGCGCTTGAAAATAATGATTTTAGTCTCTGGTCGATAAATGGCGGTAACTGGTTCACCGGGCTTAAGGACGCTCAACAAAAACAGGCGAAGGGTTTACTCGATGCGTGTCGGGACTTACCGCACATTATTGAAATAACCTGCAAAAACGGTCTGAACGTGATTGCTCATGCGGATTATCCCTCCGCTGAATATGGCTGGCATAAGCCGGTGGATGTCCAGCGCGTGCTGTGGGATCGCGACCGGTTAATGGGCTTTATGGTGGGCAAAGGGCAGGGCATTAGCGGCGCGGATCACTTCTGGTTTGGACATACGCCTGTGGACAAACGCTACGATTTTAACAATCTGCACTACATTGATACGGGGGCAGTATTCGGGGGCTTTCTGACGCTGGCGCAGCTTCAGTAATAAATAACCCGCCTTCGGGCGGGTTCTCTTTGGGTCAGGCAAGACGCAAGACCCAGGCATCGGTTTTACTGTCGTAATGCTCACGGTACAGAACGGAATGTTCCCCATCTAGGATTGCCGGGACGCTGGTATCTGCATCCCAGGCGTCCAGCTGCATGCACAAATCCGGATCGGATTTGCAGGGAATACTTAACGTTCGTTCGCCTTGTGATTCGCCGCGCAATTCAGCGTCGTCGATTTCAAAAGCGCCAATGCGTACGCTGGTTTTCGTCATAATGCTCTCCGGTTTGTTGCCCAAAATCTGGTATGACCAGTGCAGTCACCCATTTTTGATCCTAGACAAGGAGAGCGAAATCGCCAGTAAAAAAATGCGCTTTTTTTCAGGCGCTGCGGTTGTTACCGGTAAACAGGCGGCCATCGCGTACCAGTTCGCGCGGATAGCTGTTTTTCAGCCGCGAGCCGACTTTTTTCGCCAGCCCCAGCGGATAGCCCTGATACGTCACGATGACTTCATCCTGTGACGGGCCGTCTTCCGGGTAAACGTCACGACCGCGATACCACTCTTCCGCTTCCTGATGCGTCAGGGCAAAGGTGTTCTCACTGCCGGCCAGCGCAATGACCGCTTCGTGCTGCCAGCGATAGCCTTTGTTGTGGATCTCCGCCAGGCGAATACCGAGGCGGGAGAAACGCACCTTACCAATCAGCGGTTCGATGTTGACCGGGAACAGCCACAGCTCTTTGTCACGCATCCAGAGGCGCAGGCTCTCATCCCAGTGCAGGCCGACTTTGCTCGCAGCCGCTTGCGCCTGTGCCGCCTCACGGCCTTTGACCGGCGCGAACGGGAAGTTGCCGACCTTAAACTTAGGGGCAGGCAAGGGATCGACGGCGCGGGTTTTACGCAGACGGGCAACAAAGAAGCCTTCGCAATCGTAAATCTGCGGAAAGACATGCAGGAAGCCTTCAGGCGTGGCCGCATGACTGGCCGAGTCGAAGAGGGTGTCCAGCGGCAGAAACTCGACGGCATCCACATAGCGTTGCTTGAGCCACAGGCAGACGTCCTCGTTTTCATCGCGATTCAGCGTGCAGGTAGAGTAAACCAGCGTCCCGCCTGGGCGCAGGGCATGAAACGCGCTGTCGATCAGTTCGCGCTGTGTGGCGGCGATCTCCAGGTTGCTTTCAACGGACCAGTTTTTTAACGCATCAGGATCTTTACGCACCACGCCTTCGCCGGAGCAGGGCGCGTCGAGCAGGATGGCATCAAAGGCTTCCGGCAGGGCAGCGCCAAACACGCGACCATCGAAGTGCGTTAACGCGACGTTGTGGATCCCGCAGCGGCTGATATTGGCATGCAGGACTTTAACCCGGCTGGCGGAAAATTCGTTGGCGAGGATCGCGCCGCGGTTGTTCATCCGGGCGGCAATCTGCGTGGTTTTAGAGCCCGGCGCCGCCGCGACATCCATAACCCGCTCAGGCTGGTTCCCGTCGGCAAACAGCGCAGCAACCGGCAGCATGGAGCTGGCTTCCTGAATATAAAACAGCCCGCTCAGGTGCTCGGCGGTGCTGCCGAGCGGCAGGCTCTCCTCGTCATCCCGTTCGATCCAGAAACCCTCTTCACACCACGGCACTGGCGTTAATTGCCAGCCGTAGGGGGAGACGAGATCCAGAAACGCCCCGACGCTGATTTTCAGCGTATTGACGCGAATACTCCGGCGCAAAGGGCGCTGGCAGGCGGCAACGAAATCGTCGAAAGAGAGATGAGCTGGAAGCGCCTCGCGCATCTGTGCGAGGAATTGTTCGGGAAGAAATACGGAGTTTTGAGCCACGGGCACACCACAGGGAAACATTCAGGTGCGCAGTGTAACATAAAGGCTCCGGCGCGTTGACACCGGAGCCTGCGAGATTAACGCGGCAGCGCCGTTCCCCATTCGCGCCACTCTTTCGGTTCACTTTCCAGCAGCAGGAAGTGTTTACCTGCCTGCGCCTTAGGCGCCAGAGGCGTGCCAGGCGGCGTCGCGAAGGCAATGCCGCCGCGAATGAACTGATTAAAGGTCCCCGTTTTGACCACGCCACCGGTCAGGCCGAAGTCCAGCGAGTAGCCTGAAGCGAGCCAGAACACCGAGTTGTTGCGCACCAGATGCTGATAACGCTGGCTGATGCGCAGGCCGACCATCACGCGATCGGACAGATTACCCAGCGTCAGGCTTGTTACTGTCCCTACTTCAATGCCGCGGAACAGGACCGGCGTACCGATGCCCAGCGAACCGGCTTCCGGCACTTCAACCACAATGCTCAGACCGTCCAGATAACGGGAGTCGGTGATGGTGGCCTCCTGCAACTCAAATTCACGACGTGCGTTGCCGCGACCCGGTTCAACGTTAATGTACGGCTGAAGTATGGTATCGAGATGCTCAACCCCTGCGGCAGAAATTTGCGGCGTAACTACCGAGAAGCGCGAGCCTGCCCGGGCGAACGTCTGCACATATTCCGGATAAAGCACGGCGGTCGCCTGCACTTCATTGCGTGCGGTGATCAGCGTCAGCTTCTGGACCTGCCCGATATCAATGCCGAGATAGCGGATGGGCATGCCTTCTGCCAGTTTACCGGCATCAAAGGTGTGCAGGGTAATTTGCCCCCCGACCGCGCGCGCCGCGGTTTCGGACGGGAAGAGGATCCGCTTGTCACCTTTACGCATGTTGCCGCCGGCGCCGCTCAGGTTATCGAAGCTGATCGCACCGCGCAGGGCACGGGAGAGAGGCGATGCCTGTACGGTCAGCCCGCTGCCGTTGAGCTGCACTTTCGCGCCACCCTCAGCCCAGAACACGCTGTTTGGCGTGAGCAGCTTGCGGTACTCCGGCTTGATATGCAGTTCGATATCAAACGCGTCCGCACGAGGACGAACGGTGATCACTTCCCCCACCTCAAACTTACGGTAAAGCACGACGGAGCCTGCCTGGACATCCGGCAGCGTTTCAGCGCTTAAGGTCAGCGTGGTGGTTGGCAGGTCGCCGAGGCTGTTTTCAATGGCTTTGTCCAGATTGGCGAACAGCGGATAGCTTTCGCGCAGCGCACCTTTGCTGCCCGGCAGAATGCGGATCCCGCCGTTAACCCACTCACTGGCGCTGGCGCCGAGGAACTCAACCCCGTCCAGACCCACCTTCACGTCGACCCGACTGTTAACCACAAATTTACTGTCGCCGTGGACCAGGTTGCCGTACTGCGGATCGATGGCGGCGGAGAAGGAGACCCCTTTTTCCGACAGCTTACGTTCGAGGACCTGGCCCACCTGCACACCGTGCAGGATCAGCGGTTGCCCGGCTTCAATACCGTAGCTTTCCGGTGCATTCAGCGTAACCGTCAACACGCCCGGTTTTTGCAGCAGGGCTTTATCTGCCGGCGCGATAACAAAGTTTTTGTTCGGCGCACCTTCGCCGGGGATCAGCTCAAAGGTGCTTCCCGTCAGCAGAGAACTGATGCTGGCGTCGCTGAGGGAGAGCTTCGGATTACGCAGTTCAATGCGCGTTTTTTCCCGCAGGAGATCCACCACGCTAGGATCCACCGTCATTTCGCCGGTAACGGAACCGCCCGCATTGAGGGTTAATTTTGTCAGTTGCCCGACCTCTAAACCCTGGTACATCAGCGGGGTCGAACCGGCTTTCAGGCCTTTGGCATCCGGCAGGGTCAGCTTGACGATGACACCGCGCTGGCTGTGCGCCAGGTCGGCGTACAGGCCAAAGGTATCTTCTGCGGCGGCAGGGCTGGAGTTAGCTGGTGAGTCAAAGGCGATAGCGCCATTCACCAGCGCCGCCAGGCTCTCAAGCTTCACTTTCGCACCGCTTAAGCTCAGGTCGGCATCGACGCCTGAGACGTTCCAGAAGCGGCTGCCTTTTTTCACCAGGTTGGTAAAACGGCGCTCGATGAGTACATCAATAGTCACGCCATCTTTGTTCGGGTTAATGGCGTAGTCGTAAACGCGGCCTACCGGAATTTTGCGGAAATAGACCAGAGAACCACTGTTCAGCGAGCCCAAATCCGGCGCGCGGAGATGGATCATCAAATCGCCGTTATTCAGCCGATATTTCGGCTGGGTATCCAGCGCAACAAAGTGATCCTGTGGCTCACCTTTGCCGGGCATCATGCCGATATAGTTACCGCCCACAAGCGCATCCAGCCCGGAAACGCCGGCCAGGGAGGCTTTAGGCGTGACCAGCCAGAACTGCGTTTCGGCACGCAGGGCATCCTGCATGTCAGACTTAATGCTCGCCCGGACCTGGATTTTGTTCAGCCCTTTGCCAAGGGAGATATCCTGCACGGTACCCACTTCCACCCCCTGGAAGCGAACGGGGGTACGTCCGGCGACAATGCCGTCCGCAGACTGGAAATCAATCGTGATGGTACTTCCGCGATCTTCATAGCTCGTCCAGATAAGCCAGCCTGCGATCATCAGCGCGATAACAGGCAGCAACCAGAATGGCGAAATGCGGCGTTTTGTTTTAATTCTCGCTTCAGTCGGCGAAGCGGGCGTTTCCTGACTCATGTGCGTCCCAAAGTAAGCGGCTGTCCAGCCATTCCACTGCAAGAATAGTCAATATCACCGCAGAGCCGAAATAAAAAGCTGCGGGTCCCATGGTAAAAGCAAGTAACTGATCGCGATTGATGAGCGACATCATCAGCGAAATCACGAACAGATCCAACATCGACCAGCGACCAATCCAGGTCACAAATCGCAGAAGCAGGATGCGGGTGCGTAGTCCTTGTTCGCATTTAAAGTGAATGCTGATAAGCAGCGTAAACATCACCACCACTTTGGTAAAGGGCACCAGAATACTTGCGATGAAAACAATGGCGGCGACCCCCACGTTACTGTGCGCCAGAGAGATAATCCCCGAAAGGATAGTATCTTCCTGACGGGCGCCGTTCACATAAATTACGGAGATCGGCAGCATGTTGGCCGGGAACAAAAATACCAGGGAGGCGATTAGCGCCGCCCAGCACTTTTGCAGGCTGTTGTTGCGTCGCAATCTTAACGGAATGTGGCAGCGTGGGCACCTCCCGCGTTTATCCGGAAAACCGGTGTAATGGCAGCCCAGGCAGACGCGCAGGTTTTCATCAGGCCGGGTCGCGGGGCGCTGCGGGTAAAATCGCTCCCAAAGCTGTTCAACATTGAGATGAATCAGGGTCAAAATACTCAGCAGGACCAGTGAAATAAACGCGAAAAGGCCGATGCCGGGTTGTAAAAACGCATAATCCTGCACCTTGATGGAGGCCACGCCAATGCCTACCAGATAGATGTCCAGCATCACCCACTCCTTGAGCTTTTCCAGCATGAGCAGGACAGGGCGCAGGTTCATCCCCAGAATGTTGCCAAACCACAGGTAGGCAATTGCCGCGACCAGCACCAACGGCGCGCCGACGACGCAGAACAGCACCATGGCGGCCGTAAGCGGATCGCCCTGGCGCGTCATCTGCCAGATCCCCTGCAACACGTTAGCGTCAATACGCACGCCAAGCAGGTAGAGCTTTAACAGCGGCTCGGTCCAGGCGAAGGGCATCAGCAGCAGCATGGTGACCGCCATTGCTGCCAGGCGCGTCAATGACCAGTCCCGGCCATCGCGAATTTTGGCATCGCAGCAAGGACAAAAAGCACTTTGGTGCGATTTCATCTTCGGCAACATAAAAAGCGTATCGCACTGGGGACAACGCTGATAATGTGCACGGGGCAGAGCCTGGCTTACCGTACGGACAACGATCTTTCGTGTCGGCGTAATTTGGGGTGTTTTTAGGGCCATCAGTCGCACACAGATTAGTATTGTTGAAAGTTATAATAACTCATGAACGGATTCATCTTGAGCATGAGCGCATTTAATGCTTATTTTAATAGGCTATGCGGTAACTATGTAAGATAACTAAGTGATTGAATAATGAACAAAACAGAATTCTACGCGGATCTGAATCGCGATTTTAAGGCATTAATGGCAGGGGAAACCAGTTTCTTAGCCACTCTGGCAAATACCAGTGCGTTACTGTTCGAACGCCTTTCTGACGTGAACTGGGCGGGCTTTTATCTGCTGGAAGGCGACACGCTGGTGCTCGGGCCCTTCCAGGGGAAACTCGCCTGCGTACGCATCCCGGTAGGTCGTGGCGTGTGCGGTACCGCAGTGGCGACTCGTCAGGTTCAGCGTGTCGAAGATGTTCATGCGTTTGACGGCCACATTGCCTGCGATGCCAGCAGCAATTCTGAAATCGTACTGCCGCTGGTGGTTAAAAATCAGATTATTGGCGTTCTGGATATCGACAGCACGGTCTTCAGCCGCTTTACTGCCGAGGATGAGCAGGGGCTGCGCGCGCTGGCCGCAAACCTGGAAAATGTTCTGGCAGAGACCGATTATCATAAATTCTTTGCGAGCGTCGCAGGATAATCAACGGATAACGTAGCATTTACTGATAGCGTCATTATAATGTCGCCTGTTCATGCCTGCGCTTGTTGGCAACGTCCGTTGTAATCAGGAAATTTCATGGAAAATCAACCTAAGTTGAATAGCAGTAAAGAAGTTATCGCATTTCTGGCCGAGCGTTTCCCGCAGTGCTTCAGCGCTGAAGGTGAAGCGCGTCCTCTGAAAGTCGGTATCTTTCAGGATCTGGTCGCGCGCGTTGAGGGGGAGATGAACCTCAGCAAAACGCAGCTTCGTTCTGCCTTGCGCCTTTATACCTCGAGCTGGCGTTACCTGTACGGTATCAAGCCGGGTGCGAGCCGTGTCGACCTTGACGGCAACCCGTGCGGTGAGCTGGACGAGCAGCACGTAGAACATGCGCGTAAGCAGCTTGAAGAAGCCAAAGCTCGCGTGCAGGCACAGCGTGCGGAACAGCAGGCGAAAAAACGCGAAGCCGCAGCGGCAAACGGTCAGGAAGACGCCCCTCGTCGCGAGCGTAAACCGCGCCCGGCACCGCGTCGTACTGAAAATAACGATCGCAAACCGCGTGCTGACAAACCAGCAGCTAAAGCCCCACGTGCGCCGCGCGAAGAGCCGCGCCACACCCCAGTTTCTGACATCAATGCGCTGAGCGTAGGTCAGTCTCTGAAGGTGAAAGCGGGTAACAACGCGATGGACGCCACCGTACTGGAAATCACCAAAGATGGCGTTCGTGTACAGCTGACTTCTGGTATGTCAATGATTGTACGCGCAGAACACTTGTTGTTCTGAAACGGAGGCCGAGCCTGGCATGAACACTTTTTTTAAGCTCACCGCGCTGGCTGGCCTGTTTGCTATAACAGGCCATGCTTTCGCTGTGGACGATATTACGCGTGTTGATCAAATTCCGGTTCTCAAGGAAGAGACTCAGCACGCGACGGTGAGTGAGCGCGTGACGTCGCGCTTTACTCGTTCGCACTATCGTCAGTTCGATCTCGATCAGGCCTTTTCGGCCAAAATCTTTGACCGTTATCTGAACTTGCTGGATTACAGCCATAACGTACTGCTGGCCAGCGATGTCGAACAGTTCGCTAAACGCAAATCCGAAGTGGGTGATGAGCTGCGCTCCGGAAAGCTCGATCTGTTCTACGATCTGTACAACTTATCGCAAAAGCGCCGTTTTGAGCGTTATCAATACGCGCTGAAAGTGCTGGAACGTCCGATGGACTTCACCGGCAACGACACCTTTAATCTGGACCGCAGCAAAGCGCCATGGCCGAAAGACGAGGCTGAACTGAATGCGCTGTGGGACGGAAAAGTCAAATATGACGAACTGAGCCTCAAGCTTACAGGCAAAGACGAGAAAGAGATCCGTGAGACGTTAAATCGTCGATACAAATTCGCTATTCGTCGTCTGGCGCAGACCAACAGTGAAGATGTTTTCTCGCTGGCGATGACCGCGTTTGCGCATGAAATTGATCCGCACACTAATTATCTCTCTCCACGTAACACCGAACAGTTCAATACCGAAATGAGCCTGTCTCTGGAAGGTATCGGTGCTGTGCTTCAGATGGACGATGACTACACCGTAATCAACTCCATGGTGGCCGGTGGCCCTGCGTCGAAAAGCAAAGCGATCAGCGTAGGCGACCGTATTGTCGGTGTGGGTCAAACCGGAAAGAGCATGGTGGACGTGATTGGCTGGCGTCTTGATGATGTTGTTGCGCTGATCAAAGGGCCGAAGGGCAGCAAAGTCCGCCTGGAGATCCTGCCAGCCGGTAAGGGGACTAAAACCCGTATCGTTACTCTCACCCGTGAGCGTATCCGTCTGGAAGATCGCGCGGTGAAAATGTCGGTGAAAACCGTGGGTAAAGAGAAGGTTGGCGTTCTGGATATCCCAGGTTTCTACGTCGGCCTGACCGATGATGTGAAAGTGCAGCTCCAGAAGCTTGAAAAGCAGAATGTCAGCAGCGTGATCATTGACCTGCGCAGCAACGGCGGCGGGGCATTGACCGAGGCCGTCTCGCTTTCCGGGCTGTTTATCCCGTCTGGCCCGGTGGTACAGGTGCGCGATAACAACGGTAAAGTGCGTGAAGATGCCGATACCGATGGTGTGGTCTACTATAAGGGTCCGCTGGTGGTGCTTGTCGATCGCTTCAGCGCCTCTGCATCGGAAATCTTCGCTGCTGCCATGCAGGATTACGGCCGGGCATTAATCGTCGGCGAACCGACGTTTGGCAAGGGCACCGTTCAGCAGTACCGCTCTCTGAACCGTATTTACGACCAGATGCTGCGCCCTGAGTGGCCTGCGCTGGGCTCAGTACAGTACACCATTCAGAAGTTTTACCGCGTCAACGGCGGCAGTACGCAGCGCAAAGGCGTGACGCCGGATATCATGATGCCGACAGGTACCGAAGAGACGGAAACGGGCGAGAAGTTTGAAGATAACGCGCTGCCGTGGGATAGCATTGATGCCGCGACATTCGTGAAATCAGGTGATATGAAACAGTTCGGACCGGAACTGCTGAAAAATCACAACGATCGCATCGGGAAGGATCCGGAATTCCAGTACATCATGAAGGACATCGCGCGTTTCAACGCTTTGAAAGCGAAACGGAACATTGTGTCTCTGAACTACGCCCAGCGTGAGAAAGAGAACAATGAAGATGACGCGACACGTCTGGCGCGTATCAACGATCGCTTCAAACGTGAAGGCAAGCCTCTGCTTAAAAAACTGGACGATCTGCCTAAAGATTACCAGGAGCCCGATCCGTATCTGGACGAGACGGTGCATATCGCGCTTGATCTGGCGAAGCTGGAAAAAGAGAAACCCGCCCTGCAACCAGCTCCGACAAAATAATCCCCCAACAGGCACAAGAAATTGTGCCTGTTTCTTTATGTACCTCCTCCTTCCGTCAGGCGGATTTCCAATTGTGTAAAGTTGTGTCTTTCTGGTGACTTACGCCGTCTGGATGCTTGAAAATAGCCGTAATACCCATACGATGTGGGTAATCGCATAGTGCGTTTTGTTAAACTGAGGTTAAAAGAATATTATGATGCGAATCGCGCTCTTCCTGCTCACCAACCTGGCGGTGATGGTGGTATTCGGGCTGGTGCTAAGCCTGACGGGAATTCAGTCGAGCAGCGTTCAGGGTCTGTTGATTATGGCGCTGCTGTTTGGTTTCGGTGGCTCTTTCATTTCACTGCTGATGTCGAAGTGGATGGCATTGAAATCTGTGGGCGGTGAAGTTATTGAGCAACCGCGTAACGATATGGAGCAGTGGCTGATGAGCACGGTTGCTCAGCAGTCAAGGCAGGCGGGCATTGCCATGCCGCAGGTAGCCATCTACCACGCGCCGGATATTAACGCGTTTGCTACCGGTGCGCGTCGTGACGCGTCCCTGGTGGCCGTCAGTACCGGCCTGCTGCAAAACATGAGCCGTGACGAAGCGGAAGCGGTTATTGCTCACGAGATCAGCCATATCGCCAATGGCGATATGGTCACCATGACCCTGATCCAGGGTGTGGTGAACACCTTCGTTATCTTTATTTCTCGTATTCTGGCACAGATTGCTGCCGGGTTTATGGGTGGCAACCGTGATGAGGGTGAAGAGAGCAACGGCAACCCGCTGATCTATTTTGCTGTTTCAATGGTGCTGGAGCTGGTGTTCGGTATCCTGGCAAGCATCATTACCATGTGGTTCTCCCGTCATCGTGAGTTCCACGCGGATGCCGGTTCCGCGAAACTGGTGGGTCGTGAAAAGATGATTGCTGCGCTGCAACGTCTTAAAACCAGCTACGAGCCGCAGGAAGCAAACAGCATGATGGCCTTCTGCATCAACGGCAAATCAAAGTCGCTGAGCGAGCTGTTTATGTCTCACCCGCCGCTGGATAAACGTATTGAAGCGCTGCGTAGCGGCGAATACCTGAAGTAACGTAATCGGGTTGAAAAGAACCGGGCTGGAGCCATTCTCCGCCCGGTTTTTTTATGCCTGCGCCTTTGGCTGGGTGACGCGAAGGCCGCTAATGACAGCCGCGAGGGTCGCCAGGGTCCCTGCGGTAATCAGCGCAACCTGTGTCGCATTCTGCCCGGCAAGGTTAAACATCAACGCCACCAGTGCGGCCCCGGTGCTTTGCCCTAACAGTCTTGCCGTGCCCAGCATCCCGCTGGCGCCACCGCTGCGATGACGTGGGGCAGAGGTGATAATCGTGTGGTTATTAGGGGACTGGAACAGACCAAAACCGGCCCCGCACAGGATCATGCGCCAGATAATATCCAGATCCCCCGGCGAGGCGGGCAGGAGCGCCAGCGAAAACAGTCCCACCGCCATGACAACCAGCCCAATCGCCCCCAGAAGCCCAGCATGGACGCGCTCAATAAGGTAACCGGCCAGCGGGGCCATCACCATGGTTGCCAGCGGCCAGGGCGTGAGCAGCAAGCCTGTCTCCACTTCTGAACGGCCAATCACGCTCTGCAAAAAGAACGGCAGCGCAACCAGCGCCAGCATCTGGGCGCAGAACGAGCAAATGGAGGTACAAATGGATAGCGAAAACAGCGGAATACGTAGCAAATCCACCGGAAGTAGCGGCACGGGCAGCGCCAGCTGACGTCGTACAAAGAAAAAGCCGATGATAAGCATGGCAACGATTTCTGCGGCAATGAGCGACAGAGACTGTCCCTGCGCAAATCCGCTCAGCGCGGTAATCAGCAGGCCAAAAGTCAGCGCGTTCATCACGGCGCTGGGCAGATCGAAACGTGGCATGGTACTTTTCGGACCATTTTCCGGAAGATAGCGCAGGGCGAAGAAGATCGCCACAATGCCCAGCGGCACGTTAATGGCAAACAGCCACTGCCACGAGGCAACGGACAGGATGGCGGCGGCAATCGTTGGGCCGGCGGCGGACGACACGGCCACAATAAAGGAGTTAATGCCCATGCCGCGCCCCAGGTGGCGTTGAGGATAAATAAGCCGTATCAGGGCCGTGTTCACGCTCATTAGCGCCGCGCCGCCAAAGCCCTGCGCGATACGCGCCAGCGTAAGGGTGTGCAGTGAATCTGAAAGGGCACAGAAGAGCGAGGTGAGGGTAAACACCACCAGCCCGCACTGGTAAACCCGGCGATAACCAAACATATCGCCCAGGAAAGAGAGTGACAGAAGGGAAATCACAATCGCTATCTGGTACGCGTTCACAATCCAGATGGAGCTTGCCGGCGAAGCATTAAGGTCTTTGGCAATCGTAGGAAGAGCCACGTTGGCAATCGCACCGTCAAGGACAGCCATCGAAATACCGATGACAATAGTGGCAATTGCCCCGTACCGCTGCGGTAAGGGCAGGCCATCAGAAACGTTTTTTTGCATGGGAAAAGAATGGCTCAACGTGAAATTATTTTCAGAGTAACTATTTTAGCATCGTTATTTCGGTTTTATGTCGCAGATTTGTAACGAAGTAAACCCAGATAGATTGCAGCACGCATCACACGAATTTATAATAAAAACCGGTTCTGATTTTTATAAAACACTCTCCATGAGGTGATAAATGGCAATCGCAGATTTGGATAAGCAGCCAGATTCTGTTTCTTCCGTGCTGAAGGTGTTTGGCATCTTGCAGGCGCTCGGAGAAGAGCGTGAAATTGGTATTACAGAGTTGTCGCAGCGTGTGATGATGTCGAAAAGCACCGTTTATCGCTTTTTGCAGACGATGAAATCATTGGGTTATGTCGCGCAGGAAGGAGAATCAGAAAAATATTCTCTGACCCTGAAACTGTTTGAACTGGGCGCCCGTGCCTTGCAGAACGTGGATCTGATCCGCAGCGCTGACATTCAGATGCGTGAACTTTCACGACTGACGAAAGAGACAATTCACCTCGGTGCGCTGGATGAAGACAGCATTGTTTACATCCACAAAATTGACTCCATGTACAACCTGCGCATGTATTCACGCATTGGTCGTCGTAACCCGCTGTACAGCACCGCAATTGGTAAAGTACTGCTGGCCTGGCGCGATCGCGAAGAGGTGAAGCAAATCCTTGACGGGGTGGAGTACAAACGCAGCACCGACCGCACGATTACCAGTACGGAAGAACTGCTGAGCGTGCTGGATAAAGTGCGTGAGCAGGGTTACGGGGAAGATAACGAAGAGCAGGAAGAGGGGCTGCGTTGCATCGGTGTGCCGGTGTTTGACCGCTTCGGCGTTGTCATTGCGGGCCTGAGCATTTCGTTCCCAACGCTGCGTTTCTCTGAAGAGCGTCTTCATGAATATGTGGCGATTCTGCATACCGCAGCGCGCAAAATTTCAGAGCAGATGGGCTATAACGATTATCCGTTCTGATCGACGCCACCAATAAAAACGCCGCACTTTTGCGGCGTTTCTGTAAGCGAAGTTCAGCGCTGATTAACCGTTATCAACCACAACAGATGATTTACGCAGCACAGGACAGTTGGTTAACCCGATGATCCCGCTGTCGGAATGGATGTACTGAGCCGTGCTTATCCCCTGGGCGGTAAGATATTTACACTGGATACCCAGACCCGCGGCATTTTCTTTGCTCCCCATTAATACGCCGTACCCACTTAATAACAGGCCGATCCAGACAATGGCCAGTACAATTACTGTACGAATAAATAAACGCATCGTTGCCTCTTTTTTCTTTGTTGTCATAGAGTAAGCGTAACGGCTTTACGCAGTGAAACAAGTGCACGATTCCGAAAAGCGTCTGTTGAAGGTACAGTTAGCCCCTGTTTAAGATAACCGTGATAACCTGGCTGTATCAGGTCATAAGACGGAGTGTGGAGTGAAAAAAATACGCTGGGTAATTCTGATTATAGTGTTGATAGCATGCGTGGTGCTGTGGACGCAGACTATCAATGTGATGTGCGATCAGGATGTACAGTTCTTTAGCGGCATTTGTTCAATCAATAAGTTTATCCCCTGGTAGAGACCATTTTTACGCTGAGTGATGTCCTTACGCGGCGGCAGTGGTAAAATGGCGGTTTTTACTGAGGTGGTGAAATGGGTGAGTTACTGAATTCGGGGCTGCTGAGCATTGCATCCCTGGTAATGTCTTTGTTGGTGCTGGTCGTTGGGCTGGTGCTGTGGTTTTTCGTTAACCGCGCCAGCTCCCGCACAAACGAGCAGATTGAGCTGCTGGAAGCATTGCTCGATCAGCAGAAACGGCAGACTGCGCTGCTGCGTCGTTTGTGCGAAGCCAACGAGCCGGAGGAGAAAGCGTTACCGAAGGACGCTGTTGCTCAACAACAAGACGAGGAAGACTTCATTCGCCTGGTAGCTGAACGATAGTCTGCCCGGAGCGGGGAGGTGGCCTGACGTACGGCGTAAATCCCCTCCCTTATCAAATGCATCCCACAACTTCCCGACATTTAATTAAGCAGCAGTTAACTCATGTTTTAGCACACTGAAAACTGGCGAATATTTATCCTTATTTAACAAATTCAGTTTCGTTGAATAAATAGTGTGCTTTATCTTTCCTGAAGTGTTTTATTTTTATCGAAACGTTTTGCTTGCCTTGTTTTGAGGCAGAGTCATAAAAATTTCATTATTTTGGTGCAGAATAACACTTATTAAATGGTGGTTTTTAATACAGTTAGCAAAATGTAATTAACATCGTATATTCCCTGACACATGTTGGTGCGTTGCAATGTTTTCAGCATAACTTTTCACAAAATGTTCTAACTCAGTCATTCCTTTAAAGAAATTCTGGGATTGGGATGGACGCTTTGAAATGATTGAGCTATGTTTAAAAAGTCTTTGATTACAGGGCGCGTCAACGCACCCTGCGGGCAGTGAGGTCAGGTGGCGCTTCATTTGACAATTCGCATAACTGTGCAGATTGTTATGGAGTAACGTCTGAATTTGTGCGGCGGATCGAGACACGTTTAAAAATGGCTTGCCATATTAAACGTTGTGTGTGATAACACGTTTTGGGTCAAACGAGGTACAGTACTGTTTATGTGTGGCATTTTCAGTAAAGAAGTCCTGAGTAAACACGTTGTCGTTGAATACCGCTTCTCTGCCGAACCTTATATTAGTGCCTCAAGCAGTAATGTCTCAGTTTTATCTATGTCAAAGCCCGCGGGCTAAGAAAACACTCTAAGGAATTTTGCAAATGGCAAAGATTAAAGGTCAAGTTAAGTGGTTCAACGAGTCTAAAGGTTTTGGTTTCATTACTCCTGCTGACGGCAGCAAAGACGTGTTCGTACACTTCTCTGCAATCCAGGGTAACGGCTTCAAAACTCTGGCTGAAGGCCAGAACGTTGAGTTCGAAATTCAGGATGGCCAGAAAGGCCCAGCTGCGGTTAACGTAACTGCTATCTGATCGAATCACTGCTGACTGAAGCGCTCAGCGCTTCGATCTCAGACATAAGCCTCGCCGATGCGGGGCTTTTTTATTCGCTTATTTTTCAAAATATTACGTAATCCTCCTCTGTTATTATCTTGTTGCAAACCCGCGAGATTATTAGCATTGTTTTCCCGCCTTATTATCCGCTTTTCCCGTTAAATCAGGGCGTTGATTAACAGCCCTGGGGTTAAGGTGAAAAAAAAGACAATAACCACCACCGGAAATTTTACTCCGGCACGTTTTGCACTTCTGTGTCTCGCCATCTTTTGTAGCCTTGCGTTTCTGCTGGGCCGCGTAGCGTGGCTACAAATTATCAAACCGGATAATCTGGTGAAGCAGGAGGATATGCGCTCCCTGCGCGAAGTGGCGATAGACGCCCCGCGTGGGATGATTGTTGACCGTGAAGGGCGACCCCTTGCGGTGAGCGTACCCGTCCAGGCCGTCTGGGCCGATCCCAAAACAGTGCTGGAAAAAGGGGGGATCGGTTTTGACTTGCGCTGGCAGGCCCTGGCAAATGCCTTACACCTTTCTCTGAGTACGCTCGCATCGCGAATTAACAGTAACCCGCACGGGCGATTTATTTACCTGGCCCGTCAGGTTGATCCCGCCCAGGCAAAGTGGATCGATAAGCTACGTCTCCCCGGTATCAACCTTCGCGATGAGTCCCGCCGCTTTTATCCTGCCGGGCACGTGGCGGCGAACCTGATTGGCTTCACCAATATTGATGGTCAGGGCATTGAGGGCGTCGAGAAAAGCTTTAACACGCAGCTTACCGGGAAGGCAGGCGTGCGGCTGGTCAGGAAAGATCGCTACGGACATGTGGTGGAGAACCTTACGGAGGTGGCTCCCGTACCTGCACATAATATCCAGCTTAGTATCGATGAACGCCTGCAAACTATCACCGAAGACGCGCTGGATAATGCCGTGGCGTGGAACAAAGCCGAGTCAGGCGCGTCGGTGCTGATTAATATCCGGACGGGCGAAATTCTGGCGATGGCGAGCTTCCCCGACTTTAATCCCAACAACCGGGAAGGGGCAACGCTGGATGATTTTCGCAATCGCGCGATCAGCGACACCTTTGAACCTGGCTCGACCGTTAAGCCTCTGGTGCTGATGACGGCGCTACAGCAGGGGCTGGTACAGCCTGACAGCGTGATAGATACGCATCCCTACACCATTGATGGTCATCGTATTCGTGATGTGGGCTACTACCCCGAGCTGACGATGACCGGGATTTTGCAAAAATCCAGCGACACAGGCGTATCCCGTCTTTCGCTGGCGATGCCCGTGCAACGGTTACTGGATACCTATAAAAACTTTGGTTTTGGCGAGAGTACCGGGCTTGGTTTAACGGGAGAAAGCGCAGGTTTACTGCCGCAGCGAAAATTCTGGAGTCAGTTAGATCGGGCGACCTTTGCCTTTGGGTATGGCCTGATGGTAACCCCCCTCCAACTGGCGCATGTGTATGCCACCATCGGCAGCTACGGCATTGAACGGCCTCTGTCCATCACCCGTATTGACCCGCCGGTGATTGGCAAGCGGGTGATGCCCGAGGAAATTGTTCACGAGGTGGAACATATGATGGAGAGCGTTGCGTTACCCGGCGGTGGCGGGGTCAAAGCGGCGGTGCGTAACTATCGCGTGGCGATAAAAACCGGGACGGCCAAAAAAATCGATGAACATGGTAAGTATGTGGATAAATACGTCGCCTATACCGCAGGCGTTGCGCCTGCCAGCGATCCCCGTTTCGCGCTGGTGGTGGTGATCAACGATCCGCAAAACGGTGCCTACTATGGCGGGGCCGTTTCTGCGCCCGTGTTCAGCGAAATTATGGGTAACGTCCTGCGCCTGGAAAACGTGAAGCCAGACGGGCTGCCGGCAGATTCTGACCATCTGATCGTGATGCGTCACCCAGCCGTTTATAACCCTGGCGAATAGCGGTACACTTCGCCTTTTGGTTTACGCCCTGGAGCTGTCATGTCTTTCAGTTGTCCCCTTTGCCACGCGCCGCTGACGCGCGCGGAGAAAACGTTTATCTGTCCACAGGGACATCAGTTTGACCGGGCGAAAGAGGGCTATGTAAATCTTCTGCCGGTACAACACAAGCGCTCCCGGGACCCGGGTGACAGCGCGGAGATGATGCAGGCGCGCCGGGCGTTTCTCGATGCCGGGCACTATCAACCGCTCAGGGATGCCGTTGTCGCCTTACTCCGTCAATATCTGACAGAAGGCGCATCCGCCATGCTGGATATCGGCTGCGGCGAAGGTTACTACACCGCCACGTTTGCTGACGTGGCGGCTGAGAAGGGCGCCGAAACTTACGGGCTGGACGTGTCGAAAGTGGCAATCCGTTCGGCAGCCAAACGCTACTCAGCGGTAACGTTCTGCGTGGCCTCCAGCCACCGCCTGCCGTTTGAAGAAGCGAGTATGGACGCCGTGGTGCGTATCTATGCGCCGTGCAAGGCAGAGGAGCTGGCGCGCGTCGTTAAGCCTGGCGGCTGGGTTATCACCGTCACGCCAGGGCCGCGTCATCTGCTGGAGTTAAAAGGGCTGATCTATGATGAAGTTCACCTGCATGCGCCGCACTCTGAACAGCTGGCGGGCTTTGCGTTAAAGCAGGCGCAGTCGGTAGCGTATGAAATGACGTTGCAGGGAAGTGAAGCGGTGGCGTTACTGCAAATGACGCCGTTTGCATGGCGGGCAAAACCAGAGGTGTGGGAAACGCTGGCAGCGCAGACAGAATTTCGCTGCCAGACGGATTTCAGCATCCATTGCTGGCAGCGCGAAGGTTAACCCGCGAAGTGTGCCCAAAGGATTTGGGCACCAATCCCGATCAACACGATACCGCCCAGAATTTCGGCGCGTTTGCCTAACAGCGGGCCAATGAACCGACCCACCATCATCCCCAGCGTTGACATGATCAGCGTGGCGCAGCCAATCGCCAGCGCGGTGGCGATAATATTGACCTGCAAAAACGCCAGACCGACACCCACGGCCATTGCATCCAGGCTGGTTGCGATGGCGGTTGTCACCAGAAGCCAGAAGCCGTGGCGTTGCAGCGGCGCATCATCTTCATCGCCGTTACCACGAAAGCCTTCAATCACCATGCGTCCGCCGAGGAACACCAGCAGCACGAAAGCAATCCAGTGATTCCACTCCAGCACAAACTGGCTGGCGAGCATCCCCAGACCCCAGCCGATAAGCGGCGTCAGCGTTTCGATAGCGCCAAAGATGAGACCGGTACGCAGAGCTTCGGAAAATTTAGGTTTATGGAGGGTGGCGCCTTTACCAATAGAGGCGGCAAATGCGTCCATGGACATGCCAAAAGCCAGAAGGATCGTAGCGGAGATATTCATAAGAGCGTCCAGACCGGGGATATCCATATGACACATCACTGCCCCCAGTAAACAGCAGTTGATGTATCTATGGTCTCGCCTGATCGCTTTCGCACTGTAAGTGTGCTGAAAACGATCCGTACGCGCCACGTTTTTCAACGAGTATGTTGACACGTACATTTCCCGCAGGCAGGAAATCGGCTACTCCCCAACGACGGGCGCAACCTTAACATATTTTGAGAATATAAAACAACAACGAAGATGGCTTTATATAGCCACTATATTGATAACGATTTTCATTTAGATTTATGCGTGAAAATATCGTTAACAAATATAAGGCAATTAACAGAGGAGATATAGCATCGGCTATATTGCTGGTTTAAGAATAATGCAATATATAGCCGATGCTATAATATTAACTCATTGAGTTTTAACGAGTAATTTGTAGATCTTTTCCAGGTCATCAATATTTTTGACCCGGATGAGCAGGCGGCGTTGTTCTAATTGCATCACCAGAACCCCGTCTTCGGATAAATTCATCTCTTTAATACGGTTATATTCTATCCAGACATTGGCGAAGAAGAATCCGTGTTTTTTAAAAATGAGTTTTGGCGAGCGGATCCAGAACAGGTAAATCGCCATTAATGCCAGCGCACATAATAACCATGTGGTTAATATTGCGCCGTGGCTGGTCACATTATTGTAAATCAGGATGACTACCAGACCGGCGAAGATAAACGCATCAATGCGTCCACGGCGTAAGAGGGGAAGGGTCAGCAGCGTCTCGCCGTGGCGGCGAGGCATAATGAACTCGTCATAGATCGCGTAAGCCAGAAGGGCAACAATAAATAAAACCAGTACGGTGTCCGTGACAGTCATTCATCCTCCAGATAAAAAGACCGGGGGCAAGCCCCCGGTCGGTAACGCATTTTATTACAGACCCAGCAGGCCGACGGCGTAGCCCGCGATACCGATGACGAAGAAGCCAACGATGATCCACAGCGGGTTCACTTTCTTACGCAGCAGCCACATACAGGCGAAGGTTAGCAGCAGCGGTACCAGGCCCGGCATCAGCTGGTCCAGAATCGTCTGCACGGTGGTAACGCGCGTCTGACCATCCTGACCAGTGATCGTCGATACCACCAGCGGGATGTTCACGTGCGTCCACTTGTTAACCAGCGCCCCCATTACAAACAGGCCGAGGATTGACGCCCCCTCAGTCAGTTTTTGCAGGAAGCCGCCGCCCATATCCTTAACGATATCCACCCCTTTACGATAACCGTACGCCACGCCGTAGTAACGGGTCAGCAGACGCACCGCGTTGAACAGGATGAAGAACAGCAGAGGACCGAGCAGGCTGCCGCTCATGGCGATCCCGGCGCCCAGCGCCGCAAAGACCGGACGCACGGTACCCCAGAAGATCGGGTCGCCCACGCCTGCCAGCGGCCCCATCAGACCAACTTTGATACCGTTGATGGCACCATCGTCGATCTCAGCCCCGTTCGCACGCTGCTCTTCCATTGCCAGCGTCACGCCCAGAACCGGCGCCGCAACATAAGGATGGGTGTTGAAGAATTCCAGGTGACGCTTAATTGCCTGACGGCGTGCTTCGTTGTTTTCCGGATACAGGCGTTTGATGGCCGGCACCATGGAGAAGCAGAAGCCGAGCGCCTGCATACGTTCGAAGTTCCATGAACCCTGAAACAGGTTAGAACGGATGAACACGCCACGAATATCACCCGGAGTGAGTTTTTTCTCAGTGGTAGTTTTTGTCATATCAACCATTTCGCTCACCTGTTAGTCCAGTTCGTTATCGAGATCGTTGTTACCAGCAGCCTGCGCAGGGCCACCCGCGACACGGTTGTATTTCGGGCTGAGCTGGATATAAAGAATCGCCATCACCGCACCAATCACACCCAGCGCAACCAGGTTGAAGTTGGTGAACGCAGCGGTAACGAAGCCGAGGTAGAAGAATGGCATCAGGTAGCCCGCGCGCATCATGTTGATGACCATCGCATAACCGACCACCACGATCATACCCCCGGCGATATTCAGACCGCTGGTAACCACTTCAGGGATCGCATTCAGCATGCCCTGAACTTCGCTGGTACCGACAGAAATCGCCACGATAACCGCAGGGATCGCGATACGCATCGCTTGCAGGAACAGGGAAGAAACGTGGATCCAGGAGAGCGCGGTGAGGTTGCCGTTTTCGGCCGCCTTATCCGCCGCGTGCTGGAAGGCAACGGTAATAGTACGGACGATAATGGTCAGCACCTGACCCGCTGCGGCCAGCGGGATGGCCAGCGCGATACCGGCACCAATACTCTGATGACCAGCGATAACCAGAACGGTTGAAATAATGGACGCCAGCGCGGCATCTGGCGCAACTGCCGCACCGATGTTCATCCAGCCGAGGGCGATCATTTCCAAAGTACCACCGATGATGATACCGGTTTTCATGTCACCGAGAACGGCGCCAATCAACGTACAGGCCACCAGAGGGCGGTGGAACTGAAATTCATCAAGTACGGACTCCATACCCGCAATACATGCGACGATGAACACCAGCACAATCTGAAGAGTAGTAATCTCCATTGCACTTCTCCTATTACATAAGCTCTATATGAAAAACCGGCCCGGGCTTATTTCCCCACTTTGCCGATCAAATCCATCATTTTCAGTTTCTGGTCCGTGGAAACCTTACGGGCTTCCAGTTCGATACCGCGTGCATTCAGTTTGTTGAAGGCCTCGATATCTTTCGCATCCACTGAAATCGCGTTGTTGACCTGCGTTTTGCCCTGACGGAATGCCATACCGCCAATGTTAACGGAGGTGATTTTCACGCCGCCTTCAACAATGCGTTCGACGTCTGTCGGGTTGGTGAAGAGAAGCATCACGCGCTCACCCGCATATTTCGGGTTGTTGTAAACGCGGATCATTTTGGCGACATCCACGACGTGCGCGGTGACGCCCGGCGGTGCAACCTGGGTAAGAAGGGTTTTACGGACAGTGTCGGCGGCCACTTCGTCACTGACCACGATGATGCGTTGTACGTTGGTCTCTTTGGTCCAGCGTGTTGCCACCTGGCCGTGGATCAGACGGTCATCAATACGCGCAAGGCCGATAACCATGTAATCGTTCGGACCCATTGGCTTCGCCGGTGCTGCCGCCCTTGGTGCAGCAGGGGCAGGGGCCGGTTTTTCAACCGGCTGCGCTTTCAGCGCCTTCACGCCTTCGCGACCGGTTTCCACCGCCAGTGCCACCAGTTCATCAAAACCTGGGTTGTCGTCACGCGCCATGAAGGTTTCCACCAACATCGGGATATTCACCCCGGCGACGACTTCATAATGCTCTTTATCGACGACAATGCGGCTGGCAGCGTTGAACGGGCTGCCGCCCCATGTATCCACGAGAAACAGCACGCCTTTGCTGGTATCCAGCTTCTCAAGCTGAGCAGTGTATTTTTCAATCAGCGTCTCGGCATTTTCACCGGGAACGAAATCGATCCAGCCGACGTTTTCCTGCTCGCCCAACAGCATTTCTGCCGTTTTGAGTAACTGCTCCGCAGCCCAACCATGTGTGCCTATGACAATAGCAATGGTCACTTGCTACCTCCTTTTATTATCATGTATACGTCTGCCAGGCAGGCGTACTGAGAATCGTATTGGCGAACCGAATCGATTCAGATAAGGGTTAGAGTTCAAAAAACTAAGACTTCCGCGAATTATTTTAGATAGTGAAAAAATAATTTATGTGATGAAGATCCGTAATTTAGCTAAGCCTTACAGATTTTTCTTTAAGTTAATCCGCGTGTGTTACAGAAGTTTGCAAAGGAACGTAAATCTTTGCTAAAAACCAATTGTCTCTGATATGTTTAGCGTCCGTTTAATTATTCAGGAGTATAGGGCTACAGCCCACTATATGGACCGTCACCGACGTCAGTCATCTTCCAGGCCATTCCGCGCCTTATTCATCGGCGATCTTCGCCACGCATCGACTCTCATTCCCTTTGAAATGCCCGAAATTAGCGGGGCACCGTTTTGTCATTCCTTTAGCAGGAGCGTGTCATGGAATTCTTAATGGACCCGTCAATCTGGGTAGGCTTGCTTACGCTGGTCGTGCTGGAGATCGTTCTCGGTATTGATAACCTGGTGTTTATCGCCATCCTCGCGGATAAGCTGCCGCCGAAACAGCGTGATAAAGCCCGTCTGATCGGCCTCTCGCTGGCGCTGATCATGCGTCTGGGCTTGCTGTCTGTGATCTCGTGGATGGTTACCCTGACGAAGCCGCTGTTCACCGTCATGGATTTCACCTTCTCCGGCCGCGATTTAATCATGCTGGTGGGGGGACTGTTCCTGCTGTTCAAAGCCACAACAGAGCTGCATGAACGGCTGGAGAACCGGCAGCACGATGATGGCCACGGTAAGGGTTACGCCAGCTTCTGGGTGGTTGTTCTCCAGATTGTGGTGCTTGATGCGGTCTTCTCACTGGATGCGGTGATTACGGCGGTCGGCATGGTGAACCATCTGCCGGTGATGATGGCGGCGGTGGTGATTGCGATGGCGGTAATGCTGCTGGCGTCAAAACCGCTGACGCGTTTCGTCAACCAGCATCCGACGGTCGTTGTGCTGTGTCTGAGCTTCCTGCTGATGATTGGTCTGAGCCTGGTGGCAGAAGGGTTTGGCTTCCATATTCCGAAAGGCTACCTGTACGCCGCGATTGGCTTCTCGATTCTGATCGAGCTGTTTAACCAGATTGCGCGCCGTAACTTTATTAAGCAGCAGTCGAATCAGCCGCTGCGAGCCCGTACCGCAGATGCGATTCTGCGACTGATGGGCGGACGTCGTCAGGTCAACGTGCAGGCTGATAACGAGAACCGTAACCCGGTTCCGGTGCCGGAAGGCGCGTTTGTGGAAGAAGAACGCTACATGATCAACGGCGTGCTTTCGCTGGCTTCCCGCTCCCTGCGCGGCATTATGACGCCGCGCGGTGAGATCAGCTGGGTGGACGCCAACCTGAGCGTCGACGAAATTCGTCAGCAGCTGCTCTCCTCGCCACACAGCCTGTTCCCGGTCTGCCGGGGTGAGCTGGATGAGATTATCGGTGTGGTACGCGCGAAAGAGATGCTGGTGGCGCTGGAAGAGGGCGTTAACGTCGAGGCCGTAGCGGCCGCGTCGCCCGCCATCGTGGTACCGGAGACGCTGGATCCGATCAACCTGCTGGGCGTGTTGCGTCGTGCCCGCGGGAGCTTTGTTATCGTCACCAATGAATTTGGTGTGGTACAGGGCCTGGTGACGCCGCTGGACGTGCTGGAAGCCATTGCCGGTGAATTCCCTGATGCGGATGAAACCCCGGAAATCGTTGCCGACGGTGACGGCTGGCTGGTGAAAGGCACCACCGACCTGCACGCGCTCTCGCACACGCTGGGCGTCGAAAACGTGGTCAATGATGATGAAGACATTGCCACCGTCGCGGGGCTGGTGATTGCCGTTAACGGGCAGATCCCGCGTATTGGTGATGTGCTGGAGCTGCCGCCGCTGCAAATTACCATCGTCGAAGCCAACGACTATCGCGTTGATATGGTGCGTATTGTTAAAGAGCACTCTGCACACGACGAAGAAGAGTAACGCTATCTAGCGTAACGGCAGTAAGGGCACGATGTGTCCGTTGTGGCGGGCTGGCGGAGAGTGACTTTCCGCCAGCCATTTCGGAAACTCGCGCAGCGGCATTGGCCGCGCATACAAGTACCCCTGCAAAATATGTACGCTGTGACGGCGCAGGTAGCGTGACTGCTCCTCGGTTTCCACCCCTTCCGCAACCAGTTCAATATTCAGCCGCTGACCCAGCGCAATAATAATATCCGTTACCGTTGAGTTCACGGCGTCGGTGCCGATCGCGGTGGTGAAGGATTTATCAATTTTCAGCACATCCGGATGCAGTTTTTCTAGCCATGAAAGTGAGCTGTTGCCGGTACCAAAATCATCAATCGCAAGTTTCACCCCTTTGCGGTGCAGCTCCCGCACGATGCGGTAATCCACATCCAGCAACGCATCGCGTTCGGTTAACTCCACGATCAACTGTTGAACAGGGCTGGCGTTGAACCAGATGCGGTTGAGATCCTGGATCAGCGCAGCGCGGCGAAAATGGCTGGCGGCCACGTTAATGCCGATATGGAAATCGCGCGAGGCCGGGAAATAGCCTATCTGCCGCACCGTTTCGCTGATGACGTAGCGGGTAAGCGGAACAATCAGGTTATGTTCTTCGGCCAGAGGGATAAAGACATCGGGCGAAATCCATCCCTGACGCGGGTTGTTCCAGCGCAGGAGGATCTCGACGCCGACGCATTCCCGGGTGCGGGCATTCACCAGCGGCTGGCAGAAGAGCTCAAACTCCCTGGCCGCAATTCCCATATTGATTTCCCAGGTGAAACTGATGCGCCGCGCGGTGGCGAGCCAGGCGATATAGCCCATCAGTAAGCTGAGCATTAACGCCAGCGGCAGCTGGGTGGGCAGATTTTTTAACGCCATTTCGCCAGGCCCGGGGCCGCTCACCGTGACGCTGAAAGGGTAATGCTGTGACGATTGTTCCAGCAGGGAGGCGTTTTCATTGAAGGTCGGCGTAGTCGTCACCTGTTGCCCGTCGCGGAGGAAGTTATCTCCTACTCTCAGGACAACGTCGGTGATCTGCGGCCGCTGCGGCTCGAGAATCATTTTAGTGATGAGATCGATATTCACCACCTCCATCACCCCGTCGTTGCCGTCGCTCGCGAGGGGAGACCACTGAATCAGTACCGGGCTGCCTTTTACCAGCCACCGATCGGTCAGCAGCAACAGCCTGGATTCACTGACCGGCAGCTCCGGCACAAACTCACTGACGGGCACATTACGGCTGCCAAAGACGCTTGAGCAATACAGTATTCCGTCTTGAATGAGGGCGATGGAGCGTACGGTCTGGAGGAGCGCCGCCTGTTTTCGCAGGATCAGATTTGCTTCGGAACAGGGTATGCCAACCAGTGAAAGTAGCGTTTCCCGCTGGGCCTCTAACGAAAGAAGCACCTTATCAAGCGCACGCACGGTGTGGTGGGTAAAGTCGTGGATCCGATCCTGATTTATGTTGCGCTGTGAAATAAAGCGAATACCCAGCGTCAGGACGAGCGTAACGAGCGCAACCGTGACACAGACGATAACGCGTTTTCGGCGATAGTCTTTAATGATCGTTTGTGCAGTTTGCATGAACGGTCGCCTGTTAAGCACCGGCCGGAAAAGCCAGACGCAACAGTGACAGTGTAGTGGGGAATACGTGAAGCGACGAGACGAGAGGGGAAAATTCGCCCATCCGTTGCAGATGGGCGAAAGGAAGGCTTAGTCGCACTGCACCTTAATGGCCAGACCGCCGCGCGAGGTCTCACGGTACTTCGCGTTCATGTCCTTGCCGGTTTCGTACATAGTTTCAATAACCTTATCCAGCGACACGCGTGGCTCGCTGGTACGGCGCATCGCCATACGTGAGGCGTTGATCGCTTTGACGGAGGCGATGGCGTTACGCTCAATGCACGGCACCTGCACCTGGCCGGCAACCGGGTCACAGGTCAGACCGAGGTTGTGCTCCATACCGATTTCCGCCGCCACGCACACCTGCTCAGGGCTGGCGCCCAGCAGTTCCGCCAGACCCGCTGCTGCCATAGAGCAGGCCACGCCCACTTCACCCTGACAGCCTACTTCGGCACCAGAGATGGACGCATTCATTTTGTACAGCGCGCCGATAGCACCTGCCGCGAGGAAATAGCGGATATAGATGTCCGGCGTCACGGGCTCAATAAAGTGATCGTAATAGGCCAGCACCGCCGGAACGATACCGCACGCGCCGTTGGTTGGCGCCGTCACGACGCGACCACCCGCTGCGTTCTCTTCGTTAACCGCGAGGGCAAACATGTTCACCCAGTCGACCACGTTCATTGGGTCATTGGAGAACTTGTCGGTAGTGACCAGCATGCGGCGCAGAGCAGAGGCACGACGCGGCACGCGCAGTGGCCCAGGCAGAACACCCTCGGTGTTCATCCCGCGGTCAATACAGGCGCGCATGGTTTGCCACACGTTAGCAAAATAGTCTTCGATCTCTTTCTTGCTGTGCAGCGCCAGTTCGTTCTGCATCACCATGCCTGACAGGGACAGACCGGTCTCTTTGCAGTAGCCCAGCATCTCGGTGGCCGATTTAAACGGATAGGGCACATTGACGTCGCCCGCGCTCTCTTTACCAAAGTGTTCTTCGTCAACGATAAAGCCGCCGCCGATGGAGTAGTAAGTTTTGCTGTAGATCTCTTTTTCGCCACTCCAGGCGTGGATGGTCATGCCGTTTTCATGCAGCGGCAGGTTGTCGCTACGAAAACGCATCCCGTCATCCTGCGGGAAGTCCACTTCGTGCTGGCCGTTAGCCAGCAGCAAACGACCGCGCGTTTCCACGTCGCGGATAAATGCCGGAATGGCATCAATATCAACTGTGTCCGGCATATTGCCCGCCAGACCCATAATAATGGCGATATCGGTGTGGTGGCCTTTACCCGTTAATGACAGTGAACCGTAAACGTCTACGGCGACACGGGTAACGCTTTCCAGTAATCCTTTTTCGACCAGATCATCGACGAACTGTTTACCGGCCTTCATCGGCCCTACAGTGTGGGAAGAAGATGGACCAATCCCCACTTTGAACATGTCGAATATACTAATCACTTTCACACTCCTGACAGGGTTACTGGGGTTCCAGTAACGATGTTATAACTGCGCATAGTGTAAGAGGGAACACCAACCTCGGCTTAACTATTCACATGAATTAAACTAATGGTTAACGATGGTTTTGCTAATAGCGCGACGCCGATCGCAAACCTGCCAGAAAAGGGTGGAATGTAAAGTATAGTCAAGGCTTCAGGCCGATTTGCAGGGCCAGCTCACGAATGATGCCTGCCGTCATGCCCCAGACAAAATAATGCTGATACCACGACAGCCAGACCCGATGATCGTGTCCGCGGCGGTGAATATCCAGCGGGTGATAGCGACCCAGACGAAGGGCCTCTTCCAGCGGCATTTCGAATACCGCTGAAACTTCATCGACGCTGGCGTGATACTGAAGATCGGGCGGAATAATGCCAACGACCGGCGTGACCTGAAAACCGGTTACGCTGTCCACTGGCGGCAGCACGCCGATCACCTCGACCGCCTCCGGGGGGATCGCCACTTCCTCATGCGCTTCGCGCAGTGCGGCGGCAATCAGGGATGCATCGGTGCTGTCCACCGCGCCGCCCGGGAACGCAACCTGACCGGCGTGTTTTCGCATATGCGGTGAGCGCTGGGTAAGCAACAGACCCGGCTGCTCACGACGCACGACCGGGATCAGCACCGCCGCCTGACGTTGATTCAGCGTGGCGCGGTTAACCTGGGGCCGCAGAAGCTGAAAGCGCGACAGAAAATCATCCAGCGTCAGGTTGTCTTTCTTCACCGTGAGTTCTCCAGTTGTTTCAGGATACGATTCACTTTATCAAAGGTTTCCTGATATTCCGCCTCCGCCTGGCTGTCGGCCACAATGCCACCGCCTGCGGAACAGTACAGGTTACCGTCGCAGGCCGTCAGGGTGCGAATAGTGATGCTGGTATCCATGGTGCCGCACAGACTCACATAGCCGATGCTGCCGCACCAGGCGTTGCGGCGATGCGGTTCCAGTTCGTCGATGATCTCCATCGCCCGGACCTTCGGCGCGCCGGTAATGGAGCCGCCCGGAAACGCGGCGCGGAGCAGATCGCAGGCGGTTCGCGAGGCCGGCAGACGTGCGGTGATGGTGCTGACCAGATGATGCACCGCCGGGAATGGCTCCACGACGAACAGCTCCGGCACGCGCACGCTGCCCGGCTCGGCGACGCGGCCAATATCATTGCGCATCAGATCGACAATCATCAGGTTTTCAGCGCGATCTTTCGGCGAGGCCGCCAGCGTCTCCGCCTGCTGACGGTCGGCGTCGGCATCCGCAAGGCGCGGCAGGGTGCCCTTTATCGGGCGGGTCTGAATCATACCGTCAGCCAGGTGAATAAAACGCTCAGGCGAAAGGCTGAGGATGGCGCCGTGTTCAAGGCGTAAAAATGCGCTGAACGGGGCCTTATTGCTGGCATTGAGGCGGGTAAACGCCTGCCATTCGTCTCCCTCGTATGCCGCCTGGAAACGCTGGGCGAGGTTGACCTGATAACAGTCGCCGCTGTGAAGATACGCCTGCACGCGGGAGAATTTTTCCGCGTATTCCTCCGCGCTCATGTTCGAGCGCCAGCCGGAGGTTAGCATAAAGCGTTCCGGGGCGGCGGGCCGTTGCGCCTCAAGCCAGGCCAGACGCGCCTGCACGTCCCGGTGGCTTAGCAGAGAAACCGTCTGCTTACGGTGATCCACGATCAGCGCCCAGTCATACAGCCCCACCGCCATATCCGGCAGGGAAATATCCGCCTGCGCATGCTCGGGCAGCTTTTCGAAACGGCGACCCAGATCGTAACCAAACAGGCCCAGCGCGCCCCCCTGGAAAGGCAGATCCGGATCCGGTGTGGCAGATAAGCCCAGAGCATGGATCTCGTTCTGGAGCCGCATCAGCGGATCGTCCGTTGGCGACAGCGCATCGGTCGTCAGCGTTTTAACCGGGTCGGCCACCAGAATGTCAAAGCGGCTGTAGGGATGATCCGCATGCCCGGAGTGCAGGAGCATCGCAAAAGGCAGGTGGCTCAGACGGGCAAACCAGAACTCGGCGGCGTCTGCACGCCAGGGCAAGGTCATAACAGTGGGGAAGCGCATGTTCATGTATGGCATACTACCGGGCAGCGTGAAATAATTAGCGCGAATAATTTAGCAGGAGTTAACGATGTTTGCAGGTTTACCTTCTCTCAGCCATGACCAACAGCAGAAAGCCGTTGAACGTATTCAGGAGCTGATGTCCCAGGGGATGAGCAGCGGACAGGCAATTTCCCAGGTCGCGGAAGAACTTCGCGCCACCCATACCGGCGAGCGGATCGTGGCGCGCTTTGAGGATGAAGATGAAGAATAACCGGCTTACACTGCCGCGATAATCTTGATCTCAACCTTATATTCCGGTTTCATCAGCGTGGCCTGTACGGTGCAGCGTACAGGCGCGTGACCCGCCACCACCCACGCATCCCAGGCTTTATTCATCGCCGCGAAATCGTCTTTATTCGCCAGAAAAATCGTCGCATCCAGAATGCGGGATTTGTCGCTGCCCTGTTTTTCCAGTACGGCGTCGATCTGCGCCAGGGTGTTGGCGGTCTGCTCGAAGGCGTCGGCGTGCAGATTGGCAGGGACGCCGGTGTAGTACAGCGTCTGGTTGTGGATCACCACATCAGACCAGCGGGCTTCGGCATCAATGCGCGTAATTGTCATAAACGTATCCTCGTTATCTTTCGTCGTCAGGCGGCAAGACTGCCATAATGTTCCGCCGTCGTCACTATTTGGGGTGGCACCGGAGAGAAGGGGCTGACATAATCCCTGTGCAAAAATACAGTGAGAGAACACCGTGGCAGACGATTTTTCCCCAGAAGGTCAGTTAGCACAGGCTATTCCCGGCTTTAAACCGCGCGAACCCCAACGTCAGATGGCGCATGCCGTCGCGCACGCCATCGACAAGGCGCAGCCGCTGGTCGTGGAGGCCGGCACCGGTACGGGGAAAACGTATGCTTACCTCGCTCCTGCGCTGCGGGCGAAAAAAAAGGTGATCATCTCTACGGGATCAAAAGCGCTCCAGGATCAGCTCTACAGCCGCGATTTACCCACGGTGGCGAAAGCGCTGAAATACAAAGGGCGTCTGGCCTTGCTGAAAGGGCGTTCTAACTACCTGTGTCTGGAGCGTCTTGAACAGCAGGCGCTGGCGGGCGGCGACCTGCCGGTACAAACTCTGAGCGATGTGATCGTCCTGCGCGCCTGGGCCAACCAGACGGAGGAGGGGGACATCAGCACCTGCGCGAGCGTGCCGGAAGACTCCCCGGCCTGGCCGCTGGTGACCAGCACCAATGACAACTGCCTCGGCAGCGACTGCCCGCTGTATAAGGACTGTTTTGTGGTGAAAGCGCGTAAAACCGCGATGGACGCCGACGTGGTGGTGGTGAACCATCACCTGTTTCTTGCGGATATGGTGGTCAAGGACAGTGGTTTCGGCGAGCTGATCCCGGAGGCGGAGGTGATGATCTTCGATGAAGCCCATCAGCTACCGGACATCGCCAGCCAGTATTTTGGTCAGTCGCTCTCCAGCCGTCAGCTTCAGGATCTGGCGAAAGATATTACCATTGCCTATCGCACCGAACTCAAAGATACCCAGCAGTTGCAGAAGTGCGCGGACCGCCTGGCGCAATGCGCACAGGATTTCCGCTTACAGCTTGGCGAGCCGGGCTATCGCGGCAACCTGCGCGAACTGCTCGCAGACAAAAATATCCAGCGCGCGCTGCTGCTGCTCGATGATGCCCTTGAACTCTGTTACGACGTGGCGAAGCTGTCCCTCGGACGTTCAGCGCTGCTGGACGCCGCTTTCGAGCGCGCCACGCTCTACCGTGGGCGGCTGAAGCGGCTGAAAGAGATCAACCAGCCGGGCTATAGCTACTGGTACGAATGTACCTCGCGCCACTTCACCCTGGCGCTCACGCCGCTGACCGTTGCTGATAAATTCAAAGAGGTGATGGCGCAAAAGCCCGGCACCTGGGTCTTTACCTCGGCCACGCTGTCGGTCAATGACGATCTGCACCACTTTACCGAGCGCCTCGGCATTGAGCAGGCGGAATCCCTGCTTCTGCCGAGCCCGTTCGACTATGAGAAACAGGCGCTGCTGTGCGTGCCGCGCAATCTGCCGCTGCCTAACCAGCCGGGCGCGGCGCGCCATCTGGCGGCCATGCTGAAGCCGATGATTGAGGCCAACAACGGGCGCTGCTTTATGCTCTGCACCTCACACGCCATGATGCGCGATCTGGCCGAGCAGTTCCGCGCCACCATGACGCTACCGGTGCTGTTGCAGGGGGAAACCAGCAAAGGCCAGCTGCTCCAGCAGTTTGTCAGCGCCGGTAATGCCCTGCTGGTGGCGACCAGCAGCTTCTGGGAAGGGGTGGACGTGCGCGGCGATACGCTCTCGCTGGTGATTATCGATAAGCTGCCGTTCACATCGCCGGACGATCCGCTCCTGAAAGCGCGCATGGAGGATTGCCGTCTGCGCGGGGGCGATCCGTTCGACGACGTCCAGCTGCCGGACGCGGTCATCACGCTTAAACAGGGGGTAGGGCGACTGATCCGCGACGTCACCGACCGCGGGGTGCTGGTGATCTGCGACAACCGCCTGGTGATGCGTCCCTACGGCTCCACCTTCCTCGCCAGCCTGCCGCCCGCGCCGCGCACGCGGGATATTAAACGCGCGGTCCGCTTCCTGGCGAACCCGACGGCGGAGTAATTCTTCCCGGAGTGTGTTAAGATGCGCGCCATTTTGTGACTGACCATTGCGAGAGCGCGACGACTGATGCGAATTCTGGCTATTGATACCGCGACAGAGGCCTGTTCCGTTGCCCTGTGGAACGACGGTACGACTTTTGCTCATTTTGAAGAGTGCCCACGGGAACACACCCAACGTATTCTGCCCCTGGTAAAAACCATTTTAACCGAGGGCAACACCGCCCTGACTGACCTCGACGCGCTGGCCTACGGCCGTGGTCCGGGCAGCTTTACGGGCGTACGTATCGGGATTGGCATTGCGCAGGGGCTGGCGCTGGGCGCTGACCTGCCGATGATCGGCGTCTCAACGCTTGCGACCATGGCTCAGGGCGCCTGGCGGATGACCGGGGCCACCCGCGTGCTGGCTGCGATTGATGCCCGCATGGGGGAAGTCTACTGGGCGGAGTACACCCGTGACGAAAACGGCGTCTGGCACGGCGAAGAGACGGAAGCGGTGCTTAAACCTGAAGCCGTCACCGGGCGCCTGAAGCAGCTCTCCGGTGAGTGGGCGACGGTCGGAACCGGCTGGCCGGCATGGCCTGAGATGGCGAAGGACACCGGCCTTACGCTGGTGGACGGTAACATGCTCCTGCCTGCCGCCGAAGATATGCTGCCGATTGCCTGTCAGCTGCTTGCCGCAGGAAAAACCGTGGCGGTTGAACATGCTGAACCGGTTTATTTACGAAACACCGTCGCGTGGAAGAAACTTCCTGGCCGCGAGTGAATCTCAGTAACAGGAACTGAGAAAAAGGAGTCGCATCATGGCGGTTCAGACTAAAGTTGTACGCTTTCTTATGGCAGGCGCGGTTGCCATAGCACTGAGCGGGTGCGTCACCGTTCCTGATGCGATCAAGGGCACCAGCCCGACGCCACAGCAGGATCTGGTACGCGTGATGAATGCCCCGGAGTTGTATGTCGGGCAGGAAGCGCGGTTTGGCGGCAAGGTGGTTGAAGTGCTAAACCAGCAGGGGAAAACCCGGCTGGAGATTGCCACTGTCCCGCTGGACGACGGCGCGCGGCCTGTTCTGGGTGAAGCCTCGCGCGGGCGGATCTACGCTGACGTCAGCGGCTTCCTCGATCCGGTAGATTTCCGCGGGCAGCTGGTAACCGTCGTCGGACCGATTACCGGTTCGGTGGCGGGGAAAATCGGCAATACGCCATACAAATTTATGACCATGCAGGTGAACGGCTACAAACGCTGGCGTATTGCCCAGCAGGTGGTGATGCCGCCACAGCCAATTGATCCGTGGATGTGGGGACCGCATCCGTATCGTTACGGCTACGGTGGCTGGGGTTGGTACAATCCAGGCCCTGCACAGGTTCAAACAATCGTAACTGAGTAACTTACTGTTATTGTTAGGAAAGAGACAGCGGCTCAGCCGCTGTCTCTGTTTTTTTACGGATAAAACGAAAAAAAAGAGTGACGCGCTTCGCAACCTGCAATCTGAACAATTAATAAACTGGTACGCTGAGTTAATATAATGTTAACAAACTGTTTATTATCGGGGCTGTGATGACGACGAACACTCATTTCAGAGGTGATGCATTGAAAAAGGTTTGGCTTAACCGTTATCCCGCGGATGTCCCTGCGGAGATCAATCCTGACCGTTATCAATCCCTGATTGAATTATTTGAACACTCGGTACGGCGTTACGCTGACCAGCCTGCATTTGTGAATATGGGCGAAGTGATGACCTTCCGTAAGCTGGAAGAGCGCAGCCGGGCGTTTGCAGCCTATTTACAGGAAGGGTTGGGCTTGCAGAAAGGGGATCGCGTCGCGCTGATGATGCCAAACCTGCTGCAATACCCGGTGGCGCTGTTCGGGATCCTCAGGGCAGGGATGATCGTGGTTAACGTTAACCCGCTCTATACCCCGCGCGAGCTGGAACATCAGTTGAATGACAGCGGCGCGGCGGCGATTGTGATTGTCTCCAACTTTGCCCACACGCTGGAAAAAGTCGTTGAAAGAACCCAGGTTAAACACGTCATCCTGACGCGCATGGGCGACCAGCTCTCTACCGCGAAAGGTACGCTGGTCAACTTTGTCGTTAAATACGTTAAGCGGCTGGTGCCGAAATACCACCTGCCGGATGCCATCTCTTTCCGCCGCGCCCTGCATGCGGGCTACCGGATGCAGTACGTGAAGCCGGAGATCGTGTCTGAGGATCTGGCATTTCTGCAATACACGGGCGGTACCACCGGCGTGGCGAAAGGGGCGATGCTGACCCACCGAAATATGCTGGCGAACCTTGAGCAGGTTAATGCCACCTACGGGCCGCTGCTGCACCCGGGCAAGGAGCTGGTGATCACCGCGCTTCCGCTGTATCACATTTTTGCGCTGACCATGAACTGCCTGCTGTTTATTGAGCTTGGCGGTCAAAACGTATTGATCACCAACCCGCGCGACATTCCGGGGCTGGTCAAAGAGCTGGCGAAATACCCGTTCACCGCCATGACCGGCGTGAACACCCTGTTTAACGCGCTGCTTAACAATAAAGAGTTCCAGCAGCTCGATTTCTCCACGCTGCACCTCTCTGCGGGTGGCGGGATGCCGGTTCAGCAGGCGGTTGCCGAGCGCTGGGTGAAACTCACCGGGCAATATCTGCTGGAAGGCTATGGCCTGACGGAGTGCGCCCCGCTGGTCAGCGTTAACCCGCATGATATCGACTACCACAGCGGCAGTATCGGTCTGCCGGTCCCGTCGACGGAGGCAAAACTGGTGGATGATGAGGATAACGAAGTGCCTCACGGTGAGCCAGGGGAGCTGTGCGTCAGAGGGCCGCAGGTGATGCTGGGCTACTGGCAACGTCCGGATGCCACGGATGAGATCATCAAAGACGGCTGGCTGCACACAGGCGACATCGCGGTGATGGATGACGAAGGTTTCCTGCGCATCGTCGATCGCAAGAAAGATATGATCCTGGTGTCAGGGTTCAACGTCTATCCGAACGAAATCGAAGACGTGGTGATGCAGCACAGCGGCGTGCTGGAAGTGGCGGCGGTGGGCGTTCCCTCCGGCAGCAGCGGTGAAGCGGTGAAGATATTTGTGGTCAAGAAAGATCCTTCTCTGACCGAGGATGCGCTGATAACGTTTTGTCGCCGTCAGCTGACGGGCTATAAAGTGCCGAAGCTGGTGGAATTCCGGGATGAGCTGCCGAAATCCAACGTCGGGAAGATATTACGACGAGAATTACGTGACGAAGCCCGTGCCAAAGTGGACAATAAGGCCTGAGCTTCACGTTAATCGCCCAGACGCCGGTTAATCCGGCGTTTTTTATGGGCGCAAACAAGAGAGAGTCCGATTTGAATTACCAGATGATCACTACCAACGACGAGCTGGCTTCGCTGTGCGAGGTGACGCGTGAATTTCCCGCTATCGCCCTGGATACGGAATTTGTCCGCACCCGAACGTACTATCCGCAGCTGGGTCTGATTCAGATGTATGACGGCAAACACGTGTCGTTGATTGACCCCCTCGGCATTACCGACTGGGCGCCAATGCGCGAGCTGTTGCTGGATACCGCCGTGACCAAATATCTGCACGCGGGCAGTGAAGATCTGGAAGTCTTTCTCAACACCTTTGGCATCATGCCGCAGCCGCTGATTGATACCCAGATCCTCGCGGCGTTCAGCGGTCGTCCGCTCTCCTGGGGTTTTGCGGCGATGGTGGAAGAGTACACCGGTCTGACGCTGGATAAGAGCGAATCGCGTACCGACTGGCTCGCGCGTCCGCTGACGGCGCGTCAGCTTGAATACGCCGCGGCAGACGTCTTTTATCTTCTTCCAATTGCCGGCCAGCTCATGAAAGAGGCTGAGGCGTCCGGTTGGCTGTCTGCCGCACTGGACGAGTGCCGCATGACGCAGCAGCGTCGCCAGGAAGTGGTTGATCCGAAAGAAGCCTGGCGTGACATCACCAACGCCTGGCAGCTGCGCACCCGTCAACTGGCCTGTCTGCAATTGCTGGCTGACTGGCGTCTGCGTAAAGCGCGTGAGCGCGATCTGGCGGTTAACTTCGTGGTGCGTGAAGAACACCTGTGGGCGGTGGCGCGCTATATGCCGGGTAGCCTTGGTGAGCTGGACAGCATTGGCCTTTCCGGAAGTGAGATCCGTTTCCACGGTAAAACGCTGCTCGCGCTGGTAGAGAAAGCTCAGCAACTGCCGGAGGACGCACTGCCAGAACCGCTGCTTAACCTGATGGATATGCCGGGCTACCGCAAGGCGTTCAAAGATATCAAAGCGCTGGTGCAGACGGTGGCGGGGGAAAGCAAACTGAGTGCCGAACTGCTGGCTTCACGTCGTCAGATTAACCAGCTGCTGAACTGGCACTGGAAGTTGAAACCGCAAAATGGTTTACCGGAACTGGTCGCCGGATGGCGGGGGGAACTGATGGCCGAACGCCTGAATACCCTGCTGGAAGGGTATCCGCGCTAAAGAATTGTAGCCCCGGTAAGCGGCAGCGCCACCGGGGAAATTGCCGGGCGGCGCG
Source organism: Enterobacter cloacae complex sp. 397G4 (assembly GCF_050031515.1). NCBI lineage: Bacteria > Pseudomonadati > Pseudomonadota > Gammaproteobacteria > Enterobacterales > Enterobacteriaceae > Enterobacter > Enterobacter cloacae complex sp. 397G4. The sequence continues at coordinate 2,824,391 of NZ_JBLGWE010000001.1, read as the reverse complement.
ATGCTTACCCGGCCTACAAAACCACAAACGGATTAACGCGACTCTTCCGCTTCCGGAAGCGTCACGTTCAGCTCCAGAATCGAAATATCCCCGTCTTTTTGCTCCAGCTGAACGGTGACCATTTCCGGGTCAATCTGCACGTATTTGCAGATCACTTCCAGAATGTCTTTGCGCAACTGCGGCAGGTAGTGCGGTTCGGCGTCGCTACGACGACGTTCCGCCACAATGATTTGCAGGCGTTCTTTTGCGATGTTGGCGGTGCTTTTTTTCCGCGAGAGAAAAAAGTCCAGTAATGCCATAACTTATCCTCCGAACAGGCGTTTGAGGAAACCTTTCTTCTCTTCTTCAATGAAGCGGAAAGGACGTTCTTCTCCCAGCAGACGGTCAACGGTATCCGCATACGCTTTACCTGCGTCTGCCTGTGTATCCAGGATCACGGGCTCGCCCTGGTTAGAGGCGCGCAACACGGACTGATCTTCCGGGATCACGCCAACCAGTTTGATGCGCAGGATCTCCAGCACGTCTTCCATGCTCAGCATGTCACCTTTGTTCACCCGGCCCGGGTTGTAGCGGGTCAGCAGCAGGTGCTCTTTGATTGGCTCCTGGCCATTTTCCGCGCGACGGGATTTCGAGGCCAGAATGCCGAGAATACGGTCGGAGTCACGTACTGACGAGACTTCCGGGTTGGTGGTGATGATGGCTTCATCCGCGAAGTAGAGCGCCATCAAAGCCCCGGTTTCGATACCGGCCGGGGAGTCGCAGACCACGAAGTCGAACTCCATCTTTTTCAGATCGTCGAGCACCTTTTCCACGCCTTCGCGGGTCAGGGCGTCTTTATCACGGGTCTGGGACGCCGGAAGAATGTAGAGGTTCTCGGTACGCTTATCTTTAATCAGCGCCTGGTTAAGGGTGGCATCGCCCTGAATGACGTTCACGAAGTCATACACCACGCGACGCTCGCAACCCATGATCAGGTCCAGGTTACGCAGACCGATATCGAAGTCGATTACGACGGTTTTCTTTCCCTTCTGGGCCAAACCAGTAGCGATGGCCGCGCTGGAGGTGGTCTTGCCAACGCCTCCTTTACCCGAAGTCACAACAATAATGCGTGCCATAGAAATTCCTTGTTAAAAGGGATCAATTTAACGGTTGAACGGTCAAAGCGTTATCTGCCAGTTGCAGACGGGCCGCTTTGCCATAAAATTCGGCTGGGATTTTATCGCTCAGCCAATATTCACCTGCGATAGACACCAGTTCTGCCGTCAGGTGAGTACAAAAAATTTGTGCTTCTCGATCGCCGCTGGCGCCCGCAAGCGCACGCCCACGCATCATACCGTAAACGTGAATATTGCCATCTGCAATCAGTTCTGCGCCCGCACTGACGTGGCTTGTAACAATCAGATCACAGTTTGGCGCATAAATGCGCTGACCGGAACGAACCGGCAGATCAATCAATCGCGTTTTTGTGACTGGGGCTACATTTTGCGCCGGAGGCGGGGGAGCGGGAACGGTTGCAGGCGTTGCACGCGGGGCTTTTTCTTTGCCCTCGTTTAACAAGGGCAAACCCGCGCGTTCAATTTCGGCTTTTAACTCTGCGTCTTTGCAGCCGCTAATACCCACGATGCGCAACCCCGTGGAGACGACGGCCTGCTGGAGTCGCTTCCAGTTAACCGGCCCCTCAAGGTCGCTTACATTGACGACGACAGGAGCATGCTTAAGAAAAGCGGGAGCCTGCGCGATTTTGTCTTCTAACGCCTGACGAATAACCTCGGGTTTTGCATCATGCAAATGAACCACTGATAAGGTGAAGCTACTGCCTTTAAGCTCGATGGGCGTATTTGACATCCTGGCCTTACTCAATTTGCTATTAACCGCAACACATCGCCGCGATATTCCGAAGAGTATCAGGCATGTTATAGTCAGGAGTATATTGAGGCAAGCAACCACCCGTTAATTCAGAGTAAAAACATGTTTTGTGTGATCTACAGAAGTACCAGCCGCGACCAGACCTACCTTTATGTCGAAAAGAAAGACGATTTTTCCCGCGTGCCTGAAGAATTAATGAAAAGCTTTGGTCGACCGCAGTTGGCGATGCTGCTGCCGCTGGACGGCCGTAAGAAGCTGGTGAACGCCGATCTTGAGAAAGTCAAAAAGGCGTTAATCGAGCAGGGCTATTATTTACAGCTTCCGCCGCCACCGGAGAATTTATTAAAACAGCACCTTGAGCTGAGCGGAAAGAAATAAGCCCGGGTCCTTCCGGGAACAACTCATCAACCGATTAGGGGTCGACCATGTATCAACATCATAACTGGCAAGGTGCATTACTGGATTATCCCGTCAGCAAAGTGGTCTGCGTGGGCAGCAACTATGCAAAACATATTCAGGAGATGGGCAGCGCCGTGCCGGAAGAGCCGGTTCTGTTTATTAAGCCAGAAACCGCACTGTGCGATATTCGCCAGCCGCTGGTTCTGCCGCAGGGACTGGGTTCGGTGCATCATGAAGTGGAACTGGCGGTGCTGATCGGCGCGACGCTGCGCCAGGCAACTGAAGAGCATGTAGAGAAGGCGATTGCGGGTTACGGTGTCGCGCTCGACCTGACGCTGCGTGACGTCCAGGGCAAAATGAAGAAAGCGGGGCAGCCGTGGGAAAAAGCCAAGGGTTTTGATAATTCATGCCCGATTTCCGGTTTCGTTCCGGTGAGTGAATTTACCGACGATCCGCAGAACACGCAGCTCAGCCTGAAGGTCAACGGCGAGATCCGCCAGCAGGGAACAACCGCTGACATGATCCATAAGATCGTTCCGCTGATTGCCTACATGAGCCGCTTCTTCACCCTGAAACCTGGCGACGTGATCCTCACCGGCACTCCGGAAGGTGTGGGGCCGCTGCTTGGCGGCGACGAACTGGACGTCAGTTTTAACGGCCTGTCGCTGAAAACCCGCGTGCTGTAAAAGCACCTTGCCGCCTGAAAAGGGCGGCAAAACTTGCATCAACGTGCCAGACTCGTTATAAGGTGCGCTCTATTTTGACGTGTGGACATCCCGATGAACGACATTCCTTTCTGGCAAAGCAAAACTCTCGACGACATGACCGACGCGGAGTGGGAATCGTTGTGTGACGGCTGCGGGCAGTGCTGCCTGCATAAGCTGATGGATGAAGATTCGGACGAGATCTATTTCACCAACGTAGCCTGCAAGCAGTTAAACATCAAAACCTGCCAGTGCCGCAACTATGAGCGCCGTTTCGAATATGAGCCGGACTGCATCAAGTTAACCCGTGAAAATCTGCCGACCTTTGAGTGGCTGCCGCATACCTGCGCGTATCGCCTGCTGGCGGAAGGAAAAGATCTGCCCACATGGCATCCGCTGTTGACGGGGTCGAAAGCGGCGATGCACGGTGAACGTATTTCCGTGCGCCACATTGCGGTGAAAGAGTCCGAGGTGCGCGACTGGGAAGACCACATTATGAATCACCCTAATCGGTGACAATAAAAAACCCGCCGAGGCGGGTTTTTTATTGTGCGCAATTTTGTCGGGTGGCGCTGCGCTTACCCGACCAACAAAACTGACGTTGCCGTTTTGCTTTTACCTTCCAAAAAGATCGCGTTTCTTTGGTTTGAACGGCTGGGCAATCAGCACCAGCAGCGCCACCACAAAGTAGGCGACAAAAATGCCCACCAGCCACTGCGGCATCTCCAGCGTCAGGAACTCCCACTGGCGTACAGAGCAGTCACCGGAGGCCACAAACACCTGCGGCAGCCATTTATCCAGCGGCAGCCAGCTCGGGAAGCGGGCGGCAAAATCACAGGTCATAAACGGCGACGGGTGAAGCTGCATCTGGGTGTGCTCCCAGGCAAGCGCAATCCCTTTCCCGGCGCTGTATAGCCAGATGGCAATTGCCGCATAGCGTAACGGTGATTTGGGTGCAATCGCACCTACCAGACCCGCGCCCATAATGCCGAACAGCGCACAACGCTCATAAATACACAGTACGCAAGGTTTCAGCCCCATCACATGCTGAAACCACAGCGCGACCATTTCCAGCGCAAAGGCGGTCAGGGCCATCAACAACCACGCTCCGCGACCGCGTGAGCACTGGTTCAAAAATCGCAACATAATCATTTCCCTGGAACATGCTTAGACAGCGCAGTGTAAACGAATTTTAATGCGCCGCAAGTATACCTGCTTGCAATAACCATTGCGTACAGGGAACGAGAGTAATTTTGATGCACAGCAAACCAACCAGGGTAAGCACCAGCGTATACGGCAGCGCCATCCAGACCATTCTTCCATAAGAAAGTCGTATGAGTGGTGCCAGCGCCGAGGTCAGCAGGAAGAGGAATGCCGCCTGACCGTTCGGGGTTGCCACGGAGGGGAGGTTGGTTCCGGTGTTGATCGCCACCGCCAGCAGCTCGAACTGTTCACTGCTGACAATCCCTTGCTCCATCGCGGCTTTGGCCTCATTGATGTATACCGTCCCGACAAAGACGTTATCGGATATAGAGGACAACAGACCGTTAAACAAATAGAACAGCGTTAGCTGCGAATCTGGCGTAGCCTGAAGCACAAACGCGATGATCGGCGCGAACAGATGTTGGTCAATAATCACCGCCACGACCGCGAAAAACACCGCCAGCAGGGCGGTAAACGGCAGCGCTTCGGTAAAGGCTTTTCCGATAGCATGTTCGTCCGTAACGCCGCCCAGGCTGGTTGCAAGGATAATTACCGACAGGCCAATCAGCCCCACCTCGGCAAGGTGGAAGGCCAGCGCAGCGATAAGCCACACGCCGATGAAACCCTGTGCAATCAGGCGCAGCGTCTCCTGGCGCGTGCGTTGTTTGCGGCTCTGCTCGTCAAACTTATGCAGCTCCTGGCGGACCTGATCGGGCAACTTCGCGCCATACCCAAAGAGGTTGAATTTTTCGACCAGCACACAGGTGGCTAACCCGCAGACCAGCACGGGCACGCTGACGGGCGCCATGCGCAGGAAAAATTCGCCAAAATGCCATTCAGCCGCTTTGGCGATAATCAGGTTTTGCGGCTCCCCGACCATGGTCATCACGCCGCCCAGCGCCGTCCCCACGCCCGCATGCATCATCAGGCTGCGCAGAAACGCGCGGAACTGTTCCAGCACATCGCGGTTGTGCGCCTCAACGTGGCTGTCGTCCTGCAAGTTATCGCCAGGACGAGACGAGGCCACCCGGTGGTAAATCCCGTAAAAGCCGACGGCGACGCTGATCACCACCGCAACGACCGTCAGCGCATCCAGGAAGGCAGAGAGGAAGGCCGCGGCGAGGCAAAACGCCAGCGAGAGCAGCGTTTTCGACGGAATGCTCAGCAGCAAACGGGTGAAGATAAACAGCAGAAGCTGCTTCATAAAGTAGATCCCCGCCACCATGAAGATCAGCAGCAGCAGGACTTCAAGATTCGACGCTATCTCGTTTTTAACATGCTCCGCGCTGGTCATTCCGATGACCACGGCTTCCAGCGCCAGCAGCCCGCCGGGCAACAGCGGATAGCACTTCAGCGCCATCGCCAGGGTAAAGATAAATTCTGCGACCAACATCCACCCGGCAACGAAGGGATCCAGCAAAAAGATAACGGGATTAACGACCAGGAATACCAGTAAAGTGAGTTTGTACCAGTCAGGTGACTGACCTAAAAAGTTGCGCCACAGCGCGCGCCCAAATGAAATTTCCACGACAGACGTCCTTTACCCGTCAAATAAGACAAGACATCAGTATACGCAAAAATGGCGGCAGAGCGGGGGATTAAGCCATTTGTAAATTTCATAAAAATGAAACGGCGATCCCTCTTTTCTGTCTCTGCTGCGCTATCTGCCTCTGCGCGCCTCTGGTATGATGAGTGCAATTTGCTAAAGCTGTGTAATGGAAATCTCACTATGGTCATTAAGGCGCAGAGCCCGGCGGGTTTCGCGGAAGAGTACATCATTGAAAGCATCTGGAATAATCGTTTCCCTGCGGGATCAATTCTACCTGCTGAACGCGAACTCTCTGAACTGATTGGCGTCACCCGTACCACGCTGCGAGAAGTGCTCCAGCGTCTGGCGCGCGATGGCTGGTTGACGATACAGCATGGCAAACCCACTAAGGTGAACAACTTCTGGGAAACGTCCGGGCTGAACATTCTGGAAACGCTGGCGCGTCTCGACCACGAAAGCGTACCGCAGCTGATTGATAATCTGCTTTCCGTGCGCACCAACATCGCCACCATTTTCATCCGCACCGCGTTTCGTCAGCATCCTGAAGATGCGCTGAAAGTGCTTGCCACCGCTAATGAGGTGGAAGACCACGCGGATGCCTTTGCGACCCTGGATTACAACGTGTTCCGCGGTCTGGCGTTTGCTTCCGGCAATCCGGTTTACGGTCTGATCCTGAATGGAATGAAAGGGTTATATACGCGCATTGGTCGTCACTATTTTGCTAACCCTGAAGCCCGCAGCCTGGCGCTCGGCTTCTACCATAAACTGAGCAAACTCTGCACCGAAGGGCTGCACGATCAGGTCTATGAAACGGTGCGTCGTTACGGCCACGACTCCGGTGAAATCTGGCACCGGATGCAGAAAACGCTGCCGGGTGATTTAGCGATTCAGAGCCGCTAAAATAAAAAACCTCTCGATTGAGAGGTTTTTTTTCGCCCGGTGGCGCTTTGCTTACCGGGCCTACAAAACCCGTAGGCCGGGTAAGCAAAGCGCCACCCGGCAACAAACTACAGCGTATTCAACCGCGCCGGACACCGGTCCAGCAGCTCCACGCTGCCATCTTCGTTCTGCTGCTCCAGCAACACGTCAAATCCCCACAGGCGATGCACATGCTTCAGCACTTCCTTACGCCCCTTATCCAGCGGCGCGCGGTTGTGCGGAATATAGCGCAACGTCAGGGAGCGGTCGCCGCGCAGATCCACGTTCCAGACCTGAATGTTCGGTTCAAGATTACTCAGGTTGTACTGGGATGACAGGCGCGAGCGGATCTCGCGATAACCCTCTTCGTTGTGGATCGCGGAGATCTCCAGGTAGTTGTTGCGGTCATCATCCAGTACGGTGAAGAAGCGGAAATCACGCATGATCTTCGGCGACATGAACTGGCTGATAAAGCTCTCATCCTTAAAATCACGCATCGCGAAGTGCAGCGTTTCCAGCCAGTCTGAACCGGCAATATCCGGGAACCAGTATTTGTCCTCTTCGGTGGGCGACTGACAAATACGCTTGATATCCTGGAACATGGCAAAGCCGAGCGCGTACGGGTTAATGCCGCTGTACCACGGGCTGTTATATGCCGGCTGGAATACCACGTTGGTGTGGCTGTGCAGAAACTCCATCATAAACCGCTCGGTGACTTTTCCTTCGTCGTACAGGTGGTTAAGAATGGTGTAGTGCCAGAAGGTCGCCCAGCCTTCGTTCATCACCTGGGTCTGCTTCTGCGGATAGAAATACTGGCTCACCTTGCGCACGATGCGCAGGATCTCACGCTGCCACGGCTCCAGCAGTGGGGCGTTTTTCTCCATAAAGTAGAGCAGGTTTTCCTGCGGCTCGGAAGGGTAGCGACGCGCCTCGGCGACGGTTTTCTCCTCTTCACGTTTCGGCAGGGTGCGCCACAGCATATTCACCTGGCTTTGCAGATACTCCTCGCGGCTCTTCTGCCGGGCTTTCTCTTCCTGCAATGAGATCTTCTGCGGACGCTTATAGCGGTCAACGCCGTAGTTCATCAGAGCGTGGCAGGAGTCCAGCAGCTTCTCCACCTCGTCCACGCCGTAGCGCTCTTCGCAGTCGGTAATGTATTTGCGGGCGAAGATCAGGTAATCGACGATGGAGCTGGCGTCCGTCCAGCTGCGGAACAGATAGTTATTTTTGAAGAACGAGTTATGTCCATAGCAGGCGTGCGCCATCACCAGCGCCTGCATGGTAATGGTGTTCTCTTCCATCAGATAGGCAATACACGGGTTAGAGTTAATGACGATTTCATACGCCAGTCCCTGCTGCCCGTGCTTATACAGCCGCTCTGTCTCAATGAATTTTTTGCCAAACGACCAGTGCGGATAGTTAATTGGCATCCCGACGCTGGAGTAAGCGTCCATCATCTGTTCCGAGGTGATGACTTCAATCTGATGGGGATAGGTATCCAGACGATAGAGTTTGGCCACCCGGTCGATCTCCGCCAGGTAGACATCCAGCAACTCGAAGGTCCAGTCGGGTCCATCGCTCAGACGGGTGCTGTCCCTGGACATGGAATCTAGTGTAGCCATTAGCGCGCCCTCGTTGTTGGTCGCTCTCTCTGACTGGAGAGCCTCCTTTCAAGCATAGATCACCCCATTCAAATACGCGGGGCGCAGAAATTTTTTCTTTGCGATTTCGCGTTTTCGATACGGCAAATAAAGCGGTGCTCACAGAATTTTCTACTGGTTAAAAATAACGCGCAGCAGGAGATCCCAAATAAGCGCCATCCCCTGATACAGCGGGATATGTGAGTTGAGTCACCATAAAAAAGTCATATGTTGAATAATATTTTCAACTAGGTTATCAATCTGTAATTAGATGATTGTTCTTTTGCTCATAATGGAGTGGCTATGCGTGTTGTCATACTGGGAAGTGGTGTCGTTGGCGTAACCAGCGCCTGGTATTTAAGTCAGGCGGGACATGAGGTTACCGTTATCGATCGCGAATCCGGTCCGGCGCTGGAAACCAGTGCGGCGAATGCGGGGCAAATCTCTCCGGGCTACGCTGCGCCGTGGGCGGCCCCGGGCGTTCCGCTGAAGGCGATCAAATGGATGTTTCAGCGACATGCGCCCCTGGCGATCAGCCTTGACGGCACGCAGTTCCAGCTTAAATGGATGTGGCAGATGCTGCGCAACTGCGACACCCGCCACTATATGGAAAACAAGGGGCGTATGGTGCGGCTGGCGGAATACAGCCGCGACTGCCTGAAGGCGCTGCGTGCCTCAACGGGCATTGAATATGAAGGGCGTCAGGGCGGCACACTTCAGCTGTTCCGTACCGCGCAACAGTACGAAAACGCGACCCGCGATATCGCCGTGCTTGAAGATGCGGGCGTACCGTATCAGCTGCTGGAAGCCAGCCAGCTGGCGCAGGTGGAGCCAGCGCTTGCCGAGGTCGCGCACAAGCTGACGGGCGGTCTGCGTTTACCGAACGATGAAACCGGCGACTGCCAGCTATTCACCCAGCGTCTGGCGCGCATGTGTGAGCAGGCCGGGGTGAAATTCCGCTTCAATACTTCTGTCGACAAACTGCTGTCGGAAGGGGAGAAGATTTACGGCGTGAAGTGTGGGGAAGAGGTAATTAAAGCCGATGCCTACGTGATGGCGTTTGGCTCCTACTCAACCGCGATGCTGAAAGGCATCCTGGATATCCCGGTCTATCCGCTGAAAGGCTACTCCCTGACCATCCCGGTGAAAGAGGACAGCGGCGCGCCGGTCTCGACCATTCTTGATGAAACCTACAAAATCGCCATCACCCGCTTCGATAACCGGATCCGCGTCGGCGGCATGGCGGAAATCGTGGGCTTCAATACCGAGCTGCTCAAACCGCGTCGTGAAACGCTGGAGATGGTCGTGGGCGATCTCTTCCCGCGCGGCGGCTTCATTGAGCAGGCAACGTTCTGGACCGGCCTGCGCCCAATGACCCCGGACGGCACGCCGATTGTGGGCCGTACACCATACAAAAATCTGTGGACCAACACCGGCCACGGCACGCTTGGCTGGACCATGGCCTGCGGTTCGGGCCAGCTGCTGAGCGACCTGATCTCCGGAAGGACGCCGGCAATTCCGTTTGACGATTTGAGCGCCGCACGCTATCAATCAGGGTTTACCCCATCGCGTCCACAACACCTGCACGGCGCGCATAATTAAGGAGTCGTCATGTCCCGTCCTATTCTGGCCCAGCTGGATTTGCAGGCGCTGAAGGATAACCTGCAAATTGTTCGCCGTGCTGCGCCGGGTTCTCGTGTCTGGTCGGTGGTGAAAGCCAACGCCTACGGTCATGGTATCGACCGTATCTGGAGTGCGCTCGGCGGCACCGATGGTTTTGCCTTGCTGAATCTGGAAGAGGCCATCCTGCTGCGCGAGCGCGGCTGGAAAGGACCGATCCTGCTGCTGGAAGGATTCTTTCATGCGCAGGATCTGCCTCTGCTGGATAAGTACCGCCTGACGACCAGCGTTCACAGTAACTGGCAGATCAAGGCCATCCAGGACGCGAAGCTGCATGCCCCGCTGGATATCTATCTCAAAGTGAACAGCGGGATGAACCGTCTGGGCTTCCAGCCTGAACGGGTGCATACGGTCTGGCAGCAGCTTCGTGCGCTGAAAAACGTCGGTGAGATGACGCTGATGGCGCACTTCGCCGATGCGGAAAAGCCGGACGGCATTGCCGATGCCATGGTCCGCATTGAGCAGGCGGCAGAAGGTCTGGACTGTCCGCGCTCGCTGTCGAACTCAGCGGCAACGCTCTGGCATCCCGAGGCGCACTACAACTGGGTACGTCCGGGGATCGTACTGTACGGCGCGTCACCCTCAGGTCAGTGGCAGGATATCGCCAACAGCGGCCTGAAGCCGGTGATGACGTTACGAAGCGAGATTATCGGCGTGCAAACCCTGAAAGCGGGCGATACGGTGGGCTATGGCAGCCGCTATCGGGCAGCAGGTGAACAGCGCATCGGTATCGTGGCGGGGGGCTATGCAGATGGTTATCCGCGCATCGCCCCAAGTGGCACGCCGGTGTGGGTCGATGGCGTGCGCACCGGCACGGTAGGCACCGTCTCAATGGACATGCTGGCCATCGATTTGACGCCGTGTCCCCAGGCGGGGATCGGGTCACCGGTTGAGCTGTGGGGCAACGAGGTTAAAATTGATGATGTGGCCGCTGCGGCGGGCACCGTCGGGTATGAGCTGATGTGCGCGCTGGCGCCAAGAGTCCCTGTTGTGACGGTGTAACCTGTGTGTGTGCCGGGTGGCGGCTCCGCCTTACCCGGCCTACAAAAGCCCGAACGTAGGCCGGGTAAGCGTTAGCGCCACCCGGCAAAAAAGCAGCTACTCCGCCTCCTCCTCCATCGGCCTTACGCCGACTTTGCGCACCGCGTTATCTTCTTTCTCCGCTACCGTCCAGATCATCCCGGCAAACTCCACCTGGTCACCGACGACCGGCGCAGCTCCTAATAATTGCTGAATAATCTCACCCAGGGTTTGCTGGTTATCGCGATTCTCCAGTCCACCTTCCAGGCCATAAATCAGCGCCACATCCGCAAAGCGGGCGCTGGCTTCGAGGATAAAATCGCCGAAGAAACGCTGATCCAGCGCCACCGGGGGCGACTGGCTGAACAGCTTGCCGAGGGCCGGCAGGTCGCGCTCGCGGCCAATCACGCAGAGGATATCGTTCTCACGCAGCCGCGTGCTGCCGGTCGGGTGAAGCAGGGCGTTATCCCGGAACAGGGCGGCAATGCGCGTTTCAGCGGGCATATGCAGATCGCGCAGGGACGCGCCCACGCACCACTTATCGGCGCTTAGCTGGTAGACAAACTGTTCCCAGGGATTCTCAGGGTGAATATCCAGCCCCACGCGGGAGACCGGCCAGCCAATGGGCGGTACCACCACTTTGGCTTTTTTCGCCGCCCAGCCCAGCGACGTTCCCTGGAACAGCAGCGACACCAGCACTACGAAGAAGGCGACATTGAAGAACAGGCGGGCGTTGTCCAGCCCGGCCATCATCGGGAACACTGCCAGAATAATTGGCACCGCGCCGCGCAGCCCCACCCAACTGATAAATATCCGCTCACGCAGGTTAAACCCGCGGAACGGCAGCAGCCCGGCAAACACCGACAGCGGACGGGCGAAGAAGATCATCCAGGCCGACAAAAGCAGCGCCGGTACGGCGATAGGCAGCAGGTCCGACGGCGTCACCAGCAGGCCCAGCACCAGGAACATGGCGATCTGCGCCAGCCAGGCCAGACCGTCGAAGTTCTGCAAGATGGCGTGACGGTTGCGAATCGGTCGGTTGCCCAACAGGAAACCGCAAAGGTAAACCGCCAGAATACCGCTGCCGTCCAGCGCGGTGGTGACGGCAAAGATCAGGATCCCACCGCTCAGGGCCAGCAGCGGGTAAAGGCCGGAAGGCAGCGTAATACGGTTAATCGTATGCTGTAACAGGTAACCGCCGCCGAGACCAATGATAATCCCGAGGCCAAACTGCTGGAGGATGTGCCAGGCGAACATCCAGCTCAGGCCGGTTTCGTGCTGCTGGATCATCTCAATCAGGGTAATGGTCAGGAACACCGCCATCGGATCGTTACTGCCGGATTCAATCTCAAGCGTGGAGCCCACGCGTTCGTTCAGCCCCTTGCCGCCGAGCAGCGAGAAAACCGCCGCCGCATCGGTAGAGCCGACAATCGCGCCAATCAGCAGGCCTTCCATTATATCGAGGTTAAACAGCCAGGCCGCCATCATGCCGGTCAGGCCGGAGGTGATCAGCACGCCGACGGTCGCCAGAGACAGCGCCGGGCCTAAGGCAACGCGAAACGAACTTGCCTGGGTGCGCATTCCACCGTCCAGCAGAATCACCGCCAGCGCGAGGTTACTCACCATATAGGCGAAAGGGTAATTATCGAAGGGGATACCGCCGATACCGTCGATCCCGGCAAGCATGCCGATAGCCAGGAAAATGACAAGAATAGGTATGCCAAGACGCGATGAAAATGAACTTAATAAAATGCTAAAGGTTACCAGGATGGAACCCAGAATGAAAAGACTGATTATCGCTGTGGCACCCAATGTCGTCTTACTCCCACCTCAATGTGAACGCTGTTATTAAAACCCTAACATAATAACAACGTTAACTGCGTTTTATTGAGGGGGAATAACGGCTTTTTTATGCCTTTAAGACCGGATGACCGCTGATTGTTAACCGACTTCCTGAATTATCGTGTACAAGGTGCGCCTGGGCACCCAGCGGCAGGGTAACGGTTTGCTGCTCATGGCCGAAATCCAGACCGGCGATCACCGGGATATCCAGCCGGGAACGAATGAAATCAATCATCGTCTCCAGGGAATAGCCCGCATCGTAATCGTTGGGGGCTGAACCACTAAAACTGCCCAGCACAATGGCCGACTGCCGATCCAGGATCCCGGCGTGATACAGCTGCAACAGCATACGTTCGACGCGGAACGGGTGTTCGTTGATATCTTCCAGCACCAGTATGCCGTCCGTGATCTGCGGCAGCCACGGCGTTCCAATCAGCGACACCAGCATCGCGAGGTTGCCGCCCCACAGCTGTCCTTCACATTCCCAGTGCGGTCCATTGCCTTGCCACTCGATGGTGAACGTCGGGTTTTGCAGGGCGCGCCAGAAATGGTCCTGCGTAAACGCATCCAGCTCCGGCGCACCAAAGTTGCCGGCCAGCATCGGGCCGCTAAAGGTAATGACGTTATGCAACGCAAGCAGGCCGAGCTGGATCGCCGTGAAATCGCTGTGTCCGCAGATTAACAGCGGATCCTGCTGCTGGCGCGCGGCCAGCCCGGCCCAGTCGATGCTCTCCAGCAGCCGGCTTGCGCCATAGCCGCCGCGCACGGCCAGCACAATAGTGTTTTCACCTTCCAGCGTCGCCAGGCTGTTGATATCGCTCAGTCTCTGCGCCTCCGTACCGGCAAAACGCTGCATACGGCGGGGGATAATAGTCTGATTTTCTACCTGATGGCCCATTTCCAGCAGGCGCTGAACGCCCCGCTGTGCCGCCTCCTGGTTGATGCAGTAGCCTGACGGTGCGATGAGATGAAACTGAGGCATGGCAATTCCTTGCTGAATGAGAATCTAATTGTCTATATCATGCCGCTTATACGCCGCCTGCTTCAAGGGGCGACGTACCGCGATGACCGGCTATAAGGATAGATGACGTGAAATTGAGATGGTTTGCTTTTTTGATTGTGCTGCTCGCTGGCTGTAGTTCAAAACATGATTATCAAAATCCCCCCTGGAACCCTGAAGTGCCGGTAAAGCGGGCCATGCAGTGGATGCCGATCAGCGAACAAGCCGGGAAGGCCTGGGGCGTGAGCCCGCGTCTGATCACGGCGATCATTGCCGTGGAGTCAGGCGGCAACCCGACGCTGGTGAGTAAATCGAATGCGGTGGGGCTGATGCAGTTAAAAGCCTCGACGGCGGGAAGAGAGGTCTATCGCTACATGGGCTGGAAGGGACAGCCATCCACCAGCGAGCTGAAAAACCCGGAACGTAATATCTCTATGGGAACCGCTTACCTGAGCATTCTCGAGCATGGCATTCTGAAGGGGATTGACGATCCGGAAGTGATGCAATATGCGCTGGTGGTGTCGTACGTTAACGGAGCCGGCGCGCTGCTCCGAACCTTCTCATCCGATCGCAAAGAGGCGATAGAAGAGATTAACGATATGGATAAAGATGAATTCTTCGAGCACGTTGTGAAGAATCATCCTTCAGCACAGGCTCCACGTTATATCTGGAAAGTACAGAAAGCGATGGACGCCATGTAACGCCTTTGTCGGGCGGCAGCATGCTGCCCGACGCCTTTCAGCGCACTTTGTTCGCGCGTTCCCGCGCTTCACGCTCCAGTGAGAAGATGATGCGCTGTAGTTCGCGTTCGGCGCCTGGCCCGACATTCAGAAAGCGAAAGCTCAGTCGCGGCGTGGTAATGGTTTCGTTTTTGCTGTCCACCACCTTACGCTCGCTGATGGCAATCAGCTGGGCGTCAAACCAGAAGCGTCCCCATCCGCCCATATCCAGCTCAATCTGACTAAAACGCATGCCTTCCACCAGTCCTTCCGGCTTCGGCGTATCCATTAACGCGCCCATCCCGCCCAGTGACAGGTCGAAGAGACGAAAGCGGATCTCTTTTTTGTCCGGCATTTTTGCCTTACAGAAATAGGCCGGGTGAAGCGGGGCGCTGATGCGAAAAAACTCGCGGCGTTGCACGAACCAGAGGTTAGCGGGCAGGGGAGCGATAAACGCAGGCAAACCCTGGTACGCGATCGTGGTCAGGCGGGGCAGTATAAACTCGACTTTAGCCCCCTGCGTTTCGGCCATCACCGAGAGGTTTTCTGCCTGGAGCGCGGCACGGTTTTCTTCGCTCTGGCTACCCAGATCCACGATCAGGTGTTCTGCCGTCACGTCCAGGATCTTGCTGATAAACTGGCTGGTTGACCAGTTGATGCGCAGCGGCACCTCGCCCTTTTTCAGGTCGCGTAACACCCCTAATACAGCCAGCGGATTTTGTTTCAGGAACTGCTCACTGTAGCTACTCACGCCAGATGGCTCCTCGATAGATGACAGACTGTCTCTGGGTTATCGGCACGCTGGCATGAAACTTAATACAAACGATCTGTTTTTCTCCGCCGATATTGATTTGCTAATGGAAATGATAATAATTGGCGTTACCAATACCATCTAATAACAAGACGACACTATGAGCACCTCACGTTTTGCGTTATGCGCGTTAGCAGGCGCCGTCACGCTGGCATTGCAAACACAGGCTTTTGCAGAAGAACCCACCATCGTGGTGACCGGTACAGAGCAGGGCAGCGCGCTCCCTGCCTGGACCAACAGCGCCACGAAATCAGCCGTCGCGGAAAGTAAAACGCCGCAGGTGATCAACACCATTGCCGCTAAAGAGATTGAGCAGCGGCACGCCAGTTCGGTAAACGAGATCCTGCGCTATGCGCCGGGCGTTTCCACGGAGGTGCGCGGGAGCACCTCTTACATGAGCGAGTACAAAATCCGCGGGTTTAACGTCGAGCAGGAGTTCTACAACGGCCTGCAACTTCCCTATAACGTCACCGGGAACACTAAAGCGCGAATCGATCCGCTGCTGATTGAGAGCGTCGATATTCTGAAGGGGCCGTCATCCGTGCTGTATGGCGGCGGCTCCCCGGGCGGGCTGGTCAATATTCAGAGTAAAAAGCCGCAGAAAGAGGCGAAAACAGAACTGGGCTTTAACACCGGAAACCGCAATCTGAAAGAGGGGTACCTGGATTCCACGGGGCAGATTGCGACCAGCGACTGGAACTATCGCCTGCTGGGTAAAGCGACAGAGAGTGACGAACAGGCGCACACCACGCGCTATGAAAACTATCTGGTGGCCCCCTCCGTGACCTGGCAGCCGGATGACAAAACGCGCCTGACCATTGACGCGCTGGCGCAAAATACGCCGAGCCTGACGCCGTCTGATCCGATGCCGCTAAGCTATCTACGGTCTAAATACGCCGAACGTCGTGACTATGCCGGGGATGAGTGGAGCGGCTTTAAGCAGCGTCAGTGGATGCTGGGCTACAGCTTTGAACATGAGTTTGACAGTGGCTGGGGCTTTAGCCAGAAAGCGCGCTACTTTGACGTGGACACCCACCAGCGCAGCGCCTATTCAACCGGGACGGGCAGCGAGGTCTACCAGCTTAACCGCTTCGCCTATACCACGGATGAAGATTTACAGAGCTTCAACATTGATAACCAGGTCACCCGAACCGTCGCGCTGGGGGACTGGAAACATCATCTGCTGGCGGGCTTTGACTACCAGAAGCTGAACTCTCACTTCCACTATCGTTACGCCTCGTCCACACCGGGTATCGATATGCGTAATCCGGATCACTCGCAGATCGATAACGATGCGCTGGGGCTTGAAACCGCGCAGAAAAACCGTCTCAGCTATCAGCAGAATGGCTATTACCTCCAGGATCAGATTGCGTTTGGCGGGCTGAACGTGCTGGCCAGCCTGCGCTATGACGACTACCGTTCTGTCACCACCAACTATCTGCAAAACGGTGACAAAGCCTGGGTATCGCAGGATCGCCTCACCAAGCGACTGGGCGCGCTTTATGCCTTCGACAATGGTCTCTCGCCGTTTATCAGCTATTCGGAAGGGTTCGCCCCGGTATCGCCGCAGGGCACGCTGACCGCGAAAGACGTTAAGCCCACCACCAGCAAGCAGGTGGAGGGTGGGGTGAAATACCTGCTGGCGGATTACGCAACCACCTTCACCGCCTCGGTGTTTAACATTCGTCAGAAAAATGTGGTGACCAGCGATCCGGGCTTCCTCAACTATCGCCAGACCGGGGAAGTGGAATCGAAAGGTGCGGAGCTTTCCGCTATGAGTCGTCCAACGGATAACCTGACGCTGATTGCCAACTACGCCTACACCCACGCCATCAATACCGAAGATGACAAGTACCAGGGCAAACGACCGACGCAGGTCCCTGAGAACGCCTTTAATCTGTGGGGGGATTACACCTTTGACAGCACGCCGCTGAGAGGGTTAACGCTGGGGGCAGGGGCACGCTACACCGGGCCGATGGAGATCTCGCCAGCCAACGACGCAGGCAAGCTGGGCGGTACGACGCAATACGATCTGGCGGCATCTTACCGCATGGGCGAGCTGTCGCCATCGCTGGAGGGGCTGACGCTGAAAGCGAGCGCGCAGAACGTCACCAACAAAGAGACGCTCACCTGTTATGACGCGACCAACTGCTGGATAGGCCGTGACCGCACGTTCCAGGTCGGGGCGAGTTACAGCTTCTGAAAAAAGCCCGGTGGCGCTTCGCTACCGGGCCAATCTATTGCACGGAACCGTCCCCTCGCCCCACCGGGGAGAGGGTCAGGGTGAGGGGCGCTACTGCGCCGCCTGTTTCGCAGGTGCAACATCATCGTTTGCCGCAGGCTGATTCTCCGGTACGCTGTCGCACGGCTTCTCTTTCGGGCAGACCATGTCCAGCATCCTGAGCGTCACGCCGTTACTCCAGCCGAAACCGTCCTGCAACGGATACTCACCGCCGCCACCGCCGGTACCGGTCGAAGAGACATCGTACTTCTCAACCAGTTTCTTCTCGCGATCGTAGGTATGCTGAACGTTTTTCAGGAAACGCCAGGTTACGTCCATCGCCACTTTCTGCTGACCATAGTTCTGCAACCCTTCCACCGCTACCCACTGCAACGGCGCCCAGCCGTTCGGCGCATCCCACTGCTGCCCGCTGTTGATGGTGGTGGTAGAAATACCGCCCGGTTTCAGCAGGCGTGACGACGCGGCTGCGGCCACTTTATCGGCGCGATCCTGTGATGCGGCCTTCACATACAGCGGGAAGAGGGCTGCGGCCGTCAGCTGATTACGCACCTTCCCGGTTTTCAGATCGTAATCCGCATACCAGCCCTCTTTATCGTTCCACAGGTGGCTTTCCATGGCTTTCTGACGTGCGGAGGCCAGCGCGTCATATTTACTTGCACTGGCGTTATCGCCGTCTTCCTGACTGGCGCGGGCCAGCAGTTTTTCCATCTTAAACATCAGCGCATTCAGATCCACCGGCACGATGCTGGTGGTGCGGATGGTACCCAGCTTCTGTGGATCGTCCATCCAGCGGGAGCTGAAATCCCAGCCCGAGGCCGCGGCAGAGCGCAGATCGCGGTAAATTTCGGTGGCCGGACGGTTAGGGTTATTTTTGGCGGTGGTCACGTCATCCAGCCACGACTCAGGGCGCGGCGTGTCCCGATCGTCCCAGTAGCGGTTGAGGATCGAGCCGTCATCCAGCTTCACCACGCGTTTGTTCGCCTGACCAGGCTGGAGCCCATCAGCCCCCTCCATCCAGTAAGCGTACTCTTTCTCCATCTGCGGACGGTATTTCTTCAACGCGTCGCTGTCATGCGTGGCCAGCAATTCCACCATCAGCGAGAAGAAAGGCGGCTGAGAGCGGCTCAGGTAGTAGCTGCGGTTACCGTTAGGGATATGGCCCCAGGTATCAAGCTCGTAAGCGAAGTTGTCCACCATGTCGCCGATCTTATCCCAGTGGCCGCTCTCGGCCAGCCCCAGCATGGTGAAATAGCTGTCCCAGTAATAGACTTCGCGGAAGCGTCCTCCCGGCACGACATAGGGCTTTGGCAGGGGCAGGAGGGAGTCCCATTTGTTCGCTTTGTCAGTGGTGCGGGTCAGTACAGGCCACAGATCGTCTATGTGTTCGCGCAGGCTCTGGCCTTCAGGGGGAACGTATTTCTCACCTTCCTTCGGCAGGATAAAGTTCATCTCTACGAAGTGGCGCAGGTCAAAACCGGACTGGGTATGCTGCATCCGGTAATCCGCCAGGATGGTTAGCGGGTCGCTTTTGGGAACGGCATCCGCGAAGGTTTTCTGATCCGGGAACAGTTTGGCGCTCTGTACTTCATTAAAGAGGGGGCCAAGGAGAATATCAGGTGAGCTTTGCTGGCTCGTTGGCTGGTCTTCAGCATAACCAAATGCGGTAACACCGAGTAGGGCGCCTGCCAACGTAAGGTGTAACAAGCCAGGGCGTAGCATTCGAGTTTTTATCATCGGTTCATCTCCATTCGTCGCTGGGCAGCGTCACCGCTGTCGTCAATCACCTGAAAACCTTAGACGAATATTGCCCGCTTCGCGTGTTAGATATCCCATTTTGCGCATTACCAGACAATTTACCGCCGCGCCCGGACGTGAGAAGCGCGCCGAAAACTATTTACTCGGGGAATGTTTTTTGGGGAATGATTTTAATTAAATATCCTGTCAGGGCACACTATGAATATTGACCAGGCTTATGGGTTGCAACCTTTTTTAATTCTGTGAACGGGTTTGTGTTTCTTTATTACATTCCGCGAATAACTTTCCGTGAAGGTCACACAAAGTAAAAAACATAACCGACATAACAAAAAAACATAATAGCCTGCCGAAAAACATTTAGACGAAATAGAGTGGCCCATCACTTCGGGTATTCACTTTTATTTCAGGATGGATTCTATGCAATTAAAAAAATGGTTGTCCTCGTGGGGGCACTATGTTCTGGCTCTCTTTTTGCGGCACAAAGCGCGACGAGCGTAGATGAAAAACTGGCGCAACTGGAGGCGCAAATCGAGGCGTTGAAACAACAGCAGGCGGCCAGTCAGCAGGCTGCTCCCGTGGTCGTCCACTCAGAAAAGCCCGTCAATAAAGACGCACCACCGAAGCTGACGCTTTCGGGCTTTGGATATATAAAATTTTATGGCGATGTGGAATTTAATATGGATGCTGCCAGCAAAACCGGCAGTCTGACTTCTGTTAAGTAAAGTGCTAATAGCGACTGGGCGCCGGGAGATAAAGAACGGTGGGATATTAATGGTCGTATTTTGCTGGGGTTTGAGGGTTACCGAAAAATGGATAACGGCCATTTTGCCGGATTTTCTGTACAACCACTGGGCGATTTGGCAGGGCAAATGTACCTTGATGATGCGGTATTTTTCTTTGGCGCAGAAAACGACTGGGAAATTAAAGTTGGACGTTTTGAAGCCTACGATATGTTCCCGCTTAACCAGGATACCTTTGTTGAATACTCAGGCAATACAGCGGACGATCTTTATAGCGACGGCTATGGTTACATTTATATGCTGAAAGAGGGGCGTGGCCGTACCGACAGCGGCGGTAACTTCCTGATGAGTAAAACGCTGGATAACTGGTATTTCGAGCTGAATACGCTGTTCAAAGACGGCAGCGATCTGTACGTCGACCAGCGCTACCATGGCCGGAACTGGAAAATGATAAGAACGTCGCCTATGTCCGGCCAGTTATTTCGTGGCAGGACGGCCCGTTCTCAATGGCCGTCGCCATGGAAACCAATCTGGTCAACAATGCTTATGGCTATCGGGATGACGCGGGTCGTTGGGTCGATCAGTCTGACCGCACCGGTTACGGATTCACCATGACCTGGGCTATATTTATGCACATAACGAAATCGACGAATTTAACACTTCAACCTTTGACGCAGAGTGTGAGAATGATTGCTGGATCACCGATCCGGGTGAGTATGATATTCACACTGTCCATGCGCCATACCTTATTCCCAACGTAATGAAGATGAAGAACTTTAACATTTACCTGGGCGCCTACGCTTCGTGGGTGAACGCGTCGCCGAAAAAGGGAAGCGATAAGAACGACGATCGTTATGGCGGTCGTGTGCGGTTTAAATATTATTTCTGAAGAGTGTCATAATGCCCCCCTGTTAGCAGGCAGAGGGGCCATTTTGCAGGCCGGGTATGCGCAAGCGTCACCCGGCAATACGATCGGCTACAACCCTTTCTTATCCATCAGCACCGCCAGATCCACCAGACGGTTCGAGAAGCCCCATTCGTTGTCATACCACGACAGGATCTTCACCATATTCCCGCCAATCACCAGCGTTGAAAGCCCGTCGATGATGGATGAGCGCGGGTCGCCCTGATAATCACGGGAGACCAGCGGTTCATCGCTGTAGCCCAGGATGCCTTTCAGCGGCCCGCTGGCGGCAGCCTGACGGAACGCGTCATTCACCTCTTCGGCGGTCACGTTGCGGCTCAGCGTCACCGTCAGATCGACAATCGACACCACCGGAACCGGCACGCGCAGAGAATACCCGGTGAGTTTACCGTCAAGCTCGGGGATCACTTTCCCGAGCGCTTTTGCCGCGCCGCTGGAGTAAGGCACAATCGATAATGCTGCCGCGCGCGCGCCGCGCAGATCTTTTTCCGGCTGGTCATGCAGCGCCTGGCTGTTGGTGTAGGCATGCGTGGTGTTCATCAGCCCGTGCTCAATGCCAAACTGCTGGTGCAGCACCTGCGCCGCTGGCGCCAGACCATTAGTGGTGCAACTCCCGTTGCTGACCACAAAATGCTGGGCCGGATCGTACAGCGTGTGGTTCACGCCCATCACCACCGTCAGATCATCATTTTTAGCCGGGGCGGAAATAATGACGCGTTTTGCGCCGCCGCTCGTGATATGCACCGCCGCTTTTTCACGTTCGGTGAAGAAGCCGGTTGCTTCAATTACCACCTCAACGCCTGCGTCTTTCCACGCAATGTTTGCCGGGTCGCGTTCACTGAATACGGTGATGCGTTGCCCGTCAACCTGTAGCGCGCCGTCCGCCGCTTCCACAGGCACCGGCAGCGTGCCGAGCAGAGAGTCATATTTCAGCAGATGGGCGAGGGTTTTACTGTCCGTCAGATCGTTAATGGCCACAATCTGGAGATCCGGGTTGCCCAGCGCCGCGCGCAGGACATTACGTCCGATACGGCCGAAACCGTTAATACCGACCTTAACCATGATGCACTCCTTATCTGTGTTGTCTGGAGTTACTGTAGGCGTCAGGTCAGATGGCGTAAATGACAAAAAAGGATCATATTACGCCATTCTGCGGCAGTGGAAGCGCTGGCGGTATTCGCCCGGCGTGAGATGAAGCTGCTTTTCAAAAACGCGGCGCAGGTTGATGCTGGTACCAAACCCGCTTTTTTCGGCAATGACCTCAAGCGGAGCCTGGGTCTGCTCCAGAAGCTGTCGGGCGGCGGCCAGGCGCGCTTCGGTGACATAACGGGCCGGAGGCACGCCCACGTCACGCGTGAACACGCGGGTGAAATTGCGCGGGCTCATGGCGACCCGTTCGGCCAGCCTTTCGACGCACAAATCTGCGGTGAGGTTTTGCAGGATCCAGCTTTGCAGTTCGCTGACCGGTCCGCTCGCACCGGACTGCTCCAGATTATAGCGGCTGAACTGTAGCTGGCCGCCAGGCCGACGCAGGTACATCACCATATCCTGCGCCACGTTGCGGGCGAGGGTGAAGCCGTAATCATCCTCCACCAGCGCCAGCGTCAGGTCAAACCCGGAGCTGACGCCGCCCGACGTCCAGATGGGGCCATCCTGAACATAGAGCGGGCCGCCCTCAACGTTGACCGCAGGATAGCGGGTTTTCAGGGTTTCCAGCAGCCGCCAGTGGGTCGTTGCCCGGCGCCCGTCGAGCAGTCCGGCCTGTGCCAGCAGCAGGGCCCCGCCGCAGACAGAG
The DNA here is from genome assembly GCF_050031515.1 of Enterobacter cloacae complex sp. 397G4. Lineage (NCBI taxonomy): Bacteria > Pseudomonadati > Pseudomonadota > Gammaproteobacteria > Enterobacterales > Enterobacteriaceae > Enterobacter > Enterobacter cloacae complex sp. 397G4. Next base: position 2,801,583 of record NZ_JBLGWE010000001.1, on the reverse strand, counting down.
GCGACGCGGCGCGCATGCGGCGCGGCAAGGTGCAGCCAGTCCACCACGGCGGTGCTCTCCTGCTCATTCATGCCGCGACCGGTAATGATGATCGTGTCCAGCGGCTCGCGCGGATCCAGCTCCGGCAGGCGATAGTCCGCCAGCAGGTTTAAGCCGGACTGGCCGTGGATCACCAGGTGAGGCTGGGTGGTGGCGATAATGATGCGGTAGCGGGGCTGCGCAAGGCCGTCCGGGTGCAGCCGGTTGGCCTGCATCAGAATGTCGGCGATACCGGCGGCCTCAAACAACATGCCACCATCAGGAACGATAATCAGGATCTTCTTCATGTCCTGAAAAGTACCTTTATCACAAAATAAGTCAAGCGGAAGGCGAACATTGTAGAAGAGACAAATGAGGCGTGCCGGGTGAAAGAGTAGAACGGCAGATGTTGGGAAGAAGTAAAAGAAATATGTAGTAACGGTAAAACTTCTTGCGTGAGGTTCACTGTCAGCGCCGCTGAACCCCCCAGTTTATGGGCTGCAAGGGAGCGCGCTGAACGATGAGAGAGCAAAAAGATGTAGCCGGGCTTAATTGTTTAGGTGCAAAAAATAACCCCAAAGGGGAATTTTGCTCAGGTTATTTCGGATCGCGAAATTAAATTTCTGCCATTTTCTTAGCCGCCATTTGTTTATGCGGGACGCTCGTGCACAATAAAAGTTATCGTCTGAATGCAACAATGAAAATATCCCAGATATATCCCGCAGCGCACAGAAAAATGAAATTCTACTAATTATGGTAGTGGAGATAATAAGGGGTTACGTTAATGATAGTGGTTCTCTTTTTCCTGTTTAGCCATTAATTTTCATAGAGTTATGCTCGAAATCTGTCTAAGAAAAAGACGATTTTACCTAAGTGCGCATTTTTTATGAGATTAATCCTATAATGCATTGGGCGTATCATTAAACGCCATTAAGCAGGTGGGAAATATTGAATTGATGACAAGCTCATGTAAACTTGTCTACCGTTTGTCAAAATATGTCAGGAGCATGCTGGGCCCATTTCTGTCGGGTTCGTGCGGTAGCTATGCCTTAAAATAGTTACCTGCTGAAAATATTCCGACTATTTTAACAATAGCACCTAAGTCAAATTTTATCCCCTCTCTTCATCCTCTAAATATCGCTACGGAAAAGCATATGAAACTGCGCGTATTGTTATCACTTCTGTTTGTTATGGCGGTGGCGGGCTGTAAGGCGCCGCAGAAACCAGCGATCACCGATGATACGATTGTGACCAGCCAGGTGAATGGCATCACGCTGACGCACCGTCACGCTGTTACCCCTCCGGCGGAGTTCACTCAGGTGAATGAACCGTACCGTGCCATGTACCCGGCATCCCTGATGAGCCGTCCTGACTACGGCGGAAAAGTGATCCGTACGCTTGAGACCGGCAAAACTTACGTTGTGCTGGGGCAGGTTGAACATTTCTGGATGGCGCTGGCCGATGAAGGGAGTGAACAGCTGATTGGTTACGTGCCGATGCGTGCCGTGATCAAGGCTGACCAGTACGAAGCCACCGTGCGTAAACAGGCACTGCGCCCGAAAGCGCGTAAGAAAACCACCTGTGTTGATGTCGATGGCAACAGCAAAGCCTGCAAAGACAGCGCGAACGGTACCTGGATCCTGAACTAAACGGGTTTCACGAGCATATTTTTATGAATAATAAAAATTTTCATCGGATGTGGTTCCCTTTTTTTGCGTTGATTCTTGCGCTGATCGGTGGTTGTTCGTCGTCTTCACACAGCGACCCCTCCCGCTACAATCTTCAGTTTCAGGCTCATCCTCAAATCAATGATTCTGCGCCGCTTAAGGTCAGAGTGTTGCTGCTGAAATCCGATGCGGATTTCATGTCCAGTGACTTCTACTCCTTACAGAACAACGCGTCAGCCACGCTTGGCGCGAATCTGCTGAACAGCGATGTGTTCTTCCTGATGCCGGGCCAGCTTTCGAAAACCCTGAGCGGACAAAGCTCACCGGAAGCGCGCTATATCGGCGTGATGGCGGAATACCAGGCGCTGGACGGCAAAAAATGGCGCGTCTCACTTCCTTTGCCTGTTCCCGGCGAAAACGCGATTTACCAGTTCTGGAAATGGTCCGCAGATGAACTCCAGGCCAGCGTCTTTCTTGACGTAAATGGTATCCGGGTCATCAGCCAGTAACGCCCTTCATAACAGGAAAGAGATCATCATGACGAAAGCAGAAAAGGTCGTCTGGACCGAGGGCATGTTCCTGCGTCCCCACCATTTTCAGCGGACAGAAAGCTACCTCCTCAACCACGTTCGTGAGTGGGGGGCCTTGCAGCGATCGTATCTCTGGGGCTTTCTCGACCTTGAGCTGGATGAAGCGATGCTACGCCAGGGCTGTATTGCCCTGAGCTACTGTAGCGGTTTGCTGCCTGACGGCACCTTTTTCCAGGTTCGCAGCGACCGCAATGGTCCGGCCCCGCTAAAAATCCCCGATAATCTCACCAACGAAAAGGTGGTGCTTGCGCTGCCGGTTCGTCGCGGTGGCCGTGAAGAGGTGATTTTCAGCGAGGAGCAGCCTTCTCTGGCGCGTTTTATTACCTTTGAACAAGAGGTGGAAGACGACAACGCCATGTCGGTCGGGGAGGCGACGGTCCAGTTTGGCCGCCTGCGTCTGACCCTGATGCTGGAGAAAGATCTGACGGCAGAATGGACCGCCATCGGCGTGGCGTACGTCACCGAAAAGCGCAACGACAACCACGTGCGGCTGGATAACAGCTACATTCCGCCAATGCTGAACGCCAATAACAGCCCGCAGCTGTACGGCATGATCAATGACCTGCACGGCTTGCTGGTGCAGCGTAGCCAGCAGATCGGCGGTCGACTGCGCCAGCCGGGGCGTTTCAATACGTCCGAGATGGTTGAGTTCACGCTTCTCTCGCTGATCAACCGCCACCTTGGCGACGTCTCACATTTAAAAACGCTGCCGCTGCTTCACCCGGAAGCGCTCTGGCGCAGCTGGCTGCCGTTTGCCACGGAGCTCGCCACCTGGACGCCGCAGCGTACCGCAGAGAGCATACTGCCGGTATACGACCATGACGATCTCGCCGTTTGCTTCAGCAAACTGATGCTGATGCTGCGTCAGGGGCTGTCGCTGGTCATGGAAGATCATGCCATCCAGCTGCCGCTGCACGAACGCTCCCACGGGCTGAACATCGCCACCGTGCCGGAGACCAGCATGGTCCGCGAATTTGGCTTCGTGCTGGCGGTAAAAGCCAATGTCCCCGGCGAACACCTGCAAACCCATTTCCCTGCCCAAATGAAGGTTGCGCCAGTGTCGAAAATTCGCGATCTGGTCCAGCTCCAGCTGCCGGGCATCATGCTTCGGGCAATGCCCGTCGCGCCGCCGCAGATCCCGTGGCATGCAGGCTACAGCTATTTCGAGCTCGAGAGGGGCAGCGAACTGTGGCACGAGATGGACAAGTCCGGGGCATTCGCGCTGCATCTCGCAGGGGAATTCCCGGGTCTCGATATGGAGTTCTGGGCCATCCGTAGCCCGACAGAATAATAAAGCGAGCGCTTAATATGCAGGAACGACAGGATACCGGCAGTGATGCCGTGTTTACCGGAGCCAGTGGGAACAATCAGCTGGTGGCGGCCGCCAATCCGCTGCTCAATGCGATTCCGCAAATCCGTCATTCGGTTTCCCACGACGATCAGGTCGGGCTGCGCCAGCGCCTGATTGACGAAATTCGCCGTTTCGAAGTGCGATGCCAGCAGGCGGGCTTACCGTATGAAGTGATTGTCGGCGCGCGCTACTGCCTCTGCACGGCGCTGGACGAAGCCGCCGCGCTGACCCCGTGGGGAAGCAGCGGCGTCTGGTCAAGCAATGGTCTGCTGGTGACGTTTCATAACGAAACCTGGGGCGGTGAGAAGTTTTTCCAGCTGCTGGCGCGTCTGTCGCAGAATCCGCGCGAACACATTCTGCTGCTGGAGATGATCAACTACTGTCTGCTGCTCGGCTTTGAAGGCCGCTACCGCGTGCTGGACAATGGCCGGACCCAGCTTGAAACCATCAAACAGCGCCTGTGGCAGATGATCCGTGGCGTGCGCGGCAGCTATCCGCCGCCGCTCTCGCCGCACCCGGAAGATCGCCCCGTTCTGCGCAAGCTCTGGCGGCCGATGATCCCACTCTGGGCGTGCGTGGCGCTGGTCGGCTTTATCGCCTGCCTGTTCTATATCGTGCTGAACTGGCGTCTGGGTGATAACACCAGCCCGGTGCTGGCGAAAATTTACCAGTCCCAACTGCCGGAAACCACCATCCAGCAGCCTGCGCGTCAGCTGCCAGCGGTGCTGAACCTGCGCGGCTTCCTGAAACCAGAAATTGATGCCGGTCTGGTGGCCGTTAAGGATGAGGCGGATCGCAGCGTGGTGATCCTGAAAGGGGACGGACTCTTTGCCTCGGCCTCAACGGTGGTGCGCGATCGCTATGAGCCGGTCATCGACCGCATCGCCCAGGCGATGAATAACGTCAGCGGCAAAATTCTGGTGGTGGGGTACAGCGACAACGTGCCGATCCGCAGCGCACGCTTCGCTTCTAACTATGAACTCTCGCTTGAGCGCGCCCGTTCGGTGCAAAAACAGCTCCAGGGTAGCCTCTCGCAGCCTGAGCGCGTCAAAGCCGAAGGGCGGGGTGAGATCAACCCGGTAGCGCCTAACACCACGCCTGAAAATCGCGCCCGTAACCGCCGCGTAGAGATTACGCTGCTGGTATCGCCTGACAATACCCAGGCCGAGCTGAACGGATTGCCGCAAGGAAACTAAGGATGCTGACAACTCTACTTTCTATACTGACCAATCGCATTCTGTGGAGCTTCCTGGGCGTAACGGCGCTCGCGGCGGTCATCTGGATGATTGGCCCGCTGTTGTCCATCGTGGATACCCGGCCCCTTGAATCAGAGCAGAACCGCGTCATCAGCATTGCGGTGGTCTACCTGATTTGGGCCCAGAGCCACATTCTGCCGCGGCTGTATAACGCCTGGCTGAACCGTAAGCTGATGGACAAGCTCAACGAAAATACCACCAGCCCGGAGGCGGCCGATCCGCAGAAACGTCTGAACAGCGAGGAGCAGATCCTTGCCGGGCGTTTCGATGAAGCCGCCCAGATGCTGAAAAAAGCCCACTTCAGCAAAGCGGGACATGGCGCGCAGTGGACGCAGCGCTTTAGCACGCAGTACCTCTATCAGCTGCCGTGGTACGTCATTATTGGCGCGCCGGGTTCCGGTAAAACCACCGCGCTGGCCAACTCCGGGCTGCAATTCCCGCTGGCGGATCGCTTCGGTAAAACCGCGCTGCGCGGCATTGGCGGCACGCGCAACTGTGACTGGTGGTTTACCAACGAGGCGGTTCTGCTGGATACCGCGGGGCGCTACACCACTCAGGAGAGCGAGCAGGTTCAGGACGCCGGGGAGTGGCTGGAATTTATCAACCTGCTGCGTAAATACCGCCGTCGCCAGCCCATTAACGGCGTGATTATCACCATCAGCATTTCCGACCTGCTTTCGCAGTCCGCTGAGGCCTCGCGCCAGCAGGCGGTCAACCTGCGCCAGCGTCTCTCCGAGCTGCATGAACAGCTGGGTATTCGCTTCCCGGTGTATGTGATGGTGACCAAAGCGGACCTGCTTAAAGGCTTCCGCGCCTGGTTTGCGGATTACGACAAAGCCCAGCGCGACCAGATCTGGGGCTTTACGCTGCCGTGGGAGCAGACCAAACACGCCGATTACGACCTGATGGGCAACTTCCAGCAGGAATTTTCCCTGCTGCAACAGCGTCTGGATGCTGGCCTTCCGGAAACCATGCTCAAAGAGCATGACGCCAAAACCCGTGCGGAAGCCTATCTCTTCCCGCAGGAGTTCGCCGCGCTGCGTCCGCTGCTGGCTGACTACCTGAGCACGGTCTTTGCCCGCTCAAACTTCGAAACCGAATTTTCTCCGCGCGGCATCTACTTTGCCAGCGGCACTCAGGAAGGGATGCCGTTTGACCGCGTGATGGGCGAGCTGAACCGCGCGCTCTCCTTACCTGAAGGGGGGGAAAGCACGCGCTGGGATTCGGTGAGCAAAGAGGCGCCGATCCCGGGCGCGAAGGGCCAAAGCTTCTTCATTAAAAACCTGCTGCAAAACGTCATTTTCCAGGAAGCGGGCATCGCCGGGGAAAACCGCTGGTGGGAGCTGCGCAACCGCGCCGTGATGTGGTCCGGCTACGCGGCGCTGCTGGCCCTGCTGGTGATCCTGGGTGGCCTGTGGCTGACCAGCTACGCCAAAAATAAAGCCTATCTGGAAGAAGTGGACGAAAAAGTGCCGATGCTGGAGCAGCAGAGCAAGGCGCTGCAAAACCAGCCCCAGCGCGATCTGTTTGCGCTTCTGCCGCTGCTTAACAGCCTGGTGGATCTGCCGAAAAGCAATGCCTTCGACGTTAACGACCCGCCGGTTTCCCGCCGCATGGGGCTTTATCGCGGGGATGACGTCAGTGATGCCTCGCAGTCTCTGTACCAGAAGGCGCTGGATCAGATGCTGCTGCCCGCCGTGGCAATGCACATTACCACCTGGCTGCGCAACGACAACGGCAGCGACGTGGAGTACAGCTACGAGGCGCTGAAAGCCTATCAGATGCTCTATCAGCCGAAGCACTATGACGGCAAATTCCTGCACTCGTGGGTGATGCTCAACCTGCAACGCAACCTGCCGCAGAACGTGACGCAGGCGCAGCTTCAGGAGCTGGAATGGCACCTGACGCAGCTGCTGGAGCCAAAAATTCAGGCTTCACCGTATGCGCAGGATGAGGATCTGGTGGCACGTGAAAGGGCGCTTATCAACCAGCAGCCGCTCTCAACACGCGTATATGGCCGCCTGAAACGTCTGCTGGAGCATGATGAAAACCTGAAGCCGGTTTCGCTTTCAGATCTCGGCGGCCCGCAGAGCGAGCTGGTGTTTTCCCGTAAAAGCGGCAAGCCGGTGAGTGAGGGCGTACCGGGCCTCTATACGCCGGACGGCTACTGGAAGAGCTTCAACGACCAGATCGACAGCGTGACCACCGCCCTGCACAAGGACGATGCCTGGGTACTGGGAGCGACCACCGCCCAGGAAGATAAACAGCAGATCGATAACGCCGTGCGCCAGCTCTACATGCGCGACTTTATCGTCAACTGGGATCGCTTTCTCGCTGACATTCAGCTCAACAACAGCGCCGATCTTTCCCAGCGTATTAACACCGCGCGCCTGCTTTCAGGCACCAACTCGCCGCTGCGCCGTCTGGTGCTTAACCTGAGCAAGGTGCTGACCCTGTCGCGCACTGCGCCTGCGCCGGAAGATGCGCAGAAAGCGGAAGACCAAAGCAACCGCGCCACCCGCACGCTGGAAGCGCTGTTCAGCAACGGTGACAATGCCCCGACGCAGGGCGCGGTCGTGACGCAGGCGCCTGAGCAACTGGTGACCGACCACTATGCGCCGATGATTGAGCTGGCGCAGCCGCTGGAGAAGGGTGGCAAGACCATCGTCTTTGACGATTTTCTTAAGCAGGTTGACGAGCTTTATCGCTACCTGACCGCCGTTCAGGATGCGGCAAACAGCGGTATGCCCGCGCCGGGCGGCGATGCAATCAGCCGCCTGCAAGCCAGCGCGGGACGTCTGCCGGGCGGGCTGCAAACCATGTTCAGCAATATGGCCGTCGGCGCCAGCAGCGATACCCAGCGTCGCGATCTGGAGAACGTGCGTAAGCGCATTAACGTGGAAGTGGGTGGGTTCTGCCGTCAGGCGATTGCCGGGCGTTATCCACTGGTGCGCAGCGCCAGCACCGAGGTGACGCCGGACGATCTCGCCCGCATGTTCGCGCCGGGCACCGGACTGATGGACACCTTTTTCCGCGACAACCTGACCAACAAGGTGGACACCACCCAGGCGAACTGGCGCTTTATGCCGGGCATCGACGGTAAAACGCTGTCGGGCAGCGAAGGGCTGTTGCGTCCGTTCCAGCAGGCGCAGTCTGTCCGCGATGCCTTCTTTGCCAACGGCGCGACCACGCCATCCTTTAAGGTCACGGTGCGCACCGTGCGGATGGACAACACCATTCTGAACCTGACGCTGGACGTGGACGGCCAGCTGCTGCGCTACAGCCACGGTCCGCAGGCGGTGCAGATCATGAACTGGCCGGGGCCGGGCGGGACGAACCAGGTGCGTATGCAGCTCGGTCTGACCAATGGCAGCACCGCAACGCTGGTAACTAACGGTTCCTGGGCGCTCAACCGCTTTTTCGACAAGGCGCGCACCAGCCCTGGCGCGGGTAGCCTGAGCCGTCAGGCGACCTTCAACGTCGACGGACATCAGGTCACGCTGGAGTTTGCCCCGAACAGCATCCGCAACCCGTTCCAGCTTCCCCGTTTCACATGCCCATAACCGCAAGGACAGCCGTATGACGAATACCCCTGCGATGAACCGTTATAGCTGGTATGGCAAATTACCCAGCGCCGGAGATTTTTTGCAGCGTCGCTTTCCGGATACCCTGCAACGCCAGTGGTCGCACTGGTTCCAGGTCGGCCTGCTGTCCTGGCAACAGGAAGAGCAGCGCAGCGGCGAGCGCCCGTTTTCAAAAGCCCCGGTGTGGAACTTTGTCGTCCCGCCGATGCTCGGTAGCCAGATGATTCAGATGGGCTGCCTGCTGCCAGGCCGTGACAGCGTAGGCCGCCACTATCCGGTATGCCTGCAACTGAGCTTCACCCCCGCCGAATGGTCATCCCGCCTGCTCGGGCAGGCTGAAAGCTGGTACCAGCAGCTTGGCCGTCTGGGGCTGCACGCGGTGCGTAACAGCTATTCTGCCACCCAGCTGGATGAAATGCTGATGACCATCCCGGCGCCCCAGCCGGTTGAGCCGCAAAAGCGTTCCGACATTCTCGACGTGATTGGCTATGACGACGATGGTCAGAGCACGCTGGGCTGGCCGCAGGCGGCGGAGTGTTTTGATCCGCTGCGCCAGACCAGCTACTGGTGGACAAACCGCTGCGACGGCTATCCGCTGTACACCCACGTCCACAGTGGAAACTTCACCGGGCAGCTCTTTACGCTGCTGTTCGATCCGGCAGGCGGCGCCCGTCCGGGCCGCCACGGTCTTTACCCGCCTATGTTTGAATAAGCAGGGATCTTATGAATATCGATGAATTTCTCGCGCCGATAAGCCCCGATAACCCCTGCGGTGAAAACCTGGAGTACGACGCTGATTTCCAGGCCATGGGTCAGGCCAGTCAGGGTAAAGCCGAGCAGCAGTTTGGCGACACCATCATTCCGGCAGAGCCTGCCGACTGGAACACGGTGGAAAAACTCGCCACCAGCCTGCTGGGTCGCACCAAAGATCTTCGCGTCATGCTGGCGTTAACCCATGCCTGGACGCGTCGTCGCGGGCTGGCAGGTTACGCCGACGGGCTAGTGCTGGTGCAGGAAGCCCTGTCCCGTTACTGGGAGCAACTTTACCCGCTGCTGGAAGAGTATGGCGAAACCGATCCGTTCTACCGCATCAACGCCCTCGCCGGGCTGAGTGATAAATCTGACCTGACGGTCGCGGTGCGTAACGCCTCACTGCTCCGCTCAAACGGCGATGAGATTTCGCTCCGTGACGCCCAGGCGCTGCTTGACGGCAGTAAAACCGAGTGTCCGGATTATCCGGGCGGTCGTCCACGACTGATCGATGAGCTGGCCCGGGGCGATCAGCCCGGCACCGAAGCGGTAATCGTGATCAACGAACGCCTGCTGGCCATCCGCGAACTGCTTACCGGCTATCTCGGGGAAAGTGGCGTACCGGAGATGGAACAGCTGTTGAAAACCGTCGGACTGGTTTCCAGCGCCTGTCAGGTGACCGATATCAGCAAGCTGCTGCCGAACCGTGACGCGCAGGCTGAACAGCACGCCGAGCCGCAGCCGGTGGCCGCGTCGCCCGTTCAGCAGGTGACGGACTGGCGCAGCGTGCAGGTGACCAGCCGCGCCGACGCCCAGCTGATGCTGGAAAAAGCGAAACAGTATTTTGCGCAGTACGAACCCAGCCATCCCGCACCGCTGATGATTGAACGGGTGCAGCGGCTGTCTGAACTCAACTTTATGGACATTATTCGCGACCTGGCGCCAGACGGCGTTAACCAACTGGAAAACATCTTTGGACGCCGCGAATGACGCGTCCTGGCATTATGACGACAGGCATGGAGTCTGCCGTTTCACCTTCACCGCGCATCTTTGATGGAGAACATCATGGCAATGAGTAACAGTGGACAGAAATTCATCGCACGCAACCGTGCTCCCCGCGTGCAGATCGAGTACGACGTAGAGATCTACGGCGCAGAACGCAAAATTCAGCTGCCGTTTGTGATGGGCGTTATGGCCGATCTGGTTGGCAAGCCGGTGGAAAATCTGCCAGCCGTCGACGAGCGTAAGTTCCTGGAAATCGACATCGACAACTTCGACGAACGCATGAAGGCGCTGAAGCCGCGCGTGGCGTTCCAGGTGGATAACACCCTGACCGGCGAAGGTAAGCTCAATGTCGATCTAACCTTCGACAGCATGGACGACTTCCTGCCGGACGCGGTGGCCCGCAAAGTAGAGCCGCTGAACAAGCTGCTGGAAGCCCGTACCCAGCTCTCCAACCTGCTGACCTACATGGACGGTAAAAACGGTGCGGAAGAGCTGATCGCGAAAATTCTCCAGGATCCGACGCTGCTCAAATCCCTGAGCCAGTTGCCAAAAAATGACGAAAGTGCGAAAGGTAGCGAGGAATAATCGATGAGCAACCAGACTCAACAACACGATCAGCAGGCGGGCCAGGCGTTCAGCCAGGACGAGTTCAGCGCGCTGCTGAATAAAGAGTTCCGCCCGAAAACCGATCAGGCGCGCTCTGCCGTAGAAAGCGCGGTTAAAACCCTGGCGCAGCAGGCGCTGGAAAACACCGTGACCTTCTCAAACGATACCTACCGCACCATTCAGAACCTGATTGCCGGTATTGACGAGCAGCTTTCACAGCAGGTGAACCAGATTATTCACCACGAGGAGTTCCAGAAGCTGGAGAGCGCCTGGCGCGGGCTGAGCTACCTGGTGAACAATACCGAAACCGACGAGATGCTGAAGATCCGTTTTATGAGCATCTCCAAGCAGGAGCTGGGCCGCACCCTGAAGCGCTACAAGGGCGTGGGCTGGGACCAGAGCCCGATCTTCAAAAAAATCTACGAGCAGGAGTACGGCCAGTTCGGTGGCGAGCCGTTTGGCTGCATCGTGGGCGACTACTACTTCGACCACAGCCCGCAGGACGTTGAGCTGCTGGGCGAGATGGCGCGCATCGGCTCTGCGGCCCACTGTCCGTTCATCACCGGCACCGCGCCGGGCGTGATGCAGATGGAGTCCTGGCAGGAGCTGGCTAACCCGCGCGACCTGACTAAAATCTTCCAGAACACCGAATACGCTGCCTGGCGTTCACTGCGTGAATCAGAAGATGCCCGCTATCTGGGTCTGGTGATGCCGCGGTTCCTGTCGCGTCTGCCGTACGGCATTCGCACCAACCCGGTCGACAGCTTCGATTTTGAAGAGCAGACCGACGGGGCGAACCACAACAGCTACTCGTGGGCAAACGCTGCCTATGCGATGGCGGCCAACATCAACCGCTCCTTCAAAGAGTACGGCTGGTGCACCTCGATTCGCGGCGTGGAATCCGGCGGGGCGGTGGAAAACCTGCCGTGCCACACCTTCCCAAGCGATGACGGCGGCGTGGACATGAAGTGCCCGACCGAGATCGCCATCAGCGACCGTCGTGAAGCGGAACTGGCGAAAAACGGCTTTATGCCGCTGGTTCACCGCAAAAACTCCGACTTCGCCGCCTTCATCGGCGCGCAGTCCCTGCAAAAACCGGCCGAGTACCACGACCCGGATGCCACCGCTAACGCGCGCCTGGCCTCCCGTCTGCCGTACCTGTTCGCCTGCTGCCGTTTTGCTCACTACCTGAAGTGCATCGTGCGCGACAAAATCGGCTCCTTCCGCGAGCGCGAAGAGATGGAACGCTGGCTGAACGACTGGGTGATGAACTACGTGGACGGCGACCCGGCTAACTCCTCCCAGGAAACTAAGTCCCGCAAACCGCTGGCGGCGGCGGAAGTGCAGGTGCAGGAAATCGAAGACAACCCGGGCTACTACGCCGCGAAGTTCTTCCTGCGTCCACACTACCAGCTGGAAGGTCTGACCGTTTCCCTGCGTCTGGTATCTAAACTGCCGTCGCTGAAGACGAAGGACGCGTAATGACGATTGCCGGCCCGAAGGGGCCGGCCATCTGAGCGGAAGAGCTTAGCTTATTTCTGTCAGTGAATAAGGATAGACGGTGAAACATATACTTTTGATCGCGACCAGTTTGCTGGCAGTTTCTACTCTCGCAAGCGCGGACGCTGGAAATTACAAATACCCTCAAGCGGAAGCATTGCCTCAGGATGACACATCAAACTTCCAACGCGATCCGACGCTGTTAACAGGGTACGATTTAGATCTGAGTGCAGAGCGTTTTGCTAAAGCCTGGCTGTCGAAAACGAATGAACGTGAACGCATTAAGGCAAATATGTATCTTCTCGGCGTAGTCGACGCGTCTGAGGGCACTGCATGGTGCAAGGGCAGGCCTTTTTTGCCAAATACAATACATGAGTTTCTCTATTCTCGTTTTGCGAACTTATCGAAACAGCAAGGCGAGGAGCGCGCTTCAAAAATCATCATTGACGGCATGAAAGAATTACGCCCGTGCAAAAAAGGAGAGTGACAAATGAGACCATTATACGAACAACTTAAACGTCAGCATTACTCTTCAAATCACACACGCGCGGGTTTTGCCTCGGGTGAACAGGTTTTTTCAGAAATTGGCTACGATTATTCGACGATTATCAAGCAACAACCGGCATACGAAAATACCTGTGCGGTAAGAATGAGCCTGGCATTGTTAAAATGCAATGTTGAATTTACAGGGCGTTTACCCATAAAGACCGGTCCCTATAAGGGAAAAACAATCGAGCCTGGCGCAAAATTACTTGCCGATCAGCTTTATAAATCCCATGTGTTTGGCAAGGCAGAAATCTTTAAAGACCGCGAGGCTGGTGCACGCTCAATGTTGGGCCGAAAAGGTGTTGTTTTCTTCAATAAAATTGATGGGTATGGCGGTGGTCATATCGACCTTATCGAGCCTCTGAGTAATAATTCGTTTATATGTAACTCCGATTGCTTTCCGTACTGTCAGGAAATCTGGTTTTGGGAATTAAAATAATTATATTCAGGTGTCTAAAGACCGTATTTCTTTTGCTCACTTGCTTATCTTTTTCTGCTCGCGGTGACAACCCTTACGTTGATTTTTATCAGCAGCAAACATACCGGCAGGTGGTAAAAGATTTTGTCCTGGCGCGCTGCCTTGCGCAGGTGGCAGATAAAGGCAGTCAATTTTCTGCTGATGCGGCCCGCAGTGCGAGTGCATTTATTGAATGGATACCGTTTGATGCTGAAAACGGTACTGACAAAGTTAACGCCATTATTGGGAAGTATAAAAACCAAATTAATGGTTTCCACTCGGAGCGCAAACCTGATGTAAAAGGCGTAACCTTAAATTGTCTACGTCTTTATCATAGCGACGAACTGAATAAACTGGTTCCGCAGCTCATCATTGGCGATCCTGATCGTACCTGGATTCAGGATAATCCGCAGTAGTAAAAGACTTCACATTCTTTCCTTTCATTCAGGGGGAATGTAAGACTGTCAAATGACACGGGTCGTTTGATATGAGGCAGAGGTAAAATATGGACGGTTTTATTCAGCCCCATGCTTTCCTGTTTGCCATATAAGGGCTTTTTCGAAAGCAATATTGTTCATCCACGAAGAGTAGATATTATGGCTATTGATATGTTTCTGAAGGTCGAGGGTGTTACGGGCGAATCTAAAGATTCTAACCACACCGGCTGGACTGATATTACCTCCTTCTCCTGGGGCGCGTCCCAGCCAGGTAATATGAGCGTTGGCGGTGGCGGCGGTGCCGGTAAAGTGAACTTTAACGATCTGCACGTTAACGCTCTGATCGACAAATCCACTACAGCAATCCTGAAACACTGCGCAAGCGGTAAACACCTGACCAAAGTTGAACTGTCCGTCTGCAAAGCGGGTGGTCAGCAGGTTGAATACACCCGCATCACCCTGGAAGACGTTCTCGTGACTTCCGTTCAGTACACGGGTGCAGACAACGGCGATACCGTTGGCGTGACCTATGCATTCCAGGCTGCGAAAGTGAAACAGCAGTACTGGGAGCAGACCACTGCCGGTGGTAAAGGTGCTGAAAGCAGCGCTGGCTGGAACATCAAAGAAAACAAAGAAGCGTAATTGCGCGCGTGACCGGGGAGTTTTCCCCGGTCATTATTTATAGAGACTTAATTTCGTTTGCAAAGGGATGTCAATATGAGCGTAAAATCAACGGTTGCTCCTGGTTATTGTGTTGTTCAGCAGGCTGGTACGTTAGATTTCCAGGCAAGACTACTGTTCAATAAACCAGACAGTGAAGCGGCACGTTATTTTATGCAAGTGAACAGGGACACACGGTGGTTAAAATCCGGGCAAATATTGATCCTTAATGCTCCGGGTGCTGAAAATGCGGTTCAGCTAAAACAATTACAAAATGCAAAGCAAAAGGTTAATGGAGCATTGGCAGAACTGAATACAGATGAAGCTAATTTCTTTAACAAGCATTTTAGTACCATCGCAGCATTAACTAATTTTATGGATAAATCTCTCGGGGTGGTTGCTGATGCAGGTGAAAGGTACTTTAGCGAAATAGAAAAGAAATTAAAAGCTATCGAACTGGCTTATCAAAATCAATACAGAATGCAAGGCACATTGATCGGGCAGCAGTTTTTTGTTGAAAGGCAAAAACTTTTTTCTGAGCTGGACGTTTTATTAAATAAGCTGTCCAGACTAACGCTGAAACTGAAACCTTATGAAGAAATCAAGCACGCTTTAGGTTTATCAAGCAGGTCAATAGTCCACGAATGGAGTACTGCGGGTGTTGCCTCGATACGAGGGTATTCAACATATGTAGACAATGCTTCAAAAGCTGCCCGTTTTCTGAAAATGGGAGGATGGCTTGCTATCGGCTTCGCTGGTGCAAACACAACCAATGAAGTTTACGATGCCTGTACAGTAGGTAGAGAGCAGAGTTGTTCCAAAGTCGCCGTTAAGAAGTACAGTCAATTTGGCGCCAGTCTTGCGGGCGGGATTTATGGCGGAAAATATGGCGCCATGGCTGGGGCTGGCGTATGTGTTGCATTGGGCGTGGCAACAGGTGGTGTAGGGTTGCTCGCGTGTTCTGTGGTAGGCGCCGCTGCGGGTGGATACATTGGTGGCGAAGTTGCCGGTGGAGCAACTGAATATGTCATGGATAAGCTATGGTGAATTTAGAAAATATTCTTTTATTTCTGATTGTTGTTTTATTTTTACTTGTCGTAATTATGGACTTCATCAGTTCCCGTTATTTTAAAAAACACGAGGCCGAATATAATCAGCTTCTTTCAGAATATAGGCAAAAAGGCTACGATCTCGATCTGGTGACAAATTACGCATCATTTTTTGGTTCGCTGGCGAACTATCAAAAAATAATCTGGTTTGTTCGTCTTCGCAAAGGCGTGAAGATGAAATTTACCAAAGACAGAAATGTTCAGGACGATGCCTATAAATTCGTTCAGGCTTTACCGGAAGAGAGAATCGGCTGGATATTAAAACTGCATCGACGCTATAAAGCTCAGGCCTTACTTTTTACGCTATGGCTGCTTATCGGCATTATTTTCCTGAATGTAGTCAAATAGCTTTAATCAGCCCTTAACCCCCAAACCCCGCCGTTCTCACCCCCGAGAGCGGCAGCGTTTGAGCGCTAATCATACCAGCAGGAATACGCCATGCGATTCACGATTATTTCTACGAAACCCGGTCATCAGCCGCCGCAAAGCAGCTGTGATTTTTATGCCCCGGGCGGCACCATTGGGCGCGGTACGGATAACAATCTGGTGCTGCCGGACAATGACCGCACCATCTCGCGTTTGCAGGCCATCGTTCACGTCGACGCCAGTGGCGAATGCCGCGTCACGAACCGCGGCAGCGTTACCCGCGTGGTACTGAATGATATCCCGCTGGAGCGTGGGCGTCAGGTTGAACTTCAGGATGGGGATATTCTCGGTATTGATGATTATCGCATTGAAGTCAGCGAACTCATTCATGACACCCAGCCTGTAAGCCGCATGGCGGCCAGCATGCAGCAGGCGCGTCCAGCGGCGACACCTGCGCCAGCGCCGCAACCGAAACCGGCCAGCGCCGCGCCTCGCGGAAAAGCTGAACCTACGGCCGTGCCGTCGGAAATCTGGGACAGCCTGATGCAAGAGTTTTCCATCTCCGACAGCATCTCCAGCAACCGGGCAAAACCACAGCCCGCGGCCTCCCACGACCCGTTCTCCCAGCCTGCGGCCCCGGAGCGGAATGCCGAAGACCCGCTGGCGATGTTCAACGATGCCGATCCGTCGCTTGAACGTAAAAACGTTGACCCGGACACGCTGTTCAGCGATGAAGCGTTGTTTAAAAAAGAGAGCATCTTTGACGATGTCACCCCTTCAACGCTGGTACAGCCGGACGAAAGCAAACCTGCCCAGCCAAAGGAAGAGGCGTCGGACGAACTCGATCCGTTAGCCCTGTTTGGCGGGACGGCGAGCGCACCTGCCGCGCGTCACGATGACCCTCTCGGCCTGATGGGCGGCGCGCCGTTAACCCATCCGGATGAAATCGTGGCCGATAAGCCGGAGCCAAAGCCTGAAGCGCAAGCCGCACAGGAAGAGGATGCGCTGGCCAGCTCACCGCTGTTCGATCCGGAACCGACTGAACCACAGGACGCGCCGCGCGCGGAAGAGGAGCCCGCGCGCCCTGATTACGCTGGCTTCACCATGCCAACACCGCAGGCCGTGGCGCGCAGCAACGCACAGGCGCCTAAAGGCCGCCTGCGTATCGACCCGGTTAAAAACGCTGCATCGCCTGCTGCCTCCGCTCAGACCGGCGAGCGAGGCGAGGTGCTTCAGGGCGAACTGCTGGAGGCGCTGCTGGAGGGCATGGGCCTGAGCGAAATGCAGCCGGTGCCGCAGTTTGACCGGGAAAATATGCGTCAGCTGGGGCAGATCCTGGGCATGTTCTCGCAGGGGACCGTGGCGCTGCTCTCCTCGCGCTCCATCCTCAAGCGTGGGGTGAAAGCCGATATGACCATGGTGCTCGACGATGCTAACAACCCGTTCAAACTGTTGCCGACCGGGAAAACGGTGCTTATCCAGATGTTCGGCACGCCGATGCCGGGCTTTATGCCGCCGACCAAATCGGTGCGTGATGCGCTGATCGATCTCCAGGCACACCAGCTAGGGATGATCTCTGGTATCCGCGCCATTATCGCCGCCATGCTGCAATCCTTTAACCCGGAACAGCTGGAAGAGCAGGCGAAGCAGAACGGGATGACGTCACGCCTGGCGCTGCCGGGCAGCCGTAAAGCCGCGCTGTGGGATTATTTCGTTCGCAGCTATGGCGAGACGGCGGGCGAGATCGAGGACGACTTCCATACCCTGTTTGGCGAAGCCTTCCTCCATGCCTATGACATGGAGGTCAATCAGTACAAAGACTCACAAAGCGGATCGGAAGAAAAATGAATATCGCAACGGCTTCTCTCTCCCGCCAGGGGACGCGCGCCAGCAACCAGGATCAGACGGGAGAAACCATCGGGGAACGTTCAGCCTGCTTTGTCGTCTGTGACGGCATCGCAGGCCTGCCGGGCGGCGAGGTGGCCGCTGAGCTGGCCCGCAACAGCATTATTTCCCGCTTTGATGGCGACAAGCACCTGAATGCGCAGCATATTCGTGACTACGTCCAAACGGCGAACCGCACCATTCTCAGCGAACAACAGGCCGTGCAGGACTATCGCCGGATGGGCACCACGCTGGTCAGCCTGTTTATCGACAGGGATTACCGTCTGGCTTACTGGGCGCACGCCGGAGACAGCCGCCTGTACCTGTTTCGCCGCGGCTGGCTGTGGCATGTGACCACCGATCACAGCCTCGTCCAGCAGATGAAAGATGCCGGGCATCAGACTGACGATCTCAACAGCAACCTTTTGTATCTGGCGCTGGGTATTGAGAATGGCGGACCGGAAGCGAGCTACAGCGATGTCGTGCAGGTTGAGGACGGTGATGCCTTCCTGCTCTGCACCGACGGTTTCTGGCACGGCGTCAGCGAAGAGCAGATGAAGCAGTCGCTGCACATGGTCAATACGCCACAGGAGTGGCTGACCTTAATGAACCAAATCATTCAAAAGAATGCCGAACAGGAGGGCAATGCTCAGGATAACTATACCGCCGTGGCGGTGTGGATGGGCAACCCTCAGGACACCACTTTGCTGCATACGCTCTCTGACGCAGCACAATTTCTTCCCTGCGGAACTGATTAGACACACAAGGATTGATATGAAACTTTGGCTATCGGGTTTGGCTCTTCTGACGGTGGCGACCACCGCACAGGCTGAAAACTTCCGCATCGTGCAGTCTCCTGCGCAGAAGCTGGATATCTGGATCGACAACATTAAAGACAATACGCCGCAAAGCTGGTGTAAGGCGGACGTGGCGCTGCGTATCGTGGCGAACGGCAAGAAAGAGGTTTCGGTGCTGGAAAACTTCGTGCCGCGCCTTGGCTCGCTGCTGGAGCACCAGTGCAGCAAGCTGAATACCCTGAACTGGACGCTTAACGATCCGGAAGGCACGACGCTTGCCCGGGGCACAGCGGCTAAAGCGCAGGACTGGGCGCTGGTGGTGAAGCAGCAGGAAACGGCGGCGGCAACGACCGCCACCTCAGGCGCGCTGCTGCCGCCTGACCAGAATCCGGAGACGCACACCGTGGCGGCAGATCGTACGCCATGGCAGGAGTTCACCCTTCAGGACGGTTGCCATCTGCGCACCTTCTGGGAGGGCGGTTCCTCCGCGCCAGCGCTGTTTATTCCGGATTCCGACACCACCCGCTGCGGCAACGGCAGCTGGCTCAGCGGCCACACCGTGGTGACGCAGAACCGTAACGGGACGCAGAAAGCGATTCCGGTCACCTACATTCACGGCTTCCCGGTGATGGGGCTGAACAACGCGGTCGATCCTGAAAAGGCGCTGATCACCTCCGTCAACAAAGAGCGCATGGTCTTCAGCACCCAGAACAGCGACCAGAGCTGGATGATCCTGCCGTACGACAGCACCCTGAACGGCTGGAAGAGCAACGGCACGGTGGCGGTGGAAATCACCCGTGAGATCGCCAGCGACGACGCCAGACTTCAGGCGCGTATCGCAGAGGTGAAGAAAATCTGGAGCGCATGGGTTGCACCGGGCGCGGAGCTGAACGTTGTTCTGATTGACACGCTGCGCCCGCAGTTGCGCGATCCGGCAGTGGGCGCCTGGCGCGCGGCGAATTAAGGAGGGGCTATGAATACGCTTTATCAACGTCTGGCGGGCGAGTCGATTAGCGACGCGCTGCTTCGCCTGGAAGCCGATATCAAAGCCCGTCCGGCGGATGCCGATCTGCGCGCCGCGTTTGTGCAGTTTCTGATCCTCAGCGGCAACTGGGCGCGCGCCCTGACCCAGCTGAAAAGCTGGCTGGCGCTGAAGCCGCAGGCAAAACCGACCGTAACGCTGCTGGAGCAGGCCATTCAGGGTGAACAGCAGCGGGCGCGCGTGTTCGCGGGAGAGGTACGACCGGCAATGCCCGAGGCGCAGTGGCCGTGGCTGACGACGTTAGCCCAGGCGCTGACCGAAAGCGCCGGGCAAGCGCAAACGCTGCGCCTGGCGGCACTCGAACAGGCCCCGGCAAGCCGCGGGCAGGTCACGCTGGAGAATGAAGAGAGCCACACCTTTGAATGGCTGATGGACGGCGATGCCCGTCTGGGGCCGGTGTGTGAAACCCTGGTCAATGGCCGTTATTTCTGGGTGCCGTTCTGCGCCATCTACGCGATCCGTTTTCAGGCTCCGGCCAGCGTGACCGATCTGGTGTGGCGTCATGCGCTGGTCCGCCTCACGGACGGCACCGAGCAGGTGTGTCAGATCCCGGCGCGTTATCCGTTTGCTGACGGGGCGCCAGACAGCGTTAAGCTGGGGCGCACCACCGAGTGGCTCCCGCTGGACGATGACGGCGCCCTGTATGAAGGCATGGGGCAGAAAGCCTGGCTGAGCGAGCAAAGCGAAAGCCCGCTGCTTACCCTGAGCCTGGTGACATTTACCTCGGATGGTGCGGATGAGTAATCCCGCTGGCGAAGGCGATCTGCTGCGCAGCGGCTGGCAGGCCCGCAGCAGGCAGGAGAAAGTGGGGGCGCGCGACAAAATGCAGCCTTCACTGCTGGATCGCCTGACGGATAACGATCCGGAAAAAAAACGCGAGTCCGCCAACAGCAATCTGATTACCCACGCCGCGCTGCGTCGTAACGTCCTGCGGGATTTACAGTGGTTGTTTAACACCATTAACCACGATGCCTCCAGCGATCTGAGCGGGCTGACGCAGGTGAGCCGTTCCGTCGTGAATTTTGGCGTGGCGCCGCTGGCGGGGAAAAGAATGTCCGATATTGAATGGCACGACATTCAGCGCAAGCTCACCGAAGCGATTATTAACTTTGAACCGCGGATCCTGCCGCAGGGGCTTCAGGTTCGCTGCGTGTCCGATACCTCCTCGTTAGATCTGCACAACGTTCTGTCTATCGAAATCAAAGGTCGCCTGTGGTGCGTGCCGTATCCGCTGGAATTTCTCTTTCGCACCGACGTCGATCTTGAGAACGGCCATTTTGAACTGAAGGATGCGGGGTAATTATGGAAAGCAAACTGCTCGAATATTACAACCGTGAACTGGCCTATCTGCGCGAGATGGGCGCAGAGTTCGCCGAGCGCTACCCGAAAGTGGCGGGGCGGCTCGGCATGCGCGGCATCGAAGTGGCGGACCCGTACATTGAGCGTCTGATGGAAGGTTTCGCCTTCCTGACCTCCCGCGTGCAGATGAAAATGGACGCCGAATTTCCGCGCTTTTCACAGCGTATGCTGGAGATGATTGCGCCAAATTATCTGGCGCCTACGCCGTCGATGGCGATCGCTGAAATTCAGCCCGACAGCAGCCGCGGCGACCTGAGCAAAGGCTTTATTGTGCCGCGCGGCACCATGATGGACAGCCTGGCGCTGAAAAAGACCGGCGTTACGTGCAGCTATACCACGGCGCACGAGGTGAACCTGCTGCCGTTAAAAATTGAGCGGATCGAGCTGGGCGGCGTTCCCGCCGATCTGCCGCTGGCCCAGCTCGGCCTGAGCCAGCGGGGGATCAGCAGCGCCTTACGGATCCGCATTGCCTGCGATGGCCCGCAGCATCTCGGGCACCTGGACTTTGACCGCCTGGAGTTTTTCTTAAGCGGCCCGGACATCGAGGCGCTGAAGCTGCTGGAGCTGGTGATGGAGCACCACGCGGGTATTGTCTGCCAGACGGTCAGCAAGCAGCCCCAGCGCCAGCTGCTGTCGTCTGACGCCCTGCGTCAGGAAGGCTTTAATGCGGACCAGGCGCTGCTCCCGGACGATCTGCGCAACTTCGACGGCTATCGCCTGTTGCAGGAGTACTTTGCGTTCCCGGCGCGTTTTCGTTTCATCAGCCTGAGTGGGCTGGGCAAGCTGATCCAGCGCTGCGAAGACGAAAAAGCGTTTGATATCTTCATTCTGCTCGACAAGAGCGACGATCAGCTGGAGCGCGTGGTGGATGCCAGCCACCTGGCGCTGCACTGCACGCCGGTGATCAACCTGTTCCCGAAAGTGGCGGCCCGGCAGAAGCTGAGCGAAAGCCAGCATGAATACCACCTGGTGGTGGATAACATCCGCCCGCTGGATTATGAAATTTATGCCGTGAAAAAAATCTATGCCAGCGCGGATGGTCAGCGGGACGACCAGACGTTTCGTCCTTTCTGGAGCACCTGGAGCGGAGACGCGGGCAACTACGGCGCCTATTTTTCCCTGCGCCGTGAGCAACGCGTTCTCTCCGAACACGCGCTGCGCTATGGCACCCGCACGGGCTATATCGGCTCGGAGGTCTTCGTCTCGCTGGTGGATGCGCAGCACGCGCCGTGGCAGGAGAATTTGCGCTACATTTCCGCCGAGGTGCTGTGCACCAGCCGTGACCTGCCGCTGATGCTCCAGCAGGAGCTTGGGCAGTTTATTATGGCCGACTCCATGCCGGTGAAGGCGTTAACCCTGCGTAAAGGCCCGACGCCGCCGCGTCCGGCGCTGGCGGAAGGGTTCAGCACCTGGCGGCTCATTAGCCAGCTGCAAATGAACTACCTCAGCCTGATGGACAGCGAAAACGAAGAGGGCGCTGCCGCGCTGCGTCAGCTGTTAGGGCTGTACGCCAACCTGGCCGAGACCCCGGTTGCCCGTCAGGTGGATGGCGTTCGTCACTGCGTGCTGGAGCCGGTGCACCGCCGCGTGCCGGAACCCGGCCCGGTGGTGTTCGCCCGCGGGATCGGCATCACCCTGACGGTGGACGAACGCGCCTTTTCCGGTGCCAGCCCGTGGCTTTTCGGCAGCGTGCTGGAACGCCTTTTTGCCCGCCTGGTCTCCATCAACAGCTTTACGGAGTTCACGCTCAAGAGCCAGCAGCGCGGCGAAATCGGCTACTGGGCGCCGCGCATGGGTAAAAGGGCGCTGGTATGAGTGAAGTTGCCCCTGCAACGCTGCGCGTGCATCGCCTGACGCCGCTGCCCGATGCGTTCTGGCGCGGGGTGCGCGAGACGCCGTGGCGCTATGATCTGTTCCAGCTGTTAAGACGCATTGATGCCCAGGGCGGTGAACGTTACCCGCTGGGGCGCGCGCCGCTGCCTAAATTTGAGCCGCTGCGTATTGGTCAGCAGCCTTCAATGGGCTTTGCGCCGTCAACGGTTGCTGAGGTCCGGCAGCGGGAAGAGAACGGACTGCATGACGTTTCCATACTGAGCTTCGGCCTGTTTGGTCCTAACGGCCCGCTGCCGGTGCACATGACTGAGTATGCCCGTGAGCGTATTCATCATCATCAGGATCACAGCCTCAGCGCGTTTGCCGACCTCTTTCACCACCGCCTGACGCTGCTGTTCTACCGCGCCTGGGCGGACGCGCAGCCTGCCGCTTCACTGGATCGCGACGACAACAGGCGCTTCGAAGGGTATCTGGCATCGCTGATTGGTATGGGGCAGCCTGCCCAGATGTCGAAAGGCAGCCTGAGCGCGCACGCCCGCTTTACTCACGCCGGGCACCTGACCCGCCACGGACGGGACCCGGAAGGGCTGGAGAAGATCCTGCGCAACTATTTCAACGTGCCGGTCAGGCTGGTGGCCAACGTCCCGCAGTGGATGCCGCTCTCAACGCGGGAGCAGGCACAGCTGGGTGAGGGGCGTCGCCTGCCGCGCATGGGAGAGTCCGCTTTTCTCGGCATTGCGGTACGCGACGTGCAGCATAAATTCCGGCTCGAGATTGGCCCGTTGAGCGCAGACGACTACAACCGTTTTCTACCGGGCGAAGGATGGGTCACCGAGCTGCGCGACTGGGTGCGACAGTACGCCGGGGTGGAATTTGAATGGGAAACACGGGTGATCCTGCGCGCCGATGCGGTGCAGGGCGCCACGCTCGGCAGCGCCGGGCGATTAGGGTATAACACCTGGCTCGGCCTTCAGCCTCAGCCTGTTCCGCGTGGCGATCTGGTGTATCGCGCAGAGCGATAATCCTTCCGTATACCGAATCATTGTTAATGGAAACTAACATGTCAGAAATTAGCCGTGCCGTGCTTTTCGGCAAACTGGATACGCTGTTATTTACCTCTCTGGAAAGCGCGACTGCCTTTTGTAAGCTGCGCGGCAACCCGTACGTTGAGCTGGTGCACTGGCTGCATCAGCTGATGCAGCAGCAAGATGGCGATCTGCAACAGGTCATCCGTCACTTCGCCCTTGATGAACAGCAGCTGACGCGCGATATCGTGGCGGCGCTGGATGCCCTGCCGCGTGGCGCGAGTTCCGTGTCTGATCTTTCCGAGCATATCGACAGCGCCGTCGAGCGCGCCTGGGTCTACGGCTCGCTGAAGTTTGGCGTCAGCCGCATTCGCGGCGGCCATTTGCTGATCGGCATACTGAAAACGTGGAATCTGGCTAACGTGCTGAAAAGCATTTCGGCGCAGTTCACCCGTCTTAACGTCGAGGTGCTGATCGAGCAGTTCGACGCCATTTGCGCCAGCAGCAAAGAGAGCCAGCAGGCCGCCGCCGCTGCGGACGCGCCTGCCGGGGCCGTACCGGCTGCGCAGGGTACGCTGGCGCAGTATGGTCAGGATCTGACGGCGCGCGCCCGGGAAGGGAAAATCGACCCGGTGGTGGGGCGCGATGAAGAGATCCGCCAGATGGTCGATATTCTGATGCGTCGTCGCCAGAACAACCCCCTGCTGACCGGGGAAGCCGGCGTCGGGAAAACGGCGGTGGTGGAAGGGCTTGCGCTGCGTATCGCTGACGGCGACGTGCCGGAGCCGCTGCAAAACGTTCAGCTGTGGCTGCTGGATATCGGCATGCTTCAGGCCGGCGCGGGCATGAAAGGGGAATTTGAGGCGCGCCTCCAGGCGCTGATTAACGAGGTGCAGTCCAGCGCCACGCCAATTATTCTGTTTATCGATGAGATCCACACTCTGATTGGCGCAGGCGGTCAACAGGGCACCGGCGATGCCGCTAACCTGCTCAAACCTGCCCTGGCGCGCGGGCAACTGCGCACCATCGGCGCGACCACCTGGGCGGAATACAAAAAATACATTGAGAAAGATCCGGCGCTGACCCGCCGTTTCCAGACCGTACAGGTTCACGAGCCGGACGAAGCCAAAGCCGTGCTGATGCTGCGCGGCACCGTGTCGCCGCTGGAAACTCATCATCAGGTTTTACTTCTCGACGAAGCGGTCAGCGCGGCGGTGAAACTGTCGCATCGCTATATTCCTGCGCGTCAGCTGCCGGATAAAGCGGTGGCGCTGCTGGACACCGCCTGCGCGCGCGTGGCCGTCAGCCAGAGTGCGCCGCCTGCCCAGCTGGAAGACTGTCTGCGTCACCTGGCGGCCCTGGACGTGGAGCTGGAGATTGCTGAACGCGAAGCGCGCGTGGGGGCGGGCGATCCGGCGCGTGTGGCGGCCTTAACCGCCGAACGTGACGCGTTCGAAACCCAGCGCAAAGCTCTGGCCCGTCGCTGGGAAGAAGAGCGCACGCGGGTGCAGGAGATTATCCGTCTGCGTGCCGCGCTGTTTGCGGCGGGTGATGAGGATACGGCTGAACTGCGCGGCCAGCTGGCAGAACAGCAGCAGGCGCTGAAGACCTTACAGGGTGACGAACCGCTGCTGTTTGCCGCGGTGGATGAGAACGTGGTGGCTGCGGTGGTCTCAGACTGGACCGGGATCCCGCTGGGCCGGATGGTGAAAAATGAGATCGACGCGGTGCTGAATCTGGCCGACACGCTGAACCAGCGGGTTATTGGTCAGCGTCACGGTCTGGATCTGATTGCCCGTCGGGTAAAAACCTCGCGGGCGAAGCTTGACGATCCGAACAAACCGGTCGGCGTATTCATGCTCTGCGGGCCATCCGGCGTGGGTAAAACCGAAACCGCGCTGGCGCTGGCGGAGTCCCTTTACGGCGGCGAGCAGAACGTCATTACTATCAACATGAGTGAATTCCAGGAAGCGCACACCGTTTCGACGTTAAAAGGTGCGCCTCCGGGCTATGTGGGCTATGGTGAAGGCGGCGTCTTAACCGAGGCCGTGCGCCGCCGTCCCTACAGCGTGGTGCTGCTGGATGAAATTGAAAAAGCGCACCCGGACGTGCACGAGATCTTCTTCCAGGTCTTCGACAAGGGCTGGATGGAGGACGGCGAAGGGCGTCACATTGATTTCCGTAACACCATTATTATTCTGACCTCTAACGTCGGCACCGACCTGATCGCAGCCATGTGCGCCGACCCGGAACTGATGCCGGAGCCTGACGCGTTAAGCGGCGCCCTGCGCCAGCCGCTGCTGGAGGTGTTCCCGCCTGCGCTGCTGGGCCGCCTGCTGGTGGTGCCGTATTACCCGCTGAGCGACGAGATGCTGGGGCAGATTGTGCGTCTTCAGCTCAGGCGCATTCAGCGTCGTCTGGAAGAGAATCACAACATTATTTCTGAATTTGACGACAGCGTGGTCGAACAGATTGTTCAGCGCTGTACCGAGGTTGAGTCGGGCGGGCGTATGGTGGATGCGATTCTGACCAATACGTTGCTGCCTCAGATGAGCCAGATTTTACTTACCGCCAGCCGCAGCGACGAGCAGTACCGACGTCTGCATGTCACCTGCGAGCAGGGCGAGTTCCACTGTCAGTTTGCCGCGTAATAATCATCAAGAGAACTGTAAAAGATGACGGATAATGATAACAATCGGACTGTCCCAAACGCGCTCCCGGTCGGGTACCGTTTCAATGAGTTTGAGATAAAAGAGGTGATTGGCGGCGGCGGATTCGGCATCGTCTATCGCGCCTGGGATCACCAGCTCGAACGCACTATCGCTATCAAAGAATTCATGCCTTCCTCCCTCGCCGTGCGCGGCGAGGATATGACGCTGGTGCTGCGCAGCGAGCGCTTCGGCAAAGCGTTTTCTGCCGGTCTGAACAGCTTCATCCAGGAAGCCCGCCTGCTGGCGCGCTTTAACCACCCGAACCTGCTGCACGTACTGCGTTTCTGGGTGCAAAACGACACGGCCTATATGGGGACGCTGTTTTACAGCGGTACCACGCTGTCGCGTCTGCGCGAAGAGAAACCGGAGCTGATTAACGAGGCGTGGATCCGCCGCATGCTGCCAATGCTCTTCGGCGCCATCAAAACGATCCACGACGAGGGTTATCTACACCGCGACATCTCGCTGGATAACATTCAGATTCAGGATAACGGCCTGCCGGTGCTGCTCGATTTCGGATCGGCGCGCCGCACCATCGGTAATCTCTCGGATGAGACGGAAACCATGCTGCGTCCGGGCTTCGCGCCTATCGAGCAGTATACCGACGACAATGAAAGCGAGCAGGGGCCGTGGACGGATATCTACGCGCTCGGCGCCGTATTGCGCACCCTCATCGTGGGCTCTCCGCCACCGGTCAGCGTGGTGCGCTCGATTCAGGACACCTGCAAACCGCTGGTGGAGTTGATGCCGCAGGGCTATTCCATCCCGCTGCTACAGGCCATCGACAAGGCGCTGGCGCTGCATATGGAAGACCGTCCGCAATCCATTGAGGAGTTCGCGGCGCTGATCGAGATGCCCGTCGCCGGTATCGACGAGGTGCTTACCGCGAAGAAGACCGGCACGATGCTGGTGCCGGTGGAAGAGGAGACATCTGCTTCCGCGCTGGACTGGCGACGTTACAAGCTTCCGGGGCTGGTGGCCGCGGGCGTGCTGGTTGGGGTGGTTGCCGGTGCGATGCTGTTCGGCGGCGACAGTCAGGAAACGCCAGCGCAGACGGCGCAAACGCCTGCCGTGAGCCCTCCGGCTGAGACCTCCGCCCAGGCGGAAACCAGACCGGCAACGGCAGACGTGAGCGAGCCGGTTGCGCCACCTGCTACGGCGCAGCAGAGTGCGCCGCCTGTCGACGCCAGCCCGGTCGCGCTGGTCTACATCCGCATGCTTGATGGCGAGACGCTGAAGGTGAACGGCGAGTCTAAAGCGCTGCGTCCGGGCAATAACGGTTACGCATCGCTGAAATTGCCTGCGGGCGAGACCCGCATTGAACTGGAAGGCAATGGAAGAACGCGTACCCAGACGCTGGATATTGCGAAGCCAGGCACCTGGCTGGTGAATCCGTAAGCCTGCGGGTAACAGGACGGAGCGAATGTATAACATCAAGTTTGTCTATCTGTTCCACGAGAACGTCTCGCCAGCGCTGTTTGCGAAAATAATCCGCCCGTCCGTTGCCGGACAGTGGATTATGTCGGTTCCCGACCATTCGCTGCGCTCGCTCTTCACGCGCTACGATCTGTTGCGCACGATCACCGGTGCGAATCCTTATCAGTCCGGGCGCGATACCCGCACGCTGATCGCGCAGGATTTAGAGATGGGCAGAGTGGTTGGCATTGACGAAAGTTTTCGTGACTGGTCATCAGTAACGGAAATTTTTTACATCAATGCCAAAGGGCAACTCCAGGCTGCCTCGCTGGTCGGCCTGGGCTGGTATCCGGTGAGTACGATTGTCGACCGCTACGAAACCATGGTGAGAACGTACGGATCTCGCCCTGCGCCAACGGTACTGCCAAAACAGGTGGTGAAATCTAAAACGGCACAGGTGCCGGATGAACCTACTCCGGGCAAGGACGGTAAAACCTATGCCGGGCAGCTTCAGAAGATGACCAAAGCAGAGCGCTGGCAGGCGCGTAAAGATCTGATTGCGAAGGGGAGCAATAGCCTTTATCCGGATGCCCAGATCGCCGCGAAGCGTCTGGCGGCGAATAATATCGCGGTGGAAAAAGCGAAGCTTGCGGAAAATATTTATAAGACCGTGAACCCGCTGGAAACCACACCGGGCGTGCCGGAGGGGTGGACTGATATCAGTAATGACGATGCGCTGTTAGGAAAGTTCGGGCTGAACAAATCAATGCTCTTTGACGATGATACGTCCCCCAATTTTCTGGCGCGCGTCTATCAACCGAAGCCGGAAGTGTTTGGTACAGATATGAACCCCACACTGGTATTCAGGGGATCGCGCGAGCCTGGTTTCGCCTCTCTGTCTGATAATGTCTCCTCTTTACTGACCAAAGGGGAGCTGGCGCCGGTGGTAAACGGGGCTGACTGGTCGAATAACTTCTCACAGGGCATGGGTATGGCTTCAGATTATTATAAAAAGGCCGTGAGTATTGGTAAGGAGCTGGCAAGGTCAGGCCAGAATATTGATATTGCCGGTCATTCCCTTGGCGGTGGCCTCGCCTCTGCAACCTCTATGGGCAGCGGGAAAGCGGGGTGGACGTTCAACGCCGCCGGCCTGAATGCCGGAACCGTAGAAAAATACGGCGGCAAGATATTAGGCAGTACGGATAATATCCAGGCTTATCGGGTTGAAGGTGAGCTGCTGACGAAGATTCAGGAAGTTAACCCCTGGGAGGATCTGAAAACGATGAAAGGGCATGTCCCTTCGTGGATCCTCAAAGAGGAAATCTCTGCGCTGAGCCCTAATGCTGCCGGAATACCCCACGATCTTCCCGGTGGAACCGGAAGCGCGCTGGACCGCCACGGGATTAATCAGGCGATTGATTGCATAGAGCAACAGAAGGACGAGGATATTTCGATAATCGGGAGTCGATTGTGAAAAAACGGTTGATGGCTTTTGTCGCGTTATGTTTTTTATTCATGATTCAGGGGTGTAAGCAGGATATGGACCTTAATCCACAGGACTACTTCAGCGGTCAGCAGCTTGAACTGGCGAAAGCGATTGAAGAAGGTGATGTCGACGCGGTGAAGACGCTTGCACCAGAAAGCGATCTTAATAAACCGGGAAAGCAGGATATGACCCTGCTTTTTTGGGCCATCGGCAACGCGATTAATGATAAAAAAACATCGCCCCATTTAAAGGTGATTACGTTGCTTGTTAAGGCCGGCGCAGATCCGCTCCAGCCTCGACCGCAGGGAAAAAGCAGCCCTGCCGAATTTGCCCTGAAGGGGGACAGCGCAGACTGGATCAACGCTATGCTGGACGGTGGCCTTTCGCCCAATGTGAAAGATAAGGTCTTCCACGAACCCATCATCTTCCAGTCGCTAAAAGCGAAAAATACAGAGACGCTGGAAGCCATGCTCGATAGCGGAGCTGACGTCAATGCAACCAATTCACTGGGTAAAACGCTGGTGTTTGATGCGCTGGATAACCAGGCTTACGATCATGTCTTGTTACTGCTCGATCGTGGAGCGGACCCGTCAGTTAAGGCTAAAAATGGCTGGTCAATGAGCAATGCGCTTGCGGACGCGCTGAGTGGACTTGATCGAGGCAGTGAGCAATACGAGAAGTTAAACGAAATAAAAGAGAAACTTATTCAGAAAGGGGGCGTGTGGCCACCTGCGCCGGTTAAGTGATTGCTCAACTTTCATGAAAGCCATAGATAAGGTTTTTTCCGGAGTTTCCATAAGCCTGCACTCTTTGGATTTATAAAAACGAAAGTTCGTACCTCCAGACAAATCAACCCAGCATTGCATCAATCCAAAACCACCTCGTCGAAATTAGCTTTACGTTCATAAACGTTCCCAGCATAAACCATTACGGAATAAAGATTATGCTCAACCGAATTACCGTCCAGCTCCCGGTGGAGGGGCTGCTGTTCTGGAAAGTCTCCGGCCGCGAGGCGATGTCCGAGTCGTTCGCGCTGACGCTGACCCTTCTCGGCACAGACGCGCGCATTGACCGCAGCAGGCTGCTGGGCCAGCCGGTCACGGTGACCATCCCCACGCAGAACCTGCTTACCCCCCGCTATATCAACGGCAAGGTGACGCGCGTGGCGGTGAGCGCCGTGGAGCTGACGGGCACCCGCTATGCGGTGTACCAGCTGACGGTGGAGCCGGACCTGTGGCCGATGAAGCGCGACCGTAACCTGCGGATCTTCCAGGGCCAGACGGTGCCGCAGATTGTGAAAACCCTGCTGGGTGAGCATCAGGTTAACGTTGAGGATAAACTCACCGGCAGCTACCGGGTGTGGGACTACTGCGTGCAGTATCAGGAGTCGAGCCTGGACTTCATCAGCCGCCTGATGGAGCTGGAGGGGATTGCGTATCACTTCCGCCATGAGGCGGACAAGCATACCCTGGTACTGACCGACGCCGCGACGCAGCATCAGCCGTTCAGCGGCTATGAGGTCATTCCTTACCACCAGACGCCGTCCGGTGGCA
Source organism: Enterobacter cloacae complex sp. 397G4 (assembly GCF_050031515.1). Classification (NCBI taxonomy): domain Bacteria; kingdom Pseudomonadati; phylum Pseudomonadota; class Gammaproteobacteria; order Enterobacterales; family Enterobacteriaceae; genus Enterobacter; species Enterobacter cloacae complex sp. 397G4. Next base: position 2,770,575 of record NZ_JBLGWE010000001.1, on the reverse strand, counting down.
GCACTGACGAAGAGGGGATCAGTCAGTGGGCACTGGAGGACAGCGTGACGCCGGGGATTTACAGCCTCGACGACTACGACTTCCGCAAGCCGAACGCGTGGCTTTTTCAGGCGCAGCAGAACCCGGCGTCACCGAAACCGGGCAGCATCGACGTGTACGACTGGCCGGGCCGCTTTGTGGAGACAGGCCATGGAGAGTTCTACGCCCGAATCCGTCAGGAGCGCTGGCAGGTTGAGCATCAGCAGATTCAGGCGACGGCCACGGCGGCGGGCATTGCGCCGGGCCACACCTTCACCCTGACCAACGCGCCGTTCTTCAGCGATAACGGGGAGTATCTGGTGACGGCGGTGGGCTATCACTTCGAGGAGAACCGCTACGCGAGCGGCGAGGGGGAAACCATTCACCGCACCGATTTCACCGTTATCCCGGCGTCGGTGTCGTACCGTCCGGCGCAGAGCACGGCGTGGCCGCGCACCTACGGCCCGCAGACCGCCAAAGTAGTGGGGCCGCAGGGCGAGAGTATCTGGACGGACAAATATGGCCGCGTGAAGGTGAAGTTCCACTGGGACCGTCTGGCGAAGGGCGATGACACCAGCTCCTGCTGGGTGCGCGTGTCGAGCGCCTGGGCGGGCCAGGGCTACGGCGGGGTGCAGATCCCGCGCGTCGGCGATGAGGTGGTGGTGGACTTTATCAACGGCGACCCGGACCGTCCGATCATTACCGGGCGCGTGTACAACGACGCGAGCATGCCGCCGTGGGCGCTGCCGGCTGCGGCGACGCAGATGGGCTTTTATAGCCGCAGCAAAGATGGCCATAAAGACAATGCCAATATTCTCCGTTTTGAAGATAAAGCCGGGCACGAGCAGATCTGGATCCATGCAGAAAAAAATATGGATACGGATATTGAAAATTCTGAAACTCATGATGTCGGTGTCGATCGTAGAAAAACCATCGGACAGGATGAGAATATAACGATTAAGCGGAACCAGAAATCAGATGTAGGTAATAATGTAACGCATAATATTGGTAACAAGCACGTTATAAACGTTGGGAAAGATCAAACCGTCTTGACCATGGATAAAGAAGGTAACGCGCTGCTGGAATCTGTAACCACGATTAAACTCAAAGTTAAAGACAACTATATTCTGATCGCCCCAGATACCATTGAGATTCACGTAGGCCAAGGCAACCTCAAAGCAGAGGCTGTGGAACAAGCCATCTTCAAAGGTGAAGAGCTTACAAAACTGGGTGATGGGATCAATACCGAGCTCAAGGCAAATGATACGGTGAGTATAACGGGAACTAACCTTACCGATATTAAGGGCGCGATTGTAAAAGTTAACAGTTAATCTGCGTACAGAGAACGCTATTATGGGAAAACCAGCCGCCAGAGCGCGCATTGATTCCAGCGCACATACTGGCCCAATTCAAAGCGGAAGTCCCAACGTAATTATTGGCGGATTTCCGGCGGCACGAAAAGGCGACCCGCTTTCATGTTCTCAACATGGTCAGGGAAGTATTCTCAGCGGTTCAACAACGGTATTTGTGAACGGTTTACCTCTCGCCAGGGAAGGCGACAAGACGGGTTGCAATACTTCAGCGACCCCTGCGGTCGCAACCACTCAACCTGCACCTCCGCAATATTGGGGAGGAACGGCGGCGAAGGATGCGGGTAAAGATGGTGCTATACATGGTGATGTTTACGACGCCCGGGTGCTCGGCGCCTATGCAAGTCTCGAAGATAAATCCGGCTTTGGAAAACCCGATACGGCTTCAGCCGGATTCGCGCTTGCCGATATCACGGTCGGGAATACAAAAAGCCAGGATAAATATAAAGGCGAGGTTCGTACAAAAGTAGGGGTGGCGAATGCCAGCGGCACGTTAGTGACAGATAGGGCCGATTACGGGGCTATCAACCTCAATGCTAACGCTACCGCGATACAATATGGCGCCTCGGGTAGCATTGGAAAAGAAGGGGAGCAATACGGCGGGGTTGGTGGGGACGTGTATCTGGCAACCGCTGAAGCGAAGGCTGTCAGTGAAATGTACGACGGTAATAAAGGACGTTATGGTTTTAATGTGGAACTTGGCGCAGAAGCAGCGGCGGTCAAAGGAGAAGCGACGGCTAAAGCCGATTTTTATGGCGTAGTCGTTGCCGATGGCAAACTTTCAGGGAGTGCAGGGAGCGCTGGCGCTTCTGCTGGCGTGGGAACCTGGATTGATAGTACAGATTATTCATTTAACCTCAAGGTGTCAGGTGAGCTTGCAGCGGCGCTTGGTCTGGGAGGGGATGCCAGTATCAAATTGGCTCTCAAACCGATCCTTGACTGGATTTATGACGATGATGAAAGTAAGCCGTCCCCAGCGGTGGGCAGTGGCGATGGTGTGATTAAGACGGGCTGTGTTACAGTCCTGATAGGAGATTAAAATGTGTAAATGGGGAACGTTGTGATGCATTGGTTTTTCTTTATTCTCTTTATGATCTGGACGCTAGCGCTAATCTGGAATGGAAAAGATTTATTTAACAAAAAACAATGGCTCCTGGCTGGGTTGATGTTCGTTCTGGTGCTAGTGGCTACAGTCGTCATTGGCTTTACGTTGAAATGGCTTGCTCAGTCAATGTCATTATTTTCCGTCGCAACGGCCAAACATTATTCGATCATCTTATCCATGTCTTTCCTGTGCGTCTGGGGATTAAAGGTCACAGTAGTCCTGCTGTGCACGTTATTTTCCGGGATTATGGGGGGGCACAAAAGATACAACGCAGAAAATTATGAAAAATTATCGTCTATGACACGTGCCGTGGCGCCTGGCTTACTTATCTTTGCTAAAAGCTTAATTACCCTCGGAAGCTTCCTTATGTTTTCGGGTTTATGGCTTAAGTAAGCGCGACGAGTGAGGTTGCATTATGGTTACTGAAAAAAAATATCTTTTTCCTCTCGAGATGAAGGATCAGGAAAAAGAGATTCGGGAAAAATTCTGGAAATGTCTCTATACCTCCGGAGAAAAAGAGATGTTCCATTACTGGCTACTGTTACCACAGAATGTTAAGCCAGCAGAATTAAAACCGGTCACGTTTCAGGAGGTTGGACTGACGAATATTGGACGATACATCGCCGATGACACCGGCCCCTATATTGAAGTCTGGGCTGCGTATGAACACTGCCAGTGGGAGATGAATGCGTCAGACTGGCTTATCAATAAGCTCGACTTAATGGGCGAGAAAGTACTGAGCCAGAGGATAATTACGCATCCTTCAGGAAGTGGGAAATTTGCGGATATCCTGTCCATTAAAAAGATGCCATCGGGTGATGAGGTCGTTTCACGGTATACGGTGCAAAAGGATTATAATCCTGTAAATGGTGGAGGGAATTACTTCCTTTTGAAAACGGCTTGTGGTTCTAAGGATTACAACTCGATCGCCGATACTATTTTCCTGATTGCTATCAACTGGGATTTAATGCATCGCAGCAATATGATGCTTTCAGAACTGTTGAAAACAGTTAGCCTTAGCAACAAAAATGACAGTGGATTTAAAATTCCGGATTCATGGCAGGTGAGTACACTAGATGATAATCGTCTGGTAATTGAACACACGTTAGCTAATGTCAACCATGGAGTGATTAATTTCTGTCTTTTCCGTCAGACTGATTATACTTCTGCGCAGGCTATTTTCGAAGAAGCAACTGCGCGTTTTAACCGTTACGATAGTGCGGTCTCTCTTGCGACGTCGGACATTGCCAGCATTCCAAATGATATCAATCTCACGTTTACAGGCGATCTTTATAGCTGTACTGGAGAGGTTGTCAGCGCTGCTGAGAATATCAGGGCTTATTACGACATGCGTATCTTCAAAATTAATGATTTATGGTGTTACGTTGAGGTGGTTGGGCCCCATCGTAATCATCGGGATTATTATTACGAAACCAATAAACGATGTATGGAAATCATTCTTTCTACGTTTCGCATAGAAAAACGATGAGCTGTCAAAGTTAATTCATGGCCATCTAAATAGAACCACAGAAATGTGGTTTTATTTTTGTTGCACAGAAACATGACCATAAACGCGGGTGAATATAAGCAAAAAACTCGCGATCAGATTCGTTCAAGTGGTTATGTTATCGATACGCTTGAGGCTGCGATGTGGTCCGTATGGAATACGGATAATTTCCGTGATGCCATTCTGCTGGCCGCCAATCTTGCCGATGATGCTGACAGCGTTGCGGCGACGGTGGGACAAATAGCGGGGGCGTTGTATGGTTATTCCGCTATCCCGCAGGACTGGAAAGATAAACTCGTACAACACGAACGTATTGCCACAATGGCGGGTAAACTATTCGATAGAGCACCTGAGGATAATTTTTTATAGTTAGAATTATCAAGGGTAAGCGAGGGCATATGATGACTTGCGATCAAGTATGGAATTTTTAGTTAACTGAATCTACTGCAATGAATGAAATGACAATGTTTGGTTACGTTGATAGAGCATTAACTTTAGCACAGAAAAGATATGCAGACGTCAAGAATCGTGATCCCCAATCCCCGCTTTTGCAAATGTACGACTCTATTGTACAACAATTATTATTTCTACGGGATTTAATCGAAGGCAAGGAAAAGGATAGAGCGAAATTATGGGATATGACGTTCGGTATGTATGCAGGGAAGGAGTTTGATCATTCTGATGAGTTGTTTTTTGAAAGGTTGTCAGATGCCTGGTTTATTGTGGATCAAATCCGCCGAGGGTTAAAGGTTAGGCTGCCGCATGAGGTCGATACCAACTATAATAAAAAGAAACAAAACCTCATGAAGAAATTCCCTGATGAATTTTAGTATTTCATATGAATAATATTTTTTATTATGGGTGAAAGGTGATTGACTTACATGCTGATTTAAATGCCTTGTTAAAATATGTTGATAGATATCGTAAATACTTACCCATTAGCAGACCTTCAGTCCAGCGAAGGATGCAGTATACTTATGATAATAAGCCATTAGAATCATCCTCAAATAGTGATGTACAAAAACAATGGGATTTACCACTACCATGTAATATCTCACTAGCGCAATCACGGGATCGTGCGGTAGGTACGCTTATTGGTCTTGCTGTTGGAGATGCTGTAGGTACCACGCTCGAATTTTTACCGCGTGACAGAGCATACGTCAAAGATATGACAGGAGGTGGGCCATTTCAACTTCGTGCAGGCGAATGGACGGATGATACATCCATGGCATTATGTCTTGCGGAAACGCTTCTTGAGAAAGGCGATGCTGATACTATATGTTTCAGGAATAAGCTTCTGGAATGGTATCAGCATGGTTATAACAGTTCAAATGGCGTCTGTTTTGATATAGGTAATACAACGCGATTTGCTTTAGAGCAATATTTAACAATTGGCCCAGGATGGAGCGGCAATACTGCTCCAGAAACTGCGGGTAATGCTTCCATTATCAGACAAGCCCCTGTCTCTATTTTTTTTAGAAAGTCATTAAGCAAAGCGTTTTATGAAGCTAAAAAACAATGTATCGCAACACACGGTGCCGCGGAAGCAATCAATAGCACGCAGTATTTAAGTTATTTGCTTGTGCATATGATTAACGGTAGCAATAAAGATTTTGTTTTTTCTCCGCACGTTATGCCGCTTCAGCCACGCGTAATGATTATCAACGCGGGTGAATATAAGCAAAAAACTCGCGATCAGATTCGTTCAAGTGGTTATGTTATCGATACGCTTGAAGCCGCGATGTGGTCCGTATGGAATACGGATAATTTCCGTGATGCCATTCTGCTGGCAGCCAACCTTGCCGATGATGCTGACAGCGTTGCGGCGACGGCGGGACAAATAGCTGGAGCATTATATGGTTATTCCGGTATTCCGCAGGAGTGGAAAAACAATCTTGTACAACATGAACGTATCGCCAAAATGGCTGGTGAATTGTTCGATAGAGCCCCCGAAGACACTTTCTTATAACTTTTTATCTCAATGAAACTACAGGAAAAGTAGTTTTATTTTGTGGCAAGCGAAGTCAATCTTACAGCTACTCATTATCACATCAACGGCGTTTCCGCTTTGCATACTGAGATGAGTTAACTTCTGGCACTGAGATTCGTCCATAGTGGAATAAAGATTATGCTCAACCGAATTACCGTCCAGCTCCCGGTTGAGGGGCTGCTTTTCTGGAAACTCTCCGGCCGTGAGGCGATGTCCGAGTCGTTCGCGCTGACGCTGACCCTGCTTGGTACGGACGCGCGCATTGACCGCAGCAAGCTGCTGGGCCAGCCGGTCACGGTGACCATCCCCACGCAGAACCTGCTCACCCCCCGCTATATCAACGGCAAGGTGACGCGCGTGGCGGTGAGCGCCGTGGAGCTGACGGGCACCCGCTACGCGGTGTACCAGCTGACGGTGGAGCCGGACCTGTGGCCGATGAAGCGCGACCGTAACCTGCGTATCTTCCAGGGCCAGACGGTACCGCAGATTGTCAAAACTCTGCTGGGTGAGCATCAGGTTAACCTCGAAGACAAACTTACCGGCAGCTACCGGGTGTGGGACTACTGCGTGCAGTATCAGGAATCGAGCCTGGACTTTATCAGCCGCCTGATGGAGCTGGAGGGGATTGCGTACTACTTCAGCCACGAGGCCGACAAACACACTCTGGTACTGACCGACGCCGCCACCCAGCACCAGCCGTTCAGCGGCTATGAGGTCATTCCTTACCATCAGACGCCGTCCGGTGGCAGTACGGATGAAGAGGGCATCAGCCAGTGGGCGCTGGAGGACAGCGTCACGCCGGGAATTTACAGCCTCGACGACTATGACTTCCGCAAGCCGAACGCGTGGCTGTTCCAGGCGCAGCAGAACCCGGCGTCCCCGAAGCCGGGCAGCATCGACGTGTACGACTGGCCGGGCCGCTTTGTGGAGACAGGGCATGCGGAGTTCTACGCCCGCATCCGTCAGGAGCGCTGGCAGGTGGAGCATCAGCAGATTCAGGCGACGGCCACGGCGGCGGGCATTGCGCCGGGCCACATCTTTACCCTGACCAACGCGCCGTTCTTCAGTGACAACGGCGAGTATCTGGTGACGGCGGCGGGTTACCACTTCGAGGAGAACCGCTACGCGAGCGGTGAGGGGGAAACCATTCACCGCACCGATTTCACCGTTATCCCGGCGTCGGTGTCCTACCGTCCGGCGCAGAGCACGGCGTGGCCGCGCACCTACGGCCCGCAGACGGCGAAAGTGGTCGGGCCGCAGGGCGAGAGTATCTGGACGGACAAATACGGCCGGGTGAAGGTGAAGTTCCACTGGGACCGTCTGGCGAAAGGCGATGACACCAGCTCCTGCTGGGTGCGCGTGTCGAGCGCCTGGGCGGGCCAGGGCTACGGCGGGGTGCAGATCCCGCGCGTCGGCGATGAGGTGGTGGTGGACTTTATCAACGGCGACCCGGACCGTCCGATTATCACTGGTCGTGTCTATAACGAAGCAAGCATGCCGCCGTGGGCGCTGCCGGCTGCCGCGACGCAGATGGGCTTTATGAGCCGCACGAAAGACGGTTCAGTCGACAACGCCAACGCCCTGCGCTTTGAGGACAAGGCGGGCGCAGAGCAGGTGTGGATCCAGGCCGAGCGTAATATGGACACCAGCGTCAAGAATGATGAAACGCACACCGTTGGCGGCGCACGCAGCCATTACGTGAAGAAAAATGAGCTGCATCGCGTGGAGGCTAATCAGATCCAGGCCGTGAAAGGCGGAACCGAGATCCTGACGGGTAAAGGCAAGCTGGATGCGGCGGTAGAGCAGTATGTTATTGCTTCCGGGACGAAGCTGCGGCTGGTCTCCGGTGAAAGCGCCATTGAACTGAATGCTAACGGCAAGATTAACCTGATCGGCAAAGAGTTTAATTTCTTTGTGGAAGGGGATGGTTATATCACCACGGGCGGTAAGCTGCACCTGAATACCTCTGGCACAAAACCGGGCACCACGGCACCGGGGTCAGGGCATAAAGGGGATATTGATGCGGCGGTGCAGGAGAAATTTGCGCCGGGAAAGGAGAGTAAGGCTGGTGTGGCTGCCAGCGCACCTGCCGAAACCTCTAAAAACGCTACGCCTCAAGCATCCAATGTTCCTTCAAGCGGATATGGAAAGGATGTAGATAGTCTTGTCGATAAATCACCTACTATGAAAAATGACATAGCTACGTTAAAGAAACGAGGCTGGACATTTGAAGAAGGTGAAGCAGGCAAGGGGACGTTTGCCAATCGTCAAAAGCGCGTTATTACCGTTGATAAAAATGAGCTCGGTAACCCGAATGCAGTCGTTCAGTCTCTGTCACATGAAAGTGGTCACGCTTTATATGAACCCAACATTGATTTTTCTTCGCGCGACGCCTATCTCAACAGCACACTCAGTGATGAAGGCGCTGCAACGTTGAACAATATCCGGGTCCAACGCGAAATCATAGCCAACAAGGGTGGGGATATCGGTATTGCAGGCAATCCAGCAAATCAGACACAATATAATCGTATCTATGATTCTCTCGAACGTGGGGCTATAAAGGAAAGTGAAGCGCGTACGCAGATAGGCCGTATCTTTGGCAAAGGCGAACAAACGTCTACCACAGGGCAATATTACGAAGATTATTATGGCGGTTGGTATGATAAAAATTATCCATAGTCTAAAAACGGGTGCGGTGCTTGCGGCTTTATTAACGACGGGAATGGCAGGAGGTAACATGCAAAAACAGGATCTTTGGCAGTTCATTACAGAAATGAGCGCATCACTCAAAACGTTGTCCGTTAACAGTCTGGATAACGCTCCGTTGTCATTCAAGCTAACGAAACAGAATGAATATATCAATTTCTACAATGCCGACGATATCAAACTGGCGGATGGAACGAACATTACTGCAATTGATTTACGTTTAAGTAAAGAAAGTGAAGGTATGGCACCGTTACTGAATTTTTCACCGTCCGGCCAGTGCATCACTCTCGACACGGTTAAAAAACATTATCCGCAACTGACGTTAACTGATTATCCGCGAGGCCGTTCGGAGAACGAAGTGACCAGTTATACAGCGCCAAAGGATATGAATGGACAAAAAATAAGCTTCAGTTTCACGGTAAAAAAACCTGACTGTTTGGGTGGGATCGCTATTAGCGCTGACTAAAAATGCTTATTTCATTACTCACCGCTTTTTAAAGTGGTGAGTAGCATAATATTTATCCAGCAAATGACGATTAACGTGAAAAAAAGCCTTTCTGTCTCTCTTTTTTTTACCCTCATGTCTACCTTTCTGAGTAGTTATGAAGTAGTAGCTCAGACTATGCCGCCCAGTCTGGCTAAAGAGGATTTTTCTCTGCAGATAAAAGACCAGATTTTGGCACTGGGCGATAGATGGACTCCTGAGGTTGCGCGTAAAATTGCACTTTCTGTGGAAGGTAGTTTTGTCGGTGAGGTTCCTTTTGACGGAACGAACTATAAATTCTACCAGCATCAGAAGACTGGGTTAAAAATATTCAGTTCCAATCTCTGGTGGGATAAAACCGAGCGAAGTGTTGACGATTATATTGTGGCGCAGATTACGCTAACTACTACGGATAGCAAAACAGCTCGCGGGATCCATATTGGTTCAACATTAAATGAACTTAATAAAACATATGGTGGTGGCCAGGTCGAAAATGATTCCGGGGAGCAGTGGGTTTCCTATGAATTGGGTAAGAAATTACTCTCTTTTGAGGTTAAAGACAGTAAGGTTGTAAAAATAACAATGAATTACGATAATGATTCTTTAGAGTGATTTATGACCAAGAAATTTCTGGCAGTCGTATTGTTCACTGCTTTATGGGCAGGCGTAGGTAAAACGTCAACTGCGCTTGAATTATCGCAATACAATAACCTCAATACGGTAAATCGCATCATTAACGTTAGCGAAGTGACAGACAATCTCAGGAAGACGCTGGGAAATCATTACCAGACCTTTATTGATAACTTTGATGTCTTCGGTGAACCGCATACCACCACAGGTGGAGGATTGTTTGTCGAAGGCTGGCTAAAGGATCTCTGCCAGGAGAATGCGTCAGCGCTGGTCATCGATCCTGACGGCAAAATATTTGCGGCCTGGGTGGTTCCGGAGTCGGACGTTATTCATTACCAGTCTTCTGATAATAGCCCGGTTATTCATGCCGATATTAAGCAATGGGCTGCCAGATTCAATGCGATGCATTTTGCAACGAACATCCAGGCAGGCCTCGCGTTTGACGGGGACTGGGCTGGCGAATTCGAGAACGACTCGACGTTAACACTGCGGTTAGCTGAATCAGGCAACCGGATCACCGGCTCTTATTGCTATATCTCCCAGAGAGGAAACCGCATAGATTGCCCTGAAGATGATGAGCAAAATCTTAGCGGTACGATCGCTGGCAATCGTGCCAACGTTGAGTTCAACTCATCATTTGGCGGCCCAGGCGGACGGGCTGTTCTGGAAATAAAGGGGAGTGAGATGGAATGGCGTTTAGTTACTCCTCCTCAAAAAGGAAATTATTATGCTCCGCAGCGTTATACGTTACGTAAAGCCGCTTCGGTTCAAAACGCTGAAACCAGAAAACTGGACACCAAAAGGTTCGCTATTTCTCTTATAAATAAGTGCGGTCATTTTGATAGCGAATGTGACCAGATGGCCTATCTCGGCGTGCGCAAAAGCGATAACAGTACGATCTCCTTAAGGGGAAAAACGTTGCACGACTCCGCAGGTAAAATAATCGGCTCAACGTACAAGAATGGCGAGACCGTTTACACCGTAACGTATGCACTTGTGAAATTGGTTGTCAGCAAAGGCAGTCATGTTTTAGTCGAACAGTCAGGCCAGTGGCTTAAATAAAACAGCCCGCCAAAAGGCCAGCACGGATTGGCCTCTTTTGTTTCTCACAATATTAATCATCCCGAGTTCACCGATGAAATACACCCTCCAGGAAGGTTCCTTTACCCTTTTTCCTGCCGCCTGGCAGGACAACAGCATGAACATTATTCGCGATGACGAAAGCGGGCTGTCCGTGGTGGTCAGCCGCGGCGTTATCCCGCATGGCAGCGACTACGAACAAGAGTTTCACCGCCAGTGGGACGTGCTGCGTCATCAGATGGGTGAGATCGCCCAGAGCGAATTTCAGCACGTAAAAGCCGGGCCTGCCGGCAACATTGATGGGGTAGAAGTTGAGACCACCTTTGACCGTAACGGCCAGCGCCTGTGGCAAAAACAGCTGGCCGTGCAGACGCCAGGCAAACCGGTACTGATGATTTTTACCCTCTCGGCCTTAAAAGCCTTTACGGAAGAGGACGAGGCGCGCTGGAGCGCACTGAAGCAGAGTCTGACGCTAAACGACAACCGGAATGTGTAAGGCATGAGCGATAACAACGCGGCCCGTAAGGGCGACGAGATTATTCACTCCAGCATTTTTGCTGATATTACCAGCATTGTGGCGGAAGGCGCTGCCTATGCGGTGATTGGCGCGGCGGTGGGCGCGGCAGCGACCGTCGCGGCCCCACTGCTGGGAGCCGGGGCCGCAGCAGCAGGCGTGGCGGCGATTGGATCCAGCTGTCTGTTGAGCGGCATTATCGGCGGGGTTCTGGCGAACGTCGCCGGGATCACCGACGATATCAGCAACGCCGCTGAAGGGCTGGGTAACGCGCTTTTCCCGCCGTCGCCCGCGGGCAAAATCACCACCGGTTCGAGCAATGTTCTGACAAATAAACTTCCCGCTGCGCGCGCCGCCGGGACGTTAACGCCTGCCGATACCCCGTCCCCTGAGCCGCAGTCGCCGGGCAGCTTTGCCGACTACGCGGGCATGCTGCTCTCCGCTGCCGGACAGTTCGGCAGCGAGATGTGGCAGCCGAGCGTCGCCTCTGCCGCCGCAGGGACCTCGCCACTGGAAGAAGACAAGGTGGCGTGTGATAAGCACTCCGGGCCGCAGTATCTGGCGGAAGGCTCGAAAAGCGTCTTCATCAACGGACAGCCTGCGGTGCGCGCAAAAGATCGCACCACCTGCGAGGGCACCGTTTCCGACGACGTATCCCCGAACGTGATCATTGGCGGCGACACGCTCACGGTCCGCGACATCAAAAGCGGCAAAACGCCGGGTCTGGCGCTGGGGATGATTGCGCTCTCCCTGCTGCGCGGGCGTCCGGGCAAGATCCTGAAAAACATGCCCTGTGCGCTGGCTGCTGCCGGTGGCGGGATGCTGGCTGATATGGCCGTCAACGCCGTATTCGGCTCTTCGCACCCGGTTCACGCCGCTACCGGCGTGAAGGTGCTGAATGACGACGACGAACTCGATTTCTCGCTGCCGGGGCGCTTTCCACTGCGCTGGCAGCGCAGCTACAACAGCCTGACCACCCGCGAAGGGCTGTTTGGTCTGGGCTGGGCTACCACCTTTGACAGCTATCTGACGCTGGAAGAAAACAACGCCACCTGGTTCGATGAAACCGGGCGCGAGCTGAGCTTCGAGCTGCCGCCGGTCGACCGCGTGTTTTACAGCATCAGCGAAGGCATTATCATCCGCCGCAATGAGAGCGGCGACGTGGCGATAGCCGACGATGACGGCGCGGTGTGGCGTCTGTATAAACCGACCCGCGCTAACCCCTCCATCCTGCGCCTGGCCTCCCTCAGCGACGAATACGGCAACGCGCTGCTGACTGAATGGGATGAGCACGGGCGGCTGGTCGGTCTGCACGATGAGCCGCGAGCGATCGATGTCACCCTGCGCTATGACGATGAACGTTTCCCGCAGCGCGTTACCGCTGCCAGCCATTTTGACGGCAACCAGACATGGCCGCTGATGCAGTGGGGGTACGACGCGCGCGGCCAGCTGGCCAGCGCAACGGATGCCTCCGGCGTGGTTACCCGTGAATACCGTTATAACGATGATGGCCTGATGGTCTGGCACCGTCTGCCGGGCGGGCTGGAGAGCGAATACCGCTGGCAAAAATTCGACCACTGGCGCGTGGTGGAAAACCGCACCAGCACCGGCGACGGCTGTCGCTTTAGCTACGATTTAGCCGCCGGGCTGACGACCGTCGATCACTACGACGGTCAGACGCGAAAGCATTACTGGAACGCGCAAAACCTGATTGTTCGCTACGTTGACGAGCGCGGTGAGAACTGGCGCTACGAGTGGGATGACAACGAACTCCTCACGCGTCGCATCGATCCGCTGGGTAATGCCGTTACCTTCGTCTATGACGAGATGGGCAACCGGGTGCAGGAGATCGACGCCGACGGCAATACCCGCACCACCACCTGGCTGGAGCACCGTGCGCTTCCGGCGTCCATCATCGAAGCCGACGGTAGCGCCACCCGGTTCCTGTATGACGAACATCACGGACTGAAACGCGTGGTGGATCCGATGGGGCAGACCACGCTGCTGCGTCGGGACGAGTTTGGTCAGGTTGTGGAAGAAGTCGATGCCGCCGGGAACAGCCGTTACCAGGAGTACAACGAGGCCGGGCAGATCGTCCGCGCGACGGACTGTTCGGGCCGAGTGACACAATACCGTTATCATCCGCTGGGCTGGCTGGTGGCTGAGATAAGCGCCGACGGCGAAGAGACGCGTTACCGCTACGACGCCGCGGGGCGTCCGGTGCAGCTCGACCGACCAGAAGGCTGGACCGAGTCGCTCAAATGGAACGAACGTGGCCTGCCGGTGAAGCATGCGGGCGCCGACGGGAAAGAGAGCGAGTTCAGATACGACGAGGCAGGGCGCTTAACCGCCACCCGTAATACGCAGGGTGAAGAGGTGCGCCGCCGCTGGGACAGCCGCGGGCGTCTGATTGCCCTGGAAAACGAAAACGGCGAAGCGTATCAGTTCCGCTGGGGCGCAGACTCGCTGCTGCTGGAAGAGGTGGGGCTGGATGGCGTGGCCTCGCAGTATCGCTACGATGCCTGCGGGCGTACGATAGCGCGCACCTTTGCCGCCGGACATCCGGAGGCCATTACCCATGCCTTCGCCTGGAGCGCGAGCGGCCAGCTGGTCGCCCGCACCACGCCGGAGGGGCAGACCCGCTACCACTACACCCCGTCCGGCCTTCTGAGCCGGATTGGGCTGCATCCCGCGCTTTCAGCCGATGCCTGGAGCGCCGAGGCCGAGCAGGAGCTTGTGTTTGAGTATGACGCGCTCGGGCGCGTCACGCGCGAAACGGGCGAACACGGGGAGCTGGCGTGGGAGTATGACGCGCTGGGTAACCGCACCTCCGTCACGCTGCCCGATGGCCGGGAGCTGAAACAGTTCTACTACGGCAGCGGGCATCTGCTCAGCATCGCGCTTGATAAGCTTTCGGTCTCCGACTTTACCCGCGACGAACTTCACCGTGAAACCAGCCGTACGCAGGGGCTGCTAACCACACGCAGCGAATATGACCGCCTTGGCCGACTGCATCGCCGGGACGTCTTTACCGGCAATGCCCAGCGCCCGTCGCCGCGCCGCTGGTCCCGCCGCTGGGATTACGACTATCGCAATAACCTGGTCCGCGAAGAGCGTGACGATAACCCGTTCAGCTGGTACCGCTGGCAGTATGACAGCGCCGGACGTCTGCTGGTTCAGGACGGCACGCTGCCCGGCCAGGAGCAGTGGCGCTGGGATGCAGCCGGTAACCCGCTCGAAGGCTCTGCTGAGAAGGTCACGCACAACCGCCTGACGCAGCTGAATGGCATTCGCTGGCGCTATGACATCCATGGTCGCACCGTGGAGAAGGATAACGGCCAGACCCGCTGGCACTACCGCTACGACGGCGAGCACCGCCTGACGGAGGTCATCAGCCAGCCGCGGGACCGCAACAGGCCGCAGACGCAGGTCAGCTTCCGCTATGACCCACTCGGACGACGCATCAGCAAAACGCGTCGCCAGATGGTGGGCGGACAGCCAACCGGTAACCCAGTCACCACCCGGTTTGTCTGGGAAGGGTTCCGGCTGTTGCAGGAGGTGCACGGGGATGTGCCGCTGACCTACGTCTATAGCGATCAGGACAGCTACGATCCGCTGGCACGTATTGACGGCGTTGATGCCCCGGAGATCTTCTGGTTCCACTGCCAGCCCAACGGCACGCCGGAGCGGATGACGGATATCGAAGGGCAGGTACGCTGGGAAGGGGTGAGCAGCGCCTGGGGCAAGCTGCTGCGGGAAAGCGAGACGCAGGTATCAGGATATTCTCAGAACCTGCGTATGCAGGGGCAATACCTGGATCGTGAGACAGGGCTGCACTACAATCTGTTCCGGTATTATGACCCGGACTGCGGAAGGTTTACGCAGCAGGACCCGATAGGGCTGGCGGGAGGGATAAACCTTTACCAGTATGCGCCGAACGCGCTGGGGTGGGTGGATCCGTGGGGGTTGACTCCTGACGATCTCATTCGTTACCGGCCACATGATTCTCTTTCTGCTCAAGGTGGAGCTAGAAGCTCTGGTATTTCTAGGGCATGGGTGCAAGAAAAAGCCTTATTGCAGGATGGTGGGGCTGGCACAAGAAATTGGACAGCGCAAGAGAGGGATTTAATTTTGAAGACTCCCAACAAGAGCCTAACCTCTGTGATGTCCCGGGCAGGCTATACCGGGCATCATATCAATTCGGTAGAAGGCAATGGTACACTTGGTTCCAAATGGCAAGGTGATCCGAGGAACATTGTATTCTTGAAAAATCATAACCATCCCGACAAGTTCAATGAGCATGTCCATGGTGATCAAGGACATAGAGGGAATACTAAGAACTCGACGCGTGGGCGCTTAATCGATAGAGAAAGAACACTAAAATCTAGACAACGATGTAAGCAATTATAGGTGGAAAGATGAACATAAAAAATGCAGTCCAAGATCTTGTGAACAAATTTAAAATGAATGAATTGAATATGGGAGAGATAGACTATACAGACGATGAAAATGAGACTTCTTTTCCCGTGAATTTAAATGGGGAGGTTGATTTTTTTTATCGTCATTTGATTTTAAATGACAGTCCAACATTTGATGGTACTTTTTATTTACAGATTATTGAACCTCAAGATCTCAACGAAATATTATCCGGTTGGCGAGTTCAAAATGATACGGCTTGGCGCGATGAATATATAATCTTTGCTGAAAGAAATGGTGACGTTCTTTTTTGTGACACCCAAAATCTAACATCTCCTGTTTATGGTAGCATTCAAAAACGAAACTTTATAATTTCTGGTTCCTTAGCTGACTTTTTGAATGCTTTTTGTTCTGCTATTGAGATGGAACAAAATAATTATGATGGTGATGCTACAGATGATGAATTTAATTTAAGAGAAGATTTTCTGGAAAATATCGATGTGATGCTTAAAACTAAACTAAAAGATGTTGAGGTTGAAGGGTTTAAGAAATTCTTTTTTGGTTAGTTTTTAAGTTTTTTAATAATAAAGATTTACTGTCTTAGATACCTCCTTGCTTCTAAAAGCATTTATTTCTTATTCCCCTTTTTATAGGTGAGGAGGTTTATTTGCTATTGCTAATGAATAAACACATGAATAATACTTACATCTCTTGTAGAAAAAGGAAACGAATTTCATGATAAAAAATAAGCCGAGGCTTTAGAGCAATAACAAAATGTCCGGCAGGCTCTTCCTGAGCCGCAGATCGAATGGAAAATTGCCAACTGCAACTCTGCGTACATGTACAGTGCTTGCTTTGCTCTCAAGGAGAAAGATGAGGCGAAAAAATGGGGGGAGAGGATACTTAGTACACGTGGATCGGATATAGAGACAGCGCCGTTAATCGACCTCGGCATGGTTTTTTATGAGTTGAATCAATTTGATGAAGCGTACAAATATTTTAAGGATTCTTATAACTACGTCAAAGAACGAACGTTTCAAGACAGAGCTGAAAAATACCTTGAGTTCTATTTTCCTAAGAGTGCACAAGTTCGTTTTTTTCATAAAAAACAAATCAAACTTTAAACAAGAAGTTCATCCCATCGCCATTTTTAACGATTTGATTTTTTGCTTTCTGCACGCAACTTACCTTTTTCTTTACGTCATGCTCATTCTTTTAAGTGTAAAGTCTTTAGATATTAGACTCTGAGCATTTAAAAGTCTTTTACCAGATGTACGCAATAATGAAATTATGACAACTGCGATCGTCTGCTGGTAATCCACCTCGAACGACTTGCTGGAAAGGACACGCACAACCCCCTGACGCATGCTTAATCCGTTAAATCAAGGGGGATTGGCTCCTAAGCACGTTGATCCAACAACGCCAGGTAGATCGTATGTATTACCATCAGTATGGGCAGAATGGCTTGAAGAAGTAGCGATTCCAGGCTCCGGTAATGTAAAATAGGTTACTATATGAATATTAATAAAGATGATGATCTCCTTGTGATAGTAAAGAAAGAAGGAATATATTATTGGTTCGTGGCGTTCAAAGAAATGTAGGTTTTAGATAGAATTAAATGGATAGAGGATTTTGTGAAAAGTGGGGTGGAAATAAATCTACAGGATGTCCATAAGGAAAGATATGACATACCCGTAGTAAATGAAGAAAACGCGCAGATATTTATTGATGGGTTAATTAAAGATGGCTATTCATTCGATAAGGATGACATAGCTGATGAGTTTTTTAGTAGGCTTTCGCAAAAAACAACTTGGTGGGATATATATAATCTTATGCCGGATTTGCTTATAGATTATTGATAATAAAAGACTATATTCGGAGTATGTTGAAAGTATGCATTATCAAAAATATGTTCCTGATGGTTGGCAAGGTGAGCTTGTTGATTTCTGCGGTAATGGAACGTTACCTCAAGATGAAATGTTCTGGATAAAGAATGGAACAAATCATAGAAACGTTATCATTGCTAAAGGGTAAAAAAAATTTTCAGCATACCATTTTAGATTATGCAATGGTCTTACAACACGCGAGTTAGTTTTTGTGTTAACCGATAAAAAGCCATTATTAACCGTTGTAACACTATTTGATGCTTAGGGCAAAAGCTTCTTTGCCTGCACTGCCACGAGGCACATTTTTCTATTACTTAAAAATCATCTGAACGAAGAAGGGGTTGTTGTCTTTAGCTATGTGGAAAACCAAAATGGCTGGCATGATTGGTTTTATTTAAATGGTATGAAGCGTAACGCGTTGTCTCGATCAGGCCCTGCTTATTATGATAAAATGCGATTCAAAACTTTTAACGATTCCCGCTCGCAAAAAAAAGGGATTTAGAGGATATATTATTGTCGACCGGCAGACCTCTCCTAAGAAACGGTGGTGTCAGCCTCGCTAAGTATTAGAGTCTGGCCTTACTTGTTGAGTGATTAATCGAGGTGCCTTTTCAGACGTTAAAGCTTGCGACTACACAAATCATTTCTTTGGAGGTGAGCAAGAAGTCAGATCTCTAAGATATTTTTTTGACTCCCTAATAAAAAATGTACGTGAAAGCGTGGATTTTTCCCGTTCATAAAAATTAAACGTAAACAAGAAGTTCATCACATCGCCATCTTCAACAATGTAGTCTTTTCCTTATGCACGCATCTTGCCTCCTTCTTTCGCGCCTGACCCTTCCTGACCCAGCTCTTCCATAAACTCTTCACGGTCGGCATCGTCCAGTTCAGTATTATCGGATTCAACCGTGGTGCAAACTACTAACACTAACGAACCCGCAGCGAATATGACCGTCTTGGCCGCCTGCATCGCCGGGATATAGTTACCGGTAATTTTCAGTGCTCTTGGTTGCACCGCTGGGATACTACCGGTAACCCGCTCGAAGGATCTGCTGAGAAGGTTACGCACAACCGGCTGACGCAGCTGAACGGCATTCGCTGGCGCTATGACGTCCACGGACGCACCGTGGAGAAAGATAACGGACAGACCCGCTGGCACTACCGCTACGACGGTGAGCACCGCCTGACGGAGGTGATCAGCCAGCCGCGGGACCGCAACAGGCCGCAGACGCAGGTCAGCTTCCGCTACGATCCGCTCGGGCGACGCATCAGCAAAACGCGCCGCCAGATGCTGGGCGGGCAGCCAACCGGCAAGCCGGTCACCACGCGGTTTGTCTGGGAAGGGTTCCGGCTGTTGCAGGAGGTGCACGGGGACGTGCCGCTGACCTACGTCTACAGCGATCAGGACAGCTACGATCCGCTGGCACGTATTGACGGCGTTGATGCCCCGGAAATCTTCTGGTTCCACTGTCAGCCCAACGGCACGCCGGAGCGGATGACGGATAGCGAAGGGCAGGTGCGCTGGGAAGGGGTGAACAGCGCCTGGGGCAAGCTGCTACGGGAAAGCGAGACGAAGGTATCAGGATATTCCCAGAACCTGCGCATGCAGGGCCAATACCTGGATCGTGAGACAGGGCTGCACTACAACCTGTTCCGGTATTACGACCCGGACTGCGGACGATTTACGCAGCAGGACCCGATAGGGTTAAATGGCGGGTTAAATCTTTACAGCTATGCTCCTAATCCTATAGTTTGGACAGATCCTTTAGGTCTTACACCTTGTAAGGGGTTACCATCTACTCGAAGGGCTGGAGGTACAGGCAAACATTATGATCCCGTAAATGGTCAAGGGTTGTATGTGCTACACGATGGAAAGAATATTATATATGTAGGACGTGGGGATGCTCCAGCACGTTTGAATAGCCATGCGAATACACCGGGTAAATCACATTTGGAACAGTTGACGATATTTGATAATAATTTGACCAAAGCGGAAGCTAAATTCCTGGAACAAAGGATTATGGATCTTAATGGTGGAGCTAAGTCAACAAATTCTTTAACCAATCTCCTCAATAAAATCAGGTCATATAGCCCTAATAACCCAAACGCTAGCAAATATGATATTGCAGGTCATAGTAGTGATTGGGGTGGGGAAGTATTGAAAGATGCGTTATCAATTCTGAAAGGGAATGGCTTATGAAAGTAAAATATAAAGAGGGTGACATCTTTGTCATTCCGATGAGTAATGGGAAGTATGCGCTTTGCCAGGTTGTTTTTGCTCCAAAGCAAAAGTTTAAGCAAGCAATAGGTTTCTGCATTTTATCAATACAGGATACGGAGGAGTTTGAAGAGAACAGTTCACTGACACCTCTATCTTTTGAAAAGTTTGGCAAGAAGATGAAGATTATTTTCACTGGCAACCAAAATATTAGCAAAGGTATTTGGAAAATTATTGGTTATGCTAATCTCACAGAAGAAAAAAAACAGTTAAAAATATTTAATTATGCTGGTGGCTTATATGATGGGGAGGAGGAAATCAGGCGTTTGTCTGTTGCTGAATATCCTAATTACACAACTATGGGGGTTTCAGGCTTTGAGCTTGTCGACAATGTTCTGATAAATATTTGATCATCAGGGGAAGGGCGCTTCCCCAGCTAGTTTTCATACAGCAGCAGCTCATTAACACCTTTAATAAATTCACAAGTTTTTATGATCGTCTGGCCAAATAGTATTGCACCAATGCATGCAGGAGAAGAATAGCCACAAGTTTGTCGCCGTTGATCTAGATATCAATACTAATACCTTCGCCCGGAACGAGAGAGGACAGTCGGTCGTCTGCACTACGGTAGAAGGGCTGACCCACTACCACTAAATCCAGTCAGGTCTGCACTACAATTTGTTCTAGTAGTATGACCCTACAGCGGGCGGTTTACGCAGCAGGACCCGATAGGGCTGGCGGGGGGGATTAACCTTTACTTGTATGCGCCGAATGCGCTGGGGTGGGTGGATCCTTGGGGATTGAGTAGGTATTCATCCTCAGGTAAATATAAGCCTGGAACAATTCTGGGACGTACAATTTATAAAAATACTGTTGACATACATCCTGGAGTTCCTAAGTCAGTTCATCCTTCAATCAAATCGAAAGTTAAGGATGGTTGAACAAATGTTGATTTGATGAAAAATGGCTATGCTCCGATTGGCACGGATGGGAAACAAGTCAATCTTCATCACGTTCTTGGACAAGAACCTGGACCAATGGTGGAAATTATTTCATCTACGCATAAGCTGTATCATAAGCAATTGCATGGATTAATCGAGAACTGTGGTAGTTTCAGAAATACTCCTGAACTTGATAGACAGTACAACAAATTCAGAAGTGCGTATTGGAAGTTGAGAGCATTAGATTTTTAATAGGGTGTAAAAATGATGACTATCAAAACTGCAATTGAATATTTGAACAATAATGCGACAGACGAAGTTTTTTGGTTAGGTCAAGTTGATATAGAACAGATTGACTTACTTGAAAATAACCTTGGCATTAAACTCCCTCATGATTTTCGAGAGTTCTTACTTTTGGTTGGGGGCGGAGGGGTGATTGGAGAGGAGATTTCAGGAATAGTGGATAATAATACACTTGAAGAGTCAGGAGGTGCTGTTTTTTACGATACAATATATTGCCGCAATGAGTTTTCACTTCCTGAAAATTATGCTGTTATATATCTAAAAGATGATGAGGTTTGCTGGTGTATAGATTCTGGTGGTGAGAGTTTTGGAAAAGTTGTTAATTATGATCTGTTTTCCAAGAATACGACAAACATCATAAACCCTTCGTTTTCTGAATTTTTTGATAATTATGTTAAGTTGCGGACGTGATTAGTGGCATGAATGCCAATTGAATTGATAAGCATTTCCCAAGCTGATAAGGTCCAGGAGATAAGTTGGACCTTATGGTACGTATTCTATTGTATCTAAATAGTGGTTGTTAATTATAAGATAAATGATAAAATATTGAAAATTATGCATGAAATAATACATTTCCAAACAAATACAGCAACAGTAGTCATTTATGATTTAGTTTCACTAAAACATAGAGTTAACGATGATGCAGATTGGTGGAGTTTTCCAGAAGATGAAGTGGTAGAAATAAACAAAGGGAATGTATTATTTCTCAATGTTGGGGATGATGGTTCCTACAAAGTTCATATTAAAAATGATGTTGAAGAATATATTGGTGCGCTGTTTTTAAACGTACCTAGTGGAAAAGTTTTCATTGGGGCGGGAGAAGATGTCACGGGCGGGGATCTTGAGCCTGATGATTCAGATGCTATTTCAGGTGAGTTTATTACTTTAGAACCTGGTAGTTACGAAGTTAAATATAAAAAGCAAGGTTCAGATGTTCTGATTTCCTTTACAAAAACAACGATTACAGAAAACTCGTTAGAAGAGGGAGTTTATCTCTGAATAAAACTCACTGCATGGCGTGGATTTTTTCATCCCAAAAAATCTTAATCAGTTTGTTCACTACGTAGCCATTTTTAACAATATTCTTTCTTCCTTCTGCGCGTCTCTTGCTTATTTTATTTTTCGTGCCTTATTTACCCTTGCCCTTAATAAACTGTCAATATACACGCAACGAACAACACCACCCTGAGAATAGCTCCCCGTGGCTGCTGACCACCCGCAGCGAATACGACCGCCTTGGCCGACTGCATCGCCGGGACGTCTTTACCGGCAATGCCCAGCGCCCGTCGCCGCGCCGCTGGTCCCGCCGCTGGGATTACGATTATCGCAATAACCTGGTCCGCGAAGAGCGGGACGATAACCCGTTCAGCTGGTACCGCTGGCAGTATGACAGCGCCGGACGTCTGCTGGTTCAGGACGGCACGCTGCCCGGCCAGGAGCAGTGGCGCTGGGATGCTGCCGGTAACCCGCTCGAAGGCTCTGCTGAGAAGGTCACGCACAACCGTCTGACGCACCTTAACGGCATTCGCTGGCGCTATGACATCCACGGCCGCACCGTGGAGAAGGATAACGGCCAGACCCGCTGGCACTACCGCTACGACGGCGAGCACCGCCTGACGGAGGTCATCAGCCAGCCGCGGGACCGCAACAGGCCGCAGACGCAGGTCAGCTTCCGCTATGACCCACTCGGACGACGCATCAGCAAAACGCGTCGCCAGATGGTGGGCGGACAGCCAACCGGTAACCCAGTCACCACCCGGTTTGTCTGGGAAGGGTTCCGGCTGTTGCAGGAGGTGCACGGGGATGTGCCGCTGACCTACGTCTATAGCGATCAGGACAGCTACGATCCGCTGGCACGTATTGACGGCGTTGATGCCCCGGAGATCTTCTGGTTCCACTGCCAGCCCAACGGCACGCCGGAGCGGATGACGGATATCGAAGGGCAGGTACGCTGGGAAGGGGTGAGCAGCGCCTGGGGCAAGCTGCTGCGGGAAAGCGAGACGCAGGTATCAGGATATTCTCAGAACCTGCGTATGCAGGGGCAATACCTGGATCGTGAGACAGGGCTGCACTACAATCTGTTCCGGTATTATGACCCGGACTGCGGAAGGTTTACGCAGCAGGACCCGATAGGGCTGGCGGGAGGGATAAACCTTTACCAGTATGCGCCGAACGCGCTGGGGTGGGTGGATCCGTGGGGGTTGAGCCGAAAATGTAAGGATCCTTCTAAAGAAGCGACTCAATGGCAAGGCCCTCATAATAAAGACTATAAAGGAATCGATAGTTACTCGAACAGAACGCTTAAAAAAGGAAC
The DNA here is from genome assembly GCF_050031515.1 of Enterobacter cloacae complex sp. 397G4. NCBI lineage: Bacteria > Pseudomonadati > Pseudomonadota > Gammaproteobacteria > Enterobacterales > Enterobacteriaceae > Enterobacter > Enterobacter cloacae complex sp. 397G4. The sequence continues at coordinate 2,747,093 of NZ_JBLGWE010000001.1, read as the reverse complement.
AGTCCTTTATGCATTACATCCAAATGGTGATCAGTTACCTTCATATACCGTAACTCATCCTACAGTTAGGCAATATAAAGGTGATTCATTAGGATATCATGAAGCGTTACAGGTGAAACTTAATCCAGATTTCCCATTGCGAACAAAGGTTAGGGCATATTATGTTTCTGAGGATATATTTGTTGCTAGTGGTCGTGCTAATGCGAATCCGCAATACGGAAAAGGTGGAGGGATGCAATTCTATATACCTGAAGAAGCACGTAGTAAATTAATTCCTGGCAAGGTGATAGATATATGAAAAAAATGACATTAAATTTTAAAGATGGAAGCATTAAAATTGATGGCTACTCGATTGAACTTAGTTCTTTTGAAAATTTTACTTCTTCTGAATTTTACAAAGCCCATTCTGAATTCACTAGGATAGGTAAATTTTATTTTGCGAAAGATGATATTGAATGGGAAGGGCAGAACTTTATTGTGGAGTTTAGACCAGCTGTTTTTTCATTTAATTCATCTCTTTTTCTTACAAGTAAAGATGGGGACTTCTATCAAACACTTAAAGATTGGGAACTTAGAGCATCGTTAAAAAACCTTAAAGATGAAGAAAGAAGACTGACAGACTGGATTCAAAATAAACTTTCCAAAGAGAAAATGGTAAAGATAAGTACCCCCCCTTATGGAGTTACATGGAACTTTGAATGGGGTGAGCTAACAGTGCAATCAAATGAAAGATCCTTTGATTGCGGTATATACATAGAATGGAAAGATTAAAATTTAGTATAAATGGAGAATTATAGGGTAGCGCAGCAGACTCCAACAAGGCTTGCGTATGAACAATGCCAGAATTCCCAATCAAGAAACATTGTTCCATGAAAGGCCTTGCAAACCCTAAAATTGAATCTGAAATTATCTCCTTTGTTGAAGTTTCACGATGATAAAAAATATGCCGTGACTTTAGAGCAATACCAAAAAAACTGGCAAGCTCTCCCTGAGCGAAAGTTCGAATGGGAGCCAAACCGGTTTTCTGCCTGCATGTATAGTGTTTATTTTGTTCTCACTACTATGCTGAGGCAAAGAAATGGGGGAAGACGACAATGCGGACCAGTGGATCGGGTATAGTAACGGCATCCTTAATCGATCACGGCATGGTCTTTTAGGAGTACAATCAATTCGAGGAAGCGTATAAATATTTTAACGATGCTTATAACTACGGCAAAGAGCGTGCGTTTCAGGATAGACCTAAAAAATATCTAGAGTTTTATCTGCGCAAAAGGGATAAGTTCGTTACTCTATAAAAAAATCAAACATTACGCGTGGATCCGACTACGCCAGGTAGGTCGTATGAATTACCATCAATATGGGCAGAATGGCTTGAAGAAGTAGCGATTCCAGGCTCCGGGAATGTAAGATAGGTTACTATATGAATATCAATAAAGATGACGAACTCCTTGTGATAGTTAAGTATGAAGGAAGATTTTATTGGTTCGTTGCGTTCAAGGAAATGTGGGTCTTAGACAGAGTAAAATGGGTAGAGGATTTTGTGAAAAGTGGGGTGAAAATAAACCTACAGAATACCCATAAGGAAAGATATGACATACCAGTTGTAAATGAAGAAAACGCGCAGATATTCATTGATGATTTAATTAAAGATGGCTATTCATACGATAAGGATGACATTGCTGAGAAGTTTTATAAAAGGCTTTCGCAAAAAACAATTTGGTGGGATATATATGAACTTATGCCAGATTTATTTATAGGCTTTGATAATAAAAGATTATATTCGGAATATGTTGAGACTATGTATTATCAAGAATATGTTCCTGATGGTTGGCAAGGTGAACTTGTTGATTTTTGCAGTAATGGATCGTTACCTCAAGATGAAATTTTCTGGATAAAAAATGAAACTGATCATAGAAGCGTTTTGATCGCTAAATGATAAAATATATTTTCGGCAAACCATTTTTAGACAATGCAATGGTCGATTCAATACGCCAATTTGTGTTTGTATTAAGCGAGACAAAGCCGTTACCAACCGTTTTGACCATCTTCAACGCTCAGGGTGAAAAACTATTTTGGTCTGCATCTCCTGAAGGTGCTATTTTCTATTACTTAACATTAAACCAGTCAAAGGAAGTGGTTGATGTATGTAATTTTACAGTAATACTAAATGGCTGGCATAATTGGTTTTATTCTTGGGATATGAAGCGTAACGCGTTGTCTAGATCAGGACCTTCGTACTAAATTCACATTTAACATTAAAATTACAGCGACAAGAGTGCCTGAAACTGGCGTACGCAAAGGGGGTATACCTGCTAAAGGTGAGAGACTTGCCTGACCAGCAGAGCGTTTACACCAGCACCCTTTTCAGACGTTAAAATTTGCGACTGCCGACATCATTCTCTTTACCATGTAAAAAAAATCCACGCCCAAGCGGGTTTTTTTCCCATTAAAAACAACTCAAAGGTTAAACAAGAAGTTCATCACATCGCCATCTTTAACGATGTAATCTTTGCCTTCCGCACGCATCTTGCCTGTTTCTTTCGCGCCTTGCTCTCCCTTGTAGGTGATAAAGTCTTCAAACACGATAGTCTGTGTACGAATAAAGCCTATCTCGAAATCGGTGTGGATTTTATCGGCCGCCTGAGGCGCAGTCGCACCCACACCCACAGGGATGGTCCACGCACTTCTTTTACGCCCGCGGTGAAGTAGGTTTGCAGGCTGAGCATCTCATGGCCCGCGCGGATCACGCGGTTCAGATCCTGCTCGGCCATGAAATCTTCACGATCGGCGTCGTTCATTTCAGCGATATCGGATTCAACCGCGTTCCAAAACGCTACCACTACAGAACCTTTATCGCTTGAAGAGTCTGCTGAGAAGGTCACGCACAACCGCCTGACGCAGCTCAACGGCATTCGCTGGCGCTATGACATCCACGGTCGTACCGTGGAGAAGGATAACGGCCAGACCCGCTGGCACTACCGCTATGACGGCGAGCACCACCTGACGGAGGTCATCAGCCAGCCGCGGGACCGCAACAGGCCGCAGACGCAGGTCAGCTTCCGCTATGACCCGCTCGGGCGCCGCATCAGCAAAACGCGCCGCCAGATGCTGTTTGGGCAGCCGACCGGCAAGCCAGTCACCACCCGGTTTGTATGGGAAGGGTTCCGGCTGTTGCAGGAAGTGCACGGTGATGTGCCGCTGACCTACGTCTACAGCGATCAGGACAGCTACGATCCGCTGGCGCGTATTGACGGCGTTGATGCCCCGGAAATCTTCTGGTTCCACTGCCAGCCCAACGGCACGCCGGAGCGGATGACGGATATCGAAGGGCAGGTGCGCTGGGAAGGCGTGAACAGCGCCTGGGGCAAACTGCTGCGGGAAAGCGAGACGCAGGTATCAGGATATTCCCAGAACCTGCGTATGCAGGGGCAATACCTGGACCGTGAGACAGGGCTGCACTACAATCTGTTCCGGTATTATGACCCGGACTGCGGACGATTTACGCAGCAGGACCCGATAGGGCTGGCGGGAGGGATTAACCTTTACCAGTATGCGCCAAATGCGCTGGGGTGGGTGGATCCGTGGGGGTTGAGTCGTTGTAAAAATGACTGGAATGAGTTTCAGAAAAAATCTAATAAGCGTCAGTTCTCTTCGAGAACACAAGCATCTAAGGCCTACGCGTTATGGAAGAAACAAGACTGGGCGGCATTAGAGAAATTTATGGGCGATGGTGCCTGGCCTCCTAATCGTGGATTTATTACTGCAACGAAAACGACTCTAAAACCTGGTACAAAAGTTGACCGCTACGGTGGTTGGACCGATGCAGATGGTTTCCGCGATAGTGGTACGTTTATATCCCCTGCGGGATCATCTTTCGAGGGGAGAGCCCTCCAACAAAATACTTTAAACAAACCATATTCGGTTTATGAAGTTCTAAAACCGTTGCCGGTAGATAGTGGTCCTGCTATACCATGGTTTGGGCAACCGGGCAGAGGAACCCAATACGAAACATCCGAAGCGATCGAAGCACTAATTGAAAATGGTTTTTTGAGGAAAATATGACTTTAATTAATTTTCAGAAAAGAAAAGAACTTATCCATGATGGGCTTGAAGATGACTTCTTAAGGAACGAAAAAGAAATATCCTGTCCATGTTGTGATGCTGTCGTTCGTTTCGGTTTATATAACTCTAAAAGTTTTGATAAGCTTGAGGACTGCAAAAAAACAAAAATGGTAAGTAAGATGCGAGGCGTAAAGTTATCAGATGGTTTAATCCCGGGCTATAGATACAAAGAAAGCCCACTAAGGATATCAGAAAAAAAATGTTCAAAAGGAATCCATGATATTTTTGTCATCTTTACTTATAAAGAGATACAACCCGCTCGTTATGAATCTTATTTAATAGGTGTTTTTAATAGTAATGATGTTTAGTATTCTGCTATATTAAATGTGATTTAAAATGCCTTTGGGATGAGGCTCCAGATTTTAGGGTTTTCGGTAACAACCTGAGAGTAATCTTTGGATGGGATAAAAATATCATCACTCCCGTAATAAATTGTTCGATTATATCAAGCATCATTCAACATGGGTCTTATATAATTTATATTTAGAAGGGTTGATAATTTTATGCAGTTAGGACATGTATGATTGCTTACTTAAGATTCATTAGAGAAAACAACGCGCTCGAATGGATTCACTGTTCAAGAAATATAAGTCTAAACATACCTCGCTTAGATATCGCTATGGTCGATCCTACACGCCAGTTAGTCTTTGCATTAAGCGAACCAAAATCATTACCAACCGTTTTGACCATCTTCAATGCTCATGGCGAAAAACTATTTTGGTCTGCACCTCCTGAAGGCGCGACTTTTTATTACTTAACATTCAACCTGTCAAATGAAGTGGTCGTTGTCTGTAGTTATCCAGTAAAACAAAATGGCTGGCATGATTGGTTTTATTCCTATGATATGAAGCGTAACGCATTGTCTCGATCAGGCCCTGCGTATTAATATCAAATGAGCCCAAAAAATGATAACAATAGCCGGTGGCAAAAGAGATACTATATAAATAATTCCAACAAGTGGTTTAAAAAGGTGTGCGTAAAGGGGAATTATCCTGGCCTCCGGAAGACGGATCCCAAGAAACGGCAGTGTCATTCTCGCTAAATATGAGATTCTTGACTCTTTTGAAGAGCGCTTAGGCGAGGATCTTTTTCAGGCGTTAAAGCTTGTGACTGCCGATATCATTCCTTTTGAACCCAGCATGAAAACAGAACTCTTAAACAATGTGTTTTAGCCACGCAATAAAAAAATCAAACGTTAAACAAGAAGTTCATCACGTCGCCATCTTTAACGATGTAATCTTTCCCTTCCGCACGCATCTTGCCTGCTTCTTTCGCACCTTGCTCACCCTTGTAGGTGATAAAGTCTTCAAACGCGATAGTCTGCGCACGAATGAAGCCTTTCTCGAAGTCGGAGTGGATCTTACCAGCCGCCTGAGGCACAGTCGCACCGACAGGGTTGGTTCACGCGCGCACTTCTTTCCGCCCGCGGTGAAGTAGGTTTGCAGGCTGAACATCTCATGGCCCGCGCGGATCACGCGGTTCAGACCCGGTTCGGCCATGAAATCTTCACGATCGGCGTCGTTCATTTCAGTGATATCAGATTCAACCGCGGCGCAAACCGCCACCACTACAGAATATTCACCGCTCGAAGATTTTGCTGAGAAGATCCCGCACAACCCCCTGACGCAGTCTTTGCTAAATTATTTAAAAATCACACTATTGAAAAATAAAAGATGGAAGTAATATGGATAAAATAATATTTAATAATTATGGAGTGATCCTTATCGAGAGAGAAGGGCGTTTATTTATTAGGTTTTATTCAGGGGGGATGGTTATGAAAGAGGAGGAGGAAGAAGTGAGTATTGATGCGGCTAAAAAAGTTCAAGTGAGTGAAAAAGATGCTTGTGAGGTTTTAATTTCTATCGAAAATAGAAAAAATAAAGTATAGACTTCATTTTTAATGAGCAACTATAGGTCAGCGACAAAGAAGGCGCATCTAATTATATTGGTGATTTTTACATAAAAATAGTAGAGTAATCTAAATGTATTTTTTAGAAAGAAAAGATGCAGAGAAAATGCTCTTTGAATTCTTAAAGAGAACTTTAATAAAAGAATCTGATATCGATGAGTTAATGAGCATGGCAATTAAACATGAGTCCGGCCCTCCTATGAAAGGCATAATGTTTAAATATGATAAAATGGAGAGAAATGAACTCACCGCACAAGATAGAGATGACCTTAGTACATTGATGCATTTTTATGGTCCGTGATGAGATATATCAATTCTTTTCTTTTAAAATACTATAATTACAGAGACAGGAAAGTTATCAATAATCAAACAGATTATATTTTTATTATTTCTCAGATAAAATATTCAATCCAAAACTAAATTCAAGGTTGTTTTCTTAATAAAAAATTCCTCAAACATCAATGGAGTCTCGAGGCCGTTTTAAAAAGTGAAGCAAGCATCAATATCAAAAAATTCAACATCATCCATGTATAAAAAACATTTTTATTGAGAGCGAACATGATCCCTGACTTCAGGTTTTCCAGAGAAAAAACATGCTCGAATGGATCTTCTCTTCAAGAACTATAAGTCTAAACACACCTCGCTTATATGCCGCCATGGTCGATCCTGCACGCCAATTAGTCTTTGCGATAAGCGAACCAGAACTATTACCAACCGTTTTAAAATCTTCAATGCAGAGGGCGGAGAGCTATTATTGTCTGCACCGCCTGAAAAGGCTTATTTCTATTACTTAACATTAAATTTGTCGAAGGAAGTGGTTGTTATCTGTAGTTTCGCAGTTCAACAAAATGGCTGGTATGATTGGTTTTATTCCTTTGATATGGTTCATAACACGTTGTCTCGATCAGGACCTGCGTACTAAATTCGCTATTAATAATAAAAGTTATATTGGCCCACAGGAAAAATCACAATATTTCCAATGAAGGAGCATTGTTCCATGAAAGACCTTGAAAACCCAAAAATTGAATCTGAAATTAACTCCTTTGTTGAACAAGGAAACGAGTTTCACGATGATAAAAAATACGTCGAGGCTTTAGAGCAATACCAAAAAGCCTGGCAAGCTCTTCCTGAGCCAAAGTTCGAATGGGAACTCGCCAACTGGATCGCTGCCTGCATGTACAGCGCATGTTTTGATCTCGCGGATTACGCTGAGGCAAAGAAATGGGGAGAGACGACATTACGGACACGTGGATCGGATATAGACACTGCACCCTTAATCGATCTCGGCATGGTCTGTTATGAGTTGAATCAATTCGAGGAAGCGTATAAATATTTTAACGATGCTTATAACTACGGCAAAGAGCGTGCGTTTCAGGATAGACCCAAAAAATATCTAGAGTTCTATCTGCGCAAAAGGGGATAAGTTCGTTACTCTATAAAAAAATCCACGCCTAAGCGTGGATTTTTTTTCATTCAAAACAAATCAAACGTTAAACAAGAAGTTCATCACGTCGCCATCTTTAACGATGTAATCTTTCCCTTCCGCACGCATCTTGCCTGCTTCTTTCGCGCCTTGCTCACCCTTGTAGGTGATGAAGTCTTCAAACGCGATAGTCTGCGCACGAATGAAGCCTTTCTCGAAGTCGGTGTGGATCTTACCAGCCGCCTGAGGCGCGGTCGCTCCCACAGGGATGGTCCACGCACGCACTTCTTTCACGCCAGCGGTGAAGTAGGTTTGCAGATTCAGCAGCTCATAGCCCGCGCGGATCACGCGGTTCAGGCCCGGCTCTTCCAGACCCAGCTCGGCCATGAACTCTTCACGATCGGCGTCGTCCAGCTCTGCAATATCAGATTCAACGGCAGCGCAAACCGCTACCACTACAGAGCCTTCAGCCGCAGCGATTTCACGCACTTTGTCCAGATACGGGTTGTTCTCGAAACCGTCTTCGTTAACGTTGGCGATGTACATGGTTGGCTTCAGGGTCAGGAAGCTCAGGTATTTGATCGCCGCTTTGTCTTCGTCAGTCAGGTTTTTCAGCGCGCGCAGCATGCCCGCGTTTTCCAGCTGTGGCAGACATTTTTCCAGCGCAGCCAGTTCCGCTTTCGCGTCTTTGTCGCCGCCTTTGGCTTTCTTCTGCACGCGGTGAATGGCGCGTTCGCAGGTGTCGAGGTCAGAGAGGGCCAGCTCGGTGTTGATGACGTCGATGTCGTCAGCCGGATCCACTTTGTTGTTAACGTGGATAATGTTGTCGTTCTCGAAGCAGCGCACAACGTGGCCGATCGCTTCGGTTTCACGGATGTTGGTCAGGAACTGGTTGCCCAGGCCTTCACCTTTGGATGCGCCTTTTACCAGGCCCGCGATGTCCACGAACTCCATGGTAGTTGGCAGAATGCGCTGCGGCTTCACGATTTCCGCGAGCTGGTCCAGACGCGGATCGGGCATAGGAACAACACCGGTGTTCGGCTCGATGGTACAGAACGGGAAGTTCGCCGCTTCAATACCTGCTTTGGTGAGCGCGTTGAACAGGGTGGATTTGCCCACGTTTGGCAGACCGACGATACCGCATTTGAATCCCATTTCTAAATCACCTTAATATCTTGATAATCAATCCGTTAACGATAACCGATTGAAGAAAAGTAAATAACTACGCCTATTATACACGTAACCCGCGCGACGCGCGGTAAAAAAGCCCCAGGACGCCGATTATTGCGCTTTGAAAGCGTGCAGTCGATTGGTGGCTTTTGTCAGGCCATCCTGAAGCCAAATCTCGGTGCAGCGGGCCGCTTCGTCCACCGCTTCGTCAATCAACTTCTGCTCAGAAACCGGTGGTTTACCCAGTACGAAACCAACAACTTTGTTTTTATCGCCCGGATGGCCGATTCCCACGCGCAAACGGTGGAAATTAGGGTTATTACCCAGTTTGCTGATGATGTCTTTCAGACCATTGTGGCCGCCATGACCGCCGCCCAGTTTGAACTTCGCCACGCCTGGCGGCAGGTCCAGTTCGTCGTGGGCCACCAGGATCTCATCCGGATTGATGCGATAAAACGTTGCCATGGCCGCCACGGCTTTGCCGCTCAGGTTCATAAAGGTGGTTGGCACCAGCAACCGCACGTCGGCACCCGCAAGATTGATGCGTGAGGTATACCCGTAAAACTTGGGTTCTTCACGCAGGGGAGCGCGCAAACGCTCCGCCAGCAGATCAACATACCATGCGCCGGCGTTATGGCGGGTAGCGGCATACTCTGCGCCCGGATTGGCGAGGCCGACAATCAGTTTAATCGTCACGATTTACTTCCTAATGGGTTCCAGATCTGGCGCGTAGTTTACTGTCTGGCGCGCCGCTTGACAAAGTTCTGCCTGCTGTACACCGAAATGCGAATAATTTCCTCTTTGAACAATTAGAATTTCAAGCTGTTCAATGTCTTATTTGTAAATTTTTGTCCGTGAGTTATCAGTAAATGTGATCATTCACGCAACTCATATAAGAGGCGTTGTCTATACTTTACACACAAGGAGAAGGGGCTTTTCCCCTGACAACCCAAAGTTCCGGAGGTGACATATGAAACGCAAAAACGCTTCAATGCTCGGTAACGTGCTAATGGGGTTGGGACTGTTCGTGATGGTCGCCGGTGTCGGTTATTCAATCTTAAACCAATTACCGCAGCTTGACCTCCCACAATACTTTGCGCATGGCGCGGTGCTGAGTATCTTCCTAGGTGCGGTATTGTGGCTCGCCGGGGCGCGCGTGAGCGGACATGAGGAAGTCTGCGATAAATACTGGTGGGTGCGCCATTACGATAAACGATGCCGCCGCGACCAGCGCAAGCATAGCTAGTGCCCCATAAAGAACACCGAAACGACTTCATCTGAAGTCGTTTTTTTTTGCATGACGCATTGACCCTCACGTAACGTAAGGCTTCAGAGTAACGACACTGGCAGAACAAAAGGAGCCGTTATGTTGATACAGGTGGGTGAACTGGCGAAACGTGCCGGGATCACCGTGCGGACTTTGCATCACTACGAGCAAACAGGGCTGTTGTTACCTTCTGCCAGAAGCGCGGCAGGCTACCGGCTTTATAACCTGGCGGATGTGCAGCGTCTGCATATGATCCAGGCGCTGGCAAAAGCCGGACTGGAGCTTGCCGAAATCAGGGATTTTCTGGAACAGCGTTCGCTGTCATTAGCCGAATTACTCGACGGGCAAATCACTCTGCTGGACAAGCAACTGCGTAGCATCCATACGCTGCGCAACCGGCTGGTGGAATTGCGTACCGGGCTGACCGACGATGCGACGCCGGATCTGGAATCCTGGCTACAGACTCTGGAGTTAATGAATATGTACGATCGCTGGTTTAGCAAAGAAGAGTTGCAGCAACTGCCGTTTGCGGTAGAGAAAGAGGCGCTGGCGGATATCTGGGCGGGTCTGGTGACGGAAGTTAAACACTTGCTGGAACAGAACGTCAGCGTCACGGACGCGCGGGCGACCGATTTGGCTTCACGGTGGATGGAACGCCTGGAGCAGGATACCGCAGGCAAACCGGAATTTTTGACCCGTCTGAACGAGATGCACAGCGTGGAGCCGCAGATGCAGGAGCAAACCGGCATTACGCCGGAGATAACTGATTACATCACGCGGGCGTTTGCCGAATCAAAGCTCAGCATCTGGGAGAAATATCTCACTGCCGAAGAGATGGCCTTTACCCGGGCGCACTACTTTGACCGGATGATGGAGTGGCCGCCGCTGGTGGCGAAGCTGCATCAGGCGCAGCGGGATAATCTCAGTCCCGCTTCTGACGATGCGCAAAAGCTGGCAGAAAACTGGCTGGTTTTATTCCAGTCCTATGCGGGAACAAACCCGCAGACCCAGCAAAAATTTCGCCTCGCCATGCAGCAGGAGCCGCATCTGATGAAAGGCACGTGGATGACGCCTGCCGTGCTTGAATGGCTCCAGCAGGCGATCGGGGTGATGATGCAAAGACGCGTCTCTGCATCAGATGACTCACAGATCCGCTAACGCAGCTTCACGGTTAGGGTAGAAGGACAATCGGCCAGGGATCGGCTGCACGCCCGCGCGCGCCATGGTGCGCAGGGGCTGGAATTCAAGGTTACTTATCCGCAGCTCGCAGCCTTCCGGCAGGCGGGCAACAAAGCGCTGGAAGGCATCCAGACCGCCGGCATCCAGCACCGGGACGGCATCCCATTTCAGCACCACAATCCGTTTGCCCGCGATGCGGGATTCCAAATCGCTGAACAAACCTTCCGCTGCGGCGAAGAACAGCGGACCAATCACGCGCAGCACCAGCACATCGTCAGGCACCTCAACGTTAACCGGGGAGAGACGCGTCATCTGCGCGATGCGGCGCATAAACAGCAGCGAGGCCAGCACAATGCCGACGCTGATGGCGATAACCATATCGAACAGTACGGTCAACGACATGCAGATCAGCATCACGATAATGTCGTCTTTCGGCGCACGGCGCAGCAGGTTAACCACCTTATGCGCCTCACTCATGTTCCAGGCCACCATCAGCAGCAGCGCAGCCATGGCAGAGAGTGGAAGCCATGAAAGCAGCGGGGCAAGGATCAGCAGCGCCATGATCACCAGCAGGGAGTGAATGACCGCCGAAACCGGTGATGTCGCGCCCGCACGTACGTTCGCGGCGGAACGGGCAATCGCAGCCGTAGCGGTAATACCGCCGAAGAACGGTGCAACGATGTTCCCTAAGCCCTGGCCGACCAGTTCGCTGTTGGCTTTGTGCTTAGTGCCGGTCATGCCGTCGAGCACGACGGCGCAGAGCAGGGATTCAATCGCGCCCAGCATTGCCATGGAGAACGCGGCAGGCAGCAGAGCGCGAAGGGAATCCCAGCTTAGGGTGAAGCTTGAGCCCGGCATGTCCCACGGCAGAACCAGCTGCGGCAGCAGCTGCGGAATGCCGCTGCCCTGTGAGCCGTCCGCCAGAACATAGTGGAACTGGGAGCCAATGGTGGCGACCTGTCCACCGAGCAGGTTGACAACGCCCATCACCGCGCAGCCCAGCAGCAGAGCGGGCAGATGCCCCGGGAGACGAATGCCTAAGCGAGGCCAGACGATAAGTGTGCCGAGGGTAACGATGCCAATGGCTGCATCGCCCAGGTTGGCCGTCGGCAACGCCATAAACAGCGCGCCCACTTTCTGTAAATAGTGCTCCGGAACATGGGCCATTTGCAGGCCGAGGAAATCCTTAATCTGCATGGTCCCGATGGTAATCCCAATCCCCGAGGTGAACCCCAGCGTTACGGAAAGGGGAATATATTCAATCAGGCGACCAAAGCGGGCCAGACCAAACAGAATTAAAAAGATGCCGGACATCAGGGTGGCAACCAGCAGGCCTGCCAGACCAAACTGTTGGGAAACCGGGTAGAGGATCACCACAAAGGCGGCAGTCGGGCCGGAGACGCTGAAGCGGGACCCGCCCGTCAGCGCAATCACAATCCCCGCAACGGCCGAGGTGTACAGCCCGTACTGCGGCGCGACGCCGCTACCAATCGCCAGCGCCATCGCCAGCGGGATGGCAATAATCCCGACGGTGATCCCGGCTATCAGGTCACGAACAAAGCGTGACGATGTGTATTTCTCTTTCCAGCAGGCGTCGATGAGGGCGCGAAAGGGCAGAACATGTGAGGAGGTTACGTTTTTCACAATTATCTATCATCCGTGTGCGCATCATCTGTCATGTGAATGGCAGGTGAAGGAGGCATAAGTCATACAAATAAATACTATAAACAAAAAAACCCGCCGTAGCGGGTTTTTTGGCCGTGTTCGATCAGTGTTCGAACATTGCAGAGATCGATTCTTCGTTGCTGATACGACGAATCGCTTCGGCCAGCATCCCGGACAGAGTCAACGTACGCACGTTTGGCAGCGCTTTGATCTCGTCGCTCAGTGGAATAGTATCGCACACCACAACTTCGTCAATGACGGAGTTACGGAGGTTGTTTACCGCATTGCCGGAGAAGATCGGGTGAGTGGCGTAAGCGAATACGCGTTTCGCACCACGCTCTTTCAGCGCTTCAGCGGCTTTACACAGCGTACCGCCGGTATCGATCATGTCGTCCACCAACACGCAGTCGCGGCCAGCCACGTCACCGATGATGTGCATCACCTGAGAAACGTTAGCGCGCGGACGGCGTTTGTCGATGATCGCCATGTCGGTATCGTTCAGCAGCTTCGCGATAGCACGAGCACGTACCACGCCGCCGATGTCCGGAGAAACCACAATCGGGTTGTCCAGATTCAGTTGCAGCATGTCTTCCAGCAGGATTGGGCTGCCGAATACGTTATCAACCGGCACGTCGAAGAAGCCCTGGATCTGCTCTGCGTGGAGGTCAACCGTCAGTACGCGGTCAACGCCGACGCTGGACAGGAAGTCAGCGACAACTTTAGCGGTGATTGGCACACGCGCGGAACGGACGCGACGGTCCTGACGTGCATAGCCAAAGTAAGGAATAACAGCAGTGATACGGCCAGCAGAAGCACGACGCAGCGCGTCGACCATAACAACCAATTCCATCAGGTTGTCATTCGTTGGAGCACAGGTGGACTGGATGATGAAAATATCACCACCGCGTACATTTTCGTTAATTTGTACGCTGACTTCGCCGTCGCTAAAGCGACCTACAGCGGCGTCGCCGAGGGAAGTGTACAGGCGGTTGGCAATACGTTGTGCTAGTTCCGGGGTGGCGTTACCAGCAAAAAGCTTCATATCAGGCACGAGAAGAACCTCAGGCATGCGTCCAGTGGTGGATAGCGTTCGCCGCAAACTGCGGGGCCTAAGCAAACGCTATCCAGGCGGTGTATTAAAGAGCGCGATGCAACGTCTGGAACAGGGTGACGTTGTCACCGAAACTCAGTCTGCGCCAGAATGGCCTGCTGTAGGGGGGAGGTGTTCATCCCGCGTGCTACAAAACCATGCAGCCAAACCGGCGCTTGCTCAAGCACCTGACGGGCGGCGGTTTCGGTGTCAAATTCAGCAAAGACACAGGCCCCTGTACCGGTCAGGCGCGACGGCGCGTATTCTAACAGCCAGGAAAGCACCGCATCAACCTCGCGAAAACGTTTTCTTGCGATATCCTCGCAATCGTTGCTGAATTCACAATTTAATAACGTTTTTATTGACCGTGCCGGGGTATTTCTTTTCAGGTCAGGATCTTTAAAGATGACCGGGGTAGGAATGCTCACGCCGGGGTGAACGATCAGATACCATTTTTCCGGCGGAGCGACCGGCGTGAGGATTTCACCGACACCTTCAGCGAACGCCGCGTGGCCGCGCACAAACACCGGTACATCGGCGCCCAGCGTCAACCCTAACGCTGCCAGTTCGTCCGTCGTCAGACCGCAGCCCCAGAGGTGGTTAAGCGCCACCAGTACGGTCGCGGCGTTTGATGAGCCGCCGCCAAGACCGCCGCCCATCGGCAGGCGTTTGTCGATACGGATATCCGCACCGCTTCCCGCCGGCAGACGACCCGACGTCGACGCCGTTTTCATCAGCAGGCGAGCAGCGCGCACGATAAGGTTATCGTCATGCGCCACGCCGTCGACCGGCGTCAGCAAGCAAATCCGCCCGTCCTGACGCGGTTCGATGGAGATGGTGTCGCCGTAATCGACAAACTGAAACAGCGTTTGCAGGGTGTGATAGCCGTCAGCGCGCTGCCCGGTAATGTAGAGAAACAGGTTCAGTTTTGCGGGAGAGGGCCAGTGGGTCATCATTTAACGATCCAGTTGTCCATTTTCAGCTTGATACGCTGGCTACCCTGCGTCAGCTCCATATTGGACGGCAGCGACGGTTGCGTCTTGCTGTCATACGCGCTGTACACCACTTTCCAGGTTTTACCGCCCTGGGTGTAGTTCACCTGGCTCAGACGGTATTGATCGTCGAGCATATAGTCGGTTGCGTCACCCGGCAGGCCGAGGATCCACTGGCGCAGACTATTGAGCGGAATCGGCATTCCGGTCAGCTTGCCAATCATCTCTTCGGCGTCGGTTGCCGTGTAGTGCTGGCCTTTGTTATCGGTGATCTGCGCTTCGCCAGGCTTCGCGTTAAGCTCCAGCTCGGTGCTGCCCAGCGGGTTCAGCAGCAGCAGGCGATAGTTGTCCTGACCCGTTTGCTGCCAGAAGAAGCGAGCGTAAACTTTTTGTTCGTCAGAGAGATAAGCAAATGCACCGCGGGTCTGGTACTGGCTTAATTTCAGCACGTCCTGCTGGTGCTGGCGCCACTGCGGTGAGTCAGGGCTTTTGCCCGGGCCTTTCGGCTGATGAACGGAACAGGCGGTCAGAACCAGGGCCGCCAGAGGCAGCAGGCGAATCATTCGGGTCATAATGATGACAAATCCTTGAGATACGTTGCAGTTATAACTGTTAATGCTAGCGTTGAAGGGTGCCACCGTCTACGTTCAAATTATCTCAAAGCGTGGCGTAAGCTATTACTCCGAAAGGGGGCAGTCTCTTTTATTGATCTCGCGCATCCTGTATGATGCGTCCTGCTAACCTTATTAACGCTGGTACTACTCCCGCTCAACATGACCCTATTAGCACTCGGTATTAACCACAAAACGGCCCCGGTTTCACTGCGAGAACGCGTTACGTTTTCGCCGGATACGCTCGACCTGGCGCTGGACAGCCTGCTTGCACAGCCGATGGTGCAGGGTGGCGTGGTGCTGTCGACGTGCAACCGTACCGAGCTGTATTTGAGCGTAGAAGAGCAGGACAACCTGCACGAGGCGCTGATCCGCTGGCTGTGTGACTACCACAACCTCAACGAAGAAGAGCTGCGCAACAGCCTGTACTGGCATCAGGATAACGATGCGGTCAGCCATCTGATGCGCGTGGCCAGCGGTCTGGATTCTCTGGTGCTGGGCGAGCCGCAGATCCTTGGCCAGGTGAAAAAAGCCTTCGCCGATTCCCAGAAAGGGCATCTGAAAGCCAGCGAACTGGAACGAATGTTCCAGAAGTCATTCTCCGTGGCGAAGCGTGTGCGAACCGAAACCGACATTGGCGCCAGTGCGGTTTCGGTTGCTTTCGCGGCCTGTACCCTTGCCCGTCAAATTTTTGAATCCCTGTCGACCGTCACCGTAATGCTGGTGGGGGCGGGCGAAACCATCGAGCTGGTGGCGCGCCATCTTCGCGAACACAAGGTGAAGAAGATGATCATCGCCAACCGCACCCGCGAACGTGCGCAGGTGCTGGCAGATGAAGTGGGCGCTGAGGTGATTGCGCTGAGCGACATCGATGAACGTCTGAAAGAGGCGGACATTATTATCAGTTCTACCGCCAGCCCGCTACCGATTATCGGGAAAGGGATGGTCGAGCGTGCGCTGAAATCCCGCCGCAATCAGCCGATGCTGCTGGTGGATATCGCCGTTCCGCGTGATGTCGAACCGGAAGTGGGCAAACTGGCGAACGCCTACCTGTACAGCGTGGATGACCTGCAAAGCATCATTTCGCACAACCTTGCCCAGCGTAAGGCGGCGGCTGTGCAGGCGGAAACCATCGTTGAACAGGAAACCAGCGAATTTATGGCCTGGCTGCGCGCGCAAAGCGTCAGTGAGACCATCCGCGAATACCGCGGTCAGGCGGAGCAGGTGCGTGATGACCTGACGGCCAAAGCGTTAGCGGCCCTTGAACAGGGCGGCGACGCGCAGGCGATCATGCAGGATCTGGCCTGGAAACTGACCAACCGCCTGATCCATGCCCCAACCAAATCTCTTCAGCAGGCTGCCCGTGACGGGGACGATGAACGCCTGACTATTCTGCGCAACAGCCTCGGGCTGGAATAGCGCCCTATACCCATTTTCTAAGACAAGGTGCATTTACGCCTATGAAGCCTTCTATCGTCGCTAAACTGGAAGCTCTGCACGAGCGCCATGAAGAAGTCCAGGCGCTGCTCGGTGATGCCGGGACCATTGCCGACCAGGAACGTTTTCGCGCGCTGTCGCGTGAATACGCGCAGTTAAGTGATGTTTCAAAATGCTTTACCGACTGGCGACAGGTCCAGGAAGATATCGAAACCGCGCAGATGATGCTCGACGATCCTGAGATGCGCGAGATGGCGCAGGAAGAGTTACAGGATGCGAAAGCGCGTTCAGAAGAGATGGAGCAGCAGCTTCAGGTGCTTCTGCTGCCGAAAGATCCGGATGATGAGCGTAACGCCTTTGTGGAAGTCCGCGCCGGTACCGGTGGCGACGAAGCGGCGCTGTTCGCCGGGGATCTGTTCCGTATGTACAGCCGGTATGCCGAATCCCGTCGCTGGCGCGTGGAGATCATGAGCGCCAACGAAGGCGAGCATGGCGGCTACAAAGAGGTTATCGCCAAGATCAGCGGCGACGGCGTGTACGGTCGTCTCAAGTTTGAATCCGGTGGTCACCGCGTGCAGCGCGTGCCTGCGACAGAATCTCAGGGACGCATTCATACGTCAGCCTGTACGGTGGCGGTGATGCCGGAGCTGCCGGAAGCGGAACTGCCGGATATCAACCCGGCGGATCTGCGCATCGACACCTTCCGCTCTTCAGGGGCAGGTGGTCAGCACGTTAACACCACCGACTCCGCTATCCGTATTACTCACCTACCCACCGGGATTGTGGTTGAGTGTCAGGATGAACGTTCCCAGCACAAGAACAAAGCTAAAGCGTTATCCGTGCTGGGCGCCCGTATCCACGCGGCGGAAATGGCGAAACGCCAGCAGGCGGAAGCCTCTACCCGCCGTAACCTGCTGGGCAGCGGCGATCGTAGCGACCGTAACCGTACCTATAACTTCCCGCAGGGTCGCGTAACCGACCATCGCATCAACCTGACGCTCTACCGTCTGGATGAGGCGATGGAAGGCAAGCTCGATATGCTGATTGAGCCTATCGTGCAGGAATACCAGGCCGACCAGCTGGCGGCACTGTCCGAGCAGGATTAATGGATTTTCAGCGCTGGTTACGCCATGCCGCCAGTGAGCTTTCTGCAAGTGAAAGCCCGAAGCGCGACGCCGAAATTCTGCTTGAGCATGTGACGGGTAAAGCCCGCACGTATCTGCTGGCTTTCGGCGAAACCGCGCTGACCGCTGAACAGCAATCGCAGCTGGAGGCGCTGCTTGCCCGCCGTAAAACCGGCGAGCCGGTGGCGCATCTGGTTGGCGAACGCGAGTTCTGGTCACTTCCGCTGTACGTTTCAGCGGCCACGCTGATCCCGCGCCCGGACACCGAGTGTCTGGTGGAGCAGGCGCTGGCGCGGTTACCGGCGCAGCCGTGTCAGATCCTCGATCTCGGTACTGGCACCGGCGCGATTGCGCTGGCGCTTGCCAGCGAGCGACCAGACTGCACCGTGACGGCGGTAGACGTGATGCCTGATGCGGTCGCCCTCGCGCGGCGCAACGTTGAACGGCTGGGGCTGAACAATGTTTCCGTTCTGCAAAGCAGCTGGTTTGCCGCGCTTGAAAGCCGCATGTTCGAAATGATTGTCAGCAATCCGCCCTACATCGACGAAGACGATCCGCATCTCGCGCAGGGCGACGTGCGTTTTGAACCGTTGACCGCGCTGGTCGCTGCGAATCAGGGACTTGCGGATCTCGATCACATTGTGACAACGTCACGACAGCATTTGCTTCCCGGTGGCTGGCTGCTGGTGGAACATGGCTGGACGCAGGGAGAGGCGGTGCGAGCGCTGTTTACGCGTGCCGGATACGCTGCCGTGGAAACCTGCCGGGATTACGGCGGCAATGAACGTCTGACGCTGGGGCAGTGGTCATGAGCCTGTTTACGCTGCTGATCTCCGTTCACCTGATTTCCGTTGCCCTGACCATCGGCTTTTTCATTGCCCGCTACTGGTGGCGCTACAGCAACAATCCGCTAATTAACGCCCGCTGGGTACGCATTGCCCCGCACTGTATCGACACGGTGCTGTTCCTTTCCGGAGCCGGGTTAATGTGGAAAACCGGCTATCTGCCATTTACTGATAAAGGCGCATGGCTGACTGAAAAGCTGTTTGGCGTTATCATCTACATCGTTTTGGGTTTTATCGCGCTTGGGCGTCATCGTCCGCGCAGCCAGCAGACAGGGTTTATCGCCTTTTTGCTGGGTCTGGTGGTGCTGTACATCATCATTAAACTCGCCACCACAAGAATACCGTTACTGGGGTAAGTCATGAGGTCCTTAGCCGATTTCGAATTTAACAAAGTGCCGCTCTGCGATGGTATGATCCTGATTTCAGAGATGATCCGCGACGATTTTACGTCACAGTACGTTTACGCTGAACTGGAGAATCTGGTCAGCCTGGCGCGCGAAGAGATCAATCAGGCACGTCCGCAGGACTGGCAATTAGAGAAGCTGATTGAGCTTTTCTACGGCGAATGGGGTTTCTGCGACACGCGAGGCGTGTACCGCCTGTCTGACGCACTGTGGCTGGACCAGGTGTTGAAAAATCGTCAGGGCAGCGCCGTCGCGTTGGGCGCCATTTTACTGTGGGTTGCGCACGAGCTGGATATTCCACTGGTACCGGTCATTTTCCCGACGCAGATGATTTTGCGGGCGGAGTGGCTGGACGGTGAGATGTGGTTAATCAATCCGTTTAACGGCGACACGCTGGATGAGCATACGCTGGACGTCTGGCTGAAAGGCAACATCAGCCCGATAGCTGAGCTGTTCAATGAAGATCTCGATGAAGCCGATAACGCCGAAGTGATCCGCAAGCTCCTGGATACGCTGAAGTCTGCGCTGATGGAAGAGCGTCAGATGGAGCTGGCTCTGCGCGCAAGCGAAGTGCTGTTGCAGTTCAATCCGGAAGATCCGTACGAAATCCGCGACCGCGGCCTGATTTATGCGCAGCTCGACTGCGAGCACGTGGCGCTGAATGATTTGAATTATTTCGTCGAGCAATGTCCGGAAGACCCGATCAGCGAGATGATCCGCGCGCAGATTAACGCGATCGCGCATAAACACATTACACTGCATTAATCTTAATTCCGATTCACACCTGAATAAGGCGATCCTATGAAACAAAAAGTGGTTAGCATTGGTGATATCAACGTGGCAAACGACCTGCCGTTCGTGCTGTTTGGCGGTATGAACGTTCTGGAATCCCGCGATCTCGCTATGCGCATCTGCGAACACTACGTGACCGTGACCCAAAAGCTGGGCATCCCGTACGTGTTTAAAGCCTCTTTTGACAAAGCCAACCGCTCCTCCATTCACTCCTACCGTGGCCCGGGCCTGGAAGAGGGGATGAAGATTTTCCAGGAGCTGAAACAGACGTTTGGCGTGAAAGTGATCACCGACGTGCACGAAGCGTCTCAGGCACAGCCCGTGGCTGATGTGGTAGACGTGATTCAGCTTCCGGCGTTCCTCGCTCGCCAGACTGACCTGGTAGAAGCGATGGCGAAAACCGGTGCCGTGATTAACGTGAAAAAACCGCAGTTCGTGAGCCCTGGCCAGATGGGTAACATCGTCGACAAGTTTATCGAAGGCGGTAACGACCAGGTGATCCTCTGCGACCGTGGTTCAAACTTCGGTTATGACAACCTGGTTGTGGATATGCTGGGCTTCAGCGTGATGAAGAACGTCTCTAACCAGTCCCCGGTGATTTTCGACGTGACCCACTCCCTGCAATGCCGCGACCCGTTTGGCGCCGCGTCTGGCGGGCGTCGTGCGCAGGTGACCGAACTGGCGCGCGCCGGTATGGCAACCGGCCTGGCGGGTCTGTTCATTGAAGCGCACCCGGATCCGGCTAACGCGAAATGCGACGGTCCATCCGCGCTGCCGCTGGATAAGCTGGAGCCGTTCCTGAAACAGATCAAAGCGATTGACGATCTGGTGAAGAGCTTCGACGAGCTGGATACCAGCAACTAATAAAAAAACCCGCTTCGGCGGGTTTTTCTTTGCCCGGCGGCGCTACGCTTGCGCGGGCCTATGGGTTTTGTAGGCCGGGTAAGCGCAGCGCCACCCGGCAAAAAAATTACGCAAATATCGTCATCAGATACGCAATAAACAGCGCCATATGCGCCGCGCCGTTCAGCACATTGGTGCGGCCGGTGGAGAAGGATATCTGGCACAGCAGCAAGGATGCCACCATCACAATCATCTCTGGCGCACCCAGCGCAAACTGCAATTCATTTCCCGTCATAAAGGCAATCAACGTCACCACCGGAACGGTAAGGGAGATGGTTGCCAGAACGGAGCCGAAGAACAGATTCATCGCCCGCTGCACCTGATTATTGAGCACCGCTTTCAGCGCTCCCAGGCCTTCTGGCGACAGGATCAACAGGGCCACCAGGAAACCGGTAAAGGCGACCGGCGCGTTCAGTTCAGTTAATAGCGCCTCCAGCGGGTTCGCATTCATCTTGGTGACCGCAATAACGGCAATCAGATGCACGATCAGCCAAACCGTATGC
This sequence comes from Enterobacter cloacae complex sp. 397G4, assembly GCF_050031515.1. NCBI lineage: Bacteria > Pseudomonadati > Pseudomonadota > Gammaproteobacteria > Enterobacterales > Enterobacteriaceae > Enterobacter > Enterobacter cloacae complex sp. 397G4. The sequence continues at coordinate 2,725,657 of NZ_JBLGWE010000001.1, read as the reverse complement.
CACGCGCTGCTGTGCGCCGACGGCTTACCGTGATGCGGGTCATCGTCGTCGCCGTCGTCTTCATGCTCGTAAACAAACAGGCTCTGGTGCGTTTTGGTCTGGATCAGCAGGAACACGCCGTACATCGCCGCGGAAATCAGCGCCACCAGCAGCGCCTGGCCGGTGGTGAAATTTGCACCCGGCAGCGCCATCGGGAACACCAGCACAATAATCGCCAGCGGGAACAGGGCGATCAGGTACTGTTTAATGCCAAAGAGGTTCATGTACTGGGTGGCAAATTTGCGACCACCTAATAAAAGTGAAAAACCGACCAGGCCGCCGGTAACAATCATAATGATGGAGTAGAGCGTATCGCGCATTAGCGTTGGCGCGGCGTCGCCGGTGGCCATTAATGCGGAAATTAAACTGACTTCAAGAATCACAACCGAAAGGCTTAAAATTAATGACCCATACGGCTCTCCAAGACGGTGGGCTAAAACATCCGCATGGCGTACCACGCTAAATGCACTGGTTAAAATACCCACCAGAGCCAGAATATTGATCCCCACAACCACTGGCAATGACTGACTGCTTCCCCAGAAGAGCAGCACAGCCAGTGCCAGAACCGGGAAAATGAGAGAGGTCTCCTTGTGGCGGGTTTTTACCGCCTCGTGTGTTGCTGTCATGCGTTTCTCCAACAATGCAGGTGCTTGTAATTATAGATAGATTTTAAAGGTATTAAACTAACAGAAATCTGTTAAATACCCTGTATTTTTTACTTAATTTTACCCTTTATTATAATTTTTATGTCTGAGGCTTATAATGCTTTATCTCTGTTAAATATTAGTTTAATAACAATGAATTGCATTTTTATATTGTTCATTTCTTTCTGTCGGGTGGCACCCTCGCGTATCGTCGTCCACACTTATCTTTTAGCCAAAAGAGAGGTTAACAATGCCATACAAATCGAAAAGCGAATTACCGGATAACGTGCAAAACGTATTGCCTGCCCACGCCCAGGATATCTACAAAGAAGCCTTTAACAGCGCCTGGGATCAGTACAAAGATAAAGAAGATCGCCGGGACGATGCCAGCCGTGAAGAGACGGCGCATAAGGTGGCCTGGGCCGCCGTGAAAAATGACTATGAGAAAGGGGACGATGATAAATGGCACAAAAAGAAATAGCCGCCAAATAACACGCTGCCTCCATTTTGACATTTCAGGCGGTTGACCTGCCGCTGTATTGCATCTGGCCCGCGAATTGCTTATCGTTGCTCAACTGCTGTTAAAATGAACAGCACAGAATGCCGGGAAGGCGAATTACAGATGTCGCAAGGAAGCATGCAGTGGCGGAGGTGGAATGTGTTAACGCGTGATTTCTTGATGAAGGCAGATTGTAAGACGGCATTTGGTGCTATTGAGGAATCGCTTCTGTGGTCGGCTGAACAACGTGCGGCGTCGCTTGCGGCAACGCTGGCCTGCCGCCCGGATGATGGCCCGGTCTGGATCTTTGGTTACGGCTCGCTGATGTGGAACCCGGCGCTCGAATTTGTTGAATCAGCAACCGGAACGCTGCCTGGGTGGCACCGCGCCTTTTGTTTGCGCCTGACCGCCGGACGCGGCAGCGCGTGCCAGCCAGGACGCATGCTTGCACTAAAAGAGGGCGGGCGCACCACGGGCGTGGCATACCGGCTGCCGGATACCACGCTGGAAGATGAGCTGACGCTGCTGTGGAAGCGCGAGATGATCACCGGCTGCTATATGCCCAGCTGGTGCAAGCTGGAACTGGATGACGGGCGCACCGTCAACGCGCTGGTGTTCATTATGGATCCGCGCCACCCGCTGTATGAAGCCGATACCCGAACCCAGGTGATTGCCCCGCTGATTGCCGCCGCCAGCGGACCGCTGGGCACTAACGCCCAGTACCTTTTCTCGCTCGATCAGGAGCTGACGCGTCTCGGCATGCAGGACGACTGTCTGAGTGAGCTGGTGGTGAAGGTGAAAGCGCTGCTGGAAGGGAACCCGCTCAGCAATACGCTGCGGCCGGGTTTTGCCTGATAATACGCCCGGCTGACCGGGCGTTTACGGTTATGCCGCCACGTAACTTACGGAATGTTCGAGCGACTGGCTGTGGCTGTCGATCAGCACATCCCAGGTGCCGGTGTAAGGCACCGTCAGCCAGGCCTTATCGTCCTGGACGGTAAGGATATCTGCCTGCGATTGCTTCTGTCCTTTTGTACTCATCAGATGAATGCGACAGCGCTCTGAGCAACGCACCACCACCGTATCCCCGCCAAACAGTTTCAGACTCGTTTTAACTCGTGCCATTTTATACCCCGTCGTTTTTGCCCATCCCGAGCGTGATGTTGTTCACAATTTACTCATTGCATAACACCAAAGGGGCAGGGGTGGGATGCTGATTTCGATCAAAAAATGGCGCAACGATTAAACAAAAATGACAAAATCCCTGAAACCTTTCAGCGGACGCGCGTTTACCCTGCTTAACGCGCGCCCGGGAAAAATTATATGCGGAAATGGCCAGCGGTCTCAGCAAGGTCGCCCGCCTGGCTTTGCAGCGCGCTGGCCGCCGCAGCAGACTGTACAACAAGTTCGGCGTTCTGCTGCACCATGCGATCCAGGTGAGTCACCGCGTGGTTAATCTCATGGATCCCTTTCATCTGCTCGCGGGTGGCAATGGATATTTCACGCATAATGCCTGACACGCTCCCGACGCTGGCGCGGATCTCATCCATGCTGTCGCCCGCAAGGTGCACAAACCGGGAGCCGGTTGCAACGCTTTCGGTGGTGGAATCAATAAGGGATTTGATCTCCTTCGCCGCCTGAGCACTGCGGCTGGCCAGGTTACGTACTTCCCCCGCAACGACCGCGAACCCACGGCCTTGTTCCCCGGCACGCGCCGCTTCCACCGAGGCGTTAAGCGCCAGAATATTGGTCTGGAAGGCGATGCCGTCAATGACGCTGGTGATATCGCCGATTTTCGCGGAAGCCAGTTCGATGGACTGCATGGTGCTGATGGCCTGAGCGACGACGTCGCCGCCGCGGGATGCGGCGGCAGAGGCCTTGCTAGCCTGTTCATTCGCTTCTGCTGCCGACTCGTTTGACTGCGTAACGGAGGCCGTGATCTCTTCCACGGCGCTGGCGGTTTCGCGAAGGCTTGATGCCGCCTGCTCGGTACGCCCGGAAAGATCCTGATTGCCTGCCGCAATCTCATGCGCGGCGTTTTTCACTGAGGCGCTGGCATCACGCAGCTGGACCATCACCACAGAAAGCTTATCGCTGAAGGCGTTAAACGCCTGCGCAATTTGCGCCACTTCATCGCCCCCCTTATCCGGCAGACGCTGCGACAGATCGTTAGTACCGTTGGCAATGCTGTTCATCGCGTCACGGATACCGGACAGCCGCTTAAGCAGGCGGGCAATCAGGAGGTGCATGAGGGCTCCGCTCAGCAGGGCGAGGATCGCCAGAGACAGTGCAGATGCTTTTAGCAATGACCGCATCCCGGCGGTGGCATCGCCGTTATCGAGCGCCACAACCAGCAGCCAGTGCGTCCCCGGTACGGCGGTGGCCAGGAACGTTTTTTCGCGTCCGTTAAACGTTCCGTCAACCAGGTTGCCGCTTTTCAGGGTGGCAAAATCGGTCCCTTTGATCGTCTCCGTAAAAGGCTTAAGCGTCAGCGCAGGATCGCTGCCGGCAATAACGGTGCCGTTGCTGTCCAGAAGCAGTCCGCTGCTGGCCGGAGTCGGGTGAATACCGCGCACGTTAGCTACCACGCTGTCCATCGCCACATCGCCCGCCACCACTGCTTTCAGGGCGCCTTGCTCTTTAACCGGTACCGCGAACGTCACCACCAGTTTCCCGGTGCCCGCGTCCACATAGGGTGCAGTCACTACCGGGCCATCAGCGCTGACGGCCTGCTGATACCACGGGCGAAGGGTGGGATCGTAATCAGCGGGTACCCCGGTTGGGTCAGAAAATTTAGCCGTTTTGCTGGCATAACCCACGTAGACGTTGGTGAATCCACCCGCCAGCGCAAGCTGTTTAAACACCGGAACCGGATCGTCGCTGAGCGCGACTGGCTGCGCCGAGGTGATGATGGTCATTTTGTTGTTCACCCAGTCGGCAATTGCCATGTTGTGGCTGGCGCTGGTGCTGGTCAGAATATCGCGCTGCGACTGCTGATTATCCTGGCGCGTGACCTGAAAGTTAATAATGGTATTAAGAAGAAGGGCGACGACCAGACAGCCTGTCGTCGCGGCAATGATGCGGGCGCGAATGGATCTGAACATAAGTGTAATACCTGCTGTGTTGTTTCCATGCCTATCGGCAACGGTGCAGATAAACTTGATGCTGAAACCGCGTCCATAAGAAAATAATATTTTTAGCGGGTTATTATTAAAAAGTTAATACTTTATCGGCGGAAAGCGTCCATTCAGCCAGCTCCACCAGCGTACCAATTTCCACGCCATCAATCAGCGGCAGCCCGGTAATGCCGCGCCCGTCGGTACAGGTTTTGCACAGTTTGACCGCAACGTTTTGCGCGGTCAGGATCTCCAGCATTTGTTGAATGTTGTAGCCCTCTGCGGGTTTCTGCCCCTTCAGCCCGGCCGTGACGGCATCGGACATCAAAAAGAGGCGCAGCTCCAGCTCACTCTCCTTATCGCGCAGCGCGATTGCCAGGCGCAGGCTGTTAAAAAGGGATTCACTGCCGTAGGCCGCACCGTTGGCGACGATCACAATCTTCTGCATGTTGACTCCTGTTCTTTGAAAAGGCACGAATATTGCTTCTCGTACCGAAGAATACGTATCGGGGAGAGAAACGATGACGATAGTGGCTGGCAGTTCCCCTGGCGCAACCGAATGGTTCCAGCGTGCGAGAATGTTGCGCGAGGAACAGCTCGGCAGACTGGCGCAGCTGGGCGCACTGGTGAACGGCATCAGTCGACTGGTGCATATGCTACAGTGCGAGCGCGGTGCGTCAAATGTCTGGCTCTGCTCGCAGGGCAAATTGTACGCGCCTGAATGCAAGGCCAGCAGGGCCCTGGTGGATGAAAACCTCGCCGCATTGCACCTTCAGTTTAACGAACCGCTGCCGGGCAGCGCCCTGTGCGAACGTATTGCCAGCGCACTGCACGGCCTTGAGACGCTAACGGCGCTGCGTGATGGCGTTACAGGTCAATGCGTCACCGCGCCGCAGGCGATGGAACATTACAGCCGCATACTGCGACATTTGCTCAGTATCGTACCCCAACTCAGCGACAGCATTGACGATCCGCACATCGCGGGCCGATTTGTGGCCCTTTACAGCCTGATGCAGGGCAAAGAACTTGTGGGACAAGAGCGGGCGCTGGGGGCTATTGGTTTCACCCAGGGATTCTTTGACGATGAAACCCGCCAGCGGCTGGTGGATCGCATTGATGGCCAGCAGGCCTGCTTTGAGGTTTTTATCTCCCATTGCACTCCAGACGTGCAGGAGACGTTTATCCTCAACTGCCAGCCGGGTCTGGAGACTGAAAAACTCAGGCGTGAAGCGTGCACCCGCCAGCCTCCGGCAGATAACGGCGATACCGCCCTCAAATGGTTTGCCCTGCAAACCACGCGCCTTGAGCACCTGCGCACGCTGGAGGAGGTGGCAATTGCCGATCTGATGACGGCAGTTGAGGAGCGCCGCTATAGCGAAAACCTGCACGCAGACGATGAACACGACGATATCCTGGCGCGATTTCCGGATAAACCGCTGCTGCCGCTGGTGCGCCAGCAGGCGCGTGAAATTGAGCAACTCTCCCGTCAGCTTGCTTCCCTGCGCGACTCGCTGGAGGAGCGTAAGACCATCGATAAAGCCAAAAGCGTGCTGATGACGCACCAGAACATGAGCGAGGATCAGGCGTGGACCGCCCTGCGCAAAATGGCGATGGATAAAAACCAACGCATGGTAGATATCGCCCGTGCGCTGCTTACGGTGAAAAATCTGTGGAAGATACCCCCTGGGGAGTAATTGCACAGTCAGTGGGCAATTTATGCCTGATTGAGGTGCGTAATACAGCGCTCTTCTTGCAGAAACCCCGTAACGCCGGGGATGAAAAGCTGGCATTACCTTTGCATTAACAGATTAACCATTTTCGACGATGCGCCAACGGCGGTGCATGCGTCTTCAGGATAAAGGCGTCCAGCGGTGCTTCAGCACCGTCGGGCGCTTTTTTTTGCCTTTTTTCAGGAGCAATTATGGCGGATTTGTCGAGACGGCGGTTATTGCAGGCCAGCATGCTGGCGAGTGGTGCGATGCTGTTGCCGGGTGTCATGCAGGCCGCATGGGCGGCGGGGTCAGATAAGCCGGAGCAGGATACCGTGCGTATCGGGTTTATCCCCCTGACCGACTGCGCGCCCGTGGTTATCGCGGCCCTGAAGGGGTTCGATAAAAAACACGGCATTACTATTGTGCCGACCAAAGAGGCGAGCTGGGCGGCGGTGCGCGACAAGCTGGTGGCGGGCGAGCTGGACGCTGCGCACATTCTTTACGGCCTGCTGTACGGTCTGGAGCTGGGTATCGCGGGCAAGCCGCAGCAGATGGCGAACCTGATGACCCTCAACCAGAACGGTCAGGCCATTACGCTCTCCAGCGATCTGGCGGAGAAGGGCGTTCGTGACCTCGACGGGCTGAAAAAGCTGATTGCGCAGCAGGCGCCGGGAACCTACACCTTCGCGCATACCTTCCCGACGGGAACGCACGCCATGTGGCTCTACTACTGGCTGGCCAGCGCGGGGATTAACCCGTTTGACGACGTGCGCACCGTGGTGGTGCCGCCGCCGCAGATGGTGATGAACATGCGCATTGGCAACATGGTCGGGTTTTGCGTCGGCGAGCCGTGGAACGCGCGGGCGATTAACGACCGAATCGGGTTTACCGCCGCCACGTCGCAGTCCATCTGGGCCGATCACCCGGAAAAGATCCTCGGCACCCGACGCGACTGGGTGGCGAAAAATCCGCACACCGCACGGGCGCTGGTGAGCGCCGTGATGGAAGCCGCGCGCTGGATCGAGGCGTCAGCGGAAAACAAACGCGAAACCGCGCAGATCCTCTCGCGCCGCGCCTGGCTCAACTGCAAGGAACAGTATCTCACCGGACGTATGCTGGGCGAGTACGACAACGGGGTCGGTCAGCGCTGGCAGGATGCGCACCCGATCCGTTTCTTCAACGAGGGTGCCGTGAGCTACCCGTATCTCTCAGACGGGATGTGGTTCTTAACCCAGTTCCGCCGCTGGGGCTTGCTCAACGCCGCGCCGGATTACGCGGGCATTGCACAGCGCATTAACCAGACCGCGGTCTGGCAGGATGCCGCGACCGCCGTGGGCGGCATGTCCACACCGTCATCACCGTATCGCAGCAGCACCCTGATGGACGGCACCGTCTGGAACGGCACCGATCCGGAAGGGTACGCCAACCGCTTCGCCATTCACCGTAAAGGGGCCTGAGTATGCAGCATCTGCAAAATACAAAACCACAAGAGACGTCAGAGAGCGGGGAAGTGATTGTCCTGCCTCCGCTACAGGTTCGCCGTCGTGCGCCAGCGTTTACGCGTCGGATGAATGATTTTTTACAGCGCGTCATCCCGGCGCTGCTCGGTCTCGGCCTGCTGGTGGTGCTCTGGCAGCTGGCAGCGATAAACAGTAAAGGCTTTCCGACGCCGCTCAGCACGCTCGATTCGGCCATGACCCTGTTTGCCGATCCGTTTTATCGCGACGGGCCAAACGATATGGGCATTGGCTGGAACGTGCTGGCGTCGTTGCAGCGCGTTGCCATCGGCTTCGGTCTGGCGGCGCTGGCGGGCATTCCGCTGGGCTTTTTGATTGGCCGCTTCACCTTTTTCTCCCGCATGTTCAACCCGCTGATCGCGCTCCTGCGTCCGGTCAGCCCGCTGGCCTGGCTGCCTATCGGCCTGCTGCTGTTCCAGAAAGCGGAGCCTGCATCGAGCTGGACCATTTTTATCTGCTCCATCTGGCCGATGGTGATCAACACCGCTGAAGGGGTACGCCGTATTCCGCAGGACTACCTCAACGTGGCCCGGGTGTTGCAACTCTCAGAGTGGACCATCATGCGCCGCATTCTTTTCCCCGCCGTGCTGCCTGCGGTGCTGACCGGGGTACGTCTTTCCATTGGCATTGCCTGGCTGGTGATTGTCGCCGCCGAGATGCTCACCGGAGGTTTAGGCATTGGATTCTGGATCTGGAATGAGTGGAACAACCTCAACGTCGAAAACATTCTCATCGCCATCGTCATCATTGGCGTGGTCGGGTTGCTGCTGGAGCAGGGGCTGATGCTGATCGCCCGTCGCTTTAGCTGGCAGGAAAAATAAGGAGTGAAGATGAAACCGTTAATTCAGGTCCAGGCCGTGAGCCAGCGTTTTTCCACCGCCAGCGGCGAGTTTCTGGCGCTGCAAAACGTCTCTTTTGATATCCACGAGGGCGAAACCGTCAGTCTGATTGGTCACTCCGGCTGCGGCAAGTCGACGCTGTTAAACCTGATCGCCGGGATCACGCTGCCGACGGAAGGCGGGCTGATTTGCGACAACCGCGAAATCGCCGGGCCGGGGCCCGAGCGCGCGGTGGTGTTCCAGAACCATTCGCTGCTGCCGTGGCTGACCTGCTTCGACAACGTGGCGCTGGCGGTGGATCAGGTCTTCCGTCACACCATGAGTAAGGCCGAGCGCAAAGCGTGGATTGAGCACAACCTCGACCGGGTGCAGATGGGCCACGCGCTGCATAAGCGCCCCGGGGAGATCTCCGGCGGTATGAAGCAGCGCGTCGGGATTGCCCGGGCGCTGGCAATGAAGCCGAAAGTGCTGCTGATGGATGAGCCGTTTGGCGCGCTCGATGCGCTGACGCGTGCCCATCTGCAGGACTCGGTGATGCAGATCCAGCAGGCGTTGAACACCACCATCGTGCTCATCACCCACGACGTGGACGAGGCGGTACTGCTCTCTGACCGCGTACTGATGATGACCAACGGCCCGGCGGCCACCGTGGGTGAGATCCTGCGCGTCGATCTGCCGCGCCCGCGCAACAGGGTGCAGCTGGCGGATGACAGCCGCTATCACCACATGCGCCAGCAGATCCTCCATTTCCTCTACGAAAAACAGCCGAAAGCGGCGTAATGAGGGGGCACGATGCGACTGGTCATTATCGGTAATGGTATGGCGGCAACCCGGCTGATTGCGTCGCTCACCGGGCGTGTTCCCGGTCGTTTCGCTGTCACCGTCATCGGTGACGAGCCTGAGCAGGCGTACAACCGCATCCAGCTTTCACCGGTGCTGGGTGGTGAAAAGCAGGCGGAGCACATCTGTCTGCACGATGAAGACTGGTACACGGCACGAGGCGTGACGGTGCTGCGAGGAGAAAAGGCGCTCGCAGTAGACGTCAACGCGCGTGAAGTACATACCTCTGCTCGCACGCTGGGCTGGGATGCGCTGGTGTTTGCCACCGGGTCTACTCCTGTAGTGCCGCCGATCCGCGGCGGCGATGCACCGCATGTGTTCACCTTTCGCACCCTGGCAGAGACCCGCGCCATCCAGAATATCTCCGGGCCGGCGGTAGTGCTGGGCGGCGGCGTACTCGGCGTGGAGGCAGCGGCAGCGCTGGCGCGAAACGGTGACAACGTCACGCTTATCCATCGCGGCACGTGGCTGATGGAACAGCAGCTGGATCAGCAGGCGGGACTGCTGCTTGACGAGACGCTGGCGAAGCGGGGCGTACGCTGTGAACTCGCCTCCGGCATCACGGCCATCGCTGACGATGCCGTGACGTTGCTCGACGGACGCCGCATCGCCGCCACGCGCGTGGTGCTGGCTACGGGTGTACAGCCCAACGTCGCGCTGGCAAAAGCCAGCGGCATTCGCTGCGCGCGCGGCATCGTGGTGGATCAGCAGATGCAAACCTCCGTGCCGGATATCTACGCCATCGGCGAGTGCTGCGAAATTGACGGCCAGACGTTTGGCCTGGTCGCCCCCTGTCTGGCGCAGGCGGATATTCTTGCCGCGCGGCTGGCCGGGGAGGTCACCGCGCCGTTTACCCTGACCGACAACGGCGTGCGCCTTAAGGTGACCGGCGTGGCGCTGTTCAGCCTCGGACGCGCGACGGCGCAGGCGGACGATGTGGTCTGGAGTTCATGGGACCCGCTGACCCGTCACTATCGACGTTTACTGATCCATCAGGGGGCGCTGGCTGGCGTGCTGCTGATGGGTGACTGCCGCAGCGCGGCAACCTTTACCGATTTACTGGCAACGGCTGCGCCCGCCCACGCGGACTGGCTGTTCGATCGTTTCACAACGCAACCGCAGGTTGCAGGACAGAACGCTATGACAAAACCTACTCTGGTGGTGGTTGGGCACGGTATGGTCGGCCATCATTTCCTCGAAGACTGCGTTAACCGCAATTTGCATCAGCAGTATCAGATTATTGTTTTTGGCGAAGAGCGCTATGCCGCCTATGACCGCGTGCATCTGTCGGAATATTTTGGCGGACGCAGCGCGGACTCGCTCTCGCTGGTGGCGGGGGAGTTCTTTGCCGATAACGGCATTGAGCTGCGCCTCTCGCAGCAGATCGTCGCTATCGATCGTGATGCACACGTAGTGCGTACCGCCAGTGGCCATGAGACTCACTGGGACAAGCTGGTGCTGGCGACCGGCTCGTACCCGTTCGTACCACCCGTTCCGGGCAACGATCTGCCGGGTTGTTTTGTCTACCGCACCCTCGACGATCTGGACAACATTGCGGCCCATGCGGCAGGCTCTCGCCGCGGTGTGGTGATTGGCGGCGGCCTGCTGGGGCTGGAGGCGGCGAATGCGCTTAAGCAGCTCGGGCTGGAAACTCACGTGGTGGAGTTTGCGCCGAACCTGATGGCGGTGCAGCTCGACAGCGACGGCGCGGCAATGCTGCGCAAGAAAATTGAGGCGCTGGGCGTAGGGGTGCACACCAGTAAATCGACGACGGAGATTGCCTCCGCAGACGACGGGCTGGTGCTGCGCTTTGCCGATGGTGAACAGCTGGAAACGGACATGGTGGTCTTCTCTGCCGGTATTCGGCCGCAGGACGCGCTGGCGCGCAGCAGCGGGCTGGCTGTCGGCGAGCGCGGCGGGATCTGCATTGACGACGGCTGCCGGACTTCCGATCAGGACGTGCTTGCCATCGGGGAATGCGCGCTGTGGGAGGGGAAAATCTTTGGCCTGGTGGCCCCGGGCTACCAGATGGCGCGCGTGGCCGCCGCTGTGCTGGCGGGTGAGGAGAAGCGCTTCACCGGCGCGGATATGAGTACCAAACTCAAGTTGCTGGGGGTGGATGTGGCGTCGTTTGGCGATGCCCACGGGCGCACGCCGGGCGCGCTGAGCTACAAGTGGACGCACGGGCCGCAGCAAATCTACAAAAAAATTGTGGTCAGCCACGACAGCAAAACGCTGCTGGGCGGCGTGCTGGTGGGCGATGCCAGCGAATACGCCACGCTGGTGCAGATGATGCTCAACGGCATCAGCCTGCCAAAAGAGCCGGAAACGCTGATCTTACCCGCGTCGTCAGGCAGCGCGCCGAAAGCGCTGGGCGTGGCGGCGCTGCCGGAAAGCGCGCAGATCTGTTCGTGTCATAACGTCAGCAAAGGGGATATCTGCCAGGCGGTAAGCGCGGGTGCGACGGATATCGGCGCCATTAAGCAGTGCACCAAAGCCGCGACCGGCTGCGGAGGCTGTAGCGCGCTGGTGAAGCAGGTGATGGAGTTCCAGCTTGCGGAGCAGGGCGTGGAGGTGAAGAAAGATATCTGCGAACACTTCCCGTACTCGCGTCAGGAGATTTACCACCTGGTGCGCGTCAACCATATCCGCACCTTCGACCAGCTTATCAGCCGCTACGGTCAGGGGCACGGGTGCGAGATCTGTAAGCCGCTGGTGGGATCGGTATTGGCTTCCTGCTGGAACGAGTATCTGCTGAAACCGGCGCATCTGCCATTGCAGGACACCAACGACCGCTATTTCGCCAATATTCAGAAGGACGGAACCTACTCCATCGTCCCGCGGATGCCGGCGGGTGAAGTGACCGCCGACGGGCTGATCGCCATCGGCCAGATCGCGAAACGCTATAGCCTTTACAGCAAAATTACCGGCGGGCAGCGTATTGACCTGTTTGGCGCCACGCTCGAGCAGTTGCCGGAAATCTGGCAGGCGCTGGTGGAGGCCGGGTTTGAGACCGGACATGCTTACGGGAAATCCCTGCGCACGGTGAAATCCTGCGTCGGGTCGACCTGGTGTCGCTACGGCGTGCAGGATTCCACCGGCCTCGCGGTCAGGCTGGAGCACCGCTACAAGGGCCTGCGCGCGCCGCACAAAATCAAAATGGCGGTCTCCGGCTGTACCCGTGAGTGCGCAGAGGCGCAGAGCAAAGACGTAGGGGTGATTGCCACGGACAAAGGCTGGAACCTCTATCTGTGCGGCAACGGCGGGATGAAGCCGCGCCACGCGAATCTCTTCGCCAGCGATCTGGACGACGAAACGCTGATCCGCACCGTTGACCGTTTCCTGATGTTCTACATTCGCACGGCAGATCGTCTGCAACGCACCAGTACCTGGATGGATAACCTGGAAGGCGGCCTCGACTATCTACGCGAGGTGATCCTCAACGACAGCCTGGGGATCGCCCACGAGCTGGAGCAGGAGATGGCCCGGGTGGTGGAGACCTACCAGTGCGAATGGCAAACCACCCTTAACGATCCTGACCGCCTGGCGCTGTTCCGCACCGCGGTGAACGTCCCCGCCGCGGAGGAGAACAAGCGCTGGCAGGAAATTTGTAATATCGACGAGATCCCGGAGCAGGCGGGCATTGGCGCGCATCTTGGGCGCAAACCGATTGCGCTGTTCCGCTTTGGCAAAACCGTTTATGCCCTCGACGATCGGGAGCCGGGCAGCCGCGCGAACGTGCTTTCACGCGGCATCCTCGGCGATGCGGCGGGGGAACCGGTGGTGATCTCGCCGCTCTACAAGCAACGTATTCGTCTGCGCGACGGGTGTCAGGCTGAGAGCGGGGCGCCTGCGGTGCGTGCCTGGCCGGTAAAAATCGAAAACGGCAAGGTGTGGGTTGGAAATGAAGAGCTGGTGATGCGCGCGGAGGCCTCATGACGGAAACCCGGACAACGTGCCCTTACTGCGGGGTGGGCTGCGGCGTGGTCGCCAGCGCAGACGGTGAAAAGGTGAGCATTCGGGGGGATAAAACTCATCCGGCGAATTTCGGTCGTCTGTGCGTAAAAGGATCTGCCCTTGGGGAAACCACGGGGCTACAGGGACGCCTGCTGCGCCCGGTTGTCGATGGCCGGGAGGTGGCATGGCCGCAGGCGCTGGGCGAAGCGGGCGAGCGGCTGCGGAACATTATCAACGAATGGGGGCCGCAGGCGGTGGCGTTTTATGCCTCCGGCCAGCTGTTGACCGAGGATTACTATGCCGCCAACAAGCTGATGAAAGGCTTTATCGGGGCGGCGAACATTGATACCAACTCGCGGCTGTGCATGTCATCGGCGGTGGTGGGCTACAAACGCGCCTTCGGTGAAGACGTGGTGCCGTGCAGCTACGAGGACGTGGAAAACAGCGATCTGGTGGTACTCGTTGGCTCGAACGCGGCCTGGACGCATCCGGTGCTGTATCAGCGGCTGGTGCAGGCAAAACACAACAATCCGCAGATGAAAGTGGTCGTGATCGATCCGCGTAAAACCGCCACCTGCGATATCGCCGATCTCCACCTCGCTCTCAGACCCGGCAGTGACACCGGGCTGTTTGTGGGGTTGCTCAATCTGATTCAGGGGCGCGGCGAGTGGCCGATCCCTCGCGTGGCGGCGTTTTGCGATCTGCCTTCAGACGAGATTGGCACCTTCTACGACTGGTTTGTCACCGCGCCACGCGCGATCACGCTCTACACCATGGGGATCAACCAGTCCTCCAGCGGCAGCGACAAGTGCAACGCCATCATTAACGTGCATCTTGCCAGCGGGAAGTTCAACCGTCCTGGCTGCGGCCCGTTTTCGCTGACCGGACAGCCAAATGCCATGGGCGGGCGGGAAGTAGGGGGACTGGCGAACCAGCTGGCGGCGCACATGAACTTCGAGCCGGACGATCTCTCGCGCGTGGCGCGTTTCTGGGGAACGGAACGGCTGGCGCAGACCCCGGGCCTGATGGCGGTGGAACTGTTTGACGCTATTGCCCGCGGCGAGGTGAAGGCGGTGTGGATCATGGGTACCAACCCTGCCGTGTCACTTCCCGACAGCCACGCGGTGTGCCAGGCGCTGGCGGCCTGCCCGCTGGTCATGGTATCTGAGGTGATGCAGGAGACGGACACCAGCCGGTTTGCCCATATCCGTTTTCCCGCCCTGGGCTGGGGCGAGAAAAACGGCACGGTGACCAATTCAGAACGCCGTATCTCCCGCCAGCGCGCCTTTCTGCCTGCGCCGGGCGAGGCCAGACCGGACTGGTGGATCATCGCCCGGATCGCAGACCAGCTCGGTTATGGCGATGCCTTCGCCTGGGAACACCCTCAGGAAATATTTTGTGAACATGCGGCGCTAACGGCGTTTGAAAATAACGGCGAACGGGCGCTAAACCTGCGCGAACTGGCGTCGCTGTCACGAGAGGCGTGGGACGAGCTGGCGCCGTATCAGTGGCATGCCGGTGATTTCCCGCAAAGAACGCTTGTTCCGGTTGACCCCTCCCCGCATGGGGCAGGCGTCGACGAATTGCACCCCTTGATACTGAATACCGGGCGGATCCGCGATCAGTGGCACACCATGACGCGCACGGGGTATGTTCCGCGTCTGATGCAGCATATCGATGAGCCTTTTGTTGAGATGAACGCAACCGATGCGGCGCGCGCCGGGCTGACTGACGGCCAGCTGGCGCGGGTAAGTTCCCCGCGCGGAGTGATGGTTGCCAGAGTACGTATTTCCACCGCGCAGCGTGCAGGCGAGCTGTTTGCGCCGATGCACTGGAACGCGCAATTTGCCCGCCAGGGTAAGGTCAATGCGCTGGTGGAAGGGCGGGTTGATGCCGGGTCCGGCCAGCCGGAGAGTAAACAAACCGCGGTGAGGATCCTGCCCTGGCTACCGGCCTGGCAGGGTGAACTGTATGCCCGCGAGCTGCCAGCGCTGCCGCCGTCGGTCTGCTGGTGGCGTAAAGCCTCACGTCTGACGGTGGCGGGGGAGCAGCCGTTGCTGTCGTGGATCATGGCGTACGCCAGCGGTCGGGGCTGGCAGTTACAGGTGGCACAGACGGGAGAACGCAGCAGCGTGCTCGCCTGGCATCACGGTGAGCTGATGCTGGGCTACTGGGAGGGCCATACGCTGCCGGCGCTGGCGCATGCGTTGATTGAAGAAGCCTTTGCTGCTGCGCCCGTCCAACTTGCTGAACGCCATGCGCTGCTGCACGGGCAACGGCCGGACGAAGATGCCGATCCCGGGCGAATTATCTGTAGCTGCTTCAGCGTGGGTGAAAATACGATACGTAAGGCAATAGCCGGAGGCTGTGATTCTGCCCCGGCGCTGGGCGTGAAGCTGCGCTGCGGCACGAACTGTGGTTCCTGCGTACCGGAGCTGAAAGCGCTGTTGGGATAATAGTGTAAGGGCGTCGGGTGGCGGCTTCGCACCGGTACGAATTTGTAGGTCGGGTAAGGCGAAGCCGCCACCCGACAAATCTTTTCAGGATATTCCTGAAATTTCTGTTAAGACTGGTTTTCAGGGCTTATGGCGTTAACATAATAAGTGTTTGTTCATAAACACAGGTTCTGATTGACGACGTTGAAGGCTGTATCGTCCCGCATCCGTTTTTTGCTGTTACTCCCCCTTTTTACGGCTGGAGCCGTTCATGGTGCGCCGAAATCCTTCGTGCAGCAGGCGCAAAATCCGTTTGATAACAACGGCGATAGTCTGCCGGATCTCGGCATGGCGCAACCGACCAGCGAAGGCGAAAAGCATCTGGCTGAAATGGCTAAGGCATTCGGTGAAGCCAGTATGACCGATAACGGCCTGACGGCCGGGCAGCAGGCGCGACAGTTCGCGTTTGGCAAGGTGCGGGATGCCGTGAGCGGGGAAGTCAACGAGCAGATTGAATCCTGGCTTTCACCCTGGGGAAACGCCAACGTCAATGTGCTGGTGGATGACGACGGCAACTTTAACGGCAGCAGCGGAAGCTGGTTTATCCCCTGGAACGACAACATCCGCTATCTGAGCTGGAGCCAGCTTGGGCTGACGCAGCAGACAGACGGGCTGGTGAGTAACGTCGGGGCAGGTCAGCGCTGGGTTGCCGGAAACTGGCTGCTGGGCTACAACACTTTTTACGACAACCTGCTGGAAGACAACCTGCAACGTGCCGGGCTGGGCGCAGAGGCGTGGGGTGAAAACCTGCGCCTGTCGGCCAATTACTACCAGCCGTTCGCTGGCTGGCAGCCGCGTTCCGACATCCGCGAGCAGCGCATGGCGCGCGGGTACGACGTAACGGCCAAAGCCTGGCTTCCCTGGTTTCACCACCTGAACACCAGCGTCAGCTTTGAACAGTATTTTGGCGATAACGTCGATCTGTTTAACAGCGGTACGGGGTATCACAACCCGGTTGCGGTCAACCTGGGGCTGAACTATACCCCCGTACCGCTGGTCACCCTGACGGCTGCCCATAAGCAGGGGGAGAGCGGCGTTAGCCAGAATAACCTCGGGCTGAAGCTCAACTATCGTTTTGGCGTGCCGCTGGCGAAACAGCTTTCCGCCGGGGAAGTGGCGGCGACGCGCTCGCTGCGGGGCAGCCGCTATGATTCACCCGATCGCGATAATCTGCCCGTGATGGAATTCCGTCAGCGCAAAACCCTCTCGGTATATCTGGCCACGCCGCCGTGGGATCTTAAGCCAGGCGAAACGGTGATGCTGAAGCTGCAAATTCGCAGCACGCACGGTATCCGGCAGATCCACTGGCTGGGTGATACCCAGGCGCTCAGCCTGACCTCACCGGCAAACGGCAACAGCAGCGATGGCTGGAGTGTGATCATGCCTGCATGGGATGATTCGGAAGGGGCGAAAAATACATGGCGGCTTACGGCCGTGGTGGAAGATAAGGATGGGCAGCGTGTCTCCTCCAATGAGATCACGCTTTCCGTGGTGCAACCGCTCGTCGCAATGCCTGCCGACGATCCACGGTGGAAGTTGCTGCCGGATGAGTAAGTTAAAAAATGCGCTCCTGATGCACCCAGACGGCGGCTTCGACGCGGGATTTTAACTTCATTTTTTTCAGCATGTGTTTGACATGCACTTTGACCGTGCTCTCGGTGATGTCCAGACGGCGGGCGATCATTTTGTTCGGCAGCCCCTGGGCAATCAGCTTCAGAATGTCACGCTCGCGCGGGGTCAACTGGCTGACGTCACGATCAGACGTGGCGCGGTTCGCACGCAGGCTGGCGGCCAGTACCGGCGTTAACGCTTCACTCAGCACCATCTCGCCTGCGGCAGCCTGTTGCAGCGCCTTGAGCAGATCTTCCGGCTCCATATCTTTCAGCAGATAGCCGTCTGCCCCTCGCTTGAGGGCGGTGACCACGTCTTCTTCATGGTTTGAGACGCTGAAGACCACCACCCGGCCAGAGAGGGATTTCTCCCGCAGCTTGTCGAGGGTTTCCAGGCCATTCATGCCCGGCATGTTGAGATCGAGCAAGATCAAATCAGGATCGAGCGATTCGGCAAGTTCAATACCCTGTTCGCCGTTACTGGCTTCCCCGACGACGGTGATATCTGGCGCCATGCTGACAAGCTGTTTAACGCCAGTGCGCAGCATCGGATGATCGTCAATCAACAGGATAGATGCCGGTTCCTGATTAGTCATGGTTTTCTCCTTGAGCAGTTATGAGGGGCTTTTCGGGTATAAAGGTGACCACAACTTCGGTGCCACCTGACTCTCCCCGGCGAACCTGGCAATCACCGCGCAGGCTTTGCGCGCGGTCTCGCATAATAATTAAACCATAGTGGTTCGTTCGTTCGGCATTTTCCGGCACGCCGCGGCCGTTATCCTGAACCCTGAGCTTCACCTGATTATCCTGGCAGCTGACGGTGACCGTGACGGCCGTCGCCTCGGCATGCTTGAGCACGTTGCTCAGGGCTTCGCGGGCAATTTGCAGCAAGTGGATCGCCTGGTGAGAGGGGACAAAACGCGGTGGCAGCTGGTAATCCAGCTTCACCGGGAAGCCCAGCCGGGCGCTAAACTCCTGACAGCTGGATTCCAGCGCAGGGCGCAGCCCCGGCTCTGTGAGCTGCAAACGGAAGGTGGTCAGCAGCTCGCGAAGCTGAATCCACGAGGTGTTAAGCTCGTTGCGGATCTGGCTGAGCAGCTGTTTGCTGCTCTCGGGCATGCCTTCATCCTGCATTTGCAGGCAGCTCACCTGCATCTTCATGCAGGAGAGGGACTGGGCGATGGAGTCGTGCAGCTCGCGGGCGATGGTGGCACGCTCCTCCATCACGATCAGCTGCTGCTGTTTCTCCTGGTGGCGGTCGAGCGCCAGCGTGGCCGTGAGCTGCTCAACAAGCGTATCGACCAGCTGCTGCTGGTCGTGGCTCAGGTGACGTCCGGCGGGCAGGGTGGCCAGCAAAATACCGTACTGGGTATGGCTGTCCATCAGCCGCCACTTGAGGGTCGTGCCGCTGGTGGTAAGCGGCGGCAAGCCGCGCGGGCACAGATGACACCCTTTATCGTCGCAGGAGATGTCCGACTGACAGGTAAATTCCTGATGGTTTTCCTCATCTTCAACGTCGTAAACCCGAAGCTCAAGATCGCGGAGCAGAGTCAGATTTTGCAGGCCGTTCAGTACCGGCGAGAGACGTTCGCAAAGCGGGACCTGCATATGCAGGCGACGGTTCGCCTGCCAGAGGAAAGAGAGGATCTCGTTTTTCTGCTCAAGCCCGGCGGTTTTCTCCTGGACGCGTTGTTCCAGTACCGCGTAGCTTTCTGATAGCTCTGCCGACATGGTGTTGAGCGCCTCGCCGAGCATCGCCATTTCGTTGCGCCCGCTGATGTGCGTGCGCTGGGTAAAATCGCGCTGTGTGACGGCGCGGGCCATCGCCAGGAGCTGTTTCCAGGGATTAAGCAACCGCGCGCGTAGCCAGATAACCGTGAAAATCAGCAGCAAACCCATAAACAGCGCCATTGCGCGGTGAACCATCACCACACGGTCAATGCGTAACTCTGTGGTGCGATCGAATGAGGAGACAAGATGATCGATGCGTGACACAAACCCGGCGACGTCCCGGGCGACCGTTTCCCGGTCTTCCGCCCGCTTTAACCCAGGCTCCAGCTGGGTATGCCAGTAGCCCTGAAGCGCCTTAAGCTGAGATTGCTGACCGTCACGGATGGCGGCTCTTTCCAGTTCAGGGCTGAATGCGGTACGCTCCATTTCGTCGATAAGCGGTTGGTCAGCCTGCGTCAGCGGCACCGACGCCAGCAGCCGGTAACTCTGCATACGTAGCGAGCCTGCCTCGTTGATGGCATGCGCGTTACCCTGTACACCCTGTACCAGCCAGCCAGAAATAGCCATGCCGGTCACACCGATAGCGGTGGACAGCAGAACAATAAGCGCCAGCTGGTTAACCAGCGTCAGCGGAGATAAACATCTTTTTAACATAGAGTTGCCGGGCTCCTGACGTGACCTGATTGCAGGAATGGCGCTATTCTGGTGCATACCCTGGAGTATACCCATACCAATAAAGGATTACCTCTAAATTGCCAGAGGGGTAACGGTTAGTGGGTGGACGAAGCAGGGATGCGTCAGCACCGTGAAAAACCACACCTTTTTTACGTTTTGCATCTACTCATTAAGAGTGATGGCTTTTTTTTCGCCGCAAAACCTCCCACTTTTCCTTTGATTTATATCAACTTACCGCCGCTCTAAAGCCCTAATGTTTGCAGCATCATTCGAGAATCAGAGGTGTCTATGAGTCACTCTTCCGCTCCCGAAAGGGAAACTGGTGCCGTTATTACAGACTGGCGTCCAGAGGATCCGGCGTTCTGGCAACAGCGCGGCCATCGTGTAGCAAGTCGTAATCTGTGGATTTCCGTTCCATGTCTGTTACTGGCGTTTTGCGTCTGGATGTTGTTTAGTGCGGTTGCGGTTAACCTTCCAAAAGTGGGCTTTACCTTTACCACCGATCAGCTGTTTATGTTGACCGCGTTGCCGTCGCTTTCAGGCGCACTGCTGCGCGTTCCTTACGCGTTTATGGTGCCGGTCTTTGGTGGTCGTCGCTGGACGGCTTTCAGTACCGGGATCATGATCGTACCGTGCGTGTGGCTCGGTTTTGCGGTGCAGGATACCTCCACACCGTTTAGCGTATTCGTGATTATCTCTCTGCTGTGCGGTTTTGCGGGGGCGAACTTTGCGTCCAGTATGGCAAACATCAGCTTCTTCTTCCCGAAAGCGAAGCAGGGTGGTGCGCTGGGCATTAACGGCGGCCTCGGTAATATGGGCGTGAGCGTGATGCAGCTGATTGCCCCGCTGGCGATCTCTGTCTCCATCTTTGCGGCCTTTGGCGGCGGCGGTGTGACGCAGCCCGACGGTTCCGTGCTGTTCCTGCAAAACGCCTCCTGGATTTGGGTACCGTTCCTGGTGGTCTTTACCCTGGCGGCGTGGTTCTTCATGAACGATCTGTCCGCGTCCAAAGCGTCACTGAGCGAGCAGCTGCCGGTGCTGAAGCGTGGCCACCTGTGGGTGATGGCGCTGCTGTATCTGGCGACCTTCGGCTCGTTCATCGGTTTCTCCGCAGGCTTTGCCATGCTGTCTAAAACCCAGTTCCCGGACGTGCAGATCCTTCAGTTTGCCTTCTTCGGTCCGTTTATCGGCGCGCTGGCACGTTCGCTGGGCGGGATGATCTCCGACCGTCTGGGGGGAACGCGCGTTACGCTGGTGAACTTTGTTGTGATGGCCATCTTCTGTGCGCTGCTGTTCCTGACGCTGCCTGCGGGTGGTGAGGGGGGTAACTTCTTTGCCTTCTTCGGCGTATTCATGGTGCTGTTCCTGACCGCCGGGCTGGGCAGTGCGTCTACTTTCCAGATGATCTCTGTCATCTTTCGCAAGCTGACCATGGACCGCGTGAAAGCGCAGGGCGGGAGCGATGAGCAGGCAATGCGTGAAGCCGCCACCGATACCGCTGCGGCGCTTGGGTTTATCTCTGCGATTGGCGCGATTGGCGGCTTCTTTATTCCAAAAGCGTTCGGTATCTCACTGGATCTGACCGGCTCTCCGGCGGGTGCGATGAAAATATTCCTCGTCTTCTATATCGCCTGCGTGGTCATCACCTGGCTGGTATATGGCCGTAATACCAAAAAAAACAAGTAAGCTTGATTATCCGTTTGCGCGGCCTGAGTGCCGCGCTTTTTTTAATCGCTAAATAGTTACAACATACTAATGGCTTTTCCTGTGGTCATACGCAGGTAACGCTGTGATCGCCATCGCTTTACAGGTGTTTCTACCCCTTAATACCTAAGATGTTAAATTTTGCCTCGCTTATTGTACGATAAATAAAATATATCTATATAAATCATAAAGTTAAAAAATATTAATGGCTACCGCTTTGGTGGTATTTGATCTAATACCTCCCCTCAGAGTCCCCCTTCGTCTTGATCGTTATCAATTCTCACCATCTTTCATAGCGTTACCTTCGCTGCAAATCAGCAATGTCGATTTAGAGAGCCACAGGCTCCACACAGGAGATACCCGATGAGCAAATTTTTGGACCGGTTTCGCTACTTCAAACAGAAGGGTGAAACTTTTGCCGATGGGCACGGCCAGGTTCTGGATACCAACCGGGACTGGGAAGACGGTTACCGTCAACGCTGGCAGCATGACAAAGTTGTGCGTTCTACCCACGGCGTAAACTGCACTGGCTCATGTAGCTGGAAGATTTTCGTTAAAAACGGTCTGGTGACCTGGGAAATGCAGCAGACCGATTATCCGCGTACCCGTCCGGATATGCCGAACCACGAGCCGCGCGGCTGCCCGCGTGGGGCCAGCTACTCCTGGTATCTCTACAGCGCCAACCGTCTGAAATACCCGCTGATGCGTAAACGCCTGATGAAAATGTGGCGTGAAGCGAAAGTGCAGCACAGCGATCCGGTTGATGCCTGGGCCTCCATCATTGAAGATGCCGACAAAGCGAAAAGCTTCAAACAGGCGCGTGGTCGCGGTGGTTTCGTTCGCTCTTCCTGGAAAGAGGTGAACGAGCTGATTGCGGCTTCCAACGTCTACACCGTGAAAACCTACGGTCCTGACCGTGTGGCAGGCTTCTCGCCAATCCCGGCGATGTCGATGGTCTCTTACGCCTCCGGCGCGCGCTACCTGTCACTCATCGGTGGTACCTGCCTGAGCTTCTACGACTGGTACTGCGACCTGCCGCCAGCGTCACCACAGACCTGGGGTGAGCAGACCGACGTGCCGGAGTCCGCCGACTGGTATAACTCCAGCTACATCATCGCCTGGGGCTCTAACGTTCCGCAGACCCGTACCCCGGATGCGCACTTCTTTACCGAAGTACGTTACAAAGGGACCAAAACCGTCGCCGTGACCCCGGACTACGCCGAAATCGCCAAACTGTGCGACCTGTGGCTGGCGCCGAAACAGGGTACCGATGCCGCAATGGCGCTGGCGATGGGCCACGTCATGCTGCGTGAATTCCACCTCGACAAGCCAAGCCAGTATTTCACCGATTACGTGCGTCGCTACACCGACATGCCAATGCTGGTGATGCTCGAAGAGCGTGACGGCTATTACGCCGCAGGCCGTATGCTGCGTGCCGCGGATCTGGTGGACGCGCTGGGTCAGGAAAACAACCCGGAGTGGAAAACGGTCGCCTGCAACAGCAACGGCGAGCTGGTGGCGCCAAACGGTTCTATCGGTTTCCGCTGGGGCGAAAAAGGCAAATGGAACCTGGAGCAGCGTAACGGCACCACGGGTGAAGAGACGGAGCTGCGTCTCAGCATGCTGGGCAGCCAGGATGAGATCGCCGATGTCGGCTTCCCGTACTTTGGTGGTGAAGGTTCCGAGCACTTCAACAAGGTTGAGTTGCAAAACGTTCTGATGCACAAGCTGCCGGTGAAGCGCCTGCAACTGGCGGACGGTTCTACTGCTCTGGTCACTACCGTCTACGATCTGACCATGGCGAACTACGGCCTGGAGCGCGGCCTGAACGACGAAAACTGCGCGACCAGCTATGATGACGTGAAGGCTTATACCCCAGCCTGGGCGGAGCAGATCACCGGTGTGCCACGCGCCCAGATCACCCGTATCGCCCGCGAATTTGCGGAAAACGCCGACAAAACCCACGGTCGCTCCATGATCATCGTCGGTGCCGGTCTGAACCACTGGTATCACCTCGATATGAACTATCGCGGCCTGATTAACATGCTGATCTTCTGCGGCTGCGTCGGGCAGAGCGGCGGCGGCTGGGCGCACTACGTGGGCCAGGAAAAACTGCGTCCGCAGACCGGCTGGCAACCGCTGGCGTTTGCCCTTGACTGGCAGCGTCCGGCTCGTCACATGAACAGCACCTCCTACTTCTATAACCACTCCAGCCAGTGGCGCTACGAGACGGTTACCGCCCAGGAGCTGCTTTCGCCAATGGCGGATAAATCCCGCTACAGCGGCCACCTGATTGACTTCAACGTGCGTGCTGAACGCATGGGCTGGCTACCGTCTGCGCCGCAGTTGGGTACGAACCCGCTGCGTATTGCGGAAGCGGCGAAGAAAGCGGGCATGTCACCGGTGGACTACACCGTTAAATCCCTCAAAGACGGCTCAATCCGCTTCGCGGCAGAACAGCCGGAGAACGGTAAAAACCATCCGCGTAACCTGTTCATCTGGCGCTCTAACCTGCTGGGTTCGTCCGGTAAAGGTCACGAGTACATGCTGAAATACCTGCTCGGTACCGAAAACGGTATTCAGGGTAAAGATCTCGGCAAGCAGGGCGGCGTGAAGCCGGAAGAAGTGGAGTGGAAAGACAACGGTCTCGACGGCAAGTTGGATCTGGTGGTGACGCTGGACTTCCGTCTGTCCAGTACCTGCCTGTACTCCGACATCGTGCTGCCTACTGCCACCTGGTACGAAAAAGACGACATGAATACGTCGGATATGCATCCGTTTATTCATCCGCTGTCGGCGGCCGTTGACCCGGCGTGGGAATCAAAAAGCGACTGGGAAATTTACAAAGACATCGCGAAGAAATTCTCTGAAGTCTGTGTAGGGCACCTGGGCAAAGAGACCGACGTGGTGACGCTGCCAATCCAGCACGACTCCGCTGCCGAACTGGCTCAGCCGCTGGACGTGAAGGACTGGAAAAAAGGCGAGTGCGACCTGATCCCGGGCGTAACCGCGCCGCACATTATTCCGGTTGAACGTGATTACCCGGCAACTTACGAACGCTTTACCTCTATCGGCCCGCTGATGGAGAAGATCGGTAACGGTGGTAAAGGCATCGCCTGGAACACCCAGAGCGAAATGGATCTGCTGCGCAAGCTCAATTACACCAAAGCAGACGGCCCGGCGAAAGGCCAGCCGATGCTGAACACGGCAATTGATGCGGCAGAGATGATCCTGACCCTGGCCCCGGAAACCAACGGCCACGTGGCGGTGAAAGCCTGGGCGGCCCTGAGCGAGTTTACCGGTCGTGACCACACGCACCTGGCGAAGAATAAAGAGGAAGAGAAAATCCGCTTCCGCGATATTCAGGCCCAGCCGCGCAAGATTATCTCCAGCCCGACCTGGTCTGGCCTCGAAGATGAACATGTGTCCTATAACGCCGGATACACCAACGTTCACGAGCTGATCCCATGGCGCACGCTTTCTGGCCGCCAGTCTCTGTATCAGGATCACCAGTGGATGCGTGACTTCGGTGAAAGCCTGCTGGTTTACCGTCCGCCAATCGACACCCGCTCCGTGAAAGCGGTGATGGGCGCGAAATCGAACGGTAACCCTGAGAAGGCGCTGAACTTCCTGACGCCGCACCAGAAGTGGGGTATCCACTCCACCTACAGCGACAACCTGCTGATGCTGACGCTGTCGCGCGGGGGGCCAATCGTCTGGATGAGCGAAGCGGACGCCAAAGATCTGGGTATCGAAGATAACGACTGGATCGAAGTGTTCAACAGCAACGGCGCCCTGACGGCACGTGCGGTGGTGAGCCAGCGTGTACCGGCCGGGATGACCATGATGTACCACGCGCAGGAACGTATCGTTAACCTGCCGGGGTCTGAGATCACCGAGCAGCGCGGCGGTATTCACAACTCCGTGACCCGTATTACGCCGAAGCCGACCCACATGATCGGTGGTTATGCCCAGCTGGCCTACGGCTTTAACTACTACGGCACCGTAGGATCGAACCGCGATGAGTTCGTGGTGGTACGTAAGATGAAGAATATTAACTGGTTAGATGGCGAAGGTAATGACCAGGTACAGGAGAGCGTAAAATGAAAATTCGTTCACAAGTCGGCATGGTGCTGAATCTGGATAAATGCATCGGCTGTCATACCTGCTCAGTCACCTGTAAAAACGTCTGGACCAGCCGTGAAGGTATGGAGTACGCCTGGTTCAACAACGTGGAAAGTAAGCCGGGCACCGGCTTCCCGACCGACTGGGAAAACCAGGAGAAGTGGAAGGGCGGCTGGATCCGTAAAATCAACGGCAAACTGCAACCGCGCATGGGTAACCGTGCCATGCTGCTGGGTAAAATCTTCGCTAACCCGCATCTGCCGGGCATTGATGATTACTACGAGCCGTTTGATTACGACTACCAGAACCTGCACAACGCGCCGGAAAGCAAACACCAGCCGATCGCCCGTCCTCGCTCGCTGATCACCGGCCAGCGCATGGACAAAATTACCAGCGGTCCAAACTGGGAAGAGATTCTGGGCGGCGAGTTCGAAAAACGCGCCAAAGACCAGAACTTCGAGAACATGCAGAAGGCGATGTACGGCCAGTTCGAAAACACCTTCATGATGTACCTGCCGCGCCTGTGCGAACACTGCCTTAACCCGGCGTGCGTGGCGACCTGCCCAAGCGGCGCCATCTACAAGCGTGAAGAAGATGGCATTGTGCTGATCGACCAGGACAAGTGCCGCGGCTGGCGTATGTGCATCACCGGCTGCCCGTACAAAAAAATCTACTTCAACTGGAAGAGCGGTAAGTCTGAGAAGTGCATCTTCTGCTACCCGCGTATCGAAGCCGGTATGCCGACCGTCTGCTCAGAGAGCTGCGTAGGTCGTATCCGCTACCTCGGCGTGCTGTTGTACGACGCGGACGCGATTGAAAATGCCGCAAGCACCGAGAACGAGAAAGATCTGTATCAGCGTCAGCTGGACGTCTTCCTCGATCCAAACGATCCGAAGGTTATTGAGCAGGCGCTGAAAGACGGTATTCCGCAGAGCGTGATTGACGCCGCACAGCAGTCCCCGGTGTACAAAGCGGCGATGGACTGGAAGCTGGCCCTGCCGCTGCACCCGGAATACCGCACGCTGCCGATGGTCTGGTACGTGCCGCCGCTGTCTCCGATTCAGTCTGCGGCGGACGCGGGTGAACTGGGTAGCAACGGCATTCTGCCGGACGTGGAAAGCCTGCGTATTCCGGTTCAGTATCTGGCCAACCTGCTCACCGCAGGGGATACCCAGCCGGTCCTGCTGGCGCTGAAACGTATGCTGGCGATGCGTCACTTCAAACGTGCGGAAACCGTTGACGGCGTTAACGATACCCGCGCGCTGGAGGAGGTCGGCCTGACCGAGGCGCAGGCGCAGGAGATGTACCGCTATCTGGCAATCGCTAACTACGAAGATCGTTTCGTGGTGCCGAGCAGCCACCGTGAACTGGCTCGCGAGGCCTTCCCGGAGAAAAGTGGGTGTGGCTTTACCTTTGGCGACGGTTGCCACGGGTCAGACAGCAAATTCAACCTGTTCAACAGCCGCCGCATTGACGCGATGGATGTGACCAGCAAAACGGAGCCGCACCAATGATTGAACTCGTCATTGTTTCGCGTCTGCTCGAGTACCCTGATGCTGCGCTTGTGCAGCATCAACAGGAACTCTTTGATGCACTCGCGTCATCTGAAAACCTGGATAAAGAGGATGCCCAGAAGCTGGGCGTTTTCCTCCGCGATCTGCTGGCACGCGATCTTCTTGATGCGCAGGCGGACTACAGCCAGCTGTTTGACCGGGGCCGTGCCACGTCTCTGCTGCTGTTCGAACACGTTCACGGTGAATCCCGCGACCGTGGTCAGGCGATGGTGGATCTGATGGCCCAGTACGAGCAGCACGGTTTGCAACTCGACAGCCGCGAGCTGCCGGATCACCTGCCGCTGTATCTGGAATATCTGGCACAGTTGCCGAAAGAGGAAGCGCTGGGCGGGTTGCAGGACATTGCTCCTATTCTGGCGTTGCTCGGCGCGCGTCTCCAGCAACGTGAGAGCAGCTATGCAGTCCTGTTCGATCTGCTGGTGAAACTGGCTAACGCCTCGGTTGACAGTCAAAAAGTGGCGGAAAAAATTGCGGATGAAGCCCGTGACGATACCCCACAAGCACTGGATGCCGTCTGGGAAGAAGAGCAGGTGAAATTCTTTGCTGACCAGAGCTGTGGCGAATCTGAAATCTCCGCGCATCAGCGTCGTTTTGCCGGAGCGGTGGCTCCGCAATATTTGAATATCTCTAACGGAGGACAGCACTAATGCACTTCCTGAATATGTTCTTCTTTGACATTTACCCGTATATCGCGGGCACCGTATTCCTGGTGGGAAGCTGGCTGCGTTATGACTATGGCCAGTACACCTGGCGTGCTGCCTCCAGCCAGATGCTGGATCGTAAAGGGATGAACCTGGCGTCAAACCTGTTCCACATCGGGATTTTGGGAATTTTCGCCGGCCACTTCCTGGGGATGCTGACCCCGCACTGGATGTACGAAGCGTGGCTGCCGATTGACGTGAAGCAGAAGATGGCGATGATTGCCGGCGGCGCCTGTGGCGTGATGACCCTGGTGGGTGGTCTGTTGCTGCTGAAACGACGTCTGTTCAGCCCACGCGTGCGGGCTACCACGACCGGAGCGGACATCCTGATCCTCTCCCTCCTGATGGTGCAGTGTGCGCTTGGTCTGCTGACCATTCCATTCTCTGCGCAGCATATGGACGGCAGCGAGATGATGAAGCTGGTTGGATGGGCGCAGTCTGTCGTGACCTTCCGCGGGGGCGCTTCTGAGCATCTGGACGGCGTGGCGTTTATCTTCCGCGTTCACCTGGTGCTGGGTATGACCCTGTTTGTGCTGTTCCCGTTCTCTCGCCTGGTGCACATCTGGAGTGCGCCGGTGGAGTACCTGACGCGCAAATATCAGGTTGTGCGTGCTCGTCGCTGATTCGCTGAATTAATACAACCCCGCATTTGCGGGGTTTTTTTTGTCCCGATCCAGGGGGGCGTGCGGATGCCGGGTGGCGGCTGCGCCTTACCCGGCCTACAGACCCTATTCGTAGCCCCGGTAAGCGAAGCGCCACCGGGGAAAACAGGCAGGGAAGGATTACTCCCGGCATCGAGAAATATGGAGCATTGTGCTTGAGTGAGTGCTTAAGAATCTGGAAGTGATGGTGGTGGGGGAAGGATTCGAACCTTCGAAGTCGATGACGGCAGATTTACAGTCTGCTCCCTTTGGCCGCTCGGGAACCCCACCAGGGGTAATTCATATTTTGAGGTAAAGCTGGAGATGGTGGTGGGGGAAGGATTCGAACCTTCGAAGTCGATGACGGCAGATTTACAGTCTGCTCCCTTTGGCCGCTCGGGAACCCCACCACGGGGTAATGCTTTTAACTGGCCTGCTTCCTGTTGGAAGCGGGGCGCATCATATCAAATGAGACGCCCCTGTAAAGCATTCCTTTAGGAAAATGAAGCTGTTTGCCTGCTTTTTATCCGTAAAGGCGTAAAGCTAATCAATTCATTTTCCGAGGGATTAGAGAATAATCGTTCTGTTGCCGTACACAAAGACGCGCTGAGCAAGTACCTGATACAGCGCACGGCTCAGTACGTTCTTCTCAACGTCACGGCCAGCACGCATCATATCTTCTGCCGTATAGGTGTGATCCACGTGGATCACGTCCTGCATGATGATTGGACCTTCGTCCAGATTGTCATTCACGTAGTGCGCGGTTGCGCCAATGATCTTCACCCCACGCTCGTATGCCTGGTGATACGGACGCGCGCCAATAAAGGCTGGCAAGAAGGAGTGGTGGATGTTGATAATTTTGTTCGGGAAGCGTGCCACAAAGGATGGCGTCAGCACGCGCATATATTTCGCCAGCACCACGTAGTCCGGGTTATGCGCTTCAATCGCAGCTGCCATCAGGTTGTCGTGCTCTTCACGGGTATGGCCTTCGTGACTGACCAGTTCAAACGGAATGTCGAAACGTTCTACCAGCGTACGCAGCGTTTCGTGGTTGCCAATGACGGCGGCAATTTCTACGTCCAGGCCACCGTAGTTGGCTTTCATCAGCAGATCGCCCAGGCAGTGCGCCTCTTTGGTGACCAGAATGACAATGCGGCGACGGCCCGCCGGGTTCAGCTCGCGCACCGAGCCTTCCGGCAGGGCGCTGTCCAGATCGGCAAGCAGGGTTGTGTCGTTGAAAATGCCTTCCAGTTCGGTACGCATAAAGAAGCGACCGGTACGGTGGTCAACGAACTCGTTGTTCTGCACGATATTCAGTTCATGCTTGTAGCAAATGTTGGTAATTCGTGCGATCAGCCCTTTTTGATCGGGACAGATAGTGCGCAGAACTTTACGTTGTAATGATTGCATCGCCGGGAAATCCTGTTTATGTATTTGCGAAGTCTGAGTTGTCAGGCATTACTGCCGCAACACTTTTTAAATTTTTTTCCTGAACCACAGGGGCAGGGATCGTTACGACCGAATTGCGGACGTGTGCCGTCAATATAATACCATTGCCCGCTGTCCTTTAAGAACCGTGAGCGCTCAATGATGGCGCCGGGTTTGTTTTGTTCGCTAAAGCGGGCGACAAAACTGACATAGCCCTCGTTGGCATCGCGGCCGGGAGCGGCTTCAAAGACGGTGAGGCCCAGCCAGACGGTGTTGGCAAATCCGGCTTCAATCTCTTGGCGAAAATCGGCAGCATGGCAGGACGGATGCCAGGTTTTAATCAGGTAGTCTGCGTTTTTGATCACAAAAGCAGTATACCGCGAGCGCATAAGGTGTGACGGGTCTGGTGCAACCTGCTCGCCAGAAAGATATCGCTGGCAACATAGGCTATACTCCAGAGCGCTACCACAGGGGCAGAGTTGAGACACGATTCTCTTCCTGGAACAAAAAATAAGGCGTTAAACGCTTAAGGTAGCAATATGTTAACTGAGCAGGTGCGTTGACGCTATGTCAGGAATCCAGGGGAAGTAAAACAGGGCTAATGAGAAAGGTAAAAATTGGACTGGCGTTGGGCTCAGGTGCAGCCCGGGGTTGGTCACATATTGGCGTTATCAATACCTTAAACCAGATGGGGATTGACGTTGATATTGTCGCAGGATGTTCTATCGGGTCGCTGGTCGGATCCGCGTACGCCTGCGGTAAGCTCCCGGAGCTTGAAAGCTGGGTGCGCTCCTTCAGATACTGGGATGTGCTGCGCCTGATGGATCTTTCCTGGCAGCGTGGCGGCCTGCTGCGCGGCGAACGCGTGTTCAATCAGTTTCGTAAGATAATGCCCCTCGCTGACTTCAGCCACTGCCAAATGCCTTTCGGTGCCGTTGCAACCAACCTCAGTACGGGCAGGGAGTTATGGCTCACTGAAGGGGATATTCATCTCGCCGTTCGCGCATCCTGTAGCATGCCGGGGTTAATGGCGCCTGTGCCTCACAACGGCTACTGGCTCGTTGATGGGGGCGTAGTGAATCCTGTACCCATCTCTCTGACCCGCGCCATGGGGGCGGATATCGTTATTGCCGTGGATTTACAGCACGACGCACACCTTATGCAGCAAGATTTGATGCCGGTTAATCTTCAGAGCGATGACGCGGAAGAAGAGAAACTTGCCTGGCATGCGCGATTACGCGGCAGAATAGGGCGCCTGACCGCCCGTCGCGCGGTGACCGCGCCGAACGCCATTGAAATCATGACGACCTCTATTCAAATCCTTGAGAATCGCCTGAAGCGAAACCGTATGGCTGGCGATCCTCCGGATATTCTTATTCAACCCTATTGTCCACAAATCTCTACCCTTGATTTCCACCGGGCTGAGGCCGCCATAGCAGCGGGCTCGTTAGCCGTCGAAAAGAAAATAGATGAACTGTTGCCTTTTGTGCGTACAGCACGTTGAGCACTTTTTTGATTACTTCAGCAAAATCTGACAGGCGATAGTACCAATAGCATGCCACTATTGAGTAACTGTCAGCCAGGGGAGGAACCATGACACAGCCATTGGCCGGAAAACATATTTTGATAGTTGAAGACGAGCCCGTTTTCCGATCGCTACTGGATTCGTGGTTATCCTCACTGGGTGCAACCACGTCCCTTGCCGAAGATGGCGTCGAGGCACTGGAAAAAATGGCCAGCATGGCGCCTGATCTGATGATCTGCGACCTTGAGATGCCGCGCATGGACGGATTAATGCTGGTGGAAAACCTGCGTAATGAAGGTTATCAGACACCGATACTGGTGATCTCGGCCACCGAAAATATGGCGGATATTGCTAAGGCGTTGCGTTTAGGTGTGCAGGATATTCTGCTCAAACCGGTTAAAGATTTGAACCGTCTGCGTGAAACGGTGTTGGCCTGCCTGTATCCCAATATGTTTAATTCCCGGGTGGAAGAAGAAGAACGTCTTTTCCAGGACTGGGATGCTTTAGTCAGTAATCCGCTCGCGGCCGCGAAGCTGCTTCAGGAACTTCAGCCGCCGGTGCAGCAAAATATCTCTCATTGCAGAGTAAATTATCGCCAGCTGGTAGCGGCTGACCAGCCTGGGCTGGTGCTGGATATTGCGCCGTTATCAGATTCTGACCTCGCTTTTTATTGCCTGGATGTTACCCGGGCGGGAGATAACGGCGTTCTGGCGGCCTTATTACTCCGTGCGCTGTTTAATGGATTGCTACAGGAACAATTATCCCATCAGGGGCAACGACTTCCTGAGTTAGGCAGTTTACTAAAACAGGTCAACCAACTTTTTCGCCAGGCCAATTTGCCGGGGCAGTTCCCGCTTCTGGTTGGCTATTATCACAGCGGGTTGAATAACCTTATTCTGGTCTCTGCGGGTTTAAATGCCACACTGAATACTGGCGAACACCATATTCAGGTGAGTAACGGCGTGCCGTTGGGTACGCTGGGAAATACTTACCTTAATCAAATTAGCCATCGCTGCACCTCCTGGCAGTGCCAAATTTGGGGTGCCGGAGGGCGGTTACGCTTAATGTTGTCCACGGAGTAAGCAGTCAGATTTTATTTTTCAGATTGCTTTACCTGTGTTTTTGCTGGCAGTGCTACTATCGCTGCAAGTTTCATGCGTATTTGTCTTAATTGATCGGCAACGCGTTCTTTTCAGACCCGTATTAGTGGCTGAGACTGTATACTCAACGCGTTATTCAATGCATAAAAGTTCAAAACTTGAACAGTTCAGGAGAATTTCAATGGCTGCCCTTAATTCGAAAGTCAGAAAGGCCGTTATCCCGGTGGCGGGATTGGGTACCAGGATGTTGCCAGCGACGAAGGCAATCCCAAAAGAGATGCTGCCTCTGGTTGATAAGCCATTAATCCAGTATGTCGTGAATGAATGTATTGCAGCAGGTATCACCGAAATTGTGCTGGTGACGCATTCATCTAAAAACTCTATCGAAAACCATTTCGATACCAGTTTCGAACTCGAAGCAATGCTGGAAAAACGCGTTAAGCGCCAGCTGCTGGAGGAAGTGCAGTCTATTTGCCCTCCACACGTTACCATTATGCAGGTTCGTCAGGGCCTGGCGAAAGGCCTGGGGCACGCAGTATTGTGTGCACACCCGGTAGTGGGTGATGAGCCGGTCGCGGTTATTCTGCCTGACGTGATTCTTGATGAGTACGAGTCCGATCTTTCCCAGGAAAACCTGGCGGAAATGATTAAACGCTTCGACGAAACCGGCAGCAGCCAGATTATGGTTGAGCCAGTCGACGACGTGACCGCTTACGGCGTGGTTGACTGCAAAGGCGTTGACCTGCAACCTGGCGAAAGCGTACCGATGGTTGGCGTTGTTGAAAAACCTAAAGCGGACGTCGCGCCGTCTAACCTTGCTGTCGTTGGTCGTTACGTCCTGAGTGCTGAAATTTGGGCTCTGCTGGCGAAAACGCCTCCGGGTGCGGGCGATGAAATCCAGCTGACGGATGCTATCGATATGCTGATCGAGAAAGAGACCGTGGAAGCCTACCATATGAAAGGTAAGAGCCATGACTGCGGGAATAAGCTCGGTTATATGCAGGCATTCGTCGAATATGGTATTCGCCATAACAGCCTGGGTGAAGAATTTAAAGCCTGGCTCAAAGGTAGCGTGGGTATTAAGTAATAAACTCACAGCCCAGTGAACAAGACCGGTGGAGCGATGTCCACCGGTTTTTTTATGCCTGTCGCTCCGTAATTGGCGGGGGATTGTCAAGGACGTTAAATAGGGAGCCTCACAATATGACAGAATGTAAGGAGATGTTCGGGCGAATATTACAGGCATAAAAAATCCCGCATTAAGCGGGATTTTTCAGAATCTTTCCAGATTAATCCTTGATCAGGAAGTCATCCAGTTGTTTACCTTGTTCGTCCATTGCTTTCTTGATTACAGCAGGAGTACGGCCCTGGCCGGTCCAGGTTTTCTCTTCGCCGTTCTCATCGATGTAGCTATATTTAGCAGGACGTGCCGCGCGTTTTGCTTTGGTACCGGTTTTAGCCGCAGCCATGCTGTTCAGCAATTCGTTTGGATCGATACCATCGGCAATCAGCATTTCACGATACTGTTGCAGTTTACGTGTACGTTCTTCGATTTCAGCCGCAGCAGCGCTTTCTTCTTCACGACGTTCGTTAACTACAACTTCTAATTTTTCGAGCATTTCTTCAAGCGTCTCAAGGGTACATTCTCTTGCCTGCGCACGAAGAGTACGGATGTTGTTCAGAATTTTAAGTGCTTCGCTCATTGTAGTAATCTCAAACTTATAATGGGGGTGGGTTTGTTGTCCTAATAATAGAGCCTTAATTTCACTTGTGCAATAGGTGGGAATGTAAGGAATTCAAAAAATACAAAATAAACGACGCTATTATTAATTACGCTAACTTAAATTTCATTGTTTGTTGGGTCTGTGAGATATCGTTTCAAACGGCAAAAGCGCGTCATTTGCGTGTATGTTTTGTGACTTTTACCTCAGGAATTATAGTTGCGATTGATAAATATCAGCCTTTTGTAGGCTTTGTTGAATAAATCGAACTTTTGCTGAGTTGAAGGATCAGATCACGTATCTTCCCGACAACGCAGACCGTTCCGTGGCAAAGCAAAAGTTCAAAATCACCAACTGGCCCACCTACAATAAAGCCCTCATCAACCGTGGCTCCATAACTTTCTGGCTGGATGATGAAGCTATTCAGGCCTGGTATGAGTCAGCAACACCTTCTTCACGAGGCAGACCTCAGCGCTATTCTGACCTTGCCATCACGACTGTGCTGGTCATTAAACGCGTATTCAGGCTGACCCTGCGCGCTGCGCAGGGCTTTATTGATTCCATTTTTTCTCTGATGAACGTTCCGCTACGCTGCCCGGATTACAGCTGTGTCAGCAGGCGGGCAAAGTCGGTTAATGTCAGTTTCAAAACGCCCACCCGGGGTGAAATCGCACACCTGGTAATTGATTCCACCGGGCTGAAGGTCTTCGGTGAAGGCGAGTGGAAAGTCAAAAAGCATGGCCAGGAACGCCGCCGTATCTGGCGTAAGCTGCATCTCGCCGTTGACAGTAAAACACATGAAATCATCTGCGCTGACCTGTCGCTGAACAATGTGACGGACTCAGAAGCCTTCCCGGGTCTTATCCGGCAGACTCACAGAAAAATCAGGGCAGCATCGGCAGACGGCGCTTACGACACCCGGCTCTGTCACGATGAACTGCGGCGTAAGAAAATCAGCGCGCTTATCCCTCCCCGAAAAGGTGCGGGTTACTGGCCCGGTGAATATGCAGACCGTAACCGTGCAGTGGCTAATCAGCGAATGACCGGGAGTAATGCGCGGTGGAAATGGACAACAGATTACAATCGTCGCTCGATAGCGGAAACGGCGATGTACCGGGTAAAACAGCTGTTCGGGGGTTCACTGACGCTGCGTGACTACGATGGTCAGGTTGCGGAGGCTATGGCCCTGGTACGAGCGCTGAACAAAATGACGAAAGCAGGTATGCCTGAAAGCGTGCGTATTGCCTGAAAACACAACCCGCTACGGGGGAGACTTACCCGAAATCTGATTTATTCAACAAAGCCCCTTTTGTATTACCCCGAGTAAGCGCAGCGAAGACAAGAATAGTTAATAAATAGTGAATTTTAATGAACGAAGAAGACACTATAAAAAGAAGTGTTATCTCTGGTTGCGGACTCACCTTATTGTCAGTGTTTAATGACTTTACTGCCTGTTTTAACGCATTATTTTGCGCCATTCGCGAAGGATTTACTGATGCATGGCAGGGTGGAGAGCGCAGCCCGCCGCTGATGACGGTACAAAATATGGTACAATGATCCATCGGGAATATTACACATTGATTAGGGTTCTTCGGCCAATGGCACAACTTTATTTCTACTATTCGGCAATGAATGCAGGGAAATCGACGGCGTTACTGCAATCCTCATACAATTATCAGGAGCGGGGGATGCGTACCGTTGTTTATACCGCCGAAATCGACGATCGCTTTGGGGCAGGGAAGGTGAGCTCAAGAATAGGGCTCTCGTCGCCTGCAAGGCTGTTTAACCCTGAAACGGACCTGCTGGAGGACATTCGTGCCGAGCATGCCACTAAGCCTGTCCATTGCGTGCTGGTAGATGAAAGCCAGTTCCTGACCCGAGAGCAGGTCCATGCGCTTTCAGAGGTCGTTGATGAGCTGGATATTCCCGTTCTTTGCTATGGATTACGTACCGATTTTCGTGGGGAGTTATTTGCCGGCAGTCAGTATCTGCTGGCCTGGTCGGATAAGCTGGTTGAGCTGAAAACAATCTGCTTTTGTGGCCGCAAGGCAAGTATGGTTCTTCGCCTGGACCAGTCGGGTAAACCCTATGCTGATGGCGAGCAGGTGGTGATAGGAGGCAATGAACGTTATGTCTCGGTCTGCCGCAAGCATTATAAAGAGGCGCTGGCTGTAGGCTCGCTGACGGCGTTACAGGGCGACAATCGAAAATAATAAGAATGTTTTACGGATCCTCAGATATAAAAAAACCCGCCAGCGGCGGGTTTTTTTATCATACTGTCAATCAAGCATTTTTCTTCGCTTTCTTGTCAGCCTTTACAACTGCGGGGATTTCAACTTTTACGGCAGCGACATCGCTTTCAGTGAAGTTACGACCGTAATAAGTATCCAGCAGGATCTGTTTCAGTTCGGAAATCAGTGGGTAGCGCGGGTTAGCACCAGTACACTGGTCATCGAATGCATCTTCAGACAGCTTATCTACGTGAGCGAGGAAGTCAGCTTCCTGAACGCCTGCTTCGCGGATAGATTTAGGAATACCCAGTTCAGCCTTCAGGCTCTCCAGCCATGCCAGCAGTTTCTCGATCTTCGCGGCAGTACGGTCGCCCGGTGCGCTCAGACCCAGGTGATCTGCGATTTCAGCATAACGACGGCGCGCCTGTGGGCGGTCGTACTGGCTGAATGCAGTCTGCTTGGTTGGGTTGTCGTTTGCGTTATAGCGGATAACGTTGCTGATCAACAGGGCGTTCGCCAGACCGTGAGGAATGTGGAACTGTGAACCCAACTTGTGCGCCATGGAGTGACAGACACCCAGGAAGGCGTTAGCAAACGCAATGCCCGCGATGGTTGCCGCACTGTGTACACGTTCACGCGCAACAGGGTTTTTCGAACCTTCGTTGTAAGAAGCTGGCAGGTTTTCTTTCAGCAGTTTCAGCGCCTGCAAAGCCTGACCGTCAGAGAACTCAGAAGCCAGTACGGAAACGTAAGCTTCCAGAGCGTGAGTTACCGCATCCAGACCACCGAACGCACACAGTGATTTCGGCATTTCCATGACCAGGTTGGCGTCAACGATAGCCATATCTGGCGTCAGTGCGTAGTCAGCCAGCGGGTATTTCTGACCGGTTGCGTCATCAGTCACAACGGCAAATGGCGTCACTTCTGAACCAGTACCGGAAGTGGTGGTGACGGCGATCATTTTCGCTTTCACGCCCATTTTCGGGAACTTGTAGATACGTTTACGGATATCCATAAAGCGCAGCGCCAGTTCTTCGAAGTGAGTTTCCGGATGCTCGTACATCACCCACATAATTTTCGCGGCGTCCATTGGGGAACCGCCACCCAGTGCGATGATCACATCAGGTTTGAAGGAGTTCGCCAGTTCAGCGCCTTTACGTACAACGCTCAGGGTTGGGTCAGCTTCAACTTCAAAGAAGACTTCAGTTTCAACGCCAGCCGCTTTCAGAACAGAGGTGATCTGGTCTGCATAGCCATTGTTGAACAGGAAACGGTCGGTCACGATGAGCGCACGTTTGTGGCCATCAGTAATCACTTCATCCAGCGCGATTGGCAGAGAGCCGCGGCGGAAGTAGATAGATTTCGGAAGTTTGTGCCACAACATGTTTTCAGCTCGCTTAGCAACGGTTTTCTTGTTGATCAGGTGTTTTGGACCAACGTTTTCAGAGATGGAGTTACCACCCCAGGAACCACAACCCAGAGTCAGGGAAGGTGCGAGTTTGAAGTTGTACAGGTCACCGATACCACCCTGAGAAGCAGGAGTGTTGATCAGGATACGTGCCGTCTTCATCTTCTGACCGAAGTAAGCAACACGCTCAGGCTGGTTATCCTGGTCGGTGTACAGGCAAGAGGTGTGGCCGATACCGCCCATCGCCACCAGCTTCTCTGCTTTATCTACCGCGTCATCGAAATCTTTCGCACGGTACATTGCCAGCGTCGGGGAGAGTTTCTCGTGAGCAAACGGCTCACTTTCATCAACGACTTTCACTTCACCAATCAGAATCTTGGTGGTAGCAGGGACGCTAAAGCCAGCGAGCTCAGCGATTTTATATGCAGGCTGACCTACGATAGCCGCGTTCAGCGCACCATTTTTCAGAATCACGTCCTGAACGGCTTTCAGTTCTTTACCTTGCAACAGGTAGCCGCCGTGGCTGGCGAAACGTTCACGAACGGCGTCGTATACCGAATCAACCACGACAACAGACTGTTCAGATGCACAGATAACGCCGTTATCGAAGGTTTTAGACATCAGCACAGAGGCAACAGCACGCTTGATATCAGCCGTTTCGTCGATCACCACAGGGGTATTACCTGCGCCTACGCCGATGGCTGGTTTACCGGAGCTGTACGCAGCTTTAACCATACCAGGACCACCGGTCGCCAGAATCAGGTTAATGTCCGGGTGATGCATCAGTGCGTTGGACAGTTCAACAGAAGGTTGGTCGATCCAGCCGATGAGATCTTTTGGCGCACCCGCCGCAATGGCAGCCTGAAGCACGATATCTGCTGCTTTGTTGGTGGCATCCTTCGCACGTGGATGCGGGGAGAAAATGATTGCGTTACGTGTCTTCAGACTGATGAGAGATTTGAAGATGGCGGTAGAGGTTGGGTTAGTGGTTGGAACGATACCGCAAATGATGCCGATCGGTTCTGCGATGGTGATGGTGCCGAAAGTATCGTCTTCTGACAGCACACCGCAGGTTTTCTCATCTTTATAGGCGTTGTAGATATACTCTGAAGCAAAGTGGTTTTTGATCACTTTATCTTCAACGATACCCATGCCGGATTCGGCAACGGCCATTTTAGCGAGAGGGATTCGAGCATCAGCAGCAGCCAGAGCGGCCGCGCGGAAGATTTTATCAACCTGTTCTTGGGTGAAATTGGCATATTCACGCTGGGCTTTTTTTACGCGCTCGACGAGGGCGTTCAGTTCAGCGATATTGGTAACAGCCATAATGCTCTCCTGATAATGTTTAAACTCTTTTAGTAAACCAGCGCTCGATACGTCTGACAGTATAGTCAGAGCCGATCCCACTTGCGTAACACACAGTAAAACAAAGGATTACTCACTGCTCCAGCTCACTAATTTACTAAAAGAGCCTTACCTTAGCATCATACCTTTTTGATAGGTGATCTCCCTGGCGGCGTAACCAAGATTACTCACTTCTGAGTACGAAAATTATGATCGAGATCAATTTTGTCCTAAGCTGATACCTTTCAGCAGGGTTATTTTGTGCTAATTATTCTACTGTTAAATAATTAAGTAACTATTGGAAGCAGCGATATCATTGATTACACAAATGTTTAACATCATGAATTGATAACGTTTAAGAACAGATTTCTGGTGAAGTATGCGGCTAAAAAGCGTATCTTCAGCGCGGATTTATCATGACACGCAGTTTCTCCCTAGCCATGCTCAATTGCGGAGCTTAATGTGATTCAAACGCTCTTTGATTTCCCTACATATTTCAAGTTTTTTATCGGCTTGTTTGCTCTGGTTAACCCGGTAGGGATCATCCCTGTCTTCATTAGTATGACCAGCTATCAGACGGCTGCGGCACGAAATAAAACCAACCTGACGGCAAACCTGTCGGTGGCGATCATCCTACTTACGTCTCTTTATCTCGGGGACGCCATTCTTCAGGTCTTCGGCATCTCAATTGATTCGTTCCGTATAGCAGGCGGGATCCTGGTGGTGACGATTGCCATGTCGATGATCAGCGGCAAGCTGGGGGAGGATAAACAGAACAAGCAGGAAAAATCAGAGACAGCTATCCGCGAGAGCATCGGGGTCGTGCCACTGGCACTGCCGCTGATGGCGGGCCCGGGGGCGATTAGTTCCACTATTGTCTGGGGAACGCGCTACCACAGCCTGATGCACCTGATTGGCTTTTCCGTCGCTATTGCGCTGTTCGCGCTGTGCTGCTGGGGCGTATTTCGTATGGCGCCATGGCTGGTTCGCTTGCTGGGACAAACGGGCATCAACGTGATTACCCGTATCATGGGTCTGTTGTTAATGGCGTTGGGCATCGAATTTATCGTTACCGGTATAAAAAGTATATTCCCCGGGTTAGTACACTGACTTTCATTTGAAAGAGCGGAGCCAGCGGCTCCGTTTTTTTTTACGTGATTATCTGCAAATCATATAAATAAAGTTGAAATAGGCGCCAGTCATAATAAGTTTTACTAATAATCCTCTTCTGTTGTTTTTCAAGGGGTTGTTTATTTTCATTTCCCCTTGCCGCGCATAAATCCCTCAAACCCTCTGTTATTTTACTCACATGATACTCTGGGGCTTGCTGACAGATAACCGAAATGATATTAGTAATTTCGACGCTGACTCAGACGAATGTGCTAAATAATAATCAATTGTTAAATTATCGTGAAAAATCGTTCAGGTAAGCTATGTCGTCGCGTTTGCAGCAACAAAATTTCTTATCTATATGAATTACATCTCTTTTTGTTGATTTCGGCGTAAGCCAGGGCTGGCGCCATAGTTATGCCAGCCATCGTAAAAGAGAAATGCTTAACAAATTTGCAAAATGTATTGGCGAGAGTTGGCACCATTTGGTACTTTCCGGCCTTATATTTTGCAGCATTAAACAAGTTGATGAGAACTATTTTCATATAGCCCTCACATAAGATATCCAACGCATCTCTCTGACAGGGGAGAGGTGTAAAGAATCGACGCAAGACCGCCGTACGAGCGGTCAGTAATAATGAAGTCGGTGATAGCAAGAAGTAAAAAAAGAACCTGACAGTAGCAAAAAAAACTCCTGCGCTGTACAGGCCCCAACAGGGGATTACACAACTGGCGAAGGCCGGTCATTATAATGAGTGGAGTATCAACACAATGTCCATCATCACAAAAAAAAGTCTGGTAGCGGCGGGGATTTTAACTGCGCTAATCGCGGGCAACGCTGCAATGGCTGCGGACGTTCCTGCTGGTGTTCAGCTGGCTGAGAAGCAAACGCTGGTACGTAATAACGGTGCGGAAGTGCAGTCTCTTGATCCGCACAAAATTGAAGGTGTTCCAGAGTCTAACGTTAACCGCGATCTGTTTGAAGGTCTGCTGGTGACTGACGTAGACGGCCACCCGGCTCCGGGCGTGGCGGAAAAATGGGACAACAAAGATTTTAAAGTCTGGACCTTCCATCTGCGTAAAGATGCGAAATGGTCCGACGGTACGCCGGTTACCGCCGAAGATTTCGTCTATAGCTGGCAGCGTCTGGCGGATCCGAATACCGCCTCCCCGTATGCGAGTTACCTCCAGTATGGCCATATTGCCAATATCGATGACATCATCACGGGTAAAAAGCCAGTTACCGACCTGGGCGTAAAAGCCATCGATGCCAACACCTTTGAAGTGACGTTGAGCGAACCTGTTCCGTACTTCTATAAGCTGCTGGTTCACCCGTCCGTCTCCCCGGTACCAAAATCCGCAGTAGAAAAATTTGGTGAAAAATGGACGCAGCCTGCGAATATCGTGACCAACGGTGCATATAAGCTGAAGGACTGGGTCGTTAACGAACGTATGGTGCTGGAGCGCAACCCGCAGTATTGGGATAATGCGAAGACCGTTATCAATCAGGTCACCTACCTGCCAATCTCTTCTGAAGTGACGGACGTAAACCGCTACCGCAGCGGTGAAATCGACATGACCTATAACAATATGCCGATTGAACTGTTCCAGAAGCTGAAAAAAGAGATCCCTAAAGAAGTTCACGTCGATCCGTATCTGTGCACCTACTATTACGAAATTAACAACCAGAAAGCACCGTTCACCGACGTACGTGTTCGTACCGCACTGAAGCTGGCTCTGGATCGCGACATTATCGTGAATAAAGTGAAGAATCAGGGCGACCTGCCGGCTTACAGCTACACCCCGCCTTACACCGATGGTATGAAGCTGGTTGAACCTGAATGGTTCAAATGGTCCCAGGAAAAACGTAACGAAGAAGCGAAAAAACTGCTGGCTGAGGCTGGCTATACCGCCGACAAGCCGCTGACCTTTAGCCTGTTGTACAACACCTCCGATCTGCATAAAAAGCTGGCTATTGCCGTCGCGTCAATCTGGAAGAAAAACCTCGGCGTGAATGTGAAGCTGGAAAACCAGGAATGGAAAACCTTCCTCGATACGCGCCACCAGGGAACCTTTGACGTGGCTCGTGCAGGATGGTGTGCGGACTATAACGAACCGACCTCATTCCTGAACACCATGCTGAGCGACAGTTCGAACAACACCGCACACTATAAGAGCCCGGCGTTTGATAAGCTGATTGGCGAAACCCTGAAGGTGGCAGATGACGCCCAGCGCGCCGATCTGTACGCGAAATCAGAACAACAGCTCGATAAAGACTCTGCGATCGTTCCGGTTTACTACTACGTTAACGCCCGCCTGGTGAAACCATGGGTAGGGGGTTATACCGGTAAAGACCCGTTGGATAATATTTCCGTTAAGAATCTTTATATTATCAAGCATTAATGGCAATACGTGGGGCGAGCGAGCTTGCCCCACTGTGTCTATTTTGTAACATTCATCAGGCACACGCCAGAAGGTACGGGCAATGTTGAAATTTATCCTGCGTCGCTGTCTTGAAGCGATTCCAACGTTATTTATTCTAATTACAATTTCCTTCTTCATGATGCGTCTTGCACCGGGCAGTCCTTTTACCGGTGAACGCACGCTTCCGCCAGAAGTTATGGCCAACATCGAAGCGAAATACCATTTAAACGATCCTATCACCACGCAGTACTTCAACTATCTGAAGCAGCTTGCACACGGTGATTTTGGTCCGTCATTTAAATATAAAGACTATTCCGTTAACGACCTGGTGGCGTCCAGCTTCCCGGTATCGGCTAAATTAGGGGCTGCTGCATTTATCCTGGCCGTTGTTCTCGGTGTCACTGCGGGCGTTATCGCTGCGCTAAAACAAAATACCCGATGGGATTACGCCGTAATGGGGGTCGCAATGACCGGGGTGGTTATCCCCAGCTTCGTTGTCGCGCCGTTGCTGGTCATGATATTCGCCATAACCCTGAAATGGCTTCCCGGGGGCGGCTGGAACGGCGGGGCGCTGAAGTTCATGATATTGCCGATGGTGGCATTATCTCTGGCCTACATCGCCAGCATCGCCCGTATTACTCGCGGTTCAATGATTGAAGTCCTGCACTCGAACTTCATCCGTACCGCCCGTGCGAAAGGGCTGCCGATGCGCCGGATTATTTTCCGTCATGCCCTCAAGCCTGCACTGTTACCGGTACTCTCCTATATGGGTCCGGCTTTCGTCGGCATTATCACGGGTTCAATGGTGATTGAAACCATTTATGGTCTGCCGGGCATCGGGCAGCTGTTTGTTAACGGGGCGCTTAACCGTGACTATTCGCTGGTGCTGAGCCTGACGATCCTCGTGGGCGCGCTGACCATTCTGTTTAATGCCGTTGTCGATGTGCTGTATGCCGTTATCGACCCGAAAATCCGTTACTAACTGGAGCACGCCATGATGTTGAGTAAGAAAAACAGCGAGGCGCTGGAAAACTTCAGTGAAAAGCTGGAGGTCGAAGGTCGTAGCCTTTGGCAGGACGCCCGCCGTCGTTTTATGCATAACCGTGCCGCCGTTGCCAGCCTGGTCGTGCTGGTGCTTATCGCGCTGTTCGTAACCCTGGCACCAATGCTCTCTCAGTTCACCTATTTCGATACGGACTGGGGCATGATGTCCAGCGCGCCGGATATGGAATCCGGGCACTATTTCGGCACCGACTCCTCCGGGCGTGATTTGCTGGTGCGTGTGGCGATTGGCGGCCGTATCTCCCTGATGGTTGGCATCGCGGCGGCGCTGGTGGCGGTGATTGTCGGCACGCTTTACGGCTCGCTTTCCGGTTACCTCGGCGGGAAAGTGGACTCCGTGATGATGCGTCTGCTAGAAATCCTGAACTCCTTCCCGTTCATGTTCTTCGTCATTCTGCTGGTGACCTTCTTTGGTCAAAATATCCTGCTAATCTTCGTGGCGATCGGGATGGTGTCCTGGCTGGATATGGCGCGTATTGTGCGCGGCCAGACGCTGAGCCTCAAACGTAAGGAGTTTATCGAAGCCGCACAGGTTGGTGGCGTTTCTACCGCCAATATTGTGGTGCGTCATATCGTTCCTAACGTGCTGGGCGTGGTGGTGGTGTACGCCTCCCTGCTGGTGCCAAGTATGATCCTGTTTGAATCTTTCCTGAGCTTCCTGGGATTAGGTACGCAGGAGCCGTTGAGTAGCTGGGGCGCTCTGTTAAGTGATGGCGCAAACTCCATGGAAGTGTCACCGTGGTTACTGCTGTATCCGGCGGGCTTCCTGGTCGTCACCCTGTTCTGTTTCAACTTTATCGGCGATGGCCTGCGTGATGCCCTCGACCCGAAAGACCGTTAAGGAGCGCCGTCATGACCATTATTGAAACGGCAACCGCGCCACAGGCGCAACAGCGGACCAGCGCACTGCTGGACGTTAAAGACCTCCGCGTGACGTTTAAAACCCCCGACGGTGATGTTACTGCCGTTAACGATCTCAACTTCGACCTGCGTGCCGGTGAAACGCTGGGCATTGTGGGCGAATCCGGTTCCGGTAAATCCCAGACCGCATTCGCGCTGATGGGCCTGCTGGCGTCAAACGGCGTGATCGGCGGTTCGGCGACGTTTAACGGGAAAGAGATCCTGAATTTGCCGGAACATGAGCTGAACAAGCTGCGCGCCGAGCAGATTTCAATGATTTTCCAGGATCCGATGACGTCCCTGAACCCC
The DNA here is from genome assembly GCF_050031515.1 of Enterobacter cloacae complex sp. 397G4. Lineage (NCBI taxonomy): Bacteria > Pseudomonadati > Pseudomonadota > Gammaproteobacteria > Enterobacterales > Enterobacteriaceae > Enterobacter > Enterobacter cloacae complex sp. 397G4. The sequence goes on along the minus strand of NZ_JBLGWE010000001.1, from coordinate 2,680,676 downwards.
TATATGCGGGTGGGCGAACAGCTGATGGAAGTGCTGATGCTCCACAAGGGGCTGGGTAAAGCCGAAGCGTTTGAAGAGTCCGTCAAAATGCTGGATGCGGTGAAAATGCCTGAAGCACGCAAGCGCATGCGCATGTATCCGCACGAGTTTTCCGGCGGTATGCGTCAGCGCGTTATGATCGCGATGGCATTGCTTTGTCGGCCAAAACTGCTGATCGCTGATGAACCAACCACCGCCCTGGACGTGACCGTACAGGCGCAGATCATGACGTTGCTGAACGAGCTGAAGCGCGAGTTCAACACCGCCATCATTATGATCACCCACGATTTAGGCGTCGTTGCCGGGATCTGCGACAAAGTGTTAGTCATGTATGCAGGCCGCACGATGGAATACGGTAATGCCCGCGATGTGTTCTACCAGCCAGCCCATCCGTACTCTATCGGGCTGTTGAATGCCGTTCCGCGTCTTGATGCGGAAGGGGAGTCGCTGCTGACTATTCCGGGCAACCCGCCTAACCTGCTGCGTCTGCCAAAAGGCTGCCCGTTCCAGCCGCGTTGTCCGCATGCGATGGAAATCTGTAACAGCGCACCGCCGCTGGAAGCGTTTGCCCCAGGCCGTCTGCGCGCCTGCTTTAAGCCGCTGGAGGAGCTGGTATGAACGCGATCGACGAAAAAAGAAATGTGCTGCTCGAAATCGCTGACCTGAAGGTCCATTTCGATATCAAAGACGGTAAACAGTGGTTCTGGCAGCCTGCCAAAACCCTGAAAGCGGTGGATGGCGTCACGCTACGCCTGTACGAAGGCGAGACCCTGGGCGTGGTAGGCGAATCCGGCTGCGGCAAATCGACGTTTGCGCGTGCGATCATCGGCCTGGTGAAGGCCACCGACGGGAAAGTGGCCTGGCTTGGCAAAGATCTGCTGGGGATGAAGCCGGATGAATGGCGCGACGTGCGCAGCGACATCCAGATGATTTTCCAGGATCCACTTGCGTCCCTGAACCCGCGTATGACCATTGGCGAAATCATTGCCGAGCCGCTGCGCACCTATCATCCGAAGATGCCGCGCCAGGAAATTCGCGATCGGGTGAAAGCGATGATGCTCAAGGTGGGTCTGCTGCCAAACCTCATCAACCGCTACCCACACGAGTTTTCCGGCGGTCAGTGCCAGCGTATCGGTATCGCACGCGCGTTGATCCTTGAACCAAAACTGATTATCTGTGATGAGCCGGTTTCGGCGCTGGACGTTTCCATCCAGGCCCAGGTGGTTAACCTGCTACAGAAACTGCAACGGGAAATGGGGCTGTCGCTGATCTTCATCGCCCACGATCTGGCGGTGGTAAAACACATTTCGGACCGTGTGCTGGTCATGTATCTGGGCCACGCCGTGGAGCTGGGCACGTATGATGAGGTGTACCACAATCCTCTGCACCCTTATACCAAAGCGCTGATGTCTGCGGTTCCCGTTCCGGACCCCGATCTGGAAAAAAATAAAACCATTCAGCTTCTGGAAGGTGAACTGCCTTCGCCAATCAACCCGCCTTCAGGCTGCGTATTCCGTACTCGATGCCCAATAGCCGGGCCGGAATGCGCAAAAACACGGCCGGTTCTGGAGGGCAGTTTCCGACATGCGGTTTCCTGCCTGAAAGTAGACCCGTTATAATCGCAAGGGCTGACATGATGTCAGCCCTTATTTTTCGAGGTTAATGTGTCGCGATTATTCACGTCGGCCCGTCAGCGGCTGTATCACCTTTTATTCGATCCTGAAACGGTTTCCGGTCGCCGCTTCGAAGGTCTGTGTGGTTTATTTGCGCTGATTAGCGTCATTATTATCTTTATCGAATCCGGCGCCGGAACGCAGTACCACATGACGTATGAGGAGTGGCACGTTTTCGTCTGGCTGGAATTGATTGTCACGCTGGTGTTTACTGCGGAATATGTGCTGAGGGTCATTAGCTGGCCAAATCCGGCGAAATACGTTTTCAGCTTCTGGGGATTTATTGATTTAGCCACTATCCTGCCGCTGTATGTCATGTGGCTGTGGCCTGAGATCAGCCTGAATTATGTGTTTGCCTGGCGTGCAATGCGGGCGATTCGTGTGTTACGGATTCTCAAACTGCTGCGCTTTATGCCGTCGCTGCGGGTTTTTTGGGTTGCCATTGTCAGCGCCCGCCACCAGCTGATTCTCTTCTATTCGTTTATTGCTATCGTGATGATCGTTTTTGGCTCCCTGATGTATTTAATCGAAGGGCCGAAATACGGGTTTACCACGCTTAATGCGTCTGTTTACTGGGCTATCGTCACGGTGACCACCGTGGGCTATGGCGATATTACCCCGCATACGCCGCTCGGACGTATTGTGGCATCGGTTCTTATCCTGATCGGCTATTCTGTGATAGCGATTCCGACGGGGTTAATTACCACCCATATGAGCAGCGCCTTCCAGAACAGCAAGCAGCAACGCAAATGTCCGAATTGTCAGCAGGGGAATCATGAACCCGGCGCGCGGTTTTGTCACCGCTGTGGAAATGCCTTACCGGATTAAATAAAAAAGGCTGCGCGGGCAGCCTTTTTTATTATTCGCGCCAGAGGATATGGCACAGTTTGTGATCTTTCTCGCGGCACAGCAGGACGCGGGCAAAGATGTCGTTAATTTCTCCGCCGTCTTCATCTGCAAGGCCAATCACCACCTCGGCGAAGAAGTCCGGGTTGAGATCAAAATCGACATGTTCGGCCCAGTCTTCAGCCGGATCGAACAGCTCAGCACCGCCACGCTCTTCAAATTGCAGGTTGAAAAGAATGACGTCAGCAGGGTCGAGATTATCGACCGCCAGCTCGAGAAAAATATCGTAGGCCTGTTCGAGCGTTTCGTCTTCGGTCAGGCGATTGTTCAGATCCATTTCCATGATGACTACCTGTTAAAAATCGTTGGGCACGTTTTACAGCAACGGACTAAAGAAGTAAAACAGTCGTTCGGCAATTCGCTGCCACAGCGGACGTTTCGCCCACAGTCTGGCGTCCAGCAGGCGTGAGCGGGAGATATAATCGTCCTGAACCGCCGCCAGATCGCCACCGAACCCGGCGTCATCAATGACCAGCGTAATTTCAAAATTCAGCCACAGACTGCGCATATCGAGGTTGACGGTACCCACCAGGCTCAGCTCTCCGTCCACCAGCACGCTCTTGGTGTGTAACAGGCCGCCTTCGAACTGATAAATTTTAACGCCTGCGGCCAGCAGCTCACTAAAGAACGCGCGGCTTGCCCATCCCACCAGCAGCGAATCGTTCTTGCGCGGCATAATAATGCTCACATCCACTCCGCGCTGTGCCGCTGTACAGATGGCATGCAGAAGGTCGTCGCTGGGAACGAAATAGGGCGTGGTCATGATCAGATATTCCCGCGCGGAGTACGCGGCGGTCAGCAGTGCCTGATGGATCAGATCTTCCGGAAAGCCAGGACCGGAGGCGATAGTGTGGATAGTGTGCCCGCTGGCTTCCTCAAACGGCATGATATTGCCATCCGGCGGCGGGGGAAGAATGCGTTTACCGGTTTCAATTTCCCAGTCGCAGGAGTAGACGATGCCCATTGAGGTCGCGATCGGTCCCTCCATCCGCGCCATCAGATCGATCCATTGCCCCACGCCGGAATCCTGCTTGAAGAAGCGGGGGTCAACCATGTTCATGCTGCCGGTGTAGGCGATGTAGTTATCGATCAGAACCATTTTCCGGTGCTGGCGGAGATCCATGCGGCGCAGAAAGACGCGGAAAAGATTCACTTTTAGCGCCTCGACCACCTCGATACCGGCGTTGCGCATCATGCCTGCCCACGGGCTACGGAAAAAGGCCACGCTGCCGGCGGAGTCCAGCATCAGGCGGCAGTGGATACCGCGACGTGCAGCGGCCATTAGCGATTCGGCGACCTGGTCCGCCATGCCGCCCGGCTGCCAGATATAAAACACCATCTCGATATTATGCCGGGCGAGCTGGATATCACGGATCAGCGCCTGCATCACATCATCAGAAGAGGTCATCAGTTGCAGCTGATTGCCTTTTACCCCAGCAATCCCCTGGCGGCGTTCGCACAGCTTGAACAGAGATGCGGCCACGCTACTGTTCTCTTCAGCGAAGATATGCTTGCAGGCTTTAAGGTCGGCAAGCCATTTCGCCGTGGAGGGCCACATGGCGCGGGCGCGTTCGGCGCGGCGTTTACCCAGATGAAGTTCACCGAAAGAGAGATAGGCGATGATGCCCACCAGCGGCAGAATATAGATAATCAGAAGCCAGGCCATGGCGGAAGGTACCGCTCTGCGTTTCATCAGAATGCGCAACGTCACCCCGGCAATTAACAGCCAGTATCCTAAAATGACCAGCCAACTCACCACGGTGTAGAAGGTTGTCATAAATAAAAAATCCTTTTGAAAGCGTATTGTTATGAGTTTACGCATCAGGATTCATCTGGCAAATAAAAACGGCAGATAAAAGCGCTGGTTTGCCGCCTGCTTAGGCATATAATGGCATCTCTGTTAGAGAAAGAGTTGTAGACATGAAGCGCAGTAGAACTGAAGTTGGGCGCTGGCGCATGTTGCGACAGGTGAGTCGTCGTAAGGCTCGTTGGCTGGAAGCACAATCCCGCCGCAATATGCGTATCCACGCCATCAGAAAATGTGGCCTGAACAGACACCGTAACGCGCTGTTGTTCGCGGTCCAGGACATCTGAAAAGCATGAAGGGCACCGTAAAGGTGCCCATTAAACATCCAGGCTATCAATTTTTGCAGTCTCTTCCCATCTGCTTTCCGCGATATACTAACTTCCAATAACGTCATGATATTAAAAGATGAATCCTTATCTCTGGATTTTTATTGTACTTTTGGCGCTGGATGCGCTCAGGGAAGATTTAGGACTTTCGTCATTTTCCTCATTGGCAGATTATGTTTTCGCATGGGGAATACATTTTTATTAAAGGAAAAAAGGATGAACGGAAAAGTAATGGCAGCACTCTTTGGGATTGCGATATTAAGCGGTTGTGCCAGCAGCAAAACCTCACCCGAACGGCACGCGTTTTATTTCGTGTCGCATCAGTCCAGCTTTACTGGCGGCAACTACACCTCCAGCGTGCAGAAAAATTATCAGCTGAACGTGGCGCAGTTCCGCGAGCTTTATGCCCGTGGCAAAGCTGACCGCGCGGAAGGGCGGACTGAGGCTGAAGCCAGTGAATACGCGCAAAGCATTCGCGATCAGCTAAAAGAAAATGCGAAGTCGCAGGAACTGTTCGCAGGCAACGCGAAGGATAAATGGTCTTCGGACATGGACAGTAAAGACGCCCTATTATTTGGTAACGAACTGGCCGCGACTTATCTTGATGGCTATAACGGCGTACAATAGCGCAACTGATTCAGGGGATACCGTAATTACCGGTATCCCCGCTGTTTTTGAGCGAAAGGAGTGAGACGTGTTTGCGGAGTTTGGTGTACTGAATTTCTGGACCTATGTTGTCGGCGCATTTTTTATCGTGCTGGTTCCAGGACCGAACACCTTGTTTGTGCTGAAAACAGGGATTGGCCACGGCGTTAAGAAAGGCTATCTGGCAGCCACCGGTGTGTTTATTGGTGATGCCGTGCTGATGTTTCTGGCCTGGGCGGGCGTCGCCGCGTTGATCCAGACCACTCCGGTTTTATTTAATATTGTCCGCTATCTGGGCGCGTTTTATCTGCTGTGGCTGGGCGGAAAAATGCTCTGGTCCGTTATGACGCGTCAAAAAAATGCGCACGAAAGTAGCGCCGAACCGGCAAGCGCAATCCTTAAGCGTTCGCTGGTGCTGAGCCTGACGAACCCGAAAGCGATTCTCTTTTACGTGTCGTTCTTCGTGCAGTTCATTGATGTCAATGCGAAGAATACCGGCACGTCGTTCCTGATCCTCGCCACAACGCTTGAGCTGATCAGCTTCATGTACATGAGCTTCCTGATTTTCTCAGGCGCGTTTGTCACGCGTTACCTCAAAACCAAAAAGAAACTGGCGAAGCTGGGGAACGGGCTGATAGGTCTGCTGTTTGTCGGATTTGCGGCGAGGCTGGCGTCGCTGCACTGAATGAAGAAAAGGCTCCCGAGGGAGCCTTTCGTTTCAGAATACTTTTTTATACGGACGAACCGTGACTTTCTCGTACACGCCGGCTGCGACGTACGGGTCTGCTTCTGCCCAGGCCTGCGCGGCTTCCAGAGATTCAAACTCGGCAATCACCGTGGAGCCGGTAAAACCCGCCGCGCCCGGATCGTTGCTGTCAACGGCAGGCATCGGGCCTGCGGTCAGCAACCGACCTTCATCCTGTAGCAACTGTAAACGCGCCAGATGAGCAGGGCGAACGGAAAGACGTTTTTCCAGAGAATCAGGTACATCTTCAGCGTAAATCACGTAAAGCACGGCAAAGCTCCTTAACCGGTAAAAGTGACAATTACGTTATGTGAAAGCACAAATGACTGCAATGTAAAGATAATAACAATGTTAAAACCCTGATCTGGATGCCCCTTTTTTGCCCTCATGTACGCTTAAATTGCGCCAGGACAAAGTGTCTTATTGAATATGATTGCTATTTGCATTTAAAATCGAGGTTCGGTTTTTTAACGTTGATGATTATGACTTCGATGACCCTTGATTTACCTCGCCGCTTTCCATGGCCGACGCTGCTTTCCGTCGTTATTCACGGTGCTGTCGTGGCGGGTCTGCTCTATACCTCGGTTCATCAGGTTATTGAAATGCCGGCGCCAGCGCAGCCAATTTCTGTGACCATGGTATCGCCTGCGGATCTTGAGCCGCCGCAGGTTGCGCCGCCGCCGCCACAGCCCGTTGTTGAACCCGAGCCGGAGCCAGAGCCCGAGCCGGTTCCTGAACCGCCGAAAGAAGCACCGGTAGTGATCCATAAGCCGGAGCCGAAACCTAAGCCGAAGCCAAAACCCAAGCCGGTCAAAAAGGTGGAAGAGCGTCCGAAACGCGAAGTGCGTCCGGTTGAGCCACGCGCCACGCAGCCGGTTGAAAATGCCGCCCCGTCACGTCCGCTGATGAATAACACCACGACCGCGACAAAACCGACGGTAACGGCGCCCGCGGGCCCGCGCGCGCTGAGCCGTAACCAGCCGCAGTACCCGGCACGTGCTCAGGCGTTACGTATTGAAGGGCGTGTACGGGTGAAATTCGACGTTACGGCCGATGGACGTGTCGATAACGTGGAAATCCTGTCCGCACAGCCGGCGAATATGTTTGAACGCGAAGTTAAATCGGCCATGCGCAGGTGGCGCTATGAAGCCGGTAAACCCGGCAATGGGTTGATTGTGAACATTGTCTTCCGCCTGAACGGCGGGGCACAGATGGAATAAAAGAAGCCTCCGCAAGGAGGCTTTTTTTTACCTGAGGATCAGCTCCGTGGGAGCTGGCGGGGCTTACCGTCGCTATCCACCGCCACATAGATAAATAATGCCTCCGTCGCCTTATAGCGCTGACCAATCGGCTCAGAAGAGACTTTTTTCACCCATACTTCAATGTTGATGGAGACAGACGTATTGCCGCGTTTTACGCAGCGTGCGTAACAGCACACCACGTCCCCCACCGCGACAGGGCGCAGGAAGGTCATGCCATCGACCCGGACTGTCACCACGCGCCCGTGTGCAATCTCTTTTGCCAGGATTGCACCGCCCATATCCATCTGCGACATCAACCAGCCACCAAAAATATCGCCATTGGCATTCGTATCCGCAGGCATTGCCAGTGTGCGTAAAACCAGTTCGCCCTGTGGGGCGTCATTTGTTGTCATTGTTTTAAACTCGTAACTGAAGACTTCAGGCGGGATGCTACTATGATTTCTGGCTGGAGAGAATAGGGTTAGCGCCCGCAGAGCAGGCGCCAGAGGGTCAGAAGGACAGGGTCACGCCGGCGTAATACGCACGGCCTGGTTCGTTATAGGTCGATGCACCGTCATTTTCTCGGTAAATTTGCTTATCAAAGAGGTTGCTGATCCCGGCATTCAGGCGGAGATCTTTTGTCAGTTGATAGTTACTACCGATCCCAACGATGGAATAGGCGCCAATCTCTTTATCTGACATCGCATTCTGCTCTTTGCGGATTTCAGCATTTTCTCTTGGCTTCTGGCGGCCATACATCGTCCAGCTAAGGTTCGCTGAAAGTTTGCTGTTAACCTGCCAGTCGAGCATCGTGTTGACGGTATATTTTGGGATAATCGACAGAGGGTTGCCGGTGTCCTTACTTTCAGACTGAATCATATACGTCGCATTGGTACGCCAGGTTAGCGTGTCGCGAATAACCGGGACGGTGAGGTTGCCTTCCAGCCCCTCAACAACAGCCTTTCCTCCGTTCTGCCACTGAAGGATATTTGCGCCGCTGCTTGTCTGGCCCAGCACATCCGTTCCCGAAACAATCTTGTTTTTGTAATCGTTGCGGAACCAGGTTATGCCAGCCTCGTAGCCTTCCAGCGCGAAGGCCAGGCCAATCTCTTTGTTCACGCTGATTTCAGGATCCAGATCCGGATTACCTAACAGGTAACAGCTTCCTTCGGAAACGTTGTTCGGGCAGCCATTGCCGCGGGTGGAAAGCAGATAGCCTTCGCTGGATTGATACAGGTTTGGCGCTTTAAATACCCGAGCGATACCCGCTTTAACCTTGAACATGTCACCCAAATCCTGAGAGAGGTTCAGGCTAGGACTCCAGTTGCTGCCAAACTGATTGTGATAATCAAAGCGGAGCCCTGGGATCAGGTTGGTGCCCTGGCGCGCTTCAATATTGTCCTCAAGATAGATGCCAGTGAGGTCAGCGCTGTTTTTGCTGTTGCGCTCAGAAGCCGTACCGGGAACGCCGTTAATCACTTCTCCCGACACATTTGTCGCCTGCATTGAGGCCGGATCGTTCAGTTCATCACGGTTCCATTCTGCACCCACGGTTAGCGTCTGTTCGACCAGCCAGAAGAAAGGCATGTTCAGTTCACCCGTTGAACGGTATGACTCCAGCCGGCTGGTATCGTATTTATCGCTATTGATCATCCCCTCAACTTTGCCCGTAGAGCCTTCTTCCAGGCGGGTGTTGTTGGTCTTTTCATAATAAACACCGAACTTTGACTGACCCCAGTCCCAGATGCCGTTGTGCGTAATGCCATAAGACTGGCGGTACATTCGGTTCGTTTCGTGTCCATACAGGGACGACACCAGACCGTCAGGGCTGACGTTGCTGTTGCTGTATTGAGTATCACCCGCGTAGATATTGCCCTGGCGGCTGTAGCTGTAGTCGAAATCGATAATCTGCTGTGGCGTGAGTTTCCAGGAGAGCAGGGCATTAATGTCCTTGTTGCGCACGCCTTCACGTCCGGCGGCGTAAGAACCGTTTTGCGCGGTGTTGATGTCCTGAGCATCTGCGTCAGTTTTGTTGATATTCCCGTACAGGCGCATCGTTAACGCATCGCCCGCAAGGGGGCCGCTCAGATCAAAATTAGCGCGTTTCGTCGCTCCCTCTTTATCATTTTCAGGCTGGTTAGTGTACAGGGAGAGCGAGCCGTGCCAGTCGTTGGTCGGGCGTTTGGTAATGATGTTGACGACGCCGCCGGCCGCCCCCGAACCATAGCGGGCGGCAGCAGGTCCCCGGAGCACTTCAATGCGCTCAACCATCTCTGGCGGAACCCAGTTGGTATCCCCGCGGGTGTCGCGCTCCCCGCGCCAGCTGTAGCGCACCGAGTTACGTGACGTCACCGGCACACCGTCAATCAGAATCAGCGTGTTCTCCGGCCCCATACCGCGGATGTCGATCTGGCGGTTGTTACCGCGGCTGCCTGTCGCGCTGTTTCCGGTGAGGTTAACCCCGGGCATTTTGCGAATAATTTCTGAAAGATCGTTAACCGGTGGATCCTTTTCTATGTCCTTTGCCGTGATGATGGATACCCCCGGCTGTTGCTTCAGCGCCTCTTCAGCGGTGGCCTGAACAACCATTGTTTCACCATCGGCGAGAGGATCTTCCGCTGCGTGTGCGCTCTGATAAAGCGTTGAAAGAATGGCGAGCGTAAGTGTAGCCGGGGCAAATCTTATTATGTTATTCATCAACTCATTTCCATTTGTTAAAAATGCGATGACGAATATTAATGATAGTCATTCTCATTACAATAAAGCGACAGCAAACTCCATAAAATCTTCATGATTCAGACATTTTCGCAGGAAGGGTGTAGAGAAAAGAGAAGGCGGGAAAAGAGGCCAGACCGCGTGGCGATCTGGCCAGAAGGATCAGTGCTTGTCATCCTGCGGCATGTGGCGATAAATATAAACGCCGCTGAGCAGGGTGAAGATAAGAGTCAGCGCCGTCAGGCCAAACACCTTGAAGTTGACCCAGATATTCTGCGGCAGCCAGAATGCGATATAGATATTCGCCAGACCACACAGAATAAAAAATAGCGCCCAGGCGATATTTAGACGCCCCCACACAGCCTGTGGCAGGGTCAGTTCTTTCCCCAGCATGCGCTGGATCAGCGGCTTCTTCATCACCCACTGGCTGATGAGGAGTGCGCCCGCAAACAGGCCGTAAATCACCGTGACCTTCCATTTGATAAATTCATCATTGTGGAAGAACAACGTCAGACCTCCAAACACCGCCACCATCAGGAAGGTGATGAGCGCCATCTTTTCAACTTTGCGATAGCGAACCCAGCTGTAAATCAGCACCACAGCCGTTGCCACAATCAGCGCCAGCGTGCCGGCATAAATGTCGTACAGCTTATAAAAAGCGAAAAATACGATCAGCGGTAAAAAATCAAGAAACTGCTTCATTCTGCGATCCCAGTTACTGACGAATTAACATGTACAGGCGGAACAAATAGACCAGCAGCACGGCTGAAATCAGATTGCTCAGCGTATTGGCGACAACCGCTCCGACGTTTGGCGTTAACACCGCAAAATTCGGCGCAAACAGCAACAGCAGAGTTTTGGCCAGCAGCCAGCTGATAACGGCCGGGGCGACCAGTCGCATATTGGCCCATGCGAGCCTGATGCTGCTGCGCATGGCGGTGAAAATGCCCATTTTGTCCTGCACAACCATTACTGGCGCGAATGAAAGCACGATAGCCAGCAGCACGCCCGGAACGACAACCAACATTATCCCCATCTGGACCAGCAGCGTGGTCAGGAAGATGAGGATAAACAGTTTTGGCAGCACCGGAGCGCTGGCCCCGATTGCACGTAACGCGCTGACGCGTTGGCCGGCAGACACCAGCTGGATCATCAGCAACACGCCACCCGCCAGAATGGCGTTGCCAATCAGGCCCGAGAAGGTAGATGCCGCAGATGCGCGCAGCAAGATTTGCTGTTGCTCTGGCGTCATATTCTGCACAAGGTCAAACAACCCTGCGCTGCCTGCAAGATTTTCCCCCTGGCTCAGCGTGGCAATCTGTTCATCACTGGGTGAGAACGCATGACCCAGCACCACCGTAATAAAGGCGCACAACAACGCGATCAGTAAAAAGGTAATGAACTGATTGCGGAAAAAATTTCCCGTGTCACGGTAGACAGACTTCGCCGTGATAGACATGCACTCTCCTTGAGTATTGCAGGTGTTAATTAGCCGGCAATTGTACACCGGATAACACGCTGGTGGCAGCATCAAGGCTTGTATGGAAAAGCATATCTTTGTAAAGCGGCGGTAATCCATAGCGGGCGCGGGCGCGATTGCATGCCTCATTGACCTGCCCATCCTTTCCCGACATCGCGAAAGTGCGACACGGGCTGGGGCGATCCGCGTAAATGGAACAGCGGGTGGATACCCCAGGCTCACCTTGCAGTGCCACACAGCGGCTCTGTTTTTGGTTGGTGCCGCGCATACAGCGCAGAAAAGGGGTTAAGGGTTCAGTGAGATCAACCGGAACGGTGCCGCCGCCATCGCTGGCTTCAGCCCAGTAGAACGAGACTCGAAAATACGCACAACAGGCTCCGCACGTCATGCACGGGTTATGATCACTCATGGCACACCTGCAAAAGTAGAACGCATCAAATCACATTGTGAGAGCGATAAATTATCCAGCCGCTACAGGAAGCGCAAGAGAGGGAAAACAGAAAATTTTGTAACCATGAAATGCCAAAAATTGACGCGGTAACAACTTATTGCTTTATGAGGCGTCACCAAAAATTAACCTAGATCAATGAATGTTAACTTACTGGTTTTAATGTGATCTGTGTTAGATCACTTATTACTCATTTGTGAGTATATTCTCCTCCGCAATTAAAACCACAACGATGGAGCGGATATGAAAAAATTAGCGGTGGCAGCCCTTATCTTAAGCAGTCTCTCTGGCGGCGCGTACGCGCATGAAGCAGGCGAATTCTTTATTCGTGCCGGTTCGGCAACGGTACGTCCAACGGAAGGGTCTGATAATGTACTGGGTATGGGCGGGTTTAACGTCAGCAATAACACCCAGTTAGGCCTGACGTTTACGTATATGGCAACGGATAACGTTGGCGTCGAGCTTTTAGCCGCCACGCCATTCCGTCACCGCGTCGGTTTAGGACCGACCGGGGACATTGCCACGGTTCACCATTTGCCACCAACGCTGATGGCGCAGTGGTACTTCGGCGATTCCAGCAGCAAGGTGCGCCCTTATATTGGTGCAGGGGTTAACTACACCACCTTCTTTGATGAGAAATTTAACGATACCGGTAAAAAGGCCGGGCTCTCCGATCTCAGCCTGAAAGACTCGTGGGGTATGGCGGGGCAGGTTGGTCTGGATTATCTGATTAACCGTGACTGGCTGATCAACGCCTCGGTCTGGTATATGGACATTGATACGGACGTGCGCTTTAAAGCTGGCGGGCAGCAGCAAAGTATCAATACCCGACTGGATCCGTGGGTATTTATGTTCTCAGCAGGCTATCGTTTCTGACAGAAGATATATCCCCTGTCAGCCGGTGATTGCTGTATGGTGGTTGTTCCATACACCTGGCTGGAGGGGATATCCCCAACATCAAATTTGAGTGTCCGGTTTGTGCAGGTAAACAGTTTCAGTTCACGACGTTCAGCCCAGCACATAGCCTACCTCACGGTGCTATCTGTTCCGTTTGCGGAACACGTCTCACCATTCATTCATGCCTGCCGAAGCTCAGACGACGACGGTGGCCAAAGCCAGTAAACTAGAAAAGGCCTCTGAGAGGCCTTTTTCGATCGTGAAGTCACTTCTGAATTAAATAACGAATGGTTGGTCCGTCCTGCTGGATATCCAGCACGGTATAGCCGTGATTTTTGGCATCAAGAGGAATGTTATTGATCGACTGGGGGCAATCGCTCACCACTTCCAGAATTTCACCTTTCTTTAGCTGCGGTAGCGCTTCAAGCGTGGCGACGGCCGGGTAAGGGCAAGGTTCACCCACCATATCGAGACGATAATCAGGCACGATCTCTTTCATGCGGCATTCTCCTGAGTTTCAGTTTTGGCGGTGGCGCGTCGGAAGAAGCGCTTCTCTTGTGCAACAACCAGTAAGAAGGCGATAAGCAGCAGGGCGTAGGTCACCAGGAGCCCCCCGAGTGGACCAAAGGTATTCAGCAGGTTGACCTTGTCCCAGTTTGTTGCCAGTACCGGAGAGACGTCATCCCAGTAGTAGGCCAGAATGGTAGAGCCAATCACGTTACCCAGACCCACCCACCAGTAATGCACCTGGCCTTCCACAGCGCGATACATCCAGCCGGTTTCACACCCGCCCGCCAGCACGATGCCAAAACCAAACAGCAGCCCGCCAATGACGGCATTTGGGCCCGCCCACATGATTTTCGGTTCCACGCCGAGCTGAACGTAGCTGAAGATGCCGATCGCGCTCACGGCCATACCGGCAATGATCGCCTTCGCCATCATGCTTCGTCCGGTGATCCACATATCGCGAAACGCGGAGGTAAAGCAGATCTGCGCGCGTTCAATCAGCAGACCAAAACCGACGCCGAACAGCATGGCCAAGCCGAGTTTTGGCTGATTCATCGCCGTGCAAATCGCCCAGGCAACCATGGCAAAAAAGACCAGCATACCGAGGCGGAAGCGACGACGCGCCTGATCGGGTTTTTGCGTTAACGGAGAGGCAGCGCTAACTTTCGTCATTTTCACCGGAATGCGGAACAGCGGCAGCAGGGTGAATTTAGCACCGAAGTAGGAGCCGATGGCGGTGGCGACGGCAAAGAACCAGGCATGCAGCGAGAACTGCGGAATACCGGTAAAGAACGCGGCCAGATTACAGCCCATCGCCAGGCGGGCGCCAAACCCGGCAATGATGCCGCCGACCACGGCCTGCATAATGCGGATGCGGCTTTTCGGCATGCGCAACTTAACGTTGTTGGCCCACAGCGCGGCCGCAAAACAGCCGCCGAACATGCCAATGATCATCATCCCGTCGATGCGGGTCAGCGGTGTGCCCTCAAGATGGATCAGTTTGAAGTAGCCCCACTCTTCGGCATGGACGCCTGCCAGCTGTAATAGCTGCCCACCCCAGCGGGTAAACTCGCCCGTAACAGCCCAGAAGGTGCCGGTAATACCGAAATAATAAGTAGAGAGAATGCCTGCCGCGATAACGGCCGGAACAGGTGACCAGAACTTAACCAGGTAAGTCTGTTTGAAGGAATGCCATGACATGAATAACCTCTGAACTCAGAAGGGTAACGCTAAAAAGAGCCCAGATCATACGCTTACGCGAAAGTTTGGAAAGTCATTCACACCGAAAATATCGACAGGATCAATTTTGACCTGCTTCTTTCAGGAAGAGAGAAGGGAAAACCGCCTGACGCCGGGGCCAGACGGTGTTAACGGTTACGCCTTGCGCGTGGCCGCTTTCATGGATGTGACGAATGCGTGTAACTCAGCCAGCATCTGCTCTGGCTTATCCACGTTCTTCTCGATAATTTTCACGATAGCCGAACCGGAAATGGCTCCGGCGGCTTTCGCGTCAATCGCCGCAGTAACCTGATCCGGTGAAGAAATGCCAAAGCCCTGAAGCGGCGGTGCAGCATGGTATTCTGCCAGCTTCTCCACCAGATGATGCAGCGGCAGCGCGGCTTTGTTTTCCGCACCGGTGACGCCCGCACGGGAGAGCAGGTAGGTGTAACCTCGTCCGTAAGAGGCAATCTGGCGCAACAGATCGTCATCGGCATTCGGTGGACAGATGAAAATCGGCGCGACGTTGTGGCGCATTGCCGCCTGACGGAATGGCGCAGACTCTTCAACGGGCACGTCAGCCACCAGCACGGAGTCAACGCCCACGCGGGCGCACTCTGCGTAAAACGCATCAATACCGCGGCTGAACACCAGGTTGGCGTACATCAGCAGGCCGATCGGAATGGTCGGGTGCTTCTGACGGATCGCCGCCAGCATTTCAAAGCACTGGCTCGGCGTCACGCCCGCGGCAAACGCGCGTAGCGTTGCGTTCTGAATGGTCGGGCCATCCGCCAGCGGATCGGAGAACGGAATACCGAGCTCCAGCGCGTCGGCACCGGCATCAATCAGGGTGTCGATAATCTTCAGCGACTGCTCCGGGCCGGGGTCGCCCAGCGTCACGAAGGGAACGAAGGCGCCTTCCTGGCGAGCTTTCAGTTGTGCAAATGCGTTGTCGTAGCGTTCCATCAGATTTCCCCTCGTGCTTTCAGAATATCGTGAACGGTGAAGATATCTTTGTCACCGCGACCGGAAAGGTTTACCACCAGCAGCTGCTCTTTTTCCGGGTTTTCCTTCATCATTTTCAGCGCGTGCGCCAGCGCGTGGGAAGACTCCAGCGCCGGGATGATCCCTTCATTGCGGCACAGCGTTTTGAAGGCCTCCAGCGCTTCGTCATCGGTGATGGAGACATAATCCGCGCGGCCGGTGCTGTTCAGGAACGCGTGCTGCGGCCCTACGGACGGGAAATCCAGCCCGGCAGAGATCGAGTAAGACTCCTCAATCTGCCCTTCATCGGTCTGCATCATTGGGGCCTTCATGCCGAAGTAGATACCCACGCGGCCATGCTTCAGCGGCGCACCATGCTCGCCCGTTTCAATGCCGTGGCCGGCAGGCTCAACGCCAATCAGCCCAACGCTGGTTTCGTCAATAAAATCGGCAAACATGCCGATGGCGTTAGATCCGCCGCCAACGCAGGCGATCACCGCATCCGGCAGGCGACCCTCTTTTTCGAGGATCTGCGCTTTAGTCTCTTCGCCGATCATGCGCTGGAATTCACGCACGATGGTCGGGAACGGGTGCGGGCCCGCGGCGGTACCGAGCATGTAGTGGGCGGTTTCGTAGCTGCCAGACCAGTCGCGAAGCGCTTCATTACAGGCATCTTTCAGCGTGGCAGAACCGCTGTGCACCGGGATCACTTCCGCCCCCATCAGACGCATACGGAACACGTTTGGCGACTGGCGCTCAACGTCCTTCGCCCCCATGTAAATGCGGCATTTCAGACCGAGCAGGGCGCTGGCGAGCGCTGAGGCCACACCGTGCTGCCCCGCGCCGGTTTCGGCGATGATTTCGGTTTTACCCATCCGCTTCGCGAGCAGCGCCTGGCCAAGCACCTGGTTAGTTTTATGCGCGCCACCGTGCAGCAGATCTTCACGCTTAAGATACAGCGTAGTTTTAGTGCCTTCGGTCAGGTTGCGGCACTTTGTCAGCGCAGTCGGACGACCGGCGTAGTTTTTCAGCAGGTCAGTAAACTCCGCCTGAAACGCCGGATCTTTCTGTGCGCTCACGAACGCTTCTTCCAGCTGGCGCAGCGCGGGCATCAGGATTTGTGGGACATACATCCCACCGAACTCACCAAAATACGGGTTAAGTAATGTCGTCATCTTCTCTTCCTTAATATGCACGCAGAGTTTTAAATACCGATGCCAGCTTGCTGGCGTCTTTAATGCCCGGTTGGGACTCTACGCCTGAATTGAAATCGAGGCCGGCGCAGCCGGTTTTGGCCGCTTCGACACAGTTATCGGGGCTTAATCCCCCTGCCAGCAGGACATTGTCCAGCACTTCGCCACGCAGCAGTGACCAGTCAAAACGCTGCCCCGTGCCGCCCTGGCCGTTGTCGAGCACGTATTTATCAACATGCTTCAGGTTACGCGCGGGCAGGGTGGCGCCAACGCTTTGCGCTTTCCAGATCTGAACCTGAGGCGCCAGAACATGTCGCAGAGCATCGATGTACGCCTGATCTTCATCGCCGTGCAGCTGGACCGCGCTCAGGGATAACGCGTCCGCTTTTGCCGCAACGTCGTTAATATCCGCAGTGCGGAACACGCCCACGTAGCTCAGTGGCGCAGCCGCGATCACCTTGCGCGCCTGTTCTTCATTTACTGCGCGAGGAGAGGACTCGACAAAGATCAGACCACCATAGATTGCGCCCGCTTCATATGCGGCCTGCGCATCCTGGGCACGGGTCAGGCCGCAGACTTTGTTCTCACCCAACAGCACGCGGCGCACGGCCGCGTTAAGGTCTTCGTGTTCCATCATTGCGGAACCTATCAGGAAACCGTTGGCAAAGTGGCTGAGTTCGCGCACCTGAGCGTAGCTGTTAATCCCGGATTCGCTGATCACCGTGACGCCCGCGCCCAGACGCGGCGCAAGCTGGCGCGTACGGTTGAGGTCAATCGACAGGTCGCGCAGGTCGCGGTTGTTAATGCCGACCACTTTGGCTTCCAGCGCGATGGCGCGCTCCAGCTCCTCTTCGTTGCTCACTTCGGTCAGCACGCCCATATTCAGGCTGTGCGCGACGGCGGAGAGCTGGCGATACTGCTCGTCATCCAGAACGGAGAGCATCAGCAGGCAGGCATCTGCCTGGTAAAAGCGCGCCAGCCAGATCTGATACGGGTCGATAATAAAGTCTTTGCACAGAATCGGCTGCGGCGCGATGCCGCTGACAACGGGCAGAAAATCGAAGCTGCCCTGGAAATATTTCTCATCCGTCAGCACAGAAATGGCAGACGCATGATGCTTGTAGATACCGGCAATACGCGCCGGGTCGAAATCGTCGCGGATCACGCCTTTGGACGGAGACGCTTTTTTACACTCCAGAATAAACGCGGTACGCGCGCCCTGGAGCGCATCATAAAAACGACGGCTGCTCGGAACGACGTCATTCTGAAAACTGGCGAGCGGCTGCTGTTGCTTACGGGCTTCCACCCAGATGGCCTTATCGGCGACGATTTTCGCTAAAACGGTCTGCATTATTTACCCTCTTGCCGCAAGTGCGGTAACGCGATCGTAAGCTGCACCGGAGCGCAGTACGTCCAGAACTTTTTGGGCGTTGGCTTTCAGATCTTCCTCGCCATGTAAACGCATCAGCATGGCTACGTTGGCCGCCACGGCGGCCTCATGGGCGGCCTCACCTTTACCTTGTAATAAGCGCGTGAGAATGTCACGGTTTTCTTCCGGCGTGCCGCCCGCCAGGGCGTCCTGATGGTACGGGGTCAACCCGAAGTCAGCGGCCTCAAGCTGATAGTTCAGCACTTCGCCGTTATTCAGTTCGGCCACCAGCGTGGGCGCATGCAGGGAAACTTCATCCATCCCGCCGCTGTGTACCACGGCGGCGCGTTGGTAACCGAGGACGCGCAGCGTCTCCGCAATCGGCAGGACCAGCTCCGGACTGTAAACGCCAATCAGCGCCAGCGGCGGGTGCGCCGGGTTAATGAGTGGACCGAGCACGTTAAACAGCGTGCGGGTTTTGAGCTGCTGGCGAACAGGCATCGCGTGGCGGAAACCGGTGTGATACTTCGGCGCGAACAGGAAACAGACGCCCAGGTCATCCAGCGCTTCACGGGAACGCTCGGCGTTCATGTCCAGGTTGATACCGAAAGCCGCCAGCAGGTCGGACGATCCGGAACGGCTGGACACGCTGCGGTTGCCGTGTTTCGCCACTTTCAGACCGCATGCCGCGGCCACAAAGGCGCTGGCGGTGGAAATATTGATACTGTTACTGCCGTCGCCACCGGTCCCGACAATATCGGCAAACGGATAGTCCGGGCGCGGGAACGGGGCAGCATTTTCCAGCAGCGCGGTTGCCGCACCGGCGATCTCCTGCGGGCTTTCGCCGCGTACCTTCATGCTCACCAGCGCAGCGGCCAGCTGCTCAGGCTTCAGCTCGCCGCGCACGACGGCGGAGAACAGCTGATGGCTCTCCTGCTGGCTCAGAGTCTGAGCCTGATACAGTTTTTCCAGAATCGGTTGCAGGGTGTTGGTCTGCTCCAGCTTTTGCAGCGCCCAGTCGAGCGTTTGCTCCAGCAGGCGCGCGCCGTTGGACGTCAGGATAGATTCCGGATGGAACTGCATCCCGCAGACGCGATCCGCATCGTGACGCACCGCCATCACCATCCCTTCAAACGAGGCGTTAATGGTCAGCCCGGCCGGAATGTTGCTGCCGACCAGCGAGTGGTAACGCGCTACCGGAAGCGGGTTCGGCAGACCGGCAAACATCGCCTGACCGTCATGTTCAATACTTGACGCTTTACCATGCAGGATCTCCCCCGCCTGACCCACGTAACCGCCGTAGGCTTCGACAATCGCCTGGTGGCCGAGACAGATGCCGATAATCGGCAGCTTGCCGCGCATACGGGTCAACAGCTCAGGCATACAGCCTGCTTCGCTCGGTGCGCCTGGGCCCGGGGAGAGCATCAGCACCGGGTTTTGCATGGTCGCCAGACGGTCAATCAGCGTCTGGGCCGGAACGTGGTTGCGATAGATAACGACGTTGTGACCATTCGCACGCAGCTGATCTGCCAGGTTGTAAGTAAAGGAGTCGATATTATCGAGCAGCAGAATGTCAGCCATCAGAAAATCTCCTGTGCATGGTGTGCGGTAGCAATGGCGCGCAGTACCGCGCGCGCTTTACTGCGGGTTTCGTCGGCTTCCGACTGCGGAACAGAATCCAGCACAATCCCGGCCCCGGCCTGGACGGTGGCAATGCCGTCCTCAACGTAGGCGGAGCGGATCACGATGCAGGTATCGAGGTCACCGTGAGCGGTGAAATAGCCCACGGCACCACCGTAGCTGCCGCGACGGCGTCCTTCCGCTTCAGCGATCAGCTGCATGGCGCGGACTTTCGGCGCGCCGCTCAGGGTGCCCATGTTCATGCAGGCGCGGTAGGCGTGCAGAACGTCGAGGTCGTGGCGCAGTTCACCCACCACGCGGGATACCAGGTGCATGACGAAGGAGTAGCGGTCGACTTTGGTCAGGTCCGCCACGTAGCGGCTGCCAGGCGTGCAAATGCGTGCCAGATCGTTACGCGCCAGGTCAACCAGCATCAGGTGTTCGGAGAGCTCTTTATGGTCGGTACGCATCTCCAGCTCGATGCGGCTGTCGAGGTCGCGATCCAGTGAACCATCGGCACGACGGCCGCGTGGACGGGTTCCCGCTATTGGGTAGATCTCAATCTGGCGGCTGGTGGCGTCGTACTTGAGGGAGCTTTCCGGCGACGCGCCAAACAGGGTGAAATCATTGTCCTGCATAAAGAACATGTACGGGCTTGGGTTGCTCTTTTTCAGCACATCGTAAGCCGCCAGCGGCGACGGGCAGGGCAGTGAGAAGCGACGGGACGGCACCACCTGGAAAATCTCCCCGGCACGAATCGCTTTTTGCATCTGACGTACCACCGCGCCGTACTGATCGTCGGTCTGACTCACCTCGCAGGTCATCTTTTCAACACGCTGCACCGGGAGCGCGGGCGGTGCTTCCGACATCTGCTGTTGCAGTTGGGCGATGCGCTGCGCGAGGCGATTTCTCTCAGACTCAGACGGGGTGAACAGGCTGGCCTGGATGCGGGTGTATTTTTTCTGATGGTCGATCACCAGCAGGGTTTCGGCCAGGTAGAAGCAGTAGTCCGGGCAGCGATTACCCTGCTCGGTTTCCGGTAAATCTTCAAAGCCAGCAACCAGGTCGTAAGCAAACAGCCCGCCAAAAAACATTGCTTCGCGCTCAACTTCCGGCACGGCCACCAGATTTTGCAGCAGGCGGAAGGCGTCAAAAACGGAGAGCGAGCAGAGGCGGGCATCCTCATCCAGCAGCTGGCTCACCGGCGGGAAATGCAGAATACGCAGGTCCGGGTGGCGTTCATTTTCAATGCCTGAAGGCAGCGCCGCATCCAGCAGCGGCAGGAGCGACGCGCCATTGTCAGACAACGCCTTGATAGTGACGGTGTCACCTAACGCGGTAATGCGCAGCGCGCTGTCAACCAGCAGCAGGCTTTTGAGGTCGTCCTTACTGTCGATATCAGCAGACTCCAGCAGCAGCGTCGCGGGACGTGCGCCGCACACCTGATGAAACAGCGCGGTAGGGTTATGGCGATAGGCCGCCTCGCAGGTCAGCAGTTCGAGATGAGGTTTGGCTGTTTGCATGTTGTTGTTCTCATATTCTGTTCAAAAAAAAGCCCGCTGGGTAGCGGGCCGGGTATCTGTTTGCATTTCGCAGACGCGTGACACTGCCCGAAGATCAGGAAGTACGCCACCAACCGTGCAGAGCGAAATGTGCTGTCATTTTCAGATACCTTTCTCGTGTGAACTTGCGTACTAGTTAACTAGTTCGATGGCGTGTTGTCAACCCCTGATTTCAGTATTTCACGGTTAGTCGGTATCATAGGGGCTTCGGATGTCTCCAACCTGTTATGGGAAGTGCTTTGAGCGATACCACCTACGCCGTAATTTATGATTTACATAGCCATACGCAGGCTTCAGATGGCCTGCTGACACCCGAAGCTCTGGTCCATCGCGCCGTTGAAATGCGTGTCGGCACGCTGGCAATAACCGATCACGATACCACTGACGGCATTCCCGCCGCGCGCGCCGAGATTGCCCGCAGCGGACTGGCGCTGGATCTGGTGGCCGGGGTTGAGATCTCGACGGTCTGGGAAAACCACGAAATTCATATCGTTGGCCTGAATATCGATACAGAACATCCGGCCATGCGTGCTTTTTTGCAAGAACAAAAAACACGCCGCAATCAACGCGCGGAGATGATTGGCGAACGTCTGGAAAAAGCGCATATTCCCGGTGCGCTGGAAGGCGCGCGAACGCTGGCGAACGGTGGGGCGGTGACGCGCGGCCATTTCGCCCGTTTTCTTGTGGATGCCGGTAAGGCGACGACCATGGCGAATGTCTTTAAAAAGTATCTGGCGCGCGGGAAAACCGGATACGTTCCCCCACAGTGGTGTACAATAAAACAAGCTATTGATGTGATTCATCATTCTGGCGGTAAGGCCGTGCTGGCCCATCCGGGGCGGTATAATCTTTCTGCTAAATGGCTGAAAAGACTGCTGGCACACTTTGCCGAATGCGGCGGTGAGGCGATAGAAGTTGCCCAGTGTCAGCAGGCACCCAATGAGCGTTCGCAGCTCGCGACCTACGCCCGTCAGTTTGGTCTGCTTGGGTCACAGGGTTCAGATTTCCATCAGCCCTGCGCGTGGATTGAACTGGGGCGCAAGCTCTGGTTACCCGCGGGCGTTGAGCCTGTCTGGCAGCTCTGGGAACAGCCACAGCAAATTGAAGAGAGGGAAGTATGAGTCAGTTTTTCTATATCCATCCGGATAACCCCCAGCCACGTCTGATTAATCAGGCCGTGGAGATCGTCCGCAAAGGCGGCGTTATTGTCTACCCAACCGATTCTGGCTACGCGCTGGGCTGTAAAATTGAGGATAAAGGGGCGATGGAGCGCATCTGTCGCATCCGCCAGCTGCCGGACGGCCACAACTTCACCCTGATGTGTCGCGATCTCTCTGAGCTGTCGACCTATGCTTATGTTGATAACGTGGCCTTTCGTCTGATTAAAAACAACACGCCGGGTAACTACACCTTCATTCTGAAGGGGACAAAAGAGGTGCCGCGTCGTCTGTTGCAGGAAAAACGTAAAACCATCGGCATGCGCGTGCCGTCGAACCCGATTGCCCAGGCGCTACTGGAAACCCTCGGCGAGCCGATGCTCTCCACATCGCTGATGCTGCCGGGCAGTGAGTTTACCGAGTCCGACCCGGAAGAGATCAAAGATCGTCTGGAGAAGGTGGTGGAGCTGATTATTCATGGCGGCTATCTTGGCCAGCAGCCGACCACCGTGGTGGATCTCACCGAAGACGCGCCAGAAGTGATTCGTGAAGGCGTGGGCGATGTTAAGCCTTTCTTGTAAGGGTGTAAGCAGATATACTACGCGGCCATCAAAGCAGGGCGTTGCCCTGTTTTTGACCTGATTCGACGCCTGTGAAGGCGACACCTGAGGAAGCTCAATGAGCGAGAAGTTACAGAAAGTGCTGGCGCGCGCCGGCCACGGTTCGCGCCGTGAAATCGAAGCCATTATTGAAGCAGGCCGCGTGAGTGTGGACGGTAAAATCGCCACGCTCGGTGACCGCGTTGAAATCGTACCGGGGCTGAAGATCCGCATTGACGGCCATCTTATCTCCGTGAAAGAGTCTGCTGAACAGATCTGCCGCGTACTGGCTTACTACAAGCCGGAAGGCGAACTGTGTACCCGCAACGACCCGGAAGGTCGCCCGACGGTGTTTGACCGTCTGCCAAAATTGCGTGGCGCCCGCTGGATTGCCGTAGGGCGTCTGGACGTGAACACCTGCGGCCTGCTGCTGTTCACCACCGATGGTGAACTGGCAAACCGTCTGATGCACCCGAGTCGTGAAGTGGAACGTGAATACGCCGTTCGTGTTTTCGGCCAGGTTGATGAGAACAAACTGCGCGACCTGTCGCGTGGTGTTCAGCTGGAGGACGGCCCTGCGGCGTTCAAAACCATCAAGTTTACCGGTGGTGAAGGCATTAACCAGTGGTACAACGTTACCCTGACAGAGGGACGTAACCGCGAGGTGCGTCGTCTGTGGGAAGCGGTCGGTGTCCAGGTGAGTCGCTTGATTCGCGTCCGCTATGGCGACATTCTGCTGCCGAAAGGCCTGCCACGTGGCGGCTATACCGAACTGGATCTGACGCAAACCAACTACCTGCGCGATCTGGTTGGCCTGACGCCAGAAACCACGTCGAAAGTGGCGGTAGAGAAAGATCGTCGTCGCATGAAGGCGAATCAAATCCGCCGTGCGGTGAAACGTCACAGCCAGGTTAGCAGCAATCGCCGCTCTGGCAGCCGTAATAACAACGGTTAATTGAAAAGCCCGGTGAATATACCGGGCTTTTTTTCTTCAGTAATCAATCCCAATTTGCGCTTTGATACCCGCATCGAACGCATGCTTAACCGGACGCAGCTCGCTGACGGTATCGGCCAGCTCCAGAATGTCCCGATGACACCCGCGCCCCGTGACGATCGCCGTCTGGTGTGCAGGGCGGTTCCTGAGGGCCTCCAGCACGGCTTCCAGCGGCAGGTAGTCATACGCCACCATATAGGTGATCTCATCCAGCAACACCATGTTCAGCGACGGGTCTGAAAGCATTCTTTTGGCATGCTCCCAGACGGCGAGGCAGGCTGCGGTATCGGTTTCCCGGTTCTGGGTATCCCAGGTAAAACCGGTTGCCATTACCTGAAACTCAACGCCATGCGGCTCGAGCAGATTACGCTCGCCGTTGGGCCATTCACCCTTGATAAACTGGATCACGCCCACTTTCTGCCCATGCCCGACTGCGCGGGTGGCGGTCCCAAATGCGGCGGTGGTTTTGCCTTTGCCGTTGCCGGTGAACACGATGAGGATCCCGCGCTCGTCCTGAGCGGCCGCCACGCGTGCATCAACCTGTTCTTTCAGACGCTGCTGGCGCTGCTGATGCCGATCTTCACTCATTGCGATATCCCCGGTTTGCGGCCTGGCTGGGCATCGAAGGTCATTCCGGTTTTGCGACGGCTGTCGTCACCCATCAGCCACAGGTAAAGGGGCATGATATCGGCCGGGGTTTTAAGCTTCTGCGGATCTTCTGTCGGGAAGGCGCTGGCGCGCATTTTGGTGCGCGTACCGCCTGGGTTAATACAGTTAACCCGCAGGTGGCGGCTTTGGTACTCTTCGGCCAGCACCTGCATCATTCCTTCGGTGGCAAATTTTGAGACGGCGTAAGCCCCCCAGTTCGCACGCCCCTGACGCCCCACGCTGGAGGAGGTAAATACCAGCGAGCCGGAATCGGAGTTGAGTAATAAAGGAAGCAAGGCCTGGGTCAGGAAAAACGTCCCGTTGACGTTAACCTGCATCACCTGCTGCCAAATTTCCGGATCCTGTTCATCCATCGGGCGCACTTCGCCCAGTAACCCCGCGTTGTGCAGTACGCCGTCCAGACGCGGATAATGCGTGCTGATACGCTGGGCAAGGGCCTGACATGACGCTGGCGTGCAGGTCAGCAGATCGAGCGTATACCAGGGCGTGGGGGTACCGCCGGCGTTTTCGATTTCACGGGCGACGGCTTTGAGCTTTTCTTCATTACGTCCCAGCAAAATAAGGCTCGCACCGTATTCAGAATAAGTCAGCGCCGCTTCGCGACCAATCCCGTCGCTGGCACCGGTAACCAGAATGATGCGGTTCTGTAGAAGGTTTTTTTGTGGCTGATAATGCACGGTGGCTCCTCAGGCGCATTGGGCGTGACTTGCACCTTTATTTATGACTTTTCGGCTTTATGCCCGAAACAGCGTCAGAATTCAATCAGTCTACAGGACAGAACGCTGGGAAATTAACAATTTGCAAAGATTTAAACCAGAAGCGGGGGATTCCTGAAGCCGCCTCGCAGAGGTAATGTCCAGAGCGAGACGCCTGCGCAGGGCTGTTGTACACTGGCGTGAAAGATTCGTGGTTAAATCAAGGTGGAACGCGTGGAATTACTTTCTCAGTATGGGTTGTTTTTGGCCAAAATCGCGACGGTGGTTATTGCTGTCGCGGTGATTGCCGTCCTGATTGTCAACCTGACGCAGCGTAAGCGTCAGCGTGGTGAGTTACGCATTACCCGCCTGAGCGAGCAGTATAAAGAGATGCAGGAGGAGATGTCTCTGGCGCTGCTTGACGATCATCAACAGAAGCTGTGGCTAAAAGCCCAGAAGAAAAAACATAAGCAGGACGCCAAAGCCGCGAAGGCGAAAGCTAAGCTCGCCACGCCACAGGCTGACGCAAAACCGCGCGTCTATGTGCTCGATTTTAAAGGTAGCATGGATGCGCATGAAGTCTCCTCTCTGCGTGAAGAAGTGACGGCGGTGCTGGCCGTGGCGACAGCCCAGGATCAGGTGGTGGTACGCCTTGAAAGCCCGGGCGGCGTAGTGCATGGGTATGGACTGGCGGCTTCGCAGTTACAACGTCTGCGGGA
Organism: Enterobacter cloacae complex sp. 397G4; assembly: GCF_050031515.1. Taxonomy (NCBI): domain Bacteria; kingdom Pseudomonadati; phylum Pseudomonadota; class Gammaproteobacteria; order Enterobacterales; family Enterobacteriaceae; genus Enterobacter; species Enterobacter cloacae complex sp. 397G4. The sequence continues at coordinate 2,654,468 of NZ_JBLGWE010000001.1, read as the reverse complement.
TAAACAGATCCCACTCACCGTTGCGGTAGATAAGGTCGCGGCGAGTGGCGGCTATATGATGGCGTGCGTGGCGGATAAAATCGTCGCGGCACCGTTCTCCATTATCGGCTCGATTGGGGTGGTCGCGCAGATCCCTAACTTCAATCGTTTCCTGAAAAATAAAGAGATCGACATCGAACTGCATACGGCGGGTCAGTACAAACGTACGCTGACGCTGCTCGGCGAAAATACCGAAGAGGGACGGCAGAAATTCCGGGAAGATCTGAACGAAACCCACCATCTGTTCAAAGATTTCGTGCACCGCATGCGCCCAACGCTGGACATTGAGCAGGTGGCTACGGGCGAACACTGGTACGGCACGCAGGCGCAGGAGAAAGGGCTGGTGGATGAAGTGGGTACCAGCGATGACCTCCTGCTCAACCTGATGGAAGGCCGTGAGCTGGTGGAGGTGCGCTTCACCCGACGTAAGCGCCTGCTCGACCGTTTTACCAATAGCGCGGCAGAAAGCGCTGATCGCCTGCTGCTACGCTGGTTGCAGCGCGGCCAAAAGCCGCTGCTGTAAAGAAAAACGCGAGGCAGATGCCTCGCGTTTTCGTTTTAATCGACCAGGTGGTACTTCTCTGAGAGGGTATGCGCCAGGTATTTAAACATGTTAAACACGGCGGTGCTTTTCGGGGTGGGTAGCCCTTGTTCATCAAGGAAGTATTCACCGCTGAACACCAGCACGCCATTACGTTGTTCCACGCCAGTCGCTTCAATTCCCGCCAGGGTGTCTTCATGGTCGCGAATGAGTTTGTTTGCTTCGATAAGCAATGAAGCTCGGTCAATGGGTTGGGTCGTATTCTGCATATTCCACTCCTTAAACAGTGACAATAGTCTACGCCTGGGTCGCTTCGGGGGCAAATTTTCCCTGTTATCCGAGGGGATAAGAAACAGGGGCTGGCTGGCGGGATTTGCTTTTGCATGCTAATAAAGTTGCGTAACGAATTTTATCAGGTACAGTGTGCGCTTTCGTCATTCTGGCAACAGAATTGCTTGACATTCGACCGGGAATTCGTCACGAATGAACTTTGATGTGAGAAAAATACCCGAAAACTCAATGACCTGGATGTCGCCATTCTGACGTTCGGTAACACATAGGGGTTGATATCCCCTGACGATGTCGCAATATCAATGGCTCGTCGTCAGCGGAAGGGAAATCAACGTGCGGCGTATTCCTGGAAGAATTAAATTAGGTAAAGGTGAATATGGGTAAAGCTCTCGTCATCGTTGAGTCCCCGGCAAAAGCCAAAACGATCAATAAATATCTGGGCAATGACTACGTGGTTAAGTCCAGCGTTGGTCACATTCGCGATTTGCCGACCAGTGGCTCAGCCAGCAAAAAGAGCGCAGACTCTACCTCCACCAAAGGGGCTAAAAAGCCTAAAAAGGATGAACGTAGCGCGCTTGTCAACCGCATGGGTGTTAACCCATGGCACAACTGGGATGCACATTACGAAGTGCTGCCAGGCAAAGAAAAAGTCGTTAACGAGCTGAAACAGCTTGCTGAAAAAGCAGACCACATTTATCTCGCAACCGACCTTGACCGCGAAGGGGAGGCCATTGCATGGCACCTGCGGGAAGTGATCGGGGGTGATGACAAACGCTACAGCCGTGTAGTGTTCAACGAAATTACAAAGAATGCGATTCGTCAGGCGTTTGAAAAGCCGGGTGAACTGAATATCGACCGTGTTAACGCTCAGCAGGCGCGTCGCTTTATGGACCGCGTTGTAGGCTACATGGTCTCGCCGTTGCTGTGGAAAAAGGTCGCTCGCGGCCTGTCTGCGGGGCGTGTGCAGTCTGTGGCTGTTCGTCTTGTTGTTGAGCGTGAACGCGAGATCAAAGCGTTCGTCCCGGAAGAGTTCTGGGAAGTGGATGCGAATGTCACCACGCCGGGCGGCGATGCGCTGCCGTTGCAGGTGAGCCATCACAACGACAAACCGTTCCGTCCTGAAAATCGCGATCAGACCATGGCCGCCGTGGCGCTGCTGGAAAAAGCGCGTTATCAGGTTCTGGATCGTGAAGATAAACCAACCAGCAGCAAGCCTGGCGCACCGTTTATCACGTCAACTCTCCAGCAGGCGGCAAGTACCCGTCTGGGTTACGGCGTGAAGAAAACCATGATGATGGCCCAGCGCTTGTATGAAGCGGGTTACATCACCTACATGCGTACTGACTCCACCAACCTGAGCCAGGACGCTGTCAACATGGTGCGTGGCTATATCGAGGACAACTTCGGTAAGAAATACCTGCCGGACGGGCCTAATCAGTACGCCAGCAAAGAGAATTCTCAGGAAGCGCACGAAGCGATTCGTCCTTCTGACGTTTCTGTTCTGGCTGAATCGCTGAAAGATATGGAAGCGGACGCCCAGAAGCTGTATCAGCTGATCTGGCGCCAGTTCGTAGCCTGCCAGATGACGCCAGCGAAATACGACTCCACCACGCTGACGGTCGGCGCGGGTGATTTCCGCCTGAAAGCGCGCGGCCGCATTCTGCGCTTCGACGGCTGGACAAAAGTGATGCCAGCGTTACGTAAAGGTGATGAAGACAGAACGCTGCCTTCAGTCAACAAAGGTGACGAGCTGTCGCTGGTTGATCTGGTCCCGGCTCAGCACTTCACCAAGCCACCTGCGCGCTTCAGCGAAGCATCGCTGGTGAAAGAGCTGGAAAAACGCGGCATCGGTCGCCCGTCCACCTATGCGTCAATCATTTCGACCATTCAGGATCGTGGATACGTTCGCGTCGAGAACCGTCGTTTCTATGCTGAAAAAATGGGTGAGATTGTCACCGACCGTCTGGAAGCGAACTTCCGTGAGTTGATGAACTATGACTTCACCGCGCAGATGGAAGACAGCCTCGATGAGGTTGCCAGCCATAAGGCAGAATGGAAGAAAGTTCTCGACAGCTTCTTCAGCGATTTTACCAATCAGCTTGAGAAAGCCGAGAAAGATCCTGAAGAGGGCGGCATGCTGCCTAACCAGATGGTACTGACGAGCATCGACTGCCCAACCTGCGGCCGTAAAATGGGGATCCGTACCGCGACCACGGGCGTGTTCCTCGGTTGCTCTGGCTATGCGCTGTCGCCGAAAGAGCGTTGCAAAACCACCATCAACCTCGTGCCGGAGAACGAAGTTCTCAACGTGCTGGAAGGTGACGATGCGGAGACCAACGCACTGCGCGCCAAACGCCGCTGTAAGAAATGCGGCACGGCGATGGACAGCTACCTGATCGATCCCAAACGCAAACTGCACGTTTGTGGCAATAACCCGACCTGCGATGGTTATGAGATCGAAGAAGGTGAGTTCCGTATTAAGGGCTATGACGGTCCAATCGTTGAGTGTGAGAAATGTGGTTCCGAAATGCACCTGAAAATGGGACGCTTCGGTAAGTACATGGCATGCACCAACGACGACTGTAAAAACACGCGTAAGATCCTGCGTAACGGTGAAGTTGCGCCGCCAAAGGAAGATCCGGTTCCGCTTCCTGAGCTGCCGTGCGAGAAGTCAGACGCGTATTTCGTGCTGCGTGACGGCGCTGCCGGGGTATTCCTGGCGGCCAACACCTTCCCGAAATCGCGCGAAACCCGTGCGCCGCTGGTAGAAGAACTGTACCGCTTCCGCGACCGTCTGCCGGAGAAACTGCGTTACCTGGCCGATGCGCCACAGCAGGATCCGGAAGGCAACAAAACCGTGGTGCGCTTCAGCCGTAAAACGAAGCAGCAGTACGTGGCGGCAGAGAAAGAGGGCAAAGCGACCGGATGGTCAGCCTTCTTTGTCGACGGGAAATGGGTTGAAGGCAAGAAATAATCTTCCCTTACCGTAACTTACCTGTAAAAGGGCCGGACTTCCGGCCCTTTTTTATTACGTAGTTATTATTTTTTGTTCCGTACTATACAGCCTGGCTATAAATGATATAGTGGTTATAGTTAACCCGTTTCTTATTATCAAATCGTCTTAAGCGATTGACGCATGCGCTAAATCGGATGGTCTGGCATGAAATTACAGCAGCTTCGCTATATCGTTGAGGTCGTCAATCATAACCTCAATGTCTCTTCCACCGCAGAAGGTCTTTATACCTCTCAGCCCGGCATCAGTAAGCAGGTGCGTATGCTGGAGGATGAGTTAGGTATACAGATATTTGCCCGCAGCGGTAAGCACCTGACTCAGGTCACCCCGGCAGGACAGGAAATCATACGCATCGCACGGGAAGTGCTCTCCAAAGTCGACGCCATTAAATCCGTCGCCGGGGAACATACCTGGCCAGATAAAGGCTCTCTGTATATTGCCACCACGCATACACAGGCGCGTTATGCGCTTCCCGGGGTGATCAAAGGCTTCATAGAACGCTATCCCCGCGTTTCCCTGCATATGCATCAGGGCTCACCGACGCAAATCGCAGAGGCCGTGTCTAAAGGCAATGCAGACTTCGCTATCGCGACGGAAGCGCTCCATCTGTACGATGATCTGGTCATGCTCCCGTGCTACCACTGGAACCGCTCTATTGTCGTGACCCCGGATCACCCGCTGGCGGGGAAGGGCGAAGTGACAATCGAAGAACTGGCGCAATACCCGCTGGTGACCTATACGTTCGGCTTTACGGGCCGGTCTGAACTGGACACCGCGTTTAACCGCGCCGGATTAACGCCACGGATTGTCTTTACGGCGACGGATGCGGACGTCATAAAAACGTATGTGCGTCTGGGCCTGGGCGTTGGGGTTATTGCCAGCATGGCGGTGGATCCTGTCTCAGACCCGGATCTGGTGCGTCTGGATGCGCATGATATTTTCAGTCACAGCACCACCAAGATAGGTTTTCGTCGCAGCACGTTCCTGCGCAGCTATATGTATGATTTTATTCAACGCTTTGCGCCACATTTAACGCGCGATGTGGTGGATACAGCTGTGGCGTTACGCTCCAATGAAGACATCGAAGAGATGTTTAAAGACATTAAACTTCCCGCCAAATAATCACTCCCGGTATCTTTCTCCTGCGGAAAGATACCGTCATTCCGCTTTAAACCTGAATTAGAATTATCATCATCTACGCCCACTGTCATATATCGTCATAACCCATTTGATGACTATGGTTTTACTGTCGCAAATTTGCGACAAAAGTAGAAACTAATTTACAGCTGTGCAAATTATTCTTTTCAATTATTTATTTCTGGTCAAAAGATTGAATTTTCCCGGGCTCGGATACGTAAATTCACTGGCTTTTCGGCTAAAGTTTCTTTAGGATTTATCTCATCAAATGATTACTTGTGCCAATTGTTTGGTCTCTAAATGATAAGCGATATCGATTGTATGAGGTTAGCAATGCCGTCAGGAAGTGAAGAACCGCAAAGGGATCCCGCGCTTAAGCGTAAAGCCTGGCTGGCGGTCTTTCTTGGCTCTGCCCTGTTCTGGGTGGTGGTTGCTCTTCTTGTCTGGAATTACTGGGGTTGATTATGGTCATGACGGTGCGTACAGAAGCGAGAAAAGAGATGTGTCAGCTTCGTGACAATGCTCACAAAGCCCGTAAGGCGCCAGCAACCAGCGTGCCAGCTTCCTGGAAACTGACGCCGCAGCAGCAGGCCTTTATTGATGTGTTCGCGGAAGACGAACCCAAAAAACAATAATTTTGATTTTTGCGTAATGATGCAAATAGTCTGAATATAGACTGTGCACTTTTGTACTCCTTAATAAATACACATCAGCAATATAGAACGAGGGCAGACCTCGCAACCTTAAATAATTAAAGTCTGGTGTCCCTATGATGAATAACATGACAACCGTAAAATACTGGTCATGGCTCGGCGTATTCTCAGCGTCGATCCTCTTCTGGTGTCAGCTCCTCTGGCTGGCCTTGCACTAAATCGTAAAACCTCGCCACGGCGGGGTTTTTGTTTTATCCCTCGCGTTGGACCATTCCTAAATTTATCAATTTGGGTTGTTATCAAAACGTTACGACATCTTTGTGTTATCTTTAATTACAGCCCTGATGATTGTCAGGACATCCCTGTTTTTAAGGAGGAGCTTATGTCGTTAACCCTACGCGAAGCCAGTAAGGACACATTACAGGCGGAAAATAAAACCTGGCGCTACTACAGCTTACCGCTGGCTGCCAGAACGCTTGGGGACATTTCGCGGTTACCCAAGTCGTTGAAAGTCTTACTGGAAAACCTCTTGCGCTGGCAGGATGGCGACTCGGTTACCGAGGAGGATATCCAGGCTCTGGCAGGGTGGCTGAAAAATGCTCATGCAGACAGAGAAATTGCCTATCGCCCGGCCAGGGTGCTGATGCAGGATTTCACCGGCGTGCCTGCGGTGGTGGATTTGGCAGCTATGCGTGAAGCCGTTAAGCGTCTCGGGGGCGATACAGCTAAGGTTAACCCCTTGTCCCCGGTAGACCTCGTCATTGACCACTCCGTCACCGTCGATCACTTTGGTGACGACGATGCTTTCGGCGAAAACGTCCGTCTGGAGATGGAACGTAACCATGAACGCTACGTATTTCTGAAATGGGGTCAGCAGGCGTTCAGCCGCTTCAGCGTTGTTCCACCGGGCACCGGCATTTGTCACCAGGTCAACCTGGAATATCTCGGCAAAGCCGTCTGGAGTGAATTGCAGGATAAAGAGTGGGTGGCTTACCCTGATACGCTGGTGGGCACCGATTCACACACCACCATGATTAACGGCCTTGGCGTTCTGGGCTGGGGCGTCGGTGGTATTGAAGCGGAAGCGGCCATGCTCGGCCAGCCGGTATCAATGCTCATTCCCGATGTGGTGGGCTTTAAGCTGACCGGTAAGTTGTCCGAAGGCATTACCGCCACGGATCTGGTTCTGACGGTCACCCAGATGCTGCGTAAGCATGGCGTGGTGGGTAAATTCGTTGAATTTTATGGCGATGGTCTGGATTCACTGCCGCTTGCGGACAGGGCCACCATCGCCAACATGGCGCCGGAATATGGCGCGACCTGCGGCTTTTTCCCGATTGATAGCGTTACGCTGGAGTATATGCGCCTCAGTGGTCGCAGCGAGGAGCAGGTGGCTCTCGTTGAGGCCTACACCAAAGCGCAGGGCATGTGGCGTAACCCGGGTGACGAGCCGGTATTTACCAGTACGCTGGAGCTGGATATGGGCACCGTTGAGGCAAGCCTCGCAGGGCCAAAACGTCCGCAGGACCGCGTCGCCCTGAGCAACGTTCCGAAAGCCTTTGCCGCCAGCAATGAGCTGGAAGTTAACGCCGCACAAAAAGATCACCGTCCGGTGGACTATGTTCTGAACGGGCATCAGTATCAGCTCCCTGACGGCGCCGTGGTGATCGCCGCTATCACTTCCTGTACCAACACATCCAACCCGAGTGTGTTAATGGCTGCCGGGCTGCTGGCAAAAAAAGCGGTAGAGCTGGGGCTCAAGCCACAGCCTTGGGTTAAAGCCTCCCTGGCGCCTGGTTCGAAAGTGGTATCCGATTACCTGGCACAGGCCAGACTCACGCCTTACCTCGACGAGCTGGGCTTTAACCTGGTGGGCTACGGCTGTACGACCTGCATCGGTAACTCTGGTCCACTGCCTGAACCTATTGAAATGGCGATCAAGCAGGGGGATTTGACCGTTGGCGCGGTACTTTCCGGTAACCGAAACTTTGAAGGGCGTATTCATCCGCTGGTGAAAACCAACTGGCTGGCCTCGCCGCCGCTGGTTGTAGCCTATGCGCTGGCCGGAAACATGAACATTAACCTGGCGACCGATCCGATTGGTCACGATCGCAAAAATGAACCGGTCTATCTGAAAGACATCTGGCCATCATCGCGCGAAATTGCGCGCGCGGTAGAGAAAGTTTCCACCGAGATGTTCCGCAAAGAGTATGCGGAAGTGTTCGAAGGCACAGCGGAGTGGAAAGCGATCGACGTAGTGGGTTCCGATACCTATGACTGGCAGGATGATTCCACCTATATTCGCCTGTCGCCATTCTTCGACGAAATGCTGGCGGAGCCTGCACCGCTGAAAGATATTTACGGCGCGCGCATTCTGGCGATGCTGGGCGATTCCGTCACCACCGACCATATCTCCCCTGCGGGTAGCATCAAGGCGGACAGTCCGGCAGGTCGGTATCTGCAAAGTCGTGGCGTGGAACGTCGCGATTTCAACTCCTACGGTTCGCGCCGCGGTAACCACGAAGTGATGATGCGCGGGACCTTTGCCAATATCCGCATTCGCAATGAAATGGTCCCAGGCGTGGAAGGGGGTATGACGCGCCACCTGCCGGATACAGAGGTCATTTCAATTTATGACGCAGCCATGAAGTATCAGCAGCAGGGTACGCCGCTGGCCGTTATTGCCGGTAAAGAGTACGGCTCCGGTTCCAGTCGCGACTGGGCGGCAAAAGGTCCGCGTCTGCTCGGGGTTCGCGTGGTGATTGCCGAATCCTTTGAACGTATCCACCGCTCAAACCTGATCGGGATGGGGATCCTGCCGCTGGAGTTCCCGCAGGGCGTAACGCGTAAAACGCTGGGTTTGACCGGGGAAGAGCAGATTGATATCAGCGGTCTGCAAAATCTGCAACCGGGTAAAACCGTTCCGGTGAAGTTAACGCGCGCAGATGGAACGACAGAAGTGCTGGATTGCCGGTGTCGTATTGATACGGCAACAGAGCTGACCTATCATCAGAACGACGGCATTTTACATTATGTGATTCGTAAGATGCTGGACTGATCAAACTCGCCCGGCACATGTGCCGGGCGTTTTGCGTTTACTCGCTCAGCAGATGCCCCATTTTGGCAGCTTTGGTATCGAGGTAGTGCGCGTTTTTCGGGTTGCGGCCGACAATCAGCGGTACGCGTTCCACAATATTGATGCCCGCTTCAGTGAGGATTTCCACTTTTTTCGGGTTATTGGTCAACAGACGCACTTCGTCCACGCCCAGCAGCTTGAACATATCCGCGCACAGGGTGAAATCGCGCTCGTCAGCAGCAAAGCCGAGCTGATGGTTCGCTTCGACGGTATCGTAACCCTGATCCTGCAACGCGTAGGCGCGGATTTTATTCAGCAGGCCAATATTGCGACCTTCCTGACGGTGATACAGCAGAACGCCACGTCCTTCCTCTGCGATATGAGAAAGGGCGGCTTCAAGCTGAAAACCGCAGTCGCAGCGCAGGCTGAACAGCGCGTCACCGGTCAGACACTCTGAATGAACGCGGGACAGCACCGGCGTTTGCCCCGAAATGTCGCCGAACACCAGGGCGACGTGATCTTGCCCGGTTGCCAGTTCTTCAAAACCCACCATCAGGAAATCGCCCCATGGGGTTGGCAGTTTGGCTTCTGCCACACGTTTAAGCTGCATGTGATTCTCCAGACCAGGCTGACACGTTTCGTACCTTTGCCCCATTATGCTTTCTGTATCGGACTATTTTGCCACAAGCCCGGCAACTTCACCTAATCACCACCACGCTTTACAAACGTTAAACGCACAATCCGACATATCCACCAGAATGATGAAATTCAGTTATGATTGTGGTGCTTACTGAAAAAGGAGAGGACATGCTTTCAATTGCCAGACGAACGGCCGCAGGAGCCGCCGTATTGCTCGTTATACCCCTGGTCGTTTGGTTCTCCGGCTGGATGTGGCAGCCCGGACAAAACGAGACGTGGCTGAAAGCCTTATACTGGATAACCGAGACGGTCACCCAGCCGTGGGGGATTATTACGCACGTGCTGCTCTGTGGCTGGTTCCTGTGGTGCCTGCGCTTTCGCCTTCGCGCGGCGCTGGTACTGTTCGCTATTCTCGGCGGCGCCATACTTATCGGGCAGGGGGTGAAGTCGTGGGTCAAGGATCGCGTGCAGGAACCCCGTCCTTTCGTCGTCTGGCTGGAAAAAACGCATCATGTTCCGGTGGATGAGTTCTACAATTTAAAGCGTAAAGATCGCGGTGCGTTGGTAAAGGAGCAGCTTGCAGAACAGCAGGATATCCCGACCTTTTTACGCAAACACTGGCAAAAAGAGACCGGCTTTGCGTTTCCTTCCGGGCATACGATGTTTGCTGCCAGCTGGGCGCTACTTGGCGTGGGACTGCTGTGGCCGCGTCGGCGTACCCTCACGATTGCGATTTTGCTGGTCTGGGCGACAGGCGTAATGGGCAGCCGGATGCTGTTGGGGATGCACTGGCCGCGTGATTTGGTGGTGGCAACGCTGATCTCGTGGGTACTGGTGACGCTGGCGACCTGGCTTGCACAACGTTTTTGTGGACCATTGACGCCGCCGCCGGAAGAGAAGGAAGAAATAGCCGAAAGGGAGTCTGGCGCAACCTGAAGGTTGATATTCCGCATTTTGACCATAAATCCATGTAGGGCGCGTTACTTTTTCCATTTCGCGCCCGCCACTAAAATGGTAGCTTATAAGGCTGATTGCAGTGAGTTGAACACGCTTTATACGCTCGAACCACATAACGGGAAGTCATGTGAAATATTTACTCATTTTCTTACTGGTGTTGGCGATTTTTGTCATTTCAGTCACATTGGGCGCGCAAAACGATCAACAGGTAAGTTTTAACTATCTGCTGGCGCAGGGCGAGTACCGGGTGTCGAGCCTGCTGGCGGTGTTATTCGCGGCGGGTTTTGTCATCGGCTGGCTTGTATGCGGCCTGTTCTGGCTTAAGGTTCGTGTTTCTCTTGTTCGCGCTGAACGTAAAATTAAACGACTTGAACATCAACTTACGCCTGCGTCTGACATTCCGGCGAGCTCTGGTGTGCCGGTAGTCAAGGAATAATCGAATATGCTGGAGTTGTTGTTTCTGCTTTTGCCTGTCGCCGCAGCCTATGGCTGGTATATGGGCCGCAGAAGCGCGCAACAAACAAAACAGGATGAAGCAAACCGACTCTCCCGTGACTACGTAGCGGGGGTGAACTTCCTGCTGAGCAATCAGCAGGACAAAGCGGTGGATCTGTTCCTCGACATGCTTAAAGAGGATACCGGCACCGTTGAGGCGCATCTCACCCTGGGAAACCTGTTCCGCTCGCGCGGAGAGGTTGACCGTGCCATTCGTATCCACCAGACCCTGATGGAAAGCGCTTCGTTGACCTATGAGCAACGGTTGCTGGCCGTGCAGCAACTTGGGCGGGATTACATGGCCGCGGGGCTTTACGATCGCGCCGAGGATATGTTCTCTCAGCTGGTGGATGAGACGGACTTCCGTATCGGTGCGCTTCAGCAGCTTCTGCAAATCTATCAGGCCACCAGCGACTGGCAAAAAGCGATTGATACCGCCGAACGGCTGGTCAAACTCGGTAAAGACAAACAACGCGTCGAAATTGCCCACTTCTATTGCGAGCTGGCTCTCCAGCAGATGGGTAGCGATGACATGGATAAAGCCATGGCATTGTTGAAGAAAGGCGCTGCGGCCGATCGCAACAGCGCGCGCATCTCGATCATGATGGGGCGGGTCTTTATGGCTAACGGTGATTACGCCAAAGCCGTGGAGAGCCTGCTTCGCGTTATCGATCAGGACAAAGAGCTGGTCAGCGAAACGCTGGAAATGCTGCAAACCTGCTATCAGCAGTTAGGTAAGCAGGACGAGTGGGTTGCGTTTCTGCGTCGCTGCGTTGAAGAAAACACCGGTGCCACAGCCGAGCTGATGCTATCGGATGTCGTCGAAGAGCACGAAGGGAGTGATACCGCCCAGGTATACATTACCCGCCAGTTGCAGCGTCATCCTACCATGCGGGTATTCCATAAGCTGATGGATTACCACCTTAATGACGCAGAAGAAGGGCGCGCTAAAGAGAGCCTGATGGTGCTGCGAGACATGGTGGGTGAACAGGTGCGCAGCAAACCGCGCTATCGCTGCCAGAAATGCGGCTTCACCGCCTATTCGCTTTACTGGCATTGCCCTTCCTGCCGGGCGTGGTCCACCATTAAGCCAATCCGAGGTCTGGACGGGCAGTGATTTTTTAAAACTCCGCATTTTAGTTACAACATACTAATTGTTGTGGTAATTTCGTCAGCATCGTGCGGTCTGGGGTTCGGCAGGAAAATCATTCGATTCTGTTCATTTACCCCGAGGGCAGGTAGAATGCACGCCGTTTATCTGTTCCGCGCCGCTGCGCGCCCATAGACGAAAAGGGCTGGTCATGACGTCTGTTACATCCTCCACTTCCCGCGTAGTTACCGATTCTCCCGTAGTTGTTGCTCTGGATTACAATAACCGTGACGCCGCACTGGCCTATGTTGATGGCATTGATCCCCGCGATTGCCGTCTGAAAGTAGGCAAAGAGATGTTTACGCTGTTCGGCCCACAAATCGTCCGCGATCTGCACCAGCGTGGCTTCGACGTTTTCCTCGACCTGAAATTCCATGATATTCCAAATACCACTGCGCACGCCGTAGCTGCGGCGGCTGAACTGGGCGTGTGGATGGTTAACGTTCATGCATCCGGCGGGGCACGCATGATGACGGCTGCGCGCGAAGCGCTGGTGCCGTTTGGCAATGACGCTCCGCTTCTGATCGCCGTCACCGTGCTGACCAGTATGGATGAATCCGACCTGCGCGACCTGGGTGTGACGTTGTCACCTGCCGAACACGCGGAGCGTCTGGCGCGCCTCACGCAACAGTGTGGTCTCGATGGCGTGGTCTGTTCGGCTCAGGAGGCGGTTCGCTTCAAAGCTGAGCTAGGCCGCGACTTTAAACTGGTAACGCCAGGCATCCGTCCGGCAGGCAGCGAGTCTGGGGATCAGCGACGCATCATGACGCCAGAGCAGGCGCTGAGCGCGGGTGTAGACTATATGGTGATTGGTCGCCCGGTGACGCAATCCGCTCATCCGGCAGAGACCCTGAAAGCGATTAATGCATCACTGAAAAAGGGGGCATAATGCGTGACGCCAACAGTCGTCTGGTCTATTCAACGGATACCGGGCGCATTGAAGAGCCAAAAGAGAAAGCTGAACGTCCGAAAGGCGATGGTATCGTGCGAATTCAGCGGCAGACCAGCGGCAGGAAAGGTAAAGGGGTTTGCCTTGTCACTGGCATTGATCTGGATGATGCAGACCTGGTAAAGCTCGCCGCTGAACTTAAAAAGAAGTGCGGATGCGGTGGGGCAGTAAAAGACGGCATTATTGAGATTCAGGGTGATAAACGGGATTTAATTAAAACGCTGCTGGAAGCCAAAGGAATGAAAGTTAAACTGGCGGGCGGCTAAAATAAATGAGCCACGGACATTGCCGTGGCTCTTTTTTTACGTGCGTAAGTCAGACCTGAAAATACAAAATATATTATTATACCGGTGAGAGCCGTTATGGTGATTATTTGCCCACCTGGTGACCGATAACACCACCTACGGCAGCACCACCTAATGTACCCAGCGTACTACCATCCGTTAATACTGCACCACCAAGCGCACCAGCACCGGCACCAATCGCGGTGTTACGGTCACGTTTAGACCAGTTAGAGCAAGCGCTCAGGGACATTGCTACAGTGATTGCCAGAACAGCGGCGGCTAATTTTTTGCTGGTAAAGGTCATAATACTTTCTCCTGAATTATCGATTCACGGAAAGGAATGCACTTTAAGTATAGACAATATCCATACTTAAATTCTGTTCCCGTGAAAGCTGGTCGCGCAGGTGTTTCATCATCACGCAGGTGATAGTCACTTCCTGTTATATCGCTAATATTAATTTTACGTGTTTAGAACGGTTTCAACAGGTAAAAACTCTTAAAGGCAGGGTCAGAATACTCTCAGAGAAAGGTTTAAGTGCGCCCATTATTCGGGCGCAGCAGGATAATCAGGCCGTTTTTTTCACAATATCGACAGTCAGGCCGTCTTGTTCTAATTGCTGGCGATATTCATCGCGCAAACGCTCATCCGTGATCACGCGGCTGAAGCGCGAAGCCGGACCCATCGTATAAGGGTGTACGGCGCCAAACTTAGAGCTGTCGGTCAGCACTATCGCTTCACACTCTTTGGCGAGTACTGCGTTAACCACGTCTGAACGCATCATGTCGCGACCAGTAAAGCCGGTGTCGGGCTGCCAGCCGTCAATACCAATGAATGCTTTACTGAAGTGAACCTGCTGAACATATTGACGCGTTAATGGCCCCACCATGCTTTCGCTTTTCTTCTGGTAAATGCCGCCCAGCAGTATCACCTCGCACTGAGTTTCCTTCAACAGATGGGCGATATAGCTGCTTACGGTGATGATGGTAACGTCTTTTTGATCGGCGAGCGTGCGCGCCAGAAGGGCGTTACTGCTGCCATTTTCAATAAAGACGGTCTCACCGCTATTCACTAAGGATGCAGCAAACTCCGCCAGCTCCCGCTTGAGCGCATAATTGTTCATCATGCGGGTTTCGACGTCGTCGCTGTCCAGTGGAACGGCATATCCGTGCGCACGCCGCAGGTAGCTCTGTTTTTCCAGCAGATTCAGATCCTGACGAATGGTGACTTCAGAAACGCCGGTGGCTTTAGCGAGATCGACCACGCTTACGCGTCCCTGATCGATCACCATCTGCAAAATGATTTGTTGTCGGGAATTCATAGCATCCATTTAAAAGGCAAGGGCGGAAACGACGTGGCTACACTTCCCACGGGGCTTTAGGTTGAGTGGATTCTGGAGCGTCATCAGCGCCGTTCTCAGCCAGCAGTTCAGACTTGAGGATTTCAAGGTTACGGATAGCAGAGTGATAATCGCCTGCGACAAGAATATCCAGCACAGTATCAATACGCTGTGCCACGGCTGTTGCATCAATGTTAGACATAAGCTCACCCTGAAGCGAAAAGTTAATATTATCAATGATGCAGAAAATTGATTCAAAAGAGAAGGTAAAAAATGCAATAACCAAAGTTCATAAATGAAAGTGATAAATTTGGCCCCCGTATGCTGCGGGTTGTAGGGGTGGATTAGTCTAAAACTGCGCGCAACGCGCTTTTTTATAAGAGGAATTCGACTATGACAGTTATCAACCAGACAACCTGCACATTGTTTACTGATGCTGAACGATTCACTCAACTGGCGGCTTATTATGAGGCCGAACGGCGTACGGTGTGGATGATGTTACGTGCCACGCCACGGCCTTGCTTCAATCATGCGCTGATCGAGGAGATCATGAATCTCTCCTGGCTGGTTCGACAGTCCGGATTTGTCGTTGATTTTTGGGTCACCGGATCGCTGGTCCCCGACATCTACAATACCGGCGGTGATTTACAGTTCTTCGTTGAGTGCATCAAAAACAACCGACGCGAAGCGTTACGCGCCTATGCCCGGGCCTGTGTGGACTGCGTTCATGCCGCCTCGCGAGGGTTTGATACCGGAGCTGTCACGCTGGCTATGGTGGAAGGAAGCGCGTTAGGGGGCGGGTTTGAAGCCGCGCTGGCGCATCATTTCATTCTGGCCCAGCGCGATGCCCGATTAGGCTTTCCGGAAATCGCGTTCAATCTGTTCCCGGGCATGGGCGGCTATTCACTGGTGGCGCGTCGTGCCGGCATGAAAATGGCGGAGGCGCTGATCTACAAAGGTGAGACGCATACGGCGGAATGGTATGAGCAGTATGGTCTTGTGGATCTCTTATTCGAGCCGTTACAGAGCTATGTTTCGGTGCGGACGTTTATCGACATGCTACAGCCGAAGCTCAACGGCGTAAGGGCCATGCTGCGTGCACGTACGCGCGTGCTGCCACTTCCGCGAAGCGAGCTGATGGACATTACCGAGGATTGGGTTGATGCCGCCTTCTGCCTTGAACCGAAGGATATCGCCTACATGGAGCGGCTGGTTATGCTGCAAAATCGCCATCAGGCGACGGGCTTACGCAAAGCCAGCTAACGGACATTTCTGGCCTGATAGCGCTTTAGCCATCGCTCGAATGCGGCAGCGGGCATGGGCTTAGCAAAAAGATAACCCTGCCGTTCGTTGACGCCATTCTTCGTCAGAAAGGCGTCTTCTTTTGCACTTTCCACCCCTTCAGCAATGACCTGCAAATTTAACGCCTGCGCCACGGCGACTATCGCACGCACCAGCGACTGTGAAATGGACTGCTTATGGATGTCCCGCACGAAAGCCTGGTCAAGCTTAATGGCATCGATAGGGAAGCGCGCCAGCTGCGACAGGGAAGAGTACCCCGTACCAAAGTCATCCAGGTGAATTTGCGCTCCCAGGCGGCTAAATTGCTGGATCACTGACAGGGCCAGCTCTTCATTTTCAATGAGACAGCTTTCGGTCAATTCCACGTCAATCGGGCAGTATTCAAAACTCAGGTCTTTCAGCGCCTGCTTCAGGTCGCTGAAGATGGTCTGGTCCGCCAGCTGACGGGCGGAGACGTTGACCGCGACGCGAAGGTTGATCCCCTTGTCGCGCCATTTTGCCACCTGGCGCACCACATCAAGCATAACCCAGCGGCCCAGGGGCACAATCAGCCCTGACTCCTCAGCATAGGAGATAAACTCCATCGGCGGGATCAGGCCACGCTCTGGCGACTGCCAGCGCACCAGCGCCTCCAGACTTCTGACTTCGCCGCGCCAGGTTATTTTGGGCTGGTAGTGGATTAACAGCTGATCGTTATCCAGCGCTTTACGCAGGTTGGTATCCAGCCACAGGTATTCAAATACGCGCTGGTTCATCTCTGGCGAGAAGACGCAGAATTTGCCCCGGCCATTTTCTTTGGCGGTGTACATGGCGGTGTCGGCATTACGAATGACGCTTTCGCGATCGTTACCGTGCTGGGGCGCAAGCGCGATGCCCAGCGAGCAGCCGGTGTAAACCTCTATCAGCCCGATGCGGAAAGGCTGACGAAGTCGGGTCAGTATGCGCGATGCCATGGCTTCCAGCGCGCCCTGCGAGGTATCGGTGGCTAGCACGATAAACTCATCCCCACCCAGGCGCGCCAGGGTTTGTCCTTCGTCCAGGCAGCTCAGGATCGCCAGCGCAACGGCCTGTAGCAGCTGGTCGCCAAACATATGCCCATAGGCATCGTTCACTTTTTTAAAGTTATCCAGATCGAGATAAACCACGCCTACCTGGGTGTCACCCCGAGCGGTGATGGCATCAGAGATCAGCTCATGGATGGCGTTTCGGTTAGGCAAACCGGTAATCGTATCCGTATTGGCGAGTACGCGCAGGCGCTCCTGGGCCCGACGCTCTTCGGTTATATCGGTACCTGAACAGATGAGGAAGATTTCATTTTTCCCGCTGCCGCTGTGAACAAATTTATTTCTGAAGAGAAACAGGCGCTGCCCTTTGCGGGTCTTGATCCAGCGTTCAACTTCGTACGAGCTGCCGTTACGAAAAAAACCGGTGATGTTGCGTTTGGAGGCCGCGGCTTCGCTACGGCTCATAAACAGTTTGAACACGTTTTGCCCGATAACTTCCTGTTCCTTCAGGCCCGTATATTCTTCACTTAAACGGTTGAAGCGCTGAATATTCCCGTTCTGGTCGAGGATCACAATCACGGAGTTAGCCTCGGACACTACCTGTTCGGCGAAGGAGAGCCCCTGCGCCAGGTCCCGCGCCACGGAAGGAGTATCGTTCCAGGCTGATGCCGTTCCTGCCCACTCATTTTTGTTAATTTTACGGCCGACAAGATGAACGGGAACGTCCACACCGTACAAGGGCAGGGTCATGGCAATGCTGGAGGTTATCACGGTGAGCTGGCGGATTAGCGCGGCCTGCTCATCATTCAGCGCCACCACCTGAATGATGTCAGCGCTTTCACTGGCAGCAAGATGAAGAGCATTGCTGTCTGCTGTCAGTCGCCACCAGGGGCTATGCGTACCCATGTAACGAAACAGCAAATTCTGCTCCAGATCGTCCATCACGTTTTCTCCCGCGGCTGCTGAGTAGCGCACAAATTATTCATTTGCAGTCGACAATGACGGCTCTCTTTTACTGTAGATAATTCTGGCGAAATGTGGCGATGGGAAACAGAAAAGTGTGAGAAAAAACGATGATTTTGCGGGAGATAATACAGAAGAGAACTCCCGGCCACCCCTTAACGGAACGGCCGGAAGTTTACGCGGTTATCAGGCGACAGGGCGCGCGATAATACTGCGGGTTTCCATGCGCACTTCAGCGATGGTGACATCAATCACGTCAGTGACCTTGTAAACCGTTTCGCCTTTAATTTGCACGGTCCCGTTTTCCTGGCTACAAACCAGTTCGTCGCGAACGGCATGCAGGAACGGGGCAGGAATAAAGGCAACGGCGCCATTATCCACCAGACGAACGCGCATACCGCCGCGGCTGATGTCAATGATTTCAGCCGGGAAACGGGTGTCAGTCCCTGCCTTATCATTCAGGAAGCGCGCGTATAACCAGTCGCCGACATCACGCTCCGCCATACGGTTGAGACGGCGACGTTCTGCCATCTGCAACGTCGTATCATCCTGTGGGCGGGCAACAGATTCCCCTTTGATGATCGCTTTCAGCAGACGATGGTTAACCATGTCGCCGTACTTACGGATCGGGGAGGTCCAGGTCGCGTAAGCCTCAAGGCCAAGGCCGAAGTGCGGGCCTGGCTCGGTGCTGATTTCCGCAAAGGACTGGAAGCGGCGAATACGGCTGTCAAGGAACCCTGAAGGCTGCGCGTCCAGCTCGCGGCGCAGTTTGCAGAAACCTTGCAGGGTCAGCACTTCCTCAGGATCGACGTGTACGTCATGGGTTTTCAGCAGGGCAGCCAGCGCTTCGGTGTTCGCCGGATCAAACCCGGTGTGCACGTTGTAAATGCCAAAGCCTAATTTGTCGCGCAGCACGCGGGCGGCACAAATGTTGGCGGATATCATCGCTTCTTCAACGATGCGGTTGGCAATACGGCGCGGCTCAGCGACGATATTCAGCACTTCACCTTTTTCACCCAGCACAAAACGGTAGTCCGGACGATCTTTGAAGACCAGCGCGTGAGTTTGACGCCATTCGCTGCGGCTCAGGCAGACGCGGTGCAGCAGACGAATTTGTGCGGCAATGTTGTCGGACTCGGGTTTCCAGCTGCCCGTGTTCTCCAGCCAGTCGGACACGTCGTCATAGGCCAGCTTGGCTTTGGATTCGATGGTGGCGGCGAAGAATTCAATATCTTCTTCAATGGTACCGTCAGCCGCAATGGTCATCCGACAGGCCAGCACCGGACGTACTTTGTGCGCACGCAGCGAGCAAAGATCGTCGGAGAGTTCACGCGGCAACATCGGAATGTTAAAGCCCGGCAGGTAGTTGGTGAACGAGCGCACTTTGGCCATCTCGTCCAGCTTGCTGCCTTCGACAATCCATGCGGTAGGGTCGGCAATGGCGACGGTCAGATGCAGTTTGCCATCGGCTGTCTCTTCGGCATACAGCGCATCGTCCATATCCTCGGTGCTGGCGCTGTCGATGGTGACAAAGTCCAGTGCCGTCAGATCGCGACGTTCCAGACCTTCGTCCTGCATTTCAGTCGCCACGCCCTCAGGCGCTTCTTTTTCGAGGTTGTGGCGCGCCAGCGTCACCCACCATGGGACGAAATGGTCGTCGCCGAAGGTAATGTATTGGGTAAGCTCGGCGTAGAAACCGCGATCGCCTTTTAAAGGATGACGGCGCATCTCAGCAACCGCCCAGTCACCCTCAACAAAATCATGCTCAACGCCACGCGCGGCGCGGCACGGAATAGCATCTTTCAGGAGAGGATGGTCCGGCACGACAGAAAGACGATCGTCTTTTTTATGCACTTTCCCGACAAAGCGGGTCAGGAAAGGTTCGATCAGTGCTTCCGGCTCGGCAGACTCTCGTTCCTTTTCGGTATGAATAACGGCCGAAATGCGGTCGCCATGCATCACTTTCTTCATCTGAGGAGGCGGAATGAAGTAGCTCTTCTGCCCGTCAACTTCAAGAAAGCCAAAGCCCTTTTCCGTGGCTTTTACGACCCCTTCTGCACGCGGCGTCTGGGAATGCAGTTGCTGTTTAAGCTGCGCTAGCAGCGGGTTGTCCTGAAACATAATGTTCTATTTTCGTAGCCATTGAGCGGCTGACAGTTTTACGCGAATCTCACTGCTACAGCAAGCGCTCTTTAGGTAAAGAGTATGGTTATTCCTCTTTGCCGAGCGCCACGCGCAGACGGTCCAGCCAGCCATAAAATGCATCTCGGGTAAGCAGGTTGATGGCCTTCTCTGGCGAGAGACCTGACCCGGTCAGGGGCGTTAACTGGGCGGCGCTAAAGCGATCCGGAGAGGCGACAAGCAGCGCACGAGCGGCTGAGAGCATCGAAGACGCGGGGCCTTCACTTCGCGGATGGTTAAGCAGAATTTCGCCCGTCAGATCAAGCAGCATCGGCTCATGACACAGCACAGGAGTAAGCGCTTCAAGCGCCGGTTCCGCCTGCCAGCGTGAGAGCGCCTCAAGCTGAAGCGCACTGGCATATTTTAGCTCAACCGGGGGTAGCGTGGCGGTCCATCTGCTGAAGCTGACCGGCAGCGTATGGGGCTGAATGTGATGCCCGGGCAGCCAGCGTACCGGATGGCCAAGCAATGCCTGAAATACCGCGACCACTCGCGCCTGAAAACCGACAAAGCCGATGATCTGGTTGATGAGCACAATGTCATACGTTGTGAGTCCAACCTCATCAAGCTGGTTTTGGGCTTTATCATCGATGACATCGGGTGAGCTGGCTAACTGGCGGGCATACTGGGTAATTTCTGCAAGGCGTCGATTGCTTTCCCGGGAGGAGTCCGGCCCCGGAAGAGGGGCGAGCAGAGCAGCGTAGTGGTTACAGAGCCGCTGAACGCCACACGCCTGGGCAACCGTTAATGCCGTGCTCAGCCTGTCGTAGGCGCTGAGCGTATGCAGACGGTTCACGGGAGTATCAAGTGGGAACAAAAGATGACAGAGAGTTCGGGCAGGCGTAAGCCAACCAGCACAGCTTGCGAGAATGTCATCGGGCAGGGCTAAATCGAGCAAAAAACGGTCGTCGACGTTAGCGGCTTCGGGCACCAGCGGCAGAACGTCCGTCTGCGAATGATTCGACTGGGTTTCATGATACCAGTGGCCTTTGCCGGAAAAACGGCGTTGTTCCATGGGCGTTCCTTGATCTCAAAATGGCGATCAATATCCTGGCGTAAGGCGGATGAGGGGAAAAATATTGTTAGGTGATAACAAATAGCTGAACGGAATAACGAGGGGCGGGAGGAAACTCTCTTCCCTGGCGGGAAGAGAGTGACAAGCTTATTTGATTTCCAGCTCGTTCATTGCAGCGATGTTGAAGCCGCCGTCAACGTGAACCACTTCGCCGGAGATGCCCGCGGAAAGGTCAGAGCACAGGAATGCCGCAGAGTTACCCACATCTTCGATGGTAACGGTACGACGAATCGGGGTAACCGCTTCGCAGTGTGCCAGCATTTTACGGAAATCTTTGATACCGGAAGCGGCCAGGGTACGGATTGGACCCGCAGAAATAGCGTTAACACGCACGCCTTCAGGACCCATCGCGTTCGCCATGTAGCGCACGTTGGCTTCCAGAGACGCTTTCGCCAGACCCATAACGTTGTAGTTAGGGATAGCACGTTCTGCGCCGAGGTAGGACAGAGTCAGCAGGGCTGCGCCCGGGTTCAGCATCGCGCGGCAGGATTTTGCCATTGCAACGAAGCTGTAGGAGCTGATGTCGTGGGCGATTTTGAAGCCATCACGGGTAACCGCGTTCACGTAGTCGCCGTCCAGCTGGTCGCCAGGAGCGAAGCCGATGGAGTGAACAAAACCGTCGAATTTCGGCCATGCTTTTGCCAGTTCAGCAAACATGCCATCAATGCTTTCGTCTTGTGCAACGTCACATTCCAGAACAATGCTGGAACCCAGCTGCGCGGCAAATTCTTCAACACGGCCTTTCAGCTTGTCGTTCTGGTAGGTGAACGCCAGCTCAGCGCCTTCGCGATGCATTGCCTGTGCGATGCCGTATGCGATGGACAGTTTGCTGGCAACGCCAGTCACCAGAATGCGCTTACCGGAAAGAAAACCCATAGCTTTAATCCTTATATTCATTGCTTATTTTGCCTTGTAATTCATAGCGTTACAGGCAGTATTTCAAAATCATTCGAAATTAGCTCGAAATTATAGCCCACTCACAGCCCCTTGTGTCACGATATTTCTCGCTCCTGCGCCGTGAATGGGCTCACGGAAGAGGTCGAACTGTCTCTTCATCAGGCTGTTTCGTGTGTATCCCAGCAGTATATCACCGCACGCGGGGTTCGCCTCATCCAACCAGAGACTGCCCGGAGCTTCACGCTTATACAGCCGGATCTTAATTCGCTGACGAGGGGATTCTGGCGATAACCTTAATTTCGAAATCAAAACCCGCAAGCCAGTTAACGCCTATTGCTGTCCAGTTTGGGTAAGGAGCGTGGGGAAATGCCAGTTTTTTCGCCTCCATGATAACGGGGAACTGGTTTTCAGGATCGGTATGAAACGTCGTGACATCAATCAGATCGTCAAAAGTACATCCCGCGGCTGCCAGGATCGCCCGTAAATTATCGAACGCCAGCTGCACCTGAGCGGGGAAGTCGGGTTCAGGTGTGCCATCGCTGCGGCTGCCAACCTGACCGGAAACAAATAACAGATCGCCAGAGCGAATTGCAGCTGAATAGCCATGCTCTTCATAGAGGGCATGTCGGTTAGCCGGGAAGACGGGATCACGTGAAGGCATGGCTTTTCCTTTTCTGTCAGAGGTATTGTTGTGCTTACGCGGTAGAAGTAACATACGCGATGTATGTGAAAAATGTAATTCACATACGTCGCGTATGTCAAATTATAGTTATCGCTTAATTAAGGAAGTCCCATGGCTACAAAACGTCGCGCTGAAACGGCCCAGGAAAATCGCGAGAAAATGATTCAGGCGGCGCGAAAGGCATTTGCTGAAAAAGGCTATGCCGCAGCGTCAATGGATGAACTCACGGCAAGCGTGGGGTTAACACGCGGCGCGCTATATCATAATTTCAACGACAAGAAGGGACTACTGGCGGCGGTGGTCGCGCAGATAGACAGCGAAATGGCAGCAAACGCAAAAGCGATTGCCGCCGCCGCCGAAGATGACTGGGAGCGACTGCTGGCGGAGGGCATCGCCTATATCAAAATGGCGCTCGTTCCGGAAGTTCAGCGTATCGTCCTCCTTGACGGCCCGGCTGTTCTGGGCGACCCGGCGCAATGGCCCAGCCAGAACAGCTGCCTTGAGTCGACCCGTCAGACCATCGAAAAAATGATGGAGTGCAACGTAATCAAAAAGATGGATGCCAGAGTCGCAGCCCATCTGCTGAATGGCGCTGCTCTGAATGCGGCTCTGCTGATTGCCGCGAGTGAAGAACCGCAGAAGACCCTCCCGCATGCCATAGAGGTGTTTACTCTGCTGGCAAGCGGGTTACGCAGCGGCTAACGATCTTTACGCCACGCGTCCGCCGTCAACGCTTCACCAAAGTGGCCGGCAATCAGGCGTTTTGTCAGATCGTGGAGCGGGGAGGCCAGTACGTCAGCGGTACTGCCGCGCTCGACAACTTCTCCCTGGTGCATCACCAGCACCTGGTCGCTTATGTGCTTCATCATGCCCAGATGCTGAGTCACGTAAATATACGAGATCCCCTGCTTTTCCTGTAACTCCAGCATCAGGTTAATGAGCTGCGAACGCATCGACATATCCAGCGACGCCAGCGCTTCGTCGGCGATGATGACCTTCGGGCGCAGGATCAGCGCGCGGGCCAGACCGAGACGCTGTTTTTGGCCCGGGGCCAGCATGTGCGGGTAATAGCTGACATGGTCGGGCAGGAGGCCTACCAGACGCAGGGTTTCGACAATCCGTTTGCGACGCGCTTCCGGCTCCAGGTCGGTATTCAACCGCAGCGGGAAATCCAGGATCTGGGAAATACGCTGACGCGGGTTCAGGGACGTCGACGGATCCTGAAAAATCATCCGGATGCGCTGACTGCGAAAAGAGTAGTCCCCAAATTCCAGAGGATGATCGTCAATCAGTATTTCACCGCCGCTCGGCTCGACCATACCCGCGAGCATTTTTGCCAGGGTCGATTTGCCCGAGCCGTTTTCACCGATAATCGCCAGCGTCTGCTTTTCGCGCAGCGTAAAGCTCAGGGGTTTAACAGCCTCGACGGTCTGACGGTGAAACAGGCCGGTGCGATAGCGAAAGGTCTTACTCAGGTTACGTACTTCCAGTAAGGTTTCGACCATTTCACTCTCTCTCCATGTTCAGCGGGAAATGACAGGCAAACAGATGGTTTTTCGGCCCTGTCAGGCGCGGTGTTTCAATGCATTTGCGCTGAGCATACGGGCAACGCGGACCCAGACGGCAGCCAATGGGCAGCGATTCCAGCAGCGGTATCGCGCCAGGCAGTGTATTCAGCCGGCTTTTGTGCGGCATCGCGCTGCCAAAGTCCGGGATCGCCCTGATCAGCGCCTGCGTGTAGGGATGATGCGGCGTCGTCACCAGGTCCTCGCTTGGCGCGGTTTCTACCGTCTGGCCGCAATACATTACGTCAATTTTATCCGCCCACTTGCTCAGCATTTGCAGGTCGTGGCTGATCAACAAAATGGTGGTGTTGTTATTCTGGTTCAGACGAGTGAGCAGGCGGAAAATCTGGGCCTGGGTGGTTGGCTCCATCGCGTTCGTTGGTTCGTCCGCAATCAGCAGACGCGGCTGATTCGCCAGGGCGATGGCAATCATCACTTTCTGGCATTCACCGTCGGTCAGTTCGTAGGGGAAACTGCGCATCGCGTCTTTATGGTCTTTGATCCCGACACGGTGCAACAGCTCAATGGCACGGCGTTTACGCCAGCCGAAACGTTGCCACCAGCGGCCTTTATAGGTCCAGCCGGGAATGTTCTGCATCAGCTGTTTCCCGACGCGCTCGGACGGGTCGAGACAGGATTGCGGCTCCTGGAAAATCATCGAGACGTTATGGCCCACCAGTTTACGGCGTTCGCGCGGGGAGAGACGCAACAGATCGATGTCGTCGAAGCGCATACGATCGGCGGTCACCCGCCAGTTGTCCTTCGCCACGCCGCAAATGGCCTTGGCGATCAGACTTTTCCCTGAACCCGATTCGCCCACCAGCCCGCGGATTTCGCCCTCTGCGAGCGTAATACTGATGCGATCCACGGCCTTGACCCAGCCTTCGCCCGTTTTAATTTCGATCGTGAGGTTGCGGATATCGAGTAACGGCATTATTGCACCCCCGCATTGATTGCGCGGCGGATCCCGTCGCCCAGCAGGTTAACGAGCAGCACGCTCACCATGATGGCCGCGCCCGGCAGCATGACCGTCCACGGCGCAACGTAAATCAGCTCCAGCGCATCGCCGAGCATGGCGCCCCATTCCGGGGAGGGGAGCTGCGCGCCAAGGTCCAGGAAGCCCAGCGCTGCGATATCCAGAATCGCCATCGACAGGGCGCGGGTGATCTCCGTCACCAGCCCGGCGGCAATGTTAGGCAGCACGGCAAACCACAAAATATTAAACGTGGTGGCGCCATCCAGGCGGGCGGCAACGACATACTCTTTCTCCAGCTCGTCGTGAACCAGGCTGTAAACCGAGCGCACCATGCGCGGCAGAATGGCCAGCCAGACGGCGAACATCGCATGGGTGAGGTGCGGCCCCGCGAAGGCCACGACGATAATCGCCAGCAGCAGCGAAGGAATAGAGAGCAGGGTATCAAGAATATGGTTAAGCACGGCCGACCGCAGCCCGTGGGTTGAGCCGGCAAAAATGCCCAGCGCCAGGCCGCAGATTGCGGCAGCCAGGGTGACCACGAACGCGCCGCCTACCGTCGGTGCGGCGCCGCTCAGCAAACGACTTAGCACGTCGCGTCCGAGATCGTCAGTCCCCAGGAAGAACGAAACCTCCCCGTAGCGCGACCACGACGGCGGTAAAAGCTGATAGCCAAGGAACTGCTGATCGATGCCATACGGTGCAAACCACGAACCCAAAACGCACAGCAACACGAGGCCAATGCAGCCGTAAAAGCCGATCATCGCCGTGGTGTCGCCGTAAAAATTACGCCACACGGTACGTAGCGCACCGGGCGTGCGCTTTTCGCTGTAGACGTTATCGTAAGGCATACCATTCCTTATGCTTCAATGGGTTGGCCATGGCACCCAAAATATCGGAAATAACGTTAACAATAATGACCAGCGAGCCAATCACCATCACGCCGGCGGAGATCGCCGCGTAATCCTGCTGGCGAATGGCGTTGATCATCCAGCGCCCAAGGCCCGGCCAGCTGAAAACCATCTCGGTGATCATTGCCAGCGTCAGCATGGTTGAGAATTGCAGCCCAAGACGTGGGATTACGGGGGGCAACGCATTGTGCAGCACATGGCGACGTAAAATCGTCAGGCGAGACAGTCCGCGCGTGGCGGCGGCTTTCACATAGTTTTGATCGAAGACGTCGATAGTGCTGATGCGCATCAGGCGGATCACCTCGGTCGTCGGCGCGACGGCCAGCGTAAGCACCGGCAGCACCATGTGGCGCAGCGCACTCACGATCATTTCGTCGCGCCAGACTGAATCAGAAAGCCAGGCGTCAACGATGGCGAAGCCGCTCACCGTTTGCACGTTATACAGCAGGTCAAAACGGCCAGATACCGGCAGCCAGCCTAACGTCAGTGAGAAGAAGAGGGTAAGCAGCAGCGCCAGCCAGAAAACAGGGATGGAAAAGCCAATTAAGGCAAGCGCACTAATAAATTTATCCTGCCATTTATTACGATAAATTCCCGCCAGCATTCCCACCGGGATCCCCACCATGAGGGCAAAGCCAAAGGCGAGTATACACAGCTCCATGGTGGCCGGGAAAACCACTTTCAGCTGTTCGGAGATGAGCTGTCCGTTGATGCTGGACACGCCAAAATCCCAGTGCAGCAGGCCATTAAACCAGAACAGCCAGGCGTCCCAGAGAGATGAGCCCTGAAGCGGGGCGTGCGGCGTAAAGTAGCTCAGGCTAAAGCCGACAAAGGTCAGGAAGAACAGGGTCACCAGCAGTAACAGCAGCCGACGCAAGGTAAATATAATCATGGTTTCTTCACCTCTTGTTCTTTCTCACGGGTCACGCCCGCGAAGGAGGCGTTACCAAACGGGCTGAGTACCAGCCCTTTAATATCGTAACGGTAGGCCTGGAGGCGCAGGGAAGAGGCAAGCGGCAACACGGGAAGTTCTCTGGCCAGAATATTTTGCGCTTCATCGTAGGCCTCAATGCGTGAGGCAAGCTGTTGAGACGCCAGCGCTTTTTGCAGCACGGTATCAAATTCCCGGTTACACCAGTGGGCGTAGTTGGTCTGGGAGTTGATTGCCGCACAGCTCAGCAGCGGACGGAAGAAGCTGTCCGGGTCGTTACTGTCGGTGGACCAGCCAGCCAGCGTTAAGTCGTGATTCATGTCCATCAGACGCGCCTCCTGGAAACGGCCTTCGACAGGCACGATGATCACCTTAACGCCCACCTGCGCCATATCAGCCTGCAACAGCTCCGCCGTTTTTAGCGGGCTGGGGTTCCACGCCTGAGAGCTGGTGGGCACCCACAGCTGTAGCGTCAGGTTTTCTGCCCCCAGCGCTTTAAGCTGTTCGCGCGCTTTCGCCGGATTATATTCCGTAATCTTCGCCTCGCCGTCATAGGCCCAGGAGGCGCGCGGAAGAATAGAGGCGGCGGTTTCCGCGGTACCGTAGTAAATCGACTGCATCAGACGCTGGTTGTTGATCGCTAACGCCAGCGCATGGCGCACGGCCGGATTATTCAGCGGCGGCTTATCGGTGTTAAACGCCAGATAAGCGATGTTCATGCCCGGGCGCAGGGTCAGGCGCAGGCGTGGGTCGTCGCGCAAAATGGTCAACTGGCTGGCCGCAGGCCAGGCAAGCACGTCGCACTCGCCGGTCAGCAGTTTGGAGAGTCGGCCTGTTCCACCTGAACCCAGATCAACAATAACCTGCGGCATCAGCGGCTTGCCGCGCCAGAAACGATCGTGGCGTTGCAGGCGAATGTATTGTCCGGCGCGGTACTCTGCTAACTGGAACGGACCGGTGCCTACAGGCTCACGATCGAGACGTTCCTGACGATCCTTTTTCGTCAGCTGATCCGCGTATTCGGCTGACATGACCGAGGCGTAGTGCGTCGCCAGATGCCAGAGGAAGGAGGCATCCGGGCGATTCAGTCGAAACTCAACCGTACGGTTATCCAGTTTGCGAACGCTTTTGACCGAGTCCGCGAATTGCAGACTGTCGAAATAGGGGAAGTTCCCGCCATTAACGTTATGCCACGGATGATTGCGGTTGAATATGCGCTGGAAGGTGAAAACCACGTCATCCGCGTTGAGCTTACGGGTTGGGGTAAACCACGGGGTGTGCTGAAATGCGACATCATCGCGTAGACGAAAGCGGTATGTGGCGCCGTTATCAAGCACTTCCCAACTT
Organism: Enterobacter cloacae complex sp. 397G4; assembly: GCF_050031515.1. NCBI lineage: Bacteria > Pseudomonadati > Pseudomonadota > Gammaproteobacteria > Enterobacterales > Enterobacteriaceae > Enterobacter > Enterobacter cloacae complex sp. 397G4. The sequence goes on along the minus strand of NZ_JBLGWE010000001.1, from coordinate 2,626,076 downwards.
TCAGCAAGCTCCGGAACCAGCCGATAGGTATAAGGATCGACGTCGAGCAGGCGATCGTAGAGCTGTGCGGCCAGCGTATCGACAATCAGGCCACTCCCCGCTTTTTGCGGATTAAAAATATCAACTTGACCGCTGACGCAGTAGACGAAACCACTATCACGGATATCAGGAGGCACAGCGCGATCGGGCGCAGCAAAGGCCAGATTGCTGAACAAACCGAGTGCAAACAGGGACGATAAAACCAGGCGCATAGTTTTTAAGGTTTTTAGATTCGATCTGCAAAGTGTATCGCACTTACGCCTGCTTCGTAAAAATGTCTGGGGGTAAGTGCTGATAATGTCAGCGCATTTGATGTTTTTTGAGCAATGCCCTTAACTGATGGTAGGTCAGGCCCAGCAGTTCAGCTGCCCGTTTCTGATTATATTTCGCCTCTTTCAGGCTCTGCTCAAGCAGCTGTTGCTCCTGCTGATGCTGGAACTGGCGTAAATCGAGCGGCAACGCCGGAGCCTGCTGGCGCGTCGCCGGAGCAGGGAGCTGTTTCTCCTCGCGCCGAAAAGGATCGAGAATAATGTTGTCCAGTTCGGTCTCGCTGCTGCCATGCCGGTAAACGGACCGTTCCACCACGTTTTTCAGTTCACGAATATTGCCCGGCCAGTGGTAACCGAGCAGGGTCCCGGTGGCCCGTTCGCTGAAGCCCGGAAAGAGAGGCAGACCCAGTTCCCGGCACATCTGAATGGCAAATTGATCGGCCAGTAGCATGATATCGCTGCGCCGCTCCCGCAGCGGCGGCAGCTGTACAACATCGAAAGCCAGCCTGTCCAGCAGGTCGGCGCGGAATTTGTCCTCAGCCACCATCGCGGGCAGGTCGGCGTTGGTGGCGCATACCAGGCGAACGTTGACCTGGAGGGGCTGACTGCCGCCAACGCGTTCCAGTTCACCGTACTCAATGACGCGCAGCAGCTTTTCCTGCACCAGCATCGGCGCGGTCGCCAGCTCGTCGAGAAAGAGCGTTCCGCCATCGGCGCGCTCAAAGCGTCCGGGATGGCGTTTTTGTGCGCCGGTGAAGGCGCCAGCTTCATGACCAAACAGCTCGGTGTCGAGCAGGTTTTCATTCAGCGCCGCGCAGTTAAGGGAAATAAAAGGGCCGTCCCAGCGGCCAGACAGAAAGTGCAGGCGGTTAGCGATAAGTTCTTTACCCGTTCCGCGCTCACCGATAATCAGCACCGGTTTATTCAGCGGCGCGAGGCGCGATACCTGTTCAAGCACTTCCAGGAAGCTGTTGGCCTCGCCAAGCAAATTATCTTTATATTCAGCCATGATGAAATTAACCACTCCTTAGTGATATTCACCAGGTGAGAATAGCCGCTGGCTGGATAAATATCAATCACACTCAGTAAAATCAATAAGATAAAAAGTTGGCATGGGATTTGTATTAACTACTCAGCAGGGCATCGCCCGATAACAGAACTATGAGGATTGAATTATGGGTATTTTTTCTCGTTTTGCCGACATCGTGAACGCCAACATCAACTCGCTGCTGGAGAAAGCGGAAGATCCGCAGAAGCTGGTGCGCCTGATGATTCAGGAGATGGAAGACACGCTGGTTGAAGTACGCTCCACCTCCGCCCGCGCGCTGGCAGAGAAAAAGCAGTTAACGCGTCGTATCGAGCAGGCAACTGCCCAGCTTAACGAATGGCAGGAAAAAGCGGAACTGGCGCTGCGTAAAGATAAAGAAGATCTGGCCCGCGCTGCGCTGATTGAGAAGCAGAAGCTGACCGACATGGTTGCCACGCTGGAACACGAAGTGACGCTGGTGGATGATACTCTGACGCGTATGAAGAAAGAGATTGGTGAGCTTGAAAACAAACTCAGCGAAACCCGTGCACGTCAACAGGCGCTGGCGCTGCGCCACCAGGCTGCAAGCTCGTCCCGCGACGTGCGTCGCCAGCTGGACAGCGGCAAGCTGGATGAAGCGATGGCCCGTTTCGAATCGTTTGAACGCCGTATCGACCACATGGAAGCGGAAGCCGAAAGCCACAGCATCGGTAAGCAGAAAACCCTGGATCAGCAGTTTGCTGACCTGAAAGCCGATGATGAAATTAGCGAGCAACTGGCTGCGCTGAAAGCCAAAATGAAACAAGACAACCAATAATAATTCCTGCGGCACCTGAGCGTGCCGCATCGTAAGACAAGGAGTACACATGAGCGCGCTTTTTCTCGCTATACCCCTGACCATTTTCGTGCTGTTTGTTCTGCCCATCTGGTTATGGCTGCACTACAGCAACCGCTCTTCACGCGGTGAGCTGTCGCAGAGTGAACAACAGCGGCTGGCGCAGCTCTCTGCCGAGGCAAATAAAATGCGCGAACGTATTCAGGCGCTGGAAGCGATCCTGGACGCGGAACACCCGAACTGGAGGGAACGGTAATGGCTGGACTGAATCTGAATAAAAAACTGTGGCGGATCCCACAGCAGGGCATGGTTCGGGGCGTTTGCGCCGGGCTGGCGCACTATCTGGATGTTCCGGTAAAACTGGTGCGTGTGGTCACGGTATTGTCGATTTTCTTCGGCCTGGCCTTTATTACACTGGTGGCATACATCATTCTGTCGTTTGTACTCGATCCTATGCCGGAAGGTGAGCTGGATGCGGAGAACACGCCAACCAGCAGCGATCTCCTGAACGCGGTGGATGAACAGCTGAGCGCAGGGGAGAAGCGATTGCGCGAGATGGAACGTTATGTCACCTCCGATACCTTTACGCTGAGAAGTCGTTTTCGTCAGCTTTAAGAGAGAACTTACATGAAACAAAACTGGCAACAGGCCGGTCAGAAGGTAAAACCCGGCCTGAAAATCGCAGGTAAACTGGTTCTGATGACGGCGTTACGTTATGGCCCGGCCGGTGTGGCGGGTTGGGCGATCAAGTCTGTTGCCCGCAAGCCGGTCAGAATGATGCTGGCGGTCGCTCTGGAGCCGCTGTTACAGAAGCTGGCAAAACGCGTTTCCCGGCGCTACCTGTCACGCTAGTTCCTCCCGCATAAGCCCTTTCTCGCCCAGAGAAGGGGCATGACTTTCCCTTCTGCGTTTCTTATGCTTTTCTGCTTTCTTTGCGGCAGCTCACAATAATGCGTTGCGCTGCGCTGAGATTGCCGCTTTCTGCCCCCGGGTCCGTTGACAGATATTTTACATGGGAGTAGATTGCCAATCCGTGGGACCGCTACCATGGAAAATAATGTGAACGCAAAAATTAAAAAACTTATCAATCATATTTACGGTGAATCATTTTCAGATGCACACCTTAACGTGTTATTAACTAAGCTTGAAAAGGCGGCGGTTAATATTACGGAAAAGCGTAAGTCAGGCTGGGATGAAAAAGACGTTGTGCTGATTACCTATGCCGATCAGTTCTCCGCGAAAGGGGAGAAAGCGTTGCCGGTATTTACCCGTTTCTATAATGAATGGCTTTCTCGCACGTTTTCTCATGTCCATCTGTTACCGTTTTATCCGTGGTCGTCGGATGATGGATTTTCCGTTATTGATTATCACGAAGTTGCACCTGAAACCGGAACCTGGCGAGATGTCGCGGAATTAAAACAGTCTGCCAGCTTAATGTTTGACTTCGTTTGCAACCATATGTCAGCGAAAAGCGAATGGTTTGCTAATTATCTGGCGCAGAAGCCGGGCTACGAAGATTTCTTTATTTCTGTCGATCCCGAAACCGATTTATCGGCGGTGACGCGTCCCCGCGCATTACCGCTGCTGACGCCGTTCACGCTTAATGATGGCAGCGTTCGTCATCTGTGGACCACATTCAGCGATGACCAGATCGATCTCAATTTCGCCTCGCCGCAGGTGCTGATTGCCATGGTTGACGTTCTGCTCCATTACCTCATGGAAGGGGCGCGTTATATCCGTCTGGATGCGGTCGGGTTTATGTGGAAGATCCCGGGAACCACCTGTATCCATCTGGAACAAACCCATTGCCTTATCCAGCTGTTCCGCGCCATTACGGACGCCGTGGCGCCTGGAACGGTGATCATCACTGAGACAAATGTTCCCCACAAAGACAATATCTCTTACTTCGGTGATGGTGAAAATGAAGCCCAGATGGTCTATCAGTTTTCCTTACCACCGCTGGTGCTGCACGCCGTTCATCGTCAGGATGTCAAAGCCCTGTGCCGGTGGGCGGGCTCGCTGGCGCTGCCTTCAACTTACACCACCTGGTTTAATTTCCTGGCTTCACATGATGGTATCGGATTGAACCCGTTACGCGGCATCCTTCCGGAATCAGAGATCCTTTCGCTGGTCGAAAAGCTTCAGCAGGAAGGCGCGCTGGTCAACTGGAAAAATAATCCTGACGGAACGCGAAGCCCCTATGAAATTAATGTCACCTATCTTGATGCGTTGAGTTTGCGAGACAGCTCAGATGATGAGCGCATTGCGCGGTTCATCCTGGCGCATGCTGTGTTATTAAGTTTTCCTGGCGTACCGGCTGTATATATTCAAAGCATTCTTGGTTCGCGTAACGATTATGAAGGTGTCGAACGTCTCGGATATAATCGCGCGATAAACAGGAAGAAATACACCGCAGGTCAGGTTGATCGGGAGCTTAATAATAATAAGAGTATACGTTATCAGATTTATTCTCGTTTGAGTGAGCTTATTGCTATTCGTCGCGGCGAGCGTGCGTTCCATCCGGATAGTCAGGCTATTTTTGACGCAATCGGTGAACATATTCTTAAAATTGTTCGTGTTGCTGAAAATGGCGAGCGAATGACAGCATTATTTAATTTTAGCAATAAAATGCAGACCGTTTATGGACAAACGCTCTTTGGTAGGGAATTACTCTCAGGACAAGATATTAGCGGTACGGAACTGACCCTCAATCCATGGCAGGTAATGTGGATTAAAGAAAACTAAAAAGGACCCTAAAATGAAAATGCCCAAAATTGTGCTGTTATCAGCACTGGTTTCGTGCGCCCTGTTATCAGGCTGTAAGGACGATAAAGCATCTCAGGTCACCATTGAGTTTATGCACTCGTCGGTAGAACAGGAGCGTCAGGCAGTTATTACGAAACTGATCGAAAAATTCGAGAAAGAAAACCCGACTATTACGGTGAAACAGGTCCCCGTTGAGGAAGATGCCTATAACACCAAGGTCATTACGTTGGCCCGTACCGGCGCGCTGCCGGAAGTGATTGAAGTCAGCCATGACTACGCCAAAGTCATGGATAAAGAGCAACTGCTGGACCGTGACGCGATCGGCAACGCGATTAAAGCCGTCGGTGAAGATACCTTTTACGACGGTATTTTACGCGTTGTTCGCACCGAAGACGGCAAGGCATGGACGGGGGTGCCGGTTAGCGCGTGGCTGTCCGGCGTCTGGTATCACAAAGATGCGCTCGCGGCAGCGGGAATCGAAGAACCGCACAACTGGGAGCAACTGCTGAAAGCCAGTCAGGCGCTCAACGATCCGGCGAAAAAACATTACGGTATCGCGCTTCCAACCGCAGAAAGCGTCATGACGGAGCAGGCCTTCTCGCAGTTTGCGTTGTCAGGCGGAGCCAACGTCTTTGATGCAAACGGCAACGTGAAAATCGATACCCCTGAAATGTCGAAAGCGCTGGCGTTTTATCGGGCACTGGCCGCGAACACCATGCCGGGCTCCAATGATGTCATGGAGATCAAAGACGCCTTCATGAACGGCTCTGCGCCTATGGCCGTTTACTCCACCTATATCCTGCCCGCGGTCTACAAAGATGGCAATCCGGCCAACCTGGGGTTCGTGGTCCCGACGGAAAAATCATCAGCCGTGTACGGCATGATCACCTCGTTGACGATCACGACCGGCCAGACCGAAGAGGAAACGCAGGCGGCAGAAAAGTTTGTGACCTGGATGGAGCAGGCTCAAAACGCGTCTGACTGGGTGATGATGTCCCCTGGCGCGGCGCTGCCGGTGAACAAACTCGTGGTGGGCACTGATAGCTGGAAAAACAACGACGTGATCAAAGCCTTTGGCCAACTGCCTTACGAGCTGATTGCCCAGTTCCCGAACGTCCAGGTATTTGGCGCCGTAGGCGACAAAAACTTTACCCGCATGGGAGACGTTACCGGCTCCGGCATTATCAGTTCCATGGTGCATAACGTGACGGTGGGACAAAAAGATCTCAATGCGACGTTAAGCAACAGCCAGAAGAAACTGACTGACCTGATAACACAACGATAGGAGCGCTTTGCGAAGGGAATTATGAAGACGTTGTTTTCTGGTCGTTCAGATATGCCTTTCGCCATGCTGCTGTTGGCCCCCAGCCTGATTTTGCTGGGGGGCCTGGTGGCCTGGCCAATGATTTCCAACATTGAAATCAGTTTTTTACGTTTACCGCTGAACCCGCGTATTGATGCGGTGTTCGTCGGCCTGGATAACTACATTCGCATTCTGGGCGATGCTGCGTTCTGGCACTCCCTGTGGATGACGTTCTGGTATACGGCGCTGGTCGTGCTCGGCAGCACCGGGCTGGGACTGGCCGTAGCGATCTTCTTTAACCGTGAATTCCGCATGCGGAAAACGGCACGTTCACTGGTGATTCTGTCCTACGTGACGCCGTCTATTTCACTGGTATTTGCCTGGAAATACATGTTCAACAACGGCTACGGGATTGTGAACTATCTGGGCGTTGATCTGCTGCATCTCTACGATCAGGCGCCGCTGTGGTTCGATAATCCTGGCAGCAGTTTTGTCCTGGTTGTGCTGTTCGCCATCTGGCGTTACTTCCCGTACGCCTTTATCTCGTTCCTCGCGATTTTACAGACCATTGATAAATCATTGTACGAAGCGGCAGAGATGGACGGAGCAAATGCCTGGCAGCGTTTTCGTATCGTGACGTTGCCCGCCATCATGCCGGTGCTGGCCACGGTGGTCACGCTGCGAACCATCTGGATGTTCTACATGTTTGCGGATGTTTATCTGCTCACCACCAAGGTCGACATTCTGGGCGTATATCTCTACAAAACCGCCTTTGCGTTCAATGACCTGGGTAAAGCAGCCGCCATTTCCGTTGTGCTGTTTGTGATCATCTTCGCTGTCATTCTGCTGACCAGAAAAAGGGTAAACCTCAATGGCAACAAATAAACGCGTTCTGGGCCGTATCGGTTTTTATCTGGGACTGGCGCTATTTCTGATTATCACGCTGTTTCCATTTTTTGTGATGTTGATGACGTCGTTCAAAAGCGCGAAAGAGGCGATCTCGCTGCACCCGACCATTCTGCCGCAGGAGTGGACGCTACAGCACTACATCGACATCTTTAACCCGCTGATTTTCCCGTTTGTGGATTACTTTCGTAACAGCATGGTGGTGTCGCTGACCTCCTCGGTCATTGCGGTGTTTCTCGGCACGCTGGGCGCGTATGCGTTATCCAAACTGCGCTTTAAAGGGCGCACGACGATCAATGCGAGCTTCTACACCGTCTATATGTTCTCCGGGATCCTGCTGGTGGTGCCGCTGTTCAAAATCATCACCGCGCTCGGCATTTATGACACCGAACTGGCGCTGATCATCACCATGGTGACGCAGACGTTGCCTACCGCGGTCTTTATGCTGCGCAGCTATTTCGACACCATCCCGGACGAAATCGAAGAAGCCGCGATGATGGACGGCCTGAATCGCCTGCAAATCATCTTCCGCATCACCGTGCCGCTGGCGATCTCGGGTCTGGTGTCGGTCTTTGTCTACTGCTTCATGGTGGCGTGGAATGACTATCTGTTCGCCTCCATTTTCCTGTCCAGCGCCAGCAACTTTACGTTGCCGGTGGGGCTGAACACGCTCTTCAGTACGCCAGATTACATCTGGGGTCGCATGATGGCGGCATCGCTGGTCACGGCACTTCCGGTCGTCATTATGTATGCCCTGTCTGAACGTTTCATTAAAAGTGGTTTGACCGCCGGCGGCGTGAAGGGCTGAGGCGGCCGATTTTAACAAGGAGTCAGTCATGAAAAAATTAGTTGCGACAGCGCCTCGTGTAGCGGCGCTGGTGGAATACGAAGATCGTCCTGTTGCAGCACATGAGGTGAAGATTCGTGCCCGTTATGGCGCCCCGAAACACGGCACTGAAGTCGTGGATTTCCGCGCGGCAAGCCCGTTCATTGATGAAGAGTTCAACGCTGAGTGGCAGATGTTTACGCCGCGTGAAGAAGGTGCAGCGCGCGGCATCGAATTTGATAAATTCCAGCTGGGGAACATGATCGTCGGCGACATCATCGAATGTGGTGCGGACGTGACGGAATACCAGATCGGCGACAGCGTCTGCTGCTACGGCCCGTTGCAGGAAACGGTCATCGTTAACGCGGTGAACAACTATAAGCTGCGCAAAATGCCGCAGGGCGCATCCTGGAAAAACGCCGTTTGTTACGATCCGGCGCAGTTCGCCATGAGCGGCGTGCGTGATGCTAACGTCCGCGTAGGGGATTTCGTCGTGGTTGTGGGGTTGGGCGCGATTGGTCAGATTGCGATTCAGCTGGCGAAAAAAGCCGGCGCGTCAGTGGTTATTGGTGTCGATCCTATCGAACATCGCTGTGAGATCGCCCGCCGTCACGGTGCAGACCACTGCCTGAACCCAATCGGTACCGATGTCGGTCTGGAAATTAAGAAACTGACCGGCAAGCAGGGCGCGGATGTGATCATCGAAACCAGCGGATTTGCAGATGCGCTGCAATCTGCTCTGCGCGGTCTCGCCTACGGTGGAACAATCTCCTACGTGGCCTTCGCCAAGCCGTTTGCGGCGGGCTTCAACCTTGGTCGCGAGGCACACTTCAACAACGCCAAAATTGTCTTCTCCCGCGCATGCAGTGAACCCAACCCGGATTATCCGCGCTGGAGCCGCAAGCGTATTGAAGAGACCTGCTGGGAATTGCTGATGAACGGTTATCTCAATTGCGAAGATCTGATCGACCCGGTCGTCACCTTCACCACCAGCCCGGAAAGCTATATGAAGTATGTCGATCAGCACCCGGAACTCAGTATCAAAATGGGCGTCACTTTTTAAGCTAAGGACAGCAAATCATGAAAATCGCAACACAAAACCAGGCCTTTTTCCCGACCGCTATCATGGAGAAATTCGAATACATCAAAGCGATGGGATTTGATGGCTACGAAATTGATGGCCGGCTGCTGGTGGAAAACCTCGACGAAGTAAAAGCGGCTATCAAAGTCACCGGCCTGCCGGTCACGACGGCCTGTGGCGGATACGATGGCTGGATCGGGGATTTTATCGAAGAACGCCGCCTGAACGGTCTACAGCAGATTGAACGCATTCTTGAAGCGCTGGCAGAAGTGGGCGGCAAGGGGATTATTGTTCCGGCTGCGTGGGGGATGTTTACCTTCCGTCTGCCGCCAATGACTTCGCCACGTAGCCTGGACGGCGATCGCAAAGCGGTCAGCGCTTCCCTGCGCTGGCTGGATGAGGTGGCAGCGCGCACCGGTACTACCGTCTACCTGGAGCCGCTGAACCGCTATCAGGATCATATGATCAACACCCTGGCCGACGCGCGTCGTTATATCGAAGAGAACGGCCTGAAGCACGTGCAGATCATCGGTGATTTCTACCACATGAATATTGAAGAAGACTCCCTGACGGAAGCGCTGCATCACAACCGCGACCTGCTGGGTCATGTGCACATTGCTGATAACCACCGCTATCAGCCGGGCAGCGGCAGCCTCGATTTCGCCAGCCTGTTCGATCAGCTGCGTGCCGATAACTATCAGGGTTATGTCGTGTACGAGTGCCGGGTGCGTGCCGACGATCCGGCTCAGGCCTATAAGGACTCTCTCACTTACTTGCGTGAATGCTAAGGATGACGAGCGTGATGAGTGCTTCTACACCTTTGCCTCTGCGCGTCGCCATCATTGGCGCCGGGCAGGTTGCAGACAAAGTGCATGCCTCGTATTACGCCACGCGCAGTGATGTTCAAATGGTGGCTGTCATGGACAGCCGCCTTGAGCAGGCACAGGCGTTCGCGGAACGTTATGCTATTCCATCGGCATGGCAGGACGCTCACGAGATGTTGCAGGAAGTAAAACCGGATGTGGTGAGCGTCTGTTCGCCTAACCGGTTCCATTTTGAACATGTGATGGCGGCTCTCGAAGCAGGCTGTCATGTGATGTGTGAAAAGCCGCCGGCGATGACGCCGCACCAGGCGGATGAGATGCGTCTCGCGGCGCGCAAGGCTGGAAAAGTCCTCGCGTACGATTTTCACCATCGCTTTGCCCTGGATACCCAGCTCCTGCGCGATGCGGTTATGAACGGAACGCTCGGTGAAATTTACTTCACCTCCGCGCAGGCGCTGCGTCGCTGCGGTGTGCCGGGGTGGGGCGTGTTCACCAATAAATCGCTTCAGGGCGGCGGGCCGCTGATCGATATCGGCATTCATATGCTGGATGCCGCGATGTACGTGCTGGGTTTCCCGGCCGTTAAGCGGGTAACCGCGCACAGCTTCCAGAGACTGGGGAACCGGAAACACACCGGCCAGTTTGGCGAATGGGATCCTGCGCAGTTTACCGTGGAAGATGCCCTGTTTGGTACGATTGAGTTCTGCAACGGTGGCATTCTGCGTCTGGACACCTCTTTTGCGCTTAATATCCGCGAGCAGTCGATCATGAACGTCTCTTTCTGCGGTGAGAAGGCAGGTGCAACGCTGTTCCCGGCACACATTTATAACGACGAAGCCGGTGTTTTGCAGACGCTGATCCAGCGTGAAGAAGCTGACGATCGGAGACATCTGTGCTGTATGGACGCGTTTGTTCGCCACGTATTGGGCGAGCCGGTCATGATTGCCGATGCGGAGCAGGGGCTGGTGATCCAGCAATTAGTCGCGGCGTTATATGAAGCCGCGGAAACAGGGGAAAGCGTGACGTTATGCTGAACCAGTCTGTATTAACCGATCCGGGCTTTTGCCCGCATAGCCTGAATAAGTACGCGTCCATTATGGCCTGCGGCAATGGCTACATGGGCATGCGCGCCACGCATGAAGAAGATTACACCCAGCAGACCAGAGGCATGTACCTCGCGGGGTTGTATCATCGCGCGGGACGCAACGAAACCACTGAGCTGATCAATCTGCCGGATGTCACCGGGATTGAAATTGAGCTGAACGGCGTCAATTTCACGCTCCTTTCAGGCGAAATTCTTGAGTGGCAACGCGAGCTGGCCTTTGCTAACGGCGAACTGCATCGTAACGTTGTCTGGCGTTCGCCGGACGGAAAACGCTATCGCCTGGAAAGCCGTCGTTTTGTTTCGCTGGACCAGTTGCCCTTAGTGGCAATGCAGCTCTCGATCACACCGCTTGATGGCGCCGCTCAGGCCGTGCTGAAAACCGGCATAGATGCGACACAAACGAACAGCGGCAGGCAGCATCTGGATGAAATCTCGGTAAGGGTCTTTGACCAGCACTACATGCAGGGTGTGTATGAAACGCAGGACCGGGCGTCTGAAGTTGTTGTTTCGGCGTTTTGTCAGCTCTCCGCTAAGAGCGACAGTTGTTTCACCGCCAAAAATCGTCGCCTCAGCGTTCATCATTCTCTGACTATCTCGCAAGGTGACACTGTCACGCTTGAAAAAATTGTCTGGCTGACGCATCGCTGCGATAAATCGCTCTCGCAGGAGTCTTTCGCCCGCAACGCGCTGGCCGATCTCAAAGTCTGCGCGGCAAGAGGCTACGATACGTTGCTTGAGAGCTCAGCGTACGCCTGGGAAGCGGTCTGGCGTGATGCTCGGGTGGAAGTGACGTGTGCAGAACAGCAGGATCAGCTGGCGCTGGATTACGCCGTCTGGCATCTGACGACAATGACGCCTGCTCATGATGAGCGAAGCAGTATTGCGGCTAAAGGGCTGACGGGTGAGGGGTATAAGGGACACGTCTTCTGGGATACCGAAATTTTCCTGCTGCCGTTCCATCTGTTTACCCGTCCACAGATTGCCCGCAGTCTGCTGCGCTATCGCTGGCTCAATCTTTCGGGCGCGCGTGAAAAAGCACGCCGTAACGGTTGGCCGGGCGCGTTGTTCCCGTGGGAAAGCGCCGCCAGCGGACAGGAAGAGACGCCAGAATTCGCGGCCATTAACATCCGCACCGGGGTTCGCCAGAAGATCGCCTCCGCACTCGCTGAACACCACATCGTGGCAGATATTGCCTGGGCCGTTGTCGCTTACTGGCAGGCAACACACGACGATGCCTTTATGCGCAATGAGGGCCTGACGCTGCTGATGGAAACCGCTTCGTTCTGGATGGGACGCGCGACGGAAATTAATGGTCGTCTTGAGATCCATGACGTGATCGGACCGGATGAATACACCGAGCATGTCAACAACAACGCCTACACCAACTATCTGGCCTGGCACAACGTTGCCTGCGCGCGTCAGTTTATGGCGATGTTTGGGCGTGAAGATGCGCGTTTTACGGAGAATGCCGGGACGTTTCTGGCGCGCCTGTGGCTGCCAGAGGCCGACGCAGAGGGTGTGATCCCGCAGGATGATACCTTCATGGCAAAACCTGCCATCGATCTGAGCCGCTATAAAGCCAAAGCGGGTAAGCAAACCATTCTGCTTGATTACTCTCGCGCGGAAGTGAACGAGATGCAGATCCTGAAGCAGGCCGACGTGGTGATGCTTAACTACCTGCTGCCGGAACGGTTTACGCCGCAGCAATGTGCCGCCAATCTGGCGTTCTACGAGCCACGCACGATCCATGATTCATCCCTAAGTAAAGCCATTCACGGCATTGTGCTCGCACGCTGCGGTGACACCGACGGGGCGTATGCCTTCTGGCGTGATGGGATTGCCATCGACCTGGGGGACGACCCGCACAGCAGTGATGACGGTATTCATGCCGCCGCCACCGGTGCGATCTGGTTGGGCGCCATTCAGGGTTTTGCTGGCCTGCACATTAGCGAAGGGGAGCTGCATCTTGCGCCGAAGCTGCCTGCTCACTGGCAGAAACTCGCCTTTCCGCTGCGGTGGCGGGACGCAACGATGCACATTACCTGTGAAGATGGCCAGTTAACCATCGAAACCACCGCACCTGTCACGTTGACGCTGTGGGGTAAAACGCTGCACGTATCAGGGCGAAAGGTCTGCGCGCATAAGGACTTTCTTGCATCTGTTAATGGGACCGCTACCACGGAGGGGCGCCATGACGCTTAACGCTGTTGTATTCGATCTGGACGGGGTGATCACCGATACCGCACATCTTCACTTTCTGGCCTGGCGCGCCGTGGCGGAGGAGATTGGTATCACCTTCGACGAAGTATTTAACGAACAGCTGAAGGGAATAAGCCGTATGGACTCCCTCCAGCGCATTCTGATACATGGCGGGAAAGAGGGGATGTTCAGTGACGAGCAGCGCCTGGCGCTGGCGACGAAAAAAAACGCGCTTTACGTCCAGTCGCTGGCATCACTGACGCAGGATTCGCTGCTGCCGGGTATTCGCGACGTGCTGGCGGATATTCGCGCCGCGAAGGTCAAAATTGGCCTGGCATCCGTATCGCTTAATGCCCCTGGGATTTTGCACGCGTTGGGTATTCATCAGGCTTTCGATTTTTGCGCCGATGCTTCGCGCATTTGCCGCTCAAAGCCGGACCCGGAAATCTTCCTTGCGGCCTGTAAAGGACTGAACGTGCGTCCTGAAGAGGCCATTGGTATCGAAGATGCCGCCGCAGGAGTAGATGCGATTAACGCCGCAGGAATGCTGTCGGTCGGGATTGGGCCTGGCCTGAACCATGCGGGATTACAACTTCATTCAACGCAGGAACTGACCTGGGAAGGCCTGACGGCGTTCTGGGCATCCCGGGCGTATTGATAAGGAATTAATAATGGCTCAACTGTCTCTGAAACACATTCAGAAAATCTATGATAACCAGGTCCACGTGGTGAAGGATTTCAACCTCGAAATTGAAGACAAAGAATTTATTGTCTTCGTCGGTCCATCGGGCTGTGGGAAATCCACGACGCTGCGAATGATTGCCGGCCTTGAGGAGATCAGCGCGGGTGAACTGATTATTGACGGGGTTTGCATGAATGATGTTCCCGCCAAGTCCCGTGATATCGCGATGGTCTTCCAGAACTATGCGCTCTATCCGCATATGACGGTCTACGACAACATGGCGTTTGGCCTGAAAATGCAAAAAATTGCGCCCTCCGTCATTGAAGAACGCGTTACCTGGGCGGCACAGATCCTGGGCTTGCGCGACTATCTCCAGCGTAAACCTGGTGCGTTGTCCGGCGGTCAGCGCCAGCGCGTGGCGTTAGGCAGGGCGATAGTGCGCGAAGCGGGGGTCTTCCTGATGGATGAGCCTTTATCCAATCTCGATGCCAAACTTCGTGTGCAGATGCGCGCTGAAATCAGCAAGCTGCACCAGAAGCTTAATACAACCATGATTTACGTGACGCACGATCAGACGGAAGCCATGACGATGGCGACACGCATCGTGATTTTAAAGGACGGCATCATTCAGCAGGTGGGCGCGCCGAAGCAGGTATACAACGAGCCGGCGAATATGTTCGTTGCAGGGTTTATTGGCTCACCGGCGATGAACTTCATTCGTGGCGCGATCGACGGCCGCTACTTTGTGACCGAAACGCTGCGTCTGGAGATCCCGGAGGACATTCTGGCCGTACTTAATGCGCAAGGTTACCAGCGTAAAGCGGTCGTCTTTGGGATCCGTCCGGAAGACATTCTCACCGCACAGCGAAGCGGTGAAAACATCACGGCGAAGATCAGCGTTGCTGAGCTGACCGGGGCTGAATTTATGCTTTATGCCACCGTGGGTGGGCATGAACTGGTTGTCCGTGCGGGAGCGGCGGATGATTACGTTGCCGGAGAGAATATCGGCATCCAGTTCGATATGAATAAGTGCCATTTCTTCGATGCTGATACTGAAACAGCTATTAGATAAGAAAGGTGTTCGCCGGAAATGAAAGTTTCCGGTTTTTTGTGTGTTAATTATAAAGGAATATTTTAATGAGTACTCTACTAAGAAGTGCTGCGCTCGTCCTGTGCGCAGGGGTGAGCTGCGCGCAAGCAACAGAATCAGCCAAACAGTGGGAATTTAATATTGGCGCCATGTATGAAATTGAAAACGTAGAAGGTCAGGCTGACGATAAAGATGGATTATATGAACCCTCCGTGTGGTTTAATGCCACATGGGATGCCTGGACCATTTCGCTGGCTATGTATCAGGAAGGGCCGGTCGATTACAGTAGCATGACGCGCGGCACCTATTTCGATC
This sequence comes from Enterobacter cloacae complex sp. 397G4, assembly GCF_050031515.1. Taxonomy (NCBI): domain Bacteria; kingdom Pseudomonadati; phylum Pseudomonadota; class Gammaproteobacteria; order Enterobacterales; family Enterobacteriaceae; genus Enterobacter; species Enterobacter cloacae complex sp. 397G4. Next base: position 2,610,809 of record NZ_JBLGWE010000001.1, on the reverse strand, counting down.
GTCCTGAAGTAGAATTACGCTATCGTTTTATCGGCACCGATGATTTTACGTTCGGCCTGACCGGTGGCTTCCGTAATTATGGCTATCACTTTAAGGATGAGCATGGTGCTAAAGACGGTAGTGCTAATATGCAGCGCTACAAAGTTCAGCCTGACTGGGATATTAAACTAACCGACGACTGGCGTTTTGGCGGCTGGTTTGCCATGTATCAGTTTGCCAACGATCTGGAAAAAACCGGCTATTCTGACAGCCGCGTCGAGACCGAAACCGGTTTTACCTGGACAATTAACGAAACGGTCTCGGCAAAAGTTAATTACTATTTAGAGCGCGGTTTTAATATGGACGGTTCACGTAATAACGGTGAATTCTCCACTCAGGAAATTCGCGCCTATCTGCCGATTTCATTGGGTCAGACGACGCTAACGCCTTATACCCGTCTGGGACTCGATCGCTGGTCAAACTGGGACTGGCAAGACGATCCTGAGCGTGAAGGACATGATTTCAACCGTTTGGGTATGCTGTACGCCTATGATTTTAACAATGGTTTATCCATGACGCTGGAATATGCCTACGAATGGGAAAACCATGACGAAGGGGAAAGTGACCGCTTCCACTATGCCGGTATCGGCGTGAATTACGCGTTTTGATAACACTTCACCAGGGGCGTTTGCCCCTGGTTTTTAGCGTAATGAAGCCGCATCTGAAAAATGCGTTTCAACCAATATCTTATGCGGGGCAGGTTTACCCGCTATGCACCTGAACAACACATCGCAGCTCTCTTCGCCCAGCTTTCTGGTGGGGATATCAAAGCCGCCAGGCGCAGGGGTTAAAATGAGAGATAGCATTGGGTCGCTGTATCCTGCCATTGCGACCTGTTCGGGGATCGTCAGGTTTAGCGCATCCGCGGCACGATAAAGACTCAGCAATTTCATGCTGTCCGTCGCAAAAACCGCATCGGGCGGGTTGTCTGAAGAGAGTAGCTGACAGGCCGCCTGAAGCGCGCTTTCATGGGTGTATCCGCCATCAATAACCCAGTCCGGGTTAATTGCAATACCCTGCTTCTCAAGGCTCGATTTATAGCCCGCCAGGCGATCGATAGAAACGTGATAATCGAGCGGGGCATGCAGGCAGGCAATTTTAGTGCGACCATGTTTGATAAATGAGTCGGTTAATATGGCGCTGTCGCGGAAATTATCCGTGTCGACAGAATAGATATTCTGGTAATTGCCTTCCACTTTACCAATAACGACCACGGGCACGCCATATTCGTCCAGCGTCGCGAAAAAAGACTCGTTCGCCGGCGAGCTTAGCATGATGATCCCCTTGATCATCTTCTGCTTTATTTTACCTACGCATTTTTGCAGATCATCTTCGCTGCTTTTGGACGTTTGTAAAATAACATCAAAACCCTCTTCTTCTGCTTTTGCCGTAATGGCATGTAGTACATCAGAGAAAAACGGATTGCCTGCGGTGGTTTTGGTTGAACGGGTCGAAATAACCATAATGGCGTCGAAGCCAGAAGAGGTGAGTGCGCGGGCAAGTTTATTCGGTTGATAATTTAATTCTTCTATCGCCTTCAACACCTTTTCGCGCGCTTCAGGAGAAATATTCGTTTGTTTATTCAGAACGCGCGACACGGTTGATTTCGAAACGCCAGCAACGCGGGCAATATCATAGATGGTGGGTGACATACACCTTACTCACTCCAGACGGACAGCAATTGCGCCCATCTTACTGGAGAGAAAACGGCAATAGCAATAATTAAGAATTGATAATCAACGATCTGCCCCAATTTACTGTATTCTGAAGTGACTTTTTTCAGGGTTCCAGGCAATGAAGGACGGCGATGAAGCGACTTAAAAACGAATTCAATTCTCTGGTGAACCGTGGCGTTGATCGCCATCTGCGTCTTGCCGTGACGGGGCTGAGCCGCAGCGGTAAGACAGCATTCATTACGGCGATGGTCAATCAGCTGTTGAACCTGCATGCAGGGGCGCGCCTGCCACTGCTTAGCGCAGTGCGCGAGGAGCGGTTGCTTGGGGTGAAACGCGTACCGCAACGTGATTTTGGCATACCCCGTTTCACCTATGATGAAGGTCTGGCGCAGTTATACGGGGAGCCTCCCGCCTGGCCCACCCCGACGCGTGGCGTGAGCGAAATCCGTCTTGCGCTTCGTTTCCGCTCGAATGAATCCCTGATGCGTCACTTCAAAGAAACGTCCACGCTCTATCTCGAAATTGTGGATTACCCGGGAGAATGGCTGCTCGATTTACCGTTGCTGGCGCAGGATTACCTGAGCTGGTCCCGACAGATGACCGGTCTGTTGCAGGGGCAGCGGGCAGAGTGGTCGACCAAATGGCGCCAGCTTTGCGAAGGACTGGATCCGCTGGCACCGGCGGATGAAAACCGTCTGGCCGTCATAGCCGAAGCCTGGACGGATTACCTGCATCAGTGCAAGCAGGAGGGGTTGCATTTTATTCAGCCGGGCCGATTTGTTCTGCCGGGTGATTTAGCCGGTGCTCCCGCGCTACAGTTTTTCCCGTGGCCGGACGTTGACAGCATCGGTGAATCGAAACTGGCGCAGGCGGACAAGACCACCAACGCCGGTATGCTCCGCGAGCGATACAATTATTACTGTGAGAAGGTGGTTAAGGGCTTTTATAAAAATCACTTTTTACGCTTTGACCGCCAGATCGTACTGGTGGACTGCCTGCAACCGCTCAACAGCGGGCCGCAGGCGTTCAATGATATGCGGCTGGCGCTGACGCAGCTGATGCAAAGCTTTCATTATGGCCAGCGTACGCTGTTTCGCCGTTTGTTCTCGCCGGTCATCGACAAGCTGCTGTTTGCCGCCACAAAAGCTGACCATGTGACGGTCGATCAGCACGCCAACATGGTATCCCTGCTGCAACAGCTGGTGCAGGATGCCTGGCAGAATGCGGCCTTCGAAGGGATCAGTATGGATTGTCTGGGGCTGGCGTCCGTACAGGCTACGCAGAGTGGGTTGATTGACCTGAATGGCGAGAAAATTCCGGCCCTGCGGGGCAACCGTCTCAGCGACGGTGCGCCGCTCACGGTCTATCCGGGGGAAGTTCCGGCGCGTCTGCCGGGCCAGGCTTTCTGGCAAAGCCAGGGTTTTCAGTTCGAAGCCTTCCGTCCGCAGAGTATGAACGTTGACCAGCCATTGCCGCATATCCGTCTGGATGCCGCGCTGGAGTTTTTAATTGGAGATAAATTGCGATGACGGAACCGTTAAAACCACGCATTGATTTTACCGGCCAGCTTGAGCAGTCCCCGCATGAGGCGTTTAAAACGGCGCAAACCTTCAGCGGGCCGCAGGCCGACAACTTTGCTCCCGTGCTGGCAGACGAACCGATGGTTGAAGAGGGGCAGGCGGAAGCGGTTGTTGATGCGGCACTGCGCCCGAAACGCAGCCTGTGGCGCAAGATGGTGACCGCCGGGTTAGCCCTTTTTGGGGTGAGCGTAATCGGTCAGGGCGTGCAGTGGGGCGTCAATGCCTGGCAAACGCAGGACTGGGTGGCGCTGGGGGGATGCGCCGCCGGGGCGTTGATTGTTGGTGCGGGCGTTGGCTCAGTCGTCACCGAGTGGCGTCGCCTCTGGCGTTTGCGTCAGCGTGCCCACGAACGCGATGAAGCGCGGGATCTGCTGCACAGTCACGGCACAGGAAAAGGGCGTGCTTTTTGTGAAAAGCTTGCGGCTCAGGCCGGGATTGATCACTCTCACCCGGCGCTTCAGCGCTGGTATGCGGCGATCCACGAAACCCAGAATGACCAGGAAGTGGTCACGCTCTATGCCCACATTGTTCAGCCGGTGCTGGATGCGCAGGCTCGTCGTGAGATCAGCCGCTCGGCGGCGGAATCTACCCTGATGATCGCCGTCAGTCCGCTGGCGATGGTGGACATGGCCTTTATCGCCTGGCGCAACCTGCGCCTGATCAACCGCATCGCCAGACTGTATGGCATCGAGCTTGGCTATTACAGCCGGCTGCGCCTGTTCAAACTGGTATTGCTGAATATCGCCTTCGCCGGGGCAAGCGAACTGGTACGGGAGGTCGGGATGGACTGGATGTCGCAGGATCTTGCGGCGCGTCTCTCTGCCCGGGCGGCGCAGGGGATTGGTGCCGGTCTGCTGACGGCACGCCTGGGTATCAAAGCGATGGAGGTTTGTCGTCCACTCCCCTGGATCGATGGCGATAAGCCGCGGCTGGGGGATTTCCGTCGCGAATTGATTGGCCAGCTTAAAGAGACGCTTAATAAAAAACCTGCTCAGTGAGGTTTTGTTTACTAATCGTGCGGGCTGTCAATATTTGTTGACAGCCACCTTCCCGAATACCGTGATCTGACATATCATTTTACTGTTATTGGCTTAAACGGTGAATTTCCCATGCGTCTGGAAGTCTTTTGTGAGGACCGTCTCGGTCTGACCCGCGAGTTACTCGATCTTCTTGTTTTACGTAGCATTGATTTACGTGGCATAGAGATCGACCCTGTCGGGCGAATTTACCTCAATTTTGCCGAAATTGAATTTAATACCTTCAGTAGCCTGATGGCGGAAATCCGCCGTATCGATGGCGTTACGGATGTACGCACCATCCCCTGGATGCCGTCCGAGCGGGAACATCTTGCGCTGAGCGCGCTGCTGGAAGCAATGCCGGAGCCGTTTCTCTCTCTCGATCTGAAAAATAAAGTCGAGCGCGTTAACCAGGCCAGCTGCCAGCTGTTTGCGCAGACTCAGGAAAAACTTATCGGGCACCACGCCACGCAACTGATTACCGGTTTTAATTTCCAGCGCTGGCTGGACAGCAACCCGCAAAATACCCATAGCGAGCATGTCGTTATCAACGGACAGAATTTCCTGATGGAGATCACGCCGGTCTACCTGAAAGGGGAAAATGCCGCGCGGGTGCTCACCGGCGCGGTGATCATGCTGCGCTCCACGGTGCGCATGGGACGCCAGTTACAGAATCTTTCCAGCCAGGACGTCGGCGCATTCAGCCAGATTATTGCGGTGAGCCCGAAGATGCGTCATGTAATCGACCAGGCGCGCAAGCTGGCAAATCTTACGGCACCGCTGCTGATTACCGGGGATACCGGTACGGGGAAAGATCTGCTGGCGCATGCTGTGCACATGGCCAGCCCGCGTGCGGCAAAACCGTATCTGGCGCTGAACTGCGCGTCTATTCCTGAAGATGCGGTGGAAAGTGAGCTGTTCGGGCATGCGCCGGAAGGTAAAAAAGGCTTCTTTGAACAGGCGAACGGCGGCTCGGTGCTGCTGGACGAGATTGGCGAAATGTCGCCACGCATGCAGGCGAAACTGCTTCGTTTTCTCAATGACGGCACGTTTCGCCGCGTGGGGGAAGATCATGAAGTGCACGTGGACGTGCGCGTCATCTGCGCCACCCAGAAAAACCTGGTGGAGCTGGTGCAGAAAGGGGTATTCCGCGAAGATCTCTACTATCGTCTCAACGTTCTGACGCTCAATATACCGCCGCTGCGTGATTGCCCGCAGGACATCATGCCGTTGACAGAACTGTTCGTGGCCCGTTTTGCCGACGAGCAGGGCGTGCCGCGTCCGAAGCTCTCTGCCGACCTGGGCACCGTGCTGACGCGTTACGGCTGGCCGGGCAATATTCGTCAGCTTAAAAATGCGGTCTATCGCGCATTAACTCAGCTTGAAGGGTATGAACTGCGCCCTCAGGATATTCTGTTGCCGGATTACGATGCCGGGACGGTCTCGGTAGGCGAAGAGGCAATGGAAGGCTCGCTGGATGACATCACCAGCCGTTTCGAGCGTTCGGTGTTAACGCAGCTTTATCGCAGCTATCCGAGCACGCGCAAGCTGGCTAAACGTCTTGGGGTGTCACATACCGCAATTGCGAATAAGCTGCGCGAGTATGGGTTAAATCAGAAGAAGGGTGACGAATAAATAAAAAAGCCTCTTTGCAGAGGCTTTTTTACGTTTAGGCTTTAAGCGCCTCAAGTGCAGCGGTGTAATCCGGTTCGGTAGTGATTTCGTTAACCAGCTCACTGAAAACAACGTTGTCGTTTTCGTCGATCACCAGCACCGCACGAGCAGCCAGACCTTTCAGCGCGCCTTCGGAAATGGCAACACCGTATTTTTCCAGGAAATCCGGGCTGCGCAGAGTGGAAAGGGTGATGACGTTGCTCAGGCCTTCAGCGCCGCAGAAGCGGGACTGGGCAAACGGCAGGTCAGCAGAAATGCACAGCACTACGGTGTTGTCCATTTCGGTCGCCAGCTGGTTGAATTTACGCACTGATGCAGCACAAACGCCAGTATCGATGCTTGGGAAAATGTTCAGGACTTTACGTTTGCCAGCAAACTGGCTCAGCGTGACGTCAGACAGATCTTTAGCCACCAGAGTAAAAGGCTGTGCTTTGCTGCCAGACTGTGGGATGGAACCTGCAACAGCAACCGGGTTGCCCTGGAAATGAACGAGTTGTGACATAGATATCTTCCTGTTTACAAATAGTTAACGTCGTGGCTAGTGTATGTCATCCGCAGTTAGCACGGCAAACCAATTTTCTGCCTTTCCGGCCTGCAAGGAGTTAGTGATGAGAAGCGTTAAGGTCTATGAAGAAGCCTGGCCATTGCACACCCCGTTTGTGATCTCGCGCGGCAGCCGTAATGAGGCCTGTGTGGTCGTGGTTGAATGTGAAGAGGACGGCGTAAAAGGCGTCGGGGAATGTACCCCTTATCCTCGCTACGGAGAAAGCCTGGCGTCAGTCATGGCGCAAATTATGACGGTGGTGCCCGAGTTGCAGGCGGGTCTGACGCGCGAGGCTCTTCAGCTTCGGTTGCCGGCCGGCGCGGCACGCAACGCGATTGACTGCGCACTCTGGAGTCTGGAAGCGGCGAAACAACAAAAACCGCTGCCTGCGCTGCTGGACGTTACGCTGCCGCAATCGATCGTCACCGCGCAAACGGTGGTCATCGGTGAACCAGAGCAAATGGCCGCCAGCGCTCAGGCGTTGTATGCCACCGGTGCAACATTATTAAAGGTGAAGCTCGACGATCGTCTGATTAGCGAACGCATGGTCGCCATTCGTGCGGCGGTGCCTGATGCCACTCTTATCGTCGATGCGAACGAATCATGGCATAGCGAAGGGCTGGCAGCCCGTTGTCAGCTGCTTGCCGATCTGGGCGTTGCCATGCTGGAGCAACCCCTCCCGGCAGAAGACGATGCCGCGCTGGCGAATTTTATTCATCCGCTTCCCGTCTGTGCAGATGAAAGCTGTCATACCCGTGAGAGCCTGTCAGCTCTCGAGGGACGCTACGAAATGGTGAACATTAAGCTGGATAAAACAGGTGGATTAACCGAAGCCCTGGCACTGGCACAAGATGCGCAGGCGCAAGGCTTTGCTCTGATGCTGGGCTGCATGTTGTGCACGTCAAGAGCGATCGGCGCTGCGCTCCCGCTGGTGAACAGCGTGCGTTTTGCCGATCTTGACGGCCCAACCTGGCTGGCGGTTGACGTATCACCCGCCCTGAATTTTACCTCCGGTGTACTTCATCTTTGAGGCTGCCAGCGCAGGAGATCTGTCATCGCCCGCAGGTATTTTTCGCTCGCTTCATCCGAGGAGATGGGCGGAAACTCTGCGGTGATACAGTGAAGGCTAAGGTCCGCGCACCAGCTGCCAAACGACCCGGGTGTTTCATAGCCAACGCTGCTCACCATAGGTAGAGCAAACGCATCCGCCAGCCACTGCCCGAGCGCCGTATTACGAGGATCTTCAATACAGGCGAGGGGATCGTGGAAAGAGACAACCCAGGCCGGGTGGATCTTATGAATAAGCCGGCACAAGGCCTGAGTCTCCGGTTCGGAACCGGGTTTTTCTCCCGTGAGCAGGACAACATCTCGCTCCTGCGCTGAACTGTTCCAGCGATACACCGTTTCACCGGCGCGCCAGTTTGCCGCCGGGAAGTTCCTGTTCAAGTCAACGCCGCGTGCATTCGCCCGTAATCCAAGCTGACAACCGTCCGGGTTGACGGTCAAAATCACATGATGTCGTCGTAAATCGGGGGCCAGCGTACGTAGCGCGCACGAGAGCGTCACGACAGACGAGTTTTCATCGCCATGCGTGCCCGCAATGATTAAGCCGCTATTGCGATCGGCCTCGGGTGCCGGAAACCAGATCAGCGGCGCGCCTAAAAACGAGCGTCCATAATGTTCAGTCCCGGGCGGGAAGGCGCCGCGTTCCGTTCTTGGTCGGGTAGTTGCCATAGTAAACCCTGATGATAAAGTCACTTCTGGCAGTGTTGTGCAAAAGCCGCGCTTAATCAAATAGTTTCCGTGTGTGTGTAAAATTGCCTGACATCAACTTTCCGGAGGAAGCATTTGCATTTCTCCGTTTCGAAACAAATAATTACGCATCTGCCTGTTACCTGACATCATTAAGGGGATCGTATGAAGCATCCTGTTTCGCTTCTTTGTACTGCGCTGTGGCTGTGCGGGCTTTCTTCACTTTCATATGCCGCGGAGGTTCCCGAAGGAACGGTTCTGGCGCAAAAGCAGGAGCTGGTTCGACATATCAAAGATGAGCCCGCCTCGCTCGATCCGGCAAAAGCGGTGGGGTTGCCCGAGATACAGGTGATCCGCGACCTCTATGAAGGGCTGGTGAATCAGAACGAAAAAGGGGTGTTAGTTCCCGGCGTGGCGACGCGCTGGCAGAGCAATGATAACCGCGTCTGGACATTCACGCTGCGGGATAACGCTAAGTGGTCCGACGGTACTCCGGTGACGGCACAAGATTTTGTCTATAGCTGGCGTCGTCTGGTTGATCCTAAAACAACGTCACCTTTCGCCTGGTTTGCGGCGCTGGCGGGCATTAACAATGCCCAGTCCATCATCGACGGCAAAGCTGCTCCGGATACGCTCGGCGTGACGGCGGTCGATGCTAAAACGCTGCGCGTGCAGCTGGACAAACCGCTACCCTGGTTCAGTAATCTGACGGCTAACTTCGCGTTTTATCCTGTTCAAAAGGCCAATGTGGAGAGCGGTAAGGAATGGACGCGCCCTGGCGCGCTCATTGGCAACGGTGCTTATGTGCTGAAAGATCGCGTGGTGAATGAAAAACTGGTGGTTGAGCCGAACTCTCATTACTGGGATAACGCCAGGACGGTGCTTAAAAAAGTCACCTTTGTGCCGATCAACCAGGAGTCCTCAGCGACCAAACGCTATCTGGCGGGCGATATCGATATTACAGAATCGTTTCCGAAAAACATGTACCAGAAGCTGCTTAAAGATATTCCGGGACAGGTATACACACCGCCACAGCTTGGGACCTATTACTACGCGTTTAACACGCAAAAAGGCCCAACCGCGGATGCCCGCGTACGTCTCGCGCTCAGCATGACTATCGACAGACGTATTATGGCGGAAAAAGTCCTGGGGACCGGCGAGAAACCGGCCTGGCATTTTACTCCCGATGTCACTGCGGGTTTTACGCCGGAAACCTCGCCATTTGAGCAGATGTCGCAACAGGAGCTAAATGCACAGGCGAAAACGTTGTTGCAGGCGGCAGGCTATGGCCCTCAGCGCCCGCTTAAATTAACGCTGCTGTACAACACGTCTGAAAACCATCAGAAAATTGCGATTGCCGTTGCATCCATGTGGAAGAAAAATCTGGGTGTTGACGTTAAGTTGCAGAATCAGGAGTGGAAAACCTACATCGACAGCCGCAATACCGGGAATTTTGACGTCATCCGTGCATCGTGGGTAGGGGACTACAACGAGCCGTCGACATTCCTGTCGCTGCTGACCTCCTCCCACAGCGGGAATATCTCACGATTCAACGATCCTGCTTACGATAAGATTATTCATCAGGCGACGCTCGAAACTACTGAAAAAGCGCGTAATGCCGACTACAACATGGCCGAGAAGATCCTCACCGAGAAAGCACCGATTGCCCCTATTTATCAGTACACCAATGGCCGTCTCATCAAGCCATGGGTTAAAGGTTATCCGATAAATAACCCAGAGGATGTTGCGTACAGCCGTACAATGTATATTGAAAAGCACTAAAAAGAGCTCAGGGCGCTACGTGATTATGGTTAACATCCATTAACCGCATAAGCGCCCGCTCTCAGGGTTGATTGTTTTACAGCCTGGTTATTTCCGAATATTCCCTTCATATCAGCCCATCACTCATTGTCATGATGAATATCTTCAGAGAGATTCTTCCTCCCGTTTATCGAAAAACGCGTAGTCATTTATTCGCCATTCCAGTAGCAGTGTAGTCATTACTTTTTTTAAGATTAAATTTTTCCGATACAGGATTTTTCATATTCAGGCCATTTATTGAATTAAAACCTTATTTCTCTGCACTGTTAAGGGATGCGTTAATAAATGCATTGATGTAAATCAATTATTCAACCTCATGGAACAATAAGTTCAATATTTCCAATCAAAGCAGTCATTTCTGCCAAATTAATGTGAATAAATAGTTAATTTTTACTGTGTGTCATGTATCTATGGCATTTATGAATACAATAATTTAGTGGAATATTCTTAAGAAAAGTCTAATGGTAGATCTTTGATCTGATAAGTTGATTTTAAATGGGCTTTTGCTCTAATATGGTTTTGTAAAGAAACGTCACTCACTTAACATTTATTTCTTTTAAAGAAAGGGACTGCTATGGCCGATTCATTCCAGAATGAGGTGCCCAAGGCACGCATAAACTTAAAGCTGGCTCTGCATACAGGTGGCGCGCAGAAGAAAATCGAACTGCCGCTTAAACTCCTCACCGTCGGTGATTTCAGTAATGGAAAAGAGAATCGCCCATTATCAGAAAGGGAGAAAATTAACGTCAACAAAAATAACTTCAACAGCGTACTTTCGGAATTTAACCCGGAAGTGAATCTGACGGTTCCTAACACAATGGCCGGGGATGGTTCGGAAGAAAGCATAAATCTGAATTTCTCCGATATTAAGGATTTCGAACCTGAACAGGTTGCCCGCCAGATCCCCCAGCTCCGCGCCATGCTGGCCATGCGTAATTTATTACGCGACCTCAAATCCAATCTCCTTGATAACGCCACTTTCAGAAAAGAACTCGAGAAAATTCTTAAAGACCCGGCGCTGTCTCAGGAATTACGCGACGAAATGAGTGCACTGGCCCCGAAATAAGCGGCATGTGTAATTTAATGGATTAACCGGGAATATGCTGATGTCTGTGAATACTGAAACCGCCTCCGCGCAGGGGCAGACCACCGTACTGGAAAAAGAGGGCGTTTACGCCTCCCTGTTTGAAAAAATCAACCTGACCCCGGCCTCCAGCCTGGGGGATATCAATGCGTTTCTGGATGACGCCGCGCTTTCTGACGCTCCGGCGGGTGAACGCCTGACGGCGGCGATGCAGGTGTTTATGGACTGCATCCGCAAATCCGGTCAGCCGGTGGAGAAGCTCGACAAAACGCTGATTGACCACCATATCGCTGAGCTGGATTTCCAGATTAGTCGTCAGCTGGATGCCGTAATGCATCACCAGGAGTTCCAGAAGGTGGAGTCCCTGTGGCGCGGCCTGAAGCAGCTGGTGGACAGCACCGACTACCGCCAGAACGTGAAAACCGAAATTCTGGATGTGTCGAAAGAAGATCTGCGTCAGGACTTTGAAGACGCGCCAGAACTTATCCAGAGCGGCCTCTACTGGCACACCTATACCGCCGAATATGACACCCCGGGCGGAGAGCCGATTGGTTCCGTGATTTCATCCTATGAATTTGACGCCAGCCCGCAGGATGTGGCGCTGCTGCGCAACATCTCTAAAGTGTCAGCTGCCGCACATATGCCGTTTATTGGCTCTGTCGGGCCGAAATTCTTCCTGAAAGACTCCATGGAAGAGGTCGCTGCAATTAAGGATATCGGCAACTACTTCGACCGCGCGGAGTACATCAAGTGGAAATCTTTCCGCGACACCGACGACGCCCGCTACATCGGCCTCGTGATGCCGCGCGTGCTGGGGCGTCTGCCGTATGGCCCGGACACCGTACCTGTACGCAGCTTTAACTACGTTGAGCAGGTGAAAGGCCCGGATCACGAGAAATACCTGTGGACCAGCGCCTCGTTCTCCTTCGCGTCAAACATGGTGAAGAGCTTCATCAATAACGGCTGGTGCGTGCAGATCCGTGGCCCGCAGGCGGGCGGGGCGGTGAAAGACCTGCCTATTCATCTGTACGATCTGGGTACCGGCAACCAGGTGAAAATCCCGTCTGAGGTGATGATCCCGGAGACCCGCGAGTTTGAGTTTGCCAACCTCGGCTTTATTCCGCTCTCGTATTACAAAAACCGCGACTATGCCTGCTTCTTCTCGGCGAACTCCGCGCAGAAACCGGCGCTGTACGACACCGCGGATGCCACGGCCAACAGCCGCATCAACGCCCGTCTGCCGTACATCTTCCTGCTGTCGCGTATTGCGCACTATCTGAAGCTCATCCAGCGCGAGAACATCGGCACCACCAAGGACCGCCGTCTGCTGGAGCTGGAGCTGAATACCTGGGTGCGTAGTCTGGTGACGGAAATGACCGATCCGGGCGATGAGTTGCAGGCTTCTCATCCGCTGCGTGACGCGAAGGTGGTGGTGGAAGATATCGAAGACAACCCGGGTTTCTTCCGCGTGAAGCTGTTTGCGGTGCCGCACTTCCAGGTGGAAGGCATGGATGTGAACCTGTCTCTGGTGAGCCAGATGCCTAAAGCGAAAGCGTAACGTAAGGCAGGAAGCATGAGAACGGAACAACCGTTATGGGGCAGGGGCCAGATGGTCTCTCCCCAGCACTTCCAGCAACAGGCCGCCTATGCGACCTGGTCTGCGGAATGTATCGCCCGACTGGGTCTTTCCCATCCCTGGGGGGTGATTAATGCCTCTTTCGAACCGGATGTACTGAAGTTGGGCCGTCTACAGGCCCGTCATCTGCACCTCCGGTTCCCTGACGGGACATTAATCGATACGGATAATGCTGACGACCTGCCACCGGTGCTGGCGCTTGAGAGTGAAACACAGGACGTGGTGGTGGTTCTGGCTCTTCCGCTGCTGCGCGCGAATGGTGGCAACTGCCTTAAGCCCGATGAGGTGGCCGCGCGTCCTGTTCGCTATCGCCAGCGCTGGCGGGATGTCCGCAACCTTTTTGGCGATGATACCCGCCAAATTGCAGTGATGCGGCCAGAGCTGACGTTGCGATTTGCCCATCAGAACAACAGCGATTACCTGACCTGTCCGGTTGCCCGCCTGCAACAAGATTCGCAGGGGAACTGGGCACTTGATGAGACATACCTTCCGCCGCTGTTGGCGTTACTGGGCAGTCGCTGGCTGATGACCCAGCTGGAGCAACTGTTGACGCAACTGCGCGCCCGTCTGGGCCGCCTGATGGACATGCGCCGGGAAAGTAATGAGCGCATGGCGGATTTTGCCGTAGCCGATGTTTCATTGTTCTGGCTGCTCAATGCCCTGAACAGTGCTGAGCCCGTGCTGGGTCAGTTTCAGCGCCACCCGCAAAGCCCGCCTGAGCGTCTCTATCCGGAGCTGGCAAGGCTTGCAGGCAGCCTGTTGACATTCTCGCTGGAGCATCAGGTCAGTGCGATCCCGGCATGGCAGCATGAGCAGCTGAATAACGTCTTCCCGCCGCTGTTTGATTTACTTGGCGATCTTCTGGAAGCCAGCCTGCCGTCGCGGGTGGTGGCAATTGAGCTTGAGCATGATGACCGGCTTCACTTCTGGCAGGCCCGTCTGCATGATCCACGTCTGCGCGAAGGGGCTGATTATTACCTCTCCGTGCGTTCACCGATGCCGGTGGCACAATTGCAGGAGCAGTTCCCGCGCCAGTGCAAGGTCGGCAGTCCCGATCATGTCAGGAGTATCGTCAATTCATCGCGGGTGGGCGTCCCTCTGATGCCGCTGCGCCATGTGCCGGCAGCCATTCCACTACGCCTGGAAAATCAGTATTTCAGCCTTGATGTCTCTCATCCCCTGGCCATCGAAATGTTCCAGAGCGGCACCTGTATGTTTTACGTTCCGGGAATGCTCGCCGAGCCTGAACTTGAACTCTTTGCGGTACTGAGAACATGAATGATCGTAAACGCGCTACTGCCGCGTTCATTGATATTGATGCCCTGTTACAGGACACCTGGCTACAGGTGATCAGTCTGCGTCACGGCCCGACATTCCAGGACGGGGAAGGGCGTACGCTTTGGGAGCGCTGCATCGACGATGTCGGGCGTGTGCAGCGAGAACTGAAAGCGAGCGAACTCGATGAGGCCAGCTGCCAGCATATTCTTACGGCACAGTGTGCGCTGCTTGATGAGGCAGTCAAAGGTCGCGGTGTGGAGGATGACGCCTGTATACAGTGGTATGACATTCCCCTACAGGGATATTTCCTTGGCACCATGGACGCCGGTGACACGTTATGCGATCGGATGCGTGATGTGCTGCGTGAACCGGCTCCTGACCACGCCGTTGTGACCTGCTTCCAGCGAGTCATGATGCTCGGATTCCTCGGCAACTTCCGCTCCCTGAACGATCCTGAGCGGCAGAAACTCATGAATGCACTGAATGAATATGTTGCGCCGTTTAGCTATTCACAACCCCATCCCGTTCTGGCGGAAAGCCATGCCGGACAGGGGATAGGGGGTTGGCTGGCATCATGGCCCGTGCGCATTGGCCTGAGTGTGGTGGTGGTCACCGCATTATGGTGGGGACTGGATTGCTGGCTGGATCAGACACTGCTTACCCTGCTGCCGGGAGCCGTGAAATGAGCCCTGCACAACAGCGCGGGCTTGCGCTCTGGGCTGCCCTGCTGAGTGCAGTGGTCTGCCTGTGGTTTCTGCCAGCATCCCGTCTGGTTTCCATTCTCGTCCTGCTGGCGGTACTGGGACTCATCATAGCGTTCTGGGCTGTCGCCTGCCGTCGCGTGCAGCACGATTTCACCCTGTGTCTGGAGGACCTGCCTGAAGCCAATTATTGTCAGCCCGTGGTACTGGTCTGTGGCGATCTGCCGCTTGCCTGGCCGCATCAGTCACCTGTGCTTACTGTCACGCAGGGCTGCTGGATCCGTGTGGAGGATCATCTGGAACTGGAGCAGGCCGCCCGTCAGGTACTGTGGTTGCGCCCCGACTGGGGACGTCAGCTGTCAGTGATGGTCAGTGTTTGTCCGCAGCAGCACCCTGACAGTGAGCGCCTTACCAGTCGTTTGCTTGCCCTGCGCTGGCAGATTAGTCGATTGCGTAAAGCAACCGGCCATTCTGTGCCACTGGTTCTGAATGGACAGGTCGGCAGTGCGATGATGAATGACATGCTCTGGCAGACGGCGATCCTGGGGGAAGGGGTAAAGGTCTGGAGTGGAACTTCAGCGCCTGGCTCAGTTGCTGAATGGGTTAATACTGGCGGAACGCCTGCGATGCAGCAACAGGTGCTGATGAACAGCCTGATGAGCTGGTTCCAACAGCACGTCCAGGCTGTCCTTATGGATGAAAACCCCGATATTCCTGTCATTGAACCTGTTGCGGTTCTGTGGGGATTGGGCCCGATCCTGGCCGGAAGCATGGCCACCTCTGTCTGGACAGCGTGGTTGTCCCGCCATACTGCGATGCAGCAGGTGTCTGGCTGGCAGCCGGCGGGAACGGACAGTACGGTTATTTCCCTGTTCCCGAATTTTGTCCTCCCTTTACTGCCAGAAGGACGAGGCCTGACACCGCATGGTCGAACCTGGCGCGGTGCGCTCGGAATCTTCACGCTGGCGACCATTGCTGCGCTACTCAGCAGTGGCTGGAATAATCGCCAGCTGTTGCAACGCGTGAGCTTCGATATTGCACGCTATGAACGTATACCGATGAATGACTTCGGGCCGAAAGCTGACGCCGTTGCCGTGCTGCGCGAGGATGCGGCATTGCTGGACGACCATGCACGTAACGGTGTACCGGCCCGGCTGAGTCTGGGTCTGTATCAGGGCGGACGTCTGCGTATGCCAGTGCTGAATGCGATTCGCTCTTATGTGCCTCCGCCTCCGCCGCCTGAACCGGAACTCAAACCGGCACCGAAAATCATCCGCCTCGACAGCATGTCGCTGTTCGATACCGGAAAGTGGGCGCTTAAACCCGCCTCAACAAAGCTGCTGGTGAACTCACTGGTGGGGATCAAGGCGAAGCCCGGCTGGCTGATTGTGGTGGCGGGCCATACCGACAGCACCGGGGATGACCAGTCCAACCAGGTGCTGTCGCTTAAGCGCGCGGAGTCGGTGCGCGACTGGATGCGGGATACCGGCGACGTGCCGGAGAGCTGTTTTGCGGTGCAGGGCTATGGTGAAAGCCGTCCTGTCGCCACCAACGACACGGCTGAAGGCCGGGCGCTGAACCGCCGTGTCGAAATCAGTCTGGTACCGCAGGCGAATGCCTGTCAGGCGCCGGGCAAGACCCATGCGTCATCGCAGGATGATGGCGCTGATAACAATGTAACGGAGTAATTAACATGGCAATTCCAGTCTATCTGTGGCTGAAGGACGACGGCGGCGCGGACATCAAAGGGTCCGTGGACGTTCAGGATCGTGAAGGCAGTATCGAAGTGGTGGCCCAGGAGCACAACCTGTACATCCCGACCGATAACAATACCGGCAAGCTGACCGGCACCCGTATCCACACGCCTTTCCTGTTCACCAAGGAAATCGACTCCTCCAGCCCGTACCTGTACAAGGCGGTGACGACCGGCCAGAACCTGAAATCGGCTGAGTTCAAATGGTACAGAATCAATGACGCAGGCCAGGAAGTGGAGTACTTCAACACGAAGCTTGAGAACGTGAAGCTGGTGAAAGTGAATCCGAAGATGCATGACATCAAGGATCCTGCTTTCGAGAAGCACAACCACCTCGAGCAGATTGAACTGCGCTACGAAAAAATCACCTGGACCTACAAGGACGGCAACATCATTCATTCCGATTCCTGGAACGAACGCGCCACTGCGTAAGAGCCCTGAGCAGACGGTCAGCCGTCTGCTTTTTTTGCTGAGCGCCTGCACTGACGGGTGGTCAGCAAAGAAAAACACAATCTGCCTGCCCGACCTGATGCGCTTTGGGTTCCTGAATAACAGGGAACAGCGACGGGCGGTAGCGTGCCCGGAACTGATAAAGAGAGAGTCTCATGGAAAATCCAGCCATCCTGTTACGCCGTCTTAACCCTTACTGTGCCCGCGCGATGGAAGGGGCCGCTTCCCTGTGCCAGACCCGCGCCCATGCGGAAATACTGCCTGAGCACTGGCTGCTGAAACTGCTGGAGCAGGGTGAGGGCGACCTGACGGTGCTGGCGCGGCGCTACGAATGGGATATGGATACGATATGGCAGGATATGCTGGGTTTTCTGGACAGCCTGCCACGGTCGGTGCGCAGCCGTCCGCAGCTTTCGGAGGGCGTGCAGTCCCTTATGCAGGACGCCTGGCTGCACGCCTCGCTGGCGGGGGAAGAACATATCCGCAGCATTCACCTCCTGATGGCTCTGGTGGAAAAACCGAAACTGCTGCGCTGTGACGGCCTGTGGCCGCTGCTGACGCTGGCGCAGAGCCAGCTTGAGCGCCTGCGTGGACTTCTGGATGCGCAGTCGGATGAACGACCGGAGGTGCAGCAGGAAGCGGAGCTTACGCAGGGGGATGAGGTGGAGTTTGTCGGCCGTCCGGTGAATGCGGATATAACAGGAGAGCTGAACCCGGCGTTGCAGAATGCGCTGGACAGGTTCACCCTCGACGTCACCGCCCGCGCCCGTGAGGGCAGAATCGACCCGGTCTATGGCCGCGACAATGAAATCCGCCAGATGGTGGACATTCTTTCCCGGCGCCGCAAGAACAACCCGATTCTGGTCGGCGAACCGGGCGTCGGCAAGACCGCGCTCGTGGAGGGACTGGCGCTGCGCATTCATGAGGGCAATGTGCCGGACGCGCTGAAGCCGGTCTCCGTGCGCACCCTTGACCTCGGCCTGTTACAGGCCGGGGCGGGTGTGAAGGGGGAATTCGAGCAGCGCCTGAAAAACATCATCGACGCGGTGCAGCAGTCACCCCAGCCGGTTCTGCTCTTTATTGACGAGGCGCACACCATTATCGGCGCGGGCAACCAGGCGGGCGGCGCCGATGCGGCCAACCTGCTGAAACCGGCGCTCGCCCGCGGTGAGCTCAGAACCATCGCCGCCACCACCTGGAGTGAGTACAAACAGTACTTTGAGCGCGACGCCGCGCTGGAGCGTCGTTTCCAGATGGTGAAGGTGGACGAACCGGACGACAACACCGCCTGCCTGATGCTGCGCGGACTCAAGTCACGCTACGCGGAGCACCATGGCGTGCATATTACCGATGAAGCGGTTAAAGCCGCCGTCACGTTGTCCAGACGCTATCTGACCGGACGCCAGCTTCCTGACAAGGCGGTGGATTTGCTGGATACTGCCTCTGCCCGTGTCCGTACGAGCCTGGATACGGTGCCGGAGCCGCTGACCCGCATGAAGGCGCAGCTCACGGCCCTTGCTATGGAGAAGCAGGCGCTGCTGGAGGATATCGTGGTGGGTAATACCGCTCACGGCGAACGTCTGGCCGCCATCGGAGAGGAAGAGGTCGCCATCATTTTGCAGCTCGACGAACGGGAAGCCCAGTACGGCCAGGAGCTGAAACTGACGGAAGAACTGCTTGCCTGCCGCACGGATATCTCCCGTCAGGGGGAGATTGCGGACCTTCAGATGCAGCTTACTGCCGTGCAGCAGAATACCCCGCTGCTGGGGCTGGATGTGGACGCGCGTACCGTCGCCACCGTTATCGCCGACTGGACGGGCGTACCGCTCTCTTCCCTGATGAAGGACGAGCAGACGGAACTGCTGAGCCTTGAGCACAGTCTGGCGAAACGCGTTGTCGGTCAGGACAGTGCGCTGAATACCATTGCGCAACGCCTGCGCGCCAGCAAAACCGGTCTGGCGCCTGAGAACGGCCCGCAGGGCGTGTTCCTGCTTGTGGGGCCGAGCGGCACCGGCAAGACCGAAACCGCACTGGCGCTGGCCGATGAACTGTTCGGCGGCGAGAAGTCCCTTATCACCATCAACCTTTCGGAATACCAGGAGCCACACACCGTTTCGCAGCTTAAGGGCTCACCTCCGGGCTACGTGGGTTACGGTCAGGGCGGCATTCTGACCGAAGCCGTCCGTAAGCGCCCGTACAGCGTGGTGCTGCTGGACGAAGTGGAAAAGGCGCACCAGGACGTGATGAACCTGTTCTATCAGGTGTTTGACCGAGGCTTCATGCGCGACGGCGAGGGGCGGGAAATTGACTTCCGTAACACGGTGATTCTGATGACCTCCAACCTCGGCAGCGACCTCATCATGCAGATGCTGGAGGAGCAGCCGGAGGCGACAGAGCCGGACCTGCATGAACTGCTGCGTCCTGTCCTGCGGGACCACTTCCAGCCCGCGCTGCTGGCGCGCTTCCAGACGGTGATTTACCGTCCGTTGGCAAAGGCAGCGATGCGTACCATTGTGGAGATGAAGCTGAATCAGGTGAGCAGACGCCTCAACCGTCACTACGGTATGACTACCCATATCAGCGAAAGCCTGTACGACGCACTGACTGCCGCCTGCCTGCTGCCGGATACCGGTGCGCGCAATATCGACAGCCTGCTGAACCAGCAGATTCTGCCGGT
Organism: Enterobacter cloacae complex sp. 397G4; assembly: GCF_050031515.1. Taxonomy (NCBI): domain Bacteria; kingdom Pseudomonadati; phylum Pseudomonadota; class Gammaproteobacteria; order Enterobacterales; family Enterobacteriaceae; genus Enterobacter; species Enterobacter cloacae complex sp. 397G4. The sequence continues at coordinate 2,591,128 of NZ_JBLGWE010000001.1, read as the reverse complement.
GCTGAGCCAGCAGCTGCTGAGCCATATGGCAGCGGGGCAGAAGCCGCATACCCTGACGCTGGGCTGGGATGAGGGAGAGGGCATAGTGCTCGAGTTTGACCGGACAGAAGGTGAGCATGCATGAGCAGTAATCTTCCCTTACGATTCAGCCACAGCCATCACCTGCTGTCGGTGAAGGGCTGCGATGCAGGGCTTGATGTACTGGCGTTTGAGGGCGATGAAGCCCTGAGCACGCCGTTCAGCTACCGTACTGAATTCACCAGTACGGACCATGCCATCAGCAAAGAGATGATGCTGATGAAAGCGGCTTCCCTGACGCTTCAGGCCCCGGTAGACCAGGGGTACGGCATCAAAATACAGCAGCCGGTGCGGGTGATTCAGGGCGTGGTCACGGGTTTTGAACGTCTGGGTACCTCAAAGGATGAAACCCGTTACGCAGTGACGCTTGAGCCGCGTCTGGCCCTGCTCAGCCGTTCGCACCAGAACGCCGTCTACCAGGACATGTCCGTCCCGCAGATTGTGGAGAAAATCCTGCGCGAGCGCCACGGCATGCGCGGCCAGGACTTCCTGTTCTCACTGAGTAAAGAGTATCCGCGCCGTGAGCAGGTGATGCAGTACGCTGAGGACGACCTGCACTTTATCACCCGCCTGCTGGGTGAGGTCGGTATCTGGTTCCGCTTCACCACCGACACGCGCCTCAACATTGACGTGGTGGAGTTTTACGACAGCCGGCAGGGATATGAGAAAGGCCTGACGCTGCCGTCGGTGCCGCCGTCAGGGCAGCACTCGCAGGGTGTGGACTCGGTGTGGGAAATGGAGAGCCACCATAATGTGGTGCAGAAGGCGGTCAGCACCCGCGATTACAACTACCGTCAGGCCACGGAGGACATGAACACCCGGGTTGACGCGACCCGCGGGGATGTCACCACGTACGGTGAGGCCTATCACTGGGCGGATAACTACCTGACGCCGGGCAGCGCGTATGACCGCAACCCGGCTGCGGAGTCCGGGGCGTTTTACGCCCGCATCCGTCATGAGCGCTACCTGAATGACCAGACGCAGACCGTTGCCTTCACCAGTTGTCCGGAGCTCTCTCCGGGTATGCTGCTGAAAGTCACCGGCGGGTACGAAGTGGCAGAAGTGTTTGCGCAGGGCGTGGTTGTCACGGCGATGCACAGCCATGCGCAGCGTGATGCGGACTTTTGCGTCAGGTTTGACGGTATCCCGGACAGCACTGATTTCAGTTTCCGCCCTGAGCCTGGTTCACGTCCGGTGATGGCCGGTACCTTACCGGCCCGCGTCACCAGTACCACTGAAAATGACACCTACGGGCATATCGATAAAGACGGCCGCTACCGCGTCAACATGCTGTTTGACCGTGAGAACTGGGAGACCGGGTTCGAGAGTCTGTGGGTCCGTCAGTCCCGCCCGTATGCGGGTGACACCTACGGCCTGCACCTGCCGCTGCTGGCAGGCACCGAGGTGGCGATTGGTTTTGAGGGCGGCAACCCGGACCGGCCGTACATTGCCGGTGTGCTGCACGACTCGGCGCACGGCGACCACGTCACCATCCGCAACTACAGACGCAACGTGCTGCGCACGCCGGCGAACAACAAAATCCGCCTCGACGACGAGCGCGGGAAAGAGCATATCAAGGTCAGCACGGAGTACGGCGGCAAGAGCCAGCTGAATCTCGGCCATCTGGTCGACAGCGACAGGCAGAAGCGCGGTGAGGGGTTTGAGCTCAGAACCGACAACTGGGGCGCCATCCGGGCGCAGAAAGGGATTTTTATTAGTGCTGACGGCCAGGCGAAGGCGCAGGGCCAGGTCCTTGATATGGAGCCTGCACTCGCACGGCTTTCAGCAGCATTAGTGGAAATGGAATCCCTTGCTGCCTGCGCACAGCAGGCTCAGGCTCTGGCTGCCGATGTTGGCCGTCAGCAAAAACTCCTGAAGCAGAAAATTGAACAACTGCATGAAGAGGTGATTCTGGGCAGTGCGCCAAAAGGCATGGCACTGGTGAGCGGCGAAGATATGCAGCTATCAGCCAGTGATAATATGACACTGACAGCGGGTAAACAGCTGGATGTTGGTGCGCAGAATGATTTTACGCTGGCGGCCGGTAAACAACTCAGCCTGTACAGCCGTGAAGGAGCAAAACTGTTCAGCTCGCAAAACGACATTGATATTCAGGCGCAGGGCGGAAACATCACCACATGGTCCACGCAGGATACGCATGTTTCAAGCGGCAGGAAAATGGTTGTCACGGCACAGGACGAGCTGACGCTGATTTGTGGTGGTGGCTATATCAAAATCAGCGGTGGGAATGTTGAGATTGGTGGTCCGGGTAAACTGCTGATTAAGAACACGGGCATCAGGAAAGCGGGCACGGGCAGTATGCAGGGGGTGATGAAGTCGTTTGAACCTTCTACGTTTGATGAGAAATTTGTCATCAGAAATGCATTAACCCAAGAGCCGCTTCCAGGAAAAGCCTATAAAATAACTATGCCAAACGGGTCAGTTGTCACTGGTATAACAGACGCGCAGGGGGCAACGACGCTTAATTCTTCGGATTTGATAGATGATATGATAATAACACTTACTGGTCGTTAAATAATATTAATGGAATACATATGTTAGGATTAATACTCTTTATAATGTGTTTATATTCTCTTGTAATTGGTAGCATCTTATATATTTTTGTTGGCTTTTTGCATAAACCTATTGATGGCGGGTGTAAAAAAGCAGGCAAGTGGTGTATGTGTGTGGTTTTATCATATTTAATTATATATATCTTCCAATCACATGGTGTCCCAGTAATAAGATAAGTGGCGGCTTGTCTAATAGATAAAAAAGGATGCTTCTAATGAGTGAAAAAACAGATACAACCAGGGCTTTAGAGTTAAAGTATGACGACAATGGAAAACCTTCATGGCGTTCATGCCCTTCTCATAAAAATATAAAGGTCCGCGGAGGATGTGATTTACCTCCTCATCTCCCTGGTTTGATAATACTCGTCCATGGGGTTAACTCAACAGGTGAATGGTATCAAAATGCGGAAGAGTCTCTCTGCAAAGGATTAAATGACAGGTTAGGGCTCAATGGTTCTCAATTTGAATTGAAGCCGAACAAATATAGTACAGATTGTGAGAAGGAGGAAGGGAAAAGTAACTCGTCACCTTCACCTTTAGCTCGTAGAAAACTTATTGAAAATTCTGAGCGCTCTCCAATCATTCGATTCTATTGGGGGTATTCTTCTGTGAGGGAGGAAGAGGATAAATATATTATCCCGTTAGCTAATGCGGATGGTGAAGATTATCATGAAATGAAAAGAACAGGTATAAAACAAGATGACATTCAAAAAAAAGGGCCATATATATGGGGAGGTGGCCCATTCCAAAATGGCACGAATAACTTACACTCGCTTTGGAGTGACTATGGATTCGATGAGAATCTGGCGGGAATCTCTGGAGCAAAACTTCAGTATCTCAATGAAGATAAAGATAGACTTTTAACAAATGCTCCACCAAGAAAATACTATTCACATGCAGCTAAGAGATTAGCAGATCTTTTAGACCTTATCCGGGATAAATATCCAAATGATACGGTTAGTATTATCTCTCATAGCCAAGGGACAATGATTTCGCTAGCCGCAGTCGCATTAGCAAAAAAAGGGCCAGATACTCTTTTTATATTAAACTCCCCTTATGCAATGCATAATAGCCAGCTTAATGAGCTTTCAATTCCTCAGAAAGAGAGAATTTCTCCAAGCGGACGCGAAAATACATTATCATCAATAATTGAAAAAATTGCAAAGCAATCCACGCATCTGTCCTCTGTGGGTTATAAAGGGTTATGTGTAGGCAAGTTTACTGATAAAACGAATTGGAAGCCTGAAGGTGAGAATGTAATACGGGCTGGAAAAATACAAGAGCGTGATAATCATGGCAGAACGTATATTTATTTTTGCCCTCATGACCGAGTTATGGGGTCATTACCGCTTCGCTCGATAGGGTGGCAAGGGCTACCTAATGATAAAAATGGTAATCCACATCCATTAATTGTGAAATTTAAAAATAATTTGTACCAGAGGATGTTGGCCAGGAATACGCCATGCGGTTCTTATCCTGATAAGCAGACACCATTTGGTACTTTACCTGATGGAAAACCATTTTGGGATGATGATGGTGATAAATATCAAAGTAGTAGCATTACATATCCTGACCCTCCAAAATGGCAAACAGTGTTTGTAAATGCAGAGAAAGTCCCTGAGCCTATTAATCCCAGTGAGCTGGCCGAATTTGACGAAACCAGAGTAGGTAAAGAGCATGGCTCAAAACAACAGGATGGGTGGGGTGAGATAGCCCCTAAAACTGGAAAGAAAAATGACAATACATATGATAACTATGTCAATTTATATCCAAACCAAGATGTCGTAATCGGCTATAAGGAGCTTCCAAGTGGTTATGTGCAAGAGATAACAAGGAAGGAAACTTTCGAAGAAAAAGATAAAAGGTTACGAACTTATGTTTCTCAACCAACAGATCACAGCACACTGCCCGGAAACAAGGAATTTATGACCAGAGTAGTAGCTTATGATTTACCGATAGGTTACTGCGATGCTACATGGGATAAAGAATTTCTTTCAACGCTCCGATATCTTGCTGATTGGACCACTGGCGCAGACCCTTATATGAACACTGGGGTTGTTGAAAGAATTAATGAACCTTCAATGATAAGTCGGGAAACGGGTATCGAGGAAATTATTCGAGAAAAGGCAAAGGAGTATGGTTATTAAATGAGTAGATACGTCGTTGTTTTAGGGATGCCACTACGCGTGATGGTAAAGTTACATCAGCCTCATCCAGTTTCGATATAGCCGGTAAAAAAATGCCGCACTTTTGAATGATACCGTCAGTTGCCCGGAACACGGTATGAATAAAATTATTGAATGCGATGTTTCTGCGTATGAAGAAAACGGGCGTGGAATTATATTGCATGGCTGCAAGACGCAGTGTGGTGCGAGTGTCATTGCAAGTTATGCAGCTATCAGTCAGTGATAATCTTACGCTGACAGCGGGTAAACAGCTGGATGTTGGTGCGCAGAAGGACTTTACGCTGGCGGCCGGTAAACAACTCAGCCTGTACAGCCGTGAAGGGGCAAAACTGTTCAGCTCGCAAAACGATATTGATATTCAGGCGCAGGGCGGAAACATCACCACATGGTCCACACAGGATACGCATATTTCAAGCGGCAGGAAAATAGTCATTACAGCACAGGACGAGCTGACGCTGATATGCGGTGGCGGCTACATCAAAATCAAAGGCGGGAATGTTGAGGTTGGTGGTCCGGGTAAGCTGCCGATTAAGAACGCGGGTATCAGGAAAGCGGACATAGGCAGTATGCAGGGGGTGATGAAGTCGTTTGAACCTTCTACGTTTGATGAGAAATTTGTCATCAGAAATGCGCTGACAAAAGAACCTATACCAGGTAAAGCGTACAAAATCACCATGCCAGATGGTTCTGTTGTTTCCGGTATTACAGATGCTTCTGGAGCAACGTCACTCAATTCTTCTGATGTTATCGATATGATTATCAGCTTAGTAAAGGCGAATTAAGATGAGATGGAATCAGTCAGACAGGAAAGTCCTTACAATTATAGCCATTATTGGTGTATTCCTGTATGCCATTTATAAAGGCTTACAGTTCCTGGCAGGAGCCAGTATGGGAGCCAGTTTTGGGGTGGGTCTGGGAGGAATGAGCGGTTCTCAGAAGGTAGAAGAGTCACGAAAAGTTGAAACAGATGCTCCTGCTCAAATTATTTATCGCATAGATAAAAATCGATACCTGACGCTGGAAAACTACATATCCTGTGATAGGGGTGGACAAGTATATTACAATGACTCTCAGAGGGGAATAAAAACACACCTGGGATGGGATAACGATTTTTATGATTTCTCATATCGCCGGGGAAATAATATTGCGGCTTATCAAGGCTCTATTATTAATGGGGCGGATAATGGTTATCTGGCATTCCCTGGCGCATCTACCAGACAATATTGTGGTAGTGGAAGGTCAGAAACAGGTTGCCCTGTGTTTTTCTTCTTTTCAGCAGATCATGGGAACACATTTATATATAAAATTGTAGCTATGGAATACAGCACCCCAGAACGTTTTAGTCAGCTTAAAGTAGTAGTGGCTAATGATGGTGTTTATCTAAGGGATGAGTCTAAAACGGAGGATAGCTATTCTCGCCCTACAGGTCTCAATGACCTTAGCTCAGTGAATAAATTAAGGTTTTCTGACGGCAATTTAATCAGTGTTTATGATGACTGGCAGAAAAAAATTGATGAGTTAGTGAAAGAAGAACTGATAAGAAAAAAAATGCCCTATGCAAACGAGTATGGACCTAGATTTCATATATTCGACTATCTCAGAACATTAACGCCACCGAAAACACATGAGGAAAGGAATTTAATGGCAAACGAATTGTCTGAAATCCAGATTAGGATTGAAGATGAAGTTTATAAAGATGGAATTAAATTTCCGAAGCCTTCAACGTCAAGTATTGATGTTAAATATCAATGTAATAAAAATATTAAAGCTAAAGCCATCACATATACTAATGAGTCAAATGGGAAAAAGGAGGTGGTGAAAAATGAACAATAATTATGAACCTGTTCGGGAACTTGAATGTAAGTTTGATGATAATGGGCATCCTTCCTGGCGTTCATTTCCCTCTCATAAAAATTGCCAAATCAGAGGTGGGTGTGATTTACCTCCACATTTGCCTGGAATTATTATTCTTGTACATGGTGTTAACTCGACAGGAGAATGGTTTTCAATTGCTGAGGACAAAATTTGTGAAGGCCTGAATAAGAGACTTGGATTAAAAGGGACTGATTATAAACTGGTGGCTAATAAATATTTTTCTGATGAAAAAATAGAGACTGAACCTCTTATAGAAAGAGATTTGCCTGCGCCTAAGAAGGAAACCTCTCCAGTCATTCGCTTTTACTGGGGGTATGCTTCACCTAAAGGTAATGAAGATAAATATGATATACCGTTAGCCAATAGGAAAGGCGTTGATTACCATCACTTAAAAAGGCAAGGCATGCCTCATGAAAATATTATTGCTCAGGGGCCATTTTTCTGGGGCGGCGGGCCATTCCAGAACGGTACAAATAATCTGCACTCTTTATGGAGTGAGACAGGGTTTAAAGAGAGAGTAGCAGGTATCAAAGTCCAGTGGTTTAATGAAGACAAAGATCGCCTGTTAACCAATGCGCCACCGCGAAAATACTACGCGCATGCTGCAAAACGCCTTGCAGACCTGGTTGACAGTATTCGTAATAAATATCCCAAAGATACAGTAACCATTATTTCTCACAGCCAGGGAACCATGGTTGCAATGGCTGCGGTAGCGATAGCCAGGAATGCACCTGATGAATTATTTGTACTTAATTCTCCTTATGCACTGGATCATAACGATCTTAATGGGGCGTCACTTCCGGCAGATGAATGCATTTCGCCAGAAGGGCGGCAGAATACGTTATCTGCCATCATTGATAAGGTGGCTTCCAGAAAAAATCATTTATCATCACTGGGCTATGAAGGGCTTTGTGTCGGACAGACGGCAGATAAAAAGAACTGGCGACCAGATGTCGCTCTTGCCAGTGAAAGTGGCAGCAGTCTTGCCGAACGAGATAACCACGGACGCACTTATATTTACTTCTGTCCTCATGATCGAGTTATGGGGTCACGTCCGCTACGCTCAATTGGCTGGCAGGGATTACCCAATAATTCTCAGGGGCAGCCTCATCCTCTGCTGAAAAAGCATCAGGGAAATTTATTTCAGCGCATGCTGGCTCGCAGTACTCCATGTGGCGAAGCGCCAAATCCCGCAACACCTTTTGCAAAATTGCCGGATGGTAAACCGTTCTGGGATGATAAAGGCGACAAGTATCAAAGCAGTAGTTTCACCTATCCAGATCCTCCGGAATGGCAAACGGTTTTTATTAATGCCGAAAAGGTACCTGAACCTATAGATGCTGCAAAATTAGCTAATTTTGATGTATCACGTGTTGGAGCTGAACACGATGACAGACAGATAGATGGCTGGGGGGGAAATTAATCCGGATAAAAATCTAAAAAACGACAATACCTATGACAATTACATCAATTTATACCCCAATCAGGATATTGTGATTGGATTTAAAAATGTGGGAACTGAATCTGAGCCCCGAATGGTGCCTGTGACCCGTAAGGAGACATTTGAAGAAAAGGATCTTCGTATAAGAACCTATGTTTCTCAGCCCACGGATCATAGTACTCTTCCTATGCGTGCTGATTTCATGTCTCAGGTGGTGGCATATGATTTACCGATTGGGTATTGCGATGCAACCTGGGATAAAGAATTTATGGCAGATTTACGGCGAAAAGCGGACTGGACGCAGGGAGAGGATCCTTATCTCTCCAGTGGAGAGCCAGACAAAGTACCTGAACCTGATTTAATTAGTCAGGACACTGTTGTTGATGAATTTTATAAAGAGCAAAGTAAGCTGCCAGCATATAGAGCTGTAAATAAAGCATAAACACACTTCGGTAGGTTGTTGTTCAGTGGGTTTGCTAAAATTCAACGCTATATAGTCAGTTGTTTTCTTCGAATTAAAGGATTAGCAAATGGGGAAATTTGTCGTCGTTTTAGGGGATGCCACTACGCATGGTGGCAAAGTCACATCAGCCTCATCCAGTTTCGATATATCCGGTAAAAATGCCGCACTTTTGAATGATACCGTCAGTTGCCCGGAACACGGTATGAATAAAATTATTGAATGCGATGTTTCTGCGTATGAAGAAAACGGGCGTGGAATTGTATTGCATGGCTGCAAGACGCAGTGTGGTTCGAGTGTCATCGCAAGTATGCCGGATATGGAGGTTGGCTGATGGGATGGTCTCTTCCGGAAGTGCCTGAAAAAGAGCAGGCACCATCCTGGTCACCGTGGAACTGTCTGTTGATTATTATTCTCGGACTTTTCACCGGGCTGCTTGTTGCTGTACTGAAATCTCCGGCGACAGGGTTACTTTCATTGAGCAGTGGGGCCTGGTTGCCACTGACGGCCTGGACATTTGCGGGCATTTCGGCAGCCATCGCGGTTTACACTTTCAGGCAGGAAATGCTGGCAGTTCGTGTCTGGAACTGGAATGAGTGGTGCCGGAACATGCGTCTGAAGTGGCGCTTACGTGCACAACAGCATCTTGTCATTCTCAGCCATGTTTTCATTACTGCCGATACGGGACTGTTAGATCGTCTCGCACATACGCAGGAAGAGGAAAGTTCAGACACATCGCCTCTCACGATGTTGCCAGACGAACCGCTTACACCCGGTATTTCACGTTTTGAGCAGCTGCTTCGTCATCTCATTGCTCAGATAATGCCCTCGATTCGGCGGCGATATTCTTCCGGCCCACTCCAGATTATTGTTCAGACCAACGGTAGCGACAAAGACCGTGAATCTCAGTCTTTCTATCGTATCTGGTCAGCAGGTTCCCCTCCCTGGAAAGCTGAGATTCATTTTCAGGACGTAGACTCATCCTTTGATGACTGGAATCAGTTTGTGGCGTCAACAAAGCGGCCCGTACTGGTACTGGCAATGCACTATCGTTTGCCCAATGATGTTCTGCCGGAATTTGCCAGCGCGTTATTTTTGATGCCACCATCGATGCTGAATCCGGGTGAGCAAAAAAATGCATTACGGCTTTTCCGGGCGATGCCGCTCAACACCCGTATGCTTGCAACGGAACTCACTGAATTACGGGATATGGCCCTCACGTCTGCCAGCAAGAAACACCTTGTCTGGCACAGTGGGCTCACAGATGCGCCAAGACAGTCAGTGAGCAGGGTGCTGAATGATCTGTCGGTTCCTTTGTACGATAGCATTGGCACTGGCGGTGTCATTGACTATGACACCGCCAGTGTCCGGTATGGCGGTCTTGCTGGCTGGGCAATGACTGGCGCTGCGGCTGAGATGGCTGCTTATGGCCCCACCAGCCAGTGGCTTCTTCTCGAAGGTGAAGACGATGCCTGGGCTGTGTCGCTCGGAAACGCCGCTCCTGCAGTCGGGCATGATCATTTCGTGATTCAGCCTCCCTTTCCCGGGGGATCTGTTCTTATGGCATTACTGCTTAATGCTGGGCTGTACAGTCTGATGATCCGCTATTTCCCTTCAACTGCATTCTCCTGGGCAGGGATCTCTCTTCTTCTGCTGTCAATGATTGTGACATTGCCTGGGCTGGCCATTTTGCTGAGACGAATTACAGCCCGTCTTCAGCGCCCGGAATTTATCAGGGTTGCACGACACTCCGGAAAGGAATAACCGGCATGAAAAAGGTTTCAAAGCCACTGGGAGCAGGACTACTTATCGTGGCAGTTCTGCTGATGATACTCTTTATTTTTGCACAGACAGCGCAGTTACCGTCCGGTAGCGGTGACGATAATTTCTGGTATGTGCTGGCAGGTTGCATCATTCTGACCGCCACATTATGCACCCTGGTGTTCTTTACGTTGTCCAGGCAACAAAATCCCTCTCCCGTTACGCCTGATGGTGAAAACAATCCCAACGAAGAAAGCGCGTCGGATCAATATGATTTTTCAGCACTGAGCAGGAATCTCAGAAGGCGGCACTCGTTCTTCTGGCGGCGTAAAGTCCGCCTGCTGCTGATCACCGGCGATGAAGCCGCGATTGAGCAACTGGTACCCGGCCTGCAACAGCAGCAGTGGCTTGAAGGCAACCGCACCGTGCTGATTTACGGCGGCAGCCTGGCATCGGAGCCTGACCGCGAAAAATACACCGCGCTGCGTAAACTACGCCGTGGACGCCCGCTGGACGGGATTATCCGTGTACTGCCCGAGTCGCTTAATCTTACCCCACATATCAGCGATAGCGATTTACGCGGCCTGGAAAAAATCAGCGAACTGCTGCGTTATTCCGCTCCGGTCTGGCTGTGGCAACTGTGCAGCAGTCACTGGTCGCAGGGTACGCGTCCTGAGCAGGCGGTAGGCGCAAGCTTTCCACCACGCGCAAAAGAAGACGATGTGATCCGCCAGCTGGAACTGATGCTGCCGGCCCTGCGGACGCAGGGGATGAGTCAGGTCGCGGAAAACAGCAGCCACGACTTCCTGCTGCGCCTGAGCCAGCACCTGAACGACGGTGCTATTGCCCGCTGGGCTCAGCAGTTGCAGCCATGGCTCTTTGTTTCTCAGCAGCGCGTCCCGCTGCGTGGTCTGATGTTCAGCCTGTCGGAGAAGAAACCTGCCGGAATGTCAGCGGAAACAGCCGACGCTGAGAATTATGGATCACAGCGTCATGCCCTGACTCTGCCAGCAACCTGGCAGGGTATTGTTGACGACTGCACCCGCATACGTGGCCGTCGTGTCGGTATGCCGTGGGAACGAGCGCTGGCCTGGGCACTGATGGCCATCATCAGTGTCTGGGGGGTAGGGACGCTGCTGTCGTTTGCGGTCAACCGGTCACAAATCGTTTCTGTTGCACAGCAGGCTCATGCTCTGGTGGACCACCCTTCTGTATCGGATTACCAACTGACTGCCCTGCATGCTTTGCGTAATGATGCCGGTCGCCTGCTGCACCATATTCAGGACGGCACCCCATGGTATCAGCGCTTTGGTCTGAACCATGATCAGCAGTTGCTTGACGCAATGCTGCCCTGGTACGGGGTGGCGAACAACCGTCTGATACGTGACCCGGCAAATGAAGCGCTTAAGCAGAAGCTCATTGCGCTGGTCAATTCGGCACCCAACAGCGACCAGCGGACACAGATGGCGAAACCGGGTTATGATCAGCTGAAAGCCTGGCTGATGATGTCCCGTCCGGATAAAGCTGATGGTGCATTCTACGCGCAAACCATGAAAACCGTGCAGCCGACGCGTTTAGGCATCTCAGCTGGACTGTGGCAAAGCCTGTCACCGGATTTGTGGGCTTTCTACATCACCGAACTGCCAGCGCAGCCACAGTGGAAAACCACACCGGATGCGCAACTGGTAAGCCAGAGCCGCCAGGTGCTGTTGCAGCAAATTGGACGGCGCAACGCGGAAAGTACGCTGTACGAGAACATGCTCAAATCCGTGCGTCGTAACTTCGCCGATGTGTCTCTGGAGGACATGACCGGCGGTACCGATGCCCGTCGCCTGTTTACCACAGATGAGGTGGTGCCGGGCATGTTCACCCGTCAGGCCTGGGAGGGAGGTATCCAGCAGGCCATTGAGAAAGCGGCGAACTCCCGCCGCGATGAAATTGACTGGGTGCTGAGCGACAGCCGGAAAGCCGTCTCCTCAGACCTGTCGCCGGAAGCACTGAAAGTACGTCTGACGGAACGCTACTTCACCGACTTTGCCGGTAGCTGGCTGAGCTTCCTCAACAGCCTGCAACTTAATCCGGCAAACAATATTGCAGACGTCACCGACCAGCTGACGCTGATGAGTGATGTTCGCCAGTCACCGCTGATTGCCCTGATGAACACCCTCGCCTGGCAGGGGCAGACCGGCCAGAAGAGTGAAGACCTGTCGGATTCCATCATCAAATCGGCTAAAGACCTGGTAGGCGGGAAGGACAAACCGGTAATTGACCAGTCAGCCTCAGGCCCGCAGGGCCCACTGGATGAAACCTTTGGACCGTTGCTGGCACTTATGGGTAAAAACAAAGGCAGCAATGTTATGTCGGCTGACAACTCACTGAGCCTGCAAACTTATCTTACCCGTATCACCCGTGTGCGTCTGCGTCTGCAACAGGTCGCCAGCGCCTCTGACCCTCAGGAAATGATGCAGAGCCTGGCGCAGACCGTGTTCCAGGGTAAAAGCGTGGATCTGACCGACACGCAGCAGTACGGCAGCCTGATTGCTGCAAGCCTGGGCGAAGAGTGGAGTGGTTTTGGCAGCACCATGTTTGTGCAGCCACTGACCCAGGCCTGGGAAACTGTGCTTCAGCCATCGGCAGCGAGCCTGAATGACAAATGGGGTCGCTCCGTGGTGGCGAACTGGCATACGGCATTTGACGGACGTTTCCCATTCGCGATCAGCAAGAGTGATTCCTCTCTGCCAATGCTGGCTGAGTTTGTGCGTAAGGACAGCGGACGCATTGAGCGCTTCCTGACCGCGGAACTCGGCGGTGTGCTGCATAAGGAGGGCAGCCAGTGGGTGCCAGATAAGGTTAATAGCCAGGGGCTGAGCTTTAATCCAGCCTTCCTGCGGGCGATTAATCAGCTCAGCCAGCTATCGGATATCTTATTTACCGACGGCAGTCAGGGCATCAGCTTTGAGCTACAGGCGCGTCCGGTACCGCAGGTGGTAGAAACGCAACTGACTATTGATGGACAAAAGCTGCACTACTTCAACCAGATGGCAGACTGGCAGAGCTTCCGCTGGCCTGGTAACACCTACAAGCCCGGAACCATGCTGACATGGACCACCGTCAATGCGGGTGCACGTCTGTTTGGTGATTACAGCGGAACCTGGGGCTTTATTCGCTGGCTGGATGAAAGTAAGAGAGAGCAGCTTGACCGCAGTCAGTGGATGATGAGTTTTACCGCCCCGGATGGTCGTACCCTACAGTGGGTACTGCGTTCACAACTGGGCAGTGGGCCGCTGGCGTTACTGGCACTCCGGGGTTTTACGCTGCCAGATCAAATATTCAGCGTCGACAGCACGGCTATGGCGCAGGCGCTGATGACCAACACAGAAAACAGTGACATGGACGGAGTCGAATAATGGACGCTTTGCAGAATCTGGTTGTTGCCTGCCAGGCGGATGAAACCTTGCTGCGACAGCAGGCGCAGTCACGTATGGAAAGCTGGCAGCGCTGGCTTACCCCTATCAGTGAGATCAATCCTACAGGAGAAGACCCGGGTTATGACGATGATTTCCAGCGTATCCGGGAGGAGGTCAATAAACTTTCCGGCATTGATACCGGGCTGATTTGCCAACTGGCTGAAAAGGTGCTGACCACAGAGGCCAAAGATGTCCGGGTTGCTACTTACTATTGTTGGGCGCGCTTGCACCAGGACGGTGAAACCGGGTTTGCTGAAGGGCTTGAGTTACTGGCGGGATTACTAACCCAGTATGGAACACAGCTCCATCCACAGCGCGAGCGAAGCCGTAAACCGGCGCTGGAGTGGCTCGCAGGCTCTCGTCTACTTGACAGCCTGTTACTCTGGCCAGAAGTGGTACGCGACGATGCCCAGCGTACGACCGGTGCGTTGCTGCTCATCCGAGACAGTCTTGAAACTGAGTCGGAAGCGTCACATCCAGATCTGAGTGCCCTGTACAGCGCGCTGGGATCCCGCCTGATGAAAGCCGGTGGCGTGGATGCGGTAATACCTCAAAACGCCAGCAGTCAGACACGCGCGCATCCAGCAGCTCATACGGTAGAACAGGACACGCCAGTGCTGAGCCGCATCACGTCCGGTCAGGATTTGCTGGCTCAGGCCCGAACCCTTACGGGATATTTGCGTGAGCAACCTGATGGCTGGCTTGCCGCACACCGGCTGATGAAAAGTCTGCGTCACGACACGCTAAGAGCAATCCCGGCACCGGATGCCGAAGGGAAAACGCGCATCGAACCGCCGCGGGCTGACCAGCGTGCAATGCTTAAACGGCTGTATTTGCAACAGAGCTGGCTGGAGATACTGGAACAAGCGGACAGCACTTTCTCGCGTGGCGCCAATCATCTCTGGCTGGATTTGCAGTGGTACATCCATCAGGCCCTGATTAAATCAGGCCAGGATGTGCTGGCCGATATCATTACCGCTGACCTGAAAGGGCTGCTGCGGCGCCTTCCTGGACTTGAAACGCTGGCCTTCAATGACGGCACACCCTTTGCTGATGAGGTCACGCTGAACTGGATAAACCAGAGCGTGCTCGACGAGATGTCCAACTGGCGGGATGAGTCTGTCAGTGCCTTGAGTGAAACTGGCAACGATATTCTGGCCCTTGAACCGGAAGCACTGGAGAAAGCTGACACGGATGGTCTGGATGCCACACTCCACTGGCTGCAAACGCGCCCGGGCACCGACACCACAAAAGACAAATGGTTGGTGCGTCTGCTGATGGCACGTGTGGCTGAGCAGAAGGGTAAGAATGAACTGGCGCTGCATCTGCTGGGTGAGCTTGACGCTGCAGCACAGGCCATCACCCTTACTCAGTGGACGCCAGCGCTGTTGTTTGAAGTGAAATCGCGCCGCCTCAGGCTGCTGCGTATGAAAGCCGCCCGCAGTGAAACCGATAAGTCACGGCTTCAGCCAGAGATGGACCAGCTTCTGGCGGGCCTGATTGCCCTTGACCCGGCAGGCTGTGCGGTACTTTGCGGGTAAAGCGACTGACATACCTTTAAAACACACATATTCAGGTTCTTATGGACGACTTAACCCTGCGTTACTACGACGCTGAAATGCGCTATCTGCTGGAAGCCGGCGAAGAATTTGCCCGCGCTCACCCTGAACAGGCGGCAATGCTCAATCTCGATAAAGCGGGCGCGCGCGACCCGTACGTGGAGCGACTGTTCGAGGGCTTTGCCTTTCTGATGGGCCGCCTGCGTGAGAAGCTTGATGACGACCTGCCTGAACTGACTGAAGGGCTGGTCAGTCTGCTATGGCCGCATTACCTGCGCACTATTCCCTCGATGTCGGTGGTGGAGTTCACTCCTGTCTGGCGTGAGATGAAAGAACCGATGCGTATTGCCAGAGGTTTCGAGGTCAATTCGCGGCCGATCGGTGAAAAAGGCACGCGTTGTCGCTACACCACAACTAAAGAGATAACCCTTCAGCCACTGGCGTTGGAGCATGCCCGCCTGTCGACTGATCCTGACGGGCGCTCTGTCATCAGCCTGCGCTTCAGTTGTAGCCATCTTGCTGACTGGAGCCGTGTCGAT
Organism: Enterobacter cloacae complex sp. 397G4; assembly: GCF_050031515.1. Classification (NCBI taxonomy): domain Bacteria; kingdom Pseudomonadati; phylum Pseudomonadota; class Gammaproteobacteria; order Enterobacterales; family Enterobacteriaceae; genus Enterobacter; species Enterobacter cloacae complex sp. 397G4. Next base: position 2,575,189 of record NZ_JBLGWE010000001.1, on the reverse strand, counting down.
CTCAGCCAGATCCCGTTCTATTTCAACGCTGACGCACCGCTGGCCTGCGCTATGCATGAAGCTTTTACCATGAATACTGCGCGTCTGTGGCTGCGCATGCCGGGCGACATGGACAGAAGGCCGATGGACGGGTATTTCACCGCACTGGGGTTTGGTGATGATGACAGGCTGTGGCCGAAGGGGGACAGCAGTTTCAGCGGTTACCAGTTGCTGCTGGAGTACTTCACCTTTCGCGAGAAATTCATGTTTACTGGGCTGCGCGGGCTGGAGAGCGTGGTCTTTCCGGCTGAGATCCCGTGGTTTGAAATCGACGTGGTGCTGGCGGAACGCTGGGAGCATGACTTCAGCTTTACCGAAAAGCACCTGCGCCTGAATTGCGTGCCGGTCATTAACCTGTTCCCGCTGGAATCCGATCCGCTGACGCTCAATTCTCTGCAAACCGAATACATGCTGCGCCCGATGCGCGTGCAGGATGGCCATACCGAGATATATACCGTGGATTCGGTGATGTCATCGAGCCAGCACACCTACGTGCCGTTTTCGAGCTTCCGTCATAAGGGAGGAATGATGCGTCATGAAGCACCGGAATATTACTACCACACCCGCGTGCGCCGCGGTCCGTCCGGCCTGCATAACACCTGGCTCATCCTTGGCGGCGAAGCATTTGATAATCATACCGTCCCGGAAGACGAAAGCCTGTCGCTGACGCTCACCGGCACCAATGGTCAACTGCCACGACGTGCGCTGCAGAGCACCGTGCTTGATACGGTGATGAAAACCACTTCGGTCAGCATTGCCGTGCGCAACCTGTGTGCGCCGACGCTGCCTTGTTACCCACCTGCGCAGGACCGTTTTCACTGGCGCGTACTGAGTCACCTTGGCAGCGGATTTCTGTCGATGATGGATAATGCCGACGTGCTGCGCGGTACCATGGCGCTGTATGAATGGACCGACAGCGAGATGAACCGTCGCCGTCTGGAAGCCATCCTCGAGGTGAAGCACAGTGAAACGGAGCGCTTTGAACAGGGCTACCTGGTCCGTGGCGTGCAGATTGAAGTCACGCTGGACAGCAATGGCTTTGCCGGACGCGGCGACATCTGCTTATTTGGCGAGATGATGAGCCGATTCTTTGCGCTATACACTGACATCTACTTGTTTAACCGCCTGATTATCATTCTGCAACCGACCGGAGAACGCCTGGAATGGGAAGAGAAGCACAACCGCCGCATTCCCGGCTGAGCCCACGGCTGGAAGCCGACCTGCATCGTATTAACTTTTACCGTTTATGCCAGTTGCTGGAGAAGCGTAACCCGGGCAGGCCGCTGATGGGCTCGACCAGTCACCCGGGCGATGACCCGGTACGCTTTGCCCCGCATCCGGGCATGGGATTTCCGGCCAGTGAGCTGAAAGCCGTGGAGTATGATGAGGATGATGACAGCCGGCCACCACGTATCCGCACGACTTTTATGGGAATGTACGGTGTCGACTCACCCCTGCCGATGGCGTATCTCGATGACATCGCTCAGCGTCGGGAAGGGCATGACGCACTACAGGGTTTTCTGGATATTTTCAGCCATCGCATTCTGACGCAGTTTTACCGTATCTGGCGTAAATACTCTTATCCGGCCACCTTTGAACCCGGTGGTACGGACAGCATCTCGCAGTCATTGCTGGGCCTGGTGGGATTGGGTATTCCCGGCACAGCAGACCACATCGCCACACCGGTATCTCGTTTTCTGGCTCTGCTGGGTGTTCTACAGCAACCGGGCAAAACTCAGGAGGGAATGCAGGCGCTGGTGACGTTGCTGGCCCCGGATACCACCGTGAAGGTCAGTCCATACTGCCTGCGGCCGGTGGAAATGGGTCAGCCGCTGGGCTTTTACGGTGATGACGATTTTCTGCTGGACGGCAACACGCCACTGGGTGACGAAGCGATGGATGCGGGTAGCCAACTGCTGGTTGCGCTTACAACGGATAATGAACAGGAGGCACAGGGCTGGAAGCCGGACGGTCTGCTGTATCAGGACTTTCTGGTGATGCTTCGTGTCTGGCTCGGCTGGCGTTTTAAAGCAAAGATCACCCTGACCACACGGACCCGACTGCTGGCCGTTCCGCCGCTTGGCGAAGGCCCTTTCTGGCTCGGGATGAACGGCGTGCTGGGTGCTGATGAGAGGGAACTTAAAGACGATATCCCACCGACCTTTACGACGGAACTGGGCTATTACACTGGCCTGAAGCCGGCAATACCACAACAAGGAAACCGACGTGTTACGTACAAGTTTGATTAAATCCGCAGGCTGGTTGCCTGCACTGCTGGTGTTCAGCCTGACGGGGTGCGGGATGACGCAGGGTATCACCGATGGCACCAAATCGGCATTTAACGCCGTGTTCTACAAAAAAATTAAGATGCTGCACCTGGATTTCACGGCGCGTGAAGCGCTAAACACCGATTCCCGCGAAAGTAACTCACTCTCCGAGCCGGTGGTAGTTCGTGTCTATCAACTGAAAGACCGTAAAATCTTCGATAAAACGGTTTACCAGCAACTACTGAACGATGGCGAAACTATTCTGAAAACCGACCTGATGGCGACCCGCGATGTGGTCGTAAAACCGGGCGGTGATACAAATCTTGATATGCCAATGGAAGAAGAAACGCAGTTTGTCGCGGTAGTCGGCCTGTTTCGTCACCCGGACCTGGTAAACAATACCTGGAAGCAGGTTCTAAAACGTGAAGATCTCGATCCGGATAAGCCGCGCATTCTGGAGGCCGGGAATAACCACCTGACGTTACAGCCATTGAAGGATGACTGATGCCTAAGGGACATAATACGCCATCGCTGTATGAAATGCTGAGCGGCAATTTCTCAGGTGGCCTGAGCCTCAACCAGGTCAGCGAACAGAATCAGGTGATTTTATCGGTACTCGATAATATGCAGCGGGTACTTAACTGCCGCGCCGGTACGCTGGCTCACCTGCCGGACTACGGCCTGCCGGATATGACAAAAATCCTCCAGGGAATGCCCGGGACCGCCCACCAGCTGATCACCACACTGTCGGCCGTGTTGCTGAAATATGAGCCGCGCCTGAGCCGGATTAACGTGGTGATGCAGGAACAGATCCAGCCCGGTGAACTCCGCTACGCCATTGATGCGGAGCTGAAGGGGGTGGGGCTGGTGCGCTACGGCACGGAATTTATGCCCGAGGGCAGGGTATTAATCCGTCATCTGAAACAACAGCAATACCTCGATGCACGAGCCGCCATCTAGTTATTACTCAGGTTAAAACAGTTATGACAATAAATTCTGAACGCCAACTTAAAACCGGCGGGGATCCGCGCACGCTTGCGGATTACGCTGCCTTGCGCGACGAAATGAACAAGCTCACCCATCCGGCACGCCCGGATGTTAACTGGCAACACGCGGAAACGCTCTGTCTGTCACTGTTCGAGCATAACGGTGTGGAGCTACAAACGGCTGCCTGGTATACGCTCGCCCGCACGCATCTTGCCGGCCTCTACGGCATGAATGAAGGGCTGGCGCTACTGGCTGCACTGGTCGTCCGTCAGTGGGGTAGCCTCTGGCCACAGCCTGTCCATGCGCGAGTTGAAATCCTCAGAGCACTGAGCAAACGCCTGCAACAGGTGGTGCGAACGCTGACGTTGACGTATGCCGATTTAGGACAACTTTATCAGGCTGAGGAGAATCTGAACGCGCTGAGTGACATGTTGCAGCGCCTCGAACTTAAGCATGCTGCTCAGCTTGATGCTCTGCGCACGATGATGCAGAACGCAGCAGTGCGTCTGGAAAACAGTGAAAATACGGGCGTAAGTCTGCCGGGTAACGCGGTGGGGGCCGCGGAACTCCACCTCACAGAACCGACAGAGCGTTGTAAATGGGTTTATGTGGTTCAGCCCGAGCCGTTGCCGAATAAAGAGCCTCCTGTACCCGTGAAACAGTGGAAGCCATTTGCTGCGGGTATGTTGTCCATGCTGATGGCTGCCAGTGTTGTCGTAGTGGGATGGCAGATGATGCATGCGCCAGATTCGGCGCAAATGCAGCTGGCTGCGACTCTGGCTCCTTTACCTGAAGGACTCTCTACAGCACAGTTGCAGGCGCTGCAACAAACGTCACCGCCACATGAACCGGGGATCAGCAAGACACATCAGTTGTTAGCGCAGCTTTTACACCTGAAACCAGACTGGGCAGTAAGCTACGGCGACCGTCTGGTGCAGCAGGCGCTGACGTTGTGGCCTGAAGAGGCCAAACCCCTGGCACAACAGTGGCACAAGCAAATTAGCGTTGCCGGACTTGCAGAGTCAGAGCTGAATGGCTGGCATCAGGGAATGACGCAGTTACAGCAGTTGACGAACAGGCTAAACGCGCTGGATGAACAGAAGGGGAAGTACATGACGGTCAGCGAACTGAAATCAGCCGTGTTTGCCATGTCGCAGTCCTTCAGCCATACCGTTCCGCTTGAGGAGCAGCTTCGTCTGCTTTCCATTTTACCTGCCGGGCAACCCGTGTCAGCAGCGCAGCTAAACCAGACCGAACAGCATCTTCAGCAGTTGATTGCCAGCTATGCCCTGCTGAAGCACCAAAAAGAATAATGAGACTGGCGAAAAACACGGAGTTGACATGTCAGCAAGAGAGCGTTTTTTTAAGAAAGTGCAGCAGAGCATCGGGGACAAACCGATCTATGTTAATACGGCTGAGGCCGAAGTCAGGGCGTTTTGTGAGCGGATGGAGGATCTTGCGCAGCAAATCATTACATGGTTTGAAGGTTCTGGTATTGAAATATTTTTATCTAAAAAACATATCACCGATTTAAGTACGGTTGGCTACAGCCTCAGTAGCGGTATATGTCGTTATGCCATTACGACGATCATTTTGCAAAATGGGGATCGCAGCGTCACCATTATGCCAGAACAGGTGATCAGCGGGCCGGAGAAGGGGTGTGTGACGATGAGTATTAATGTCCCCGATAGTCTGTCGGGGGCGAGGATATTCCATTTAAGCATGGCGCCTGATACAGGCTGGTATATTCGTCGCGGGCATCAAAGTGCAAAAGAGAATATTCTCATGACTGAGGACTATTTTTTCCAGGCTATCGACTGTCTGGCCTGAACGTAAGTCACCCTAACGGAAGGAGCGCGCATTAACGTAGTTAATATATATTAACTACGTTAACTTATTAAGCACCACTACACACCGGCGGCCTACAGTACCCCTCCTTAAATATATAATTAACATTTTTGAAGGGGTATCAGTAACCCAACGACAAGCCAGATATTTAGCGTAAAACATGCTTTTTATCCGCCTTAAGTAAAACTGAGCAAATCAAACTGCAAAACAACAAACCAGCGACGAACGTGAGGACAAATTCGTATGGCAATGCTATAACCCTTAATGCCAACCAAAATATAATGTCCCAGGAAAACGTATGCTAAGAAATATTAGTGTCAGAACGTTCATTGTCTATTTCCTTTTATGTGTATTTTTGGTAAGTGATGGAGTTATAGCGCTATTTTCACGAAATTCTTCGCTTTTTATTGCAGTCATAATTGTACAATTCATCGCCTTATTTTTGCTTTGGGCGTACATGACAAAATATCTTGTGACGCCGATCAATACGGTGAAAAAAAGTATTGAAGAAGTGACGTCAGGCAAACTTGGCGTGTCGATACCTGAATTTGGCAACAATTGTGCGGGACGCCTGATCCCGGGGATTAATAGTCTCTCCAGCAACATTGCAACCCTGGTCCGTGAGATCCGCGCCTCCTCGCAAACCGCGATGACCCTGTCAGATCAACTCTCTTCACGCAGCGCGCAGCTTTCCGTCAAAACAGAACAGCAGTCAGCTTCGCTGGTGCAAACGGCAGCCAGCATGGAAGAGATGGCTGCAAGTACAAAAAATAATGCCGACAATACCCGTTTAGCCAGCGAGCAGGCGAATATCGCGACGTTACAGGCGCGTAAAGGCGGAGAATTAATGGGGCAGGTCGCGAACAATATGCAGTCGATTACCGACTGCGCCCAGCAAATGACAGAGATTATCTCGCTGATTGACGGTATCGCTTTTCAGACCAATATTCTGGCGCTTAACGCCGCCGTTGAAGCGGCAAGAGCGGGCGACCATGGTAAAGGGTTTTCTGTGGTCGCGGGTGAGGTGAGAAGCCTGGCGCATCGTAGCGCCGAAGCGGCAAAAAATATTAAGTCACTGATTGAAGTTACCAGCCATAACGTGACGCAGGGCGTTAACGTGGTCTCTGAAGCCGAAAAAAACATGCATGACATTGTTACCGGTTCGGGCAATGTGAGCAGACTGATGGATGAAATATCCGCCTCAACATCAGAACAGGAAAAAGGTATTTCACAAATTACGCAGGCATTGTCAGAGCTTGAACGCGTAACGCAGAGCAACGTGTCGATGGTTGAGGAACTCAATGGGTCGTCAGATGTGCTGCGCAATCAGGTGATTGAGCTCCAGACACGAACACGTAATTTCCGTCTGGAAAATGAGTTCCAGACTGACAATGCGTTAAGAAGCCGCGAATGGGCGGTGAATTCCTGAACGTATTCAGGACGATGCCTCACATAATTATTGCTTAACCCTCGGCGAAAGCTAGACTGACACCGAAAGAGATAAAACGGTGGAGGCGCTGTGGAGAGCATTAAAGGGTCTGAGGTTAACGTACCTGACGCAGTTTTTGCATGGGTGTTTGATGGACAAGGCGGCGCAAGGCCGCTTGAAGATCAGGATCACATCGACAGCGAACATCCATGCTGGCTGCACCTCAACTACACGCACCCGGACAGCGCCGAGTGGCTCGCGTCCACGCCGCTACTGCCCAACAACGTTCGGGATGCGCTGGCGGGAGAAAGTCTCAGACCCCGCGTCAGCCGGATGGGTGAGGGGACGTTAATTACGCTGCGTTGTATAAACGGCAGTACGGATGAGCGTCCGGATCAGTTGGTGGCAATGCGTGTTTATATGGATGAACGGCTGATTGTTTCCACCCGCCAGAGAAAAGTGCTGGCGCTGGATGACGTCATTAACGATCTGAAAGAGGGCACGGGGCCTACGGATTGCGGCAGCTGGCTGGTGGATGTGTGTGATGCGCTGACCGATCATGCCAGCGAGTTTATAGAAGAACTTCACGATAAAATCATCGATCTGGAAGATAACCTGCTCGATCAGCAAATCCCCCCACGTGGTTTTCTGGCGCTGCTGCGTAAGCAGCTCATCGTGATGCGCCGCTATATGACCCCTCAGCGCGACGTTTATGCGCGGCTGGCCAGCGAACGCATGAGCTGGATGAACGACGATCAACGCCGCAGAATGCAGGATATCGCTGACCGGCTCGGACGTGGACTGGACGAGATTGACTCATGTATTGCCAGAACGGCAGTCATGGCGGATGAGATAGCCCAGGTGATGCAGGAGTCGTTAGCCAGGAGAACGTACACCATGTCGCTGATGGCGATGGTCTTTTTACCGAGTACCTTCCTGACGGGGTTGTTTGGCGTAAACCTCGGAGGGATCCCCGGCGGTGAATATCACTATGGCTTCACCACGTTTTGCGTCATGTTAGTGGTTTTAATTGGGGGTGTTGCATGGTGGTTGCATCGTAGTAAATGGCTGTAAATTTACGCTTTTCTGAGGCAGAGTCGGCTTCAAAACGACATTTTAATTGAGCGAAGTCAATAAACTCCGACCATGTTAGGTGCAATATTACTCCCGCAGGTGAATGCAACGTCAAGCGATGGGCGTTGCGCTCCATATTGTCTTACTTCCTTTTTTTGAATTACTGCATAGCACAATTGATTCGTACGACGCCGACTTCATAGTCGGCTTTTTTTTTGCCTCCTGTTTATCTGCGTCTACCCTTTAGGGGTCAGCACCCTAATCTGGAGGAAAAGATGAGTATGCTACTTGCCCTGCAACGCCTCAACACCTGGCAGTCCGATCCGGTGCCCACCGATCCGACGCCGATACCCGATCCTGTCCCACGTCCGCAGCCGATGCCGGATCCGCCGCCCGATGAAGAACCGATTAAATTGTCGCATCGTTAGCGCAGATCTGCGAGGATACGCGCCATCTGACTGCAATCATTACCACGAGAGTATATTGTGACCGCTTTTTCCACGCTGAACGTTCTGCCTGAAGCCCAACTGACTAACCTGAATGAGTTGGGCTACCTCACTATGACCCCTGTCCAGGCCGCCGCGCTGCCGGCTATCCTTGAAGGCCGTGACGTGCGCGTGCAGGCGAAAACCGGCAGTGGTAAAACGGCTGCATTTGGGCTAGGCCTGTTACAATACATTGATGCAACCCTGTTTCAGACTCAGTCCCTGATACTCTGCCCGACGCGCGAGCTGGCCGACCAGGTCGCGGGTGAGCTGCGTCGTCTGGCGCGTTTTTTGCCTAACACTAAAATTTTAACGCTCTGCGGCGGGCAACCGTTCGGTGCGCAGCGCGATTCCCTTCAGCACGCGCCGCATATCATTGTGGCAACGCCGGGCCGTCTGCTCGATCACCTGCAAAAAGGCACTGTTTCACTCGATGCACTGCAAACGCTGGTGATGGATGAAGCTGACCGCATGCTGGATATGGGCTTCAGCGATGCGATTGACGAAGTGATCCGCTTTGCCCCAGCCACACGCCAGACGCTGCTCTTTTCTGCCACCTGGCCCGAGGCGATTGCAGCGATCAGCGGGCGCGTGCAGAAGAACCCGCTGACCATTGAAATCGATACTGTCGATGCGTTACCAGCGATTGAGCAGCAGTTCTTCGAGACATCGCAGCACGGCAAAATTCCACTGCTACAAAAATTGCTGAGCCAACACCAGCCAGCGTCCTGCGTGGTGTTCTGTAATACCAAAAAAGATTGTCAGGCGGTGTGCGATGCCCTGAATGATGCCGGACAGAGCGCATTATCGCTGCATGGCGATCTGGAACAGCGCGATCGCGATCAGACGCTGGTGCGTTTCGCTAACGGCAGCGCTCGCGTGCTGGTTGCAACGGATGTGGCGGCCCGTGGCCTGGATATTAAATCGCTTGAGCTGGTGGTGAATTTCGAACTGGCATGGGATCCGGAAGTGCATGTCCACCGCATCGGGCGTACCGCGCGCGCAGGTAACAGTGGTCTCGCCATCAGCTTCTGCGCACCTGAAGAGGCGCAGCGCGCCAATATTCTTGCGGAAATGCTGCAACTGAAACTCAACTGGGTGAATACCCTTGGTAATATCAGCATCGCTCCGCTGGCGGCGGAAATGGCCACCCTGTGCATCGACGGCGGTAAAAAGGCCAAAATGCGTCCCGGTGACGTTCTGGGGGCGTTAACTGGGGATATCGGTCTCGACGGGGCAGATATTGGCAAGATCACGGTCCATCCTGCGCATGTCTACGTAGCGGTTCGCCAGTCGGTTGCGCATAAGGCCTGGAAACAGTTGCAGGGCGGGAAGATTAAAGGGAAGACCTGCCGCGTTCGACTGCTCAAATAAGCTTAAAACGCGTCTCAGAAACGATATCTGAGACGCTGCCAGGTTACTTGACTTCTACCACGTTCAGGCGCAGTTCATCGAATTGCGCATCCTCTTCCTCTGGCTGCCAGCCAGCAGGCTGCATCGGGATCTCTTCGCGGTCAAACGCCAGATCCCCGCCATTCACCACCTCTGAACCGTGGTTAATCCCTTTGAAATCGAACAGTTCAACGTCGGCCAGGTGCGAAGGCACCACGTTCTGCATGGCGCTGAACATGGTTTCGATGCGGCCCGGATAGCGTTTATCCCAGTCACGCAGCATGTCGCCAATGACCTGACGTTGCAGGTTCGGCTGTGAGCCGCACAGATTGCACGGAATGATAGGGAAGGCTTTGGCCTGGGAGAAACGCTCAATGTCTTTCTCGCGGCAGTAGGCGAGTGGGCGGATCACGATGTGTTTGCCGTCGTCGCTCATCAGCTTCGGTGGCATTCCCTTCATTTTGCCGCCATAGAACATATTCAGAAACAGCGTTTGCAGAATGTCGTCCCGGTGATGACCAAGCGCAATCTTGGTGGCGCCCAGTTCGGTTGCGGTGCGGTACAGAATGCCGCGACGCAAACGTGAGCAGAGCGAGCAGGTCGTTTTGCCCTCTGGGATCTTCTCTTTAACAATGCCGTAGGTATTCTCTTCTACGATTTTGTACTCAACGCCCAGGTTCTCAAGGTACTCCGGCAGGATATGCTCCGGGAAGCCCGGCTGTTTCTGATCGAGGTTAACCGCGACCAGGGAAAAGTTCACCGGTGCGCTTTGCTGTAGATTGCGCAGGATCTCCAGCATGGTGTAGCTGTCTTTACCGCCCGACAGGCAGACCATGATGCGATCGCCTTCTTCAATCATGTTGAAGTCTGCAATGGCTTCGCCCACGTTACGGCGCAGTCGCTTTTGCAGTTTATTCAGGTTGTACTGTTCTTTCTTGTTAATTTCTTGATTTTGTTGCATCTATTCGTTACTCAGATCTCAAATGGGGCACAGGGTGAGGAAAACGATTTCAAAGCGTCAGCTTCGTGTTCATCTCTTCTATCCATGTAGCATAGATTTCATACACCATCTGCGCATGTACGTGCCCCATCTGGTTAGCGATAAAAGACGGGTTTGCGGCTACCGGTAAAAACCAGCATGCGAAAGTGTGTCGTGTATGGTACGGATTGCAGCGCCGAATGCCAGCACGATTTACAAATGAGCTCCACAGGAGAAGTTTGGTTAAGACTGAAGGGTTGTCTACACTTACAGCTTACGCAGTAAAAACGGAGGTGAAAATGACTGACCGTCCCGTTAATGGTGACCATCCTGATTATAATCCCAGCCCGGATAACCCGGACAAGGATGGAAAAAAACCGAAAGATGATCCTGGCTCAGCGCCTGAATCAGGCGATAAAGATCCAGAGTAATGACCTGCCGCCTTTTCGAAGGCGGTTTTAACACCCATTCGGCCTCTCTACGCGCACCGCTATTCATGTTGTCCTCATCAACGTTGTCTGATAACCGCTCAGAACCCCTCCTGTTTTGCCTGGCGAACAGCTGAGATAAAGCACGGATCTCATTCCTGCGTACCAGCGCGTTTTACATTTCTCCTGCTACGCTTTTGAGGGGGACAAGGGAGCGCTTCTATGAAAAATAAAGACGAGCAGACAGGATTAGTTGGGCTGGCGATTGGTGCCGCCGTTATCGGGCTGGTTTCATCCCAGAAGATCATCAACCGTGAAAGTATTGTCGCTGAGCTGGTAAGGCTCGGCAGGCAGAAGGGGGATGGTGTCGAAGATGAGGTCTTTTTAAAAGCGGCTGAGTTAGTGAGAAAAGGAGTATAACAATGGCTGATATTCGTCATGCACAGTGTCATTGTGGGGCGGTGAAATTTACGGTTGAGCTGACGGACGGCCTGAATACCGCACGTCGATGTAGCTGCTCGTTTTGCAGGATGCGTGGGGCGGTAGTGGTTTCAGCGCCTTTGACGGGCATTAAGGTGACGCAGGGCGCGGACACGCTCACAGAGTACCGTTTCAACACCGGCACGGCGCGCCATTTCTTCTGTTCGATTTGCGGTATTTACACGTTCCATCAACGACGTTCCAATCCCAATGAATATGGTGTGAATGTCGCCTGTCTGGAAAATGTCACGCCATTCGACTTCCCGGAAGTGGCGGTAATGGATGGAGTAAATCACCCTATGGATGGCGACAGCGGGGTAATTGGTTATCTCTCTTTTCGCAAAGAACAGGCGAAACAGCGATAAAATTAGCCCGCAGATCGCTGCGGGCTAACGGGATTAGAACTGGTAAACCAGACCTAACGCTACAATGTCATCCGTACCGATGCCATTGTTTTTGTAGAACGAATCATCTTCATCCAGCAGGTTGATTTTATAATCAACATAGGTGGACATGTTTTTGTTGAAATAATAGGTAGCACCGACGTCAGCGTATTTCACCAGATCTTTATCGTCCTGGCCATTGCCCAGGTCTTTACCTTTGGACTGTAAATAGGAAATAGCCGGACGCAGACCGAAATCGAACTGATATTGTGCGGTGACTTCGAAGTTCTGAGTTTTGTTTGCCACGGTGTTTTCGTCATGAGCATCACCGTATGGCGTCATATTACGTGTTTCGGAATACATCGCCGCCAGATAGATGTTGTTTGCATCGTATTTCAGACCAGCAGTCCATGCATCAGCTTTATCACCACCCGCAGTGGTATGCATTTCCTGATCGTTGGTACGGTCAGATGACGCATATGCCGCGCCCGCGCTGAAGCCCATGCCAAAATCATAAGTCGCGGAGAGACCATAACCGTCGCCATTCTCATGACGTACATCGCGGCCGTTGTTAGTGCCTTCCTGATTGTTGCTGGCATCTTCATTATTACCCTGATACTGCACCGCGAAGTTCAGACCCTGCACCAGACCAAAGAAGTCGGTGTTACGGTAGGTAGCCACGCCGTTTGCACGACCGGTCATAAAGTTATCGGCATAAGTATAAGAGTCGCCACCAAATTCTGGCAGCATATCGGTCCAGCCTTCAACGTCGTACAGGACGCCATAGTTACGGCCGTAATCGAAGGAGCCGTAATCGCCCACCTTCACACCCGCGAAGGCCAGACGCGTCCAGGACTGATTGTCAGAACCTTCGGTGTTGTTTGCCTGAATGTTGTATTCCCATTGTGCGAAGCCGGTCATCATGTCGTTGATTTGGGTTTCACCTTTGAAGCCCAGTCGCATATAGGTTTGATCGCCATCTTTAGACGCGTCGTCAGAGAAATAATGCAGACCATCTACTTTGCCATACAGATCCAGTTTATTGCCGTCTTTATTATAAATTTCAGCTGCGTGAGCGGCGCCAGCCATTAACAAAGCGGGGATCATCAGTGCCAGTACTTTTCTTTGCATTTTGATTATTCCTTTGCAGTTATTTTTTTATTACTTCGTAAACTTTCCGGGCTGGAAAGCTGTCCCATGCTAAATCACTCTGACGGCGGATGAATAAAATATAATTGTTACGGGTTAAGTAAAATCTAAACTAAATGATGCGGTAGAAATAACGATTGATGCCATGAATGAATTATTATAATCAATACAAAATAAAAATTATTAATTACGTGGAAAACAAGGTAACCTCCACGCCGTTATATGCCTTTAAGATTTTTTCATCCATAATTCACGTGAATATTGTTCAGAACATTGAGGCAATTTTCACCGATCTTCTGGATTCGCCCGGTGCACGTGCATCGGGCTTTTTTTGGCAAAAAAATGCCCGGACAAGCCGGGCATACGGGTTATTCACTGGTCGATTTTTCGGCTTTCCCTGCCAGTTGCGCCAGAAAGTCATAACGCTTCTGAAGATCTGCTGCCGCATCCTTCCATAGCTGCTCTGCCACTTCTGGCTGTTGGGCGTTCAGCCTGCGGAAACGCTGCTCCTGAAGTAGAGTTTCGGCAAGGGCGTCTGACGGCGGACGCGAATCCAGCGCCAGCGGCAATTTCCCTTCATCGGCACGGCGCGGGTCAAAGCGGTACAGTGGCCAGAAGCCGGTTGCGGTGAGCTGACGCATCTGGTCGTGGCTGAGCGCCAGATCGTAGCCATGCTCCTCACACGGACTGTAGGCGATAATCAGCGACGGCCCTGGATACGCTTCCGCTTCCTGAATGGCTTTCACCGTCTGGTTGAGCTGCGCCCCCAGCGAAATCTGCGCGACGTAGACGTGTCCATACATCATCATGCTGACGCCCAAATCTTTACGCGCCTTGCGCTTGCCGTGCTCCCCAAATTTCGTGACCGCCCCCAATGGCGTTGCTTTCGAGGCCTGTCCGCCGGTGTTGGAATAGCACTGAGTATCAAGTACCAAAATATTGACGTTTTCGGTCAGGCTCAGGACATGATCAAGACCGCCGAAGCCAATATCGTAGGCCCACCCGTCGCCACCGATCAGCCAGATAGATTTTTCAACCAGCGCGTCAGCATCGGTCAGGAGTTGTTCAGCCCCTTCAACACCCTGAAGCGCGTTGCGCAGTTCAGCAACCTGCGCGCGACGAACGTCAGGTGTGGCCTCCGCATGCAGGGCATCATTCAGTTCTGCCGGGATCTTATCGGCAAACTGTGCCAGCAGACGCATTACGCGGGCGCGGTGCTGATCGACCGTCAGACGGAATCCCAGACCAAATTCTGCGTTGTCTTCGAACAGGGAGTTTGCCCACGCCGGGCCGCGACCGTTCGCGTCGGTGGTGTATGGCGTAGACGGCAGGTTACCCCCATAGATTGACGAGCAGCCCGTCGCGTTGGCAATCAGCATTCGGTCACCGTAAAGCTGAGTGAGCAGTTTGATATACGGTGTTTCGCCGCAGCCGGAGCACGCCCCGGAGTACTCGAAGAGCGGGGTGATGAGCTGCGAGGTACGAATGTCAATGCGTTCCAGCTTGTTGCGATCGATTTCGGGCAGGTCGAGGAAGAAATCATAATTCACTTTCTCTTCTTCAACATGTTCAAGACGCGACATCATATTGATGGCTTTGATTGACGGGTCCTGACGATCTTTCGCCGGGCACACCTCGACGCACAGGTTACAGCCGGTACAGTCTTCCGGCGCCACCTGTAGGACATATTTCTGACCACGCATATCGCGGGATTTTACATCCAGCGCGTGCAGACTTTCCGGCGCGCCATCTAACGCTTCTGGCGACACCACTTTGGCGCGAATGGCCGAGTGCGGGCAGGCCGCCACGCAGTGGTTGCACTGGGTGCACAGCTCTTCTTTCCAGATAGGGATCGCTTCGGCAATGTTGCGTTTTTCCCAGCGGGTCGTGCCCATCGGCCAGGTGCCGTCAGGCGGAAGCGCAGAGACGGGAAGGGTGTCGCCCAGTCCGGCAAGCATCGCCGCCGTGACGGTTTTGACGAAATCCGGGGCGGCGTCAGACACCACTGGCGGCCGGTTCGGACTGCTGGCATTGACCGGCTGCAACGGCACCTCGAAAAGCGATTCGCGGGCCAGCGCCAGCGCCTGCCAGTTGCGCTCAACCAGTTCCTGACCCTTGCTGCTGTAGCTTTTGGCGATTGCACCCTGAAGCTCCATCAGCGCGCTGTCGCCCGGCAGAATATTGGTCAGGTGGAAGAACGCCATCTGCATAACCGTATTGATGCGCGCCGCCAGGCCGCATTCGCGGGCGATCTTCGCGGCGTTAATGACATACAGGCGCGCCTGTTTCTGGTTAAGCACCGCCTGCACTTCCTGGGGCAGGCGTGCCCAGACCTCGTCGGCGCTGTAAGGGGTGTTGATCAGGAAAATACCGCCGGGCTTCAGGCGCTCGGCCATCTGATATTTATCAATGAACTGGAGCTGGTGACAGCCAACAAAATCCGCCTGAGAAATCAGGTATGCCGAGCGGATCGGGTGTTCGCTGACGCGCAGGTGGGAGACGGTCAGTCCGCCCGCTTTTTTGGAGTCATAGACGAAATACCCTTGCGCATACCACGGCGTAGAGTTGCCGATAATTTTGATGTTGTTCTTGGTTGCCGAGACGCTGCCGTCGCTACCCAGACCGTAGAACAGCGCTTCCAGTTTCGCAGTCGAGGGCAGGGTGTTTTCCGGCAAGGGGAGAGAAAGGTTAGTCACGTCATCATAAATGCCGACCGTAAAGCGCGGCTTCGGTTTTGCCTCGCGGAGTTCAGCAAATACCGCCAGGACGCACTCCGGTCCGAACTCTTTGGAAGACAATCCATAACGCCCGCCAATGACGCGTGGCAGCGTTTCGCGCTCACCGCGGTTAAACGCCTCAGCCAGAGCGGTCATCACATCCAGATAAAGTGGCTCAGCCTGTGCGCCAGGCTCTTTGGTGCGGTCCAGTACCGCCACTGCACGCGCGCTATCCGGCAGGGCTGCGAGCAGGTGTTTCGCTGAGAAGGGACGGTAGAGGCGAACTTTGAGCACGCCAACTTTTTCACCACGCGTCAATAGCTCATCAACCACCTCTTCACAGGTGCCAATGGCGGAGCCCATCAGGACGATCACGCGCTCGGCCTGCGGATGACCGTAATATTCAAACGGCTTATATTTGCGGCCCGTCGCAGCGGCAAAATCGTCCATCGCCTGTTTAACGTGCTCATAGACCGCGTTGTACCACGGGTTCGTCGCCTCGCGGGACTGGAAATAGGTATCCGGGTTCGCAGAGGTACCCCGGATCACCGGATGTTCCGGATTGAGGGCGCGAGCGCGATGCGCATCGATGTCAGCCTGCGGCAGCAGATTAAGAATAGTGTCGTCCGGTAGCGGAACGATTTTATTGATCTCGTGGGACGTACGGAAACCATCGAAGAAATGAATAAATGGCACTCGGCTTTTCAGCGTGGCGATATGCGAAATCAGCGCGAAGTCCTGCGCTTCCTGCACGCTGCTGGCGCAGAGCATAGCGCAGCCGGTCTGACGCACGGCCATCACATCTGAGTGGTCGCCAAAAATAGAGAGAGCGTGAGTGGCTACGGTGCGTGCGGCGACGTGCAACACGAATGGCGTTAATTGCCCTGCCAGCTTGTAAAGCGTGGGGATCATCAACAGCAGCCCCTGAGACGACGTAAACGAGGTCGACAGGGCACCGGTCTGCAACGCACCATGCACGGTGGCAATGGCACCGGCTTCGGACTGCATCTCTACAACCCGCGGGACATCGCCCCAGACGTTTTTTATCCCATTACCAGCCCAGGCGTCAGCCTGTTCAGCCATCGTGGAGCTGGGAGTGATGGGGTAGATAGCGATCACTTCGCTGGTACGAAACGCAACAGACGCGACTGCACCATTGCCGTCAATAGTTTGCATAGGACAACACCCTTACATTGCGCAAAAAGAGGGGCCTGTAAAACGACGACAGACCCTGAATATTATCTGTGTATTTTAGCAAAGCTCAGGTTTTACGATTTTCGCTTTTGTGTCCTTGGTATGCGCTGTATCAATGACTCGTAGGCTATTCGTGTTAAAAAATTGCGAGAAATTGTTACCAGGGCGCATAAATACGCACATCCGCTCTCGACGATGCGGCGCGTGATGCCTATTATGCATAGGTTTCGCTTTAATTATGGGGAGGAAGGTATGCGTTCAGCATTTTGGGTCGGATGTGCCGCGTTACTGTTGTCGGCATGCAGCAATGAACCTGTACAGCAGGCGACAGCGGCACACGTTACGCCAGGTATGCGGGCGGCGATGTCCAGTTCAGGTCAGGCCAACTGCGCAATGATCGGCGGTTCACTCTCCGTTGCCCGTCAGCTCGATGGCTCCGCCATCGGCATGTGCGCATTGCCAAATGGCAAACGCTGTAGTGAGCAGTCGCTTGCCGTAGGTTCGTGCGGAAGCTACTGAGTTATTCAACTCGCTTAAACATCAATGTTTTATTGGCTGTCGCCAGGGTTAACTGGTCTTCGGTCAGGTCTACCTGTGCGCCTGTGCGTAGCATATCGGCGATGGTCTGATCCAGTTCATTTAGCTGCGGCTCGGTGCAGAGTTTCCGCGTCATTGCCAGCGTTTTGACCGTCAACTCTCCTTCGGACAGTTTCCCCTGGCCGTTGAAGCCGTTGCACATTGTGCCGGAGACGACAATGTTGTTAATCAGGCTGATATTGGATTGCGCACTGAAGCGAATTTCAGGCTGGGTTTTCCCGCCTTTAACCGCTTTGCCATCCACATTTTCCAGAACGAAACGATGATTCTCTAGCTGTTCGGTCTGAACGGAGGCTTTACCAGGATTAACGCATCCAGCCAGTGCGAGGCTGATTAAACTTACTGCCGCGAGCTTTTTCATTTTTTTCTCAAACTATCAATACCGTAAATATTTTTTCAGTGTAACCATACCCTCCTGGGTGTTAATGGGGTTTATCTGAAAGTGCGGGAAGGGACCGGGCGGCGGCGCACCCGGTCAGTGAGTTAGTGCGATTTAAATCCGGCTGCGGCCATCAGCATTTTAAAGAGCATACTTACGCAGGCCAGCGCCAGAACGCTGCCGCCCCAGATGATGGCAAGCCACATCAAACGTTTCCATACAGGTTGTTGCATCAGTGATAACCCTCCGCATGCTGTACTTTTCCGCGAAAAACGTAATAACTCCAGAAGGTGTAGACCAGAATCACGGGAATGATCAACAGTGCACCCACTAACATAAAGCCCTGGCTTTGGACTGGCGCAGCGGCCTGCCACAGGGTAATGTCCGGCGGGATAATATGCGGCCAGATGCTGATCCCAAGCCCGCTAAAGCCAAGAAAAACCAGCCCTAATGTCATAATAAACGGCAGAGTATGGCTCGCAGGATCGTTCAGGCAGCGCCACTGGCACAGACTCAGGATCGCAACCAGCGCAGGAACGGGCAGCAGATAAAACAGATTCGGCAGCGTAAACCAGCGCGCAGCAATAGCTGGTTGGGCGAGAGGGGTCCAGATACTGATTACTGCAATGAATACCAGAAGCAGGAGCAGAAGCACTTTCGATACCTGACGCATCCGCTGTTGCAGGGCATTTTCGCTTTTCATTACCAGCCACGTTGAACCTAGCAGCGCGTAAGCCACTACAAGACCCGCACCGCAGAAAAAATTGAACGCGGTAAACCAGTCAAACGGACCACCGCTGTAAGCGCGACCAGTGATGCTGAACCCATGGATGACCGCGCCGACGGTGATGACCTGGCTGAAGGTCGCCACAATTGATCCGCCAATAAAGGCCTTATCCCAGAACGGGCGGTGCGCCGGAGTGGCCTTGAAGCGAAATTCGAAGGCGACGCCACGAAATATAAGCCCGATCAGCATTATTGTCAGTGGAATGGTTAGCGCGTCGATGATAACCGCATAGGCGAGAGGAAAGGCGCCAAACAGGGCCGCACCGCCAAGCACCAGCCAGGTTTCGTTGCCATCCCAGACGGGAGCCACGCTATTGACCATCACGTCTCGGTCGTCCGCATTCGGCGTTGCCGGAAACAGGATGCCTATCCCCAGATCAAAACCGTCCATCACGATATACATCAACGTGGCGAAAACGATAATCACGAACCAGATAATGGAAAGATCGATACCCATTACGGTTACTCCTTAAATTCAGTGGTGACGGCAGAAAGCGGACGAGCAGGGCGGCCATCGGATTCAGTCGCGAAGGATTCATGGGGCTGCGGCCCTTTTTTAATCAGACGCACCATATAGCTGTAACCCACGCCGAATACCGCGGTATAAACCACGAAGAAGGCCAGCAAACTGACGCTCATGTGCAGATCGCCATGCGCGGAAACCGCATCCTTTGTACGCTGTAGACCATAGACGACCCAGGGCTGGCGGCCGACCTCCGTTGTTACCCATCCGGCGAGGATCGCGATCAGCCCGGACGGCCCCATCAGCAGGGCAAACCACAGGAAGGAACGTGAGGTATAAAGGCGCTGTTTATAACGCAGCCAGATTGCCGTCACGCCCAGGAGCAGTATCAACATTCCCAGGCCGGCCATGATGCGGAAAGACCAGAAGACAATGGTGGCGTTCGGGCGATCTTCTTTTGGGAACTCCTTTAATGCCGGAACCTGTTTATCGAGACTGTGGGTCAGGATCAGGCTGCCGAGAGCGGGAATTTCCAGGCCAAAACGGGTCCGTTCCTGCTCCATATCCGGCCAGCCAAATAGCAGCAGTGGGGTAGGCTCACCCGGCGGATTCTCCCAGTGGCCTTCTATGGCGGCTATTTTCGCTGGCTGGTGTTTTAAGGTGTTAAGCCCGTGCATATCCCCCACCAGCGCCTGGACTGGGGCCACGATCAACGTCATCCACAACGCCATGGAAAACATGGTGCGAATAGCGGGCGTATTGTTTCCGCGCAGCAAATGCCAGGCCGCGGAAGCACCGACAAACAGCGCGCTGCTGAGAAATGCCGCTATCGACATGTGCAGCAGGCGGTAAGGGAAGGAGGGGTTAAACACCACGGCAAACCAGTCCACCGGAACGACCTGACCGTTGATGATTTCATACCCTTGCGGTGTCTGCATCCAGCTGTTTGACGAGAGGATCCAGAACGTGGACATGAGGGTCCCCAGTGCGACCATGCAGGTCGAAAAGAAGTGCAGCCCTGGCCCGACCTTATTCCAGCCAAACAACATTACCCCGAGGAACCCCGCCTCAAGGAAGAACGCGGTAAGCACTTCATAGGTCAGCAGGGGGCCGGTAATACTGCCCGCGAACTGGGAAAACCCACTCCAGTTAGTGCCAAACTGATAAGCCATCACCAGGCCGGAGACCACGCCCATCCCAAAGTTGACGGCGAAGATCTTCGACCAGAAATGGTACAGCGAGCGCCAGACGGGATTTTTTGTTTTCAACCACAGCCCTTCCAGCACGGCGAGATAGCTCGCCAGGCCAATGGTTATCGCCGGAAAAATAATATGAAAGGATACGGTAAAGGCGAACTGTATTCGCGCAAGATGAAACGCATCTAAACCAAACATGCACTGCCTCAATGTTAAACGGTGTACTGTTATGATAGAGAGGCGGCAAATGAGATATCAGAAGCAGAAATCGATAATTTATCTATAACAGTTGTGGGAAAAGCTGAACTTTATCTGGCTGATATAGGTAACAAGGAAGAATAAAAAATTTCTTTTTATGATTTTTACGCATTAAACAGCTTGCTTTGTCGCCAGCAACATGCGTTAATGGATTTCTGGTTTTGAATCCAAATAAATATCTGACGTAGTTTTATAAAGCAGTTCTCATCACGTTGTGCCTCTCCGCAGCCTCTCTTGGGTCTTTATCTACATTCCGATTAGTTTTGTATCGAACCATTTATTGCCTGATCGGCTCATGAGTAATTTACGTTTTTACGTTTACAGGAGAATCCTATGACTTCTTATATCCATTTCCGCTGCCCATGCTGTCATGGCTCGCAGTACCGCACCTCAGCTTTTGATGTGTCTGACAAAAATCCGTTCGGCGCGAAATGCATTTTCTGCAAATCGTCGATGATCACGCTCGACCACCTGGCCGCAGCGCGTTCTGCTCAGAATCACATTACAGAGTACCGCAAGTAATCTGCCGCGTTTCCTATAACAGTTAGCAAAATCTTCTCTTTTTCTCCTGCTGATATACACTGTCAGCAATAAGGAGAATCTGATGAAAAAATACCAGCGTCTGGCGCAACAAATTATCTCGCAGATTGAGCTTGGCGTATGGTTGCCGGGCGATAAGCTGCCTTCTCTGCGAGAGCAGGTGGCAAGCAGCGGCATGAGTTTTATGACCGTGGGCCACGCGTATCAGATGCTGGAAAGTCAGGGGCGCATTGTTGCCAGACCGCAGTCAGGCTATTACGTTGCCGCCCGCCCGACCACACACCAGCCTGCACCGCCCGCGCAGGTGATGCGCGATGAAGTGGTCGACATCAACACCTATATTTTCGACGTGCTACAGGCCAGCCGCGACCCCTCCGTTGTCCCTTTTGCCTCGGCATTTCCCGATCCGCGCCTTTTCCCGCTTCAGCAACTCAACCGATCGCTGGCTAACGTCAGCAAAACGGCTACCGCCATGAGCGTGATCGAAAACCTGCCGCCGGGTAACGTCGACTTACGTCATGCCATTGCCCGTCGCTACGCTCAGCAGGGAATGAATATCTCCCCGGATGAAATTGTGATCACCGCGGGCGCGCTTGAGGCGCTTAACCTCAGTTTGCAGGCTGTGACTGAACCAGGGGACTGGGTTATCGTTGAAAACCCCTGTTTTTATGGTGCACTCCAGGCGCTTGAACGTCTGAAACTGAAAGCGCTGTCGGTTGCCACTGATGTACGTGAGGGCATCGATCTCAGTGCCCTTGAGCAGGCGTTAAATGATTATCCGGTGAAAGCCTGCTGGCTGATGACCAACAGTCAGAACCCGCTCGGCTTCACGCTGAGTGCAGAGAAGAAAGCTCAGCTGGTGGCCTTACTCACCCGGCATAACGTCACGCTGATTGAAGACGATGTTTACAGCGAACTCTACTTTGGCCGTGAAAAGCCGCTTCCGGCAAAGGCCTGGGATAAGCAGGATATGACGTTGCACTGCTCCTCATTCTCCAAGTGTCTGGTGGCCGGTTTCCGTATTGGCTGGGTGGCGGCGGGAAAACATGCGCGCCGTATTCAGCAGTTGCAGCTGATGAGTACGTTGTCCACCAGCTCTCCCATGCAGCTGGCGCTGGTGGATTACCTGGCGACCAAACGTTACGACGCCCACCTTCGCCGTCTGCGACGCACGCTTGCTGAACGCAAACAGCAGGCCTGGCAATCGCTTTTGCGTCATATGCCTGCCGGCGTCAAAATCCATCATAACGACAGCGGCTACTTTTTATGGCTTGAACTGCCTGAACAGCTGGATGCGGGGCGGTTGAGTGAGAAGGCGTTAACCCATCAAATCAGCATTGCGCCCGGCAAGATGTTTTCCACCTCCAATATCTGGACACCGTTTTTCCGTTTCAATACCTCATGGGGCTGGGGCGAGCGGGAGGAGCAGGCGGTCGTCCAGCTGGCGGGGTTAATCCGCGAAATGATGCTGCACCCAGTCACACCTTGATGAAAATTTCTGAAGCGACATGACGCGCGGTCTACCTTTAGTAAGGGAGCGCGGATTGGTAACGTGACGTTGTCACGTTTCTGCCCGCCAGAACGTGTGCTGACAGCGAAAACAATGTCGATTTCAACAGGACGATGCTATGCAAAATCAATTGCTGATTAATGGTGAACTGGTGACCGGCGAAGGTGAGAAGCAGGCGGTTTATAATCCTGCCACGGGTGAAGTGCTGCTGGAGATTGCTGAAGCGTCGGCAGCACAGGTGGACGCTGCCGTCCAGGCTGCCGATCGCGCGTTCACAGAGTGGGGACAAACGACGCCGAAAACGCGCGCCGAATGTCTGTTGAAACTGGCTGATGTGATAGAAGCCAACGCTGACGCGTTCGCAAAAGTGGAGTCCCTTAACTGCGGGAAACCGCTGCACTGTGTTCAGGGAGATGAGATCCCGGCCGTGGTCGATGTGTTTCGCTTCTTTGCCGGGGCCGCCCGCTGCCTGAACGGGCTGGCTGCCGGAGAATACCTCGAAGGACATACCTCAATGATCCGCCGCGACCCGGTTGGCGTTGTCGCCTCTATTGCGCCCTGGAACTACCCTCTGATGATGGCGGCGTGGAAGCTGGCGCCCGCGCTGGCGGCGGGAAACTGTGTCGTCATCAAGCCGTCTGAAATTACCCCGTTGACGGCGCTGAAGCTGGCGGAACTGGCGAAAGATATCTTCCCGCCAGGTGTGCTGAACGTGCTGTTTGGTCGCGGAAAAACCGTAGGAGATCCGCTGACCGGCCACGAAAAAGTCCGTATGGTTTCTCTCACCGGCTCTATTGCTACCGGAGAACATATTATCGGGCATACCGCATCTTCAGTTAAACGTACCCATATGGAATTGGGCGGAAAAGCCCCGGTCATTGTCTTTGACGATGCAGATTTGGATGCCGTGGTTGAAGGCGTGCGTACGTTTGGTTTCTACAATGCTGGTCAGGATTGTACCGCAGCCTGTCGTATCTATGCCCAGAAGGGGATTTACCCCGCGCTGGTCGAAAAGCTGGGCGCAGCCGTTGCCAGCCTGAAAATGGGCGCGCCGGACGATGCGTCAACCGAGCTGGGACCGCTCAGCTCCGCAGCGCATCTTTCCCGCGTTTGTGCTGCCGTGGACGAAGCCAAAGCCCTTGGACATATCCGCGTCGTCACCGGTGGCAGTAAAAGTGAGGGGGCAGGATATTACTTTCAGCCAACGCTGCTGGCCGGGGCGAAGCAGGAAGATGCGATCGTCCAGCGAGAAGTGTTTGGCCCGGTGGTCAGCGTGACAGAATTTGAGGATGAAGCGCAGGTGCTGAACTGGGCCAACGATTCGCAATACGGCCTGGCCTCGTCCGTCTGGACAAAAGACGTCGGACGCGCCCATCGCCTCAGCGCACGGTTGCAGTATGGCTGCACCTGGGTCAATACCCATTTTATGCTGGTGAGCGAAATGCCGCACGGCGGGATGAAGTTATCCGGTTATGGCAAAGATATGTCGGTCTACGGACTTGAGGATTACACGGTAGTCCGGCATGTAATGATCAAACACTAAACCTTTATGCCCGGCGCAGTGCCGGGCGATTCAGCTTACCAGCCACAGACCTCGTGTTCATTTTCCGTATCGTAGGCGCGAACGGTGTTCACCAGATCCTTCACGACATCTGCCGCGACGTCCGGGATCAACAGCTCCATTGGCGCTTGTGTTTCATAATCCACCGACACGCCGTTGCTGTTGTTGGTGACGGTCACGGTATAGGTAGCCTTACCCATTATTTACTCCTTATGCGTGTTGACCACTTTACCGATGCCCGCACCGCTGAGCGTGACGGCAGGATCCGCGAAAAAGTCGATATTAAAATAGGTGTCGTCGGTCAGTAGCTCAATGCGGTGCCATTTTTGGGGTGGGGAGATGCCAAAAGAACCGGCCTCAATGACCACTTCCAGATCGGGTTCGGTGGCGTCGCCATCGGCAAAGCCAAAGTAACGCACTGCACCCTGCATGACGGATAACCGACCGTACACGCCGGCTTTGGTGTTGTGATGGGTAAAAAGCGCTTTTGGGGCGGTCTCTTTATTCCAGAACGGCGTCGAGCGGGTATGAACAAAGTTTTCAGGAATACGTAACATCATAGTTTCCTTCATGTTGGCGGGCGCTTAAAGGGACTTAAGCACCTCAGGTTCAACAAAGAATTCAATATTGAACAGGGTGTCGTCGGTCATCACCTCAATGTGGTGCCATCTCTCTGGCGGGAAAACGCCGAAACGACCCGCTTCAATGACGAGCTCGCTGTCAGGCTCAGAGGTAAATTCATCAGCATAGCCCAGATAACGCACTGCGCCACGCATCACCGACAGGCGAGGGTAAACGCCCGGACGCGTGCCCGTATCAAGGTGACGTTTAAAAATGCCGGCGGGGGCCGTTTCTTTGTTCCAGAAAGGCGTGGAACGGGTGTGAATGCAACTCTGCGGAATGCGTAGCATGTTTCCTCCCTTAAAAGCCTGCTGGTATTAAACTGCTTTCTGAGAGGATGGATTTATCAAAAAGTGCATTTAATTTGCATCTTATCAATAATAACCGTTTTGCTTTACCCGGCGTTGTTACACAAGGTACTCAGTTGTTATTATCCTTAGTATTAAGTGGTTATGATGTAACGAAAAAACTTGATCTGTGTCAACATATGACGCATATTGCGTGCGGTTATTTTTCGGCTCAGGTAAACAGAATGACGTTGTATCAAAAGATGTTGGTGTTCTACGCAATCATGGCCTCCATCTGCGCATTAATCACCTGGTTCCTGTCTAAAGATCGTAAACGTATTCGCCTGTTGAGCGCATTCCTGGTGGGTTCCACCTGGCCGATGAGCTTTCCTGTTGCCCTGTTGATCTCTCTTTTCTGAAGCACGCTTCCAGAATCGGCATCCAGACATAGCATTCCATACATTGAGGCTGTATAAATATACAGTCCGTCATACATGGAGTGCTTATGAACAGTTTCTATTCGCAGCAAGCAGGCTGCACTGTGCGCTGGCAGGATCTTCCCGGTTTCGGTGACCCAGTTGTGTTTATCCACGGGTTGGGCTGTGCATCGTCGTATGAATATCCTCGTATTGTCTGTGATACCCGTTTCGGGGGGCGCAGAGCCATTCTGATCGATCTTCCCGGTAGCGGTTACAGTGACAAACCTGACAACTACCGTTATCGCACGAGCGAACAGGCGCAGGTGGTGGTTGAACTGTTAAACCATCTCGGCCTGGATAGTCTATGGCTGTATGGTCATAGCATGGGCGGGAGTATCGCGATCGAAACGGCAGCACTGTTAACGTCGCGCGTTAAGGGCCTGATAGTATCTGAACCCAATTTTCATGCGGGTGGCGGGATGTTCAGCCGAGCAATTGCGGCCCAAACGGAACAACATTTTCTGGCTCAGGGCTATGATGACATGCTGCGGGCGGAAACGTCGCCGTGGGCTGGAAGCCTTCAAAGCAATGCTCCCTGGGCCGTCTGGCGCGGCGCAACAAGCCTGGTCGAGGGCGTTAAACCTGACTGGGAACACCTGTTCTTGTCATTGAGCTGCCCGGTAATGTTAGTTTTTGGTGAGCGATCCCTGCCTGATGACGATTTTAATCGCCTGCAACAAGACGGCGTTGCTGTAAAAATTATCTCTGATGCGGGCCATTCAATGTCCTGGGAAAACCCGTCAGCGTTGGCTCAGGCTTTGTCTGGCTTCATAAACGGCTCATGAAGGGGTAGCCCGCATTGCTGCGGGCTGCAATGATTAAGACAGCAGGGCAGACAAGGCTTTCCGCGCAGCAGGCTGAACGTCATACGGGCACTGATAATCCACGTTTTCAATCGCGCGGGTGTAGAGCGCAACCAGCCAGTCATAAACATAGGCTGTCGCCGCATGGACAGGCTGCTCGCCAAGTCGGGTAAGACGGGGTGAAGCGCTGCTCACAACTGGCGTCACAAAAATTGGCTGACCTTTGCGGATCCGGCTTGCAGGCCGTTCAGAAACGGGCGTCATTTCATAGCCAAGCCAGCTAATGAAATTGCCTGTCGCGGCATGCAGCTGCGCGGCACTGCTTTTATCTTTTTCTGCAATGCGTTGCAGTTGCAGCGGCAGATCCAGCCGGTAGCTGGTAACGATCAGCACATCCGCAATCTGCTGTAATACCTCTGCGTCCAGGCCCAGACGGGCAGCCGCCGCGTCGTT
Source organism: Enterobacter cloacae complex sp. 397G4 (assembly GCF_050031515.1). Lineage (NCBI taxonomy): Bacteria > Pseudomonadati > Pseudomonadota > Gammaproteobacteria > Enterobacterales > Enterobacteriaceae > Enterobacter > Enterobacter cloacae complex sp. 397G4. The sequence continues at coordinate 2,548,405 of NZ_JBLGWE010000001.1, read as the reverse complement.
GCGACTCCACTGACGAAGATGGTTAACCCACACGTTATGGGCCAGCCGCGCCTTGTCTTTGGTCTGCAACGCGCCTGGATTTTCCTGCGTCTCTTCCGCAAACAGATCGATAACATCGTTAAACAGGCCGTTGACCTGTTCCTCACGAGGCTGGTGAACGGTCAGCAGCGTCTCAAACGCGTTTAACGGCGGCAGAAGTCCCTCAAGCAGTTCACCATGACGAGCGGCACTGCCTTGCAGCGTTCGGACCATTTTTTCGGCCTGTGCCCGCCCTGCGCCTGGCTCCTGAGTGAGAGGCGCGACATATGGGCGAATCAGCGTCGACAGCGACTCTTGTAACAGCCTGTTCAGCGCGCGGAGACGCTTCTGGCGCTTTGCCGGCAGGGTAGCCTGCGACAGCCACTCAATCACCCGCTGCATGCTGTGGGTATCGAGCGCCTGGAGCGTGCCCCAGCGCAGACCCGGCTGGCCCAGCAATTGCTGCACCGCTTCGTCCAGATTCTGCTTTGTGGTAAACCGCGCATCATGAGGGGTAATGGCCCAGACCAGCCCCGGCAATGCGGATTCTTCAACCGGCTGCGTCTCTTTGACCCAGTTTTGCAGGAGCCTTGCCGTTTTCGCGGTCTGCTGGTGGTGCGCCGTCGCATTGCAGATAACCAGGACATCCGGCTGAATGTGCTGACGATAATGCTCCAGCAACCACAGGCATTTTGCCTGCATCATCAGCGGCGTGTTTTCCTCAGAAATGGCAGGGATATCAATGATGTCAACATTATCCAGCACGCAGTTCTCAACGGGCAGCACCACTTCGCGGGTCAGAGATGCCAGTACATCGACGGGCAGGCTAATGGCGTTAAGCAGCTCGCCGTTTTTTACCGGATGAAGCAGTGTTTCCTGTGCTTCCGGCACGGTAAACGCCCCGTGCGTAAGGAAGCCTTCGCAGGGCAGACCAAAGCTGTCCACCAGCAGACTTAACGGCGCCGCAAGCGCGCTGGCATGGCTGGTTTGATGCAGCACCTGAGCGAATTTAAGCCACTGCTGGGTTAACTCCTGCTGCTCACCCCACAGCAGAGACCAGACGCTGGCGCGGGTGCTGAGATCAAGCGACGGAACCAGCAGGGCAAACTGGTGCCACAGGGCATCATCAATATGCTGCTTAGCGCCGGGTACTACGCTTTGCCAGAACCGGGCAATGGTCGCGACTTCCCGCGCCGTCATTCCCGGCACGCTCTGCGGTTGACGCAGTGCCCGCCACTTCTCAAGCCGGGCTTCAATCACCAATTTATCCACCGCGCGGATCTGCGGATCCAGCGTGGTGCGCGCGATAAACAGCTGCACCAGCTCGGCCTCCGTTACCAGGCGCAGGCGTAAGGGAAACGCGTCGTCCGCGACCTCGCGGGACGCTCTGCTGAAACGCACGGCCATGTTGGTCGGTGCATGCCCGGGGTTAATATGCGAGAAGTAATCAAACGTGCGTTGACCCGGCGTAACGTTCAGCCGTTCGTCCCCGCTGCCGCAAAGAGCAGCCAGCAGGTGCGCTTTTGCGGCCTGCGAGTGGCCGTATAAGCCGATGCTGCCCTGGCTGACAAGGGCAGCATCGAGCGCCTCTTCACGCGCGCTTACTGCGTTAAGGCGGGCAAGCAGGGCGTCGGCTTCGTTATCCAGCATCGGGGCGTGCTGTCGCGTCTCGTTGATCCACCCGATTAAGGCCTGAGTGGTGGCAGTCGTCGCAGTCATTTGAGGTATACGCTCCCGCTGTCGATCCAGTAGTGGCTGCCGCTGTGTCGGCGATCGGCCAGAGTATTCAGTTTAAAGGTCAGGGCATCCGGCGGCACTGGCGTGCCGTCCTGTAGCCAGGCATCACTCAGCTCGAAAGATTCCGGGCCTTCCTGCTTAGTGCCGCCACGCAGCTTCAGGCGCACGTTCAGTACGCCGTCGCCCGCAATGGCTTTCGCCAGCTCGGCTGAGTTGATGCTCAGGGTATAGAGCGGCGTCGCGGGCCAGCGGGCATTGGCCAACTGCCGGAAGCCGAGCGTAACGTTGCCGCGCAGCGGGAAGTGCAGACGGGCGTCCAGTTTCGCGCCGGGTTTATCGAGGTCGATATCGTGATACCAGACGTTCTCGTCCCGCAGGGTATTGATCGTGTTATCCAGCGCGCCCAGATAGCGCACCGTAGAGTACGCGCCGATATCCGCTGCTTTAAAGTTAAAGCGCGGCAGACGAAGATCCAGCGCCAGGCTACAAAGCATCGCTCCCACCGCAGCGGTGGATTTCGGGTTGCCGATCCGTCCCTGCTGGCTGAACGGATACCATTCATGAACCTGGTATTTATCCAGCCAGACGATGCGGTTGACGGGCACCGGTTGCAGGTGGCGAATCAAGGCCTGAACGCCCGGCAGACAGCCCGGCCGTCCCGTGATCAGCAGGATATCGCAGCTGTAATGAGAGATCGCCTCACATACCGCATGAAGCGGGGCGGCAAGCGTGAACTGACCCGCCAGCATGGCGTCCCGCATCTCCCGGAAGCTGACGTGCAGCGGTACGCTGAACAGATCAAAGTGTTCTGAGCCGGCAGGCAACGCATGGTCGATCGCCTGCTGGAGATAATTCATCACGTTGCGCGTCGGTTTTTGCGCAAGCAGATCGCCAAAGGTGGCATGCAACCCGGCCAGCGGATCGTCAACATCGCTCGATTCCCACGCCGCCAGGATCGCGTGACCGATCGGCATAAAGAGCTGAAGCGCCGTCTGCTGGCGCAGGACCGCCTGGGTATCGATCCGCCCGGAGTCACCGAACAGGGATGCCATCAGCTGGGAGGCATCGGCTATGCCGGATTTCTGAAGCTGGGTTTGCAGGGCGGGCAGAACGTAGCGCTGGATCACGTCCAGCAGCGTGTCGTCGCCAGCGACCTTGAACCCTTCGCGGAACAGCAGCTGCGGGGTGATTTTGACGTTATTCCCGGAACCATCATCTAACTGATAGTGCGTGATGGCCATATCCGTCGTGCCGCCGCCGATATCAATCGAGGCCACGCGCAGCGCACGCCCCGGCTGGACGCCAGGCTCAGGCGCGCGATCCGGACGGGCGAGGGAGGCGAAAAAGGCCTCGGTCTGTCCACCAAAATGGGAAATGGCTTCGTTATACAGCCACACCAGCTGGCCGCAGCTGGCCTCGTCCCACTCCATCTGGATCTCAGGGACCGGCACCACGCTTTTTTCCTGCTGCTTGCGGCTGGCAAAATCTTCATCCTGCGGGTGCCAGCCCATCGCCTTCCAGACGATGGCGATGGCTTCGAACATGCGGCGACGGAAAATCTCGCGCTCCTGTTTCGGCATTGCCGACGGCAGGGTGAGGATCAGCGTCCGCAGCTGGCGGGGAGAGGCCGGGAAGCCGAGCCGCAGGCGGGTGGCCACGCTGTTAATCTGGCCAAGCGCCTGAGCCAGCAGCTCGCAGAGCATGTGCGTCATCAGGGTGCTGCGGCTGTACTGCGGAGAGAACACCGGCAGGCGCTCATCCTGCGGCAGCGTAAAGAGCGGTTCCCCGTCGTCGTTCATCAGGTTCATCAGCGGAAACGCAGTTGCCAGCGGTTCGCGCTGGGTTTTGCTGTTCATCTGGCTAAAGCGCCAGTCCTGCACCACCGGCGTCTCGTCCCACAGATAGCGACGCGGGCTGGAGATGCCGCTGTTGCCTTCCGTGCCCAGACGCTGCATCGCCAGCTTACGCGCTTCATCACCCACGCGGACAATCGACGGCCAGACGAACGCATCCTCCCGGCCGCTTTCCACGGAGAAGTGCTGTTTGCCAAAACGCGCTTCAGAAAACTCAAGTCGGCTGGTAAACAGCGGCTCATTCAGGAACTGCGGCTCACTCAGAGATCGTACCTGAAGTTCAGCCGTCTGGCGCAGGCCGTCGTTGGCATCACCATGATCTTCAATAATCACGCCGCAGGTATGGGTGTTGCCTACGTCAAGGATCAAATCGACAGGAATAGCAGGGGTGCTCAGGGTGTGGGTGACAAACTTCACTTCCGGCACGGTGAGTTGTTCACCGAGCATGGAGAGCAGGTTGAGCCAGTGCGCCTGATATTCAAAGCTGCGCATGGCCTGATGCAGCTCGCGCTCGGAGCGTTTTTCAACCCCGTCGGCAAACTGCGTGAAGGCTTCGCGCAGCCAGCCGTCAATCCAGGTCTGGTCGAGGAAACTCTCAACCTCACTGTCGCGCCAGGCGAGCGCGAAACGCGTGCCGTTCAGGATATCGTTTTCAACCGGCGACAGGGCAGACGTCGCATGCTCTGCAATCTGGCTGTCGAGCGCGACGGTGACCCGATGCGTATTGCCAGCTGCGTCGGGCGTGGAAAGCTTTCGTACCTGGACGCGCGCCCAGTTATCCGGGCCTTCAACAAACGTCCGCGGCGGGTTAAAGCGCAGGAAAGGGATCGGCAGCCAGACGCCGTCCAGCACGGTCAGGGAGTCATGCAGTGGAATGGTGCTTTCAGGCTTGACCACTTCCGGCTGCCCGCCATCGGTGGCAGGGAGCGTGTACCGGCCGTTAACCAGGTCAAAATCCAGACGCAGCAGCGGGCCATTTGCCGTTTTACGCACAAAACGCCCGTTGCTGGCGGTGTCCTGCGGAGTCAGGCCAAAATCGAGAAACTGCACGCCGCTGTTAGCAATCAGCGTCACGCTCTGTTTATAGTCGCAAAGATTAACCAGCATAGGATCAAACACCTGCTTTCTTGAACGTCAAAGGAACGACGGTGTTGGCATCGTAACGTGCGGTGCATTCCGCCACATCGCTGGCACCTGCCTTACAGGTCACTTCCGGCATCGGATAGCGTGAACCGTCGGTGCAACGCGCGTTTCCGCGCGTTTTGATCAACAGCTCGCCGTTGCTGTGTAATCCGGAAAAGACGTCTACCCGGCAGACAATGTTGTCGCCATGCACGACCCGGGCGAAACCTTTATTGTTCTGGATCTGGTAGCGCAGCGACGGCGGTTTGCCGGTGAGCGGATCCTGCACATCGAGAAACGCGCGCCAGGTGCCGTTCAGGAAGCGCGTTAACCCCGCTTTGACCTGGTTTGCCTCCATCACCATCGCATCTTTCGGTATCGCGGTAATGACCACCGGTTCGGCTGCCGGGGCAGGCGTTTTCACCTTCGGCTCTACCACTTCGGCCTGGTGCAGCGGGAGTTTCAGTTCAAGCGGCTCAACCGTCTTTATGGGGGCCGGAGCAATGGCGACGGGTACTGGCGCTGGTGTGGCAACAGGCGCTGCGATCGGGGCCTGTTTTGGCCAGAGCAGCGGGGTGGCGATGGCTGCAATAATGACGGCGGCAACCGGCAGCAACCACAGGGGGGAGCGACGTTTTTTCTGTATGGCCGCCGGTGCGGGCTCTGGCGGCGCGGCGTTCATGCGCACCGGCTCTGGCGTATACAGTTCATCGTCGGTGATACGGACTGTAGTCACAGGCGTGATAAGCGGCGCGTCGGCCTGCTCAAAGGTCACCACCGGGGCCGGTTCTGGCTCCGGTTCAGGTTCAGGCTCGTTAATCACCACTGGCTCAGGTTCAGTGACCAACGATTCGCGCAGGCAGTCCAGCACGTCATCGCGCGCGTTTTCGTTAAGGTTGACGAAACCCCAGAAGCAGATCACCGGTTTGCCATCCACCAGGAAAACAAAGTTTTCACCGGGAAACTGAAAGGCTTTTGAGAGCAGAGAGCCAAACAGTTGCTGCGCCGTTTTCGGTGACTGAAGGCATTTTTTACTCAGCGACTCCACGCTGGTGAGCGTGTTTTCCAGATAGCGCAGGGCGCGATAACGATCATCTTCATCCGCTGCCTTCCAGCTGGAGACGGTTCCCTCAACCGGGGAGTACCAGTCAACGCGATCGCCGCCGTCGTTGACCTGGGGGATGGCCAGGCAATCAACGATAGCCTGTTGTTTGCGCAACCGAAGCGCTTCGCGGATTTGCAGCGCTGATTCAAAAACGGCCTGTCCGCCGCCGCCAACGGCCTGAAAATCATCCAGATTACCGCTGCGTAAAAGTGTTTTTGCCACGATTTGGTCCTGTAGACTTTTTCACGCCATTACTTTAGCGAATCAGGTAAGCAAGCAAACGGCTGAGGAGACGGCAAAAGGGACGATTTCTTGCGGCATTGATCGTGACGGTTGTGCTTGACGAATAATGGACCTTAAGGCAAATCGGTTTTTGCGGGCTGATGCTAAAACCAGCGAAATGTACAGCTTTAGAATAACCTGATAGTGATTCGTTATTTGTCAGGCCAAAACGTCTGTGCTGTTATTACTGTTCACTATAATAAAACCGAAAGGGTAATAACCATGTCTACAGGGAAAACCGTGCTGGCCCTCGCGCTGAGCGCGCTGCTACCGGCAAGCGCCGCATGGGCGGAAAACAAAGACACCATTATCTACTGCTCCGAGGCGTCGCCGGAGTCGTTTAACCCGCAGATCGCCAGCTCTGGGCCCTCGTTTGTCGCCAGCTCGCAAACGCTGTATAACCGTCTGATTAACTTCGACCCGGTAAAAAACACGCCGGTGCCTTCTCTGGCCGAGTCGTGGACCATTTCGCCAGACGGCAAAACATACACGTTTACCCTGCGTAAAGGGGTAAAGTTCAACAGCAATAAATACTTCAAACCGACCCGTGATTTTAACGCTGATGACGTTATTTTCTCCGTTATGCGTCAGAAAGACCCTAAGCATCCCTATCACAATGTTTCCCAGGGTAATTACGAATACTTTAATGACGTGGGCCTCGACAAGCTCATTCAGGATGTGAAAAAGATCGACGATTATCACGTTCAGTTCACGCTGAGTGAACCCAACGCGGCGTTCCTGGCCGACTGGGGAATGGACTTCGCCTCGATCCTCTCTGCCGAGTACGCGGACGCGATGCTGAAAAAGGGTACGCCTGAAAATGTGGATACCTGGCCAATCGGCACCGGCCCGTATGTGCTTCAGCAGTACAAGGTGGATTCGCTGATCCGCTACGTCGCCAATCCGAACTACTGGGAGGGAGAGGTGCCGACCAAACACCTGATCTTCTCCATCACGCCAAACGTTGAGACGCGTCTGGCTAAGCTGCATACGAACGAGTGTCAGATCATTCCTGCGCCGTCGCCGGTGCAGTTTGAAGCGATCAAGAAAAACAAAGACCTGACCCTGCACTCGGTGGATGCGCTGAACGTGGGGTACCTGGCGTTCAACACGGAGAAAAAACCGTTTGATAACGTGCTGGTGCGCCAGGCTCTGAATTACGCAACGGACAAAAAGGCCATTGTTAACGCGGTCTTTATGGGGTCTGGTACGGTCGCTAAATCGCCGATCCCGCCGAACATGCTCGGCTTTAACAAAGACCTGAAGGATTACGGCTACGATCCGGAAAAAGCGAAAGCGCTGCTGAAGCAGGCGGGTCTGGATAAGGGCGCGGAAGTGACCCTCTGGTCCATGCCGGTTCAGCGTCCGTACAACCCGAACTCGCGACGCATTGCGGAGATGATCCAGGCTGACTGGGCGAAAGTGGGCGTGAAGGCGAAAATCGTCTCATACGAGTGGGGGGAATATCTCTCCGGCATGCGTAAAGGCGAGCATGATTCCGCGCTGTTCGGCTGGATGTCTGATAACGGCGATCCGGACAACTTCGCCGATGTGCTGCTGGGTTGTAACAGCATCAAAACCGGATCTAACGCCGCGCGCTGGTGTGATAAGGGGTATGATGAGCTGGTGCAAAAGGCCAAACTGACCAGCAACCCGGACGAACGTGCGAAGCTGTATGGCCAGGCACAGGAGATTTTCTACCAGCAGGCACCGTGGATTGCGTTAGCTAACGGCAAAACGTTCTACGCGACCCGCAGCAACGTGACCGGGTACAGCGTGAGTCTGATGGGCAGTGACTTCTCGAAAGCGAAGCTGAACTGATCGTATTCTTGCCGGGTGGCGGCTATGCCTTACCCGGCCTACAGTTACCACCCGTAGGCCCGGTAAGCGTAGCGCCACCGGGCATTTGGAAAGGAGTGACAATGCCACATTTAAACGATGTTATCGCCCGCGTCGATGCCGCCATCGAAGAGAGCATAATTACCCACATGAACGAACTGCTGATCGAATTAAGCGACGATGCAGAGCTCAGCCGTGAAGATCGCTATACCCAGCAGCAGCGCCTGCGTACCGCGATTGCGCATCATGGTAAGCAGCATAAAGAAGAGGCGGAGGCGCGCCATGCCCACCTCACGCAGGGTGGGACTATCCTGTAAGGGTTAAAACTGGCGCCGTGCCACCAGCCAGGCGCCGACCACCAGCATCACTGCGCCGCAGACCGGGCCTACCAGCGCCCGCAGGGGGACACCGTTGCTCTTGAGGATGTCCATCACCAGGCCGCCAATCAGCTGGCTTGCCACCAGCACGGCAATGGTCGTTGCCGCGCCCACATTCTGATACCCGCTAATACTGGCAAAGACAAAAAATGACCCCAGCAGGCCGGGTACTAACGTCCACCAGCGCACCGTTGACGCCAGTTCGCTAAACCCCGCCAGGCCATTTTTCATAAGCAAAATGCTGACAAACAGCACAATCCCCACCAGCGAGTTCAGCAGCATGGCGATAAGAATAGTGGAAGAGGATTGCGTAATGCGCACCATCAGGGTGTTTTGTACCACCAGCCCAATCCCGGCGGCCACCAGAAACGCTAACGTCAACGATTGATTCATGGCAGAGCATCCGGATCGCTGCGCTCATCGAGCTGGAGTTGCATAAAGGTTAAATCCAGCCAGCGACCGAATTTGGTTCCCACCTGCGGCATATTACCGGTGGTAACAAAGCCCAGGGTTTCGTGCAGATGAATCGACGCATGGTTCTGCGCCTCGATACCGGCAACCATCACATGTTTACCAATCTGGCGGGCTTCCTTGATTAATTCCGTCATCAGCAGCCGACCGATGCCTTTGCCCTGATGATCGGGATGAACGTAAACCGAGTGCTCCACCGTATGGCGAAAACCGTCGAACGCTCGCCAGTCGCCAAATGAGGCGTATCCCGTCACAACACCTTCTTCTTCACTGACCAGCACCGGATAACCCAACAGCGTGCGCGCCTCAAACCATGCAATACGGTTATCGGTGTCGACAGTTGTATCGTTCCAGATGGCGGCGGTGTGCAGCACCGCATGGTTATAAATTTCACCGATAGCGGCACAATCTTCTTTGCAGGCATGACGAACGATCATGGTAAACCTCTGGCTGTGTTGTTTACTATAGTAGTACGATTCACTCACAATATTACACAGTTCTTGTGTTGCATCGCTACGACAAAATCCCTATTTTTTTGTCACCAAACTGCCCCGAAAAACCATCCGTACACTATAGTATGACGTCATGAACACAATGACAGACAATATGAATCAACGCATTAGCGCCCGCATACGCCTTGAACGCGAGTCGCGGGGCTGGTCATTAAGCGAACTGGCCGAACGGGCAGGTATTTCACGCGCCATGATCCATAAGATTGAACGGGGGGACAGTAGCCCAACGGCGACGCTGCTTGCCCGGTTATCCGGTGCCTTCGGTATTAGCATGTCTACGCTCATTGCGCGCGCGGAAATGCAGGAGGGCAAACTGTTACGTCTGGCGAACCAGCCCGTCTGGCGCGATCCGCAAACCCACTATTTACGTCGTCATGTGTCGCCGCGCAGCGATATGCCTATTGACCTCGTCCAGGTGGAACTGCCCGCGGGCAGCGATGTGCCGATGCCCGCCTCCTCTTATGCGCTGGCGCGACAGCTGATTTGGTTGCAGGCAGGTGAACTGGTCTTTCTGGAGGGGGACACCCGCCATGAAATGAAGGCCGGAGATTGTCTGGAACTCGGGCCGCCGAACGACTGCCGGTTTATTAACGAAACGGATGAATCGTGCCTTTATCTGGTCGTGCGGCTTAATCAGTCCGGCTCATAATGCAAAGGCGATCCGCTGGATAACGTGCCAGACTTGAATGACATTTTCAGCTGTAAGGAGCGATGAATGAGTCAATCAACTACGCAAAACCGACGCTGGGTACTGGCTTCCCGTCCACACGGCGCACCGGTTGCCGAAAATTTCCGCCTGGAAGAGCAGCCGATCCCCACGCCCGCAGAGGGGCAGGTGTTATTACGCACCGTATGGCTCTCGCTTGATCCGTACATGCGGGGCCGTATGAGCGATGCCCCATCCTATTCACCTCCTGTCGAGATTGGCGCGGTGATGGTGGGCGGCACGGTAAGCCGCGTCGAGACCTCCCGCCATCCGGATTATAAAGAGGGCGAGTGGGTTCTGGGCTACAGCGGCTGGCAGGAGTATGAACTTTCCGACGGGAAAGGACTGGTCAGGCTGGGCGAAAACCCGTCGCACCCTTCATGGGCACTCGGCGTGCTGGGAATGCCGGGCTTCACCGCGTATATGGGGCTGCTTGATATCGGCCAGCCTCAGGCGGGGGAAACGCTTGTCGTGGCGGCAGCCACGGGGCCGGTCGGCGCAACGGTGGGGCAGATCGGTAAAATCAAGGGGTGCCGGGTTATCGGCGTGGCCGGCGGGGAGGAGAAATGCCGCCATGCGGTCGACGTGCTCGGTTTCGACGCCTGTCTGGATCACCATGCGGATGATTTTTCCGAACAGCTGGCGAAAGCCTGCCCGCAGGGCATTGACGTGTATTATGAAAACGTCGGCGGTAAAGTCTTTGACGCCGTACTGCCGCTCCTGAATACCTCCGCGCGCGTACCTGTTTGCGGACTGGTCAGCGGCTACAACGCGACCAACCTGCCGGATGGTCCGGATCGCTTGCCGCTGCTGATGGGGACCATCCTCAAAAAACGCATCCGCATGCAGGGCTTTATCATCGCTCAGGACTATGGTCATCGTATCGACGAGTTCCAGCAGGAAATGGGACGTTGGGTGAAGGAAGGCAAAATTCACTATCGCGAGCAGGTCACCGAAGGGCTGGACGCGGCGCCGGAGGCGCTGATTGGGCTGCTGGAAGGGAAAAACTTCGGCAAGGTCGTGATCCGCGTGGCGGCGGACTAAACAGAGCATCGGTTATGGCGGGCAAAGTCCGCCATAATTATTTGTGAAGATACGATATATTGTCTTTAATTAATCCATAAGCATTGCGCGCCATCGGCCCAGCTGAGCCAGAAGTGGTAAACGTAATATTAATTGAACAATTTTTATTTTAACGCGCGCCCTTCATACCAGGCATGACGATACAGGATATATCAAACCGGCGATGTTTTTTTAAACAGTCGCTGAAAATGGCATTTTGTTTTGGCTACGGGAATTAAACATGCTTGATTTGGAAAACCTGGAAAAAGCACAAAGAATCAGTCTGACGATGCAAGTTGAGAACAGTTTAAAGGGAGCGTTAATTACGGGCTCATTAAAACCTGGGGCTCGACTCATCACGAAAGAGATTGCGGATAAATTAGGCACCAGCATCACACCGGTGCGCGAAGCCCTGCTGCGCCTGGTGTCGGCAGGCGCATTACAGGCCACGCCTGCTCAGGCGTTTTTGGTGCCAGAGGTTACGCTGGAGCGTTATAACGAAATTAACGCCATTCGAAAACAGCTTGAGCCGATGGCCGTTGCGGCGGCGTGTCAGAATATGACCGAGACCAAACTGGATGCATTACGCGCGCTGTCAGATAACTTCAGCACCGCCATGCATCAGGGCGACGTGCAGAAGGCGATCCATGCCAACCGCGTGTTCCGGTTTACGCTTTATCAGTATGCCGAAATGCCGACCCTGAACTCGCTGATTGAGCAGCTCTGGGTACGGATTGGTCCGTGTATCAACTACCTGCACGAAGAGATGAAAGATATCCCTGCAACGACTTACCATTATGCCGATCTGCTTTCTGCGCTTGAGCAAAGGGACGTGACGGCCAGTCGGGAAGCGATCGACCGAGCCATTGATGAAGCTAATATCCTCCTGCAACGGCAATACTACAGTTAAGGATCGCACTGGCGCACTTATTTTTTTATTCGTTTTAAACTTCCCTGAGTATATTCCCGGCGCTTAAGGCTACCGGGAATGATGTTATTTTTTACCGGCAACGTGCGCTGCCGGAAAATGTTTTACTCAAAGCGATAAGAGACCGACAGGCCCACGCCATAGTTACGGCCAGGGGCGGGTTCGTAATAGCGATTGTAGCCGGCGTTTACAATCTCTGAACCGACGTACTCTTTATCAAACAGGTTATCGACGCGACCAAAGATGTCCATTCCCCATTTGCCGTAATTGAGTTTATACCCGGTATTCAGACCGACCACGGTATAAGAGGGCGCTTTGGCGGTATTGGTGTCGTTTGCCATCACGTCGCTCATGTAGCGGGCATCTGCCCCCGCGTACCAGCCTTCCTCAGGCTCCCAGCCAAACGACGCATACCCCATGTTACGGGCAATCCCCGGCATCCGGTTGCCGCTACAGTCTGCATTGCTACAGACGTTGGTACGGTAGGTCGCATCGAGATAGGTCCACGCCATTTTCAGCTTCCAGTTTTCGGCAAACTGCTGGTCGAGCGCAATTTCCACACCCTGACGGCGCGTTTTCCCCGCATTTTTGTAGGTAGTGCGACCATCTTTGTTTTCGTCCACCACGATCTCGTTGTCGGTATCCGTGCGGAACAGCGCCGCCGTCAGGATGCCATTGCCGATGCGGGTTTTGCTGCCAATCTCATAGGTGTTGTTGGTTGACGGTTGCAGATTAATATTGAGGCCGCCTTTGCCATCAGAACGGTAGGAGAGTTCGTTGATGGTCGGGGTCTCAAATCCACGTCCCGCCGCGGCATAAAGGTTCCAGGCGTCGGTCACGGCGTATTTCACCGCACCAGCCGGGAGCCATTTATGGTAGCTGGCGTCACCGCTGTCATCGCCGTTTTGCGGGGTAATGTAATGATCGTTGGAGTCAAACCAGACGGAGCTGTAACGCACGCCCGCCTCAACGGACAGCTTTTGCGTGAGCTGCCACTGGGTTTGCAGGTAGGGATCAAGGTTCCACATCAGGTTACGTTCGTCACGGCGTTTGTTACCCTTCACGCCAAAATCCGGCACGCCGTTGTTCATCACGAAGTTTTCATAACCGCGGCGATTTTCACTCATATTTTCGTAGTTAAGGCCGGTGGTAAACGTTACCGGCACCAGCAGCTCGCCGCGGTGGGTCCAGCGGGTATCAATACCCTGATAGTGGCGCTGCATATCAATTACGCCGCCCGAATGCGCTGGATTTTCAGTCTGCGTGGTATCCGGAATGGACTGGTACTGGGTCATTTCACGCTCACCGGCGTACATCATCACGCTGAGGTCGTCCTGTTCGCTCAGCTGACGGTCGTAGCGGATCCCAGCCTGGGTCTGCTTAATGGTTTTACGCGTATTGTACTGATCGCCACGGGGTGACTGGCGCGGGTTGTTCTGCCACTCCTGATAACTCAGTCCGCCCGGATCGTTGGCTTTCATGTCCACGCTGTTAAAAATCAGCGTTAGCTTGCTGACATCATCAATGCGCACGCCCAGTTTCGCGTTGGCGAGGTTTTTCCGTGCGCCGCTGTGGTCACGATAGCCATGTGTGGTGAAACGGGTGGTGGATACCGCATAGTCCACATCCCCCGCCTGAGTCCCGTCGCCCACCGCACCGGTGGCCTTCATGCCGTAACGCCAGGTGCCGTAGCTGCCGTAATAGCTGCTGGCTTCAATTGTGGCTGGCTGTTGTCCGGTCTGGGTGTTGATGTTGATCACGCCGCCGGAGGCATTGCCGTACAGGGCAGAGAAGGGGCCGCGCAGCACGTCGACGCTCTCAATGCTGTTGAGGTCAATGTTTGACGTCTGCCCCTGGCCGTCGGGCATGGTTGCCGGAATGCCGTCCACGTACATGCGGATCCCGCGTACGCCGAAGGTCGAACGCGCGCCGAATCCGCGAACGGAAAGTTGCAGATCCTGAGCATAGTTCTGGCGGTTCTGGATTTGCAGGCCTGGTACGCTCCCAAGGGATTCAGAAAGGTTGATGCGCGGTGTGGCATGTCGCATATCCTCGCCGCTCACCACGCTGACTGCGGCCGGGGTGTCCAGTTCGGAGACGGTTTGCGGCGTGGCGCTGACGATCAGGGTCTGTTCATCCGCGGCCATCGCACTCAGCGGGCCAAAAATGACGGGAACGAAGAGCAGTGGTAGTGATGCCTTACGGGCAGTAATAATTTTCATGGAGTAAACCGGTTAAGAAAAATTCGAACCAAATCAACTGGAACCTGTGTATATATGTTAAATCCTTTGTAAATGTTATGAAAACTATAACCGCACATTTCGTGAATGTAAGGTTTTGAAGGAAAGAAATACTCCACATTCAACTCATTAATGATTACTATTCTCATTAAAATAACGGCAAAGCGATGACTTTGCCCACCGGAAGTGATGTCAGCGGTAAATCTCCTCATTTAAAAAGGAATTGTTATGTCTTTACGTCATCTGTGCTCGCCGCGCCTGCGTGGGTCTCTGCTGTTGGGCTCTTTACTGTTTGCCGGTACGTTCCAGGTTCATGCCGCTGAAGAGATGCTGCGCAAAGCGGTCGGCAAGGGCGCGTATGAAATGGCCGTCAGCCAGCAGGAAAACGCGCTGTGGGTTGCGACGTCACAAAGCCGCAAAACCGATAAGGGCGGCGTGGTCTATCGTCTGGATCCGGTCACGCTGGAAGTGACGCAGGCGATTCATAACGATCTCAAGCCGTTTGGCGCCACGATCGATAACGCCACCCAGACGCTGTGGTTCGGTAACACCGTCAACAGCACCGTGACGGCGATTGACGCCAAAACGAGCGAGGTGAAAGGGCGCCTGGTGCTGGACGATCGCAAGCGTAGCGACACGGTGAAGCCGCTTCAGCCGCGCCAGCTGGTGGCCGATGACACGACCAATACGGTGTACATTACCGGTATCGGCAAGGAGAGCGTGATCTGGGTTGTTGATGGCGCAACGCTGAAGCTGAAGGACACCATCACCAACACCGGCACGTTCAGCACCGGTCTGGCCCTGGATGCGAAGGCAAAACGCCTGTATACCACCAATGCGGACGGCGAGCTGGTGACCATTGATACGGCAACCAACAAAATCCTCAGTCGTAAAAAAGTGCAGGATGACGGAAAAGAGCACTTCTACCTGAACCTGAGCCTGGACACTGCCGGCCAGCGTGCGTTTGTGACGGATTCAAAACAGCCAGAAGTGCTGGTGGTGAATCTGAAAGATGGCAGCGTGATGCAGAAAATCGCCGCGCCAGCATCGCTGGCCGTACTGTTTAACCCGGCGCGTAACGAAGCCTATGTGACGCACCGCGAGGCGGGCAAGGTGAGCGTGATTGACGCCAAAACCTACAAAGTGACCAGGACCTACGATACCCCGGTTTACCCGAACAGCCTGGCGCTGTCTGCGGACGGTAAAACGCTGTACGTAACGGTGAAACAGAAATCAACCCGTCAGCAGGAAGCGACCCAGCCTGACGATGTGATTCGTATCGCGCTGTGATGGTGGAATTGCCCGGTGGCGCTGCGCTTACCGGGCCTACAAAACCATGAGATGTAGGCCGGGTAAGGCGAAGCCGCCACCCGGCTTTTTTATTAACGCGAGGTTTCTTCTACCAGCGGTGCGTCGTGCTTTTCATCGTCGTGATGAAGCGGCGCGGTGCTGTGGATCTCGTGAACGCGCTTACGCACGCCGAACCAACCAGCAATCAGCAGAACCGCCAGCAGTGGGATCGTCGCGATGGTGTAAGTACCGTTCGGGTAGTCAAACGCCATCAGTACCAGCACGCTGAACAGGAACAGCAGGGTGAGCCAGGAGGTCACCGGTGCGCCCGGCATCTTGAAGCACACATCAGCCGCTTTGCCTTCTTTGATCGCTTTGCGCAGACGCATCTGGCAGACCACAATAAAGGCCCAGGAGGCGATAATCCCCAGTGCAGCCACGTTCAGAACGATCTCAAATACGCGGGACGGCACCAGATAGTTCAGGAACACGCCAAAGACGTAAACCACCAGCGTGGCCAGAATCCCCGCATAAGGAACCTGCTGCCTGCTCATCTTCGACATAAACTTCGGCGCAGAGCCTCCCATCGACATGGAGCGCAGGATACGGCCCGTCGAATAGAGCCCGGAGTTCAGGCTGGAGAGCGCGGCGGTCAGTACCACGATGTTCATGATGCTGCCCACGTACGGCACGCCCAGCTTAGAGAAGAAGGTTACAAACGGGCTTTGCCCCGCCTGGTATGCATTCCACGGCAGCAGCAGCACCAGCAGCACCACGGAACCCACATAGAACAGACCGATACGCCAGATCACGCTGTTGATGGCTTTTGGCACCATCGTCTGCGGATCTTTACATTCGCCTGCCGCCGTACCGACCAGTTCGATGGAAGCAAAGGCGAACACCACCCCCTGCACCAGAACCAGCGCTGGCAGCAGGCCGTGCGGGAAGAAACCACCGTTATCGGTAATCAGGTGGAAGCCGGTTGCGTTACCGTCCAGTGGTTTACCGGTACCGAGGAATACGGTTCCGACCACCAGGAAGATCACAATGGCCAGCACCTTCACCAGTGCGAACCAGAACTCCATCTCGGCGAACCATTTCACGCCGATCATGTTCATGGTCCCGACAATTGCCAGCGCCCCAAGGGCGAACACCCACTGCGGCACATCGCCAAACGCGCCCCAGTAGTGCATGTACAGCGCAACGGCGGTGATATCGACGATACCGGTCATCGCCCAGTTAACGAAGTACATCCAGCCCGCGACATACGCGGCTTTTTCACCAAGAAACTCGCGGGCGTAAGAGACAAAGCTGCCGCTGGAAGGGCGGTGGAGTACCAGTTCGCCGAGGGCGCGAAGGATGAAGAAAGAGAAGATCCCGCACACCAGATAGACCAGGGCGAGAGCGGGGCCAGCCATTTGCAGACGTGCGCCTGCACCTAAAAACAGACCTGTACCGATAGCGCCGCCGATGGCGATCATCTGCACCTGACGGTTGCCCATCGCCTTGTGATAGCCCTCTTCATGAGAGTTCAACCAGCGACGTTTCGCAGCATGATGATCGGCTGCGCTTTTATTGCTTGTTTTCATTGAGTTACCTGTTTGCCTGTCTGAACCATTAACGTGATAGTCCTGCCTGGCAGAAGCCGAAACAAACGATTGCTTCTGCGCAGACACATGCCGCCTTTCCAGTCATTCTGTGTATGGATAAGGCAAAACATGGCGAGGCATCCTACCCGCAATTGTTAAGTGACGCAAAATATAACCGTGTCGAAAGTGATGCTCGTCGAAGGAAATCGTGTGGTCAGAGCAGACGGCGATCACAACGCGCTGAATCGTGACGTTTTTTTAGGCAAAAAGGTCTGCGAATGCTGATTTAATCATCAGGTTTACTTAATAGTTACTTATAGGTAGAGCTTATAAATGCCGCAGGGCTGCAATAAGTAATGCAAACGCGGTAGTGTGCTGGCGGCGGCTCGGATAGTACAGATGGTATCCCGTAAAAGCCGGGCACCAGGCTTCAAGCACACGCACTAACCGGCTCTCAGCAAGGGCGTCCTGAACCGCATCTTCCGGGACGTACGCCAGCCCCAGACCGTTTTCGGCGGCATCGATGCGTTGCGGCAGGCTGTTGAGGATCAGCTGGCCGTCAACCCGCACGCGCAGCTCACGTCCGTCCCGTTCAAATTCCCAGGCATATAATCCGCCGCGTGTGGGCAGGCGCATATTAATGCAGCGGTGCTGATCAAGCTGCTCCGGCGTTTCCGGTACGCCGAAACGTTGCAAATACTCTGCCGACCCGACGACCGCCATGCGCATGTCCGGCGCAATACGAACGGCAATCATATCTTTCGCCACCTGCTCACCCAGACGCACCCCCGCGTCAAAGCGGCCATCGACAATATCAGTCAGCCCATTGTCCACCGTGACTTCAACGTTGATGTCAGGATACTGCGCCATAAAGGGTTTAAGCACAGGCCACAGCACCGCAGACATGGCGTGCTCCCCGGCGGTAAGGCGAATATTCCCGGCAGGTCTGTCGCGGGTATCACGCAGCGCGGTGAGTTCCTGCTCGATCTCCAGCAGATGGGGGCTTAAGCGCATAAAGAGTTGCTCGCCGGCCTCGGTAGGAGCCACGCTACGGGTGGTGCGGGTTAACAGACGGACTTCCAGCCTCGCTTCCAGATTGCGCATTGCGTGGCTGAGCGCCGACTGAGATACCCCAAGCTGCGCCGCGGCGCGGGTAAAGCTGCGCTCCCGGGCGACGACCATAAAGGAAAGCAGATCGTTGAAGTTGTCTTTTAACATGGCGGTTTACTCGATTTATGAATTGAATTCATGGTTCCTTTCTGATTATGCACTCTAATGCTCCCCATGGCTTTACGCTACTGTTAACGCAACAGCAAACGAGGAGTTAATCATGAAAATTATCCGTAGCGGTTCGTTACCTTCCGTTCAGGGGCCAGAGGCCTGGTTTACCGGCTGCGTGCGCATTGACGCGCCTTTCCAGGCGACTGAACCGGCAAAAGTCGGCGGCGCGACCGTCACCTTTGAACCCGGCGCACGTACCGCCTGGCATACGCATCCTCTTGGACAAACGCTGATCGTGACGCAGGGGCGCGGCTGGTTACAGGAGTGGGGGAAAGAGGCTGAACCCCTGAATCAGGGTGATATCGCCTGGATCCCACCCGGCGTGAAGCACTGGCACGGCGCAAGCGCGCAGACGGCCATGACCCATATCGCCATCGCAGAAGCTGTCGACGGGAGCCCGGTGGCATGGCTGGAGAAGGTCACCGACGAGCAGTATCCAAACGAGTAGTCTGGCGTTTCGTAAACAAATTATTAACGTTATGATTCGATCCGTTTTCTTCAGCATGTGCAGGCGGAACGGTGAAAATCAATATCATAGGCACCAGCGGAAGTGGGAAAAGCACGTTTGGCAGGCGAATCGCGGAGGCGCTGGCTATCCCTTACATTGAGATGGACAGGCTTTACTGGCGAGCGAACTGGCAGGGAACACCGGATGATGAGTTTCTTGCAACCCTGGAAAAAGCGCTCGCCGCCTCGCCTGACTGGGTCCTGGACGGGAATTACAACCGCACACGCGACGTTAAGTGGCGCGACGTCGATCTGGTGGTGTGGATAGATCGTGGGTTTATCCGCACGCTCTGGCAGGCGGTGACGCGGGCCTCCAGACGCGCCTGGCACAAACAGGAACTCTGGCCCGGCACGGGGAACCGCGAAAGCTTTCGTCGGTCGTTCCTTAGCAAGGACTCTATTATCATCTGGACGATCAAAACCTGGCGCAGCAACCGCAAACGATATGAGGCGGATATACAAAACCCGCAGTACGCACACATTCGCTTTCTCCGCATTACCCGACGGCAGGATGCGGAAAGACTCATTACATCGCTCAAATCACGCCGATGACAGACTCTCTATTGCCGTTTTCCGGCAATCCAAATGTAAATTAATTGTTTCTCAGAGGTGAAATCCACCTTTAATAATGACGACATGTTAAGTCAAACGAGAACGCAACATGTCATGGCGAATCAGCATTCTGGATAAAAGCCCCGTCGCAGAACACGAAACAGCCGCCGATGCGCTGGCGCGAACCTTAGCACTGGCGCAACAGGCAGAAACGCTGGGTTATCACCGCTTCTGGATTGCCGAACACCACAATACCCCGCAGCTTGCCAGCCCCTCGCCGGAGCTGCTGATTGCCTGGATCCTCGGGCAAACAAAACGTATTCGCGTGGGCTCAGGCGGCGTCATGCTGCAACATTACAGCCCCTATAAAGTCGCCGAAAATTTTAACGTACTGGCCGCCATTGCGCCGGGCCGGGTTGATCTGGGCGTTGGCAAAGCGCCCGGCGGTCTGCCGCTCTCTACCCGCGCCTTGCAGCACGGCCTTAATCCGCAGGAAAAAGGCAGCTTTGCTGAACAACTGACGCAGCTCGATCGCTGGATCCGCCCTGAAAATCAGTCGGCGGAGGAGGACGTTCGCGCCACGCCGCTGCCGCCGGTGCCTGCCCGGGGGTTTCTGCTGGGCGCCAGCACAGAAAGCGCGCTGCTGGCGGCCTCCCTCGACTGGCATTTTGTCTTTGCCGCCCATCTGAACGGTGATCCTGAGCTGCTGCGCGAGGTCGTCACAGCCTGGCGTCAACACAGCGTCCGGGAGGTGATTGTGGCCGTGCAGGCCATTGTTGCCCCAACCCAGGCTGAGGCCGATGCGCTGGCGCAGAAGGTTGAAGTGTGGGGCGTGGAGCTGGCAAACGGACAGCGCGTCACCGTCGCCAGCGAAGAACAGGCCTACGCCTTCGCGCGGCAGGCGGGGAGTGAACCGGTGCGCATCGCGCGTCGGGCGCAGTCTCTGCTGGCCGGAACGGCGGCGTCGGTGCTTGAACAGCTCAACGCGTTGCATCAGCAGTGGGGGATTGACGAATTTATCATCGACACGCCGGTCGCTGATGGCGCAACGCGCGTACAGTCCCTGCGACTGCTGGCCGAGGCGCGTCTTAACAGGGAGGTTACCGTATGAGCTTTAGCGAACAACTGATTGCCTGGCGCCGTGAGCTGCACCAGAACCCTGAACTCTCTGGTCAGGAGGTCGAAACAACGGCGCGCCTGCGCGAGTGGCTGACGGCAGCCGGGATTGCCCCGCTGCCTTACGATCTCCAGACCGGGCTGGTTGCGGAGATCGGCACGGGCAACGCACTGGTTGCGCTGCGCGCCGATATCGACGCGTTACCCATCGACGAGCGCAGCGGGGTGCCGTTTAGCTCCCGGCGCGCCGGGGTGATGCATGCCTGCGGACACGACATTCACACCAGCGTGATCCTCGGCGCCGCGCTAAAGCTGAAAGAGCGGGAAGCCTCGCTCAACGGTCGCGTGCGGATCCTGTTCCAGCCAGCGGAAGAGAATTTCGGCGGAGCGAAAAGCATGGTGCGGGCCGGGGCGTTACGCGACGTACGCGCGATTTTTGGGATGCATAACGAGCCGTCACTGCCGGTCGGCGAGTTTGCCACGCGCGGCGGCCCGTTCTATGCCAACGTTGATCGCTTCGTTATTCACGTGACCGGCAAAGGCGCGCATGCCGCACGTCCCCATGAAGGCAACGACGCCATCGTGCTGGCAAGCCAGCTGGTAACCGCGCTGCAAAGCGTAGCCAGCCGTAACGTCAATACGCTGGATTCGGTTGTTCTGAGCGTGACGCGCATCGCCGGGGGGAATACCTGGAACGTGCTGCCGGAAAGCGTTGAGCTGGAGGGCACGCTGCGCACGCACCGCACGGAAGTGCAGCAGAACGTGAAAGCGCGCGTCGGTGAAATCGCCGCCGGATTTGCCAGCGCCTTTAGCGCGCAAATCAACATCACCTGGTACGCCGGGCCCACCGCGCTGGTGAACGATGAGCACTGGGCCGGGTTTGCCACCTCGATCGCGCGCGAAGCGGGATATGAAACCCGGCATGCGGAACTGCACATGGGCGGGGAGGATTTCGCGGTCTATCTGCAAAAAATACCCGGCGCGTTTGTCAGCATTGGCAGCAACAGTCCGTTTGGGTTACATCACCCGGCATTTAACCCGGACGAAGCATTAATCGAACCCGCTGCCCGCTATTTTGCTCAGCTCGCGGAAAAAGCCCTGCAACACGTTTAATTAATTTGAGGTGAATATGTTTGCACATCGTCAATTGCGGCTGGGGACCATTTTGCATGGTGCATCCGGAAATATGTCTGCCTGGCGCCACCCGGCGGCGGTCGCGGATGCCAGCATTAATTTTGATTTCGTTAAAGAAACGGCTTTAAAAGCAGAAGAGGGCAAGCTCGACTTTATATTTGTGGCCGACGGCCTTTATATTAACGAGAAATCCATTCCGCATTTTTTAAACCGCTTTGAGCCGCTGACGGTGTTGTCCGCGCTGGCGAGTATCACCTCGCGCCTGGGGCTGGTCGGCACGTTATCCACCTCCTACAGCGAGCCTTTCACCGTTGCACGCCAGTTCGCCAGCCTCGATCACCTGAGCAACGGACGCGCGGGCTGGAACGTGGTGACGTCACCGCTGGAAGGGTCAGCCAGGAACTTCTCCCGCGAAAAACACCCGGAGCATGCGCTGCGCTACCGCATTGCCGATGAGTATCTCGACGTGGTGAAGGGGCTGTGGGATTCCTGGGAAGGGGATGCCTTTATCCGCAATAAAGAGAGCGGACAGTTCTTTGATGCGTCGAAACTGCATACTCTTGATCACCACGGTGATTTCTTCCAGGTTTCCGGCCCGCTGAATATTGGCCGCACGCCGCAGGGACGTCCGATTGTCTTTCAGGCTGGCGCGTCCGACGACGGTAAAAAGCTGGCGGCAAAACACGCTGACGCCATCTTTACCCACCATGACACGCGGGAAGAAGCCCAGGCTTTTTACCGCGATGTTAAACAGCAGCTGGAAAGTCACGGCCGCCGCGCAGAGGATTTACATATATTCCAGGGCGTCAGCGTGATTGTTGGAAACGACGCCGATGACGTAGAAAACCAGTATCAAACTACGGCGGCACTGGTCTCCATTAATGATGCGCTGAATTACCTCGGACGTTATTTCGAGCATCACGACTTCAGCCAGTATCCCCTCGACGCGCCGTTCCCGGATATTGGCGATTTGGGCAAAAACAGCTTCCGCAGCACCACCGATGAAATCAAGCGTAACGCCCGTGAGCGCAACTTAACTCTGCGTCAGGTCGCGCTGGAAGCCGCATCGCCGCGCCCGCGTTTTTCCGGCACACCGGAGCAGGTGGCCGATGGTTTACAGGCCTGGTTCGAAGAGAAGGCGGCGGATGGCTTCATCATTCAGGGCGGCACGCCGGACACCTTCCCGCGCTTTGTCGACCAGGTGGTGCCCGTTTTACAGGCGCGCGGCCTGTTCCGCACCGACTATCCCGGCACCACGCTGCGCGAAAGTCTGGGCTTAGACGAGCCCAAAAATCAGTTCACACAACAATAAAAGAGAAAAATGCTATGCAGAAATCATCGCTTATTCTGGCGCTTGCGCTGGCCTTTACCCCTGCCGTCTGGGCAGAGAACGTCAATATTAACGGCACCGGCGTGAGCATTGAGGCCAATAAAACGCCGATCAATACCGCCAAAAACAGCGATGCGATCGCGCAACTGCCGAAAGACTATCGTTTTGCCGTGCCGGGGAAATTTACCGTGGCGGTGGCGGGACTGAATCAACCGCCACTGACGGTCTTTTCCGACGACAACAAAACTCTGCTGGGAAGTGAGGTCGACATCGCGCGTCTGGTAGCGGACAGCCTCGGACTGGAGCTGAACGTGGTGCCCACCTCCTGGGAGGATTGGCCGCTGGGGGTTGCCTCCGGGAAATACGACGCGGCTATCAGCAACATCACCGTCACTAAAGCGCGCAAAGAGAAGTTCGACTTCGCCACCTACCGCAAGGATTCACTTGGCTTCTACGTGAAATCCACCAGTCCGATCAACTCGCTTGTGAAGGCAGAGGATATCGCCGGGCTGCGCATCATCGTGGGTTCCGGCACCAACCAGGAGGCCATCCTTCTGGCATGGAACGAAGAGAACCTCAAAAAAGGGCTTAAACCCTTTACGCCGATCTACACCAAAGACGACGCGGCCCAAACGCTGGCGCTTCAGTCCGGACGCGCGGACGCCTACTTTGGCCCGAACGTGATCGGTGCCTGGAAAGCGGCGCTTAACGGTAAAACCAAACTGGTCGGCAGCGTCGACGGCGGCTGGCCGAAGGCGGCGCATATCGCGGTGACGCTGAAAAAAGGCAGCGGCCTGGTCGAGCCGGTTCAAACCGCGCTGAACGGCGCGATCAAGAACGGAGATTACGACAAAGTGCTGAACCGCTGGGGGGAAGGCGTGGAGCGTATCCCCAGTTCCGAAGTTAACCCGGCGGGTCTGGGCGATTAAGGAGGCGCTATGCGCGAACAATTTCGTGACGTTTCGCCGGAAGATGCCGATCTTCAGCCCATTATCGAGGGGCTTTTCGGTGAGTACGCCGCTCGTTACGGCGACTACTTTTCAAAGGATGCGGAAGTCGAGCTGACAGAGTGGTACCTGGCGCCGCAGGGGCTGTTTATCGTCCTGGAGCGCGATGGCGAGATCATCGCCACCGGTGCGTACAAGCCCTTCGACGAACATACCGCAGAGATCAAACGCATCTGGACGAATAAAACGCTGCGCCAGCAGGGACTGGCCGCGCGCGTGGTACAGGAGCTGGAGCGCCGGGCGGTGCTGGCGGGCTACAGCCGCATCTACCTGACCACGGGGTTTCGCCAGCCGGAGGCGGTGCGGCTCTATCTCAGCCAGGGGTACCAGCCGCAGTTCGATCTTAACCGTGATCCGGAAGAGTATAGCCAGCCGCCATTCGACGGTCGGCTGCGTTTCACCAAGACGCTGATCCGCGAAGCGCTCAGCAAAACCGCATAAGGAGCGACGATGAGCAACGTTGAAACCATAAAAGTGGTCCCGGCACGTTATCCGCTGCGCGCTGCTGGCGCCGTGGTGGCGCTGTTTGTGCTGGCGGTCGTGATCCAGTCCGTGGCCTTTAATCCGCGCTGGGAATGGGCGGTATTTGCCCGCTGGTTCTTCGACCCGGTGATCCTCGAAGGCGTCGGCCAGACGCTGCTGCTGACGTTGATAAGCACCGTACTGAGCGTGGTGATTGGCGGCATACTGGCGCTGGCGCGGCTCTCGTCATCATGGCTGTTGAGCAGCCTGGCGTGGGGTTACATCTGGCTGTTCCGATCGCTGCCGCTGATCGTGGTGCTGATTATCCTCTATAACTTCTCCTATCTCTACGACACGCTCTCTCTCGGCGTGCCTTTTACCGGCATTACCTGGGGCAGCTTTGAAACCATCAATGTTCTCGGGCAGTTTTCTACCGCCATCGTGGGGCTGACGCTGGTGCAGAGCGCCTATACTGCGGAGATCATTCGCGGGGGGTTCCTTGGGGTCGACCACGGTCAGTATGAGGCGGCCGCTGCGCTAGGTCTGCCGGCATGGCGTCGCACGGTGCGCATAATTCTCCCGCAGGCGCTGCGCACCATCCTGCCGTCCGGGTTTAACGAAATTATCAGCCTCGCCAAAGGGACGGCGATGGTTTACGTGCTGGCGATGCCGGAACTGTTCTACACGATCCAGATGATCTACAACCGCACCCAGGAGGTGATCCCGCTGTTGATGGTGGGGGCCGTCTGGTATCTGGTGATCACCACCGTACTGTCTGCCATCCAGCATGTTATTGAGCGTGGACTCGCCCGCAGCGAGCGCCGCTCCGCCGTTAACCAGAACCGGGCGGCCAGTCGCGCGCGCTCCGTCACCACTTCGCCAGCACAGGAGCCTGTTCATGCAAGCCTCTCCTGAAGGACACATTTCCATTACCGGCGTCAGTAAGTTTTTTGGCCGACATAAAGCGCTCGATAACGTCACGCTTGAGATCCCGCCGGGCTCCGTGACGGTGATCCTCGGCCCCTCTGGATCGGGAAAATCGACGCTGCTGCGCACAATTAACCATCTTGAGCGCGTAGACGAAGGCTTTATTCAGATTGACGGGGATTACATCGGCTATCGCCGTCAGGGTGACAAACTCTACGAGCTCAAAGAGAAAGAGATCCTTAAACAGCGCGTCAACGTTGGGTACGTGTTTCAGAACTTCAATCTTTTTCCGCATCTCACGGTGCTGGAAAACCTGATTGAAGCACCCATCGCGCATAAAAAGTTCAGTAAAAAAGAGGCTGTTGAAAACGCCTACAGCCTTCTGGATGTGGTAGGTCTGCGCGATAAAGCCGATGCCTGGTCGCGTCACCTCTCCGGCGGCCAACAGCAGCGTATCGCCATTGCCCGCGCGCTGGCGCTGCGCCCGCGCGTGATGCTGTTTGATGAACCCACCTCGGCGCTGGATCCGGAACTGGTTGGCGAAGTGCTGGACGTGATTAAAAAGCTCGCCCGTTCCGGCACTACGCTGGTGGTGGTCACCCATGAGATCGGCTTTGCCCGGGAAGTGGCGGACCAGGTGGTATTTATGGTCGACGGTAAAATTGTGGAGCAGGGCAGCAGCGACGACGTGTTAAACCGACCGTCGCATCCGCGAACGCGCCAGTTCCTCTCAAAAGTGCTGTAAGGAGCGCAGATGAAATATGGACTCCTGGCGGGGCTGGTCTTCACGACGGCGAGCTACGCCAGCATTGATTTAAAGGCCAACGAACAGCCGCTGCCGTTGACGGTTGATCAACAGGCAGTGGCGAAAATCCCGGCGAACTATAAATTTGTTGAGCCGGGTACCCTCACGGTGGCGATTTCAGCCCTGAATTCTCCGCCGCTGGCGCTGCTGGCCAGTGATAACCGCACCCGTATTGGCAGCGACCCGGATATCGCCCGGTTGCTGGCGGGCAGTCTGGGGCTGAAGCTGAAGCTGGTGCCAACGGCGTGGGAAGACTGGCCGCTGGGGATCACTTCCGGGCGTTATGACGTGGCGTTGGTGAATATCGCCGTCACCGAGCAACGTAAGGCGAAGTTCGATTTTGCGACCTATCGCGTCGATTCCCTCGCCTTCTCGGTGAAATCCACCAGCAACGTACAGTCGATCACCCGTGCGAAAGATCTGGCCGGTAAAAAGGTGATTGTCGGGTCAGGCACCAATCAGGAACGTATTCTGCTGGGCTGGAACGAAGAGAATAAAAAGGCCGGGCGCGAGCCTGCGTTGCCGGTTTATCTGACCGACGACGCCTCAGGCAATCTTTATATTCAGTCCGGCAGGGCGGATGTTTTCTTTGGACCGCAGTCCGTTTCGGCCTACAAAGCCGCGTTAACCGGCAAAACCCGCGTCGTGGGATTAGGGCCGAAGAAAGCCTATGTCGCCACCACAACCAAAAAAGGTAATGGGCTGGTGTATGCGTTGCAGGCTGCGCTGGACGGTGCGATTAAGCGCGGGGAGTATCAAAAGGTGCTGGCGCGCTGGGGGGAGGCGGGCGAAGCGGTGACGTCTTCTGACGTTAACCCGCCCGGGATAACCTACTAATGGTGCTCTACACTTAGGGTTTTCATCCCTGAGGGGGCAACATGATCAAACTCTATGGCGTACCCGGCTGGGGATCGGCAATCAGTGAAGTGATGCTGACTCTGGCAGACATCCCGTATCAGTTCGTCAACGTGGACGGGTTTGACCAGCCCGGCCCGCAGCGCGAATTGCTGTTGAAACTGAACCCGCTGTGCCAGGTGCCGACGCTGGAGCTGGAAAATGGGGCGATCGTGACGGAAACCGCAGCGATCGCCCTGATGGTGCTCGACAGACGTCCCGACCTCGCGCCGCCCGTAGGGCAGGCCGAGCGCCAGCAGTTTCAGCGCCTGCTCATCTGGTTTGTGGCGAACGTCTATCCCACCTTTACGTATGCAGATTACCCGGAACGCTGGGTGCCTGATGCCCCGGAACAGCTGAAGAAAAATTGCATTGAGTACCGAAAATCGCTCTATCTGTGGTTCGACAGCCAGCTCAGCGCCTCGCCGTTTGCGTTTGGCAAACAGCTGACGCTGCTTGACGTCTATATTGCCGTTGCGCGTACCTGGGGGCCACGTCATGAGTGGTTTGCCACTAACACGCCTAATATTACCGCCGTCGCGGATGCCGTCTGCGCGCTGCCGGAACTGCACAAGGTGCTAAAAGCTAACGATATAATCTGATAACGTGGAACGCTCACCTATAAAAGGAGCCCTGCCCATGCCACACGTTGATATCAAATGTTTTCCACGCGATCTGACTGACGAACAAAAAACGGCCCTGGCGGCGGATATCGCCGAAGCGATCGCCCGTCATCTGAACAGCAAAGATCGCTCAATCTCCGTGGCGCTTCAGGAGGTTCAGGAAGCTGACTGGAAGGCGCAGGTCTGGGATACCGAGATCGGCCCGAAACTGGATGAACTGATTAAGAAGCCCGGTTATTCGATGTAACTTGCCTGCCGGGTGGTGCAATATCACCCGGCGCTCCTCGCTTTTATTCCATTTCGCAAAAATCGATAATAAAAACCATAACGATTCCGCTACAATTCATCCTTCCGAACAATATTCGTTAAATCAGCAGGTAAGCACTGCAACTGCACCAGATTAAGTACAAATTAGTAAAAGGATAATTTTTCCATGACAAAATTACCTCAGTTTTCACTCGCCTTTATTCATCCTCGTTACTGGCTCAGCTGGGCAGGCATTGCCGCGCTCTGGTGCACGGTTCAGCTTCCGTACCCGCTGCTGTTGAAAACAGGTCACGGGCTTGGGCGTCTGGCTATGCGCCTGCTTCCACGTCGCGTGGAGATCGCCAGACGAAATCTTGAGCTTTGCTTCCCTGATATGAAAGAGGACGAGCGCGAGCGTTTACTTGAGCGTAATTTTGAATCGGTTGGAATGGGCGTCATCGAAACGGGGATAGCGTGGTTCTGGCCAGACTGGCGCGTACGGAAACACTTCAGCGTAACCGGCTATGAACATATGGAACAGGCGCGGGCGCAAGGAAGGGGCGTGGTGCTCATTGGCATGCATTTTCTCACGCTGGAATTAGGCGCACGCATCTTTGGCATGCTTAACGCGGGTATTGGTGTGTATCGTCCCAACAATAATGCGTTGCTCGACTGGCTGCAAACGCGCGGTCGTCTGCGTTCCAATAAAACCATGCTTGACCGCTATGACCTGAAGGGCATGATCCGCGCGCTGAAGCAAAACGAGATCCTGTGGTATGCCCCGGACCACGATTATGGCAAAACGAATAGCGTGTTTGTGCCGTTTTTTGCCGTCCCGGACGCCGCGACAACTGCCGGGAGCTACATGCTGGTGAAAAGTGCCAGACCGGCCGTGATCCCGTTTGTACCGCGCAGAAAAGCAGACGGCACAGGGTATGAGCTGATTATTCTGGAAGATATTAGCGATACCTTGCAGGGAGGCGACAAAGCGTCGGTGGCCACGCAAATGAACAGAGCGATTGAGCGCGCCGTGATGATGGCGCCTGAGCAATATATGTGGCTGCATCGCCGGTTCAAAACCCGCCCTGAAGGCCAGCCGGACCGGTATAAACGCAAAAAACAGGTCGCGTCTACTGCAAGAACCTTTTCTGCCAGCGATATTTCGGACCGGTCGAGTATCCAGCAGTAGCCCGGCAGGGCGGATGCCGGTGCGCTCCGCCCTTTATAAATCCTGCCGCGCTGGATAGAATTACCGCATCCATATTGACGGGATGCCCCACATGACCGGAAGAGTCGATTATCATCTAGAAAAATACGTCCTCACCGAAGCCGGCGAGCCGGAACGTCTGACGCGCCAGTGGGCCGAGGTGATGCGCGAATGTCATGACCAGAAATCCGGGGCAGAAGAGCGGCTGCGTCTCGCGCTGCTGAATGTGGATTATGTGACCAGCTTTGAGCTTCCCTTCCGGTTACTTCTTACCCGTGCACCGCAGCTGATTGATAGCATCAGAAATGAGTTTCAGCTCAGTCAAAAAAATGTCCTGTTCAACGGGAAGCGGTTTGGCTGCGTCTACAGCCTTAAACGGGATTTGAACGGCATTCCCGATGAATTTACCTACCACCTGAAGACCCGTATTCAGCGGATCGATGCGTCCGGCGGTTCGGAAGTGCCTTACCGGCAAATCGCTCAGCAGGTGAAAGCCCCCCGCGAGCGCCTCCAGCTGGCGCTGGAACAGGGGCTTGCGGTCACCGCGCTTGACGGGCTTTTCTGGTTTGGCCTCCAGCGCATAGCCGCCGAGGTGCAGCGGTTAAGGAAGACCGGGATGAGAATAGTCACGTCCGATACGGAGGTGTTCGACACCCTTACCGGAACAACACGGCGGATTCCGGTTTATCGTCTTGAGGACGCTGCCGCTACTTAGCCTGGAGCAGGATCGCCAGCAGCCCAGGAAAACGGGCGTCCAGATCTTCTCTTCTCAGTGAGATCATATTCTCGCGCCCCTGCGGGCGCTGCCAGATCACACCGCTGTCGCGCAGCACGCGCCAGTGGTGAGTCATAGTGGATTTCACCACCTCTTCCGGGCGCAGTGCGTTACAGCTCAGTTCGCTGCCGTCGGCCAGCCTGCGGATAATCGCTAATCGCAGCGGATTGCCGAGGGCGAACAGCACATTTTCCAACACTATTTGTTCAGGTTCCGGGTGGTTTGGGATCATCGTTTTCCTGCGTCTCGCGTGAGATTGAGCTATATCAACAATAGGTCAACCGTTAAAAAATAGTTCGATAATACTCGTACAATGGGACTATTATAACAAACGAACGAACACGCGACCATCCCGGTCGTCACAAACCAGTCATGAAGACTTAAGGAAATAACATGCCCCGACCCATTCCACTCGAACGTTATCGCAACATCGGTATCTCCGCGCATATCGATGCGGGCAAAACAACCACCACTGAGCGCATCCTGTTTTACACCGGGATGAGCCACAAGCTGGGTGAAGTACACGATGGCGCGGCAACCACCGACTGGATGGCGCAGGAGCAGGAGCGCGGGATCACCATTACGTCGGCGGCGGTGAGCTGTTTCTGGCCCGGTATGGACAGAGGCTTTGAACCGCACCGCATCAATATTATCGACACCCCCGGGCACGTGGATTTCACCATTGAGGTGGAACGTTCCATGCGTGTGCTCGACGGCGCGGTAATGGTCTATGACTCCGTCGGTGGTGTGCAGCCGCAGTCGGAGACCGTCTGGCGTCAGGCGAATAAATATCATGTTCCGCGTCTGGCGTTCGTCAATAAAATGGACCGCCCGGGCGCAGATTTCTTCCGCGTGGTGCGGATGATGCAGGAGCGGCTGAAAGCCAATCCGGTCCCGATTGTGATCCCCGTGGGGGCAGAAGAACACTTCACCGGCGTGGTGGATCTCATCAAGATGCGCACCATTCTGTGGGACGATGCGACGCAGGGCATGGCGTTCAGCTATGCGCCAGTCCCTGACGATCTGCTGAGTACCGCCCAAGCGTGGCGAGAAAAAATGGTTTCGGCTGCGGCAGAAGCCAGCGATGAGCTTATGGATAAGTACCTTGAGACGGGCGAACTGGATGAAGCAGAAATCATCCAGGGGCTGCGCGTCCGGACCATCTCCGGTGAAATACAGCCCATGCTGTGCGGCAGCGCTTTCAAGAACAAGGGTGTGCAGCGCATGCTCGACGCGGTGATTGAATTGATGCCGTCTCCACTGGACGTGCCCGCTATTGATGGGGTAGACGAAGACGGACAGCACGCCGAGCGCCACCCAAGCGATGATGAACCGTTCTCGGCGCTGGCCTTCAAGCTGATGAGCGATCCGTACGTCGGCCAGCTGACCTTTATCCGCGTCTATTCTGGCATACTGCGCAAAGGCGACGCGGTGTACAACCCGGTGAAGGGCAAGAAAGAGCGTATCGGGCGCATCGTGCTGATGCATGCCAACGATCGCCATGAGGTGGACGAGCTGCGTGCAGGGGATATCGCAGCCTGTGTCGGGCTGAAAGACGTTACCACCGGTGACACGCTGACCGACCCGAATGCGGTGATCACCCTTGAACGGATGGAGTTCCCGGACCCGGTTATTTCGCTGGCGATTGAGCCGAAAACCAAGGCCGATCAGGAGAAAATGGGGATTGCCCTACAGCGCCTGGCTGCGGAAGATCCGTCGTTCCGCCTGCACACGGACGAAGAGTCCGGACAGACCATTATCTCCGGGATGGGCGAGCTGCATCTGGAGATCATCGTCGACCGCATGAAGCGCGAGTTTGGCGTTGAGGCGAACATTGGTCGTCCGCAGGTCACCTACCGTGAAACCCTGCGTAAAGCGGTGAAGGATATTGAAGGGAAATTTGTCCGACAGTCCGGCGGGAAAGGGCAGTACGGTCATGTGGTCCTGAGCCTTGAGCCGTTAGCCGCCGGGAGTGGTTTTGTGTTTGAAGATGCCACCAAAGGCGGGGTGGTGCCGCGGGAGTACATCCCGTCGGTGGAAAAAGGCTTGCGAGAAGCCATGAATACGGGAGTGCTGGCGGGCTATCCGGTGGTGGATGTGAAAGCGACCCTGACGTTTGGTTCCTACCATGACGTTGACTCCTCGGAGATGGCCTTCCGCATGGCGGCGATCCTCGGCTTCAAAGAGGGCGCTAGGCGGGCGGATCCGGTTATTCTTGAGCCGGTGATGCACGTTGAGGTGGAAACGCCGGAAGAGTACGCCGGGAACATTATGGGCGATCTCTCCTCCCGTCGCGGCCTGGTGCAGGGGATGGCAGAGCAGTACGGCAGCCAGATTATTCGCGCTGACGTCCCGCTGGCTGAGATGTTTGGCTACGCCACCACGCTGCGCTCGATGTCCCAGGGGCGCGCGACGTATACGATGGAATTCCATCATTTTGCGGAAGCTCCGCGGAATGTGGCGGATGAGATTATTGCGAAGCGTGTGAAGTAATAAAAAGCCCTCTTCCTCAGGAAGAGGGCTTTTCTTTTTTGAGGTGCGTTAATCCAGCGCCTTCACCATTTTCCCGCTCGCGACGAACGTACCCGCACCCAGATGATGCAGCGTATTCAGCTTATCCCCGTCAAACTGCCAGCGTCCGGCGACAAATGCGCGTTCATCCGCCGCGGCGGAAACCACTTCGCCAAACAGAGTGTCATATTTCTCGGCCGCAGAGGTTACAGGTAATAACCGGCACTCCATCCACGCCAGACATTTCTCTTCTATAACCGGCAGGCCAAGCTCAGGGCCATAAATAACCGGGATCCCGTAGCAGTTAAATTTATCCTCGTCGCGCCCGCTGACGCTGCCGACCGCCCAGGTCCAGTTGGCTGCCGCCACGCCGGGGATCACAATGCCGAATTTCCCGCTGCGTTCGATCAACTCCCGTGACCACGCGCTTTTGTCTACCACAATCGCGATACGCGGGGGCTCAAATTCCACCGGCATAGACCATGCGGCGGCCATGACGTTGCGACGATCGATGGTCTCATCCCGGCTGGTGATGAGCACGGTTGGACCGTGATTCAGAAGACGGCTGGCATGGCGTAATTCAACAGGGCGAAAGTGGTTCATAGGATCTCCTCATGTACACGATGAGTATGACGAAAAAGCACTTTTGCGCATATGCATAAGGGAAAATAGTTTATAAACAGGGGATATCACATCCTGGAGCAAATCATGTCCCCATTTCTGAGTGCTTATTTCGCCCGCACGGGCTGGCAGCAGCCCGTACAGGTTGATATCGATACCCTGCGGGGGCTGCATTTACACCATAACTGTGCAATCCCTTTCGAAAATATTGACGTCGTTTTGCCGCGGGAAATCCATCTGGACGACGGGTGTCTGGTGGATAAACTGGTCACCGCACGTCGGGGGGGGTATTGCTTCGAGCAAAACGGCCTGTTTGAGCGGGTGTTGCGCGAAGTCGGGTTTACGGTGCGCAGCGTGCTGGGGCGGGTTGTGCTGGCCAATCCGTCGCAGATGCCGCCACGCACGCACCGGTTGCTGCTGGTTGAGCTGAACGGCGAGCGCTGGATCGCCGATGTGGGATTTGGCGGACAAACGCTGACGGCGCCGATTCGTTTGATCGCCAACGAGGAACAGGAAACCCCACACGGGCGTTATCGTTTGCTGAGCGAGGGTAACGACTGGGTACTGCAATTCCGCCATCACGAGCACTGGCAGTCGATGTACCACTTCGACCTGGCGACCCAATACTTCAACGATTACGTGATGGGAAACTTCTGGTCGGCGCACTGGCCGCAGTCCCATTTCCGTCATCACCTGCTGATGTGTCGCCACCTGCCGGACGGGGGCAAGCTGACGCTGACCAACTTTAATTTTACCCACTGGCAGAACGGGCATGTGGAGGAGCAGATCCATTTGCCGGATGCGGAGGCGCTGTATAAGCTGATGCAGGCGCGGTTTGGCCTGGGCGTTGATGACCCGAAGCACGGCTTTACCCTGGCAGAGATGACGGCCGTGATGGCGGGGTTTGATACGCATCCACAGGCAGGTAAATAGCCCGGTGGCGGCTACGCCTTACCGGGCCTACAGCGGCTTGAAACGTAGGTCGGGTAAGGCGAAGCCGCCACCCGACAAATCAACGGCGCGATCTCACTACCTGATAGCGACGGGTGAAGTACTCAAACGGCGCGCTCCACACGTGCACCAGACGGGTGAACGGGAAGATAAGGAAGATCGTCATCCCCAGCACCAGATGCACGCGGAAGATCGGCGCGACGCCGCTCAGCATTTCTGACGAGCCTCCCTTAAACGTCACGATCCCCTGCGCCCAGCCGACCAGCTTCATCATCTCGCTTCCGTCAGGATACTGGGCGGAGAAAGGAATGGTCGACAGCCCAAGGATGCACTGAAGCAGCAGGATACTCATGATGATAATATCCGGCGTGGTGGACGTGGCACGCACCCGCTGGTTGAACAAGCGGCGGTAAAGCAGCATCGACCCGCCAACCAGCGTCAATACGCCGCACACACCACCCGCCATCATCGCCAGCTGCTGCTTAACCGCGACGGGTAAAAACCAGGCGTACATCCAGTGCGGAGTTAACATGCCGAACAAATGCCCGAAGAAGATCCCCAAAATCCCGATATGAAACAGGTTAGAGCCCCAGTTCATACCGCGCTTGCTGAGCATCTGGCTCGACGAGGCGCGCCAGGTGTACTGCCCGTAGTCGTAGCGCAACCAGCTGCCAAGGAAAAACACGGTGGCGCAGATGTACGGATAAATGTCATAGAAAAACACGTTCAGGTAATGTGTCATTTTGGGCCTCCGGCGCTGACGTCCACGTACTGCGGCGCGACGTCCTGGCTAAAGCGTCGTTGATATTGCTGCATCGGCGAGCTGTCGCACGATGTGGCGTTGTCTTCGATAAACTTCACCTGTTCCTCTTCCCACACGGCGTCCAGCGCCTGACGGGTATCATCCCGTTTTTCACCAGACACCTGCTTCGCCACGCTGTCGCTGGACAGCCGTGTACCGGCCATCGTCAGCAGGGCGTCAAACAGCTGGTAATGCGCCACCTCGCGCTGTTTCAGCCGGCCGCCAATCAGCGCCAGGATCGGCGCGACGTTTTGCAGCCCTTCACGCGCCTCGTCATCGCTGACGATACTGAGATATTCCAGATAGAGCGGCATATAGTCCGGCAGCTCGCGGCAGTCAAGCTGAAGGCCGGCTTTCTCATACTGGCTCATCAGGTCGACCATCGCCTGACCGCGATCGCGGGACTCGGCGTGAACGTGTTCGAACAGCAGTAGCGAGGTTGCGCGCCCCCGTTCAAACACTTCGCACCATTCGGCCTGCTTATCCAGCAGCGGGGCGCTCAGGTGCTGCTGCGCAAACGGCAGCAGCATGGGCGCGTCCTGTTCCACCAGGGAAAGCGCTTCGTCACGGTTTTCCCACAGCAGCTCATCGGGATACTCAATGAGTAGCGCAATGATTTTGAGGATTTGCATTATTCTCCCTCCCCGTGTTCACGCACCTCGGTGATGTTGATCGCGTCAATGCGGCTGCTGTTGAAGAGGTTGAATTTGGTGTCGGAACCGTGGCAGCCGTCGCCAAAGGTGAAGCCACAGCCGTTTTTCTCCGGGAAGGCGTCGCGCGCCATTTCGCGGTGGCTGGTCGGGATCACGAAGCGGTCTTCGTAGTTGGCAATCGCCAGGTAGCGATACATCTCTTCTACCTGTTCTTCCGTCAGGCCGACCTCTTCGATGGCGCGGGTGTCGGTAACGCCTTCCACTGTCTGGGAACGCTTGTAGTGGCGCATCGCCATCATGCGCTTCAGGGCGCGCAGCACCGGACCGGTATCGCCCGCGCTGAGCATGTTTGCCAGGTACTGCACCGGAATGCGCAGGCTTTCGACAGCAGGCAGCACGCCGTCGCTCTGCGGCAAACCACCCGCGTCCGCGTAGGACTGAATCGGTGACAGCGGCGGCACATACCAGACCATCGGCAGGGTGCGGTATTCCGGATGCAGCGGCAGGGCAAGCTTCCAGTCCATCGCCATTTTGTAAACCGGGGAACGCTGTGCCGCGTCGATGACGTTCTGCGGAATACCCTGTTTTAGCGCTTCCTCAATCACCGCCGGATCGTTCGGGTTAAGGAACACGTCGCACTGGCGCTCGTACAGATCGGTTTCATGCTGGGTGCTCGCTGCCTCCTCGATACGGTCCGCGTCATACAGCAGCACGCCAAGGTAGCGGATGCGCCCGACGCAGGTTTCCGAACAGACGGTCGGCTGACCGGACTCAATGCGCGGGTAGCAGAAGATGCACTTCTCTGACTTGCCGCTCTTCCAGTTGAAGTAGATTTTCTTGTACGGGCAGCCGCTGATGCACAGACGCCAGCCGCGGCATTTGTCCTGGTCAATCAGCACAATGCCGTCCTCTTCGCGCTTGTAAATCGCACCGCTCGGGCAGGTGGCAACGCAACTGGGGTTCAGACAGTGCTCGCACAGGCGCGGCAGGTACATCATGAAGGTGTTTTCAAACTGGCCGTACATCTCCTTCTGGATCTTCTGGAAATTGCGGTCGCGGGCGCGTTTTTCGAACTCGCCGCCCAGCAGCTCTTCCCAGTTGGGCCCCCATTCGATTTTATCCATTCGCTTGCCGTCAATCAGCGAGCGCGGGCGGGCGGTAGGGAGGTGATCGCCCTCTGGCGCGCGGTGCAGATCCTGGTAATCGAAGGTGAAGGGTTCATAGTAATCGTCAATCTGCGGCAGGACGGGGTTAGCGAAAATCTTCGACAGCACGCCCATTTTGCCGCCGAGGCGCGGGGTCAGCTTGCCGTGAATACCGCGGATCCAGCCGCCTTGCCACTCATCCTGATCTTCCCAGTTTTTCGGATAGCCGATACCCGGTTTGGTTTCGACGTTATTAAACCACGCGTACTCCATCCCTTCGCGCCCGGTCCAGACGTTCTTACAGGTGACCGAGCAGGTGTGGCAGCCAATGCATTTATCGAGATTCAGAACCATGCCAACCTGTGAGCGTATTTTCATTTTTTCGCCTCCTGTACCTGATCCCGACCTTCGCCGTCCAGCCAGTTAATGTTTTTCATTTTACGGATCATGATGAACTCGTCGCGGTTCGAGCCGACGGTGCCGTAATAGTTGAAGCTGTACGCCAGCTGCGCGTAGCCACCGATCATGTGGGTCGGTTTCGGGCAGACGCGGGTGACCGAGTTGTGGATCCCGCCGCGCCGTCCGGTTACTTCTGACCCCGGAATGTTGAGGATGCGCTCCTGAGCGTGGTACATCATGGTCATGCCCGGCGGCACGCGCTGGCTGACCACCGCGCGGGCGGTGAGGGCGCCGTTGGCGTTAAAGGCTTCGATCCAGTCGTTGTCCTCAATGCCCAGCTCGCGCGCGTCGGTTTCGCTGATCCAGACGATTGGCCCCCCGCGCGACAGGGTTTGCATCAGCAGGTTTTCGCTGTAGGTGGAGTGAATGCCCCATTTCTGGTGCGGCGTCAGGAAGTTAAGCGCTTTTTCCGGGAATCCGTTCGGCGGGATTTCGCGCATATGGGTAACGCTGCGGGTGTCAATCGGTGGACGATAGGCCACCAGACTCTCCCCGAAGGCGCGCATCCAGGCATGATCCTGATACAGCTGCTGGCGGCCCGAAATCGTGCGCCACGGGATCAGCTCGTGAACGTTGGTATAGCCTGCGTTATAGGAGACGTGCTCGCTCTCAAGGCCGGACCACGTCGGGCTGGAGATGATTTTGCGCGGCTGCGCCTGAATATCGCGGAAGCGGATTTTCTCATCTTCTTTGTTCAGCGCCAGATGAGTGTGATCGCGTCCGGTCAGTTCGCCGAGGGCTTCCCAGGCTTTGACCGCGACCTGACCGTTAGTTTCCGGCGCAAGGGCGAGGATCACCTCTGAAGCGTCAATGGCGGTCTCGATGCGCGGACGACCTTTCGCCGGGCCGTCAGGCTTGACGTAGTTGAGCTTGCCGAGGAAATCGACCTCATTCTGGGTGTTCCACGATATGCCTTTTCCGCCGTTGCCGAGCTTGTCCAGCAGCGGCCCAAGGGCCGTAAAGCGCTCGTAGGTTTCCGGGTAGTTACGCTCGACCACGGCGATGTTCGGTGCCGTTTTGCCGGGGATCAGATCGCACTCGCCTTTGCGCCAGTCCAGAATATCAAAAGGCTGCGACAGCTCCCCCGGGGAGTCATGCTGAAGCGGCTGTAGCACCAGGTCAGTTTCGGTGCCGAGATGTCCGACGCACACTTCAGAGAAGACTTTGGCGATGCCCTTGTAAATCTCCCAGTCGCTGCGGGACTCCCACGCCGGGTCAACGGCTGCGGAGAGCGGGTGAATAAACGGATGCATGTCCGAGGTATTCATATCGTCCTTTTCATACCAGGTGGCGGTGGGCAGGACGATATCCGAGAACAGGCAGGTGCTGGACATACGGAAATCGAGCGTCACCAGCAGATCCAGCTTGCCCTCAATGGCGGCGGTTTGCCATTCCACCTCTTCAGGTTTCACGTCGTCCGTTGAGCCTAAATCCTCACCCTGAATACCGCTTTCGGTGCCAAGCAGGTATTTCAGCATGTACTCATGGCCTTTCCCGGACGAGCCGAGCAGGTTCGAGCGCCAGACGAACAGATTGCGCGGGTGGTTCTTGCCGTTGTCGGGCTGTTCACAGGCGAAGCGGATATCGCCCGATTTTAACGCCTGCACGGTATAGTCCTGCGGCGACATCCCGGCGGCGTCCGCCCGGGCCTTAACGTGCAGCGGGTTGAGGTTGAGCTGCGGCGCGGAAGGGAGCCAGCCCATGCGCTCGGCGCGGACATTGAAATCAATCAGGTGACCGGTAAACTTCGATGCGTCTGCAAGGGGAGAAAGCAGTTCCTGTGCGGTGAGCTTCTCATAGCGCCACTGGCTGGCGTGGTTGTAGAAGTACGATGTGCTGTTCATCTGGCGCGGCGGACGGTTCCAGTCCAGCGCGAAGGCCAGCGGCAGCCAGCCGGTTTGCGGGCGCAGCTTTTCCTGGCCGACATAGTGCGACCAGCCGCCGCCGCTCTGCCCGACGCAGCCGCAGAAGACCAGCATGTTGATCATCCCGCGGTAGTTCATGTCCATGTGGTACCAGTGGTTCACACCGGCCCCGAGAATGATCATCGAACGACCGTGAGTTTTGTGCGCCGTGTCGGCAAATTCACGGGCGATTTTTTCTATCAGATAAGCGGGGACGCCGGTAATTTGTTCGCCCCAGGCCGGGGTGTAGGCTTTTATCTCGGCGTAGTTTGTCGCCGCGTTACTGTCTTCCAGACCGCGATCGAGGCCGTAGTTTGCGAGCACCAGATCGTACACGCTAACCACGCGTCTCTGGCTGCCGTCGGCCAGCGTCAGGGTTTTACTCGGTACTCGGCGCGTCAGCACCGGCTCCTGCTTCACGCTGCGGAAATGCGGATTCTCGTTGCCCCCGAAGTAAGGGAAGGCCACGTCTGCCACGCTGTCGTGGGTGATGAGCAGGGAAAGCGTCAGCTCGGTTTCCTGTCCCGCGGCCAGCGACTCCAGGTTCCATTTGCCTTTTTCACCCCAGCGGAAGCCGATGGAACCATTCGGCGCCACCAGATTTCCGGCCACGTCAAAGGCGATGGTTTTCCACTCCGGATTATTGGTTTCACCCAGCCCGTCGGCCAGATCCGACGCGCGCAGCATGCGGCCCGGCACCACGCGACCGTCAGCCTGTTCATCCAGCAGGACCAGCATCGGCATGTCGGTGTAGCGGCGGCAATAGTTGAGGAAGTACTCGCTCGGGTTATCGAGGTGGAACTCTTTAAGGATCACATGGCCCATCGCCATGGCAAGGGCGCTGTCGGTACCCTGTTTGGGGGCCAGCCACTGGTCGCTGAGCTTCGCCACCTCCGAGAAGTCCGGCGTAATGGCGACGGTCTTGGTGCCCTTATAACGCACTTCGGTAAAGAAGTGGGCGTCCGGGGTGCGCGTCTGCGGCACGTTCGAGCCCCAGGCAATGATATAGCTGGAGTTGTACCAGTCCGCCGATTCCGGCACGTCGGTCTGTTCGCCCCAGGTCATCGGCGACGCCGGAGGCAGATCGCAGTACCAGTCATAGAAGCTCAGGCAGGTGCCGCCGAGCAGGGAGAGATAGCGCGTACCGGCGGCATAAGAGACCATCGACATGGCCGGGATGGGGGAAAAACCGGCTACCCGATCCGGGCCGTAGTTTTTGATGGTCCAGACGTTGGCGGCAGCAATCAGCTGGTTAAGCTCTTTCCAGTTTGAGCGGATAAAACCGCCTTTTCCGCGCGCTTTTCTGTAGCTCTGCGCTTTCTGCGGATCGTTTTGAATGGCATCCCAGGCCAGCACCGGATCGGTATGCTGCGCCAGCGCCTCTCGCCAGAGTTCGATCAGCCTGCGGCGTACCAGCGGGTACTTGAGACGGTTGGCGCTGTAGAGATACCAGGAGTAGCTTGCGCCACGCGGGCAGCCGCGCGGTTCGTGGTTAGGCAGGTCAGGGCGGGTGCGCGGGTAGTCGGTCTGCTGGGTTTCCCAGGTCACCAGGCCATTTTTGACATAAATCTTCCAGCTACAGGAGCCGGTGCAGTTAACGCCGTGGGTGGATCGCACAATTTTATCGAACTGCCAGCGCTGACGGTAGCTGTCCTCCCAGTCGCGGTTGGTGTGGTACACCTGCCCGTGCCCATCGGCGAAACTGTCGCCTTTTGTTTTGAAGTAACGGAAGCGGTCCAACAGTTTGCTCATGACATTTCTCCTGCTTCGATAGCATGGCCGGAGGGTGAGACATCACGCTCCGGCGAAGAGGTAGTTATTATTTTTGTGAGGATTTGCGGCCGTACACCAGCCAGGTGACGAGCACGCAGACGATGTAAAACACGAGGAAGACTTTCATGGCGCCCACCGGGGAACCGGTCATCGCCAGGGATGTGCCAAAGGCTTTGGGAATAAAGAACCCGCCTACCGCACCGATGGCAGAGATAAAGCCCAGCGCGGCAGCCGTTTCGGTCACCGCTTCATGCTGTGCCTGTTCGTCGCTCCCGCCCTGTTTTTTCACGCGGTCGAGGGTGATTTGGCGAAAGATAATCGCGATCATCTGGAAGGTCGAGCCGCTGCCCAGGCCTGCGGTGAGGAACAGGCCCATAAAGACCAGATAGAAGGCGATAAAACTGCCTGAACCAGACCCGGGGAGCGTCAGGAAAATCAGGGCGCTAAAGATGGCCATAAAGACGAAGTTGATCAGCGTCACCCGTACGCCGCCCAGCCTGTCTGAAATCATTCCGCCAGCCGAACGCGCCAGAGCGCCGATCAGCGGGCCAAAGAAGGCGAGGTGGAGGATATTTACGTCCGGAAACTGGGTTTTCGACAGCATAGCAAAGCCTGCCGAGAAACCGATAAACGAGCCGAAGGTTGCCAGATAAAGCAGGCTCAGCAGCCAGAGGTGAAAGCGCTTAAGCACCGGAAGCTGGCTGGCAATGGACGCTTTCGAGCTGGCGATGTCGTTCATGCCAAAAAACGCCGCAAGGGTAGCAAGAATCAGCAGCGGGGCCCAGATCCACGCCGCGTTCGCCAGCCACATCGTCGAGCCATCCTCCTGGGGGACGCCGTGAACGCCGAGAAAGGTAAACATCGGCAGGAAAATCACCAGCGGCGCAACCAGCTGCATCACGCTCACGCCCAGGTTACCCAGCCCGCCGTTAATGCCCAGCGCGCTGCCCTGTCTGGCTTTCGGGAAGAAGAAACTGATGTTTCCCATGCTGGAAGCGAAGTTGGCCCCGGCAAAACCGCACAGCAGTGCGATGATGATAAAGACCCAGTAAGGCGTAGCGGTATTCTGGATGGCGATCCCAAGCCAGACACAGGGTACGACCAGGATAATGGTACTTAACACGGTCCAGTAACGTCCGCCAAATATCGGCACCATAAAAGAGTAGGGGACACGCAATATCGCGCCGGAAAGAGAAGGTAATGCCGTTAGCATTAAAAGCTGATCGGTGCTGAAATTAAATCCGACCTTATTAAGATTTACCGCAATAGCGCTAAACAACATCCATACACAAAACGCGAGAAGCAAACACGCCACGGAAATCCACAGGTTTCTACGTGCGATATGTTTCCCTTTATTCTCCCAAAATTGCGCGTTTTCCGGTTTCCAGTTACTCAACAGATGCTGATTACTCTTCTCGCTTTGATGTGACATATCACCCTCTTGCTTACCCAAATGGAGAGAAAAAAGAAGTGAAAACAGAAAGATACCTTTCGGCAGTTTGTAGAAATTTTTGGATGTTATGGGATACATCTGAAAGGATAGATAAAAAAGCGAATCCCTGAGTTTGGAATGGGAATCAGGGTTCGCTTTATGTGTTACTAATTGTAACTATTTGCGGAAATTAATACCCCGATGGGAGTATTAAAACAATTCGAGGGAAATAAGCTTATCCAGATGCTTAT
Organism: Enterobacter cloacae complex sp. 397G4; assembly: GCF_050031515.1. Lineage (NCBI taxonomy): Bacteria > Pseudomonadati > Pseudomonadota > Gammaproteobacteria > Enterobacterales > Enterobacteriaceae > Enterobacter > Enterobacter cloacae complex sp. 397G4. The sequence continues at coordinate 2,505,906 of NZ_JBLGWE010000001.1, read as the reverse complement.
TAAATGCCGCGTCGTCCATTTCAGGCATATTTAATACGTATATGCCATCCAGGCCACATACCAGACCAATTAAACGCCAGGCGATATTTTCCGGCTGGTCAGCAAGCGTAAAGGCGTTGGCCTCCGCCCCGGCGCGGATAATCGCGACCGTTTCCTGGTGCCACATCTCCATGGTCAAAACGTAGGCGCCTTTGATATCGCTATCCCGGCTGGCGAGAATTTGCGCCTCCCGCCACAGTCGAATGTAGGGCTCAAACCCGCCGTCATCGCTGCCGAGCATGGCATGCAGGCGCTCACGCCAGCCGGCGTTTTCGCCAACGATTTCAGCATCCAGCAAATCGCGGATCAGCCGGACAAACGCCAGCGACTTAAGCTCGCCCGCCGACGCAAAGTGATGATGCACCTGCCCGGTGGCGACGCCCGCTTCGGTGGCGATGCGGCGCACGGTCATCGCAGCGAATCCTTCGGTTAGCGCCACGTGCATCGCGGCCTGGAGGATCTCTTCCCGCCGCTCGTCCTTGCTCAGATAACGCATAATTTCTCACTCTCAATGGCAACGAAACGAGTGTAACAAAGAGCTGGACAAGTGTTCAACTTTACGTAGGATCGCATTCTGGACATGTGTCCAGTTTTTAACTGAAAAGGAAATTTATGTTTCGTCAGTGGTTAGCGTTAGTGATTATCGTGCTGGTGTATATCCCGGTGGCGATTGACGCGACGGTGCTGCACGTGGCGGCGCCAACATTGAGCATGACGCTGGGTGCCAGCGGCAACGAATTGCTGTGGATTATTGATATTTACTCGCTGGTGATGGCGGGAATGGTGCTGCCGATGGGCGCGCTGGGCGATCGCATAGGTTTTAAGCGCCTGCTGATGATCGGCAGCGTGCTGTTTGGCCTGTCATCGTTAGCGGCGGCTTTTGCGCCGTCCGCGGGCTGGCTGATTGCCGCCCGCGCGTCGCTGGCGATTGGCGCGGCGATGATCATTCCGGCTACGCTTGCAGGGATCCGCACCCTGTTTATTGACGTGCGGCACCGTAATATCGCACTCGGCGTCTGGGCTGCCGTTGGGTCGGGCGGCGCGGCGTTTGGCCCGCTGATTGGCGGCATGCTGCTGGAGCACTTTTACTGGGGGTCGGTGTTCCTGATTAACGTGCCGATCGTGCTGATCGTGGTTTCGCTTGCTGCGCGCCTGGTGCCTGCTCAGCAGGGGCGGCCCGAGCAGCCGCTCAATATCAGCCATGCCATTATGCTGATTGTGGCGATTTTACTGCTGGTCTATAGTGCCAAAACCGCCCTGAAAGGGGTGCTGTCGCCGTGGATGGTGGCCTGTACGCTGCTTACCGGAGCGGTAATGCTGTTTATCTTCGTCCGTATCCAGCTACGCGCGCGCGTGCCGATGATCGACATGCGCCTGTTTTGCCATCGCATTATTTTAAGCGGCGTGGTCATGGCGATGACCGCCATGATTGCGCTGGTGGGCTTTGAACTGCTGATGGCGCAGGAGTTGCAGTTCGTGCATGGTTTTACGCCGTTTGAAGCAGGGATATTTATGCTGCCGGTGATGGTGGCGAGCGGATTTAGCGGGCCGATCGCGGGTGTGCTGGTCGGGCGTCTGGGGCTGCGCATTGTCGCGGCCGGAGGCATGGGGCTTAGCGCGGTCAGTTTTATCGGCCTGTCGACGCTCGATTTCAGCACCCAACAGTGGCAGGCGTGGAGCCTGATGGTGCTGCTGGGCTTCAGTGCCGCCAGCGCACTGCTGGCATCGACGTCAGCGATCATGGCTGCCGCGCCGAAAGAGAAAGCGGCCGCCGCAGGCGCGATCGAAACCATGTCCTACGAGCTGGGTGCTGGTCTGGGGATCGCCATTTTCGGTCTGCTGTTAACCCGCAGCTTTTCGGCGTCTATTGTACTGCCGCAAGGGCTGAGCGCGTCGCTGACCGATAAAGCCTCGTCGTCCATCGGTGAAGCGATGAAGGTGGCGCAGGAGCTGACGCCGTCGCTGGCCGAGCCGGTGATGACGGCGGCAAAAACCGCGTTCATCACCTCGCACAGCGTGGCCCTGGGCAGTGCGGGAGGCATGCTGCTGATTCTGGCGGTCGGGATCTGGTTTAGTCTGGCGAAGGTCGGAGGGCAGCAGTAATAAAAAAGGCCAGCCGCGAGGGCTGGCCTTTTGAACTAACAGATCTTAGAACTGGTAGGTCAGACCTACAGCTACGATGTTGTCGGTAGCCACTTTGGCATCTTTGGTGAACTGGCTGTCATCCACGAGGTTGATTTTGTAATCAACATAGGTGGACATGTTTTTGTTGAAGTAGTAGCTCGCGCCAACGTCAACGTATTCAACCAGGTCCTGGTCGCCATAAGAACCGATGTCTTTACCTTTGGATTTCAGGTAAGCGATGGACGGACGCAGACCGAAGTCGAACTGGTACTGAGCCACAACTTCGAAGTTCTGCGCTTTGTTGGCAACGTGACCGTTACCGAACGCCGTCATGTTGCGGGTTTCAGAGTAGGTGGTTGCCAGGTAGATGTTGTTCGCATCGTACTTCAGGCCAGCAGCCCAGACTTCTGCGTTTTCGCCACCGGCGTTCAGGTTGCTTGCAGCACGAACCTGACGGTCGGTACGGTCAGATTTCGCGTAGGTCGCACCCACACCGAAGCCGTCGAATTCATAGGTAGAAGACAGACCCCAGCCGTCACCGTTGGATTCGGTGATATCGTCACGGTCGTTTTTACCCTGGTACTGAGCAGCCACGTTCAGGCCGTCAACCAGACCAAAGAAGTCGGTGTTACGATAGGTTGCAACGCCAGTGGTACGGCCGGTCATGAAGCCGTCAGTCTGCGTCCAGGTATCGCCACCGAACTCTGGCAGAACGTCAGTCCATGCGCCGATGTCATAAGCCACACCGTAGTTACGACCGTAGTCGAAGGAACCGAATTCATCGAATTTCAGACCAGCGTACGCCAGACGGGTTTTGTTGCCGTCGGAACCTTGAGCTTCAGAGCGATTGCCCTTGAACTCATATTCCCACTGACCGTATCCGGTCAGCTGATCGTTGATCTGAGTTTCACCTTTGAAGCCCAGACGAACATACGTTTTGTCGCCGTCGCTACCAGCATCATCAGAAAAATAGTGCAGACCAGTAACTTTGCCGTACAGATCCAGTTTGTTACCGTCTTTGTTAAAAACTTCAGCCGCGTTAACAACGCCAGCTGCCAACATGGAAGTCACTGCCACTGCAACTAATTTAAGTTTCATCTTAAATAATCCTTATAATTTTATTTAGGTATTTCCTAAGCCACCTGAGCGATTTTTAAACGAGGCTTATCGTCAATGGCAGACTATTTTTAAAATTCCGTAGACTGCTTTCAATAATAAGTTTCAAAATATTAAATATAATTTCAATTAGTGTGATCCTGATCGGATAAATTGCCCTTAAATCGGCCAATCAGGTTAATATATAGACATAAAGTGATTATTAACTAATCAAGATCATATGGCTGTGAATAGTTGTCGGACGTTTTAGTTTTTTGGTGGGATTAAAAGGGTTTGGCAGGGAATGTCAAAGCATGTGGCAGGATAAACTTTTTTAAAACAGTTGATTATAGATTTCTCGGGAAACCAGAACCTGTTTTTTAAGAGAAATATTCAGAAATAAACTATTGCACTTTGTGCTATATAGCGCGGGAATATTGGCGCTGAATTAATTACCTGCGTTGTCAGTTTATGTCAATTTCCACAACAACTCTGGCTTTCTGACAGCACTCTATACAGAAATTTAATTACTCTCTAATGTTACGAATTATATTCGAGGGTGTGATCACATATTAAAATATTGTTAATATTTTGCCGGGCATATTCGTTACCCGGCAAAAATAAAAATGCTATTTGCGGGTGGCATACCAGCACAGTAACGATCCGGCGCACACCATCAATGCCCCTTGCCAGAATGAGAGTGAAAGCGGAGAACTCAACAGAATAGCCGCCAGTGCGGCGGAAAGAACTGGCGTGAAATAAGAGACAGCCGCAAGCACCGTGACGTTACCGTGAAGAATACCGATATTCCAGGCGGCGTAGCCAAAGCCAAGCGCAACCCCACACATCAATAGCTTCACCACAACCGGGACGCTGAACACCATTTCGGGCTGATCGCTGACGGCATATTTGACCCACAGGCTCAGGGCGGTCAGCAGGACGAAAAGGGTAATGCCATTTTGCCCTTTGGCATACTTGCTGGTGACGGTGCAGTAGGCGGCCCAGATAAAAGCGCCAGCAAACGCCAGCCCATAACTTAGCGGACTGGAAACGACGTTCTGCATGATGTCATTCAGTTGCAGACCGTTTTCGCCACCTAAAACCCAGCACACACCCAACAGCGAGATGAGAAGCCCAGGGATCACCCACAGGGTGGTTTTTTGCCCGTTGAACAAAATCGCGAACGCAATCGTCAGGCTTGGCCACAGATAATTGACCATACCGACTTCAATCGCCTGTGAGCGCGTCGCGGCATACCCCAGCGACAGGGCCAGGCACATCTCATAGCTGACAAACAGGATGCTGCCCGCAATGAGATAGCGCGTGGAAAAACGCCGAAGATCGGGAAAACCCACCGTCACCAGACACAACAGCCCGCTGACGGTGTAAATCATCGCCGCGCCGCCCACCGGACCCAGTCCTTCACTGACGCTGCGGATGAGACCCACCATGGTGCTCCACAGCAATATGGCCGCCAGGCCTGTCAGCGTTGCTCTTTTTCTGTCCATTACCCTGCCAGTCTTCTAAAAATCAAAGGGAAAACTTATAGCATCTATTTGCTACACCTGGCGAATTTTCAAAGAGCCTGTTAACCCGAAAGGATTAGCAAATCGTACCGGCAGTGACTATTAAGGGGGCGAAGTCTGGCGACCTTGATTTGACGCAAAAAAAACAGGGGCTTTGCTGTTAGTTTGCGGCGCGAAGTCTTATCAGATAACGAGGACAGCAATGGACGTCAGCCGCAGACAATTTTTTAAAATCTGCGCGGGCGGTATGGCCGGAACAACAGCCGCAATGCTGGGATTCGCTCCCAAAATGGCGCTGGCTCAGGCACGCAACTATAAACTGCTGCGCGCGAAAGAGATCCGTAACACCTGCACATACTGCTCCGTGGGTTGTGGGCTATTAATGTATAGCCTGGGTGATGGCGCAAAGAACGCCAAAGAAGCGATTTATCATATTGAAGGGGACCCGGACCATCCGGTGAGCCGCGGGGCGCTTTGCCCGAAAGGGGCGGGGCTGCTGGACTACGTCCACAGTGAAAACCGTCTGCGCTACCCGGAATATCGTGCGCCGGGCTCTGACAATTGGCAGCGTATCTCCTGGGACGAAGCCTTCTCCCGAATTGCAAAACTGATGAAAGCGGATCGCGACGCCAACTTTATTGAGAAGAACGAGCAGGGCATCACGGTAAACCGCTGGACCTCCACCGGGATGCTGTGTGCCTCTGCGGCAAGTAATGAGACCGGCATGCTGACGCAAAAATTTGTGCGCTCCCTCGGCATGCTGGCGGTTGATAACCAGGCGCGCGTCTGACACGGACCAACGGTAGCAAGTCTTGCTCCAACATTTGGTCGCGGTGCGATGACCAACCACTGGGTTGATATCAAAAACGCTAACGTCGTGGTGGTAATGGGCGGTAACGCCGCTGAAGCCCATCCGGTGGGATTCCGCTGGGCGATGGAAGCAAAAAACAACAACGATGCGACGCTGATCGTCGTCGATCCGCGCTTTACGCGTACGGCATCGGTGGCTGATATCTATGCGCCGATCCGCTCCGGTACGGATATTACGTTCCTTTCCGGCGTGCTGTTGTACCTGATCGAAAATAACAAAATTAACGTGGAATACGTTAAGCATTACACCAATGCCGGCCTGCTGGTACGGGAAGATTTCGCCTTCGAAGATGGCCTCTTCAGCGGCTATGACGCCGGGAAACGTCAGTACGATAAATCGTCCTGGAACTATCAGTTCGACGAAAACGGCTACGCGAAACGCGATGAGACCCTGAGCGATCCGCGCTGCGTGTGGAACTTGCTGAAACAGCACGTTTCCCGCTATACGCCGGACGTGGTGGAAAACATCTGCGGTACGCCGAAAGCGGACTTCCTGAAAGTATGTGAAGTGCTGGCTTCCACCAGTGCCGCCGACAGAACCACTACATTCCTGTACGCGCTGGGCTGGACGCAGCATACCGTGGGCGCGCAGAACATCCGTACCATGGCGATGATCCAGCTGCTGCTCGGCAACATGGGGATGGCCGGTGGCGGCGTGAACGCCCTGCGCGGGCACTCTAACATTCAGGGCTTAACCGACCTCGGCCTGCTGTCGACCAGCCTGCCGGGTTACCTGACCCTGCCGTCCGAGAAGCAGACCGACTGGCAAAGCTGGCTTGACGCCAACACGCCAAAAGCGACGCGTCCGGACCAGGTGAACTACTGGAGTAACTATCCGAAGTTTGCCGTCAGTCTGATGAAATCGTTCTACGGCGACGCGGCGCAGAAAGAGAATGACTGGGGCTTTGAGTGGTTGCCGAAATGGGACCAGGCTTACGATGTCATCAAGTATTTCAACATGATGGATAAGGGCGACGTCACGGGTTACATCTGCCAGGGCTTTAACCCGGTAGCGTCATTCCCGGATAAAAACAAAGTCGTTCGCAGCCTGAGCAAGCTGAAGTACATGGTGGTTATCGATCCGCTGGTCACCGAAACGTCTACGTTCTGGCAGAACCACGGTGAATCAAACGATGTCGATCCGGCAGCGATTCAGACCGAGGTGTTCCGCCTGCCGTCGACCTGCTTTGCGGAAGAGGACGGTTCAATTGCCAACTCTGGCCGCTGGCTACAGTGGCACTGGAAAGGTCAGGATGCGCCCGGCGAAGCGCGTAATGACGGCGAAATTCTGGCCGGGATTTACCATCGTCTGCGCGAGATGTACCGCGCCGAAGGCGGCAAAGGCGCTGAGCCGCTGCTGAAGATGAGCTGGAACTACAAGCAGCCGGATCATCCTGAGTCCGAAGAGGTGGCAAAAGAGAACAACGGCGTGGCGCTGGCCGACCTGTACGATACCAACGGCAATCTGGTGGCGAAGAAAGGACAGCTGCTCAATAGCTTCGCGCTGTTGCGTGACGACGGTACCACGGCCTCTTCCTGCTGGATCTACACCGGCAGCTGGACGGAGCAGGGTAACCAGATGGCCAATCGCGATAACGCCGATCCGTCAGGCTTGGGCAATACCCTGGGCTGGGCATGGGCGTGGCCGTTGAACCGCCGCGTACTGTACAACCGTGCCTCCGCAGACGTGAACGGTAAGCCGTGGGATCCGAAACGCATGCTGATCGAGTGGAACGGCACGAAGTGGACGGGGAACGATATCCCGGACTTCAACACCGCCGCGCCGGGCAGCAACACCGGGCCGTTTATCATGCAGCCGGAAGGGCTGGGACGTCTGTTTGCTATCGACAAACTGGCGGAAGGGCCGTTCCCGGAACACTACGAGCCGATGGAAACGCCGCTCGGCACTAACCCGCTGCACCCGAATGTGGTCTCCAGTCCGGTGGTACGCATCTATGAAGACGACGTGCTGCGTTTAGGTAAAAAGGACAAGTTCCCGTATGTCGGCACCACCTACCGCCTGACCGAGCATTTCCATACCTGGACCAAGCACGCGCGGCTTAACGCCATCGCGCAGCCGGAACAGTTTGTGGAGATAAGCGAAACCCTGGCGAAGGCGAAAGGCATTGCCAACGGCGATCGCGTGAAGGTCAGCAGCAAGCGCGGCTTTATTCGCGCGGTGGCGGTGGTCACCCGTCGTCTGCAAACGCTGAACGTGCATGGCCAGCAGGTGGAAACCGTCGGTATACCGCTACACTGGGGCTTTGAAGGGGTAGCGCAGAAAGGCTACATCGCCAATACCCTGACGCCAAACGTCGGCGATTCCAACTCGCAAACGCCGGAGTATAAAGCGTTTCTGGTCAACATCGAGAAAGCGTAAGGAGCGATTAAATGGCGATGGAAACACAAGACATTATTAAACGCTCCGCGACCAACCCGATAACGCCCGCGCCTCGTGCGCGGGATTACAAGGCAGAAGTCGCCAAGCTGATCGATGTCTCCTCCTGCGTGGGCTGTAAGGCCTGCCAGGTGGCCTGCTCGGAGTGGAACGATATTCGCGACGAGGTGGGGCACTGCGTTGGGGTCTATGACAATCCTGCTGATCTGAGCGCCAAGTCCTGGACGGTGATGCGCTTTAGCGAAACCGACCAGAATGGCAAGCTGGAGTGGCTGATCCGTAAAGACGGCTGTATGCACTGTGAAGATCCGGGCTGCCTGAAGGCATGCCCGTCTGCCGGGGCAATCATTCAGTACGCCAACGGGATCGTCGACTTCCAGCAGGATAACTGCATCGGCTGCGGTTACTGTATTGCAGGTTGTCCGTTTAATATCCCGCGCCTCAATAAAGAGGATAACCGGGTCTATAAATGCACGCTGTGCGTCGATCGCGTCAGCGTCGGCCAGGAGCCTGCCTGCGTGAAGACCTGTCCTACCGGGGCGATCCACTTCGGCACCAAAAAAGAGATGCTGGAAGTGGCGCAGCAGCGGGTGGATAAGCTCAAAGCGCGCGGCTATGACAAGGCCGGGATTTATAACCCGCAGGGTGTCGGTGGTACGCACGTCATGTATGTTCTGCACCACAATGACCAGCCGGAGCTGTATCACAATCTGCCGAAAGATCCGGCGATCGATACCTCGATCAACCTCTGGAAAGGGGCGCTTAAGCCGCTCTCAGCGGCGGGCTTTATCGCCACCTTTGCCGGGCTGATTTATCACTACATCGGTATCGGACCGAATAAAGAGGTGGATGACGACGAGGAGGAGCATCATGAGTAAGTCGAAAATGATAGTGCGCACAAAATTTGTCGATCGCGCCTGTCACTGGACGGTGGTCATCTGCTTCTTCCTGGTGGCGGTATCCGGCATTTCGTTCTTTTTCCCGACGCTACAGTGGCTCACGGAAACCTTCGGGACACCGCAGATGGGGCGCATTCTGCATCCGTTCTTCGGCGTGCTGATTTTCGTGGTGCTGATGTTTATGTTCGTGCGTTTCGTTCATCACAACATCCCTGACAAGCAGGATATTCCCTGGATTAAAGGGATTGTTGAGGTTCTGAAAGGCAACGAGCATAAAGTCGCGAAGGTGGGCAAATACAACGCCGGGCAGAAGATGATGTTCTGGACCATCATGAGCATGATTTTCGTGCTGCTGGTGACCGGAGTGATTATCTGGCGTCCGTATTTTGCCCAATATTTCACGATCCAGGTGGTGCGCTACGCACTGCTGATCCACGCGACCTCGGCCATTATTCTGATCCACGCCATCCTGATCCATATGTATATGGCCTTCTGGGTGAAAGGATCGATTAAAGGCATGATTGAAGGGAAGGTGAGCCGCCGCTGGGCGCAAAAACACCATCCGCGCTGGTATCGGGACGTTGAGCGACTTGAAGCGCAAAAAGAGAGTTCGGAAGGGTTGAAGTAAACCTTGCGCCGTCGGCATTGTCCGGCGGCGCTGCACTTGCGCGGCTCTGAGCTACGTATTGGTAATTAACGCATCAATTCCTGCAAGAACACTACTTCTTGCACTGCGCAGATTACATACATAATTCTTATTATTAAGTTTCTTTGTCTCCACGTGTGTGATGTTGGCTGTATTAAGAAAATATGTCTGGAATTCAATGTTCACCAGTGGCGTTGCAGCGTTTGAATGTCCTCTTAAATGATTGTGATAGCTTAACGGTACAATAAGTCTCGTTGATAAGTCGTCATAAAAATCGTGCTGAATAATCATAAAATAGGGCTGGTATTCACGCGTTCTGTCTGATGGGTTGCGATAAACGTCAAACTGAAAACACATCAAAGCCCTCCAAAATAAGGGTCATCCGATAATAGCCCTGCTTTGGCCGTTAATTCATTCATCGCTTTAATAAATCCCTGATCCTGTTGATGCTGTCGCTTGTGCTCTGCTGTTGTAGAGAGTGGGCGAGGCTTTTTCCCCGTAAAAGGCTTTGTTGTAACACATCTTTCTGTGCGGTTCGGTTTCATGTTTTCTCCTTTGTTGGTGCGGTCATTATCAACCGCAGCCAACAAAAAACAATACTGTTTCCCCTGGTAATCTACATTATGCGAGCCGTCTTCCAGTAATATCAAAATTGCTCTGCAATATACCGGAAGGGATATTTTGTAGGCTTCACTTTGCCGATCTTGCGTTTCGGTAAATCCACCTTGTCTACGTGAATTTCTTCATAGGGGATCTGGGAAAGCAGATGCGAAATAATATTCAGCCGCACCCTTTTTTTATCTTCTGAGCGCGCCACAAACCACGGCGCCCAGGCGGTGTCGGTCGCTTTAAACATCGCGTCGCGGGCGAGGGTATATTCATCCCACAGATTGAAAGATTTAATGTCCATTGGAGACAGCTTCCAGATCTTGCGACCATCATTAATGCGATCGCGCAGGCGGCGCTCCTGCTCTTTTGGCGTTACTTCAAGCCAGTATTTCAACAATATGATCCCGGCATCGACCATCGCTTTTTCCATTACCGGCGTTCCATCAAGAAATTTTTCGGCCTGCTCTTCGGTACAGAAACCCATGACTCTTTCCACGCCCGCACGGTTGTACCAGCTGCGGTCAAAAATAACGATTTCCCCGGCAGAGGGCAGATGGGGAACGTAACGCTGAAAATAGAGCTGACTTTTCTCTTTATCGGTGGGAGCCGGTAACGCAACAACGCGAAACACCCGGGGACTGACGCGTTCGGTGATGGCTTTGATGACGCCGCCTTTACCGGCGCCGTCTCGCCCTTCAAAAACAATACAGACCTTTAACCCTTTGGCGACTACCCATTGCTGGAGCTTAACCAGTTCAACATGGAGGCGGCGAAGCTCTTGCTCGTACGCTTTAGTTTTGAGCGGCGCGTTTTTAACGACATCATCAACAACATGGGTTTTCTTCTTACTGACCATGGTGGGTCTCCCTTTGTATCCGGTCGCGGGATCGAGGCCGTACTAAGAGTGTAATCGGCCTGAATGAATGGATTAATGTGTCAGAAATCTGATTTGAACTGGTTCACCATACAAGTTTAATCAATAATGCACGCTGCATATTTTTTAACAGTGGTCGCGGTATGAAAAAGACAATTTTTTCGTTAGCACTGGGTACCTTTGGCCTGGGGATGGCTGAGTTTGGCATTATGGGCGTGCTGACCGAGCTGGCTCATGATACGGGCATTTCGATTCCCTCCGCCGGAAATATGATTTCGTTTTACGCTTTTGGCGTGGTGATCGGCGCGCCGATTGTGGCGCTGTTCTCCAGCAAATTTTCGCTGAAAACAACGCTGCTGTTTCTGGTGGCGATGTGCGTCGTCGGTAACGCGCTCTTTACCTTCTCTGACTCCTACGTGGGGCTGGCGGCGGGGCGCTTAATCTCTGGTTTCCCGCATGGCGCGATTTTCGGAGTGGGGGCGATAATCCTGTCAAAAATCGCGCCGCCGGGTAAAGTGACGGTCGCTGTGGCCGGGATGATTGCCGGGATGACCGTTGCCAACCTGCTTGGCGTGCCGCTCGGGACGTGGCTGGGACATGAATTTAACTGGCGTTACACCTTCTTTTTGATTGCGGTCTTTGACGCGCTGGTGATCCTGTCTGTTCTGCTGTGGGTGCCTGATATTCACGACACGACAACCACCCGGCTGGCAGAACAATTCCACTTCCTGAAGAAACCGGAACCGTGGCTGATTTTTGCCGCTACGATGTTTGGCAATGCCGGGGTGTTTGCCTGGTTTAGCTTCGTGAAGCCGTTTATGGTCAACGTGTCAGGCTTTTCTGAGGGCGTCATGACCGCGATCATGATGCTGATGGGGCTGGGCATGGTGCTGGGAAATGTCTTCAGCGGCAAGCTGTCGTCACGCTTTAGCCCGCTGCGCATTGCTGCCACCACCGACCTGGTGATTGTGGCTTCGCTGCTGGCGTTGTTTGCCTTTGGCGAGCTTAAAACAGCTTCACTGGTAATGGGATTTGTCTGCTGCGCCGGGCTGTTTGCGCTCTCTGCGCCGCTGCAAATTCTGCTGCTGCAAAATGCGAAAGGCGGCGAGATGCTGGGGGCCGCAGGCGGGCAAATGGCGTTTAACCTCGGCAGCGCAATTGGCGCGTATTTCGGTGGATTGATGATTACGCTCGGCTTTAGCTGGAGCTATGTCACGCTGCCGGCCGCGATTTTATCCTTCTCTGCGATGACCTCTCTGCTGATGTATGGTTATTTATGTGCCAAAAAGCGTCAGGCCAACGCAGGTGCGCTGGCCTGATTGCACACTTTGCCCGCTGGTCGCGGGCGCAGAAGGGGACTAAACGAATTTCGCCAGCGGGTCAGCGGCGGCAAAAGCGACCGCTTTGTCTGCTGCTGGCGGGTAAATCAGTTCGTTGGTGATGGCGACTTTGATCTTTTTGCCTTCCTCGCGCACGGATTTAACGCGCTGTTCCCAGCCCTCGGTGTATACCGCGCCCCAGCCACCCAAATCCAGACAGGTGACGTAGTTCACCTGACGGTAAGGATACGGCTCCAGATTTAACAGGCTGGCCGCCGCGTTGTGTCCGGCGAATTTCCCAAGCTGGATCGCGTGCTGGCAGGTCATCAGCGCCGTGTTGCCCGCATCGTCCGTTTTGGCGTGCGCCATATCACCCGTCGCGTAAACCTCAGGATGCGCAGGAACCTGCAACGTGTCGTTGACGATCAGCCGTCCCTGAGTATCGCGTTCCCCGTCAATTTGCAGGCTGAGGGGGTTAGCTTCTACCCCTGCCGTCCACACTACAGTGGCGCTGGCAATGCGCTCTCCGTTTTTCAGCGTTACGCCGCTGGCATCGATGGCTTCAATTTCACTGTTTAAACGCCATTCAACGCCCAGCGCGTTGGTTGCTTCTTCAATTGTGTTACGCAGCGCCTCGCTATAACGCCCGCCGATGGTTGCACCTCTTTCAACTACGATTACTTTAGTCTTTGTATCAGCGCCGAAGCGAGTACGGAGTCGGGCAGGAAGTTCCGTTGCCAGTTCGATGCCGGTAAAGCCGCCGCCACACACGACCACGGTATTACGCTCCGGGGTGGAGGGGCGCGAAACCAGCGAATCAAGATGCTGCTCGAATAATCTGGCGGAGTCGAGTTGGTCGATATCAAAGGCGTATTCAGCCAGACCGGCAACAGGAGGACGTTTAGTCTGGCTACCGGTTGCGAGGATCAGACGTTCCCAGGCGACTTCAGCAATCGCGCCGTTTGAATCGCGATACAAAACGGTTTTAGACAAGGTATCAATACGTTGTGCTTCGCCCGCAATAAAAGCGATGCCCAGCTCAGCAAACAGTTCGGTCAGCGGCGCGACCATCGCCGACACGTTCTCTTCATAAAAGCGTGGGCGAACGCGCAACTCCGGAACAGGGGCCAGCACGGCAATGCTGAGGCTATTGTTACCCTCCAGAGCAGAAAGGCGCGCGGCGCTGACCGCAGCCCACATACCGGAAAACCCACTACCCACAATTAAAATCTGCTTTTTCATACTCGATCCTTTAGTGCGTCAGGCTGTATGTCTGACATAACTGCCACTATACTTGTCGGAGTTAACTGCGACAACTTCTTTCTGAGTTAAAAATCGTTATAATGCAGCGAACAATGACCCGGAGTGAGCCATGGCGTTTTACAGTTCTGGTGTGGAATATGGCATTCATAGCCTGATGTGTATGGTGGATGCAAAAGGCAATGAACGTGAGATGAGCGTCCGGGAGATGGCCGCCTTGCAGGGCGTGCCGTACGACTATCTTGGAAAGATCTTCACCCGTTTATCACGGGCGGGGCTGGTCATCAGCACCGAAGGCAAAGGGGGAGGATTCCGGCTGGCGCGTCCGGCGGAGCTGATCAGCGTGCTGGACGTGGCGTACGCCATCGACGGCGAGAAGAATATGTTTGAGTGTCGGGAAGTGCGTCAGCGCCTGGCGGTGTTTGATGAAACGCCACCTGCCTGGGTCTGTGACGGCCCGTGTGGGGTGCGCTCGGTCATGGACAGCGCGCAGCAGCGGATGGAAGAGGAGTTAGGGCGCCATACCATCCTGGATCTGGCGCGGAAGATGTATCGAAAAGCGCCGGACACGTTCCAGATCGAGGTTCAGGAATGGATTTCCGATCGCCGTTCGTCCACGTGAAAAGCCGGGCAGGGCAGAGCCGCTACCCGGCCACCGCGGTTAAGAACGTAAATCAATCACCATACGGCCACGGATCTGGCCCTGTTCCATCTCTTTGAAGATGGCGTTGATATCTTCCAGTGGGCGCATTGTAACTTTCGGTTTCACCTTACCTTCAGCCGCAAACTGGAAGGCTTCGAGCAGATCCTGACGGGTACCCACCAGGGAACCCACTACCTGAATCCTATCCAGGACCAGACGTGGAATATCCAGGCTCATCGCTTCCGGCGGCAGGCCAACAGCCACCACGCGGCCACCGGCGCGAACTGCGTCAACGGCAGAGTTGAAGGCCGCTTTCGCTACCGCCGTCACCACCGCCGCATGTGCACCGCCGGTTTTCTCCTGAATCACTTTTGCCGCATCTTCACTGCGGGAGTTCACGGTTAAGTCTGCGCCCATGCTGGCAGCGAGCTTCAGCTGCTCGTCATTCACGTCAATGGCGATAACTTTCGCATTGAAGACATTTTTGGTGTATTGCAGCGCGAGGTTGCCCAGACCGCCCAGGCCATAGATCGCAATCCACTGGCCGGGTTTGATGTCAGAGACTTTTACCGCTTTGTAGGTGGTGACCCCGGCGCAGGTGATGCTGCTGGCCGCCGCAGAGTCCAGTCCGTCCGGAACTTTAACCGCGTAATCCGCGGTTACGATGCACTCTTCCGCCATGCCGCCGTCAACGGAGTAACCCGCGTTTTTCACGTCACGGCACAGCGTTTCGTTGCCGGTATTACAATATTCACAGTGGCCACAGCCTTCGAAGAACCACGCCACGCTTGCACGATCGCCTACTTTTAGCGACGTGACGCCAGGACCAATCTCTTTGACGATACCAATCCCTTCGTGGCCGAGGATCACCCCGGTTTTGTCGCCAAAATCGCCATTCTTAACATGGAGATCGGTATGGCAAACGCCACAGCACTCCATCTCCAGCAGCGCTTCACCATGTTTGAGCGCGCGTAAGGTTTTTTCTGTGACATTAACCTGATGATCCTGAGTGACAACAGCAGCCTTCATGTGTTTCTCCTTTCATGATGAGTATCTGCATAGCAGGTCTGATTACCCATTAAGGATTAATACTTTGGCGCTGTAATGCAAGGTAACCGCAACATAATGTCATTATTTGATGCATTTTCGGATTAAGAAAAGGCTGTACCCCTCATAAATTGGGGTGAAAAACACTGGCCCGGCGACGCCACCGCCGGGCTCAGATTTACAGTTGCGCTTCTATTACCTCAATCTCTTTTCGCCATTGCGCCTGTAACTGCGGTTTTTGATGTTTTGGCTTGCGCGCCAAATCTTCTTCCAGCAGCGTTTCCAGGGCAACCAGGCGTTCGAGCAGATCGTCAGACGCTGAAGAGGGTGCCTTCAATGCGTTATTCGATGCCTCAGGTACAACCAGAGCGGTGTCCTCACGCAGGCGCTCAAACACCGCCTCCGCATCGTGCCATTCGCTCAGCCTGCCGTCCTCAATCAGCCAGAAGCGGTTACAGCTCTGGCTAATTAACTGACGATCGTGGCTCACCAGCAGCACTCCGCCTTCAAACTGTTGCAGCGTTTCCGCCAGCGCCTCTTTGCCTTCCATGTCCAGGTGGTTGGTCGGTTCATCCAGCATCAGCAGGCTATAACGGGCAAGCGTCAGGCCGATGAACAGCAGGCGCGAACGTTCCCCGCCGCTCAGCGTACTGACTTTTTGCCCGTGACGCGCCCACGGGAACCCGGCACTGATGAGCGCCATTTTACGGGTCTGCGGATCTGGCGCGAAAGGCTCCAGCGCATCAAGCAGCGCCGCATCATCTGGCAACTGGTGCAGCGTCTGGTCGTAGTAGCCGGGTGAGACGCGCGGATGACGCTTAAGCCGCTCGTCCGCGATCTCGTCGCGAAAATGTCGCCAGATAAGCTTCAGCAGCGACGATTTTCCGCAGCCGTTACGACCCACAATCGCCACGCGATCGCCGCTCTTTAGCCGCGCGCTGTTGAGAGTAAACAGGTCTGGCAGACCCGGCGCCGGGGGGACGCCGAGGTGAGTCATTTCCAGCAGGCGGTCGGCGCGAAGCGCGTCCCCGCGCAGGGTTAAGGTCCACGGGCTTCCCGCCGTCAGTTCCGTCTGGGTCTCTTTCAGGCGTTCGACCTGTTTTTCCATCTGCTTAGCCTTACGGGAGAGATCTTCGTTGTCATAGACCTTGCCCCAGGTCGCGAGACGCCGTGCGCTGGCCGTGACGCGGTCGATCTCTTTTTGCTCTGCCTTATGGCGCAACGCATCGCTTTCGTCTTTTGCGTCGAGCGCCAGACGGGCGGCAGTGCAGGGAAGGGCAAAGGCGTGCAGCGTTTTATCGCGCAGGATCCAGCTGCCGTTGGTTACCGCGTCCAGCAGCTGCCTGTCGTGTGAGACCAGCACAAAGCTGCCGGACCAGTTTTGTAGAAACTGCTCCAGCCACAGCAGGGTTGGCAGGTCGAGGTGGTTGCTCGGTTCGTCCAGAAGCAGCAGATCCGGATCGCTTATCAACGCTCGTGCCAGCAGCAACCGCGTATGCTGGCCGCCGCTCAGCGTGGCGGAGGTTAACGCCGTTTCCTGCGTCGTGAAGCCCATTCCGGCCAGCAGCGTCTCGGCTTTCCAGCGCAAACTGTCGCGCTCACCGATCGGCAGCTGCGCCAGCACCGCATCCAGCATGGTCAGGGGATAAAGGGCCTCCGGCAGATGTTGTTCCACGCGCGCCAGCAGGCAATGCCCCGCCAGTGAAACGGTTCCGGCAGCAGGGGACTGCGTCCCGTCGAGAATTTTCAGCAGCGTACTTTTTCCGCAGCCGTTATCACCCAGCAGGCCGATGCGATCGCCTTTTTTCAACGTAAAGGAGAGAGAGTCGAAGAGCGTGCCGAACGCTGTATCAACGCGTAAAGAATGTGCAGTGAGTAAAGTGCTCATTGTTGCTTACCCAGGAGTTACAGGCATGTTTATGCCTCGTCAAACATCGCTGACGATAACTCAGTAAGCCCGAGAGAAGGGATTTCAGGGGTTGGTGTCTTCGCTCAAGCGGAAGTTATCGCAGCACGATACCGATAACGCTTGAGCTGGTGCGATCACCAAATGTATGTGAAACATTGAAAATTTCACAGTACAGCATAATTGGCCTCCTTATATATTCAGTAGGTTAATGGATGAAGGGAGTGTAGCGGGGGAAAATGGGTTTGGCTAGTGGGAGGTGCCGTATATTCCCCTCACCCTAACCCTCCTCCCCTTTGGGGAGAGGGCTGGGTGAGGGGCAATGCTTAAATAGAAGTACGACGATAGCTACGGTATTCCGGCATCCAGAAGTTATCGTCAATCGCCTGCTGCAACGCATCGGCAGAGGTTTTCACCGCGACGCCTTGCTGCTGCGCCATTTTGCCTACCGCGAAGGCAATTGCGCGGGACACTTTATGAATGTCTTTCAGCTCAGGCAGTACCAGGCCTTCACCGTTATTCACCAGCGGTGAGTGACCTGCCAGCGTTTCGCTCGCGGACATCAGCATTTCGTCGGTGATGCGTGACGCGCCGGAGGCGATAACCCCCAGACCAATACCCGGGAAGATATAGGAGTTATTGCACTGTGCGATGGGATAGAGTTTGTCCTTCCACAGCACCGGATCAAACGGGCTGCCGGTCGCGACCAGTGCCTTACCTTCTGTCCAGGCGATAATATCCTGCGGCGTTGCCTCCACGCGTGAAGTCGGGTTAGACAGCGGCATCACGATAGGGCGTTCGCAGTGCTTGTGCATCTCGCGAATAATCTCTTCCGTGAAGAGGCCGGTCTGCCCGGATACGCCGATCAGAATGTCCGGCTTCACGTTGCGCACCACGTCAAGAAGCGAGAGCACTTCGTTATCCGTATCCCAGTTTTTCAGGTTTTCACGCTTCTGCACCAGTTTGGTCTGGAACGGGAGCAGGTTTGGCATACCGTCGGTCAGCAGGCCAAAACGGTCCACCATAAAGACGCGGGAGCGAGCCAGCTCTTCGCTTAAGCCTTCGCGCTGGGTCTGGGCAATAATTTGCTCGGCGATGCCGCAGCCCGCGGAGCCTGCACCCAGGAAGACAATTTTCTGATAGCTGAGCTGGCTGCCTGCCGCACGGCTCGCGGCAATCAGCGTCCCCACGGTCACTGCCGCAGTGCCCTGAATGTCATCGTTGAACGAGCAGATCTCATCGCGGTAGCGGTTCAGCAGCGGCATGGCGTTTTTCTGTGCGAAGTCTTCGAACTGCAACAGCACGTCCGGCCAGCGGTGCTTCACGGCCTGGATGAAATCATCAACAAACTGATAGTACTCGTCGTCGGTAATGCGCGGGTGACGCCAGCCCATGTACAGCGGATCGTTCAGCAGTTGCTGGTTGTTGGTCCCCACGTCCAGCACAACCGGCAGGGTGTAGGCCGGGCTGATCCCGCCGCAGGCGGTATACAGCGAGAGCTTACCGATGGGGATCCCCATCCCACCAATGCCCTGGTCGCCAAGGCCCAGAATACGTTCGCCATCGGTTACCACGATCACCTTGATGTTGTGATTAGGCACGTTTTGCAGAATGTCGTCCATGTTGTGACGGTTCTGATAGGAGATGAACACGCCGCGGGAACGACGGTAGATCTCTGAGAAGCGTTCACACGCCGCGCCGACGGTTGGGGTGTAAATGACGGGCATCATCTCTTCGAGATGGTTCTGCACCAGGCGGTAGAAGAGGGTTTCGTTGGTGTCCTGGATATTACGCAGGTAGATGTGCTTATCGATTTCGGTTTTAAAGCCCTGATACTGGATCCAGGCGCGTTCCGCCTGTTCTTCAATGGTTTCAACCACTTCAGGCAGAAGACCTAGCAGGTTAAAGCTGCTGCGCTCTTCCATGCTAAAGGCGCTGCCTTTGTTCAGAAGGGGAAACTCCAGTAAAACCGGACCGGCGTAAGGAATATAAAGGGAACGATGTTTTTTCAGTTTGTTGTCCATGTCACTCACTCTTTTTAAGAAGATCCGTCCCTGACACTGCTGTTTGTCATCTTTCTGGCCTGTGCTACGGGGTGCGGTCGGGCGGTATTATAAAGGAGCTAAATATTAATTACCGCAACACATAAACAAAAACACCACCGGGGTAACCGATGGTGTTGTGGATTTCGTACTGGAACTTACTTGCCTGCCTGACGTTTCCTGCCGGTGGCGTGGGTCACTTGCGTTTCGCTCCCCTCTTCAATAACCACTTTGCGCTGGTTTGAGAGCTTGTAGTTCAGTCCCAGAATGTGGCGTGCCTGACGGTTCGATTTCATATTAACTCCTCAATCCCGTTGATAGTTTTAAGGACAAGTTTGCTCACGCAAACGAAATGTAACCCCTTAGGTTGCAGATCCAGCTTAGCAGGTTTTTACAAAGGTGCATTTTGCCCGCTGACCACATAGTTGATGGTTTGCTGGTAGATGTCACTGAGGATGTCATTGTCTGTGGCTTCCACCCACCTGGTCAGTTCCATCAAAATGTCATCTTCGGTAACAACACCGTGCTCCGCCTGAAGACCCTGCGCAATCGCGTTAACGAGTTCGGGTTGTGCTGCTGTGGTATGTGCCGGGTAATAAGTAAACATGCTGCCTCCGTGTCGTTGTCTGTTTAATGTTACGGCGTGCAAAATCGTAATTCGCATTCAGATTGGCAAATATTTTCGCCGTTGTGGTTCAGATTCGTCCTGGAAATAAAAATATCATCTCCCGTAGCACAGAAATAAAATTCAGGGTTTCCAGCGGCGTAAATTTGTCGTTTTTTCATAAGGCATGGGCGTTGGCCAGGAAATCTATTCTACAATGCTGCCCCAGGGGGTTTGCCCATAGCAGAAAGCATTACCTTCACCTTGCTCATCCGGAAACGTGAGCGGCTTTGGCGCGGTAAACATCTCCCCGCCAGCAGCGGTGAAAGCGGCTATCGCCTTATCAAAATCATCAACATAAACAGCAAAATGCTGGAGGCCAAAGTCGCTGGCGCGGGCGGGCATTCCCTGTTCAGGGCCATGCATTTCGAAAAGTTCTATGCCGGGTCCGTGGGGCATGACGAGCATGCGAATGGCGTGAATTTTTGTGCCGGGAAATAATTTTAAGGTGTGCTGCTGGGCGGGCTGATCAATATTATCGGTTTGCGCATCGACAGAATGATATAAAACCTGGGCGTCGAAAGCGCGTTCAAAAAATAGGGTGGCTTTTTCAATGTCGGGCACCGTAATACCGATATGGTCGATGCCCCTTACTGAAGATGGCATAGTTAACTCCTGCTATAAAAAATTTAAATATAGCAGGAGATAATCAGGCTATTACCACTTCATTTCGCCGGTATTCACTTTGGCACTCAGTTCCAGCGAACTGGCTTCCGCCAGATTCGGCCACTGTTTTTTCATTGTGTTGATGACGCCGGTTGACGCTTTATCTGCCGTGAGGGCCTGTTCAAACAGCTGTAGATAGCGACGGGTAAAGTCGATAGCGCCGGTACCTGCTGGCGGTGTCCCCAGGTAGTGGCCCGGAATAACGTGTTCGGGCTTAAGGGCTGCCATGCTATCCAGCGTCTGCTGCCACTGTTTGCGGCTTTCCGGCGTTTGGGTATCTGCCGTCCAGACGTGAATGCCCCATGAGACGCCCGTGCCGCCGAGGATGGTTTTTGCGGATGGGATCCAGACATACGCCGCATAGCTCTCAGGCTCTTCAATATTCACTCTCTCACCGTCAATCATAAAGGTGGTTGAGGCAAGCACTTGCGGCACGTAGAGCTGCGTCGGCGCGCCGTCTTTCATCTGTGGCCCCCAGAAGGCGAGCTTCGCGTCTTTTGTGGCCTTGATATGGTCCACCACCTGTTGCGTGGCGACAACTTTGGCATTAGGGAAGGCTTTCACCAGCGGTTGCAGGCCGAAATAGAAATCCGGATCGCCGGAAGTGATCACGATTTTGTTCAGCGTTTTACCGCTGTGGCGAATTTTTTCTACCAGCGCTTCGCCATCTTTCACGCTGAACTGGGCGTCAAACAGTACCGCCTCTTTCGGGCCAGACACCAGGGTGGAAGAAACGGCAAAAATGCCTTTTTCCTGCGGGTTGTACGTATCAACGGTCAACGGCGCGGCAAAGACGGCCGGAGTGAAAAGGGTTGTCAGCAAAGCAAGGCGGGCGATGGTCATGGTCATCTCTCTGTTCTTCAGGAAAGTCTCTATTGTACGGATCTCTTCATTTGCCAGAATTCCTGAAACAGGAGATGCTTAGTTTCATAAATCGAGCAAATGGAGGTCAAAATGGATCGCGTTATTGCCGCCCAGGTGTACAACCGCATCTGTGAGCTGGGGAGTTTAAGTGCGGCGGCGCGGGCGCTGGGGATCTCCCGTCCGATGGTGAGCCGTTATCTGGAGCAGATGGAGAAGTGGGCCGGGGCGCGGCTGGTGAACCGCTCCACCCGCAAGCTGACGCTGACGGCGGCGGGAGAGAAGGTCCTGCAAAAGACGCGTACGCTCTCGCAAATTTCTCAGGAAATTGAAGATCAGTCAGTGAAGGATTTACCCTCAGGTACGCTTCGCGTCGCCTGCGCGCATTTCACCGCGATGCAGATTATCGCTCCGGTGCTGCCCGATCTGTTGCAGCGTTACCCTCAGCTGCGCATTGAGCTGGATGTTAACAACCATCCGGTAAGCCTGGTGGGCGAGCGAATTGACGTGGCGATCCGCATCACCGATAACCCCGAACCGGGCATGATCGCCCGCCGACTGGGAGAGTGTCGGTCCGTACTTTGCGCTTCGCCGCACTACCTTGCCAGCCGGGGCGTTCCAGAGCAGCTGGAGGACTTAGCCCGGCACAACTGCCTGCATTACAGCTTTTTTGCCGGTCAGTCGTGGCGTTTTTTGACGCCCGAAGGGGAGCCGATCACGACGGCGGTCAGCGGCAATCTCAGCGCCAGCATCTCGTCACTGCTGATGGAGGCGGCGATAAACCACTGTGGTATTGCCATGCTGCCCGAGCGCGAGGCCGACGCGGCGCTAAGGCAGGGCAGCCTGGTGCCGGTGCTCAGCGCCTTTACGCCAAAACCGATCGGTATTTTTGGTATTTATCAGTCGCGAGACTATCAGCCTGCGGCGCAGCGTGTGTTCCTCGACGCGCTGGCAAACCACCTTGCCACGCGCTCGGACTAATCTGTCTTCCCTGCAAAATGGATTATGCGTCCTATACTTATCCCTTTGTAAGCCAAAAGGAGAGCAAGAATGACGATTCATAAGCACGGTTCAGCACACTGGTCTGGCGACATCAAACGCGGCAAAGGGACGGTCTCAACAGAAAGTGGCGTCCTAAACCAGCAACCTTACGGCTTTAACACCCGCTTCGAGGGCGAAAAAGGGACCAACCCGGAAGAGCTGATTGGCGCAGCGCACGCGGCCTGTTTCTCTATGGCCCTGTCGCTAATGTTGGGCGAAGCGGGTTATACCGCCGACTCCATCGATACCACGGCGGATGTCTCGCTGGATAAAACCGACAGTGGTTTTGCCATCAGCAAAGTGGCGCTGCAAAGCAAGGTGACGGTACCGGGTATCGATCCTCAGCAGTTCGACGGCATTATTCAGAAAGCGAAGGCGGGTTGTCCGGTGTCGCAGCTGTTGAAAGCCGAAATCACGCTGGATTACAAACTGAACTGATATCAGGCCGGGCAAATGCCCGGCTTATTTTTTAACGGTTACGCCAGCAGCGTACGCTTCGGTCTCCGGCTGCGGGCTGAAGCGGCTGCGGCCGTTCGCATCCTTCAGCTGCCAGCGGGCAGCGGTCGCGGAAGTAGCAGCCATCGGGCAGGCGGCGATTACCGGGGAGATCGGTTTTGCGTAATGCCAGATCTTCGTCCAGCGGTTCTCCGGTACGGGGAACGGAGTCAAGCAGCAGCTGCGTATACGGATGCCGTGGCTTGCCCAGCACCTGGTCCGCCGGACCCAGCTCCACGATCTGCCCCAGATACATTACCGCCACCCGGTCGCTCATGTGACGAACCACCGACACGTTGTGCGAGATCAGCACGTAGGTCAGATTTCGCTGCTGTTGCAGGGCAACCAGCAAATTGAGGATCTGCGCCTGGACGGAAATATCCAGCGCGCTGGTGGGTTCATCCAGCACGATGATGTCCGGATCCGAAGAGAGCGCCCGGGCAATAGCGATGCGCTGGCGCTGTCCACCCGAAAACGCATGCGGCAGGCGGTCAAGATATTCCGCCCGAATGCCCACCTGCTGCGCCAGCGTCTCAGCCAGCTGACGACGCTCCCGTTCGCTGCGGCGTTGCTGTATCCACACCGGCTCGGTAATGATGCGCCAGACGGGTAAACGCGGGTCGAGGGACGAGAGCGGGTCCTGAAATACCATCTGCATACCGCCTGCCGCATTCGCGCGCTGACAGGCACCGGTACTCGGTTTGAGCATGCCCATCAGCAGCTGCGCCAGCGTGCTCTTTCCACAGCCGGATTCCCCCACAACGCCCAGCGTTTCGCCGCGATGGATCCGGAGATCCATGCCGTTGAGGGCGTGTACCTGCTCCGTCACGCGCCCCAGCCAGTTTTTGCGCGCAGGAAAATTCACATGCACGCTATCCAGTTCCAGCAGTACCTCAGACATGGCGTCTCTCCTGTTGTGGGTACCAGCAGGCAGCCTGCTGGCCTTCTGCGCCCGTGGAAATTAAGCGCGGCGTTTCGCTGCATTTCGCCCCGGCAGCAAAACAGCGTTCGCGAAAGGCACATCCGCGCGGGAGGTGGCTGAGGTTAGGCACCGTGCCGGGAATGGCCGGGAGGATCTCGCGCGGTTCACCATTTTCCGGGGCACACCGCAGCAGGCCAATCGAATAGGGATGCACAGGATGGTGGATCAAGGTCTGCGTGCTGCCGCTTTCGATCACGCTGCCCGCGTACATAACGTACATCCGGTCACAAAGCTGCGACACCACCGCCATATCGTGACTGATAAACAGCACCGACGTCCCGCTGGCGCGCGCTTTGTGTTTCAGCAGACGCAGCACCTGACGCTGAACGGTCACGTCCAGCGCGGTGGTCGGCTCATCGGCAATGATCAGCTCCGGCTCGCAGGAGAAGGCAAGGGCGATCATCACCCGCTGGCGCATACCGCCGGAAAGCTCAAACGGATAGCGATCCATCACCTGTGCCGCATCCGGGATTTGCATCTCGCCCAGCAGGGCGATCGCCTTCTGCTGCGCGTCGCGGCGGGAAAGCGACTGATGCTGGCGGATCACCTCCACCATTTGCCTGCCAATCCGGCGCGTGGGGTTGAGCGCCGTCATCGGCTCCTGAAAAATCATCGCCACCCTGGCGCCGCGCCACTGACGAAGCTGTTTTTCCGACGCGTTCAGGACATCTTCCCCGAGGAGCGTGACCCGTCCATGGTGAATATGGTAACTGCCTTCCGGCAGCAGGCGCATCGCCAGCATCGCGGTGACCGATTTTCCCGAGCCGGATTCGCCCACCACGCCGACAATTTCACCCCGGCCAATCTCCAGCGAAACGTGGTTGAGCGCGTGGACGTCACCGCGAAAAATGGGGAAGCTCAGGTGCAAATCTTCAATTGATAATACGGAATCACTCATGACTGCTTCCCTCCTGATTTGGGATCCAGCAGGTCGCGAAGACCATCGCCAAACAGATTAAACCCAACTGCCGTGATCAGAATTGCCGCCCCCGGAAACGCGCAGTACCACCACTGGTCAAGCACGTAGTTACGCCCCACGGCCACCATCGCGCCCCATTCGGCGGTGGGTTGCTGCGCGCCTAATCCAATAAAGCCCAGCGTGGCGGCCATCAGAATGGCGCTGCCGATATCCAGCGACGCCTGTACGATCAGCGGCGGCAGGGCGTTACGCAGGATATGCCAGCTGATCAGGTGCCAGCGCGATGCGCCAAAGGTGCGGGCGGCCTGCACGTAGGTGAACTGGCGCACCACCAGCGTTTGCCCGCGTGCCAGCCGCACGTAAAACGGAATGCGTACAATCGCAATCGCCAGCATCGCGTTAAACAGGCTTGGGCCGAGCGCGGCGGCCAGCGCCATCGTCAGCACCAGCGAGGGGATGGAGAGCATAATGTCCATGATACGCATAATGATGGCGTCGCCGCGTCCGCCGAGTACGCCGGACAAACAGCCGAGCAGAGAACCGATGCCGCCCGCAATCACCACCACCGCCAGCCCCGCCGTGATGGACTGCTGGCTGCCCACCAGCACGCGGCTGAACAGATCCCGGCCCACCTCATCGGTGCCAAACCAGTGCTGGGCTGAAGGCGCCTGCAATCGCGCGGTCAGATCCAGCGCGTTCGGATCGTGCGGGACTATCCACGGCGAGACCACCATCATCAGTAGCATCACGATCATAATCACCCCACCGATCAGCGTGAGCGGGCTTTTGCGTAACATCCAGAACAGCTTTGCCCAGTTGATGCGCTGTTTGGCGGTGCTGACGGGGACGGGCGTTTCCTGAGTTAACATCATTCGGCACCTCCGCGCCCGATTCGCGGGTCGATCCACAGATACAGCAGATCCACCACCAGATTGACGAAGACATAGGCCAGCGATACCACGACCGCGAAGCCCATGACGGCAGGGAAGTCCAGCGCCTGAATGGAGGTCACCACCCAGGCTCCCATTCCCGGCCAGGCAAACACGGTTTCGGTAAGGACTGCCCCATACAGCAGATCGCCCAGCGCCAGCCCGAGCACGGTAATGGAGGGGATCATGGCGTTGGGTAAGGCGTAGCGCAGCACGATGTACCAGCCCGGCAACCCGCTCGCGCGGGCGGTACGAATATAATCCTCGCTCAGCTGCTCCAGCATCGCGGAACGCACCTGACGCGCCACAATACCCAGATGCACAAAGGCCAGGGTCAGGGAGGGTAGAATCAGGTGCTGTAGGGCGTTGAAAAACACCTCGCCGTTGCCTTCCAGCAGGGCGTCCAGCAGATAAAAGCCGGTAACGTGGGCAGGCGGATCGAGCCAGTCGTCCAGCCTGCCGCCGCCGGGCAGAATTTGCAGTTGCCCGTAGAACAGAACGATTACCCCCAGTCCCAGCCAGAAGGCAGGCGTCGAGATGCCCGTCATCGCCATCAGTCGCACCAGGTGATCCAGCCAGCGGTTACGGTACACCGCCGATAAAATGCCCAGCGGCACGCCAATCACCAGCGCCAGCAGCAAAGAGCAGAAGGCCAGCTCCAGCGTGGCGGGGAAAAAGGCTTTCAAATCTTCCGCAACGGGGCGACCGGTACGAATGGAGGTGCCCAGATCGCCGTGCGCCAGCGCCTCTACATAGCGGCCAAACTGAATATAGAGCGGTTGATCCAGCCCCAGCTGCTGGCGGATGCCCTGCACGATTTCATCGCTGGCGCGGTCACCGGCCAGCAGGCGGGCCGGACCGCCGGGGATCAGGTGTGAAATAATAAAAGTAATAATACAGACACCGGCCACCACCAGGATTAACCCCCAGCAGCGCTGGCGCACGATGCTCCAGAACGTCATACACTTCCCCCCGGCGTGGGCCGTTACTTACTCATGGTGGCGATGTTAAAGACCTGCTCAAGCATCGGATTAAAGGTGAAGCCTTTGACCTCTTTGTTCATCGCCAGCTGGTAGTTCTTCTGGAACAGATAAACGTAAGCCGCCTCGTCAATCACCACTTTCTGCGCCTGCTGGTAATCTTTGGTGCGTTCCGCCTGATCGGTGGTTTTCAGTGCCGCCTGCAACAATGCATCGACCTCTTTGTTCTCATAGAATGAGCGGTTACCCGGCAGCCCTTTTTTGTCCGATTCGAACCAGTAGTTCATGAACATGTACGGGTCAGCGAAGTCCGGGCTCCAGTTACCAATCGCAATGTCATAATCACCTTTGCCGACGCGGTCGCGCATGGTGGCGTTCGCCAGTTTCTCGAGCTTGACGTTAATCCCCAGCTTGCCCAGGCTCGCCTGCGTGGAGAGGGCGATAGGCTCCCAGTTCGGGTCGTTATCGGAGTAGAGGAACGTCAGGCTGGCCGGTTTATCGTTGACTTTCTCCAGCGCCGCTTTGGCCTTAGCCTCGTCAAAGCTGTACTGCATGGCGTTCGCATCGAAGCCCCACATGCCCTCCGGGATCGGGCCGCGCATCTGCTTGCCGTTCCCGCTGAGAATGCCTTTCACCATCCCCTGATAATCGGTGGCCCAGGAGACCGCGCGGCGCAAATCCACCTGATTCATCGGAGGCTTACTGTTGTTCAGATAGAGGTAGGTCACCCGCAGGGACGGGTATTCCGCCACGGCCACTTTGCCTTCCTGCTTCAGAGCGGCAAGCTGATCCACCGGCAGGGCGTCGGCGATATCCAGATCGCCACGGGAAAGTTGCAGGCGACGCGAGGCGCTTTCACCGATAATCTTCACCGAGACGCGCTTGAAGTGCGGCTTTTCACCCGGCCAGTGTGGGTTGGGCACCATCACCAGCTGCTGACCTTTCCGCCAGCTTTTCAGCATAAACGGTCCGGAACCCGCGGTGTTTTGCGCCAGGAAACCGCGCGCGTCGTCGGCGGCATTCGCTTTCAGCACCGCCGGGTTGACGATCGACGCGCCGTCATTGGCCAGCGTGTAGAGGAACGGGGCGAACGGCTGGCTGAGGGTGAATTTCACCGTATGCTCATCCACCGCGTCCACTTTCAAATCTTTCGGGAACGCTTCGGAAGGTCCCTGATTAATTTTCAGCAGACGTTCAAACGACAGCTTGACCGCTTCGGCGGTCACCGGCGTGCCGTCAGAGAATTTTGCATTATCTGCCAGGGTGAACGTCCACTCTTTCTGGTCGTCAGACGCCTTCCAGCCCGTCGACAGATCGCCTTCCACCTCCGTGGTGCCAGGCTTGTATTTCACCAGACGCTGGTACGAGGGGTAGGTCACCGTCCAGTCGTTGTTATCGATAGTGACCGCCGGATCCAGCGTTTGCGGATCGGCAGCTTTCCCAATCACCAGCATATCTTTTGGCACCGCCGCCAGCGCGAGAGGGGCGCTCAGGGCGAGCGTAGCGGCAATCAGGGTTGTAAGCAGCGTAGTTTTCATGGCCGGGCTCCAGAATTAGAGTGAGTGTGTGGTCGGATAACAGGCGAACTGGTCATCTAACAGCGGGTAGCTGGCGGCGTTCGGCAGTTCGAAATGCCACCACTCGCTGCTGATGCCCACAAAACCGCCGCCGTACATCACGGCGTTCAGGAGCAGACGATTTCGCTGCGCCTCGGGCGGAACGGAAGGGTGCCAGGCATGAGAACGGTCGTGCATTTCGTCAAACCCGGCGCCCATATCCAGCACGTTGTCGTGTTCATCCATCAGCGTGACGTCAATGGCGGTGCCCCGGCTGTGGTTAGAGCCAATTGCGACATCCACCACGTATTCCGGATTGGGGCAGGCATCCCAGAGTTGCGACTGCGCCTGCTGGGGGCGGTAGGCGTCGTAAACCACCAGCTTCAGACCGGCCAGCGCGGCGATGCTGATCGCTTTCGCCAGCGCGGTGGCGGCATCCGTATGCAACAGGCACGCGGCGTGCTGGTAGATCGGGCGGCCAGTGATGTTATCGGCGGTCGCGTATTTCAGATCGATATGCAGCGTGGGAAAGGTTTTCGCCACATCAATCAGTTGACTCTCTTCAGGCATAGCTCCGCTCCTTTAGCGTTCAAATTGACCAAACTCTTGTTGTAGTTGTCGGTTGATTGCCAGACGTTCCGGCAGCGCATCGCCCAGCGCCTCCACAACGCCCGACAGCAGCAGGTTGAAGAGACAGCTCACCGGCGCCAGCGAATCCCAGAAATGGCCGGTATCGGTCTTCACCTGGAGTAAATCAATCGGATAATCCCGCGCCCACGGGCACCAGATATCGGTGATCAGCGCCATCGCCAGGCCTTTTTCGCTCGCCACGCGGCAGTACTGGCGGGCAATGGCGGAGTAGGCGCGGGTATCCGTCAGCACGATATACGGGTTCGCAAAGCCGGAGTTAAGCGACTCCACCCAGCTACCGGAGAGTCCTTCGGAATAGCTCACCCGCGGGCGCAGATACTCCAGATGGCTGAAGAACGCATTGGCGATCCCGCGCGTGGACTGGATCCCCAGCACGAAGACGGCGTCGGCATGGGTAAGTTGCTGGACCACCTGCCTGAACGTTTCGCTTTGCGCCAGCTGGTAAACATGGGCAATGGCGTCCACCTCCAGCGACAGGGAGTGCTGAAAGCGATCCGACAGCGGCTGTTGCTGCTTCCAGGAGTCGAGACGCTCGTTAATGCCCCAGGGCTGGTGGGGATCGCGCAGGCTTTTTTTGGCGTCGTCCAGGTTGCGATAACCCAGCTTGCGCAGAAAGCGTCCGACGGTGATCCCGCTGGTGGCCGTGGCCAGCGCCACGCTCTCTGCCGTTTCAAAGGGGATCTGCCCGACGTGCGCCAGCATCCAGCTTGCCACCCGCTTTTCGCTCGGGGTGAGCTGGCTAAAGGTCGCTTCGATACGGCTCAACACCTCAGGTTTGGTCGTCATACCGCCTCGCTGTTAACTGGCTGTCAAAGGCCGGGATTCTGTTACCGGATTAACAATGCAGGACGCGTGCCATGTTCACATTGCGACGAAAACGCGCTGTGCAGCAAAGTTAATGCAATATTTGTTTAACAGGTGCTCAACATTTGTGCAGCGTAGTTCACTTTTGGTGCAGTGTCCGGCCTGAGCGGTATCTATTTGGTGAATACGTCAGCCTCTTCACATTTTTTGGTAAGATAAACGCTCTGTGGATAAGGGAGGGAGCCTCACATGGCGAATTTGCCCTGGCGGGTCAGCGTGCGCCTGATGGCTCTCGCAAAAAAAATAGCGATGGTCATCGGGATCATTGTGCTCGTGCTGCTGGCGGTGCGGGTTTATCTTTCGCAGCAGGGGCCGGCCCTGCATCACTGGCACACCTGGCGGGCTGACGAAATGTCCGTGCAGGAGATGGATAACGCGACCTTCGCAGCGTATGTCGCGCGGGAAAACGCCATCTTCACCGCTCTCGATGCTGAGGTGACGGCGAAAGTCACCCCCGCAGAGCGCACGCCGCTGAACCGTTATTACCGCCAGAGCCTGGTGTGGCCAGGACACTTTTCCCCGGATGCAAACCGGTCATTCGTGCTGATGCCTGCCGGAAAGCCGCGCGGGGCGGTGGTATTGCTGCACGGTCTGACGGACTCGCCCTACAGCGTCAGGCATCTGGCAGAGAATTATCAACAGCACGGCTTTGTGGCCGTAGTGCCTCGTTTGCCCGGACACGGCACGGCGCCGGGTGCCCTGACAGACGTTGACTGGGAGGCGTGGCTGGCCGCATCGCGCCTTGCGGTTCGTGAAGCGACACGCCTGACGGGGAACGATCTTCCCCTGCATCTGGTGGGCTACTCCAACGGCGGGGCGCTGGCGATGAAATACGCCCTCGACGCTCTTGATGCGCCTGAACTGCGTAAACCTCAGCAGATCGTTTTGCTCTCACCGATGATTGGCGTCACGGCGTTTGCGCGCTTTGCCGGATTCGCCGGGCTACCGGCCATGTTACCGGCGTTTGCCAAAGCCGCGTGGCTCAACATTTCGCCGGAATATAATCCTTATAAATATAATTCGTTCCCGGTGAATGCAGCACGTCAGTCCTGGCTGCTTACCCAGGCGCTGCATGAGCAGATAAACCGCGATGTTCATGATCACAAACTGGCGCAGCTTCCGCCGGTACTGGCGTTTCAGTCGGTCATGGATTCAACGGTCAGTACCCGCGCCGTGGTTAGCGGGCTGTTTGACCAGCTTCCGGCAAACGGCAGCGAACTGGTAGTTTTTGATATCAACCAGGCCGGGAGTTTTCGTCCACTGTTCAGGCCATCATCCTGGACGGCGGTGGCTGACCTGCTGCCCGGGTCAAAAAGGCGTTACAGTGTCACAATTGTGACCAATGCCAGCCCCGACAGGTTTGATATGGTGGCAAAGACGACGCCAGCGGGTAGCACCCGGGAAACGGTGATGCCGCTGTCGGTCGCGTATCCGCAGGAGGTTTATTCCCTGTCGCATGTTGCTATTCCGTTCCCGCCTGATGACGATCTGTATGGCCGCCATCCTGAGGTGAAAAACCACTACGGTATCAGCCTGGGGACGATAGCCCTGTGGGGAGAAACATCGGTTCTGAGCGTCGGCAAAGATGCGCTGATGCGGGTGACGTCGAATCCGTTCTACGATTATATGCAGACGCGGATCGATAGCCGTATCGGGGAGAATTAAGCCCGACGTGGAATAGATTAGGTCACACCGGGGAACTGTGTTAAACAGTACCGTTCAGGCATATACCCCATACCGGACCCCGTTTCTGTGCTGACAACTCTTATTTATCGAAGCCAGCTGAGCTTAACCTGCACCTCCGCAGCGTTAAGCGCGCTGGTTGAACAGGCCAGGATCCGTAATACGGAGCAGGGCATCTCAGGCATTCTTCTCTCCCGTGGACGTGACGTTCTACAAATTCTCGAAGGCACGGAACAGCGCGTCGTCGCGCTTTTTAACACCATCCGTGCGGATGACCGGCATACCGGCGTGGTGGAGCTGATGCGCGATTACGGCCCGCGCAGACGTTTCGAAGACGTGGGAATGCTGCTGTTTGACCTGGACGTTCAGACCCCGAAAGCGGTTCTGGCGTCGGTTCTGCATTACAGCAAGCTGGAAAGCTATCTGACTTCTGAGGATCGGGTCTTCAAATTTATTCAGACCTTTATCACCGGCAAAACCGCTATCCCACCCGCTTCGGACTATGAGCCTGATAAATGGACGCTTTCGCGAGAGCGCGCGCCGTTTGGTAAAGGGTTAGGTCTGCTGGCGGGACAGCCCTGCCAGTTTGCGCTGCAACCCATTGTCGAGCCGTCCGAAGGCAAAATCAGTTCTCTCGAAGCGCTTATACGCGGAAACGACGGCGGCAGCCCGGAGCATTTCTTCCGTAGTCTCGATCGTGAACAGATTTACGAAGTCGACCTGCAAACCAAAGCCTGGACCTTTGCGCTGGCGCAAAAGCTCGGCATCGGCAGCCACAAACTGGCGGTGAACCTGCTGCCAATGTCGCTGGTTAACGTGCCGGGCGCGGTAGAGTTCCTGGTAACGCAGATCAAAAAGTACAATCTACAGCCTGAGCAGGTGGTCATTGAAGTCACTGAGAGCGAGATGATTTCCGGCTTTAACCAGTTTAACAGCGCCATTAAACAGCTGCGCGCGGAAGGGGTTGGGCTGGCGATAGATGATTTTGGTTCCGGCTATGCTGGTCTTTCACTGCTCACCCGGTTTCAGCCGGATAAGCTCAAAATCGACAGAGAGATCGTCAGCGATATCCACCTGAGCGGGCCCAAGCAGGCGATTGTGAAGTCGATAATCAGCTGCTGCACCGATCTGGAGATTACGCTGGTCGCAGAAGGCATTGAGAAGATAGAAGAGTGGTGCTGGCTTGAATCCGCCGGTATTCGCCGCTTCCAGGGCTTTTTGTTCGCCCGCCCGCAGCTCAATGGCGTGGGTGATATTCACTGGCCCCATCGGGTGGGTTAAGCAAATTTTCCCTCGCCATATTTCCCCGACACCCTGCCTGTGTTTAAATAGCTAAACCGGTTTAACATGATTTAGCTAAGAAGGTGATATGGAGACGATCTGGGTACTTGGCGATGCAGTGGTGGATCTGTTGCCCGACGGAGAGGGCAAACTGCTGCAATGTCCTGGCGGCGCACCGGCCAATGTCGCGGTAGGGGTAGCGCGTCTGGGCGGCAGAAGCGCCTTTATAGGCCGGGTGGGCGACGACCCCTTCGGGCGTTTTATGCAAAAAACGCTTGCGGATGAGCAGGTTAATACAGAATGGCTGCGCCTGGACCCGCAGCATCGCACCTCCACGGTGGTGGTGGATCTCGATAACGACGGTGAACGTTCCTTTACCTTTATGGTTCGCCCGAGCGCTGATTTATTCCTCGACTCTGCCGATCTCCCGCCATTCCGCGCCGGGGAGTGGCTGCACGTCTGCTCTATCGCGCTCAGCGCCGAACCCAGCCGTTCCGCGACGTTTCAGGCGATGTCCGCTATCAGACTGGCGGGGGGATTTGTCAGCTTTGACCCCAATATCCGCGCCGATCTCTGGCATGATGAAGTCGAGCTGCGTCAGTGTCTTGAGCGGGCATTAGCCTGTGCAGATGTGGTGAAAATTTCGGTGGAAGAGCTGGCGTTCTTAACCGGAAATGCGCAGGTCCATGAGGGGCTGGCGGCGCTGATGCGCACCTGTCCGGCCAGGCTGGTGCTGGTGACGCAGGGAAAAGAGGGCGTAACCGCCTGGCAGAAAGGCGCGTTGACGCACTATCCTGCATCACCCGTGGAATGCATTGATACCACCGGCGCGGGGGATGCTTTCGTCGCCGGGCTGCTGTTCGGTCTGGCTCGTGATGGCCAGGCCCGTCTTTCAGAGGTCATCACGCTGGCGCAGCGCTGTGGGGCGCTGGCGACAACCGCAAAAGGGGCAATGACCGCGCTGCCTTATCATCACGAACTGTAATTCACCTCTCCAGGCCTCCGGTCGGCGGCCTGAATTGTCGCCTCGATCACACTTACTAAAACGGTTTAGCAAAAAACGTTGCCGATCCAAAATTCAACGGTTTAGTATCATCAGCCTAAACCGGTTTAGCAATTTAGCACTTTCACCGATAGTTATTAGGGATGCGACAAAATGTATAAAAAACGCAGACTTGCCGTGATGATAGGCATGCTGGCCGGGAGTACCTCTGTTTTTGCCCAGACGGATATGACACGTATCGAAGCGCGCCTGGCAGCGCTGGAGCAGCGTTTGCAGGAGGCGGAAACCCGCGCGCAGGTTGCTGAAAAGCGCGCCACGGCAGCGGAACAGAAAACACAGCAGCTGGTGGCTGCGCAGCAGGAAGCGCAAACCTCCACACAGGCGGTGGCGCAACGTACCACGGTGCTGGAAGAAAAAGCCGACCGGACAGGCGGTTTTGAATTTCACGGTTACGCCCGTTCCGGCCTGCTGATGAACGACGCGGCCTCCAGCAGCAAAAGCGGCCCTTATCTGACGCCCGCCGGGGAAACGGGCGGGGCCATCGGGCGTCTGGGGAACGAAGCGGATACCTACGTTGAGCTGAATGTTGAGCACAAACAGACGCTGGAGAATGGTGCGACGACGCGCTTTAAGGCGATGCTGGCCGACGGCCAGAAAACCTATAACGACTGGTCGGCAGACAGCAGCGACCTGAACATTCGTCAGGCCTTTGCCGAGCTGGGCAATTTGCCTGACTTTACCGGTGCGCTGAAGGGCAGTACCTTCTGGGCGGGTAAGCGTTTTGATCGCGACAACTTCGACATTCACTGGCTGGATTCCGACGTGGTGTTTCTCGCCGGGACCGGCGGCGGCGTCTACGACGTGAAGTGGAACGATACGCTGCGCAGTAACTTCTCCCTTTATGGCCGTAACTTCGGCAGCGAAGAGGAGATCGACAACAACGTTCAGAACTACATCCTCAGCATGAATCACTTCGCCGGGCCGGTGCAGATGATGGTCAGCGGCTTACGGGCAAAAGATAATGACGACCGTAAGGACAGCAACGGCGATCCGATTAAAACCGACGCGGCCAATAACGGGGTACATGCGCTGGTTGGTCTGCATAACGAGAGCTTCTACGGCCTGCGGGAAGGTTCCGCCAAAACGGCGCTGCTTTACGGCCACGGTCTGGGCGCCGAGGTGAAAAGCATTGGTTCAGACGGCGCGCTGCTGTCAGAAGCCGATACCTGGCGTTTTGCAAGTTACGGTGTCACGCCGCTGGGCGGTGGCTGGCACATTGCGCCCGCCGTGCTGGCGCAAAGCAGTAAGGACCGCTACGTGAAGGGCGACAGCTATGAGTGGGTCACGCTCAATACGCGTCTGATCAAAGAGGTGACCCAGAATTTCGCCCTCGCGTTCGAAGGCAGCTATCAGTACATGGATTTAAGCCCGGAAGGCTACAAGGATCGCAATGCGGTTAACGGTAGCTTCTACAAGCTGACCTTCGCCCCGACGTTAAAGGCGGGCAAAATTGGCGATTTCTTCAGCCGTCCGGAGCTGCGCCTGTTCGCCACCTGGATGGACTGGAGCAGCAAGCTGGATAACTACGCCAGCGATGACGCCTTTGGCAGCAGCGGCTTCAACGCGGGCGGGGAATGGAACTTTGGGGTGCAGATGGAAACCTGGTTTTAACCCTTCACGCTCCCGCATCGCGGGGGCGTTTCGAACACCATAAAAAGAGGTCAGGAAGAGGTATCTATGGATTTTAATCATATTGCGCGCGAGCTTATTCCGCTGCTCGGTGGCAAAGAGAACATTGCCAGCGCGGCACATTGCGCCACGCGCCTTCGTCTGGTGCTGGTCGATGATGCGCTTGCCGACCAGCAGGCTATCGGCAAGGTTGAAGGCGTGAAAGGCTGTTTTCGAAACGCCGGGCAGATGCAGGTGATCTTCGGCACCGGGGTGGTGAATAAGGTTTACGCCGCGTTTATTCAGGCGGCAGAGATTAGCGAGTCCAGTAAATCGGAAGCGGCGGATATTGCGGCCCGCAAGCTGAACCCGTTCCAGCGTATCGCGCGTCTGCTCTCCAACATCTTCGTGCCGATTATCCCGGCGATCGTGGCCTCGGGTCTGCTGATGGGCCTGCTGGGGATGGTTAAAACCTACGGCTGGGTTAATCCGGATAACGCGCTCTATATCATGCTGGATATGTGCAGCTCGGCGGCGTTTATTATTCTGCCGATCCTGATTGGCTTCACCGCCGCGCGGGAGTTTGGCGGCAACCCGTATCTGGGGGCAACGCTCGGCGGCATCCTGACTCATCCGGCGCTGACCAACGCCTGGGGCGTAGCGTCCGGCTTCCACACCATGAACTTCTTCGGTCTTGAAATCGCCATGATTGGCTATCAGGGAACCGTCTTCCCGGTGCTGCTGGCGGTGTGGTTTATGAGCATTGTGGAAAAACAGCTGCGCCGGGCGATCCCGGATGCGTTAGATCTGATCCTGACGCCGTTCCTGACCGTCATTATCTCCGGCTTCATTGCGCTGTTGATTATTGGCCCGGCGGGACGCGCGCTGGGCGACGGAATCTCCTTCATTCTTAGCACTCTGATTGCCCACGCGGGCTGGCTGGCCGGGCTGCTGTTTGGTGGGCTCTATTCGGTGATTGTCATTACCGGCATTCACCACAGCTTCCACGCCATTGAGGCCGGGCTGCTGGGTAATCCGTCGATTGGCGTTAACTTCCTGCTGCCGATCTGGGCGATGGCGAACGTGGCGCAGGGCGGGGCGTGTCTGGCGGTGTGGTTCAAAACCCGCGATGCCAAAATCAAAGCCATTACCTTACCGTCGGCGTTTTCCGCGATGCTGGGCATCACCGAAGCGGCAATTTTTGGCATCAACCTGCGTTTTGTGAAGCCGTTTATCGCGGCGCTGATCGGTGGTGCGGCGGGCGGTGCCTGGGTGGTGTCGGTGCATGTCTACATGACCGCCGTTGGCCTGACGGCACTTCCCGGCATGGCGATTGTCCAGGCCAGCTCGCTGCTCAACTATATAATCGGCATGGTGATTGCCTTTGGCGTGGCGTTCACCGTCTCTCTGCTGCTGAAATATAAAACGGACTCTGAATAATGACCTTATCTTCCCGCTGGCCTGCCGTGTTGCAGGCCGTTATGCAAGGCCAGCCGCGTGCGCTGGCGGACAGCCACTATCCGCAGTGGCATCCCGCACCGGTGACAGGGCTGATGAACGATCCGAACGGGTTTATCTGGTTTGCCGGGCGCTACCATCTGTTTTATCAGTGGAACCCGCTGGGCTGCGATCATCGCTACAAGTGTTGGGGGCACTGGAGCTCAGCAGATCTGGTGCACTGGCAGCACGAGCCAATGGCGCTGATGCCTGACGAAGAGTATGACCGCAATGGCTGTTACTCCGGCAGCGCCGTGGATAACAACGGCGTGCTGACCCTGTGCTATACCGGCAACGTTAAGTTTGACGATGGCGGCCGCACCGCCTGGCAGTGTCTGGCGGTGCAAAATGACGATGGCACGTTTGCCAAACTGGGACCGGTGTTGCCCCTGCCGGACGGGTACACCGGGCACGTCCGCGATCCGAAAGTATGGTGGCATGACGGGCTGTGGTACATGGTGCTCGGCGCGCAGGATCGACAGCAGCGCGGCAAGGTGCTGCTGTTTACGTCAGCCGATTTACACACCTGGGCGTCCTGCGGCGAAATCGCCGGTCACGGCGTCAACGGACTCACGGACGCGGGCTATATGTGGGAGTGCCCGGATCTGTTTGAGCTTGATGGCACACACGTCTTGATCTGCTGCCCGCAGGGGCTGGCGCGCGAACCGCATCGCTATCTCAACACCTATCCGGCCGTCTGGATGCGTGGGGTATTTGATTATCAAACGCCTGCATTTGCGCACGGCGAGCTGCATGAGCTTGACGCCGGTTTCGAATTTTACGCGCCGCAAACCACGGTGGCAGAAGATGGCCGCCGCATCCTCATCGGCTGGATGGGCGTGCCGGACGGCGAAGAGATGCTCCAGCCTACGCGGGCGCACGGCTGGATCCACCAGATGACCTGTCCTCGCGAGCTGCGCTACCGCGACGGTAAGCTCTGGCAAACCCCGGTTCGTGAGCTGGAAACGCTGCGCGAGGATGAACATCACTGGCAGGGACGCGCCAGCGATGCCCCGGTGCTGGCGGGAGCGCGTCTTGAGTTCGAACTGAGCGCATCGAGCGTGAACGTGGATTTT
Organism: Enterobacter cloacae complex sp. 397G4; assembly: GCF_050031515.1. Classification (NCBI taxonomy): domain Bacteria; kingdom Pseudomonadati; phylum Pseudomonadota; class Gammaproteobacteria; order Enterobacterales; family Enterobacteriaceae; genus Enterobacter; species Enterobacter cloacae complex sp. 397G4. The sequence goes on along the minus strand of NZ_JBLGWE010000001.1, from coordinate 2,467,793 downwards.
GCCGGCGCGTTGCGGCTGATTGTGGATGATGAGGGGATCCGCCTGGAACGCGCCAGTCTGAAAACCACAGACACGCTGACCCGCTACTGGCAGGGCAATGTTCATCATTTACGCGTGCTGTGCGACTGTTCCAGCGTCGAAATTTTCATCAATCACGGTGAAGGCGTCATGAGCAGCCGCTATTTTCCTGACCATCCGGCCCAGGTACGCTTCGAAGGTGCGTCCGATATCACATTACGCTACTGGTCGCTGCGCAGCTGCATGATAGAATAGAGGTTTTGGCAGCCGGATCTAAGTCGTTGTGAGAAAAACAAAACGCGTCACCATTAAAGATATCGCGGAGCTCGCGGGGGTATCAAAAGCCACCGCCAGCCTGGTTCTGAACGGCCGCAGCAAAGAGCTTCGGGTGGCGGAGGAGACACGCGAGCGTGTGCTGGCGATTGCCAAAGAACATCATTATCAGCCCAGCATTCACGCCCGTTCGCTGCGGGACAACCGCAGCCACACCATTGGTCTGGTGGTGCCGGAAATCACCAACTACGGGTTTGCCGTTTTTTCTCATGAGCTGGAGACCCTCTGCCGCGAGGCGGGTGTTCAGCTGCTGATCTCCTGTAGCGATGAAAATCCCGGCCAGGAGACGGTGGTGGTCAATAACATGGTGGCCCGCCAGGTGGACGGGCTGATTGTCGCCTCCAGCATGCTCAACGACGCGGACTATCAAAAGCTGAGCGAACAGTTGCCCGTTGTACTCTTTGACCGTCATATGAACGACAGTTCTCTGCCGCTGGTTCTCACCGATTCAATTACCCCAACCGCCACACTGGTGGCCGACATTGCGCGCCAGCATCCGGATGAGTTCTACTTCCTCGGCGGTCAGCCGCGGCTTTCCCCGACGCGTGACCGTCTTGAAGGGTTTAAGCAGGGGCTGCGTGACGCTGGCGTCGAGTTACGTCCGGAGTGGATCATTCATGGTAATTACCATCCGAGCTCCGGCTACGAAATGTTTGCCGAGCTTTGCGCACGCCTGGGCCGCCCGCCAAAAGCCCTTTTTACCGCCGCCTGCGGTCTGCTGGAAGGGGTGTTGCGCTATATGGGGCAACATAATCTGCTGCAAAGCGATATGCGTCTGGCCAGCTTTGACGATCACTATCTCTATGATTCTCTGACCATTCCTGTCGATACCGTTCGTCAGGATAACCGCCAGCTCGCCTGGCACTGCTTTGATCTGATTGGCAAACTGATTGAAGGGGAAACGCCGGAGCCGATCCAGCGTAAGCTGGATGCCACCCTGCAACGGCGATACAAGGCCGTAGAGTGACAGGGTAACGTCTGAGGGTGACATCAATAACTTTAATTAATTAAAGATTGGATTCAGCCGATAACCAAAGGGAAATTATATCCCTGAGGTGTGTTATGTCGTTGAAAAAATCATCCCTGATTATCCTGTTTTCCCTGCTTTTCTTCTTTGTGGCCAGCACTATCACCAGCGTTGGGCTCATCATTAAAAGTAATACTTCGCTGGATAATGTGAACAAAGAAATTCAGGTGGTTCTGTCCATTATTGATCCCATTAACCACAGCCGAACCCTGCGGGTCAGGGTTATGGAGTATGTGAAAATGGTGGAAGCGGGGGACGCTACCGATCTGTCTGCGAAACTGGCCTCGGTTAAAGAGGCGCTGACCAAAGCCGATAGTGCATTTTCGGCGTTTATGGCCTCGCCGCGTTTGCCGGACGAAGCCCCGCTGGTCACTGCCTACCAGGAGGCGTGGCAAAACTACCGTAACCAGGGACTGGCGCCTCTCATCGCCGCTGCCGCTGCTCACGATGTGTCGCGGTTCAACGCTCTTATTCCCGTGGTGTCTCAACTCGATCGCCAATATGAAATTGTGCTCGATCAGGTTCTCACCGTTCACCAGAAGTACGCCAAAACGCTGAACGAGGATGCGAGCCATAATTTCGTGTCGGGTCTGGTTATTATCGCCTGCATTGCGGTGCTGTTCGTGGTGGTGATCTTCGCCGTCAGCCTGCTGATGAAACGCGTGGTCTTTGCGCCGGTGAACCTGGCGCGCGAGCACTGTCGCCAGATTGCGGCCGGGAAGCTGGACGTACCGGTACCGATCAAGCGTGATTCCGGGAATGAAATCGATCACCTGATGTCCTCGATGGAGCAGATGCGCCAGGCGCTGCTCTCCACCATTTCTCAGGTGCGCGATGCCAGCCACACTGTGACGCATGCGGCGCAGGAAATTGCCTCCGGCAATATCGACCTGGCCTCCCGTACCGAGCAACAGGCTTCGGCCCTGACCCAGACGGCCGCCAGCATGGAAGAGCTGAGCGCAACGGTGGCGAATAACACCGACAACGTTTTCCAGGCCGGTAAGCTGGTGCAGGATGCCGTGAAAAATGCCCATACCGGTGAAGCGGTAACCCGTGAAGTCATCGAAACGATGAATACTATCGCGTCCAATTCGAAGCGTATTGAGGACATCACCAGCGTCATCAACAGCATTGCTTTCCAGACTAATATTCTGGCGCTAAACGCGGCCGTTGAAGCGGCGCGTGCTGGCGCGCAGGGGCGAGGATTTGCCGTGGTAGCAAGTGAAGTGCGCACCCTGGCACAAAAAAGCGCGGTGGCGGCGAAAGATATCGAAAGCCTTATCGCCCAGTCTGTTTCCAGCGTGAAAAACGGTGCACAACTGGTGAATCGTTCGGGAGAGGTGATTGATTCTATTATCAGCTCTGTGAATAAAGTGCATACGCTGATGGAACAGATTTCGGTTGCCTCAGAAGAGCAGAGCCGCGGGATTGGTCAGGTTGGGCAGGCCGTAACGGAGATGGACGGTGTGACCCAGCAGAACGCGGCGCTGGTGCAGCAATCCGCCGCCGCCGCCGCCTCGCTGGAGGAGCAGGCGCAGCAGCTGTCCCAGAGTATCTCGAGCTTTAGTTTGCCTGCTACGGCGTGATGTTCAGAGAGGCTCCTGAGGGAGCCTTTTTAATGTCTGCATGTAGCCGCTGCACAATCTCCTTCAGCCATTACTGTTATCCGTACAAAGCCGCTATGACATAAATTTTATCTTTCCCCGGCAATATTTCTGTTCCTCATCCGTCTACCTCCTCAGAGACCATAATCATTCAACATAAACGAGGTACACATGAGAAATTTTGATATGCACGGAAAAGGTCACGGGCGTGGTTTGGGCCGCCATCGTATGGGTAAGGGCATCGTGATTGGCGCAGTCCTGTTCGTGGTGCTTGGCCTGCTGGTCATGTCCCTGTGGAACGCGTTGCTCCCGGCCATCCTGGGGGTTAAAGCCATTGGCTTCTGGCAGGCGCTGGGGATCCTGCTGCTGAGCCGCATTCTTTTCGGTGGGCTGGGTTTCCGTCCGGGCATGTTCGGTGCGCACCGCCGTATGCACGAACAATGGATGAATATGAGCCCCGAACAACGTGAGGCCTTCATTCAGCAGCGTCGGGCGGGATTTGGGCGCCACGGTCATTGCCGGTGGCACGATGGCCGGGATGAAAAGCGAGATGATAACGGTGCGAAAGCGCCGGAAGCCGAGTGAGCGATATGAAAGCCGGTGAGGCGGGGGAATCATTACTGATCTCGGCACTCAATGCCTGCCGCGCGCGGCTAAAAGCCTTCATTCGCGGACGGACTGCGGTTCGTGATGATGTCGATGATATTCTTCAGGAAGTGACCTGGCAGTTGATGAAAGTGGAACAACCTGTCGAGAACGTCGCCGCCTGGCTGTTTCGCGCCGCACGAAATGAGATGATCGACCGGGCGCGAAAAAAGCACGAGGTTTCACTGCCGGGGTACCTGACAGCAGATGACGAGGACTTTCCGGAGCAGGAGATTGCAGAAACGTTATTCGGCGTACCGCAAACGCCGGAGGAAGAGTATCTCAACATGCTGCTATGGGAAGAGTTGGGGCAAGCCCTGTCGGAACTGCCGCCACCTCAGCGCGAGGTGTTTGAAAAAACGGAATTTGAGGGCTACAGCATGAAGATGCTGGCAGAGGAAACAGGCGACAGTGTGCAGGCGTTATTATCCCGCAAACACAAAGCCGTGCGATTTTTGCGTAGTCGCCTCAAGGATATTTATGAAGCGTTGACAGGACAATAAACTTCGACCACTCTGAAAAACAATATTTTAAAGGGGTCGTTATGCTTCAACGGTTAGCAAAGAAAAAGGTGCTGTTACTCTCTGCTCTGATGGTTTCAGGGCTGGTCAGGGCAGAGGAGTCGCTTCCGGATGTGGTGAAGCACTTCAGTGAACAGCAGGACATCAAAATCATCAAGAAAATTGACGCCCCCGGCGGCGCGCCAGCGTGGCTGGGGAAATATCAGGACATGGGCGTGACGCTCTTTCTGACCCCTGACGGAAAGCACGTCGTGTCTGGTTATCTTTATGATGAGAAGGGAACCAACCTCAGCGAGGCCTTTTTCCAGAAAGAGATCTACGCCCCGATGGGCCGCGAGATGTGGAAAAAGCTCAATGCGGCGCATCCCCTGAAAGAGGGCGCGGAGAGTGCCCCGCGCAAAGTCTTCGTCTTTGCCGACCCGTTCTGCCCGTACTGCAAGCAGTTCTGGGCTGAAGCGCAGCCGTGGGTGAAGGCTGGCAAGGTTCAGCTCAATACGCTGCTGGTTGCTTTTCTTAACCCAAACAGCGGGCGTAACGCCTCCGCGATCCTGAATGCGAAAGATCCGGTGTCGGCCTGGAAAACGTACGAGCTGTCCGGCGGGAAAAAGCTGCCGAAACCTGTAGCTGCGGCTTCCCGGGAAACCGTTGAGATCCTGCAAAATCACCAGACGCTAATGGACAGTCTTGGCGCGAATGCCACACCGGCTATTTATTACCTGAATGAGCAAAACGAACTGCAACAGGTCGTGGGTATGCCAGACGCAAAACAGCTTGAGGCGATGTTCGGGCCGAAGCCGTAAAAGAAAGGCAGAAACAGGACGTTTCTGCCTTTTTTCAGTCAACTACCCCAGCGTCCCCGGAGGTAATTTACTGCCTCCTGCGTCTGCGGCTGGTTAAGATAGTCTTCACGGAACAGGATGGTGCCCTTAACGTCTGGCAGTGAATCGTTGAGGTCGAGCTGTTTTTTCAGCTCCGGTACGCCGCCGTTCACCGTCCAGTCCGGTTCGTTTCTGGAAGGCGCGCCCACTTTGTAGAACGCGATCCCGATATACAGGCGGGTATGGGTCGGTTTCACCACGTCAGCCCACCATTTTGTCAGCACATCGTAACGTGCCGCGTCGCGGGCGAAGGGCCAGTAGATCTGCGGCGCAATGTAATCCAGTAAACCCTGCTGTACCCATTTGCGCGTGTCAGCGTAGGATTCATCATAGGCTGCGGCACCGCGCGTGTCCGAGCCTGCCGGGTCGAAGGAGCGATTGCGCCAGACCCCCGCCGGGCTAACGCCAAATTCGACCTCAGGTTTAGCCTGCTTGATCGCCCTTGAAACCTGCACAATCAACTGCTGCGTATTGTGTCGACGCCAGTCCGCTTTTGACGCAAAACCTTCGCCATAGCGCCTGAAGGTCCAGGCATCATTCAGGGTGGACCCCGGCGTCTCGGTGTAAAAATAGTCATCGAACTGAACGCCGTCGACAGGGTAGTGATTTACCACTTCCATCACCACCTGGGTTATCCAGTCCCGCACGTCGGGAATGCCCGGGTCGAGAACAAAACGATCCCCCGAGGTGCGGATCCACTCCGGATGCTGGACGTACACGCTGGAAGGATGAAGCGACGAGGTGCGGTTAAGCGCCGCGATGGTCGACGGCTTCGTGTTGGTGGAAACGCGGTACGGGTTAAACCAGGCATGAACCTTCATCCCGCGCTTGTGCGCTTCATCCAGCATAAACTGAAGCGGATCGTAACCGGGATCTTCCCCGATAGTCCCCGTCAGGGTATCTGACCAGGGCAGTATTTTAGAGGCCCACAGCGCCGTACTGTCCGGTTTTACCTGAAAGAAGACGGTGTTGATCCCAAGTTTTTTCAGCTTATCGAGCTTGTCCGTCAGCGCCCGCTGTTGCTGGGCGATACGCTGGTCCGCGCTATGGCCATTCACCGATGACACGGGAGGCCAGTCGAGACGGGAGACGGTCGCCAGCCAGATCCCGCGCATGGGTTCGTTAGTCTGCTGTAGAGGTTTCGCCTGCGGCAGCGGGGTAACGAGTGATTTGGGTGGTTTGGAAGTGCAACTTACCAGTAAAAGCGCGCAGCCAAGCAGCGCGCCAGTCCGTTTTACGTGTCGCATCATTTGCGTGTTAGCTCCTGGGTGTCCGGCTATCCGTCCAGGGATTAAACGCCGGTTCGTCCTGTTCCCCGTTACCGTCATCGTGAAGAGAGTCGAGGTAGAGGGCTTCAACTTCCGCCCGCGCCCATGGGGTGCGGCGCAGGAACTTCAGACTCGATTTAACACTCGGGTCCTTGCGAAAACAGTTGATTTTGATTCGGTTGCCCAGTTCATTCCAGCCATATCGCGCAACCAGCGCGTTAACCTGCATTTCGAGGGTTACGCCATGCAAAGGATCGTTGGAAATATGTGCTGTCATAGGCGTCCGGTAGTCTCATTTTTTATGGGGATGTGATAAACGCTCAAAGGTTACAAGAAAGCAGGGGACGCGGCAATTTCAGCGTGAGGTTCTTCACCCGTGAAGGGTGAAGAAGATTTTCCGGTTAACGCTATTTTTTAAACAGTTCAGGCGCCCATGGCGTCGGGTCTACCTCCATAAAGGGCGCACGCTCAAAGCGGGACTTAAGCGCCCAGGGCACCGTACAGTCGAAAATCGTTTTGCAGGTGATCCCGTTGCCACGAATGGAGGGGCTGTAGTCCGGGGCCTGAGACGGATCGAGCTGGTGTCCGCGGATCCCCGGCAGATGGGTGATGCTGACATCGCCCTGCATACGGGTGGTCATCGCCCACAGGATGTCGTCGCTGTCGAAAATATCCACATCTTCGTCGACGAGAATAATGTTTTTAAGCTCGGAATAGGTGGCTAACGCGATGAGTGCCGCCTGACCCTGACGCCCTTCGTCAGAGGGCTGGCGTTTTTTCACCTGCAATACGCCAAGAAACTTGCCGCCGCCAGCGGTATGCGCATAGACGTTTTGCAGAAAACCGGGGATGGCTTCTTCCACCGCATTACGGATGCTGGCCTCCGTTGGCAAACCGGCCAGCGTGGTGTGCTCCTCGCCCGGTCCTACCAGGGTTTGCAGGATCGCCTGATGACGCATCGTGACGGCCTTCACTTTGATTACCGGTAAGGAGGGGTTAGCCTCCCCGCAGTAGCCGGGAAATTCCGGCATCGCGTGCCCGGTGTGGGTATGCTGATCTTCTTCTACACGCACGCCCGGCAGCAGTTCGCCTTCGATGATAATTTCCGCACGCGCTATCGCTTTTTCATTTACGGCCACACCCTGCACCAGCTCGACGGGGGTCTGACGTAACGCGCCGGCGACACCCAGCTCGTTGTAGCCGAAGGGCGTGGTAGGGGCTTCGAAACAGGCGCCAATATAGATAGCGGGATCGAGACCCATATTGATCGTGACCGGCAACGGTTTGCCCGCCTCCTCGGCTTTCTTACGGAACACTTCAATATGGCGGCCCGCGGCAAGAAACATGGAGAGCTCATCGCGCTCCTGCACGCAGAGACGGTGAATAGTGACATCGGTCAGTGAGGCATCTTCCGGATCGCTTGCCAGCACCAGCCCCAGACAGAAGAACGGACCGGCATCTATCGGCGTGTTGGTCGGTGCCGGAAGCAATTTACGCAGATCGAAGTCCGGATCGTCGGCATAAAACACCTGTTCCTGACACGGCGCCTGTGCCGCCGGAACCACAACGGGAGCAATCGGGTTTTTCACGGCCTGGCCGACATGTTTTGCCAGTTCAGAGGGCTCGCAGCCCAACAGGAGCGCCGCCCGCTCGCGGCTGGCGTGCATTCCGACCAGAATACGCGAGTCGGGATATCCCTTAATAGCGTTAAACATCATCGCCGGGCCAATGCGCGTCGGACGTTTTACCGTGCCGCCAGCACCAATATGCCGGTACACACCCGCCAGCTCCGCGTCAGGATCGACCGGATGGCTGGTTTCAAGGTATTGACCTTCATGGCGTTTGAGCAGTTCGATAGCACTTCTGAGATCGTTGATGTGTTTTTTCATATTTCCCTCCTCGGATGAAGGCTTCCATTCTTAACCGGAAGAAGAGGGCTATCAATTGCATCATTTATGCTATTTTAATATGAATTTTATTATCAATAATAAAGGCATGGTATGCAGTTTCGACTGATGCGCAATTTTATCGTGGTGGCGGAAGAGCTTCACATGCATCGGGCGGCGGAGCGCCTTAACATGGCGCAGCCAGCTCTGAGCCAGCAGATAAAAACGCTTGAAGATCGTCTCGGGGTCTTGCTCTTTAGCCGGGCGAATCGTCGCCTGACGCTGACGCCAGCCGGTGAGGCATTTCTCAGTAAAGCCAGAGTCGCGATTTTAATGACCGATCAGGCGATTCTGGATGCCAGACAGACGGCCAGAGGGGAACAGGGCGTGCTGAATCTCGGATGTGTTTCAAGTGCGATATTCGACAGTAAGCTACCCGCCGCGCTGCGGCTTTTACATGAGAAATGGCCCGCCATCAGCCTTTCCATGATGACGGGTAACGTGCAAACCCTTTATACCGGCGTGCAAAGCAACCAGCTGGATGTGGCCATTATTCGTGCCCCGTTACCGCTATTGCCTGACGATCTGCAAAGCCGTCCATTTACAACGGAAAAGGCCGTGCTGGCCTTACCTCGTCAACATAGCCTGGCGGGCTCCGCCGCGCTGACGCTTGCGTCGGTGAAAGAGGAGAAGTGGATCGCCCTGCGCGACCCGGAGGGGATGGGGCTGGAGCAATATTTCTATGATGCCTGCCACAGCGCGGGCATACAGCCTGATGTTGTGCAAAATGCCACCGATGTCCCCACGGTGATAAGTCTTGTCTCGGCAGGGTTTGGCATCGCCATGCTGCCGGCTTCAGCGAAGGCGATATGCGTACAAAACGTCGTCTTTGTGGATATTCTTGGCCGACTCCGGGAGAGCGAGCTGACGCTGGTTTGCCACCGGATTATTCGCTCTGAGGTCCTGAAAAAATTGATGAGCATCCTCGATCATACCTGACGTCCGGCGGCCTGAAGAAGCTGTTCTCGCAGCCAGCTGTTAGCCGGATCCTGGCTGTTTTTCGGGTGCCAGTACATACCGATGACGATCGGAGGGAGATCCAGCGGCGGCGGAAAAATATCAAGCGTTTGCGTGAACCGTAGCAACATGCGTCTGGGTAGGGTGCAGAGCAAATCGGTACCGGCAACAATCGCAGGCGCCATCGCATAGCTTTGCGTCGACATCACCACGTTACGCTGGTGGCCAAGCCCCGCCAGATGCTGATCGACAAAGCCCGCGAACGGGTCGCCCTCGGATGAAACCACCAGGTGGGAAAGGCTACAATAGCTTTCCAGATCCATCGGCCCCGTACCGCGCGGATGGCCTTTACGCTGGGCGGTGGCATATTCATCGTCAAACAGCTTGCGTCTGACCCATGCATCGTGCGCCCCCGCGTTAACGCCGACATAAATATCCACATCGCCATTTTCCATCTGTGCTGGCAGCAGCGGGGTTTCCGGGAGCGCAAAACGCAGACGGATGCCTGGTGCCGCATTGCTAATCTGATTCTGCAACTCTGCCCCCAGCATCAGCGCCGGGTTCTCGTGCAGGGCAATCACAAAGGTGCGGTTGCTGTTCTGCGCGTTGAACGTGGTGGGTTCAAGCATCGCCGATATCCCCTGCAAAACCGTCGCGACCTGCGGTCTTAACGCCTCGGCGCGCGGCGTAGGTAACACCCCACGTCCGTGTGGGGAAGGGACAAACAGCGGCTCACCGAACAACACGCGCAGGCGCGCAAGGCGGGCAGACATCGCCGGCTGGCTGATGCCCAGCCGCGCGGCCGCATGGGTGATATTCTGATCCCTGAGTAACGCATCCAGCGTCAGGATCAGGTCCATATCCATATCGGAGGAGGGCATCTTATTGTGCGTCATAGCTTGCTGCCGTTGTTCAACAGGGAAGGTTAGCCATTGCCAGAAAAGCAGTCACTGCATTACCTGGCTCCTGCATGCGGCTGATCATGACCAGATTTGCGGTCAACGCCTGAGCATTCAGGTTGCGGTAAATCAGTCCGGGTATTTGCACCTGTTGCAGGGGGGCGGGAACCAGCGCCAGACCGAGCCCGGCTGCGGCAAATGCCAGAACGCTTAGCGTACTGTTTGAACGATGTGCCACGCAAAAACCATCCCCGAGCTGCTGCGCCAGCAGCACAGTCAGATTTTCATTGGCGTCATGCGCGTCGTACAGGACCAGGGGATGACCGGCGAGCATCTCAACGGAGAGGTGCGGATGGATGGCTAAGGGATGATCGTCACACATTGCGATTATCATCTCCCAGTTTCCGGTTTTCTGCACCCTGATCTGCGGATCGGCTGTCGTACTGTTATCCGGTGTATAACCGACATCAATATGCCCTGCGAGGATCGCAGCTACCTGTTTCTGGGGAGCGATTTCCTGAATGGTGACTTCTGCATCCGGATGGGTTTTACGGAAGCGACGTACATCGGTAATCATTTTGCCACTAAAAATGGCGTTCCCGGCAAAACCGACCCGTACACGCCCTGTCTCTCCCCGTATCGCACGCTGGACTGCCAGACGCGTGTGTTCCATCTGTTCCAGCATCAGTCTGGCTTCGCTGAGAAGAAGCGATCCGGCCTCAGTAAGTTCCACACGACGGCTGGTGCGGATAAACAGCGGACCGCCTAACTCGGTTTCAAGGGCTTTAATCTGCATGCTAAGCGCAGGCTGAACAATATGGAGTCGCTCAGCCGCGCGTCCAAAATGCTCTTCTTCTGCAACAGCCAAAAAATAGCGTAAGTGCCGGAGTTCCATTACCACCCTGACTCATCATTAAAAATGATTGTTTAGTAAAATATATATATTTGAGTATAAACCGCTTCACGGCCAAACTGAACGCATCAACTCAAACAGGAATCAAACAATGCAAACTCACCAACTGCAAGACCGTCAGGATCTTAACGACCTCATGAATGGCTGGATGCACCGCGACCTGGGCGAATGGGAGCAGCTGCGTAATCTTTTTCATCCGGACGGCACTATCGAAATTACGTGGTTCGAAGGGCTCGCGAGCGATTTTGTCGAGGGTTCCATGCGTATGGGCGCTTCAGATTTGCGCACAAAACATATGATTGGCTCGCCCGTCGTCACTTTTAACGACCGCGGCGACAAAGCGATTCTTGAAACCAATGCGATGATCATCGCTGAAAATATAAAACTTAATATTGGATGCGAATGCCACAATCGTTTCTACGATCTGGCAGAAAAGAGAGAGGGCGTATGGAAGCTGTTCCATCGTCAGAGCATCTACGACATGGGTATTTTCACCTTTCCGCTGGGCCCGGTTGAGATTGATTCAAAAATTGCTGCCAACTATCCGCGGGAATATGCCGCGCTAGCTTATCTGCTGGAACAAAGCGGTTTTCCCCTCGGCCGCGTATTTGCCACGCGTGACAGTGAACTAGAAGCGAATATGAAAGCGAACGCAAAAAAATGGCTGGCTGTCTGACAGGTTGAGCGCAGGGCCGAACAGATTTCGCCGGCTGGTTAATACCCGGCCGCGGGGCCCTGGGCGTGAGATAGCGGTCCCAGGCTGAAATATTTAGCCTGAGACGCAGAGACTCTCTTATGGGGCGTCCCGGTTGGTATAGGTCACCGGAACCCACGCGTAGCCTTCCCGCTCACCTTTCTTCACATACCCGATCCCGGGGTAAGGCAGATGTGGCGCCGCAATCAGATCTTTGTTTTTCACAAACTCAGCGAACGCTGCGTTGCGTACCCGGGCGGCTCCGTCCTGATCCTCATCGTAAGCAATCGTCACGTTGGGCTGTGGGAACTGAACCGCGGCAACGTGAATGATGTCGCCGACAAAGGTAATTTTTTCACCTTTGCTCTCCAGCGTGTAGAACGCGGACCCTGGGGTGTGGCCTGGGTGAACCGTACCGCTGATGCCCGGCAGAAGCTGTTCCGTCCCGGAGAAAGTCTTCACTTTCCCGGCATCCAGATAGGGCTTTAAGGTCTTGTGCGCGACGTCGAAGTAGTTCTGGTCATAGCCAGATTTTTTCTGGTTCTCGTCGTTAAAGAAGAAATCGATATCCGGTTTGCCGACATACACCTGTGCGCGGGTAAATACGCGCTGACCGTCTTTGACCAGGCCGCCTGCATGATCGGAGTGCGCGTGGGTGATCAGGATATCGGTGATGTCCTGCGGCCTGATGCCCTGCGTCGCCAGGCTTTCAATCAGCCGCCCGCCTTTGCCAGGGCCAAAGAGCTGACCGGAACCGGTATCCACCAGAATTTTGTGGCCGGGCATAGCGATATAGAACGCGTTAATCGATGCTTCCACCGGATTGGCCTGGAAGTTTTTGGCCAGTAACGCATCGGTATTTTCCGCCGTCGTCCGGCGCAGTAAGGCGTGCAGGTCCTGCGGCACGCTGCCGTCCGTAAAGGCGGTGACAATCGTATCGCCAACCTGAACGCTGTAGCCGCCGGCCTGCTGTTTCACCACATGCTGCGGAACGCTGGCCACCGCGTGGATCGCGGGAAAGAATAAAACCGAACCGGTCAACAGGGTTGATAACGCAAGTTTTTTCACAGTAAACATGATGGGCTCCTCAATAGTAAGTTCATCATAGTTCAACTGAGATTTTTGAGAACAGCAGGGAAGTGAATGTGACCTATCCATGAAATGGATAGGTCTGAGAGGATGCTTTACAGCACGCCGGTACCGCCGTCAGAGCACCATACTTGTCCGGAGGCGTATGAGCAGGTATCTGAGGCAAAAAGCACATACAGCGGTGCGATTTCAACCGGCTGGCCCGGTCGGCCCAGGGGCGTATCTTCCCCGAATTTCTGAACTTTGGACTGCGGCTGACCGCCACTGGACTGAAGAGGCGTCCAGTATGGACCTGGCGCGACGGCATTCACCCGAATGCCACGCGGCCCCAGCTGCTGAGCCAGAGACTTGGTAAAGGCCACGTTACAGGCTTTGGTCTGCGCATAGTCCACCAGGATCGCGCTCGGTTTAAACGCCTGAACGGAAGTGGTGTTGATGATCACGGCGCCTTCCTGCAAATGGCGCAGCGCAGCTTTAGTGATCCAGAAGGGGGCATAGACGTTGGTTTTAAACGTCGCGTCGAAATCTGCCGTGGTGAGATCGTCGATCGATTCGCAGTACTGCTGGCGTCCGGCGTTGTTCACCAGGATATCCAGGCCACCCAGTTCTGCGACGGCTTTTTCTACCAGCGTATCGCAGAACGACTCCACGCGAATGTCGCCGGGAATGGCGACCGCTTTACGGCCTTCGGCCCGAATCAGCGCAATGACCGATGCCGCATCGGACTCCTCTTCCGGGAGATAGCCAATAGCCACATCAGCACCTTCACGGGCATAGGCGATCGCTACCGCGCGACCAATTCCGGAATCACCGCCGGTAATCAGCGCTTTTTTTCCTGCCAGTTTGCCTGATCCGATATAACTTGTTTCACCGTGATCCGGTATTGGCTTCATTTCCGATGCCAGCCCGGGGGCCCTTTGCGGTTGTTCAGCAAACGGTGGACGAGGGTAATGCAGCGTGTGATTATTTCCTGTAGACATACCGGCCTCCTTAATAGTGAATTCCAAGATTAGTCGTTAATTAAACGTAAGCGGGCAAAATTGACAAATTCAGACAAATCTATCTTCTGGTAGCGGATATAAAATATTTTCTCAAGCCAGCATGTAATACCAGAAAAGGGCGACCTCATCTTTTTCCGGCAGGGCGTTGTAAAGGTAGCGATCGTAACCGCCGAGAATAAACCCATAGTGACGATAGAACTGACAGGCAGAAACATTAACGTTCTGCGTCTCCAGCCGTAACCCGGGCGCGTTGAGGCTTCGCGCCCAGACGTGGGTGGCGGACATCAGCTTGTGCGCCGCGCCCGTACGGCGTTTTGAACGCTCCACGGCAATGTAATCCACCGAAATAAATTTATTCCAGTTGCAGGACGCGGTAATAAAACCGGCGATTTCACCGTCATCCGTTTCGGCGATAAGAAATATTGAATCCGGATTAACGCAATGATTTTCCAGCGTCTGGAGATCAAGTTCATAGGTTTTAAGATAAGGTTCGGTCAGCGCCTCGATATGCAAATCACCATTGAGAAATGGCTCTCTTGCAATCTCATCAACCTTGAAAGAAAAATCACAACATTCAAGGCGGGCGAGGTCAGTACTTAATCCTTTTCGAATATGCATAGTATTCCTTAAGTGGGAGTTATAAATAGATAATAGACGAAGCGGCATCCCCTGCTGGCATAACACTCTGTAGATCCTGGTCTAAGCTTGTATTTCGTTCCGCGTAAAAGGTGGTCATTCGAGGACAATGAATGGAATTCAGAACATGTCGCAGGCACTGGGGTGCTGAGTTTATTTCCGATGACGTTGTACGTTTTCGCGTCTGGGCAGAAGGGCAGAAAGATCTCACATTACGTTTAACCGATACCGACATTCCCATGGCGGCGGTGGGCGACGGTTGGTTTCAGATTGACGTGCCCGGCGTCAGGCACGGTACGACCTATCAGTTTGTTTTACAGGATGGAATGGCGGTGCCGGATCCGGCCTCACGCGCGCAGCAGGCCGACGTCAACGGCCCGTCGGTGGTGATCGACCCGCGTCGCAGCCTGCCCACTCAGCGGGAATGGCAAGGACGACCGTGGGAAGAGACGGTGATCTACGAGCTGCATATCGGCACCTTCACCGGGGAAGGAACCTTCAGGGCGGCCATCGACAAACTGCCTTATCTGGCCGGGCTGGGTATTACGCAACTGGAAGTGATGCCCGTGTCCCACTTCGGGGGCGTGCGCGGATGGGGGTATGACGGCGTACTGCTGTATGCCCCGCACTCAGCTTATGGCACACCGGATGATTTTCATGCCTTCATTGATGCCGCCCACGCGCTCGGGCTTTCCGTGGTGCTGGATATCGTACTCAACCACTTTGGCCCGGAAGGTAATTACCTGCCGTTGCTCTCGCCAGCGTTTTTCCATCGGGATCGTATGACCCCGTGGGGCAACGGTATTGCCTATGAGGTTGAGGCCGTCCGGCAATACATCGCCGAGGCGCCGTTATTCTGGCTCTCGGAGTATCATCTTGACGGTCTGCGCTTCGACGCCATCGACCAGATCCATGACGACGCTGAGACCCATATTCTTCCCGAGATAGCGCAACGGATCCGCGACGCATTTCCGGATCGGCATATCCATCTGACCACCGAAGACAGTCGCAACGTGATTTTCCTGCATCCGCGCGATGAGCATGGTCAGACGCCGCTTTTCACCGCCGAATGGAATGATGATTTTCACAACGCCGCGCATGTCTTCGCGACCGGGGAATCACACGCCTATTATCAGGATTTTTCCTTTGAGCCGGAGAAAAAACTGGCGCGGGCGCTGGCAGAGGGCTTTGTCTACCAGGGGGAAATCTCGCTTCAGACCGGAAAATCGCGCGGGGTAGAGTGTCGCGAGCAACCTCCGCAGTTTTTTGTCGATTTTATTCAGAATCACGACCAGGTCGGCAACCGTGCCCAGGGGGAGAGGCTTATCTCTCTGGCAGGCGCGGATAAAACGCGTGTGCTGTTTGCGGCGCTGCTTATGTCGCCTCATATTCCGCTGCTGTTTATGGGCGAGGAGTATGGCGAAACGCATCCGTTCCTCTTTTTCACCGACTTCCACGGCGACCTGGCGAAAGCCGTGCGGGAAGGGCGCGCGAAAGAGTTTACCGGCCATGCCGGGCACGATGAAACCGTACCGGACCCCAATGACGTAAATACCTTTATGCGGTCGAAGCTTGACTGGAACAAGGCAGACACGGAGGAAGGCAGGGCGTGGCTGCACGCTACGCGCGAACTGATTGCGCTGCGTCAGCGCTTTATCGTCCCGCTACTGAAACAGCGGGGCGCCGTGGAGGGTCACGTCCTGCAAACGGCGCTCGGCATGGTTGCCGTGAGCTGGCGTTTCCCGTCCGGTACGCTGTCGCTGGCGCTGAATATCGGCAAAAAGCCGCTCGCCTTACCGAACCTGCCTGGAAAAACGATCTTTAGCTGGCCGGAGGCAGTCGATAACCTGCCGCCAAACAGCATTGTTGTTCGCTTAGCTGATGGAGAAGCAGCGCTATGATCCCTTCCTCTACTTACCGAATTCAGTTTCGCAACGGCATGACCTTCGATCGCGTGGTGGACCTGATTCCGTATATGAAAGACCTTGGAATTAGCCATCTTTACGCGTCGCCTGTTTTCACCGCAACCACGGATTCCACCCACGGCTATGACGTGACCGACCCCAACGAAATCGACCCGGCGATTGGCGGGCGGGAAGGGTTTGACCGCATGGCGGCAGCGCTGAAGCAGGCGGGGATGGGGCTGATTCTGGATATCGTTCCTAACCATATGTCGACCTCGCTGGAAAACCGCTGGTGGCGCGATGTTATAGAACAAGGCAGGCAGAGCCGCTATGCGGCATATTTTGATATCGACTGGTCCCGACCGCTGACGTTGCCGTTTCTTGGCGACACCTTTGAAGCCGAGCTGGAGCGGGGGGCTATCACCTTAAAACGTGACAGTGTCACCAACAGCGCAGCGCTGGTTTACTATGATACCGCCTATCCGCTTAATCCCGGCACGTATGCCGAAGGCAAGAGCATCGCTGAGATCCACGAGGCGCAAAGCTGGCGGCTGATGTCCTGGCGGGAAGCGCCGAAACAGCTTTCATGGCGGCGCTTTTTTGAAATCACCGGGCTGGTCGGCGTGCGGGTAGAGGATGAGGCGGTCTTCGCAGACACGCACCGCCTGATCCTTGAGCTTGTTCACGCCGGGGTTGTCGACGGCCTGCGCATTGACCATGTGGACGGGCTTGCCGATCCGCTGGGCTATTTGCAGCGCCTGCGTGCGGCGACCGGACCGGATTGCTACATCACGGTAGAGAAGATCCTCGCCAAAGGGGAACAGCTTCCTCAGGAGTGGCCGGTCTCGGGTACTACGGGCTATGAGTTTATTGCCTCGCTGGCGGAAGTGCTGGTGGATGATACCAACCTCTCGCGACTGGAGACGCTCTACGACGAGACGCTGGGTACGACCGTGGACAGGCAGGCGGAACTTCGCAAAGCCAAAGGGCTGATGACCGATCGTAATTTTGAAGGTGAATTTACCACGCTGCTCAAAATCGCCAGCGAGCTGGCCGGGCATAACGGCGCCGAAGTGGAGCATGAGGATATCCGCCATGCCCTGCGCGAGCTGCTTATCGCATTTCCGGTGTATCGCACCTACGGCACCGGAGAGGGGCTGACGCCACCGGATGTGGCGCTGCTCAGTCGCGTGGTCGCCAGCGTCGACACCTCTGAACCCGCGCTCAGCCTGATCGTGCGTATTCTTACCGGCGATCTGCCGGAGCATGACCACGCGCTGGCCTCGCTTTTCCGCACCCGTTTTCAGCAACTGACCGGGCCGCTGATGGCGAAATCGGTAGAGGATACGCTGTTCTTCCGCCATAACCTGGAGCTGGCCCTGAACGAAGTCGGCGCCGACCCGACGCCGCGCGCATTTTCACTTTCCCGTTTTCACCAGGAGATGCGCATTCGTCTTACCCGCCAGCCCGATGCGCTGCTGGGAACCTCCACCCACGACACCAAACGCGGCGAGGATGCGCGAGCGCGACTATACACGCTGACGGAAGCGCCAGATCTGTGGGGGGAAAACCTGGCGCGCTGGCGGCAGATGAACCAGACGCAGGTCCGATTCCTCAACGACGGCACCGCGCCGAACGCCGCCGACACCTGGATGATCTTCCAGGCGCTGGCGGGCGTCTGGCCAGCCACGCTGTCGCCAGACGATCGTGATGGTCTTAAGTCACTGGAAGAGCGTTTCCTCGGCTTTATTGAGAAAGCCCTGCGCGAGGCCAAGCAGCGTACCGACTGGATCGACAGCAACGAAGGGTACGAGAGCGTGGTGCTGGACTACGTGCGCCATCTGCTCTCCCCGGATAACACCCTGTTCCTGCGTGATTTCAGTGCCGCACTCCAGCCGTTTATTCGGGCTGGGTTAATGAACAGCCTGAGCCAGACGGTGATCAAGCTGACTGCGCCCGGCGTACCGGACATCTACCAGGGCAGCGAAGGGCTTAACTTCAGCCTGGTCGACCCGGATAACCGCCGCGAACCGGATTTCACCGCGCTGGCGGAAAACCTCAGCGTAGCGGATGGAACCATTTTTAACGATGCGCAACGCTGGCGAGACGGCAGCGTGAAGCAGTACGTCACCGCCACGCTGTTACGGCTGCGGCCGCATTACCCCGCGCTTTTCCGCTACGGCGACTGGCTGCCGCTGAAGGTGACTGGCGAGCGGGAAGAGAATCTGATCGTTTATGCCCGCATAAAAGATGACGAGGCGCTGATCGTCGCCGTGCCGCGTCTGGTGTTTGACGTCACCGACAATGCGATGCTGTGGGCCAATACTATGGTGGCCATACCCCAGGAGCTGGCCGGGAAGCACTACCGGGATCTGTTTACCGGTGAGCGTCGCCTTCTGCCAGAGACGCTGGATTTAACGTCTGAAAAGGGATGTTTGTTGGTTCTGCTTACCTGCGAATAATCGAGGAGAACAAAAATGCCAAAGGATACAACGTTTGAAATTCGGGCCGGTCATGGCCAACAGTTGGGCGCAAATTATGACGGGAAAGGAGTGAATTTCGCCCTGTTTTCCGCCCATGCGGAGCGGGTGGAGCTGTGTTTGTTTGACCCATCGGGAAAAACAGAAATCACCCGCCTGGAACTGCCGGAATATACCCATGAGGTCTGGCACGGCTATGTGCCGGATCTGAAACCGGGGGCGCTGTATGGCTACCGTGTATATGGCCCTTACGATCCGGAGAACGGTCACCGCTTCAACCCCAATAAGCTGCTTATTGACCCCTATGCCCGTGAACTGGTGGGTGACATTGAGTGGAACGATGCCCACTTCGGCTATGAGCTGGGACACGATGAGCTGGATCTCAGCTTTGATACGCGAGACAGCGCGCCGTTTACGCCCAAATGTAAGGTCATCGACCCCAATTCCGTCGACTGGCAAGACTCCCGCCGACCCGATATCCCGTGGCCGCATACCGTGGTTTATGAGAGCCACGTAAAAGGCTTTACCCAGCTTAACCCGGCTATTCCGCCTGAACTGCGCGGTACGTTTGAGGGGATGGGGCATAAAGCGTCGGTGGAGTACATCAAAAGCCTCGGGATTACCTCGGTCGAGCTGCTGCCGGTTCACTGGTTCCCTGACGATCAGCACCTGCTCGATCGCGGTCTGAAAAACTTCTGGGGCTATAACTCGCTCGGTTTCTTTGCGCCAGCGTCACGCTATTACGGCCCGGCGGGGATCCAGGGTTTCCGCGACATGGTGCGTGCCTATCATGACGCGGGCATCGAGGTGATCCTCGACGTGGTCTATAACCACACGGCGGAGGGCAACGAGCTGGGGCCAACCCTGTCGTTTAAGGGAATTGATAACTTCTGTTATTACCGCACCATGCCGGATCAGCACCGGTATTACATCAACGACACCGGCACCGGGAACACCGTTAATACTTCCCACCCGCGCGTATTGCAGATGGTCATGGACTCCCTGCGTTACTGGGCAGAATCGATGCAGATTGACGGTTTCCGCTTTGACCTCGGGACCATTCTCGGACGTGAGCCGGAGGGGTTCGATCCGCGCGGCGGCTTCTTCGATGCCGTGACCCAGGATCCGGTGCTGTCGAAGCTGAAGCTCATCGGTGAGCCGTGGGATATCGGCCCCGGCGGGTATCAGGTGGGAGGCTTCCCGCCTGGCTGGGGTGAGTGGAACGACAAATACCGCGATACGGTACGTGAATACTGGAAGGGGGATAACGTCTCTAACGATTTTGCCGCCCGTCTGTTAGGGTCCGGTGATTTGTACGATCTGCGCGGGCGTCGTCCGTGGGCCAGCGTCAATTTTATTACCGCGCATGACGGCTTCACGCTGAACGACCTGGTGTCGTACAACGAGAAACATAACGCCGATAACGGGGAAGATAATAACGACGGACATAATGATAACCGGTCGTATAACTACGGCGAAGAAGGGCCGACGGAGAACCCGGATATCATCGCCACCCGCGAGCGGCAAAAGCGCAACTTCCTCACCACGCTCTTCTTCTCGCACGGTACGCCGATGCTGCTGGCAGGGGATGAGTTTGGCCGGACGCAAAAGGGCAATAATAACGGCTATTGTCAGGACAGCGAGATCTCCTGGGTAAACTGGGAAGGACTCACTGAGAACGACGAGAAGCTGCGCGACTTTACCCGTCGGTTGATTGCCCTGCGCGCGACGCAGCCGCTGCTGCGACGTGAGAACTGGCGCGACGGGCTGGAGATCCGCTGGTTTAACGCCGGCGGCGGACCGCAGCAGTCGGAACAATGGGACGAGGGCTCCACCCTTGGTCTTGCCATCAGCCGCCCGGATCTTAAGCAGGAAGAGGGCGTCTGGCACGACGTGCTGATGCTGTTTAACCCGTTTGAAGGCACGGTGCCATTCCAGATCCCGCAGTTTGGCGAAGGGGGTTGGGTGCTGGAGCTTTCGACGGCGGATGAGGCCCCCACAGGGGAAATCATCACGGAATCCGTCGATTATGAACTGGCCGGGCGGAGTATGACGCTTTTCCGCCGTCCTTAAAGCGAGGCCGCCGCGCGTGCGGCGGTATCATACAGGGAGGAGATCGCGCGGAGTAACTGCGCGGTCTCGCCAATTGATGCACCCGGAATGCCGCTTTCCGCATGAATGTTGATCAGGCAGGCCTCCCGCACCTCCCGGTACTTCATGCACAGCGCTTTTCCCTCCTCCGTGGTGGAGAAAAAAAGCTCTTTTCCGGCTTTCTCGCTGGTGACATATCCCGCCTTGACCAGCTTTTTCAGCGCATACGTCACCACGTGGGTATCTTCCACGTTCAGCACAAAGCAGATGTCGGCCAGCTTTTTCTTGCGGTTGCGGTGATTCACGTGGTGCAGAAGCGAAACGTCAAAGGCCCCCATATCCGGTTCACCCGCAGCGGTCATGCAGCGCACCATCCATTTGTTAAACGCATTGCTGGTCATGATCAGCGCATATTCCAGCTCTGATAATTCAGCACACCGCTCTGAGACGAGATGACGGGAGGAGACGATTCGCCCGTCCGCAATATCGTCGTGGTTTAACGCTGTCGTCTTTTTCTCTATCGTCATAACGATCCTTCTCCCGAAATGTAAACCCGTCGATAAAATAAGAACATTTTATTGATAAATTGTTTACATGTTTTTGACGTTCAGATATAGCTTTTTAGTGCAGGTTCTGTGGAGCCTGACGCAAAACACAACATCGCGCGCCGTAATGCACCGGCTTCGCTCTGCTGCGAAGTATAAAAAATAGCCGTCGGCGCGCAACGCTCACTTTGGATAGGGTAACGTTTATGGACAGTTCTACACTGTTGCCACTTATCGGGATTCCGGTGGTGGTTATTGGTTTTGCACTGCGTTTCAACCCGCTGCTGGTTGTCGTGGTGGCGGGGCTGGCGACGGGCCTGCTGGTTGGCATGGATTTCGGTATGCTGCTGGAAACCTTTGGCGAAAAGTTCGTGAATAGCCGATCGCTTGCCACCTTCATTCTGATCCTGCCTGTGATTGGCCTGCTGGAGTATTACGGGCTGAAAGAGCGCGCCCAGGCCTGGGTCGCGAAGATCGCCAGCGCCACCTCGGCGCGTATCCTGATGCTCTACTTTGTCGCCCGCGAAGGGACGGCTGCGCTGGGCCTGATGTCCCTTGGCGGCCACGCGCAAACGGTGCGTCCGCTGCTGGCGCCGATGGCGGAAGGGGCGGCCCTGAATGAATACGGCGAACTGCCGCAGACTATCCGCGACAAAATCAAAGCCCATGCCGCCGCGTGTGACAATATCGCGGTTTTCTTTGGGGAAGATATCTTTATCGCCTTTGGCGCGGTACTGCTGATTGATGCGTTCCTGAAAGAGAACGGGATCGAGGGGATCGAACCGCTGCATATCGGCCTGTGGGCCATTCCGACCGCTATTGCGGCACTGATCATCCATATGACGCGTCTGCTGCGCCTCGACGCCAGCATTCGTCGCGACGTGATGGCCTGGAAAGCAGAGCAGGGTACGCAGGAGATCGCACCATGATGACCCTCATCACCATTAACCGCGTGTATTACCTGATCGGCTTCGTCGTGATGCTGCTGGTTGTGATGACCCTTCGCGACCGCGCTAACCCGAAACGCTATACCACGGCGCTGTTCTGGTTTCTGTTCGGCGGGATCTTCCTGTTTGGCGATCTGATGGTGCAGGAGCTGGGTAAGTCGCTGGCGTATCGCATTATTGGCGGCGCCGTTATCGTGATTGCGCTGCTGGCCGGTTTCGGGCTGGTCGGGAAGGGGCACTATAAAATGTCCACCGAGGAGGAGCGTGTTGCCTCGTCGAACCGGCTGAAAAACTGGCTGTTTTTACCGGCACTGATGATCCCCGTGGTAACGGTCATCGGGACGCTGTTTCTGAAAGGCGTGTCGATTGGCGGCGTTTATCTGCTCGACCAGAAACAGCTTACGCTGGCGGCGCTGTGCGTGGCCTGCGTGGCGGCTATCCTTACCGGCTGGTGGCTGACAAAAGGTACGCCGCTGCATGCGGTGCGTCAGTCGCGTCGGCTGGTCGATACCATTGGCTGGGCGGTGATCCTGCCGCAGATGCTCGCCATGCTCGGCGGGGTGTTTGTGGTGGCGAATACCGGCGAATCGGTACAAAAGGTGGTCAGCCTGTTTGTGAACCCGGACAGCCGCTTCATGCTGGTGGTGATTTACTGCGTGGGGATGGCGCTGTTTACCATGATCATGGGTAATGCCTTCGCAGCCTTCCCAGTGTTAAGCGCCGGTATCGCTCTGCCATTCCTGATTAACGTCCATCACGGTAACCCGGCGCCGCTGCTGGCTATCGGTATGTACGCAGGCTATTGCGGCACGCTGATGACGCCGATGGCCGCCAACTTCAACATTGTGCCCGCCGCGCTGCTGGAGCTAAAAGACAAATATCAGGTTATCAAGATCCAGATCCCGACCGCGTTAACCCTGCTGGTGGTGAACGTGTTCTTAATGTATTTCCTCGTGTTTCGCTAAGGAGCTGCAATGGAATTAACGCAACATCAGGCTGACGCCTTCGCCAGAATGCCGTTGACCTATTTACGTCAGGAATACCCGAACCACATTATGCATCTGCTCAACGATGACGGCGACGTTCTGCCGCCCCGCGAGCTGCACCCGATCTTTTACGGCTGTTTTGACTGGCATTCTGCGGTGCACGGCTACTGGCTGCTGCTGCGCTGCCTGCGTCTCTGGCCCGAACTGCCGTGCCGGGAAGAGATCATCACTCTGTTCGAAGAACACCTGATCGACGAGAAGGTGGCGAAGGAGCTGGCCTATTTTACCGCGCCGTTCCGCGCGTCGTTTGAGCGGCCTTATGGCTACGGCTGGCTGCTGGCGCTGGCGCAGGAGCTGAAACAGTCGTCACTGCCACAGGCGGAGCGCTGGTACCAGACGCTGCAACCGTTAACGCGGGATATTCGCCAGCGGCTGGTGGATTACCTCAGCAAGCTCACCTATCCCATCCGCGTCGGAACACATTACAACACGGCGTTTGCGCTCGCGCTGGGGCTGGATTATGCCCGAGCGGTGACGGATGACGGGCTTGAACAGGCGATCCTGGACGCGGCGACGCGCTTTTATCATACGGACACGCAATATCCGGCGCATTATGAGCCGGGCGGCGACGAGTATATCTCCGGGGCGCTGACCGAGGCGTTACTGATGAGTAAGGTGGTAGAGAATTTCCCGGCCTGGTTCGATGCGTTTCTGCCTGAAGTGGGTGCCGTTTCAGCGCTGATGAACCCGGCTGAGGTAAGCGACCGCACCGACCCGAAAATCGCACATCTGGACGGGCTTAACCTCAGCCGCGCGTGGTGTATGAAGCACATTGCCCGCGCTTTGCCGGAAAACCACCCGGCGCAACAGGCGTTACAGGATGCCGTTGCGCGCCATCTCTCGGCAAGCGTGGAGCATGTTGTCGGCAGTCACTACAGCGGCGGCCACTGGCTGGCGAGTTTTGCGCTGCTGGCACTGGAGTAGCGCTTAGTTATATTTTCGTGCTCATCCTGTTTCCGCAGGATGAGTGATTTTACGCAACCGGCTCGCGCTGACGACGACCGCTACCGCAGAAGCTGCGGCGGCGACCCACAGCGCAACATGAATTGACCTTTCATCTGCGGCCAGCAGAACGGCCACGGCGGCGGCGCCAAGACACTGCCCGAACGTGCGCATAATGGATAAAACACCGGATGCATAGCTCGCATGCTCACGAATAACGTTGGAGAGCATTTCTCGGTTATTGGGACTCTGAAAGCAGCCAAACCCCACTCCGCACACCAGACTCCGCAGGCAGATATCCCACACTGAAGGGCGGTCGGGTAATGTTGCCAGCAGGATCAAACCGACGACAAAAATCATCAGCCCCAGGGTGGATATCGCCGGGGCTGAAATCGTGTCTGCCCACCGGCCTGCATGCGGCGCAATCAGTACGATCCCTAGCGGCCACGGCGTAAACAGCAGGGCAGACAACACCGGGCTGTAGCCGTATTCGCTCTGAAACAGGAAGGGTAGCGCAATAAAGGTGATCCCCTGGCTGACAAAAGCAATCATCGACGTGAAGGCCGCGAGGGTAAAACGTTCATTTTTAAACATCATCGGCGGCAGTAAGGGGTTATCCGCGCGGCGGATCTGCCAGATAAACGCCATGCCGCTCAGCGCAGCGAGCATTGTCCAGCAAAGGCTACCGGGATGATAGTCCTGGAGGCTGTTCGCCGCCATGATCGTCGACCCCAACAGCAGCGCCGACAATATCGCGCCCGGGGTGTCGAAAGGCGCTTGCTTTCGAACCGCATCCCGCGGCAGCGCTTTGACCGCCAGCTGTAAGGCGAGGGTGCCGGGAACAACGTTTATCGCAAACAGCCATTGCCAGCTCAGGGTGTGAAGGATCGTCCCGCCCAATACCGGGCCGATAGCGGAGCTGGAGGCGATGAGCAGGGCGTGTAACCCCAGAATGCGGCCAAGCAATCGCCCGGGAAATACGGACCGCAGGATTGCGGGGGCAATACTCAGCGTCGCCGCGCCGCCGATCCCCTGAAGCACGCGCATACCGATAAGCACTTCGGGTGTATTCGCCAGCGCGCAACCCAGTGATGTCAGGGTAAAGGTCGTCAGACCTGCCAGAAATACGGGGCGATAACCCAGGCGGGCCGCAAGCGCCGCGAATATCGCCAGCGTCATCGCAGCCGCCAGCAGATACCCGTTGGCGAACCAGACGGCAATACTGGCAGGTACCTGCATCTCCTGAGCCATGGAAGGCAGGGCAATGTTGATCATGGTGCCATCAAACACGCCCATTAAGGTGGTGGTCATAATTGCGGCCATCACCCGCGCGCGCGCCGGGCCGGGAAGTCCTTCGTCGCCGGGTTGACTGGAAAAGAGCGTCATTATGTTGTCCTCTGAGAAGAGTGTATGGATGACAAAACTATAAAGATGGCTTTTACAGGGCGGAAGGCGCACCATTTGCACTTTATCGTTGCACGAAACGCCTTATCTGAATGAACAGGAATGAGCGCTATGACCGATCCTGATTTTAATTTACTGATTGCACTAGACATATTGCTGAGCGAAGCGAGTGTCGCAGGTGCCGCCCGTCGGCTGAATCTCAGCACCTCGGCCATGAGCCGGACATTAAGCAGATTACGCGACGTTACAGACGACCCGATCCTGGTGCGCGCCGGGCGTAGCATGGTACTGACCCCGTGGGCCGAAGCGACCCGGGATCGCGCCAGGCGTGCAGTGCACGAGGCGAGGGCGGTATTGCAGCCCTCAACTGAAACGTTCAGTGCGCAAAGTCTGGCGCGTCTTTTTACCATCAGGGCAAACGATGGTTTTGTGGTGGCGTTTGGGCCTGCGCTTATAGCGGCTGTGGCCGATGCCGCGCCGGACGTCTGTATACGCTTCGCGCCTAAGCCGGAAAAAACGTCGCGCTATCTTCGGGAAGGGCTGGTTGATCTGGAGATTGGCGTCCAGAGCAATATGGGGCCTGAAATACGGCTGCAACGGTTGTTTGAGGATCGGTTTGTGGGCGTCGTGCGTAAGGGACACCCGCTGGCTAAGCAGGCAGAAATAGGCGTGAAGGATTATGTCGCCTGGGGCCATGTGGTTGCGTCACCCGAGGGCGCGTTGCATGGATCCGTTGACGATGCGCTGGCCGAACTGGGGACAAAACGTAAAATCGCCAGCGTCGTACCGGGATTTCCGACGGCGCTCTCCGTGGCGCTGGAATCGGATCTTATCGCCATGATACCCGCGCTCTATTTACTCAATCAGCAGGTAACGGACCAGGTACATCTGTTCGAGCTGCCGTTCAAAGGCCGTCGTATTACGGTATCGCAGATGTGGCACCCAAGAATGGAACGCGACCCTGGTCACCGCTGGCTGAGAGAGCAAATTCTTGCGATATGCGGTGTGGAGAGGTCAGACATGATTAAGGGTTCTGTATAGCGATTGCTATACACAGCGCTTATGCTATGCTTGTAAAGCAATTGCTATACAAGAGGTATACCTATGAAATCAGATGTTCAACTCAATCTCAGAGCCAAAGAATCCCAGCGGGCGCTTATCGATGCCGCCGCAGAGATCCTCCATAAATCACGTACAGACTTCATTCTGGAGATGGCCTGTCAGGCAGCCGAGAATGTGATCCTCGATCGACGTGTATTCAATTTTAACGATGAACAGTATGCAGAGTTCATTGACATGCTCGATGCCCCGGTCGCGGACGATCCTGCCATAGAAAAACTGCTGGCAAGGAAACCTCAGTGGGACGTGTAACAGCACCAGAGCCCTTATCCAGCGTCCATCAACTGGCGGAGTTCGTCAGTGGAGAGGCCGTGCTTGACGAATGGCTAAAACAAAGAGGTCTGAAAAACCAGGCGCTCGGCGCAGCCCGAACGTTTGTCGTTTGTAAAACGGGCACGAAGCAGGTCGCGGGATTTTACTCTCTGGCTACCGGCAGCGTTAACCATACGCAAGCGACAGGTAATCTGCGGCGTAACATGCCGGATCCCATTCCCGTGATTATACTTGCCCGTCTGGCTGTGGATGTCTCGTTACGCGGAAACGGGTTGGGAGCCGATTTACTCCACGATGCGGTTTTACGCTGTTATCGGGTAGCTGAGAATATCGGGGTGCGGGCGATTATGGTTCATGCACTCACTGAGGAAGCCAAAGCGTTTTATATCCACCATGGTTTTAAAGCTTCGCAGACTCAGGAACGGACACTGTTTCTCCGGCTTCCCCAGTAGAGGCAAAGGGAGGGGGGTAGGATGCGATGGGCTTATCTGACGAGGGATAGTCTTCATAATATTTAATTTAACATAATATACATTATGCGTACTAAGGTTGTAACAGCAAAATTGTAATGTCCGTTCTGGGATAAGGATAAGTTAAGTGTACATCACATAGATTCACCATCGAGGGATTCTGATGACGGCACACGCAGCGGAGTTTTTCACTATGGACAAAGTTAACCGACTCAAAATCATTCAGGACGTTGTCGTCCAGCCTCTGACCACACTGATGGCCGCGCAGCGCCTTGATATTTCAGAACGCCTTCTGTTGCGTTACAATGAATCTGGCCCACTGGGTATGGCTGGCCGTCGTCGCGGGAAACCCGGCAATAATCAACTACCGGATGGTCTTGCCCGGTACGCATTCAATATTATCCGCGAACGCTATACTGACTTTGGGCCTACGCTGCCAGCGAGGAACACAAAGAACTGCACGATGTTCACCTGTCAAAATATTGGGAAGTACATTGAGGTCTGGCATTACCCGGATGGCCGGAAAGAACTCAGGCTAAACGGAGTCATCCTTCCCTACTCCACTTATAATCGTATTCAGGAAATTGATTAGGCTGCTATCGTGGACAACAAGCGCCTCGGGCAGATTCCTTAGTTTATTAAGCTGGTTCAGGACAAACGTTAGAAGATTATTTATACTCTGAATTCTTTTTCCGGTAGTGAGTGACCTGTATGGAAGAATGATAAATGCCCGACATGAGCGAAGAACGGAAGTTCTGAATGCTACTAACATTGAGATGCCTTGAGTCATAACAAGCAAGTCAACATAGTTGGCTTAAGGATAATGATCAATTTCAGCTGATAACTAATAAATGGAAATGTTTTACTATAATAAAATGTGGTTTTGAGGGGTTAGGGATTGAACTTATATGAAATTTTATAGCATAGATTATCTACAAATGCAGTCTAATATCAATGACTATTTAAAATACATAGTTATATTTAGTACTTTATTTATCTTGATCGTTGTTTTTAGCCTGTATATGCGTCATCGCCTGCAAACCAAATATCGTGACTTAACAATCATAGTTTTCTTGTTTTTGCTCTTCATTTCTGGTGTTCAGTATGCTGATTATACTGATAGTCAAAATATACATTCTCAATCCTCGCAAATGGTTAATTTTGTTAGGCTCCTATCACAAAAAAAAGATGTGAATGTAAATGCTATATTTTCCAGTTCCGTACAACTCTCTGATGGCATTATCGTTAAAATTAGTGATGTTTTTTATCGCGTCAATTTGAGCCCAGATCAAAAAACATACAATTTAGTAGAGGTTTCGTTAGTAAACCCAGAAATAGAAATCATAACAAACTGAGGTGTGGAAATGATAATTTATTTACCTATCATAATAAAGTTGGGCCTGGGGATACTGTGTTTAATTGTTCAAATAAATCTTATGGGAAAAGGAAATCTGGCCCCCTCATCTGCAATGGACCAGGTTCAAAACTATGTGCTGGGGGGAATTATAGGGGGCGTAATTTACAACGAATCTATATCGGTTCTTCAATTTATTCTGGTACTAATCATATGGACTCTTTTGGTCTTCGCTCTTAAATTCCTGAAGGAAAACAATCGATTAATTAAAAGGATAATTGATGGGAAACCGATTACCTTAGTACACAATGGCAGTGTTAATGTTAAGGAGTGTTTACGGAATGGTGTTTCTGCAAATGATCTAATGTTCAAATTAAGAGCAAATGGAATTTATGAGATAGAACAACTAAAACGCGTCGTTCTCGAACAAAATGGGCAATTAACCATCATACAAAGTGGCGATGAAAATATACGCTATCCAATTATAGTGGACGGTTTGGCCAACCATGACCTGCTAGAAATCCTTAATAAAGACAGTGAATGGTTAGAAACTGAAGTTACAAAGAAAGGCTTCAGTAAAATCAGTGAAGTATATTTAGGTGAGTACTTGTCAGGTAGGATTAATTTATACGGATATGAAAAATAACCTCCAAGCAATAACACCATTTTATCAGGATGCAGCCATTTCTGGTGTGCCTCCGCCTGAGAGCATTGACATTAACGTCCGCTCCTGGCACAGAGCAAATATTTGAGCTTTTCGCTGCCCCGGGCATCTGAACTTGGCTTTGACAATGATGTGGAGACTCAATATTAATCTAAAACGTTATGATTAAGAGAACATATTTTTTGTTCTCGCCAGCAGGAATGCCGTAACTGAGGTGGCGTCAGTGATTTTGCCGTCACGTATTAATTGAGCAAAGGCACTAATTTTAATTTTTTTCACCGTCAGGCCGTATTCTTCCTCCTCCAGTTGCTGGCCGGTAAATGTCAGCTCCGTGGCAAGGTAAATATGATAACCCTGGGCTGAATAACCCTGTGCGAGCTTTTGATAACCGACGTACTCCATTTTCCCGGCGCTTAACCCGGTTTCTTCTTTAAGCTCGCCTCTGGCAACGTCTTCAGGTGCAGCGTCGCGAGAACATTCCCAACTTCCCTGAGGGAGTTCTGTGGTTCTCTGGCCCAGAGGGTATCGGTATTGTTCAACCAGATAGATTTCATCATTCTCAACCGGAATGATGACCACGAAATCATCTTTTTCAATGACGGAATAAAGCCCCTCGCTCCCATCGGCTCTCAGAATCCGGTCTTCCTTTAGCGACATCCAGCGGTTACGATAAATCTGTCTCGATTCCAGTGTTTTCATCTCTTTCTTCACGGTAAGCCCCTGATTTCTTTACTTGTAGCTCTCTAACAGTAACGTTAACGCCTTCACCGTGCAATACATCAACGCTCATAACTGTCGTTACGGTCTTGCGTGTTCTCTACGGCAGTCACCTGCACATCCTTAAAGCGCAACCCATCCACACCGGAAATTTTCCCGAACTCTGACGCGTCAATCAAAATTCCGTCCAGCGTTAACCCGGTCACAGGACGCTCCGGATACCCCTCAATGAAAAATGCACGCGAGAAATATTTGTTGTCTGAGCGATGCGCCGACATATTTTTAATCGTCAGTCCGCTGACCGCAGTAAGACCGGCTTCGCCCTCAACACCTTCAGCCAGCTTGCGCCAGTGTTCTGGTTTATCAGATAAATTTCCCCGGTCGCCATAGCTGTACTGCGGAAACCAGTTCAGCTGGATCAGCACCGGGAAACGTACGTCCGTAAGATGTAAATTTTGGACGGTGATATCACGGATAAATCCGCCCCGGTTGCGGGCCGACTTAATGCGAAACCCGACGCCCGTACCGTTAAACGCGTTATCTTCTATCAGGACGCGTTCAATGCCGCCTGAGGTTTCGCTCCCCAGCGTGATCCCGGACCCCTTATTCAGCGTACAACCGCGAATCACTATATCCCGTGCTGTACGTGCTTTTTGCGCCGCTTCGCGTCCTCGTCCTGATTTTATGCAGATATTGTCGTCATTACAGGAAACAATGCAGCGTTCAACCCGCACCTGTTCACAGGAATCGATATCAATCCCGTCGGTGCTCGGCCCCGCAGAATTGCTGATTTTCACGCCCTCAACCGTGATATGGCGCGAATAACAAAGGTGCACGTTCCAGAATCCGGACTCCCGACTGGTAAAATCACGCAGCAGAATGCTCTGGCTTTCAAAGACCAGAATATTGCGCGGGCGCTGACAGTCGTAATCAACCACCCAGCGCAATCCTCTGGCGCTGTAATCGCCGACCATGCCGCTGCGCTCGTCATCGCCCCAGAAGCGTCGCCACCAGATAACACCCTGCCCGTCTATCGTACCTGTACCGGTAATACTGACGTTTTCACAATCGATGATATTAATAATGCCTGCCGGCCAGCGCATATCAATGCCGGCCACCCGGGTGTTTATCAATGGATAATCAGCCAGATCCTGGCTTCCAACGAGCTGTGCGCCAGCGTCCAGGCAAAGCGAAACACCGCTTTTCAGAAACAGTGCTCCGGTCAGAAAACGGCCTTGCGGAATAACAATGACATCGTTCTGTTGAGCGCTATTTATGGCCAGCTGAATGGCAGACGTTGACAGGCGTTGCGCGGTTGGGTCCGCGCCGCACGTCAGAATGGAGACCGCTTTCATGGCTTGTCCTTAAACAGATGAAAGCCTTAGTCTAGAAATCCGCGTGAAGGATAACCTTTGTCTGTTTGACAGCCACGCGGTCAGGCTGGCAAAAAAGCAGATATTTACTGGCTTGCGATCACCGCAACGCCCTTTTCTTTCAGAGCGCTCACCCAGCGTTCATCCGTTGTGTTTTCAACAACCAGCGTATTCACCAGCGACAGGTCGCCAATCACAAACGCCGAGGCCGTGTTGATCTTTTCCGGTGAGGCCAATACCACCGTTTCCGCCGCTCTGCCGGAAAATGCACGTTTGATGCACGCTTCTTCATAATCTCCGGTGGTCAGCCCGGCCTCAGGATGGACGCCAGTGACCCCCATGAAGAACAGATCCGCATGAATATTATTGATGCCTTCAATAGCGGCCGCGCCGACCGTGACGATGGAGTGTTTATACAAACGACCACCAATCAGGATCACCTCTATGCATGGATGGTCGACCAGCCCCAAAGCGATACCCGGGCTGTGCGTCACCACGGTTATCCGTAAATCGGGTGGTAAGAACGTAATAAGTTCGGAGGTGGTCGTCCCGCCATCAATGATCACCACCTGCCCCGGTAAAATGAGCTGCGCGCCTCGCCGTGCCACGCGTTTTTTTGCATCCATTTTAACGGACTGACGCTCGGCAAAAGGCGCAATCGCTGACGATGCTGGCAGTGCACCGCCGTGAACACGCTGCAAACGCCCTTCTGCCGCCAGTTCACGTAAATCCCGGCGGATAGTGTCCTCAGACACCGAGAAAAAGAGGCTGAGCGCAGTAGACTGGACCTGACCTTCCGCCTCCAGTTTTTCCAGAATCAACTGTTTACGCTGGCTTGTGAGCATGAATTATTCCTGTTGCTGCACGATATGCCTTGTATTTGCACGATAGTGCTGTTTATGATGCTTACTCTACGAGAGGAGAGCCAAACGTGCAATCAAAACGTGCAGATATACGCATTATCAACAGCGAAACGTTGTCCGACAACTGGTATAACCTGAAAAAATACACTTTTGACCTCCAGCGCAGCGATGGCGACTGGCAGCGACAAGAGCGTGAAGTGTATGACCGGGGGAATGGCGCGACGATCCTGCTCTATAATCGCGACAGCAAAACCGTCATTCTGACGCGTCAGTTCCGTTTCCCGGTGTTTATAAATGGTCACGAAGAGGATCTCATTGAGGCGGCCGCCGGGTTGCTCGATAACCTTGACCCGGAAAGCCGGATTAAGGCCGAAGCGGAAGAAGAAACCGGGTATAAGGTGACGCGCGTAGAGAAAATTTTTGAGGCCTATATGAGCCCGGGCTCGGTTACCGAGAAACTCTACTTCTATCTGGCGGAATATCATCCGCAGGATCGGACCAGCGCGGGCGGCGGCGTTAAAGCAGAGGGAGAAGATATCGACGTACTGGAAATGACGCTGGACGACGCGCTTCGGGGCATTGAAAATGGGCAGATTGTCGACGGAAAAACCATCATGCTGCTCTATCACCTGGCCCTCAAAGGCATTTTATAATCTCACCATTAGCCAGATACCTGCCCCGGCGCAGGTATTTGCCTGTGCTATTCTTGCTGAACACCTCAACATGGAGATGCGAAAATGGCCGACTGGGATCCCTCTCTTTATCTACAGTACAGCGCAGAACGAACACGTCCCGCCGCTGAGTTACTCGCCCGGGTGCCGCTTGCTGACATAACCTCTGGCGTGGATTTGGGCTGCGGGCCAGGCAACAGCACCGCGCTGCTGAAACAGCGCTGGCCTTCTGCGCAGATCGCCGGCGTGGATAACTCTCCGGCCATGCTGGAGGAAGCCCGACAGGCCCTGCCAGACTGCCACTTTGTTGAGGCGGATATCCGGCACTACAAACCTGACCAGCCGCTCAGCCTGATCTACGCCAACGCCTCACTGCAATGGATCCCGGACCATTACCACCTTCTGCCACACCTGGTTTCACTGCTCCAGTTAAACGGCGTGCTGGCGGTGCAAATGCCTGACAACTGGCTTGAGCCGACGCACGCCCTGATGCGTGAAGTTGCCTGGGAACAGGGCTACCCCGATCGTGGCCGCGAGCCATTGCCGGGTATCCATGCCTACTACGATATTCTGACGGAAGCGGGATGCGACGTGGATATCTGGCGCACCACTTACTTCCATCAGATGAGCTCTCATCAGGCGATTATTGACTGGGTCAGCGCTACAGGGTTACGCCCGTGGTTACAGGAACTCAACGAAAGCGAGCAGAAAAACTATCTGAAACGCTACCTTGAGCTGCTGGAAGAGCAGTATCCGCTCCAGGAGAACGGGCAGATACTGCTGGCTTTTCCGCGCCTGTTTTTGGTGGCTCAGCGGGTTCCGTAAGCCGGATCAGGAACGCGCTTCCTTGAGCAACTGCTGAATCACGGCCTCCTGCTTGTCATAGCTCCCCTCGCCAAACGCGGTGTAACGCAGTTGCCCTTTCGCATCGAAATAGTAATGTGCGGGCCAGTACTGATTTCCGAACGCGCTCCAGATTTTGTAGTTATTATCCGTCACTACGCGGTACGGCAACTGCCATTTGTTGACCGCGTTTTTCACCGATGATAACGGCTTTTCCCAGGGGTATTCCGGGGTGTGGACGCCAATCACCACCAGACCTTCAGACTGATATTTCTTCGCCCAGTCACGCACATGCGGAAGGGTATGCTGGCAGTTGATACAGTCCCAGGTCCAGAAATCGATAAGCACAACTTTCCCACGCAAGGCCTCAGACGTGACAGGGTCACCGTTAACCCAACCCGTACCGCCGCTTAATGACGGTAGCTGGCTGCCCGGCGTCGCGTCAGCGACCGGTTGCAGTTTCACCTGCGTGGAGGTTGGTTGCGCAAGGCTCAACAGGGCGTTTTCCAGCTGGTCGGCAACACCGTTGGCGCCTTTCAGGGCTGAGGTCATTCCGCTGGCGTTGAACGCAACGGCGGCTAACATCATCACTCCCGCTCCCTGACGCAAACGTGCCATCAATGCGGATTTGGCTCTCAGAGGGGTTATCAGCTTACGGCCCCCCGCGACAAGCAGCCCCAGCATCAACGCGCACCCGCTGCCGTAAGCGGCTAACAGCGCTCCGGTTGCGATGGCCGAGTGGCCCGCAATATTAATGCTGAAGATCGCCCCGAGAATCGGTCCGGCACAGGGGGACCACAGCAGCCCAACGGCCAGCCCTGCCAGAAAAGCCGAAACCAGACCGCGTCGCTGCATGCTGTGGGTATTGAGAACGTTTCCCGCGCTGACCGCCGGGCGGGCAATGCGCTGAGCGAACTGCGGGAAGATCAGGGCCAGGGCGGCAATGCTCAGTACCAGCAGCGCAATCCAGCGACCGATAACGGTGGCGTCAGCGATCCACTCGCTGGCAACCGTTACTACCATCGCCACCAACATGAACATCACAATCATTCCCGCCAGAAGCGCCAGAATGTGTTTGCGCTGCCCCTGAAAGCCGGCGAACAGCAGAGGAATGACGGGAAGCGTGCACGGACTGAGCAGACTAATCATGCCGCCTAAAAAAGCGATTATCATAAACATAACGACCTCACGATACGGTTGCTGCGAAGATGCAGTGAGGTCATTTCATCGTACGAATGTGTTCAGGCCGTGTTTGAAAAGCTGGATTTTGTCTGCCTGCGTATCGGCGCGGGGTGCAGATACACAGGCGTACAATTAACCGCGCGGAAGGATCACGCTTACGGCCAGCCCTCCCTCTGCCCGGTTTGCAAGATGCAATTTCCCGTCAAGCTGGGCGGTGAGCTGCGCGGCAATGGCGAGGCCTAACCCGGTGCCGCCCGTTTCCCGGTTGCGCGACGTTTCAACCCGGTAGAACGGCTGTAACACCGCCTCCAGTTCTGCCTCCGGGATGCCAGGGCCGTTATCCATAATGCGGATCGCTACCTGCCTTTCATTTTCATCAATCTCTATTACCGCGCTATCGCCAAACTTCAGCGCATTATCGAGCAGATTGGTCATTACCCTGCGCAATGCCTGGGGACGAGTGACGATCGGCAGACGCGCATTGCGTGCATGAAACTGCACGTTTTTACCAATGTCCTGATAATCACTGGCGATGCTGTTAACCCACGCATTCAGCTCCAGCTTCAGCGTGGTCTCTTCCAGAGATTCTGATGACCGGGCATAGGCAATCCCCTCCCTTACCAGGCGCGACATATTATCCAGGTCGCTCAGCAGCTTATCGCGGAGTTCGGGCTGATCCGCCATTTCGATCCGCAGCTTCATGCGCGTGATGGGCGTCTGGAGATCGTGAGAAATGGACGCCAGAATCTGCGCGCGTTCACGCAGATAGGTCTGTATCCGCGACTGCATCTCATTAAAAGCGTGCGCTGCCTGGCGCACCTCAACCGGACCTTTTTCAGTCATCGGAGAATGGGCCGCAGGATCGAGGGAATCAACCGCGCGCGTGAATTGCAGGAAGGGCCGGACAACCTGGCGCACGGCAACCCAGGAGCAGAGCGCGACAAGTAACAGCTGAAGAACCAGCACCACGGGCAACCAGCTGGCGACAGGCGGCATGCGCGGGATCAGATCGATGGTGAGCGGTGCGCCGTCGCGGAGCGTCAGATGGGCCTGAATATGGGAAATCGGCCCCGGAACGGCCGTAAAACGCAGCGGATACTGGGAAGAAAGCGTCTCTTTCAGGGTTCGGACCGCATCGCGCGAGCGTTTATCCGTTGGTGCTGCGCCTGGCTCGCCCGGACCAAGAATATAACGATAATTACCGCGACTGAGGCGTTCCAGCCACTCTGGCCGCTCTTTGGCCGGAAGCCGGTCGAGAATGGCCACGCTGGTCGCGACGTCGTTCTCCAGATTGCCCAGCATAACCGTGCGCGCACTGCGCATTCGCTCAACCATGACCAGCGTCAGGCTGAGCGCGTTAGCCAGCAACAGCCCGAGCAGCACAATGATCAGCAGCCGGGCCAGTAACGTGCGGGGCCACAGCGTCATTCATTGGCCTCGACGATGGTCACCGGCATGGTAAAAACGTAGCCCTCGCTGCGTACGGTTTTAATGTAGGCTGGCGTGCGGGCATCTTCATTCAGGCGCTGTCGCACGCGGCTCACCAGGAGATCAATCGAACGTTCAAACAGCTCGGCGTCACGTCCCTGCGTCAGGTTCAGCAACTGGTCGCGGGTCAGCACCCGTTGAGGATGGTCGAGGAATACGCGCAGAAGACGGTATTCCGCCCCGCTGAGCGCCACAATCAGTCCCTCGTTATCAATCAGATGACGCGCCACGGTATCCAGCTGCCAGTCACCGAACACCACCAGACGCCCTGCCTCGGTGACCTGAAGATTAGGCGGCATAGTGCGAAAACGACGCAGGATGGCTTTAATACGTGCCAGCAGCTCGCGGGCCACAAACGGTTTCACCACGTAATCGTCCGCGCCCATCTCCAGCCCCAGGATCCGGTCCGTGTCTTCATTGCGCGCGGTAAGCATCAGGATCGGCAGATCCTTATGCCTGCTGCTGCGCAGCTGTCGACACAGCGTCAGGCCATCATCGCCGGGCATCATCACGTCCAGCACCACCAGGTCGATATGCTGTTTGTCGAGCACCATGCGCATCTCTTTTCCGTTCGCCGCACCAGAGGCGTGATAGCCGGATTTCACGAGGTAATCGACAATCAGTTCACGAATATCCCTGTCGTCATCGACGACAAGGATGTGATCAATATGCTCCACCGCAGGCTCCTGATTAAGAGGTAACGGATTGAAAATAGCACATATCAGAGCTTATCCGCGTCGACAACTGCTTTAACAAAGTCCTGCGGATCTTCCTGCGGCGGGTTGTGGCCCACCGTTGCGCCGAAAGTACGGTGCTCATATTTTCCGGTGAATTTCCCCGCATAGGCTGCGGGTGCAGGATGTGGTGCCCCGTTGTTACCGCCCTCGATGGTGATGGTCGGCACCGTAATGTTCGGCAGCTTAGCCAGCTTTTGTTCGTAGGTGTCATATTTCTGCTCCCCCTTCTCCAGCCCCAGACGCCAGCGGTAATTACTGAGCGTGACGGCAACGTGGTCCGGGTTATCGAGGGATTTGGCGCTCGCATTGAAGGTGGCATCGCTGAATTTCCAGTCAGGCGAAGCCTGGGACCAGATCAGCCGGGCAAAATCGTGCGTATTTTTAGCATAGCCTTCCGCACCGCGCGGCGTGGCGAAATAGAACTGATACCACCACTGAACCTCTGCCTTCGGCGGTAAAGGCTGTTTGCCAATCGCCTGGCTGCTGATCAAGTAGCCACTCACCGAGACCAGCGATTTCACGCGTTCCGGCCAGAGCGCCGCAACGATATCCGCCGTACGCGCCCCCCAGTCATAACCGGCAAACACCGCCTGTCTGATATTCAGGGCGTCCATTAGGTTAACGATGTCTTTTGCCATTGCCGAAGGCTGGCCGTTTCGCGGCGTTTTATCAGAAATAAAGCGCGTGGTGCCGTACCCGCGCAGGGACGGCACAATGACACGATACCCTTTCGCGGCCAGCGCGGGGGCCACTTCAGCGTAGCTGTGAATGTCGTACGGCCAGCCATGCAGCAGGATCACCGGTTGCCCCTCTTTTGGCCCGATATCGACGTAACCGACGTTCAAATCGCCAGCGTTAATCTGTTTAACCTGGTTAAAAGCCGACGCGTAATCCTTACCCGTCGCTTCTGCCTGACAGGACATCACGGTGCCAAGTGAAACGGTCAGGGCGACGGCTGAGTATGCGAGTTTATTAAACATGATGTTATCTCCGGGTGAGTTCAGTTGACGGAGATATATCACCATGCGTTTGTATAGGAGATGTGTGCGGATGCGGCTTTATTGCATACCTGTGTATGTATCACAGACGCAGATACAGTGTGATACAAACCCGGTTAAGGGGTGATTCGGTACCGGACGTAATCGTCGGCTTCACCATAGTGGTCATACAGCTTACGCGCCGGATTGTGCAGGCGGGTTACCCAGTAGAGTTTTGACCACCCTTCCCGCTTACCCTCATCGATCAGGGCGTCGATAAGCGCTTTACCCGCCCCTGCGCCACGTTCGGCAGCGTCAACAAATAGATCTTCCAGATAGGGGTAAGTTTGGATATCGAAAATTATGTACGTTAAGGTTAATTTTTTGCCATCACGTCATTAGTATATTCACAAACAGACTCGCCATTATTGACTGTATGCTGGAGATTCAGCTCCGTTAAGTAGCCGTCTGCCAGATACAAAACCCGGTCTGCAGAGGCTATGGTTTCCGGGCGATGGGCTATCAGCAGAACAGGAAGCCCCAGTTGACGTAAGGTCTGGCTTATCCGGATTTCACTCTCAACATCAAGGTGGCTGGTCGCTTCATCCAGTAACAGGAATCCCGGTTTCTTGTACAACGCCCTTGCCAGCAGAATGCGTTGTTTTTGTCCTCCGGAAAGCCCTCCGCCGGTTTCACCAATCAGCGTCTGATACCCCATCGGCATTGCCATAACATCGCTGTCGATAAGTGCCAGTCTTGCGCACTGGATCATTCGTTCATAATTTCGGTCATCACTGAAAAAAATAATGTTATCTGCTACAGAACCTTTGAAAAGATGGTCATCCTGCAGTACGGTACCGATACGCTGACGAACCTGAAAATAATCCGGATGCGTATGCAATATGCCAAATGCCCTGATCCTGCCCTCATCAGGGATGTGGATCCCAAGGATAAGCTTCACCAGTGTCGTTTTCCCGCATCCGGATTTACCTGTAATGGCAACGACTTCTCCGGGATTGAGTGTCAGCGACACCCCGCCGATTATCGGATTTTCCCCTCCCTTGTGGCTGAAGATGATGTGCTCAAGTACTAGAGGAGCATGAGCATATTCATCCATCTCCCTGCGGGATACAGAAGGAATGTGCGAAGCGTTGTTATGCTCACGAAAAGGCTGTTGCTGAAGGCCTTCTGTCGGGGTCAGTACAATATCAGCCAGTCGTTCGTTGTAAACATCGAGCATACGCCAGGAAAAAAACTTATCAGTCAGGCTACTGATACTGGAAGAAAAACGCGTCTGATAGGATAAATAAGCAACCAGCATGCCGACGGTGAAGGTTCCATTCAATACCTCCCCGGCGCCTTTCCACAAAATGATTGCTGATACCACGCTGCCGGTAAGAGTGTGAGCAATGTCATAGCACATCAGCAGACGGCTCTGACGCAACTGCGTATTTCTGCGGGCAACGTTGAGATTCAGCCAGGCGGCCTCACGATGTGCCGTCACACCGTTAATTCTCAGGCTGAGGATCCCGTTGAGTGTTTCAAGAAAATGCCCGGACTCCTTGGCACCTGCATCCCAGGCATCTTCTGCCGACTGTCGAAGGGACGGATACCACAGTGCCCTCAACACACCATAGAAAATGGCTGCAAGTACGGCGATCAATGTCATTTCAGGACTGTACAGCAGCATCATGCAAAGCGCAGTCACCACGAGCAACACATCCAGAATACCTTCCAGCACTTGCGTAGTCAGCGCCTGCTGGATGGTATCTACCGCCTCAAAACGAGCATTAATACTCCCCTTACTGCGTGCATCAAACCAGGCCAGAGGAAGATGGACCAGATGATGGAAAACCCGTGCTGTCCACTGCATGTTAAAATTGACGGACAGTGTAATACTCGCCCACTGGCGGGCCAGTGACAGCAGCATCTGGGTCAGTGACATCAGCAGAAGCGCAATAATAATGACGGTCAACAAACTCTGGTCGGCAGCCACCAGGACTTCATCAATCACCAGCTGGTTGAGAAGCGGGCTTCCCAGTGTCAGGATTTCGAGTGCCACGGCAAAAACGATAATTCGCGACATTGCCGACAACAGACCCGGTGTTTTACCTGTCAGTTGGCGCAGATGGATTTTTTTCCTTTCATCCCGAGCGGTAAAATCACTGGCTGGCATCAGCTCCAGCGCGACGCCGGTGAAATGTTTTCCAGCATCCTGTAGGGAGAGCGTTACTTTTCCCTTTTCCGGATCATGAATAACCAGCCTGCTTCCGCGAACTTTATGTAGCACAACAAAATGATTCATGTTCCAGTGGAGAATACACGGGAGAGAAAGGGATCTTAGGTCCTCAAGCTCCAGCCGAACTGCCCGGCTGGATAATCCGATACCGGCCGCACATTCAGTCAGTCTCTGCAGGGTCATCCCTTGTGAGCTGATACTGAAACGTTCGCGCAGTGTGGGTAAGTCTGTTTGCAGACCATGCCAGCAGGCCATCATGACCAGGCATGCCAAACCACATTCCGCTGACTCTGTCTGTCGGGTGAGAGGAAGCTGTTTTCTCCCGGTCCATTTGAGTGTATCCATCACAGCTTTCCTTTCAGGCTCCAGAGCGGCTCAGTCAGCCACTCCCACAAATTGCGGGTATCCAGGCTGACATCCCCCTCAAGAACCATGCCGGGGCGCAGGGCTTCCTGTTTCCCATAAGCCAGAATAAAAGTATTTTCAGGTTCAACGATGACGCGGTAATGACCTTCATTCTCCTTCCAGGTCACAGGAGATACGGAGAGTAAATCAGAAGATGTCAGCGTTGTATGGCTTATTTCACGGATAGTCCCGTACTGCACACCAAACTTCTGATAGGGGAAGGCAGAGAACCGCAGGGCAACACGCTGCCCCGCCTGAATAAAGCCAGCATTCTGACTGGTAGCATAGAGTTCTATCTGCAAACGGGCATTGTCGGGAATGAGGGTCATGACAGGTTCAGATGCCCTGACAGACTGTCCCTGTCTGACCAGCACAGCAGCAACGGTTCCGGATACCGGTGAAGTCAGCGTGAAATTTTCCTTACCTGCCAGTTCGTCCTGCTGTTGCCTGATCACCTGCAACTGCCTGTCCATTTCAGCCTTCCGGCTTTCACCCTGAACGATGAGATGGTCAAGGTCGTCTTTAGCAGCCTCCATCGCGGTGTGCAGTTGCAGAAGCCCCTGACGCTGATCCTCAACGTTTTGCTGTGACGTTGAAACGTCAATCTGCTTCTGCTGGTATTCGATATCTGATACGTAATGCGTATCAGCAAGTTTCTTATAGCGCTCCATAACAGACACGGCCAGCGCAGCCTGATGCACGGCAAGTGACAGACGCTTTTCTGCACTTTTAACCTGAGGTTTCAGGGAAACTATTCGCTGTTGTATGGCATGCTGCTGCTGACTGTTGTCACGCAATTCCAGGGTCTGTTGAGAAGTCAGCATTGTAAACTGAGTTTGTAGGGAAAGTCTTATAGCAGCGAGTGTACCTGCCCCCTGTTCGTTGAAATGTTCACCGCTGATATGATAAAGAGTCTCACCGGCAATAATGTGTTGACCTTCTGAGGCGGTCAATTTGGTTACGTAGCCAGCATATTGAGGAGTGATTTTTACCAGCCCGGATGAGGGCATAACGATTCCGGAAAGGTGAGCCTTACGTGTATAGCTACCATAAAGAATAAAGAGTATCAGGCACAGAAATATGAATAACGTTGTGAGTGCGCTTACTGATAAACCGAATGACGCAGGTAAGACAATCTCACCATAATCAGAATCTGTTTGATGATTTAAAGCCTCTTCCCTGAAGATATTCATATCCCAAATACCCTTCAAAAATTTAACGACAAAACAAAAGCATTCATGCACGAATGAATTATAATAGGATAAAAAAGCCCTCTGCTTCTTATTCTAACTATTAATAGCAATATTGACACCAAAAAAAGAATGGATTGATCTAAAATGTTATAATACTGTCCATGCATCAGACAAAAAGACAATGAAGTCAATATACATGGGATAATATACTTTTTATTAAAAATTGAGTGGAAAACACCGAAGATACAGCCCCTGTATATAATCTCCTCATAATATGGGACTACGAAGGTGGCTATTATAAATGCTATAAAACTAATATGGGAAGGTCCATAATGATATAAATTATCCCTGTAAAGATAAACATTATACTGAACCAGCAAAATGACAAACAACACAACAATAGAAAATTTTATTGAAGTTAAATCTCTACTTGGGCGTAATTTAAAACCATCCAACTTCCTTAAGTAAAAAATATACAAGAAAAATGCAATTGAAAATTCCGCAATAAACAATAAGAAAAATGACACATCGAGAGTAAGATAGCGGAGGGTTATGGATGGCGATAACGTAATTATTATTGAGATAACAGACGCAATAAAAAGAACAATTACGTTTTTCTTACTATAAATGAATGGATAGACATGCCTAAAGATTATCATGTTCAACCTATTATTAATTCATATTTTATATAAGAATCAACAAATATGGCTATGATATCGTAATCATTTTTTGATATCATGCACTTTAACTTCAGTGAACATTTGTAATGATTCCATTCTGCAACACAACAATTTTTATCGGAGTGTACTTTATTTACTTTTAAACCTATTCATCAAGTTAACGCCCCATCGAGTTACTGCTATTAATACAATCAACGCAATAATAAACCTTGATATAATCCCTGGCCGTGATACTTCGTCAAACTCAAGAACTTCAGCGTATTTCAAAAGGGTAAATGCGATAATGAAAAAAAATAAGTAAATTAGGAAATTTAAAAATTGTTTCATGCTTAACCCGATACTTGTGATTACATTAACTTTATCAAAAACAATAGCTCATCATGACTACTTCGAATAATCATTAAATATCGAAACACCTAGAATAACATTCAGTTATAATGAGCTTTTAAATTATTATCACACACAACTCAAATTACTTACCAACGGCATTGTCCGGGGCCGTTGTAATTATTACTTTTATCTTTACTACCACGATCTGAAAAACTTTCTTTTGTGCACTGGCCAGCTATAGCTCCACCAATTACCCCAGCGGTCATACCCACTGGCCCCCCAGGAGAGCCGGCGATTAGACCACCGATGATTCCTGCGCCGCATGAGTCAACGCCCTTGTAAATAGAGCCATTGTTTCCTTTTGAATTACCAGGTTTAGAGCTGGTGTTACGACTACCGACACCTTCATAATTACCGCTTCCATTGCCGCCACTTACTAATGCTATCTCATTAAGGCTTAATGCTCTTATATTCGACATAAATCATCTCCATTTAATTTAGTTTTGCATTTTGTGCTAAAAAAATATCTTATATTACTTAATGTAAAGAAAGTGTATTTATGTAAGCAAATGTAAATAAGCTATTGAACTTCGTAAACCGTAGCTCCATTTGGGAGCAGTTCAGCTCCTGCATGGGCAGGCCTATAACACGAAATCGACCTGGAGGTACGGTAATGTTCAGGCATCTTTTCTGACGTCCAGCGCGCAATCACTTCTGCGTCGTAACAGATTTTACAGCCATGGCGCATCGCTTCGTTACGGACGTGCCAGAGTGTTTCGGCTTCTTCGGGCCTGGCTTTTCTTGGCATTACATACTCCTTTATGGATAAATCTGAATAACAAAAGC
The DNA here is from genome assembly GCF_050031515.1 of Enterobacter cloacae complex sp. 397G4. Taxonomy (NCBI): domain Bacteria; kingdom Pseudomonadati; phylum Pseudomonadota; class Gammaproteobacteria; order Enterobacterales; family Enterobacteriaceae; genus Enterobacter; species Enterobacter cloacae complex sp. 397G4. Next base: position 2,423,581 of record NZ_JBLGWE010000001.1, on the reverse strand, counting down.
ACGACCAACTGGAATGTGATATTGATGAAATATCAGAACCCAAACAAATGATAACGCTCAAATATGGAGATCACCGGATGACGATACCCACGCTTACGACAGAACGCTTATTACTTAAACCCCTTGTTGCCGCCGATGCCGTCCAGATCCAGCAACGCTATCCCCGCTGGGAGATTGTCCGCTATATGGTGGCTTCAGTCCCCTGGCCCTACCCGGAAAACGGTGCAGAAAATTATGTTAATAACGTTGCACTACCCGATATGGCCAAAGGGATTGCGTGGTTCTGGACGATTCGCCGTCGCGAAGCGCCTGACGAACTGATGGGGTTGATTTGCCTGTATGACGTGGAGGACAACAACCGGGGCTTCTGGCTCGCACCGGAATTTCAGGGCCAGGGATATATGCGCGAGGCGAGTATTGCAGCCACGGACTACTGGTTCAATACGCTCAATAAACCGGTGTTACGCGCGCCGAAAGCGGCGGCCAACAGCCGCTCCCGACGAATTTCAGACAGCAGCGGCATGCGGCTCATCAGGACGGAGAAGAAAGCCTATGTCAGCGGCCTGCTGGATTCGGAGCTGTGGGAAATCACCCGCGATGAGTGGAATGCCCGTCAGGTCAGCTGATAATGCTTATCCGGCATCAGTCTTTCAGGGATGTTCTCTTCATCGTTCATCTGCAACAGATCGCGCTCCATCATGTTGCAGATGGCGTCCAGCGGCAGATCGTTATCTTCCGTCCCAAACGGATCTTCCAGCTCTTCCGCCAGCGTATCCAGCGAGATAAAAGTGTAGGAAATCAGCGCAGAGACAAAGGGCGTCATGTAATGCAGATCAACTACCAGCGCAAACGGCAGCATGATGCAGAACAGATACACCGTCCGGTGCAGGATCAGCGTATAGGCAAACGGGACTGGCGTATTGGCGATACGCTCACAGCCAGCCAGCACGATGGACATATCATTCAGGCGGTTGTTGAGGCTGTGAAACAGGATGTCTGAAAGGTGCCCGCTACGCCGCCGTACGGCCAGCCACTCCCCCATGATCAGCAGGATACGGTTCGCTGGCGAGTTGGCGTCCATCACTTTGCGTAAATCGTCTGGAGCCAGATAGCGGGACAGCTGATCGGCATTGGTTTCTCTGCGCAGGGTCATACGCAGACAGTTAGCAAACGCGATTTGCAGGCGGACAAACTCTCCAAGATGTTTATCATCCGGCAACGTGTTTTTTACCTCGCGAAACAGCGAGCGCGCCGCTATCATCAACTGCCCCCAAAGCAGACGTGCCTCAACGTAGCGGGAATAACAGGCGTTATTACGGAATCCCAGGAAGATGGCAATAGCCACACCCAGAATGCTGAACGGCGCGACGGTAAACCGAATGCCCAGCGAGGTGTACCACGGCAGCATGACAATCACGGCGATGGAAAGCAGGAAGTTAAGCAGCAGTCGGGTATAAATTTTGGGGAGTACCGAACCATGCCAGACAAAAATCAGTTGCAGCCAGTGCTGTTGAGGTCGAACAATCATAATCAGCTTCAGATAAGTAAAGAGCGCGGCTATTAAACGTGATCCCCCTCACGGTTGCAAGCTTGTTACTAATTCATTGCATTTTCTGACCTGCAAAGCTTTACGCGCACGGTGCTGCATGTGCTTTTTAAAAAAAGAGCACATAGTATGTTGTAACTAAATAGGGTCTGTAAAAAACCCGGCAAACGCCGGGCATCATGATTAGCAGAGCGGTTTCACCGCATCGCGCATGCCTTTGCTTAAAATCGCATCCAGATCCTGCGCAACCTGTTCTACCAGTCCGTTCACCTGAGTCAGATCCTGTTCCCAGTGCTCGCTCACGCTTAACACTGACGATACCAGTTCACGGGTAGTGACCTGTTTGTCGTGATGTTGCGTCCACAACTGCTGGTAACGTTCAAGCCAGTGCGCATCGTCCTGCACCGGATAGCGCTCACCGTTGCGCTCGGCACGGTAAAATGCAATCAGCGCCGCCAGAGCAAAGGTCAGACGTGCTGGCAGTTTGCCGGTCGCCTTCTGCCCTGCCAGCAGTTGCGGCAGAATACGGGTACGGTACTTGGTCATCCCGTTCAGTGCAATCGACAGCAGCTGATGCTTAATGTACGGATTACGGAAACGTCCCGTTACGGCACTGGCGAAGGAGTGCAGCTCGTCGCGCGGCAGATCCAGGACCGGAATAATCTCCTCATAAATAGCCTTCTCTACGAACGCGCAAATTTCCGCGTCGTTCATGGCTTCCCCTACCGTATCCAGGCCGGCCTGAAAAGCGACCGGAACCAGCGCCGTGTGCGCGCCGTTGAGGATCGCCACCTTACGCTCTTTATACGGTTTGATATCGTCAACAATCAGGACATTGAGCGGGTATTTATCCAGGCGCAGTTCCGCTGCAAGTGATTTCGGCCCCTGAATAACAAACAGATAGAAGTGTTCCGCCGTGTCGAGGAAGCTGTCGTGATAGCCCAGACCGGCTTCCAGCTCTGCCACCTCATCACGCGGATAGCCGGTAACAATGCGGTCAACCAGCGTCGAACAGAAAGTGTTAGCATCATTCAGCCACGCAATGAATGCCGCCGGCAGCGCCCACTCCTGTGCATAGCGCAGCACCAGTTCACGCAGGGCATCGCCGTTGTAGTCGATGAGTTCGCAAGGAATGATAATCCAGCCTTTATCCGCTGCCCCGTTAAAGTGGGTAAAGCGCTCGAACAGCAGACGCGTCAGTTTGGCCGGATAGCTGACAGCTGGCGCATCGTCAAACTTATCCCCCGCGTGATAGCTGATCCCCGCCTCCGTGGTATTGGAGAAGACAAACCGCATGTCCGGGTTATGGGCGAGCTTCAGAAATTCATCGTACTGGCTGTAGACGCTGATTTCACGATTCACGGAACGAATAAGACGCGCATCGCTTACCGCTTCCCCCTGCTCATTCAGACCGCGAATAATCGTTGTATACAGACCATCCTGGGTGCTCAGGGACGGCGGAAAATCGCTCTGGATCGGCCGCACAATCACCACACCGGCATTGAGATTGGTATGCTCGTTTAAGAGGTCGATTTGCCAGTCAACGAACGCGCGCAGGAAGTTACCTTCGCCAAACTGGATGATACGTTCAGGATAGCGCGCACCGGGGAAATCACGACGGTTGAGTGTGTTCACAATGGAGGTCCTTTATGATTAGTCATACAGCCTGATAAGATTGGTGTGATAACTTATCAAAACTTCAGGACCATAACCCCTGTCTGGATCAACTCAGGATGCGATGGTGAAAAATAATCACAGAAATTTATAGAACACCGAGGTCGCCGTCATGTCCCCGTTCGGCATCAGGGCGTAGCGTGGGATCTCCCCCGCCTTTTGCCAGCCTGCTCTCTGGTAAAACGTCTCCGCGCCGCTGCCGGTTGAGGTATCAAGCACCAGTACCGTAAGCGCTTTTTCACGTGCAACCGCCTCCAGGGCTTCCATCAGCGCCATTGCCGCCCCTTTACGGCGCGCTTTCTCATGAACCAGCAATTTCGCAACATCTGCACGGTGCGGCTGGTTTTCAGGCTGATCGGTGATCAGCTGGACCGTGCCAACCAGCCCCTGCTCCGCATCAAAACAGCCCAGGACGGTACGCTCGTCGCGCCCGACGCTGTCTGCGACGCCGACCCAGAAGGTTTGGGCTTTCCCGGCAGAAAAAGGCAGCATAAAGCTGACGGAGGCGCCGCCGTTGACACAGTTGATGAGAATATCGTTCAGGGCATCGATGTGGGTGAGGATGTCCTGCCGGGAGAGAGGTTTAATCAGCATGGGAGAGTTCATTGTGCGTCCTTAGGTTGAATCTCTCCACTTTGCTATTAACATTTTTGTAACGCAATAAGTGATGACATAGGATTTCGTTATGTCATTTCTCGCCGTGGTGTTGCCGCTTCATGGCGTACATTTGCGCATCCGCGTGTTTTAGCCATGCCTGCATATCGTTGCGGTGATGATCGAACTCGCTCAGCCCCCAGGAAAACTGTAACGACCAGGGATGCAGCTGACGCGCGTTATACTTTTCCGTTTGTTCAACGAGATACTGCATGGCGATCCAGGCGCCAGGCTCATCGGTATCCGCAAACAGCACCGCGAACTCATCTCCCCCGAAACGTACCAGCAGATCGGCCTCGCGGAACGAGGAACGCATCAGGGCGGCCATCGCTTTCAGAGCTTTGTCCCCCTCCTGATGTCCGAAGCGATCGTTAATGGTTTTGAAATGGTCCAGATCCAGCCAGCCAAGGGTTAAGGGTTCTGCCCGACGCTGCGAAACCGACAGTGCAAACTGCGCAAACTGGTTAAACCCGCGACGGTTAAAAAGCCCCGTAAGTTCATCGGTTGTGGCCGCGCTAACGGCCGCAAATTCATCCTCTGCCAGCGCGCTGAGATCGGCCAGTACGGCGGCATCCGCCGCGGTAAACTCACGAGGCGCGTAATCAATGAGACACAACGATCCCACGCACGCCCCGTCACGTAAACGCAGCGGGAAACCGGCGTAAAAGCGCACGCCCGGATCTCCCACCACCTGCGGATTATCCGCAAAGCGTTCGTCCAGCAGCGTGTCACTCACCACCAGCGGCGCGTCACCCAGGATCGTATGACCACAAAACGAGAGATCGCGAGGCTGGGTGGCAGGTACCTGGCCGTCGGCAGACTTCACGATCGCGGCGTGGTCATCCACCAGCGTAATCATCGCCAGCGGCACCCTGAAAAAGCGTGTTGCCAGCCGCGTAAGACGATCAAACGCGGGGTAATTGTCGATCTCAAGCAGACCGGACTCGCGCAGAGCATTCATACGCTCCGCTTCATTCACGGGAATTTGAGGTGCCTTCATAACGTCTCCTGACGCTGAGCATTAGTAAAAGCGTAGCTTAAACAGAGACATTGTCAGTTCAGGAGGCACGATTTACCTCTATGACCAGCCAATGATGGATTACGTTGACGATATACTGTTGTTGCTGCGCACTCAGCGGCACGCCATGCGGGATAGCGTGCCACTTAGCCAGACAGCCCCGACAGCAGGTTGCCGTGGCATGCTGGGCGATAAAAACCGGATGGCCGCGCATTGGCGTCTGCTTACCGTCATTCACCGGGTGTGCAGGCGCCAGCCGCGCGGCGACAAAATCAGCAGCATGCTTATCGATAGTCTCCGCGCCCTTATCCCAGCAGTATTGCCGCTCTTTCGTCCCTAAATGAAATCGTGAACGGAACGTGGAGCGAGCCAGGCGCGCGAACAGAGGATCTAACGTGGACATCAGTATACGGACCGTCCAAGGCGTTTGGTCAGCTGTTCCAGCGCCGCCACGCCCGCCAGTGAATTTCCGGTCTCGTCCAGTTCCGGGCTCCAGACGGCAATCGCCATCTCGTGAGGGACAATCGCCACGACCCCACCGCCAACGCCGGATTTAGCCGGCAGCCCCACGCGCCAGGCAAACTCCCCGGCATTCTGATACATCCCGCTGGTTGCCATTAAGGCGTTGATCTGCCGGGCCTGCATCGGGGAGACAACGTCCTCGCCCAGATGCGGGGCATGGCCCTGATGCGCCAGAAACAGAAAAGTCTGCGCCAGTTCGACGCAGTTCATCTTCAGCGCGCAGTAATGAAAATAGTTTTGCAGCACCGTGGCGACGTCATTATGAAAGTTGCCGAAGGACTTCATCAGCCAGGCGATGGCGGCGTTACGTGCAGAGTGTTCAAACTCAGAGCGCGCTACCACCGGATCGTAGGCGATGTCCTGCACGCCGGAAAGCTGCCGCACAATCTGGAGCATCCGCTGGCGCGGCGCGCTCAGCCGGCTTTGCAGCATATCGCACACCACCAGCGCCCCGGCGTTAATAAACGGGTTACGCGGCTTACCCTGTTCGATTTCCAGCTGGAGAAGGGAGTTGAACGGCTGACCGGACGGATCTTTGCCTACCCGCTGCCAGATCTCCTGCTCGTCATACTGGCGCATGGCGGCAACGAGGCTAAGCACTTTTGAGATCGACTGAATCGAAAAGCGCTCAAGCGCGTCTCCCGCCTGAAAACGCTGACCGTCGACAGTACAAATGGCGATACCGAGCTTATTACCGCTGATCGAAGCCAGCGCGGGAATGTAATCGGCAACCTTACCCTGCCCCAGTAACGGACGAACCTGCGCCAGAATCTCGTCCAGCATCTCATTATGGATGACCGCAGCCACACTTTGCTCCTTGCCCTCAGGCTAAAACGGGCTGCGAGTATAACAGAGGCTGATACGTCACGTCAGGCAGGGAGACGAAAACGCGAGACGGCCTGCAACAAAAGATCGGACTGCTGATGCAGGCGCTCAGAGGCATTTGACGCTTCGCTAACCAGCACATCTGTCCGACGCGATACCTGATTCAGCGCCTGAAGCTGACGGGTCATCTGATGAATGCTGTCCCCCTGATTCAGGGTGGCCAGCGAAATATCATTCAGCAGGCTGCTCAGATTCGCCACCAGCCCGGTGACCTGTTGCAAATTCTCTTCCAGACGGTTTACCACCTGAGAACCTTCTTCAATGCCCTGTAGCGAGTGGTTAATTAGCGCCTGGATGGTTTGCGTAGAGTGACTGCTTTTTCTGGCCAGCAGCCCCACTTCCCGGGCAACCACCGCAAATCCGCGCCCCTGCTCTCCTGCATGGGCGGCTTCAATGGCAGCATTGAGGGCGAGAATGTTGGTCTGAAACGCCACGCTGTCGATCATCGCGACGATCCCGCGCATCTCCGAGGATCGGTCGACGATCGTCTGCATCGAGCCATTCACCGCTGACATCATTTGCTCCCCACCAGCGGCAGCCTGTCGGGCTTCATCCGCGCGCGAGCGGGCGAGTTTAGCATAACCCGTGTTCCCCTCAACGTGGGTTTCGAGATCGGCGATGTGGGCGGTCACCTCCTCCAGCTCTTTGGCCTGTCGCGTAGACTGCTGATAAAGCTTCTGATTCCCCTGCGCAAGCGATCCGATATTTTCAACCATGGAGGTAGTGGCCTCGCTGACCTGGGTCACCAGTTGCTGGAGCCCGCGCTGCATGGCGGTAATACTGCCGCTGAGCTGGCTGATTTCACGGTTAAAGCGCACAACGTCAGGCGGCGTGCCTGACAAATCCCCTGCCGCAAGCTGGTTAATCTGGATAATCAGACGGCGTAGCGGGGATATCACCCACTTCGCCATTCCGAACCAGACGGCTATGGCAATGGCCAGTAGCACCAGCGGCGCAAACAGGAACAGACGTTGCAGACCTGAGAGTTGTTCCATGAGCGACTGACGCCCCTGTATCGTCTGCTTCTCACTCCGTTGCTGATAGCGTGCGAAATTGTCATTAAAATCGGTCTGAAACGCCTGGGCGGGTACGGCGAAAAAGAGGTCGATGCTGTTGGTTTTCACCAGCCCCTCCGCCTGCTCCCGGATGGCGTCGAAAAACAGCTGATAGCTGTTAACCAACCCCTTGTCTTTCGGCGGATTAAGCGCGAGCCAGGCCTGCCATGCCTGCTGTGACGCCGCCAGGGATTTTTGCGCCTCGTCCATCAGGCTATGCCAGCTCCCTTCCGAGCCGGTCTCCTTGTCCTGCATAAAGTACACGCCGGAGCGGTTGAGCAGATCGCTGGCCGCCAGCAGAGAAATACGGGCCTGATCCAGCCTGCTCTGCTGCTGCCAGGCCAGCTGATTGCGCTGTTCGTTACGCTGGGCTTCATTCAGGGAGGCGGTCAGCAGGAAAGAGGAAGAGAGTTGCAGGGCGGAGAAAAGGCCAATAATACAAAAGATGCCGGTCAGCATGCCAAACTGACGAGGGATAAAGCGCGGCGCAAGACGACTAAAAATTTGCGTTAGGTTCATAATTTTCTTCTGTAACAATACGTTAGACGCGAGCGAGTCTACGAAACGAAAATGACAGAACCATTACGCAAAAATGACAGGAAACGTGAATTGCCGGGTAGCGGCCTGGCCTTACCCGGCAACAAGACTAGACGCGATCCTTCCACACCGTCTGCACATTACAGAACTCATGCAGGCCGAAATGAGAAAGCTCTCGCCCGAAGCCGCTCTTCTTCACCCCGCCAAACGCGACGCGCGCATCGCTGGCGCTGTAGCCGTTGATAAAGATCCCGCCGCACTCCAGCTCGCGCGCAAAGGTTTCAGCCAGCGCATCGTTCTCGGTAAAGACCGTCGCCGATAAGCCAAAATCGCTGTCGTTAGCCAGCTGCAATGCGTGCGCCGCATCGTTCGCGATGGTAATTGCCGCCACCGGACCAAACAGCTCCTGACGAAAGGCCGTCATCTGTGGGGTGACGCCGCCGAGTACGGTTGGGGCATAATAGTTACCGGTCCCGGACATCTTCTCTCCGCCCAGCAGCAGGGTCGCCCCTTCCGCCAGCGTAGCCTGCACCTGCTGATGCAGTTCATCACGAAGATCAAATCGCGCCATCGGGCCAATATAGTTATCTTCCTCATCCGGTGCGCCCATCTTCAGCGCCTTGACCGCGTCAACAAAGCGTTGGGTAAAGGCGTCCGCCACGCCCGCTTCCACAATAAAGCGTTTTGCCGCCGCACAAACCTGCCCGGTATTCTGATAACGTCCGGCCACCGCCGCGTTGACGGCCAGATCCAGATCGGCATCGTTCAGAACGATAAACGGATCGGAGCCGCCCAGCTCCAGCACACATTTCTTCAACGCCGCGCCCGCCTGCGCGCCAATTGCCGCACCAGCCCGAACGCTGCCGGTTACGGTCACCGCAGCGATACGACGATCGTTAATCGCCTGGCTGACGCCGTCATTCGTCGCGTTCACCCAGCCAAAGACCCCCTCCGGGAAACCGGCATCCGCGAATACCTTCCCGATCAGCTCCGCCGAGCCGAGCACATTAGGCGCATGTTTAAGCAGATAGCTGTTCCCTGCCAGCAGGATCGGCACCGCACCGCGCAGCACCTGCCAGAGCGGGAAGTTCCACGGCATCACCGCCAGAACGGGCCCAAGCGGACGGTACTCAATCACCGCATTTTCGACCTGGGTAGATTCCGGGTGCAGCATCGCCGGGCCGTGTTCAGCGTACCAGTCGCAAAGGCTGGCAGACTTAGCCACCTCCGCACGCGCCTGCATAATGGGCTTGCCCATCTCCCGGGAGATAGTCTGCGCCATCTCTTCCGCACGACTACGCAGCGCCGCACCCAGATCGCGAAGTTTTTGCGCCCGGTGCGCCACGCTTTCGCGTCGCCACTGACGAAAACCGGTATCCGCCTGCGCAATGGCACGCTCAACGTCATGGGACGTTGCCCACGGGTAAGCAGCCAGCGTTTCGCCGGTAGCCGGGTTGACAGAGTGGGCATGGGTAGCAGATGAATAGGTCATGATGTTCTCCACATAATAACAGTTGATTGATTGTGGCCTACTCTGCTATTTCTTAAAAATGAATAATACTCACCACCTTATTCACAATACGAGAACGGTATGGACTTAACTCAGCTTGAGATGTTTAACGCCGTCGCACTGACCGGCAGCATTACCCAGGCGGCGCAGAAGGTACACCGGGTGCCGTCAAACCTCACCACCCGCATCCGACAGTTAGAAGCGGATCTCGGCGTGGAACTGTTTATTCGCGAGAATCAGCGCCTGCGGCTTTCCCCCGCCGGGCACAATTTTTTGCGCTACAGCAAGCAGATCCTGGCGCTGGTTGACGAAGCGCGAATGGTCGTCGCCGGGGATGAACCGCAGGGATTATTCTCGCTCGGCGCGCTGGAAAGTACCGCCGCCGTGCGCATTCCGGAAAGTCTGGCGCGGTTTAACCAGCGCTATCCGCGCATTCAGTTTGCGTTGTCCACCGGACCTTCCGGTACGATGATTGACGGCGTGCTTGAGGGGACGCTCAGCGCCGCCTTTGTCGACGGGCCGCTCTCGCACCCGGAACTGGAAGGGATGCCGGTTTACCGGGAAGAGATGATGCTGGTCACCCCTGCGGGTCACGCAGAAGTATCAAAAGCCACGCAGGTGAGCGGCAGCGACGTGTATGCCTTTCGCGCCAACTGTTCTTACCGGCGTCATCTGGAGAGCTGGTTCCATGCCGACCGCGTCACGCCGGGAAGGATCCATGAGATGGAGTCCTATCACGGGATGCTCGCCTGCGTGATTGCCGGGGCAGGCATTGCGCTGATGCCCCGCTCCATGCTGGAGAGCATGCCGGGCCATCATCAGGTGGCGGCGTGGCCGCTGGCGGAAAACTGGCGCTGGCTCACCACCTGGCTGGTGTGGCGACGCGGGGCGATGACCCGCCAGCTTGAGGCGTTTATCGCGCTGCTGAACGAGCGTCAGCCACCAGCGCCCAGTTGTTAATGTTGAACGTAGTCCTGGAGTCGAAGGAAAATTTTTCCCTTCATATACAGCGTGGCCTGCCCGCCAATCAGCACGCGGTCGCCTTTCAGCTCGCAGCGCAGATCCCCGCCGCGCAAGGAGACCTGGCGGGCCGACATCTGCGTTTTACCAAGCTTTTCGCTCCAGTACGGGATCAGCATGCTGTGAGCTGATCCCGTCACCGGATCTTCCGGCACCCCTTCCCCCGGGCAGAAGAAGCGGCTGACGAAATCATACTCATCCCCCGGCGCCGTAACGCAGACCATTTTCCCCAGCGGGAGCATGGCCGCAATATCCGGCGTCAGCGCTTCCACCTGCCGCTGGCTGTCGAGCACCACCATGTAGTCACGCCCCACACGCACCTCGTCTGCTGCGTTAATGCCCAGCGCGCTGAACAGCACTGCGGGTGGAGTATCGACAACCTCGGTTGACCACGCCGGGAAATTAAGCGTCAGCCAGTCGCCGCTGCGTTGTACCGTCAGATCGCCGACAAAGCGCGTGGTGAAGGTGATTTCCGTATGCGGATAATCCAGGTATTCGAAAATAACGTGAGAAGCCGCGAGGGTTGCGTGGCCGCAGAGGTTAATTTCATCCTGCGTGGTAAACCAGCGCAGTTCAAACCCGTTATCCGTTCGGACAAAGAACGCCGTCTCTGACTGATTATGCTGCTTCGCCATCTTCAGCAGCGTCTCATCCGGCAGCCACGCTTCCAGCGGACACACCGCCGCCGCATTGCCGCCGAACGCCCTGTCGCTGAAGGCATCTACCAGATAAAAATCAATTTCCTGCATCGTGGTTCCTCTTAGATTTGTTCAGCGCAGAAATACTGTGCCCTTCAGATACAGTGCCGCCTGCCCGCCCATCCGCACGCGGTCGCCCTTGAGTTCGCAGCGTACGTCGCCACCACGGGCAGAAACCTGGCGGGCAAACATCTGTGTTTTGCCAAGCCGTTCACTCCAGTACGGGATCAGCATGGTGTGCGCGGAGCCGGTGACAGGATCTTCCGGCACGGCCACGCCTGGCGAGAAGAAACGGCTGACAAAGTCGTATTCCCCCTCGTCCCGGGCAGTGACGGCTACTTTATGCTCGCCCGGCGTCATGGCGGAGAAATCCGGATTAAGGGCTTCAACCTGCTCGCGGCTTTCCAGTACCAGCACCCAGGCGCGGCCTTTTCGCGCCTCGACGTAGTGGCTGATACCGAGTGCGGTGAGCATCTCCGGTGGCGGCGTCTGTGCCTGCGTCGGGCAGGCCGGGAAGTCCAGCGTCATCCAGTCACCTTCACGACTGACGGTCAGGCGACCAGAGGCGGTGTCAAAATGAAGGCGTGAGTCCGGATAATCCAGTTCGTGAAAAAGTACATACGCCGCGGCAAGCGTCGCGTGACCACAGAGATTAACCTCGGTGAGCGTGGTGAACCAGCGCAACTCGATCCCCCCTTTGGTACACACAAAAAACGCGGTTTCTGACTGGTTATGCTGTTGTGCCATTCGCAGTAACGTCTCATCCGGCAGCCATGCGTCGAGCGGGCACACCACCGCCGGGTTGCCGCCAAAGGAGGACGCGCTGAACGCATCTACCAGATAAAAATCAATCTCCTGCATCGTGTTACCGCCTGTTTTTGTTGTGTTGTTCTTTATCTTCGATGAAAACAACCCCGTTCGCTACCGCTGCATGAAGGTATATTTTGTGATTCACATCACATAACGGTTGAGTTTTCACCGTTTAAGGCTTTAAGATCGTCTCCTCATCTTTCAGGCAACGAATCCCAGATATCCCTATGACAACACACACGGTTTCCCGCAGAGTCGCGTGGCTACGCGTGGTCACGCTCGCCATCGCCGCGTTTATTTTCAACACCACGGAATTTGTTCCGGTTGGGCTGTTGTCCGACATCGCCGCCAGCTTCCATATGGAAACGGCACAGGTTGGCATTATGCTGACCATCTATGCATGGGTGGTGGCGCTGATGTCGCTGCCGTTTATGCTGCTGACCAGCCAGATGGAACGTCGTAAGCTGCTGATTGGGCTGTTTGTGGTGTTCATTGCCAGCCATGTGCTGTCATTTATGGCATGGAACTTTACCGTGCTGGTCATCAGCCGCGTCGGCATCGCGTTTGCCCATGCCGTTTTCTGGTCGATCACCGCGTCCCTCGCCATTCGTCTGGCTCCGGCGGGAAAACGCGCCCAGGCGCTGAGCCTGATTGCCACCGGAACGGCGCTGGCGATGGTGTTAGGCCTGCCGATCGGGCGCATTGTGGGACAATACTTCGGCTGGCGCACCACCTTCTTTGCCATCGGCATGGGGGCGCTGATCACCCTGGTGTGTCTGATCAAACTGCTGCCAAAACTGCCCAGCGAACACTCCGGCTCGCTGAAAAGTCTGCCGCTGCTGATGCGTCGACCGGCGCTGATGAGCATCTATCTGCTGACCGTGATTGTGGTGACCGCCCATTACACGGCCTACAGCTATATTGAGCCGTTTGTTCAGGTTGTGGCGGGCTTTAGCGCTAACTTTGCCACCGTTCTGCTGCTGATCCTGGGCGGCGCGGGGATTATCGGCAGCATCCTGTTCGGGAAGCTGGGCAATAAGCACGCGTCTGCGCTGGTAAGCAGTGCGATTGGTCTGCTGCTGGCATGCCTGCTGTTACTGATGCCTGCGGCAGGCAGCGAGAGTCATCTGGCGATCCTCAGTCTGTTCTGGGGCGTGGCAATCATGATTATTGGTCTGGGAATGCAGGTCAAAGTGCTGGCCCTGGCCCCGGACGCCACGGACGTAGCGATGTCGCTCTTCTCCGGGATTTTTAATCTGGGGATTGGAGCCGGTGCGCTGGTGGGAAATCAGATCAGCCTGCATGTATCGATGTCGGCCATTGGTTATCTCGGGGCGATTCCGGCGCTGATCGCGCTGATCTGGTCGGTGCTTATCTTCCGTAAATGGCCGGTCGCGATGGAAGAACAGTCCAGCCACGGTTGACTGCCGGGTGGCGGCTTCGCCTTACCCGGCCTACGAAGCATTAATATCCGTGTTCTTCATCACCGCCAAGATAACGGAATCTTTCATCTGTCATTTTGGTCTGACAATCATAGATACCGATTCTCGTTGCCAGAGGAGTGGTTGCAGAAGACGCATCGCTTATTTTGCCGCATTTTTTAGCGAGTAGGCCGGGTAAGGCGAAGCCGCCACCCGGCAACGTTCTCAATGATACGTCTTAACAATCTCCAGCACGCCGTTAATAATAAACTGCACGCCCATACAGACCAGCAGAAAACCCATCAGTCGGGAGATAGCTTCAATCCCCCCCTTGCCCACCCAGCGCATAATCGCCCCGGAGCTGCGCAATGATCCCCAGACGATAATGGCGATAAGCGCAAAAATGATCGGCGGCGCAACGGTGATAACCCAGTGCGGGAATGTCGTCCCATCACGCACCGTTGAGGCGGAACTGATGATCATCGCAATCGTCCCCGGCCCCGCCGTGCTCGGCATGGCTAACGGCACAAACGCGATGTTGGCGCTCGGTTCGCTTTCAAGCTCCTCCGATTTGCTTTTGGCTTCCGGGGATTCGTGCGCTTTGTGCGCCGGGAACAGCATCCGGAAACCAATAAAGGCCACAATGAGCCCGCCAGCAATACGCAGACCGGGAATCGAAATACCAAAGGTATTCATCACCAGTTGCCCGGCGTAATAAGCCACCATCATTATGGCAAAGACATAGACAGAGGCCATCATCGACTGCTGATTGCGCTCTGCGCTGTTCATGTTCCCCGCCAGCCCCAGAAAAAGCGCCACCGTCGTTAACGGGTTCGCCAGCGGCAGCAACACCACCAGTCCAAGCCCCACTGCTTTAATCAAATCCAACATAATGCACCGCAGTCCTTATCCTTATTCAACATCGCAATTATAGGGGCAAATCCTCGTCCGGAGCCATCCGACAGCGTAACCATAATTGTCTCGCGTAATTCATAACCCCAGATAATCTGTATGATTTAAAAGCGTACAGAATAAGTTCCTGAAGCGTTTTAGCATTTCGTGGCATCGGCCGATTCATTCAGTTGACTTATACTTGCCTGAGCAATAATATCTGCCGTGACTAAACTACTTGCCAGGGCAACCATTGTGAAAAGCACCAGTGACCTCTTTAACGACATAATCCCACTGGGTCGTCTTATTCATATGGTTAACCAGAAAAAAGATCGCCTGCTCAATGACTATCTGTCACCGCTGGATATCACCGCAACACAGTTCAAAGTGCTGTGTTCCATTCGCTGCGAAGTGTGTATCACGCCGGTTGAGCTGAAAAAGGTGCTCTCTGTCGATCTGGGTGCGTTAACCCGCATGCTGGATCGTCTCGTCTGTAAAGGATGGATAGAACGAAGCCCTAACCCGAATGACAAACGTGGCGTACTGGTGAAACTGACCAGCGATGGCGCGGCCATGTGTGAGCAATGTCATCAATTAGTAGGACAAACACTGCACCAGGAACTGACAAAAAACTTATCGGCAGATGAAGTGGCAACGCTTGAGCTCTTACTCAAGAAAATCCTGCCGTAAACAGAAAAAGAGGTATGACGATGTCCAGACGCAATACTGACGCTATCACCATTCATAGCATTTTGGACTGGATCGAAGATAACCTGGAATCTCCACTCTCTCTTGAGAAAGTGTCTGAGCGTTCAGGTTACTCAAAATGGCACCTGCAACGGATGTTTAAAAAAGAGACCGGCCATTCATTAGGACAATATATTCGCAGCCGCAAGCTGACGGAGATTGCCCAAAAACTGAAAGAAAGCAATGAGCCGATCCTCTATCTGGCGGAACGCTACGGATTTGAATCGCAACAGACCCTGACGCGTACGTTCAAGAACTACTTTGACGTGCCGCCTCATAAGTACCGTATTACCAGTATGCCGGGTGAATCCCGTTATCTGTATCCGCTAAAACATTGCAGTTAATCATCGCCTGTTAAGACGTAACCGAGGAAATCATGAAATTTATCGCCTCCGCCGCCCTCACCTTGCTGGTGCTGGTTTCCGGCCAGAGCTTCGCGGAGCAAACCCCCAATGCGGGGCAGCAAAATAATCGTGACACCATGATTATGCCGTCCACGCAAAACCAGTCGCCCTGGGACTTCAATCACATGGGCGCTGGCAGCGACAAATCCGACGAATTAGGCGTGCCGTATTACAACCACGACCTGTAATTCGTTTTTGCCCCGCTAATGCGGGGCTTTTTTCTGCCTTAACCCCGCACCCGCGTTGCCCGACTCACCCGCAAGCCAAAGACGTTGATATACAGCCCGGCCATAATCAGCCCTGCGCCACACAGTTGCAGCGCGCTGAGCGTTTCATCCAGCAACAGTGCGGCGCTGGCAAGCCCGACCACCGGTACCAGCAGCGATAACGGCGCCACACGCCAGGTTTCATAGCGTCCGAGCAGCGATCCCCAGATACCATAGCCAATGATTGAGGCGACTAACGCCAGGTAGATCAGCGACAAAATGGTCGTCAGGTCGATCTCCACCAGGCTTTTCAACATCGCCTGCGGACCATCCAGAATAAACGACGCGGCCATAAACGGCACGATTGGGATCAATGCGCTCCAGACCACCAGCGATAAGACCGGCGGACGCGTCTCGTGCTGCATTATCAGTTTGTTAAAGATATTGCCGCACGCCCAGCTCAGCCCCGCCGCCAGGGTGAGCATAAAGCCTAGCAGCGCGACATGCTGACCGTTGAGGCTGCCTTCAATCAGCACCAGCACGCCAAAGACCGCAAGGCTAATGCCCGCCAGCTGCTTGCCCTGCAAGCGTTCGCCGAAGACAAACGCGCCGAGAATGATGGTAAAGAACGCCTGCACCTGAAGCACCAGCGAAGCCAGGCCCGCAGGCATACCGAATTTGATGGCGCAAAAAAGAAACGCAAACTGACCAAAGCTGATAGTAAGGCCGTAGCCCAGCAGCAGCTTAAGGGGAATTTTCGGGCGGGCAACGAACAGCAGCGCCGGGAAGGCCACCAGCAGGAAGCGCAGCCCCGCCAGCATCAGTGGAGGCATGTTGTGCAACCCCATTTTGATGACCACAAAATTGAGTCCCCACACCACGACAACCAGCAACGCTAACAGCCCGTCTTTCCGCGTCATTTTCCGCCCCTGAATTATTAAAATTTTGTAAACACTTCAAGGTAACAGAAAAAATAGCCCCGCGAGAAGATCATTAATTCTGGTACTGGAGAGAAGCACCTGCGGATAAATTGGGTGCTATACAAGCTGCCGATCCCATGATAATCCTGTAATAACACAACAAAAAAAGCATAAGCATTTGTCGGGCAGGAAAATGAAACCATCAATCAGGCGCTCAACCGCAGCGCTGCTGGCATCGTCATTGTTATTAACAATTGGCCGCGGGGCAACGCTGCCCTTTATGACCATATATCTCACACGCGTGTACGATATGAGCGTGGAGAATATTGGCTATGCCCTTACCGTGGCGTTGACCATCGGCGTGGTGTTTAGCCTGGGGTTTGGCATCCTGGCGGATAAGTTCGACAAAAAACGCTATATGCTGATCGCCATCGTGGCCTTTATCGCCGGGTTTGTGGCGATTCCGCTGGTGAATAACGTGACGCTGGTGGTGCTGTTCTTTGCCCTGATTAACTGCGCCTATTCCGTCTTCTCAACGGTGCTGAAAGCATGGTTTGCCGACGTGCTGACCTCCAGCGAAAAGGCGCGCGTTTTCTCGCTCAACTACAGTTTCCTGAACATTGGCTGGACGATCGGGCCGCCGATCGGCACCCTGCTGGTGATGTACAGCCTGCAACTGCCGTTCTGGCTGGCCGCCTTCTGCGCCGCACTGCCGCTCGGGTTTATCCATTTCTTTGTGCAGAAAAGCATAGCCTCAGACAGCCCTGAGGAGAAAATGCCGTGGCAGCCCTCGGTGCTGCTGAAAGACCGGGCGCTGTTCTGGTACACGCTCTCCGGCCTGCTGGCGTCGTATGTGGGTGGATCGTTCGCCACCTGCATTTCCCAGTATGTCCTCGCCGCACATGCGGACAGTGATTTCGCAGAAAAGGTGGTGGCCGTTGTGCTGCCCGTCAACGCGGCGGTGGTCGTCACCCTGCAATACGCGCTTGGACGTAAGATCACCGCCAGCAATATTCGTCCGTTAATGACCGCCGCGACGCTTTTTTTCATCCTCGGGCTGGGCGGGTTTATGCTTTCCGGCGAGAACCTGATTTACTGGGGGATCGCGGCGGCGATTTTCACCCTGGGTGAAATTATTTATGCACCGGGTGAATACATGCTGATCGACAATATCGCCCCGCCGGGCATGAAGGCGAGCTATTTCTCCGCCCAGGCGCTGGGCTGGCTCGGCGCGGCGGCGAACCCGATGATCACCGGGCTCATCCTGACCCATCTACCGCACTGGTCATTATTTATCATTATGATGGCCGCCATCATTGCGGCCTGGCTGATGATATTGCGCGGGATGCGCGTGAAAAGTGAAGATAGCGTGTCGGGTGGCGCTGCGCTTACCCGACCAACAAAACCCTAATCGTAAGCCGGGTAAGGCGAAGCCGTCACCCGGCAAAACCAACACCCTAGTGGTGCAACATCTCCTCCACCACCTGCTCTTTGTACATCTCATTCGGGTAGTAGGTCGGCCAGTTATCCATCTCTTTCAGCAGCGCCTCGTGGGAGGTGTTGCCCATAAAGATATGGAAGTGTGAAGAGGCTTTCGGCCCGATGATATGGTCGCTGAACTGCACAAACTTAGGCGCCTGGCTCGCGTTATCCTTGCATTCAAACAGGTAGCGCACGCCTTTTTTCCCCGACGCATAGGTCAGAATTTTGTAGCCGCTGTAGTCGTAGCGGCAGCTGCTCACCGTTTTGCCTCGGTGGAATTCCATCACGTTGTTTTCAATGCCGATGGCGTCCACGTCCGTCGCGTACCCCTTACGGTAGTAGGCCTTCACCTCGGCAGCGGATTTTTCTCCCTTCTGCGCTTTCTTTTCGAAAACCGGATCCAGCGAACCATCAAGCAGGAACGGATAAACGGACTGCCAGGTCCCGTCCCAGTCAGACAGCTTCCTGTCCCTGACGTCTTTATCCTCAAAGACGCCGTTTGCCGCCTTCTGTTCCGCCTCTGTCATCTGATGACCGTGCGAATGGGCAAAAAGCGAGCCGCTTACCAGCAGCGTTCCCAGAGTCAGCGCAATTTTTGCAAGTTGTGCAGCCACAGCAAAATCCTCATTCCGTTTTATAAGAATGAGGATGTTATATTATAACATTTCAGATCGCAACCAGCCCGCGAACGCCCTCCTGCTCCATGTTCTCCCCGCGCCCCTGCTGGACGATGCTGCCGCGCGACATCACCAGATAGCTGTCGGCCAGCTCTGCCGCAAAATCATAAAACTGCTCCACCAGCAGGATGGCCATATCCCCCCGGTTCGCCAGGCTGCGGATCACCTGCCCAATCTCTTTAATCACCGACGGCTGAATACCTTCCGTGGGTTCATCCAGAATCAGTAACCGTGGACGGCTCGCCAGCGCGCGACCTATCGCCAGCTGCTGCTGCTGACCACCGGAAAGATCGCCTCCGCGTCGGTGCTTCATCTCCTTCAGCACCGGGAAAAGCTGCCAAATCTCCTCCGGTACGCTCCTTGCGTTTCCCGCGGAGAAGCGTGACAGCCCCATCAGCAGGTTTTCTTCTACGGTCAGACGCGGAAAAATCTCCCGCCCCTGCGGAACATAGGCCACGCCGGACTGCACCCGCTGGTGCGGTTTACTGTGAGTGATGCTCTTTCCCTGCCAGACCACCTCCCCGCCTTTCACCGGGATCAGCCCCATCAGGCACCTCAGCAGCGTGGTTTTGCCCACCCCGTTGCGCCCCAGCAGGCAGGTAACTTCCCCGACGACCGCCTCAAAGCTCACCCCGCGCAGAATATGACTTCCGCCGTAGTACTGATTCAGTTCGCTAACCTGTAACATCACCTCTCCTTAACGTCCCAGATAGACGTCAATTACCTGTTCATTGGCCTGTACCTCGCGAAGCGAACCTTCCGCCAGTACCCGCCCCTGATGCAGCACCGTGACGTGGTCGGCGATGGTCTCGACGAAGCCCATATCGTGCTCAACCACCATCAGCGAATGCTTGCCTGCCAGGGTGCGGAACAGCTCGGCAGTGTATTCCGTCTCTGCGTCGGTCATACCGGCGGCGGGTTCGTCCAGCAGTAACAGGTGCGGGTCCTGCACCAGCAGCATGCCGATCTCCAGAAACTGCTTCTGTCCGTGGGAAAGCAGCCCGGCACGGCGATCGCGCTCGCTGCCAAGCCGCAGCAAAACCAGCATCTCATCAATGCGGTCGCGCTGCTCGCCGCTGAGCGTGGCCCGCAGGCTCGCCCAGACGGACCTGTCGGCTTTCATGGCGATTTCGAGGTTTTCCCCTACGGTCAGCGCTTCAAACACGGTCGGCTTCTGGAACTTACGGCCAATGCCCTGACGGGCGATGGCCGCCGGTTCCAGGGCAGTCAGATCGATGGACTGATCGTAAATAGCTTTCCCGCTTTTTGGCCGGGTTTTGCCGGTAATCACGTCCATCAGCGTGGTTTTACCGGCGCCATTAGGGCCAATGATGCAGCGCAATTCTCCGACGCCGATGTTCAGCGAGAGATCGGTCAACGCCTGAAAACCGTCGAAACTGACGTTAATGGCCTCGAGCTGCAACACCGGATCGGTCTGCTCGCGGTAACGGTCGCCCGGTAGCTGGCGGGTAAAGAGTCCTTCAGAGGGCTGCATTAATTCTCTCCCTTACGAAACAGACCGAACACGCCGCGCGGTAAAAACAGCGTCACGGCGATGAAAATCAGCCCCAGAAACAGCTGCCAGTACTCCGGCATCGCCACGGTGAAAAAGCTCTTCGCACCGTTGACCAGCGCCGCGCCAATCACCGGGCCCACCAGAGTGCCGCGTCCACCCAGCGCTACCCAGATGGCCGCTTCAATCGAGTTGGTCGGCGACATTTCACCCGGGTTGATAATGCCCACCTGCGGAACGTACAGCGCTCCCGCCAGGCCACACAGCACGGCGGAAAGAGTCCAGACCAGCAGCTTGAAACCGCGCGGATCGTAGCCGCAGAACGTGAGACGGTTTTCCGCATCGCGCACCGCCGTTAAAATGCGGCCAAATTTACTCTTCGCCAGCGCGTAGCCTGTGCCCAGGGCCAGAAGCAGCAGCACGACCGTTGCGAGAAACAGCGCGATCCGCGTGGTGGTCGCCGTGACGGAAAACCCGAGCAGCGTGGTAAAACCGGTAAAGCCGTTATTGCCGCCAAAGCCGGTTTCGTTGCGAAAGAACAGCAGCATGCCCGCGTAGGTCAGCGCCTGGGTCATGATGGAGAAATAGACCCCTTTGATCTTCGAGCGAAAAGCAAACCAGCCGAAGACCAGCGCCAGCAGGCCGGGGATCGTCACAATTAACACCAGAGCCCATGCAAAATGCTGCGTTCCCCACCAGAACCAGGGCAGCTCGCTCCACGAGAGAAACGACATAAACGCGGGCAGCCCGTCCCCGGCCGCCTGGCGCATCAGGTACATGCCCATCGCATAGCCGCCCAGGGCGAAGAATATGCCGTGCCCCAGTGAGAGCATACCGGCATAGCCCCAGACCAGATCGAGGGCCACGGCGACAACTGCGTAGCAGAGGATCTTGCCGATGAGCGTCAACATCCACGTAGAAACGGCCAGCGGATGCGTTGCGGGCAACAGCGCGAGAAAAGGCAGCACCAGCAGCGCCGCAACCAGCAGACTGCCGAAGATTTGCGTGGAGCGCGGTGCCCTGCGCGCCAGTGTTAAGGCCAATGGCT
Organism: Enterobacter cloacae complex sp. 397G4; assembly: GCF_050031515.1. Classification (NCBI taxonomy): domain Bacteria; kingdom Pseudomonadati; phylum Pseudomonadota; class Gammaproteobacteria; order Enterobacterales; family Enterobacteriaceae; genus Enterobacter; species Enterobacter cloacae complex sp. 397G4. Next base: position 2,402,343 of record NZ_JBLGWE010000001.1, on the reverse strand, counting down.
GGCTCATCAGTCTGTCACCCTCCCTTTAAGTGCGAATAACCCCTGCGGACGTTTCTGAATAAACAGAATGATCGCCACCAGAATCAGGATTTTGCCCAGCACGGCACCCATCTGCGGTTCAAGAATTTTATTGAAGATCCCCAGACCAAAGGCCGCCGCGACGCTACCGGCCAGCTGGCCGACGCCGCCGAGCACCACCACCAGGAACGAATCAATGATGTATCCCTGGCCCAGCTCCGGTCCCACGTTCCCCAGTTGGGACAATGCCACGCCGCCCAGCCCGGCAATGCCGGACCCGAGGCCAAACGCCAGCATATCTACCCGTCCGGTGGGGACGCCGCAGCAGGCCGCCATGCTGCGGTTTTGCGTCACCGCCCGCACGTTCAGCCCCAGACGCGTTTTATTCAGAATGAGCCAGGTGAAGAACAGCACCATCAGCACAAACCCGAGCACCACAATGCGGTTCCACGGTAGCGTCAGGTTGGCGAAAACCTGCACCCCGCCGGACAGCCAGGCCGGGTTTGCGACCTCAAGGTTCTGGGCGCCAAAGGTCATGCGCACCAGCTGGATAAGCATCAGGCTGATCCCCCAGGTGGCGAGCAGGGTTTCCAGCGGGCGGCCATACAGATGGCGGATCACCGTGCGCTCCAGCACCATCCCGATACCTGCCGTCAGGCAAAACGCCACCGGCAACGCCACCACCGGATAAAGCGCCAGCCACTGAGGCATCCACTGCGCCATAACCTGCTGCACCATCCAGGTGGCATACGCCCCGAGCATCAGCATTTCGCCGTGGGCCATGTTAATCACCCCCAGCAGACCATAGGTGATAGCCAGCCCGAGCGCGGCCAGCAAGAGTACCGACCCCAACGACAGGCCCATGAAGGCCTGCCCCAGCAGTTCGCCCCACATCAGCCGGTGCTGAATACGGTCCAGGCTCTCAGCGGCGGCGGCACGTACCCGTGCGTCCGGCTCGGTTTGCGCCCGGGTGAACGGCGTCAGCGTGGCCTGAACATCCGGATCGTCAGACTGTCCCAACAGTTCAACCGCGTTGAGGCGCGTTTCCGCCTGCGGACTCGCCAGCTGAAGATTTGCCAGCGCCAGCCTCAGCGACTGTCGGGTGACGTCATCCGTTTCGCGGTTAGCCCGCTGTTGCAGAAACCCGAGCATATCCGGCTGGGCGTCACGCTGAAGTTGCCGCGCGGCATGACGCCTTTCGGTGACACTGTCACTGACAAGCTGATGCGTCGCCAGCGCCGTGACGGTTAACACGCGCAGCCGGTTGGTCAGCCGCACGGCTTTGGTCGTTCCTTCGGCGCTCTTTGCCGCGCCCAGGGCAACCATTTCGCCGTCGATGCGGGTAAAAGCCTTCTTCTGGCTGTCGGTGTAGAGGTTCTCCTGTTGCAGCGCTTTAAGCAGCGGCAAACGTGCAGGTTCCGGCGTGGCTGCCCAGCGGGTCAGCATAGCGGTCTGCTGGCTGCGGCTAGCGGCAACGAAATCATCGGCATCCGATGCCTGCACCATCCCTGGCAGCAGTCCGGTAAGCCACACAATCGCAATAATTATGCGCATGGCGTTCATGACGTCTCTCCCTGGTGGTGGCTTAGTTGCTGGCGGTTTTCATCGGCTGGTCAGGTTTTTTGTCATTCCCGGCGATAAACGGGCTCCACGGCTGAGCGCGTACCGGCTGTTCGGTTTGCCAGACGACATTGAACTGGCCGTTGCCTTCGATTTCACCAATCATGACGGGCTTATGCAGGTGGTGGTTGGTGGCATCCATGGTCAGCGTAAAGCCGGACGGCGCGTTGAACGACTGGCCCGCCATTGCCGCGCGCACTTTGTCCACGTCGGTTGTCCCCGCTTTTTCAACCGCCTGCGCCCACATATGCAGGCCGACATAGGTCGCTTCCATCGGATCGTTGGTGACGACGGTATCGGCATTCGGCAGCTTATGGGCTTTCGCGTAGGCTTTGTAGGCCGCGACAAAGGTCTGGTTGGTCGGGTTATCGACGGATTCAAAGTAGTTCCACGCCGCCAGGTTACCCACCAGCGGTTTGGTATCAATGCCGCGCAGTTCTTCCTCGCCCACCGAGAACGCCACCACCGGCACGTCCGTGGCTTTCAGCCCCTGGTTCGCCAGCTCTTTATAGAAAGGCACGTTGGAATCACCGTTGATGGTGGAGACCACTGCCGTTTTACCACCCGCGGAGAATTTCTTGATACTGGCGACGATGGTCTGGTAATCGCTATGACCAAACGGGGTGTAGACCTCTTCAATATCTTTATCTTCCACGCCTTTCGAGTGCAGGAAGGCGCGCAGGATCTTGTTCGTGGTGCGCGGGTAAACGTAGTCCGTTCCCAGCAGGAAGAAGCGTTTCGCGCTGCCGCCGTCCTCGCTCATCAGGTACTCCACCGCCGGGATCGCCTGCTGGTTTGGCGCCGCGCCGGTATAGAAGACGTTAGGTGACATCTCTTCACCTTCATACTGCACCGGATAGAACAGCAAACCGTTCAGCTCATCAAAAACCGGCAGAACTGATTTACGCGATACGGAGGTCCAGCAGCCAAACACCACGGCGACCTTATCCTGGCTCAGAAGCTGGCGGGCCTTTTCTGCAAACAGCGGCCAGTTGGATGCCGGGTCAACCACCACCGGCTCCAGCTTTTTCCCGAGCACGCCGCCTTTGGCGTTGATTTCGTCGATGGTCATCAGGGCGACATCTTTCAGGGGCGTTTCTGAAATGGCCATCGTGCCGGAGAGTGAGTGCATGATCCCGACTTTAATGGTCTCTGCGGCCTGGACGCCAAAACTGACCCCCATGGCGACCACGGAGGCGGACAAGGCGAACGCTTTTATAAAGGTACGACGGTGCATATTTTCACTCCTGAAAAAGAAAGCTGTGCGAAGACGTCCGTTACCGCCCGGACGCAGAAAAAGTAACGTCAGTTTCAGGAGAGCAAAAAGGGTGCCAGGTTGCAGAGGCAGGATTTAAACGGGTTCGAAGAGAGGATCTACGGGAAACGACTCAGAATGGTACAGCGCTGCACTGTAATAATGCAGCGCTGTGAACGATGTTACCAGACGTCGCTGGCGATTTGCGTCACCAGGCGAACTTTATCCCACTGCTGGGCTTCGCTCAGGCTGTTACCCTCTTCCGTGGAGGCAAATCCGCACTGTGGGCTGAGGCAAATCTGCTCTTTCGCCACGTAGCGCGCGGCCTCTTCCAGACGCGCTTTCACCCCTTCCGGGTTCTCCAGTTCACCGTGCTTGGTGGTGATTAGCCCCAGAACCACCTGCTGTTTACCCGGGCGCACAAAACGCAGTGGCGCAAAGTCGCCGCTACGGTCGTTGTCGTACTCCAGGAAGAACGCGTCGACGTTCACCGTACCGAACAGCACCTCCGCCACCGGCTCATAGCCGCCTTCGGAAATCCAGGTTGAGCGGAAGTTGCCGCGGCAGACGTGTAGCCCGATGGTCAGATCGTCCGGTTTGCCCTCCAGCGCCTTATTCAGCACCCGGGCATAGGTTCGGGCAAGTTCGTCTGCATCATCACCGCGCTCGCGGATCTGCCGGCGCTGGTCTTCTGAACAAAGGTAGGCCCAGACGGTGTCATCCAGTTGCAGATAGCGGCAGCCTGCATCGTAAAAGGCCCGAATGGCATCGCGCCAGGTGGTCGCCAGATCGTCAAAGTAATCTTTCAGATCCGGGTATACCGTGGCATCAATATCCTTGCGGCCACCGCGGAAGTGCAGCACGCTCGGGCTCGGAATGGTCATCTTCGGCTGTGCGTTACCGCTGATGCTTTTGAGGTAGCGGAAATCTTCCAGCATAGGATGATCGCCGAAGCCCAGTTTGCCCGTAACGCGCACGCCATGGGCTTTGGTCTGCACCCCGTTGAACTGAATGCCCTGCTGCGAATCATAACGCTCTACGCCCTGTAGCCCGTCAAAGAAGTCAAAGTGCCACCAGGCGCGGCGGAATTCACCGTCCGTTACCACATGCAGACCGCAGGCGCACTGCTGCTCGACAACATGGCGAATGGCCTCGTCCTCAACCGCGCGAAGCTGACCGGCATCGATCTCACCGCTGGCAAATTGCAGACGGGCCTGTTTAACAGAATCCGGGCGTAAAAAACTGCCGACTACATCGGCGCGGTACGGGGCGTGGTGTCGCTGCATGGAAATCTCCTCTGTCTGTCGGCGTTAATTGCCCACAGTGATAATTCATCTCTTGAATCTTTAGACTTCTGGATGTCTAAACGTCCTGAAAAGATGTCATACCGGCTCGCCGCCGACAAACGAGAAAATTTCATCTGTGTTGAAATAAATTCATGTTCACAGGGCGGGTGATGAAGATCCTGCAAACGCGAACCGCTCATCTTCCCAGCCGGTGATGCCCCCGAGCATAATCTTGACCGGCAGACCCAGACGCGCCAGCTTCAGCGCCGCCCTGTCCGCCCCGTTGCAGTGCGGGCCTGCACAATAGACGACAAACAGCGTGCCCTCTGGCCACGCTTTCATCCGCTCGGCGGTGATCTGGCTCCAGGGTAAATGCAGCGCGCCGGGCAGATGCCGCCGGGCAAAATGTTCAGGTTTTCCGACAACGTGCAGCAGAACAAAGTCCTGGTCACCGCTGGATACCGCGTGATGGACATCGGCGCAGTCCGTCTCGACGCTCAGACGACGCAGGAAATGCCCCACGGCTTCCTGCGGCTCAGCAGCCGGAAATTCAGTAACATAGCTCATGAATCTTCCTCATTTGTGGTGTTTGTGTTAACACTACTTTATCCCTTAATTCAGCCCATGAATGCGTCCGCCTATGCCAGAAAACAGCAAAAAGATGACAAATTTAAGACATCCCTCGCCGCGCGCGGTCGTGCTGGCATATGACGGTTTATGTACCTTTGAGTTTGGCGTGGCGGTAGAGATCTTTGGCTTGCCGCGCCCGGAGATGGGTGAGGACTGGTATCAGTTCGCCGTGGCGAGCGTGGATGAAGGTGAGCTCCGGGCAACGGGCGGGATCCGTATTCTGGCCGATGGCGATCTGCGTCTGCTGGAGACGGCGGATCTGGTTGTCGTACCCGGCTGGCGAGGGCTGGACGAACCCGTACCCGACGCGCTCTGCCAGGCGCTCCGTGCGGCGCATGCCCGCGGCTGCCAGCTACTCTCAATCTGTTCTGGCGTTTTCGTTCTGGCAGCCTCAGGCCTGCTTGACGGGCGGAAGGCAACCACCCACTGGCGCTACACGCAAGCTCTGAAAGCAGGCTATCCCGCTATCACCGTGGTTGAGGATGTGCTGTACCAGGACGAAGGCGATATTCTCACTTCCGCAGGCAGCGCCGCGGGGATTGATCTGTGCCTGCACGTGGTGCGCCGGAATTACGGTATTGAAGCGGCAAACCGCGTAGCGCGTCGGCTGGTGATCCCGCCCCATCGGGACGGCTCGCAAACCCAGCAGCTTAGCCGACCGGTGGCTCAGTTGCGGGAGAGCCAGCGCCTGGGCCAGCTGTTTGATTATCTTCACCAGCATCTGGCCGTTTCCCATACCGTCGAATCGCTGGCCCTGCGGGTGGGTATGAGTCAGCGCACCTTTCTGCGCCGTTTCCAGGACGCGACCGGAACAACGCCCGCGCGCTGGTTATTAACTGCACGATTGCAGCGGGCAAAAGATTACCTCGAAAACAGTCGGCTCAGCATCGACAATATTGCGGAACAAACCGGTTTTGGACAAAGCGGCACGCTGCGCCACCATTTCCGGCAGCAATTTGCGCTTTCGCCCGCGCAATATCGCAAACAATTTTCACAGCCGGTACGATAAACGGGCAAAAAAAAACCGCCATAATCTGGCGGTAAATGCTTGCATGGATAGATTTGTATTTTGGTATCTACGCTCCGGTATTCCATACCGGGATGTGGATCATCTGCAATCTACCACTGTGAGCCTCAACGAAGCATAAACGAATCGATTAACCCGCTTTGGTATTAATTTGCAGATAACGCATCAGCCCCTGCTCTGCACTCTGGCGGGCATCATCATTAATCGCTTCGAGATAAAACGCACGAGAGACCCCATACGGCGCCTGCTCGGATGGGTAAACGGCGAACTGGAAGGTTTTGCCCCTCGCCTTATTGGTACAGCCCAGCTCCCAGCGATCTTCACTTACCTGGATGCTATTACATTCGACACGGCCGTAATCGCTGGTTAAATACGATCCGACACGGCTTTTTGCTGACTGAATATATTCTGGTTCTTCATTTGAATAGATGCTGGCCGCAGCACCCACCGCAACCACTACGCCCAGAAGTGATAGCACGATTATTTTTTTCATTTATTCGATCCAATCCTTAGCCAGAAAAATCTTATTGTAAATGATTTCCCAATAAATCTAGCTTCTCTTTGCATACCAGAAATGGGAGTTTACAACGGCGATATTGCTTTTAAGAATAGTCTTAAGTGAGTTTTATTGCGACCACAATTTTTGACAGTCTATTTTCTCAAATTTAAACAGTCGAATAATTACTCTATGAAATTATCCCTACGATGACCGTAGCGTATTTTCAGGGGATAAAGGATGTTCAGAAAAGAATTTTCGCTACTGCTGGTGATTAGCGCCCTGTTCTCAGGGCAGATTATGGCGGAGCACAAAGGGCATGAATTTGTGTATGTGAAAAACGCCGACCATCAGCTTCGTCATGAAGCTGACAGCGACGAGTTACGCAGCGCGGCTGAGGAGTCTGCGGAGGGGTTGCGCGAGCACCATGCCTGGCAGAAATCGCGCAAACCGGATACCCACTCTGCGGGTTAGCTGCCTTTACGCTTCGGCAGGGTCTTCATCAAATCGTCAGGGCTGACGGAGGCCACAATGCTTCCCGGCGGCGGCATTTTGAAGATGTGATTCTTCATCTTGCCGATAACGTGCATTTCACACGGACGGCAGTCAAACTTCAGCGTCAGCACTTCATCGCCATTCACCAGCTGCATCGGCGTCGCTTTCCAGCTTTTAATATTGCCTTTCGCCTGTTTCGGACAAAGGTTAAAGGCAAACCGCAGGCAGTGTTTGGTGATCATCACCGGCACATCGCCCTTCTCTTCATGCGCTTCATACGCGGCGTCAATCAGCTGCACGCCGTGACGATGGTAAAACGCACGCGCTTTGTGGTTGTAAACGTTCGCGAGGAACGAGAGATGCGTGTCCGGGTAGACCGGCGCAGGCACCGCTTCGGCCTTACGGCTGCCGCGCGGATAGTTTGCCAGACGTGCTTCATCCAGCATCTCTGCCGTTTCACGGCGGAACTGGTTCAGCAGGCTGTTCGGCACGAACAGCGCGTCCGGCAGATTCACCTCAATATTGCGCGCGTAATAAATGGTCTGCCCCAGCTTCGCCACGCCATCCTTGAGGTTGCTAAGCGCTTTCTCCGCATTGTTCGCCACCTCGAACAGGCCGTCGAGCGTATGCGTCACGCTGATACCGTCTTCGCAGGTCATGGTCAGGATCAGCTGCTCTTCCCAGCCCCCCAGCGCGATATCCACCGCAATGCGGCGCTCGCTGGAGGTCTTGAGCAAGGCCTGCTGCCAGTTGTGATCCAGGTTACGGTTAAGCGCCGCATTAGGACGGGCTTTGTAGAGATCGGCAGGCATTTCGTTCGGCCAGACGCGATAGCGATTTTCGCCGGTTTTCTCCACCGTATTGGCGCGGAAACCCACTACTTCACGTTTGATCATCACGTTGAGACCATCGCCGTTCGCCAGCGGCTCTGTAACCTGAACGTCAAGATGATCTTTCGCCACTTTCAGCACTTCACCCACCGGTAAACCGATAAACTTCGGTGAATCGAACGCGCCAATATCCCCTTTACGCGCATTCACGAAATAGTCCGTGCTGCCGCGGTGGAAGGTCTTGTCCGTCGACGGAATAAAGAAATGCTCTGTACGACCGGCGGACGCGCGCGCCAGGTCACCGCGATCGTCGATGATGGCATCCAGCATCTGACGATAATGGGCGGTGATATTTTTCACGTAGCTCATGTCCTTGTAGCGCCCTTCAATTTTGAAGGAGCGTACACCGGCATCGATCAGCGCGCCGAGGTTGGCCGTTTGATCGTTATCTTTCATCGACAGCAGGTGTTTTTCGAATGCCACCACGCGGCCCTGATCGTCTTTCAGGGTATACGGCAGACGGCAGGCCTGAGAGCAGTCGCCCCGGTTCGCGCTGCGCCCCGTCTGGGCGTGAGAGATATTACACTGCCCGGAATACGCCACACACAGCGCACCGTGGATAAAGAATTCAATGGTCGCGTCGGTCGCCTGGTGGATATCGCGGATCTGGTTCAGGTTCAGCTCGCGCGCCAGAACAATTTGCGTAAACCCGACGTCCGAAAGAAACTTCGCCTTCTCAACGGTGCGGATATCGCACTGGGTGCTGGCATGCAGCTCAATCGGCGGGATATCCAGTTCCAGAACGCCCATATCCTGAACGATCAGGGCGTCAACGCCGGTCTGGTAGAGATCGGTAATAAGACGCTGCGCGGGCTCAAGCTCATCATCATGAAGAATGGTGTTCAGGGTCACGAACACCTTCGCCCCGAAACGGTGGGCGAACGGGACCAGCTCGGCAATGTCGCGCAGGCTGTTGCTGGCGTTATGACGGGCACCGAAGCCAGGGCCGCCAATGTAGACGGCATCTGCTCCGTGAAGAATTGCTTCACGGGCAATGGCGGCGTCGCGGGCCGGGCTTAGCAGTTCAAGATGATGGGAGTGCAGGCGCATACTTCGTCGTTATCCGTTATGGTCAAAATGGCGGCTATTGTAGTCAGAAGTCTGTGCCAGTGAAACCGTTTTGCGACGCTTTAGCGGGGATAATGGATCAGAGAGTGAAAATGCACCGTCCGGGCGCTGCTGTTACGGTACGCGTGCGGTTTATCGCCGGCAAAACGCACGCCGGAATCAGCGTATAGCGTGCGCCAGACACCGTCAATCTGCATGTCCAGCTCACCGCTTATCACTACCACGTGCTCGATCACCCCGGCTTCGTGCGGCGTGGACTCACTCAGCGCGCCGGGCGACAGGGTGATGGAGAAATGGTCGAACTTAAGCTGTTCATCCCAGGGGAAAAGCGGTTTCACCACCATCGCCTGCTGCTGCGGATCGAACACCGCCTGCGGTTCGCTTTCTGGAGTGATAAACGCCGAAAAAGGTACGTTCAGCCCGGTGGCGATTTTCCACAAAGTAGAGACCGTCGGGCTGGACTCATTGCGTTCGATTTGCCCAAGCATCGCTTTCGACACGCCCGTCTCTTCCGCCAGTTTCGACAGGCTCCAGCCCCGCGCCTGACGCAGCGCTTTCAGTGTGGTTGCCAGGTGTTGAGTGATATCCATAGTTCCTCCCGTTGCGGCAAAGCATACCACTTGTACGCTATAGCGCACAGTGATACCTTATCCCGGACGTTATAACGCACAACGGAGTATCCATGCGATCGACTGCCTCTCTCTTTCCTGCCGTGCTGGCCGGTTTTGTTGCCGTTCTGGTGGGCTATGCCAGCTCTGCCGCCATTATCTGGCAGGCGGCTGCGGCGGCTGGCGCCAGTACACAGCAAATTGCCGGATGGATGACCGCGCTAGGGCTCGGGATGGGGATCAGCACGCTGGCATTGTCGTGGTGGTATAAAGCCCCCGTGCTGACCGCCTGGTCGACTCCCGGCGCGGCGCTGCTCGCCACCAGCCTGCAAGGCGTGACGCTGGCGGAAACCATCGGGGTATTTATATTCGCGAATGCGCTGATTCTGCTGTGCGGCGTCACCGGCCTGTTTGCCCGGTTGATGAAACTAATCCCGCACTCGCTTGCCGCCGCTATGCTGGCGGGCGTGCTGTTACAGTTTGGCCTGAAGGCATTCAGCAATCTTGAGGGACACATTTTTCTTTGCGGCAGTATGCTGGCCGCCTGGCTGGTGACCAAAGCCGTAGCGCCCCGGTACGCCATTGTCGCCACGCTGCTGGTGGGCGTGTTCGTGGCATGGGCCGGAGGTGACGTTGTCACGAACAGGATGACGTTATCGGTCATCATGCCGGAATTCATTGCCCCTGCGTTCACCTTTACCAGCCTGCTCAGCATCGGCTTACCCTTCTTCCTGGTGACTATGGCGTCGCAGAATGCGCCCGGCTTCGCCACCATGCAGGCATCGGGCTATCCGCTGGCGGTCTCACCGCTGATCGTTGCCACCGGCGGGCTGGCACTGCTGTTGTCCCCCTTCGGCGTTTATTCTATATGCATCGCCGCCATCACTGCCGCCATCTGCCAGAGCCCGGACGCCCATCCGGATGCCAGTAAACGCTGGCTGGCCGCGGCGGCGGCAGGCGGGTTTTATCTGCTGGCGGGGGTGTTCGGCGGGTCGATTTCCGGGCTGATGGCCGCCCTGCCGCTGAGCGGCATCCAGACGCTGGCCGGGCTGGCCCTGCTCGGCACTATCAGCGGGAGTTTGTATCAGGCACTGAACCATGGAGCAGAACGCGACGCGGCGATCGTTACCTTCCTGATGACCGCCAGCGGCGTCACGCTCCTGGGAATTGGCTCCGCCTTCTGGGGGCTGGTGCTGGGAGGGATCTGTTACGCCGTCTTCTCACGCCTTCGCCGCGCGTAGCTGTGACGGCGTAATGCCGGTCATGCTGCGAAAACGGTTACTGAAATGGCTGGCGGAGTTAAATCCGCAGGCCAGCGCGATGTCGGTGAGCGGCGTGGTCGTGTGCTGCACCAGCGCTTTGGCCTTCTCCATGCGGCGCTGCATGACATACTGATGCGGCGCCAGCCCCATCGACTGGCGGAACATCCGCGCAAAGTGATACTCACTGAGTGCGGCCTGGCCCGCCAGTTCCGCCAGGGTTAAGGGTTGTGCAAGGTTTTCCTCGATAAAGGCCAGCACGTTGCGCAGTACAAACGGTGATAACCCGCCGGTCACTACCGGCAGCTTCCACTGTACGCTGGAATAGTGCTGGACCAAATGCGTCAGCAATAAGGTCGACGCGGTGCTCAGGGTGAGCTGATTGGCGTTTTGCTGCCAGTCGCAGCCGAGCAAAAACTGGCGATAAAGGGCGGTGATTTTCGGATCGCTGCCGAAGATTTTTTCCTCCAGCGTCAGCGATAGCGGTCGTTTATCCCAGATTTTCTCCCCCACGTCCCGCAGGTGTTCATCGGTGCAGTAGAGGTGCACAAACGACAGGTCGTCACGAATATCCCACGTGGATTCGCTCTCTTCCGGCATCAGACAAAAACGGTCCGGCCCGCCACCATTTTTCCAGCCACCCGGCGTTTTTTGATAGCTTTCATAGCCATCCGCCACGTACAGGCTAAGGGTGTGATGGTTGCTTTTCACCGTGATCGTGTCGTGCTTGTTGTACCACGCCGCCAGTTGAATGCCAGTATTGAGCGCGACGGTTTCCCGCAGCACTGCATTTTGTTGGCGTAACGTTTCAAAGGTGTCGTAAACGAGAGACATGGCCGTAAACAGGTGATTAATCAGACTGTCAGTCTAAGAAGTGTTGCAGCCTGTTACCAGCCATTGTGCGAGAAAAAAGCGCAAGAATTTGCAAGTCCGGCGCAAGACGATGAAAGCCGGCCCCCCCTTCTTTCGCCACACTGTCGTTTTTCGCGGTATGAGAAGAGAGACACCATGAACGCATTACTCTATGGGCTGGTCGTTGTGATCTGGGGCACGACCTGGATCGCCATTTTTTTGCAACAGGGGCCGGTTGCAGCGCCGGTCTCCATTTTCTGGCGCTTCGCCGTGGCCAGCGCCACGATGATGATCGTCCTGGTCGCCCTTCGCCGCCTGCGCAGGCTGGCGCTGCGGGATCATCTCTACTGCATGCTTCAGGGCTGCTGCGTTTTCTGTTTCAACTTCTGGTGCTTTTACACCGCCGCCGCCCATATCAATACCGGCCTTGAGTCGGTGATTTTCTCGATGGCCGTGCTGTATAACGCCATCAACAGCTTTATCTTCTTCGGCCAGCGCCCACCCGCACGCTTCTGGACGGCGGCAGCGCTAGGGCTTATCGGGATCATTACCCTTTTCTGGAACGATCTGCTCGCCAGCGGCTGGAGCGCGTCGTTGCTTACGGGCATCGGGCTTTCCGCCCTCGGCACCTACGGCTTCTCGCTGGGGAATATGATCAGCATGCGTCATCAACGAAACGGGCTGGAAACCATGACCACCAACGCCTGGGCGATGCTGTATGGCACCGTCGTGATGGGCCTTATCGCGCTCTTCAGGGGCGATAGCTTTATGCCGGAATGGACGGTGAGCTATATGGGGGCGCTGCTCTATCTTGCGCTGTTTGGCTCGGTGATTGCCTTCGGCGCCTACTTTACGCTGGTAGGCCGCATTGGTCCCGGTAAAGCCGCGTACAGCACCCTGCTGTTCCCGCTGGTGGCGCTGTCGATTTCAACGGTGTACGAGGGTTACGTGTGGCATCTCAATGGGATCGTCGGCCTGCTGTTGATACTGGGCGGGAATATGGTGATGTTTACGAAGCCAGAAACCTGGTTCCGCCGCCTGCGGACGGCATAAAAAAACGGCCTGCGAAAATGCAGGCCATTTTTTATTAATTTGCTGTCTGATGAACATCAAACATGGTGGCATCCGTCGCCATGTCATCCACAACCTGCTTCAGGGTGCCGAAGCCCATTGGCGTATTCTCGTTCGCCAGCCCTTTCCCTTCACCCTTACGAACAACCTTAATCACTGGTTTGTTCGTGGCCGCATCGATTAACTCACCTTCGAAGAACAGATGCGTATCCATGGTACGATGGCCCGTTGCCATCTGCGTACCCGCAACCAGCAGCGCCACAGGCACCACTTCATAGAACTGCAAACCTTCTTTGTCTGAGCTCACACCCGTGATGGCGCCGCGGAAGATCAGGCTATGTTTGCCCGGCGTCGTCACAATCGGCTTACGCTGGCCAATCGCGGTTTTCAGTTTGGTATTGGTATAATTCAACAGCTCATCAAGCGTTTTTTGCCCAAGCTGAGTGGTCGGTTTTGGCGTCGGATAATAGGTTATCGGCGTCCAGATAATGCTGTCGTAATTCGCCTCATTATAGGACGGGTCAACCCAACGCAGGGTTGGCTTCCCGGTTGCAGATTTCATCTCCTGCAAGCCGGAGTAATCTTTTAAAAAGCCTGAATATTGATCGGGGGCTGCGACTTTTGACGCACAGCCGGAAAGGGCCAACAGACCAGAAAGCACTGCAACTTTAAAAAAAGTGTGAGTACGCATGATGGTATTCCATGTTATCTGCAAGTATGCACTTGAAGTTATAACAAAAAACCGGGCGATGTGTTGTGGCAAAAAATGACGAAGACAGCACAAATAGCGAAAAAACTGCCCGACCGAAACCGGGCAGTGAAAAATTACTCCTTAAGGTCCACTTGCCAGAACAGGTGCTTGCCGAAGGGATCGATTTCATAGCCCGTGACCTCTTTACGGACTGGCTCAAAAATCGTCGAGTGGGCAATCATTACCGCCGGCATTTGATCGTGCATCATCTGCTGCGCCTGCTTGTACAGCGCCACGCGTTTTTCGCGATCGGTTATCGATTTAGCTTCGGCAATCAGGTTATCAAACGGCTTATAGCACCATTTGGCCGAGTTCGACCCGCCGTTGGCGGACGTACAGGTAAACAGCGGGCCGAAGAAGTTATCCGGATCGCCCGTCGCCGTTGTCCAGCCCATCAGTGCGGCCTGATGCTCCCCGCCCTTCACGCGCTTCAGGTATTCGCCCCATTCGTAGGTCACGATTTTGGTCTGCACGCCCACTTTCGCCCAGTCCGCCTGGATCATCTCCGCCATACGCTTCGCGTTCGGGTTATACGGCCGCTGCACGGGCATGGCCCACAGATCGATGCTTACGCCGTTGGCAAATCCCGCCTCCTTTAGCAGTGCTTTCGCTTTTTCTGGATCGTAATCGTAGTCTTTCAGCTCGCTGTCGGCACTCCAGACGCCAGGCGGCAGCAGGTTTTTCGCCGCCGTGCCGGTGCCGTGGAACACCGCCTCAATGATGGCGGGTTTGTTAATCGCCATCGCCAGCGCCTGACGCACTTTTACGTTATCCAGCGGTGGCTTTTGCGTGTTAAACGCCAGGAAACCGGTATTCAGACCGGCCTTGCTCATCAGGTTGATGTCTTTGTTAGCCTTCATACGCGGCAGGTCCGCCGGGTTCGGGAACGGCATCACCTGGCACTCATTCTTCTCGACTTTGGCAAAACGCACCGAGGCGTCCGGCGTGATGGTGAACACCAGACGATCCAGCTTCGATTTTCCCTGCCAGTAGTCAGGGAAAGCGGTGAAGAGGATGCGGGAATCCTTCTGATATTGCGCCAGCTTAAACGGCCCGGTGCCAATCGGCTGCATATCGACCTTTTCTGGCGTGCCCGCTTTCAGCATGGCATCGGCATACTCCGCCGACAGAATGGAGGCAAAGTACCACGCCAGGTCAGCGACAAACGGCGCTTCCGGATGCGCCAGGGTGAAGCGCACGGTGCGATCGTCAACTTTATCAATGGTGGTAATCAGACTGCCGAACTCCAGACTTTCGAAGTTGGAATAACTGCCGTTGGAGACGTTATGGTAGGGATGATTCACATCTTTCTGGCGCATAAACGAGAAAATCACGTCGTCCGCGTTGAAGTCGCGCGTCGGCGTGAACAGCTTATTACTGTGGAATTTCACCCCTTTGCGCAGGTGGAAGGTGTAGATCTTGCCATCCTCGCTTACCTCCCAGCTTTCCGCCAGGCTCGGCACCAGTTCGGTAGTGCCCGGTTTGAAATCGACCAGACGGTTATAAACCGGTACGGCGCTGGCGTCCACGCTGGTCCCCGACGTATAGAGCTGAGGATTGAAATTTTCCGGCGATCCTTCGGAGCAATACACCAGCGTTTTTGCCGCGACGGTGGAACTGACCGTCAGCGCAGCAAGCGCCAGCGTTATCATTGTGAATGTGCTTTTCATCATTTATTCCTGTCTTTTTAATTCGACGGCTAATTACTTCTTTTGCCATTTCATAAATAACATTAAAGTGATGGCGCAAACACATGAAAAATAAATACAGAAGGAAACACTATGGGCTCAGAACTCTCCAGACAATTAACCCAACGCTTTTTCCGCTATCTCGCCATCACCAGCCAGAGCGACCCGAAAGTCAAAACCCTGCCCTCCACCCCGGGCCAGCACGACATGGCGCGGGAGCTGGCGAAGGAGCTGGAAACGCTGGGGTTAGACGATATTGTGATAGATGAGTTCGCCACCGTTACCGCCGTGAAAAAAGGCAATGTTCCCGGCGCGCCGCGGATTGGTTTTATTACCCATATCGACACCGTCGACGTCGGTTTATCCCCGGATATTCATCCACAAATATTAACGTTTACGGGGGATGATCTCTGCCTGTATAAAGAGAAAGATATTTGGCTGCGCGTAAATGAGCACCCGGAAATTCTGGCTTATCCTGATGAGGAGATTATTTTCAGCGACGGAACCAGCGTATTAGGCGCAGATAATAAAGCGGCCGTCACCGTGGTCATGACGGTGCTGGAAAACCTCACCGCTGAACATAAGCATGGCGATATTGTGGTGGCGTTTGTACCCGATGAAGAGATTGGCCTGTGTGGCGCGAAAGCGCTGGATTTGAAGCGCTTCGACGTTGATTTTGCCTGGACCATCGACTGCTGCGAGCTGGGGGAGATTGTTTACGAGAACTTTAACGCGGCGGCGGCTGAAATTCGCTTTACCGGCGTCACGGCTCACCCGATGTCCGCCAAAGGGGTGCTGGTCAATCCGCTGCTGATGGCAACGGATTTCATCAGCCATTTCGATCGCCGGCAAACCCCGGAATGCACCGAGGGGCGCGAAGGTTATATCTGGTTTAACGGCATCCAGGCCGGGCAGAACGAAGCGATACTGAAAGCCAATATTCGTGATTTTGACAAAGATGGTTTCGCCGCCCGCAAGCAGCACATTGCCGATGTGGCGGCGCAAATAGCCGCGCAGCATCCCACGGCAAACGTGGAATACCGCATTGAGGATACCTACAGCAATATCAGCAATGCGATTGGCGAAGACCGCCGCGCGATCGACCTGATGTTCGAGGCGATGGAGTCGCTCGGCATCACCCCAAAACCGATCCCCATGCGCGGTGGCACGGATGGAGCGGCCCTGTCAGCCAAAGGCCTGCTCACCCCGAACTTCTTCACCGGCGCCCATAACTTCCACTCGAAGTTTGAGTTTTTACCGCTGTCGTCGTTCGAGGCCTCCTGTCGCACTGCCCTGCAACTCTGTCTGCTGGCGGCGCGTTAAGCGGGCTTGCGTGCGAGCATGGTAGCGAAGCGCAGCTTGATACGGTTCCCGTTGGCATCGGTACGGTGGAGTTCCCCTACCTCTTCGTTGTACTTGATCAGCTCCCAGCCTTCGTAGTAGTTGCTCAGTTCACCGGTTTTGAAGGCAAACGGGAAGCCGACTGTGCACGGATAATCCTCCGTATCCATGGCAGC
Organism: Enterobacter cloacae complex sp. 397G4; assembly: GCF_050031515.1. Taxonomy (NCBI): domain Bacteria; kingdom Pseudomonadati; phylum Pseudomonadota; class Gammaproteobacteria; order Enterobacterales; family Enterobacteriaceae; genus Enterobacter; species Enterobacter cloacae complex sp. 397G4. Next base: position 2,385,812 of record NZ_JBLGWE010000001.1, on the reverse strand, counting down.
AACGATCAGGTTATAGCCGCCTGGTCTGGTGCAACGCTGCATATTGGCGATAAGACCAGGGATGGTATTCGCTTCGAGGAACATCAACACGACGGTGGAAAGAATAAAGTCGTATTCGCCGTCAAAGGTCAGGTTGTTCAGATCCTTAATCGCCGTTTCCAGATTCGCGATCCCTTCCGCCGCCTTAATGCGCTCGATGTTATCGATGCTCATCGGGTTTTTATCCCACGCCGTCACGTCATAGCCGTTGGCCGCGAGGTAGAGGCTGTTGCGGCCATTTCCGCAACCCAGATCGAGCGTTTTACCGGGCTTAACAATGTCCGCGCTGAGCAGCACCTCTGAGTGCGTGCGGGTCAGCCCATATTTCTCAGTAAAGTAGTTTTCATCGACAGTCATTATTTTTCCTCAGATTGCATAAGCAGTGCCTTATCAGCGCGCACCAGAAGTTTGCCCTGCATCAGCAAGATAAAAGTACGGACCAGCAGCATCGCGATGATGACGTTGGTGAAAATAAACAGGGGAACCGCGAGGGCATGAAAGAACCCTGACGGACTGCTCTGCCCAAGATGTAAACCGGTGGTCGCCAGCGCCGACACCCCGAACGAGAAGCTCCAGAACGACGCGTTAAACGGCTGCGACAGATACCACGGCATCAGACGCAGCATAAACAGGAGTTGCAACAGGCCATAGCCGAATAGCATTTTGGCGAAGGTGTCCGCTTCGCCGCCGTTGACGCTAAACCAGGCGCTACAGGCCACCAGGGCAGGCGCAAGCTGGATACCGAGCGAGGTACGAAGGGCAGCGGGCAGTTCGCCCGCGCTGCGCAGGCGTTGCAAAATGACCGGCTCCAGGCTCAGCCAGGAAAAGACCCCGGCACCAAGGAACACCAGCCCCGCGTCGTGGAAGCCTAGCGCACCGCAGGCCATCGCGCTGATAAAATTGTTCGCTACCGTCGGCAGATACAGTCCCGGCGTCGTGGCTTCTTCCGGATGCTTGCCGCGCCACAGCCCGGCGCTTTGCCAGGCGGCATACGCAAGCTGGATCACCACGCCCACGCTAAACAACCCCAGCGCCAGCGGGCGATACCACGGCACAAAGCCGATGGCCACCAGCAGCGTTGTGGCAGGAAACAGGCTGACAAAACTGCTCATTACCGGATGCCGCATCTCGGCCAGCACGCTATGTGAAAACCGTACCGCACGGGTAAGAAACGCCACGCTCAGAAGGAACCAGATCCCCACCGCCAGCGCCACCAGGATCTCGCCCGGCCAGCGCGTCACCGGCCAGATGGTGCCGGCGTAACGCCAGGCGAACCCCATGCCTATGGTCCCGAGGACCATACCGAAATACCCGGCGGGCAAGTTAAGAACGCGTTGGTTTTGGTTATGCATTTTTTTTAAACTTTAAAATGTATTTTAAATGCCATTTTAAGGGGTTTCCTGAGCGGACGCCAGCACTTCGAAAAACCAAAACTTTGCTACGTTTATTGAAAGGCTTTTCAGGGATAACACGATGACAAAATATCGGCTTAGCAATGAAACGCGTCTCTGGCGCTGGCAGGACGGATCAACGCCGTGCACAACGCCTCTCAGACAAATTATTGCCGTGAAGGATTTTAACGATGTGACCAGCGGGACTAAAGGCGGTTGGGTTGAGGATGAACACGCGCTCGCCCAGGACGGGGATTGCTGGGTTTACGATGAAAACAGCGTGGTGTTTGCCGGGGCCAGGATATCCGGTAACGCCCGCCTCACCCAACCCTGCATCGTAAGCCACCGCGCACACGTTGGCGGCAACGGCTGGCTTGACGCGGCAGAGGTGAGTCACGGGGCGGTAATAAGTGACAACGTCACCATTCAGCACTCCACCGTACGCGGGGAATGCCGTATCGCGGGTGACGCGCGGGTGCTGCATAACAGCCTGGTGATTGCAGCCAAAGGGCTGACACCCGACCGTGAGCAGATCCTGCAAATTTATGACCGAGCCACGGTCAGCCAGTCGCATATTGTGCATCAGGCGCAAATCTACGGCGATGCCATGGTGACCTGGGCCTTTGTTGAGCACCGCGCCGAGGTGTTCGATCGCGCCATTATTGAGGGCAACGGGCTGAATAACGTCTGGGTGTGCGACTGCGCCAAAGTGTACGGCAACGCCCGTCTGCTGGCCGGTCTGGAGGATGATGCCATCCCGACCGTGCGGTACAGTTCACAGGTCGCGGAAAACGCCCTCGTCGAAGGCAACTGCGTCATTAAACACCACGTATTAATAGGCGGCGAGGCGTGGTTACGCGGCGGGCCGATCCTGATTGATGACAAAGTGGTCATTCAGGGGCGGGCGCGTATCAGCGGCGATGTCCTGATTGAGCATCAGGTGGAAATAACGGACGATGCGGTTATCGAGGCGCTGGAGGGTGAAAGCATTCACGTCCGGGGAGCCAAAGTGATCAACGGCGACACGCGGATCACCCGGACGCCGCTGCTGGGGGCGCTATAGCGGGAAGATTCTGGCGTACAGGTTCACGTCATCGTAGCGACCGTTGAGCATTTCCGCTTCCCGCAAACAACCTTCCAGCGTGAAACCGTTGCGCTGCGCCACCCGGTTACTGCTCTGGTTATCCACGCGACACTTGATCACAAAACGGCGGATCTCGCCGCGCTCAACGTAATAGCGCATAAACGCCTGGAGCGCCTGAGAAAGAATACCCTGCCCCTGATGCGCCTCGTCAAGCCAGTAGCCGATATACCCGGCCTTATTCGCAGGCTCGATCGCGTTGAAGGAGAGCACGCCCACCAATTCGTCATTCATAAAAATCAGGAACATTTTGGCGTAACCGCGCTGGTGCAACATCTGGTTGCTCTGCACGTTGCGGCGCGTGTCCTCTTCGCTGCCGACATGCTGCGCCCAGTCAAAGGCGGTTTGCAGCCAGGTTTTGTTTTTGATTACGAGGTTATGCAGATCGGTGGTATAGCGCTCTTCGACGGCGCGAAGCTCGATTTCCTGGTTAACGGGGATGATTTCTGAAGACATGGTGCCTCTTAATTGCCGGGTGGCGCTAACGCTTACCCGGCCTACAAATGCGTCCAGAGCAGGCCGGGTCGCCACCCGGCACAAACCCATTAGGACTAGCGCATGATCCGGTCGTCAACGTAGTTACGTTTGTCCGGCGCGGGCGGGAAGTACTGGTACAGCCAGGTCTCGCTGATGGCATCGCCCTGACAGCGCAGGAACAGGCGCATATCCACCGGCTCGGTGGAGTCAGAGGTTGGATACCAGTCAAACAGAATGCGATATCCGTCGAACGGCTCGACGTAGAGGATCTCCACCTGCTTCGCTTCACCGCTGGACAGGGTGATCACCGGCTCAATGCCCTTCGGTGCGGCGGCCTTCAGATCGCCTCCGACGAAGTCAATGGCAAAGCGACGGGCCCACACTTTCGGGTAATTTTCACCCGGCGCCCAACCCTCCGGGAAGCCTCCCATACCGGTACGGGTGGCGTAGACGTTTGCCAGCGGGGAACGCACCGGCGGCTGTGCGCTCCAGTAGAGACGGTATTTGAAGTCCAGCTCATCACCCGCCTGCACCGGTTTCTCTGGCTGCCAGAAGCAGACCACGTTATCGAGCGTCTCGCCGGTTGTCGGGATCTCCATCAGGGCAATGGAACCTTTCCCCCAGTTGTTGCGCGGCTCGACCCACAGGCTTGGTCGCTTGTTATACCAGCCCATGACGTCCTGGTAATGAGAGAAGTCACGGTCAAGCTGCAACAAACCAAAACCCTTCGGGTTTTTATCCAGGTAGGCGTTAAATTGCAGCTTTTGCGGGTTGTTCAGCGGCCGGCAGATCCACTCCCCGTTACCGCGCCACATCGCCAGGCGGTCTGAATCGTGGATCTGCGGATGAATGGTGTCGCACATGCGGCGTTCGTTGTTGCCGCAGCTAAACATGCTGGTCATTGGCGAGATGCCGAGCTGCTTGATGTCTTTGCGCGCATAGAGATGGTTTTCGACGTCCATGATCACCTGGCTCTTCTCACAGTGGATCACAAACTTATAGGCACCGGTAATGCTCGGGCTGTCCAGCAGCGCATAGACGGTAAAGGTGGTATCACCCGGCTTCACGGTTTCAAACCAGAAGGAGGTGAAATCCGGGAACTCTTCCGGGGTGTCGGTAAAGGTATCCACCGCCAGACCACGCGCAGAGAGGCCGTACTGGTAGGTATCATCCACCGCGCGGAAGTAGCTCGCGCCCAGGAACGAAACGATATCGCGTCGCGCCAGCTCCGGCGCTTTAAAGACGCGGAATCCGGCGAAGCCGAGGTCGCTCTGCCCTTCAAGCTGGCGGGTATCCACGCCCGTATCGCCGTAGCTGAACAGCTCAGGCCGGAAGTGGATCTCACGCGCCTGAGAGGTGGTTTGATCCAGCGAGAACATGCGCACGCGGCGGCGGAACCCCATCCCCATATGGAAGAACTGGGCGTCCAGCTGACGGCCTTCAATGTTATTCCACAACGACTGCTTCTCATCGTAACGGATGGCGTTGTACGCCTGCGGCGTCATGGTGGCCAGCGTTTCCGGCAGCGGACGCGGCGCACCGCCCCACGCGGTTTTCGCCAGATCGTGCGCCATGGATTGCAGAACAGAGAAGTCAAAGCGACGGCTCTGACCGTCGGCAATGTCGGAGTCAGCAGCATACGCCGCCTGGGAAAACAGAGAAGCAAGGCCAGAAGTGCCGCTCAGGGCAGCCATTGCCAGGGAACCTTTGAGAAAACGTCTGCGATTCATGCCTGAGAAAACGTCCTTATGGTCGTGTGAATGAGTTTCGCGCGCAGCGAAATGACGGCAAGAAAGAACGCACAGCCTAAACAAAAACGGTTAAGAATCCAATTGTTGGCGGGTGATTATCTGAACAAACCGAGAAATATTTTCTGTCGACCAGAACGGCCTGAAAAAGGGGTAAAGTTATGTATAAAAGTGTCCCGGCTGGACATCAACAGCCGGGACCAACGAGGCGGTTATTTTACGCTGACATCGATACCCGGGAAGTACTTATCAGCCAGTTTAGCGATCGTGCCGTCGGCACGTACTTTATCAATTGCGGCATCAAGCTGCTTTTTGGTGGCCTCATCCCCCTTACGCAGCCCAAAGCCGATCCCACTGCCGAGGATGGTGTCGTCCGACACCGGTTTGCCGATAAAGCCAAACCCTTTACCCTGCGGCTTACTGAGGAAACCTGCCTGCCCGGCCGCTGACATGACCAGCGAGGCATCGATGCGGCCATTCAGCAGATCTCCCCAGGCCATATTCTGATCTTTATAAGACACCACGGTGACACCGTGCTTTTCCCAGTGCTCTTTGGCGTAAGTTTCCTGAATTGAACCCTGAAGAACGCCGATGGTTTTGCCCTTCAGCCCTTCGGGGGTAGCCTCTACCGCAGAACCGGCTTTGCCCACCAGCTGGGAGGGAATGCGATAGATGGGCTGGGTGAAATCAATGCTTTTGCGACGCTGTTCGGTGATGTTCATCGCCGAGTTTATGGCGTCGAACTTTTTCGCCACCAGACCGGGGATCAACGCATCAAACGAGGTTTCAACCCAGCTGCACTTCAGCGCGGCGGCTTTACAGATGGCATTTCCCAGCTCTACGTCAAACCCTTCCAGCTCCCCTGACGCATTGCGGCTTTCAAACGGCGGATATTCCGCTTCCAGCCCGTATCGCAACTCGGTAGCGGCAAACGACGAGAATGAACACAACAGTCCCATGCCGACAACTAACGCGCGTAATTTCATTTCAAATTCCTTAACGTGGTGTAACCCGACAAAGGGCCTGGGCACCTGCCCGTAACGTCGCCTCATCTTTCGCAAAAGAGAGACGGATTAACTTATTGTCCGTGCCATCGGCATAAAACGCCGACAGCGGAATGGTGGCAACCCCGTACTCGACAATCAGCCTTTTCACCATCTCGCTGTCGCGCTCGTCGCTAAAGCCGCTGTAATCCGCCAGCAGGAAGAACGAACCGGCACTTGGTAGCAGCCTGAACGGTGAGTCGGCGAGCAAACTTTGCAGCAGATCGCGCTTGCGCTGATAAAACGCCGCCAGCGACAGCCAGGTTTGCGGATCGGTCATGTGTTCGGCAAACGCGTACTGCATCGGCGTATCGGCCGAGAACATTAAAAATTGATGGACTTTACATATCTCATCCATCAGCTCCGCGGGCGCCACACAATAACCCACGCGCCAGCCGGTGACGTGATAGGTTTTTCCGAAAGAAGAAATAATCACGCTGCGCTCCGCCAGCTGCGGGTGCGTCGCCATTCCGTGGTGCGGTTCGCCATCAAAAACGACGTGCTCGTACACTTCGTCAGACAAAATGATGATGTCGGTGTGGCGCGTCAGCGCTGCCAGCTGGTGCAGATCGGCGGCTGAAAACACCTGCCCGCTCGGGTTGTGCGGCGTATTGACGATGATCATCCGCGTGCGCGGGGTAATAGCCGCCCGTACTTCATCCCAGTTCACGGCAAAATCCGGTACCGTCAGCTTAATGGCGATCGGCGTCGCCCCTTGCAGACGCACAATCGGCGCATAGCTGTCAAAGGAGGGCTCGAAATAGATCACCTCATCCCCAGGATGAACCAGCCCGCTGATGGCTGAGTAAAGCCCTTCGCTGGCGCTGGCGGTCACCAGCACCTCACTCGCCGGGTCATAGCGTGTGCCATAGAGCGAGGCAATTTTGTCCGCAATGCGCTCCCTGAGCGGTTGCAGCCCGGTCATGGAGGCGTACTGGTTATGCCCTGCCTCCATGGCGCGGGTCACGCCGGTGATAAGTTTTGGGTCGCAGGAAAAATTCGGCGCACCCTGAGAAAGGTTGATGGCGTTATGCCGGGCTGAAAGCTGGCCGATAACGGTAAAAATGGTGGTTCCCACATCGGGCAATTTGGATCGTGTCTGCACCGGCGTTTTCAAAGTCATCCTCTGTCCCTTCTCGTGGTGAATGCATAACTATTCAAACAACAACTTCATTGCCGGGACAATCGAATTGTTGTCATAATAGCCATGACAAAAACGCATAGCTAAGGTGAGATATGTCGCGTCGATCATTTCCGCTCAATGCCGTAGAGACATTTATCGTGACCGCGCGTCACCTGAATCTAACCCATGCCGCCAGGGAGCTTTGTCTGACGCAGGGGGCGGTAAGCCGCAAAATCGCTTCGCTGGAAAGCTGGTTCGGCTTCCCGCTGTTCGAGCGCCATGCGCGCGGCCTGCGTCTCTCCTCTCAGGGAAGCGCCCTGCTGCCGGAGCTGCAATCTGCGTTTGAGCACCTGCTGAACGTTGCTGAACAGGCACGAACGCACCAGACCGTTATTCGTCTGAAAGCGCCTACCTGCGCGATGCGCTGGCTGGTGCCGCGGCTGCTACAGGTGGAGCGCGAACAGCCGGAACTCCAGATTGCGCTGACCACCACCACCGATCATAACGTCAATTTCAAAACCGAATCCTGTGACGCGGCGATTGTGTTTGGGACACACATGAGCGCCGGCGATCTGCTGTTCGAAGAGGCCTTAACCCCGGTGATGAGCCCGGTACGGGCCGGTTCTGCGCTGGAAACTCTCACCTTCCTTCACCCCACGCGGGACAAAACGGACTGGACGCTGTGGCTGGCGAAACAGCCGGGTCCGCCGCCAGCTATGCTCAAAAATCAACACTTCGAAACCATGGATCTGGCCATTACCGCCGCCATTCAGGGGCTGGGCATCGCCATCGCGGATGAAACGCTGGTGGAGGAGGACGTGCGCGCCGGACGGCTGATGCGGCCTTTTGACACAAGCATAAAGACGGGGGCGAGCTACCGGCTGGTATTACGCGACGCACCCGGCCCGGAAAACGGACTGGATGCGTTTCGCGCCTGTCTGCTCAGTCGAGGCTGACGTGGTGTTTCATCACCCGTTTGAAGAGGCTCATACGGGCACGCATGAAGCGTTTTCAAGCCGAAAACCTGCATTTTTATTCACACCGATACGTAACAGCACGTCCCGCCCTTTCCGGCAGGCGGGCCAGCGCGTGGGCCCTGCCAGGCTATCGCGTGCCCCCGCATCCCGGGCGAAGCTCACCCAGTAGTCCGCCACCTGAGCGGCGAAGGCCAGATCGCGTTCATTTACATACTGCCGCGAGGGTTCCACCTGTCCAAGGGTATCGAACACGTAGGGCACTTCGTTGCCGTGCCAGGCGCCGTTGATGTACGTCGCGTGCTCCGCTTCGGCCACATAATCAAACCAGTATCGCCAGCACAGGCCGCCCGCCGGCTGCTGCGCCTGCATCACCACGTATCCCATGGTGGTGAAGGCCATGTCGCGGCATACCTGCCTGCCAAGTTCCTCATCGCCCTTCACGCCAGGATAAAGCAGCTTAATCAGCCCCAGGCCAAAGCGCCGCTCGCGGCGAAGCTTCTGGATCTGCCCGGCCAGATCGACCCCGAACACCGACATCACGCTGGCTTCGTCGCTGTTTGACCCAATCATCACCGGTACAGGATGCTGGCGGGCCGCGAAGAAAACGTCGAGCATGGCCTCAGGCAAAACGCAATCCCCCACGATGGGCGCAGGGGCGATATTCAGCGGCGAGGTCAGCGGCCAGAACGCCTCAGGCGGGATCGCGCGAAGCTGTTCAGCGGTGGCATTTTGCAGGCCGAAATGGGCGGCAATCGCTTCGCCTTTATGCATGGCCTGCCCGCGTGGGGTGTCGGGCAGCGTGTACCCGCTTTGCACAATGGCTTTATGGAACAGTCCTCGCGCAAGCGGAGAGGCCATCAGCGACAGCACGCTGCGCGCGCCGGCCGACTCGCCAAATACGGTGATGTTCTCAGGATCGCCGCCGAACGCGGCGATGTTATCGCGCACCCATTCCAGGGCCTGGATCTGATCGAGCAGCGCAAAGTTATGCACCACGCGCTCTTCTTCCCCCTCCAGCGCCGGATGGGCAAAAAAGCCGAGGTGTCCGAGACGGTAATTGATCGTCACCACCACCGTGCCGCGCTTCGCCAGCGCCCTGCCGTTATACGGAGGCAGCCCGCCAGCGCCGAGGGTAAATCCTCCGCCGTGCAGCCAGACCATCACCGGAAGCGGATCGGCGCGTGCGACTGGCGACCAGACGTTAAGGTACAGGCAGTCTTCAGAGAACTGGCCGGGATCGCCGCCACCCAGCTCCTGACAGCTTTCGCTGCTCTGCCAGCTGGAGGCGGATAACGCCGTCGCCGGACGCACGCCATCCCAGCGCGCGGGGGGACGCGGGGAGCGCCAGCGCCACTGGCCTACGGGCGGTGCTGCATAGGGAATGCCGCACCACACGTGGGTATCGCCTTCAGTAAAACCAATCAGTGCGCCCTGGCGCGTTTCAACCACAGGGGCGGAGGGATTTTCCATACCAACCTTCTTTTTCCATCACACCCTTGCAGAGTAACGGTTTCAGAGCAAACCGCAACGCTGTTTGCTGCGCGCTTCCGCCTCCTCGTAAAGCGAAAACTCGTCGTACACCGCACAGCCGAGCGCGGCTTCGAAGGCATTGCGGCTGGCATTGCCGTGGCTGCGCGCCTGCGTTTCATTGCCAAGATTCGACTGGAAGATCCCCGCCGCACTGACGGGCAGAAAATCCTCGTAGGTGATGGGCTGTGCCACAACCCAGCCCCGTTCGATCAGCGGCTGCGGATCGTCGCCGGGACGAAATGCGTGGCGATGCGCCTCACCTGTCGGGGTCAGACGGTAGCGGAAATAAGCCAGCCGCTGACGGCGCAGGAACATTTCGCTGTCCGGGAAGGCGCTGAAGATCTCGCGCAGGTGAAGCTGGTGGGTCAGGTTGTCTTTGCCGGTCCCGGCCTGATTTAAAAGACTGTCGTACAGCTCGCGCCCTTTCGGCGTAAGGGCCACGCCGCGCTGCTCAATCTCACCGAAACGCGCGGTATGGGTGCCCTTGTGTTCTCCCGCGAAAAGCACCGGCTCCTCCAGCGCCTTAAAGCTGGTCTGGCGCAGGAGGATCGGCACCTCGCGGCGCGGCGGGCCTTCAATCAGAATTTTCGGCTCAATGCCGTACTTCGGCATTAGCTCCTGCACCCGGTCGATATCCAGCGTGCGCGGCGTGAGATGGTTGATATGGCACCCCGGGAAACAGACCACGTCGGCAATCAGGCGATGTTCGTTGCTCAGCGCCAGATAGGTTTCCTGATCGACCGTCGCATGGCGATGCCAGCGGAAGGTTTCCAGGGCTTCCTGCACAAATTCGCGCGCCTGTGCCTCAGTAAAGTGTCCCTGCGCATCATGCAGGTCGATCAGTTCCAGGCAGCGCGGCGTAAAGATGTTGCGCCGGGAGAGGATCTCCGCCGCCCTTTCGCGCAGCGCAACGTTTTCAATCAGCTCAAGGCGCAGCAGCGAGGTAAAAATGCGAAACGGATTACGGCAGAGCGCCGCATCGTCTGTCGGACGAAACGCCGTCGAGTGGACGGGCACGCCCGCCTGGGAGAGATCGTAATAGCTGACCGGGTACATGCCCATAATGGCGAAGATCCGGCGCAGGGTGGAAAGCTCCTGCGCGGTGCCAACGCGGATCGCACCGTGACGTTCAACATTCAGGCGCGCCAGTTCGTCTGCGTTTGCCAGTTGTTCATGTAAAAGTGGGTTATTTTCCAGAACCGCCAGGTTAACGTCCGCCACCAGTTCCAGCAAGGTGCCGTACTGCGGAACTTCCTGCTGGTACATCGCCGACATAGCCTGCGAAAAGTGTTCCCGAATATCATCAGCCGTGATGGTGTTCGCCATGATGTCATGCCTCCAGTGAATACTACCTGGAGTGTAGAGAAGCCCGTTCCTTTCGTTGGGAAGAATTTACGAATTGTGATCCAGGCAGACGAGTGGTCAAAGCGTGGGCATTTTCGAAAAACGGTTGTAACTCAAATAGATCAAATGTTAAAAATATTTTGCTATCAGGTTATCAAATTCAAACATCTTAACTTGTCACCCGCGTCGCTCTGTTTTTAACATCGCCTATGGAAAAAAATGGTCTGTTCAGTCAGCGCATACGCTTGCGCCATTTGCATACTTTTGTGGCCGTCGCTCAACAGGGAACGCTGGGGCGAGCGGCTGAAACCCTTAACCTCAGTCAGCCTGCACTATCCAAAACGCTGAACGAACTGGAACAGCTTACCGGAACCCGCCTGTTCGATCGCGGCCGTCTGGGCGCTCAGCTTACTCTCGTGGGTGAACAGTTCCTGACGCATGCCGTTAAAGTTCTCGATGCCCTCAATACCGCCGGTCAGGCGCTCAACCGTAAAGAGGAGTCGGCCAGCGACATCGTGCGCGTGGGCGCGCTGCCAACGGCGGCGCTGGGTATACTGCCTGCGGCGATCGGCCAGTTCCACCGTCAGCAAAAGCACGCCACGCTTCAGGTCGCGACCATGAATAATACCATGCTGCTGGCGGGCCTGAAGTCAGGCGAGCTGGATCTGGGCATTGGGCGGATGTCCGATCCGGAACTGATGAGCGGCCTGAATTACGAGCTGCTGTTCCTGGAATCGCTGAAGCTGGTCGTGCGTCCGAATCATCCCCTGTTGCAGGACACCGTGACCCTGAGCCGCGTGATGGAGTGGCCGGTGGTAGTCTCACCAACAGGAACCGTTCCGCGTCAGAATGCGGAGGCGTTGCTGCAAATGCAGGGCTGCACGCTGCCTTCCGGGTGTATTGAAACGCTCTCGGCGTCGCTGTCGCGCCAGCTTACGGTGGATTACGACTACGTGTGGTTTGTGCCGTCCGGCGCGGTGAAGGACGATCTGCGACGCGGCGTGCTTACGGCGCTGCCGGTAACATCGCCCGGCGCGGGAGAACCGATTGGGATCCTGACGCGGGTAGATGCCCCGCTCTCTGAAGGCGCCCAAACGCTGTTAAGCGCCATTCGTAAATCAATGCCTCTCTGACCCTAAACGCAGAACCCGCCGCGAAGGCGGGTCTGTCTTACTCAGAACGTTTCACAGTTATCACCTGAGACGGCCGCCGCCGGGGTTAAAGGCGCGGATTTCGCTGCGGTTGCAGGGGCTGTAGTCCGTCCAGCCCCTGCCCCGATGAGACGAAACGCGCCAACGGCCTCCGTCAGACGTGCGCCCTGCTCTTCCAGCGAGGCCGCCGCCGCAGAAGCTTCTTCCACCAGCGAGGCATTCTGCTGCGTCACCTTGTCCATCTCGGAAATCGCCTGGCTCACCTGAACAATGCCGCGGCTCTGCTCATCGGACGCCGCTGCAATCTCCAGCATAATATCGGTGACGCGTTTAACCGCCTCGACGATCTCATTCATGGTATTGCCCGCCGCAACCACTTCCCCGGAACCCTGATCGATAAGCGACACCGATTCATTAATCAGGCTTTCAATCTCTTTCGCCGCATTCGCGCTGCGGCTTGCCAGGGTGCGGACTTCACTCGCCACGACCGCAAAGCCGCGTCCCTGTTCACCCGCACGCGCCGCCTCGACCGCCGCGTTGAGCGCCAGAATATTGGTCTGGAACGCGATACTGTTAATCACGGCGGTAATTTCAGAGATCTTCTTCGAGCTGGTGGAAATATTACCCATGGTTTTCACCACGCCGGAGACCATCTGCCCCCCGCGGCTGGCCTTACCGGAGGCATCTTCTGCCAGTTTACTCGCATGATGCGCGTTATCGGCGTTCTGTTTCACCGTCGCGGTGAGCTGCTCCATGCTGGCCGCCGTCTGTTCAATCGCCGCCGCCTGCTGCTCGGTACGGGAAGAGAGATCGGTGTTACCCGCGGAGATCTCGCTGGTTCCACGGTAGATCTCCTCCGCCCCTTGCCGCACGGTGCCCACGGTTGTCACCAGCGCGTGCTGCATCGTTTGCAGATCGCGCGTCAGGCGGCCAATTTCGCTGCGTCCGGTCGGTTCGTCCGGCATGGTCAAATCGCCTTTTGCGATATTTTCGATACGCGTAGCGGCTCGCTGGAGCGGGTTTATCACCGTACGGCGCAGCACCACAAAGGTGATCACCGCCAGCGCCAGCGCCAGGCCAAACGCGCCGAACATAAACATCAGCCCCAGCCGGGTGCGGGTGTGAGCCTGTGCCGTCAGCGCGTTGGCGCGTTCGGTGCGGATTTTTATCGCCTTCAGCAGCACCGCGTTATAGGCATCGTCCAGCGGACGCGCGGTCTCATTTTCGTGGTTAATAATGGCTTCAAACATGCCGTTTTTGGCATATTTCAGCATCGGCTGCATACCGGCGATGTAGGCGTCATAGCGGGCTTTCAGATCGCCATCAAGCGCTTCATCAGCCGGGGTACGAACGGTGCGCTTCATATAGGCGGCAAATCCATCCTGCGACTGCCTGATGCGGATCTCAGCCTCAGCGATGTTTTGTTTCATCGCCTCCATCTCCGCGATACGGCTGGCCGCACCCGCGTGGATCATGTTGATACGGGCGGTGCGTAAATGGTTGGAACTGTTTGACAGACCGGTGCGCACCTGGATTTCTGCCGTGACATCCTGCTGATCGTTATCGGCCTGGAGCAGGAAATAGCCTGCCAGACCTGAGCTCAATGCAAACAGGAGAATAATGCCACCGAGAATGGAGGAAAACAGCGGAACCAGCCGGATGTGATGCAAGAAACTCAGCTTAGGCTGCGCCTGCATCGATGTTGTGTTGTCCATGACCGTCGACTCTCTTATAGGTAAGATGCGTAATAACACGCCTGTAAAAGAGTCATCGGCACGCCAGGGAATTAAATTACGTCTAAAAGCGCCGGACAGGTCACACTTTAGAGAAGATCAGGGAAGAAATGCCAGCGGAAAAAACCGCTGGCAGAATAATCAGTTGTCGCCGAAATGGATAACGGTGCGAATGGATTTTCCTTCGTGCATCAGATCGAAGGCTTCGTTGATCTGCTCCAGCGGCAGGCGGTGCGTAATGAACGGATCAAGCTGAATTTTACCGACCATCGCATCTTCAACCATGCCCGGCAGCTGAGTACGGCCTTTCACGCCGCCAAATGCTGACCCGCGCCATACGCGCCCTGTCACCAGCTGGAAGGGACGGGTTTTGATCTCCTGACCCGCGCCGGCCACACCGATAATGATGCTCTCGCCCCAGCCTTTGTGGCAGCACTCCAGCGCTGAGCGCATTACGTTGACGTTGCCGATACATTCGAAGCTAAAGTCCACGCCGCCATCGGTCAGCTCCACGATCACGTCCTGAACCGGTTTGTCGTAGTCTTTCGGGTTGATGAAGTCGGTCGCCCCCATCTCACCTGCGAGCTTAAATTTCTCCGGGTTGGTATCCACAGCAATGATACGCCCAGCTTTCGCCTGTACCGCGCCCTGGATAACCGCCAGACCGATCCCGCCCAGGCCGAACACCGCCACGGTGTCCCCCTCTTTCACTTTCGCCGTGTTATGCACCGCGCCGATACCGGTGGTGACACCGCAGCCGAGCAGACAGACTTTATCCAGCGGGGCCTGCGGATTCACTTTCGCCAGTGAGATCTCGGCGCACACCGTGTATTCGCTGAAGGTGCTGGTACCCATGTAGTGATAAATGGGCTCGCCGTTATAGGAGAAACGGGTGGTGCCGTCCGGCATAAGTCCTTTGCCCTGCGTGGCGCGCACGGCCTGGCAGAGGTTAGTTTTGCCGGATTTGCAGAACTTACACTCGCCGCACTCTGCGGTGTAGAGCGGGATCACATGGTCGCCGGGCTTCAGGCTGGTGACGCCTTCACCCACTTCCACCACCACACCGCCCCCTTCGTGGCCGAGCACCGCCGGGAATACGCCTTCCGGATCGTCACCGGACAGGGTAAACGCATCGGTATGGCAAACGCCGGTGTGGGTAATTTTGATCAGCACTTCGCCTTTCTTCGGCGGAGCAACATCAATTTCAACGATTTTCAGCGGCTGGCCTGGGCCGAACGCGACAGCTGCGCGAGATTTCATGATGTCTTTCCCTTGTTGTGAGGTGTGTGGGTTTATTTTAGATAAGAGCGCAGTAAATGGCCGACTTCCGCCATCCGCACTGCCCGCTGATCCGGGGTGGTCTCCCCCGTCACCAGCTCATCTTTGAGGTGAATTTCGACCATTTCCCCCATCAGACCATTGGCAGCGCCGCGCACGGCGGCAATTTGCTGCAAAATGGCGAGACAGGGATCGCCCGATTCCAGGGCGCGTTCAAGGGCATCAACCTGGCCCCGAATGCGGCGGACGCGGGTCATAATACGTTTTTTATCTTCGGGTGAATGCGGCATACGCCCTCCTGATACTATAGGGGGGTATTGTATCTGTTAATACGATTTTATGTAAACATGAAGTTTAGTGTGGGTTTTAAGTAGAGCCGTAGATAATGTGAAAAATCCGCGTCTGGAGTTAATATTGGTGACTCGCTGATATACCAGAAGTGGGCAATCAGGTGCGTCATGAGCGAAAAGTAGATTGGATAAATCCATGGCAGCCATGCACTGTCCCTTTAAAATTAACGTGTTGGTTGTTCTTGTTATTGAGTGTAATGCAAGTGTGGTACAGATGAAGTCATACATCATCATTCTTTCTTAAAAATCCTACTTTAAAAGACTTGTGCAATCACACTAACCCCCACTAAAGAACGTAGGTATCATAAGAATACGAAAAAGAATAGACTAATACTGTTGGATATATTTATCTTTGATAACATGTAGCCTGTAGTAAACAAAATAAGTCGGGTGCAGCATGTTCGGACAGAAAACATTGCTGAAACTGGTCCTGATCCGGTTTATCCAAAAGAATTTTTATACACTCTGATAAATATTACTATCACAATTGGGTTTTACATATTGAATTCGGATCACAACGCTTCATCATTAAGGAATGACTAAGTATAAAAAGAATTGTTCTCGCCTCTTTGATTTTATCTTTTTCGTTATCTGCTATCGCTAATCAATTAAGCATTGATGACCAAATTAATAATGCTTGTGCTAAGGCCTTAAGCGGTGACAAAGAACCTTTGGGTAACTTTCCACCAGATAGTTTTGCTGCAACAGTCAGTCCGAAAGTTAAAGAAGCTTACAACGAAGTTTTAAAATCTCGATCTTCTATTGTAAACGACCTGAGTTTACAGAATGCAACCAGTTGCGCCAACCTGGTTAGAGATAAACTGAAATCAAAAGGTGAGTACACAGAAGAAAAATAATTCCCAGGGTGGAGAAACAGCATTTTTTGTGGAACTGAACGCTTTCTCTATCAGAGTTCGTTCTTAAAAAAACATCGACAAGATAGTTCCGCAGCTGTTTTTTCCACCTCTCGCTGGTCCCTCAATACCCTGACATCCCGTTGCCTGAAGGCACCCTCCGTAATGACAGCGCCCGCCTAAACAGCACAGACGAGGCTGACGATATTTACGCTTTCGTCTCGTCGTGACCAACCCTATTTAGCTCAAAATGTTAAAAATCCGCACTTATATGGCACAATGTGAACAGAAATAACATTCTCGTCACCTAACATACTCGCTACAAACAAAATGGTGGTGTTAATGATTGTACTAAAGAGCTTTTTATTCTTCATTGGCGCGGCGGCCGCCTGCGCACTTATTGTACTGTGTCTTTGGGTTGATATGCGTTTTGTCGGCCATGATATTCCGGAATTATCACTGACCGAAATTATGCAGGAAACGGTATTAGCGACTATTGTCTTTCTCCATTTTCGTCTGGCGAAAATGGACGAATCCATGCGTTACTGTAATATTCTGGTGGGCGGATTTTTCCTGACAATGCTAATTCGTGAACTGGACGCGCTTTTTGATCTCATTTCTCATGGGAGTTGGGTGTGGTTCGCGCTGATTACCGCTCTGCTGGCGTTAATTCGCCCCGTTATGCATTTTCGCGCTACCCTGGAACAGCTGGCAAAATATACCCAATCCCCCTGGTACGGCATTCTGTTGAGCGGCCTGCTGGCTGTACTGGTCTTCTCCCGCCTCTTTGGAATGCAGGTGCTGTGGCACGACATCCTGGAGCATGGCTATATGCGTGTCGTGAAAAACGCCGTGGAGGAAGGTTCGGAATCCTTCGGCTATATGCTGTGCCTGGCCGCATCCCTTGGCTATTACATTACCTTTCGCACTCACGCACGGCAGAAACAGTCTCTTCGCGCTGCGTAGAGAACGACATTTTTTGGACGTTATGGTGGTCATGTAAGAAAGACATGTCCTAAAAAGGGGCAATCTGCCGTCGATTTCAGCGAATTCTCGCTCACTCCTGCAATCAGCGTCTATCCTTAGACTACCAACAAAAGGAGGCTGGAATGTCTGATTTCGACACTGATAAAAATGCACAGTACGCTGGCGATAAAGCCAAAAACAAACTTGATGAATTATCCGGCTCTGCGCAGCAGCAGTTTGGTGAATTCGTTGATTCCCCTAAACACCAGGTGAAAGGTGCAGCGAAAAAATATGCTGCCCAGGCCAGTGATGCCGTCTCGGATGTCACTGAAGCCGTCAGAAACAATCCCTTAACGGGCTTAATCGCTGCGGGTGCGGTAGGTATCGTTCTGGGACTTCTGCTGGGACGTAAATAATTTCAGGCCCTTCGGGGCCTTTCCTTTTCCCCTTTTTCCTGCTCTTTCCCCCCCTATTATTGATAGTTTTCCTGACAAAAACACGATCCACGTGAAAAGTTGTACAATTTTAATGTACAGATTTGATCGAATAGTATAAATTCAATGCCACTGATGTTACAAAATTGTTTGTTAACGGTGGAAAATTATGCGTCGCAACCATGCTCCCTCTACAGCAGAAAGCGCTATCACCTTGTATTTTAACAAGGATAACGTCCCAACACAGCAGGAAACCCTTGGTGCTATCGTCAGTGAGATCATCAAAGAAAATGTACAACTGAGCAGAATGACAATCTGTACAAAGCTGTTGCGCAGAATTGAAGAGTCAACGTCTGACGTTGAGAAAGCGCACTATAACGCTCTGATAGCCCTCTTCTTCGAGCGTTAACCTGAACACTGTTTTTTTAACTTACTAAGTTAGTCATGCTGAGTGAGAATAGAGCTCCTGAATGCGATGACTAACCCCATGCTACAGCCTCCTGCGTGTAGCAGAGTGAGATTGAAGCTATGCATAGAACTAAATTTGAACGACTTAAGGATGACCTTATCGGTGAGGCCGTATTATCCATACTGAAAGAGAACGGACCTATTACCTTTGCGTCTCTTGCTGGTCGCCTGCGGGCGATGGCTAACGTTGAATCAAATGATGAACGCAAAAATGCATTGATTGCCGCTGAAGATGAAGTACGCCAGCGTGTAACCGGCGTATCGCACGACCGGGGAAGAGTGATGGGCGATTATGATATTGGGCGCATGCGCTCTCTCTTTACTCACAACACGCTTCTGACTCCAGACAAGAAACACTAATTTTAACCGAAACGGTGACCACCATGAGTAAAGCGATTATGCAGCAAACGTATAATTTTGAAGCCCTGCACGATAAAGGACTGGCGGAACATTTTCTTAATGCTGGAAAGCATCTCAGTGGTGAGGTTGAAGTGTTGGGCTCGGCAATACGCTGTATTATGCTGACCGGTGACAATCTCTCAAATAAAGAGATTATCCTGCAACTGATTCACGCCCTCGAAATTACCGAGGAGCCCGAAGCCTGCGATGTCATTCGAAACACGCTTGAAATTGTTGTCGGTTTTACGCGCGATGATATCTGATAACAGATTATTACCCTGGTGAGTGACTGTTTTTGCTGGTGGTCGAAGAGTTAAGTCTGTCGTACCACCAGCATAGTGAAGCCATTAACTAAATAGCCGTACCATTCGATCCAGCTCTTCTTCTTTAACCGCCCGGGAAAGATAATATCCCTGGAAGCGCTTAACCCCTAATGCGACAAGTTTTTCAAATTTTTCTTCGCTATCGACGCCTTCCGCAACGCATTCCCTTCCCGTCATGTCGCTGTATATCTGTATCGCTTTAATAATGCTATTGTCATTGTCGTTAGCAACAAAGTGCTCGACTATATCGCGGTCAAGCTTCAGTCCATCAAAATTAATCTGTCGGATGGGTAACATAGCGTAATGTCTGGAAAAGCAATCATCCAGAAACAGCCGGCATCCCTCGGCGCGTAAACGCTGGAGAGTGACAGGAATATTTGGATCCTTTGTTACATCAATGGTTTCAGCTAATTCAAAGACAAGTTTCCCGGCCCACTGCGGCTTCAGTAACATTTCAACGGCTTTTTTCGCCATTCCCGGCAGCGCGTTCCCGGCAGCCAATTGAGGAGGAATATTAACCGAAAAATAATATTTTCCATTGTATCTGTTGATACCTGACACGGCCGCGTGAATGACTAACGCCGTCAGCTTGAGCCAAATTTCGCCATTTTTTATCCCATCCAGAAATTGGCCTGGTTTCAGGACCTGACCGTTTTTATGCCAGCGCAGCAGAATTTCAAAGCCTATTCCTTTTTTATCGCTATCGGTAATAAGTTGATAAGCCGCAAAGATTTCCCGCTTATGTAACGCCTGCAATATATTTATTTCTGCTTCCGAAAACCCCTGCGCTTTGTTCTTTACTGCACAGACCTCATCCCTTAAGACACGTGCATCGCTAAACCACACTCTGATAAGATATAATTTACTCAACCCCACTTTCCGATGGGTATAAATGGTTTTATCTGACAACCCTAACCTCGCTGACTGCTCTTTTATCGAAATACCCCGATAAAAATTCAGCAATACGGTTAACTCACGTTTTGTTAAACCATGCAGGCTTTCCTTACCTTCCTTCTCAGGTCCTTCACGCAATAAACGTGACGAATCGGCATGCACATCAGAAATACTCTCTACACAATTCATTACGTCTGAAATATTCGCCACCCTGATCCTCGACAACGATTTGGTATTATTAACGAGACTTTTCAGCGTGGCATAAAGCCATCTCTCTGGTATTGCACCATACAGGGTCACGCTACAAATAACCGGCAGTGCATTCAGAACCGAGACCAACCGTTTCAGGCTTTCAAGAAAGGCAGTCACGTCGCGACCAAGAAAAACAGAAACTTCAGGTTGTTGATTTTGCATCATTTTTTGCACATCACCTGAGCAAACTTCATCCTCTTCAAAATGGAGCCGCGTGGCGTTTACGCCACGAGACTTGAGAAGCAGGCTATACCCCTCGAAGGTGAAACCGCAGGCTGAAATAACGAATCGTTGCTTGTAGCAAGTACCTTGCATAAAAGGTAAGTTTTGAGACATAACCTGCTCCTGAGAATGTAAATATCATTCCCAAATGTGATTAAAGCCAATATTCTTTGTCGCATTGAATAATTTTACCGCACCCCATTTGGTTCATAAACCGTTATCAATGTTATGCACGGGAACATCTTTGCGTTAATCAACCCACTCATCCATATGCAGCATAAATATTACTTTCTTTTCATATAACGACAGTAAATATGCACTTCACAAGGTATAATGAAAATTCCGAAAAAGAAGACCAGACACTTCATCTTATCGGCCCAGACAAAAAGAGAAAATGCTATGGATAATCACATTTCATCCAGGGCTTTGCTACATCGAAGGGATGTTATTAAAAACAACCCGCGATTTGGTGAAGCTATAACAGAGCACTACAGAATTAATGATGCCATTTATAAAAAACAACCCTTATTCTATAAAACGATGCTTCAGGAATCACGCTTCAACATAATACTGTCAATGTGTTGTTTTGTTTTTGGTAATCAGGCTGAGTCAGTTTCAGAGATAAAGGCACTGTGTACCCGCTATAATATCGCCAGCCCTAACAGTGTTATCGCGATCATCACCATACTTAAGACCACCGGGCGAATTAAGACCTGGCGCTGTACCGAAGATCGCCGAAAAACAAAAATCGCACCAACGGAAAAAGGACTGGATGAGCTGAAACGCTATATGTCCGGGGCGTTTACGCCTGTTAGCATTCTTTTTCCGACATTCAATATAAATGCTAACCTTCTGGACAATGACAATCTGAGGCACAACTTTTTCCGGCGCGCCGCAGAGTACCTTTTCCGCGGATTAACATTCAGGAAAGTGCTTCCGGAGGTGGGTTTATTTATTGATAAGGATGGTGGCCGAATGATTATGCTCTATCTCTATTTGCAGGCCATCAAAAACAAAACAGCACATGGTGCCATAATAGCGTATTCAGCCAGCACGCTGGCAAAAGAATTTTTCGTTTCGCGTATTCATGTTAAACGGATTATCAAATCGGCGCAGGAGGCAGGTTATCTTAAAGATCGCGGCGATGGCCGGATGTCGATTTATCCGGCCTTTATCGAGCTTGTCGAAAATTATGCCGGATTATATTTTGCGTATGTCACACATTACATCAATGTGGTACCAAAAGAACGACGCCATGTTGTCAACATGACGCCTACACTCTGATCTGACGGGCGTTCGGTTTGCTGAACGCCTTTTTTATCGCTCGCGCAGCGCCTCTTTTGCCTTATTCAATGGTTTCAGCAGATAATCAATGACGGATTTACTGCCGGTTTTGATATCAACCGTGGCTATCATGCCCGGGAACACCGGGAATTCCTTGCCCTGCCTGTTGGTCAGATGGTTACTGTCCGTACGGATATAAACGCGATAATAATAAACATCCCGTTTCACCTCGTCCTGAAGGGTATCCGGGGAAATCATCGTCACCTCCCCTTCCAGCCCGCCGTAGATGGAGTAATCATAGGCGGTGATTTTCACCAGCGCTTTTTGCCCGGGATGGATAAACGCGACATCGCGCGGCGAGATTTTCGCTTCTATCACCATCTGGTCATCAAGCGGTACCAGGCTCATCAGTTTGCCGTTCGGCGGGATCACCCCGCCCACCGTCGTCACGTCAATGTCCTTCACGATGCCACGCACCGGCGCATTAAACGTTAAGCGGGTGAGTGAATCTTCGCGTCCTTTCATGACCGAACGCTGCGCTTCCATTTCCGCGTTCGCTTTTGCCAGTTCTTCGCGGGCGCGAACGTAGTACTGGTTTTTCATTTCGGTGATTTTGCTCTCCAGCTCATTTTTTTGACGTTCAAGGCGTAAGACTTCGACCTTACTGGCCGCCCCCTGCGTAACCAGCGGGCGCGTTAATGCCAGTTCACGCTGCACGAGATCTGCTCCCTGGCGTAAACCCGCCAGCCCTTTTTCAAGGCTTTCGCGACGTGACTGATAAAGCGCCGTTTCCTGTTTGACCAACTCAACGTCGTCATCCAGCTCTGCCGGGAATGTCAGCCCGGTGTCGTTTACCTCAGCATTCAGACGCGCGGCCGTCGCCATCGCAGCGTTTAATCGAGACTCGCTCTCCAGCACGCTGGACTCGGTTTTCGTCCGGTCCAGTTGGGCAAGCTGTTGACCACGCTCGACGATATCGCCCTCGCGCACCATCAGACTGTGAATAATCCCTCCTTCAAGGGACTGGATCACCTGCTCGTGGGAGGACGGGATCACCTTGCCGCTACCCGTCGTGACCTCATCCAGCTGGAACAGGCTGGCCCAGGTAATAAAGACCACCAGCAGGGCAAACAGCGACCATGCCACCAGCGACGAACGCGGCAGGCGCGGCTCCTTGAGCCGGCTGTTAAAGCGGGAGAAATCATTCATGCCACGCCCTCCGTTTTCAGTTTAACCGTGCGCTGCGGCGCCTGCTGCGGGGCCATTCCGTGCTGGCGTAAAATGGCTTCACGAGGGCCATCCATCACCACTTTGCCGTTTTCCAGGACGATGATGCGGTCAACCAGGTCCAGAATCGGCAGACGATGCGTCGCCACCACCAGCGTCCGGCGCTTACCGAGCCACTGGTGCAGATGCTGGATAAACTGCTTCTCGCTGACCTCATCCAGCCAGGCGGTGGGTTCATCCAGCAGCAGAATATTCGGCGAGGTGATCAGCGCGCGCGCCAGCAGCAGCGCCTGACGTTGCCCGCCGGAAAGCCCCGTTCCGCCCTCATTGATGATGGTGTTCAGCCCCATTTTCTGCTTGCGCACAAACTCCAGCGCGCCGCTGTTGACCAGCGCCTGATGGATTTCCTCGTCTGTCGCCAGCGGATTACCCATCAGGATGTTGTCGCGTAAGGAGCCGAAGAACAGCCGCGCCTGCTGGCTGAGCAACTGCATGTCGCGGCGCACGTCGGCCGGGTCAAGATGATTGAGAGCAATATCGTCCAGCAAAATGCTGCCCTGCTGTGGCTCCTGCATTCCCGCCAGCAGATGCAGCAAGGTGCTTTTCCCCGAACCATTCCGCCCGAGCACCGCCACGCGCTCCCCGGCGCGAATGCGCAGTTTGCTGATATTCAGCACGGTAAGCTTCTCTTCTTCGTCGTAATAAAACCCGACGTCGTCCAGCCGATAATCACCGCGCAGATGGGCTTTATGCACTTTTTTGCCGTGCAGGGGATCGTCAATCGGGCGCTGCATCAGGTCATCCAGCCCCTTGCGGGCCACCTTTGCCGACTGCCAGCGGGAGAGCACGCCGGAAATCTGCGACAGGGGCGCAATGGTCCGGGACGCCAGAATCGAGGTGCCCACCAGCGCACCGGTGGTCATGTCGCCGCTGATAACCAGATAACACCCCACCAGCAGCACCACGGCGTAGACGATAGACTGCACCTCCTGAGTCCAGGTCAGCAGCAGCCCCGTCAGCCAGCGCTGCTTCATGCCGACGCTCGCGGCAACGTCATTGGTGTTATTCCACTGGTTCTGGAACCTCTGCTCGGCGCGCATTAGCTTGATGTCCTCAAGCCCCTGCACCGCTTCCACCAGCGTGGCGTTACGAATCGCCGATTCACGCATCCCTTCGCTGGAGAGTTTTCCCAGCGGGCGCTGCACCAGCAGGCCGGGAATGAGCAGCAGCGGTACGGCCAGCAGCACCACCAGCACCAGCGGGCCGCCAATCATCCACAGAATGAAGACGAACAGCAGGAAGAACGGCAGATCGGAGATAGCGGCAATGGTGGTGGAAGTGATCAGCTCCCGCACCGACTCCAGCTCGCGGATCTGGGCGATAAACGACCCGGTCGATTTCGACCGTGCGCCGTTTTTAATCCTCAGGGCGTGGGCAAACACGCGCTCGGAAATACGCAGGTCGGCGCGTTTCCCTACCACGTCCGAAATATGCACCCGCAGCATGCGCATGATGAATTCAAACACGATGGCGATCATCACACCGCCAAACAGCACCCACAGCGTGGCCTCCGACTGGGACGGCACCACCCTGTCATACACCTGCATGGAAAAGACCATGCCGGAGAGCGCCAGCACGTTGGCGACCAGCGCCACCAGCATTATGTCGCTGTAACGACGCCAGTCTTTCAGCGCCAGCTGCCAGAACCAGTTTTTCTCATAGGGTTTGATGTAATCATCCACGCGCGCATCCGGCGTGGACTCCAGGGGACGCAGCACCATCAGCCCCTTTAACCGCGAACCGAGTTCGTCGTGCGTCAGCGTCGTCTCCAGGCCCCCGTCGCCGCTAAACTGCACGCTGACGTTCCCTTCGTTGTCCATACGGTTGATGACCGCAATTTGCCCGCCGGTGAACTCCGCCAGCAGCGGTAAACGCCACGGATCGAGCGCTACGGCTCCCGCCGCCACCCAACGCATCCCCAGCCCAAGCTGGCGCGCCATCTCCTCCAGCACCAGCTGGCGTGGAGACTGGCTTTCATGGTTAATCGTGACCCGAACATGCTCCGCCGAAAAATCCAGCCGATAATATTTCGCGATGATGAGCATGCCCTGCAACCAGGGTTCGTACTGTGGATGTGTCTTCATAATGCTACGTCCTGTTCAGGGCGATGATTTCGCACTGAAATGATACCTTTCCGGGATGATTAGAAATCGAACACTGTCTAAACGAGCCCGCAAAATAATCTTGTGAAATATAGGGTTATGGCTATTCGTGTAAAGAAACGCAAAAGGCCGCGAGGATCGCTCCCCGCGGCGTTGTTTTACGCAATTAACAGTTGATGATTGGCCAACAGCGTCGCCAGATCCGTCTGCACGCCGTTCAGCGTCACCAGCGTGGTGGGCGTGAACTGACCGCCCGTCCCGTCCAGGTCAACCTGGATCTCGGTGTTGCTGCCGTTTTGCACAACGCGGATGTAGTCGGCGATGTTGCCCGCGCTGCTGTCCAGCGTCGCCACGCCGTTCACGTAGCTCGCCGAGCCGGTGCCGGTATAGCCGCTGTCGGAAAGCAGGTCGCGCAGATCGATACGGTCCGTATCCGCCGTCCCTTCCCAGGTGCCGACGGTAAAGCCGTTCACCACATCGCTACCGTTGCCGCCCGTCGCGTCAGACGCGTTGATCAGCTTATAGAGCAACGTATCGTGACCGCCGCTGCCGATGTTGAAGGTGTCGTTCCCGCCCCGGCCTTCGAACTGGTTATCACCGCTGTTGCCGGTGATCACGTCGTCATAGTCGGAGCCGTTAATCCCTTCAATATTCAACAACCGCGTGGTACCGAATCCGGTGTCCTGCGCCGTTGAGAGGCGCAAATCAACGGTTATCCCAGAGGTGGCATTACGATAATCCACCACGTCCATGCCGCCGGTATTGCTCCAGGTGTCGTAGTCGGAATGGGTATTCCAGCCGCCGGAGCCGTTATAGGTATAGGTCCCATCCTCTGCGATAAAGGTGTCGTTATACCCGGTACCGGTAATGGTTCCGCTGTGGCCGCCAGTGGCCGCTTCGGCGGTGAGAACATAACCCTCTTTGCCGTTGCCCGCGTCCAGGCCGGTCCAGGTGACGTTATCCGAGACGCCGTTGGTGATCTTCACGATCTCCGCCGAGTAGGTTTCGTTCGGATCCAGCCCGTAGAAACTCACCAGCGCAGAGGTATCGTTCGAGCCAATGCCGGACTGAGCGTTGATGATCTGCGAGGCCACCAGCACGCCCGCAGCGTTATACAGATTGACCGTATTGCCGTAGTACGCGTTGATGCCTTCGCTTTCGACAATGTGCAGATGCATCGCGGTACCGTCAGCGATCTCCGCATTGTTCTGCACCAGCACCACCTTACCGTTCTGCTGAGACACCAGCAGATCCTGCGCACCGTCCCAGTTGTAGTCCACCGCGGCGACGCCGGTGACGTTGGCCAGCCCAGAAGCCAGCTGGCTTGAAGTCCAGGTTGAGCCGTAGCCGTTGTTGGTGAACAGGGTCGCAGTCTGTGAGCTGCCGTAGGTGCTGAGCTTGATGATGTCCATCTGCCCGTCACCGTTCCAGTCTACCGCCACCGACAGATAGCCCGCCGTGGCGTTAGAGGCTTCCACCGCGCTTTTGGTCGTGGAAAGCTGCCCGGTACCGTCGTTGTAGTAAATCACCCCGCCGTTGTTGTTGTAGCTGCTGCCGAGGTACAGATCCATGTAGCCATCGCCGTTAAAGTCCGCCCACGTCATGGAGGCCGCCGTGGTGGTATTCGAGGCGTTGGCCACAAACACGTTGGTCAGGTTCTGGCCAATGGAAAGCGTACCGTTCCCGTTGTTGTTAATCACGGTGAGCGAGTACGCCCCGCTGCGGTTGGTGTGCTGCACGATGTCCACGGTACCGTCGTTGTTCAGGTCGACGCCGGAGATTTCACGCCCGGAATCGAACTGGCCGTAGAATCCACCTTCCCCGCCGGTGCCGTCCGGCGACAGAACGCCGTTGGTATTCACCAGGTAGGTCAGGGAGTCCATACCGGCATCGCCGTACGCCAGATCAAGATAGCCATCGCCGGTTTTGTCGTAGGCAATTACGCCGCCGTACCAGATGGTGGTTCCCATCGCCAGCTGGCTGGCGGTGTAGCTGCTGCCATCGTAGGTCCACATCACCTGTGTAGAGCCCGCGTAGGTGTTCTCCGTCGCAAAGATATCCTGCGTGCCGTTACGGTCAAAGTCAGCTGCCGTCTGGCTCACCACATAGTAGCTACGGGTGTTAGTTAACGTATTCCCGGCATAGGTTGAATCATCGCTGCTGGAATAAGACTGTCCATTAGCAATGATATTCCACAGCCCGCTGCTGTTCATGCCGAGAGTCATGGTTGAGTTGTTGCTGTTCCCCGCAGTGGTCGCCCAGTCGGTATTCACCGAGGTGGTATCGATCACCAGGCTACCGGTTGCCGTACCGGTGGTGTTACCGTTGCCCGCGCTACTCTTCACCTGCGCGGTTACGTCGTAACTCGCCACACTCAGGGCATCGCTGTCCGGGATCTGTAGATACCAGGTATTGTGATCCGGGTCGACGACCACCGCACCGCCGGTCTGGGAGGTGTAGGTTTTCCCGTTCACCGTCACCACCAGATATTCACCGTTCACCAGGTCTGCGGAGACCGTACCGCTGACAATCGGCGTGGTATCCGAGGTGGTCTGGGCAGTAATCGCCGCGGTGGTGGTCGGGATGCTGGTATCGACGTTCAGCACAAAGCCATCCGATTCCGTGTAGTTACCGGCTTTGTCGGTGACGCGCAGAATGTAGGTGTGATTCCCGTCGAGCAGGCCATTGTCCTGATAGGACCAGCTTGCGCTGCCGTTCATCGTGACCTGACCCAGCAAGATCCCGTCCCGGTAAAGCTGCACGATTTCGCCATCTTCCGGAGCGCGGTTAAGCGTACCGTTGATCAGCGGCGAGGTATCGTCCGTCGCGACTGATGCGCCGTACGTGCCTGTACGTTCACCTTCCCCGTCGGTATAGCTGACCACCGTTCCCACCGTGTCAGGCGGCGTGGTATCAACCGTTACCACCTGCGAAGAGGTTGAGCCGACGTTGCCCGCCTGGTCGATGATCCGCACCTGGTAGGTGTAATCCCCGTCCGCCAGATCGCGGGTATCCGTATAGCTCCAGCGCTGGTTAGTGACGGTAGTGTCAATCCAGGTATTACCGCCGTCGAGGCTGATCTGTACGCGCTCGTCGCTGGCCAGCGCGCTGCCCAACGAGCCGTTGATCGTCAGCGAGGTGTCCATGGTGATGAAATCACTCCCGGACTGCCCGGTATCTTCGCTGATGCTGTCAATGGTGATGCCGTACTGCGGCGCCTGGGTATCCACCGTCACGTCCTGCGTGGTGGTGGCCCCAACGTTGCCCGCCTGATCGACAACCCGCACCTGATAGCGGTAGTCGCCGTCGGCCAGGGTGCGGGTGTCGTTATAACTCCACCGGGTGCCGCTTACCGTGGCGTAAACCCAGGTGGTGCCGCCATCCATGCTCACCTGCACATACTCACCCGCCCCGAGTTCGGCCCCGAGCGTCCCGTTGAGCGTGTACGAGGTCGAACTGGTCAGGAAGTCGTTATTGTCGAAGCCGGTATCGACGGTGATGTTATCCACGGTCACCGTAATCGCCGCATCCGGCGCGACCGTATCGACCGTCACCTGCTGATGAGCGCTGGCACCTACGTTGCCCGCCGCATCCACTACGCGAACGTAGTAGTCATAGGTCTGGTTACCCAGCGTGCGGCCGTCCACGTAGTACCAGCTGTTGCCAGTGACGATCACGTTCTGCCAGGTGACCCCGCCGTCGATGCTGATCTGGGCATATTCGCCGTCGGCCAGCGTTGCGCCGAGCGAGCCGTGCAGCGTCAGGGAGGTATCATTGGTGATAAAGTCGCTGCTGCTCAGGCCGGTATCGTCGCTGATGCTGTCGATAGCGATCGTTTTGCTGGCGTCCGGCGCGACGGTATCAATGGTCACCACCTGGCTGGTAGTGGCGCTGATATTCCCCGCGTCGTCAATCACCCGCAGCTGATAGTTGTAGTCTCCGTCGGCCAGCGTGCGGCCGTCAACGTAGGTCCAGCTCAGGCCGCTGACGCTCACGTCAGTCCAGGTTGCGCCACCGTCGAGGCTGATCTGAGCGTGGTCGCCGCTGCCCAGGGCCGCGCCGAGCGTCCCTTTCAGGCTGATCTGGTTGTCGCTGGTAATAAAGTCGCTGTCGGACAGGCCGGTATCCTGCGAGACGGAATCCACGGTAATAGTCGCCGCCGCAGGCTTCGTCAGATCGATTACCACGTCCTGGCTGTCCGTTGCCCCAACGTTGCCTGCATTGTCGATCACGCGCACCTGGTACTGGTACGTACCGTCGGTCAGGGTACGGCCATCGGTGTAGCGCCAGGTGGTGCCGGTGACGGTCAGGTCAATCCAGGTGGTACCGCCGTCAAGGCTGATCTGCGCCTTCTCGTTATTGCCGAGCTGCGCGGTCAGGGAACCATTCACCACCACCTGGCTGTCGTTGGTGATGAAGTCATTCGCGCTGAGGCCGGTATCGTTTTGCAGGGAATCAATGCTGATCCCCATCGACGGTGCGGTGAGATCCACGGTAACGGTATGGTTATCGCTGGCGCTGTTGCCGATGGCGTTGCTCACCTGCGCTTTAATCACGTACGAACCGCCGTCCGCCAGCGCGGTCACGTCTGCGCTGCCGACCGTATAGCTCCAGGTGCCGTCATTTTGAACGGTAGCCGTGTAGGTTTTACCGTTAAGCGTAATGGTCACCGTCTGGCCCGTTGGCGCATCGGTGGTGCCGCTGATAACCAGCGGCGTGCCGTGCTCGGCGGCGTTGACGATATCATCCTGCGCAAAGGTGTTAATGGCGATGGTCGGCACGTCACCGTTCAGCGTCACGTCGTGCGTTGCGCTGCCCGGGTTACCTGCCTTATCGCTCACCGTAGCCGTAATGGTGTAATCCCCGTCGCTCAGGCCGAGGAAGTCGCGTCCCGGCACGAAGACGGACCAGGAGCCATTCGCCGCCACGGTCGCCTGATAGCTGTGGCCGTTGAAGGAGACGGTCACCGTCTGGCCCTGCTCCGCGGTGGTGGTCCCGCTGATGGTCTGTCCCGCCAGCTGCTCGGCGTTGTTGACGATATCGTCATCGGCCACGGTGCTGATGGTCACGGCTGGCGCGACGGTATCGACCGTTAAGGTATGCGTCGTCTGGCCGTTATTACCCGCCTTGTCGTTCACCGACGCGGTGACCGTCAGCGCGCCTTCGCTCAGGTTGGCAAGATCGGCGGCCGGGACGTCGAGCGTCCAGGTGCCGTCGTTTGCCACAAGCGCAGTGTAGGTTTTACCGCCCAGCGTGACGGTCACCGTCTGGCCTGCTTCCGCGCTGGAAGAGCCGTGTACGGTGAGCGGCTGTTGGGCTTCCGCCGCATTCAGCACATCGTCGCCCGACAACGTGTTCACGCTAATCACCGGCGCGGTGGTGTCCACGCTGATGGTGTGCGTCGCCGAGGCGCTGTTCCCGGCGCTGTCCTGCGCCGAAACAGAAACCTGGTAGCTCGCGCCGTCGGCCAGGGTGCCCACGTCGGCGGCCGGTACGGTGGTTGTCCAGGAGCCATCGCTCTGGATAGTGGCCGTATAGCTCTTACCATTCAGGGTGATAGTGACCTGCGTACCGCTGGCGAACTGCGCGCTGGAGCCGTTGATGACCAGCGACGCCCCCGCTTCTGCCGCATTGATCACGTCATCGCCGCTGAGGGTGTTGACGGTCAGCGCGACCGATGCGGTATTTACCACCACGTCATGGGTCTGGGTGCTGCTGTTGCCCGCGCTGTCGGTGATTGTCGCGCTGAGGGTCACGGTGCCGTCGGTCAGGGCAGAAATGTCGCTGGCAGGAACGCCCACGCTCCATTTGCCACTGGCGTCAACGGTGGTGGTGTACTGGTTCGAACCTATCGTGATGACCAGCTTATCGCCGACGCTGGCACCGGTTGCGGTGCCGCTGACGACCTGCGCCTGCCCGTGCTCAACGCTGTTGATGACGTCATCGCCCGCCACGACGTTAAAGCTGACGGTCGGCGGCGTGGTATCGAGCGTAATCGCTTTGCCCGCGCTGCCCGGGTTACCCGCGGCGTCACTCACGCTCACCTGCACGGTGTAGCCGTTATCCGCCAGAGTGGACAGATCGGCGGCCGGCACGTTAATGCTCCAGACGCCGCCCTGCTGAACCTGTGCGGTATAGCTGTTTCCACCGAGGTTAACGGTTACCGTCTGACCGACTTCAGCCGTGGTGGTGCCGGAAATGGCCACGCCCGCAGCCGCTTCGCTGCCGTTGATCACGTTGTCGCCGGCTACCGTGTCGATGGTCACGGTTGGCGCCGTGGCATCCACGCTGTACTCCCGGCCCGCAGACGCGCTGTTGCCGTTCACATTGGTCACGCTCACCTGCACGCTGGCGTCGCCGTCTTTCAGACCCGCAAGATCCGAGGAAGGCACGGTGGCCGTCCAGTTGCCGTCGGCATCGACTTTGGCGGTGTAAGACTTGCCGCCGAAGGTGACGGTAACGGTCTGGTTTTCCTCTACGTTCGAGGTGCTGCCGGACAGCACCAGATCCGCGCCTTTTTCTGCCGCGTTAATCACGTCGTCGGTAGCAATCGCATCAATACTGATAGCGACTGCCGCCAGATCCACCGTCACGTCATGACTGATGGTCACCGGATTGCCCGCCGCGCTCTGGCCTGCAACGGTCACGGAAACCGTGCCCGCAGCCAGGGCCCCGACGTCTGCTGCCGGGATCGCCGCGCTCCAGGTACCGTCTGCCAGCACGGAGGCCGCATAGGTTTTGCCATTGACGGTCACGGTGAGCGTAGTGCCTGCCGCCAGTCCGTCGCTGGAGCCGGTGACAATCAGGTTCTGTCCATGCTCGATGCTGTTAATCACATCGTCGCCCGCGACGGTATCCACGCGCAGGCCCGGCAGGCTGGCGTCGATAGTGATATCGCGCTCGCCCGTTCCCGTATTGCCATGGTCATTAGTGACGGTTGCTGACACCGTTAAATCGCCATTGCCCAGCGCGGTCAGGACGGATTCCGGCACGTTAACGGACCAGGTCAGATCGCTCTGCACCGTCGCGGTATAGGTGTTGCCGCCGATGTTCACCGTCACGGTGTTACCGATGTCCGCGTTCGCCACCTTACCGGTAATGGTCTGGCCTGCGGCCACTTCCGCCGCGTTGATGACGTTGTCCCCCGCCACGGTGTTGATGGTGACGGTTGGCAGCGCGGTATCGACAAGCAGGTTCGCCGTAGTGCTGATGCTGTTGCCCACGCCGTTGGTGGCCGTCGCGCTCAGGGTGTAGCTGGCTTCACCGAGGCCTGACAGATCCGCAGCCGGAACCGTCAGGCTCCAGGTGCCGTCTGCCGCAGTCGTCGCCGTGTAGTTTTTACCGTTCAGGGTCATGGTGACTACAGTGCCTTCCGCCAGGTTGGCGCTGGTGCCGCTGACGCTAAGATCCTGCCCTTTTTCTACCGCGTTCAGGACGTTGTCATCGCTGATGGCGTTGAAGCTGACCGACGGCAGACCGGTATCGACGGTCACATTATGCGTGCCGCTGCCGGTATTGCCCGCCGCGTCGGTGACTGACGCAGTGACGGTCACGCTGCCGTCGCTGAGGCCTGAAATCACATTCGCCGGAACGCCCACGCTCCAGTTACCCGCCGCATCCAGCACGGTGGTGTACGACTGGCCGCCGATGGTGACGGTGACGGTGTCGCCCGCCGCCGCGCCGGTGGCGGAGCCGCTGATAATCTGCGCCTGATTGTGTTCAGCCACGTTAATCACATCGTCACCTGCAACGGTGTGGATGGTCACCGCAGGTACGGTGACGTCCACCGTCAGGGTGTGGTCAACCGACGCCGGGTTACCCGCCTTGTCGCTGACTGAGGCGGTGACCGTCACGCTGCCGTCGGTTAATCCTGCCAGATCCGCCGCCGGAACGTTCAGCGTCCAGCTGCCGTTCGCGCTGACGGTTGTGGTGTAATCTTTGCCGTTCAGCGATACGGTCAGCGTCTGGCCTGCTTCGGCGGTACTGGTGCCGGAGATTGCCAGGTCTGACTGAGCTTCCGTGGCGTTCAGGATATCGTCGGTGGCAATCGTGTTGATGGTCACGGACGGCGCGGTAGCATCCACGCTGTACTCACGGCCCGCCGAGGCGCTGTTGCCGTTCACGTTGGTGACGCTCACCTGCACGCTGGCGTCGCCATCCTTCAGGCCAGCCAGATCCGCTGACGGCACGGTGTAAGTCCAGTTGCCGCTGTCGTCCACGGTGGTGGTGTAGATCCTGCCGTTCAGACTGATGGTCACGGTCTGCCCGGCTTCCACGTTGGTGGTCACACCGGACAGCACCAGATCCGCGCCCTTCTCCGCCGCGTTAATTACGTCGTCGGTGGCAAGCGCATTGATGCTGATGGCAACGGTAGCCAGATCCACGGTCACGTCGTGGCTGATGGTGATCGGATTACCCGCCGCGCTGTCACCGGTAACGCTGATTTTCACGGTGCCTTCCGGCCACGCGCTCACGTCGGCGGACGGGATCGCCGCGCTCCAGGTGCCGTCTGCCAGTACCGTTGCCGCGTAATCTTTACCGTTGACGGTAACCGTCAGCGCCGTGCCCGGCGCCAGGCCGTCGCTGGAGCCTGAAACAACCAGGTTCTGCGCGTGCTCGATGGTGTTGACCACGTCGTCACCCGCCACGGTATTCACGCGCAGGCCCGGCAGGTTAGCGTCGATAGCGATCTCGCGTTCGCCGGTGCCGGTGTTGCCGTGGCCGTTGGTGACGGTCGCCGTCACGCTCAGGCTGCCGTTGCCGAGTGCGGTCAGCACGTCAGACGGCACGTTGACGGACCAGGACAGATTATTCTGCACCGTTGCGGTGTAGCTGTGGCCGCCGATAGTCACGGTCACGGTGTTGCCCGCTTCGGCATTCGCCACGGTGCCACTCAGTGTCTGGCCTGCCGCCACTTCCGCCGCGTTGATGACGTTGTCGCCCGCCACGGTGTTGATGGTGACGGTTGGCAGCGCGGTGTCGACAAGCAGGTTCGCAGAACTGCTCACGCTGTTGCCCACGCCGTTGGTGGCCGTCGCGTTCAGGGTGTAACTGGCCTGACCGAGACCGGCCAGATCCGCAGCCGGAACCGTCAGGCTCCAGGTGCCGTCTGCCGCAGTTGTCGCCGTGTAGTTTTTACCGTTCAGGGTCACGGTAACCACGGTGCCTTCCGCCAGGTTGGCGCTGGTGCCGCTGACGCTCAGATCCTGCCCTTTTTCAACGGCGTTCAGGACGTTGTCATCGCTGATGGCGTTGAAGCTGACCGACGGCAGACCGGTATCGACGGTCACATTATGCGTGCCGCTGCCGGTATTGCCCGCCGCGTCGGTGACTGACGCAGTGACGGTCACGCTGCCGTCGCTGAGGCCGGAAATGACGCTGGCCGGAACGCCCACGCTCCAGTTACCCGCCGCATCCAGCACGGTGGTATAAGTCTGGTCGCCGATGGTGACGGTAACGGTATCGCCCGCCGCCGCGCCGGTGGCGGAGCCGCTGATAATCTGCGCCTGATTGTGTTCAGCCACGTTAATCACGTCGTCGCCTGCCACGGTGTGGATGGTCACTGCCGGAACGGTGACGTCCACCGTCAGGGTGTGGTCCACCGACGCCGGGTTACCCGCCTTGTCGCTGACGGCCGCGGTCACGGTGACGCTGCCGTCGGTTAATCCTGCAAGGTCAGCTGCCGGCACGTTCAGCGTCCAGCTGCCGTTCGCGCTGACGGTTGTGGTGTAATCTTTGCCGTTCAGCGATACGGTCACCGTCTGGCCTGCTTCGGCGGTGCTGGTGCCAGAGATTGCCAGGTCGGACTGCGCTTCTGAGGCGTTCAGGATATCGTCGGTGGCAATCGTGTTGATGGTCACGGACGGCGCGGTAGCATCCACGCTGTACTCGCGTCCCGCAGACGCGCTGTTGCCGTTCACGTTGGTGACGCTGACCTGCACGCTGGCGTCGCCGTCTTTCAGACCGGTCAGATCCGCAGACGGCACCGTGGCGGTCCATTTACCCTCAGCGTCCACCGTGGCGGTGTAGTTCTTGCCGCCGAAGGTGATGGTGACGTTCTGGTTTTCTTCGACGTTCGAGGTGGTGCCGGAGAGCACCAGATCCGCACCCCTCTCGGCGGCGTTGATCACGTCATCGGAAGCGATGGCGTCAATGCTGATGGCGACGTTTGCCAGATCCACCGTCACATCATGGTTGATAGTCACCGGATTGCCCGCGCTGCTCTGGCCTTCAACGTTCACGGTGACCGTGCCTGCGGCAAGGGCACTCACGTCCGCAGAAGGGATCGCCGCGCTCCAGGTGCCGTCTGCCAGCACGGTAGCCGGATAGGTTTTACCGTTTACGGTGACGGTCAGCGCCGTACCCGCCGTCAGGCCGTCGCTTGAACCCGT
Organism: Enterobacter cloacae complex sp. 397G4; assembly: GCF_050031515.1. Classification (NCBI taxonomy): domain Bacteria; kingdom Pseudomonadati; phylum Pseudomonadota; class Gammaproteobacteria; order Enterobacterales; family Enterobacteriaceae; genus Enterobacter; species Enterobacter cloacae complex sp. 397G4. Next base: position 2,350,611 of record NZ_JBLGWE010000001.1, on the reverse strand, counting down.
GATAATCAGATTCTGCCCGTGTTCGATGCTGTTAATCACGTCATCGCCCGCAACGGTGTCCACGCGCAGGCCCGGCAGATTCGCGTCGATAGTGATATCGCGCTCGCCGCTGCCGCTGTTGCCCACGCCGTTCGTGACGCTGGCGGTCACGGTCAGATCGCCATTGCCCAGCGCGGCGAGCACAGATTCCGGTACGCTGACGGACCAGGTGAGATTGTCCTGTACCGTTGCGGTGTAGCTGTGGCCGCCAACTGACACCGTCACGGTGTTGCCCGCTTCGGCATTCACCACTGTGCCGCTAATGGTCTGGCCGGTTGCCAGCTCCGCTGCGTTGATCACGTCGTCGCCCGCCACGGTGTTGATGATGACGCCAGGCAGCACGGATTCCACGTTCACGGTGTGCGAGGTGCTGGAGCTGTTGCCGACGCTGTCCGTCGCGGAGGCCGACACGGTGTAAAGCGCTTCACCCAGTTGCCCCACCTCGCTCGCCGGAACGGTTGTAGTCCATTGGCCATTGGTGTCCACCGTGGCGCTGTACGCTTTGCCGTTGAGCATCACGGTGACCACCGCGCCCGCTGCCAGCCCGGAAGCCGTACCTGTGATGGTCAGATCCTGCGTTTTCTCGCTGCTGTTGATCACATCGTCACCGGACACGGTGTCAATGGTCAGCACCGGCGCGGTGAGGTTGACTTCAACCTCGTGCGTTGTGCTGTTGCTGTTTCCGGCTTTATCGGTCAGCGCCGCGGTGATGGTGTAATCCCCGGCGGCCAGGGCACTCACGTCCGCCGCAGGCACGCCCACGCTCCACCTGCCGGAAGTATCCAGGGTCGCGGTGTAATCTTTGTTATTGATGGTGACGGTCACCACGTCGCCCGCCGCCGCACCGGTCACGGAACCGGTGACAATCAGCGCCTGCGCGTGCTCGGCGCTGTTGATCACGTCGTCGTCGGAAACGGTGTTAATGGTCAGCTGTGGCACCGTGGTATCCACCAGCACATCGCGGTCCGCCGAGGCCGGGTTACCCGCCTTATCCGCGACGGCTGCCGTGATGGTGTAATCGCCGTCGGTAATCGCGCCGATATCCGCAGACGGTACGGTGACGCTCCAGCTGCCGTTCGCCTGTACGGTGGTGGTGTAGTCCACGCCGTTCAGCGTCACGGTCACGGTCTGGCCCGCTTCGGCGTTGGAGACACCGTTAACGACCAGATCCTGCTGCGCTTCGGCCGCGTTGATGATGTTGTTGTCGCTGACGATCTCGATGGACACCGTCGGCGCGGTGGCGTCCACGCTGTATTCGCGGCCCGCCGAGGCGCTGTTGCCGTTCACGTTGGTGACGCTGACCTGCACGCTGGCGTCGCCGTCTTTCAGTCCGCCCAAATCGGCAGACGGTACGGTCGCCGTCCAATTGCCGCTGGCATCCACCGTCGCGGTGTACAACTTGCCGCCGAAGGTGATGGTAACGGTCTGGTTTTCTTCCATGTTGGTGGTCGAGCCAGACAGCACCAGGTCCGCGCCTTTCTCAGCCGCGTTGATTACGTCGTCCGAGGCAATCGGATTAATGCTGATGGCGACTGCCGCCAGATCCACTTTCACGTCGTGGCTGATGGAAACCGGGTTACCCGCCGCGCTCTGGCCGTCAACGGTCACGGTGATCGTGCCTGCGCTCAGCGCGCCGACGTCCGCCGCCGGAATAGCCGCCGTCCAGGTGCCGTCCGCCAGCACGGTTGCCGCGTAGGTTTTGCCGTTGACGGTGACCGTCAGCGCCGATCCGCTCGCCAGCCCGTCGCTGGAGCCGGTGATAATCAGGTTTTGACCATGCTCGATGCTGTTGATCACATCGTCGCCTGCCACGGTATCCACGCGCAGGCCCGGCAGGCTGGCATCAATCGTGATGTCGCGTTCGCCGGTGCCGGTGTTGCCGTGGCCGTTGGTCACGCTCGCTGTTACGGTCAGATCGCCGTTACCGATAGCGGTTAAGACGTCAGACGGCACGTTAACCGACCAGCTCAGGTCATCCTGAACCGTCGCGGTATAGGTGTTGCCCCCGATACCGATCGTGACAGTGTCACCGCTCGCCGCGCCGCTCACTTTCCCGCTCAGGGTTTGACCGGAAGCCACTTCCGCCGCGTTAATCACGTCGTCGGTGGCAACCGCATTAATGGTGACCTGCGGCAGCGCGCTGTCGACCAGCACGCTATGGCTGGTGTTCGCGCTATTACCCGCGGTATCGGTCACGCTGGCCGTCACGCTGTAGCTCGCTTCGCCCAGTGCCGAGACGTTCGCCGCCGGAACGGTGACGCTCCAGTTACCGCTGGCATCGGTGGTGGCGGCGTAACTGATACCGTTCAGGGTTACGGTGATGCGGGTCCCGTCCGGCTGGTTGCTGGTGCCGGAGATCAACAGGTCCTGGCCTTTTTCGGTCGCGTTGATCACGTCGTCAACCGCCAGGGTATTGATGGCAATCACCGGCGCGGTCAGGGAGACGTCAAACGCGTGCGTCGCGCTGGTGCTGTTGCCCGCTTTATCGGTGAGTGTCGCGGAGATCGTCTGATCGCCGTTAGCCAGCGCGCCCACGTCCGCCGCCGGAACGCCCACGCTCCAGTTACCGGCACCGTCCAGCATCGCGGTGTAGTCTTTGCCGTTCAGGGTCAGGGTAATCACATCGCCCGCCTGCGCGCCCGTCACCTTGCCGGTGACAATCAGCGCCTGGCCGTGCTCGGCAATATTAACAATGTCGTCGCCCGCCACAATGTTGAAGATAATCTGCGGCACGGGAGTGTCGACCAGCACGGACGCCCCCGCGCTGGCCGGGTTGCCCGCTTTATCGGACACGGTCACCGTGACCGCCGCGCTACCGTCGGTGATGCCTGCCATATCCGCCGCCGGAACGTCCAGCGTCCAGCTGCCGTTCGCCTGCACCTGGGCGGTGTACTGATTGCCGTTGAAGGTCACGGTGACCGTCTGGCCTGCTTCGGCAGTAGACGTCCCGCTCAGGGTCAGATCCTGCGCCGCCTCTGCCGCATTCAGCATGTTGTCGCCGCTGATGGTGTTGATGGTGACCGCTGGCGCGGCGGTATCGACGCTGAATGCCTGCGAGGAAGAGGCCGCGTTGCCGTTCACGTTGGTGACGCTGACCTGTACGCTGGCGTCGCCGTCCTTCAGGCCGCTCAGATCGGCAGCCGGTACGGTGCAGGTCCAGTCGCCGTTGGCATCGACCGTCGTGGTCCAGGTTTTACCCGCAAAGATAATGGTAACGGTCTGGCCCGCTTCAACGTTCGAGGAGGAGCCGGACAGCACCAGATCCTGGCCTTTTTCTGCCGCGTTAAGCACGTTGTCGTCCGTCACGCTGTTGATGCTTATCGCCACCGGGGCGAGATCGACATCCACAACGGTACCGATATTCACCGGGTTGCCGGAGGTATCCTGCGCGCTGGCGCTGATGGTGAGCGACCCGTCTGCCCACCGGGAGACGTCGGCGGCCGGAACCGCAGCCTGCCAGGTGCCATCCGCCAGTACCGAGGCGGAATAACTCTTGCCGTTGATGGTCACGGTGACGGTGCTACCCGCCGCCAGGTCGGTGCTGGTGCCGGAGATAACCAGGTTCTGCGCGTGTTCAATAACGTTAATGACGTCGTCACCGGCGACGGTATCAATGCGCAGGCCGGGCAGCTGGGCGTCAATGGTGACATCCAGGGAAGACGATCCGGTATTGCCGTGCGCGTTCGTTACGCTGGCCGATACGGTCAGGTCGCCGTTGCCGAGCGCGGTTAACTGACTCTGGGTTAACGGCAGGCTCCAGGTGAGATCGTCCTGTACGGTGGCCGTGTATGTCTGCCCGCCGAGGATAATCGTGACGGTATCGCCCGATGCCGCGTTAGAAACCTTTCCGGTCAGGGTTTGCCCTGCGGCCACTTCCGCCGCGTTGACGATATTGTCGCCCGCGAGGGTGTTGATGGTGACCACCGGCAGCGAGCTGTCCACCAGCACATCGTGCGTGGCAGCGGCGCTGTTGCCCACATTATCGGTGACGCTCGCCGTCACGGTGTAATTGGCTTCACCCAGCGCGCTCACCGCAGAGGCGGGGACGGTAACGCTCCAGTTGCCGCTGGCGTCGGTGGTGGCGGCGTAGTTGATACCGTTCAGATTAACGGTGATGGTGGTTCCTTCCGGCTGGTTGCTGGTACCGGAAAGCAGCAGATCTGCGCCCTTCTCTGCCGCATTGATCACGTCATCCGCGGCCAGCGTGTTAATACCGATAACGGGCGTCACAGTATTGACCACCACATCCACTGAACTGCTGCCGGTGTTGCCGGATTGGTCGGTCACGGAGACGTTAATGGTCCAGGTGCCGTCCGTCAGCCCCTGAACGACGGACGCAGGCAGGCCGAGGCTCCAGTTGCCTGCCGCATCCACCACGGTGGTGTAGTCCACGTTATTGATGGTGATGGTGACCAAATCGCCCGCCGCCGCGCCGGTGACGGAGCCGCTCAGGATCTGCGCCTGAGCATGGGCCAGCTGGTTAACGGTGTTGGTGTCGGTGACGAAATCGTTGATGGTTACCTGCGGCACGGTGGCATCCACCAGCCCAACGCGGTCCGCGCTGCTGCTGTTGCCCGCCACGTCACTGACGGTGGCCGTCACGGTGACATTGCCATCGGTCAGCGCGCCTACGTCGGCGGCAGGCACGTTCAGCTGCCAGCGACCGTCCGCCTGTACCGTGGTCTGGTAAGATTTACCGTTCAGCGTCACGGTGACCGTCTGGCCCGCTTCAGCGGTTGTGCTGCCGCTGAGCACCAGATCCTGCTGCGCTTCTGCCGCATTAATGATGTTGTCGTCGGTCAGGTTATCAAGCGTAATGGCTGGCGGCTGCGTATCGACGATCACCACGCGTGAGGCGTCCGCGCTGTTGCCGTTGACGTTAGTCACGCTGACGCTCACCTGCGCACGCCCGTCGATCAGCGTTTCCATCGCGCTCGCCGGAACGGTCAGGCGCCAGGAGCCGTCCTGCTGCACCTGTGCAGTAAAGGTTTGATCCGCGAATTTCACCACCACGGTCTGCCCGGCCTCCACGCCCTGCGTCTGACCAGAAAGCGTGACATCCGCACCTTTTTCCGCCGCGTTGAGCATATCGTCAGTGGTTACGGTATCGATGGTGACGGCCACCGCATTCAGGTCAAGCTCGATCGGGTGTTCAGCCGCCACGGTATTGCCCCAGGCATCTTCCGCGCTGACGCTGACGGTCATGCCTCCCGCCGTCCATGCCTGAAGGTCCGCCGCCGGCACGCCAATCTGCCAGTTGCCGCTGGCGTTAACCGTGGTGACGTATTCGACATTATTGATGGTAACGGTGATCTGTGTGCCTTCGGCCAGATGAGTGCTGGAGCCGGTTACGGCCAGATCCTGCTGCTGCTCGATGGCGTTAATCACGTCATCGCCAGAGATCGTGTTCACGCGCAGGCCCGGCAGTTCGGCGTTGATGTTGATATCACGTTCGCCGGTGCCGGTATTGCCGTGCGCATTGGTGACAGAGGCGCTGAAGGTTAAATCGCCGTCGCCAAACGCCTGGAGGTCGGCCGATGGGATCGTCACGCTCCATTTGAGGTCGCTGCCAACCGTTGCGGTGTAGCTCTTGCCGCCCACGGTGACAGAGACGGTATCGCCCGCCGCCGCGCCGGTGACGCGTCCACTGAGGGTTTGGTCAACCGCCGCTTCGGCGTTATTGACCAGGTTATCCCCGGCAAAGGTGTTGACGATCACCTGCGGCAGCACGGTGTCTACCAGCAGATTCGCCTCGGCGGAGCCGCTGTTACCCACGCTGTCGGTGCCGCTGACGCTGACGGTGTAAAGGGTATTCGCCAGATCCAGCACGTCGGAAACCGGCACCTGAACGGACCAGCGACCGTTCTCAACGGTGGCCTGATAGTTAACGTTGTTCAGCGTCACGGTGACAGCGCTGCCGTTCGGCAGATTACTGGTCCCGCTCAGGCTCAGGGGCTGCATGGCCTCCTGCGCATTCAGGACGTTATCCTGGCTGATGGGGTCAAGCGTAAATTCCGGCGGGTTGCCGCTCAGCGTAATGCCGTGCGTCGCGCTGCCGGTGTTGCCCGCCGCATCGGTCACGGAGACCGAAATGCTGTGGCTGCCTTCCCCCAGCGCGCCAATGACGGAGGCAGGCACGCCGACGCTCCAGCTGCCGTCCGCCTGGACGGCACCGGTAAAGGTCTTGCCGCCAACGGTCACGGTGACAACGTCGCCCTCCGCCGCGCCGTTCGCCTGGCCGGAAATAATCTGCGCCTGCCCCTGCTCGCTGGTGTTCAGTATGTCGTCGCCCGCGACGGTGTTGATAGTGACCACTGGCGCTGCGGTATCGACCGTGAAATCGGCGGTGGTGGATGACCCGTTACCCGCTTTGTCGCTGACGTTTACCGTCAGGGTGTGCTCGCCGTTAGCCAGCGCCTGTACTTCACTGGCCGGAAGCGTAACGGACCAGCTGCCGTCGCTGCCCACGGTCGCCGTGTGATTTTTGCCGTTTAGCGTGACCGTCACAATCTGGCCCGCTTCCGCATCGGTTTTCCCGGTCAGCGTCAGCGGCTGATTATGTTCAGCCGCGTTGATGATGTTGTCCTGGGCGATCGTGTCGACAGAGATCGCTGGCGAGGCGGTATCCACGCCAATCGTCTGGCTGCCGGACACGGTGTTGCCCGCCGCGTCTTTTCCGCTGACGTTGACCGTCCAGGTACCATCGCCCAGCGCCTGTGCGTCGGCAGCAGGGACCTTCACGCTCCATGCGCCGTTTGCCCCCACTTCTGCGGTATAGGTTTTACCGTTGAGCGTAACGGTAAGCGCCGTTCCCTGCGCCAGGTTTTTGCTGGTGCCGGACAGCGTAAAGCCAGCGGCCTGCTCGCTGGCGTTGATCACGTTATCGCCCGCCGTGGTGGCGAGCGTCACGCTGGTATCCGCTGTAGAAACGGTTACGGTAATACTGCCCGCAGAGGTCGTTTTACTGCCGTCGATCTGTACGACGGACCAGGTATGTTCCCCGTCCGCCTGGGTCGGGAGTGTTACCGTCCAGGTGCCGTCCTTCGCAACCATGGTGCTGGCGATGGTGCTGCCGTTGCCGTCTTTAACCTGAATGGTCGCGCCCGGCTGCCCGGTACCGCTGAAGGTGGGGGTGTTGTCATCCGTGACCTCTTTTGCACTCAGCACGCCCTGCTTGTCACCCGCGTTGTCCGTGAGCAAAAATGTCGGCGTGGCGCTTTCGACTTCTTTTGTATTATCAATAACCCTGGTTTTGGTTTCGCCATCGCCGCCGTGAGCCAGCAGTGCGCCGATCGCACCGCCCCCTAACGCCGCACCGGCAATCCAGCCCCACGGCGCATCGCTTAAGACGCTTCCCTGCTCCAGGAAAGGTTCAATGCTGCTAATGGGTGCAGCCTGGGCGGTTAATTCGGTGGCGGCAACGCCTGATGCTTCCCCGGCATCGGCAAATGAAATATGCGTCAGCTCCTGGTTATCGTTAAATACCAGCTCGGAATGATTATGGGTTTCCGTGTCTTCGACAAAATAATTATTGCAGCGGATCACGCTGCCATCTTTCATATAAATGAGGAGGTCATTCCCCTGGCGGACATAACGCACCACGTCCTGAGCAGAACCCTGAATTTCAATCACGCTCGGTGAGGAAATAGAGACCGAGAGATTCCCCTCTCCGGTTAATTTCGTCTTCTCTGCCGTTTTGCGAATGATGACATCAACAACTTTTGCGGTACTCATATTCTTCTCCTTGCAGGTGCGCGTATTCCTGTGGATATGTCCACCAGAGGGATGTAGCTATCCTTGGGAAAAATCACCCATTATTGTCTGACTTATTTCGCGCAGAAAGGCGCGCCTTTTTTTAACTTAAATCAGGTAATTTCGCGGCAGCGTTTTTCTCTATTCCGATAAGCGGCAAGAGATTATCCACCGCAGAGGCGTAATTAATCGCCGCACTCCAGCCATCGTATTCAGCCATTATTTTCGCTGAGGTGGCAGACCAGACATCCTGCTCCACGCTGAGCAGATCGTTAATGCTGCGCTTGCTCAGGGTATATTCATTTTTGTAGACATCGCGGGCGCGCAACGCATTTTCCAGCTGACGCTTCCCGGCTTCCATTCGTCCACGCGCCCCGGTCCAGTCGGCCTGTGCGACGGAGGCTTTTTGCAGTACATCAAAACGGGCCTGATCGACCTGGGACGATGCCATTGCCCTTGCGCCCTCGGCCTGACGGACGCGCGCCGAGACCGCGCCGCCCTGATAAAGCGGTGCGTCAATATTGAGCTGGATCTGATCATCCCAGTACGCGCGATTATCAGACTCATAGCGGGTGCGGCCCCCTTTCAGGCTTAAGGTCGGCCAGTGCTGAGATCTGGCGGTTTCTACGCCGTATTGGGCTGAACGCTCCATGTTCTGCGCGGCCATCACCGTTGGGATCAGTGAATAATCAATCCGGTTGAGAGAATCCGGCTCCACGGCCAGACCTCCCGGAACCGGTGAATAGCGTTCAGCCTGTATGCCAGTTAATACCGCCAGCCGCGCGCGGGCGCTGTTCAGAGACGCATTATACTGCTCTACCGTCGCCTGCATCCCGGCGATACGGGTGCGGGTCTGAAGCTCATCAGAGGTGGAGCTTACGCCAGCATCGGCGCGGAGTTTTGCCAGCTGCTCAACGTTTTTAAGCGCCTGCACGTTCTCTTTTGCCGCCTGCAACAGATCGCTGTAGCGTTTTACTTCCACATAGCTGAGGGCCGTTTTTTCCGCGACGGCAGACATCGTGCTCATCAGCTGGTAGCGATAGCTGTCACGCTGAGCTGAAGACTGGCTGATGCTGTTATTGGTCTTGCCAAAATCGTACACCAGCTGCGTCAGGCTCAGGCCCCAGGCTGCGGAATTTCGCAACGAGCCGCTTGAATCGGTGGTCTGGCTGTGACCCGTACTCCCGTTCAGGGCTATTTGTGGCATCCAGCCACTGCGCGCTTCGTCTATTTGTGCCTGGCCGATCCCCAGTTGCGCAGCCTGCTGGCTCACCGAGGGGTCGCGATCGAGAGCGAAAAGAATACTTTCTTTCATCGTCATTGCCGCAACGGGAGATATCCCCGCCTGGCCGTTATTTGCATTAGCCGCAGTCACCACCAGCGAAATTAAGGTCAGGGAGACAGATAATCTGAGCAACCTGTTATTGCATTTCATCTTCATAATATCCCCCGACTCCAGGTGATAGCCAAATAAATACCCAGGAAGAGGTACAAATAATCCTTCAGAAATCCCTCACCTCTTCTCGATTAATTTGGGTAATAGTTCCCCAAGCCCATTTCAATTGAGATGAGAGCCGTTCAATCTCTTTTTTTCTTTTAAGAATTTACTTAAATATTTATTGATTCGCAGCATAACAAAATGTGATATGAGCAACCACACCCGCAATGTTAATGCGGTGTTACAAATAAGAAAAAAGATGGGGTTTCTGGACAAAACGTTATAAAAGGCCTTTCAGATGAAACAAATAAACCCCCTGTAATATAAAGAAAATTCTAAAATGCCGCGGTGTACATTTTTGCGTTAATTTCACCCCGAATCAGACACAAAGATTTTCAAAGAAATGTCAACTTAAGTAATACACCGAATAAAATTGAATTATTTTACTTTAAAAATAAAAACTCATAGATATATACACTAATTAATAATTACAAATTAGTTAAACATTCTGGTTAGAGCCAATAATCCGGCAGCTTAAGCCAAATTTTCAAGTAAAACATAGCGATAACAACATACCTAAAAGATACATACATGTTTTTGATGACTGATTAATGCGATATCAATAATCACATCATTAAACTGTTTTTGGATAACATCCCGCACCTGTCGCGATTCCCTTTCCTGCAAAATGCTGTAAACTGCAATTTATTGCGACATTTTGCAGGATACTGCCCCATGCATAAAACCGCCAGACAGAAATATGTGCTTGATATCATTACTGAGCAAGGCCAGGCCAGCATTACCGAGCTGGCAGAGCGATTGCAGGTTTCGGCGGACACCATCCGTCGCGATCTGACCGACCTGGAAAAACAGGGACTGGCACAAAAAAACCATGGCGGCGCCATCGCGCTGAATCTCTCGACGATGACCCGAGTAAGCAGGAATAGCTTGCTCCCTGAAATTAAGCAGCGGCTGGGTAAACAGGTTGCGCAATGCGTGCCTGCGGGCTCGACGCTTTTTCTGGACGCCGGAAGCACACTGCTGGCCGTTGCCTCTTTCCTTCAGGGGCCGCTGACCATCATCACCCCTTCTCTTGATATCGCCCAGCAGGTTAGCGATCGGGAAGATATTGACCTGATCCTGCTCGGTGGAAAGTGGGATCAGAAACAACGCCTGTTTGCCGGAAGCGCCACCCTTTCCCTGCTCTCTCGCTACCGGGCGGATATTGCCATCCTTGGCGCATGCGCCATCCATGCCGAACTCGGATTGAGCGCCAGTCAGGAGGCGGATGCCGAAGTGAAGCGTGCCATGCTGGCCGCAAGCCAGGCGCACTGGGTAGTCGCCGACCATCTAAAACTCAACCAGTGCGAACCGTATCTGGTGTCAGGGTTATCCGAGATTCATCAACTGTTTTTAGATCGTCCCTGGGCAGAGCTCGGGGACCATAGCGCCTTGCAGGTTACCGTTGGCGCGCATTAACGTGGAGAAGGTCATGAATAAAGTGAAGACAATGAATATTGCGCTGATCGGGTATGGTTTTGTAGGTAAGACGTTCCATGCCCCGCTGATCCAGTCCGTCGAAGGCCTGAAGCTGGCGGTGGTCTCATCCCGGGATGGAGAGAAAGTGAAACGCGACCTGCCGGACGTCCTCGTTGTCGCCACGCCGGAAGAGGCCATTCAGCATCCGGATATCGACCTGGTGGTTATCGCCTCCCCTAACGCGACCCATGCGCCGCTGGCCACCCTGGCGCTCAATGCCGGCAAGCATGTGGTAGTGGATAAGCCGTTTACGCTGGATATGCAGGAAGCGCGAGATCTGATTGCGCTTGCGCAAGAAAAACAGCGCCTGCTCTCGGTCTTCCATAACCGCCGCTGGGATAGCGATTTTCTCGGCATTAAGCAGGTGATTGAGCAAGGCCGTATCGGTAAGGTGAAACATTTTGAGTCGCATATCGATCGTTTCCGTCCGGAGGTTCGCGTGCGCTGGAGAGAGCAAAACGTGCCCGGCAGCGGCCTGTGGTTCGACTTAGGCCCGCATATGATTGACCAGACGCTACAGCTTTTTGGTCTGCCGCAGTCGGTACAGGGCAACATCGCCACCCTGCGTGACGGCGCGGAGATTAACGACTGGGCGCACGTGGTGCTGAATTATCCGGAACACAAAGTGGTCCTCCATTGCAGCATGCTGGTGGCGGGTGGCGTTGCCCGCTTTACCGTCCACGGCGATAAGGCCAGCGTGGTGAAAGCGCACATCGATCAGCAGGAAGCCCAGCTGCTGGCAGGCGTCGTTCCGGGTAGCGAAAGCTGGGGTGAAGACAGCGACGCTATGGTGCTGTTTAATGCCCAGGGTGAAGCCAGCACTATCCCTGCGCCAAAAGGCGACCAGCGGCAGTACTATATAAACGTGCGCGATGCCCTTAACGGCAAGATTGACAACCCGGTCCATCCGGTGGAAGCCCTGGCGGTGATGGCGGTGCTGGAAGCGGCGGTAAAATCTTCGGAAACGGGTTCAACTCAGGAACTTGACTTAACGGCGCAGGAGCGCGCGCAACTGCAATAAGCCGCAAAAAAATGCCCTGCGGGTTCGCAGGGCATTATCGGTTACTGACGCTTTTTCGGCATCATGCGCAGCAGCGTGTTGTCCTTCCAGAAGTAGTGATGCATCAGCGCGGCAAAGGCGTGCAAACCAATCACGAAGTACCCCAGATTCGCCAGCGTTACGTGCCACTCCTTTAGGGTATCCACCAGGTCAAAATTCCCCTCCGCCGCATGCGGCATCGTCAGGCCAAACGCAAACCAGTCATTTCCCCGGTTATACATCATCACCATACCGATCAGCGGCAGCGCAATGAACAGCAGGTAGATTACCAGATGCCCGAGATGGGACAGCCCGGTGATCATCGCTTTTGGTTTCGGTTGAATAGGCGGAGCCGGGAATTTGAGGCGGATAAGCAGGCGCGCCACCATCAGCACCAGGATGCTGATCCCGCAGGAAACGTGGATCATATTAATAAGCGGACGATCGGTTCTTGGGAACCACCCTCTGAACTCCATGGCGCAATAGGCCATAATGACTAACAGAAAAACCAGCCAGTGAATGCTGATTTGCAGACCCGTATATTTTGTGCGCATGTTGTTTCCCGATAAAGAATCATTATCGCGCCAACATAACCACCTTTCCTGAAAATGTGAACCCCCTCGCATGGAGGGGGCTCCTGATTACGACTGCAAATAGACCACCTGCGTCTGCAAATACTCATTCAGACCGTGTTTGCCATCCGCCCCGCCGATACCGGATTTACGCCAGCCTGCATGGAAGCCCTGCATCGCTTCAAAGTTTTCGCGGTTAATGTAGGTCTCGCCGAACTTAAGCCCCTTAATGGCTTTCATGGCGACGTTCAGGTCCTGCGTATAAACAGACGAGGTTAAACCGTAGTCGCTGTCGTTGGCCATGTTCAGCGCCTCTTCCAGGGTGTCGAATGCCACCACTGGCAGCACCGGGCCAAAGGTCTCTTCGTGCATGATGGCCATATCCTGACGTACGTCCAGCAGCAGCGTTGGGGGATAAAAATACCCTTTGCCTTCTGCCGCTTTACCGCCAAGGACCACTTTAGCCCCCTCCTGCACCGCGCGCGCCACCTTCTGCTCCACGCGCTCCAGCGCGGCGGCGTTGATCAGCGGCCCCATGGCAATATCCGTTCGCTCAGCCGGATTGCCAAACTGGACGGCTTTCATTGCCTCGCCCAGACGATTCACAAAGCGGTCGTAGATCCCCTTCTGGACATAGACACGTTCCGCACAGTTACACACCTGTCCGGTATTGATGACGCGTGAATCCACAATGGCCTTCACGGCCAGCTCGAGGTCGGCATCGTCCATCACGATGGCCGGGGCTTTACCGCCCAGCTCCAGCCCCACTTTGGTGATGTTTTTCGCCGCCGCAGCCATGATCTTTTCACCTGCCCCGACGCTGCCGGTCATGCTGACCATCGCCACTTTCGGGTTCCCGGCCAGCTCCTGTCCGACGGTTTCACCCCGGCCCAGCACCAGGTTAAAGACGCCTTTCGGCAGGCCAATCTCATCGACGATTTTGGCAAACGCAATGGCGTTGTTTGGGGTAAATTCGCTCGGTTTGATAACGATGGTGTTGCCGGTGATCAGCGCGGGAGCGAGCTTACGGGCAATCAGGAAGAAGGGAAAGTTCCACGGCAGAATGCCGGTGGTGACGCCCAGGGCACGCTTAAACACCAGAATACTTTCGCCCGGACGGTCGCTCTGAATGATTTCCCCTTCATAACGGCGCGCCCACTCGGCCATATAGTCGATATAGTCAGCGGTAAAGTTCACTTCCACTTCCGCCAGCTGCTGGATCTTGCCGCCTTCGGCCACAATCAGCGCACTGATTTCACTGACGCGCTCGCGGATCCCGGCGGAAATTTTGCGTAGCCAGCTGGCGCGTTCAATAGCAGGCAGCGCCTCCCAGCCAGCCTGCGCGCGATCTGCCGCGTCAATGGCCTTGCGGGCGTCCTCGGCGCTGCCGTCGGGAATACGGGAAATGACCTCTTCCGTGGCCGGATTGATCACGTCAATCCATGCATCACCCTGCCAGGCAACAAACTGTCCATCAATATACATAGGATGTTGTACGGGTACTGTCATAACCTGCTCCTGTAATCACACTGTTTTTAACAAGTAAACTTAATGTTAAAAACTATAATTACCGGGGCAATTGCCTACTCTATGAGTCTGTTTTTGTGAGATATCTCATAAAAGAAACGGGTCAGCCCGTTTCCAAAATCACAAATCGGCAACACAGGATGCCCGTTTGCGTAAAAGATGGCGCAAACGGGCAGAGCATCACAGCAGGGAACGGCTCACCAGCGCGTCGGTGAGAATGACGTCGTTTCGCAAGATCTGCCACGCGGCGTCCACGTCGGCAGGGATATCGACATGGGCAATGAAATCACGTCCCGCCGGACCGTAGCCGTTGATGTCGTCCCTGAGTCGCGGAAATTCACCCAGCACCAGCGACAAGTAGCGCTCTACCGGCCATAACCCCTCGACCGGGCCGCTAAACACCAGACCGTCGTCGCTGTTTTGCAGCACGGGCGTCAGGCCGGGATGACTCACCCATGCGGGCGATGCGGCCTCGTCGCGGCAAACGCGGGCAAACGTAGCCATTGTGCGACGCTGCATTGTCGGGTCCTGCACCACCAGCACCCGGGCGGCGTTCAGTCCGGATTGTTTCATCAACGCCCGGCTGAAGCGGGCGTTTTCGCCACAGTTGGTCGACTGATCCTCAACGTGAAGATGCTCGGCCGGAATGTTCCAGAATTCACGGGCGATGTCGGCCAGAATAGCCGCCTCAGCACGTCCGGTGGTGGGTATCCTGTTATAGCGGGGGTGTTTCGCAATCGCGGCGTAGAGGAAGGTCGTCGAGTGACCGATCCCGCCGCTGATGATCAGAGGAACACCCTGTTCAGCCGCGATTTTACAGGCAGCATCAATCGCGGGGATCACCGCATTACCCGCCAGAATCACCAGATCAACGGGCTGGTTGTCCTGATAGTCGTCCTGAGCAAGCCACGCCCCAACGGTATTCACGGCGTCGAGGGTTGTGCCAGGCAGACAGGGGAAAAGTGCCATTGTCATCGTTACCTCCTTACAGCATACAGAGCCTTCGATTATCCCCCTTTCTGCGCGTCATGCTATGGCATGAATGCTGAAAAAAACGGGCCGGGACGTGCTCAAAAAGCACTCACATTTGATTAACTTGAGAAAATCGTATTCACTTGAATTATGATTTGCGTCAGCCTTAGAATCATTAGCCCGCTCACAATTCAACATTTTGAAAGGTAAACCACGTTATGCGCCTGCCCCAACGCGACCCTTATGCTCCTCGCGAGTGGCAGCCACACGAGAAACCCGCCCTGCTGGGTTCCCCTTCCACCCCGGAACATCCAACGTCGAAACGAATCGCCTATGGCGTGGTCGGCCTGCTGGTGTGTCTGACCGGGGCGCTGGGTAACGCGGTCGTCACCGCCAATCTGCAAAATCTGCAAGGCACCTTTGGCGCCTGGTCGACCGAAATCGCCTGGCTCCCCGCCGTCTATGTCATGACCAACGTCTCCATCAACCTGCTGCTGGTAAAGTTTCGCCAGCAGTACGGTTTGCGCGCCTTTACGGAAGGCTTCCTGGTGCTGTATGTGCTGGTCACCTTTTTCCACCTGTTTGTGAACGATCTCAGCTCGGCGCTGATGGTACGTGCGGCACACGGGATGGTCGCCGCCGCGCTCAGCTCGCTCGGCATTTATTACCAGATCCAGGCCTGGCCCGCGAAGCACCGACTGAAGGCGCTGACCATCGGCATAACCGGGTCGTCGCTGGCGATCCCGCTGGCGCGGCTGTTCTCCACCGAGCTGTTACAGCTTGATGAGTGGCGCGGGCTGTACTTCTTCGAGCTGGGTCTGGCCCTGATCTCCCTGGCCTGCGTGATGGCGCTCAAGCTGCCGCCGGGCGATCGACGCAAGGTCTTCGAGAAGAAAGATTTCATCACCTTCTTTTTGCTTGCGCCCGGCATGGCGCTGCTGTGCGCGGTTCTGTCGTTAGGGCGTCTGGACTGGTGGTTTGAAGCGCCGTGGATCGGCTGGGCGCTGGCTCTCTCGCTGGTGCTGATTGTCTCCGCGATCGTGTTTGAACATAACCGCAACAACCCGCTGCTTAATACCCGTTGGCTCTCCAGCGGCAGCATCGTACGCCTGGGGCTGATCATGCTGCTGATCCGCATCGTACTGGCGGAGCAGAACACGGGCGTCATCGGCTGGCTGCAATATGTAGGCTTACAGAATGAACAGATGACCCATCTGGCGTGGGCTATTTTCGCCGGGATCGTCTGCGGTATCGTCACCAGCTGTCTGACGATTAAGCCCACTAAACTGGCCTGGCCGATTATCACCTCGCTGGCGCTGATGATCGTTGCCTCGCTGCTGGACAGCCAGTCCAACAACCTGACCCGGCCGGATCAGCTTATATTCAGCCAGTTCCTGCTGGGCTTCGGCAGCGCGTTCTTCCTTGCGCCTGCGATGCTGGCCGCCATTGGCGGGGTGATCGCCGATCCGCGCAATCTGGTCAGCTTTTCCGTGATGTTTGGCATGAGTCAGAACCTTGGGGGCCTGCTGGGTTCCGCGATCCTCGGCACCTTCCAGACCTGGCGCGAGAAGTACCATTCCAGCCTGCTGGCTGACCAGCTCACCACCCTTAACCCGCTGGTGAACGAACGCATACAGCTTTACACCCAGATGTACAAAAGCCTGGTTGGCGACAGTTCCCTGCTGGGAACCCAGGCCATAACTCAGCTTCAGTCGGTGACGACGCTTGAGGCGAATATTCTGGCTTACAACGATACTTATCTCCTGACGGCGAGCATTGCCACTGCCACGCTGGTCTGGATTTTATGGCGCTTGCTGCGTCTGCGCATCACCGCCCGTATGGCCCTTAAGAACGCCACTGGCAACAAGTAATGACTATTTTTCAGGAGAAGTTATGAGTCAGCAGGATGCCGCCAAAGAGCAGGCCAACACCCGCAAAAATGTGCGCGTCGTTTCCATTTTCACCGCCGCGGCTATCGGCATTGTCGGGGTACTGGTGATCCTTTATGCCTGGCAGCTGCCCCCGTTCACGCGTCATGCCCAGTTTACCGATAACGCCTACGTGCGCGGCCAGACCACGTTCATCAGTCCCCAGGTAAACGGCTACATTACCGAGGTCCATGTTCAGGATTTCGCGCAGGTTAAAAAAGGCGAGCTGCTGTTGCAGATAGATGACCGCATCTATCGCCAGCGCGTCCATCAGGCCGAGGCGCAGCTGGCAATGAAAATTGCAGCCCTGAATAACAACCTGCAACAGCGCAAAAGCGCGGAAGCGGTGATTGCCAAAAACGAGGCGGCGCTGAAAAACGCCCGTGCCCAAAGTCTGAAAACCCAGGCGGATTTGAAACGCGTGAAAGAGCTGACCGCGGACGGCTCCCTCTCCATTCGCGAGCGCGATTCGGCGCTGGCCAGTGCCGCCCAGGGGAGCGCCGATATCGACCAGGCGAAAGCAACGCTTGAGATGTCGCGTCAGGATTTACAAACGGTCATCGTCAATCGCGGTTCGCTGGAAGCGGACGTTGAGAATGCGAAAGCCGCGCTGGAGCTGGCGCAGATCGATCTGCAAAACACCCGCATTGTCGCGCCGCGTGACGGTCAGCTTGGGCAGATTGCGGTGCGTCTGGGGGCGTATGTCACCGCCGGGACGCACCTTACCACGCTGGTCCCGCCGCAGCACTGGGTGATCGCCAATATCAAAGAGACGCAGCTGGCGAATTTACGCGTCGGACAGCCGGTGAAATTCACCGTCGATGCCTTAAACGATAAAGCCTATCAGGGCCGCGTGGAGAGCATATCCCCGGCCACAGGGGTCGAGTTCAGCGCTATCACCCCGGACAACGCCACGGGCAACTTTGTTAAAATCGCCCAGCGCATCCCGGTACGCATTGAGGTACTCGGTGAGCCGGAGGCGTACCGGCTGCTGCGTCCTGGCATGTCGGTGCAGGTGACCATCGACACGCGGGAGGCGAAACAATGACGCTTCGCCCGATAGCCGGCCTGCTGATAATGACTATCCTGGCGGGATGCCAGTCGGTAGACGTTGAGCCCGCCAAATCGTCCCTGCACATACCGGCCCAGTGGCGCGCGACGTCGGGGCCAGCCAGCCCGACAGAGCAGCTCTGGTGGCGAAATTTTCACGACAGCAATCTGAATCGCTATGTGGATCAGGCGCTGAAGAATAACAGCGACGTGCTGATTGCCCGCGAGCGGATTAACGAGTACCAGGCCCGGGTGTACGCCGCTGACGGCAGCCTGTTCCCGTCGCTTGACGCGGGCGTGACCGGGACGCGCGCGCGCTCGCAGTCCGCCGCCACGGGGCTTCCGGTATACGGTACGTTGTACAAAGGCAGCCTGACCGCCAGCTACGACGTGGATATCTGGGGCGTAAACCGCAGCACCTCCCGTGCCGCTGAAGCGTCGCTGGAGGCACAAAAGGCGGCGGCTGCGGCGGCTGATCTGACCGTCGCATCCTCGGTGGCCTCCGGGTACGTCACCCTGCTGTCGCTGGACGAACAGCTGCGCGTTACCCGGTCCACGCTGAAGTCGCGTGAAGAGGCGTTCAACCTCGCCAAACGACAGTTTGAGACGGGATACAGCTCTCGCCTTGAGCTGATGCAATCGGATTCTGAGCTGCGCGCCACCCGCGCCCAGGTTCCACTGCTTCAGCACCAGATTGCGCAGCAGGAAAATGCGCTTAGCCTGCTGCTGGGCAGCAACCCGGGTGACGTTGCGCGCGGTGAAAGCTTTGATGCCCTGACGCCGCTGAAACTGCCCTCCCAGCTGCCGTCGACGCTACTGAACCGGCGCCCGGATATCGTCCAGGCTGAACGTCAGCTGATTGCGGCGGACGCGACGCTGGCGGCATCGCGCGCCAGCCTGCTGCCGTCGATCAACCTCACGGCCACGGGATCGGTGCAGGATCGCACGCTGTCGGGATTGCTGGATAACCCGCTACAGCTCTGGAGCGTGGGCGGCAGTATTCTTGCGCCGCTGCTGAACCGTCAGGCGCTGAATGCGCAGGTAGATATCTCTCAGTCCCAGCGGAATCAGGCGCTGTATAGCTACGAAAAAACCGTGCGTAACGCGTTTGCTGAGGTGAATGACAGCCTTGATGCCATCACCCGCTATCAGGAACAGCTTACCGAGCTGCTGGCACAGCAGACGGTCGCGCAGGAGACGCTGCGGATTGCGCAAAACCGCTACCGCAACGGATACTCTTCTTATCTGGATGAGCTCGATGCGCAGCGCACGCTGTTCTCGGTGCAGACCAGCGTGGTACAGGTGAAAAACAACCTGCTGCTGGCGCAAATTGATTTGTATAAAGCGCTGGGCGGCGGCTGGAGCAGTGCCTGAAGACATGCCGGGTGGCGGCTACGCCTTACCCGGCCTACGTGCTCTACATGCTCTCCCGTAGGCCCGGTAAGCGCAGCGCCACCGGGCAACGGTTTTAGCCGGAAATCTGCTCCATCGCCTGCAAGATACGCTTATCCGAAATGGGATACGGCGTTCCCAGCTGCTGAGCGAAGAAACTGACGCGCAGCTCCTCGATCATCCAGCGGATCTCCCGCACGTCGTCGTCATCGCGACGCGCCGGCGGCAGTTTGTTGAGCCACTGCTGCCACGCCTGCTGCACGTTTTCGACTTTCAGCATCTGCGCACGATCGCGATGCGGATCGACCGCCATTTTCTCCAGACGCTTCTCTATCGCCTGCAAATAACGCAGCGTATCGCCCAGACGCTTAAAGCCATTGCCGGTGACAAAGCCGCGATACACTAGCCCCGCCATCTGCGCCTTGACGTCCGACAGCCCCAGGGCCATGGTCATATCCACCCGCCCCTTCAGGCGCTTGTTGATATTGAACACGGCGGTAAGGATCTGCTCGACCTGTTTGGCAATCTCGACCACGGTGTCGTTCAGCTCCGCGCGCACCTTTTCATGAAGCTGAGCAAAGCCCTCTTCCGTCCAGACCGGACCGCCGGCCTCGTGGATCAGCTTATCCACACCGCAGGAGATGCAGTCGTCGATCAGGTCCAGCACCTTACCGTACGGGTTAAAGTAGAGCCCCAGCTTGGCTTTGTTCGGCAGCTTCTCGTGCAGATACTTAATCGGCGACGGGATGTTAAGCAGAAGCAGTCGACGCAGCCCACGCCACATCATCTGCTGTTGCTCCTGCGGATTGTCAAAGAGCTTAATCGCCACGCTGTCGCGCTCATCCACCAGCGCGGGCCAGGCTTTCACCCTGTAGTTCCCGCGCTTCTGCTCGTAGCTTTCCGGGAGCTGACCAAAGCTCCAGATGTGCAGCCCGCTCTGCTCAATGCCGTCATCGGCCACCGCAGAGAGCGTCTCCTGGACTTTACCTTTCAGCGCCTCTTTCAGCTCCGTCAGAGAACGGCCTTCGAGCAGCTTTTTGTTTTTATCGTCCACCACGCGGAATGTGATTTTCAGGTGATCTGGCACCTGATCCCAGTTCCAGTCGTCGCGGTCGATGGTGGTTCCGGTCATGCGGCGGAACTCACGCTCCAGGGCGTCCAGCAGCGGCAGCTCCAGCGGCGTGACGCGGCCTAAAAACGCTTCGGCGTAGTTCGGCGCCGGCACAAAGTTACGCCGCACCGGTTTAGGCAGGGATTTGATTAACGCAATGACCAGCTCGCGGCGCAGGCCGGGGATCTGCCACTCAAACCCGCTCTCTTCCACCTGGTTTAACAGCGGCAGCGGAATGTGCACCGTCACACCATCGGCATCCGCGCCCGGCTCAAACTGATAGGTCAGACGCAGCTTGAGGTTGCCCTGATGCCAGAAGTTCGGGTAATCGAGTTTGCTGACCGACTCCGCGCCCTCTTTGATCAGCATGCTCTTTTCGAAGTTGAGCAGGTCCGGGGCCTCTTTGCTGGCTTTCTTCCACCAGCTGTCGAAATGGCGCGCCGAGATCACATCGTGACTGATGCGCTGATCGTAAAACTCAAACAGCGTCTCGTCGTCCACCAGAATGTCGCGACGGCGGGACTTGTGCTCAAGCTCTTCCACCTCGGCGCGCAGCTTCAGGTTTTCGCGGAAGAACGCATGACGCGTCTGCCAGTCGCCTTCCACCAGCGCGTGGCGGATAAACAGCTCGCGACTCAACGCCGGATCGATCTGGCTGTAGTTAACCTTACGCGCGGCCACCACCGGCAGGCCGTAGACGGTGACTTTTTCCGTCGCCATCACCGCGCCCTGCCCACGCTCCCAGTGCGGCTCGCTGTATGAGCGTTTCAGCAGGTGCTGCGCCACCGGCTCGACCCATTCCGGATCGATACGCGCGGCAATCCGCCCCCACAGGCGGCTGGTTTCCACCAGTTCCGCAACCATGGTCCACTTCGGCGGCTTCTTGAACAAGCCGGAACCCGGGAAGATGGAGAAGCGGGCGTTACGCGCGCCGGTATATTCCTGCTTATCCGCATCCTTCATCCCGATATGGGACAGCAGGCCGGTCAGCAGCGCGATATGAATCTCGCGGTACTCCGCCGGTTCACTGTTCACCGGTATACCCAGCTCTTTCACCACCTGGCGCAGCTGGGTGTAGATATCCTGCCACTCGCGTACGCGCAGATAATTGAGGAAATCCACCCGGCACTGACGGCGGAACTGGTTCGAGGAGAGCGCTTTTTGCTGCTCGCCAAGGTAGTTCCACAGGTTCACAAAGGCGAGGAAATCGGACTCTTTATCGTGGAAGCGACGGTGTTTTTCGTCCGACGCCTGCTGCTTGTCCATCGGACGCTCGCGCGGATCCTGAATGGAGAGCGCCGAGGTAATGATCATCGCCTCGCGCACGCAGCCGTGTTTTTGCGCCTCCAGCACCATGCGCGCCAGACGCGGGTCGACCGGCAACTGGCTAAGCTGGCGGCCCAATGGCGTTAGCTTGTAGGCCGTCGCCTGTTCGTCGGTGGTGATGGCCCCCAGCTCTTCCAGCAGCCGCACCCCGTCCTGAATATTGCGCTTATCCGGCGCTTCCACAAACGGGAAGGCGGCGATATCGCCCAGCCCCAGCGCGGTCATTTGCAGGATAACGGATGCCAGGTTGGTCCGCAGGATCTCCGGATCGGTAAACTCCGGGCGCGACAGGAAATCGTCTTCCGAATAGAGACGAATACAGATCCCTTCCGACACGCGGCCGCAGCGGCCCTTACGCTGATTAGCCGACGCCTGCGAAACCGGCTCAATCGGCAGGCGCTGAACTTTGGTGCGGTAGCTGTAGCGGCTGATGCGCGCCGTACCCGGGTCGATCACGTATTTAATGCCCGGTACGGTCAGCGAAGTTTCGGCCACGTTGGTCGCCAGCACGATGCGGCGCCCGCTGTGCGGCTGGAACACGCGGTTCTGCTCGCTGTTCGACAGGCGCGCGTACAGCGGCAGGATCTCGGTATGGCGCAGATCGCGCTTGCTGAGCGCATCGGCGGTATCGCGGATCTCGCGCTCGCCGCTCATGAAGATCAGAATGTCGCCAGAACTCTCGTTGCCCAGCTCGTCGACGGCATCAAAGATGGCCTGAAGCTGGTCGCGCTCGGTATCGTCCGCCTCTTTCACAATCGGGCGATAGCGCACTTCCACCGGATACGTGCGTCCTGACACCTCGATAATCGGCGCATTGTTGAAATGTTTTGAGAAGCGCTCCGGGTCGATGGTCGCGGAGGTGATGATGATTTTCAGATCCGGACGCCTGGGCAGCAGCTCTTTCAGGTAGCCGAGCAGGAAGTCGATGTTCAGGCTGCGCTCGTGCGCTTCATCGATGATGATGGTGTCGTACTGCGTCAGCAGACGATCCTGCTGGATTTCCGCCAGCAGGATACCGTCGGTCATCAGCTTAACCATGGTGTTATCGCTGACGTGGTCGCTGAATCGCACCTTGTAGCCGATGCAGCCACCCGGCTCCGTTTGCAGCTCTTCCGCAATACGGTTCGCCACGGTGCGCGCCGCCAGACGACGCGGCTGGGTGTGACCGATCAACCCTTTCACCCCGCGGCCCAGCTCCATGCAGATTTTCGGCAGCTGAGTGGTTTTACCTGAACCGGTTTCCCCCGCGACGATCACCACCTGGTGGTCGCGTACGGCCTCAAGAATGTCCTGTTTCTTCTGGCTGACGGGCAGATTTACCGGATAGGTAATCTCCGGACGTGCGGCTTCACGCAGCACAACTTTCCCTGCCGCCTGTTCAATCTCGTTGGCCATCTCCTGGTAAATGGCCTGTTGTGCATCAGGATTTTTAACCTTCTTAACGCCGTGCAGACGGCGCGCAAACCGCTGTTTATCGCGCAGCATCAGCGAATCAAGCTTTTGCATCAGCATCGGGAAGGTCAATTTTTGGTGTTCTGTCATAGCGTTAACGGGCAGTGCACTGCCGGATAAAATCTCTTTTTAATGATTGGTATAGAGTACCACATCAGCGCTTTTCGCGCCTTATTCAAAAAATTCGAACATAGGCTTCGATATATTGCGCTATCCCTGTGGCAGGATTGTGAATAAAGTGTCAACAAGCAACGGGGCACCCCCCTCAATCAAATACAAAACAGGAATTTCCCATGAGCAAAGTATTAGTGTTGAAATCCAGTATTCTGGCAGGGTATTCACAGTCTGGTCAGCTGTCTGACTATTTCGTTGAACAGTGGCGTGAACAGCACAGCGCGGATGAAATCACCGTGCGTGACCTGGCGGCAAACCCAATTCCTGTGCTGGACGGCGAGCTGGTTGGCGCGCTGCGTCCGAGCGATGCACCTCTTACCCCGCGTCAGCAGGAAGCCCTGGCGCTCTCCGACGAGCTGATTGCTGAGTTGCAGGCGCACGACGTTATCGTGATCAACGCCCCAATGTACAACTTCAACATTCCTACCCAGCTGAAGAACTACTTCGACCTGGTGGCGCGTGCTGGCGTAACCTTCCGTTACACCGAGAATGGCCCGGAAGGTCTGGTGAAAGGCAAGCGTGCGGTTGTACTGACCAGCCGCGGCGGTATTCACAAAGATACCCCTACCGACCTGGTCGCACCGTACCTGACGCTGTTCCTGGGCTTCATCGGCATTACCGACGTGAACTTCGTGTTCGCTGAAGGTATCGCTTACGGCCCGGAAGTGGCCACCAAAGCGCAGACCGACGCGAAAGCCGCTATCGACAGCCTGGTCGCTGCCTAAGTTTTCCCCCTCTCACCGCCCGGTGGGAGGGTTTTTCTTTTCCCCCGTATTTCGTTATCATCCGCACCCACTCTCCAGCCCGGCGGCCTGATGTCTGTCATTATCGATACGTTTATTGCACCACCCTGTCACGACGACATTGAGATCCTCTGGCAGGACGAGCATCTGCTGCTGATCAATAAACCTTCCGGTCTGCTCAGCCTGTCGGGGAAAAATCCGCAAAACCTCGATTCCGTCCACCACCGTCTTGTTCAAACCTTTCCCGGCTGCACGCTGGTGCATCGTCTTGATTTTGGCACTTCGGGTCTGATGGTCATTGCGCGTAACAAAGCGATCAACGCCGCGCTTTGCCACCAGTTCAGTCAGCGCGCCGTGAACAAGGTTTACACCGCCCTGTTGTGCGGACATGTGGAACAGGACGAAGGGACCGTGGATGCGCCGATTGCCAAAGATCCGGCGCTGTTTCCGCTGATGACGATCTGTGCCCGCACCGGTAAGCCCGCTCGCTCGCGCTATCGGGTGGTGGAACGTATTTACCAGGATACGATAATGCCGCTGACGCGGGTTGAGCTTACCCCGGAGACCGGGCGCACCCACCAGCTGCGCATTCACTGCCAGCAGTTAGGCCACCCTATTCTGGGGTGCGATTTGTATGGTGGTCTGGAATGGCCGGGGGCGGAAGAAACGCCCCGGCTGATGCTGCATGCAAGCGCTCTGAATTTTATTCATCCGCTGAGCGGCGAGACGATAAACGCCCGTCACGCCGCGCCGTTCTGAGCGGGGATTACCACATTAAATCGTCAGGGATTTTGAAGTCTGCGTACGGATCGTCTTCGTCCTGCTCTTCCTGACTCAGGGCGCTGTTTAGCACAATGCTGTCCGCATCGCGCTGGGCAATTTTATCCGCCACTACCGCCGGGATAATCGCGTAATCACAGTCGCCATTCGCGTTAATCACCAGTCGGGCAATCGCCAGACGGCCGTTGATCAGCTGGGTTTGCGTCTGCTTATCGACCTCGATTTTTTTGATCAGGTTGCCGTCGGTAAAGTTAAAGGTAATGTTGCCCTTCGCCACGGTGATGCGGTTCATCTCAATCAGCTGCTTCACCTGCGCCCTGAACTCTTTTGCCAGCACCGCCTGTTTTTGCTGTTCGCTCAGCTGCTTATCACGCTCCAGCTGGGCTTTCTTGTTCTCTTCAACAGCCTCTCTCGCCTCGCGAGCCTGGACGCGGGATTTTTTCGCCGTGCGCTGGACCTTCGCCATCTTTTTACTGCTGACTAAGCCCGCTTTCAGCATCTGCTCTTGTAGGGTGAGTTTTGTCATGTTCGTTTAAACCGGTTGGAAATGTCGGGGGATTATACCTGAATCGCGCAGTTCATGAAGAACCCTCATGTTGCAGTGAAATTAAGTCACTTCCCCTGCGCCAGTGGCTCAGGCATAAATTATGCATTGATAACGTTCCGGCAACATGAACTTAGGATGCATAACCAAATGAGTCAGGCTTTCACATTTACCCTTAAGCGCAGTTGCTTTGATGAAAATTATAACCCGTCAGAAAACACGCGTACCACCACCAACTTCGCCAACCTGGCGCGTGGCGAGAAGCGTCAGGAGAACCTGCGCAATACGCTGGTGATGATCAACAACCGCTTTAACGCGCTGGCGAGCTGGGAAAACCCGAAAGCTGACCGCTATGCCGTCGAGCTGGAGATTATTTCAGTCGATATGAATATCGGCGGCGATTTTACTTTCCCGGCCATCGAAATTCTGCAAACGACGATCGTGGATAAAAAAAACCACGAGCGCATCGAAGGCATCGTCGGAAATAACTTCTCATCGTATGTTCGTGACTATGATTTCAGCGTCCTGCTGCTGGAGCATAATAAAGACCGGGCTCGTTTCTCTCTCCCCGAGAATTTTGGCGAGCTGCACGGCAATATCTTTAAAAGCTTCGTTCATTCTGCGGAATATCAGGCGAACTTTAAAAAAGCGCCGGTGATCTGCCTGAGCGTCTCCAGCAAAGACACCTATCGTCGTACCGGTAACCACCACCCGGTGCTGGGCTATGAGTACCAGCCGGACGGCGAGTCGCTAACGGAACAGTACTTCGCGAAGATGGGCCTGAAGGTTCGCTATTTCATGCCGGAAAACAGCGTCGCGCCTTTTGCCTTCTTCTTCACCGGCGATTTACTGCGTGATTACACCAATCTGGAACTGATCGGCACCATCAGCACCATGGAGACGTTCCAGAAGATCTATCGACCAGAAATTTACAATGCCAATTCCGCTGCGGGACAGTGCTATCAGCCCGACCTGAATCAGCAGGATCACTCATTAACCAAAATCGTCTATGACCGTGAAGAGCGCAGCCGGCTGGCCATTGAACAGGGTAAATATACCGAAGAGCGGTTTATCAAACCCTATAAAACCCTTCTTGAGCAGTGGTCTCAACACTTCACGCTTTAATTTAATACGGATAAAAGGTTCTTTTATGAAAACATTGCTCCCGACATCAACGGCTGGCAGCCTGCCGAAACCCACCTGGCTTGCGCAGCCGGAAACGCTCTGGTCGCCGTGGAAACTCCAGGACGAGGAATTACTGGCAGGGAAACAGGATGCGCTGCGTTTGTCTCTGGATGAACAGATTCGCGCCGGGATTGATATCGTCAGCGACGGGGAACAAACCCGCCAGCATTTCGTCACCACCTTTATTGAACATCTCAGCGGCGTGGATTTTGAGAACCGTCAGACGGTACGCATCCGTAACCGTTACGATGCGAGCGTGCCGACCGTGGTAGAAGCGGTGGCGCGCCAGAAGCCGGTGTTTGTTGACGACGCGAAATACCTGCGCCAGCTGACTGACAAGCCGATCAAGTGGGCGCTGCCCGGCCCGATGACCATGATCGACACGCTATACGATGCCCACTATAAAAGCCGCGAAAAGCTGGCCTGGGAGTTCGCTAAAATTCTCAATCAGGAGGCCCGCGAGCTGGAAGCGGCCGGCGTCGACATTATTCAGTTCGACGAACCTGCCTTTAACGTCTTTTTCGACGAGGTGAATGACTGGGGTATCGCCGCACTGGAGCGCGCCATTGAAGGGCTGAAATGCGAAACCGCGGTACATATCTGTTACGGGTACGGCATCAAAGCCAATACGGACTGGAAAAAGACGCTCGGCTCCGAGTGGCGCCAGTATGAAGAGGCATTTCCAAAGTTACAGACCTCGAAGATCGATATCATCTCGCTGGAGTGCCACAACTCGCGCGTGCCGATGGATCTGCTGGAGCTTATCCGCGGTAAAAAAGTGATGGTCGGGGCAATTGACGTCGCCACCCAGACCATCGAAACGCCTGAAGAGGTGGCCGATACGCTGCGCAAGGCGTTGCAGTTTGTTGA
This sequence comes from Enterobacter cloacae complex sp. 397G4, assembly GCF_050031515.1. NCBI lineage: Bacteria > Pseudomonadati > Pseudomonadota > Gammaproteobacteria > Enterobacterales > Enterobacteriaceae > Enterobacter > Enterobacter cloacae complex sp. 397G4. The sequence goes on along the minus strand of NZ_JBLGWE010000001.1, from coordinate 2,323,178 downwards.
TGCAGACAAGCTCTATCCGTCCACCAACTGCGGTATGGCCCCCCTTTCCCGCCAGGTCGCCAACGGTAAGCTGAAGGCGTTAAGCGCCGGGGCCGACATTATCCGTCGCGAGCTTGCCCGCTAACCTTCAGGTTTGCCAGTACAGCGGCGTACCGAACCGCTCAATATAGTAATCAATCACCGCCCTGACGTTCAGGGGCGGATGACGCGCGTTCGGGTAAATCGCCGCAATCGTCAGTGGCTCCGTATTAATTGAACACTCCATTTCCGGCAGCAGCGCCACCAGCTCACCGCTTTTGAGCCGTTCGCTCACCATCCAGTCCGGGAAAAGCACAACGCCCATGCCGCCCAGCGCCGCAATCAGGAGCGTTTCCGCGTTATTGGAAGTCATCAGCGGTACAATGGGATAGTGAACCCACGCCTCGCCCGGCCGCCGGATCAGCCAGCGGTTAGGCCCGGACGAGCCGCGGTAAACCAGACAGTGGTGACGGCTGAGATCGTCCGGCCCCTCGGGCGCGCCATGTTTTTGCAGATAGTCCGGCGAGGCCGCCAGATGATAGAACTGCTGCCCGAACACCCGGGCGTGAAACGAGGAGTCCGTCAGCGCGCCGATGCGGAAGATAACGTCCGCGGCATCACGGTGCGGATCGATAAAATCGTCGGTGAGGGTCAGTTCAATGGAGAGACGAGGGTAACGCGCCAGAAGCCCCGGCAGGCCCGGCGCGATGTGCCTTTGTCCGAAAAAGACCGGGCCATTGATACGCAGCGTGCCCGACGGCTCGCGGGCGCGTTCATCCAGCTCGCGTCGCGCGTCCTCCATATTCCCGGCCATCGCACGGGCATAGCGCACAAAAAGATGCCCGCTCTCTGTGGGCATAATCGCCCGCGTGTTGCGGTAGAAAAGCTGTTGCCCGAGGGCGTCCTCAAGCTGGTGGATCACGCGTGAGACCTGCGACGCAGAAATCCCTTCCCGCCTCGCCACCACGGAAAAATTCTGCGTTTCATAAACGTCGATGAAGATCAGCAGCGCGCGAATGCTGATATGTCCGGCACCCATCATTAATGCATTTCCTGCAAAGGTGTTTCCTGCATTATGGCATTTTTCTCAATGATGTTCAGGCGTAATCTTCTCCGCCTGGAAAAAGGAGAAAAAGCGTTATGCACATTATTTTAATTTTACTGGTGATTGCCGGCGGCATGGGGCTGTCCGTGGAAGCCGGGCTGCTGGGGCCGCTGGGCGCAGAGGTGGGCGACCTGTGGGCGGCGTTCAGCATATTCAGCGTGGGAACGGGGCTGACGTTTCTGCTGATGCTGTTTTTCAGCCCGCGCAACAGTCCCTCATTTTTTGCGCAGCCTTCATGGCACCTGTTGGGCGGCGTGCTCGGCCCGGTTTACGTCATCATTCTCACCATTGCCACGCCTGCGATCGGCATTGCCATGACGATGATCGGCATTCTGGCAGGCCAGGTTTTTAAAAGCCTGATTATTGACCACTATGGCCTGCTGGGTACGCCGCACCGCAGGATCGATACAAAACGCATTATTGCGCTGGGATTTATCATCGCCGCGCTCATTCTCGTGGCGCAGGGGTAACGTTATGACAGTAATTATGATTATTCTGGCGGTGATTGGCGGCGCAACGCTGAGCATTCAGGCTGCCATTAACGGGCAATTAGGCAGCAGCGTGGGGGTATTTAAAAGCGCGTTTCTGACGTTTTCCGTCGGCGCGCTGGTGACCGCCCTGCTGATCTTCTTTTTTGAGCCGAAACAGGCGGTCAGCCTGATGGATGTACCCAAATGGCAGCTTCTGGGGGCCCTCTGCGGCGTGCCCTATATCGTGATTATGGTGCTCGCAGTGCAGCGCATCGGGACCGCCGTTGCCACGGTAGCGGTTATCCTGGGCCAGCTGGCCATGAGCATGCTGATTGATAACTTTGGCTGGCTGAACAATGAAGCCATTCCGTTTTCAGTGAGCCGTTTCGGGGCCGTCGTCTGCCTGAGTATTGCGCTCTTCTTCATCTACTCAAGCAGTAAACCTCAGCCCGAAGAGGATTAACCGCCCTCTTTGCGGGTAAAGAACAGCGTCACCGTGGCGACGGTGACGCCAAATTTCTTCATCTCGGTTTTATTAAACAGACGGGTGCTGTCCTGCAAATACATCCAGTCATCAAAGTGCAGCAGCCAGGTTTTGCCGTCCGCCTTCACGTTCATGCTGTAGCGCCAGTTAAGGGCATTGCCCGCCGCCTGGCCTGTCGCGACACCTTCTATGTCACCCGCCGTGCCTTCATAGCGATTCTGCCCTACGCGGCGGATATGCCAGACGCGCTGCTGCTTCTCGCCGTCATCGTAGACAAAATGTTCATTCAGGGTCAGCGTATCGCCGATAACATCCCCGGCGATCTCGACGTGAAAACGACGGATCTGCTTACCGCTGCGATCCTGCACCATCCCCCACGCCTCGGTTTTCCCCTGGAAGTAAGTAAAAATATCAAGCCGTGGCTGCTGCTGACGATACTCTGTCACCTCGGTGCTACATCCGGCCACCAGCATCGTCAGGGCAAGCGCCATTAACAGGAAACGTTTCATTGTGGTCCTCCGATTAACTGCTGACGCAGTTCAGGATACTCGCTCAGCCAGGCTTCACTCTGCGGCTCCTGCTGCAAAATGCCCTGCGCCTGACACTGGTCGCCGGTCGCCTCAACCAGGTCGTCACCATCGATGTCCCGGGCATAGGTGATAATCAGCGCATTATCGCCGTCTAACCCTGTATAGCTGCCGTCGGGCGTCAGAAGCTGAGAGGTATAAACGGTAAACGGCCCCCAGACGCTCGCCGATCAGGTAGGCCACCGGCCCGCCCAGGGTCGCCAGTACCGTCAGCAACCAGCCCGGCAAGGTGGTCGTGCGGGTCAGTTGCGTCCAGACGGTGGCAAACATTAGCCACAGCGCCACCATCCATAGCGGCATCAGGGACGCGCCCGTGAACGCAATCAGCCCCGTCAGCGCCCAGAGCGCGTCCAGTAGAGATCAAACCCGATGGCCAACAGAAATACCTGCCCGTAGCGCTTCATACGCGTTCCGCAGTCAGCTGCACCACGCTGATGGTGCGGGCATTAAACCCGGCTTCACAGTAGCCGAGGTAGTACAGCCACATCCGGCGGAAACGGTCATCAAACCCGAGCTTTTCAATCTCCTGCCAGGCGTGAACGAACCGCTGACGCCAGTGCGCCAGCGTGCGGGCGTAGTCCGGTCCCATATCGAAGAGGTTACGCACCACAAAATCGGTATGGCGGGTCATGAGTTCATTCATGGCGGTGATGCTGGGCAAAAAGCCGCCGGGGAAGATGTAGCGCTGAATAAAATCGACGCTTTTGCTGTAGTCGCGATAGCGTTGATCCTGAATGGTGATGGCCTGAATCGCCATCCGCCCGCCTGGACGCAGACGCGCCTGGCAGGTGCGGAAAAATGTTGGCAGGTAGCGTTGACCGACGGCCTCAATCATCTCAACCGACACCAGCTTGTCGTAGACCCCGGTCAGATCGCGGTAGTCGCAGAGCAGCACCTCAACACGATCCTGCAACCCTGCCCGGGCGATGCGCGCGGTGGCCCAGCGGTACTGCTCCTGCGACAGCGTGGTGGTGGTCACCCGGCAGCCGTAATGACGGGCGGCATATTCCGCCATCGCCCCCCAGCCGGTGCCAATCTCCAGCAGATGATCGTTTGCCGTGAGCGCCAGCTGGTCACACAGCCTCGCCATTTTCGCCTGCTGAGCCGCGGTCAGATCCTGCTCGTCCCCGCTAAACAGCGCGCTGGAGTACAGGAGATGTTCATCAAGGAAATGGGCGTAAAAGGCGTTGCCCAGATCGTAATGGGCGGCAATATTTTCCCGCGCCTGCGCGCGTGAGTTGCGCCGCATCCAGTGCCGCAGCCGCTCCACCGGTTTCCCGAGCAGGCGAAACCCTTTTTCCAGCTTTCCGAGGATTTGGCTATTGCGCGCAATCAGCTCCAGCAGCGGCGTCAGGTGGGGCGTCTCCCAGTCGCCATCCATCCACGCTTGTGCCGCGGCGAGGCTGCCCCCGGTTAAAATGCGCCAGTAGACGCCCGGAGCAAGTACCTGCACCTCAGCGTGAAGCGCGGCGGAAGCGTCGCCGAACTGGAACGTCTGCGCGCCTTCACGCAGCGTCAGCGAGCCACCGTGCAGGCCATTCAGCAGGCGGAAGAGCAACCATCGCGCGACGCGGACGTTGCGCGGGATATCGGGTTCAAGCGCAAAGACGGGATTGGTCATGAGCGTTCACTCCTGCTGAGGGGATGGTTATGCAGCGGTACGCGCTTCAGCCACAGCCTGAGCGCCTGCCAGTAAATGGCGAAAACGGTTTTGAGGGTCATCAACGGGATCCGCGCCAGCAGCGAACGCAGCGCCGTGCGCGTCAGCGGGACCCGGCGCAGCGTCAGGGTGGCATCAAACACCTTCGTCTCCTGATGGTTTTCGATATGCATGCGCAGCGTGCTGTCCGGGCTGTTGAAGCGCCAGTGGTAGATCATATCCATCGGATTAAAGGGCGAGACGTGAAACGCTTTCTCCGTCGGCGGGGCGTCCCGCCCCGCTACCGCGTAGTAATGTCGTTCATTCCACGGCGTGTTACGGACTTCGGCGAGAACCCAGCGCAGGGTGTCTTCCCCGTCATAGCAGTAGTAAAAATTGACCGGGTTGAAATGAAAACCGAAATAGCGCAGCTGAGTCAGAAGCATGACCCGCCCCGCCGGACGTTCGCCGGTCAGATTTTCCAGACACTCAAGGACACGCGCTTTGAGCGGCGTGCCCAGCGGGTAATCCGCATCATAAAATGCCGCGGGCGCAACGCGGTTACGACGCACGCCGACAGAGGGCAGCGCGTCCAGCTCATCCAGATCGAGCCAGGCCATAAATACGCTGTAGGTAAAGTGGTGCGCTTTCGGCGCAAGCCGACGATGGCGCAATGTACCGTGGTAAAGGCAGCTGTTCATCTCAGTTGCCCTCCCCGGTCGCGATAGCGTTGACCACGTCCAGCGCACTGCGCACGCCATCTTCGTGGAAGCCGTTGTACCAGTACGCGCCGCAGAACCAGCTCCGCTGGCGACCGTTTATTTCGCCGCGCCGGGCCTGAGCTTGCCAGCTTTGCGGGTTAAAAAGCGGATGCTCATAGACAAAGCGGCGCAGCACAAACCGTTCCTCCACCGGCGTTTCCGGGTTGAGGGTGACGCAAAACAGCGGGCTACCCGGCGGCAGTCCCTGCAAGATATTCATGTTGTAGGTGACGCAGGCGCTGGCCCGATCCTGCTCGCTGAGGCGGTAGTTCCAGCTCGCCCACGCGCGTTCGCGCACCGGCAGCCAGCGCGGATCGCGGTGAAGCACCACCTCGTTACGCTGCCAGCCGATATCCCCCAGCACCTCGCGTTCAGCCTGCGTTGGGCTGGCGAGCATCGCCAGCGCCTGAGCGGAGTGGCAGGCGAAGATCACCTGATCAAAAGTGTCTGTTACGCCCTCACGCGCAATATCAACCCCACGATCGTGGCGAATAACCTGCTGCACCGGCGCGTTAAGGTGCAGCGTCAGGCGATCGCCGAGCGTATCCAGCATCGCGCGGATATACTCCCTGGAGCCGCCTGGCACCACGTACCACTGCGGACGATGGGTAATGTCCAGCAGACCGTGGTTTTCAAAAAAGCGTAAAAAGAGCGGCAGCGGAAAGCGTTTCATCTCCTGTAGCGACGACGACCAGATAGCCGCCCCCATGGGCAGGATGTAGTGGCGCGCAAAAAAGGGCGTAAAACGGTGCTGGCGCAGGAACGTTTCCAGCGTGGCGGAACCATCGACTTCGCCCCGGAGCGTCTGTTTCGCCAGCCGGTTAAAGCGCACGAGCTCCTTCAGCAGCGTCCAGAAAGCCGGGTTGAGCAGATTACGTCGCTGGGCGAACAGCGACGTCAGCGTGTGCCCGTTGTACTCCAGCCCGCTCTGCGGGTTGTGCACCGAAAAGCTCATCTGCGTTTTTTGCCCGCAGATGCCCAGTTCGCTGAGCAACCCCATGAAGCGCGGATAGGTGCGGTCGTTGTAGACGATAAAACCGGTATCGATGGCAAAGCTGCCCTGCGGCGTATCGACATCCACCGTTGCGGTATGGCCGCCCGGCGTGGCCTGCGCCTCAAACAGCGTGACCTGATGATGTCCGGCGAGCCGCCAGGCACAGGTTAACCCGGCGATGCCGCTGCCGATAATTGCGATTTTCATGGTCGCACCATCCTGCGCAGCAGTGCGCGCTGAAGTACATCGGGCAGGCCGGAAAGCAGGCGCAGCGCCAGGCTGAACCCGGCGGGAAACGCGATGTGATCCTTCCCTTTTGCCAGACCGCGACGAATGGCGTGGACGGCGTCCCCCACGCTGACCCGGCCCGGCATCGGGAAATCGTTTTTGCGGGTCAGCGGCGTGTCGACAAAACCGGGTGAAACGACCGTGACGGCAATCCCTTTCGGTTCCCAGTCGAGGCGCAGCGTATCGGCGAACCAGGTTAACGCCGCTTTAGAGGCGCCATACGCTTCGGCTCGCGGGAAGTGAAGCCAGTGCGCCATCGAACTGACCAGCACCACGCGGTTGCCGGATACCAGCTGCGGCTGCAACGCCGCAAGGCAGTTTACCGGCCCGATGAAATTGGTGGTCATGACCCGCGCCACCAGCTCGGCATCCACCTCGCCGCGGTCGAGATACTCGCAGGTTCCGGCGCAGAGAATCACCGTGTCGGCAGTACAGTCCGCCAGCGCCTGGCGACAGGCGTCCCTGTCTGTCATATCGAACAGGCGCACCGTAATGTTGGGGCTGTACTGATGCACGGCTGCCAGACGTTGCGCATCGCGCCCGCAGGCAATCACCCGGTAACCATCGTCGGCAAAAGATTTCGCCAGCCCCGCCCCGATGCCCGAGCTTGCGCCGGTGATCAGAACCGTTTTCATGATTTCACTCTTCGCTTCACGCCGCGCACGGCCCAGCCGAGTATCGGGAGATGTTCGTAAATCATCTCTCCGGCATCGTAGTAATCCCGCTGGCGAACAATGCGATCGTCGCGCATGTCTACCACGGAGCAGCCTGGCAGCTGGCGCATTGCCCCCCCGGCGATACGTGGGTGCGACCAGTGCATCATCCAGGTGACCACAAAGCGATCGCCCTGCTGCAACGGTGCATCGACGGTAAAGCGACAGTGCTGGACGTTAGCCAGCAGATGGGTGAAATAGCGCTGAATCGCGAACACCCCGCTGTGTTCGCCAAAGGGATCGATAAGCGTGGCATCGGCGCGATAAATCCCCGCCAGCGCCGAAGGTGGCTGGGTATCCAGCGTGGCGTAGTAATCAATGAACCGACTGATGACGGACGGCAACGTGCTCATGGGTCACATCCTGGGTGTAAACAACGTAGCGGAATCGCATAATTTAAACTTACACAATTAACTTTATTTGTCCAAGTTTGCGCAGATATATTTTTTATTCTTATTGTTTTTCAGTTACATGGAATATCACCATGCACAACCATTTTGTGAAAAATATGAATTTCGCCGCCAGGCTGCCGATTTTTTAGGGATAACCTTAAGGCAAAGGTGCCATTTATCTTCCAGACTTATCCTTTTAATTCATAAGGATGTCACGCGATGAAACATTTACTGATGACGCTCTTTTCCAGCCCGGAATCCTTGTTGCAGGTCATGAGTCACCAGGAAATTATCGAAGCCGTAGAGGATGGCGACCGCATCATCATCGATCAGGATGGAAACGCCTCGGTTAACTACAAAAGCCACGAAGTACGGCAGGACTTTCTGCGCCATGTCAACGCGCTGAAGAGGGCCTGAAATGGGAACGGCAATATTCATGGTATTGATGGTATGCGGGTACTGGTACACCAGCCGCGACCTCTCAACACGGTTTAAAATCAAGCGATCCTTTGGCTGGGACGTCTATTTTCTTGTTGCACTGTATGGCTGTATTTTTGTTCTTCAGGGGGTGATCGCCACCGGCCTGCTGTGGCTGCTGTTGTTCGCCCTCTCCGCCGCCGATAACACGTTCCATTTCACGTCAGCAAAATATGCCGACTGGCAAATTGATTTTATGAACTGGAGCTTCCTGGGGATTCAGGCCCCGGTGGTGGTGATGCTGACCTTCGCGATCCTGTTTTGTCTCTATCGCTCGAACTGGGCCGGAAGCGCGCGGCTGGACGGTGAGGGCCGGAAAAAATTGTACAAGCGGCTGGCGCAGTCGAGCGGGATTGAACAGCTGCTCTATCAGTGCATGGAGGAAGGTGAACTGGCGCACGTCACGCTGAAATCGCGGCGGATCTATATCGGCATGATCCATACCGCCACGCTGGAGTATGAAAAAACGGCCAATATCGTACTTATTCCGATGCTGAGCGGCTACCGTGACGGGAAGAACATGCAGCTCTGTATCGAACATAACTACAGCAAATGGTATGCCGAGCATGACATTACGCTCGATTCGGAGCCCAAAAGCGCCATGGATTTTCGCAAAGTGCTCATGCTGGATCAGATCGAGAGTATTTCGCTGTTCGATCCGGCAAGCGCCAGCGCGCTGGCGATGCGTGAATAAAAAAAATGGCGCCTTATCGTAATAAGGCGCCAGGATTAACCAGGATGAACGCTAAACTTATGGCGTGACAATATTGAACCAGAAGTCAAATGTGTCCATGTAGCTCAGCATCTCTTCCAGCTTCGCTCCGTCTCCGCTCACCTTGACGTCACCCTTGTCCATCGCCTGCTTGAGCGTCTCTTTCTTAAGGATGATGTCGTTCAGCGTGGTGCGGTCCAGGGTGATGGTTGCGTCGGCATCCTTCGCCTGCGCGTTGGCGGTATGGTTCAGCACGCCGTTTTCCAGCTCCAGCTTGTATTTGCCGCCATCCTTACCGAGATCGATGTTAAAGACCGCTTTCGCGTTACCGGCCCGCACCCCGTTGATGTGCACGCCCAGGTAGTCGAAGAACATTTCCGGGGTCATCGCCCGCACGGTATCCGGGCTGGCGGTGTTCGGCGTCGGCAGCTTCTTCACGCCATTACGCAGTTCCTGCGCGCCGGTCAGGTAGAAGTTACGCCAGGTGCCCGCTTCCGCCTGGTAACCTAACTGCTCCAGCGCGTCGGCTTCCAGATTACGTGCCGCAGCGTTCTGCGGATCGGCGAAGACAATTTTGCTGGTCACCTGCGCCACCCAGCGGTAGTTGCCCTGCTGATAGTCAGCTTTGGCTTTCTGCATGATGGCATCGGCCCCTCCCATGTATTCCACAAACTTCTTCGCAGCCTGTTCAGGCGGCAGTTCGTCGAGGGTAGCCGGGTTGCCGTCGAACCAGCCGAGATAAAACACGTAGGTGGCTTTGACGTCGTGGCTGACGGAACCGTAATAGCCGCGGCTCGCCCACTGTTTTTCCAGCGATTCCGGCAGTGTAAATTCAGCGGCGATCTCGTCGCGGGTCAGCCCCTTGTTTGCCATACGCAGGGTCTGGTCGTTGATGTAGCGATACATATCGCGCTGGCCTTTCATCAGCTTGACGATATTCTCGTTGCCCCAGGTCGGCCAGTGGTGCTGCGCAATAATCACTTCCGCGTCCGCGCCCCAGCGCTCAATGGCGGCGTTGATGTACTTAGACCAGGCCAGCGGATCGCGGATTTTCGCGCCGCGCAGGGAGTAGGTGTTGTGCAGGGTATGGGTCACGTCCTCTGCGGCTTCGATCATTTTCTTCTCTTTGACATACCACAGCATTTCGGACGGGGCTTCTGAACCCGGCGCCATCATAAAGTCGTAGGTCAGCCCGTCAATCACTTCCTGCTGGCCGGTATGGGTAATGTAGTTGGTCGGCGGGATCAGGGTCACCGTACCCGCAGAGGTGGTGGTGCCAAGACCCGCCCCCACCTGGCCTTTTGCATCCGGCTTCAGCAGGTTGCCGTACATATAGCTCGCACGGCGGCTCATCGCATTCCCGGCCATAATGTTTTCGGAAACCGCTTCTTTCATAAAGCCTTCCGGGGCGTAGATCTTCACTTTGCCGGACTTCACGTCGGCTTCGTCAACCACACCGCGCAGGCCGCCGTAGTGGTCGACGTGACTGTGGGTGATCACCACAGCGACGACCGGTTTCTTGCCGCGGTTTGCATAGTAGAGATCCAGCGCTTCTTTCGCCGGTTCAGCGCTTAACAGCGGGTCGATAACGGTGATGCCCTTCTCGCCTTCAATGATGGTCATGTTGGAGAGATCGAGATTGCGGATCTGATACACGCCGTCGGTGACCTTAAACAGCCCGCCAATGTTGATCAGCTGTGACTGACGCCACAGGCTCGGGTTTACCGTATCCGGGGCTTTTTCACCCTCTTTCACGAAATCATATTTCGCCGGGTTCCAGATAACGTTCCCCTGCTCGCCTTTAATCATGTTTTGCGGCAGCGGGGCGATAAAGCCTTTATGGGCGTTCTCAAAGTCGGTTTTATCGGCAAACGGTAATTTGTTATACAGGGCGTTATTTGCCTGCCGGGTTGTGGCAGTGGCATCCTGCGGCTGCACTTCCGCAAACGCGGAAAGCGACAGCGACGTCAACACACCGGCAAGCGCCAGATGTTTAGCAATTAGGGTTAATTTCATTGAATGGCCTCATAGATTAATTGCGCCGCCTGGATATTTACGGTTGGCGGATAATTTTAATGCGAACTCATTGACGACCATTCTAATCAGAATACTTTCTCATCATAGTCCCATATGGGACTGGTTATTTATCGGTTCGTAATCCGGTGGCTATTGCTGCTATACTCGCTACCACGGCAGACGTTGCGGGGAGAGGCTTAGCGTGAATTTTCAGGATATCCATACCTATTATCAGCAACTCAATATTGGGCAATTCTTTCCGCACATGCTTTGTAAAGGCGAGGCCTTAACCGTTGCCGCATATAAAAAATTCACCATCGAGCCTGGCTATATCTATTTTTGTACTGAAGGGTCGCTGACGATATTAATGCCTGATGATGGCCTAAATATTGGCAATACTATCGAGTATATGCCGATAGGGTTAATGGAAAGGTATTGTCCACTGGCGAAGTATGAATATCGCAGCAGTGCGAAGGTGAAGCTGGTGAGAATAGCCTGGGCCGACTTCGACCAGCTATTTTTCGGGGGCGGGTGTGAGCGCATGCAGGCGCTGGCCACCATACTGACCTACATGTCCATTTTCACCATCGATCTGCACAATGAACGCAGGCAGGTCACCAGCTACCAGACCATCAAACCGATGCTCTATCGCTATCTCTATCGGCAGGAGACCCACACGGGAGAGAATGAGGGCCTGGCGCTTTTTATCATCAAGCGCACTAACCTGTCACGCACGCATGTCTTTCGCGTGCTGGCAGATCTTAAAGCCGGGGGCTATATCACCATGAAGCGCGGAAAGCTGGTGTCGATTGACCGCCCCCTGCCGGAAGCGTATTGAGCTCATCTTCACGCCTTGAGCAACGTGCGGGAACGAACGGCCTTATTTATCCCGGCCAGCCGACTTGGGCCGTAAATTCTCATCGAAGACCAGCCGTTTGCGTCCGGGCTCTTCTTCCCGCAGCGGCTCCACCTGATGCAGCGTCTGCTTACAGCGTTCCACCAGCACCTGATACTCTTTTGTGCCCTGCTTCTTCCACGCTATCTCCTGCGCGCTCAGCTCACGAATCGCTTTCGCCGGACTGCCAAGAATTAAGTGATTCGCAGGCATCTCCGCTTTGGCCTTCACAAACGCCGCCGCCCCGACGATGCTGTTTTCGCCGATCGTCGCCCCGTCCATCACGACCGCATTCATCCCCACCAGCGCATTACGGCGGATAATGCAGCCGTGCAGGATCGCGCTGTGGCCGATATGCCCGTCCTCTTCCACCACCGTGTCCTGCTCCGGAAAACCGTGCATCACGCAGTTATCCTGGATGTTCGCGCCGTCTTTCACCACGATCCGGCCAAAATCACCGCGCAGGCTGGCGTTAGGTCCCACGTAAACACCTTTTCCGAGGATCACGTCGCCAATCAGCACCGCGGTCGGGTGAACATAGCTCTCTTCAGGCACGACCGGCGTCAGACCATCAATTTGATAAACAGGCATACCCTCTCCTTATGTGATATTCAGACCACCAAAACGCTGGTGATAAAGCGTGCCGGGAGCGGGCAGCTCGCCCACGGAGGTTTCCCCCTTCTCACTGACAAACGCCAGGGCTCCCGCCGCCACGCGCTGGTAGATGTTAATACACAGCTGTCGCGCGCTCTGTCCCGCCCAGTGCGCAGGAAGTAACTCCTCCGGCAACAGCGGATCTTTCAGCACCACGCGACGATAAAAATGAATGAGTAACAGCTGGATCTGGAAGCAGCGTTCCGGGGTCAAATCCTCAGGCGGCGCCTCTTTCAGCAGCGGCAGCAGCGGACGGAACGAGTTGATAAACGTTTCGTACATCGCGTTTTGTTCGGTCAGCTGCCAGCACTCTTCCACGCGGGATCGTAGCGCCGCGCGTGACAAGGCCAGCGGCGAATGGGCTTCAAAGAAAATGACGTTTTCCGCCACGCCCGCGTCATGCAGCAGAGACTGCACGTCCGCCAGGTTCTGCGACGGCGAGGCCATCAGGCTCGGCGCCAGCGTGCCGAACCCTTGCCAGATGAGCTGTTTTTTCACGTCCGCGAGCGTGGTTTTATCCAGCCCCTCGGAAAGCAGCAGCAGCCATTTACCATCCCACGCCGGCAGTTCCGCACGGTAGATTTTATTTTCCGCGCGGCGGGTCAAACGCAGCCCCTTGTCGCTGAGACGGTAAAAGCTGCGACGGCCAATGCGGGACACGTCCAGCCAGCCCTCTTTGTTCAGGCGAAACAGCGCGGTGCGCACAAAGCGCTCCCCGAAACCCATCCCTTCCAGCAGGGCCGCCAGGCTGCCGAGCCAGATCTCTCCGCCGCGATGGGAAAGCGCGTCGCCATACAGCGAGGAGATAAGCGACGTTCCGCTGACGGGAACAGAGCTGACCGCGTGCTGGATAAAGGCATCAAGTTTATTCATGTGATTCATTCTGTTGTTATTTTTTTCCTGGATGAATCATAGCATACGAATCTGGGGTGTATCCTCTCCCAAAGGGAGAGGGTACTTAATACACCCTCTCCCTTTGGGAGAGGGCTGGGGTGAGGGAAATTCAACCGTTGGCTGCCACTTTACGCAAATCAAATACCCGGCAGGCTTTACCCTCGGAGCGCGGTATACTGCCGCAGTTCACGATCATCACGTCGGTCGAGATCCCCACCATCGATTTAATCCGATGACGCAGCTGATGGCAGACCTGACAGCGCTGTTCATGGGTCAGCGTTAAGCTGCTCTGTTTCAGCTCGACCTTCACCGAAAGTGAATCAAGATGCCCGCGGCGGTTCACCTCCAGCTGATAGTGCGGCGAAAGGTGTTCGAACTTAACGATCTCCTCTTCCAGCTGTGACGGGAAGACGTTAACCCCGCGAATGATGAGCATGTCGTCGCTGCGCCCGCTGATGCGATCCATCCGGCGCATGGTGCGTGCGGTGCCCGGCAGCAGGCGCGTCAGGTCGCGGGTGCGGTAGCGGATCACCGGCAGCGCCTCTTTGGTCAGCGTGGTGAACAGCAGCTCACCCTGCTCGCCGTCGGCCAGCGGCGTGCCGTCATTCGGGTTGACGATCTCCGGGTAGAAGTGATCTTCCCAGATGGTCGGGCCGTCGGCGGTTTCAAGACACTCCATCGCCACGCCCGGCCCCATCACTTCGGAGAGACCATAGATATCCAGCGCGGTAATGCCCAGCCGTTTTTCAATTTCGCGGCGCATCGCCTGCGTCCACGGCTCGGCGCCAAACACGCCGACGCGCAGGGAACAGGCGCTGGCATCACCGCCCATCTGACGCTCCAGCTCTTCAATCAGGTTCAGGCAGTAAGACGGCGTCACCATGATCATATCCGGCTGGAAATCGCGGATCAGCTGCGCCTGCTTCTCCGTCTGGCCGCCGGACATCGGGATCACCGTCGCTCCCAGACGCTCGGCACCGTAGTGCGCCCCCAGCCCGCCGGTGAAGAGCCCGTAACCGTAGGCGACGTGAATTTTATCCTTCGCGCTGCCCCCGGCGGCGCGCAGGGAACGGGCGACGATATTGGCCCAGTTGTCGATATCATTCTGGGTATACCCCACCACGGTCGGCTTTCCGGTGGTGCCCGACGAAGCGTGGATACGCACCACCTGCTCCATCGGCACCGCAAAGGTATCAAACGGGTAGTTGTCGCGCAGATCCTGCTTGGTGGTGCACGGGAATTTTTGCAGGTCCGCCAGCTCGGTGAAATCGTCAGGGTGAACGCCCGCGGCATCAAACTTGCGTTTGTACATCGGAACGTTGTTGTAGGCGTGGTGCAGCGTCCACTTCAGGCGCGCGGTCTGCAACGCCTGCAATTCATCAATGGACGCGGTTTCGATCGGATCAAGCTTTGTTGTATTTATCATCGCAGGGTACTCACATTATTGTTCGCTCAAACACGCTCAAGGATCATGGCAATGCCCTGACCCACACCGATGCACATCGTACACAGCGCGTAGCGCCCGCCGCGTCGGTGCAATTCATTGCTTGCGGCCAGCGCCAGTCTGGCACCGCTCATTCCCAGCGGATGACCTAGCGCGATCGCCCCGCCGTTCGGGTTGACATGCTCCGCGTCATCCGGCAAGCCCAGCTGACGCAGCACGCCCAGCGCCTGTGCGGCGAAGGCTTCATTAAGCTCAATGACGTCCATATCGGTGATACTGAGTCCAGCACGCTCCAGCACCTTGCGGGTGGCGGGCACCGGGCCTAATCCCATCAGGCGCGGCTCGACGCCCGCTGTCGCCATGGCCACAATGCGGGTGCGCGGGGTTAACCCCTGGGCAAGCGCCATCGGCTCGCTGGCGATAATCAGCGCCGCCGCCCCGTCGTTGACGCCAGAGGCGTTCCCCGCCGTCACCACACCGTTCTTACGGAACGGGGCTTTCAGCGCGGCAAGCTGTTCCAGGGTGGTTTCGGCGCGCGGATGCTCGTCCACGCTCACTTCCGTTACCGCACCTTTTTTCCCCGCCACCTGTACCGGGATAATCTCCTGCGCCAGAACGCCATTCTGCTGCGCCCGCGCGGTGCGCTGCTGGCTGCGCAGGGCAAATGCGTCCTGATCGGCACGGCTTATATTTAACAATTCCGCTACATTCTCTGCCGTTTCCGGCATGCTGTCAGTTCCGTATTGCTGATGCATGAGCGGATTCACAAATCGCCAGCCGATGGTGGTGTCGAAGATCTCCGCCTGACGCTGAAACGCCGCCGTGGCTTTGCCCATCACGAACGGCGCACGGGACATGGATTCGACGCCACCTGCGATCAGCAGATCGCCATCCCCGGCCCTGATGGCGCGCGCCGCAAAGCCAATGGCATCCAGACCGGAGCCGCACAGGCGGTTAATGGTGGTGCCGGATACCGTCTGCGGCAGCCCGGCCAGCAGCGCCGACATGCGCGCCACGTTGCGGTTATCCTCCCCGGCCTGATTCGCGCAGCCGAAGATCACGTCATCTATGCGCTCCAGATCGAGCTGCGGGTAACGCGACAGCAGCGCACGCAGCGGCACGGCACCTAAGTCATCGGCGCGCACGCTGGATAATCCTCCGCCGTAGCGACCAACCGGGGTACGCACCCCCTCACAAATAAATGCGTCACGCATCAGGCTTCTCCTGTCACACTGCCGCCAGTGCGGTGCGATTTCCCGCGAAAAAGAGCGACGGTTTTCTGTTGTTGGTTCTGAATTTCAATGTCGTAGACGCCGGTAAGTTTGCCCTGATGCTTCACCCGCGCGGTGGCGGTGAGCTTATCTCCGGCAAAGCCCGGACGCAGAAAATCGATGGCGCAGCCTGAGGCCACCGCCGCCAGCCCCTGACTGTTGCAGGCGTAGGCAAAGGCCGTATCGGCCAGCGAGAACAGCTGTCCGCCGTGACAGGTTTTATGCCCGTTGAGCATCTGCGGGGTGATGGTCATGGTCACCACCGCGTAGCCCTCGCCCATGTCGATAATGTCCATCCCCATCGCCAGCGCGCAGGCGTCCCGTTCGTACATCGCGCGGGCGTTATGCCAGGCGTTATGACTCATAGCTACTCTCCAGAAGCGCACGCTGGCGCAGCAGTGAACAGGGGCGATAGCGTTCCTCGCCGTAGTGACGTTGCAGATTCTCCAGCAGCGTTAACAGACGCTGCCAGCCAAGGCGCTCGCCCCAGGCGATGGGCCCGCAGGGATAGTTGACCCCTAAGCGCATGGCGGTATCAATGTCTTGCTCGCTGGCGACCCCTTTTTGCAGGGCGTCCAGCGCTTCGTTGGCAATCATCGCTACCGTGCGCCAGACCAGCAGGCCGGGGTAATCAGCAATCTGTACCACCCGTTTCTCCTGATGCTGCAACCAGTAAATGGCTTTCTGCGTGGCGGCGTGCGGGTTGCCCGGTGCGGCGGCTATCACGGCCACATCCCGCTCGATGCGGTCGACCACCACCACCGGGCAGCCGTGGCGCAGCGCCAGCGACTGCGCGGTTTCACCCTGCGTTTCGATCAGCAACAGATCGTCAATTTCCGTGACACCGTCACTTCTTCGCTGTACGCGCATCGGGCTGAAGCTGTCGCTGACCGGGGCGAGCCAGCTGACGGCGGGTTTCTCCTCCAGCCAGCGGTAAACGCCCTGCCCGCTTTTCTTACCCAGACGCCCCGCCAGCACTAGCTCCTGCTGCACCAGCGACGGCAGAAAACGACGCTCCTGCCAGAAGGCGTTAAACACGGAGCAGGTCACGGCAAAGTTGACGTCCTGACCAATCATGTCCGTCAGCTCAAGCGGCCCCATCGGGAAGCCTCCGCCGTCTCGCAGGGCGGCGTCGATCACCTCGGGCGTTGCCACCTGCTCTTCCAGCGCGCGCCAGGCTTCCGAGTAGAACGGGCGCGCCACGCGGTTGACGATAAACCCCGGCGTGGACTGGCAGCGTACCGGCTGCTTTCCCCAGCTCAACGCCAGCTCGCACAGTGCATCGGCCACTTCGGGAGAGGTCGCCAGCCCGCTGACCACTTCCACCAGCTTCATCACCGGGGCAGGATTGAAGAAGTGCAGCCCGGCGACGCGTTCAGGGTGGTTTATCTCCGCTGCAATCGCGGTAACGGAAATGGACGAGGTATTGCTGGCAAGCAGCGTCTGCGGCGGGCAGATCTCTGCCAGCTGGGTAAACAGCGCTTTTTTTACCTCAAGCCGCTCAGAGGCCGCCTCGATCACCAGATCGGCTTTCGCCAGAGTACTGATAGTCGTCACCGGCGTCAGGCGGGCGAGGATCTGTTCCCCGGCGTCGGCAGAGAGTTTTCCGCGCGCAACGCGAGAGGAGAGCCGCTGACGAATGCCGTCGATGGCGCGGGAAATCGCCGCTGCATCAATGTCGTACACCAGAACCGGATGACCGTGGCTGGCTGCCACTTCGGCAATACCGGCGCCCATGGTGCCGCTGCCAATGACGGCGACCGTATGGATATTCACCATCTTATTTCCCCGTAAAGTTCGGCGCGCGTTTTGCCAGGAACGCGCTGACGCCTTCCCGGTAGTCGTCGCTGCGTCCGGCCAGACGTTGATAGTCGCGCTCCAGATCAAGCTGGGCGTCAAGGGTATTGGTTTCTGCGGCGTTGATCGCCTGCTTGATCAAGCCCAGGCCAAAGGTCGGCTGCGAGGCAAAATGCAGCGCCATCTGCTGTGCGGTGGCGGAGAGCTGGTCGTCGTCCACCACCTGCCAGATCATTCCCCAGGCCTGTGCCTGCTCGGCGCTGAGCTTATCACCCAGCAATGCCAGCCCCATGGCGCGGGCGCGTCCGGCCACGCGCGGCAGCAGCCAGGTTCCGCCGCAGTCCGGTACCAGCCCGAGCTTGCTGAAGGCCATCACAAAGCTGGCTGAACGGGCCGCAATCACCATGTCACAGCCGAGGGCCAGCGTGGCCCCCGCGCCCGCCGCCACGCCGTTAACCGCGCAAATCACCGGCTTCGGCAGTTTTGCAAGGCGGCGCACCAGCGGGTTGTAAAAAGTCTCAACGGACATGCCCAGATCGGGCGCGGGGCCGTTCGGGTCGACGTTACGGTCGTTAAGATCCTGCCCGGCGCAGAAACCGCGTCCTGCCCCGGTGATCAGCAGGCAGCGGATGTCGTCATCGCGCTCGGCCTGCTTCAGGCATTCGGAAAGCTGCTGGTGCATGACGTCGTTAAAGCTGTTCAGGCGCTCCGGGCGGTTCAGCGTAATGGTCATTACGCCCTGCTCAACATGGCTCAGAATAGATTCCACAATTAGCGTCCTTTAAAGTCTGGGGTGCGTTTTTGTAAAAAGGCGTTGATACCTTCCCGGCGATCGTCGGTGGCCGCGAGCAGCGCAAACAGCTGACGCTCCTGCGCCAGCCCGGCCTGAAGCGGGACTTCCTGCGACTGGCGAAGCGCCTGCTTCGCCGCCTGTAGCGCCAGCGGCGAGTGGCGCGCCATCCGCGCCGCCTGTTTCAGGGCATACTCCAGCGTCAGCGAGGCCGGGTAGACGTCGCTGACCAGCCCGGCGCTGTGCGCCTGAACCGCCGTGATGCTTTCGCCCGTCAGCACCATTTTGCTGGCCAGCGATTTACCCACGCAGCGGATCAGCCGCTGGGTGCCCCCTGCGCCCGGCATGATCCCGAGGGTGATTTCCGGCAGGCCAAAACGGGCGTTATCGCCGGCAATCACGACATCGCAGAGCAGCGCCAGCTCACAGCCTGCCCCCAGCGCGAAGCCGTTCACGGCGGCAATCAGCGGTTTGGTGAAGGCGTTGATCCGCGCCCACAGCTGCGGGCGGATATCGTTCAGGGTGGCGGGCAGGTCTTTCTCCGCCATTTCGTTGAGATCGGCCCCGGCGGCAAAGCAGCGTTCGTTGCCGTACACCACGCAGACGGCGATCTCAGCATCCGCAGCGGCGGCCTCAAGCTGCTCCGCGATTTGCAGGAGCAGCGCATTGTTGAGCGCGTTGCGCGCCGCCGGACGGTTTAGCGTCAGCTGCAACACGCGGCCATGACGGGTGACAATCAGTTCGCTCATGCCATCCCCTTCGCATCAAAATCGACGATAACGTCGGCGGTTAACGGCAGCGCCTGACAGCTCAGCACATAGCCTGCGGCCAGCTCGTCCGGCTCCAGGCTGTAGTTGGTCGCCATGTCCACCTTGCCGCGCAGCACTTTGCATTTGCAGGTGGCGCATACGCCGCCCTTGCAGGCGTAAGGCAGATCCGCCCCCTGACGCAGGGCCGCGTCAAGAATGCTTTCGTCGTCCGCCGTCAGGGTGATTTCACGGTCGCGCCCGTCCTGACGGACGGTGACCTTCTGCCCGTCGGCCTGCACGCTGGCTGTCCGTTTAACGGCGGTACCTGGCGTGTTAAAGCGCTCAAGATGGATCGCTTTTTCCGGCATGCCCAGCGCTTGCAGCGCCGCTTCGGCCTCATCCATCATCGCCGACGGGCCGCAGATGAAGGCTTCATCGTACTGACGGAAATTCACCAGCGTTTTTGCCAGCGCCTGGAGTTTTTCCCCGTCAATGCGGCCATGGAGCAGATCGCTGTCGAGCGTCTCCTGGCTGAAGATGGCGATCAGCTGCAAACGCTGCGGGTATTTATCTTTCAGGTCCGCCAGCGCCCGGCGGAACATCATGCTCTGGCTGCTGCGGTTGCCGTAAATCAGGGTGAAGTGGCTGTGGGCTTCAGTGGCCAGCGTAGCGGACATAATCGCCAGCATCGGGGTGATCCCGGACCCGGCGGCAATCGCCAGATAGTGGCCTTCGCGTTCGGCCTGCGGCTGATAGCCAAACTGCCCCTGGGGCACCATCACCTCCAGCGCCATGCCCGGTTTGATCTCGTCCCGGGCATAGCGGGAAAAACGTCCGCCCTCGATGGCTTTGACCGCCACGCTGATCTCACCGCACGCGGTGCTCCGGCAGATGGAGTAGCAGC
The DNA here is from genome assembly GCF_050031515.1 of Enterobacter cloacae complex sp. 397G4. Lineage (NCBI taxonomy): Bacteria > Pseudomonadati > Pseudomonadota > Gammaproteobacteria > Enterobacterales > Enterobacteriaceae > Enterobacter > Enterobacter cloacae complex sp. 397G4. The sequence goes on along the minus strand of NZ_JBLGWE010000001.1, from coordinate 2,303,124 downwards.
GGCGCAGTTCATCCCCGCCAGGACTGGCTTTCAGGGTCAGATGCTGACCGGGACGGAAGCGGTACGCCTCCTGTAACGCCTGCGGCACCGCGAAGGTAATGGTCACCGCGTCGCGGGTTTCGGGTTCTACTTTTGCCACTGTTAATGAATGAAACGTTGTCATGGCAGCCTCAAATACATTTGAAATAGTCGAAGGGCTCACGGCAGGTATTGCAGCGGTAGAGCGCTTTGCAGGCCGTAGAACCAAATTCACTGATAAGCGAGGTATCGGTGCTCGCACAGCGCGGGCAGCTCACCTCAGCGGGAAGGTGGGCATGGCAGCTATGGCCGACAGGCGGGCTGATGCCATATTCACGCAGGCGCCTGCGGGCATCGTCGGTCATCCAGTCGGTGGTCCAGGCGGGCTCCAGTTGCAGCACAATATGTACCGGGCTAAAGCCGTTTCCGGTCAGGGTTTCGCGGATCGCCCCCAGCAGATGCTCCGTTGCCGGACAGCCCGAATAGGTTGGCGTGAAGCCGATGACCCAGCCTTCCCCCTGCGCCTTCACGCTGCGCACCATGCCTAAGTCGGTGATGGTCAGCACCGGCACTTCCGGGTCGGGGATCTGGCTTAACAGCGCCCAAATCTGCGGGATTTGTGCAGGCGCGATGTCGACGAGGCGTTGCATGGCGTCCTCCTTTACCACTGCTGGCCGGGGTAAACGCGCTGGAGATACTGCATCTCTGCCAGCATCGGCCCGAGGTGTTCAGTATGTAGCCCCTTCTTGCCGCCCGTGCGATACGCCACCTCTTCGGGCACGCGGAGGGTGGCTTCCGCCAGGCCAGCAAATACTTCGCGCTCCCACGGGTCCCGCAGGTCGCGCGGATCAACCGCCACGCCGTCATCAATTAGCGCCAGCTCGAGGTCGTCGGCGTCGAACAGTTCAGCCGTAAAGCGCCACAGGCTATCCACCGCCTGCTGCATTTTTTGTGCGGAGGTCTCTGTTCCGTCCCCCAGCCGCACCAGCCAGCCGCGGCTAAAGCGCAGGTGATAGCGTGCCTCCTTAATGGCTTTTGCCGCGATGGCGGCAAGCTGACTGTCGCTGCTATGGATCAGCCGCTCGTAGAGCGCCACGTTCCACGCATCCATCAGATACTGACGGGCAATGGTGTCAGCGAAGCTGCCGTTTGGTTGTTCCACCAGCAGCAGATTGCGGAACTGACGCTCATCGCGGCCATAGGCCAGGGTGTCTTCATCGCCCTTACCCTCCCGTTCAGCGGCGTAGGTCAGGAAATTGCGCGCCTGCCCGAGCAGATCAAGGCCGATATTGGCGAGCGCCAGGTCAATTTCCAGCTCCGGCGCGTGGCCGCACCAGGCGCCCAGACGCTGTGAGAGCACCAGACCGTTGTCGCCCAGACGAAGGGCATAAGCAGATACGTTGTTCATCCCCAACCTCACATATGCTCGATGCCATCAGGGATGGTGTAAAACGTCGGATGGCGGTAGACCTTGCTTTCCGCCGGATCGAAAAACTCCCCGCTCTCTTCCGGCTGGGAAGCGACGATTTCACTCGCCTTCACCACCCAGATGGAACAGCCTTCGCTGCGGCGGGTATAGGCATCGCGCGCGTTTTCCAGCGCCATGCGGTCGTCGGCAGCGTGAAGGCTGCCCACATGCCGGTGCGACAGCCCCTGCTTCGAACGGACAAAAACTTCGTATAACGGCCAGTAAACATTGCTCATGGTTGATTCCTCTTATGCGGCCTGGCGGGCGCGTTGTTTTTCCGCGTGGGCCAGAGCGGCTTCACGCACCCATGCGCCGTCGTCCCAGGCTTTACGTTTTGCGGCCAGACGTTCGTGGTTGCAGATCCCGCGCCCGGTGATCACCTCGTCAAATTCCTGCCAGTCGATTTCGCCGAAGCGGTAGTGGCCGCTCGCTTCATCGAAACGCAGGTCGGGGTCCGGCACGGTCATACCGAGCATCTCCACCTGAGGCACCGTGTTGTCCACGAAGCGCTGGCGAAGCTCATCGTTGCCAAAGCGTTTGATCTTCCAGGCCAGACTGCGGGCGCTGTTTGGGGAGTTGTCGTCGTTGGGTCCAAACATCATCAGCGCGGGCCACCAGAAACGGTTGATGGCGTCCTGCAACATCTGCCGCTGGGCTTCGCTGCCCTGCGCCAGCGCCATGCAGGCCTCAAAACCCTGACGCTGGTGGAAGCTCTCTTCTTTACAGATTTTCACCATCGCCCGGGCATACGGACCGTAAGACGTACGACACAGCGCCACCTGGTTCACAATGGCCGCCCCGTCCACCAGCCAGCCAATGACGCCGATATCGGCCCAGCTCAGGGTCGGATAGTTGAAGATGGAGGAGTATTTCATCTTGCCGTCGAGCATCTTTTGATAGATGTCCTCCCGGGCGCAGCCCAGCGTTTCCGCCGCGCTGTAGAGGTACAGGCCGTGTCCGGCTTCGTCCTGCACCTTCGCCAGCAGAATGGCTTTCCGGCGCAGCGTCGGCGCGCGGGTGATCCAGTTTCCTTCCGGCAGCATGCCGACAATCTCAGAGTGGGCGTGCTGTCCAATCTGGCGGATCAGCGTCTTGCGGTAGGCATCCGGCATCCAGTCCTGCGGCTCGATGGCCGTCTCCTGTGCGATGCGTTGCTCAAAGCGTTGTTCTTGCGTCACATAACCACCTTTGTGATTCGTCAAATCACCACAAATAGCAAAATGGTGAATCATTTGTTTCCTTAAAAGTTACACAAAGGTTAAATATAACCCCAAGAAGCGTTTGTTTATTTTGTGACGACGCTCGCAAGCCTTTTCATGAAAGGCCGATAACGCAAGGCTTCTGGGTGGTCAGGTTAAGCAATACAGATCACAGCGTTAACAATTCATTAAAACTCAGCTTGATTTTTATGATTCGCGATCAAACTATTTATAGTGAAATCATGAAACATCTGGAGAGAAGAAATGCAGCAGTTAGCCAGCTTCTTGTCCGGCACCTGGCAATCAGGCCGGGGCCGCGAGCGCACCATCACCCACGCCATCAGCGGGGAAACGCTATTTGAAGTCACCAGCGAAGGGCTGGATATGGCGGCCGCGCGCCGTTACGCCATTGAACACGGCGGAGAAGCGCTCCGGGCAATGAGCTTTATCGAGCGCGCCGCCATGCTGAAGGCGGTGGCCAAACATCTGCTGAGCCAGAAGGATCGCTTTTATGCCCTGTCAGCTCAGACCGGCGCGACGAAGGCCGACAGCTGGGTGGATATTGAAGGCGGTATCGGCACCCTCTTCACCTACGCAAGCCTCGGCAGCCGTGAGCTGCCGGACGATACCCTGTGGCCGGAGGATGAGCTGATCCCACTGTCGAAGGAAGGCGGTTTTGCGGCACGTCACGTGTTAACGTCGAAATCCGGCGTGGCGGTGCATATCAACGCGTTCAACTTCCCGTGCTGGGGGATGCTGGAAAAGCTCGCGCCCACCTGGCTTGCCGGGATGCCCGCCATCATCAAGCCCGCCACCGCCACCGCGCAGGTGACTCAGGCGATGGTGAAAGCGATCGTCGAAAGTGGACTGGTGCCCGACGGCGCCATCAGCCTGATCTGCGGTGGCGCGGGCGATCTGCTGAACCAGCTCGACAGCCAGGACGTGGTGACGTTTACCGGTTCGGCCAGCACCGGGCAGAGTCTGCGCGTCCACCCGAATATCGTCGCGCATTCCATTCCGTTTACCATGGAAGCAGATTCTCTTAACTGCTGCGTGCTGGGTGAGGACGTGACGCCGGAACATCCGGAGTTTGCACTGTTTATTCGCGAAGTGGTGCGCGAGATGACCGCCAAAGCCGGGCAAAAATGTACCGCCATCCGCCGCATCATCGTGCCGGAAGCGCAGGTTGACGCCGTCAGCCAGGCGCTGATTGCGCGGCTGGAGAAAGTGGTCGTCGGCGATCCGGCCCATGAAGGGGTGAAGATGGGGGCCCTCGTCAACGGTGAGCAACGTGCTGACGTGCAGGAAAAAGTCGATCATCTGCTTGCCGCGGGCTGCCAGATCCGTCTGGGTGGTAAAGCCGATTTGCAGGCGGCTGGCGCATTCTTCCCGCCCACCCTGCTGTTCTGCCCGCAGCCGGACGAAACCCCGGCCGTTCACGCCACCGAAGCCTTTGGCCCCGTCGCAACCCTGATGCCCTGCCGTAACACCGAACACGCCATGCAGCTGGCGCGGGCGGGCGGCGGCAGCCTGGCGGGAACGCTGGTTACGGCAGATACCCGCGTGGCGCGGCAGTTTATTGCCGGGGCAGCGCGCGCCCACGGACGTATTCAGATCCTCAACCAGGAATCCTCGAAAGAATCCACCGGCCACGGTTCACCGCTGCCGCAGCTGGTGCACGGTGGTCCGGGACGTGCGGGCGGCGGCGAAGAGCTGGGCGGCCTGCGCGCGGTGAAGCACTATCTTCAGCGCACGGCCATTCAGGGCAGCCCGTCCATGCTCGCCGCGATCGGTAAACAGTGGGTTCGTGGCGCGGAGGTGCAGGAAGATCGCGTTCATCCGTTCCGTAAATACTTCGAGGAGTTACAGCCGGGCGACAGCCTGCTGACCCCGCGTCGTACCCTGACGGAAGCGGATATCGTGAATTTTGCCTGCCTGAGCGGGGATCATTTCTACGCCCATATGGACAAAATTGGCGCGGCGGAGTCGATTTTTGGTGAGCGCGTGGTACACGGTTATTTCCTGATTTCCGCCGCGGCGGGGCTGTTTGTCGATGCCGGGGTTGGGCCGGTTATTGCCAACTACGGCATGGAAAACCTGCGCTTTATTGAGCCGGTCAAGCCGGGTGATACCATTCAGGTGCGCCTGACCTGTAAACGTAAAACGCTGAAGAAACAGCGCACTGCCGAGGAAAAACCCACCGGCGTGGTGGAATGGGCGGTGGAGATCTTCAACCAGCACCAGCAGGCCGTGGCGCTCTACTCCATCCTGACGCTGGTGGCGCGCCAGCAGGGTGACTTCTGACCCACCTCTTTCTTGCCGGGTGTCGCTCCGCTTACCCGGCCTACAACTACCTGACCGGGGTGTGATGCACCCCCGCTCTTTTTTTAACCTGGCAAGACTGACAAACAACCTGGCAGATGCAGGCAAACGCTTTTCGTGCGCGCCTGTCAGGATAAGGCTGACACAACACAATAAACACAACAAGATGAGGTCTGCGATGGGAAGCAATTCTTCTTTTTCTGCCCGTAGAACGGCACTGGCCATGGCCGTTGCGCTCTGTTGCGCCTGGCAATCCCCTGTTTACGCTCACGGCAGCGAGGCGCATATGGTCCCGATGGACAAAACGCTTCAGGCGTTTGGCGCGGACGTGCAGTGGGATGATTACGCCCAGATGTTCACCATCGTCAAAGACGGTGCCTTTGTGAAGGTCAAACCCGGCGCAAACACCGCCATCGTTAACGGCAAACCGCTGACGCTCCAGGTGCCCGTGGTGATGAAGAACAATAAGGCGTTTATCCCGGAGACCTTTATCAACGATGTTTTTCAGTCCGGTCTTGATCAGACATTCCAGGTTGAAAAAAGCCCCCACCCGTTAAACGCGCTGACGGCTGATGAAATCAACCAGGCCGTAGCCATTGTGAAAGCCTCTGCGGATTTTAAACCCAATACCCGCTTTACCCAGATTGCGCTGGCGGAGCCAGAAAAGGCCAAAGTCTGGGACTTTGTGCTTAACGGCACGGCGGTGGATGCGCCCCGCCAGGCCAATATCATCATGCTTGATGGTAAACACATCATCGAAAGCCGGGTGGATCTGAAGGAGAAAAAGATCCTCCGCTGGGAGCCGATCAAAGACGCGCACGGCATGGTGCTGCTGGATGACTTCAATACCGTGCAGCAGATCATCAATGAAAGCCCGGAGTTTGCCGCCGTGCTGAAAAAGCGCGGCATTACCGACCCGAAGAAAGTGATCACCACTCCGCTTACCGTCGGCTTTTTTGACGGCAAGGATGGGCTGAAACAGGAAGACCGCCTGCTGAAAGTGATCAGCTATCTCGACGTGGGCGACGGTAACTACTGGGCGCACCCGATCGAAAACCTGGTTGCGGTGGTGGATCTCGAGCAGAAGAAAATCCAGAAGATTGAGGAAGGCCCGGTCGTGCCGGTTCCGCTCACGCCGCGCCCTTATGATGGCCGCGACCGCGTTGAAACGGTGAAAAAACCGCTGGAGATTATCGAGCCGGAAGGCAAGAACTACACCATCACCGGGGATAGGGTGCACTGGCAGAACTGGGATTTTCATCTGAGCCTGGACTCACGCGTCGGCCCGATAATCTCCACCGTGACCTATAACGACAACGGCAAAAAGCGACAGGTGATGTATCAGGGATCGCTCGGCGGCATGATTGTGCCGTACGGCGACCCGGATATCGGCTGGTACTTTAAAGCCTACCTGGACTCCGGCGATTACGGCATGGGTACCCTGACCTCCCCGCTGGTGCGCGGCAAGGATGTTCCGTCTAACGTCGTGATGCTCAACGAAACCATCCCGGATTACACCGGCGCGCCAATGGAGATCCCCCGGGCGATCGCCATTTTCGAGCGTTACGCCGGGCCGGAATATAAGCATCAGGAGTTAGGTAAACCCAACGTCAGCACCGAACGCCGCGAGCTGGTGGTGCGCTGGGTCAGCACCGTGGGTAACTACGATTACATCTTCGACTGGGTATTCCACGAAAACGGCACTATCGGCATTGATGCAGGGGCTACGGGCATTGAAGCGGTGAAAGGCGTGCAGACGAAAACCATGCATGATGCCACCGCGAAGGATGACACCCGATACGGAACGCTGATCGACCATAATATTGTCGGAACCACCCACCAGCACATCTACAACTTCCGTCTGGATATGGACGTGGACGGCATCAACAATAAGCTGGTGGCCATGGATCCGGACGTCAAACCGAACACCGCTGGCGGACCGCGCACCAGCACCATGCAGGTTAATCAGTATGATATTGATACCGAAAAGCAGGCGGCGCAGAAGTTTGACCCGGGCACCATCCGCCTGCTGAGCAATACCAGCAAAGAGAACCGCATGGGCAACCCGGTCTCGTATCAAATCATCCCTTACGCGGGCGGTACACACCCGGTAGCGTCCGGCGCGAAGTTTGCCCCGGACGAGTGGATTTATCACCGCCTGAGCTTTATGGATAAACAGCTGTGGGTGACGCGTTACCATCCCGACGAGATGTACCCGGAGGGAAAATACCCGAACCGTTCCACGCACGATACCGGCCTCGGCCAGTACAGCAAAGATAACGAGTCGCTGAACGACCAGGATAACGTCATCTGGATGACCACCGGCACCACCCATGTCGCCCGTGCCGAGGAGTGGCCGATAATGCCGACGGAATGGGTGCACACGTTACTCAAGCCGTGGAATTTCTTTGACGAGACGCCAACGCTCGGCAAGAAAAAAGAGCAGAAATAACCTACCGACCGGGCGTAATGCCCGGTTTTTCATCCGCTTACTTGCTGAATTACTCTCCCCGATTATAGTTATTGTTACCTCGCTTAATCCTTTTGCATTTCTTGACACACTTTCACCAGGATTCGAAGTCCCCACAAACAACGTCACAGTTTACTGAGAGGTTTTAGGATGAGAATCAATGAGATCGTCAGGAGTCTCGCGCTGGCGGGATGTTTTATTTCTGCCAGTTCCGCCTGGGCCGCAGAAGCACCTAAGGATGCCACCGCAGCAACGCAACAGGCCAACAACGCACTCTTCAACCAGCTTCCTTTCTCCGATAACACCGATTTTACCAACGCCCACAAAGGGTTTATTGCCCCGCTGCCTCAGGACATTATCAAAGGTGAGCAAGGCAACACCGTCTGGGATCCGCAGCAGTACGCTTTTATCAAAGAAGGCGATAAGGCGCCCGACTCGGTTAACCCGAGCTTATGGCGTCAGTCCCAGCTGATTAACATCAGCGGTCTGTTTGAAGTGACCGAAGGCGTCTACCAGATCCGTAACCTCGACCTGTCAAACATGACCATTATTGAAGGTAAAGAAGGCATTACCGTGGTCGACCCGCTGGTGTCGGCGGAAACGGCCAAAGTCGGGATGGATCTTTACTATAAAAATCGCGGTAACAAGCCTGTTGTCGCCGTAATTTACACCCACAGCCACGTTGACCACTATGGCGGCGTGCGCGGCGTGGTGGACGAAGCAGATGTGAAGTCCGGCAAGGTGAAAGTCTACGCGCCCGCCGGATTTATGGAGGCCGCCGTCGCGGAGAATATCATGGCGGGTAACGTCATGAGCCGCCGCGCCAGCTATATGTACGGCAACCTGCTGAAGCCGGATGCGAAGGGCCAGGTCGGCGCGGGTCTCGGTACCACCACCTCCGCCGGGACGGTGACCCTGATCGCCCCGACCAATATCATCGAGAAAGATGGTCAGAAAGAGGTGATCGACGGCCTGACCTATGATTTTATGCTCGCGCCGGGATCGGAAGCGCCTTCCGAGATGCTCTGGTATATCGAAGAGAAAAAGCTGATCGAGTCTGCGGAAGATGTCACCCATACCCTGCACAACACCTACTCCCTGCGCGGCGCGAAAATTCGTGAGCCGTTGCCATGGTCGAAATACATCAACCAGGCGATTGTACGCTGGGGTGATAAAGCCGAAATCATTATGGCGCAGCACCACTGGCCGACATGGGGCAACGACAACGTGGTTAACCTGCTGAAAAGCCAGCGCGACCTGTATCGCTACATCAACGACCAGACCCTGCGCATGGCGAACGAAGGGCTGACCCGTGACGAGATTGCCGCCAACTTCAAACTGCCAAACTCCCTGGCCAATACCTGGGCAAACCGTGGCTATTACGGTTCTGTCAGCCATGACGTTAAAGCAACCTACGTGCTCTATTTAGGCTGGTTTGACGGCAACCCGGCGACCCTGGACGAACTGCCGCCTGAAGAAGCCGCGAAGAAATTTGTGGACTATATGGGCGGTGCGGATGCCATCCTGAGCAAAGCGAAAACTGACTTTGACCAGGGGAACTACCGCTGGGTGGCTCAGGTGGTCAGCAAGGTGGTCTTTGCCGATCCAAATAATCAGGCCGCGCGAAACCTGGAAGCGGATGCGCTGGAGCAGCTGGGTTATCAGGCTGAATCAGGCCCGTGGCGTAACTTCTACCTGACCGGCGCCCAGGAGCTGCGTAACGGCGTGGTGAAAGGACCGACCCCGAACACCGCCAGCCCGGATACCGTGCGCGCGATGACGCCAGAAATGTTCTTTGACTATCTGGCGGTGCACATTAACGGTGAAAAAGCGGCGGATGCAAAATCGGTGTTTAACATCGACCTCGGCAGCGACGGCGGCAAATACAAGCTGGAGCTGGAAAATGGCGTACTGAACCACACGGCGAACGCCGAAGCGAAAGACGCTGACGCGACCGTGACCCTCAACCGCGATACGCTGAATAAAATCATTCTGAAAGAAGTGACGCTTAAACAGGCGCAGGATAACGGCGATATCAAAGTGACCGGCGATGCCGCAAAACTTGATGCTATGCTCGGTTACATGGATAAATTTGAATTCTGGTTTAACATTGTGACCCCGTAAAGGCAGCACTCGCGGGCGGACGTTCCGCCCGCTCAAGGAAAATTCTCTTCAATGGAAAAAAGACATCCAGCCACACCCGAACCCGCGATATGGCCTACCCGTAAATCAATGGTTGTTCACGGGCTGGCCGTGAACCTGCCGTGGCTCGCCTTTGTGAATGCCAGCTTTGCCCTTATGGTCCTGCTGCGCAATTCGCTGTTCGGCCATATCGATGCCCTCCTGCACATCAGCCCCCCTCTGCGGCAGATGATTGACGCCTCCATGCTGGGCGTGGTGATCCTTTCCGTGGCGCTGGTGATCATGGCCTGGCGCCACATCCGCGGCGTCAGCGCCGTTTTGTTTATGTGCAGCCTGCTGTGGTCTATAAGTTGTTACTGGTTTATCAACGTGTTACAGCTTCCTCATCCCTGGCCTATATTCGTTACCCTGCTGATGGCCGGTATGACCGCGCTCTATTTTCACCCGGTGGCACTGCTCTGCTTCACCGTTCCGCTATGGGTAAGCCTGCCCGTTGCCAGCATGCTGCTGAATCAGGAAATTAATTATCGCTTTGCCGGGCTGTGGGTGGTGTTCACGTTCATTCTCGTGTGCGGGCGCTATATCCTGTTGAGCTGGTTTGAAGAGGCGTGGCGTCGCAACCAGCAGAATCAGCGTTTAATTTCGCGGCTGGATGCGCTGGCCCATCAGGATCCACTGACGAAAACGGCCAACCGCCGGGCGATGGAGCTGGTGCTGGAAAATGCCGTAGAGCAAGGCAAACGCTTCGCGGTGCTGATGCTGGATGTCGATTACTTCAAACTGTATAACGATACCTACGGTCACCAGGCGGGAGATGCGTGCCTCGCGCGGGTGGCAGAGGTGCTGAACACCTCGGTGCGCACGCCAGAGGATGTGGTTTCGCGCTACGGTGGCGAGGAGTTTGTGGTGATCCTCTTTGACTGCGAAGAAAGCATTGCTGAGAAAGTCGCCGCGCGGATCCAGGCTGGCCTGCGAAACGCAGCCATTCCGCACGGCGCGTCGAAGGTGAGTGAATATGTGACGGCGAGTATGGGCATTGCAGGCTATACCGCAGGGCTGGCCGGCCCGGAAATCATCGCCCGCGCCGATGCGGCGCTGTACAGGGCGAAGGAGGCCGGGCGGGATCGGTGGTCGCTGTAAGTTACGCCGGGTGGCGCTGCGCTTACCCGGCCTACAAAACCAACCTTTTTTCCTCGATCCCGTAGGCCGGGTAAGGCGTAGCCGTCACCCGGCGTTTTTTTTAATACCGCACACACACCGACTTGGTTTCACACCAGCCGTCCAGCCAGTCGGGGCCGAAATCGCGCCCGGTGCCGGACTGCTTCATGCCGCCGAACGGCAGGTTGGCGTCTATCAGCGTGTGGCTGTTCACCCACACTGTTCCGGCCTGTAACCTGTCGGTATACGCCAGCGCTTTACTGATGTTCTGCGTCCAGACGCTGGCCGTTAAGCCATATTCAGTGTCATTCGCCAGCTGAAGCGCCTCTTCCCCATCGGCCACACGAACCAGGTTCACCACCGGCCCGAAGACCTCTTCACGCGTCAGTCGCAGATGATTATCCGGGTTGACCACCAGCGTTGGCGAAACGTAATAGCCTTTGCCGTCTGGGCCCCGGTTCCCGGCGATCAGCTCCGCATTGTGCGCCTTCGCCTCATCCAGGAACGCCTGAACCTTATCGCAGTGGGCGCGCGACACCAGCGGGTTGATAAACGCCTCCGGCGACATGCCCGGCCCGACGCTGAGGGATTTCACGGCCTGTTCAAACCCGCTGACCAGCGTGTCGAACAGCGGAGCCTCAATATAAATGCGCGAGCTGGCCGCGCAGACCTGCCCCTGGTTCAGGAAGCTGCCGGTCATCAGTCCTTCAATCACCCACGCCGGATCGGCATCTTTCAGCACGATGGCCGGGTTTTTGCCGCCCAGCTCCAGCGTCACGCCCGTTAGCGTGTCCGCCGCCGCGCGGGCAATCTGCTTGCCTGTCGCCGTCGAACCGGTAAAGCTCACTTTGGCAATGCGCGGGTGCGAGGTCAGCGCCGCGCCACAGACGGCGCCACTGCCGGTCACCACGTTGAACACACCCTCCGGGATCCCCGCCTCGCTCGCCAGTTCCGCCACCCGTAACAGGGTGAGCGGCGTGGTTTCCGACGGTTTGATCACGATGGAGCAACCTGCCGCCAGCGCGGGCATCACTTTCCACATGCCAATCATCAGCGGGAAGTTCCACGGCACAATCCCCGCCACGACTCCCACCGGCTCTTTACGCGTCCACGCCTGATAACGCGCGCCCTGCGGCAGTGGAATCGAGAGATCGAGGGTTTTACCGGCAATTTTGGTGGTCAGCCCTGCCGTGTAGCGCATCCAGTTCAGGGTGCAGCCCACCTCGAAGGCGCGGGAAATGTTAATCGATTTCCCCTGCTCCAGGGTTTCGAGCTGTGCCAGCTCTTCGCCATGCTGTTCCACCAGATCCGCAAACCGCAGCAGGATACGTTCCCGCTCTGCCGGCAGCCGTCCGGCCCAGCTTCGGGCGACAAAGGCGCGCCAGCCAGACATCACCGCACGATCGACATCATCGACGCTGGCATCGGCGGTAGAGGCAATAACCTCTCCGGTCGCCGGGTTGTAGACGTTCAGACGCTTTTCGCTATCGGATGCCGCCTGACGCCCTTCGATCCACAGGCCGTGCTGGCGATCTAAAAACTGCTGCACGCCCGGCAGGATGGCGACGTGTGATTCGGACATAGGATACTCCTTCGTTATGCTTCGCAGGGTGTGTATGCAGTCTAAGAGGGGATTCGCATTCCTGCTTTTGTCTGTGTGACATTCGCTTTGCCAGCTGTGACAGGGTCCGCAAATCGTGATAATTCCCGCTTATATCGCTGTAACCGTTGAGTGTTCTTTCCTATAGTCAGCCTCGTAGCCCTGACAAAATGCAACATAAATGCAACAATGCGAAAACAGTGACGGTGCAGCGAGAACATCAATGGCGTGTGCAAGCGAACAGGACAATTTTCAGCAGTGGCTGGCGCAAATTAACCAGGTTTGTGGGCATTTTGCGGCACGTCCGTTAGAGGGGGCGTTTCTCGGCGAGCTGGAAACCAGCTACACCCAAAGTCTGAAGCTGAGCACGGTGACCGCCGCAGGCGTTAACCTGTTTCGCACCCGTCAGGAGATCAAAAACGGCAACGATGCCTGGTTCTACACCGTGTTTCAGCTGGAAGGCAGCGCCGGAATCGAACAGGACGACCAGCGCGCGATGCTGAAAGCCGGGGATATCACGCTGATTGACGCCTCCCGCCCGTGCTCCATTTACTGGCAGGAGCGTTCCCGCCAGATTTCGCTGCTGCTCCCGCGACAAATCATTGAGCAACACGCGCGTTTTCAGGAAGTGAGGTGCGCGCTGCCCCTCTCCCGCAGTCTGCCTACCGTACAGCTGAGCTACCGTCTGCTACAGGAGAGCATGGGCAATGCCGATCTCAGCGCCAGTGAAAGCGAAGCGGCGCTTGAGGCGATGGTGTGTCTGCTGCGTCCGGCCTTCCAGCAGCGTGACGAGGTGCTGCCGCGCAAGGAGCGTCAGTTCCGCCACGTTCTGTCCCTGATTGATGATCATATTCAGTCGGAGGCGTTAAGACCGGAGTGGATAGCTTCAGAGAGCGGCATGTCCGTGCGTAGCTTGTACCGCATGTTTGCCGGGAAAGGGCTGGTGGTAGCGCAGTATATTAAGAACCGTCGCCTCGATTTATGCGCTCAGGCGCTGCGTTCCATCAGCGATGACGAAAAGCTGGCGGGGATTGGCTACAGCTGGGGTTTCACCGACCATAGCCATTTTTCCACCGCCTTTAAGCAGCGTTTCGGGGTTTCGCCGGGCGAATACCGCAGGCGTTACCGCTAGCTATTTTTTCAGCCACTTGCCGTTAATTCCCTTCACGTACTCACCCGGCTGCGCGCGGGCCACCAGCTTTTGTCCCGCCATTTTCGCCACCTCGTCGACGGGTAAATTATTACTGTCAGCCAGCTGCTGGTAACTTTCCGTGCGTGCGGCGTTGATACGGTTCACCAGCGCCAGGGTTTCAGCGTCGTGCTGAACGGGCGCAAGATAGCCGCTCAGGGTTTCCCCTACGCGCCCCTGGGCACGCGCATCGTTGAGCGTAAGCGTGGCGGCGTGAACGTTCATCCCCAGCGCCAGTAACATCAGAGCAAATCGTTTCATGACATCCTCAGAACAGATCGCTGCGGGATTTCAGCAGGGCTTCAACGTCTTTATCCACCTTGATATGGATTTCATGCTCGATTTTCACGTTCATGTTGATGGTGATCGGCTCTTTGGGCGCCGCCACTTCAATGCGCGGCGTGCAGCCTGATAGCAGCGCGACGACGGCCACGGTGAGTACACCAGCCCTCTTTTTCATTGTTGTTCCTCACTTTCCTTGCCTGTCGAACTGCGGAGAAGGGGTATCGCCGCATGTTGCTCAAACCATGTTTGCAGATTGTCCCCAAAGCGCAGGCTGCGCCAGAGGGTAAAAATGTTCTCTTCATGGGTGTAATTCAGGTTTACGAAACTGCTTTTACCTTCGACGCGGCTGGTGCCTTTAATGGCCGCCTGCATGGTTAACACACCCAGATTATCCACATTGAGTTTTGTCCACGACTGCGAAATTTCCATATAGCGGAGCCAGTTGATCGCCGCCCCGGCAACCATGTTGTCTTTCACAATGGCATCCGCCGTGTCCTGGTCGATGCGCAGCGTCATCGGCCCCGGGTTGGTCAGCCAGCCATCTTTAATGATCCATTTTTCATTGTCCAGCCAGAACGGCAGCGCGCCGCTCACCGGGCCGGACATGGCAAACTGCTTCGGATTCACCGCGCTTATCAGTTCGCTGGAGGAAATATTATCCACGCGCAGTAAAGCCGGATCGTGCTGCGGCATTCTCAACTGCTGCATGGTGATTTTCCCGCCGAGCGCTTCCACCTTCACGTTGGTGAGCAGGAGCGGGTTCGCTTCGGTCCAGGGATAATCGCCCTGGAGATCCGCGGTGATATTTCGGGCTGTGACCAGGTTTTTCACCTCGTCGATTCGTAACGTTACCGGCCCGCGCGTGCCCAGCGACCAGGTACCCTGGCTTAAGCGGAACGGAAGAACAAAATCCACGCCGTTGATCTCGTTATCCGGCATCCACGCGCTGCCCGCTTTCAGCACCCCGTGCCCCCCGGCCTCAAACCCCTGATCGGGGGCCGCGGAGAAAGCCACCTGCGCGTACATTTCGCCGCCGCGCAGGGTCATTTTCCAGTCTGGCGGGATCAGCGGCTGAAACACCGTAAGAGACTGTTTTGGCCACCAGGCCTGACCGCGAAGGCGTTCGCCGTCCCAGCGTCCATTCACCTGGACCGGGCCGATGTCGTCCGCATGCAGGTTCCCTTTAAACTGGAACACCGTCGGGTCTGTCCCGTCAACGCTGAAGGTCAAAACGGACGGCGGCAGCACGCTTCCGCCTGAAAAGCTTGTTTGCCCGGCGTTAAGCGCGAGCGCGCCGCTAAAGGTGGGGTTATCCGGGTCCCGCGACCAGCGCACCGGGTGATCCAGCACCAGGCGTGGCTTGCTGACCAGCATCGTGCCGTACTGCAATTTGTCGAAACCCGTAGAAAGATCGGTCAGTTCGATAACGTTGTCGCGCCACTCCCCGGTTCCCCGGACATCCCAGCGCGCGTTCATCGGCGTGAAGTTGCCTTTACCCCAGTAACGCCACTGCCACACACCGTTGTCCGGTAAAAAGTCGTTAGCCTGGCCGTCCAGATGCAGCTCAAAATCGCCCATCTCGTTTTCATGCGCCCGCAGAATGGCTTGCAGGCGGCCGTCCACGCCCTTCTGCGTGAGCTTCACGCCCGCCAGCGGCCAGCGGATCTCATCGATATCCAGCGAGTCGATGATGCGCCCGCGCGAACGCAATAAAGCGCCGGGTTCAAACGTAAGCTGCGGATCGTAAAGGCTGCCGGTCAGCTTCGCCGGGAGTCTGGCATACAGGATCAGATCGTTTTGCTTGGCTTCCCCGCTCAGGTGCAGCGGCATAGCGCTGTTATCCATACTGAGCGAGCCGGGACCGATATTCAGCACCGCGTTGCCCTTACCCGCATCCCCCTGGGTCAGCACGTTGAGCCGCCCCGTGAAGGTGGCTTTCTCCAGCCCCTGCTGCCAGTTATCCACTTTCAGCCCGACGCGTCCGCTCATTGGCACGCCGGAGGCTAACCAGTTCCAGCGTCCGTCGCTGATGGTCAACTGCTGAGCGGTGATCTGCCACGGTAAATCGAGCAGCGGATCGGGGTTGTCCCGCGCCATGACCACCAGCTGGCCCTGATTGTCCTCCCAGTCCAGTTCGGCATCGACCAGCGAGGATAACTGTGGCACGTTAAAGGTCGCGACCGTATGCCCTTTCACCGGCACGCCGTCCGGCACCAGCGGCAGGGTAAATTCACCGACCAGCTTCACGGGCTGCGGCTGATCCGGCAGTTGCACATCGAACTGGCTGATGGAAAGGGTCTGGCCGCGTAACTGCCCCTTAATGCTCACCTGCTCGCCGTTATAGGTGATGTCCTGGCGGGCTGGCGTCAGTGAGGCATGCAGCTCACCCTCCCACTGCTGCCAGGGAGAAAGGGTAAAGCGATGGATGGTCAGCCAGGTGTTGGGCAGGATGGCCTGCCACTGCGCCAGCGTTTTCGGCGCCACCGTAGATGGCGCCGATTGCGGTAATTTGCTCAGGCAGACAGAGTTAAGTTCAAGTGCGCCAATATCCAGATCCCAGCGGCTGGGCTGTGACAGAGTCACGTTTTCCACGCGGGCAATTTCACACTCTTCTACCAGATAGCGGAGATCGGGGATGATCAGGGCGTGACGCGTGAGCCGTGGGCTTTTTTCAAACGCGATGCGCGTTCCAACGGGGAGCCAGATCCCGGCGAGCGTGGGTACCCACTGGGCGAGCGTCATCAGCAGCGTCAGCGGCACAAGAAATAGCAGCAGTAATAGCGCGATTGCGGCTTTGTATTTACCCTTCATGGGCAGTTAATATCCTGATTTTGCGAAAAAAATAAGCCGTTCTTGCCGCTCATTGTCGCATGTTTAGCCAGTCAGTTGAAGGTAATGCCATTTTTAAGAGTAGATGCTCTACAATAATTCATAGAACTTATTGATTTCAATGAATTTTGAAAAATTGTAAGATAATTTTAAACATGCTAACGTGGTTCCAAAATCACTGGAGAAAGTCTTATGAAACTCGCGGTATATAGCACAAAGCAGTACGACAAAAAGTATCTGCAACATGTTAACGAGACGTACGGTTTCGATCTTGAATTTTTCGACTTTCTGCTAACTGAAAAGACGGCTAAAACCGCCCACGGCTGCGAAGGCGTGTGTATCTTCGTTAACGACGACGGTAGCCGACCGGTGCTGGAAGAGTTGAAAAAACAGGGCGTGAAATATATTGCCCTGCGCTGCGCGGGCTTTAACAACGTCGATCTCGATGCCGCCAAAGAGCTGGGTCTGAAGGTCGTTCGCGTCCCGGCCTATTCTCCGGAAGCCGTGGCAGAACATGCGGTCGGGATGATGATGTCGCTCAACCGTCGTATTCACCGTGCCTATCAGCGAACCCGTGATGCTAACTTCTCTCTGGAAGGGCTGACCGGCTTTACCATGTACGGTAAAACCGCAGGCGTCATCGGTACCGGCAAAATTGGCGTGGCCGCCCTTCGCATCCTGAAAGGATTTGGCATGCGCCTGCTGGCGTTTGATCCGTACCCAAGCGCCGCTGCGCTGGAGCTGGGCGTGGAGTATGTCGATTTGAAAACGCTCTTCTCGCAGTCTGACGTTATCTCCCTGCACTGTCCGCTGACCCCGGAGAACTATCATCTGCTTAACCAGTCGGCGTTCGACCAGATGAAAGACGGCGTGATGATCATCAATACCAGCCGCGGCGGGCTGATCGACTCTCAGGCGGCTATCGAAGCGTTGAAAACGCAAAAAATCGGCGCGTTGGGTATGGATGTGTATGAGAACGAACGCGATCTGTTCTTTGAGGATAAATCTAATGACGTGATCCAGGACGACGTGTTCCGTCGCCTGTCTGCCTGTCACAACGTGTTGTTCACAGGGCACCAGGCGTTCCTGACCGCCGAAGCGCTGATCAGCATTTCGGAAACCACGCTGGGGAATTTGCGTCAACTCGAAAAGGGCGAAGCGTGCCCGAACGCGATAGTGTAAGCCTGGTAAGCCGGGTGGCGGCTACGCCCTGCCCGGCCTGTGGATTGCGTTAATTGTAGGCCCGGTAAGCGCAGCGTCACCGGGCTTTTTGGCTTCAATCCTGCCACGCGCAGGATAGTCTTAGCTGACGTTTGCCGTTCTGATTTATCCAGTGTCCCGAAACAGGTAATAATTTTGATTAAATAAGTTTGATTTTTACCTCATATCCCTCGAGGCCTGTCATGGCTTCACGAGCGATAAACTCAATTTCAGACACTTCCTGCCCTGTTTTTTTACGTAACTCTGAAATTTTTTTGGTTATAAGCGCTGAAATTTCTTCTTCTGCCTTTTGCGTCAGTGCGTCAACGTTCATGTTTACCTCTTGCAACCGTTTACTGTTTCCATTCTCCAGCAGGCGACAGCTAACGATTAACTGCCTTTCACCATAACTGTATGTAAAGAGTAGACTATCTGTGTAACGTATGCTGCCGTCGCATTTAATTGCATTATTTGAACAGGGTGTTATTGTCCCAAAGCCTTAGAGCACAAAACAGATAAACATAAGAAAAGTTTTGACTCACACTCGCCCCGCATCAGGGGCATTTTTTTGGCTGTCTGTAAGCAAAAACCCGCCATAAGCGGGTTTTTGTGTTATCCGAGAAAATTATTTAAAGACTTCTGCGACGGCCTGGAAGTTAGGGCCATGCTCGCGGGCAGCGATGATGACGTAGTATTTCCCGCCCTTCTCGTCTGCCAGTTTTGAGAGTTTTTGATGAAGATCTGAAGGTGAAGAAATTTGTCCACCTGAAGCCCCTACAGATACATTACCAAGGTATTCAAGCTTGAAGTGGTGCGCTTCATCCTTGGAAATCATATCTGCCGCAGATGCGCCGAAGCTTGCTACTGTTAAAGCCAATACACTCCCTAATAGTGCTTTTTTCATATCATTCCTCCTGTTGATGAATCTATATATTTAACATTAGCAGCAAATATGTAAATGATCCGTATCAATATTGTAGAAGGATTGAGCATCACGACCAGCCATCACTGACCTGAACAGCGGGTGCAGCAGGTTCATCTACTATACTGACCTGTGCAGTCGTCATTTATCTGCCGGTTGCGCCTGAAGCAATTGAAACTTACCTGTACCATGACCATCAGGAGAACAATATGCACACGAGTAAAACCCTGAAAAGGCTGCTAGCCGTATCAGCAGTTGCAGCAATGTTCAGCACCGTTGGCGTACAAGCCCAGACAACCAGCGCCGCGCAAACTCAAATTGCGGGCCAGGCTCAACCGGACGCCAGACTCAGCTCCGGCGACGAGAAAGCATTGAAGGACATGGCGCAGGCCAATATCAACGAAGTTGCCGCCGCCAGGCTCGCCCTGGACAAGGCCCAAACCAGTGAAGTGAAAACATTCGCCCAGAAAATGGTCGACGATCACGGCGCCGCGCTGACCAAAGTCCAGACCGTTGCCCAGAAAAAGGGCGTGGAGCTGTCGACCGAACCAGACGCCGCGCATAAAGCCCTGAACTCAAGGCTGGAAAACCAGCGCGGTGACGCTTTTGACAAAATGTATATGGAATATGCTGGCGTGAAGGACCACGAGAAGGTGCTGTCGAAGCTTAAGAGCGACGCCAGTAAAATCGACGATCCGGATGTGAAGGCTCTGGCCAACGAGCACACTCCGGTCGTTGAGCAGCATCTGAAGTCCGCCGAGCAGATGTCAGCGCGTGCTGGCGCATCAGCCGATAAATAACGCGTCGGTAAAACGACTACTGCAAAATAAAGTGGGGCCCGCAGGCCCCACGCTTATTTCCCCTTCCTGATGAATTATTCCGGCAAGGCGTAGACCACCACCTGATCGCCCACCTGATCCTTCAGGATCGTATTCCCGCCTGCCACGAAGGCCACATACTGGCGACCTTTATATTCATAGACGGACGGGTTCGCTACCGCCGGAGCTTCGGCCTGATCGGACCACAGCTCTTCACCACTCTCTACCGAGTAGGCACGCACTTTGGCATCCATTGAAGCACCGATGAAGATCACGCCGCCCGCCGTCACTGCCGGACCACCAATGGTAGGCGAACCCCAGCTTTCCGGCATGAAGAAGCCATACTGCTGGGAGGCGCCAACCGGACGACGCCATTTCACATCGCCCGTGTGCATGTCCAGCGCCACGATTTCACCAAACGGCGGTTGCCAGCACGGCATGCCAAGCCAGTTGCTCGCCACCAGCAGACGCATACCGTACGGGGCACCTTCCTGTGGGGCAAAGCCGCTTTCGTTGCCGGAGTCTTTGTCTGCGTTATCGTAATCCTCACGGCTGTACAGCTTCACGTACTGGACGATATGCGAGGTGTTGACGATGGCGATCTGTTTTTGCGGATCGAACGCCACCCCCCCCCACTGGACGCCGCCGGCGCTATCGGGATAGGTGAGCGTGCCTTCGCCTTTGGTGGTTGGCGGGGTATACATTCCCTCATAGGTCAGGTTATCCCACAGGCGGGAGCACTGGCCGCCACCGACGATATCCGCCAGCTTCCAGATTTCCGGTTTTTTCGACTGGTCGAGCAGCGGCGCGGGTTTGGTCGGGAATGGCTGCGTGGGCGAGAGAACTTCGCCCTGGACCGAACCATCACCCTGCGGAACCGGACGTTCTTCGATTGGCCATACGTCCTCCCCCGTCAGGCGGTTAACCACAAACAGGAAACCCTGCTTGGTGGCCTGCACCAGCGCCGGGATCTGCTTGCCGTCTACGGTGATGTCCATCAGCGTCGGGGCGGAGTTGATATCGTAATCCCAGACGTCGTGGTGTACCCACTGACGTGACCAGACCACTTTACCGGTGTTGATGTCCAGCGCGGTGGTCGAGGTGCCAAGCGGAATAGCGTCTACGCGGTTGCCGCCCCAATAGTTGGGAGACGGCGATGAGACCGGGAGATAGACCAGCCCGTTAGCCTCATCGGCGGACATGTGCGTCCAGACGTTGGCGGTACCGGTACGCTTGCGGATCTCTGCGGGGATCGCCTCAAAGGTCCACTCAAGCTTACCGGTCTGGGCGTTGACTGAAAATACGGTGCCTGGAGGGGCTTCGGCATAGGCCCAGTCCTTCCCGGCCCAGCCCACCAGCAGATGGTTGCCGACAACGGTTGGCGGTTGCAGGACAGAGAGCGGATACTTCGCGTTAACGGTGTTCCACTGGTTCAGATCCAGCACGCCGTTGTTCGCAAAGCCGCTGCACGGTTTGCCTGAATCGGCGTCCAGCGCAAAGAGCTTGCCGTCAACGGTGCCCATATAGACCATCTTCTGGCATGCCTCACCTGTCACCGGATTTTTGGCCTGCCAGTAGGAAACGCCGCGATTTTTCAGCACCGGCTGGGTCAGCGCCTTGCGCGACGATTTGGTGTCATAGTGCCACTTCTCTTTACCCGTCCCCGGATCCAGCGCAATCAGGCGATCGAATGGCGTGCCGATGTAGAGCGTATCGTTGGCGAAAATGGGCGTTGCGGACCAGACGGTAGCTGGCGTATCGCCTTTACCGTCCGAGACGTCGCCGGTATGGAACTCCCAGACTTTCGTTAATTTCCCGACGTTATCCGCCGTAATTTGGGTCAGGGGACTGTATTTCTGCGCGTTAAGCTGGCCGTGGAAGCTGTCCCAGGTGGCGGTGCCGGGCACCAGCGGCGTCGCTGGCTGGCTGGCCGAGGCGACTTTCTTTCCATCACCGCTGCCGGTTGAGGCATCGTCGGTGGTTTTTGTGGTTCCGGGCGCCTGCTGATCGGCCGCATCAATGTTCAGTGATTCCTGTGTCCCCTGAGAGGCTTCAGCGGCCTTATCCTGCGCCTGTAGCGCGAGCGGAGCGACCAGCAGCGCCAGCGCCGTCATGCTGACTTTTATGAAGGGATAATGCTTATCGTTGTGCACGGGCGGCTCCTCAGCTTCTGACGGGATGGTTGTAACGAGCGGAATGGCTGCTCAGCATAATCAGACCAATCAGGCCGACCACCATGGCTGCCGTTATGATGTACTGGTGCAGCAGCGCGGCGGCGAAAGCAATACCCGCCAACACCACCAGGGTGACAATAATCAGAAAAACGCGCGCCCCACGACGCGATGCCGCACGTAACATAAAGGTCAGGATTGCCAGCACTACGCTGGCAATGACCACGCCCAGTGCGCCAATGGTGCCATTGACGCCGGTAAGCGGCGTCCACCAGGCGTATAGCGCTACCGCGAAGGCTATTATCGCGGCCAGCAGCAGCAAAATGCTGCCGACCCGCGAGGATTGAGAATGCAACATACAAGGAAACCCCCTCTAAAATGCAAAATTGACCATTATTAAGGCGTTTTCGTGAATATATACCCCTGCTGCCCGCCGCTATTAAGGGAACGCGACGTGTGGAGCGGCGGCATATTTCACTAAACGTAACTGAGTATAGAAGAGGATTTTCTTATGGGGCGTTTAATAGCAGGCATACGACGTCCTTAACCCCTTCGCCACCATAAAGAGAGCGTTATGTTACAAGACGGTTCGAAAGCTACGAGCGGGTTACACGATTGTCTACATTCTGTTTTTTAATTTCAGGCATAACGGGATAATTTCACGCCCAATAAAATAATTAAATAAGCCCCCCTTCAATATGATGGCGCCTTATGGTACTTAATAAAACAGGGTGTTTATTCTTTAATTAACAGACGTGCAGGCAGGGAAAGTCAGTCGTTATTTGTTCGTTAATTTAACAAATCCCTTTCTTAATTAACCGCCTGTTAAAGCATCGTCAAAGAATAACGATAGTTATTGCAGGCATACACATAAGGTTTTCGGTATGCAACATCAAACCCCTCCCACCCGTGACGTAATGGC
Organism: Enterobacter cloacae complex sp. 397G4; assembly: GCF_050031515.1. NCBI lineage: Bacteria > Pseudomonadati > Pseudomonadota > Gammaproteobacteria > Enterobacterales > Enterobacteriaceae > Enterobacter > Enterobacter cloacae complex sp. 397G4. The sequence goes on along the minus strand of NZ_JBLGWE010000001.1, from coordinate 2,280,411 downwards.
GCAGCGACGACTACAGACAGATAAAAACTAAATAAGTCGTCGCCCCTCTAACAACGCGGTAAAATATGATGAATAAAGCCACAACTCTCTCAGCTAATATTACAACACGCTCTAACTGGCACTGGCAGGATAATATCTGGACGCTGGGCCTTTATGGTACAGCCGTCGGAGCGGGAACACTGTTCCTTCCCGTGGAAATCGGCACCCGTGGTCCGGTTATTTTTCTGGTTATGCTCCTGCTGGGGCTGCCGTTATCCCTGATCCCACATTTACTCCTTTGTCGTGTATATATGCGTGAAGAGAAGACTGAAAACGGCACGTTGCCGATCTTCGGCTCCTTCTTCAGCGGAAGGGGTGAAAAGCTGATCACCCTGTTCTATTGTGTGACCTTCTTCCCGGTAACCCTGGTTTACGGGGTGGCGCTGATTAATGCGCTGAGTAATTTACTGGTGGAGCATCTGCATATTACCGCCATCAGCCGTGGGCCATTGTCGTTTATCGTGGTTGCTGCGCTGTATGTGGTGCTTAGCAAGGGCCGGGACAGAGTCGTGGCCATTATGAGCGCACTGGCGCTGCCGTTCGCGGCATCTGTACTGCTGATCGCCGTATCACTTATCCCGGGATGGCATCTGTCTAACCTGACCGATACGGCCGCTGAAATGAACGCCACGCCGCTGCCGGTAACGCTGAAAAATATCTGGCTGACGCTGCCGCTTATTACCTTCTCGTTTTGCTGCGCGCCTATGGTCTCCCCGCTGAGCTCTTACTACCGGGAGAGGAAAGCGGAGGGTGAGAAAAAGGCACTGTTCGTGATCCGTATCGCCTACTTAGCTATCTTCGCCAGTATCCTCTTTTTCGTGCTGAGCTGCGTGCTGGGGATCCCCCATGACAACTTTGTGCGAGCGAAGGCGGAAAACCTGAATGTGCTGTCGGTGATGAAGGGAAACGGTGATTTCAGCCTGATTTACCACATTGCCCCGCTCATCGCTATCATCGGTATGACGAAATCCTTCCTCGGCGTAGGTCTGTCGGTCGCACAAACGTTTGGTCAGCTGGCTGCCAGCGTATCCGGCAAAAAGGCCAACGCCAGCAAGCGGCTGGCCTCTCTGGCGCTGTTCCTGCTGACCTATGGCATTGTTTATGCCAATCCGGATGTGCTCAGCCTGATTGAAATGTTCTGCGGACCACTGATCGCGGTGATCCTGTTCCTTATCCCGGCGTACCTCATATACACCCGCCCCTCGCTGGCAGAGCTTCGCGGCGTGACGGTGTTTTTGGTCGTATTGGGGGGGCTGGCAACGCTGTCTGCATTGCTCTGGACAATGCTTTAGTCTGAACGCCGTTTGACTGTACCCATATACAGTAGTATTTTACGTTCAGGCTGAATCACATGCGTAATATCCATAAGGTAAACAATCATGTTTGTGGAACTGGTTTATGACAAGCGAAACGTACAGGGGCTGGAGGGAGCCAGGGAAATCATTCTGGCCGAACTGACAAAACGCGTGCACCGGATTTTTCCTGATGCCAGCGTGACGGTTAAGCCAATGCAAGCGAACGGCCTGAACAGCGACGCCAGCAAAAGCGACCGTGAAAAGCTCAACCGCATGCTTGAGGAGATGTTCGAAGAGTCGGACATGTGGTTAATACAAGAGTAACCGGGCGCAAAGCCCGGTTCTGGCTTCGGGAGACAAAGAGCATACAACGTTAACTTTGCGTAATTTCTTCCGCTATCGCGACGTACCAATTTACGCCTCCATGGTTCCCCCAGCATAATCCCACCGATCCGATTGTAAGACATATCCAGCGCGCGCCACATTTTCTTCCTGCCCTGCACTTTCAGTCTGACTGACTGGAGGTTTCTGTGTGTGGCCTTTTGTGAAGAATCCGGTTTGGGGTTATTCGAGGTAGCCCGCTGAAATGGAAACGTGAGCAAGCTCATCCGCTATGAACGAGGAACGGACGATCTAAGGGGTGTTCATTTCCTGGCCATTCGTTTGCCAAGAGCAAAGCAGACCATTGGCAGGGGAAGCGTCACTACCAGCAGCATCCATAGCAAAGTATATACTGTGTCCACCCCGTCATTTTGCAGATTGGTATACAGCTTTACCGGTATACCCTGCGGGAAATAAGCAAAGATCATCACGATCCCGAACTCGCCTACCGCGCGAACCCAGGCGAGTGTTACGGCAGAAGCCAGCCCAGGCAATGCCAGGGGTAATGTAAGAAAACGAAAGCGGTTCCAGGGAGAAGCTCCCAACGTTTGTCCCGCTTCAAGAATATTTTTGGGAACAGTGGCAAACGCCGAACGCGACACCACGATAAAATAAGGCAAAGCGCCGTAAACCTGAGCCAGCACAAACGCCGCCGGATTATTTACCAGCGTAGCTCCCAACAGTGAAAGCCAGCGGCCAATCACGCCATAAGGCCCGAAAGCCGAAACCAGCAAAATCCCCATTGCCAGCGGTGGCGTCAGCAGAGGGATCATCACCAGCAGTTCACCGATCAATCGTTTTCGACCCGTGGCTTGTGACAGCCACCATGCCACCGGCATGCCGATAAGAATGATAATTCCGAGCGCCAGCACACCCAGTCCCATTGAGACGGCAATGGCGCTGTCGTCGCGCCAGGCCAGCTTCAGATGATGCCAGGGCGTGACGCTAATCAGCGTGATAAAGGGGATACTTAACAGCAGGATAGCGGGCAGAGATAACCACCCCGCCACCCAGCCCGGTTTTCTTAGCGGGCGTATAAGCTGTCTCCTTTAGGTTCGGCGTAGCCAAACGCTTTGAACAATTTCTGCCCCTCGGCGCTTTGCATGAACGATACGAACTTTTGTCCCTGTTCTACACCATTCGGCGCGTTTTTCAGCACCGCCGCATAGAACACCATTGGTTGAGTGTGCAGAATTTGATCCTGGCCTTTGCTGTCTTTAATGGTAAAACTGACGGTGTCATACCACTGTTTCGTCATCGCCGGGTTGCTGAGGTTTATTTCATCCGGCAGCGCGACATACGGCAAATGCGCTGAGCGAACTTCACTCTCGTATCCCGCTGCTGCATCCACCTGACCGCTTTCCAGACGCGCCAGCAGCCCTCCTTCCTGATGAGTCTGCTGTGGGTTTTGCAGCGAGCCTAAAATTTTATCGGTGATGCCCGGCATGTTGTAATACTTTTCCGCCAGCATCAGGCTAAACACAATATTCTGGCCTTTTGGGTCGACATAAGGATCGGTGCGGCCAAATAAGACATCTTTCTGCGTCAGCAGAGTCAGCCACGAGCCGTCTTTCTTTCTGTTGGCCTGTTCAAACTGCGCTGCATATTTACCCTCAGGACTGTAAGCGACCACCATGCTGGTACTGGCGACAGGGACCGCCTCATCTATCAGCCCGGCGTCTTTGAGAATTTGCATCGGCCCCGGGGTGATGGAGACAAACACATCGGCCTCAATTTTGTGGCTTGCAAGCAGGCGTGCCATCCCGTATGCACCCTGGCCCTGCCCCTGATAGCCGTCGTTATTTGCTCTGGAAAAAGCCGGACCTAACCCCTGGTCCATTACTTTGCCCATGGAACCGGCATAAGTCACCCTGATATCCTTTGCCAGCGCCATGGATGGCATTTGCAGCAGCGCAACCGCCACCAGCACAACCTGCATTCGTTTCCTGGCCATAAACACCCTCCCGTTATGTATTCTTTTATATATCGAATTTTCCAGAAAAATCACCGCAATGACAACCTCCTCAAGCGCGCCGTTGATGCAAGGTTGAATTAAAGGAAATCGGTCTGGGTGGTGCATGGTCAACTTAGTCAGATGTTGTCATCCAAATGTGGGCAATTGTTCATGAAACATGCTGCGTAAACTCCTCGTGGCTTTGCGTAGAAGAATCTTGAACTCATTGTCATCAAGGTCTTTTGCACAGTTGTAGCCCAACTCGCTATATAGATAGATACATAGTGATTAAATAACTTGAGGATTTGTGTATTTCTCAGGATTACCCTCGAGTCTGAGGGCGTCCTGTTCATTGAATATTTACGCTTTTGCGTCTGGCTGTTTTACTGCATATCCAACATACGTCTTCTTTAACTGATCCAATGTTTCCGGCACCAGGCTCGTCACCCGTTCAAACCGGCACATTATTCGTTACCAGGATGGCAATGGCATGGCGGCCATCGCCGTGTCGTTGCCGCTGGTGGGGCCGAAGCGCATTTCGGAACAGGTGATGGCCAGGATAGCGATAAGCTGATTAGATCAGAATGTGTAACTCATGCTTACCGAGACGCTACGCGGTTCGCCATAGACGGCAGAGTCATCAAGGTATGAGTAGTATTCGCGGTCGAACAGGTTACGAACGTTTGCCTGCACCGCCAGCTGTTTCGTCAGCTGATACTGCGCGAACAAGTCGACGAGCGGATAGCTGCCCTGATAGAGGCGCTGCGTCTCGCCGTCCGGACCGGTGACATCTTTGTACACCTGATTCTGCCAGTTCACGCCGCCGCCTACGGTCAGATCCGGAAGCGCCGGGACGCGGTAACGGCTGAACAGCTTAAGCTGCGTCTGCGGCGCAAAGCTGTTGAAGCGGCCATCTGAATCACGGGCAACATAGCGGGTCGCGCTGAAGGTAAGCTGTAGATTGTCGGTAACGGCACCGTTCACCTCAAATTCCGCCCCTTTGCTCACTGCGCCTTTGGTTGCGCGATAAGCTTGTTCGCTGGATCCATTAACGAATACCCCGCTGATTTCCTCCCCCGCGTTCTCCTGTTCTATGCGGAATACGGCAACGTTGGTGGTCAGTCGACCGTCCATCCAGTCTGCCTTCAGGCCGGTTTCATAATTTTTACCGGTGACGGGAGAGAGCCATGCACCCTCTTTCGTGCGTTTGGTTTGCGGGGCAAAAATTGAGGTATAGCTGGCGTAAGCGGAAAGGCTGTCGTTGATGTCATACACCAGCCCGCCGTAAGGGGTGGTGTTGTATTTACGCATATCGCCGCTGCTGCCATCTGAGCTGTACTGGGTATAACGTGCGCCAACGATTAGCGACAACGGATCCGCCAGCGACAGGCGTGCCGCCGTATACGCCGATTTTTGCCGCACGATATCATCCGCATTTTGATACCAGTCGCCCCACTCCGGCTCGGCCACGCTGCCGTCCCAGCTGTTGTTGAAGATGCCAATCTGAGCACTGTCCATTGGCCCGTCTTTGCTGAAGGTAGCATTGTGCTGTCGGCTATAGTTGGCTCCGGCCATCAGCTGATGTTGACGCCCGAGAAGTTCAAAAGGCCCGCTGGCGTAGGCATCAAGGGCGTCCAGAGTGCGCTTGCCGCGATCCTTACTACCCCAGCCTGATGCGCCTTCTCCGGTGGTGGCGTCCGGATTGCCCATCACATAAAGCAGGGTATCATTGAACGTTTGCTCGCCGTGGGTTCCATTGAAACGCACCGACCAGCCGTTATCCCAGTTGTGGGTGAGGTTAGCAAAAACTTTACGCGACTCAACGGAGTATCCCGTCCAGTCTGCCGAGGTATTGACGTTGCGATCGTAATGGGTACGGCTGCCGTTACTGTACAGGCTGGGTAATCCGCCCCAGGTCGGGTTGGCTGTGTTTGTTTGCTGATAGTCCCAGCCCAGCGAGGCCGTCGTGTGTTCCGTTACATCGCCTTCAATGACGCCATAGAGAAATTTCTTGCGCTTGCCATATCTGTCAAGCCAGCTGTCCTGATCCTGATAACCTGCCACGACGCGCCCACGCAGGCTGCCGTCGGAATTGAGGGGCGCGGAGATGTCGCCCACATAACGCTGTTTGTTCCAGCTTCCGTAACTTGCGCTGACGTTGCCCCTGAAGGTTTTACTGTCGGCACGTTTACGCACCATGTTCACCGTTGCTCCCGGATCGCCAGCGCCGGTCATCAGGCCGTTTGCGCCACGCACAATCTCTATACGATCATAAATGGCAGTATCTTCCTGCGCATCGCCAAAGTTCCACGCGTCGCCCATTGATGTGGGGATCTCATCGTAGGCGAAATTGGTGATTTCAAAGCCGCGGGAAAAGTAGCTGGAACGCTCGCTATCAACCTGCTGCGACGAAACGCCGGTGGCATTGGTAAGTACCTGGTCAATGGTTTGCAGGTCTTGATCCTGCATACGCTGGCGCGTCACGACGCTGACTGACTGGGGGATATCGCGCGGGGTCAGCAGCATTTTGGTGCCTGAACGCGTGGTTTTTACCGCATAATCCTGCTGCGAGTCGGCGCTCCCGTTCCCGTCACCGTAGACAACCATCTCTTGTTCTTGCGTATTTTCATCCGCCTGTGCCGGGTGCATGACGGCGGACATTGCCAGCGCAAGCAGTGAAAGTGAGAAGGAAGCAGGAATTAACCCTGCGGGCGCTTTCGCGCGATTAGCCCTGCCTTTAAAAATCATCATGTTACCTGTCTGTTGTTGTCGTTATGTGCAAATCATTCATCCAAATAAGAATGGAAATGATAATTATTTGCTTTATTATGCACAGGTAATTTTGTAAGTTAAATGTAAATAAATGTATATTTATCAAAATCAGCGCGGCTCGCGCATGACAGGAACAAAAAATGAACACATTCCATTGGCTAAAAGGAAAGACATGGGGCTTAAGCATTCTTACCGCGGCGTTAACCCTGAGCGCAACGGCGTCAGCAGCCCTCCCGGATTCGGCTGAGCTCAAGCAGCGCGAACTCGCTGACGGTCTGTATGAGATGGTTTACTCCCCAACGGCAAACGCGTTGTACGTTGCGAGCGCGCAGAGTTTCAAAAACGTCAACGGCGGGGTGCTCTATAAACTGGATCCCACAACGCTTGCCACGCAAGGTGAAACCCACACCGACCTGAAAAACTTCGGCATGGCAGCGGACGATAATGGCAAGGTCTACTACACCACCAACACCCTTGATGGCGGGGTATCGAAAGTGGACGTGCAAAGCGGCAAGGTGCTACAGCGCCTGATGTTTGAAGGCAAAGACAAGGATGGCGACCCGGTTGGTGCGCGTGAAATCCTCTTCCACAAGGGACAACTGTTTATCGGCGGCGTTGCCGACCCTGGGTTTATCTCCGTGGTTGATGCCAACACCATGACGCTAAAAGCCCGAATCGAAAATGCCGGGAAATGGGTGACGGGGATTATTTTTTCGCCGCTGACAGACCGCCTTTATGCCGCCAATGGCGGCGGTGAAATTCTGGTGATTAACCCGGAGACGTATAAAATCGAACAGCGCTGGACGCCGGGAGATAAAAAAGCGTATTTGTTCCTGAATATGGCAGAAGATCCGGCCACCGGGCGCCTGTTCGTGACTGATGATTCAAAAGCCAAAACCACACTGGTATTTGATGAGCGCAGCGGGAAAGTTATCAAGCGTATTAAAGGCGATGCGCTGGGAATAAAGTTTAACGCTGAGCGCAACGAAATTTTCATCACTCAGCGCGAATCCAGGAAGGTGTTGCAGCTTGACGCCGGGAGCTATGCTGTGAAAAACAGCTGGACGTTCACCAGCCATCCCAACAGTCTTCTGGTAACACCGGACGGTAAAACGTTATACGTAACCGTGAAGCAGGACTTCAATGACGACAACACGACGAAAGGCCCGGATAGTGTGGTTCGTATTTCATTAAATTAAACAATATACAGCCATCCTGTGAGGGATGGCTGACTTATAAACGTGGACGCTGAAGCAGTATATTTAGTCCGGCCAACGGATAAAGTCGGGTTAAAGCGCCAGATGTTCTAAAGTCGCGGGGATCCTTACTGGGTAAAAGTAAAGGTGTAGCTACGTGAAGCTGGCCCCTATCCTCCTGCAAATTTCGCAGAATTAAGGATTCATTTTGGGAAAGAAAAAACCGGGCCTCGCGCCCGGTTCTGTTCCCACACTAAAAAGCCTTACGCACTCAATCCGCGATTCTCCAGCATCGGTTCGATCTTCGGATCGTGCCCGCGCCAGTTCCGGTAAAGTTCAGCTAAATCAGTGCTGTTGCCGCGGGACAAAATCGCCTCGCGGAATTTCTGTCCGTTCACGCGCGTCAAACCGCCCTGCTCGACAAACCACTGGTAGCCATCGTCCGCCAGCATCTGCGTCCAGAGATAGGCGTAATAGCCCGCCGCGTAGCCGCCGCCGAAGATGTGGGCGAAATAGCTGCTGCGATAGCGCGGCGGTACGGCTGGAAGATCCAACCCCTCTTTTTTCAACGCGGCGGCTTCAAAGGCTTCCACGTCTTCAACGGGCTCCTGAATGCCGTGCCAGTTCATATCCAGCAGCGCGGCGCTCAATAGCTCCGTCATGTCATAACCCTTATTAAACTGGGTCGCATTGAGCATTTTTTCCCGCAGCGCATCCGGCATCGGTTCGCCTGTTTGATAGTGACGAGCAAAGTGCGCAAACACCTGCGGATGGCTGGCCCAGTGTTCATTGATTTGCGAAGGAAATTCAACGAAATCACGTGGCGTGTTGGTGCCTGAAAGCGTGGCATAGCGCTGGCTGGCAAACAGGCCATGCAGGGTATGGCCAAACTCGTGGAACAGGGTAATCACATCATCCCAGGAGATTAGCGCGGTCTGCCCGTTCGCCGGTTTTTGATAGTTGCAGACGTTATAAATCACCGGACGCGCGGCAAACTCATAAGACTGCTCAACAAAATTCCCCATCCACGCGCCGCCCGCTTTGGAATCACGCGCGAAAAAGTCGCCGTAGAACAGCGCCATGCCTTCACCCGTGTGGTCGAAAATCTCCCACACGCGAACATCCGGGTGGTAAACCGGAATATCAAAACGCTCGACAAAGCGGATACCGAACAGCTGCGTGGCGGTCCAGAATACGCCATCTTCCAGCACGGTATTGAGCGCGAAATAGGGTTTGATCTGCGACTCATCCAGCGCGTATTTCGCTGAGCGCACGCGTTCGGCATAAAACGCCCAGTCCCAGGCCTGTACCGTAAAACCACCCTGCTCGTCGTCGATGACCTTCTGAATATCCGCCTGCTCCAGCGCGGCCCTGCCGCGTGCCGCAGGAACTATCCCGCGCATGAATTCGAGCGCGGCTTCAGGCGTTTTCGCCATCTGATCGGCAATGCTCCAGCTCGCATAGTTGTCAAAGCCGAGCAGCTGCGCCTGTCTTGCCCGTAACGCGGTAAGCCGACGGATCAGCTCGCGCGTATCGTTTTCGTCGCCTTTCTGAGTGCGTTCCCAGCCCGCGCTGAACAACTTTTTACGGGTCTCGCGCAACGACAGCGCCGCCAGCGCGGGCTGTTGCGTGGTATTCAAAAGCGGGATCAGCCAGCGATCCGTCAGCCCTTTTTCTGCGGCAGCGTGAGCCGCGGCAGCCACCTCCTCCGCACTGAGCCCGTCAAGCTGGTGAACATCGTCCACCACCAGCCCTCCCGCCTTGTTCGCCGCCAGCAGGCGCTGGTTGAACTGGCTGGTCAGGGTGGCGGCTTCGGTATTCAGGGCTTTCAGCTCGGCTTTTTCATCGGCGTTCAGACGCGCGCCCGCAAGAACAAAGTGCTGATACATCTCCTCCGTCAGTCGTCGGGATTCGGCATCCAGCGCCTCGCGATCCTGCCAGACGGCTTCCACGCGGGCGAAAAGCGTATCGTTTAGCCAGATATCGTTCGCCAGCCCGGCCAGTTCGGTGGAGAACTGCTCGTCCAGTGCCTGAAGATCATCGTTGGTGTGTGCGGACGTCATGGCGAAGAACACGCTGCTCACGCGCGACAGCATGGCCCCGCTCTTTTCCAGCGCCAGCACGGTATTGTCGAAGTCCGGCGCGGCGCGCTGCGCGATAATCGCGTCAATGTCTGCACGCTTCAGGCGCATTGCTTCATCAAATGCCGGACGATAATGGCTGTCGTTAATCGCATCAAAACGTGGCGCCTGATAAGGCAACAGGCTAATTTCAAAAAAAGGATTGTTGACCGACATCGTTTACTCCTGAGCACGGTATTTCTCCCCAGAGTAGGCCAGCCTGCGCCGGCCTGCAATGGCGTCATACAAATGTTGCCTTAACGACGTGCCGGAGAGCGTGCTATGTTAGTACAACACAAAAAGCGTTGAGGAACAGTGAGATGATTATTTTAGTTACCGGGGCGACAGCGGGTTTTGGTGAAAGCATCACGCGTCGCTTCGTCGCCAACGGACACAAAGTGATTGCAACAGGGCGCCGTCAGGAGCGTTTGCAGGAGCTAAAAGACGAGCTGGGTGACAGCATTCTGACCGCGCAGCTGGACGTCCGCAACCGCGCCGCCATCGAAGAGATGATTGCCAACCTGCCTGCCGAATGGCGTGAAATTGACGTGCTGGTCAATAACGCTGGCCTGGCACTGGGCATGGAGCCTGCCCACAAAGCCAGCGTGGAAGACTGGGAAAACATGATCGACACCAACAACAAAGGGCTGGTGTACATGACCCGCGCCGTGCTGCCGGGCATGGTTGAACGTAACCGTGGCCATATCATTAACATCGGTTCCACCGCCGGAAGCTGGCCTTACGCGGGCGGCAACGTCTATGGCGCGACCAAAGCCTTTGTCCGCCAGTTCAGCCTGAACCTGCGCACCGACCTGCACGGAACCGCGATCCGCGTGACCGATGTTGAACCGGGTCTGGTAGGCGGAACTGAATTCTCCAACGTGCGTTTCAAAGGCGACGACGCGAAAGCGGATAAAACCTATGAAAACGCGAATGCGCTGACGCCGGAAGATATCACCGAAACCGTCTGGTGGGTCGCGAATCTGCCGAAGCATGTCAACATCAATACGGTTGAGATGATGCCCGTCAGCCAGACCTATGCCGGACTCAGCGTGCATCGCGGTTAATTTACCCCACCCGGCCTGCGGGCCGGGTATGTGATGGCAGGGAAAAGAATGGTAGTATGTTCAGGTTAACTCTCTGAGAAATCACAACCCATGGCCGCTGAATCGCAACTTAATCCTACCCAGCCCGTTAATCAGCAAATATATCGCATCTTACGCCGTGATATTGTTCGCTGCCTGATCCCACCGGGAACGCCACTCTCAGAAAAAGAGGTTTCGGTACGTTTTGACGTTTCCCGTCAGCCCGTACGTGAGGCGTTTATTAAGCTTGCAGAAAACGGCCTTATTCAGATCCGCCCTCAGCGCGGCAGCTATGTAAATAAAATTTCGCTTTCGCAGGTACGGAATGGCTGTTTTGTTCGCCAGGCCATCGAGTGCGCCGTGGTGCGTCGCGCCGCGTCGCTCATCAACGATAACCAGTGCTACCTGCTGGAGCAAAACCTGCATCAGCAACGAATCGCCATCGACCGCAAACAGTTAAACGACTTTTTCCAGCTGGACGACGAGTTCCACCAGAAACTGGCGCAGATCGCCGAGTGCCAGCTCGCGTGGGATACCGTCGAAAACATCAAAGCTACCATCGACCGCGTGCGCTACATGAGCCTCGACCATGTTTCTCCGCCAGAGATGTTGCTGCGCCAGCATCATGATATTTTCAGCGCGCTGGAAAAACGCGACGTGGAAGCCGTAGATAAAGCGATGACGCTTCACCTTCAGGAAATTAGTGAGTCAGTTCAGTTAATTCGCCAGGAAAACCGCGAGTGGTTCAGCGAAGAATAAAACTTCGCCGCCCCCTTTCGGTTGCGGCGAAGTAATTAGCGGACCACTAATACCGGAATAGTGGCGTAGCGCAGGATAGTTTCAGCATTCGAACCCAGCAGATGGGTTGTAATGCTCGGATTTTTTGATCCGATAACAATGACATCATATTTCCCCTCTTTGCTGAGCTTGATGATTTCATCGCGTACGTTGCCGAAGCGAACTTCACAGTCAATATTGTCCGGGGACATATCAAAGAGCCGTTTCAGCGCCTTCATCTTCTTATCAGACTCGGCGGTCATATACTCTTCGAACTTCTTAATATCGGCATTGAACCCCCGCAGTAACGAACGGCTGCTGTTAGGGAGAATGTTGACCAGGGTGATCGTCGCGCCTTCCGCCTTCGCGAGGTTGACCGCGTGGCGTACCGCTTTATCGCTCAAATCCATTTCAAACACGTCAACAGGCATCAAAATTTTCTTATACATAAGCCTGACTCCTTTTCCGATGAAGGGTTATTTTCTGCCTCCAGAATGACATTGTGGATATAAACAAAGCCTAAACACTTGTACCCGGAAACTATCAATTAAGGAAAATAACTGTCCGCTTTGTAAAGTGGTGTCCTGAACCGTCAACGCCTGCATGAAATAAGAAAAAAGTGTGAGCTTGATCAAAAGCAAATAATTTCGTTAAAGAGAGGCGTATTAATAGTGCCCCGTGAACGGCAGCCGTTGAATTAGCGCCGTAACGGATAAGTACGAGAGGAGAAAATACCATGATGACATACGACCGTAACCGAAATGCAATCACCACTGGCAGCCGCGTCATGATTAGCGGCACAGGCCAGTTCGGCGTGATTAAAGCGATCCACAGCGACGGCCTTAATGCCGAGCAGGTGCGTCGTGGTAAAACGGTTGAAGTCGAGGGATGCGAAGGTAAGTTCGAACCGATTGAGCTGATTCGCCTGGGGATGCACTAAGCTGCGCCCCGACATGCCGCCGCGGACGGCGGCATGTCATCGCGTTAAAGCCGGGAGGCGTACTCAGCAACCGTGGCCTTCGCGCCTTTTTGCAGCAACGTTTGATAGGCCTGCATGACCGCAGCCACAAACACCGCGTCCTTCGGCAGCTCGTTACCGAAAATAGCCTCAATGCCCAACAGCGCGCTAACGCGGCTTTCGCCTTCAGCGCTACCGTTTACCGCCGCCTGAATCACCGCCAGCTGCGGATCGCTCACCTCAATCGCGTTACCCTGCTCATCCACACCGCCGACATAACGCATCCAGCCCGCAACACCGAGGGCCAGCAGCGGGAAGGGTTTCTGGTGGACAAGGTGCCAGCGAACGGAATCGAGCATCCGCTGCGGCAATTTCTGGCTACCGTCCATGGCGATTTGCCAGGTGCGGTGACGCAGGGCCGGATTGCTGTAACGTGCGATCAGCTGGTCGGCATAGTGAGCTAAATCCACCCCCTTCACTTTCAGCGTCGGCGCCTGCTCTTTCAGCATCAGCGCATGCGCGGCTGCGCGATAATGTTCATCTTCCATGCAGTCGTTAATGTGCTGATAACCGGCCAGGTAGCCGAGATAGGCCAGGAACGAGTGGCTGCCGTTAAGCATACGCAGCTTCATCTCTTCAAACGGAATGACATCAGAAACCAGTTCCGCACCGGCCTTTTCCCACTGTGGACGTCCGGCGACGAAATTATCTTCAACCACCCACTGGCGGAACGGCTCGCAGGCGACACCTGCCGGATCGCGTACGCCGGTCAGCTGTTCAATTTTATCCAGCGTTTCAGCCGTGGCGGCGGGCACAATACGGTCCACCATGGTTGACGGGAAGGTGACGTTCGCTTCAATCCAGTCGGCCAGTTCGCCGTCAACAGCGCGCGCGTAGGCGCAGGTGACATTGCGCATCACGTGGCCGTTTTCCGGCATGTTATCGCATGACATCACGCTGAATGCTGGCAGCCCCGCCGCCTTACGCCGCGCCAGCGCTTCAACCACCACGCCCGGCGCAGATTTCGGCTGATGGGGGTTTTGCAGGTCGGCAACGATTAACGGATGATCGAACATCAGTTGTCCGGTTGCCGGGGAGTGGCAATACCCTTTCTCGGTGATGGTCAGGGAAACAATGGCGACCTGCGGATCGCATAGCGCCGCCAGCACGGTTTCAAGGCCGTCGACCTGCGCATGCAGCGCATTTTTGACGACGCCGACCACGCGCGCCGTCCACGCATCGGCAGACATCTCTGCTACGGTATAAAGATTATCCTGTGCCTTCAGATCGGCGATCTGCTGTTCGCCGCCAATCAGGTTAACTTCGCAGTAACCCCAGTCGCTGCCCTGTTCTGCGGCGAGTATATCGGTGTACACCGCCTGGTGCGCACGGTGAAACGCGCCAAACCCTAAATGAACAATGCGTGTCTTGAGGCTGTCGCGATCGTACTGAGGACGCGTTGCCTTCGCCTGTAATAAACGGTTTTCCATGATTGAGACTCGTTAATTATGAACGCTGAGATCCGCAGCCGCTCTGGTGACAGTGCGGCTGCGCCGGTTGACTAAACCAACTAGAATGGCAGTGTCATTACTTTATCCTGCCGATCACAATACTGGTTATGCTGCCATGAACATTGATTTACATTAACTTTCGGCCAAGTGGTGTGATATAAAAATCAAGTTGTGTGACATCTGGCAAAAGATATAAACCAGATCATACAGGGGTGCGCACCGTCTGCTCGCCGGACCGGACCGTCGGCTCACGCCACAACCTGTCGTAGGAATAGCCTGTTAAATCTTCCACGACCCGGCGAGCTTCGGCGGATACGCGTTGGGGAGAGCCGTTGGCTTTCAGGCGATCCAGCTCATCCACAAAGATTTTGTGCGTACGCTTGTTCAGGTTAAATGTCAGAGCCTGCCACAGGGCCAGGATAAGCAAGGCAGCAGTGCCGATGAACATCAGCATTGCGATGGTGTGGATGGCTTCGGTTGGCTGCGTCTGGCTCCCTTTTACAAATCCGCCGCTTTGTAACAGGAGACCCACAATAAAGGTGGCAATAGCGACCGTGGTTTTTCGGGAGAATGTCATTACCGCGGCAAACAGTCCCTCACGACGCTGACGGCTGACCATTTCATCGATATCTGGAATGAACGGGAACACGTTCCAAGGTGTAAACTCAAGGACGCAGCGCCCCACCTGATACACCCCGGCCAGAATGACCAGCGTCGCGACGGTATTCAGCGCAGGGATCTGGTACACGGCAAAGAAGCCCCCCAAACAGAGCAACATCAGTGAATAGGCAAATACATATAGCTTTGATGGCCCATATCTGATGATCCCTATACCCGCAATTAACGTGACGGGCAGCCCCACAATACTCATCGACAGCAGCGTGCCTGCCAGTGAGGAAGAGACATTCAGACAGTAGACGCAGAAAAATACAAATACCGTGTTGTAGACATCTTTGCCGGTAAACGACAGCAGATAGATGGCGAGATGTTTCCTGAAGGCCCGGATTTTCAGGGTGGAACCATACTCCTTAAAAAGTCGTCCAAAGGCAGCCAGCTTCTCCCCTGCTGTTTGTGGGCGTGTGTTTTTTTCCAGCCCGGAGAGCATTTCCGGCGTCAACTCGCGTTCCCAGGTCACCTTCCACGAGATGAATACACATACCATAAACAGTACAGCAAAAATAACGCCGTTTATGAGGTAGGCATGGGCGCTGTTTTCCCCGAAATAGCCGATCAGTAATCCGGGAATAAATGTCGCCAGAAACGTCCCGGACGCTGAAAGAAACATGCGACAGGTAGAGAGTTTGGTCCGCTGGTTAAAGTCTTTTGTCATTTCTGACGGTAACGTTTCCCACGGGATCAGTACCATTGCAGCAATAATTTCAAATGCTAGATAGACGGCGAGATAAAAACCGTATGTCATGCCATCAAGCCACAGCAATGCATAGACCAGCATCAACGGTGCACCGATCAGCAAAAAGAAACGTCGGCGACCAAATTTTTTACCAAAATAGTTTTTGTAAAAATGGTCAGTGAAACTTCCCATAAACAAACTAACGATAGCATCGACAATGCGCGCTATAGCAACAATAGACGCCGCTTCAACCGGTGACAACCCAACAAATGTCGTATAGAAGAATAATAACCAGGCGCCGATAACGGTAAAGGCACCGCCGCCCATAATATCCGTTAGTCCGTAGCCGATACTAACCGGAATAGTAATTTTTTTTGCAGTACGAGACATGTTCCATCCCCACTCAGTGAGTAGAATTTAGAATCTGAAATAGTTTTCAGCATTATCATGGCAAATATTTTTAACCATCTTCGTTAGGATGGCGTTATTATCCGGAACTTCACCACGCTCCACCCAGCCACCAATGATATTGCACAAAATACGACGGAAATAATCGTGGCGAGTATACGAAACCAGACTACGGGAATCGGTTAACATACCGACAAAATTCATTAATAGCCCCTGATCCGCAAGGCTATGTAGCTGGTTTTCCATTCCGCGTTGAGTGTCGTTAAACCACCATCCGGAGCCAAACTGTATCGGCGATTTAACGCCCAATTCCGCAGTCTGAAAATTAGCGATAGTCGTCGCGACAATATCGTTATAGCTGGCGTTGAGGTTATATAGAATGGTTTTGGGCAAAGCTTCAGCCTGCGCCATTGCATCCAGGAGTTGGTTGAGATTGGCCGCAAGATTCGACTGATCGGTCAGCGAGTCAAAACCAGTATTACTACCCAAAGAACGGTACATGCGGGAATTATTATTGCGAATCGCACCGAAGTGTATCTGCATTGCCCAGTTATGCTGCCTGTAATTATGCGCCAGCATAATAAAAATGGCACTGTCAAGAATCGCATTATTACGGGCGTCCAGATTTTCACCCCGGCGCTTTCGGGCAAACACGGATTCAACCTGACTTTCATCTGCTGACTGAAAATGGATCTCCACGGGTCCGTGATCGGAAATTCGGCACCCCATTTCGTGGAACCAGGCAATACGCTGGCTCATTCCCTTAACAAAATCGCTGAATGTCTGGATTTTAGATCCTGTCGTCTCACCTAATCGATCGATAAAGTCGGCAAACTGTTCCGCGTTTTGCGCAAAAACATCGTCCGGACGAAAGGTCGGTAATACCTTAACGTTGAACGTCGCGTCATCAAGCAATAATTGATGGTAGCGTAAATCATCAAGCGGAGCATCTGTCGTGCAAATAACTTCTACCCTGGAGCGTTTAATGAGTTCCCTCGGCGTAAAATCAGGCTGCTGCAATAGCAGATTACAGCGCTCCATTATTTCACGCCAGTTATGCCTGCCCAGCGGTTCGTCACAGTTAAAATAGTGGTGAAGTTCTAAATGAGTCCAGTGATAGAGCGGATTTCCATAGCTCGCTTCGACCGTTTCAGCCCATGCCGCAAATTTATCCTCCGCCGGGGCATCGCCCGTAATGTATTTTTCGTCAATACCGTTGGCGCGCATGGCGCGCCATTTATAATGATCGCCAGCCAGCCAGAGTTCGGCAATATTATCGAGATTTTTATTCTCGAAGATATCTTTCGCGTCCAGGTGACAGTGATAATCAATAATTGGCAGCGCTTTCGCGACGTTACGATAAAGTTCAACACCTCTCGCATTGCCAATCATGAAGTTATCGTTAATAAAACTCATGACAGGGCTCCATATTTCCGCTGCTTCGCTGCGGTATCGCTCTGGCGCAGGGGTTCAGCTGCATCTTCCACCAGGCTCAAATCGCGGTCGCGCACTTCTGGCATCAGCAAAGCGGAGACCAGCCCAATCAGCGAGTACGCCACCAGCATCGCCACAATCGGCCACCAGGACCCGGTCATATTGCAGAAGATCCCCGCCAGCACCGGACCAAAGCCTACCGCCACCAGACCGCCCGCCTCTTTGGAGATCGCCATGCGGGTAAAGCGGTTTCGCGAACCAAACATCTCCGCCATGGTGATGTTTTCCAGCGCAAACAGCCCGAGCACCGCAAAGTTATGAATAACGATGATAGAGAGCATAATCACGCCCGGCGCGTAACTCTTATCGACGATAATCGACAGCATCGGGTAAGCCAGAATAATGGCTGAAATGTTAAGGATGATATATGGCAGACGGCGCCCCACTTTATCGGACAGCCAGCCCAGCAGCGGGATGGAGACGAAGCCAAGAATCGAGCTGATCATCAGCGCATCGGTTGGGATCGCCTTATCAAATAACAGCGTCTGGACCAAGTACCCGGCAAGGAAGGTCTGGATAAGCCCAGAGTTACCGGCCTGACCAAAGCGCAGCCCCGTCGCCAGCCAGAACGATTTGCTCTTAAACATCGCGCCGACCGAGGTATCCTGCGCAGCAACCGGCGCAACGGATTCGGCATCGTTTACCTTCTCAAACACCGGGCTCTCTTTAAGGTTCATACGCAGCCAGATGGCGAAGATCATCACCACCACGCTGGCGAGGAACGGCACGCGCCAGCCCCAGGCAATAAGTTCTTCACGATCGAGGGCAAAGAACATCACGGCCCAGATCGCCGTGGCGCTCAGCGTCCCGCAGTTGGTGCCCATGGCCACCAGCGAGGAGATGATGCCGCGTTTACCCTTCGGGGCGTATTCGGCCAGCATGGTGCCTGCGCCGGAGATTTCAGCCCCCGCGCCCAGCCCCTGAATAATACGCAGCGTCACCAGCAGCACCGGTGCGAAAATCCCGATCTGCGCGTAGGTTGGCAGGACGCCGATTAAGGTGGTGCAGATCCCCATCATGGTGATGGTGATAAACAGCACTTTTTTACGGCCAATTCTGTCGCCCATTCTGCCGAAGATAAATGCCCCGACAATACGCGCGATGTAGCCTGCGCCGTAGGTGCCCATCGCCAGTATCAGCGCCATGGCCGCGGACTGCTCAGGGAAGAAAATTTCATGAAACACCAGCGCGGCGCCAAGGGAGTAGAGCTGGAAATCCATAATTTAAAGGTGCAAAAAATGAAAGCTTGAGTATGTAGAAAGTAAGCAGGTAAAAAGCAAAGTGTTAGCGCAAGACGAATCATCACCTTCTGTGTGTTTGAGTTGTTTTGCGCTAATTTTTTGCCCCATACATGCCCCACTACTGCATCAAGGATGATCAAGTGCTGATCAGATTGGTCTTAGGTGGTAAACTCGTCGCACAACCCTTTGAGCTAAACTTAGTTATGCTGAAAACTTTTTACAGATACTTCACTGTAGGGATTCTTAACACCGCACTACACTGGGGTGTGTTCGCTATAGCCACAAAGCTTTTGATGTTAAGCCAGGCTGTATCAAACTTTTCTGGCTTTATAGTGGCGGTGACGTTTTCGTTTTTTGTGAATGCGAGATTTACGTTCAATAAATCACCAACATCCAGAAGGTATTTTATCTTTATTGCTTTTATGGGGTTGCTGTCTATCGTAACAGGGTATGTTGCTGACTATGCCGACATACCGGGGATTTATACTCTTATTTTCTTCTCTGGCACCAGCCTGGTTTTAGGCTTCTTTTATTCAAAGTTTGTAGTTTTTAATTAAGGAAAATAACGTGGAAAACACAGGAAAAATTGCTGTAATTATACCTTGCTATAACGAGGACGCAGCAATCGCAAAGGTCGTATCTGATTTTAAGGATAGCTTACCATCTGCTGATATTTATGTGTTTGATAATAATTCGACAGATAAAACCTCAGAGGTTGCTTTGCAAGCTGGAGCTTTTGTAAGGCAGGTTAACTTAAAGGGAAAGGGAAACTGACCTGCTCCCCGTTGATTAGTACACCCCGATGTTAGTAATGTCTTCATAAGCCACATGAGGACATCCCCATGAAGAAGCGTTTTTCCGACGAACAGATCATCAGTATTCTCCGCGAAGCCGAAGCTGGGGTACCCGCCCGTGAACTCTGCCGCAAGCATGCCATTTCCGATGCCACGTTTTACACCTGGCGTAAGAAGTATGGCGGTATGGAGGTGCCTGAAGTTAAGCGCCTGAAGTCGCTTGAGGAAGAGAACGCCAGACTCAAGAAGCTGCTTGCCGAAGCCATGCTGGATAAAGAGGCGCTTCAGGTGGCTCTTGGGCGAAAGTACTGACGACAGACCAGAAGCGGGAAGCCGTGATGTTGATGTGTGATGCGACCGGTCTGTCGCAACGTCGTGCCTGCAGGCTTACAGGTTTATCCCTGTCGACCTGCCGCTATGAGGCTCACCGTCCGGCTGCTGATGCGCATTTATCAGGGCGCATCACTGAGCTGGCACTGGAGCGCAGGCGTTTTGGCTACCGTCGTATTTGGCAGTTGCTGCGCCGTGAAGGGCTTCATGTTAATCATAAGCGCGTGTACCGGCTTTATCACCTCAGTGGCCTGGGCGTAAAACGCAGAAGACGTCGTAAAGGGCTGGCAACAGAACGTCTGCCGCTGCTCCGTCCGGCGGCGCCCAATCTGACCTGGTCGATGGATTTCGTCATGGACGCACTTTCCACCGGTCGCAGGATCAAGTGTCTTACCTGCGTCGATGATTTCACAAAGGAATGCCTGACGGTCACTGTTGCCTTTGGGATTTCAGGCGTTCAGGTCACGCGTATTCTGGACAGCATTGCACTGTTTCGAGGCTATCCGGCGACGATAAGAACTGACCAGGGGCCGGAGTTCACTTGCCGTGCACTGGATCAATGGGCCTTTGAGCATGGTGTTGAGTTGCGCTTAATCCAGCCGGGCAAGCCAACGCAGAACGGATTTATTGAGAGCTTTAACGGACGATTTCGCGATGAATGTTTGAATGAGCACTGGTTCAGCGATATCGTTCATGCCAGGAAAATTATTAATGACTGGCGGCAGGATTATAACGAATGCCGCCCGCACTCCACGCTGAATTATCAGACACCGTCTGAATTTGCAGCGGGCTGGAGAAAGGGTCATTCTGAGAATGAAGATTCCGACGTTACTAACTGAGTGTTGTATCTAATCGTGGGGGCAGGTCACTGCGTACAAGCATTGTCTACGCAGTAAAGACGGGAACTTTCAACTATGCATCACAGTTTCCAAACTCCCCTAACCTTCAACGATTTGGTGAGGTGAGTAAGGCGCTAACCATAGGAGAACTTGCAGAGAAGTATTTATCACTGAAAGAGACTGATGTCGCATCAACGTCGATTAAGACATACCGGACGATAATCAAAAACGTTCTGCTCATTCTCGGTGAGAAGACAATCGCATCGTCGATAAGTAAAGAAAGGATTCTTGAGGTAAGGAAGGAATTGCTTACCGGTTATCAGCTACCAAAGACGCAGTATGTGGTGACTGAGCCCGGGCGTTCTGCAGTGACGGTCAATAACTACATGACTAACCTTTTCGCCATTTTCCAGTTTGGCGTTGAAAACGGGTATCTCGATGACACACCATTCAAGGGAATATCGCCACTAAGGGAGTCGCGAGTCGTACCGGACCCGCTATCAAGGGAGGAGTTTGTCAGGCTAATTGAGGCGTGTCGCAGTCAGCAAACCAAAAATATGTGGTCGCTTTCCGTCTACACAGGAATCCGCCCGGGTGAGCTGTGCGCTTTGGGTTGGGAGGATATCGACCTTAAGGCTGGCACGATGATGATAAGGAGGAATCTGGCGCAGGATAAATTTACCGTTCCCAAAACTCAGGCAGGAACAAACAGGGTGATACACCTTATCGAACCTGCAATTGAAGCACTAAAGAGCCAGCTTGAAATCACCAGGCTTGGCAAGGAGCACATGATTGATGTTCATCTACGAGAGTACGGTAAAAAAGAGAAGCACAAATGCACGTTTGTTTTTCTCCCATCCGTAACTTCAAGAACGGGTTTATGTGGCGATCACTTCACGGTCGATTCGGTCAGGCAGACATGGGATACGGCAGTCAAGCGCGCAGGCATTCGTCACAGGAAATCATATCAGTCACGTCACACATATGCTTGTTGGTCATTGACGGCTGGAGCAAACCCTGCATTCATTGCTTCGCAAATGGGTCACGCTGATGCGCAGATGGTTTTCCAGGTTTACGGAAAATGGATGTCAGAAAATAACGATGCTCAGGTAGCGCTTCTGAACTCAAAATTGAGTGAGTTTGCCCCATCAGTGCCCCATGCAACATTAAGAGCCGTATAATTCCCTTCTTTTTCAGTGCGTTAAATCCTATAAAACTTGAAATCCATAAACTCCAGGGCGGTGCCCAGCCAGCCAGATACGGCGGCTTTCACCAGATCTGACGTACTTCTTTGAGGTTGTGCTTGAGTCATAATGGCTATCTCTGCAAGGTAAGATGCGTACCACTGAGAGCCTGTCTTCGCAGGCTCTTAACCGCGTGAATTATTATTGGTCGAACGTGAGCAAGACTTTGCAGCACTGCCGCTGGTCTTTTTCAAACAGTTCGATGGCGTCTGTAACGTGGTGATAGTCAAATGTATGGGTGACCAGTTTTTCAGGGTCGATCAGCCCTTTTTCCAGCCAGTCAATGACCACCGGGAATTTGTTGGCATTCAGGCGCGAAGAGAAGATCGACAGCTCTTTGCCGGTGATCCCCTGCTGCACAATCTGGCTCGGGTCGCTGGAGAAGCCCATCAGCACGATGCGCGCCGCCGGAGACGCCAGCGTAATCGCTTCCTGTAAAATGGACGGATGACAGGCAGCATCGATGATTAACGTCGGCTTGATGCCTCTTTCATCCAGCGCGGTCTGTAAGGACTGCTCGCCGTTGTTGAAAACCCAGTCTGCGCCGCTGCGTTGCGCCATCTCCAGCCGCTCATCAATGCGATCCACCACGATGACCTGCTTCACCTTGTAAACGCCCTTCAGCGCCTGCACGGTGACCAGCCCCATCGGGCCTGCGCCGTAAATCAGCGCCACATCCTGTTCGGTGGGTTTCGCCTGCCCCGTTACGTTGGCGGCAATGGTGAATGGCTCAACCATCACCGCGTGGTGGTCAGGGATCGCATCCGGAATGCGCCAGGCATTTTTCGCCGGCACCACGGCGTATTCGCTGAAGCCGCCGTCACGGTGGACGCCCAGCACCACCAGCGAAGTACAAACGTTCGGTTTTCCAACGGAACACGGGTAGCAGTGCCCGCAGCTGATCACCGGATCAACCGAAACGCGCTGGCCCAGTCGGGTGCCCTCCACGCCTTCGCCAACCGCGTCTATTTCGCCAAAGAACTCGTGACCGATTACCCGCGGGTATTTCGCAAACGGGTTATGCCCGCGATAGATATGGCTGTCTGAACCGCAAATACCGGCGAGCTTAATTTTGACGCGGACGTCGCCTGCGCCCGGCAACGGGAGAGGACGCTTTTCAATCACCAGCACATCCGGCTGTTGGATCACTACGCTTTTCATCATTCGCTCCTCGTTTACCAGTTCCAGAGGGTGCCGTCTTCCAGACGAGCCACCGGCAGATAAGCCGGATCGTACGGGTATTTCGCCGCCAGCTTCTCATCAAACTCAATGCCCAGCCCTGGCTTGTCGCCCGGGTGCATATAGCCGTTATCGAAGCGCCAGCTGTGCGGGAACACTTCCAGCATCTGCTCCGAATACCCCATATACTCTTGCACGCCAAAGTTCGGTACCCACAGGTCAAAATGCAGCGCCGCGGCGTGGCAAATCGGCGACAGATCCGACGGGCCGTGTGAGCCGGTACGCACCTGATAAAGTGAGGCAAAGTCCGCAATGCGACGCATCCCGGTGATGCCGCCCGCATGGGTTATGGTGGCGCGGATATAGTCAATGAGCTGCTCTTCAATCAGCTGCTTGCAGTCCCAGATGCTGTTGAACACTTCCCCCACCGCAATTGGCGTGACGGTGTGCTGGCGGATCAGGCGGAAACACTCCTGGTTTTCAGCGGGAGTCGGATCTTCCATCCAGAACAGACGGTACTCTTCAATGCTTTTGCCGAATCGCGCCGCTTCGATGGGCGTCAGACGGTGGTGCATGTCGTGAAGGAGATGTTCATTGAAGCCGAACTGACTGCGCACTGCGTCGAACAGTTTCGGCGTGAAGTCGAGGTATTTTTCAGTGGACCACAGCTGCTCTTCCGGCCAGGCGCCCTTGGTCGCTGGCTCATACGCCAGCCCTTTTCCTTTTGCCATGCCGTAGGTGGTTTTCATTCCCGGCACGCCGCACTGCACGCGAATTGCCTTGAAGCCCATCTCTTTATGACGGGCATAATCTTCCAGCACGTCGTCAATGGTGTGCCCGGTGGTGTGACAATAAACCATCACCCCTTCCCGGGAGGCTCCGCCCAGAAGCTGATAGAGCGGCATGTTCGCGGCTTTCGCCTTAATGTCCCACAGCGCCATATCCACGGCAGAAATCGCTGACATGGTGACCGGACCACGACGCCAGTAAGCGCCTTTATAGAAGAACTGCCAGATATCTTCGATGCGGTGCGCATCGCGGCCAATCAACTGAGGGCACAGGTGATCTTTCAGGTAGGAGGCAACGGAAAGTTCACGTCCGTTCAGCGTGGCATCACCCAGGCCGACAATGCCCTCATCGGTGGTGATTTTAAGGGTGACAAAGTTACGCCCCGGGCAGGTGACAAATACTTCAGCCCCGACAATCTTCATAATCCATTTCCTTACATCGCTCGTTGTGATGCAGGAAATTTACGCAACTACACTACTACCATACAAGTACAATGATCGTAAAATCAGCGGGCGATCACACTATAAGGACGCTTATGCGCGTCCCCAACCGGCCACGATGATCAACATGCCGCACAGGGCAATCAGCGCGCCTGCCCAGTCATACAGGCTTAGCCTGACGCCATCGACAACGCGCAGCCACAGCAGCGCGGTACAGACGTACACTCCGCCGTAGGCCGCATATACCCTCCCGCTGGCGGCCGGATGCAGGGTGAGCAGCCAGACAAAAAGGGCCAGGGACACACCCGCCGGGATCAGCAGCAGCGCGGAAGCGCCCCGCTTTAGCCAGAGCCACGGCAAAAAGCATCCGATGATTTCGCACAGCGCGGTCGCGAAAAAAAGCAGCGTCGTTTTGAACATTTTTCTCGTTTCGTGAGGATTGATTTAGACATCATACGCGATAATGTTCACATCGTTCCCATACCTGCCGCGCGGGTATGACACCCTTTCGGATTGGTGTAGAATCCAACGGGGTAATCCGATTGTCTGCACCCGTTTAAAGGAAACGCTATGACTACATTAAGCAAACGCCTTTGTCTGACAGCCGTACTGGCGCTGTCATCGTTCGCCTTCGCCGCAACGGCATCAGCCGAAACCAGCAAACTCATCATTGAGTCTGGAGACAGCGCGCAAAGCCGTCAGAACGCCGCCATGGACAAAGAACAATGGAATGACACCCGCAGCCTGCGTCAGAAAGTGAATAAGCGCGTGGAAAAAGAGTGGGATAAAGAAGACGTCGCGTTTGATGCCCGCGACAAATGCCAGCAAAGTGCCAACGTCAACGCCTATTGGGAGCCTAACACCCTGCGCTGTCTGGATCGTCGCACTGGCCGCACGGTAGCACCGTAATGTCGACGCCGTGTGACGTTAAGCTCCGTCCGCTGGAGCGCGAAGATTTACGCTTTGTTCACCAGCTCGACAACAATGCCAGCGTG
The DNA here is from genome assembly GCF_050031515.1 of Enterobacter cloacae complex sp. 397G4. Taxonomy (NCBI): domain Bacteria; kingdom Pseudomonadati; phylum Pseudomonadota; class Gammaproteobacteria; order Enterobacterales; family Enterobacteriaceae; genus Enterobacter; species Enterobacter cloacae complex sp. 397G4. The sequence goes on along the minus strand of NZ_JBLGWE010000001.1, from coordinate 2,255,219 downwards.
ATGCGCTACTGGTTTGAAGAGCCTTATGAGGCGTTTGTCGAGCTGTCCGATCTCTACGACAAGCATATCCACGATCAGAGTGAACGCCGGTTTGTGGTGGAGTGCGAAGGTGAGAAAGCCGGGCTGGTTGAACTGGTTGAGATCAACCACGTTCACCGTCGAGCGGAATTTCAGATCATTATTTCACCGGAGCACCAGGGGAAAGGTCTTGCGTCGCGGGCGGCAAAGCTGGCGATGGATTACGGGTTTAACGTCCTGAATCTCTACAAGCTTTACCTTATCGTCGACAAAGAGAACGAAAAAGCGATTCATATCTACCGTAAGCTGGGCTTTATGGTGGAAGGTGAACTGATCCATGAGTTCTTTATTAACGGCGAATACCGTAACACCATCCGCATGTGCATTTTCCAGCATCAGCATCTGGCCGGGCATAAGTCCTCCTCCGCCAGCCTGCTTAAACCCACCGCGCAGTAACCTGCGCGGTTTTATTCTCAATAATATTCAATGCTGTTTTTTATGGTGTACTTGTGCTCAACGGCAGGTTTGACGCTGTCATCGGTGATCACCAGCTCACAGCTCACCGGGTTATTGTGGCGATCGTAATCACAGCTCTGCTTTACATTGCCCATCGGTTTATCGTTCAACAGGCTTACCGCCGTATAATCCATGCGCTTGCGCAGATCTTTCGACGGCACCGACTTGACCGATAAACGCTTGTCGCCGGAAACTGTAGTTTTACCCAGCGGGTAGCCGTCGGCGTCATACTGGTACTTCACTTCCATCTCTTTGCTGTGCGCGGCAACCACAAACCCGTTATCGTCGGTGTCCCACGTCAGGCCGGCAGACGGCAGTTCCGCCAGCTGACATTTCCCCTGCAACTTTACCTTCTGCTGCTGGGTTTCCGCATCGACGTAGTAGTTAGCATCCAGCACCAGCGCAACGCCCGTATTAGCGTCGAGATCGTGCAGTTCAAGCGTATCGAAACACCCTTCCGTTGACATCGTGCCGGTCACACGTTTAGAGACTTCACCCTTATCGTTGAACAGCGTCTGGGTAAAATCCTTCACCGGCCCGCGCAGAGGATCAAAGTCAAACTCGTTCGAAAAACTCGCCATCTCCGGCGTAAATGACAGCGGCGCGGTGTTGTTGTCGCATCCCACCAGTACCGTTGCCAGTAGCGTTATCGCTGCGTATTTGTTCACATCATTTACCGTTAAAAAAGAGATACAATCATATTAGCAAATACAGCAACTTACATAACAGCACTTCATTTGACTCTTTGCGCTGTATAAATCCGTCGTTTGCATTGACGAGACCTGCCAAAGTGGCTACTTTGGGCGCGGAAGATTCCACACTATTATAAAATTAGATTCTTAAATTTTCGGGTTAACATCATGATTTACGACTGTTTTTTATACTATGACGAAGATATGTTGCTCGACATCAGATTACATACTCTCGCTGATGTCGTTGACCGTTTTGTCATTGTAGAAGCAACACACTCTTTTACGGGCATACCGAGAGAATTGCATTTCGATATTACAAAGTTTGCCAAATTCAAAGACAAAATCATTTACGTGCCTTTTGACGCGCAGCCTATTTTAAACCGTGCGGATAATAACCAGGTTGATGCCTGGGCAAATGAAGCAGCGCTTCGCAACTCCATTATGAACGGGTTAAAAGACGCGGCAGACGACGATCTGATTCTGGTGTCAGACGTTGACGAAATCTTCTCTCCCGACACGGTCAGGGCCATTAATCCGCGCGCGCTCTGCACGACTATTCATCAAAACGTGTTCAACTATCAGTTTAATCTCCAGGTTCACAATACGGATGGTACGCCGAGAAAATGTACCTTGCCCCGCGCGACGTCCTATTACAACCTTAAGCATTTCTTCCACGGTGAGCCTGAATCTTTCAGAAACTGGAAGCGTGCGCGCAAAGATAAAAACTGGTCATGGTTTAAATGGAACTGGCTAAAAATCAATAATAAAATTGTGAAAGATGGCGGCTGGCATTTCTCATGGGTAATGACTCCAGAAAGAATTTCCGAAAAAATGTCTACCATTTCTCATACCGAATACGATCTGCCGGAATTTAATAACCCGGAACATATTATGAAGGTTATTACCAACGCCGAAGATATCTGGGGACGAGACCGAAAACTGGTCAGGCAAGAGGTATCAAAACGCACCCTGCCTTCTTATCTGGTAGACAATCAGCACCATTACTCGCAATTTATTTTATGACGCAGGCAGGGCTCCAGGACAATTCAGAAAGACAGGTCCAAAAACAAAAGCTTACCCTAACCCTGCTATGCTTACAGTCTACACAGTGAAAAGGAGCTACAGATGAAACGGTTACCCTGGATTACCGCCCTGCTGTTAATGAGTGCTTCACCCGCTCTTCTTGCGGCCCCGGACTCCTGCGAGCGCGTGAAAAGCGACATTCAGCAGAAGATTATCAACAACGGCGTACCGGAGTCTGGCTTTACCCTGAACATCGTCCCGAACGATCAGGCCGATCAGCCGGATGCGCAGGTCGTTGGGCATTGTGCCAACGATACTTTCAAAATTTTGTACACCCGCACCAGTAGCGGCAACTACCCGGTGAGCGGCGCAGGTACGCAAGAGAATGCGCCCGCTGAGCCGCAATGATTTTCCCACTCAATTCCCCTGATTTGACGAGGATTAATATTTAATACCTCTAAATAAGTAACACTCCCCCCATCATTAGCCCGGTTGTAGTCACGGGTGAAAATAATTATTAACAATGATGGGGTGAGTTATGTCCGAAGTTGAACATCACGGCGGTATAAGCCGTCGAACTCTGGTTAAATCTACTGCCATAGGATCTCTGGCGCTTGCCGCCGGTGGGATCGCATTACCTTTTGGTCTGAAAAGCGCCGCCGCCGCTGTGCAGACCGCTATTCAGCCCGCAGAAGACAAAGTTGTCTGGGGCGCCTGCTCGGTAAACTGCGGTAGCCGCTGCGCGCTACGTCTGCACGTTCGCGATGACGAAGTCTACTGGGTTAAAACGGATAATACCGGCGAGGATATTTACGGCAACCATAAGGTTCGCGCCTGCCTGCGAGGCCGTTCAATTCGCCGTCGCATTAATCACCCAGACCGTCTGAACTATCCGATGAAACGCGTGGGCAAACGCGGAGAAGGCAAGTTTGAGCGTATCACCTGGGAAGAAGCGCTGGACACCATCGCCGCGAGCCTGAAAAGCGTGGTCGAAAAATACGGCAACGAAGCGGTCTACATTAACTACTCCTCCGGAATTGTAGGCGGCAACATCACCCGCTCCTCCCCTTATGCCTCGCTGGTCGCGCGCCTGATGAACTGCTACGGCGGCTTCCTCAGCCACTACGGCACCTACAGCACCGCGCAGATCGCCTGCGCAATGCCCTACACCTACGGCAGCAACGACGGCAACAGCACATCGGATATCGAAAACACCAAACTGGTCGTGATGTTCGGCAATAATCCGGCGGAAACGCGCATGAGCGGCGGCGGGATCACTTACTACCTTGAGCAGGCGCGCGAACGGTCAAACGCGCGGATGATCGTTATCGATCCGCGCTACACCGACACTGCCGCAGGGCGTGAAGACGAGTGGATCCCGATTCGTCCGGGCACCGATGCCGCGCTGGTGGCAGGTATTGCGTGGGTGCTGATTAATGAAAATCTGGTCGATCAACCTTTCCTCGATAAATACTGCGTGGGTTATGACGAAAAAACCCTGCCGGAAGGCGCACCGGCTAATGGTCATTACAAAGCCTATATTCTCGGCCAGGGTGATGACAAAACCGCGAAAACCCCTGAGTGGGCGTCTCGCATAACGGGCATCCCTGCCGATCGCATCATTAAGCTGGCCCGTGAAATCGGTTCGGCGAAACCGGCCTACATTTGCCAGGGCTGGGGCCCGCAGCGTCAGGCTAACGGGGAGCAAACGTCCCGCGCCATCGCCATGCTGCCGATCCTGACCGGCAACGTCGGCATTAACGGCGGCAACAGCGGCGCGCGCGAATCGACCTACACCATCACCATCGAACGCATGCCGCTGCCGGAAAATCCGGTGAAAACGCAAATCTCCTGCTTCAGCTGGACGGATGCCATTGCCCGTGGACCGGAGATGACCGCCCTGCGCGACGGCGTACGCGGCAAAGATAAGCTCGATGTGCCGATCAAGTTCATCTGGAACTACGCGGGTAATACCATCATCAACCAGCACTCCGATATCAACAAAACTCACGACATTTTGCAGGATGAGAACAAGTGCGAAACGATCGTCGTCATCGACAACTTTATGACCTCGTCCGCGAAGTATGCCGATATTGTTCTGCCGGACCTGATGACCGTCGAGCAGGAAGATATCATCCCCAACGATTACGCCGGCAACATGGGATACCTGATTTTTCTCCAGCCGGTTACCGCCCCGAAGTTCGAGCGCAAGCCCATCTACTGGATCATGAGTGAAGTGGCGAAACGCCTCGGACCGGATATCCATCAGAAATTCACCGAAGGCCGTACGCAGGAGCAGTGGCTGCGCTACCTGTACGCCAAAATGGTCGCCAAAGATCCGCTGCTGCCATCCTACGATGCGCTGAAAAAAATGGGTATTTATAAGCGCAAAGATCCTAACGGACATTTTGTGGCCTATAAAAAATTCCGTGACGATCCGGATGCCAATCCGCTGAAAACCCCGTCGGGCAAAATCGAGATCTACTCCAGCAAGCTGGCGGATATTGCGGCAACCTGGGAACTGCAAAAAGACGAAACCATCACCCCGCTGCCGGTCTATACCTCAACCTTTGAAGGCTGGGACGCGCCCGAGCGCAGCAAATTCCCGCTGCAACTGTTCGGTTTCCACTTTAAAGCCCGTACCCACTCCAGCTACGGCAACGTGGATGTGCTCCAGGCCGCCTGTCGCCAGGAGGTGTGGCTTAACCCTGTGGATGCAGAGCAACGAGGTATCAAAAACGGGGATATGGTGCGCGTCTTCAACGACCGCGGCGAAGTGCGTATTGCCGCGAAAGTCACCCCGCGCATCATGCCCGGCGTAAGCGCGATGGGCCAGGGCGCCTGGCATGACGCCAACATGAACGGCGATCGTGTCGATCACGGCTCCTGCATCAATACCCTGACCACGCACCGCCCGTCACCGCTGGCGAAAGGCAACCCGCAGCACACGAACCTGGTGCAGATCGAGAAGGCATAAGGATTAACCGATGACTACCCAGTATGGATTTTTTATTGATTCCAGCCGCTGCACCGGGTGTAAAACCTGCGAGCTGGCCTGCAAGGATTACAAAGACCTGACCCCGGACGTCAGCTTCCGGCGTATTTATGAATATGCGGGCGGCGACTGGCAGGAGGACAACGGCGTCTGGCATCAGAATGTCTTCGCCTATTACCTGTCGATTGCCTGCAACCACTGCGAAGATCCGGCCTGCACCAAGGTCTGCCCGAGTGGGGCAATGCACAAGCGCGACGACGGTTTTGTGGTGGTGGACGAGGATGTCTGCATCGGCTGTCGCTACTGCCACATGGCCTGCCCGTACGGCGCGCCGCAGTACAATGCCGCCAAAGGCCACATGACCAAGTGCGACGGCTGCCACAGCCGCGTGGCGGACGGCAAAAAGCCCATCTGCGTCGAATCCTGCCCGCTGCGCGCGCTGGACTTTGGCCCGATTGAAGAGCTGCGCAAAAAACACGGTCAGCTTGCTGCCGTCGCGCCGCTGCCGTCTGCGCACTTCACGAAGCCGAGTATTGTGATTAAACCTAACGCCAACAGCCGTCCGACGGGTGACACCACCGGCTACCTGGCAAACCCGAAGGAGGTGTGAGATGGGAAGTGGATGGCATGAATGGCCGCTGGTGATCTTCACCGTTTTCGGGCAGTGCGTGGCCGGCACGTTAATCGTGATGGGCTTCGTCTGGCTTAAGGAAAATGATGACAAGGCCAGAATGCGTATCGTGCGCAGCCTGTTTTGTATCTGGCTGGTAATGGGTATTGGGTTTATGGCCTCGGTACTGCATCTTGGCTCCCCGCTGCGTGCCTTCAACTCGCTTAACCGCGTGGGCGCGTCAGCGCTGAGTAATGAGATCGCGGCGGGTTCGATCTTCTTTGCCGTGGGCGGTTTCTGGTGGCTGGTGTCGGTTATCGGTAAAATGCCCCCAGCTTTGGGCAAAATCTGGCTGGTTGTCAGCCAGATCCTGGGCATCGTTTTTGTCTGGGCGATGACCCGGGTCTATCAGATTGAGACTGTCCCGACCTGGTATACGGGTTACACCACGCTGAGCTTCTTCCTGACGATGGTTCTGGCTGGTCCTCTGCTGGCCGCGCTGCTGCTGCGCGTTGCAAACGTGACATTCAAAAGTGCTCTTGCTGCGTCAGTCAGCGCACTGGCACTTATCGTCTGCGTGGCGGTCGTCGTGTTGCAAAGCAATACGCTGGGGACAATACAGAGTTCCATCCAGCAGGCTAACGCCCTGCTTCCGGATTATGGTTCGCTTCAGGTATGGCGCATCGCGTTGCTGGCGGCGGGTTTAGGCTGCTGGATCTGCCCGCTGATTCGTCGTCAGGAGCCAAAAACGCTCGGCCTGTTTGCAGGTGTCGTGCTGGTGGCGCTGGGTGAACTGATTGGCCGTGGGCTATTTTATGGTCTGCATATGACCGCAGGGTTAGCAATTGCAGGTTAACACAGGTGCGCGGGGCTACCCGCGCGCAAGTAAGGAAAGTTGTAATGAATGACGTCTCACACCGCGAATCGTTCGCGTTCAGCGCCCGGGTACTGGGCGCGCTGTTTTATTTCGCTCCAGACAGCGAGCAGACCGCGCCGCTGGTGAGTGCCCTGACCGCAGGTGACTGGGTTCAGGACTGGCCGCTGGCGGAGGAAAATCTGCTGCCTGTCGCCAGTATGTTTAAGACCCCGTCGGATGAAGCGTTGAAAGACGCCTGGCAGCGTCTGTTTATTGGCCCGTATGCCCTGCCCGCCCCCCCGTGGGGCTCGGTCTGGCTTGATCGCGAGTCCGTGCTGTTTGGCGATTCGACCCTCGCGTTGCGTCAGTGGATGCGTGAAAACCATATCGCCTTTGAGATGCAGCAGAATGAGCCCGAAGATCATTTCGGAACGTTGCTGATGCTGGCGGCATGGCTTGCCGAGAACGGTCGCGAAACAGAACGCGACCAGCTTCTTGCCTGGCATCTGCTGCCATGGAGCACGCGTTTCCTTAGCGTATTCGTTGAAAACGCGGCCCATCCGTTCTACACCGCGCTGGGTAAACTTGCCCAGCTGACGCTGGCAGAATGGCAGTCCACTTTGCTGATCCCGATTGTCGAAAAAACGCTGTACCGATAACAGCACCTGGCTTGTCCACCCGTTGTGCAGGCCAGGCTCGCACATTTTTGCTGCAACACAACGTCACAACTGCTATACTGTATATAATTACAGTATACAGGGGTGCACAATGGCTGTTGAAACAAAATTTGTTGTCGTAAGAAAAGGTGAAGAAAAAATGACATTTGCCAGTAAGAAAGAGGCTGACGCTCACGACAAACTGCTCGATATGGCAGAAGCGTTTACCGACTGGCTGTTGCAAAGCGGAATGCAGATGGATGAAACGCAGGCGGAGAACCTTGGTCTTTATCTCGCCGAGCAGAAAGAGTCCGTGCAGCATATCCTGCGTACCAGCAAGCTTCCCGAGCTCAATGCTGAAACGGATAAAACAGCATCAGATGCGGACAGCAGCAAAAAAATCCGGGCCGTCAAAGCCGCCTGATCGTCAGAACGTCTCATCACCTGTCCTGCCGCCGCGGGCCGGAAACGGCTCGCGGCTTTATTAAGGTCGGCTGAACCTTATATTCATCAACCGTAACCCTGAAAATACGTCCTGTTATCTTGATTTGTCCGCCTCAACGTTTACGCTGATATTCAGCCTTTTTGCTTCCATGGTTATCATTGTTTTGGCCAGGTCCTTATCGCCCCCGTGCACTTTATCTATCAGATCCTGTACAAGAGTCATCATCAGGAAGTTTTTATTTGCAGGATAGAAATCTGCCGTAGTGATCCCGTTATCCTTCAGGCGCTGATGCGCCACCGTCTCTGTATCTGCGATTATTTCAGCTACTTTCTCATGCATGATCTCGATCTGCTCGAAAACAATGCGGTTAATCATTTCAATCTGTTCTGGCGTAAAATTCGGTTCCATTATTTCCCCTCGTCAGGCGTATGTTAAAAACACGTGAATCACACGTTGAGCGCCTCTGAATGGTGCGGTAAATTATCACACAACTCTTGTAACTCGTTGATCAGCCTGGCCACATGGAAACCGTCACAGACAGAATGATGGACCTGAACGGCGAAAGGCAACAAGACCTTTCCATCCTGGTTATAGTATTTTCCAAACGTGAACATGGGCGCAAAAAAATTCCGCATGTTAGCGACGTTGACGTTAAAACTGCTAAAACTGACCCACGGAATATCCGATATGAAGAATATATTCTCCCGGGACTCTTCTTTAGGCCAGTAAGCAAGGATATTGCCATAGCGGGCAACATCTTCTGCATAAACGCGCTGAAAATGGTGAATATTTCCATCGTAATGACTCCATAACGATGAAAATGTCTCCGTTTCTTTATGGAAAAGGGTATAGCTTGGATGAACCTCATTCCATATTACAAGCTCATCATCCTTCATGGCCATACGGAATTCCGGATGCCGGTTTACGACGTCAGAAATAAGGGAAATAATCGCAGGATAAAATTTCCAGCCAACCTCTTTGATATGCTTTAGCAGCACGGTAATGTCCAGCTGAACCGTTTGGTTAAATGTAGATTGAGCAAAGCCCTGAAATACTTCAAAGTGTTCCTTTCTTGCCCAACGTGATAAGTCAACTACCGTATATTCTGGCATTATTTTTGTCATTTCAGAGCCTTAGTTGAGCTGCGCTATATAAAATAGTAGCGTATCACAAACGTAGGGGCTGTATAGACCGTAGCGAAGAGGCACCCTAAATTTTCAGCGTATCAATCACCGCTCTCAGCGCCGGGGATACGTTGCGGTGTGGATAATAGAGGTACAGTCCGTCCATCCGCAGGCTGTAGCGCTGTAAGACGCGTATAAGCGTGCCACGCTCCAGATCGTCAGCCACCAGCTCAACCGGGACATAGGCCAGCCCGAGTCCCAGCCGGGCCGCTTCGGCCTCCATGTAGCTGTCGGAAAAGGCCCATTGCCCCTCCGGGCGGTGAGTAACATGCTTCCCGTCCTGAACAAGCTCCCACTGATAGTGGTTACCGTCGGCAAACTGGTAGGCAATGCAGGGATGAGCATCCAGATCGGCGGGCGTCTGCGGGAAACCATAGCGCCGAAAATGCGCCGGAGCGGCAACCACAGCCATCTCCATATCGGGCGTGATGCGCACGGCAATCATTCCTTGTCCCACCTCCGGCCCAAGCCGGACGCCCGCGTCGAATCGCTCGGCAATGATATCCACGAACCGGCTCTCATTCATCAATTCCAGACGGATATCCGGGTAACGCTGTTTGAAGATAGCGAGCTTTGGCAGCAGGCATTTTTCGATGGCGTGCTGGCTGGCATTAATGCGCACCGTGCCGGATGGCGTCTGGCGGTAATGCGCCAGTCTGGTCAGCCCGGTATCGAGCGCATCAAAGGCTGAACCAGCGGTCTGGAAAAGTTGCTCCCCGGCATGGGTCAGCGACAGTTTGCGCGTTGTACGCACCAGAAGCCGAACGCCCAGCCGCTCTTCCAGCTCGCGAACCGATCGACTGATCCCGGATTGTGCCAGCCCGAGCCGTTGCGCGGCTGCCGTGAAGCTTCCCTCCCGCACCACCTGGATAAACAGATACAGCTCATTGTAGTTTTCCCGCTTCGCCATCATGCCTCATCAATTCATAACAATATGATATTAATCCTAGCAGCCATTGGCCTCTAATCAGCACTATTTCTGCTAACTATAATGACCGCATTACAACAACACACGGTACCTCTTATGCAAACATTCACCCAAAAACTGTCCGTTGCGCTGCTGCTATGCGCATCATTAAGTGGAGTGACAACAATGAGTTATGCAGAAACACGAAATCCTGCCGCCCCCGTTTCGATGGTGACAACCTGGGATAAGACCTTCGTCGAGAGCAATAAAGTCGACCACCGCAAGGTGACGTTCGAGAACCGATACGGGATCACCCTGGTCGGCGATCTGTACATTCCCAGGAACAGCGGCGACCAGAAGCTGGCGGCGATTGCCGTCAGTGGACCATTCGGTGCGGTTAAAGAACAATCCAGTGGTCTTTACGCCCAGACTCTGGCTGAACAGGGGTTCGTGACCCTGGCCTTCGACCCATCCTACACGGGTGAAAGCGGCGGCCAGCCGCGTAACGTTGCCTCCCCTGATATCAACACCGAAGACTTTAGCGCCGCAGTGGATTTCCTCGGATTACAGAAAGAAGTCGACCGTAACCGTATCGGCATTCCCGGGATCTGCGGCTGGGGTGGTATGGCGCTGAACGCGGCATCCATGGATACCCGCGTGAAGGCGGTCGCCACCAGCGTAATGTACGATATGAGCCGCGCGATGGGTCACGGCGTGGGCGACGGGAGAGATCGTTATTCAGCGGCCGATCGCCGGGCCGTGTTGCAGTATCTGAACGCGCAACGCTGGAAAGATGCTGAAAGCGGCACCTTCGCCCATGGCGGCCACGATATTTATGTCGATGAAAACGGTAAGGTAACGGCGGCCGGGCGTATTCTGCCGGAAGCATTGCCCGCCGATCCGCATCCGGTACTGAAAGAGTTCTATGATTACTACCGTATGCCGCGCGGCTTCCATGCCCGTTCCGTAAACTCCACCGGCGCATGGACCGCGACCATGCCGTTGTCCTTTATGAATATGCCGCTGCTGAGCTATGCCGGGGAGATCACCATCCCAACGCTGATTGTGACCGGTGAAAACGCGCACTCACGTTATTTTGCGGAAGATGCGTTTAAAGCTGTCGGCAGCAAACAGAAGGAACTGGTGATTGTTCCCGGTGCGAATCACGTTGATCTCTACGATAACGTCGCAGGGAAAATCCCGTTCGCGCAGTTCGGGCAGTTTTTCAAAACCAGTCTGGATTAATTCTCTTAGCCCCCGGCAATCAGGGGGCTTATCTTCTCTTCGCCGTGAATTACACCTATGTCCACACTGAATCAAACCTCATCCCGTGATGCTGAGCGTGCACACTGGGGCGGTATTTTTGCCATGACCCTGTGCGTTTTTGTCCTCATTGCCTCGGAATTTATGCCCGTCAGCCTGCTCACGCCCCTCGCCAGAGATTTAGGGGTGACAGAGGGGACGGCTGGGCAGGGGATCGCCCTCTCTGGTGCGCTGGCTGTCCTGACCAGCCTTTTTCTTTCCCGGCTTGCCGGGAATATGAATCGCAAACATCTTCTTTCAGGCATGACCGTCCTGATGGCGCTGTCAGGGATCATTATCGCCTTCGCCCCAAACGCTTTGATGTATATGGCAGGCCGGGCGCTGATCGGCATCGCCATCGGCGGTTTCTGGTCGATGTCTGCTGCCACCGCCATTCGGCTGGTGCCTCAGCATCAGGTCTCTCGTGCGCTGGCGATTTTTAACGGCGGCAACGCGCTGGCGACGGTGGTCGCCGCCCCGCTGGGCAGTTATCTCGGCTCGACCATTGGCTGGCGCGGCGCGTTTCTTTGCCTGGTTCCCGTGGCGATTGTGGCGTTCATCTGGCAATATTTTAGCCTGCCCAACATGGGCGGGAACCAGCGGCCGTCGCCACGTAAAAGCGTATTTCGCCTGCTCCACCAGCCTGCGGTTTCGGTGGGTCTGATGGCGTGCGGCCTGTTCTTCATGGGACAGTTTGCGTTATTTACCTATGTGCGCCCCTTCCTCGAAACCGTCACCCACGTCAGTCCTTCCGGCTTATCGCTGATCCTGCTCACTATCGGTATCGCAGGTTTCATCGGCACGCTGATCGTCGCGCTGGTCCTGAATGCCGCGTTTTACCTCACCTTAATGGCCATACCGCTGCTTATGGCGCTGATTGCAGGGGTATTAATGCTCACCGGGGACAGCCTGTGGATCGTGGCCCTGCTGTTAGGTTTCTGGGGAATGCTGGCAACTGCGGCCCCTACGGGCTGGTGGACGTGGATCGCCCGTACGTTACCGGAAGATGCCGAGGCTGGCGGCGGGTTAATGGTCGCGGTGATCCAACTCTCCATTGCGCTTGGCTCAACGGCGGGTGGCGTGGTGTTTGATACCTTTGGCTGGCAGAGCACCTTCGCTTTAAGCAGCATATTACTCCTGAGTGCAGGGGTGCTGACTTTTACGACGTCGCGCCATCGGAAATAAGGCATTATATTAACAGGGTTGTTTTATTTAATTACAAAACCTCGCTCACCTCCCGTAGAAATAATAATTAAGCAATATCCTAGTCAGCCAGCGACATCGCTTTGTTAGCTTGAGCATTCAGGCAAAGCTCAAACCGGAGGTATTCTTTGCTGATTAAATTAAAGAAAGAACGAACGCATCAGGAGGATCGTCGTCTTGCCCTCTGGCTGGCGACCTCCGCGGGACTGCTGAATGCCATTGCGCTGGGCGCGTTCGGTTTTTTTCCCTCGCATATGACGGGCAATACCTCGCAGCTATCCAGCGAAGTTTCCTCCACCGATCTCAGCGATATTCTTTTCTTTGGCGCCATTATTCTTTCGTTTGTCTCAGGCGCCATCGCTGCGCGGATTATTGTTATCTGGGGGATTATCCATAACGTCAGGCTGGTATTCAGCCAGGTTCTGTTTGTTGAAGGGCTATTATTGGCCGGGGTATCCCTGTACGAAATGTATTTTCACTCCTTCGCCACGAATCAGGAGATTATTATTTTCCTGTGCGGGTTGATGGGAATTCATAATTCCACCTCCACTCAACTATCCGGCGGTCGGGTGAGATCCACGCACATCACCGGCACGCTGACCGATGCGGGCATTTCGCTGGCCTCCGTTATGGTCGCCATGCTGCGCCGGGATTACTCCAAAGATACGGCCGCGCAAAAGAGTCAGCTCAAAACCCATTTAACTACCCTTTTCTCCTTTATCAGCGGCGGGATCGCGGGGCTGATCCTGTTCAGAGAGTTTGGATTCCACGCGATGCTGGCGCTGGGCCTGTTGCTGGTAATCGTCGCCGCCTTCTCTATCGTCCGCATTTCGTGGCGCGTACGCAAGGTGCGCGCCGCGCTCAGTCGACAGGTATAATCAGCACGCCTTATGTGACGTTGTCACGTAAGGCGTGCTTCTTTAAGACTATTCTGCCTGCCCACTGACAGCCCTTATGCCATAAGGCTTCACTCAGGTTGTCACTAATTTCATAGGGTTACTGATTTACCCCCTTCGCTGGAACCCTTCCGTTTCGCTTGCTATAGGTGAAGTACCCCTGCCGAAACATGGCATAACAACAGGCAACCGGTGGTTGCTATAACGCATGCGCACAGGGAGACACACCGCAATGCACCCATTACTTAAACGTTCGCTGCTTTTTGTCGGCGCGATTATCGTGGTTCTCGCTCTCCTCACCTGGGGAATAGGACTGGAAACGATTAAGGCGCGCCAGGTTGACCTGATTTACCTCGGGCAACAGCACCTGATTCTGGTCTTTTCATCCATGTTCTTTGCCCTGCTGGTGGGCATTCCAAGCGGTATTCTGCTGAGCCGTCCGGCCGCGCGTGGTATCGCCGAATATGTGATGCAAATCTTTAACGTGGGCAACACCCTGCCGCCGCTGGCCGTTCTGGCACTGGCGATGGTGGTGATTGGCATCGGTGATAAACCGGCCATTATCGCCCTCTTTCTGGCCTCTCTGCTGCCGATTGTGCGTAACACCTATGCCGGGCTGTGCTCTGTTCCCGCGTCGTTGCTGGAAGCGGCAAACGGTATCGGCATGACCAAATGGCAGCGCCTGAGTCAGGTTGAGATTCCAAACGCTTGGCCGGTGATGCTTTCCGGTATTCGCATTGCCACTGCGATTAACGTCGGTACCGCACCGCTGGCATTCCTGATTGGCGCCAGCAGCTACGGCGAGCTGATTTTCCCGGGGATCTATCTGAATGATTTCCCGACGCTGATCCTGGGCGCGGCGGCCACCGCTCTGTTCGCCCTGATTCTGGATACGCTGCTGGCGGCACTGGGTCGATTACTGAGCCCGCATCTCGCGCGATAATTATAACAAGGAGCTTCTATGAGACTGTTTTCCGGGCTGACGGCGCTATGCGCCGCCGCGCTCTTCACCAGCCAGGCGCTCGCCGCGCCGCTGATCCTGGCCACCAAGAGCTTTACCGAGCAGCACATTCTCTCGGCCATGACCGTGCAGTATCTGCAAAAGAAAGGGTTTCAGGTACAGCCTCAGACCAATATTGCAACGGTGATTTCCCGTAACGCGATGATCAACAAGCAGATTGATATGACCTGGGAGTATACCGGCACCTCGCTGATCATCTTCAACCACATCAACAAACGCATGTCGCCGCAGGAATCGTACGAGACGGTGAAACGCCTCGATGCGAAGCACGGTCTGGTGTGGCTTAAACCTGCCGATATGAACAATACCTATGCCTTTGCCATGCAGCGCAAGCGCGCCGAGGCTGAACATATCAATACCATGTCTGAGATGGTGGCAAAGATTGAGCAGATCCGTAAAACCGATCCGGATAACAACTGGCTGCTGGGCCTTGACCTGGAATTTGCCGGGCGCAGCGACGGGATGAAACCGTTGCAGGCGGCCTACAACATGGAGCTGGACCGCCCGCAGATCCGCCAGATGGATCCGGGCCTGGTCTATAACGCGGTGCGCGACGGGTTTGTCGATGCGGGGCTGATCTACACCACCGACGGGCGCGTAAAGGGCTTCGATCTTAAAGTGCTGGAAGACGATAAAGGCTTCTTCCCGAGTTACGCCGTGACGCCAGTTGTTCGGAAAGACACGCTGGAGGCTAATCCGGGGCTTGAGGAGGCGCTGAACACCCTTTCAGCCCAGCTCAATAACGACGTTATCACCGAACTGAATAAGAAGGTGGATATCGACCATCAGTCACCGCAGCAGGTCGCCCGTGATTTCCTGCGTAGCAAACAGTTGCTGTAGGAGGCGCTATGGAGACGATTCACTATATTCTCGACAACTGGGACTATCTCTTAACCCTGACGCTGCAACACCTGTGGCTGGTGGCGCTCGCCGTGGGCCTGGCGATTATTATTGGCGTGCCGCTGGGCATTTTAATTGTCCGCCATAAATGGCTGGCAACGCCGGTGCTGGGAATTGCCACCATTGTGCTCACCATCCCGTCAATTGCGCTTTTCGGCCTCATGATCCCGCTCTTTTCGCTGATCGGTCAGGGCATTGGCGCCCTGCCCGCGATTACGGCGGTGTTCCTCTATTCGCTGCTGCCGATTGTGCGTAACACCCACACGGCGCTCGACAGCCTGCCGCCGGGCCTGCGTGAAGCGGGACGCGGCATCGGCATGACCTTCTGGCAGCGTCTGCGCTGGGTGGAAATCCCGATGGCGTTGCCGGTGATTTTTGGCGGCATCCGCACCGCCGTGGTGATGAACATCGGCGT
This sequence comes from Enterobacter cloacae complex sp. 397G4, assembly GCF_050031515.1. NCBI lineage: Bacteria > Pseudomonadati > Pseudomonadota > Gammaproteobacteria > Enterobacterales > Enterobacteriaceae > Enterobacter > Enterobacter cloacae complex sp. 397G4. The sequence continues at coordinate 2,239,580 of NZ_JBLGWE010000001.1, read as the reverse complement.
CATGGCGATTGCCGCCGTGATCGGCGCGGGCGGGCTGGGCCTGCTGCTGCTTAACGGTATTGGCGGGAGTGATATTCGTATGTTGATTGCGGGCGCGCTGATGATTTGCCTTTTAGCGATTGTGCTCGACTGGTTGCTGCACCGTTTGCAGGTGGTACTGACTCCGAAGGGGATTCGATAATGATAAAACTGGAAAACCTCACCAAACAATTTTCACAGAAACACGGCCAGACGTTTAAGGCCGTCGACAACGTCAACCTGAACGTGCCTGAAGGGGAAATGTGCGTGCTGCTCGGCCCGTCCGGCTGCGGGAAAACCACTACCCTGAAGATGATCAACCGTCTCATTACGCCAAGCAGCGGGACGATCCTGATTAACGGCGAAGACACCAGCGGAATGGACACCGTGACCCTGCGTCGCAACATTGGCTACGTGATCCAGCAAATTGGCCTGTTCCCCAACATGACCATCGAAGAGAACATTACCGTCGTGCCGCGCATGCTGGGCTGGGATAAAGCGCGCTGTAAATCCCGTGCCGAGGAGCTGATGGATATGGTGGCAATGGATCCGCATAAATTCCTTCACCGCTATCCGCGCGAAATGTCCGGCGGTCAGCAGCAGCGTATCGGCGTCATCCGCGCGCTGGCAGCGGATCCTCCGGTCCTGCTGATGGATGAACCGTTCGGCGCGGTCGACCCGATTAACCGTGAGGTGATCCAGAACCAGTTCCTGGAGATGCAGCGCAAGCTGAAAAAGACCGTGATGCTGGTGAGCCACGATATTGACGAAGCGCTGAAGCTGGGCGACCGTATTGCCGTCTTCCGTCAGGGACGTATCGTGCAGTGCGCCAGCCCGGACGAGCTGCTGGCGAAACCCGCGAATGAGTTTGTTGGCTCGTTTGTTGGCCAGGACCGGACGTTGAAACGCCTGCTGCTGGTATCGGCGGGCGACGTCACCGACCAGCAGCCTACCATTACGGTACGCGAATCGACGCCGCTGCCGGAGGCCTTCGCCACCATGGATGACAACGATATTCGCGCCATTACCGTGGTTGATGAGCACGGCAAACCGCTCGGCTTTGTGAAGCGCCGCGAAGCGCGTAACGCCAGCGGCAGCTGCGGGGATATTCTGCATCCGTTCCGCATGACCGGTAAGGCCGAGGATAACCTGCGCGTGGTGCTTTCTCGCCTGTATGAGAGCAACACCAGCTGGATGCCGATTGTGGACGAGGACGGACGCTATAACGGCGAAATATCCCAGGATTATATTGCGGAGTATTTGAGCTCAGGGCGTACGCGCCGGGCGTTGAATATTCATAGCGAGAGTTAAGCATTCAGGCCGGGTACTGCCCGGCCTTTTTCCGCACGCATACCTTTTGCTAACCTCCCGATTTACCGCCACAATATTGTATCGTCCCCGTTAAATCACGACTTCATGCAACGTCTTCACGCTTACCCCGACATCCGCGCGATGTTTCGTCGTCTCCTGATTGCTACCGTCACCGGCGTGCTGGCGGCGCTGGCCGTTGCGGTGTTCCGCCACAGCATGTATCTGCTGGAGTGGCTATTTCTCAGCAACGAAAGCGGAAGTCTGGTGAACGCCGCAGCCGCGTTATCACCCTGGCGGCGGGCGCTGACGCCTGCGCTGGGTGGTCTGGCCGCGGGAATGCTACTGTGGGGATGGCAGCGCATGACGGCACAACGTCCCCACGCCCCCACCGATTATATGGAAGCGCTTGAGACGGGTGACGGCCAGTTTGATTACGGCGCCAGCCTGGTGAAATCCCTCGCGTCGTTGCTGGTGGTCGCCAGCGGCAGCGCCATCGGCCGTGAAGGCGCCATGATCCTGCTTGCTGCCCTCGCCGCCTCCTTTTTTGCACAACGTTGTACGCCGAAATCCGAATGGAAACTGTGGATCGCCTGCGGTGCCGCCGCCGGGATGGCCAGCGCCTATCATGCGCCGCTGGCGGGCAGCCTGTTTATCGCAGAGATCCTGTTTGGCACGCTGATGCTGGCCTCCCTCGGCCCGGTGGTGATTGCTGCTGTAGTGGCCCTGCTGACCACGCGCCTGTTAAGTCCCGGCGCGAATACGCTATATGATGTCCATCTCAGCGAGATGCTTACGGCGGTGGATTATTTCCTGATCGTTGGCGTGGGTCTGCTGGCTGGCGTTTGCGGCCCGCTGCTGATGTGGCTGATGGCGGCCAGCCACAGGCTGTTTCTGCGTCTCAAACTTTCACCGCCGTGGCAGCTGGCACTGGGTGGTCTGATCGTCGGGCTGCTGTCGCTGCTAACGCCGAAGGTATGGGGGAATGGCTATAGCGTGGTTCAGGCGTTTTTGCAGTCGCCGCCGCTGCTGTCGGTGATTGCTGGCGTCTTTATTTGCAAACTGCTGGCGGTGCTGGCAAGCAGCGGGTCCGGCGCGCCGGGAGGCGTGTTCACGCCAACCTTGTTTGTCGGTATGGCAACGGGAATGCTGTTTGCGCAGATCTTTGCGCTGTGGTTTCCTGGCTCTGAGACGGCGATCCTGCTCGGGCTGGCGGGTATGGCGACGCTGCTCGCCGCCACAACGCATGCGCCAATCATGTCGGCCTTGATGGTATGTGAGATGACCGGGCAGTATTTTTTACTTCCCGGTTTGCTGGTTGCCTGTGTTGTGGCGTCGGTATTGTCGAGAACGCTACGCCACGACTCGATCTACGGCCAGCATACCGCCGAAAGCCGAGAGATCGATGTAGTGCGCTAATTCGCGCTGCTCGGCGCGGGGCAGATAAGGCAGTTCGCCCACCAGCGGGCCAGGCAGCTTTTTGCTCAGCACATCGATGATTTCAGCGTAGTGCGCAAGGCCCGGGTTAATACGGTTCGCCACCCAACCAATCAGCGGCAGGCCGTCATTAGCGATAGCCTGCGCCGTCAGCAAGGCATGGTTGATGCACCCTTCCTGAATGCCCACGACCATAATCACCGGCAACTGCTCCTGCACCACCCATTCGGAAAGGGGACGTAAATCGTTCATCAGGCTGCGCCAGCCGCCGGTCCCTTCAACGACAACGTGGTCAACCTTTTCACTCAGATTTGCCAGGCCATCAGAAAGCAGGCTGTAGTTGATAAGCCCACTGTGAGCGACGCTGCTTTCCTCTTCGCTTAAGGCGATAGGATTAACGGCATCATAAGGCAGTTCCAGAGACGAGACGCTTTGCAGAACCAGGGCATCCTTATTGCGCAGCCCTTCTGGCGTCTCTTTACTGCCTTTTGCAACCGGCTTGTATCCTGCAACGCGTTTACCGCTTGCCGCCAGGGCCTGAAGTAACGCGCGGGATACGACTGTCTTCCCGACAGACGTATCCGTACCAGTAATAAAGAAACGCTTAAGCATGACTCATTCCACCTCTTGGGTATGCTTCAAAATATAAACCAGGTAAATAATTCAGTGGGGAAAGTCTACGGGATGCGTGCGCTACCGGGCTTGAGATAGCGCAATTTTTCGTACATCTCTGGAAAAGAGTTAGCCCTGTAGCAAACGAATCAGTAACGAGCCGTTGTACATCGCATCTTTTACCAGCGCGGCGCCGGCCATCGTACCCTGGTTGGAAAATTGCGTACTTTCGACCACGATGTTTTTACTGTACGCGGGAAGCGCCTGCTGATTGATGCAGGCGGAAATCGCCGGAAAGAGGATATCCGCCGCCTGGCTGAGCGGGGAGCCGATCAGTATTTTTTGCGGGTTAAACAGGTTCACCATAATGGCCAGAATGCGCCCGACATTATTGCCCACGCCGGTAATAATGTCCTTCGCCAGCAGATCGCCCTGCCTTGCCGCAGCGCACAGTGCCTCGACGCTTAACGGTTGACCGTGCAGCGTGGAGCTCATCGACTGGCTGAGCCGCACCTGCGCCAGCTCCAGCACGCTTTCGACGCTGGCAATCGTCTCCAGACAGCCATGGTTACCGCAGTAGCAGCGTTTTCCGTACGGATCGACCTGCGTATGGCCGATCTCCACCAGGCTACTGCTGCCAGCATGCAACAGACGTCCGTCGGTGATCACACCTGCGCCAACGTTATGATCAATCACCACCTGAATTACGTCGCGTGCGCCCCGGGAGGCACCAAACAATGCCTCCGCCATCGTCCAGGCGCTGATATCATGCTGAATGTAGACCGGCACACCGGTGTGGTTTTCCAGCACGTCGCCCAGCGGCATCTCTTTGACGTTTTCATAAAACGGCATGCGGTGAACAATGCCATTTTCGGTATCAATAATTCCCGGCAGGGTGATCGCAATCGCCGTTAAACGTTCAAGACGCTGCTGGTGACGAATAAAGAACTGGTCGATGTGGGTCAGAATGGCATCGAGAAGTGGTTGCTCTGCATTAAGCGGGAGTTCCAGCCGGTCCTCCACCACCAGCTTGCTGCTGAGGTCGCGCAGCGCGAGGAAGATTTCCCCGCGGCTAATCCGCAGCGACAGGTAGTGCCAGGCTTCCGTTTCCACCACCAGCCCTACCGCCGGACGGCCACGGCTGCCCGGCTCCTGAATTTCTGTTTCCTGAACCAGATGGGCTTCCAGCATTTCGCGGACAATCTTGGTAATACTGGCGGGTGCCAGTTGTGCCAGGCGCGAAAGATCGATACGCGAAACCGGACCAAGCTGATCAATCAGGCGATAAACGGCACCCGCGTTGGTCTGCTTGATCTGATCGATATGCCCTGGCTGACTATCAGCAACCACCTCGTACTCCCTTATTTTCGAGCTTCGAAATAAACTGAGGGCTATGGTGAAGCACTTCAATGGCTGACGTCAAATTTTTACTTAGCCATGTGATTTACTGCACATTTTCGCCCACTTTTCCCTATAAATAATGCCCGCGAGAAGCGGTAATTAATTGTTCTTTGAAACGCTGTGCCGCATGGCTCTGTTCATGATGTTTAGACCACACCAGCCACATCTCTGAGACTGCATCCTGCTCGGCTATCTTCACCCAGCGCATTTCCGCCAGTTGTACCCGTTTAAATGAGGCCGGGAGAATCGATACGCCAAGCCCTGCGGCAACGAGACCAATGATCGTCATGGCTTCCCCCACCTCCTGCGCGATAGTCGGGACAAGGCCATATCGCCGCATCAGACCAAGAATATCGTCATACAACCCGGTACCCACCTGTGGGTCAAAAAAGACAAACGGCTCTTTCGCCAGTTCAGCCAGCGAGACGCTGTGCTGCGCGGCGAGCGGATGATCCCGGGGGATCATCGCCATCAGCGGTTCGCGGAGGATCACCTGCCACGCCAGGGTATCAGGCAACTGCGTGTTACGCATCAGCCCCAGGTCGAGCGATCCTTCGTTAAGCGGCGATATCTGCTCCCGGGTATTTATTTCGCGCGTCTGAATATGCACATCCGGAAAGTTACGGCGAAACGAGGATAGCGTTTGTGAAACAGCGCTGATAAAGGGGGCCGATGAGGTAAACCCGATGCGCAGCTCCCCCGTCTCCCCAAGATAAAGCCGTTCCGCTCTGGCGGCGGCGTCCTCCACCATACTCAGGATCTGCCGGCTATCGGCGAGAAACTGTTTTCCCGCCGCCGTCAGGCTCACGCTGCGGTTGGTTCGCGCCAGCAGACGCGCCCCGACCTGCTGCTCCAGGATCTGGATCTGCTGGCTTAGCGGTGGCTGAGAGATATTCAGCCTTGCCGCCGCACGACCAAAATGCAGCTCTTCGGCAACGGCGACAAAATAGCGCAGATGGCGCAGCTCGATATTCATATTTTTAAAGTATCATTTGAGATTATTAATATATTAGACAGAATATTTACATTTTCCTACCCTAATCTTGTGGTCATACCCGTCACCAGAAAACACGGGGATGTTTAAGCAAGGATTATGTGTGAGCCGTACAACGACCGTTGATATCGCGCCGGCCAGCGACATCGATGATTTACCCGCAGCACCGCAGCCGGTTCAGTTTATTAAACGTGGTACCCCTCAGTTTATGCGCGTCACGCTGGCGCTCTTCTCAGCAGGTCTCGCCACTTTTGCCCTGCTCTACTGCGTTCAGCCGATCCTGCCGGTCCTGTCGCATGAATTTGGCGTGTCGCCAGCCAGCAGCAGTATTTCGCTCTCCATTTCAACCGGGATGCTGGCGATCGGTCTGCTGTTCACCGGGCCACTTTCGGATGCCATCGGACGTAAGCAGGTCATGGTAACGGCGTTAATGCTGGCCTCCGTGTGTACCTTGCTGTCCACCATGATGACCAGCTGGCACGGCATTCTGGTCATGCGCGCGCTGATTGGGTTATCCCTCAGCGGCGTGGCGGCGGTCGGGATGACCTATCTCAGCGAGGAGATCCACCCGAGCTTCGTGGCCTTCTCCATGGGGCTATACATTAGCGGGAACTCTATCGGCGGGATGAGCGGACGCCTGCTCAGCGGTGTGTTTACTGATTTCTTTAACTGGCGCATTGCACTGGCCGTTATCGGCTGCTTCGCCCTCGCTTCGGCGCTGATGTTCTGGAAAATCCTGCCGGAATCGCGCCATTTCCGCCCGACCTCCCTGCGTCCGAAAACGTTATTTATCAACTTTCGTCTGCACTGGCGCGATCAAGGGCTGCCCCGTTTGTTCCTGACTGGTTTCCTGCTGATGGGCTCGTTCGTGACGCTGTTTAATTACATCGGCTATCGTCTGATGCTTTCACCGTGGCATCTTAGTCAGGCATTGGTGGGTTTGCTCTCTGTGGCATATCTCACCGGGACATGGAGTTCGCCAAAAGCGGGCGCCATGACCGCGCGCTTCGGTCGTGGTCCGGTGATGCTGGTTTCCACCGCCGTGATGCTGTTCGGACTGCTGATGACGCTTTTCTCTTCCCTGTGGCTGATTTTTGCCGGAATGCTGCTCTTCTCTGCGGGCTTCTTTGCCGCGCATTCCGTTGCCAGCAGCTGGATTGGCCCACGCGCGCGCCGCGCCAAAGGTCAGGCTTCGTCACTGTATCTGTTCAGTTACTATCTCGGTTCCAGCATAGCCGGTACGCTCGGCGGGGTGTTCTGGCATAACTACGGCTGGAACGGCGTGGGCGGATTTATCGCGCTGATGTTGTGCGCGGCACTGCTGGTGGGCGCGAGCCTGCATAAACGTTTGAAATAGGTTAACGTTATCCCCGCATGAACGTAATTGTGCGGAGCTCATTTCTGACGTTAGTTATACTTAATTCAAAATTAAGAAAAATCAATGACTTATCACCATTTCGTGTATTTATCACCCTTCCCTCTCTCTGTAAGCTCATTGGCTCCATTCTATGAAAAGAGGGATTTTACATGGCTATTCCAGGCAACATGTGGTTGTACGATGACGGTGGTGCACTGATCAAAGGCGGTTGCGACGTGCAGCAAAGGGAGTACAGCATTGAATTTAAAGGTTTTCACCATAATCTTTCCACGCCGACCGATAATCTGACAGGTAAACCTACAGGTAAGCGCATCCACTCCCCGATGATGATTGTTAAGGAATTCGATTACTCATCACCCTATCTCTATAAGGCAGTCGCCACTGGTCAGGCTCTGCAAAAAGCCGAACTCAAGTTCTACAAGATCAATGATGCAGGCCTGGAAGCGGAGTACTTCAATATTCTTCTGGAGGGCGTGCGGATTGTTTCGGTATCACCTGCCATGGCCGCGCCGGGTGACAACAATAATAACCACCTCGAAACGGTTGAATTGCGCTACGAGAAAATTACCTGGAAGCATAACGACGGCAATATTATTTTCTCTGATTCATGGAATGAACGGGCGACAGTGTAACTGGGGTCGATATGGATACAATCGAAGAAGTTAACGGCACTTACTTTTACAGAGGCCATTCAAACGTCACTCCGGGCGAGTTACTTGAGATCATTTTTCTGGAGGAGTTCTGTATAGAGTTGGGGATAGATGCCGTTTCAGGTGCAGCTATTTTGGGCGGGCAACCGTGGTTAGGTACGCGAACGAAGCCAGGGAATGCCATTGAAGGAACAAGCGTCATTTCAAAGTATGCGCGAATGATTTTGAAGGATGTTAAAACCCCATTCGGAATTCGAGTCAAAACACCGGTGGGTGTACGGATGAGAACAACAACAAGCCTTGCCGCTGTTATTGCCCGCTATTGTCCCTGGTTAGGTTGGGGGTCATTAGTTACCACCCTTTACAGAATTTCGACACGCACTCAGGAGAAATATAACCTGATCGCACGACCTAAAGACCGTATACAGTGGACATCGTTCTAATGCTGACAGACGAAATTAGCTCTAAAGTCCTTGATATGTTCAACAATGAAATTTCACGTGAACTTGACGATAACTGGAACGAGATATTGCTTGAACTCGATTCTGATTTATTCGGTTCACCAGGCGATGACCTCCACGATGCGTTAAACCGTTTCGAGAAAGAGTTTAACGTGGATTTATCTGGTGTTAACTGGTCTCGTTATTTCCCCTGGCAGAACACACCATTACTACAGCGCTGGTTTAAGCTGAAGCGGGAAGAGGTGGAAGCAACCCGCATCCCGTTAACCGTAAGAATGTTTGCTGAGTCCGCAAAAGCTGGAAAATGGCTCTACGACTGAATTGACAGGGGCTTCACGCCCCTGACATCAAAAGCGCACGGTTCCTCTCTAAATCGCGTTACACTCCCCAGACACTTTCAACCGAACGAGAACAATAACTATGCAGAAAAATGTTTCTTATCAAAAACTCACCCGCACCTTCCAGCGCCTCTCCCGCTTCTCGCACCTCTCCTCCATCGCCAGCTGGGACATGTTCACCATGATGCCGCCAGGTGGCAGTGCCGCGCGCGGTGAAGCGCTGGCGGAGATGAGCGTCCTGCAACATCAGATCCTGACCGATAAAAAAGTGGGTGAATGGCTGGCGGCGGCGGCAGACGAAGATCTGAATGACGTTGAGCAAGCCAACCTGCGTGAAATGACACGCCACTACCAGCAGGCCACTTTACTGCCGGAATCGCTGGTGGAGGCCAAATCGCTGGCGGGCAGCAGGTGTGAACACGCCTGGCGCACTCAGCGTCCGGCCAACGACTGGCAGGGCTTTTCAGCCAACCTGAAAGAGGTGGTGAAACTCAGTCGTGAAGAGGCCCGCCTGCGCGCTGAGGCTAAAGGCTGCACGCCTTACGACGCGCTGCTGGATATCTTTGAACCCGACATGACCAGCGCTCGCCTGGATGTGCTGTTCGGCGATCTGAAGTCCTGGCTGCCGGAGCTGCTGGCAAAGGTTGTGGAAAAACAGGCTCAACGATCGTTCGTTCCGCCACAGGGTCCCTTCCCGACCGCCACGCAGCGCGAGCTGGGCCTGGAAGCGATGAAAATGCTTGGCTTCGATTTTAATGGCGGTCGTCTGGACGTTAGCGCTCACCCGTTCTGCGGCGGCGTGCCGGAAGATGTGCGTATCACCACGCGTTACGATGAAGATGAACTGCTCAGCGCGCTTTTCGGCGTGATCCACGAAACCGGACATGCCCGCTACGAGCAAAACCTTCCGCGAGCGTGGGCCGGCCAGCCCGTTGCGCTGGCGCGCTCTACGGCGATCCATGAATCCCAGAGCTTGTTCTTTGAAATGCAGCTGGGCCGCAGCGACGCTTTCCTGAAGCATCTGCTTCCGGCGGTTCATGCCCGTTTCGGCAGCCAGGCGGCATTCAGCGAAGAGAATTTTATTGCCTGGAACCAGCGCGTGAAGCCGGGCTACATCCGCGTTGATGCGGATGAAGTGAGCTATCCGGCGCATGTGGTGCTGCGCTATGAGATCGAGCGCGCGCTAATCAATGGCGAAATTGAAGTCGATGATATTCCCGCGTTATGGGATGAGAAAATGCAGGCGTGGCTTGGGTTATCCACCAAAGATAACTACCGCAACGGCTGTATGCAGGATATCCACTGGACCGACGGCGGTTTTGGCTACTTCCCGTCTTACACGCTGGGGGCAATGTATGCGGCACAGCTGTTCCATGCCGCCAAAACTGCGCTGCCCGGGTTGCAGGCATCCATTGCCGGGGGCGATTTCTCGGCGCTGTTTGACTGGCTGCGTCAGAATATCTGGCAGCACGGCAGCCGTTTCAGCACGTCGCAGCTCATCACCCAGGCCACGGGTGAAGATCTGAATATCCGCTACTTCCGCGAACACCTGACGTCCCGCTACCTGTAACCGAACGCGCCGGGGGTCCACCCTGGCGTTGTACATATGGTTACACGCCGATACCAATCACTCACGGAAACCCCGAATTTACAGGGATATAGTTATTTCAACGGCCCCGCAGTGGGGTTAAATGAGAAACCAAATTCGAGGGTATGAAAATGAAAAAAGTATTAGCTCTGGTTGTTGCCGCTGCTATGGGTCTGTCTTCCGCTGCATTCGCGGCTGAAACTACCGCCACCGCAGCGCCTGCGGCATCCACCGCTGCTCCGGCCAAAACGGTTCACCATAAAAAACATCACAAAGCGGCTAAACCAGCGGCAGAACAGAAAGCGCAGGCCGCGAAAAAGCACCATAAAAAAGCGGCAAAACCTGCGGTAGCGCAGAAAGCCCAGGCGGCTAAAAAACATCACAAAAAAGCGGCAAAACACGAAGCGGCTAAACCTGCTGCACAGCCAGCAGCGTAAGAGTACAAGCTTAACCGTGCCCTTCGGGGCACGTTGGTAAATCGGCGCTGAACGGGTTTGCGGTCAGCGCCGTTTTTTTATCCGGAGGGCGTATGCTGCGGCGCTATCGGTTTGAGTTCATTCTTATCCTGCTAATTTTATGCGCGCTCATCGCCAGCCACTTTTATCTTTCCTGAATGTAGCACGCTGATTTTACTCCCACTTTCTCGCCGTCGCGTCTATAGTATTTTCATAGGGTTCACTTTTAATAATCATAATTACCCCCACCAGAGTGTGATATGCGTAAATCTGTTGTGTTGTTACTGGGAACGTTTAGCCTTTTTGCTGGCTTTTCACATGCGGATGATGGCGACGATGACGCCATTAGCGCCAAAGAGGTAAAGACGCTGTTTTTTGGTCATGACGATCGTACGCGTGTCACCGATCCTACCGAATCGCCCTGGGATGCCATCGGGCAACTGGAAACCGCCAGCGGCAATTTATGTACCGCGACCCTCATTACGCCACGCCTTGCGCTGACGGCGGGTCATTGCCTGTTAATGCCGCCTGAAGGCAAACCGGATAAAGCGATCGCCCTGCGCTTTGTGTCGCAAAAAGGAATATGGCGCTACGAAATTCACGGTATTGAGGGGCGGGTGGATCCGTCGCTTGGCAAACGCCTGAAACCGGATGGCGATGGCTGGATTGTGCCGCCCGGGGCGGCCTCCTGGGATTTCGGGCTGATCGTTTTACGTTATCCGCCGTCCGGGATCACCCCGCTGCCGCTCTTTGATGGCGATAAAGCAGCGCTCACCGCCGCCCTGAAAGCCGCCGATCGAAAAGTGACGCAGTCAGGCTACCCTGTTGATCACCTCGATTCGCTGTACACCCATACGGACTGCGTGGTGACGGGCTGGGCGCAAAACAGCGTACTGTCGCATCAGTGCGATACGCTACCGGGTGATAGCGGATCGCCCCTGATGTTAAAAACCGATAACGGCTGGCAGCTGATTGGCGTTCAGAGTTCTGCGCCAGCGGCGAAAGACCGCTGGCGCGCCGATAACCGGGCGTTGTCGGTGACCGGTTTTCGCGACCGGCTGGAAGCCCTGGCGCAGCAGTAGGTCACTCAGGCCAGTTTAATCATGATCATGCCGGCGAGCAGTAATACCAGCCCTATCCAGCCTTTATTGTTTAAACGCTGCCCGAACATAATCCAGCCTGCCGCCAGGGTGGCGGCAATACCGAAGCCCCCCCACAGCGCATAGGCCACGGACAGATCGATGCCTTTCACCGCCTGCGACAGGGCGCTAAACGCCCCCAGAACCGCGGCAATCGATAACAGGCCGTAGGCTTTACGACGAAAACCGTCGGAGAACTTCAGAAAGACGTTGGCAATAATTTCCAGAACGATGGCGAAAGCCAGCCAGGCCGCGTGGATCCATTCAAACTGCTGCATGGGTCTGCTCCTTCTGCTGTTTTGCCGGTTTGCGTGTACCCGATTTAATCAGCACGATACCTGCGACCAGGGTCGTCAGCCCGGCAATTTTCATTGTCGTCAGGGTTTCATCAAATAACATGACGCTAAACAGCGTAATCAATAAAATACCAATACCTTCCCACAATGCGTATGCCACGCCCAGCGCGATTTTTTTAACCGCAAAAGAGAGGAAAATATAGGAAAGCGTAATCATGACCAGCATCAAAATAAAACCGGTGCTGCCATCACTCACGCTTGCCCATTTCATCGACAAGGTGCCGGTAATTTCAGCGACGATCGCCAGAGCTAATAAAATCCAGTAAAACATGTTTTTTCTCCTGCTTGAGAATATAATCCATCGAGGCTCGCTGCGGACAGCAAACCAAAAAATTGGGAATTAAATCAGTTAGCTAAGCGCATAGCGCCAGCTCAGGCAGAAGACGTGACTATAGCGCGGAACGCCAGTGTTGCTCACCAGAAAGCAGGCAGAGGGAGGTTGAAAACAGAGCAGAGTTGTTTGAAAAATACGTCCTGAACAAATTGTCCATAAAATTACAATTATCCGCGGTGTTGCTTCTCGTCTTTGCGGATGAAAATTGTCCTCGGTAGTTGAACACGCCTGATTTGTATCATAAGCCAGGAATTTACTCAAAGCCTTTTCATTTCTTTACCCAGTCTGTTTGATTTTGGTTAGTTTTTTTAATCCGCTTTCCCCTCTATTATAAATAAAAAACTGTTCAGGAACGTCCATGGCCAAACCTATTATCACCCTCAACGGGCTTAAGATCGTCATCATGCTGGGCATGCTGGTGATCATTCTGACCGGCGTTCGTTTTGCGGCCGATATCATCGTGCCTTTTATCCTGGCGCTTTTTATCGCGGTGATCCTCAATCCGCTAGTGCAGCGAATGGTGCGGCTGCGCATCCCGCGTGTGCTGGCGATAAGCCTGCTTATCAGTATTATTATCGTTGCGATGGTGCTGTTAGTCGCCTATCTGGGAACCTCCCTGAACGAGCTGGCGCGGACGCTACCGACATACCGCTCTTCCCTGGCGACCCCGCTGCTGCAAATTGAACCCTGGCTGCAACGCGCGGGTATCGAAGTCTCGGTTGAGGAACTGCTTAAATACATCGATCCGAATGCCGCCATGACGATTGTCACCAGCCTGCTGGCACAACTCTCCAACGCCATGACCTCGATTTTCCTGCTGTTCCTGACGGTTGTGTTTATGCTGCTGGAAGTTCCACAGCTACCTGCAAAGCTCCAGCACATCATGGTGCGTCCGGTAGAGGGAATGGGCGCCATTCAGCGCGCGCTCGACAGCGTTTCACGCTATCTGGTGCTGAAAACGGCCATCAGCCTGGTGACGGGATTAGTGGTCTGGGGGATGCTCGCCGCGCTGGATGTGCGTTTTGCCTTCGTCTGGGGGCTGCTGGCCTTTGCGCTCAACTATATTCCTAACATCGGCTCCGTGCTGGCGGCGATCCCCCCTATCCTTCAGGTGCTGGTTTTCAGCGGTTTGTATGATGCCCTGATTCTGCTGGCAGGCTATCTGGTGATTAACCTTGTCTTCGGGAACATTCTCGAACCACGGATAATGGGACGCGGGCTGGGGCTTTCAACCCTTGTTGTGTTCCTGTCCCTGATTTTCTGGGGCTGGCTGCTCGGGCCTGTCGGCATGCTGCTCTCCGTTCCGCTGACAATTATTGTCAAAATTGGCCTGGAGCAGACCGCCGGTGGACAAAGTATCGCTGTACTGCTGAGCGACATGAGCCATAAGGTCGATTAATTGTCCATCGACAGCATGGGCTTACCCGTTCTTCCCGCTTCGCGATAGTTGCCCACTGCCCGCTGCCATTCCGACAGCGGGTAGAGGGTGACATCGCTGCACTGGCTGGCGCGCAGTTTAGGCCAGATGCGCCGAAACTCCGCCTGCCACGCCTCAGCGCTCAGCGCGTCCAGATAGTTACGAATGTGAAACCACGCCACGCGCGGCAACGGCCGTTGCTGCCGGAAGGTCTGCCCGGAGAGTAGCCCGTAGCAGACAAAGGTGCCGGTTTCGGGCATCACGCTCAGGATCGTCTCCGCCAGACTGCCGCCCGTGGCGTCGTACACCACCTCCGCTTGCGCAGCGGCAGCGTTGACGGCGGTCGTATCATGTTGCGCAATCGGGACGATCCCCATTTCAGCCAGACGTTGAGCGTGCACGGGCGAGCGATGGATCCCGTAAACCGCCTCCGCACCCGCCTGGCGTGCCCATTGCCCGAGCAGAACGGCGCAGTCAGAACCGGCAGCGGTGAGCAGCACCGTTTTCCCGACCGGAGGATAGCGGTCCAGCATCATCTGTGCGGCAAGCGGGTTGATATACGCCCGCGCGGCAAGTAGCGAGTCGACGTCGTCCGGGACGGGAACCGCATACGCCGCCGGGCAGTCGACATAGCGCTGCCAGGTTCCCTGCCCCCGTAACGGCAGGACCCGCTTGCCCAGCAGCGCCGGATAAGCGGCGGGCGTTTCGGTCACTATTCCGACCCCTTCATAACCGGCTATCGCAGGCAGCGGCGTGCGATGGCGATATGCTCCGGTGATGGGGATGAGATCGGAGGCGTTCACCGGGGAAAAAAGCATGCGCACGCGTATCTCTCCCGGCTGTCGCGGCGACAATGGTGTAGTTTCCGCTTGCAGTACCGATTCAGGCTCACCAAACCGGCGATACCAGAGAGCCAGATTAAGCATTGCGATCGCGCCATCCCATTTCCGGTGCGACATGTTTCAGGATGGACTCGATCACATGTGCGTTGTATTCCACGCCCAGCTGATTCGGCACGGTAAGTAACAGCGTATCCGCTTCCGCGATCGCTTCATCCTTTTTCAACTGTTCAATCAGCTTGTCTGGCTCTGCGGCATAGCTGCGTCCGAAAATGGCCCGCGTTTTCTCATCCAGATAGCCCACGCTGTCGCTCTCATTGCGGCTTGAACCGAAATACATCCGGTCGCGATCGTCCATCAGGGCAAAAATACTGCGGCTGACCGAAACGCGTGGCTGACGGGTATGCCCTGCCTCAGCCCAGGCCTGTCGGTAGGCACGGATCTGTTTTGCCTGCTGAATATGGAACGGCTCGCCGGTTTCATCATCTTTCAGCGTTGAGCTTTGCAGGTTCATCCCCAGTGTTGCCGCCCATACTGCCGTTGCATTAGAGCCAGCCCCCCACCAGATACGATCGCGTAAGCCTTCTGAATGCGGCTCCAGACGCAACAATCCCGGCGGGTTTGGGAACATCGGCTGTGGGTTAGGCTTTGCAAACCCTTCACCGCGTAATACATCAAGCAGTACCTCAGTGTGGCGGCGCGCCATATCTGATTCGTTTTCCCCTTCCTGCGGCACGTAACCAAAATAACGCCAGCCATCAATCACCTGCTCCGGGGAACCCCGGCTGATACCAAGCTGTAATCGCCCGCCGGAGATGAGATCTGCCGCGCCAGCATCTTCCGCCATATACAGCGGATTTTCATACCGCATGTCGATCACGCCCGTCCCGATTTCGATGCGTTTGGTTTTCGCGCCTATTGCAGCCAGCAAGGGGAATGGCGAACTGAGCTGGCGGGCAAAGTGATGCACACGGAAATAAGCCCCGTCCGCGCCCAGCTCTTCGGCGGCGACCGCCAGATCGATGGACTGTAACAGCGTGTCAGCCGCGGTTCGCGTGCCGGACTGGGGTGACGGCGTCCAGTGACCAAACGACAAAAATCCGATCTTTTTCATAGTGGAGTATCCTGATAAAGCATTGCGTTATCCCTACTCTACGCATTAACGGATGAGAATAAATGGTGATTATTTAACGGAATGCTTCAAATAAACTGACAGAAATACGCAAATCGCACGCTGCCTTCCCGCAGAGGAGGCATTCTCCTGACATCTCATAATGGGATATAGTGTGAATTATTCTCTTTTTAACAGGTAACATCAGCAATGGCTCTGATCCCCAAAAACTACGCACGGCTGGAAAGCGGCTACCGTGAAAAAGCGCTAAAAATCTACCCCTGGGTTTGTGGACGCTGCTCGCGTGAGTTTGTTTATTCAAATCTTCGTGAACTCACGGTTCACCATATCGACCACGATCACACCAATAACCCGGAAGATGGCAGTAACTGGGAGCTGTTGTGCCTGTTTTGTCACGATCACGAACACTCAAAGTACACCGAAGCGGATCAGTATGGCACCACCGTTGTCGCGGGTGAGGATGCGCAAAAAGACGTGGGTGTCGCCACGTTTAACCCCTTTGCCGATCTCAAGGCGATGATGAACAAGAAGAAGTAATATCGACGGCTTCACTGCCCATACCTGTCGTATGGGCACTTATATTCCTTAAACATTTCATTAAATACCCTTTCCGCCAGATTTGCCTCGCCGCCATTCTGAACATAACCCTCTCCCTCCTGCACCCGTACGACGTCACTCCTCGTTCCCCCTTGATCTTTGCTATCAACATACAATACTGTATATAAATACAGTCTTAATTAACGGTGATCATAATGCAGTTTTTCACCCCTCCTGGCGATACCAGAGCGAGCTGACCATGTTTGCACTGTGTGATGTGAACGCTTTCTATGCTTCCTGTGAAACGGTTTTTCGCCCGGACCTGAAGGGACGACCGGTGGTCGTGTTGTCCAATAACGATGGGTGCGTCATCTCTCGCTCCGCTGAAGCCAAACCCTTTGTGAAAATGGGTGAACCGTACTTCAAACAGAAAGATCTCTTCAGGCATCATGGCGTGGTTTGTTTCAGCAGTAATTATGAACTTTACGCGGATATGTCCAACCGGGTAATGAACACGCTTGAAGAGATGTCGCCTCGTAGCGAAATATACTCAATTGATGAGATCTTTTGCGATCTTACCGGCGTGCGTAATTGTCGCGATCTTTCCGATTTTGGGCATGAAATGAGAGCGACCGTACTGCAACGCACCCATCTGACCGTCGGGGTGGGCATCGCACCCACAAAGACGCTGGCGAAACTGGCAAATCACGCGGCGAAACGCTGGCAGCGCCAGACGGGAGGCGTTGTTGATTTATCCAATGTGGATCGTCAGAGAAAGCTGATGGCGGCGCTACCCGTCGAAGACGTTTGGGGTGTAGGACGTCGCATAGCGAAGAAGCTTGAGATGATGGGGATTAAGACCGTCCTGCAACTGGCAGACACCGATATCCGGTTCATAAGAAAACATTTCAATGTCGTGCTGGAGAGAACGGTGCGTGAATTACGGGGCGAATCGTGTCTTGAACTGGAAGAGTTTGCCCCGGTAAAGCAAGAAATCGTCTGTTCGCGCTCGTTTGGCGAACGCCTCACCGAATATGACGATGTACGCCAGGCCATCTGTAGTTATGCCGCCCGGGCAGCAGAAAAACTTCGCAATGAGCATCAGCATTGCCGCTTTATCTCCGTATTTGTTAAAACCTCGCCCTTCGCGCTTAACGAGCCATATTATGGCAATAGCGCGTCGGTAAAACTGCTCACCCCAACCCAGGATAGCCGGGATATTATCGGCGCATCAGTTCGTTGTCTGGATGCGGTCTGGAAGAACGGCCATCGGTACCAGAAAGCCGGAGTGATGCTGGGAGATTTTTATAGCCAGGGCGTCGCGCAACTTAATCTGTTTGACGACAACGCACCCAGGAAAAACAGCCAAAAGTTAATGGATGTATTAGACCATCTGAATGCTGAAAATGGCCGTGGCACGCTTTACTTCGCGGGACAGGGTATACAGCAGCCGTGGCAGATGAAACGGGAAATGCTTTCACCCCGCTACACCACCCGCTTTGCGGATCTCCTCACTGTTAAGTGATATTAACAATTGCTGCTAAGTTGTAATTTTCCCCTTGCCGGACCGGACAAATCGGTTATCGTGCCAGGCAACTTTCGCAGCAATAAAAGACAGTGGGATGCGCTATGGCGATTTTTGATGGTCACAATGACCTGTTGCTTAATTTATGGCTTCACCATCGCCAGGATCCGGTAACAGCTTTCTTCTCCGGCATTGAGACGGGACACCTCGATTATCCACGCATGCAGCAAGGCGGATTTTCCGGCGGGCTGTTCGCGCTGTTCGTGCCGCCGCAGGAGTATATCGCCCGCATGGCGCCACAATACGCCAGCGAGCCGTGGCAGCCGGTCGACATTCTCTGGCAGCAGCTGACGATCCTTAAGCAGCTTGTCGCCCACTCCGATGGCCGGGCGCGATTGTGCCTGAGCGCGGCGGATATCGAACGCTGCCGTCAGGATAAAGTGCTGGCGATGGTGGCGCATATTGAGGGCGCGGGCGGTTTTGACGGCGAGGGAGACGATCTACAGGCTTTCTATACCGCCGGGGTGCGCAGCATTGGGCCTTTCTGGAACATTGCTAACCGTTTTGGCACCGGCGTTAACGGGGCGTTTCCCGGCAGCCCGGACAGCGGCCCAGGGCTTACCGCTGAGGGTATCGCCCTCATTAAGCACGCTAACGTCCTGAACATGCTGATTGATGTTTCGCATATGAATGAAAAAGCGTTCTGGGATACCGCTCGTCATTCCTCTTCACCGCTGGTCGCCACCCATTCCAACGCCCATACGCTGTGCCCGCAACCGCGCAATCTGACCGATCGGCAGCTGCTGGCTATCCGCGACAGCGGCGGCGTGGCAGGCGTCAATTTCGGCAACGCGTTTTTGCGCGCCGACGGTAAACGCGATAGCGATACCCCGCTGAGTACGATTGTTCGCCATATCGACTATCTTATTAACATCATGGGTGACGATCATGTCGCGCTGGGCTCCGATTTTGACGGCATTACGTTGCCTGATGACTTACACGATGTGAGTGGTTTACCGCGGCTAATCAGCGCGTTGCGTGACAGCGGCTATGATCAATTTGTGCTGAATAAGCTGCTGTGGGGCAACTGGCAAAAGGTATTGCAAAATGTTTGGCAACAATAGGTTACGTTGTAAACATTAAGTTAATTCCTTACATCTTTCGGGTTGAGCTTTGCCCTCCTGTGACGCATTATTTGATGACCATCACAAAACTGGCACAAACAATGGCGTTGGTGCTGCTTTTTTAAAGAGGAAAAAACGATGTGGAAGAAACCTGCTTTTATTGATTTACGTCTTGGCCTGGAAGTGACCCTGTACATTTCCAACCGCTAATCGCTCTGCCCGCCATCCGTGCGGGCATTTTTGTTTGACTACCTGGCCCATCTTCATGTTTATTAAAGTCCTCGGTTCCGCCGCTGGCGGTGGTTTCCCCCAGTGGAACTGTAACTGCGCCAACTGTCAGGGTTTGCGCGACGGTACCCTTCAGGCGACCCCTCGCACCCAGTCGTCGATCATCGTCAGCGATAACGGCAAAGAGTGGGTGCTGTGTAACGCCTCCCCCGATATCAGCCAGCAGATTGCCCATACGCCAGAACTGAATAAGAAAGAGGTTCTGCGCGGCACGCATATTGGCGGCATTATTCTCACCGATAGCCAGATTGACCACACCACCGGGCTGCTCAGCCTGCGCGAAGGGTGCCCGCATCAGGTATGGTGTACGCCGGAGGTGCATGAAGATCTTTCCAGCGGATTCCCGATTTTTACCATGCTCCGGCACTGGAACGGTGGCCTGATTCACCACCCGATCGCGCCGCTCAACGCCTTTAGCGTGGAAGCCTGCCCTGATTTGCAGTTTACCGCTGTCCCCATCGCCAGTAACGCACCGCCCTATTCGCCGTGGCGCGACCGCCCGCTGCCGGGGCATAACGTGGCGCTGTTTATCGAAAACCGCCGCAACGGTCAGACGCTGTTCTACGCACCGGGTCTCGGTGAACCCGATGACACCATCCTGCCGTGGCTTAAAAAAGCGGACTGTCTGCTGATTGACGGCACCGTCTGGCAGGACGATGAACTCCAGGCCACCGGCGTCGGACGCAATACCGGCCGCGACATGGGCCATCTGGCGCTCGGCGATGAACACGGCATGATGGCGCTGCTGGCCTCGCTGCCGGCAAAGCGCAAGATTCTGATCCACATTAATAACACCAACCCGATCCTTAACGAGCAGTCGCCGCAGCGTCACGCCCTTGCGCAGCAGGGAATAGAAGTGAGCTGGGACGGGATGAACATCACGCTTCAGGACTAACTATGCACATTCGCGAAACGCTCTCACCGCAAGAGTTTGAGCACGCCCTCCGGGCGAAAGGCGCCTACTATCATATTCACCATCCGTACCATATCGCGATGCATAACGGCGAGGCCAGCCGCGAGCAGATCCAGGGCTGGGTGGCGAACCGGTTTTACTACCAGACGACGATCCCGCTGAAAGACGCGGCAATTATGGCGAACTGCCCGGATCCGCACACGCGTCGCAAATGGGTGCAGCGGATCCTCGATCACGACGGCAGCAACGGTCATGACGGCGGTATCGAAGCCTGGCTACAGCTGGGCGAAGCCGTGGGGCTCAGCCGCGAGGACTTAATCAGCGAACGCCACGTGTTGCCCGGCGTCCGTTTCGCCGTCGACGCTTACGTTAACTTCGCCCGCCGCGCCAACTGGCAGGAGGCGGCATGCAGCTCGCTCACCGAACTGTTCGCCCCGCAAATCCATCAGTCGCGTCTCGACAGCTGGCCACAGCACTACCCGTGGATCAAAGAGGAAGGCTATTTTTATTTCCGCAGCCGCCTCAGCCAGGCCAGCCGCGACGTTGAACACGGTCTGGAGCTGGCGAAGCGTTACTGCGATAGCGCGGAAAAGCAGAATCGGATGCTGGAGATCCTTCAGTTCAAACTCGATATCCTGTGGTCGATGCTCGACGCGATGACCATGGCCTACGCGCTACAGCGTCCGCCTTATCACACGGTCACCGACAAAGCGGCCTGGCACACAACCCGACTGGTATAAGCATGCAAAAAAACTCCATCGTCGCCTTTCGTCGCGGCTATCGCCTGCAATGGGAAGCCGCTCAGGACAGCCATGTCATCCTCTATCCGGAAGGCATGGCCAAACTCAATGAGACCGCGGCCGCGATCCTCGAACTGGTCGATGGCCAACGCGACGCGGCGGCCATCATTGCCATACTCAACGAACGGTTCCCGGAAGCCGGCGGCGTGGATGACGACGTCGTAGAATTCCTGCAAATCGCTTATCAACAGAAGTGGATTATTTTCCGTGAGCCAGAATAAACCCGCCGTCAATCCACCGCTGTGGCTGCTGGCGGAGCTGACCTATCGCTGTCCGCTACAGTGTCCTTACTGCTCTAACCCGCTGGACTTCGCCCGGCAGGATCAGGAGCTGACCACCGAACAGTGGATTGAGGTTTTCCGCCAGGCGCGGGCGATGGGCAGCGTGCAGATAGGTTTTTCCGGCGGCGAACCGTTGACGCGTAAAGATCTGCCGGAGCTGATCCGCGCCGCCCGCGATCTCGGTTTTTATACCAACCTGATCACCTCGGGAATTGGCCTGACGGAAAGCAAGCTCGACGCGTTCAGCGAGGCCGGTCTGGACCATATCCAGATTAGCTTCCAGGCCAGCGATGAAGTGCTCAACGCTGCGCTGGCGGGGAATAAAAAAGCCTTCCAGCAGAAGCTGGCGATGGCCAAAGCGGTCAAAGCCCGTGATTACCCGATGGTGCTGAATTTCGTCCTGCACCGGCATAATATCGATCAGATCGATAAAATCATCGAGCTGTGCATCGAACTGGACGCCGACGATGTCGAACTTGCCACCTGCCAGTTCTACGGTTGGGCATTCCTTAATCGTCAGGGGCTTCTGCCGACGCGGGAACAGATCGCCCGCGCGGAACGCGTGGTTGCCGAATATCGGCAAAAAATGGCCGCCAGCGGCAATCTGACCAACCTGCTGTTCGTCACCCCCGATTATTACGAAGAGCGGCCAAAAGGCTGTATGGGCGGCTGGGGGTCGATTTTCCTCAGCGTGACCCCGGAAGGCACGGCGCTGCCCTGCCACAGCGCGCGCCAGCTGCCGGTGGATTTCCCGTCGGTGCTTGAACAGAGCCTGGAATCCATCTGGTATGACTCTTTCGGCTTCAACCGCTATCGCGGGTTTGACTGGATGCCAGAGCCGTGCCGCTCCTGCGATGAAAAGGAGAAGGACTTCGGCGGCTGCCGCTGCCAGGCCTTTATGCTCACCGGGAATGCGGATAACGCCGATCCGGTGTGCAGCAAATCGCCGCATCATCATAAAATCCTCGAGGCGCGCCGCGAAGCAGCCTGTAGTGATATGAAGATCGGTCAGCTTCAGTTCCGCAACCGTACCCGTTCTCAGCTTATCTATAAAACCCGGGAACTGTAACGATAATGACCACCCGCATCGTGGAACTGGCAGGCGGTTTGCGCGCAACGCTGGTGCATCAGCCGCAGGCGACACGCGCGGCGGCGCTGGCGCGCGTGAGTGCCGGAAGCCATCACGAGCCACCGCGCTTCGCCGGTCTGGCGCATTTGCTTGAGCACCTGCTGTTCCGCGGTAGCCAGCGCTATCAGGGCGATGATCGACTCATGGCCTGGGTCCAGCGCCAGGGCGGCAGCGTCAATGCCACCACGCTGGCTCGCCATAGCGCTTTTTTCTTCGACGTTGCCGCCGATAACCTGTCCTACGGCGTCGCGCGGCTGCGGGATATGTTGCAGGCGCCGCTGCTTTCACCGCATGACATACAGCGCGAAGTGGCGGTCATTGATGCGGAAAACCGGCTCATCCAGCAACATGATTCCGCCAGGCGCGAAGCGGCGGCGCGCCACGCGATGGAAGAACCCGCGGTTTTTCGCCGTTTTCAGGTGGGTAGCAAGGAGTCTCTCGGGCAGGACCCGGGATCGCTGCAAACCGCGTTGCTCGACTTTCATCGTCGCTATTATGTGGCCGGACACCTGCAATTGTGGCTGCAAGGGCCGCAAACGCTGGATGCGCTGGCCGAGCTTGCCCATATGTTTGCGTCAGATT
The DNA here is from genome assembly GCF_050031515.1 of Enterobacter cloacae complex sp. 397G4. Taxonomy (NCBI): domain Bacteria; kingdom Pseudomonadati; phylum Pseudomonadota; class Gammaproteobacteria; order Enterobacterales; family Enterobacteriaceae; genus Enterobacter; species Enterobacter cloacae complex sp. 397G4. Next base: position 2,216,544 of record NZ_JBLGWE010000001.1, on the reverse strand, counting down.
TTGCGTCAGGAGGCATGCCTGAAACCGCTCCCCCGTTGCGTCTTAGCGCTGAAGCAGATTATCAGCTGGCGGTAACAGAGCGACCCGCACTGTGGCGTTGTCCGTTAATCCGAAAAAGTGACAACGTCACTTTATTTCGGGAGTTTTTACTGGACGACGCCCCCGGAAGCCTGATTGCCGGGCTACGGGCGCGTGGACTGGCAGAAGAGGTAGCCCTGAACTGGCTTTATCAGGATGACGATTACGGCTGGGTGGCGCTAACGGTTGATAGCGAACGGCCCGAGGACATTGACCCGCATATTACCCACTGGCTACGGGCGCTACAGCAAACGACGGATGAGCAGCAGCGGCATTATTATCGGCTGGCACAGCAGCGTTTCAGCGCCCTGCCGACGCTGGAGCAGCTGCGCCAGCGGGCATTTGGTTTTGCGCCCGGCGCGGCGCCCGTAGGTTTTTCCGCCTTCTGTGCTGACTTACTGGCGGTGCCAGTCTCGTATCTGGCCTGCAAAAAAATGGAAACCGCTGAAATTATTGCCAGCCAGGGTTTTGCCCTGCCGCTTAGCCATTGGCGTCGCCAGCCGGTTGCAGATGATAGCCCCATCGCGTTTTCCTTCTACCCGCAGACTGCCAGGTATGCTGCGCCAGCCCCGACGTCAGAAGCCGCTCCACTGCTGCATTTGTCGGCGCAGACACAACCGCCGACGCTGATCCTGCGCAGGCCTTTTTATTCGCGCGTGGAACAGGCTCACGGGGTGGCGATGGGCAAGCAGTTACGCCCTCTTCTTGCTGAACTGCGCCATATCGACGGCAGCGGCGAGTGGCAAACGGTTGACGGTAGCTGGCAGCTCACCCTGCGGCTTCCTGACGCCATGGTGACGGCGGAACCCATCATCGGGGCGATAATCGATCGCCTCTCCCACCCCGCACCTGCTATTACGCCAGCGCCAGAAGGCATTGCCATCCGTGAGCTGCTTCAGCAATTGCCTGAACGTCTGGCATCGGACCCGCCACGGGACGGCTGGCTGGCGGCGTTAGTTGGCGGCAGCGCCGGACACGCGCACGGGTTAGCCCGGCAGCTTGGCCTGCTCCGGGTGCCGGTTAACGCTAAGCCGTTGCCGTTAAGCGGTTGTCCCGGCGGGATCGAACACATCCCGCACGCCAGCGCGGATTCGGCGCTGCTGGTGTTTATTCCCCTGCCGCCGGGCGCGTCGCTCGCCGCGCTGCGGCTGCTGGCGTTATGCTGCGAACCGCAATTTTTCCAGCGCCTGCGCGTGGAACAGCAGATTGGCTACGTGGTCAGCTGTCGTTATCAGCGTATTGCCGATCGCGATGGCCTGTTGCTGGCGTTACAGTCGCCTGACCGTTCTCCCGTGAACCTGTTGGGTTGCTGCAAACGATTTTTGCGTGAGCTGACGCCGTGCGATGAGGCAGCGTTCAGCATGTTGCGACAGCAGCTGGCGACGCAGATCCGCTCACCGATGGATGCCAGCGCCTCGGCAGTGGCCGCCCTGCGCCAGCGCTATGGTTTGCCGGTGTTAACGCCGCAGGCTATTGATGCCCTGCAACCTGACGAGATAGTCGCGCTATGGCGCGAGATGACTCGCCGTCGCCGACGCTGGCGGGTGCTTTTCACGGGCTGACCGGAACCGGCGCTTTCTTCCTGTGCGTAGTTTTTAGTCAAAAAAAAAGCCCCGTACTACGACGGGGCCGGGCTGCTTATTTCGCTGTTATTTATCCAGCGCGTAGGCAATCACGTAGTCACCACGATCCGGCGACTGGCGTGCACCGCCGGCAGAGATCAGAATGTACTGTTTGCCGGTTTTCGGTGATACATAGCTGACAGGTCCGCCCTGGCTACCCACCGGGAGACGCGCTTTCCACACTTCTTCCCCCGTGGAGGAATCAAAGGCGCGCAGGTAGTAATCCTGGGTTCCCGCAATGAAGACCAGACCGCCCTGCGTGGCCAGCGTACCGCCCAGCGTCGGCATACCGACAGGCATTGGCATGCGCATTTTTATCCCAAACGGACCGGTATCCTGAACGGTACCGACCGGCACCTGCCAGACGATTTTCTGCGTTTTCAGGTCAATTGCGGAGAGGGAGCCAAACGGTGGTTTCTGGCACGGAATGCCCAGCGGTGACATGAAACGGTTTTTGTTGACCGAATACGGCGTTCCTTTCATCGGAACGGCGCCCATCCCGGCGTTCACGGCTTCACCGCCCGTGTTTGCCACCGCGCTCTGCGGATCTTGTTTAATCAGCTGGACCCACAGACCCAGACGCATGTCGTTGACGAAGATGTACTGGTTGTTCGGATCGGTGGACAAGCTGCCCCAGTTCATTCCCCCCAGCGAGCCCGGGAAGCTCAGGGAAATATCGGTTCCCGGCATCGTGTACAGACCGTCATAACGCATTGATTTGAAGCTGATACGGCAGGCCAGCTGGTCAAACGGCGTCGCCCCCCACATATCCGATTCTTTCAGGGTTTCCGCGCCAATCTGCGGCATTCCCACAGAGCGCGGCTGCGTTGCCGGGTACTGTTCACGTGGAATATCCGCTGGTTTTACCGGAACCTCTTTCACTTCAGTGAGCGGTTTACCCGTCAGGCGATCAAGAACGTAAATTTGCCCCGCTTTGGTGCCCACCACCACCGCGGGCTTGTTGCCCTCTTTCGTCGGGAAATCAACCAGGCTCGGCTGCATCGGGATATCGAAATCCCAGAGGTCGTTATGCACGGTCTGGTATACCCACTTCTCTTTCCCGGTAGTCGCATCCAGCGCGAGGATTGAGGTGGCGTATTTGTGATCTTCCGGAATACGGTCAGCGCCCCACAGGTCGACAGAGGAACTTCCCATCGGGATAAACACGGTATTCATCGACGCATCCCAGGACATAGGGGCCCAGGAGTTTGCAGAGCTACGTTTGTAGTGTTCGCCCGGCTTCAGAACATAGTTCGGATCCGGATTACGCGGGTCGAACGCCCAGCGCAGCTGGCCGGTGATCACGTCATAACCACGTATAACGCCTCCCGGCATATCGGTGCTGACGTTATCCGCAACGCGGCCGCCAACGACAACCGTCGTACCCGCCAGCGTCGGGGCCGACGTCAGCACGTACGTGGGATCTGGCGCGTCGCCCATCCCTTCATGCAGGTTAACGCTGCCGTTAGTACCGAAGTCCGGGCAGAACTTGCCGTTATCGGCGTCTAACGCGATCAGCTTACCGTCGATGGTGTTCATCAGGATACGGCGCTGGCATGCAGCGCCCGGTGCCACCTGCGCTGGCAGAACCGGTGTGGAGCCGGCTACCGTTGGCTGCGCCAGCGGTTTGGTGGCATCGAAGTACGCCAGGCCACGGCAGCGCATCCAGATTGCAGACTTGGCGTTGATTTCCGCTTTCCAGATCTCTTTCCCGCTATCGGCATCCACGGCGATCACGTTGTTATGCGGCGTACAGAGGAAGACACGATCGCCAACCTGTAGCGGCGTTTGCTGATCTTCTGCGCCATTGCCGTCCGGACTTTCCGGTACGTCACCGGTATGGTAGGTCCAGACCGGTTTCAGGTTTTTCACGTTGTCACGGGTTATCTGGTCCAGCGCCACAAAGCGACTACCGCCAGCCGTATTACCGTAGTGATCCCAGTTCTGCTGTTTCGCATCATCTTTTACCGGCACCAGCGGGCGTTTTTCACCGCTAAACGGCACGGTCGGATGGGGTTGAAACATCTGAACAAAGGTGACGCCCATGGCGACAATAAGGACCGCGCAGACCCCCAGGGCCCCTTTTGCGCAGGACGGTTTTCCTTCACGTTTACGCAATGCAGGCCAGGTGGCGGCTGCCAGCACCATCAGCCCGGCGGGTACCATTAAACGGGAAACCAGCGGCCAGAAGTCGAGCCCGGCATCGAAAAATGCCCAAATCAGGGTGCCAAGAAACACCAGGGCAAACAGCCCCACGGCAGAGGACTTGCGGCGGAAGAACTGAATCGCAGAGAGCAGAGTGATAACCCCGGCGATGAGAAAATACCAACTCCCCCCCAGGGAAACCAGTTTAAAACCGCCGATGGCAAAAAAGAGCCCCGTTACAAGAAGTATCACACCCACCAGCAGGCACCACGGGCCTAACCAGCCGGATGGGCGGGGATTATTGTCTGACATAAAAATGAATCTCCTGATTACTTTATAACAGCAGGGTTTTATTGACTGCCACGATGCTAAAACCCTGCATAACATCAATTGTTCGTGTGCGAATCATAAATTAAAATTATAATGTAGACAAAATGTATTCTGTCGGAAGAAAAGAAAACTCACTAAAGTGCAGGAACATAACAAAATAAAAAAATGGGATATCACTCTGTAATTCGCCAATACCAGAATATTTAACCAGTCAGTTCCGGCTTATGCGATGAATATCAGGTTTGCCGACAAGACAGCCCCGATAACGTAAGATTTTTGCATGATGAGAATTAACTTATTGCCTATTAATTAAGCTTCACAAACACGATCAGCTCGCGGATTTCACGATATACGTCACTACACCAAAGATATCGAGCGTATCGTCGCTGCCGACAATAATCGGTGAATAGGCGCTGTTCATGGGGTTGAGTTGAATATTGGGACGCAACTGGAGGCGCTTCACGGTAAATTCGCCCTCTACCGCCGCAATCACGATATCGCCATGCTCAGGCTTGCGGGAACTGTCCACCACCAGCAAATCACCGTTATTGATCCCCCCTTCTATCATCGAGTCACCGGCGGCTTTGACAAAGTAAGTGGAGCTGGGATGGGCGACTAATAACTCGTTTAAATCGATACGCCGCTCTACATAATCCGCTGCCGGGCTGGGGAAGCCGCACTGTACTAAGTCGCTGAAAAGTGGAATAGCAACGATTTCACGCAACTCTGCGGGTCTGAAAAAGATCATGATAAATACCTCCATACTGTTTTTATATACAGTAGTTTTAACTGAGGTATCGATCAAGCCATGTCAGCGTAAGCGGCTGGCTACGCCTTAACCGCTTCGCTTATAACCCCCTATAGCAATGAAGATTATTTGCTTTGTAAATTTTTACGTATGGGCAAGCTTAACGCGTCATAAAACATCACTATCAAATCACTTACTAATGACTTCTAAATACACAAAACACAACTTAGCCTCACTGAACAATCACTATCCATTGACTTTCTATTTAGACTGGCGCATATTTTACAGCACAAATTAACAAGACAATTTTTGGAGGACGTTTTCTATGCCCGCCCGTGATTATCCCGATAAGCGTGTTGCTCGCGGTGTCGCAAAGGAGGCCGAACTCAGGATGTTAAGCGCGCGCATCGATCCTGCGCTGATGGAGTACATCCGCATTACTGCGTATGAAACACGGAAAAGTAAGCAGGAAATCGTGGCGGAAGCATTAGCGCTTCACCGCCAAAGAAGTCAGATTGGATCATAAACAGCAAAAGCCCGAAAAATCCTCCGGGCTTTTGCTGCCATCGGGATTACCCCACCAGCGAATTTAACGTCTCCAGCGCCTCAGGCGGCAATACCAGATCGGCTGCCGCCAGGTTTTCACGCAGATGCGCCACCGACGAGGTTCCCGGGATCAAGAGGATATTTGGCGAGCGTTGCAGCAGCCATGCCAGCGCCACCTGCATCGGCGTCGCGCCCAGTGAATCCGCCACCGCCTGTAGTCCGGAAGATTGCAGTGGCGTGAAACCTCCCAGCGGGAAGAACGGCACCCAGGCAATCCCCTGCTGCGCCAGCGAATCGACCAGCGCATCGTCACCGCGATTCACAACGTTGTACATGTTCTGTACACACACCACGGAAACCATCTTCTGCGCTTCAGCGACCTGCGAAGCGGTGACGTTGCTCAGCCCAATATGGCGAACCAGCCCCTGCTGTTGCAGCTCCGCAAGGGTGCTCAGCGGCGCGGCAATCGAGCCTTCCGCCGGTCCGTGGGTGCTAAACATGATCCGCAGGTTAACCACGTCCAGCACATCCCGCTTCAGGTTACGCAGGTTGTCATGCACCGCCTGCGTCAGCTCCTGCGCGGAAAACGCCGGCAGCCAGGAGGCATCCTCGCCGCGTCGGGCTCCGATCTTGGTCACAATCGTAAGGTCGTCCCGGTACGGATGAAGCGCCTCGCAGATAAGCTGGTTGGTCACATGAGGTCCGTAAAAATCGCTGGTATCAATGTGATTCACACCCGACGCCACCGCTTCACGCAGCACCGCCAGCGCCGCATTTTTGTCTTTTGGCTGACCAAAAACGCCAGGCCCGGCAAGCTGCATCGCGCCATAGCCAAATCGTTTAACCGTACGCGTTCCGAGCGTGAACGTTCCGCTTTTATCTATGCTGCTCATGCTGACCTTCCTCATAAAAAATGATCCGGATTTACAACAGGTTCCGCAACGAAACCATTAGTTAAGCAATAGTAAAATTAAAGTTTAAATTCGCTACGACGATAGTATTGATGTAACCCTGCCTCTTCTCTTACGGATGACCGCCATGCTGAAAAATCTGCACGTGATTACCGGTATTATCTTTGCCCTCACCATATTCTGTCTGCTGCAAGTTGTCACGGGAGGGTTGTTCTACTCTGCCGTTAACAACGATCGTCACAACTTTCAGAATTCCGGGTTACTCAATGCCCAACAGGAGAGCCTGAGCGACAGCGTGAACACGCTGGTGAAAACGCGCGTTACCGTCACCCGCGTGGCGATCCGCTACCTGAAAAACCAGCGCGATCCGGCCTCTCTCGCAGCAATCAACACGCTGTTGGGCACCGCGAACGGTTCGCTGACCAAAGCCGAAGACTATTACAAAAACTGGCAGGCGATTTCGCAGGTGAAGGGCCAGAATGCCGCGCTCACCGAAGAGATGCAGAAAGCCTGGAAGCAAATGCACGAGGTGATGCGCTTGTCCATTGAGTATCTGCGCGCCGATAACTATCAGGCCTATGGCGACCTGGACGCCCAGCAGGCGCAGGATGAGATGGAGGCGGTCTATACCCGCTGGCGCGCTGAAAACAACGTGCTGCTGAAAGCCGCCGCCGAAGAGAATCAGAGCAGCTTTACCCAGATGCAGTGGACGCTGGCGGCGATCTTCCTGACTGTGATCGCCGTGCTGGTGGTGATCTGGCAGGGTTTACAGCACCTGCTCCTGAAACCGCTCAACGCCATCATGAACCATATTCGCACCATCGCGAGCGGCGATCTGACGCAAAATGTCGCGATTACCGGGCGCAACGAGATGGGCCAGCTGGCTGCTGGTCTGCACGAGATGCAGCAGTCGCTGGTGAGCACCGTCAGCGCCGTGCGCGGCAGCACCGATTCGATCTACACGGGCGCAGGAGAAATTGCCGCCGGGAGTAACGACCTTTCCGCGCGAACCGAGCAGCAGGCAGCCTCGCTGGAAGAGACCGCCGCCAGTATGGAAGAGCTGACTGCCACGGTGAAACAGAACTCGGATAACGCCCGTCAGGCGACGCTGCTGGCGAAGAATGCGTCTGAAACCGCCGCTCGCGGCGGTCAGGTGGTGGATAACGTGGTGCGTACCATGAATGACATTGCCGACAGTTCTCAGCAAATTGCGCATATCACCGGCGTTATCGATAGCATTGCCTTCCAGACCAACATTCTGGCGCTCAACGCGGCGGTTGAAGCCGCCCGTGCCGGGGAACAAGGTCGCGGCTTTGCGGTCGTGGCAGGTGAAGTACGGACGCTGGCCAGCCGCAGCGCGCAGGCGGCAAAAGAGATCAAAGGGCTTATCGAGAACTCTGTCAGCCGGGTGAATACCGGCTCGGAACAGGTGAGCGAGGCGGGTGCGACCATGAAAGAGATCGTCGCGGCCGTGACGCGCGTAACCGATATTATGGCTGAGATTTCCTCGGCGTCTGACGAGCAGAGCCGCGGTATAGAGCAGGTCAGCCTGGCGGTCTCGCAGATGGACAGCGTCACGCAGCAAAACGCCGCGCTGGTACAGGAGTCGGCAACGGCGGCGGCAGCGCTGGAAGATCAGTCTGAACAGCTGCGTCAGGCCGTGGCGGCATTCCGGCTGAACGCTCAGGCATCGCTGGCGGCTCGCCCTAAAAACGTGAAAACGCCCGTACTGCTGCGCCCGTCAGCGGCAGGCGCGAATACAGCTGACGCGAACTGGGAAACCTTCTGAGTGACAGGCGGGCATCTCGCCCGCCCTCCTGATTAGCGGCTGCGCTTGGCGTGGCGCTCCCAGTTATCTCGCTTCGCATCCTCTGACTTACGCAACGAGACATAGCATGCTCCGCTGCCGCCGTGATGCGGCTGCGCTTCGCAAAAGGCCTGTACTTCATCGAACTCGGTCAGCCAGCGCGCAAGATAGCTGCGCACCACGTTAGGATGCGACTGCTGTTCACGCCCTTTACCATGCACGATGATCAGGTTGCGTAGCCCGTCACGTCCGGCCTGGCGAATAAAGGAATAGACCAGCTGGCGGCATTGCTCCGCAGGCTGGCGTAACAGCGTTAAGCTGGCCTGACGGGAATATTTGCCGGAACGCAGCTTATCAAATACCCCCTGCTGTACCCCTTCGCGCTGGTACATGAGCGGCTCGGCAAGGGGCAACAGTTCCAGAAACCCCAGCGTCAGAAAGTTATCGAGCTGCTCAGTATCTATTTCCTGACGCGCCCGCGTATTGCGGCTCTGCTGCCAGTGAATATCCGCGCAGCGTTTGAGCGGCTGGACATCCTCCATGGCGTCAAGAAAAAGTGATTTGTCGTCAGGGTTCATGGAAATCCTCCGGCTACATCTGAGTGATGTACTATACCTGCGCCCGTTGCGGGTCTCAATCATCCAGGCACGGGTTCAAATAATGGCTTAAGGAACAGATAATCGCAGACGCAATAAATTTAATCTAACCTTAACTTAAATTTCAGCCGTAATTAATTAAATAATTTACGTTAAAAAATCGTGAAATCAATCACTCAACGTCCTTCTCTTTTAAGAAAAAGCTGTTATAACTTAATAAACCTGCCCAATGGATAATGCATGTAGGATCCGCGAAAGGACGCACGACTGTGTGTACTGTGGAGTCTGTCTGATGTCGGGCAGACTCTATTTTTTTATTGTTGTTATTTTGATTAAATTAATTTCCTGGCTTCCCTTCGAAACTGCGTGATTAATGATTCGGCAAGCGGTGTCTGGCGAGAATCACGACGCTGAATTAAATAATATGCTGCTTTAGGCAGGGTTTCGACAACCGGCAGCATTATCAGACGGTGCGCCAGAAGCGGATCGCAGCCCAGCTCCTGCGGTAAAATGCTGATGAAATCGCTTTGTGCGACGAGGCTAATACAGGAGGAAAAGGTCTCACAGACAACGCCAATTCGCGGTATTTGAGAGCGATGGTTAAAAGTATCCTGCAACTGCTTATAATAACTTCCCCGGGGCGTAGGCATCGTCCAGTTATATTGCAAAAGCTCATTAATTGAGGTCGCCCCTGTCGCCGGATGCCCTGCCCGACAAAATACAGCAAAAGGCTTTTCGAACAGCTTTTCAAACGTAAATTCGTGATCGTACGGCCCCTGATAATAGGTATTGATGGTAAAGTCCAGCTCACCCTGACGTAATTCATTAATCATCGACACCAGCTGGCCTTCCATAATCCGTACGTTGACCTGAGGATGCTGCGCATGAAAACGCGTAATGACGGCCGGCATCAGGCTGCGTGAAATACTGGCCCCCATCCCAATATTGATCTGCCCGGCAAGCTCGCCCTGTCGCTGGCGGATGTCATCCTGCGCTGCACGCAGCTCTTCCAGAATCAAATTAGCGCGGTGATAAAACCCTTCCCCGCACTCGGTCAGCGCGACGCCTTTACTCCGGCGCACAAACAGCTGGGCCGCCATACCCTCCTCCAGCTCTTTAATGGATTTGGTCAGCGCCGGCTGGGAAAGATTTAACGTCCTGCTGGCACCGCGAATGCTGCCCTGACGCGCCACTTCAACAAACGCCCGGATTTGATGAAATTTAATCTGAAATGACATAGCTCAACCGATAACCGTTGTTTATCAGAGTAAAGAAACTGTCATCTACTTTAATGGAAAGGGATATGCGAGGGTAATTTCTGAACGGTTAAAACTGTGAAAAAACGGTTAGTGATAAGTAAAAACTATCACAACGTGAAGCAGTTCACATTTTTTATGATGACAGGAGCAGATATGGACACACTGGCACAGTACATCCAGACATTATCCCCCCAGTTGATCGCATGGCGTCGCGATTTTCACCATTTTGCGGAATCCGGCTGGGTAGAGTTTCGAACAGCTGCGAAAGTCGCGGAAATCCTCGACTCGCTGGGCTACGAACTGGCGATGGGTCGCGACGTGGTCGATGCCGAAAGCCGTATGGGACTGCCCGATGATGCCACCCTTTCGCGAGAGTTTGCCCGCGCCCGGGCGCAGGGTGCGCCGGAGAAATGGCTGGCGCCGTTTGAGGGCGGATTTACCGGCATTGTGGCGACCCTGAATACCGGACGTCCGGGCCCCACGCTGGCGTTTCGGGTAGACATGGATGCACTTGATTTAAGCGAAGCGCTTGACGAAAGTCATCGCCCCTTCCGCGACGGTTTTGCCTCCTGCAATGCGGGAATGATGCATGCTTGCGCGCACGACGGCCACACCACCATTGGTCTGGGGCTGGCGCAGGTGCTTAAGCAGAATGAAGCGCAGCTCAACGGCACCATCAAGCTAATTTTCCAGCCTGCCGAAGAAGGCACCCGCGGCGCGCGCGCCATGGTTGCCGCCGGGGCGCTGGACGGCGTGGATTATTTTACCGCCATTCATATTGGTACCGGCGTGCCTGCCGGAACGGCGATCTGCGGCAGCGATAGCTTTATGGCCACCACCAAGTTCGACGTGAACTTTACCGGCGTTGCGGCACACGCGGGCGGTAAGCCGGAGGACGGACGTAACGCTCTGCTCGCCGCCGCGCAGGCCGCACTTGCCCTGCACAGCATTGCGCCACACAGCGAAGGCGCCTCCCGCGTCAACGTCGGGGTGATGCAGGCAGGTAGCGGACGCAACGTGGTGCCCGCCAATGCCCTGATCAAGGTTGAAACCCGCGGCGAAACCGAAGCCATTAATCAGTATGTCTTTGAACGCGCGCAGGCGGTTATCACCGGCGCGGCCGCGCTCTACGGCGTAAGCGCCGAAATACGCCTGATGGGTGCCGCCACCTTCAGCGCGCCGACGCCGGCCTGGGTTGCTTATCTGCGCGAACAGGCGAGCCAGGTTTCCGGAATTGAGCACGCAATTGATAAGGTGACAGCGCCAGCAGGCTCCGAAGACGCCACGCTGATGATGGCCCGCGTTCAGCAGAACGGCGGCATGGCGTCGTATATGGTCTTCGGCACGGAACTGAGCGCCGGACATCATAACGAAAAATTCGATTTTGATGAGCAGGTGATGAACGTTGCCATCGAAACGCTGGCGCGAACTGCGCTTAATTTCCCGTGGACGCGAGGTGTGTAATGCAGGAGAACTACGCTTTTATCGCCGATGCCATCGACACGCGATGTCAGACGTTTACCGATATTGCCGACGACATCTGGGATCATCCCGAAACGCGCTTCGAAGAGTTCTGGTCCGCCGAACGGCTCGCCAGTGCGCTGGAAGCCGAGGGCTTTGCCCTGACGCGGGAAGCCGGAGGCATTCCCAATGCCTTTATTGCCAGCTACGGCAGCGGCAAGCCCGTTATCGCCCTTCTGGGCGAATACGATGCCCTGGCCGGGCTAAGCCAGCAGGCGCACTGCGCGACGGCGCAATCCGCCACCCCGGGGGCGAACGGCCACGGCTGCGGGCATAACCTGTTAGGCACTGCTGCCTTCGCCGGGGCGGTGGCGGTGAAAAGCTGGCTGGAACAACACGGCGGCAGCGGAACGGTACGATTTTACGGCTGCCCCGGCGAGGAAGGCGGCTCCGGTAAAACCTTTATGGTACGTGAAGGGCTGTTTGACGACGTGGACGCTGCCGTGACATGGCACCCGGAGGCCTTTGCCGGGATGTTTAACGTCAGCACGCTGGCCAATATTCAGGCCGCCTGGCGGTTTAAGGGGATCGCCGCTCATGCCGCAAACTCCCCACATCTGGGGCGCAGCGCGCTGGATGCCGTGACGCTGATGACCACCGGTACAAACTTCCTCAACGAACACATCATTGAAAAAGCGCGCGTTCATTACGCCATCACCGATACCGGCGGGATTTCGCCCAACGTGGTACAGGCCCAGGCCGAGGTGCTGTACCTGATCCGCGCCCCGGAGATGGCAGATGCGCAGCAGATCTACGCGCGCATCGAGAAAATCGCCCAGGGTGCGGCGATGATGACCGAAACCACCGTCGAGTGCCGCTTTGATAAAGCCTGCTCCAGCTATCTGCCGAACCGTACGCTCGAAGCGGCGATGTACCGCGCATTGCAGCATTATGGCACGCCGGCCTGGACGGAAGAGGAACGCGAATTTGCCCGTGAAATCCGCGCCACGCTCACGGCAAACGACCTGCAAAACAGCCTGAAAAACATTGCCGCAACGGGGGCCGAAGAGGGAAAAGCTTTTGCCCGACGCCATCAGGAGACGCTGCTGGTGGATGAAGTTGCCCCTTACGCCATCACCGATAACGTGCTGGCAGGCTCCACCGATGTGGGGGATGTCAGCTGGAAGATGCCTGTCGCACAGTGCTTTAGCCCCTGTTTTACCGTCGGCACCCCACTGCATACCTGGCAACTAGTGGCGCAGGGGCGTACCTCAATTGCCCATAAAGGCATGTTGCTGGCCGGAAAAGTGATGGGCGCGACCGCGCTGCATCTGCTTCAGGATGCCGACCTGTTGCGAAAATGCCGGGAAGAGTTCGAACAACACATAACAGAAAAACCGTACGAGTGTCCGATCCCGCAGGGCGTGACACCGTCACCTTTAAAATAAAAAAACACAACACAACAACACAACAACACAACAACAGTCCCGAGGAACGCCCATGAGTATGTCTTCCATACCTTCGCATTCCCCATCCGGTAAGCTCTATGGCTGGGTTGAAAGGATCGGCAATAAAGTGCCGCACCCTTTCCTGCTTTTTATCTATTTAATTGTCATCCTGATGGTCGCGACGGCCGTGCTGTCCGCCTTTGATGTGAGCGTGCGCAGCCCGGCCGACGGCAGCATGGTGGCAGTGAAAAACCTGCTCAGCGTTGAAGGGTTGCACTGGTTTTTGCCGAACGTGATTAAAAACTTCAGCGGTTTTGCGCCGCTGGGCGCCATCCTGGCGCTGGTGTTAGGCGCGGGACTGGCCGAACGCGTGGGTCTGCTGCCCGCGCTGATGGTGAAAATGGCCTCGCACGTCAGCGCGCGTTATGCCAGCTATATGGTGCTGTTTATTGCCTTCTTCAGCCATATCTCGTCCGACGCGGCGCTGGTGATCATGCCGCCGATGGGGGCGCTGATTTTCCTCGCCGTTGGCCGTCATCCTGTTGCGGGCCTGCTGTCGGCGATTGCGGGCGTCGGCTGTGGGTTTACCGCTAACCTGCTTATCGTGACCACCGATGTGCTGCTCTCCGGCATCAGTACGGAGGCAGCCAGCACCATCGATGCGACTATGCACGTCAGCGTGATCGACAACTGGTACTTTATGGCCAGTTCGGTGATTGTCCTGACGATTGTCGGGGGGCTGATTACCGATAAGATCATTGAGCCGCGCCTGGGTAAATGGGAAGGCCGGAGCGATGAAAAGCTGGAGACGCTGAGCAAAGAGCAGCAGTTCGGCCTGCGCGTAGCTGGGATCGTCTCGCTGGCGTTCATTGCGGTGGTGGCGCTGATGGTGGTGCCGGAAAATGGCGTGCTGCGCGATCCGATCAAACACACCGTACTGCCCTCGCCGTTTATACAGGGCATTGTGCCGCTGATAATTCTCTTCTTCTTCGTCGTTTCGCTCGCGTTCGGCATCGCCACCGGCAAAATCCGCCGTCAGGGAGATCTGCCGCACCTGATGATCGAGCCGATGAAGGAGATGGCGGGTTTTATCGTGATGGTGTTCCCGCTGGCGCAGTTTGTCGCCATGTTTAACTGGAGCAATATGGGCAAGTTTATGGCCGTGAGCCTGACGGACGCGCTGGAGGCGGCGGGGTTGAGCGGTGTTCCGGCGTTTGTCGGCCTGGCGCTGCTGTCGTCCCTGCTGTGCATGTTTATTGCCAGCGGGTCGGCCATCTGGTCGATTCTGGCGCCCATCTTTGTCCCCATGTTTATGATGCTCGGCTTCCATCCTGCGTTCGCCCAGATCCTGTTCCGTGTCGCCGATTCCTCGGTGATCCCGCTGGCGCCCGTGTCACCCTTCGTTCCGCTGTTTTTAGGCTTCCTGCAACGCTACAGACCGGAGGCTAAGCTGGGTACCTACTATTCGCTGGTTCTGCCCTATCCGCTTATCTTCTTAGGAGTATGGCTGGTGATGCTGGTGGCGTGGTATCTTGTCGGCCTGCCGATTGGACCGGGTGTTTACCCGAGGCTGAACTAAGGAGTACTGATGCTGAGATTACTCGAAGATAAGATTGCGACGCCGCTGGGGCCGCTGTGGGTTATCGCGGATGAAGCGTTCAATCTGCGCGCGGTTGAATGGGAAGAGCACAGCGACCGGATGGTTGAGCTGCTCAACATCCATTATCGCGCCGAGGGTTACGAGCGTATTACTGCCCGTAATCCTGGCGGGCTGAGCGATAAACTGACGGCCTACTTCGAGGGCGATCTCAGCATTATTAATACCCTGCCAACCGCCACGGCGGGTACCCCTTTCCAGCGCGAGGTGTGGCAGGCGCTGCGTAATATTCCCTGCGGGCAGGTGATGCACTACGGTCAGCTGGCAGAGCAGCTTGGCCGTGCCGGCGCGGCGCGCGCGGTCGGTGCGGCAAATGGCTCTAACCCCGTCAGCATTGTGGTGCCTTGCCATCGCGTGATCGGGCGCAACGGCACCCTCACCGGCTATGCCGGGGGCGTACAGCGCAAAGAGTGGCTGCTGCGTCACGAAGGGTATTTTCTGCTGTAATTCCCAGGCTTTTTGTGCTTAATTTTCTTCCTGTTAGGTTCATAATCCTTAATCATTCTGTGGAATTTCAAGGAGATGGCAACACGCTGCCGTCTCTTGTCTTTATTGGGGGTTTGCCAGACTTACGTCCTTACCAAAAAGATGTTAAAATTGACCAATATCAATTAAGGCTTGAGCAAACCTATGATCCCGGAAAAGCGAATTATACGACGCATTCAGTCTGGCGGTTGTGCTATCCATTGCCAGGATTGCAGCATCAGCCAGCTCTGTATCCCGTTTACTCTGAATGAGCACGAACTCGATCAGCTTGACAATATCATCGAGCGCAAAAAGCCTATTCAGAAAGGGCAGACGCTGTTTAAGGCGGGAGACGAACTGAAATCGCTCTATGCTATCCGTTCTGGCACCATCAAAAGCTACACCATTACCGAACAGGGCGACGAGCAGATCACCGGCTTCCATCTGGCAGGCGATTTAGTCGGCTTTGACGCCATCGGCAGTGGCCATCACCCGAGCTTTGCTCAGGCGCTGGAAACCTCTATGGTCTGCGAAATTCCGTTTGAGACGCTGGACGATCTGTCCGGTAAGATGCCGAACCTGCGTCAGCAGATGATGCGTCTGATGAGCGGTGAGATCAAAGGCGATCAGGATATGATCCTGCTGCTTTCCAAAAAGAATGCCGAAGAGCGTCTGGCCGCCTTTATCTATAACCTCTCCCGCCGTTTCGCGGAGCGTGGCTTCTCCCCGCGTGAATTCCGTCTGACCATGACGCGCGGTGATATTGGCAACTATCTGGGCCTGACCGTGGAAACCATCAGCCGTCTGCTGGGTCGCTTCCAGAAGAGCGGAATGCTGGCGGTTAAAGGTAAGTACATCACCATCGAAAACGGTGAAGCGCTGGCCATTCTGGCGGGTCACTCACGTAACGTGGCATAACTCTCCCGGATATCTTATGCCAGGTCGATAAATTTTCATGATTATTGATCTGGCAAAAACTTCCCCCCTGTTTCATTCAAGATATATAGGTTACTCTTTTACTTACAGACTGTGGTGACAGTAGTAAGGAGACCTGTATGGCAAAGTATCAAAACATGCTGGTGGCTATCGATCCTAACCAGGACGATCAGCCGGCATTACGACGTGCTGTGTATTTACATCAACGGATTGGTGGCAAAATTAAAGCCTTTTTGCCGATTTATGACTTCTCATACGAGATGACCACCCTTCTGTCGCCTGACGAGCGCACCGCTATGCGTCAGGGAGTGATCAGCCAGCGTACCGCGTGGATCCGCGAGCAGGCGAAATATTACCTGGAAGCGGGCGTACCGATTGATATCAAAGTGGTCTGGCACAACCGACCTTTCGAAGCCATTATTCAGGAAGTGGTGGCCGGTGGGCATGACCTGCTGCTGAAAATGGCGCACCAGCATGACAAACTGGAATCCGTGATTTTCACTCCAACCGACTGGCACCTGCTGCGCAAATGCCCTTGCCCGGTATGGATGGTGAAAGATCAGCCATGGCCTGAGGGCGGGAAAGCCGTCGTGGCGGTGAATCTGGCCAGCGAAGAGGATTATCACAATTCGCTGAACGAGAAGCTGGTGAAGGAAACCATCCAGCTTGCCGACCAGGTTAACCACACCGAAGTCCATCTGGTGGGTGCCTATCCGGTTACGCCAATCAATATCGCCATCGAGTTGCCTGAATTTGACCCGAGCGTGTATAACGACGCGATTCGCGGTCAGCATCTGCTGGCCATGAAAGCGCTGCGCCAGAAATTCAGTATCGATGAGAATATGACGCACGTAGAAAAAGGGTTACCGGAAGAGGTTATTCCGGATCTGGCGGAGCATTTGCAGGCCGGGATTGTGGTGCTGGGCACCATTGGCCGGACCGGTATCTCTGCCGCGTTCCTGGGAAATACCGCCGAGCAGGTGATTGACCACCTGCGCTGCGACCTTCTGGTCATCAAACCGGATCAGTATCAAACGCCGGTTGAACTGGACGATGAGGAAGACGATTGACCCCAAAATGAAAGCCCGCCGGTAACGGCGGGCTTTTTTATTACGCTTCGCTCAACCGCTGCGTCGGTGCCTCGTCGCCGGCATTCATCCAGGGCGCGTGCAGAACCATGCTCGGCAGCGCCAGCTTGATCTCCTGCTGGTTCAGCCCCTCCAGAATACGGATATTGATCTCCTGCTGAATATCCATGTACTTGTTGTAGTCCGCCGTATTAACGATATGGACCACCTCGAAGGTCAGGCGATCGCGATCGAAGCCCAGGAAATGGGCGCGGTCAAACTTCGTTTCCCCGACGTCGGTAATGATCTGTTTGACCATATCACCCACTGAACGCAGTTTGTCCGGCGCCGTGTCGCTGGCAACCCCGAAGGTAAAGACGATCCGGCGCGTTTGCATCCGTTTGTAGTTATGCAGCGTCTGTTGCAGCAGAATGGCGTTCCCGCAGACAATCTGCTCCCCGCTCAGGCTGCGGATACGGGTGGTTTTCAGGCCAATGTGCTCTACCGTCCCGGCGACATCGTTAAACACCACAAAATCGCCAATTTCGAACGGCTTATCAAAACCGATGGAAAGCGATGCAAACACGTCGCTCAGGATCGTTTGCACCGCGAGGGCGATTGCAATACCCCCTACCCCAAGGCTGGCAACCAGAGCAGTGATGTTGACGCCCGCGTTAGCAAGAATAGACAGCAGCATCACTGACCAGACTATGGCACGGAGGATAAGCCCCGTGATCACCAGCGTCACCGGGTTTTTATGGCTTCCCGGCGCCAGCATGACGTGACGAAGCCACGACACCACCCCCTGATCCATCCACAGCGCCACCTGGATAGCGAAAACCAGGAACCAGGCGTGGCTCACGGTACCAAAGAGATGATCCGGTAAGTCGACGAAACGCAGGCTGAATAACAGCGCCACGACAAAAAGCAGGAAGCGGCTGGTGCGGTTAAGCATATCCGTCAGGATAAAACGCATCCGGTTGGTGGTGGGGTGCTTGTCGCCCCAGGTAGTGATCCCTTTCTTAACGAAGGCGATCAGACGCGTCAGCAGCCAGTACACCAGCAGAGTCACAAAAACCACCGTGGCGACGCCGATCCAGAAAGATGGCGTCATCATCAGCTCGATGATGTCGAAGCGGGACAAAAATCGCATTACACCTCCTCGTATTACACAAAGGGTAAAGTATAGACAGAGGAGAAAAGCTGGCCGCAGAAATAAGAAAACCGCCCCAGGGGGCGGTTTGTCAGGATGAAGCGCAATTACAGCGCTTTCAGGATCGCATCCACGCTGGCCTTGGCGTCGCCAAACAGCATGTGGGTGTTATCTTTAAAGAACAGCGGGTTCTGCACGCCAGCATAGCCGGTGTTCATAGAGCGTTTGAAGACAATGACGTTCTGCGCCTTCCACACTTCGAGAACAGGCATACCCGCAATCGGACTACGCGGGTCGTCCTGCGCCGCCGGGTTAACGGTGTCGTTGGCGCCAATCACCAGCACGGTGTCGGTGTCGGCGAAATCATCGTTGATCTCGTCCATTTCCAGCACAATGTCGTAAGGCACCTTCGCTTCCGCCAGCAGCACGTTCATGTGGCCTGGCAGACGCCCCGCCACCGGGTGAATACCAAAGCGAACCTTGATGCCGCGCGCGCGGAGTTTCTCGGTGATTTCCGCCACCGGATACTGCGCCTGCGCCACCGCCATGCCATAGCCTGGGGTGATGATGACGGAATGCGAGTTTTTCAGCATCTCTGAGGTGTCTTCCGCGCTGATTTCACGGTGTTCACCCACTTCCTCATCAGAACCGGTTGATGAGCCGTCAGAACCGAAGCCACCCGCAATGACGCTGATAAACGAACGGTTCATCGCCTTACACATGATGTAAGACAGGATCGCACCGGAAGAACCGACCAGCGCACCGGTGACAATCAGCAGGTCGTTGCTCAGCATAAAGCCTGCCGCCGCCGCTGCCCAACCGGAGTAGGAGTTCAGCATGGAAACCACCACCGGCATATCTGCTCCGCCGATAGACGCCACCAGATGCCAGCCGAAGGCCAGCGCGATGATGGTCATCACCAGTAACGCCAGCACCTGCAAGCCTACGCTTTCGGTACGCACGAAGACCACCAGCAGCACAAAGGAAACGACCAGCGCCGCCAGGTTCAGCTTGTGGCGGTTAGGCAGCATCAGCGGTTTGGAAGAGATCTTCCCGCGCAGCTTGCCGAACGCCACAATCGACCCGGTGAAGGTCACCGCACCGATGAAGATGCCGAGGAACACTTCGGTCAGGTGGATGTTCACCAGAATCGGCTCCAGGCCCGGTTCGTGGTACAGGTAGCTGTTGAAGCCCACCAGCACCGCCGCCAGTCCCACGAAGCTGTGCAGAATGGCAACCAGCTCCGGCATCTCGGTCATTTCAACGCGTTTCGCCAGACGAATACCAATCGCGCCGCCGATGATCATCGCCACCAGGATCCACGCCACGTTGCCGGTGTCCGGCCCAAAGATGGTGGCAATCAGCGCAATCGCCATCCCGGCGATACCAAAGTTATTTCCCTGCTGAGACGTTTCGTGTTTGGAAAGCCCCGCCAGACTGAAAATAAACAGGATTGCAGCAACAATGTATGCGGCTGTAACTAATCCTCCAGACATATGCTACCCCTTAGCCTTTACGAAACATTTTCAGCATGCGCTGAGTCACGGTGAAACCACCGAAAATATTGATACTGGCGATCAGCACCGCAATGAAGCTCAGGAAGCTGATCCAGCCGCCATGACCAATTTGCAGCAATGCCCCGACCACGATAATCCCGGAGATGGCATTGGTGACCGACATCAGCGGGGTATGCAGCGCATGAGAAACGTTCCACACGACGTAGTAACCCACCACGCAGGAGAGCGCGAAGACGGTGAAGTGGCCAAGGAACTCTTTTGGCGCGACATCCGCCAGCCAGCCAAACAGGATAATAACCAGCGCCATGATGGCGTATTTGCGCCACGGCGACGCAGGTTTTGCTGGCTCCGCGGGCTCTGGCGCCGCTTTCGGCGCAGCCTGAGGTTGAGCGGAAACCTGAATCGGCGGTGCAGGCCAGGTGATTTCCCCTTCACGCACCACGGTAACGCCACGCACCACCACATCATCAAAATCAACGGTAATGTTGCCGTCTTTCTCTTTGCAGAGCAGCTTCAGCAGGTTAACGAGGTTCGTGCCGTACAGCTGAGAGGACTGGGTTGGCAGACGCCCTGGCAGGTCGGTATAACCGATCACCTTCACGCCGTTCGCGGTCGTCGTGACCTGGTTTGGCACGGTATACTCACAGTTACCGCCGTTTTGCGCCGCCAGATCGACAATAACGCTGCCCGGCTGCATGGAATCCACCATCTCACGGGTGATCAGCTTCGGCGCCGGTTTACCCGGAATAAGCGCGGTGGTGACAATGATGTCCACCTCTTTTGCCTGCGCCGCAAAGAGCGCCATTTCCGCCTTAATAAAGGCTTCAGACATGACCTTCGCGTAACCATCACCGCTGCCCGCTTCTTCCTTGAAGTCCAGCTCAAGGAATTCGGCGCCCATACTCTGCACCTGCTCCTTCACTTCCGGCCGGGTATCAAACGCGCGAACAATAGCGCCCAGGCTGTTTGCGGCCCCGATAGCGGCAAGACCTGCCACACCGGCACCAATCACCATCACCTTCGCGGGTGGTACTTTACCTGCCGCCGTAATCTGACCGGTAAAGAAGCGACCAAACTCATGCGCAGCTTCGACAATGGCGCGATAGCCGGCAATGTTCGCCATGGAGCTCAGCGCATCCAGAGACTGCGCGCGCGAAATACGCGGCACGGAGTCCATCGCCATCACGGTGACACCACGTGCTGCCAGCTTCTCCATCAGCTCCGGGTTTTGGGCTGGCCAGACAAAGCTCACAAGCGTAGTGCCCGCGTTCAGCAGTTCAATTTCACTCTCTTCCGGTGCGTTGACCTTCAGAATGATGGGTGATTGCCAGACCTCAGCACCGTCCACTACGTCCGCGCCAGCCTGAGTAAAGGCCTCGTCATCGAAACTCGCCAGTTTGCCCGCGCCGCTTTCAATCGCGACGGTAAAACCCAGTTTAAGCAGTTGCTCCACCGTTTTTGGTGTTGCCGCTACGCGGGTTTCATTGGCTAACCGTTCTTTTGGTACCCCAATACGCATAGTTTTCCCTTCCATCGGTTTTTGATGATGGTTTGTCGATAATTGCCCACGGTTTGTATCAATTTTCACCATCGAGATAACGACGGAGAATGATTAACCCCGGAAAATAAAACAGTAACAAACTTTCTATAACCTACTGAAAATAGCGCCCGTGATCTACCGCCAGAAAACACTATTTCTTACTTTATCTGTGAAAAATAAGCGATCGGGGTCACTGACAGAGATATTTACCTTAAATTCGCCTTCAGGACCGATAAATCGCGCAAGCGAAGCGGTAAAAACATGATATAGCGCCATAAAAGAACAACTCATTAACATTAAATTAACTTGTAAAAGTCATATGCTTAATCAGTTTTGCTTGTGAAGCGCCTGTTTTTTCCACATATCACAAAATGTTATCGAATCAGGTCCTTTGGTGAGCACAGGCTGTGAAAAATGCCGCAGACAGCGACGGGTGTTAAATGCCATAATCGGGACCGTCTCAAATTAACAACAACACCAGTACATGGTTTGCGCAAGGCGAAGGATTATTTTTATGAAGCTTAAGAACACACTCCTGGCGTCCGCACTTCTTTCCGCGACCGCCCTGTCTGCGAATGCCGCGACAGAGTTGACGCCGGAGCAAGCGGCAGCGTTAAAACCTTTTGACCATACGGTCATTGTGGGTCGCTATAACTCTATTGGCGATGCCGTCGCCGCCGCATCAAAAGCCGCCGATAAAAACGGCGCTGCCTCGTTTTACGTTGTTGACCAGTCCGATCAGGGCAACAGCGGCAACCAGCGCGTGACGATTGCGCTGTACAAAGAGAATGCCCCAAAAGCAGATGAACAGAAAAACCGCGTGATTAACGGCATTGTTGAACTGCCGAAAGATCAGGCTGTTCAGCTGGAACCGTATGACACCGTGACCGTTCAGGGCTTCTACCGCAGCCAGCCTGAAGTTAACGATGCCATCACCAAAGCCGCGAGAGAAAAAGGCGCTTACGCGTTCTATATCGTGCGTCAGGTTGATGCCAACCAGGGCGGAAACCAGCGCATCACCGCCTTCATCTATAAGCAAGATGCGAAAAAACGCGTAGTACAAAGCCCGGATGCCATTCCAGCGGATTCAGATGCGGGACGTGCCGCGTTAGCGAAAGGCGGTGAAGAAGCGAAGAAAGTGGAAATTCCGGGCGTTGCAACCTCGGCGGCACCAAGCGCTGAAGTGGGTCGTTTCTTTGAAACCCAATCCACCAAAGGCGGTCGTTATACCGTTACGTTACCAGACGGCACGAAAATTGAAGAGCTGAACAAAGCCACTGCCGCGCAGATGGTTCCGTTCGACAGCATCAAGTTTACGGGCAACTATGGCAACATGACGGAAATCTCCTATCAGGTGGCGAAGCGTGCTGCGAAGAAAGGCGCGAAATATTACCACATCACCCGCCAGTGGCAGGAACGTGGTAACAACCTGACCATCAGCGCCGATCTGTACAAGTAACAAAACGGTTTCATAAAGGCGGCGCAGTGCCGCCTTTTTTGTTACTTTTTTTCTGATTTCTGCCACACGTCATTGCATGCACCCTTCACACTCCGTAAAATCCCGCGCCTTAGCGTGATCCACCATTTTTATGCGCCTTAGCGAAATAATTATTCTGGATTTGGACTTTTCATAACAGGAAGCCAATGGAAAAGAAACTTGGCCTGAGTGCTTTAACTGCACTTGTATTGAGCTCAATGCTGGGCGCGGGCGTATTCAGTTTGCCGCAGAACATGGCGGCCGTCGCCAGCCCGGCCGCATTACTGATTGGCTGGGGCATTACCGGTGTCGGGATTTTGCTGCTGGCGTTCGCCATGCTGCTGCTGACCCGTATCCGACCGGATCTGGACGGCGGAATATTCACTTACGCCCGGGAAGGTTTCGGCGAGCTGATCGGCTTCTGCTCCGCCTGGGGTTACTGGCTGTGCGCGGTGATCGCCAACGTCTCCTATCTGGTTATCGTCTTCTCGGCGCTCAGCTTCTTTACCGACACGCCCGAACTGCGCCTGTTTGGCGACGGCAATACCTGGCAGTCCATCGTCGGCGCCTCGGTGCTGCTGTGGATAGTTCACTGGCTGATTTTGCGTGGCGTCCAGACCGCGGCCAGCATTAACCTGGTGGCGACGCTGGCCAAGCTGGTGCCGCTTGGCCTGTTCGTCGTGCTGGCCTTCCTCGCCTTCCGTCTCGATGTCTTTACGCTCGATTTCAGCGGCATTGCGCTGGGCGTCCCCGTTTGGGAACAGGTGAAAAATACCATGCTGATCACCTTGTGGGTGTTCATCGGCGTTGAAGGTGCCGTCGTGGTCTCTGCCCGCGCGCGTAACAAGCGCGATGTGGGACGCGCCACGCTGCTGGCCGTACTGGCGGCGCTGGGCGTTTATCTGCTGGTGACGCTGCTGTCGCTCGGCGTGGTAGCTCGCCCTGAACTTGCGGAAATGCGTAACCCGTCCATGGCCGGGCTGATGGTGAAAATGTTGGGTCCCTGGGGGGACGTGATTATCGCGGCGGGTCTGATTGTTTCCGTTTGCGGCGCCTATCTGAGCTGGACCATTATGGCAGCGGAAGTCCCGTTCCTGGCCGCCACGCACAAAGCGTTCCCGCGCCTGTTTGCCCGTCAGAACAAAAACAGTGCGCCATCGGCCTCTCTGTGGCTCACCAACATCAGCGTGCAGGTCTGTCTGGTGCTGATCTGGCTCACAGGATCGGACTATAACACGCTGCTGACCATCGCCTCCGAGATGATTCTGGTACCCTATTTCTTAGTGGGCGCATATCTGTTAAAAATTGCGACCCGCCCGGCACACTATGCGGTAGGCGTCGGCGCCTGTATTTACGGTCTATGGTTGTTGTATGCTTCCGGACCGATGCATCTGCTGCTGTCCGTGGTGCTCTACGCGCCGGGCCTGCTGGTGTTTATCTACGCTCGCCGTACACATCAGCTTGATAATGCCCTTAAGCGCCGCGAAATGGCATTGATAGGTTTGCTGTTAGTCGCTGCCGTACCGGCAACGTGGATGTTAATGGGATAGCGCCGCCTGTCCCATTGTTGAACTGAAAAGGAGATTACGATGGGACACACGCAGCAACGCCCAATATTGATCACTGGCGCAGGCCGTCGCATTGGCCTCGCCCTCGCCCATCACTTTCTCAATCTTCGCCATCCGGTTATCGTCAGTTACCGCACGGAATATCCCTCCATTAAAGGGCTACGAAATGCCGGAGCAGTCTGCATTCAGGCGGATTTCTCCACAGATGAAGGTATTCTCGCCTTCGCGGACAAAGTGAAGTCGACCACCCACGGACTGCGGGCGGTTATTCACAACGCCAGTACCTGGCTTCCCGAAAAAGCAGGACATTCACTCAGCGAAACGCTCGCCTGCATGATGCAGATCCACGTTAATGCGCCTTATCTGCTCAACCATGCCCTACAGGATTTGCTGCGCGGACACGGCCATGCCGCAGGCGACATTATCCATTTCACCGATTACGTGGTGGAGCGAGGAAGCGACAAACACATCGCCTATGCGGCCAGCAAAGCCGCGCTGGATAATATGACCCGCTCTTTCGCACGCAAGCTGGCGCCCGAGGTAAAGGTCAACGCGATTGCTCCGGCGATGATTTTATTTAACGAAGGCGATGATGCCGAGTATCGTCAGCAGGCGCTCAACAAGTCGTTAATGAAAATTGCGCCCGGCGAGAAAGAGGTGATCGACCTGATCGATTATCTGTTGACCAGCTGTTACGTCACGGGCCGAACGTTTGCCGTGGACGGTGGCCGCCCCCTGCGCTAGTGAAAGCGGCTCCAGAAGAAGATGAGCACCCAGGCGCTGAGGCTCCAGCAGACCACCGCCCCGCCCAGCGCCATGGGCAGACGCAGAAAACCGGTGAAGTACCACAGCGACAGCAGGTAAATAAAATACGGGATGATCGACCACATCCCGAACACAATGGTGGCGCGCAGCGCCTCAATACCCCGCTCAGAGGCCACAATATAGTGCGCGATTAACGCAAAGGTGGGAAACAGCGGGATCAGCCCGGCAATGTAGTAGTTCTTCGTTTTAGCCAGCACCCCAATCAGCAGCACGACCAGCGCACCCAGCGCGGCTTTTATCACCAGCCCCATTCTTTTCCCTTAACAATCAAATAACATTCCCGTGCAGGATAACGGAACTCCGGCTAATTTTGAAAGATTAATGGAAGGTTAAGGTTGCGCGGTGTATGTTGACGTTTTTCGCGATGACAGACGTTGTATGAATAAGATTGTTTATGTTGAAGATGAACCCGAGGTGGGGCAATTAATCGCCGCTTATCTGGGTAAACATGATATGGAAGTGGTTGTCGAGCCTCGTGGCGATCGCGCTGAAGACGTCGTCAACCGCGAAAATCCGGATCTGGTGTTGCTGGACATCATGCTGCCCGGGAAAGATGGTATGACGCTATGCCGGGATCTGCGCGCGAAATGGGACGGCCCGATCGTGCTGCTGACCTCTCTCGACAGCGATATGAATCATATTCTGTCGCTTGAGATGGGCGCAAACGACTACATCCTGAAAACCACGCCGCCGGCGGTTCTGCTAGCCCGTTTACGCCTCCATCTGCGTCAGCGTGCCAGCGCTGAGCGTGAAGCGCCTGCGCCCTCCTTAACGCCGCATAAAGCGATGCGTTTCGGCACACTTTCTATCGACCCGGTCAACCGACAGGTTATGCTTTCCGGGGAGCTGATTGCGCTCTCAACCGCAGATTTTGACCTGCTGTGGGAGCTGGCAACCCATGCCGGACAAATTATGGACCGGGATGCATTACTGAAAAATCTGCGCGGCGTAAGTTACGACGGAATGGATCGTAGCGTTGATGTGGCGATTTCACGACTGCGTAAAAAACTGTTGGATAACGCCACGGAACCTTACCGCATCAAAACCGTACGCAACAAGGGCTATCTGTTTGCACCGCACGCCTGGGAAACCTGAAAAAGGAGCCAACTGGAATATTCAAAAAATAACTGACGATGCATCGGAATTGTTATCGGTATTCGTCGAAAGTTATCGATTATATGCATCGTCAGTTATGACATATCCTCTGGTCTGATTCCTCTCTCCAGTTCTATTCGATGTGCATTTTTCGCGTAAACAAAAGTAGCGCTAATGTATTTGATTGCTATAGTACAATATATATTCAGCAGAGCAGGCACCATCATCGATCAAAAATCCGTCACTTAAATGCACATTAGGCTAAAAATGATCTTTACAATTGACTTAATCATTATCTTATCCTTATGAAAACAAAGGGGATAATGGCGAACATATAAATAATATCGATCTTTTTCAATAGCTTACGTGTTTGCAGAAATCTAATTCTCATGCTAAACCTTATACTCTCTCAATTATTTAATGAAAGAGGTATAGCAATGTCATGGAGAGTCATTAGCTCGGTAATTTGTCCTAACACGGGAATCGTTTATTCAAGCATCTTGGGACTCAAGTTCTTGAAACTCATCATTTGGTATGAAAGCGATGTCTATTTGTACCCCGGTGACAGGATATATCCGACAAAAAATGGCGTCTTCATAAATGGTGTTTTCAAGCCTATATCGATATACAACATATCACCTTACAACGAAATGTTGTGGAGTGAAATTAAAAACAAGATGGCCTGCCCATACAATCGAAACCAGCACGAGGAGATATGCACTTACGCGGTGCATTGCAACGCGAGGAAATGCCCGCATGGATTTGCCACCAACCCACTGATTGTCAGCACAGGTAAATCCAGACATTAGCGAAAATCGGAAATATTTAGATCAAGATAATTAATATTTCTGCTGCACCGCCTTTGTCCGGATAAATCTCCGTGACTACAGCCCAAATGCTCCTGTGGGGACATTTGGGCTGTAGTCACGCCTGGCAACTCTGGCTTCTTGTACCAAATTAATTTTTATTGTGCAATTTTAAGCAAGCCATCCGGAAGGCTAAAATAAAAATTGCTAATTAACCCTGCCCGTGCATTAATGGTCTCGTTAGTCCGATCCAATAATAGTTGGACAAGTTGCATGACAATCCTCATAACCAGGCGCTATCGCTGATATCCCCTCCTTTTGAGTCCACACCTTAGCATTATATGTTTATTAGCTTTTATATCACTTCGGAAATGTTCAAATGGAGTCTTTATGTCATCAAAAATTTTAGGTCTGGTTAAGTGGTTTAAGGAAGATAAAGGCTTTGGTTTTATCTCCCCTGTAGATGGCAGCAAAGATGTTTTCGTGCATTTCTCTGCCCTTCAGGGAGAGAACTTCAAAACACTTTTTGAAGGTCAGAAAGTCGAATTTATCATCGTAAGCGGCGATAAAGGCCCTGCTGCTGCGAATGTAACGCTTTGCGATAAATAATATCAGCACACAGCCGCGTTGACGATGATGTTGCTTCTGGCTCGTGGACTGCACAAGCAGTCTACAATCCGATGCTAACTGCTTGTAAATCAGTAAAGTGTTATTGAGGTCAGGTGACCGCGAAAAACATCGTCTCTTCCACTTCTTGTATGAGTATTTCTTCAGAGACGCTGAGAGGATTTAAACAAAGCGCTACAGTAGGGACAGACAAGCTGGGCCCCCTTTTGTATGCGAGTGAAACTGTGCTCTGACTCTTTAGCGCAGTTTGGACATGAACATTTGACTAAATAATTGCGACGAAGTTGCGAGTTTTTACGTCCCGACATAGGCTGCTCCTGAATGAAAAGGATTGCCACCATACACGTTAAGGCAGGATATTGCTTGCTTTTATTTCCCAAAGAGAGCAAAAAATAGAAAGGAGCCACGCTTCTGGAATATTCTTACCTTGCACAATCACAAAGAGATATAGAGTGATATATGAAAAAGGTGATCATTTTTTTTAATGCCAACCCCAGCAAAGTCATTATCGTGCTTAAGGGCATAACGTCTGTACGCCAGACATATCCGGATGGTGAAGAAATTAATCTTCAGATCATGACTGCAAGCTTTCCGTCGTTGACGGGAGATCATAATTCTATCTATGTTGCTTCAGACAGGGAACTTACCTCTCAGGAAATATCTGATGCTGCCAAACAATATTTATAATATTTACTGTCACTAGTCCGGTTAACAACACAGCATTTATTTCACTCAGAATGAGAAAAATTACAATCCATCATTATTAATGCCTGCAAAATGCAGGCTTTTTTACGACATTGCCCTTTAAATTTAACTATTCCGCATAATCGTGCTGTTCACTTTGCTCCCTCTGTTTCCGAAGAAAGTGTATCATCAACCTTCTTCGTTCCTGTGGTGATATGGATGTCCACGCAGGGCTGACGAAGTAAAGCCGGGTTCTTAATTGATTGATTTAGCGGTGCTATCCAATGAAAAAGCTGTTTGTGCAGTTTTAGTGTGCAGGAAATTCGCAACTCATTGAAATTATAATAAATAATTCCATTTCAATGAGTTAGCTAAAAACGTTTAACGGACATCTACGGACGTGCACGGTCTTTTTTGTGTCCCTATCGGTGCCCCCTCTTTCAAAATGCCCCCAAATCTGCCCCCAAAATCCCCCTCTTTTGCGTAGCTCTTTCCAGTTTCGCAACACACTGCTTTACGCATCTCTAACTGATCAGCATAATCGCCACGAATCCGTTTGTAAGACTTCACCATTAACCAGCGCGCGCTACTTTTCTCCCTGCCCTAAACTTTCAGTCTGACTGACTGGAGGTTTCTATGTGTGGACGCTTTGCACAAGCCCAAACCCGGGAGGAATACCTTGCCTACATTGCCGATGAAGCCGATCGCGACATTGCATATGACCCGGAGCCGATAGGACGTTACAACGTAGCGCCCGGTACCAAAGTGCTGTTGCTGAATGAACGCGACGAGCAACTGCACCTCGATCCGGTGTTCTGGGGCTACGCACCTGGATGGTGGGACAAATCGCCATTGATTAACGCGCGTGTAGAAACCGCAGCCACCAGCAGAATGTTCAAGCCTCTATGGCAGCACGGTCGGGCGATCTGTTTTGCGGATGGGTGGTTCGAATGGAAGAAGGAAGGTGACAAAAAACAGCCCTACTTCATTCACCGAGCCGATGGTCAGCCAATATTCTTGGCTGCGATAGGCAGCACACCGTTCGAGCGCGGCGATGAAGCTGAGGGCTTTCTAATCGTGACATCAGCTGCTGAAAAAGGCCTGGTCGATATTCATGACCGCCGGCCACTGGTTCTGTCGCCGGAGGCTGCAAGGGAATGGATGCGCCAAGACTTAGGCGGAAAGGCAGCTGAGGAGGTAATTGCCGACGGAACAGTGCCCGCCGACAAATTTATCTGGCACGCTGTGAGGCGCGCCGTGGGTAACGTAAAAAATCAGGGACCGGAGCTAATCAAGGCGGCACAATAAAAGGTAAGAGACCAGGCACGTCCTAAATGAGCGAAAAGCGGACATAAATATGTCGCGTCAAAAATATGATGATAATTACTCTCCTGCCAGGACAGGTTGCTCCATCCTGGCACAAGACATACCTCAGGATGCCAGTTTCATCATAATAAGGCCTGCTACAATCACCACCGCAGCGAATATGCGCATCGGTGTGGCAGGTTCCCCCAGAAAATACAGGCCTGCAACAAATGAGCCTACTGCCCCTATCCCGGTCCAGATGGTATATGCCGTGCCCAGTGGTAATGAGCGCATTGCTGCCGAGAGTAAGGCAAAACTCGCTATCATACCGACGAGAGTCACTATCGAGTACAGTGGGCGGGTAAACCCGTCAGACAATTTCATCGCATAAGCCCATACGACTTCAAGCAAACCCGCAGCCGTCAGCATTAACCAGGCCATAATTTCTCCTCTTAATATATGTCCGGGTCGTCCCGAAGAAAGCCTCTGATGTAACGGGTCGTCCCGCTACGGCCTGAATAAAATGGAATCCCTGCTTAAACCATCAGCAATGAGATTTGAACGATGGCCAGATACGGGCCAACAGAGAAATAACCAGTACTGTCGACAGCGTGCACAGGCTTAACACCAGTGGCGCATAAGCTCCCAACATCATCAACTGACCCGCAGCTGCGGTGCCAAGTGAGCCCGCAGTAATTTTCATTGCACCCACCCAGACAAAGACCTGCCCCCGGCAGGATGGTGGGGAGTATTCACTGCGTGCGGCAAGCGTGGCGGCGAAAAAAGCGGCATTAAGCACCCCGGTTATGAAGAAGCAGAAAAACACGGGTAAAAAACTGCTGACCACCAGAATGGAAAGCAGGCCTGCGACAATCAGCCCTCCGGAGCTCAGCATCAGCCTGTCGGGTTCACCTCTCAGTGGGATAACCATCAGGCATACCGATCCCGCCAGATTACCCGCTCCGTAGGCCACGGTAAGAAAAGCGGCTGTGGCTGCTGGAACACCAAGAACATCAGCCATACTCACCGCAACAACCGGCAGGACGGCGACAGCAAAGGCGACGGCCATCGTCAGGTACAGTGTCCTGCACAGCGGTGTGTGCCGGATCATCATACTCATCGTTGTGATGGCACCGGCAACCTCTGTAGGCTTGCCGCTGTGTGTAACCGGCGAAACCGGTAGCCGCATGATAAAGAAAGCAGCGAAAACAGTACCAACGGCCAGAAGGTAAAACGCCGCAGAAGGCGAAGCCCAGGCGGATATGGCGGCAACAGCAGAGGGACCCAGCGTGCCACCGAAACCGTAGGTTGCCACATCAAGACCCTGAGCCCGGCGCTGACTTGGCTGGTCCGGCCCTGCCATGGCAGGCAGGAAAGCACTGATCCCACCTGTCAGGAGTGGGCCACAGAGTCCTGCGGCGATAAGAAGCAATGCCGTCAAAAGTAAAGGGACGTGGCCGAAAGTCACTGTCATAATCCCTGTAATAAAGGCATACGTCAGGCAGGCCATCGCAATGACCCTGCGCCCGTCGCTGGCGGTATCGATCCTGCGGGCAATAAACGGCCCCAGCATATGTGGGAGGGTAATGCAGGCAGCCATCCACCCCGTCACTGTGTAATACTGTTCAGATGACTGGCACAGTAAGATCACTGCCAGCACCCCGCCGCCATCCGCAATGCGTGCCAGCATCGCGGCACAGGCATAGCGGACAAGACCTGCCTTAACAGGCGCGTTTGTACACTGAAGGGTCGTCATGAAGATTATTGCCTGGCCAGGTTTCAGGAGGACCGCCAGAGTGCCGGTCCTGTCGGTGGGTTACTTCAGCTCCAGCGCGGTGATCACTCGGGCAATATCCGCGATATCGCCCGCTGACAGCGGTTGCAGAGGACGAGGCAGGCAATCCGTATCGGTCAGTCCAAGCACACCAGCGGCAGCGGCAATCACACGAATACTCCCGCCATGTTTACGGAACAGCGCCCACAGCGGTTCCAGTCGGGTTGTCAATGCCATAACACGAGCGTGATCCCCTGCTGCTGCTGCCTCGGTGATCTGCTTTGCGGTTTGCGGGAACAGACCGCCACACACAGAGTACCAGACCTCGCAGCCTGCATTTAATCCCAGTCCGGCATACATATCGCCACTGATACCGATTGTCACTCCCGGGCAAAGATGTTGGCGTAGCGCATTCACCCGCTCAGCGGCCGCTGCCGGGCTATCCGGGACGCCAGGGATCTTAACCGAACGAACCCCCGCCAGTGATGAGAGACGACCGTGCAGTTCATCCGTAAAGGTAAAATGTGTGGTACCCGGATTATCGTAGACACAGACCGGAACAGACGCATGCCGGGTCACCGCCTCAAAAAGCGCGAAGACCTCTTCATCACGAAGTGACTGGTAACTGACCGCCGGGAGCAACAGAGCATCTGCGCCTGCTGCCTGCGCATCATCAACCAGATGCAGGATGGCATCGGTGCTGACTGCCCCCACGCACACCATCACAGGGATATCTCCGGCAAGCTGTTTAGCCAGAGTCGCGATGCGATTGCGCTGCTCCCGGGTCAGATACGCGTAGCTTCCGGTTGAACCCAGAATGCCCAGAGAATCAACACGGGCCGCGGTCAGGCGGGCCAGAATCTTACTGAACCCCTGTTCGTCGACGCCGCTGGCGGTGACGGGAGTTAGCGGAAAAGCAGACAAGCCGGTGAACATTGTGTTTCTCCTGAATGATATTACTGGTATTGCTCTTCGATAAGAGCCACCTCAAACCACAGACCGGGCATCATTTTTTCAAGGCCATCGGTCAGCATCTTCCCGGCTTCATGAAGCTTCTCCAGTGGCATCTGCGGCAGACTCTCCAGAATGAACCACATTTGCTGAGCTTCCACATCCAGGCGGGTTCTGACCCCCTGTCGCCAGTTCCAGCGACGGCAGGTCACGCCTGCATCATCGCACCAGATAACCTCACCTTGCGACGGGTATTCAATGGCGGTCTCACCGTCTTTGACGGTATCAAAAGGCTCGGTTCCTTTTGCCACAACCAGACGCGGTGAACCCTGATAGGCAGCGATATTCTCTCCCCCCACAGGAACGGCATAGCGGAGGCTAACGGCGTTATAGAGATCAACGATGGGATCGAGTGCGGGCATCGTACTGTCACGTAATACGCGCTTACGTAAGGCATCCGCTGAACATGGTGTGCGTTTCGGTTTAGCACCAAACGTCTGGAAAACCTCAGCCCAGGCGACCAGATGAGATTCAGCCCATTCAGGTTCGCCAGCCAGAACCGCTTCACAGGCTTCCAGCAGTACCGTTTCCCCTATACCAGGGTTCAGAATCGGCGCGGCTTTTACGCAGATACTGAGTGCCCGAAAGCCGGGAGCGATACGATAGATTTCTGGGGCAATTGACGGAGAGACTGTTAACACGTGATAATCCTGTTATGACCAATTTATTCCATGATAATGACCGATGACTAAGAAAGTCAATTTAATGACCGATGCTAATGCGATAGCCAGCACCGTAAATGAAGCCGTCTCTCAGCGGATTAAGCTGTATCGCAAGCAAAAGAAAATATCCCTCGATGAACTCTCCCGTCGGGCGGGCGTCAGCAAGGGCGCGCTGGTTGAGATTGAGGGATGCCGGGCGAACCCCAGCATTGCCCTGTTATGCCGCCTCGCTGCCGCGATGGGTGTTTCGGTGGCTGACTTTGTGGATGTCAGCGCCAAACCGACCGTACATCTCATTGCTGAAGATGAGATCCCTCAATTGTGGGAAGGCGAAAAAGGCGGAAGAGCAAGGTTGCTTGCCGGATCCGGTGGCCCTGATATGACCGAGCTCTGGATGTGGGAAATGCAGCCAGGGGAAAAATTTGCTTCACCTGGTCACCCGGAAGGAACGCTTGAATTGTTTTATGTACAAACTGGCACTCTCACACTCGGCGTACATGATCACCTGTATCTGGTGAAGGCTGGCTGCTCGGCAACGGCCAGAACAGACGTTCCTCATTTCTATGAAAATCGGGGGGAGAACCCATTGGTATTTATCATGACAGTACATGAAAGAGCATCCTGAGTGCTCCCCGGTTTAGTGGTCAGCCCTGCTGTCTCATCGCGAGTCAGTCCTGAAGGAGAAGTTCAGTGAATAATCAGCACCTGCGATTTACCAAAGACAAATTTACTGTCACAACCGATCCCGCTTTTTTTCAGCTGGAAGCCATTCACGATTACCTCTCCCAATCGTCCTGGGCTCCAGACATTGATGCCGAAACGGTAAGGTTATCCGTCCAGAACAGCCTTTGCTTTGCACTTTTGGATGGAACAAGGCAAATCGGCTTCGCCCGTCTGGTCACAGACTATGCTACTTTTGGTTATTTGTGCGATGTCTACGTGTTAAACGATTATCAGAAAAGTGGTCTTGGTCGTTGGCTGATTGAATGCTGTCACGCACATCCATTGATGTCACGTCTGCGACGAATAATGCTGGTAACCGACAGTGCGCCTTGGCTATATCAGAAACTGGGGTATAACCCTTTGAACCGGCCAGATTTTGTCTGGCAGATCAATCGACCAGACATTTATCGTAAACCCGGGAAAAACTAAGAATACTTTTCAGAAAGCAAAGACAAATGTTGATCCGCAGGGCAAATACCTCTGATGCAGAAGAGCTTGCCATTTTAGCTGAACGAACCTTCAGAAAGACTTTCCAGGATGGGAATACTCAGGAGGATATGGAACTTCACTGCCAGGCAAGCTATTCAACACATATCCAGTTGAAAGAGATCCTCAGACAAGACTGGGTTACATTAGTCTGTGAACACGAGAGCAAATTGATTGGGTATGCCCAACTGAGGTGGGAAGAGTTTCCTCCCTGTGTCAATAGCATTCACGCCGGGGAAATCCTGTGTCTATATGTTGATGCTCCCTATCATGGTAGAGGATTTGCGCAAGAACTTATGCGGATGTGCTTTGCTGAATTTGAGGCAAAGGGATCGGATGTTGTCTGGTTAGGCGTCTGGGAACATAACCCAAGGGCAATTTCTTTTTATCATAAGCTTGGGTTTACCGAGGTGGGTGAGCATATCTTCCAGGTTGGGTCAGATCCGCAGAGAGATATCATTATGAAACGTTCAACTGGCGTTCGCTGAATAAACATCATGACGTCCGCTTTTGGCACAAAACGGACTGTCATTGTCACGCATTTTGTCAGCGGTCAGTTAATCCAGTCTCCCGGCGTGAGGTCAGGCAACTGCTCAAACGCTCTACTATTGTCGTTACCAGTACGATGCCGGCACCAATGGTATGCCCAGCGGTCGCAGGGCCATTCAGGCCAATCGGCGTCCGGCGTCGGTAAAACATATTTAACAAACTCGTGGTGATGTGGTTTGTCAGGTGCAGAATTGTTATGGGCACAGTTACAGGACAATTAGATCGAAGCCACTGAATCACACAAACAGCCTTATAACAAGCTGCACGCCAAGCAAGGAATCCGAGCAACTCTATCACTGGCCGCTAGGTAGACGTCTAGCGATCACCCGAATCTTAGCGATATTGGGCTATAAGGCATTCAGTAAGAGCGCCATCAGGCCTTTTCACGGAATGCTATACCTCCAGTCCGGCGCGGAACTGGCCCCACTTCAGCACCGAGTTCACCCCAATTGACAGGAACGGCTCTGGCGGGGTTCTGTTCGGGCCCGGCGAGGCCACCAGGAAATCGATCAGCTCGTTGCGCTCCCCGGCGATCATATCCGCCAGCAGTTTGCCGGTGGCGGTACCGCGGGTGATCCCCAGACCGTTACAACACAGCGCGCCATAGACGTTTGGTGCCAGCTGGCCGAAGAAGCCTTCGTGATTGTCTGACAGGCAGATGGCCCCGCTCCAGGAGTATTCGAAATCAACCTTATTCAGCATCGGGAAGCGGCGCTCGAACGATTTACGATGGGTCTCAATATTGTGCTTCAGCTGTTTTTCACGCGGGCGACCGTCGGGATGGAAGCTAAAGCTGTTGCGCATCAGGATGCGATTATCAACCGTGCGGCGCACGGTGCTGCCAAACGGATGCGCCGGAATAACGCCCCACACCGGCTTACCGCCAAGCTGCGCCTGCTCTTCGGAGGTCAACGGACGGGTCAGGCTGCCATAGAGGAAGGTCGGCAGCAGGCGACCGCGCAGAAAACCAAAGTGCGCAGCAAAGGCGTTGTTCGCCAGGATCAGCGTGTCGGCGGTGATGCTGCCGTGGTCATGCACCAGCGTCACTTTGTCGCCATAGTCGATGGACGTGATCGGCGTATTTTCATACAGGGTCACGTTAGAGGGCAGGCTGTCCGCCAGTCCTTTCACCAGCGCCGAGGGCTGGAGCAGAATGGTGCCCGGAATGTAGAGCGCCTGCTGGTAGTATGAGGTGCCGATATGGTCCGGCAGATCCTTCCCGGGGATCATCTCCGCGTGACGGCCAATTTTTTCCAACCCGCTGCGGTAAGCCTCGAGAATGGCGATCCCCTTTTCCCCCACCGCGGCCTGATATTTGCCGGAATCGCTCATCTGACATTCAATGCCGTGCTCCTTCACAATATCACGCAGGTAGTTCTGCCCGAGGGTGTTGAGCTTGAGGATCAGATTCGCGGTGGTGACATCACCGATATAGTCCTTCGCCCCGATATCGTGCGGGACATCAATGGCGAAACCGGCGTTGCGCCCGGAGGAGCCGTAGCCCACGTCCTGCGCCTCAACCAGCACCACTTCATCATCCGGGAAGTTTAGCGCCAGCTGGCGGGCCGCGGCCAGCCCGGTTAATCCGGCTCCGACTATCGCCCAGCGGGCATGCTTTTGCCCGACGTGAGCAGGACGCGGGGTACGCGGTTGACTGGTGTGATACCAACCCGGCAGGGCGTCGTCAGCAGGTAGAGAAGTGATCTTTTGCACGTGGGTTACTCCGGTAAGTAGCGTTGAATCAATGTTAGCCATCCCGAGAAAATGTGTATGTGATGTATATCTCATGTATACATCAAGTATAAAAATAGTTGCGAGAATGATAAAAAAGGCATACAAAGCCCGGCGCAGCGGGCGTCAGAGAAGAAATACGAATGGGGAAAGGAGGCCTGTCAGCGGGTGCCAGCAGGCCTTAGCGAGATGCGATCAGCGGTTATCCCCCTCCGGGAAAGGGGCGAAGTTATCGGCTTTCAGCCCCTGGGGCGCGATAAAGATCTCCATGTTTTCCCGCGACAGTTCCCAGTGCTCAAACACCAGATCGACCACCGCCTGTTCGTCACGCGCCTCGATGGCAGCGATAAAGGCATCGTGATGATCCGCAGCCAG
This sequence comes from Enterobacter cloacae complex sp. 397G4, assembly GCF_050031515.1. Taxonomy (NCBI): domain Bacteria; kingdom Pseudomonadati; phylum Pseudomonadota; class Gammaproteobacteria; order Enterobacterales; family Enterobacteriaceae; genus Enterobacter; species Enterobacter cloacae complex sp. 397G4. The sequence continues at coordinate 2,179,560 of NZ_JBLGWE010000001.1, read as the reverse complement.
CTGTAAACGGCGCTCCATGTCCTCGTTTTGCGGCCGGAAGAAGGTATGTCCGATGCGACAGTGGTCGATCAGCAAACGCCCCAGGCTCGGCTGCAGATAAGGGTTGGCCGCCATCTCGCCCATGATCTCGTGAAAACGGTTGTTCTCCAGCGCCAGCGCTTCGGCATCGCGGGTTTGCACCGCCTTACGAAAGCGTTTCTGGGTCTCTTTCAGCGCCTTAAGCTGCGCCGGTTTGTAATGCTGCACCGCAAGGCGTCCGGTGGCGGCATAGATCATCGGTGCCACCAGGAAGAAATTACGCAGCGTCGAGTGGCTCATCGGGATCACCCGTACGCCGCGTTTTTCCACAATCTCAAGATACCCTTCCCCCGCCAGGCGCTGGAATACTTCACGCACCGGCGTACGGGAGAGACCGTACTGCGCGGTCAGCGCGGCTTCATCCAGCAGCTCGTCCGGATCCAGCTCCATGGTGAGAATATGTCGTTTGAGATCCTCATACAGCGCTACCTTTCCCGTTCTCATTGCCGCCTCCTGAAAATCGACCTGTGATGCTTAACTATGATGTTGCTTAACCTACAGATAAAGATGTGCAACAGCAAAATTATCAGCCACAGCAATCATGCTCTGCGCATCTCGCTGGCAGTCTGATAGATCAGCCTCAGGAGGGGCTCCGGATCCCGGTCCGGGGGATGGCGCAGGATCTCCCCACGCAGCCAGACAATTTCACTGCCGGCAACGTGGCGAAATGACCGCATTTGCCCGGCATTTTTTAGCCACTTCATGATAAAGGCATTTTTCTGGCGGTTTGAGCCAATGCGTCCCTGCTTTCTCGACAGGCCAACCGCCACCAGAAGACAGAAATAGAAATGGATTCTCTCTTCCAGACCGTTAAAAACGGCTTCAGGCGTCGTCTTCAGAGAGATCAATCCACAGGGTCTTCAGTTCGGTGTACTGGTCGAGGGCGAAGACAGATTTATCGCGCCCGCCAAAGCCCGACTGCTTGTAGCCACCAAACGGCGTGGTGGCGTCACCTTCCCCGAAGCAGTTCACCGTCACCGTACCGGCACGAATGGCGCGCGAGACGCGAATGGCCCGGTTCAGCCTGCTGGTGTAGACCGACGCGGCCAGACCGTATTCTGTATCGTTGGCCAGCGCAATGGCCTCGGCTTCGGTTTTAAAGGTGGTGACGCACAGCACCGGGCCGAAGATCTCCTCCCGGAACAGCGCGCTCTCCGGCGTCACGCCGTCGATAATGGTCGGCTGGACATAAACGCCCTGCTCAGTATCGCCGCCCTGCACCATCCGCAGCCCCTCCTGGCGGGCGGTGTCGAGATAGCCACTCACCTTGCTGAAATGCTCCGTCGAGACCATCGCCCCCAGTCGGTTGTTGGGATCGAGCGGATTGCCCATCGGCCAGTCGCCGATCTGTTTTGCCATCTCGGCCAGCAGCGCCTCTTTGACATTTTCCTGCACCAGCAGGCGCGAGGTGGCTGAACAGTTCTCGCCCATATTCCAGAATGCGCCGTTCAGCACGTGGCCAGCCACGGCCGCCAGATCCCCCGCATCGTCAAAGACGACAGCCGGGTTTTTACCGCCGCACTCCAGCACCACCTTCTTGAGGTTGGACTCTGCCGCATAGTGCAGGAAGCGCCGTCCGGTAGCGGTGGAGCCGGTAAAGCTCACCATGTCGATATCCGGGTGCAGGCCAATCGGCTCTCCGACGGCTTTGCCGGTGCCGGTGACGATATTTAGCACGCCCGCCGGGATGCCTGCCTCAAAGGCCAGTTCTGCGACGCGCAGCGCGGTGAGCGAGGTCTGCTCCGCCGGTTTGACGATTACCGAGCAGCCAGCCGCCAGCGCCGGGCCAATTTTCCAGGCCAGCATCAGCAGCGGGAAGTTCCACGGCAGAACGCAGCCCACCACGCCAATCGGCTCGCGCACCACCAGCGCCATCGCGCTGTTACCCACCGGGGCGGTATGGTCGTAGAGTTTGTCGATGGCTTCGGCGTGCCACTTGAGCACGTGGATGGTTTCGGGCACGTCCACCGCCAGGCATTCGCTGACCGGTTTGCCGCTGTCGAGGCTCTCCAGCACCGCCAGCTGGTCGATCTCCTGCGCCATCAGCGCCGCCAGTTTCAGCAGCACAGCTTTACGTTCGCCCGGTGCCCGCTTGCTCCAGCCTCCGGCCTCGAACGCGCTGCGCGCCCCCGCCACCGCCGCGTTGACGTCGGTGACGTCGCAGGCGGCGATGTAGCCAATCGTCTCCCCGGTGGCTGGGTTGGTGGTCGCCAGGGTCTTGCCGGAGCGCGCGGCCACGAAGCGCCCGTTGATAAAGGCCTGGCTCGCCAGGGAGAGCTCCCGGGCGATGGCCGTTACGTCATCCAGGGTATGCAGCTGACTCATATCGCCTCCTTACAGCGCCGCAGCGACGTTGCGTTTCACATCGGCAATCACCGCTTTCAGCTGCGCTTTCTCTTCATCATTCAGATCCTGCAGCGGCGCACGCACCGTGCCGGAGGTCAGACCGTTCAGCTCGCAGCCGTAACGGATCGACTGCACGAACTTGCCGCCGTCGAGGTAGTTCATCAGCGGCATCATCGCAGCCATGATCTTGCGGCCTTTGGCAAAGTCTTTCTCCACCACGCAGGCTTCATACAGCGCCACGTGCTCACGCGGAATAAAGTTGGAACCGGCGCAGACCCAGCTTTGCGCGCCCCAGGCGAAGAACTCGAGAGCCTGATCGTCCCAGCCGCAGGAGAGCGCGATATTCGGGAACTTGCAGGCCAGCAGGTGCAGATTGTTGAAATCGCCGGAGCTCTCTTTGATGGCGACCACGTTCGACGAGCGGCTCACTTCGCGGAAGTAGGTCTCGCCCATGGTGATGCCCATGCGGCCCGGGTAGTTGTAGAGCATGATCGGCAGCTGGGCGGCTTTATCCACGGCTAGCGCGTGATGGGCGTTTTCCAGCTCGGTCGGCAGGGCGTACGGCGGCGAGGTTACCAGGATAGCATCGGCTTTATGCTCACGGGCATGTCTGGCGTAGTCCACCGCATCTTCAGTACGGATTGCGCCGGTGCCGACAATCAGCGGCAGGCGGGAGCCAATCACCTGGCGGGCGTGTTCTACCAGCGCTTTACGCTCTTCCGGGCTCTGGGCGTAGTATTCGCCGGTAGAGCCACCGATGATGATGCCGTGAACGCGGGCCTCGATCAGCGACTCCAGCACGTCGGAAAAGCGCGCAAAATCAATGCTGCCATCGGCTGCGTAAGGGGTAATTGCCGGGGTGTAGATACCTTCAAATGTCAACACGATAACCTCCAGGGGGAATTCACGACCATCACAGTCTGCTACGCAAGCCTGATGCACTGCGTTTGTTAAAAATTTGCACAGGGGGAGGTAAAAGGTCAACGAGTGAATATTTTTTGTATACAAGAAAAATACAACATAAATACGTATTAACAGAAGATTTTGACAAACATGAAAAATTTAAACATTAAAAATCAATAAAATAAATGCATTATTTTATCGTAGTAATTTTCTATATGATTTCCGATAGCGATCACATTCCCGAATTATCACCCGCTGATACGTATTTACAGCACCTTTCCGGCGGCATAGTTTTAATGCTGCAGTTAACCAGAATTTAACAAAGCGGCGCTCCGGAAGCCCGGGTTGTGACCAGAATGTAAACAGAGGTACAGGATATGCCCCATAAGAAAGCGACACTCATTGGCCTGATCGCCATCCTGCTCTGGAGCGCGATTGTCGGCCTGATCAAAAGCGTGAGCGAAGGCTTTGGCCCGGTGGGCGGGGCGGCGTTGATCTATTCCTGTAGCGCGGTGCTGCTGCTGTTTACCATCGGCTTTCCGAAGATCCAAAAGTTCCCGCTGAGCTATCTCATCATCGGCAGCGTGCTGTTCGTTTGCTATGAGCTGTGCCTGTCGCTGTCGCTGGGCTTTACCCATACCGGTCGTCAGGCGATTGAAGTGGGGATGGTGAATTATCTCTGGCCGAGCATGACCATTTTACTGGCGGTGATCGTTAACCGGCAGAAAACCAGTCCGTTAATTATTCCCGGGGTGATTTTAGCCATCGTCGGAATAGGCCGGGTATTAGGCGGCGATGGTGGATTTTCGCTGACGGAGATGATGAACAACGTTATGGATAATCCGTTAAGTTACGGGCTGGCATTCAGCGGGGCGGTGATCTGGGCTATTTATTGCGTAGTCACCCAGCGTATCGCTCAGGGAAATAACGGTATCACCTTGTTCTTTATCTTAACGGCGCTGACGCTGTGGGTGAAATATCACACCTCGCCCCAGCCGGAATTTACTCTGTCGTGGCACGCATGGATCAGCCTGATGCTGGCGGCAATGGCGATGGGCTTTGGCTATGCCGCCTGGAACGTCGGGATCCTGCACGGCAACGTTACGGTGCTGGCGGCGGCGTCGTACTTTATTCCTATCATCTCAGCGGTGCTGGCTGCCTTTATGCTGGATTCGCACCTGACCCTGGCCTTCTGGCAGGGCACGGCGATGGTCAGCCTCGGATCGCTGATCTGCTGGTGGTCGACGCGCACGGTTGCCGTAAAACGATTATCTGACGAAGCATCTTAAAAATAACAGGCACAGTAACAATATAATAATTATAAATAACATCTTATCCGACCATCCTGCAGCGGAGGAGTATTTGCCATGAATTACGCGAAATAACGCACGCTCTTATTTAACGCTTGAACCTTCTTAGACCTATATTTATTCCGTAATCGATGATTAATGGAAAGCGGTTTCGCTCGGCCTGAATAAACATTCATCGCTAATGATGTTTATTCCTGCTGTGACCCATTAATTCAACGATATCGGGGAAAGACAGGAGTTACCATGTCAAATACCGTTTCTGTTGAAGACGTACCACTCAACCGCTTTCACCGTCTGCTAACCGTTCGCTCAGGCGGCGGCTCCTTCGTCGATGGCTATGTGCTGAGCATTATCGGCATCGCCATGATGAAGGTCTCCCCGGCCCTGGGGCTGACCGCCTTCTGGGAAGGGCTGATTGCCGCCTCGGCGCTGATCGGCATCTTCTTTGGCGGCTTTATCGGCGGTGCCCTCACCGACCGGCTGGGCAGACGGATGCTCTATTTCGTCGGTCCGACGTTGTTTGTGGTCTGCTCCGTGGCGCAATACTGGGTGCAGAGCGGCGAAATGCTGTTTGCCCTGCGCTTTTTAAACGGCGTGGCTGTAGGTATTGAGTACCCGGTGGCGACCGCCTTTCTGGTGGAGTTTCTGCCGAAGAAAAACCGCGGGCCGTGCCTGGCGACCCTCACCATCCTGTGGTTTGCCGGTGCCGCTGCGGCCTATATGATCGGCGAAGCGCTGCTGCACTTTGGCGGCCCGGATGCGTGGCGTCTGACCCTGGCGAGCACCGCAGTGATTGGTGCCCTGCTGTTCCTGGTGCGTCTCGGCACCCCGGAATCCCCGCGCTGGCTGATCAGCAAAGGCCGTCACGCAGAAGCCGAAGCGATTATTCGCAAGGTGTATGGCCCTGACTTTGGCCTGGGCAACCTGCCGGAGCAGGCGGAAAGCAAAAACCTCTCCTTCTTCAACCTTCTGCACTCAGGTTACGGTAAACGCATGGCGTTCGTGACCATCTTCTGGACCTGCTCGGTGATCCCGGTGTTCGCGGTGTATGCCTTTGCGCCGAAAGTGCTGGACGCCCTGCACCTGAGCGGCAAATGGGCCTCCTACGGTTCCGTCGCCATTACCCTGCTGTTCGTGGTCGGCTGCATTATTGCCACCCGACTGGTGAACACCCTTGGACGCCGCAAACTGCTGCTGCAAAGCTTCCTCTGGTCGGGGCTGGCGCTGCTGCTGCTGGGCCTGCTGCGTGACGGGCCGTCGATGATTATTCTGCTGATGTTTGGTGCCTATGCGCTGTTTATCGGTGGGGCGCAGGTGCTGCAGCTGGTCTACCCGAACGAGATCTTCCCAACGGAGATCCGTGCCGGTGCCGTAGGTGTGGGGACTTCGCTGTCGCGCATTGGCGCTGCGGTCGGCACCTGGTTGGTACCCGCCTCGCTACAGAGCCTGGGTATTGGCACCACTATGTATATCGCCGCGGCGATCACCTTTGTGGGACTGGCCGTCTCCTGGTGGCTGGCACCGGAAACCAATGCCCGCAGCCTTGCCGATGCGGCTTCGCTGGATGACACCCGGTCACCAAAAGCGAGTGTGCCGGGGTCGATGGCGAAGCGGCACATGCTGTAACTTTCGTAAAAAGAACGCCGGCTGGCGCTGCGCTTACCCGGCCTACAAAATCCGTAGGCCCGTGCAAGCAAAGCGCCGCCGGGCAATAGTCCTTCACTCTTTCACCAGTTTTTCCACTTTCCTGCGCCGCTTTCTGAATGAACTGGGGGTTTCACCGTACTGCTTACGGAACCAGGCGATCAGGTGCGAGGCATCCGCAAAACCGGTGGCCGTGGCGATGGCGTTAATGCTGTTGCTGGAGTCGGCCATCAGCTTGCGCGCCTGCTCAAGACGCATCCGCCGCCAGTACACCGCCGCCGAATGACCGGTACACTGGGTGAAGATCAGATTGAGCTGGCGGAAGGTCACTCCGGCAAACTCCGCCACCTCTGCCAGCGGTACCGGCGAATCGAGATGGTGCTTCATAAACTCAATCACCTTCGTGACCAGCGGGTTCTCGTAGACGTCAGGTTCACCGAGCGGCGTTTTGTGCTTCGCTTTCGGCGTGGACACCTCATCCACCAACAGATATTTCAGCACCTTTTGCGAGCGCACCAGTCCGCAGTGCTGGCGGATCAGATCCGCCGCCAGGTCAATCGCCGTGCCGCCCGGACAGGAGATAATCCCGCCGTCCTTAATGTAGGTTTTATCGATCACCGGAATGGCTTTCGGGAAGCGCAGCCGGAACTCATCCCGGGTGGTGAAGTGGATCGCGCAGTGGCGACCGTCCAGCAGCCCGGCGTTACCGGCGACAAAGGCCCCGCTGCAGAGAGTAATGATCGGAATATTGCGGGCGTGCAGATCCCGCAGGGCCTGCAGCAGCCATTCCGGCGACTGGCGGGTCTCCTCCAGCAGCCCGCCCGCCACCACGAAGTAATCCCACTCTTTTGAGAAATCGAGCTTTGCACTAGGCGACACCGGCAGGCCACAGCTGGCGGTAATCGGCTGGTCATTACAGGTCATCCACTCCCAGCGACAAAAGATCTGCCGACTGGAGAAGGACTCATCCGCCGCAAAGCGCAGGGACTCCACCAGCCCCGCCACCGAGGCCAGCGTAAAGTGTTTCATCAGCAGAAAGCCGATCGTCAGATCGGGCTTCGGCTCACTGTGGCTGTCAGGCACTTTGCTCATCAGGTTCCTGCAATCCCCCCAGCTTGCTCAGCAGACGCTTCAGGTCGGCGATATCCTGGGTATTCAGACCGGCGGTGATCATCTTTTCGGCCCTTTTGGCCTGCTCAATCATCTGTGCCAGCATCGCCTCGCCCTCTGCGGTCATGGAGACCAGCTTGCGGCGGCGGTTGGCGGGATCGGTCTGCACCTTCAGTAGCCCACTTTTGGTCATCCGATCGATCACATAGGTGCCGGTGGCTTTATCAAAGCCGGCACGGTTCCCCAGCGTTTGCTGGTCGCAGGTGGTTTCTTCCGCCAGCACTACCAGTATGGCGTACTGCACGGCAGATAACCCGGTATCGACGCACTGGCTCCAGCAGATAGTGGAGTGCTGCCCTGCGCGGCGCATCAGATGCATTAATGAACTATCGCCGTGCGGCCACAGGGGCGCGGCAAGGACTAAGTCGCGATTTTCTGCCATCGACTCTCTTGACTCCTGAAAACGACAAACATATAGTTCGAGCACAAACAGTTTGAGCTCGAACTATACCTAAAAGTATTGCTACAGAGAACTCGCATGAAGCTTGTTGTAGGCATGACTGGCGCTACAGGCGCTGCAATTGGCGTTCGTTTACTGGCCGCGCTGAAAGATCTGGACGTCGAAACGCATCTGATCATCTCCAAATGGGCGCGCGCCACCATTCAACTGGAAACGCCCTACAGTGTACAGGAGGTTGTCGCCCTCGCCTCGAAGACTTATAGCGAGCACGACCAGGCGGCCGCCATCTCCAGCGGCTCATTCCGCGTCGACGGCATGATCGTCGTGCCGTGCAGCATGAAGACCCTTGCCGCAATCCGCTGCGGCTACGGCGATGGCCTGATTGCCCGCGCCGCCGACGTGACCCTGAAAGAGCAGCGCAAGCTGGTGCTGGTGCCACGGGAATCGCCGCTCAACGCCATCCACTTGGAGAACATGCTCGCCCTGACCCGCGCCGGGGCGATGATCCTGCCGCCGATGCCTGCCTTCTATAACAACCCCACCAGCACGGACGACATCATCAACCACTTTGTATCGCGCATTCTTGATCAGTTTGGCCTGGATAACGCTTTAACGAAACGCTGGGGTGAACCTCACTCCGCTCCCACGGCTTAAGGAGAGCCTGATGAACTATTACGGTGATTTACGCAGTTATATCGATGCCCTCGACGCTATGGGCGACATCATGCACGTGACCCGCGAAGTGGACGGTGATTTTGAGCCAAGCGCCATTACCCGTCGCAGCTATGAGATCCAGTCCCCTGCCCCGCTGTTCCATAAGGTGGCTGGCGTGGCTCCCGGTTTCCGCCTGTTCGGTGCCCCGGCCAGCCTCTCCTCCCGCAAGGAGATACCCTATGCCCGCGTGGCGATGTCGCTCGGCCTGGCTCCAGAATCAACCGGGCCGCAGATCGTCGAAGCGCTGTCGGCGGCCCGCCATAAGCCCGGCATTCCCCCGGTACGGGTGGCCTCTGCGGACGCCCTGTGTCATCAGAATATCCTGCGTGGCGAGGCGGCCAGCCTCGATCGCTTCCCGCTCCCCTTTGCCCACGACAAGGACGGCGGTCGCTACGCCAACACCTGGGGCACGCTGATTGTTAAAACGCCGGACGGCAAATGGGTGAACTGGTCTATCGCCCGCGTAATGAAGGTTGACGGCAAGCGGATGGTGGGACTGATCGTCCCGAGCCAGCATATCGGCCAGATCTGGACCGAGTGGGTGAAGCTCGGCCAGCCGATGCCTTACGCGCTGGTGCAGGGCCCGGCTCCGGCGATCTCCTGCGTGTCCGGCATTCCGATCCCGGCCCACGCCGACGAGGCGGATTACATTGGCACCCTGGCGGGCGAGCCGGTGCCGGTGGTGAAAGCGGTCAGCATCGATCTGGACGTGCCAGCCACGGCAGAGATCGTGATTGAGGGTCATGTCTCCATCACCCGCGATTGCCAGGAAGGGCCCTACGGTGAGTATGGCGGCTATCTCGGCGAGGGCTCGTCTGCCCAACCAACCTTCCACGTCGAGACCATTACCCACCGGGACGATCCGATCTGGCCGATGTCGATCACCGGCCGCCCGACCGACGAGTCGCATACGCTCTGGGCGATGGGACTGGCCGCCGATGCCCTGACGTATCTGCGTGAAGCGGAACTGCCGATCGTCACGGCCTGGATCCCGGAAGATTCCACCGTCCACTGGCTGCTGGTGGTGGTGCCGCAGAACTGGCGCGAGCTGCTGCCGGGCGTCAGCAGCGAAGCTCTGGCGCAACACATCGGCGAGGTGCTGTTTAAGACCGACGCGATGGTATTTATTCCGAAGGTCTACGTGGTAGACGATGATTTTGATCCCACCAACCTGCGCGAAGTGGTGTGGGTGCTCTCAACCCGCGTACATCCGGTTGGCCGCCGCGTGGTGTTTAACGATCAGCGCGTGATCCGCCTGCCGCAGTGTTATGAAGAAGAAGAGTATGTGGCAGGTAAGGGGGCAAAAGTGGTGTTTGATACGCTGCAGTCCACCCGCCATCTGCATGCCTCGTTTGAGCAGGGGTATCCGGAAGAGGTACGCCAGCGCGTACTGGAGAACTGGCCGTCGGAGCTATAAGTCTCTTAAGCCTGTCTGTTTAAACAACTGACAGGCATATCCGGGTTTCCCATCGCCCACTTATACAGCGATGAAAAACGACAAGGTCAAAGCCATTGTCGCCTTCGAGCCTGGCAGCAGCGCTGTATTCCCGGAAATATCTTCAGTATGTTGCCAGTCGTACCTGCCTGTGGCGTTTATCTCAGTAATACCTGAATCAACTGAAAGAAGATATACACTGACCTGCTCCCCACAGATTGATGCAGATAAATGTTAGTAACGTCCGCTCTTGGCACATAGCGGACCTAAGAATCAAAATCATCGAATCCTAAGAAGGTCTGAATACCTTGTGGTGTAGCGTGGAGATAACATTTCACGCTTCATCTGCCACTGTTGCTGTACGCCCTGCCCGGCAAAATAGAGCGTGCCCTTTCCATCTTTCGCATTCAAATGATCCAGCACTTCCATCAACCTTTCACTTCCAGCGCGTGGGGCGTTCTCGTCAAACAAATTGAGCTGGGCAACGCCCTGACTGAAAAAATCCCCAAGCATGATGCCCGCTTTCTGATATCGGTGACCATCTTTCCAGATTTTGTCCAGGCACTTTACCGCAGCGTTGATGATGTCTCGGGAATCCTGAGTGGGGGTGAGAAGCTTCATGGACGCACTGTTACCGTAATATGGCTCGTTAAGCGCAAAGGGAGAGGTCTTAACGAATGCAGAGATAAAGCGGCAATACTGGTGCTCACCACGTAGCTTTTCAGCGCCACGGGCAGCATAGCTGCAAATGGCCTGCCGCATCTGCTCGTATTCGGTAATGCGTTCGCCGAATGAACGGCTGCATACAATTTCCTGCTTTGCTGGTGCGAACTCTTCCAGATCTAGGCATGGCTCGCCGCGCAACTCTCGGACCGTTCGCTCGAGTACTACGTTAAAGTGTTTACGGATAATCCACGTGCTTTGTTCAGAGAGGTCCAGAGCCGTTTTGATGCCCATGGCGTTCAGTTTCTTACTGATGCGTCTGCCGACGCCCCATACGTCCTCAACGGGTACCAGAACCAACAATCTGCGCTGACGGTCAATATTGGACAGGTCCACTAGCCCGCCCGTCTGGCGCTGCCATTTCTTGGCGGCGTGGTTTGCCAGCTTGGCGAGGGTTTTCGTCTGCGCGATGCCAACCCCGACAGTCAGGTGCGTACGCTTCAGAACTGTAGCGCGGATACCGTGTCATTACCAAAAATTGCATACCGCTCGCGCCCCAGATATTTCCCACCCTGAACTGAAGCACTGCCGTTCTGTATTTTTATTCCGAACATTCGATACACGTACATGCCATTTACTTCGTGAGCCATCAGCCCGAATCTGCCCAGCGGAACATAGCCGCTGCCGATGCTCACGGTATTTTTCGAAGGCGTCCAGAGTTGATTGAGGTAAACGAAAGGCCGCCTTGTCGTCGAAAACGTGCAAGCCCCGGCTGCATTGAAGATGTTTAGCCCGGTGCCCGGCTGCGGCGCCACACCACTGGCGAAGATGACAATATCTATCGTGCCGGTCGTCGGAGCGTCATCGTTGGTGGATGGAGGGCTGAAGAACCTGACCGTGTTGCCATCGAAATCGACGGTGTTACCGCTATTGCAGCGCCCAAAGACAATATATTTGGACTTGTCGTACCCCGCTATCGTGGGAACTGCCCAGCCGCCTGTGGGGACATTGACGGTCCCCTTCCAGATACACTGCCCTGAATGCGTGGCATTGGTTATTGAGGTGAAGTCAGTGCTGTTGCTGATTAGCAGCCCCACCCCACTACGCTGGCCTGACGGAAATATCTGCCAGAGACTTCCGGGGAACGTGTACGTACTTTCACGCTCACTGATGCTTACATCCTTCATCGTTGAGTTCTGCGTCACGCGTCCACCGGATACTGGTGACCGAAGCCCCAGCAGTAACGACACGCGCCACGACGATACTGAGAGAGTTGGTTAGCATCGAAGGTGGCAAGCTGCCACATCTGCGCGAGGACTTCATCGGCACTGCCAAGCGTGCGCGCAATGGAGGCTTTTTGTTGCTGCGCAATAGCCTGCGCAACGTTAGGATTCGCTATAAGCTGACGACCGTAGTTTGGGTCACTATAACCAGCACGTGCAGCGGCGGCTGTGGCGTTATTGTCCTTCAGATATTCAGCAATGAAGCGCTTTACCTTCGAACTGAGCTTTATATCCACCAGCTCATCTGCGCTTTTATCTTTCTGCGCAGTGCGCGCTATCTTTTGCGCGTAAATTTTTGTATTTTGCGCAGTAGCTTTCTTGATATAGCGGCGAGCAGTTACATAATTAAGGTTATGTGCCTCGCACCATTCCTTAGGGGATATGCCAGTAGCAGCGTGATCAGACAGGAACCGCTTCTGCAGCTCGCCCCAGTCCGGCTTAGCCATTGTCACCTCTAAATTGAATGAATTTTAAACGTCACTCATAGCTTCATTATTTGAAGCAATGAAGTATTTTTCTCAAAAAAATCTTGAAATGAGGATTTAAGCTCATGACATATGTATAGCTACGATGACGTAGAGAGAATCAAAACCAATCTCGAATGGATTGTACATCAATCATCTGCTGCTACTCAGTTGCCAAACAGGCACGACCAAAAAGCCATATACAAAATTCTTGAACTCATCCAAACCTACGAATTACTTCTTGATTTAATAAAGGATTTTGGCGTATCAGTAATAGATGCCGAACTCGCAGAAGGCCTCTCCATTACAGAGACATTCATAGCCAAAGTGAAACGGAGTGATAGTGCGATGTGAGAGCGTTTTTCAGCAAGCTCATTGTCAAGAGCTAAGTGTTTGTTAGCTTCAAACTGCTAACATGCAGTTTGAAGCTAGAGAGTATCAATTACCGTAAAGGCGATTGAAAAGCGCATTTTTCAAAGCACCAGAGTCAATCGGATCCAGGTTTAGCCAGGTCAATGTCTCACGATTTTTTTCTGCATTAAAATCAGAAAAAACGCCATGGATTTCACGATTATCAGGTGAGTAAAGAACAGCGATATTTTGTTCAGGACAGCTATGAGGTTTACATCCAGACAGAGCAATATACTTTTTCCCTGCAACTGTAACTTCGGTTGATGGTGTGCTCGTGCCGCCACTCTTTACCCATGCGGGTAGCTTGTTTTTGCTGATTAGCTCGGAGTAGCTCTTAGAGGTGCTTTTTGCACTAGCGAAGTCAGAAAGATACTGCCCCTCGTCGGCAAGAGCACCGAAAGAAACAAAAGCCATAACAGCGATAATCATTTTACCTTTCATGTTAATCCTCATTCCATAAAGACATCTCAACTCTATACTTTAGCAGCTACTATGCCAGCCCTATAGTTAGCCAGACTATTCGAAATTACTTCCTATCCCAAATTTATCCTAATCTTTACCGCTTGTGCTTGTTGAATACTGACTGTTTGCCAGGCTATTAAGGACTCTGATGCGGAGAATGCCAACTCCGGAGAACATCAATAAAAAGAGCAACGAAACTGAGACTCCTGTAGCCCTCCCTGAGAGGGCTTTTTTTTGAAAAAAAAGCCAGCTCGGACAGAACTGGCTGGGTCTAGCAGTAATAAAATAGCACTTCACACTCAGCTCGACGTTTAATCTATTCCTTTAGTTCTGCATTCAGATGCCGGGTGCCTCCCGGTGAATTTGCCACAGTCTACAAATCCGCAAACGTTACGTGCAACAGCGACTGCTTGCCCCGCCGCAGAGGGGGATTCAGCCAAATAGCAAAAGTATCGATTCACCTGTGTAATACGAATCTAGTACAAAATTTTAGTTTTATGCAATCTATGACTGAATTATCAAAATCGCGACAAAAAACTATCACGCAAGTTATTAATCCCCCATTAAAAATCACGCACTAAAACATTTCTTCTTATGCCCGATACTTATCTGACGCTTTGCTTTAAAGTCCAAGCTCCTTGTAATGATGGCCATTTGGTCTACCTTCCGAATTGCAGGATTTCATTTCGGAAGGAACTTTTTTTCCTTTCCCGCCTTGATAAATACTCATTGTTTTCTAGACACTTACACAGACTTTGCTATGTCAGATAAAGTCGTCGTTCAGGACTACCCGTGTGCTCAAGGATGAGCCACCCTGATTTGTTCAAGCTTTTCCCTGCCATTTAATTATCTCCCCCCTAAGAATTGTCCATTCGTATTATGGAGTCCTCAATATTTGCTACGGTTAAAGTCCAGAGGAGAGACGGTGTCCGAACCTCAGGGATGAGGCTCAATTTCTCCCGCAATTTGCTTTCCATGCTTTGTTATGCGCCAGGATGTCTTTCTTCGTCTGGCGGTCCAGAACGTCGATGTCTTGATCCGTCAGGAAGATTGGCTTCACCCAATCACAACCGGTATCAACCACCACCGGGACGCTTCCATTCGTTACGCAGCTCGCGATCAACATCGTCGCCAGGCATATGATTAACAGTCTGATGTACATTGCTGGCCTCTTTCGTTGTTTCTACCCTGCGTTCGGCTGCTGCGACCATTGCCGCTGCGTTATCTTCGGTTCGCTGCTGGTCGGCTTTAGCTTCTGCTTTGCTGGTGCCGCGAATATGGCCCAGACCAAAAGCGCCGGCGATAGCGGAAATGACCAGTGCGGCCAGCCCGATTATTGTCTCGATACCCACACTCACCTCATACCAGAACTGATTTCGCCAGGTTAAACAATGCACGGCGTTTTTCCAGCCCGTTGCGGCCGCCATTGATTAACAGTGTCACGCGCTCAACGTCGCCGGAATGAAGAAGGCAACCGCGGGAGGCATAGAACCATGCGGCTGAGCGCGCGGCGTATTCATCCTCTTCAAGCAGTTCCGGGTGGGTTACAAGGTCCAGTTTCAACGCCTGGCCACAACTGCGATAGTTACTCAGACCAGTAACCTGTTTCAGCCCGCGACCGCGATATTTCCATCCATCACCGTCAACCTGATTGCCCAGGTGTTCTTTTCCCCACTCACCACCGTATACCAGATTAGCGATCGCTTTCTGGTTTGCCGGTTGCGTTGTCGTTCTGCCAAGTGCAGCGGCTTGCTGAGATGTGATGCGGTGGCTGCCGAACGTCGGCACCAGGTTTTCAACCGCGTAATTCAGGCTCTCCACCAGCCGGGTAAATCTTGTGCTTTCGTGCCCCATCTGGGCAATAAACATCGCCTGATCATGCGGTGTGGTTATGCCGTACTACTTCATAGCGGCGTCGATATGCGGAAACCAGCGCGCAGCTAACCCGGCGCTGATACCAGCCGCCTTCTGAAATTGTGTTTGATTCATTAGTGCCTCAGATGATCAACCAGACGTGCAACGTTGCCTTTGACGGCCACCAGCACGGAAAGGAATATGATGTTTGCCGCAATGGTGGCCCATGATAAATGCGGGTAAATCCCACACAGGTACGCCAGCGGTACAGCGCTGTATGTGACGGTAATCAGCCAGGCTAAACGCGAAATCCATGGCCGATGCCGCGAATCGCCACGGCGATAAAACATCAGAGTAATCACAACACCGGCGCAGAGCAGCGCGTTGATAGTTGCTGTTGGGTCATTTAGTACCACCCGAACCTCCCCGGCGCGTTATCAGCGCCACCAGCGAGCCGATGTCCTGCTTGTTCAGGAACGTAAGGATTTGAACGGCTAACGCAGAAGCTACTACGGCACCGATAGCATCCAGAGGCTTCTCGGTGTACCCCGTCCAGGATGTGAGTTTTGAACCCAATAGCCCCGAACAAAGAATGCCGACGATATACGACACGAAGAAGTATGCCAGGCGACGTAACACACTCAGGTCAGCCGCTGTCGCTATGTAAAATACGGCGCCCGCAAATGCACCAAAAACAACACCGTAGTCAGTTCCGGTCAATAGACCGTAGACACTGGCTCCAGTCAAAGTTAAACCGGCCAGCCCCGTGCCGGAAAATGGATCGGACATCGCCCCCCCTCATATTGCTGTGAATCCTCTCAGTAAATTTGAAGGGAAATAAAAAAGGCCACCCTGAGGCAGCCTGTGTTCTTCAAATTATGTTCATAAAGGTGGGGATATGGGGCCTTCCAGAACGACCGCTTCACCGTTATGGCAAAGATCGTAGCCACGAGTTAGATGCCAGACGCCTCTGATTATTTTTCCTGTAACCATATCTTCAGTTTTACCGTGCGAAAAGTAGGCGATCTGGACACAGTCATTGTGTCTAATCCAATAATATCCCTCTTTCATAATTCACCTCTTAAATTGTTTCATTTAGAAGTGTATATGACGATTCAGAACCTGGTGGTCGACAAAACGTTTTTTTGAGGATGTGGCGCCGGGTGCCTCCCGGTGACTTATCTCTGGTCGTCAAAGTCGCGTGCATACCTGCACATAGCAGTTAACCAGACGCCCCATCGCTTAGATGGGATTCACCACATTCAAAACTAAAACAAGAAACATTCATCTGGTCAATGGATGATTAATAAATGAAAAAAAAGCCTGCTCGGAAAAGCAGGCATAAATAGCTAAGTTGGCAATAACTGAGGGAGTGGTGCCGGGTGCCTCCCGGTGGAAATGATCACAGCATTCATTTCCGCGCGCTGGTTGGACACTCCGGAGAAATGTCCTGCTGAATCGCCCCTCCGCTTAGGGGGATCCACCACAAAAATGCTTTCAGAAACATCCATTACTCAGGATGCTTAAAAAGCATATGTGCAGTATGAAGAATCTGCCACGTAATCAGATGAATATATTCATTTAAATGGTACAGGCAGAAGGCCTTCAATCACCTCTGCCTCTCCGTTGTGGCAAATGTCCTCTCTCTGCGTCAGATGCCAGACACCAGTTATCAACTGGCCCGTTTCAAGGTCATCGGTTACACCATCGGTGTAGTAGGTTACCTGAATTTTGCCGTTGTGCTGTAGCCAGTAGCAACCCTCTTCCATTTTCCCACCAGCATGGCTGGGAAATTAGAAGTTACTACGGGGTTGTATGGTTTTAGTAATTCTTAAATTGCTATAAAGCAAAAAGCCCTACGGGGTTAACCGCAGGGCTTTAAACGAAGGCAATAACCCATCGTTAGAGCAAAATTACCACAGATTCGGGAAAAGTAAATAGCTCACGATAAAATAACGCCCTATTTTGTTATCTGCTTCAATTGCGCATCGGCCCATGCTTCTTCGATGTCAAATTTGGTGATTAGCTGATCGTAAAAGGGCTTAACAGACTTCTTCCAGGTATCCAGGCTGATTGTATCCGTTATCTGACACACCGCAGCGTAAGCCTCAGTTGAGGGGATACGTTCATATCCACGTCCGCCGCAGCGCTTGCAATCAGCTAAAATCGGAACGCCCCGCTGTTCAGTAAGAACCTGATTAATGGCTTTTCCGCGACCATGGCAATCTCTACAGGCACAACTTACTACCTTCTTGCCCTTACACTGAGGGCACAGAACGCGCGCTATCTCCCTGACCTGTCTGCGAATCTCGAACTCAGAAGGTCGAACATCATCGACGCCCATGAGCAAGGACATCTTCACGAACTTCTTCTCTTTTGCCGGAGTGTGAGACTTCGTGCTGAAAACCTCAGCGTCAACAAACCCTTCCCCATTGCAGACATCGCACTGCTTCACGCTGGCGGCGCTGCGGGAATAATCCTCGAACGCGATGGTGGCCAGTTGGTGCATCACCATTGGTTTAATCTCTGCATCAAGCTTCCGTAATGCCGCAACCCGATCGCACTTAGTCAGCGCGTACTGAGCCAACAGCTCAATCGCCCTCTTCCGGTCAGTATTGCTGATCCCCATCTTCCCGAGAAAAGCGCTATAACCCATGGCGGCCCGTTCCTGCGTCATGCCCATAGCGGCCATAATATCTGTTCCGGTTAATGAGTCTGACGCAGTAGCACGCGGAGAGTCGCTAATCATTGTCGATTTGGCGAAGTGATATTTGAGGGTATTTTCAAGATTCATGCGGTCTCCAGCTCGGTAATGGTGAGTTCTAATTTCCCGCCCTTAACGACAGGCATCTTCACAACGCGATAGTCGACTACCTGGCAATCATCCAGCCATAATCCCGCCTTAGTTAAAGCGTCGAATGCAGCTTTTTGGAGGTTATCCAGATCGCGGCGCCGGCGGTCGGGCATGTGACATTCAATTCGG
Organism: Enterobacter cloacae complex sp. 397G4; assembly: GCF_050031515.1. Classification (NCBI taxonomy): domain Bacteria; kingdom Pseudomonadati; phylum Pseudomonadota; class Gammaproteobacteria; order Enterobacterales; family Enterobacteriaceae; genus Enterobacter; species Enterobacter cloacae complex sp. 397G4. The sequence continues at coordinate 2,161,440 of NZ_JBLGWE010000001.1, read as the reverse complement.
ATTTTGAGTGGTGCGGCCGTCCGGATATTAAGCCGGGCGCTTCGAATGACACTTGCGACCGCATAGCGGTAAGCGACGCCATCAGCACTAATATGCGTACGCCCGCGGTTGTGCCGGTAATATCGGTTATTGCTCGGCGGCCAAGGTAAAGTGATTTGGTATGTCTTCACGTTCACCCCCACATCCGGTTTCGCCAGCGGCTATCCGGGCGCGCTGGTGTATGTGAGGTCGGAAGTAATGCACTGACAGTCCAGGTCACGTAATCCTGGTTAAGGCTGCGCTCCACTCTCACACCGCGCGCTCTGTAACGCTTAACCAGTTCGTCGGCCTGTTCGGTGCTGCATTCGGTATGATGGAACCATGAATGTTGCATGCCCATCACCCCGCAAAGCCAAGCAGCTGCGCGGCGACATTTTCGGCCTCATCGCGACTGCGGAATGAACGAGACAGGACCCAGCGCCAAAGAACATCGAGCGCAGCTTTATAAAGTTGCTGGAACTCGAGTTCGTCCATGTTGGCGAATGAGATGCTACGTGGATGCTTTTTGAGTGTGCCGTCAGGTAGCTGAATAGCATCAAAGTGCCCTGCCTCGACGATTACCCATGAGCGGTAAGCATCGAAGGACTTGCACAGGCTAATTCCATTCGTGACCCGGCGGTATGCGACTTGCTCCAGATACTGCTCAGCAGCATCGATCAGCGCGTTCTCATTCCCGCCATAAGAAGCCAGGAACTTTGCGTAGCCGGTGATTAGCTTCCGCTCGTTACTCGAGATAGCCCCGCCGATTGGTTCCCAGTATTCAAAACCGAGATTGAGAAGCGCGAAAAATCGCCGGTGGAATGCCGGGTTTCGTAGTCGCCTGAACTCGGCAACAAGAACATCGCCGAGCCGGGTTTTGGATTGCAGGATATCACTGGTCTCGGGTGTGGCCGGGATCAGTATTCCTGAATGGTGTTTGATAAGTTGAAATTCCAGCGCCATGGTTCTCTCCGTGGCGCATCAGGTATAGGGTGTTCAGGCCTATGAAAGAATGATATCAGACGGTGGTGTAATTCGGTACCCAAGCCGTTTTGCAAATTGCATAAACCCGTTAAGAGTGAAGATTTCTTCCTCTTCGAGTAAGGGTCGTAATGAAACTATTCCATTTACTCGATAAACCAGATATCTCCCTTCCGCCGGGAAGCTATAGATAACTGCTTTATCGGCTCTTCTGACCACGTCGTACCATTGATCATCTGCATTAAAGGCATCTGCACTACACACTATTTCCCCCAGAGCGACTTATTGACGCGGCAAACAGTAATCGGGAACAGCCAGGGGAACGCAAACAGCGATACTCTTTGAAACTGCTCCAGTCAAATTCACGCGATTAATAAAACCACTCGTCCGCGCTTTTCCAGTTCTTCTGCACGTTGTGTTCGACCTCTTTCTTGTCGCCACCGAAAACAGCCAACCCATCATTGCCGGCACGCTTAATCGTAAGCTGGTAATCATCGAACTGCTTACTGAGTCTTTCGAGCAGTTTTGACTCAAGTGCAGGTATAGCCCTATCAGGAAGTTTCTTCATGCGATCAATGGATAACTCGATTTTCATTTTTCCATCCGCAATGAACAACTGTATGCATATACAGTGCATTTATAAACGTATCTCACGGATTTTGCAACGATTAATGAGTGTTAGGACGACGGAGCGCTTGCAGGCTTGTAGGTATCTGTTTTATGGACGATATGGGAGGAATCTCGGATTTGGTCGTCAAAAATCAATAGTTATGTTGAATAGCTTTAAGTGGAGTTTTGTGCAGTTTCGCTACAAGAATTTGGTTTTGAGGTGAAATTAATAAAATGAAAATTCGGAAAGGCTATTATGGAGCTTGCTGTTATTGAGAAAAAATTAGTCAGCAAGCTCTGAAACGACATGAAGCATTACCAAAGCGTAATGTGATCCAACCGATTATCGAAATTCACTGAGATGCAGGCACTCTATCATCCTGACGTAAAGCCTCGATCCCGACTTTCTGACCATAAGAAAGTTCAAGTGTATTGCCATCAGGATCAGCGAAGAAGACATAATAACCTACCGGTTCGCCTGCCTGAGCCGGTTCTTTTCGCAAGATGCCTTCCATTCTAGCCATCGCTACCTTATTGTCGATTTCTTCAATGCTTGAACAAGCTACTCCCAAGTGACCAAAATTACCTAAAGGGGTGTCAGTCACAGCATCAACCTGGACAAGGACAAGCGCAAAAGGGCGAGTTAGGTCACTTAACCACGCGACTTTACGTGCCTCCGGAAGATCAGGCTCTCGCCTATGTACGACTTCCATACCAGCATAACGGCTGTAGAAATCAATACTTTTTTCCAAATCTCTAACAACAAACGCAACGTGCGTAAAACCGACATCAATCTCTTTCATTAGGCTAACCCTTGGACTATATCGAAAATCGCCATCTTAAAAGCTCAAGCTAACTTGAGGTCAAGGGCCTTTTCAATCAATGCTATTGCTGGATTTCTTGCACGTATCGTTCAATGTCGTTCAGGGTTGCAGCCTATGCTAACTAACTCCAGCAAAATGAAGATAAGGCCCGCTACGCAAAGAAGAAGAGATAAAGTTAAAGCCACAATGAAAACCATTAGAACCTCCATGTGATAATTTTTACTACCACAATCTTAGAATCAATTTTTACTTTGTCACGTGTGCATACCAAGCGAATTTACGTTGTAGAATCGTGCATTTCTCGTAGGATTAAACCACGTTAATTTAGTGGTTTTTTTTGTGGAGCATTTTACTCTTCATGGACAATTTTAACGTTACCGTACTCGTTTTTGTAAATTTTTCAGTTAACTAGCCCTAACTGACCTTTCGTATGCTACTTTAGAAGGAAATCCTTTAAAGTGTGCAACTATGCTTACCACTCTCATCTACCGAAGCCACCTGCGAGCTGATACACCAATTCAATCCATTATTGACATGGTCAGTGAAGCAAATTCCCGAAATGAATGTGCGGGGGTAACTGGTGTTTTACTTTTCAATGGGATTCATTTCCTACAGCTTCTGGAAGGTGATGAAGCAGCTGTAATGCAAATCTATGAAAAGATTTGCCTAGATACACTTCACTTTAACATTGTAGAACTCTTATCCGATTATGCCCCCTATCGACGATTTGGCCGCTCAGGCATGGAATTGATTGATATAAGACTATTCAGTAAAGAAGAGTGTCTGGACAGGGTTCTTCAACGTGGAACAACCCAACATAAAATGCTTTACAACGACAGAGCTTTAAGGTTTTTCCGTACATTTATAGATTCTGCTGAGACAGATAGCTATTATGAACTTCCTGATAGGTTCAGTTGGTTTTTTTCATCCGATCAAATAGATGTATCATCGGTTGATCCCGCTATTATCGAAGACATGTATGCAGTTATAGACCCTCTCGCTGCCCAGATTCATTCTTTTGTCTTGAATGCTAAATCAGATAAAGACGTTATAAAAGCCAATAATTTATTTTTTGATTTGGAATCGAAGAAAGATTTGTTAAAAATTGCAGGGAGTTTCATTACCTCTTCACAACGAGTATCAATAACACTCCTGCCTTTAACCTTACTTAGGGTGCCGAATGCGATTGAGATTTTGCTCAATTACATCAGAGAAAGTAACTTACACCCAGAACAAGTTATAGTTGAGTTTTCTGAGAGCGAAATAATCCCTGAAATTGATGAGTTCGCGCATTCCGTGCAGATTCTCAAAAGCTGCGGTTTAAGCGTTGCTATTAATGACTTTGGTGTGGGAAATGCAGGTTTATTGTTTCGTTCGAAATTTCAGCCTGAGAAGCTCAAAATACACCCTCAACTAATCCATAATATACATAAGGACGGTTCTAAGCAGGCGATACTGCAAAGTTTAATACGTTGCGGCGAACTTTTAGAGATAAGGATTTGTGCTACAGGTGTCGAACAACCAGAAGAATGGATGTGGCTTGAATCCGCTGGGATATTTTGCTTCCAGGGCAATCTTTTTTCAAAATATGATAAAAATGGATATTTGAAGATCTTCTGGCCAGAATCTAATGAATTCATAGAATGTTAAAAAGAACTTGTAGACTTATTACTTTTTCATAGGCTTAACGCAGTCATAATCGATAGGTGTCAAGCTGGAAGCGGATAAACTAATATATAGTGAAAAGTCAGCGGGCCCGGCGGGTGCAAAGGCAATGCTTCAGTACTCAGCTAAAATGCGGTAAACCGAGCAGGCTTAGATATTAGGCCTCAATTTCGCTTACGAAGAAACAGTTAATTCCTATACCCTCCTACCAGTTTTAATCCAGTCATATTTGGCTTTTATAGCTCAGCTGGTACCGACCGGTAAGCTATACTTGGGCAGCAAACGCTGCCGCGCCTATACAGTATTGGCTTACCTTTTATCAGAAGTGCTCACGCTTTCATTCTCTTTCCCCTTGCGATGTTAATTATCTCAACGCATTCCCTTAATGCTTTGACTCGCTCCGAAGAGAGCTCAGATTCATCAATTGTGGCCACAAGTGCGTTGAGGGAGCGCTCAGTATCGTTTTTAGTCAATCGTAAACAGATAACCTTAACCCAACGTGGCGAGAACTTGCTGAGGCCGATTGCTCTTGTGATGCGCAGTTTCATGAGATGCCTCTTTACCGCCAGTGGTGGCGATTTGTAACTCGGTTATAACACACGTGAACAAGACTTATGTAACTATTTCGCCTTAGAAATTTCTAAGGGTCGTTTAGCCAGGGTAACCGGGCTTTCAGGGAACATCTAAGTTGGTTTTCCAGCATGTCACAAAAGCGCCTCGTCATTACCCGAAGCGGCTTATCACGTGAAGGTAGTTTCTACGGACATTCACAGGCTGGAATGTCGGCTTTGTGCCATAGGCGGACGTCCGGCAATTTCGTTGTCCAACTACCGCTACTCCTGATACTCAGCAACGGCGTGAGAAATATTAAATCTCACTGCTTGACGGTGACAGGCATTCACATAACTGTTAGTCAGCCTGGGGCAATACAGATGACCTAATCAATTATCTGCGCCAGAGGCTCAATCGACTGCATTTACTGGCATAACCGGGTTTTGTGAATCGCAAACCTGCAAAATTTGCTCCCTCATCCATACATGCCTTGGCGAGTTACCGAGTGCCGGGCTGTAATAGGCTTTCAGAATGTACTGTGGGGTCGGGAACGGGGGAGCAAACACCACCAGATTTTTCATATCAAAAACCGATGAGATACCCCGCCTGGGAAGCGTGATAACCAGATCGGTATTTGAAACAATGATCGGGGCAATCATCAGGCTTGGCAGTTCAACAACGATCCGGCGACGGACCTGCTGGCTTTCCAGATAACGGTCGATAACCCCCCGGGATTCCAGCCATGGTCGCACCACCACGTGGCCGGCACTCAGATAACGCTCATGGGTAAGGGCATCATGGATATCAGGATGGCCGCGTCGCACTGCAACCACGTAATCATCAGTAAAGCAGGTAATGGAATCAATACCGCGCCGTGGGGCTTTCTGCTCTTCTTCATAGCCAAGCGCAAAATCAACTTTTCCGGAAAGCAAATCTTCGTCGGCGTTAAAATCGCGTGAGTAGATAAGCTTAATGCTAATGCCCGGCGCAAGGCTGTTAACCCTCGCGATCAAGCCTGGCAGGATCACCGCGGCAGTGTAGTCTGTGGCGGCAAAGGTATAACTCTCCCGACTTTTTTCTGGCTCAAAGTGTTCTGGCTCATGCAGGCAGGACGAGAGACCACCCAGCGCAGCAGAAATACTGGCAGCAATGCTTTCAGCTTTTGACGTAGGCACCATGCTTCCACCGGTGCGCACGAATAAGGGATCGTCCAGTGATGTACGTAAGCGATTGAGCGCATGACTCAGTGCGGAGGGGCTTAGTGCCAGTTCGTTGGCAGCCTCCGTCACGCTTCCATGCCGATAAAGAGAATCGAATATAAGCAATAAATTCAGATCGATCTTGCGTAACGTTGACATCATGATTCTTCTTTTCCGGGTAATATTTAAAACAGCAAAAATGAACATTGTACATTTAAGCATTGCATAAAATGCAGCGAAATCAGGATAAAAAAAAGCTAGTATATTTCCAACAAAATAAATCTGAAGAGGCAAAACTATGTCTACCCCTGTATTCCGTCAGGCCACTGCTGCCGATGTTGTTCGTTGCTATGATATTGAAATTACATCTTACGAAGGGGATGAAGCCGCAACGCGCGAGAAAATTGCCACCCGCATTAAACGCTACCCGGAAGGTTTCCTCTGCATGGAGCTAAACGGTGATGTTATTGGTTTCATTAATGCGGGTTGTGCGTGGGAAGTCGTGATGTCCGACGAAGAGTTCAAAGAACTGGTAGGTCACGATCCGGATGCGCCCAATGCCGTGATTATGTCTGTCGTTCTGCATCCGGACTATCAGGGCAAAGGATATTCGTCATTACTGATGCGTGAATTTGTGGGACGCATGAAAGCAATGAACAAAAAAACTATTCACCTAATGTGCAAAGATCGCCACGTCGATCTGTACGCCCATTTTGGTTACCAGTACATCAAACCGTCAGAATCAGACCACGGTGGAATGGCCTGGCATGAAATGATGATGACGCTCTGATTTAGCGATTCAGACACGACTTTTTTCTGCCCATCTCCGGTTTGCGCTGACAGCCCGTTTTGTTTGCCAGCGCCCCACCATCAGACGTTTTTCTATGCAAAATACTCAAACTGCTCCGCAGGCGCTTAAGCGTACCCTGCGTACACGCCATCTTTCGATGATCGCTATCGGTGGCTCTATTGGTACTGGCCTGTTTCTGGCTTCCGGCGCGGCCATCGCTCAGGCGGGTCCCGCTGGTGCTCTGCTGTCGTATATCGTCATCGGTCTTATGGTCTATTTCATCATGACCGGCCTCGGAGAGCTTGCTGCATTCATGCCGGTTTCCGGTGCGTTTGCCGTCTATGGCGCACGCTTTGTTGATGAAGGCTTTGGCTTCGCTCTGGGATGGAATTACTGGTTCAGTTGGGCCGTCGCTACAGCGGTGGATCTCGTCGCCGCGCAACTGGTAATGGGGTATTGGTTTCCGGAGATTTCAGGCTGGATCTGGAGCGCAGGCTTTCTGATGCTGATATTCCTGCTGAATGCGCTGTCGGTCAGAGGATTTGGCGAGGCGGAATACTGGTTCTCTCTCATTAAGGTCGCCACGGTGGTGATCTTCATCACGCTGGGATTACTGATGATTACCGGCATTCTGCGCGGTGCGCCTGACGCCGGGCTGCATAACTGGCAAACGGCTGCCGGGCCATTTGCTGGCAATATATTTAGTATGATTGGCGTGGCAATGATTGTTGGTGTTTCTTTCCAGGGGACAGAATTAATAGGTATTGCTGCAGGTGAGGCGCATGAGCCGGAGAAAGCTATTCCGCGAGCCATGCGTAAGGTTTTCTGGCGAATTTTGCTGTTCTACGTTTTTGCAATTCTGGTGATCAGCCTGATTGTGCCTTATACCGATCCGCACCTGCTGCAATCGGATGTGGATAACGTCAGCATGAGCCCGTTTACACTGGTATTCCGAAATGCTGGGTTATTATCCGCCGCGGCGATCATGAATGCGGTGATCCTAACCTCCGTGGTCTCAGCAGGTAACTCCGGGCTGTATGCTTCAACCCGCATGCTCTTTCACCTCGCGCGTGAGGGAAAAGCACCAGCGTTCTTTTCCCGCCTGACGCGCAATGGTGTGCCGCTGTTTGCCTTGCTGGCAACAGTCATGGTATCGGCGTTGTGCTTTTTATCGTCAATGTTCGATAACGCATCTGTCTATATGTGGTTGCTGAACATGACGGGAATGACTGGCTTTATTGCCTGGCTAGGGATTGCGGTCAGCCACTACCGTTTTCGACGTGGGTATGTACAGCAGGGCCATGATATTAACGAACTGCCTTATCGTTCAGCGTTTTTCCCGGCGGGGACTATCTTTGCCTTCTTACTTTGCCTGGCAGTCACACTTGGTCAGAATTACAAGGCGTTTCTTCAGGATAACATCGACTGGTACGGTGTTGCCTCCACCTATATTGGTATTCCGATATTTCTGGTGTTATGGACGGGCTATAAAATGACCACCCGTAGTAGCTGGATAAGATATGACGAGATGCGTTTTGATAAGCAGGAGTAACGATTATATCTACTGTAATCAATGTTGAACACTATTTGAGGCAGGCTCAGGACAGCCCGACAACAGCAGTGTCAACTTAATAGCGCTCATCGTTAGCTCCCCTGGCCATTCTCTCTGGTCAGGTAGCTTTCCTGTGATTTAATCAATGTCCGCTCCTCGCTCAAAGCGGACTATTTAATCCCTACGCCCTCCCATCGGCTTTCATCCGCTCATACTTCGCTTTGAGCAGTTCCGCAGGCGTTGGGCCCTTCGGATCCACTGGAGCTGCCAACGCACGACGAACCGGCGGGATCGGCTTACCGGCCAGCACCCGCCTTTCCCACATATCAAGAATGTCGCTGGCTTCGCGCTCTAGTTCTTTGTGGCTCAGCTGGCCATCAGTTCCGCGGCGCCGCAGCTCTAGACAGATGTGATAATAAACCGGCTTCGGCCATGGGTACTGCTCGCTGCTCGGGTAACGAAACACCAGCTTGCGCCACTTCCAGTATTCAGCCATCACGTCAGCAGTGGTGATCCCCAGCACGCTGCGCCCTTCCCTGCACCACTTGATGAACTGGCCTGGCGAAGGCAGGAATGGACGATCCTGGCGCCGCACCATGCGCATGCCGGCTTCAACCTGCTCCAGAGTGGTGATCCCGTTTTCTTTGAAGGCCAGCACCCATTGCCGGCGAATCTCGTTCACGTCTTCCTGGCTGCGATTAACCAGGCTTGCCGGAAACGCGGCCGCCAGCTGTACGAACAGCCCGTTGATAATCTGCGCCACTTGCTGCATTTGTTCGCGTTCGGTGTACTGCTCAGGCATGTTGTGTGCCACACGGCGTGCCTGTTCCCGGTCAAAATCGCAAATGCTCTCGGCAAGGTTTTTCATTCCAGCACCCCGTCAATCCAGTCGGTGTTATGCAGGTCGATGCTGCCCCGGGAAGGTTTTGCCGTTCCGGTTGCACGCAGCCGCTTGGTAGTGAGCTGATCCCACTGTTTGCGCAGACTCGAAGGGCTCAGGATGTTGTCTTTCCAGAACTCGTCCCGGTTGGCCCACTGGAACAGGTCACAAATTTCGTAGTGCGTGCGCTTGTCCTGGACACGCATCAGCCTGATGGTATTTGCCCATTCAGCCCAGTTGGGTTCGGAAAGCGATGCGTTGACGGTGAGAAGCCTGTCGTAAATCCAGCGAGCGGCCTTGCGGTCATCAGCGGATCCCCATGATTTACCTGCCGGGGTGTATATCCCGTCGGCAGCTTCTGGACGGCGTGAGAGAAACTTTCAAGTTTTCTGGTTTCGGGATTCGTCAGAATTCCGAGACGAGGATATTTTATTATTGTTCTTGTTATAGTCTTGGGTGTCTACCGTTTCCGGGAAGGTTTTTCCCGTTTTCGGTAACACTTTTCCCGATTTCGGGAAGACTTTTCCCGTTTTCGGTTTGTCTAAAATCCAAGCAGAAAGGTCAGTATTTATACCGACCGTTTTCATCACGCCCTGCTTCTGACTAAAGATAATTTTGCGTTCAGCGAGCGATTTGAGCGCATCAGAAACATGCGAATCACTCAGCCCTGTAAGCTCGGCGATCACCGTGTTCGTAACGCGGTCCTGCTTCTTGTTCCAGCCGTAGGTAAGCCATATCACCGCCTCAAAACACTGCCATTCCTGGCCTGACATTCTCAGACGAGGCTTAAGCTGTTGGATCTCGTTAGCGACCTTGGTATACCCGTTCGACAGGTCGGCCATACGACCTCCCGGTTGTTCGGTTCTGTGGGGGAAATTGATAATTTCAGCTGTGTTTGACATACTTAGCTCCGCAATTACACTCCGTTTTTGCACCTGAAAGCCGTTGGTGTTCGAGCACCGCGGCTTTCGCCTTTTCTGAAGTCTTCATATCGCCCCCAACATGGTTGTAACCATCGCCAGCAGCGGCGCTGTAAGATCCGGATCGACTCTGAACATTTCGAAAATCCCCTCGCCTAACTCCTTAAGCTTTTCCTTCTTCGGTGCATCGAGCATCAGAGCTTGCTTCGCCTCACTCACTTCCTTTTCCAACCTGGCCATCCGGTAGGCAAACGAGTCGTTCTTTACGACACGGTCGCGGTATCGAAGCGGTAATACGGACATGATCGCTGGCACCAGCTGTTCGACGTTTTTTCGGTACGATGCGGAGTCTTCTTTGTTGTCGAGCCAGCGGAACAGCTTCACGTTCCAGACATCGGCCTGGCCTGAGAAGTCCACGCCATTAAGCTGAAGTTCTTCTGCCGCCTCTTGGATCTGAAGAGCGACAGCTATGCGCCCTTCTGCCGCAGCCCAGGCGCGAACAGCTGAGCATACATTGCGATGTTCTACATCCTGCGCTGCCGGCTCGCTTTGATGACACGGGAATATCAGTCGATTAGAGGAAGCTCTGCTACTCTGTTGAAATGAAACAGTTTGCATTGTTAAGGCTCCTGTTTAGGTAAACCATCAGTTGGGTTCGGGTAGAGATCTGGGCGCAGTTCGTGGGGAGTAACACCCGTAGCGTAATAAATGGAAAGCACACGATTTTGTGGAACTCGCCCTTTGTTCCGGTTTCGCCAATGGCTCACATTCATATTGCTAGTTGATAGAAGCGCGGCTAGTTTTGCTGCGCTACCTGAGGTGAACAATGTCGCAGGTAATTTACGATTCAGAATGGGGCGTTGCTTCAAAACTAAAAGAGAAGACAGGCCTTACAGATCGTCAGATTAAAAGCTATCGCCAAACCTCCTGGGTAGAAGGTGTTCATTTTAAGAGAATCCCATTGGATGGAAGCTGCCCCGAAGAGCGAGGACTTGTCTGGTACAACATCCCAAACATTAACAGGTTTGTGAAGGAGGCATAATGGCTGCAATGCCAACGGGTGTTGAGATCCACAACAATAAGATACGAATAAGTTTCAACTTTCAGGGCGTTAGATGCCGAGAAACATTGAAAGGATGGATAGTAAATGCTTCGAATCTCAAAAAAGCCGGGAATCTAAGGGCCAAAATTGTAAGCGAGATTCAGTTGGGCACTTTTGACTACCGGGGCGTGTTTCCGGAGTCAAAGGTAGCAGCAAAGTTTTATGCATCTAAAAATATTACGACGTTCGCAGAACTTGCATCAACCTGGCACGAAAACCATAAAATCGATCTCTCCCCCAATGCCACAAGAAGCTATGGGATAGCTGTAAGAACGTTAACAAAACTAATTGGCCCAGAAACGCTGGTTGCATCTATCACCAGCAGCGACATTCTGGGCTGGAGAAAGGAATTACTGACTGGCGAGACTAACTATGCTCCCGAAAAGAGGAGAAATAAAACTGGCCGCGCCGTTAGAACGGTAGATTATTATCTGGCCATCCTGCGACAAATCCTCGACTATGCTGTTAAAAATAAAATCATTTCATATCAACCATATGTCGGGATAAAAAGGCTTCGCAAAGGTCAAACAAAACCAGCCCCGCTTCTGAGGCATGAGTTTGAGCAGTTGAAAGAGACTGCTCCGGCTCAGCAAAAAAACATGTGGCAATTTTTTGCTTACACCGGCGTTCGGCCCGGTGAGCTTTGCGCTCTTGCCTGGGATGATATCGATCTTAACTCCGGCGAAGCTAACATTGCGCGCAATCTTACTCAGGAAGGATTGTTTGGACCACCTAAAACCGAAGCAGGATACCGGACGATAAAGTTACTGGAGCCGGCACTGGAGGCTTTGCGAGCTCAAAAGGAACTTACCGGGAGTGCCCCTAAGGTACCAATCACTTTTCATCACCGGGAGTTCGGTAAAACGGAAACGCAGAAACTGCACTTTGTGTTTATGCCTCGACCTCAGAAAGGCAAGCAGGCAGCCTACTATTCAGTTAGTTCTATTGTGTCACTATGGGATATTACGGTAAGACGATCGGGCATTCGCCGCAGACGCCCCTATCAGTTGCGTCATACATACGCGTGCTGGATGTTGTCGGCAGGTGCTAATCCTGCTTTTATAGCGAATCAGATGGGTCATGAGAATGCAGAGATGGTCTTCCATGTATACTCTGCGTGGATAAATGCTCTCGATAGCGATCAGGTATCATTTTTGAATCAGCGCTTTGGCGGATATGCTAATGCCCCCATAGTGCCCCTGAAGCTAAAAACAAAATAGTTAATTGCTTGATTTTCCGGTGATATTTAATGAAAAAGCTGTTTGTGCAGTTTTATCTCCTGCTGTTTGTCTGCTTTCTGGTGATGACCATGCTGGTCGGGCTGGTCTACAAATTCACCGCAGAGCGCGCGGGCAGGCAATCTCTGGACGATCTGATGAAAAGCTCGCTCTACCTGATGCGTAGCGAGCTGCGAGAAATTCCTCCTCATGACTGGGCGCGCACGTTAAAAGAGCTGGATCTGAATCTGTCGTTTGATTTGCGTATCGAACCCATGAAGGATTTTGACTTAGCGCCGCCTGCGATGCAGCGTCTGCGCGACGGAGACATCGTCGCACTGGACGAGAAATATACCTTCATTCAGCGTATTCCGCGCAGCCATTATGTTCTGGCCGTCGGGCCAGTGCCCTATCTCTATTATCTGCACCAGATGCGCCTGCTGGATCTCGCCCTGCTGGGCTTTATTGCCATCTCGCTCGCTTTCCCTGTGTTCATCTGGATGCGACCGCACTGGCAGGACATGCTGAAACTGGAATCCGCCGCACAGCGTTTTGGGGAGGGTCATTTAACTGAACGCATACATTTCGACAGCGGTTCCAGTTTTGACCGGCTCGGTATTGCCTTCAACCAGATGGCCGATAACATCAACGCCCTGATTGCCAGCAAGAAGCAGCTGATCGACGGCATTGCGCATGAACTGCGCACTCCGCTGGTACGCCTGCGTTATCGCCTGGAGATGAGCGAGAACCTCACCGGGGCGGAATCGCAGGCGCTCAATCGGGATATTGGCCAGCTTGAAGCGCTGATTGAAGAGCTGCTGACCTATGCCCGCCTCGATCGGCCTCAGACGGAGTTGCACCTCAGTACACCGGATCTCCCCGTCTGGCTACAGACGCATATTAACGATGTGCAGAGCGTTAACCCTCAGCGAAAACTGCTGACAGCCATTACCCCCGGCGCGTACGGCGCACTGGACATGCGCCTGATGGAACGCGTGCTGGATAATCTGATGAACAACGCCATGCGCTACAGCGAAACGACGCTGCGCATAGGTTTAGATTTGCAGGGAAGCCAGGCGATTCTGTGTGTGGAAGACGATGGCCCCGGCATTGAGCCGGCGGAGCGTGAAAAAGTTTTTGAGCCGTTTGTGCGCCTCGATCCCAGCCGCGACCGGGCTACCGGCGGCTGTGGTCTGGGGCTGGCTATTGTCCGTTCTATTGCCCAGGCGATGGGCGGTTCGGTTCGCTGCGAAGCGAGCGAGCTGGGTGGGGCCCGGTTCGTCTTTAGCTGGCCGATCTATCACAATCTTTCCCTTCCCGTACCTGCCTGACCTAAACCGCACGCTGGCCTGACCCTGCGTGTTATGCTATATCAGTAGTATGTTGTAACTAATTAAGGGCTGTCATGGCAACTTACGATCTCATCGAAAGGCTTAACACCACATTTCGGGAAATAGAGCAGGCGTTACTGACCCTCACGGGGCAACTTCAGGACTGCCGCCTGCTGGCCGCCCGCGTCTTTTCTCTGCCCGAGGTGGTGAAAGGCGCCGAGCACGACCCGCTGAACACCATTGAGGTGACGCAGCATATTGGCAAGGCGGCGCTGGAAATGACGTTGCAGCACTTTCGTCGCCTTTTCATCCAGCAGCAGTCCGAAAATCGCAGCAGTAAGGCCGCCGTTCGCCTGCCCGGCGTCATCTGCCTGCAAACGGATGCCGCAACGCGTGAAGGAATTGAGGCGCAGATTACGCATATCAATACGCTGAAAGCCGCCTTTGAGAAGATTGTAACCGTTGAGTCCGGGCTGGCGCCGGCTGCCCGTTTTGAATGGGTGCATCGCCAGCTTCCGGGGCTGATCACCCTGAATGCTTACCGCACGCTGACGGTACTGCGCCACCCCGCCACGCTGCGCTTCGGCTGGGCCAACAAGCACATCATTAAAAATTTCACGCGCGATGAGATCCTGGCTCAGCTGGAGAAAAGCCTGAAATCGCCGCGAACGGTCGCCCCGTGGTCGCGGGAACAGTGGATTGAACGGCTGGAGCAGGAGTACCACAGCATTGCCTCCCTGCCAGCTGATACCCGTCTTAAAATAAAGCGTCCGGTGAAGGTACAGCCTATCGCCCGCGTCTGGTACGCCGGACAACAAAAGCAGGTGCAATACGCCTGCCCGACGCCGCTGATTGCGCTCTACGATGCCGATCAGGGTGCGGTGATGCCGGATATCGGGGAACTGCTGAATTACGATGCTGAAAACGTTCAGCATCGCTATAAACCCCAGGCGCAGCCGCTACAGCTGATTATTCCGCGGCTGCACCTGTATGTGGCGCAGTGATTATCTGAGGCTGCCCACCATCGCTTCCGGGCGGACCCAGGCATCAAACTCGGCGTCCGTCAGGTAGCCCAGCGCCAGCGCAGAGGCTTTCAGGGTAAGCCCCTCTTTGTGCGCTTTTTTAGCGATTTCGGCCGCTTTGTCATAACCAATATGGGTGTTCAGCGCCGTTACCAGCATCAGAGACTCATTCAGCAGCTGGCTGATTCGCTCGCGATTAGGCTCAATGCCCACCGCGCAGTGCTCGTTAAAGCTCTCCATGCCATCGGCCAGCAGACGAATCGATTGCAGTACGTTGTGGATCACCATCGGGCGATAGACGTTAAGCTCGAAGTTACCCGACGCGCCGCCCATGTTAACCGCCACGTCATTACCCATCACCTGACAGCACAGCATGGTCATGGCTTCGCACTGGGTCGGGTTCACTTTACCCGGCATAATGGAGCTGCCCGGCTCGTTTTCCGGAATGCTGATTTCGCCGATGCCGCAGCGCGGGCCGGAGGCCAGCCAGCGCACGTCGTTGGCAATTTTCATCAGCGAGGCCGCCAGCCCTTTCAGCGCGCCATGGGTATGCACCAGCGCATCACAGGTCGCCAGCGCTTCGAATTTATTCGGAGCGGTAACAAACGGCTGCCCGGTGATCTTCGCCAGCTCTTCGGCCACGCGCACCGCGTACTCGGGATGGGTGTTTAACCCGGTACCCACCGCCGTCCCGCCGAGCGCCAGCTCCGCCAGATGCGGCAGGCTGTTGTCGATATGCTTAAGATTGTGCTCCAGCATCGCCACCCAGCCGGAGATCTCCTGGCCGAGCGTCAGCGGCGTGGCGTCCTGAAGGTGCGTACGACCAATTTTAACGATGTCGCGGAAGGCCTGCGCTTTCTCGTTAAGCGTAGATTTAAGCACGTTGAGCTGCGGGATAAGCTGCTCGCGGATTGCGATGACGGCCGCCACGTGCATGGCCGTCGGGAACACGTCGTTGGAACTCTGGCTTTTGTTCACGTCATCGTTCGGGTGGACCTTGCGCTCCATGCCGCGCACGCCGCCAAGAAGCTCGCTTGCGCGGTTCGCCAGCACCTCGTTCATGTTCATGTTGCTCTGGGTGCCTGAGCCGGTCTGCCAGATGGCAAGGGGGAATTCGTCGGGATGTTTGCCCGCCAGCACTTCGTCGGCGGCATTGATGATGGCGGTGGCTTTATCGGCATCCAGCAGGCCCAGATCCTGATTGACTTTGGCGGCAGCGCGTTTGGTCAACGCCAGCGCCTGGATTAGCGAGACGGGCATTTTCTCTGTCGAAATGCGGAAATGCTCCAGCGAACGCTGAGTTTGTGCGCCCCATAGCTTGTCGGCCGGGACGTCGATGGCGCCCATGGAGTCTTTCTCGCGGCGATGCATTGTCATTACTTACTCCTTGATAACAAAGATGGGATTGCTCACATGCTTAAGAGATTAGTATTGATGACTTCTGAGAAACGTTATGGCGCTTTGTGCGCTCTTTTTGATGTCGGGTGGCGGCTGCGCCTTACCCGACCTACGAGAATGCAGGCCGGGTAAGCGTCAGCGCCACCCGGCAATTTACAGAATTACTTCACACACGCCGAACACTGGGAAGACTGGATCTGTTTGAAGAAGTCGTTACCTTTGTCATCCACGAGGATGAACGCCGGGAAGTCTTCCACTTCAATTTTCCAGATCGCTTCCATACCCAGTTCCGGGTACTCCACGCACTCCAGGCTCTTGATACTGCCCTGCGCCAGCACCGCTGCCGGGCCGCCTATGCTGCCGAGGTAGAAGCCGCCGTGCTTGTGGCACGCGTCCGTCACCTGCTGGCTGCGGTTGCCTTTCGCCAGCATGATCATGCTGCCGCCGTTTGCCTGCAACTGGTCGACGTAGGAGTCCATACGGCCCGCCGTGGTTGGGCCTAACGAGCCGGAAGCATACCCGTCAGGCGTTTTTGCCGGGCCTGCGTAGTAGATCGGGTGATCTTTAATGTACTGCGGCAGCCCTTCGCCGTTGTCCAGGCGCTCTTTCAGCTTCGCATGGGCGATGTCGCGGCCCACGATAATCGTCCCGTTCAGGGAAAGGCGCGTTGAAACCGGATACTGCGAAAGCTGCGCGAGGATCTCTTTCATCGGACGATTCAGGTCCACGCGAACCGCTTCCCCCTCGCCCGCTTTACGCAGTTCTTCAGGAATATATTTGCCCGGGTTGTTCTCCAGCTTCTCGATCCAGATGCCGTCGCGGTTGATCTTCGCCTTGATGTTGCGATCCGCCGAGCATGAGACGCCCATGCCCACCGGACAGGAAGCACCGTGGCGCGGCAGGCGGATCACGCGAATGTCATGCGCGAAGTATTTGCCGCCAAACTGCGCGCCCAGGCCCAGATTCTGCGCTTCGGCCAGCAGTTCCTGCTCAAGCTGCACGTCCCGGAACGCCTGACCATGTTCGTTACCTTCCGTTGGCAGGCTATCGTAGTATTTGGTTGAGGCCAGCTTAACGGTTTTCAGGGTGCTTTCGGCAGACGTACCGCCAATCACAAACGCGATATGGTACGGCGGGCAGGCCGCGGTGCCGAGGGTGCGCATCTTCTCGACCAGATAATTCTTCAGCTTGCCCGGGGTAAGCAGCGCTTTGGTTTCCTGGTAAAGATAGGTTTTGTTGGCTGAACCGCCGCCTTTGGCGATGCAGAGGAATTTGTACTCGTCACCGTCGACGCTGTAGAGGTCAATCTGCGCAGGCAGGTTGGTGCCGGTGTTCACCTCTTTGTACATATCCAGCGCCGCGTTTTGCGAATAGCGCAGGTTGTCTTCGGTGTAGGTATTGTAAACGCCGCGCGCCAGCGCCGCTTCGTCACCGCCGCCGGTCCAGACGCGCTGGCCTTTTTTACCGGTGATAATCGCCGTGCCGGTGTCCTGGCAAGTCGGCAGAATGCCTTTCGCCGCGATATCAGAGTTACGCAGGAATTGCAGAGCAACGTACTTATCGTTCTCACTCGCTTCCGGGTCGCTCAGGATATCAGCAACCTGCTGCTGATGCGCCGGACGGAGCATAAAGGAAGCATCATGGAAGGCTTGCTGCGCCAGCAACGTCAGCGCCTGCGGGTCAACTTTGAGGATCTCCTGCCCTTCAAACTCAGAGACAGAAACGTAATCGCGGGTTAACAGGTAATACTCGGTCTGATCCTGACTGAGGGGGAAAGGATCCTGATAATGGAAGGGTTTATTCGACATTGTTCTCTCACTTACTGCTTCGGTCTGTTTATTCAGGGCAGATGTTCCGCTGCCCGGCTTAAAAGCGAGTCAGCTTATCCTACACAATTTTTTAACAAAAACTGAGACTAGTACGACTTTTTACATCCGCAGGTTACTTCCATTCGGTTTATTGCTTTAATACGCGGAGTTAATTCCACATATGAATCAGGGCTTGATAATGCAAAAACTCATCAACTCAGTGCAAAACTACGCCTGGGGAAGTAAAACTGCGTTAACGGATCTCTACGGTATCGCCAACCCGGACAACCTGCCGATGGCAGAGCTGTGGATGGGCGCGCATCCGAAGAGCAGCTCAAAAATTGAAGATGCCAGCGGCCAGGTTCGCAGCCTGCGTGACGTCATCGACGCCGACAAAGCCGCACTGCTCGGCGATAAAGTGGCGAATCGTTTTGGTGAGCTGCCGTTTCTGTTCAAGGTATTGTGCGCCGACCAGCCGCTCTCCATTCAGGTTCACCCGAACAAAAAAGCCTCTGAGCTGGGCTTTGCCAAAGAAAATGCCGCCGGTATTCCGTTAGACGCCGCAGAGCGTAACTACAAAGATCCTAACCACAAGCCGGAACTGGTTTTCGCCCTTACCCCTTTCCTGGCGATGAATGCCTTCCGCGAGTTTTCCGAGATCATCTCCCTGCTGCAACCGGTCGCCGGGGCTCACAACGCGATCGCCCATTTCCTGGAAAACCCGAACGCAGAAGCCTTGAGCGAGCTGTTTGCCAGCCTGCTGAATATGCAGGGCGAGGAAAAATCCCACGCGCTGGCGGTGCTGAAAGCCGCGCTGAACAGCCAGCAGGGTGAGCCATGGGACACCATTCGCGTAATTTCCACGTTTTATCCGGACGACAGCGGTCTCTTCTCTCCGCTGCTGCTGAACGTGGTGAAGCTCAACCCGGGCGAAGCGATGTTCCTGTTCGCTGAAACCCCGCACGCCTACCTGAACGGCGTGGCGCTGGAGGTGATGGCTAACTCCGATAACGTACTGCGCGCGGGCCTGACGCCAAAATACATCGACATCCCTGAGCTGGTTGCCAACGTGAAGTTCGTGGCGAAACCTGCTGCGGAGCTGCTTACGCAGCCGGTGAAAAACGGCGCAGAGCTGGACTTCCCGATTCCGGTTGACGATTTTGCCTTCTCGCTGCATGACCTCAGCGCAGACGAAACCGCCATTGCACAGGAGAGCGCCGCGATCCTGTTCTGTGTGGAAGGCGAAGCGACGTTGCATAAAGATAGCGAGCGTCTGGTGCTCAAACCGGGTGAATCCGCCTTTGTCGCGGCCAACGAGTCGCCTGTCCGGGTGAGCGGCAACGGTCGCCTGGCGCGTGTTTTTAATAAGCTTTAGGGACTTACTGAATTTTTTAACAACTCTTGCTAAGCTAGTAACAGGCGTTGTAACACCAGGCGGTTTTAACCGCCTGGTTTCATTTTAGGGATAATCGCAATGAAAAAATCGGTCGTAGCGGTAGGAGTGATTGTTGCTTTAGGCGTGATCTGGACGGGTGCTTCCTGGTATACCGGGAAACAGCTGGAAAGCCGTCTGGCAGAGATGATGGCGCAGGCAAACAGCGAGATTAAGCGCAGCGCGCCTGAAGCAGGTCTGGAGCTAAGCTACCAGAACTACCAGCGTGGCGTGTTTACCAGCCATATGCAGGTGGTGGTGAAGCCGGTTGCGGGTAATCAGAACGCCTGGCTGAAACCGGGCCAGAGCGTGGTGCTGGATGAAGTGGTCAGCCACGGTCCGTTCCCGCTGGCGCAGTTGAAAAAGTTTAACCTGATCCCCTCCATGGCATCCGCCAGAACCGTACTGGTGAATAACGAGGTGACGAAGCCGATTTTCGATATGGCGAAAAATGAGTCGCCGTTTGAGATCAATACCCGCATCAGCTATGCCGGTGATACGCATTCCGACATCGACCTGAAAGCCCTGAATTACGAACAAGGCACCGACAAAGTCGCCTTCAGCGGCGGTAATTTCCAGCTTGATGCCGATCGCGACGGCAAGAATGTCTCCCTGACCGGCGATGCCGCCAGCGGCCTGGTGAATTCAGTCAATGAATATAACCAGAAGGTTCAGCTTACCTTCAACAACCTTAAAGCCAGCGGCAATAGCCGTATGACCGATTTTGATGAGCGTATCGGCGACCAGAAACTGAGCCTCGATAAGATCGCCATTGCGATCGAAGGCAAAGAGATGGCGGTGCTGGAAGGCATGGATCTGGACGGTAAGTCTGACGTCTCCAAAGACGGTAAAAGCATCAACACCCAGCTGGATTACAGCCTGAAAAGCCTGAAAGTACAGAATCAGGATCTGGGTACCGGTAAGCTGTCTCTGAAAATCGGCAACATTGACGGCCAGGCGTGGCATGAATTCAGTCAGAAATACAGTAAAGAGAGCCAGGCTCTGCTGACCGATGCCGCCCTGCAACAGAACCCGCAGGCGTACCAGCAGCAGGCGATGACGGTGCTGTTTAATAACCTGCCGATCCTGCTGAAGGGCGAGCCGGTGATTACCGTTGCGCCACTGAGCTGGAAAAACGGCAAAGGCGAAACCAACTTCAACCTGTCGCTGTTCCTGAAGGATCCGGCCGCTGCGACCGGCGAACCGCAGACCCTGGCGCAGGAAGTTGACCGCAGCGTGAAATCGCTCGACAGCAAGCTGACCATCCCGATGGATATGGCGACCGAGTTCATGACGCAGATTGCGAAACTTGAAGGGTATGGTGAAGAAGATGCAGGGAAACTGGCAAACCAACAGGTGAAAGGCCTGGCGGCGATGGGCCAGATGTTCCGTATCACGAAGGTGGAAGACAACACCATTTCCACCAGCCTGCAATATGCTAATGGCCAGGTGACGCTCAACGGCGACAAAATGCCGCTGGAAGAGTTTGTCGGTATGTTTGGTATGCCGACGCTGGGCATTCCGGCACCGGCTGAACCGGCAGCGCCACCGGCAGTACCGCAGCAGTAAACGAAAAACCCCTCGCATGAGGGGTTTTTTATTGCCGGGTGGCGCTGACGCTTACCCGGCCTCCGATCCTGAGTCGTTGCAGGCCCGTGCAAGCAAAGCGTTTACTTCACCGTCACTAACCGCGCAGCCACAATCTGATGCCCGGCCTGCACGTCCGTATTTTCAATGCGCTGCATGATCCTGTCTGCCAGGGTGTACCCCATCTCACGAGCCGGCGTCGTCGCCCAGACGATGGGGAGATCGTCTAACGCATTTTCACCGACGTCCGCGAACGCCCCCAGCGCTACCTGATGGCCGAAAAACGTTTCTACCCCGCCCTCACCGCTCTGGCGTCCGGCGCGGATTAAACCGAACCACGCCCCCATCGCAATGACGTCGTTATAGCAAATCACCGCGCTGATCGTCGGGCTGTTGCGAAGCAGCGTGCCGATGGCTTCCGCGGCTTTTTTCTGGCTGGATTCACACTCCACCACCCATTCGCTGTGAAACGGCAGGCCGTATTTGATGAGCGTGGAGCAGTAACCGCCCACCCGCTCGGCACGCGTCAGGGACGAGCTTTTACCGCCGAGCCAGGCGATGCGCTGATGGCCGCGATGAATAAGATGCTCGGTCAGCATTTGCGCGGCCTGCATGTTATCTGGCCGAAGGGTATCGGCTTCGTCGAGATAGCTGGCGCGCGAGGCAAACACCAGCGGTACGCCTTTCTGCGCCGCGCGCTCACACAATTCACTGCCCACGCCGGACGCGCCGGCCACGATCACCCCATCCACCCCTTGCGTCAGCAGCATATCCAGCCTGGAGAGCAGCTGCTCCGGTTCGCGCCCACCGTGGAGCAGGAAAACCATTCGCCCCTGCGCTTCAAGCGCCTCGGTAAGCCCGGCGGTCAGTTCTGCATAAAACGGCGACGCGAGGTCGCGAACGATCAGCCCTATCACCCCGCTTTGCCCACCGCGCAGCGCCGACGCCTGGCGATTACGCACAAAGCCTAACTGCTCAACGGCCTCGTTGACGCGCTGACCCGTTGCAGGAGAGATGCGCCCCTTCCCGCTCAATACAAGCGAAACGGTGCTGACGGAAACCCCCGCCGCCAGCGCGACATCGTTGATGGTGATCTTTTTCGCTACAGCCATGTGGTGGCGTGACTCCTTGATAATGAGATCGCTAAAACGTTTTATCAATACGTTATCTTTATACTACCAGTAAAAGCCTGAGAATGTGATTTAGCGCGCACTAAAGTTTGATAAAACGTTTTATCTTCTCGCCCCATCGAGGTCGTTAAATCTCTTTCTACCATTTAAGGAGTCGTTTTATGACGACGAAAGCAGCACAAAAAATATCGCTGTGGGAGTTTTTCCAGCAACTGGGTAAAACCTTTATGCTGCCCGTGGCGCTTCTCTCTTTTTGCGGGATCATGCTGGGGATCGGCAGCTCGTTAAGCAGCCACGACGTCATTACCCTGATCCCTTTCCTCGGAAATCCGGTACTTCAGGCGATCTTCATCTGGAGACTATTAAGTCTTTTAACGAAGTGGCTTGATGTTGGATTGATGTGCGGTAACTTCTGCTATGTTGCCGCGATACGATTTGTCATGTGCAATGAACTAACGTCGTTTCGCGGTAACTTTATGCCCCACCCATGCCCCATCACACCACCCTGTCATCCTGCATCACGCTGTTGATGAAGAACGTCACCCGCCCCATCACCTCAACCTCTTCCGCAGCCTCCCCCTCTATCGCTTCACCATCATCACAAATCAGCGCCCTGCCCATGACCCTGGCAAACTGAGTCCGTCCGCCGCTGAGGATTAGCAGAACCTGATTCTGTACCAGTCTGGTGCACGGCTCGATAACCGCAAAGCCAGACGAGGTTTCGAGGATGCGGCTGTCCATGCCGATCCCGCAGATAATTTCCGGAGATAAACGCGGTGCTACGAAATCAGCCGCCGGTGAAGGAAATCCCATCAGTGGACCCTCCCCATGTTGCGGAGCATCCAGAGACGGTTTTCGCTGTTGTCCGGCGTCTTGTCGACGAAGAACTCCTGATAATACTCAATCCACTCGTTGGCATCTTTCTGGCTGAAATGCCAGTTTCTGGCGCGCAGTTCTCGGATAAAGTCGTCGGTGCGAAGGCACTGATAACCCTTAGGGTTTAGCTGTATGGCAGCGACAAATGCGCTGTGAATGTCTGATTTGCGGGGCATGATCTGCACTCCTTTTACTGTTTTTATATACAGTAGTTTTAAAGGGTGTGCAGATCAAGGAGGTTTACATTGCCGGCTGTTCAGGCCAGCTGAATCCCGGTTCTTTGGCTTCCTCAATCTTGACGGACTTAACTTGCTTTATATACCCCATCCACGCAGTCAATTTAGCCTTATCATCATTGCTGATAATTCCAAGAGCCAGCTCTGTGCGCCAGTCCTCAGTAATGACGCTGGCAGTATTAAGTAAATGCTGCTGCTCTTTTTCAGCCTGAACCTGCAACTGCTCGGGAGTCTTGGGTGGAATATCAGCCCATACCGGCATGCCGTCATCTCCGGCGACCCTCACTTTGCCTTCAGGTGCGCTCGCGGTAAATTCAATGAACATCTCATCACTAATATCGCTACTGTCGTCAGGCCAGGAGCCTGCCATTTCATACGCATCCTTTAGCGACACAGCATAAAATGCATTATTTTTAGGGCTATAAACGTAATTGCTCATATCAATATCCTATCGCAAACCAGGGGACATATGCCGTAATCGGTGGCTGGAGTCCGGTCGGAGCTGTCCTGTCCAGAATGCCTAAATTATATAAAGTGAAAGCTGTAGTTGTTAAATAACCAATTTGAACTTCAGTTTTTCGAGCTGCATTCCCCTGGTCATGTTCAGTAATAAATAAACATTTATTTGGAAATGTAATATTGAAATTCGCTATTGCATCAGGGTTTTGTGGGGTTAATGGGCCTGCGGAGCCCCATTGGAATATCAAACCATTAGGTAATTTTGCCCAGCCATTAACCCCCAGTGATACTGAAAACCCCCCCATATCGGGTATTTGATTATGGCCAGTTCCGACATCACGCATCGCTGCAGTCTTTATCCCGAAGTTGGCAAGCGCTCCCGAAGTATCTTTTGCTCCAGTGCCACCTTGTTCAATACTTAGCGCCGTGGTCAACCCGCTCAGGCTTGTAATATCATTGTTGGCTCCTTTTTTAGCCAGCGACTTCTGACCCGGTACCGTGACGGCCGCACCGTTAATCGTGATGGTGACATCTGTGGTGCCGTTCATCACATCCGCGAAACCGCTCATATAGCGCTGGTACATCGTGAATGTTTCAGCAATATCCTGCGCCAGACCATCGACACTCAGGCTGTCGCTGAGAAGAATGGCGTATTTTGTTCCAGCAGGGATTGCAGGGTTAGCAGCTGGCGTAACGGTGAGACTTGTTGCGCTGCCAATGGTGGTAATCTGAAATACCTGCACAGGGCTGGTCATTGCAATAACGGTACAGCCGTTACGAATAAGAGAACCAGCAGCAGTGAAGTTTGTGCCGGTACCTGTAAGGGTGTTTCCGCTGATGGCGATAGTGCCAGTAGTATAAATCATGTTTTCTCCAGGCAATAAAAAAACCCGCCGGAGCGGGGTTTGTTCAAAACTGAATGGGTTAGTGGCAGGTGGTGCTGGTAAACGTGTTGGCGCTCACCCATGACCAGTTAAAGGGATAACCGGCGCGGTACTGCGTCTGATTGTTTTGTTTACGGACTCCGTAGATCTGGACGCTGCTTTCCTGTCCGCCGACCAGGGCTGTTCCGGTGCATACGGGTTGCTGCTTCTCAATAACGCCAGCGCAACCGGAGAGCAATACCGCTACCGCCAGGCAAAGAATCATATTTTTCATAGTGGTTATATCCCAGGGCATTCATGAAACTACACAATAACAATATGAATCAATGGGATATAATTGATTTGGTAGATCAATTATTCAAAATTGATCGCTAAAAACGATCAATCATAATTGGCGCAGTTAATGGCCATAATCACGTTCCTCAGATTCGAATACGCGACGTTCTGAAGGTTGCCGCCGGGGGTTGTCTGCGGCCTGGCGAATATCCGCGTATTGCTTCCCTCAAGTTTTGCCATGCTCTTGTATATGGCCGAGTAGGGCTGCGGTTGACCGCCAGCCGATACAACCCCGGTAATTAGTCCCAGCATGGCAGGCATGCAGGCCCACTTCCCCGCCAGAGTTGTATTGATGTTGTATCCTGAGCTGGCATCCACCCCGGCGGTACCGAGGGTGACAACATCGCTCAGCGTGCGCGTTTCGTTTGTTAAAATCAGCGTCCCTGATGCATCCCACACAGCCAGCCCGTAGTCTGGCTTTGTCTGCGGGAAAATAGAGAAAAAATAAACGTACGCTGTGCCGGTTGCATTCGGTCTGAGAAAATCAATCGTGATGGTGTTCCCGCTTATCGTCTGAGTGATTTCGACCTCAACCGTGCAATGAACGAAGGCGACAACAGGCTGACCTGCGGGGAATGTGTGCGTCACTTTGGTATTAAACCCCGATGTTCCCTGAAGTGCCGCTGTCTTTCGTGCCTGTAGAGCGATTGGCGAGCTGTTCGCAGTCACCCATACTTCCCCGCTAGTCGTCGTCAGTAAAACGCCATACTCCGCCATTTATGCCCTCTCGATCTGGAAAATGAGATAAGCCGCTGCCGCAGGCTCAGTCCCTGCTGAGTAGTCGGTATCGCCTACTGCTGACACTGTTGCGGTTCCCCCCAAAATAGTGATCTTCCTCCGACTCGTTCCAAACTGATCACCGTTCATGCTCTGAAAATAGGTCAGCCTGCAACCCGGTGGAAGCGCTACGGTGTAAGAGCCTGTTTTCTGGTTCTGGGCCAGCTGGAGATAGCCACAAACGCTGACAGGCTTAACCCCATAGTTATTTACATTGCCTGAGGCGTCCCATGTCTGAACACCATATTCCGCCATCCAGTCCTCCTGAAAAAAAAGAGGCCCCGTAAGAGGCCTCCCGTTACCATGTTCCCGTGATTCTCCCGATCTGCACCCTCAACACATTGTTGGCATCCTTGACACTGATCGTTTGATTAGTCTGCTTCATGGCTCCCTCACCAGCTGTCGAACCGTAGTTCTCAAACGTACCTCCCTTATCCAGCCTCCATCCGACTGAGCCAGCGACATAGTTATTGGACTGGATGTAGTTGCCAATCTTGGCGTTGCCGATGGTGCCGTCCTGGATGAACGTATCCCGGATGAAGGTCTGTCCGTTCTGGATTACGAACGGCAACGACACCGCCCCACCAGCCTGCGCCATTACCGCGAAACGGTCAGCCACAAACAGCACCTGCGACTGCATGCCAGATGGCGTATTCTGAACACCAATCCCCATCCCTGCTGCATACTGATTACCATTAGAATCAACAGCAACCTTAATGCTGTACATCGCATTCAGGTTATTGTTGATGTCAGCTGATACCTGAGCATTCTGGACAATAGCGGCCTGCTGGCCATTTACAGTGACCTTCAGCGAATTGATCTGAGTTGCCGAAGCCTGTGTGAAGTCAGCAAGCGTCTTTGACAGATCAGTGACATTCGCGGTGTTTCCACCGGCACTGGAGTCAAGGGTGCGCAACGACTCAGCAACAGCTTTACTGGCATCGGCCATTACATTATCGACCCGCTCAATACCGGCTTTGTTATCGCCATATTGCACGCTCAGAAGGTTACGCTGGTTAACCTGAGCGAGCGTGCTGGTGATCAGCGAGATAGCATTGTTTTGAATACCGCCGCTGGCCTTATCAGTTTGTGCTCCCAGCTCTTCCAGGCGTGATGCCATTGAGGAATCGAGGTCTGTTACAACCTGGCTAAGGTTGGTGATTGAAGCTGTATTCTGTTCTCCGACTGCAGCAGCCGAATCAGCTTTGTCAGATGCAGCCTGAGTGGCTGCAGTCAACTGGCTTACCGCCGAAGCGCGAGCTTCAGTTTCCGTTGCTAACGCCTGGCGAACTTCAGTAATACCCGCTTCATTCTGTGCAGTTTGTGCCTCAAGACGAGTAACATCCGTGACGCGGGCTTCCGTCTCAGTGGCGATCACCTCCCGGAGCTGTTCGAATGTCGCAGAGTTAGCCCCCTGCTGCGCAGTCTGGCGCACAACAACATCAGCAATAGCCAGGGCATTGCCAATGATTGCTTCTGCTGTCTGCTTATTCGAACCTACTGCTGCAGCCAGACCATCGGCGTTCTCCTTAATCGCATCAGACAATTCGGCCAGTTTCTCGCTACTTTCTACGGCACTCTCAATCAGATCCTTGAATACCTCAGAATCTTTAATTTCCTCCAGGATTGCATTGGTGATATCACTGAAGTCGTCCGTTGGTTTTCCAGAAGCCTCTACAAATCCTGAAACGCCAAATGCATTACGAGTTCGAACATAAACGTAATAAACATGGTCAAACTTAAGTTTTTGGATGGTCCACTGATTGCCACGGCCAAGGAATTGAGCTTTATTCTCAATGTCGTCGGACAATGGAATCGGAGTCTCACCTGCGTACCAAAATTCAAAAGAAGTATCAGATGTGGCAGTAACAGACATGACCGGAACTAAAGTGGCCTGAAGTGGGCCAGGTATCCACTGAACCGAGTTCGGGGGATTAGGCGCTCCGATAATCAGGCTTACCTGAGTCTCAGCGCCTTTCATTCCATTTTCGTTTCGACCACGAACCCCAAGCGTGTAACTTCCTGCATTCAGGCCGTAAAACTCATATCGGAACTGATCGGTCTCATACTGCGCAACTAATTTCCCATCAGCACTGTAAACGTACAGTTCAAACATCAGCTTTTTAGTGGTTGTAGCTGTTTCCCAGGTTGCTGTGACCTGAATGGTCTCAGAATTTGTGTTAATGATGCGCAGATTTTCAATGTTTGGCACACGGTAGCCATTAAGGGTATCGCTGGGAATGTCAAAAACAGCCCCCTCATCAACAATGGCCTGCTTATTTGGATCGTGCTGGGAGGCGCTAATGCTGTAGACAGAGTTATTTTCTGTTTCGGCAACGCTCAGAATCCTGAAAAGGCGGATCGCCACGCTCGCGGTGGAAATGGCAAATACGGTGCCTGCCCTGACCCAGTCCGGGGTTGTTTTTAGGGTAACACTATTCCCTGCAACACCATCAATTTCGTAGCGTACAAACTTACCATCTCTCCCCATGATCGACATGGTGGATCCATCCGTAACCACCGATGAGTCGACCGCATCAACGATTATGGACCTCCCGGAGTAAGACATTATTCGCCCACCGAGTCGCGTTCCGGCGTAGTCATTGTCCATCACTTCAACGATGTCTCCTGGAGTGAAGTGGATGGCGTCACGCGCCATCTGAAAGGACAGCCTGCTGCTTTCACGTTTCGCTGTTTCAAGTAGCCATTTACCAGCCCGCCATGCCTGACCGCGTGAGGTACAGCCAAACGCCTCCAGAGTGGTCTCGTTGTAGTTTCCTTTGGCAATCATCTCATCGTCGGAAACGTACTCTTTCACCTGCTCCCAGCCGTTATCCGGGTCAGTCCATGACACAATAACTGCATTGTATTTTTCAGATCGCTTTACAGAACTGCGTTTGAACTCACCATTTACCACATTAGCATTCGTGATTGTCGCGATCGGGTCTTGTGGCGCATCCAGCATGACAGAAAGGCGCAGGCCGTCCCACAGCGCAATTCCACGGAACATGCTCGCTATCTTGTCGAGAATGTCACGCGCGCTGGCCTGCTCTGTGATGTAAGCGTTAAGCGTCATGCGTGGCTCTTTGCCGCCGTACCCATCATCAACAAGCTGATCGCAATACTGAGACAGCACATACAGCGCACCGTCATCAACATCGATGTAGCCAGCGCGCTTAGCCAGACCAAAGCGGGAATTCTTTGCCAGTTCTCTGAACAACCAGGCAGGGTTATTTGTCCATGCCTGTTTGAAACCACCCGTCCACAATCCGGAGTAAGTTCGGGCGATTGGGTCATAATTGTCTGGTACAGACACAATCAGTCCGCGAAGATGGTAAGTGCGGCTTGGGGTGTCGGTGTACTGGTCGCGGTCAATAACGGCGCCTGCGATGGCTGAATATGGATAGCTCAGGTTGTCATCGGTGATTTCACTGTAGCTATTCCAGATAGTGCCGTTGGACAGCAAATCACTGCTGCTGTCGGGCGTAATGCGGCGAACGCGAATATCAAACGGCTTGATATCCGGAGCATCAATCAGATGGGCCTCAAGATATTCGCCTGATATCTTCCCGGTGATGGTCACGGTCTTTTCAATAACCCAGCCTGAAGCGCCAGTTCTGCTCTCCAACACCAGAGTGACGGACGTGTTTTTCTGATTGCCTTTGGTGTCCTGCTCGACCAGTCCGGTCACACCAACGTTAAACCGCACCCGGGTAACGTCCTGATCGGTTATAGTGCGAACCAGCGGAGTATCATAGGTTACTTCGGTGTTTACGATGGTGGTCGCTTCAATAGCAGAGAAGCCATTAATGGGGGATTGCGTTTCAGATCCGGGGCGCCAGGCGACGCTGACACCATTTACGCTGACACTGCCTGTCGCATCAGTTACGGGAGTCTTATTGAGCTTGAATGATGACAGGTGTTCCTGATCAACGGGCCCATAGATAGGCCCTTCGCTGATGAGATCCAGTACCCGGTAAAATTGCTTTGACTTGAGGTTATCGTCGAGGAGTTTGGGGGTTGATGCTTTGCCGCCGCCTGAAGACATAATGCCACCTTAGCTAATAGATTCCGTCCAGTCCTGGTTGTTGCTTGTGTCGATGCCGAGTGAAATAACGTTCGAGCCGACCTCCATTTCTCCAAGGAGGAGTGGCACCGCCCGGCCCTGGCCTACCCGGTTCTCAGCACTGGTAAAAGAGTTGTTTGTGAGCGTATTGGTCTCAGCGGCTTCTGCGGAGGTTTTGGTTTTCATGTTGCGTGACATGTAGACCGAGTAAGCTACCGAAGCCACGCTGACAGCCACCGCAATCCAAGCCGCAGCAGCGGCAGTGATGGCACCTTCAACTACCGGCACAAACAGGACTATAGAACCATCTTTCAGGTGGCGATCCAGATGCCATTGCATGGCCGACACCTCAACATCCTCGCCCGCCACCCGCACACGCAGCTTTGTATTGAGAAAGGCTTTTTTGAATTCGAAATCCTGCGCCAATAGGAGGCGTAATCCCTGCGCTGGAGTATCAACATTCAGGGATATCTGGCGGTAAAATCGGCGTAGATTGCCTGCAAATTTAAAGATGAGCACTGTTCGTGTCTCCAGATTGAATGCGTCTGCTTGATGTATGCCGGGCGCATTTGTTCTCGTCTGCTGAGGTGTCCGACATGGTCATGGTGAAGCACAAGGTTGTCATGAAGGAGAATCATTGAGTGGCATGGGTCGGCGCCGGGGAATGGCTGCCTGATAATGACGTCGCCTGGTCTGGCATCCTGCATAGATACCTGATAGAACCCATTGGCCGGCATGTTAGCCAGATAGAGATTTTCTCCCCGCAACCACCATCCATTAGTCCTCACGAAGTCCGGCAGATCGATGCCGCAAAGGTGGTATGCGTCCCGGAAAAGCGTGTAACAGTCCATAATGCCATGCTCGAACTTGCGACCCTGCAGATGCGGAACAGGCCTGAATTTCCTCAGTTGCCCGCCAGATGCGAGCCACCATGGCAGCCCCGTCATCAGCTGCATCTGCCGATCGGCACCAGAAAGCGCTGGCTGGCTTTTCGGGTGCGAATGGAAGACCGCTGTAATTTCCCCTTCTTCCTCCGCTGCAAGCCAGTCATCGTCACGTATGCGGAAGTGATGCCAGGGCTCCGGATGAACATTCCGACAGCGAAACACTCGCTCGTCGTTCAGGATTAGCGCGCACACTTCATCCTGCGACGATGCCGCATAATCGAGTAATTCTTGCATCAGGAGACCTTTTGAGAGCCGGGGAAACTGCTTATTGGCATTGGTTCAGGACGTGGGTAGCGAAACCGGCAACCGGTACGACGGTGGGAGCATTGATCCTTCGCTGGATCAGTGGTTGGGTTGTCACGCTCATCTGCAACAGGCGGCCCGTCATATCCACACCCGACGCCGCGATACTGCCACTGGCATACGTCGGCGAGAATGGTACGGGCCGGGATGATGGCGTTGTCGCAGTCAATCGGTGTCGCCAGCGTGTAGGTCACCTGCTCGAACGTCTCTTCCGTCATCTCCTCAACAACGTAGCGGGAAACCGCTTCCTGCGTCGGATCTGCGTCAGGGTTGCCATTGGGGAAGTTCACCGCGTCCAGGTATTTCACCGGAACCTGACGGCGGGTGATCACCACCCCAAGCATGTCGTCGAAGTCATGGTTTATGCCCGTCAGTAAACCTGTGACGTTCGCCACCACCATTGTTGGCCGGGCATATGTGCCTTCGTTCTTTGACTCGAACCCTTCGACTGCTATCGGGTATGCCTGATACTGATTCCCCTTCCAGATCACATTTCCGTAATATCCATTGGTGCCGGAATGGAACCGGATAAGGTCTCCACCAAAGGGTTGCAGGTCGGCTTCGAACAGGTCGATAAACGCGCCCACTCCGGCGTCCACGCTGTCGATAATTAAATTTGCTGGTATGTCGCGCACGGCAAACTCCCATAAATAAGCCACCCGGAGGTGGCTTATCGTGGTACTTGTTCAAAAGTGGCCGTCAGTTCAAACAGCGGCCCGGTCTTTGTCATATTCCAGGAGCGGCAGACAAACAGCTTCCTCACTCCCGTATCGGATGGCGTCCAGTAGAACGATTCAACCGCCCCCCTGGCTTTGAGGAATGCCTCTGCATCCTTAGCTGGGTTACTGCGGCACACGCCGCTGACGCCGCGAAAGGTGAGCGAGTATTTATCCATCAGTGGATTGATACCCTTCACCTGTCGCTGTTCGTAACCGTCGCCGAGCTTAACGACGGCAACATTCGGCGTGCGCTCAACGGAGTATGCTTTCTGTGGTGTCCATGTGAATGCTTCTGGCACTATGACCTCCGTAGTAACCCGTTAGGGCGCTGCTGATCACGAATGGTGCTGAGGCTAACCTGCTTCATCATCTGCGCCATTTTAGCCATTGTGGCATCGTCAATGCCGCCGGTAGTGTTGATGGTGAAATGGACAGTTTGATTAACAACTCCGCCACTACCCCCAACCTTATTTGCCGGAATAATCTTCCCTGACTGATTCGGGATGAATGCCTGCTGCCCACCTGCGGTCTGGAAGATTTCAGAGCGTCCATCTTCGTTGATGCGATAGGCGTTTCCTGCTGATACCGTGCCGCCGTAGCGACGACCGCCTGCAAGAGCTAACCCTTTCGCAGCAACCATGGACTCTGCATAAGCAGCCTGACCTATCGCTGCGGCGCTACCGTACGTTGCGATTGAGGCACTCATTGCCGCAGGTGCCCATGCTGAAGCTGCTGCGGTAGCCTGAGCCATAGTCGAAGCAAGTGAGGTTGCTGCTGCTGCCTGTCCCATCAACTGGCTTTTAACCCATTCGACACCCATCTGAACGAAGCCGCCAACAACGCTGTTCAGGATGGTAGTGCCGATGTTTGCCAGTGACTCCTGAAGGCTCTGAGTGCCGTTAATCAGCCCGGTTATGGCATTGGTCGCCCCGCCCTGAAGCGAATCTACAGCGTCAGCCATGAGCTGGTTGGTGGTGCTCTGGTTGCGATAGATTTCCCATTGAGCAGCAATACGAGCCTGCTCGTATTCGGTATTGGCCGCGTTCATCAGCTCGAGGCCGCGCTGAGTGATCTGACCTTTCTGCGTCTCAAATTGCTGAATGAGAGCCAGTTCCTGAGCATGCTGGTTAGCCAATTGCTGAACCGGGTCGATTTCACCGAGAGCAGATTGCTGAGGAGTGACTACCTGCTGGGCGCGGATTTTCGCAAGGTTAACCTGGTGGGCGGCCTCCAGTCGCTCGGATGTCTGATTGAACTGCTCCTGGCTGATTTTCTTCGCCGCCAGCGCTGTTTTCAGATCGTCAACATCCTGCTTATAGCTGGCGTTCTCGCGCGCTTCCGGCAATAACTTCTCAGCAGCAGCCTGCGCTTTAAGTGCATTGGCTGTGTCCCAAATTTCGCCTCGATATTTACCAGCCAGCGCTATTTGTTCCTGGGTAGCACCTTTGCCAAGTGATTGTTGCGCTGCGAGAACCGCTTGCTCTCTGCTTAGCTCAGAAGTAGAACCGGCAGCAAGTTCAGACTGCTGCTTCAGATTCGCAAGTTTTTGGGCGATTGCTTCTTGCTGATTAGCGTATTTGGTTGCTTCAGACGTGGCGTCTTTGGTTTCCTTTTTGCCTTTCTGCTGAGCTTGCTGGGCGTCGTATTCGGCAGCAGCCCTTTCCCTCGCTAGTCTGACATCAGCTTCAGTCCCACCAAGTTTTCTGATCTCCTGCTCAGCCTTCAACTGCGCACGCTTGCGATCGTTAAGCTCGCTCTGGAGCGTCACCTGGTCTTGCAGTTTATCAAGGTAATCCTGAACGTCTTTCGGCCGCTCTACCATCAAACTGCTGGAGTTGAATTTATCCTTCGCCTTTGAGGCGAAATTAATCATATCGCCAAGCTTGCCCATCATTCCGGCGGTAACACTGGCCTCCTCACCATCACGGCGAAGAAGATCGATGCCCTGCCTCATCGTTCCGTTGAGCGTGGCACGTCCAATGTTAATAGCGCTCTGCGTCTGGCTAAGTCGATTTTGAGCACGTTCAAGTTCAAGTGTTGCAACCGCTAATTTATCCTGAGCGCCTCCTAATGCTTCAGCAGCCTGACGGCCTCGGGTAGTGTTCGTTCCCCAGTTAGCGATTTCCCTTTCCTGCCTCTGAACAGCAGCAGTAGCGTCGTTAAATTCTTTCTGTGCGTCGGATACCGCATCGCTAAGAGTTGGCAGATTCTGGCTTAACTTGCCAATGGTGGCTGCCAGCTCGGTATGCGACATGGTCTGGAACTTAGCGCTCAGATCGTTGACGCTATCTGCCAGGTTATTGGCATCGTCTCTGGCCTCTTTAGCTCGCTGAGAGAAATATAGGATCGCACTGGCCGCGAGCATGGCTGCACCACCGGCTCCGCCTATTAATCTTAACGCCCTGCTTGCCAGGCCAGCCCCGGATGACGCTGCCGCTTGAGCAGCGTTACTTGCTACTAATGCTCGATTGTAATTTGCAACAGCAGCAGTAGCCGCTACCCTGGCGACAGACAAGCGTTGCTCGGCGGCTGCGGCATTCGCCGCGCTGATCGCTGTCTGCTTCATCATCTCCGCAAGCCGGATCTCGTCCAGCGCCCGTTCTTTTGCGATAGCAGCTGCGCGGAGATCTGCGGCGGCTTTATTTGCAACGGCTTGCGCCGCCTGCATCTCTGCTGCCGACTGATTTCTTGCAGCAACTGCGGCCTTTACCTTCGCAGCAGTAGCCATTGTCAGTGCGCCAACGTAGCGGCTACCCATTACAGCAGCGGTAGCGGTCAAGATGGCACTAAGAGCGCCGATGTTCTCACTGACGCTGATCACGGCATCATTGAAAATTGCTGTACCGGTTTTTACCGTGGAGTTTTCACCAAAGAACTTGGTGATGTTGTTCCCGGCAACCTGCAATGCCTGACTGATAGTTGTCGTGGTGTTAGCAAACTCGTTGCCGATCGCAGTTCCCTGCGAAAGTAATCCGTTAACCACAACATCAGTAGTCAACTTCCCGGCAGCGGCCATCTGGCGCATTTGCCCGATGCTGACCCCCATTGAATCAGCAAGCGCGACAATTATCCTGTTGCCCTGCTCATTCACTGAGTTAAATTCTTCGCCGCGCAGAGCGCCAGATGCCAGCCCCTGAGACAGCTGGATAATAGCGTTTTCGGCCTCTTGCGCAGTAGCACCGGAGACAACAAATCCCTGGTTAATGATGGTCGTCAGTTTAGCCAGATCGTCGGCACTGGTTCCATATTCCCTGGTGGCACGCTCCAGTCTCGCATACAGGGACGCCGTTGCGTCCAGGCTGCCGCGAGTTTGCTGGGTGATATTGAACACCCGCTCAGTAACGTCAACCAGCTGCTCGCTTGGGCGGAGGGCGTTGGCCAGTTTGTTATTGAGCGTAGTCCATGCGTCGGCGTATTGAGATACCTGTTGAACCGACAGGATAGCCATCAGAGAAGTGGCTACACGACTCAGGCTACCAAAGGATGATGTTAGCGATGAAGCGGCCTTATCAGCCCGCTTGAAACCACCTTCCATGCCGTCGGTTACGTCACGAACCTGTTTATCAGCACGCAGCAACTGTGCCGTATCGGCCTTAATCACATATTCAATATCACCGACGTTTTGGGTCATTTCACTTTCTCCGGGCAATAAAAAACCCCGGATGGCCGGGGTCATTATTATTTTTGTGAGCAGGCTTTTATCTGCTCAGGTGTAAAATTCGGATCTATGCCATCGGGAAGCACTACCCACTTCATATCGAAAGTGGTGTATTGCATATCTTTCAAGCCACCGCGTTTATAGAGAGCAAGCAAATTGTTTAATGCTGATATTTCTTCACTGGGGTCGTGGTTTTCATCAGCAAAGATGAATGATTTAGCATCCTCTATTGGTTTTGGGATACTAACCTTCAGCATTACCTCTGTGGCATTCCCGACTTGACTCTCACTCACTGGTTCAAATTTCACTTTACCATAGAGGTATTCACTCAATTCGTAGTACTTATTAGTTGTCGGCAATGTGTTTTCGTCAAAGTAATGAAAATTTCTGACGAAGCTTTCCGAGCACTGTGAAATTTTACTTTTTGAAAGCAGTCCAATGTCTTTGCTTTTTATGAATTTTTCTACTTTGTCTGTTGCGGTATCTTGCCAACAGCCCAATAGCGCCATTGCCAAAATAGCAATCGAAAGCAACCTCTTCATATCCCTATCCCCTTTGGTAAATGTGCCAAAAGAGTAGCAGGGATCGCGCGACGACAGAACAGTTACAGATCACTTGGTGACTAAAGCAATGAATAATGGAACGAGTATTGCAGATACCAAAAGGCCAACCAGCCATTTTTGGTTGTCGTCGATCTTATCAATGAACCGCTTTTCCATTGATGATAGGTTTTGGTTGATGCTTTTCAGCTCAGATTCAATGCCTCGGATGTTTCGCTCTCGCAGTTCGTCTGTGGCTTCAAGTCTTGCAATTCTCTCGCGTGTGTACATATCGCCTCCGTCGCCACCGTTACCACCACCGCCATGCCATTTGTATTTGGGGTAGTCGGCCATTGATGAGATCCCGTAATCCCTTTCACTACTTGCCATCATCTTTTCCCTCTTCAATCCATTTTAGAACCGGCCACACGGCGATATGATGCGTATATCCGCAGTTGCGGCATATTATGCGGTATTGATAATGCATGAGAGAGAACGGAGGACCGTCGGCATTTAACTTGATGTAGTCTACAAATGTTTTTGAAGCGCCGCCATCAGGCCCTGATTGCAGCATGTTGCACTGAGGAATGCCGATATCTTCACTGCCACACAAAAGGCATTTGAATGTTTCAACGCCGCGTTTGAAGAGGAATTCTGACAATAATTCAGGGGAGACTTTCTCCAGCCGTCGCTGAAGGGTCAGTTGAAGCTGCATTTGGCGCTGTTTTTCGTCTTCCACGCTGATTCACCACGAAATGTATTTCCATGAATCTATCATGCGTGGCATTGCGCCATAAACTGTTCTTATATCCATAGCGACAGCAAAAGCCCACCTGAGTGGGCTACCACTTCTTCTTTGCTCGCTTGCGGCGGCGTTCCTCTTTTTGCCTGGCCTCTGCCATCTCCATGAAAGTTTGCATGATGGCGCTCCGCATCATATAGCTGACAAAGTGATGGTTAACGCAGCCGTTGAGGCGCAATAGTTCTCCAAACTGATCCACCGAGGACAGCGCCTGCATAATGTCCTTTTCACCTGACATGAACTCTGAGAAATCGCGCCCCGCTCTGGAGGCGCATTCGATTACCCGGTCATTCATGCGCTAAACCCTGGCAAGGTTAGCTGCAACTGGTCCGTTAAGGCCTTTATCTTAGCTAGCAGCACCGGCTTTTCATGCTTCCATCCGACCAGGCCGCTACCACAATGGCTGGCGTAGTCTTTTTTGTTATCAAACTCAAGAATGCTGAGATTGAGATCTGCAACCAGATCGCTCTTTCTTTGCAACTCCCCGGTAAAAAATTTATCAAGAATAATGAATGCGCCAGCCTCAAAGTCAGAGTCGAGGAATGCAGCATATTTATAAGCAATTAATTTGTGGGCAAAGGTTCCACCACCATTCCCCGGAATAGTGAGCGTCGGAGAATCAGGCAATTCCAAACTCTCGTTTTTTGAGAGTTTGAGTAAACTACTGATAAAGCGCTTCGTGGAGGCGTTTCGCAAAAAGTACCACGGGCGTAGCTTGTCCATATTCCGTTTAATCAGAGATGGTGCCAGTCCCTCTTCCTTGGCTTTAGCCGCCGCCACCCAGATATCAGTTAGGCATACCATATCGCCATCAAGGACACGGACAGGAGTACTGAACATGCATAAATTAGTCATATCGGTAAATACCTTTTAGTGATGAACCTTGTCTCACAGGAAGTCCGGCCCACAGAAAGGCACCGACAGCCAGCCGGTATCCTCAAGGGTCATCCTGAAAGGTTCTGTGTGGTGAAGTGCGCGTGAGATGCGCGTTGGTTTTATTGCGGATACAAAAAAGCCCCGCTATTGCGAGGCTGGTTGTGTTGCTTCGAAGGAGATTAATGCGGTCCGTTCCGTTGCGCGTCGATAGCCAGCATTTGCTCGGCCCAGTCCATAACCTCGTCGTATTTCTCCTGGGTTGGCACCCTGGCTTTCTCTTTCTGCGGGAACTTGGCATTCATGGCGGCTCGGAAGCTGGTCATTGTCATGTTCCAGGCATCTGACTCGCTCATTCCGAGGTGAGCAACAGCGGTGTAGACGAATGACCGTACATCGAATTTGTCGCTGTATTCGCCCTTCTTACCTTCGAACTCTTCCGGCGGCTGATCGCCCATTACGCCATGCAGAATCAGGTGGCGGGCAAGCTGGATAACATCCTCGATCGGGATAGCCCCAGGCTTGAACAGCAGCCGCCCTGCCGCGCTCACCGAGTACGAACCAATCAACTCTGCAACATCACCCTCTGAGCAATGCCGAACTACGTTTGCAGCCGATGCTGCCATTTCAGCAAAGCATCGGGCATTTGCCGCCTTCAGGATTTGAGCATCGGAGATTCGGTGTTTCGGGTAATGCCCGGCATGAACCTTCACGAAAGCATCAACAATCTGTTCCGGCGACCCAATGCGAGACATGGCGAGGAATGACGGGTTGAGGAATATCTCTTTGCCCCCAGCGCGGACAACTGCCTGTCCGATATCGGTTATTGCTTTCATGAAACCTCTCAAAAAAAGGGGCCGAAGCCCCTGATATCACGCTGCGTTGACAACAACCGTAGCAGACCCGGACGTCACGCTGCCCGCTGTGGAGGAAGACACCTGACAACTGTATGATCCGGCATCACCGGCAGCCACGCTTGCTTTGGTGAATGTTGCTGATGTTGCGCCAGAGATGTCACTACCACCCTTCTTCCACTGGTAAGTCAGTGCTGAATTGTCAGACACAGTCGCAGCCACCGACAGGTTCAGCGTATCGCCAACGGTCAGCGTGCGATTCTGTGGCTGGGTAGTGATGGTGATAGTTGCACCAACGTCGCGCACGTCAACCTGACCGGCACTGGACGCTTCGACAGACCAGGTGGCAACGTCGTCGTGCGGCGCCTCATCGCCCCATGATGTCACCATGAACGGCCCTTCGGTGATATCGTTCGGAGAGATGATCTTGAACCATACATACGGCTGGTTGCTGGTCTCTGCTGGCGGGTTGTAGACGTGACGCTTAAGCGCGTTCTGCGCATAAACATCCTCTTTGCGGGTCACACCGTCACCAGAGAACGAAATGTTCTTGTAAGTAACGAGGTTCTCTTGCGTAAATGCAGCGCTCATGTCGCCGGTCGCATCTGCGGTTTCCCACTCTGCATTTACTGTTTTGCCGCGCATCATGCCGAGTCGGCGGTAAGCGCTGGCGGTGGGTTGTACTTCAGGGCATCCAATCGCGTAATAAACGACGACGTCGCGCCCGGTAAAAGCGCCCGATTCACACGCCATAGTGATTTATCTCCGTGTTATCTGGAAATGATGGTTTGAAAGGAAATATCGAAGAGGTAACGCCCTTCTTCGGTCTGGATGGCGGTGATGCCGCCTATTGGCTGCATCGAAATGATGCATTCGGTTTTGTAGTCGTCGATCATCGCCTGGCGGATGGCGTCGGCGCGGTCTTCAACATGGTTAATATCGCTGTCGTTCTGACCGGAAAGAACAAGGAATCTGAAATAATCTCGTGTTATAGCCTCATCAGGCTTGCCGCCACCGCCCTGCTGGATGACGAGGTATCTTTCCCCTTCAGTTCCTTCCAGCTCGTTCCAGAAGCGTTTCTGGACGCGATAGCCGACATCAAAACCGTGGGACTGCAACCACGCTCTCAGAGCGTCATACACCTCGCTACGCGTCATACTTTGTATCCTTGCCTGATGATGGCCTTAATCTCGTTGAGGCCGTCGCGCTCAAAGCCTTTGCGGAGAAAGTCCGGCTCGCCGTTAGGGTCCCAGTAATTACCGCTACCGTCAGGCCTTGGCTTGCCCTTGAGCTTGCCCTTTGCAGCATTAACAGCAGCTGCATAATTTGCCGTGTAACCCACTCTGCCTATCATTCCTGAGGGCATGGGTTCGAGCCGCTTGTACTGGCTGTTGATGAGGGTTGACGATTTAACAGGAGTGATTAGAGCAGCATGATTGGCACCGGCATTCATGACCTGATACAGAACCTTCTCCGTGCGTATTCCGGCTATGTCACTCAGCACCCTGCTGGTATTCATCTGGACGCGCTTGATACCTTTAACGGGCATGATTACCTCACGTCAGGATTTTGTAGTCTGGCTCCTCGCCGAATGGTGACATATCCCATTCCGTCACCGCCTTGATGACGTTTGCACCAGCTTTCAGCGGATCGGCCTGTGCCGTTGTGTCACCTCTGGCGATATACCAGTCACGCTTCGGCATGGTCGCATCGATGCCATTGCGCTTCAGTTCAGTGAAGAAAATCAGGTTCGTGGTGAACTCTTTCCCGCTGGCATCTACCGCAACCTCATTGTTTGCCGTCCAGGTGCAGTCAATCAGGTAGGGGGTTCCGGTTGTCCAGGTGCTGTTCCAGTCGTCGTAGACGCGCGGGTAAACAGTGGCAACATTGGTATAGCTCCATGCGGCTGTTTCAGACACCGTTATCCTCCCACCGGATCACCTCCGGATTCTCCGCCGCAACCTTCCGGCACAGCAGATACCAGTCACCGTTGCTTTTGACGTATCCGGTAACGCGCTTACCACTGTCGGTCATCACCCAGACTTTGACAAAAGGCTCCGGCAGCCGCTTCTTAACCGATATCCACCCCATCACCGACCCCCGCCACACATGCATCCACCCCTGGCAATCCATATGCCAGCAAAAGCTGTATTGGTCGGGTCTGGAGGGATGAGGTCATTAGCGCAGCCGTGTTTATCGGTGACGCGCAACAGTGCCAGCGCCCCTTTCCATCGATCGGGAAACAACTGATACCGGAATGAGCGTGACGCACCATTAGGGCCAGTCTGCGAGCTGATATACTTGTCGCCTTGCGCCAGCCCCATAAGCGCCAGCAGATAGAGCTGAATCAGCAGCGCGACTGATGCCGGATAATGCGCATCGAGACACTCCTGTATGCTGTTAGCCTGGTCGACGAGAGCCTGAAGAACAAAATCGGGAATGGAAACGCCCTGACTTTGCAAATACCCCTTCGCCTGTTCGAGAGTTACCATTGTCGACTCCGTGAAACACCCCGCCGGAGCGGGGCATAAAAAAACCGCCTTAGCGGCGGCTGTTATTCAGCAGGAAAAAGCTTTTCGAGTTCGCCATCCGGCAACATCCCACTGAGCTTTTCAGCGCCCAGGTTGCCCTTGAACTCGATGCCCAGTTCAGTCAGACGAGCCTGGATAACCTCTTTGCGGGATTTCTCACTGGTACCGGCATCAGGCGTCGACGGGGTAAGTTCTCCGCCTGCCTCACCATTCATGAGACGGACGTTAGACTTCAGCGCCGGGTGCAGTTCTTTCAACTCCACCACCTGCCCTACCTTCACGCCGAACCATGGGCGCACTACTTCGTATTTAGCCATGCTGTTTCCTTACGCCAGGTTAGCGCCGTAGACAACGCCGGACAGGCCCTGATCGTCTGCGGTAATTTGCAGACCTTCAGCAGACATGATCTGGAAGTTGTAGTTAACGTTAGGCAGTGGGCGCGGCAGCGGAACAACACCTACGGCCATACCCACCAGTGGAGAGATCACGTCACGGCGACGAACGTACGCGATAAACTCGTTACCGGTCAGCGCGAAGCTCATGCGGATTTCTTTCACCGGCGCGAACGGCAGAACCGCCTGCAATACAGTGCCGCTTACAACGCCATTCACCACGTAAGGCTGCGCGAGGTTTGCCCAGATTTCCGGGGAAACCCACATTACATCGTATGCGGCGACTTTGTTCGTGCGGGCGGTAGTACCGAATGCGCCTTTACCGAAGAACGCAAAGAGCGCGGTCATA
Organism: Enterobacter cloacae complex sp. 397G4; assembly: GCF_050031515.1. NCBI lineage: Bacteria > Pseudomonadati > Pseudomonadota > Gammaproteobacteria > Enterobacterales > Enterobacteriaceae > Enterobacter > Enterobacter cloacae complex sp. 397G4. The sequence continues at coordinate 2,119,822 of NZ_JBLGWE010000001.1, read as the reverse complement.
TCGGCAGTAGTAAGGTCGATATTCGCGCCACCAGCACCGGAACCGAGGTTAATCTTCTTGGTGTTGCGGTGGTTCTTAATGCCCTGCGCCGGGTAAGACTGAACCTGAATTTTTGAATCGCCGTTGAGGTAGTAGTTAACGCGCTTCTGGTTGAACTTGCGCATCTTCGCCATCTGCGAATCCAGCACCAGATCAATGCCTACAGAGTTAAGGCCAGCAGCATGACGCCAGTTAACACCGTAGCCAGCAGTGAACACCGGAATCGGGTCACCGTCGCTCGCGTAGTCAGTGTGGTCGAAGGAGAACGGCGCCTGGCCATCGATGCTTACTGACACGTCATCAGCGATGTCGCCAACCACGTTATACAGCTTGGCGGTTTTACCGACCGACAGCACCGTCTGAACGCCGATCAGGTCGTTCACGATTTCCATGCCAACTTCCTGATCCCTCAGTTGCAGCACCTGGTTGTCAATCTCAGCCCAGAAGTCACGGGAGAAACCGCCAACTGCGTTACAGGCCAGCATGTCAGCAGTCATCATCGCGCGGTTAGCTGCAATGATGGAATCGTTCTGTAGGTTCCACATGTTGCGGTTTGCCCACAGCTCACTCCAGTGCCCGCCAAGGCGGGAGTTAGTCGCCAGCGTCTCTTTTGAGAAGTACATATGTTTTTGTCCTTTTGTTACGCGCCAGCTGCGGCGGCAGTGCCAACGCGCATGCGCACGCGGATGAAGTCGGTGGTGCTGGCCGCGATGGTGTATTCATCCTGGCTGTATCCGATCACTGAATCAGTGTCATCGGTTGCCAGGGTAAACTGACCGGCAGTGCCCAGCTTGATCGGGCTGTCTTTTTTATACGCACCAGGCAGGCAGCGCAGCGCCAGCTCACGACCTTCTTCGACGTAGTTACCTACTGCCGAATCCCCGGCAGGGATTGATTCGGTGATGGTTAATCCCTGGTGATAACCGACATCGATGATGTACAGGCGGCCGGTTAGCGCGGTGGCCTGAGCGAATTTATCGGATGAGTTGATGGTTGCGGCGGTGCCCGGAAGCAGCGCGGCGGCCGTAGTGCGGGTTTCGGTCTTGTACAGAGACTGACCGTCGATATTAACGCGACGATAACGAGGCATTATTCCGGCTCCTTACTTGAAGTGTTCGTCTGCGGCAGGTGCGCCGGTTTCTTTGTGCTGCTGAGCATTGTTGGTGCCCAGCGGTGCAGCTTCGCCCAGCGTCTTGAACATCGCATCCAGCGCATCGCCTGAAAGTGCGTTAGCGACGATATCGCCATGCTTGGCGGCTACAGCTTCACGCTTTGCTTTCTCTTCAGCGCGGGAATTCGCCGTGAGGGTGTCTGCCAGTTGCTGATGGTTTGCCTGTAGCGCATCAACCTTCTCCGCGAGAGGCTTAATAGCCGCTTCCGTGTTGGTCGCAACAGCCTGGCCGATCATGCTGCCGATTTGTTCCAGTTCTTCTTTGGTTAAAGGCATGTCGCCCTCCGTTTTGTGGTTTGGTGCAGGCTGTTCCTGCGGTGTGAATAGAGCTTTGAATTTGTTGGCCACGACGGCCACCCACGATTCCTGGCGCGCTACTGCGGTGCCGCTATCGTCGAAGGTGATAACTCCGCCCTCCGACTTGTAGCCAAACACCTCAGCGGTGCCCCCATTGCGGATGATTACCGCTTGCGAGTCAGTGAAGTCAGCAACCCAGGCGTATTCATCCGTGCCCGCCGCAAACTTCGCTTTGGCTGCGCGATCGAGACGCTGTTCGCGCTCCCGGTAGGATTCACCCACCAGCGCGCCGGAGTTCGCCTTAAGCGGCTGCGCCAGATCTGCGTTAACCATCAGGCCAACGCCCTGCTCCGGCGTAGCGGCTCCAACTTCGTGCAGCAGGATCGCGTCGTGGTCCATGCTGTGAATTTTCGCCACCCAGTCTGCGCCGGTAGCGCGTTGCTGTTCGTTCGGTTCAAGCTGGTCGAGGAAAGCGGCCACGCTGGTATGAATGGGCGGTACGTCATCGCCACGCTCTATAGCTGCTACTCGCTCAAGCAGCTCTCGCCCGCCTTCCGACTCTTCAGCGCGGGCCACATCCACCCATTTCTCTACGTAGATCCGATTGCCGGACTTTTTAACGTTGCGGTTCCACGCGCCTACGAATCCGGTGCAAAGCCCTTCAGGAGAGAATGCAGACACGAACTGGCCGTTAACCTGAGGATGCCCCAGAGGCGCAAGAGTGCCTTCCAGCCCCTGATAGTGCGCGTTGATTTCATCTTCTGTGTACAGCCCGCCATTCATGACGACGTTCGCCGGCAGCGTATAGCTCGGCAACACAAGATGCTCACGCCCGTTGTATGTTTCGCGCCGGATAGACTGGCTGTTCACCTTAGTGGTGATGTTGACCTGCATTGGCATGTGTTAACCCTTAGCCCATTGGTAGCCACGGGCTTTCATTGTGTTAAAGACTTTCTTAGCTTTTTCGACGATGGATTCGCTTATAGGATTGCCACTTTCATCGACCATAACGGCGATCGTGGAGCATTTGCAGTTCACACTGTTTGCGTCCTTAGCCCACCACTCCCGCTGTTCTTCTGCGGTGTACAGGTGGGCGTGGCGCGCGGCATGCGTGCTACGGGTCGTAGGACTGAGTGCTGAAATGTGCATCTGCTTTGTCCGAATGCCATATTGCTCCCTGGCTTCATCGTCCTCGTCCAGGCGCGCGCGGCGCAGCGCGGTGGTAATCTCAGTCCGGGCAATACGATTAGCCCGACGAGACTCAATTCCCGTCTGCTCAGTGATGCGTTTCGCTATTTCCAGCGGGTTCTGTCCGCGCCCAAGCCCATCGGTCAGTATCCTCGCCATGTCGGCTTTCACAGTGGCGCTGAGGTTCTTCATTTCCTCGAAGGTACGCGCCCGAACCAGAATCAGCCTGCGCCGGTACGGCTCACTCTGGAGGATTGTCGATATGCTTTCCTGTCCTGCCGCGTACACGGCAGACTGCTGTGACAGATTGGCGAACTCCTGCGCCGTGCCGCGTTGATACGCCGGGTTGACGTAATCATCCCAGAACCAGAACCCCGTCTCGTTATCTGCACCCAAAATCTCATCCACCAGCAATGAGGCATTGCTGAGTAGCATTGATAACTGTGTGGAATCGAGGTCGAAGGTATAACGCTGGTTTACTGATGGTGATGCAGGAATGCGGTCGAGAATGTCCTTGTAGGCTTTGCCAATGCGTTTCATTCGCCTGGCGAACTCGTTCATTGCTCCGCGCTCAAGGCGGTCAGCGCCTGTCGGATCTTTAAGGTTTCCGGGTAGTATCGGTGACTTCGCTTTCTTCTTCGTCATCATCTACCTCTGGAAGTGGCTCAGGAGATCCCTCATACCCAGCCACTGTACGGATTTCTTCTCCCGTAAATGGCTGCTCGCCAGTAGCGATTGAAGCACTATTGATCTGCGCCATCTTGATGGCTGCATCAAGTTTCTCGGAGTCGCTTTGCGCGCTCAGGTCATCCCAAACGACTGCCTTCTGGACCACAGCATCGATAACCTGCAGCTCAATGAGCTTGTCGCAGAAGTCCTCTATTTCGAAGGACAATTCCCCCCTGCGAGACTGACAGCGGGCATTGAAATATTTCTGGTCTTCAGTACTGGAGCGCTCGGCCTGTTGGTTTCCGACCAGGATTCGCGTCGGAATATCCACCCCGGCAGCAGCAGTTTGCAGGTTTACGTTGTACGTCGGCGAAGGGTCAGACACCGGTGAAACCAAGGATGTTACGCTTGCCCCCTGGAACGAAAGCAGCACATCATTGCCGCGATTCATCTCGCGAGCAGCGTCATTAAATTTATCCTGCAACTCATCTACTTTAACGCCGTACATAGATGCAATGCTGCCAAAGTCGATTTCCTTGTCGAAACTAAGTGCTAACTGGCGAGCGGCGTTCTTCAGGAATGACTCACCAGACCCGCCCTCTACCTTCTCCAGGCTCACAAAGGCGTTATAAGCTGGCTCAAGGAAGCCAATAGCATCGTCTGAGTAATCACCAAGGATGAAAACGCGATCGGGGTGGATATTGACGCGGCGACTTGAACCATTCGGCAAGCGTTCGGCGTACTGCCACATTTTCGGCTGACCGTAAGTCTTCGAGTTCAGCCCAGTGTCCCACTCGCTCACCGTTAGCGATCCGGCCCATGCCACGGAAACCTTCTGCAACCCTCGCCCTTTGGTAACCGGAAGGTTCCAGTCTTTTTCATCGCGGACGTGCAGAAGGATGCCTGCATAACGACCGACAAGGCGACGGCGATCCGCCTCGGCAAATGAACGCCAGAACCGGTTGTTGAATACCTGCTTTGACTTGTTTTCCCAGGCGGTTTCGTTTTCGCTCTCGTCGGCATCGTCACCCTCGATGATTTCCGGGTTCGTCTGCCAGCACTTGCCCACTAGCTTCTCAACTGCACCGTGAGCGATACCGCCACGGCGGTACAGGGCATAGAGGTTTTCGTAGGTTACCTGCTCAGGGAATCCATATTCGCACCATGCGGAATGGCGCTTATTATCCAGCCCCATCGTTGGCGCCATCAGCCCCATACGGGCGCGCGCCATCCGCGCATCGTTCAACGCATGGTTGACGGCGAGAGTTAATTTGTCAGTCATGGTTTGTCCGTTTGGTTAGCGAAGGCGTTTCGGAATCATCATCCCCACAGGTTGCGATCCATTCAGTTCAGTCAGTGCGTAAACCATCGCATCGAGGCGGTCAGGTGATTTCTTCGCGGTGGCGGGGATGTATTCCATCAGCTGGTTCTCCAATACGTAGAGATTGCCGTGATTTGCCACTCTCCCCTGTTCGTAGAGCGCCGATATCGGCTCCGCGCGGGCATACTTACCTTTGCTGGCATGGACACGAATGATGCGACCCTTGAACCCGGCGTTGCGTAGTGTCTCCTCCGCCATATCTCCGCCCTGGTTCGTCTCAATAACTATCGCGTCAGCTTCGTGTTGCTCATAAGCCGATATGGCTTTCTTGGCCCATCCAGCAGGTGAATATTTGCCGCTGTAATCGCCATCCACAGAGAACTGCTTTTTGTCACCGGAACCATATGAGCTGGCAGTGACAATGCCTGTTTCATCGCTTTCGTCGCTGTTTGTTGCCTGCGGGTCAATGGCTACGACAGTGCGAACCTTATCGTGATGAATTTGCAGTTCGCGTGCCGCGCTGATCATCTCCTCTGTCCACAGAGCGCCTTCTGCATTAAACCTGCGAGGCTTCTGCATATACTGGGCTTCTGCGGTGCGCCGGTGCGAGAACAGCGATATACGATGCGATTCATTATGCTTAAAAGGCCACAGCCAGCCGTCAGGTAAGCCATGGTCAATCGGTATAGCGTGTGAGTTTTCAGGGTACTGCGCTGCGTATGGCTGACTATTGTCGATAATCACCGGCAGATTCAGGTGATGCCATTTCTCTCCACTCCCGCCACGCAGCAGATAGCCGCTCAGGTCGTGGTAATGGATCCGCTGCATGATGACAATCATCGGCGTCGTCTCGATCGCCAGTCGTGATTTGATTGTCTCGTTAAAACGGTTGTTGACCCCGTCGCGGACGATCTCAGAGTAAGCGTCATCAGGCTTTACCGGGTCATCGATAATCAGCGCGCCCTGCCAGCCCGGCTCCATGTGTCCGGCACGAAAGCCGGTAACCTGTCCAGCAGCTGACGACGCATAAACGCCGCCGCCGTGCTCAGTCCACCACATGGCCTTGCTGTCAGCGTCATCGCGCAGCGCCATCGGCCACATCGACTGGTAGGCCTGCGACTTAATCATGCCGCGCGCGGTTGAGGAGTTCAGCAGTGCAAGGTTGTGCGAATAGGACAGATGCATAAAGCGAGCCCGGCAGTTCAGCGCCAGCCCTCGGCCCATCATATTGATGGTCGCCAGTTCCGTTTTCGTGTAGCCAGGCGGTACGTTGATGATCAGGCGTTGAATCTCACCATCAATGACGCGGTCCAGCGTTTGCTGAATCACCTTGTGGTGAGGCGCGACAATCATCTTTCCGCCGGTGCGCTGCTTGAAGAAGTAACGAGCGTAATAGAGCCCGTCCTCTTCGCATTCAACCTTACGGGCAAATGCCCTTTGCTCAGCAGTCGTCATCCTCCATCATCTCCTGCCGTGCGGATTTGTATTCCTCTTTGCTCATGGTGATCGTCTGGATGGCACCACCATTCGGGCCGGAATGTTCAAACTTGTGCTTATTGGTGTAGGCATCGCCGCATTCCTTCGCCGCCTGCTCGATAATCTCTGCCGTAAGCGCGAGGTTCTTCATGCCCTCGGCGCGCGTTGCCATACGGTCGAGAACGCGGAGTCGGTATGCCTTGTTAGCGATCGGAATATCGGAGATTTCATTCTGGAATCGCTCGCGGGTGGCATTGAACATGTCCACCCACTTCTGCGCCAGCCCCCTGCCGTTTGCTTTCGTCGGGTCGTGAGATTCGACCTGCTGACGTGTGATGCTCAGGCCAAATTCTTTTTTGACCAGCTCAACCACATGAGATGGAGTATCGAAGCAGGCAAGAGACTGAACGATGAAGGCTTTGACCTCACCTTTCAGTGTCGCCATAGATTACCTGCCTGTCATAATCAGTCATATTGTTAGGCCAGTTTTAGCATGCACGTCCCGCATGACCTGGCTATATCGATGTGAGCCACTTCTGCTGGCGAGTTGGCCGCATCAACGAGCTCCTGTACTTCTTTGCTGGCACCGTATCGACGTACGACACCAGTGAATTCTTCGACGTCGTGGCCGCGCAGAGTTAGCACTGGCTGCCCTGTCTCTTTGTTGAACTTAGGCGCGCCAAAATCATCGGTGGCCTGGGCAATATGGTAAAGCTCATGCTCCACCAGTGCGCAGAACTCGAGGTCACTGCATTGTGAGCAGTAATCGGCTGCCAGGGTGATGATGAACTTCGGGATTCGCCCGAACCATTCATACATCTGCTGTTCCATTCTGGCTTTCTGCCAACCACCGGCCCGGAGCATCACCTGCTCGGCCTGACCGAGGACTAAGCGCCCTTTCTTAGCGAATGAGTCAGACGCCCACATGAAGCAGAGGTCAGACTCTAACAGGTGTTCGTGGTCAGGGTTATGGATGCTGCCGGAATCGCTGAGGATTTGGCGGCTTACCCACTCATGCACTTCATTTGCGGGAATGAGCCGGGTGTATGGCTGCCAGCTCTCGGAGTCGATGAAGTTAACTGGCGGATATGGCCTGCGTTCGTCATCGTTAGCCATGGATTACTCCGTCGTTTGTTCTGCTGGCTGCTCTACAGGCTCAAACAGGAAGTCATCAATGCTGTCCTGGCTGAAGTAGCGCCATTTGCCGTCATCCATTGCCAGAGCGACATAGCCATTGACGATCTCAGGCTGGCTGCGGGTCATGAGCCCCGTAAAAGACTCTTTGGATTTTTTGGTGATTGTGATTCTGTAAACGGTAGCCATTTCGTTCTCCACGTGTCGCAGCTGTTGCCCTGCTTCTCAGAAGTGCTTAGCCACTTACGGCTTACCCGTCAGCAAGATGTGATCACCATCCTTGCGGGGTTACACAGATCATTATCGAAGCCCCTCAGTGAAGAGCTTCTGTAATGTCATTCGGCCTTTACAGCTTCGATGCTGAAGCCGTGAATGATGCTGAGGGGCACACCGTGGGTGTCCAGTCCATTTTTAATAATCAGCACCCCATCGCGAATGTCTGGCTCATTGCTGCTCTGCCAGCCGACCTGCTGAGGTGGATTTCCAGAATCGTGTCCTTCCTTGGTCAGGAGCATTACTTTCCAGCCCTTGATTAAAGTACCCATTGAGCTATTTCCCTTCGGTCTGCTTATCCAATTCCTCACGGAACTTGGATGGGTTTTGACTGCCTTCTAATGCCATGATTACCTCACTTTAAGCACTGCTCTTTGATGTAGTCCTGCATGCCGTGAATCATTTTGTCAGCGGTTGCGATTCCGTCCCGGTGATCGAAATAATTCCGTCGAGCGTCTGGAGTAAGTTCGGGGGCTCCTGCATCATCCACGCCGGTGGCGGAGGTGGCTTTTGACACTCCAGGGCAGGTTGCGGCGATGCGCAGCCGTTTAGCGCCAGAATCGACATCCCGACGCAAATCGTTAATGGTTTTTTTCGCATCGGACAATTCCTTCGTGTATTTGGCATCCAGCGCAGCGACATCACGCTGGCGCACCTGCATATCTTTGATGGTGGCGGTCGCAAGGCTTAGCTGTTTATTGGCTTTGTCGCGCTGGTCTTTGTAGGTGATGGCGTTGTCGCGGTAGTGGTTCACGAAGAAAGCCAGCACGCCGATTAACGCCAGCACCAGCAACTGCATCCAGTAACGTTTAACCAGCGCGCCAATCATGACAGGAACAGAGCGCGCTCCGCCTCCCGGCGACGGGTGAGTCCATTCAGGACTTTGCCGCCAGCTTTGTTCCAGCGCAGGAACTCATCGGCAGCGCCAGCGTAATCACCGGCGTTGAGTTTTCGCAGAAGGGTCGATGTCGACAGTGACCGGGCGCCGAGGTTGTAAGTGAACGACACCAGAGCATCGAATTGCCCCTGAGTCAGGTCAACTTTGACCAGGCGGGACACGTCGTTTTCATAGCTGACCAGCCCGGTCTTCAGCAGGCGTTCTGCAGTTTCCTGCTTAATCGTCATCCCGGCTCGGATCGGTTTGCCGTCGACAGGCTGAGTCCATCCGTATCCGATCGTCCACACTCCGACGCTGTCCTGGTACGCTGTGAGTTTGCAGCCTTCGAACTGCTTGATCAGGGCAATGCCTTTATCACTGGTTTGCATCACCGCCTCCAAAGCGAGAATTAAACACCCGGGAAGCCATAACTTTAACCTGCTCTACACCAACAAACCCGAGCGCGCCACCGATGGCAATCGACAGGGACTGTGGGAGGTTGAAGTAATCAAGAGCCGACACAGCGGTAAGGGTTAGAGCTCCGCAGATTGCTCCTTCAAGAATCATTTTCTTCCAGCCGCCACCGCCGTAAGCGATTCTCAATGCGGCCATGGCAACCGATAGCAAGACGGCACCCATCGGCGTTTCGCCACGCCACCAGCTGTGGAGTAGTTCGATAAACTCCGTCCAGGAGTGGGGATCGTTATGCATTTTCATAGTCTCTAACCTCCGGCTTAAAAGCGGGGGCTGTGTGTTTGAAAGGGGTCAGGCCCTCGGGATGATTTAACAAGAAGGCATGTCGAGGATGGTTCCCGGAGTCTGGAGTTATGGCCTGTTGAATTCGCCAAAGTATTTTTTGGCTGCTTCTTGATAGGCCTCATGAGCCTCGTGCTTGGTCATAAAGTTTCCCAAGCTGATAGCCTTTTTATTAACAACAATCCTTGCTCGCCATGGTCTTTTAATCCGTGGAGAGGATTCAAAATGGACACCCTTAAAGCCAGATTTGTTGTTTTTATATTTGGTCTTGTTTTGCCTATTCTGTGTTGGCGTACAAAGGCGCAGATTAGTAATTCTGTTGTCGCTCTTGTCACCGTTGATATGGTCAATTTCCATACCTTCAGGGATATAGCCTTTCGCTACGATCCAGACTATTCGGTGGAGGCCAAGCCTATGACCCAGCGCGCTGACCATGTGGTAACCACAATTGTTAACATAAATTGGGTTTTCCCCAGCCTTTGCTGTACTTGAGTTGGCTATCCTGACAATGCTCCCGACATCTGGGTCGCAAAAGAAGTGTTTTTCAATCTCTTCCTTGGAAGGATCTTTTAACATGGCGTGTACCTTTCTTTGAGATGAACCTTTGCCGCACAGGAAATCAGCCCGTCGAGGCTCGCCAGCACTAACTGACTTCCTCAAAGGCTCATTTCAAAGGGTTTGGTTCGACGTGGTTAGAGGCGCATTGCGGTGCGCTGAATAAAAAAAAGCCCGCGACAGGCGGGCAATATGGGGGTAAGGCAATGCCGGCTCTATGGCCGAAGGGTCCCAGGCAGTGGGTTTGGTTTGTGGTGGCCGGTGCTGAACTCCGGCTTTCTCTGGCATCGTGTGCCCCAAGACTTTTCTCCAGAGATAGCGCAGTCCTCATTAAGGGGGTGCCGTCTCTAGCGCATCAGCCTGCGCATTCACCACAACGGACAGAGCACTGAGCACTTCGCGCCAACTCCATGCTGCTGCGTGGGTTGGGTTATGAGCCCTTCACGCCAATGCTCTTTCCTGTTGTGCAGATACGAAAAAGCCCAAGGCGTTAACCTCGGGCTTAAATTCTTTGTGTCGACAATTAAAGCTATGGCGACGATATCAGATTTACATGAAATGTATGCTATTTAATTGACTTTTGCAATACCCTGCTGCGAAAAAGTCGCCTTTTGTTGTGATCGTGTTCTCACAGTGCAGAGAAGCGAATCGTCATCAAGCCGCTTAAAGATGGTGCACATGACCCGCCAGTAGTCGGCGTAGTTATGGCACCAGTTATCAGGTTTAACGCCACACAGAGCAGCCAGATCCTGGTGCTGATACACATCCTTACCCGCCAGCTCCGCTTTGACGTCCTGCGCCGCCAGCCAGATTAGCTTTTTCAGGCGCCCCATCGTCTTGCCAGCCACCTTCTTCGCGCCCAGCTGTTCCCGGAACTCCGCCCACGCCCACTGGGTGATCGCTACCTGGTACTCGAAGCGGATATTCTCGCTGTAGTTCCACAGCAGCCAAGCTTTCTGGTGGTCATCCAGCGACAGGACAGCGCGGCGCCATGATGCTGTCACGAATTCTGCCGGGCTGACAAGCGCGATAGAAGATCCCTTAGCGCGGGACTGACTGCCGCTCATCGCCGGGCCATCAGGGTTAACTTTTCGGCCGGTGACCGGATCGGTGATTTTCTTCCGGCCCCGGCTGCGCGCCGTCGCGGTGAATTGCGCGTTCTCGGCGAAAGCTACCAGCTGCCCTTTCGTCGCCCCGCTCAAATCTGCGGTCGCCACAATGAGCTGCTGACGTACGTATTCCAGTTGCTGACTGTTCATGCGGCTTCCTTCTGTGGCTGGTTGGTTTTGGTCTGGCTGTGCTTTGCTACTGGTAGCATGCTGGCGCGCTTAACGCTTTCGGCCTGGTATCTGACAATCTGCTCTCTGGTCATGATGGCCTCCGATTCCACGCACGAATCGCATCGCGTTTTGTTGGATATGTGTCGGTTATTGGCTTAATTAGGCACTGCTTAGTTGCGCATCCGGCATAAACACCATCACCATCGGCAACCAGTTCTGCCTCACCACCACAGAATGGGCAGTTAAGAAGTGAAGCCCAATGCGGAAGCTTGAGGTCGTAAATCATGCGGCCTCCCGCTGTTTCAGCGCGCGAAGGTCTGCCCTGGCCTTGGCGCGTATGCCGTCCAGTTCTTCACGTGTGTATCGATGGGTTTCGTTGTTGGATTCCAGCGCCAGCACGCGTTCTTCGCCGATCAGATCGACCAGCGCGGAACGGTACGCCTCGATGTTCCCGGATTTGTGAACGTTGCACGCGGAGCACTGGAGCCAGATATTGTCCGGGTTAAAGCGAAGTTGTGGTGCGGCGGCCGTGGTGCGATAATGCCCGGCATGCCAGGCAAAAGCGGTCTTGGTTCCGCAGGAGATACAGCCGTGCCCGGCGGCCAGCAGCATTTCGCGACGCCAGTCGTTGAAGGCACGCTGAGTCATCTGCACCCAGTGACGGATCGGCTTCAGTTCATTGCGACGTGCAGCGCGCCGCTGGCGTCCCGCCTTCTCTTCGGTGCGCTGACGCTGCGCTTCCTTCTGCTTGGCGGCTTCACGGGCTTTTGCCGTCTGTTCTTTGCCGATCGCGCTGGCGCACTCGAATGAGCAAACTACCTGCCCGTCGCGTACCGGGTGGAACCACTGGCGACAGGCTTTATGGGCGCACTTGCGGCGCGGTAACTTAGCCATGCGTTCTCCTCGCCGCGAGACGCAGCCATTTCTGATCCACCAGGCGGGCGGTGTAGTCTTTCATAGTCGGGATGTCGGACGGCTTAACCGCGGGCTTAGGCTGGCGGCGCGCCGGAACGCGGAAGATTTCGTTTGTGATGACGCGAGAGAGTGGAGTAGACATCATGCCTCCTGCTTATCGCGCAGCTGCTGATATTCACAGCTCTGCGGGATGGTCAGGTGGCAGCCGATATTCATCGCCCAGGCTTCGACTTTGCACAGGAAGATGTACATCTCGCCGGTTTCCAGCTCTGACGTATGGCGGAGGGATTGGACCGTGGTAACCTCGCCGGACACGACATCTACCCGGTCTTTGCTTTCGTAGCCGAGATAGGTGTGCTTCATCGCGTCTTTGACCCACTCAGACGTAGCGAAGGTCTTGCCGCGGGCGATGAGGTACTCGCTGATTTCCGTGTACCACATGTGGCTGAGGGCGTTCTGCGACAGGCTGCGCTTCTCGCGCCACGGCTTAACCTGAAGGCGGAAGCATTGCCCGGCATCCAGTAATGGCTGAATCTGCTGGCCGATGGCCGCGAAGTTGCCGCGATGGAGTTTGATGCCGTCTACTGGGAGAACCATACGGCCTCCTTAACGGAAACCGCAGAATGCAGAAAATCGCAGGTGCATTTCTGCATCTGTGACAAGGTGAGGAGTTCAGATTGTGGTCGCATTTAAGTCCCCTTAAATGCGCAGAAGTCACCGGAGTTGTTCAGGCTCCGATGACATGATTATGGCTGGATGATTATGGAAAATCAAAATTATTAGTTATGTTTGATTTGTTCAAGAGTGGCTTTCATGCCAACCAAGGAAATATTTAATTCTTTAACTTTATCTGTGTTGTAAAACTTCGAGTTAAGCCAGTACTCTGACTTTTCTAAACATCTCTTAGCCAGATCGCGATCATAATCAATAACATCAGATGATGCTTCATACCAAAGCCTATAAAGATGCTCTTCCTGTTCCGTGTCGTTTGGCTCACCACGTCTCAGTTTTTCTGTGTATACAACTGTAGGCGAAATTGCATTGGTTAATCCCTTGATAGCTTTCAGCCTGAGTTCGGACTTATTTTTTTGCCACTCATGCAGGCGTTCTACCATCCATACAAGTAAGGTATCCATGGAGTTGCCGTTTTAAGTAAACCGTTTTACGTAGGCGACTGGAGGGCCGAGTTTATGCTTTTTCGCATCGCTTTCGGTTGGCTGGCCGGAATCGATCCGGGCATGCTCCTCTGGCAAATTGGTTGTCTGACCTCTCGGGTTTTCATGGGTTAACCTTCAATCGCAACACTGAAGGCAAGAGCTGAACACCCCCAGGGTGAACTGGTAGACATCGGCACAGCCTCCGTCGCCACTCTTTGCCCACTATCCAATCTTGTTCCATCCCCTGGTCAGACACTCAGATGTTGCGCTCTGCAGCGGCATGCGGGGGAATACAAAAACTCGGACAAAATAAGGCCCTCCTTTCTGGATCTCTCGCGGGGATAAAACTATTAAACAGGCGTTCGTCTAAAGATTCAACTATACAACATATGGTTTTTTTCAGATCTTAGGTGCCGCTGAAATCATCGCCGCCCAGCATAACTTCGCCCGGTGCGCCGCTTGCTGGCATCCGCTCATTGCTTCGTATACTTCCCATTCCTTCTCATCGCTAAAGCTCTCATCTGGCTCTGATTCGAACCCATTGACGATCATGTCTTCTGTCGGCTCAACTGGCACCGCCACCCAACCATCCGGAATCACCGTAGAGTTGCCGCTGGTCGACTCGGCAATTTTTGGCGAAGAATCCAGAGCTGGCTTGGTCTGCATGGTGGTGGTCGACTCGGCGTTTTCGGCACCCTGAAGCATGGCGGCGCGTAAGTCTCTTACCTCCTCAGCAAGTCGATGCGCACAGTGCGTATAGGCTACAGCGACTCTCCTTTCGCAATTCATCGCATGGTTCAGCATTTCTCCAGCAAGGTTATCCAGCGCAGTTATGTCCAGCACAGATACCGGCGCTGGAGGGGCAGAGTAATAATACTCGTCCTCAATGCCCTCAACGGGTTTTGAGAAGCCGATAAAAGTACCGTAATGCCAAGGATAAGGGCCATATGGTTCAACGGTCACTCGACGCCAGCGGTGAATAGCAGGCTCCGCTTCGAGCGATGCCAGCGCCAGCTTCATCGCAGCGAGCGCCATCGCCGCATCTTCGTTTACTGCGCCTGGCACAGCATCGCGCTCTTCTTCAAGCTCCGCGATGGTCTTCAGGAGCCATTCTTTGGTAAGGGTAATCATGATGCTGCTCCTTTACCGGCTGCGGCGGCGTTGACTCCAGCATCGTGCAGTGCCTCAAGCACCTGATGCTGCTTGTAAACCATTTCCGTGTGATACGGCTCATCGAAATCGACGCGATGCAACATGCTATAGCGCTGTGGAAGTACAACCTCCCGCGCCTCCAGCTCAGCAATCCGCTTGTCTTTGGCTTCCAGCTCATCCAGCAGCGCCAGCACGATGGCAGGGTTGGCTGCGGCTATGAAGTCAGCTAGATGGCTTTCCCCATTAACAGATTCGCAGCTCGCGATGTGGTCATAGCAAACATTGTCACCTACATCGTAACGACCGCCATAAACACTATTCCCTTCAGCGTGCCAGTCATCACCATCTAAAGCCGTGGCTAATTGGCGCAGCGCCTGTTTGTCGATGTTGCTCATTGGACGGCCTCCTCCATGGCTGGGTCTGCAGGTAAAGTCATGTGCGGCACTTCAATCAGTTCTGCTCTAGCATCAGCCGTGTTCAGCGCCATTAATGCGACGATCCGCTTCTGCTCAGCATCCATTCGTAACGTTACTGTCTTGCCGTTCAAATTGAAGAACACCGCTACGTTTTTGACATCTTCGATTTTCATACCCCTACCCTCCCCCAAACCATCAATACTCGCTTCATCGCCGCGCTGTTGCGGCATTCCTGAAATATTCCGTTGGTGCAGCTGCGCGCGGTGCCGTCCTGCTCTTCCGGCGTGGCCAGGCGATAAGTCACCGTTCGCCAGACCTTGCTCACCCGGATAATTTTTCGAGACTTTTCCAGATCGAGAGCGTTCTTCGTGATGCAGTTGATGGTCATACCGCACTCTGTGGCCACATCCTTCGCGGTGAAGGTGCGGTGCGTTTCGAGATAACGCAGAATTGCCTGTTTGCCATTCATCTCACACCATCCCGTTCGACTTGTTGCGGTTGTACTTGGCCAGCAGCAGCTGGATCGGCGTCGGACCGTGATCGGCAGCCGGTGCCGCTATTGCCCGGCGTACCGGCGGCACTGGCTTACCATCGGTGACACGCCTCTCCCACATGTCCAGCAGGTCGCCCGCGTCACGCGCCAGCTCACCATGAGTCAACTGGCGCTCTGTGCTGCGGTGGCGTAGTTCTACGCAGATGTGGTACATGACCGGCTGCGACCAGGGGAATTGCTCACTGGAGGTGAATTCGAACGAACGGTTACGCCAGTCCCAGTATTCGGCGATCACCTGGTCAACGGTGATGCCCAGCACTCCACCACTCTGTTTGCACCAGGCGACGAACTGACCCGGCGACGGCAGGAATGGGCGCTCCTGTCGGCGGGCAATGCGCATTCCGGCATCGACCTGCGCCATTGAGTGGATACCGTTCTCCTGAAAAGCCAGCAGCCACTGACGGCGAAATTCGTTCAGGTCGTCCTGAGTTCGGAAGTTAGCCATGCTGGCCGGGAACGCGGCTCGTAGCTCGTTAAACAGCTTGTTGAATACCTGAGCTACCTGCTCTACCGGCGCGCGCTCCTGGTACTGCTCTGGCAGGTTATGGGCCATACGGCTCATCTGCTCGCGGTCGTGGTTACGCATTTGTTCCCCAAGAGATTTCATCGCATCACCTCATAGGCCCAGTCAGTGTTGTTGAAGTCCAGATCCGGCTTGGCGGCTGGTTTGACAGAGAACTTCGGCTTAAACAGCCCCTGATATCCGTTAGCAATACTGGTGTTGATCACGCCCACCGGGTTATGTCCGTCTTCCAGGCACTCTTTCAGCAGCTTGAATGCCTTCATGACGGTCAGCTCAGTTTTGATTGGCTTGCCAGACTGCTTGCGGTAGGCAACCCATTCCTGCCATGCGGTTTGATTTAGCCACTCAGGAACGTCAACACTGAGCGGATCAAACTTGTCCTTCCCCCTTGGGGGATTAGAGGGGGTATTAGTTTTTATATTTGTCTTTGGAAGAATGTCTTTGGTGTTCCCTGTTTTCAGGGATACCTCTCCCTGTTTTTGGGGATGGTTATCCCTGTTTTCAGGGATGGTTTGTTGGGTGATTTTGCTATCCCCGATTTCAGGGATGGTAATAACCTGCGTTACAACTTCAGCGACCGGGAAACTGACCGGGCACTTTGCACATTTTGGCTTTGTGTAAGCCCAGCTATCCAGGAGCGTGTTAATCCCGATGTAACGTGTCTGCCCGATTCTGCGCATCTTGATGATGTTGCGATAAGCCAGGCTGAGCACAGCTTCAGAAACGTGCTTAACGGCCAGCCTGGTTTTATCAGCAATGAGACTGTTGGTGATCCTGTCTTCTTTTTTGGACCAGCCATACGTCAGGCGAACAATAGCATTCAGCACGCGGAATTCACGCCCCGAAAGCTCTACGAAACACAGGGCATCCTGAATCTGGTTAGCAAGGCGAAGATAGCCATTTTCCAGATCGGCCATGCGATTCTCCTGCTGCGCCGGTTGTTGCGCAGGGAATTTGATTACTTTGGCGGTGTTTGCCATAATTACTCCCGTTACTTGGCGTAACACAGTGTGATAAGGGCCTTTGAAGTTACCGCTTCAAGGGCTTTTTCTTTTCTGGTGCCTCTCACATAACCCCCAGCATCGAAGTGACCATAGTCATCAGCGGGCCTACCTGCTCCGGCATGAGGCGGAACAGCGACGCTATACCCTCGCTTACCTCTTTCAGCTTCTGATGCTCTGGTGCGTCCAGGAGCACTGCCTGCTTAGCTTCGGCGCACTCTTTCATCGCAGAGGCGATTAGCGACATCGTGTCGTTCTTCGGAGCCAGGCGGTTGCGGTACTCAAGCGGCAGGACGGACATGATTGCGGGCGTCAGCTGGCGAATGTTGTTGGCGGCGTATTCGGTGTCGCCATCGATCCAGCGGAAAACCTTCTGCATCTGGCGATGCGAGTCAGTCGGGATATCCAGCCCGGTGCCGCCGGTTGACCGCCACTCTTCCACAATCAGCGCGGCGACAAATTCACGGCTGCGGCAATCAGCTGCCCAGGCGCGAACAGCTGCACGGATCCCATCGATGTTTAACGCCTTGGAATCAAGTTCCCGGCGATTCTGGTAAATCATCGCCGTTGGCGAAAATTTGTTACCTTGTTGATACGCAAGTGAATGCATTGCTTTCCCTTTCGTGGTTATGGCCGCCGTTAAGCGGCTGTGTTATTCGCCCCAAGCAGCTGGGCGAGGTCTGGACGGATATCTGCTGGTTTGAGCTTGCCGTTGGTTGCAGTGACAATCTTCATTACGTAGCGGGCATCAATTCCGCCACCGTGCAACCAGCGCCATACCGTCGGCTGCGCCACACCGCAAAGGTCGGCTAATTTCTTCTGGCTACCAGCGATATCAATGGCGCGCTGGATGGTTTTGTTCGTCATATTCCAATTCCTATGAGTATTGGTGTGAATTGATAATAGCAATGCGTATTGATTTAGGCAATAGCTAAACGTGTTTTGACCATCAATACGCAAGCGTATAAATTTAAACTCATGAAAAAAGAAACTCTTGCAGAACGCCTTAATCAGGCAATGGAACTATCTGGCATGTCTCAGGGCGCTCTGGCTAAGGCGTCTGGCGTCGCTCAGCCCACTATCTGGCGGCTGACCAGCGGAAATGCCCGCGGCTCAACTAAAATCGTTGAGATCGCCAATGCGCTTGGCGTTCGCTCTGAGTGGCTTTCAACCGGAGTTGGACCGATGCGTGACGATGGTCAAATGCCCGCAATTTCGCAGCCAAAAACAGAGCTGGCGCCTACTGACACATTCCGCATTGAAGCGCTGGACTTTTATGTTAGCGCTGGGCCAGGAGCCATCAACAGCGAATTTGTAGAGGTGCTTAGATCCGTGGAATATTCAGTCGAAGACGCTCGCCGGATGTTCAATGGCAGGAAGGCTGAGCAGATCAGAATCATCAATGTTCGCGGTGACAGCATGTCCGGAACCATTGAGCCAGGCGACTTACTGTTCGTCGACATCAGTGTTCAGCACTTTGATGGTGATGGTATTTACGCCTTTATCTACGACGACACATCCCACGTTAAACGCCTCCAGAAGATGAAAGATAAGCTGTTGGTCATCTCCGACAATCAGACCTATCGCCCGTGGGATCCGATCGAAAAAGAAGAAATGAATAGGATACTCGTGTTTGGCAAGGTGATTGGCAGCATGCCTCAGACTTACAGAAAACACGGTTAACACACCTAGCTACAAATCAGACCCAGCCATAGTGCTGGGTTTTTTTATTGCCCGCAGCAAGCCCACTCATCACAGCTATACACACCGCAGGAAAATACGATCTGAATCCCAATCACTCGAAAAAATATCAAAATAAATTCCTTTAGCTATCAGCGCCTTAATAGCAATTGCTATTATTTAATATCAATACGTATTGCTATAAACAATACTCATCGCTATTATCAATCCATCGAAACGAAACATCGACAGCTGAGCGAAGTTAGCCAGCGGCGATGTTGAGATTCGGTCAGTCGAACGGCGCGACAGTAAACCATGCGTCGGACGCCCGGCGGGCTCAGGGAGAGCGGCAATGGTGCGTAACTGGAATGTTTTGGGCTGGCAGACGGTTATCAGCTAGTTGGTGAGGTAATGGCTCACCAAGGCGACGACGGCCTTCCCTGCTGCTTGAAAGTGGGGAGCCAGCGCCAAAGCATTTCTCCCGCATCAGCGGGTAACGACAGAGGGTAAGGCGATGGAGTGGATTAAGTGTAGTGAAAGGCAGCCGCTGAAAAATCGACTGCTACTGCTTTTTGTTGATGGTGATTATGAGTTTGGAAAGTTGCAGGAAGATGATTTTTTTATCTACACAAACGGCGCATTTAAGAAGCGCTATGCACCTCAGGAAGTAACGCATTGGGCAATGCTCAATCACCCTGAATGACCCGCTCCGGCGGGTTTTTTATCGGCCATACATAGGCAGATTTTCGAGTCTGCCCATTTATGACAACCGGCGGCCATCCACCGCCCATTAGCGCAGAAGTCTTGTATTAACCGTTCCGTTCGCCGCGATAAGGCCAAGAGGATTTATGAGTGATTTGGAGTTTGGCTTAAAAATATACGCCTTATGGTTTGTCGGGATGTTTCTGCTCTGCATAGCAATCAACTCGCTGACGAAAAAAGAACATCGCCAGCCACTTTCAAAACTAGCCATTGACCATGTACGCATGTCTTCCGCAATAACCATTGTGGGCCTGATCGTGTGCGGTATGGGCTGGTTCTTGTTCAAGGTGGTGTGAGATGACAGTCACCCACAACGGCAAGCAGTACACCGCCAAAAAGCTCAACGATAACGAGTGGCAGCTGACGTCGGTATCGAACCCGCGCGACAAGCTGACAATGAACCGCTGGCACATGAAGCTGGCTGGTCTCCTGGAACAGGTTGAGGTGAAGGTATGATGCACCACTACGGCACCACCCCGCTCATTCGCCAGTGCGTAACACCCGGCATGATGGCAATGCATGAAGGCCGAACCTATCGCGTATCAGCAGTCATTCAGGAGCGCAAATGGGTATACCTGCACACCGATGCAGAAATCATCCGCCTCAGTGACTGCGTGATTGACGTCCTTCTGGACGGTCACGGCAACCCTATCCAGCACTAACCACCCTATTCAACCGATCGGCCTGGCATTACGCGGGCGGGATCTGTACATCCAAATTTCAGGAGAAACCATGAGCGCAGTAACGGACTTAACTGTCATCGAAATCAAGCCGGAGCAGGCGCCTGTGCTTTACGTAGCCGGAGGCCTTGACGCTTATCTCGAGCAAATTCGTCAGGCAGTAAACGAAGTGCCGGACCTGTCCACGAAGAAAGGCCGTGACCGTGTCGCCTCTCTGGCGGCGCAGGTGTCCCGCAGTAAGACGGCTATCGAAAAGCCAGGCCGTGAGTACCTGAAGCGCCTGAAAGAGGCTGTGCGTCCTGCTGAGGCGGAAATTAAGCGTTTCGTTGATGCCTGCGACGAGCTACGTGATGCCACCCGCCGCCCACTCACCGAATGGGAAGCCGTGCAGGAGCGCATCAAGGCTGAAGAAGCCATGAACGCGTTGCACGCCGAAGCGCTGGAGATGAACGAAGAGTTCGACCGACAGCGCGCCGCGCAGATCGAGGCAGACCACGAAATGGCTCTGCTGATGAATGACGCTTTCGACCGTGACCGCGAAGAGAAGCGCCGCCAGGAAGAACAGGCTCAGCGTGAACGTGACGAGCGACTGAAGCAGGAAGCCGCTGACAAAGCAAAGCGCGAAGCCGAAGAGAAGCATAAAGCGGAACTTGAGGCTGCAGCTCGACGCGAAGCTGATGAGAAAGCTCGCGCTGATGCCGCTGAGCGTAAGCGCAAAGAAGACGCTGAACGTGCAGAACGCGAAAAACAAGAAGCCATCTCCGCAGAGCAACGCAAAGCCCAGGAAGAAGCTGATCGCATCAAGCGTGAAGCTGAAGCGAAAGAAAAAGCCCGTATGGAAGAAGAGCAGCGTAAAGCGGAGGAAGAAGCGCGCCGCGCAGCTGACAAAGAGCACCGCCGCACCGTCAACCGTCGTGTCTACGCAGACCTGATTGCTCAGGGCATCCCAGAAGAATTCGCACAGAAAGCAGTGCTGGCGATCGCTGGCGGCAAAGTGCAGGACGCGCACATCAAATATTGAGGCAACCATGAACGCATTCCTGACTTACGACCGCATCGAAGATCGGCGCTGGGTTGAGCAGCAGCTCACCGACGAGAAAGAGAAGTGGATCGACGACCGGGCGCAACAAATCATCGACATGATGCCAAAAGAACCGTCTGGCCTCTTCCACTTCACGGTCCCGATTGACTCCAGCCCATACGAAGGACTTCGCAGCGATAAAGCTGGCGAGGCCTACAACGATTTCATTTCGGCAGTTGCTTACGCCCAGGCGGAATACGACTGGGAACATCGTACCGGCTGCCCGTTTTAATTTTTGAGGGGATTAACGATGGCAAACGAATTAACAATCACAGCGACGTCACTTCAGGAGATAGGCGTCGACGTCTCCACCTGGAGCGCGCTGAAGAATAGCATCTACCCTGGCGCCAAAGACGAATCGGTAATGATGGCGCTTGACTACTGCCGCGCACGCCAGCTGGATCCGTTGCTCAAACCTGTCCACCTCGTTCCGATGTACGTCAAAGACTCGAAAACAGGTAAAGGCGACTGGCGCGACGTGGTCATGCCGGGCATCGGGCTTTACCGCATTCAGGCGGACCGCTCAGGTGATTATGCCGGTGCCCGCGAACCAGAGTTCGGTCCAGACACGACGCAGACGCTTTCTGGTGTCGAGGTCACATTCCCTCAGTGGTGCAAATACACCGTCTACAAGCGCATGCCTAGCGGAGAGATCGTCGAGTTCAGCGCCAAAGAATACTGGATTGAAAACTACGCCACCGGCGGACGCGACACCACGGCGCCGAACGCGATGTGGAAAAAGCGCCCATACGGCCAGCTGGCTAAATGCGCAGAAGCCCAGGCGTTGCGTAAGGCATGGCCTGAGATTGGACAGCAGCCTACCGCCGAAGAAATGGAAGGCAAATCACTGGACGTTGATATCCGTGACGTCACGCCCCGCAGCACCACAGAAGCGCTTCCACCAGCCGCAAGCGAAGAAACCATCCAGTCCATTACCAATCTTTTGAAAGAGCTTGGTAAGGACATGGAGCAAGACTTTCTTCCTCTTTGCAGCGACATCTTCAAGCGGCAAATCCTTGAGGCGTCAGAACTCACTGAAGAAGAGGCGCAGAAAGGGTATGGCTTCCTTCAGAAAAGAGCTAAGGCGGCAGCATGACACCAGAAATTATCCTGGCCCGGACCGGTATTGACGTAACAACCATCCAACAGGGCGATGAGGCGTGGCACCGGCTGCGCCTCGGCGTCATCACCGCCTCCGAAGTGCATAACGTCATCGCAAAGCCAAGATCTGGGAAGAAGTGGACAGACATGAAAATGTCCTACTTCCACACGCTGCTCGCCGAGGTATGCACCGGCGTCGCGCCAGAGGTTAACGCCAAGGCGCTGGCCTGGGGCAAGCAGTACGAGGAAGACGCCCGCACCCTCTTCGAGTTCACCACGGACGTGAAAGTCACGGAGTCTCCGATCCTGTTCCGTGACGAGAGCATGCGCACCGCGTGCTCCCCTGACGGCCTGTGCAGTAACGGATTCGGTCTTGAGCTTAAATGCCCTTTCACCTCTCGCGACTTCATGAAATTCCGCCTTGGGGGTTTTGAAGCCATCAAGTCTGCGTACATGGCCCAGGTGCAGTACAGCATGTGGGTTACCGGAAAAGACGCCTGGTTCTTTGCAAACTACGACCCGCGCATGAAACGCGAAGGTATTCACCACGTCGTCGTTGAGCGGGATCCACAGTACATGACCGATTTCAACGAAATGGTGCCGGAGTTCATCGAGAACATGGACGAGGCGCTGGCGGAAATCGGCTTCACGTTCGGGGAGCAGTGGAAATGAAACGCACACCCTTCTACCGCAGGCCCGGGCGCACCGGGCAATTCTCCGGCCTCCGAGAGCGCGTTATCTGGATGATTCAGACGCGCGGTCGCCCGGTCACCGGCAGCGAAATCGCCGAGAAGTTTGGCGTATCGCTCATTGAGTTTAACCGGGTCGCCAACGGCATTACCCGCGGCTCAGGACAGATAGCGCAGATCGTTGAGTCGGGAAAATGGGTCAACGAGGACGGCATCTGCGACCGGGCATTCGACCTGGTCACGAAGCCAAAGGTCGTAACGCCGCAGGGCAAATCGCGGCTGTTCACCCGGCGCGCCATAGAGCAGTCGCAGGAAGGTAGACGGCAGGAATGCATTGAACGTGCCGCCCGCCGCCGCCGCCTGATTGCTCAGGGCCTCTACATCGACGAAATGGAGTCCATCCTATGACTCACGCTCACGACGACATCAGGGTTGGCACGCTGTGCCTTCCCTTCATTGGTAAAGGCTGGCTAATGCCCTGGGGTGAAGTGGTCAGCAATCCATTAAAGGCGCAGCGGCTCGCTGAGGAATATCGGGAAAGGCAGGAGGCGGCATGAAATACGGAAGCGTGTGCAGCGGTATCGAAGCTGCCAGTAAAGCGTGGGAACCTCTCGGCTGGAAACCTGCCTGGTTCTCTGAAATCGAACCATTCCCCTCAGCCGTCCTCGCCAATCACTGGCCGGAAGTAACCAACCTCGGCGACATGACCAAAATCGCCGATGCGGTGCGCACTGGTGATGTCGAAGCGCCTGATGTTCTGGTCGGCGGTACGCCCTGCCAGGCATTCAGCATCGCCGGCTTACGTGAAGGCCTGTCTGATGACCGCGGCCAGTTAACCCTCTCTTACGTGGAATTAGCCAATGCAATCGACGCAAAGCGCCGCGAACGCGGTGAGCCAGAATCAATCATCGTCTGGGAAAACGTCCCCGGAGTGCTCAGCAGCAAAGACAATGCCTTCGGGTGCTTTCTGGCAGGACTTGCCGGAGAAAGCAGTGAGTTGCAGCCAGCAGGGGGAAAATGGACGCACGCAGGTTGTGTGTCTGGACCAGAAAGGGTTATCGCCTGGCGCGTCCTTGATGCTCAATTTTTCGGAGTGGCCCAACGACGCCGCCGTGTGTTCGTTGTCGCAAGTGCTCGAAAAGGATTCGATCCCGCAGCGGTACTTTTTGAGCTCGACAGCGTGCGCCGGGATTCTGCGCCGCGCCGAGAAACGCAAAAGGCTGTTGCCGCACTTACTGCAAGAGGCGTTGGAACGTGTGGCGCAGACGACAACCAGGCACAAGCTGGACGCCTGATTGCGCAGTGCGCCAGCGGCGATATTAGTCATACGCTGAAAGGTGAAGGTTTCGATGGTAGCGAGGACGGCACCGGGAGAGGAACTCCAGTTATCGCTTTTGGCGGCGGTAATACCAGCGGGAACATCGATGTGGCCGCATGCCTGACCGCCAAGGGCCAGCGCATTGACTTTGAAGTGGAAACCTTCGCCGTACACGGTACGCAGGATCCTGACACCAACCGAGAACTGGCGCACACTCTTGGACGCAACAACGGACAGGAAAACGCGATAGTTACTGAACCATTCACATTGGCAATCCGTGGTCGCTCAGAAGGAAGTACGGTCGAGGTGAGAAATGACGGCACAGCCAACGCGCTGTTGACGCCGAATGGCGGCCGTGCAGGCATGGGTGTAGGCGCTATCGGGTGGGGTATGCAGGTTCGCCGCCTAACACCGATTGAGTGCGAGCGCCTTCAGGGCTTTCCTGATAATCACACTCTGATCGGCTGGCGCGGAAAGGATGCTGATGAATGTCCGGACGGGCCACGCTATAAAGCCATCGGCAATAGCATGGCAGTACCGGTAATGCGCTGGATTGGTGAGCGCATCGCCGCCGCGCTTCCAATCGAAACGCCTGCACTGCGCAACTGGCAGCGCCCGTTCCTGAAATGGGCTGGCGGAAAATATTCTCTGCTTCCGGATCTGGACCGACTTATACCAGCCGGTAAACGCCTCGTTGAGCCATTCGTTGGTGGCGGCTCGGTGTTTCTCAACTCCGAAAAGCACGAGTCTTTCCTGCTTGCTGACGTCAATGCAGATCTTATTAACCTCTATCAGATGCTTGAAGTGGACCACATCAGAGTATGTTCGCTTGCCAGAATGCTGTTTGAGCGTGCCAA
The DNA here is from genome assembly GCF_050031515.1 of Enterobacter cloacae complex sp. 397G4. Taxonomy (NCBI): domain Bacteria; kingdom Pseudomonadati; phylum Pseudomonadota; class Gammaproteobacteria; order Enterobacterales; family Enterobacteriaceae; genus Enterobacter; species Enterobacter cloacae complex sp. 397G4. The sequence continues at coordinate 2,094,901 of NZ_JBLGWE010000001.1, read as the reverse complement.
CAGTGAGGTTGCGTACAAAGAGCTTCGGGATGAGTTTAATAACCAGCGCATGGGAGCGCCGGAGCGTGCAGCAGCCTTTCTCTTCCTCAATCGACACTGCTTTAACGGCCTGATTCGGTACAACCGTGATGGTTTCTTTAATGTTGGCTGGGGCAAGTACGAAGCTCCCTATTTCCCAGAGATTGAGATAAAGGCTTTTAAGCAGAAGTCGCATAAATGCGTGTTCCTGAATGCTGAATTTCGCAGGACCCTGGCGCTGGCCAGTGAAGGTGATGTGGTTTACTGCGACCCGCCTTATGAGCCGTTGCCTGGTACCGCTGGTTTCACAAATTACGCCGCTGGCGGGTTCTCATGGGCTGATCAGATTTCACTTGCGGAAAGCTGTGTAGCAGCCCACCAGCGAGGCGCGAAAGTTCTTATCAGTAACTCAACAGCTCCACGAGTTCTTGAGCTTTATGAGCAGCACGGATTCATCCTTCATCATGTTGATGCCCGGCGGGCGATATCCAGCAAGGGCAGTACGCGTGAGACGGCGAAGGATATCGTCGCCACTTTGGGGATTTAACCATGACGCCAGAAACAGACAACGCCATCCGCGCCGCCTGACGCCGCTGCGCCGAGGAAATCCAGCAGGCCATGCGCAAGAAGCCAAAGCCTAACTGGAACGAAACTGTGCCTCCCATCATCAACAAGCATCACAAGAAAATTGAAGTTCTGGGAGTTAGCCTCCTGGAGTTCGTCGTATACACAGGGCGGCTTAATCGCCGCTTCGGAGTTGAATAGTGAAAATATACATCGCTGGGCCAATGAGCGGCCTACCTAATTTTAACCGTGCCGCTTTTAACCATGCGCATTTTCATCTCTGGTCGAAAGGCCATATTGTTCTGAATCCCGCCCGTCTACCAGATGGATTAACCCAGGCCGAGTACATGGACATCTGCCTGTCTATGCTTCGCTGTGCTGATGCTATCTACATGCTTGAAGGCTGGGAGCACTCCGCTGGTGCCCGAGCGGAGAATGCGCTGGCCGAGAAGCTTGAAATGGAAATTATCTTCCAGGAAGAGGATCGCGCCGCATGAACCGAGCCTCACCCGTTGATTTGAGGAAGAGCCTCGAAATCGCCAATAACCTTGCGCATATCGGGATTCGCTTCGTGCCGATTCCGGTGGCGACTGAGGAAGATTTCCAGACACTGGCCGCCGAGCTATCTCGACGGCTTGAGCAGATAGCAGTCGAAGCCGAGAAGAATGATGGCGGTGCAGCATGACGGCACTAATCACCAGGTCGCTATCGCGGCCTTTTTTATTGCTTGCGTTCACCTTCAACCGAATTAACCGACAGTTCCGGGAGCATTGACCATGGCAGATTGAAGAGCTTCAGCGTAACGCTGCCCTTTCCGCTCACCGCATCGACCGTAATGCCGTATCAGCTGAGCATTGTGAGGAATGCGACGAACCAATTCCCGAGCCGCGGCGCGCTGCCGTTCCCGGCTGCCAGACATGCGCTGAGTGCCAATCCGTTATCGAACTGAAGAATAAGCAGAGGGGAATGTAATGTGGCCTATATGCAAACACTGCGGCCGTATGTGCTGGAGTGGATGGTGTATCAAATGCGACAAGCGGGGGTGATGTGATGGATTACACCATGCTAACCGACGATGAAATCAATGCGTTGGTAATAAAGCAACTTATCCTCACTGGCTTTTACACCGACGATCCACAGGAAGTTAGCCACCGCCAATACGTTAGCGATGGATGGTGCTGGGGCCGAGGCACAGAAACCGGACTGCGCAACAAAGACGGCTCTGTTTTCGTTACTCACCAGAATGGACATCGCCTTGATTTTTGCAATGACCCAGATGTCGCCTGGCAACTTATCGCCAAGCACAGAATCTCCATCGAGTTTGATGGTGACGACAGTACAGAGCCACAAACTACATGGTGCCATACGCGAAACCTGGACCGGACGTGCGGTACTGATTACCAGAAGAACCCGCTGCGCGCCGCGATGATTACCTTCCTTTTAATGCAGGAGCTTCCCAATGTTCCAGCTAATTCAACGGGGTCAGATTTACGCTGACCAGCACGGTTGGCCCGTCATCATCCATAGCTGCACTTCTCAGATAGTCCGCTACTGGCGACAGGGCCGGATCAACACCGCTTCAATCGACCGATTCAACAATGATTTTGAGCACCTCGATCACCGTGAGGCGGCACAGATACGCGCCGAACTGGAGACGAGTGAGCACATTAAATCGCTGCGCGCCCAGCGCGCGGCATGAGGAGAGACTATGTCGGCATATGATGAAATTATGAACGCACTCGCCTTCTACTTCGGTGATGGAGAAGGTCTAAACCCAAGCGAGGAAAGCATCCGTGAAATTATCAGCCAGGAGCATGACCCAATTGAGACGATTGCTAAAGCGCTAGACGATTACCGCGCATCGAAGCCATGACGCAACTGATAGCCAGTTATGAGCTGGCTATTGGGTGCGAAAGCACCGCCTCACATCCCTTGATGTTATTGCCGCCTACGGGCGGCTTCTTTTTGCCTGGAGAAAACCATGAGCGACATTATTCAGCTGGTACCAAACAAATGGGTCACAGAGGAACTTTTAACTGCGACAACCGGCATGTCAAAGCACATGATTCAGCATGCCCGCCGGTCTACCTGGATGGAGGGAAAGCATTATCGCCATGTTGCCCCTGATATGGCACCTAAGCAAAACAGCCCAATCATGTATAACCGCTATGAGATAAACCACTGGATCGAGCACCAAAGCCCAGCGAAACGCCGGAGAATATCTGCTTAAATGTCCTTTGGCACATCAAACGAGGAATGATTATGGCAGCATACCCAACAGGCGTAGAAGTTCATGGCGAATCGTTACGTATATGGTTCATATATCAGGGGAAGCGTGTCAGGGAAAATCTCGGCGTTCCTGACACGCCAAAAAACAGGAAAATGGCAGGCGAACTTCGGGCTTCAGTCTGCTTTGCGATAAAGACAGGCACATTCAATTATGCCTCGCAATTCCCTGATTCATCGAACGCAGAGAAATTCAGCACTGTCAGAAAGCAAATCTCACTACTTGAACTGAAATCGAAATGGCTTGGGCTTAAAGAGATGGAGCTTAGCCTCGGGACGTTGAGGCGTTACGATTGCCACCTCACAACCACTATCGAAACAATTGGTGAGCACAGGTATATCGGCAGCCTGAACACTGAAGATATCCTTAGTGCCAGGAAGGAGCTACTGAACGGCTGGCAGAAGACCAGACATGGCCTAAATCATCCACCCAAAAAGGGAAGAAGCGTTCCTACAGTCAATAGCTATATGGCATGCCTTGGCGGGATGCTGGGCTTTGCTTTCAAAAGTGGATACCTGAAAACTGATCTGATGGCAGGTATTACCCCTCTCGCAAAAGAAAGACCCATTCCAGATCCTCTTACTTCTGATGAGTATCAGAGAGTGGTTGCGGCCTGCCCAACGCTACAGTTTCAGAATATGGTTATCTTTGCGGTAAATACAGGCGTCAGGCATGGCGAACTAAGCGCGTTATCCTGGGAGGATGTGGATACTGTCAACTGGACTGTTACAGTGTCACGGAACTATTCCCTGAAGGGAAACTTCACCCTGCCAAAAACCAACGCCGGGATTCGAACAATACAGCTGACCCAGCCAGCAATTGATGCACTCAAGGCGCAAATGCCACTGACCAGAATGATGGCATCCCACAAGGTAAGCGTCAGCCTACGGGAATACAAAAAAAAGAGAACCGATGAATGCACCTTTATATTCTCGCCGTCCATTACTTCAATGAACGGTAAGAAGACGATGTGCTACGTCCCCGGATCCATTAATTCAGCCTGGCGCACTGCCCTGCGTCGTGCAGGCGTCCGACAAAGACGGTCTTATGAAACCAGGAACACATATGCGTGCTGGGCACTGGTCGCCGGAGCGAACCCAAATTTCGTTGCGCACCAGATGGGCCATTCGTCAGCGCAAATGCTATTCACGGTTTACGGTAAATGGATGACCGAGAATAACCATGACCAGGTGGGCATTTTGAACGCATCATTTACTCAAAATGCCCCACTGATGCCACATAGAAAAACCGCATAACCTTAACTATCTGATTTAACATATTAATATCACTTCAATCATGATTCATCTGGATGAGCAAGGTCGGCTCTTTTGCCTTTAGCTTCCTGCCGGTAATGTTCTGTATCGCCATTCCTCTGGGTCTGGCGCGCGAAAACAAAGGCGTGGCGGCGTTTGCGGGCTTCGTTGGCTATGCGGTCATGAACCTTGCGGTTAACTTCTGGCTGACCGCCAAAGGGATCCTGCCCACGACCGACGCGGCGGTACTGAAAGCCAATAACATTCAGAGCGTGATTGGTATTCAGTCCATCGATACCGGGATCCTTGGAGCCGTGATCGCGGGGGTGATTATCTGGATGCTGCACGAGCGCTTCCACAACATCCGCCTGCCCGATGCGCTGGCCTTCTTCGGCGGGACCCGCTTTGTGCCAATCATTACGCTGGTTGTGATGGGTCTGTTTGGTCTGATCATCCCTCTGATTTGGCCGATTTTTGCCATGGGGATCACCGGTATTGGCCGCATTATCAACGGCGCGGGTGATTTCGGCCCGATGATTTTCGGTACCGGTGAACGTCTGCTGCTGCCGTTTGGTTTACAGCACATCCTGGTTGCCCTGATCCGTTTTACGGAAGCAGGCGGCACCATGGACGTTTGCGGTCATTCCGTTAGCGGTGCGCTGACCATCTTCCAGGCCCAGCTGAGCTGCCCGACCACTCACGGCTTCTCTGAAAGTGCGACGCGTTTCCTCTCTCAGGGTAAAATGCCTGCCTTCCTCGGCGGCCTGCCGGGCGCAGCGCTGGCGATGTACCACTGTGCCCGTCCGGAAAATCGTCATAAAATTAAAGGTCTGCTGATCTCCGGCGTTATTGCCTGCGTGGTGGGCGGTACGACAGAACCTATCGAGTTCCTGTTCCTGTTCGTAGCGCCGGTACTGTACCTCATCCACGCCGTACTGACGGGCCTGGGCTTTACCGTGATGGCTGTGCTCGGTGTGACCATCGGTAACACCGACGGTAACGTGATTGACTTCGTGGTCTTCGGTATCCTGCACGGTCTGTCCACCAAATGGTATCTGGTGCCGGTTGTGGCCGCCATCTGGTTCGCGGTTTACTACGGGATCTTCCGCTTCGCCATCACCCGCTTTAACCTGAAAACGCCTGGCCGCGATACCGATACGGCCACCAGCGTTGAACAGGCGGTAGCCGGCACCATTGGGAAATCCGGATATAACACGCCGGCTATTCTGGCGGCGCTGGGCGGTGCGGATAACATTACCTCTCTGGATAACTGCATCACCCGCCTGCGTTTGTCGGTGGCGGACATGTCCAAAGTGGATACCAACGCACTTAAAGCTAACCGGGCTATCGGCGTGGTACAGTTAAACCAACACAATTTGCAGGTCGTCATTGGCCCGCAGGTACAGTCAGTGAAGGATGAGCTGGCAACCCTGATGCGAACCGTCGAAGCCTGATGCCTCGCCCCCCTCGTCATGAGGGGGTTTTACTTTACGGAGCACCGTCATGTTTGATTTTTCAACCGTCGTGGATCGACACGGCACCTGGTGTACCCAGTGGGATTATGTCGCTGACCGTTTTGGCGCTGCCGACCTGCTGCCCTTCACCATCTCTGATATGGATTTCGCCACCGCCCCCTGCATTACCGATGCGCTGCACCAGCGAATAAACCACGGGGTGTTTGGCTACAGTCGCTGGAAAAATGACGAATTTCTGGCCGCCGTGGCGCACTGGTTCCGGCAACGCTTTAACAGTCAGATTGATACCGAAACCGTGGTGTATGGGCCGTCGGTCATTTATATGGTCTCGGAGCTGATCCGCCTCTGGTCCTCGCCTGGCGACAGCGTGGTGGTCCATACCCCGGCTTACGATGCCTTTTATAAAGCCATCGAAGGCAACCAGCGTACCGTTGTTTCCGTGCCGATGCAGAAAACAGCGCATGGCTGGGAGGGCGATATGGCCGCGCTGGAAGCGGCGCTGTCAAAACCGGAAAACAAGGTGCTGCTGCTGTGTAGCCCGCAAAACCCGACCGGCAAAGTCTGGACGCGGGAAGAGCTGACCACAATGGCGGCCCTGTGTGAACGTTATGACGTAGCGGTGATCAGCGACGAAATTCATATGGACATGGTATGGGGCACGCATCGTCATACCCCGTGGAACGAGGTTGCGCGCGGTAAATGGGCGCTGCTGACCTCGGGTTCCAAAAGCTTCAACATTCCGGCGCTGACGGGTGCCTGGGGGCTTATCGCCGATGACGCCAGCCGTAGCGCCTATCTGAATGCATTAAAAGGTCGGGACGGACTCTCTTCCCCTTCCGTGCTGGCGCTGACCGCGCACATTGCTGCCTACCGACAGGGAGAACCCTGGCTGGACGCGCTGCGGACCTATCTCGAAGAAAACCTGCGCTACATTGCTGACGAACTGAATACTGCATTTCCGACACTCAACTGGCAACCGCCCGAGGCCACCTATCTGGCATGGATCGATCTCAGCCCGCTTGGCATTAATGACAATACGCTGCAAAACGTGCTGATTGATTAGCAAAAAGTGGCCATCATGCCGGGATATACCTATGGGGATGAAGGTAAAGGCTATGTGCGTCTGAACGCCGGCTGTCCGCGTAGTAAGCTTGAACAGGGCGTTCAACGCCTTATCGCCGGCATCAACACTCTGCTGTAAATCATTTGCGCAACGGAATATTCCCTTGCGCAAATAGCTTTTTACCCCGTTTTGTTTTTATAATATGGCGCACTTTAACCAGCAAAGAGTGCGACCATGATTGATACACGCCTGCCTTTAACTGATATTCACCGCCACCTCGACGGAAACATTCGTGCCCAAACCATTCTCGATCTTAGTCGCCAGTTCAATTTAACCCTCCCTGCCGAAACGCTTGAAACCCTGATCCCGCATGTTCAGGTCACGTCGAACGAACCGGATCTGGTGAGTTTTCTGAGCAAGCTCGACTGGGGCGTGAAGATGCTGGCCTCGGTCGATGCCTGTCGCCGTGTCGCCTTTGAAAACATCGAAGATGCGGCGCGTAACGGCCTGCACTATGTTGAACTGCGTTTCTCCCCGGGCTATATGGCGATGACCCACAACCTCCCCGTAGCGGGCGTGGTTGAAGCGGTCATTGAAGGCGTGCGTGAAGGCTGCAAAACCTTTGACGTTCAGGCGCGTTTGATTGGCATTATGAGCCGTACCTTCGGTGAAGCGGCCTGTCTTCAGGAACTGGAAGCATTACTGGCGCATCGCGACCAGATCACCGCCATCGACCTGGCCGGTGACGAGCTGGGCTTCCCGGGCAGTCTGTTCCTGTCTCATTTCAACCGCGCACGTGATGCAGGATGGCATATTACCGTTCATGCGGGCGAAGCTGCGGGGCCGGAAAGCATCTGGCAGGCCATTCGTGAACTGGGTGCGGAACGTATAGGTCATGGCGTGAAAGCCATTGAAGATCGTGCGCTGATGGATTTCCTCGCCGAACAACGTATTGGAATCGAATCCTGCCTGACCTCCAATATTCAGACCAGTACAGTAGCGTCGCTGGCGCAACACCCGCTGAAAACCTTCCTCGAACACGGGGTGCTGGCTTCGCTGAACACGGACGATCCGGCGGTTCAGGGCGTGGATATTATTCACGAATACAACATCGCCGCACCACAGGCCGGGCTGAGCCGCGAGCAGATCCGTCAGGCGCAAATCAACGGGCTGGAGATCGCCTTCCTGACGCCTGAAGAGAAACAGGCGCTGCGCGATAAAGTTGCTCAGTAGTCCTCTTTACTGCCGGGTGGCGCTGCGCTTACCCGGCCTACGAAAGCGTTTAGCACTTATGCCAGACAGAGCGTTGCGCGATGTTTGGCAGATTCGATCCCGAGCTCGATGAGCTCCATAATCTGAATTGCCTGGCTTGCGGGAACCGGATTTTCACCTGAACCGTTCAGCGCGTCACGAATGGCGGCGTAATACGCTGGATAGTTCCCCGGCAGGGTCAATACCGTCTCTTCAACCAGTACCTCCCCCTCCGCACGCGTCACCACCCCGTCGCGCATGTCGTAGCCCCAGTCCTCCTGCGGTAAGCGTTCGCCATTTTTGAGGCGCTCTTCCTGCGGATCCAGGCCGAACTTCACATAGCTGCCGCGCGCCCCGTGAATGATATAGCGGGCCGATTCCGCCGCCGCAAGCATTGTCCCGTGCAGCACAATGCGCCGCTGCGGATAACTCAAAATGGCATGGAAATAGTCGGTGGTCTGCGCCCCCGGCCTGAGCTGCGCTAAATCGACCGTCATGCTCACGGGCAAACCAAACAGATGAACGGCCTGATCGAGAAGATGCGGCGCTAAGTCATACCAGATGCCGCTACCCGGTCCCGCCTGCTCGCGCCAGCGATCTCGCACCTGCGGACGATAACGATCGAAGTGCGACTCAAAAAAGGCAATTTCGCCGAGCGTGCCTTCGTTTATCAGCGCCTTAACCGTCAGGAAATCGCTGTCCCAGCGCCGATTGTGAAAGACCGATAATAACCGACCCAGACTACGCGCCAGCGCATCCAGCTCGCGCGCCTGTGACAACGTCACGGTGAAGGGCTTATCGACAACAACATGTTTCCCTGCCTCCAGCGCCGCTTTCGCCAGGGGGAAATGAGTGTCGTTAGGAGTTGGAATGATAATAAGGTCAATATTAGGATCGTTAAACAGATGCTTAGGCTCCGTTACCACCGGCACGGCTGGCCAGTCGGCGCGGACCTTAGTCTCATCGCTGCTTGTGATAGCCGCCAGTTCCATTCCCGGCGTGCCGGCAACCAGCGGTGCATGAAAGGTTTTGCTTGCGTACCCGTAGCCAATAAGACCGACGCGGATGTTTTCACTCATCGTTTGCCCCCTCGCTGTGCGCTTATTTATCACTGGCCTTGTGCTTAACGCACAGATTAATAATGTGCCCTGTGAGTTAAAATAGCATCTTGCGACAGCGTTTTTTGTTACCTCGCATTAAAGTGTGTATATGGGTTCGGGGAATCGTTCCCAAAGCGCTTGCTCTGGCGAAAAGGGCGCTGTAACATTTGTAATCTGTATTTATGGATAAATTACAAACACAAATTATGTCGTCAATAATTAATCGAATCATTGAATTAGCGGGATGGATTGTCCTTGGAGTTTCAGTCGTGTTGCTCGGCATTGCCAGCCATATCGATAACTACCAGCCGCCGGAGCCTGTTACTGTCGCACAACAAAAGTAAGCCGTGTCGTCATAAAGCGTGACACATTACGTCATGGAACGTATTGCCAGCCGTAATGAACGGGGTTACCCTTCTCTTCCAGGCATCTGCTGATGCCTGAATCTTCGCAAAGAAAACTCCTAATTTCGTCGCGTTACCCGAGTGGACAGTTTACGTCTTTATTAATCCGTTTATTATTCGAACGCATTACCTTTATGGGTATTACCCTTTTATATGGAAACTTATTAACATGACAGTTCAGGACTATTTATTAAAATTTCGCAAGATCAATTCCCTTGAAAGCCTGGAAAAACTGTTTGACCATCTGAACTACACGCTGTCGGATAATCAGGACATCATCAATATGTACCGCGCTGCTGACCATCGTCGCGCCGAACTGGTCTCTGGCGGTCGTCTGTTCAATGTGGGGGAAGTGCCTAAATCCGTATGGCGTTACGTTGTATAAGAAAGTAGCCTTCGGCGTGAAATGTTATATACTCTCCGCCCTGCAAATTTCTGTATAACATTTCGCGCAGACTATGGGAGAGCGTATGACCGCATTGCCTGGAGAGAGAATTGGGGGCTGGTTAATCGCCCCGCTGGCATGGCTGCTGGTGGCATTATTAAGCGCTTCGCTGGCGCTGTTGCTATACACCACCGCACTGGTTACGCCTCATGCTATCCAGACACTGATGTCCCAGAGTGCGCTCAATATTGCAACGTGGTTTGTGTCGTTCGTTTTCGCGATCGCGATGTGGTACTACACGCTGTGGCTGACTATCGCCTTCTTCAAACGCCGCAAAAACGTGCCGAAACATTACATTATCTGGCTGCTGGTCTCCGTGCTGCTGGCTGTCAAAGCATTCGCTTTCTCGCCAGTGTCTGACGCGCTGGCGGTTCGCCAGTTACTGTTTCCGCTACTGGCGACGGCGCTTCTGGTCCCTTATTTCAAGCGTTCGACGCGCGTTAAGAAGACCTTTGTCAACCCGTAATAACCTTACAGTTAACCTGTTGTGGCCTGTTGTCGTTTATCCGATAATAGGCGGCTATTTTATTTCAGGCTAAATAATGACCGATTACTTACTGCTCTTTGTCGGAACTGTGCTGGTTAATAACTTCGTACTGGTGAAGTTCCTTGGCCTGTGCCCGTTTATGGGCGTCTCCAAAAAGCTGGAGACGGCAATGGGCATGGGGCTGGCGACCACCTTCGTGATGACGATGGCCTCCATTTGCGCATGGCTGATTGATACCTGGATCCTGATCCCGCTCGACATGCTCTACCTGCGCACCTTGTCCTTTATTCTGGTCATTGCGGTTGTGGTGCAATTTACCGAGATGGTGGTGCGGAAAACCAGCCCTGCCCTGTATCGCCTGCTGGGCATTTTCCTGCCTCTCATCACCACCAACTGCGCGGTGCTGGGCGTGGCGCTGCTCAATATCAACCTTGGGCATAATTTCCTGCAATCGGCGCTGTACGGTTTTTCCGCGGCGGTCGGTTTCTCTTTTGTTATGGTCCTGTTCGCCTCGATTCGCGAGCGTCTGGCCGCGGCGGATATTCCCGCGCCGTTTCGCGGTAACGCCATCGCTCTGGTGACCGCAGGTTTAATGTCTCTGGCCTTTATGGGCTTTAGTGGTCTGGTGAAGTTGTAATGAGTGCTATCTGGATTGCCATCGCGTCCATCAGCGTACTGGGACTCGTCTTTGGCATCATTCTGGGTTATGCCTCCCGCCGGTTTGCGGTGGAGGACGATCCGGTGGTTGAAAAAATTGATGAACTTTTACCGCAGAGCCAGTGCGGGCAGTGCGGCTACCCTGGCTGCCGCCCTTACGCTGAGGCGGTGGGCGTGCAGGGCGAAAAGATCAACCGCTGCGCACCGGGTGGCGAAGCGGTCATGCTTAAAATAGCTGCCCTGCTGAACGTCGATCCCCAGCCTGTCGACGGCGATGAACAGGCCCAGGAGCCCGTTCGTGCCCTTGCTGTCATCGACGAAGCCAACTGCATTGGCTGCACCAAATGTATTCAGGCGTGTCCTGTTGACGCCATTGTGGGCTCAACGCGCGCGATGCACACCGTTGTGGCGGATCTGTGCACCGGCTGTAATCTCTGCGTGGCGCCCTGCCCGACGCAGTGTATAGAACTACGCCCGGTTGAAACGACTACTGAAAGCTGGAAGTGGGACCTTCAGTCCATTCCGGTTCGCAATATTCCTGTGGAACAACATGCTTAAGTTATTTTCTGCCTTCAGAAAAGAGAAGATCTGGGATTTCGACGGCGGCATTCATCCGCCTGAGATGAAATCGCAGTCTAACGGCACGCCGCTGCGCCAGATCCCGCTGGCGACCCGTTACGTTATGCCCCTTAAACAGCATATCGGCGCGGAAGGTGAACTGTGCGTGAAAGAAGGCGATAGCGTTCTTCGCGGCCAGCCGCTGACCTTTGGTCGCGGACGGATGTTGCCGATACATGCCCCGACTTCCGGTAAGGTGGTGGCTGTTGCCCCCCATACCGTTGCCCATCCGTCGGCGTTGTCTGAGCTGAGCGTGATCATTGAAGCCGATGGTGAAGACCGCTGGATCGATCGTGACGGCTGGAGCGACTACCGTTCCCACAGCCGTGAAGCGCTGATTGAACGCATTCATCAGTTCGGCGTGGCGGGTCTGGGGGGCGCAGGCTTCCCGACCGGCGCTAAGCTTCACGGCGGCGGCGATAAAATCGAAACGCTGATCATCAACGCCGCCGAATGCGAACCGTACATCACCGCCGATGACCGTCTGATGCAGGACTGTGCCGCGCAGGTGGTGGAAGGGATTCGCATTCTTGCGCATATTCTGCAACCCCGCGAAGTGCTGATCGGTATTGAGGACAATAAACCGCAGGCCATTTCGATGCTGCGTGCGGTACTGGCGGACAGCCACGATATCGCCCTGCGAGTGATCCCGACCAAATACCCGTCCGGCGGGGCAAAACAGCTGACGCAGATCCTGACCGGCAAACAGGTCCCCCACGGGGGCCGTTCGTCCGACATCGGCGTGCTGATGCAAAACGTGGGAACCGCCTACGCGGTGAAACGTGCGGTGATTGACGGCGAGCCATTGACCGAGCGCGTCGTCACGCTGACCGGCGAGTCCGTCTCCCGTCCCGGCAACGTCTGGGCGCGTCTGGGTACGCCGGTGCGTCATCTGCTGGAACAGGCTGGCTTCTGCCCGGGTAGCGATCAACTGGTCATTATGGGTGGCCCGCTGATGGGCTTTACCCTGCCGTGGCTGGATGTGCCGGTGGTGAAGATTACCAACTGCCTGCTCGCCCCTTCCCCAACGGAGATGGGCGAAACGCAGGAAGAGAAAGGCTGCATACGCTGTAGCGCCTGTGCGGACGCATGCCCGGCAGATTTACTGCCGCAGCAGTTGTACTGGTACAGCAAAGGCCAGCTGCACGATAAAGCCCAGGCGCATAACCTGGCTGACTGTATTGAATGCGGTGCCTGCGCCTGGGTCTGCCCAAGCAATATTCCGCTGGTGCAATACTTCCGTCAGGAGAAAGCCGAAATCTACGCCATCTCCATGGAAGAAAAACGTGCCGCTGAAGCGAAGGCCCGCTTTGAAGCGCGTCAGGCGCGACTGGAGCGCGAGAAACAAGCCCGTCAGGAACGCCATAAGCAGGCTGCCGTCCAGCCTGCGGCGAAAGATCAGGATGCCATTAACGCAGCCCTGGCCCGCGTGCGCGAGAAGAAAGCCACCGCCGCCCAGACGGTTGTGATCGCTCCGGGAGAAAGACCGGACAACAGCGAAGCGATTGCGGCCCGCGAAGCGCGTAAAGCCGAAGCTCGCGCGCGTCAGGCGGAGAAAGCGCAACACGCCATACCGGAAGCCGATATCGACCCGCGTAAAGCGGCAGTGGAAGCGGCTATCGCCAGGGCAAAAGCCCGTAAGGCCGGTCAGCAGACAGTGGTGGTTGAACAGGAAGCGACGGATCCGCGCAAGGCGGCCGTTGAAGCCGCTATCGCCCGTGCCAAAGCACGAAAAACGGCACAGGTTCAGCCAGCCGAAGAGAGTGAAGCGCCTGTCGACCCGCGTAAAGCCGCCGTTGAAGCGGCCATCGCCCGTGCCAAAGCACGAAAAGCGGCACAGCAGGACGAACGGCCTGCGGCCGCCAACGACGATCCACGCAAAGCCGCAGTCGCCGCCGCGATTGCGCGCGTTCAGGCAAAGAAAGCCGCGCAGCAAGCCGTTAACGAGGATTAAATGGTTTTCAGAATTGCAAGTTCCCCTTATACCCATAACCAGCGCCAGACATCGCGTATTATGATGCTGGTGTGCCTGGCCGCGCTGCCAGGTATTGCCGTACAGTGTTGGTTTTTCGGCTGGGGTACGCTTTTCCAGTTAGTTCTGGGTTGCGCCAGTGCCGTCGCAGCGGAAGCAGCGATCCTGAAGCTGCGCAAAATGGAAGTGACTCGCATCCTGAGCGATAACTCCGCCCTGTTGACCGGCCTGTTGCTGGCCATCAGCATTCCCCCGTTCGCCCCGTGGTGGATGGTGGTATTGGGAACGGTGTTTGCGGTGATCATCGCCAAGCAGCTGTACGGCGGGCTGGGCCATAACCCGTTTAACCCGGCGATGATTGGCTACGTGGTACTGCTGATCTCCTTCCCGGTACAGATGACCAGCTGGCTGCCACCGCATGAGATCGCCGCCACCGTCCCCGGCTTTATGGATGCCCTGCACGTTATCTTTAACGGCCACACCGCGCTGGGCGCAGATATGAACGCGCTTCGCATGGGCGTGGACGGCATCAGCCAGGCCACCCCGCTCGATACCTTCAAAACCTCCCTGCGTGCCGGACACAGCGTGGAGCAGGTGATGAAATCGTCTATTTACAGCGGCGTACTGGCGGGTGCTGGCTGGCAGTGGGTCAATCTGGCCTATTTGTTGGGCGGCGCGTTCCTGCTGCAACAGAAGGCAATCCGCTGGCATATTCCGGTGAGTTTCCTGGTGACGCTGGCCGTCTGCTCGACGCTCGGCTGGGTCATCTCACCTGAGTCACTGGCCAGCCCGCAGCTCCATCTGCTCTCCGGCGCGACCATGCTCGGGGCATTCTTTATTCTGACCGATCCGGTCACCGCCTCTACCACCAACCGAGGACGTCTGATTTTCGGCGCGCTGGCGGGTTTGCTGGTCTGGCTTATTCGCAGCTTTGGCGGTTATCCGGACGGCGTGGCATTTGCCGTGCTGCTGGCTAACATCACCGTTCCGCTCATCGACTACTACACGCGGCCACGCGTGTACGGTCATCGCTAAGGGTCACGCCATGCTAAAAACAATGCAAAAACACGGCGTTACGCTGGCGATCTTCGCTGCCGCCCTCACCGGGCTGACCGCGCTGGTAAATGAACTGACGAAAACAACCATTGCAGAGCAGGCAATGAAGCAGCAAAAGGCGCTGTTCGATCAGGTGATCCCATCCGACCTCTACGATAATGACTTGCAAAAAAGCTGCTTTGTCGTGCAGGCTCCGCAGCTCGGTAAAGGACCCCATCGTGTTTATATTGCCCGCAAGGGCGATAATCCCGTGGGTGCCGTCATGGAAGCCACCGCGCCGGACGGTTACTCCGGTGCGATTCAGCTGCTGGTTGGCAGCGATTTTTCCGGCACCGTGCTGGGCACGCGCGTGACGGAGCATCACGAAACGCCGGGCCTTGGCGACAAAATTGAAACACGCTTAAGCGACTGGATCTTACACTTCGCCGGAAAGATGATTCATGGCGAAGACGATCCTGCTTTCGCGGTGAAAAAAGATGGCGGCGAGTTTGACCAGTTCACGGGTGCCACGATTACCCCACGCGCGGTGGTCAACGCCGTCAAGCGCGCCGGGCTGTATGCCGAAACGCTGCCCGCGCAGATCAATCATCTTTCCACCTGTGAGGAGTGACCATGAGCCAGGTTAAAGAGGTTATCGTCCAGGGTCTCTGGAAGAACAACTCCGCGCTGGTACAGCTGCTGGGGCTGTGTCCGCTGCTGGCGGTGACGTCTACCGCCACCAACGCGCTCGGGCTGGGGCTGGCGACCACGCTGGTGCTGACCCTGACTAACTTTTCCATTTCTGTTTTGCGCCGCTGGACGCCGTCGGAAATCCGTATTCCGATCTATGTCATGATCATTGCGTCGGTGGTCAGCGTGGTGCAAATGCTGATTAACGCCTACGCATTTGGCCTGTACCAGTCGCTCGGGATTTTCATTCCGCTTATCGTGACTAACTGTATTGTCGTAGGCCGCGCTGAAGCCTTTGCGGTGAAAAACAATCCGGCCATATCCGCGCTGGATGGTTTTTCCATCGGCATGGGCGCGACTGCCGCCATGTTCGTTCTCGGCTCTCTGCGTGAAATTTTGGGCAACGGTACGCTCTTCGACGGTGCGGACGCGCTGCTTGGCGGCTGGGCGAAGTCGCTGCGTATTGAGGTGTTCCATACGGACACTCCGTTCCTGCTGGCCATGCTGCCGCCTGGCGCCTTCATTGGCCTTGGAATGATGCTGGCGTTAAAATACCTGATTGATGAAAAACGTAAACGCCGCGCCGCTGAGCGCAGCGTACAGGAAGGGATCCCCGAGAAAGCAGTATGAATAAAGAGAAACGCATTGCGATCCTGACGCGCCTGCGCGATGAGAATCCTCATCCTACGACAGAGCTGAATTTTAACTCGCCGTTTGAACTGTTGATCGCGGTGCTGCTCTCTGCACAGGCGACGGACGTGAGCGTCAACAAAGCCACGGCCCTGCTCTACCCTGTCGCCAATACGCCGCAGGCCATGCTGGAGCTGGGCGTTGAAGGTGTGAAATCCTATATCAAGACCATTGGCCTGTTTAACAGCAAGGCCGAAAACGTCATTAAGACCTGCCGGATCCTGCTGGAGCAGCACGGCGGTGAAGTCCCGGAAGACCGCGCTGCGCTGGAAGCGTTGCCGGGCGTCGGGCGTAAAACGGCAAATGTGGTGCTGAACACGGCGTTTGGCTGGCCGACTATCGCCGTGGATACCCATATCTTTCGCGTCTCTAACCGTACCCGGTTCGCGCCGGGTAAAAACGTGGAAGAGGTGGAAGAGAAGCTGTTAAAAGTGGTCCCGGCGGAATTTAAGGTGGACTGCCACCACTGGCTGATCCTGCACGGACGGTATACCTGTATTGCCCGTAAGCCACGCTGCGGTTCCTGCATTATCGAAGATCTTTGCGAATACAAAGAAAAAGTCTATCCCTGAGCGTAAACCACCTTACTTCTTACCTGTTCAAGCCCTTAAAATTAACAAGGGCTCTGATATCTTCCCGATTGACCATAAATTGCCCTCTCTTTCTCCTTTACGCATTGTCGATTCTTCGGTCATTTAACACTCAAACAGGTTAATAGTTTTTTCATCACCAAAAATTTCTATACATCTGTGATCGCGATCACTCTGATAACCTGATGTTGGATTTTTGTTGTTAAAACCCGCCCAACCCCTTTGTCAGACAAGATTTCATCGATTCCACACCGCACATAAGACCAGTCATTTTTCAGAATATGGGCTATATCACTGCCAATCACCCAAAATAGCAGAACATATCGCCATACAGCCGTTGAACAGGGTCGTTTACAGTGAAAAAAACCATCAATTTTGAACGGATGAGATTTAACGCTGTATAACATTTGCATGAACCGATGATTATACCGCCAGAGTTATATGTAACAGATTATTACAAACGTATTGCCAGATGGGGCTGGATAGTGAACATTACCCGCCGTTTCCCCTCCCAATATAACTATAAAGCGGATGGACTACGGTCATCACGCTATGAACACCCCCGTTAATATGGGATGTAAAAAAAGAGGTATATGTGTCTACTGCAAACAATAAACCAACAGATGAGAGCGTAAGTCTTAACGCTTTCAAACAGCCTAAAGCGTTCTATCTCATTTTCTCTATCGAATTATGGGAACGTTTTGGCTACTACGGCCTGCAAGGGATCATGGCGGTTTACCTGGTTAAACAGCTGGGTATGTCTGAAGCCGATTCCATCACGCTGTTCTCTTCCTTCAGCGCCCTGGTGTATGGCCTGGTCGCTATCGGCGGCTGGTTAGGCGATAAAGTTCTCGGTACTAAACGTGTCATTATGCTGGGCGCCGTTGTTCTGGCGATTGGCTATGGACTGGTTGCCTGGTCCGGGCACGATGCAGGTGTGGTTTACATGGGTATGGCTACCATCGCGGTAGGTAACGGCCTCTTCAAGGCGAACCCGTCTTCCCTGCTCTCTACCTGCTACAGCAAAGATGACCCACGTCTGGACGGTGCATTTACCATGTACTACATGTCCATCAACATCGGTTCCTTCTTCTCTATGCTGGCAACCCCATGGCTGGCCGCAAAATTCGGCTGGAGCGTAGCGTTTGCGCTGAGCTTCGTGGGTATGCTGATCACCGTTGTGAACTTCCTGTTCTGCCGTAGCTGGGTTAAAGACTATGGTTCAAAACCAGACTTCGAACCCGTGCACATGGGCAAACTGCTGGCAACCATCGTCGGCATCGTGATCCTGGCCGCTGTCGCCACCTGGCTGCTGCACAACCAGGGCGTTGCACGTGCCGTACTGGGCGTGGTTGCGCTGGGTATCGTGATTATCTTCGCGAAAGAAGCCTTTGCGATGCAGGGTGCGGCACGTCGTAAGATGATTGTGGCGTTCATCCTGATGCTGGAAGCGATCATCTTCTTCGTTCTGTACAGCCAGATGCCAACGTCTCTGAACTTCTTCGCTATCCGCAACGTTGAGCACTCCATCCTTGGTATCGCGTTCGAGCCGGAGCAGTATCAGGCCCTGAACCCGTTCTGGATCATGATTGGTAGCCCGATTCTGGCCGCTATCTATAACAAGATGGGCGACCGTCTGCCTATGCCGCACAAGTTCGCTATCGGTATGGTGCTGTGCTCTGGCGCATTCCTGGTGCTGCCTCTGGGGACGAAATTCGCGACCGACGCGGGTATCGTGTCTGTTAACTGGCTGATCCTGAGCTATGCGCTGCAATCCATCGGTGAACTGATGATCTCCGGTCTGGGCCTGGCGATGGTTGCGCAGCTGGTCCCTCAGCGTCTGATGGGCTTCATCATGGGCAGCTGGTTCCTGACCACCGCTGGCGCGGCTATCATCGCAGGTAAGATTGCGAACCTGATGGCGGTACCAGACAACGTTACCGACCCGCTGGTTTCCCTGAATGTCTACGGCACCGTGTTCATGCAAATTGGTATCGCGACCGCCGTGATTGCCGTGCTGATGCTGCTGACCGCACCTAAACTGAATCGTATGACCCAGGACGACGACAAATCCGCTAAAGCGATCAAAACCGCGAACGCGTAATGTCATCGGGAAACGACTGAACAGAAGCCGCTAATTGATTAGCGGCTTTTTTTTTATCCGAACGCGCACTAACATAGCTGGAACCTCAGCAAAAAGGAGTTACCGATGAAACTGTTCTATAAACCGGGCGCCTGCTCTCTTGCTTCCCATATTACGCTTCGCGAGAGCGGTAAAGATTTCACGCTGGACGGCGTTGACCTGATGAAAAAGCGTCTGGAAAACGGGGATGACTTTTTTGCGATTAACCCAAAAGGCCAGGTTCCGGCCCTGCTGCTGGATGATGGCACCCTGCTGACCGAAGGGGTGGCGATTATGCAATTCCTGGCGGACAACGTACCGGATCGTCAGCTCCTTGCCCCCACCGGCAGCATTGCGCGTTATAAAACGCTGGAGTGGCTGAACTATATTGCCACCGAACTGCACAAAGGCTTTACGCCCCTGTTCCGCCCGGACACGCCGGAAGAGTACAAACCTACCGTGCGCGCGCTGCTGGAGAAAAAGTTGCAGTACGTTAACGACGCGCTGAAAGACGACCAGTGGATCTGTGGCTCGCGTTTCACCATCGCCGATGCCTATCTGTTTACCGTTCTGCGCTGGGCGCGCGCGGTTAAGCTGAACATGGAAGGATTAGACCATGTCGCGTCGTATATGACGCGCGTGGCGGAGCGTCCTGCGGTGGCAGCGGCGCTGAAAGCGGAAGGGTTGAATTAACCGAGCGGCCTGGATTGCCGGGTGGCGCTGACGCTTACCCGGCCTACAAATTCCGTAGGCCCGTGCAAGCGCAGCGGCGCCGGGCGTTTTCTAAAGCTGCGTTGCGCTAAAATAGTGCTCCGGCTTCGCGATGCGATCCTGCGCCGCGACGACCTGGAGCTCATATTCCTGCATCGTCTTCGTCGCAATCATGATTTCATAAACGGCTGCGGTGACGTGCTCCAGCGCATCGCGCAGGCTCGCGCCCTGCAATAGCTTCACCAGCAGCAAACCGCTGGTCACATCCCCGACCCCGACAGGCTGACGTGCACCGAAATCCACCAGCGGTCGACTGATATGCCAGGCTTCATCCTTCGTCACCAGCAGCATCTCAAAACGGTCCTGGCTCAACCCTGCGCGTGCCAGATGCTTAACCAGCACAATCTCTGGCCCCTGGGCGATCAGCTCGCGAGAGGCGCTGACAGCCTCTTCTACGCTGTTGACCGGATGCTCGCACAGGATCTCAAGTTCAATCAGGTTGGGGGCAATAATATCGCTGGCGGGCAAGGCATGACGGACATGAAACTCCGCAACGCCCGGCGCTACGATGCAGCCTTTTTCAGGATGTCCCATTACCGGATCGCAGCAATATTTCGCCGCGGGGTTTGCCGCTTTCACCTGGCGCACAATGCCGAGGATATGTTCCCCCTGCTCCGCCGAACCCAGATAGCCGCTGAGTACGGCATCGCAGCGTTTAAGCTGGTCGATATCCGCAATCCCCTGAACGATTTCCGTCAGATGCGACGGCGGCATTACGCAGCCGGTCCATTTACCGTACTGGGTGTGATTCGAAAACTGGACGGTATTGAGGGGCCAGACGTTAACGCCGAGGCGGCGCATCGGGAATTCCGCAGCGCTGTTGCCAGCATGTCCAAACACAACGTGGGACTGAATGGCGAGGATGTTCTTCATGTTGTACTTACCAAACCCTGTCAAAACAAAAGGGGCGTGGTTTCCCACGCCCCTGCATACTTTTAATTACTTCCAGCAGACCAGGCAGTAATTTTTCTTACCGCGACGCAGCAGCGTGTAGCGACCATAGAGACGGTCGTTCTCGGTAAAGGTGTATTCCGGATCGGCCTGTTTTTCGCCATTAATGGTGATAGCGTTAGAGGCGATGGTTTTACGCGCCTGACCGCGAGACGGCTGGAGCTCGGAGTCCACCAGCGCCTGCATCAGATCGGCGCCTTTTTCCATCTCAACCATCGGCACGCCATCCTGCGCCAGCTGTTCGAAATCCGCTTCGCTTAAATCGCTCAGGGTTCCGTTGAACAGGCTAGCCGTAATGCGCTTCGCCGCCGCCAGACCTTCTTCGCCGTGAACCAGTTTAGTCACTTCGTCCGCCAGCACGTACTGGGCGCGTGGTGCTTTACCGCTGTTCTTGTCTTCTTCTTCCAGCGCATTGATTTCTTCGATATCCATAAAGGTGAAGAACTTCAGGAAGCGATAAACGTCGGCATCCGCCGTATTGATCCAGAACTGGTAGAACTTGTACGGGCTGGTTTTCTTCGGATCCAGCCATACCGCGCCGCCTTCGGTCTTACCGAACTTGGTACCGTCGGCTTTGGTGATCAACGGCACGGTCAGACCAAACACCTGATTCTGGTGGAGGCGACGGGTCAGATCGATACCGGAGGTGATGTTACCCCACTGGTCGGAACCGCCAATTTGCAGAGAGACGCCGTGCAGCTTGTTCAGGCAGGCGAAGTCATACCCCTGCAACAGGTTGTAGGAGAACTCCGTGAAAGAGATACCCTGATCGTCACGGTTAAGACGCTGCTTTACTGCTTCTTTGTTAATCATCTGGTTAACAGAGAAGTGTTTGCCGATGTCACGCAGGAACGTCAGCACGTTCATGCCACCAAACCAGTCGTAGTTGTTCGCCGCAATCGCAGAGTTGTCACCGCAGTCGAAATCCAGGAACGGTGCAACCTGTTTACGGATCTTATCCACCCACTCCTGCACGGTGTCTTCGGTATTCAGCTTACGCTCAGCGGCTTTGAAACTTGGGTCGCCAATCAGACCGGTCGCGCCGCCAACCAGTGCGACAGGCTTATGGCCGGCCATCTGGAAGCGTTTCAGGCATAACAATGGAACAAGATGCCCCAAATGCAAGCTGTCAGCGGTGGGATCGAAGCCGCAATAGAGCGCGATCGGGCCTTGCGCCAGTCGCTCTGCTAACGCTTCCTCGTCCGTCACCTGGGCCACGAGGCCCCGCTCTTGCAATTGTTTAATCAAGTTACTGCTTGCCATCAAATTCTCCATGTATAAACGACTGCACCTTTGCCGGTACACGACTTTTCGCCTGATGCGAAAGGACCATAGAATAAAGCGCCAGCGCGGTGTGCGCTAGCGCTTAAATCAACAAATTTTGGGGATTACGGGGCCAGTCTGTCGATTTTCCAGCCACCGTTGTCGCGCTGGTATAAAAAGCGGTCGTGGAGACGGTGTTCACCGCCCTGCCAGAACTCTATCTGTTCAATGGGAATGCGGAACCCGCCCCAGAAACTCGGCAGCGGTACTTCACCCTGCTGAAACTTCTGTTTGAGTTCGAGGAATTTACTCTCCAGCACGCCGCGGGCTGAGATTCGGCTGGACTGTTTAGAGACCCAGGCGCCGATCTGACTGTCGCGCGGGCGGCTGTGGAAATATTTCACCACTTCGAGCGTAGAGAGGCGCTCCGCCTTGCCGGTAACCATCACCTGGCGCTCAAGCATATGCCACGGGAAGAGCAGGCTAATACGCGGATTATTTTCAAGGTGATGCGCTTTACGGCTGCCAAGGTTGGTGTAGAACACCAGCCCTTTCTCGTCATAATGCTTGAGAAGAACGATGCGTTGATACGGCTGACCGTTTTCATCAACCGTGGCAACGACCATCGCCGTCGGGTCGGCCAGTTTCGCTTCGCAGGCCTGCTTCAGCCAGCGTTCAAAAAGCACCAGCGGTTCGGCGGGAAGATCCTGGCGGCGCAGACCGCCTTTGGTGTATTCACGGCGCAGATGCGCAATTTGCTGTAGTTCGTCGTTATCTGACATGGCGTTAGCTGAAAGTGAGATTGGGTGGCGCTATTGTGCGCGCCCCCTTCAAAAATCTCAACGCTTCGGATTTTCAAGCTGACAATTGTTCAGCACAATGCGGTCACGCTTGTAGACGGTGGCGCTGTCGCCTTTCGACCAGAAGACGTAGATCCCGTCTGAGTAGCGCGCACCGGAGGCCGACATTCCCTGCTTCAGCGTCAACAACTTATTGTCATAAACGAAGCTGGCTTCCTGACGCGGGTTGTTCAGCTTCACCGTCAGCGGTTTTTCATCACAACGATATTCCAGCGTATCGGTTTGCATACGCTCAACGAACTGGTTATAGACGCTGCATCCGGTCATAAGAAAAGGTACAGCAATGAGAAGAAGTTTTTTCATGGGCAGATTCCGAAGACTATCCTGGTCCTGGAGGGCCTAACCGCCCTCCTGTTTTTCCCTATTTTACGGGTTACGCCTCCCGCTGAATTTCAGTTAACTCTGATTATGGCGCGGGTTTGCGGGGAAAATGGCCCCGAGGACGCTCGCCTCCCGCGCACCGGTTACGGAGGGTAAATTCCCCGGCAGACCGGCAACCGTACGCCAGGCAAGCCAGGCGAAGGCCAGCGCTTCCATATCGTCTCCGCTGATCCCGGCTTCATCAGTGGTCGTGACTTCGGTGCCTGGCAGCAAGGCGGCGAGGCGTGCCATCACCAGCGGGTTGCGGCTTCCGCCTCCGCATACCAGCAAGCGCTCACACCCGCCGCTCAGCAACACCTGTTCAGAGATCGACACCGCGGTGAGCTCCGTCAGCGTAGCCTGCACATCCTGAGGCGCAAGGCCGGGGAAGCGCGCCAGCTGACGTTCAAGCCAGCCGTAGTTAAAATATTCCCGCCCCGTGCTTTTCGGCGCAGGCAGAGCAAAGAAAGGATCGCTTAACAGGGTTTGCAGCAAGGGAAGGATCACTTTCCCCTGGCTGGCCCACTGCGCGTCTTTGTCATAGGCTTTACCGCTCTGACGCCAGATCCAGGCATCCATCAGCATATTACCGGGTCCGGTATCGTACCCCCGCACGGGTTGCCCGGGAATAAGCATCGACAGGTTGGCGATCCCGCCGATGTTCAGGACCATCCTGCGCTCTACCGGGTGCGCCAGCAGCGCCTGATGAAATGCCGGAACCAGCGGCGCCCCCTGCCCGCCGAGGGCCATATCGCGACGACGGAAATCACCCACCACCGTCACGCCGGTTTTTGCCACAATCTGGTTGTTATCGCCAATTTGCATCGTGTGCGGCGCCTCGCCGACAGGTTCATGCCAGACGGTCTGCCCATGGCAACCTATTGCCACGATATCCTGCGGGTGGAGTCTTTCCTGCTGCATCAGGGCCAGTACCGCATCAGCAAACAGCGCCCCCAGACGCACATCCAGTTGGCCCAGTTGGGAAAGCGTCAGCTGTTGCCCCTGGCAGATGTTCAGGATCTCTTCTTTTAACGAGACCGGAATTGGCCAGGTCAGGCTTGCCTGCTGCGCCACCATGTTTTCATCAATGGCGGCCAGAACGACATCCACACCGTCAAGACTGGTACCAGACATCACACCGATATAGCGACCCGATTTCATGCGCTTTCCTTACGTTACATGGGCTAAGTGCAAACACTCCATCATAAATAACGCGGCTTTGCTATGCGGTGATAATAATTTTTAACAATCTCAGACCTGTAGCACAGGCGATGTTTGTTTATGTCCCGTTAAGCCCTGTTCAGGTAAAATTTATCTATTCGGCATGCAAAGATATGAACTGTGGTCAGGAATGCCATATAATTTAACCATAACGGATGCCCCAACCGGGCGTTTTTTGGTGAACAGGAGAGTCAAATGATTTTACGTGTACTGGGCGTTTCGCTGATTGGTTTAACACTGGCGGGTTGTGTGAATGACAGTTCACTCTCCGGCGACGTATATAGTGCTTCTGAAGCTAAACAGGTACAGAACGTGACATACGGTACTATCGTTAATGCCCGTCCTGTTCAGATTCAGGGTGGCGATGACACGAACGTGGTGGGCGCAATCGGCGGTGCTGTGCTGGGCGGTTTCCTGGGTAATACCATTGGCGGCGGCACCGGACGTTCTCTGGCGACCGCAGCGGGCGCAGTTGCAGGCGGCGTAGCGGGTCAGGGCGTTCAGGGTGCGATGAACAAAACTCAGGGCGTTGAGCTGGAAATCCGTAAAGACGATGGCAGCACCATTATGGTTGTGCAGAAACAGGGTAACACCCGCTTCTCTGCTGGCCAGCGTGTTGTACTGGCAAGCAACGGCAGCCAGGTTACCGTCTCCCCGCGCTAATATCCTGATGGATGTGGTCTGTTCAGACCGCATCCATTTAACAAAATCATCGTTTCCAACAATATATTTGCACAATACATTCACATGGTGAATTATTCATTTCACCTGTTCTTGTCCGTGCGCAAAGTATTTTTTATTTCCCTCGTTTAGACTCTTCGCAATCTCTTTTTCTTTTTTAATTTTTAAATTCTCTATGCTTGCGATCTGTCGATTTGTAAAGAACCGCTTTGTGGCCTTCGCGCTTGGATGCATTGTTATCATTGCCGTATTACAAGCTTTTTTTATAAAACTTGTTGAATGGGTTCCTTCGTTTTCACCTTTGTTTTTCCCTACGCTGACGATATTTCTTCTGGTGTTTCATCTGTTTATTGCCTGTTTTATGGCAATGAAATACTGGTGCGACAGAAGGCGATTATATCTTGTTCCCATTGCCCTGGCCTTTGCCGGCTCAGCGTTATTGATGGTGGGGACTCTGTCCAGCTTCCCGGCCTGGCTTGATCTCTATCAGTTCAACGTGGCGAACTATAATGACGCCATGATTTTCTATATGTTCCGCCACTTTTTAATGGCGGTGCTGATAATCATCTCGGCATTGCTGTATACCCTGCGTACGTCCGCTCTCTCACGAAGCACCCACATCGGTATCGTTGTCGGCGCCTCGCTCTTTACGGGCAGTATGCTTGGGCTGGCATTATTCTATTCCAGCCATTCAACCCTGCTCACACTGGACCTGGTAGACAATGAAACCCGACAGTTTATGGTTCTCTGGAGCCAGGCGATTAATATCATTTTGATCGTCCTGTGGGTAGTAACGTTAATCACCCTGATGGCCATTACCCGCGTGAGGAATTTGTTTTGGGTCGGCGGCAATTTTTTATGCGTCTGTTATATCGTCACCCTGCTCATGCTATTGTTAGGCGGACACGCTGAAGATATTTCATGGTACCGGGCACGGTTATTCGAAACTGTCGCTACATTAATCATTATCTTCATCTTACTTTCCGATGTATTTAATTTGTATCGTGACTCGCATGTAAAATATCAGGAGTCTTATCAAAACTCGATCCGCGATCCCCTCACCCGTCTGTATAATCGTAGCTATTTCTATGATTCATTAAACCACGCGCTGAGTACAGCAACCCTGGCGCACCCAGTATCGGTGATCGTGAGCGATCTTGACCGTTTCAAACGCATTAACGACTGCTACGGCCATTTGCAGGGGGATAAGGTTTTACAGTTTGTCTCAAACCTGTTGACCGATTCAGTGCGACCGCAGGATATCGCAGCGCGGATCGGCGGCGAAGAATTTGTGCTCATGCTGACAAATACCCCTTCCGATCTTGCGCAACAGGTTGCCGAACGCATACGTCTCAAATTGAGCGGTTTCGACAACGTCAGCAGCGGCGGTTATCTCCCGGAACCGATAACTATCAGTATGGGGGTATTCACCGCCACCTCGCCGGAGACCAGCGCTGAAACCTGTGTGGAAAGCGCGGATAAAGCCATGTACGAGGCAAAAGAGACGGGTCGCAACCGGGTGGTGGTGTTCAGAACATGACAAAGGCCTTGCACCAGCAAGGCCTGTGAATAACGTCAGTCGCGCGACTGTAAATCGTGGATGTTTTGTTCAAGACGGGCGATGAGTCCGATCAGCATCTCCAGCTCAGCGGGGGAAATACCGGCCAGGATCTCCCCTCGCGTTTTACTGATGACGGTCTCCATCTCAGTAATAATCGGGGCCGCTTTTTCCGTCAATTTAATCCGCTTGGCGCGACGATCGCTGGCGCAGGTTTGTCGGGAGATGAGTCCCTTCTCTTCCAGCTGGTCAAGGGTACGCACCAGAGAAGGCTGCTCAATACCAATCGCTTTTGCCAGTTGGATCTGTGACTGATCGGGCGGGAGCTGATGAATGTTATGCAGCGTAACCCAGTGCGTCTGCGTAAGTTCCAGAGGTTTCAGGCGATGGTCAATCAGAGCACGCCAGATGCGTACCAACCTTGCCAGATCAGAACCTAATGGCGATTCCAATTTCATCTCCTTATAATTAGCTTGCTAAGTGATTATAGTGATTTTAGAATAGTTTGCAGTATTTGTATTGCCAAAACAAATGCAATCACGGTATTCATCATTCCTTAAAGGATGATTTACACTGAATGGTAATTCGCCATCGCATTGAAATCTGCCAATGTGGCCCTCATTCCACCGCAAAGGATCGCTGCTTGTGACGTTGTTTTCCTTCTCCGCAGGGTTGCCCCTCCAGGATTTGATTGTTGGCGCATCGGTCTACTTTCCGCCACTGTTTAAAGCCGTGATGGTCGGTTTTGTAATCTGGCTCATTGCGCATCGTCTGCTGCGCGACTGGATGTATTCCGGTGAAATCTGGCACCCGATGTTAATGGATCTCTCCCTGTTTACCCTCTCCGTCTGTCTTGGCCTTGCCGTGTTAACCGTGTGGTGAGAATAGCATTGAAAACGTTAAAATATTTTTCCACTCTTTTCGTTTTAGCGCTGGCGGTGATGGCCGGCTGGTGGCTCTGGAATTATTACATGCAGTCGCCCTGGACGCGTGACGGCAAGATCCGCGCGGAACAGGTCAGCATCACGCCACAGGTGTCCGGCAGTATCAGCGCGCTTCAGGTGAAGGACAACCAGTACGTTCATGCGGGCGATGTGCTATTCCGTATCGATGAGACCCCTTTCCACATTGCGGTGCTTAATGCCCAGGCACAGCTCGCAAAAGCTCAATCAGATCTGGCAAAAGCCAATAACGAAGCCGAACGCCGCCGCCATCTGTCGAGAAATTACATCTCTGCGGAGGATCTCGATACCGCCAATATCAATGTAAAAGCCATGCAGGCCAGCCTGAAGGTTGCAGAGGCAACGCTGAAACAGGCCGAGTGGCAACTGACCCAGACCGTGGTCAAAGCCCCGGTGGATGGATGGATCACGAGCCTGTCTACCCGTGTGGGTGATTACGCCACCACAGGCCAGCCGGTCTTCGCCCTGGTCGATAGCCACTCTTTCTATGTTGTAGGTTATTTTGAAGAGACCAAGCTGCGCCATATCCGCGAGGGTGCGCCTGCCCGGATCACGCTTTACAGCGGCGCAGAAACGTTACAGGGTCACGTTAGCAGCATAGGTCGGGCAATATACGATCAGAGCGTGGAAACCGATTCTGGCCTGGTGCCTGACATCAAACCCAACGTCCCGTGGGTGCGCCTGGCTCAGCGGGTGCCTGTTCGCGTCGAGTTTGATCAACTGCCGAAAGACATTACCCTGGTCTCTGGCACAACCTGCACCGTCGCCATCGGATCGCGATGATGAACCTGGGGGCTTTCTCCTGGCGCAATACGCCGTGGATAAAAGCGACACGGCCGCAGTGGCGTTACGCGCTGCGCAACGGCATCGCCATGTGCCTTGCGCTTACGGTTGCCTATTATCTGAATCTGGATGAGCCTTACTGGGCGATGACCTCTGCGGCGGTCGTCAGCTTCCCTACCGTCGGGGGCGTTATCAGTAAAAGCCTCGGGCGCGTGGCGGGTAGCCTGCTGGGGGCAACCGCCGCACTGCTTCTTGCCGGCCATACCCTGAACGATCCCTGGCTCTTTCTGTTAAGCATGTCGGCATGGCTGGGGCTGTGTACTTGGGCCTGCGCCCATTTTACCAATAACGTTGCCTATGCGTTTCAGCTGGCGGGTTACACCGCGGCCATTATCGCCTTTCCGGTCGTCAACGTGCTGGACACCACCGAGCTGTGGGATATCGCCCAGGCACGCGTGTGTGAAGTGATGGTCGGCATTCTGTGCGGGGGCGTCATGATGATGATCCTGCCCAGTACCTCAGATGGCACTACGCTTATCACCGCCCTTAAAACTATGCACGCACGTTTGCTGGAACATGCCAGCCTGCTCTGGCAGCCTGACAGCAGCGATGACATCCGCCTCGCGCACGAAAAGGTCATCGGCCAGATCCTGACCATGAACCTGTTGCGCATCCAGGCTTTCTGGAGCCACTACCGTTTTCGTCGCCAGAACACGCTTCTGAACTATTTACTGCACCAGCAATTGCGGATGACGAGCGCGATCTCGAGCCTTCGCCGGATGTTGCTGAACTGGCCTGCACCGCCAGCCCATACCCGGGAGATTATCGAGGCGCTGCTCGCCGCTCTTGCGCGTCCGGATGCCGATATCTATACCGTGGCCCGCATTATCGCGCCGCTCGCCCCAACGGATGAATATGACTACAGGCACCGTGCCTTCTGGCAGCGTCTGAACTATTTCTGCCGCCTGTATCTGCGTAGCAGCCGCTGGTTAAAAGCCGTCGAAAATGCCACGCCCGTCACCGAATTTTCCGTTCCCGGTAGTCCTGCTCTGGCACGCCATACCGACGCAATGGAGGCGCTGTGGAGCGGTTTTCGTACGTTTTGCGCGTTAACGGCCGTGGGCGCATGGGCCATCACCACCCAATGGGATGCGGGCAGTGCGGCCCTGACGCTTGCGGCAATCAGCTGCGTGCTCTATTCCGTCGCCGCTTCCCCCTTTAATTCCCTGACGCTTCTGCTGCGTACGCTGGTACTGCTGTCGCTATTCAGCTTCGTGGTGAAATTTGGTTTGATGGTGCAGATAACCGACCTCTGGCAATTTCTGCTGTTTCTCTTCCCGCTATTAACCACCATGCAGTTGCTCAAACTGCAAATGCCTAAACTGGCCGGTCTGTGGGGTCAGTTGATTGTTTTTATGGGCTCATTTATCTCTGTAACGAATCCACCGGTTTACGATTACGCTGATTTTCTCAACGACAACCTGGCGAAGATCCTCGGCGTGGGGCTGGCGTGGCTGGCTTTCGCTGTGCTACGCCCGGGCTCGGACGCGCGTAAAAGCCGCAGGCATATTCGGGAGTTGCGCAGGGGTTTTGTCGATCAGCTGAGCCGCAGGCCACATCTGCGCGAAAGCGAGTATGAATCGCTGGTTTACCATCATGTCAGCCAGCTGAACAACAGCCAGGATTCACTCTCCCGTCGCTGGCTGCTGCGCTGGGGCGTGGTGCTGTTAAACTGTTCGCACGTGGTGTGGCAACTGCGCGCCTGGGAGACGCGTTCCGATCCGCTGTCGCAGGTCCGTGATAACTGTATTTCCATGCTCCGAGATGTGATGAGCGAGCGCGGGGTGCAGCAGCGCCCCCTGAGCGTCACGCTCGCCGAGCTTCAGCGTATTTGCGACGCGCTGGCGCACCATCATCAGCCTGCGGCCCGCGATCTGGCGTCCATTATCTGGCGGCTGCACTGCTCCCTGTCACAGCTTGAACAGGCGCCGCCACCCGGAACGATTGGCGATCAGATCACCCCGCAGGCATAGCGCGCCCCGCCGCCGCCAAGCGGTTTAGGCTGATCGGACATGTTATCGCCGCCCACGTGGACCATCAGCGCCTTGCCTTTGACCTCATCAAGCTTTTTGAGTCGTGGCGCCACAACCGGATCGGTGGCTTTACCATCGTTATTTACCACCAGCACCGGCAAATCGCCGAGGTGCCCCATCCCTTCCGGGCCTTCATGCTTACCGGAGTTGTGCGGGTCGAGATGCCCCCCTGCGGCTTCCGCAGCTGTTGGTTTCCCCTCTTTCATTGCGGGTTGACAGCTGCCTTTGGCATGAACGTGAAAACCATGTTCGCCGGGTGGAAGAGCCTTGAGATCGGGAGCAAATTCCAGCCCTTTATCGGTTTCGGTGATTTTCACCGTCCCGATGGACTGGCCTACCCCCTGAGAAGTGACGAGATTCATTTCAACGTCCTCGCTGGCTGCCTGCGCACCTGCACAAACAACCAGCGTAACCATTGCCAGAGCAAAACGCTTCATAAGACCTCCACGGGTTATTTTTTGCACCTTAAGTCTATACCAGCGGCGCAGATTTCACCGGAAAGTCAGGTTCAGGCGTGCTCAGGGTACGTCGTAGCCCAGCGCCGCCTTGCGGATGCGGAACCACTGCTGACGCGTCATATCCAGCTCCTCAGCCACAAGCGCAGCGCGGACGCGCTCAATTTTGCCGGAGCCAATAATTGGCAGCGGTTTAGACGGCAGGCGCAGGATCCAGGCGTAAACCACCTGCTCGATACTCTCCGCATTCAGTTCGCGCGCCACCGTTTCAAGCTCGTTACGCAGCGGCTGGAATGCCTCATCGTTAAACAGGCGGCCGCCTCCCAGACAGGACCATGCCATTGGACGGATGCGCAGCTGTTGCAGTTGGTCGAGCGTGCCATCCAGCAGCAGCGGCTGATGAACAGGCGAGATCTCCACCTGATTCGTCGCCAGCGTAAACGGCAGGCGAGACTGCAATAGCGCAAACTGTGCCGGGGTGAAGTTAGACACGCCAAAATGGCGCACTTTGCCGCTCTGGTGAAGCGTCAGGAAGGCTTCCGCGACCTCATCCGCATCCATCAACGGATCGGGTCGGTGGATCAGCAGCAGGTCGATACGATCGGTGGCCAGGTTAATCAGTGACTGCTCGGCGCTTTTAACGATATGCGCGCTGTCAGTGATGTAATGCCCAAGCGCATGCTCCGGTTTTGCTGTGGTGGCAATACCGCATTTGGTCACAATCTCCATACGTTCACGCAGCGCCGGCGCACGCTTCAGCGCTTCGCCAAAGGCAGCCTCGCACTGATAGCCGCCATAAATATCAGCGTGATCGACGGTGGTGATCCCGAGATCGAGATGCTCTTCTATAAAGTCCGCCAGCTGGACCGGAGACATATTCCAGTCCATAAGGCGCCAGTAGCCCATAACAAATCGGGAGAACTCCGGGCCCTGCGGGGCAAGGGTAATACGCTGAACCATAACATTTTCCTCAAGGAAGTCATGTCACCAGTATACGCAATTACCCTGCTAAAACAGTGAAGGTTGCTGAGGTTCTTCGCTTTCAACCGCTTTGTTTGCACGAATTTTACGCAGCAGACGCTGTCGACAGAGCCGTAAGACCTCCTGCTTTTGCGCGTCGCTGAAATTTTGCCAGTTAAAACGTTCATCGCGCGTGCGCATGCAGCCACGACAGTATCCTCGTTCATCTACCTGGCAAATACCCCGGCACGGGCTCTGGACAGGGAAAAACTCCAGTTGCTCTGCCACACCTACCTCCAGAACGTCATTATTCCCTACAGTGAAGACCCTAAATGGCTTGCATGCAAGGATGTCCGCCACAAACAGAGCATTAAGGTTTCGCTAATCTTCCCTTCTTATACTCGCCGCATTGATATAACGAATGGTCTGGTCATCATGTGGTTCACTAAAAAGTTACACTGTAACGATATAAAATTTACTCTGGGCTGTGCACTTTTCTTCACCGTACTGAATGCACTGTTTATCCAGCGCAGCTGGTCAATCATTGCGCCTGCGCATCTGCACGATCTCCTGTTTGCTGCCAGCGTGCCGCTGGTGCTGTTCTGCGGCTGGGTGATTGTCTTCAGCCTGCTGAATATTCCCTTTGTTCGCAAGCCGCTCATGATTGTCCTGACCCTGGGATGCGCCGCCGCAACCTGGTTTATGTATACCTATGGCACGGTTATCGATCAGAACATGATTGTTAACGTGTTCGAAACTAATTCCCAGGAAGCGACTGCCCTGGTGACGCCGCAGATGATCCTGTGGCTGGTCGTTGCGGGTCTGGTTCCATCGATTATTTTAGCCCTGACGCGCATTCGCACCGGAAAATGGTGGTATGCCCTCCTGACGCGTGTCGCCGCTATGCTGGGTGCGCTGCTGGTGATCATCCTGGTCGCGGCGGTGTTTTATAAAGATTATGCTTCGCTGTTCCGTAATAACAAAAGCATCGTCAAAATGGTTACCCCGGCGAATTACGTGAGCGCCGTGGTGAAATACAGCAAAATGCGCTGGTTTGCCGGCGACCAGACGCTGATCCGCATTGGCGAGGATGCTCATAAAGGCGCACTGATTTCCAGCCAACGCAAGAAAACCGTGCTGATTGTGGTGGTGGGCGAAGCCTCCCGCGCCGCAAACTACTCGTTAAATGGTTACCCGCGTGAAACCAACCCCGAGCTGAAAAAGAAGGATGTCATCAACTTCCCCCAGGCCTCCTCCTGTGGCACGGAAACCGCCGTTTCCGTCCCCTGCATGTTCTCCGGCATGACGCGGAAAAAATATGACGCGGACCTCGCCCATCACCAGGAAGGTCTGCTCGATGTACTTAACCATGCCGGTTTCAACCTGCTGTGGCGCGACAACGACGGCGGGTGTAAAGGCGCCTGCGACCGCGTGCCGCACACGGACATGACCCAGTGGAAACTGGATCAGTTCTGTAAGGACAAATCCTGTATCGACGACGTCAACCTCTACCGTCTGGACAACGTACTGGATGGAATAAAGCAGGATACGGTTCTGGTTATTCATCTGATGGGCAGCCACGGTCCGGCCTACTACAACCGTTATCCGGACAGCTTTCGCAAGTTCACCCCAACCTGCGATACCAATGAAATTCAGGATTGCGATCATCAGTCGCTGATCAATACCTATGACAACTCGATTTTGTATACCGACAGCGTGGTCAGCAGAACCATCGACGCGCTAAAAGCCCGGCAGGCCAACATGAACACGGCGCTCATTTACCTCTCCGATCACGGTGAATCGCTGGGCGAAAGCGGAATTTACCTGCACGGTACGCCGTATATGCTGGCCCCGGAGCAGCAAACGCATATTCCGTTTATATTCTGGCTCTCCCCGGATTATGCGAAAAACTTCGGCGTAAACACGGATTGCCTGCGTGACCATGCCGCAAAAGAGGCGGTTTCACAGGACAATTTATTCGCCACCGTTCTGGGCATGATGGACGTGAAATCAGCGGTTTATCAACCGCAGCTGGATATTCTGTCGCAATGTCGTCGCTAAGCGGGCTTGCATTAGACCGAACGGTCTATTAGAGTAAGGGCATGAGCAGACACACTGAACACGATACACGAGAACATTTGCTGGCTACCGGCGAGCGCCTTTGCATGCATCGCGGGTTTACCGGTATGGGGCTGAGCGAATTGTTAAAAACCGCTGAAGTACCTAAGGGATCGTTTTATCACTATTTTCGATCCAAAGAGGCGTTTGGCGTTGCCATGCTGGAGCGGCACTACGCCAGCTACCATCAGCGCCTGGCAACCCACTTCGCCAGCGGTGAAGGTGACTACCGGGATCGTGTTCTGAACTACTATCAGGAAACGCTGACGCAGTTCTGTCAGCAGGGCATCATCAGCGGCTGCCTGACGGTAAAACTGTCTGCCGAAGTGTGCGATCTCTCCGAAGATATGCGCACCGCAATGGATAAAGGGGCCAGCGGCGTTATTGCCCTGCTGGCTCAGGCGCTGGAGAGCGGGCGCAATGAAAAAACGCTCTCCTTCTCCGGCGATCCGCTCACGCAGGCACAGGTGCTCTATTCCCTCTGGTTAGGCGCCAACCTGCAAGCAAAAATGTCTCGCAGCGCCGTGCCGCTCGAAAGCGCGCTGGCGCATGTGAAAAACTGTATTACCGCGCCTGGCGTGTAGCCGGCGTTTTTATTTACCCTTTTACTAGTCGACTGGTCTACTCAGGAGCCGTTATGTCCGCTGAAAAGCTGTTTACCCCACTGAAAGTGGGTGCCGTTACTGCCCCAAACCGCGTGTTTATGGCCCCACTTACCCGTCTGCGCAGCATCGAGCCGGGCGATATCCCAACGCCATTGATGGGTGAGTATTACCGCCAGCGCGCCAGCGCGGGCCTGATTATCTCCGAAGCCACGCAGATTTCTGCTCAGGCAAAAGGCTACGCCGGTGCACCGGGTCTGCACAGCCCGGAACAGATCGCCGCGTGGAAAAAAATCACCGCAGGCGTGCATGCTGAAGATGGCCGTATTGCGGTTCAGCTGTGGCACACCGGTCGTATCTCACACAGCAGCATCCAGCCTGGCGGTCAGGCGCCGGTTTCTGCCTCTGCCCTGAACGCCAATACCCGCACTTCCCTGCGCGATGAAAACGGTAATGCGATCCGCGTCGACACCACCACGCCACGCGCGCTGGAGCTGGACGAGATCCCGGGTATCGTGAATGATTTCCGTCAGGCCGTCGCCAACGCCCGGGAAGCGGGCTTCGACCTGGTTGAGCTTCACTCTGCGCACGGTTACCTGCTGCATCAGTTCCTGTCCCCGTCTTCCAACCAGCGTACCGACCAGTACGGCGGCAGCGTTGAAAACCGCGCGCGTCTGGTGCTTGAAGTGGTGGATGCTGTCTGTAATGAGTGGAGCGCAGACCGCATTGGTATTCGTGTCTCCCCGATCGGTACTTTCCAGAACGTCGACAACGGTCCGAACGAAGAAGCAGACGCGCTGTATCTGATTGAAGAGCTGGCGAAACGCGGTATCGCCTATCTGCACATGTCCGAGCCGGACTGGGCAGGCGGCAAGCCTTACAGTGAAGCCTTCCGTCAGAAAGTGCGCGAGCGCTTCCACGGCGTGATTATCGGGGCGGGTGCGTATACGGCAGAGAAAGCCGAGGATTTGATCGGTAAAGGCCTGATCGACGCCGTGGCCTTTGGCCGTGACTACATTGCTAACCCGGATCTGGTTGCCCGTTTGCAGAAAAAAGCCGAACTGAACCCGCAGCGTCCTGAAAGCTTCTATGGCGGCGGCGCGGAAGGTTATACCGACTACCCTTCACTGTAATCCCGCTTTGTACATTGATAGCGGCGACCTTTCGCCGCTATACTAAAACATCGTTTCTGTTCAAAAAGATAATCCATTCCACTGGTTAATGAGGAAATTATGCGCCTACTTCACACCATGCTGCGCGTTGGCGACCTGCAACGTTCCATCGATTTCTACACTAACGTTCTGGGCATGAAGCTGCTGCGCACCAGCGAAAATCCGGAATATAAATACTCCCTGGCGTTTGTCGGTTACGGCCCGGAATCTGATGAAGCGGTCATCGAGCTGACCTACAACTGGGGCGTGGACAGCTACGAGCTGGGTACGGCTTACGGCCACATCGCGCTGGAAGTGGATAACGCCGCCGAAGCCTGCGAACGTATCCGCAGCAATGGCGGCAACGTCACCCGTGAAGCCGGTCCGGTTAAAGGCGGTACCACCGTAATTGCGTTTGTGGAAGATCCGGACGGTTATAAAATCGAACTGATCGAAGCCAAAGACGCTGGTCGCGGCCTGGGCAATTGATCCCGCAGGGCGCACTTTGCGCCCGTTGTTTTGCTGCATCACCTCTCAAAATTTGCCATAATGCGCACTGCTTTTTCCCCCTTGTAAGAGACCCTGATGTCCGATAACGCTCAATTTACCGGTCTGTGCGACCGTTTTCGTGGTTTTTATCCCGTTGTCATTGATGTTGAAACAGCCGGATTTAACGCTAAAACCGATGCGCTGCTTGAGATTGCCGCCATCACGCTGAAGATGGATGAACAGGGCTGGCTTGTACCGGACACCACGCTGCATTTCCACGTTGAACCCTTTGAAGGGGCAAACTTACAGCCAGAGGCGCTGGCCTTTAACGGTATCGATCCGACAAACCCGCTGCGCGGGGCGGTAAGCGAATACGAGGCGCTGCACGCCATTTTCAAAATGGTGCGCAAAGGCATGAAAGAGAATGACTGTAGCCGCGCCATCATGGTGGCCCACAATGC
Source organism: Enterobacter cloacae complex sp. 397G4 (assembly GCF_050031515.1). Classification (NCBI taxonomy): domain Bacteria; kingdom Pseudomonadati; phylum Pseudomonadota; class Gammaproteobacteria; order Enterobacterales; family Enterobacteriaceae; genus Enterobacter; species Enterobacter cloacae complex sp. 397G4. The sequence goes on along the minus strand of NZ_JBLGWE010000001.1, from coordinate 2,058,441 downwards.
CACCTTTGATCACAGCTTCACTATGGCTGCCGCCGAGCGTGCCTCGCTCAAGCGTAATCCATTCCATCCGTTTGTGACCTTCGACACCGCCGCGCTGAGCGGCCTGGCGCTGGGGCAAACCGTGCTCTCTAAAGCCTGCATCACGGCGGGTATTGCGTTTGACGGCACCCAGGCGCATTCCGCGTTATACGACACCGAGCGTACGGCGGAGCTGTTCTGTGAGATCGTCAACCGCTGGAAACGTCTCGGCGGCTGGCCGCTGCCGATGGGCGACGAGGCCGATCTTCAATCGTAGGTTGGGTAATCAATAGCCCCACAGGACAAAAAAAAGCGACCAACATAATGTGGTCGCTTTTTTATATCCGCAGAAAACTTACTCTGCGTCCGGCTCTTCGGTTTTATACTTCGCCGCAGTCTCTTTGATCAGCTGTTGCAGTTCGCCGCGCTGATACATTTCAATCAGGATGTCGCATCCGCCGACCAGTTCACCATCAACCCACAGCTGTGGGAAGGTCGGCCAGTTGGCGTATTTTGGCAGTTCAGCGCGAATGTCCGGGTTTTGCAGGATATCAACGTAAGCAAAACGCTCACCACAGGCGGACAGTGCCTGAACCGCTTGCGCGGAGAAGCCGCAGCTTGGCAGCTTCGGAGAACCTTTCATGTACAGGAGAATTGGGTTTTCAGCGATCTGGCGCTGAATTTTTTCAATAGTGGTGCTCATGTCTTGCTTCCTTTAACTTCTGTTACGGCATCAGTCTGACATTGTAGCGGGTCAGGCCGACATCGGAAAATAACATTTTTGTCACGTCTAATTATTTTATCGCTTATCGCATAAAGTTGCATTGCTAATGTCGTTTATCCCCAGACGAGGTGCGGTTTTGCTTAAGGAGCGAACAGGAGTGCGACAGAATGGTGAATTTTTTTGCACTTGCTAACGAAACATAATTTTTGAATGAAAAATGCTATTAACTTCTTCTGAATTTATGGATTAGAATCGACAGGTTTTGTAAATCTCACGCGGGTATACATTGTGGCCTGCATTTATCAGGGGACTGCCCAGTGGCGCGGATAACTAAAATCTCGATGACGCTCTGTGCTTTACTGTTTACCACACTCTCATTTACGCCAGCGGCGAACGCCTCTGAACAGGCGCGGCATTCTGCTGTACAAAAATCGCATCTGGCAAAAACCACAGAACGTAAGAAAAAAACCACCAGTAAAACAGTAAAGAAGAAAACCACCGCTCAGACCAAAAAGACCGCCTCCAGTAAACCCAAAACTCTCCGTTCCGGCACGCACAAAACCACCCGCACGACCGCCAGCCTGGTGAATGAAAAATGCACCGTGCGCAAAGGCCATAAAACGAAATGCGCAAAAGTGACGAAGCTGGCTGACGTGCATAAAGCGCGTATGCAGAAAGCGCAAAAAACGGCGATGAACAAACTGATGGGGCAAATAGGTAAACCGTATCGCTGGGGTGGCACCTCTCCGCGCACCGGTTTTGACTGTAGTGGGCTGGTTTATTATGCCTATAAAGATCTGGTGAAGTTTCGCATTCCACGCACCGCCAATGAGATGTACCATCTGCGCGACGCCGCGCCTGTAAACCGTGGCGAACTGCAAAATGGCGACCTGGTGTTCTTCCGCACCCAGGGACGCGGTACGGCCGATCACGTTGGGGTGTATGTGGGTAACGGTAAATTTATCCAGTCACCGCGCAGCGGTCAGGACATTCAGATCACCTCCCTCAGCGAAGATTATTGGGTGCGCCACTATGTGGGTGCGCGCCGCGTGATGACGCCAAAAACCATTCGCTAAACCCTGCCCTGCCGCCTCCATGGCAGGGTAAGTTCCTCTTTTGCATACCCTTTCAATTTGCTATTCTGTCCTTGTTGTCTGTAGGGTTATTGGCAACGTATAAAACTATAAGGAGAGAAGCAATGTCGTTCGAATTACCTGCACTACCGTATGCAAAAGACGCCCTGGCCCCGCACATTTCCGCGGAAACCCTGGAGTACCATTACGGCAAGCATCACCAGACCTATGTCACCAACCTGAACAATCTGATCAAGGGCACCGATTTTGAAGGCAAAACGCTGGAAGAGATCGTGCGCAGTTCAGACGGCGGCGTATTCAACAACGCCGCACAGGTGTGGAACCACACCTTCTACTGGCACTGCCTGGCCCCCAATGCAGGCGGAGAACCTACCGGTGAGCTGGCGGCAGCGATTAACGCCGCGTTCGGCAGTTTCGCGGATTTTAAAACGAAGTTTACTGACGCAGCCGTTAAAAACTTTGGCTCCGGCTGGACCTGGCTGGTAAAAGAGGCTGATGGCAAACTGGCTATCGTTTCCACTTCTAATGCGGGTACCCCTCTGACCACCAGCGCCACGCCGCTGATGACCGTGGACGTATGGGAACACGCCTATTACATTGATTACCGTAATGCGCGCCCGAACTACCTGGAACACTTCTGGGCACTGGTTAACTGGGAATTTGTTGCAAAGAACTTCGCCGCGTAAGAGACACGCAGAAGGGGCAGCCCTTCTGCGTTTTTGTTTATTCCGCCGTACACACCGCTTCAGGCTGTTTACGACCAGACATCATCACCAGCAGCAGGCCGAGTGCAGCAATGATCGCCCCCATCACCGGCACAAAGCTGTAACCCAAACCACCTGAGATCACCGCCCCGCCCGCTGCGGCCCCCAGCGCATTGCCCAGGTTAAACGCACCGATATTCACCGACGAAGAGAGCCCCGGCGCTTCGTGCGCAACGCGCATTACGCGCATCTGCAACGGTGGCACCACGGCAAAGGTTGCGGCGCCCCACACCACCATGGCAATCGCGGCACCCACTTCGTTACGCGCCAGCCACGGAATCGCCACCATGATGACAATCAGCAGCGTTAAAAAACCTTTCAGTGTTCCACTGACGGAGCGGTCGGCAAATTTCCCGCCGAGATAGTTGCCAATCGAGAACCCGACACCAATCAGCACCAGCATCGCGGTAACAAAGAGTGGCGTTGCGTGGGTAATGTCGTGCAGCACCGGGGAGATATAGGTGTAGAGCGTAAACATCGCCCCGGCCCCCAGTACCGTGGTAAGCAGCGCGGACAACACCTGAGGACGCATCAGCACCGCCAGCTCTTTACGTACTTCCGGACGTTCTCCCGCACTTCCTTTCGGCAGTGAGAAGAACAGCGCAACCATCGCGACCACGCCCAGTCCGGCGGTTGCGAGGACAGACATACGCCAGCCGATGGCTTCTCCCAGCCAGGTGGCAGCGGGAACGCCGCCGATATTAGCGATGGTGAGGCCCATGAACATAGTGGCTACCGCGCTGGCCTGCTTATGTTTTGGCACCACGCTGGCGGCAACAACCGAGCCCAGTCCGAAGAAGGCGCCATGGTTGAGGCTGGTCAGAATGCGCGAAAGCATCAGAGTGGTGTAATCGGGCGAAATTGCGGAAAGCACATTTCCGAGAGTGAAAATCGCCATCAGGAAAATCAGCGCATTGCGGCGAGCGCGGTGGGAAAGCAGCAGCGTCATCAGCGGCGCGCCCACCATCACGCCAATCGCGTAGGCGCTAATTAACATACCGGCCGCAGGAATTGAGACGTCCACACCCCGGGCGATAACAGGCAATAACCCCATAGGGGAGAATTCAGTGGTGCCAATCCCAAAGGCGCCAATCGCCAGGGCCAGCAGGGGAAAATTGATTTTCATGAAGAGACTCCGGATACCGTGCCATAACCCGGCACAGAACTAAGAAGTCAAAAGCATGACATCAATCACAAAAAATGAGAAGTTAACATTTTGGCAAAAGATTTTTGCCGGAGAGGTAACAATAGCGGCAAGAGAGGGAGAAGGTTCTCCCCCCTCCTGAATCAGTGCAGCGCAGCGGTTAAACCACCCGCAACAATCAGGGCAAGAACAACAATGGTGGTAAACAGCGAAAACTTCAGATCGGTACTCATCAATTTTTCTCCTTTTATTCACCCTACGAAAAGTGAGCTTGCTCATTTTTACACAGTTCAGGTCAAAAATCTTCCAGGATTTAAGCGGATATCCACTTTACCTCTTCCCCTTTTCATCAAGATAGGACAAAATTCCACGCTAAATTTATTAGCGTACCGGCCACTGACCCCCTCCTGACGTCCTGTGTCGTTTTCCCGGCGTGTCGCAACTCATGTTTGCGTGATAAGGGTGAGAGAAGGCAAACGTTTACCTTCAATTTTTTCAGGAGCTTAGGATATCGTCTGGAGTGACATTTAATGGCAACAATTAAAGACGTAGCAAAACGCGCAAACGTTTCCACCACAACCGTATCACATGTTATTAACAAAACGCGTTTCGTCGCTGAAGAGACGCGTAATGCCGTCTGGGCGGCAATCAAAGAACTGCACTACTCGCCAAGTGCCGTCGCCCGCAGCCTGAAGGTTAATCACACCAAATCGATTGGCCTGCTGGCCACCAGCAGTGAAGCGGCCTACTTTGCTGAAATCATCGAAGCCGTTGAAAAAAACTGCTTCCAGAAAGGCTATACCCTGATTCTGGGCAACGCGTGGAACAACATTGAAAAACAGCGCGCTTACCTGTCAATGATGGCGCAAAAGCGCGTCGACGGCCTGCTGGTAATGTGTTCTGAATACCCTGAGTCGGTCCTTTCCATGCTGGAAGAGTATCGCCACATTCCGATGGTGGTCATGGACTGGGGCGAAGCGCGCGCAGACTTCACCGACTCCGTAATTGATAACGCCTTTGAAGGCGGCTACATGGCGGGGCGTTATCTGGTAGAACGCGGTCATCGTGAAATTGGCGTGATCCCGGGTCCGCTGGAGCGTAACACCGGAGCTGGCCGTCTGGCCGGTTTCATGAAAGCGATGGAAGAGGCGCTGATCACCGTGCCGGAAAACTGGATTGTTCAGGGCGACTTCGAGCCGGAGTCGGGCTATCGCGCCATGCAGCAGATCGTCTCCCAGCCGCATCGCCCTACCGCGGTGTTCTGCGGCGGCGACATCATGGCGATGGGCGCGCTCTGCGCGGCGGATGAACTCGGCCTGCGCGTCCCGCAGGATATCTCGGTGATCGGCTATGACAACGTGCGCAACGCCCGCTTCTTTACCCCGGCGCTGACCACCATTCACCAGCCGAAAGATTCGCTGGGTGAAACGGCCTTCAACATGCTGCTGGACAGGATCGTCAACAAGCGTGAACAGTCCCAGTCCATTGAAGTTCACCCGCGCCTGATTGAACGCCGTTCCGTTGCGGACGGTCCGTTCCGCGACTACCGTCGTTAATCACTTTACGGGACCAGCTATGCTGGTTCCCGCAACCACTCCCGGTTCAGCGTTTCGCTGTCGCCCAGATAATCCAGCAGCCAGTCCATGGCGGGCGAGACGTCGTTTTGCTGCCACGTCAGACAGCACGCGGCATCCGGGAAGGGGTTTTCCAGCGTCAAGGCCACCCACTCTCCCGCATCGATGCGCGGGCGCGCAAAATGCACCGGCACCATGCCAACGCACAGCCCCGCGCTCAGACAGGTGGCCGACGACTCCCAGTCCGGCGCGACCACGCGGCGCTGATTATCCAGCAGCCAGGTAATGCGCTTGGGTAGCGAGCGGGAGGTATCTTCCAGCACCAGCGAGGGCCAGTTGCGTAAGGTGTCATCGCTCAGCGGACCTTCCAGCGCCGCCAGCGGGTGATCGCGTGCGACCACGCAGGTCCAGCTCAGCATGCCCATGTCGCGAAACGCGTAGCGCCCCCCAACCGGGATCGCCTGGGTTGCACCAATCGCCATCTCCGCCCTGCCGTCCGCCAGCGCATCCCAGACGCCGTTGAACACTTCCTGCGAAACACGCAGTTCGACGTCGGAAAAATGACGATAGAAATCGACGATCATCTGCCGGGTCCGTTCCGGCTTAACGATATTATCTACCGCGATTGAGAGATGCCCGCGCCAGCCGTTGGCGATCTGCTGGCACTGCTCACGGGTGATCTGCATTTTTTTGATAACAGACCGCCCTTCCTTCAAAAACCACGCGCCGGCAGGCGTGAGCTCCACGTCGCGATGGCGCCGCTCGAACAGCGGGACCGCCAGCCACGCTTCCAGCTGGCGCACCGTATAGCTGATAGCCGAGGGAACGCGATGCAGCTCCTGGGCGGCACCGGTAAAGCTGCCGTTACGCGCCACGGCATCAACCACTTCAAGGGAATAATCTGACCACATCTTTAGCCTGCAAATTTTTTGAATGCACCCGCCAAATATTAGCGTTTCACAAGCCGCTTTGCACTCCCTACACTCTGCGCCAACGTACACCTGCCTCCTCAGGAGAAAAAAAGTGCAACCCAGGAAAGGATTTTTAGTCTGGCTCGGCGGCTTAAGCGTGCTGGGCTTTTTGGCGACCGATATGTATCTGCCCGCGTTCGCCGCGATGCAGGAAGATTTGCAAACCCCTGCCGCCGCCATCAGCGCCAGTTTAAGTTTGTTCCTCGCTGGCTTTGCTTTTGCGCAATTGCTGTGGGGGCCGCTCTCGGATCGTTTTGGCCGTAAGCCCGTCCTGTTGTTGGGGCTGGCGATTTTTGCCGTAGGCTGTCTGGGCATGCTGTGGGTCCGCGATGCCGCCTGGCTGCTGGCGCTGCGCTTTATTCAGGCGGTCGGTGTCTGCGCCGCAGCGGTGACCTGGCAGGCGCTGGTGACCGATTACTACCCCGCCTCGCGCACTAACCGCATATTCGCCACTATTATGCCGCTGGTCGGCCTGTCGCCGGCGCTTGCCCCGTTACTGGGCAGCTGGATCCTGGCGCATTTCGACTGGCAGGCCATTTTCGCCACGCTCTTTGCTATTACGCTGGTCCTGATGCTGCCTTCTTTCGGGCTTAAACCTGCGCATAAAAAAGAGACGCATCCGGACGCAAAGCCCATCACCTTTACCTCTTTACTGCGGTCGAAAGCCTATCGCGGTAACGTGCTGATTTATGCTGCCTGCTCTGCCAGCTTCTTTGCCTGGCTAACCGGCTCGCCGTTCATTCTGCATGACATGGGCTACAGCCCGGCGGCTATCGGCCTGAGCTATGTACCACAGACCATCGCCTTCCTGGTGGGTGGCTATGGCTGTCGCGCCGCGCTGCAAAAATGGGAAGGCCAACAGATGCTGCCCTGGCTGCTGGTTTTGTATGCGCTAAGCGTGATTGCGACCTGGGCTGTCGGCTTTATTCCCAGCGCCGGGCTTGCAGAAATTTTGATTCCGTTCTGCGTCATGGCGATCGCTAACGGGGCCATCTACCCTATTGTTGTAGCCCAGGCGTTGCGTCCATTTCCGCAGGCGACAGGCCGCGCTGCCGCGCTGCAAAATACCCTGCAACTTGGCCTGTGCTTCCTGGCAAGTCTCGTGGTCTCTGCGTTGATTGCAACCCCGCTGCTCACCACCACCAGCGTGATGCTGGTCACCGTTGCGCTGGCGGGTTTGGGCTATCGGATGCAGTCCTCAGCCCATCGCGAGCAGAGTGAAAACGCGCAGACAGAAACGTCGCACGCCTGATTGCGCGGGAAACTATGTTAAATACCAGTGATTAGGTTGCTAACAATTTTCTGTTGAATCACCAAATTTTGCGGCCTATACTAAATTTGGTTCGATTAAATACGATAAATATTAAGTGTTAACGGGAGCCGGAGCGCTCCCGTTTTACCATGGAAGGCATTTCGGCAAGGGTTATCTCCCTTCCTCTGTTCTACGTCGGATATTAGCCTCGCGGGCATTTACCGTGAGATTTCTCACAAACCAAAAAAGCGTCTACGCTGTTTTAAGGTTCTGATCACAGCAAGGTGATGGAGAAGCTATGAGTTCATCGTGTATAGAAGAAGTCAGCGTTCCGGACGATAACTGGTCCCGGATCGTCAGTGAACTATTGGGACGTGCGGGCATTACGATTAATGGCTCATCCCCCTCCGATCCCCAGATAAAGCATCCCGATTTTTTCAAACGCGTGTTACAGGAGGGGTCGTTAGGGCTGGGTGAAAGCTATATGGACGGCTGGTGGGAGTGTGAGCGGCTGGATATGTTCTTCTCCAGCGTATTACGCGCCGGTCTTGAAAAACAGCTCCCTCGTCATTTCAAAGATACCTTACGTATTGCCTCCGCCCGCCTGTTCAATCTTCAAAGTAAAAAACGGGCGTGGATCGTCGGTAAAGAGCATTACGACCTGGGCAACGATCTGTTCAGCCGTATGCTCGATCCTTTAATGCAGTACTCCTGCGGATACTGGAAAAAAGCGACGACCCTGGAAGAGGCGCAGCAGGACAAGCTGCAACTGATCTGCGATAAATTGCAGTTACAGCCCGGTATGCGTGTGCTGGACATCGGCTGTGGCTGGGGTGGTCTTGCCTGGTTTATGGCGAAAAATTACGGCGTCAGCGTAGTCGGCGTCACGATTTCCGCTGAACAGCAGAAGATGGCGCAGGAACGCTGTCTGGGTCTGGATGTTGATATTCGGCTTCAGGACTACCGCGACCTGAACGAGCAGTTCGATCGCATTGTTTCCGTAGGTATGTTCGAGCACGTGGGGCCGAAGAACTACAAGACTTACTTCGAGGTCGCCGATCGTAACCTGAAGCCTGAGGGAATTTTCCTGCTACACACCATCGGCTCTAAACGCACCGATAACAATGTGGATCCCTGGATCAACAAATATATCTTCCCGAATGGCTGTTTACCCTCTGTTCGCCAGATTGCGAACGCCAGCGAACCGCATTTTATTGTGGAAGACTGGCATAACTTCGGCGCAGATTACGACACCACCCTGATGGCCTGGCATGAACGTTTCCAGGCTGCATGGCCTGAAATCGCCGACAACTATTCGGAACGATTCAAACGGATGTTTAGCTATTATCTGAATGCCTGTGCGGGCGCGTTCCGTGCGCGGGATATACAGCTGTGGCAGGTGGTGTTTAGTCGTGGGATTGAGCACGGTCTGCGTGTGGCTCGCTGAAAAAATAACCCCGGTTAACCGGGGTTATTTTTTATTCTTCTTCCATGGTTTTAATTATCGCCGCCTCTTTCGCCGCCAGTACGCGCTCAACGGTATCCACGACCGCCTGGGTCTGGGGATCAATTTCGATATTTACGCGCTGCCCCAGTTTTTTTGCGCCAAGCGTAGTACGTTGCAGCGTTTCAGGAATTAAATGCACGCAAAAACGCGTTGGCGTCACTTCACCGACGGTCAGACTAATCCCATCGATGCCAATAAATCCTTTATAAAGGATGTATTTCATTAATGACGGATCCTGCACCTTAAACCAGATTTGACGGTTATTTTCCGAGGTCACGATTTTCGCCACTTCTGCGGTGGTCATAATATGGCCCGACATCAGATGCCCGCCAATCTCATCGCTGAATTTCGCCGCGCGTTCCACGTTGACGATATCTCCCACCACCAGCTCACCCAGGTTAGTGATACGCAGCGTCTCTTTCATTAAATCAAAGCTAATCTGGTTACCGTTAATTTCGGTCACCGTCAGGCAGCAGCCGTTATGCGCTATCGACGCCCCGGTTTCAATGCCGTCGAGCATATATTCAGGCAGCTCAACTACGTGAGTGCGGAAATTCGGTTTTTCATCAATGGACACCACTTTGGCAGTGCCCTGCACAATACCAGTAAACATGCTTACAGCTCCTGTTCATTCCGAACGGCGATGACACCGTATAATCCCACCACAATAACAGTTGAAAAAACAGGTTGCCAGTGATGCGCAATTTCTGGCGATTTTTTCACTAGATAATTAGTTAAACCCCGCTACAATAGCTGGCATCCCTCTGTTTTTTCTTCTTGCTGCCAGTAACGGCGGCCTTTTTAGTCTCTCAAATAACTACAATACAAAGGTGTTCACGTGCAGAAGTATATGATCGAAGCGCGTCAGTTATTGGCACTGGCCATACCGGTGATCGTCGCGCAGGTAGCCCAAACCGCAATGGGATTTGTGGATACGGTAATGGCCGGTGGTTATAGCGCCACCGATATGGCCGCCGTGGCGATCGGAACCTCAATCTGGCTTCCGGCCATTCTTTTTGGTCACGGCCTGCTGCTGGCGCTGACGCCGGTTATCGCGCAGCTTAACGGCTCCGGTCGACGCGACCGCGTGGCCCATCAGGTGCGCCAGGGCTTCTGGCTGGCCGGGGGTGTCTCCGTCCTGATTATGATCGTCCTGTGGAACGCCGGGTATATTATTCGCGCCATGCATAATATCGACCCGGCGCTGGCGGATAAGGCGGTCGGTTATCTGCGTGCCCTGCTCTGGGGCGCGCCCGGCTATCTGTTCTTCCAGATGGCACGTAACCAGTGTGAAGGGCTGGCAAAAACCAAGCCGGGCATGGTGATGGGCTTTATCGGCTTGCTGGTGAACATTCCCGTGAACTATATCTTCATTTACGGTCATTTTGGCATGCCGGAACTCGGCGGCGTGGGCTGCGGCGTGGCAACGGCTGCGGTGTACTGGGTGATGTTCGGTTGTATGCTCACCTACATTAAACATGCGCGATCCATGCGTGACATTCGTAACGACGCCTCGTTCAGCGCACCCGACTGGACGCTCATGACCCGTCTCATTCAGCTGGGGTTACCCATTGCGCTGGCGCTGTTCTTCGAAGTGACGCTGTTTGCCGTCGTCGCCCTGCTGGTCTCGCCGTTAGGGATTATTGATGTCGCAGGACACCAGATCGCCCTGAACTTCAGCTCTTTGATGTTCGTCCTGCCGATGTCCCTGGCTGCCGCGGTGACGATTCGCGTGGGCTTCCGTCTGGGGCAAGGCTCGACGCTGGACGCGCAAACGGCAGCCCGCACCGGCCTCGGCGTCGGCGTCTGCATGGCAGTCTGTACCGCGCTCTTTACCGTGCTGTTGCGTGAGCAAATTGCCCTGCTCTATAACGACAACCCGGAGGTAGTGACCCTGGCCTCGCATCTGATGCTGCTGGCGGCCATTTATCAGATCTCTGACTCCATCCAGGTGATTGGCAGCGGCGTGCTGCGTGGGTATAAAGATACGCGTTCCATCTTCTTCATCACCTTTATCGCTTACTGGGTGCTGGGTCTGCCGTGCGGGTACATTCTGGCGCTCACGGATCTGGTGGTGGATCGCATGGGGCCAGCCGGATTCTGGATGGGCTTTATCATCGGCTTAACGTCTGCGGCCATTATGATGATGCTGCGTATGCGCTTCCTGCAACGTCAGCCGTCTGCGGTAATTTTGCAGCGCGCTGCACGTTAATGACACAGTAGCCGCCGGCTGGCGGCTACTTTCTCTTCACTTTGCGCGGTAATGAAGCAATCGCGTGAAATCAGAGAGAAAAATGCATTTTCCCTCTTGCCACCTTGGGGCTGTGCCGCTAATATTCGTCCCCGTTGTCACCGACAACACAATGCGTTCATAGCTCAGTTGGTTAGAGCACCACCTTGACATGGTGGGGGTCGTTGGTTCGAGTCCAATTGAACGCACCATTCTGCGTCTGTAGCTCAGTTGGTTAGAGCACCACCTTGACATGGTGGGGGTCGATGGTTCGAGTCCATTCAGACGCACCAATCTGTTTTCTCGCACATTTCATTCCCGTTCAGCCTCATGCAGAGGCAGCAAACCTTTTAAGCACATCGAAAGTGACCTCCAGCCCGCGCGTGCCGCGAAAGAGCGGAATGGCATAAGCCCCATCAGGTTAGCAAAACGCCCGGCGTTTGCCGGGCGTGAAAACAACGTCAATCAATGATTACGGCTTATGTTCAATCGCCGGGTTGTTGTTGATGGCGATGCGCTGCGGTTTCTCTTCTTCCGGGATATCCTGGTGTAATTCAATCGCCAGCAAGCCGTTTTCCAGCGAAGCGCCGGTTACTTTCACATGCTCCGGCAGACTATAGCTGGCCCGGAAGTCGCTGCGGCTGATACCCCGATGGATCCACCCTTCTTCGCCGTTTTCGGTTTTCTCCTCTTCACGTTTACCGCTGATATTCAGCTGACCGCCAACGGTTTCAATTTCCAGTTCGCTCTCTTTCCAGCCCGGCACGCTGAGCGTCAGTTCATAGCGGTTATCACCCACCCGCCGGATATTGTAAGAAGGCGTGGAGGGCAACGGCGTACTGCCGGTTAGCTGGCTAAAAAGGCGATCGATACGGTTAAAACGGTCCGCAAACAGAGAGTCGGAGAGATCGTTCAACATGGGAAAAGCTCTCAGAGTCATCATGTACCTCCTGAACAGTAAAAAAGAATATTCAAAAAGTTCATGTCTTACGGGCAGATATTCCTTACCCGCTTTCTATATGAGGTTACCGCACAATATTTCAACCTCTGGAGCCTGCAAAATGTAACTGGAACCTAAAAAAAGCAACGGGCCGTTAAGCCCGTTGTTCGTTACTTCATCGCAATTCTATCACTCTCGCCCGCTCAGCCTGCTTTCGGTAGTGATCATATCGCTCCCGGAACCATGCCTGCTCAAAACGACCATCCGATGTACAGTGTGCTATGCCATCTTTTGAGCCCGAGCAGGGCTGTCTTCCACGGGCGGCATCAGCCTGCATGTTAAAAAGTACACTGACCGTAAGATGGAGAATTTTCCTGATAAAATCAGCTGGTTCTCCTCACTGACGCTGTGCAGGTCAAGCCCGCCGGCGAAGTTACCGTACTTTTTAACCCCCATCACATACAGATAATCGTTAAACCTGGGACCAAACAGTCTTTCCTTTCAGAAATCAGGCAGAATCATATCTAATCAGCCAGGGTCAATTGAATTGACCTTCCCATAAGTTCAGGAAGGGGCGCAACATCCCCTCTTCAAAACGTCTTAATTTTTTCCTTCATTGAATGATTTAACCTTTCTCCTGCTACGCTTATTTTATGGTTCAGAAATGCAGGAACGCTTTCGATGAAAAAAATCGCCATTATCGGCTCAGGTCCAACAGGGATTTATACCTTTTACTCACTTCTTAACAACGCAGCACCGCTTTCGATCACCGTGTTCGAAAAGGCAGACCAACCCGGTGTCGGTATGCCCTACAGCGACGAGGATAATTCCCGGCTGATGCTGGCGAACATCGCCAGTATCGAAATTCCGCCCATTTTTATTACCTATCTCGACTGGCTCAAACAGCAGAGTGCGGCCCATCTTGCCCGCTATAACGTCGATAGTGAGAAACTGCACGACCGGCAATTCCTGCCGCGTATTCTGTTGGGTGAATATTTTCACGATCGGTTTCTCGCCGTCGTTGCTGAGGCGAAAAAGTCGGGCTTTAATGTCGAGGTGCACCCCAACGCAGAAGTCACGGATATTAAGGCTGATGCAGACGGCGTGGCCCTTTCAGTGAACGATGCCCCTTTCTCAAGGCGGTTTGATCTTGCGGTTGTTGCCACCGGCCACGTCTGGCCTGATGAAGATGAAACCACCCGCGCATATTTCCCAAGCCCATGGTCAGGGCTGATGGACGCGGAGGTCCGAGCCTGTGAGGTGGGGATCATGGGTACCTCCCTCAGCGGGCTGGACGCTGCAATGGCGGTTGTGATGCAGCATGGCCGGTTTAGCGGGGAGCAGTTCATTGTCAATAAAGGCAGCGAAGGGCTAAAAATCACGCTGATGTCCCGCACGGGCGTTCTGCCGGAGGCCGACTTTTACTGCCCTATCCCTTATGAACCGCTGTCCGTGTTAACGGAGTCTGTGGCGGAAAGTGAAATCGCCAAAGGCCCGGACGGGCTGCTTGACCGCATCTTTGCGCTGATGGTGAAAGAGCTCGAGCTGGCCGATCCGCGCTGGTGCCAGGCGATATCGCTCGGTACGCTGAATGCCGACACGCTTCGTGATGTCTGGTTTGAGGATCGTAAAAAGCATGGCCCTTTCACCTGGGCCGAAGCGAATCTGAAAGAAGTGGAGCGCAACAAGCGCGAAAAACGCACCGTTGCCTGGCGCTATACCGTGCTTCGTCTGCATGAAGTGGTTCAGGCCATCGTCCCTTCACTCAGTGAGCATGACAGAGAGCGGTTTAAATCCGGGCTGGAGCGTGTGTTTATCGATAATTATGCCGCCATTCCACCGCAGTCTATCCGCCGTTTACTGGCGCTGCGCGAGGCAGGGATCATTAGCGTGGTCGCACTCGGTGATAATTACGACCTGGATATCGGCAGCGATCAGACCGTCATCACCACGGCAGAAAAGCGTTACCGCTTCGACGTGTTTATTGATGCGCGCGGGCAAAAGCCACTCAGAAACAAGGACATTCCCTTCCCCACCCTGCGTAAACAGCTTGCGGAAACCGGCGATGACGTCCCGGACGTGGGGGAAGACTATACGTTGCTGGCGCCTGCATCACTGCGGGGGCGCATCGCTTTTGGGGCGATCCCCTGGCTGATGCACGATCATCCCTTTGTTCAGGGTTTGTCTGAGTGCGCTGAAATTGGTAAAGCGATGGCGAAAGCGGCTGGAAAACCTGCGTCGGGCGTGCGAAGGAAGTTACCATTCATGGAATTTTAACAGAGCTTCCCTGCCCTGCGGGGTCGGGTTACTCGAAGAAGACGTCCGGGTTTTCCGACAGCGACACGAACGATTTAGTGTTCTTGTCCAGGGCAAGGATTTTGCCGCTTTCGATGTCATATACCCAGCCGTGCAGGCGAATGGCGTTGTTGCGCAGGCCTACCGCCACCGACGGATGGGTCTTGATATTGCTCAGCTGCGCAAAGACGTTCTCCTGCACCATCGCATTCACCTTATCGATTGGCTTATCCCATGTTTTCTTCTCAACCACCGCTTTTGCCGCATCAGAATAGCGCAGCCAGTGGGAAACGGCCGGCATCGGCTCCAGATCGGCGTTGTCAGCAATCGCCTTCATTGCGCCGCAGTTGGAGTGGCCGCAAATAACGATATCGGTCACGCCCAGGGCAACAACAGCATATTCGATGGTCGCAGAGACACCGCCAGGCTCCGGCCCGAACGGAGGCACAATGTTGCCCGCGTTTCGAATGACAAAGAGCTGTCCTGGCTCCTGTTGCGTAACCAGTTCCGGAACCAGACGGCTGTCGGAGCAGGAGATGAACAGCGCTTTGGGATTCTGACTGGACGCTAAACTACGAAAAAGCTCTTTACGTTGCGGGAAAATCTCTTTTTGAAAGCTGAGAAAACCTTCAATGATATGTTGCATAGCCATTTCTCTTTTATCTGTTTTAGTTTAGGTATGATCGCGATCACACTCGTAAAATTTAACCACCGCGCCTTAGCCGAGACAAGCAATATATTTCTGGCCCGACCGCTGCACGATCTCATCCGCGTTCGCCGGGATGTTCTGCCCTTCAAAGGCCCCGTACAGGCGCTGGTACGTTTTCCCTGTCAGTCGACCAATCACCGACTCAACGGTGCGGGCAGGCAGCGGCAGCATATTCGGATAACTCCACATAAACGACACGGCGTCCTTACCGGGCGTAACCTGCAAAATATCACCGGCCAGCAGCACGCCGTCGCCTGACTGCCAGTGCAGCACCGTGCCGCCTGCAAAATGCCCGCCCAGCCGCAGAAGAGTCACCAAAGGCATAATCTCCAGGGCGTCCTCCTCCCAGAAGCGTATCGCCGGGCTGTCACGCATCACCCACTGCCGATCGCTGGCGTGCAGGTAGATCGGTGCGTTAAACGCCGCGGCCCACTCTTGCATGGTGGTGTAGTAATGCGGGTGCGAAATCGCGATCGCGCTGATCCCCCCGAACGCGTCAACTAACGCTCTGGTCGCCGGGTCAAGATTGGCGATGCAGTCCCACAGAACATTGCCCTGTGGCGTACGCAGCAGAAGCGCCCGCTGGTTGATGGCAAAAGCGGGAACGGTTTTGATGCTGAACAGCTGCGGCTCCAGCTGTTGCCATTTGTTGGTGTGCGTGGTCGTAAGGCTGTCGAAGTCCGTCCATGTCTGGCCCGTCACCGGGACATACTGGCGCTCATCGTCGCAAATCGGGCAGTTTTTGGGCTGTTCATCGTAAGCGGTACCGCAGGTTTTACAGAGTGTAATCATCGGCTTTCCTCAGCAATAAATCACTGAGTATGGCAGGGATTATCCATATGTGCTGAGGGGTGCCTGGCCCGCTTTTTTTGACTTATACTATGCCAGTATCAAAAACTGAATAACGCAGGTGGCACATGGAAATTGATCTCGATAACTTAGTCTTTAACGGGCTGGATGAAGCAGAAGAGCGCAACGCGGAACGTCTCGACGATGCGGATAAAAAAGCTCAGGCGATTGTCGCCGATGACGACTGCGGCGATGCCTGCAAGATCTGAAGAAAAAGCACCGGGCTCCCCGGTGCTTTTTTTTTATGAATGCCTTTTGCTACCCGCTATCAGATCTCCGGCGTTTTGCTAAACCCGGTCAGCATCAGGATCAGGCTTTGGGGAGATGACCCCGTCTCAAACTGATAGTGATTTCCCTGACGATCGCCGCCGATATACCACGAAATGTCGGTTTTCCCTTCTGCCAGCGCCTTGCGCACCGCTTTATCCACGTCCACCATCCGGTATTCGCGGGAGTGGTTCAGGTACAGCACCGCATCCGAGCGATAGTTGCAGGAAGGTCGTGACTGCCAGCTCACGGTGGCCGGTTCCCAGTCGTTACTCGCCGGATAGAAGAAGATTTGATCCGCGCCGTCAGTTTCCACTTTCCCGCCATAAATTCTCACGCGGTATTTAAACTTGGCAGGATCCTGTCCGACAGGCAGCGGAGGGATGTTGAACTTCACCAGCGACAATGTTTCGCTGTTTTTCGTGCGTCCACCGTTCTTCCAGTTATCCTGCACCAGTAAGACCTGGGGATCGGGCTGTGAAAGTGCCGGTTCCATGCTGCTGAGCCAGACGTTAGCCTTCGCTTTTGAATAACCATACGGCACGGTGGTGCCGCAATCCATTCCCCGGTTCATGCACAGGTCGGTCATAAATCGCGCGGCATCTTCCGTCCAGCCGTTCATGAAGTCAGCATGCGCCGTATACAGGCTCCCCCACCGCTCTTCACGCTCACTACCATGCATGATGGGGTCGAGGGAAAGCTGGACTTTACTGGTATCCAGAGAGCTAATTGTCGGGAGCACGTACGCAATATTCATGTTCACCGTCGGGATCTTCACCGGGAAGGCGGACGGACACTGTCCTTTCGTATCGTAGGTGGCGTTAGCCAGGCCGTGGGCGGGCTTCAGGTTGACCCCGTCCCAGCAGTTCGGGAACTGAATGCCGATATTAAACTGCACGGCATCCTTCGCCTTGCGTAAGCCGCAGACTTCACCCGTTCTGGTGGTATAGCCCTTACCATTGGCGCATAAAAAGGTGATATGCGGATTTGGCGCGGTGCCATGATGATCGCCCGCCAGCAGCGACAGCCCCGGCGGAAACGGATGAAGCGGCCAGGCGTCAACGTTCGATGCCTGATAATAGGTTTTTTGATAGGCGGGTTTGACTACCGTTCCGTCCGGCAATTTTAGCGACGGAGCCCAGTAGGCCGAGCTGTCTGCTTTGTTATCGCAGGTGGTCTTTTCCTGGGTACGCAGAGATTCACGGCTGGAGTAAGCATCCGCGTGCACGTTACCAAAAAAATCGTGCAGCATAGCCTCATTGGGCATGCCGAACATCATAATGGCATCATCGCCGAGGGTGTGGGAATAACTGCATACAACATGCGCCTGTGGACCAGCGTGTACCGCCTGCATGGTAAGCAGAAGTGCGGAGGCAGAAAGCGCGGGGGTTAATACTGTCCGTTTCATTATTATCTCCATCTGTGAAAGGAGATAGTGGTAACAAAACGGCCATCATTTACCGAGGATTTGCCTGGGTATTTTTCCCTTCATCCTCGCTTTACAGACACCACGCACAGCTCATTCCAGTACATTTCGCGCGTCCGGCGCAGTTCAGCGTGACGTTTTATCATGGAACCACTCCGGGTCGATGTTGGCTACGTCCACGCCATACAGGCTGGCGACAGGCAGTATTGACTCAAGAACACGTTGCGCGCTGTTCTCCGCATTCACTGGTCGGGGCGCAAAAAACCGCCGTAACGTGCTTATCCATTTTTTCATCGTCATTACCCTTCTCGCTTAACCTGTCCTCAGTTAAACACCCAAATTGCGCCCGGGGGAAATATCAAAATCCACTGTCGATGTGCAGGATCTGCAAATAGCGCCCCGCCGTCTGCTCTCTTCTTTAACACCTTGTTCACTCATGCTTTTTTTCTCATAGCAAAGAACGATTTCTTATTTGGCGATAGCTTTCCCTTATGGGAGCGTAACGGGGTAAAACAAAAACAACGGGATGGCGTATGACTATGGCTGCAAAAATGAAAGGGTTTAAAAAACGGGCGCAGGTTCTGGGATTAGTGGCAGCCTGGGGCCTGGTTTCAGCGCAGGCGCAGGCCGATCGGCTGGCGGATATCAAGGCAGCAGGCGTGGTGAAAGTGGCCACGTTTGATGCCAATCCACCCTTTGGCTCGATTGATGCCAAAACACATGAGATAGTGGGTTACGACGTGGACTTCGCCAAAGCGCTGGCGAAATCGCTTGGCGTAAAGCTTGAACTGGTCGCCACCAATCCGGCTAACCGTATACCGCTGCTACAGTCCGGAAAAGCGGATCTCATCGTGGCGGATATCACCATCACTCCGGAACGCGCACAGGTCATTGATTTCTCGACGCCTTACTTTGTCACCGGCCAGCAGTTCCTGGTTCCGGCAAAATCACCGGACAAGCTTGATGACTATAGCCGGGCACGCATTGGCGCCGTAAAAGGTACGACGGGTGAACAGGCGCTGCACCAGCGTTTTTCGCAGTCCCGCGTCCTCTCTTATGATGATATTCCGCTGGCGCTGACGGCACTGCGCAATGGCAACGTGCAGGCCATTACCCAGGACAGCACCATTCTGGCCGGTCTGCTGGCGCAGGCGCCGGATAAAGCCGACTTCAAAATCCTGCCCGACCTGCTCAGTAAAGAAGAGATTGGCGTGGGGGTGAAAAAGGGTGAAACGGCGCTGCTGAAAGCCGTTAACGATGAGCTGGTAACCCTGGAGAAAAACGGCCAGGCGGCAAAAATCTATGACGTCTGGTTCGGTCCAGGCACCCCAGCTCCACAGCCTCGTAACTTTAAAATAGAAGCCCGGTAATATGCTCTCAGGTTTATTTTCACGCTCCGCGGCCAATGCCGCGGATTTTTCACGTCTGGAACAGGCCAGCGTTGAGTTTCGCCATGTGGACAAACGCTACGGCGACCATCCGGTTTTAACCGACATTAACCTCACCATCATGCCGGGTGAAGTGGTTGCCATTCTCGGCCCTTCGGGTTCCGGAAAATCGACCCTGATTCGGCTTATCAACCAGCTTGAGAGCCTGAGCGGCGGGGAGATTCTGATCGACCACAAGCCGACCGGACAGCTTTCCGGCAGCAGGCTACGTCAGTTACGCAGCCGCGTCGGGTTTGTGTTCCAGCAGTTCAATCTCTATGCCCACCTTACCGCCAGTCAGAACATTACCCTGGCACTGGAGCACGTTCACGGCTGGAAACCCCTGCCTGCCCAGGAGCGCGCGCTGGCGCTGCTGGAGAAGGTCGGCATGCTGGAGAAGGCGCACCGCTTCCCCGCTGAACTTTCCGGCGGACAGCAGCAGCGCGTGGCGATTGCCCGTGCTCTGGCCTCGTCGCCGCAAATCATTCTCTTTGACGAGCCGACGTCGGCACTCGACCCGGAAATGATTGGCGAAGTGCTGTTTGTGATGAAAACCCTCGCGCACAGCGGGATCACCATGATTGTCGTTACCCATGAGATGCAGTTCGCCCGGGAAATTGCCGATCGAATCGTCTTTATCGACGGCGGAAAAATTCTGGAAACCGCGCCCCCGGCGCAATTTTTCAATCGACCGTCGCATCCCCGTGCGAGGCGTTTCCTGCAAAAAGTGCTGGATCCGCTGCATCAGGAGCAACTGTAATGCCCGCTCTGGACTGGCAGGGGGTGCTGGCCGGACAGCCCCTGCACTGGATCCTCTCCGGATTTCTCACCACTCTGTGGGTGACGCTGGCGGGGATTATGCTGGCCAGCCTGCTCGCCTTGTTCTTTATGCTTTTGCGGCTTTCCGGGGGACGTTTCGGGACATTGATCGTCAGCTGCTGGGTATCGCTGTTTCGCAATACGCCGCTGCTGGTACAGCTGCTGTTCTGGTATTTCGCCGCCTGGAACGGGTTGCCGCAGGGGCTGCGTGACGCGGTGAACGCAGACCACAGCTGGTCCATTTTACCCGGTGACGTCTGGTGGTTTACGCCAGAGTTTTTATGCTCCGCCTGGGGGTTAGGCGTCTTTACCTCGGCGTTTTTAATTGAAGAAGTGGAATCGGGGCTGCGTTCCGTACCTGCCGGGCAACGGGAGGCGGCGCTCGCTCAGGGATTTTCCTCATGGCGTCTGTTTCGCTACATTCTTCTGCCACAGGGGCTCGCTAACGCGTGGCAGCCCGTCGTCGGCCAGTACCTTAACCTGATGAAGCTCTCCTCGCTCGCGAGCGGGATTGGCTTCGCCGAACTGACCTACCAGGTCCGCCAGATAGAAAGTTACAACGCCCATGCACTGGAAGCCTTCACCGTCGGTACGGTGCTCTACTTGCTTACCGGGATGGTGACGGGAAGCGTGCTGGTGCGCCTCGGCCCCCATTCAGGGAGGAAAAATCATGATCCCCGGATTTAACGTTGTTGTCGAAAACCTGGATTATCTGCTTTGGGGACGTGCGGCTGCGGGAGAACCCGGCGGCGTACTGCTCTCACTGCTGATGGCCGCAGGCGCCGCCGCGCTTGCCCTGCCCGGCGGGATTGTGCTGGCTTGCGTCGCCTGGCGCTATCCCGGCGTGGTGCGCAGTGCGCTGTTTGCGTGGGCAGAGTTGATTCGCGGGATCCCCCTGATCTTCGTGATATTCTGGATGTGGTATCTGCTGCCACTGATAACCGGCAGGGATCTCCCGGGCGCGACGACCGTCACGCTGGCGCTGGCCTGGTTTACCGCGGCTGCGGTGATGCATTCGGTGTTAGCCGGACTGAGAGCTCTGCCGTCGGGCCAGAATGAGGCCGCGCTTTCTCAAGGGTTCAGTACGCAGCAAACGCTGTGGCGCGTGCTGCTGCCGCAGGCGCTGAGAAATATTCTGCCGTCGCTGGTGGGGATTTTTATCAGCCTGCTGAAGGATACGTCGCTGGCGTTTATCGTGAACGTTCCTGAACTGACCACGGTGGCGGGACAGATCAACAACCGGGTGCAAATTTACCCGGCGGCCATTTTTATCTTCACGGGTGTAATCTATTACCTGCTCTGCTGCTCGCTTGAGCTGCTCGCGAAGCGCTGGCGCGTCAGCCGGCCAGCGCTTTAACCACCGTTTCCATCGCTTTGGTGGTCAACTCACTGCGCTTAACGCGCTGGTTCGCCAGCGCGGTACGCAGAACGCCCGCAATGACAATATGTTTCGGCTCCTGCCCTAAATCACGCATTTCGAGAACGACCTTGCCTACCACCCGACACATCTCCTGGTAAAGCGCTTCGTCTTTGGTCACATTGCCCATTGCCATCACTCCGTTGCCCTAAACCGTCAGCTTAAATCATTCGTCGGCTGGATACAAAAAAGAAGCCCGGCGTGTAGTTCGCCGGGCTTCGTCTGGAAAATCAGGAGATTAGTTGTTTACCGGGATGACCGCGCCTTTGTATTTGGTGCGGATCCAGTCCTGGATCTCTTTGGAGTGCAGCACGTTCACCAGCGCGACGATATCCTTCTTCTTCTCGTCACCGCGATGAACGGTAATGATGTTGGCGTACGGGTTATTCTCACCGCTTTCAACCGCAATTGGATCGTGCACCGGATCCAGACCGGCATCAATTGCGTAGTTGGCGTTGATCACCACCGCAGCACCTTCGTCGTTGTTGTACATCTGCGGCAGCAGAGATGCCTCGACGTTAGGGGTGAATTGCAGCTTTTTCGGGTTCTCCACGATATCGCTGATGCGCGCGGTCACTTTATCGATGCCTGGCTTCAGCTTGATCACGCCCTCTTTTTCGAAGATGGAGAGAATACGCCCTTCCTCGGAAACCGCATCACGCATGATGATTTTGCCGCCTTCCGGCAGATCCTTCAGCGATTTGTATTTTTTCGAATAGATACCGATCGGCTCAATGTGGATTGCGCCCGCACTGACAAAGTCATAATCCTTATCGCCCGCATGATCTTTCAGGACGCTGTTCAGGTAAGGGATGTGCTGGAAATAGTTTGCGTCAATGTCATGCCCCGCCAGCGCCGTATTTGGCAGAATGTAGTCCTGGAACGGTTTAATCTCCAGATCGATCCCCTGCTTCGCCAGAATCGGCTTAGCCTGCTCCAGAATTTCCGCGTGCGGGGTGTTGGACGCCCCCACGGTGAGCGTGTCCGCCCAGGAGGCAAAGCTCAGGGCACTCAGGGTTGCGGCGGCGATCAGTGTCAGTGTCTTTTTCATGATGTGGTTCCTGTGTGTATTTATTAGCGTTTATCTAACAGTGAAGTAATGGCATCGCCGCAGAACTGGATAATGAACACGATGATCAGAATGGTCACCGTTGCCACCAGCGTGACGTCACCATGGTTGCGCTGGAATCCTTCCAGATAAGCCAGATTTCCCAAACCGCCGGCACCTATCACCCCTGCCATTGCGCTGTAGCTCACCAGCGCAATCAGCGTCACCGTCATACCTGAAACCAGTGCGGGTGAAGATTCCGGCAATAAAACCCGAAACACTAACGTGCTCAGCCGCGCGCCCATCGAACGCGTGGCCTCAATGACTCCTTTGTCTACTTCTCGCAAGGCAATCTCGACCAGACGGGCGTAGAACGGCGCCGCGCCCACAATCAGGGCGGGCAGCGCAGCGTTAGCGCCGAGAATGGTCCCCACAACGGTCTTGGTGAACGGGATCAGCAGAACGATGAGAATGATGAACGGAATCGAGCGGAACACGTTCACCACAATCGACATCACGCTGTAGACCGTGCGGTTGTGGAATAACCCGCCGCGGGCGGTTAAAAACAGCGCCAGACCGAGCGCGCTCCCCAGGACAAACGTTGCCACGCCGGAAAGCGCGGTCATGTAAAGCGTCTCCTGGGTTGCAGCCCAAAGCTGATCCCACTTCAGGTGCGGAAAGAGTTCTTCAGCCATGCTTGATTACCTCGCCTTCAATATCGCTTTGCTTCAGGTCGGCGAGGATATTGTTCAGTTGTTCGTCCGATGCCACCACGTGCACCCAGAGCTGCCCGAAAACACCGTGGGCGGTTTGCGTCATTTTGCCGTGCAGGATGTTAAACGGCAGGCCGTAGCGCAGGGTCAGTTCACCGACGATCGGCCTGTGCGTGCTGTGCCCGGTGAAGGTCAGCCTGATCACCGTGCCTTCCAGATCTTTTGCCAGTTCGGTATTGAAGGTCTCTTCCTCCGCGTACTGGCTCACCTGGCGGACAAACTGCCGGGTGATCGGCTGCTGCGGATGCGTAAACACGCTCAGCACGTCCCCCTCTTCTACCACCTTGCCGTTTTCCATCACCGCCACGCGGTCGCAGATTTTGCGCACCACGTGCATCTCATGCGTAATGAGTACGATGGTCAGGTTAAAGCGACGGTTAATGTCCAGGAGCAGATCGAGGATCTGATCGGTGGTCTGCGGATCCAGCGCCGAGGTGGCTTCGTCACACAGCAGTACGTCCGGATGATTGGCCAGCGCGCGGGCAATGCCCACACGTTGTTTTTGCCCGCCGCTCAGCTGGGATGGGTAGGCATTCTCGCGCCCCTTCAGGCCGACCAGCTCCACCAGCTCGGCAACGCGAGCCTGAATTTGCGCTTTTGGCACACCGGCAATTTGCATTGAAAAGGCGATGTTTTCCTTCACCGTGCGCGACCAAAGCAGATTAAAGTGCTGGAACACCATGCTGATTTTCAGGCGTGCCTGACGCAGCGCTTCTCCCTTCGCGGCGGAGATATCCTGACCGTTAATGGTGACGCTGCCGGCGCTGGGCTTTTCCAGACCGTTCAGCAGACGGATCAGCGTACTTTTCCCGGCCCCGCTGTAACCGATGATCCCGTAAATCTGTCCCTGCTCTATCGTCAGGTTGACGTTATCAACGGCTGTCAGCGCCTGTTTCCCGTTGTCAAAAACCTTCGAAATATTGCTGAGTACAATCATTCTTATTCGTTATCCGTTTCGCATATAGCGGTTTAGCAGTTTGGATGTCCAAAAGATAGTAAACAGCCGTTATCAGCTTTTAAATGACCAAAAAAGAATTTCTTATAATGCTCAGGAATAAGCAGCGAACTGGCGGGTGAAAAGCATTTAGATGAATATCAGCAATAATTATCTGCCATTTGCATATCAGGTCTTACTCACCCGACGAAATCGGCTAATTTTGCAGCACTTTATGCGGATATAGCCATCCTCACATCCGGACAACTTTACGTCTTGCTGTCTTTCCATCTGAAAACACAAGGATTATTCCTTTCCGTTCTAAAACTCAGTGAAAGGTTCTTTATTGAGAAAATTTCATGGTTCTATCATCCGGTCATCACCTCTTCACAGGACATGACCATGACGCTTTACCACTCCGTCACCGAACTGATTGGCCGTACGCCGCTCATCCAGCTGCACAAGCTGGACACCGGCCCCTGCTCGCTGTTTCTGAAGCTGGAAAACCAGAATCCCGGCGGCTCGATTAAAGACCGCGTCGCGTTGTCGATGATTAATGAAGCCGAGCGTACGGGCCAGCTACGGCCCGGCGGCACCATTATTGAAGCCACGGCGGGGAACACCGGCCTGGGGCTGGCGTTGATTGCGGCGCAGAAGGGCTACTCGCTGATCCTGGTGGTGCCGGACAAAATGAGCCTCGAGAAGATTTTCCACCTGCGCGCGTTAGGGGCGCAGGTCGTGCTGACCCGTTCAGATGTGAATAAAGGGCATCCGGCCTACTACCAGGATTATGCCCGGCGGCTGGCGAACGAACTGCCAGGCGCGTTTTATATTGATCAGTTCAATAACGCGGCCAATCCGCTGGCGCACCGCACCACTACCGCACCGGAACTGTTTGAACAGCTTGACGGCCAGATCGATGCCATCGTCGTCGGCGTGGGGTCCGGCGGTACGCTGGGCGGCTTACAGGCGTGGTTTGCAGAACATTTGCCGCAGACGGAATTTGTGCTTGCCGATCCGGCCGGGTCGGTGCTGGCGGACCAGGTTGAAAACGTACGCCATCACGATGCCGGATCGTGGCTGGTTGAAGGGATTGGCGAAGACTTTATCCCTCCGCTGGCGCACATCGAAGGGGTTAACCGCGCCTGGCGCATTACCGATCGCGAGGCGTTCACCACCGCCCGCGATCTGCTAAAAACGGAAGGGATCCTGGCAGGCTCCTCCACCGGCACGCTGCTGGCGGCGGCGCTGAAATATTGCCAGGCGCAGACTACGCCAAAACGTGTGGTCACCTTCGCCTGCGACAGCGGCAATAAATACCTCTCGAAGATGTTCAACGACGACTGGATGCGCCAGCAGGGGCTGATTTCGCGTCCGCAGGCAGGCGATCTCTCGGACTATATTGCCCTGCGCCACGATGAAGGCGCGACGGTGACTGCCGCCCCGGACGACACGCTTTCCACCGTGCTGGCCCGCATGCGCCTGTACGACATCTCCCAGCTGCCGGTGCTCGATAACGACAAGGTCGTCGGCATCATCGACGAGTGGGACCTGCTGCGACACATCGGGGGAGATGCCGATCGCTTCTCTCTCCCCGTGACGGCGGCCATGACGCGTCAGGTCGAATATCTGGATAAGCAGGCCCCGGAGAGCGCCCTGTACGCCATCTTTGACCGTGGCCTGGTGGCGATTATTTGTGACGAAGATCGCTTTCTGGGTCTGATCACACGCAGTGATGTACTCACCGCCTGGCGTAACCGCCTGACAAAATAAAAGGAGCAAAAGATGAAAAACCTGGCCACCCTCAGCGTTCACAGCGGTGAGTATCACGACCCGCACGGCGCCGTGATGCCGCCAATTTACGCCACGTCGACGTTTGCGCAACCGGCACCGGGTGAACATACCGGCTACGAATACTCCCGGAGCGGCAATCCAACCCGCCACGCGCTGGAGACCGCCATCGCCGAACTGGAAGGCGGCACGCGCGGGTACGCTTTCGCGTCAGGGCTGGCAGCCATTTCCACCGTGCTCGAACTGCTGGATAAAGACAGCCATATCGTCGCCATTGACGACGTGTATGGCGGTACGTATCGCCTGATCGAAAACGTGCGCAAGCGCAGCACTGGGTTACAGGTGAGCTGGGTTAAGCCGGACGATGTAGCCGGGCTTGAGGCCGCCATTCGCCCGGACACGCGCATGATCTGGGTGGAAACGCCAACGAACCCGCTGTTGAAACTGGCCGACCTGGAGGCCATCGCGGACATTGCCCGGCGCCATAATGCGATCAGCGTGGCGGATAATACCTTCGCCTCCCCGGTCATTCACCGGCCGCTGGAGGCGGGGTTCGATATAGTGGTCCACTCCGCCACTAAATATCTCAACGGTCATTCAGACGTGGTTGCCGGGCTGGCTGTTGTCGGGGCAAATAAGGATCTCGCGGAGCGTCTGGGCTATCTGCAAAACGCGGTTGGCGGCGTTCTGGATCCGTTCAGCAGTTTCCTGACGCTGCGGGGGATTCGCACCCTCTCACTGTGCGTTGAGAAGCACAGCGCCAACGCACTGGCAATTGCGCAATGGCTGGAGCAGCATCCGCAGGTAGACCGCGTGTTCTATCCCGGGCTGGCGTCACATCCCCAGTATGCGCTGGCACGCAGACAAATGGCGCTGCCGGGCGGCATGATCTCCGTTGTGATTAAAGGCGATGTGCAACGCGCGGCAGAGGTGATCCGTCATCTTACGCTCTTTACCCTGGCGGAAAGTCTGGGCGGTGTGGAGAGTCTGGTGAGCCAGCCCTACAGCATGACCCACGCCTCCATACCTCTGGCGCAGCGTCTTGCAAACGGCATTGTGCCGCAGCTTATCCGCCTGTCGGTGGGGATTGAGGATGCGAAGGATCTGATCGCCGACCTTCAGCAGGCGCTGGAAAAGTGAGCAAAAAACGGCGGGCGTTGCGCCTGCCGTCATAAGATGACATTAGACCTTAACGCCTTGATAACAAACTTATGTGAATCTGCACAGATTGTTTTGAAACGCTGTTTCCATTTTCCTTTTTACTGTAAATCAGCGTATAATGCGCGCCAAATCCCTGGTGAATGGTTTCAGCGCTTGGAATACAAAAAACAACGTACAACTTCTCCTCTCCTTCGTTGGGCTGGCACTCAGGCACACTTTCTTCTGCACGCTCATTTGATGTCACCTATTCTTAGTGCGTGTCATATACTCTTTCGCAACACAGGTTTGACTCCGCGGCGGTGCGCCCCCGGAGCGAGATTTCCATATCCTTCCCAACTTAAAGACTAAGACTGTCATGAAAAAGACGAAAATTGTTTGTACTATCGGCCCGAAAACCGAATCCGAAGAGATGCTGAGCAAAATGCTGGATGCCGGCATGAACGTGATGCGTCTGAACTTCTCCCACGGCGACTATGCTGAACACGGTCAGCGTATCCAGAACTTGCGCAACGTGATGAGCAAGACCGGGAAAAAAGCGGCAATCCTGCTCGACACCAAAGGTCCTGAAATCCGCACCATCAAACTGGAAGGCGGTAACGACGTTTCCCTGAAAGCGGGCCAGACCTTCACCTTCACCACCGACAAATCCGTTGTGGGTAACAACGAAATCGTTGCCGTGACCTACGAAGGCTTCACCAGCGATCTGTCTGTTGGCAACACCGTGCTGGTAGATGACGGCCTGATCGGCATGGAAGTGACGGCGATCGAAGGTAACAAGGTTATCTGTAAAGTGCTGAACAACGGCGATCTGGGCGAAAACAAAGGCGTTAACCTGCCGGGTGTGTCCATTGCGCTGCCAGCGCTGGCTGAAAAAGACAAACAAGACCTGATCTTCGGCTGCGAACAAGGCGTGGACTTCGTTGCTGCCTCCTTTATCCGTAAACGTTCTGACGTGGTTGAGATCCGTGAGCACCTGAAAGCGCACGGCGGCGAGAACATTCAGATCATCTCCAAGATCGAAAACCAGGAAGGCCTGAACAACTTCGACGAAATCCTCGAAGCGTCTGACGGTATCATGGTAGCGCGTGGCGACCTGGGCGTAGAAATCCCGGTTGAAGAAGTGATCTTCGCGCAGAAGATGATGATCGAGAAATGTGTT
Source organism: Enterobacter cloacae complex sp. 397G4 (assembly GCF_050031515.1). Taxonomy (NCBI): domain Bacteria; kingdom Pseudomonadati; phylum Pseudomonadota; class Gammaproteobacteria; order Enterobacterales; family Enterobacteriaceae; genus Enterobacter; species Enterobacter cloacae complex sp. 397G4. The sequence goes on along the minus strand of NZ_JBLGWE010000001.1, from coordinate 2,030,148 downwards.
CGCGCGCGTAAAGTGGTTATCACCGCAACGCAGATGCTGGACTCCATGATCAAAAACCCACGCCCTACCCGCGCTGAAGCAGGCGACGTAGCAAACGCCATCCTCGACGGTACCGATGCCGTTATGCTGTCTGGCGAATCTGCAAAAGGGAAATACCCTCTGGAAGCGGTCGGTATCATGGCGACCATCTGTGAGCGTACCGACCGCGTGATGAAAAGCCGTCTGGATTACAACAACGACAGCCGTAAACTGCGCATCACCGAAGCCGTGTGCCGTGGTGCGGTAGAAACCGCTGAGAAACTGGAAGCCCCACTGATTGTCGTGGCGACCCAGGGTGGTAAATCTGCGCGTGCCGTGCGTAAATATTTCCCGGATGCGACCATTCTGGCGCTGACCACCAACGAAACTACCGCGCGTCAGCTGGTGCTGAGCAAAGGTGTGATCCCACACCTGGTGAAAGAGATTGCCTCTACCGATGATTTCTATCGTCTGGGTAAAGAAGTGGCTCTGGAACTGGTTGATTGTGGCCTGGCCCAGAAAGGCGACGTGGTGGTTATGGTTTCTGGCGCGCTGGTTCCAAGCGGCACCACCAACACTGCATCTGTCCACGTGCTGTAATATTTCACGAACAAATTATTGTTTTGTTAAAAAGCGTCCTTCGGGGCGCTTTTTTTATTCCCGCCTTTAACCAGAACTATTCAAAAAGCAAATCGGGTTTTTCTATTTAATCGCGATTTATCTAAGATGAATCCGATGAAAAATGCCTTTTTTAACATAGCTTTTTCGTCAAAATTGCCGATTTCGTTGCTTCTTTGAGCGAACGATCAAAAATAGGCGTAATCCCATCAAAAAAATATTCTCAACCCAAAAAACTTTGTGTAATACTTGTAACGCTACATGGAGATTAACTCAATCTAGAGGGTATTAATAATGAATCGTACTAAACTGGTACTGGGCGCGGTAATCCTGGGTTCTACTCTGCTGGCAGGTTGCTCCAGCAACGCTAAAATCGATCAGCTGTCTTCTGACGTTCAGACTCTGAACGCTAAAGTTGACCAGCTGAGCAACGACGTGAACGCAATGCGTTCCGACGTTCAGGCTGCTAAAGACGACGCAGCTCGCGCTAACCAGCGTCTGGACAACCAGGCTACTAAATACCGTAAGTAATAGTACCTGTTAATAAAATGGCGCACATTGTGCGCCATTTTTTTTGCCTTCGTCAAACCTCTACTGAAGCGCTTTCTCTCCCTCGCCTTCCGCCACCGCCGCTGAGACACGACTGTTCTGTACCGACAGGACAGAATTGCTGGCTGAAGAACCACTGCCTGCTGACACGGCAACCGGGATCCCCGCTCTGCGCGCCAGGGCCTTGTCGATTTGCGTTTTATCGCTACCTGACTCCGCTGCAAAGGCGGTAAACGCCGCCGAGTGCGTGAACGGCACCGTCTGTGGGTTTTCGCCCTCAGCCTGCGCCAGCGGCCTGTGCACCTCGATATAACGTTTGCCGTCCGGCTCGACGGAGAACTTCACCGGCTCATTGATGATCTGCACCCGCGTGCCGACGCGCACTTGCTCAAACAACGCTTTGATATCCGGCGCATTCATTCGCATACAACCCGAGCTGACCCGCAACCCTACGCTGTCCGGCGCGCTGGTGCCGTGAATAAGATATTCCCCATTCCCGATACCCAGACGAAGCGCAAAGCGCCCCAGCGGGTTATTTGGCCCTGCGGGTACCACAGGCGGCAGTTTAATGCCCTGGGCCAGTGAGCGCGCTCTGATGCCCGCAGTGGGGGTCCAGGTAGGGTTAGGGATTTTCTGACTCACACGGGTGGTGCTGACCGGTGTTTCCAGCCCAAGCTGACCAATGCCCAGCGGATAGACCTGCACGATATTTTCGCCAGGCAGATAGAAGTAAAGACGCAGCTCCGCCAGATTCACCACAATGCCCTCACGCTCGGTGTCCGGCAGTAGCATCTGGGAAGGGATGGTAATGACCGTTCCTGGCGCAGGGTTCACCGGAGCAATGGTATTATTGGTTTCAAGGATCAGCTGTGCGGCGGTATTAAAGCGACGAGCGATAGACTGAAGTTTATTGTCACCTTCCTGAATGGTGTATGTCTGGTTTTGCCCAATCAGGCGGCTGCCTGCGGGCGGTAAAGGATAATCAACCGCCCAGGCTGAATTAACAGCACTGAGCGAACCAAGGAGTAATAGAGTAGAGATGCGCGCTTCATGCTGAGATTCCTTATTCACTGACCAAACGTCAGAAAGCTGAAAAACCAGCGAGGTGGAAACCACCTCGCGAAACAGAATGAATGCTGTTCTGTCAGTTTAGCTAAGGATTGCGGCTTTGGCGCGTATGGCGCGGATCATCGCTTCCAGTCCCTGGGATCGGGACGGGGTGAGGTGCTGGGTTAAGGCCATTTTTTCAAACCACGGGCGAACGTCAAAGGCGACAATATCCTGCGCCGACATCTGGTGATAAAGAATAAATACGACGGCAATAAGCCCCTTCACAATGGCGGCATCGCTGTCACCCTGTAATTCAATTACGCCTTCATCCGTCTGTTGCATCAGGATCCAGACCTGGCTCTGGCAGCCCTGAATGATGTTGTCCGGGTTATGCGCCTCTTCGCTGAGCGGCGGCAGGCGCTGGCCCAGCTCGATAATATAAAGGTATTTCTCTTCCCAGTTCGCGCAACGCCCAAAGTTGCGCAGCAATTTATCTCTGTCCGGCAAATCTGCCATCTCTCGCCTCTCCGTTAGCCAAGCAGCTGGTGAATACGTTTTAGTCCCGCCACCAGTCTGTCGACCTCTTCCGTTGTGTTGTACATCACCAGCGATGCGCGGCACATAGCCGGTACCTGATAATACGCCATCAGCGGCATCGCGCAGTGATGCCCGGTACGTACGGCGACGCCGTAATTATCAAGGAAACTGCCTACATCATAGGCGTGATGCTTGCCGAGGTTGAAGGCTATCACACCCAGACGGTCAGCAGGGCCATATAAGGTCAGTTCCGGGACGCTGGCCAGCTCCTGCAAGGCATAATGCATCAGCTGCTGTTCGTACTCCTGAATCGCCGCCAGCCCCGTTTCAGAGACGTAGCTAATGGCCGCGCCCAGCCCGATGATCCCGCCCGTGTTGGGCGTACCCGCCTCGAAGCGCCAGGGCGCACGGGCGTAGGTTGTGCCGTCCGTCAGGCTGACGGTGGCGATCATTGACCCGCCCCCTTCCCACGGCGGCATGGCCTGGAGAATGTCCTCTTTCACATACAACACGCCAATGCCCGTCGGGCCATACAGCTTGTGCCCGGAGAAGACGTAGAAATCGCAGTCCAGAGCCTGAACGTCAACCGCATGGTGCATCACCGCCTGGGCGCCATCAATCAACACTTTCGCACCAACCTGATGAGCTTTGTCGACGATCAGCGACACCGGATTTTCCGTCCCCAGCACGTTTGAAACGTGGGTCACCGCCACCAGCCGCGTTCTGTCGTCCAGCAGGGCGTCCAGCTTTTCCAGCTGGAGCGTGCCGTCTTCATTTAGGGGGATCACCCGCAGTTGCGCCCCCACACGCTCACAGAGCATCTGCCAGGGCACGATGTTGGCATGGTGCTCCATCTGGGTGATGATGATGTTATCTCCCGCGTGCACCTGCGCATTGCCCCAGCTGTTAGCCACCAGGTTGATCCCTTCGGTGGTGCCGCGCACGAATACCAGCTCTTCCGGCGAACGCGCGTTGAGGAAGGCCGCAACCTGAGTGCGCACGTTTTCCATGCGCTGGGTCGCCTCGGCGCTCAGGGTGTGGATCCCGCGATGTACCGCCGCATAACCGTGGCGGTAAAACTCGGCTTCCGCATCCACCACCTGATTTGGTTTTTGCGCGCTGGCCGCACTGTCGAGATAGGCCAGCGGCAGACCGTTCACTTCACGGGTCAGTACCGGAAAATCTGCCCGGACTTTCTCTACGGGAAATGTCATGCTTCGCCTCCAGGCAGCCGCTGACCGATACGGGCCAGCACCTGCTGTTTAAGTCCGCCATCGGGCAGCGCTTCCGTCAGCTCAGCCGCAAAGGCGTAAATAATCATCTTTTGCGCGGCCTGCTGGTCTATCCCGCGCGAGCGCAGGTAGAACATCTGCTCATCGTCAATACGCCCAACCGTCGCACCGTGGCTGCATTTCACGTCGTCCGCATAGATTTCCAGCTGTGGTTTGGTGTCCACCTCTGCCAGACGTCCCAGCAAGAGGTTATTGTTGGTCATCTGCCCGTCAGTTTTGATGGCGTGCTGCGCCACGTTGATCAGGCCGTTAAACACCGCACGTCCTTTGTCGCTGACGATGGTTTTGTGCAGCTGACGGCTGTTGCAGTAGCCTTTGTTATGCTCAAGCCAGGTGCGCGTGTCGCACACTTCTGACTTCACCGGCATCGCCAGGCTGTTAATACGCAGCGTAGTGTTTTCACCGTTCAGCTGGGTGCTGGTATTGTGGCGCAGCACCGCGCCGCCAAGCAGGAAGCTGTGGCTGTACGCCGCGGCATCCTGGCCCAGCAGAATATCGTTGTGAGCGAAGTGGTGACTGAGCGGATTCTCAAACGCCAGCTTGATGTGGTGCAGCTGGGCATTGGCCGCCACGTTCATCGTCAGACGCGAACCGGTAAAATGACGGGTGTCGTTAAGGCTGACGTAATGCTCGATCACCGTCGCCTCCGCCCCTTCTGCCAGCTCAAGATGGTGGCGATAGTGGGCGGTGTTAATCTCATCACCCTCAACGCCCTGGGTGATATGCATCAGCAGCAGCGGTTTCGCCGGGCGCTGGTTACGCTTAACGCGAATATGGGTGACAGATTGCGACAGGCTCTCTGTCAGGTGCAGGAAGACTTCAGGCTGAACGGGCGCGTTCAGCGACTGACGTTCATCGTTAATGACGATATCGAACCCGCTCTCCTGCACGTTGTCGCTCAGCTCCGCACGGAACAGACCGTCGACAAACACCAGACGCACGGCATCCACGCTCAGCGCCAGCATGTCGCGCTGATCGGGGCTGACCTGCGCCAGACGGGTGACAAACTCGCCGTTCAGCAGGCCATCCAGCGGGGTATATTTCCAGTTCTCATGTTTACGCGTCGGTAAACCGAGACGCAGCATCTGCTGGAGATGGTGCTGAGCCTGTTCAGAGCGCGCTCCACCCTGCGCTTCAAACAGCCGGTGCCACTGCTGAAGTGCATTACTGCTGTTCGGTAAGCCAGCCATAACCCTGCTCCTCCAGTTGTTTAACCAGCGTAAAGTCACCGGATTTCACAATGCGTCCCTGGTAAAGCACGTGGACATAGTCCGGTTTGATGTAATCCAGAATTCGCTGATAGTGAGTCACGATGATAAATGAGCGGTTGCCGTCACGCAGGGAGTTCACCCCGTCGGCAACGATCTTCAGGGCATCGATATCCAGCCCTGAATCGGTCTCATCGAGAATGCACAGCGCCGGTTCCAGAACCGCCATTTGCAGAATATCGTTACGTTTCTTCTCACCGCCGGAGAAACCCACGTTTACCGAGCGGGTCAACAGATCTTCCGGCATTTTCAGCAGCTTAATCTTTTCTTCCATCAGATCCTGGAAGTCAAAGCGATCCAGCGCCTCAAGGCCGCGATACTTGCGCACCGCGTTCAGCGCGGTTTGCAGGAAGAACTGGTTGCTGACGCCCGGAATTTCCACCGGATACTGGAAGGCCATAAAGATGCCCTCGCCGGCACGCTCTTCCGGCGACATCTCCAGCAGATCTTTGCCGTTAAACTCAACGGAGCCGCTGGTAACTTCATAATCTTCGCGTCCTGCCAGCGTCGCTGAAAGCGTACTTTTCCCGGAGCCGTTTGGCCCCATGATGGCGTGAACTTCACCCGGTTTGACGTCAAAATTGAGGCCACGCAGGATCTCTTTCTCTTCCACGCTAACCTGTAAATCTTTAATGCTTAACATGTGCTTTCCTTAACCGACGCTGTGTTCAAGACTAATGGCGAGGAGTTTCTGGGCTTCAACGGCAAATTCCAGCGGCAGTTCAGAGAACACGTCCTTACAGAAGCCGTTAACGATCATTGAAATCGCATCTTCTTCACTGATCCCGCGTTGCAGGCAGTAGAAAAGCTGATCTTCACCAATACGTGACGTAGTTGCCTCATGCTCAAGCTGGGCGCTGTTATTGCGGCATTCGACATACGGGAAGGTATGCGCCCCGCAGTCCGCGCCAATCAGCATGGAGTCACACTGGGTGAAGTTACGCGCGTTGGTTGCCGTCGGCATGATTTTCACCAGCCCGCGATAGCTGTTCTGGCTGTGACCGGCAGAGATCCCTTTGGAGATGATGGTCGATTTGGTGTTTTTACCGATGTGGATCATCTTGGTGCCGGTATCGGCCTGCTGATGACCGCTGGTCAGCGCCACGGAGTAAAACTCACCGATGGAGTTGTCGCCGCGCAGAATACAGCTCGGGTATTTCCAGGTAATGGCGGAGCCGGTTTCTGACTGCGTCCAGGACATTTTGCTGTTTTCGCCTTCGCACAGCGCGCGTTTGGTGACGAAGTTCAGAATACCACCGGTGTTGCCGTCGCCCGGGAACCAGTTCTGTACCGTAGAGTACTTCACTTCCGCATCTTTATGGATGATCACCTCTACCACCGCCGCGTGCAGCTGGTAGCTGTCGCGCACAGGAGCGGAGCACCCTTCGATGTAGCTTACGTAGCTGCCTTCATCGGCCACCAGGATGGTGCGTTCAAACTGGCCGGTTTTTTCCGCGTTGATGCGGAAATAGGTCGAGAGCTCCATCGGGCAGCGCACGCCTTTCGGCACGTAGATAAAAGTACCGTCTGACGCCACCGCCGCATTCAGTGCCGCGAAGAAGTTATCGTTACTCGGCACCACGGTACCAATATACTTTTTCACCAGCTCGGGGTGATCGTGAATGGCTTCACCAAAGGAACAGAAAATGATCCCCTGCTCCGCCAGTTTTTCACGGTAGGTGGTTGCCACCGAGACGGAGTCAAAAATGGCGTCTACCGCCACCTCTTTGCCTTCGCGCACGGGCACGCCGAGCTGATTAAACGCCTCTTCCACCTCTTTACTCAGGAAGCTGTTCTCCGCGCCGGTTTGCTGAACCGCGCCGGGTTGCGAGGCACAGGTATCATCACAGCTGCCGCAGGAGGGCGCGGAGTAGTAGCTATAATCCTGATAGTTCAGCTTATCGTAATGCGCTTTCAGCCAGTGGGGTTCTTCCATCTCCAGCCACGCGCGGAATGCGCTCAGGCGAAACTCCAGCATCCACTCCGGCTCGTTACGTTTCGCCGAAATGGCGCGCACGACCTCTTCGTTGATGCCTTTCGCCAGCTCATCGGTTTGCAGCTGCGTAAAGAAACCCTCTTTATAGTTGAGGTGTCCGCCGCTCCAGGTGTTTACATCACTCGTTGCTTCAGTATTACGAGACATAGTACCGCCTATACCCCAAAGCTTTCGCCGCAGCCGCATTCGTTCTGGGCTTTCGGGTTATGAAATTTGAATAACTGGTTTAAACCTTCCCGAACGTAGTCGACTTCGGTTCCATCGATAAACGGCATCGCCTGTAGCGCGACGTATAACTTTGCACCGTCGGTTTCAAAGACCAGATCGTCCTTTTCAGGTTCGGTTACGGTATCCAGCACGTAGCCAAATCCCGCGCAGCCAGTCTGCTTAACGCCTAAGCGTACGCCGAGGATGTCGGGATTTTTTGCCACCAGCTCATGAATATGCGCCGCCGCCGCGGGCGTCAGCGTTAAACCACGCCAGGCAAAATCGGCCGGATTGAAGGTTTCTGAATGCAGTTCCATAGGTCCACCTCATCTGATAAGCCACCAAGGCATAACACCATGTTAGTGATAACGATTATCACTTCAACCCCCTACGAGCAGGGGCTTTGGGCTAAACCGCCCTTTTTGGCTACTTTCATTAAGCATAGACCCTGTGACGGGATGCGGATGGGATGGTTAGATTTGTTCAATGCATTGATAAATAATGCATTTCATAAGAAAGGCGGTAAGGTGACGGGCAATGATAAAAATTGTATTGGAAATACCTATTTTTGAGATAGCTAAAGTACGCGCAGGCACCATATACATTTTTTACGTATGCCTCCCCCTTAAGACAGGTTCTTTTTAATCCTTTTTTGCCTTACCTGGGCGCGCATAAAGACTTTTGATGGATAAGTTAACCATTATTTATCAGTCTGATAGTGGTTAAATTCCGATCATGATTAATTACATAAACTCATCCCTTTTCGGCGTAATGTTTCCCTTGTTAACCATTTATTCAATAAGGGATTAAATTATGTGGAGTGCCCATAAAGCCGCAGTTCATGCTCGCCAGCATGCAGGTCAGTATAGCCAGAAAAGATGTGCAGAATTTGTTTCGAAATCCATTCGCGCCGGCGGTGCTAATCTACAGAACACACATTATGCTAAGGATATGAAAAGCAATTTAATTCTGGCGGGTTTCCACCAGGTTTACGGTGAGCCTGTTGAGGGCGATGTGGCGGTGATCCAGCCCACTGCGCACCACCCATATGGCCACGCTTGCATCTATGGTGGGAACGGCGTCTGGTACTCTGATTTTGTTCAGCGAACAATGTATCCGGGAAAGGAATACCGGGAATTAAAGCCAGCATATGCAATTTACAGGCATGACTGACATGAAAAAAATAATTCTGGCGATCCTGCTTCTGCCCACTCTCGCATCCGCTGCACAGAAGTTCCCCCCTGAGGTATCCGCTGCCCTTCAGTTTAATAAATGGTACATCTCGCAAATTATTATCGGGAAAGAGCCCCTGAAAAACTATGAAGCGCTGAGGCCATATGTAACCCGCGAAACTATCAGCAAACTCAAAGCCATGGATAAGCTGGATCCAGATGAATATGACGTGCCTGACGTCGATATGTTCATCAAGGCTCAGGGATATGAAGATGACTGGGGCATCGTCAGTGCGCGGGCGCTGGATTACGATGCCGCCTGTATGCAGGTTTATATCTCATTCGGCAAAAAGCGGGATCACACCGTGATTGACTGCATGGTCAAGGAAGATGGCGTGTGGAAAGTTGAATCCGTGGCCAGTATGAATATTTCAGACAACCTGATGATGGAATAAACCGACGATATGACAGGGGTACTGATGCTATGCATCTTCGCGGATACCCCTGTCGTATCGCCAGAAGGCAAAATCCCGCACTGGCGGTTTACCGTTGGCCCCCTTAACATCAGTGATGGAACGAAACGGCGAAACCCTGTTCACGCCAGTGGTCGAGCTGCTCCTGTTGACGAGGCGTAGGCGCTTTACCGGTCCAGACGAAGATTTTTTGCCCGGGGAAGAGTTCAGGACGTGGAGAATCAATCGGCTCAGCCAGCACGTCGATATGCCAGCCTTTGTAGGCAAGACGGGCCGCTTCCAGCCACAAATGCGTACGGTCGTCGCACTCCCACCCAATCAGCAGCGCATCCTTACCTGCTTTTTTTCGCGACTCACCCAGGCTTGCAACGGCAAACTCAATCAGGACACCGTCCAGCAGGCTCGCCATGTGGCGCACCGTATTCTGGTCCTGGTTCATTCGCTGCCGCACAGGGGTGATGATGTTATCTATCAGAACATCCATCGCATGGTCCCGGCGGAATTCGCCGATTTTGGCACGCAGTTTTGCCGGGCTGGCATAGCGCAGAACGGTTAACATCTCTTCCTGAAACGATGCCCAGTTACCCTGAGTCATCACTTCTGTATTTTCAAGAAGCGCTTTTACTTTACCGACCGAAACACCCGTTTTCATCAGGCGCTTGATCTCTTCGATACGCAGGATATCTTCATCGTCAAACTGACGATGACCCCCTTCGCTTCGCTGCGGCTTCAACAATCCATAACGGCGCTGCCAGGCACGCAGCGTAACGGGGTTGATACCGCATCGTTCGGCCACTTCGCCGATACTGTAATAGGCCATTAACTCCCTCACGCACATTACTTCCATACCTAACCAAACCAACCTTATCAGATTGTACAAATCATTTGTATAACTAACTCCTCGTTCTGAGACAAGTGAATGGCTCAATGAACCACTCACTCGTTAATGTATTGTTGTATAAATTTCGCCGTACGTACAGGTTACTCTTAACAGTTACGTACAGGTTTTTATAAATCGTACTTTTTATCAGGCCAGGCAATCGCCGGAACGCCCCCCAGACGCGGGCTGGCGAAAAGGTGTCCCTGGAACTGAGAAACCCCGGCAGATTCCAGCCACATCCACTCTTCAGCCAGCTCTACGCCTACCGCACAGAACAGAATTTCCAGAGACGCACAGCATTTAATGATCGCCTGAATAATAGCCTGACGCGGGCCGCTCTTGTGTACGTTGGCAATCAAATCACGGCTGATCTTGATTCTGTCCGGCTGGAACTGGGCCAGCAGTTGCAGACCGGCGAATCCCGCGCCAAAGTGATCGATGGCCACGCTGATCCCGGCGCTTTTAAGCTGTCTGACCGCGCTGGTGAACTCTTCAAAGCGCGAGATCGCCTCGCTCTCGGTGAACTCGACCACAATTTGCTCCGGCACAAAACCGTTCGCCTCAATTGCCGTCAGTAAAAAATCGACGGCGCCAGGAACATTGACCAGCGTCATCGGCAGCAGATTGATGGACAACGTTTGAGTCTGTAGGCCCAGCGCGCTGGCCATCGACAAAGCCACCTGCTTACTCTTCAGATCCGATTCGTACAGTGCCTCACGCGACAGGTTGGCAAAATAGCTTTCCGGCGACTCTCCGGACGGCGTGCGGATCAGGGCTTCCCAGGAAACCACCTGCTGCATAAACGGATCGACAATAGGTTGAAACGCAAAACTACAGTCCGCGCCCTTTGCCACTACCGTCGGCTGGGTGGATAACGGCGTGTTTTCGGTGACAAATTCCCAGGCGTCAGCCGGAGGCAGCTCAAAGTAGTTGGCTTTTTCAGTAGACTCAACGAAGGTGCGGAAAAATTGCAGGGCGCGATCGTTATAGGTCAGCTGATAGCGGGTTGTGCCTTTATCAAGAACCTGTTGCAGCACTTCGTCGGTATCGTACTGACGAAGGTCAAAGAGCTCCATACCCACGTTGCCAAAACGTCTTGAAGGCCCGTGATCGCTTAATAATTCGACCACGTTGTGATGCCGTGGGTCACGGCAGATGAGCTCATAGATCTCCTTAACGTTATCAGCGGGCCCTTCAAGTAACTGAAAAAAGTGTGTGCCGTTAAACAGCAAAATCCCCGTCACATCGAACTGGCGATTTCGACAATTTGCAGCAGCGACCATGTCTTCCAGCGCTTTAACTGGAACGTCCTCGCAGATATGACTGCGGTAAATGATGGTTGTGAGCATGCTAATCCTGAAGATTGAGGGGGTGACCACGAAAACACGTGGGGAGAACTCTGTTATAGCACATTAATTGCCCAACAAATAATTTACATCTCAACGATTTACACGGCTTTTTTGCGTCATTTACGGGCTTGTACAACTCTGCAACGCCGCTTCGGATTGTACAATATATCTTGTGAATCCCGCAGTAAATCGTATAAGAATAAGCACTTGATAAATAATGATTTTATAAAATATATAATAAAATCTTTAAAAAATTGTACATTTTAAATGTACAGATTTGAAAATTATGTATACCTTAAATGTAACGTTACTGATTACGAAAATTTACAGGAGCGAAACATGCAGCAGAACGGACACCTCGCAGACTCGGCAACAGCGATTGCGCAGTATTTCGAAAAAGCCGCGCTTCCAACCCAACAGGAAACATTGGGTCAGGTTGTTGTTGAAATTCTTAGCGACGGGCGAAATCTGAATCGCAAATCGCTCTGCACAAAACTGTTGAGTCGCCTTGAAAAGGCCAATGGCCCGGAAGAGGAACATCATTATCACATGCTTCTTGGCCTGCTCTTCGAACGTTAATGTCATGAACAGCAGTGATGCGGACAGACTGATCGACCAGCTTATTGGAGAAGCCGCTCTTTCACTTTTGAAGGAGCGCGGTCCCGTGACGACCGAGGGATTGGTTCAGCGTCTGCGTAACATGCAAGCATATGAAACGGATCCCCAGCGGCGGGAGACATTAGCGCGAGTGAGAGCTGAAATCAGCTCTGGTACGCTCGCTTTTAAAGGTCGCAGAACCGCACAAGGACGAATACAGAGAGAGGGATCTCTCAAAAATAACCGAGACAATGTAGTGCCGTTATTTGGAAATGGAAAACCGTCCGATCCTAAAAAGATACATTGACTACAACTTTACAGCTACGGTGAGAACAAATGAGACAAAATATTCAGCTTCAACCCGAATACCACTCGGCCTTTTTAGATAGCGCGTTGTCGGAGTATTTCCGTCACGCAGGCGATCGCTTTGCTGAAGAGTCTGCCATTTTTTCGACTGCGGTTCGTTGTGTTCTCGCTTCCGAAGGTCATTTGACCAACAAAGCGATCATTCTCTGGCTAATCCAGGCGCTGGAATCCACCGACGATGTCGTTAAGGCGGATGTGATCCGCAAGACGCTGGAAATTGTCGTCGGTTACACCATGGACGATCTTTAACGCCTCCCCCATCCCTACGGATAGCGTGTCATCGTCAATTCTGACGAACAGACTGACGATGACACACCCTTTCTCCTTTAACGCCCTGTTAATCAAGAACGCTGAATGTGGCATGGATCCTGCTTAGTCCGCTAAGGGACTGGGCTTTCCAGTAAACATTGCTTCATTTCTTAACAGGTCTGTTATTGATGAAAAAAATCGCCAGCGTCTGCCCCTACTGCGGTGCAGGCTGCAAACTAAACCTCGTCGTTAAAAATAACCGGATTATCCGTGCCGAAGCCGCTGATGGCGAAACCAATCAGGGCACGCTTTGCCTGAAAGGGTTCTACGGCTGGGACTTTCTTAACGACACACGGCTGCTTACCCCCCGTCTGACGCAGCCCATGATCCGCTACAGCAAAGGCGAGGCCTTTACCCCTGTTACCTGGGAAGAGGCCATTCGCTATACCGCTCACAGGCTTAAAAGCATCAAAGAACAGTATGGCCCTCGGTCCATTATGACCACGGGTTCCTCACGGGGAACGGGCAATGAGACCAACTATGTGATGCAAAAATTTGCCCGTGCGGTGCTGAATACTAACAACGTCGACTGCTGCGCCCGCGTCTGTCACGGTCCGTCCGTTGCCGGTTTACAGGAGACCCTCGGCAACGGCGCCATGAGCAATTCCATTAATGATATTGAAAACTCAAAATGCCTGCTGGTATTCGGCTATAACTGCGCCGACTCTCACCCCATCGTCGCCCGACGTGTGCTTAAAGCACGTGAAAATGGCGCTAAAATCATCGTCTGCGATCCGCGTCATATTGAAACGGCACGCATTGCCGATCTTCATCTTCAGCTAAAAAATGGCAGTAACATGGCGCTGGTCAATGCCTTTGGCTATGTCCTGCTGGAAGAGGAACTGTACGACAAAAACTACGTTGCCCGCTTTACCGAAGGGCTTGAGGCGTACCGGCTGACGGTAAAAGATTACGCACCCGAGCAGGTTGAACATCTGACGGGGATCCGCGCGCGGGATGTTCGTCAGGCAATGCGCATGTTCGCAGCGGCGCCTTCAGCAACGGTGATGTGGGGAATGGGCGTCACGCAGTTTGGTCAGGCGGTCGATGTGGTGAAAGGTCTCTCCAGCCTGGCGCTGCTGACCGGCAACCTGGGCCGCCCTGCCGTCGGCGTGGGTCCGGTTCGCGGGCAAAATAACGTTCAGGGTGCCTGCGATATGGGCGTTCTGCCCAATATGTTCCCCGGCTACCAGGACGTCACTGACCCGGCGGTCAGACTGAAATTTGCCGATGCGTGGAAAATCAATGTCAACCGGATGGACGATCGCGTCGGGACGCGTATCACCGAAGTGCCGCATCTCGCGCTGGAAGGAAAGATCAAAGCGTATTACATCATGGGGGAAGATCCGCTTCAGACAGAAGCCGATCTGGGACTGGTCCGCCGCGGCTTTGAGGCGCTCGATTTTGTGGTGGTTCAGGACATCTTTATGACCAAAACGGCAGAGGTGGCTGACGTGCTGCTCCCTGCTACCTCATGGGGAGAACACGCCGGCGTGTTCACCTGCGCCGATCGCGGCTTCCAGCGTTTCGGCAAAGCCGTTGAGGCCAGCGGCAACGTGAAGCGCGACTGGGAGATTATCAGCCTGCTGGCCACGGAGATGGGCTATCCCATGCATTACGAGGATAACCAGCAGATCTGGGACGAAATGCGCGAGCTGTGCCCCCTCTTCTACGGCGTGACCTACGAAAAAATGGGCGAGATGGGCCATGTGCAGTGGCCTTGCCCATCCCTCGATCATCCCGGCACCCCCTACCTGTACAAGGATAATCAGTTCGACACCCCTACTGGCAAAGGACAGCTATTTGCCGCCCCCTGGCGCGCCCCGGCGGAGACACCGGATGCGGATTACCCTCTGGTACTGTGCACGGTGCGCGAAGTGGGTCACTACTCCTGTCGCTCAATGACCGGGAACTGCGCGGCGCTGCAAAGCCTGGCCGACGAGCCGGGCCGGGTGCAAATGAACCCGGCCGATGCGGATGAACGGGGGATTGCCGAGGGCCAGCTGGTCTGGGTACGTTCACGCCGGGGTAAAGTGATCACGCGCGCCAGCATTAGCGAGCGCATCAATGCGGGAGCAATCTATATGACCTACCAGTGGTGGATTGGCGCCTGTAATGAGCTGACGCAGGATAATCTCGACCCGATCTCCAGAACGCCGGAAACGAAATATTGCGCCGTGCAGCTGGAGGCGATCGAGGACCAGCGCTGGGCGGAGGATTTTGCGGCTTGCGCGTACCAGACCATGAAGACGCGTTTGATCGCTGCGGTTAACGTTTAAATGCATTGCCGGGTGGCGGCTATCGCTGCCCGGCCCGCTATCCGCTGCTGTTTTACGTTATCTGTTGTGCATAATTATTTTCCAGGTAATCGCGAAGCAGGTTCGGACGGCTCTTTTTCTCCATCAGCCTTCTCAATAGTACGATCAGCTCGTAATCGCTTCGCAGATTAAATTTCTGCATCATCATATATTTATGGGTAAAGACCGTTTTTTCGCTCATCTTCAACGCGTTCGCGGTCTGCACCACCGACAGCCCCCGGTAAAAATTGACCATAATACGAATCTGTTGCCGGGATAAACCTTTATGCTGGCAGTCGAAACAGGTCTTTTTATTCAACGTGTAACCTGGTAATTGCGTCCTGAACCACGCGATAAACAGAACGCCGCTAATACGGTCAAGCGACGCCCGGCGCGGAAGAAAAATAATGTCCTGAAAGCAGGAAGGCAGCGCCGAAAAGCGCAGCTCATCGTCGACGAGACCTATCACAATTCCTTTTTGCCGGGCCAGTAACTCCGGAAAACAGGTCAGCGTTTCCCCCTGACATAATGAAAGAACAATAATATCGGCCTGGCTGACGTTTTCATTTGTCAGCGCCAGGTGAAATGTGATGGAGCGATGAAAGTTATGCTTAAAAAAATCTTCGAAAAAGCTCTGTAGCCCAGCCTGAAAAAACAGATCCGTTTCCTGAATCAGAATATTTAACATAGTTCACACCAACGTCTTTAAAAAAGGCTTATCACCGGCATTTAGTTGTACTGCATCGTCATCACCACAACCGCAATGATGCTCCCCGGCGTGGCGCCTCCCGGCATAGATTTTACCGAGGCCAGCATAGCCATTGTCGCGGTTCTGTCCGCGGCAATGGTCTGGGTCATACTGGTGCCTGTTCCTTTAAGCGCGCCGGTTTGGGCATCGCGCATGGCTATCGCCACATGCGTGGCCGAACCGCTGTTCATAAAATAGTCCGCACCCGCCTCGGGATCGGGGCTGCCGGTGAAAGCGACGGTCACACTCTGCGTTCCGGTTGGGCACTGGGTAAACAGCAGACTGAAAGGCACCGGATCCGATGTTGAGCCCGGCGTCGCCATATTGGTTGCCTGAATATTGCCCAGGTTGACATCAAGGCTGTTGCTGCCGCCATTAAATATGCACGGCGACGCAACGATATTTCCCGTCACACCGATGTTGACGCTATCAGCGGAGCATACCTTCCCGCTGAGTAAGGCAAGTAACAGCAGTGTCCTGCATCTTATTTTCATCTTCTTACCTGCTACTGGTAGGTCACATTAAGGGTGGCGGAGGCATTCGCTGAACCTGACTCCACGCGGGTTAACGTCTGGTAATATCGGGCCGTTAATGGCAACGTCTCTTGCCCCCCGGCAGACTGCCGCAAGAATAGTCGGCTGTTCATCACCAGCGGTGCACCGTTATAGATAAGCTGCACCCCCACCCCTTTCGCAGTGCCGGCATTTCCCTGCCCGGTTAAGGCCATCACGCTGGTATTGGCGCTGTCCGGGTTCTGTATTCCACTGAGCGAGACCGTAATATTGGTTCCGGCGGCGCAGGTCAGGCCCAGGTTTTGCGTGTTTTGTGCTCCCGCTGGCGTGGTGCCCACCACGGTGCCGAACGCCGAGGCGGGAATATCCCCTATCGGAAACGTCAGCTGGGCCGTATTCACCGTGCACGCCAGTGCATTGATGGTGCCGGAGGTGAGCTGCGTGGTCAGACCGTCACGGTAGAGGCCATCGCTTCCCTGAAGCGTCACGACACCGATCGTCCCGGGGGTTAATGCCCCCGATGAGACCGGCCCCGTCACCACCAGCTCAATCCTCCCGCCGTACCAGTCCACATAGGAGGTCTGCGCATTGTACGAGAACGTATTGCTCGGGTTTTCAAAATAGCCGTTGGAAGAAAAGCGTATCCCTATCCCGCTGACGTTCGTGTTGTAAACATGGTTGCCGTAGCTGCTCAACGTGGCGCCGTTGTAGCGCAGGCTGAATCCCAGCATCAGCGGATTCGTACACCCGGTAAGATAGGAGCCTGTGGCTGACGCCGCGCCAGAAAATACCACCGTGCCGACAGGCGCATCGCGCTGCACGTTGATCGTCCCCACGGACAGGGTGGAAAGCTGCGGGGTGATGGTGGTGCAGGTACCGGCACGAGCCATATTTGCCGCCGCGAGCAAACAGAGCAGCAGCATCGCGTTAAGACATTTCATGTTAGCGTTCCTGACGGCAGGTGGCGCGCATATCAGCGATCCCACCGTACGTTGAGTGATTCGGCAGCGTGAAATCAGCGCGGCATTGCTGACTGGATTGACTTCCCCATGTAGCGACTAACGTTCCCTGCTCGCGCATCCCGGTTAAATAGACCTGACCGCGATCGCCGACAATAAAACTGCCGCTGTCATCACCCACAAGGGTGACCACCGCCCCAAACGGAACGGCGCGGTCGTTGTCGGTCAAGGTCATCAGCACCCGGCGACCTGACTTCGGCAGATAATCGGCTCTCACCACCGCTCCCCGCGTCGGCGTCACCGTGCGGGTGTTGATCTCCAGCTCGACATCGTCCGGCATCGTTTCCGGGTCGAGGGTGAGATCGTTTTTCCGGTAGACAGAAAGGTTGCTCACGACCGTATATCCGCGAAAATCTGTCCGTACACCGGGCTGATTGCGGATATCCACGTCGTGGGCGCCAGGGGCTTTGATTAAGACGCTGGTCTCCCCCAGCGGCTGGGAAAGCGTGATGCCATCAGCATGGGCGAGAATGCCGCCTTGCAGCCCGTAATTCAGGCGTTCACTTTTTTTGTCATAACCATAACCTGCCGTGACTTCGCCATAGGCGCCTTTGTAGTCCGCGTTAACATTGCCGGTATAGCCCACGCCCTCTGTGCCGTATCCCTGCTGTACGTTCCAGCTCAGGGCACGGTTCTCGAGCGCTACCCCGTTCAGGCCGACGTTATGCGTCGTCCCGTTATTCCCGCTGGCGTTCATGCCATAGTTAGCCCATGTCTGCGGCAAAAATTTATCCAGCGGAATGCTGACGTTGAACGCCAGAAGCTGGTCGTGGTTAGCGTTTTTTTGGCTGTCGCGGGTTTCTGACGCTGAGCGGACATTTTTGCTGTAGGTCCATGTCAGGCCATAGCTGATGTTGTGCCAGTAGTTGCTATAGCCGACGCTCCACGAAGCCATCGACTTACCGTCATTCCAGTAATCTTCCCGCGCCGCAGTGAGGGTAAGCGCGCCCAGGTTGTCCCCCAGCGTCTGGCTCATCGTCAGCTCGGCACGGTTACGTCGCCTGTCCTGAAGCGCGCTGCTGTCGCCGTACGAATCGAGGACGTCCTGCATGCCGTAATAGCCGCGGGTCGAGTAGCGATACCCGGCAATCGAAAAGTTGGTCCCGGTATTGATAAAATTCTTGCTGTATCGGGCCCGCCACGACTGACCGTTTGTTTTCGCGGCATGCTCCGGCGTTGACCAGCCCTGAGTGACGTCTGCGGATATCGCCCCGAGATCGCCCATATTCTTGCCCACCCCCAGAGCCGCCGACTGGTACTTATCTGCCCCCTGGACGCCGCCATAGAGCGTAATACCGTGAGGGAGGCCGTAAATTCCGGTCAATTGCCCGAAGGGGGTTTTCTCCACGCTACGGTTATACGAGCGATACTGCCCGGCGGTAAGGGCATATTTCAGGCGCCCCTCCCGTTGCAGGACCGGCAGCGAAGCGTACGGCAGGGTGAAATGTTGCTCCCTACCATCAGCTTCGACGATCGTGACATCAAGATCGCCCGCGCCGCCGGTGGGATACATATCCGCGATCTCAAACGCGCCCGGCGCCACATAGCTTTGGTAGATTTGATAGCCATTCTGACGCACCACGACCTGCGCGTTAGTTCGCGCAATACCGCGCACCACCGGCGCATAGCCTTTCAGGGAATCCGGCAGCATATCGTCGTCAGACGCCAGCTGGACGCCGCGAAACGGCATGCTGTCAAAGACATCGGCAGGCGCGGAACTGTCTCCGAGCGTAAGCTGGGCTTGCAGGGGATTAATCGCGCGCTGCATCCAGGTATAGACGTTGTCCCACTTATCCTGGCCGGACGCATCGCGGGACCAGGTGGTGTAGTTGCGTAACCGCCAGGGACCGACGTTGATCCCCGGCCGCAGGTTTGCATACTGGCTGTCGCTGCGGGTGCCTGCCCCGCTTCTTGCCCGGCTGTTTGCCCCGCTCAGGCTGTAGTTGAGCATGGCCGCGGTAATGCCTTCATCCCACATATCCGGCGGAACGTAACCTCTCGCTGGCAGGTCTATAGCCGCCTGTGGAATGCTAATCGCCAGACGCTGGGCGCCAAACTGGAAATCCGCGCTGGCCTGTGGGATCGCCCTGAGATCGGCGCATTCACCTTCCCCGGCGGCGAGCTGCGGGAAAAGCGCCGTTTTCACGCCCCACGCTTTTAACTGCCCGATTCTCAGGCACGGCTGCAACGTTTCACTGCCGTTAGCATCCTTCACTGCCATAAAACGAATATCCCGCGTTTCCAGCAGCCGATCGTCAAGAATAATATCAACGTGGTATGTCCCGGGCGCCTGCGAGCCGGATTCAAAGGCAGATAAATCCGCTTTCCCCATTCCGGGATTATCCAGCTCTACCAGTTCCGTATTAAACGTCTCACTGGCATACAGTGTGGGAGAGACACCAGCAAGCGCGAGGGCAATAAATATTGCCAGGCGCGCAGGCTGCATTGTATTCAATGCCGTTGTCATGACGAACACCTGATAAACGCGTAAGGATCACAAACTGGCCCGGTGTAATTCGCCAGGGCTGCCATAATCGTTAATGACTTTAAACGTCAGCGTATTGCCACTGGTTCCGTTCGGTAACGGAAAACGGGCTGAGCCTGAAGGCATCACGTACGTGACATCGTCAAGTTTCTTATCACCCAACGTAATTTCATTGAAATTGATAACGTACGGCGTAGGGTTATTAACCTGAAGGGAATTCCCCGCACGATGCCAGGTTAATTTATTGGCTTGCTCCTCGGGGGTAGACGCACGAAGAGTCTCTGGTCGATAAATTAATTTGATGCGCGTTTTGACGGCAATTTGCAGCGAGTTCATCTGCTTTGAGGCTGAAGGAATAGCTTTAATGTTCAGCCAGAATAAACTCTCCTGCCCCTGAGGCAGTGAGCCGGTCATGACAATACGCTCAAGGTTTTTTTGCCCGCCGTCCAGCCGATACAGTGGTGGCGTAATAATAAAAGGCGCTTTACCCGATTGTTCATCCTGAACATCTATCCACGACTGGATTAAATAAGGAACGTTATCAGGATTAGTAATACCTATTGACGCCTCTTTTTTAGTCCCATCAAAAATAATACGGGTGCCGCCAATAATTACTCCTGCACTGACGGATGTTAACGTCAGCGGTAACAGCGCCATAGCCAGGCCCGTTGTCGTGATAAAACGCATTTTTTTTTACCTCATAAAACAAGGGGCCGGGCGGCCCCCCGCCAATTACTGCCATTGACTTAGTTGTACACCACTGAGAAGTTTGCGACCGAGTTAGCCGGGCCCGCGGTCACGGATGCCGCGGTGGAGATATACTGCGCGTAGAAGTTCAGCGTATTATCAGCCGTACTGCTGAGCGGGTAAATATAGCTGTTGCTGCCGTGCAGCGGCAGATCGGCTTTATCTGCCGTCATCAGGTTAATCGCCACCCCGGTGGCCGCCCCCGCCACGGACGTATCAATCGCCAGCAGGCTGGCGTTGGTTAAATCCGGCGTGCCGTCAAAACGGACTTTTGCATTGGTGACCGTTACCGGACAGTTTTTCAAAATAATATTGAATTGCGTCGCAGCCGTTCTCGCCCCGGTTGTCGGGAATTCCGTTTTATAATAATCGCCTAATACCACCACCTGATTCTGGGATGCCACATCAACGTCGCAGGCAGAATCCAGAATATTCCCGTTAAAATTAACGGTACCGGCCGCTGCGAATGCATTGGTCATGGTGAGTACAGAACCTGCCGCTAACATTGCCATCATCAATTTTGTATTCATAATTTTATATCCCGTATTACTTTATTTATTACCGACATTCAGTTGCAGAAACAAAAGCCCTTCCGACGAGTCAAAATTTATACAACTCTTTTTCCGCATACAATCAATTTTGAGGTCTAGCTGTAGACCCTCTTTTAACAATTACAAAACATATTCACTCGGAAACACCTTAAGAATAATGGCCAAAGTCTACTTTTAGACCTGAATAAAAAAGGTTTCAATTTCAATTAATTAAGACTCAAAAAAAAGCGAGTCTATAATTAGACTCGCCGCAAACATTCCCTGATCTGCTGGTTTTTAAGATAATTCTTTATGCCGATCAAAAAATGATCGCATCAGTCAGTGAGGTTTCACATGAATACCCGTTTCGCGCCTGAGTCAGATATTGATAAGTCAACAGTGCTCGGCGCTAAGCCTTTTAAGCACATTGAAAAAATAATCGATAATGTTTTGCCGCATGCGGAGAGAAGCATTATTGCCAGAGGAGAAATTATCCATTATTGCTCCGGCGATACCCGTCAATGCTTTTTACTGTTGCATGGCAGCGTGGCGTTGCACCGTCGCGGGGACGGTATCGTCTTAAATTCTGAATCCGCGCCATTTATACTCGGCGTGAGCAGCCAGTTATCGTCTGAACACCTGTACGTCAGAGCGCTGGAAACCTCAGAGGTGGCCAGCGTTTCGCTGGCGTGTTTCAATCATGTTGTCGCACAACAGAATTTATGGGAGCACTTCTCAAACCTGCTGATCTATACCGCATCGCGCGTCTACGAACATTGTGCCCAGATATCGCAAATGTCGGCTTATGACATTATCCGCTTTCAACTGGTTGAGTTGATGCAGGAGCCGGAAGCCATAAGACAAAACATTACCGCCGCGGCCTATATCAAAAGCCGCACCTATCTTTCACGCAGCGGCATTATGCGGATCCTCGCGGAGTTGCGGACGGGGAAATACATCACCATGGAGCGTGGCGTACTAGTAGAGATCCATCACTTACCCCGTAAGTACTGAGGCTGTATTTATCTCTGGAGAAGGTGGAAAAGAAGAGCGACACTATAGAGAGTACAGTCTCTTTCCAGGTTAACGCTATGTCTTCTGACAAACCATCGCATCGCGGCTCTCCCTATGCTCAGGAACTGATTTCTCATTTACAGCCGCACTGCGCCACGCATAAAACCGATCCCGGCGAGCAACTAGATCTCCAGGTTCACGGGCAGAGCATGTGTTATTTAATTCTTGATGGCACGGTCGCCATATACAGAAGAAGCGACGACATGATGCTTTCAACGGCGCGCAGTCCCGCCCTATTTGGCCTCGCTAACCTGACGGACATTTATTTTAATGACTACCTCCGAACGGTAACGCCTTGCCTGATTGGTGTGCTCACGACCGATCGGGTGGCTGAAATTATCAAAGAGAAGGCGCTGTGGGGGCTGCTTTCTAATCATCTGATGTTTGTCTATAACCGCCTCTATCACAACGTCATGCCGAAAGGCGCGCCAACCGCGTACGAGATGATTCGCCAGCAGCTCGTGCTGCTGATGCAGGAAGATGACAGCTACCGACGCAGCGTGACGGCGGAAAGGTATATCAGGGATAAAACCCATCTTTCCCGCAGTGGCGTAATGCGGATCCTGGCTGATCTGAAAACGGGTGGGTTCATCGAAATGGAAGAAGGCCGGCTGATTAAAATTAACAAACTGCCTGCCAGATACTGAATGTCAGACACAAAAAAGGCCGCGCTTACGGCCTTTTCTTCACTGCTTAATGGACGTGAACGCCCAACCGCCAGGCAAAGTAGATCTCTTCTTTCAGTTCGTTTGAAGAGAGCGCCAGCAAATCCGTAAATTCCAGCTCAAGCTGTTTCAGCTTTTTCAGGTACTGGGCGGGAGACAGATTGCTTTTATCGCGACGTAAATATTCAATTGCCAGCTGTGTTGGGGTTATTTCAGTATCCATGATGTCCTCGCTTATGTTCAAAACGTGACCAGTATATCACAATCAGGCGGCTAATTTTTGACCAAAAACAAGACATCCGGAAACTTTACACAACGGCCGTCGTCAGCCTGGATGAACAACACAGGCGATCCTGCTCGTCCAGAATATCAATCTGCCACACCTGATGACGGCTTCCGGCATGCAGCGCCCGGCAGACGCCGCGCACGCGCCCGCTGCGAACGGAGCGGATGTGGTTGGCATTGACCTCCAGACCCACCACCTTCTGCTCTCCTTCCGTACACAGGTAGCCCGCCACCGACCCCAGCGTTTCGGCCAGCACGACGGACGCGCCGCCGTGCAGCAGGCCAAACGGTTGATGAGTACGGCTGTCTACCGGCATCGTCGCTTCCAGTTCGTTGTCGCCAATGCGCGTGAACTGGATATCCAGCAAACCGACCATGTTCTCCGCGCCCATGGCATTTAAGGCCTCCAGCGTGACCGCACGTTTCCAGATCATCCGATAATCTCCAGTAAAGCCTGCAATGGATGGCGGACGCCGTTACCTTCCACCCGTTTCACCTGGCTGCGGCAGGAGTAGCCCGTCGCCAGACAGCGGTTGCGTGGCAGGCGCTGCATCGCCTGATGCCACGACAGCTCGTAAATGCCGAGCGAATTAGCGTGGTTTTTGACTTCATGGCCGTAGGTTCCGGCCATACCGCAGCAGCCCACGTTAACGCTTTCCAGCTTCGCGCCAAACCGGGCAAAGATAGAAGCCCACTGGGCAGGCGCCGTCGGCAGCGCCGTCACTTCGGTGCAGTGCCCAAACAGATACCAGGCTTCTCCACTCACCTCCTGAGTGGGCGTTTGCGTCAGCACCGCAGGCAGCCACTCGTGCACCAGTAAGACCTGAAAATCACCGCGCTTATCGCCGAGCGTCTGCTTATATTCATCCCGGTAACAGAGCACCAGCGCAGGATCGACGCCCACCATCGGCATGCCGAGCTGCGCCACGCGATTCAGAAAATCTGAAGTTTTCTGCGCGGTTTTCGCAAAGCGGGTGAGGAAGCCTTTAATGTGCTGCGCCTTGCCGTTCGGCGAGAACGGCAGCACCACCGGCTGGTAGCCGATTTTCTCGGCCAGTCGGACAAAATCGGCCACCACCTGCGCATCGTAATAGCTGGTAAACGGATCCTGCACTACCAGCACCACCTTCGCTTTCTGCTCAGGGCTTAATGCTTCCAGTTGTTCCAGGGTCATGTTAGCCGAGCGGTGCCCCACCAGCCGACGCTGGAGTGATGGCACCGACAGCAGCGGCAGGTCCACCATGCCGATATGTTTTTCTGACAGTTTGCGCACCAGCGGCTGGTTGATAAAGAAGTTAAAGGTTTTTGGCGCACGGGCCATCAGCGGCGCGTAACTCTCCACCGTCGCCACCAGATGATCGCGCATCGGGCGCAGATAACGCGTGTGGTACAGCTGGAGGAAGCGGGAACGGAATTCCGGTACGTCAATTTTGATTGGGCACTGGGTTGAACACGCCTTGCACGCCAGGCAGGCGGACATTGCCTCTTTCACCTCATGCGAGAAATCGTATTCGCCTTTGTTCGCATGCCAGCTGTTGCGGGTGCGTTCGATAAGCCCGCGCAGGCTGGCGCGTTTTTCCGGCAGCTCCTGTTCCAGCTTGAGCGGGTCAACGCCGCGGTCGGCCAGCAGGCGCAGCCATTCGCGCACCAGCGTGGCACGCCCTTTCGGGGAATGAATGCGGTTGCTGGTGATTTTCATCGACGGACACATCGGGCTTTTCACATCGAAGTTGAAGCACAGCCCGTTGCCGTTGCACTCCATCGCGCCGCGCCAGGAAGCGCGTACCGCAATCGGAATTTGTCGGTCATAGGTACCGCGCTTGACGGCGTCCACCTGCAACATCGGCGCATCAATGCCCTCCGGCGGGCAGATTTTTCCCGGGTTAAGGCGGTTATCGGGATCAAAAGCGGCTTTTACCTTACGCAGCTCGGCGTAAAGTTGTTCGCCAAAAAACGCCGGGCTGTACTCGGCGCGGAATCCTTTGCCGTGCTCGCCCCATAACAAGCCGCCGTATTTGGCCGTGAGGGCCACGACCTCGTCGGAGATCTCCTTCATCAGGATCTCCTGCTGCGGGTCGCACATGTCCAGCGCCGGGCGCACGTGCAGCACACCCGCGTCCACGTGCCCGAACATGCCATAGCTCAGACCATGGCTGTCGAGCAGCGCGCGAAACTCCACAATATAATCAGCAAGGTGCTCCGGCGGCACGCAGGTATCTTCCGCAAACGGAATCGGCTTCGCCGCCCCTTTCGCGTTGCCGAGCAGCCCCACCGCCTTTTTACGCATCGCGTAGATTCGCTCGATGCCGGAGAGATCGTTACACAGCTGCCAGCCAATGACGCCGCCTTCCTCCTGGGCAATCAGCTCGTCCAGACGCTGGCAGAGCGTGCTCACCTGGCTCTCAATCAGCTCTGCGTCATCCCCGGCGAACTCGACGATGTTCAGGCCGAGCATCTCTTTATCCGGCACGTCGGTAATCAGTTCGCTCACCGAATGCCAGACGATATCTTCCCGGGCCAGGTTCAGAACTTTTGAATCGACGGTTTCCACCGACAGCGCCCGCGCCTCCACCATAAACGGTGCATTACGCAGCGCGGAGTCAAAGGAGTTG
Organism: Enterobacter cloacae complex sp. 397G4; assembly: GCF_050031515.1. Classification (NCBI taxonomy): domain Bacteria; kingdom Pseudomonadati; phylum Pseudomonadota; class Gammaproteobacteria; order Enterobacterales; family Enterobacteriaceae; genus Enterobacter; species Enterobacter cloacae complex sp. 397G4. The sequence goes on along the minus strand of NZ_JBLGWE010000001.1, from coordinate 2,004,493 downwards.
TATTTGACGTTCACCAGACGGCGTACCTTTGGCAACCGGGTGATATCCAGACGCGCTTCGGTGATGAAGGCCAGCGTCCCTTCTGACCCGGTCAGTACGCGGGTAAGATCGAACTGGCTCAGATCGTCATTAAAGACATGGCGCAGATCGTAGCCCGTCAGGAAGCGGTTAAGCTTCGGGAATTTGTTGAGGATCAGTTCGCGATTTTCGCGGCAGCGCTCCAGCACGGTACGATAAATCCGTCCGCTGGTGGTGCTCTCTTTTGCCAGCGTTTCGGCCAGCTCGATCGGCATCGGTTGGGTATCGAGGATATCGCCCCCCAGCAGCACCGCCCGCACACCCATAACGTGATCGGAGGTTTTGCCGTAGACCAGCGAGCCCTGCCCCGAGGCATCGGTGTTGATCATCCCGCCAATGGTCGCGCGGTTACTGGTGGAAAGCTCTGGCGCAAAAAAATAGCCGTAAGGTTTCAAAAACTGATTCAGCTGATCTTTGATCACCCCCGCTTCCACTCGCACCCACCCCTCTTCCGGGTTGATCTCAATGATGCGGTTCATATAGCGGGACATATCAATGATGATGCCCTGGTTCAGCGCCTGCCCGTTGGTACCCGTCCCGCCGCCGCGTGGGGTAAAGACCAGGGTGCTGAAACGCTCCTGCGACGCCAGACGGGCGATGAGCGCCACATCGGCGGTAGAGCGCGGGAAAACGACGGCATCGGGAAGAAGCTGGTAAATACTGTTATCGGTCGCCATCGTCAGCCTGTCGGCATAATCGGTGGCGGTGTCACCTGTAAAACCCTGTTGCTCCAGTGCCTGCAAAAAATTAAGCACCAGCTGAACGACGCCCGGTGCCTGAGAAATCTGTGGGATCATTGCTGTCGACCCTAATGAGAATAGTGTGAAATCGTTTGCGTTGTGTCTGGAAAGTTTTATCACATTTTTTTCTTATGTGCTTCGTAGAATTACGGGCAAAATCCGCCTGTCAAAAATCGCTGAAATCACTAATGATTAGAGAGATGCGGTTTATATTCCCATCAGCCTTGCTGGTGTTCATTTAAGGAAAGTTTCGTTTATGGTCAATCTTCGTCAGCCCAGGGATGTCGCGCAGATACTGCTGTCGGTGCTGTTCTTAGCCATTATGATTATTGCGTGTCTGTGGATTGTTCGTCCTTTCGTGCTCGGATTTGCCTGGGCCGCGACCGTCGTCGTCGCCACCTGGCCTTTACTCTTACGTTTGCAGAAACTGCTGTTTGGTCGCCGCGGCCTGGCCGTGCTGGTGATGACGCTGCTGTTGTTCCTGCTGTTTATTATTCCCATTGCACTGCTGGTTAACAGCCTGGTTGACAGTAGCGGCCCGGTTATTCGCGCGGTCACCAGCGGTGATATGACGCTGCCGGATCTCGCGTGGCTGAACAGCATTCCTGTTGTGGGCGCAAAACTGTACAGCGGCTGGCACAGCCTGCTGGAGATGGGCGGTAGCGCGCTGATGGCCAAAGTGCGTCCGTACATCGGCACAACCACCACCTGGTTTGTGGGGCAGGCTGCGCACATTGGTCGCTTCATGATGCACTGTACGTTGATGCTGGTCTTCAGCGCCCTGCTGTACTGGCGCGGCGAGCAGGTTGCGCTGGGGGTACGTCATTTCGCCACCCGACTGGCAGGTAAACGCGGCGATGCGGCCGTGCTGCTGGCAGCCCAGGCCGTCCGCGCGGTAGCGCTCGGCGTGGTGGTCACAGCGCTGGTGCAGGCTGTACTTGGCGGAATCGGGCTGGCAATTTCCGGCGTACCTTATGCCACCATTTTCACCGTCGTCATGCTGATGACCTGTCTGGCTCAGCTCGGTCCGCTGCTGGTGCTGGTTCCCTGCATTATCTGGCTTTACTGGACGGGGGACACGACCTGGGGCACGGTGCTACTGGTCTGGAGTTGCGTGGTGGGCACCATGGATAACGTGATCCGTCCCCTCCTCATCCGCATGGGCGCTGACCTGCCGCTGATTCTGATCCTGTCCGGGGTGATCGGGGGGTTAATTGCCTTCGGCATGATTGGCCTGTTCATCGGTCCGGTGCTGCTTGCGGTGACCTGGCGTCTCTTCTCCGCCTGGGTGCATGAAGTGCCGGCGCCGGGAACCGATCCGGATGTCATCTTAAGCGAACTTGAAGAGCTGGAAGATAAGAACGCGCAGTAAGAACGGATGCCGGGTGGCGCTAACGCTTACCCGGCCTACACTTTCTACAGGAATACTTAAACGTTGCTAAACTATTTATTCTCTGCGCACTGGTCAGACCCGCCTTTTCCTGCCTAAAACCGTCATTCTCTTCAAGAAATCTTTACCTCCCTTTAACTATTGAGACGAATCCGATCGACTCAAAATCCTGGCATGCCTACTATTAAGACACGGTTATAAATCAACACCTTGATTTATAAGCATGGAAATCCCCTGAGTGAAACAACGAATTGCTGTGTGTAGTCTTTGCCCATCTCCCACGATGGGCTTTTTTTTATCCTTTTTACGCCCGTGTAATGTCACAGCGGCTGAGCATCCGCCACTCCCCCGCCAGCACCCGCGTCTCTCCGGTTACCAGTACGTTCACCACCTCGCGTATATCCGCCGAGGACGCGCCAACCTGTAGCTCAAATTCCCCTGGCTCGACAATCCGCTTCCCGTCCCGGCGGGTGAAATTAAACATCTCCACCGGCAGGGTAAAGGTCAGCGTGGCGGTTTCTCCCGGTGAAAGCGTAACGCGCTGGAACGCTTTCAGCTCCTGAAGCGGACGCACCTGCGTGGCGACCTTATCGCGTACGTACACCTGTACCACTTCGCTGCCGCTGCGCTCACCGGTGTTGGTGATATCGACGCTTAACGCCACCTCTCCGTCGATCGGGACGCGGCTTTCCGCCAGGCGGGCCGCCCCCCAGCGAAACTGCGTCCAGCCGAGACCGTAACCGAACGGGTAAAGTGCGCCGAAATGGAACGCAAACGGCGTGCCGCCGCTTTTCAGCTTGTGGTTATAGTAGTACGGCATCGCCCCGGCGTTTTTCGGCACACTCACTACCAGCCTGCCCTGCGGCTCCGCGCGGCCGGTTAAGACATCGGCAATCGCCCTGCCCCCTTCCTGCCCCGGCGCCCAGGCCATCATCAGCGCGGCCACCTTCTCTTCCAGCCCCTGAAGGTTATAAGGACGCCCACCCGTCATGACGACAATCACTGGCTTACCGGTTGCCACCAGCGCCTCCAGCAGCTGTTGCTGCACGCCCGGCAGATCCAGCGAATCGGTATCCGAACCTTCCCCCACGGTGCCGCTCTGGAATAGTCCGGCGAGGTCGCCCACGCAGGCCACCACCACGTCACTCTCTTTTGCCGCGCTCACGGCGTCGGGGATCAGATCCGTGCGTTGTGAAACCGGCGATTGCTGCATCGGTTTACCGCCGCTGTCGCCCGGGAACACCGGCGCGCCCGCCATCCGTTTTTCGATAATGTGGCACCCTTTGGCGTAACGTATCTGCGATGCACCAAGGTACTGTTCCAGCGCCGCGCGCGGGGTGGTCACCTGCGAAGTCTCTTCAACCATATCGCTGATAATCAGGTGAACCGGGAAGCTGTAGCCGCTCAGTAACGCCAGTGGATCGTCCGCCGTCGGCCCCACTACCGCTACACGGGGTTTTCCGCCGAGGGGCAAAATGCCGTTATTTTCCAGCAGCGTGATCGATTTTGTTGCCACCTCGCGCGCCACCTGCCGGGTCGCCTCATTCTGCAAATCGATACCGTCTTCGTCGGCGTACGGTTTTTCAAACAGCCCAAGACGGAATTTTTCACTTAGCACGCGCGCCACAATCTCATCCACTTTCGCCATTGAGATGAGCCCACGCTCTACCGCTTCAGCCAGATGACGCGCGCAGTCATCCTTCGGCAGTTCCACGTCCAGCCCGGCATTAAACGCCAGCGCCGCCGATTGTGCTGGATCGTGAGAAATCCCGTGGTGCTGGTGCAGCAGGCTGACGCCGCCGTAATCCGCCACGATAATGCCGTCGAAGCCCCACTGTTCACGCAGCACGGTGGTGAGCAGAAAATGGTCGCTGTGCCCTGGCTGATTATCAATGTCGTGATAGGCTGGCATCACCGAACCGGCGTTGGCCAGCTTTACCGCCATCTCAAACGGCAGCAGGAAGGTATCGTTAAGCTCGCTGAAACCGAGATGGACCGGCGCATGATTGCGCGCCCCTTCGCTGAAGGAGTGGCCGACGTAATGTTTCAGGGTCGCCAGCAGATCGCGCTTATCGCCCTGTAACCCCTTCACGTACGCCGTCGCCATCACCCCTACCAGCCACGGATCTTCCCCAAAGGTCTCTTCCGTCCGTCCCCAGCGCACGTCGCGCGAGACATCCAGCACCGGGGCCAGCCCCTGCTGGCACCCGACAGACCGGGCCTCTTTGCCAATCTGCTCCGCCGCGCGCTGCACCAGCGCCGGGTCCCAGGTAGAACCGTAGTTCAGCGACGACGGGAACAGCGTTGCATCTTTGCACAGCAGCCCTACCAGACACTCCTCATGAAACAGCGCCGGAATGCCGAGCCGGGTCTCCTCCATCATCATGCGTTGCAGGCGGTTGGCGGCACGCACGCCGGTTTTTGCATCAACAATGTGCGTGCCGAGCGGGCGGGTGATCTGCCCGACGCCGAACTTCAGTCTTTCGCTGAGGGACGCCTGTTCGCTCACGCCGGCGAATTCATCGCTCAGATCGCTGCGCTCGCGGTGGTTGCCGTGTTCATCGAGGATCAGCCAGTACGCGTGCATTTGGGCAAATTTCTCTTCCGGCGTCATACGCGCCAGTAAATCAGCGACACGCTCGTGTACGGAACGTCCCGCGTCCTTGTAGATCGCAGTCATGGTTTACTCCTGTAGTGCGGATTGGGTTGCCGGGCTGAGCTGCCCCGCATCGTTTCGACTATCGCGTTTGCTGGCCAGCTCGCGGGCGATGCTGTCCACCAGCCGGCTGTTAAGTTTGTAGATGGCAAGGAGCGCCACCATGCAGAGGAACAGCGCGCAGGGGATCAGGCTGAACAGGGCATTGATGGTTGCGAGAACGTGAGGCGCCTGGTTTGCCTGACCGGGAGCGTAATCCACCATGCCAAGCACCCAACCGACCACCGCCCCACCCAGCGCCAGCCCAAACTTGATGGCAAACAGGGCGGTAGAAAAGACCAGCCCGTCCAGGCGGCGGCCGCTACGGTGTTCTTCGTAGTCCACCACATCGGAGAACATGGTCCATTGCAGCGGCGTGGTCAGGTTCTGAATAAAACTAAACACAATATTCAGACCGAATATCAGCCACACCTGCGAAGGCGGAATGAAGAAAATCAGCGCGCCAAAAATAACGAAAGAAATAATGGTCCACTGATAGGCACGCACCCGGTCAAATTTCCCCAGCAGACGTTCAGATAATAATGCGCCACTTAAGGAGGCCACCATGCCGGAAACAATAAAGGCAAAAACCAGTTCCGGACGTAACAGAACATAGTTAACGTAATACATGGTCGCAGAGCCACGCGTCACGACGGCGGTTAACAGTAAAATATTAAACAGAAAAACAATTCGCCACTGGCTATTGGCGGCCAGCAGTTTTAAATCCGTCAGCATCGAGCCGGAGGTGTCATTGCGCGGCGAGTAACGCTCCCGGGTCATAAAGAAGCAGCAGAAGAATAAAACAATACCCAGCAGCCCCATCAGGCTCATGGCATAGAAATAGCCTTTTTGCACATTCCCCTGGCCTAATAATGAGACCAGCGGCAGCGCGATGACGGTTACAATCAACCCGCCGATAAACGACAGGCCAAAGCGCCAGGATTGCAGCGAGTGGCGTTCGCGCGGGTCGAGCGTCAGCGCGCCAGGCATGGCACAGTAAGGGACGTTAATCGCGGAATAGATCAGACTCAGGATGGCATAGGTTACGCAGGCATAGACAATTTTCGCCGTCGCCCCGGCATCGGGTACGTAGAAGGTAATCAGGCAGCTCACGCCAAACGGAATGGCAAACCAGAGCAGCCAGGGACGAAAACGACCGTGGCGGGTCTGAGTGCGGTCCACCAGCGCGCCAATGCACGGGTCGACAAACGCATCGACCACGCGCACCACTAAAAACATGGTGCCCATAATGGCCGCAGGCAAACCGAATACGTCCGTATAGAAATAAGCGAGAAATAACGTTGCCGTTTGCCAGACCAGCGCGCTGGCCATATCGCCGAGGCCATAACCTATTTTATCTTTGGTACGTAATACAGAGGAGATTGTCATTGTTATTTGCCTTTTTATCAGGTTAAAACGTATTTCAACCAGTCGCGCATCATCCCGAAGGATGTACGCGGTAAGGCTCAAGTATTAGCAACGCCCTGCCCGCTAACAATTGTCTAAATTAACAGATAAATTATGATATTTGGTTTTTTGCTTTATTTGTGATGGTGAGCATATTCGCAGGAAAATAAAAAAGGCGAGGACAGATATCCTCGCCTTTTTCAGGTTGTGCAGGTTTTACTTGTTCAGCTCTGCCAGGCTCAGCCAGGTCTGCACCACGGTGTCCGGGTTCAGGGAGAGGCTATCAATCCCCTCATCCATCAGCCAGGCCGCAAAGTCTTCATGGTCAGAAGGACCCTGGCCGCAAATCCCGACATATTTACCCTGTTTCTTCGCCGCGCGGATGGCCATGGAGAGCAGCGCTTTCACCGCCTCGTTACGCTCATCGAACAGCTCAGAGACGACGCCGGAGTCGCGGTCCAGGCCGAGCGCCAGCTGCGTCATGTCATTCGAGCCAATGGAGAAGCCGTCGAAGTGCTCCAGGAACTGCTCGGCCAGCAGGGCGTTGGACGGAATTTCACACATCATGATGATCTTCAGCCCGTTCTCGCCGCGCTTCAGCCCCTGACGCGCCAGCTCGTCCACCACCGCTTTCGCCTGGTCCACGGTACGCACGAACGGGATCATGATCTCCACGTTGGTCAGCCCCATGTCATTGCGCACGCGTTTTACCGCCTCGCACTCCAGCGCGAAGCAGTCGCGGAAGCTTTCCGACACGTAGCGTCCGGCGCCGCGGAAGCCCAGCATCGGGTTCTCTTCTTCCGGCTCGTAGCGTTCGCCGCCCACCAGGTTGGCGTATTCGTTGGACTTAAAGTCCGACAGACGCACGATCACGCGTTTCGGGTAGAAGGCCGCGCCGAGCGTGGCGATCCCTTCCGTCAGACGACCCACATAGAACTCTCTCGGCGAGTCGTAACCCTTCATCATCTCGCGGATTTCGTTTTGCAGTTTTGCGTCCTGGTCGTCGAACTCCAGCAGCGCACGCGGGTGCACCCCGATCATACGGTTAATAATAAATTCCAGACGCGCCAGGCCCACGCCTTCGTTCGGCAGGCAGGCGAAGTCAAACGCGCGGTCCGGGTTGCCGACGTTCATCATGATCTTCAGCGGCAGGTCCGGCATGGTATCCACGCTGGAGCTTTTCACGCTGAAGTCGAGGATATCGGCATACACGTAGCCGGTATCGCCTTCGGCACAGGAGACCGTCACCTTCTGGTCGTCCTTCATGCGCTCGGTGGCATCACCGCAGCCGACTACCGCCGGGATCCCCAGCTCACGGGCGATAATAGCCGCGTGACAGGTACGGCCGCCGCGGTTGGTGACGATGGCAGCCGCTTTTTTCATGATCGGTTCCCAGTCCGGGTCGGTCATATCGGTCACCAGCACGTCGCCAGGCTGAATGCGGTTCATCTCGCTGATGTCGTGGATCACTTTCACCGGACCGGCACCGATGCGGTGACCAATTGCGCGGCCTTCCGCGACAATTTTGCCCTGCGCGTGCAGGGTGTAGCGCTCCATGACCTGACCGCGTGAACGTACGGTTTCCGGACGCGCCTGCACGATAAACAGCTTGCCGGTGTGTCCGTCTTTCGCCCACTCGATGTCCATTGGACGGCCATAGTGTTTTTCAATCTGCACCGCCTGCTTCGCCAGCTCTTCCACTTCGGCGTCGGTCAGTGAGAAGCGATCCCGCTGCTCCTGCGGCACATCTTCAATGGTGACCTGTTTGCCATGCTCTTGCGTCGGAGCATAGATCATGCGAATTTTTTTCGAACCCATGGTGCGACGTACCACTGCCGGACGGTTAGCCGCCAGCGTAGGCTTGTGCACGTAGAATTCGTCAGGGTTCACTGCCCCCTGCACCACCATCTCGCCCAGACCCCATGCGGAGGTGATAAACACCACCTGGTCGAAGCCGGATTCAGTGTCGATAGAGAACATCACGCCGGAAGAGCCTACGTCCGAGCGCACCATGCGCTGCACGCCGGCGGAAAGCGCGACGCCGCGATGGTCGTAGCCCTGGTGCACGCGATAGGAGATGGCGCGGTCATTAAACAGGGAAGCAAACACGTGCTTCACCGCCACCAGCACCGCATCGTAACCCTGAACGTTCAGGAACGTTTCCTGCTGACCGGCGAAAGAGGCGTCCGGCATATCTTCCGCGGTGGCGGAAGAGCGCACGGCAAAGGAGGCCTGCGCGTCGTCAGCGGAGAGCTGGTTGTACGCGTCGTGAATGGCTTTTTCCAGTTCCGGCTGGAAAGGTGTGTCGATAATCCACTGGCGGATTTGCGCGCCGGCTTTGGCAAGCTCGGTGACATCATCAATATCCGTTTTATCCAGCAGGTCGTAAATGCGCTGGTTTACACCGCTCTGGTCTAAAAACAGGTTAAACGCATCGGCGGTTGTGGCAAACCCGTTAGGTACGGAGACACCCATACCGGACAGATTTGTAATCATTTCACCCAGGGAGGCATTTTTGCCCCCAACTCTGTCTACATCATTCATGCCGAGTTGGTTATACCAAAGCACCAGCGGTGACGAGCCATTGTTGGACATCGAAACAATCCTTTTGTGATATTTGATCGGAGTAAGAAACACCTGACTACGTATTTATAATGGCATATTTATTTCCGCTAAAAAAACGGTGAATCGTGTAAGCAATTTAAATTTTCAACTTTTCGGACAGTTTCCCGGCACTCGCTAACCCGATGATTCCTATAGATTCCGGCAAAAACCATAGAAATAAAGCCGCTATTCGAAAAATGAAATCCACTTTTCAGGAAAATCAAAAACACCATTTCATTTTAAATTCAGATAAGTTCTTTGCTGTGAAATTAACTTTTTTAATTTATGCTTTCAGGCAATTACGTACGCTATTCAGGGTGGATAAAATGGATAATGCTGTCGATCGCCACGTTTTTTATATTTCTGATGGGACGGCGATAACCGCCGAGGTGCTGGGACACGCGGTGATGTCGCAGTTTCCGGTATCGATAAACAGCATCACGTTGCCGTTCGTGGAAAATGAGAGCCGGGCCAAAGCGGTCAAGGACCAGATCGACGCCATTTACCAGCAGACCGGCGTTCGTCCGCTGGTGTTCTATTCCATTGTGATCCCTGAGATCCGCAACATCATTTTGCAAAGCGAGGGCTTCTGTCAGGACATCGTGCAGGCGCTGGTTGCTCCCTTGCAAAGCGAGCTGAAGCTCGACCCGACGCCGATCGCCCACCGTACCCACGGGTTGAACCCCGGTAACCTGACCAAATACGATGCGCGTATTGCCGCCATTGACTACACCCTGGCGCACGACGACGGGATCTCGCTACGCAATCTCGACCAGGCGCAGGTGATTTTGCTCGGCGTGTCGCGCTGCGGTAAAACCCCCACCAGCCTTTACCTGGCCATGCAGTTTGGCATTCGCGCCGCCAACTACCCCTTTATTGCCGATGATATGGATAACCTGGTGCTGCCCGCCGCGCTCAAGCCGCTCCAGCATAAGCTGTTTGGGCTGACCATCAACCCGGAACGACTGGCAGCGATCCGCGAAGAACGTCGCGAGAACAGCCGCTACGCCTCGATGCGCCAGTGCCGAATGGAAGTCTCCGAAGTCGAAGCGCTGTACCGGAAAAATCAAATTCCCTGGCTGAACAGTACCAACTATTCAGTAGAAGAAATTGCCACCAAAATCCTCGATATCATGGGGCTGAATCGCCGCATGTACTAATATGCTAGTACATTATTCCGGTTTCAGTTATTATTACGCCATCCTCGGGGCGACGTGCCCCGAACTTGAAATCAGCAGGGATTGGTTTAAGGTGATGCCCATCACTTCCCGGTAGTCTGCCGATGAAGCAAAAAATTTCTGAGACATTCCATGAATAAAACCGACGAACTGCGCACCGCGCGTATTGATAGCCTGGTCACACCGGCTGAACTGGCCCGGCTGCATCCCGTTTCCGCCGAGGTGGCGGACCATGTGACGGCCTCCCGTCGCCGCATCGAAAAAATTCTCAATGGTGAAGACAAACGTCTTCTGGTGGTGATTGGCCCCTGCTCCATCCACGACCTCGACGCGGCAATGGATTATGCACAACGCCTTCAGACGCTGCGCGGCACGTATCAGGATCGCCTGGAGATCGTGATGCGTACCTACTTTGAAAAGCCGCGTACCGTCGTGGGCTGGAAAGGATTGATTTCCGATCCCGATCTGAACGGTAGCTACCGGGTGAATCACGGTATTACACTGGCGCGCAAGCTGCTGTTACAGGTTAACGAGCTGGGCGTGCCAACTGCCACCGAATTTCTGGATATGGTGACCGGACAGTTTATTGCCGACCTCATTAGCTGGGGCGCGATTGGCGCACGTACCACCGAAAGCCAGATCCACCGTGAAATGGCGTCGGCGCTTTCCTGCCCGGTGGGCTTCAAAAACGGAACGGACGGCAATACCCGAATTGCCGTAGATGCCATCCGCGCGTCACGCGCCAGCCATATGTTCCTCTCCCCGGATAAAAACGGCCAGATGACCATCTACCAGACCAGCGGCAACCCGTTCGGACATATCATTATGCGTGGCGGTAAAAAACCGAATTACCATGCAGAAGATATTGCCGCCGCCTGCGAAACGCTGGCGGAATTTGACCTGCCGGAGCATCTGGTGGTGGATTTCAGCCACGGCAACTGTCAGAAACAGCACCGCCGCCAGCTGGACGTCTGCGAGGAAGTTTGCCAGCAGATCCGCAGCGGCTCGACCGCCATTGCAGGAATTATGGCGGAGAGTTTTATCAAAGAAGGCACGCAGAAGATCGTCGCCGGACAGCAAATGGTCTACGGCCAGTCAATCACCGACCCGTGCCTGAGCTGGGAAGACAGCGAGCTGCTGCTGGAGAAGCTGGCTTCAGCCGTGGACACGCGCTTTTAAAATCCTGCCGGGTGACGCTGCGCTTACCCGGCCTACGGTACGTGCCCTTCTCCCTCTCCCCGTGGGAGAGGGTCGGGGTGAGGGCATCAGACCGCACCTCTCCCCCAAATTTGATCCCGTCACACAATTTTCACAAAAACGCTTGCCGTGAATTTGCAGTTTATTGATAATGATTATCATTGTTACATTGATTGTTATTTATAAACATTATGTCACCTACCGATAACAGCGCGGCAACGCCAACAAAAACACACACAGCACCGTCCCCTGCTCCCACCGATCGCCGAATCGACAGCAAAAGCCTGTTGGGTGAGGAGGGACGGGTCATTATCGAGCATGACGGCCAGCACTACCTGCTGCGCCAGACCAATGCCGGAAAACTGATCCTGACTAAATAAACCAGACAACACATTCGCCAGCCACCCAGGTGATCCCCAGGCAGCCAGCGCTTTTCAATTCTTATGGAGAGTTGCTATGCCACACCTGCAATCCGCGTCTTTACGCCCGTCTCTTCTGGCGCTGGCGATTGTCAGCACCCTGCCGGGCGTTACGTTTGCCGCCGCAGACGAGATCACCGTCACCGCCACCGGCAATGCCCGCAGCGCCTTTGAAGCCCCCATGATGGTGAGCGTGATTGACGCCACCGCGCCGGAAAACCAGACCGCCAGCTCCGCCGCCGACCTGCTGCGCAAGGTGCCCGGTCTGACGCTGGACGGCACCGGGCGCACCAACGGTCAGGACGTTAACCTCCGGGGCTATGACCGCCGTGGCGTGCTGATACTGGTGGATGGCGTGCGCCAGGGCACTGATACCGGACACCTGAACAGCACGTTCCTCGATCCGGCGCTGATCAAACGTATTGAAGTAGTACGTGGTCCTTCCGCCTTGCTGTACGGCAGCGGCGCGCTGGGCGGCGTAATTTCGTATGACACCGTCGACGCCAGCGATCTGCTGGATGCAGGTAAAAACAGCGGCTATCGCGTATTTGCTACCGGTGCAACGGGCGATCATAGCATCGGGATGGGTGCCAGCGCCTATGGCCGCACCGATACCCTGGACGGTCTGGTCTCCTGGTCCAGCCGCGATCGCGGCGACATTCGCCAGAGTGACGGCGCGAGGGCGCCAAACGACGAATCCATCAACAATATGCTGGCGAAAGGCAGCTGGAAAATCGATCCGGCGCAGACGCTGAGTGGCTCCCTGCGCTACTACAACAACGACGCGCAGGAGCCGAAAAATCCGCAGACCACGGATGCCAGCAGCAGTAACCCGATGACCGATCGTTCCACCATTCAGCGCGATGCCCAGCTTGGCTACCGCATTGCGCCAGCCGGAAACGACTGGCTGAACGCCGATGCGAAAATTTACTGGTCCGAAGCGCGGATCAACGCCCAGAACATCGACGCCAGCGGCGAGTTCCGTAAGCAGACTACCAAAGGCGGCAAAGTGGAAAACCGCACCCGCCTGTTCAGCGACTCCTTCGCCTCGCACCTGCTGACCTACGGGGGGGAATACTATCGTCAGGAGCAACACCCTGGCGGCGCGACCACCGGCTTCCCGGACGCGAAAATCGACTTCAGCTCCGGCTGGTTGCAGGATGAGATCACTCTGCGCGACCTGCCGGTAACGCTTCTCGGCGGGACGCGTTACGACAACTACCGCGGCAGCAGCGACGGTTACGACGACGTGGATGCGGATAAGTGGTCATCACGCGCCGGGTTAACCGTGAGTCCAGCCGACTGGCTGATGCTGTTCGGCTCTTACGCCCAGGCCTTCCGTGCGCCAACGATGGGCGAGATGTATAACGACTCGAAGCACTTCTCTATCGGCAGCTTCTACACCAACTACTGGGTGCCGAACCCGAACCTGCGTCCGGAAACTAACGAAACCCAGGAGTTCGGTTTTGGGCTACGTTTTGACGATCTGCTGCTCGCCAACGACGCGCTGGAGTTCAAAGCCAGCTACTTCGACACCAAAGCGAAAGATTACATCTCCACTACCGTCGATTTTGCGGCGGCCACCACCATGTCCTATAACGTACCAAATGCCAAAATCTGGGGCTGGGACATGATGGCGACCTACGCGACCAGTCTGTTCAACCTGGACGTGGCCTACAACCGCACACGCGGGAAAGATACCGACACGGGCGAATACATCTCCAGCATCAACCCGGACACCGTCACCAGCAAGCTGGATATCCCCGTGGCGCAAAGCGGCTTCTCCGTGGGCTGGATCGGCACCTTCGTCGAACGTTCAACGCACATCAGCAGCAGCTACAGCGAGCAGCCTGGCTACGCAGTGAATGATTTCTACGTCAGCTATAAAGGTCAGCAGCAGTTTAAAGGCATCACTACCACCCTCGTGCTGGGGAACGCCTTCGACAAAGCCTACTGGTCACCACAGGGCATCCCGCAGGATGGCCGCAACGGCAAGATCTTCGTCAGTTATCAATGGTAATTCCCTTCGGGGCAACGATTCAGAAGGATAAGATTATGGGTCACTACACACGCTGGCTTGAGCTTAAAGAAGAACATCCGGGTAAGTACGCCCGTGATATCGCCGGATTAATGCACATCAGCGAAGCAGAGCTGGCATTTGCGCGCGTTGGACACGACGCCTGGCGGCTGCGCGGTGAAATCCGTGAGATTCTGGCAGCGCTGGAATCGGTGGGGGAAACCAAATGCATCTGCCGTAACGAATACGCCGTTCACGAACAGGTCGGGGCGTTTACTAACCAGCACCTCGGCGGCCACGCCGGGCTGGTGCTGAATCCGCGCGCGCTGGATCTGCGTTTGTTCCTCAACCAGTGGGCGAGCGCGTTTCACATAAGTGAAACGACCTCCCGCGGCGAACGTCAGAGCATTCAGTTCTTCGATCATCAGGGCGACGCTTTACTGAAGGTCTACACCACGGATCACACCGACGTTGCCGCCTGGGGCGACGTGCTGACCCGTTTTATCATTGCCGATAACCCCACTCTGGCACTGAAGGCTGTCGATGCCCCTGCGCATTCCGACGGTGCTGATGCAGGCTCGGTGGAGAAAGAGTGGCGCGCCATGACCGATGTGCATCAGTTCTTTAGCTTACTGAAGCGCCATAACCTGAGCCGCCAGCAGGCGTTTCGTCTGGTGAGTGACGATCTGGCCTGTAAGGTGGATAACAGCGCGCTGGCACAGCTGCTGGAGACGGCGCGACAGGATGGAAACGAAATCATGATCTTCGTCGGCAACCGCGGCTGCGTGCAGATCTTCACCGGTGTGGTGGAAAAACTGACGCCCATGAAGGGCTGGCTGAACATCTTCAACCCAACCTTTACCCTGCATCTGCTGGAGGAGACTATCGCCGAGACGTGGGTAACGCGCAAGCCTACGGCGGACGGACACGTTACCAGCCTGGAGCTGTTTGCTGCGGACGGAACTCAGATCGCCCAGCTCTACGGGCAGCGTACCGAAGGCGAGCCTGAGCAGAGCCAGTGGCGCCGCCAGATTGACGCCCTGACGCCAGAAGGGCTGGCCGCATGAAAAACTGGTTCGCCCTGCTCTGCGCCCTGCCGCTGGTCGCCGTCGCCGCGCCGGAGAGAATTGTCGCCCTCGGCGGCGACGTGACGGAGATCGTCTACGCCCTCGGCGCGGAGTCTTCTCTGGTTGCGCGCGACAGTACCAGCCAGTGGCCGCAGGCGACAAACGCGCTGCCTGACGTGGGGTATCTTCGCCAGCTGAATGCGGAGGGGATTTTGTCCGTACGCCCGACGCTGGTGCTGGCAAGCGAACAGGCGCAGCCCTCTCTGGCGCTGAAACAGGTTGAACAGAGCCACGTCCGGGTGGTTACCGTTCCCGGCACGCCTGACCTGCGCGCGATTGACGAAAAAGTACGGGTGATAGCTCAGGCGACGCATCATGAGGCGCAAGGGGAAACCCTACGCAACTCGCTGCGTCAGGCGCTGGCGGCACTGCCCTCAACACCGCTCAACAAGCGGGTGCTGTTTATCCTCAGCCACGGCGGAATGACCGCAATGGCGGCCGGGCAACAGACCGGCGCGGATGCGGCAATACGCGCCGCCGGGTTGCAGAACGCCATGCAGGGCTTTACCCGCTATCAGCCGCTTTCCCAGGAGGGGGTGATGGCCAGCCAGCCGGATCTGGTGGTGATTTCGCAGGACGGTCTTAACGCGCTGGGCGGCGAAGAAAATCTGTGGAAACTGCCCGGCCTGGCGCAAACGCCAGCGGGACGAAGCAAGCAGGTGCTGGCTATTGATGACATGGCCCTGCTGGGCTTCAGCGTCCGCACGCCGAAAGCCATACAACAGCTGCGTGCCAGAGCGGAGCAACTGCCCTGATGTCCCGGCGCATCACGTTATCGTTATGGCTTCTGGCGGGGTTGCTTACCGTCATGACGTTCATGGCCACCGGTTTTGGGGCGTTACGCCTGCCGGTGAACGTGCTGTGGAGCGGCAGCGATGAGACGCTACGCCAGATCTGGCTCACCATCCGTCTGCCTCGCGTGCTGCTGGCGCTGGTGATTGGCGGATCGCTGGCGCTCGCCGGCTGCGTCATGCAGGGGCTGTTCCGCAATCCGCTGGCCGACCCGGGCCTGCTCGGGATCAGCAGCGGTGCGGCGCTGGCCGTCGCCCTGTGGGTGGTGCTCCCGCTCTCGCTGCCCGCGCTGGTGATGCTTTACGCCCCTATGCTGGCGGCATTTCTTGGGGCGCTGGCAGCCACAGGCGTGATCTTCCTGCTCAGCAAGCAGCGTGACACCTCTCTGTCACGTCTGTTGCTGGTGGGTATCGCCATCAATGCCCTGTGCGGTGCGGCAGTGGGTGTGCTTTCGTGGGTCAGCAATGACGCCCAGCTGCGTCAGCTTTCACTCTGGGGAATGGGAAGTCTTGGTCAGGCACAGTGGTCAACGCTGTTAGCCGTGACCTCGCTGATGGTGCCTGCCGTTCTGGCGATCTGGCGTTGTGCCAGCGCGTTAAATTTACTGCAACTGGGTGAGGAGGAAGCGCATTACCTTGGCGTGGACGTTGCCCTTGTACAGCGAATATTACTGTTATGCAGCGCCCTGCTGGTCGCTGCGGCTGTTGCCGTCAGCGGTGTGATTGGCTTTGTCGGACTCGTGGTGCCGCACCTGATGCGCATGTGGTTGGGCGCCGATCACCGGGCAACCCTCCCCGGCACGGTACTCGCGGGCGCATTACTGCTGTTGGTGGCGGATACGGTCGCGCGCACCCTGGTCGCTCCGGTAGAAATGCCGGTCGGCCTGCTCACCAGTATCCTTGGCGCTCCCTGGTTCTTATGGCTCATTTTTCGTCGTGGAGAACAGCATGGCTGAACGTTATACGGCTGAAAATCTTACTTTTACCCAATCTGGCCGCACGCTGACAGATAACGTTTCGCTGTCACTGTCGCAGGGAGAGCTGGTTACATTGATCGGCCCCAACGGCGCGGGGAAATCCACGCTGCTGCGGCTGCTGACCGGCTACCTGAAACCCGACAGCGGCGGCTGTTCGCTGGCGGGAAAAGCGCTGGATGAATGGCATCCGCAGACGCTGTCCCGCTATCGGGCAGTGATGCGCCAGCAGTCTCAGCCTGGATTTGACTGGCAGGTGGAGGAGATCGTTGGCATGGGGCGTGCGCCCTGGACGCGTCACCCGGAACCGTCGATTGTGCGTGAGGTGTTGCAGCTGACCGGTTGCCTGCCGCTGGCCGGCAGGCGTTATCATGCCCTCTCCGGCGGCGAGCAGCAGCGCGTCCAGCTCGCCCGCGCGCTGGCGCAGCTGTGGCGTGACGGAACGCCGCGCGGCTGGCTGTTTCTCGACGAACCCACTTCAGCGCTGGATCTCTACCACCAGCAGCATCTGCTGCGCCTGTTGAAATCGCTGACCCGTCAGGGCCATCTTCACGCCTGCGTGGTGCTGCACGATCTCAATCTTGCCGCATTATGGTCGGACCGGATCCTGCTGTTACACAACGGCAGGATTGTTTCTCAGGGCATACCGGAGACGGTTTTGCAGGCCGACGCGCTGGCACACTGGTACGGTGCGCAGGTGCACGTCGGCAGACATCCGGCGCACGCCGCACCGCAGGTTTTTCTCGCCCCTTAGCTTGAGCAGCTCACTTCCAGCCGCTTGCCCCAGTCCGGCGGGCGGCTGACATAGTCATCCTCCCGGTCGGCAAACGGCGTGCGCAGGGCGATATGCAGCCGATGCAGCTCGGTATAATCCCCCTGCTCTGCCTGCTCAATGGCCCGCTGCGCCAGCCAGTTGCGCAACACCATCGCCGGGTTAACCGCCTTCATCCGCGCCTGGCGGGTATCGTCATCAATCTGTTCCTGCTGTAAACGCGTCCGGTAAACGGCAAACCAGTCATCAAACGCCTGACGATCGATGAACTCGTCGCGCAGCGGTGACGCGGCGCTCTGCTGCGCGGTCTGGCTCAGCATACGGAAGGTTCGGGTATAGTCGCTGCCTTCACGCGCCATGATGGCAAACAGCCCATTCAACAGCGCGTTATCGCCTTTTTCCTGCGTCATCAGCCCCAGCTTGTTGCGCATTAACACACCATATTCCCGCAGCAGGATCTCCTGATAGCTGTCCAGCGCATCGTTCAGGGCATCGACGTCGATAAACGGCGACAGGCTTTGCGCAAGCCGCTGAAGGTTCCACAGCCCCACCGCAGGCTGGTTGTCGAAACGGTAACGCCCCTGATAGTCCGAATGGTTACAGATGTAACCCGGCTGATAGTCATCAAGGAAGCCGTACGGACCGTAGTCAAACGTCAGCCCTAACAGGGACATGTTGTCGGTATTCATCACCCCGTGGGCAAAGCCGACGGCCTGCCAGCGGGCAATCATTGCGGCAGTGCGCGCGACAATATCACGGAACCAGAGAACATAGCGGTCCGGCTCGTTTTGCAGGTGCGGCCAGTGACGGCGAAGGGCGTAATCGGCAAGCTGGCGGACCTTATCCGGCTCGCGGCGATAGTAGAAGTGTTCAAAATGACCGAAACGCAGATGGCTTTCCGCCACGCGGATCAGCATCGCCCCCTGCTCCATCGTTTCCCGGGCCACCGGCGTGTCGCTGGTGACAATGGACAGCGCGCGTGAGGTGGGGATCCCCAGGGCATGCATCGCCTCGGAAGCCAGACCTTCACGGATGGTTGAACGCAGCACCGCGCGGCCATCCCCCATGCGTGAGTACGGGGTTAGCCCTGCCCCTTTCAGGTGCCAGTCGAGCGTTTCGCCATTCGGCAGAAGTTGTTCACCCAGCAGGATGCCGCGGCCATCGCCGAGCTGTCCGGCCCAGACGCCAAACTGATGTCCGCTGTAGACCTGAGCCAGCGGCTTCATGCCCGGGAGCAGCGTTTCGCCGCCCCAGACGCCGGCGCCTTTTTCTGGCTGAAAAAGCGTCGAAGGGATGCCAAGCGAATCCGCTAATGCATCGTTATGCCAGATAAGACGCGCGTTCTGTAATGGCGTTGGCTTAAGCGCGGTGTAAAAGCCGGGTAATTCATCGTGCCAGTGAGCAGTAAAAGACAGGGTCATAAGTCCTCCTGCTTTAAGTGTAGAGGGTTTCCCTGGACGTAAACACGGGCGAAGAAAGGGGTTATTGCTGAACGAGAGTCGTGACCCGCTCTGCCGGGACGGCAGGCCACAGGCTTCCCTGCATTGCACCGAAATTGAAGGGCAGCACGCGTTCTAAGATGCCGTGATCGTCAATTCCCGAGACCATGACCGACTGACAATGCGGCGCGATCTGCCAGAGAATGGCGCGCATAAAAGGCTCAAACGAGAGTGCCGACGCGCGCTGCTGGATAAAGTTTTTATCCAGAATCACCCGTTTGAACAGACCATCATAAACCGGTTTAAGGGAAGATGCCCCTGCACCAAAGTTAGCCAGTACTAAGGGGAAATGGATCGCCATTCTTGCCAGACAGGGATCGTCTTTCCCGTTATTTAAACCTGGATAGTTCTCATTAACAGTAAACTCAAGAAACGGATAACGCTCGAGGATTGAAACAGCGTTCTCATTAGTTAATAAAAACTCAACAATTGCAGGTGTAATATTGATCCATGCAATTAACTGATGCTGAATAAAAAATAGCTTACAGGTATCGAGTAATTGCAGTTTCTCCTGAAACAGCGCTAATTCATCTTCCTGAGAAAGATGTGGGATAACCAGTTCAGTCGGGATCCGTACGTCCGCACCCACGCCAGTAAAGTTAACCAAAATCTCTAAACCTTTAAGCAAACCTGCACTATCACGCGCCGGAAGGAGTAAAAGTTCAGACTGGTAAGCATTATCTAGCGTAATAATCATCGCGCTTGTCCTGCATTAAAGATGAGAGAGAACATCCTGGAGCAATTGCAGGCACAATTCCACTGTCTTGATTTTAATAAGATTAATTTCATTCTTTCCGTATTAATTTTCAGATTTTTCCCTGAATCTAAATTAATTTTATCCTGGTTATTGAATAATAGCCAGTTTTAGATAAAACAGGCACATGCGGACATAAATAATTGGGCAAAAATTTAACTTTAATCATCCCGCAAGAAAAGCCTGACGTCTATTTTCACCGCCAGGCCCTCCGCACTGCATTTTTATGCAGCGGTTAAATACGTCTGGCCTGCCAGAAGTTTTTACGCCAGTAAACATTATCCAGAGAGGAGCGCATCACGCCACGGCTGGTCGAGGCATGAATGAACTGATTATCGGTATCATAGATGCCGACATGAAGGCCGTTTTCTCCGGAGCCCGTTTTAAAAAAGACCAGATCGCCGGGCAGGAGCTCGTCTTTATCAATTTCAGTGCCGATTTTCGCCTGCATACGCGTTTCACGCGGAAGCTGGAGGTCAAATTTATCGCGGAAGGTCATCAGCACGAATCCCGAGCAATCCACCCCGCCCCGGCTCATGCCGCCGTAGCGATAAGGTGTGCCGCGCCAGTTGCTGAGCTGATCGTTCAGGCTGGCAATGACCGTAATGGAATCGGAAAGCCGTGGGTTGGGCGGAGGTGCACGATGGCTGCTGCATCCTGCAAGAAAGAGCGCCGCAACAAGGAGAAACCAGAATCGCATTTCAGACGAATCCTCTGCTTTTTTTGTTCTTTCGGTAATTTAGCGTGCATCTATGCAGCTGTGCAAGAAAGGTTATTCCTGCGCCGTGGAAATGAGCATCTTGTGGCCTTCAATATCCAGCCTCCGGAACGACATGTGGTAAGCGCTCGCAAGATTGGCGGCCGTCAGCACGCTGTCGCGCGTTCCGCTGGCAATCAGCTTGCCACGCGCCAGCAACCACACCCGATGCGCGTGGCGCAACGTATGGTTCAAATCATGGCTGCTCATCACAATGGCGATCCCCTTGCGACACAGCGCGCTGAGCAGGGTATCCAGCGCTGCCTGCTGGGCAACGTCCAGCCCGCTCATCGGCTCGTCCAGCAGCAACAACCGCCCGTGAGGATTTCCCGCCGGATGGATCTGAAGGATGACGGCGGCCAGACGCACGCGCTGCCACTCGCCGCCGGAAAGCTGATTTGCCTGCCGGGTAAGCTTGTCGTCTAACCCGAGTGCCGCAGCAACCTCGTTGAGCAATCCCACCTGATTTTTGTCAGGCAGATGCAGCGTCAGGTAGTGCCAGACGGGCATCGCAAAGGGCGGAACCTGCTGCTGAACCAGATAGCTTCGACGGGAGGCAAGTGTAGCGGGTAGCCAGTCGACGAGCGATTGCCCGAGGAAGGTAATCTCCCCTTCCCCGCTGGTCAGCCCCGCCATACGCGCCAGCAGCGTGCTTTTTCCGGCGCCGTTTGGCCCAACCAGGTGAAGGATTTCACCTGCGTTGACTGCGGCAGTCACAGGCTCAAGACGTCCCTTCCCGGCAACGTCCGTGAGCTGCATCAGCAGCGTCATTATTTCGCCAGCGCCAGCTTGATTGATTCCATCACGATAGGATCTTCAGGCGTCATGTCAGGCGAAAAACGCTGCACGACCTCACCGTCACGGCCAATCAGGAATTTTTCGAAGTTCCACAGAATATCGTCCGGATAGAGCGGCGCGCGGCCTTTACTTGCCATACGCTCATAGAAACCACTCTCTTCAGGCGCAACGGCGGTCGGCGCCGCGGCCACCAGTTTGGCATACAGCGGATGACGATTTTCACCGTTCACGTCAATTTTGCTGAACATCGGGAACGTCACGCCATAGGTTGTGCTGCAAAAGGTCTTAATCTCCTCTTCGCTACCCGGCTCCTGGCCCAGGAACTGGTTGCACGGGAAGCCGAGTACGGTAAAGCCGTCTTTTTCCCAGGCTTTATGAATGTTTTCCAGCTGTTCATACTGCGGCGTAAGGCCACATTTCGACGCCACGTTCACGATGAGCAGCACCTTGCCCTTGTAGCCTTCCAGCGTGGTTTTCTCGCCGTCAATGGTCGTCACTTCGGTATTCAGAATATCAGACTGCATAGCATTCCCTCAGGTTGACTTACTGGTTGTGTTTTAACGTCCAGCTTTTAATAGTAGCCAGATAAAGACCGGCGCGCCCAGCGTTGCGGTCACCACGCCTATGGGCAACTCAGCGGCCGTCAGGGCGAGCCGGGCGATGATATCGGCAATCAGCAGCGTTGCCGCCCCGGCAACCGCCGAGGCCGGGAGCAGGGTTCGGTGGTCCGTAATGCCGCACAGGCGCAGCATATGCGGGATCACCAGCCCAATAAAGCCAATCGCCCCCGCCAGCGCCACGCTTACGCCTACCATCCAGCCAATGGCGATAACCAGCACGTTGCGCCAGAATCCAATCGGCATCCCGAGCTGGCGAGCAGACGTTTCGCCCAGCGCGAGAATATTAAGAGGCTGCGCCTGGAACGCCGTCCACAGGATGACCGGGATCAGGAGCACCATCAGCCACCCCTGACGCCAGTCAACACCCCCAAATCCCCCCATCATCCAGTACATTAACTGGCGCAGATCGAAGGAGGTGGAGAAGTAGACGGCCCAGGTCATCAGCGCACTACAGATGATCCCCAACGCTACCCCGGCAAGCAGCAGCCGACTGGTGGATATGTGGCGGCGGGCAAAGCGCAGAAGGATAAGGGTTATCAACAGCGCGCCAAGGATGGCGCTGAGGCTAATCCCCCAGCCGGAGAGCTCGCCTCCCCCCAGCATCACGGCGGCGATAAGCCCGACGCCTGCGCCATTCGAGACCCCGAGAAGCCCGGGTTCCGCCAGAGGGTTTTCAAATAATGCCTGCATGATCGTGCCGCACAGCGCCAGCGCAGCGCCGACTAAAAGGACAGCCAACGTCCGCGGCAGGCGGATCTGCCAGACAAAGAGCTGTCCTTCAGGCGTAAACCAGCTTTCCGGCCCCAGCCACCGATCGCCCGCACACAGGCTGACGGTGGTGGCGACAATCAACAGCACCCCGAGCAGACACAGGCGGCGAAGATCGGAGCGGTGCTGGCGGCGGGCAAGATCAAGCATAGACGATAGGTTATCCGGTTGAGATATCATTGATTTTACGGCGGGTTTAGCAAATAGCGCAAAGAAAAAAGGCCGCGTGAGCGGCCTTTTTAGTTAGTTCATATTACTCTGCTTTGGGCGTTGCGTTTTCGACACGGCTTTTTAACTTCTGTCCGGGTCTGAAGGTCACCACGCGGCGGGCTGTAATGGGAATATCTTCCCCCGTCTTCGGGTTACGGCCCGGACGTTGGTTTTTGTCTCGCAAATCAAAATTGCCAAAACCGGAGAGTTTAACCTGCTCACCATTTTCCAGAGCACGACGGATCTCTTCGAAAAACAGCTCTACCAGCTCTTTGGCATCCCGTTTGCTAAGCCCAAGCTTATCAAACAGATATTCTGACATTTCAGCTTTTGTAAGCGCCATAGGTTCAATCCCTCAATGATGCCTGGAATCGCTCTTTTAATGCCTCTACACATTTGGCGACGGTAGCGGCAATCTCCTCTTCTTCGAGTGTACGGCTGGTATCCTGAAGGATAAGGCTAATAGCGAGGCTCTTGAAACCTTCTGCTACGCCCTTGCCGCGGTACACGTCAAATAAGTTTACGCCAACTACCTGATTTACGCCAACTTTCTTACATTCGGCCAAAATATCTGCTGCGGGCACATTTTCAGCGACCACAACCGCGATATCACGGCGGTTTGCCGGGAAGCGGGAGACGTCCTGCGCCTGAGGAATGACGCGGTCTGCAACCGGGTTCCACTCCAGTTCGAATACGATGGTACGGCCATTCAGATCCAGCTTACGTTCCAGTTCCGGGTGAACAACCCCAATGAAACCAACACGTTTGCCGTCTAAATAGATCGCCGCACTCTGACCCGGATGCAGGGCTGGAATCGCTTCTGCGCGGAATTCAATTTCGGATAATTTACCGGTCAGATCGAGAATCGCTTCCAGATCGCCCTTCATATCGTAGAAATCAACCGTCCCTTTTGCCAGGTCCCAGTGCTCTTCAAAGCGATTACCGCTGATGGCGCCGGCCAGCATGAGATCCTGACGGATGCCTAAATTCGCCTGAGTATCCGGTACAAAGCGCAAACCGCTTTCGAAAATACGCACGCGGTTTTGCTGACGGTTCTGGTTATAAACGATAGTACCCAGCAGTCCCGTCCACAGGGACAGACGCATCGCTGACATCTCGCTGGAAATCGGGCTTGGCAAAATCAGCGCTTCCTGACCCGGGTGGATCAGCTGTTGCAGCTTAGGATCAACAAAGCTGTAGGTGATCACTTCCTGGTACCCTTTGTCGTTCAGCATGGTTTTCACACGCTTCAAAGACAGATCGGCCTCGCGATGGCTGCCCATCACCAGACCCGCCTGCACCGGCTCGTCAGGGATGTTGTTGTAGCCGTAAACGCGGGCCACTTCTTCCACCAGATCTTCCTCGATCTCCATGTCAAAACGCCAGGACGGCGCAACGGCTTTCCACTCGTCCTGACCCTCAGTAACTTCGCAGCCCAGACGCGTCAGAATGTCGGTCACCTGCGCATCGGCAACGTGGTGACCAATCAGACGATCCAGTTTGCTGCGGCGCAGGGTAATGGTCGCACGCTTCGGCAGCGTCGCTTCGTTGGTCACATCAATAACAGGACCCGCTTCGCCACCGCAGATGTCGATCAGCAGGCGAGTCGCACGCTCCATCGCTTTGTATTGCAGCGCAGGATCCACGCCACGCTCGTAGCGGTGAGAAGCGTCAGTGTGCAGACCGTGACGGCGTGCGCGGCCGGTGATGGAGAGCGGGCTGAAGAACGCGCATTCCAGCAGGACGTTTTGCGTCTCGTCGTTAACGCCAGAGTGCTCGCCGCCGAAGATCCCGCCCATCGCCAGCGCTTTGTTGTGATCGGCAATCACCAGGGTGTCAGCGTTCAGTTTCGCTTCGCTGCCGTCCAGCAGAACCAGGGTTTCTCCCTCTTTCGCCATGCGCACGACGATCCCACCTTCGATACGATCTTTATCAAAGGCGTGCATTGGCTGGCCCAGCTCCAGCAGAACATAGTTGGTGACGTCGACGACCGCATCGATAGAACGGATACCGCAGCGACGCAGTTTCTCTTTCATCCACAGCGGGGTTGGCGCTTTAACGTTAATACCTTTCACCACACGACCGAGGTAGCGTGGGCAGGCCTCAGGCGCGTCTACCTGTATCGGCAGCACGTCACTGATGGTTGCCTCAACCGGAGCGATCTCCGGCACGTTCAGTTCAGTCTGGTTCAGCACGGCCACGTCGCGGGCCACACCGATGATGCCTAAACAGTCAGCACGGTTTGGCGTTACGCTGATTTCGATGGTGTTGTCATCAAGCGTCAGGTATTCGCGGATATCAGTACCAACTGGCGCATCCTGCGGCAATTCAATAATGCCAGAGTGATCGTCGGAAATACCCAGTTCGGAGAAGGAGCACAGCATGCCTTCAGACGGCTCACCGCGCAGCTTAGCCGCTTTGATTTTGAAATCGCCCGGCAGCACCGCACCGACGGTCGCCACGGCCACTTTCAGGCCCTGACGGCAGTTTGGCGCACCGCAGACGATATCCAGCAGACGGTCACCGCCCACATTGACTTTTGTTACGCGCAGTTTGTCAGCGTTAGGGTGCTGACCGCATTCAACCACTTCGCCCACGACCACGCCGGTGAAGGCGCCAGAAACCGGCTCTACACCGTCAACTTCCAGACCCGCCATGGTGATCTGGTTGGAAAGCGCGTCGCTGTCCAGCGTGGTGTTCACCCATTCGCGTAACCACAGTTCACTGAATTTCATTGTTCTGTCCTGCCCTTATTTAAACTGTTTGAGGAAACGCAGATCGTTTTCGAAGAACGCACGTAAATCGGTTACGCCGTAGCGCAGCATTGTCAGACGCTCCATACCCATACCGAACGCAAAGCCGGAATACACTTCCGGATCGATACCCACGTTGCGCAGCACGTTTGGATGCACCATGCCGCAGCCCAGCACTTCCAGCCATTTGCCGTTTTTACCCATCACGTCAACTTCCGCAGACGGTTCGGTGAACGGGAAGTAGGACGGGCGGAAGCGAACCTGCAAATCTTCCTCAAAGAAGTTGTTCAGGAAATCGTGCAGCGTGCCTTTCAGGTTCGTAAAGCTGATGTTTTTATCAACAATCAGACCTTCCATCTGGTGGAACATTGGGGTGTGGGTCTGATCGTAGTCGTTACGGTATACGCGACCCGGCGCGATGATGCGGATTGGCGGCTCCTGCTCCTTCATGGTACGGATCTGAACGCCGGAAGTCTGAGTACGCAGCAGACGGGTAGCGTCAAACCAGAAAGTGTCGTGGTCAGCACGTGCCGGATGATGGCCAGGAATGTTCAGGGCATCGAAGTTGTGGTAATCATCTTCAATTTCCGGGCCAGTCGCCACGGTAAAGCCGAGCTCACCGAAGAAACTTTCAATACGATCGATAGTACGAGTCACCGGATGCAGACCGCCGTTTTCAATACGACGACCCGGCAGAGAAACGTCAATCGTTTCTGCCGCCAGACGCGCATTCAGTACTGCGCTTTCCAGCTCGGCTTTACGCGCGTTCAGCGCCTGCTGTACCTGCTCTTTGGCTTCGTTAATCACTGCACCGGCTGCCGGGCGCTCCTCTGCTGGCAGTTCACGCAGGGTAGTCATCTGAAGGGTCAAATGCCCTTTCTTGCCCAGATATTCGACGCGGACATTGTCTAACGCGGCAACATCTGAGGCCTGGTTAATGGCGGCCGTTGCACTGGCAACCAGCTCTGCGAGATGTGACATGGTTTTCCTCATTATGTCGGTGCAGACACCGAATTGTTGGACGTATTCTCTTAACTTCAGGCACAAAAAAAGCCTCCATCGGGAGGCTTATCTGGCGCTGTTTTTCGTTTCATCTTTCACGCGCTAGCCTCCTGAAGTCAGGTGCTAAAGTAAAAGAAGAAGCGGAAAATAGCAGCATTCATGCTTGCGTTACCTTGTAGGGTAAAAACCGTTAGACCTTATTGAAAAGCCTGCACGGATAAATGTCAATCTTCTGATGGTGTTAAATGAAAAGAGGAGGCAAAGCCCCCTCTCTCAACTGGCTTATGCCAGTGCTGCTTTCGCTTTTTCGACCAGAGCGGTGAACGCTACTTTGTCGAATACTGCGATGTCAGCCAGGATCTTACGGTCGATTTCAACAGAGGCTTTTTTCAGGCCGTTGATGAATTTGCTGTAAGAAATACCGTTCTGACGTGCTGCTGCGTTGATACGCGCAATCCACAGTTGACGGAACTGACGCTTACGCTGACGACGGTCACGGTAAGCGTACTGACCTGCTTTGATAACAGCCTGGAAGGCAACGCGGTATACGCGTGAACGCGCACCGTAGTAGCCTTTAGCTTGTTTCAAAATTTTCTTGTGACGTGCACGTGCAATTACACCACGTTTTACGCGAGCCATGTGTGCTCTCCTGTATCTATTCTAAGTTAAAAAAGTTAAACGTTAACGACTTATGCGTACGGCAGGCACGCGATGACCAGGCCCAGATCGCCTTTAGAAACCATGGCTTTTGGACGCAGGTGACGTTTACGCTTGGTAGCTTTCTTAGTCAGAATGTGACGCAGGTTAGCGTGCTTGTGCTTAAAACCACCTTTACCGGTTTTTTTGAAGCGCTTAGCAGCACCGCGTACGGTCTTAATTTTTGGCATTTTAATAACTTCCACTTCGCATTGTTAAATAAACGAAACATAGGCGAACAAAACCTATGGGGCCCGAAGGCTCCACAGATTTTGCTGCTTGAAGGCCTTACTGTTTCTTCTTAGGAGCGAGCACCATGATCATCTGGCGGCCTTCGATCTTCGTAGGGAAGGATTCGACTACTGCCAGTTCACTCAGATCGTCACGGACGCGGTTAAGCACTTCCATACCAATCTGTTGGTGGGCCATCTCACGACCGCGGAAACGCAGCGTGATCTTGGCCTTATCGCCATCTTCCAGAAAGCGAATCAGGCTGCGGAGTTTTACCTGATAATCGCCATCGTCGGTACCAGGACGGAATTTAATTTCCTTAACCTGGATAACTTTTTGCTTCTTCTTCTGTTCCTTAGAAGACTTACTCTTTTCATAAAGGAACTTGCCGTAGTCCATGATACGACAAACTGGCGGTTCGGCGTTAGGGCTGATTTCAACTAAATCTACTCCAGCTTCTTCAGCCTTTTCGATCGCTTCTCTCAGACTCACAATCCCCAGCTGCTCGCCTTCCAGACCTGTTAAGCGAACTTCCTGGGCGCGAATCTCGCCATTGATACGATTCGGACGTGCCGTTTGAACTCGTTTTCCGCCTTTAATACCTTATTCCTCCAGTTGTTGAAGACTGCGGCTGCGAATCTCTTGTTGCAGCTTCTCAATCACTTCACTTACGTCCAGGCTCCCCAGGTCTTTACCACGGCGGGTGCGAACGGCAACTTTGCCTGCTTCCACCTCTTTATCACCACAGACCAACATATACGGGACACGACGTAAAGTGTGCTCGCGGATTTTAAAGCCAATCTTCTCATTTCTCAAGTCTGCTTTTACGCGAATGCCCGCATTTTGTAGTTTCTGCGTCAATTCTTTAACGTAATCCGCCTGAGAATCGGTAATGTTCATCACCACTACCTGCACTGGCGCAAGCCAGGTTGGGAAGAAGCCTGCGAACTCTTCGGTCAGGATGCCGATGAAGCGCTCCAGTGAACCGAGAATCGCACGGTGAATCATAACCGGCACCTGACGCTCGTTGTCTTCGCCAACATAAGAGGCGCTTAAACGCTGCGGCAGAGAGAAGTCCAGCTGTACCGTTCCGCACTGCCATGCGCGATCGAGGCAGTCATACAGGGTAAATTCAATTTTCGGACCGTAGAATGCGCCCTCGCCCAGCTGGTATTCGAACGGAATACCGTTCTCTTCCAGTGCTACGGCAAGATCCGCCTCTGCGCGATCCCATGTCTCATCGCTGCCGATACGTTTTTCCGGACGCGTTGAGAGTTTGACCACGATCTTCTCGAAGCCAAAGGTGCTGTACATATCGTAGACCATACGAATACAGGCGTTAACTTCTTCACGGACCTGATCTTCAGTACAGAAGATATGCGCATCATCCTGAGTAAAGCCACGAACACGCATCAGACCGTGCAGCGCACCTGATGGCTCGTTACGGTGGCAGCTACCGAACTCCGCCATACGCAGCGGCAGATCGCGGTAGGATTTCAGACCCTGGTTGAAGATCTGAACGTGGCCCGGGCAGTTCATTGGCTTGATGCAGTATTCACGGTTCTCAGACGAAGTGGTGAACATCGCATCTTTGTAGTTGTCCCAGTGGCCGGTTTTTTCCCACAGCACACGGTCCATCATGAACGGGCCTTTCACTTCCTGGTAC
The DNA here is from genome assembly GCF_050031515.1 of Enterobacter cloacae complex sp. 397G4. NCBI lineage: Bacteria > Pseudomonadati > Pseudomonadota > Gammaproteobacteria > Enterobacterales > Enterobacteriaceae > Enterobacter > Enterobacter cloacae complex sp. 397G4. The sequence goes on along the minus strand of NZ_JBLGWE010000001.1, from coordinate 1,975,350 downwards.
TGGTACTCTTTCAGCTTGGAGCGCACGAACGTTTCCAGTTCACGGAAGATAGTCCAGCCGTCGTTATGCCAGAACACCATCCCCGGCGCTTCTTCCTGCATATGATACAGGTCAAGCTGCTTACCGATTTTACGGTGGTCACGCTTAGCCGCCTCTTCCAGGCGTTGCAGATACGCGTTCAGGGCCTTCTTATCGGCCCACGCGGTACCATAAATACGCTGCAACATTTTGTTGTTGCTGTCGCCACGCCAGTAAGCGCCTGCGATTTTCATCAGTTTGAAGTGATGACAGAAGCGCATGTTCGGCACGTGCGGTCCACGGCACATGTCGACGTATTCCTGGTGATGGTACAAGCCAGGCTTGTCATCATGAGCGATGTTTTCATCAAGAATCGAGACTTTGTAGCTCTCGCCGCGCTTCACGAAGGTTTCACGCGCTTCGTGCCAGCTGACTTTCTTCTTAATGACGTCATAGTTGGTTTCGGCGAGCTCGTGCATTCGTTTCTCGAGCGCGTCGATATCTTCCTGAGTCAGGGTGTGGTCAAGGTCAACGTCGTAGTAGAAACCGTTGTCGATAACCGGGCCGATCGCCATTTTGGTGTTTGGCCAGAGCTGCTTAATAGCATGGCCTAACAGGTGCGCACAGGAGTGACGAATGATCTCCAGACCTTCTTCGTCTTTCGCGGTGATGATCGCAAGCGTTGCATCGCTTTCAATCAGATCGGACGCGTCTACCAGCTCACCGTTTACGCGACCTGCGATGGTTGCTTTTGCAAGTCCAGGACCGATATCCAGGGCAACATCCATTGGGCTAACAGCATGGTCGAAATGGCGTTGGCTGCCATCAGGAAGAGTAATTACAGGCATTTTATATCCTTATTTGCAGTGATGCCCCACACATAAGAGCATATACAAAGAAAATAATCGTGATTAAACAGTAGATTACGAAACCATCTGACCAACAATCGTCAAATTGGTTCGTCATCATGCACCTGCCGATTCAGATAAATGCGAATTTACGGCAAGCAGGGTAATGGTAACACTATTGAAAGGGCGAATGCACCTTCTGCGACCGTTTGAACCGTTCATCCTTTTGTCTGCGTTCATGAATTTTTGCTGACGGAGGCTCGCAATCCGAAAGTGCTGAGCTATTCTTGACTTGGTCCTTAAACATCGAAGGGGTATCACATGAATGTATCCAGCAAAACCGTTGTGATATTGAATCTACTTTCCGCTGCTTGCCTGGTATTGATTCTGGCTGACAGATTCCATTGGTTTTAAGCCGAACCGGTGTTCCGGCATAACCTGTTGTCCAGGGTTGAGCGCTTTCTGGCGCAGATTTTGGTAGACTAAGGGTATCAACTGACAAGGATTAGGTTATGCCAACAAAAAGATTTGCCGTGAAGCACTGGAAAATGGTCGTGGTGTTAATTGCTATTTGCGGCGCGATGTTGCTGCTGCGCTGGGCCGCAATGATCTGGGGCTAATATTTTGTCAGCGAAAACGTGCCGTGAATTTACTGAATAAATCTTAACTATCTTTACGATAATTTATGGTCCAAAACCGGTACGTCATAATCCGGTTTTCGACAGGCTGTGACAGCGTATATATTCCGTCACACGTGGCAGTTGAAATATCAGGACCACTCACCCGCCACCAGCTTGTGTACATCAAATGCATCATTCATTGACTGGCGGGTAGACTGAGAGCCAGGGGAAATGTTGGAGCCTGCTTCTACATCCGAGGCTTTAGCGATCCCGATTGGGCTGTTAACGTCACTGGCAGGTTGCGTCATATTATCAGCAGCAAATACGCCAAATGAAAGTGCGGAAAGCACCATAGCTGCTGTAGCGGTATTGATTTTTTTCATAATTTTATTCTCATACTTATTTAATGCGATATGCCTGAGGCGAGTTTTTCGCCTGTGCCGTAAGTGTAGATCTGGATCACATTCTTGCCTAGTCAAATTATTTATCAATTCGTGTCAAATAAACTGAATAAGCCCTGGTCGGCTAATTATGGAGAAATTATGAAGATGAAACCATACCCATTATTTTAAAACGCCGTTTAATATAAATAAGCACAGTTTCAGAAAATAAAAAAACGGGCCGAGAATAATCCCGGCCCGACGATATTACATTTTATAACCTAAAGAAATCGTGGTTCGGCGATCGGTATGTTCCGGCGCAGAATCAGGTGGGGATGAGTTCCAGGTTACGTTGTACGCCACCTTGAGTCCAAAGTGTTCGTTGATGGCCACATTCAACGCACTTTCTGAGTTCAGCGTTGTATCTTCAGCACCAAACACCGACACACCCTGGGTGAATTTTGCGTTGTCCGTCATCTGCCATGCATAGGTGCCCGATGCATAACCCAGCGGCTGGGTTTCATCTTCGCCGTTGGTGTACTCGTCGTAACGGACACCCGGACCGAATTCAAAACGCAGGCTGTGCACCGGCCCATTGAGGAACTGACGACCATAACCCGCAGTTACGACATCACGCTGGCGATAGCCGTTGTAGCGGTCAGTCAGCCAACTCGCCTGCCCGAACAGGTAGTCATAATCGGTCATGTTGTATCGGCTACGTCCGCCTACCGCGTATTTCTCTGATGAGCGTTGATCGTTAGCAGAGGTGTTGCTGGCATTTCCCCACAGCGACCAGGCCGTGGTGTTGCCGTACCAGGTCAGGGTGCTGTCTGCGGTCAGGGAGGAGCTTTTCGTATTACCGGATTGCGCCAGATACCCGGCATTCACGTTACCTTCAAAGGGTTTTTTGGCAGTGGAGGGATCGTCCATGACAGTAAAAACGGTATCATCGGCGGTTGCATTCAGTGACGCAAATACGCCACCCGCCAGCATCAGTGCTGCGGGTACTGTCTTCAAAAGCTTCATTTTATTTAAGGAGTCCGTACAACATAAAAAGAGACCGTCACGGTCTCGGAAACTTTCTTGCGGATCAATGACAAGGCGACCATAGAAAGGTAACAAATTATAAAAAGCCGCAAATAACATAGCAATATTTTCTTCTTTCATTTTTTGAATAAGAACGATCCCAAAACGTGTTTTATTTTATATGCCCGGCGCAGGTTATTTGTCAGCATTCATATTTAAAATCATACTGTTATTTACGTTGCCTTCCTGCCAAACGGTGCCAGGCTTAAAAGAACCCATGATAAAAGGAGGTCATGATGGCTTCGATTTATACGCTGACACTCTCCCCTTCCCTCGACTCCGCGACCATGACGCCGCAAATCTACCCGGAAGGTAAGCTGCGCTGTAGCGCGCCGGTGTTTGAGCCGGGCGGCGGCGGCATCAACGTGGCGCGCGCTATTACCCATCTCGGCGGAAAAGCCACCGCCATCTTCCCCGCTGGCGGCGCCACGGGAGAACATCTGGTTGCGTTGCTGGCAGATGAACAGGTGGCCGTAGACACCGTCGATGCTAAAGACTGGACCCGGCAGAACCTGCATGTCCATGTTGAATCCAGCGGCGAGCAATATCGTTTTGTGATGCCGGGGGCGAAATTAAGCGATGATGAGTTTCGTCAACTGGAAGAGAAAGTGCTGACCATTGAAAGCGGCTCATTACTGGTGATCAGCGGTAGCCTGCCGCCGGGCGTCAAAACAGAAAAACTGACGGCGCTGGTTCAGGCAGCGCTCCAGCGCGGCATCCGCTGCATTGTCGATAGCTCGGGCGAAGCCCTGAAGGCGGCGTTAGAACCCGGACAACTTGAACTCGTTAAACCTAACCAGAAAGAGCTCAGTGCCCTGGTTAATCGAGAACTTAGCCAGCCTGATGACGTTCGTACTGCCGCACAAGAGCTGGTACGTACGGGCAAAGCGCATCGCGTTGTGGTCTCTCTCGGTCCTCAGGGTGCGCTGGCCGTCGACAAGACGGGCTTTGTACAGGTTGTGCCACCGCCGATGAAAAGCCAGAGCACCGTGGGCGCCGGTGACAGTATGGTTGGCGCGATGGTGCTGAAGCTGGCGCAGGGCGCTTCGCTTCTGGAGATGGCACGCTATGGCGTCGCGGCAGGGAGTGCAGCCACCATAAACCAGGGAACGCGTCTGTGTTCGCTTGCGGATACCCAGAAAATTGTCGATTACCTGGCGAGAAGCTGAACCTGCTTCCCCTTCCCATGGAGGGGGAAGTCGCTAAACAGGGCATATCGACTATGCTAAGAAAACTTTCAGGATAACAACGAGGTGAATTATGAGCAGTGGTGATATCACCCGCTACGTCGTAACCGTGAATATTCATGAGGCGTCGCTGACCGAACTGAATGAACTCAACAACGCGTTCACGCGCGCCAATTTTCTGCTCACGCTGACGGACGATGAGGGCAATATTCACGATCTCGGCTCACTGGCATTTGGCCTGATAAGCCCGCTGAGTCAGGAAGAGGTGAAGGCGCTGGCCAGTAGTCTGGTGGAAAGCGTGACTGACAAAGCCACGGAAATTGATGTGGATAGCTGGGAAAACTGGCATAAAAAAGAACAATAAGTGCCCTGTACAAAATTAAACCGCTCAGTTGTGCGTTAGTTCCTGTTTTTTTATAGCCGTTTTGCGCTAACTTTATGATCTGGCAGACAACATGGGAGAGACATCATGTGGCAGGCTATCAGTCATCTTTTAAGTGAGCAACTGGGTGAAGGTGAAATTGAACTGCGTAACGAGCTGCCAGGCGGAGAGATCCATGCCGCATGGCATTTACGTTACGCCGGGCGCGATCTTTTCGTTAAATGTGATGAGCGTGAATTGCTCCCCATTTTTACTGCCGAAGCCGATCAGCTTGAGCTGTTATCGCGCAGTAAAACAGTCACCGTTCCGCAGGTTTTAGCCGTCGGTAGCGATCGTGACTATAGCTTTCTGGTGATGAACTATCTTCCCGCGCGCCCTCTGGATGCGCACAACGCCTTTATTCTCGGGCAACAGATCGCCCGTTTGCACCAGTGGAGCGATCAACCTCAGTTCGGGCTCGATTTTGATAACGACCTCTCCACTACCCCACAGCCAAACGCATGGCAGCGCCGCTGGTCGACCTTTTTCGCCGAGCAGCGCATCGGCTGGCAGCTGGAGCTGGCCGCTGAAAAGGGATTAGCGTTCGGCAACATCGACGCGATTGTTGAACACATTCAGCAGCGTCTGGCTTCGCATCAGCCTCAGGCTTCCCTTCTGCACGGAGATTTATGGTCAAACAACTGTGCACTTGGGCCTGATGGTCCCTATATATTTGACCCGGCCTGCTATTGGGGCGACAGAGAATGTGACCTCGCAATGCTGCCGTTGCACCCTGAACAGCCGCCGCAAATTTATGATGGCTATCAGTCTGTTTCGCCGTTACCTGCGGGTTTCCTTGATCGTCAGCCGGTTTATCAGCTGTACACCTTAATAAACCGGGCTATTTTGTTTGGCGGGAGTCATCTGGTGAATGCCCAGCGGGCGCTGGACCGCATTCTGGCGGCATAGCGGGAGGGGGCGGCTTCACGCCCCTTCCCTTAGGATTTACAGGAAGCCAAGCAGCGTAAAGAAGAAATACCCGGCCACAATGATAATGACCGGCAGGATGTAGAGCGGGAAAAACTGCACAAAAATGGTATGACGCGGAACGACAATGCGCGATTCGATCTGCTCGCGGCTCATCCCGTCAGGGCCTTTCGCCTTCTCGAGGATCAGCTGGTCTTCCACCCCTTCGCGCAAAAAGCGGGTCTGGCGACTCATGCGCGCGCCGGAGGCCTGCAACGCCATCGCGATAAATATCAACGCATAGATTATCCAGAAACCGACATTCAGCTGGTGGTGAAAATCCGGCGTGGGCGAGTTGAACCAGAAGACGTTCAGGAACGGGGTATTAAACCGCATCATCTCAATCATGACGTGCGCAAAATCAAGCATGACGGCATTGATGCCCGGCTGTTTTTCGCTGTGATCGTACATAAATTTGAGTACGGAGATCAGCGTTGAAATCAGGGCGGGAATGAAAATAACCCAACCAGCAATACGTTTTAAGACCGCGATGCGTCCAGCTTGTTGATACGTCATTAGTTCCTCTTCATAAAGACGCGTTATTTGTGCCTAAGTCTACCTGCTGTCGGTCATTTTCGCCCGCTCTTTGAATGCAATATGCTAAATTGCTTGTGCTTAGCACCGTTTGTCTTACCCCCAAGATAAGGAGATGTTGTAATGTCGACCCCGCGCCAGATACTTGCCGCTATTTTTGACATGGATGGATTGCTGATTGATTCCGAACCCCTGTGGGATCGGGCTGAACTGGACGTGATGGCCAGCCTCGGCGTCGATATCAGTCGTCGTAACGAGCTTCCCGATACCCTGGGGCTGCGCATCGATATGGTGGTTGACCTCTGGTATGCCCACCAGCCATGGGTTGGCCCGGATCGCGACGAAGTAACGGCGCGCATTATCAACCGCGCTATCTCCCTCGTAGAAGAGTATAAGCCGCTGTTGCCGGGCGTACGCGACGCTATCGCCCTGTGCAAGGCGCAAGGGCTGAAAGTGGGGCTGGCCTCGGCCTCACCGCTGCATATGCTGGAAAAAGTGCTGACGATGTTCGGGCTGCGCGACAGCTTCGACGCGCTGGCCTCGGCCGAAAAACTTCCTTACAGCAAGCCACATCCGCAGGTATATATGGACTGCGCCGCGAAACTGGGGCTGGATCCACTTACCTGTGTGGCGCTGGAAGATTCGGTTAACGGCATGGTGGCGTCCAAAGCCGCACGTATGCGCTCCATCGTTGTGCCGGCTGAAGAAGGCCGACACGATCCCCGTTTTGCCCTCGCAGACGTCAGGCTGACGTCTCTTGAAGAATTGACTGCCCGCCATCTGCGCGGGGAGTAACGCTCTTTCAGGCAGCTTCGGCTGCCTGCTTCGCCAAATCAAAACAACGTTTTACTTTATTTGCTTTTCTCATTCCAGACTCCTATTCTTACGTGCAGAATGACAATAACCTGACTTCTGAGGCGCGTATGATACTGGATGCTTTTACTCTGGCAGGAAAAGTGGCGATGGTGACCGGGTGCGATACCGGTCTGGGGCAAGGTATGGCCATTGCCCTCGCCCAGGCAGGATGCGATATCGTGGGGGTTAACCGCAAGGTTCCTGACGAAACGGCAGCGCGCGTTACGGCGCTGGGACGACGCTTTATCGCGATTCGCGCCGATCTTGGCAAGCAGGAGAGTATTCAGAGCGTGGTGGATACCGCAGTCGCTGAGATGGGCCGCATCGATATTCTGGTTAACAATGCCGGCACCATCCGCCGTGCCGATGCGCTGGAATTTAGCGAGAAGGACTGGGACGAGGTCATCGATCTCAATCTGAAATCGGTCTTTTTCCTCTCTCAGGCAGTGGCGAAACAGTTTATCGCGCAGGGTCAGGGCGGCAAGATTATTAACATTGCCTCCATGCTCTCCTTCCAGGGCGGCATCCGGGTGCCCTCCTATACGGCGTCCAAAAGCGGCGTGCTGGGCCTCACCCGCCTGCTGGCGAACGAATGGGCAACGCTGGGCATTAATGTGAATGCTATTGCGCCGGGTTACATGGCGACCAATAACACCCGGCAGCTTCGCGATGATGAGCAGCGCAGCCAGGCGATCCTCGACCGTATTCCGGCGGGTCGCTGGGGTCTGCCGGAGGATTTACAGGGTCCGGTGGTGTTCCTGGCCTCGTCGGCCTCTGATTACGTTAACGGTCATACCCTCGCCGTAGACGGTGGCTGGCTGGCGCGCTAACCGTGCGTTTGTGACAAAGAGTTACACCGTCACCTCTTTCACACACTGTATAAAAACCCTATACTGTATGAATCGACAGTTTACCGGGTTTTATCATGACGGCGGAAGGCCACCTGCTTTTTTCACTTGCCTGTGCAGTGTTTGCCAAAAACGCTGAACTGACCCCTGTGCTGGCACAGGGGGACTGGTGGCATATTGTCCCTTCCGCCGTGCTGACCTGCCTCCTGCCGGACATAGATCATCCAAAGTCATTCCTTGGCCAGCGGCTGAAGTGGATTTCAAAACCCATCGCCAGAGCCTTTGGTCATCGCGGGTTTACCCACAGCCTGCTGGCCGTATTCGGCCTGCTTACACTCTTCTATTTGAAGGTTCCGGAGAGCTGGATCGTCCCGGCGGATGCCATTCAGGGCATGGTGCTCGGCTACTTAAGCCATATCCTCGCCGATATGCTGACGCCAGCAGGTGTACCGCTGCTCTGGCCCTGCCGCTGGCGTTTCCGTCTGCCAATCCTCGTGCCGCAAAAAGGCAACCAGCTGGAGCGCGTTCTGTGTATGGCGCTGTTTGCGTATGCCGTGTGGATGCCGCAGACATTGCCCGAAAATGGTGCAGTGCGCTGGTCATCGCAAATGATCAACTCGCTACAATTTCAGTTCAATCGTTTTATTAATCACCAGATTGAACATTAAACCGACAATATAATCACTTTTGTCATAAACCATTCCATATGGATATAAGCGCGACATCACACTTCTGATAACCTTGCGCCAACAGGTTCGGTAAAAACCGACCGTATAATAAATCAGGAGAACGGGGATGAATTTTCCACTCATCGCGAACATTGTTGTGTTCGTCGTATTGCTATTGCTTCTCGCCCAGGCTCGCCACAAACAGTGGAGCCTGGCGAAAAAGGTACTGGTCGGTCTGGTCATGGGCGTGGTGTTTGGCCTGGCCTTACACGCCATTTACGGCTCCGATAGCCCGGTACTGAAAGATTCTATTCAGTGGTTCAACATTGTCGGTAACGGCTATGTACAGCTGCTGCAAATGATCGTTATGCCGCTGGTATTCGCCTCTATTCTGAGCGCCGTAGCCCGCCTGCATAATGCCTCTCAACTGGGTAAAATCAGTTTCCTGACCATTGGTACCCTGCTCTTCACCACGCTGATTGCGGCGCTTGTGGGTGTGCTGGTAACCAATCTGTTTGGCCTGACTGCTGAAGGTCTGGTGCAGGGTAGCGCTGAAACCGCGCGTCTGACGGCGATTGAGACCAACTACGTGGGTAAAGTGGCCGATCTGACCGTTCCGCAGATGGTGCTTTCCTTCATTCCGAAGAACCCGTTCGCTGACCTGACCGGTGCAAGCCCAACCTCCATTATCAGCGTGGTGATCTTCGCGGCATTCCTGGGCGTGGCTGCGCTCAAGCTGCTGAAGGACGATGCGCCGAAAGGCGAGCGCGTTCTGACAGCCATCGATACCCTGCAAAGCTGGGTGATGAAGCTGGTGCGTCTGGTCATGCAGCTGACGCCGTACGGTGTCCTGGCGCTGATGACCAAAGTCGTGGCAGGCTCTAACCTGCAAGACATCATCAAGCTTGGCAGCTTTGTGATCGCCTCTTATCTGGGGCTGGGCATTATGTTTGTGGTGCACGGTATCCTGCTGGGCGTGAACGGCGTTAGCCCGCTGAAATATTTCCGCAAAGTCTGGCCGGTGCTGACCTTCGCCTTCACCAGCCGTTCCAGCGCGGCATCTATCCCGCTGAACGTGGAAGCACAGACCCGTCGTCTGGGCGTACCGGAGTCTATCGCCAGCTTCTCGGCCTCCTTTGGCGCCACCATCGGGCAGAACGGCTGTGCGGGTCTCTACCCGGCGATGCTGGCCGTGATGGTTGCCCCAACCGTGGGGATTAACCCGCTGGATCCGGTCTGGATTGCGACGCTGGTGGGTATCGTGACCATTAGCTCCGCCGGTGTTGCGGGCGTGGGCGGCGGCGCGACCTTCGCTGCGCTGATCGTTCTGCCTGCGCTGGGACTGCCGGTGACGCTGGTTGCCCTGCTGATCTCTGTTGAACCGCTGATCGATATGGGGCGTACCGCCCTGAACGTGAGTGGCTCAATGACCGCCGGTACCCTGACCAGCCAGTGGCTGAAGCAGACCGACAAAACGATTCTCGACAGCGAAGAAGATGCGGAACTGGCCCATCGTTAATCACGGCTGAAATAAAAAAACCGCCTGCGGGCGGTTTTTTTATGGCTGTTATTCTTCAACCTCTTCATCCTGGCGGGTCTGCACAGCCCATCGCTGCGCCGATTCCGGCACCGTAAACGCAGGGGAGCGACGGAAGTGCTCGCCAATCAGCACGAAGGCAACGTATTTACCCCTTAACATCCAGACATCGCGAAAACCATCCACTTTCAGGGCATGGTCAGGCGGCGCGGGTTCAACGCGGGGCACATAGCTAATAACCTGGCGGTTTTGTTGACGAAGAGGTTTCATAAGCGACGGGTTCACTAAAGCAAATTCTTAAAGCAGGAAATTTCTATCATAGCCGATTCTCCCCCCACCCGTCGCGCCTGACGTGAGGCAGATGGCTCCTTTCACTAATCACTTATCTGAAAACGCTTAGTTCGCCTGCTAATTCATCACATTGTTCTATCCTTAATAGGGTTTTCAGGAACGAACAAAGGAGAATCGTGCAATGTCGAACAATGATAAACCACATCAAGCCCCTATTCATGGCACCGAAGAATCTCAACCGGGAATGGACTCACTCGCCCCTGCGGATGGCTCTCATAAACCGTCGCCGGGCCTGTCCGCGCCGGGCGAGCAACCTACTGCACCGGGAAGCGTGAAGTCGCCCGATACGGATAACGAGAAGTTAAAATCTCTCGATCCGCACCGCAAAGGGGGTGAAGGCTATGCGCTGACCACCAATCAGGGCGTGCGTATCGCCGATGACCAGAACTCCCTGCGCGCCGGAACGCGCGGCCCGACGCTGCTGGAAGATTTCATCCTGCGGGAAAAAATCACCCATTTCGACCATGAGCGTATTCCTGAGCGTATCGTTCACGCTCGCGGCTCCGCGGCGCACGGCTATTTCCAGCCGTACAAGAGCCTGAAGGCGATCACGAAGGCGGATTTCCTTTCCGATCCGAACAAAATCACACCGGTATTTGTGCGCTTCTCTACCGTACAGGGCGGCGCGGGTTCGGCCGATACGGTGCGTGATATCCGCGGCTTCGCCACCAAATTCTATACCGAAGAGGGCATTTTCGACCTCGTCGGGAATAACACCCCGGTTTTCTTCATTCAGGATGCGCATAAGTTCCCTGACTTTGTCCATGCGGTAAAACCAGAGCCACACTGGGCCATACCGCAGGGACAAAGTGCGCATGACACCTTCTGGGATTACGTCTCCCTGCAACCGGAAACCCTTCACAACGTGATGTGGGCGATGTCTGACCGGGGGATCCCACGCAGCTATCGCACCATGGAAGGGTTTGGTATTCATACCTTCCGTCTGATTAACGCCGAAGGTAAAGCGACTTTTGTGCGTTTCCACTGGAAACCGGTCGCGGGGAAAGCATCCCTGGTGTGGGATGAAGCACAGAAGCTGACCGGGCGCGATCCGGACTTCCACCGTCGCGAACTGTGGGAATCCATTGAAGCCGGTGATTTCCCGGAATACGAGCTGGGGTTACAGCTGATCCCGGAAGAGGACGAGTTCAAATTCGACTTCGACCTGCTCGACCCGACCAAGCTTATTCCTGAGGAGCTGGTGCCGGTTCAGCTGGTGGGCAAAATGGTGCTTAACCGCAACCCGGATAACTTCTTCGCGGAGAATGAGCAGGCTGCGTTCCACCCGGGCCATATTGTGCCGGGGCTGGATTTCACCAACGATCCGCTGCTACAGGGCCGTCTGTTCTCTTACACCGATACGCAGATCAGCCGTCTCGGTGGACCGAACTTCCACGAAATTCCTATCAACCGTCCGACCTGCCCGTACCATAACTTCCAGCGTGACGGGATGCATCGCCAGGATATCGATACCAACCCGGCGAACTACGAGCCAAACTCCATTAACGATAACTGGCCGCGTGAAACCCCGCCGGGGCCAAAACGTGGCGGATTTGAGTCGTATCAGGAGCGCGTGGACGGAACAAAAATTCGCGAGCGCAGCCCGTCATTCGGCGAATATTACGCTCAGCCTCGCCTGTTCTGGAACAGCCAGACCCCGATTGAACAGCAGCACATTATCGGCGGTTTCAGCTTTGAGCTGAGCAAAGTGGTGCGTACCTACATTCGCGAGCGCGTGGTCGACCATCTGGCGCATATTGATATCCAGCTTGCTCAGGGCGTGGCGAATAATCTCGGCATCACGCTGACTGACGAGCAATGCCATGCCGCACCGCCAAAAGACGTGAACGGGCTGAAGAAGGATCCGTCCCTGAGCCTGTACGCGGTACCTGGCGGGTCAATTAAAGGCCGCGTAGTGGCTATCCTGCTGAATGATAAACCGCGCGCCAGCGACGTGCTGGGGATCATGAAGGTGCTCAAAACCCAGGGCGTACATGCCAAACTGCTTTACTCCCGCATGGGTGAAGTGACAGCCGACGATGGCTCTGTCCTGCCAATTGCCGCGACCTTCGCCGGGGCACCGTCGCTGACGGTTGACGCGGTGATTATGCCGTGCGGCGACGTTGAGAGCCTGCTCGGTAACGGTGATGCCGCCTATTATCTGCTGGAAGCCTATAAGCACCTGAAGCCAATCGCCCTGGCAGGCGATGCGCGGAAGTTTAAATCTCTGCTGAAGGTACCGGATCAAGGGGAAGAAGGCATTGTCGAAGGTGATAACATTGACGATGCGTTTATGACCCGGTTGTTTGACCTGCTTGCCGCGCACCGCGTGTGGTCGCGCAGCAGCAAGACCGACCAGATACCGGCGTAAAAAAAAGCCGGGTGGCGCTGGGCTTACCCGGCCTACATTTCGATTGCTTTTGTAGGCCCGGTAAGGCGAAGCCGCCACCGGGCTTTATCTCAAAGATCCCTGAACGTCCCCAGACGATACCCACGCTCGGCAATCGCGTACTTCAACGACGCCGACGTCAGCACATCCAGTTCCGCCAGACGCGGCCAGCAGTAGGCGCTCTTACGTACGATGTTATCGACAAACGCCGGGTGCGCCATTACCTCAAGCGAGCGCTCCCCTTTCGCGGCGGACTCATCCAGCACCTTCAGGAACAGCGCTTCGTCGATCTCGTCGCCATAAAATGCGCTGCTGAACCCCTCCGTTGACGTCACCGCGACGTCCGGCAGCCCGCGCACCTCACGATCCACGCGCATCGCCACGCCTTTACGTTGCGCAAACTCTGCCACAAGCGGGAAAATCGCCGGGATCATATGCACATGATGATGGCTGTCAATATGGGTAGGCTCGCGGCCAAACACATCCACAAAGCGGTTAAACTGGCAATCCAGCTCGCGGGCAATCTCATCGAGCGGCAGAGCGTCCTGCTCCGCCATTTCCCAAATCCATTTCCCCAGCTGGCCGTCGCGCGTCAGGCCCGGCATTGGCGAAAGGGGCAACCCAAGCGTCAGCACAAAGTGCATGCCCACGCCCAGCTCGGGCAGCTCACGGCTTAACTGCGCCGCATGTTCCACCGCCTCACCGTTGATGAGCGCTGTTGTAGAGGTCACGACGCCCCGGCGACAGGCTTCAATAATGCCGTAGTTCTGCCCTTTTGACAGACCAAAATCATCGGCATTGACGATCAGCAGGTTTTCCATCGCGCCTCCTCTTAACGGTGTGTGAGTTTCAGTTTCTCAACCGTTGCAGCAAAGTTTGGCAGCCATTTTTCATGCGCCAGGATCATCTCACCCGCGAGTTTTTCAGCGTCACGGTCAGAATGCACCAGCGGGCTGAGGTTCAGCGCCAGCAGCACGTCATTCAGCTCGCCGCTCAGGGCCGCATTGCTCGCCGCCACTTCAAAGCCTTTGATGGTGTGAATCAGGCCCATCACCTTATCGTCGAAGTGGTTAATGCGGGGATGCGGTTTTGCACCCTCGCGCCCAAGGATGCAGGTCATCTCAACGGCCCAGTCTGCCGGGATATTATCGATGTGCCCGTGATGGGGAACATTTACATAGTGCTCGGCCTGCTTGTCATTGTAAATGGCGTTAATCACTTCACACGCGGCATCCGAATAGTATGCCCCGCCGCGCTGCTCCAGCTCTTTCGGTTTGACGTTCAGGTTCGGATCTTTATACAAATCAAAAAGCTGCTTCTCTACTTTCTGTACAACCTGAGCGCGTGCGCCACCTTTGTAGTATTCGCCCATTTCAATGGCCAGCATCTCTTTCTGCTTGAAGTAGTAGAGCAGATACGAGCACGGCAGCAGATTCAGGGAGCGGATCAGCCCTTCGCTGAACGGCAGATCGAAAATGTTTTTCACCGAGGCCGCGGTCAGGCGACCAGAGGCGACGCCGTCGAGCAGTTCCGCAAAGCGCGATTGCCCGTTCACTATCACATCTTTGATAAAGACCATGTGATTCAGGCCGAACAGATCAATGGACAGATCATCGTTATCGGTCAGTTCCAGTACATCGCGGATGAACATCTTCATGCCAATCGGAATATTGCAGACGCCGATAAAGCGTTTGAAACCGGTGTGGCGATAGACTGCCTCGGTGACCATCCCGGCCGGGTTGGTAAAGTTGATCACCCAGGCGTTCGGGCAGATCTCCTCCACGTCTTTAATGATGTCAAAAATGACCGGAATAGTACGCAGGCCTTTAAACAGGCCACCTGCCCCGTTGGTTTCCTGGCCCAGATAACCGTGGCTCAGCGGAATGCGCTCGTCCAGCTCACGCGCCTTCAGCTGGCCGACGCGCAGCTGCGTGGTCACGAAGTCAGCATCTTTCAGTGCCAGGCGGCGATCCAGCGTTTTATGCACGGTTAAGGGCACGCCCGCTTTTTCAACCATGCGTTTGCACAGTTCAAAAATAATATTCAGCTTCTCCTGACCTTCTTCAACATCCACCAGCCATAATTCGCTGACCGGTAATTCATGATACCGTTTCAGGAAACCTTCAAGTAATTCCGGGGTATAGCTGCTGCCGCCACCAATGGTTACGACTTTTAATTTCTGTTGCATAATATCTCCCTTAGCGTATCAGGTTAATCGCCTGCAAGGTATAGCGTACTCTTCCCGCTATTTGGGCAAGCCATTACGTCACGGTTCCTGGCGGATAAACCGCCGAAAGTTAATTAATTACCGTTAAATTTTTGCGGTAACTGTTCGGTGTGAATGAAGTCAATTTTTTAAAGGTTTTAATAAACAGGCTGGGGCTGCTGTAACCCGATTCGTAAGCGATATCGGTGACAGAGTAGTTAGTAATTTCCAGCTGTTTTTTGGCAAAGTTAATGCGGATTTCATTAATGATTTGCACAGGCGTTTTACGGTAATAACGCTGCGTGGCGCGCGTCAAATATTCCTGCGATTTACCCGACAGCGCCACCATATTCTCCAGGGCGTTATCGCTGAACTGTCCTTTATCGTGCATCAGCTCCACGGTACTGCGCAGCCACTGAGGAATATCATCCACCACCTGCTGTTCTTCACGGTGATGGCGGAGGCGATTCATGACGTAGAACGTCACGGTTTCAATAAATTCATCAAATTCATTGTCGCGGAAATTCAGCGATGCGATAACCTTTTCAATCCAGGTCATAAACTCATTTTTAACGCGATACACCTGTGACGCCACAAAGCAGAACGGCACCAGCGGCAGATAGTGCTTCTCGAAGAAACGCCTGCTCACCCCTACGTTCAGAATGCGCGTCGCACCAAACTCATAAAAGCTCTGGTGATAAGATCCCATTGGCAGGAAGACGAAATCGCCACGCTCAAGCAGGACGCGCTTACCGTTGATCTCCTGATAGTAGCGGCCGGTCAGAACAATCGTGAACTCGTAGTAGTCATGCTGGTGCAGACCGCTGGCGCTCTCCGTTTTGTTGTAAATCACCACGTGAAAATTTTTGCCATTAAACAGCTGTTGCTCATGTGCGGTTTTGATTTCCATCGTGCTGACCTCCTGCTACTTCAACTGACTTATTGCATCTTCTCGTGAAGCTCGATGAGCTCCGCGACCAGCTCGCGTGCCAGCATGGAGGTCATCAGATGATCCTGCGCATGTACCAGCACCAGACTCACTTTCATCTTCCCTTCGCCCTGGTCGCTTTCGATGAGCTTCGTCTGCACCAGATGCGCTTCGTTTAACGCTGTACGGGACTGCTCCATCATGGTTTTCGCGGCAACGAAGTCGCCCTGCTTAGCCTGCTTAAGCGCCGCATACGCCAGGCTGCGTGCCTGCCCGGAGTTGATGATGAGGCCCATCACCACCTCTTCCAGATCATTCTCTGCGGTTTCTTCGGCAACGATACTCTCTAAATCTAACATCTTTAAGCTCCTTTCCGCTGGCGCGGGTTGCCCCGCGCCGTGCAATTTTAGAATTTCAGTGCGAGGGCGATATCCTCTTCGCTCTCTTCTTCATCGATAACCGTTGCGGCCTTGTTCGCAATCGCCACGAACGGCATGTAGAGCAGGGTTGCAATCCCGAGGTTGAATATCGCCAGCAGGAAGGCCGCCACGCTACCGTTGGTGTTGAAGAACGCGCCCAGACCAGCCGGCATCGTCCACGGCGCAATGTTGGTCACCGGCGGGATAATGCCCAGGTAGTACGCCGTCAGCGTAATCGCGGCCAGCAGCGGCTGAACCAGGATGAAGGGAATGAACATCACCGGGTTCATGATAATTGGCAGACCAAACAGGATCGGCTCGTTAATCTGGAAGATGCCTGATGGCAGGGCCAGCTTCGCAACCTGACGATGGTCGGCGCGGCGAGAGACAATAAAGACCGCGATGATCAGACCCAACGTCGCCCCGGTACCGCCCAGGAAGATATAGGAGTCAAGCATCGGCTTCGCCCACACATGGAAGGTTTTACCGGCCGCCAGCGCCGCATCGACGGAGCCGTACTGCTGGTAAAGCGCGACGTTTTCCAGTGCCCACGGGGTCATAATACCGCTGTCCAGCGCCGCCAGTGCCAGTGAACCATGCACGCCGAAGAACCACAGCAGGGAGGTAAAGATGACATACGCCCAACCGACTACGCTACCCATCGACGCCAGCGGCGTTGAGATAGAGTCCATAATGATCTGGTGGAAGTTTGTGCCCCAGTGAGAGAGCGCCCAGGCAATAATCCCCATGATGGAGAGAATAATGAAGCCCGGAATCAACGCGGAAAAGGAACGAGAAACGGAGGCCGGAACGCTATCCGGCAAGCGGATAACCCAGTTACGGCGAATAATGAAGGTGAACATTTCGGCCACCACCAGCCCGATAATAATACCGGAAATGATGTTTGCCCCACCCAGCCAGTTGGCGCCAACGGCGTAAGCGTCACCCACGCTGTACGGTGTGACGGTCATGAACGCGGCAATGGACAGTAAGCCTGCCGCAAGCGGATCCACTTTACGCTCTTCCGCCAGCGCCATTCCGATAAAGAAAGGCGCCATTAGCGACATAATACCCAACGTACCATTGTATACGTTGCCGCCAATGGCTTTTAAACCATTAAGGGTTTCAATAGTTGAAGCATCTAACCTAATTCCTAATGAATAAAAAAAGGAACCTTCTCCAAAGCTCAGAAAAACGTTGTTAATTAAAACGAACATTGCCCCCGCTAATGTCAACGGCATTAATTTAATAAAGCCGTTCTTAATGGCATTAACGTGAGGCTGCTTTCCTATTTTAACAGCAAAAGGAAGGAGTACCTTTTCAAGTGAAGCGATGACTTTACTCATAGGAAAATACCCTTAAATGCCGCAACGACCGTTACGGCGTATTGTGTGTGAAATAACTCTTTGACGGGAAAAATAAAAAATTAATTAGCAGCTTTTTTAATCGCCGCAACGGCAGCTTTTAATACACCTAAACCATCAATCTTGCCGTATAAAACGGAATCGATCACTTCGACCGGCTTATTGGGTAGCAGACGCTGAATTTCTGGCAGCATATAAGCGATTTGCGGCCCGAGTAAAATAACGTCGGCTGTCTGACCCTTCTCGCCCGCCAGCGTTTCCGGAAACGCCTCAATCACCACAGGGACTTCATATTTTTCGGCCTGCGCGCGCATTTTGGAAACCAGCAGCGAAGTGGACATGCCCGCAGAGCAAAACAGATAGATATGTTTCTTTTCCATGATAACTTCCCTCTTGTTTGGCTACCCGCCGTCTCGCTATCACTCGACTCGCTATCCTGGCTGACGGGCAGTGTGCTGAACATTGTTTGTCGTTGAAGTGAGTATACGCAATGGTACAGGGAGGGGATAATTCTGGATAGACTGAAATTGTCTCTCATTGACCTGGCTTGTTGACTACCTTCACATTTCAGGCAAATAATTCGCGCCAAGAAATAAGATTCACGTATGCATAAAAAAACCGGCCTTCCGGCCGGTTTGTTAACGCTCTCAGGCAAGCAGGCTTACTGTGCCTTAGGTGCCTGTGGGTCGGTGTCGTATTCGGCACAGGTCTGGTAACCAGAATTGATCACGTGACCCGTATCATCCAGGGCGACAAAATAGGTCTCTGCCTTACCATCACGTTGACCCAGAATATAGGTCTGGCAGGTACCACGCGCGTGGATCATAGTGACTTCTGAAGAAGGTTTACCGGCAATGGCTGCAACCTGGGAACGCGTCATGCCTTTTTTGACGTCTTTTACCACTGGCTGTGTGAACTGATCTTTAGTGCGATCGTAAGCTGTACACCCTGCCAGCATAGTCAGTACCGCCGCTGCGCTTAAAATTCCTGCTACGTTCTTGTTCATATTCCGTCCTCTTGTTTATCAGCGTGTTAACTAAGCATGGGATAAAAATTACTATTGTTCAACTTTGCGAGTTACGCCAGACGAATTTCGGAAAATTCTAATAAAACAACGGTAAGCTGCTAAATCGCTGTAAAACAGTACACTCAAAACTGTGATCCTTGTCGTTTCCCCGACAAAGGGTTAGTTTTAACAGATCACACTTTCTGTTTGGTTCTGCATAGGGAGGGCGTAATGGCTCTGCAACAAGAAATTATTCAGGCGCTGGGCGCGAAACCTGCGATTGATGCCAATGAAGAGATCCGTCGTAGCGTTGATTTTTTGAAAGCTTACCTGTCTGCACACCCTTTCCTGAAGACGCTGGTGCTGGGCATCAGCGGCGGTCAGGATTCCACTCTGGCCGGTAAGCTGAGCCAGATGGCCATCTCCGAGCTGCGTGACGAGACCGGTGACACCGCGCTGCAATTTATTGCCGTACGTCTGCCGTATGGCGTGCAGGCCGACGAGCAGGACTGTCAGGATGCGATTGCGTTTATTCAGCCGGACCGTGTTCTTACCGTAAACATCAAAGGTTCGGTACTGGCCAGCGAGCAGGCCCTGCGTGAAGCCGGTATTGAACTGAGCGATTTTGTCCGCGGCAACGAGAAAGCCCGTGAGCGCATGAAAGCGCAGTACAGTATCGCAGGGATGACCAAAGGGGTCGTCGTCGGCACCGACCACGCCGCGGAAGCCATCACCGGCTTCTTTACCAAATACGGCGATGGCGGCACGGATATTAACCCCCTCTTCCGTCTGAACAAGCGTCAGGGCAAGCAACTGCTGGCGGCGTTGGGCTGCCCGGAGCACCTGTATAAGAAGGCGCCAACGGCGGACCTGGAGGACGATCGCCCTTCCCTGCCGGATGAAGCGGCGCTGGGCGTTACGTATGACAACATCGATGATTATCTGGAAGGCAAAACGCTCGACGAAGGTACCGCTAAAATTATCGAAGGCTGGTATCTGAAAACCGAGCATAAGCGCCGTCCGCCCATTACGGTGTTTGATGATTTCTGGAAAAAGTAAAAGCAAAACGGTAACTCCGCTTTGCAGGCCGGGTAAGGCGTAGCCGCCACCCGGCTCTTTTTTAACCACCGAACACCTGCTACACTGTATGCCTGAACAGTATATGGAGCAGTATGTGAGCAGGCGTCAATCCGCCCCGCGTCTTGAGTTTGAAGCGGCGGCTATCTACGAATATCCCGAGCATCTTCGCCCCTGGCTTGAGGCACTGCCTAAACAGCCTGGCGTCTATTTCTTCCACGGCGACAGCGACACCATGCCGCTCTATATCGGCAAAAGCGTGAATATCCGCAGCCGGGTGATGTCGCACCTGCGTACGCCGGATGAAGCATCGATGCTCAGGCAGTCCCGGCGGATCACCTGGATCGAGACGGCAGGCGAACTGGGCGCGCTTCTGCTCGAAGCCCGGCTCATCAAGGAACAGCAGCCGCTGTTTAACAAACGCCTGCGCCGCAACCGCCAGCTGTGTTCCTTGCAGATTAACGCAGGAAAACCGCAGATCGTTTATGCCCGGGAAGTGGATTTTTCGCATGAACCCAATCTTTACGGTCTGTTTGCCAACAAACGTGCCGCACTGCAAACCCTGCAATCCCTGGCTGATGAATTACAGCTTTGTTACGGCCTGTTAGGACTGGAAGCCACCACCCGTGGTCGCGCCTGTTTCCGCTCAGCGCTGAAACGCTGCGCCGGGGCGTGCTGTGGAAAAGAGAGCGTTGAAGAACATCATGCCCGGTTTATGGCTGGCCTTGCCTCTATCAGCGTTAACTGCTGGCCGTGGGAAGGCGCGGTGGCGCTGAAAGAAACCCGCGATGGGATGACGCACTATCACATCATCCGCAACTGGCTCTGGCTTGGCGCCGTTGAAAATCTGGATGACGCTACCGCTCTGCTGCGCACCCCTGCCGGTTTCGATCAGGATGGTTACAAAATTCTCTGCAAGCCACTGTTAACCGGAAAATATGAGATCATCGTCCTCAATGACCCGGCAGCCAGGTAATTTCACTGAACAGCAGCGACCCCTTCGTTTCCAGTAAACGGAGGGTATGACTGCCCGCTTCCCAGCTGGCGCCCTGATCGGCGGTCAGTAATTTGTCGCCCAGTTGCCAGGCGCCGCTTAATACGAATGCCACCCCACCGCGTGATGCGAAGGTAGTGAACGTCCGGGTAGCAACGCGCACCTTTGCCTGGCAGCAATCCCGTCGGGTCATGATGTTGAAGTCCATCGACATCTGCCCCTCTGTGAGCACGGCTTTCACCGCCAGATCGCCCGCAAATCGGTAAGGCTGATGATGCTTCAGGGTATGACAAAACGCCCTGCCTGCATCCAGGGTCACCTCGCCGCCCTCCAGCAGCGTAATCACCCGGTCGACGCCCGGGAACGCGGAAAATTCGCCGTTACTGGCGATGGAGGCAATACTGGCCCGCCAGAAAAAATCCCGCGTCGCGGGAGGAAAACAGCAAATCTCACGCGTCTCACCCGCACCATTACGCCAGAGACTGACCGGCATTTTACGGATATCAAAGAATTCCATGACCACTCCTGAAGGACGCACCGTGCGCCAGCGCATTTTCACAAACGTATTATCGGCAGCAGTCAGGCCAGACCTTAGGCATGGGATAAAAGAAAAACCGCCGGTCCTGTCCACAGCGTTTTCGCTTTTGTAGACAGGAGCCCGGCGGTCTTAAGAGAGTGAACCGATTATTCGGTTGGTGCAGGCATTTTACCTTCCGGCGCTGCACGTTCTGTCAGACGCTTCTCAAAATTGGCATTAAATTGCTTTTTCTGTTCCGGCGTCAGAATGTTGTAAATCTTGTTCTGGGTTTCCATATGGGCCAGCATGCGCGCTTTATGCTGCTCGGCCATTTTGTCGATCTGCGCTTCCGCTTTTGCTTTATCGAAGCTGTCGCTGGCAATGATGTCATGCATTGCGCGGCGCTCTTCCAGCGGAGGACGTTTCATCTGGTCACGCTGGCTTTTCATGATGTCGCGGATCTGCTGCTTCTGCGCATCGGTGAGGTTCAGATCTTTAAACATCATCATCTCATGGTGCATACCCGGCTTGCCTTTATGATGCATCATCATTTTGCCTTCCGTCGGCGCGGCGGTAGTGGTCGCGGTATCGGCGGCGAACGCCATGCTGGTAGCGCCCAGAGCCAGGGTAGAGGCAACAAACAGTGCAGTTAATTTACGCATAATGTCTTTCCTTACTTTCAGTTATTCTTCGGCGCTATGCCGTGTTGACGAGATTAACTTTACGGGGTTTATCGTCAATTAGTCAGAGCAACGGTAAAACAATGAAAGTGTAAAAAACAACTTTTCGCCAATTGTGGAGAAATTAAGGAAAAAGCGTGGAGAGATGAAACAAAAATATTCAACAGGATGATTTTAAAGAGATTATGGAGAAGTATAGCGAAGTGCCGTTTAATAATAAAGCAATTCTCCAGGAATATTCCGCAAACAATACCAGAGCGCTTTTAACGCTAAGAAATTTATTCTTCATTTCCCCTCCGGTCTGCGCGAGGGGAGACGATCAGGGCATTTTTTCCAGCATCAGGCCTGCTCGCAAACCAAACGCGACCGACGGATTAGGAAATAAAACATATTCCGTGGATTTCTGTACCGCATAGCGCGTCTCACCATCTTCCGCCACCAGGACGCCCTGGCGAAACGGCGTAAAGTTCAGCGTATGGGGCGCCATATGTAGCTGGAAAGCCTCGCTTTGACGCGTGATCTGCTGCACGACCCGATAGCGCACAACGGGTTCCCGGGAGGGTTCCGGCGCAACCCCGGCGAGCAACGCCCGAAGCGCCTGATGCGTAGGGGCAAAACGCGTCAGGTCGTTTTGCCCGAACGGCAGCGCTTTTCCCAGCTCCAGGGTGCAGGATAACGCGCCAACATTCTCGCAGGTGAAGTGGGTAAACGTGCCGCCTGGCGTCTGGTGGAAAACCAGCGCCTCCAGCCCCGCGTCGCCAAGCCAGGTCAGAAACGCCTCATCCCACGGCTGATCACGCTGAGGTAACACGCCAAAACGCACGTGGTACGAGGCGCGAATGGCCGTATGCAGATCGAGGTGCCAGCGCGTTTCCCCCGCCCCGGCAAAAAACGCCGTGACCACCTTCTCCAGCCATTGCGCGCGTGTCGTCTCATCACTCTGTGGAAACTGCGCCCAGCGACCACCAAACATGCGGTTGATGTCGCTCACGAGATACCGTTTATTTTGCGCCAGCGCAGGCGGATTTCCCAGCACCACCAGCAGACGGCAGTGCAGCGTGATCTCTGCGCGAAACAGCGCGCGCAGCAAAAGATCGACAATCTCCACGGGCGCGGTTTCGTTTCCGTGAATGCCGGTCGAAAGCAGCAGCGACAGGTCATATTCCCCCGTCGGCGTCAGTTCAAGCACGCCCCGCCCCAGCCATCGCCAGTGGAACGAGGGGCCTTCCCCCTCTTGCCGCTCCGGTGTCTCTTCGGCCAGCGTCAGCGCCAGTAAGTTTTCCATATCATCTCCTTAGCGCTGGAACGGATAAACCGATCCCAGTTGCAGGATGGTCGATAATGCATCCAGCGCCTCGCGGCCTTCGCGCAGCAGCTGCGGATCAACCAGATCGGCCTGAACCAGACGGTCGCGATAATAGCGGTCCACCCAGTCATTGAGGGTATTGAACAGCGTGTCGTTCATCATCACCGCCGGATTCACGGCCTGCATCTCCTCCGGCGTTAACACCACGCGCAGTCGCAGGCACGCAGGTCCCCCGCCGTTGGCCATACTTTCCCGCAGATCAAACACGCGCAGTTCATCAATCGGGTTATCCGCCTGCACCAGTTCGCTGAGATAGCGCCAGACGCCCTGATGGTTGCGGGACTCCTGCGGCAGCACCAGCATCATGCTGCCATCATCCCGGCTCAGCAGCTGGCTGTTGAACAGATACGTTTCGACCGCATCCTGTACGCTTACCGCCTGCGTGGGCACCTGAATCGGCATAAATCCCGGCACGCGTTCGCGCAGCGTGGCCAGCAACTTTTCCTGATGGGCAAACGCCTGCTCGTGGCAGAACAGCACCTGACGGTTGGAAACGGCAATGACGTCGTTATGAAACACGCCCTGGTCGATCACCTGCGGATTTTGCTGGGCAAAAATCACCTGAGAAGGATTAACCTGGTTCAGCCGCGCAACCGCCTGGCTTGCGGCTAAAGTTTGTCTCGCCGGATAACGAACCGGCGCGGCGTGGCCGCCCTCTTCCCGTCCATAGATAAACAGCTGCAAACCCGGCTCGCCATAGTCGCCGCCCAGACGGTTGTGGTTTGCCGCCCCTTCATCGCCAAACATCGCGACCTGCGGCAGCGCCGAATGTACCTCGAAATGCGCTTCATGATTAAAAATGGCGCGCAGCACGCGCCCGGTGGTCTCCGCTTCGCTGGCGCGGTGGAATTTGTTGTTCAGGTTAGCAACGGTCAGATGCACTTTGCCGTCCAGCGTATCCGCCGACGGCGCAACGGTGGCGGCATTCGCCACCCACATCGAGGAGGCTGAACTGGCCGCCGAAAGCAGGTGTGGCGTCTGCGTGCCTGCTTTTTCCACCACCTGTTCATCCGTACCGCTGAACCCCAGCTGGCGCAGCACGGCCACGTTTGGTCGCTCCTGAGGCGGGATCACCGCCTGCGGGAAACCGGCATCGGACAGCGCCTTCATTTTCAACAGACCCTGCTTCGCCGCCAGCTTCGGGTTCGAGACCTGGAAACGGTGCTTCGTCGAGGCTTCATTACCGAACGACAGCCCGGCATAGTGGTGCGTCAGCCCCACGAGGCCGTCAAAGTTAACCTCACGCGCTTTCATGGGCGTCACCCTCTGTAAAATCCAGCCCCGGATTCAGTGTCTCCGGCAGCGTCAGCGCCGGGGTTTCCAGGCTTGCCATCGGCCACGCGCAGTAATCGGCGGCATACCAGGCGCTGGCGCGATGGTTGCCCGACGCCCCTACGCCACCAAACGGCGCGGTGCTCGCCGCACCGGTCAGCGGTTTGTTCCAGTTCACGATCCCGGCGCGCGCTTCCAGCAGCAGCTGTTCGAATTTCTCGCGATGCGGCGATATCAGGCCGCTCGACAGGCCGTAGCGGGTGTTGTTGGCCATCTCGATCGCCGACTCAAAATCGTCATAGCGCCAGACGCACAGCAGCGGGCCAAAGACCTCTTCATCCGGCACGTTGCTCGTCGCACTCATCTCAATAATCCCCGGCGTCAGCAGCGACGTGCCCGGCTGAACCAGCTTCGGCTCCAGCAGGGTTTTCGCCCCGCGCGCCACGTGCTCCTGCCACGCTTTCAGCACGTTCAGCGCCGCCTGCGCGGAGATCAGCCCGCCGATAAACGGCTGCGGCTCGGCATCCCATTTCGCGGGAACCAGACGCGCGCTCACCTTCACCAGACGCTTCAGGAACGCATCCCCCTGCGCGCCGCGTTTAACCAGCAGGCGGCGGGCGCAGGTACAGCGCTGTCCGGCGGTAATGAACGCCGACTGAATGGTCAGATGGACCGCGGCATCGATATCATCCGGATCTTCCACAATCAGCGGGTTGTTGCCGCCCATCTCCAGCGCCAGAATTTTTTCCGGCTGCCCCGCCAGCTGACGATGCAGCTGATAGCCCGTTCCGGCACTGCCGGTGAACAGCAGACCGTCAATGTCGCTCAGCGCACTCAGCGCCTGACCTGTTTCACGCCCGCCCTGCACCAGATTCACCACCCCCGGCGGCAGCCCCGCCTGCTCCCAGAGTTTTATGACTGCTTCTCCGGTTAAGGGGGTTAACTCACTCGGCTTGAAGATGACGGTATTCCCCGCCAGCAGCGCAGGCACAATGTGCCCGTTCGGCAGATGTCCGGGGAAGTTATAAGGGCCAAACACCGCCAGCACCCCGTGCGGACGGTGGCGCAGCGTGGCGGCGCCGTCTGGCATCTCGGTATGCTGCTCGCCGGTGCGGGTATGGTACGCCTTCACCGATATCGCAATTTTGTTGATCATCGCCGTGACTTCGGT
This sequence comes from Enterobacter cloacae complex sp. 397G4, assembly GCF_050031515.1. Lineage (NCBI taxonomy): Bacteria > Pseudomonadati > Pseudomonadota > Gammaproteobacteria > Enterobacterales > Enterobacteriaceae > Enterobacter > Enterobacter cloacae complex sp. 397G4. The sequence goes on along the minus strand of NZ_JBLGWE010000001.1, from coordinate 1,949,642 downwards.
TGTTGCCTCCCAGCGCGGCTTGCTGGTTTCGCAGGCAATGATGCGGGTCAGCTCGGCTTTATTGGCCTCCAGCAGCGCAGCAAATTTCTCAACCAGCGCCTGGCGCTCGGAGAATGGCCGTTTCGCCCATGCCGGAAACGCGCGGCGTGCAGCCTGGCAGGCCTGCTCAACCTGCCCGGCGCTGGCGTCGTTCCCCGACCAGAGCACCTCCTGGCCGACCGGGTTAGTTTTTGTCCGCGCGTCACCTTCGCCCGTTACCCAGTCACCGTTAATCCATAGAGTCATGCTGTTTTCTCCTCAGGGCAGAGCCGCACCAGGCGAACCGTGTCGCCAGCGTTACATTTCAGGGCATCCAGTTGCGCAGCCGTCAGTACCAGACGCTCGCATGTTGGGTTGGTTCGCACCAGCATGGCGCGGAAGTTGGTGTAATTCTCGTTCGAGACCATGCAGGCTGGCCACTCGCCCGGCGCGGGCTGGCCTTCTGAAACCTCAACCAGGCGGCTTTTACGGATGGCGCGAACGCGGTCAATGTCGCATTCCAGCGTCGGGCCGCCGTCGAAGATGTCGACGTAGTTACGGTAGCGAAATCCCTCTTTCTCCAGCACTGCGCGGGCCGGGGCGGTTTGCGGGTGAACTTCGCCGATCACCGCCTGCGCTTCAGGCGTTAAGAAATGGGTATAAATAGGATGCTTCGGCATCAGCTCGGCGATAAACGCCTTCTGACCGGTACCGCACAGGTAATCCGCCCGGCTAAATTCCATGGAGAAGAAGCGTTCGCCCAGACTCTCCCAGAACGGCGAGTAGCCCGTCTCATCAATCACGCCGCGCATCTCCGCGACCACTTTTTCGTTGAAGCGGTCGCGAAAGGCGGCCATAAACATAAAGCGCGATTTGGAGAGCAGATAACCGTTGCCCTCTTTGCGCCAGTCCGGATCGAGAAACAGGGTGCAGAGTTCGCTGGCGCCGGTATGGTCATTACAGAGGAAGAGCGTCGGCAGCGCGTTGTAAACGTTCAGCTCTTTCGAGGCGTGGACCATCGTGCCGACGCGGTAGTTGTACCACGGATCGTTAAGCCCGACGGCCACCTCGATGGCGCAAATCCCCGCCACGGTTCCCGTGCCGTTATCTTCCAGCACGAACACATAGCCCTGTTCGCTTTTTGGCAACGTCCCCTGCCAGGTTTGCAGGGAGCGCTCAATGCGCGCCGACAGCGTTTTTTCATCGGCAGGCAGCGAGGTTAGCCCGCCCCCTGTCTTACCGGCAAGCTGCATAAGCCCGGCGAGATCGCCGTGCGCAACGGGACGGATGACCATCATGATGACACCCCGGACTTCACCTGTTCGCAGGCCAGCGCAAAACGATCTAACCCGGTTCTGACCTCTTCCTCGCTGACGATCAGCGCAGGGGCAAACCGCACCACGTTAGCACCGGCAATCAGCACCATTACGCCCTGCTTTGCCGCTTCCTGTGAAATCAGCTTCGCTTTGCCGGCAAACTCAGGGGCAAGCTCACAGCCTATTAACAGCCCCAGACCGCGGATCTCTTTGAACAAGCCGGTCTGGTTATTGATGGCAGTAAGGCGCTCAACAAACCACTGGTGACGCTGCTTCACGCCGTTCAGCACCTCAGGGGTATTGATGATATCCAGCACCTGTCCGGCGACAGCGGTTGCCAGCGGGTTGCCGCCGTATGTGGTGCCATGGGTGCCCACGGTCATCACGCTGGCGAATTTATCGGTGGTCAGCATCGCCCCCACCGGGAAACCGCCGCCGAGCGCTTTGGCTGTTGAGAGCACATCCGGGGTCACGCCATAGTGCATGTAGGCGTACAGCTCACCCGTGCGGCCCACGCCGGTCTGGACTTCGTCAAAAATCAGGACCGCGTTATGCCGATCGCACAGCTCGCGCAGCCCTTGCAGGAACGCTTTCTGGGCGGGCATGACGCCGCCTTCCCCCTGCATGGGCTCGACAATCACCGCACAGGTGGTGTCGTCAATCAGCTCGCTGGCAGAGTGTAAATCGTTATACGCCGCATGCCGGATATCCGGCGGCAGCGGCGCAAAATCCTGAGAATATGAGGGCTGACCACCCGCGCTGACGGTAAACAGCGTGCGGCCATGGAAGGCATTTTTAAAGGCTACGATGCCGCTCTTGTGCGCGCCGAATTTATCGTGCGCATATTTTCGCGCCAGCTTCAGCGCCGCTTCGTTCGCTTCCGCGCCGGAATTACAGAAAAAGACTTTTTCTGCGAAAGTGGCGTCGATCAGCTTCTTCGCCAGACGCAATGCCGGTTCGTTGGTATAACCGTTGCCGGTATGCCAGAATTTCGCCGCCTGGTCATTCAGCGCCTGCCGCAGCGCCGGGTTTGCATGCCCCAGCGCATTTACCGCAATCCCACCCGCAAAGTCGATATACTCTTTGCCCTGCTGATCCCACAGGCGAGAGCCTTCCCCACGTACCGGAATAAAAGCCGCCGGAGCGTATACCGGCATCATCCATTCATCGAAATTTTCACGCGTAACTGACAGAGACATAGCGACCTCACCCGGTAAATAAAAGGTTGTTTAAATGTTAAATAATTGAGTGTTTGCACTGTGAATGTAGATTGCAGCCTTCGTGCCAGCCAGCGATAAAAATGCATAAACGGGTTGGGGTAACAGAATATCAATGAGTTACAATATAGAGTTATTCACTTTTAATGCATAAATAGTGAATATTTTTACGACAAGCGGCGCTTTGCCGCATGAAAACAAGAAAGAGTATGCAGAGGCCAAATATAATTCTGGAATTGTGATCGCTCGCGAAATTTATCGGTCCTTTATGCCCTGTTCGAGGGCAAAACGCGCCGAAATGGTGCAAATATTGCACCGTCGGCATTATCTGTCGCAGTAATTGGGCGAAGCGGATAACAGACGACGTAAATTCTGCTACCATCCTTGCACTATTCACCTTGCATTGGCAGCGACTATGAAATTTGTCTCTTTTAATATCAACGGCCTGCGTGCCCGCCCTCACCAGCTTGAAGCGATTGTTGAGCAACATCAGCCAGATGTGATCGGCTTGCAGGAGACAAAAGTTCACGACGATATGTTCCCGCTCGAAGAGGTAGCGAAGCTGGGCTATAACGTTTTTTACCACGGTCAGAAAGGCCACTACGGCGTTGCACTGCTGACCAAAGATACGCCGGTGTCGGTGCGTCGTGGCTTCCCGGGTGACGATGAAGAGGCGCAACGCCGCATCATCATGGCGGAAATTCCTTCCGCGCTCGGCAATGTGACCGTCATCAACGGCTATTTCCCGCAGGGTGAAAGCCGCGATCATGAAACCAAATTCCCGGCCAAAGCGAAGTTTTATCAGGATCTGCAAAACTACCTGACAACCGAACTCAAAAAAGAAAACCCGGTGCTGATCATGGGCGACATGAATATCAGCCCGACGGATCTGGATATCGGTATTGGCGAAGAGAACCGTAAGCGCTGGCTGCGCACCGGCAAATGCTCTTTCCTGCCGGAGGAGCGCGAGTGGATGGAGCGCCTGCTGGGTTGGGGGCTGGTGGATACTTTCCGCACGGCTAACCCGGCGACGCAGGATCGCTTCTCGTGGTTTGACTATCGCTCTAAAGGCTTCGATGACAACCGGGGCCTGCGTATTGATCTGCTGCTGGCGAGCGCCCCCCTGGCCGAACGCTGCATCGAAACCGGTATCGACTATGACATCCGTAGTATGGAAAAGCCGTCCGACCATGCGCCGGTATGGGCAACGTTCAAGCTGTAAACTTCAGTGAATATTAAAAAAATCAGTCTCCTGTGCGCCCTTTTGGGCGCATTTGTTTTGACCGTTGTTTTGCTTCCTCCAGGCATACTCTCCCTCGACACGCTAAAAATGCACCAGCAAACGTTGCTCGATCGTGTGGAGCAGGCGCCTCTTCAGAGCGCGCTAGTCTATTTTGCGGTTTACGTTCTGCTCTCCGCGCTGTCAATCCCCGGAGCCGCGCTTCTGACGCTGCTCGGCGGGGCGCTTTTCAGCCTGTGGGAGGCGACGCTGTTGGTGTCATTTGCCTCGACGCTCGGCGCCACGCTTGCCATGCTCGTCAGCCGTTATCTGCTGCGCGACTGGGTGCAACGGCGCTTTGCCGCACAGATGAGCACGATAGATGCGGGAATGGATCGCGACGGCGCGCGCTACCTTTTTGCCCTGCGCCTGATGCCGTTGTTCCCGTTCTTTCTGGTCAATTTGCTGATGGGGCTAACCCGTCTCAGGGTGCGTCACTACTGGTGGGTCAGCCAGCTTGCAATGCTACCTGCCACCGTCATTTATCTGAACGCCGGACGCGAGCTGGGGAAACTCACCGCGCTGCGCGATATTCTGTCGCCGGGACTGCTGTTCGCCTTTACACTATTAGGGTTATTACCGCTGGTCACTCGCTGGCTGTTTTCCCGTTACATCCCTTCGATTAAAAAGTGAGGCATTATGCGCCGGGTGCGTTTTTGCGCGTTTCTGACGAGTCTGCTGCTGGCAACCTCTGCCTTCGCCGCAGAGAGCTGGCAATCCATTCAGCAACAGGCCACCGGGCAGACCGTCTGGTTTAACGCCTGGGGCGGTGACGAGGCCGTTAACCGCTACCTCGACTGGGTAAGCGACGAGATGAAAACGCACTACGCCATTAACCTGAAGATCGTTCATCTGGCCGATGCCGCCGACGCGGTGAAGCGGATCCAGACGGAACATGCCGCAGGACGCAGCAGTAACGGGTCGGTGGATCTACTCTGGGTAAACGGGGAAAACTTCCGCAACCTGAAAGCGGCAAACCTGCTGCTCACCGGCTGGGCGCAAACCCTGCCCAACTGGCGCTACGTCGATACCCGTAAACCGGTAACGGAAGATTTTGCCATCCCGACCGATGGGGCAGAATCCCCGTGGGGCGGCGCGCAATTAACCTTTATCGCCCGTAAAGCGAGTACGCCGACACCACCGGCAGATCCCCACGCGCTGCTGGTATACGCCCGACAGCACCCTGGCAAGGTGAGCTATCCGCGACCGCCGGATTTTACCGGCACGGCGTTTCTTGAGCAGCTACTGCTGGCGCTGACCGCCCATCCGGAGGCGTTAAAAAACGCGCCAGACAGAACCTTTGCGCAGGTCACCGCGCCGCTGTGGGATTACCTTGATACGCTGCACCCCCTGCTGTGGCGCGAAGGGAACGATTTTCCTCCGTCGCCTGCGCGCATGGATACGCTGCTGGCCAGCGGCAGTCTGAACCTGTCGCTCACCTTTAACCCCGCCCATGCGATGCAAAAGGTGGCGAGCGGTGAACTGCCTGCCGACAGCTACAGTTTCGGCTTTCTCAAAGGCATGATCGGCAACGTCCATTTTGTCGCCATCCCGGCAAACGCCAGCGCGAGCGCAGGCGCGAAGGTGGTGGCGAATTTCCTGCTGTCACCGCAGGCGCAGATCCGCAAAGCTAATCCTGCCGTCTGGGGTGACCCGAGCGTGCTGGATGGCGAAAAACTGCCTGCGAAAGCGGCAAAACAGCTTCGCGCCTTTACCCCCTCAGGCACGCCTGATGTACTTCCCGAACCTCACGCCGCCTGGGTTAACGCCCTGGAGCAGGAATGGCTTCGCCGCTACGGAACCCGCTAAGCGGGCTGGTCTGGGCGGCAATGGCGGTCATCTATCTGCCACTGCTTCCCGCCAGCGGCATGCTGCTGGCCCCGGCGTTTTCTCCCGGCAACTGGGCGACGCTGTTTGCCGACCCGCAGCTGCCGCAGGCGCTGGCCGCCACGCTGGTTTCCACGCTTATCGCGACGCTGGGCTCACTGTTTATCGCCCTGACCCTGCTTGCGCTTCTCTGGCCGGGTGAAGGCTGGCAGCGCCTGAGCACCCGTCTGCCGTGGCTGTTAGCCGTGCCGCACGTCGCCTTCGCCACCAGCGCGCTGCTGCTGTTTGCGGAAGGGGGGCAGTTTTACCGGATCTGTACGGTCTGTTCGCCGCAGCTTGACCGCTACGGTATCGGGCTTGGCCTGACGCTTGCGGTCAAAGAGAGCGCGTTCGTTCTGTGGGCAATCTACGCCGCGCTGCCTGAAAAGCGTCTCGCACAGCAGAAAATCGTCCTGCATACCTTCGGCTACGGACGAATGCAGGCGCTCAACTGGCTCGTCCTCCCGGCAATCGCCCCCGCGCTGGGCGCAGTCATGCTGGCGGTGCTGGCCTGGTCGCTTTCCGTGGTGGATGTGGCGATCGTGCTCGGGCCAGGCAACCCGCCTACGCTGGCGGTACTGGCCTGGCAGTGGCTCGCCCAGGGCGATGCACAACAGCAAACAAAGGGAACGCTGCTGTGTCTGGTGTTGCTCCTGCTGCTGGCGGCGCTTGCCGCGGTGGGATACGGCTTCTGGACGGCATGGCGGCGCGCCCAGCGTGACCCCTCCGGAATTCGTCACGCTTCGCATACTGCGCTGCCCGCACGGACGCTGGGCGGGTTACTGCCGCTGTGCGGCGTCCTCTGTGCGCTGGTTCTGCTGATGCTGGCACGCCGGGACGACATCGGCCCCGTCAGCGACAGCCTTTCACTGGGACTGCTGTCCAGCCTGACAGCGCTGGCCATCCTCATGCTCTGGCTTGAGTGGGGACCCCAGCGCGGCGCGGTGTGGGTCTGGCTGCCGCTCGCCCTCCCGGCGCTGCCCCTCGTGTCCGGGCAATATGCCGTGGCGCTGTGGCTGGGCATCGACGGCCAGTACGCTGCGGTGCTCTGGAGCCATATGCTCTGGGTTCTCCCGTGGATGCTCCTGGTGCTGCAACCGGCCTGGCGCAGGCTCGATCCCCGGCTTATCCTCACCGCCAGAACGCTGGGCTGGCGACAGGCGAAAATTTTCTGGTTGGTGAAATGCCCCCTGATGATTCGTCCGGCCCTGCTGGCCTTTGCCACCGGCTTTTCCGTGAGCATGGCCCAGTACATGCCGACCCTCTGGCTGGGAGCGGGACGTTTCACCACCCTGACGACGGAGGCGGTCGCCCTCAGCAGCGGCGGCAGCATTCCGATCCTCGCCAGCCGGGCGCTGGGTCTGTTGCTGTTGACCAGCAGCGTATTTGCCCTTGCCGCGCTGCTCTCCCGGCTCGTGGGCCGTCACAGACAAGGATTACGTTAATGCTGAACGTGAAAAATCTCACCATTGCGCCACTCTTCCGTGAGGTCAACTTCCGCGTCCCGGCGGGGGAGATTGTCACGCTGATGGGGCCCTCCGGGAGCGGGAAATCGACCCTTTTCGCCTGGATGGTGGGGGCGTTATCCGCTGATTTTAAGGCGCACGGCGAGATATGGCTGAACGATCGCCGCTGCGATATGCTCCCCGTGGAAACGCGCGGGATCGGCATTCTGTTTCAGGATGCCCTGCTGTTTGACGCCTTCAGCGTGGGGCAAAACCTGATGCTGGCGCTGCCGGCGCACATCGTCGGGCGCGCCCGCCGCAACGCGGTAGAACAGGCCCTGGACACTGCCGGGCTGGCAAACCACTACGCCAGCGATCCGGCGACCCTTTCCGGCGGCGAGCGCGCCCGGGTCAGCCTGTTGCGCGCTCTTCTCGCCCAGCCGCAGGCATTGCTGCTCGACGAGCCGTTCAGTCGACTGGATAAAACGCTGCGCGCCTCATTCCGGGCGTGGGTATTCGAGGTTACTCGCCAGCGCAGGATCCCGGTGGTGCTGGTCACGCATGATGAGGACGATATTCCGCCCGGCGGCGAGGTGATTGAGATTTCTCGCTGGCAATAATGTGCTAACGCAATGTTTTTGGCTTCAGGAGAGACGACAATGCCCCCCTCTTTTAATGACGTCAGGTTTTTCGATGAAACGTGTTTCTCAACTGACCGCGCTGGCCTTGCTCTGCGGCCTCGCCTCACTCTCCTCCACGGCGGCTGATATGCCCCACTCCCTCACGCTGGACCAGCTCCAGGCGCAAAACGGCGCGGTAATTGATACGCGCGTCAGTGCGTTCTTTAACGGCTGGCCGCAGACCCTGAGCGGAACGTCCGGGCATGAACCCGCCGCGCTTAATCTCTCTGCCAGCTGGCTTGGGGCAATGAGCGATGAACAGCTCAGCGGCTGGGCAAAACAACATCGGCTTACGCCAGACATGCCGGTTGCGCTCTATGGCAACGATGATGACAACCAGACCGTCAAAACGCGGCTGGAGAAAGCGGGCTTTACCCACGTCTCCACCCTGAGCGATGCCCTGCAACAATCCGACCGTCTGCAACGTCTGGCGCATTTCGAACAGCTGGTTTATCCGCAGTGGATCCGCCAGTTGCAGCAGGGCAAACCCGTTACCGCCGCACCAGCCGGAGAGTGGAAGGTGATCGAGGCTGGCTGGGGTGCGCCGAAGCTTTATCTCCTGAGCCACATTCCCGGTGCGGGCTATATCGACACCAATGAAGTGGAAAGCGAACCGCTGTGGAATAAGGTTTCTGACGAAAAGCTGAAAGCGATGCTGGCGAAGCACGGGATCCGTCACGATACCACCGTCATTCTGTACGGTCGCGACGTGTATGCCGCCGCGCGCGTGGCGCAGATCATGCTCTACGCGGGCGTGAAGGATGTGCGAATTCTGGATGGCGGCTGGAAGGCGTGGTCCGACGCCAGCCTGCCCGTTGAGCGCGGAACGCCTGCAAAGGTGAAGCCAGCCCCTGATTTTGGCGCGCCGATCCCGGGCCAGCCCCGGCTGATGGTGGATATGGAGCAGGCCCGGGGAATGCTGCACCGTCAGGACGCCTCGCTGGTGAGCATTCGTTCCTGGCCAGAGTTTATCGGTGAAACCAGCGGCTACAGCTATATCAAGCCAAAAGGTGAGATTGCCGGTGCGCGCTGGGGCCATGCGGGCAGCGACGCGACCCACATGGAAGATTTCCACAATCCGGATGGCACCATGCGCAGCGCCGACGATATTGCCGCCATGTGGAAAACGTGGAATATCCTGCCGGAGCAGCACGTTGCGTTTTACTGTGGTACCGGCTGGCGCGCGTCTGAAGCCTTTATGTACGCCCGCGCCATGGGCTGGCAGAACGTTGCCGTCTACGACGGCGGCTGGTACGAATGGAGCAGCCATCCGCAGAACCCGGTCTCCACCGGGGAGCGCGGACCGGAGAGCGCACGCTAGCGGGGAAGTGATTTCAGCGTGATGTAACCGCTCCAGATGCGCGTTGTGGTGGTCAGCCAGCACAACGCGCCAAACGTCCAGGCAAACAGCGCGAAATGCGCCGGAAACAGGCAGCACAGCGCAAACAGCGCGATGGTCTCCGTTCCTTCCGTTAATCCCCCAATGTAATAAAGCGACTTGTGCGCATAGCCGGGGTTGTCGATATCATGCTTCCCCGCCAGCGCGGCAAAGGCCAGAAAACTGCTGCCCGTCCCCATAAACGCGAACAGCAGCCAGGCGGCGGCGATCGCGTTATCAGCCGGAGCGGCCAGCGCAAAGCCAAACGGCACCAGGGCGTAGAACAGGAAGTCGAGGGCGATATCAAGAAATCCTCCCGCGTCCGTCAGGCCACGGCGACGCGCCAGCGCGCCGTCCAGACCATCCAGCAGCCGGTTCAGCACAATGGCGATCAGCGCCGCCGGATACCAGCCCAGCGCCAGAAACGGTAACGCCAGCACGCCAATCGCAAACCCGGCGAGCGTTAAGCCATCAGGCGTGATAAACGGTCTATCCAGCGCGGCGGCCAGCTGATTTAACCCGGGTTTCAGTCGGGGGTGCAGATGTTTATCCAGCATGCGGTTTACCTTTAAACGTGGCGCACAGCCCCTGAGCCGGGATATCCAGCGCGGCGTTAAAGCGGGCGGAAAGATTCTGAAAGGCAATCAGAGCCGTCATTTCGGTGATGGTCTCTTCCGTAAAGTGGCGCTTCAGCAGACTTTTGATATTTTCATCCACCTGAGGCGGCGTGGCGGTGACCGCTTCCGCATAGGCCAGCGCCGCGCGCTCCTCTTCGCTGAACAGGGTGGAATTTTGCCAGTCGCTGACGGCCTGCACTTTATCCAGCGCCCCGCTCCGCTCGGCCAGACGCAGGCTGTTGGCATCAATACAAAATGCGCATTGGCAGATCTGCGAGACCCGCGTCATTAGTAGCGATCGCAGAACCGGCGTCAAACGCGCCTTGCGCCGCTCCAGATAGCCGACAAACAGCGCCACCAGCCAGAAAAGACGCGGCATGCGCCCCCACCAGCGCGTGGGGTTCAGCACCGCGCCGAAGTGTTTTTTCTGCATGGCGGCGATGGGGCTGAGGCTGACGGGAAGGGTTTCCATGGGCGCAACCCAGGCGGATGTCTCTTTCACCTGATTCTCCTGATGACTGGACTCTTTGGAAGGGCACGATAATATGTCGTTTTTCGCTATTAATTATTGACGAACATGCTGAAAACACTCGATGTGGTTGCGGCCATCCTCGAAAAAGAGGGCAAGATTTTGCTGGCGCAGCGTCCCGAACATGCCGATCAGCCAGGAATGTGGGAATTTGCAGGCGGGAAGGTTGAAGCCGGTGAGACCCAGCCGGAAGCGCTGATCCGCGAACTGCGCGAAGAGCTCGGCATTGAGGCCGTGCCCGCGCGGTATGTGGCAAGCCACCAGCGGGAGGTGTCGCAGCGGCTGATTCACCTCCACGCCTGGCATGTGCCTGAATTTAGCGGTCAGCTGAAGGCGCATTATCACTCGGCGCTGGTATGGTGCACGCCAGAAGACGCGTTCACGTATGCTTTAGCCCCGGCGGATATACCGCTGCTGGAGGCGTTTATTCTTTTACGCGACGCCAGACCAGCGGGTTTGTACTGAGGGTGCGTTCATCACGCTGGCACTGCAACAGCACGCCATCTGCCCTGACCACTGCGCCTTCGGAATAGTTTTGATCCTGATAGATACAGCACTGATTACACGGCTGCGCACGCTGGCCGCCAGCGCTAAAGACCTCTGGCGGCACGTTGACCTCGACATCCGGGCGAATGCGGTCAGCCTGTGCCCCGGCGGACACCATCAAACATAACGCGGCCATTGCGTAACGGTTCATAGACTTTATTTCCTTTGCATCGTTTATATCTATAACGGTCGATCCGGACGGGATCTTTAATTTATCTCGTCATCGCTTTTGGTTATGACGCGCGCCCTGTCATTAATTTCCCTTGCGGCATAAATTTCTGCTTGCCTCTCAAAGCGGTGCGGGTGGTATAGTCAAAAAAACGACACAAAACATCTACGCCACACGCATAAATTATTATAAGAGGTTCTTATATCTATGGATCAGACACGCTCTCTGGAAAGCTTTCTTGCCCATGTTCAGCAGCGCGACCCGCACCAAAGCGAGTTTGCCCAGGCCGTTCGTGAAGTCATGACCACCCTGTGGCCCTTCCTTGAGGAAAATCCGCGTTACCGTCAGATGGCGCTGCTTGAACGTCTGGTAGAGCCGGAGCGCGTCATCCAGTTCCGCGTGGCGTGGGTGGACGACCGCAATCAGGTGCAGGTCAACCGCGCGTGGCGCGTGCAGTTTAACTCCGCCATTGGGCCGTTTAAGGGCGGGATGCGCTTCCACCCCTCGGTGAACCTGTCGATTCTGAAATTCCTCGGCTTCGAGCAGACCTTTAAAAATGCGCTCACTACCCTGCCGATGGGCGGCGGTAAAGGCGGGAGTAATTTCGATCCGAAAGGCAAGAGCGAAGGCGAAGTGATGCGCTTCTGCCAGGCGCTGGTCACTGAGCTCTATCGCCACCTTGGGCCGGACACCGACGTTCCTGCCGGGGATATCGGCGTGGGGGGGCGTGAAGTGGGCTTTATGGCCGGGATGATGAAAAAGCTCTCCAACAACAGTGCCTGCGTCTTTACCGGCAAAGGTCTGTCGTTTGGCGGTAGCCTGATTCGCCCGGAAGCGACGGGTTATGGTCTGGTCTATTTCACCGAAGCGATGCTTAAGCGTCACGGGCTGAGCTTCGAGGGGATGCGCGTGGCGGTCTCCGGCTCCGGCAACGTGGCGCAGTACGCTATCGAGAAAGCGATGGCGTTTGGCGCGCGCGTGGTGACCGCCTCCGATTCCAGCGGTACCGTGGTGGATGAAGCTGGCTTTACGGCAGAAAAACTGGCGCGTCTGTGCGAAATCAAAGCCAGCCGTGACGGTCGGGTAGCGGATTATGCCCGTGAATTTGGCCTGACCTATCTGGAAGGTAAACAGCCGTGGGGCGTGCCGGTGGATATCGCCCTGCCGTGCGCGACGCAAAACGAACTGGACGTGGATGCCGCCCGGACGCTGATTAGCAATGGCGTGAAAGCGGTAGCGGAAGGGGCAAATATGCCCACCACTATTGAAGCGACCGACCTGTTCCTGGACGCGGGCGTGCTGTTTGCGCCAGGCAAGGCGGCGAACGCTGGCGGCGTGGCAACATCCGGTCTGGAAATGGCGCAAAACGCCGCGAGAATGGGCTGGAAGGCAGAGAAAGTGGATGCCCGTCTGCACCACATCATGCTCGATATTCATCACGCCTGCGTGGAGTACGGCGGCGAGGCCTCGCAAACTAACTACGTGCGCGGGGCGAATATCGCCGGGTTCGTGAAGGTGGCCGATGCGATGATCGGACAGGGTGTGATTTAGTTTCGCTGCATTCTCGCCCTTGTAGGCCCGGTAAGCGTTAGCGCCACCGGGCTTTTTTCAGGCCGCAGAGGGGCTTTCGCCGGGTGGCGGCTTCGCCTTACCCGGCCTACGGTTTAAGCGGTTGTATTTTTGGCTGCGCTTTTCTTCTTTTTGAACGGTTTCTTCGCCCCGCCGCCCGGGGCGACCATTCCCCGGAATCGCTTCACTGGCGTACTGCGCGCCTGGTCAATCAGCTGATAAAGCGTCCCTACCAGCGGCTGCATAAAGTCCTGATAACGGCACTGCTTTTCGCTGATCTGCGTCAGCACCGACTCCCAGTGCGCGGTCATGTCCGGTCTGGCCGCCAGTTCAGGGAGGGAGTGGATGAGCGCCCGTCCCGGCTCTGTTGAGTGGATGTAACGCCCCTTCTTCTCAAGGAAACCACGCTTGAACAGTAATTCGATAATTCCCGCGCGGGTCGCCTCCGTACCCAGACCGTCTGTGGCGCGCAGGATCTTCTTCAGATCTTTATCCTGCACAAAGCGGGCGATGCCGGTCATGGCCGACAGCAGCGTCGCGTCGGTGAAATGGCGCGGCGGCTGGGTTTGTCGTTCAACCACTTCGCCCTTCTCGCACAGCAGTTCGTCGCCTTTGGCCACGACCGGCAGCGGCGTGCCGTCGTTCTCTTCGTCACGCTCTTTGTTGCCGAGCAGCGTGCGCCAGCCCGCTTCTGCAAGGAAACGCGCTTTGGCGATAAATTTGCCTTTGGCAATTTCCAGTTCAATAACGCACTTGCGGAACACCGCGTCCGGGCAGAACTGCATCAGATACTGACGCGCGATCAGGTTATAGACCTTTGCTTCGTTGTCGGTCAGGTTGACGTTGCTGGTGCGCGCCGTCGGGATTATCGCGTGGTGAGCATCGACTTTTTTATCGTCCCAGCAGCGGTTATGGGTATCCGGGTTTACCGCCGGTTGCGGCAACAGATCCGGCGCATGGACGCCAATGGCATTCATCACCGAGTGGCGTCCGGCGAAGTGTTCTTCCGGCAGATAGCGGCTGTCCGAACGCGGATAGGTGATCAGCTTGTGGGTTTCGTAGAGCTTCTGGCAGATATCGAGCACGTTCTGCGCGCTAAGACCAAAGCGCTTAGCCGCCTCAATCTGCAACGCCGAAAGGGAGAACGGCAGCGGTGCGGGCTCCGTTTCCCGTTTGTCGTTATAGCTGGTGACGATTGCGGGCTGGCCGGTAATGCGGTTGACCACGTGCTCCGCCAGCGGGCGATGCAGCAGCCGTCCCTCTTCGTCCTGATATGACTCACAGGCATCGCTTGGCTGCCAGACGGCGGTAAAGCGTTCGTCTTTCGGCGTGACGATATGCGCTTTGACTTCGAAGAAGTCTTTGGCGACGAAATTTTCGATCTCTTCGTCGCGACGCACCACCAGCCCCAGCACCGGTGTCTGGACACGACCGACGGAGAGTACGCCCTGATAACCCGCGTTGCGCCCGAGAATGGTGTAGGCGCGGGTCATGTTGATCCCGTATAGCCAGTCCGCACGGGCACGCGCCAGCGCGGAGACACACAGGGGAATAAATTCGCTGTTGGCGCGCAGGCGTGAAATGGCCCGCTCTACCGCCTGAGGGTTGAGGTCGTTGATCAGGCAGCGCTGCACCTGCTGGCGCTTTTCCGGCGCCAGCTCCAGGTAGTCCAGCACTTCATCGACCAGCAGTTGCCCTTCCCTGTCCGGGTCACCCGCGTGGACCACTTCCGTCGCCTCATGCAGGAAGCGCTTAATGACGTTGAGCTGTTTGGTGACGGAAGGACGCGGTTGGAGACGCCACTTTTCCGGCACAATCGGTAGATCGTTGAGATTCCAGCGGGCGTAGCGGCTGTCGTAGACATCCGGCTGCGCCTGTTCAAGCAGGTGACCGATACACCAGGTGACCACCTGCCCGTTACCGCATTCGATAAAGCCGTCGCCTTTGCGATGCGGCCTGGGCAGCACATCGGCGATGGCACGCGCCAGACTCGGCTTTTCGGCAATAAACAACCGCATCGTATTAACGGATCTCAATCATCGGGCGACCACCGCGGGCGGTCACCAGCTCACCAATGGCCGTCAGGGTGATGCCAAACTCGGCAGCCGTCGCCTGAACGTCAGCTTCAGCTTCCGGCGTCACCGCCAGCAGCAGGCCGCCGGAGGTTTGCGGATCGCACAGCAGGTTACGCCACGCTTCCGGCATTTCGCCCATTAAATGGCCGTAGCTGGCGAAGTTGCGCTGCGTCCCGCCCGGCACTGCGCCCTGAGCAATATACTCTTCCACGCCCGGCAGCTTCGGCACATCCTGATACCAGACCTGCGCCTGCACGCCCGCGCCCTGACAGACTTCAGAGAGGTGCCCCAGCAGACCAAAACCGGTCACGTCGGTCATGGCGTTCACGCCGTCGATATTGGCGAATGCCGCACCGGCGAGGTTCATCTGGCACATCACTTCCGTTGCCAGACCGATATGCTCGGGCTTCAGCAGGGATTTCTTCTCGGCAGTGGTCAGTACGCCAATGCCCAGCGGCTTAGTGAGGAACAGCTTGCAGCCCGCCTGCGCGGTGCTGTTGCGCTTCACGCGCTCGGTCGGCACCACGCCGGTGACGGCCAGGCCGAAGATCGGCTCCGGCGCATCGATAGAGTGACCACCGGCCAGGGCAATACCCGCCTGCTGGCAGGCAAAGCGTCCGCCTTCGATCACGTCGCGGGCAATCTCCGGCGGGAGGGTGTTAATCGGCCAGCCCAGAATGGCGATCGCCATAATCGGTTTACCGCCCATCGCAAAGATATCGCTGATGGCGTTGGTGGCCGCAATGCGCCCGAAGTCGAACGGGTTGTCGACAATCGGCATAAAGAAGTCAGTGGTGCTGATAATGCTGGTGCCGTTACCCAGGTCATAAACCGCTGCATCGTCACGCGTTTCGTTACCGACAAGCAGGTTCGGGTCGACAAACTTCGCCTGTTCACTGTGCAGGATGGTCTCCAGCACTTTCGGGGAAATTTTACAACCGCAACCGGCTCCGTGGCTGTATTGCGTTAAACGAATGGTTTGCTCGCTCATGGACGTCTCCTGTCATCTCAATCGCGCTATGGTAGCGCTCATTCCATAAAGAGGTAAGTATGACTGTCTGAATTCTGCGGCGGATGCTCAGAATCCAGACAGTTTAGCGCGGGTGATTAAAAACGGCTGACGAAAGGCGTAGTGTCCGGCACGCTAATGGTGCTGGAAGCTTTAAGCTGCGGGGTGCCGAGATAGAGGAAGCCGACAATTTTATCATGTTCGCCGCAGGAGAAACCTTCCCGCACGGCGGCGCTCCCGGTCAGCGGCCCGGTACGCCAGATGCCGTTAAAGCCCTGCGCGACGGCGGCCATCTGCATTGCCATTACCGCGCAACCGGCAGACATCTCCTGCTCCCAGACCGGCACTTTATGATCGGCCTGACATTTTGCGACTACCGCGATGATCATCGGCGCACGGAACGGCGCGTTACGGGCTTTATCAATCCCCTTCTCATCCTGGCCTGCGGCAACAGCCCCCTGCTCCAGCAGCTGGCTGAAGCGGTCGCGCCCTTCGCCTTCAATGATAAAGAAGTGCCACGGTTGCAATGTGCCATGGTCCGGCGCACGCATTCCGGCACGCAGAATGTTTTCCAGCTGCTCGCCGACGGGTGCCGGTTCGGCCAGGCGGGAAGCGCTACGACGGTTAACAAGCAGTTCAAGTGCGTCCATTGGTTAACTCCTTTCATGAAATTTACTCACAAAATTAACACGACAGCAGAATTTGTTACAGCGTGGCAGGCGATTCCTGCTGACAAGTGGCGGTTGGGTCATTACGATAACCGCACATTACCGTCCCGTGGCGACGGAAACAGTCCTTTTCTGGTTAGGGAGAATACATGCGAACCCTTTGGCGAATCTTTGCCGGTTTCTTTAAATGGACGTGGCGACTGCTCAACTTCGTCCGCAACCTGGTGATGAACATCTTCTTCATCTTCCTGGTCCTGGTATGCGCAGGTATCTGGATGCATATCAGCAATGCAAACCAGTCGCAGCATTCGACGCGCGGCGCGCTGTTACTCGATATCACCGGGGTGATTGTTGATAAGCCATCGACCAGCAACCGTCTGGGCGTGATTGGTCGCCAGCTGTTCGGCGCAACGTCAGACCGTCTTCAGGAAAACTCCCTGTTTGATATTGTCGACACCATCCGTCAGGCTAAAGACGATCGTAACATTACCGGTATCGTGCTGGACCTGAAAGATTTTGCCGGCGCCGATCAGCCGTCAATGCAGTACATCGGTAAAGCGCTGCGCGAATTCCGCGACAGCGGTAAACCGGTTATTGCGATTGGCGACAGCTACACCCAGGGACAATATTATCTGGCGAGCTTTGCCAATAAGATCTGGCTTTCGCCACAGGGCACGGTCGATCTGCATGGCTTCGCCACTAACGGTCTGTACTACAAATCGCTGCTCGACAAGCTGAAGGTCACCACCCACGTCTTCCGCGTCGGGACCTATAAATCCGCCGTGGAGCCGTTTATCCGCGATGATATGTCCCCTGCCGCCCGTGAAGCGGACAGCCGCTGGATTGGCGAGCTGTGGCAGAACTACCTCGGCACCATTGCCGCTAACCGTCAGATTACCGCTGAGCAGGTCTTCCCGGGCGCGCGCGGCGTGCTGGACGGCCTGCGCAAGGTGGACGGCGATACAGCGAAATACGCGCTTGATAACAAACTGGTCGATCAGCTGGGTTCCAGCGCTGAAATTGAAAAAGCGCTGACCAAACAGTTCGGCTGGAGTAAAGAGGATAAAAACTACAGCGCCATCAGCATGTATGACTACGCCGCGAAAAAGCCGGACGACAGCGGTGACAGCATCGCCGTGGTGTTTGCTAACGGGGCCATTATGGATGGCGAAGAAACGCCGGGGAACGTCGGCGGGGACACCACCGCGTCGCAGATCCGCGATGCGCGCCTGGATCCGAAAGTGAAGGCGATTGTCCTGCGGGTGAACAGCCCTGGCGGCAGCGTCAGCGCCTCTGAAGTAATCCGTGCTGAACTGGCCGCCGCGCGCGCCGCAGGCAAGCCGGTAGTGGTCTCGATGGGCGGCATGGCGGCTTCCGGGGGCTACTGGATCTCGACGCCAGCCAACTACATTGTGGCTAACCCAAGCACGCTGACCGGCTCGATTGGCATCTTCGGCGTGATCAACACCGTAGAGAACAGCCTGGATTATCTCGGCGTCCACACCGACGGCGTTTCCACCTCGCCGCTGGCGGACGTGTCCGTTACCAAATCCCTGCCGCCTGAGGTGTCTGAGATGATGCAGCTCAGCATTGAGAGTGGCTATAAACGTTTCATCACGCTTGTTGCGGACTCGCGTAAAAAGACGCCCGATCAGATTGACCAGATCGCTCAGGGCCACGTCTGGACCGGCCAGGACGCGAAGAGCAACGGCCTGGTAGACAGCCTGGGTGACTTCGACGACGCCGTGAAGAAAGCGGCGGAGCTGGCGAAGCTCAAGCAGTGGCACGTGGACTATTATCAGGACGAACCAACGTTCTTCGATATGGTCATGGACAGCATGTCCGGCTCCGTTCGTGCCATGCTGCCGGACGCGCTTCAGGCTTATCTGCCGGCGCCGGTGGCGACCGCGGCGAAAGCCATGAAAGCAGAGAGCGACAAGCTCGCAGCCTTTAATGATCCACAAAGCCGCTACGCGTTTTGCCTGACCTGTGCGAACGTGCGTTAAAAACCGTCCCCTCTTCCCGTGAAGAGGGGATTTTTTCTTTTGAAGAACAAGAACTCATTACCATGCAGAAGAAATCAATTTATGTCGCCTATACCGGCGGTACCATCGGTATGCAGCGCTCAGAAAATGGCTATATCCCGGTTTCCGGCCACTTACAGCGCCAGCTGGCGCTTATGCCTGAATTCCACCGTCCGGAAATGCCGGACTTTACCATCCACGAATATGAGCCGCTGATGGACTCCTCCGACATGACGCCGGAAGACTGGCAGCATATTGCGGACGATATTAAAGCCCATTACGACCAGTACGACGGCTTCGTGATCCTGCACGGCACCGACACCATGGCGTTCACCGCCTCGGCGCTCTCCTTCATGCTGGAGAACCTGAGCAAGCCCGTCATCGTGACCGGCTCGCAGATCCCGCTGGCGGAACTGCGTTCAGACGGGCAGATCAACCTGCTTAACTCCCTGTACGTGGCCGCTAATTACCCGATCAACGAGGTAACGCTGTTCTTCAACAACCGGCTGTACCGCGGGAACCGTACCACTAAAGCGCACGCCGATGGCTTTGACGCTTTTGCCTCACCTAACCTGCAACCGCTGCTGGAAGCGGGGATCCATATCCGTCGTCTGGGCACGCCGCCCGCACCAAATACCGCAGGCGAACTGATCGTTCACCCGATCACCCCGCAGCCGATCGGCGTGGTGACGATTTATCCGGGTATTTCCGCCGACGTGGTGCGCAACTTCCTGCGCCAGCCGGTAAAGGCGCTAATACTGCGCTCCTATGGTGTGGGTAACGCCCCGCAGAACGGTGAATTCCTGAAAGAGCTTCAGGAGGCGAGCGATCGCGGGATTGTGGTGGTCAACCTCACCCAGTGTATGTCCGGCAAAGTCAATATGGGCGGCTACGCCACCGGTAATGCCCTGGCGCACGCTGGCGTGATCAGTGGTTTCGATATGACCGTTGAGGCAACGCTGACTAAACTTCACTATTTACTGAGTCAGGATCTGGATATTGATTCCATTCGCCGCGCCATGATGCAAAACCTGCGCGGTGAACTGACGCCGGACGAATAAGGAGGTCCCATGAAGCAACGCGCCCTGTTACTGGTCGATTTGCAAAATGATTTCTGTGCGGGCGGTGCGCTGGCCGTCGCGGAAGGTGACAGCACCGTAGACGTCGCGAATTCGCTGATTGAGTGGTGTAAAGCTCGTGGTGAAGCGGTGGTGGCGAGTCAGGACTGGCATCCGGCAAACCACGGCAGCTTTGCCAGCCAGCACAACGTTGAGCCTTACAGCCAGGGCGAACTGGACGGGCTGGCGCAAACCTTCTGGCCCGATCACTGCGTGCAGCAGACGGAAGGCGCTGAGCTGCATCCGCTGCTGAACCAGAAGGCCATCGACGCGGTGTTCCACAAAGGTGAAAACCCAACCATCGACAGCTACAGCGCGTTCTTTGATAACGGTCATCGTCAGAAGACGGCGCTGGACGCGTGGTTGCGCCACCATGAGATCACCGAGCTGATTGTGCTGGGCCTGGCGACGGATTACTGCGTGAAGTTCACCGTGCTGGATGCGCTCCAGTTGGGCTATACCGTGAATGTCATCACCGACGGCTGTCGCGGGGTAAATATTCAGCCGCATGACAGCGCTCAGGCGTTTATGGATATGGCCGCAGAAGGCGCAACGCTGTATACGCTGGCTGACTGGATGGAGACGCAGGCGTAAGCTTTTTAGCCGGGTGACGGCTTAGCCTTACCCGGCCTACTTTCTCTGGTTTTGTAGACCGGGTAAGCGTCAGCGCCACCCGGCATTTCTTCCCCAATCCCCATAAAGTGAACTCCCTCGCATCACAAGCGAAACGGCGATGCTATTCTCTTCAGGCTGTTTTTTCGCCACGCCTTTTCTGTGGCGTGGTTATTTTTGTTCAGTCAAAGAGGAAATTATATGAAACGTTTGCCCTTGCTGGCAGCATTACCCTTGCTTTGCGCGTCACTGGCTTCCGCCGCGCCCCTGATGTCCGTGGGTTACTTCAATGGGGGTGGCGATGTTACCGCCGGACCGGGTGGCGATATTAATAAACTGGACGTCCGCCAGATCACCCACCTCAACTACTCGTTTGGTCTGGTCTATAACAACGAGAAAGACGAAACCAACGCCGCGCTGAAAGATCCGGCAAAACTGCATCAAATCTGGTTATCACCTAAGGTGGCATCCGATCTGGCGTTACTTCCTCAGCTTCGTAAACAAAACCCGAACCTGAAAGTCCTGCTTTCCGTTGGCGGCTGGGGGGCGCGTGGTTTTTCTGGCGCAGCGGCAACCAAAGAGAGTCGCGCGGTATTTATTCGCTCCGCGCAGGAGATCGTCAGTAAATACGGCCTGGATGGGATCGACCTGGACTGGGAATATCCGGTCAACGGCGCGTGGGGACTGGTCGAGAGCACCCCTGCCGACCGGGATAATTTCACCGCGCTGTTAAAAGAGATGCGTGACGCGTTTGGTAAGAAAAAGCTGGTCACGATTGCGGTGGGCGCGAATGCGGAAAGTCCGAAAAGCTGGGTGGATGTGAAAGCCATTGCCCCCCTGCTCGATTACATCAACCTGATGACCTACGACATGGCGTACGGTACTCAGTATTTTAACGCGAATCTGTATGACTCCAGCGCCTGGCCAACGGTGGCTGCCGCAGACAAGTACAGCGTCGATTTTGTGGTGAATAACTATCTGGCCGCCGGGCTGAAGCCGCAGCAGATGAACCTCGGAATTGGTTTCTATGGGCGCGTGCCGAAGCGCGCCGTTGAACCGGGTATCGACTGGAGCAAATCGGACGCGCAGAACAATCCGGTGACGCAGCCCTACTTCGGGCCGCAGGAACTGGGCCTGTTCAAATCGCTTGGCTATGATCTGACCAAAGATACCTATGTGAAATACAACGATATCGTCCGCAAGCTGCTGAACGATCCGCAGAAACGCTTTACCGAGCACTGGGACGAACAGGCGAAGGTGCCGTGGCTGTCGGTGAAATCCGCCGACGGGAAGGCGCTGTTTGCGATTTCCTATGAGAACCCGCGATCCGTGGCGATCAAAGCGGATTACATTAAGGAGAAAGGTCTGGCTGGCGCCATGTTCTGGGAGTATGGGGCTGACGACGAAAACCAGCTCGCGAAACAGCTGGCGGAGTCGCTTGGGATCCCGCACTAAAGTGCAGTGTGCCGGGTGGCGCTAGCGCTTACCCGGCCTACATGGGATCTTTATTTGAAGGTCGCAATCGGCTTCGGCGCGATGCCGAACTCTTCTTTCAGCTCGCGCTTGCTTTTCATCACCATCTGACCGTTTGTGTCGATGGTCATGTGCTGGGCGTCGGTATTGTGACGCGCCTGCCACAGCATCACCAGTTGCAAACTGTTCTTTTTTTGCTCAGGTGTGAGCGCCACACCGTCCGGCCATTTTCCCAGCTCAACGGCCGTTACCAGACGCTGATAAACCTCCGGGGTCATACCTGCAATCATGTCATCAATATTCATGATCTCTCCCTTTCAAAGGAATAATTTGCTGAATCGTTTTTTCAACCCTTGGTCTGGTCGCCGTTTTCATCATCGGTAAAGCTCATGGAAGCCGAATTTACGCAGAAACGCTCCCCCGTCGGCTGCGGGCCATCCGGGAAGACATGCCCGAGATGGGCGTCACAGTTCCCGCAGCGAATTTCGGTGCGCACCATGCCGTGCGAGGTGTCCGTCAGGTAGCGGATCGCATCATCGCTGACAGGCTCGTAAAAGCTCGGCCTGCCGCAGCCAGAATCGTACTTCGTCTGGGAGTTAAACAGCGGTGCATCACACACCAGGCAGTGGTAGACGCCTTCCCGTTTATTGTGCAGCAAACGCCCGGAAAACGGCGGTTCTGTGCCGTGATTTTGCGTCACGTAAAACTGCATCTCTGTAAGGTTTTTTTTCAAATCGTCGGGGTTACGTTGGTTCGACATATGCTTACATCTCGCTGTTGAAACAGACATCTTTTAACCCAGATTCTAACAAAACATTAACACCCGCGCGTGCACTTTTGTTCTAAACTTATGTGTCGCGAAAAGGCGGTCAGGCAATTGTGATCAATTTCACATTTTAATCCTGCGAGGCCTTTAAAATTCCGGGCGCAGCCCCCATGTGGTTGCTAGCTCAAAGGGAAAGTGAGGCGAGTCAGTCGCACAAACGTTAGTCACAGGATTGATTTGTCGCAATGATTGACACGATTCCGCTTGACGCTGCGTAAGGTTTTTGTAATTTTACAGGCAACCTTTTATTCACTAACAAATAGCTGGTGGAATATATGACTATCAAAGTAGGTATCAACGGTTTTGGCCGTATCGGCCGTATTGTTTTCCGTGCTGCTCAGAAACGTTCTGACATCGAAATCGTTGGTATCAACGATCTCCTGGACGCTGAATACATGGCGTACATGCTGAAGTACGACTCAACTCACGGTCGTTTCGACGGCACCGTTGAAGTGAAAGACGGCCACCTGGTTGTTAATGGCAAAACCATCCGCGTTACTGCTGAGAAAGACCCAGCTAACCTGAAATGGAACGAAATCGGTGTTGACGTTGTAGCTGAAGCTACCGGTATCTTCCTGACCGACGAAACTGCACGTAAACACATCACTGCGGGTGCGAAGAAAGTTGTTCTGACTGGTCCTTCCAAAGACAACACCCCAATGTTCGTTCGCGGTGCAAACTTCGAAACTTACGCTGGCCAGGACATCGTTTCCAACGCATCCTGCACCACCAACTGCCTGGCACCGCTGGCTAAAGTTATCAACGACAACTTCGGCATCATCGAAGGTCTGATGACTACCGTTCACGCAACCACCGCTACTCAGAAAACCGTTGATGGCCCGTCTCACAAAGACTGGCGCGGCGGCCGTGGCGCGGCTCAGAACATCATCCCATCTTCTACCGGTGCTGCTAAAGCAGTAGGTAAAGTACTGCCAGAACTGAATGGCAAACTGACTGGTATGGCGTTCCGCGTTCCAACTCCTAACGTATCCGTTGTTGACCTGACCGTTCGTCTGGAAAAAGCTGCTTCTTATGAAGAAATTAAGAAAGCAATCAAAGCTGCTTCCGAAGGCCCAATGAAAGGCGTTCTGGGTTACACCGAAGACGACGTTGTATCTACCGATTTCAACGGCGAAGTGTGCACTTCCGTGTTCGATGCTAAAGCAGGTATCGCACTGAACGACAACTTCGTGAAACTGGTTTCCTGGTACGACAACGAAACTGGCTACTCTAACAAAGTACTGGACCTGATCGCTCACATCTCCAAATAAGTTGAGATGAGTGCTTGATCCTAAAAGGCGACTTCGGTCGCCTTTTTTATTGTTTTTAGACAGAGGATTGCTTAATGATTAATAAAATTTTTGCACTTCCGGTAGTCGAACAACTTACCCCTGTGCTCTCCCGCCGTCAGATCGACGGTGCTGATATCATCGTCGTTGATCATCCACGCGTTAAAGCCTCCGTAGCGCTCAATGGTGCCCACCTGCTCTCCTGGAAACCAGAAGGTGAAGAAGAAGGCCTGTGGCTGAGCGAGGCCACCTCGTTCAAAAAAGGGGCGGCGATCCGCGGCGGCGTACCGATCTGCTGGCCATGGTTTGGCCCGTCAGCGCAGCAGGGTTTACCCTCACACGGTTTCGCCCGTAACCAGCAGTGGACGCTGAAAGCCCACAACGAAGATGAAAACGGTGCGGTGTTGACCTTTGAACTCCAGCCGAATGATGAAACGCGTGCCCTGTGGCCACACGAGTTCACCCTGTATGCCCGCTTCAAGCTGGGTAAAACCTGCGAAATTGAACTGGAAGCGCACGGCGAATTCGAAACAACGTCCGCCCTGCACACCTATTTCAACGTAGGCGACATTCAGGCCGTTAAGGTGAGCGGACTTGGCGATACCTTTATCGACAAAGTGGATAACGCGAAAGAAGGCAAGCTGGACGACGGCGTGCAGACTTTCCCGGATCGTACCGACCGCGTGTATCTGCACCCGGAAGCCTGTAGCGTCATCCACGACAGCGCGCTGAACCGCGGTATTGATGTGGTTCATCACCACCACAGCAACGTGGTGGGCTGGAACCCGGGCCCTGCCCTTTCCGTCAGCATGGCGGATATCCCGGATGACGGTTACAAGACCTTCGTGTGCGTGGAAACCGCGTGCGTGACCGCGCCGCAGAAAACCAGCGAAGAAAAACCGTCCCGCTTAGGCCAGACGATCAAGATTGTGAAGCGCTAATATTGTTCAGGCATCATAAAAAACAAACGGGGCGCTAGCGCCCCGTTTTAATGCATCACGTTCTGGTCAGAACTTGTAAGTCACACCCACGGAGAAGATGCCAGACCAGGACTTGTCGACCATCGGGCTGTCTTTCACTTCATCGCTCAGACGAATGTAACGGCCAGTACCGTATACATTCCAGTCACCGAGGAAGTTATACGAGGCGGTGAGTTCCAGGTACGGGTCCCAGCCATCATCCGCGCTGTAGCTCTTCAGACCACTGCGGCGAGACTCCGCTTTAGACACGCCATAGTAGTAGTCGTTGTAATTCTCGCTGCTGTACTGCACACCGATACCCGGCGTCAGCGTCACTGCGCCGTTGGTATAGCGATAAAGCCACGCCAGATCCCAGATGAAGCCGTTGCTGTTGTCCAGGGTATCGCCCGCCAGCGCAGTGCGCAGGAAGCCATACTCGGTATTATGGACGTAAGAAAGCCCCGCCATCAGTGAGCTTCTGCGTTTGTCCAGCTGACGAAGCGCATTGCTGTCGCTGTCGCCTGGTTTAAAGTGCGTTGGATCGTAATAGGCCATGATGGAGAGCTTATCGGCCGTATCGTTCCACAGATAGTAGCCACCGCCCAACCCACGGAACCAGAAGTTATCGCCTTCATAGGTGACAACGGGGACAGGATAAACGTCGCGGTCATACTGCTTGTACGGGCTGTTAATCACGCCAGCACCCGCGCCAACAGTCCACTGGCTCTCAGCCTGTACGGTGCTCGCTGCGGTAGCGGCAAGGATGCCCAATGCCAGAAGTTTGAGTTTGGTCACAATCCATTCTTTCCTGTAGTCAAATAATCAGCGGGTGAAGTGTAACCGCCATTCCCGTACATCCCAAAATTTTTTGCGCGCTAATCCGTTTGATTAACCCGTTATTTTTCATTTTTCAGATGACATCCCGCTTTCATTTATGTGACCGATAAATGAAAAACCCGCTTTTCGCTTATAACCGCAGTGGAAATTTTTGGATGAGTTATTGATATGTCATTGAAAGTAGATTTTATCCGTATGCAAGTTTTGCAATTGCCATCTACGCTTTAATTTAAGAAGAGGTTTTGCTGAACACCCTGCGGTTCATAGCCTTCGACCTGGCACACAGGTTGCTGCTCTGGCAGTGAGGTGCGAAAAATTCTCTTCCGGGAGCCTCCACTACTCATACGAACGGCTCTTATCCTGTGCTAAAAAACGAAAGGACGGCATGCCATGAATATATTCGATCACTATCGCCAGCGCTACGAAGCTGCCAAGGACGAAGAGTTCACACTGCAGGAGTTTCTTACCATTTGTCGGCAAGATCGCAGTGCCTATGCCAATTCGGCAGAACGGCTATTGATGGCTATTGGTGAGCCAAACATGGTTGATACTGCCCTGGAGCCACGGCTTTCCCGTCTATTTTCGAATCGGGTGGTCGCCCGATACCCGGCGTTTGAAGAGTTCTATGGCATGGAAGACGCCATTGAGCAGATCGTCTCCTACCTGAAGCATGCCGCTCAGGGGCTGGAAGAGAAGAAACAGATCCTTTATCTGCTGGGTCCTGTCGGTGGGGGTAAATCCTCCCTGGCTGAACGGCTGAAAGCGCTGATGCAGCGCGTGCCGATCTATGTGCTGAGCGCCAACGGCGAACGCAGCCCGGTCAATGACCATCCGCTGTGCCTGTTTAATCCGCAAGAGGATGCGCAAATTCTGGAAAAAGAGTTTGGCATTCCGCATCGCTATCTCGGTACGATCATGTCGCCGTGGGCGGCAAAACGTCTGCACGAGTTTGGCGGGGACATCACCAAGTTCCGCGTCGTGAAAGTGTGGCCGTCTATCCTCGAGCAGATCGCCATCGCTAAAACTGAACCCGGTGACGAGAACAACCAGGATATCTCGGCGCTGGTGGGTAAAGTCGATATCCGTAAGCTGGAGCATCACGCGCAAAACGACCCGGATGCCTACGGTTATTCCGGTGCGCTGTGCCGCGCCAACCAGGGGATTATGGAATTTGTCGAGATGTTTAAAGCACCGATCAAAGTGCTGCATCCGCTACTGACCGCCACCCAGGAAGGGAACTACAACGGGACAGAAGGTATTTCCGCCCTGCCGTTTAACGGGATTATCCTTGCCCACTCTAACGAATCTGAATGGGTGACCTTCCGTAACAACAAAAACAATGAGGCGTTCCTTGACCGTGTGTATATCGTCAAAGTGCCTTATTGCCTGCGGATCTCCGAGGAGATCAAGATTTACGAAAAACTGCTCAACCACAGTGAGCTGGTCCATGCCCCTTGCGCACCGGGAACGCTGGAAACGCTGTCGCGCTTCTCGATCCTGTCGCGCCTGAAAGAGCCGGAAAATTCCAGCATCTACTCAAAAATGCGCGTGTATGACGGTGAAAGCCTGAAGGATACCGACCCGAAAGCGAAATCGTACCAGGAATACCGCGATTACGCCGGGGTCGACGAAGGGATGAACGGTTTGTCGACGCGTTTCGCGTTTAAGATCCTCTCCCGCGTCTTTAACTTCGACCACGCGGAGGTGGCCGCCAACCCGGTACATCTGTTCTACGTGTTGGAACAGCAAATTGAACGTGAACAGTTCCCACAGGAGCAGGCTGAACGCTACCTGGAGTTCCTGAAAGGCTACCTGATCCCGAAATACGCCGAGTTTATCGGCAAAGAGATCCAGACCGCCTACCTGGAATCCTATTCCGAATACGGCCAGAACATCTTCGACCGGTACGTCACCTACGCTGACTTCTGGATCCAGGATCAGGAGTATCGCGACCCGGATACCGGCCAGCTGTTTGACCGTGAATCCCTGAACGCGGAACTTGAAAAAATCGAGAAACCAGCCGGGATCAGCAATCCGAAAGACTTCCGAAACGAGATTGTGAACTTCGTGCTGCGCGCCAGAGCGCATAACAACGGCCGCAATCCGAACTGGACCAGCTACGAAAAACTGCGCACGGTTATAGAGAAGAAAATGTTCTCTAACACGGAAGAGCTATTGCCGGTCATCTCGTTCAACGCCAAAACCTCAACCGACGAGCAGAAAAAGCACGACGATTTTGTCGACCGTATGATGGAGAAAGGCTATACCCGCAAACAGGTCCGCCTGCTCTGTGAATGGTATCTGCGCGTGCGTAAATCGTCTTAAAACAAGTGCCCGGTAACGCGCTTACCGGGCCAACAAAATGTCCGGCACTTACGGACGCTGCAAGTTGGCAAATGCAGTACGGGGGATATATGACCTGGTTTATTGACCGGCGTCTTAACGGCAAAAACAAGAGCACGGTGAATCGCCAGCGCTTCTTGCGCCGTTATAAAGCGCAAATTAAACAGTCGATCTCCGAGGCCATCAACAAACGCTCGGTGACCGACGTCGACAGCGGCGAATCCGTCTCCATCCCTAACGATGACATCAGCGAACCGATGTTTCATCAGGGGCGTGGCGGCCTTCGCCATCGCGTGCACCCAGGTAATGACCACTTCGTCCAGAATGACAGAATCGAGCGGCCCCAAGGCGGAGGCGGCGGTTCTGGCAGCGGTCAGGGGCAGGCCAGCCAGGACGGTGAAGGCCAGGACGAGTTCGTCTTTCAGATTTCAAAAGACGAATATCTCGACCTGCTGTTTGAGGATCTGGCCCTGCCGAATCTGAGAAAGAATCAGCACCGTCAGCTCAACGAATACAAAACCCATCGCGCGGGTTATACCGCAAACGGGGTACCCGCCAACATCAGCGTGGTGCGTTCACTGCAAAACTCGCTGGCGCGACGCACGGCGATGACGGCAGGCAAACGGCGCGAACTGCGCGAGCTGGAAACCAGCCTGGAAGTGGTGGAAAACACGGAGCCGGCACAACTGCTGGAAGAGGAGCGCCTGCGAAAAGAGATCGCCGAACTGCGGGCGAAGATCGACCGGGTGCCGTTTATCGACACGTTCGACCTGCGCTACAAGAACTACGAAAAACGGCCGGAGCCTTCCAGCCAGGCAGTAATGTTCTGCCTGATGGACGTGTCAGGTTCAATGGATCAGGCCACCAAGGATATGGCTAAGCGTTTTTATATTCTGCTCTATCTGTTCCTGAGCAGAACGTATAAGAACGTGGAGGTGGTCTACATCCGCCATCACACTCAGGCGAAAGAGGTGGATGAACATGAGTTCTTTTACTCGCAGGAGACCGGCGGCACCATCGTGTCGAGCGCCCTGAAGCTGATGGACGAGGTGGTGAAGGAGCGCTACGATCCGGCGCAGTGGAATATCTACGCCGCGCAGGCATCGGATGGCGATAACTGGGCGGATGACTCGCCGCTGTGTCATGAAATTCTGGCGAAGAAGATCCTGCCGGTGGTGCGTTACTACAGCTACATTGAAATTACCCGTCGCGCCCACCAGACGCTGTGGCGTGAGTATGAGCATCTGCAAGCGATGTTCGATAACTTTGCGATGCAGCACATTCGTGACCAGGATGACATCTACCCGGTCTTCCGGGAACTGTTCCAGAAACAGTCGTCCACCAGCAACGCATGACCCAACAGCCAGCGCACCCGCTGGCTGTTTTCTTTCAGCCCTCTCCGTCCCGTGCTAATGTAGCAAGCTACGTATTGGCAAATCACAGGTGAAATCGTTATGTCTGATGACGTGATCGGGACGACGACCCATCAGCGGCTAATCAGCTTATTAACCGAGCAGGAGGCGCGCTTTCGCGTGGTGGCGCATGAGGCCGTTGGGAAATGCGAAGCGGTCAGTGAAATTCGCGGGACCGATCTCCGGCAGGGTGCAAAAGCACTGGTCTGCAAGGTAAAAGGCAACGGTGTTAAGAAACATATTCTGGCAATCCTCGCCGCCGATCGGCAGGCCGATCTGAGCCTTCTGGCCAGTCATTTCGGTGGGCTAAAGGCCTCTCTCGCCAGTCCGGCTGAAGTGGATGCGCTTACCGGCTGCGTTTTCGGCGCCATTCCCCCCTTCAGCTTTCATCCGGATCTGACGCTGGTCGCCGATCCGCTGCTGTTTGAGCGCTTCGATGAGATCGCCTTTAACGCCGGCCTGCTGGAAAAGTCGGTGATTATGGACACCCAGGACTATCTGCGTATCGCCCGTCCTGAACTGGTGACGTTCCGTAAACAATAAATACTGCGGCTGGCTAACGGTCAGCCGTTTTCCAGCAGCAGCACGGAAGCTATCAAAATAATCGCGATAATAAAAAACGATGAGGAGATAATCAGCGTTTCGACAAACATAGGATCGCTCATGATGCCCTCTGCTTTGCCCATTTGCCTCTTTTTTACCCCCGCACAATGACAGTTAAATGACAATGACGCGTCCGTGAAATGACTATTTTTTCGCTGAAACGATTCGCTGTTGACTATCCTCCCCCGTATGAAGTCACTGTTTAAATACTTTATTTGTTACCGGTATCACGAAAAGAAATTTACGTAACCCCGATGCCAGATCTCGCAATTGTTAACCTTTTCATCATGGTTAACCCTGTTTACGGAGCACATCAAAAATAAACCTTACACTGGCAAGGTGAATACAATGACCGAAATAATTACCCGTAAAGAAAAGATCAGTTATGGGTTAGGCGATATGGCGAGCCATATTGGGCTGGATAACGTCATTATTTTTCTGACGTTTTACTATACGGACGTGGTGGGGCTACCTGCCGCATTCGTGGGCACCATGTTTCTTCTGGCGAGAACCGCCGATGCCATAATAGACCCGGCGATGGGCTATATCGCAGACAGGACGCGCACGCGCTGGGGCAAATTCCGCCCCTGGATGCTGTGGCTGGCGCTGCCCTTTGGCGCAAGTTGTCTGCTGACCTACGCCGTGCCGGCGTCGCTCGATCTGCACGGTAAAATGATTTTCGCCACCGTCAGCTATACCCTGATGATGCTGATGTACACCGCAATCAATATTCCCTATTGCTCCATGGGCGCGGTGATCACGCCCGACAACGATGCGCGAATTTCCCTCCAGTCCTATCGTTTTTTCCTGGCCACGCTGGGTGGCGCGCTGTCGACATTCTTTATGATGCCGCTCGCAGAGTTTTTAGGCGGCGATGATAAATTACTGGGCTACCGCTGGGCGATGGCCATTATGGCGACCATCGCGGTCGTCATGTTCTGGATCTGCTTCGCCAATACGCGTGAACGTATTAAGGCTCCCGCCACCCACAATAATTATCTTGCGGAACTGCGGGATTTATTACGAAACGACCAATGGCGGGTTGTCGCCGTCCTGGTATTAACCAACATTGGTTTTGGCGTTATTCGCCTTGGCGCAATGATGTATTTCGTCACTTATTATCTCGGTAGCGCGAGCTATTTTATGTGGATGCTCGGGGCGCATATTCTCGGGAAAGCCGCAGGCAGTGCGCTGGCCAAACGTCTGACGCAGAACGTCAGCAAAGTGCAGATGTTTGGATACTGTTCCGTACTGGCGGGGGTACTCAGCATCGCCCTGTTCTTTGCGCCTAAGTCAGTGCTTATTCTGGTGCCCATGACGTTTATCGTCTCCACCCTTTACCAGGCCACCACCACGCTGATGTGGGTAATGATGGCGGACGTCGCCGATTACGGCGAATGGAAACAGGGCAAACGCATGGACGGCGTGATCTTCTCCACCTTCCTCGCCGTACTCAAGCTGGGAATGGCGATCAGCGGCGCGATTGTTGGCTGGACGCTGGGCTTAAGCGGCTATGTCGCCAACGCCCCGGAACAGACCACCACGGCCATGTACTGCATCATCGCCCTCTTCACCGTCGTGCCTGGCGTCTTGTCACTCTGCGCGTTTGCCACGCTGCGCTGGTACAAGCTCGACGACAGCACAATGCAATCCATCCATCTTGCCAAACACCCTGTTTAGAAGGACGCGTTTTCCATGAGTGAGCTGATCCAACATTCCAACAGTATCGAATGGCGTTTTGAACGCCAGATCCTGCGTATTGAACCGTGGGGTGAAAACAGCCTGCGCGTCAGGGCCACCTGCTCCCCGGCTTTTGATGAGGCCTTACAGGCACTGTTGCCCGCCGCCCCTTGCCAGGCTGAGATTGTCGCCGAAGCGGAAAGCCTGACGCTGCGCAACGGCAATATTACCGCGACGCTGAATCTTAAAGGTCAGTTGGCCTTCTACAATCAGCGCGGCGAACTGCTGCTGGAAGAGATGTGGCGCCAGCGTTCAACGGTGGGTATCGGTGCCAGCGAGAAGAGCCAGGATAAATATGTCAGCGCCCTGAAGCTGGATGGCCGCGAATTTAAGCCGCTAATGGGGGGGAAATATCAGCTCACCGTCCGGTTTGAATCGCGTCCGGATGAACGCATCTATGGCATGGGTCAGTATCAACAGCCGTGGCTGGATCTGAAAGGCTGTACGCTGGAACTGGCGCAGCGCAACTCCCAGGCCAGCGTGCCCTTTATGCAGTCCAGCCTTGGCTATGGCCTGCTGTGGAACAACCCGGCGATTGGTGAAGCCAGCTTTGCAAAAAATCAGACGGAATGGCGCGCCCGCGTCACAGGAGAAATGGACTACTGGATCACCGCCGCCGACACGGTGGCGGATATCACCCGCCAGTATGTGAAAGCCACCGGTACTCCGCCCTCCGCCCCGGCGTTTATCAGCGGGCTGTGGCAGTGCAAATTACGCTACCGCACCCAGCAGGAGGTGCTGGAGGTTGCGCGGGAGTATCGCCGCCGTAATCTGCCGCTGTCGGTGATGGTCATCGACTTTTTCCACTGGCCGAATCAGGGCACCTGGTGCTTCGACCCCGTAGACTGGCCCGATCCTGAAGGGATGGTCGACGAGCTGCGCGAAATGGGTATTGCGCTGATGGTGTCGGTGTGGCCAACGGTAGAGGCGCGCAGCCCTCTCTACCCGCTGATGAAAGCCAAAGGCTGGCTGGTCAGCAGTGAACGTGGCGTGCAGGTCAACCTCGATTTTATGGGCAATACCACCTTCTTTGATGCGACCCATCCTGAGGCGCGGAAATTCGTCTGGGATACGGTGAAGAAAAATTACTACGACATGGGCATTAAG
Source organism: Enterobacter cloacae complex sp. 397G4 (assembly GCF_050031515.1). NCBI lineage: Bacteria > Pseudomonadati > Pseudomonadota > Gammaproteobacteria > Enterobacterales > Enterobacteriaceae > Enterobacter > Enterobacter cloacae complex sp. 397G4. Next base: position 1,916,918 of record NZ_JBLGWE010000001.1, on the reverse strand, counting down.
CTGTTCTGGCTGGACGAAGCCGAACCGGAATACCGCGCCTATGATTTTGACAACTATCGCTACCACGCCGGTCCGGTGCTGGAAGTGGGTAATCGCTACCCGCGTGACTTTGCGCAGGGCTTTTACGATGGGCTCCAGGCAAACGGCGAAACCGACATTGTTAACCTGGTACGCTGCGCCTGGGCAGGCAGCCAGCGCTTCGGCGTGCTGGCGTGGTCGGGTGATGTCCACTCCTCGTTCCATGCTTTTCGCAATCAACTCGCCGCGGGACTGAATATGGGGCTGGCGGGAATCCCATGGTGGACGACCGATATCGGCGGCTTCCAGGGAGGGAACGTTAACGACCCGGCGTTCCACGAATTACTGATCCGTTGGTTCCAGTGGGCGGTGTTTACACCGGTTCTGCGCATGCACGGCTATCGCGAACCGCAGATCCAGCCCCCGGAGCGCTACCGTGACGGCATTCCTCAGTGTAACAGCGGTTCGCCTAATGAGCTGTGGAGTTACGGAGAAGAGAATTACGCCATCATGCAGCACTGGCTTACCGTGCGCGAAACCCTGCGCCCGTATATTGACGCGTTGTACCAGCAGGCTCATCTGCACGGAGACCCGCTCATGCGTCCGCTGTTCTGGCACTATCCGCAGGATAAGCAGAGCTGGGCGTGTGAAGATCAGTATCTGTTTGGCGAAGATCTTCTGGTGGCGCCGGTTATGCAGGCCGGTCAGCGTGAGCGCGATGTCTGGCTGCCGACGGGCAATAGCTGGATCGCTCTCAACGGTGAGCGCTACGCCGGTGGGGAGCATATCCGGGTGCCTGCGGCGCTGGAAACCATCCCGGTGTTTATCCGCGAAGGAAGTCCACTTATCCAGCAGCTGGTGGACTGACGTCAGGCAAGTGCCCAAAAATAGACAATTTTTTCAGTAAAGCCTGCCTGCCGTCGCGTTTGCGCGTAAAGTAAGCAGGCTTACTATTTTTGGCAAGGATCCCGTCATGTTCGACCCTACTCTGCTCATACTTCTGGCCCTGGCTGCTCTGGGTTTTGTCAGCCACAACACCACCGTCGCGATTTCCATTCTGGTCCTGATCATCGTTCGCGTCACACCATTGAATACCTTCTTCCCGTGGATAGAAAAACAGGGGCTTACCATCGGGATCATTATTTTGACCATCGGTGTGATGGCCCCGATTGCCAGCGGAACGCTACCGGCCTCCACGCTGCTGCACTCCTTTGTAAACTGGAAATCGCTGGTGGCGATTGCGGTGGGCGTTTTTGTCTCATGGCTTGGCGGGCGCGGCGTGACGCTGATGAGCAGCCAGCCTTCACTGGTGGCCGGGCTGCTGGTGGGCACCGTGTTAGGCGTGGCGCTGTTTCGTGGCGTGCCGGTTGGCCCGCTGATTGCTGCCGGACTGGTTTCGCTGTTTATCGGGAAGTCGTAGTCAGGCTGGCGATATAGCGGGCGGGCGTCTGTCCCAGTCCTTTCTTAAACATGGTGATGAAGGCGGTGGTGGAGTCATACCCCAGCGCCTGCGCCGCCTGCTGAACCGACTTTCCGCCGATCAAAAACTGCAATGCGACAATCAGCTGGAGCTGGTGCCGCCAGCGGCGAAAGCTCAAGCCAGTCTCTTTCACCACCAGCCGCGCCAGATTGCGTTCGCTCATGGCAAAGTGGCTGGCCCACTGCGCCAGCGTCTGCCAGGCGGCAGGTTCGTTTGCCATGGTCTCACTCATCAGGCGAATTTTTGGATGCGGAGATACCGGCAGCTGTAGATGCTCCTGCGGTTGCAGGGGCAGTTCATCAAACAGGACGTCAACCAGCCTTCCGGTAGCGGGAAGAGGCAGTTCCTCCCGTGACCTGTCCGCAAGCGCCAGCACCAGCTCCCGCACCAGGGGCGATATTTTCAGCGTACAGGTACGCGTCGGCAATTCGAGCGCACCGGGTTCAATAAACAGCAGACAAAGCTGCGCGCCGGGCGTCGCCTTGTTGCTGTGCGGCGTTTGTCCCGGGATCCACACCGCATACTGGGGCGGCACCATCAGCATCGCGTTCTCCACTTCACAGGTGATCGCTCCCCCCAGCGCCATAATCAGCTGCCCTTTGCGGTGCTGATGCAGCGGAATATATTGTTCCTGTGCCACCACGCGGATGCGAAAGGCCACCGCCGCGTCGTGCTGGCTATCGGGATCGTAGCCGTCGAGCCCCAGTCCGTACATAAAGTTGTCCGATATTAGCGATAAACTGTCATTTTAGCCTGATTTCAACCACGACTTAAATCGGTATGGTATGCGCTCGCCTGAACGTAAGAGACAATAATGACTACTGCTATTCAACCTTCCGGGAAACAGGGTACGCTGCTGATTGCAGGCATCCTGATGATTGCCACGACGCTGCGCGTCACCTTTACCGGTGTCGCCCCCCTGCTCGATACCATCCGACAGGACTATGGCTTAAGCACGGCGCAAACCGGCCTGCTCACGACGCTGCCTCTGCTGGCCTTCGCCTTTATCTCTCCCCTTGCCGCAGGCGTCGCCCGGCGCCTGGGCATGGAGCGCAGCCTTTTTATCGCTCTGCTGCTGATTTGCATCGGGATTGGCGTACGTTCGCTGCCGTCGGCCTCGCTGCTGTTTATCGGTACGGCGATCGTAGGCTGTGGGATTGCGCTGGGCAATGTCCTGTTACCTGGCTTAATCAAACGTGATTTTCCGGGCCAGGTCGCAAAACTGACGGGGGCTTATTCGCTGACGATGGGAGCCGCTGCTGCCGCAGGGTCGGCGCTGATCGTCCCGCTGTCGCTGGGGAGTGGTGGCTGGCACGGGGCGCTGTTGATGCTGATGTTCTTCCCGCTGGTGGCGCTGCTGCTGTGGTTACCGCAATGGCGCCAGAAGCCGGCCGCCACCCTGACCGGAGCGGGCGCGCTGCACAATCGGGCTATCTGGCGCTCGGCGCTCGCCTGGCAGGTGACGCTTTTTCTGGGCATTAACTCGCTGATTTACTACGTCATTATCGGCTGGTTACCCGCGATTTTGCTTAGCCATGGCTACAGCGAAACGCAGGCTGGCTCCATGCACGGGCTTCTCCAGCTGGCAACCGCGGTTCCCGGTCTCGCCATTCCGCTGATCCTGCACCGTCTTAACGATCAGCGTGGCATTGCCGGGCTAGTCGCCCTGATGTGCGCCGTCAGCGCAGCCGGGTTCTGGTTCGCGCCGGGGCTGGCCGTCGTCTGGACGCTGGTGTTTGGCTTTGGATCCGGCGCCACCATGATCCTCGGCCTGACGTTTATCGGGCTGCGCGCCAGCTCGGCCCATCAGGCCGCGGCGCTCTCCGGCATGGCACAGTCGATTGGCTATCTTCTGGCGGCCTGTGGCCCACCGCTGATGGGGAAAATTCACGATACCGCCGGAGACTGGCGCATTCCGCTGCTCGCCTGCGCGCTGGCCGCGGTGGTGATGGCGTTATGCGGTATGCTTGCCGGGCGTGACCGGGAGATCACACCCCGCTGACATTCAAGGCAGACCCGGAGGTCTGCTTTTTTTATCCCTGCGCCGCCCGCAGCATGGCCTGTACCAGCACGACCGGGCGCCCTTGCAGCGCGGCCCGCTCATGCTGGAACAGGGTGAGGACAAAGAAAGGATGGGTTACCAGCTCTGCCGCGCGGATCTCGCCCTGCTCGTCCCAGCCCGTTACGCGCATGTCGCCCCGCTCAAGCTGGTCGGCAAACTCAGGTGAGACGCCGTAATTGCAGTGATACCCCTCCTGAATTTCCGGCTTGCCATACGCTTTAGCAATCAGCGTGTTATTCCGCAGCTCGATCGCGTCGGTTTTTTCCACCAGCGAGCAGGTCAGCGGCGCAATTACCATCCTTCCCTCGGTGTCGGTTTCGGCATGGCCTGCATCGTGCCAGCCCAGTACATTACGCGCATACTCAATCAGCGCATGCTGGAACCCGCCGCAGGTGCCGAGAAAGGGGATGCTATTCTCACGCGCGTAACGCGCCGCAATAAACGCCGCCTCGGTGTTTTTATACGGGCTTGCCGGTACCAGCCAGATGGCATCGTACCCGACGAGGTCTTCGGCGCTGGTCAGCTCAGGCGTGGCGAGCCAGTCATAATCAGCGGTGAGATCCAGAACCGCAGCGGCGTCGTCAATCGCCAGCGGGATCGCCTGGTGCGCAATAACATCGGGATTGTAATCACCAACCAGCGCAATGCGCAGCGTCGTTTTAACCGGGGAGAGTTCCATCAGAGATTCCTTATGCCGGAGGATTTTCAGATAACATAAGGAACCTCAGACTACCGATCTTTTGCAATTATCACAATACCTTAAATTGGGTGGATAAAAGCCGGGTGCTATAGTGTTCTTGCAGAACGTCGTAAGGAAATGAGGAGGACCCATGATTCAATGTAAACGCGTGTATGAGCAGGCGACCTCAAAAGACGGTTACCGGATCCTGGTCGACAGACTCTGGCCGCGAGGGATAAAAAAGACCGACCTCGCCTGCGATGAGTGGTGTAAAGCGCTAACGCCGTCCAGCGAACTGCGAAAAGCCTTTCACAGTGAAACGATAGATTTCACCGCGTTCAGTGAAGCCTATCGCAAAGAGCTGGCGCAGCATCCGGATGAAGGCAAACGCCTGGCGGCTCTCGCCAAACAGCAGACCGTGACGCTACTCTATGGGGCGAAAAATACGGAGCAGAATCACGCGCAGGTACTGGCGGACTGGCTGCGTAAACTGTGATTAACCGATCGCCAGCTCATCCACGTTGTGTGGCATCTCGTCGGGAGTAAGCGGCATCAGATGTTCCGGGCGAACAAACGCAAAACCGTGCTGATTATCAAAGGCATAAACATCACCGGTGACCAGCCACAGCGCACGCGCTGTCGTGGCGGGTAATTGCGTCATGACGCCGTTAACCGGGTTCACAAAACGCTGGCCCGGCTGACAGAGGCCAAACAGCTCGACGGATTTACCGATATTTCGACGGCCTGCCGCCGTACGCGCACCCACGATCATCGCCATGCTGCCCGGTTTTAACTGAAACATACTTCTTCTCGCAAACGTACTGCCAGAAACTGGCTAAGAACAATCCTAAAGAGAAGTGTATCGCAGTTTTATTGCCGTTGTCATCTGGTCGGTTGCGGGTGATCGCGGCGGTAGAGATCCCATTCATCGATCACTTCCCCGCCTGGCAATTTGCACTCGGTACGTACGCCCTGCGGGCTTTGAACAGGGATTTGCTCTCCCCCTTTCTCCAGACAGTACACTGACGCCGGGTTTGCCATACCAATAGCGTGCGGCGGTTGAGGCGCATCAGGAGGGGTTGTCTTTGTTGAGCAGGCGGCCAGCGGTAAAACCAGCGCCAGGAGAAGATATTTCATTATCATGATCCTTCAGGGTGTAAAAACGTCAGAGTAACGGGTCATCGCCGTTTTCTCCATGATTTCTCCATTAAACCTGCACGATTCCCCCTTATAGTGATGCCTGTTCTCACACTGACCAGAGAACATCATTCCGTAATCAAGATGTTTTGCCCCGATCTCAACATCGGGGCTTTTTTTTAGCTTCACCCTCATCCGCCTCCAGAAGAATCTATAAAATTAATCCTGTTCATGTTTTACTATGGCTGGAGTCTATATTTTCAGCACAACATGCAGATACAGAGGTCTTCTGCATGGGAGTCATCCTGCCTCATGTCAGATATCATTCTTGCCCGTGTTTCAGAAACCCTCTCCACTGAGCAATCTCTCGACAGTCTGGTGCGTCAGCTACTGGAAATGCTGGAAATTGTGACGGATATGGAATCAACCTACCTGACGAAAGTCGATATCAATGCGCGTTTGCAGCACATTTTATATGCCCGTAACAGCAAGCAAATGCAGATCCCGGAAGGGTTCAGCGTGCCCTGGGACGAAACGCTGTGTAAGCGCGCCATCGACAGCGACACGTTGTTCAGTAACGAGGTGCCCGACCGCTGGCCGGAGTGTGAAGCGGCCAAAGCACTGGGCATTACAACCTATATGAGCGTGCCGGTTCACCTGGCTGACGGTTCTCTGTATGGCACGCTTTGCGCGGCCAGCACCGCACAGAAACAGTTCAGCGAGCGTGGCGAGCAGGTGATCAGACTCTTTGCCGGTTTAATTGGTCAGTACATTCAGAAAGAGTCGCTTGTGCTTCAGCTTCGCGAAGCAAATGCGGCGCTCATTGCCCACTCTTACACCGACGCCCTTAGCGGCCTGCCGAATCGTCGCGCCATTTTTGAAAACCTTACCACCCTGTTCTCACTGGCGCGCCATTTTAACCGCAACGTCATGATGGCCTTTATTGACCTCGATGATTTCAAGCGAATCAATGACCAGTACGGGCATGAGGCGGGCGATCGCTTCCTTGTACAGGTCGGCAAGCGACTGACTCACGAGCAAACGCAGGATGAGATTATTGGCCGGCTCGGCGGCGATGAATTTCTGGTTGCCAGCCTGAGTCACAGCGATGATGGCGACGCCAGCAAAGGGGTCAACGCAATCAAAACCCGCCTCAATGGTCTTATTGCGGGCGAATACAGGTTAGGCAATGCCACTATTCTTTATCCCGGCGCAAGCCTTGGCGTCGTTATTGTTGATCCTCACCGCACTGATGAAGATAGCGCCCTGCGCACCGCAGACCTCGCGATGTATCAGGATAAAAAAGGAAAAAGCAAAACAGGCTTTGTCGCGTTAGATTAAAATCGTACACTCTACGGCCTTATACAAACTCAAACAGGTGATGGCATGAGAATAGGGATCCTCTTTCCGGTGGTTATTTTTATCACGGCGGTGGTGTTTTTAGGCTGGTTTTTCCTTGGTGGTTACGCCGCGCCGGGGGCTTAAATGAGAAAAACGACCATCATCATGCTGATTGTCGCCATCGTGGCCGTCGCCGGTACGCAGTTGGGCTGGTGGTAACGCCCAAAGTAAAAAGGCCGCCGTCAGGCAGCCTTTTTTAACTCAGGTCAGATTTAGCTTTTGATTTTTCTGTAAATAAACAGAACAACCAGCGCGCCAATCACCGCGACGACAAAGCTGCCGAAGTTGAAGCCATCAACTCTGCCAAAGCCGAACAGGGTACTGATCCAGCCACCGACGACTGCACCCACAATCCCCAGAATGATCGTGACGATGAAACCGCCGCCATCTTTGCCCGGCATAATCCACTTCGCCAGGATCCCCGCAATCAGCCCAAAGATAATCCAGGATAAAATTCCCATAGCTTTCCTCTCTGTATGGTTTTTGTCATTAAATCAACGACACAGAAAAGGATAGCACAGGATCTGAGAAAGGAAATTTGTGATAGGAATCACACGGTTCGTTTGATTAAAATATAAGCAGTAAAAAAATGCCGTTCCACACTCATCGTGGGGTTGCATCTTTTACTGAGAAAGATTATCTTTCTCATTACTGAATAGTTGAGCAAATCACTCAGGTATTCAGTACGACATTGCTCACATTGCTTCCAGTATTTCTTGCCCACTCTTGAGTGGGCTTTTTTTTGCCCGAACCCACCAAAATCTGGCGTTTCTTCAGTGGAGGTGAAACGCTATTCTCTGTGGCTGCTGAACAACAAAAACGTTGATAACATGAACGTATCAAGCAAGTTTGTCATCTGCCTTAATCTTGTTTCTGCCAGTACGTTACTGCTACTGCTCTCAACACGGTTTGAGTGGTTCTGAGATGAAAGGAGCATGGCATAATGGCTTTCCTTTCGATTCCGTGCAGCCTCAACTCTCATACTTGTAGCTTTTATGACCTGTGTTAAGATCCCTGCACCTCAGGACGTGGTGGGACAACAGGAAAATGAAGAAGGCCATTGCCGTTGCTATCATCTCAACCTTTATGGTCGTCCTGTCGCTGTATGCGGTTAACGCCATTATCGCTGAGCAGCAAAAGAACCGGCAGAGGGAGATCTCCCACACGCTCTTAAGCTATTCTGAAGAGTTAACGCAAAATATCGCCAGTACGCTTATAAATACCTCCGCGCAGGGATGCGATAGCGCCAGTCTGAACGACTACCGAAAATTAAAGATGCGAAGTCTCTATTTCGCCGATGTGGGGTTTATTGAAAAGGGGAAAATCACCTGCACCGCGTTTTGGGGCAAGCTGGCAAATCCCATCGCCCTTCCCTCTGAGCTGCATAATACCCAGAACGGATTCAGCCTGGCGCAGTTTTCGCAGAAAGATTTCTTTGTCGGCAATGCGACAATCTATAACCACCTTATTATCTTCACCTCCCGTTCAGCCTACGATAAATTTGCCCCCGTTACCGCCAACTATTCGCTTCGTTCTTCCACTAAAGATTTCGGCCGCACCTTTTTCACCGTTACGCCGCCATCAGAAAACTTCAGCCGCTTACAGTCTCTGTTATTTACGCTGGCTGTGACAGAGTGCAGTACACGCTGGGATTTGTGCGTTACCGTCACACACCATGATGCCGGACTGGCTTCGCTCTCCCACGTAGTGATGGTGCTTCTGTGCTTGTTTTTATACTTTATCTGGGTATCCCTGACGCTGTTTTCTCTTCGACTTTATGAAGACCGACGTTCTCTGGAACGAACGCTGGTCAAAGCGGTAAAAGCGAATACCATCAGCGTTCATTTTCAGCCTGTTATTCGGGTTGCTGATAAGAAAATCGTCGGGGTTGAAGTGTTATCAAGATGGCAGGATAACAATCACAAAGAGGTTTCTCCTGAGCTGTTTATCCCGTTAATTAAAAAAATTGGCCTGTATAACGTTTATTATCAGAACATGATAAAGAAATCCCTGGCGGAAATTGCCGCGCTGGCCGCTGAACATCAGTTAATGATTTCACTGAACGTTGGCCGGACGGAAATTGAAGACGGCAAATTCCTGGCGGTATTACGTCATGAATGCTCAGAGAACGCGATTCCCTTATCGTTAATCAAAGTTGAGTTATCCGAAAATGGCGTTTCCACCGCGGCCATCCTTGAAGAGTTTTGTGAGGAGCTTAAATCGGCAGGCGTCAAAATTTCAATAGACGATTTTGGTGTGCAAAACTCTAATCTGGCCAGGCTATCAAATCTCAAATATGACGAAATCAAGGTGGATAAGTCGTTAGTGGACGGCATCAGCGAGCACTATAAACAGGATATCCTGGTGATCTTCAGCGACGCGCTAGCTAAACTGCACAAAACCCTTGTTTTTGAAGGGGTTGAAAGCGAAACGCAATATCAGTTCATCGCGCAGAGATACCCCGATGCCCTCGTACAAGGCTGGTACTTTTCGAAGTCGCTAACCCGGCACGACCTCGCCAGGCTGCTGGCAGACTCAGCGCGATGACGCGTTATTCATTGCCCCACTGATTCAGGAAGTTCGCAATATCGTCAATGCGCGCTTCGTCTATCTCCGCCTGGACAGCCATCTCCCGCTGCGCCTCTTCACTGATTTCCTCATTGTTGTATAAGCGAGTGAGCAGCAGCTGGAAATAGTGTGCCAGCGGCGTACGCTCTGCCTCTTCTACCGGTTTCGCCGTTTCAGTCGCATACTCGTCGACGATGTCATAATACTTGAGCGGGATATCATGGGTCATAGCGTTGTTTCCGTCTTGTGTGCATAAAAAACGGGAACCCTCAGGCTCCCGTTGTCATTTAACCCAGCGAGTGGATTACATGTTCGCGATAATCGCGTCGCCAAACTCTGAGCATTTCAGCAGTTTAGCGCCTTCCATCAGACGTTCAAAGTCATAGGTGACGGTTTTCGCGTTAATCGCGCCTTCCATACCCTTAACGATCAGGTCTGCGGCTTCGAACCATTCCATATGACGCAGCATCATCTCTGCGGACAGAATGATAGAGCCTGGGTTGACTTTGTCCTGGCCTGCGTATTTAGGTGCAGTACCGTGAGTTGCTTCGAACAGGGCGCACTCGTCACCGATGTTCGCGCCCGGGGCGATACCGATACCACCCACTTGCGCGGCCAGCGCATCGGAGATGTAGTCACCATTCAGGTTCATACAGGCGATCACGTCATACTCAGCAGGTCGCAGCAGGATCTGTTGCAGGAACGCATCGGCAATCACATCTTTAATGATGATCTCTTTACCGGTGTTCGGGTTCTTAATTTTCTGCCATGGGCCGCCGTCGATCAGTTCACCGCCGAACTCTTCGGTCGCCAGCTGGTAGCCCCAGTCTTTGAACGCGCCTTCGGTGAACTTCATGATGTTGCCTTTGTGAACCAGGGTCACAGAGTCACGATCGTTGGTGATAGCGTATTCGATGGCGGCACGCACCAGACGCTTGGTCCCTTCTTCGGAGCACGGCTTGATGCCGATGCCGCAATGCTCAGGGAAGCGAATTTTCTTCACACCCATCTCTTCGCGCAGGAATTTAATCACTTTTTCTGCATCAGCAGAGTCCGCTTTCCATTCGATACCGGCGTAGATGTCTTCTGAGTTTTCACGGAAGATAACCATGTCGGTCAGTTCCGGGTGCTTAACCGGGCTTGGGGTGCCCTGGTAGTAACGCACCGGACGCAGACACACATACAGATCCAGTTCCTGACGCAGCGCCACGTTCAGGGAGCGAATGCCGCCGCCAACTGGCGTGGTCAGAGGGCCTTTGATAGCAACGCGATAGTCGCGGATCAGGTCCAGCGTTTCGGCTGGCAGCCAGACGTCCTGGCCATAAACTTGAGTCGATTTTTCACCGGTGTAAATTTCCATCCAGGAAATTTTACGCTCGCCTTTGTAGGCTTTCTCAACAGCGGCATCAACCACTTTCAGCATTGCCGGGGTAACGTCTACGCCGATACCGTCGCCTTCAATGAACGGGATAATCGGGTTGTGAGGAACGTTAATCTTGCCGTTTTGCAGGGTGATCTTTTTACCTTCCGCCGGAACAACTACTTTGCTTTCCATTAACCTCTCCTTCGAGCGCTTCTGGTTGTTACTGATCTTATGTTAATAAATTGTAATGAGCCTTCCGATAGTACCTGATTGTCCGACGCCATGAAAGGTCTTCGTTATTAGGCTATAATGCGGCAATTGATAACGCCTGAAAATACCATGACGAAAACTTCTTTTAGAAAACACCGGGTTGAGCGATTCAGCTCACGACAAGCCACCAGAAGAACGCCAGAACCCCAGCCAACGCGGGTCATACTGTTCAATAAACCCTACGATGTATTGCCGCAGTTTACCGACGAGGCCGGGCGCAGCACGCTGAAGGACTTTATTCCCGTTCAGGGAGTGTACGCGGCGGGACGTCTGGATCGTGACAGCGAAGGGTTGCTGGTGCTCACCAATGACGGCGTGCTCCAGGCCAGGCTCACTCAGCCGGGCAAGCGTACCGGGAAAATTTACTTTGTGCAGGTTGAAGGCGAGCCGGACGACGCGTCGCTGGCAAAACTGCGTAACGGCGTAACGCTGAACGACGGTCCCACCCTGCCGGCTGGTATTGAGCGCGTGAATGAACCCGAGTGGTTGTGGCCGCGCAACCCGCCGATTCGTGAGCGGAAATCCATTCCCACCAGCTGGCTTAAAATAACCCTTTATGAAGGCCGCAACCGACAGGTCAGGCGCATGACTGCGCATGTGGGCTACCCTACCCTGCGACTCATTCGCTATGCCATGGGCAGCTACACGCTGGACTCGCTGGCAAACGGGGAATGGCGGGATGTTACCCCTAAGGAGAACTGATGTTTAAACCTCATGTTACGGTCGCCTGCGTGGTCCATGCGCAGGGGAAATTCCTGGTGGTGGAAGAGACCATCAATGGCAAAGCGCTGTGGAACCAGCCTGCCGGGCATCTTGAAGCCAATGAAACCTTACGCCAGGCGGCAGCCCGTGAGCTGTGGGAGGAGACGGGTATCCGCGCCGAACCGCAGCATTTTATCCGTATGCATCAGTGGATAGCGCCTGACCAGACGCCTTTCCTGCGCTTCTTATTCGCCGTTGAACTTAACGAAACGTGCGCCACTGAACCGCACGACGACGATATCGATCGCTGCCTGTGGGTGACTGCCGAGGAGATCCTGAACGCGCCAAACCTGCGTTCGCCGCTGGTGGCGGAAAGCATCCGCTGCTGGCAGTCTGCGGCGCGCCTGCCGCTGGATGTCATTGCAGAATTTAACTGGCCGTTTACAGAGGGTGTCAATGGTGGGGGGGCGTGATAGAATACGCCGCCTTGAAGTTCAATGTCGTGAGTATTCCATGTCAGATAACAGCCAGAAAAAAGTAATCGTCGGCATGTCCGGCGGTGTCGATTCCTCCGTTTCCGCCTACCTGTTGCAGCAACAGGGCTATAAGGTGGAGGGCCTGTTCATGAAGAACTGGGAGGAAGACGATGGCGAGGAATACTGCACTGCCGCTGCGGATCTCGCCGATGCGCAGGCCGTGTGCGATAAGCTCGGCATCGAACTGCACACCGTTAACTTTGCCGCAGAATACTGGGACAACGTTTTTGAACTCTTCCTCGAAGAGTACAAAGCGGGCCGCACGCCAAACCCGGATATCCTGTGCAACAAAGAGATCAAATTCAAAGCCTTCCTGGAATTCGCCGCGGAAGACCTGGGCGCAGACTACATTGCGACCGGCCACTACGTGCGTCGCGCGGATGTGAATGGCAAAAGCCAGCTGCTGCGCGGCCTGGACGGCAACAAAGATCAGAGCTACTTCCTCTATACGCTGAGCCACGAACAGATTGCCCAGAGCCTGTTCCCGGTCGGCGAGCTGGAAAAGCCGGAAGTGCGTAAGATTGCTGAAGATCTGGATCTGATCACCGCGAAGAAAAAAGACTCCACCGGTATTTGTTTTATCGGCGAGCGTAAATTCCGCGAGTTCCTGGGGCGCTACCTGCCTGCACAGCCGGGCAAAATCGTCACCGTTGACGGCGATGAGATTGGTCAGCACCAGGGGCTGATGTACCACACTCTCGGCCAGCGTAAAGGTCTGGGTATCGGCGGCACCAAAGAGGGCAGCGAAGATCCGTGGTACGTGGTCGACAAAGACGTCGAAAACAATATTCTGGTTGTGGCTCAGGGTCACGACCACCCGCGCCTGATGTCCGTTGGACTGATCGCGCAACAGCTGCACTGGGTCGATCGCGAGCCGCTGAAAGGCACGCTACGCTGCACAGTGAAAACGCGCTACCGCCAGACGGACATCCCTTGCACCGTAACCGCACTGGATGACGATCGCATTGACGTGCGTTTCGACGAGCCGGTTTCCGCCGTTACCCCTGGCCAGTCTGCTGTTTTCTACAGCGGCGAAATTTGCCTCGGCGGTGGGATCATTGAACAGCGCCTGCCGCTGCCTGCTGTTTAAACCGTTTGCACACATAAAGGAGACCGTGTGGCGAAGAACTATTATGACATCACCCTGGCGCTGGCGGGAATTTGCCAGTCAGCCCGTCTGGTGCAACAGCTGGCGCATCAGGGTCATTGCGACGCTGATGCCCTGCACGTTTCACTCAACAGCGTTATCGATCTTAACCCAGGCTCCACGCTGGGCGTCTTTGGCGGCAGTGAAACCAATCTTCGTCTCGGTCTTGAAACTCTGCTCGGCGTGCTCAACGCCAGCAACCGTCAGGGGTTGAACGCGGAACTGACCCGCTACACCTTAAGCCTGATGGTGCTGGAACGTAAGCTTAATGCGGCAAAAGGCGCAATGAATACCCTGGGCGACCGCATCGCCGGGCTACAGCGCCAGCTCGACCACTTTGACCTCCAGTCTGAGACCCTGCTCAGCGCGATGGCCGGTATCTACGTTGACGTGATTAGCCCGCTAGGCCCGCGTATTCAGGTCACCGGTTCGCCTGCCGTATTGCAAAGCCCACAGGTACAGGCGAAGGTACGCGCTTCGCTGCTAGCAGGCATCCGTGCCGCCGTGCTGTGGCAACAGGTCGGCGGTGGCCGCCTACAGTTAATGTTTTCTCGTCATCGCCTGACGACTCAGGCAAAACAAATTCTTGCTCATTGTTAACCTCCCGGAGTTGCGAATTATGGAATTATCCTCACTGACCGCCGTATCCCCTGTCGATGGACGCTACGGCGATAAAGTCAGCGCGCTGCGCGGGATCTTCAGCGAATATGGCCTGCTGAAGTTCCGTGTTCAGGTTGAAGTACGCTGGCTGCAAAAGCTGGCCGCCCAGACAGCAATCAAGGAAGTTCCTGCTTTTGACGCAAAGGCAAACGATTACCTTGATAAAATCGTTGCTGAGTTCAGCGAAGAAGATGCCGCGCGCATTAAAACCATCGAACGCACCACCAACCACGACGTGAAAGCGGTTGAATACTTCCTGAAAGAGAAAGTGGCAAGCGTCCCTGCCCTGCACGCGGTATCTGAATTTATTCACTTCGCCTGTACGTCTGAAGATATTAACAACCTGTCTCACGCGCTGATGCTCTCTACCGCGCGGAAAGAGGTAGTACTCCCTTACTGGCGTAAAATCATTGATGCGGTGAAAGCGCTGTCCGTGGAATACCGCGACATTCCGCTGCTGTCCCGTACTCACGGCCAGCCAGCAACCCCATCCACCATGGGTAAAGAGATGGCGAACGTGGCGTACCGCATGGAACGCCAGTATCGTCAGCTGGAGCAGGTTGAGATCCTCGGCAAAATCAACGGCGCGGTGGGTAACTACAACGCCCACATCGCCGCGTACCCGGAAGTGGACTGGCACCAGTTCAGCGAAGAGTTTGTGACCTCTCTGGGGATCCAGTGGAACCCGTACACCACCCAAATTGAGCCGCACGACTACATCGCCGAGCTGTTTGACTGCATTGCGCGCTTCAACACCATCCTGATCGACTTCGATCGTGATGTATGGGGTTACATCGCCCTGAACCACTTCAAGCAGAAGACCATCGCCGGGGAAATCGGTTCGTCCACCATGCCGCACAAAGTGAACCCAATCGACTTCGAAAACTCCGAAGGTAACCTGGGTCTGGCGAATGCCGTGTTGCAGCATATGGCGAGCAAGCTGCCGGTATCCCGCTGGCAGCGCGACCTGACTGACTCCACGGTGCTGCGTAACCTGGGCGTAGGTATTGGCTACGCGCTGATCGCCTACCAGTCCACCCTGAAAGGTGTGAGCAAACTGGAAGTTAACCGCGACCGTCTGCTGGACGAGCTGGATCACAACTGGGAAGTGCTGGCGGAGCCGATTCAGACCGTGATGCGTCGTTACGGCATCGAAAAACCGTACGAGAAACTCAAAGAGCTGACCCGCGGTAAACGCGTTGATGCTGAAGGTATGAAACAGTTTATCGACGGTCTGGCGCTGCCAGAAGAAGAAAAAGCGCGCCTGAAAGAGATGACCCCGGCAAACTATATTGGCCGTGCCATCGCTATGGTTGACGAGCTGAAGTAATCGCCCTTCCCCCTTTCCACCTGGAAAGGGGGCTGCTTTACATCATCGAGCCGACATTTCACGTCACATTATCTGTTTTGCCGGGATTAGAGCCTGCCGTCAGGCTGAATGTTATTTTTTGCCGTGGAATAACTTTCCGGAATATACCGTTTTAAGCCGAACGGGCACAGTTTGAACTGGCACGGGGTTTCAGCCGTGCACGGGCGATCCATCTCCTGTCGGTTGCCTGGACACGCGTTTTTCTGTTTGAACCCCATCCAGCCTATTGATGTAAAGGGCATTGCCTGCGCTATCCATACTCTACGCCGCCGATCGTTAATCAGGATCCCCTGGTTTGAAGTGGTGATGATTTCACCTGTACGAACGTAATAATCTCCCTTTAACCACAGGATATAATTCAGGCCATACTGTGTTTCAACTTTGCAAAAGATGGTTCCGCTTTCCGGGCTCGCAATAGTCTCAACAACCTTCCATTCCATAAAGTCCTCTTTACTCGCTATATTGCTGTTTTGTTGTGTAAAAATGCTGCTTTTCTGGCACATCTTATGCAAATCTAATTTCGCACCATAAAATAAGCGTAGACAAAGCCAGGCATAGTGAGAACATCCTTACAAAAAAAAGGGCAATATTTACAAAACTGGCGTGCCCGTGCTGTCCAAAAAGCGACTCGCCTTCAACAGTTCATAAACGGATGGCTGTTTTATCGGGATTGCGAAAGCTTGCGAAAACAAGTCAGTTTATATTACCCGCGCCTGCTGGGGGCGCATGAGGCTTACGTGAGTTGGATGGGTGATATGAACCAGGCTCAGGTCAACATACTTAATAATCAGGTGCCTGGCGTCATCCCCCCTGTGTTCGGGAGCATGAAAAAAATCATTTAATTTCATTGCGCTGGTGTCAACCTGAATAATCAGCGTTAAACTATTCATACCATTTATAAAGGGAGAAGTGATGATGCGCGTACTGGTTGTTGAGGATAACGCATTGCTACGCCATCACCTGAAAGTTCAACTTCAGGAGATGGGTCATCAGGTGGATGATGCTGAAGACGCAAAAGAGGCCGATTATTATCTCAATGAACACCTGCCGGACATCGCCATTGTCGATTTAGGGCTGCCGGATGAAGACGGATTGTCCCTTATCCGCCGCTGGCGTAGCCATGACGTTTCCCTGCCGGTACTGGTGCTGACTGCCCGCGAAGGCTGGCAGGACAAGGTTGAAGTCCTGAGCGCTGGCGCGGATGACTACGTGACCAAACCCTTCCATATTGAAGAAGTCGCTGCGCGTATGCAGGCGCTGCTGCGCCGCAACAGCGGGCTGGCGTCACAGGTTATCTCTCTGCCGCCGTTCCAGGTGGACCTCTCTCGCCGCGAATTTTCTATTAATGATGAAGTGATCAAGCTGACCGCATTCGAATACACCATCATGGAAACACTGATCCGTAACAACGGTAAAGTGGTGAGCAAAGATTCCCTGATGCTTCAGCTCTATCCGGATGCCGAGCTGCGCGAAAGCCACACCATTGACGTGCTGATGGGTCGCCTGCGTAAAAAAATTCAGGCGCAGTACCCGCATGACGTGATCACCACCGTGCGTGGTCAGGGCTACCTGTTCGAATTACGCTAAATGAAAGGGATATTGCGCCACATTTTACCCCTTTCGCTGCGGGTTCGCTTTTTGCTGGCAACCGCCGCCGTCGTGCTGGTGCTGTCGCTCTCTTATGGGATGGTGGCGTTGGTCGGTTATAGCGTGAGCTTCGATAAAACCACCTTCCGCCTGCTTCGCGGCGAAAGTAACCTGTTTTATACCCTGGCGAAGTGGGAGAACAACCGAATCACCGTCGAGATGCCGGAAAACCTGAATCAGCAGAGCCCGACGCTGGCGCTGATCTATGATGAAAAAGGGAAATTGCTTTGGGCCCAGCGCGATGTCCCGTGGTTGAAAAAGCGCATCCGTCCGGAATGGCTGAAAACCAACGGTTTTCATGAAATAGAAGCCGACCTCAACTCCACCAGCAGCCTGCTGCGTGACGATCGCGCCTTACAGATTAAGCTTAATGAGATCCGGGCCGAAGATGACGACACGGAGATGACCCACTCTGTGGCCATCAACCTTTACCCCGCCACCCTGAACATGCCGCAGTTAACCATTGTGGTGATCGATACCATACCGGTTGAGCTGAAACGCTCGTATATGGTCTGGAACTGGTTTGTGTATGTTCTGGCTGCCAACCTGCTGCTGGTGATCCCTCTCCTGTGGGTTGCTGCGTGGTGGAGCCTCCGCCCGATTGAATCCCTTGCCAAAGAGGTGCGCGAGCTGGAGGAACATCACCGCGAGAAGCTAAACCCGGAGACCACGCGTGAGCTGACCAGCCTGGTGCGCAACCTCAACCGCCTGCTGAAAAGCGAACGTGAACGCTACGACAAGTATCGCACGACGCTCACCGACCTTACGCACAGCCTGAAAACCCCGCTGGCCGTGATGCAGAGTACCCTGCGTTCCATGCGCAGTTCGAAAATGAGCGTGGATGACGCCGAGCCGGTGATGCTGGAACAAATCAGCCGTATTTCACAGCAGATCGGCTATTACCTGCACCGCGCGAGCATGCGTTCCGGAAGCGCCCTGTTGAGCCGTGAACTGCACCCGGTAGCCCCGCTGCTGGATAACCTCACCTCTGCGCTGAACAAGGTGTACCAGCGTAAAGGGGTCAACATCAGTCTGGATATCTCACCGGAAATTAGCTTTGTCGGTGAGAAAAATGACTTTATGGAAGTGATGGGAAACCTGCTCGATAACGCCTGCAAATATTGTCTGGAGTTTGTCGAGGTGTCCGCGCGGGTAACGGATAACGAACTGCATATTATCGTTGAGGATGATGGTCCTGGCATTCCCCGTAATAAACGCGAAGTGGTGTTCGATCGCGGCCAGCGCGCCGATACGCTGCGGCCAGGCCAGGGCGTCGGATTATCCGTCGCCAGGGAAATCGTCGATCAGTACGAGGGCAAGATTGAAACCGCTGAAAGTTTGCTGGGCGGTGCCCGTATGGAAGTCATTTTTGGCCGCCAGCATCCCGTATCGAACGATAGTTGACCCGAAATGTGAAAAATACGCGGATCTCGCAGTCAGGGGGCGGTGCTTCCGTTATAATCCGTCTCAGTAAGAGCCTGCGGAATACAAAAATATGGATTATCAATTAACGCTTAACTGGCCCGAATTTATTGAACGTTACTGGCAAAAACGCCCGGTCGTTCTTAAACGCGGGATCAGCAATTTTATCGACCCTATTTCTCCTGACGAACTCGCTGGTCTGGCGATGGAAAACGAGGTAGACAGCCGTCTGGTGAGCCACCAGGACGGGAAATGGCAGGTCAGCCACGGTCCCTTTGAAAGCTACGATCACCTGGGCGAAAACAACTGGTCTTTACTGGTGCAGGCGGTCAACAACTGGCACGAACCCACCGCAGCCTTAATGCGTCCCTTCCGCGCCCTGCCAGACTGGCGAATGGACGATCTGATGATCTCCTTCTCCGTTCCCGGTGGCGGCGTGGGTCCGCATCTGGATCAGTACGACGTGTTTATCATTCAGGGTACCGGGCGCCGTCGCTGGCGCGTGGGCGAAAAAGTGCCAATGAAGCAGCACTGCCCGCACCCGGATCTGCTTCAGGTTGATCCGTTTGAAGGGATCATTGATGAAGAGCTGGAGCCAGGTGACATTCTCTATATCCCACCGGGCTTCCCGCATGAAGGTTATTCCCTGGAAAACTCGCTGAACTATTCGGTTGGTTTCCGCGCGCCAAGCGGGCGCGAGATGATCAGCGGATTTGCTGACTATGTTTTACAGCGTGAGCTGGGCAGCTACCGTTACAGCGATCCGGACGTTCCGGCGCGTGAGCACCCGGCGGATATTCTGCCAGAGGAGCTGGATAAGCTGCGCGGGATGATGCTGGATCTGATCAACGAACCGGAGCACTTCAGACAGTGGTTTGGCGAGTTTATCAGCCAGTCGCGTCACGAACTGGACGTCGCACCGCCAGAGCCGCCGTATCAGGCAGATGAAATTTATGATGCGCTCCAGCAGGGCTATAAGCTGGTTCGTCTGGGCGGATTACGCGTACTGCGCATTGGCGAAGAGGTATTCGTCAACGGCGAGCGCCTGGACTCTCCGCATCGCCCGGCGCTGGAAGCGATTGCCAGCCATATGGTGCTGACTGCGGATACCTTTGGCGACGCACTGGACGATCCCTCCTTCCTCGCCATGCTGGCCGCGCTGGTGAACAGCGGGTACTGGTTTTTTGAGGACTGAGCCGCTTTAATGCCCGGTGACGCTGCGCTTACCGGGCCTACGATCGAAATGTAGGCCGGGTAAGGCGTAGCCGCCACCCGGCATAAAACATTACCGCTTCGCGGTTAACTCCGCTATCCGCACGATCACCTGCACCGCTTTCTCCATCCCTTCCAGCGTCACGAATTCATGCTTGCCGTGGTAGTTATATCCACCGGTAAACAGGTTCGGGCACGGCAGGCCCATAAACGACAGCTGTGAACCATCGGTACCGCCACGGATCGGTTTCATCACCGGCTCGATGTCACAATCGCGCATCGCCTGCTGGGCGATATCAAGAATATGCGGATGCTCCATCACCTTATCGCGCATATTGTAATAGCTGTCTTCGATGATGAGTTCAATATAGCAATCCGGATGTAGCCCCTTGCCGACCTTTTTCGCGATCTCCATCATCTTACGTTTGCGTGCTTCAAAGGCTTTGCGGTCGAAATCGCGGACAATATAGTGCATCTGCGCGCTGTCCACGGTCCCCTTGATGCTGGTCAGATGATAAAAACCCTCATACCCTTCCGTCATCTCCGGGCTCTCTTCGGCGGGCACTTCCGCATGAATACGCGCAGCCAGCGACAGCGCATTCACCATCACCCCTTTCGCAGACCCCGGGTGCACGTTGTTCCCAACGATTTTGATCGTCACCGATGCCGCGTTAAAGTTTTCATACTCCAGTTCACCCACGCCGCCACCGTCGACGGTGTAGGCCCACTGCGCGTTAAACGCCTCAACGTCAAAGTGTTTCGCGCCTTTTCCAACCTCTTCATCCGGCGTGAAGGCCACGCGGATATCGCCATGTGGGATATTTTTGCCCTTCAGCACCGCCAGCGCCGTCATGATCTCGGCGATGCCCGCTTTGTCATCGGCCCCCAGCAAGGTTTTGCCGTCAGTGGTGATTAACGTCTGCCCCAGCAACTGATGCAGTACCGGGAACATCACCGGCGACAGCACTTCGTCGCCAATGCCCAGCGCAATATCACCGCCGCGATAGTTTTCAACAATCTGCGGGTTTACGTGTTTACCGCTAAAATCAGGTGAGGTATCGACATGAGAAATAAAGCCAATTGCCGGGATATCGCCGTCAATATTCGCCGGCAGCGTTCCCATCACGGTCCCTTTTTCGCTGAGCGTGACATCAACCAGCCCCATGGCCTCCAGCTGCTCTTTCAGCAGATTTAGCAGCTTCCACTGGCCTTCGGTGCTTGGCACCTGTCGGACCCCCGGCTTAGATTGGGTATCCAGCGAAACGTAATGTAAGAAACGCTCAAGTAGTTTATCCATGCAGTCACCCTCACTTTTTGTGACAACATTATCATTAAGCAGCAAAACGCAAATATTGCGTCAGGTCACTTTTATCCCGCAAACGAGAACTTTTTACGTTTATATCGTTGTGCGTTAATAAATGTAGCTTATGAATAAGTGAGAAGGATTGGCGATTCAATGGGTTTGCCGTAGAATGTCCGCCCTCATTACGAGTCACCAAGGTGGTTACACACAAACCCCGCTTCAGTCTGCTGCCTGAGGCGTCTATATGGGACAGCGCGAAAATTGAATACACAACCCCGTTCCCTTTCACCGCTGGTGCAACTGGAACGAATTCGTAAAAGTTTCGATGGCAAAGATGTCATTTCCGACCTTAATCTGACCATCAATGACGGTGAGTTTCTCACGCTGCTCGGCCCCTCCGGCTGCGGCAAAACTACCGTCCTGCGCCTTATCGCCGGGCTGGAAAGCGTCGATAACGGCCATATCCATCTTGAGAACCAGGACATAACCCAGGTTCCAGCCGAAGATCGCCACGTCAATACCGTCTTTCAGAGCTATGCCCTGTTCCCGCACATGACCGTGTTTGAGAACGTGGCGTTTGGCCTGCGGATGCAAAAAACACCGGCCAGCGAGATCCCACCTCGGGTTACCGAAGCCCTGCGCATGGTACAGCTGGAGGCGTTCGCCCAGCGCAAGCCGCATCAACTTTCCGGTGGTCAGCAGCAGCGTGTGGCCATTGCCCGCGCAGTGGTCAACAAACCTCGCCTGCTCCTGCTGGATGAATCCCTCTCCGCGCTGGACTACAAGCTGCGCAAGCAGATGCAGAACGAGCTGAAAGCGCTTCAGCGTAAGCTCGGCATCACGTTCGTGTTTGTCACGCACGATCAGGAAGAAGCCCTGACCATGTCAGACCGTATCGTGGTGATGCGCGACGGCAAGATTGAGCAGGATGGCACCCCGCGTGAAATTTACGAAGAGCCGAAAAACCTGTTCGTCGCCAGCTTTATAGGCGAAATCAATATTTTCAACGCCACGGTGATTGAGCGTCTGGACGAGCAGCGCGTTCGCGCGAACGTGGAAGGCCGCGAATGCAATATTACCGTCAACTTTGCCGTCGAGAAGGGGCAAAAGCTCAACGTCCTGCTGCGCCCGGAAGATCTCCGCGTTGATGAGATCCACGACACGGCTGACGTCGAAGGTCTGATCGGTTACGTTCGCGAACGCAACTACAAAGGGATGACCCTCGAATCCGTTGTGGAACTGGAAAACGGCAAAATGGTGATGGTCAGCGAGTTCTTTAACGAGGACGATCCGGACTTCGACCACTCGCTGGATCAGAAAATGGTCATCAACTGGGTAGAAAGCTGGGAGGTTGTACTGGCTGATGAAGAACACAAGTAAGTTCCAGAATGTGGTGATTGCCACGATCGTCGGTTGGCTTGTGTTGTTTGTCTTTCTACCCAACCTGATGATCATCGTAACCAGCTTCCTGACCCGCGACGACGCGAACTTCGTCGCGATGGTCTTTACGCTGGACAACTACGCGCGCCTGCTCGATCCGCTCTATTTTGACGTGCTGCTGCACTCGCTCAATATGGCGCTGATTGCTACCCTCGCCTGTCTGGTGCTGGGGTATCCATTCGCCTGGTTCCTGGCCCGCCTGCCGCAAAAAGTACGGCCGCTGCTGCTGTTTTTACTGATTGTACCCTTCTGGACCAACTCGTTAATCCGCATCTACGGGCTGAAAATCTTCCTCAGCACCAAAGGTTATCTGAACGAGTTTCTGCTGTGGCTGGGGGTGATCGAGACGCCGATCCGCATCATGTTCACCCCGGGCGCGGTGATTGTCGGCCTGGTCTATATCCTGCTGCCGTTTATGGTGATGCCGCTCTACTCCAGCATTGAAAAGCTCGATAAACCGCTGCTGGAAGCGGCGAAAGACCTGGGCGCCAGTAAGTTACAAACCTTTGTCCGCATCATTATTCCGCTGACCATGCCGGGTATTATCGCCGGCTGTCTGCTGGTCATGCTGCCTGCGATGGGCCTGTTCTACGTATCGGACCTGATGGGCGGGGCGAAAAACCTGCTGATCGGTAACGTGATTAAGAGCCAGTTCCTGAATATCCGCGACTGGCCGTTCGGCTCGGCCACCAGCATAACGCTGACGGTGGTGATGGGACTGATGCTGCTGGTTTACTGGCGTGCATCACGCCTGCTGAATAAGAAGGTGGAGCTGGAATGATCGGTCGACTGCTTCGCGGCGGTTTTATGACCGCCATTTATGCGTATCTCTATATTCCGATAATCATTTTGATCGTGAACTCCTTTAACAGCTCACGCTTCGGGATCAACTGGCAAGGGTTTACCACCAAATGGTATGGCCTGCTGATGAACAATGACAGCCTGCTACAGGCCGCTCAGCACTCGCTGACGATGGCGGTATTCTCTGCCACCTTCGCGACGCTGATTGGCTCGCTGACCGCCGTGGCGCTGTACCGCTACCGTTTTCGCGGTAAGCCGTTCGTCAGTGGCATGCTGTTTGTGGTGATGATGTCCCCGGATATCGTGATGGCCATTTCACTGCTGGTGCTGTTTATGCTGCTGGGCGTCCAGCTCGGTTTCTGGTCGCTGCTGTTCTCGCATATCACCTTCTGTCTGCCGTTTGTGGTGGTAACCGTCTACGCGCGTCTGAAAGGGTTCGACGTACGCATGCTGGAAGCGGCGAAAGATCTGGGTGCGAGCGAGATGACCATTCTGCGCAAAATCATTCTGCCGCTGGCGATGCCCGCCGTGGCAGCAGGATGGCTGCTCAGCTTTACCCTGTCGATGGACGACGTGGTCGTGTCCTCCTTCGTCACCGGGCCGAGCTATGAAATTCTGCCGTTGAAGATCTACTCAATGGTTAAAGTCGGTGTTTCACCCGAAGTGAACGCGCTGGCGACTATTCTGTTGGTGTTATCGCTGGTTCTGGTAATTGCCAGCCAGGTTATTGCTCGTGATAAAACAAAATCTCAGGGGACACAGAAATGAAAAAAATGCTTGCCGCTGCGGCACTGGTGCTCGGAATGGGCGCCGCGCATGCTGATGACAGCAAAACGCTCTATTTCTATAACTGGACCGAGTATGTGCCGCCGGGCCTGCTGGAGCAGTTCACCAAAGAGACGGGCATCAAGGTGATCTATTCGACCTACGAGTCGAATGAAACCATGTACGCCAAGCTCAAAACCTATAAAGATGGCGCGTATGACCTGGTGGTGCCGTCGACCTATTTCGTCGACAAGATGCGCAAAGAAGGCATGATCCAGAAGATCGACAAAACGAAGCTAACCAATTTTTCAAACCTCGATCCTGAGATGCTAAACAAGCCGTTCGACCCGAACAACGACTACTCCATTCCGTACATCTGGGGCGCGACGGCAATTGGCGTCAACAGCGATGCCATTGATCCAAAAACGGTTTCATCCTGGGCTGACCTGTGGAAGCCGGAATACAAAAGCAGCCTGCTGTTAACCGACGATGCGCGCGAAGTGTTCCAGGTTGCGCTGCGTAAACTCGGCTATTCCGGTAACACCACCGATCCGAAAGAGATCGAAGCGGCGTATAACGAACTGAAAAAGCTGATGCCAAACGTGGCGGCGTTCAACTCGGATAACCCGGCTAACCCGTATATGGAAGGTGAAGTGAATCTGGGTATGGTCTGGAACGGCTCTGCGTTTGTGGCGCGTCAGGCCGGGACGCCGCTGGAGGTGGTCTGGCCGAAGGAGGGCGGCATCTTCTGGATGGACAGCCTCGCGATCCCGGCGAATGCGAAAAACGTCGAGGGCGCCCTGAAGCTGATCAATTTCCTGCTGCGCCCGGATGTGGCAAAAGAGGTGGCGGAAACCATCGGCTACCCGACGCCAAACCTGGCCGCGCGGAAGCTGTTAAGCCCTGAAGTGGCAAATGATAAATCGCTTTATCCGGACGCTGAAACCATCAGCAAAGGGGAATGGCAGAACGACGTCGGTGACGCGAGCCGCCTGTATGAAGAGTATTATCAGAAGCTAAAAGCAGGCCGTTAATGCACAACGGGCGACGCAATGTCGCCCGTTACTCTTACAGCCCCTTCAGGAGTTTATCCACAAAGGCTGGCACCACCTCGCTCGCCAGACCGTAATGTTTCTCTTCAAACTCGCTCCCGACCTGGCTTGGCTCCAGATTAAGCTCCACCGTATGGGCACCTTGCAGTCGCGCTTCGTGAACAAATCCTGCCGCCGGATAGACATGTCCTGAGGTACCAATGGCGATAAAGACGTCCGCCATAGCCAGGGCGCTGTAGATCTCATCCATTCCCAGCGGCATTTCGCCAAACCAGACCACATGCGGACGCAGACGCGAAGGGAACTGACAGCAGTGGCAGCGGTCTTCGTCCAGCACGTCCTCTTTCCAGTCCAGCACCTGACCACTCCATGCGCACCGCACCTTGAGCAGTTCGCCGTGCATGTGAATGATGTTGTGGTTTCCGGCCCTTTCGTGAAGATTGTCGATGTTCTGCGTGACCAGCAGAAAACGATCCCCCAGCGCTTCCTCCAGCTTTGCCAGCGCCAGGTGCGCCGCATTCGGCGCAATCTCCGGCTGCTGAAGCTGGCGACGGCGGGCGTTGTAGAACGCCTGCACCAGCGCCGGGTCGCGGGCGAAACCTTCCGGCGTCGCCACATCTTCAACTCGGTGTTCTTCCCACAGTCCGTCCGCCGCGCGGAAGGTCTGAATACCGGATTCGGCGGAGATCCCCGCCCCGGTCAACACCACCACTCTGGGTTTATCCATCGCTTCTGGCATCATCCTGTCTCTGAAAAAGATCCGCTGACGCAGGCGTTCACGTAAGCGGCGTTTATTTTTGCGAAAACGGCTGAGTCGACCCTGGCGACGCGACAGCATAATAACCTCGTAAACTAATCGGTGAGATGAAGGAATGCGGCTCCGCGCATGCCTCCTGCGTCCCCGTGTCGCGCGCGTTCAATGCGCGGCACGCGGGCGACCGGCAATAAATGTCGGGGCAGACGCCCGGACAACTGTTCCGTAATCGCAGTGAAATTTGACAGCCCTCCCCCGATCACCAGCAGATCCGGGTCGACGATGGTCAGGATATTCCCCAGGCACACGGCCAGCAGGTCGAGATAGCGTTCAACGTGCTCTCGCGCCTGCGCATCCCCTTGTTCCCACAGGGTAATGATTTGGGGAGCGTCATGTTTCTGATGATAGAAGTGTTCATAAAGCCATGCAAACCCACGGCCTGAAAGGTAACTCTCAATACAGCCGTGCTGACCACAACCGCAGCGGATCAACGGGAAATCACGTCCGACAACATCCAGTGCATCCACCGGCAGACGGATATGACCAAATTCGCCGGTAATGTAGCTGCGCCCGGTAATGGGCTTACCGTTAATGACTATCCCGCCCCCCACGCCGGTTCCGAGGATCAGCCCCATCACCAGCGGATAGCGACGAAACTCGTCGTCCCAGGCCTCTGAGAGAGCAAAACAGTTGGCATCGTTGTCTAAGCGCACGTCGCGCTCAAGGAGAGCAGAAAGATCGGCACGCAGCGGTTTGCCGCTGGCGGCAGGAACGTTGGCGGCATACAGCGTGCCATCGTCGGTTTCGGGCATACCCGGAATACCAATGCCGACGCTGCCTTTGACGCCAAAGCGTTCATCCGCTTGCGCCACCAGCGCGGCAATGGCGGTTAAAAATTCATCGTAGCTTTCGCGCGGCGTGGGTACGCGGGTTTCCCATTGTAGCTTAAGGTCTTTATCGAACACGCCGAGCGCAATCTTGGTGCCGCCAATATCAAATCCGTAATACATGATGCATTCCTCTGTTTGATTCAGCGGCCAAAAGACCGCTAAACCATGACGAAATTACTGGCCACTTAATACCCTCGCCGGATCAATTCGGCTTGCGCGACGCGCCGGATACCAGCTTGCCAGCAGACTCAGTAAAAGTGCTGTCACCAGCACATAAATAACGTCCAGCCAGTGCAGTTCAGACGGCAGGAAGTCAATAAAATAGATATCGCCTGACAGGAACTGATGGCCAATAAGCGCTTCAATTCCGTTAATAATCGGCGTCAGCTGAAGGGAAACCACCACGCCGATCGCCACACCGCAAAGGCTGCCAAACAGCCCCGCCAGCAAACCGTACCAGACGAAGATGGCGCGAATAAGACCGTCTTTCGCCCCTAAGGTACGCAGCACGGCGATGTCGCCGCTCTTATCCTTAACGGCCATGACCAGCGTCGAGACGATATTAAAACACGCCACCCCAATCACCAGCACCATCGCCAGATACATAATCGCGCGGATCATCTGGATATCACGGTACATATACCCGTAAGTGCCG
This sequence comes from Enterobacter cloacae complex sp. 397G4, assembly GCF_050031515.1. Classification (NCBI taxonomy): domain Bacteria; kingdom Pseudomonadati; phylum Pseudomonadota; class Gammaproteobacteria; order Enterobacterales; family Enterobacteriaceae; genus Enterobacter; species Enterobacter cloacae complex sp. 397G4. The sequence continues at coordinate 1,889,585 of NZ_JBLGWE010000001.1, read as the reverse complement.
ATCCAGCTTTTGATGTAGACATAGTTATTGGTCACGCTGCCAGCGTCACGCACCAGTTTATTGGCGTTGAAGACGTCGTTAACCTTAATGGCAATGCCCGTCACGCTGTCGCTCATATCCAGATACTGGCGCGCATCTTCCAGCGGCACCATCGCGAAGCTGTGATCGAGCTGGCCGCTCAGCTGCAAAATACCGGTGACGTGCAGACGTACGCGCTTAGGCTGCTGCAATTTGTGATCAGCGCTGGCGTTCGGGATCATGATCGAGACCCAGTCGCCCTGCTTCACCTTCAGCGCATCGGCAACGCCTTTGCCCATGATGATCTGCTGCTCGCCAGCCTTAAAGTTTGCCCATGCGCCATTTTGCACATAGCGCGGCAGCGCGCTCAGACGCTCTTCCTGACGAGGATTTACCCCTTTCACCTGAATGGCGCGCAGGTTTACCCCGCTCTCTACCAGCCCGGTAAAGTTGATGTAAGGTGCAGCCGCCGCAATGCCGGGCACCTTTTCCACTTTGTTAAGGGCATCACGCCAGTTGGACCACGGCTGGTTAGCCGGCTCGATTTCACCGTGGGGGACAACGGCCAGAATGCGGTTATTCAGTTCACGCTCAAAGCCGTTCATGGCGCTTAAGCCCACGATCAACACCGCCACGCCCAGGGCGATACCGATGGTGGAGATCACGGAGATAAGGGATACCATCCCGCTCCGGCGACGACCGCGGCTAAAGCGTAACCCGATGAGTAACGATAACGGTGAAGCCATTACTCCGCTCCCATCAGCGTCAGTTCAGCATTCAGACGACCGTCGCGCATTTCCAGCTGACGCCCCATCCGCTTAGCCAGTTGTAAATCGTGGGTGACCACCAGAAACGCGGTTCCCTGCGCGGCGTTCAGTTCGCCGAGAAGCTGGAAAATGCTGTCTGCGTTACGCGCATCGAGGTTACCTGTCGGTTCATCCGCCAGCACCAGGCGCGGGTTGTTGACCAGCGCACGGGCGATGGCCACACGCTGACGCTCACCGCCGGAAAGCTCAGACGGACGGTGATTTCCGCGATGACCCAGCCCTACCGCTTTTAGCATGTCGCTGGCGCGGGCATTAATTTCCGCGGGTTTCTTTTTACCAATCAGCAGCGGCATTGCGACGTTTTCCAGCGCCGTAAAGTCCGGCAGCAGATGGTGGAACTGATAGATAAAGCCCAGCTCGCGGTTACGCAGCTCGGCTTTCGCCGTAGACGACATTTTACTCAGCGGCTGCCCGGAGAAGATCACATCGCCTTCGGTTGGCGTGTCCAGCCCGCCAAGCAGATGCAGCAACGTACTTTTACCGGAACCGGAGCTGCCGACAATCGCCATCATCTCGCCTTCACCCACGCTAAAACTCACATTGTGCAACACGTCGGTCTGCACAGTGCCTTCCTGATAGCGTTTGGACAGGTTGTCGCACTGCAACAGGATCTTATTCATAACGTAAAGCCTCAGCGGGTTGAGTGGCGGCAGCCCGCCAGGAAGGATAAAGCGTAGAGAGCAGCGCAATGGCCATCGCGGCCAGCGCAATACCGACCACCTGGAGCGGCTCGATAGCCACCGGCAGCGCCGCGCCATCAAGCAGCGCGCCAATAATCGGCATGAGATTGTTGAGCTGGCTGGCGAGCAGCGCCCCCAGCGCCGCGCCGAGCAGCGCGCCGATGATGCCGGCGCTGGCGCCCTGGACCATAAATACCGCCATGATCTGGCGCGGAGTCAGCCCCTGAGTTTGCAGAATGGCGACTTCGCCTTGCTTCTCCATCACCATCAGCCCGAGCGAGGTGATGATATTAAACGCGGCAACGGCCACGATCAGGCTCAGCAGCAGCCCCATCATGTTTTTCTCCATGCGCACGGCCTGGAACAGTTCGCCCTTCCGGTCGCGCCAGTCCTGCCATTTCGTCCCTTCCGGTAGCGTCTGCTGGCTAAGGGTATCCACCTTCAGTGGCGCATCAAGCCACAGACGCCAGCCGGTGATATTTCCCGCCGGGTAGCGCATCAGACGCGAGGCGTCCTGAATGTTAACCAGCATCTGGTAACCATCGACTTCGCTGTTCGCCGCAAACGTGCCAATCACGTTGAACAGGCGCTGGCTTGGCAGACGCCCCATCGGCGTAAACTGACTGGCTGACGGCACCATCACGCGCAGCTGATCGCCACGGTTGACCCCGAGCTGCCCGGCAAGCTGCTCGCCGAGGATGACGTTGTATTTACCCGCTTCCAGGTCGGTTTGTTTCACATTGACCAGGAACGGCGTCAGCGGATCTTTTTGCGCCGGATCGATACCCAGCATCACCCCGACCGCCACGCTACGGGCGCTTTGCAGCACCACATCGCCCGTCGTGAGCGGCGCAACGCGCGTGACACCCTGTAACTTCACCGCGCTTTCCGGCAGCTGTTGCGGATTAACGGAACCCTGAGTGGAAGAGAGAACGGCCTGCGGCATCAGCCCCAGGATATTGTTTTGCAGCTCGCGCTCGAAGCCGTTCATGACGGAAAGCACCGTCACCAGTGCCATCACGCCAAGCGTAATGCCAATAGTCGAAAGCCAGGAGACAAAGCGACCGAAGCGGTCCGCGGCGCGCCCACGCATGTAACGTAAGCCTATAAAGAGTGCGACAGGTTGATACATGAAATCCGTCTGTTTGCTGATAGCAGACCCACGAGTATATAAGCGAATCCGCTAAGCGTAAATGACTGAAACCGTAAGATTCGGTAATCATTTTTCCGAAAAATTCAGATAAATCATCATGCTACTGACTGAACTTCCGCCAGACAGCCTCCACCTTTTCCGAAAATCGTCCTGATACAGACTGTTACCCGTTACATCAGGGTTTCATTTTACAACAATCGTCCTTTCGTTTATGGCAACAAGGTCGTCACGCACAATGAAACAAAAAGCATTATGGATTAACCAGATAAAAGGTCTGTGCATCTGCCTGGTGGTGATTTACCACTCGGTGATCACCTTTTATCCTCACCTGGACGGGCTACAGCATCCGTTATCGGGCCTGCTCGCCAAATGCTGGGTCTACTTTAATCTTTACCTTGCCCCGTTCCGTATGCCGGTGTTTTTCTTTATCTCCGGCTATTTGATCCGTCGATATATTGACGAGGTGAACTGGCGCACCAGTCTCGACAAGCGGATCTGGAGCATTGTCTGGGTTTTGGCCCTGTGGGGCGTCCTGCAATGGCAGGCGCTGACTCATCTGAATGCCTGGCTCGCCCCCGAGCGAGAGCTGGCGACAGCATCCAATGCGGCCTACGCCGATTCCGTTTCAGGGTTTGTACGGGGAATGCTCACGGCCAGCACCAGCCTATGGTATTTGTACGCCTTAGTGGTCTACTTTACGCTCTGTAAGCTGCTGAGCCGCTGGAAACTGCCGATGCTGGGGCTTCTGGCGCTGGCAAGCATCGCCATCAACTTCCTGCCGTTACCGTGGTGGGGAATGAACAGCGTGGTACGCAACATGGTCTACTACAGCCTCGGCGCATGGTACGGCGCGCAGTTGATGGCGTGGATGAAAGGGATGAATTTGCGCCGCAGCTGGCTGATCCTCATCGCCTCTGGTGCGGTGTCGGTGGTGCTGTGGTTCGCTAACGTCCCTCTGCCGCTCTCTCTGCTGTCAATCGTGGTTATCATGAAGCTCTTTTACAGCTTCGAGCAGCGTTATGCCGTTCATCCCAATAACCTGCTGAACGTGATCGGTTCAAACACCATCGCGATATATACCACCCACCGCATTTTAATCGAGGCATTTAGCCTGCTCCTGATCCGCGAAATGAATGCGGCGTACTGGCCGATCTGGGCGGAGTTAACGCTGATTCTGGTCTACCCGTTTATCAGCCTGCTCGTCTGCACGCTGGTTGGGCTGGGGGCACGTAAGCTCTCAACCGCCCTCTTTGGCGATCTTTTCTTCTCCCCTCCCGCGCGGCTTTCGCCCGTGCCCACAACCCGCTAACTAACCCTGTCCCATGCGGACTACAAAATAAGGCCTGCACAGACGGCTCCCTCTCCCTATGGGAGAGGGCTGGGGTGAGGGTGAACATACAGCTGTGGTGCTCGTTCCGTTCACCTTATATTCCTTGCTATTCTATAACCGCACGAGCGGTGAACGTGCCAGGGTGGCTCAGTCGCCACCACCCTGGCAACCCGGGCTCCCGGCGGTAAATCGTCGCTTCGCGATACCCTCGGCTTATTCCTTCCGGCTATCGGGTCGGGCATGAGCCTGCATCCATGCAGGCCACGCCCTCTCGGCGCATCCCTGCGCCTCGCCCCGGCCTTCAGGAAACGCCTCAGCGATTTACAGCCGGACCAGGGCATCGCTGAAAGCCCTCAGTTAGTCTGAAGACAACGTTATTGCTTCTGCTTTCAAATTACTGAGGAACCCTCTACCCATCCGGGGGCACTTTCCCTCTTGTGCGGTTACGATTTGCTTATGTAAAACGATCGAGGATAATAAAGACATTGCGTATCAGTGATATGCCCCAATACTGTTGGTATATCCCCAAGAGACTCTGACATAGCCATGCCTGAACACTATCGTTACTCCTTGCCTGTCAAAGCGGGCGACCAGCGCCAGCTGGGCGAACTCACGGGCGCGGCCTGCGCCACCCTGGTGGCGGAAATTGCTGAGCGGCATCCAGGGCCGGTGGTGCTGGTTGCCCCGGACATGCAAAACGCTCTGCGCCTGCACGACGAAATTCGTCAGTTCACCGATAGCCTGGTGTTCAGCCTGGCCGACTGGGAAACGCTTCCCTACGACAGTTTTTCTCCGCACCAGGAGATCATCTCTTCGCGCCTGTCGACGCTGTATCAGCTTCCCACCATGCAGCGCGGCGTGCTGATTGTACCGGTGAACACCCTGATGCAGCGCGTCTGTCCGCACAGCTATTTGCACGGCCATGCGCTGGTGATGAAAAAAGGCCAGCGCCTGTCGCGCGATGCCCTGCGCGTGCAGCTGGACGGAGCCGGCTATCGACATGTCGACCAGGTGATGGAGCACGGCGAATATGCGACGCGCGGTGCGCTGCTGGATCTCTATCCGATGGGCAGCGATCGGCCATATCGTCTGGATTTCTTTGATGATGAGATCGACAGCCTGCGCGTGTTCGACGCTGACACCCAGCGCACGCTGGAGGAAGTGGACTCCATTAACCTACTGCCCGCCCATGAGTTCCCGACGGATAAAACCGCCATCGAGCTGTTCCGCAGCCAGTGGCGCGACAGGTTCGACGTGAAGCGCGATGCCGAACATATCTACCAGCAAGTCAGCAAGGGCACCCTTCCGGCCGGGATCGAGTACTGGCAGCCCCTGTTCTTTAACGAACCGCTGCCGGCGCTGTTCAGCTACTTCCCGGCGAATACGCTGATTGTTAACACCGGGGATATCGACGCCAGTGCCAGCCGCTTTGAAAGCGAAACGCGCGCCCGCTTTGAAAACCGGGGCGTTGACCCGATGCGTCCGCTGCTGCCGCCGGAAATGCTGTGGCTACGTACCGACGAGCTGAACGCCGAGCTGAAACGCTGGCCGCGCATGCAGCTCAAAACCGACGCGCTTGCCGAGAAGGCGGCGAACACCAATCTCGCGTTCCGGACGCTGCCTGACCTGGCCGTCCAGGCGCAGCAGAAATCCCCGCTTGATAATCTGCGCAAGTTTCTTGAGTCCTTCACCGGGCCGGTGGTCTTCTCCGTTGAAAGTGAGGGTCGCCGTGAAGCGCTGGGCGAACTGCTGGGACGGATCAAAGTTGCGCCGAAACGCATTCTTCGCCTGAGCGAAGCGACCGGAAATGGCCGTTACCTGATGATCGGCGCCGCCGAGCACGGATTCATTGATACGCTCAATAACCTGGCGTTGATTTGTGAAAGCGACCTGCTGGGCGAGCGCGTCGCGCGCCGTCGTCAGGACAGCCGTCGCACCATCAACCCGGACACCCTGATCCGTAACCTGGCCGAACTGCACCCCGGTCAGCCGATCGTTCACCTTGAACACGGGGTGGGTCGCTATCAGGGGATGACCACCCTCGAAGCAGGCGGCATCAAAGGTGAATACCTGATGCTGACCTACGCCAACGACGCCAAACTGTACGTGCCGGTGTCGTCCCTGCACCTGATCAGTCGCTACGCCGGGGGCGCGGAAGACAACGCGCCGCTGCATAAGCTGGGCGGCGATGCCTGGGCGCGCGCGCGCCAGAAGGCAGCGGAAAAAGTGCGCGACGTGGCCGCCGAGCTGCTGGATATTTACGCCCAGCGTGCGGCCAAAGAGGGCTATGCGTTTAAGCATGATAAAGAGCAGTATCAGCTGTTCTGCGACAGCTTCCCGTTTGAAACTACGCCGGATCAGGCCCAGGCCATTAACGCCGTGCTGAGCGACATGTGCCAGCCGCTGGCCATGGACCGCTTGGTCTGCGGTGACGTGGGCTTCGGCAAAACCGAAGTGGCGATGCGTGCCGCCTTCCTGGCGGTGGAAAACAACAAGCAGGTGGCGGTGCTGGTGCCGACTACCCTCCTCGCCCAGCAGCACTTCGACAACTTCCGCGACCGCTTCGCCAACTGGCCGGTGCGCATTGAGATGCTGTCGCGTTTTCGCAGCGCCAAAGAGCAGACGCAAATCCTGGAACAGGCAAGCGAAGGCAAAATTGATATTCTGATCGGCACTCACAAGCTGCTGCAAAGCGACGTGAAGTGGAAAGATCTGGGGCTGCTGATCGTGGATGAAGAGCACCGCTTCGGGGTGCGCCATAAAGAGCGCATCAAAGCGATGCGCGCCGACGTCGACATTCTGACCCTGACCGCAACGCCGATCCCGCGCACCCTGAACATGGCGATGAGCGGCATGCGCGATCTGTCGATTATCGCTACCCCACCGGCGCGCCGTCTGGCGGTGAAAACCTTTGTTCGCGAGTACGACAATCTGGTGGTGCGCGAGGCGATCCTGCGCGAAGTGCTGCGCGGCGGCCAGGTGTATTACCTGTATAACGACGTTGAAAATATTCAGAAAGCCGCCGACAGGCTGGCAGAGCTGGTACCGGAAGCGCGCATCGCCATTGGTCACGGCCAGATGCGCGAGCGCGAGCTGGAGCGGGTGATGAACGATTTCCACCACCAGCGTTTCAACGTGCTGGTGTGTACCACCATCATTGAGACCGGGATCGACATTCCAACGGCGAACACCATCATCATCGAACGTGCGGATCACTTCGGCCTGGCCCAGCTGCACCAGCTGCGCGGGCGCGTCGGGCGCTCGCACCATCAGGCCTACGCCTGGCTGCTGACGCCGCATCCGAAGGCGATGACCACCGACGCGCAAAAGCGTCTGGAAGCTATCGCCTCACTGGAAGATCTGGGTGCTGGCTTTGCGCTGGCGACCCACGACCTGGAGATCCGCGGCGCCGGTGAGCTGCTGGGTGAAGACCAGAGCGGCTCCATGGAAACCATCGGTTTCTCGCTGTATATGGAGCTGCTGGAAAATGCCGTCGACGCGCTTAAAGCCGGACGTGAACCGTCTCTGGAAGATCTCACCAGCCAGCAGACCGAAGTGGAACTGCGCATGCCTTCTCTGCTGCCGGATGATTTTATTCCTGACGTGAATACCCGTCTGTCGTTCTACAAACGCATTGCCAGCGCGAAAAGCGAAGGCGAGCTGGAAGAGATCAAAGTCGAACTGATTGACCGTTTTGGGATATTGCCCGATGCGGCGCGCAACCTGCTGGATATTGCCCGCCTGCGTCAGCAGGCGCAGAAGCTGGGCATTCGCAAGCTTGAAGGCAATGAGAAAGGCGGCGTCATTGAGTTTGCCGAGAAGAACCACGTCGATCCGATGTGGCTGATTGGCCTCCTGCAAAAACAGCCGCAGCATTTCCGTCTTGATGGCCCGACGCGTCTGAAATTTACTCAGGATCTGACGGAACGTAAAACCCGCATGGACTGGGTGCGTAACTTTATGCGTCAGCTGGAAGAGAACGCCATCGCATAACGGTATCCCCCGCCAGCGCCCGGCTGGCGGGGGGACAATTTACAAACTCTTTGCACTTCGCCCGAACTTCCCGACTATACATTCGCCATAATTATCATTAACGCCTTATAAAACAATAACCTTATCATTTGTATGGATTATGATAATGATGATTTCTTCGCGTTTTACCCGCTGGTTAACTCTGTTTGCGCTTGCCGCGACGGTTGCCGTCGCGCTCCCTGCTCGCGCAAATACCTGGCCTCTTCCGCCTGCCGGCAGCAACGTCGTAGGTGAAAACCGCTTTCACGTGGTTGAAAACGATGGCGGTTCGCTGGAAGCGATTGCCAAAAAATATAACGTCGGGTTCCTGGCGCTGTTGCAGGCCAACCCGGGCGTAGATCCATACGTGCCCCGGGCAGGCAGCGTACTGACGATTCCGCTGCAAACCATCCTGCCGGACGCGCCGCGTCAGGGCATTGTGATTAATCTCGCCGAGCTGCGTCTGTATTACTACCCGCCGGGCAAGAACGAAGTGACCGTCTACCCTATCGGTATTGGTCAGTTGGGGGGCGATACGCTCACGCCTACCATGGTCACCACCGTCTCTGATAAGCGCGCTAATCCAACCTGGACCCCGACGGCAAACATTCGCGCCCGTTATAAAGCTCAAGGTATCGACCTGCCTGCCGTGGTGCCTGCTGGCCCGGATAATCCGATGGGGCACCATGCGATTCGCCTGGCGGCATACGGTGGGGTTTATCTTCTGCACGGAACGAATGCGGATTTCGGGATCGGGATGCGCGTCAGCTCCGGCTGCATTCGCCTGCGCGATGACGATATCAAAACGCTCTACCGCGTGATCGCCCCTGGCACGAAAGTGAATATCATTAATACGCCGATTAAAGTGTCTAAAGAGCCGGGTGGCGTCCGTCTGGTTGAGATCCACCAGCCGCTATCGAAAAACATCAATGACGATCCGCAGACGCTGCCGATTAATCTGAATGCCTCAATGGTGAGCTTTAAAACGAATGCCAATACCGATGGCGCGGTGATGGAGCGGGCGATGGAAGCGCGCTCGGGGATGCCAACCGATGTCACGCGGCATCATGAGGTTGCTCAGCAATCAATGTAAAGCAGTAATAACGACAAACGCCCTGCATCAGCAGGGCGTTTTTTATTGCAGTGGCATAACGGAGGGTTGCGTTACGCTTATTTGTAGATAACAGCGGTACCGTGCAGGGTGTTAGGACCGGTCACAGAGGTGATGCGGAATGATTTCGCACCCATTTCGTCAGCTTTTTGTGCCAGCTGATCTTCCAGAGAGCCCAGATTAGTCCCGGCAGTGGCAGAGATGGTACCGACTTTCTGCTGGTCTGCTGGCGTGGATTGCACTTCAACAGCAGCGAAGCTTGCGAAAGAGAGTGAACTCAGAACGGCGGCAGCGATGAGGGTTTTAACGTTTTTCATGATTTTATACCTTTAGGCAGATGATGTAGTAGTCGTTAGTTATTTAGTTAACGATCGATAGGTAAATGATAGATGTGATCCAGGTCACACGTCAACCCATTTTTATAATGGTCGTTAAATTAATTTCATTTGCCTTATATTTCATAAAGATAAAATTAAATTATTTTTCAGAAATCACCGCTGGTCGTTGCAGACGTTTATTTTTATAATGACTATTCAACAAAACAACAGAGGACCAACGGCACATGACAACCGATGTTACGCGTTGCGCGAAGAAAAGCCGTGGCCGACCAAAAGTGTTCGACAGGGATGCGGCGCTCGATAAGGCCATGACGCTCTTCTGGCAGCATGGGTATGAAGCCACGTCGCTTTCCGATCTCGTGGAAGCAACGGGCGCGAAAGCCCCTACCCTGTACGCAGAGTTCACCAACAAAGAAGGCTTATTCCGGGCCGTTCTGGACAGATACATCGCGCGCTTCGCGGCAAAACATGAAGCCCAGCTGTTCTGCGAAGAAAAAACGGTTGAGCAGGCATTGCAGGATTATTTCACGGCAATCGCGACCTGCTATACCAGCAAGGACACGCCTGCGGGCTGTTTTATGATCAACACCTCCGCGACCCTCGCGGCATCGTCTAAAGAGATTGCCAACACGGTCAAATCGCGACATGCGATGCAGGAGGAGACGCTCAGCACGTTTCTGGCTCAGCGTCAGCAGCGCGGCGAAATACCGGCGCATTGCCGTCCGCAGGAGCTTTCCCAGTATCTGAGCTGTATTTTACAGGGGATGTCCATCAGCGCCCGTGAAGGCGCGACGCTGGAAAAATTGCAGGGGATTACGCAAACAACGCTGCGCCTGTGGCCTGAACTTCTTAAACTCTGACGCAAAAAAAGCTCCTCAGCCTGAGCGCATGAGGAGCTAAGTTCAGAGAACATCTTTTTTACACTTTGTTATTCAGTATCAGCTGACCATTGCTGTCGAGAGGGATCTGCGTGCCAGGATCTTTATCCATGCGGATTTTGCCCTGCTGATCGCCAATTTTGTAGGTTACGTCGTAGCCCAACATTTTTTCAGACTTGTCATACACGGTTTTACAGCGCTGCTGCGTTGTGGTGTAGGTATCATTTTCCTGCATCGCGCCCTGTACCTGGTTACCGGCATAACCGCCACCCAGCGCACCAACCACCGTCGCGACATCCTTACCACGGCCGCCACCAAACTGATGACCAATCACCCCACCAGCAACCGCGCCCAGCACGGAGCCAGCGATACGGTTTTCATCCTGAACCGGACGACGATGGGTGACAGAAACATTACGGCACTCCTGACGAGGCGTCTTGACCGACTCTTTGATCGGTGTAACGGAAACCACCTGCGCATACTGCGGGCCACGATCAAGTACGTTCAGACTGGCAACGGCAGCCACACCTAACGCAGCTGCGACGCCAATCCCTATACCCGCCAACATTGATTTATTCACGGGACTTCCTCCTTTGTTGCAATTGGTAGCAATTTTGCAGCGCAATAAACGCTTCGCCAATAAGATAAAGGATCAAAATCAGGGCTGTTGACCGGGACAACGTGGGTTTAAGAGAACTCTTAAGCGTCAGGAGGGAAATGCACAGCATGATGTGCTAAGAATTCCCTCCGGAGGGCCCGGAGGGAGAGAGAAATTAGTGCAGCTTCAGGCGTGGACGGATCACGCGGTTGATGCGGCCAACCAGCATCATCAGGCCGGTTTTGAAGTAGCCGTGCAGCGCAATCTGGTGCATACGGTACAGAGAAATGTACACGAAGCGGGCGATGCGCCCCTCCACCATCATGGAGCCGCGCATCAGGTTACCCATCAGGCTGCCCACGGTGGAGAAGTTTGAGAGCGACACCAGAGAGCCGTGGTCTTTGTAGACATAGGCTTTCATCGGTTTGCCTTTCATCTGCGCCAGGATGTTATGCAGCACGAGGCTTGCCATCTGGTGCGCGGCCTGAGCGCGAGGCGGTACAAATCCGCCTTCCGGACGTGCGCAGGAGGCACAGTCGCCAATGGCGAAGATGTCCGGATCGCGCGTGGTTTGCAGCGTCGGCTCTGTCACCAGCTGGTTAATGCGGTTCGTCTCCAGCCCACCGATATCTTTCATGAAATCAGGCGCTTTGATCCCCGCAGCCCAAACCATCAGGTCGGCCTGGATATATTCGCCGTCTTTGGTATGCAGGCCGCCCTCATCCGCGCTGGTCACCATGGTCTGGGTCAGCACGCGCACGCCCAGTTTGGTCAGCTCGTTGTGCGCCGCGCCGGAAATACGCGGCGGCAGCGCAGGCAGAATACGTTCACCTGCTTCCACCAGCGTCACATTCAGCGCTTCGTTAGTCAGCCCTTTGTAGCCGTAGCTGTGCAGCTGTTTGACCGCATTGTGCAACTCCGCCGATAATTCAACGCCCGTTGCGCCGCCGCCCACGATAGCAATGTTGACCTTGCCGTTAGCACCCATGTTGTTGGTGTACTTCAGGAACAGGTTAAGCATCTCCTGATGGAAACGACGCGCCTGATGCGGGTTATCCAGGAAGATGCAGTGCTCTTTTACGCCTGGGGTGTTGAAATCATTGGAGGTACTGCCCAGGGCCATCACCAGCGTGTCATAGGCCAGCTTGCGCTCAGGAACCAGCAACTCGCCTTTATCATCACGCAGCTCAGCCAGCGTGATGGTTTTGTTTTCACGATTGATATCCACCACCGAACCCAGCTGGAACTGGAAATGGTGGTTACGCGCATGCGCCAGATAGCTCAGCGCATCCACGCCCTCATCCAGCGACCCGGTCGCCACTTCGTGCAGTAACGGCTTCCACAGATGACTGTGGTTACGATCCACCAGCGTGATTTTGGCTTTCTTACCGCGACCCAGCTTCTTACCCAGCTGTGTCGCCAGCTCCAGTCCGCCAGCACCACCGCCGACAATCACTATCTTTTTCAATGGCGTAGTCAACGTGACCCCCTCAAATTATTAACCAATTGTTAATTAAAAGTTATATAAATAACCCTTAATTAACAACAGGTTACTGCGCTGAAACCATTCAGATTCATTGAGAATAGCACGTCAGGCGCATTGGTCATACCAAAATTGATATGTATCAAGTTTTGATGGTTTAAAAGTAGACAACTCTGACAAAAAAGAGGCCCGGTACGCTTTCACGTACCGGGCCTTTATCAGGTTCAGGGAGATCAGCCCAGCGTTTTAAAGGCTTTAATACGCTGCAAGTGCGGGGAAATGTTTTTGAACTTGTGGGTCTGCTCTTCGTCCCAGACAATTTCGTAGTAATGGTGCAGAAGCTCGGCGGCGCGGGAGCTGTTCAGCGCTTCATCGTTGCGGGAGAGGATCACCAGACACCGATCGCGGTTCTTTTCACGGAAATTGCTCACGCATTTAGTTGCGATGTCGGCGTACTCCTCCGGGCGATCGATTTTGCCTTCCATGTTTTCGTTTGGAAAGAGGTTAGGATTAAAAATGACCTGACGGATATCGCACAAAAAACCGATGCGCTCTGCCCAGTATCCTCCTAACCCCACGCCGCAGATCAGCGGGCGATCGTCGATATTGAGCTGCAACATTTTATCCACTTCTTTAAGCAGATGCTGCATGTCATGCTTCGGATGACGTGTGCTGTAACTGATCAGCCGGACATCCGGATCGATAAACTGCAATTGCAGCACTTTCTCATGATTACCAGGACTGTTTGAGTCAAAACCGTGTAAATAAATGATCATCGTCTCACCACGCTACGCCTTCCGGGATGAATTAAAGGGCTGCTTTATGTGCCTGCCAGCGCTCGTTCAGGGCTTCAAGCCGGGCGTTTACCGTTTTCCAGCGCGCCGAGTCCATCAGCTCCTGACGACTAAATGAACCTTTATGATACAATTGTGTAACACGTTCAGCATTGATCGGCGACAGGTTATCCAGCACGCTCACCGCCCCTTTACGATTATTGCAGACGAGGATCATATCGCAACCCGCATCCAGCGAAGCCTGCCCACGTTCGGCATAGCTTCCCATGATCGCCGCCCCTTCCATGGATAAATCGTCAGAGAAAATTACGCCATTGAAGCCTAATTCCTGACGCAGCACGGTTTTCAGCCAGTGCGGAGAGCCGCTGGCCGGACGCGGATCGATCTCACTGTAGATGACGTGCGCAGGCATGATGGCATCCAGCTTGTTATCAGCGATCAGCGAGCGGAAAACCGACATGTCTTTGGCGCGAATGTCTGCTTCCGGGCGCGGATCGCGCGGGGTTTCTTTATGGGAATCCGCCGTCACCGCCCCGTGGCCCGGGAAATGTTTGCCGGTGGTTTTCATGCCCGCAGCATGCATACCGTCAATAAAGCGCGTCGCCATTGCCAGCGCAATACGCGGATCGTCATGATACGAACGCTCACCAATTGCCGCGCTAATGTGTCCTACGTCCAGCACCGGGGCGAAGCTGATGTCGATATCCATGGCGATCATCTCGCTGGCCATCAGCCAGCCGGCGTCCTGCGCCAGTTGACCGCCCTCTTCGATCCCCAGCAGCGCAGCAAAAGATTGCGCGGCGGGTAAATGGGTAAACCCTTCGCGGAAACGCTGCACACGCCCACCTTCCTGGTCTACGGCCACCACCAGGTGATTGCGCGACGCCGCACGGATCTGGCGAACCAGCTCACGCAACTGCTCCGGATCATGATAATTGCGGGTGAAAAGAATCAGCCCCCCTACCAGCGGATGCGCCAGAATTTCGCGCTCTTCCGCATCCAGCTCAAACCCTTCGACATCCAACATTACTGGACCCACACCTACCTCTCTTATCCTTTCGTTTGTAACTGACGCCAGGCATCATTTGCCAGCGCAATAAATTGTTTGTCATCTGTCTGCTGAAGGCGCATTTCAAACCATCCCGCCATCAGCATCAACACCCACGGACGCCAGCGCGCGACCTGCCGCGCAAGGGTGAGCGCATTGATGTTGGCGTTTCGGGCATAGGCGGTTATCAGCTGCTCGCGCGACGCCTCATCAGGCATCCAGACCGCAGCGAGTTCGAGCGCCACGTCACCGTCTCCGGCATATTCCCAGTCGATAAGTTTCTCGCCTGCCGTGGTATGAACGATATTACCCGCGTGGACATCCATATGCAGCGGCGCCAGACGTAACGCCTGCGGCTCTCTCGCTCTGCGTAGCCGCTTAAGCTGCGCCAGCCAGTAGGGCGTGCGTCGTCCAGGCGCAGCCTGCTGCCAGTAGTGATCCAGCAAAGGAAGTAACGTTACCCGCCAGCCCAGACGCGGCTGGCGATGCAGATGATACAGCATGGCTGCAAGCGCAGGCGTATCGGGAAGCTCGCTTTTGATCTCACCCGCAATAAACGCCACCGCCATCCAGTCTCTGATAAAGAGATGAGGTTGTGGCGCAAGGTCAGCGGGCAGGCGCTTCAGGGCGCGGAACTGGCGACGAAAATGGGAGGCAGGCGCGGCGGCATCGTGATGCTGACGTAAAACCAGCCGATGGTCGCCACGCTCAATAATGCAACTCGCGCCGCCAAGCCCGGCGGGGGCTTGCGGCGCGATAACACGGTACTGAGGGAAATAACGCGTCAGGACGTCATGACGCGTGCGCTTATTGTTGCGTAACGGCACCTTTACCTGACCAGATAATTTCGCCGGTCTGAACCAGCATTAACTGCATCTGCAACGACGGCGTGTTCACGTTGCCTGTCGCGTTAGAATAAAGGACATACTGCGCGCCAACGTTGCGGGCAATACCAATCGCTTTACTGCGCGAACCCAGGCTGTCCTGAGGCGACAGACCAAGCTGCTGCTTGGCGACCGCGAGCTGCTGAGCTGAGACCAGCGTAAATTTACCGTTGTTTGCCAGCGCGTTGCGCAGGGTTTCCGTCGCTTCTCCCGCATTCAGGGAACCGTTTGTACGGTTGTTCACGCTGTCCACCAGCAGCACGCTGCCGGGCGTAACGCCCTGTGCCTGCAACATTTTGCCCACCATCGGCTGCATTGCGCCGTTCCAGTCATAGTGGCGTACTCGCGGCGCAGGCTGTGCGGTGTCGTCCGGATGTTCGATCGGGCCAGGCTGCGCCGGAATGGTCGGTACAGACGGCACGGTTGGAACAGGCTGCGCTGGCGTTGTTGGCTGTTCCGTTCCCGGCTTCGCCTGATCTACCGGTGCTGGTTCTTCCGTTCGCGTCACACAACCCGCCAGAAAGAGTGCAAAAGCACTCAGGAGCGCATAACGGCTCATTGTTTTAATCAAGGTTCACTCCTTACAAATAAAGATAAAGTCTCACCTTATGTGCACCCAGATAGCTGGCGCTGCCGTAGAGCGTGACTGACGATCTTGCCGGGATGGTCACGCTGCGCGGCGCCTCAAGCGGGTGCATCTCAAGACCTCTCACGTCATACCAGTAGAAGCGATAATGCACCGTCACTGGCTCTTGCCTTTCGTTATAGAGCGTAGAGGAGGCTGAAGACTGGATTTCGCTTATGGTCAGCGAAGGCTTCTCCGCCGTGATGCCCGCAGCAAGCACTGAGGACTCCATCACCAGCGTCTGTTCTTCACTGACCGGGATGGCGGGACGCGCGCTGCACCCAACCATTACCAGCGTCACGATCAGCGCTGCAATACGCCCAGTTAACATATTAAAGACCTTTATGTGCCAGCATCGGTCCCAGTGGACGTCCACCCAGCAGATGCATATGAATATGATAGACTTCCTGGCCGCCATGGCGATTACAGTTCATGATCAGACGGTATCCGTCTTCAGCAATCCCTTCCTGCTCTGCGATTTTCGCGGCTACCGTAAGCATACGGCCCAGCGCCACTTCATGCTCGGTTTTAACGTCATTAACGGTCGGGATCAGAATATTGGGAATAATAAGGATGTGCGTCGGCGCCTGGGGAGAAATGTCGCGGAAAGCCGTGACCAGTTCATCCTGATAGACAATATCCGACGGAATTTCGCGGCGGATAATTTTACTGAAAATCGTTTCTTCAGCCATGACCTTTTCCTTTTAAGTTTAATCTGGCGTCGTGCGTCCGTTGTTAACACACATTGTCTGATTTACTGCGTGACACAAGACAAGAGTATGAGCGAGTTTCTCCTGTCCTTTCAACCTTCTCCCGTGATTTCTTTCCTGATTGTCCGCCATCTGGCTTAAGAGGCATCGCTTTAGGACATTTCTTTTCTGAAACCTTATTTCAGTTCATTCCGAAACATCTGTTTACAGCGTTAATCACAATGCGTATATTTCGCATTTGCATTTTCATGCGCATTTTTAACATAGAAAACGACGTCAGCCCGTGCTAGCGGGACTGTCGCGAATTACCTTCACCATTCACTAAGGGTTTGATGATGTCTTTCATTAATCACACCAGGGATGGGCAACATCAGCCTGCCGCAACACCTTCGTTGCTGGCCGCCTGCATTGCTATGGCATTGACGCCAACCGCCGCTTTCGCTGCTTCAACCACCGAAGATACCGTCGTCGTAGACGGGGGTTTTGACAACACACAGGATCTTTCTGCCAGCCAGGATCAGGATTACAGCGTAAAAACCACCACCACCGGCACCAAACTGTTGCTGGTTCCCCGCGACATCCCACAGTCCGTCAGCGTTATCAGCCAGCAACGTATGGCTGACCAGAATCTGCAATCCATCGGACAGGTGCTGACGAATACCACGGGCATTACGGCCCAGGTGCAGGACAGCGACCGTACCGTGTTTTACTCACGCGGCTTTTTCGTCAGCAACTACGCCTATGACGACCTGCCAACCTCCATCAGTGAAGTGTGGAACTTTGGTGATACCGCCGCGGATACCGCGATTTATGACCGCATCGAAGTGGTTCGCGGCGCCACCGGCCTGATGTCCGGCACCGGCAACCCGGCGGCGTACGTTAATATGGTGCGTAAGCACGCGGACAGCCCGGAATTTAAAGGTAACGTCTCCGCCAGCTACGGCAGCTGGGACAAGCAGCGCTACGTGCTGGATCTCCAGGCGCCGCTGGTAGAGTCAGGTAAGGTACGGGGCCGTCTGATTACCGGTTATCAGGACAACGACAGCTTCGTGGATAACTACCACTACCGGAAGAAATTCCTCTACGGTGTGATGGACGCGGATGTCACCGACAGCACCACCCTCTCGGTAGGGTATGAGTATCAGGAAAGCCATACCGCCGACCCAACCTGGGGCGGGCTGCCGACCTGGTACAGCGACGGAAGTAAGACCCACTACAATCGCAGCCAGACTGTCGCACCTGACTGGGCTTATTCAGATAAAGACAGCACCCGCATCTTCGCTAACCTGACTCAGCGTTTCGATAATGGCTGGGAAGCGCACATCAACGGTATGCACGCTGAAACCAACTTCGACTCCAAACTGATGTATATGTCCGGCTATCCGGATAAAGAGACCGGTGCGGGCCTGGTGGGTTACGGCGGCTGGAACCGTGGGGAACGTAAACAGGATGCGGTTGACGCCTTCCTGCGCGGCGGCTTCGATCTCTTTGGCCGTCAGCACGAAATGATGTTCGGCGGCAGCTTCAGCCGTCAGCGTAACCATTACGACAACTCCATGCCGGATGCGGTATACGGCATGGTTGATGTCGGCAACTTTAAGAACTGGAACGGGAACATCGCCGATCCCCAGTGGACGCCGTGGAAACTCTACAGCAAGGATGATATTCGCCAGTCTTCAGCCTATTCGTCGGCTCGTTTCTCGCTGGCCGATCCGCTGCACCTGATCCTGGGCGCGCGCTACACCCAATATAACATTCGTTATAACCCGGCAGGATCGCCGAATACCCGTCTGGAAAGCACCAAAGATGATGTCACGCCGTACGCCGGCCTGGTGTATGACATCAATGAGGACTGGTCGACCTACGTCAGCTATACCTCTATCTTCCAGCCGCAGGATAAGCGCGATGCCAGCGGACGTTATCTTGACCCTACCACGGGTAAAAGCTACGAAGCCGGGGTGAAGGCGGACTGGTTTAATACCCGCCTCACCACCTCGCTGGCGATTTTCCGCATTGAGCAGGATAACGTCGCCAGCAACACCTATACCTACATGCCGAGCGGTGAGTCGATCTATGAATCGCTGGACGGGGTGGTCAGCAAAGGGGTCGAGTTCGAGCTCAACGGTGCCCTGACCGATAACTGGCAGCTGACCTTCGGCGCGACGCGTTACATCGCAGAAGATAAGAATGGCAACGCCGTCAGCTCCGATCAGCCGCGCACAACCATGAAGCTCTTCACCCGCTATCAGTTGCCAATGCTGCCGGAACTGACCGTGGGCGGTGGCGTAAACTGGCAGAACAAAGTGTGGACGGACGTGGAAGGTGGCCCGGCAGGACGTTCCCGCGCGGAGCAAGGCAGCTATGGGCTGGTGAACCTGTTCAGCCGTTATCAGGTCACCAAAGATTTTGCGGTGCAGGCGAACGTCAACAACCTGTTCGACAAAGAGTATTACGATTACGTCGGCTCTTATGTAGTGTATGGCGCGCCGCTGAACGTCTCGGTGAGCGCGAGCTACGACTTCTGAGTGACAGAAGCCCGGTGGCGCTGCGCTTACCGGGCCTACCCATCACGTAGGCCGGGTAAGGCGCAGCGCCACCCGGCACCACAAACCGCAGTAATAAAAAAGGCAGCCATTCGGCTGCCTTAGTCTCCCCAGGTCACAGCTTAGTTGTTGCGGATGTACTCATCCATTTCGGTTTTCAGGTTATCGGATTTCGTACCGAAGATTGCCTGAACACCAGAACCTGCAACAACGACGCCCGCTGCGCCCAGTTTTTTCAGACCCGGCTGGTCTACTTTCGCAACGTCGGCAACACTCACACGCAGACGAGTGATACACGCGTCCAGGTTAGTGATGTTCTCTTTACCACCGAAGGCAGCTACCAGAGCAGGCGCCATTTCGCTGGTCGCACCGGCTTTGCTGTCTTCCGTTGCATCTTCACGACCCGGCGTTTTCAGGTCCAGTGCTTTGATCAGCACGCGGAAGACGGTGTAGTACACCACTGCGTAGCCCGCACCCACAATTGGGAACAGCCACAGCTTGCTGCTGTTACCGGACAGAACGATGAAGTCGATCAGACCGTGAGAGAAGGACGTACCGTCACGCATACCCAGCAGGATACAGATTGGGAATGCCAGACCTGCCAGTACCGCGTGGATGATGTACAGGATCGGCGCAACGAACATGAAGGAGAACTCGATCGGCTCGGTGATACCGGTCAGGAACGAGGTCAGCGCTGCGGAGATCATGATACCGCCCACTTTTGCACGGTTCTCTGGTTTAGCAGAGTGCCAGATCGCAATTGCGGCGGCCGGCAGACCGTACATTTTGAACAGGAAGCCACCAGACAGTTTACCTGCCGTTGGGTCACCCGCCATGTAGCGTGGGATGTCGCCGTGGAACACCTGGCCTGCTGCGTTGGTGTATTCACCAATCTGCATCTGGAATGGAACGTTCCAGATGTGGTGCAGACCAAATGGTACCAGGCAGCGCTCAATGAAGCCGTAGATACCGAACGCCACAACCGGGTTCTGGTAAGCCGCCCACTGAGAGAAGGTCTGGATTGCCGTACCGATTGGTGGCCAGATGAAAGACAGAACCACACCGGTGAAAATCGCGGCCAGACCAGAAATGATCGGCACAAAACGTTTACCCGCGAAGAAGCCCAGATACTCAGGCAGCTTGATGCGATAGAAGCGGTTAAACATATACGCTGCAATCGCACCGGAGATGATACCACCGAGAACACCGGTGTCCGCCAGATGCTTAGCGGCAATCTCTTCAGCAGGTAAATGCAGTACCAGCGGCGCAACCACAGCCATGGTTTTCACCATGATGCCGTAAGCAACAACGGACGCCAGCGCGGATACACCGTCGTTATTGGTGAAGCCCAGAGCAACACCGATAGCGAAGATCAGCGGCATGTTAGCAAAAACAGAACCGCCTGCTTCGGCCATCACGTGGGAAACTACGGCTGGCAGCCAGCTGAAGTTTGCAGAACCGACACCCAGCAGGATACCTGCGATAGGCAGTACGGATACTGGCAGCATCAGCGATTTACCGACCTTTTGCAGGTTAGCAAATGCATTCTTAAACATAATTGAGAGTGCTCCTGAGTATTTGTGCTTTTTTTACGTTTTCACGCATTGGCCCGGGGGGAGTACCGCGCCGTGGACAGGACATCTAAGCGCCCTTTATTTATTACACAGAGTAAAATAATTCCCTCTGAGTTTGTTTGACGGCTATCACGTTTCAGTTCAAGACGGCCAAAAAACTTGCAGATATTTACATAAAGCATGTCTGGATGTGTCTAAAAACGCCATCACCGCCCCAAATGAGGCGGTGAACTTTACTCGTTTTACTTATTAATTACGAGCCTAAAAATAACAGGCGTATCAAACAGATTGCAGGCGGGCGGGGTCGATATGGAACAGACTGGCGAAGTTTTCCGTTGTCACGCGAGCCAGCTCTTCAATACTGACACCTTTCAGAACGGCCATATACTCAGCGACATCCCGGGTCATCGCTGGCTGATTTTCTTTGCCGCGATGAGGCACCGGTGCCAGGTACGGGGAATCGGTTTCCACCAGAATACGATCCAGCGGAACATATCGCGCCGCATCACGCAGTTGCTCAGCATTCCGGAACGTTACAATCCCCGAGAACGAGATATAAAAACCTAAATCAAGCAGCTTACCCGCCGTTTCTCTGTCTTCAGTGAAACAGTGTAGTACGCCACCGCAATCCGTCACCTTTTCTTCCCGCAGGATCGCCAGCGTGTCGGCGCGCGCATCGCGGGTATGAACGATAACCGGCTTATTCAGTTCACGGCCAATACGGATGTGGTTGCGGAAGGATTCCTGCTGGCGAGGTTTCGTTTCCGGGGTGTAGAAATAGTCGAGACCGGTCTCGCCCATCGCCACTACGCCCTCTTCTGCGGCAAGACGGCGTAAATCCTCAACGTCGTACGCTTCATCCTGATTCAGCGGATGCACGCCGCAGGAGAAGACGACATTATCGCGCTCGCCTACCAGTTCACGCATGGCGCGGTAACCCGGCAACGTGGTCGCCACGGCCAGGCAAAATTTCACATTGCGGGCGGCGGCTTTCGCCAGCACGTCGTCCACATTTTTATGCAGGGACTGATAATCCAGGCCATCAAGATGGCAGTGTGAGTCGACTAAAAACATAACGTCTCTCTCAGAGGTGGGAAACCGGCGGTATGACGCCCGGTTGCAGGTAGTGTTCGATACGCAGTAACTGGTCGGTCAGTAAAAGCTCGCGATTGAGACCGGTTACCGTCAAAAGTTGTTCACGACTCTGGCAGATATCATGAAGGATAGCGTGCAGCGACTGCCCTGACAGGCGATTCGCCAGCGTGGTGACCAGCGCCCACACGTCAGGGTTAGTCAGAAGCGTCGCCCCCTGCTGGATTTTGAGCGCATCCAGCAGCAGCGCGGCCAGCCAGTGCAGCCGTTCCGGTGCCTGATCGCTGTTCAGCGCTGGCAGCACGCTCAGCCAGTCATGGCTGTCGAGGGCTGATTCAACCGCACGACATAGCGTTTCACGCTGGGACCACACTTCCGGCTGCAATAAGGCCAGCGCAGCCGCAGGCGCACCGCTGCACAGGCGCAACGCCGAGCGCGCCGCATCTTGTGACACCGTCACTTCTCGCTCAAGCCAGGCGAGCGCCCAGGATTCCTGAGGGACAGCGAGGTGGTGAAGACGGCAGCGACTGCGCAGCGTCGCCAGCAAGCGTTCCGGCTCGCGGCAGGAGAGGAAAAACCAGGTATTCTCTGGCGGCTCTTCCAGGGTTTTTAACAGGGCGTTGGCTGCGGCTTCCGTGAGCAGCGCGGCGTCTTTCAGCCACACCACTTTCGCCCCCCCCAGACGCGCATATTCGTACAGTTTCTCACTGACCTCACGCACCGCGTCGATACCGAGCGTATTTTTGCCCTTCTCGGGTTCGAGGGTGTAATAGTCAGGATGCGTGCCCGCCTGCATAAGCTGGCAACCCCGGCATTTACCGCAGCTTTTATGTCCTTCCGGCTGTTGGCACATCAGAAAGCGGGTGATGGCGTAAATCAACGCATCATCACCCATTCCCGGCAGCGCCTGGATCAGTAACGCATGATGCCCCCGACCAACCTGATAGCTGCCGATCAGCTGTTCAAAGTGTGGGCGCAACCATGGATACCATTTCATGCCTGCTGCTCCTGTAGCCACTGCGTAACGGTCTGCTGAATATCACGCGTAACGTCTTCAAGGGATTGCGTCGCATCGATGGTACGAATGGTCTTGTCCTGCCCGGCCAGTTCCAGATAACGCGCACGGGTGCGGTTAAAGAAATCAAAAGACTCCTGCTCAATGCGGTCCAGTTCGCCGCGGGCACGGGCGCGCTTCAGGCCCACCTCAGGGGTCACGTCCAGATACAGCGTCAGGTCAGGACGGAAATCGCCCAGAACCGCGTCGCGAAGCGTAGCCAGCATGGTCTGGTCGATACCCCGGCCACCGCCCTGATACGCCTGGGTTGAGAGATCGTGGCGATCGCCAATCACCCATTTCCCTTCTGCCAGAGCGGGTTTGATCACCGTCTCCACCAGCTGAACGCGCGCCGCATAGAACATCAGCACTTCCGCTTTGTCGGTAATAACTTCATCGCCAACGGATTTGATATCCAGAACCAGGCTGCGCAGTTTTTCCGCCAGCTGCGTACCGCCCGGCTCGCGGGTGAAGACCATGTCGGCGACGCCAAGCGACGTAAGCGTATCCACCACCACGTTACGGGCGGTGGTTTTGCCCGCCCCTTCGAGTCCCTCAATGACAATGTATTTACTGCGCATTTTTTTCCTTAAGTGCCTTCAGATAGTCCTGAACGGAGCGATTGTGGCTGGCCAGGTTGGTATTAAACGTATGCCCCCCTTTTCCGTCAGCCACAAAATAGAGATACGGCGTTTTGGCCGGGTGCGCGGCGGCCTTCAACGATGCTTCACTCGGCGTCGCAATCGGTCCAGGCGGCAGGCCGCTAATCACGTAGGTATTATACGCCGTTGGCGTCTCCAGATCTTTTCTGGAAATCCTGCCGTTGAAGTTTTCGCCCATGCCGTAGATGACGGTAGGATCGGTTTGCAAACGCATGCCGATGCGCAGACGGTTAATAAACACCGAGGCAACCTGGTCACGTTCGGCAGCAACGGCCGTCTCTTTCTCGATGATCGAGGCCATCGTCATGAACTGGTTTTGATCTTTATAAGGCAGGCCCTCTGCTCGCCCTTTCCAGGCAGCGTCTACCGCCGCGACCATTTTGTTGTGCGCGCGCTTCAGAATGGCCACATCCGTCGTGCCTGCCGTATACATCCACGTATCGGGCCAGAACCAGCCTTCCACCCACTCGGGATGTTCGAATTTTAAGGCGTCTGCCACGGTCTGGTAGCGGTCATCTTTCAGCGTATGCTTAATGTATGGCGCGTCCCGCAGCTGCCTGAGGTAATCGCTCAGACGCATACCTTCCACAAAACGCAGCGGGAACTGGGCTTCTTTACCACTCTCCAGCAGTTGCAGCATCTCGCGCACGGTCATGCCAGGGGTAAAGCGATAGGTGCCGGCCTTGAAATGGGACAGGTCCGGTTCAATACGCAGCAGCCACTGGAATACGCGTGGGCGATTGATAATTTTGTCGTCATACAGCTGCTGACCAAGCGCCTGCCGCCCGGTCCCCGCTTTCAGGGTAAAAATCGTCTCGTCTTTTATCAGGATCTGACTCTCCGCCAGCTGACGGACTTTCCACACTCCCGCTCCGCCAGCGATACCGAACGCAACGATAAGAAGGAGGACAAAGCGTAACATTTTCTTCATGACTACCTGGTTTGCTCACATAACGGGGCCAGAAACTGGAACAGCTCGCGGGATGACCAGCATTTGCGGCCATAAGCGCGAACGGGGACAACGGGCATCAGCGCATTGCAGATTACGACTTCATCGGCAGACAGCAGCGCCTCTTCCTTAGCGTTGACTTCGACAACGCGAAAGCCTGCGCGTGCCAGCTGGTGCAGACAAAACTGCCGCATAATGCCGTTGACGCCGGCCTGCTCCAGCGAAGGCGTGAACACGTCACTGCCCTTCCGCCAGAGTAAATTAGCCGCACAGCATTCCGTAATGTACCCTTCGCTGTCAAGAACCAGCGCCTCCCCGGCCTCCGTCTGCTCAAGATGAGTACGAATAAGCACCTGTTCAAGGCGGTTGAGATGTTTTATGCCAGCGAGCATCGGGTTTCGCCCCAGACGTACCGGACTTAACGCCATGGCTACGCCCTCTTCACGCCAGTGCGCATAATGGGAAGGATAATCTGAAACGGAAAGGATCCGCGTAGGATGCAGACAGGCAGAACCGCTATAGCCCCGGCCACCGCTCCCGCGGCTAATAATGACTTTCAGGACGCCGCTTGCTTTATCTGACGCCAGCCGACGCATTTCACTTTCAAGAATGTCCCACTGCGAGAAGGGGATCAGTAATGCTTCGCAGGCTTTTTGTAAACGAAGGATATGGGCCCCGAGCAGACACACGCCACCGTCGAGAATACGCGCAGTCGTGAAACAGCCATCGCCAAACTGGGTCGCCCTGTCGCTTGCCGGCAGCGTGTCTTGCTCAAGGCCATTAATTAAAAACATGGTGGCTCCTTATGCGTGGAGGCTCAGTCTGGCAGGATGTGAGCAGCCGGACAAGGGGATTTCACCTAATAAAAAAGGCCCGGCAAGCGGACCTTTTTTTATCGTCAGCGACTAACCAGACTCAGACCTTTTTGAAGATCAGAGAACCGTTAGTTCCACCGAAGCCGAAGGAGTTACACAGGGTATACTCCATACCGCTAACCTGGCGCGCTTCGTGAGGAACGAAGTCCAGATCGCAACCTTCATCCGGATTATCCAGGTTGATGGTTGGCGGTACAGCCTGATCGCGCAGCGCGAGAATAGAATAGATTGACTCTACTGCCCCCGCAGCACCCAGCAGGTGACCGGTCATGGATTTCGTGGAGCTTACCATTACGCGGCCGGCAGATTCGCCGAAGATAGACTTAACAGCCTGCGCTTCTGCTTTATCGCCCGCAGGGGTAGACGTCCCATGCGCGTTAACGTAGCCAATCTGTGCCGGCGTAATGCCCGCATCGCGAATGGCGTTTTCCATCGCCAGCGCAGCGCCTGCGCCGTTCTCTGGAGGAGACGTCATGTGATAAGCATCGCTGCTCATGCCAAAGCCAACAACTTCAGCATAAATTTTCGCGCCACGTTTTTTCGCGTGTTCGTACTCTTCCAGTACGATCATGCCTGCACCGTCACCCAGTACGAAACCGTCACGGTCTTTATCCCACGGACGGCTCGCCGCCTGCGGATTATCGTTTCGGGTAGAGAGCGCACGCGCTGCACCGAAGCCACCGACGCCCAGCGGGGTACTGGCTTTTTCAGCGCCGCCCGCAACCATAGCATCTGCATCGCCGTACGCAATGATACGCGCGGCCTGGCCGATGTTATGCACGCCAGACGTACAGGCTGTCGCGATTGAGATGCTTGGGCCACGCAGGCCGAACATAATGGTCAGGTGACCTGCCACCATGTTGACAATCGTAGACGGAACGAAGAACGGGCTGATTTTACGCGGGCCGCCATTCATCAAAGATGTATGGTTTTCTTCAATCAGACCAAGACCGCCAATCCCGGAGCCGATAGCGGCGCCGATACGGGTCGCGTTCTCTTCCGTAATCTCAAGGCCAGAATCCTGCATGGCCTGAACGCCAGCGACAATTCCATATTGAATGAAGGCATCCATCTTGCGCTGTTCTTTGCGCGAGATGATCTCTTCACAGTTAAAATCCTTTACTAAGCCAGCAAATTTCGTTGCATAGGCGCTAGTATCGAAATGGTCGATTAGGCTGATGCCGCTCTGACCGGCAAGGAGAGCTTTCCAGGTGGACTCTACGGTATTGCCGACAGGAGACAACATGCCAAGTCCGGTCACAACTACACGACGCTTAGACACGCTTGTCCTCCAGGGAGGGATAAAAAAAGAGATTCGTGGGACAACAAAAGATAAAACTCAGGCGGTCGAATGACCGCCTGGAGATGTTCACTTACGCCTGGTGACCGTTGATGTAATCAATGGCAGCCTGAACGGTGGTGATTTTCTCAGCTTCTTCGTCCGGAATCTCAGTATCAAACTCTTCTTCCAGAGCCATTACCAGCTCAACGGTGTCAAGAGAATCTGCGCCCAGGTCTTCAACAAAGGAAGCGGAGTTCACAACTTCTTCCTGCTTAACGCCCAGCTGTTCGCCGATAATTTTCTTAACGCGTTCTTCGATAGTGCTCATACTCTTAAATTTCCTATCAAAACTCGCTTTCGCGATGGTTTTCGTAGTGTATAAAATGTTGAAAAATTTGCAACTAAATCCCGGCAGGTCTTACCACGATTTTACGTTATTTTGAGGCCATTTGCCCAAATAACGCAAATATTTTCGATCGTGATTAAACCATGTACATCCCGCCGTTGACGTGGAGGGTTTCACCAGTGATGTAACCCGCTTCGTCAGAGGCTAAAAATGCAACCGCGCTGGCGATTTCTTTAGGGTCGCCAAGACGACCCGCCGGAACTGCCGCCAGCGTACCCGCACGCTGCTCATCAGTCAGCGCACGCGTCATGTCCGTTTCAATAAAGCCCGGAGCAACAACGTTTACAGTAATTCCGCGGGACGCGACTTCACGCGCCAGCGACTTACTGAAACCGATCAGACCTGCTTTCGCCGCAGCGTAGTTAGCCTGACCAGCATTTCCCATGGTACCAACCACAGAACCTACAGTGATAATACGACCATGACGCTTTTTCATCATAGCGCGCATTACCGCTTTTGACAGACGGAATACAGATGACAGGTTGGTTTCGATAATATCGTTCCACTCGTCGTCTTTCATTCGCATCAGCAGGTTGTCGCGAGTGATCCCGGCATTATTGACCAGAATATCCACTTCGCCAAACTCTGCGCGAATATTTTCCAGAACAGATTCGATAGATGCTGGTTCAGTCACATTCAGTACCAGACCTTTACCGTTCGCACCCAGATAGTCGCTGATGGCCTGTGCGCCATTCTCACTGGTCGCAGTCCCGATCACCGTCGCGCCGCGCGCAACCAGTGTTTCAGCAATAGCGCGCCCAATACCGCGGCTTGCGCCGGTCACCAGGGCAATTTTTCCTTCAAAACTCATGGTATTCCTCTTTTATTGCGAGAGTGCCGCTTTCATGGCTTCCGGCTCGTTAATCGCCGAGGCAGTCAGGGTGTCTACAATACGTTTTGTCAGACCGGTAAGTACCTTACCTGGACCAACTTCATACAGATGTTCAACGCCCTGAGACGCCATAAATTCAACGGTTTTAGTCCACTGAACCGGGCTGTAGAGCTGGCGAACCAGCGCGTTACGGATAGCCTCCGGCGCGGTTTCGCACTGCACATCGACGTTATTCACAACGGAAATCGTCGGTGCGTTAAAGGTCATTTTTTCCAGCTCAACCGCCAGCTTATCGGCAGCGGGCTTCATCAGCGCGCAGTGAGACGGCACGCTCACCGGCAGGGGCAGTGCACGTTTTGCGCCCGCAGCTTTACAGGCAGCGCCTGCACGCTCAACCGCTTCTTTATGACCCGCGATAACCACCTGGCCTGGCGAGTTAAAGTTTACCGGAGAAACGACCTGACCTTCAGCAGATTCTTCACAGGCTTTAGCGATAGACGCATCATCCAGACCGATGATGGCAGACATGCCGCCCGTGCCCTCTGGCACCGCTTCCTGCATGAATTTACCACGCAATTCAACCAGGCGTACCGCGTCAGCGAAGGCAATCACCCCTGCGCAGACCAGCGCAGAGTATTCACCCAGGCTATGACCCGCCATCAGCGTCGGCGCTTTGCCGCCCTGCTGCTGCCATACGCGCCACAATGCGACGGAGGCTGCCAGCAGTGCCGGTTGAGTCTGCCAGGTTTTGTTCAGCTCTTCAGCGGGGCCCTGTTGGGTCAGCGCCCACAGATCATAACCCAGCGCGTCAGAGGCTTCACGGAAAGTCTCTTCAATAACCGGATAGTTTGCTGCCATTTCAGACAACATCCCAACAGTTTGCGAGCCCTGTCCCGGGAACACAAAAGCAAATTGCGTCATTTTTTAATCCTTATCCTAGAAACGAACCAGCGCGGAACCCCAGGTGAACCCGCCACCAAAGGCTTCAAGCAAGACCAGTTGGCCCCGTTTAATTCGTCCATCGCGTACCGCTTCGTCAAATGCGCACGGTACCGATGCCGCAGAGGTGTTGCCGTGGCGATCAAGCGTCACCACAACGTTATCCATAGACATGCCCAGCTTCTTCGCCGTCGCGCTGATGATACGCAGGTTCGCCTGATGCGGCACCAGCCAGTCGAGTGCGGTGCGTTCAAGGTTATTGGCTTCCAGCGTCTCATCGACAATATGCGCAAGCTCAGTCACCGCCACCTTGAATACTTCATTACCTGCCATGGTGAGGTAAATGGAGTTATCAGGATTAACGCGATCGGCGTTAGGCAGCGTTAACAGCTCGCCGTAGCGGCCATCGGCATGCAGGTGCGTGGAGATGATGCCCGGCTCTTCGGACTGCCCCAGCAGCACCGCGCCCGCGCCATCGCCAAAAATAATGATCGTGCCGCGATCGGTTGGATCGCAGGTACGCGCCAGCACATCAGCGCCGATCACCAGCGCATATTTTACGGCGCCCGATTTTACATACTGATCGGCGATGCTCAGCGCATAAGTGAACCCCGCGCACGCTGCTGCAACATCAAATGCCGGACAGCCTTTGATGCCGAGCATGTTCTGCACCTGGCACGCTGCGCTTGGGAAGGCATGCGTGGCAGAGGTTGTCGCCACCACAATAAGCCCGATCTGTTCTTTATCAATGCCAGCCATCTCAAGCGCTCGCTGAGCGGCTTCGTAGCCCATGGTGGACACAGTTTCGTCTGGCGCGGCGATACGACGTTCACGGATACCTGTGCGCGTGACAATCCACTCGTCAGACGTATCTACCATTTTTTCAAGATCGGCGTTGGTACGCACTTGTTTTGGCAGGTAGCTGCCGGTACCTAAAATCTTCGTATACATGTACGCTCAGTCACTTTTAGCTAATACAGATCCCAGGCGAGCGGCAATCCTCTGAGGGACTTGACGCTGCACCGCCTGCACTGCCTGTTCAATCGCGACGGTAAATGCTCGCTGATTGGCGGCGCCATGACTCTTAATCACGATGCCGCGCAATCCTAACAGACAGGCGCCATTATACTGGTCGGGGTTGAGGTGACTGAATCGCCGCGTCAGGCTTTTTTGTAACCAACGCTTTAATAAAATCAGCCACCAGGACCTTTTTTTACCTTCTCCCTGCGATTTCAGCAGAGAAAGGAACATTCGTACGACCCCTTCCATGGTCTTCAACGTCACGTTTCCGGTGAAGCCATCACACACTAATACATCCGTTTTGCCCGTCAGCAACTCATTGGCTTCGAGATAACCAATATAGTTGATGGAGGGGACCTGTTTGAGTATTTCCGCAGCGTCGCGGATACTGTCCAGGCCTTTAGTCTCTTCTTCACCAATATTCAGTAAAGCAACGCGGGGATTGTTAATCCCGACCACGTCTTCAGCCAGCACCGACCCCATAACGGCAAACTGAGCCAGCATTGTACTATCACAATCCACGTTAGCGCCCAGATCCAGCACCACCGTTTTGCCCTTCTGCTGATGCGGTAATACCGTCACCAGCGCCGGACGCTCAATGCCCTCAATCGGCTTGAGCAATAATTTCGACAGCCCCATCAGCGCGCCAGTATTTCCCGCGCTGACGCAAGCCTGCGCTCGCCCTTCTTTCACCAGCTCCAGCGCCATTCGCATAGAGCTGCCACGGCTATTACGAATAGCCTGCGATGGCCGGGCATCACTGGCAATAACTGACTGCGCAGGAATAATCTGCAGACGCGAACGTTGTTCAAAGTCAGCTTTTGCAAGTAATGGCGTGATTGTGTCGGGATTACCGACTAAAAGAAGTGTGAGTTGCGAATTAGAATTCAGTGCCTGCAATGCTGCAGGCACTGTCACGGTAGGGCCAAAATCTCCCCCCATGACATCTAACGCCAGGGTTAGACGTGTCAAGGTATCGTCGCAGCCTGGTTCGGTAAACTCCCCGTTTGCACGGGGAAGTTCCTCACTAAGCCTAATCACGCTGACGCGTGATTACTTAGTGATAACCTTGCGGCCGCGGTAGAAACCGTCAGCGGTGATGTGGTGACGCAGGTGTTTCTCACCAGAAGTCTTGTCTACAGACAGGCTGGTAACTGCGGTCAGCGCGTCATGGGAACGACGCATGCCACGTTTGGAACGGGTTGGTTTATTCTGTTGTACGGCCATGGACCTTACTCCTCAATTACTTACGCTTTAAGCTGGCTAATACGGCAAATGGGTTTGGTTTTTGCGCTTCATCAGGCAGTTCCCCAAAGACCATGTCCGCCTCGGACACTTCACAGTGTTCAGAATCATGCACCGGAACGACTGGCAGGGAGAGGATGACTTCATCTTCAACCAGCGCCAGAAGATCGATTTCACCGAATTCGTTAACCTCAATCGGCTCATATGCTTCCGGGAGTGCTTCAGCCTGTTCGTCAGAACGAACCGGACTAAAACAATACGTTGTGTGAACATGCTGTACAAACGGTTTCCCGCAACGCTGACATTCGAGCGTTACCGTCACCTTTGCATCACCGGTTAACACGGCGAGACGCTGGTTGTCGATAGCGAACGACATGGAGCATTCTACATCACTGTCCACACTGACTACAGATTCGGCAATACGCTCAGCCTGATCGGAAGAATAGATTCCTTCGTAATCGAGGCGTTTTTGAGCCGTACGAACCGGATCAAGAGTCAGGGGTAATTTTACCTTTTGCATAGGGCGCGCATATTAACTTTGTAACGTCATAGAGTCAAAGAAAAAGGCAACCAGAGCTGCCTTTTGCCAATTATTCGCACACATTGCGGCCTGTAGTTTAAAATGGCTGGCATCGATACGCTATATCTGGTGATAAAAATATGCCAAATCTCGTCCTTGCTTCCACTTCACCTTATCGCCGAATGCTGCTGGAAAAGCTCGGGATCCCGTTTGAATGCGCTGCGCCGGAGGTGGATGAAACGCCACAGCCGGGCGAGTCACCGCGTCATCTGGTGACCCGTCTCGCGAAAGAGAAAGCACAGTCGCTGGCCGTACGTTACCCCGCACATCTGATTATAGGCTCCGATCAGGTTTGTGTGCTGGACGGCGAAATCACCGGCAAACCGCATACGGAAGAAAACGCCTGCCAGCAGCTGTTGCGTGCGCGAGGCGGTATCGTGACCTTTTATACCGGCCTGGCGCTTTATAATTCGGCTTCCGGTCATCTGCAAACCGAGTGCGAGCCGTTTGATGTGCACTTCCGTCATCTTAGCGAGCAGGAGATTATGGATTATGTGCGTCGGGAACGTCCGCTGAACTGTGCAGGGAGCTTTAAAAGTGAAGGACTAGGGATTGCGTTGTTCGACAAGCTCGATGGCCGCGATCCCAACACGCTGGTGGGGTTGCCGCTGATTGCGCTGTGCCAGATGTTAAGGCGAGAAGAGTGTAATCCGCTGACGATGTGACCGTTGCGGCCTGATGCTCACAGGGAGAGGGAGAAAAACATGTTGGCCGGGTAAGCGCAGCGCCACCCGGCACAAAATCAGCCGCGCAGAACTTTCAGACAGCGTTTGAGCTGCTCATCCAGCGGCGCTTCAATACGGATAACTTCGCCGGTATTAGGATGGGTAAATTTCAGCGCTGCCGCGTGCAGGAACAGACGCGACAGCCCTGTTCCCGCCAGCTGCTTATCAAATTCGCGATCGCCATAGCGGTCATCAAACGCAATCGGATGGCCCGCAAACTGGGTATGGACGCGAATCTGGTGGGTACGCCCCGTCACCGGACTACAGCGCACCAGCGTGGCGAATTCGTAGCGCTCTTCAACTTTAAAGCGCGTCTCAGACGGTTTCCCTTCCTGATTAACACGAACAATGCGCTCGCCGCTTTGCAGAATATTTTTCAGCAGCGGCGCCTGCACCACTTTCACGTGGGACTGCCACTGGCCGCGAACCAGCGCCAGGTAATCTTTCTGCATCCCTTTTTCACGAAGTTGCTCGTGCAAAGAACGCAGCGCAGAACGTTTTTTCGCCACCAGCAGCACGCCAGAGGTATCGCGGTCAAGACGGTGAACCAGTTCGAGGAAACGCGCTTCCGGGCGCAGCGCGCGTAACCCTTCAATCACGCCGAAGCTCAGACCGCTCCCCCCGTGTACCGCCGTTCCGGACGGTTTATTCAGCACCAGAATGTGGTCGTCCTCATAAAGGATAACGTCGCTCAGGGCCGCGACTTTTTGCAGCTTCGGAGAAACGACCTCTTCTTCACGCTCTGCAACACGTACCGGTGGAATCCGGACTTCATCGCCCGCCTCGAGCTTATACTCTGGCTTCACGCGTTTTTTGTTCACCCGCACCTCGCCCTTACGCAAGATGCGATAAATCATACTTTTTGGCACGCCCTTCAACTGGGTGCGCAAAAAATTATCGATACGTTGCCCCGCCTCGTCGTCGGCGATGGCAACCATTTTTACGGCTGGAGTCTCTGTTTTCATGGTTGGCGATTCTAAATAGCGTCAGACATTAGCGCCACTCATTTTTCTATGCTTATATTTACTTTTATCCGGACCACTCCCCTTTCGCGCAATCGATTTGGTGGTTATTAAACCAATCACCCCCTTGAAGTGAAGAAACTGTGAGTAACCGGGTGATAATTGGTAAAAGTCATCTTGCTATAACCCGGCGAGCAGTGGAATAATGAATCCGTTTTCCGCGTTAAATCCGGGTTTTGTAAGGATGTCGACGGAATGACCAATTTTGTCTGACCGATCATCCACGCAGCAATGGCGTAAGACGTATTGATCTTTCAGGCAGTTAGCGGGCTGCGGGTTGCAGTACTTCCCGGTATAAGGATTGTTCTCTGGAGAGTTTTCCCAGGCAATTCCCCTGATAATTGCGCTGTGTTTCCGTATGAAACACAGGCAACCGACACTCTGCGCCTCTTAAGCGAGCGACAACCGTGAGGTTGGCGACGTGAATAGACACGAGGCCATCGGTTCATACCCCGGAAAGCGTCACCTTGCCCGCAGCTTTGTCGTCAATGTAAGAATAACGAGTAAGTTACGATGAAAAGAATGTTAATCAACGCAACTCAGCAAGAAGAGTTGCGTGTCGCCCTTGTGGATGGGCAGCGCCTGTACGATCTGGATATCGAAAGTCCTGGACACGAACAGAAAAAAGCGAACATTTACAAAGGCAAAATCACCCGCATTGAACCAAGCCTTGAAGCTGCATTTGTCGATTACGGTGCTGAGCGTCACGGTTTCCTTCCTCTCAAAGAAATCGCCCGCGAATATTTTCCTGCAAACTACAACTCCCATGGCCGTCCGAACATTAAAGATGTTCTGCGTGAAGGTCAGGAAGTTATCGTCCAGATCGATAAAGAAGAGCGTGGCAACAAAGGTGCCGCACTGACCACCTTTATCAGCCTGGCAGGAAGCTATCTGGTATTGATGCCAAACAACCCGCGTGCGGGT
This sequence comes from Enterobacter cloacae complex sp. 397G4, assembly GCF_050031515.1. Taxonomy (NCBI): domain Bacteria; kingdom Pseudomonadati; phylum Pseudomonadota; class Gammaproteobacteria; order Enterobacterales; family Enterobacteriaceae; genus Enterobacter; species Enterobacter cloacae complex sp. 397G4. The sequence continues at coordinate 1,855,373 of NZ_JBLGWE010000001.1, read as the reverse complement.
GGCATCTCTCGCCGTATCGAAGGCGATGACCGTACCGAGCTGAAAGAAGCGCTGGCAAGTCTCGAGCTGCCAGACGGCATGGGCCTTATCGTGCGCACCGCAGGCGTCGGCAAATCTGCCGAAGCGTTGCAGTGGGACCTGAGCTTCCGTCTGAAGCACTGGGAAGCCATCAAGAAAGCGGCTGAGAGCCGTCCTGCTCCGTTCCTGATCCACCAGGAAAGCAACGTTATTGTGCGTGCCTTCCGTGATTATCTACGTCAGGACATCGGTGAAATTCTGATTGATAACCCGAAAGTGCTTGAGCTGGCTCGCCAGCACATCGCCGCGCTGGGTCGCCCGGATTTCACCAGCAAAATTAAACTGTACACCGGTGAAATCCCGCTGTTCAGCCACTATCAGATTGAATCCCAGATCGAGTCTGCCTTCCAGCGTGAAGTGCGTCTGCCGTCCGGCGGTTCTATCGTAATTGATACCACCGAAGCGCTGACCGCTATCGACATCAACTCCGCGCGTGCAACCCGTGGCGGCGACATCGAAGAGACCGCCTTCAACACCAACCTTGAAGCCGCTGATGAAATCGCCCGCCAGCTCCGCCTGCGCGACCTGGGTGGTCTGATTGTTATCGACTTCATCGACATGACCCCGGTTCGCCACCAGCGTGCGGTTGAAAACCGTCTGCGTGAAGCGGTGCGCCAGGATCGCGCACGTATCCAGATTAGCCATATCTCGCGCTTCGGCCTGCTGGAAATGTCCCGTCAGCGTCTGAGCCCGTCACTCGGCGAGTCCAGCCATCACGTCTGCCCGCGCTGTTCCGGTACGGGTACCGTGCGTGACAATGAATCGCTCTCCCTCTCTATTCTGCGTCTGATTGAAGAAGAAGCGCTGAAAGAGAACACCAAAGAGGTTCACGCCATCGTTCCGGTGCCGATTGCCTCCTACCTGCTGAACGAAAAACGTGCAGCGGTAAGCGCAATTGAAGCGCGTCAGGGCGGTGTTCGCTGCATCATCGTGCCAAACGACGAGATGCAAACCCCGCACTATCACGTGCTGCGCGTGCGTAAAGGCGAAGAGACAAGCACCCTCAGCTACCTGCTACCGAAGCTGCATGAAGAAGAAATGGCGCTGCCATCGGATGAAGAGCCTGCCGAGCGTAAACTGCCTGAGCAGCCTGCATTAGCAACCTTCATCATGCCGGAAGCCCCGCCGGAAGCGACGCTGGAAAAACCAGCGGCAAAACCTGCCGTGCAAAAGGCGGCCCCTGCCGCGCCAAAAGCGCAACCTGAGCAGCCGGGTCTCCTGAGCCGCATCTTCGGCGCGTTGAAAAAAATGTTTGCTGGCGAAGAAGTTCAGCCTGAGCAGCCGAAAGAAGCGCCAAAAGAAGCGAAACCAGAGCGTCAGCAGGACCGTCGTAAGCGTCAGAACAATCGTCGCGATCGTAATGACCGCAACGACCGTAGCGATCGTAACGAGCGCCGTGATAATCGTTCCGAGAACAACGAAGGTCGTGAACAACGCGAGGACAACCGTCGCAACCGTCGCGAGAAGCAACAGCAGAACGTTGAAGATCGTGAGATTCGCCAGCAGGCGGGCGATGAGTCCGAGAAGAGCAAACAGCGTGACGAGCAGCAACCTCGCCGCGAGCGTAACCGTCGTCGTAACGACGAGAAACGCCAGGCCCAGCAGGAAGTCAAAAACCTGAACCGCGAAGCGCCTGTTGAACAGCAGGACACGGAGCAGGAAGAGCGTACTCAGGTTATGCCGCGTCGTAAGCAGCGTCAGCTGACCCAGAAAGTACGTGTGGGTGCTGTTCAGACGGAAGAAAACGACATTATCGCGGTTGAAACAGCAGAAAGCACAACGGGTACCCAGGTTGCAAAAGTTGACCTACCAGCCGTAGTGGAAAATCAGGTTGAGCAGGACGAAAGCAGCGAAAACCGTGACAACGCAGGTATGCCGCGTCGCTCCCGTCGTTCTCCGCGTCACCTGCGCGTGAGCGGCCAGCGTCGTCGTCGCTACCGTGACGAGCGTTACCCGACTCAGTCGCCAATGCCGCTGACCGTGGCGTGCGCGTCACCTGAGATGGCATCCGGTAAAGTCTGGATCCGTTATCCGGTTGCTCGCCCGGAGCAGGCTGTTGAAGAACAGGCTGTGACCGAAGAGGTGATTGCACCGGTAGCAGCGGTGGAAGACGTCGTGACTGAAGCGGCAACCGTGGTTGAACCGCAGGTTGTTGACACGGCGGCACCGCAGGCTGTGGAAGTGGAAACGACCCATCCTGAAGTGATTGCTGCGCCGGTTGATGCCGCCCCGCAGATCATTGCCGAAGAAGATACCGTGGTGGCTGAAGAAGTCGCGGAGGAAGCTGAACCAGTCTCCGCAGCAGAAGAGCCCGCAGACGTTGCCGTCGAAACGGTGACGGAAGAGGTTGTTCAGGACGTCGAGATTCAGGTTGAGCCTGTTGTCGAAGAGGTCAAAGAGGCTGAAGTGAAATCCGAGCCGGTTGAGGTCGTTGCCGCTCCAGCGCCTGCTCACGTTGCTACCGCGCCGATGACTCGCGCCCCGGCACCTGAGTATGTACCTGAAGCGCCACGCCATAGCGACTGGGTTCGTCCGGCATTCAACTTCGAAGGCAAAGGTGCTGCCGGTGGTCACAGTGCAACGCATATGGCTACTGCGCCAGCTACTCGTCCTCAGCCTGTTGAATAACGCACGCTAAGACTGAAAGCCGACCTTCGGGTCGGCTTTTTTATGGCTGTTGCAGGGGCTTTCTCATTCCGGTGACCTCCGGCATTATCTGCCGCATCAGCTCCAGAAAACGCCGCAAGCGCGCCGGATAATAACGAGACCAGGGGTAAACCAGATGTACCGGTAACGCTGCCGGCTGCCACTCTGGCAGTAGATGCACCAGTCTTCCTTCCTGAATATCATCCTGTACTGTCCAGCTGGATACCACCGCCACACCCAGCCCGGTGAGTGCCGTATTGCGCGCCACATACAGGCTGTCGGTACTCAGCCGTGGCGTAATGGTAACCCGCGCCGGGGCAGATGATGCATCGTGGAAAAGCTCCACATGGCGTTGATAAAAAGAGCTGATGGCAATCCAGGGAAGCTGCTGCAAATCTTCCGGCGTTTTAACCGCGGGGTAACGGGCCAGTAATTCCGGTGAAGCCACCACCGAGCGCGGCACTTCAGCCAGCAGCACGGACACGGTTGCCGGATCGACTTCCACACCCACCCGAATAGCACAGTCAAGGTTGTCGCCGAGGAAATCAACCGAGCGATCGTTGAGCATCCACTCTACAGAAAGCTGGGGATAGCGCTGTAAAAATTCGGTTAACGGTTTCAGAAGCTGATCCTGGCCAAACGCGTGCGGGGCGCGCACCCTCAGCACCCCAACCGGTTCATCTTCCGTCTGCCCTACCTCGTCTTCCAGCGCCAGCCAGCTGTCAATCACCCGTCGGGCATGCTGATAGCAGCGTTCGCCGTCATCGGTCAGCCGGGTCGTATGGGTTGTGCGCAACATCAGACGTACTCCCAGCATGGTCTCAAGCGACTGCAACCGTCGGCTCACCGTGGCCTGGGTTGTTGCCAGCTGACGTGCCGCCGCAGAAAGAGACCCCGCCTCCACAATGCGAACAAACGTTCGCATCAGTTCTACCCGATCTATACGCTCAGACCTTTTCATACCATTTTTACCCATACGCCACACGTATAAGCGTTTTACCACCGCGCCCGCTACCGTCGCAAGGCGTACTGATAAAAAATAGCCGCACACGACGAATGAGGTACATCTTATGAACACAACCACCACCCGGGCAGTAAGCCGCTGGGTAATCTTAATGCTGGCGCTCGGTGCGGGCTTTAGCGTGGCATCCATCTATTATGCCCAGCCTCTGCTGCCGCTGATGGGCTCAGACCTGCATCTGAGCATCGAAGGCATGGGCATGGTCCCGACGCTCACCCAGGCGGGTTATGCCCTGGGCATCCTGTTTCTGCTCCCGCTCGGCGATCGTCATGACCGCAGAACGCTGATCCTGATAAAAAGCGCGGCCCTGGCGCTGTTCCTGCTGGGTTGTAGCCTGACCGGACAACTGCACTCCCTGCTGCTCACCAGCCTGCTGATTGGCATGGCCGCCACCATGGCGCAGGATATTGTCCCGGCCGCAGCGATCCTCGCGCCGGAAGGCAAACAGGGAAAAACGGTCGGCACGGTGATGACCGGCCTGCTGCTGGGGATTTTGCTCTCCAGAACCGTGAGCGGCGTGGTGGGTGAAGCCTTTGGCTGGCGGGTGATGTATCAGCTTGCCGCCGCAAGTATTGCCTTTATTGGCGTGGTGATGTGGGCCGTGCTTCCCCGCTTCGCCGTTCACTCCACGCTGAGCTACCCGGCGCTGATGCGCTCCATGGAGCACCTGTGGCGTCGTTACCCGGCACTGCGTCGCGCGGCGCTGGCTCAGGGTTTTCTGTCGATTGCCTTTAGCGCATTCTGGTCAACGCTGGCGGTCATGCTGCTGGAACGGTATCACCTTGGCAGCGCCGTAGCGGGTGGATTTGGTATTGCCGGAGCCGCTGGTGCGCTGGCTGCACCGCTGGCAGGGGGTCTGGCAGATAAGCTGGGCGCCGGTAAAGTGACCCAGCTGGGTGCCGCGCTGGTGACCCTCTCGTTTGCCCTGATGTTCATGATGCCGGCACTGGGTGTACACGGTCAGTTGATCCTGATTGCCCTCTCCGCGGTCGGTTTCGATCTCGGCTTGCAGTCCAGCCTCGTGGCCCACCAGAACCTGGTCTACAGCCTTGAGCCGCAGGCCCGCGGACGCCTGAACGCCCTGCTGTTTACCGTCATTTTCATCGGAATGGCGCTGGGTTCGGCATTAGGCAGCAATATCTATACGCTGGCAGGCTGGTCTGGCGTGGTGGCTCTGGCAACCCTGTGTGGTGCCATTGCGCTGGCTATCAGAGTGATTGAAAGCGCCCGGGTGCTGTCCGCACAGGCAGAAAGTGTGTAAAAAAAATGCCCAACCCGGACGGGTTGGGCAGTCAAAACATGCCCAGTTTCAAGACATGTCAAACAGGTCAGAGTCTTATTTGTTCATCTGGAACAAAGACATACCCTGCATATCGCTAAAGGCTTTATACGAGGCCTGCAACGCCGCCTGCTGCATGGTGTAGGACGAAATCACCGAGTTCCAGTCCACGTCAACCAGGTTACTCATCTGCTGCGTCTGACCCAGCGCGCGGTCTTCACCCAGAGCGTCCAGCTTGCCCAGCTCATCCAGCTTGATGCCGAGGTCGGCGCGCACGGTCAGCACGTTGTTGAGGGAGTTGCTCAGGCCACGGTTGGCTTTATCAATAGCCGCCGTAAACGCCTCGGCTTTCGTTTCGTCCTCCCCAATCGGCGTATTTAACGCTTCAATTGCGGAGTCGAGGATCTTAAACAAATTCGTTTCCGGCGCACTACCATCTGGCTCTGGCTTGGCATTGCTGGTGAAGCTATCGAAAACTTCAGTGCCCGTATGGCTAATTTGCATCGTGCGCGCGGAGTCAACCTGCTGGCTGATTGGCGTTCCGCCGCCCTTATAATCACCCGTCGCCTGGTCGAAAGCCGCCGCTTCGGTCTTGTAACCGGAAAAAATATAGCGACCGTTACCGTCCGTGCTGTTAGCCAGGTTCATGAGCTGATCGCGAATACCTTGCAGGTTCGTGGCCAGCGAAGCGCGGTCATCGTCACTTAACGTACCGTTGCCCGCATTGACAATCTTTTCCTGAGCAGCCTGGATGGCGGTTGTCACTTGCGATAACACGTTCTCTTCCAGCGAGACTTTCGTCGTAGCGAAGGAGCGTGCCAGCGCATACTGGCTGTTTTGCGTTTGGGCCTGAGAGAGCACAACGGCCTGCGAGGCGGCAATCGGATCGTCAGACGGACGGTTGATACGCTTCCCCGTAGACATCTGCTCGCCGTAGCTGAGCCAGAGACTTTGGGAGTTCGTCACGCCGCGCATGCTTTGCTCATACATCATTTGAGTACTAATACGCATTTTTTATGCCTCAGCCTTAGCGGATATTGATCAATGCATCAAACAGCGTGCTCGCCGTTTGCAGCACCTGCGCATTCGCCAGATAGTACTGCTGATAGCGTTGCAGGTTGCCATACTCTTCATCCAGGTTAACCCCGGAGATTGACTGCTGTTGTTTGGTCAGCTGCGTCACCACGTTAACTTTGGTTTCGCTGCTGGTTTTCAGCGACGCCGTGGTGCTGCCCACCGTACTGACCAGCGCGGCATAAGCATCGTTAAAGGTTTTGTTCCCTCCTACCAATTTGGCGCTCTGTAAATCCAGCAGCTTCTGGCCATTGGTATTGTCGCTTTCGCCGCTTCCTTTCGCGGAGGCCATCGCCAGTTTGGATTCGTCGCTGATCGCTACGTCCATATTCACAATGACGTCATTCACCGGTTTGACGATGAAACTGTCTTTATTATCGGCTGAGCCGCTAATCTTAACGTTGAGACCATCAAACGACAGATTACCGCTGGCGTCAGGCTTGGCCGTGAAGCTGGTGTTGTCCGACAGACGCGTGATTGTCCAGTCAGTACCGTTGTACTCAACTTTATAGTTTGTCGCCTGAACCTTTGTACTGTCCGTCATCGTGGCCGTAACGGACGCGCTTCCGGTGTTTTTACCGTTACTCAGCACTGCCGGAGAGCCAAAATCAAACAGCTTGCCGCCTGCATCCCCGTTGGCATCAAAGCCAGCCTGGTGCTGGGTATTCATGGCATCCGCAAACGCCAGCGCCATCTGGTTAAGGGTGTTTCGCGCCTGATCCAGATCCTGAGAACGGAACGTTAACAGCCCCCCAAGCGACCCCGTGGTGATCTGTTTTTCTGAGATTTCCACGTTGCCCGCAGCGGCATCCACATACGCAATTGTTGTACGCGCTGGGTCCGCACTGGATTTCACCGCCGCCAGCTGGCTGGCGTTGCTGCCCTGTACCAGTGTGTAACCATTGGCGATAGAGATGTTGTAGGTGCCGCTGTCCTGTACGGTGACGTTCACACCGACAATCTTGTTCAGTTCACTCACCAGCTGATCGCGCTGATCGAGCAGTTCATTCGGGGATGCGCCCGCACCGACGCCAGTCAGCCGGGAGATCTGATCGTTAAGATTGGCAATCTGTTTCGCGTAGTTATTGATCTGATCGACGCTGGTAGAAATCGCCGTATTGACCTGTGCATCCTGATCGCGGAGATATTGATCGTTGGTTTTAAACTGGTTTACCAGACCATCCGCCTTCCCGAGTACCGTCTGGCGTGCAGCCGGATCTTCTGCGTTACTCACCAGCGTTTGCAGGCTTTTAAAGAAATCCTGGAGGTTGGCAGAAAGCGAGTTTGTGGTATCAGAAAGCACGTCATCAATTTTTGACATCTGCTGGTAGCGCGTGGTCAGCCCACTGCTCTGGTTCTGCGCCGCGCGCAGCTGGTTGGTGATAAACGCATCATATTCACGCTGAACACCGGAGACATAGACCCCGTTACCCACCCAGCCACCGCCGGTCAGGGTGCTGTTTGATGCCCCCAGAATGGTGGTCTGGCGGGTATAACCTGCCACGTTGTAGCTTGAAATATTATTACTGACGGTATTGAGTGCCGACTGCGCAGCACTGAGGCCACTCATGGCGCTGTTAATCAAACTGGACATGGGGGTTCCTTTTATACGTTCAGACACGAGTCCTGATGAAGGTTATCGGCAACCTCCACCGGGACTTGAGAACTTTCAGAACAGATTTTCGAGATCTGTGCTATACGCTTTGCTGACCTTCTCAGACATAGATTTCAGCTGCTGGATCATGCTGGTCAGCTTGCGCGCATAATTTGGATCGGTCGCGTAGCCAGCATTCTGCAATGCCTGAGCGCCCTGCTCTGGCGTGGCGGCCTGGGTCACGGCGGTGTAGCGCGGATTCCGGCTCAGCAGCCCGACATAATCCGACAACGCTTCCAGATAAGAGCTGTAGACGCGGAATTTGGCTTTCACCTTCACTGCCGCACCGTTCTCATATTCGGTGGTGGTGATCTCGGTGGTCGGCCCTTTCCAGCTGGAGGTGGCCTTCACGCCAAAAATGTTGAAGCTCGGCTCACCGTTCTCCCTGCGGATCTGACGTTGCCCCCAGCCCGACTCCAGCGCCGCCTGCGCCAGAATCAGATGGTGCGGCACGCCGCTCTCTTCACTGGCAAGACGCGCCGGCAGGGAGAGCTGCGCCAGGAAGTCTTTGCTGTCGCCGGAGAGCGGCTCGTCACGCGTTTCTGCCGGCTTCGGCATCGCCTTACGCACCATCTGCGTCAGCGCCTGATTTTGATAACTGGTCACCTTTTCCAGATCAAACTTCAGCGGCACCTGCTGCAGGGCCTCTTCAGGCGGGAGCCCCTGAGCGGCTGCGGTCTGCTTCACGATCATGTCCGCCAGGCCGAGCCCCTTTCCGGCGGTCATTTGCTGGGCAATCTGCTGATCGTACATGCTGGTGTAAAGCCGCGTGGAATCGCTGCTGAACATGCCATCTTTCGGCAGGGTTTCACGCATGCTTTTCAACATCATCTGTACGAACATGCCTTCCACCTGACGGGCAACCGGGCGGATATTCGCCGCCGGATCCTTGCCCGCTTTGGTTTTCAGCTCGTTGAGCGACTGGGCATCCCAGGCGGCACTGGTCAACAGTTTGCTATCGGTCAGCATTTAGATGATTTCCAGTCTGGCGCGCAGGCAGCCTGCACTTTGCATGGATTGCAGAATGGACATCAGATCCATTGGCGTTGCACCCAGCGCATTCAGAGCACGCACCACGCTGTTCAGGTTGGCGCTGGAGCGCACGCTCTGCAACGAACCGCCGCTCTGTCGCAAATCAATCTGCGTTTGCGGGGTCACTACCGTCTGACCGCCACCAAACGGGGTATCCGGCTGGCTGACGTTGGCCGAGCGGTTAACCGTGACGGAGAGATTGCCCTGCGCCACGGCGCAGCTGTCCAGCGTCACTTCGCGGTTCATCACCACCGAGCCGGTACGGGAGTTGATAATGACTTTCGCATCCTGTACCGGCACGTTCACTTCCATATTCTGGATATCGGCCAGCAACCGCACCTGGTTGCTGCTGCCGGTTGACGTGCGGATCTGTACGGTACGGGCATCCAGCGCGGTGGCGCTGCCGTAGCCCCGGCTGCGGTTGATGGTGTCAGCGATCTGCTGCGCCATCGTAAAGTCTTCGTTATTCAGTTGCAGGTTAATGGTGTTGCCGGTGCCGAACTGGGTCGGCAGCTCACGTTCGATGATCGCGCCGTTGGTAATACGTCCCCCGTTCAGCTGGTTCACCTGCACGCTGCTGCCGCCCGCCGACGCGCCTGCTCCGCCAACCAGAATGTTGCCCTGCGCCAGAGCATACACCTGGCTGTCGACGCCTTTCAGCGGCGTCATCAGCAACGTACCGCCGCGCAGGCTTTTGGCGTTACCCATCGACGAGACAACCACGTCGATGGTCTGCCCCTGACGCGCAAAGGCCGGATAAGACGCGGTCACCATCACGGCCGCCACGTTTTTCAGCTGCATGTTGGTCCCGGCCGGTACGGTAATACCGAGCTGCGAGAGCATGTTGTTCAGGCTCTGGGTGGTGAACGGCGTCTGGGTCGTCTGGTCACCCGTCCCATCCAGCCCCACCACCAGGCCGTAGCCAATCAGCGAGTTTTCGCGCACGCCCTGCACGCTGGTGAGATCGCGTATGCGATCGGCCTGCGCAACGGTAGCGACCAGCGACAGCGCCACGGCGAAGAGAAATTTATACATAGGTCACCTCGCTTACATCGGCGATAAGTTAAGGAAGAAGCGTTGCAGCCAGCCCATATTTTGCGCTTCGTTGATGTAGCCGTTGCCGACGTACTCAATGCGCGCATCCGCCACCTGGGTGGACGGTACGGTGTTGGTGCCGCTGATAGTGCGAGGGTTAACCACACCGGAGAAGCGAATGAATTCCGTACCCTGGTTAATGGCGATCTGTTTTTCGCCCACCACGTGCAGGTTGCCGTTCACCAGAACCTGGTCAACCGTAACCGTCAGCGTTCCGCTGAAGGTGTTGCTGGCGTTCGCACCACCTTTACCGTTAAAGGTATTGCCGCCGGAGGCTTCCACATCCGCACGGGCGTTGCCGAACAGCCCTTGCAGATAGCGCGGCACGGTGTCGAAGCCAAAATTGGTTTTGCCGTCGCGGCTGGCGTTCGCCGACGAGCTCTTACTCGCACTGACGTTTTCCTGCAACACAATGGTCAGCGTATCGCCAACGTTACGCGGACGACGGTCTTCAAACAGCGGCTGATAACCGTAGTTAATCGGCTGCGCGGTCTGGAAAATAGAGCCGTTCACCACCGGCGCGGGGCCGGGAACGGGTTGGGCGGTAGTCGCACCCTGTACCAATGGTTTAGACGGGATCCAGGCACACCCGCTGAGGGTGACGGCCAGAACAGTCAGGATCGGATAACGAAACGCCGCGTTTTTTTGCATTGCCTTCATCTTCGAAAACAGGGAGCCGGTGCGACGTTTACCGCACCGGGCTACACCTTAGAGTTGCGTCAGTTTTTGCAGCATCTGGTCGGTCGTCGACACTGCTTTACTGTTAATTTCATAGGCGCGCTGGACCTGGATCATATTCACCAGCTCTTCCGCCACGTTAACGTTCGAGGTTTCCACATACCCCTGATACAGCAGCCCCGCCCCGTTCAGGCCCGGGGTACTTTCATTTGGCGTGCCGGAAGACTGCGTTTCGGTGTAGAGGTTCTCGCCGATGCTTTCCAGTCCGGTATCGTTCATGAAGGTGGTCAGGTTGAGCTGTCCAACCTGGACCGGCGCGGCCTGACCTTGCTGAGTGACGCTGACGATACCGTCACGACCAATGGTGATACTCAGCGCGTTCGCCGGTATGGTGATCGCAGGCTGAACCTGGAAACCGCCCGCCGTCACCAGCTGACCATTCTGATCCACCTGGAACGAACCATCGCGGGTATAGGCGGAGGTCCCGTCAGGCAGCTGCACCTGGAAGAAACCCTGACCTTTAATGGCAACGTCTTTACTGTTGTTGGTCTGGGACAGGTTGCCCTGGCTGTGCAGACGCTCGGTGGCGACCGGGCGCACGCCGGTACCAATTTGCAGACCGGACGGCAGCGTGGTTTGCTCAGAAGACTGCGCCCCTGGCTGACGAATCGTTTGATAAAGCAAATCTTCGAAAACCGCACGCTGGCGCTTGAAACCATTGGTGCTGACGTTTGCCAGGTTGTTGGCAATCACATCCATATTGGTTTGCTGTGCGTCCAGACCGGTTTTCGCGATCCATAAAGAACTGATCATAGGGAGTCCTGTTAACTCATAGCCAGAAGTTGGTTAGCCTTGCCTGCGTTTTCATCGACGCTGCTGATGATTTTCATCTGCATTTCGAAGCGGCGGGCGCTGGCGATCATGTCGGTCATGGCTTCCACCGGTTTGACGTTACTGCCTTCCAGCACGCCGGACATCACGCGGATGGTCGGGTCGGCCTGTAACGTGGCGCCACGCGTGGCCTGCGCCGCCTGGGTCAGACGGAACATCCCGTCATCGCCACGCTGCACTTCGTTGCCTTCCGCTTTCACCAGCTTCAGACGACCGACAGGCGCAACGGTGTTCGCCGGGTCGCCCGGGTTTAACGCCGAGATCGTCCCGTCTGCCGCAATGGTCAGCTCTGACCCTTCCGGCACCGTCAACGGACCGGCTTCGCCCATCACCGGATGCCCCTGAATCGTCAGCTGCCCGGTGGCGCTCACCTGGATATTACCGTTGCGGGTATACCCTTCCCCGCCGTCAGCCGTTTGCACCGCCAGCCAGCCGTCCTGCTGAAGGGCAACGTCCAGCGGACGCGCGGTGTAATCCATCTGACCTGGCGTCATGTCGGCGCCCGGCGTGGAGGCGGTGACCAGCGTACGCGTGGGCAATGACAGCCCTTCTACCGGCACCGCACGCAGCGCGTTGAGCTGCGCACGAAAACCTGGCGTGGAAGCGTTCGCAAGGTTGCTGGCGGTAACAGCTTGCTGATTGAGCGTCTGGCTTGCTGCGCCCATCGCTGTATATATTGCGTGATCCATTGCGCTTTCCCGTCAGCTGCTTAACGCAGGTTAACCAGCGTGTTGAGGATCTGATCCTGGGTTTTGATGGTCTGCGCGTTGGACTGGTAGTTACGTTGCGCGACGATCATGTTCACCAGCTCTTTACTCAGATCGACGTTGGAGGCTTCCAGCGCACCGTTAGTCAGCGTGCCGAAGTTACCGGAACCCGCGGTTCCCAGCAGGGCAACCCCGGAAGACTGCGTGGCAGACCAGACGTTATCCCCTTCGGATTTCAGGCCTTCGTTGTTGGCGAAGTTTGCCAGCACGATCTGGCCCAGCACCTGGGTCTGTTCGTTCGAATAGTTACCGACAACGGTACCGTCATCGTTGATCTGGTAGCTCACCAGATCGCCCGGCTTATAGCCGTTCTGGCTCGTCGCCACGATGTTGTTCGCACCGGTGTTTTGCTGCATGGAGTTGGCGAAACTCATGTCAAACGTGGCTGGCGTCGCGCCCGGAACGGTGCCCGTTGTAATCTTGATATCATCGCCACCCGTCAGCACACCACTCTCGTTAAAGGTCAGCGTGGTTGCCAGTTTCGCTGCATCTCCCGCTACGCTGCCGTCCTGCGAATACACTTTCCAGGAGTTAGCTGGCGTCTCGTTTTTGACATAAAACAGGTTCATGTTGTGCGCATTACCCTGGCTGTCAAACACCGTCACGGTGCCTTTCTTGTTGTAAGAGTCAGGGTTGGACGGATCGAAGGCGACGGTTGGCGCGGTATCGGTGGAGTTCAGGTTGATCTGCTGAGAGGCAGTGGTGGTGGACTTCGCCGCCATCAGCGTCGTTGGGATGGAGATCGCCTGCGGATTCGCACCGGTTTGCACCGTAGGCGGCGTGCCGGCAACCGGATAACCGGTTAACTGAAGCCCCTGCATGTTCACCAGGTTACGGTTTTCATCCAGCTTGAACTGGCCGTTGCGGCTGTAGAACACGGAACCGTTGGCATCCACCATACGGAAGAAACCGTTCTGGCTGATGGCGACGTCCAGACCGCGACCGGTGTTGGTGGTCGTCCCGTCGGTGAAGTCCTGGGTGATACCCGCAACCTTCACGCCCAGGCCCACTTTAGAGCCTGCAAACATATCTGCAAAAGACGCAGAACCGGATTTAAAACCATAGGTCGCGGAGTTGGCGATGTTGTTGCCAATGACGTCCAGGTTGGTGGCCGCAGCATTCAGGCCGCTGACCGCTTGAGAAAAGGCCATGACTTACTCCTGATAAGTATGAAGGCTTAGATAATCTGCCGAACTTCGTCGAGTGTGGTGGTACCGGAGGTACCCAAATCCAGTTTGTTACCATCGCTACCTTTGATGACGCCCTGAACCAGGGCAAACTGTAGCGGCTGAGCCACCAGCTGAGTGGTGCCGTTGCTGGCGCTAATCGCAATCTGATACGAGCCGTTAGGCGCTTTAGTGCCGTCGGTCAGGCTGCCATCCCAGGTAAAGGTATGAACGCCCGCTTTAAGCTCGCCAATCTCAATCGTGCGCACCACGTTGCCGCTGGCGTCTTTGATTGTGGCGGTGACTTTGTCGGCCGGCTGCTGCAACTCAACGCCAAACGGCGTGGTGGTGGTGGTGGACGTGCCATCGGTAGTGCTGGTGCCCGCCAGAATCGTGGTCCCCGGGATCATCACCCCGTGACCGATCAGGTTGGCGGCCTGCAAGGACTGGCTGTTATCGATTTGACCGGAGACCGAGCCGAGCGTGGTGTTCAGTTTCTCAATGCCGCTGACGGTACTGATCTGCGCAAGCTGCGTGGTCAGTTCGTTGTTCTGCATCGGATTGGTCGGGTCCTGATTTTTCAGCTGCGCCACCAGCAGGGTCAGAAAGCTGCTCTGTAAATCGGAGGCATTGCTCCCGGTGAGAGAGCTGGAACCGGTCGCACTGCTGGTGCTGTTGACGCCGGTATTTGTCGGGTCATTCACGTTTACGGCGATGGACATGCGTGTCTCCTTTACTGGCCGAGAGTGAGTGTTTTGAGCATCATGCTCTTCACGGTATTAAGCACTTCGACATTTGCCTGGTAACTGCGCGACGCGGACATGGAGTTCACCATCTCCCCGACCACATCCACGTTCGGCATTTTCACGTAGCCGCTGGCATCCGCAAGCGGGTTGCCTGGCTCGTAAACCAGCTTGTCGGGCGCCTGGCTCTCAACCACATCCGCCACTTTTACGCCGCCCGTTGCCGCACCCGGTGCAGCATCAACCTGGAAGACAACCTGTTTAGCGCGATACGGTTGCCCGTCAGGGCCGGTCACGCTGTCGGCGTTGGCCAGGTTACTGGCGGCCACGTTCAGTCGTTTGGACTGCGCCGTTAATGCCGAACCGGCGATATCAAAAATATTCAGCAAGGCCATTTACTAATTGCCCCCCTGTAGGACGGTCATCATGCCTTTAATTTGCCCGCCGAGTAGCGTCAGACCTGTCTGGTATTGCAGGCTGTTATCGGCAAACTGTGTGCGCTCCCGGTCCATGTCGACGGTATTGCCATCAAGCGAGGGCTGATCGGGAATACGGTAAAGCAGGTCGGTCGTTGGCGCGGTCATCGCCTGAGCGGGAATATGACGTGAGGATGTCAGGGCCAGTGAGACACCCGTTCCTTCGGCACGTCCACGCTCCATCACTTTTTTGAGTTCACTGGAAAAATCAATATCGCGCGCCTGATACCCGGGGGTATCCGCGTTGGCGATATTGGCGGCTAAAATCTCCTGCCGCTGGGCGCGTAAATTGAGCGCTTCCTGCTGAAAACGTAACGCGGCGTCGAGTTTATCGAGCATGTCTCCTCCGCTGATGAGAAAATTTCAGTTCACAGCTTAAATCTCACCCCGTCTCCCCTATCGACGGAATAAGCGCAAAATGCGTCGCTATTTGTTGCGTTGATGGAAAACCACTGCGGGTAGAATTTGCTAAATTCTGGACATGGTGGAACGTGCGATGCGGACTTTTAAACGTGGCCTGGCGGCGACCCTACTGCTTTTAAGCCCTCTGGTGCAGGCTGAGGGGTTAGAAGACCAGCTCAATGCATTCTTTGCGCAGAAGCTGGCCGGTTTCAGCGATGACGTACGCGTGACCGTGCGCACCCCGCCTAACCTTTACCCTTCCTGCGAAGCCCCGTCATTTAGCGTGACCGGCAGCACCCGCTTATGGGGCAACGTGAACGTGCTGGCGCGTTGCGCCAACGAAAAACGCTATTTACAGGTTGCGGTTCAGGCGACGGGCAATTATGTTGTCGCCGCCGTTCCCATTCCCCGGGGCAGCCTGCTGCAACCTGACAGCGTAACGCTGAAGCGAGGCCGTCTGGATCAGCTTCCACCGCGGACGATGCTGGATATCAACCAGGCTCAGGAGGCGGTCAGCCTGCGCGATGTCGCTCCTGGACAGGCGATACAGCTATCCATGCTGCGCCAGGCGTGGCGGGTGAAAGCAGGACAACAGGTGATGGTGGTCGCCAATGGCGAAGGCTTTAGTATCAACAGTGAAGGAAAAGCGCTGAATAATGCCGCAGTGGCACAAAATGCCCGGGTCAGAATGTCCTCAGGCCAGGTGGTCAGCGGCACGGTCGGTCCTGATGGGAATATTCTGATTAACCTGTAATCTTTTTAAAGATTTCGCGGCGACTGCCGATAAATATTCAACAAATGATGATGTCAGGCGCAAACGCCGCGAACCCTCGATGAGGACAACACTATGAGCATTGATCGTACATCAGCCCTGAAGCCGGTTAGCACTGTACAACCTCGCGAAACGAATGAGGCTGCCCCGCAAAAAACGCGTCTGGAAAAAACGTCGACGGCTAACAGCACCAGCGTCACGCTGAGCGATGCGCAGTCGAAGCTGATGCAGCCAGGCAGCAGCGATATCAATATGGAACGTGTTGAAGCGCTGAAAACGGCTATCCGTAACGGCGAACTGAAAATGGATACCAGCAAAATCGCTGATGCGCTGATTCAGGACGCACAGAGTTTCCTCCAGAGTAACTAACCGTATGAGTCGACTGTCAGAAATACTGGATCAGATGACGGTGGTCCTGAACGACCTGAAAACGGTGATGGATGCAGAACAGCACCACCTCTCTTCTGGTCAAATCAACGGCAGCGCGTTGCAACGCATAACTGAAGATAAAAGCTCGCTGCTGGCGACCCTGGATTATCTGGAAAAACAGCGACGCGCTGAGCAAGACGCGAAACGCAGCGCCAATGATGAGATCAACGAACGCTGGCAGACCATTACAGAAAAAACCCAGCATCTTCGCGATCTTAACCAGCATAACGGCTGGCTGCTGGAAGGACAGATTATCCGTAATCAGCAGGCGCTTGAAGTGTTAAAGCCCTATAAAGAGCCGGGGCTGTACGGTGCGGATGGTCAGACGGCCACGGCACGTATCACGGGTGGGAAAAAGATTTCGATTTGACGCAGTAGCGGCACGTCATGAAGCGGGGAGCACCTTCTGGTGAACTCCCCTTTTGGCGTTTATACCGTGCGGCGGGTGAACTCTTTCACTTTGAAGCCAAGCACCGCCAGCATGGCAAAGTACGCCACCACACCGACCACCACCACGGCCATCAGACGCATCAGGCGGT
This sequence comes from Enterobacter cloacae complex sp. 397G4, assembly GCF_050031515.1. Lineage (NCBI taxonomy): Bacteria > Pseudomonadati > Pseudomonadota > Gammaproteobacteria > Enterobacterales > Enterobacteriaceae > Enterobacter > Enterobacter cloacae complex sp. 397G4. The sequence continues at coordinate 1,838,631 of NZ_JBLGWE010000001.1, read as the reverse complement.
AAGGCATGGTGCCCTGCGCCCACTCAGGCATGACATACAACATGCCAACCAGCGCGGCCGCCATCACCACTACCGCAATCGCCAGACGCAGCAGGAAGCTTGCCCAGCCCGGCTGCGGTGTGAAGATATCCTGCTTGCGCAGCTGCCAGTACAGCAGCCCGGCGTTCAGACAGGCCGCCAGACCAATCGACAATGACAGCCCCGCGTGTTTCAGCGGTCCAATAAACGCCAGGTTCATCAGCTGCGTCATGATCAGCGTCACAATGGCAATCTTAACCGGCGTTTTGATGTCCTGACGTGAATAGAAACCGGGCGCAAGCACCTTCACGACAATCAGCCCCATCAGCCCCACCGAGTAGGCTACGAGCGCACGCTGGGTCATAGCGGCATCAAAGGCGGTGAACTTTCCATACTGGAACAACGACACCGTCAGCGGTTTCGCCAGGATCCCCAGCGCCACCGCGCTTGGCAGCGCCAGCAGAAAACAGAGACGCAGGCCCCAGTCCATCAGGCGGCAGTATTCATCGTGGTTGCCGCTGGCGAAACTTTTCGACAGCGACGGCAGCAGAATAGTCCCCAGCGCCACGCCCAGCACCCCGGATGGAAACTCCATCAGACGATCGGCGTAGTACATCCAGGACACCGAGCCCGACACCAGGAAAGAGGCGAAGATGGTATTGATGATCAGCGAGATCTGGCTAACGGACACGCCGAGTATCGCCGGTCCCATCTGTTTGATAACGCGCATTGCGCCCGCATCTTTGAAATTAATGCGCGGCAGAACCAGCATGCCGATTTTTTTCAGGTGCGGAAGCTGGTAAGCAAGCTGTAACACGCCGCCGACGGTCACGGCCCAGGCCAGCGCCAGCACCGGTGGGTTAAAATGCGGCGCGGCGAACAGCGCAAAGCCAATCATGCTGACGTTGAGGAACGTGGGGGCAAAGGCCGGAACGGAGAAGCGGTTCCAGGTATTCAGGATGGCACCCACCAGCGACGCCAGCGAAATCAGCAGAATATAGGGGAAGGTTATACGCAGCAGTTGGGTGGTCAGGGTAAATTTATCCGCTGTGTCAGCAAAACCCGGCGCCGTCACCATGATCACCCAGGGCGCTGCCAGCATCCCCAGGACGGTCACGATCGCCAGCGCCAGCGTCAGTAATCCGGAAACGTAGGCCACAAAGACGCGAGTGGCATCTTCGCCCTGTTTGCTTTTATATTCTGCGAGGATCGGAACAAATGCCTGTGAAAAGGCCCCTTCGGCAAAAATACGGCGCAGCAGGTTTGGCAGCTTAAAGGCGACGAAAAAGGCGTCAGTCGCCATCCCGGCGCCAAAAACCCTTGCCACAATGGCATCGCGCGCAAAGCCAAGCACGCGGGAAAACATGGTCATCGAGCTGACGGCCGCCAGCGATTTTAATAAGTTCATTAACGTGAAGTTCCACAACCCTACGGATTTCCAGGACGGGCAAGCGTTAGCGCCACCCGGCAAAGCCAACAAGCGGCGCTTAGTCTAACCGGATTTCAACGAATTACTATCGGCAGATGTTACAACGCGTTATTCCGACATGGCTTCGCGCCAGAGTCGTTCCACAATGCGCTGCGCCAGAATAGCCTGCTCCCCGGACGTTTCAGGAACCGTCTGATTCTGCACGCAGGTGATGAAGTGACGCGCGCAGCCCACGAAGCCACGCTGCTCCAGGGTGCTTTGCCAGCCGGGAACCGGTAACGCGACCACGCCATTGCCCTTCTCTTCCCGCCACTCTCGCATATCGGTGACGTCATACAGCGCGCCATCCGTAACGGCCTGCACGGACTCGCGCTGGCTGCCCGCCCGACGATGCATGCTGGTCGTCACCTGCAAATGCTCAACGGCAAAATGATGTTCGGCGTAAACCATCTCACCCTGCTCGTTGGTCAGCAGCGTGCCGCTTTGCAGCTGGGCTTTTCCGTTACTCAGCCACAGGGCCGTATCCACGACGTGGAGATAATCATCCAGCAGCGTGAAGCGCAGGTCGTTAGGCCCCACGCTGTCGGTACGGTGCTTATCCATACGCAGAGAGGCGAACGAGCCGGACTGCGCTTTAAGCTGCTGATAGAGCGGCGCAAAACGGCGGTTGAAGCCGACCATCAGCGTCAGCTTTTTACGCGCGGCCAGCTCAATCAGTCGTTCAGCATCCTGTACATTTTCCGCCAGGGGTTTATCCACGCAGACGTGAACGCCTGCGTTCAGCAACTCGCTCACCACCTGGTAGTGCGTCGCGGTTGAGGTATGCACAAATACCGCATCACATTCACGGGCTAAATCCTGTAGCGAACCGGCATAAGGGATGCGCCAGGTTTTGCAGATGCGCTCTGCTTTCTCGCGGGTGGGCGACCACGCCCCTTGCAGCGTCCAGTCGGACGCGGCGCCTAAAACGGGCAGCCAGGCTTTTTGCGCGATCCCTCCCAGCCCCACAACACCAATGCGTAATGTTGTCACGATTAATCTCCCAGATGTGCGAGTAACGCATCCAGACGCTGCTTCAGCCCGGCAACCTCGTCTTCCAGGGCTGCCACGCGCGCGGTCAGGCTGTCGTTTGATGCTGGCGTGTCGGATTCTACGGCCAGCGCAGAGGGCTCAACGTCGCCGCTAAACAGGTGCATGTAGCGGCTTTCACGCTTGCCCGGCTCGCGTGGCAGACGCACCACGTAAGGACCGTCCTCGCGTGAGGCCAGCCCCTCCAGCGTCTTTTCAACGTCCTGCATATCCTGAAACTCATACATGCGGGAGGCGCGCGTGCGCAGTTCCCCCGGCGTCTGCGCCCCGCGCAGCAGCAGCGTGGTGATCACTGCCACTTCTGCGGCGCTGAGTTTTAAATCGCCAAATTCGGAATTACAAAAGCGCTGTTCATATTTAGTGACGCGATTGCCGAAGCCGCTGACGGTGCGCAGGTAGTGGCGCTTCACCAGCTCATCAAGGATATCCTGCACCTCGTGCTCGCCAAGGTTCATCACCGGCTCACGGTTCGTCTTCTGGTTGCAGGCCATCGTGACGGCATTCACGGACAGTGGATACTGTTCCGGCGTGGTGACCTGCTTTTCCAGAAGGCAGCCGATCACGCGCGCTTCGGCGCCATTTAACTGATATTTCATTTTTTCTCCTTAACGACCCGCGGTCCACTCCTGGGTGGTGAGCGCGGTGAGCACATGGTCCCGCCACTCGCCGTCAATCAGCAGATAATCTTTGGCATAGCCCTCTTTCTCAAACCCCAGGCGGGCCAGCAGATCGCCGCTGCGCTTATTGTGCGGCATGTAGTTGGCCATAATGCGATGGATATGTTGCGTGCGCTGCATGTAGCGAATCGCCGCCGTCAGCGCCTCAAACATGAGCCCCTGCCCCTGCCATTTCTGACCGATGGAGTACCCGAGATAGCAGGCGTGAAACGACCCGCGTACCACGTTTGAAAAATTGGCAATGCCAACGATCTCTTTCTCTTCCGGATCGAGAAGCGCGAAATAAAACGCACTTCCCTGTTTATGAAATTCCGCAATCATACTGAGGCGCGCCTGCCAGCCAGAGGGGTAGCAGTGGCTCTCGTCCCGAACGGGTTCCCAGGGTTTTAAAAACTGGCGATTCTCGGCGTAATAATCCGCCAGACGCCAGGCATCACGCTCATGCACCAGACGAACGACCAGCCTGTCCGTCGTCAGACGCACTTTTGGCACATTACTGCGATAGCCAAACATCGTTACCACTCCTTCCCGTCGCTTCTGCTCTGCCTGTTAGCTTTACTATACCTGCGCCTGTGCCTTCTGTGAAAACAGTGACATACCATTTTGATCGCTTTTCACATTTTTCGATGAGAACTCTCTATCAAAGCACCTTTTTGATAAAAAAATATTGTCACCAGCGGGTATGGGAAAAAGCCCGGCGACACCGCAGAATGTTAGCGTGCTCACCTTTTATTTTCCCTGGAGGGAAAATGTCCCGCGTATCACAGGCCAGGAGCCTGGGTAAATATTTCCTGCTCGTCGATAACATGCTGGTCGTGCTCGGCTTTTTTGTCGTTTTTCCGCTTATATCGATTCGTTTTGTCGATCAAATGGGCTGGGCGGCATTGATGGTCGGGATCGCGCTGGGTCTACGCCAGTTTGTACAACAGGGTCTGGGCGTGTTTGGCGGCGCAATAGCCGACCGCTTCGGCGCGAAACCGATGATCGTCACCGGCATGCTGTTACGTGCGGCGGGATTCGCCACCATGGCAATCGCTCATGAACCCTGGCTGCTGTGGTTCTCCTGTTTCCTTTCCGGGATTGGCGGCACCCTTTTCGACCCACCGCGTACCGCGCTGGTGGTTAAGCTTATCCGTCCGCAACACCGGGGGCGCTTCTTTTCGATTTTGATGATGCAGGACAGCGCTGGCGCGGTGGTGGGCGCCCTGCTGGGAAGCTGGCTGCTGCAATACGATTTCCGCCTGGTCTGCGCCACCGGCGCGGTGTTGTTTATTCTCTGCGCGCTGTTTAACGGTCTGTTTCTGCCCGCGTGGAAGCTGTCGACGGTGAAGGCGCCTGTGCGGGAAGGGCTTGACCGCGTGCTGAGCGATAAACGCTTCGTCACCTATGTGTTAACCCTGACCGGCTACTACATGCTCGCCGTGCAGGTCATGCTGATGCTACCCATTATGGTTAACGATATTGCCGGCACGCCGGCAGCGGTGAAATGGATGTATGCCATTGAGGCCTGCCTCTCTCTGACGCTGCTCTATCCGATTGCCCGCTGGAGCGAGCGCCGTTTCCGGCTTGAGCACCGTCTGATGGCCGGGCTGTTGCTGATGACGCTGAGCATGATGCCCATCGGCCTGGTGAGTTCGCTTCAGCAACTGTTTATGCTCATCTGCACCTTCTATATTGGCTCAATCATTGCCGAGCCAGCCCGTGAAACGCTGAGCGCGTCACTTGCCGACGCCCGGGCCCGAGGCAGCTACATGGGCTTCAGCCGTCTCGGGCTGGCGCTTGGCGGCGCACTGGGTTACACCGGTGGTGGCTGGCTGTTTGATGCCGGAAAAGCGCTCCATCAGCCGGAGCTGCCGTGGGTCATGCTCGGCATGGTCGGCTTTATGACGCTGATTGCCCTCTGGTGGCAGTTCAGTGATAAACGCAGCACCCGCGGGATGCTGGAGCCTGGCGCCTGACCCCTTTCATTATCAGTTTTTTCTGCTGGTTTCTGTTGGATCACCCTGACATACTGGCGTATCAGGACAGATGCGCCGATTTTATGTTGAGGAACGCCATGAAAAAGATCGTTATTGCCGCTGCGTTAATTGTCAGTGGTCTGCTGGTGGGATGTAACCAGCTTACGCAGTACACCGTCAGTGAGCAGGAAATTAATCAGGCGCTGGAAAAACATAATAACTTTTCAAAAGATATCGGCGTGCCCGGCCTTGCGGATGCGCATATCGTCCTGACGAATCTCGCCAGCCAGATTGGGCGCGAGGAGCCTAACAAAGTCACCCTTTCCGGCGATGCCAGCCTCGATATGACCTCGCTCTTCGGCAATCAGAAAGCGGATATCAAGCTGAAGCTCAAGGCGCTGCCGGTCTTTAATAAAGAGAAAGGGGCCATTTTCCTGCAAGAGATGGAAATCGTCGATGCAGTTGTGACGCCGGAAAAAATGAAACCGGTGCTGCAAACGCTGATGCCGTATCTCAACCAGTCGTTGCAGAACTACTTTAACCAACAGCCTGCCTATGTTCTGAGCGAAGACAAGAGCAAAGGCGAATCTCTGGCGAAAAAATATGCCAAAGGGATAGAGGTGAAACCGGGTGAAATCATCATCCCTTTCACCGACTAAACACTCCGGGCGCTCAGGCGCCCGTTTTTTTTAACGGAATAGTGTGCAAACGAAAACGTTTCCGCTTATGATTTGTGTCCGGCAAAAACAGCCCTCTTATGACTGATCTCTTTCAAGCCGGAGCTTCCATGACTGTACAATCCCAGGTTCTCAAAATCCGCCGCCCAGACGACTGGCATATCCATCTTCGTGATGGCGACATGCTGAAAACCGTCGTGCCGTATACCAGCGAAATTTATGGCCGTGCGATTGTTATGCCTAACCTGGTTCCGCCAGTCACTACCGTCGAGGCCGCGATTGCCTATCGCCAGCGTATCCTTGACGCCGTTCCGGCCGGACACGATTTTACCCCATTGATGACCTGCTACCTGACGGACTCGCTGGATCCGAATGAAGTTGAGCGCGGGTTTAACGAAGGTGTATTCAACGCCGCGAAGCTCTACCCGGCGAATGCCACCACCAACTCCAGCCATGGGGTGACCAGTATTGATGCCATCATGCCTGTTCTGGAGCGTATGCAAAAACTGGGCATGCCGCTGCTGGTGCACGGGGAAGTGACCCACGCTGACATTGATATTTTCGATCGCGAAGCACGTTTTATCGAAACGGTCATGGAGCCGCTGCGCCAGCGTCTTCCTGGGCTGAAAGTGGTGTTTGAACACATTACGACTAAAGATGCCGCAGAGTATGTCCGGGATGGAAACGAGCTGATTGCCGCCACCATCACCCCGCAGCACCTGATGTTTAACCGTAACCACATGCTGGTGGGCGGCGTTCGCCCACATCTGTATTGTCTGCCGATCCTCAAGCGCAACATCCACCAGCAGGCGCTACGTGAGCTGGTCGCCAGCGGCTTCCCGCGCGCGTTCCTCGGCACGGATTCCGCCCCGCATGCCCGTCACCGTAAAGAGGCGAGCTGCGGCTGTGCAGGCTGTTTTAACGCCCCGACCGCCCTGGCAAGTTACGCAACCGTGTTTGAAGAGATGAATGCGTTAGACCATTTCGAAGCCTTCTGCTCCCTTAACGGCCCGCGTTTCTACGGTCTGCCGGTTAATGACACGTTCATTGAGCTGGAGCGCAAAGAAAGCCAGGTTGAAGCGTCGATTGCGCTCACCGACGATACGCTGATCCCCTTCCTGGCCGGTGAAACCGTAAACTGGACGGTAAAACGCTAAAAAAATCGCGCCCCCTGTTGTCAAACCGACAATATAACTGTATAAATAAACAGTATATTACACAGGGGGCATTTATGCGTATCGAAGTCACCATAGCCAAATCCACCGTCCTGCCTGCTGGCGCACTCGACGCTCTGGCGGGTGAACTATCCCGACGTATTAACAGCACTTTTCCTGAAAACGATGGTGCCGTAACGGTACGTTATGCGACAGCAAACCATCTTTCCGTCATCGGCGGCGCGAAAGAAGACAAAGAACGCATCAGCGAAATTTTGCAGGAAACATGGGAAAGCGCCGACGACTGGTTCATCACTGATTAAAATTTGCTCCCTCATTGTGTTTTTTTGCCGGGTCGCCCCGGCTTTTTTTCGTTTCGTCTCCTGAAAGTTCAAAATATTTCAGCATCTTCTTAGAAAATCGTGAACAAGATGGCGTTTTATTGTTCGAACAATCCTAAAAAGCATAAAAATGTGTTGCTACCCGTTTATTTTTTCCTTCTGAACCCTTATTAATTGATATACTGAAATTGCTTTCAGAAAAACATGCATTGAACCTCAAAGTCGTTGTCTTCTAACACGCATTAAGGGGGTTATAATGGAAAAGAATAGTGAAGTCATCCAGACCCATCCGCTTGTTGGCTGGGATATCAGCACCGTAGACAGCTACGATGCGCTGATGCTGCGTTTGCACTACCAGACCCCAAATCAGCAAAACCGTGATGAAGCGGAAGTTGGACAGACGCTGTGGCTTACAACAGACGTCGCCCGTCAGTTTATCTCTATTTTAGAAGCAGGCATCGCAAAAATAGAATCTGGCGACTATCAGGAAAATGAGTATAAACGGCATTGACCTTATGCCCCTTTTCACTCAACAGGCACCCTCGCGGTGCCTTATTTATTTCGCTCTTGTATAAGCCCACTTAGTTAATTACTCTGCTAACAAAGCGTTAGTAAAGAGAAGCCTATGAAATACGATTTAATCATTATCGGAAGCGGCTCCGTAGGATCTGCCGCCGGTTATTACGCCACGCAGGCGGGTCTGAAAGTGCTGATGATTGACGCCCACCTTCCCCCCCACTCTGAAGGAAGCCATCACGGCGATACCCGTCTGATCCGTCACGCTTACGGTGAAGGTGAACGTTATGTACCGCTGGTGCTTCGGGCTCAGACGCTGTGGGATGAGCTGACCGCCCTCACCGAAGATCGCATTTTTGAGCGCACCGGGGTCGTTAACCTGGGGCCAGCCAGCTCCACGTTTCTGGCGACCGTCGAGGAGAGCGCGAAAGCCTACCGCCTGGACGTCGAGCGTCTGGATGCAAACGGCATCATGGCGCGCTGGCCGGAAATTTCTGTCCCTGACGACTACATTGGGTTGTTTGAAGCCAACTCTGGCGTGCTGCACAGCGAAACGGCCATTAAGACCTGGATTGATCTCGCCGCCAAAGCGGGCTGCGCGCAGTTGTTCAACTGTCCGGTCACGGGCATCACCCACCATGCAGAGGGTTCAACCGTCACCACCTCTGAAGGTGAATATACCGCCACGCGTCTGCTGGTGAGTGCGGGAACGTGGGTGACGAAACTGCTGCCGGACCTGCCCATCCAGCCGGTGCGAAAAGTCTTCTCCTGGTTCCAGTCTGACGGGCGTTACAGCAGCCAGAACAAATTCCCGGCGTTTACAGGCGAGTTACCCAATGGCGACCAGTTCTACGGTTTTCCCTCGGAAAAAGACGCGCTCAAGATTGGCAAACATAACGGCGGGCAGGTAATTTCCTCTGCGGAAGAACGCAAGCCTTACGGTGCTTATCCGCAGGATGGTTCCGAAGCCTTCACATTCCTGCGTAATATCCTGCCGGGCGTAGGCGGGTTGCTTTACGGCGCAGCGTGCACCTACGACAACACCCCGGATGAAGATTTTATCATCGACACCCTGCCGGGACACGATAACACCCTGCTCGTAACCGGGCTCAGCGGTCACGGGTTTAAATTTGCCTCTGTGTTAGGTGAAATCGCCGCCCAGTTTGCGCAGGGGATCGCGCCTTCGTTTGATCTCAAGCCCTTCGCGCTCTCGCGCTTTAACCGATAATACCTCTACAGGCTCCGAATAACCGGGGCCTGTTTAGCGAGAGGGGCATGATGCGCAGACTGGTGAATTACCTTATCAATAACATCCGCGAGCATTTCATGCTCTACATTGTTCTTTGGTCGCTGCTGGCGATCATTGACGTTATCTATATTGTATTCTTCTGAAAATTCTCGCTGACGTTTATTGACACTCCTTTAAATTTATTTAACTTATATTTTTTAAAAAACGTCACCTCAAATTTATTGAACGAAGCGATTGAAATACATTGCGGAAACACATTCAAATTCGCTGAAATAAATTAAATAAAAAACATTATTCATTTTTTTCAGTTGCATTATTTATTTAACCCGTCCATTTTTATTGCTCAGTCATTTGAGAACGGAAATTCATATGCAATGGCGTAACTCCTCCCGTCGCTACGGAATAATATCCATGTGTTTACACTGGCTATTTGCACTTGCCGTCTATGCCATGTTTGGTCTCGGCCTGTGGATGGTGACATTAAGCTATTATGACGGTTGGTATCATCAGGCCCCCGAATTGCACAAAAGCATTGGGGTTCTGCTGATGATGGGTCTGGTTTTTCGCGTGATCTGGCGACATATCTCTCCGCCCCCTCCAGCACCCAAAAGCCATGGCCGACTTACCCGCATAAGCGCTGTTGGCGCACATATCGCACTCTATGCCCTGCTGTTTGCCATTCTGATCAGCGGCTATCTTATTTCGACCGCAGACGGTAAACCGATCAGCGTGTTTGGGCTTTTTGACGTCCCAGCCACGCTGGCTGACGCCGGTTCACAGGCTGACACCGCAGGTGTGGTTCATCTGTGGCTGGCATGGAGCGTGGTGATCCTGTCTGTCCTGCATGGCCTTGCGGCCCTGAAACATCACTTTATTGATAAAGACGATACGCTGAAGCGCATGCTTGGCCGTTCGTCAGTTGACTCTGGAGCATAAAATGAAAAAACGCCTGTTGGGTATCGCATTAGGTTCGCTGCTATTTACCACCGGTTCGGCCATTGCCGCTGACTATAAAATTGATAAGGAGGGCCAGCATGCCTTTGTCAATTTCCGTATTCAGCATCTGGGTTACAGCTGGTTATATGGCACATTCAATGATTTCGATGGCACATTTACTTTCGACGAGAAAAACCCTGCTGCCGATAAAGTGAACGTCACCATTAATACCAACAGCGTCGACACTAATCACGCCGAGCGTGATAAACATCTGCGCAGCGCTGAATTTCTGAACGTGGGCAAATTCCCGCAAGCTACTTTCGCGTCGACAGAGGTGAAGAAAGACGGTGATAAGCTCGCTATTACCGGTAATCTGACGCTGAACGGCGTAACAAAACCGGTCACACTGGATGCCAAATTAATTGGACAGGGCGACGATCCGTGGGGTGGCAAACGTGCTGGCTTTGAAGCCGCAGGCAAAATTCATCTGAAAGATTTTAATATCACCACGGATTTAGGCCCGGCATCGCAGGATGTTGAGTTGATTATTTCGGTGGAAGGCGTTCAGCAGAAGTCATAAAACAGGCCCGGCAGGCTTTCGCGCCGCCGGGCAGTGTTTTACTCCGGGTCCGGAATACCAAGTTTGGTATTCAGTCGGCCCCGGGATTTATTAAAGATCTTATTCCCGTTCTCGCGTCCGGCACGGCGACGACGTTGCTCTTCTTCAGGCAAGATACTCTCTTCACTGCACAGCTCGCTACAGCAGCCATTAAACTTCTCGGCACATGCAGGGCACTGAATAAACAGCAGATGACATCCGTCGTTTTTGCAGTTGGTATGCGTATCGCACGGCGTACCGCACTGGTGGCAGTGCGCGATCACGTCCTCTGAAATTCGCTCGCCCATACGCTCGTCAAACACAAAGTTCTTACCGATAAAACGCACCGGTAAACCCTGCTCACGGGCGCGACGGGCATACTCAATGATCCCACCCTCAATGTGCCAGACTTTATTAAACCCGTTGTGCTTCATCCAGGCGCTGGCTTTTTCACAGCGGATCCCCCCGGTGCAGTACATAACGATCTTTTTGTCTTTATGCTCCTGCATCATCTCAACGGCTTTTGGCAGTTGCTCGCGGAAGGTGTCGGCAGGAATTTCCATCGCATTCTCGAAGTGACCCACTTCATATTCGTAGTGGTTACGCATATCAATGAACACCGCATCCGGATCGTCGAGCATCGCGTTCACTTCAGCGGCCTTCAGGTACTCCCCCACATTAGCGGCATTGAAGCTCGGATCGTCAATGCCATCCGCCACAATACGCTCGCGCACCTTCATGCGCAGCACCCAGAATGATTTACCGTCATCATCCAGCGCAATGTTCAGGCGTAAGCCGTTAAGCGCCGGATCAAACCCGTAAAGGAGGTCGCGGAAGGCGCTGACCTTGCTTTCCGGCACGCTGATCTGCGCGTTAATCCCCTCACGCGCCAGATAGACGCGACCAAACACGTTCAGGGCGGTGAAAGCCTGGTAAAGCGCATCGCGGGTCGCCTGGGGATCATCGATGGTGAAATACTTATAGAAAGAGATCGTTGTGCGCGGTTCGGTTTCGGCCAACATACGCGCTTTCAACATCTCATTCGAAACGCGGTTGTGTAACACTGGCATGGTGTACAAGTCCTGCAATCGTTGAGAAATAAAAATCGGTCGGCATGATATAGCAAACAAAGACAATTTACATCCACACAATTTACGCTACATTTCAGTCAACCTGATTAATCAGACTTAACATTTGCATATTCTTTCATGTTTCGATGACAGACATTTTGGCTATGCCTTAAAAAATGAGACAATATCCTTTCAGGACGTTAGAACACAGGACAGACATGACCCAGTTACCGAAATTTACTGCCGCGCTTTTGCATCCCCGCTATTGGTTAACATGGTCAGGCATTGGCTTGTTGTGGCTAATTGTACAGCTGCCTTATCCCGTCATTTTCCGCATGGGTAAAGGACTGGGCCGCATTGCTCAGCAGTTTATGAAGCGTCGCGCCAGGATCGCGTATCGTAACCTTGAGCTTTGTTTTCCTCAGATGAGTGAATCTGAGCGCCACGACATGGTGGTTAAAAACTTCGAATCTGTCGGCATGGGGCTGATGGAGACCGGTATGGCCTGGTTCTGGTCGGATAAACGCATGGCGCGCTGGACGGAAGTGGCCGGGACCGGCATGGAGCCGGTGCATACTCTTCAGGCCAACCAGACTGGCGTCCTGCTGATTGGCGTTCATTTCCTGACGCTCGAAATTGGCGCGCGGATGTTCGGCATGCAGGCGCCGGGTATAGGCGTTTATCGTCCTAACGATAATCCGGTGATCGATTTGATCCAGACCAACGGACGCATGCGCTCCAATAAAAGCATGATCGATCGCAAAGACCTGAAAGGGATGATCCGCGCCCTGAAAGCAGGTGAAGTGGTCTGGTATGCCCCGGATCATGACTATGGCCCGCAATCCAGCGTGTTTGTCCCGTTCTTTGCGGTGGAAGATGCAGCGACGACCACCGGGACCTGGATGCTGGCGCGGATGTCCAAAGCGGCTATCGTGCCGTTTGTGCCGCGCCGTAAACCAGACGGTTCAGGCTATCAGCTCATCATGCTGGAGCCGGAACTCGCGCCACCGCTGATTGATGCAGAAACCACCGCCCGCTGGATGAACGGCGTTGTCGAGAAATGCATTATGCTCGCGCCGGAGCAGTACATGTGGCTGCATCGCCGCTTTAAAACCCGGCCTCAGGGCGTCCCTTCCCGGTATTAACCTGCGTGCGGCCTTCCGGGCCGCATGTTGTTTTAGCTTTAAAAGCTCCCCGTCATTGCGGCAATCATACCCCGGGCGCATAATTAGCAGGCTTATTACCTCACTGTTCACGGTGCCCTGCACCTCATTATGCGGATAGTTATGTCCCCCACAGATGCTCCCATAAACTGGAAACGTAACCTGACGGTTGCGTGGCTGGGTTGTTTTCTTACTGGCGCCGCCTTTAGCCTGGTGATGCCCTTCCTGCCCCTCTACGTTGAACAGCTCGGCGTCACCGGACATAGCGCCCTGAATATGTGGTCCGGCCTGGTGTTCAGCATTACGTTCCTGTTCTCCGCCATTGCGTCGCCTTTCTGGGGTGGGCTGGCGGATCGCAAAGGCCGCAAAATTATGCTGCTGCGCTCCGCGCTCGGCATGGCGATCATTATGCTGCTGATGGGGGTGGCGCAGAATGTCTGGCAGTTCCTGATACTACGCGCGCTTCTGGGCCTGCTCGGGGGATTTATCCCTAACGCCAACGCCCTGATCGCCACCCAAATCCCGCGCCAGAAAAGCGGCTGGGCGTTGGGCACGCTATCCACTGGCGGCGTAAGCGGCGCACTGCTGGGCCCACTGGCGGGCGGGCTGCTGGCCGACCACTACGGACTGCGGCCGGTATTCTTCATTACCGCCAGCGTGCTGTTCCTCTGCTTCCTGGTGACGCTTATCTGTATCCGCGAGAATTTCACGCCCGTGGCCAAAAAAGAGATGCTGCACGCCCGGGATGTGCTGGCCTCGCTGAAAAACCCAAAGCTGGTGCTGAGCCTGTTTGTAACCACCATGATTATCCAGGTGGCCACCGGTTCAATCGCGCCTATACTGACGCTCTACGTACGCGACCTGGCGGGAAACGTCAGCAATATCGCCTTTATCAGCGGCCTAATCGCCTCTGTTCCCGGCGTGGCGGCGCTACTGAGCGCGCCGAGGCTCGGCAAGCTGGGAGACCGTATCGGCCCGGAAAAGATCCTGATCTGCGCCCTGATCGTCTCCGTCCTGCTGCTGATCCCCATGGCGTTGGTGCAGTCTCCGTGGCAGCTCGGCGTCCTGCGCTTCCTGCTGGGGGCTGCGGATGGTGCGCTACTCCCGGCTGTACAGACGCTGCTGGTCTATAACTCCACCAACCAGATAGCCGGTCGTATTTTCAGTTATAACCAGTCGTTTCGCGATCTGGGTAACGTCACCGGACCGCTGGTCGGCGCGGGGATTTCGGCCAGCTTCGGTTTCCGGGCGGTCTTTATCGTGACGGCAGGCGTCGTGCTGTTCAACGCCGTTTATTCGTGGCTCAGCTTATCCCGGGCGCTACGCCCGGCGCGAATAAGACAACATCGTGACGGCTAATTTTCGCATTCATACTTGCAAAATCACATAATCAGCTATTCTTTCCCTGAATAACTTCACGAAAAACAGGGAGACACCAATGACCATGTACGCCACGCTGGAAGCAGCGTAAAGTAAAATACATAGATGTTTTATGTCATTACATTTACGGTCATAAGTACGTACTTTAGCCTTCGGCTGTATCAGTCCGTCCTTTCAAAATCCCCGGGTTCGTTTTAAACACGCTTCACCTATAACCTTATACTTCATACGTCATTGAAAGCTCCCTATAAGGGGTGTATATTCTCACAAGCTGTTCATCCAAACAGTACGCAAAGATAAGGAAATGTAATGGCAGATAATTCAGAATCTTTTGCAACAATAGAACAAATTACCTCACGCCCTAATTTTTCTTCTGATTTAGAAATTACTGTTAAAAGTTTTCGTTCTCTTGTAGGACGCTATCATCTTAGTGAGAGTGTGAAGTGCCAGGTAAAAACCGAGCATGGGAACTGTGGTCAAAAACATCAGCATGGATATCTTGGTGTTGATGATACTGGACATGAAGGTTTAATTGGAGGCATTTGTGGGGATAAGTACTTTGGTGAGCACACGCAATATATACAGGAAAGAAATCGTATTGATGCTGAGCTTGACAGGCGTGAGAGCATAGAGAAACTAATATCTTATAAAGATAATTTTTTAGCCTTATCTTCTACGTACGCTAATTTATTGAAAGAAACTCACAACATAAAAAATAAAATCAATTATTTATATAAAGGCTTTCCTGACATAGTACTTACTTATCTTTATCAAGCCCAAAGAACGCAAAATTGGGATTTATATATTGATGTGTTGCGTCATACTCGTGGTGAAAAGGGAATGACGAGTAATTGGTATATTGAAAAACTCTGTACTTTTCCACCCTTGCCGTCTCAACAAGAAATTAAAAGTTTGTTAGGGAAAATTGAGAGCTTGCAATCTATTTTCAACGAGGCCTGTTCAAAAAAACTAGATGAACTTGGAACGCCAAAATTGAAAAGTTACGTGAAAAGCATTTCCGAATTCTCAGAATTAGAGACTTCTTTTAACAAACATCACAAAAACACTGAAGACTTCATTAGAAAAGAAAACATCTTTAATCTATATTATGCCTGTGCAAATACTAAGGACAAATATAGTACTATCAAAACAATTTTATACCTTATGAAGAATTCAAATCCAACTGAAGCATCAGTTAGAAAAAAATGTGATGAGATTGAAGCTGCAACAAGAAAAAGATTTGATAATTGTGAAATCCGATACAACAAAAAAGTAATGAAGTTTAAGAAGAATAGCTTAGGTTAAGCATAAAAGCCCCTGATAGGGCTTTTTATTGTCACCTCTAAACCTCCTCCCTAGGAGGTGGTTTAGAGGTGACAATAAAAAAGGGCTATTTAGCCCCTTTTATTTTTTAGCGTTTTAAGCATTGTAATTACACGCTCAATTTTAATATCAAGCATATGTACACTATCTTCTAATTTTTTTAATGTCTTCTTCATTTGATCTTGTTCCTGCTCAAGCGAAGTTAGAGACTGATCCATCAAAGCAACTTTCGTTTCAACGGTAGAAATACGTGCATCTAATTCGTCTGAGTCAGATGTAAAATCCCTATAAACAGTCCAGCACAATACTAAATAAAATGAGGTATTAGCGATTGGCCTGAAACTTTCTTAGTACTAAGCGTGTGACCAAGAACAGTATGGTAGCGTAGATAAGTACCATCAGGATTAAGGCGATGAACCTTACCGGATCTGCATCAGCTTCATATGAACCACTCAGGCCAGAACCGAAAGTACTATAGGCGGTATCCATAACCCATTGAGTTAGTCCATTGAGAGGCTTACCGAAACTTGATAGCCACCATGCAAAGACAATACAGATACTGTATATGGCCGCATTCTTAACGAATCCTGCACTTCGCATAGTCGCTCCCCCCTTGTACATCAACATAACCATATGCCATCAATCCAGTCCTTGATCCTGGTACTTTAACCTTTTTAGTACGGAGCAACTGACTACGTACAGTATAGAAATCGGGTCGATTGACGAATGTAATACACCCCTCTGAGAAACCAGAACCATCTGGCCTGAGTGGATGTAACCGGAAGCTACCACGAGATACACCGTTAATCATTATACTATCTGTCATGGTTTGAGCACTGAAGAGTGCAAACCATTCGGAGTGGTCATTACCTGTGATTGTATCAACGCCCCAGGCCCGGATCTTATTCAATGTAGAGCCAGTTGGCCTATCAACTAACCAGTACCGTCCAGTAGGTATTGCACTGTTTGGTAAGTACGCACAGTTTGGATCATTGGTATATGGGTTTTGCCCACTAAAAACCGAGAAAGTTCCTATTCCATAGACGTGTAATTTGGCGTAGCCATTATTATCAATATCGTCGTATGTCATCCTCATTATTTGCATTTTCTTTTCCCGGCTCTTTGCATATAACGATTCTAACATATGCTATCTAAACAAACAGCCTCCTAAATGTAGTGAGTCTAAAAATCAACTTAAATTATCTTATTTCATAAGAATGCTATGTTATTCAATCGTATTTGTTTAGCTATCTTTATTATCGATATATTATGCATTTTTTGAAAACTTTGAAATAAGATTTCTTGAGTTAGGAATGTCATACTCTTTCCCTTCAACATCTAATACGGTAATGTTTTCTAACTCATAAGCATTGCCATCATCATCTGTGATTACTAAATCCCTGAATTCGATTTGAAACATTTCCCTTTGCTTTTCTTTAAGTATAAAACCATTTTTTTCAAAAATATGTCTGGTATTATTCCCTTCATAATGGCATAGAATCCCTTCTAATACAGCATCACGCCTACCAACATTAAGAACGGTCACTTCAATTTTATAAGCCTTTTCGTAAACCGGTTCGTATACAACTCGCCCTGTAATTTTCAATCTTGATCTATCATGCCATGCCGTTCGACCTGAAAAAAATAAGGAAGTACATGCTATGATAAATGAAAGTACAGAAAAACAAATAGTTAACACATCTTTGTATTTAGCTGCTACTGTTAATATGCTCATTTTTTCTCAACTATTATTTTTAATCTTTCGACACTTAAGACTTCACTTCCCCTATGTATCATTGCATGACAGTTTGGACAAAGGGGAACCATATCTTCAATCGGATGTACTACATAGCTCTCACCTACTGTATGCAGTGGTTTGATATGATGAACGTGTATAAATCCTTTACCGTGTTCGCCATAGACTTTCTCAAAGTCAAACCCACAACACTTGCAAGAAGTACCGTGATGGTCAATACACGCCTGCCGTGCTTTTGGATCACGTTCGTAGGAGTTTACTGTAACTTGCTTTTTTGCACCTTCAGCGAAGTTTTCAGGTGAGGTAATTTCATCAGGAAACAGATTAGGTAAGAAGTCTGCATACCAGACAGTACCTTCTTTTCGAAGGTAACGCTTTTCAAGTTTAGGGGTAAAACGTTTGATAACAGCTACATCTCTATCCTCATCGTTTCGCCCCTGCTCCATATCAAACGTGAAAAGATCATAACCTTCAGCTATCAACTGGATGTGTTCAATAGCTTGAATGTATCCCAGATTTTTTCTTGTCCTACCATCAACTACTTTGGTTTTCCACCGCTCCCTTAGTATAACTGATCTTTCTTGCTCTTTCTGAACATCCCAAGCACCAAAGATCACCATTTTCTTGTCGTGATTAACAAATGACCAACTCCAATTCCAGTTACTACAAGTAGCACCATGCGACTGGATAAATTGTTTTCTGTTCATGTTATCCCTCTCTTAAGTACCTCTTTGTACACAAAAATTGCACACTTGATCCAGTACTTTATGTAGTTATCAAATGGCATCATAGTAAGGGGAAATGACCGGAGCGAGAGGTGTGAAATTGGCGGGGCATTTCGTACTTACCAATTCATTTTAGGTACTTCACTTGCTGTACTAACACCTATCGAGCAAAGCGAGAAGAAACGTCTTCCGCCTTTTCGAGTACAGCGAGAAAAAAGGAACGTTTCTAACCAATACTACGAGGAGTTCACGACGAGTAGGTAACGCTGTACCTTAGCATCTTTGAATTACACTTTTCATCTTTAGTACGTTGTCTATAGCAACGTAACCCCCCATTAGACATACTCTGAACGATCATAGGACTACCGCACTCATAGCATTTAGTTAGGCCGTTAAATAAATTCCGTTTGACCTGCTCCCCGTTGATTAGTACACCCCGATGTTAGTAATGTCTTCATAAGCCACATGAGGACATCCCCATGAAGAAGCGTTTTTCCGACGAACAGATCATCAGTATTCTCCGCGAAGCCGAAGCTGGGGTACCCGCCCGTGAACTCTGCCGCAAGCATGCCATTTCCGATGCCACGTTTTACACCTGGCGTAAGAAGTATGGCGGTATGGAGGTGCCTGAAGTTAAGCGCCTGAAGTCGCTTGAGGAAGAGAACGCCAGACTCAAGAAGCTGCTTGCCGAAGCCATGCTGGATAAAGAGGCGCTTCAGGTGGCTCTTGGGCGAAAGTACTGACGACAGACCAGAAGCGGGAAGCCGTGATGTTGATGTGTGATGCGACCGGTCTGTCGCAACGTCGTGCCTGCAGGCTTACAGGTTTATCCCTGTCGACCTGCCGCTATGAGGCTCACCGTCCGGCTGCTGATGCGCATTTATCAGGGCGCATCACTGAGCTGGCACTGGAGCGCAGGCGTTTTGGCTACCGTCGTATTTGGCAGTTGCTGCGCCGTGAAGGGCTTCATGTTAATCATAAGCGCGTGTACCGGCTTTATCACCTCAGTGGCCTGGGCGTAAAACGCAGAAGACGTCGTAAAGGGCTGGCAACAGAACGTCTGCCGCTGCTCCGTCCGGCGGCGCCCAATCTGACCTGGTCGATGGATTTCGTCATGGACGCACTTTCCACCGGTCGCAGGATCAAGTGTCTTACCTGCGTCGATGATTTCACAAAGGAATGCCTGACGGTCACTGTTGCCTTTGGGATTTCAGGCGTTCAGGTCACGCGTATTCTGGACAGCATTGCACTGTTTCGAGGCTATCCGGCGACGATAAGAACTGACCAGGGGCCGGAGTTCACTTGCCGTGCACTGGATCAATGGGCCTTTGAGCATGGTGTTGAGTTGCGCTTAATCCAGCCGGGCAAGCCAACGCAGAACGGATTTATTGAGAGCTTTAACGGACGATTTCGCGATGAATGTTTGAATGAGCACTGGTTCAGCGATATCGTTCATGCCAGGAAAATTATTAATGACTGGCGGCAGGATTATAACGAATGCCGCCCGCACTCCACGCTGAATTATCAGACACCGTCTGAATTTGCAGCGGGCTGGAGAAAGGGTCATTCTGAGAATGAAGATTCCGACGTTACTAACTGAGTGTTGTATCTAATCGTGGGGGCAGGTCACAGATAACTTGTGATCGAGCTTATAGCTGTAGATTTGCCCCGTTTCAACTTCAACAATATCAATGTTACGTTTGATCAGAAAAGTAAACTCATCGATTGCATCATAGCCCTGCTTCCTGGAAAACCTGTCAACACTCTCGATCAGCAAACAACCTTCAGTAATTTCTCCTGATCTTACACGTTCCTTGAACCGCCCCAATGAGCCCTTCGTGAAGTTGTGTCCGGCGTAGCCTGACAAGCCTTTATCACTTTCCAGTACTTCATGATTGCTTGGATCAAGCTGATACCCTAATTCAGCGGGTAATTTAGCGTTTTCGAGGAAGTCTAATACTGTACTAATCTGGCGCTCTAAGCCAAAAGCATCAACCTGCTGCAAACTCGATACCCTACTATAGATGTAGGCTTTGACAGTTCGCATTCATGCACCTATACATTTGATAAACATAATCATTGAGGAACTCATTATGTCCGATAAAGAATATGTATTCTATAGTACGCTGGAAGAAGCAATTGATGCCGCTCGCGAAGAGTTCCTCGCCGATAATCCCGGCGTTGAGGAAGAAGATGCTGACGTGCAACAACTTAATATCCAAAAATACGTTCTACAGGACGGCGATATTATGTGGCAGGCCGAATTCTTTGCTGATGAAGGTGAAGATGGTGAATGTCTGCCGATACTGAGTGGTGAAGGTGCACAGGCGGTATTCGACGGCGACTATGACGAAATTGAGTTACGTCAGGAGTGGCTGGAAGAAAATACGCTGCACGAATGGGACGAAGGTGAGTTTCAGCTCGAACCGCCGCTGGATACCGAAGAGGGTCAGGCCGCAGCGGACGAATGGGACGAGCGATAAGTCACCGCTACTCGTAGGGGCCGTGGCTGGCATCGATGGGCAGCAGTAGCGTGTCGAAAATCAGCGAAAACGGCAGATCGAGCACGGTGAGATAGCGCCATGCGGAATCACGGACATCCCACTGTACGCCGGGGTAGTACTGATTCCCGTGGCCCTGCCCGGGGATGGTGCGGCTGATAATGCTGCCGCAACCGCTGAGCAGGCATGCCATCATGACGACAATGATTACTTTCATTTCTGACCTCTAAAAAAATACCGGCGATTAAGCCGGTATTTTATTTGGCGGGTGGCGCTTCGCTTACCCGCCCTACTTAACAACTTACTTCGCCTTAAGGGCCAGCGGATTGAGCTTCACGTCCTTGTAGTAGTTCACCCACGAAGAGTATCTCTCCGGAGAGGACCACACGCGGTAGTGAAGCCGTGCCATCGTCACCGGATCGCTCAACAACACCAGACGACGGTCGCGGTTAAGCTTTTCTGGCGTCTCGTTCAGCGCCTGCTCAACGTGGCGATCGCGGGCGATCTCCAGCACCTGGCTGGCGCGGTGACGCGCCGTCGCCATCGCGGTTGCCAGCGCGTTGAATGACGGGTTAAACACGGCATGCATAAAGCCATCATCCAGCGTGCGTTTGCGGTTCTGCTCCAGATAGGTATCGGTATCCACCAGCACCTGCGGCGGAGAATACTCTTCCGGGATCAGGAACAGCTTCCAGCGTTTGGTACGCAGGCCCACCGTGGAACGGCTGGAGATCACCGACACAAACGGCGACAGGATCAGCGAGAAGACGATTGGCGCCAGCCAGAACAGGAAACGCAGATCCAGCCAGGCCATACCAACGGCCCACACCAGGCCCAGCAGCAGCTGAGAGCCGTGGCGCATAAAGGCTTCACTCCACGGCGTAGAGTCATCGTCACGCTGCGGTGAATTCCACACCACTTCCCATCCCAGGAACGCGCTCACCACAAACACCGTATGGAACAGCATACGCACCGGGGCCAGCAGGACCGAGAACAGCACTTCCAGCAGCAGTGAAAGGGTCACGCGGCAGAAACCACCGTACTCCTTCGAACCTTTGCACCAGATCAGAATGATACTGAGCAGCTTAGGCAGGAACAGCAGCACCATGGTCGACGCGAACAGCGCGATCGCAAGCTCCGGACGCCACTGCGGCCACACCGGGAACAGTTGGCGCGGTTGCAGGAAATACTGCGGCTCCGTCAGGGCATGCACAACCTGCAACGCGGTTGAGAGCGCCAGGAACATAAACCACAGCGGCGCAGACAGATAGGACATAACGCCCGTCAGGAACACAGCACGGTGAACAGGGTGCATCCCTTTCACCAGGAACAGGCGGAAGTTCATCAGGTTACCGTGACACCAGCGGCGGTCGCGTTTGAGCTCATCCAGCAGGTTCGGCGGCAGCTCTTCATACGAGCCAGGCAGATCGTAGGCAATCCAGACGCCCCACCCTGCGCGACGCATCAGCGCAGCTTCCACAAAGTCATGCGACAGAATGGACCCGGCAAACGACCCTTCACCCGGCAGCGGCGCCAGGGCGCAGTGCTCGATGAATGGCTTCACGCGGATAATGGCGTTGTGGCCCCAGTAGTGGGATTCACCCAACTGCCAGAAGTGCAGACCGGCAGTAAACAGCGGCCCGTAGACGCGGGTCGCAAACTGCTGGCAGCGCGCATACAGCGTGTCCATACCGGACGCTTTTGGCGAGGACTGAATAATTCCCGCGTTCGGGTTGGCTTCCATCAGACGGACCAGCCCGCTCAGGCAGTCGCCGCTCATCACGGAGTCTGCATCCAGTACCACCATGTAGCTGTACTGGTTACCCCAGCGACGACAGAAGTCATCGATGTTTCCGCTCTTACGCTTAACACGACGACGACGACGACGGTAGAAGATCTGCCCTTCGCCCTGCACCTCGGCAATCAGCTCCATCCAGGCTTTTTGCTCCGCCACGCAGATATCCGGATTGTAGCTGTCGCTCAGGATATAGACGTCGAAATGCGCCGCGTTACCGGTCGCCTTCACGGACTCCCAGGTAGCACGCAGCCCGGCGAATACGCGGTCAACGTCTTCGTTACAGATAGGCATGATCAGCGCGGTACGGTGCTCAGGATTGAGGGGCTCATCCCCGACCGTCGACGCGGAAATGCTGTATTTGTCACGCCCCATCAGCAGTTGCAGGAAGCCCATCAGCGCCGTCCAGAACCCGGCGGAGACCCAACAGAACAGCACCGCGAACAGCAGAAGAATGCCGCTCTGTAAAATATACGGCAGCAGCTGCATGAAGGAGACCCAGATATCCTGGCCAATCATGTCAGCAGGGTTAATCAACGCCCAGCCCTGGTACGGCAGAATGGTTTTCATGTACCAGGTGGCGACAACCGTCTGCGCCAGCGTCAGCAGCAGCAGAATGTAACGACGAATCGTTCCCACGGTACGCCATTTCTGCTCGGATGCCTGCTGTTCTTTGGTCAGACGTGACAGATAGCGCGGCGTCACGTCACGCCCACGCAGGCGATCCCAGAAGCGGCCCACCGGGTTGGTGCGCCACGGATCGGGGAACATGGAGGAACGCGTGGCCTTCGGCATCGCCTGTAGCTGGTCACGCCCTTCGTCATCCTTGATTAGCTGCCCTTCTGCCAGCGAGTCCGGCCATGCCTGCTCCAGACGTGCCTTCACTGACCCCAGCGGCGTATCATCATCACGGGAAAAGTGACGATGTTCACCATCCAGCGCGGTGTGAACCGCGCGGATGTCGCTCGCAGGGAGTGCCGCTTTTTCAATGTCCGTCAGCGGCATGGCATCAATATATTCAGATGTATTATTCATTGGCAGGTAGCTGATAGCTCCAGGTTTCACTCAGCGGCTTATCGTTACTGACCAGCGCGGCGCGCATTTCAGTGGTCTGTTTCGGATCTTTCACCTTCACGCGCAGGGTCAAACGCCACCCTTTGGTGACCGGGTTGTAACGCACGGCGTTCTCAACGATTTCACCGTTATCGCCAATGCTGGCCTGTGCCGTCACGGCAGTATCCGGGGCCAGTTTTTTCATATCCTGCCCGGTGAAGTCCACGATAAATGCCAGCGTGCCATCCGGCTGACGAATCAGGTTGGACTGCTTCACGTCACCCGTCGAACGACGCGTCTGCATCACGTACGCGTTATCGGGTGCGTGCAGTTTGTCTTCGTCACGGCTGAAGGTGATCGCATACTTGAAGTTCATCTCTTTACCGGCTTCCGGCAGCTGATCCGGTGTCCAGTACGCCACAATGTTATCGTTGGTTTCATCGTTAGTTGGAATTTCAACCAGCTCAACCTTGCCTTTACCCCAGTCGCCTTTCGGCGTAACCCAGGCGCTTGGACGCAGATCGTAGCGGTCATCCAGATCTTCAAAGCGGGAGAACTGACGGCCACGTTGCAGCAGACCAAAGCCCTGCGGGTTTTCCATCGCAAAGCTGCTGACGGCGAGGTGTTTCGGGTTGTTCAGCGGACGCCAGATCCACTCGCCGTTACCCGCATGAATGGAGAGGCCGTTGGAATCATGCAGTTCAGGACGGAAATTGGTCGCCGGAGAGGGCTGGTTCGGCCCAAACAGGAACATGCTGGTCAGCGGCGCGACGCCCAGTTTGCCCACTTTATCGCGCAGGTAAACTTTAGACTGTACGTCAACCACCGTGTCACGCCCTGGCATGATCACGAAGCGATAAGCGCCTGTCGCACGAGGGGAGTCCAGCAGCGCATAAATTGTCAGACGTTTGTCGGTTGGTTTTGGACGTTCGATCCAGAACTCGCGAAAACGTGGAAATTCTTCACCTGATGGCAGCGCGGTATCAATTGCCAGACCGCGCGCAGAAAGCCCGTACACCTGCCCCGCGCCAATCACGCGGAAGTAGCTGGCGCCAAGCATGCTGACGATTTCGTCGTTTTTATCTTTGCTGTTAATCGGATAAAGCACCTTGAAGCCTGCGAAGCCGAGGTCTTTTACCGTGTCTTTATCGTGTTGCACATCGCCAAAATTGAAATAATCCGGGCTGTACTTGATTTTGCGTACCGCGGTCGCCGTCACTTCGTTGATGGCAACCGGCGTGTCGAAGTACATACCCTGGTGGTAAAATTCAAGCTTGAACGGGGTTTTAATATTGTTCCAGTACGCTTTATCGTGATTGAACTGGATCTGCTGATAGTCCGCGTATTTCATGTCGCGGAAAACGGAGGGCAGGTTACTTTTTGGCGCTTCGTAGCTCTTGGCCGCCATCGATTTAGCCTGTTTTGCGACATCATCGATGTTAAA
Organism: Enterobacter cloacae complex sp. 397G4; assembly: GCF_050031515.1. Classification (NCBI taxonomy): domain Bacteria; kingdom Pseudomonadati; phylum Pseudomonadota; class Gammaproteobacteria; order Enterobacterales; family Enterobacteriaceae; genus Enterobacter; species Enterobacter cloacae complex sp. 397G4. Next base: position 1,813,779 of record NZ_JBLGWE010000001.1, on the reverse strand, counting down.
GGCCAGTGCAGATGAGGTATACAGTGACAACAGCACTGCTACACCCAACCAACGCATTTTCATCATTTGTGGTTTATGTTTCATAATAAGTAAGCACTTCCCCCTTTGTGTGCTTATATCGATCCGATCCATTTTAATGGAAACTCAGGCAATCCGACAACATTATCACTGCTTTGTTCAGCTCGCTGGCTCATGGATTAAGCAAATGAAAGAACCCGCTTTTCACTTTGCGTGCTTATCCTGGAGACAGGGTGTCGGTCTTGGTGTAGGGTTGGCTCCGAATGTAACCATTATGAGCCTTAGGGATAAGGCGAAAAGTCTGAGAATGCGCAAAGTTATATGAGCACAACCCCTGTACAACGTGAATATTTCCTCGACTCGATCCGCGCATGGCTCATGCTATTGGGGATCCCTTTTCATATTTCACTGATCTATTCCAGCCACACCTGGCACGTGAACAGCCAGATGCCCTCCTGGTGGCTGACGCTGTTTAATGATTTTATCCATGCCTTCCGCATGCAGGTGTTTTTTGTCATTTCCGGTTATTTCTCTTACATGCTCTTCTTGCGCTATCCCCTCAAACGATGGTGGAAAGTGCGCGTGGAGCGCGTGGGCATACCGATGTTGACGGCCATTCCGCTGCTGACGCTGCCGCAGTTCATCATGTTGCAGCATGTTAAAGGCAAGGCGGAAAACTGGCCGAATCTCTCCTTCTATGAGAAATACAACACCCTGGTCTGGGAGCTGATTTCCCACCTCTGGTTCCTGCTGGTACTGGTGGTGCTAACCACGGTGAGTTTGTTGATCTTCAGCCAGCTGCGCCAGCGCGCGAGCACCGCATCCTCGACCTTCTTCGCCAACATCACCCTGGGCAAGCTGTCTCTGCTGTTTCTTGCGCTGGGGGTCGCGTATGCCGCCGTCAGGCGTACCCTGCTCATTGTCTACCCTCCCATTCTGAGCGATGGGCTGTTTAATTTCGTGGTGATGCAGACCCTGTTTTACATTCCCTTCTTCCTGATTGGGGCGCTGGCATTTATTCATCCCCGGCTTAAAGCGCTGTTTACCACCCCCTCCCCCTGGTGTGCGGTGGGTGCTGCGCTGGCCTTTGCCGCCTATCTTCTCAATCAGCGCTATGGCAGCGGGGACGCATGGATGTATGAGACAGAGAGCGTGATAACGATGCTGATGGGCCTGTGGATGGTTAACGTGGTGTTCGCCCTTGGCCATCGTCTGCTGAATTTTAAATCCAGTCGCGTCACCTATTTCGTTAATGCTTCGCTGTTTATCTACCTGGTTCACCATCCGCTGACGCTGTTTTTCGGGGCGTACATTACACCGCATATCGCCTCGAATGCGCTGGGCTTCTTCACCGGCCTGGTCTTTGTGGTTGGCATTGCCATCGTGTTGTATGAAATCCATCTGCGGATCCCGCTTTTGCGTTTCCTGTTCTCAGGCAAACCTCAGGTTAAAGCGGGATAACAAAACGGCGCCTCCAGGGCGCCGTTTTTGCACTTCAGACATCAAAATGCCTGGCTGCGCGCGGTCAAAATCCGCTGATACAGGTCGGCGGTGTGCTCATCGAAACAGACAAAAATGACTTTTTCCGGCATGGGTTTGAGGGAAAGGTAGTGATAAACGGTATTCACGGCGATTGTAGCTGCCGCTTCCTTTGGATAACCGTATACCCCGGTGCTAATGGCGGGGAACGCCATGGTCTTATACCCGTTATCCGCCGCAAGCCGAAGGCAGTTCCGATACGCCTGCTCCAGAATCTCAGCCTCATGGCGGTCGCCACCGTGCCAGACGGGTCCAACGGTATGGATCACCGCTTTGGCCGGGAGATCGCCTGCAAGCGTAATAACAGAATGCCCCGGCGGGCATTCTCCCTGCTGCTGACGCACGGTTTTGCATGCTTTAAGGAGTTGAGGGCCTGCGGCCCGGTGAATGGCACCGTCCACCCCGCCCCCACCCATCAGGGAGGAATTGGCTGCGTTGACGATCACGTCAACGTGTACCGTCGTGATATCGCCATGAATAACGTCGATTTGCGGTCTCATAAACACCCTCTGCAACCCGCCTTTTTCATCAGTGTATCGCAGAGGGAGAAGGAGAAAAACTGCCGTGAAAAAAACGTCGGTTAGCGGTAATCCACCTGAACGACCGCAAGCGTTTTCTGTTCATTCAGGTATTTCATACTGACAGCGGCCAGAGCTGAATGAGGATGATGGCCCCGGAGCGCCTCGTCATAACTGATGGTATGCGTTTTCATACGGTTATTTTCCGGGCAGGAGATCGCAAACTGCTGATGCCGGGGCGTGACTTCGCACGGGTCAGCGACCACCGCGCCACGAAAATGAATCACCCCACCATTTTCTATAGTTGCTGAATAAGCCGGAGATAAAAAAGAGGACAGGATCAGTCCCAGACCAGAAATAATACACGCTGCGGATTTGAACATTATTTGTACTCCTCAATGAAATTCGTCCTTGAGGGGTAAAAACGCTCCGTTATGACGTATCAATTTAAGCAACCCGATGACTGGGTTCTTGATATCAGCATAGCTTACCTGTGCAGCGCCGCCACTTTATTAAATCATTGATTTCATGAATTATTAAAGCGTACTTGCCGGTGCGTTCCACTGCTGTGATAAATGAAGCGATTTTCCATCGGAAACGGTGACGATTATTTTTACCGCATCCCCTGAACGAATATTTAAACTGATTCGCGTTAAATCAATCGGCTGATTAGCGGGTATAAAAAGAGTATTTTTCTGCCGCGATGTACTTTGTCCCGCTTGCCCCTGTCGGACAGATAACACCTCAACCTGACATTCGCAGGCGTCTGCCAGCGTGACCTGAGGAATAATGGTTGTCATATTTGCCTGCTGTGAGGTGCTGAACGTTATCTGGCTGGCAAGCGCGGCAAGGAGAATGAAGGTGCTCATGAGATCCTCCCGAAAAAAAACAGGGCACATGCCCTGTTTTTTGGTACAGAAATGAATCAGTACTGATGTGCGGTCGCGTTGTTGCCAAAGCCAACCTGGTGCACAGTCACCGTTGAGCCGGACGCTGTCTGGTCTACCGCCGCGCCGTTGCCGCCGCCGAACTGTTTCACGTTGATAACAGAGTCTTTGCTATTCCACTGGTCGATGGTGGCGCTGTTACCAAAGCCTTTTTGCAGCAGATCGATAGAACTGTCATCAGAGCCCTGACCAACATCTGCGCCGTTACCGCCACCGTGCTGGGTAATGGTCAATTCAGAATCTCGGGCGTCCGTCTGCAAAGCAAGCGCGGAGTTACCGCCGCCGTACTGGTAAATGCTCAGGGTTGAGTCAGGGCCGTTATTGCCGCCACCCCAGCCACCTCCGTGGCCGCCGCCAAATTGTGGTACCGCACCTGCGAAAGCACTGCCAGAAACTACGATTGCTGCAATAACTGCCACTTTGAAAAGTTTCATGGTAAACCCCCATCGGATTGATTAAGGCGTCACACATCGCTAGCGTTGAATAACGCGAATAGCCATTTGCGACTGTCTCTGTACTACAACTGCTGTTTTCTGCGTACCATACTGCGTTATATTCGCCCTGTTACCCGAGCCTTTCTGGATAATCATGGCGGTGTTGCCAAAAGCGCCCTGCTTAATACTCGCATCGTTGCCGTTACCGGTCTGATCGATATAAGCAAGGTTATACGTCCCTGACTGATCAACATGCGCGCGGTTATTCCCGCCCTCCTGGGAAATAATGGACAGCAATTTAGAACCGCCCTGGCGTACATCAGCATTATTACCTGCGCCCTGTTGACCAATAATGGCTGCCTGATTGTATGAAGCTTTACTTAATTCATTTATCGCAAAATTATATTCAGAACTGGCTAAATCTGAATCACCTGCGATTACAAACCCAGGCGCACCCAGTAATGTAAACATCATAAACAACATTTTGTTTTTCATGCTGTCACCCTGGACCTGGCTATAAAATAGGTATGTCTTTACCCGTTAACGCGATTCGTTTTGTTAACGCCGCGTTACGGAAAAGAGTATGTCTGCCGAAACATATTTAATATCTCACCCGTGTGCCTTATTTTTATATGCTCATTCACCTCAAAGTCGTAAATCTCGCCTGAAACGACGCGACACACCACTAATGCAGAAATAAATTCTTGTCTGAGCGTCTGGACAACAGCGAGACAGGCTGTCCAACCTGTACCGGCTTCTACAGACAAACATGGCAATGTCTTTTGCCAGGTGCGTGACACGAAGCAAGTTTTCTTAAGAAAAATTTCCAGCTTAGAGAAGTCTTAACTTTTTAGCTGAGTTCATACTTTTTACCGGCTGGCTTACAATAATTAAAAGCTCAATAATTCAATTCTTTATAATATATTGTATGACTTTCAAAATCTGTGCACGTTTATACACCTGTACAACTTTCCCCTTATCTTAAAATCTATTCACCCTGCAAAATACACAACTTAATATCGAATTTTACATTCTGTTACATGATTAACACTTGCTTTAAAGTTTGCAATAGCTAGATTGAAAACAGCAGTACGTTATTTGTTTTTAATTTTACCGCCTCCTTTGGAGGAAGGTTTTTTAACTACACACAGCAGTGCCACACCTGTCAGTACTTCTGGTGCCTTTTTCAATAATACGAGGGCAGCTGCCGGGTGTCATAAATAACGTGGGGTTTCATCATGTTTAATGAAGTCCATAGCTTACCCGGTCATACATTATTGTTGATCACAAAACCTTCCCTACAAGCGACAGCGTTATTGCAGCATTTAAAACAATGCCTCTCGCTTAACGGGAAACTGCATAATATTCAACGTTCTTTTGATGATATCGCTCCTGGCAGCATCATTCTTCTCGATATGATGGAAGCGGATAAAAAACTGGTCCATTACTGGCAGGATAATTTAAGCAGGAAAAACAATAATATCCGCGTATTGTTATTAAATACGCCTGATGAGTATCCTTTCCGCGATATTGAGAGCTGGCCGCATATTAACGGCGTGTTTTACATCACTGAAGAAGAAAACCGTGTCGTGGAGGGTTTGCAGGGCATATTGCGGGGGGAGTGTTATTTCTCGCAAAAACTGGCCAGCTACCTCATTACCCACTCCGGAAATTATCGCTATAACAGTTCAGAATCTGCACTTCTGACGCACCGTGAGAAAGAGATCCTCAATAAACTGCGTATTGGTGCTTCAAATATTGAAATCGCCCGTTCGTTATTTATCAGCGAAAATACGGTTAAGACGCATCTTTATAATCTTTTCAAAAAGATAGCTGTTAAAAATCGCACGCAGGCGGTGTCGTGGGCCAACGATAACCTCAGGCGTTAATAGCATGAAACGCACCCTAAGTTGGATTGCCGCCGCAGGCATTATGCTTGCTGCCGGAAACCTTCAGGCTGTTGAGGTGGAAGTTCCCGGACTGTTGACCGACCACACCGTCACCTCTGTCGGACACGATTTTTATCGTGCCTTCAGCGATAAGTGGGAAAGCGATTATCCGGGTAACTTAACCATCAACGAACGGCCCAGTGCGCGGTGGGGAAGCTGGATCACAATAACCGCTAATCAGGACGTTATTTACCAGACTTTTTTATTCCCAACGAAAAGAGACTTCGATCAGAACGTCGCTTTCGCGCTGGCACAAACAGAAGAAGCTATTAACCGCCTACAGTTAGACAAAGCCCTTTTGAGCACAGGCGATTTAGCAAAAGATGAGTTCTAGCAACGACACCTATTTCGGAGGCTGTAATGCGTCTCGCACACACAGTGATTTCGTTAATGCTCATTGCGCCGTTGAGCTGGGCCGGAAATATGACATTCCAGTTCCGCAACCCTAATTTTGGCGGCAACCCGAATAACGGAGCCTTTATGCTTAACCAGGCTCAGGCTCAAAACTCTTATAAAGACCCCAGCTATGACGATGATTTCGGTATCGAGACCCCGTCGGCCCTGGATAATTTCACTCAGGCCATCCAGTCGCAAATATTAGGTGGCTTATTAACCAACATTAATACCGGAAAACCCGGCCGGATGGTCACTAACGACTTTATCGTCGATATTGCCAATAAAGACGGGCAGCTTCAGTTAAATGTGACAGACCGAAAAACCGGTAAAACGTCGACAATCCAGGTTTCCGGTTTGCAGACCAGTTCAACTGATTTCTAAACAACCCCGAAATAAGGACAATTATTATGCAGCGCTTTTTTATTTTAGTTGCAGTGTGCTTATTAAGCGGTTGTTTAACTGCCCCGCCAAAAGAAGCCGCTAAACCCACCCTGATGCCTCGTGCCCAGAGCTACCGGGATCTGACGCATCTGCCGGTCCCTACCGGGAAGATATTCGTCTCGGTCTATAACATTCAGGATGAGACGGGCCAGTTCAAACCGTATCCGGCCAGTAACTTCTCGACGGCCGTACCGCAGAGCGCCACCGCGATGCTGGTCACCGCCCTGAAAGATTCTCGCTGGTTTATCCCGCTGGAACGTCAGGGGCTGCAAAACCTGCTTAACGAACGAAAAATCATTCGTGCCGCGCAGGAGAATGGTACCGTTGGCGTCAATAACCGCATGCCGCTACAGTCTCTCACCGCAGCCAATATCATGGTGGAAGGCTCGATTATCGGCTACGAAAGTAACGTGAAATCGGGCGGCGCGGGTGCGCGTTACTTTGGCATCGGGGCCGACACGCAGTATCAGCTGGATCAGATTGCCGTCAACCTGCGCGTGGTTAACGTGAGCACGGGTGAGATATTATCCTCCGTGACCACCAGCAAAACGATTCTCTCTTATGAAGTGCAGGCCGGGGTGTTCCGCTTTATCGATTACCAGCGTCTGCTGGAGGGTGAAATTGGCTATACCTCTAACGAGCCGGTCATGCTGTGTCTGATGTCGGCCATCGAAACCGGCGTGATTTTCCTGATTAATGACGGTATCGATCGCGGCTTGTGGGATCTTCAGAATAAAAGTGACGTGAGTAATGCGGTGCTGGTGAAATACCGTGAGATGTCGGTGCCGCCGGAGTCATAATCGGCGGCGCATAAAAAAGGCGAGATTTCCGTCTCGCCTTTTTTTATTTACTTACCGCAGGAACGCTCTGGCTCTTCTCGCGTCGGGCCGCAAGCCAGAGGCCGCTGTTCTTCATGGCGTAGCCAAACAGTAACCCCAGCATGAGCGAAGGGACCACCAGCTTCCAGTCCCCCTGCCCCGCAAAGGTCGCGCAGGCACCCATGAACGTGCCGGGCACAAAGGACAACAGCAGATGTTTTGCCTGAACGCACATCAGGAAGGCCACAATGCCGGTGATGGCGTACCCCAGGATTTCCACCTGCGGCGCCAGCGCGCTGCCTTTCATAATGACCAGCGCCCAAATCACACCGCTCATCAGAGTACAGCCGGAGATGAAGAGCCCTTTGAGACCACCCTGCGGGCAGGCGAAATAGGCCGTGCAGCCAAGAAAACCAGCCCAGCTCAACAAGCCGAGAGAGACAGCCACCCAACCCCAGAGGCCGGAGAGGATGCCAGTCGTGATTGCAATACAAAGTAGTATGTTCATGGTGCGCATCTTAGCAGATGCGCACCATAGAAATGAGATCAGAAGCACATTACGTGCAAGTTGAAATGCATCGTTGCAGGATTTTTGTGATTCAAATCACTCTTCGTTCTCTTCTTCCAGCTCGTCCCACATGGCAGCGATGGCGTCACGCGTCAGCGGAGCCAGCGCTCTCCAGAACGGCGAGGTGGCATGGGCTTCAACTTTACCCAGGAAGGTGCCAACCCACGGAAGCAAATACGTTTCGAACAGGGTTTCAATCGCCTCGTTCTCATCATCACCTGCATTATCTTCAATCCAGGAGGCCGCCAGCAGCAGGGTACCGATATGATCGGCAGGCATATCCGTCAGCGGCATGCCGCGTTCTGAAAGAAACGCCCGAACTTCCGCTTCGGTCGCACCTTCCTGCCAGGCAGAACGATACGGCGACACGCGACACTCTTCCCCCACAAACAGCGCGTTGTAATCCGTTGAAATCTGCTGCATATCGCAGCTTTTTTGCAAGCGTTCCAGCAACTCATCCTGTTCCAGCGGCCAGCTCTGCGCCAGTTTACCTTCACGAATCAGGGTAAACAGCGGAACCAGCAGCGGATCCTGCGGCTGGCGGTAATATAAGGTGCCCAGCACGCGGCAAAGGATGGAAAACTCATTCATGTTTTTATTCCGTTATTAATTAAAGATCGGCAAATTCATCAATCGGCGCCATGCCGCGCGACTCAAGGAAGTCGAGCATACGACGCGGCGTTACGTTCAGGATCTGTTCTTCCGGGAAATTCACGTCCCGCAATATTTTCAGGCACTCGCTGAAATCACCCAGCGTGAAGGCCGTGTGTGAATCAGAGCCCAGCGCCACCATGCCGCCCGCGTCACGCACGGCCGCCGCCACTTCGCGGCAGTTGGCTTCACTGCCCTTACGCGAGTGAACAAAGGAGGAGTTGTTAATCTCCAGCGCCACGCGGTGCTTCGCTGCCGCCTGCGCCACGGCCTGAATATCAATCGGGTATTTCGGATTTCCCGGGTGGCTGATAATGTGCACGTTGCCGCTGGCAATAGTGGCAATCATCGCTGCGGTGTTGGTCTCTTTATCCTGGGGCGCAAAGACCGGCTCGTGGAAGCCGGCGAGGATCAGATCTAACGAGGTCAGCATCGGGCCGGTGCAGTCAATCTCACCGTCAGTATTTTTGATGTTCGCTTCGATGCCGCGCAGTATCCCGATACCGTCCACCAGGCGTGGCCAGATACGCATATTCACAAAATGCCAGTAGTGCGGCGCATCCGCCATATCCGGACCGTGATCGGTTATCGCAAACAGTTTAATGCCTTTCAGCTTCGCCTGAGCGATATAATCATGGAGGTTACTGTAAGCGTGGGTACTGGCGACGGTGTGCATATGCAGGTCAACGGGATACATCTTTCTCTCCTCTGCGGTTTTTCCAAAGGATAGCAGTTATCAGCGGCGAATATTAGCAAAAACCCGGCGAACGCCGGGTTTCTCTCAGTAGCCTCGCTGTCTGTCGACCTGTCCGGTCACCGCGTTGCCCTTCTCTATTTCGCTGATGGTATGCGAGATGTACGCCACGGCCTCCGCCGGTCGCGTCACGGCCGCAATATGAGGCGTCATCGCCACGCGCGGATGTGCCCAGAGCGGGCTGTCTGTCGGCAGCGGTTCGCGGCTATAGACATCCAGCATTGCGCCTTTCAGTTTACCGCTATCCAGCGCTTTCAGCAGATCGTCTTCCACAACGTGTACCCCGCGCGCCAGGTTCATTAAGTAGCTGTCTTCTGCCAACTGGTTGAGGAGCGTGCCATTGATAATGCCGACCGTTTCCGCCGTATTCGGCAGCAGGTTAATGAGGACGCGAGTCCCTTTCAGGAACGCCGGGAGTTCGTCCGTTCCGGCAAAGCTCTCGACGCCTGGATAATCCTTACGGCTCCGGCTCCAGCAGCGCAGTGGGAAGCCCCACGGCGCGAGCGCTTCGGCGACTTTCGAGCCCAGTACACCCGCGCCGAGGATGCCGATGGTGAAATCTTCATGCTGATAATCCGGAAGCGGTTCCCAGTGGGATTGCTGTTTAAACGCCTGATAATCGTCGAAACGTCGGAACCAGTGCAGCACCTGGCTCACGGCATATTCCTGCATCTGCTGCCCCATACCGGTATCTTCCAGACGAAACAGGGGAATATCCTCCGGCAGCATTTCAGGGTGTGCCTTCAGCTTACTGAGAATGGAATCCACACCCGCACCAAGAGCAAACACCGCCTTCAAACGGCGTCCCTGAAGCATTTCGACCGGGGGGTGCCAGACCAGCGCGTAGTCGGCATGTTCATTATCGCCCTGTTTCCATTCGCGAACGCGTGCGCCAGGCAGTGCCGCCGTGAGCGCGTTAATCCAGTAAGCCGTATCAAAAGTGGGGTGATAGAAGATAATATCCATAGTCATTGCCTTTTATTGCGCTGTTTTATTTTCATTTCCAACTGGCTTGCCAGCATAACAAATTTATCGCTAAACCGCGTTGCTGATAAAAGAGGCGCATTTCGCACATTTCGGAATCAGGTTGCCTGAAGTTTGTCTAAACACGCTAAATTACTGAAAAAGTGGGTTGACGGCAGTACGGCTTTTCCTTACATTAGCGCCCGTCCCGACAACAACGGGATGACAATATGGTGAGGTGTCCGAGTGGCTGAAGGAGCACGCCTGGAAAGTGTGTATACGGCAACGTATCGGGGGTTCGAATCCCCCCCTCACCGCCATATTTGAAGAAGAGCTCGCATGAAAATGCGGGCTTTTTTTTCGCATGTTGCACGCCTTTGGGGGGATGAGAACCCCCGACCGGGGTTCGACAACTGGCGCAGCCAGTTGGACAGACTGAGAGCGTAGCGAACAGGCTGCCCGAAGGGCGAGCGAAGCGAGTCAATCCCCCCCTCACCGCCATATTCAAGACAAGAGCTCGTACGTAAGTACGGGCTTTTTTTCTTTTATATTCTCCGTAAGGAGATTCGCTCCCTGCGTTCTTTATGTCGGGTGGCGCTACGCTTACCCGACCTACAAAAAGCTAGTCTTCAACCATCTTTGCATACTCTTCGGTGAGAAAATCCACCAGCGTCCTGACCGATGGCAGCAGGCCGCGCCGGGATGGATACACCGCGTGGATCACTTCCCGTCTGGGTTCCCAGGCATTCAGCACCCGAACAAGTTCACCTGAAGCCAGCTGATCCTTCACCATCAAAATGGGCAGCTGTACCACGCCCACGCCCGCCATCGCCGCCTCCCGCAGCGCCAGCATGTCGGTAGTCACCAGGCGCGGCGTGAAGTGAATTTCTGCCTTTGCGCCCTCCGGCCCGCTCAACTCCCACTTATGCAGGTGCTTGCCCGCCCCCATACTTAACCCCGGCCACTCGCTGAGTTCAGAGGGCATCGCCGGGTTGCCCATCCGTTCAATCAGTGCCGGCCCGGCAACCAGACAGTGACCCCTGTCCGCCAGCACCCTTAATACTAAATCGCTGTCATCAAACGGACGAGGACGAACGCGGATTGCCACATCCACCCCCTCCGCCACCAGATCGACCCGGCGGTTGGTGGCTTCAAGCTGGAGGTTGATCCCCGGATAGCGCGCCATAAACCGTGCCAGCATGGGCCCCACGTGAACGTGCAGCAAGGTGACAGGACAGGTGATCCGGACCATACCGCGCGGCTCAGCCTGTAAAGCAGCCACCGCCTCCTCCGCAGCTTCAGCTTCCACCAGCATGGCTTTACAGTGCTGATAGAACGTCTGCCCCACCTCCGTCACCGCAAACTGCCGCGTGGTACGTTGGATCAACCGAACGCCCAGGCGTTCTTCCAGCTGCGCAATCCGACGGCTCAGTTTCGACTTAGGCTGATCGAGCGCCCGACCCGCCGCCGCAAAGCCACCATGCTCCACCACCTTCACAAACCATACGAAATCATTGAGATCCTGCATACGCCTCCATTGTTCCATTTAAGGAACAGTGAATGTCATTTTTGCTATCTACCGGGATATTAACCCTGAATGTAAGCTAATTCCATCAACAGGACATCAGGAGTTAATCATGAAAAACGTAACAGGCGTGTATACCGCACCTCGTCCGCACTGGGTCGGTGACGGTTTTCCGGTTCGTTCGATGTTTTCTTACCAGACGCACGGCGAGCCCCTGAGCCCGTTCCTGCTGCTGGACTACGCCGGACCGCATACCTTCCCGGCGGACGGCGCGAAACGCGGCGTGGGCGAGCATCCTCATCGCGGTTTTGAAACGGTGACCATCGTCTACTCAGGCGAAGTGGAGCACCGTGATTCCACCGGCAGAGGCGGCGTTATTGGCCCAGGCGACGTGCAGTGGATGACGGCAGGCGCAGGCATTTTGCACGAGGAGTTCCACTCCAGCGCGTTTTCGCAGAAAGGCGGTGAACTGAAAATGATGCAGCTGTGGGTCAACCTGCCCGCCAAAGACAAAATGGCGACGCCTGGCTACCAGAGCATCACTCAGGCGGATATCCCGGTGGTCACCCTGCCGGATAACAGCGGAACATTGCGCGTGATTGCTGGCCGTTTTGGAGAGGTAACCGGCCCGGCGCATACCTTCTCACCGCTGAACGTGTGGGATCTCGCGCTGCGCCAGGGTAGCCATCTGACGCTCAATCAGCCCGAAGGCTGGAGCACGGCGCTGGTTGTCGTTGAAGGCAGCGTGACGGTGAACGGCACCACGCATGCCGGTGAGGCGCAACTGGTCGTGCTGAGTCAGAGCGGTGACAAACTGCATCTCGAAGCCAGCAGCGATGCCAAAGTGCTGCTGATGGCCGGGGAGCCGCTGAATGAACCCATCGTGGGCTATGGCCCGTTTGTGATGAACAGTAAAACCGAAATTGCCGAGGCTATTCGCGATTTCAACTCCGGCCGCTTTGGCCAAATCTAAACGTAATAAGGAGCGCATTATGTCTACCCCTGCAAACTTCAACGGTGCACGTCCCGTTATTGACGTAAACGATGCCGTTATGCTGCTTATCGATCACCAGAGCGGGCTGTTCCAGACCGTAGGAGACATGCCAATGCCTGAGCTGCGCGCCCGTGCAGCAGCGCTGGCAAAAATCGCCTCGCTGGCGAAGATCCCGGTGATCACCACGGCGTCGGTTCCACAGGGACCGAACGGCCCGCTTATCCCGGAGATCCACGCCAACGCGCCGCACGCACAGTATGTGGCACGCAAGGGTGAGATCAACGCCTGGGATAACCCGGAGTTCGTGGCGGCGGTGAAAGCCACCGGGCGCAAAACGCTGATTATCGCGGGGACGATCACCAGCGTCTGCATGGCCTTCCCGTCCATCAGCGCGGTGGCGGACGGATATAAAGTGTTTGCGGTGATTGATGCCTCCGGCACCTACAGCAAAATGGCGCAGGAGATCACCCTGGCGCGCGTAGTGCAGGCAGGCGTGGTGCCGATGGACACGGCTGCTGTTGCTTCCGAAATTCAGCGCACGTGGAACCGTGAAGATGCGGGTGAATGGGCTGAGGTGTACACACACATCTTCCCGGCCTACCAGCTGCTGATCGAAAGCTACAGCAAAGCGCAGGACGTGGTGAAAAATAGCGAAGTGCTCGATTCGCAGCGTTAATCCTGCGCGCTGCGACATAAGCTGATTAAGGCTTAACCGAACAAGCACGAATGCTGAAAATCTGCTTGACCGTTTTAGCGCAACTCCCTATAGTAGCGCCCCGTTGCCCCCCAAGCGGTCAGGCAGCAAAACAATATGGTGAGGTGTCCGAGTGGCTGAAGGAGCACGCCTGGAAAGTGTGTATACGGCAACGTATCGGGGGTTCGAATCCCCCCCTCACCGCCATATTTAAGATGAGAGCTCGTACGAAAGTACGGGCTTTTTTCTTTTATATTCTCCGAAAAGGGGGGGATGAGAACCCCCGACTGGGGTTCGACAACTGGCGGCAGCCAGTTGGACAGACTGAGAGCATAGCGAACAGGCTGACCGCAGGGCGAGCGAAGCGAGTCAATCCCCCCCGGTGCGACACGAGCTGCCTCACCTACAAAAAAAAGCCCGTACAAAAGCACGGGCCTGTCTCAACCATTCCTCAGCTATTCAGCTTTCCAGCCGGTTGCTTTCCCTCGGGAGCAAGTATCTGGCCAATATTCAAACCCGCTTCATCCTTACGCTCCTCCAGCCAGTAATCCGCATTTTTAATCCCCAGCCGAACCGGGTCAAAGTGTGGATCCAACCCCTGTGCATTCTGGATTTCATAATCCTTCAGGCTGGCAAACGCTTTTTTATGCAACAGAACGATGGCAATAATGTTGAGCCATGCCATCAGCCCTACGCCGATATCCCCTAATCCCCAGGCCAGATCCGCGGTGCGTACCGTGCCATATACCGTCGAAGCCATCAGACACAGCTTGAGCAGGAACGTCAGCCACGGGCGATGAATCTTACGGTTGATGTAGGCGATATTCGTTTCAGCGATGTAGTAGTAAGCAATGATCGTGGTGAAGGCAAAGAAGAACAGCGCGATGGCAACAAAGTAATTACCGAAGCCCGGCATCATACTTTCCATTGCCGTCTGGACATATCCCGGTCCTGCGGCCACGCCTGCTATTCCGGTATAGAGCGCTGCGCCGTCGACGCCCTGCACGTTATACAGCCCGGTGATCAACAGCATAAACCCGGTCGCGGAGCAGACAAACAGCGTGTCGATGTACACGGAGAACGCCTGAACCAGCCCCTGTTTCACCGGATGGCTTACGGCCGCCGCCGAGGAGGCATGTGGCCCGGTACCCTGCGCCGCCTCGTTGGAATAGACGCCACGCTTCACGCCCCACATGATGGCCTGGCCCAGAATAGCGCCAAACCCAGCTTCAAGGCCAAAAGCACTTTTCCAGATCAGCAATATAACTGAAGGAAGCTGATCAATATTGATAGCGATAATCACGCACGCGACAATAATATAGCCGAGCGCCATAAACGGAACCACCATACTGCTAAAGCTGGCAATCCTTTTTACGCCACCAAAAATAATAAAACTCAACAGCACAGCAAGTAACGCCGCCGTGACATTTGGGCTCAGACCAAAGGCAATATCCAGGCTCGCACCAATAGAGTTTGCCTGCACACCTGGCAGTAATAATCCGCAGGAGAAAATCGTTACGATGGCAAATAACCATGCGTACCACTTCACGCCTAACCCTTTCTCAATATAAAAGGCAGGACCACCACGATATTCGCCGTTAATTTTCTCTTTATAAACCTGACCTAACGTGGATTCGACAAAAGCAGAGCTTGCCCCCAAAAATGCCACGATCCACATCCAGAAAAGCGCACCGGGTCCACCAAAGGTAATGGCGGTCGCTACACCGGCAATATTCCCTGTCCCCACGCGGCCCGCCAGCGTCATCGTCAGCGCCTGAAACGACGACACGCCTGCCTCGGTAGGACGCCCCTGAAACATCAGGGTAATCATAAGTTTTATATGCCGTAATTGCAGAAAGCGACTACGCAGCGAGAAATAGAGGCCGACACCCAGACATAAAAATATTAACGCCGGGCTCCAGATAACACCATTAATTGCACTAACCAGTTCGTTCATGTATGACCCTTAGCGTGATGTTCCAGAGGAAACGATCCCCTGGCGAGTTTCTTTTTAGAATTTTGTCTGAACAAGTACGAAACATAGATAATTACCCAAAAGACACCAACTTAATTTTTACTGCTTAGTCATGTTCTGTGACAACATTCACGTTTAATTTTAAACCAATAATTAGCATGATCATTATATTCATAGATATTTTGTGGGTATTATAAATACATATCACATTTCCGTGACCTGTATAAAAAGCGTTCGCAGCAAATTAACAGTAATATTATTATTACCGCAAAACGGGGCGTAAATCCCGTTGAATGCTATAGGAAATAAATATGATTTAAAAAAGCCACGCGTGCAGAGGGAATAAAGGAAGCTTCCCGGCATAACGCCGGGAAGAAATGACTTAAAATGTGAAATGATCTTAGTCGGAGTACACTTCCAGCGTTCGTTGGCACAGCGCTGAGCGGACGCAGTCCTCTTTTGTGAAGCGGACCACCCCTATCATCTCATCTTCATCAAAACGTGACATGGCATCGCTCAGGCCGGACTTCACGCCCGACGGCAGGTCACACTGGGTAATATCGCCGTTGACGATAACCGTCACGTTCTCCCCGAGGCGCGTTAAAAACATCTTCATTTGCGCAGCGGTCACATTCTGAGCCTCGTCAAGAATAACGACCGCATTTTCAAATGTACGTCCGCGCATATAGGCGAACGGCGCGATTTCCACCTTGCCAATCTCTGGTCGCAGGCAGTACTGCATAAAGGAAGCGCCCAACCGCTTCACCAGCACGTCATAGACGGGCCTGAAGTACGGGGCAAACTTCTCGGAAATATCGCCGGGCAGGAAGCCCAGATCTTCATCCGCTTGCAGTACCGGACGGGTAACGATGATCCTTTCCACGTCCTTATGAATCAGCGCCTCCGCCGCTTTGGCGGCGCTGATCCAGGTTTTCCCGCATCCGGCTTCCCCGGTTGCAAAGATGAGCTGTTTACTCTCGATAGCATTCAGGTAGTGCGCCTGAGCTTCATTCCGCGCCACAATTGGCGATGCATCGCGGCTGTCCCGCGCCATGCCAATGGATTCTACGCCGCTCATCTGCACAAGCGAGGTGACCGATTCTTCTTCACGCTGCTTATGGCTACGTGAATCCCGTCTCAGCACACGTTTTGCTTCACGACGAGCTTTGATCACTGCTTTCTGTCTTCCCATGGATAGCACCTTGAGTTGTTGGTATTCATCACACGCGCCAGCATTGGCACGATTATGCGCACGAACATCAGAGGGTTGGCTTCCTTGTAAGCCATTGCTTGCATTACCGGATGACGATATACAACGGCTACGCGCACCGTTATGCACGTCGGTAGAAAAAGGTTCTTGAGGTGAAGGAGAGAATTTGGTGGTGAAGAAATCGCTGCCGGAGTCTGAGCCTCCGCGCCGGGTACTGCGGTTGATGTGTTTACCTTGTCCAGTACAGGACGCAACCATTCGCGATCTCCATAGTGAGTTAGCATCACTGCCGGGAACTACCGCTGTCTTCTCTTAAGTACATCAGGAATTATCATAAATGCAACATTTATTTTACCTGAATGCAACTTTTAGGACTGCCCCTACATGGAAAATCAGTCTTATATAGAAATATTACAGAAATATAACAATAAGATAGTCCTTCGAAAAAATAATGTCCCCGCGAACTGTCGCAGGGACGATTATCAGGCTTCTATCAGACCCTGAGCGAGCCAGGCGTTCGCGTCACGCGCGCCGGGCAGGGCAAAGAAATAGCCGCCGCCGATGGGCTTAATATATTCCTCCAGCGCTTCGCCGTTGAGCCGCTTCTGCACGGTGAGGAATCCCTTCTCCAGATCGTGCTGATAGCAGACAAACAGCAGTCCCATATCAAGCTGACCGGAGTTGGTCACCCCCAGCGAGTAGCTGTAGCCCCTGCGCATCATCAGGCTGGATTGCGTCTCTTTGGTGCGAGGATTGGCGAGGCGAATATGGCTGTCCAGCGCGATGACATCCCCGTTCGGATCGCGGGCGTAGTCGGGTTCATCGTGCTCGTGCTTCATGCCGAGCGGTGCGCCGGTTTGCTTATCGCGACCGAAGATAGTTTGCTGCTCTTTCAGCGGCGTGCGGTCCCAGAACTCCACGTGGAACTGAATGATACGCACCGCCTGATAGGTGCCTCCGACCGCCCAGGCCGGTTCGCCCTGATCCGCCGTCACCCATACCACGTTCTTCATCAACGCGGTATTGCTGCTGTCCGGGTTGGCGGTGCCGTCTTTGAAGCCCAGCAGGTTGACCGGCGTCTCTTTCCCTTTACTGCGCGCGGCGTGGTCAGAGATAAAACCTTCCCGCTTCCAGCGCACGCTCAGCAGATCCGGGGTGTGCTTGATAATATCGCGCAGGGCATGGATCACCGTATCCTGGGTATTAGCGCAGATCTGCAACAGCAGATCGCCGTGGCACAGCGCCGCGTCGAGAGAATCATTCGGGAATCGCGTCATTTTTTGCAGCGCTTTCGGCTTCTGCTTCGCCAGTCCGTAGCGATCATCAAACAGCGATTCCCCCACCGACACGGTGATGGTCAGATTATCGGGAGCGATAAACGCGCCGAGGATGCCGGAATCCATCGGCGGCAGGCGCGGATTCGGTGTTTCCGGTGCGGGACCGCCGGCGGTGAGGAAGGCAATACGCGTGGTCAACAGCCTGAACAGACGCTCAAGGTCGGCTTTATCACTCGCCAGCGAATCGAAAGCCACCAGCATCATCGAGGCCTGCTGCGGCGTCAGGATCCCCGCCTGGTGCTCACCATAAAACGGCTGCGTTTCCATACGCGCATCCGGGGAGAGCGTGCCAGGGGCGCTTTGCGGTTTTGCCGCATGCGCCACCGGACAGCCTCCCGCCAGGGCAAACGCGCCGCCCAGCGCCCCTACCCCTTTTAACAACCGACGTCGGGAAGGTTCCGCCACGTCGTATTCGTCATGCTTGTTCATCGCTTAATCCAGACCCAGTACACCACGCAGCAGGGAGAGATCTTCCGCCAGGGTGGTTATCGGGCCTTTCAGCGCGTTACGGTCAGCATCGGTCAGCTTGTCGTAGGTTTCGAACCCGTCTTTGGTGCGGTATTTCGCCAGGATAGCGTCAACTTTCTTAAAGTTGGCATCCACTTTCGCCAGCAGCTCGCCGTTCTCTTTTTTCAGCTGAGGCCGCAGCAGCTCGACAATTTTCTGTGCGCCGTCGACGTTCGCCTGGAAGTCCCACAGGTCGGTGTGGCTGTAACGATCTTCTTCACCGCTGATTTTGCTGGCGGCCACTTCTTCAATCAGGCCCGCTGCGCCACCCACCACTTTCGACGGTGGGAATGCCAGCTCGCTGATGCGTTTTTGCAGCTCCAGCACGTCGCTGTTGAGCTGCTCGGCGTATTTCTCCATCCCACTGGTGGAGTTATCGCCAAACAGGGCTTTTTCCAGACGGTGGAAGCCGGTGAATTTCGGATCGGCGGCCTTCTGCTCGTAGTCGTCTTCACGGGCGTCAATGCTGCCATCGAGGTCAGAGAACAGTTCGGCAATCGGCTCAATGCGCTCGTAGTGCTGACGGGTAGGCGCATACAGGGATTTCGCTTTTTCGATGTCGCCCGCTTTCACCGCGTCGGTAAAGGCTTTGGTGCCTGCCACCAGGTCCGCTGTCTCTTTGGTGACGTAGGCTTTATAGGCGGTAATGGCGTCGCCGAGGCTCAGCAGCGCCGTGCCTTTGGCCGCGTCCGCCGTCGCTGCGCCTTTGACGATCAGCTTACCTTTCGGGTTAGTCAGCAGGCCGCAGGTCATGTCATATTCCCCGGGCTGAAGATTTGCGGTCATCTTCTGGCTGAAGCCCGGCGCGATATTCTCGCGCTCTTCCACCACCATCACGCCTTTCAGAATTTCCCACTCCAGCGCCTTCTGGCTGTGGTTCTGAATAATAAACTGCGTTTTACCGCTGTTAACCGTGATGGTCATCGGCTCGCACTGTTTATCGTTGACGGTGACTTTTACCTGCGGAATATCTGCCGCCTGAGCGGTGAAGGCAGACACGAACAGCGCGGCAATGCCTGCGCATAACGCACTACGACGGAACTGAATGGCCATGACTCTTCCCTTTAAAAGTATGTTGTAACTAAAACAGCACTTACGGCGCTACGCGCGACGTCTGCGAGCCGGTACGCGGCGGCATAGCGAACAGGATCAGCGCCGGAACCAGATAGATAAAGTACATCGCCACTTCGCTGACGCTCGGCGTTTCCTGGTAGCCGAAGATCCCTTCGAGCAGGGTACCGGTCAGTGAATGGGTCGACAGGACGTTGCTGAGATCGAACGCCACGCCCTGGAAGTGGTTCCACAGACCCGCTTCGTGGAAGGCGCGGATCGCCCCTGCCGCCAGCCCTGCGGCCACCAGCAGAATAAACAGGCTGGTCCACTTGAAGAACGCGCCCAGGTTAAGACGAATGCCGCCCCAGTAGAGCAGGAAGCCAAGCACAACCGCCGTGGCCAGCCCGAGCACCGCGCCCAGTGGGGGCCAGATGCCCACGTCCTGCTGAAAAGCCGCGAGCAGGAAGAACACAGACTCCAGGCCTTCACGCGCCACGGCGAAAAAGACCATCATGATCAGCGCCCAGCCGTGGTGGTTGCCTTTTTGCAGGGCGTTATCCACCGCCTGCTCAAGCTGTACCTTCACGTTACGGGAGACCTTGCGCATCCAGAACACCATCCAGGTGAGGATCACCACCGCAATCACGGCGACGATCCCTTCAAACAGCTCCTGCTCTTTCTGCGGGAACTCCCCGGTGGTTTCGTTGATGAGGATACCGAGGCCCAGGCAGAGCGCCGCAGCAAGGAAAACCCCAACCCACATGACGCCAATCCAGCGTCCGCGCTGGGTACGCTTCAGATAACTGGCGATAAGGCTAACAATCAGGGCCGCTTCAAGGCCTTCACGTAACATAATGAGAAAAGGAACAAACATGCCGACACCTTAAATGTTTATCGCGGTCAACTGATGCAAAGAAAAGTAAATTCTTGTGATAGTGATTATCATTACGGCAACAAGAAAAACAAGCGAAATGTGTTGCGTTTTGATGACCAGATGTAAACGCATTGCGGAGTAATAATTGCCTGAGTAACCGTTACGTTTATAAGGTATAACGAAAATGCCCATTTACGGTTAACCGGGGCTGTGGCTAAATGTCCGCCTCGAAAACCAACTGAAAATAAGCCATGTTTAAAATTGTCCATTTCCTGCTGGCGCTGGTGATTATTCTTGCGCTCGCCTGGCTGGTGAGTTTCGACCGCCGAAAAATTCGTATTCGTTTCGTTTTACAGCTGATCGTGATCGAAATCGCGCTGGCGTTCTTTTTCCTCCACGCAGAAAGCGGCCTGTTTATTATTAAATACGTTTCCGGTTTCTTTGAGTCGCTGCTTAAATTCGCTGCCGAAGGGACGAATTTTGTCTTTGGCGGGATGGGTGAAAAAGGGCTGGCGTTCATTTTCCTTGGCGTGCTCTGCCCCATTATTTTTATCTCGGCGCTGATTGGTATTCTTCAGCACTGGCGTATTCTGCCGATCTTTATTCGGGTGATCGGGACGCTGCTGTCAAAACTGAACGGCATGGGCAAGCTGGAATCCTTTAACGCGGTGAGTTCGCTGATCCTCGGTCAGTCGGAAAACTTCATTGCCTACAAAGGCGTGCTGGGCGATCTCTCCTCGCGTCGTCTGTTTACGATGGCTGCCACGGCCATGTCGACGGTTTCGCTGTCGATTGTCGGGGCCTATATGACTATGCTCGACGCCAGGTTTGTCGTCGCGGCGCTGATCCTGAACATGTTCAGCACCTTTATTATTCTTTCGGTCATTAACCCGGCCCGCCCGGAAGCGGAGCCGGATATCAGGCTGGAAAAACTGCACGAATCCCAGAGCTTCTTTGAAATGCTGGGCGAGTATATTCTGGCCGGTTTTAAGGTGGCGATGATTATTCTGGCGATGCTGATTGGCTTTATCGCCCTTATTAGCGCCATTAACGCCCTCTTCTCCGGCATATTTGGCATGAGCTTCCAGCAGATTCTGGGTTATGTGTTTTATCCGCTGGCGTGGCTTATTGGTATTCCGCTGAGCGATGCCTTAAGCGCGGGGAGCATTATGGCAACTAAACTGGTGGCGAATGAATTTGTGGCGATGATCGAGCTGCAAAAAATAGCCCATCAAATGTCACCGCGCGGGCTGGGGATTTTGTCCGTGTTCCTGGTATCGTTCGCTAACTTCGCTTCCATTGGCATTGTGGCGGGGGCAATAAAAGGTCTGAATGAGCAACAGGGTAACGTGGTGTCGCGGTTTGGTTTACGCCTGGTATACGGGGCAACGCTGGTAAGCCTGCTGTCGGCGAGCTTTGCGGGGTTGGTGCTGTAAGTTTTGTGCCCGGCGGCGCTTCGCTTGCACGGGCCTACGATACAACAACGGCGGGTTATCCCGCCGTTTTCATTAAAACTGCACGCACACCGGCTGGTCGACCCGCATCACCGACTCCTGCGCGAAGCGTGACTTATAGATCCCGCGCAACGCTTCGATATTCTTCTCACTCTGCGCGTCTTTAGCGTGGATCAGCATCAATGCCTTGCTCGGCTCGCGCGCCACTTTTCCATCATTCCCCAGCCACTGACCGCGCGCATCAAATACCGTTAAACCATCGCGAAAGCGTGGCGTCACGTCCTGGTCGACAAACTGCTGCCATTCGTTGCCTGTAATTTGCGCCCCGGCAGGACGGTTTAAGCCGAAATAGAGCGTGGTCTGCTGCATCTGATTTTCTGCTTTGCAGGTTTCTACCGCTGCGTGCTGTGCGGGTGCGGTACAGCCCGCCAGCATCACGAATGCCGCCGCCATCAACCCTGTTTTAATCATCATTTATTATTACTCACACTGGTGAACGGTCTGTTCCCTCTCCCCACCGGGGAGAGGGTTAGGGTGAGGGGAAATTACTCAGCCTGGAGCTTAGACGGCGGCGCTGAGTGATAGTGCGCGTCCGCCTCCGCAAAGCGTTTCTGCATAGACGCAGACGGCGCTTTACCCAGCAGGCTAAACACCACGATACCGAGGCTGCCGAAGATGAAGCCCGGAATGATTTCGTACAGGCCCAGCCACGCGAACTGTTTCCAGACGATAACGGTTACCGCACCGATAATCATCCCCGCCAGCGCGCCGTTGCGGGTCATGCGTGACCACAGTACAGAGAACAGCACCACCGGACCAAATGCCGCACCGAAGCCCGCCCAGGCGTAGCTCACCAGCCCCAGGACGCGGTTTTCCGGGTTTGCCGCCAGCGCAATCGCCACCAGCGCAACCACCAGCACCATAAAGCGCCCTACCCACACCAGCTCTTTCTGGCTCGCGCCCTTACGCAGGAACGCTTTGTAGAGGTCTTCGGTGATGGCGCTGGAGCACACCAGCAGCTGACAGCTCAGGGTGGACATCACCGCCGCGAGGATCGCGGAGAGCAGAATACCGGCAATCCACGGGTTGAACAGGATCTGCGCCAGCTCGATGAACACGCGCTCGGCGTTCTGGTTCACCGCGCCCGCCTGCGCCGGGTTGTTGTTGAAGTACGCGATACCGAAGAAGCCGACCGCACACGCCCCCGCCAGACACAGGATCATCCACGTCATGCTGATGCGACGCGCGTGAACGATGGTGTGGTGAGAATCCGCCGCCATGAAGCGCGCCAGAATGTGCGGCTGGCCGAAGTAGCCCAGGCCCCAGCCCATCAGAGAGACGATGGCGACGAAGTTCAACCCTTTCAGCATATCGACGTTTTCGATGCTCTTCTGCTTGATCACTTCCAGCGATTCGCCAAAGCCGCCGACGGTGAAAATGACAATCACCGGAGTCAGGATCAGGGCGAAGATCATCAGGCTCGCCTGCACGGTATCGGTCCAGCTTACCGCCAGGAATCCGCCCACGAAGGTATAGAGGATGGTTGCTGCGGCGCCGGCCCACAGGGCGGTTTCATAGCTCATGCCGAAGGTGCTTTCGAACAGGCGCGCGCCCGCCACGATGCCGGAGGCACAGTAGATGGTGAAGAACAGCAGGATCACCACCGCGGAGATAATGCGCAGGATACGGCTGTTATCTTCAAAGCGTCCGGTGAAGTAGTCCGGCAGCGTCAGTGCGTTGTTGTTGGCTTCGGTGTGCACGCGCAGACGGCCTGCCACCAGCTTCCAGTTGATCCACGCGCCAACGGTCAGGCCGATGGCGATCCAGCTTTCGGAGATACCGGAGATGAAAATCGCGCCCGGCAGCCCCATCAGCAGCCAGCCGCTCATGTCGGAAGCGCCCGCAGAGAGTGCGGTGACCATCGGGCCTAAGCTGCGCCCGCCGAGGATGTAGTCGTCAAAGTTTTTAGTGGAACGCCATGCCAAAAACCCTATCAGGATCATGCCAAAAATATAAACGAGAAATGTCACCAGCATCGGTGTGCTAATAGCCATTCAAATTCTCCAAAATGTCGAGCGACAACCGTCCGGGTTGCCTTGTTATGTCATCACCGGAACGTAGTGATGTGTGTATGTGTTTCCGTTGGGCGCGCTATCCTGCCGTATACGCATCCCACTGACAAACGATTTAACACTGCATTTACATGAATTTCATCCCTGGTTTTATACGTCTTTCCTATAGGTTGCACTCGCTCACGCTTTTACGGGTTGCACCTTTAAAAAGTGTTAAGCACCGCATAAAAACTGGGCTCAGAAACCGCCGCACGTTCTTTTTCACAGCTAACTAATCGTTAACAATCCATTCATTTTCCAGCTTGCAGACCAGGTCACATTTAACACGGTTGCACAAAGTTGCAACATGGTGGATATTTCACGCTATCAACAGAACGCTATTACAGAACAACAGGAGTTTTGGCATGGGGATGACCACCATGGGGGTTAAGCTGGATGACGCTACCCGCGAACGGATTAAAACCGCTGCGACCCGCATCGACCGCACACCGCACTGGTTAATCAAGCAGGCGATTTTTAACTATCTGGAAAGACTGGAGAGTGAAGAAGGTCTGCCGGAGCTGCCTGCCCTGCTGGCGGGTGCAGCGAACGAAAGCGAAGAGGCCGCGACGGCCGTTGAAGAGAACCACCAGCCGTTCCTGGAATTTGCCGAGCAGATCCTGCCGCAGTCCGTCAGCCGCGCCGCCATTACCGGCGCCTACCGCCGTGCCGAAACCGACGCCGTGCCGATGCTCCTGGAGCAGGCGCGCCTGCCGGAAGCCGTTGCCGCTCAGGCGCACAGCCTCGCGTATCAGCTCGCCGACAAGCTGCGTAACCAGAAAACCGCCAGCGGACGCGCCGGTATGGTGCAGGGTCTGTTGCAGGAGTTCTCCCTCTCCTCGCAGGAAGGCGTGGCGCTGATGTGTCTGGCGGAAGCGCTGCTGCGTATTCCGGATAAAGCCACCCGCGATGCCCTGATCCGCGACAAAATCAGCAACGGCAACTGGCACTCCCACATTGGCCGCAGTCCGTCCCTGTTCGTTAACGCCGCCACCTGGGGCCTGCTGTTTACCGGCAAGCTGGTCTCCACCCATAACGAAGCCAACCTGTCGCGCTCTCTGAACCGCATCATCGGCAAGAGCGGCGAGCCGCTGATCCGCAAGGGCGTGGACATGGCGATGCGCCTGATGGGCGAGCAGTTCGTCACCGGGGAAACCATTGCCGAAGCGCTGGCGAACGCCCGCAAGCTGGAAGACAAAGGCTTCCGCTACTCCTACGACATGCTGGGTGAAGCGGCGCTGACCGCCGCCGACGCGCAGGCCTACATGGTCTCTTACCAGCAGGCGATCCACGCCATCGGTAAAGCGTCCAACGGTCGCGGTATTTATGAAGGTCCGGGCATCTCTATCAAGCTTTCCGCCCTGCACCCGCGCTACAGCCGTGCGCAGTACGACCGGGTGATGGAAGAACTCTACCCGCGCCTGAAGTCCCTGACCCTGCTGGCGCGCCAGTATGACATCGGCATCAACATCGACGCCGAAGAGGCGGACCGTCTGGAGATCTCCCTCGACCTGCTGGAAAAACTGTGCTTCGAGCCGGAGCTGGCGGGCTGGAACGGGATTGGTTTCGTTATCCAGGCCTACCAGAAACGCTGTCCGTTCGTCATTGATTACCTGATTGACCTGGCCAGCCGCAGCCGTCGCCGCCTGATGATCCGTCTGGTGAAGGGCGCCTACTGGGACAGCGAAATCAAACGCGCCCAGATGGAAGGTCTGGAAGGTTATCCGGTCTATACCCGCAAGGTCTATACCGACGTCTCTTACCTCGCCTGCGCGAAAAAACTGCTCGGCGTGCCGAACCTGATTTATCCTCAGTTCGCCACCCACAACGCCCACACCCTGGCGGCGATCTACAGCCTCGCGGGTCAGAACTACTATCCGGGCCAGTACGAGTTCCAGTGCCTGCACGGCATGGGTGAACCGCTGTACGAGCAAGTGACCGGTAAAGTGGCCGACGGCAAGCTGAACCGTCCGTGCCGAATCTATGCCCCGGTAGGTACCCACGAAACCCTGCTGGCCTACCTGGTGCGTCGTCTGCTGGAGAACGGGGCGAACACCTCCTTCGTTAACCGCATCGCCGATACCACCCTGCCGCTGGACGAACTGGTGGCCGATCCGGTACAGGCCGTTGAGAAGATGGCGGCGCAGGAAGGCCAGATTGGTCTGCCGCATCCGAAGATTGCCCTGCCGCGCGAGCTGTATGGTGCAGGTCGCGTCAACTCGGCGGGTCTGGATCTCGCCAACGAACACCGTCTGGCGTCGCTCTCTTCTGCCCTGCTAAACAGCGCATTGCAGAAGTGGCAGGCCAGGCCGATCCTTGAGCAGTCCGTTGAGGACGGTGAAATGCAGCCGGTGATCAACCCGGCAGAGCCGAAGGATATCGTCGGCTACGTGCGCGAAGCCACGGAAGCGGAAGTGGAGCAGGCCCTGGAGAGCGCGGTGAACAACGCGCCAATCTGGTTTGCCACCCCGCCGCAGGAGCGTGCCGCCATTCTGGAACGCGCGGCGGTGCTGATGGAAGATCAGATGCAGCAGCTTATCGGCATTCTGGTGCGTGAAGCGGGTAAAACCTTCAGCAACGCCATCGCCGAAGTGCGCGAGGCGGTCGACTTCCTGCACTACTACGCCGGTCAGGTGCGCGATGATTTCGACAACGAAACCCACCGTCCGCTCGGCCCGGTGGTGTGTATCAGCCCGTGGAACTTCCCGCTGGCGATCTTCACCGGCCAGATTGCCGCGGCGCTGGCCGCAGGCAACAGCGTGCTGGCGAAACCGGCAGAGCAGACCCCGCTGATCGCCGCCCAGGGCATTAACATTCTGCTGGAAGCGGGCGTACCGGCGGGCGTGGTGCAGCTGCTGCCAGGGCGCGGTGAAACGGTCGGGGCCAAACTGACCTCCGATAACCGCGTACGCGGCGTGATGTTTACCGGTTCGACCGAAGTGGCCTCCCTGCTGCAACGCAACATCGCCACCCGTCTGGATGCGCAGGGCCGTCCTACCCCGCTGATCGCTGAAACCGGCGGCATGAACGCCATGATCGTGGACTCCTCCGCGCTCACCGAGCAGGTCGTCGTTGACGTGCTGGCCTCTGCCTTCGACAGCGCGGGCCAACGCTGTTCCGCCCTGCGCGTACTGTGCTTACAGGATGACGTGGCTGACCACACGCTGAAGATGCTGCGCGGTGCGATGGCGGAATGCCGCATGGGCAACCCGGGCCGTCTCACCACCGACATCGGGCCGGTGATCGACGCGGAAGCCAAAGCCAACATTGAAAATCACATTCAGACCATGCGTGCCAAAGGCCGTCCGGTGTTCCAGGCGGTGCGCGAGAACAGCGAAGATGCCCGCGAGTGGCAGACAGGCACCTTCGTGCCGCCAACGCTGATTGAGCTGGCAAGCTTCGACGAGCTGAAAAAAGAGGTCTTCGGTCCGGTACTGCACGTGGTGCGCTACAACCGTAACAACCTCAACGAGCTGATCGATCAGATCAACGCCTCGGGTTACGGCCTGACGCTTGGCGTGCATACCCGTATCGACGAAACCATTGCCCAGGTGACCGGCAATGCTAAAGTCGGCAACCTGTACGTCAACCGCAACATGGTTGGCGCGGTCGTGGGCGTGCAGCCGTTCGGCGGTGAAGGTCTCTCCGGCACCGGCCCGAAAGCGGGCGGTCCGCTCTATCTGTACCGCCTGCTGGCAAACCGTCCGGAAAATGCGCTGGGCGTGACGCTGGCGCGTCAGGACGCGGAATATCCGGTGGATGCGCAGGTGAAAGCCGTGCTGACCCAGCCGCTGGACGCGCTGATTAAGTGGGCTGAAAATCGTCCCGAGCTGCATGCGATTGCACAGCAGTACGGCGAGCTGGCGCAGGCGGGAACACAGCGTCTGCTGCCGGGTCCAACCGGTGAGCGCAACACCTGGACGCTGATGCCGCGCGAGCGTGTGCTGTGCGTGGCGGATAACGAGGAGGATGCGCTGGTGCAGCTGGCAGCCGCAACGGCAACGGGCTGTGAGGTGCTGTGGCCGGAAGATGCCCTGCATCGCGACCTCGCCAAACAGCTGCCAAAAGCGGTCTCGGCCCGCATTCGCTTTGCGAAAGCCGATGCCCTGCCGACCCAGCCGTTTGACGCGGTGATCTACCACGGTGATTCTGACCAGCTGCGCGAACTGTGCGAGCAGGTGGCGGCCCGCAGCGGCGCGATTGTCTCGGTGCAGGGCTTCGCCCGCGGGGAGACCAACCTGCTGCTGGAGCGCCTGTACGTTGAGCGCTCGCTCAGCGTTAACACCGCGGCGGCGGGCGGTAACGCCAGCCTGATGACAATCGGTTAATCGTGTAAACTCTCCCCGGTGACGCTACGCTTACCGGGGCGACAAAATAGCCCAGGCCGGATAAGCACAGCGTATCCGGCTTTTTTACATGGAGGGGATGATGAAAAGAGTATTTCTCGCAGGTGCAGCCCTGCTCATGAGCGCCAGCGCGCTGGCCGACGAGTGCGATAACGCGACCACCCAGCTTGAACTGAACACCTGTAGCGCGCAGCAGTACCAGGCCGCCGATAAAAAGCTCAACGAGACGTATCAGGCCGCCATCAAACGTGCGGCAGCGCCTCAGCGCGATCTCCTGAAAAAGGCGCAGCAGGCGTGGATTAGCCTGCGCGACGCGGACTGTGCGTTTATCGGTTCGGGTACGGAAGGTGGGAGCGTTCAGCCAATGATTGTTAACCAGTGTCTGGCGGAGAAAACCGCGGAGCGCGAAGCGTTTCTGGCCACGCTGATGCAGTGTGAAGAGGGCGACTTAAGCTGTCCTCTTCCGCCGGGAAACTAGCGCACGCGGATCCCTTCGATAATCATCCGCTGTACGTTTTCCAGGGTGCTCTGGAAAAACGCCTCGTCCTCGAGCGTTTTACCGGTCACCGCCTCGACCTGGGCCGCGAAGTCAGCGTAGTGCTGGGTTGAGGCCCAAATCATGAAGATCAGATGATGCGGATCGACGGGCGCCAGTTTTCCGCTGGCGACCCATCCGGCAATAATGGCCGATTTATCGTCCACCAGCTGCTTTAGATCTCCCGTCAGCTCCGCCTGCAACAGCGGCGCGCCCTGCAACATCTCCAGGCAGAACAGCCTTGATGCCTGCGGGTAATCACGCGATACCTCCAGCTTCAGGCGTATGTACTCCTCTATCGCCACCAGCGGGGCCAGCTCTTCGCGAAACGCCTTGAGAGGTGCCAGCCAGATATCGAGGATCTGCTGCATCACCGCGATATAGAGCGCCTCTTTTGACGGGTAGTAGTAGAGCAGATTGGTTTTGGACACCCCGGCCTGCTCCGCCACCTGCTCCAGGCGCGTACCGTGAATACCAAACTGCGAAAATGTCTCCAGCGCAGCGCTGAGGATCGCCTGTTTCTTGGCGCTCACCGCCTGCGAACGTTTACCGGGTGTTTTCACTGCGCCTTGTGTCATTTTCGCTCTCCATTTTCTGTCCTGCGCTCAGCATAGCAAAACCCCCGTCTCGCCACGACCTTCTGCACCCTCAGCGCGCATGAGTGCCTGTTTTCTGTGCAATGATTTTGACCATCCAGTCCACATTTTCGCTGTTAATTTTAACAACCATCATTTAACACATTAATAACAAAGTGATTTTCAAAACTGGCACTGCCTTTGCAAAAACATCGTGACACCTGCGACGTAATGAAGAGAGGTTCGTGATGAAAATTGGCGTATTTGTACCGATCGGCAACAACGGCTGGCTTATCTCGACCACTGCCCCGCAATACATGCCGACCTTTGAGCTGAATAAAGCCATCGTGCAGAAAGCGGAGCACTACCACTTCGACTTTGCCCTCTCGATGATCAAGCTGCGCGGTTTCGGCGGTAAGACCGAATTCTGGGACCACAACCTGGAGTCTTTCACCCTGATGGCGGGCCTGGCGGCGGTAACCTCGCGCATCCAGATTTACGCCACCGCCGCCACCCTTACCCTTCCCCCGGCAATCGTGGCGCGGATGGCCTCCACCATCGACTCCATCTCCGGCGGGCGCTTTGGCGTTAACCTGGTCACCGGCTGGCAAAAGCCGGAGTACGAGCAGATGGGGATCTGGCCGGGGGACGATTACTTCTCCCGTCGCTACGACTACCTGACTGAATATGTGCAGGTGCTGCGCGATCTGTGGGGCACCGGCAAAAGCGATTTCAAAGGCGACTTCTTCACCATGAACGACTGCCGTGTCAGCCCGCAGCCGTCGGTGCCGATGAAGGTGATATGCGCCGGACAGAGCGACGCGGGAATGGAATTCTCGGCGAAATACGCCGACTTCAACTTCTGCTTCGGCAAAGGCGTTAACACCCCGGCCGCCTTCGCGCCCACCGCGGCACGCATGAAAGCGGCCGCCGACAAAACCGGGCGCGACGTGGGCTCCTACGTGCTGTTTATGGTGATTGCCGACGAAACCGACGACGCCGCGCGCGCCAAATGGGAACGATACAAGGACGGCGCGGATGACGAAGCGCTGAGCTGGCTTACCGAGCAGAGCCAGAAGGATACCCGCTCCGGCGCGGACACCAACGTTCGCCAGATGGCCGACCCGACGTCTGCCGTCAATATCAACATGGGCACCCTGGTTGGCTCGTATGCCAGCGTCGCCAGAATGCTCGACGAAGTGGCTGCCGTGCCCGGCGCCGAAGGCGTGCTGCTGACCTTCGATGATTTTCTCACCGGCGTGGAAACTTTCGGCGAGCGCATTCAGCCGCTGATGCAGTGCCGTGCCCACATCCCTGCCGTGACGAAGGAGGTGGCGTAATGACGACCCTCAACGCTCGCCCGGAAGCCATTACCTTTGACGCGCAGCGCAGCGCGCTGATCGTGGTGGATATGCAAAACGCCTATGCCAGTAAAGGCGGGTATCTGGATCTGGCCGGGTTTGACGTCTCCACCACGCAGCCGGTGATTGAGAACATCAAAACCGCCGTGAGCGCCGCGCGTGCTGCGGGCATGCTGATCGTCTGGTTCCAGAACGGCTGGGACGACCAGTACGTCGAGGCTGGCGGTCCCGGCTCACCCAACTTTCACAAATCCAACGCCCTGAAAACCATGCGTCAACGGCCCGAACTCCAGGGCACGCTGCTGGCGAAAGGCGGCTGGGATTATCAGCTGGTGGATGAGCTGGTACCGGAGGCCGGCGATATCGTGCTGCCGAAACCGCGCTACAGCGGCTTTTTCAATACCCCGCTCGACAGCCTGCTGCGCAGCCGGGGCATTCGTCATCTGGTGTTCACCGGCATCGCCACCAACGTCTGCGTGGAGTCGACCCTGCGCGACGGCTTTTTCCTCGAGTATTTTGGGGTGGTACTGGAGGATGCCACCCATCAGGCCGGGCCGGATTTTGCCCAGAAAGCCGCCCTGTTCAATATCGAAACCTTTTTTGGCTGGGTCAGTAACGTCAATGATTTCTGCGACGCGCTGGATCCCCCGCTCGCCCGCATCGCCTGAGGAGAACCGCTATGCCGAAATCCGTGATTATTCCGCCGGGCACCAGCACCCCGATTGCCCCGTTTGTGCCCGGCACCCTCGCCGACGGCGTGGTGTATGTATCGGGCACGCTGCCGTTTGATAAAGACAACAACGTGGTGTTTATCGATGACCCAAAGGCGCAAACCCGCCACGTGCTGGAGACGATCAAAACCGTGATCGAAACGGCGGGTGGCACTATGGAGGACGTGACCTTCAACAGCATCTTTATCACCGACTGGAAAAACTACGCCGCGATTAACGAGATTTACGCGGAGTTTTTCCCCGGCGATAAACCGGCGCGGTTTTGCATCCAGTGCGGGCTGGTAAAGCCCGAAGCGCTGGTTGAAATTGCCACCGTTGCGCACATCGCGAAGTGAGGCGGCCATGAAACTGTCCATTTCACCGCCCCCCTTTGCGGGCGCGCCCGTGGTGGTACTGATTGCCGGGCTCGGCGGCAGCGGCAGCTACTGGCTGCCCCAGCTCGCCGTGCTGGGGCAGGAGTATCAGGTGGTGTGCTACGACCAGCGGGGCACGGGGAATAACCCGGATACCCTGCCGGAAGACTACACCCTCGCACACATGGCCGACGAGCTTGCGCTGGCGTTAGCCGAGGCCGGGATCGCCCGTTACTGCGTGGTCGGCCACGCGCTGGGGGCGCTGGTCGGCCTGCGGCTGGCCATCGATAAGCCCGACGCCCTCACCGCGCTGGTCTGCGTCAACGGCTGGCTGACCCTCAATGCCCATACCCGCCGCTGTTTTGACGTTCGCGAACGTCTGCTGCATGCGGGCGGCGCGCAGGCGTGGGTAGAGGCACAGCCGTTGTTCCTCTACCCGGCAGACTGGATGGCCGCCCGCGCCCCGCGGCTGGAGGCCGAGCACGCGCTGGCGCTGGCCCATTTTCAGGGCAAAGCCAATCTGCTGCGCAGGCTGCATGCCCTGAAACAGGCCGATTTCAGCCGCCACGCTGCACGCGTTCGCTGCCCCGTACAGATTATCTGTTCCACCGACGATCTGCTGGTGCCGTCCGTCTGCTCCGCTGAACTGCACGCCGCCCTCCCGCACGCCCGCAAAACGGTCATGCGCCAGGGCGGGCATGCCTGCAATGTGACCGCGCCGGACATCTTTAACACTCTGCTGCTGAACGGGCTTGCCAGCCTGCTGCACAGCCCAGAACCCGCTTTGTAAGGAGCTTGAATGAGCGAAGCCATCACGCCCGCCGCGCTGGAAACGCTGTTTACCGGCGCACGTACCCATAACGGCTGGCTGGATATACCGGTCAGTGACGAGACGCTGCGCGAGATTTATGACCTGATGAAATGGGGGCCGACGTCCGCCAACTGCTCCCCGGCGCGCATTGTGTTTGTGCGAAGCCCGGAAGGAAAAGAGAAGCTGCGCCCGGCGCTCTCCAGCGGCAACCTTGAGAAAACGCTCACTGCCCCGGTCACGGCGATTGTCGCCTGGGACAGCGAGTTTTATGAGCGCCTGCCTGAACTGTTCCCACACGGCGATGCCAGAAGCTGGTTTACCGCAAGCCCCGCGCTGGCGGAAGAGACCGCCTTTCGCAACAGCTCAATGCAGGCCGCGTACCTGATTTTCGCCTGTCGCGCGCTCGGGCTGGACACCGGGCCGATGTCGGGTTTTGACCGGGAAAAAGTGGACGCGGCCTTTTTCACGGGCACGCTACTCAAAAGCAATCTGCTGATTAACATCGGCTATGGCGATACGACCAAACTGTACGGACGCCTGCCGCGTCTGGCCTTTGACGATGCCTGCGGGCTGGCGTAAGGAGCGAACGTGATGACACCGGATAAACAAACCTTTCGCGACGCTATGGCCTGCGTCGGCGCAGCGGTCAATATCATTACCACCGACGGCCCGGCAGGCCTGGCGGGCTTCACCGCCAGCGCGGTATGCAGCGTCACGGATTCCCCGCCTACCCTGCTGGTGTGCCTGAACCGCGGCGCGTCGGTCTGGCCGATTTTCAGCGAGAACCGCACCCTGTGCGTTAACACGCTGAGTGCCGGACAGGAGCCTTTATCCAACCTGTTTGGCGGGAAAACGCCGATGGCGGACCGCTTTGCCGCTGCCCGCTGGCAGACAGGCGACACGGGCTGCCCGCGTCTGGAAAATGCGCTGGCCTCGTTCGACTGCCGCATCAGCCAGGTGGTGAGCGTTGGCACTCACGACATTCTGTTTTGCGACATCGTATCCATCGTACGCCACCCGGCGCCGCAAGGGCTGGTGTGGTTCGACCGCGGCTATCACGCACTTATGCGACCCGCCTGTTAATCCGCATTCAGGAGACAGATCATGTTCGGACTTCCCCACTGGCAGTTGAAATCGACCTCCACAGAAGAAGGCGTGGTCGCGCCGGATGAAAGGCTCCCGCTCGGGCAGACAATGGTGATGGGCGTGCAGCATGCGGTCGCGATGTTTGGTGCGACGGTGCTGATGCCCATGCTGATGGGGCTGGATCCTAACCTCGCCATTTTGATGTCGGGTATGGGTACCCTGCTGTTCTTTTTTGTCACCGGCGGGCGTGTGCCCAGCTATCTGGGCTCCAGCGCCGCCTTCGTGGGGGTGGTCATTGCAGCGACCGGGTTTAACGGTCAAGGTATTAACCCCAACCTGAGCGTGGCCCTCGGCGGCATTATCGCCTGTGGGCTGGTCTACACCCTGACCGGTCTGGTGGTGATGAAAGTCGGCACGCGCTGGATCGAGCGGATGATGCCCCCCGTCGTCACCGGGGCGGTGGTGATGGCGATAGGCCTGAACCTCGCGCCGATTGCGGTGAAGAGCGTTTCCGGCTCACCATTTGAAAGCTGGATGGCGGTGATAACGGTGCTGTGCATCGGCGTGGTGGCGGTCTTTACGCGCGGCATGATCCAACGGCTGCTGATCCTGGTCGGGCTGATTGCGGCCTGTCTGGTCTACGCGCTGCTGGCGAACGTGTTCGGTCTCGGCAAACCGGTTGATTTCACACTGATTCACCAGGCCGCCTGGTTCGGCCTGCCGCAGATGACCTCACCCACCTTTAACGCTCAGGCGATGATGCTCATCGCGCCTGTCGCGGTGATTCTGGTGGCTGAAAACCTGGGCCACCTGAAAGCCGTAGCGGGAATGACCGGGCGCAATATGGATCCGTATATGGGGCGGGCGTTTGTGGGAGACGGTCTGGCGACCATGCTCTCCGGCTCGGTCGGCGGCAGCGGCGTGACGACCTACGCGGAAAACATCGGCGTGATGGCTGTGACCAAAGTCTACTCGACGCTGGTCTTCGTGGCGGCGGCGGTGATGGCGATGCTGCTCGGCTTTTCCCCGAAATTCGGCGCATTGATCCACACCATCCCGGCCCCCGTGATTGGCGGCGCCTCGATTGTGGTATTTGGTCTGATTGCCGTGGCAGGGGCACGTATCTGGGTGCAGAATCATGTTGATCTGAGCCAGAACGGTAACCTGATCATGGTGGCGGTAACTCTGGTGTTGGGGGCGGGTGATTTCGCCCTGACGCTGGGCGGGTTTACGGTGGGCGGGATTGGCACGGCGACCTTCGGCGCGATCCTGCTCAACGCCCTGCTGAGCCGCCGGGTGGCTGCCGCGCCGCAGGGCGCCGTGGTGACTCAGGATCCGTGAAATCAACACGTCGGGTAACGGCGACGCCTTACCCGACCTGCATGTTCCTTAAGAGCGATCACGCCTGCTCAAACAGTCGTTCTATAGATTGCGTGGGGAAGAACAGCGAACTGCTGTTTTCACCTGCCAGCGGGATAAACCCCAGCTTCAGATAAAATCGTTTGGCCCGTTCGTTAAGCGCATCCACAAAAATTCCGTGGACGCCAACAGCCTGCGAGGCCAGATAAACAACGCGCATAGCGTGTGTGACAAGCGTTGTTCCCCACTCGTTTCCCTGGAGTTCTTTATGGACAGCCAGACGCCCCAGCGTCACGCTGGGGACGTTGCTGTATGGGATGCGGCGCTGCTGAGTCTTTGAAGGAAGCATCGCTTTTTCAAAGCAACTTCCCGAGAGTGTGTAATAGCCCAGGACACGCGGATGGTCGCGTTCTTTAAGCAGGTAGCCGCGTAAAATACGCCCGCCGTGCTGACGTATCAGGTGCTCGGTAAGGAAGGCATTTAGCGAGGGTTCACCACAATCGAAATCGCCGAAATCGTAATCGGTTCCCTCTGATAACATTTCGATCGTGAGATTTGCCACGACGCTTCACTCCATGTTTCGAAGACGTTTCGCCGCTCGCTTCAGGCGTTCATTTGGCTCTGGCGGATTGTCGATGGCATCCATAACGGCAATCCATGAGGCTTCGTTTAATACGAGACGCCGATGCTGTTCGATGACTTCGGCAGCACGCTCTGACGCACTGTTCACCATAAACTGGGTGATCGTTTGGTTGGTCATCGCCGCCGCTTCTTCAATCATTGTTTTGTCTTCGTCCGACAGGCGAAGATCGATACGCTGTTTTTTGAGTGCTGGCATGGTTTCATTTATCGTGTACAGTTTTCATCCGTACACATCGTAGTTAAACCTGCCCTTTATTTCAATCAAAAGCTTATTCGGCCGTTAAATCGTTCACCGCATTCCGACGCTTTCTGAGCTTTAACTCACTCACCAGCACGCCGAGAACAATAAACGCCGCGCCCACCAGCGCCAGCAGCGGCAGACGCTCCCCGGCGAGTCGCCCGAAAATACCCGCCCATACCGGTTCACCGGTATAAATGACCGTCGCCCGTGTCGGGGATACGCTGCGCTGCGCCCAGTTCATGGTGACCTGGATAATGGCGCTGAAAATACCCAGCCCCAGCGCTACGACGATAAGCCCGGTAGACATCGGCGGGACGGACTCCCCTGCCGGCACCATCGTCGCGAACGCCACCAGCGACGCGGTGGCAAGCTGCACGACCGTCACCCGCTTGACGTCCACTTTTCCTGCCCAGGCGCTAATCAGAATAATTTCTGCCGCAATGGCAACGGCCCCCACCAGAGTGATGATCTCCCCCGGCCCCAGCGCCAGCAGATTATTTTCCGGCCCGGCTAATAAAATAAGGCCGATGAACGCCAGCACGATGCCAATGCACGACATCAGGCCCGGCATTCTGCCGAGGCACAGCCACTGCAACAGCGGCACCAGCGGTACGTACATGGCGGTGATGAAGGCAGATTTACTGCTGGAGATAGACTGGAGCCCCCACGTTTGCAGGCTGTAGCCCATGGCAATCGCCACGCCAATGGCGACACCCGCCTTAAGCTCTCTCAGGGTCAACCCGCGCAGGGTTTTCAGCGAAATAAGCGCCACGGCAATCGCCGCGGTTGCAAAGCGCAGCCCCACGAAGAAAAACGGATCGCTCATCGTGACCGCGTACTGAACGGCAAGAAAGGTTCCGCCCCAGAACATGGTGATCAAAATCAGGATCGCTTCCTGAGGCTTAATGGAGAAGGTAAAACGGGAAACGGACATGGGACACCAGCACGAAGAATCAATCCTGTAGTGTGCGATGCCTTTGATGACAGTTCAATGTAGCAGACATAAAAAAACCGCCGGGAAACCCGGCGGCAGGGAGTTGACCCGGCGTACTACTTGTTGCTGCCGTGGCTATTTTTACCCCCTTTTTTACCAGCCTCTGATGCGCGCTGAGGGTCGTTTTTGAAGTTGCCCCCGCTAGACTGGCCACCTTTACGACCTGCTTCTGATGCTCTTTCACGGTCTTCAGCGAAATTACCTGAACCACCACGATGGTTTGCCATCTCTAACCTCCAGAGTGTGAAACATTAGACATCATATTGCATTCAGTAAAAGAGGATTCTTTCACCTCGCGGCTCAAGGGCAGTGCCTTTATCTGTGCCGCGTGAAACTAAGCTTAGTGTAATGCGGCTATCCGGCAAGCGAGAGGTAATATTCTGCAACATGATCTCAGCCTTTCGTATGAAATATCGGGGAAGTTATTCATAAGCCATTCTTATATTTTGAAAAATCCGCGCCGCGAAAGTTGTTTCATTTTGCTACAAGGCGCGTAACCAAAAGATATTGTTATATATCAAAGAAATGCCGTTCATTTTTGCAGTCTGGCTGTGATGTCATATCTTTAAAGGAACGCAGCGATCCGCTGTAAGAAAAACCAACGAGGAGTGATGCAAAATGGCAAAAGTTCTGGTGCTCTATTATTCCATGTATGGACACATTGAAACCATGGCTCACGCAGTAGCAGAAGGCGCAAACAGAGTAGACGGCGTTGAGGTCGTGGTTAAACGCGTACCGGAAACCATGCAGGCGGAAGCCTTCGCCAAAGCCGGGGGGAAAACACAAAACGCCCCGGTCGCCATCCCGCAGGAGCTCGCGGACTATGATGCCATTATCTTCGGCACCCCGACCCGCTTCGGCAATATGTCCGGCCAGATGCGCACCTTCCTCGACCAGACGGGCGGGCTCTGGGCCTCCGGCGCGTTATACGGCAAGCTGGCCAGCGTGTTCAGCTCTACCGGCACGGGCGGCGGCCAGGAGCAGACGATCACCTCCACCTGGACTACTCTTGCCCATCATGGGATGGTGATTGTGCCGATTGGCTACGGCGCACAGGAACTGTTCGATGTTTCCCAGGTTCGTGGCGGGACACCGTATGGTGCGACCACCATTGCCGGTGGCGATGGTTCACGTCAGCCAAGCAATGAAGAACTTTCAATCGCCCGCTATCAGGGTGAATACGTCGCGGGTCTTGCCAAAAAACTGAACGGCTAACCCAACAGGAGGACAAGTATGCCAACTCAAGAATCCAAAGCTCACCACGTGGGCGAATGGGCAAGTTTACGCAATACCTCTCCGGAGATTGCCGAAGCCATCTTTGAAGTCGCCAATTATGACGAAAAGCTGGCTGAGCAGATTTGGGAAGAAGGCAACGATGAAGTGCTGGTTCGCGCCTTCGAAAAAACCGACAAAGACTCGCTGTTCTGGGGCGAGCAAACCATCGAACGTAAAAACGTCTGAACGTTCCCCCCGCCCACGCGGGGGGTTATCTTCTATTTCGCCGCGTTGTTCATCACCGCATTGAATTTATCGACAGGACAGAAGCCGTTGCCATCCACCGGACAGCCCTTCAGCTCCAGCGTCACGCGCTGCGCAGGGGATTGCAACGACAGTACGCTGGCGTTACGCAGTTGATCTGAACTCTGGTAGACATACTCAATTTTCATCAGCTCCTGATTAGTGTTTTTGTCATGCCAGCGCTGGAAGACAATTTTACCGCCAATCGGGGTTCGTTCCTGCTGGTCGTGCAGCTGATAAGGCCTGAAGTCCAGCGCGGTCAGCAGCGAGGCGATGTTAGAGTCGTGCCCCACCAACAGGGTGATTTTTGGCGCTTTTGCCTGGTCGGTCACCAGCGCTTTATCAATGTACTTCACCAGCGGTTTAGCCACGTTCTGCGCCACCTCCGTCGACGTAAACAGCGAGTCCTGATAGCCGTTTTTCAGCTTCGACAGCACGCGCCACTGCTGATCGGTTTTGATTTCCCCCCAGGCCACCTGGTCTGTCGGGAAGCCTTCGTAATACTGTAGCGTGAACGCATCCACCAGCGAGTTACCCACCTTCAGCGGCCCGGAGACGCCCGGTTCTTTTTCATAATCGGCGCTGAACGTATCTTTCGCCTCCGTCAGGGAGCAGACTTTTTTCTCCTTGCAGGACGGCGAGTCGCTGTAGTTTGTCAGCTGTTCCAGCAGTTTGTAGCTTTCATCCAGCTGCATTTTCTGCCGTTCCGTCTCCATCGCTTTCAGCGCTTTCTCGCGAAACTCAGGGGAGTTATCGGTAATGACCGGATTGAAGGTGGGGTCCATGGTGCCCATTTTTTCCTGGTGATGCACAGGAACATCGCACCCGGGGAACGCGCCGGTGATAAAGAACTGTGCGGTCGCCACGGTGCGCTGGAGGCTGTTGGCGTAGGCATAGACGGTATCCGCTGGCGGGCATTCACCCGTCTTCACCATCCCCTGCTCTGCCAGCCACTCGCGCATATAGTGACCCATATACACTTCCAGTACGCCACCTTTGGTGGTGAGCTGTCCACCCGGGACGTCCCACTCCGGCCACTGCTTCGGCGTGGACTGCTCCAGCACGCTGCCGTTATTGGCAAGCGGCGCGCGCAGGTTGTGGCGGCTCATGATGAGCACCTGTTCCAGCTGATAGCCGTCCGGCGTGTCCTGCGCCTGTGCGCCAAAGGTCACGGAAAGGGTACCTGCCACGGCAACTGCGAGTAGTGCTTTTCTCATCCCTAATTCCTCACACGTTTTTAATGTCGCCCTGAGTGTGACAGATCCGTGACAGGTTTTTCGGGAAGCATTTCTCAAACTGATGATTAACGTGCTTACGGCGTGTGCCGATGAGTTTTATAAAAAAACCATACCCCACCGGAGAATTCGCTGTGAAACGTACCCGCCTTGAAGAGAGCACCTGCCCCGTCGCCCGTTCGCTGGATATTATCGGCGACTGGTGGTCGCTGCTGATTGTTCGCGACGCGCGCTACGGGGTCGCAGTCGATATTCTGGTGGCCTATCTCACCGATGAAGCGGGGATCCGCGCTACGTAAAACAGTAGCCTAACGCTGAAGCTGGTCACCGTATTCGCTCATCCAGGCGGCCAGCGGCGAGAGTGCGTCCTGAAGGGTTAGCCCCAGCTCGGTGATCTGATACTCCACGCGCGGCGGGATCTCCGGGTAGACCGTTCGCGTCACCAGCCCGCGCTGCTCAAACAGGCGCAGCTGCTTCGTCAGCTCTTTCTGGGTGATAGGGGCAGCGGCCCGCAGCAGATCGCCAAAGCGAACGGGCGTATTGAACACAATCAGGCGATAGAGAATGGGGATCGCCCACTTACCGGAAATCAGATTCACAAACTGCGTCATCGGGCAGGTATACGCCTCAGATTTTTTTTCGCAGCACGCTTCCAGCAGCTCTGCCATTTCACACCTCTTGCCTCGTTAGTATCCATTTGGTACCTGGTTTCCTTTCGATACTAACGTTTCTATAGTGCTTTCTCCAGAGACATTTCAGGAGAAGAACATGGGTCGTTTAACCGATAAGTATACGTTGATTACCGGCGGCACCAGCGGTATCGGTCTCGCCACCGCGCAGGCGTTTATCGCCGAAGGGGCGCGCGTCGCCGTGACCGGACGCAACCCGGATACCCTCGCCGAAGCAGAGCGCATTCTGGGCGATAAGGCCTGGGTGATCCCAACCGACGCAGGCGATATTTCGTTGCAAAAAGCGCTGGCGGAGACCCTCACCGCCCGCTGGCCACGCCTGGATGCGGTCTTTCTCAACGCCGGTGACGTAACGCACGCGCCGCTGGAAGTCTGGCAGGAAGAGGCCTGGGACCGTCTGATGAGCATCAACCTGAAGGGACCGTTCTTTTTAATTCAGGCGCTGCTGCCGCTGCTGAATAACCCATCCTCGGTGATCCTCTGCGGCTCCGTGAGCGCGCGCATCGGCCTGCCCACCAGCAGCGCGTATGCCGCGAGCAAGGCCGCCCTGCTGTCGCTGGCGCGTACACTCTCGGCGGAGCTGCTGCCGCGCGGGATCCGCGTCAACGGTCTGAGTCCCGGTCCGGTGGAAACCCCGGCGTTTACGAAAACGGGCTTAAGCGACGAGGCGCTTAACGCGATGATGGCAGAGGTCATTAAGCTGGTGCCGCTGGGCAGAATGGGCTCGACGACCGAGCTGGCAAAAGCCGCACTCTATCTGGCCTCCGACGAGTCGAGCTACACGGTGGGAACGGAACTGCTGGTGGACGGCGGAATGGGGAGCCTGTAATTCAAAAGGCGCTGATGCCGGTGACCGCGCCGACATACAGCGCCGCCCACGCACAGGCGGAAAGCAGGCTGACGGC
The DNA here is from genome assembly GCF_050031515.1 of Enterobacter cloacae complex sp. 397G4. Taxonomy (NCBI): domain Bacteria; kingdom Pseudomonadati; phylum Pseudomonadota; class Gammaproteobacteria; order Enterobacterales; family Enterobacteriaceae; genus Enterobacter; species Enterobacter cloacae complex sp. 397G4. The sequence goes on along the minus strand of NZ_JBLGWE010000001.1, from coordinate 1,772,668 downwards.
GTAGACCTTGACGGCGTTCAGCCTGAGCATCCCGGCCGCCAGCGGGACGATGTAACGCAACACCGCCAGGAAGCGCGACGTAAAAAGCACGATGACCCCGTTCTTTTGCAGCTGATGCTGGACCCGCAGGAACTTATTGGCATGCTTTGAGGTGAAGCGCGTGACCATCCGGGTATGCCCCATCAGTTGGCCGATATGGTAATTCAGCACCGAACCCGCCGTTGCCCCCATCACCACGGCGAGCCACGTCAGCGCAGGATGCATGCTCCCCTGGCTGACGGTAATGCCCGCCAGCAGCATCACCGACGCGGGCGGCAGCACGGAGGAGATCAGCACCGTCGATTTGCTCAGCGCCATCACGAATAACAGCACAAACAGATGTGCCGGATACAGCGCAAAATGATTCAGCAGGTTATCAAACCATGTCATTTTCCCCTCCCCCGTTAATAATTTAATTGTCCATTTAAAATGAATAACCTTAAATAAACCCTCAACATTTTATTAATAAGATTTACCTAAACCGTTCTTAAACATTATTTAATTTTCTGAGCACTAAATTTAAACAGGCGTATTATCCCTCTCGTTTTACAACGATCTCGTTATGGCGAGGCTCCTGTACAAATACACGTTATCGCTCTGGTGGGTTCGAGAGAACCGGCACAGGGTAAAACAGGCACTGTCGAATCAAGGCTTTGTCAGTATAACTTCCCTTGTGGGATACGGTGTACAGTGCTGAACCCAGGACGTGGGGATCTCCTTTCCGACATGCCCTGTCTTGCTCGCCCCTGAGAGATTTTATTATTCAAAGGGAATTTACTATGTCTTACGCTATTCATAACCAAAACCTGGCTTTTAATGACAGCGCCATCGCGCAATATATGAATACCGATTTTATCGTTATCGATATTTCATTATGCGTAGCTCTGGCACGCGAGCAGTTCTTTGAAAAATTAAAAGATGATGATATTCCGTCGCATATTTTTATCGAAGATAACGGTCGCCTCGCGGGTTTAATCGCCGTACGCAAATTATTGCAGGCCACGGACACCGTGCAGCCTGTTAAGGGGTTGATGATATCGGATTTTATTCAGCTCAAACCGGAAGATGAGCGGGCGGATGTCGCCGGGCTGCTGGCGCACGCGGGTGCGGATGTAGTGCCGGTGGTGACCTACGGCAAGCTGGTGGGCTGCCTTACCGAGCGTGAAATCGCCCATCTGCTGGAAGATGACGTTACTGAAGATGCCCAGCTTCAGGGGGCGACGCTGCCCCTGGAGAAGCCCTATCTGGAAACCAGCGCCTTCAGCCTGTGGAAGAAACGCTCCGTCTGGCTGCTGCTGCTGTTTGTTGCGGAAGCGTATACCAGTTCGGTGATCCAGCATTTTGAAGAGGCGCTGGAATCTGCCATCGCGCTGGCGTTCTTTATTCCGCTGCTGATTGGCACCGGTGGAAACAGCGGGACGCAGATCACCTCGACGCTGGTGCGCGCCATGGCGCTGGGTGAAGTCCACCTTCGCGATGTGGGTCGCGTGCTGCGCAAAGAGATCAGCACCTCGTTAATGATTGCCGCCACGCTGGGTCTGGCGGGCTGCGTTCGCGCCTGGATGATGGGTATTGGGATGGAAATCACGCTCATCGTCAGCCTGACGCTGGTCTGCATTACACTGTGGAGCGCCATCGTCTCGTCGGTGATCCCGATGGTACTGAAACGCTGCAAAATCGATCCGGCGGTGGTCTCCGCACCGTTTATCGCCACGCTAATCGACGGGACCGGGCTGATTATCTACTTCAAAATCGCGCAGTATACGCTGGGGCTGGAATAACGAAAAAACCCTGCGATATTGCTATCGCAGGGTTTTCGAATTTGGCGGAAGCGTAGAGATTCGAACTCTAGAACCCTTTCGGGTCGCCGGTTTTCAAGACCGGTGCCTTCAACCGCTCGGCCACGCTTCCAAAGTGAGGCGCACTATAAACATCTCTGAGCATGATGTAAAGCACGAATTTGCATAACATTACACGTCTTCCGTCCTCCCCTTCCGTCCCGCTGATTTCTTCGCCATCGACTGGCTAAAATGTAAACATTTATTTTTACATTCATAACGTTTATTAGATTCGCGGGTGGTCATTTAGACTCTTTTTCGCACAACACCCATTAACCGTAGATCACTGCGATAAGAGATTAGCCATGACTTTATTTAACGACGATTATGAATTTTTTATTTATCAGTGATAACTATTACCTTTGCCATGGTGTATCAAGCTCCCTGACATCAACCCATTTGATTCGCGATGACGCGGATATTCACGATCTTGATGGGGTCGATCAGGTGATGGATTTTATCATTGCGATTGAACAGGATAAGTTACGCAATAAAACCATTCGGCAGGTCAAAAAAGTTAAGCGTGATTACATTGTCCTGATGCATGAGATAGAAGCCAACCGCGCAGTGAGAATCGATAATATTATCTATTCGTCGATGCATTTTACTGCTCACCCTTTTCAGCAGCTGATGCGCTTTTACCGGGCGCTCAGAACACACTCCTTTACGCGACGCGAATATGACGTGCTGAAGCTGTTTCATTTGGAAAACCATGAGATCGCGAAAAAGCTGCAATTGTCACAAAAAACGACCAGCACCTACCGCGTGAGGATCCTCGAGAAATTAAATATGCGCTCAAAAAACATTCTGGCGATGACCCGTGTAAAATCGGCGATCGTCGATTAAAAGCTGTGACATTTTGCCTTGCCACGGAAAAACCGGGCCGTCACGTTTCGCCCTGAGGGGGTTTGGCTGGCGCGGTATACCAGTTCTCTTTGGTAACCATTACGCTGCCCTCTGGCTGCATAACAAAATTCGGGGACATGATCTGCACGTTAAATTCGTTAAACACATCCTGTATCTGGCTATGCAGTTCATTGCGGGCAACCGCGAGGGACTGTTCGGGCAGCAGACGGACCTGCAATTCGTAAGCGATATACCAGTCCATTAACCCTAACTGGCGTACCAGCGGCGGCTCGGAAAGGTCAATCCCTTTTGCCCGTTTCGCGGCCAGCTCCAGCATGGCATGCACCTGACGCCATGGGGTGTCATAACCGATCGTGACGCTGACCGTCAGATTGAGGCTGCCATCGGGCTGTAGCGCGCTCAGATTGGTGATCTTACCGCTCACCACCACCGCGTTGGGCACGGTAACGACATAATTTTCCCGGGTAATAATTTTGGTCGCCAGCATGCCAATTTCACTGACCTTGCCTTCGTTATCCGCCACCCGAATGACATCGCCTTTGCGCAGTGCGCGGGAGTAAATCAGGACCAGACCGCTCATGGCATGGTTCATCACCCCTGCCGAGCCCAGCGTTAACATCAGGCCAAAGAAGACGCTAATACCTTTAAACGCCAGCGAGTTTGCACCGGGAAGAAACGGCCAGGCGGCGGAGAGAGCAAATAGCCAGACGGCAACGGAAATGAGCTTACGGGTAGCCCCCACGGTTTCCGGATGTACGCCGGGAAGTTGCAGACGACCAGCCTCCACCTGATTGAGCACCATCCTGAGAAGCTTCAGAATAAATGCGGTAATGAGGAAAATGATCAGCACAATCGTCAGCCCCGGCAAGGCCGAGACAATCGCCAGGGCGATTTGCTGCACCACGCGAAGCGTCCAGTCTCCCAGCGACGTGCCCCACACCCGCGTCCACGGAAACAGACTGAATGCCCAGCTCAGCCAGACGTAAAAGCCGATCAACCCCAGCAGGAACATCAGCAAGGCGTAAAGCCGAATCTCAATTGCGCCAATGTACCGCCGCCAGCTTTGCGGCACCCGGCTGCGATTCTCCACAATACGCCGACGGTAGACGCGCCGGAACCAGCGCCAGGATCGCCACGCGCCGTAGCAGAGCAGCAACAGCGCCAGCAGGCCAGCGGCTGTTTTTACCGTCGACAGCGCCAGCCAGCCGGTATCGTATTGATCGCGCAGCGCCATCCTTTGCGCTTCCATGCGCGCCAGCACGCGCTGTGCGGCCTGATTGAGGGTAAGATCGTCCCCTTCGTCCAAATCCCCTTCCGTCAGCAGCATCACAGGTTTCCCGTTCATCACTATCAGCCGTCCCTGCTGGTTATAGCGGGTCACGGGAACGATGCTGAGCGGCTCACGCACATCCGCCTCGGTAAAATTGCGCAGGGTGTTGCGGATGCGTAAAACGCGTTCTTCCGGCGTGGTCAGGCCAAATTTCGCCTGGAGCATGACGATGGGCTGATGGAAGATGTAGACCGTTCGGGCGCGCTCCTGCTCCGTAGGCGCCTGGCGGGGCTCTGCGGCATACGATGAGAAGGCGCTCAGGGCGGCAAAACAGAACGCAAACGCGAGCAGGATCTTTTTCATCCTTACTACCCCAGGTCAGAAATCTTGTTATTTTTCAGGCAACCCGCGAATGCCAGGTGGGTATGTTGAGAATAGTCCAGCCTTTCGTTTCTGCAACAAGCGACGGTGAGCGTGTTGCTCTCAATCACAATATATGTATTATGTTATAACATAACAATTTTGGATTGCGTTCTATGTTACTCAAAAAAGGATTATTTCTGGCTTCACTGCTCACCATGGCGCCTGCCGCTTTCGCCGCTACCACCTGGCCCCTCACGATTGAAAATTGCGGCGTTAAGCAGACCTTTACGCAGGCTCCTCAGCGCGTCGTTACCGTGGGTCAGCATGAAACAGAATTACTGCTCGCACTGGGGCTGGAGAAAACGATCGCCGCGACGTCAGTCTGGTTCGGCAAGCTCCCGCCCACGCTGGAGGATGCCGGGAAAAACCTCCCCCGGCTTGCGGATAACTCCCCCTCCTTTGAAGCCGTGGTAGGGCAGAAACCTGAACTCGTTCTCGCGCAGTATCACTGGCACATTGGTCCGCAGGGAGAAGTGGGAACCCGTGAGCAGTTTGCGTCGCTGGGGATTAATACTTGGATCTCCCCTGCCGACTGCACGGATAAAACGGTAACGGAAACCTCAAACGCAGACGGAGCACGTAGCGCGCCGTTTTCACTGGCGGAAATTACACGGGAAGTGACAGATCTGGCGACGATTTTTGATGTTTCTGCGCGAGGTGAGCAGCTCAATCGTGCGCTGGCGGAGCGTATTAAAAAGGCCCAGGCGCGCACCTCCGCGAAACCGCTTAGCGTCGTATTCTGGTTCTCCAGCAGCCGTCTGAATGGCGATCCCTGGGTGGCGGGGAATTACGGCGCGCCTGGCTGGATCAGCCGCACGCTGGGGTTGAAGAACATTATTGACTCTCACGACGAATGGCCCGCTGTAACGTGGGAACATATTGCCCGCTCGCAGCCGGACGTGATTGTTATCGCCGGGATGTCCCGCAGGCTCTACCCTGCCGATGACGTTGAGGTAAAAAAAGCGTTCTTGCGCAGTGACCCGGTGACAAAGAACATGCCTGCGGTCAGGAACAACCACATCATCGTGGTGCCAGCGATGTCGTTAAACCCTTCATTGCGTAACGTCGATGCGGTTGAGCTTATCAGCGATCGGCTGGCTTCTTTCCAGGATGAACAATGAGTCATTTCGCTTTTGACCGCCGCCAGCAGGGTTTACTGGCAGCAGGTGCCATGGCGCTGCCGCTGATGCTGGTCTTTGCCGCCAGTATCGGTGATATGCCGGTGTCGTATGCCAGTACCGGGAAAGCGATCCTCAACGGACTGGGTTTGACCTCTTATACGTTGCCGCAAACGGAGGAAGGTATCGTCTGGCAATATCGCATGAGCCGGGCAGTAATGGCCGCGTGCAACGGCGGCGGCCTGGCGTTGTGCGGGCTGGTGTTACAGTCGATCCTGCGTAACCCTCTGGCTGAGCCTTATCTGCTGGGGATTTCCGCGGGCGCATCGCTGGGGGCCGTCTGCGTGATGCTTCTCGGCATCGGGGGGAGCGTGATTGGCGTAAGCAGCGGTGCGTTTGTCGGCTCGTGCGCCGCCTTTGCGCTCATCATGGTGATTACGAACGGGATGAGTGAAAGCCCGTCGCGCATTTTGCTGGCTGGCATTGCGGGCACCCAGCTCTTCAACGCCATGACCGCGTACGTCGTCAGTACGTCCGCCAATGCCGAGCAGTCCCGTAGCGTCATGTTCTGGCTGCTGGGAAGTCTGAGCGGCGTGCGCTGGCCTGACGCGCTGCTGGCGCTGGCCGTTACGCTTGCGGGTTTACTGGTGGTATTGCTCTTTTCACGGGCGCTGGACACCTTCACCTTCGGGGATGAGGTCTCCACCACGCTGGGGATCCCGGTTACCGCCGTGCGTATTGTCTTATTGCTGACCTGTGCCATTGTTACCGCAACGCTGGTGAGCGCCACGGGCGCAGTGGGGTTTGTGGGGCTGGTCATTCCCCATGTAACGCGCATGCTATGTGGGCCGGGCCATCGTCTATCTATCCCGCTGACGTTTCTTATCGGCGCCCACTTTATGATCCTCGCCGATATCGTCTCACGCACGCTGATTGTGCACCAGGTTCTGCCCATCGGGGTGGTGACTGCGCTGGTAGGCGCCCCCGTCTTTGTGGCGTTGCTTTATCAAAACCGAAAGGAGCATCCATGAATATTACTGTGGCCGGGTTAACTGTAACCCGACAAGCGCAGACGGTGCTTAAGGATATCGATCTCGACCTGCCATCCGGGCAGATTATCGGCCTGTTAGGGCCTAACGGCTCGGGCAAGTCGACGCTGCTGCGCTGTCTCGCCGGGCTGCTTCCACGACTCAGCGAACGCGTGGCGCTTAATGGCACAACGCTCGGCATGATGCCGCTGAAAAAACGCGCGCAGCACATGGCGTTTGTCCCGCAACATGCTGAGGTCGACGGAGAACTGACCGTTGAGGACATTGTCAGACTGGGGCGTACGCCCTACCGGAAAACATTCCAGAAAACCTCGCGCGACGATGAGGCTGCGGTTGAGCAGGCGATTGGCCTGATGCAGTTATGCCGCTTACGCCAGCGGCGATGGCACTCTTTGTCTGGCGGAGAGCGCCAGCGAAGCCAGATAGCCCGCGCGCTGGCCCAGCAGCCGCAGGTGCTGTTGCTCGATGAACCGACAAACCACCTGGACATTCAGCACCAGCTGGAGCTGATGCGGCTCGTTTCACAGCTGCCGCTTACGGTGGTGGTTGCACTGCACGATCTCAATCTTGCGGCCAATTATTGCCAGCGTCTGATCCTCCTGAAGGCCGGGCAGATCGCCGCCACGGGCGCGCCAGAAGCGGTTCTGACGCCGGCAAACATCGAGGACACCTGGTGCGTAAAAGCTCAGGTCTGCAAGGCCGACGCCGGGATTACGATAAGCTACAACATGGTGGCATGACGGAAGCCTGGCGCAAAAGCAAAAACCCCTGCGATATTGCTATCGCAGGGGTTTCGAATTTGGCGGAAGCGTAGAGATTCGAACTCTAGAACCCTTTCGGGTCGCCGGTTTTCAAGACCGGTGCCTTCAACCGCTCGGCCACGCTTCCTAAGTGAGGCGAACTATAAACACCTCACCGCGCGCTGTAAAGAGTGCGCGCATTCGTTCGCTTTAAAAATAGCCAAAATGCGTTTAATCGGTTGAATAGACGACAGATTGGCCGTTTTGGCAGCATAATATCCACTGCGGATCGTTAGTGCTTTTTGATGTACATATCTTTGGTGTAGTAGTACCCGAGCTTGTCTGGCGTGAAGCCCCCTACCCACGGTTTCACCAGGTGCGTGCGCACGTAATGATAGACCGGGATCGCCGGTACATCCCGTCCCAGCAGATCTTCTGCCTGCTGGTAGAATTTACCGCGCTCCTCCGCCGTTTTCGATTTCGCCGCGTTCACCAGTGCCCGATCGTAGTCCGGATTGCTGTACTGAGTGGTGTTTTGGCTGTCCCCGGTACGGAAGTTGTTCAGGAAGGTTGCCGCATCGTCGTAATCGGCAATCCAGGCGTAGCGTACCGCGTCAAAGTTATGGGTGTGCATGGTATCAAGCATGGTTTTCCACTCCTGATTTTGCAGCTTTGCCTCCACGCCGAGGTTCTTCTTCCACATTGAGCTGGCGGCAATGGCAATACGCTGGTGCGATTCCGAGGTGTTATAGAGGAGATTAAAGCTGAGCGGATGGCTGTCGTTAAATCCGGCTTCGGCCAGCAGCTTTTTCGCCTCGGCAATGCGTTTATCCATCGGCCAGCTGGCGTAATCCGGGTTCTGGAGCTTGACGCCGCCAATATCCGGCTGGCTGATCAGCCATGCCGGGCGCTGGCCCTGCCCTAATACTTTCCCGGCGATGATGTCTTTATCCAGCGCCAGGTTCAGCGCCTTGCGCACGCGGGCGTCGTTGAACGGCGGCCGGGTGGTGTTGAACTGATAATAATAGGTGGCAAGCTGCGGTGAAACGTCCAGCTCGCTCCCCAGCGTTTTCTTCAGCTGAGCAAACTGGTTGATCGGCACCGTGTAGACAATGTCGATTTCGCCCGCTTTGTAGCGGTTGACGTCAGCAGCTTCAGAGGAAATGGGCAGATAGGTCACCTTGTTGATGACGGTATGTTCGTTATCCCAATATTTCGGGTTACGCACCGCCACAATGCGTTCATTAACCACCCACTGTGACAGTTTATAAGCCCCGCTGCTGACGAAGTGCTCCGGTTTGGTCCACTTATCACCGAAACGGCCTACCAGGACTTTATCAATTGGCACCAGAGACGGGTGAGCCAGCATCGCCAGGAAAGCGGCGTTAGGTTGCGTGAGCGTAACTTCCAGCGTGGTGTCATTGATGGCTTTCACCCCCAGCGACTCGGGCGCTTTTTTGCCTTCTGCGATATCAGTGCCGTTGACGATACGCATACTACCGGGATAGCTGGCATACGGAGAGGCGGTTTTCGGGTCGACCAGCCGCTGCCAGCTCCAGACAATATCTTCCGCGGTGATGGGGGTTCCATCGCTCCAGGTAATGCCCGGACGCAGATGGAACGTCCAGACGGTGTTGTCTTTATTTTCCCATTTCTCCGCCAGGCGCGGCTGGATTTCACCTGCCGGAGAGACGCTGACCAGCCCGTCGAATAAATCGCTGATAATATTGAATTCGACATCGCTTTCGACTTTATGCGGGTCGAGCGAGGCGGGTTCACTGCCGTTGTTCCTGACCAGTTCCTGCTTATCTGCCAGCTGGGTTCCTGCCGGCACGTTAGCCGCCCAGGTTGCCGTGCTGGCGCACAGGATCCCTGCGGTTAACAAAGAGAGTGTAAAGTGCGTGCGTGTTTGTGGTTTCATTTCCTTCGCCTTATTGTCTGTTTTTATGACGATCCGGAAATAACTCTTAGCGGCCTTAGGGAAATAACGCAATATTTTTCAGTGACCTATAAGAGGTTGATCTGAATACGCCCTACAAACCGCACTTCATTCTGAGTACAAAGGCTTTGCCAGAATAAAAAACCAGCATAATCCCTAAGGGGCTGAGTAAAGATGGGTAAAACCACTTTGCGTCTGCCGCGCCGTTTCCTATTCTTTGCGCTAATTACATCTGTCATAAGAGAGTGACTCATGGATCGTATAATTACTTCTTCACGCGACCGCACATCGCTACTCAGCACCCATAAGGTGCTGCGCAATACCTATTTCATGCTCAGCCTGACGCTGGCGTTTTCGGCGATCACCGCGACGGCCAGCACCGTACTGATGCTGCCTTCTCCGGGCCTGATCCTCACGCTGGTGGGTATGTACGGTCTGATGTTCCTGACCTACAAAACCGCGGATAAACCGGTGGGTATTCTCTCCGCGTTCGCCTTTACCGGCTTCCTGGGCTACATTCTGGGGCCAATCCTGAATGCCTATCTGTCTGCCGGAATGGGCGACGTGATTGGTATGGCGCTGGGCGGTACCGCGCTGGTGTTCTTCTGCTGCTCGGCCTACGTGCTGACCACCCGTAAGGACATGTCCTTCCTTGGCGGTATGCTGATGGCAGGTATCGTGATTGTGCTGGTCGGTATGCTGGCGAACATCTTCCTGCAATTGCCTGCGCTGCATCTGGCAATCAGCGCGGTGTTTATCCTGATTTCATCCGGCGCAATCCTGTATGAAACCAGCAACATCATTCACGGCGGTGAGACGAACTATATCCGCGCCACTGTGAGCCTGTATGTGTCGCTGTACAACATTTTTGTCAGCCTGCTGAGCATCCTGGGCTTCGCCAGCCGCGATTAACTCACCGTGCTGTGAACAGGGCCCCGCTTATGCGGGGCTTTGTTTTTTTGGTAGACTGAGGCGGTTTTTGACTAACGTGTGAATGAATATGTTGAGTTTTGAAGGCAAAGAGATCGAAACCGATAACGACGGTTATCTGAAAGAGAGCAGCCAGTGGAGCGAAGCGCTGGCGGAGAAAATTGCGGAAAACGAAGGAATTACCCTCTCCCCGGAACACTGGGAAGTGGTGCGCTTCGTGCGAGAATTTTACCTTGAATTCAACACCTCGCCGGCTATCCGCATGCTGGTCAAAGCCATGGCGAATAAATTTGGCGAAGAGAAAGGCAACAGCCGTTATCTGTATCGCCTGTTTCCGAAAGGCCCGGCTAAACAGGCGACAAAAATCGCCGGCCTGCCAAAGCCGGTAAAATGCATTTAATAGCGAATACTGAAGTCAGCGTATTCCCGGTCGGGTTGATGCGGTTCCGTTAGCACCTTATCAACCCGCGCGCTGCGCGGTCCGCCCGCTTTCAGCCACGCCACCAGCTTCTCAACCCGATCCGCCTCACCGCAGGCCACAACCTCCACGCTGCCATCATCCATGTTACGCGCATACCCCGTCAGCCCGAGCTGAAGGGCTTCGCGCTGGGTGCTGTAGCGGAATCCGACGCCCTGTACAAGGCCATGGACCCAGGCAATGGTGCAAACATTTGACATCATCCTTCTCCTTATCCGACTGGCGCGTTGCATTTCCTCACTAAAGTCGGGAAAATGGCGGCCATTTCATTGGAATCGACAGAATAGCAAATTATGAGTGTACGTTTAGTGTTAGCCAAAGGGCGCGAGAAGTCATTACTGCGCCGTCATCCCTGGGTCTTTTCCGGCGCGGTTGCCCGCATGGAAGGTAAAGCCAGCCTCGGTGAAACCATCGATATTGTTGACCATCAGGGGAAATGGTTAGCACGCGGCGCATACTCGCCAGCATCTCAGATCCGCGCGCGCGTCTGGACATTCGATAAAGAAGAAACCATCGATATCGACTTCTTTGTCCGTCGTTTGCAACAGGCGCAGCAGTGGCGCGAGTGGCTGGCAAAGCGTGACGGGCTGGACAGCTATCGTCTGATTGCCGGAGAGTCCGACGGGCTGCCGGGCGTGACCATTGACCGCTTCGGCAATTTCCTGGTGTTGCAGCTGTTGAGCGCCGGGGCGGAATACCAGCGTGCCGCGCTGATTAGCGCCCTGCAAACCCTGTTTCCGGATTGTGCCATTTACGACCGCAGCGACGTGGCGGTACGTAAAAAAGAGGGCATGGAGCTGACGCAAGGCCCGGTCACCGGCGAACTGCCGCCTGCCCTGCTGCCTATCGAAGAACATGGCATGAAGCTGCTGGTGGATATCCAGGGCGGCCATAAGACCGGTTATTACCTCGACCAGCGTGACAGCCGTCTGGCAACGCGCCAGTACGTTGCCGATAAACGCGTGCTGAACTGCTTCTCTTATACCGGCGGCTTTGCGGTCTCTGCCCTGATGGGCGGCTGTGCTCAGGTGGTGAGCGTCGACACCTCACAGGAAGCGCTGGACGTGGCGAAGCAGAACGTTGAGCTGAACAAGCTGGATCTGAGCAAAGCGGAGTTTGTGCGCGACGACGTATTCAAACTGCTGCGTAAATACCGCGACCAGGGCGAGAAATTTGACGTCATCGTGATGGACCCGCCGAAGTTTGTTGAAAACAAAAGCCAGCTGATGGGCGCCTGCCGTGGCTATAAAGACATCAACATGCTGGCGATCCAGCTGCTGAACCCGGGCGGCGTGCTGCTGACGTTCTCCTGCTCTGGCCTGATGACGACAGATTTATTCCAAAAAATCATCGCCGATGCCGCAATAGATGCGGGTCGTGATGTACAATTTATAGAGCAGTTCCGTCAGGCCGCCGATCACCCGGTGAACGCTACCTACCCGGAAGGGCTGTATCTGAAAGGGTTTGCCTGTCGCGTCATGTAACTTGAAAAGAGAAATATTGCCCGCACATAGTGTGTATGTAATGTTTCCCGGGAGGTGACTATGATTGCCAGCAAATTCGGTATCGGCCAGCAGGTCCGCCACACCTTGCTTGGATATTTGGGTGTGGTCGTGGATATCGACCCGGAGTATTCCCTTGATGAACCGTCAGCAGACGATCTGGCCGTTGACGCAGAGCTTCGCGCCGCGCCCTGGTATCATGTGGTTATGGAGGGCGACGATGGTCAGCCTGTCCATACCTATCTTGCCGAAGCGCAGCTGAGTGGTGAACTACAGGATGAGCATCCGGAACAACCCACTATGGACGAGCTTGCTCAGACCATCCGCAAACAGTTACAGGCACCAAGACTGCGCAACTAAAGGTGTAAAAAAGCCCGTCAAACGGGCTTTTTTTATTTTGCCAGCCCCAGACGGGGAATATCGATTGCCGGACAGCGATCCATCACCACCTTCAGCCCGGCATCGCGCGCCAGCACGGCCGCCTGCTCATTAATCACGCCCAGCTGCATCCACAGCGTTTTCGCGCCGATGGCAATCGCCTCCTGCGCCACGCCCCAGGCCGCCTCTGAATTACGAAAAACGTCCACCATATCCACCTTTTCCGGCACGTCCGCGAGCGTCGCATAGCCCTGCTGGCCCAGCAGCGTTTTCCCCGCCACCTTCGGCGAGACCGGGATCACGTGATAACCCTGATCCAGAAGGTATTTCATGACCCGATAGCTTGGGCGATCCGGTTTATCGCTCGCGCCGACCAGCGCGATAGTGCGCGTGGACGTCAGAATCTCGACAATGTCGTTCTCTTTCATGCTCTTCCTCCTGGCTTTTTTCAAAGTGTACGTCAAAGCGGACATCTCAACCACGCATCCCATACAGAAGTATGAGGGCAAAACGGCAGAATATGTCTATATGTTAGTAAACGTGTTTGTCGAAAACTTTTGATACATTCTTACCGGGTAGTTTGTCTACAGGAGTCTGCTATGAAAACCGGCATTGCCTGGGCTATGGTTGCGTTAATCATGCCGGTTTGTGTTTTCGCAACCACCCTCAGACTCTCAACCGACATTGACCTGCTGGTGCTGGACGGGAAAAAAGTCTCCAGCTCCCTGCTGCGGGGTGCAGACAGTATCGAGCTGGATAACGGCCCGCACCAGGTGGTTTTTCGGGTGGAAAAGACTATTCGCCTCGCCGACAACGAACAGCAGGTGTACATTTCGCCTCCGCTGGTGGTCAGCTTTAATACCCAGCGTATCAGCCAGGTCAATTTTCGTCTCCCACGCCTTGAGACAGAAAAGGAGTCACTGGCATTTGATGCCTCGCCGCGCATTGAACTGGTGGACGGGGACTCCATGCCCATCCCGGTAAAACTGGATATTCTGGCGCTGACAAAAAGGTCAAAGGGAACAGACTATGAAGCGGACACCGAGACCTACAACAGGGCCAGCAGGCGCGCCTCGCTGCCCCAGTTCGCCACCATGATGGCGGATGACAGTACCCTGCTTTCGGGCGTATCGGAGCTGGATGTACTCCCCCCTCAGTCGCAGACCCTTACTGAGCAACGCCTCAAGTTCTGGTTCCAGAATGCCGATCCGGACACGCGCGCCCGTTTTCTGCAATGGGCGAAGCAACAACCTTCGTCGTAAGCCACATTTTTTCGTCCTTTCTCTTGCAGCATCAGCCAGTTCCCGTCATCGTGTAACGAGGTAACCTCACGGATAAGATTATGGAACTGACAACACGCACACTTCCGGCGCGCAAGCACATTGCTCTGGTTGCGCACGATCACTGTAAACAAATGCTGCTTAACTGGGTTCGTCGCCATCAGCCTCTTTTACAGCATCATGCCCTTTCTGCCACGGGAACAACCGGCAACCTGATCCACCGCGAAACCGGTCTGGAAGTGAATGCCATGCTGAGCGGCCCGATGGGGGGTGACCAGCAGGTAGGTGCTCAGATTTCAGAAGGTAAAATTGACGTTCTGATTTTCTTCTGGGATCCGCTGAACGCGGTTCCGCATGATCCGGACGTTAAAGCGCTGCTGCGTCTGGCGACGGTGTGGAACATTCCGGTGGCCACCAATCTTTCAACGGCAGATTTCATCATTGAATCGCCGCAGTTTAACGATCCGGTGGAGATTTTGATCCCGGATTATCAGCGTTATCTTGCGGAGAGACTGAAGTAGTTTTTTGCCCGGTGGCGCTGCGCTTACCGGGCCTACAGAATTTGCCCGGCGCGTTACGGCTTTCTCGCCACCGGCACGTCAATACTTTTCAAAATATCGACAAACACCGACGGCTCCTCTTTGTTGAACAAGAGCCACACGCGATGGCGCGCGCGGGTTATCGCCACGTACAGTAAACGCCGCTCCTCTGCATCCGGGAAATCTTCCGGAACAGGTAATAACGCCTCTTCCATCACGGATTCCCGCGCCGGTGCAGGGAAACCGTCGCTCCCCTCTTTTAGCCCCACCACAATCACGTAGTCGGCCTGCTGCCCTTTACTGGCGTGAATGGTCATAAAATCGAGCTGAAGTTTTGGCCAGCGCGTCGCCGCTTTTTCCAGCGCCGTCGGCTTGAGGTGATGATAACGCGCCAGGACCAGAATGCGCTCATCCGGTTTCGCATAGCCGCTCAGTTTATCCAGCAACGGTTCCAGCTGATCGTCCGCCAGCAGCGTGACGGCCTTTTTATCCCCCGACGTCAGGCTGTTAAGCGGTTTCGACAGCTGGTGCGGGTTCTGCTGAATAAAACGGTTGGCTATTTCGCCAATCCGCGAGTTGAAGCGGTAGGTGGTGTCCAGATCGCTGCGATCGCCTTCCCCAAAATAGTGGTGGAAGGCCGTTGTGAGGGATAGTTGCGCCCCGCTGAAACGGTAGATAGCCTGCCAGTCATCGCCCACGGCAAACAGCGACGTGTATTTATTCTGCGCCCGCAGCGCCGAAAGCAGCGCAGCGCGCTGCGGCGAGATATCCTGAAACTCATCCACCAGAATGTGTTTCCACGGGCTGACGAAGCGCCCTTTCTCCAGAATGATAATGGCCTGATGGATCAGCCCGGAAAAATCGACCGCGTTTTCGTCTTTCAGCGCGGTTTTCCACGCTTTCAGCATCGGCGCCATCAGCTTAACCCGCTTAGAAAACACAGCGCGGATCGACTCCGGTGCGCTTTCTATCATCTCCGCCTGAGAGCCGCCGTGCATGCGCATCAGGCTTACCCACCGGTCGAGACGAGAGCCAAGCCGGCGCGCCAGCTTTTCATCCTGCCAGAAGCTGCCCTCCGGCACCTCCCAGTTGAGTTCCTCTTCAAGCCACTGACGCCAGCCTTTCGCCTGCGCCTTTTTTTCACTGCACTGCTGACGCCATGCCTTGATAAACAGCGCCTGGCGAGCCTGAGCGTCGTTCTCCAGCTTGCTGACAACAGGAACTTTTTTGCTGCCCTGTTGAATGATGTGTAAAGCGAGGGAGTGGAACGTGCGTGCCGAGATATCCTGGGTATGCAAACGCGCCTGAATGCGCTCATCCATCTCCTGCGCAGCCTTGCGACCAAAGGCCAGCAGCAAAATCTGGTCGGCAACCGCCTCGCCCGTTGTCAGAAGCCAACCCGCGCGCGCCACCAGCACCGACGTTTTGCCGCTCCCGGCACCTGCCAGCACCAATAAAGACTGCTCGCCATTCACCACGGCGCGCGCCTGGGCAGGATTGAGGGGCGATGACTCCACCGTACTGAAGAAGTCGGCATATTGCGTAAGCATCGCCTCAGTCCAGGCCTGGTTATGCGCCAGACGGCTTTTCTCGATATCGCTCAGCCAGGCCTGGCACTTCCGCCACGCGTCGCGGCAGTTATCAAATTCCTCAAGCCGCGCCACCGGTAAAGGCAATGCCGTCAGCGCCTGGGCGATTTTTTGCTTAAGCCCGGCGGTTTGCTGGCGCGTCAGCCACTTCTGCTGCGTATTGCTTAGCGCGATATCGTCCAGCACCTGTTGCAGAACCTGTGCGGCAATCACGCTCATCTCCTGGCTCCACTGCTGCCAGCGCGTGTTCAGATGATGGTGGAAGCGTTGGGTTTCCGCCCACTCGGTCCCGTGGAGTCGCACCACTTTGTCTGCCGGCAGGACGAACTCCAGCTCCCCCCATACCAGCCCTCGTTTACAATGAATGGCCAGTAGCTGATTAAACGGAATAAGGTATTCGTGGCGTTCACCGGAGACTTTCACTCCTGCATTGAGCAGGACAATCTTGTCGTAAGGGTGCTGCGCCAGGCGTTTGCCCATTGAAGTTGCTTTCAGTTCCATATCCTGCCGGATCCACGAGGTCATAATTTGTCAGACAGTTTAACTGCCAGTTTTAAGGTGCTCCAGCCCAAAAAAACGTTACAATCACCGGGCGTTAATCATATCGAAGGAAATGAGGGTTTATGCGTACCGTTCTGAATGTGTTGAATTTTGTCCTTGGCGGTTTTGCCACCACCCTTTCCTGGCTTTTTGCCACTCTGGTGAGCATCGTGCTCATCTTCACCCTTCCGCTGACGCGCTCCTGCTGGGAAATCACCAAACTGTCCCTCGTTCCTTATGGAAATGAAGCCGTACACGTGGATGAGCTGGAGCCGGAAAGAAAAAATGCCCTGATGAATACCGGCGGCACGCTGCTGAATATTTTATGGCTGATCTTCTTTGGCTGGTGGTTGTGTCTGATGCATATCTTCGCCGGTATCGCCCAGTGCATCACGATTATAGGCATTCCGGTTGGCATCGCTAATTTCAAAATTGCTACCATCGCCCTGTGGCCGGTAGGACGCCGTGTTGTCCCGGTCGAAGTCGCGCAAGCCGCGCGTGAAGCCAACGCCCGTCGCCGTTTTCAGTAATAAGGACTGGCCGCACTCATGCTAAGCCCCCTGCTTCGTCGCTATACGTGGAACAGTAACTGGCTGTATAACGTCAGGATCTTTATCGCCCTCAGCGGCACCGTCACTCTGCCGTGGTGGCTGAATGATGTGAAGCTCACCATCCCCCTCACGCTTGGGGTGGTGGCCGGTGCGCTGGCGGATCTCGACGACCGCCTGGCCGGTCGTTTGCGTAATCTGGTCATCACGCTGGTCTGCTTCTTTATTGCTTCCGCCTCCGTTGAGCTGCTTTTCCCCTGGCCCTGGCTGTTTGCCTTAGGGCTGACGGTGTCTACCAGCGGCTTCATTTTGCTCGGCGGCCTCGGGCAACGCTACGCCACTATCGCGTTTGGCGCCCTGCTGATTGCCATTTACACCATGCTGGGCGTCTCTCTTTACGATCAGTGGTATCAACAACCGGTCCTGCTGCTGTTGGGCGCTATCTGGTATAACCTGCTGACCTTAACCGGGCATCTTATTTTTCCGGTTCGTGCCTTACAGGACAACATTGCCCGCAGTTACGAACAGCTGGCCCACTATCTGGAGCTGAAATCCCGGCTGTTTGATCCGGATATTGAAGAGGACAGCCAGGCGCCCCTGTACGATCTGGCGCTGGCAAATGGCCAACTGGTCGCCACGCTGAATCAGACCAAAGCGTCTCTGCTCACCCGTCTGCGCGGCGATCGCGGTCAGCGCGGTACCCGGCGCACACTGCACTACTACTTTGTCGCCCAGGATATTCACGAGCGCGCCAGCTCCTCGCATGTGCAGTACGCTGACCTGCGCGAGAAATTCCGCTACAGCGACGTGATGTTCCGTTTCCAGCGCCTGCTGTCGATGCAGTCTCAGGCCTGCCAGCAACTTGCGCGCTCAATACTGCTGCGCACGCCCTATCAGCACGATCCTCGCTTTGAACGCGCATTCAGTCATCTGGATGCGGCCCTCGATCGCGTTCAGGCCAGTGGGACATCGCCGGAACAGTTCAAAGCCCTGGGATTCTTGCTCAACAACCTGAGAGCCATCGATGCTCAGCTCGCCACCATTGAGTCTGAACAGGCGATGGCAATGCCGGGCAATGACGCCGACAACCAGCTTGCCGACGACAGTCTCAACGGTTTCAGCGATATGTGGCTGCGCCTGAGCCGTCATTTTACGCCGGAATCCGCCCTCTTTCGCCATGCGGTAAGGATGTCGCTGGTTCTGTGCGTCGGCTATGCATTTATCCAGATAACAGGGTTGCACCACGGTTACTGGATCCTGCTGACCAGCCTGTTTGTCTGCCAGCCGAACTATAACGCTACCCGCCATCGGCTCGCGCTGCGTATTGTCGGGACATTAGTCGGGGTCGCCATCGGGCTACCGGTGCTCTACTTTGTGCCATCCGTAGAAGGGCAACTGATCCTGATCGTGATTACCGGTGTACTGTTTTTCGCCTTCCGCAATGTGCAGTACGCCCACGCCACGATGTTCATCACGCTGCTGGTGCTGCTCTGCTTCAATCTGCTGGGTGAAGGCTTTGAAGTGGCCCTCCCCCGCGTGATCGACACGCTAATCGGCTGCGCCATTGCCTGGGCGGCGGTGAGCTTTATCTGGCCGGACTGGCGTTTTCGTAACTTACCGCGCGTGTCCGACAGAGCAATGAACGCCAACTGCCGCTATCTGGATGCTATTCTTGAGCAATACCATCAGGGTCGCGATAACCGTCTGGCCTATCGGATTGCCCGTCGCGATGCGCATAACACGGACGCAGAGCTGGCTTCCGTTGTCTCGAATATGTCAACTGAGCCGCGCGCCACGGCAGAAATCCGGGAGACAGCCTTCCGCCTGCTGTGTCTGAACCACACGTTCACCAGCTATATCTCTACCCTTGGCGCCCACCGTGAGAAACTGACAAATCCGGGCATCCTGGCGCTGCTGGACGACGCCGTTTGCTACGTTGATGATGCGCTTCATCATCAACCTGCGGATGAGCCACGGGTTCACCAGGCACTGGATGAACTGGTGCAACGTATCGCACACCTTGATCCTGGCACCGACAACAAAGCTCCGCTGGTCCTACAGCAAATTGGCCTGCTTATCGCTTTGCTGCCGGAAATTTGTCGGCTGCGACAGAAGATCGCTACCTGGCGGAATGATGGCCCTGCGACTCAGGCAGCGCATTAAACCACTCCATAAGCTCCCGGCGAATATCCGCCGGGAGTGCCGCTTCATGTAACCCTTCGATGGCGCCTTCAAGCGCGAACAATACCCGGATACTCAGCGCTTTATTCTTAGAGCGCATTTTCAGCCAGCTCGTCTTCGCCCCCAACTGTCGTAGCGTCTCTTCATTGGTAATGCCCGCCTCCATAAGCAGGACCTCAATCTGAAAGGTCAGGTTCGGCAGATCCTTAAGCCGGTTACGCTGATGGCGTTGGTAGCGCTCTTTCCTGGCGGCATCGAGCGCAAACGAGGAGAGCTGAAGCAGCTTTTCCCTGTTTTGCCACAGACCTTCATCCACACGGTAGTAATTAAGCAGCACTGGCCGTCCTCGTTTCATCAGGATCAGAAAAGAGGAGGCGTTTTTTACACAGTATTTTGCACTTTGCTCACAGGCGCGAAGGTACAGCTCGCCGTCAGACACCATCGCGAACACCGCTTCATCCACGGCCAGGGTATAACCGCCAAACAGGGCGCGATGATGAATTTCGCCCAGCGGAGAGAGGTATTCCTGAGATTGATAAATCCGATCATAAGATATCTTTTTCATGATAATTCCATTAAAAATCATACAGTAAACACGATATTTCTTACTAACGGATCCGTTAGCAGGAAAATAGGCAACTTATTGCCGTTGGGCAAGATGATTTTTTCAGGTTCACCAGGAATGGATGAAATTTGCGAGTCGCTTTCCGAAAATGAGGTTGATCTTTATGCACACAGGGGTTACTGTATATCCATACAGTAACTACAGGGCTGGAATGAATATGTACACTTCAGGCTATGCAAATCACTTAACACCTTCCACTTCTGCCGCAGGCAATGCTGCGCAGAATTCTATCGGGCGTGTATCGACAGGGCTTATCAGTGAAGTGGTTTACCGTGAAGACCAGCCGCTGTTAACACAACTCTTACTCCTGCCGCTTTTGCAGCAGCTCGGGCAACAGTCTCGCTGGCAGCTCTGGCTGACGCCACAGCAAAAATTAAGTCGTGAATGGGTTCAGTCGGCTGGCCTGCCGTTAGCGAAGGTGATGCAGATTAATCAACTCTCCCCTTGCGATACGGTCGAGTCGATGGTCCGGGCATTACGTACCGGGAACTATAGCGTCGTGATTGGGTGGTTGCCTGAGGATCTGTCGCAAGAGGAACATTTGCGTCTGACTGAAGCGGCTGAAGAAGGTAACGCGATGGGTTTCATCATGCGGCCGGTTCGTGGAGATTCCTATCGCAGAGGACAACATCCCGGGCTAAAAATTCACTCAAATGTGTACCATTGAGTCATTTTAAGAGTTTTCCTGGAATTTTTTTCGACCGCAGTATGCAAAAAAAGTTCAACGCGCCAAAACTGCGGCAAGGCTTGTCTGACGCGGTTCTCGTTAATTTTACTGCACAAAATTCGTTCAAAAATTGTTAAATATTAGGTATACGGAACTTTTTTTTTCATATGCCTGACGGACTTCACACTTGTAAGTTTTCAGCTACGTTGTAGACTTTACATCGCCAGGGGTGCTCGGCCTAAGCCGAAGATATCGGTAGGTTTATATTTGACCACGCCCCCCGGTGAAGGATTTAACCGTGATTCCTCCGATGGAGATATTCATGGCAAATTTTGGATGATAACGAGGCGCAAAAAATGAAAAAGACAGCTATCGCGATTGCAGTGGCACTGGCTGGCTTCGCTACCGTAGCGCAGGCCGCTCCGAAAGATAATACCTGGTATGCAGGTGGTAAACTGGGCTGGTCTCAGTTCCATGACACCGGTTGGTACAACAGCAGCCTGAACAACGATGGCCCTACTCACGAGAGCCAGCTGGGTGCAGGTGCGTTCGGTGGCTATCAGGTTAACCCGTATGTTGGCTTTGAAATGGGTTACGACTGGTTAGGTCGTATGCCTTACAAAGGCGACAACGTAAATGGCGCTTTCAAAGCTCAAGGCGTACAGCTGACCGCTAAACTGGGTTACCCAGTAACTGACGATCTGGACGTGTACACCCGTCTGGGCGGCATGGTATGGCGTGCAGACTCCAGCAACAGCATCGCTGGTGACGACCACGACACTGGTGTTTCCCCAGTATTCGCTGGTGGCGTTGAGTGGGCAATGACCCGTGACATCGCTACCCGTCTGGAATACCAGTGGGTTAACAACATCGGTGACGGTGCTACCGTTGGCGTTCGTCCAGACAACGGCATGCTGAGCGTTGGTGTTTCTTACCGTTTCGGTCAGCAGGAAGATGCGCCAGTCGTAGCTCCAGCTCCGGCTCCAGCTCCAGAAGTACAGACCAAGCACTTCACTCTGAAGTCTGACGTTCTGTTCAACTTCAACAAAGCTACCCTGAAACCAGAAGGTCAGCAGGCACTGGATCAGCTGTACACCCAGCTGAGCAACCTGGATCCTAAAGACGGTTCTGTAGTGGTTCTGGGCTTCACCGACCGTATCGGTTCTGACGCTTACAACCAGGGTCTGTCTGAGAAACGTGCTCAGTCTGTAGTTGATTACCTGGTATCTAAAGGTATCCCAGCTAACAAGATCTCCCCACGTGGTATGGGCGAATCTAACCCAGTTACCGGTTCTACCTGTGACAACGTGAAACCACGCGCTGCACTGATCGACTGCCTGGCACCAGATCGTCGCGTAGAGATCGAAGTTAAAGGTATCAAAGACGTTGTAACTCAGCCTGCGGCATAAGTTATCGTCTTATAAAAAAACCCCGCGATGCGGGGTTTTTTATTATCTGAAGAAAAGTAAAAAGCTTATTTTTTACCTAACAGTGCCTGTAGATCGTTCTTCAGCGTCGACATCTGGCTGGCATACTTCTCTTTGTGCTCGGCATCTTCAATCAGCTGCACCACCGTTTCCGACAGGGTTTTCCCGCGCCGCTGCGCAAGCCCGGCCAGACGCTGCCAGACCATGAACTCCAGGTCGATGGATTTCTTACGGGTGTGCTGATGCTCGGCATTGAAATACCGTTTACGACGAGCTCGGATAGTTTGCTTCATCCGGTTTAACAAGGCCGGATTAATGTGTTTCTCAATCCAGCCGTTGACCTGCACCGGTTCGTTTTCGAGGGTCAGCAACATATCCACAGCTTCTTGTGCCGCGCTGGCTTCGATGTAGCAGGTGATCAGCTCCCCTTCACGGTGCTTTTTGACCAGGTACTTCCATTTCCAGCCGCTTTCGAGGTTTTCCAGTTGTTGATATTTCATTGCGATCTCAGTGTTACCGTGTAACTCTGTTCAGAATATCAGTTTTTTGGCAATCTGCTGAAAAGAAATCATATCCTGTGAAACGCCGCAGGCGATCCGCATGACGAAAACCCGAATCCTGATTGGGCAGAGTGCGCCGCTTACGGTATACTCCACGGTTTTACTTCTGACTAAAAAACATCAACTTTGACCATTACGAAACTTGCATGGCGTGACCTGGTTCCGGATACCGAGAGCTATCAGGAGCTGTTTGCACAGCCAGACCTCACAAAAGAACACGAATTCATACTTAGCGATACACAACCGCGTTTGCATTACGCGCTGGAGCAGATGTCATCCCCATGGGCTACATCTCCTTTCATGCTGCTCAAAGCCCCGGAAGAAGCCGAGTATCTGACGCTTCTCGGTGATGCCATGCGCCAGTTGCATCCAAAAACGAATGCCGTTTTTGGTGGTCAGTATCATATTGCCGGACGTGACGTGACCTTCGGACCTGCCACGCAGGCAGACGGACAATTCGCTGCAAAAGGCGAAGTGATCACCGCCAACTGGGTGGAAGCAGAACAGCTGTTCGGCTGCCTTCGTCAGTTCAATGGCGATGTGTCACTGCAACCCGGTCTGGTACACCGCGCGAACGGTGGTGTGTTGCTCATCTCCCTTCACACCCTGCTCGCACAGCCTCTGCTGTGGATGCGCCTGAAAACGGTGGTGATGCAGCAACGTTTTGACTGGATAGGCTACGACGATTCACGTCCGCTGCCTGTTTCCATTCCGTCTATGCCGCTGTCGCTGACCGTCGTGCTGACGGGTGACCGTGAATCTCTGGCTGATTTCCAGGAAATGGAGCCAGAACTCGCGGAGCAGGCGGTTTACAGTGAATTTGAAGACAATATTCAGATCGCCGATGCCGATGACATGGCGCAGTGGTGTCAGTGGGTTATGGCCGTGGCGGAACGTTTCGCGCTGCCCTCGCCTGCCGAGGATGCGTGGCCGGGCTTAATCCGCGAGGCCGTACGCTACACTGGCGATCAGGAAACCCTGCCGCTCTGCCCGCTCTGGATCGGTAAACAGCTGCGTGAAGTGGGCGTTATCAGCGGCAACGGTCCGTTTACTGGTGAGCAGCTTAGCCAGATGCTGGCCCAGCGTGAATGGCGTGAAGGTTATCTTGCTGACCGTATGCAGGATGAAATTCTGCTGGAACAGATTCTGGTGGAGACCGAAGGCGAACGTATCGGGCAAATCAACGCCTTGTCCGTCATCGAGTTCCCCGGACACCCGCGCGCCTTTGGCGAGCCTTCCCGTATCAGCTGTGTCGTGCACATTGGTGACGGCGAATTTACCGATATCGAACGCAAGGCCGAACTGGGCGGAAACATTCATGCCAAAGGCATGATGATCATGCAGGCATTCCTGATGTCTGAACTTCAGCTGGAGCAGCAGATCCCCTTCTCTGCCTCGTTGACCTTTGAGCAGTCCTACAGTGAAGTCGACGGCGACAGCGCCTCGATGGCAGAGCTGTGCGCCGTGATCAGCGCGCTTGCAGACGTACCGATTAATCAGAATATTGCGATTACCGGTTCCGTAGATCAGTTTGGTCGTGCTCAACCGGTGGGTGGACTGAATGAGAAAATCGAAGGCTTCTTTGCTATCTGCCAGCAGCGAGGTTTAAACGGCAAACAGGGCGTGATTATTCCGGCGCCTAACGCTCGCCATTTGAGCCTGAGTCAGGCGATTCTGGATGCGGTAGAGCAGGAACAATTCGCCGTCTGGGCCATCGAAGGGGTTGAGGATGCTCTACCCTTACTGACAAACCTGGTCTGGGACGGCGAAGGCCAGACAACCCTGATGCAGACCATTCAGGAACGTATAGCTCAGGCGACACAGCAGGATGCTCGTCATCGTTATCCGTGGCCGTTACGCTGGTTAAGTTGGTTTAGTGCTAACTGATCGGACTTGTTCAGCGTACACGTGTTAGCTATCCTGCGTCCTTCACTAAAATAAGGCTTACTGAGAACATGGTAGATAAACGCGAATCCTATACTAAAGAAGACCTTCTTGCCTCTGGTCGCGGTGAACTGTTTGGTGCGAAAGGCCCGCAGTTACCGGCCCCAAATATGCTGATGATGGACCGTGTCGTGAAAATGACCGAAACCGGCGGCAACTTTGATAAGGGTTACGTAGAAGCAGAACTCGATATCAACCCGGACCTGTGGTTCTTCGGTTGCCACTTTATTGGCGATCCGGTAATGCCTGGCTGCCTGGGCCTCGATGCCATGTGGCAGCTGGTTGGCTTCTATCTGGGCTGGCTTGGCGGTGAAGGTAAAGGCCGTGCGCTGGGCGTAGGCGAAGTGAAATTCACCGGTCAGGTTCTGCCTACCGCGAAGAAGGTCACCTACCGTATCCATTTCAAACGCATCGTTAACCGCCGCCTGATTATGGGCCTGGCGGACGGTGAAGTGCTGGTAGATGGTCGTCTTATCTATACCGCGAACGACCTGAAAGTGGGTCTGTTCCAGGATACCTCCGCTTTCTGATAACGGCATTTAGCCCCTTCCAGAAAGGCGAAACCTCCGCATTGCGGAGGTTTCTTTTTAAAGAGACGGTATCAAGCAAGTACTGCCCTGTCTCCGATGGCTTCTCGCCAGCCCCCTAGCCATTGGGACCTTTGATTCAGGGCCTGATAGGGACACATTTCTTTTGAACGTCCGGCGATGCCAGCCTGATAACCACGTTGATGAGCCCTTTCCAGGCGATCTCGTTTCTGTCTCTTCATGCCTCGTTTCCCTCATTCTTTTGTCTGGTGGAAAGAAAACAGTGGTTGCAATATGTGCAAGCACAGTTAACGAATACCCCGAATCGGCGTCAGCGTCAACGTTCAAAATTCATACGGGTGTCATATTTGTGAGCTACATGGAAGATCGTTTGTACAAAAAATGTGACGCGGGACAAGTAACAAACTGAACATAAAACAAAAAAAAAGCCGCAATCAGCAAGGAGCTGAGTGCGGCTTTCGTCGATGAATTTTACTTATGGCAGCCGGGAAATCTCTCTTGCGATAGCAGCCGACTCCTGTGCCCACCCCTGCGCAAGCACTTTCACCATTTCGTCATAGCCATCTTTCTGCTGCTTCAGTTCCAGATGGAAAGGACGCTTAATCAGCTGGCCCTGATGATTCAAGAGCCACTCCCCGCTGATAACAACCGCACCATCATAGCGGCCATGGAATCCCGTCACGTTAACATTCAGGGTATCCTGATCGCTTCCCAGAGGCTGCGAGGCGACTACCCAACCAGGAAGCTGGCTGCTCAGATTCGCCACCAGCGTATTGCGTAGCTGCTGATCCAGCGGGCTGGCCCACAGGTTATTGTTGGCGATAACGTACTGCACATCGCTGGTCTGGTAGACCACCCCGTTGCCCGCCAGATAATCTGGCACGGCAACCTGTTCAACCCACAGCAGACGGCTGCCCTGCGAGGTGCTACTCTGCGCACCGGATTGCGCGCTTAACGGCAACTGGTAGTAGCTTTTGTTATCGCTTCCAGAGCTACAGGCCGTTAATACCAGTGCGCCTGCGATGATTAGCCATTTTTTCATTGTTTCGCCCTCTTAGGCTCAGGATCCTTTTTGTCTTTCGCTTCAAACACCAGCGCGTTGCTCTTTTCATTGAGCGTTTTCAGAACGGGCTGTAGCTCGCGTAAAACCTGATCAAGACGTTGCATATCCGCCACCATCTTGTTGTAAGCCGCTGAGCCCGGCTGGAAGCCCTGCATACTGCGATTCAGTTCGCGCAACGTTTTCTGCATATCCTGCGGCAGCTGCTGCATGGACTGGTTGGCAGTGATCTTGTTGATATTATCCAGCGTGGTTTGCAGACGTTGCATCGTCGCCTGGCTCTGATGCAGTGATCCCGTCGCGGCCTCAAGCATTGGATTCAGCGGCAGATTGTTGATCTTATCCAGCGTTTCCATCAGGCGCTGTTGGATCTGCGCCAGGCCACTGCTGACCGTAGGAATAATTTTGTAGCCGCCAAATTCACGGATCCCCGTCATTGGTGGCGCTTTTGGATAGAAGTCCATATCGACATATAACGCCCCTGTGACCAGGTTGCCAGTTTTCAGCGAGCCACGCAGACCGCGATTCATCAGATCGCTGATATGCTCCCCAATATCCTGGTCCTCGCCTATCTGGTTAATCAAACGCTCAGGCTCAATGCGGATCAGCACCGGAATACGATAATCATCATCAAGCATCTGCTTGAGTCCCGGAACAAAGTAAGGCACTTGTCCCACGGTCCCCAGACGGATACCCCGGAACTCAACTGGCGCCCCAGGCTGCAAGCCGCGTACAGAGTCCTTAAAGAACATCAGGTAGTCGATGTGATCGGTATAGAGCGCATCCTGAATGCTTTTTTGATCGTCAAACAGCCTGAAGGCGGTTTTCTCCGCCACCGGTTGTCCCAGATCGATACCTTCCGGCACATCAAAACTGACGCCCCCACCAAACAGCGTGGTGAGTGAACCCATCTCAACGCGCATCCCCGCAGAGGTCAGATCCACCGCGATCCCGCTGTCTTTCCAGAAGCGAACGTTGCTGGTCACCAGGCGATCATTAGGCGCATTGATAAAAAGCTGATAGCTGATGGTCCGTTTTTGCGGATCGAAGGTGCTTGTTTCAACCGAACCGACGCGATATCCACGGAACAGCACCGGATCGCCCGGCGAGAGCTGGCCCGCTTTTTTGCTGTCCAGAATAACGCGGATCCCTTTTGCATCCGGAGGCGCAAGCGGCGGTGAATCCAGCAGCTGATAGTTTGCTGGCTGGGCGCCTTTGTTGCCGGGCTGGAGTTCAATATAAGCCCCGGACAATAGCGTCCCTAAGCCGCTGATCCCTTCTCTCCCGACCTGCGGTTTCACTACCCAAAAAACAGAATCTTCATGGAGCAGTTTTTCCATGCCGGCATTCAGGCGGGCCTTGATTTCAACATGGGTTAAATCATCCGTCAGGGTCGCGCTTTCCACGACACCCACATCCACGCTGCGGCTCTTGATGGTGGTTTTTCCGCCCTCAATCCCCTCTGCATTGGTAGTAATTAGCGTGACTTCCGGTCCCTGATGGCTGTAATGATAAAACAGGATCCATGCACCGATCAGCGCGGTCACGATGGGGAAAATCCACACCGGCGACCAGTTTCTGACCTTCTGCACTTTAGCCTCTCCACTCTTATTTTCCATGCTCTTACTCTTCCTCATGGCTTGAATCGGGCTCACGATCCCACGATAAACGAGGGTCGAAGGTCATGGCCGCAAACATGGTCATAATGACGACCAACGCAAACATCAGCGCCCCCATAGCGGGATAAATACTCATCAGCCCCCCCATACGCACCAGCGCTGAGAGAACCGCAATCACGAACACGTCAATCATCGACCAGCGGCCAACAAATTCCACGACCTCATAAATCAGATGCATACGCTCGCTGTCTCGCTTACCGTGCCCTTTTGCATCCCAGCAAAGCCAGGCAATGGCAATCATCTTTAAGGTCGGAACCATAATACTGGCGAGGAATATGACGCCTGCTACAGGGTAAGACCCCTCGCTCCACAGCAAAATCACCCCGGCCAGTATGGTCGAGGGCATTCTGTCGCCGAGCAGATCGGTGATCATGATCGGCAAGATATTGGCGGGCAGATAGAGCATGACAGAGGTCACCAGCAGCGCCATGGTCCATTGCAGGCTATTTTTGCGCCGGAC
Source organism: Enterobacter cloacae complex sp. 397G4 (assembly GCF_050031515.1). NCBI lineage: Bacteria > Pseudomonadati > Pseudomonadota > Gammaproteobacteria > Enterobacterales > Enterobacteriaceae > Enterobacter > Enterobacter cloacae complex sp. 397G4. Next base: position 1,744,450 of record NZ_JBLGWE010000001.1, on the reverse strand, counting down.
GTGACCTTTTGTTTCACAGCGCGGACACACCTCGACATCCGCGGGCAGCACGGCGGTGCAGCACGAGCAGGAGCGAAGCCCCTGACGGATACCCGGTACGCCCACCTTTACCGTCTGCGAGAGCGTCGGCGCCGGGGCAATATCGTCCCAGGCCCAGCGTCGGTCCACGCACTGGAACGCGCGCAGTTGTAGCACGCAGTACAGACACCACGGAATAAAGCTGCTGCCAATCCCCACATCGCCGTAGGCCATCAGCTTCACGAAGCTGACCAGGATACCCGCGAGAAAAATTTCCGCCATCCCCCAGCTTTTCAACTGGAACAGGATCCGCGCGAGTTTGATTTTAAGGACAGTGGGCATCCTGACGCGGTTGACCAGCAGCAGAATGACGACCAGGCAAAAAGCCGGGACGATCTGCACGAAAAGAAGAAAGAAGGTGCCAAGGCTGGCGTAATCTTCCGAGAACATCACGCCTGGTATTTCCAGTAAATCCACCTGGCTGGTCATCCCGCCCACTTTCATATAGATGAAAGGGAAGAGATTGGAGAGCAGTAACATGAATAAGGCTGCCAGCGCATAAGCCGTAGGACGCTGCCTTGGCGCGTCCCACTCGGTCGTCAGCGTAGCGCCGCAGCGCGGGCAGGCAGCCTTATGTCCGTGACCAAGCTCTGGCAACGCCACGAGCATATCGCATTGCGAGCATAATATATGCCGATCGGCATGGTGCTGGTCACACATAGATTATCCCTGTTTATGCGCCGTTTTTCAGAGACTCAAGGTACTCCCAGCGCTCAAATGCCTCTTCCAGCGCCTGTTCAGCCTGGGAGAGTTCAGCCAATACTTTCTGAGTATAGTCGTGAGGCTGCGTAAAGAATGACGCATCAGCGACCTGGATTTGCAGTGCTTCCAGTGCAGCTTCCAGCTCTTCCAGACGCTGCGGCAGCCCTTCCAGCTCGCGCTGCAAGTTATAACTCATTTTAGCAGGAGACTTTTTGACAGTTTCTGCCTTTGCAACAACAGGTTCAGCGACATTTTTGGTCTTCGCCTGTTTTTGCGCCAGCGACTGCGATTGCTGTCCACGCGCGTCATGATAGCCGCCCACATATTGCCCGATGCGTCCTTTGCCTTCGAAGATCCAGCACTCGGTCACGGTGTTATCGACAAACTGACGATCGTGGCTGACCAGCATCACGGTTCCCTGATAACCATCAATCAACTCTTCCAGCAGTTCCAGCGTTTCGACATCCAGATCGTTAGTCGGTTCATCGAGAATCAATAAGTTACTGGGTTTCAGGAACAGACGCGCCAGCAAAAGACGGTTACGTTCTCCCCCGGACAGCGCGCGCACCGGCGTCATAGCGCGTTTCGGGTGGAACAGGAAGTCCTGAAGGTAGCCCAGCACGTGACGCGGCTTGCCATTAACCATGACCTCCTGTTTACCCTCGGCGAGGTTATCCATCACCGTACGGTCTGGATCCAGCTCGGCGCGGTGCTGGTCGAAGTACGCCACTTCCAGTTTGGTACCGCAGTGGATACGACCGCTGTCGGCCTGGAGCTGACCGAGCATCAGTTTCAGCAGTGTGGTTTTACCGCACCCGTTCGGGCCGATCAGCGCAATTTTGTCGCCGCGCTGAACCTGAGCGGAGAAATCGTTCACCAGCACTTTGCCGTCAACCGAATAATTCACGTTCTCCATTTCGAAGACAATCTTGCCCGAGCGGGACGCCTCTTCCACCTGCATTTTGGCGCTACCCATGACTTCGCGGCGTTCGCTACGTTCGCGGCGCATCGCCTTCAGGGCGCGAACGCGGCCTTCGTTACGGGTACGACGCGCTTTAATGCCCTGACGGATCCATACCTCTTCCTGGGCCAGCTTGCGGTCGAACTCGGCATTTTGCAGCTCTTCCACGCGCAGGTTTTCTTCTTTCTCCAGCAGATAGGTATCGTAATCGCCCGGATAGGTCACCAGCTTGCCGCGATCGAGATCGACAATGCGCGTGGCCATGTTGCGGATGAACGAACGGTCGTGGGAGATGAAGATAATGGTGCCGTTAAAGGTTTTCAGGAACCCTTCCAGCCAGTCAATCGCTTCGATATCCAGGTGGTTCGTCGGTTCGTCCAGCAGCAGCACCTTAGGCCCGCTCACCAGGGCACGACCCAGCGCCGCTTTACGCAGCCAGCCGCCGGAGAGCGCCGACAGCTCCATATCCGCTTCCAGGCCAAGCTGGGCCAGCACTTCGTTAATGCGGTTTTCCAGCTGCCACAGGCCGTGGTGATCGAGCATCTCCTGCACTTTTGCCAGCTCGTTGAGATTCTTGTCGCTCGGGTCCGTCATCACCAGATGCGAAATCTCGTGATAACGCTTGAGGTATTCCGCCTGCTCTGAAATCCCTTCGGCCACAAAATCGTACACGCTGCCGGTGACGTTACGCGGCGGATCCTGTTGCAGACGAGAGACGATCAGATCCTGCTCGTAAACAATACGGCCGTCATCCAGCCCCTGCTCACGGTTGAGGATTTTCATTAGCGTCGATTTACCTGCGCCGTTACGGCCCACCAGACAGACGCGCTCGTTATCTTCGATATGCAGTTCTGCATTATCGAGAAGCGGTGAGTCGCTGAAAGAGAGCCACGCGCCATGCATACTAATTAAAGACATTTATTTTTCCTTTCAGACCGCGGAGATCAGCCAGCAGTTGTGGATTTGACGGTTACGGGCAAAGTCCTGAGACAGCGTTTTTTGGCTGATTTCTTGTGCTTTCAGTCCCAGTTCGGCCAGGCCGTCGTGATCCATGCGGAATCCGCGCTTGTTATTCGAGAACATAATGGTGCCGCCTTTACGCAGCAGACGCTTCAGGTCGGTCATCAGGCGCAGGTGATCGCGTTGAACATCAAAGCTATCCTCCATACGCTTGGAGTTAGAGAAGGTCGGCGGATCGATAAAGATCAGGTCAAACTGCTCGTCGGTATCGCGCAGCCAGCCCAGCACGTCGGCCTGTAACAGGCGATGCTGACGGCCGGTTAAGCCGTTAAGACGCAGGTTGCGCTCTGCCCACTCCAGATAAGTCCGGGACATATCTACCGTGGTGGTGCTACGCGCGCCGCCAAGCCCCGCATGAACGCTGGCGCTGCCGGTATAGGAGAACAGGTTCAGGAAGTCTTTCCCCTTGCTCATCTGGCCCAGCATGCGGCGGGCGATACGGTGATCGAGGAACAGGCCGGTATCAAGGTAGTCGGTCAGGTTAACCCACAGGCGCGCGTTATATTCGCCCACTTCGAGGAAGTCGCCTTTCTCGCCCATCTTCTGATACTGATTTTTACCTTTCTGACGCTCACGGGTTTTCAGCACCAGCTTGTTTGGAGAAATGCCAAGTACGGCGATGGTGGCCGCAATCACATCCAGCATACGCTGACGCGCTTTTTGCGCATCGATAGTTTTCGGCGGGGCGTATTCCTGAACCACCACCCAGTCCGCATAGCGGTCAACCGCCACGTTGTACTCGGGCAGGTCAGCGTCGTACAGGCGATAACATTCGATGCCTTCTTGCTTCGCCCACTTCTCAAATTTCTTCAGGTTTTTGCGCAGGCGGTTGGCGTAATCTTCCGCCACGCCTGACGGTTTGCTATCCGCCGCTACCTCTGCCAGATGGTAGTTTTTCTGCACGCAGTCCAGCGGGCCGTTTTTCGCTTTGAACTGGCGATCGGCACGCAATTGCAGGCAGCTCAGCAGCTCCGGCGAGGCGCTAAACAGGGAGAGGTTCCAGCCGCCGAAATGCGCTTTCATGTTGCGGCCAAGCAGGCTGTGCAGTGCAATCAGCGCCGGCTCGCTGTCCAGACGCTCACCATACGGCGGGTTGCTGATCACCGTACCGTACGGGCCTTTTGGCAGCGGATTGGTCAGATTCGCCACGTCCTTCACCTCGAAGGTCACCAGCTCGCCGATACCGGCACGACGGGCGTTGCTGCGCGCGCGTTCAATCACCCGTGCGTCGCTGTCCGAACCGTAAAAGTGAGAGGTGTACTCCGCCAGCCCTTTACGGGCGCGGGTCTGCGCATCGTCTTTGACCTCTTTCCAGATGGCTTCATCGTGCTGCGCCCAGCCTTTGAAGCCCCAGTGGCCGCGGTGCAGCCCTGGCGCACGGTCGGTGGCCAGCATCGCGGCTTCAATCAGCAGCGTACCGGAACCGCACATCGGATCGAGCAGCGGCGTACCTGGCTGCCATCCGGAGCGCATCACGATAGCGGCAGCCAGCGTTTCTTTGATCGGCGCCATCCCGGTGCGATCGCGATAGCCGCGCAGATGCAGGCCTGCGCCACTCAGATCCAGGGAAATACTGGCCGTATCGCCGTTCAGCCAGACGTTGATACGCAGATCCGGGTTTTCACGGTCAACGTTCGGACGTTCTTTATTGCGACGCGTGAAGCAGTCCACAATGGCATCCTTAACGCGCAGGGCACCGTACTGGCTGTTGCGGATCTCATCGTTGACGCCGTTGAAATGCACCGCAAAGGTAGCGTCCGGGGTGAAGATCTCTGTCCAGTCGATCATCTGTACGCCGGTGTAGAGATCAAGATCGCTGTAGACCTTGCACTCTTTCATCGGCAGCATGATGCGCGACGCCAGACGGCTCCACATCAGGCTCTGGTAAATAAGCCGCGTGTCGCCCTCAAAATGGACACCACCCTGAACCACCCGGCACTCTTTCGCGCCCAGGGCTTCCAGTTCAGTTTTTAACAGCTCTTCCAGCCCACGGGCCGTACTGGCAAACAGAGAATTCATATCGTCACTTTTACTCAAAGAAAATTGTCGCGCATTATAGCTAATATGGCGTGTATGTCATAAAGTTGAAGGCTTATTTTCTTTAGCGGGAGTGTGCAGTGGCGACGTTATCCAGGCTTTTTATTCATCCGGTGAAATCCATGCGCGGCATCGGCGTCTCTCACGCGCTGGCCGATATGAGCGGATTCGCCTTCGATCGTATTTTTATGGTCACCGAGCCTGACGGTACGTTTATCACCGCACGTCAGTTCCCGCAGATGGTTCGCTTTACCCCTTCCCCGCTTCATGACGGGCTGCATTTGACTGCGCCGGACGGTTCAAGCGTCGTGATCCGCTTTGCTGATTTTGCGCCGCTTGATGCGCCAACGGAAGTGTGGGGCAATCATTTTACCGCGCGTATCGCGCCGGATAACATTAACCAGTGGCTGAGCGGCTTTTTCTCCCGTGACGTTCAGCTGCGCTGGGTTGGGCCTGCGCTGACCCGTCGCGTGAAGCGCCACGATGCGGTTCCTCTCTCCTTCGCGGATGGTTTTCCCTTCCTTCTGACCAGCGAGGCCTCGCTGCGTGATTTACAAAATCGTTGCAAAGCCAGCGTGCAGATGGAGCAGTTTCGCCCGAATCTGGTGGTGACCGGAGCGAATGCCTGGGATGAAGATACCTGGAAAGTGATCCGCATCGGCAGCGTTATTTTTGATGTCGTGAAGCCGTGCAGCCGCTGTATTTTTACCACCGTCAGCCCGGAGAAAGGTCAGAAACACCCTTCCGGCGAACCGCTGAAAACCTTGCAGTCATTTCGTACCGCGCAGGATAACGGCGATGTCGACTTCGGCCAGAACCTGATCCCCCGCTCCAGCGGCGTGATCCGCGTGGGCGACGAGGTCGAAATTCTCACCCGCGGGCCTGCCAGGGTGTACGGCGCAGGTCAGGAAGAAGAGATGGTTGACGTTGTCACCAACGTCGCTTCCGCGGTGGATATTCACTGGGAAGGCAAGGTTATCCGTGGTAACAATCAGCAGGTGCTACTGGAACAGCTGGAACAGGCAGGTATCCGCGTACCGTATTCCTGTCGCGCGGGGATTTGCGGATGCTGTCGCATTAAACTGGTCGATGGTGAAGTAAGTGCCCTGAAGAAATCTGCGATTGGCAGTGACGGCACGATCCTGTGCTGTAGCTGTGTCCCGAAAACATCCGTACAGCTGGAAGCTTAAACTGCCTGTTCAAGGCTGAAGGAATCAACGCGCAGCTGTGGCTTCAGCCTGTCATTCATCACTTTGATGGCATCACCTAACTGCATAACTCGCCCGGCAATGGTCACGCCGGGTTGGGCCAGCAAACAGAGCGCAGCGTTTTCACCGGGTTCAACCACCAGCAAATTCACCTCTTCTTCGGTATCGCTCAGATTGACGCTCGCCGCATCGCCGATAGCCGGGGTCCAGCACATGCCGTGGGCGAGAAAATGCCAGCTTTTCGGCATTTGCGGTTTCAGGAAACGGATCGCTACCAGCGCATTTAGTACCAGTTCAGCGCGCTGTTCTTTGGAGAGATCGAACTCGCGGCATTTTTCTTCAAAAGAGAAATAGAGTGCAGCGTCGTCAACGCAAAAGCCTGAGGGAGCAAACGCGTCTGGCGTTAACATTCGGCGCGCAAAACGAGAGCGAAACAACATGCCATTGGCTAAGTCGAGCATCATACGGTCATGCTCGTCACAAAAATACCAGCGCCAGTTATCGTCAGGTTTAATTCGCATGTTTCTCTCCCGTCCCCTAAACGTCCTGTACTAAAAATGTCCTGTTTGCCGCTTCGCTTATAACACTAGTAATAAAAGACTATAATGTTTAAATAAGCAACAATGACGGAATATAAAACAACCAGGGCTGGAAATAAAGCCCTGGTTGTCTGATTAAGAGAAAAGATTAGATATGCGTGACGATTTCTTTAATCAGCGGCGGCCCTTTAAAAATAAAGCCGGAATAAATTTGCACCAGCGATGCACCTGCCGCCATCTTCTCACGTGCAGCGATGACAGAGTCAATGCCACCCACGCCAATAATCGGCAGCTGACCTTTTAATTCTGCGGAGAGTGCGCGAATAATTTCGGTGCTTTTTAATTGTACCGGACGGCCACTTAATCCACCCGCTTCGTCACAGTTTTTCATTCCCTGAACGAGAGAGCGATCGAGTGTTGTATTGGTTGCAATCACACCATCAATATTATGGCGAACTAAACTGTCGGCAACCTGGATCAATTCTTCTGCCGAAAGATCCGGGGCGATCTTAACCGCGACCGGAACATATTTATGGTGGATCGCCTGTAGCGCCGTTTGTTTATTTTTAATGGCGCTAAGAAGATCGTCGAGCGCTTCGCCATATTGTAATGAACGCAGCCCTGGGGTGTTAGGCGAAGATATATTCACCGCAATATAACCGGCATAGGCATAGACTTTTTTCATACAAATCAGATAGTCATCTTTACCCTGCTCGACCGGCGTGTCTTTATTTTTGCCAATATTAATACCCAGCACGCCATCAAAATGGGCTTTCTTAACGTTCTCAACCAGATGATCGACGCCAAGGTTATTAAAGCCCATGCGGTTGATCAGCCCCTCGGCTTCAACCAGGCGAAACAGACGTGGCTTGTCATTTCCCGGCTGCGGACGCGGCGTCACCGTCCCGATTTCGATCGAGCCAAAGCCCATCGCACCGAGTGCATCAATGCATTCGCCATTTTTGTCCAGACCGGCCGCCAGGCCCAGTGGATTTTTGAAAGTCAGGCCCATGCACTGAACTGGTTTTTCCGGCACGTTTTGACGCACCAGCGCGGCCAGAGGCGTTCCTGTAATACGGCGTAACTGCTGAAATGTAAATTCATGAGCGCGCTCAGGATCGAGCTGGAAAAGGGCTTTACGAACGAAGGGGTAGTACATGAACTCTCCTGGATTCCCGGTGTGCAAACCGGGAGGGGATTATGTGCGATTCCGCCCGGAAAGGGAATTGACCTGTGGCAAAAAAAGCCACGTAAAACGCAATCGTTTACTTATCGGTTCGCTTCTTATGCATTTTTCTGCATTCATCCTGAGGATAAATCATTTAGTGGAATAACCACGCAATGTCACACTCCTGAAAATTGTTATGAATGTTAGATAAAAGCAAACTATTAGTTATAAGGAGCAACCATGCGCGTCATTACCCTGGCCGGAAGCCCCCGCTTCCCCTCTCGCTCCAGCGCACTGCTGGAATACGCTCGCGAAAAGCTTAATGCTCTGGATGTCGAAGTGTGTCACTGGAATTTGCACAATTTCGCGCCTGAAGATCTGCTCTACGCCCGTTTCGACAGCCCGGCGCTGAAAACCCTGATCGAACAACTTAAGAGTGCTGACGGGCTGGTCGTCGCGACACCGATTTACAAAGCCTCTTTTTCCGGCGCACTGAAAACGCTGCTCGATCTGCTGCCCGAACGCGCGCTGGACGGTAAGGTCGTCCTGCCGCTGGCCACAGGCGGTACGGTAGCCCATTTACTGGCGGTGGATTATGCCCTCAAGCCGGTTCTGAACGCGCTGAAAGCGCAGGAGATCCTGCATGGCGTCTTCGCTGACGACTCACAGGTAATCGACTACCAGCATAAACCCCATTTCACGCCGAATCTGCAAACCCGCCTCGACAGTGCGCTCGAAACCTTCTGGCACGCCCTGAACCGTCGGGATCGCCACGCGGCAGCATTTCATCAATCACAAGGAGTGGCGCATGTTTAAAACAGTTACCCGTATCGGGCTGGCAGGTCTGCTGGCAGTGGCGTCGCTGGCTCAGGCGGCGGAGAAAGCGCCGGAGAGCCTGCGTATCGGTTATCAGAAAGGCAGCGTCAGTATGGTGCTGGCGAAAAGCCATGCGTTGCTTGAGAAGCGTTTCCCGGAGACCAAATTCTCATGGGTCGAGTTCCCTGCCGGACCACAGATGCTGGAGGCGCTGAACGTCGGGAGTATTGATTTAGGCAGCACCGGCGATATCCCGCCAATCTTTGCGCAGGCTGCCGGGGCGGATCTGGTTTACGTTGGCGTTGAGCCCGCCAAGCCGAAGGCAGAGGTTATTTTGGTGCCGGAAAACAGCGAGATCAAAAGCGTCGCCGACCTCAAAGGCCATAAGGTTGCTTTCCAGAAAGGTTCAAGCTCGCACAACCTGCTGCTGCGCGCGTTGCAGGAGGCCGGCCTTAAATTCACCGATATCCAGCCCGTTTACCTGACGCCTGCCGATGCGCGCGCGGCGTTTCAGCAAAAAAATGTTGATGCCTGGGCTATCTGGGATCCGTACTACTCCGCCGCACTGTTGCAGGGCGGTGTGCGGGTGCTGAAAGACGGCACCACCCTGAAGCAGACCGGTTCGTTCTACCTGGCGGCACGTCCTTACGCTGAGAAAAATGGCGCATTTATTCAGCAGGTGCTGGATACCTTCTCTCAGGCCGATGCGCTGACCCAAAGCCAGCGTCAGCAGAGCATCACGCTGCTGGCAAAAACCATGGGCCTGCCTGAACCGGTGATCGCCACTTATCTTGACCACCGTCCTCCCACCACCATAGCACCGGTTGACGCCCACGTTGCCGCTCTCCAGCAGCAAACGGCAGACCTCTTTTATCAAAACCGCCTGGTTCCAAAGCAGGTGAATATTCGCGAACGCATCTGGCAACCCGCTGGCATTGAAGGAAAAAAATCATGAGTCTGAATCTTTTCTGGTTTTTACCCACCCACGGTGATGGACACTATCTTGGCACAGAAGAAGGCGCCCGCCCGGTCGATCACGGCTATCTACAGCAGATCGCCCAGGCGGCAGACCGCATCGGTTTTACCGGGGTACTGATCCCGACGGGCCGCTCGTGTGAGGATGCGTGGCTGGTTGCCGCATCAATGATCCCCGTCACCCAGCGCCTGAAATTCCTGGTAGCCTTGCGCCCGAGCGTGGTGTCGCCCACCGTCGCGGCGCGTCAGGCGGCAACGCTGGACAGGCTTTCCAACGGCCGTGCGCTGTTCAACCTGGTGACGGGCAGCGATCCGCAGGAGCTGGCGGGCGATGGCGTCTTCCTCGATCATACCGAGCGCTATGAAGCCTCCGCAGAGTTCACCCGCGTCTGGCGACGTCTGCTGGAAGGGGAAACCGTCACCTTCGAAGGGAAACATATCCACGTTCGCAATGCGCAGCTCTACTTCCCGCCGGTACAGCAGCCGCGCCCTCCCCTCTATTTCGGCGGATCGTCGGACGTGGCGCAGGAGCTGGCGGCTGAGCAGGTCGATCTCTATCTGACCTGGGGCGAGCCACCGGAGCTGGTGAAAGAGAAAATTGCTCAGGTACGCGCTAAAGCCGCAGAACATGGCCGTACGGTACGCTTCGGCATTCGCCTGCACGTGATCGTCCGCGAAACAAACGACGAGGCCTGGCAAGCCGCCGACCGTCTGATCGCTCATCTGGACGACGACACTATCGCTAAAGCACAGGCAGCGTTTGCCAAAACCGACTCCGTGGGCCAGCATCGGATGGCCTCCCTGCACAACGGCAAGCGTGAAAACCTTGAGATCAGCCCGAACCTGTGGGCCGGGGTAGGTCTGGTGCGCGGCGGTGCCGGCACGGCACTGGTCGGCGACGGTCCAACCGTAGCGGCACGCATTAATGAATATGCGGCGCTGGGGATCGACAGCTTTATCCTGTCTGGCTACCCACATCTGGAGGAGGCGTACAAGGTGGGTGAACTGCTGTTCCCGCACCTGGATGTCGCTATCCCGGAAATTCCGCAGCCACGTCAGCTTCAGTTGCAGGGCGAAGCCGTGGCGAACGCGTTTATCCCGAGAAAAGTCGCGCAAAGCTAAGGAGCCACCATGTCTGCAACCGCACAAAAATGGCTGCTGCGCGCCGCGCCGTGGTTTCTGCCCGTCGGCATTGTCCTCGTCTGGCAACTGGCGTCTTCAACTGGCTGGCTGTCGAGCCGCATTTTGCCCTCTCCGGAGGGCGTTGTGGAAGCGTTCTGGTCGCTAAGCGCCAGCGGTGAGCTGTGGCAACATCTTGCCATCAGCTCCTGGCGCGCGGTAATTGGCTTTTCGATTGGCGGAAGCATCGGCCTGACGCTGGGGCTGATCAGCGGCCTGTCACGCTGGGGTGAGCGGCTACTGGATACCTCCGTTCAGATGCTGCGCAACGTGCCGCATCTGGCGCTTATTCCGCTGGTTATCCTGTGGTTTGGCATTGATGAGAGCGCCAAAATTTTCCTCGTGGCGCTGGGAACGTTATTCCCGATTTATATCAATACCTGGCATGGGATCCGTAATATCGATCGCGGTCTGGTGGAGATGGCCCGCAGCTATGGCCTGTCAGGTTTTGCCCTGTTTACCCATGTGATCCTGCCGGGCGCCCTGCCCTCCATTATGGTTGGGGTGCGTTTTGCGCTCGGCCTGATGTGGCTAACCCTGATCGTGGCGGAAACCATTTCGGCTAACTCCGGCATTGGTTATCTGGCGATGAACGCCCGCGAGTTCCTGCAAACGGACGTGGTGGTGGTTGCCATTATCCTTTATGCCCTGCTCGGCAAACTTGCGGACGTCAGCGCCCAGTGGCTGGAACGTAGCTGGCTGCGCTGGAACCCGGCCTACACCGCTCAGGAGGCGAAAGCATGAATACTGCACGACTGAACCAGGGAACACCGTTACTGCTGAACGGCGTGACCAAACGCTACGGCGACAACACCATTCTGAATGCACTGGATCTGCATATTCCTGCCGGACAGTTCGTGGCCGTTGTCGGCCGCAGCGGTGGCGGCAAGAGTACCCTGCTGCGTCTTTTAGCCGGGCTGGAAGCGCCAAACTGCGGTGACATTCTGGCAGGCACTACGCCGCTGGCCACGATTCAGGATGATACGCGCATGATGTTTCAGGACGCGCGTCTGCTGCCGTGGAAAACGGTGATGGATAACGTCGGGCTGGGCCTGAAGGGCAGCTGGCGGGAGGACGCCCGGCAGGCACTCGCTGCGGTAGGGCTGGAGAATCGCGCGGGAGAGTGGCCTGCGGCCCTGTCGGGTGGACAAAAGCAGCGCGTAGCGCTGGCTCGCGCGCTGATTCACCGTCCCGGCCTGTTGCTGCTTGATGAACCGCTCGGCGCGCTTGATGCCCTGACGCGGATCGAGATGCAGGATCTGATTGAAACCCTCTGGCAGACGCACGGCTTTACGGTACTGCTGGTGACGCATGATGTCAGTGAAGCCGTGGCAATGGCAGACAGGGTGCTGTTAATAGAAGAGGGCAAAATTGGTCTGGATCTGACGGTAGATATTCCACGTCCTCGCCGCGTGGGATCGGCCAGACTGGCGGAGCTGGAAGCCGAAGTACTGGATCGGGTGATGAAACGTGGGGAAGCGGAGATTCAGCGGATAAAGGCTAATGCCTGATGCCCTCACCCCGGCCCTCTCCCACAGGGAGAGGGAGAAAACCGATGCCCCGCGACCCCACGTAGGCCCGGTAAGCGTAGCGCCACCGGGCTTTTTTACATCAGGCCAGCGCCTTAGCAATCTTCTCGTACAGATCGCCAGACAGATTTTCCAGCCCTTTCAGCTGCTCAAGCGCGGCGCGCATTTTCGCCTGACGCTGCGCATCGTAACGTTTCAGGCGGATCAGCGGCTCAATCAGACGAGACGCCACCTGCGGGTTACGGCTGTTCAGCTCGGTCAGCATTTCAACCATGAACTGATAACCGCTGCCGTCTTCGGCATGGAACGCGGCCGGGTTGCTGCTGGCGAAGGCACCAATCAGAGAGCGGACGCGGTTCGGGTTGCTCATGGTGAACGAACGGTGCTTCAGCAGGCTGCGTACTTTGCTGAGTACATCGGCTGCCGGGCTGGTGGCCTGAAGGATGAACCACTTGTCCATCACCAGACCATCCTGATGCCACTTGTCGTCGTACTCCTGCATCAGCGCATCGCGGCACGGCAGCTCGGCGGCAACGCTTGCGGCCAGCGCGGCCAGGGCATCCGTCATGTTATCGGCTTCGTGGTACTGCTTGCTGACCAGCGTGTTCGCCAGCTCTGCCTCACCAAACGCCAGATAGCGCAGGCAGGTATTGCGCAGGGAACGTTTACCGATATCCGCATGTTCCACCCGATACCCGTCCAGCTTGTTGGCGTTGTAAATGGCGAGGAACTCATCTGCCAGTTCGGTCGCCAGCGTGCGGGTCAGCGCTTCACGCACGGCGACGATGGCAATCGGGTCGATGATGTCAAACAGCTCGGCGATTTCAGTCGCAGAAGGCAGCGTTAAAATTTCAGCCGCCAGCGCCGGGTCAATGTTCACATCCAGCAGGATGGCACGGAACGCGTCTGCCACATGAACCGGCAGCGTCAGCGGCTGGCCCTGCTGGTAACGGTTGACGTTCAGCTTGATGTAGGTCGCCAGCAGGCTTTGTGCCGCATCCCAGCGCGAGAAATCGTTGCGCGCGTGACGCATCAGGAACGTAAGCTGCTGATCGCTCCACTTGTATTCGAGTTTCACCGGCGCGGAGAATTCGCACAGCAGGGCGGGAACGGGCTGGAAATAGACGTTATCGAAGATAAAGGTCTGCTCTGCCTGGGTCACGTTCAGCACGTTATGCACCGGGTGGCCGCCCTTCTGTAACGGGATCACGTTGCCTTCGTTGTCGTACAGCTCAACGCTGAACGGAATGTGCAGCGGATGTTTCTCTTCCTGCTCGGCAGTTGGCGGCGTGCGCTGGCTGATGGTCAGCGTGTACTGCTCGGTTTCCGGGTTGTAGTCGTCTTTGACCGTCACAATCGGCGTACCGGCCTGGCTGTACCAGCGGCGGAAATGAGACAGATCGACGTTAGAGGCGTCTTCCATCGCCTGAACAAAATCGTCGCAGGTGGCCGCACTGCCGTCGTGACGCTCAAAGTAAAGCTGCATCCCTTTCTGGAAATTCTCTTCACCCAGCAGGGTGTGGATCATACGGATAATTTCAGCGCCTTTTTCATACACCGTCAGGGTGTAGAAGTTATTCATCTCAATGACTTTATCCGGGCGGATCGGGTGCGCCATTGGGCTGGCATCTTCTGCAAATTGCAGACCACGCATGGTGCGCACGTTGTTGATGCGGTTTACCGCCCGCGATCCCAGATCGGAGCTGAACTCCTGATCGCGGAAGACGGTTAAGCCCTCTTTCAGGCTCAGCTGGAACCAGTCGCGGCAGGTGACGCGGTTCCCGGTCCAGTTATGGAAATATTCGTGGCCGATAACGCGTTCGATATCGAGGTAATCTTTATCCGTGGCGGTATCGGTACGCGCCAGCACGTATTTAGAGTTAAAGATGTTAAGACCTTTATTCTCCATCGCGCCCATGTTGAAGAAATCGACCGCAACGATCATATAGATGTCGAGGTCATATTCGAGGCCAAAGCGCGTTTCATCCCACTTCATGGAGTTGATGAGGGAGGTCATTGCCCACGGTGCGCGGTCAAGGTTGCCACGGTCCACGAACAGCTCCAGCGCGACTTCACGGCCAGAGCGCGTTTTAAAGGTGTCGCGCAGGACATCGAAATCTCCCGCCACCAGCGCAAACAGATAGCAGGGTTTCGGGAACGGATCCTGCCACTGTACCCAGTGACGGCCATTCTCCAGTTCCCCTTCACCAATCCGGTTGCCGTTGGAAAGCAGGTACGGGTACAGCGTTTTGTCGGCAATAATTTTGGTGGTAAAGCGCGCCAGGACGTCCGGGCGATCCAGATACCAGGTAATGTGGCGGAAACCTTCGGCTTCACACTGGGTACACAGGGCTACGCCTGACTGGTAAAGTCCTTCCAGCGCGGTATTGGCGGCAGGGCTAATTTCATTCACGATGCGCAGGGTAAAGCGTTCCGGCAGGTTGTCGATGACCAGCTGGTTGCCTTCTTCTTTATAGTCTGACCAGGCTTCATCGTTAATATGCAGGGAAACCAGCGTCAGGTCTTCACCATCCAGACGCAGCGGCACGGCTGTCGCGCTCTGGCGCGTCACCTGGCTTACCGCCGTCACCACGGTTTTTGTGGCATCCAGGTCGAAAGTCAGATCGATATCGCTTATCAGGTATTCCGGCGCACGATAGTCGTGGCGGTATTTAGCTTGTGGCTGTTGTGTCATAGAAAACCTTATGCATCGTTTGTCGAGTAACGATTCAATATATTCCTGTTGTGTAAAACGCGCTATGCAGAATGTTCATCTTTTCAGGCACAACGCCCTTTTTAGCTACATTTTTATAACACGGGGCACGAAATGCTCTCGACCATAAAGTGTGCTTATGTTGTGATCGGGGTTCAATAAATCACTAAACAGGGTATACTCCGGAGTTGTTTATTGTACTAAACGCTCCCGTGAGAGGATGCTACAGCGCACCTATGACTCAATTCGCTTCTCCGGTTCTGCATACGTTGCTGGATACCGACGCGTACAAGCTGCATATGCAGCAAGCCGTGTTTCACCACTATCATGATGTCCATGTTGCGGCGGAATTTCGCTGCCGGGGTGACGACTTGCTGGGTATCTACGCAGATTCCATTCGTGAACAGGTCGAGGCCATGCAGCATCTGGCGCTCACCGATGACGAATATCAGTGGCTTTCAGGCCTGCCTTTCTTTAAAGCGGATTATCTGAACTGGCTGCGTGAGTTCCGCTATAACCCGGAACAGGTCACCGTCACCAATGATAACGGCAAGCTGGACATTCGTCTGACCGGCCCGTGGCGCGAGGTGATCATGTGGGAAGTGCCGCTTCTGGCCGTGATCAGCGAGCTGGCCCACCGCTATCGCTCCCCTGAAACCGGTGTGACGCAGGCGGTTGCCGCTCTGGAGAATAAACTCGTTGAGTTTTCCAGACTGACCGAAGGGCTGGATATGTCCCGATTCCGTCTGATGGACTTTGGCACGCGCCGCCGCTTCTCTCGCGAGGTTCAGGAAGCCATTGTCAGACGTCTGCAACAGGAGCCGTGGTTCGTTGGCACCAGTAACTACGATCTGGCACGTCGCCTTGATTTAACGCCGATGGGCACCCAGGCGCACGAATGGTTCCAGGCGCACCAGCAGATCAGCCCTGACCTTGCCAACAGCCAGCGCGCCGCCCTCGCCGCGTGGCTAGAGGAATACCCGGATCGGCTGGGTATTGCCCTTACCGACTGCATTACCATGGACGCGTTCCTGCGCGACTTTGGCCCTGAGTTTGCCAAACGCTACCAGGGTTTGCGCCATGATTCCGGGGACCCGGTTGAATGGGGTGAGAAAGCCATCGCCCATTACGAAAAACTGGGCATCGACCCCATGAGTAAGGTGCTGGTCTTCTCCGATAACCTTGACCTGGCGAAAGCCGTCGACCTTTATCGCCATTTCTCATCGCGGGTGAACCTGAGTTTCGGGATTGGTACGCGGTTAACCTGTGATATTCCTCAGGTGAAACCGCTGAACATCGTGATAAAACTGGTGGAATGTAACGGTAAGCCGGTCGCGAAGCTCTCCGACAGTCCGGGCAAAACCATCTGCCATGACAAAGCGTTTGTCCGCGCATTACGTAAAGCCTTCGATTTGCCTCAGGTTAAAAAAGCCAGTTAACGGCTTCGGGGGAGCCTTCATGGCTCCCCTTCTCTTATTAATTTCTTATTTCTTCTCTTAAGACGGTGAAATTTACTTGTCTGATAGCGGATGGCAGGTAACATAGATATCCCCCCTATAAGGGCGGACAAGTGTTTATTTTTTCCGACTATTAACAGAGAGAATATTATGAGCGTTGTGCCTGTAGCCGACGTACTCCAGGGCCGTGTCGCCGTTGACCAGGAGGTCACCGTGCGCGGATGGGTGCGTACTCGCCGAGATTCTAAAGCTGGCATCTCCTTCCTCGCCGTCTATGACGGTTCCTGCTTTGATCCTGTACAGGCCGTCATTAATAATTCTCTGCCCAATTACAATGATGACGTTCTGCACCTGACAACCGGCTGTTCCGTGATTGTCACCGGTGTTGTGGTGGCCTCTCCGGGCCAGGGTCAGAGCTACGAAATTCAGGCGACCTCGGTGGAAGTGACCGGCTGGGTTGAAGATCCTGACACCTACCCGATGGCTGCAAAGCGTCACAGCATCGAATATCTGCGTGAAGTCGCGCACCTGCGTCCGCGCACCAACCTGATTGGTGCGGTTGCCCGCGTGCGTCATACGCTGGCGCAGGCGCTGCATCGTTTCTTTGACGAGCAGGGTTACTTCTGGGTTTCTACTCCGCTGATCACGGCTTCCGATACCGAAGGCGCAGGTGAAATGTTCCGCGTTTCAACGCTGGATATGGAAAACCTGCCGCGTACGCCGGAAGGTAAAGTCGATTACGACAAAGACTTCTTTGGCAAAGAAGCCTTCCTGACGGTTTCCGGCCAGCTCAACGGTGAAACCTACGCCTGTGCGCTGTCTAAGATCTATACCTTCGGCCCAACCTTCCGTGCGGAAAACTCCAACACCAGCCGTCACCTGGCGGAATTCTGGATGCTGGAGCCGGAAGTGGCCTTTGCCGATCTGAATGACGCGGCAGCCCTGGCAGAAGCGATGCTGAAATACGTGTTTAAAGCCGTTCTCGAAGAGCGCGCAGACGACATGAAATTCTTCGCTGAGCGTGTCGATAACGACGCCATCGCCCGTCTTGAGCGCTTCGTCTCCGCAGACTTCGCGCAGGTGGATTACACCGACGCGGTCGCAATCCTGGAAAAATGCGGTGAGAAATTCGAAAACCCGGTTTACTGGGGCGTGGATCTCTCCTCCGAGCACGAACGTTATCTGGCAGAGAAGCACTTTAAAGCACCGGTTGTGGTGAAAAACTATCCGAAAGACATTAAGGCGTTCTATATGCGCCTTAACGAAGACGGTAAAACCGTTGCCGCGATGGATGTCCTCGCGCCGGGCATCGGTGAGATCATCGGTGGCTCCCAGCGTGAAGAGCGCCTGGATGTGCTGGACGCGCGTATGCAGGAGATGGGCCTGAACCCGGCGGACTACAGCTGGTATCGCGATCTCCGTCGCTACGGCACCGTTCCACACTCCGGCTTTGGCCTGGGCTTCG
This sequence comes from Enterobacter cloacae complex sp. 397G4, assembly GCF_050031515.1. NCBI lineage: Bacteria > Pseudomonadati > Pseudomonadota > Gammaproteobacteria > Enterobacterales > Enterobacteriaceae > Enterobacter > Enterobacter cloacae complex sp. 397G4. The sequence continues at coordinate 1,726,603 of NZ_JBLGWE010000001.1, read as the reverse complement.
AACGTCTGATTGCTTACGTAACAGGTGTTCAGAACGTACGTGATGTGATTCCATTCCCACGCACACCGCGTAACGCAAGTTTCTAACCGACCAAATCATTAATGGCCAGCAAATGCTGGCCATTATTTTATCCTGCAATGTCAGTTTTCGTCAGTCAGAAGTAAGCGTCTTTAAACCACAACCCCGCTATTACCTCTACCTGTTACGTTTTGTTTCCACGAAATATCCTGAGACAAAAAAAATAACCCCATTCTTATTGCGCTTAAAACAATCCTTACGCATTAGCATAAAAAACAACCAATTTCACAGCCATCTGGATGGCTTTTATCGATCATAAGAAAAAATGAGCCGTTTAACTTCTGTTTATACGAAAGGCCTTTAGCTAAATTAAACATAAGGAAATCATATATATAAGAATAAAGCGGATGTTTAATTCGCCAGGTGGCACTGAAATTTGAGGTGCTTCACAAAGTTCCCAAAAATACATATTTAGTTACACATATTTTCTTTTAGTAACTGAATCTTGAAGATTGTAGCACTTTCAGTGTAGCGAAACGGTTCTATGAATGGAAAGATGCCTGTCAGACACATAAAGACACCTAAGGAAGGTGCGAATAAGCAGGTCATTTCTTCCCAAGCTGACTCGCTGATTAAAATTTCGCGGATCTGGGCCGATTTTTTTCCCGCAAACACATCGAATCAGCCTATTTAGGCTATTTTTTCCACCATTTCTGGCGTTATTTCCGGTTTTTACTGAGATCTCTCCCACTGACGTATCATTTGGTCCACCCGAAACAGGTTGGCCAGGGTGAATAACATCGCCAGTTGGTTATCGTTTTTCAGCAGCCCCTTGTATCTGGCTTTCACGAAGCCGAACTGCCGCTTGATGATGCGAAACGGGTGCTCCACCCTGGCACGGATGCTGGCTTTCATGTATTCGATGTTGATGGCCGTTTTGTTCTTGCGCGGATGCTGCTTCAAGGTTTTTACCTTGCCGGGACGCTCGGCGATCAGCCAGTCCACATCCACCTCGGCCAGCTCCTCGCGCTGTGGCGCTCCCTGGTAGCCGGCATCGGCTGAGACAAATTGCTCCTCTCCATGAAGCAGATTACCCAGCTGATTGAGGTCATGCTCGTTGGCCGCGGTGGTGACCAGGCTGTGGGTCAGGCCACTCTTGGCATCGACACCAATGTGGGCCTTCATGCCAAAGTGCCACTGATTGCCTTTCTTGGTCTGATGCATCTCCGGATCGCGTTGCTGCTCTTTGTTCCTGGTCGAGCTGGGTGCCTCAATGATGGTGGCATCCACCAAAGTGCCTTGGGTCATCATGACGCCTGCTTCGGCCAGCCAGCGATTGATGGTCTTGAACAATTGACGGGCCAGTTGATGCTGCTCGAGCAGGTGGCGGAAATTCATGATGGTGGTGCGATCCGGCAGGGCGCTATCCAGGGATAATCGGGCAAACAGGCGCATGGAGGCGATTTCGTACAGGGCATCTTCCATGGCACCGTCGCTCAGGTTGTACCAATGCTGCATGCAGTGAATACGCAGCATGGTCTCCAGCGGATAGGGCCGTCGGCCATTGCCCGCCTTGGGATAAAACGGCTCGATGACAGCGGTCATATTCTGCCATGGCAGAATCTGCTCCATGCGGGAGAGGAAAATCTCTTTTCGGGTCTGACGGCGCTTAGTGCTGAATTCACTATCGGCGAAGGTGAGTTGATGGCTCATGATGTCCCTCTGGGATGCGCTCCGGATGAATATGATGATCTCATATCAGGAACTTGTTCGCACCTTCCCTAACTCTCATCAATAGTTCCGGAAATATTTATTGACAGAATTTATTGGCGGCAGTGGCGAGTGTCATAAAAAAACCAATGAGGGTAATAAATAATGATGAAGCGCAATATCCTGGCAGTGGTAGTCCCTGCCCTGCTGGTAGCCGGTGCAGCAAACGCTGCTGAAATCTATAACAAAGACGGCAACAAATTAGATCTTTACGGGAAAGCAGTTGGCCTGCATTACTTCTCTGATTACGCGGGCAACGATGGCGACAACACTTACGCGCGTCTGGGCTTCAAAGGTGAAACTCAGATCAACGATCAGCTGACTGGCTACGGTCAGTGGGAATACAACTTCCAGGGTAACAACTCTGAAGGTGGCGATGCACAGAACGGCAACAAAACCCGTCTGGCATTCGCAGGTCTGAAATTTGGTGACGCAGGCTCCTTCGACTACGGTCGTAACTACGGTCTGGTCTATGACGCAATCGGCATCACCGATATGCTGCCTGAGTTCGGCGGCGACACCGGCGCGAGCGATAACTTCTTCGCAGGCCGTACGGGTGGTCTGGCGACTTACCGTAACAGCAACTTCTTCGGCCTGGTTGACGGTCTGAACTTTGGTGTTCAGTACCTGGGCAAAAATGAACGTGATGACGCAGTACGTTCCAACGGTGACGGCTGGGCAACCTCTCTGAGCTATGATTTCGACGGTTTCGGCATTGTGGGTGCTTATGGTGCAGCTGACCGTACCAACAACCAGCAGACGCTGGAATGGGGTAAAGGTGACAAAGCTGAACAGTGGGCAACCGGCCTGAAATATGACGCGAACAACATCTACCTGGCAGCTATTTATGGCGAAATGCGTAACGCAGCGCGTCTGGGCAGCCGTGGTTTCGCTAACAAGTCTCAGGACTTCTCTGTCGTCGCTCAGTACCAGTTCGACTTCGGTCTGCGTCCATCCATCGCTTACTACAAATCTAAAGCGAAAGACGTAGAAGGTATCGGTGACGAAGACTACATCAACTACATCGACGTTGGTGCGACATACTACTTCAACAAAAACATGTCTACCTATGTTGACTATCAGATCAACCAGCTGAAAGACGACAACAAGCTGGGCATCAACAACGACGATATCGTGGCTCTGGGTCTGGTTTACCAGTTCTAATCAGCACACCTCGTTGTTATATGCTTAATGAACAGGGCTTCGGCCCTGTTTTTTTATTCCTGAGAGAAAATAATAGCGACTTTTGAAAAGCCGCACGCTTTTCGTCGCAAACGGTTGGCATTTTGTAAATCTACCGTTAACCTGATAGCGGATTTCACTTCTGTAATCACAATGGAACTTCGTCATGTTTGAGAACATTACTGCCGCTCCTGCCGACCCAATTCTGGGCCTGGCCGATCTGTTTCGTGCCGACGACCGCCCTGGCAAAATCAACCTGGGTATTGGTGTATATAAAGATGAAACCGGCAAAACTCCGGTACTGACCAGCGTCAAAAAAGCTGAGCAGTATCTGCTGGAAAACGAAACCACCAAAAACTACCTCGGTATTGATGGTATCCCTGAATTTGGTCGCTGCACCCAGGAGCTGCTGTTCGGCAAAGGCAGCACCATTGTGAGCGAAAAACGCGCCCGCACGGCGCAGACCCCAGGCGGTACCGGCGCACTGCGCGTGGCGGCAGATTTCCTGGCGAAAAACACCTCTGTGAAGCGTGTGTGGGTAAGCAATCCAAGCTGGCCGAACCACAAGAGCGTTTTTAATTCTGCGGGTCTGGAAGTGCGTGAATACGCCTACTACGACGCGGCAAACCACGCGCTGGATTTCGACGGTCTGCTGGCCAGCCTGAGCGAAGCCCAGGCGGGCGATGTGGTGCTGTTCCACGGCTGCTGCCATAACCCAACCGGTATCGATCCTACGCTTGAGCAGTGGGAACAGCTGGCTAAGCTGTCCGTTGAAAAAGGCTGGCTGCCTCTGTTCGACTTCGCTTACCAGGGCTTTGCCCGTGGTCTGGAAGAAGATGCAGAAGGTCTGCGCGCATTCGCCGCCGTGCATCAGGAGCTGATTGTCGCAAGCTCCTATTCCAAGAACTTTGGTCTGTATAACGAGCGTGTCGGCGCCTGTACGCTGGTGGCTGCTGACGAAGCAACCGTCGATCGCGCATTCAGCCAGATGAAGTCCGTGATCCGCGCTAACTACTCTAACCCACCGGCACACGGTGCGTCTGTGGTCGCGACGATCCTGAGCAACGATGCGCTGCGCGCAATCTGGGAACAAGAGCTGAACGATATGCGTCAGCGCATTCAGCGCATGCGTCTGCTGTTTGTGAACACGCTGGCTGAGAAAGGCGCTGACCGTGACTTCAGCTTCATCATCAAGCAGAACGGCATGTTCTCCTTCAGCGGCCTGACCAAAGAGCAGGTGCTGCGCCTGCGTGAAGAGTTTGGCGTGTATGCCGTTGCCTCTGGCCGCGTGAACGTTGCAGGTATGACGCCTGACAACATGGCGCCGCTGTGCGAAGCCATTGTCGCGGTGCTGTAACCTGCACCCATAAAAAAAGCCTGCATCGCGCAGGCTTTTTTATTTTACCGGGTTTACCAGACAGGCATTTCATCCTGAAGGAACGGGTTATGCAACCGCTCATCGCCCAGCGTCGACATCGGTCCGTGTCCAGGGATAAACGTCACATCATCACCTAACGGCAATAACTTCTGCTTAATCGACTGAATCAGCTGACCGTGATCGCCGCGTGGGAAATCACTGCGTCCTACGCCCCCTTTGAAAATCACGTCACCGGAAATCAGCAGGCGCGACACGTCATCAAAGAAGACAATATGGCCGGGCGTATGCCCGGGGCAATGCAACACCTGTAAAGTTACATTCCCCACGTTAACGCGATCGCCTTCGTTCAGCCAGCGGTCCGGTGTCAGTGGCTGACACTCATCCAGACCAAACATACGGCTTTGGGCAGGTAGCCCCTGAAGCCAGAACTCATCTTCTTTTTCCGGGCCGATAATCGGCACACCGTAGTGTTCAGCCAGTTCTGCCGCTGCACCCACATGGTCGAGATGGCCATGGGTGAGTAAAATCTGCATCAGCGTTACACCGCTGGCAGCGACTTCCTGCTTGATTGTCCCGGCGTCTCCACCGGGATCGACAAGCGCGGCCAGTTTAGTTTGTTCACACCAGATCAATGAACAGTTCTGTGAGAACGCGGTAACCGGAATAATACGATAGTTCATACTGCTCCTGTGTTTCGTTATTACCAGTGCCGAACCGGCCCGGTATCAATATGCACAAAGTTGCTACGTGGGTAGTATCCTACACCACCTGCGCGCATAGATAACGCCGCTTTGCGAATATTGGCTAACGAAACGCCATCAATATGGAAATCCATCGCCTGCCCTTTAGTGTGATAGCTTTTTTTCGCTACCCCACGGCTGTGGGCGCGCAGTTCATTGTTGGTATCCAGAGAGCGATAGCCAGAAATGAGTTGCACCGGCCTTTTGGTCCCCAGCAGTCCCTGCAAGCGGTAAAGCTGATCGAATAATCCAGGGTCGATGGCTTTGATTTTATTCGCGCGGAAATCACGGAAAAAATGGTTGAGTCTTGCTAATTCATCCTGAATATAGCCTCTGCCATCGAAAAATTCCGCTTTAAGCGTCTCACCAGTATGCAGATTGTTGAGCGTTAAAATACGCGGACGAGGTGTCGAGAGGGTGGCAAATGCTGGCGTCGGAAGGATGGCTGCTGCGCCCAGCGCAACGCCACCTAACGCCAGCAATTTGCGGCGATTAGCGTCAAATTTGTCCATGATAATCAGGTCTACAGGTAAAAGAAATTGTCAATATGCTTAGCGCACGAAGGGCACCATAACTGGCAAAGCCTGCTACGTCAAGGCGCCCAACCCCAGTGAATACGCGGCTTGCAGCCAGATCGCCTCATATTCACCATAACTTACGACAATCATTTTTACCGAACTACTTCATTTACCTGATTAATTGTTCCGCTTTTGGCAAAATTTGTGCGCCGGATCGCGCTGTCAGATCATAATTGTAAATATCTGTACGATACTGGGTGCGTCCGTCCGCGCCTACAAACGCCGTCAGATAGTAAAGATTGACCGGAATATTGTGGCGAATATTGACGTAACGCGTATCCCCCTGCTTCAGGGCATCTGATATCCGCGTATCGTTCCAGCCTGCATCCTGCAACAGCATATTCGCCAGCTCGGAGGCCTTGTTCACGCGGACACAGCCCGAGCTGAGCGCGCGTGCATCTTTCTGGAACAGATTATGGTTTGGGGTATCATGCAGGTAGATAGCGTCCGAACTTGGCATATTGAATTTGTAACGTCCCAGCGAGTTATGTGCGCCAGGTGCCTGCTGAAAACGAAACGGCAGGTTCGAAGGCGTAATCGTTGACCAGTCGACCATCCAGGGATCAATCGCTTCTTTGCTGTTCCAGCCACGCATCACCGTATAGTTATGTCGCTCCAGATAACCTGGGTCATTCCATACCTTAGGCAGGATATCTTTGCGCGCCAGCGTCGGCGGCACGTTCCACGGCGGGTTAACCACCACGTTATTCAGCGCGCTGCTCATCATTGGCGTTTTTCGGTCAGGTCGGCCGACAATCACGCGGGACGCCAGCACTTCGCTACCGTCCTGATAGTAGACCAGGGAGTACGCCGGAATGTTGACCATAATGCCGGTGGATAACGTGCCCGGCAGCAAGCGCAAGCGCTGGATATTCAACGCCAGCACTCCTGCCCGCTGGGCCGGAGAGACGTTCAGCCAGTCGCGAGTAGATGGACCAATCACGCCGTCAGCGCCAAGCCCCTGCGCGGCCTGGAACTGCTTCACTGCGGCGACCAGCTCGCGATCGTAAGCGGCGGGCTTATTGCTCAACGCAACGGCCGTTTTCTCTTTTACCGGCGCCGACGGGCTGACGACCGCATTTTGCGTCTCGTCACCGGGCAGAGCAATTTTAGGGCCGCTGTCAAGAATGCCGGAGCGTTTCATAATTTCGCGGATCGCAGGCACATCGCTGCTCCACTGCCCCGGACGCAGCGTTGTGGTGCCACGCAGCTGAGGCCACGGGCGGGAATCCGCAACCAGCTCAAGAAGCGACTGATGCATCGTGGCATATTGCGGATGGGCAGGCGCAAGGCTTGCGATAAAGCGCGGCAGTTCGCCGTTATCCAGCGACAGCTGCCACTGATTAATGACGGACAGCGCAGGCGTCGCCAGCTTGTACGGTTTACTGCTGTATAACCAGCGGTTGCCGTTCACCGAAATCCCCGCCACAAACTGTAAGTAGCCCATCATGGCATCAGACAGCACCACGTCACGCGCCTGTCCGGTAACGGCAGGGTCGGTCAGGAGCTCAACCCAGGTCGTGAACTGCGGCTGAAAGCCTGCAATCGCCACTTCAGCCAGCTGCTGCTGGAAGGCTCGTACCGCCTCGCGATTTTCCCACATCGGTTTCATATCGCGCGCAGCGTAAAGCAGCGTGAGCTGGTTAATATAAGCAGGAGTATAGCCCGAGGGCAGGCCGGTCATAAGCTGCTGGCGTAATGATTCAGTATCGATGCCTTCCGGCAGCGGTTTAATGCCGGCCATGATGGCCGTCGCCGGAGACTGATCCAGCGGTTGTGACAGCGACGTCGGCTGCGCGCCCATCGTCGCGGAGCTGTCAGTCGGTACAATTTCAGGCTCATCGGCCTGAGCGGTAAACAGTGGAGCAAACATCACTGTCAGGCACAAACTCAGCGCAGACAGCTGACGACCACGATTTTTCTTAAGCAACATCCCTTGCCCCCTGTTTTTCACGACATGCCCATTATTCTGGAGATTTCCTTCAGTATAGAAAGGCATACTCGCTGCTGCCTTACCTTATGTAAAGAAGTTTAAAGATAACGCAGCCCTGAACACAAGTTAAGTGAATAAAAAAAGCGGCGCATGAGCGCCGCTATTTGTCGCACCCCGGGTTAAGAGGCGTCAGCCGTGCCCGGTAATGACTCCGGTGGCTGCGGGGCGAAACCACGCAGGCCCACGACGTGTACGTGTTCACTGTTCTGAAACACCTTACGCACCAGCTTATAGGTTGTCCCTTTTTCCGGACTGATGTTTTCCGGCGCCGCGATGATGAGCTGCATATCGAGTCGCTCGCAAAGCTCAAACAGCGTGGCGATGGAGCGGGCGTCGAGACGCGCGGCTTCATCGAGGAACAGCAGACGGCATGGCGAGATGTCTTTGCCGCGCAGACGACGCGCTTCATCTTCCCAGCTCTGCACCACCATCACCAGAATCGACATACCGGTACCGATAGCTTCACCGGTAGAGAGCGCACCGGATTCCGCGCGCAGCCAGCCGTCTGAGCCACGGTTAACCTCAACTTCCATTTCCAGATAGTTGCGGTAGTCCAGCAGCTCCTCGCCGATGGTTTGCGGCGTACGCTGGCCCATGTCAATCTGCGGATTCAGACGCTGATATAGCTTCGCCAGCGCTTCGGAGAAGGTCAGGCGGTTACTGTTGAACAGATCCTGATGCTGTTCGTGCTGTTCAGACAACACGTCCAGCAGCGTGGAGTGCGCCTCACGCACGTTCACGTTCAGCCGCACGCTGTTGACCTGGCCAAACGACACGCTTTGCAGGCCCTGGTTCAGCTGACGGATACGGTTCTGCTCGCGCTGAATGGTTTTACGAATAATATTCGCCACGCTGCGGGAGCTGATTGCCAGCTTCTGCTCGCGGGAGGTCAGCTCCTCCGTCAAACGGCCCAGCTCGATCTCCATCTGTTCGATCGCTTCCACCGGATCGTCGGTACGGATGATGTCCTGACGAATACGCTCGCGTAAGTGCTGATAAACCGCCACGAAGAACTGAATTTTGCGCTCAGGACGCTTCGGATCTTCGGACATACGCAGCACGTCGCGCAGGTGTTCATTGTCCGCCACCGCCAGACGCAGCGCGCCCAGCGCCTTATCCGACATAGAGCGCAGTTCATCGGCTGACAGGTACGCCAGCTCGCGACGATGCAGACGACGCTCCACGTTGTTATCTTTCACCATGCGCATCACCGCGCACCACCCCGCCTTCGCGGTCACAACCTGTTCACGCATCTCATGATAGTCACGCTCCAGCTTGCGCAGGCGTCGCGTCAGGTTGTCCATCTCTGCTTCACAGAAGGTCAGCGCTTTTTCCAGCTGATTACGACGCGCGCGGTTGTTACTGAGCTGAGCATGCAGTTCATCGCGGCGAATACGCGCCCGCTCTTCTGCACCGCTGTCGGCGCGAACGCCGATGTCCTGCAACTCTTTATGCAGATCGTTTAACAGCTCTTTCTTGGTGTCGAAGGAGCTTTTCAGCGAGGCCATGACCTGGCTGTACTGGCTCAGCTGTGCGGCGTGAGTACGCATCGCTTCACGGGCGCGCGTACGCTCTGCTTCGGCCTGCTCAAGACGCTGGCGCAGCTTTTCATTAAGATCGCTGTTCCCGCTCAGCATTTCTGCTGAATCGGAGTAGCCGAAGTGTGCGCGACGTTGCACCACTTCCGTCAGGGCAAACGCCTGCTGACGCGCTTCGCGCTGCACCTGCTGTGACCAGGCATAATCCTCTTTTAACTGCTCAAACTGTTCCGGGTCGCTCTGGAGAACGGAAACCATCGGCTCCAGTTTTGCCAGCTGATTGCCGTGCTGCTGCACAAAGCGCGCCGCTTCCTGCGCTTCGTCCAGACGTTCCTGAATTTCGTCTACGCGGTCGGCGAGCGTATCGTCCGCCAGCAGGTTCAGGCGCGGCAGGATGCGGTTAAGGGCCGCAACGCCCTCTTTCGCCTGCTCGAACTGCACGCGGCTTTGCTGGTTGTCATTTTCATGGCTGGCAAGCGCACGCTCCAGCTCACCACGGCGGGTGTTGAGCTTGCGGATTTCAGCTTCCGGATCGGGCTCAAAGGCAACGCCCAGGTGGCTGCCGATAAAGCGGCTGAACGCCTGATGCAGACGCTGCGTTTTTTGAACATCAAACGACAGGGTTGCAAAACGTTCAGAAAGCGTTTCGCGCTCGGCGTGCAGGCTTTCAATACGGTTTTCACGCGCGGCGCGGCCAAACAGCGGCAGTTCCGGGAAGCGCGAATAGCGCCACTGGCGATCGGCGATTTTCACCACCACCGCTTTTTCCAGCTCGTCGACGCTGAATACGCTGTCATCAAACGACTGCGGATCCCCTTCGATGAGGTAGAGATCTTCCGGGCAGTCTTCCAGCCCTGCAAGCTGGTCCGAAATCAGCGACAGATCAGGCACCACAATCGCGTTACGGGATGGACCGTACAGCGCGGAGAAGTACGGCGCATCGTCCAGGCCGACATCGTCGTAAATTTCAGACAGCAGCACGCCGCCGAAACGCTCGGCTAAGGCATTCAGGCGCGGATCTTCTGAGCCGCCAGGCTGGCTTAAACGCTCGATCTCTTCATCGACGTCACGCTTGCGCGCACCCACTTCGTCACGCTCAACAATCGCTTCACGCTCGCGCTCCAGCAGCTGTTGCATGTATTCGGTGACGTCCTGGCTGGAGGCAAACTCCTGGCCACACTGTTCGCTGAGCTGGTTCAGGCTGCTTTGTGCAGCCAGCCAGATCGGCGCACGCTGTAAGAGCGTCTTCGAACGCGACTGAAGCTGTTCCAGCTCCTGACGCAGCGTCATGCGCTGTTCGCTGGCGTTCGATACGGTATCCGACAGGGCCGCAATACGCGCTTCCAGCTCCTGGTGCAGGGCCTCAAGCTCGTCGAAATCGTAATTTTTACCCTGACGCTTGCAGAATTCCGCCAGCAGACGCTCGGCTTCCTGCTGTTCACGCAGACGCTGTTCCAGCTCGTTCAGGCGCATGCGCAGCGGCTGCACCTGTTCGGCCAGATGGCGTTGATTGACGCCGTCGCGCAGCAGCTCACGGGCAACGTCCCACGCTTCGTTACGCGCCAGCGGACCGTTGATCGCCACCACCAGCTGGTACGCCTGCTCAAACTGGCTATGCGCCGTTTGCGCCACGCTCATTTTCTGATCGAGAGAAAGCAGTTTCTCAGTGGCTTCCTGCTCTTTGGCCTGGAAGGTATCCAGCCATTCATCAGCGCTTTCCGGGGTCAGATCCGGCAGATGGCACAGCTCTTTGGCACGCTGCAACGCCTGCAACGCCTGGTTGTACTGAATCGCACGCGTCTGCTGCACATCCAGCGCCTGCTGGTAATCAGCAAGCTGGCTTTTCAGCTCATCCACTTCCAGCTCGGCGGCTTCCGCGCGGGCTTCGTTCCCTTCCTGCAATTCGGCAGCTTCGGCCACCACTTCATTTTGCTCTTCAAGACGAATTTGCAGCTCATCCAGATCGGCTTCATAGCGCTCGATTTTTTCCTGCTGACGCAGCGCGGTCTGCACCAGGTTCAGGTGATCGCTGGCCGCCTGGTAATCGGCTTCCAGATCCCCTTCCGCACCGTTGTGCTCGCCCAGTTCGCGCGCCATTTCGACATGCTTATACTGCTCAGCCACCAGCTGTTTGCGGGAGGTAAACAGCTCGCGGCGATACTCCAGCGCCTGGTCGAGATGAATACGGCGCTCGTTGGCGTGGCGCATATAGTCCGCCGCCACGTAGTTGGTGGCTTCGCTGATCAGGTGCTTAAACAGGTCGCGGTCAGACTGTGTGACGCGAATCGCTTCCAGCGTCATGCGGTTTTCACGCAGCGCGGCTTCCATATCCTGGAAGGCCTTACGCACGCCGCTGTTTTCCGGCAGCAGGTAGTCGCGCAGGGAGCGCGTAATGGCGCTGGAGATACCGCCGTACAGGGAGGCTTCAATCAGACGGTAGTATTTACTACGATCTGACGCGCTGCGCAGACGACGGGCTACCACACCGAGATCGAACATCAGAGAGTGGTAGTCGGTAATGGAGTTAAACTGCTTAAACTGCACGCCTTCGATAGCTTCCAGCTTGTCTTTCAGCTCCTGGAGCGTGAGGACGCGCGCCTGACGTTCATTCAGGGTTTCCGTCAGCAGCGCGGTCGGCTGTAGGGAGGTTGGTAGTCCCTGGATCGCAAACGGTTTGATATCTACTTTACGGTCGCGGCCAGCAACCTGTTGCAGACGCACGCCTACAACCACGCGCTGATGGCGGGAGTTGATGACGTCCAGCACTGAATAACAGACGCCCGCTTTCAGCTTACCGTGCAGACCTTTATCTCGGGAGCCGCTCGTGGCGCCCGCTTCGGTGGTGTTACGGAAGTGCAGCAGGGTCAGGTCAGGGATCAGCGCCGTCACGAAGGCCGCCATGGTGGTGGATTTACCCGCCCCGTTACCGCCGGAGAGCGTTGTCACCAGCTCATCCAGATCGAATGTTCGGGCAAAGAAGCCGTTCCAGTTGATCAGCGTTAGTGAGCGAAATTTACCGCGTTCAATCATTACTCTTCCTCCCCGCTATCCGGCTGATTCTCTTCGTGCTCGTCATTGAGCTGCAAATGGTTTTCCACCGGCATCGCTTCACCGTCACGGATCATGCGCAGTTGCGCTTCACGCGCATCGTCACCCGCACGCACATCGGCGCCAAAACGGAAGACCGATTCGGTAATACGGAACTTGCTGCTGTCGTGACCCATGAACCAGACCATTCCCAGACGGCGCAGACGGTTCAGGGAAGAGCGAACTTTTTCCTGTAATTTCTGACGGTCCAGATCGGACCCCGTTGAGCGGTTATTCACCAGCTTGAGCAGCTTGCTTTCATCCGCCAGCGACAGCAGCTCATCGTAAAGCTCCTGCTGGGTGAAGATCCCTTCATTCGCCAGACGTTCCGGGCTGAGATAGAGGTAGCAGAGAATTTTGCCGACCATCATATCCAGTTCGGAAAGCACCGAGCGCGGAATAAGCGTGGTAGAGCGCGGACGCAGGTAGAAAAAACCTTCCGGCGCGCGGATCAGCTCAACGTTATAGCGAGCGTAAAACTCTTCCAGGTACTCCTGAAAGTCCATCAAAAAGGCGTGATTATCCAGCTCGTCAAGGCCAATGTGACGACCGGCACGCAGCTGGCTATCCAGCGCCGGAAACAACGGATTCGCCAGCGCCTGTGCCAGCTTAACTGGCATCACGTGTTCAATATTTGTCAATGACATGCGCCTGTACCTTGGCTCCGTAATCGTTAATCGGCTGCCACTTCGGCGGCAGTCCGGTGAAATCGGCTTGTGCGATGCCCAGGCGCACCGCCTGGTCTACAACAATGCGGGCAACATCGAAGTGGCGCGCGCGCGGATACTGCGCCAGATAGTCGCGTACCACGAGGCCAAGATCCAGCGGTGCTTGTCTGGTTTTGTAGACAGCGAGCTGTTCTTCGATCATCGCCGCAAGCTGCTCGCGAATTTCGTTAAATTCTTCGTATTCCAGATCCGGCGGCAGTTCACCGGTGACCTCTTCATCACGCAGCGCCATCTCTTCGTCGCGCATATCCAGCAGACGATCGGCGTTGGCGTAGGTCAGCGCCCACGGCGCATCGAAGTAGGTCTGTACCGACTGGCGCAGACGTTGAGCAAAGACGCGATTCTTATCCATATCGATGGCGGTACGGATAAATTTATGCACGTGGCGGTCGTAACCGATCCACAGGTCGATCGACTGCTGGCCCCAGCTGATAATGCGGTCAAGCTTGCTCTGCAAATCAAACACCAGACGGTCGATAAAATGCAGATCGTCGTGCGCCATCGTCGCGTCCTGAATGCGTAGCAGATTAGCCTGTAGCTTATCTCCCGCCGCCTCCAGCGTATCCTGCAACTCACGCAGCGTACCCGACGTTTCTGACAGCAAGAGTTCACAGCTGGAGATGGCCGCACGCCAGTCTTTATTAAGCAGTTGAGCGATATCGTCTTTCACCTGCTGCTGCTGTTCGTCCATCAGACGTTGAGTCAGATCGATACTGTCGAAAATCTCGGCGACCGAATATTTCAGCGGCGCGTAAACGTTGCGATGCCAGTGGAATTCGTCACCGTTTTCATCAGCCGCGTCGGCGGCACGCTTCAGCTCACCTGCAACAATAGAGAGCTGCATGGAGAGACGCAGCGTGGAAAATTCGCGCTGGCGGATGTAATAGTCGGTAATGCCAATGCCCAGTGGCGTAAGACGATAGATGGCGTTTCCTTCCGCCTGCTCGCTGGTAAAGCGGTTCAGCAGACGTTGACGCACCATATCATTGATTGCGTTGTTGGCACGCACGCTAATGGTTTCGCTGGTTTGCTCAAACGCATCACTGACGTGGCGGAACGCATCCACCAGTTCGCCTTCACTCATTTCGCCATCCAGGCGTTCGCCGTTTAGCGTCGCAACCGCCAGCAGGAATGAGAGTCTGTCTACCGGCAGCGAGATGGAGAAATCGTTTTTCCTGGCCCAGGCAACCAGTTCGGGGACTGTCTGGGAAAATTCACTCATAGATTATCCTTGCATCTGCGGCTTGCGCGCGGTGACGTGTATATAGCGGCCAAGGCTCAGATAAGGCTCCTGGCGGCAGTACCGCGTCTCTATTTCTGTTAAGGCGTCTAAACAGTCATCCTGTTTTTGTTTATCACGCAGATAATCATGAAACACCCTCACGCCGGTTTTGCCGGTAATTTCCCAACCGATCTCCTCCAGCCAGCCATAGACCTGCTGCGGTTCACGGGGGAAATCCGGTGAAAGCGTGCGTCGTTTCTTTTTATACATGCCCTGCTGTACATAGCCAAAATTGCCGACCAGCACGTTTCGCATTAGCAGGCCGTTGGCATTGTAAAACATCAGCGATAACGCACCGCCCGGGCGCAACATCGACCACAGCGTTTCTAACATCGCTTGTGGTTCGGCGATCCATTCGAGCACAGCATGAAACAATATCAGATCAACCTGCGTTTCCAAATGCTGCGGAATGTCCTGAGCGGCGCAATGTATAAAATGCATGTTGTCGCTCACACCTTTCTCTTCTGCCGCTCGCCCTGCGCGCGCAACCATCTCGGCAGAAAGATCGCAAAGCGTGACGTGATGTCCCCGCTGCGCCATCAGAATTGCAGTCTGACCTTCCCCACCGCCGGCATCCAGCACGCGCAACGGTCGGTCACCGAATTCAGCCAGCAGCTTGTCCAGATCCTGCCAGAGGATCGTCTGACGAAGCTGACCTTTGGTGGTGCCATAAATGTTGCGCGAAAACTTTTCCGCGATGTCATCAAAATTGCGATCCCGCATTGGGAGGGTTCCACTCACTGCAAAACCGCTATTTTGTCACACCCGCGCGGAGAATGAACCACTCTGGTGTAATATCACCGACAATCGCCTGCTGTATGGTTAAAAAAGGAACCAAAAAGGATGCTTTTTACCCTAAAAAAATATATCGGAGGCATGATGCTTCCCCTTCCCCTGCTGTTGCTTCTCATCGCGCTGGGGCTGGCATTGATATGGTTTAGCCGCTTTCAGAAAAGCGGTAAATCCCTCGTTACCGTGGGCTGGCTGGCGCTGCTGTTACTCAGCCTGCAACCGGTCGCTGACGGTTTATTACGTCCGATTGAAAACACCTACCCGACATGGCAGGGAAATCAGAAGGTGGGCTATATCGTCGTGCTGGGCGGCGGGTATACCTGGGATCCGAACTGGGCGCCCAGCTCGAACCTGATCAACAACAGCCTGCCGCGCCTGAACGAGGGGATCCGCCTGTGGCTGGCCAATCCTGGATCGAAGATGATCTTCACGGGCGCTGCGGCAAAAACCAACCCGGTCAGTACCGCTGAAGCAGGAGCAAGAGTGGCTGAATCGCTTGGCGTACCACGTTCCGCCATCATCACGCTGGATAGCCCAAAAGATACCGAAGAAGAGGCGGCGGCGGTGAAACAGGCCATCGGTGATGTACCGTTCCTGCTGGTGACCTCTGCTTCACACCTGCCGCGCGCAATGATTTTCTTTGAGAAGCAGGGCCTGCATCCGCTTCCTGCTCCGGCAAACCAGATGGCTATTGACGCCCCGCTCAATCCGTGGGAACGGATAATCCCGTCCCCGGTATGGCTGATGCACAGCGATCGCGTCGGCTACGAGACGCTTGGCCGCCTCTGGCAGTGGCTCAAAGGTTCGTCAGGCAAGCCAGGGCAGGAGTGATTTTGCGGCCAGATCGAAACTGGCGCGATTAAAGCGCCCGGTGTTGACCAGCTGCGCCACCTCATCCCAGAGAAGATAGAGCCAGCGTCGCCAGAGAAAGGCCTCCGCAACGGGGGCGCGCTGAAGATAGTGCCAGAGCAAATCTTCCGCCGCCCCGCCCTCGCTCAGCCTGAACAGTTCGTACTCGCGCGGCGCCCAGAGCATGATCCCCGGCCCGACGATCGCCAGCAGCTGGTCGCTGCGCGAGTCTTTAAGCATACTGCGCAACGTGAAATTGCCGTGAACCAGCACGCAGTTGTCGTTAAAGCCCTCAAACAGCGTCGGCAGACACTCCCGGGTGCGGAATAAAATACGTTTGTCCTGCATCGTTAAACCGGTGTTGTTGAACTGGTTCAGCGTGCCCCACAGCACCTCGACACGCTGGCGATACCACAGCGGCCACAGGTTTTCCTGCGTACTGTCTACCGCGCCAACAAGACCCCGGCTGTCCTGCCGATGCCAGGCAAGCAGAGCCTCGACAATCTGATCTTTCAGCTGTTCCCAGCGCTCCGGTGTACGCGTCGGGGCTTCAACAGAAACCCCGCGTAAACGTTCGATAAGCAGAACATCCGGGCCGGGATGCTCCTCATGGGTCATCACGCCGTAGACCGTCGGCATGCGGACAGTCCCTTCCCGCGCCAGCATCGACATTTTCCAGGCCAGCTGTCTGGCGACGCCCGGCGAGGTAAAACTTCTGGCCATCAGCGGCATGGGGTTTCCCTGACTGTCGTACAACGACCAGAGTGCGGTATCGGCCTTTTCATTCACGCATTCCACCCGGCTTAGCTTTTCGCCAAGGAGATGGCTGAGTTCAGCACGCAGCTGTTCCATATGAGATTACCCCCATTAAGACTACTGCTTTTATAATGAGCGCGCGAAACCCGGATGTCACCCGGTAGAGATCAATAATGAAAAAGAAAAGGAAAATAGCCAGGCGGGAGAACATCCCCCCAGACGAGGGGATGCCAGCGAATTAACGCATTTCGACGCGTACGCGCTCGAGATCTTCAGGGGTATCCACGCCGGTGCCTGGGATTTCCTGGGCAACCGCAACGTGAATTTTCTCGCCGTACCACAGCACGCGAAGCTGTTCGAGCATTTCAATATGCTCCAGCGGGCTTGGTGCCCAGGCGACGTAGCGACGAATAAAGCCAGCGCGGTAGCCGTAAATACCGATGTGGCGCAGGAAGGTTTCGCCGATTGTCTCTTTCGATTGCGCGAAACGATCGCGATCCCACGGAATGGTGGCGCGGGAGAAATAGAGCGCGTAGCCCTCTGCGTCCATGACCACTTTCACCGCATTCGGATTGAACGCCTCTTCAGCGTGGTGAATCGGCACCGCGAGGGTCGCCATCCCGACCTGACGCTGTGCCAGGTTGTCGGCCACCTGACGGATAATCGCCGCCGGGATCATCGGCTCATCGCCCTGCACGTTCACAATCACCGTCTCGTCGCTGAAACCGCATTTTTCGACGACTTCCGCCAGGCGCTCGGTGCCTGACTGATGATCGGCACGGGTCATGCACACTTCCCCACCCGCGGCCTCAACCGCGCGCGCAACATCTGGGTGATCGGTGGCGACGATGACGCGTCCGGCGCCCGATTCGCGTGCCCGTTCAAGGACATGCACAATCATCGGTTTGCCATTGATATCCACCAGCGGTTTACCTGGCAGGCGCGTTGAAGCATAACGCGCAGGGATAATGACAACAAAACTCATGGTTTGATCTCTTCTGCCACCAGGGAACGGGCTTCATTTTCCAGCAGTACCGGAATACCGTCACGCAGCGGGAACGCCAGGCTGTCCAGTTTGCAAATCAGCTCTTGTTTATCCTGGCTGTAATACAGTTTGCCGTTGCACACCGGGCAGGCAATAATTTCAAGTAAACGGTGATCCATAGTTCCTCCGTATGGGTAATCGCTAAAGCTTATCACATTCCCTTTTCAGGGAGTGCCTGTTTCCCAGCCACCTCGACAGGTCGTAAACAGCCCCGCAGGCACGCGACCGAGTACAATTTCATGCGCCCCCTGCCAGCGGGCAAATTCACTGAGCGCAGTCGTTAACCCTTTTTCCAGGCCAGCCGTCACCTTTATGCCCTCTTCAAGCCAGAGCGCGATAATTTCAAGCATGCCGGTTTTACGGTGCATTTTAGCGTCCATGCGCCCGACTAGCTGGCCTTTGTGCAGCAGCGGCAAAACAAAATAACCATACTGCCGCCTGGGCGCCGGAGTGTAGCATTCCAGACGGTAGCTGAAATTAAACAACTGCCCGGCCCGCTTTCTGTCCCAGACCACGGGGTCGAACGGCGACAGCACGGCACTGTGGGTCGCCTGGAGTTTGCCCTCCTGCGCCTGCGCCAGCAGAGGGAACAAATCCGCATGCAACCACATTTCACCTAACGACTCTACCGAGACCGGCATGACGCGCTGTTCGCGCTGCCACAATTCCAGCAGTGGTTTTAGCTGCGGCTGACGCAGACGATAATAATCCGCCAGCCACTGTGGGCGGAAAATGCCAAGGCTGCGGGCGCTGTTCCCGAGCATGATGGCTTCGGCTGCGTCCTGAGACAGCAGTTCACGCGTATCGTCCCAGTGAGGCATAACACGGTGCGTGAGGTCATAGACGCGCTGAAAGTTGCGGCGCTCGACCACCATCACTTTGCCCGACGTAAACAGCCCTTCAAGATGGCGTTTGTGCGGTTTCCACTCCCACCATCCGCTTGCGCCTTTTCGCGGGTGTTCAAAATCCGCGGAGCGTACCGGCCCGTTTTCCTGAATATGGGCAATCAGTTGCTCTATTTCATCCGCGTGTTCCACCATCCACTCCTGACGGTATTTCCAGCCCATTTTGTCCGGGGCGAGCATGCGGTGACGCACCAGTGCAAAATCGCTTCGCGGGAGAAAACAGGCTTCATGCGCCCAGTATTCCATCAGTTCGCCCTGACTTAGCGCATTATCCAGCCACTGCGGAGGATAGTTTCCCAGGCGGCTAAACAGGACCAGATACGGGCTACGCGCCACGATGTTAATGGTGTCGATTTGCAGCAACGACATGCGTTGCACGGTAGAGAGGATATCAGCTGGCTGCGCGCGGCGGCGGGGCTTTTTCAGAAGCCCCTGGGCGGCAAGATGCAGGTTTCGTGCGGCTGCAAGTGAGAATTGCGGTAGAGACATGCGTTTTCCTGTCAGTCAAAGCGCCACCGGAACCGCGTAGAAGTTACTGCACTAACGCGAGCAGTTCCTTGAGCAAATGTTCCGGCTGTTCGCCGCTGAGTTCAGCGTCAACCGGCAGATACCACCAGTTTTCTTTCGCAAAGGCCCGGCATTTTACCGCGTCTTTTTCCGTCATGATCAGCGTCTGTCCCGGCGCTGCCAGCCTTTCAACCTCTTCGGCAACTAACGCCTGGTGATCGGCCAGCGGCACCCGTTTATCAAGCTTTGCGCCGCACTGCTCCAGCGTTGCGAAGAAACGCGGCGGATGACCTATACCGGCCATCGCAACCAGATGTTCCAGTTGCGCGACGTCTTTACGCACGCCGGTCAAGATATTCACGGCCTGTCCGGGACGAAGATACATCGGGATTTCGCCCGCTCTGGCTTCACCACCGTTCACAATCACGGCATCGACGCTCTTCAGGCGCGACGCACGCTCACGCATTGGACCGGCTGGCAGCCACCAGCCGTTGCCAAAACGCCGCACGCCGTCAATGACCACGATCTCTTTGTCACGCGCCAGCGCGTAATGCTGCAAACCATCATCGGTAATAACGATTTGTACGTCATGCTCCGCAAGCAGTGCCTTCACGGCATCACTGCGCACCGGCGATACCGCAACCGGCGCGCCGGTACGCTGGTAAATCAGTACCGGCTCATCACCGGCTTCAGCGGTTGTCGTAGCTGGGCTCAGCACCAGTGGATACTGCGCCGCTTTACCACCGTAACCGCGTGAGACAACTCCCGGGCGGATACCACGTTTATGGAGCTGTTCTACCAGCCAGATCACCACCGGGGTTTTGCCGTTTCCACCCGCCGTCAGGTTGCCGACCACCACCACCGGTACCGGTGCGCGCCAGGCGCGCTTGATCCCGAGGCGGTAAAGCAGACGAATAGTACCGCTCACCAGGCCATACAGCCAGGAGAGCGGGAGAAGCAGCACCCACAGAGGGGATTCACCCGACCAGATGCGTGCAATCATTGACCGAACTGCATTTTATGAAGCTGCGCGTAAACACCACGCTGTTCCAGCAGGTCCGCATGGCTGCCGCGTTCAACGATCACGCCATCTTCCACCACCACGATTTCGTCAGCCTGTTCGATGGTCGACAGACGGTGCGCGATAACCAGCGAGGTACGGTTTTTCTGTAATTCATCCAGAGCAGACTGGATAGCGCGTTCAGATTCCGTATCCAGTGCGGACGTTGCTTCATCGAGGATCAGAATCGGGCTGTTGCGCAGCAGCGCACGGGCAATCGCGATACGCTGACGCTGACCACCGGAGAGCAGCACCCCGTTTTCGCCAATGATCGTATCCAGACCGTTATCCATTTTGTTAATGAAGTCCATCGCATAGGCCATACGCGCCGCATTCTCAATCTCTTCACGGCTGTACTCTTCGGTACGGGCATACGCAATGTTGTTCGCCACCGTATCGTTGAACAGATGCACGTTCTGCGAGACCAGCGCGACCTGGTTACGCAGCGACTGGAGGGTATATTCCCGCAGGTCGTGACCATCAAGCAGGATCTCGCCCTGGTCGATATCGTAGAAACGGGTAATCAGGCTGGCAATGGTCGACTTGCCCGAACCGGAACGACCGACCAGCGCAACGGTTTTACCCGCCGGGATGGACAGGCTGATATCACGCAGCGCCGGCACTTCACGGCCTGGATAGGTAAAGGTGACGTTACGGAATTCCAGGTCGCCTTTAGCGCGCTCGATCACGCGTGTACCTTCATCTTTTTCCTGTTCGGAATCGAGGATGCTGAACAGCGTCTGACAGGCTGCCATCCCGCGCTGGAACTGGGCGTTGACGTTAGTCAGCGATTTCAGCGGACGCATCAGCGCAATCATGGATGAGAACACCACGGTAATGGTACCCGCAGTCAGGGTTTCCATGACGCTCGGGAAACTGGCGGCATACAGGACGAAGGCCAGGGCCAGAGAGGCAATCAGCTGAATGATCGGATCGGAAATCGACGAGGCCGATACCATTTTCATTCCTTGCAGGCGCATTCTGTTGCTGACCTTGTCAAAGCGTTTGGTTTCGACTTCCTGACCGCCGAAAATCAACACTTCCTTATGGCCTTTCAGCATCTGCTCGGCGCTGGTAGTCACCTGCCCCATCGTATTCTGCATATTTTTACTGATGTTGCGAAAACGCTTTGATACCACGCGGATCGCGATGGAGACAATCGGCGCCAGCACAATAAGGATCAGCGACAGTTGCCAGCTGTAATAGAACATCATCGCGAACAGGCCGATGATGGATGCGCCTTCACGCACAACGGTAATCAGTGCGCTGGAAGAGGACGACGCCACCTGCTCTGAATCGTAGGTAATACGCGACAGCAGGGTGCCGGTTGACTGTTTGTCAAAGAATGAGACCGGCATCCCCATCATATGACTGAATAATCGACGGCGCATGGTCATCACCACTTTACCGGATACCCAGGAGATGCAGTAGCTGGATACATAGCTGGAGATTCCGCGTAAGATCATCAGCCCAATAACCACCAGCGGCATCCATAGCAGCACTGAACGATCCGTTTTACCGAAACCGTCATCCAGTAACGGTTTGAGAAGCGATAACATAAACGTATCGCTGGCTGCGTTGAGGATTAACGCTACGCCCGCCACGATCAAGCCTGTTTTGAAAGGAGCAATCATCGGCCAGAGCCGGCGGAACGTTTGCCACGTGGAGAGATCTTTGTCGTTATGCATTCAAAAAACCAGCATTTGTTGAAATAGCCGCATATTCTACCCGTTATCTACGGGCGCGCCAAACCACTGATGATACCAACGCGGTAAATAGTGTTCGCGTAAGCGACGAATTTGCCGACTATGGTGCGAAAAGGTCACAGATATCTGCCCGGAATGCGGGGTATCAAGCCAGAGATATCCCTCCGTTCGATAGCGCCGAACCACTTTAATAGAAGGGAAATGCCACGCGTTATAGCGGGCCATCGAGGCCAGCGAAACCTGCCCCTCTACGCGCTGTAGCAACGGTGTTGAAGATGACGTGTTACTTCCATGATGCGGCACCTGAATCAGTGTAGACGCAAGCTGACGCCAGCGGTGGCTTAGCATTGCCAGTTCTGCCTGCGCTTCAATGTCTCCGGTCAGTAAAACGCTCTGTTCGCCGTCATCGATTTTTACCACACAGGAGCGGTTGTTACCTTTCGCCGAGGTGTTTTCGGGTGGCCAGTGCACGGAGAACGTTAAACCCTGCCACTGCCATCGCTGTCCTCGAAAGCACGGAAGATGTCCGGACCAGGATAAGGGGCTCCTGATCCACATTGCGGGCCAGGCAGCTTTTAGCGATGCCAGTCCCCCCGCGTGGTCGAGATGTTCATGGCTCAGGATCACCCCTTCCGGTCTCAGATGATGCCAGCGTAGCCAGGGGATAATCAGCTGCTGCGCACTGTCCCCACCGGGCCATGCCAGCCCGGTGTCATACAGAATGGCCTTGCCGTGACGCTCAATGACCATCGCCAGCCCCTGCCCTACATCCAGCATATGCAGGGACCAGCTGTCTGTTTTAACCCTGTGCCAGAGGGGAAAGGCCAGCACCACGCTGCCTGCCAGACAGACTGCGGGTGCTGCGCTGAAGGCCCTGAATCGCCAGCCAATGACCAGCAGCCACGGCAGTAACGTCAGGTATTGCCAGCGTTCATCAACGTCCTGCCAGCCATTCGGTAAACGCATCAATAGCCAGAAAAGCCCTGCCAGAGATTTATCAGTAGCCAGCCAGACGATACTTTCCAGCGCAGCGACCGGAAACAGATGCAGAAACATGCCGAGCAGGATCAGCGGAACTGAGATAAACGTGACCAGAGGAACGGCAAACAGGTTCGCCACCAGCGAGGAGAGGCTGAAACCATGGAAAATCAGGACCTGAAGCGGCAACAGAAGCAGCAGCATTCCGACCTGCAAATACAACAGCGTAACCAGCGGCCGCAGGCACCGGCCACGTTGCCAGTGCGGGAGAGGCAACCACTGATACCAAAAAATAAGCGCGGCGACCGCAAACGCTGACAACGCCAGGCTTTGTGACAGTACCGCCAGTGGGTCGAAAATCAGGATCGCCGCCACGCAGGTAAGCCATACCTGCCAGGGCGACCACTGGTGACCGCTCATTTTTAATGCAGCCAGTACCACAAGCGCGATAACCGTGCGCAGCGCGGGCGGCTGCAAGCCCGTTAGCCATGCGTAAAACGCGGCAAAAATCAGCCCTGCCAGCAAGGGGATTTGCCAGATAATCCAGCGGCCCGGCAGGAAGAACTGGATGCCCCGCGCCAGAAACCAGATGACAGAAGCGGCCAGCGCAATATGTAATCCCGAGATTGCCATCAGATGCATCGTTCCGGTATCACGCATCAGGTTTTTTATCTCCCGCGAGACCGACAGCCGCTCCCCCATCCCCAGCCCCAGGATCACGGGTCCCCACTGATATGCTGAAAGAGTATTCTGTAGTGATGTCAGGTATTGCGCACGCAGGCTACAGCCTTCGTCAACGAGCGCCGCATGGGTAAACCGTCCACTCAGCGTCTGGTGTCGGGCAAAGGCATTTTTCTGTGAATCATAGCCGCCATCGTTGAGTTCTCCGTGTACCGCCCTGAGCCGCAGGGTCATTGCCCAGCGTTGACCCACGCAGACGTTTTGCGGCAAATAGTTGCCATACAGCGCCACGCCCATGGCAGCCCATACGCGTTCTCCATTGAGGCTGACAATCCTTCCCTGATGCATCGTTGCGCCGTCCGTTGCGGTAATGACCACCTCGGCCTGCTGCGGTGCTTGCGTTAAATAGTTCATCGGCCACACGCTTTCCTGAGCGGCCAGGATCCCCCAGCACATAAAAAGCAATGCGAGGCCTGAAAACCTGAGCCATTTTCTCTGCTGTACGGATAACGCAATTCCTGCGGCAATCAGCAACCAGACAATATGCAAATCAGGCAAAACGGGTAACCAATAGAGCGGGATTATGGCCAGAATGGCGCACATACTGATAACGTGGATCCCCATCTTCACCTCCATGTTTCAGGCGATTATGCGGCGGGACTGATGCGTCGTCAGACAGAAAAAACGTGATTTACAGCGGGCGCTGCAACGTTTTAAGCGCTTACAGCAAAGAGAAAATATAAATGCGGCGCGTATTCAGAAATGCAGGGGCGGGATACAAAAAAAGCACCCTAAGGTGCTTTCTTTAAACTCAGTTTAACCCTGATGATTAAACTCAGTTACCGTAAATATTGGCGCGATCGCGCAGTTCTTTACCCGGCTTAAAGTGCGGAACATACTTTCCTTCCAGCTCCACTTTATCGCCAGTCTTCGGGTTACGCCCGGTACGTGGTGCACGATAGTGCAGAGAAAAACTACCGAAACCGCGGATTTCAATGCGCTCGCCCTGGGCAAGAGTGGTAGCCATATGCTCCAGCATCTCTTTAACGGCATCTTCCACAGCCTTGGCAGGGATATGCGGTTGCTGACTGGCAAGTCTTTCAATCAATTCTGACTTGGTCATGATTCCTCCGGTTCCTTTCAAACCCATTAGCTGAACAGCTTATTAAACAAGGGCGGCCGTAGCCGCCCTTTGTTATTGATTACAGGACGAATCCTGCAATCTGTCAAGTCTGCTCGCCATCCTTCGCGCTGTAAATGCGTTACAGCTCAAATGATGGTGCGAACCTGAACTTACTCGCCTTTAGCTGCTTTGAAAGCTTCAGCCATTGCGTTGTTAGAGAAGTTTGCATCTTCCTGTTTGTTCACAGTTGCGATTGCATCTTTCTCATCAGCTTCGTCTTTAGCACGAACAGACAGGCTGATTGCACGGTTCTTACGGTCAACACCGGTGAACTTAGCTTCAACGTCGTCACCAACGCTCAGAACCAGAGTTGCATCTTCAACGCGGTCACGTGAAGCTTCGGAAGCGCGCAGGTAGCCTTCAACGCCGTCAGCCAGTTCTACGGTTGCGCCTTTAGCGTCAACAGCAGTCACTTTACCGTTTACGATTGCGCCTTTCTTGTTCAGTGCAACCCAGTTGTTGAACGGATCTTCTGCGAGCTGTTTAACGCCCAGGGAGATACGCTCACGCTCTGCGTCAACTTGCAGAACAACTGCTGCGATTTCGTCGCCTTTTTTGTATTCACGAACTGCTTCTTCGCCTGCAACGTTCCAGGAGATGTCAGACAGGTGAACCAGGCCATCGATGCCGCCGTCCAGGCCGATGAAGATACCGAAGTCAGTGATAGACTTGATTTTACCTTCAACACGGTCGCCCTTGTTGTGGGTTTCCGCGAACTGCTGCCATGGGTTGTTTTTGCACTGCTTCAGGCCCAGGGAGATACGACGACGTTCTTCGTCGATATCCAGAACCATCACTTCCACTACATCACCAACGTTAACAACTTTGGATGGGTGGATGTTTTTGTTGGTCCAGTCCATTTCGGAAACGTGCACCAGACCTTCAACGCCTTCTTCGATTTCAACGAAGCAGCCGTAGTCAGTCAGGTTGGTAACGCGACCAGTCAGTTTAGTACCTTCTGGGTAACGCTTAGCGATAGCTACCCATGGATCTTCGCCCAGCTGTTTCAGGCCGAGGGATACACGAGTACGCTCGCGGTCGAACTTCAGCACTTTAACAGTGATTTCGTCGCCCACGTTCACGATTTCGCTTGGGTGCTTAACGCGTTTCCACGCCATGTCGGTGATGTGCAGCAGGCCATCAACGCCGCCCAGGTCAACGAATGCGCCGTAGTCAGTGAGGTTCTTAACGATACCTTTGACTTCCATGCCTTCCTGCAGGTTTTCCAGCAGCTGATCGCGTTCTGCGCTGTTTTCGGATTCGATAACGGCACGACGGGAAACAACAACGTTGTTACGCTTCTGGTCCAGCTTGATTACTTTGAACTCAAGCTCTTTGCCTTCGAGGTGCAGGGTGTCACGGACTGGACGAACGTCTACCAGAGAACCTGGCAGGAACGCACGAATACCATTCAGCTCAACAGTGAAGCCACCTTTAACTTTGCCGTTGATAACACCGACCACAGTTTCAGCTTCTTCGTAAGCTTTTTCCAGCGTGATCCATGCTTCGTGACGTTTAGCTTTCTCACGAGACAGCAGGGTTTCGCCGAAGCCGTCTTCTACTGCGTCCAGAGCAACGTCAACTTCGTCACCAACCTGGATTTCCAGCTCGCCCTGGGCGTTTTTGAACTGCTCAGCCGGGATGGCAGACTCAGATTTCAGACCGGCGTCAACCAGTACAACGTCTTTGTCGATAGCAACAACAACGCCACGAACGATGGAACCCGGACGGGTTTCGATTTCTTTTAAGGATTCTTCAAACAGTTGAGCAAAAGATTCAGTCATGTTTAATCTTCAGGTTAATATTAACGTCCACCTGGCTCCGTGCCGGATGGGGTTGTTTCACATACCCGCCGTCAATCCATTGCAGCGGGGGTACTGCTAAATCGGTCGCGATTACGCGAGTGCCAGTTTTTGGCGCGCATATTGTAGCGCTTTTTCAATCACTTGCTCAATAGTTAAACTGGTTGAATCCAGCACTAATGCGTCTTGCGCGGGAACAAGTGGTGCGACGGCGCGGTTACGATCGCGGTCATCGCGCTCTTTTATCTCGGATAAAAGGCGATCAAAGTTAACACTAAACCCCTTTTCCTGCAACTGAAGCATGCGGCGTTGAGCACGTTCTTCTGAAGAGGCGTCAAGGAAAATTTTCACTGGCGCATCGGGGAATACCACGGTTCCCATGTCGCGGCCGTCGGCGATCAGCCCCGGCGCTTCACGGAAACCGCGCTGGCGACGTAACAGCGCTTCACGAACGCGTGGGAAAGCCGCCACCTGAGAGGCCGCATTGGCCACTTCCTGGGTACGGATTTCACCGCTGACGTCTTCCCCTTCCAGGATCACTTCAAGGTTGCCATCGGTCGAGACAAAACGCACATCCAGATGCGCAGCCAGCGGTACCAGCGCTTCTTCAGACGCAACATCCACATGATGATGCAGCGCAGCCAGCGCCAGCACGCGATAGATTGCTCCCGAATCTAAAAGATGCCATTGCAATGCTTCCGCCATCGCTTTGCACAGAGTACCTTTCCCTGCGCCACTTGGCCCATCAATGGTGATTACCGGGGCAATTGCCGTCATCTTTTTCTCCTTAATTAAGGCATACCGTTTACATGAACGCCGCGCATTATACGCGCCAACGTGCGCAACTGTTACCTTTGCGTGCAAATTACGGAATGATTGAAGCAGAGTGTAGAAGAAATGAAAGAGGATGAGTGTCAGAAAGCGTAAGGAAATGCCGCATCAGGTGATGCGGCATACGATCATCAGGCCAGGGTGCTAATGCGCGCCAGCTGTTCGAAGTAGTCCGGGAACGTTTTTGCCGTACACTTCGGATCAAGGATAGTGACTGGCGTATCTGACAACGCCACCAGCGAGAAACACATCGCCATGCGGTGATCGTTGTAGGTGCCAATTTCTGCAAATTGCAGTTTTGCCGGCGGCGTGACGCGAATGTAGTCTTCGCCCTCTTCTACCTCGGCCCCCACTTTACGCAGCTCGGTTGCCATCGCGAACAGGCGGTCCGTCTCTTTCACACGCCAGTTGTAAATGTTTCGCAGCGTGGTGGTGCCTTTCGCAAACAGCGCAGCGGTGGCAATGGTCATCGCCGCATCCGGAATATGGTTCATATCCATATCGATGGCGTTCAGCTCACCGTGGGTGCAGGAGATGAAGTCATCGCCCCAGGTCACCACCGCGCCCATTTTTTCCAGCACGTCAGCAAAACGGATATCGCCCTGCACGCTGTTGCGGCCAATGCCCGTCACTTTAACCGTACCGCCTTTAATCGCACCTGCGGCAAGGAAATAGGAGGCGGATGAAGCATCGCCTTCAACCAGGTAGTGGCCCGGGGACTGATACTGCTGCCCACCGCGAACCACGAAACGCTGATAAGACTGGTTTTCCACCTCAACACCAAAGGTGTTCATCAGGTGCAGGGTGATATCAATGTACGGCTTAGAAACCAGGTCGCCTTTAATGCTGATGACGGTGTCCTGTGGTGCCAGCGGTGCGGTCATCAGCAGCGCGGTCAGGAACTGGCTGGAAACGCTACCGTCAACCTCAACATTGCCGCCAGTGAATCCCCCGCGCAGACGCAGGGGCGGGTAATTTTCCTGCTCAAGATAATCAATCTGCGCGCCGCCCTGACGCAGGGCATCCACCAGATGGCCGATCGGACGCTCTTTCATTCGCGGCTCACCGGTCAGCACAATATCGTTACTCCCCAGACACAGCGCAGCGGCCAGAGGACGCATCGCGGTACCGGCGTTACCCAGGAAAAGCTCCAGCGCTTCAGCAGAATGTAACGCGCCGCCGTTACCGGTGACTTCACAACGGGTACGATCGTCAGACAGCGCGTACTGAACGCACAACGCTTTCAGTGCATTGAGCATATGGCGCACGTCATCGCTGTCCAGCAGATTAGTGAGGACGGTGGTGCCGTTTGCCAGAGCTGCCAGCAGCAGAGCGCGGTTCGAGACACTTTTTGAACCAGGCAGATTAATGGTGCCATCTACCCGCGCGATAGGTTGTAACGTCAGGGATTCCATGAAACTCAACTCTCAACTCAACATAATAAAAACCCCGCAGGAACGCTGCGGGGGTGAAAAACAGCCAATTAACCGTGACGACGTTCGAAGTCGATCATGAAATCAGTCAGGGCCTTAACGCCTTCCAGCGGCATGGCGTTATAGATAGAGGCGCGCATTCCGCCTACCACACGGTGGCCTTTCAGCGCATGCAGACCCGCCGCGAAGGACTCTTCCAGGAACACGTTATCCAGGTTGCTGTCCGCCAGCTGGAACGGCACGTTCATGCGCGAACGGTTAGTTTTGGCGACATCGTTACGGTAGAAATCGCTCTTGTCGATCACGCCGTACAGCAGTTCAGCCTTTTGCTGATTGATCTTATCCATCTGCGCCACACCGCCTTTTTGCTTCAGCCATTTGAAGACCAGGCCGGAGAGATACCAGGCAAACGTTGGTGGGGTGTTGAACATGGAATCGTTGTCGTTCAGGACGGTGTAATCCAGAATTGACGGGCAAGACTTATGGGCTTTCCCCAGCAGGTCTTCACGCACAATAACGATAGTCAGACCCGCAGGACCGATGTTTTTCTGGGCACCCGCGTAGATGACGCCGTAGCGGCTGACATCCAGCGGGGTGGACAGAATGGTTGAAGAGAGATCCGCCGTCACAATGACATTTTCGCCAAAGTCTGGCTCTTCGTGAATGGCAATACCGTCGATGGTTTCGTTCGGGCAGTAGTGAAGATACGCGGCGTTGTCAGAAAGCTGCCACTCACTCATCGGCTTCACGGCGCGCAGACCGTCAACGGTCACTTTGGCATCGATGACATTCGGCGTGCAATATTTGTGCGCTTCTTTTACCGCACTGGCCGCCCAGTAGCCGGCATCAACGTAATCAGCGGTGGTTTTGTCGCCCAGCAGATTGAGCGGGATACCCGCAAACTGGCCGCGTCCACCGCCGTGACAGAACAATACTTTGTAGTTCGAGGGAATGTTCAGCAGATCGCGAAAATCCTTTTCTGCTTCTTCCGCCACCTGAATAAACGCTTTACCCCGGTGGCTGACTTCCATCACCGACGTACCCAGACCGTTCCAGTCACACAGCTCCTGTTGAGCCTGTTTGAGCACGTCTGCCGGTAACATTGCCGGACCTGAACTGAAATTAAAGACTTGAGCCATTTCCCCTCACCACGCTAAAAGCCATAAGTTATAACTGTGGATATCGGTTTTATCATTCAGTGACACGCGCCGCAATGTCTAAAACTGATGGCCGAAGAAATGTGCCCCTCGTCACACAATACAATCTGCCGTACCGTTGTCACAAAACCGACAAAATCGCTGTCAGGTGTTACGTTTAGCCCGGCTAACCTTCGTCCATTCTGGATTCGTACAGCGGGGGCATAATTGATGATCGCCCGCCTGCATAACCACCACATGACTACATTTTATGCAGGCGTACTCGCCCGCTTCAGGTACAGTTTTGTATCGCTCGATGAGCATATCCGGCAGGATGCACAGGCCGGGCTTCACCTCATCGTCGGAATAGTAATAGACGCTGATTTGACCATTCGTTTCCATAATCGCCAGACGCACCTGCCCCAGTTGCTCAACGCTGCTCAAACGGAGTTCCATAAAGAACTCAAACTCCGTCATATTGGCGCTTTGCACATTCTCCCAGGCCAGTTGACCATCTTCGACAATCACCACCGGCTTCCCTTCGAGCAGATCTTCCAGTTTCTCACTTTTCGACATCAGCCACATGACCAGCCGGTACAGCAGTGCAAGCGTCACGAAGACGATAAAGACCGGCACCATCGGCACATCGTCATAAAAGGCAACGTCCCCTGCCGCCGACCCCAGCGTCAGGATTATCAGCACTTCAAACAGCGACATCTGCCGCACGCCGCGACGTCCGGTGATTTTCAGAAACAGGAAAACGAGTACAAAGGTGTACAGGCTGCGCAGCGCTACTTCGCCTAAAAACTCAGGAGGGACTTTATCAAACGCCATCCGCTGGAGATCGAAAGCTTTCATTTTTTTATGCCTTAACAGTAGGTTACTGCTTATAAGCATAGTCCAGCCATTTATTTTCGCCGGAGATAGCACCCGTCACGCAAAACCCGTATCATTGCGCGCTTTACGTACGATAAAAGTGAACGCCATGACTCAAACGTTTATCCCCGGCAAAGACGCCGCTCTGGAAGATTCCATCGCTCGCTTCCAGCAGAAACTGACCGACCTGGGCTTTAATATCGAAGAAGCCTCCTGGCTGAATCCGGTGCCTCACGTCTGGTCCGTGCATATTCGCGACAAAGACTGTGCGCTGTGCTTTACCAACGGTAAAGGCGCGACCAAAAAAGCGGCGCTGGCCTCTGCACTGGGTGAGTATTTTGAGCGTCTGTCCACCAACTACTTCTTCGCCGACTTCTGGCTGGGCGAAACCATTGCCAACGGTCCGTTCGTTCACTATCCGAACGAAAAATGGTTCCCGCTGACCGAAAACGATGAACTGCCGGAAGGCATTCTCGATGCCCGCCTGCGCGCGTTCTACGATCCGGAAAACGAACTGACCGGCAGCATGTTGATCGACCTGCAATCCGGCAATGAGGATCGTGGGATCTGCGCCCTGCCGTTCACCCGTCAGTCTGACGAGCAGACCGTTTATATCCCGATGAACATCGTCGGCAACCTGTATGTGT
Organism: Enterobacter cloacae complex sp. 397G4; assembly: GCF_050031515.1. Classification (NCBI taxonomy): domain Bacteria; kingdom Pseudomonadati; phylum Pseudomonadota; class Gammaproteobacteria; order Enterobacterales; family Enterobacteriaceae; genus Enterobacter; species Enterobacter cloacae complex sp. 397G4. The sequence goes on along the minus strand of NZ_JBLGWE010000001.1, from coordinate 1,695,122 downwards.
CTAACGGCATGTCTGCCGGTAATACCCGCAACGAAGCGCGCGTGCAGGGATTGTCTGAAGTTTTCGAGCGTCATATCAAAAACCGCATTATTGCTGAATCCATCAGCCTGCCGGAGATCCCGGCTGACGTGCTGGCGCGCTACCCGGGCGTGGTGGAATCCATCGCCAAACTGGAAGCAGAAGGTTTCCCAATCTTTGCTTATGACGGCTCTCTGGGCGGCAAATATCCGGTTATCTGCGTGGTACTGTTCAACCCGGCAAATGGCACCTGTTTCGCCTCCTTCGGCGCGCACCCGGACTTCGGCGTGGCGTTGGAGCGTACCGTAACCGAACTTCTGCAAGGTCGTAGCCTGAAAGATCTCGATGTCTTTACTCCGCCAACCTTTGATGACGAAGAAGTCGCCGAGCACACCAACCTCGAAACGCACTTCATCGACTCCAGCGGTTTGATCTCCTGGGATATGTTCAAACAGGACGCGGACTATCCGTTCGTGGACTGGAGCTTTGCCGGTACGACGGAAGAAGAGTTCGCCACCCTGATGGCGATCTTCAACGCGGAAGATCAGGAAGTTTACATTGCCGACTATGAACACCTCGGTGTTTACGCGTGCCGTATTATTGTGCCAGGTATGTCGGACATTTATCCGGCAGAAGATCTGTGGCTGGCGAACAACAGCATGGGCGCACATCTGCGTGAAACCCTGCTGGCCCTGCCAGGCAGCGAGTGGGATAAAGAAGATTATCTGAACCTGATCGCCCAGCTGGACGAAGAAGGACACGATGATTTCACCCGCGTGCGCGAACTGCTGGGTCTGGCGACCGGAAAAGATAACGGCTGGTACACCCTGCGCATCGGCGAGCTGAAAGCGATGCTGGCGCTGGCGGGCGGCGATCTGGATCAGGCTTTGGCCTGGACCGAGTGGACGATGGAGTTTAACCAGTCCGTCTTCTCCGCCGAGCGCACTAACTATTACCGTTGCCTGCAAACGCTGCTCCTGCTTTCTCAGGAAGACGACCGCGAGCCATTGCAGTATCTGAACGCCTTTGTACGTATGTACGGTGCGGATGCCGTTGAAGCTGCCAGCGCGGCGTTGAGCGGTGAAGAACCATTCTACGGCCTGCAAGCGGTTGATAGCGATCTGAAAGCCTTCCCGGCGCATCAGTCACTGCTGAATGCGTATGAAAAATTGCAGAAGGCAAAAGCCGCTTACTGGTCAAAATAAGCGCATATAACATTAATGGCTGTAGGCGTATTCAATCGCCTGAGCTATATTACGGGGCAATTTCATTGCCCCTTTTTTTTTATTTTTCCGCAATGACGTTTAATTGTAATAATTAAGTTAACCACGGGTAAATATAAAAACGCTTACCTGAGCTTTACTGTTACTAATTATAATAAATACTCCATTTTAATTAACTGTTCCACGGGAGGCTGAAGGAAAAAATTCAACTCTTTTCATAACTTTTAAAATTTATTTTTATACGGATAATCAAATACTTACTCCGCTTTTGCTGTAAAACCATACACACTGCGGGCCTATAAGCCAGGCGAGATATGATCTATATCAATTTCTCTTCTATAATGCTTTGTTAGTATCTCGTCGCCGACTTAATAAAGAGAGAGTTAGTGTGAAAGCTGACAACCCTTTTGATCTATTACTCCCCGCTGCGATGGCGAAAGTTGCCGAAGAAGCGGGTGTCTACAAAGCCACGAAACATCCGATGACGACGTTCTTTCTGGCCATTACGGCTGGGGTGTTCATCTCCATCGCTTTCGTCTTCTATATCACAGCCACCACCGGCACTGCCGGGATGCCTTTCGGCATAGCGAAACTGATTGGTGGTATTTGCTTCTCACTGGGCCTGATTCTCTGCGTCATCTGCGGCGCCGACCTCTTCACCTCAACGGTGCTGATTGTGGTGGCAAAAGCCAGCGGAAGAATTACCTGGGGTCAACTGGGGCGCAACTGGCTCAACGTTTACGTTGGCAACCTGATTGGCTGTCTGCTCTTTGTTCTGTTGATGTGGCTCTCTGGCGAGTATATGACTGCCAACGGCGGCTGGGGGCTTAACGTCCTGCAAACCGCCGACCACAAAATGCACCATACATTTATCGAAGCTGTTGCTCTCGGCATCCTCGCAAACCTGATGGTCTGCCTGGCGGTCTGGATGAGCTACTCTGGTCGTAGCCTGATGGATAAAGCCATGATTATGGTTCTGCCGGTTGCGATGTTTGTTGCCAGCGGCTTTGAGCACAGTATTGCGAATATGTTCATGATCCCGATGGGGATTGTTATCCGCAACTTTGCAAGCCCGGAGTTCTGGACTGCTGTAGGTTCAACCCCGGAAAGTTTTTCACACCTGACTATTATGAACTTCATTACTGATAACCTGATCCCCGTCACTATCGGGAACATTATCGGTGGGGGTCTGTTAGTTGGGTTGACATACTGGGTCATTTACCTGCGTGGCGGCGATCATCATTAATGGTTGTCTCAGGCAGTAAATAAAAAATCCACTTAAGAAGGTAGGTGTTACATGTCCGAGCTTAATGAAAAGTTAGCCACAGCCTGGGAAGGTTTTACGAAAGGTGACTGGCAGAATGAAGTCAACGTCCGTGACTTCATTCAGAAAAACTATACCCCGTATGAAGGTGACGAATCCTTCCTGGCTGGTGCGACTGACGCAACCACCAAGCTGTGGGACAGCGTAATGGAAGGCGTTAAACTGGAAAACCGCACTCACGCGCCAGTTGATTTTGACACCTCCGTTGCTTCTACCATCACTTCTCACGATGCTGGCTACATCAACAAAGCCCTTGAGAAAATCGTTGGTCTGCAAACTGAAGCACCACTGAAACGCGCAATCATCCCGTTCGGTGGTATCAAAATGGTTGAAGGTTCCTGCAAAGCGTATAACCGCGAGCTGGACCCAATGCTGAAAAAAATCTTCACCGAATACCGTAAAACCCATAACCAGGGCGTATTCGATGTTTACACCAAAGACATTCTGAACTGCCGTAAATCTGGCGTTCTGACCGGTCTGCCAGATGCCTATGGCCGTGGCCGTATCATCGGTGACTACCGTCGCGTTGCGCTGTACGGTATCGACTTCCTGATGAAAGACAAATACGCACAGTTCGTCTCTCTCCAGTCTGACCTGGAAAACGGCGTAAACCTGGAAGCGACTATCCGTCTGCGTGAAGAGATCGCTGAACAGCACCGTGCGCTGGGTCAGATCAAAGAGATGGCTGCTAAATACGGCTGCGATATCTCTGGTCCTGCAACCAACGCTCAGGAAGCTATCCAGTGGACCTACTTCGGCTACCTGGCCGCTGTTAAGTCTCAGAACGGTGCAGCAATGTCCTTCGGCCGCGTATCCACCTTCCTGGATGCGTACATCGAACGTGACCTGAAAGCAGGCAAAATCACCGAACAAGACGCTCAGGAAATGATTGACCACCTGGTCATGAAACTGCGTATGGTTCGCTTCCTGCGTACCCCAGAATATGATGAGCTGTTCTCTGGTGACCCAATCTGGGCAACCGAATCTATCGGCGGTATGGGCGTAGACGGCCGTACTCTGGTAACCAAAAACAGCTTCCGCTTCCTGAACACCCTGTACACCATGGGTCCTTCTCCGGAGCCGAACATCACCGTTCTGTGGTCTGAAAAACTGCCTCTGAACTTCAAGAAATTCGCCGCTAAAGTGTCCATCGACACCTCTTCTCTGCAATACGAGAACGATGACCTGATGCGTCCTGACTTCAACAACGATGACTACGCTATCGCTTGCTGCGTAAGTCCAATGGTTGTTGGTAAGCAAATGCAGTTCTTCGGTGCGCGTGCAAACCTGGCGAAAACCATGCTGTACGCAATCAACGGCGGCGTTGATGAAAAACTGAAAATGCAGGTTGGTCCTAAGTCTGAACCGATCAAAGGCGACGTGCTGAACTATGACGAAGTCATGGAGCGCATGGACCACTTCATGGACTGGCTGGCTAAACAGTACGTGACCGCGCTGAACGTTATCCACTACATGCACGACAAGTACAGCTACGAAGCCTCTCTGATGGCGCTGCACGACCGTGACGTCGTTCGCACCATGGCGTGTGGTATCGCAGGTCTGTCCGTTGCTGCTGACTCCCTGTCTGCAATCAAATATGCGAAAGTTAAACCAATTCGTGACGAAGATGGTCTGGCTATCGACTTCGAAATCGAAGGCGAATATCCGCAGTTTGGTAACAACGACGCTCGCGTTGATGACATGGCGGTTGACCTGGTAGAACGTTTCATGAAGAAAATTCAGAAACTCACTACCTATCGTAACGCTATCCCGACTCAGTCTGTTCTGACCATCACCTCTAACGTTGTGTATGGTAAGAAAACCGGTAACACCCCAGACGGTCGTCGTGCTGGCGCGCCATTCGGCCCAGGTGCTAACCCAATGCACGGTCGTGACCAGAAAGGTGCGGTTGCCTCTCTGACCTCCGTTGCTAAACTGCCGTTTGCTTACGCGAAAGATGGTATCTCTTACACCTTCTCTATCGTGCCAAACGCGCTGGGTAAAGACGACGAAGTGCGTAAAACTAACCTGGCGGGTCTGATGGATGGTTACTTCCACCACGAAGCGTCCATCGAAGGTGGTCAGCACCTGAACGTGAACGTGATGAACCGTGAAATGCTGCTCGACGCGATGGAACACCCTGAGAAATATCCTCAGCTGACCATCCGCGTATCTGGCTACGCAGTACGTTTTAACTCCCTGACGAAAGAACAGCAGCAGGACGTTATTACCCGTACTTTCACTCAGTCCATGTAAGTGGAATTGACTGAAATCACGCGTTAAAAAGCGTACAATAAAGGCTCCACGCAAGTGGGGCCTTTTTAACACCCTCGCTTTATCAGTCTCTTTTGTCCGCTATCTATACTTAATGGATAACAGCCAAAACAGACTCGACATAGCCTTTGAGCTGTGCATCTACATAGGCCCCCGGATGGGCCAAATTCGGAGATATCACCGCAATGTCAATTATTGGTCGCATTCACTCCTTTGAATCCTGTGGCACCGTCGATGGCCCGGGGATCCGCTTTATCACTTTCTTCCAGGGCTGCCTGATGCGCTGCCTGTACTGCCATAACCGTGACACCTGGGACACCCATGGCGGTAAAGAAGTCACCGTTGAGGATCTGATGAAAGAGGTGGTGACCTATCGCCACTTCATGAACGCGTCCGGCGGTGGCGTGACGGCATCCGGCGGTGAAGCCATTCTTCAGGCTGAATTTGTGCGCGACTGGTTCCGCGCCTGCCACAAAGAAGGCATTCATACCTGCCTCGACACCAACGGCTTTGTGCGCCGTTACGATCCGGTTATTGATGAACTGCTTGAAGTGACCGATCTGGTCATGCTCGATCTCAAGCAGATGAACGATGAGATCCACCAGAATCTGGTTGGCGTTTCAAACCACCGTACCCTGGAATTTGCCAAATACATTGCCAACAAAGGCGTCAAGACCTGGATCCGCTACGTGGTGGTGCCGGGCTGGTCAGATGATGATGACTCTGCACATCGTCTGGGTGAATTTACCCGGGATATGGGTAACGTGGAGAAAATTGAACTCCTGCCCTATCACGAGCTGGGTAAACATAAATGGGTGGCGATGGGTGAAGAGTACAAACTCGATGGCGTGAAGCCGCCGAAAAAAGAGACGATGGAGCGCGTCAAAGGTATTCTTGAGCAGTATGGCCACAAGGTCATGTATTAACGAAAAGGCCCGGTGAAAACCGGGCCTTTTTATATTCTATTTAAAGACGCCATTAATAACGGAAGTCACAATCGCCGTACTCAGCGCAATTAAGACCAGGTCGTCACCTACCACGCGCCATTCATAGCCCGGATAGGAAGGAAGCTGACCCAGCATATCGGCTGGCACGGTTTTCTTCGCAATGCCCGGCGGCAGTGGCTTACCGCGCGCCAGGTTTTTCGCAATTCCCGGAGGCAGAGAGTCGTAGCCCGTTAAGCCGTAATTCAGTGCCAGATGGCGGGCATGATCAAAGCTCACGCGAGCATCCACATCATTACCGACATCTTTGCTGTTTTTAAAGCTCTTATCCGATTTCCCAGGGTTATCCTGACCGTTATTGTGTTTATTACCATGGTTACCAGCGTTCCCGTTACCATGATTGCCGCTATTACCTTGTCCGCCACCGTTTCCGTGACCACCGCCATTCCCGTTTCCTGGATTAGCCATGGCCGGAGCCGTTGCAAACGTTAAAGCCAACACTACGGCAAGTGCGGTAGTGGAAAAACGACGAGTAGACATGATTGCTGCCTTTTAGTGGTAGAACTCATTTGAATTATCGCCAGGCAGTAAAAACTCACAATAAGTAAAAGTCTTATATGTGACAGGGACAAAAAAGCCTGTCATCGACAGGCTTTTAATAAGTCAGGCATGGGCCACTGGCGTTGGATGTTCGCCCACTTTGCGCAGCAGCATTAACAGATAAATAAACGACACGCTGGCGATCATGATAAACAGCAGATTGTCAGAATAATTTTGCATGAGCATAGCGGTAAACGTCGGACCCAGTAAACTGCCGATGGTGTAACTCAGCAACAAAGCCTGGTTCATTGCAACCAACTGGTGATGCTCAACTTTCTCACAGGCCCAGGCCATCGCGACCGGATAGAGCGTAAAGCCCGCAGCTCCCAGAATGAACAGCGCAGGCGCCATTGCGGCGTTGCTGAGCATGGCGAGACAGCCCATGATGACCACGAAAACCTGGACGCGCAGCACCAGCAGACGACCAAAGCGGTCCGCCAGGCGGCCAATCGGCCACTGCCCGACAATCCCCGCGCTGACCATCACCGCCATCCAGAAACCGATCCCGGAATCACTGACGCCCTGATGGTTAAGATAGAGCGGCATCAGGCCATAGAGCGAGCCCAGCACAATCCCGGAAATAATGCAGCCGTTAACCCCCAGACGCGCCTGGCGCAGTCTCAGCATCGGCCAGACGTGGGTAGCTTCCTGATGCTCGCTGTTTTGATTCACAATGCGGGTAAAGAGCAGCGGCAGGATCGCCGCCAGAACCATGCCCGTCACCCACGGCAGCACGCTCATCAGGTCGGTTGGCAGTTTGCTGACCATCAGCTGTCCCAGAACGGTACCGACGTAGTAAACCATCATATAGGCCGCCAGCAGACGCCCGCGATTACGGGACGTTCCGCTGCACATTAGCGCACTTTCAACCACCACCCAGATCATGGCGCAGCCGACGCCCGCAATAAAGCGCCAGACCATCCAGCTCCAGAAGCCGACCATGAGGCCTAAACCGGCGCAGCCGACGGCAAAGATCAGCGACGCCAGATAATAACTGCGGTTAAAACCAAAGCGCTTAATAAGGCTGCCCGTTAATAAGGTGCCCAGCAGATTGCCCGTAAAAAAGGACGAGCTAACCATACCCACCTGCCAGGTCGGTAAGTTTTCATGGGCGAGCCATAGCGGGACGAGTGTGTTTAACACCGCGATCGCCAGGGTCAGCAAAAGCAGGCCACAGAGCAACAAAAGCACCGGGCGGGTATAGGTGGTCATGGATTAAAAACCGTGAGGAAGTTCAGATTTCGTGCGCATCATGCCACTGGCAAAAACAAAGTCAATCCACCGGTTCAGGCGTCACGCACGTTATGCGCCTTGTCGATTTAAAAAACTCATCCTGCTAATGCAAAGCCTGTTACTGATATTAATTATCTATTTGTTTTTATTTATTTCCGGGAATTTTTACAACGAAACATCAGTCGAAAAATTTCATGAATGAAAAAAGAAAAGCCGGGCACTATGTCCCGGCTTTTTATAACAAAATCTAAAATTAGCTGGCGATAGCCATACCGACCGTCATATGCAGACCGTAAAATACGCCGCGACCAATTAACTCCCCTGCCAGCACCAGCACAAAGGCCAGGGACAGTAACGGCAGCGCAGGCGAGTAACCTTTAAGCTGAGGGGCAATCCAGCACACCAGCGCCGCCGTCAGCAGCACCACACGCCAGGCCATCAGCGAACCGTAATCCGGCACCAGCGCCGAAGCCTGCTGGATAGAGCTGTGAATGGTCGCCAGCTCCGCTCCCTGCATGAGCGCGACAACTGTACTGATTACCAGCGCCAGCAGCGAGACCGCGGGCAGCAGGCGCATCGCCCAACCATTAATGCCAGCCACACGCAGCAGCAGATAACCCAGCAGCGGCCCGCCAATAAACATGGTCAGGAAGAAGCTCATCGGCGTCCAGACGCTGTACCAGGTCGGAACGGTATCGATGGTGTTGTACACCCGGACCATCATCCAGACGAAGACAACGCCCAGTACCATGGTGACGATGAGCCACAACGCGCGTAACCCTGACGGCAGCTTTTTCACCGCTGCCAGTAACCACCCCAGCCCGCCAACGGCAAAGAAGATTGCCCCGCTGGCAATCTCGTTACTCAGCGAAGAGGCACCTACGCGGTTCAGGGAGTTGAACGCGCGCATCGGTGAGCCCAGGTGCAGCGTAGAGGCGATAAACCCAATGCCCATCAACACCCACAGGCCAAACATGCTTAACACCAAACGCTGCTGCTGTTCAGCATTGAGGTTCCCTTTTAACAGCGCCAGCGCAAGGACGATAAACCCGCCCGCCACGCACTGCCCAAAGACCGTGAAGATCATCAGCGGCCATTCATGCCATCCACTTCCCATCTCACACCTCCTTCGGGTTTGCCAGGTAGCCGGTGGTGTCACCCGTCGGACGGCTGTTGGCGTTAGGTTTAATCACAATACTCGGCTTCGTGAAGTGCGCAGACGGCAGCGGCGCGACGGCAGCAAGCTGACCGTGTTTTTTGCGCAGCTCTTCAATCGGGCCAAAGTCCAGCGCGCGCAGCGGGCAGGATTCGACGCAGATGGGCTTTTTGCCGTCCGCCACGCGGCTGTGGCAGCCGTCGCACTTGGTCATGTGGCCTTTGGCGGCATTGTACTGCGGCGCGCCGTACGGGCAGGCCATGTGGCAGTAGCGACAGCCGATGCAGACATCCTCGTCCACCACCACAAAACCGTCGTCGCGCTTGTGCATTGCCCCGCTCGGGCAGACCTTGGTGCAGGCCGGATCTTCGCAGTGGTTGCAGGCAATCGACAGGTAATAGGCGAAGACATCCTGATGCCAGACGCCGTTGTCCTCCTGCCAGTCGCCGCCCGCGTATTCATAAATACGACGGAAGCTAACGTCCGGGGTCAGATCTTTGTAATCCTTGCAGGCCAGCTCGCAGGTTTTGCACCCGGTGCAGCGGCTGGAATCAATAAAAAATCCATACTGGGTTGTCATCGGTTACTCCTTACGCCTTTTCAACCTGAACGAGGTTTGTGTGGGATGGGTTGCCCTTCGCCAGCGGCGACGGACGCTGCGTAGTGAGAACGTTGATGCAGCCCGCCTGATCGATACGGTTCGCATCCGGGTTATACCAGGCCCCTTCCCCCAGCGCGACAACGCCAGGCATCATACGCGGAGTCACTTTAGCTTCGATATGCACTTCGCCACGTCCGTTGAAGATACGTACGCGATCGCCATTACTGATGCCGCGCGCTTTCGCATCCATCGGGTTGATCCACATCTCCTGTCGGCAGGCCGCTTTCAGTACGTCAACGTTGCCGTAGGTGGAGTGAACACGCGCTTTGTAGTGGAAACCGGTCAACTGAAGCGGGAATTTCGCCGTCAGCGGATCGTTGTAGTTTTCGAAGCCTGGCGTATAAATCGGCAGCGGATCGATAACGTCCCCTTCCGGCAATTCCCACGTTGCGGCAATTTTTGCCAGCTCTTCGGAGTAGATCTCGATTTTGCCCGAGGGCGTGGTCAGCGGATTGGCCTGCGGATCGTCGCGGAAGGCTTTATACGCCACGTGATGCCCTTCGGGATCGCGCTGCTTGTACATGCCCTGCTTGCGGAAGGTATCGAAGTCCGGCAGGTCAGGAATGGCTTTGCGTGAGAGCTCGTGCAGATGGCGCATCCACCCTTCCTGAGTACGTCCTTCAGTGAACTGCTGCTCAACGCCAAGACGTTTCGCCAGCTCGGAAGTCATCTCATAGATGGTTTTGCACTCGAAGCGCGGTTTGATGGCCTGGTCAGTGAAGATCACATAGGACATGTTGCCGCAGGAGGCATCCAGCGCGAAATCCATCTGCTCAGACGCGGTGCAGTCTGGAAGCAGAATATCGGCATACTTCGCCGATGAGGTCATGTGGCAGTCGATCACCACAATCATTTCGCACTTCTTGTCGTCCTGCAAAATTTCATGGGTGCGGTTGATTTCAGAGTGCTGGTTGATCAGGCAGTTACCGGCATAGTTCCAGATCATTTTGATCGGCACGTCCAGCTTATCTTTGCCTCGAACACCGTCACGCAGCGCGGTCATTTCCGGGCCGCGCTCGATCGCGTCCGTCCACATAAACATGGAGATGCTGGTCTGAACCGGGTTATCCAGCGTTGGCATACGTTCAAACGGGACTTCATACGAGCCTTCACGCGCCCCGCTATTACCGCCGTGAATACCAACGTTGCCAGTCAGAATCGAGAGCATAGAAATAGCGCGGGTGGCAATTTCGCCGTTCGCGTGACGCTGTGGTCCCCATCCCTGGCTGATATAAGCCGGTTTTGCTGAACCAATTTCACGGGCCAGCTGAACAATACGCTCGACTGGAATGCCGGTAATGGTGGATGCCCACTCAGGGGTTTTCGCTACCCCGTCGCTGCCCTGACCAAGAATGTACGCTTTGTAATGCCCGTTAGCCGGTGCGCTGGCTGGCAGGGTCTTCTCGTCATAACCAACGCAGTATTTATCAAGGAACGGCTGATCGACGAGGTTTTCAGTGATCATCACATACGCCAGCGCATTGACCAGCGCCGCATCGGTACCAGGGCGAATAGGGATCCACTCGTCTTCACGTCCCGCGCCGGTATCGGTATAGCGCGGATCGACGATGATCATACGTGCGTTGGATTTGGCGCGCGCCTGCTCAAGATAATAGGTTACCCCACCGCCGCTCATCCGGGTTTCGCCTGGGTTGTTACCGAACAACACCACCAGTTTACTGTTTTCGATATCCGACGGGCTGTTACCGTCTGCCCAGCCGCCGTAGGTGTAGTTCAGACCCGCAGCAATCTGTGCGGAAGAGTAATCGCCGTAATGATTGAGATAGCCGCCGCAGCAGTTCATCAGGCGCGCCACCAGCGTTTTACCCGGCGGCCAGGAGCGGGTCATGGTACCGCCCAGCGTCCCGGTGCCGTAGTTGAGGTAGATGGATTCGTTGCCATACTCTTTGATCAGGCGCTGCATGTTAGTCGCGATAATATCGTAGGCTTCGTCCCAGCTAATACGCTCGAACTTCCCTTCCCCACGCTTACCGACGCGCTTCATTGGGTATTTCAGACGATCCGGGTTATAAACGCGACGGCGCATTGAACGGCCACGCAGACAGGCACGAACCTGATGTAACCCTTCGTAGTTATCATCGCCGGTATTGTCTGTTTCGACATATTTGATTTCACCGTCCACAACATGCATACGCAGAGGACAACGGCTACCACAGTTAACGGTACAGGCACTCCACACCACTTTTTCCGGGGCTGAAGCGGGAGACAGAGCCTCCGCCGCCGACGCCAGACGGGTAAAAGGGAGCGTAAAGGCGCTGCTGGCAACCGCCAGACCGCCTATTGCCGTGGTTTTCATCAACCCACGGCGAGTGACCTCGGCAGCCATTAACGCTTCAGGCGCTTTGATTTTCATAAAGACTCACTTTGGTTGCTCACAAAGAAATAAAGGGCGGCATACACCGCTATATAGTTTTATGTATAACGATATTTTTGGTTATCAGTGTTTTATGCTGACTTTCGTTCGGAGGAGTATTACTACTTTAGAGGGAGGGGTTATTGCTTCGTATCAAATCAGAGGCATAAAAAAAGCGCCCTGAGGCGCTTTTTTGTCTTAGAGCAAATAATTAGCCGATGAACTGCTGGCCTTTCATGTAAGGGCGCAGCACTTCAGGGATCTCAATGCGTCCGTCAGCCTGCTGGTAGTTTTCCAGCACAGCAACCAGCGTACGGCCTACTGCAAGACCAGAACCGTTCAGGGTATGAACCAGACGGGTTTTTTTGTCAGATTTGCTGCGGCAACGCGCCTGCATACGACGCGCCTGGAAATCCCAGACGTTGGAGCAGGAGGAGATTTCACGGTAGGTGTTCTGCGCAGGCACCCAGACTTCAAGGTCGAAGGTTTTGCAGGCACCGAAGCCCATGTCGCCGGTGCACAGCGCCATACGGCGGTACGGCAGGCCCAGCAGCTCAAGCACTTTCTCAGCATGACCGGTCATCTCTTCCAGCGCGTCCATAGACTCTTCCGGACGAACGATCTGCACCATCTCAACTTTATCGAACTGGTGCATACGGATCAGACCGCGCGTATCGCGACCGTAAGAACCGGCTTCAGAACGGAAACATGGAGAGTGCGCGGTCAGTTTGATTGGCAGATCGTCTTCGTCGATGATCTCATCACGCACGAGGTTGGTCAGCGGCACTTCCGCGGTTGGGATCAGTGCGTAGTTGCTGCTGTCTGCTTCCTCGTCCAGCGGACGGGTGTGGAACAGATCGCCGGCAAATTTCGGCAACTGGCCGGTACCGTACAGCGTATCGTGGTTAACCAGATACGGAACGTAGGTTTCGCTGTAGCCGTGCTGCTCGGTGTGCAGATCCAGCATGAACTGCGCCAGAGCGCGATGCAGATGGGCAATTTGACCTTTCATGACCACAAAGCGAGAACCCGTCAGCTTAACCGCAGCCGCAAAGTCCAGGCCCGCATGCATTTCGCCCAGCGTGACGTGATCGCGCACCTCGAAGTCAAACTCGCGAGGTGTGCCCCAGCGTTTCACTTCAACGTTGTCGTTTTCGTCTTTGCCGACAGGCACGCTGTCGTCAGGAATGTTCGGGATCGCCAGAGCGATATCACGAATTTCAGCCTGAAGAACATCCAGTTCAGCTTTCGCCTGATCCAGCTCTTCACCCAGTTTGTTCACTTCCAGGCGTAATGGCTCAATATCTTCCCCGCGCGCTTTCGCCTGGCCAATGGATTTCGATCGAGAATTACGCTCTGCTTGCAGATTTTCAGTTTGTACCTGCAAAACTTTACGACGCTCTTCAAGAGCGCGCAGCTTATCTACATCCAGCTTAAAGCCCCGGCGTGCCAGTTTTTCAGCGACTGCGTCTGGCTCATTACGCAGCAGATTGGGATCGAGCATGCTTATCCTGTGCTTATCGAATTAAAAAAGGAAAAAGTGACCACAGCCTGCGGCCACAGAGATATATTGCCAACATTACCGCAACGATTGAACTAACGGTAGCGTTTTATAGGGCTATTTTGATCCTGTCCGGCAAGCCAGGCGAGCTTTTCGCCAATCTTACCCTCAAGACCTCTGTTTGTGGGGTGATAATAGCGGGTTTGTGCCATCTCCTGCGGGAAATACTCCTCGCCGGCGGCGTAGGCATTGGGTTCATCATGGGCGTAGCGATACTCCTGCCCGTAACCCATCTCTTTCATCAATTTGGTTGGCGCATTGCGCAGATGAACCGGCACATCGTAGTCCGGACGTTCACGTGCATCTGACATCGCCGCTTTGAAGGCGGTATACACCGCGTTACTTTTCGGCGCGCAGGCCAGATAGACAATTGCCTGCGCAATGGCACGCTCACCTTCCGCGGGTCCGACGCGGGTAAAGCAGTCCCAGGCGGAAATAGCGACCTGCATGGCGCGTGGATCGGCATTACCGACATCTTCTGACGCGATGGCCAGGCAGCGACGCGCGACATATAACGGATCGCCACCGGCGGTAATGATACGCGCGTACCAGTAGAGCGCCGCATCCGGGGCGCTGCCGCGCACGGACTTATGTAATGCAGAGATCAGGTCGTAAAAACGATCGCCTTTATTATCGAAGCGCGCGCTGCGTTCACCGGCTATTTCGGTCAGCAGCTCCTGCTTTAGCACCCGCTTTCCGGCATCATCCACTTCGGCCATATCGGCCATCATTTCCAGCGTATTCAGCGCCCGACGCGCATCGCCGTTGACCAGTTCAGCGATCGCACGACGCGTGTCGTCCGGCAGAACGATATCCTGTCCGCCGTAACCCCGCGCTTTGTCCTCCATCGCCTGGGTCAGAACCTTTTCGATATCCTCTGTGGTCAGGGATTTAAGCAGGTAAACGCGGGCGCGGGAAAGGAGCGCAGAGTTCAGCTCAAACGACGGGTTTTCCGTGGTTGCGCCGATGAAGAAAATCGTGCCGTCTTCAATGTGCGGCAGAAACGCATCCTGTTGGCTCTTGTTGAAGCGGTGGACTTCATCAACAAAAAGAATGGTGCGGCGCCCGGCATTACGGTTTTGCCGCGCGCGCTCGATCGCCTCACGAATCTCCTTCACGCCTGAGGTAACCGCCGAGATGCGCTCAACGTCCGCGTTAGCATAGCGGGCGATCACTTCAGCGAGGGTTGTTTTGCCGGTGCCGGGTGGCCCCCAGAGGATCATGGAGTGCAGATGCCCCGCCTCAATAGCGCGCGGCAAGGGTTTCCCCGCAGCCAGCAGGTGTTGCTGGCCGATGTACTGCGCTAAATTTTCTGGCCGCATACGGGCGGCCAGAGGTTGAAACGCATTATCTGAAAAATCGAGCGACAGGTTGCTCACTCATGCCTCTTACTTATTACGTTGGTCGTCCACCGTTACGCCCTGCGGCGGGGTAAAGGTGAATTTCGAAGCATCTACAGCGCCGTTTTGCTGAGACTTAAGCTGATAGCTACTGCGCTGATCGTCCTGCTCAACCGCACCGAACTGATTAATGGTACCGTTGCTGCTCACGTTAATGGTGAACTGCTTCAGGTTACCGTTGCTGCCTTTTGGCGTCAGGACGAACTCATCACCGTTTTGTTTAATGTTGTACTGCTGCCAGTCGCTGGACTGGTTACGGGCAATGAGCATAAACGGCGTATTGCTGGTCGCGTCTTTCAGCCAGGTGGCGGTCGCCTGCTCAACAAACGGGTTGTAGAACCATAAGGTTTTCCCGTCAGACACCAGCACGCTTTCATCCGGCTGGGTCATGTGCCAGTTGAAGAGATTCGGGCGTTTCACCCACAAATCCCCCTGACCTTCCTGCACCGCGTTGCCACTGCCGTCAGTCACTTTTTGCGTGAAGCTGGCGTGGAAGCTGCTCACTTTATCCAGTCGGCTTTTAAGGTCGCTGGCTGCATCAGCCCAGACGCTGCTGGCAACAAAACTGGAGAGTAATGCACAGGCGATGGCGATTTTTTTCATTGTTATTCCTTAAAATACGTCTTCCCGATATGGGGGTTCCGTTTCTATTCTGGACCTGCCCGAAGGCAGGCGACAGAAGAATATGCTTAATTTTTGCTGATTTACCCTTCTTTGCAATCGCTGAAGGTTAATCAAACGGCGGTGGCGCCAGCACCTCACGGTTACCGTTATGCCCCTGTTCGCTCACAATACCCTGGGCTTCCATCTGCTCGATAATACGCGCCGCGCGGTTGTAGCCAATACGGAACTGGCGCTGGACGCCGGAGATGGACGCCTTACGTTTTTCGGTAACGAAATTAACCGCCTGGTCAAATAACGGATCCAGCTCTTCGCCGCCGTCAAAACCACCGCCGCCACCTTCGCTTTCACTGTCGGAGGTGATGCCGTCAACGTATTGCGGCCGACCGCGCGCTTTCCAGTCCTGCACCACCGCATGCACTTCCTGGTCGCGAACAAATGCACCGTGGACACGCACCGGCGAGGTGGAGTTCGGGCCGGAATAGAGCATATCACCCATCCCCAGCAGCGACTCTGCACCACCCTGGTCCAGGATAGTACGCGAGTCAATTTTACTCGACACGGTAAACGCGATACGGGTCGGGATGTTTGCCTTAATAAGACCGGTGATAACGTCTACGGACGGACGCTGCGTTGCCAGCACCAGGTGGATCCCCGCCGCACGCGCTTTCTGTGCCAGACGCGCAATCAGCTCTTCCACTTTCTTGCCAACGGTCATCATCAGGTCGGCGAACTCATCCACCAGCACCACGATGTAAGGCAGTTTTTCCAGCACCGGATGCTGGGCATCCATGCTGTCACCCGGCTTCCAGTATGGGTCCGGAATCGGACGGCCCATACGTGCCGCCTCAGCGATTTTCTCGTTATAACCGGCCAGGTTACGCACGCCCAGCGCCGACATCAGCTTGTAGCGACGCTCCATTTCATTGACGCTCCAGCGCAATGCGTTGGCGGCGTCCTTCATGTCGGTCACCACTTCCGTTAACAGGTGCGGAATGCCTTCGTAGACGGACAGTTCAAGCATTTTCGGGTCGATCATGATGAAACGCACATCTTCAGGCTGCGCTTTGTAGAGCATACTGAGGATCATGGCGTTCACCCCGACCGATTTACCGGAGCCGGTGGTACCCGCAACCAGCAGGTGCGGCATCTTCGCGAGATCGGCAACCACCGGATCGCCAGCGATATCTTTACCCAACACCACGGTGAGAGGGGACGGGTTGTCGCGGAATTTGGTGTTATCCAGAACTTCACGCAGATAAACGGTCTGGCGTTTCTTGTTTGGCAGCTCAAGGCCAACGTAAGGCTTACCTGGGATCACTTCCACCACGCGTACCGCCACGGTCGACAGAGAACGCGCCAGGTCACGGGACAGGTTAGAAATACGCGCCGCTTTTACGCCTGGCGCCAGGTTCAGTTCGAAACGGGTGATCACCGGGCCAGGGGAGTAGTTCACCACGTCCGCTTTAATACGGAAGTCAGCCAGACGCGCTTCCACCAGACGGGCCATCTGCTCAAGAGCAAAAGTATCCACCGGTTCGACTTCCGCTGGCGGCGGCGTTAACAGATCCAGCGACGGCAACGGCGTACTTGGTCGTTGCAGCGGACGGCTGTCTCCGTTACGCATCAGCAGCGGGTGAATCAGGCTTTCCTGCGGCTGTGGTGCTGGCTGCTGGAACTGCGGCTGCGGCGGTTGGGCCGGCGGTGTATGCGGCTGCGCATAAGCCTGCGGCGCTGGCTGTTGTGGCTGCGCATTAACCTGCGGCGCTGGCGCCTGACGCACCGGTTCCGCTTCCGGCATCACGCTCGGCGTGAACAGCGGTTCGCTCGGACCGTCATCCACCAGATCTTTCATCGGTGAAAATTCAAAATCCGAGAGCGAGAACGGGTTTGCCCCCGAAGGCTGCTCACCGGAATAACGTTGCTGCTGCGTGGCCGCAAACTGACGCGCTAATTCCGCTTCGGCAGCATGATCTTCTTCCTGCTGAGAATGAACATCGTGTTGGTACTCATTCCCGTAGCGTTGAGTCTGCTGGGCGGCAAACTGACGCGCCAGCTCATCCTGATGCAGTTCGTCGGCATCATCTTCGTAGTCGGACTCACGGGCTTTTTCTTCCGCCATACGCTGGGAAGGCAGTTTAATGCCATAAGAGGCCAGCTCCCGGCGCGTCGGTACGCGCACGCGATTAGGGCGCGGCAATTGTGGACCAATGCCCTCTTTTACCTGAGGACGCGGCGCACCGTCGGTTGCCGGGCTGAATAGCGGAGCGGACGCGGCAGCGGCTGCCGTTGCCTGCTTCACGGTTTCCGCTCCTGACGCAACGGCTGGCGCTGGATCTACAGGTGCAACGCTCGCAGAAGGCGCTTTTACAACAGGCTCCTGCACCGGCTCAGGCACGGGCTGATACCAGGCGGCAAGCTGCTCGCGCTCTCGGGCACGGCGCTCTTCCACCTCTTCAAAATAGTACAATGGCGGACGGGATGGCTTCGCTTCCTCCACCACTTCGGGTTCAGACAACGGCGCAACGTATGGCTGTTCAGGTTCAGCAGGTTCGGGCGTATAAGCCTGATACGGCTGTTGCGGCTCGCTGGCAGGCTCAGGCGGCTGATACGGTTGCTGCCACTGTTCCTGCTGCACAGGAATATAGCTTTCAGGCTCCGGCGCAATGGTCGGTTCAGGCGTATGGACGCCTGGCGCAGTCTGCCAGTCCACCTGCGGTTGCTGGATCGCGGACTCCGGTGCCGGAACAGGCGAGGACGGCATCACGGCTTCAACAGGCGCAACATGGGCCTGCGCAGCCGTCGTTGCGGCAGCAGCAGCGGCTACCGGTTCAGTCACGGAATGACCATGCAACAGCGGATCGTATTCATCATACTCACCCGGCGTAGCTCGATGACCAGAGAACAACACATCATCAGGATCGACGGCCGCGCCGCGATACTCAATCTGCTCCTCTTCATCCATACGTTTGCCGGAGAAAAGCGCGGCATCCGTTTTACGGCCTAACGGGTTAGCGAATTTTTCAGCAACGCGCTGGCGGCGCGCCAGAGCACCGCGCAGAATACGGGCACGGCGGGATTCACGACGCTGCACAGGTGCCTCGTCTTCCTCTTCGTACTCATCTTCATATTCGTCTTCATCGACCCACGTATCGTCACGACGGGTGCGATTGCTGGCAAACGTCAGCAGAGTCAGAATAAAGCTGCCGATTTTTTCGGCAATGCTCACCCAGGACCAGCCGGTAAACAGCGTCAGGCCCGCTGCCCAGATACAAAGCAGCGCCAGCGTGCCGCCGCTGCTGTGAAGCATCGGTTGCAGCGCGGAGCTCAACAGGCTGCCAATCACCCCGCCTGAGGCGAAGTACCAGATGTCATCGGCGTTGATCGCCGCCAGTCCGCAGGAGGTGAGGATCAGCGCCAGGGCGCCAATCAGGCGCAGCGAAACGGCAAAATAATCGATGTAGTCGTCGTTCTGTCGATGACGCCAGGCAAACCAGCATCCGCCAATAATGATGACGGGAAGGGTATAGGCCATCACACCGAAAATGAAGAAGAGCGTGTCCGCAAGCCAGGCACCGGGAACGCCGCCTAAATTATGGATAGGCTCATGCCATGCGGTTTGCGACCAGCTGGGATCTGAGGGGTTGAAACTGAGTAAGGCAGCCATCAGCCAGACGGCAAAAAGGGCAATAACAATCAGTAACGCCTCAAGGAGACGACGTCCGCTGCTTAGCTTAGATAATGTGACTTCTTTGTCTTCAGTGTATTCCTGGCTCAAGAAAGGCTCTCCAGGTATCAGGCATGTCCTGCCTGTGTGCTAAAACGGACAACAGCGCCGGGACTCCCCGGCACTGTTGCTGTATGGATTAACAGGAGTGTAATCAAACTACACTGATTTTGCACCTGTTCCGTGTTAGCGCGTCTTAATAACCAGACGATTGCTCTGTTTGACCTCTTCCATCACCACATAAGTACGGGTGTCGTTCACGCCTGGCAGACGCAGCAGGGTTTCACCCAGCAGCTTACGGTAGGCGGACATATCAGGCACACGGGTTTTCAACAGGTAGTCAAAATCACCGGAAACCAGATGACACTCTTGAATTTCTTCAAGTTTTTGTACAGCGGCGTTAAATTGCTCAAACACATCTGGTGCACCACGATTCAGAGTAATCTCAACAAATACCAGAAGTGAGGCATCCAGATAATGCGGGTTCAGCAGAGCCGTATAGCCCTGAATAAAACCCTGTCTTTCCAGTCGACGCACACGCTCAAGGCACGGCGTCGGGGAAAGTCCCACACGTTTTGAAAGCTCGACGTTGGAAATACGCCCATCCTTTTGCAATTCATTAAGAATGTTACGATCGATACGGTCGAGATCTTTGCCAGGGCGCTTCTTGCTATCTACCATTATTATTGTCTCTCTGTATTCCTTCCCTACTCCTGCCTGGACCCTGTGCACATCACTGTTCAGAGCCTGGACCCGTTATTCATCACATCGCCTGGTTATGTATTAGACGCGATGTAGATTCGGGTTCTGCGGTAAGAAGACCGTTGCCCGAAAGCAGTCACAGACATCACGTATGGCGTCTGTCCACACCATGCGTAGATTTCACTGACCCGGTAAAAATGGCATTTCCGTGCATGTCTATGCGGCATGCAGTTCGTGCGTCTTTTTTTCTTCCTTGAATGTTTTCGCAAAAGCGCAGGGGATTGTCAAAGCAAAACATCGATTTTTAGTACAACATGCCGGATATTCATTACGGAGGGGTATTAATCCTCATTTTATTGCCTTATAAACGCGCGGTTTTCAGTAGCAGAAGTGATGTGACCGCCTCTGACCTATAGGGCGCGTCTATTGCATATATCGGAAGCAAAACTCTCCTGCTCTTTTTTTACGGCAACAAATTCCCTACAATCCAGCCCATTGCCTGCCAACAACAATGGGGATCTCATGGGCACGACCAAACACAGTAAGCTGCTAATCCTTGGTTCTGGACCTGCGGGATATACCGCAGCGGTCTATGCTGCACGCGCTAACCTGCAACCGGTACTGATCACCGGGATGGAAAAAGGCGGTCAGCTGACCACCACCACGGAAGTGGAAAACTGGCCTGGCGACCCGAACGACCTGACCGGGCCGCTGCTGATGGAGCGCATGCACGAGCATGCCGCCAAATTCGAAACCGAAATCCTGTTCGACCACATCAATAAAGTGGATTTGCAGAACCGTCCGTTCCGCCTGACGGGTGACAGCGGCGAATACACCTGCGATGCGCTGATCATCGCCACCGGCGCCTCTGCCCGCTATCTCGGCCTGCCGTCTGAAGAAGCGTTCAAAGGCCGCGGCGTGTCAGCCTGCGCGACCTGCGACGGTTTCTTCTATCGCAACCAGAAAGTTGCGGTTATCGGCGGCGGCAACACCGCTGTGGAAGAAGCGCTGTATCTGGCAAATATTGCCTCAGAAGTACACCTGATTCACCGTCGCGACACCTTCCGCGCGGAGAAGATCCTGATTAAACGCCTGATGGACAAAGTGGCGAGCGGCAACATTGTGCTGCATACCAACCGTACGCTGGAAGAAGTGACTGGCGATCAGATGGGCGTGGCGGGACTGCGTATCCGTGATACCCAGAACACCGATAACGTCGAAACGCTGGAAGTGGCAGGCCTGTTTGTGGCAATCGGTCACAGCCCGAACACGGCTATCTTTGAAGGCCAGCTGGAGCTGGAGAACGGCTACATCAAAGTGCAGTCTGGCATTCACGGCAACGCCACCCAGACCAGCGTTCCGGGTGTCTTCGCAGCTGGCGACGTGATGGACCATATTTATCGTCAGGCGATCACCTCTGCGGGCACCGGCTGTATGGCCGCGCTGGACGCAGAACGCTATCTGGACGGACTGGCTGAACAAGGTAAATAATCTTTACAAGTCAGTAACAAACGTAAATAAAGGCGGCCACTGGTCGCCTTTATTTTTGCTCGCGTGTAACATGCAGAGGTCTAATTTCTTATAACGTCACCTGCAAAGTACGCAATGGAAAAAACCCGTCAACAAGAGTTAACCCGCTGGCTGAAACAGCAAAGCGTTCTGTCCCGCCGCTGGCTTATGATTTCCCGCGTTCTGGGATTCATCAGCGGTCTGTTGATTGTTGCCCAGGCATGGCTGCTGGCCCGCATTCTCAACCATATGATCATGGAGAACATCCCGCGCGAAGCGCTGCTGTTGCCGTTTATCGTTCTGGTGCTGGTTTTCGTTCTGCGTGCGTGGGTGGTCTGGCTGCGCGAGCGGGTTGGGTTCCACGCCGGGCAGCACATCCGCTATGAGATTCGCCGCAAGGTGCTCGATCGGCTTTCGGAAGCCGGGCCTGCGTGGATCCAGGGTAAGCCAGCCGGCAGCTGGGCGACGCTGATCCTTGAGCAAATCGACGATATGCACGATTACTACGCGCGTTATCTTCCCCAGATGGCGCTGGCGGTGTTTGTGCCCCTGATGATTGTTATCGCCATCTTCCCTGTTAACTGGGTGGCGGCGTTGATCCTGCTAGGCACCGCCCCGCTCATCCCGCTGTTTATGGCGATGGTCGGCATGGGCGCGGCAGATGCTAACCGTCGTAACTTCCTGGCGCTGGGTCGGTTGAGCGGTCATTTCCTGGACCGTCTGCGCGGAATGGAAACCCTGCGGATCTTCGGTCGTGGTGAAGCGGAAACCGAAAACATTCGCCTGGCGTCGCAGGATTTCCGTCAGCGCACCATGGAAGTGTTGCGCATGGCCTTTCTCTCTTCTGGCGTGCTCGAATTTTTCACCTCCCTGTCGATTGCGCTGGTGGCGGTTTACTTTGGCTTCTCCTACCTCGGCGCGCTGGACTTTGGCCACTACGGTACGGCGGTCACGCTTTCCGCCGGGTTCCTGGCGCTGATCCTGGCCCCGGAATTTTTCCAGCCGCTTCGCGATCTCGGCACCTTTTACCATGCCAAAGCGCAGGCGGTGGGTGCTGCCGACAGCCTGAAAACCTTCATGGAAACGCCGCTGGCGAATCCGGAGCGTGGTGAGGTAACGCTGAATACGAACGATCCGGTGACCATTGAAGCACAGGATTTTTCTGTTCTGTCGCCTGAAGGCAAAGTGCTGGCCGGTCCGCTGAACTTTACCCTGCCTGCCGGGCAACGTGTGGTGCTGGTGGGTACCAGCGGCTCAGGTAAAAGCTCATTGTTGAATGCGCTGTCAGGTTTTATGGCGTACACCGGATCGCTGCGTATCAATAAAACGGAGCTGCGCGAGCTCGATCCTGATGCCTGGCGTAAACAGCTGAGTTGGGTGGGGCAAAACCCTCAGCTGCCAGCTCCGACGCTGCGCGAGAATGTGCTGCTGGCACGCCCGGATGCGCGTGAAGATGAGCTGCAATCGGTCCTCGACCGCGCCTGGGTCAGCGAGTTTCTGCCGCTGCTTGCGCAGGGTGTCGATACCCTCATTGGCGATCAGTCTGCCGGGCTGTCAGTAGGCCAGGCACAGCGCGTCGCGGTCGCCCGTGCGCTGCTGAATCCCTCTTCGCTAATGCTGCTGGACGAACCCGCCGCCAGCCTGGACGCTCACAGCGAGCAGCGCGTGATGGATGCGCTTAACGCAGCCTCACGCCAGCAAACCACCCTGATGGTGACCCACCAGCTGGAAGGTATTGCCGACTGGGATCAGATCTGGGTGATGGAAAACGGACACATTGTTGAGCAAGGCGATTACGCCGCGCTTGTTGCCGCGCAGGGGCCGTTTGCGACCCTGCTGGCGAACCGTCAGGAGGATATCTGATGCGCGCCCTGCTTCCGTATCTTGCACTATATAAACGCCACAAATGGATGCTGACGCTCGGGATCGTGCTGGCGATCGTCACGCTGCTGGCCAGCATCGGCCTGCTTACGCTTTCCGGCTGGTTCCTCTCCGCGTCTGCGGCCGCAGGCTTTGCCGGGCTGTACAGCTTTAACTACATGCTGCCTGCCGCCGGGGTGCGCGGCACGGCGATTACGCGAACTGCCGGACGCTACTTCGAACGTCTGGTCAGCCACGACGCGACCTTCCGCGTGCTGCAACACCTGCGTATTTACACCTTCAGCAAACTGCTGCCCCTCTCCCCTGCCGGGCTGGCACGTTTTCGACAGGGCGAATTACTCAACCGCGTGGTCGCAGATGTGGATACGCTGGATCACCTCTACCTGCGCGTCATTTCACCTATGGTGGGCGCGTTTGTAGTGATTGTCGTGGTCACGCTGGGGTTGAGTTTCCTGGATGTTCCCATCGCACTGACGCTCGGCGGCATCATGCTGATGACGCTGATTATTCTGCCGCCCCTGTTTTATCGTGCAGGTAAAACCACCGGGGAAAACCTGACGCGCCTGCGTGGAGAATATCGCCAGCAGCTCACCGCCTGGTTGCAGGGACAGGCCGAGCTCACCCTTTTTGGCGCCAGCAAGCGCTACCGCGCCCGCATGGAAAATACGGAGCTGAACTGGCATGAAGCCCAGCGTCGCCAGTCTGAACTGACCGCGTTCTCCCAGGCGCTGATGATGTTAATTGGTGGGATTGCCGTTATCGCCATGCTCTGGATGGCCTCCGGTGGCGTGGGCGGTAACGCGCAGCCTGGCCCGCTGATTGCGCTGTTTGTTTTCTGTGCCCTGGCAGCCTTTGAAGCCTTAGCCCCGGTCACGGGCGCCTTTCAGCATCTCGGCCAGGTGATTGCCTCTGCGCTGCGCATTACGGATATTGCCGAGCAGGAGCCGGAAGTGAAGTTCACCGCGGGTCAAACCGCTGTGCCAGAGCAGGTCGCGCTGACGCTCAGCAATGTCACTTTCGCCTACGACAAGCAGGCGCAAAACGCGCTGGAAGACATCACCCTTTCTGTTGATGCCGGGCAGCGCATTGCGATCCTTGGCCGTACGGGATGTGGGAAATCGACACTTCTGCAACTTCTCACGCGCGCGTGGGACCCACAGCAGGGCGAGATTCTGTTTAACGACGTTCCGCTGTCTGGTTTTAGCGAAGCGGCCTTGCGTAAAACGGTCAGCGTCGTGCCCCAGCGGGTGCATCTGTTCAGCGCTACGCTGCGCGATAATCTTCTTCTGGCGGCACCAGACGCCTCCGACGATACGCTGCGGGCAATGCTGGAGCAGGTTGGGCTGCACAAGCTGCTTGAAGACGACGGGTTGAACAGCTGGCTGGGTGAAGGGGGTCGACAGCTTTCCGGCGGCGAACTGCGTCGTCTGGCCATTGCGCGTGCGCTGCTGCACGATGCGCCGCTGATGCTGCTGGATGAACCGACAGAAGGACTGGATGCCACGACAGAGAGTCAAATCCTTGATTTACTGGCGAATGTGATGAAAGGTAAAACCGTGCTGATGGTCACGCACCGTCTGCGCGGGCTGGTGAATTTCGATCAGATAATTGTGATGGACAACGGACACATAATTGAGCAAGGTAGTCACGCAGAGCTGCTGGCAAAACAAGGTCGCTACTACCAGTTTAAACAGCGCCTGTAGACTATATTTGTAGCGTCCTCTCTCGCGTACTGGAGTTCTGTTGTCATGCGCCTGGTGCAGCTTTCTCGCCATAATATTGCGTTCCCTTCTCCGGAGGGGGCGCTGCGTGAACCTAACGGCTTGCTGGCTCTGGGCGGCGATCTCAGCCCGGCACGGCTCTTAATGGCTTACCAGCGCGGCATCTTTCCGTGGTTTTCTCCTGGCGACCCGATCTTATGGTGGTCTCCCGACCCGCGAGCCGTGCTGTGGCCTGGGCAGTTTCACCTGAGCCGCAGCATGAAGCGTTTTCATGCAAAATCACCCTTTCGCGTCACGCTTAATCACGCCTTCGGCCAGGTTATCGAAGGCTGCGCTGAAGATCGTCACGAAGGCACCTGGATAACCCGCGATATCATTATCGCCTATCACCAGCTTCATGAGCTGGGGTACGCGCATTCGATCGAAGTGTGGAGCGGCGACGACCTCGTCGGGGGCATGTACGGCGTGGCGCAGGGTACGCTGTTCTGCGGCGAGTCGATGTTCTCCCGCTCCACGAATGCGTCGAAAACCGCGCTGCTGGTTTTTAGCCAGGAATTTGCCCGACGTGGAGGACAGTTAATGGATTGTCAGGTGCTGAATGAGCATACCGCCTCGCTCGGCGCCGTTGAAATCTCCCGCCGACACTATATCGAACACCTGGAACAGTGCCGAAAGGAGACCCTACCACGCGATTTTTGGGTTCCCAGAACGCTCTTTATACCCAATGCCTAAATGTTTTCCGCATATTTTTTATGAGGGTGTTATAATTACGCCGCAGAGTAGCTTCTGCCTGTTGCCCCGCCGCCGTTTGGGACCCTCGCTTCAGATAACGTCCTTACGTTTATCCTGTCGTCTCCCCTTTACGAATGCGCTTTCCGTTCGGTTGTACCGTGACGCTTGGGCAATACGCTGAGACTGTTTTGCTGCGTTTTAAACGCGCAATTCTTTACTTAATTGAGGAATTTCGGCATTATCTTGCCGGTTCAAAACTTGGTAGTGATACCCCAGAGGATTAGATGGCCAAAGAAGACAATATTGAAATGCAGGGTACCGTACTTGATACGTTGCCTAATACCATGTTTCGCGTAGAACTGGAAAACGGTCACGTGGTAACTGCGCACATCTCCGGTAAAATGCGCAAAAACTATATCCGCATTTTGACGGGCGACAAAGTGACTGTTGAGCTGACCCCGTACGACCTGAGCAAAGGCCGCATTGTCTTCCGTAGTCGCTAATTGTTTTCGCCTGTAATGGCAGATGAATATTTAAAAGGTCGGGACAATCCCGGCCTTTTTTATTTATGGCTTTAGTGTGGCTGTTCATGAAGAGGTATTTTAGTGCGTTCTGATGCCTTCACCCTGACCCTCTCCCACAGGGAGAGGGAGAAAAGCGGACACAAAAAAGCCGGGTTAAAAACCCGGCTTTTACACTAAAGAAAATCAGTGAGCCGCTTCCGGCTTATGCTTCGCCGCACTCTGGAAATCGTACGTCAGTTCGTTCTTCGCCTGATCCAGCCCCACCGTTACCTGGCCGCCGTCCACCAGCGAGCCAAACAGCAGCTCGTTTGCCAGCGGTTTCTTCAGGTTGTCCTGAATCACGCGCGCCATCGGACGGGCGCCCATCGCACGGTCGTAGCCTTTCTCAGCCAGCCAGTTGCGGGCCTCCTGGCTCACTTCCAGCGACACGCCTTTCTGATCCAGCTGAACCTGCAACTCGACGATGAACTTGTCCACCACCTGATGAATCACCTCGGTAGACAGATGATCGAACCAGATAATGTTGTCCAGACGGTTACGGAACTCCGGCGTGAAGATCTTCTTGATCTCTTCCATCGCATCGGTGCTGTTATCCTGGTGGATCAGGCCGATGGATTTACGCTCGGTTTCCCGCACGCCCGCGTTGGTGGTCATCACCAGCACCACGTTGCGGAAATCGGCCTTGCGCCCGTTGTTATCGGTCAGCGTCCCGTTGTCCATCACCTGCAACAGGATATTGAACACGTCCGGGTGCGCTTTCTCGATTTCATCGAGCAGCAGTACCGCGTGCGGATGCTTGATAACCGCGTCCGTAAGCAGGCCGCCCTGGTCAAAGCCCACGTATCCCGGAGGCGCACCAATCAAACGGCTGACGGTATGACGCTCCATATACTCGGACATATCAAAGCGCAGCAGCTCAATGCCCAGCGCTTTCGAGAGCTGAACCGTCACCTCGGTTTTACCCACCCCGGTCGGGCCGGCGAACAGGAAGGAACCAACCGGCTTGTGGTCATGCCCCAGGCCAGCACGGGCCATCTTGATCGCTTCGGTTAAAGCCTCAATGGCTTTATCCTGACCAAAGACCAGCATTTTCAGGCGATTGCCGAGGGTCCGCAGCGTATCACGGTCGCTCTGAGAAACGCTCTTCTCAGGAATACGCGCGATGCGGGCCACCACGGACTCGATATCCGCCACGTTCACAGTTTTCTTACGCTTGCTGGCTGGCATCAGGCGCGCACGCGCACCCGCCTCATCAATCACGTCAATCGCTTTATCCGGCAGATGACGATCGTTGATGTATTTCACCGCCAGCTCCACCGCCGCACGTACCGCTTTCGCGGTGTAACGCACGTCGTGGTGCGCTTCGTACTTGGTTTTCAGGCCATTGATGATCTGCACCGTTTCGTCAACCGACGGCTCGGTCACGTCGATTTTCTGGAAACGACGCGCCAGCGCACGATCCTTCTCAAAGATGTTGCTGAACTCCTGGTACGTCGTGGAGCCCATCACGCGGATCTTGCCGCTGGAGAGCAGCGGTTTGATCAGGTTAGCGGCATCCACCTGGCCACCGGAGGCCGCACCTGCGCCGATGATGGTGTGGATCTCATCGATAAACAGGATGCTGTTGGTGTCCTGCTCCAGCTGTTTTAACAGCGCTTTGAAACGTTTTTCGAAATCACCGCGGTATTTGGTGCCCGCCAGCAGCGAGCCAATATCCAGCGAGTAGATGGTGCAGTCGGCAATCACTTCCGGCACGTCGCCCTGCACAATGCGCCAGGCCAGCCCTTCGGCAATCGCGGTTTTACCCACGCCAGATTCCCCCACCAGCAGCGGGTTGTTCTTACGGCGACGGCACAGCACCTGGATGGCACGCTCCAGCTCTTTATCGCGGCCAATCAGCGGGTCGATACCGCCAACGCGAGCAAGCTGGTTAAGGTTGGTGGTGAAGTTTTCCATACGATCCTCCCCGCCTGCTTGCTCTTCATTGCTGTTAATCTGTCCGCTGGGATCCGATGCCTGGTTAGGCTCGTCTTTTCGCGTTCCATGAGAGATGAAGTTGACCACGTCGAGCCGGCTGACTTCGTGTTTACGCAGCAGGTAGGCCGCCTGGGACTCCTGCTCGCTGAAGATGGCGACCAGGACATTGGCGCCAGTCACTTCGCTACGTCCGGAAGACTGGACGTGGAAAACCGCGCGCTGCAACACCCGCTGGAAGCTGAGCGTCGGCTGCGTATCGCGCTCTTCTTCACTGGCTGGCAGCACCGGTGTAGTTTGTTCGATGAAGGCTTCGAGTTCCTGACGTAGCGCCACCAGATCCACGGAGCAGGCTTCCAGCGCTTCGCGGGCAGATGGGTTGCTAAGCAGTGCGAGCAGCAGGTGCTCGACGGTCATAAACTCATGTCGGTGCTCACGCGCTCTGGCGAAAGCCATGTTTAAACTGAGTTCCAGTTCTTGATTGAGCATAGGCACCTCCCCCAATTTTATGCCTTATCAGGCCTTTTCCAGCGTACACAGCAACGGATGCTCGTTCTCCCTTGCATAGTCGTTCACCATCGCTACTTTGGTTTCCGCAACCTCGGCAGTAAAGATGCCGCAGATCGCTTTGCCACGATAATGAACGGTAAGCATCAGTTGCGTTGCACGTTCAACATCATAAGAAAAGAACTTTTGTAGCACGTCAATAACAAATTCCATCGGCGTGTAATCATCGTTCATTAACATAACTTTATACATAGATGGCGGTTTTAGCGCGTCGCGCACTTTATCTTCCGCCAGCTGGTCAAAATCCAGCCAATCGTTGGTCTTACCCATTATGCATAACCACTTTGAATCTACCTCAGATGTTAGATAACAATCATCTATTACTGTCATCCGCGATGTCTGTCACAAACTGTTGCAATAGCGTTAACTGCCTCAAATTTTGGTTGATTATTGTCCCAACTCCAGCGCCAAACGCTTGACGGCTTCTTCCGTTTCTCTAAATTGTACAAGCGTGAGTTGGCGAGGTTTTGAACAGCCCCCACTCCACCACCGGTTCATTCCATCTTAATTTATAAGATTTACGAAGGATGTCGAAGCATGGAAATGGGTACTGTTAAGTGGTTCAACAACGCCAAGGGGTTTGGCTTCATTTGCCCCGAAGGCGGCGGCGAGGATATCTTCGCTCACTATTCCACCATTCAGATGGATGGTTACAGGACGCTCAAAGCCGGGCAGTCCGTCCGGTTCGATGTACACCAGGGGCCAAAAGGCAATCACGCCAGTCTTATCGTGCCCGTTGAAGCAGAAACGGTTGCATAGCTCTCTGATTCATTGTGTACACCCCGCAGGCAAAATGCCAGCCCGATCGGCTGGCATTTTTATTTTCGGGTTATTCCCGCGCCAGCGCATCCACCGGATCCAGCCGCGCCGCGTTTCGTGCCGGCAGCCAGCCAAACAAAATGCCGGTAAAGGTGGAGCACAAAAACGCGGTGAGGATCGCCATCGGTGAGAAGCCAATCTCCCACCCCGGTAAAAAGAGCTGGAGCGCGAAGGCGATCATCATCGAGAGCGCAATCCCCATTGCGCCTCCCACCAGACACACCAGCACCGCTTCAATCAGAAACTGCTGGAGCACGTCGCTGGCTCTGGCTCCGACCGCCATGCGGATGCCGATCTCTCTCGTGCGTTCGGTCACCGACACCAGCATAATGTTCATCACCCCTATCCCGCCGACGACCAGCGAAATCACCGCCACCAGCGTCAGGAACAGCTGAAGAGTACGTGTGGTCTTTTCGGCCGTTTTCAAGAGGCCGTCCATGTTCCAGGTGAAGAAATCCTTTTTCCCGTGGCGCAACGTTAACAGCCGCTCGAGCTGCTGTTCCGCCAGCGCGCTGTCGTAGCCCTCTTTCACTCGCACGGTAATGGAGTTGAGCCAGGACTGTCCCATAATGCGCCCGGAAATGGTGCTGTACGGCAGCCAGACGCGCAGGATCTTGCTGCTGCCAAACATGGACTGTTTCTCTTCCGCCACACCAATCACCGTGGCGGGCATGTTACCCACCAGGATCACTTCCCCCACCACACGGGTTTTATTGGGGAAAAGCTGTCTGCGCGAGTTAGCGTCTAACACCACCACCTGCGCCCTGCCCGCCAGCTGTTCCGCGTTGAAGGTCGCCCCTTCGCTGAAGGTCATGCCGTAGACGTTGAAGTAATCTCCGCTGACGCCGTTAGCGCTGGCCGCCACGTCGATGTTGCCGTAGCGCAGACGCAGGTTTTGCGACACGGCAGGCGTGGCGGAGTTCACCCACGGCTGCTTCTGAATAGCCGCCAGATCGTCGTATTTCAGCGCCTGCTGATACTGCGGCTCGTCGTCGCCAAAATCTTTGCCGGGGTAAACGTCGATGGTGTTAGTCCCGATGGCGCGAATATCCGCCAGCACCAGCTGTTTCGCCGCATCGCCCACCACCACAATCGACACCACCGAGGCAATACCGATAATGATGCCGAGCATGGTCAGCAGGGTGCGCATTTTGTTGGCCGCCATCGCCAGCCAGGCCATGGTCAGCGCTTCACGAAAGCCGCTGGAGAACTGTCCCCAGCCGGTGGACGCAGGTAAGGCTTCTTTCGGCGCCGCCGCTCTGGACTGACGTGGCGGCGGGTTGCTGACCAGCTCGCCGTCGTGGATCTCAATGATGCGTTCCGCCTGCGCTGCCACCTGCGGATCATGGGTGACAATAATCACCGTATGTCCCTGATCGCGCAGCTGATGCAGGATCGCCATCACCTCTTCACCGGAATGGCTGTCGAGCGCACCGGTTGGCTCATCAGCGAGGATCACCTGTCCGCCGTTCATCAGCGCACGGGCAATACTCACGCGCTGCTGCTGACCGCCGGAAAGCTGCGAAGGCTGATAATCAACACGCTCCGCCAGCCCAAGACGCGTTAACAGCGCCTTCGCGCGTTCAAGGCGTTTTTTGCGCTCGACGCCCGCATACACCGCCGGCACCTCCACGTTCTGCGCCGCGCTCAGGTGTGAAAGCAGATGGTAACGCTGAAAAATAAAGCCAAAATGCTCGCGACGCAGCTTCGCCAGCGCGTCGCCCTCCAGGGTGGAAACATCCGTCCCGGCCACGCGATAGGTGCCGCTGGTGGGCTTATCCAGACAGCCAAGAATGTTCATCAGCGTTGATTTACCCGAGCCCGACGCCCCGACAATCGCCACCATTTCACCGGCTTCAACGCGCAGGGAGATGCCCTTCAGCACCTCCACCGGCCCGTCGCCGGACGGATAGCTGCGGCGAATGTCATTCAGCTCAAGCAGCGCCGTCATTGCGCGGCTCCGGGCAGGGTTTCGCTGGTGACCACTTCCTCACCCTCTTCCAGCCCTTTTACCACCACCACATCGGTGTCGTTACGTGCGCCAATCACCACTTCCCGCTCGCGGGTTTCGCCGTTGCGCAGCACTTTCACCTTGTAGCGATTGTCCCCGGCGGATTCACCCAGCGCGGAGAGCGGAACCGTCAGCACGTTTTTCACGCCGGTCAGCTGGATATGCACCTGGGCGGTCATGTCCAGACGCAGCACGCCCTGCGGGTTTGGCACCTCAAAACGCGCATAGTAGAAGATGGCGTCGTTGACCTTCTCCGGCGTCGGCAGGATATCTTTCAGCACCCCTTCATAGCGGGTTTGCGGATCGCCCAGCACCGTAAACCAGGCTTTCTGCCCCGGCTTAAGGTGAATGACGTCCGCTTCGGATACCTGGGCTTTCACCAGCATGGTGCTCATATCCGCCAGGGTCAGGATGTTCGGCGCCTGCTGCGCGGCGATGACCGTCTGGCCTTGCAGGGTGGTTATCTGCGTCACTTCCCCGGCCATTGGCGCAACGATTTGCGTGTAATCGAGGTTGGTTTTCGCCGTATCCAGCGAGGCCTGATTCCGTTTGATTTGCGCATCGATGGTGCCAATCTGCGCCTGCTTCACCGCCAGCTCCGTGGCGGCTGTGTCCAGATCCTGTTTCGAGATAGCCTGCGTTTTCGCCAGCGCCTGCTGGCGCGTCAGGGTGACCTGAGCGAGATTACGCTCCGCCTGAGCCTGCGCGCGCTGCGCGCGCAGCTCCATCAGCGTCGCTTCCACTTCGCGGATTTGGTTTTGCGCCTGCTCAGGATCGATCACGCCCAGCAGCTGGCCTTTTTTAACCTTATCGCCAATCTCAACTGACAGGGTTTTAAGCTGACCGCTGACCTGCGCGCCCACGTCAACCTTACGCAGGGCATCCAGTTTCCCCGTCGCCAGCACGTTTTGTTGCAGCTCGCCCGGACGAACAATCAGCGTTTGATACTGTGGTACCGGCGCGTTCAGTACCTTCCATAACCAGAATCCGCCCGCTAACACCACTACCGCCAGCAGCAGAAACAGCTTTCTGCGTTTTCCCTTCAGGTTCATAAATATTCCAAATAATTGTTCTGGCTATCATCACCGTTGATTTTATCTAAACCACTCCTCAACGAAACCCCCGATCCCCGTAATCGTCGGGAATTGTTTACCCGATGTTGATAAAGCGCCTGCTGAAATAGCGATATTCCACCAGAAGCAGGATCTAACATGTCTTCCATCGTCGATACACCCTATTCAACGCTGCCCCAGCCTAAATCGGGCTGGCAACTGTTTAAAAGCCTGGCATCGGGTTCCCTCACGCCGGGGCTGGCGTGGCAAAATCCGGCCTATCGACGTAAGTTTATGTTGCGCTCGCTGGCAACGCCGTTCACCACTGCGCGCCTGCTCGGAGATCTTGCAAAACAGCCCCGTCTGATGCAGATCCTGCGCGTGCAGCCCGGCCTGCCGTGCCGCCTGCACCGGCCGTGGCTGACCGTCAATATGGGCCGTCAGACTACGCTGGACGCATTGAACGATCACTATGAGATGATGAGCCGCCATCTTCCGGCGTCGCTGCTGAACGGTTACCTCTCCAGCCAGGGCATTATGCTGGTGACGTTAACGGGCAAAGAGGAGCAGCAGTTTAGCGTTCGCCTGAACGCGGATGCGTTTCTGGACAAAGAAGGGGAAGCGACCCTCACTTTTTGCGACCACCAGAACACGGTGCTGGCCGAGCTGACCTTTACGCTGTGCACATACCAGGGCAAGCCAACGCTCTTCATCGGCGGAATGCAGGGGGCGAAAGCGCATGTCCCGCACGAGCACATTCAGCTGGCGACCAAAGCCTGTCACGGACTGTTCCCAAAACGTCTGCTGGTTGAAGCGGTCATGACGCTGGCAGGCGCCTTCCCGGTCGAGCAGATCCTCGCGGTGAGTAACGCCACCCACATCTACCGCAGCTGGCGCTATCGCAAGAAAAAAGAGGGAAAATTGCTGGCTGACTATGACAGCTTCTGGCGCTCCCTTGGCGGACAGCAGCAGGATAACGGCAACTTTGCCCTGCCGCTGACCATGCCACGCAAACCGATGGAAGAGATTGCGAGTAAAAAACGGTCCGAATACCGCCGCCGCTATGCCCTGCTTGATAGCCTGATCCAACAGGTTTCGCAGGCGACTGCCCGTTAATCGGCCCTCCCGCGAGCCAGCCAGAGGACGCGGGAGAACATTTTACGCAGCAGCGTAGGCACCGACTCCACGCCTCGCCTGCCCGCTTCCGTCGCAACTTCAATGGCCAAATCCGGTTTTGACGACCGATGGATAGCTTTGGCAATCACCCGGCGCATATTCATGGGCACATCTACCGGGATCATCGCCACGCGGTGAAAGACGTCGTCAAATCCCTGGCGGTACATAAAGTGCTCCATGTCCATCGCAGGCAGCGCGGTCAGATGTTCCCGCTCCTCTTCACGATCGTTATTGAGCAGGCTGCGCACGGTCGCCGCATATTTTTTACCCGCCTCATCGCCATCCACCAGTACGTGCCACTCTATCCCCATCCGGCGCGCAAATTTGATCAGCGGTTTTAAGCCAGACTGAGCAAATTCGATCACTTTGATCCCTTCGGCGTCAAAGTGGTGTCCGCACTGGCGAGCCAGCTCGTTTATCACCCAGGTTTCCGTTTCCCCCTCCACCAGCAACCAGCAGCGGGCAAACAGGGAAGAGGCACGGTTAAAACGGATATGAAACGCAATCCGTCGGCCATCTTCGGCATTTAACCCGCCGGGCCCGAGCCGGTAGGCGGTGACCCGCGAGGATTCACGCACCAGGCGGCAGACATACTCCACCGGCGTCAGGGAGAGCAGCTCTCCGGAATTCGTGGTGGTGACTCGCTGCAACGGCAGCAAATTAAGAAGATGCCACGCCACGGAAAGCATAATCGGGTGCAGCCGCGTTTCCGGATCTTCCACCAGCAGCAGCGGGCGCGCGTCCCGATCCAGGCGCACCGTCCCTTTCGCCTGTAAAAGCGTGGAGAATAATCCCAGCAGGATCACCCGATGCGTGCGCCCGCCGGGGCGGTCGATCATGCGGTTGATAATATCGAGATAGCGCCAGCTTCGTTGTTCATCGTGCGAGCGGCGACGCATCAGACGGTGGCGCGCCTGCCCCGTTCCCTGCTCGGAGAAATAGTGCTCCAGCAGTTGCACCATGGCAGACAGTCCCTGACGGATCTGGCCGTCGGTGAGGTTCTGCGGCCGTGAGACCAGTTCACGGGCGAGGAAATCCAGTTCGCGGGCGGTCACCTCCACCTCGGGCGTATTCGGCACGGTGCCGTTACGGATCCGCCGCATAAAGCGCGCGTCTCGTAAGCGCAGCACGGGGGAGAGGCGGATAAGATGGCGGGCAAGCTCGTCAATATTATCGAGCGGGATCGGATTTCCCTTCTCATCAAGAAATTCACGCAGGGTTAACACCCCGTCGTTTTGCGCCATTTCGCCCTCAAGGCGATAGAAAATACGCTGGAAACCATCTTCACAGGGCACCCAGCAGGGCGACATAGGGCGAAAACGACGCACGCGATGGCGGCCGGGCTCGGATTCGCGGAAGGTCAGAATGATATGCAGGTGTTTCTCGCGTCCGTTGACATCCCCCGGCGGAAACCAGAAGTCATCATGAACGAAGTGGTACAAGTTCTCTTCGGGCGAAAGTAGCAGCGTCAGGGCATCCAGCAGGCTGGATTTACCCCAGGCATTTTCGCCTATCAGGACGTTGTTCTGTTCCAGTTGCAGCGACAGGCGGTTAATCCCGCGAAACCCGACAATCTCCACACGTTCGAGTAGCATACATCCCCCGCAATTCGGCCACTTTTTCCTTCAAGTTATCAGCAGTATAGCGGCAGGCTGTGGGTCACGACAGCAGAATATACGCCCCTTAATTATTGGGCTATGCTCTTATTACCTCCGATCTGAACAAGGATTGACATCACATTGCCTTAAATCAAATTTAGTGAATTTATTTGAGTGGCGAAGGGATGTTGATGGTTTCAAAATACTGGCTCTTTGAGTCGTCATCCCTTTATGGCGATATAACCCGCGCGCAGGAATGGGCGCGGACGTTTATTATTGAGGTGGTTATGTTCAGAAAATTAGCGGCAGAATGCTTTGGTACATTCTGGCTGGTGTTTGGTGGCTGCGGTAGCGCAGTACTGGCAGCCGCATTTCCGGAATTAGGTATTGGCTTTGTCGGCGTCGCGCTGGCATTCGGCTTAACTGTATTAACCATGGCATTCGCCGTGGGGCATATTTCCGGCGGTCATTTCAACCCGGCCGTCACATTAGGATTATGGGCGGGCGGACGTTTCCCGGCGAAAGATATTATTGGCTATATTATTGCCCAGGTTATTGGCGGTATTATTGCCGCGGCGGTGCTGTACGTAATTGCCAGCGGAAAAGCCGGGTTTGACGCCGCGGCCAGCGGATTTGCGTCGAACGGCTTCGGCGAACACTCTCCAGGCGGCTACTCGATGCTGTCTGCCATCGTGATTGAAATTGTGCTCACCGCAGGCTTCCTGTTGGTGATCCACGGCGCAACGGACAAATACGCGCCTGCGGGCTTTGCCCCCATCGCTATTGGTCTGGCGTTGACGCTGATCCACCTCATCTCCATTCCGGTGACCAACACCTCCGTTAACCCGGCGCGCAGCACCGCGGTGGCTATTTTCCAGGGCGGCTGGGCGCTTGAACAGCTGTGGTTGTTCTGGGTGATGCCAATTATCGGCGGTATTCTGGGCGGCGTGCTGTATCGCACCCTGCTGGAAAAACACGATTAATGGTTTTCCCCCTCTCCCTGTGGGAGAGGGCCGGGGTGAGGGCATCAGGCCGCACCACCCCAAATAGACAAGCCGGGTAAGGCGTAGCCGCCACCCGGCTTTTTTTGTAGCTTTACCTCACAGCCTTTATTGGGTAGTGTCTCTGGCGCTTAACTGATACTCAAAAGGACCGGCTGTTCATGTTCTCAGGACTCCTCATCATTCTTCTGCCCCTGATTGTGGGCTACCTTATTCCGCTGCGTCATGAATCGGCCTTAAAGCTTATTAATCGCTTTCTCAGCTGGATTGTTTACGTCATTCTGTTCTTTATGGGGATCAGCCTGGCCTTCCTGGATAATCTGGCGACGAACTTGCTTTCCATCCTGCATTATTCTGCGGTTACGGTAGTGGTTATTCTGCTGTGCAATATTGCTGCGCTGTTCTGGCTGGAACGCACTATTCCCTGGAAAAATCACCACCATCAGGAAAAGCTTCCCTCCCGTATTGCGATGGCGCTGGAATCATTAAAACTGTGCGGCGTGGTGGTACTCGGTTTTTTACTGGGTCTGACCGGCTGGGCATTTTTACAGCACGCAACGGAAGCCAGCGAATATACGCTTATTTTCCTGCTCTTCCTGATTGGTATTCAGCTGCGAAATAATGGCATGACGCTGAAACAGATTGTCCTTAACCGCCGGGGCATGATGGTTGCCGTTATCGTTGTGGCCAGCTCACTGGCGGGGGGAGTGATTAACGCCTTTATTCTCGATCTGCCGCTGAAAACCAGCCTGGCGATGGCGTCCGGTTTCGGCTGGTATTCGCTCTCCGGTATTCTGCTGACCGAATCGTTTGGTCCGGTGATCGGCAGCGCCGCCTTCTTTAACGATCTGGCGCGCGAGCTGATAGCCATCATGCTGATCCCCGGCCTGGTACGCCGCAGCCGCTCTACCGCGCTGGGCCTGTGCGGGGCCACCTCAATGGACTTTACCCTGCCGGTATTACAGCGCTCGGGAGGGCTGGAGATGGTTCCTGCCGCCATCGTACACGGTTTTATTCTGAGCCTGCTGGTACCCATTTTGATGGCGTTCTTCTCAGCCTGATACTGCTTTGGCGGTAGTGAACCCGCCGCCAAAATTGCGCTAAATCAATAACCCTCCACTTAGTATAAGAAAGCACTTTTCTCCGTTGTGGCACAGGCATAACCTTAAACATGTATCTCAAATATAACTTTAACAGGTGTGATTATGTTTTGTGTGCAATGTGAACAAACCATCCGTACCCCAGCAGGCAACGGCTGCTCTTACGCGCAGGGTATGTGCGGCAAAACCGCAGAAACGTCCGATCTCCAGGATCTGCTGATTGCGGCGCTGCAAGGCTTGTCCGCCTGGGCCTTCAAAGCCCGTGAATATGGCATTGTTGATCACTATGTCGACAGCTTTGCGCCGCGCGCATTTTTCTCCACGCTGACCAACGTTAACTTCGATTCTCCACGCATTGTGGGCTATGCCCGCGAAGCGATTGCCCTGCGTGAAGCCCTGAAAGCGCAGTGCCTGAATGCCGACGCCAGCGCCCGCGTGGACAACCCGATGGCGGAGCTACAGCTGGTGAGCGACGACCTGGGCGAGCTACAGCGTCAGGCCGCAGAATTTACTCCCAATAAAGACAAAGCGGCGATTGGCGAAAACATCCTCGGCCTGCGCCTGCTGTGCCTGTACGGTCTGAAAGGTGCTGCGGCCTATATGGAACACGCGCACGTACTCGGCCAGTACGACAACGCTATTTACGCCCAGTACCACAAAATCATGGCCTGGCTGGGCACCTGGCCTTCCGATATGAACGCCCTGCTGGAATGCTCGATGGAAATCGGCCAGATGAACTTCAAAGTGATGAGCATTCTGGATGCCGGTGAAACCAGCACCTACGGCCACCCA
Organism: Enterobacter cloacae complex sp. 397G4; assembly: GCF_050031515.1. Classification (NCBI taxonomy): domain Bacteria; kingdom Pseudomonadati; phylum Pseudomonadota; class Gammaproteobacteria; order Enterobacterales; family Enterobacteriaceae; genus Enterobacter; species Enterobacter cloacae complex sp. 397G4. The sequence goes on along the minus strand of NZ_JBLGWE010000001.1, from coordinate 1,656,847 downwards.
ACGCCAACGCAGGTCAACGTCAAAGCGACCGAAGGCAAATGCATCCTGATCTCCGGTCATGACCTGAAAGATCTCTACAACCTGCTGAAGCAGACCGAAGGCACCGGCGTTAACGTTTATACCCACGGCGAAATGCTGCCCGCGCACGGCTACCCGGAGCTGCGTAAATTTAAGCATCTGATCGGTAACTACGGCAGCGGCTGGCAGAACCAGCAGGTGGAGTTTGCCCGCTTCCCTGGCCCAATCGTCATGACCTCTAACTGCATCATCGACCCGACCGTCGGCGCGTATGACGACCGTATCTGGACCCGCAGCATCGTCGGCTGGCCGGGCGTGAGCCACCTTGAAGGCGACGATTTCGGTCCGGTTATCGCTCAGGCGCAGCAGATGGCAGGCTTCCCGTACAGCGAAATTCCGCACCTCATCACCGTCGGTTTTGGTCGTGAAACCCTGCTGGGTGCGGCGGATTCCCTGATTGACCTCGTCAGCCGTGAAAAACTGCGTCACATCTTCCTGATCGGCGGCTGTGACGGCGCGCGCGGGGAACGTAACTACTTCACCGATTTCGCCACCCGCGTACCGGAAGACTGTCTGATCCTGACCCTGGCCTGCGGTAAGTACCGTTTCAACAAGCTGGACTTCGGCAACATCGAAGGTCTGCCGCGCCTGGTGGATGCGGGTCAGTGTAACGATGCGTATTCAGCCATCATTCTGGCGGTCACGCTGGCAGAGAAACTGGGCTGCGGCGTGAACGATCTGCCGCTGTCGCTGGTGCTCTCCTGGTTCGAGCAGAAAGCGATCGTTATCCTGTTGACCCTGCTCTCTCTCGGCGTGACCAACATCGTCACCGGGCCGACCGCGCCAGGCTTCCTGACGCCGGACCTGCTGGCCATCCTGAACGAGAAATTTGGTCTGCGTTCCGTGACCAACGTTGAAGATGATATGAAGCAACTGCTGAGCGCGTAAGGAGTAACTCATGACCATGCCAACCTCACAATGTCCGTGGCGGATGCAGGTTCATCACATCCATCAGGAGACGCCGGATGTGTGGACGCTGTCGCTGCTGTGCCATGACTATTATCCGTACCGCGCGGGCCAGTATGCGCTGGTGAGCGTGCGTAATTCGGCGGATACTCTGCGCGCCTACACGATCTCCTCCACGCCGGGCGTGAGCGAGTACATTACGCTCACCGTTCGTCGTATTGATGACGGCGCAGGATCCGAGTGGCTGACCCGGGACGTGAAGCGCGGGGATTACATCTGGCTGTCTGACGCGCAGGGCGAGTTTACCTGTGACGACAAGACGGAAGATAAATTCCTGCTGCTGGCGGCGGGTTGTGGCGTGACGCCGATTATGTCGATGCGTCGCTGGCTGGCGAAATACCGACCTCAGGCCGACGTGCAGGTGATTTTCAGCGTTCGTTCCCCGGAAGATGTGATTTTTGCCGAAGAATGGCGCAACTATCCGGTGACGCTGGTGGCCGAGCACAACGCGACGCACGGTTTTGTCGCGGGGCGCCTGAGCCGCGAGCTGCTGCAAAGCGTGCCGGATATTGCGAACCGCACCGTGATGACCTGCGGCCCGGCGCCGTACATGGAGATCGTGGAGAAAGAAGTGAAAGCGCTCGGCGTGACCCGCTTCTTCAAAGAGCAGTTCTTCACGCCTGTAGCGGAAGCGGCGACCAGCGGGATGAAGTTCACGAAGCTGCAACCGGCGCAGACCTTCTTTGGCCGCGTGGGCACCACGCTGCTTGAAGCGCTGGAAAGCAACAACGTACCGGTGGCAGCGGCCTGTCGCGCCGGGGTGTGCGGTTGCTGTAAGACCAAAGTGGTTTCCGGTGAGTACACGGTCACCAGCACCATGACGCTGACCGACGCGGAAATCGCGGAGGGCTATGTGCTGGCATGTTCGTGCCATCCGCAAGGCGATCTTGTGCTCGCATAATCTTTCGCGGTTCACCTGTAGGCCCGGTAAGCGTCAGCGCCACCGGGCTTTTTGCCGGGTGGCACTACGTTTACCCGGCCTACGTTGTGCCTACTGCCTGTGCGGCAGCCCGTTATTTGTTTGACTTTGCCAGGCGCGTCGCGCAGAAAAACCATCTGGACTTAAAGAATACTGAGCAGGCAATACAGCGACTTTCTTCTAAGCTTGTAAGCGATATCACATAAAGGAGACGGACAACCATGAAACAAACTGTGGCTGCATACATAGCGAAAACCCTTGAGCAGGCTGGCGTAAAGCGTATCTGGGGCGTCACTGGCGATTCTCTGAACGGACTCAGCGATAGCCTTAACAAGATGAAAACTATTGAGTGGATGCCCACCCGCCATGAAGAAGTCGCCGCCTTTGCCGCCGGTGCCGAAGCGCAGCTTACGGGTGAACTCGCCGTCTGTGCAGGTTCCTGCGGACCGGGAAACCTGCACCTCATCAACGGTCTGTTCGACTGTCACCGCAACCATGTTCCGGTGCTGGCGATTGCGGCTCACATTCCGTCATCTGAAATCGGTAGCGGCTATTTTCAGGAGACGCATCCGCAGGAGCTGTTCCGTGAATGCAGCCACTATTGCGAGCTGGTCTCATCGCCGGAGCAGATCCCACAGGTGCTGGCGATAGCCATGCGTAAGGCGATCCTGAATCGCGGGGTTTCGGTGGTTGTGCTGCCGGGGGACGTGGCGCTGAAGGCCGCACCTGAAACCGCCACCACCCACTGGTACTCTGCGCCCCAGCCAACCATTACCCCTGCCGATGAAGAGCTGAAAAAGCTGGCGCAGCTGCTGCGATACTCCAGCAATATCGCCCTGATGTGCGGCAGCGGCTGCGCCGGCGCGCATAAAGAGCTGGTGGAATTTGCCGGTAAGCTGAAGGCGCCAGTTGTGCACGCCCTGCGCGGGAAAGAGCACGTTGAATACGATAATCCGTACGATGTCGGCATGACCGGGCTGATCGGTTTTTCCAGCGGCTTCCACACCATGATGAACGCCGACACGCTGATCCTGCTCGGCACCCAGTTCCCGTACCGCGCGTTCTACCCGACGGATGCCAAAATTATCCAGATCGACATTAATCCCGGCAGCATCGGCGCGCACAGCAAGGTGGATATGGCGCTTATCGGCGATATCAAATCCACCCTCGCCGCCCTGCTGCCGCTGCTGGAAGAAAAAACGGACCGCAAATTCCTCGATAAAGCCCTGAGCGATTATCGCGATGCGCGCAAGGGGCTGGACGATCTCGCCAAACCGAGCGAAAAAGCGATCCACCCGCAGTATCTGGCGCAGCAGATCAGCCACTTCGCCGACGACGATGCCATCTTCACCTGCGACGTAGGAACGCCCACCGTCTGGGCCGCGCGCTATCTGAAAATGAACGGCAAACGTCGCCTGCTTGGGTCGTTCAACCATGGCTCAATGGCCAACGCCATGCCGCAGGCGCTGGGTGCAAAGGCGACGGCACCGGAACGTCAGGTGGTGGCGATGTGCGGCGACGGCGGGTTCAGTATGCTGATGGGGGATTTCCTGTCGGTGGCGCAGATGAAGCTTCCGCTCAAAATCGTGGTCTTTAACAACAGCGTTCTGGGCTTCGTGGCGATGGAGATGAAGGCCGGAGGCTACCTCACGGACGGCACCGAACTGCACGACACCAACTTCGCCCGCATCGCCGAAGCCTGCGGTATCACCGGTATTCGGGTGGAGAAAGCCTCAGAGGTGGACGACGCCCTGCAACGCGCCTTCGCCATCGACGGCCCGGTGCTGGTGGATGTGGTGGTCGCCAAAGAAGAGCTGGCGATCCCGCCTCAAATCAAGCTGGAACAGGCCAAAGGTTTTAGCCTCTACATGCTGCGCGCCATCATCAGCGGGCGCGGTGACGAAGTGATCGAACTGGCAAAAACCAACTGGCTCAGGTAAAACATTTCACAAGACCTCTTAAATTAAAGGGATGTGAAATGATTGATTTACGTAGTGATACCGTTACCCGTCCGGGCCGCGCCATGCTCGAAGAGATGATGGCCGCCCCGGTCGGGGACGACGTCTACGGCGATGACCCGACGGTCAACGAACTCCAGCGCTATGCGGCAGAGCTGAGCGGTAAAGAGGCTGCCCTGTTCCTGCCCACCGGCACGCAGGCTAACCTGGTGGCGCTGCTCAGCCACTGCGAGCGCGGCGAGGAGTATATCGTCGGCCAGGGGGCGCATAACTACCTGTACGAAGCCGGCGGTGCGGCGGTGCTTGGCAGCATCCAACCGCAGCCGATCGATGCCGCGCCGGACGGTACGCTGCCGCTGGACAAAGTCGCGGCGAAAATCAAAGCCGACGATATTCACTTCGCCCGCACTAAACTGCTGAGCCTCGAAAACACCCATAACGGTAAAGTCCTGCCGCGCGAATACCTGAAAGCGGCATGGGACTTTACCCGCGAGCGTAAGCTCGGCCTGCACGTTGACGGCGCACGTATCTTCAACGCCGTGGTGGAGTACGGCTGCGAGCTGAAAGCGATCACCCAATATTGCGACTCGTTCACCATTTGCCTCTCTAAAGGGCTGGGTACGCCGGTAGGTTCCCTGCTGGTTGGCAGCGCGGACTACATCAGGCGCGCCAACCGCTGGCGCAAAATGACCGGCGGCGGGATGCGTCAGGTGGGTATTCTGGCGGCTGCCGGACTGTACGCCCTGAAAAATAACGTGTCACGCCTGAAAGACGATCACGACAATGCGGCGTGGATGGCAGCGCAGCTGCGTGAAATCGGCGCTGATGTCATGCGTCACGACACTAACATGCTGTTTGTCCGCGTCGGCGATGAGCATGCTGCCGCGCTGGGCGACTTTATGAAAGCCCGAGGCGTGCTGATTAACGCCTCCCCGGTCGTACGGCTGGTGATGCACCTTGACGTTAACCGCGAGCAGCTGACCGAGGTGGTGAAACACTGGCAGGCGTTTTTACAGCGTTAAGGAGCATACCGTGCCGCAACGTATTCTGGTGCTCGGCGCCAGCGGGTATATCGGTCAGCATCTGACCACTGCGTTAAGCCAGCAGGGGCACCAGGTGCTGGCAGCGGCACGCAACACGGAACGCCTGCAAAAGCTACATTTGCCTGGCGTGACGTGTCACAACGTTGACCTTAGCTGGCCGAAAGCGCTTCCTGCGCTGCTGGAAGGGGTCGATACGCTTTACTACCTTGTCCACAGCATGGGCGAAGGCGGCGATTTTATCGCCCACGAGCGTCAGGTGGCGATGAACGTTCGTGATGCGCTGCTGCAAACGCCGGTGAAGCAGGTGATTTTTTTAAGCTCGCTCCAGGCGCCTGAGCACGAGCAGTCGGACCATCTACGCGCCCGACAGCTGACGGCAGAAACGCTGCGGAGCGCCCGTATCCCCGTCACCGAACTGCGGGCAGGGATCATCGTCGGCGCGGGGTCCGCCGCATTTGAAGTGATGCGCGATATGGTCTACAACCTGCCTGTGCTGACGCCGCCGCGCTGGGTACGCTCGCGCACCACGCCCATTGCGCTGGAGAATTTACTCCATTATCTGGTGGCATTGCTGGATCACCCGGCGGAGCAGCATCGCGTGCTGGAGGCGGCAGGCCCGGAAGTGCTGAGCTATCAGGCGCAGTTCGAACATTTTATGCGGGTGAGTGGCCGCCACCGCTGGCTGATCCCCATCCCCTTCCCGACCCGCTGGATATCGGTGTGGTTTTTGAATGTGATCACCTCCGTGCCGCCGACGACCGCCAAAGCGCTTATCCAGGGGTTGAAGCACGATCTGCTGGCGGACGATCGCGCGCTGCGCGCCTTAATTCCCCAGGAACTCATCCGCTTTGACGACGCGGTGCGCAACACGCTGAAAGAGGAAGAGAAGCTGGTGAACTCCAGCGACTGGGGTTATGACGCGCAGGCGTTTGCCCGCTGGCGGCCCGAGTACGGCTATTATCCGAAACAGGCGGGCTGTATGGTAAAAACCACGGCCAGCCTGGCAGCGCTGTGGGAAGTTGTGAACCAGATCGGCGGCAAAGAGCGCTATTTCTTCGGCAATATTCTGTGGCAAACGCGCGGCGCGCTGGATCTGCTGGTCGGTCACCGGCTGGCAAAAGGCCGCCCTGCCCATCCCTGGCTGAAGGTGGGCGATACCGTCGACAGCTGGAAAGTGATTATTGTTGAGCCGGAAAAACAGCTGGCGCTGCTGTTTGGCATGAAGGCGCCGGGGCTGGGGCGGCTCTGCTTCACCCTCAAGGACAACGGCGACCATCGTGAACTGGACGTTCGGGCATGGTGGCATCCGCACGGAATGCCGGGTCTGTTTTACTGGTTGCTGATGATCCCGGCACACCTGTTTATCTTCCGCGGAATGGCGAAACGGATTGCGCAACTGGCAGAAGAAAAGCGGGAAAATAACTAAATAAAACTCTTAATCTTTCACCTTTCCCATTGCAACACATCGTAATTCACGAAAGAATGCGCACGAAATTCTTTTCAACACAGTGGATTGTTATGAAGGTACTGGTTACCGGGGCGACCAGCGGCTTAGGCCGAAATGCGGTCGAGTTTCTGCGCAACAAAGGCATCAGCGTGAGGGCCACCGGTCGCAATGAGGCGATGGGTAAGCTCCTGCAAAAAATGGGCGCTGAATTTGTCCATGCCGATCTGACGGAACTGGTCTCCTCTCAGGCCAAGGTGATGCTCGCCGGTATCGATACGCTGTGGCACTGCTCCAGTTTTACCTCTCCGTGGGGTACCCAGGAAGCCTTTGATCTCGCCAACGTGCGCGCCACGCGTCGTCTGGGCGAATGGGCCGTCGCCTGGGGCGTGCGTAACTTTATTCATATCTCCTCCCCGTCGCTCTATTTCGACTATCACCACCATCGTGATATTCAGGAAGATTTCCGCCCGGCGCGCTTCGCCTGCGAGTTTGCCCGCAGTAAAGCGGCGGGCGAAGAGGTGATCGACCTGCTGGCCCAGTCAAACCCGCACACCCGCTTTACCGTGCTGCGTCCGCAGAGCCTGTTTGGGCCGCACGACAAAGTCTTTATCCCGCGACTGGCCCAGATGATGCACCACTACGGCAGCGTGCTGTTACCGCGCGGCGGCGATGCGCTGGTGGACATGACCTATTACGAAAATGCCGTTCACGCCATGTGGCTGGCGAGCCAGCCGGAATGCGATAAGCTGGTGTCGGGCCGCGAGTACAACATCACCAACGGCGAACCCTGTACCCTGCGCAGCATTGTGCAAAGGCTGATTGACGAGTTAAAAATCGACTGCCGGATCCGTTCCGTTCCTTACCCGATGCTGGACATGATTGCCCGCAGCATGGAGCGCTTTGGCAGTAAATCGGCGAAAGAGCCTGCACTGACGCATTACGGTGTGTCGAAGCTCAACTTTGATTTTACGCTGGATATTTCGCGGGCGGAGAACGAGCTGGGATATAAACCGATTGTATCGCTGGATGAAGGGATAGTGCGTACGGCGGCGTGGTTACGGGATCACGGGAAACTTCATCGTTAGCCTTTTGCCCGGTGGCGGCTGCGCCTTACCGGGCCTACAACTGCACCGTACTGTCCCCTCGCCCCCCTGGGGAGAGGGTTAGGGTGAGGGGAAAGAGCAGACACTAAAACGGCAACCCTGGGGGTTGCCGTTTGCTGTTTATAATGCCGTCCAGGCTTCAGCCCATGCCAGACCTGCGCCAGGTTCATAGTACTTCGGCGCATTGTTACACCAGCCGCTGTACGGGAACGGTTTGCACTGGAACAGTTTACCGTGGTTGTTCACGATATCACCGGCGTTGTACTTGCTGTTCGCGCTCCATGCCGGGTAAGACGTATCTTCTCCGGATGGCGTTGCCGCTTTCGCTTTCACGTTCAGCAGGTAAGACGTGGTGCTGCTCAGTTCGCCATCGCTGACGGTCAGGCTCACTTCATACTGCTGCGCCGTCGCAGACTCTGGCGCTGTAAAGGTCACAACCGCTTTGTCCTGACCGGTAACAGTCTGACCATCCTGGGAACGCCAGGTATACGTCAGCGTGTTACCATCTGGATCGGTAGAGCCTTCGGCGCTCAGAGAAACCTGCGCACCCGCTTCCACTGCACCGATCGGACCGGCAATCTGCGCAACCGGCGCGTGGTTCACCACAACCGGCGTTTCATCCGGCGCTGGGGTTGGTGCCGGCGTTTCATCGTCGGATGGCGTCGGTGTTGGCGTGACCGGCGTTTCGTCCGGGGTCTCGGAAGAACCCTCGTCGTTAACAATTTTCACGTTAAAGAAGTGCTGCACGCACTTGCTGTAGTCACCGTCTTTAAATGCGCTGAACGGGGTCTGGTAACCCACCAGCTGGCAAGAGTAGGTTTTGCCGTCCGGAGTATCCGCGCTCCATCCCCAGTCCTGTTCCCAGTAAATCTTCAGGGCGCCTGCGCCACCTTCGTCGAACTGCTTCATGTTGGCGCAACCCAACACTTCGTTCGCCGGAACAGGCACTTTCAGGTAGTTCGCGAACTCTTTGTAGTACTTGATACGGTTTTGAGACTGCGCAATTTCAGTCGGGCCGCCGCACTCAACGCCGCCGTTGATGATCTGGGTGGTCACACCAAAGCCCGGAACCAGACCGTTGGCTTTATCGTGATCGTTCGGCTGCCATGTACCGTCGATCACCTGCAACATGCTTGGTTTTGGCGGCTGCGGATAGGCGAAGAAGAAGATCGCACTCGCCAGGTTCAGCCAGGTGTCCGCCACCAGCTCAGGTTTGTCGAGCAGCGTACGCACGTCGCCGTACATCGCTTCAGAGAATGGACCGTAGTTGTAATTGTAGGACAACTGTTTCGCACCACGACCGAAGTAGCTCAGGAAATCGCCGTCTTTATCTTTACCGCAAGGCCAGGTCTGCCCCTGCCAGACGTCCGGGTTACATTCGCCGTTATAACCGCCCTTCTGCCCTTCGCTCCAGCCCATTTCACGTACGTGGACCAGCGCCTGACGCCATTCGGCTTCCGGACGCCAGCTTTCGTGGCCGCCGGTCTCCTGGGCAAAATGGGCAAACATGGTGGCCAGTTCTTTGCGGCAGATGGCGTCGCTGTCACGACCGTCATTGTAGGTCTTACACAGCGCCGGGAATTTACCCACGGCCTTCAGGAAGTTGCTGTAGGTATAGGCCTGCGCGCGCAGCGGGAAGAGATATTCCCAGTCGCTGGCTTTCACAATCCCTTCAACGCGCTTAACGTTGTCCGGGTTCGCCGCCCGGCCTGGCTCAATCAGTTCGACCTGCGCGTTATCCAGCGTCTGGATGGTCTCTTTAACCGAAGCCATCAGCGGGAAGTCCGTCAGTTCCTTCTCTTTCTTCGCCAGATCGCTGGCTTTGATGGTGTACGGCTCACTGCTGGTCTCCTTCAGGTTAGCAGCCTGAGCCATGAGTGGCGCCACGCAGGCTCCTGCAATGAGTACACTCAGTAACGTCCTTTTGTTCATTTCAGTTTTCCTGTTCGTTTAAAATTAAATGTTAAAATCCCGGCTTAGGTATTACTCCGTTAATACATAAACCACATTCAGCTGTTTTCACTTTTCGAAGAACACCTTCAGGAATTCTTCAAAAATAAAAAACGTTAATAACGTGCTGCTAATTTCAGTTGCTGATATTTGGCCCAGACCTTATGGGCATATTTCATCCTCTGCGGATAATTTTCTTTTTTCAGTCCGGCGTTATATGCGCCAACGGCTTCCCAGTTATAGCCATACACCCTGATCATCCCGGCAAGGATAGAAGCCCCGACCATGATCGAGGTACACGGCTCCGTGATTAACCGGTATTCGTCGATTCCTCTGCTTTCCAGCGCGGTAAAATGCGAACTGTTGATTTGCATCAGCCCGACATCCCGCGTGCCATCGCGGTTTTGCCCAACCGCATACGGGTTCATTCCGGATTCCACATTCGCTATCGCGTACAGTAAATAAGGGTCGACATGATAATAATGCGCCGCTTTATTCCAACAGTTTGCCAGAGCGCTTTGGCTTATTATCAATAACAACAAAATCAACTTTTTCATTTTTACCTGCTGACAGTTTCGGTTATTTCTCCTTACCAACATCCTGTAAAATGAATTTTGAATCACTCCCCCTCTAAAAGGGGGAGTCATTAATGGGTTAGATTATTTGCAGTCTGTTGATGCGCCTTCTTTTACCCATACGTCGCTGTTGGCTGGATTATCACCACGGGTCCACCATTTCGCACGGTAAACGTTTCCTTCATAGGTGGTGGTGTCGCCGCCGTTGTAGACCAGGTCAGAACGCCAGTTCATCTTCACGTTGCTTACCAGCTCCCATGCATCCACACCGAAGCCAGGCTGATTGCCCTGAGTCCAGTACTTCGCTTTCCACACCAGATGGTCGAAGCTTACGGTATCGCCACCGTTGTAGATTTTGCTGGATTCCCACGCCGCATATTTGCTGGCGTTAGCATCCACAGGTGCATCGCAGCTCCCTTTGTCAGACGGTGGAGTCACATCATCAGCCGGAGGGGTAACGTCATCCGCCGGGTTAGTGTCTTCGTCATCTGGCACAGGTGCAGGCGCCGCTTTCGGATTCACGGTGACCTGGACGTTAGACTGCACGCTGGTCTTACCGTCGCTCACCACCACGCTCAGGGTGTAGGTAGACGTCGAGCTCACTTCCGGCGCAGTGATGTTCACGTTCGCGGAGTCAGTCCCGGTAGCGTGCATATCTGCTGGTACACTCCAGGCGTAGGTCAACGCATCTCCGTCTGGATCCGCGGCCTGGGCATGCAGCGCATAGGTTTCACCTGATTCAAGCGTGATCGCTTCCATTGGGTTTAAAACCGGTGCCTGGTTAGCTTTCGGCGCCTTGTTCACCACCTGGACATCAATCGCGTTGCTCAGGCCTTTTGCATCGGTCACCGTCAGGCGGAACACCATGGTCTGGTCGGACGTCGCGGCGGCAACGTTAAAGGTCGCTTTCGCTTTGGTGCTGTTGGTGATGGTGACCGACGGACCAGAGACCTGGGTCCATTTGTAGGTAATCGCATCGCCATCAGGATCGCTTGAAGCAGAGCCATCGAGCGTGACGGTTACCGGGCCAGACACGTTCTGATCGGCAGAGGACGCGATTGGCGCGTGGTTGGTGACCTCCGGATCAACCGGCGTAGCGTCGCCGCCCAGCAGGCTTTCGTTCATCGCGTTCAGGATGTCACCGGTGTCAGAGTCGATAGACCATGCGAACAGGCCACCCAGTTTATTCGCCAGAACATACTTACCTTTCGCCGTGGTTGAACGCGCATCTTCATACGTGATCAGGTCGCCGGTAGTTTTGTTGAAGACGTAAGGGGCTTCCGCATCAGCGTCGTAGCCGTATTCCCAGCCTGGTTTGCCTTTGTATTCGTTAACGATCTGACGATAGTCAACCACACCGGGTTCCCAGGTCCCTTTCACCATACCTGTAGCGGTGCCGGTGAAAGGATTGTTACCGGTGTAGCCATGCACGCCGGTCCAGCCGCGGCCATATATTCCCGCACCCACCACGATCTTGCCTGGTTGTACGCCCTGGGAAAGCAGCGCGTTAACGCCATTTTCAGTGGTGTAGTCAGTGTCCGGACGCCATGCTGGCGCGCGCAGCGCCGCCTGGTGGCCGAGAACGGTGTTGCTCCAGCCGCCGTAGAAGTCATAGCTCATCAGGAAGATGTGGTCGAGGTACTGCTGAGCGGCAGTGTAATCCACGTCTTCGATCTTATCGCGGCCTGCACCGATGGCGCTGGTCAGTTCATAGGTACGGCCCGTCTGTGCAGAGAGCTCGTTCAGCATGGTGCGCAGGTCATGCATCAGCGCGGTATAGGTCGCTTTATCCTGCTGCGGATTGCCCAGGTTTTCGCTCACACCGCCGCCGCCAGGGAATTCCCAGTCGATATCCACGCCGTCAAAGAATTTCCAGGTCTGGAGGAACTCTTTCACAGAAGAGACAAAGCGTGCGCGGATAGCCGGGTCACCCATGTGGAAGAAGGGATCGGAGAGCGTCCAGCCGCCGATAGATGGCAGCACTTTCAGGTCCGGATGCGCTTTTTTCAGCGCCATCAGCTGGCCAAAGTTACCTTTATACGGGTCGTCCCAGCCGGAGACGCCAGCCTGTGGTTTTTGCAGCGCAGCCCATGGGTCGTGGATCGCCACGGTATAGTCAGGTCGGCCCTTACAGTCGTTCTGGAGCACGCGGAAGCTGTTGCCGCCTTCAATGGTTTTCAGGCCGTCGTTGATGCCGTCACCGCCACAGATTGGAATGAAGCCGTAAAGAATGTGGTTGAGGTTTGCCGCAGGGATCTTATCAACCGGGAAGTTACGGTCATAAACGCCCCACTCCGGGAAGTAGGCCGCAACCACTTTATCGGTATGCTTCGCAAACGCTTTGTTATTCTCTTTGAGAGACGTATTCAGCGGCAGCAGGTGGCTACCGTCGGTGTCTGCCACAATAATCAGCTTGCTGGCGCTTTTCGCACAGCCGCTGGCGTTACAGACTTCAACCTGCTCCTGATAACGCCCGCCTTTTTTCACTTTAAACGTTGCAGAGCCCGTCGCGCCGGCTGCGCCGGTCCATACGGTTTGTCCGTCCAGCAGAACTTTCGCTGAAGTTGGCGCATCACCACTCCAGACGTTCCACTCAACTTTTACATCCACGCCATCGTTATGCACTTTGACAAGATTGTTATAATCCTGGGCTGCCTGATCCACTTCCACCAGGGCAAATTTGTCATTGCCATAGCCGATCGTCGGTGCCCCTGGCGCTGCTGCAAATGCGGAGCTGGTTGCCGCCGCAATAAAGAGCGCCAGATATTTTGGCTTCATAAATTTCATTTTTATTTCCTGATAAATTTATTCGTAACGTAATAACCCATGTCTTCCGTGAGATCATGGATGCGTTTCGCGTAATGCGTATTTAACCAACGTGAGTGCCGTGAACAAAAAATTGTTGCTGCGTTGTATTCCTCCATTAAAAGATACAAGCTGAAATTCCGTGTAGCTTATATCTCTTACGATACACTGAGCGTAAAGGGTCGTCCTTCCCTTCCTCCATCAAAAAGATTTATAAAAAATCTTGACCTGTATATTTAAAATGTGAAAGCAAATTGCTGGCTCATAAATACCCCTATTCCAGCAAAGGCGAGATAAGGACCAAAAGAAATAGTGAGGTTATTTTTATTTAAATTATTTACGGCGAAATAACCGACAATACCGCTTAACGCTGCCGCCAGTTCAATGGAGGGCAACACCTGCCAGCCGCACCAGGCGCCCAGCGCCGCCAGTAGCTTAAAATCCCCGTAACCCAGACCTTCTCGTCCCGTGATCAGACGAAAAGCCCAGTAGAGCAGCCAGAGCGACAGATAGCCCGCCACCGCGCCGAACAGCGCATCGCGTAGCGGCAACGTGTGGTCAAACGCATGGAGCACTAACCCCGCCCACAGCAGCGGCTGGGTCAGGCAGTCCGGAAGCAGCTGATGCTGCCAGTCGATCATGGCCAGCGGCAGTAAAAAAGCCGCCAGTAACCACAAAGAGAACAGCGCCTGAACGTCCGGCATGCACCAGGCCGTGATGCCAAAAAACAAGGCGGAGATTAGTTCGACCAGAAAGAGTCGCAGCGGGATCGCGCTGCCGCACTGGTGGCAGCGTCCCCGTAATAACAGCCAGCTGAGCAGCGGGATGTTTTCCCACGCGGCAAGTGCGTGCTGGCACACCGGACAGTTCGAGGCCGGAAAGAGCAGATTGCCACTCCCCTCCTCATCCATCACCATCCCCGGTACGCGTTCGGCGACAACGCCAAGAAAACTGCCCACAATGCCGCCCAGGATCGCACTCATTATCGGGAACCCTACCGGAAAGGCGTCCCGCATCAGCGAAAAGGTATTCATGCGTTTTTTGACCAGGTGAGCTGCACCTGCGCTTTCACGTCGCTGAGGTGGTCCACCGGCGTGAGGTTTATTTTTTGCAGTCTCACGCCGGAGGTCTGATTAATTTCACGCAGCCAGCTTCTTAATTCATACACACTCACCCGATTCAACACGAACGATAAAGTTTGCCCCTCCTGGCGCATATCCGTCAGTGAAAGGTTAATTTCATGGGCGCTGTTCTCGACCACCGTACGCGGATTATTCGTTTTGACTATCTGGACCTGAAGATGATTTTTATCAATTTCACTGCGCATCCAGTTAAGGGTTTCTTTTTGTCTTTTAAGCGTCGACTTACTATTTTGAATCATATTATCCAGGGGGATCACTCCCGTGTAATACACCACTGCCCCCACAATGGCAACGGCACATATTTTTAAAATAATTTTTTCCCGGGTGCTATAATTCTGATAGCGTGACTTCAGCTGCGCGATTCGCTCTTTCATTTATGTTTCCCTGCGATCATGGCGGTATACGGTTCGGTTGTTGAAACAGGCTGTAAGGTAAAATCAAAATTCTCACTGGTCTGGTTAACAAACGCCTGCAACGCGGGCTGGTTTTGCGCGCTGACGCTCAGCGTCAGGGTGTTTTGCTGCGCATCGTATTCCAGCAGCTCGATCTCCATCGCAGGGACTGACTGCCGGGCGTTCTCCAGCTCATCAAGCTGAAGAAAGAATCCCTTGCTCTGTTTTTTCAGGCTTTGACCAAAGTGATATTTGATATTGGTCTGCTGGCGCATGCTGGGGAAATGGTGCTGATAAACCTGGACGATCTCCTCCTGCACCCGATTTTCCTGCTGCACCAGCATCCAGGCCATTGCAATGCGTGGCCCCAGCAGCAGAGCAACAGACAGCACACCCGCCGCCACCATCGCGGCTTTCATACTTTTCGCCGCCCGCCCATTACCGGCCTTAAGGCTGAATTCACCGTGAAGCAGGTTAACGCGGCAGGTTTGCCACTGCGGCTGAATCAGTGCCAGCGGATGCTGCCAGGCATGCTGCACGTCAACGTGCACCTTCGCAGGCGCATCGCCGTAACACCACACTTCCCCGACCCCGGCTTTCTGCATTAACAGCGGCAGCAGGGTTGCCTCCATTTCACCCGCCACATGGGGCGATAAACGCAGCCAGTAGCTATCATCCTGTGCGACCAGCGTGCTGCCCCCTGTCGTCACGGGCAGCAGCCAGGCATCAGGCAGGGCCTGAATCACGTTTAATCCGGCCTCCTGACAGCGGGTTAATGCCGCGCGCAGGCGGTCGGCGTCAATGGCCACGGCGTCGACGTCGGCGCCTTTTTTGTGGAGTACCGTCCAGTGGAGGTTGTCCACGTCGCCAATCAGCGTCTCTTCCGCCATCCACGAGAAGGCCATCGCCTGAGAAGCCACCTTTTTCGGCAGCGTAAAATGGCGGAAAATCATGTCGCTGGCGGGCAACAGGAGACAAACGCGCGTAGCCAGGGGGTGTTCGGCCAGCATCTCCAGGCTGTCGACCACCTCAACGCGCTCGCTGCCGGACTCACACCACATTATTTTCCCGCCCTCGCGGCTGTCGGGACGAACAAAAAGTACCTGTTTCATAACGTTCTACTTTTCTTATTCAATCATTCGGTAACGACGCTGCCACGTCACGATCTCACCGGCTTCGTTATTCACCTGAAGCTGGCTGACCACGCGAAGCGTTAATTCATCGGTATTGCCGGTGTAATTCACGCGGAAGTACCGGCTGTTTATAGAAAATTGATCCGCCACCTGCGGGAGATCGTCTTTTAACTGCGGGAAGGCCTGCTCCAGCGCTTTGCTGAACGCTTCCATATTTTCCCAGCCCGATTCCGGACGCGCATCCAGCAGGCGAACGGCGTCATCCCGCGTCAGTTTTCCCGGGAACATGGCCGCCAGCACGGCGGCCTGTTTCGGTTGCAGAGTGTTGACATCGACCTTGCTGACAGTGTCCGGCAGCGCGCATAGCAGCTTGCTCACCTTCGGATACGCCGTAACAGGGAACGCCGGCAGCAGTTTGATTTCTGCGATGCTGCGCATCATCTGATTTGCCGGTTGCCGCGCGGGCACGACGCCAGCCCACGCATCGCTTTCGGCCCCCTCCTTCGCCGTGGTGCTGTCACCATCGAGATAATCCACCAGCTGGAAATAGACCGCCTCCGCCGTGCCCGGGCTGAGGCCGCTTTCCGTCAGGAGTTGTTCAACAATCCGCTCTTTACGCGATTTTTCCGCCACCCCGGGAGCGCTTTGCCCCTGGGGTGCGATGTCGGCGGTCAACAGGTTATTGACGTTAAAGCAGTCCTGCGCATCTTCCACCTGGCTCACGACCGTATAGTCCTCACCCTGCGTCTCCAGCGGCTGATGCCAGTCGCCGTCCAGGGCCAGCGGCTTGCTCTCGCCGCTGGCGTCGGTCTGTAACCGGTCCTTCACCACTTTTTCCTGGGTTTGCATCGCCCAGCGCAGCTGCTGCTGGCTTACCTGATAATGCGTTTTCTGCAAATTACGGCAGAACTGCTGGCTGATTTTGGCGGCCAGCGCCGACATCATCACCAGCAAAATCAGCACCACCAGCAGGGCGACGCCCTGTTGTTGACGGATCCGTTTCATGGTCTGGTCTCCGGCGAAGGCGCTGGCGCTGCGGCAGCGGCCACCTCCGGCATATCACCCGGTGTAGTGAACACCCAGCGCCAGGTATCCCCGTTTTCCATCGTCAACGTAACCTCCACGCCGTCCGGCAGATGGGCGGCGTCGTGCCAGGCGGTCAGCCAGCCCTGACGATAAAACCGCCACTGCAATGATTTTACGCCGCTGACAATCGGCACCTCGTCAGGCTTAACGTCCGCCGGGCCGTCAATGACCGGCCAGACGTCGCGATACAAACGCCCCTCTTCCAGCCGCCAGCGCACGCGCTCCAGCTGGACCGTTCCGCTCACGCCATTCAGGGTGGTCAGTTCAAGAGCATCGCCCTCCTGACGAAACAGCTCCGGCTCATTACGCGGGGCGCGCGCCTGAAGCTGGAAAAAATCACGCTCCATCAGACTCCAGGCGCGCTGAAGCTGGTTGAGCTTTGCGGCGCTGGCATCGGTGGCCGAGCTGGTACGCATCGCGCCGTCCAGAATTTGCCAGGCCAGGGTGCTGATCACCGCGAAGATAGTCAGCGCAATCATGATCTCCAGCAGGGTAAATCCGCGCTGGCGTCGCGTTTTCTTCACTTGCTCTCTCCCGGCGGAATGATGCGCAGGGAGATAACCGGCTGGCTCTCATCGCTTTCCGCATATACGCGTAGGGTATTCGCCCAGACGTTGTCGGCGGTTTTCACCCGCTGCTTACGCCAGTTCCAGCTGCGCCCGCCCATGATTTCCGTCCCCTGCTGTTCAGCATCCGGGAAGTCAGTTCTGGTGAGCTGTGCCTCCGCCAGCTGGTTTTCCGCCACCCAACTGGCCTGCAAGGTATCGGCCAGGCCATGGGTAAAACGCACGTTCAGGGAGACCGAGTTCATCAGTGCCAGCGCGGCGGTGGAGAAAATCACCAGAGCGACCATCACCTCCAGCAGCGTCATCCCCTTTTGCTTTTTGTTGCCGTTAGCCATCGTTTTCTACCGATACCGGCGCCGCACCGTGCGACACCACGCGGAAATGGTGCTGTTTGTCGTAACTTTGCAGCGTCAGCGTAAAGCGGCTGATTTCACCGTCCGGTAAAAAGATCACCTGCGGCTCGGAGGTCACCGTCGCGGCCAGACGCTGCGGCGAAAGCGACACATGCATCTCTTCCGGAAAATCACCTTTGGTGTTAATGCGTCCGGCAGATAATGGCATCCAGTGACGCTCGCCTTTTTTATCGGCGATCGTCACCAGCTGATATTTATCGGTGGCGATCACCAGCCCAACAATATTTCCGTCCATCACCGCACGGTCTGAACCATAATCAACGAGCGCTTTTAATTGCTGGCCAAATATATCCGCGCCGCTGCGCGAAGGAATGGTGGACACCACCATCATGGCGCAACTGGCAAATATCACCAGCGCCAGAATAATTTCCAGCAACGTAAAGCCGCGTTGATTTTTCATTATTTCTCTTTCTTATCGAGAGACCAGTTGGTAATGTCATCGGCGGTATTGGCTTCGCCGTCCGGACCGGCTGAGAAGACGTCCACCGCGCCGTGTTCACCCGGGCTCACCAGAAGATAATCATTGCCCCAGGGGTCCTGCGGCAGGCGACGGATATAGCCGTCCGTGCGGTAGCCGTTCGGGATTGGCGCGATTTCAGGTTTGGTCACCAGCGCCTGCAAACCCTGCTCTGTGGTCGGATAGCGGTGGTTATCCAGCTTGTACATATCCAGCGAGCCTTCGAGCGCGACAATATCGCTGGTTGCTTTTTGCGTATCGGCTTTTTCCTTATTGCCCATTAAATTTGGCACCACCATACTCGCCAGTACGCCGAGAATAACAATGACCACCATTAATTCGAGCAATGTAAAGCCCGCCTGGCGAGCCAGGTTTTTACGTTTTAAAGCCATGATTTAACCTACCATATTATTAAGTTGCAGAAGCGGTTGTAATATTGACAGCACGATGAATAAAACAATCGTCGCCATGGATACCACCAGCGCCGGTTCAAAGACCGACAGCGTTAATGTAATTCGATGTTGTAAGGCCGATTCCTGATTTTCCGCCGCGCGATCCATTAAATTACCTAATTCCCCGCTCTCTTCACCGGAGGCAATCATATACAGCATGGTGGGCGGAAATAATTTCGCCTGTTCCAGCGCCGCATACAGCGACGCCCCCTGGCGCACGGTGTCGGCGGCCTGCTCCAGCACCTGCCGGGCATAGCGGTTTTCGATACCGTCCATCGCGATATACATCCCCTCCAGCAGCGGCACGCTACTGGCCTGCAAAATGCTCAGGGTACGGATATAGCGGGCACTGTTGATGGCGCAGACCAGCTTTTTAATCGGCGAGCCGTTCACCAGCCAGCTGTGCCAGCGAAAACGGTTTTTGGCATTCCTCAGCCAGGCTTTGAAGCCGATAAAGCCGCCGCCCAGAATGCCCACAATATAAATGCCCCAGGCTTGCAGGAAATCACTGACCGCAATCAGCGTCCGGGTGGTGATCGGCAGCTGCTGCTTCATGTGGGTAAACTGCTCGATCACCTGCGGCACCACCGCCACCAGCAGGATGCTGATGACCGCGATGGCGACCACGGTGAGGGTTATCGGGTAGACCATTGCCTGCGTCAGCTTGCTTTTCATCTTCTGGCGCTGCTCGTTGTACTCCGCCAGCTTTTCCAGCACGTCGCCCAGGTGACCGGTTTTCTCCCCGGCCATCACCAGCGTGCAGTAAAGCTTGTCGAAGGTGCGCGGAAACTGGCTGAAGGCATCGAACAGGGTGTGGCCTTCCACCACCTTCTCGCGGATCTCCACCACCATCGCCGCCAGCTTTTTGTCTTCCGTCTGCTTCGAGATCGCTTTCAGCGCGCTCTCCAGCGGCAGCGCGGCGTTGACCAGCGTCGAAAGCTGACGGGTAAACATCGACAGCACCGGAGTAGAGAGCTTCACCCCGGTTTTCGCTTTCCCGCCAGCCGCCGTTTCGCGGGTTTCGGTGATGCTGACGGGCATCAGCTTTTGCTCGCGAAGCCACTGGCGAACCTGCTTCTGCCCCTCGGTCTGTAACGTCCCGCGCTGTGTTTTCCCCGCGGCATCCGTTGCCGTCCAGGCGTAGAAAGCCATTACGCATCCCCCCCACGTTCGGCGGTGACGCGCATGACCTCTTCCAGAGACGTCACGCCGCCGATCACCTTCAGCAGCCCGTTTTCACGCAGGCTGTAGGCATGCTTAAAAAGCTGCGTTTCGAGGGACATTTCGTCCTTATCTTCATGGATGGCGCGACGCATGGCGCTGTCCACCACCAGGAATTCATGGATACCGGCGCGGCCCTGATAGCCGCTCTGACGGCAGTGTTCGCACCCCACCGCGCGGTAAATCGCGTCTGGCGGCGCGGCCATAAAGCTGAACAGCGCTTTTTCATTGGCGTCCAGCGGACTGGTGGTCCGGCAGTGCGTACACAGCCGACGCACCAGACGCTGGGCAATGACACCGAGCAGCGATGAACCGATTAAGAAGGACTCCAGCCCCATATCCCGCAGACGGGTTATCGCCCCTGCGGCACTGTTGGTGTGCAGCGTCGACATCACCAGGTGACCGGTCAGCGACGCCTGCACCGCAATCTGGGCGGTCTCACCGTCGCGAATTTCCCCGATCATCACCACGTCCGGGTCCTGACGCAGAATGGCGCGCAGCCCGCGGGCAAAGGTCATGTCCACGCGCGGGTTAACCTGCGTCTGCCCCACCCCTTCCAGCTCGTACTCAATCGGATCTTCCACGGTCAGAATGTTGCGTTCGTGGCCGTTCAGCGCCGAAAGAATGGCGTACAGCGTGGTACTTTTACCGGAACCCGTCGGGCCGGTAACGAGGATGATCCCGTGCGGGCGGTCGATCAGCCCTTTCAGCTTCTCCAGTTCTTCATCAATCAGCCCCAGCTTGTTGATGTCGGGCTTGAGATTGCTTTTATCGAGCAGGCGCATCACCACGCGCTCGCCGTACTGGGACGGAATGGTCGAGACGCGCACGTCGATGGCCTTGCGACCGATGCGCAGGGAGATACGACCATCCTGCGGGAGGCGTTTCTCGGCGATGTCGAGTTTCGACATCACCTTGATACGCGACACCAGCAGCGGGGCGAGCTTACGCGCCGGTTGCAGCACCGGGCGCAGCATGCCGTCAACGCGAAAGCGTATGCTCAGGGTGCGCTCGAAGGTTTCGATATGAATATCCGACGCGCCGTCCTTCACCGCCTCGCCGAGAATGGCGTTGATCAGGCGGATCACCGGCGAGTTTTCGTCGTTATCGAGCAGATCTTCGTTATCCGGGATCTCCTCGGTTAACGCCATCAGATCGATATCCGCGTCCATATCGTCCACCAGCTGCTGCGACACGCCGCTGCTCTGCTGCCAGATTTTGGCCAGCATCTCGTCAAACGCTTCCGGCGCCAGGGTAACCGGGACAAACGCGCATCCCAGCACCCGGCGCACCTCCAGCAGCGCTAACGCCGGGGTGTCCTCACGGATATAGACGTCATTGTTGTAAAGCAGAACGCCGTTTTCTTTTGCGTAGTTGCTGCTACACAGGGTTTTAGTCAGTTCGTCCACGTTTCCCCTCCGCCTTACTCTTTAAACGGATTGCGTGCCGCGTGGGTTTTCACGGGTGCAGTGCTGGCGGCAGGAAACGCTGGCAGTACGGCGTTGTCGCTCGGCTCGACAATACCGAGCTTTTTCTCTTCCACGCGCTGCATCTGGCGCACCCGGATCTGATCATATTTCTCTTTCGAGGCTGCGCTGTAGTTGTCGTCGTCACGCAGGACGGTGGTATGAATAAACACCATCAGGTTGCGTTTGGAAGTATCCTGCGAGGTGTAGCGGAACAGCTGCCCGACCAGCGGGATATCGCCGAGCAGCGGCACTTTGGAGACCGACTGTTTGGTCACATTTTCCATCAGGCCGCCGAGCACCACCGTCTGGCCACTGTGGACCATCACTTCGTTATTGATCGTGCGCGTGTTGAAGGTTGGGCCGAGGCTGGAATCTTCCGTTGCGCTGTTGTCGACGCTGGATACTTCCTGCTCAATCTTCAGGTGGATCATGTCGCCATCGTTGATTTGCGGCACAATCTTCAGCTTGGTCCCCACGGTTTTACGCTCAACCGAGTTAAAGACGTTGTCGCCGCTGGTGGTTTGCGAACCGGAAAGCACCGGCACATCCTGACCGACGTTGAACGACGCTTCTTTATTATCCAGCGTGACCACGCTTGGCGTGGAGAGGATGTCGTTTTTACCGTCGGTGGAGAGCGCGGTCACCAGCGCACCGAAATCACCGTTAAAGAAGCCGGTCGCAAGGCCCGTGAAGCTCGCCCCTTTCATGGTGCCATTTTTAATCTGGCTGATTGGCAGGCCGGTAGCGCCAAACTGCACGCCGCCGTGCTTGCTCGTCCACTGCACGCCAAGATCCAGGCCGTTGCCGTCCTGCACTTCGGCAATGATCGCTTCCACCAGCACCTGCGGACGGCGAATATCCAGCTTGTCGATCACCTTCTCCAGGGAGTTCATCACGTTAGGCTGCGCGGTGATCGCCAGGGAGTTGGTCGACTCGTCGGCGGTAATATTCAGGTCGGTTGAGGCGCTCGCGGTTTTCGCTTTGGCCGCGCCCGGCTTGTCTTTCAGCTGCTCGCCAATCCCCGTCAGCACCGGTACCACTTTGGTGGCGCTGGCATATTTGAGGTAGAAGACGCGGGTGTTCCCCTCGTTATTCTGCTCGCGATCCAGCTGATGGATAAGGGAACGGGTACGCGCGCGCGCATCTTCCGAGCCGCTGATCACCAGGCTATTGGTTTCGTCATCGGCCACCACCTTGGCCGCCAGCTGCGGCGCGTTCTGCCCTTTCTGCTCTTCGTTGTTGAGGTTGTTCAACATATCCGAAAGCTCTTTGGCAGAGGCAAAGCGCAGCGGGATGATTTCGCGGCGCTGAATACCGTCTTTATCGACGCGCTGAACCAGATCCACCAGGCGGTTCACCACCGAGGCTTTACCGGTTAACAGCAGGACGTTGGACGGCTCAAAGTGGACCACATTCCCGATGCCGGTGGCATCGTTGAGCTGACGCAGCAGCGGGGCCAGCTCGCGAACGGGTACGTTTTCCATGCGCACCACGCGGGTGATAATCTCGTCACCTTTGCCCGGGTTCTTGCTGTCTGCCAGCGGCGCACCGGCGGTACGCGCTACGCTTGAGCGCACCACTTTGACCATGCCGTTGTCCATCGGGATCACCGACAGGCCGTAGAGATCCAGCACGCTCAGGAAGAACTGGTAATACTCATCCTCCGTCAGCACGTTGTAGGTTCTGACCGAGACGGTTCCCTGGACGGACGGATCGACCAGAATAGTTTTGTTGAGATTGCGACCTACCGTATCGATAAACTCGCGAATATCAGTATTTTTAAAACTTGCGCTAAAGTTAGCTGCAAGCAGCGAACTGGAATATAACGACAATGCGGTCAGCGCCACGCACGCCCAGGGAAATTTTTTCATGTCTGCACACTTATTAATTGTTTAGAACATTAACCCGAATATTTTCAAGGTGAGCGTGACGTCGTACGATGACCTCCGCTTCTTTCATTTTCGACCAGTTGGCAATAATGCTTTTCGCTTTTGCTTCATCGGTCATATCGACAGAGTTAACCTGAATCGCCACATCGCCTTTTTCCAGACCTGACTGACTGTAAAAGGCGGAGGCATTCCTTGGGTTTATCCTGTAGCCTTCCAGTCGGCCTTTTTCAATGATGGGTTTTAACACCAGATAATCATCAAGATGCACACTCTCTGCGCCAGCATCTTTCGTCGATTTTGTAACCGGGCCGCTCTCCACGCCCCCCTTAAAATAGTCCGGTTTATTTAACGCCAGTACCTGCGTAGCACCTTCATAATTAACCACCACATTATCTTTGTTTATTTCCTGAATAAATGCGTCGTTAAACCCGGCGAGCGGTTCACCCTCGCGGTAGCTTCGCTGGCCGCCCGGGGTTTTGATGACAGCGAAGGAGAGCCAGGCGTCATCACTGCGCACAATGCCTTCAATCTCCGCCGCCAGCGGGGGTTTTGCCGCAGCCGATAAGTTCTCCTGACGGACGGCAGCCGTAAAAAGCGTGAAGGGTTTGTCTTCGCGCGTTTTTTTCAGCGGCTGTAGGTCAGAATTAGCAAACTTATTCATAACTTTTTTATAATCTTTAAAGGTGAGATAGCCTTGCTGGCCACAAAAAATGAGCAGCAAAAACATAATACAAGGCGTTATCCACCGTGACAGAAATGAGAACCTCATTTTTTATCCGGCCTATAGCAAAGCAAAAATAAGCAGCGTCATACTGCGCCAATATGGAGGAAAATAGTAATAAGCTGTTGCAAACGCGACCACTGACTTCGCCACCAACTTTCATAAAGAAAAATATTGACCGTATAAATTCCAGATGTTAGGCGCAGCCGGCTGGATATTTTTACTCTGTCTGCAAATTGACCGCTCAGGGGCATTACCTTACTTTCTGCTGCTGTTGCTATTCCTAATCAGAGACGGTAAGTCGTTATGTATCAGAGCCACTTTAATTTTAACAATCCGCCATTCAGGACAATCACCCGTTTATCCGGTGATTTTCTGGTGCCTTATCATCAGGACGTGTTCAACCTGCTGAAAGAGAAAACCCAGCTGGCGGGAATTATCGGGCTTTTTTGCGACGACGCTCCGCTTCTGGGTCAGTTCATCGACGCGCTGAAAGCCAGCAACCATACCGTTCTTGCCATCAACGCGTTTCCCAAACTGAGTGCCAGTAGCCTGCTGTACAAACTCAACCCGGGAACGAAAGTGATTAAAGATCGCATGCAGGCGGTGGATGCCGTCCTGCGCCAGTGGCAGGAGGGGAAAGCAAAATCCAGAGTGCTGACGATCGCCCATGCCGAAGCCATGAAGGAGAGCTGCCGTGAAGTCCTGGGAACGCTGCTCACGCGCGCCCAGGAGCTGAACTTCCGGCTCGCCGTGGTACTGACGGGCACTGCGGATCAGGAGATCCTGCTAAAGCAACCTGAACTGCGCGAATATACGCACACGCATCATGCCCTGCGCCCCCTGACCTGCCGCGAATACCTGAGCTATGTTCAGGCCCAGTGCGAAGAACACGGGTGCGAAAACTCGCCGTTGCCGCCTGCCCGCGTGCGCAGAATGCACACGCTAACCAAAGGCAACATCAGCAAACTGAACGCGCTGGCGCACCTGTCAATGCTCGCCGCCTGGACGGAACGCGCGGCGCAGGTCAGCCCACGTCATTTACGTCTGGCGGCGGGAGAGATCCTGCCCGCCCAAAAACACGGTAAGCGCCTGGCGACCGTGGGGCTGTTTGCGTCCGTGCTGTTTGCCGCCTGCGGCTGGTATTTGACCTCATCGATCGGCGCACGCCTGCCGATCCAGCTGCCGGTGCCCGTCAACTGGAAACAGCAATCGCTAAAAGTCGAAGCGCCCGTAGTGCCGGTTATCGACAACGAAATAGTTAATCAGCCGGATGCGATGCATCAGTTGTATCTCATGTGGGGGTATGACGCCTCGGCCGAAGATGCGCTGTGCCAGAACGCCGCCAAAGTGAACCTGATGTGTAAACAGGGGAACGCGTCGCCGGAGACGCTGGCGCAGGAAGGGTATCCGTGGGTCAGTGAACTGAAAACCAGCGGCCATCTTAACTATGCGGTGGTCGCCAGGGTCGGGGACACGTCCATTGACCTGTTAATGAATAACCGGACCTGGCAGGTGAGCCGCAGCTGGTTTAACCGGCACGCGACCGGCAACTTTACCCAGCTGCACCGCCTGACACCGGAAGGTAAAGACGC
Organism: Enterobacter cloacae complex sp. 397G4; assembly: GCF_050031515.1. Classification (NCBI taxonomy): domain Bacteria; kingdom Pseudomonadati; phylum Pseudomonadota; class Gammaproteobacteria; order Enterobacterales; family Enterobacteriaceae; genus Enterobacter; species Enterobacter cloacae complex sp. 397G4. The sequence goes on along the minus strand of NZ_JBLGWE010000001.1, from coordinate 1,631,467 downwards.
GATCGGCGCGGCCAGCGACAGCAAAGATATGGCCTGGCTGGATCAGCAATTAAGCCTGGCGCTGAGCCAGCCCGAAACGCATGCCCGGATCTGGACCACAGAGATGATGAAACGCACCCGCGAGTTCCAGCAAAAAATGCATCTGCACGTGGATGGCATCCCCGGCGAAGATACGCTGATGCAGCTGATGCGCGTGACCAACAGCACGCCGGGCGTACTGATTCAGGCCACCCGCACCACCCCGGACGCGAAAATGCAGGAGAAGAAAGCCTAATGTCGACCATCTGTCTTGCGGCCCAGCACAGCTATACAACCGGGGAAGCGGTCTGGTTTTCGTACCGTCTCCCCAGCCTGAAAAACGTATTCGGCAAAACAGCGTTATGGCTGGTCGGGCTTTGCGTCATGCTGGTTGTCGGCCTGTATATGCACGTCTACTGGAACCTGCACCACCCGGCGCCTGAACCGGTCAACGCCAGCGTTGCGAAACCGGAAACGCAGCTTTCGGATATGCATTACGTGTACGTGAGTAAACCGTTCCCGCATCCGCAGCCTAAAGCTGCGCCAGTGCCAGTTGATGTTCCATCGATGCAGGATCTGCCGATCAACAGTGATGATGGCGACTGGCAGCAGGCGCCCGACGGCGCGGTGCCACACGACGCCTCGCGGGATACCTTACCCGGGACCGAAGCGCATGAGCACGATAACGCTCCCGCCAGCACGGGCAGTGAAGAGTCATTATTAACAGAATTATTTAAGCAGGCGCTAAAAGAGCAGGAGCAGGATTATTCTCAAGGAAAAATTCCCGCGCCGCCGGTTGACGAAACGCAGGATAATTCACAAGCCAGTGTAAAAAACAGTGGAAATAGCCGTTCTCCTTTCAGTAAAAAAGGAGACGGCGGGAGCAGGTATTAATATTTTTCAGGCAGTGCGGTAAGGTTAAGCAGTCGACCTTTTTCCACCACAATATATTGACCCTTTTTCAGATCGGAGAGGATTTTAATAATAGTGCTACGTGCCAGGTTAGTGTATTCCTGAATGTAATCATAAACGTTAATATCACGCTGTTGTTGAACAATCAGGTCGTTAATCTCATATAAAAATTCGCGGACAACGGAATACGCACTGCGGGCAACCAGAACATCATCACGTTTGCTCAGCATGCAGATGTACCAGGAAAGGACTTTGGTCAGTTCTGGCCACAGATTTTTTTCGGTCATCAGCTGGGCGAAGACCTCTTTCTTGATCGAGCGAACAACCGTATTCGTCCGAACAAGGCCGTACATATGGGTGGCGCTGTAATACATTGACGACAGGCCGAAAATGCATTGCCCGGTGACGGTGAACATGCACAGTTCGTCAGATTCACGTCGAAATTCGACTTCACCGCTGACGATAATATGAATATAGCCGGAATCAGAAGTGGAAATTTTCTGCCATTTTTTTAATGTTCTTTCTTCAACGCCTGAGGTTGCAGAAATGATCTTTTCCATTTCATGTTGCGGACGTAATTTTTTTCCATAGATGCTTAACATGGTTATACCCGATTTAAGATGTGATTTTTAAAAAGCATGGCAACGGCATTCATACCGAGCCATAAATATTTTTCCTGATGAAAACGTCAAGAATAAAAATAAAAGTGTGAAGATTTTTTATTCGCCAAATTACTTAGCGTGCTATATGTCCATCTTAAATCCGGATAATTTTAAGTCAATTAACTAAAAATGAAATGAGTTTGTACTTAAGATTAATCTGATAGAAACTTGCTAAAATATACTCATTCGGGGGTAATCCGAAGGTTTACCCCTGTCCGTATTTCTCTAAAAGTGCTTCAGCAATCGCCATGGTTTCAACATCTGCAACGCCACTCCATAACTGCGGACGGAAATGCATCTGGAAAACCATGATGATGCGTTTTTGCTGTTCGGGCGTACTGTTTTCTGGCACCTCGTAACCGTAGCGCGCCAGCAAATCGAGCAGTGCTGCGGTATCAACCTGCTGATAATGCGGTCGCCCGTTGATATAAAAATTCACGCGCCCCGGATCGGGCCAGGCTCCGATACCCTGCTGCGCCAGTTCGCGCCAAGGAAACAGTGGCCCAGGATCGTCTTTACGCTGCGGGGCGATATCCGAGTGTGCCACCACGTTCTGCGGTTTAATGTCGTAGCGGGCGATGATGTCTCTGGCAAGCGGGATCAGCGCCGCAATTTGCCCCGGTTCGAAGGGGGTAAAGGTTTTCACGTCACCGGTTTTCCGCCAGCCGCGGTTTTCCAGCTCAATGCCGACGGAGGTATCATTTATGCGGTTGGTGCCACGCCAGAAGCTGATGCCCGCATGCCAGGCCAGTTCGCTCTCCGGGACCAGCTGCCAGATACGCGGTTTGCCCTGCGGAGCTGGCGGCTTTGCGGGGATGAGATAGTGAGAGCTGACGTTTTTATCGGTCAGGGTCGCAAGCGAGGTGTCGAAATCATCGGCGGTGTAGTGAATAACCAGCACCTTTATACGCGGGTAGGCCGCCTGCGCCTGATGGCGCGTATCCAGCTCGTAAGCGCCTTTATCAACAATGCCCTCTTCCGAGGCGCATCCTGCCAGCAACATCGCCAGCAGGAGGGTTGAGAGCGAACGCTTCATCGACGGGTCTTCACCGCCGTGCCGCTTACGCTCACCATCAGCATGCTGGCATCTTTCCCGACCGTTTCGTAGTCGATATCAATGCCCACCACCGCATCCGCGCCCAGCGCTTTGGCCTGCTCGCCCAGCTCCTCAAACGCAATCTCGCGCGCTTTACGCAGCTCTTTCTCGTACGCGCCGGAGCGACCCCCGACGATATCCCGAATGCCGGCAAAGAAATCGCGGAAAATGTTTGCGCCCAGAATCGCCTCACCGGTGACCACGCCGCAGTACTCGGCAATCGGTTGACCTTCCAGGGTTGGCGTTGTTGAAAATTGCATACTTTCTCTCCTTCTTTAGCGTTCAATGCGTTAGCGACAGCATTATCGGTTCGTTACGCTATGATTGAAAGGATAGTTAATAAATAAGGAAATCAACATGCGCTACTCTGCTTTAACGCTTTTAGTGCCATGCGCGCTGGTGCTCAGCGCCTGCACAACGCCGGTCACGCCAGCCTTTAAGGATATCGGAACCCGCAGCGGCCCTTGTATTGAGGGTGGCCCGGATGCCGTGGCGCAACAATTTTATGATTACCGTATTCAGCATCGCGGTAATGACCTGACCGCCCTGCGCCCGTACCTGAGCGATAATCTGGCGAAACTGCTCACCGACGCTTCGCGCGATCCGCAGCACAACGCCCTGCTGTCATCCGATCCGTTCTCCAGCCGCGCCACGCTGCCGGACAGCGCCGACGTCGCCAGCGCGTCCACCATACCGAATACCGACGCACGCAATATTCCCCTGCGCGTGAAGCTCACCCAGGGAACGCAAACCTGGCAGGATGAGGTGCTGATGATCCGTGAAGGCCAGTGCTGGGCAATAGACGATGTGCGCTACATTGGCGGCAGCGTTCATGCCCCGGCGGGCACCCTTCGCCAGTCGATCGAGAACCGCTAACGCCTCCGTTCAATAAACGTTAACCCCGTAAAATGTCCGGCATTTCCTGCGGAATGCCGACATTTATACTCGCCCCCCTTTCCCGTCGCTATTTTGTGCTATGTTTAAGAGGAAACACGGGTTATATTTAACTTTTAACGCAGAAATATTGCATAACTATTCTGTCAACGGTACTATCTGCGGCCTCAATTGCTATAGATTGCCTGGATGAGTAAAGACTGCCCCGATGAGTATTAAACTAAACGGCATTAACTGCTTCTACGGCGCACACCAGGCGCTGTTCGACATTACGCTGAGTTGCCCGGAGGGCGAAACGCTGGTTTTGCTCGGCCCAAGCGGCGCGGGAAAAAGCTCCCTTCTGCGAGTTCTTAATCTGCTTGAAATGCCCCGTTCGGGGACGCTAGCCATCGCCGGTAACCATTTTGACTTCGCGAAAACCCCGTCTGATAAAGCGATTCGTGAACTGCGTCAAAACGTGGGCATGGTTTTCCAGCAATACAATCTCTGGCCGCATCTGACGGTGGTGCAAAACCTGATTGAAGCCCCGTGCCGCGTGCTTGGCTTAAGCAAAGACCAGGCGATGGCGCGTGCGGAAAAGCTGCTGGAACGTCTGCGTCTGAAACCGTACAGCGACCGGTATCCTTTACACCTCTCTGGTGGTCAGCAACAGCGTGTGGCGATCGCCCGTGCGCTGATGATGGAGCCGGCAGTGCTGCTGTTTGACGAGCCAACCGCGGCGCTGGACCCGGAAATTACCGCCCAGATCGTGAGCATTATTCGTGAGCTGGCGGAAACCAACATTACCCAGGTCATCGTGACCCACGAGGTGGAAGTGGCGCGCAAAACCGCCAGCCGCGTGGTCTATATGGAAAACGGGTATATCGTTGAGCAGGGTGACGCGAGCTGCTTCACTAACCCGCAAACCGATGCCTTCAAAAACTATTTATCTCACTGATGTGTTAGGGAAATTATAATGAAAAAAGTATTGATTGCCGCGCTGCTTGCTAGCGTCAGCCTTTCCGCTACCGCAGCCCAGACCATCCGTTTCGCCACTGAAGCGTCCTACCCTCCGTTTGAATCCATTGATGCGAACAACAAGATTGTTGGCTTCGACGTGGACCTGGCAAACGCCCTGTGTAAAGAGATCGACGCGACCTGTACCTTCAGCAACCAGGCGTTCGACAGCCTGATCCCAAGCCTGAAGTTCCGCCGTATCGACGCCGTAATGGCCGGAATGGACATCACTCCGGAGCGTGAAAAGCAGGTTCTGTTCACCACCCCTTACTATGACAACTCGGCCCTGTTCATCGGTCAGAAAGGTAAATACGCCTCCGTTGACCTGCTGAAAGGCAAGAAAGTCGGCGTGCAGAACGGCACCACGCACCAGAAATTCATCATGGATAAGCATCCGGAAATCACCACCGTGCCGTATGACAGCTACCAGAATGCGAAGCTGGACCTGCAAAACGGTCGTATCGATGCGGTGTTCGGGGACACGGCTGTCGTGACCGAATGGCTGAAAGCGAACGACAAGCTGGCCGCCGTGGGTGACAAGGTGACCGATAAAGACTACTTCGGTACAGGTCTGGGTATTGCCGTACGTCAGGGCAATACCGAGTTGCAGCAGAAATTCAACGATGCGCTGGAAAAAGTGAAGAAAGACGGCACCTACGAAACCATCTACAAAAAATGGTTCCAGAAGTAATTCCTGATGAATGAAATTTTTCCTTTAGCAAGCGCCGCCGGGATGACCGTCGGCCTTGCCGTTTGTGCACTGATTATCGGCCTCGTACTGGCGATGTTCTTTGCGGTGTGGGAGTCCGTTAAGTGGCGCCCTGTCGCATGGCTCGGTTCAGCGCTGGTGACTGTGCTGCGTGGACTGCCGGAAATTCTGGTGGTCCTGTTTATCTATTTCGGCTCCTCACAGCTGCTGTTAACGCTGTCGGACGGCTTCACGATTAATCTCGGCTTTGCGCAGATCCCGGTGCAGATGCAGATTGAGAACTTCGACGTCAGCCCGTTCCTGTGCGGCGTGATTGCGCTCTCCCTGCTCTATTCGGCCTATGCGTCACAAACGCTGCGCGGCGCGCTGAAAGCGGTACCGCAGGGTCAATGGGAATCCGGCCAGGCGCTGGGTCTGTCGAAAGCGGCGATCTTCTTCCGCCTGGTGATGCCGCAGATGTGGCGTCATGCCCTGCCAGGGCTGGGTAACCAGTGGCTGGTACTGCTGAAAGATACCGCGCTGGTGAGCCTGATCAGCGTGAACGATTTGATGTTGCAAACAAAAAGTATCGCCACCCGTACGCAGGAGCCGTTTACCTGGTACATCGTCGCGGCGGCTATCTACCTGGTGATCACGTTGCTGAGCCAGTACGTTCTGAAGCGTATTGATCTGCGCGCAACGCGTTTTGAACGGAGACCAGGCTGATGCTGGATTATTTACCCGAACTGATGAAAGGGCTGCACACCAGCCTGACGCTGACCGTCGCGTCTATCATCGTGGCGCTGATCCTGGCGCTGATCTTCACCATCGTCCTGACGCTGAAAACGCCGGTGCTGGTGTGGATTGTACGTGGCTACATTACGCTCTTCACCGGAACGCCGCTGCTGGTGCAGATCTTCCTGATTTACTACGGCCCGGGCCAGTTCCCGTCGTTACAGGAATATCCGGTTATCTGGCATCTGCTCTCTGAGCCATGGCTCTGCGCCCTGATTGCCCTCTCCCTGAACAGCGCGGCCTATACCACGCAGCTGTTCTACGGTGCCATTCGCGCGATCCCGGAAGGCCAGTGGCAGTCCTGCGGGGCTCTGGGCATGAGCAAGAAGGATACGCTGGCGATCCTGCTGCCTTATGCCTTTAAGCGCGCCCTCTCTTCCTATTCCAACGAAGTCGTGCTGGTGTTCAAAAGTACCTCCCTGGCCTACACCATCACCCTGATGGAAGTGATGGGCCACGGACAGCTGCTGTACGGACGCACCTACGACGTGATGGTGTTCGGTGCGGCGGGTCTGGTCTATCTGGTGGTCAACGGTCTGCTGACCCTGATGATGCGTCTTATCGAGCGTAAGGCGCTGGCGTTTGAGCGCAGAAATTAATCGACTTAATGCATAAAGCTGTTTTCGTAGTGCGGGTAACCTGATGGGTTACCCGCATTTTTTTATGCATTAAATAATATTTAATCATATTTATTGCATATAAATTCATTGAGTGGCATTGTACATCCATGCCGCAGACACGGCGCATAATGACAAGATTGACAGACGGGAGCATTACAATGAAAAAGTTAGTTCTGGCCGCATTACTCGCAACCTTCGCCGCTGGCGCATCCGCCGCCGATAAAATCAATTTCGGCGTTTCTGCCACCTATCCGCCGTTTGAATCGCTGGATGCCAGCAACCAGATCGTCGGCTTCGACATCGACCTGGCGAAAGCGCTGTGCAAGCAGATGCAGGCCGACTGCACCTTTACTAACCACGCATTTGACAGCCTGATCCCGTCCCTGAAATTTAAAAAGTACGACGCGGTAATCTCCGGCATGGACATCACGCCAGAGCGCAGCAAGCAGGTCGCGTTCACCGACCCGTACTACGCGAACTCTGCGGTGGTGATTGCGAAGAAAGGGGCTTATAAATCTTTCGACGAGCTGAAAGGCAAGCGCATCGGCATGGAGAACGGCACCACGCACCAGAAATACCTCCAGGACAAGCATCCTGAAGTGAAAACTGTGGCCTACGACAGCTACCAGAACGCCATTATCGACCTGAAAAATGGCCGTATTGATGGCGTATTTGGCGACACCGCGGTCGTGAATGAGTGGCTGAAAACCAACCCGCAGCTGGGTACAGCGACGGAGAAAGTGACCGATCCGCAGTATTTCGGCACTGGCCTCGGTATTGCCGTGCGTCCGGATAACAAGGCTCTGCTTGAGAAACTGAACGGCGCGCTGAAAGCGATCAAAGCTGACGGCACATACCAGAAAATCAGCGAGCAGTGGTTCCCGCAATAACCTTTTTTGCCGGGTGACCTGGCCTACGGGGGTGGTCTGTAGGCCGGGTAAGGCGAAGCCGCCACCCGGCAATTCCTTAAAGCGGCACAAAGAACCTGAACCGTGCCCCGCTCACGGACTCCATCAGCCTGATCCCCCCGCCGTGCAGCTCCAGCATTCTTTTCACGATTAACAGCCCTAACCCGCCCCGGTGCTCCCGCGAGGCCTGTGGATTTAACGCTGACGGACGCTGGAACAGATCGTCCCGTAATGCGGCATCAACACCCGTTCCGCTGTCGGCCACTTCAACCTGTAACCGGTCGTTCTCCTGCCACACCGCCAGACGAATGTCTCCACCTGCTGGGGTATGGCGTATCGCATTATCCAGCAGATTCGTCACCACCCGTTCAATCATGGAAACATCGGCCAACACCTGCGGCAGCGGACCCGGGACGTCAATGTGCAGATTTAACTCACGCGTGCGGGCAGCGAGTTCAAACTTTTGCGCCACGTCGGAAATCAGTTCAGCCATGGCAAAACGCTCGCGCTGGGGCTTGATGCCGCCGTGCTCAAGACGCGCCAGCTCGAACAGCTGCTGCGACAGATGGCGTACCTTTTGCCCCTGACGCAGCGCGGTAGCGAGGTACTGCTGATGCTCCTGCGGCGACAGCGTTGCGGATTTCAGCGACAGCGTTTCCAGATAACCCAGCAGCGACGTCAGCGGGGTGCGTAAGTCGTGCGAAATGTTGGCGATAAACTCCCGGCGCTGGCGGTCGCTGTCGGCCAGCCGATCCCACTGAGAGGTGATTTTGCGCGCCAGCTCGATAAAGGTATTGCGCAGGATCGCCACTTCATCCTGGCCGGCAGGCTCAAGCGGCTGGGCCGCCAGCTGCTTAATCGCGCTGATGCTGTCCTGCTCCAGCCCGGCCACGTCCAGCGTGAGCTCTTTAACCGGGCGCGTCACCCAGTACCAGAGCAGCAACCCCGCCAGCAGACCAAACAGCGCCACCAGCAGCATCGACCACAGCGCCGTACTCCAGAGCGCTTTGTGCCAGGCCATCTCCGCCAGCGCGTTGGACTCCTCCCCCTGCAAAATAATGTACAGATACCCCTTCAGCTCACCGTCCTGCCGCAGCGGGGTTGCGCTGAAGACTTTCTTATTCTGGCTTCGGGGATCGTCGCCAAACACCGGCATCACCGTCCCGCTGAGGAAATTCTGTATCGGCGCAAGGTCAATTTTTTGCCGCTGAATGTGCCCCGGCGGGGCGGCATCGGCCAGGATATCGCCATCTGGCGAGACAACATACAGCTCGACGCTCGGATTAAAGGTCATCAGCCGGTCGAACAGCGGTTTTAAGGCGCTGCGATCCACCCTGCCCTGCGTATCCAGAATCGCTTCCCGCTGCACAATCTGCTGCGCCAGCCCGCCGGAGAGCCGCTGCACCATCGCATTGCCGTACTGCATGCTACTGTAGAGCTGCACCGCACAGGCGACGGTGGCGCAGAGCAGCAGTAACGCCGTAAACAGCAGCGTCAGGCGCTGGCTCAGGCTAAAGCGACGCATCATGATTCTGCTCCGCAAATTTGTAGCCTTTGCCCCAGACGGTGCGAACGATCTCCGGCTCGGCGGCATCTTTCTCTATTTTAATGCGCAGGCGGTTAATGTGGGTATTGACGGTGTGTTCGTAGCCTTCGTGCTGATACCCCCATACCTGCTCCAGCAGTGCCAGCCGCGAAAAGACCTCTCCGGGATGGCGGGCAAAGAAATAGAGCAGTTCAAATTCGCGCGGGGTGAGATCGACGTGTTGACCGTTAAGGCGCACGGTGCGCGCCAGCGGATCGATAGTCAGTCCGTGCGCCTGAATAATGCCGTCCGTCTGCGCCTGGCCCATCGCCTGCTGACGGCGAAACAGCGCCTTAATGCGGGCAATCAGCTCCTGCACCGAGAAAGGTTTTGCCAGATAATCATCCGCCCCTGTTTCCAGGCCAGTAATACGGTCAGTTTCACTGCTACGGGCGCTAATGATGATAATGGGCAGGTAGCGGGTCATCTGGCGGATACGGCGGCAAATCTCCAGACCATCAACATTCGGCAGCATCAGATCGAGGATCACCGCGTCCCACGGCTGTGTTTCAAGACGCTGTAAGGCGTTGCCCCCGTCGGGCTCGTGGGTAATGGCGTAGCCTTCATCTTCCAGATTAAGACGCAGGAGTGCCGCGATATCGTGGTCGTCTTCTACCAGCAGGATCTGCTTCATGGGTAAGCCTTCAATCATTTGTTATGACGTAAGCTTACCTGATTTCGAGCGGGGGAAGAGTTCACATTTTGTTGAACATTGTGCGGGGTTTATGCCGGGTGGCGGCTTCGCCTTACCTGGCCTGCGCTTTGGTTAACAACGTCAACACTTCATAATGGGCGGTATGGGGGAACATATCGAAAAGCTGAACGCGCGCAATGCGGTAGCCCGGCAGGCTGGCGATATCCTTCGCCATGGTCTGTGCGTTACAGCTGGAGTAGACAATGTACTCCGGCGCCATCTGGCTCAGGTAGTCGCAGAGCGCCTGGCCGATACCCCGGCGCGGCGGGTTCACCAGCACCAGCTCCGGCACGTTGCCCTGTCCGGTGGCGAACCGGGTCGAGTCCAGCGCCTGGAAGTGCAGATTCGTCAGCCCCAGCTCTGCGGCGGACTGCTTCGCGCAGGCAATCGCTTCGGCGGAGATCTCAATTCCGGTGAGCTGCATGTCTGGCGTGGCACAGTGCAGGCCAAAGCCGCCGACGCCGCAGAACAGATCCCACATGTGATGAACCTGTAACGCACGCACCCAGTCGCGCGCGGTGGCATACAGCGCGCTGGCGACGGTGGGGTTAGTTTGAAAGAAGCTTTGCGGACGGATCCACAGCGGCACGCCGTTAAAGCTCTCCGCCAGCGCATGCTGTTCGGTGAAGAAAATCTCTTTTTCCCCTTCCATGATCGCCATATGCACCGGCTGAATATTTGCGGTGATCACCTTGAGCTGCGGAAGCTGTTCCTGCAACCCCGGAAGCGCCGCGCGCAGCTGCTCCAGCTTGTTTTCCGAACGCAGCACAAAGCGCAGCATCATCCCGCCGTCGATCTGGCTTTCGGTCAGCAAAAGGTATTTCAGCTCGCCGCGCCTGCGGGCAACGTTATAGGGCGTTAACCCCGCCCGGGCGATAAACGGTTTCAGCGCGCTAAACACCGGCTCAAACGAGGCGGGATACAGCGGGCAGTCGGTTAAATCTTCCGGGGTGCCGTCGCGGTGCAGCATCCCCAGCAGCGGCTTTTCAACGCTGCCGCTGACCACCATTTTGGCTTTATTGCGAAAGCCCTGTTCCGGGCCACTGACGGGTGCGCACCACTCGCCCACCGCATGTGCTGTCAGCAGCTGTTGCAGGTCGGCCATTTTGGCGGTGAGTTGTTGAGAGACCGGCTGTTCTATCCACTGACAGGAGCGGCAGCGTCCGGCGTCATAGAGTGCGCACTGCATATGAAAACCTTAAGAAACACGAGGGCTGCGATTATACACATTATTGCAGGCGGAAGAACCGCCGACTGGAAGCCGGGAGATAAAGCAGGCAGAGCACCAGCATATCCGGCAGTTTTTGCATCACCAGTGAATGGAAAATCTCGCGTCGCGACTCACCGGGTATGCTAAACAGCTCCGGATAGCCATAGCCCAGCGAGGCGGCCCACAGGTAGCCTGCGGCGGTGATCTGCGTAAGCAGATACACCCAGCGCGCCCAGTTACGTCCTTTCACCAGCGAGAACGCACAGTAGATCTCAATAAACACCAGCATCAGGCTGCTGAGAAACACCAGCGTCAGATTCCACGTCTGCGCGCTGCGGTGAATAAATTCCCCCATTCCGCGCGGACCCAGCGTGTTCATTATCATCAGCACATCCAGGCAGCGGATCATAATAATGGCGAGCGCCGCCACCTGCACCAGTGCAGGGACGTTCGGACGAGCGTGCGAATGACGTGTTTTTTGTAAGAATCCCAATGTTTTTACTTCCCTGAAAAACAGTGCCGCGTCATACGCGGCACATCACTGGAAATAGTAATTCCTTCAGCCGCGTCTTGCACGCTGGATATCGCGCACACGCTGTTTTTCCGCGCGCGCCATCAAATACCAGGCGATAAATCCGACAATTCCGACCACGCCAAGGATGATGGACGCCAGGGCGTTGATCTCCGGATTCACCCCCATCCGCACGCTGGAGAAGACCAGCATCGGCAGCGTCGTCGCGCCCGGCCCCGACACAAAGCTGGCGATAACCAGATCGTCGAGCGAGAGCGTGAACGCCAGCAGCCAGCCGGAGATCACCGCCGGCATAATCATCGGCAGCGTGATGATGAAAAAGACCTTCAGCGGCGTTGCGCCGAGATCCATCGCCGCCTCTTCAATGGAGCGATCCAGCTCGCGCAGCCGCGAGGAGATCACCACCGCCACATACGCCGTACAGAAGGTGACATGTGCCAGCCAGATGGTGAGCATCCCGCGATCCGCTGGCCAGCCGATGGCGTGCGCCAGCGCGACAAACAGCAGCAGTAGCGACAGGCCGGTGATGACGTCCGGCATAACCAGCGGGGCGGTGATCATAAACGCGAAACCATTCGCCCCGCGGAAACGGCCAAAGCGCACCATCACCAGCGCGGCGATAGTGCCCAGCACGCAGGCCATCGTCGCCGCCAGCGCCGCAATGGTCAGGCTCAGCCCCACCGCGCTCATCATCGCATCATCGTGGAACAGCTCGCTGTACCAGCGCGTGGACCAGCCCGCCCAGACGGTGACCAGCTTAGAGCTGTTGAACGAGTAGATCACCAGCATCAGCATCGGCGCATACAGGAAGGTAAAGCCGATAATCAGGATCGCAATTCGCCACGGGGAGCGTACTACCGGTAAGTTGTTCATCCGTGGTCTCCCATCTGTTTCTGCTGATGTTTGTGGAACCACATGATCGGCACGATCAGCAGCAGTAACATGACGATCGCCACCGCCGAGGCCACCGGCCAGTCGCGGTTATTGAAGAACTCCTGCCACAGCACGCGGCCAATCATGATGCTGTCCGGGCCGCCGAGCAGTTCCGGGATCACAAACTCCCCGACCGCCGGGATAAACACCAGCATCGATCCGGCGATGATCCCGCCTTTGGTGAGCGGCACAATGACGCTGAAGAAAGTCTTCAACGGGCGTGCGCCGAGATCCAGCGAGGCTTCCACCAGCGAGTAATCGATTCGCGTCAGCGCCGTATAGATTGGCAGCACCATAAACGGCAGATAGGCATAGACAATCCCGATATACACCGCAAGGTTGGTGTGCAGGATCGTCAGCGGCTGGTCGATGACCCCAAGCCACAGCAGGAAGTTATTCAGTATGCCGTTATTCTTCAGGATCCCCATCCACGCGTACACGCGGATCAGGAACGACGTCCACGACGGTAAAATGACCAACAGCAGTAAAATATTTCGCGTCGACGGCTTGCTGTGCGCCACTGCCCACGCCAGCGGGTAGCCCATCAACAAGCAGCAAATCGTAGAAATAGCCGCAACCTGTAACGACTGCAAATAGGCTTCGAAATAGAGCGGATCGTCGGTCAGTTGCAGGAAATTACCGAGGTTTAAGGTCAGCGTCAGCTGCCCGTCGGCCCACTCCCACAGATCGGTATACGGTGGGATCGCCCGCGCCATCTCCGCCAGGCTGATCTTAAAGACGATCAGGAACGGCAGCAGAAACAGCAGGATCAGCCAGATATAGGGCATGGCGATGACCAGCTTGCGGCCATGCGCCATCTGCATGCGCGCCAGCCAGAGCGCGAAACCGCCCGGTTTTTTGACGCGGGCTGGAGGTTCAAGTGTGCTCATGACCGCTCCTTATACCGTCAGGACTACGCAACTGTCCGCATCCCAGCAGAGGCTCACTTCGTCGCCCCAGGTTGGCTGTCCCTTGCGATACCGGTGTTCGTTCTGTAACTGGGCGCTGAGCATCTGGCCGCTTTTCAGGCGCACATGGTAAATCGACAGATCGCCGAGATAGGCAATGTGTACCACTTCGCCCACGGCAAAGTTATAGCCATCGGCGGGCGGCTCATCGCAAAGCATGATTTTTTCCGGGCGCAGGGCAACGTAAACCGGCACGTTGTCCACTACGGAGTTATCAGAATCAACCTTCAGCGGGTGCACCAGCCCCGGCGATTCAATCACCAGACCGTCGTCCTGGCGTTCCTTCAGTAGCCCTTCGAAGACGTTTACCGAGCCGATGAACTCCGCGCTGTAGCGGGTTGTCGGGTGTTCGTAGATCTCTTCCGGCTCGCCGATCTGCACGAACTTACCGCGATTCATGATCGCAATGCGCCCGGCCATGGTCATCGCCTCTTCCTGGTCGTGGGTCACCATCACGCACGTCACCCCCACGCGCTCAAGGATATCCACCACTTCCAGCTGCATCCGGTCGCGCAGCTTTTTGTCCAGCGCGCCCATCGGCTCGTCGAGCAGTAATAATTTTGGACGCTTCGCCAGACTTCTTGCCAGCGCCACGCGCTGACGCTGGCCGCCGGAAAGCTGATGCGGCTTACGCTTCGCAAATTCCTGCATATGCACCAGGCTCAGCATCTCCGTCACGCGCGCGGTGATTTCGGCTTTCGGCAGCTTGTCCTGCTTCAGGCCAAAGGCGATATTCTGCTCAACGGTCATGTGCGGGAACAGAGCATAGGACTGGAACATCATGTTTATGGGCCGCTGGTACGGCGGCACGCTGGAGAGGTCTACCCCATCCAGCACGATCTGCCCGGCGGTAGGCTGTTCAAAGCCTGCCAGCATACGCAGCAGTGTGGATTTGCCGCAGCCCGATGCACCGAGCAAAGCAAAAATTTCACCTTTGTAGATCGTCAGGCTGACATCGTCCACGGCATGCTGGCCGTCGAAGGATTTGGTGAGGTTACGAATTTCAAGAAGCGGGGTCAGCGCTTTACGGACTTTCGCCTGCGGGCGGGGGATCGCGTCATTCACGGGGTGCTCTCCGGCATAGATCAACACTGGTGCAAACGCACCGTCAGGGTGCGCATCGCCGGGCGGCGCTAACGCTTGCCCGGCCTACGGGATCTGTCGGCCCGGTAAGCGACAGCGCCACCGGGCAACGATATCAAACGCCGTTACTTACCGCTTTTCACCTTGGTCCACGCGCGGGTACGCACACGGTCAATTTTCGGTTCCTGCACTTTCAGGGTGAAGAGCTTGGCAAACACATCGGCTGGCGGATAGATCGCCGGATTATTGCGGATTTCTTCGCTCACCAGCGGCACGGAGGCCTTGTTACCGTTGGCGTAGTAGACATGGTCGCTGATGTGGGCAATCACCTCCGGACGCATCAGGTAGTTGAGGAATTGATACGCTTCCTCTTTATTTTTCGCATCAGCCGGCATCGCGAAGACGTCGAAGAACGCCAGCGCCCCCTCCTTCGGAATGAAGTAGGAAACATTTACGCCGTTTTTGGCCTCTTTCGCGCGGTTCGCCGCCTGCCAGACATCGCCCGCCCAGCCGATGGCCACGCAGATATCCCCGTTAGCCAGGTCGTTGATGTACTGAGAGGAGTGGAAGTAGCGAATATTCGGACGCAGCTTCAGGAGCAGGTCGGTTGCCGGACCGGTGTAGTCGTCGGCCTTGCTGCTGTTAGGATCTTTGCCGAGATAGTTAAGCACGGTGGCGAAAATCTCTTCCGGCGCATCGAGGAAAGAGACGCCGCAGCTTTTCAGCTTCTCGAGGTTTTCCGGCTTCAGCACCACGTCCCAGCTGTCCAGCTTGACGTCCGGGCCCAGCGCCGCTTTGACTTTATCCACGTTATAGCCAATACCGGTTGTCGCCCACAGGTAAGGCATCGCGTATTTATTCTCCGGATCGTGCTTCGCCACCAGCTTCAGCACGTCCGGATCGAGGTTCTTCCAGTTCGGTAATTTGCTCTTGTCCAGCGGCTGGAAGACACCGGCGGTCAGCTGACGCTCCAGGAAGCTTGCCGACGGCACCACCAGATCGAAACCGGTGCTGCCCGCCATCAGTTTGCCTTCCAGCACTTCGTTGGAATCGAATACGTCGTAGACAACCTTAATGCCGGTCTCTTTTTCAAAATTCGCGACGGTGTCCGGCGCAATATAGTCAGACCAGTTATAGACGTGCAGCGTTTTTTGTTCCGCAGCGAGCGTGCCGGCAGAGACGGCCATCAGAGCACCCGCAACCAGACCCGATAACCATTTTTTATTCAAGGCGATCATATTGTTATTCCTTCTGAAAGTTCGTTAACAAACGAACCAAAACTGTGCAGCCTGAAGATATGCAATAATCATGCATAGTTTGTCGCTCTGCCCGAAATAAAATACCCCCTCTTCCCGGCAGGTTCCGCTCGCTTTTTTAAGCACCGCAAGAATAACTGTAGCCCGTGTCTCCGGCTATAGCCCAGACGAAAAAACGCCTTTTATCAATTTTTTATGCAGATTATGTCTACGTGATAAGCCGAAACGGCCGGAGAGGAGGTGAAAAACTCTTTAAAGAAAGGTTAAAAGCAGCAGAAAAAACGGTGTTATGCAGCCGCTCTGGCAGCGACTGCGCAAAAGTCAGACAGGCTTAGTGGAGAAAATTGGGAGATGCATCATTATTCTCGGCATCATCTTCCGCGCTATACAGCAGGTGATGTGCGTTGGCTTCCATCATTACCATGGAAATTTGCTCTTCGCTCAGGCGCATAAACCAGGCGAACTGCTTGAAGGAGAGCCCCGCGCCGGAAAATAAAGACTGGCAAACCACCAGCTTTGGCAGATTATCATCCTGTATGTCGAGAAACGCTTTCACCGTCAAAGAACTGGCGTTGATCGCTGACAGATCAGACGCCAGCGCCAGCAGCGCAGAAGGCTTTACTTCAGCCAGCGCCGAGAACAGGATCACGTCGTTAATCAGATCGATTTTGGCATCGAAAATGCCATCGAAATTTTGCATGTGAGGCAGATGCAGCGCCTGGCAGGAGTCGCATTCGAAGAAAGTAATACCGGCATCATCGAGCCATTGACGTAACGTATCCAGTGTAGGTACGACCTGTAAATCCATCGCTGTGCAGCCTCTTAAATAAAAACGTTGTCCAGATTACGCAAAAAGTGCGCGCCGATCCATTTAACCGCCCGTTTTCAGGCAAAATCCCGGCGTCGCATGGCGTTCAATCCATGCGATCATTTTACCTGCAATATCGACGCCTGTGGTTTTTTCCACCCCTTCCAGCCCCGGCGAGGCGTTGACTTCCATCACCAGCGGCCCGCGCCCGGCACGCAGCAGATCGACCCCCGCCACGTCCAGGCCCAGCGTCTGCGCCGCTTTCACCGCAATCTCGCGCTCGCGCTCGCTAATAAGGGCCACCCGCGCGATACCGCCGCGGTGCAGGTTAGAGCGGAAGTCGCCCTCTTTTGCCTGCCGCTCTATGGCGGCCACCACCTCATCGCCCACCACAAAGCAGCGGATGTCGCACCCGTTGGCCTCTTTAATATACTCCTGCACCAGAATATGGGCATTCAGACCGCGAAACGCGTCGATCACGCTTTCCGCCGCCTGACGCGTCTCCGCCAGTACCACCCCAATACCCTGCGTACCTTCCACCAGCTTAATAACCAGCGGCGCACCGCCCACCATGTCGATTAAATCGCTGGTGTCGTCCGGGGAGTGGGCAATCCCGGTGACGGGCAGATCGATCCCCTGGCGCGCCAGCAGTTGCAGCGAGCGCAGCTTATCGCGGGCGCGGGAGATCGCCACGGACTCGTTGAGCGGATAGCTTCCCAGCATTTCAAACTGGCGCAGCGCAGCCGTACCGTAATAGGTGATCTGGGAGCCAATGCGGGGAATTACCGCATCAAAATGCGGGAGTTTGCGGCCTTTGTAATGAATCGACGATGCCGCAGGGTCGATGTTCATATAGCAGGACATCGGATCGAGGATCTCAATCTGATGTCCGCGTTTCGCCGCCGCTTCTCGCAGGCGTTTACATGAATAGAGCGTTCCATCCCGGGACAATATGGCAATTTTCACCCTGCACCTCTCTAAAGACATGGTAAAAGCCTGCCTATCATACACGAGGCGCAGGAGGAATGGACTACCGCGTTGCCCAGCCCTGTTTGTGCAGGTAATCAAGAATGAACGGGCGGTTCTCCTTGATGATGGTGCGACGAATATGGTCGCTCCAGGTGTCGCGGCGGTTGTTGCTGTCGCGCGTCAGATAGTAGTTCGCCAGCTCTTCATCGTATTGATGCAGAACGTCCTGGTCGACCGGCTGGTAGTGGTTTTCATGCACCAGCATCGCAGCAGGAATGCGCGGCTTCAGATCCGGGTTATCTGCCGGCCAGCCGAGGCACAGACCAAACAGCGGCAGCACGTGTTTCGGCAGCTTCAGCAGTTCCGTCACGCTTTCGATGTTGTTACGCAGCCCGCCAATATAGACGCCGCCAAGCCCCAGCGATTCCGCCGCCGTGAACGCGTTTTGCGCCATCAGCGCCGTATCCACCACGCCCAGCAGCAGCTGTTCCGCCAGCCCCAGCTCGGCCTCGGGGCAGATTTGCAGATGACGGTTAAAATCGGCGCAGAACACCCAGAACTCAGCCGCCTGGGCAACGTGCTTTTGTCCGCCCGTCAGCGTTACTAGCTGCTCACGCATCGCCGGATCGGTGATGCGGATAATGGAGCTGCACTGCAAAAAGCTGGAGCTGGAGGTGCCTCTTGCGCTGTCGATGATCGCTTCCCGCTGCACCTGGGTAATCGGCTCATCGGTGAAATGGCGAATGGAACGGTGGGAACGAAGCAGGTCAATGGTTGGCGTCATTTTGTCTCTCTTTGTGTTGCGTAAAACGTATGGCAGCCAGTATAGGCAATGATCCACCTGATGTAATTGGCGAAACATAGCCTGACTGTATCAAAGTGACAGGTGAAACCTTCTTTCCATGACGGCAGGTTATCGTGCACTATAGGCGCTATTCGCCGTCAGGCTTGTTTTTTGAGGAGAGAGAAATGTTTGCAGTAATTTTTGGTCGTCCAGGATGCCCTTACTGTGTACGCGCGAAAGAGCTGGCAGAGAAACTGACTGAAGAACGTGATGATTTCAACTTCCGTTACGTGGATATCCACGCGGAAGGCATCACTAAAGCCGATCTGGAAAAAACCGTGGGTAAACCGGTTGAAACCGTGCCGCAGATCTTCCTCGATCAGAAACACATCGGCGGCTGCACCGATTTTGAGGCCTACGCCAAAGAACACCTGGGCCTGTTTGCGGCTCAGTAATGCGAAGACGCCCTCCCCCTGAGGGCGTTTTTATTTACGGTGCTTCCTCTGTTGCAGCAGGCTGCGCGTAAATAAGAAACAGAGCGCGCCCAGCGCACACCAGAAAACGCCACTCAGTAGCCACGCCACTTCCTGCCAGACGCTTCTCGACGAGAGAAACAGCACGCGCATCAGAAGCAGGCAGAGCGGGGCCGCAAGCATTGCCCCAATAAGCGGCATCACCACCTCGCCTTTACGCGAGAGAAAACCGGCGACTACCCCCGGCAGGATGAAGAACAACAGGCCCAGCTCGGGATGACCGGACGCTCTGAAGGCGCCTTTCACGTTAAAAGCGAGCGACATGCAAACGACCGTAAACAGCAAAAAACAGCTGATTACGCCAGCCCAGTTTCGTTTAAAGTTCAAACTATCCTCCTGACTTATCTCTATCAAATACAAAAATCGTCCGGTGGACGCCCAGTCAGATAAAGCAATGCGGCAATCCTTGCCAAAGCACGCACAAAAGTCGTGCGATAATAGGTGGCTGTCGGTAGCTATTACGATTAAACTAACCGACTGCTAGTGTTTAGGGTATTTATCAGGAAGCAGGGAAATGCAAAGTGATTCCCTGACTCTGAAAACAGTAGCCCAAATAGTCCTTTCATTCAACAACTTACTGGTAAACAAGAAGTTAGCCTCCGTGAATATAAACGTCGCAGACTTGTTAAATGGGAATTACATCCTGTTATTATTTGTGGTACTGGCGCTGGGCCTTTGTCTGGGTAAATTACGCCTGGGTTCAGTTCAACTTGGTAATTCCATTGGCGTTTTAGTCGTCTCCCTGTTATTAGGTCAACAACATTTCAGTATTAACACGGACGCGCTTAACTTAGGTTTCATGCTGTTTATTTTTTGCGTAGGCGTGGAAGCTGGTCCGAACTTTTTTTCCATTTTCTTCCGAGACGGCAAAAATTACCTAATGCTGGCGCTGGTGATGGTCGGCAGCGCCCTGCTGATTGCGTTAGGACTGGGCAAACTGTTTGGCTGGGACATCGGCTTAACGGCCGGTATGCTGGCAGGCTCGATGACCTCCACGCCGGTGCTTGTTGGCGCGGGGGATACGCTTCGTCATTCTGGCATGGCAGGCACGCAGCTTTCCTCCGCGCTGGACAACCTGAGTCTGGGCTATGCCCTGACCTATCTGATTGGTCTGGTGAGCCTGATTGTTGGCGCGCGCTATCTGCCAAAACTTCAGCATCAGGATCTCCAGACCAGCGCCCAGACCATCGCCCGCGAGCGCGGCCTGGACACGGACTCCAAACGTAAAGTTTACCTGCCGGTGATCCGCGCCTACCGCGTCGGGCCGGAGCTGGTTGCCTGGACCGACGGGAAAAACCTGCGCGAACTGGGGATCTACCGTCAGACCGGCTGCTACATCGAACGTATCCGTCGTAACGGCATTCTGGCAAACCCGGACGGTGACGCGGTGCTCCAGATGGGCGATGACATCGCCCTTGTTGGCTACCCGGACGCCCACGCGCGTCTCGATCCGAGCTTCCGCAACGGGAAAGAGGTGTTTGACCGCGACCTGCTGGACATGCGTATCGTCACCGAAGAGATTGTGGTGAAAAACCACAACGCCGTGGGCCGCCGTCTGGCACAGCTGAAGCTGACCGACCACGGTTGTTTCCTCAACCGCGTGATCCGCAGCCAGATTGAAATGCCTATCGACGATAACGTGGTGCTCAATAAAGGCGATGTGTTGCAGGTCAGCGGCGATGCCCGACGGGTTAAAACCGTTGCCGACCGTATCGGCTTTATCTCGATCCACAGCCAGGTGACGGACCTGTTAGCCTTCTGCGCCTTCTTCATTGTCGGCCTGATGATCGGGATGATAACCTTCCAGTTCAGCAACTTTAGCTTCGGCATTGGTAACGCAGCCGGTCTGCTGTTCGCCGGGATCATGCTGGGCTTCCTGCGAGCGAACCATCCCACCTTCGGCTATATCCCTCAGGGGGCGCTGAACATGGTGAAAGAGTTCGGTCTGATGGTCTTTATGGCGGGTGTCGGATTAAGCGCCGGGAGCGGCATTGGCAACGGCCTGGGCGCGGTCGGCTGGCAAATGTTGGTTTCCGGACTTATCGTCAGCCTGGTACCGGTGGTGATCTGTTTCCTGTTCGGCGCCTACGTGCTGCGCATGAACCGCGCCCTGCTCTTCGGCGCGATGATGGGCGCGCGCACCTGCGCACCGGCGATGGAGATCATCAGCGACACCGCGCGCAGCAATATCCCGGCGCTGGGCTATGCAGGCACGTACGCAATCGCCAACGTGCTGCTGACGCTGGCGGGTACGCTGATCATCATTATCTGGCCAGGACTCGGATAAATCTCAAGTTTGCGTGTGGCTGAAAAAATTTTCGTTACGCGCAGAACTTTTTACGCAGGGTGCAGTCATAACTAGTGCCACTGCTTTTCTTTGATGTCCCCAATTTGTGGAGCCCATCAACCCCGCCGTTTTGGTTCAAGGTTGATGGGTTTTTTGTTGCCTGAAGAAATACAAATTTAAGATTCAGGATTGTAGGCCGTGTAAGGCGAAGCCGTCACCCGGCAAGCAGGGTAGTCGAATCGACTCCAGGCAAAAGTTCTGGGCCGGTAACATCATGGTGCCCTTCTGCTAATCGCGTGGCATCTGCTCACGGGCAATCCGCCCCACCATCACCCGGATCTCCTCCCGAGTTAACGGCGACCGATCGGTCACAAAATGCAGCGTCATCCCCTCGATAAACGCATCCAGCGCGCGGGCGGTGGCCGGATCAAACCACTGCTCCAGCGTAGCCTGGCTCATCTTCATCCAGTCCTGCATCACCGTTTTCAGCGCGGCGCTGCGGTGCATAAACGCGTACAGCTGATACATCAGCGCCATATTGTGTGGCGTGGTCACGGCTGAACTGTGGATCAGCGTGGTAATCGCCTCGCACGCCCTCTCGCGCCCCGTAACCCCCGCGAAGAAATCCCGGTACTGCTGAGACATCTGCTGCGTAAACCACGTGAATGCCTCCTCCAGAAGCGACTCCATCCCGTCGAAATAGTAGGTCATCGACCCCAGCGGCACGCCTGCGCAGGTGGCAATTTTGCGGTGCGTGACGGCATGAATACCGTGCTCAGCAATGGTGTCCAGCGTCGCCTGGAGTATCTTCTCGCGGCGGTTAGGGTCGTTCGGTGGTCTGCTCATAAAATCCTCATCCGGTTTATGTACAAATGTACACAAAGTTGCTAGTGTTGTCGCTATTGTTGTACTTCTGGTGCTGATCCCAATGACGCTAACTTCTCCTCGCAAAGCCCTGCATCTGCGCATGTGGGCGCTGTTTATGTTCTTCTTCATCCCCGGGCTGCTGATGGCTTCCTGGGCAACGCGCACCCCGGCAATCCGCGATACGCTATCCGTTTCGACGGCGGAGATGGGGATCGTGCTGTTTGGCCTGTCGATTGGCTCGATGAGCGGCATCCTCTGCTCGGCCTGGCTGGTGAAACGCTTTGGCACGCGCGCGGTGATCCGCACCACCATGTGCTGCGCAGTGGTAGGTATGCTCGGTCTGAGCGTGGCGCTGTGGTTCGCCTCGCCGCTGATGTTTGCCCTTGGGCTGATGGTATTTGGCGGCAGCTTTGGTGCGGCGGAAGTGGCCATTAACGTCGAGGGGGCCGCCGTTGAACAGGCGATGAACAAAACGGTGCTGCCGATGATGCATGGCTTTTACAGCCTCGGCACGCTGGCGGGCGCGGGCGTAGGGATGGCGCTGACGGCGCTGGGCATTGCGGCCAATGTGCACATTTTACTCGCGGCGCTGGTCTGCATTATCCCGATCCTCACCGGCATCAGGGCTATTCCCGCAGGCACAGGACAAAATGCCTCGGACGAACAGAAGTCTGCGGCAAAAGGGTTGCCCTTCTATCGCGATTTCCAGCTGATGCTGATTGGCGTGGTGGTACTGGCGATGGCGTTTGCTGAAGGATCCGCCAACGACTGGCTACCGTTGCTGATGGTAGACGGGCACGGATTTAGCCCCACCTCCGGCTCGCTGATTTACGCCGGGTTTACGCTCGGCATGACCGTCGGACGCTTTACCGGGGGCTGGTTTATCGACCGTTACAGCCGCGTGGCTGTCGTCCGTGCCAGCGCCCTGCTGGGTGGGCTGGGCATCGCGATGATTATCTTTGTGGATGTGGACTGGATTGCCGGCGTGTCGGTGATCCTGTGGGGACTGGGCGCCTCCCTTGGCTTCCCGCTGACCATTTCCGCTGCCAGCGATACCGGCCCCGACGCGCCGACGCGCGTGAGCGTCGTGGCGACCACGGGCTACCTCGCTTTCCTGGTGGGCCCGCCGCTGCTTGGATTCCTCGGTGAACACTACGGGTTACGCAGCGCGATGCTGGTGGTATTAGGGTTAGTCATTATTGCCGCCCTGGTGGCGCGAGCGGTGGCAAAACCGGAAGCAGAAACAACGTCAATGGAGAAGGGATATGAGCGTTAAACTGATTGCAGTCGACATGGATGGCTCCTTCCTGAGCGATGCGAAAACCTATAACCGCGCGCGTTTTCTGGCGCAGTACGCGCGCATGAAAGCGCAAGGCATCCGTTTTGTGGTCGCCAGCGGAAACCAGTACTACCAGCTGATCTCATTTTTCCCGGAGATCGCCCATGAAATTGCCTTCGTCGCCGAAAACGGCGGCTGGGTGGTGGATGCGGGCGAAGACGTGTTTAACGGCGAACTGTCGAAAGAGCATTTTCTGACCGTCGCCACCCTGTTAAACGACGTGCCCGGCATTGAGATAATTGCCTGCGGAAAAAACAGCGCCTACACGCTGAAAACGTATAACGACCTCTTCAAAGAGATTGCTGCGAAATACTATCACCGCCTTGAAAGCGTCAGCAGCTTTGACAACCTCAACGATATTTTCTTCAAATTCGGGCTAAACGTCTCTGACGACGAAATTCCGCGCATTCAGGCGCTGCTGCATGAGAAGCTTGGCGACATCATGGTGCCGGTGACCACGGGACACGGTAGTATCGACCTGATTATCCCCGGCGTACACAAAGCTAACGGCCTGCGGATCCTGCAAGCGCGCTGGGGCATTGAGGACAGTGAAGTGGTGGCCTTTGGCGACAGCGGTAACGACGTGGAGATGTTGCGCCAGGCTGGGTTTGGCTTCGCGATGGCCAATGCCAGACCGCACATTAAGGCGGTGGCCCGCTATGAAGCACCGAACAATAATGACGAAGGGGTGCTGGACGTAATTGATAGGGTGCTGGACGGGGAGGCGCCGTTTAATTGATTCCGTGCGCACTGGTGCCCTCACCCTAACCCTCTCCCACAGGGAGAGGGGACTGTCCCGAGCTCACCCACGGGGGAGAGGGAATAAGAATTACGGTTGCAGGGCGTTTCCGACGCGTTTGTCTTTCAGGAATACCACCATCAGGGCAATCCACAGCACGCCGTTGGCGAGGTTAAACAGGCTGAACAGTCCGTTACCGCCGAAAGCATAGGCATGCTTGCTCACCTCAATACCGACGGTGAAAATCAGCATTTGCAGCATCCCCATCGCGGCAGACACCGTGCCTTTACTCATTTCACTGGCGAACAGCGTCAGGCGCACCAGGCCGGCATTCGCCACGCCAATACCAAACGCATAAACGCTCAGCCCCGCCGTCATCCACAGGTACGCATGGGACGAGACTACGGTCGCCACCGCCGCGATAATCAGCCCTGCCGCTATGGGCCAGCCACCCATAATAATCAGCGAACGCACGGTACGGCGCGACGTCAGACGCGCCAGCACCAGGTTACCGATAATCAGCGCGCCAAAAATCGGCACCTGTAACAGGCCATACTCATAGCTGCTAAGCTGTTCGCCGCTGATGATAATGACCGGCGACTGGGCAATCCACGCCAGCAGCGGTAGGCTGACAAAGCCCGTCGCCAGCGCGCCCGCGACAAAACGACCGTTTTGCAGCACCGCCTTATAGTCACGCCCCAGCTCTTTAAGCGAGAGCTTTTCGCCCAGGCGGGTGGCGGTCTCCGGCATCGCACGGTGCAGCCCAAAGAAAGAGATGGCCGCAAGCGCGGCAAAGAGGACGAACATCCCTTCCCACGGCGCAACGTGGACCCATGCGGCTCCCACCAGCGGCCCCAGAAGCGGCGCAATCAGCGCCACGTTCGCCATCAGCGCGGTTATTTTGATACATACCGCCTCCTCAAACGACTCCTGAATAGCGGCGTAGCCCACGGCGCCAATAAAGCACAGGCTCACGCCCTGAAGGAAACGCAGCAGCGTGAATTGCTCAATGTTCTGCGCCAGCAGCGTGGCGAGACAGGTGACGATAAACCACACCACGCCCGTCAGCATCACCGGGCGGCGGCCAATACGATCCGACAGCGGCCCTAAAAGCCACTGTAAAAACATGCCGCCCGCCAGATAGGCGGTCATGGATGTAGGTACCCACTCAATACCTGCGTTGTACTGCTCAACCACAGCCAGCATGCCTGGCTGGATCATGTCGTTGCCGATGTAGGTAGAGAATTCGTAAAGCACCAGACACAGAGGAAAAAGTAACGCCTGACGACCCAGACGATTACCGGAAGAAGAACGGTTTATCATGCAATCTCTTTAGTATGAAAAAATCGCGATGAGTGTAATGAATTGCCGCTGTCTGAGAAAGCATAATCACGTGAAAACACAGAAATAAGGCACTTATCGTTGTTGTTTAAGGTTTCCTTAAGTTGCCCTCCCTATGATAGTGCTATTTCACGTTATTGACCGAAACTATGACACACGCCGTCAGCCCTTCAGAATTATCTAAGTTACCGACAAATAAGACAAAAAGCCTTTACCGTTTTTCTGCCCGCTTTTATGGTTATCAGCTTTTCGGGCTGATCGTCCTTGCGCTGCTTTTTACCTGGCTTTCGCGCGATGAATCGCTTGACCGATGGATAACCGGCTTCTGGTATGACGCGGCGACGCACCATTTCCCGCTACAGCAAAACCCGCTGCTGGATCTGCTGAACCATCGGCTGGCGAAATATGTGACCATTGCGCTGGCTGCCGCATCGCTGATTTACGGCGCTTACAAACGCAATGCCCGGCTGGTGACGGCCGCGCTTCTGATGGGGCTGGGGGCGCTGGTAGTTGGGGTGCTGAAAAGCATAAGCCACCACAGCTGTCCGTGGGATCTGGTGGAGTATGGCGGCAAAGCCGTCTCGTATCCCCTGTTCAGCGCCGTTCCGGCAGACAGCGGACCGGGACGCTGCTTTCCCGGCGGCCACGCCTCAAGCGGGTTTATGGTGATGGGGTTGTTTTTTGCCTTCTGGCGTGAACGTCCGCGCCTGGCATGGTCCTTTGTCGCGTTAGGCGTTGTTATGGGGCTGCTGATGGGATTCGGCCAGGTCATGCGCGGCGCGCATTTTTTCTCTCACAACCTGTGGGCCGGGTGGTGGGTCTGGTTTTCCCAGGTGCTGGTTTACGGGCTGGTTTCCACCTGGTTTGCTAAAGAGTAACGAGATTATGTTAGAAAATCTGAACTACGAACTGTTTTACCTGCTCAACGCCACGCCAGCATCACCGGAATGGATGATCGATCTCGCCACCTTCATTGCGAAAGATGTGATCAGCATTGTACCGGCGCTGGCGGTGATCCTCTGGTTATGGGGACCTCGTACACAGGTCACCGCCCAGCGCCATCTGGTGATCAAAATGGCGATGGCGATCGGCGTGAGCGTGCTGGCAAGCTACGTGCTGGGCCACGCCTTTCCGCACGATCGTCCGTTTGTCGATCGCGTCGGCTACAACTTCCTGCACCATGCGCCGGATGACTCGTTCCCGAGCGATCACGGCACGGTGATCTTCACCTTTGCGCTGGCCTTCCTGTTCTGGCATCGCCTGTGGTCTGGCATGGTGCTGATGGGGGTGGCGGTCGCCATCGCCTGGTCCCGCGTCTACCTGGGCGTGCACTGGCCGCTGGATATGGTCGGCGGTTTCCTGGTGGGGCTGATGGGCTGCGTCAGCGCAGCCATCCTGTGGAGCCTCTTTGGTCCGGCGCTTTATCGTGGATTATCACAGGCCTATCGCGTTCTGTTTGCCCTTCCGATCCGCAAAGGCTGGATACGTGACTAACCCCGGTCCGTCAGGTTACACTTGAGCCCCCGCCCTGCGGGGGCTCACTTTTTTAGCCCGAGGATCTATGGAAACACGTCGCGATGACCGCATTGCTCAGCTACTTCAGGCGCTGAAGCGCAGCGATAAGCTGCATCTTAAGGAAGCCGCTACCCTGCTTGGCGTGTCTGAAATGACCATTCGTCGCGATCTGAACAGCGACAGCGCCCCCGTTGTGCTGCTTGGCGGGTATATTGTTCTGGAGCCGCGTAGCGCCAGCCATTATCTGTTAAGCGATCAAAAAACACGCCTGGTGGAAGAGAAGCGCAAAGCCGCGCGGCTCGCCGCCTCGCTGGTGCAGCCGCATCAAACGCTGTTTTTTGACTGCGGTACGACAACCCCGTGGATCATCGAGGCCATCGACAGCACCGTTCCCTTTACCGCCGTCTGTTATTCGCTAAACACCTTCCTGGCCTTGCAGGAGAAACCGGCGTGCCGGGTGATTTTGTGCGGCGGCGAGTTTCATGCCAGCAACGCCATCTTCAAACCGCTGAATATTCAGGACACGCTGAGCAATGTATGTCCGGATATCGCCTTTTACTCTGCGGCGGGTGTGAATGTGAAACAGGGGGCAACCTGTTTTAATCTTGAAGAGTTACCGGTGAAACAGTGGGCGCTCAACGCCGCACAGCAGCATGTGCTGGTGGTTGATCACAGTAAATTTGGCAAGGTTCGTCCGGCAAGGATGGGGGAACTGTCGCGCTTTGACGCCATCGTCAGTGATTGCCGCCCGGATGACGAGCTGGTGTCGTATGCAAAGGCGCAGCAGGTGAAGTTGATGTATTGAGGTTGTGCCGGGTGGCGGCTTCGCCTTACCCGGCCTACAACGGCTCAAACGAAGGCCGGGTAAGCGCAGCGCCACCCGGCAAAAACCTAGCTGAACCAGCTGCCAAACCAGCCGTGGAACTTCATTAACACAAAGTCCCACATCCGGCTGAAGAAGCCGCCCTCTTCCACCGCTTCCATCACCACCAGCGGACGCTGCTCAATGGATTTGCCGTTAAGCTGGAAATCTATCGTCCCGACCACCTGGCCTTTTTTCAACGGCGCGGTCAGCTGTGGCTCGGTCAGGGTATAGCTGGCTTTCAGGTTTTTCAGCTGACCGCGTGGAATGGTGACAGAACCCGCTTCACCTGCCCCCAGGTTCACTTCGCTTTTATCCCCAAACCAGACGCGCTGGCTGACGAAGGTGGCGTCCGGCTTAATCGGCGTGACGGTTTCAAAGAAGCGGAAACCCCAGGTCAGCAGTTTTTCGGATTCATTAAAACGAATGCGGTCGGTTTTCGTCCCCAGCACCACCGAGATCAGGCGCATGTCGCCCTGCGTCGCAGAAGCCACCAGGTTATATCCGGCCCCGGCGGTCGTCCCCGTTTTCATGCCGTCCACGTTAACGTTACTGCTCCAGAGCAGACGATTACGGTTAGGCTGGCGGATATTGTTGAAGGTAAACTCTTTCTCTTTATGGATGGCGTACTCATCCGGCACGTCATGGATCAGCGCTTTGCCCAGCAGCGCCATATCGCGCGCGGTACTGAACTGACCGGGCGCATCCAGGCCGTGAACGGTTTTAAAGGTGGTGTTGGTCAGACCCAGTTTTTGCGCGTAGCCATTCATCAACCCAATGAATGAGTCCTGACTGCCTGCGACGTAATCGGCCAGCGCAATACAGGCATCATTTCCCGACTGAATAATGACCCCTTTATTCAGATCGGAAACGGAGACCTGATCGCCGGGCTTCAGGAACATGACGGACGAGCCGCGCAGCGCCGGGTTACCCGTCGCCCAGGCATCTTTGCCGACGGTGACCATGTCATCCAGCTTGATCTTGCCCGCTTTCAACGCCTGGCCGACAACATAGCTGGTCATAATTTTCGTCAGGCTCGCCGGGTCGAGTTTTTCGTCGGCGTTACCTTCCGCCAGCACTTTCCCGCTGGCGTAATCCATCAGGATCCAGGCGCGCGCATCGACAGGCGGCGCTTCGGGCGCCGTCTGTTCCGCCGCATGGAGCGTTGGGGCAAAAAGGAAAAGCAGCGCCGAGCCTGCCGCCAGGCTGCGCAGAGAAGAAGTTTTTTGCGTCATAAATGCCACCCGAGTGTCCATTCTAAAAATCACGTCACAATCACCGTGTCGCAAGAAGCGATGAGTAATAGCGCACTACAGCGTTCAAAGAAACCTGTTCCAGGTAAAGTTTTTAAAGTTTATGCAATAACATTCAGATACGCTTTGATTGCGGCGTTTTTTTTAGCATCTGTTGCGTAATTGTTAGGTTTATCTCACCATGGCGAAAAGCTGACTCGGATTCACATCTCATCGGGAGTAAATATGATTACGCTGTGGGGCAGGAACAATTCGACTAACGTGAAGAAAGTGCTCTGGACGCTGGAGGAGCTGGATTTACCGTTCAACCAAATCATGGCTGGCATGGCGTTCGGGGTGAATAAAGACGCCGACTATCTGGCGATGAACCCAAACGGACTGGTGCCGTTGCTGCGCGATGACGAGACAGACGCCACGCTGTGGGAGTCCAACACCATCGTGCGTTATCTCGCCGCGCAGTACGGCCAGGGTCGGCTGTGGGTTGAAAATCCAGCCCGCCGCGCGCAGGGCGAAAAATGGATGGACTGGGCAAACCAGACGCTTTCCCCCACGCACCGGGTGATCCTGATGGGGCTTGTCCGCACGCCGGAAGCCGAACGTGATTATCCCGCCATTCATGCCGCCCAGGACGCCTGCGAATCCCTGTTCGCGATGATGGACGACGAACTGGCGAAGCACGCCTGGTTCTCCGGCGACACCTTCGGCGTGGGCGATATCGCCGTCGCCCCCTTCGTCTGGAACCTCACTAACATGGGTCTTAGCTGGAGCCCGCGCCCTCACCTGGAGCGCTGGATCCAGCAGCTTAGCGAGCGCCCGGCGTATCGCAACGTGGTGATGATCCCGGTGACCTGATTACGACCTGGACGGGCTGACTTTCAGCAGTTGCCCGTCCGTCTCGTCAGTCAGCACGTACAGATAGCCATCCGGCCCGACGCGCACATCGCGAATACGCTGATCTTTATCGCCCAGAATGCGTCCGTCCTCCGTCACGCTATTGCCCTTCACGCTCAGCACGATGACGTCTTTCTCCTTCAGCGCGCCGATAAACAGCTTGTTTTTCCACTGCGGGAAGACGTCGCTGTTGTAGAACGCCATGCCGCTGACGGCAGGCGATACTTTCCAGACAAACAGCGGCTTTTCGGTGCCCTCAACGTGCTCGCCTTTCGCTTCCGGGATTTTCAGGCCGCTGTAATTGATCCCGTGCGTCGCCAGGGGCCAGCCGTAGTTTTTGCCCTTCTCAGGAATGTTAATCTCATCCCCACCGCGTGGTCCGTGTTCGTTGAGCCACAGCGTGTCGCTCCACGGATTCATCGCCATCCCCTGCGGGTTGCGAATGCCATAGGACCAGATTTCAGGGCGCGCACCGGCGGTGTTCACAAACGGATTATCCGGCGGCACTTTTCCGTCCTCCGTCAGGCGCACCACCTTGCCCTGAAGCTTGTCCAGCTCCTGCGCCGTCGGGCGCTGGTTGTTTTCACCCAGGCCAATAAAGAGATAGCCTTTGCCGTCGAACACCAGCCGTCCGCCAAAGTGGTTGCCGGTAGAGAGCTTCGGCATCTGTCGGAACACCACCTGGAAGCCCTCAATGCGCGAAAGGTCATCGCTCAACCGCCCGTAGCCCACGGCGGTACCCGCTTTGCCATCATTACCTGCCTCGGCGAAGCTGAGCCAGACCCGCTGTGACTGTGCAAAATCCGGGGCCAGCGCGACGTCCAGCAGTCCGCCCTGGCCGCTCGCCCACACTTTCGGCACACCGACAATCGGATCGGAGAGCCCTTTTCCTGCCTGCCAGTGCTTAAGCTGCCCGTCTTTGAGCGTGATGAGCAGCCCCTTGTTATCTGGCAGAAACGCCAGCGACCAGGGGTGATCCAGTTTTGTCTGTAGCACGTCGACCTTAACCGTCTCAGGCGCTGCAAGCAGTGAAAGCGGGAATAACAAGACTGGAAGGAAAATCAACGAGGATCGAGGCATAACGCACTCCTTTATCGACATATGGCTTAAAGATTAGCCACTGTTCCCGGGTGCGTTACCACTTTTACAAAAGCTTAATCAGAAGGGGGAGTTGCCTCCCCCGGGTTCAGTGCCGGGCAAGCGTTTCCGGCTTGTTCAGACACATGATGCAAAGCGCGAGCGTGGTCAGGCAGTTTTCAAGCTTCTCCGCGTTAACGGCAATAAAATTCGGGCAGTCGTGACGTCCGTTCATCAAACAGACTCCGGCGATGGAGAGCACCTCGGCGGCGCGGCGCAGCGCCACTAATTCGCTTTCAGCGTAGTGCGCTTTCAGGATGGGTGCTTTTTCACGCATGAAATTGCAAAGTTCAAAGAAGTTATCACGCAGATTTTCGCTTTCGCTGACTGACATATACCCTTTAGCCTTGCGGAGTTGCAGATATGCGGCCAGGTCGATTCGGGCGTTGATCAGCTTGTTAAGCAGATCGCGTTTCAGTCTGTCAACGGACATGCTATTTCCTCCCCTGTCAGCCATGTTACCTTATTAAGGATAAGGTCATTTTTTGTACAATGTAATGCCTGAGATCAATAAACGATAACTGATTAACATTCTTTACAATGTTACAACGATTGCCCGCCTCAACTGCGCCATCAAGAGTGTATAAATCCCCCGCGATACGCTGTAAAATCCCGCCCTGATAACTCCATAATTGATGAATTTTTAACCTATGAGCAATGTTACGCACCCGCCGAAAATCGGCTTTGTCTCCCTCGGCTGCCCGAAGAACCTGGTGGACTCCGAACGCATCCTGACTGAACTTCGCACTGAAGGCTATGACGTGGTGCCAAGCTACGACAACGCCGACATGGTGATCGTCAACACCTGCGGGTTCATCGACAGCGCGGTCCAGGAGTCACTGGAAGCCATTGGTGAAGCCCTGACGGAAAACGGCAAAGTGATTGTCACCGGCTGCCTGGGCGCGAAGGTGGATCAGATCCGCGAAGTGCACCCAAAAGTGCTGGAGATCACCGGCCCGCACAGCTACGAGCAGGTGCTGGAACATGTTCATCACTACGTACCTAAACCAAAGCACAACCCGTTCCTGAGCCTGGTGCCGGAACAGGGCGTGAAGCTGACGCCGCGCCACTACGCCTACCTGAAAATTTCCGAAGGCTGCAACCACCGCTGTACCTTCTGCATCATCCCGTCGATGCGTGGCGATCTGGTGAGCCGTCCGATTGGCGAGGTGCTGGCAGAAGCCAAACGCCTGGCCGACGCGGGCGTGAAGGAGCTGCTGGTCATCTCCCAGGACACCTCCGCCTACGGTGTGGACGTCAAACACCGCTCCGGTTTCCACAACGGCGAGCCGGTGAAAACCAGCATGGTCGGCCTGTGCGAGCAGCTGGCTAAGCTCGGGATCTGGACGCGCCTGCACTACGTCTACCCTTATCCGCACGTTGACGATGTGATCCCGCTGATGGCGGAAGGCAAAATCCTGCCGTATCTGGATATCCCGCTACAGCACGCCAGCCCGCGCATTCTGAAGCTGATGAAACGTCCTGGCTCCGTGGATCGCCAACTGGCGCGCATCAAGCAGTGGCGTGAGATTTGCCCGGATCTGACCCTGCGCTCCACCTTTATTGTCGGCTTCCCGGGTGAAACCGAAGAAGATTTCCAGATGCTGCTCGACTTCCTGAAAGAGGCGCGTCTGGATCGCGTCGGCTGCTTCAAGTACAGCCCGGTTGAAGGCGCAACGGCCAACGAGCTGGCGGACCAGGTACCGGAAGAGGTAAAAGAGGAGCGCTGGAACAGCTTTATGCAGCTACAACAGCAGATCTCTGCTGAACGCTTGCAGGAGAAAGTGGGCCGCGAAATTCTGGTGATTATCGACGAAGTGGACGAAGAAGGCGCGATTGGCCGCAGCATGGCGGATGCACCGGAAATCGATGGCGCGGTGTACCTGAACGGCGAAACACAGGTTAAGCCGGGTGATATTATTCGCGTGAAGGTTGAAAACGCGGATGAGTATGACCTGTGGGGTAGCCGGGTTTAAACACCCTGTTTCCCTTTTGTAGGCCGGGTAAGGCGTAGCCGCCACCCGGCACATTTCACTGCACTACCCCTTAATCCTCGGGTCCAGCGCGTCGCGCAGCCCATCCCCCAGCAGGTTAAACGCCAGCACGGTCAGGAAAATCGCCAGGCTCGGGAAGATCGCCACGTGTGGCGCAATCACCATATCCGCCCGCGCCTCGTTCAGCATCGCGCCCCACTCCGGCGTCGGCGGCTGTGCCCCTAACCCCAGAAACGACAGGCTGGCCGCCGAGATAATCGACACGCCTATGCGCATGGTGAAATAGACCACGATAGACGAGACCGTTCCCGGCAGAATATGGCTGAACAGGATGGTGGCATCGCTGGCTCCCATGCTGCGCGCCGACTCGATAAAGGTCTGCTGCTTCAGCACCAGCGTGTTGCCACGTACCAGACGCGCGAAAGCGGGAATCGAGAATACCGCCACGGCGATAATGACGTTCGCCATGCCGCTGCCCATCACCGCCACCACGGCAATCGCCAGCAGAATACCGGGAAAGGCAAACAGCACGTCGCAGATACGCATGATGATGCGGTCCCACCAGCCTTCGTAGTACCCGGCCACCAGCCCCAGCACGGTGCCAATTGCTGCGCCCATCAGCACCGCGAAGACCCCGGCCGCCAGTGAGATCTGCGCCCCTACCAGCACGCGGCTAAAAATATCGCGCCCGAGCGAGTCCACGCCAAACCAGTGCATCATCGACGGACCATCGTTCAGCCGGTCGTAGTCGAAGTAGTTTTCCGCATCAAACGGGGCTATCCAGGGGGCGATAATCGCCACCAGGATCAGCAGTAACACAAACAACCCGGCGACCATAGCGACGGGCTGACGACGGAATCGACGCCAGAACTCAACCCACGGGGTGCGAATATGGTCCGGCCTGATCCCCGGCATAGCGTTTAAAATGGCCTGGCGACGCCAGTTCAGTAATCGCATCTTACTTATACCTGATGGCCGGGTTAATGGCGGCGTAAAGCACATCCACCACTAAGTTGATAAGAATAAACTCCAGCGAGAAAAGCAGGACTTCAGCCTGAATAACCGGATAGTCACGCATATCGACCGAGTCGACCAGCAGGCGCCCCAGCCCCGGCCAGTTAAAGACCTTCTCAACCACGATAGAGCCCCCCAGCAGGAAGCCGAACTGTAGCCCCATCATCGTGACCACCGGGATCATCGCATTACGAAAACCATGCTTCAGAATGACCCATTTCTCACTCACCCCTTTTGCCCGCGCGGTGCGAATGTAATCTTCGCTCAGCACGTCGACAAACGAGGCGCGGGTAAACCGGGCCATAACCGCCGCAACGGCCGCGCCTAGC
Source organism: Enterobacter cloacae complex sp. 397G4 (assembly GCF_050031515.1). NCBI lineage: Bacteria > Pseudomonadati > Pseudomonadota > Gammaproteobacteria > Enterobacterales > Enterobacteriaceae > Enterobacter > Enterobacter cloacae complex sp. 397G4. The sequence goes on along the minus strand of NZ_JBLGWE010000001.1, from coordinate 1,596,955 downwards.
GTCATAGAGGGCAGAATGTAGTGCTTCCAGGTGTCGGCCCCGACGGTCGGCAACCAGCCCAGCTCGACGGAGAAAATCTGCATCAGCAGCATGCCCAGCGCAAACGCCGGGAAAGAGATGCCGGTGACCGCCAGCGCCATACCGAGCTTATCCGGCCAGCGGTTGCGCCAGACGGCGGCGACAATCCCCGCGCCCAGGCCAAAGACAACCGCCCAGCTCATACTGGCAATCGTTAACCAGAAGGTAGGCATAAAGCGGCTGGCAATCTCCTCCGACACCGGACGACGCGACACCATTGAGATGCCGAAATCGCCCTGAAGGACATTGCCAATGTAACGCAGAAATTGCCTGTACAGCGGCTGGTCAAGACCGAGCTGTTTACGCACCAGTTCAATAACCGTCGCATCCGCTTCCGGTCCGGCAATCAAACGCGCCGGATCGCCGGGCAGCATATGGACAAACAAAAACACCAGCACGGCCACAATCAGCAGCGTCGGGATAAGCCCCAGCAGGCGTTTACACACATAATTCAGCATGAGTTTTATTTCAAATCCGCGTCATCAAAGCTAAAGCCCGTATCCGGCATGATGTAAAAACCGGTCAGCGCTTTGTTGTGGGCTGAGACCAGTTTTTCCACCACCAGCGGCACCCACGGCGACTCTTTCCAGATAATGTCCTGCGCCTCTTTGTACAGGCGTGCTTTCTCTTCCGGTTTGGTGGTTTTCAGGGCATCGGCCAGATCTTTATCCACCTGCGGATTACTGTAGAACGCGGTATTGAACAGCGTTGGCGGCCAGTTCTGGGAAGCAAAAAGCGGCGACAGGGACCAGTCCGCTTCTCCGGTTGAAGCCGTCCAGCCGGTGTAGAACATCCGCACGCCGCTCTCTTTCTGTCCTTTGCCTTCCACTTCCGCCGCTCGCTGTCCGGCATCCATCGCCGTGACCCTGGCTTTAATACCCACCTGCGCCAGCTGCTGCTGGGTAAATTGCAGCACCTTCTGCGCGGTACTGTGGTTATGCGACGACCACAGCGTAGTGCTAAAGCCGTTCGGATAGCCCGCCTCTTTCAGCAGTTCCCGCGCTTTCGCCGGATCGTAAGGCCACGGCTGATAGCTTTGCGCGTACTCAATGGTTGGCGGCATCACGCCCGTCGCCGGGGTGGCGTAGCCGGCAAAGGCCACCTTCACCAGCGCCTGGCGGTTAATGGCGTAGTTGATGGCTTCACGCACCTTCGGGTTATCAAACGGTTTCTGCGTGACGTTCATGCTGATGTAGCGCTGCATAATCGACGGGCTGGCCACCAGTTCCAGCTTGCTGTTTTTCGCCAGCAGCGCAGCCTGTTCGTACGGGATCGGGAAGGCAAACTGCGCTTCGCCGGTTTGCAGCATTGCGGCGCGGGTGTTGTTGTCCACTACCGGCCGCCAGGTGATGGTATCCAGCTTCGGCAGCCCCTGCTGCCAGTATCCGGCGAATTTTTTCACCTTCACAAAATCGGTCTGGTTCCAGGTGAGCAGTTCGTACGGTCCGGTCCCCACCGGGTGGAATCCAATCTCTTTGCCGTATTTTTTCAGGGCGGCGGGCGAAATCATCGCCGTCGCGGGATGCGCCAGGATATTGATAAACGCCGAGAACGGCTCTTTGAGGGTGATCTTCACCGTTGCCGGATCAACCACCTCGGTTTGGGCGATATTTTTATACAGGTTGTAGCGTTTAAGACCGTTTTCCGGATTGCTGGCACGATCCAGGTTGACCTTAACCGCCTCGGCGTTGAAGTCGGTGCCATCCTGGAACTTCACGCCGGTACGGAGCTTAACGGTATAGACCAGCCCGTCGTCCGACACGGTATAGCCTTCCGCCAGCACGTTTTTCAGCTTCATTTCGCGGTCCAGGCCGAACAGCCCCTGGTAGAAGGATTTTGCCACCGCCTGAGAAAGAGTGTCGTTGGCATCATACGGATCCAGGGTCGTGAAGTTAGACCCCACAGCCACCACCACATCTTTCGCCGCGAACGCGGGGGCGGCGGCCAGCGCAGCCGTCACGCTCGCGGCCAGCAGCCATTTACGAGCAACAAAAGGAACCATTGTGTTCTCCTGCCTGTTGTAAGTTATAACCGCGAGAATGCATTGCCCTGACGCGGTGGTGCGACAAAATGACCGGGTCCCACCTCACGCAGCGCCACGCGCTCCAGGGTTTCGCCCCGTTTACGAATATTGCTCGGCATTTCGTCCTGCAACAGCACGCGCTGGGCGTGACGATGCTCAGGATCGGCAACCGGTACGGCAGCCATCAGCTTGCGGGTGTAAGGGTGCTGCGGGTTTTCAAACACCGCCCGACGGGGGCCGATTTCAACAATTTGCCCCATGTACATCACCGCCACGCGATGGCTGATCCGCTCCACCACCGCCATATCGTGGGAGATAAACAGAAACGCAATGCCCAAATCCCGCTGTAAATCGAGCAGGAGATTGATGATTTGCGCGCGGATAGAGACATCCAGCGCTGACACGGACTCATCCGCAATCACCACTTTCGGATTGAGGGCCAATGCCCTCGCAATGCAGATACGCTGGCGCTGACCGCCAGAAAATTCGTGCGGATAACGCCAGGCATGCTCCGGCTTCAGGCCCACGCGCTCCAGCAGCCATGCGACGCGGCGCTGCGCGGCTTCACCGTCGAGCAGGTTATGCACCCGCAGCGGCTCCATAATCGAGTACCCCACCGTATGGCGCGGATCGAGCGACGCATAAGGATCCTGGAATATAAACTGAATATCCCGGCGCACCGCCTGCAATTTACTGTTAGGGAGCGTGTCGATGCGCTCACCGTTGAAGGTGATGCTCCCCTCCTGCGACGCCACCAGCCTGAGCAGCGCCCGCCCGGTGGTGGATTTACCGCAGCCGGACTCCCCCACCAGCGCCAGCGTTTCGCCCGGCCAGAGATCAAAACTGACGTTTTCAACCGCATGCACTTCGCGCTTCACGCGATTGAGGATCCCGCTACGCAGCGGGAAACGGGTCACCAGGTCACGCACTTCGAGGATTGGCCTGCCGGGAACCACCGTATCCTGCTCGGTTTCGTCTTCCTGCTGGCCCTGTTCGGTCTGTGAGAACAGCGGAAAACGGCGCGGAAAATCACTGCCATTCATGGCCCCCAGACGCGGGACCGCCGCCAGTAGCGCTTTGGTATAAGGATGCACCGGCGCATGAAAGACCTGCTCCACCGTGCCGGTTTCCACGGCATTGCCCTGATGCATAACCAGCACCCGATCGGCAATATCCGCCACCACCCCCATATCATGGGTGATGAAAATCACCCCCATCTCCATCTCCTGCTGCAACACCTTAATCAGTTGCAGGATCTGGGCCTGAATGGTGACATCCAGCGCCGTGGTGGGTTCGTCCGCAATGAGCACCGCCGGACGGCACGACAGCGCCATCGCAATCATCACCCGCTGGCGCATGCCGCCGGAAAGCTGATGCGGATAGCGGGACAAAATCGCGTGCGCCTCAGGGATACGCACCAGCTCCAGCATCCGTTTTGCTTCGTTGAGCGCCTCATCACCGCTCAGTCCCTGATGCAGGCGGATAGATTCGGCAATCTGCTCGCCCACCGGAAAAACCGGGTTCAGGGAGGTCATCGGCTCCTGAAAAATCATCGCAATATCTGCCCCGCGCACCCCCTGCATCTGGGACGCACTGAGCTCGTTGAGATCGATAACCTGACGGTTGCGACGGCGCAACAGCATCCGCTCGCTGGTGACCTGCCCGCCCGTCTGCTCAAGCAGACGCATCAGCGCCAGCGCGGTAACGGATTTACCGGAACCTGATTCGCCAACAATCGCCAGCGTCTCGCCGCGCCTGAGCGAAAACGATAAATTCTGTACTGCGGGGATGAACTGCCGCTCTTCCTGAAACGCAATATTCAGTTGGTGGACAGCCAGCACTTCGCAGTTGTCCAGCTCTTCACGGTGCGGCACGCAATGCCCCCTTATTCACGATAAATGCCTGTGCTGGGCGCATCGCCGGCATACCCCCACGCCCGGTACATCCCTTCACTGTTGAACGGCAGAGCCACGTTGCCCTCCCGATCCACCGCAATTAAGCCGCCAATCCCGCCCAGCGCCGGCAGTTTCTCCATCACTACCCGCTCGCAGGCCTCACTCAGGCTTAATCCGCCGTAATCCATTAGCGCGGTAATGTCGTAGGCCGCCAGCGCGCGGATAAACACTTCACCGGTGCCGGTGCATGACACCGCCGCGGTGGCGTTATTGGCGTAACACCCGGCCCCCGGCAGCGGGCTGTCGCCGACGCGACCGGGAAGTTTGTTGGTCATACCGCCTGTCGACGTCGCGGCGGCGAGATTACCGGCTTTATCCAGCGCCACCGCGCCTACCGTGCCCATTTTGCTGCGTTCATCGAGCGGCGCGGCATGGTCCAGCTGCGTCATCCCCGCTGTACGGGCCTCCAGCAGTTGCCGGTAACGCTCCTCGGTGGAGAAAAGATCGGGCGAGACCGTGTCCATCCCGTGCTCGACGGCAAATTTTTCCGCCCCCGCCCCGGCCAGCAGCACATGCGGGCTTTGTTCCATCACCAGACGCGCGGCCAGCACCGGATTACGCAGACGGCTGACGCCCGCTACCGCGCCCGCCTTCAGGGTGACGCCGTCCATCACGCAGGCATCCAGCTCGTGCGTTTCATCGCGCGTAAAGACCGAGCCAATACCGGCATTAAACAGCGGGCACTCCTCCAGCAGACGTACTGCTTCGGTCACCACGTCCAGCGCGCTGTCGCCCGCTTCCAGCATCCGCTGGCCTGTTTCCACAATGGCGTTCAGCGCATCAATATAACGCTTCTCCTGCTCGGGACTGAGCTGTGCACGGGTGATTGCCCCGGCACCGCCATGAATTGCGATAACCGCTTTACTCATTTCGCATCACCCATCAGCCTGGCTGGCTGCTTTTTCTATAAATATCATTATCGTCGACGAATCTTCAGATGATTTTTGAATATAGAAAGACGCAACTGTGATGTAAAGCGTACACCCATCGGGTCATACAGTTAGCCGCACTTTTCTGCCATAATGAGCGCTTTCGTTGTTACTCCGCAGGAGCCCACCATGGATTTTACCGCCGGACTGATGCCGCTTGAGACGGCACTCTCGCAGATGCTTGACCGCATTACTCCCCTGCACGACGTTGAGACGCTGCCGCTTGTGCGCTGTTTTGGCCGTATTGCCGCGCGCGATATCGTCTCGCCGCTGAACGTGCCGGGGTTCGATAACGCGGCGATGGACGGCTATGCCGTACGTCTGGCGGATCTGCAAACGGGTCAGCCGCTGCCGGTGGCAGGTAAAGCGTTTGCCGGGCAGCCGTTCAACGGTGAGTGGCCAGCGGGCACCTGCGTGCGCATTATGACCGGGGCACCGGTGCCAAAGGGCTGTGAAGCCGTGGTGATGCAGGAAGAGACCGAACAAACTGACGACGGCGTGCGTTTTACCGCCAGCGTCAAAGCGGGACAGAATATCCGCCACATCGGGGAAGACATTACCCTGGGCGCAACGGTCTTTGCCGCCGGGCAAAAGCTGACGGTCGCCGAACTGCCGGTGCTGGCATCGCTTGGCATCGCGGAGATTGACGTGGTCCGCAAAGTGCGCGTGGCGGTGTTCTCCACGGGAGACGAGCTACAGCTTCCGGGTCAGCCGCTGAACGAGGGGCAGATTTACGACACCAACCGTCTGGCGGTGCACCTGATGCTTGAGCAGCTGGGCTGTGAGGTGATTAACCTCGGTATCATTCCTGACGATCCGCAAAAACTGCGCGCGGCGTTTATCGACGCTGACGCCTCTGCCGACGTGGTGATCAGCTCCGGCGGCGTATCGGTTGGCGAAGCGGATTACACCAAAACCCTGCTTGAAGAGCTGGGTGAAATCGCCTTCTGGAAGCTGGCGATTAAACCGGGCAAACCGTTCGCGTTTGGCAAACTTCCGCACAGCTGGTTCTGTGGCCTGCCGGGTAACCCGGTCTCTGCCGCGCTGACCTTCTACCAGCTGGTGATCCCGCTGCTGGCGAAGCTTTCAGGCAACAATGCCAGCCCGCTGCCGGAGCGTGTGCGCATGCGGGCGGCAACGCGCCTCAAAAAATCACCGGGCCGTCTCGATTTCCAGCGCGGCATTCTGGCGCGCAACGCCGACGGCGAGCTGGAGGTGAGCACCACCGGGCATCAGGGTTCGCACATCTTTAGCTCCTTCAGTCAGGGTAACTGCTTTATCGTGCTGGAGCGCGATCGCGGCCACGTTGCGGCGGGCGAATGGGTTGAAGTTGAACGCTTTAACCACCTGTTCGGAGGCTGACATGACGGTGGAACTGAGCGACCCGGAGATGATGCGCTATAACCGCCAGATCGTGCTGCGCGGGTTTGATTTCGAGGGCCAGGAAGCGCTCAAGGCGGCCAGAGTGCTGGTTGTGGGTCTTGGCGGGCTGGGCTGCGCGGCAGCGCAATATCTGGCTGCGGCGGGTGTCGGCCGCATGACGCTGCTGGATTTCGACACCGTGTCGGTGTCCAACCTGCAACGCCAGACGCTGCACAGCGACGCGACGGTCGGTCAGCCTAAAGTGGAATCAGCACGCACGGCGCTGGCGCGCATTAACCCCAACGTTCAGTTCACCCTGATTGACGCGATGCTGGATGACGACGCGCTGTTTGCCCAGATTGCACGGCATGACCTGGTGCTGGACTGCACCGATAACGTCGCCATTCGCAACCAGCTCAATGCGGGTTGCTTTGCCCATAAAACGCCGCTGATTTCCGGCGCGGCCATCCGCATGGAGGGACAAATCACCGTCTTCACCTACGCTGAAGGAGAGCCCTGCTACCGCTGCCTGAGCCGTCTGTTTGGCGAGAATGCGCTGACCTGCGTCGAGGCGGGCGTGATGGCGCCGCTGGTTGGCGTTATCGGTTCCTTGCAGGCGATGGAGGCGATCAAAGTGCTGGCGCACTACGGCACGCCCGCAGCGGGTAAAATCGTGATGTATGACGCGATGACCTGCCAGTTTCGCGAGATGAAGCTGATGCGTAACCCCGGGTGTGAGGTGTGCAGCAAATAAAAAAGTCGGGTGGCGGCTTCGCCTTACCCGACCTACAACGGCTCAAACGGCGCCACCCGGCAACAGCGATGCAAACGTAGGCCGGGTAAGCGTTAGCGCCACCCGGCAACCGCATCAGACAGACGTCCGCACAAACGCCCCCTGCCAGTCCTGCTCAAACTTCACAATTGCCGCATCCACGGCCGGAGAGGTAATAAACTGCTGCGCCAGGTCCAGCGGCAGCGTGATGGACTCGCACCCAGCCAGCAGGCAGTCCAGCGCCTGGCGCGGGGTTTTAAAGCTCGCCGCCAGCACTTTTGACTGCGGGGCATGCAGGGTCAGCAGCTGTTGCAGCTCAACCACCGTCTGGATCCCGTCCCCGCCCTGCGCGTCCACGCGGTTCACATAAGGAGCCACATACTCAGCCCCCGCCAGTGCGGAGAGCATCCCCTGTGCTGCGCCGTACACCGCCGTACCCAGCGTCGGGATCCCTTCTGCTTTCAGCATTTTGATCGCCGCCAGCCCTTCTGCGGTCACGGGCACTTTCACCACCAGGTCATTGATTATCGTGCGCAGCTTACGTGCGTCTTCCACCATTCCCTCGGCGGTCTTCGCCATCACCTGAGCGAACAGCCGGCCCTTGCCGCCCAGCGCGTCGTGCAGCGCGGGCAGCAGCTCTTCCAGAGGCGTTTTACCCGCCGCCACAATGCTTGGGTTAGTGGTCACGCCCGCCAGCGGGAAGATACGCGCCAGCTTTTTGACTGCCGCAACGTCAGATGTGTCGAGATAAAGTTCCATGATGTCACCCTCAAAATTAGCCTGCACTTACCCTATCACAGCAAAACCTGCTCAGGAATTGACCCATATCAAGATAACTTTCATTCGAAAGTAATTTAATCTTCATATGTAATTAGAGGGCAAGACAATGATCTTCAATATACAGCGTTACTCCACCCACGACGGCCCCGGTATTCGAACCGTGGTATTCCTGAAAGGCTGCTCGCTGGGCTGTCGCTGGTGTCAGAACCCGGAAAGCCGCTCCCGCACGCGGGACGTCCTGTTTGATGCCCGTCTGTGCCTGGACGGCTGTGACCTGTGTCAGCAGGCCGCGCCGGGGTGTGTTGAACGCGCGCTGAACGGGCTGGTCATTCATCGTGAGAAGCTTAACGACGAGACGCTCACTGCCCTTACCGACTGCTGCCCGACCCAGGCGCTTACCGTCTGCGGTGAAGAGAAGCAGGTGGAGGAGATTATGGCCACCGTGCTGCGCGACAAGCCCTTCTACGACCGCAGCGGCGGCGGGATCACCCTCTCCGGCGGCGAGCCGTTCATGAACCCGGCGCTGGCACATGCCCTGTTTAAAGCCAGCCATGAACAAGGCATTCATACCGCCGTTGAAACCTGCCTTCACGTCCCCTGGCATTATATCGAGCCGTCACTGCCGTATGTCGATCTGTTCCTGGCGGACCTGAAGCATGTGGACAGTGACGTATTCAAACAGTGGACCGATGGCTCAGCCAGACGGATCCTGGACAACCTGAAGCGCCTGGCTGCCGCCGGGAAAAAAATCACCATTCGCGTGCCGCTGGTCCAGGGCTTTAACGCCGATGAAACGTCGGTTACCGCCATTACCAATTTCGCCGCCGACGAACTCGGCGTTCACGATATTCATTTTCTGCCGTATCACACGCTGGGCATGAACAAATACACCCTGCTCGGCCAACCCTACTCTGCCCCTGACAAACCGCTGGATAACCCTGCCCTGCTGGACTTTGCGCAGCAGTACGCCTGCCAGAAAGGGTTAACCGCGACCTTACGAGGATAAACCTATGACAACCCTGAATCTCAACACCCTCAGCGAGCGCATTAAGGCGCACAAAACGGCGCTGGTGCATATCGTTAAGCCGCCGGTCTGTACCGAGCGCGCACAGCATTATACCGAAATGTATCAGCAGCATCTGGACAAGCCGATCCCGGTACGTCGCGCACTGGCGCTGGCCCACCACCTGGCAAAACGTACCATCTGGATCAAACACGACGAGCTGATTATCGGTAACCAGGCAAGCGAAGTGCGCGCCGCGCCGATTTTCCCGGAATACACCGTCTCCTGGATTGAGAAAGAGATCGACGATCTGGCGGACCGCCCGGGCGCAGGCTTTGCGGTGAGCGAAGAGAACAAGCGCGTGCTGCATGAGATCTGCCCGTGGTGGCGCGGCCAGACGGTGCAGGACCGCTGCTACGGCATGTTCACCGACGAGCAGAAAGGCCTGCTGGAAACCGGCATCATCAAAGCGGAAGGCAACATGACCTCCGGTGACGCACACCTGGCGGTGAATTTCCCGCTGGTGCTGGAGAAAGGGCTTGACGGCCTGCGTGCGAAAGTGGCCGAGCGCCGGTCGCGCATCAACCTGACGGTGCTGGACGATCTGCACGGCGACCAGTTCCTGAAAGCCATTGATATCGTGCTGGAAGCCGTAAGCCTGCACATCAAACGCTTTGCCGACCTGGCGCGTGAAATGGCCGCAACAGAAACCCGCGACAGCCGCCGCGACGAGCTGCTGGCCATGGCGGAAAACTGCGACATCATCGCCCACCAACCGCCAAAAACCTTCTGGCAGGCGCTACAGCTGTGCTACTTCATTCAGCTGATCCTGCAAATTGAGTCCAACGGTCACTCCGTCTCCTTTGCCCGTATGGACCAGTACCTTTACCCATACTATCGCCGCGACGTGGAGCTGGACCAGAGTCTGGATCGCGAGCACGCCATTGAGCTGCTGCACAGCTGCTGGCTGAAGCTGCTGGAAGTGAACAAAATCCGCTCCGGCTCGCACTCCAAAGCCTCTGCGGGCAGCCCGCTGTATCAGAACGTCACCATCGGCGGCCAGAAGCTGGTCAACGGTGAACCGATGGACGCGGTCAACCCGCTCTCTTACGCCATTCTCGAATCCTGCGGCCGTCTGCGCTCCACCCAGCCGAACCTGAGCGTGCGCTACCACGCGGGCATGAGCAACGACTTCCTCGACGCCTGCGTGCAGGTGATCCGCTGCGGCTTCGGGATGCCGGCGTTTAACAACGATGAAATCGTCATCCCGGAATTTATCAAGCTCGGCGTGGAACGAGAGGACGCGTATGACTATGCGGCGATTGGCTGCATCGAAACCGCCGTCGGCGGCAAGTGGGGCTATCGCTGCACCGGCATGAGCTTTATCAACTTCGCCCGCGTGATGCTGGCGGCGCTGGAAGGCGGTCGCGACGCCACCAGCGGCCAGGTGTTCCTGCCGCAGGAAAAAGCGCTTTCTGCCGGTAACTTCGGGAATTTTGATGAGGTCATGGCGGCGTGGGATAACCAGATCCGCTACTACACCCGCAAATCCATTGAGATCGAGTACGTGGTGGACACCATGCTGGAAGAGAACGTCCACGATATTCTCTGCTCGGCGCTGGTGGACGACTGTATCGAACGCGCGAAAAGCATTAAGCAGGGCGGCGCGAAGTATGACTGGGTTTCCGGCCTACAGGTGGGGATCGCCAACCTCGGCAACAGCCTGGCAGCGGTGAAGAAGCTGGTGTTTGACCAGGGCGTTATCGGTCAGCAACAGCTGGCGGCGGCGCTGGCGGATGACTTCGAGGGGCTGACCCACGAGCAGCTGCGCCAGCGCCTGATCAACGGCGCGCCGAAGTACGGCAACGACGACGACAGCGTGGACCTGCTGCTGGCCCGTGCCTACGAAACCTACATTGAAGAGCTGAAGCAGTACCATAACCCACGCTACGGCCGCGGCCCGATTGGGGGTAACTACTATGCGGGCACGTCGTCTATCTCCGCAAACGTGCCGTTTGGCGCAGCAACCATGGCAACGCCGGACGGCCGTAAAGCCCACACCCCGCTGGCGGAAGGGGCAAGCCCGGCCTCCGGTACCGACCACCTCGGCCCGACGGCGGTGATTGGCTCCGTGGGTAAACTGCCGACGGAAGCGATTCTCGGCGGAGTGCTGCTAAACCAGAAGCTGAACCCGTCGACGCTGGAAAACGACAGCGATCGCCAGAAGCTGATGGTGCTGCTGCGCACCTTCTTCGAGGTGCATAAAGGCTGGCACATTCAGTACAACATCGTCTCCCGCGAAACGCTGCTGGAAGCGAAGAAACACCCGGATCAGTATCGTGACCTGGTGGTGCGCGTCGCGGGTTACTCGGCGTTCTTCACCGCCCTGTCGCCGGATGCGCAGGACGATATTATCGCTCGTACTGAGCATACGCTGTAAAAAAAACGCCCGGTGGCGCTTCGCTTACCGGGCCTACATTGTCCCCCCGTAGGCCGGGTAAGGCGAAGCCGCCACCCGGCTTTCTGACTTTCATTCGAAATTAAATTTGTGCTCCCCGTCACCTTGTTATTAGAATGTTTCAAACGCAGTGACCCAGGAGCACAGTATGACCGTAAAAGTTATCGTCACCGATATGGACGGAACTTTCCTTGATGATGCCAAGCAGTACGATCGTGACCGCTTCCAGGCACAGTTTGAGCAGCTTAAAGCCCGCGACATTGAATTTGTTGTCGCCAGCGGCAACCAGTATTACCAGCTCATCTCCTTCTTCCCGGAGCTGAAAGATCAGATCTCCTTCGTCGCGGAAAACGGCGCGCTGGTCTTCGATCACGGCGAACAGATTTTCCACGGCGAACTGACGCGTCATGAGTCGCAGATCGTCATTGGCGAGTTGCTGAAAGACAAAGGGCTGAACTTTGTGGCCTGCGGGCTGGAGAGCGCGTACGTCAGCGATAAAGCACCAGAAGCGTTCGTGAAGCTGATGTCGAAACACTACCATCGCTTAAAACCCATCAGCGATTACCGAGAAATTGACGACGTGCTGTTTAAATTCTCCCTGAACCTGCCGGACAGCGATATCCCGAATCTGGTTGATAAACTGCATGTCTCCCTGGACGGCATCATGAAGCCGGTCACCAGCGGCTTCGGTTTTGTCGATTTGATTATCCCCGGCCTGCACAAGGCCAACGGCATCAGCCGCCTGCTTAAACGCTGGAAAGTCTCACCTCAGGCGTGCGTCGGCATTGGCGACAGCGGCAACGATGCGGAAATGCTGAAGCTGGTGAAATACTCCTTTGCGATGGGCAACGCGGCGGACACCATTAAAGAGGTCAGCCGTTACACTACCGACGATAACAACCATCAGGGCGCGCTGAATGTGATTCAGGCCGTGCTCGACGCGCACTCCCCGTTCGACGCCTGATCCCCCTACCTGCCGGAGCCTCGCTCCGGCCTCTCACTCTTTTCCCATCCTGTGGCACCCGTCAAGGTTTTAAACTTGCATTAACTTTTTTTTAACTTAAAGTATCACTTGTAGACACTTTTACTTTCGAATGAAAGATGCGAGGCAGTTATGACCTTTACCAGCGAAACGTTGCCAGCGGACCATAAAGCGGCAATCCGTCAGATGAAACGTGAATTACGCGCGCAGATCGGCGACGTGCAGGCGGTGTTCGACCGGCTCAGCGATAAAATCGCCACCCGCGTGGCGGAAATCAACGCTCTCAAAAACAAAGGCGAAACCGTCTGGCCAGTGATCCCTTTTGCCGACGTGAAAAACGGCACGATCACCGCCGAACAGCGCGAAGCCGTTAAACTTCGCGGCTGCGCGGTGATCAAAGGCCACTTCCCGCGCGAGCAGGCGCTGGCGTGGGATCAGTCGATGCTCGACTACCTCGATCTGAACAAATTTGACGAGGTGTACAAAGGACCCGGCGATAACTTCTTCGGCACCTTAACGGCCTCTCGTCCGGAGATTTATCCGATCTACTGGTCTCAGGCGCAAATGCAGGCGCGCCAGAGTGAAGAGATGGCGCAGGTACAGTCATTCCTGAACCGTTTATGGACATTTGAGAGCAACGGTAAACAGTGGTTCGACCCGGACGTGAGCGTGATTTACCCTGACCGCATCCGCCGCCGCCCGCCGGGAACCACCTCGAAAGGACTTGGCGCACACACCGATTCTGGCGCGCTGGAGCGCTGGCTGCTGCCCGCTTATCAGCAGGTCTTTGCCCGCGTGTTTGACGGCAACGTTGAGAAATACGATCCGTGGAATGCCGCGCATCGTACCGAAGTGGAAGAGTACACCGTCGATAACACCACCAAATGCTCGGTGTTCCGCACCTTCCAGGGCTGGACGGCGCTGTCGGACATGATCCCCGGACAGGGCTTGCTGCACGTGGTGCCGATCCCGGAGGCAATGGCCTATATTCTGCTGCGTCCGCTGCTGGACGACGTGCCGGAAGACGAGCTGTGCGGCGTGGCGCCGGGGCGCGTGCTGCCGATTTCTGAGAAGTGGCATCCGCTGCTGATCGAAGCGTTAACCAGCATTCCGGCGCTGGAAGCCGGTGATTCCGTGTGGTGGCACTGCGATGTGATCCACTCCGTCGCGCCGGTGGAAAATCAGCAGGGCTGGGGCAACGTGATGTATATTCCTGCCGCGCCAATGTGCGAGAAGAATCTCGCCTATGCGAAAAAGGTCAAGGAAGCGCTGGAAACCGGCGCGTCACCGGGCGATTTCCCGCGCGAGGATTATGAGAAAAGCTGGCAGGGCCGCTTTACCGTGGCCGATCTCAACATCCACGGCAGGCGCGCGCTGGGCATGGCTTAACCGTCGTACAGCCCTTCCCGCTCTACGGCGGTACGTCGTTTCCCCTGACGTATCCGCCGGACCGACTCCCGCACGGTCAGCGTGCCGTTTAGCAGCAATGTTCCCACCGGCGCGTCCGGGCGCATCAGCCGCTGCTGGAGCATATGCACCGCTTCCGTTCCCAGCTCATCACGCGGAACATGTACCGCGGTTAAGGGCACATCCTGAATCGCCGCGAGATTAAAGCCGTCGATGCTCATCACCGAGACATCCTGCGGCACGCGCAGACCGTGTTTTTGCAGCGCGCTGATGGTCCCCGCCGCCATAAAATCACCACCAACCAGGAACGCCGTTGGCAGGTCCTTCCCTTTCTGCTGGTGAAGCCACTCGCTTACCAGCTGCTCCGTCTCTCTGGCGCTGAAGCTGGACACCATTAGCAGGTCGCGCCTGTCGCTGAACCTGAGGTTATGACCGTGCCACGCGTCGCGGATCCCGGACAGGCGCAGCTCCATGGTGTAGCGACGCAGGCACAGCACGTTCATCACCTCCCGGTGCCCCATCTCGAACAGGTACTCTGCCGCCCGCTCGCCAATCGCGCGATGATCCGGCGCGACGGCGGGCAGGCGCATGTGGCGGTCCCGGCAGTTAATCAGCATACAGGGTTTGCCCACGTCTACCGCCAGATCGTGGATATGCGGATCGTCGATACCAAGGAGGATCGCCGCCTGGGTGTCCGCTTCGTTCATGCGGGCCAGAAACAGCTGGGCATCGCTGTCGTTCTCCTCCAGCGCACAGTAACGCAGGCGAACCTCGTGCGAGGCCAGCCCTTTGCTCACGCTCTGGATGACGCGGTAGTAAAAGATGTCGGACCGCTCGTCAAACGCCCGCTGCGGGGCAAACACCACCAGGCTGTTAAGCAGCAGACGCCCCGCCGCCATGCCGTCCATTACCCCCAGCTCCCGCGCGCACGCCAGCACCTTTGACCGTGCTTTTTCGCTGGTGTTTGCCTTCCCCGCCAGCACGCGAGAAACGGTGCTGATGGAGAGCTGCGTCCGGGTGGCGATTTCGGTGATTTTAAGCCTTTTGTCCATTTTGTGATCTGGCTCCGGATGTGAAATGAAAAAATTCTCACAACTTGTTTATCAGGTAATAACTTGCGAGAAGGCCATAATGCCGAAAATTAAACCTCGGTTATGAGAAAGTTTGCACAAAATCCACTATTCCCTGCCCAATTTCTTTCTTAAGGTGAACCTGTCACACAACTTCCATACTAGTTGTATAGCAGCTTAGCGCTCTAAAACAGATAACTTTCAAACGCCTGACGCTGTGTGACACCTGAACCTTTGTCCCCTTACCGTCCGTCTTGTGGAGAAGAAAATGAGTCAGGACATCAATAACACCGTAGCGACAAGCAAAACACGTCGCGTCATCAGGAACCTGCGCTGGTACGTACTGGTGCTGTTTCTTCTCGGCGTGACCGTTAACTACATCACCCGTAATTCGTTAGGTATTCTCGCCCCTGAACTGAAAGAGAGCCTCGGGATCACCACCGAGCAGTACTCCTGGATCGTCGGCGCGTTCCAGATCGCCTACACCATTTTCCAGCCCCTGTGCGGCTGGCTGATTGACGTTATCGGCCTGAAAATCGGCTTTATGGTCTGCGCCGGGATCTGGGCGCTGATGTGTATCTTCCACGCGGGTGCCGGAAGCTGGCTGCACCTGGCGATTCTGCGCTTCTTTATGGGTGCCTCTGAGGCCGCCGCCACGCCAGCGAACGCCAAAACCATCGGTGAATGGTTCCCGAAATCAGAGCGCCCTGTTGCCGCAGGCTGGGCGGGGGTAGGCTTCTCCATTGGGGCCATGCTGGCCCCGCCTATCATCTACTTTGCCCACGCGTCGTTCGGCTGGCAGGGTGCGTTTATGTTTACCGGCGTGCTGGCGCTGCTGTGGGTGATTCTGTGGTGGGCGTTTTATCACAACCCGGAACAGCACCCAAACCTGAGCCGCGATGAGCTGGCGTTTATCAAGCAGGATAACGAACCTGCGCCGGTCAAACTGCCCTTCCTGACCGCGCTGAAAACCGTCTCGAAGAACAAACGGTTCTACGGCATCGCCATCCCGGCCTTTATGGCGGAACCGGCCTGGGCCGTGCTGAGCTTCTGGGTGCCGCTGTACCTCGCCAAAGAGCACGGCATGGACCTGAAGCAGATCGCGATGTTCGCCTGGCTGCCGTTCCTGGCCGCCGACCTCGGCAGCGTGGCGAGCGGCTACCTGACCCGGCTCTACACCCGCTGGTTTGGCTGCACCCGCGTCAACTCGGTGGTAGCCAGCTCCGTCACCGGCGCGTTTCTGATGATTTCTCTGGCCGTCGTGGCCGTGACCCGCGACCCGTATATCACCATCGTGCTGATCTCCATCGGCGGCTTCGGGCACCAGATCATCTCCTGCATGCTTAGCGCGCTGGTCGTGGAGTCGTTCGACAAAGGCCAGATGGCGACGGTCAACGGCATGCGCGGCTCGGCGGCGTGGATCGCCAGCTTCCTGTTCTCCCTTTTGATTGGGGTGACCGCCGACAAAATCGGCTTTAACCCGCTCTTTATCGCCATGGGCTTCTTTGACCTGCTTGGCGCTGTTTTCCTGGTGGCATTTATTGCTGAACGTCGCGCCAAGCGCGCCTGATAGTGGATGTATTGCATATGAAAACCCTGAAAAACTGGACCGTCGATACGCAGTCGGCGAATCATCTGGAACTGCTAATCGATAACCAGCACCGCCTGTGCCTGTATGTGCTGGAAGAGAATCTGTTCCGTGTGCTGATCAAACGTAAAGGCGAGCTGGCGCTGAACCGCACCTGGAGCATCGCGCCGGAACAAGATGTGCCGTGGGAAGGCCGCCGTCGTGACGATGTCAGCGGCTTCACCTGCCCTGCCTGGACGCTGACGCAGCAGGACGACACGTTAACCGTAGCGACTGAACAGCTGCGCGTCACCGTCCACCAGCCGCTGTGGCTGGAGTGGCACTACCGCAATGAGGCGGGCGAGTGGCAGCCGCTGGTCAATGACCGCCCGACCAGCGCCTACCTGCTGAACGCCCACGGTGACGGCGTGGCGCACTATCTTAGCCGTCGTAAGGATGAACGTTTTTACGGTCTGGGTGAGAAAGCGGGTGATTTACAGCGCAACGGCAAACGCTATGAGATGCGTAACCTGGACGCGATGGGCTATAACGCGGCCAGCACCGATCCGCTTTACAAGCACATCCCGTTCACCCTCACCCGTCGCGATGACGTGAGCTACGGTCTGTTCTACGATAACCTGAGCAGCTGCTGGCTGGATCTGGGTAACGAGATCGACAACTATCACACCGCCTACCGCCGCTGGCAGGCGGAAGCGGGCGATATTGACTACTACATCTTTACCGGCAAGCGTGCGCTGGACGTGACGAAAGCCTTCGTGCGCCTGACGGGGAAAACGTTCTTTGGACCGAAGTGGAGCCTGGGCTACAGCGGCTCGACCATGCACTACACCGACGCGCCGGATGCGCAAAACCAGCTGATGAACTTCATCCGCCTGTGCGATGAGCATGCCATTCCGTGCGACTCGTTCCAGCTCTCCTCCGGCTATACCTCGATTAACGGCAAGCGCTACGTCTTTAACTGGAACTACGACAAAGTGCCGCAGCCGAAGGTGATGAGCCAGGCGTTCCACGACGCGGGGCTGCGGCTTGCGGCCAACATCAAGCCGTGTCTGTTGCAGGATCATCCCCGCTACAGCGAAGTGGCGGAACGCGGCCTGTTCATTCGTGATTCAGAAACCGATGCGCCTGAACGTTCCAGCTTCTGGGATGACGAAGGATCGCATCTCGACTTCACCAACCCGCAGACGGTGCAGTGGTGGCAGAACGGCGTGACCACGCAGCTGCTGGAGATGGGCATCGACTCCACCTGGAACGACAACAACGAGTATGAAGTGTGGGACGGGGAAGCGCGCTGCTATGGCTTCGGTCAGGAGATCGCCATCAAGCACATTCGCCCGGTGATGCCGCTGCTGATGATGCGCGCCTCGCTGGAAGCGCAGCAGCGCTTTGCGCCGGAGAAACGTCCGTATCTGATCTCCCGCTCCGGCTGCGCCGGGATGCAGCGCTACGTTCAGACCTGGAGCGGCGACAACCGCACCAACTGGGACACCCTGCGTTATAACATCCGCATGGGGCTGGGCATGAGCCTGTCCGGACTGTTCAACGTCGGTCACGACGTCGGCGGTTTCTCCGGCGACAAGCCGGATGCCGAGCTGTTCGTGCGCTGGGTACAGAACGGCGTGATGCACCCGCGCTTTACCATTCATTCGTGGAACGATGATCACACGGTGAACGAGCCGTGGATGTACCCGGGCGTCACGCCTGCGATTCGCAGCGCCATTGAACTGCGCTACCGCCTGCTGCCGTATCTCTACACCCTGCTCTGGCAGGCGCACGCCGACGACGAGCCGATGCTGCGCCCGACCTTCCTCGATCATGAGCACGATGCGCAGACGTTTGAAGAGTGCGACGACTTCCTGCTGGGCCGTGACCTGCTGGTGGCCAGCGTCGTCGAAGCCGGGCAGCGCGAGCGCCGCGTCTGGCTGCCGGATAACGAAACCGGCTGGTACGATTTTTACACTCACGCGTGGTATGCGGGCGGGCAATCGATCGTCCTTGATGCGCCGCTGGAAAAGCTGCCGCTGCTGGTACGCGCCGGGGCCGGTTTGCCGCTCAGCGAGCGCATCCGTCACGTGAGCGCAGATAAAGACGATACCCGTGAGCTGAAACTGTTCCCGGTGAAAGGCGTCGGCACCACCGCCGGGCTGCTGTTTGAGGATGACGGCGAAAGCTGGGGCTACCAGAACGGCAATGCGCTGTGGGTGGAATGGGAGATGGTGTGCGACGGCGCAAGTATCAACCTGAAGGTGAATGCGCGCGGCGACTATCGTCCGGCATGGAAGGCGCTGAAGGTGTCATTACCGGCGGGGGAAAAACGTACGTTGCGGGTGAACGGAGTTGAAGGGGGCGAGTGGGTGGTATAGTGCGGCCTGTTGCCCTCACCCTAACCCTCTCCCACAGGGAGAGGGGATAGACCGTAGGCCGGGTAAGGCGAAGCCGCCACCCGGCTATTTTTTTAACTCTCGATACCTTTACTGCGCAGGTAATCTTCGTAGTTACCGGTGAAGTCCACCACGCGCTCTGGCGTAATTTCGATCACGCGGGTCGCCAGTGAGCTGACGAACTCCCGGTCGTGAGAGACGAAGATCAGGGTGCCCTGATACATCTCCAGCGCCATGTTCAGCGACTCAATAGATTCCATATCCAGGTGGTTAGTCGGTTCGTCCATCACCAGAATATTCGGTTTTTCCATCATCAGCTTGCCGAACAGCATACGGCCCTTTTCACCACCGGAGAGCACTTTGGCGGGCTTTTTGATGTCGTCCTGGCTGAACAGCAGACGCCCCAGAATGCTGCGTACCGCTTGTTCGTCGTCGCCTTCCTGCTTCCACTGGCTCATCCAGTCGAAGACGGTCAGATCGTTTTCAAACTCATATTCATGGTCCTGCGCGTAGTAACCAATCTGCGCGTTTTCAGACCATTTCACGGTACCGTTATCCGGTTGCAGTTCACCGACCAGGGTTTTCAGCATAGTGGATTTACCCACGCCGTTGGCGCCGAGGATGGCAATCTTCTCGCCCACTTCCAGCAGCAGGTTGAAGTTTTTGAACAGCGGGCCTTCATCGAAGCCTTTGGTGAGGGCTTCCACTTCCAGCGCGTTACGGAACAGCTTCTTGTCCTGCTCGAAGCGGATGAACGGGTTCTGACGGCTGGAGGCTTTAACCTCTTCCAGCTTGATTTTGTCGATCTGACGGGCACGCGACGTTGCCTGGCGCGATTTAGAGGCGTTGGCGCTGAAGCGGCTGACGAAGGATTGCAGGTCAGCAATCTGCGCTTTCTTCTTGGCGTTGTCGGCCAGCAGACGCTCGCGCGCCTGGGTTGCCGCCGTCATGTACTCATCGTAGTTGCCCGGATAAACGCGCAGCTCGCCGTAGTCCAGATCCGCCATGTGAGTACACACCATGTTCAGGAAGTGACGGTCGTGCGAGATGATGATCATGGTGCTGTCGCGATCGTTCAGGGTCTGCTCCAGCCAGCGGATGGTGTCGATGTCCAGGTTGTTCGTCGGTTCGTCGAGCAGCAGGATGTCCGGGTTAGAGAACAGCGCCTGTGCCAGCAGCACACGCAGCTTCCAGCCTGGCGCGACTTCGCTCATCGGGCCGTAATGCTGTTCAACCGGAATACCGACGCCCAGCAGCAGTTCGCCCGCACGCGCTTCCGCAGAGTAGCCGTCCATTTCGCCGTATTGCGTTTCCAGGTCGGCCACTTTGTAACCATCTTCTTCGCTCATCTCAGCAAGACCGTAGATACGATCGCGCTCCTGCTTCACTTCCCACAGCTCCGCGTGCCCCATGATCACGGTGTCGAGCACGGTGAACTCTTCGAAGGCGAACTGATCCTGACGCAGCTTACCGATGCGCTCGTTAGGGTCGAGCGACACGTTACCGAGCGTTGGCTCCAGGTCACCGCCGAGGATCTTCATAAAGGTGGATTTTCCGCTACCGTTGGCACCAATCAGGCCGTAACGGTTGCCGCCGCCAAATTTGACGGAAATGTTTTCGAACAGCGGCTTACTGCCAAACTGCATAGTGACGTTGCTGGTAACTAACACGGAGAGATTCCTGCGAAAAGTGTGATAAACGCGGCATTATGCCACAATTCCGAATTGAGATCCCGTGTTGCGGTAATCCACTAAACTTTAACAAAATCGAAAAAAATGTGATTTCGTACACATCTGAATTCCCAGTTAACGGGAATGCACATATAATGCGCTCCCATTACCGATTCAGACTTATCAACTCATCGCCAGAATGGCTTAGATACCTCGCATAACATGAACATGAAATTAACAACGCTTTTTGCGGCGGCGTTAGCCGTAGTAGGTTTTTGTAAGACCGCGTCTGCGGTGACGTATCCCCTGCCGACAGACGGAAGCCGTCTGGTGGGTGAAAACCAGGTGGTGACGGTGCCGGAAGGGAACTCTCAGCCGCTGGAATACTTCGCGGCGCAGTATCAGCTCGGTCTGTCGAACATGCTGGAGGCGAACCCGGGCGTTGACCCGTATCTGCCGAAAGCGGGTACCGTACTCAACATTCCACAGCAGCTGATCCTGCCGGATACCGTGCACGAAGGTATCGTGATTAACAGCGCCGAAATGCGTCTGTATTACTACCCGAAAGGCACCAACACCGTGATCGTGCTGCCTATCGGTATCGGTCAGCTGGGTAAAGACACTCCGCTGAACTGGACCACCAAAGTGGAGCGTAAGAAAGCGGGCCCAACCTGGACGCCGACCGCCAAAATGCACGCTGAGTACATTGCTGCCGGCGAACCGCTGCCAGCCGTTGTGCCTGCCGGCCCGGATAACCCGATGGGTCTGTACGCGCTGTACATTGGACGTCTGTATGCCATCCACGGTACTAACGCCAACTTCGGTATCGGCCTGCGCGTAAGCCACGGCTGCGTGCGTCTGCGTAATGAAGACATCAAATTCCTGTTCGATAACGTGCCGGTCGGTACGCGCGTGCAGTTCATTAACGAACCGGTGAAAGCGACGTCAGAGCCGGACGGCAACCGTTACATTGAAGTGCATAACCCGCTGTCCACCAGCGAAGATCAGATCAACAACAACGAAATCGTACCGATTAAGCTGACCAGCGCGGTGCAGTCCGTCACCTCTCAGGCGGATGTTGACACGACCATTGTTGACCAGGCGATTCAGAACCGTTCCGGTATGCCGGTGCGTCTGAACTAATCGTGAGAATTAAAAAAGCGGGCCGCGGGGCCCGCTTTTTTTTATCCGTTATTCACGATAACGATGCCGCCATGGTCATAGCGATAGTGACAATGGGCGTACTCCAGCGGCGTACCATCTTCAAGATAGATCACCTGCTCTACCTCCAGCACCGGGTCGGTTGGCTCGCAGACAAGGTGTTGCATATCCAGCGCACTGGGCTTCAGCGCCCGCACCACCCGATACGATCCCATGATCTTCAGCCCCAGCGTCTCCTGTACATACCGGAATACCGAACTTTCAAGATGGGTTTTGTTCAGACCGGGCACCAGATTGAGCGGCATTACCGTAGCGTCCAGAGACATCGGCTCACCGTTCAGCAAACGCAGACGGATAAAGTCATAGATCGGCGTATCCGGATTTATCATCAGCGATGCCTGCTCTTTCTCGTTCGGGAAGCGCAGTTCGAAGTGCACCACCTGGCTCGTCACCGTGCCCAAATGTTCCCAGGTTTTGGTCGCCCCGAAGTAGTCGCTGCCGGAGAGATCCCACTGGGAAAGCTGGAGGAAATTTTTGCGGATGAACGTGCCCTGCCCCTGTCGGGTATAGACCAGCCCTTCTACGATCAGCTGACGCATCGCCTGCTGAATGGTCATCCGGCTGGTGCTGAACTCCGCCGCCAGCGCGAACTGGTCCGGCAGAGGTTCATTGGCGGCGTACTGCTGGGTGATAATGCGTTTCTTAATTTCCCGCGCTATGGTGATGTACTTCGCCGCCATCGTCCTTCCTTAAATTAGTGTTCTGTCCCGCTGTTTTTCAACGCCACTCGCTCGGCAACTTTGAGGAAAGGCAGGTAGAAGAATACACCAAATACGATGATTGCCAACTGCACCACCACCGCCCGCCAGTCCCCCGCCGTCGCCAGCCAGGCGCTGAGGATCGGCGGGGTCGTCCACGGGATCATCACCACGCAGCGCGACATGAGCCCCAGCGTGGTACAAAGCCACGCAAAGTAAATCCCGATAGCGGGCAGCAGCACAAACGGGATCATCAGCGGCAGGTTAAAGACTATCGGCAGGCCGAAAATCACCGGCTCGTTGATGTTAAACAGACCCGGCGCCAGCGACAGACGCGCCACCTGCTTCGCTGATTTCTGTCTTGAGAAGATGAAGATAGCAATCAGCAATGAGATTGTGCTGCCCGTCCCGCCCACCATGCCAAAGGTCGGCACAAAGATGTTGTTGATGATGTGCGGGATCGGCTGGCCGTTGGCAAAGGCCAGCATATTCTCATTGGTATTGATCAGCAGGAATGGCTCCAGCACCACGCTGTTGACCACCGACTGATGAATACCGAGCGTGAACAGGAAGTTACCGAAGCTGTAAATGAAGATCGTCCCGGGCAGGCTGGTGTTGATCAGCCGCAGCGGCTGCTGAATAAATGTCGTAATGAGATGGATCAGATCCGTGTGCAGCACGTTCGCCAGTATAGCCGCCAGCACCGCAAACAGGGAGAGCGTGAGGATCGTCGGGATCAGTGCGGTAAAGGATTTGCTCACCGCTGGCGGTACGTTCTCCCCCAGCGAAATGTGCAGCGCCTTCAGCCGTGAAATGGCGATAAACAGCTCGGTTGAGAGCAGCCCAATCAGCACCCCGGCGAAAATTCCGGTGGAGCCGATATTGGCGAACGTCAGCACCTGGGTAACGTTTACCGTGGCGTCGCTGCCGACGGGGGTAATCTGTAAGCGCATCGGCATCATGATGATGAAACTGCTGACGGCGATAACCACTGCCGAGACCGGATTGTCGAAATCTTTGTTGCGCGCCAGCGACCAGGCGATCATCGGCGCCAGCAGCAGCGCGGCGATGTTCAGCGTGCCGTTGATGATCGCCTCGCCCCACACCTTAAACTGCGTGAGCGTGTCGCCCTCTAAGATCCAGGGGAACACCACGTTGTTCACCAGCACAGCCAGACCGGCGAGGATGAAAATCGGCATTACCGTGGCGAAGGCATCGCGCAGGGAGCGAAGATGCACCTGGTTTGCCAGGCGCGCCGAGAACTCAACAAATTTATCGACAAAAGACTGCATGTGCGGTGTTATTTTTGTTTCAGACATAGCGGATAGTTCCCATCAATCAGTCACAAAAACGGCCCGGCAGCGTACGGCTTACATCTCGCGTCCGTTGGTATGGATAACCTGTTTTAACCACGCATAGCTCTTCTTCGGCACGCGCTTCAGGTCTTTCAGGTCGTGGTTTTCACGGTTGACGTAGACCACGCCGTAGCGCTTGCGCATGTCACACTGGGAGCTGAGAATGTCAATCAACCCCCAGCCGAGATAGCCCAATACCTCTGCCCCGTCCTCGAACATCGCCTCTTTCATGGCCTCGATATGCGCCCGGTGGTAGTCAATGCGGTAGGTATCCTCTATGGGGTTTACGCCATCCCAGGACTCAATCACCCCAATGCCGTTCTCAATCGGGAATACTGGCATTCGCCAGTCGTTGGCATAGCGGGTGATGATGGTGCGAAAGCCCAGCGGATCGATCTGCCAGTTCCACTCGGTGGCCTTCAGGTACGGATTGTTTTTCTCGCCGTGCAGCAGGTAATAGTTCACCGGCGTGCCTTCCGGGATGGCATCGCTGTCCAGCGTTTTGCTGGCGTAGTAGCTGAAGGCCATAAAGTCGTTCTTCGTGCGCGCAAACAGCGCGAGATCGTCTGCGCGGTAGATATCGCCGAAGCCTTCCTGCTCTACCACCGCCATCACCGCCGGGCTGTAGCCCTGGCCCGCGAAGACGCGCAGCAGGTTCTGGTTGAGGAATTCGTCGTACTGCTGGGCGCAGAAGATGTCACGCGGTTTGCAGGTGGCCGGATAAATCAGCTGGTGCGCCAGCATGCCGCCCATCAGCTTGCCCGGCTTAGTCTGGTGCAGGTACTCGGTCAGCGCCATGTGCGCCACCATGGTGTGATGCTGCACTTCGTACAGCTCGCGCAGGGTTTCCTCCCCCTTCATATAGCCGGAGATGCGAAAGGCTATCGGCATGTGGAAAATATTCTGCTCGTTAAAGGTCAGCCAGTACTTCACCCGGTCACCAAAGCAGTCGATCATCTTTTTGCCGTAGCGGATAAACGCCTCCACCACGCGACGATCGTTAAATCCGTTGTACTCCTGTGCCAGCGCCAGCGGCATATCGAAGTGGTAGAGGCAGACCATCGGCTCGATACCGCGGGCGATCAGATCGTCGATAAAACGGTCATAAAACGCGATGCCTTCGGCGTTGAACTCGCCGTCACCCTGCGGGCAGACGCGGCTCCAGGAGATCTGGAAGCGGTAGCAGTTCATGCCCAGATCCTGCATCAGGTCGAAATCTTCCCGGTAGCGGTGGTAGGAGTCGGTGGCCACTTTCCAGTCAGAGATATTTTCACCGGCTTCGCGAATGTCATACACCGACATCCCCTTTCCGCCCTCATTCCAGGCCCCTTCCGTCTGCATGCTCGACACCGAGTTGCCCCATAAGAAGTTGGCTGGCAGTGATTGATTCATGGTTGCCTCCTATATGACTAGTCATTTAAATGATATGACTAGTCATATAGCCGGAGATGAAATTTCGATCAAAGGGGAGGAACGATTTTTGTGAGATGGGTTTGAATAATGACGAGGGATGTCTTGCGAACTGCGCCCTGGCAGCAAGTCATATTGCTGCCAGACGTAAATGAGTCTGCGCAATTCAGGGGAAAGATACCGAACCGCCGAACTCCATATAGATTTTTGCCAGATTATTTAACTGGTTAAAGCGATTTTCATACAGTGCCAGTTCGGCCTGACGGCGTTTCTCCTGAGCATCAAGCCAGAAAGAAATTCGCACCGCGCCCTGGCGATAGCGAACTTCGTTTAACCTCTCTGATTTTTTCGCCAGTTCCAGGCCTTCACGTAGAAGCGTCTCCTGTTCCAGGAGTTGATGACGCAAAGCAAGCGCATCTTCTATGCTACTCATCGCCTTGTAAAGTTCCTGTTTAAACTCCAGAACCCGTTGCTCGTAGTCGTTGCGGGCAATCTTCACGTCCATGCCCCTTTCTCTCCATTCCAGGAACGGCAGGGTCAGGTTTGCTCCAACAGAGCCTACAGGATTTTCCAGGAAGGCCATAAGGCTGCTGCTGCTGGTGCCAAGCGAGCCGGTCAGACTAAACGCTGGATAAAATGCAGTACGCTGGACATCAACGGTGGCCAATGCTTCCCGTACCCGCCACTCTTTAGCGCTGATATCGGGTCGATGCCGCAGCACGTTGACCGGGATCTTTCCACTGACCTGCGGCAGTGGTCCCATTGGTAACGCTTTCGGTTCGACTATCGCGCTGCCCGGCGCGGTTCCAAGCAAAACGGCTTGCTGATTGAGCGCCTGTAAACGTTCATTCTTCAACGCCGCCAGCCTGTTTTCCTGAGAAAGCACGCCCTGCTGAGCATCCACAACATCCAGAGAGGAGGCACCGCCCGCGGCATAACGCGCGTTAGCCAGGCGCAGCGTCTCTTTTGCATAGTTGATGCTTTGTTGCAGGACAGACAGCTGCTGGTTAATAAAGCCTAAGCGCCAGTAATTATTACTGGCATTTGAAAGCAGCGTCAGGCGTGCAGAACGCAGATCCTCTTCCGAGGCAAAACGTGCCCACGCCTTCCCATCGCGCTGCCGCGCTATTTTGCCCCACAGATCCAGCTCATAGCTGGTATTAATACTGGCAACGCTGCCCCTGCTCCAGTTGGCTGAGCTGTTCAGCTGTTTTTTACCGTCAAGCGCGAGCGAACCTTTTAGTCCCGGATCGTTTGTGATGCCAATCCGCTCTTCTTCCAGGCGGGCGCGATAAACACGCAATACTGCTCCAGCGACATCGTTATTGCGCACCATCACCTGCCGCAGCCAGCCGTCGAGGTCTGGATCGTTAAAGGCCTGCCAGTCGAACGGCATCCTCTCCTCCGCAGCATCCGCCTGATACCAGTTGGCAGGGTATTTCACCTCAGGAGGCTGATAGTCGCTTTTCAGAGAGTCGGCGCAGCCAGCACTAAGCAGGACAGCAAGGCATACTGTTAAAGGGGATAATATTTTCATGGGTTACTCGCTGGCCAGTGAAACGACCGGATCCATCCTTGCTGCCTTGCGGGCAGGGAGATAACCAAAGATCATGCCGATTAAAGTTGAGCAGAAGAATGCGGCAGCAGCGGCCTGCCACGAATAAATGGCGGTGAAAATGCCCCCTGCCAGCGCGGTGAACAGCGCTCCGGCGGCATACGACAGTGCAATACCTAACACTCCGCCTATTAGACATACCAGCACAGCCTCAATCATAAACTGCTGCATGATATCGCCCTGACGCGCACCGACCGCCATTCGTACGCCAATCTCATGGGTCCGTTCCGTGACCGACACCAGCATGATATTCATCACCCCAATGCTGCCGATCATCAGCGAGATGCAGGCCACCATCAGAATCAGGATGCTAAAGGTCATTGAGGTTCGTTCGATTGATTGTCGAATCTGCTCGAAATTATAAAGCTGGAAGTCTTTCACGCCGTGGCGTTGAGTGAGAAGCTGAGAAATAGCGCTGACCGCTGCCTCGTTGGCAACATCATCCTTAAGCCTTACGCTGATGCTGGTCAACACCGGTTTTCCTGTCATTCGATACATCACCGTGCTGTAAGGCATCCAGACGTTAATGCGATTAGGCGCATAGCTTCGGCTGTTCCCTTTGGCGATGCCGACAACCCGTGCAGGCACGGAACCCAGAAAAACGATTTGCCCAAGTGCCTTGAGTCCCGCATCGTCAAATAACGCCTTGCGGGCGTTTTCATCAATGATGACTTCCTGCGAGGCATTTCGATCGTCCTGGAAAGTTGATCCCTGCAACAGTTCAATACCGTTTACGCGAAAATGATCGCGCCCAACGCCATTGATCGTGGCGGTAGCGGATTTACCCAGAAAGCGAATGTTGTCGGAAGCGTTAACTTCGGGGCTGACGCTGTCAACAAACCCCTGCTTTGCTAATGCTTCGGCGTCTGCCGGGACCAGTGTACGAATGGCTTCAGTGCTGTCGTCAAAGAAATCCCTTCCCGGGTAGATGCTCACCACGTTGGTTCCAAGCTCCTTGATATTATCAAGGGTTCGCTGTTTCGCGCCTTCTCCCAGTGCCACCACCGTAACAACCGCGGCGATACCAAAAATAATGCCCGTCATGGTTAACGTCGTGCGCAGGCGATGCGCATTCATCGCTTTTAACGCCATGTGCAGGGATTCACGGGTACGGTCAACAATACTTTGCCACCAGCTTTGCTGAACGCTGTCAGGTCGTTTAAGGGCAACCCCGGAGGTAACACGACTGCCGGTATCAGAAATAATTTCACCGTCACGCAGCTCAATAATACGGTTAGCATGCTGCGCTACCTTCATATCATGTGTCACCATAACCACGGTATGGCCACGCTGATTCAGTTCACTGAGTATTGACAGTACCTCCTGACCGGACTGCGTATCCAGCGCGCCGGTGGGTTCATCCGCCAGAATGATTTCACCGCCGTTAATCAGCGAGCGGGCAATACTCACACGCTGCTGCTGGCCGCCTGAAAGCTCTCCCGGCTTATGATGTTCACGACCTTCCAGCCCGAGTCTTCCAAGCAATGTCGCCGCGCGCAGACGGCGCTTTTCGCGCTCACTGTTGGCATAAATCGCCGGAATTTCAACGTTACTTAACGCGCTCAGGTCGGGCATTAAATGATAACGCTGGAAGATAAAACCGATGTGCTCACGGCGGATCCTTGCCAGATCGTCAGGTGAAAGCTGGGCGGCATTTTGACCGCTGATAAAGTAATCGCCACAATCAGGGACATCGAGACAGCCCATAATATTCATCAGGGTTGACTTACCGGAACCGGAGGCGCCGATGATCGCGACCATCTCCCCAGCAGCGATAGTCAAATCAATCCCTTTAAGCACGGTGAGATCCTGTCCACCGTTCCTGTAGGTGCGGCTGATGCCCTTGAGTTCTATGATATTACTCAAGATACAAACCCTTCCCCGGGCGCTTTTTCACCCGGCTGCGATAACACAACATGTTCCCCGACTTTTACACCGTCCAGGATCTGGATATCCACACTGTTAGTAATGCCGGTTTTGACCTCACGGGTTTCCAGCCGGTTATCACTGGTCAATATCTGCACCTGCTGTTTGTTGCCACTCACCTTGTGCACAGCCTGAATCGGCACCAGTAACGTATTTTTAGCTTCTCCAGCCAGCAAGGTCACCTGTGCTGTCATGGCAATTCGCAGCCGATTTTCTGGATTGGGGACATCCAGCAGCGCGTTGTAGTACACCGAAGCATTTGACGTGCCTGACCCTGAGGCTGAGCTACTGCTGGCAAGGCTATCATCTTTCATAACCGACTCAGGTGCCAGTTCAACGGTACGTAACGTGGCGTCATAATGCTTATCCGGCTCAGAGAAAATGGTGAATCTGGCTTTCTGTCCCGGTGAAATTCGCGTGATATCCGCCTCAGAGATCTGGGCTTTAATTGTCATCACGTCCAGACGTGCGAGTTTGATAATGGTCGGCGCACTTTGGCTGGAGTTAACCGTTTGGCCCTGTTGGGTGACAACGGCAATAACAATGCCGTCCATGGGAGCAACAACTTTTGTATAACCCAAATCGACCTTTTTCTTGTCGACATCAATTTGCGCCTGGACGAGTTTGGCATTCAGTGCCGATAGCTCAGCGCGGGTACTGGCCAGCGTGGTTTCAGCCGTTTCGAAATCTTCTCTCGAGCTGGCATCCTCATTTAACATCTGGCGCTGGCGCTTAAAACGCAATGAGGCTTGCTTCAACTGCGCCTGCTTAGCCTGAAGGTCCGCTTTTACCACGTTGAGAGCAGCTTCTGCGTTGCGTAAATCATTCCGCTGCGGCACGTCATCAATTTCAGCGATGAGCTGCCCTTTAGTGACACGATCGCCTAACTTCACCTTCAGCGACTTAACCTGGCCAGAAACCTGTGCCCCAACGTTGACCCGCTCAATCGCATCAATTCGACCGGTAGCAAGTACGGCGTTTTCAATATCGCCGATGCGTACTGGAGCGGTAACATACTCAGGAACCTCGGGGCTTCTCAGGAAGAAGAACAAGGCGATGCTAAAAATAATTAGCAGAGCCGCAGCACAGGTCATTACGCGTCGGGGAGGGAATTTTGTTAACATTACGCAGGTTTTCCATAACGATAAACAGCAGTGAATCAGGCATCATAGTAACATCGCCAGTATTTACGGGAGGTAAACCTGCGCTATTTGGTCAAGTAGCGTCATCGTAGACCCCCACTATCAATTACACAGAATCACCAGGTCCGCCTGTAAACCGCCGCAAGCGTGGGATTTTGTGCCTAAATCCACAGAGTCCCCTTTTGCTGAGCCCCACCTGCGATTTTTCCCATAATCGATTCATTGTGCATTAAGTGCTTAATTATAGTTGCAACTCACATATGATAATAGTAATTATTATCATTAGCATTTGCACTGATGGTTTATCTGGCAAGGTATACAGAGGTATCAGGAAACAAGCCTCTCCAGGTTTGTTGAACGGTCTCACACTCAACAAATGCATCTGAACACCGCGGCGTGGCATCACGACGCCGCCTGGGCTGTTCAAAAGGACAACGGCGCGTAAGCGTTAATGGAAGCCGGGACAAGGAATTCCCGATTCACCAGCCTACGTCACGGAATAGTCAGCGACAGGACCGTTCGTAAGGCTGATGAAACTCAAAAAGGACGCAGCGTCTGTCAAAGCAGGCTTAACGAAAATTAACGTCCTGCTGCTGGCATATGACTGCGTCGACTTCCTGATTTAGTTCGTCAAGCGGAGAGGGATTTTCTCATGCGTATTTTGTTTGTAGGCCCGCCTCTCTATGGGCTGCTGTATCCTGTGCTGTCTCTGGCACAGGCGTTTCGCGTTAACGGCCATGAAGTGCTGATCGCCAGCGGAGGAAAATTCGCCCAAAAAGCGGCAGAAGCAGGGCTGGTGGTATTTGACGCCGCACCCGGTTTTGATTCTGAAGCTGACTATCGCCGCCGCGAGGCACAGCGAAAAGAAAGCAACATCGGCACAAAAATGGGCAACTTCTCATTCTTCAGCGAAGAGATGGCCGACCACCTGGTGGAGTTTGCCGGACACTGGCGGCCCGATCTCATCATCTACCCGCCGCTCGGCGTCATCGGGCCTCTGATTGCCGCCAAATACGATATACCGGTCGTAATGCAAACCGTCGGCTTCGGCCATACGCCCTGGCATATCAAAGGCGTAACGCGTTCGCTCGCGGACGCCTACCATCGCCACGGCGTTGGGGCCGCACCGCGCGATATGGCCTGGATCGACGTAACACCACCGAGCATGAGCATTCTTGAAAACGACGGAGAACCCATTATTCCCATGCAGTACGTCCCGTACAACGGCGGCGCGGTGTGGGAACCGTGGTGGGAGAGGACGCCCGACCGTAAACGTCTGCTGGTGAGTCTCGGTACCGTCAAACCGATGGTCGACGGCCTTGACCTGATCGCCTGGGTGATGGATTCCGCCAGTGAAGTCGATGCCGAGATCATCCTGCATCTTTCGGCCAATGCGCGGTCGGATCTGCGCTCACTGCCCTCAAATGTTCGCCTGGTCGACTGGATACCCATGGGAGCCTTCCTGAACGGCGCAGATGGCTTCATTCATCATGGTGGCGCGGGCAATACCCTGACGGCGCTGCACGCCGGTATTCCACAGATCGTCTTCGGCCAGGGTGCCGATCGCCCGGTAAATGCCCGCGCTGTTGTCGAACGCGGCTGCGGAATCATCCCCGGCGACGACGGCCTGTCGAGCAGCATGATCAATGCTTTCCTCGACAATCGCGCGCTTCGCGACGCCTCTGAAGAGGTAGCGGCGGAAATGGCAGCGCAACCCTGTCCGAGCGAGGTGGCGAAAAGCCTGATCGCGAGGGTACAGAAAGGGTAGCCACTACGCCGTCATGACGATCATACGCCAGCACGCATCCAGGAGATACGCCCGTAACAATGCGGGACCGGATCGGGCTGGCGCTTTTTTTTGCACAGCGATCCGACTTGGATCGTATTGTTTACAGACGGAGGAGGCTTAATGCCTGCGACTCACTCTCCCACTCCTGCGCGGTCCTGGATAGTTCGCCTGGCACGCGTGTGCTGGGAACGTAAGAAACTTAGCATCATCGTAGTGGTAGCGTCGGTCTCGACCATTCTGCTGGCCGCGCTGACGCCGTTGCTGACAAGGCAAGCGGTGAACGACGCGCTGGCGGGCAATCCGACTCGTCTGCCGTGGCTGGCCTGCGGGCTATTGCTGATTGCCTTTTTTGATTTCATCGGTAACTACGTGCGCCGCGGTTATGCCGGGGAGCTCTCGCTCTGGGTGCAGCACACCCTGCGAGGACGGGCATTCGACAGTATTCAAAAACTTGACGGCGCAGGCCAGGACGCACTGCGCACCGGGCAGGTGATTTCACGGACCAACAGCGATCTGCAGCAGGTGCATACCCTGCTACAGATGTGCCCGGTGCCGCTGGCGGTGTTCACTTATTACATTGCCGGCATTGCCGTGATGCTGTGGATGTCACCCGCCATGACGCTCATCGTCGTGTGCGTACTGGCATGCCTGGCTATCACTGCGCTGCGCGCGCGTCGCCGGGTCTTTGCGCAAACCGGGCTGGCCTCGGACCGACTGGCAAATCTCACCGAACATATGCGCGAGGTGCTGGCGCAGATCTCAGTGGTAAAATCCTGCGTGGCGGAGCTGCGTGAAACGCGCTGGCTGGATCGCCAGTCGCGGCAGATGGTGCGGGTACGCATCGGCGCGGCCATCTCGCAGGCGATGCCAGGTGCCACCATGCTGGCGCTCCCGGTGCTCGGGCAAATCGTCCTGCTGTGCTACGGCGGCTGGTCGGTTATGCACGGGCGCATCGATCTCGGCACCTTCGTGGCGTTTGCCAGCTTCCTCGCGATGCTGACCGGGCCAACCCGTGTACTGGCATCGTTTCTGGTTATCGCCCAGCGCACCCAGGCGTCCGTGGAGCGCGTGTTTGCTCTGATCGACACCCGTTCGCAGATGGAAGACGGGACGGAGACGGTTAACGGTCAGGTTATCGGGCTGCAACTGGAGAATATGAGCTTCGAGTACCGTGGCGGCAGACGCATCCTCAGCGATGTCTCCTTTTCCCTGCACGCCGGTGAAACGGTGGCGGTAGTGGGCGCATCGGGTTCCGGGAAATCCACGCTGCTGATGCTGCTGGCGCGTTTTTACGATCCCAGCGCCGGAGAGATATGGCTCAACACCAGCGCAGGCCGACAGAACCTCCGCGATCTCAGGCTGGAGGCGCTTCGTCGTCGGGTAGGCGTTGTGTTTGAGGATGCTTTTCTGTTTGCCGGTACGGTGGCGGAAAATATCGCCTACGGGCACCCTCAGGCAACGGCGGACGACATTCGCCTCGCGGCGAGGGCAGCAGGAGCCAGCGATTTTATCAACGCCCTGCCGAAAGGCTTCGATACCCAATTAACCGAACGCGGTACGAATCTTTCCGGCGGACAGAGGCAGCGAATCGCGCTGGCACGGGCGCTCATTACCGCGCCGGAAGTGTTGATCCTCGATGACACCACCTCGGCGGTCGATGCCGGTACTGAAGCGGAGATCAACACCGCGCTGAGTCGCTATGCTGACGAAAAGCATATGCTGCTGGTGATTGCCCGACGCCGTTCGACGCTTCAGTTAGCCAGCCGGATTGTGGTGCTGGATAAGGGCCGGGTGGTGGACACCGGAACCCAGGCAGAACTTGAAGCGCGCTGTCCGGCGTTCCGCGCGCTGATGACCGGCGACGGCGATTTCCTCGCGCCTTCCCACAGTGGGCCTAACGGATTGTGGCCGACCGTACCAGCGGCACAAGACGATGCGGCGCAGACGGGGGATAAAGGCTTTGTCGCCCGTATGACGCGCGTGCCGGAAAATGCAGTACAGCAGGCGCTGGCCGGTAAAGGCCGCAAAGTTACGTCGCTGCTGAAGCCCGTGGCGTGGATGTTCGTCATCGCCGCCCTGCTGATCGCCCTCGATTCGGCGGCAGGCGTCGGGGTACTTATACTGCTGCAGCGCGGCATTGACTCCGGCGTTGCCACAGGCGATATGTCGACTATCGGCCTCTGTGCCCTATTCGCCCTGTGCCTGGTGGCCGTGAGCTGGTGCTGTTATTCACTACAGACTGTCTTCGCCGCCAGAGCGGCAGAGTCAGTCCAGCATACGGTGCGCTTGCGCAGCTTCGGCCATATGCTGCGTCTTGGTCTCCCCTGGCATGAAAAGCATGTCGATTCACGTCTGACCCGCATGACCGTAGATGTTGACTCTCTCGCCCGCTTTCTGCAAAACGGCCTTGCCGGTGCAGCCACCAGCCTGGTGACAATGTTCGCCATCGCCGCCGCCATGTTCTGGCTCGACCCGCTCCTGGCGCTGACGGCATTAAGCGCGGTGCCAGTGGTCGCACTGGCAACCTGGATTTATCGCCGCCTCAGCTCCCCTGCTTATGCGCAGGCGCGGCTGGAAATAGGCAAAGTCAACAGCACCCTGCAGGAGAAAGTCTCCGGCTTGCGCGTTGTGCAATCGCATGGCCAGCAGGAACAGGAAGCCGCCCGGCTGCGCGCGTTATCGGATCGGTTCCGTGCGACCCGCGTACGTGCGCAAAAATACCTTGCCGTCTATTTCCCGTTCCTGACCTTCTGCACCGAGGCCTCCTATGCCGCCGTTCTTCTGGTGGGTGCATCGCGGGTCGCCGAAGGCGAAATGACCGCCGGGGTGCTGGCGGCTTTCTTCCTGCTGCTGGGGCAATTCTATGGGCCAGTGCAGCAGTTATCAGGAATTGTCGACGCCTGGCAGCAGGCGACGGCCAGCGGCAAACATATCAATGAACTGCTGGCGACCGAAGGCACAGAGAACATCGAGCCCTCTTCCGCACCGCCCGCCACCGGCGCGCTGCATCTTGATGAGGTCACGTTCAGTTATCCCGACAGCCCTGAACCCGCGCTGAACAAACTTACCCTGACAATCCCTGAGGGAAGGGTCGTCGCGGTCGTTGGTCGCAGCGGTGCGGGTAAGTCAACGCTGATTAAGCTGATCGCCGGATTGTATTCCCCCACCCACGGCAGGATCAGCATTGGCGATCGGATGATTGATGATGCCTCGCTTGCCGATTACCGTCGCCAGATTGGGCTGGTCGATCAGGATGTGGCGTTGTTTAGTGGTGATATCGCGGAAAACATTCGTTATTCACGGCCATCCAGTACCAATGACGACATTGAGATTGCCTCTCAACGGGCAGGGCTGTATGAGACGGTGCGCAATCTGCCGCAGGGATTCCGCACACCGGTGAATAACGGCGGTGCCGATCTGTCCGCAGGTCAGCGCCAGCTGATTGCGCTGGCCCGCGCACAACTGGCGAATGCTCACATCCTGCTGCTCGATGAAGCCACGTCACGCCTGGATCGCACATCCGAAGAGCGATTGATGTCATCGTTAACAGACGTCGCGCACACCGGGAAGCACCTGGCGCTGATTGTGGCGCACCGTCTGACCACCGCGCAGCGCTGCGATCTGATTGCCGTTATCGATAAGGGGCAGCTTGCGGAATACGGCACCCACGAACAGCTGTTAGCGGCCGGCGGCCTCTACACCCGCTTGTGGCATGACAGCGTCGGCAGCTCTGTTCCCCATCGCCAGCACGACATCACGGGGGAAATCGTGGAAGAGTAATTGCGCACGTAAGACATTACAAAACACGCGCTAAAGCGGCTGTTCCCGGAATAGCCGCTTTAGCTATTTATACTGACACCCTTCATATTCAAAGAGAGTGAATGCTGAACATGCAACAACATCCCTCTGCTATCGCCAGGCTGCGCAGCCAGCTGGCAGCAGGCCACATTGCTAACCTTTCTGACTTCTGGCGAGACGCTGAGTCGCTAAATGTACCGCTGGTGACGCCAGTCGACGGAGCGAAAGACGAGCGTGATGTGACATTTCTGTGGCGCGCCAGGCACCCTCTACAGGGCGTTTATCTGCGTCTGAATCGGGTGACGGATAAAGAGCACGTGGCGAAAGGGATGATGACCGCCCTTCCCGCGACGGATATCTGGACTCTGACACTGCGTTTACCTGCAAGCTACTGCGGCTCCTATTCGCTGGTGGAAATCCCCCCCGGCACCCCGGCCGAGACGATTGCACAGTCCGGAGGCCGCTTTGCTACCCTCGTCGGGCACGCCGATCCGCTAAACAAAACGCCGGGGATCAACGTTCGGGGAAGCACACAGGAGTCGGTGCTGGCGCTTGATAAAGCCCCCGCCCAGTCCGAATGGCGCGGCGGGTCACCCAGCGGGCAATTGCTTACCTCGGCGCGCACTCTCGCCGGGGAATCGCGCCGGGTTCGGCTCTATCTGCCGGACGTTGATGTTTCGCAGCCCCTCGGCCTGGTGGTACTGCCCGATGGTGAAACCTGGTTCGATCACCTTGGCGTATGCGCGGCAATTGACGCCGCCATAAACAACGGACGCATCGTGCCTGTGGCTGTACTTGGCATCGATAATATCGATGAACACGAGCGAACTGCGATACTCGGCGGGCGCAGCGAGCTGATAAAGGATATCGCCGGCCAGTTGTTGCCGACGATCCGCGCCGA
This sequence comes from Enterobacter cloacae complex sp. 397G4, assembly GCF_050031515.1. Classification (NCBI taxonomy): domain Bacteria; kingdom Pseudomonadati; phylum Pseudomonadota; class Gammaproteobacteria; order Enterobacterales; family Enterobacteriaceae; genus Enterobacter; species Enterobacter cloacae complex sp. 397G4. The sequence continues at coordinate 1,560,642 of NZ_JBLGWE010000001.1, read as the reverse complement.
ACACCCGCAGCGGCGGTGGGCAGACCGTTCGCGCACCGTGCTGGCCGGACAGAGCCTCGGCGGGGTCAGCGCGCTCATGGCCGCTCGTTACGCACCGGAAACGTTCGGGCTGGCGCTCAGCCACTCCCCTTCGATGTGGTGGACGCCAGAGGGTGCCAGCCGGCCAAACGTGTTCAGCGAAACCGATTCGTCATGGGTGAGCGAACATCTGCTTTCTGCCCCGCCGCAGGGCGTGCGCATCCGCCTGTGCGTGGGATCGCTGGAAGGTTCGACGGTACCCCACGTTCAGCGGCTGCATCAGCAGTTGCTTACCGCTGGCGTAGACAGCCATTGCGCAATGTACACCGGGGGTCACGATTACGCATGGTGGCGCGGCGCACTGATTGACGGGCTTGGTTTACTCCAGGGTTGACTTGACCCGCGAACACTTTCAGGCAACTGTACAGGCTTCCTGAATAAAGAAAATGTCACCTGCGGAAAAGGAATAAACATCAGATGTATGCCCGCGAGTATCGCCCAACACGCTCACGCAAGGCGCTTGTCACTCTTCTTTCTGGTCTCACCCTTATCTGGAATGCGCACGCTTTCGCAAAGCCGGATATGCAGCCACTGGGGCCGAATATCGCCGATAAAGGCTCTGCGTTTTACCATTTCAGCGTCAACTCGTTCGACTCCGCCGATGGCAGCCGCCATTATCGGGTATGGACGGCCGTGCCAAATAAAGCCGCACCGGCGTCGGGCTACCCGATTTTATATATGCTCGACGGCAACGCAGTTATGGACCGCCTGAACGACGACCTGCTCAAACAGCTGGCAGAAAAATCACCGCCGGTGATTGTGGCTGTCGGGTATCAGACCAACCTCCCCTTCGATCTCAACGGCAGGGCCTACGACTATACGCCAGCAGCAGAAAGCGGCAAAACGGATACCCGCAACGGGCGTTTTAGCCGTAAGAGTGGGGGTAGCAACGACTTTGGCCAGTTACTGGAAACGCGTATAGCGCCAAAGGTGGAACAGGGATTGAATATCGATCGGCAGCGTCGCGGCCTGTGGGGGCACTCCTACGGCGGCCTGTTCGTGCTGGATGCATGGCTGTCTTCCCCTTATTTCCGGACGTATTACAGCGCCAGCCCGTCGTTGGGCAGAGGCCATGATGCGCTACTGAGCCGCATCACGGCGGTTGAGCCGTCGCAATACTGCGCCAGGCGCCTGATGATAATGGAAGGTTCGGCGACGCCGGGCGATAACCGGGAAACGCATGCTGCCGGAGTGCTGACGAAAATTCATGCCACCCTCGCCACGCTGGAAGATAAAGGCGTCAATGCCGCCTTTTGGGATTTCCCAAACCTGGGACACGGGCCGATGTTCAACGCCTCCTTCCGCGGAGCGCTGTTAGATATCAGTGGTGAAAACGCAGGTAACACAGCAGGCTGTCATTCATTAAGCCGCTAAATACTGCCCGCCTTGACGCGGGCAGTACACCTGTAACACTACGATCAAAATGACGCGGTAACACCGGCATAATAAGCCCGGCCAGGCTCGTTATAGGTATTCGCCCCTTCGGAAGATCGGTAAATCTGTTTATCTAAGATATTGCTGACACCAACGTTAAGACGCAGATTTTTATTAATATCGTAATTGAAGTTCGTCCCCACCAGCGAATAAGCGCCCAGCTCTTTACCCGACAGACCGCCAGTATCTTCACTACGAGTTTCCGAATGAGTACGCGGTTTTTGTCTGCCGTATAACGTCCAGTTGACGCTGGCAGAGAACGCCTGGGTGATGGTCCAGTCAAGCGAGTTATTAATGGTGTATTTCGGGATGATCGACAGCGGGTTACCGGTGTCTTTTTGCTCCGAGGTGATCATCCAGGTGGCATTGGTATTCCAGTTCAGACGATCTTTCACCAGCGGGAACGCCATGCTGGCTTCGATACCGTCCACCAGCGCTTTCCCGCCGTTCTGCCACTGGAGAATATATGCGCCGGAAGCGGTTTGCCCGATAACATTATCGCCGGCCACGATCTTATTCTGGTAGTCATTGCGGAAGTAGGTCACGCTGGCATGGTAATCTTCCCAGGCGAACTCCAGCCCAATTTCTTTATTGATGCTGATTTCCGGATCGAGATCTTTATTACCGATCAGGTAGCAGCCGCCCGATGTAATATCTTTTGGACAACCGTTGCCTTTCGAGTAGAGCAGATAACCTTCGCTGGATTGATACAGGTTTGGTGCTTTAAAGGTTCGGGCAATCCCCGCTTTGACTTTGAAGTAATCCCCCAATTCCTGCGAGAGGTTCAGGCTGGGGCTGAAGTTACCGCCGGAATCGTTGAGATAATCAAAGCGCAGGCCGGGAATGATATTCGTGCCGGGAACCGGCTCAATATTATCTTCAATATACAGCGCACTGATTTGGGAATGGTTTTTACTGCTGCGATCCGCAGCCGAGCCAGAAATGCCGCCGATATCACTGTCATCCACGGTCAGGCTGGTAGAGGAAGGATCGTCGAGCTCATCGCGGCTCCACTCCGCACCCACGGTCAGCGTTTGATCGACCAGCGCATTCAGCGGAATATTAAGCTCGCCGCTGGTTCGCCAGGAGCTCAGGCGATTGGTCGTGAACTTTTCATCCGCCGAAATACGCCCTTCACCGCCTCCGGATAATCCTTCATTCATGCGGGTGTTATTGGTTTTCTCGTAATAGACACCAAAACGGCTTTGACCCCAGTCCCAGATACCATTATGTGTAATGCCATAATTCTGCCGGTACAGGCGGTTCGTCTCTTCGCCGGATTTCGCCAGGCTTTCAGTGACGGCACTGGAAGAACTGTTTTGCGTATCGCCCGCATAGATATTCCCCTGGCGGCTATATCCGGCTTCGAAATCGATAATTTGCTGCGGATTTAATTTCCACGAGACAACGCCGTTAATATCTTTGTTGCGCACCCCTTCATGCCCGGCCGCGTTTTTCGTACCGGCCGAGGAGTTAATATCCCAGCTGTCGGCATCGGTTTTATTCAGGTTTCCGTACAGGCGCATGGTCAGCGCATCGCCAGCCAGCGGCCCGCTAAGGCTGAAGTTGGCGCGACGCGTAGCGCCTTCGTCGCTGCTTTCCGGCTGGTTGGTGTATAACGACAGCGAACCGTGCCAGTCGTTGGTAGGGCGTTTGGTAATGATGTTCACCACCCCGCCCGCTGCGCCCGAACCGTAGCGTGCCGCCGCAGGGCCGCGGATCACTTCAATACGCTCAACCTGTTCCGGTGGCACCCAGTTGGTGTCGCCGCGGGTATCACGCTCTCCACGCCAGCTATAACGCACGGCGTTGCGCGACGTCACCGGCACACCATCAATTAAAATTAAGGTGTTCTCCGGCCCCATGCCGCGAATGTCGATCTGGCGGTTATTACCACGTGTACCCGAGGCGCTGTTGCCGGTCAGATTGACACCGGGCATTTTGCGAATAATATCGGAGAGATCGTTGACCGGAGGGTTCTTTTTAATATCTTCGCTGGTAATAATCGACACGCCCGGCTGCTGTTTGAGTACCTGCTCAGCGGTGGCTTCCACCACCAGGGTCTCGTCGTTATCATCGGAGGATTTTGCCAGTGATACCTGACTGTTCAACCCTGCCAGGAGCGCAGTGAGCGGCCAGAAGATCTTGATAATTCTCATACCCATTCCCTAATACATGCCTAACGTAAAAGTGATCGATCGTTAAGCTCACATCCTTGCCAGATATTTTAAACTGCCATTATTTTTATAATAAGAATGATAATTAGTATCATTTGGAGAGGATTAAGGCAATCCTTAATACACGGATGCGCGCATTAATGAAACGCACGCATTGGCCCGGAGTGATTCTTCCCGGGTACCGCCCTGTGCGTTCGTAAAGCTGGCATACTGAAACAGCGGAAGAAGAGAACAGCCCATTGGTATTTCGTGTAGTGACATAACGTTAATATGTCATTACAAGGGAACGCAGCCCCGGTAAGCGCAAGCGCCACCGGGGAAAGAAAGGTTATTGTTGCGCTAACTGATTGCGACGGTACTCGCCCTGGCGCTCCAGCATCCAGCCAGGATACTCGCGCGGCAGCGCGCTGACCGCATCCAGCTGTTTCAGCTCATCATCGCTCAGCTGAATGCCGGTTGCGGCAATGTTGTCATCCAACTGATCGACCCGTTTCGCTCCGATGATGACGCTGGTCACCGCCTTCTGGTGCAGCAGCCACGCCAGCGCGATTTGCGCCACGGAAACGCCTTTACTTTCGGCGATGGTACGCATCACGTCCACGCAGTCGAAGGCGCGATCTTTATTCACTGGCGGGAAGTCGAACGCCAGGCGACGACTACCGGCCGCGCTCTGCCCGTCGCGATCGTATTTTCCGCTCAGCAGACCACCCGCCAGCGGGCTCCATACCATCAACCCGACGCCTTCGCTCTGCATCATCGGCACCAGTTCGCGCTCAAGGTCGCGCCCGGCGATGGTGTAGTACGCCTGCAATGAGGCAAAACGCGCCAGCCCCAGACGCTCAGAGATGCCGAGCGCTTTGGCAATCTGCCATGCCGCCCAGTTCGAGACGCCGATATAGCGTACGTGACCGTGCTGCACAAGATTATCCAGCGCGTAAAGCGTCTCCTCGATGGGGGTCGCGGGGTCGAAACCGTGTAGCTGATAGAGATCGATATGATCCAGCTGCAAGCGACGCAGGCTCTCCTTCACGCCGCTGATGATGTGATAGCGCGAGCTACCGCGCGAGTTCACCCCCGCTGTGCCGGTTTCACCGAACACCTTGGTGGCAACGACCACGTTTTCGCGCGGAATTTTCAGGTTCTTCAGCGCCTGCCCGGTGATCTCCTCTGAACGCCCTTCCGAGTAGACATCTGCCGTGTCGATAAAATTGATCCCGGCGTCCAGCGCGCGGCCCACCAGCTGCTCGGCGTCGCTTTGCTGAAGCTGACCAATTTTGCCCCACATGCCGCCTTCACCGCCGAAGGTCATGGTGCCGAGGCAGAGTTCAGAAACAAACAGTCCGGTATTGCCCAGTTTTTGATAACGCATAACGCTTTCCTCGCATGTCGATTGGGTGTCTGTTAGTTATACCCGCCCCCCAGCCATCGCGAATGTGGCGTTCCTGTCCGTTTCTTGCCCAATCCTCTGAATCTATCCGCGTGGGGCGTCGCCAAAGACGCTGTAGTCTGGCAGCCGCACCTGCTGATACGGCTCCCAGCCGCCGCCGAGGGCTTTGTAGAGCGCCACCAGATCAAGCGCGCTCTGCACCTGCGCCTGCGCCCGCTGCTGTTCGGCCTGAGCGAGCTGACGCTGGGCGTCCAGCACGTCAATAAAGCTGGCGATCCCCTGCCGGTAGCTGTCGCTGGCGAGATCAAAGGCGTTTTGCAGCGCGTCGATGGTTTTCGCCAGGCCCGCTTCACGCTGCTGGTCGGTGCGATAGCTCACCAGCGCGTTTTCAACGTCGCCGAGCGCCGTCAGTACCGTCTGGCGATAGTCCAGCACTGCCGCCCCCTGCTGCGCGCGCGCCACCTTGACGCTGGAGACCAGCCGACCGCCCTGGAAAATCGGTATGGAAACCTGCGGGCCAAAGCTGTAGAAGTGGCTGCTCCAGTCGGTCAGCCAGTTAGATTCACTGTTGCGCAGGCCAAACTGTCCGGAGAGGGTAAAGCTCGGGAACAGTTCTGCCACCGAGACGCCAATCTGCGCCGTGGCGGCATGGAGATTCGCCTCGGCTTCGCGCACGTCCGGGCGACGGCGCGCCAGGGTGGACGGAATACCGGTCTGCACAATATCTGGCAGGGCAGGCATCGGCTGCACGGATTGCAGTTCGGCATCCAGCGCGCCCGGCGGTTTGCCGAGCAGGATCGCCAGCCCGTTCATCGCCTGGCGTTCCTGCGCCTGATACTGCGGCAGCTGCGCTTCAAGATTGCCCAGCTGCGCCCGGGCGTTCTCCACGTCCATCTGCGGCGACAGCCCGCCCCGCTGGCGGCTTTCGGTCAGATCCAGCGTCTGCTGTGCGCTTTCAATTTGCGTATTAAGCGTGGCAATGATGCTCTGCGCCCCACGCAGCTGTAGCCACGCCCGCGCCACTTCGGCTTCCAGCGAGACCAGCGCATCGTTACGCTGCTCGATCGCCGCCCGCTGCTGCGCCTCGGCCGCTTCTACCTGACGGCGCACCTTGCCCCACAGGTCGATTTCCCACTGGGCGTCGAAGCTGCCCTGATAGAGGTTTATCGGCTGCGTCAGCGGGCCTAACGCGCCCCGCAGTTCAGGATCGACATTATTCAACTGGTCATACACGCCGTGGGATTTCAGCTCCCCTTCCAGCCCAAGCTGCTGGCGCGTCGCCTGCACATTGCCATTCACCGACGGGAAAAACGCCCCGCCGGCCTGGTTAATCTGTTCGCGCGCGCCGGCAATGCGTAATACCGTTTGCTGTAGCGTCAGATTCCCGGCGATGGCGCGTTCAATCAGGCTGTCGAGCTGCGGCGAGCCGAAGGTTTTCCACCAGCGCGGGTTAGTGGCCGCGGAGGAAGTTTGCGATTTCACCGCGCTGTCGCCCTTATCGTTCCAGTGCGTGCTGGCGGGCGGTTCAGGCTGTTGGTAGTCCGGCCCGACGGCGCAGCCCACCAGCAGCATCATTATCATCAGGGGGTGTAAACGTCTGTGTATCATCAGTGTGCTCCTGCACTCCCCTCGCTCTTAACCGGCGAGAGCAACAAACAAAACGGAATCAGTAATAGGGCCACCGCGCTCAGAATGGTGAAGACGTCGATGTAGGCCAGAAAGCGCGACTGCTCGATCATCGTCTGGTACATCCGCCCGGTGGCAATGCCGGTCGGATCGCCCACCTGAGTGGTGAAGTTCTGGATCGCCTGGGCGCTTTCGCGAATCGCCAGCTGGAACTGCTCGTTAAACGGCGAAGCGTGGTAAGCCAGATGCGCGCTGTGCGCCTGCGAGCGCTCGGTGATCGCCGCCGTCGAGAGAGAAATCCCAATCGAGCCGGCCACGTTGCGGAACATGGTAAACAGCGCCGCCGCGTCGGCGTTAAGCCGCCTCGGGATCGAGATAAAGGCGATGGTGGTCAGCGGCACAAACAGGAACCCCAGCCCTATCGACTGCGCGCTGCGGAACAGCACCAGCGTTTCGAAGTCGATATCCGGCGTCAGCGTGCGGGACCAGAAGAACGACACCGCCAGGCAGGTAAAGCCGAAGGCGATGATCCAGCGCGTCTGCACCACCGGCATCAGCTTCAGCACCAGCGGGATGGTCAGCACAATCAGCACCGCGCCGGGCGAGAGCACCAGCCCGGACCAGGTGGCGGTATAGCCCAAATCCTGCTGCGCCAGCTGCGGAATAACCACCGAACTGCCGTACAGGATCATCGCCATCCCCGCCATCAGCAGGCTGGAGATCGCAAAGTTGCGGTCCTTCATACAGTGCAGATCCACCACCGGCTTTCTGGCATACATCAGCCAGTAGATCGCGCCGATAATGCCGACCAGCGTCAGTACTGCGAAGGTGCGGATAAAGTTCGAATAGAACCAGTCATCATCTTCGCCCCGGTCGAGCATCACCTGCAAACAGCCAAGACCGAGGGCGATGAGGCCGATCCCCGTCCAGTCGACGGTGAGCTTCTCTTCCGACTTTTTCTCCCACGGCGGATCTTCCAGCAGCTGATAGATAGCCAGCACCGTCACAATCCCTACCGGGATATTGATAAAGAACACCCAACGCCAGGAGTAGTTATCGGTGATCCAGCCCCCCAGCGTGGGGCCGAGTACCGGCGCGACGATAATGGCAATGGATGAAAGGCCAAAGGCTTTGCCCCTGTCCTCCGGCTTAAAGTAGTCGAGTAGCACCGACTGCTGGGTAGGCTGCAACCCGCCGCCAAAGAACCCCTGCATCACGCGGAACAGGATGATTTGCCATAGCTCGGTGGCGATGCCGCACAGGAACGAGCAGATGGTGAACATCACAATGCAGATCAGGAAGAACTGCTTGCGACCAAACAGGCGGCTCAGAAAGGCCGAAATCGGCAGCACGATGCCGTTCGCCACCAGGTAGCTGGTGAGCACCCAGGTGGATTCGTCATAGCTGGCCGAGAGCGACCCCGCGACGTGGGGCAACGCCACGTTGACGATGGTGGTGTCCAGAATTTCCATAAACACCGCCAGGGTGACCACAATCGCCACCGCCCACGGGTTACTGGCGGGCTTCCAGTTATCGTGGCTGTGATCCGTCATTCCACGGTGACCTTCGGTTCAACCGACAGCCCCAGCGGCAGCGGCTTGTTCGGATCCAGCCCTTTATCAATGACGATTTTCACCGGCACGCGCTGAACGATCTTCACAAAGTTACCGGTGGCGTTTTCCGACGGGAAGGCGGAGAAGCGCGAGCCGCTGCCCTGCTGGATGCTGTCGATATGGCCTTCCAGCTCCATATCCGGCCAGGCATCGACGGACACGGTCACTTTGTCGCCCGGCTTCATGCGCTCAAGCTGCGACTCCTTGAAGTTCGCCACCACCCACACGTTCGGGGAAACCAGCGAGAACAGCGCCGTACCTGCCTGCACCAGCGTACCGGGCTGGACGTTGCGTTTGGTGACAAAACCGTCGAACGGGGCACGGACTTCGGTATAAGAGAGGTTCAGGTTGGCGGTTTCCAGCTGCGCTCTGGCCTGATCGACCTGCCGTTCGCGGGCTTCGACGTTGGTCTCCTGCTGGCGGATTTGCAGCTGAACCTGCTCCGCCACTTCCAGCTGCGCCTGCGCGCTGGCCAGACCCGCCTGGGCACTCCTCAGTTGAGCGTTCGCGGCATCGATACTTTGTTGCGTGGTCGCGCGCGGGTCAACGCCGCGCTGACGGCGGTACTCCGCCTGCGCGTTGGCCATATCCGCCTGGGCTTTCAGTACCTGGGCTTTGGCTTCATCGCGCTGGGCGGGATATTGCACCTTCGAGAGCGCCAGCTGCGCCTGCGCCTGGTGCAACTGCGCAACCGCCAGCCCAAGCTGGGCCTGGGCCTGATCGCGCTGGGCGGTGGTATCACGCGGATCGATCACCACCAGCACATCCCCTTTCTTCACGCGCTGGTTATCCCGCACGCGAAGTTCGGTGACGTAGCCTGCCGTTTTTGGGGCAATGGTCACTACGTCGCCGTCGGTGAAGGCGTCGTCGGTGGTCTCTTCGTTACGGGTTAAAAACCACCAGACCAGCGCCACAATCACCATCACGATGACCACGATGCCAAGGATAATTAACGGTTTTTTCCCCGGGCGCTTGCGCTCGTTATTGTTTTGATCCTGCTCGTCAGCAGGTGGGTTTTGATCTTCTGCCATAGTTCAGCAACGGTCCTGTCAGTGAGCGGCATCACACTATGCCGTTCACTAAAGCTAGGACGTTGCTATACATTTGCCAGGAAAAACTGACAAATTGCGCACTATATGAGAAGGAATAGTCCGAAACCGACCGCCGCTGACCAGAGCAGCATCGGGATTGACCATAAATGGAAGCGCCACCAGATGCGGCGATCGTTGGCCATCCGCAGGGCGATGAGGTTAGCCAGCGAGCCGGGCAGCAGCCCAAAGCCGCCGACGTTGACCGCCCACGCCAGCAGTACCGTTGGGGGAACATAGTTAAGCAGCAAAATGGTGGACGGCACGTTACTGATCACCTGCGAGAGACCAATCGCCGTCAGCCATAATCCCGGCTGCGACAGACCGCTGACGCTATGGAGAACGTTCTGCAATACCGGAAGCTGGATCAGGAGATGGACGTCAATAAACATCGCCATAAACACCAGCAGCAGCGTCCAGTCAACGCTCACCAGCACCCGCCGGGCGAGGAACAGGAAGCCGCACGCCACCAGCAGCGCGCCCGCCAGCGCCTGGTTTAACTCCAGAGCGATAAGGAAAACGATATACAGCCCCAGGCAGCTCCAGACGAGACGCGGCTGCCACTGGGGGCCGGTTGTACCGCTGTGGTACTGCAACGATTTATTCGGGAAAGCAAACCAGCCCACCGCCAGCAGCGACGCCACGATCGCCAGCGCCAGCGGCGCCATCTGCCCGGTAAACGCGGTAAACGACAGGCCGGAGCGTCCCCACAGCAGAATGTTCTGCGGGTTACCGATAGGCGTGAGCAGCGAGCCCGCATTGACGGCCAGCGCTTCAAAGATAATCAGACGGGTAACCGGTATTTCGCACAGCTTACGCAGCGTGAGCGTAAGCGGCACCACGATAAAAAGCGCCACGTCATTAGTGAGAAACGTCGACAACAGCGCCGCCGAAAAGACCATGAACAGGGCCAGTTTGCGCTCGGTGGCGAAGCGGCGCACCATTTTGCGCCCCAGCACGTCAAAATAGCCGCTCAGCTCCACGCCTTTGGTGAGCATCATCAAACCGCTCAGAGTAATAATGGTGCGCCAGTCTATGGCCGCCGGCCAGGTGTGCGGCGTGAAGGGCACAAAGACGCTGAGCCCAACGCCAGTGATCAGTAAAAGATGGAAAAAGCGATCGCGTTTCAGGGCCTGCAAGCCGGGGATGTTCATTCAGCGGAGGGACCGTATTTGAGCGTAAACTCGCGGAACTTCAACAGCGTCTCTTCACTGACGTGGTGTTCCATACCTTCGGCATCCCGACGGGCAATTTCCGGGCTGACGCCCAGCACCAGTAAAAAATTCTCGACGATCTGGTGTCGCTCGCGGCTCTCCTGCGCCAGCTTCTCGCCCTCAGCGGTGAGAAACACCCCGCGCCAGGGGATCATTTCGATCAGCCCGACCGACGCCAGACGTTTTAACATTTTGGCAACGGTTGGCTGCGACACCCCCAGGCGTGCGGCCATATCCACCTGGCGCGCTTCTCCAACCTCACGGATCAGATCAGAGATCAGTTCGACATAATCATCAATCAGCTCCCGGCGGTGCGCCTCACGCACCTGGCGGAAGCCTTCCACATGCTCTTCAACGTTCACCAGTTGCGTCGTTTTTTTTGTTGTTGGCTTACCTGCGCGACGGTTCATTGTGCTTCCTCAATGGGGTTGACGCTTCCAGCGCCCTGTAACGGAGCGCACATTGTAAACCATAGCTCTACAAGCACAAAAAATTAACGAATTAGCCATAGCTATACAATATAGCCTGTGCTATATCTGTATGTAATGCAGTCACCCTTCACGGATCGAAGGGATCATGAATCAGGAGGTCTTATGAATGAATTCAAGAGGTGTATGAACGTGTTTACCCACTCTCCTTTTAAAGTGCGCCTGATGCTGTTGAACATGCTGTGCGATATGTTTAACGCCAAACCGCAGCACGACGACAATTCTTCCCACTAAGCGGCGTCGCGGTACGCCGCTTCATTTTCACGTCACACTTACGTTGTAAACTGGCCTGTTCCCGATTATTTTTGCGGATTTGCAGCCCCCTTCGCAAAACATCTGTTTAGCAACTGTTGACCTTAATTCACGCTCGCACTATCTTCTTGCAGCCCTGCACAATTTGCGGCTCGCTGAAGCGGACCTCTCATTCCCTTTCCACGCACTGTCCGGCAGGCTTTGACCCTTGACGCCAGGGTGAGCACATGGCGTTTTCGTGATAGTGATCTATGAACGTAACCCTGATTGATACACTTGTTACCCGCAGCCGGGCCTTAAGCCCGTGGACGGGATTCTATTTTTTGCAATCGCTGTTGATTAACTTTGCTCTTGGCTACCCCTTTAGCCTGCTTTATGCCGTCGGATTCACCTGTATTCTTCACCTGCTCTGGCGAAGCGCACCGCGCGTGCAGAAAGTGCTTATCGGGATCTGTTCTCTGATTGCTGCCGCCTATTTCCCGTTTGGCCAAGCCTATGGCGCGCCGAACTTTAATACTCTGCTGGCGCTCCACTCCACCAATATGGAAGAGTCCACAGAGATCTTGACGATCTTTCCTTGGTACAACTACGTGGTTGGCCTTTTCATTTTTGCCCTCGGCGTGATTGCGGTTCGTCGTAAGCCCGTCGGGAAAAAGGCATGGGGTAAAATTGAAAGCCTGTGCCTGGCCTTTAGCGTGGTGACGTTTTTTGTTGCACCGGTACAAAATCTGGCCTGGGGCGGCGTGTTTAAGCTTAAAGATACCGGGTATCCGGTGTTTCGCTTCGTCAAAGACGTGGTGGTGAATAACGAGGAAGTGCTCGACGAGCAGGCGCGTATGGCCGAGCTTTCCACCATGAAAGATACCTGGAACGTGCTGGCGGTGAAACCGAAGTATCACACTTACGTGGTGGTGATCGGGGAAAGCGCGCGTCGCGATGCGCTCGGCGCGTTTGGCGGTCACTGGGATAACACGCCGTTTGCCAGCTCCGTTAACGGTACGCTGTTTACCGACTACGTGGCGGCCAGCGGCTCGACGCAGAAATCACTCGGTCTGACGCTCAACCGCGTGGTGGATGGAAAACCGCAGTTTCAGGATAATTTTGTCACCCTGGCCAACCGGGCAGGTTTTCAGACATGGTGGTTCTCTAACCAGGGACAGATCGGCGAGTATGATACCGCCATCGCCAGCATCGCGAAGCGTGCCGACGAGGTACAGTTCCTGAAAAGCGGTGATTTCGAAGCCGATAAAAACACAAAAGATGAAGCGTTGCTAAAAATGACGGCGCAGGTCTTTGCTACTCAGCGCACCCAGCCGCAGCTGATTGTCCTGCACCTGATGGGGTCACACCCGCAGGCATGCGATCGTACCGGGGGAAAATATGCGGAGTTTGTGCAATCCAAAGAGACCTCGTGTTATCTCTACACCATGACGCAAACCGACGATCTGCTCAGCAAGCTGTACGCACAGCTGCGCAACAGCGGCGACAGCTTCTCGATGGTCTATTTCTCTGACCACGGTCTGGCATTTAAGGAGCGCGGTAAACAGGTGCAGTATCTGGCACACGATGACAAGTTCCAGCAAAACTTCCAGGTACCGTTTATGGTGCTGTCGAGTGATGACAAAACGCATCGCATCATCAAAGCGCGCCGTTCCGCGAACGATTTCCTGAAATTCTTCTCACAATGGACGGGGATTAAGGCGAAAGAGATAAAAAATGATTACCCGTTTATCTCCGGGAAGAAGGGCCCGCCAGTTTACATTACCAACTTTAAGTTACAGAAAGTCGACTATAACCATCTTGGGACGGATATTTTCGATATTAAGAGTAAGTAATTTCTGCCGTTTCGTGCGGGCTGATGCCCTCACCGGCCCTCTCCCACGAGGAGAGGGTACAAACAAAAAAAATCCGCCACATTGGGCGGATTTTTTACTGGCTCACCGAAGTGATTAGAAGCGGTAACCTACGCCCGCGATCCAGGTGCCAACGTCAACGTTGCGGATACGGCTCTGCTCATAGGAGAAGTCCAGAGCAACGTTTTCGATTGGGTTGAACTGCATACCTGCGCCATAGGAGAAACCATAGTCGCTGTTGCTTGCAGTACGGTTCAGACCCTGGTTTTCGGTCTGCTGGAATTTACCGTAGCCAACACCTACAACACCGTAGATGCTTGCCCAGTCATTCAGGCGGTAAGCAGGACCCGCGGTGATGCCGTAGTACTGACCTTTATTGTAAGAGCCATTTTCAGTACGATCTTTCTCGGTGTAAGTGAAAGAACCGATCACACCCAGCGGGTTGTTGTCTTGCTCGTAACGGTACTTCAGGTTGAAACCGTTGGTTTTGTTCATCACGCCCTGCATATCGCTCTGAGCGTAACCACCGGTTACAGTAGAAGTTGCCGCTACAGCGGTACCTGCGGAAACAGCCAGAACAGCTGCCAGTGCTGAAAGACATGCAATTTTTTTCATAACCACCTCAAATGTGCTTCAAGTAAGTCCGTAAGTTTTAAATATATCAAAAAATTCTGTGAAACTCTTTGTCATTCACGATGTCTAATGCGACCTTTCCTGTAACAGAACATTTCCAGCACCAGCTATCTCGTTCAAATAACTCCAGATTTTCACCTGTAAATGCTAATAGTGCGCGTCATCGCCATTTAGTTCATCCAGATTATTCCTAATCTTTCAGGCGATAAAATCATCAACGTTTTCTCATTTTACGGATTTTCCCTGGATTTTTTTCAACAGTAGCTCAACCGTTGCAGCTTATTTCCATTACACTGCGACTTTTACCTCATTTGACATAAATTGACAGGAGAAAGGATGCCAGGTTTACCTCGTAAATCGTCGGTCTGGATGCCGGTGGCAGTCATACTTATCGCGATGATGTCCATACAAAGCGGCGCGTCGCTGGCAAAATCGCTGTTTCCGCTGGTTGGTGCGCCCGGCGTCACGGCGCTGCGTATCGCATTAGGCACCCTGATCCTCGTGGTTGTTTTTAAACCCTGGCGGCTACGGTTTAAAAAGGAGCAGCGACTGCCACTGCTTTTTTATGGGCTGGCGCTGGGAGGGATGAACTACATGTTCTATCTCTCTATTCAGACGATCCCGCTGGGGATCGCGGTCGCGCTTGAATTTACCGGCCCGCTGGCGGTTGCCCTCTTCTCTTCTCGTCGTCCGGTAGACTTTATCTGGGTCGTACTGGCCGTGCTGGGGCTATGGTTCCTGCTGCCGCTCGGGCAAAGCGTTTCACAAATCGATCTGACAGGGGCAGCTCTGGCGCTGGGCGCGGGGGCATGCTGGGCGGTGTATATTCTCACTGGCCAGCGTGCGGGGGAAGAGCACGGCCCCGCGACGGTCGCCTTAGGCTCGCTGATTGCCGCCGTTATCTTTGTCCCGATTGGAATGGCACAAGCGACAGACTCAATATGGCAATGGTCAATCCTGCCGGTTGGGCTGGCGGTTGCCATTCTCTCCACGGCGCTGCCCTACTCTCTGGAGATGATCGCCCTGACGCGCCTGCCCACACGCATTTTTGGTACGCTCATGAGCATGGAGCCCGCGCTGGCCGCCATCTCAGGAATGATTTTCCTCGGTGAAACCCTGACCCTGGTACAAACGCTGGCGCTCTGTTCCATTATCGCGGCGTCAATGGGCTCCACCCTGACCATGCGTCCGGAACCTAAAGTGGAAAAAATAGACCTCAACTAAGCCTTAAATTCTGCATGGCTAACCCGCCATGCAGAATATACGCCACGTCAGTAGCTCAAATAATTTCTTACAAACTCTCTCATATTGCCAAAATATTTCACCTGCTCGCCTTCCTGGAAAGTGAATTAAGATTGATCTGCATCAATTTAAATAAAACACTTATTTTTCAAAGTATTGAGAATACAACCATCCTTTCACTATTAAACCAATAGGCAGAGCCAAATCGCAGAGAAAAAATCCGGTGCTATACTTAGTCCCGTAATTACCTGGGACACAAACATCAAGAGGATATGAGATTATGAGTACCGCTAAACTGGTGAAAACGAAAGCGTCTAATCTGCTTTATACCCGTAACGATGTATCGGATAGCGATAAAAAAGCGACCATCGAGTTGCTGAATCGCCAGGTGGTCCAGTTCATCGATCTTTCGCTGATCACCAAACAGGCCCACTGGAATATGCGCGGTGCAAACTTTATTGCCGTTCATGAAATGCTGGATGGCTTCCGCACAGCACTGGTGACTCACCTGGATACCATGGCCGAACGTGCCGTACAACTGGGTGGCGTGGCACTGGGTACCACACAGGTGATCAACAGCAAAACGCCATTGAAAAGCTATCCGCTGGATATCCATACCGTTCAGGATCACCTGAAAGAGCTGGCGGATCGTTATGCGATTGTGGCGAATGATGTTCGTAAAGCGATTGGCGAAGCCAAAGATGAAGATACCGCTGATATCTTCACTGCCGCATCACGCGACCTGGATCAGTTCCTGTGGTTCATTGAGTCCAACATCGAATAATCCCTGCGGATTGTCCGAATAACCCTCGCCCCTGGCGGGGGTTTTGCACATTTATGGTGCGCACTTTTGCCCGCGACGGCCGCAAAAGTGAATAAAATGTAATAATCACCTCACACAACCGTTAACGGAAGATTGTTTTTTCGTCAGATTCTGCGCTAAATATCCCCCTGTCAGAAGACCTTAACGAAGCGCACCAAAACGGTGCTCCATTCTGGTGCAACCTGGCAGAATTGCCATGCTTTTTGTGCAATGCGTGACATCATCCCCTTTGCAAAACAACAGCTTGTAAAATTGGCACGATTTTTTCATTGTGCCTGAGGTTCTCGCAGGGGATCGCCCCGTGGATATAAAAGGAAATGCTATGAAGTCTGTATTAAAAGTTTCACTGGCTGCACTTACCCTGGCGTTTGCGGTGTCCTCGCAGGCTGCCGACAAACTGGTTGTGGCGACTGACACGGCGTTCGTACCGTTTGAATTCAAACAGGGTGATAAATACGTTGGTTTTGACGTGGATCTGTGGGCCGCTGTCGCAAAAGAACTCAAACTGGATTACACCCTGAAGCCAATGGATTTCAGCGGCATTATCCCGGCACTGCAAACCAAAAACGTTGACCTGGCGCTGGCAGGCATCACCATTACCGAAGAGCGTGAAAAAGCCATCGACTTCTCTGACGGCTACTACAAAAGCGGCCTGCTGGTGATGGTGAAAGCGGATAACAACGACGTGAAAAGCGTGAAAGATCTCGACGGTAAAGTGGTCGCCGTGAAGAGCGGCACCGGCTCCGTTGATTACGCGAAAGCCAACATCAAAACCAAAGACCTGCGTCAGTTCCCGAACATCGACAACGCTTACATGGAACTGGGCACCAACCGCGCTGACGCGGTGCTGCACGACACGCCTAACATCCTTTACTTCATCAAAACCGCCGGTAATGGCAAGTTCAAAGCGGTAGGTGATTCCCTGGAAGCTCAGCAGTACGGTATTGCGTTCCCGAAAGGCAGCGACGACCTGCGTAACAAAGTTAACGGCGCGCTAAAAACCCTGAAAGAGAACGGCACCTATAACGAAATCTACAAAAAATGGTTCGGTACCGAGCCTAAATAATTTCACCTGACTTCAGGTTTGTAACGCCCGGTGGCGCTTCCGCTTACCGGGCCTACGTTTTTTGTTTTTCACCACGGTATACAGGAATACATCATGCAGTTTGACTGGAGCGCCATCTGGCCTGCCATTCCTCTCTTGCTTGAAGGCGCTAAAATGACCCTGTGGATTTCGGTCCTCGGTCTGGTTGGCGGGTTGATTATCGGTCTGGTGGCCGGTTTCGCCCGCACCTACGGCGGCTGGATTGCAAACCACATCGCACTGGTTTTCATCGAAGTGATCCGCGGCACCCCCATTGTGGTGCAGGTCATGTTCATCTACTTCGCCCTGCCGATGGCCTTCACCGACCTGCGCATCGACCCGTTCAGCGCCGCCGTTGTCACCATCATGATCAACTCCGGCGCCTACATTGCGGAAATTACCCGCGGTGCGGTGCTGTCGATTCATAAAGGCTTCAGCGAAGCTGGCCTGGCGTTAGGTCTTTCCCGTCGCGAAACCATTCGTCACGTGATCCTGCCGCTGGCGCTGCGCCGCATGCTGCCGCCGCTGGGTAACCAGTGGATCATCAGCATTAAAGACACCTCGCTGTTTATTGTTATCGGCGTGGCCGAACTGACCCGTCAGGGCCAGGAGATCATCGCGGGTAACTTCCGCGCTCTGGAAATCTGGAGTGC
The DNA here is from genome assembly GCF_050031515.1 of Enterobacter cloacae complex sp. 397G4. Classification (NCBI taxonomy): domain Bacteria; kingdom Pseudomonadati; phylum Pseudomonadota; class Gammaproteobacteria; order Enterobacterales; family Enterobacteriaceae; genus Enterobacter; species Enterobacter cloacae complex sp. 397G4. The sequence goes on along the minus strand of NZ_JBLGWE010000001.1, from coordinate 1,542,997 downwards.
GGTCGCCGTTGTCTATCTGATTATCACGCTTGTCCTGAGCTTTGTTCTGCGTCGTCTTGAAAGAAGGATGAAAATCCTGTGATTGAATTTAAAAACGTTTCCAAGCACTTTGGCCCAACCCAGGTGCTGCACAATATCGATTTGAACATCAGGCAGGGCGAAGTGGTGGTGATCATCGGGCCGTCCGGTTCCGGTAAATCCACCCTGCTGCGCTGCATTAACAAGCTTGAGGAGATCACCAGCGGCGATCTGATCGTCGATGGTCTGAAGGTTAACGATCCGAAAGTGGACGAGCGCCTGATTCGTCAGGAAGCGGGCATGGTGTTCCAGCAGTTCTACCTGTTCCCGCACCTCACGGCGCTGGAAAACGTAATGTTTGGTCCTCTGCGCGTGCGCGGGGCCAGCAAAGCGGCAGCGGAAGCGCTGGCAAAAGATCTGCTGGCGAAGGTTGGTCTGGCGGAGCGTGCCCACCACTATCCTTCCGAGCTGTCAGGCGGCCAGCAGCAGCGCGTGGCCATTGCCCGTGCGCTGGCGGTGAAGCCAAAGATGATGCTGTTCGATGAGCCAACGTCGGCACTCGACCCGGAGCTGCGTCACGAAGTGCTGAAAGTTATGCAGGATCTGGCGGAAGAAGGCATGACGATGGTGATCGTTACCCACGAAATCGGCTTTGCCGAAAAGGTGGCGTCCCGTCTGATCTTCATTGATAAGGGCCGTATCGCGGAGGACGGGAATCCGCAGGCGCTGATTGCGAACCCACCAAGCCAGCGCCTCCAGGAGTTCCTGCAACACGTCTCCTGATAGCCACACCCAGAGCCGGGCATGCCCGGCTTTTTTACGCCGGATTGTTCCCAAAAACTCCCCTCCGCTCCCCGCGCTCTATACTTATCATTTTGCACGATATTTTTGTCGGAGGACGCCGTGCCGTGGATCCTGTTGCTACTGTTTAGCCTGTTTAGCGCGCCATCACTTGCTGTAACCCTTCCCGGCGTTACCACCGGAGCCACCGCCACCCAGCAAAATGCGCCGCCAGAGCCAGACGCTGAAAAGAAAAAAGCCGCCTACGGCGCGCTGGCCGACGTGCTTGAGAACGACACGTCCCGACAGGAGTTGATCGATCAGCTGAGGAAGGTGGCCGCCACGCCGCCTCAGGATCCGGTTCCTGCTATTGCGCCGCCGGAAGCCGAAGAAGAAAAAACGGTGCTGGAAAACGTCACCGACATCAGTCGCCGCTACGGGGAAGCCCTGTCGTCGCGTTTTGCCCAGCTCTATCGCAACCTGGTTGGCACCTCACATAAGCCTTTTAATCCTCACACCTTTTCCGCAGCCGCCACCCAGTTTGCCATTCTGGCCGGCGCCGTCTTCATTTTTTACTGGCTGTTGCGCCTGTCTGTCTGGCCGCTTTACCGGAAAATGGGCCAGTGGGGGCGCAAAAAGAACCAGCATAAAAGCAGCTGGCTGCATCTTCCGGCAATGATTACCGGGGCGTTTGTCATCGATTTGCTGCTGCTGGCCCTGACGCTGTTTGTCGGCCAGATGCTGGCCGACCGACTTAATACCGGAAACAAAACCATCGCGTTTCAGCAGGGTCTGTTCCTCAATGCCTTTGCCCTGATTGAGTTCTTTAAAGCCCTCCTGCGGTTGATCTTCTGCCCGCGCGTGCCGGACCTTCGCCCCTTCGCCATTTCGGATCAGAGCGCCAAATACTGGGCGGTGCGGCTCAGCGTGCTGAGCGGGTTGATCGGTTATGGCCTGCTGGTTGCAGTGCCGATTATTTCCAACCAGGTTAACGTGCAGTTCGGGGCGCTGGCGAACGTGCTGATCATGCTGTGCATTACCGTCTGGGCGCTGTACCTCATCTTCCACAATAAAAAAGCGATCACCGACAGCCTGCTGCACCTGGCCGATCGCTCCCTCTCCTTTTTCAGCCTCTTTATTCGCGCCTTTGCGCTGGTGTGGCACTGGCTGGCCAGCGCCTATTTTATTGTGCTCTGTTTCTTCTCCCTGTTCGATCCGGGCAATAGCCTGAAATTTATGATGGGGGCGACGTTCAAAAGCCTGGCGATTATCGGCATTGCGGCCTTTGTCTCTGGCCTGCTCTCCCGCTGGCTGTCGAAAACGATCACCCTGTCGCCGCAGGTTCAGCGTAACTACCCGGAACTGCAAAAGCGGGTAAATGGCTGGATGACGGTATCCCTGAAGGTGGCGCGTATTCTGACGGTCTGCGTGGCAATTATGCTGCTGCTGAACGCGTGGGGGCTGTTTGATTTCTGGAACTGGCTGCATAACGGCGCGGGGGAAAAGACCGTTGATATTCTTATTCGTATCGCGCTGATCCTGTTCTTCTCCGCCGTCGGCTGGACGCTGCTGGCAAGCCTTATCGAAAACCGTCTGGTGTCGGATGTCCACGGCAGGCCGCTGCCGAGCGCCCGCGCCCGCACGCTGCTGACCCTGTGCCGCAACGCGCTGGCGGTTATCATCAGCACCATCACCATCATGATTGTGCTGTCGGAAATCGGCGTGAATATCGCCCCGCTGCTGGCGGGTGCCGGTGCGCTTGGGCTGGCGATCTCCTTTGGTTCGCAGACGCTGGTGAAGGATATTATCACCGGCGTTTTTATCCAGTTCGAGAACGGGATGAACACCGGGGATCTGGTGACCATCGGACCGCTCACCGGCACGGTGGAACGAATGTCCATTCGCTCCGTCGGCGTACGTCAGGATACCGGCGCGTACCACATTATTCCGTGGTCATCGATTACCACCTTTGCCAACTTTGTGCGCGGCATTGGTTCGGTGGTGGCGAATTATGATGTCGATCGTCATGAGGATGCAGATAAGGCGAAGCAGGCGCTGCGGGATGCGGTGAGCGAACTGATGGAGATGGAGGACATTCGCGGGCTGGTGATTGGTGAACCGTCCTTCGCGGGTATCGTCGGGCTGACGAACACTGCCTTTACCCTGCGCGTGTCGTTCACCACCCAGCCCCTTAAGCAGTGGACGGTGCGCTTCGCCCTCGACAGCATGGTGAAAAAACACTTCGATCTGGCGAACGTGAGAGCGCCGGTGCAGACGTATCAGGTATTGTCGCCGCCCGCTTCGCCGCTGCCTCCGCAGGAGCCGACGCTGTAACCGAGCCGGGTGGCGGCTTCGCCTTACCCGGCCTGCGATGGGGGGCTATTTGCGGCGTTTGTTATCGTCCATAAAGGTCCAGGCGATAAAGCGGCTCTGCTTCTGGCCCTGCGCCATCTCTTTTTTGACTACCTTCACCGCGCCGACGTCGGTCAGCGCGCGGTAAAGCGGCGGCAGGTTATCGCCGCGGGAGACCAGCGTGGTAAACCATTTCACCTGACGACCGAAGCCCTTACTCTCGGCAATCATGCGCAGAATAAATGCCACTTCCCCGCCCTCGCACCATAGCTCCTGCTGCTGGCCGCCAAAGTTCAGCGCGCCGTCTTCAGCCTGGCCCAGGTTACGCCGCTTGCGTTCACTTCCCGCACGTGCGGAGGCGGCGGAGTCGTGGAAGGGCGGGTTGCACAGGGTGGCATCATATTGTTCGTTCTTGTGAATAATGCCGTTGAAAATAGCAGCGGGATCCTTTTGACGACGCAAACGAACGGCCCGGCTTAACCCTGGGTTAGCGTTGATAATGGCCTGTGCGCTGGCAAAGGCCTCGGCGCCGATCTCGCTGCCGGTAAACCGCCACTGGTACTCATGTGCGCCTATCAGGGGGTAGATCAGGTTCGCGCCCGTACCGATATCAAGCACGGTGGCCTGTTTCGGCACCACGCCGCCATTATCATCTGCCAGCAGATCGGCAAGATGATGGACATAATCCGCACGTCCTGGCACCGGTGGGCAGAGAAAGCCATCCGGGATGTCCCAGTGCGTAACGCCATAAAAATGGGCCAGCAGCGCTTTGTTCAGCGTCTTAACCGCCAGCGGATCGGCAAAGTTTACCGACGGTTCACCGGCTGGTGTCTGAACAATAAAATCCTGCAATTCCGGGCAGCTCAGGCACAGGGCTTTCATGTCGTAGCGGCTACGGTGGCGGTTACGCGGGTGCAATCCCGGCTTTTGGGAAGTCATGGCATTCTCCTTTAGACAGCCGCGTAAGATACCCTGTGACGGCGCGGGGGTAAATATCTGTCTGCGCTGCACAAAAAACCGACGAAAATCAGCAACCTGTATGTCTATGATCTGTCAGCAAATTGTCAGAATTTATCGTTCAAAAAATAAGCAGATCATAATCAAATTTTTGCGCTAAATCACGCGCGTCAGGCTTCTAAACTTAAGAGGAATCACCTGTTGTTTCCCCTGAGGATGTGATTATGAAAAAGTATCTGACCTTTATTATTGCGGGTGCGCTGGCAGGCGCATCGTTCTCAGCCTGGTCCGTTCAACCTCTGACCGACAGCAACGACACCAGCCAGCTACGTGCGGCCGGGACGGTCTCTGTCAGCCGGGCAAGCAACCTTGATGACCTTCAGGACAAGCTGGCCGAAAAAGCGCGTCAGGAAGGGGCTAAAGGCTTCGTGGTGAACGCCGCCGGTGGCGATAACCATATGTACGGCACCGCGACCATCTATAAATAACGCCCTCTCTTCCCACACTGCATCTGCCAGGCAGATGCAGTTCTCATTTCCTTCCTTCGCCTTGACTGTGCGTTTTTTAACCCCATATTAAGATGAATGGCTTAAACAGATCAGGAGAACATGATGGCTTCCGGCTGGGCGAATGACGACGCCGTTAACGAACAGATCAACAGTACCATTGAAGATGCGGTCGCGCGTGCTCGCGGTGAAATTCCGCGCGGCGAAAGTTTGACGGAATGCGAAGAGTGCGGGGATCCGATTCCTGAAGCACGGCGTAAAGCCATTCCTGGCGTACGGCTATGTATTGCCTGTCAGCAGGAGAAAGATTCAAAAAATGCGGCACATTCAGGATATAATCGCAGAGGATCGAAAGACAGCCAGTTACGTTGACTTTCCTTTACCGAAGTTAACCGCGCCAGCCGTTTACTTTACGCTCACGACTTTTAGCGAAACGCGTAGCAAAACGTGCCCTTCCGATGGCTTCTGTAAAGCGCATCCCCAAGAAATGTCAATTGCGCTTCTGAATTTATTAATAATCAATAAGTTATTTGTCATTCAATTTTTTTGAGCAACCACGTCAATTCTCTTCGATTTTATCTTCCACTAAAAACCGTGATACTTATCACATCGACGGAACATCGTCCCCTTAACAGAATAACCTGCGAGAATTGACCTATGAAAACCATCAAATATGCTGTTGCCGCTGTTGCCCTGTCCGCTCTGTCTTTCGGCGCTTTCGCCGTAGAGCCAGTCTCCTCTACTCAGTCACAGGATCTGAACAAAATCGGAGTGGTGAGTGCTGAAGGCGCAACCACGCTGGACGGTCTGGAAGCCAAACTGGCGGAAAAAGCTGCCGCTGCCGGCGCAAGTGGATACACCATCACCTCCACTAACGGTAATAACAAACTGAGCGGTACCGCGGTTATCTACAAGTAATCGAACAAATTATGCTCCATCCTCACCCTCCCCTCTGGTGAGATGCTCCAACCCTCATTGACCCTGTTGTTGTTACCCTTGTTTGCCCGTCCGCCACTGGACGGGCTTTTTTTTGCTTAAAACGACTGCGCCACGCGCTGCAACCCGGCGTCCACGGACGCCACTTCCCCTGCCGCCAGCAGACAGCAGGCCATTTGCAGCTTGATAGACTGCGGAACCGGCACCTTTCCGGCCAGACACTGTACGATCCAGTGCGCGGTGACTTGCGGATCTTTCGACTCAGGCAGGATCACATCGCTGTTCTCTTCCCCACGTTCCAGCACGACCCGCGTCCCGGCAGGCTCAATCAGCATCAGCTGTGGACAACGCTGCGGGTTGGCGTAAACCTCCCCTTCAGTCCCGTGCATCAGCAGCGCTCGCCCGCCGATTTTGGCAAAGAATTGACCGACCCGCGTCACGTACTCCGGATGGGAGACGCTGGAAAGACGCAGCGCGGCGTCTTCGGCAAACGGCGTCGCCAGCTTCGCCAGGGTGTGGGCGCTGTTACGCACCCCCATGCGCCAGCGCATGTCCAGCTGCTTTTCCAGCGGCGGGCAGAGCGCGCGCACGGGAATATAGACCGGCTGGTTCCCCTCCAGTTTGGCCTGCGCCTGGCCAGCATGGAGAGTAGGTTCGATGCCTAATAATTCCAGAATGGTCTCTGTCAGCACGCGCGTTGGATCTTCGCTCACGCCATGCACCACCACCGGGAAACCGAGTTTCTGCAACAGAATAGCCAGCAGCGGCGTGAGGTTTGCCTGCTTACGCGCGCCATTGTAGGTCGGGATCACAATCGGCATCGGCTTCGTGACGGGCGGGGTTAAACGCATCGTCTGCGACTGCATGGCCTCATAAAAACCGCGCATCTCCGCCTCACCTTCCCCTTTGATGCGCAGCGCAATCAGAATGCCGCCCATTTCCAGATCCGGCACGTCGCCATTCAGCATATGCGTGTACAACGCACGGGCCGTTTCCTGATCCAGATCGCGAGCATGGTTTTTCCCACGCCCTACCTCTTTGATAATTTTGCGGTAATCCACGACATTTCTCCTGACAGCATCATCTTGTTAACAATATAGCCCGATGAACACGCACCCGATAGTGTTTTGTGATCATTATCAACCTGCTGTTTTCAGGTAAAAAAATAAACTCAAGCACTATTTGCATTATTTGTGATTGGAACTAAAGATTCGTACCTGTCCTTTTTTTGATTAAATAAACATCTGAAAGTTATTAAGGGTCAACGGTAAAAACGTCCAGGCAACGTTTTTGCCAGAAACACATCGGGATTTACTATGAACAAGGTTGCATTAGGGTTGTTTATCGCCACAACGGTGGGGTGTTCTGCATCCGCATTTGCGGAAACCAACGGTGAAGGGCAGATTAATTTCACCGGAGAAATTATCGATTCTGCTTGCCAGGTCGTGAATGGATTAAGTAATCCATTAGATGTTCAGTTAGGAAAAGTATCTAAAACGGTATTTACCGGCGCAGGCTCTACCAGCACACTCACGAAGTTTGATATTAAGTTAACCAATTGTCCGGAAACCGTAACCTCGGCTGCGATTAACTTCGGTGGTACCCCGGATGCGGATAATAATGCCACGCTGGCATTAACGCCCGATACCGATGCGGCTACTGGTGTAGCTATTCAGCTAATGGACGCTTCCGGGCAGCCTGTCACTCTGTATACCCCTTCGAAGCAATATCCTTTAGCCTCCGGAACGGAGGTTAACGACCTGGAGTTCGGTGCGCGTTATATTCAAACTCAGGCGGCAGTTACTGCGGGCCCTGCTAACTCTGTATCGACCTTCACCGTTATTTATAACTGATCTTATCAATCCTGAGATATTAATGCTCTTGCGGGCATTAATATCTCATCTTTTTATTGAGAAATCTTTATGCGCCACGGTTATTTACTGAGCACTCTTTTACTGGTAGCAGCCTCGGCACAGGCGGGTGTCGTGATCAATGGCACCCGTCTGGTCTATCAGGGAGATAAAAAGGAATCATCTCTTGGTCTTTCAAACCCAGATACCACGGATTATCTGGTGCAGTCCTGGGTCGATTCCGGCGGTAAAAACCTGGCCAAAGCCCCGTTCCTGATCACCCCGCCGCTTTTCCGACTGGATGCGAAAGAAGATAACGTACTACGCGTAGTGCGTACGGGAGGAAATTTACCGGAAGACAGGGAATCTCTGTACTGGCTGAATATTAAAGCGATCCCTTCCTCAAAGCAGGTTGAAGGCGTAAATACGCTGCAAATTGCCATTAACACCCGAATTAAATTGCTCTATCGCCCGTCAGCGGTAAAAGGCAAACCAGAAGATATGGCCGATAAACTTGAATGGCATCGCGAAGGGAATGATTTAGTGGTGAACAATCCCACGCCTTTCTATATGAATTTTCAGGCCGTCACCCTGAATGGTCAGAAAATCACGAAAGCCACCTGGGCTGTGCCAAAAACTGAAACGCATTTTGCTTTACCTGGCAATGTCGGAGGCTCGACCGTCGTGTATTCCATTATTACGGATTACGGCAGCATCAGCCAGACATGGTCTAAACCCGTTCATTAATAATATTGCCCGGTAATAAAATCATCATGTACAGCCATAAAAAGCCGTTCACCTGCCGATTTTCGTCATTGCTGATGACTTTTTGTTGCCTGGCAATGGCGATCTTTGCGCAGCAGGTTTTGGCTGATGATTATTTTAACCCTGCCCTGCTGGACATTGATAACCCGCAGCAGGAAAAGACCGATCTGTCTGTCTATGAAAAAGGTCCCGGTCAGGCGCCAGGTAAATATCAGGTCGCGGTATTTATCAATAACAATAAAATTGATACCCGTGACGTGACCTTTAACGTAGTTAAAGATCCGCAGGGCACCAGCACGCTTCAGCCCTGTTTTACACTGGACGAATTAAAGAGCCTCGGGGTCAAAACCCAAAAATATCCGCAGCTGAGGGCAGAAGGTCAGTGCGCCGATCTACACGCCATCCCTTCGGCATCCGCGACCTTTCGCGTGCGCAATCAGCAGCTGCTGCTGAGTATTCCGCAAAAGGCGCTCGGACAGGTGCCACGCGGTTACATCGACCCGAAAGAGTTTGACGAAGGGATCAACGCGGGCCTGCTTAATTACAGCGTCAACGCCAGCCAGAGCCATGCGCGCCAGCAGGGTGAAGAGGATAGCAGCAGCCAGTACGTTAACCTGCGTCCCGGCTTCAACCTCGGGGCATGGCGCGTTCGTAACTACTCCACCTGGAATCGCAGCACCACGGGCCACGAGGAGGAACAGAAATTCACCTCCGTTTATACCTATGCGCAACGCGATATTGTGGCAATGAAAAGTGACGTGACGGTGGGCCAAAGCACCTCACCTTCCGACGTTTTTGACAGCGTCCCCTACACCGGCGTGGAGCTGAAATCCGACAGCGACATGCTGCCGGACAGTGAAAAAGGCTATGCCCCTATTATTCGCGGCACCGCCCACAGCAACGCGCTGGTGATGGTCCGCCAGAACGGGTACGTGATTTATCAGAACACGGTCGCGCCGGGCGCATTCGAAATTAACGACCTCTACCCCACCGGCAGCAGCGGTGACCTCCAGGTTACGGTGAAAGAAACAGACGGCAGCGAGAGCCATTTCGTGGTGCCGTTTGCCTCCGTGCCGGTATTGCAGCGTGAAAAAAACCTGCGCTACAGCGTAACCGCCGGGCGTTATCGCTCTTATGACAAAGACGTTGAAAAGACCCCGTTTGCCCAGGGAAGCGCCATCTACGGTTTACCTCACGGCTTCACGGCCTACGGCGGCGTGCAGCAGAGCAGCCATTATCAGTCCCAGGCGCTCGGCGCCGGGAAAAACATGGGCGATCTCGGGGCGTTCTCCATCGACGTGACCCGCGCCAGAGCCCTGCTGAAAAAACAGCAGTCCAGCAAGGGCCAGTCGTGGCGCGTACGCTACAGCAAAGATTTCGCCGGTTCAGGCACCAACTTTTCGCTTGCGGGCTATCGCTATAACAGCAAGGGGTTTTACACCCTGGACGACACCATGGAGTCGTATACCCGCGCCGACGACTGGTCTGCTCCCCAGCAGCGCCGCGCCCGTACAGAAGCCACCATTGACCAGACGCTGCCAGAAGGTTGGGGGTCGGTGACGCTGAGCATGGTGAAGGAAACTTACTGGAGCCAGAGCCAGAACATGACCTCCCTGAGCGTCAGCTACAACAACAGCTGGCACGGCGTGAGCTACAGCCTCAGCTACAGCATGAACAAAAACACCCACGACAGCGATGAAGACGGTAATGAGGTAACAAACGACAACCAATTCTCGCTGAGCGTTTCGGTTCCGCTGGATCGCTGGATGCATAATACCTGGGCTACGTACAACCTGAACAACACCAAAGACGGCACCACGCAGAACATCGGTCTTAACGGTACGGCGCTGAAAGAAGACAACCTGAACTGGAATATCCAGGAAGGGCTGAGCAGCACCGGCAGCGGTAACTCCACCAGCATCAACGCCGATTACAAAGCGACCTACGGCGAAGTGAGCGCAGGCGTCAGTCAGGATAAGTATCAGCAGACCCTGAACGTCGGTTTGCAGGGCGGCGTGGTGGCCCACTCTAACGGGATAACCCTGAGCCAGCCGCTCGGTGACACCATCGCGCTGGTGAAAGCGCCAGGTACGCACGGCACCCATATCACCAACCAGACAGGCGTGGAGACTGACTTCCGCGGCTATACCGTCGTGCCGTTCGTGACCGCTTATCGTCACAATACCATCGCGCTGGATACCGAAACGCTGCCGGAGGATGCCGACGTCACCCACGCGGCGCAAATTGTGACGCCGACCCGCGGGGCCGTGGTGCGCGCCAGCTTTACTACCCGCGTGGGTAACCGCGTCCTGATAACGCTTACACAAAATGGTAAACCGCTGCCCTTCGGCGCAACGGTCACCACCGGGGATAAGGACAGCGAATTTATTGTCGGAAATGACGGCCAGACTTACCTCTCGGGTCTGCCGCAGCAAGGGCATCTCAACGTTTCCTGGGGACAGGAGGCGAGCGAGCACTGCGTTGCTGACTATGCGCTAACGGATGAGAAAGAAAAAACCAGCATCATAAACGCTGCCGCGCAGTGCCATTGATTACCATTCAGGCTAACGATTATGCAAATGATTAAACAGTGCTTTTTATTACTGGTTCTGGGAACCGCCGCGTTATTTATGCCGCATGCGAAGGCGACCTGCACCACGCCGGATCTGCCCAAAATGATTAACGTGACCTCCATCTCAGTCCCCACGACGCTGACCGTTGGCGAGACCATCCCGGGTACTGAACAAGTCACCCATGTCGCCGGGAGTTGCGACCAGTCGATAGACAGCGGGCTGGAAATTGTCTCTTGCTATTACGGCACGGGCGCTGAAATTTCAGGCCTGAAAGGCGTCTACGCTTCTGGCGTACCCGGTATTGGTGTGGCATTGATGAACGATCGGGGCCAACGCATCAGCGGAGGCGGAGGGGTTAACTGTATCTCTACGGGGACGCCGGTCGGTTACGTCTCCAGTGACGGTAAACGCACTTTTGATTTCGACGTTACGCTGGAGCTGGTCAAAACCAGCACTGCGGTGGCATCGGGCACACTGGATCAAAATCAGACCCGTTTTGGTATTGGTCTTTATCACCACGAGGGCATCGGTGATCCCAACTCAATCTCCTATGCAGGGAATATCATTCTCCAGGAAGTAACCTGTTCCGTCTCGCCAAAAAGCCTGACCGTTGTGTTGGGCGATTTTCCCGTGAGCCAGTTTTTCACAACCGGCCTGCTTACCGATGAAAAAGACTTCAACGTCAGCATCACCTGCAATACAACCGTTCAGCCGGAACTGAAGATCAGCAGTACGAACGGCTACGTACCGGGCTTCGGCGGGGTTATTAAGCTCACACCCGAGAGCGGTGTGGCAACAGGGGTAGGTGTATTTATGGTCACCGATGGCAAGGTTCCCGCCTTCGATGAGTACTTCACCACCTCAAGCCCCGCGAACGCAAATGAAACCTTAAACATCCCCTTCAAGGTACGCTACGAGCAGATAAACGACATCGTCACGCCCGGGCCGGCCAACACCGTCGCGACCATTACCGTTGCGTATAAGTAGGTTCACAATGAAAAGTTATTTGATTTTCCTGACCCTCGGCCTGTTGGCTAACGCTTATGCGGAGGATATTCAGATAGAAATGACCGGCAACATTTACGCCAATACCTGCACGGTGGATAGCGCCAGCCAGAACCTGACGGTTAATCTGGGTCAGGCCGTCGCGGGTAATTTTAAGGATGTAGGGGATACCGGCAAGTGGATAGCGTTTGATTTAACGCTCTCAAAATGTCCCTCAACGACGACCCTGGCGACGGCGACATTTCTCGGCCAGGCCGACGGCGCGCACCCGAGCAAATTCGCTAATATCGGTACGGCCGGTGGGCTGGCGCTGGAGCTGGCCGATCGTCCGGATAAGATGCTCATCGCCCCGCAGGCAAGCTTCAGCGTTCTGGTGAATCAGGACGATCATACCGCCGATTTCCCGCTTTCTGCCCGCTATTACGCCACCGCCCTGCCCGTTACCGCCGGCACGTTCAGCAGCGTTGTTCAGGTCACGTTTATTTACCAGTAGGACCGCGCCTCTTTGCACGGATGCTTTTTGTACGCCCGGCAGAGGGTTTCGCCGGGCGTTTTTTTACCTCCGGCACCTCTGGCTGCTCAATCGGGAAGATCGGCAGCGCATTCAGCAGCCGCTGGCCATAGTTTTTGGTGAGCAGACGTTTGTCATAAATCACCACCTCGCCCCAGCAGCCGTGGCTACGGATCAGGCGCCCGACCTGCTGGATCAGGTTAAACGACGCCGCAGGCAGGCTTTGCACTTCAAACGGATAACGGTTAAGGCTTTTCAGCCATTCGCCTTCGGTGATCACCACCGGGCTGTCGATGGGCGGAAAAGCGATTTTATGGATATGCACCTGCGTCAGGTAGTCGCCTTTTAAATCCAGCCCTTCCGCAAAGGACTGTAGCCCCACCAGCACGCTACGCTCGCCGTTATCAATGCGTTTACGGTGGGTTTCCACCAGCCGATAGCGCGGCTGATCGCCCTGCACCAGCAGGAGTAAGCGCAGATCGGTGACGTGCTCCAGGAAGCGTTGCATCGCGCGGCCGCTGGCAAACAGCACCAGCATACCGGGGTATTTTTTACTCTCAACCTGCTCGCGGAAGTAGGCCGCCATTTCCGCAATATGCTGCTCTTCGTTATCGATAAGCGGCTCATAGTTCATGCGCGGGATCACCAGCTTGCCCTGCTCACAGTGGTTGAACGGCGAGTCCAGGGCCACAAAACGGTCCCCCGCTTTCTCTTTCAGGCCGCTCATTTCCTGCAACCTTGAGAAGCTGTTCAGTGAACGCAGGGTCGCCGACGTCACTACCACGTGCGGCACGCTGCGCCAGATCAGCTTTTCCAGCTGATCGGCCACGCGGATGCCCACGCAGTGGAAGAACAGATGTACCTGCCCGTCTCGCACTTCGCGGGTGGCCCACTTTGTCACTGGCGCCCCGGACGCCTGCGCCATCGAGGCCAGCCGCCAGAGTTTGCTCTGCGCCTCAAACATGCCCAGCGCGCGGTTCATTTGCAGCAGAATGCGGTGCAAGCGCACCACGTCATGGGTACCGGTTTTCTCGCTGAGATCGTTTAAGAACATCTCCGCCAGCCCGCGCAGCTTTTCAAGGTGCTTCGCCAGCTGCTGGCAAATCTCCATCACTTCCTGTGGCAACTCACCCATCGCAAAGCGGTGTTCCGCTTCCTGGGTGGCGGGGAGATACAGGTTGAGAATGTTATTCAGCGAGGCGATGAGGCCGTACACCTCTTCACAGTGCTCGCTCAACCGCTCCGGGACCGCCAGCGGCGGCGTGGTTTTCGGGCGGAACTGCTCCATGCAGGTTGCCACCAGCTTGCAGAACAGATCCAGTTGCAGGCGAAACCACGGGGCGGTAATTTCTGCACTCATCTCCAGCGCATCCCGCGCCACGTCGGGCAGATGATGACCTTCATCCAGCACCAGCAGCAGGTTTTTGGGCTCCGGCAGGACCGCTTCACTCTCCAGGGCAGCCATCACCAGCGCATGGTTGGCGACAACCACCTCCGCTTCCTGAATCTCACGCCGGGCGACAAAGAACGGGCACTCGCGATAGTAGTGACAGTTGCGGTTCAGGCAGCTCGCTTTATCGGTGCTGAGCCTGCGCCACAGGTCGTCGCCGATCGCCTGGCTGGTGTGATCCCGCAGGCCGTCCCACCTGTAGCCGTCGAGATCGGCCTTTAGCTTTGCACACTGCTCCTGCTCCGCCTTGTTGTTTGGCGTCAGCTCGTCATCAAGAAACGCGAGCAGATCCTGCTGGGAGGGTTCACTGCTGGCCAGCGCCGCCAGATTGCGCGGGCAGACGTAGCGCCCGCGACCAAAGGCGGCGGTGAACCGTAAATCGGGGATAATTTTGCGCAGCAGCGGCAAATCTTTGCTGAAGATCTGATCCTGCAAGGCCACGTTAGCGGTACTGACCACCAGCGTTTTGTCTTCTTCCCGCGCGATGGCAATGCCGGGAATGAGATACGACAGGGTTTTCCCGACGCCGGTCGGGGCTTCAATCGCCAGATGTCGTCCGTCGTCCCCGGCGAGCGTTTTTGCCACGTCGGCAATCATCTGCCGCTGCGGGGCTCGGGGGATAAAGTCGGGGATCTGCTGTTGTAGCGCCTTATACCATGCGCCAATTTGCGCCTTGAGCGCAGCGGTTAAAGCCATCGGAAAACCTGAAATACTGTATAAACAGCCACTATTGTGGCACTTTCTCTCCGCTGCCGCAAAAAGAAAAGCCCGGCTTTACGACCGGGCTTCCAGATTACTGCGGGTTAGCAGGTTTACGCGGGCGGCGTCGGCGCTGCCCCTCGCCTGCCGGTTTCCCTTCGCCGCTACGCCACGGGTTTTCACCGGCTGGTTTGCTGTCGTTATTACGACGCGGCGGTTTGCCCGAAGATTTCGGCGCGCCACCTTCGGCACGACGCGGCTGCTGACCGCGACCGCCGCCGCCCTGACCGCGACCGCCGCCCTGACGACCGTTCTGAATTGGCTCAGCTTTGATCGACGGGTCCACTTCATAACCCGGGGTTTCAATGCGCGGGATCTCTTTCTTCAGCAGGCGTTCGATGTCGCGCAGCAGCTTGTGTTCATCCACGCAGACCAGAGAGAGCGCTTCCCCGGTTGCCGCCGCACGGCCGGTACGGCCGATACGGTGCACGTAGTCTTCCGGCACGTTCGGCAGCTCGTAGTTCACCACGTGCGGCAGCTCTTCAATGTCCAGGCCACGGGCGGCGATGTCGGTTGCCACCAGCACACGTATGTCGCCGGATTTAAAATCAGCCAGCGCGCGGGTACGCGCACCTTGACTCTTGTTGCCGTGGATCGCCGCGCTGCGAATACCGTCTTTATTGAGCTGTTCCGCCAGGTGGTTAGCGCCGTGCTTGGTGCGGGTAAAGACCAGTACCTGCTGCCAGTTGCCCTGGCCGATCATCTGGGAGAGCAGTTCCCGCTTGCGCTTCTTATCCACAAAGTGCACGTGCTGCGTCACCTGCTCGGAGGCGGTATTGCGGCGCGCGACTTCCACTTCCAGCGGGTTATGCAGCAACTTTTCCGCCAGTGCCTTGATCTCGTCGGAGAAAGTCGCGGAGAAGAGCAGGTTCTGACGACGCGTCGGCAGCTTCGCCAGCACGCGGCGAATGTCGTGGATGAAGCCCATATCCAGCATACGGTCGGCTTCGTCCAGCACCAGAATTTCGATGTTATCGAGCTTCACCGCGTTCTGGTGTTCCAGATCCAGCAGACGCCCCGGCGTTGCCACCAGCACGTCCACGCCGCCGCGCAGCTTCATCATCTGCGGGTTAATGCTTACCCCGCCGAAAACCACCAGCGAACGAATGTTGAGGTAGCGGCTGTATTCACGCACGTTCTCGCCAATCTGGGCCGCCAGTTCGCGGGTTGGGGTGAGGATCAGCGCACGCACCGGACGACGGCCTTTGGCGTGCGGCTGGTTTTTTACCAACAGCTCCAGCAGCGGCAGGGTAAAGCCCGCGGTCTTACCGGTACCGGTCTGCGCGCTTGCCATCAGGTCACGGCCCTGCAAAACGGCCGGAATGGCCTGCTGCTGGATAGGGGTTGGCTCAACGTAGCCCTGCTCTGCGATGGCGCGCAGAATTTCCGGGTTCAGACCAAGGGAATCAAAAGACATAAAAACTCCGAACCGCCCCGACCATCACAGGTGTAGTTTTCAGGGAGATATAACGAATAGAAGGACAAAAACCACAATGTCGCGAAGGAGCGGAGTGTAGCAGCTTTTGTGACGTGGCGCATAAAATATCCCCGGCGATGACTCGACGTTTGCGCAAATCAGGCATAATCTTAATCAATCGATTGATTAATTTTTAATGCTGCTATGAATACAACCCCAACGACAACCAAAGGCGAACAGGCGAAAAGTCAGCTTATCGCCGCCGCGCTGGCGCAGTTTGGCGAGTATGGTCTGCATGCCACCACGCGGGATATCGCCGCTCAGGCCGGGCAGAATATTGCGGCCATCACCTACTATTTTGGCTCAAAAGAGGATTTATACCTCGCCTGCGCCCAGTGGATCGCGGATTTTATCGGCACCAGCTTTCGCCCGCACGTGGAAGAAGCCACCGCGCTGTTCAGCCAGCCAGAGCCTGACCGGGCTGCCATCCGCCAGCTGATCCTTAACGCCTGTCACAACATGATCCGCTTGCTGACGCACGACGATACGCTGAACCTGAGCAAATTTATCTCCCGCGAGCAGCTCTCCCCCACTACAGCGTACCAGCTGGTGCACGATCAGGTGATCGCCCCGATGCACAGCCATCTGACCCGGCTGATCGCCGCCTATACCGGACGGGACGCCAGCGATACCGACACCATTTTGCATACCCACGCCCTGCTGGGCGAAGTGCTCGCCTTCCGTCTGGGGCGTGAGACCATCCTGTTACGTACGGGCTGGACACAATTCGATGAGGATAAAGCCGCGCAAATTAGCCAGGTCATTACCTGTCACGTTGATCTGATCCTGCAAGGCTTAACGCAAAGGAGCCAGAAGTCATGAAAAAACCTGTCGCCATCATTCTGGTGGTTGTTGTGTTACTTGCTGCGGGAATCGGTGGCTGGCTGTGGTATCAGAGCCAGCAGGATCGTGGCCTGACGCTGTACGGCAACGTGGATATCCGCACCGTGAACATGAGCTTCCGCGTCGGCGGACGGCTGGCCTCGCTGAACGTTGACGAAGGCGATGCCATCAAAGCCGGGCAGACGCTGGGAATGCTGGACAAAGCCCCGTTTGAGAACGCGCTGATGCAGGCAAAAGCAGGCGTTTCCGTCGCACAGGCGCAATACGACCTGATGCTGGCGGGCTACCGTGACGAAGAGATCTCCCAGGCGGCCGCTGCCGTTAAGCAGGCAAAAGCCGCCTATGACTATGCGCAGAATTTCTATAACCGTCAGCAAGGCTTATGGAAAAGCCGCACTATTTCCGCCAACGACCTGGAAAACGCGCGCTCATCCCGCGACCAGGCGCAGGCGACGCTGAAATCTGCCCAGGATAAGCTAAGCCAGTACCGCACCGGTAACCGTGCGCAGGACATTGCCCAGGCGAAGGCCAGCCTTGAGCAGGCGCAGGCGCAGTTAGCCCAGGCGGAGCTGGATCTGCACGACACCACGTTAATCGCCCCGTCTGACGGCACGCTGATGACCCGCGCTGTGGAGCCGGGCAGCATGCTCAGCGCGGGCAGCACCGTGTTAACGCTCTCCTTAACCCGTCCGGTGTGGGTGCGCGCTTACATTGATGAGCCAAATCTTGGCCAGATGCAGCCGGGCCGCGAACTGCTGCTCTGTACCGACGGTCGCCCGGACAAGCCGTATCACGGCAAAGTGGGCTTCGTCTCCCCTACCGCCGAGTTCACGCCAAAAACCGTTGAAACCCCGGACCTGCGTACCGACCTGGTGTATCGCCTGCGCATCATCGTCACCGATGCGGACGACGCGCTGCGTCAGGGCATGCCTGTTACCGTGACCTTAAACGACGGGGAACGACATGAATGATGCGGTTATCCAGCTCAACAATCTGGTCAAACGCTTCCCGGGAATGGCCAAACCGGCGGTCGCACCGCTGAATTGTACGATTCAGAAAGGCTATGTGACCGGGCTGGTGGGGCCGGACGGCGCGGGTAAAACCACGCTGATGCGGATGCTGGCGGGATTGCTGAAGCCGGATGAAGGCAGTGCCAGCGTGCTTGGCCTCGATCCGATCAAAGACGACGCGGCGCTCCACGGCATGCTCGGCTATATGCCGCAGAAGTTTGGTCTGTACGAAGATCTGACGGTAATGGAAAACCTCAATCTGTATGCCGATCTGCGCAGCGTTACCGGCGAAACCCGGCAGAAAACCTTCCAGCGTCTGCTGGCGTTTACCTCCCTCGGCCCGTTCACCGACCGGCTGGCGGGCAAACTTTCCGGCGGGATGAAGCAGAAGCTGGGGCTGGCCTGCACGCTGGTGGGCGAACCGAAGGTGCTATTGCTGGATGAACCCGGCGTGGGCGTGGACCCGATTTCCCGCCGCGAGCTGTGGCAGATGGTGCACGAGCTGGCGGGTGACGGCATGCTGATCCTCTGGAGTACCTCTTACCTTGATGAAGCAGAGCAGTGCCGCGACGTGCTGCTGATGAATGAAGGCGAACTGCTCTATCAGGGCGAACCCACCGAGCTGACGCAAACCATGGCCGGGCGCAGTTTTCTGCTGCACAGCGCGCAGGAGTCCAACCGCAAGCTGCTGCAACGGGTACTGAAGCTGCCGCAGGTGAGCGACGGGATGATTCAGGGCCGTTCGGTGCGCGTGATCCTCAAAAAAGAGACTTCCGCCGACGATATCCGCCGTGCGCAGGGTATGCCTGAGATCGACATGACAGAGACCGCGCCGCGCTTTGAAGATGCGTTTATCGATCTGCTGGGCGGGGCGGGAACCTCAGAATCACCGCTTGGCGCCATCCTGCACACGGTGGAAGGCACGGCGGGCGAAACGGTCATTGAAGCGAAATCGCTCACCAAAAAATTCGGCGATTTCGCCGCCACCGATAACGTCAATTTTGCCGTGAAGCGCGGCGAGATATTTGGCCTGCTCGGGCCGAACGGCGCGGGGAAATCCACCACCTTTAAAATGATGTGCGGCCTGCTGGTACCAACCTCCGGCAAAGCGCTGGTGCTGAACATGGATCTCAAAGTCAGCTCCGGCAAGGCGCGCCAGCACCTGGGCTATATGGCGCAGAAGTTTTCGCTCTACGGCAACCTGACGGTGGAGCAAAATCTGCGATTTTTCTCCGGCGTCTATGGCCTGCGGGGACGGGCACAGAATGAGAAGATCGGCCGCATGTGCGACGCCTTCGGCCTGACCGATATCGCCTCACACGCTACCGACGCTCTGCCGCTTGGCTTCAAACAGCGGCTGGCGCTGGCCTGCTCACTGATGCACGAGCCGGATATCCTGTTTCTTGATGAACCGACTTCAGGCGTGGACCCCCTCACCCGCCGCGAATTCTGGCTGCATATCAATAGCATGGTGGAAAAAGGCGTGACCGTGATGGTCACCACCCACTTTATGGACGAGGCAGAGTATTGCGACCGCATCGGGCTGGTCTATCGCGGCAAGCTGATTGCCCACGGCACCCCGGATGACCTGAAAGCGCAGGCCGCCGACGACGCGCAGCCAGACCCGACCATGGAGCAGGCGTTTATCACCCTCATCCACGACTGGGATAAGGAGAATACTCATGCGCAGTAACGCCCTTTCCTGGCGCCGGGTGCGCGCCCTGTGCGTCAAAGAGACGCGGCAGATTGTGCGTGACCCCAGCAGCTGGCTGATTGCGGTGGTGATCCCCCTGCTGCTGCTGTTTATTTTCGGCTACGGGATTAACCTCGACTCCAGCAAGCTGCGGGTCGGGATTTTGCTGGAGCAGCAGAGCGAAGAGGCGCTGGACTTCACCCACGCCATGACCGGCTCGCCCTACATCGATGCCACCATCAGCGACAACCGGCAGGAACTGATCCAGAAAATGCAGGCCGGAAAAATTCGCGGTCTGATCGTCATTCCGGTCGATTTTGCCGCCAATATGGCACGCCCGGGCGCCGATGCGCCAATTCAGGTGATCACCGACGGCAGCGAGCCTAACACCGCCAACTTCGTGCAGGGCTATGCGGAGGGGATCTGGCAGCTCTGGCAGATGCAGCGCGCCGAAGACCGGGGGGAGGAGTTTGAACCGCTGATTGACGTGCAGACGCGCTACTGGTTTAACCCCGCCGCCATCAGCCAGCATTTTATTATTCCGGGGGCGGTCACCATCATCATGACGGTGATTGGCGCGATCCTCACCTCGCTGGTGATCGCCCGCGAATGGGAGCGCGGCACCATGGAGGCGCTGCTCTCGACCGAAGTGACGCGCGTCGAGCTGCTGCTCTGCAAGCTGATCCCCTACTACTTCCTCGGCATGCTGGCGATGCTGCTGTGTATGCTGGTCTCGGTATTTATTCTTGGCGTGCCGTACCGCGGCTCGCTGGTGCTGCTGTTCTTTATTACCAGCCTGTTTTTGCTCAGCACGCTGGGGATGGGACTGTTAATTTCCACCATCACCCGCAACCAGTTTAACGCCGCGCAGGTGGCGCTTAATGCCGCCTTCCTGCCGTCGATTATGCTCTCCGGCTTTATCTTCCAGATAGACAGTATGCCGGCGGTGATCCGCGCCGTGACGTACATCATTCCGGCGCGCTACTTTGTGAGCACCCTGCAAAGCCTGTTCCTGGCGGGAAATATTCCGGTGGTGCTGATTATCAACACCCTGTTTTTGCTGGCGTCGGCGGTGATGTTTATCGGGCTGACGTGGATGAAAACGAAAAGAAGATTAGATTAGCCATCGGATTATGTAGGTCGGGTAAGCGCAAGCGCCACCCGACAGGAGGACGACGCGATGTTTCACCGTTTATGGACATTGATCCGCAAAGAGCTGCAATCCTTGCTGCGCGAGCCGCAGACCCGCGCCATTCTGGTGCTGCCGGTGCTGCTTCAGGTTGTACTGTTTCCGTTTGCCGCCACGCTGGAGGTCACCAACGCCACCATCGCCATTTACAACGAAGACAACGGCAAGCATTCCGTCGAGCTGACGCAGCGTTTCGCCCGCGCCAAAGCCTTTACCCATGTCCTGCTTCTGGAAAGCCCGCAGGCGATCCAGCCCACCATCGACACGCAGAAAGCATTATTGCTGGTGCGCTTCCCGGCGGACTTCTCCCGCAACCTGGACACATTCCAGACCGCGCCGATGCAGCTGATCCTCGACGGACGTAACTCCAACAGCGCCCAGATTGCGGCGAACTATTTGCAACAGGTGGTGAAGGATTACCAGCAGGAGCTGATGGCAGGCAAACCCAAACCCAACAACAGCGAGCTGGTGGTGCGCAACTGGTACAACCCGAACCTGGACTATAAATGGTTTGTGGTGCCGTCATTAATCGCCATGATCACCACCATTGGCGTGATGATTGTCACCTCGCTGTCCGTGGCGCGCGAACGTGAGCAAGGTACGCTGGATCAGCTGCTGGTCTCACCGCTCGCCACCTGGCAGATATTTGTCGGCAAGGCGGTGCCGGCACTGATTGTCGCGACGTTCCAGGCCACCATCGTGCTGGGGGTGGGAATATGGGCGTACCAGATCCCGTTTGCCGGATCGCTGGCGCTGTTTTACTTCACGATGGTGATTTACGGCCTGTCGCTGGTGGGGTTTGGGCTGCTGATTTCCGCGCTCTGCTCAACGCAGCAGCAGGCGTTTATCGGGGTGTTTGTCTTTATGATGCCGGCGATTTTGCTTTCAGGGTATGTTTCGCCAGTGGAGAACATGCCGGTGTGGTTACAGGATTTGACGTGGATAAACCCAATTCGTCACTTCACGGATATCACCAAGCAAATCTATCTGAAGGATGCGAGTCTGGATATTGTGTGGGGAAGTTTGTGGCCGCTACTGGTCATCGCGGCCACAACGGGCTCAGTGGCCTATGCGATGTTTAGACGAAACATCGCGTAGCTTTTTCTCTTTGGTGAGCAACGACACCACCGCAGGCCCTGCGAGGATAGCCAGACCCGCCAGGGCCAGCAGCAGGTTGTTTTGCAGCACGCGTGACAACAGCCACAGGACGATCATTGCCGCACCAAAATACCAGGTGGTGGTGAGCTCTTCGAGCACATCACCCACTTCACGCCAGCGCGCGTCGTGGTGACGCTGTAAAAACAGCATCGACAGCACGGTCACGCCGTAAACCACGCATAACCCTAAGCCGACACGCACCAGCGTGCCGCTCATCCAGCCCATCACCAGTACGGCCACGACCAGTAAATGCAACATTATCTGCCAGCAACTCAAACCGGTTGCGACACGAACGCGTTGTTGCCACTTCATGGCTTCTCTCCTGAAGGATTTTTCTCTGCTAATTCAGACTACCGCACTTTACGGAAAATTCCGTAACGCCGCATCTTTTTGTGACGCCTACTACACTTTATTTTCATCGGGATAGTCACCCAGGAAGGTGTTTATGAGCAAAAAAACGCAGCATTTCTCGCTTAAGGTGCTGACGATAAACATTCATAAGGGCTTCACAGCATTTAACCGCCGCTTCATTTTACCGGAGCTGCGCGACGCGGTACGCACCGTCAGCGCCGATATTGTCTGCCTCCAGGAGGTCATGGGCGCGCACGAAGTGCACCCTATGCATTTCGAAAACTGGCCCGACACGCCCCACTACGAGTTTCTGGCGGATACCATGTGGAGCGATTACGCCTACGGGCGCAATGCGGTCTACCCGGAGGGGCATCACGGTAACGCGGTGCTGTCGCGTTTTCCTATCGAGCATTATGAGAACCGCGACGTCTCCGTTGGCGAGAGCGAAAAACGCGGGCTGTTATACTGTCGTATCACCCCCCCGGCGCTCGATTTTCCCATTCATGTGGGCTGTGTTCATCTTGGCCTGCGTGAAGCCCACCGTCAGGCCCAGCTACAGATGCTGGCAGACTGGACCAATGCGCTGCCGGAGGGCGAGCCCGTAGTGGTGGCCGGTGATTTCAACGACTGGCGACAGCGGGCCAACCATCCGCTGAAGGTGAAGGCGGGCCTGGAGGAGATCTTTACCCGCTCACGCGGTCGTCCCGCGCGGACGTTTCCGGTGCGCTTCCCCCTGCTGCGCCTTGACCGCATTTACGTAAAAAATGCCCACGCCAGCAGCCCGACTGCGCTGGCTTTACTCAACTGGCGACATCTCTCCGACCATGCCCCACTCAGCGCGGAGATCCACTTATGAAATGCACATGGCAGGAAGGTAACCGTATTACGCTGCTGGAAAATGGCGATAACTTTTATCCGGCGGTTTTTGAGGCGATTAGCCACGCACAGCAGAAAGTCTTTCTCGAAACGTTTATCTGGTTTGAAGACGACGTGGGCAGGCAGTTGCACAGCGCACTGCTGCATGCCGCCCGTCGCGGTGTAAAAATCGAGGTTCTGCTCGACGGATATGGTTCGCCGGATCTCAGCGACGAATTTGTTAACGAGCTCACCGCCGCAGGGGTGGTGTTCCGCTATTACGATCCCGGCCCGCGTCTGTTCGGCATGCGCACCAACCTGTTCCGTCGAATGCACCGCAAAATTGTGGTGGTGGATGAAACGGTGGCCTTCGTTGGCGGCATTAACTACTCCGCCGAGCATATGTCGGATTACGGTCCCGAAGCTAAACAGGACTACGCGATCCGTATCGAAGGACCGGTGGTTCAGGACATCCAGCTGTTCGTGCTGGAAAACTTACCCGGCAAAGAGGCCGCTCGCCGCTGGTGGCGACGCCGTCATCGCCCGGAAGAGAACCGCAAGCCCGGCGAGGCGCAGGCGCTGTTCGTCTGGCGGGATAACGAGGAGCACCGGGACGATATCGAGCGTCATTACCTGAAGATGCTGGCGAACGCGAAGCGCGAGGTGATTATCGCCAACGCCTATTTCTTCCCCGGTTACCGGATTTTGCACGCCATGCGCAACGCGGCCCGACGCGGCGTGAGCGTGAAGCTTATCGTGCAGGGTGAGCCCGATATGCCGATTGTGAAGGTGGGCGCGCGTCTGCTCTATCGCTATCTGGTCAAAAGCGGCGTGCAGATCTATGAATATCGCCGCCGCCCGCTGCACGGCAAAGTCGCCGTGATGGATGACCACTGGGCGACCGTTGGCTCCAGCAACCTCGATCCGCTGAGCTTATCGCTCAATCTGGAAGCGAACCTGATCATCCACGATCGCCAGTTTAATCAGACCCTGCGCGATAACCTTCAGGGTCTTATCAATAAAGACTGCGTGCGTGTGGATGAGTCCATGGTGCCGAAACGGAGCTGGTGGAACGTGGGCATCGGCGTGGTGGTGTTCCACTTCCTGCGCCACTTCCCGGCCATGGTGGGCTGGCTGCCCGCGCATACGCCGAAACTGGCGCTGGTGGATCCGCCTGTGCAACCCGAAATGGAAACCCAGGACCGCGTAGAGGCGGAAGATGGAGGGAAAACCTGATGTCGAAATCTCATCCTCGCTGGCGGCTGGCGAAAAAAATCCTGACCTGGCTGTTCTTCATTGCCGTCGCGGTCCTGCTGGTGGTGTATGCCCAAAAGGTGGACTGGGAAGAGGTGTGGAAAGTTATTCGCAACTACAACCGGACAGTCCTGCTGGGGGCCGTTGGGCTGGTGATTGTGAGCTACCTGATGTACGGCTGCTATGACCTGCTGGGACGTGCCTACTGCGGACATAAGCTTGCCAAACGGCAGGTTATGCTGGTGTCATTCATCTGCTATGCCTTTAACCTGACGCTGAGCACCTGGGTGGGCGGGATTGGTATGCGCTATCGCCTGTACTCCCGCCTTGGCTTACCGGGCGGCACCATCACGCGTATTTTCTCCTTAAGCATCACCACCAACTGGCTGGGGTATATCCTGCTGGGCGGGGTGATTTTCACCATCGGCGTGGTGCAGCTGCCTGCGCACTGGTACATCGATGAGGCTACCCTGCGCATCCTGGGCATCGTACTGCTGCTGATCATCGCCGCCTACCTGTGGGCCTGCGCCTTTGCCAAACGTCGTCACATGACCATTAAAGGCCAGAAGCTGGTGCTGCCGTCATGGAAGTTTGCCGTCCTGCAAATGGTGGTTTCCAGCGCTAACTGGATGGCGATGGGGGCCATTATCTGGCTGTTGATTGGCGAAGATGTGAACTACTTCTTCGTGCTGGGCGTGCTGCTGGTAAGCAGTATTGCCGGGGTGATTGTGCATATTCCGGCGGGTATTGGCGTACTGGAGGCGGTGTTTATCGCGCTGCTTGCGGGGGAGCATGTGTCTCACGGGACGATTATCGCCGCCCTGCTCGCGTACCGCATGATCTACTACTTCCTGCCGCTGGCGCTGGCAACGGTCTGTTATCTGGTGCTGGAGAGTCGGGCGAAGAAGCTGCGCGCGAAGAACGAGAGGATGTTGGCGAAGTGAGTTGTGTCGGGTAGCGCTGCGGTCTGATGCCCTCACCCCGGCCCTCTCCCACGGGGAGAGGGAGAAAAGCCCGCACCGTGCAATCCCCTCTCCCTGAGGGAGAGGGTTAGGGTGAGGGGGAAATAACTAGCGACGGTTGCCGAAGATACGCAGCAGCATCAGGAACAGGTTGATGAAGTCCAGATAAAGCGTCAGCGCGCCCAGAATCGAGTATTTGCGCAGGTTTGAACTGTCGCGAACATCAATTTGTTCACCGATGTTTTTCAGCTTCTGGGTATCGTAAGCGGTTAAGCCCACGAAGATCACCACCCCGATATAGGTCACCGCCCACATCAGCGCGTCACTCTTCAGCCACAGGTTCACCAGCGACGCCAGCACAATCCCAATCAGCCCCATAAACAGCATGTTGCCGAAGCCGCTCAGGTCACGTTTGGTGGTGTAACCGTACAGGCTCATCACACCGAACATCCCGCCGGTCACCACAAACGTGCTGGCGATGGAAGAGTAGGTGTAAACGATGAAAATACTGGAAAGCGTCAGCCCGGTCAGCGCCGAATAGAGCATAAACAGCGTGGTCGCCATACCCGCGCTGAGCTTGTGCACCAGCCCGGAGAGCACGAACACCAGCGCCAGTTGCGCAATAATCAGCCCAAAGAAGGTGATTTTGCTTGAGAAGATAAACATCATCAGTTCAGGCGTATTTGCCGCATACCACGCGATAAACGCGGTAAGCAGCAGGCCAACCGTCATCCAGCCATACACCTGAGCCATGTAGGTTTGCAGCCCGCTACGGGTCTGCTGAACTATCGAATCGGAACGCGGAAATCGGTCCATGATTCACTCCTGATTAAGTAAACACACACGTTAAGAGTAACACATCCGCGTAAACCAACTACCAACGGCTGGCGGCATGTTTATCGCTGTCGCGTGATTCCACCCAGCGCTCACCTTCCGGCGTCGCTTCACGCTTCCAGAACGGCGCTTTGGTTTTAAGGTAATCCATGATGAACTCCCCCGCCGCAAAAGCACTCCCGCGATGGGCGCTGGTGACGCCGACAAACACAATCTCTTCGCCGGGCCACATTTCGCCGATGCGATGGATAACCGTAACGCGCCCTAGTGGCCAGCGGCCTCGCGCCTCTTCCACAATGGCCGCCAGCGATTTTTCGGTCATTCCCGGATAGTGCTCCAGCGTCAGCGCTTTTACGCTGTCGCCGAGATTATGATTACGCACTTTCCCGGTAAACGTCACGACCGCGCCGTCTTCGTCGCGCCCGGCCAGCCAGTCATATTCCGTGCCCACGTTAAAACGCTCATGGCCGACCAGAATTCGGGTTTCCGTCATCTTAACCCCCTGTGACCGGCGGGAAGAAGGCCACTTCGTCCCCATCGGCCAGCGGGTGGGTCAACTCCACCAGCGTCTGGTTCACGGCGGCCAGCAGTTTGCCTTCGTCCAGCGCCAGCGCCCAGCGGTCGCCTTGCGCCGCCAGATGCGCACGCAGGGCGGCGACATTTTCGAAAGAGCCGTCCAGCGTCAGGCTGTCGGTATTGACCAGCTCACGGACCTGGGCAAAAAAGAGCACCTTAATCATGGCTTTCCACCTTAAAATCACCGGATTTGCCGCCGCTTTTTGCCAGCAGACGCACCGGGCCAATCACCATATCTTTCTGTACCGCTTTACACATGTCGTAGATGGTCAGCGCCGCCACGGAGGCCGCCGTCAACGCCTCCATCTCCACGCCGGTTTTCCCGGTTAAGCGGCACAGGGACTCGATACGCACACGGTTATGCGCCGGCTGCGCCTGCAAATTTACCTCCACTTTGCTGAGCATCAGCGGATGGCAGAGCGGGATGAGGTCCCAGGTACGTTTAGCGGCCTGAATACCGGCGATGCGGGCGGTGGCAAACACGTCACCCTTGTGATGGCTGCCGTCGATAATCATCGCCAGCGTCTCCGGCAGCATGGTGACGAACGCTTCAGCACGCGCCTCGCGCACCGTTTCGGCTTTGGCGGAGACATCCACCATATGCGCTTCGCCAGCGGCGTTTATGTGGGTCAGTTGTGACATAGCTTATTTCTTTAAATGGGGATGAAAATTACACGGACGGGTACGGGCATCCAGCTGCGGGGCAATAATGTTTTCCCACGCGGTGCGGCAGGCTTTGGTCGACCCCGGCATGGCGAAGATAAGCGTCTTATTCGCCACCCCCGCGACGGCACGGGACTGAAGCGTAGAGGTGCCAATCTCTTCAAAGGAGAGCATGCGGAACACTTCGCCGAAGCCTTCCACTTCGCGATCGAACAGCGGGAGCAGCGCTTCCGGTGCCTGGTCGCCTGCGGTAAAGCCGGTGCCGCCAGTGATCAGCACCACCTGGACGTCATCACCCGCAATCCACTGTGAGACCTGAGCGCGAATGGCGTAACGGTTTTCTTTGACGATCGCTTTATCAACAATCTGGTGTCCGGCTTCGTGTGCCGCCTCGCGCAGCCAGTGGCCAGAGGTATCATCCTCTTCACCACGACGTTCGGAAACGGTAAGAATAGCAATGCGTGTCGGGATAAATTCCGCGCTTACCTGACTCATCTTCTGGTTCCTTCTAAAGCCTGATTACCCGCCGATATAGGACAGGTTCTGAGTAATGCCGGTGTTGCCCTGATGCAGGAAATGGGTCTGCTTTTTGTGCGTCAGCGCCTCGGAAATACGTGCTTCAAGCGCGTCCTGCTGGGCGTCATCTTCCAGCAAATCGCGCAGATCGACGCCGCCATCCCCGAACAGGCAAAGATGGAGCTTGCCGACGGAGGAGACGCGCAGGCGGTTGCAGCTGGCACAGAAGTCTTTTTCATAGGGCATGATCAGGCCGACTTCGCCTTCATAATCCGGATGACAAAAGACCTGCGCCGGGCCATCGCTGCGCTGGCGGATCTGGTGGATCCAGCCGCGTTTCATCAGTTCGTCGCGCAGAACCATGCCGGAGATATGATGGCGACGGAACAGCTCACTGCCCTCCCCGGTCTCCATCAGCTCAATAAAACGCAGTTGAATGCGGCGCGGTTTGATCCACGCCAGGAAAGTGTCCAGCTGATGGTGGTTCACATCACGCATCAACACGGTATTGACTTTGACCTTGTCGAAACCGGCGGTGAACGCGGCATCGATGCCGTCCATCACCTGCTGGAACTTATCCTGGCCGGTAATGGCGTGGAACTGACGGGCGTCCAGGCTATCGACGCTGACGTTGATCGCCGTCAGCCCCGCATCGCGCCAGTTCGCCACGTCACGCGCCATGCGGTAACCGTTGGTGGTCACCGCGATCTGGCGGATACGTTCGTTTTCACGCACGGCGGCAATGATGTCAGGGAAATCACGGCGCAGGGAGGGCTCTCCCCCGGTAAGACGCACTTTTTCCGTGCCAAGTTCAGAGAACGCGCGCGTGACGCGGCGTACTTCATCCACGGAGAGAAAGCCATTATTGGTGACGCTGCCCGGCTTGTAGCCATCGGGCAGGCAGTAGGTGCAACGGAAGTTACACACGTCGGTAATCGACAAACGTAAGTAGAAAAACTTACGCGCGAAAGCATCAGTAAGTTGTGAAGCCATGTACACCTTTCCAGATCGGGAGGCACAGTCATTTCTTTCTGTACCCTGGTGGCAAATCCGCCACGGCCAGGGCGCCATATCTCTCGACACAGGCGCCAGGGCTAGAGTGTATGTTTTCAGTTTTGAAAACGTGGTTATGGCGATAGTAGCGTGGAAATCGCCACTTCGCCATTGTCGCTTTTCGCTATATAAATTTATATATAACGATGTTATCGTGCATTTTCACTACAGAATACGCAAAAACAGCGCTTTCGCATTGATATACGTCATTATGGTTTGTGAGAGGCATCGTCTTTTAGGAGTAGTTGCGTTACTGTGACGCAAGCTTAACAGGATAAGGAATAGGTATGCGCAATCGCACTTTTGCGGATCTGGACCGTGTGGTCGCTCTTGGCGGAGGTCACGGTCTGGGACGAGTGATGTCGTCGTTATCGTCACTGGGCTCGCGCCTGACGGGCATCGTGACAACAACGGACAACGGCGGCTCAACCGGGCGGATCCGACGTGCTGAAGGCGGGATTGCCTGGGGTGACATGCGCAATTGCCTCAACCAGCTTATCACGGAGCCAAGCGTGGCCTCGGCGATGTTTGAGTACCGTTTTGGCGGGAATGGTGAACTTTCAGGCCATAACCTTGGAAATCTGATGTTAAAGGCACTTGATCACCTGAGCGTGCGCCCTCTGGAAGCGATCAATTTAATTCGTAACCTGTTAAAGGTGGATGCATTCCTGATCCCGATGTCCGAACAGCCGGTGGATTTAATGGCGATCGATGCCGACGATCACGAAGTGTATGGTGAAGTGAATATCGACCAGCTTCTTCTTCCGCCAAAAGAGCTAATGACCTACCCCAGCGTACCCGCAACGCGTGAAGCGGTAGAAGCGATTGCCGAGGCCGATCTGATCCTGATTGGGCCGGGAAGTTTTTATACCAGCCTGATGCCGATCCTGCTGGTGAAAGAGCTGGCGCAGGCGCTGCGCAGAACGCCTGCGCCCATGGTCTATATCGGTAATTTAGGCCGCGAACTCAGCCCGGCGGCGGCAAGCCTGTCGCTGGCGGATAAGCTGGACCTGATGGAACAGTACGTTGGTAAGAAAATTATCGATGGTGTCGTGGTCGGGCCGAAAGTGGATGTATCGGGGATTGGCGATCGCGTGGTGGTGCAGGAGCCGCTGGAAGCCAGCGATATTAAATATCGCCACGACCGCCATTTGCTGCGCGAGGCGCTGGAGAAGGCGATTCAGGCATTAGGTTAGGTTCGTTTTGTGCGGCCTGATGCCCTCACCCCGGCCCTCTCCCACAGGGAGAGGGAGAAAACGCCACCGGGCAAAAAACTACGATGCCGCAATAAACAGATCCCGCAGCTGATGCAGCTGATCGCGGATTTGCGCGGCCTCTTCGAACTCCAGGTTCTGCGCATGCTGCATCATCTGCCCTTCCAGCTCGTGGATCTTCTGCTGCAACGCTTTCGGCGTCAGCGCGACGGTATCCTCTTCCACCACTGAACGGGCCTTGCCGCGGCCTTTCGCTTTGGTCTTCGCAATGTTCTGACCCAGCGCCAGGATATCCACCACCTTCTTGTTCAGCCCCTGCGGCGTGATGCCGTGCTCTTCGTTGTAGCGCTGCTGCTTCTCGCGACGACGTTCCGTTTCGCCAATCGCTTTGGCCATCGACGGGGTGATTTTATCCCCGTACAGGATCGCCTTCCCGTTGACGTTACGCGCGGCGCGGCCAATGGTCTGGATCAGCGAGCGCTCGGAACGCAGGAAGCCCTCTTTGTCCGCGTCCAGAATCGCCACCAGCGACACCTCAGGCATATCCAGCCCTTCTCGCAGAAGGTTAATGCCGACCAGCACGTCGAACTCGCCCAGACGCAGATCGCGGATGATCTCCATACGCTCCACGGTATCGATATCCGAGTGCAGATACCGCACCTTCTCGCCGTGTTCTTCCAGATACTCCGTCAAATCTTCCGCCATACGTTTGGTGAGCGTGGTAACCAGCACGCGCTCGTTGATGGCGGAGCGGGCACGTATTTCCGAGAGCAGATCGTCCACCTGCGTCGCCACCGGACGCACCTCGATAATCGGATCCAGCAGCCCGGTCGGACGCACCACCTGGTCCACCACGTCATCACCGGATTTTTCCAGCTCGTAGTTGCCCGGCGTGGCCGATACGTAGATGGTCTGCGGAGCAAGCGCCTCAAATTCTTCAAACTTCATCGGACGGTTGTCCAGCGCTGACGGCAGTCGGAACCCGTACTCCACCAGCGTCTCTTTACGCGCGCGGTCACCGCGGTACATCCCGCCGATCTGGGGGATCGTAACGTGGGATTCGTCGATCACCAGCAGGCCGTCCGCCGGAAGGTAGTCAAACAGCGTCGGCGGCGCTTCGCCCGGCCCGCGCCCGGAGAGGTAGCGCGAGTAGTTTTCGATGCCGGAGCAGTAGCCCAACTCGTTCATCATCTCCAGATCGAACTGGGTACGCTGGCTCAGGCGCTGCTCTTCCAGCAGCTTATTGTTCGCCAGCAGCACCTTGCGGCGGTCCGCCAGCTCGGTTTTGATCTCTTCCATCGCCTGCACAATACGCTCGCGCGGCGTTACATAGTGCGTTTTCGGGTAGATGGTGAAGCGCTGGATCACCGACTCGACGTGACCGGTCAACGGATCGAACAGCGACAGGCGTTCAACCTCTTCGTCGAACAGCTCTACGCGCAGCGCCATATCGTCCGACTCCGCCGGGAAGATATCAATCACCTCGCCGCGCACGCGGAAGGTCCCGCGCTGGAACGCCTGATCGTTACGGGTGTACTGCAACTCCGCCAGACGGCGCAAAATCGCACGCTGATCGATGATCATCCCCTGCGTCAGGTGCAGCATCATCTTGAGATAGAGATCCGGATCGCCCAGGCCGTAGATCGCCGACACCGAGGCGACCACCACCACATCACGACGCTCCAGCAGCGCCTTGGTCGCCGACAAACGCATCTGCTCGATATGTTCGTTCACCGAGGCATCTTTCTCGATAAACGTGTCGGAGCTGGGAACGTAGGCTTCCGGCTGGTAGTAGTCGTAGTAGGAGACGAAATACTCCACCGCGTTTTCCGGGAAGAACTCTTTCATCTCACCATACAGCTGCGCCGCCAGCGTTTTGTTCGGCGCGAGAACCATCGTCGGACGCTGGAGATCGGCAATGACGTTGGCAATGGTGAAGGTTTTGCCCGAACCGGTAACCCCCAGCAGGGTCTGGTGCGCCAGCCCGTCCTCCAGCCCCTCTTCCAGGCGACGAATAGCCTCGGGCTGATCCCCGGAAGGACGGAAAGCAGAATTCAGTTTAAACGGTTTACTCATGGGCGACGACCTGATGACAGAATAAGCGGCAGGTGAGTAATTTTACTCGTTGTGGCCAGGATTGCCAGTAAAAAACACTGGATGAAAAACCAGTAGCGTGTCAGGATGTTTAG
Organism: Enterobacter cloacae complex sp. 397G4; assembly: GCF_050031515.1. Taxonomy (NCBI): domain Bacteria; kingdom Pseudomonadati; phylum Pseudomonadota; class Gammaproteobacteria; order Enterobacterales; family Enterobacteriaceae; genus Enterobacter; species Enterobacter cloacae complex sp. 397G4. The sequence goes on along the minus strand of NZ_JBLGWE010000001.1, from coordinate 1,510,698 downwards.
CGTAGCGCAGAGAGGATTAGTGCGTTCGCGAGCCAAATTTCGACTGTGACAAAATAAAACACCAGCCTCAGGGGGTTATCCCCAGAACTATTACTTTTTTAACATTTGTCAAGGGCGGTTATGAAAGTTTTATGGCAACAGGTCTCGCTGGCGTTGAGGGAATTGCTTTTATCTAATTCGTTAAAAAATAAAGACTAATTTATTAAGCCGCGTTTCGCATCAATTTGGTTGTAACCCGCGTATTCTCTCGCTTATCGCGGGTTTTCTAACTCTAATGCACAAGGTTATCCACAGGAATAGTGGATAACTGCCTCCAGCCCGTACAGCATGCACTCCAGCAAATTCCCGGTTTTTCCCACGAAGCGGCAGTAAAAAATTTTTATCACTCTTTTTTGCCTGGAAAACGTTCATTTTTTCATAAGCGACTGGCGAGATCTTAATCACAATTCTGTCATTTCTCCTGCACCACAATTCGACATACGCAGCACCGGGAGTGTGCAATTCGTATAAACGTTCAGCTTTTGATAGTGAGTTATTCCTAAAAATGGCCTTTTTTTAATCATTATGAAGTTCCTGGCAGGCGTTTTGCAGACATCACTCTGTGCATCACCCCACACATTTTTAAGGAGAGAAAGATGTTGAGTCTGCGTGCTGTAAATCAGTTTTACGGAAGCCAACATACGCTATGGAACGTGAATATCGATTTCCCGCAAGGCATCTGTACGGGCATTGTTGGCCTGCCTGGCATGGGCAAATCCACGCTTATGAACTGCATTACCGGAAAGGTGCCCGTCGAGAGCGGCACCATCATCTGGCATGAGGCTGGCGCGCCGCCGCATAACTTGCTCAACCCTGCGTCAGCATTCCCGTCGCCGCCGACGATAGGCTACGTCCCGCAGGATCGGCGAATATTTTCCCAGCTCACCGTCGATGAAAATCTGCATATCGCTATGCGGGCGACGGGGAAACCCGATCCGGCATCAAAAAGTGACGTGTATGCCCTGTTTCCGGAGCTCTATCCGCTGCGACAGAGCCGTGCCTCTGCGCTGTCCCCTGACGACCAGTATCAGCTGGCCCTCGCCAGTGCGCTGGTTAATCGTCCGCGCGTGTTGATTCTGGATGAGCCCATGCATGGCGCAGGGCACGGTTTCGCGCGCAGGCTGGGGCAGTTGCTGGTGCGGTTGAATCGGGAGCTGGGAATGACGGTGCTGTTAGCGGAGCAACAGCTGTCGTTTATCCGCCGGGTAGCGGATCGTTTCTGCATGCTCTATCGCGGGCGTAACGTGGCACAGGGCCACGTTAACGAGCTGGATGACGACCTTATTGCGCACTGGATGGCGCGGGACATAAGGCGCTGAGGTCGAGATAGCGTCCGGTTTCCGCCTGCTCTGCGCCGTCGGCAAGCCACGGGATCTCGCCGAGAAACGGCGCAGGCAGCACCCGCTTCAGCGTCGCCAGATACTCAGCATGACGTTTACCCGGCGCTACCACGTCATTGGCAATCCACCCTGCCAGACGCAACCCGGCCTGCTGCACGGCCTGGGCGGTCAGCATGGCGTGATTGATACAGCCAAGCTTCACGCCAACCACCAGAATGACCGGAAGCTGCTCGGCCTGCACCCAGTCAGCAAATGTCTGCTCGTCGGACAGCGGGGTAAACCAGCCGCCAGCCCCCTCCACCAGCACCCAGTCGGCCTGCGTTTCCAGGACGCGTAACCCGGAAGAGAGCACCGAAAAATCAATCGGACGATCTTCATCGACGCTGACGATGTGCGGCGAGGTGGGTTCAGCAAAGGTATAGGGGTTCACCGCAGAATAGGCCAGCGTAAGGCTGCTGTTACGCTGTAGCGCCAGCGCATCGGTATTACGTAAGCCTTCCGGCGTCATCTCGCTGCCGGAGGCTACGGGCTTATACCCGGCCGTAGTTTTCCCCAGCAGACGCGCCGCCTGCAACAGCGCGGCGCTAGCAACCGTTTTACCGACTTCAGTGTCCGTGCCGGTAACAAAATAACGTTCAGTCACGTTCAATAATCCCATGAAAAAGATGATAAGAGAGCGGGAACCGGCCCCGCTCCTGCGGCCAGGCCAGCTCGAGACGCTGGAGTTGGCCGCGGGTAAGGGGTTTCTTCTCCCGTCCGGCGTGCAGGTGCGTCGCGCCTATGCCCTTAAGCGATCGCATGGCGCTTAACGCATCGCTAAATTCGAGGGTGACGGTCTGGACCACGCTGCGATAGCGCCAGCCTGCCAGCGCCTGAGTGACCTGTACGTGCGAGAGAAACCGGTTGGCGTGCGGCTGCGCATCCACTGCCCTCCACGCCTGATTCAGCTCTGGCAACGAACTTTCCAGCAGGGTGGTAAAGGCCACCGCTCCGCCGGGCCGCGCCACGCGGTATAGCTCGCGTAGGGCCTGCGGCAGGCTGGCGCACCACTGCACCGCCAGATGGCTCCAGACGAGGTCAAACAGCGCATCCTCCAGCGGGATGGCCTCGATATCGGCCACCAGATAACGGTCTGCTGACTGCTGCTGGCGGGCCTCATCCAGCATCTGCGTGGATAAATCCAGCGCCGTGACGTGGCTACCCGTTGCGCGCCAGTAGCGGCTATTGCCGCCAGGCCCGCAGCCAGCGTCGAGCACCTGCGCAAAACGCCCCTCACCGAGCGCGGCCAGCAGCCCGCGGGCGCTCAGGCGTTGCAGCTCATCGTGCTGTGAATAGCTTTGCGCTGCCCGGCCAAACGCGGCGGCAACGGCCTGTTTATTGACAGGAGACATACAGTGCCTCCAGAAGCGTATCGATATCCTGCGGCTCGTGCGCTGCCGTGAGCGTCAGACGCAAGCGCGCGGTGCCTGGCGGCACGGTGGGTGGGCGGATCGCCGTGACCCACTGCCCCCGCTCTCGTAGCGCCTGTGCCAGCATCAGCGCCCGATGGTTTTCACCCACAATCACGGGCTGAATGGCGCTGTGCGAGTCGGTAAGCCGGTAAGGCAGTGCGCTTACCCCCCGGCGAAAACGCTGAATATGGTCGGCCAGGCGCGCCCGGCGTTCAGCGCCGTCTTCGCCGCGGATCACCGCAAGCGACGCAGAGAGCGCCACGGCCTGCGCCGGGGGCATGCTGGTGCTGTAGATCAGGTGCCGGGCGAACTGCACTAGGTAATCGGCCACCGGCTCGCTGCACAACACCGCGGCGCCGCTGACGCCAAAGCCTTTGCCAAAAGTGACCACCAGCAGTTCCGGCCTGACGCGTTGCTGGTGCGCGCTTCCGCGCCCCTCCTCGCCGGTGACGCCAATGCCGTGGGCATCGTCGACCAGCAGCCAGGCGTTCTGCTGTTTTGCGACGTCATGCAAGGTGGCAAGGGGCGCGCTGTCGCCGTCCATGCTGAATACCCCTTCCGTCACCGCCAGCTGAAGCCCTGAACAGGGTTTACCCAGCAGGACGTTCAGCTGAGAGGCATCGTTATGGGCAAAACGCCGCAGCTGCGCCGGGCTGAGACTGGCCGCTTCAAGCAGGGACGCGTGGCTCAGGCGGTCCGCGATGATGCGGTCGTCTTTGCCCATCAGGGCGGCAATCACCGCCTGATTCGCGGCAAAACCGGAGATAAACAGCAGCGCCCGCGGGTAGCCCAGCCAGTCGGCCAGCTCTTCCTCCAGCGCCTGATGCGCCGTGGTGTAGCCGCTGACGTGCCCGGAGCCACCGCTGCCTACGCCGTAACGATCCGCGCCCTGCTGCCAGGCGCGAACGATCTGCGGGTGCTGGCTCAGGCCCAGATAATCGTTGCTGGAGAAATTACAGAACCGCTCTCCTTCCCGGGAGAGAAAACGGCCTGCACCGTTTTCCACTACCCTGCGCACCCGAAACGCATCCGCCGCCCGCCGCTCGTCGAGCGCGGTCCTGATACGTGCCTGCCAGGTCATACGGCTGCCGCGTTGTAGAACTGGTCGGTGTCGGCGTTAAAAATCTGCTGCTCCAGCTGCTGCTGTTGCTCGTTATCCCCCGCCTGTACCTCGGTCTGGTGCGGGTTCAGCCCCAGCTTGCGGAACAGCTGGACATCTTTGTCCTCTTCCGGGTTTGGCGTGGTCAGCAGTTTGCAGCCGTAGAAGATGGAGTTGGCCCCGGCCATGAAGCACATCGCCTGGGTCTGCTCGCTCATCTGCTCGCGACCGGCAGAGAGGCGAACGTAAGAGGTCGGCATCATGATGCGCGCCACCGCGATGGTGCGGATGAAATCGAAGGCATCCACGTCCTCGTTATCCGCCAGCGGCGTCCCTTTTACCTTCACCAGCATGTTGATGGGCACGCTTTCCGGCGGGGTCGGCAGGTTTGCCAGCTGTAACAGCAGGCCGGCACGATCTTTTACCGTCTCTCCCAGTCCCACGATCCCGCCGGAACAGACCTTGATCCCCGCATCACGCACTTTATCCAGCGTGTCCAGACGCTCCTGATAGGTGCGCGTGGTGATGATGTTGCCGTAGAATTCCGGCGAGGTATCGAGGTTGTGGTTATAGTAATCCAGCCCCGCCGCCGAGAGACGCTGCGCCTGCTCTTCGTTCAGCGTACCAAGGGTCATGCAGGCTTCAAGCCCCATCTCCTTCACCCCCTTCACCATTTGCTCCAGATAGGGCATGTCGCGGTCATGCGGATTTTTCCACGCCGCGCCCATGCAGAAGCGGGTCGAGCCAGCGTTTTTGGCCTTGCGCGCGGAGTCGAGCACTTGCTCGACTTCCATCAGGCGCTCGGATTCGAGACCGGTTTTATAGCGCGCGCTTTGCGGGCAATATTTGCAGTCTTCCGGGCAAGCCCCGGTTTTGATCGACAGCAGCGTGCTGACCTGAACATGACGCGGATCGAAGTGCTGGCGGTGCACCTGTTGCGCCTCAAACATCAGCTCCAGGAAAGGTTTGTTGAATAATTCAGTGACTTGCGACATCGTCCAGCGTGCGTGGTGAGCCATCGGGCTTCTCCAAAGGGTTTTGTTAATTGTCGGTTCGGTTTATACTTGTAAACCTAAAACTTTTCAAAATGGTTTACAAGTCGATTATGACCCAGGACGATCTCGCCTTCGACAAGCAGCATATCTGGCACCCTTACACCTCCACGACCCGCCCCCTTCCCGTCTATCCGGTAGCCTCGGCCCACGGCTGCGAGCTGCATCTTGCCAGCGGCGAGCGGCTTGTTGACGGGATGTCCTCCTGGTGGGCGGCGATCCATGGCTACAACCACCCGCGACTGAACGCGGCGATGAAAGCGCAGATTGACCAGATGTCACACGTGATGTTTGGCGGGATCACGCATCAGCCCGCGGTGGATTTATGCCGTCGCCTGGTAGCGATGACGCCTGAATCGCTGGAGTGCGTTTTCCTGGCCGACTCCGGCTCGGTGGCCGTGGAAGTGGCGATGAAAATGGCGTTGCAGTACTGGCATGCGAAGGGCGAAACGCGCCAGCGGTTCCTTACCTTCCGCAACGGCTATCACGGCGACACTTTCGGCGCGATGTCGGTATGTGATCCGGACAACTCCATGCACAGCCTGTGGAAAGGCTATCTGCCGGAAAACCTGTTTGCGCCAGCCCCGCAGAGCCGCTTCGACGGCGAATGGAACGAGATGGACATGGTGGGCTTCGCGCGGCTGATGGCGGCCCATCGCCACGAGATTGCCGCCGTTATTCTCGAACCGATTGTGCAGGGCGCGGGCGGAATGCGGATGTACCATCCCGAGTGGCTGAAGCGCATTCGGAAGATGTGCGACCGCGAAGGGATCCTGCTGATTGCCGATGAGATCGCCACCGGCTTTGGCCGCACCGGGAAATTGTTCGCCTGCGAGCATGCGGGGATCGCGCCGGATATTCTGTGCCTGGGGAAAGCGCTCACCGGCGGCACCATGACGCTCTCCGCCACGCTTACCACCCGCCAGGTTGCCGATACCATCAGCGACGGCGACGCGGGCTGCTTTATGCACGGCCCGACGTTTATGGGCAACCCGCTGGCCTGCGCCGTGGCAAGCGAAAGCCTCGCCATTCTGGAAAGCGGCGCATGGCAGACGCAGGTGGCGGCGATTGAGGCGCAGCTGAAGCAGCAGTTAAGCGCGGCGGCGGAGGCGGAATACGTCGCGGACGTCCGCGTACTGGGCGCCATTGGGGTAATCGAGACAACGCATCCGGTGAACATGGCCGCGTTGCAGCGCTTCTTCGTTGACCAGGGCGTGTGGGTGCGACCTTTCGGTAAGCTGATTTACCTCATGCCGCCGTACAGCATTTCTGCGGATCAGCTCCGCAAGCTGACCGGGGCAGTGGTTGAAGCCGTTAACACTTCAGCGCATTTCGCGATTTAACCCCATGCGTTACACTTTCTGAATGAGTGAGTAACGAGGGAAATCGGATGAAAATCATCAGTAAAGATTTGCGCGACGGCGAAAAGCTGCCGGAACGTCACGTGTTTAACGGGATGGGTTATCAGGGGGATAATATCTCTCCCCATCTGGCGTGGGACGATGTGCCAGCGGGAACCAAAAGTTTTGTCGTGACCTGCTACGATCCGGATGCGCCAACCGGGTCGGGCTGGTGGCACTGGATCGTGGCAAACCTGCCCGCCGACACGCGCGTGCTGCCGCAGGGCTCCGGTTCCGATCTGGTCGCTCTGCCTGACGGTGCGATTCAGACGCGCACTGACTTTGGCAAAGCGGGCTACGGCGGCGCGGCGCCGCCAAAAGGGGAAACGCACCGCTATATCTTCACCGTGCACGCGCTGGATGTGGACAAGATTGAGGTCGACGAAGGGGCGAGCGGCGCGATGGTAGGCTTTAACGTGCATTTCCATTCGCTGGGCAGCGCGTCGATTACGGCGATGTATTCGTAAAAAAAGCCGGGTGGCGGCTACGCCTTACCCGGCCTACATTTCGCACTCGTAGGCCCGGTAAGCGCAGCGCCACCGGGCATAAAATCACAGCACCGAAGGTAACAGCCCCACCAGCCGTCCTTCCTCCAGAAGCTGCATCGCCTTATCAATATCCGGCGCAAAGAAGCGGTCGTCATCGTAGTGCGTAACGTGCTCGCGCAGTTCCTGGCGCGCCTGCTCCAGCAGCGGGCTGGATTTTAGCCCTTCGCGCAAATCAATACCCTGACACGCCGCCAGCCACTCCACCGCCAGCACGCCGCGGGTGTTAGAGGCCATCTCCCAGAGGCGACGCCCGGCAGCCGGGGCCATCGAAACGTGATCTTCCTGGTTGGCTGAGGTTGGCAGGCTGTCCACGCTGTGCGGATGCGACAGGGCTTTGTTCTCGCTTGCCAGTGCCGCGGCGGTGACCTGGGCAATCATGAAGCCCGAGTTCACGCCGCCGTTGCGCACCAGGAATGGCGGCAGCTGGGACATGTGCTTATCCATCATCAGCGCGATTCGACGCTCAGACAACGCCCCGATTTCGGCAATCGCCAGGGCGATATTATCTGCGGCCATCGCCACCGGCTCGGCGTGGAAGTTACCGCCAGAAACCACCTCGTTTTCCTGAGCAAATACCAGTGGGTTATCGGACACCGCATTGGCTTCGACCAGCAGCACTTCTGCCGCCTGGCGCAGCTGCGTCAGGCATGCGCCCATCACCTGCGGCTGGCAGCGCAGGGAATACGGATCCTGCACCTTCTCACAGTTGTGATGCGAATCGGCAATGTCGCTGGTATCGGTAAGTACGTGGCGGTACATGGCAGCGGCATCAATCTGCCCGCGCTGGCCGCGCACCTCGTGGATGCGGGCATCGAACGGACGACGCGAGCCGAGCACCGCCTCAGTGGTCAGTGCACCGCACACCACCGCCGAGGCGAACAGATCTTCCGCTTCAAACAGACCGCGCAGCGCGAACGCGGTCGACGCCTGCGTGCCGTTGAGCAGCGCCAGCCCCTCTTTTGCCGCGAGGGTGATCGGCGTTAAGCCAGCTTTTTTCAGCGCCTCTTTCGCAGGCAGCCACTCCCCTTGCCAGCGCGCCTGGCCTTCACCCAGCAGGAGCAGCGACATATGCGCCAGCGGCGCCAGATCGCCGGAGGCGCCGACGGAGCCCTTCGCCGGGATCCACGGATAAACTTCCGCATTGACCAGCGCCATCAGCGCCTGGATCACGCTCAGACGAATGCCGGAAAACCCACGCGCCAGGCTGTTGATTTTCAACACCATCATCAGGCGGACGATCTCATCGTCCAGCGGCTGGCCAACCCCCGCCGCGTGCGACAGCACCAGCGAACGCTGTAAATTCTCCAGATCGTGCGTGGCGATGCGGGTCTGCGCCAGCAGGCCAAACCCGGTGTTGATGCCGTAGGCGGTGCGCCCCTCCGCCACAATCGCCTCCACGCAGGCCACGCTGTCGTTAATGGCACGGTGGGCGCTTTCATCAAGGGAGAGTGTCACCGGCTGACGCCAGACGTGACGCAGCTGTTTGAGCGTCAGCGAGCCGGGAGTAAGTGTTAACGCGTTCATGCAGGCTTTCCTTGTGTGGCGGGGATCATCGGCAGGTTCAGGCCCTGCTCTTTGGCACAATCAATGGCAATCTCGTAACCCGCATCCGCGTGACGCATCACGCCGGTTGCCGGGTCGTTGTGCAGCACGCGAGCGATACGAGCGGCCGCTTCATCAGTTCCGTCACAGACGATGACCATCCCGGAGTGCTGGGAGAAGCCCATCCCGACGCCGCCGCCGTGGTGCAGCGACACCCAGGTCGCGCCGCTGGCGGTGTTCAGCAGGGCATTCAGCAGCGGCCAGTCGGAGACCGCATCCGAGCCGTCGCGCATGGCTTCGGTTTCACGGTTCGGACTGGCGACAGAGCCGGAGTCCAGGTGGTCGCGGCCAATGACGATCGGCGCGGAGACTTCGCCGCTGCGCACCATTTCGTTAAAGGCGAGGCCGAGTTTTTGCCGCCACTCCAGCCCGACCCAGCAGATACGCGCCGGCAGGCCCTGGAAGTTAATGCGCTCGCGCGCCATATCCAGCCAGCGATGCAGGTGTTCGTCGTCGGCGACAATCTCTTTCACTCTGGCGTCGGTTTTGTAGATATCCTCCGGATCGCCGGACAGGGCAACCCAGCGGAACGGCCCAATGCCGCGGCAGAACAGAGGACGGATATAGGCGGGCACGAAGCCGGGGAAGTCAAAGGCGTTATTCAGCCCCATCTCTTTCGCCATCTGGCGGATGTTATTCCCGTAATCAAAGGTCGGAATCCCCATCTTACTGAAGGCCAGCATCGCGGAGACGTGTTCCGCCATGGCGCGTTTAGCCGCCAGTACCGTGCCCTCAGGATCGGTTTCCGCTTTTTGCTGGTAGTCTTCCCACGTCCAGCCTTTTGGCAGATAGCCGTGAAGCGGATCGTGAGCGCTGGTCTGGTCGGTGACCAGATCCGGACGCACGCCGCGCGCCACCAGTTCCGGCAGAATATCCGCCGCGTTGCCGCACAGGGCAACCGACACGGCTTTGCCTTCAGCGGTGTACTTTTTGATGCGCGCCAGCGCGTCATCGAGGTTGTCGGCCTGTTCATCAACATAGCGGGTACGCAGACGGAAATCGATGCGGCTCTGCTGGCACTCAATGTTCAGGGAGCACGCGCCCGCCAGCGTCGCGGCCAGCGGCTGCGCGCCGCCCATGCCGCCCAGTCCGGCGGTGAGCACCCAGCGGCCTTTCAGTGATCCGTTATAGTGCTGACGGCCCGCTTCCACGAAGGTTTCATACGTGCCCTGCACAATCCCCTGGCTGCCGATGTAGATCCAGCTACCCGCGGTCATCTGGCCGTACATGGCCAGCCCTTTTGCGTCCAGCTCGTTGAAGTGTTCCCACGTCGCCCAGTGCGGCACCAGGTTGGAGTTGGCAATCAGCACGCGGGGCGCATTTTTATGGGTTTTGAATACGCCAACCGGTTTGCCGGATTGCACCAGCAGCGTTTCGTCGTTTTCGAGATTCGTCAAAGACTCGACAATCGCGTCATAGCACGCCCAGTTGCGCGCGGCGCGGCCAATGCCGCCGTAGACCACCAGCTCGTGGGGATTTTCTGCTACCTCAGGATCAAGGTTGTTCATCAACATGCGCAGCGGTGCTTCGGTGAGCCAGCTTTTTGCGGTGAGCGTGGTGCCGCGCGCGGCGCGGACATCCTGCTTGCGGTATTTATCTGACGACATTGTGTGTTCCTCATAAGGGACAGGTGATGCATTTAGATATACTTGTATAGACAAGCACACACAAGGTCGGATTTAACAAAAAAGATACAATTTTGCTATATTGCGTTAGCGATCACGCTTATAAAACTTATGACATAAAGTGGCCCTGCAACCGGTAGCGATTCCCCGGGAATAGCAGCTTCGCATGCGATACAATTTGCGAGGACGACCAGGTACGACGGCGGATCAGCAGACAGGGATCGTGCTCTTTAATACGCAACAGCTCGCACTCCTGCGGCGTGGCGCGCACGGCTTCCACGATATGCTCCCCTTCCGTCAGCGGGGCGACGAGCGAGAGATACGCATGCGGTGTGGTTTGGGTGTAATCCTGGCTCAGGTAGTCCGGTATCCGCTCCGCGTTGACGCAGCGGTCTTCAATCTGGACCGGAATGTCGTTCTCATAATGCACCATCACCGAATGGAAAATCCGGGTGCCCTCGGTAACGTTCAGCTCGATGGCCTGTTCGGCGCTGGCCTGCGTCTCTTCAAGCACCAGCACCTCGCAGTGGTGCTGATGGTTGCGGGCGGCAATTTCATCGGCAATGCTGCGGATTTCAAACAGCGCCGACTGTCCTTTTGGCTCGGCGACAAAGGTTCCGACACCCTGCAAACGCACCAGCAACCCTTCATCGGTCAGTTCACGCAGTGCGCGGTTGATGGTCATTCGGCTAAAGCCAAACTGCGCCACCAGCTCGGCCTCGGACGGAATGCGGTCGTGCGGGCGCCAGACGCCGGCGGCGATTTTTTCGCTGATCGCCTGCTTCACCTTTTCGTAAAAAGGCGCGGGAGGGCTCGGCTGCGGCAGGGGCGAGCGTGAAAACATCATGACTCCTTGAATGTTGTTATGCCCACCAGTGAGCAATTTGCCAGGCCAATCGGGCGGCGAGCTTAGCGCCCTGACCGTCCCGATCGTAGTGCGGATTAAATTCCACCAGATCCGCCGCCTGTAGTTTACCGCTTCGGCAGATACGCTCAATCACCGGGAACAGATCCAGCGCCGGGATCCCCAACGCCGCAGGGGCGGACACGGCGGGCATTTCTGCGGCAGGCAGCACATCAAGGTCAACGGTGAGATAAACCCGGTCTGCCTGCGCAAGCACGTTATCCAGCACGGATAGCGCATCCCGGCGAAAATCGAGATCTTCAACCAGCGTCACGTTCAACCGCTCAGCTTCCTCCCACAGCGCCTGAGTATTCGCCGCACGGCTTACCCCCAGGCAGGCGTAGTGAAACACCCGCGACTGAGACGCGCAGTAGTGCGCCAGCTGGCGGAACGGCGTGCCGGACGTTGCCCGTTCGGCCTTGCGTAAATCGAGGTGCGCATCCAGGTTGATCACCGCAAGGCGATCGTTCGGAAAGGCGTCCAGCACGCCGCGCCCGTGCGCCCAGGCGGTTTCATGTCCACCACCGAAAACCAGAGTACGCATCCCGGATTGCTGGCACGCGGTTATGGCCTCGCTCAGCGCCTGCTGTGCCGCCTCCAGCGCGTGGCCTTCAACATAAATAGCGCCCATATCCACGAGGCGCGCATGCCCCTGATGGCTCGCCATATTCGCCAGCGCGCCACGCAACACATCGGGCGCCTGTGCAGCACCGGGCCTGCCCTGGTTACGCTTAACCCCTTCATCACATTCAAAGCCCAGCAGGGCGATGCCTGACGGCGCGGGAGAAAAGTGTTTGCGCTGCTGTATGGTCTGGAAGAGACGTTTCGCGGTGCTGGACTCGGCGCTGTCGTCACGACCCTGCCAGACCTGCGGAGAGACGGGATGCCACAGTTTCATGCTACCTGCCCCCGAAACACGCGTTGATACATAGGATTCCGCCCCGGCTCGTAAACCATCTCAACCGGATGATTCGCCTCCCAGACGACGAAATCAGCCACATAACCGGGCTTTAACTGCCCGTGCGTCGCACCACGTCCTAGCGCCTGCGCCGCATGCCGCGTCACGCCAGCCCAGGCCTCTTCCGGCGTGAGGCCAAACTGGACGCAGGCCATGTTCATTGCCAGATGCAGGCTGGCAAACGGGCTGGTGCCCGGATTGTAGTCGGTAGCCACCGCCATCGGCACGCCCTGCTCTCTCAGCTGCGCCACCGGTGGACGCTGGCGCTCCTGAAGAAAATAGAACGCGCCGGGGAGCAATACCGCCACCGTGCCGCTTTGCGCCATCGCCTGAATACCTTCATCATCAAGATACTCAATATGATCGGCCGACAGCCCTTTATACTGGCTGACCAGCGCCGCGCCGCCGAGATTCGACAGTTGTTCTACATGCCCTTTTACCGGGATCCCGAGCGCGGCGGCGGCCCGGAACAGGCGCTCGGTTTGCGCCGGGGTAAAGCCGACGTTTTCACAAAACACGTCCACCGCTTCAAATAACTCTTTTTGCCACAGCGTGGGCATGATCTGCTCACAGACCAGCGCCAGATAGGCATCCGGATCCTGTCGGTACTCGGCAGGAACGGCGTGCGCGGCCAGCAGCGTCGGGCTGATATCGACCAGATTATTCAGGCTGAGCTGGCGGGCAACCAGCAGCATTTTCTCTTCGGCTTCGGCATTCAGTCCGTATCCCGATTTGATTTCAACGGTCGTTACGCCTTCATTCATCAGCCGCTGGAGTCGCTGCTGCGCCACCGTCAGGAGCGTTTCCGGCGAACTGTTGCGGGTGGCCGTGACCGTGGCGTTAATTCCGCCGCCCTGCGCGCTAATGGTCTGATATGACACGCCGTTAAGCCGTTGCTCCCATTCCGCTGCGCGATCGCCGCCGAACACCAGATGGGTGTGGCAATCGATCAGGCCGGGGGTAACCAGACGCCCGTCGAGATCGACACACTGACGATGCCCGGAGGGGATCTCGGATTCAGGAATAATGGCCAGAATCGTCTGGCCGCGCACAACGAGGGCATGTTGTTCTCTCAGGCCGTAGGGCTCCGCCTCACCTGTCGCCAGGGTTGCCAGTCGCGCATTTCGCCATATCACATCATCGGGATGAAGCTGCTGCATGTGCCTTCCACTTGTCATGGGTTGTATAGACATTTATTTTCATCTGCCGCCTGCTGTCAACCGCATTGGGGGAAAATGTTATTTATTTGTGATGACTTTCCCGTCGCCTGCGGGCAAAAATGCAACTTTTCCGGTTTTTATCTTCCCGTTTCGCTCAACTTAGTATAAAAAAGCAGGCTATTTCGTCTATCCAGATAAGACTTGCATACCCAGGAGCATTACCTTGAATATTTCCAGGATTTCCCGTCTGGCGTTGGCACTCGCCTTTGGCGTGACTTTATCCGCTTGCAGTTCAACACCACCGGATCAGCAACCTTCTGAGCAGGTTGCTCCGGGCACCGCTTCCCGTCCGATCCTGTCAGCGGCTGAAGCGAAGAACTTCACCCGTGCGCACTATTTCTCGGCGATGGATCCCAATGCAGCCCCGTGGACGCCTTCTTCTATTAACCTGCCGAAACAGCCAGACTTCGTTGTCGGCCCGGCCGGGGCGCAGGGCGTTACACACACCTCTATTCAGGCAGCCGTTGATGCCGCAATCACCAAACACAGCGCATCTCGTCAGTACATTGCCATCCTGCCGGGTGAATACGAAGGAACCGTTTATGTTCCGGCGGCACCGGGAAGCATTACGCTTTACGGCCTGGGCGAAAAAGCGGTCGACGTAAAAATTGGCCTGGCGATTGATTCAGAGATCGACAGCACCACCTGGCGCCATCTGGTGAACCCGGCCGGTAAATACATGCCAGGTAAACCGGCGTGGTATATGTTTGATAACTGCCAGCGCAAGCGTGCCGCCACCATTGGCGTGATGTGTTCGGCGGTATTCTGGTCACAGAACAATGGCCTGCAATTGCAGAACCTGACCATTCAGAACACCCTGGGCGACAGCGTTGACGCAGGTAATCATCAGGCCGTGGCGCTGCGTAGCGATGGCGACAAGGTACAGATTAACAACGTCAATATCCTGGGCCGCCAGAACACCTTCTTCGTGACCAACAGCGGCGTGCAGAATACCCTTCAGAACAACCGTCTGACGCGTACTCTGGTCACCAACAGCTACATTGAAGGCGACGTGGATATGGTCTCTGGCCGCGGCGCGGTGGTATTTGATAACACCGACTTCCGCGTGGTGAATTCACGTACGCAGCAGGAAGGTTACGTCTTTGCCCCGGCCACGCAGTCTAACCTGTTCTATGGCTTCCTGGCCGTGAATAGCCGCTTTACTGCTGCTGGCGATGGCGTGGCGCAGCTTGGTCGCTCTCTGGACGTGGACTCCGCCACTAACGGCCAGGTCGTGATCCGCGACAGCGTGATTAACGAAGGCTTTAACATGGCGAAACCGTGGGCGGATGCGGCGATCTCGAAACGTCCTTTCTCCGGCAACACCGGCACGGTGGATGATAAAGACAACGTGCAGCGTAACCTGAACGACGCTAACTTTAACCGCATGTGGGAATACAACAACCGCGGTCTGGGTAGCAAAGTGGTTGCTGAGCCGAAGCAGTAAAATGCCTGCTGCCGGGTGGCGGCTGCGCCTTACCCGGCCTACCTCATGCATTAACCGCGCATAAAAAAACCTCGCATTTGCGAGGTTTTTTTCGTCTACGGATCAATGAGCGTTAATCACAACCCACATCGGCCCTTGTCCGACCGCATAGCGTCCTTTCTCTTCCAGTAGACCCTGCACGCCCCGGATTTCATAGAGCGCAATGTGGTGGGATTTCTGCCCCGCCGCAATCAGGTATTTGCCGCTGTGATCGACATTAAAGCCGCGCGGCTGGGTTTCTGTCGGCTGGAAGCCTTCAACTGCCAGAACGCTGCCGTCTTCAGAGACGCTGAAGATGGTGATCAGACTGGAGGTACGGTCACAGGCATACAGGTGACGGCCATCCGGCGTAATGTGAATGTCTGCCGCCCAGCGTATGTCGGAGAAATCAGATGGCATCATGTCCAGCGTCTGTACGCACTCGATCTGCCCGTTAGGATCATTCAGTTCCCACACGTCTACCGAGCTGTTCAGCTCGTTAACGACATAGGCATACTGCTGATTCGGATGGAAGACCATGTGGCGCGGGCCTGCGCCTTCCACGGTGGTGACTTCCGCCGGGCTCTGCGCGACCAGATGGCCGTCATCGCTCAGGGTGAACAGGCAGATGCGGTCCTGCTTAAGCGCTGGCACCCACAGCGTGCGGTTATCCGGCGAAATGTTAGCGGAGTGGCAACCTTCGAGCCCTTCTACCACGTCGACGGTTTCAACGGGAATACCGTCTTCCAGGCGGGTGACGCTCACGCAGCCTGCATTGTAGGAGCCGCTGAAGATAAAGTTGCCTTTATGGTCAGTGGAAATATGGGTCGGGCTGCCCGGCAGCGGGGCTTCTGCGGTATAGGTCAGCGCGCCGTCATCCGGGGAGATACGGTATGCCAGTACGCGGAATTCCGGGCGTACGCCGACATAAAGAAAACGTTTATCCGGGCTGACGACCATCGGCTGCACCTGGCCTGGCACATCAACAACCTGAACCAGCGTAAGCGAACCTTCTGTATTCAAACGCCAGACATGGATCTGCTGACTTTCAGGACTGGCGGTATAAACGGTTTGTTTCATGAATACTCCTGATTATTTTTAACGGTGAATGCTGAATTGTAGTCCGGGATTTTGCAGGGTTCCGCTCTCGGTGTACCATCCCGACAGACCTTAAATTCAACATTAACCCGGAAGAAAAAATGACCTCGCGAGTGATTGCCCTGGATTTAGACGGAACACTGCTTACCCCTCAGAAAACCCTGCTCCCCTCTTCTCTTGAGGCCCTCAAACGAGCCCAGGAAGCGGGGTATCAACTTCTCATCGTAACGGGTCGACATCACGTAGCCATTCATCCTTTTTATCAGGCACTGGGCTTAGATACACCTGCAATTTGTTGTAATGGCACCTATTTGTATGATTATCAGGCAAAAAAGGTTTTAGCCTCCGATCCGCTTCCCGTTACGCAGGCGCTGCAATTGATTGATTTACTGGATGAGCATGCCATTCACGGCCTGATGTATGTGGATAACGCCATGGTGTATGAACGCCCTACCGGCCATGTGATCCGCACCAGCAACTGGGCTCTGTCTCTGCCGGAAGCGCAGCGTCCGGTGTTCACTCAGGTTTCCTCCCTGCGCCAGGCGGCGGAAGACGTCGACGCAATCTGGAAATTTGCCCTGACCGATGAAGACACCGCCAAACTGAATACCTTCGCAAAACATGTCGAGCATACGCTGGGTCTGGAATGTGAATGGTCCTGGCACGATCAGGTGGATATCGCCCGCAAAGGCAACAGCAAAGGAAAGCGTCTGACCCAGTTCGTCGAATCGCAGGGCGGATCAATGCAGGACGTAATTGCCTTCGGCGATAACTATAACGACATCAGCATGCTGGAAGCGTCCGGAACGGGCGTGGCGATGGGTAATGCCGATGACGCGGTGAAAGCGCGCGCTGACGTGGTGATTGGCGATAACACCACCGACAGCATCGCGCAATATATTTATACCCACCTGCTGTAATCAGGCGGTTATGGAAACGCTCTTGATTTGCGCGTAAAGCCACAGGCCAGGCTTGATGCCCAGCTCATCCCTGGCCCACGGGCTGATGCGCGCCCACAGCGTTCTGTTGCCTACTTCCAGCTGCACTTCCACCTGGCCGTTATCATCAAAACACTGCGCCACTTTTGCGCGCAAAATATTGCGGATACTGGTTTGCAGCGGCGGTTGCAGGACCAGGGAGACATCCGACGCCTGAATGCGGATCCGTAACGTGGACTGAATCGGCGTATCGATTTTATTCACCCACAAATGCTGATCGCCCAGCGCCAGCGCGGTCATCGCGTAGTGCGGATGGTGCTCCAGCACGCTCACCTTCAGAATGCTGCTCTGCTGCTCCTTTGGCAGCCATGGATGCATAACGCTGCTGCCCCACACCTCCTCCAGATTGCCGAATGCCTTCACCCTGCCCGCTTCCAGCACCAGCACTTTGTCGGCCAGATGTAAGATCTCATCCAGCGAATGGCTGACGTAGAGCATTGGCACGTTGATTTCCCGCGCCAGACGTTGCAGATACGGCAGCAGCTCGCGCTTGCGCGGAATATCCAGCGAGGCCAGCGGCTCATCCAGCAGCAACAGTTCCGGCGCGGTTAACAGGGCGCGGCCAATCGCCACGCGCTGTTTTTCACCACCCGACAGCGACGACGGCAGACGATCCAGCAGCGGTTCGATGCCCAGCAGCGCCACCAGCTTATCGAACTGTCCGGCCATGCTTTTTGCCATGCCGTAACGCAGGTTCCCGCGAACGCTGTAGTGCGGAAACAGGCGCGCATCCTGAAACACATAGCCGATACGGCGTTTGTCCGGTGACAGGCAGACCTTCTTCTCCGCGTCATTTAAGACGCGGTTATTTAGCACAATACGGCCAGACTGGGGACGCGTCAGGCCGCTAATCGCATTAATCAGCGACGTTTTCCCCGCCCCGGACACGCCAAAAATGGCGGTGATACCGCTGGCAGGCAGCGTTTCGTTCAGCGTCAGGGTGTGGCTGCCCAGGGTTTGCGTAAAGTTGAGTTCCAGCATCACGATTTCCCCATCCGTTCACGGCTGAGGCGCGCCAGCCACTCAGATACCAGCAGCGAGACCAGAGCGAGCACAATCGAAATAATACACAGCCGGGCCGCCGCACCTTCGCCGCCCGGGGTCTGAATCAGGGTATACATGGCCGACGGGATGGTCCGCGTCTCGCCGGGAATGTTCGACACAAAGGTGATGGTCGCGCCAAACTCACCCAACGAGCGGGCGAAGGCTAACACCGTACCGACAATAATGCCCGGTAACGTGAGCGGAAGCGTAATGGTCAGGAATACCCGCCAGCGGCCTGCGCCCAGCGTGCGGGCGGCCTGTTCTAACCGGATATCCACCCCTTCCAGCGCCAGGCGGATAGCGCGCACCATCAGCGGGAAGGACATTACTGCCGCGGCCAGAACCGCGCCGCGCCAGCTGAAAGCAAAGGTCAGTCCGAACCAGTCGTACAGCCATTCGCCGATAAAACCGCGTCGCCCCATGGAGATCAGCAGCAGATATCCGACCACCACAGGCGGTAAGACAAGCGGAAGATGGAGAACACTGTCGAGCAGGGCTTTGCCTGGAAACTTCACGCGAACCAGTAACCAGGCAAAGAACACCCCAAAGGGCAAACTCAGCGCAACCGCCAGGGAAGAGACTTTCAGGCTCAGCAGCACGGCCTGCCATTCAGGTTCGGTCAATATCATTCGTGAGTCGTAAATCCGTAACGTTTAAAGATCGCGGACGCTTCCGGCCCCTTCAGGTAGTCAACAAAGGCCGTCACGGTCGCATTTTTATGTCCATCAACTATCGCAACAGGATATTCTACTTTCTTATGCGAATCTTCCGGGAAGGTGCCCACCACCTTCACACCTTTACTGGCGACGGCATCGGAGCCGTAAACGATCCCGAGTGGCGCTTCGTTACGCTCCACCAGCGCCAGCGCGCCACGCACATCTTCTGCGGGAGCCAGCTTCGGCGATAAGGTCTCCCATGCACCCAGTTTTTGTAGCGCTTCTTTCGCATAAATCCCGGCAGGAACATGCTCCGGATCGCCTACTGCCAGACGGCCACCGTTGAGCAGACGGGTCCAGTCCGTCTGTTTGTTGATGGCGATGTCGTCCTGCTTGCTGTTTGCGGGCGCGACCACCACCAGGCTATTTCCCAGCAGCGTTTCGCGGGTAGCCGTATCAACAGATTTTTTCTCCACCGCGTAATCCATCCATTTCTGATCGGCAGAGATGAACAGATCCGCGGGTGCCCCCGCTTCAATCTGGCGGGCCAGCGTGGACGAGGAGGCAAACGACGAGACCACCTCGACGTTTTTCTCTTTTTTGTATACCGCAGCAATATCCTGCATCGCGTTAGTCAGCGACGCCGCCGCAAAGACCGTGATTTTTCCTTCATCCGCCAGTGCGTGGGCGGTGAGTGAGAGAGTCAGCGTTGCCCCTGCGAAAAGGCGTACCCATGAACGTGCCATTTGAAGCTCCTGTGCGTGTCGTTATATACAAATAAATATAACGACATATCGCAGGCGTTCCTAGCGCTAAATCGTACCCATTAATGCGTAAACTCAAGGAACGTTGTAAAAGATATCGGCGGGAAAGGAATAAACTTGAGAGCAAAACGCCCGGGCTGGCCGGGCGTTTTGGAGGAAATCATTGCTGCTTTTTAGGCTGGTCACGACGATGACCAATGTTCGAAAAGACGTTGAACACTTCACCCAGGCCGTAGATGGCACCGAGGATGATAGCCATCACTACTGGCACCATGATTACCGCGAATACCAGACTTTTCAACAACTCTAACATGGTTTTCTCCAGATCTTGTGAACGGCTTATTCTACCCTGAAAAGTAAGAAAAACATCCCCTTTTGTGCGGTGCGCTTTCCGCCCCCGGGCATTTGGGTCACAATAGCCTTTTTACCGGGACACTGTTATGCAGGCCGAAATTCTCCTCACCCTACGACTTCAGCAGAAGCTTTTCGCCGATCCGCGACGCATCGCCCTGTTAAAACAAATAGAACAAACTGGCTCGATTAGCCAGGGCGCCAAAAACGCCGGTATCAGCTATAAAAGCGCCTGGGATGCGATTAACGACATGAACACCCTGAGCGAACACACGCTGGTTGAGCGCGCCACCGGCGGGAAAGGCGGCGGCGGCGCCGTGTTGACGCGTTACGGGCAACGTCTGATCCAGCTCTACGATTTACTGGCGCAGATCCAGCAAAAAGCATTTGATGTGCTGAGCGATGACGACAACCTGCCGCTGGACAGCCTGCTGGGCGCCATCTCCCGTTTCTCTTTGCAGACCAGCGCCCGCAACCAGTGGTTTGGTACGGTGACGGGGCGCGATCATTCGCAGGTGCAGGAGCATATAGAGATTCTGCTCGCGGACGGTACGACGCGCCTGAAAGCCGCCATCACCGCGCAAAGTGGTCAACGCCTTGGGCTGAACGAAGGTCAGGAGGTGCTGGTATTACTTAAAGCGCCCTGGATCAGCATCGCACTCAACCCTGAGCAGGCCGCAGAGGCCGACAACCAGCTACGCGGGCGTATCAGCCACATCGAGCGCGGCGCAGAACAATGTGAAGTGCTGATGACCCTGCCGGATGGACAGTTGCTCTGCGCCACCGTTCCGGTGAACGACGCGACCGAATTAGACGAAGGTGCTGTGGTGACCGCATATTTCAATGCAGACAGGGTAATTATCGCCACATTGTGCTAAGCGCATTGACAACTCTGCTTACACTGAGTATCCCTGACATCTGTTGCTGCAAAAAATGGGATAACACATGTCATCATTGCATATTTCGCAAGGCACGTTTCATCTTAGTGATATCCGTACCTTATCGCTGCCAGAGTTAACCCTTCGCGCCGGAGAAAGCTGGGCGTTTGTGGGCACGAATGGCAGCGGAAAATCCGCGCTGGCCCGCGCTCTGGCAGGCGAATTAACCCAACTGAAGGGTGAACGTCGGTGCACCTTTACCCGGCTGACGCGCCTTTCCTTCGAACAGCTGCAAAAGCTGGTCAGCGATGAGTGGCAGCGTAACAATACCGATTTGCTCAGCCCCGGCGAAGAAGATACCGGCCGCACGACGGCGGAAATTATCCAGGATGAGATAAAAGATCCTGCCCGCTGTCAGCAGCTGGCGGAGCAATTTGGCATTACCGCCCTGCTTAATCGCCGCTTTAAATACCTTTCAACCGGTGAAACGCGCAAAACGCTGCTGTGTCAGGCGCTGATGAGCGAGCCGGAACTCCTGATCCTGGATGAACCGTTTGACGGACTGGATGTGCAATCCCGCGCGCAGCTGGCAGTGTTGCTGGCGTCGCTTAACCAGCAGGGATACACGCTTGTGCTGGTTCTTAACCGATTTGATGAGATCCCGGATTTCGTACAGTATGCGGGCGTGCTGGCGGACTGTAGCCTGACCGAAACCGGCGAGAAAGCCGTACTGCTTCGGCAGGCGCTGATTGCGCAGCTGGCCCACAGCGAGAAACTGGACGGTATTGCCCTGCCGGAGCCGGATGCGCCTTCGGCACGCCACGGGCTGGAGCCTGACCAGCCGCGCATTGTGCTGCGCGATGGGGTGGTTGCTTACGACGATCGCCCTATTCTTAATCACCTCAGCTGGACGGTTAATCCTGGTGAGCACTGGCAGATCGTCGGCCCCAACGGAGCGGGTAAATCCACGCTGCTGAGCCTGATCACCGGGGATCACCCGCAGGGATACAGCAACGATCTCACCCTGTTCGGACGTCGCCGCGGCAGCGGGGAAACCATCTGGGATATCAAAAAGCACATCGGCTATGTCAGCAGCAGCCTGCACCTGGACTACCGGGTGAGCACCACGGTGCGAAATGTGATCCTCTCTGGCTTCTTCGACTCCATTGGTATTTATCAGGCGGTATCCGACAAGCAGCACAAGCTGGCGCAGCAGTGGCTGGATATTCTGGGTATGGATAACCGGGTCGCCGATGCGCCATTCCACAGCCTGTCGTGGGGGCAGCAGCGGCTGGCATTGATCGTCCGCGCGCTGGTCAAGCACCCTACGCTGCTGATTCTTGACGAACCGTTGCAGGGGCTGGATCCGCTCAACCGTCAGCTGATCCGCCGCTTTGTGGATGTCCTGATTAGCGAAGGTGAAACCCAGCTGCTGTTTGTGTCCCACCATGCTGAAGATGCCCCTTCCTGCATCACCCATCGGCTGGAATTTGTCCCTGACCGCGAGCAATACCGCTACCTGCTGAGCAAAATCGATTAACGCGTGGAGGGCGCTGCCCTCCGCTTTTCAGACAACCTGCAACAATACATCTCTATCTCTTTGATCTACAATGCACTCAGTCTGTGAAAAAGCGCGTGTGAAAACCAGTGTAAACGATACCACTATTTTATCCCATGTCACACTTTTCGCGTCTCTGATATGCTATGGTTAATTCATACCATAAGCCTAATGGAGCGAAATATGCGAGTTCTGGTAACAGGTGGTAGCGGTTACATAGGAAGTCATACCTGTGTGCAACTGCTGCAAAGCGGCCACGATGTCGTCATTCTTGATAACCTGTGCAACAGTAAGCGCAGCGTGCTGCCGGTCATTGAACGCCTTTCGGGTAAACAGCCGACTTTCGTGGAAGGCGACATCCGCAATGAAGCGTTGATGACTGAAATCCTTCACGATCACGCGATTGAAACCGTTATCCACTTCGCGGGCCTGAAAGCGGTTGGCGAATCGGTGGCAAAACCGCTTGAGTACTATGACAACAACGTTAACGGTACCCTGCGTCTGATCTCCGCCATGCGAGCGGCCAACGTTAAAAATTTTATCTTCAGCTCCTCCGCGACCGTCTACGGCGATCAGCCAAAAATCCCTTACGTTGAAAGCTTCCCGACCGGTACGCCGCAAAGCCCGTATGGCAAAAGCAAGCTGATGGTAGAGCAGATCCTGACCGACCTGCAAAAAGCTCAGCCTGAGTGGAGCATCGCCTTGCTGCGCTACTTCAACCCGGTCGGCGCGCATCCGTCAGGTGATATGGGCGAAGATCCGCAGGGCATTCCTAACAACCTGATGCCGTATATCGCGCAGGTTGCCGTAGGGCGCCGCGATTCCCTGGCGATTTTTGGTAACGATTATCCCACCGAAGATGGCACCGGCGTGCGCGATTACATTCACGTCATGGATCTGGCCGACGGCCACGTGGCGGCGATGCAGCAGCTGGCGGATAAACCGGGCGTGCATATTTACAACCTCGGCGCCGGGATCGGCAGCAGCGTGCTGGACGTGGTGAATGCCTTCAGTAAAGCCTGCGGCAAGCCGGTGAAGTATCACTTCGCTCCCCGCCGGGATGGCGACCTCCCGGCTTACTGGGCCGATGCCACCAAAGCGGATAAAGAGCTTAACTGGCGTGTCACCCGCACGCTTGATGAAATGGCACAGGATACCTGGCACTGGCAGTCGCGCCATCCGCAAGGCTATCCAGATTAAGGATTTGTCATGACGCAATTCAATCCCGTCGATCACCCGCATCGTCGTTTTAACCCGCTCAGCGGGCAATGGATTTTAGTTTCACCGCATCGCGCCAAGCGCCCCTGGCAGGGCGCGCAAGAGACGCCGGCTAAACAGACGCTGCCGCAGCATGATCCGGACTGTTTCCTCTGCCCGGGCAATACGCGCGTGACGGGCGATAAAAACCCGGACTACCAAGGCACCTTCGTGTTTACTAACGACTTTGCCGCGCTGATGACCGATACGCCGGACGCGCCGGAAAGCCATGACCCGCTGATGCGCTGCGAAAGCGCCCGCGGCACCAGCCGCGTGATCTGCTTCTCGCCCGATCACAGCAAAACGCTGCCGGAGCTGAGCGTGGAGGCGCTGAAAGAGGTGGTCAGCACCTGGCAGGCGCAAACCGCAGAGCTGGGGCAGAGCTATCCCTGGGTGCAGGTGTTCGAAAACAAAGGCGCGGCGATGGGCTGCTCCAACCCGCATCCGCACGGTCAGATCTGGGCGAACAGCTTCCTGCCGAATGAAGCCGAGCGTGAGGACCGACTGCAAAAAGCATATTTCGCCCAGAACGGTTCGCCGATGCTGGTGGATTACACCCAGCGTGAGCTGGCGGATGGCAGCCGTACCGTGGTGGAAACCGAGCACTGGCTTGCGGTGGTCCCTTACTGGGCGGCGTGGCCGTTTGAGACGCTGCTGCTGCCTAAAGCCCATGTTCAGCGCATTACCGAACTCAGCGACGCCCAGCGAGACGACCTTGCGCTGGCGCTGAAAAAACTGACCAGCCGCTACGACAACCTCTTCCAGTGCTCCTTCCCCTACTCCATGGGCTGGCACGGCGCGCCGTTTAACGGCGAAGAGAATCAACACTGGCAGTTACATGCACACTTCTACCCGCCGCTGCTGCGTTCTGCGACGGTACGTAAATTCATGGTGGGCTATGAAATGCTGGCGGAAACCCAGCGTGACCTGACGGCGGAACAGGCGGCAGAACGTCTGCGTGCCGTTAGCGACGTCCATTACCGCGAATCAGGAGTCTAAAAATGAGTCTGAAAGATAAAACACAATCCCTGTTTGCTGAAAAATTTGGCTACCCTGCCACCCATGTTATCCAGGCGCCAGGCCGCGTTAATCTGATCGGCGAGCACACCGACTATAACGACGGTTTTGTCCTGCCGTGTGCCATCGACTACCAGACGGTGATCAGCTGCGCGAAACGCGACGATCGTCATGTGCGAGTGATCGCCGCGGATTACGGCAACGAAATTGACGAATTTTCCCTCGATGCGCCGATCGTGACCCACGACAGCCAGCAGTGGTCGAACTATGTTCGCGGCGTGGTGAAGCACCTGCAAAAGCGTAACAAGAATTTCGGCGGGGCCGATCTGGTGATCAGCGGCAACGTGCCGCAGGGGGCGGGATTAAGCTCTTCCGCATCGCTGGAAGTGGCGGTCGGCACCGTGTTCCAGCAGCTTTATCATCTGCCGCTGGACGGGGCGCAAATCGCCCTCAACGGTCAGGAAGCGGAAAACCAGTTCGTAGGCTGCAACTGCGGCATTATGGATCAGCTGATTTCCGCGCTGGGCAAGAAAGAACACGCTTTGCTGATTGACTGCCGCTCCCTCGGGACCAAAGCGGTTCCACTGCCTAAAGGGGCGGCTGTGGTGATCATCAACAGCAACTTCAAACGCACCCTGGTGGGCAGCGAGTACAACACCCGTCGCGAACAGTGCGAAACCGGCGCGCGCTTCTTCCAGCAGCCAGCCCTGCGTGATGTCTCACTTGATGAATTTAACAAGGTTGCCCACGAGCTGGATCCGGTTGTCACGAAGCGCGTGCGCCATATACTGACGGAAAATACCCGCACCGTAGAAGCCGCCTCCGCGCTGGCGAAAGGTGACCTGAAACGGATGGGCGAGCTGATGGCCGAATCGCATGCCTCCATGCGTGACGATTTCGAAATCACCGTGCCGCAAATCGACACCCTGGTTGAAATTGTGAAAGCCACGATTGGCGACAAAGGCGGCGTGCGTATGACCGGCGGCGGATTTGGCGGGTGCGTCGTCGCCCTGGTGCCGGAAGAGCTGGTCCCTGCCATTCAGGACGCGGTGGCTAAACAGTACGAAGCCAAAACGGGCATCAAAGAAACTTTCTATGTCTGCAAAGCATCACAAGGAGCCGGACAGTGCTAAACGAAACACCAACACTCGCACCGGATGGTCTGCCGTATCGCCTGTTAACCCTGCGCAACAGCGCCGGGATGGTGGTTACGCTGATGGACTGGGGCGCAACGTTACTTTCTGCCCGCGTACCGATGCCTGACGGCAGCGTGCGCGAAACCCTGCTTGGCTGCGCATCGCCGGAGCAGTATATCGAGCAGACCGCTTTTCTGGGCGCATCCATAGGCCGCTACGCTAACCGCATCGCCAGAAGCCAGTTTACGCTGGACGGCGTAACGTATTCCCTGCTTGCCAGCCAGGGCGAAAATCAGCTACACGGCGGCCCGGAAGGGTTTGATAAACGTCGCTGGAAGATTGTGCAGCAAAATGACGGTGAGGTCTGGTTCTCTCTGGACTCCCTCGATGGAGACCAGGGCTTCCCGGGCAATCTCACCGCAACCGCGCGCTTCACCCTGACCGAAGATAATCGCATCGCCATTGAGTACCGCGCGACCGTCGATAAGCCGTGCCCGGTCAATCTGACTAACCACGCCTATTTCAACCTTGACGGTAATCAGACCGATGTCCGCAGCCACAAACTCCAGATCCTGGCGGATGAGTATCTGCCGGTCGATGAGATGGGTATCCCTTATCAGGGGCTGAAACCGGTAAGCGGAAATAGCTTTGATTTCCGTCAGCCGAAAACCATTGCTCAGGATTTCCTGAGTGATGACGATCAGCGCAAGGTGAAAGGCTACGACCACGCGTTCCTGTTGCAGGCAAAAGGCGATCTTTCTCAACCTGCCGCACAGATCTGGTCTGCTGATGAGAAGTTACAGATGACGGTCTACACCACCGCCCCCGCCCTACAGTTCTACTCCGGTAACTATCTGGAGGGTACCACGGCGCGTGAACATGACGCCTACGGCGCCTGGCAAGGACTGGCGCTGGAGAGCGAGTTCCTTCCGGACACGCCTAACCATCCTGAATGGCCGCAGCCGGACTGCGTGCTACGTCCGGGTGAAGAGTACGTAAGCGTCACCGAGTATCATTTCATTCCGCGCGCTTAATGTCCGGCGGCGCACGGGCCTACGAATATAGGCCTGATAAGCGAAGCGCCATCCGGCAAAAAAGACTGGCCCTCATCGCGAGGGCTTTTTTATCTCCGCCTTGCTGAAAATAGCGGCGATCGCAGACAAAATCATAACCCTGGATTCACATGCATCTTACACTCTCGAACTATTTTCGCTATGGTTAGGGTTAAGCGTTGCTGCTGGCACAGTCACGGCAATATAATGAGAATTGTTATCATTCAAAATGCTTGAGGAGTAAGAAATGGCTAATACTAAGCTTGTCCTGGTGCGCCACGGCGAAAGCCAGTGGAACAACGAAAACCGCTTCACCGGTTGGTATGACGTTGATCTGTCCGAGAAAGGCGTGAGCGAAGCAAAAGCGGCAGGTAAACTGCTGAAAGAAGAAGGCTTCACCTTTGACTTTGCTTACACCTCTGTGCTGAAACGTGCCATCCATACCCTGTGGAACGTTCTGGACGAGCTGGATCAGGCCTGGCTGCCGGTTGAGAAATCCTGGAAACTGAACGAGCGTCACTACGGTGCGCTGCAAGGTCTGAACAAAGCGGAAACCGCAGAAAAATACGGTGACGAGCAGGTTAAGCAGTGGCGTCGTGGTTTTGCGGTCACGCCTCCAGAGCTGAGCAAAGATGACGAGCGCTACCCGGGCCACGATCCGCGTTACGCGAAGCTGACTGAGGCTGAACTGCCGCAGACCGAAAGCCTGGCGCTGACCATCGACCGCGTTGTGCCTTACTGGAACGAAACCATTCTGCCACGCCTGAAAAGCGGCGAGCGCGTCATTATCGCTGCTCACGGTAACTCCCTGCGTGCGCTGGTGAAATACCTGGACAACATGGGTGAAGATGAAATCCTCGAGCTGAATATCCCTACCGGCGTGCCGCTGGTGTACGAGTTCGACGAAAACTTCAAGCCAGTTAAACATTACTACCTGGGTAACGCCGACGAAATCGCTGCAAAAGCGGCGGCCGTGGCGAACCAGGGTAAAGCGAAGTAATATTCGCCGGACATAAAAAAAGCGTGGAGCAATCCACGCTTTTTTATTGCCCGGGACAAACTTAGCCGCGACGCGCTTTAACCGCATCCGCCAACTGACGCAGGATCGCATCGGTATCGTCCCAGCCAATGCAGGCATCCGTCACGCTCTTACCGTAGACCAGCGGCTCGCTGCCCTCCAGGTTCTGGTTGCCTTCCACCAGATGGCTCTCAATCATCACCCCAATCACTGCGCGTTCACCGCTGGCGATTTGCTGACACACATCTGCGCCGACTTCCATCTGCTTTTTAAACTGTTTGCTGGAGTTGGCATGGCTGAAATCGATCATCACCTGCGGTGCCAGACCCGCTTTCTCCAGCCCTGCTTTTACCTCCGCTACGTGTTTAGCACTGTAGTTAGGCTCTTTACCGCCGCGCAGTATGATATGGCAATCGCCATTACCGCTGGTATTCACGATAGCGGAGTGGCCCCACTTGGTCACCGACAGGAAGCAGTGCGGTGCGCCAGCCGCATTAATGGCGTCAATAGCGACTTTAATGGTGCCATCAGTGCCATTTTTGAACCCCACCGGGCATGACAGGCCAGACGCCAGCTCACGGTGAACCTGAGATTCCGTCGTACGCGCGCCAATAGCGCCCCAGCTCATCAGGTCAGCCAGATACTGCGGGGTGATCATATCGAGGAATTCTCCGGCAGCAGGCAGCCCGCTGTCGTTGATCTCCAGCAGCAGCTTACGCGCAATGCGCAGGCCGTCGTTGATCTGGAAACTGTTGTCCATATGCGGATCGTTGATCAACCCTTTCCAGCCCACGGTGGTACGCGGTTTTTCGAAATAAACGCGCATCACGATTTCCAGTTCGCCTTTCAGCTCTTCACGCAAGGCGAGCAGACGCGACGCATACTCTTTGGCCGCAGCAGGATCGTGAATGGAGCACGGCCCAATGACTACCAGAAGACGATCGTCGCTACCTTTCAGGATCTTGTGGATCGCCTTGCGGGCATGAGACACCGTGTTGGCGGCATTTTCGGTGGCGGGGAATTTTTCAAGGAGCGCTACGGGAGGTAATAACTCATTGATCTCTTTAATGCGTAAATCGTCGTTCTGATAATTCATCTTCTTTCCGGCTCTGCCATATCTTTAGTAATGAAAGCAATCCTTTCAATCTAACTTGTCGGCCACGAAGTGTAAACGGGCTTTTACACTTCGCGCAGATAATTCCTGGAATTCGCCTAAAATACACAACAAAATAGCGAAAAATGAGATCTCGCCTAAGCTTTTTACTTGTAACGACTGTTTTTAAATATTTATACGCGATTCCATCCTGACATAAATCAGGAAACTGGGATCTTTCGCCACTGAACAAGATGCACTGTTGGAGAATGTTATCCAGCGTAACGATAAGAACAGGAGCACCATGATGAAAATGACGAAACTGACTACGCTTTTCCTGACGGCAACCCTTACTCTGGCAAGCGGTAGCGTACTGGCTGCTGACGCAGGCTCATCCGGCAGCAATGGCGACGCTAATGCCGCTGCCGAAGCGGGCCAGGTTGCGCCGGATGCAAAACAGAATATTGCGCCAAACAATGTTGATAACAGTAATATCAACACGGGCAATACCAACACCGGCGGGACGAGCACAGGCACGATGAACCATGAGGGTATGACCACCGACGAGGTTCATAAAAACTCTGTGTGTAAAGACGGGAAATGCCCGGACCCGAATGACAAAGTAGGCAGCGATGCCAATACCAAAACGGACGGTACTACCCAGTAACCTTCCGTAAGGTAAAACAGGGAGAGCAAATGCTCTCCTTTTTTATTTAAGCTCTTAAAAACGCTAAACTAAAAATAATAATAAATCAGGAACGATACCATGGCGCACTCCCACTCCCACTCCCACTCCACTGGCGATGAAAATGCCAAACGGCTTCTGCTGGCTTTTGGCGTCACTGCCACCTTTATGATAATTGAGGTAACAGGCGGGCTGATATCCGGATCGCTGGCGCTGCTGGCCGATGCCGGGCATATGCTGACCGACGCTGCCGCGCTCCTGTTTGCTCTGCTGGCCGTGCAGTTTGCCCGTCGCCCTCCCAATACCCGCCACACCTTTGGCTGGCTCAGACTGACCACGCTTGCCGCCTTTGTGAATGCGATTGCACTGGTGGTCATTACTCTTCTTATCGTCTGGGAGGCTTTTCAGCGCTTTCGGCATCCACAACCGATAGCCGGGACGACAATGATGGTTATCGCCATTGCCGGGTTGGTCGCCAATATTCTGGCGTTCTGGATATTGCACCGCGGTAGCAGTGAAAAAAATCTGAACGTACGGGCCGCGGCGCTTCATGTGCTGGGCGATCTGCTGGGTTCCGTAGGGGCCATCGTAGCCGCGCTGATCATTATGGGCACGGGCTGGACCCCTATCGACCCGATTCTTTCCGTGCTGGTATCGTGCCTTGTATTACGCAGTGCCTGGCGGCTGTTGAAAGAGAGCGTCAATGAGCTGCTGGAAGGCGCTCCCACGTCGCTGGATATTGGCGAGCTAAAACGCAATCTGTGTCGTTCCATTCCTGAAGTCCGTAACGTTCACCACGTTCACGTCTGGCTGGTGGGTGAGAAACCGCTTATGACGCTGCACGTTCAGGTTATTCCGCCCCACGATCACGATGCGTTGCTTGAACGTATTCGGCACTTCCTTGAGCATCACTACGAAATTGCGCACGCCACCATCCAGATGGAGTATCAGCCATGTAACGGGCCAGACTGTCACCTGAACGAGGCGCAGTCCGGCCACTCACACGCCCATCACCATTAACGGGAAAGCGCGCGCGAGCCACGCTCACGCGCGCTGTTAATCCACATGCGGCTACCGTTCAGGGCAATGACCGTCAGCAGCATGTACTCCAGCGACATGGCATAAACACCCTGGCGGGCAAAAATCACCACGCTAATGACGTTGATGACCACCCACAGCAGCCAGTTCTCAACGTATTTACGGGTCATCAGGATCATTGCGGCAATCGACAACACCATCATGCAGGAATCCCAGAACGGGAAGGCATCCGGCTGAAGCTCAGGCATCGTCACGTTTAATCCCAGACCCGACATGACCGAGACCGCCACGCGCGTCAGGAAGGCAAATACCGGATCAATAAAGACGGTCATAAAGCCGATAGCTACCACGCAGGCCGCGAACCAGGTGATGGCTTTTGGCAACGGCAGCCAGCGGATTTGCAGTTCCGCCTCCTGCTGACTGTTTTGCCGAGACCAGGCGTACCAGCCATAGATATTGGCTGCGAAGAAGAACAGTTGTAGAAGCAGGCTGGCGTAGAGCTGGATCTGGAAGAAGATGATCGCAAACAGCGTGACGTTTATCAGCCCGAACGCATAGTTGCTGATCTTCTCAAGGCTGGCCAGCCAGATACAGAGTAAACCGGCCAGCGTACCCACCGCTTCAATCCACGACAGGTCATAGCCGCCCGCACCAATCGGGATATGAACCAGGATGTTCTGTGTGCTAAAAAAATCCATTTTTTCTCCGGGGCGTAATAAGTTAAGTACGTAGTGTAGCCGCAAAATCCAGCATACGGTTAAGTGGAATTAACGCGCCTTCACGCAGAGCGGCATCCACGTGGATCTCATGCGCTGCGCCACCGTTTTCCAGCCCCTCCGCAATCGCTTTGAGCCCATTCATCGCCATCCACGGGCAATGCGCGCAGCTTCGGCAGGTCGCCCCTTCTCCGGCGGTCGGCGCTTCGAGCAACGTTTTTTCCGGCACGGCCTGCTGCATCTTGTAGAAGATACCGCGATCGGTCGCCACAATGAGCTGCTTGTGTGACAGGGTTTTCGCAGCATGAATGAGCTGGCTGGTTGACCCGACGGCATCCGCCATGTCGACGATGGACTGCGGGGATTCCGGGTGCACCAGAATCGCGGCGTCCGGGTATAACCCTCTCATGCGCGTCAGGGCCTGGGTCTTAAACTCGTCGTGAACGATACAGGCGCCCTGCCAGCACAGCACATCCGCACCGGTTTGTTTTTGTACGTAGTTTCCCAGGTGACGATCGGGCGCCCAGATGATTTTCTCCCCCAGGCTGTCCAGATGCTCAATCAGCTCAACGGCGATACTGGAGGTCACTACCCAGTCTGCCCGGGCTTTCACCGCCGCAGACGTGTTGGCATAGACCACCACGGTACGATCAGGGTGGGCATCACAGAAGGCGGTGAACTCATCAATCGGGCAACCGAGGTCAAGGGAGCATTCGGCATTCAGCGTCGGCATCAGTATGGTTTTTTCCGGGCTGAGAATTTTTGCCGTTTCGCCCATGAAGCGCACACCTGCAACCAGCAGCGTGGAGGCAGGATGTTTTGCACCGAAACGCGCCATTTCCAGGGAGTCTGAGATACAGCCGCCCGTCTCTTCTGCCAACTGCTGAATTTCCGGGTCGGTGTAGTAATGCGCCACCATCACCGCATCACGCTCTTTAAGCAGGCGCTTAATTTTTTCACGATAGAACTGTTTTTCATCCCGGCTTAGCGGAGCGGGCTTCGGCGGGAAGGGATAGATTGCGGTTTCGGGATCAAACATCACACTCATTATGGCTTCTCGTTTTACTGGCTTAACAATATTGCCTTTGTTTTGCATGAGATAACAAAAATGAGGCAATGGTGTTTTGTATACTAAACAAGATAGCGAATTTGAGGGGGAATGTCATCGGGAATTGATGCCGGTAGCATCTGTCGGGTGGCGGCTTCGCCTTACCCGACCTACAAGGCACTGGCGAACGACAGATAGCAAAAAGGCGCCTTTAGGGCGCCTTTCAACAATGGTGGGTCGTGCAGGATTCGAACCTGCGACCAATTGATTAAAAGTCAACTGCTCTACCAACTGAGCTAACGACCCCTTGCGGGATGTACTTCAAATCTATTCAGGCTGGTGGGTCGTGCAGGATTCGAACCTGCGACCAATTGATTAAAAGTCAACTGCTCTACCAACTGAGCTAACGACCCGTTCGGGTGTTGCCTGAATTATCACTCGGAACCAATAAAATTGGTGGGTCGTGCAGGATTCGAACCTGCGACCAATTGATTAAAAGTCAACTGCTCTACCAACTGAGCTAACGACCCGAGTGGTGGGTGATGACGGGCTCGAACCGCCGACCCCCTCCGTGTAAAGGAGATGCTCTACCAACTGAGCTAATCACCCACTCTGTACTGCCAGAACTGCTTTAAGTGGTGGGTCGTGCAGGATTCGAACCTGCGACCAATTGATTAAAAGTCAACTGCTCTACCAACTGAGCTAACGACCCACTTTTGCGCTGCTTTCACGTTGTTTGATATCCCGTGGCAACGGCGGCATATATTACTGATTTAAGAATTCTGCGCAACAAAAATTTCGATGAAGATCACTTAACTGCTTAGGAATCATGCTGCACGACCAGAAATGACGCGATTTCTGGTCATGCGATAATCAACCCATCGAACTTAAACGTTTTTGCGCTTGTTTGGCGCCGTCTGTACCCGGGAATTTTGCAACCACCTGCTGATAAACCGCTTTGGCTTTTGCAGTGTCGCCTTTGTCCTGCATGATCACGCCGACTTTATACATCGCATCAGGCGCTTTCGGTGATTTCGGGTAATTTTTCACCACAGAGGCAAAATAAAACGCCGCATCATCCTTTTTACCCTTGTTGTAATTCAACTGACCCAGCCAGTAGTTCGCATTTGGCTGGTAAGTGGAATCAGGGTACTTCTTAACGAAGTTCTGAAACGCAACGATAGCATCGTCCTGGCGCGATTTGTCCTGCACCAGGGCAATGGCCGCGTTGTAGTCCGTATTCGCGTCACCGCTCTGTACAGGCGCACCAGACGACGCGGAGGCATCTGCCGCAGGTGCAGGCGTTGCCGCACCGCTTTGATCGCCTGCTGCTGGCTGTGCTGCTGCTCCGCCGCTGTTCAGGCTATCCATCTGCAACAAAATTTGCTTCTGGCGCTCCACAACCTGATTAAGCTGATACTGACTCTCCTGGATCTGACCACGAAGGGAATCAATATCATTCTGGTTATCGGAAAGCTGCTGCTGGAGTTGAGTTAAAAGCTGGCTGTGAGCGTTAGAAATACGCTCGAGTTGAGTGACCCGGTCTTCTACCGAGCCTGAGCCGACACTACTGATTGGTGCCTGAGCAAAAGCGGCCCAGGGGGCCGCTATTCCAACCAGTAACGACAGACTCATCAGATGATGTCTGAAGTTACTGCTCATGCAATTCTCTTAGTAAACGAGTACGGCACGACGGTTTTTGGAGTAAGCCGCTTCGTCGTGACCCAGTACTGCTGGTTTTTCTTTACCGTAAGAAACGATGGAGATCTGGTCAGCAGAAACGCCTTTACCCTGGAGGTACATTTTAACAGCGTTTGCACGACGTTCACCCAGGGAGATGTTGTACTCTGGAGTACCACGTTCGTCCGCATGACCTTCTACGGTGACTTTGTAAGACGGGTTGCTACGCAGGAAGTTTGCGTGCGCATCCAGCATTGCAGCGAAGTCAGAACGGATGTCGTATTTATCCAGATCGAAGTAAACGATGTTGTTCTGCTGTAACTGCTGCATCTGAAGACGCGCTTGCTCTTCAGAAGACATATTGCCATTGCCGTTAGCGTCCATACCGGTGCCGGCACCCATCATGCCTTCGCCGCTCTGGTCATTGCTTGCATTCTTGTTAGAAGAACACGCTGCGATTGCCATAACAGGCAGAGCGATCATCAGCCCCTTCAGCACTTTGTTCAGTTGCATTTCTAAGATTCCTTTAGTAATCAATTAATTATTATTACAGATACGGCGACCAGGCAGGTGATTTTACCTGTCCATCAGTTGCCGGAAGACGCGCTTTGAAACGCCCATCTGTAGAAACCAGATTCAGCACGGATCCCATCCCCTGAGAAGAGCTGTAGATTACCATGGTGCCGTTAGGTGC
The DNA here is from genome assembly GCF_050031515.1 of Enterobacter cloacae complex sp. 397G4. Taxonomy (NCBI): domain Bacteria; kingdom Pseudomonadati; phylum Pseudomonadota; class Gammaproteobacteria; order Enterobacterales; family Enterobacteriaceae; genus Enterobacter; species Enterobacter cloacae complex sp. 397G4. The sequence continues at coordinate 1,476,214 of NZ_JBLGWE010000001.1, read as the reverse complement.
CAGACTTGGCGTTTCATCCAGGAACGTTGACGACAGTACTTGTACGCCCCCCGTTACCAGATCTTGTTTGGCAATGTGCTGCTGACCACCCGCAGTACTGACCATTACCATCGTTTTACCATCGGCACTGACGTCAGCATCCTGGTTCTGAGAACCTTCCCAGGTAATACGCTGCGCTGCTCCGCCGTTGATATTCACTTTATAAACTTGTGGACGACCTGCCTGGTCAGACGTAAAGGCCAGATTCTGGCTGTCCGGGAACCAGGTTGGCTCAGTGTTGTTGCTACGACCATCCGTGACCTGACGGATCTGACCAGAACCAATATCCATCACGTACAGGTTCAGGCTACCGGTTTTAGACAGGGCAAACGCCAGTTTGGTACCGTCCGGAGAGAACGCAGGCGCACCGTTGTGACGCGGGAATGACGCAACCTGACGCACAGCACCGTTAGAGAGCGTCTGGATAACCAGCGCGGAACGGCCGCTTTCGAAGGTCACGTACGCCAGCTTAGAGCCGTCCGGAGACCATGCCGGAGACATCAGCGGCTGTGGTGAACGGTGTACGGTGAACTGGTTGTAGCCATCGTAATCAGAGACGCGCAGCTCATAAGGGAACTGGCCGCCGTTGGTCTGTACTACGTACGCGATACGAGTACGGAACGCACCTTTAATACCGGTCAGCTTCTCAAACACTTCGTCACTCGCCGTATGGCCTGCGTAACGCAGCCACTGCTTGTTCACCTTATACGTGTTTTGAGCCAGAACGGTACCCGGCGCACCGCCGGTATCCACCAGCTGATAAGCAACGTTATAGCCGCCGTCTGGCGCAGGAGTAACCTGTCCGACAACCACGGCATCAATACCCAGTGCAGACCATGCAGCAGGTTGAACTTCCTGAGCGGTACCAGGCTGCTGCGGCAGACGAGAACGATCTAAGGGGTTAAATTTACCGCTGTTACGCAGGTCAGCTGCAACAATGCCGCCAATATCTTCAGGCGCAGCGCCCGGGCCTGCCCACTGGAACGGAACGACACCGATTGGACGCGCTGAGTCGTTCCAGTCGGTAATGTCGATGCTTACTGTGGCATGCACTGCTGACGTCAACAGTACTAAAAAACCAAAAGCTAATCGTAATGCCTGCTTCATCATATCTCCCTTATCCGAACAATAAGTCCTGGATAATTTAGCAGAAGGTTAACAAACTCAAATACACAAAACTATCAGAACCCGATAACCGCAGCTCTGCTTATGGCTTAAAGTTCAGCGAAGCGTCTTTGAACACTTCATAGACAGCCTGTGACGGAGGTTTTGGCAGTTTTGCCTGATTCACTGCCACAAGTGCAGCCTGGCATAACGCTTCATCTCCCCCTTCGGACTCAACGCTCAGCACCATACCATCCGTAGCCAGTTTAATATGCAGTCGGCAGGTTTTCCCGGTATAGAGCGATTTATCGTTAAGTCTGCTGGCAATAGCCGCAGCAATCTGATTCTTATAGTCGTTGATCTCAGCGCCAGAAGCACCGTTGTTCTTAGTGTTACCGCTTCCCGCCGGGGCTGCATTACTCCCTTTCGCCCCACCGCCCGTTTTCGGTGCATTCTTACCAGAACTCAGGTCGCCAATGATATCGTCAGCGGTGGCTGCTTCAGCGGCAGCTTTTTCAGCAGCGGCCTTCCTGGCAGCGGCTTTTTCAGCGGCAGCTTTCTTGTCGGCTGCGGCTTTTTCGGCAGCAGCTTTTTTATCAGCCGCAGCTTTTTCAGCGGCAGCCGCTTTTTCAGCCGCAGCCTTCTCGGCAGCAGCCGCTTTCTTCGCAGCATCGGCAGCAGCTTTCTTCTCTGCTTCCTGAGCGGCTTTCTTCGCGGCTTCTGCTTCCGCTTTCTTCTGGGCATCAGCAGCGGCTTTCTTCGCAGCTTCTGCTTCCGCTTTTTTCTGAGCATCAGCAGCGGCTTTCTTCGCAGCTTCTGCTTCCGCTTTTTTCTGAGCATCAGCAGCGGCTTTCTTCGCCGCGTCAGCCGCTAATTTCGCCTGTGCGTCAGCCTGCGCTTTTGCATCAGCCGCGGCTTTGGCTGCCGCCTCTTCCGCCTGCTTCTGCTGTTCCTGCGCCTTCTTCGCAGCGGCTTCAGCCTGCTTCTGCTGCTCTGCCTGCTCTTTCGCCGCTTCCTGCGCCTGCAAACGCTCTTTCTCAAGCTGCTTCAGACGTTCCTGCTCGGCGGCCTGCTTTTCACGCAGCTCTTCCGCCTGCTGTTGCGCCTGTTTTTCTCGCTGCTCTTCAGCACGTTTAGAGCTCGCCTGCTGCTGTTGCTGACGATTATAGTTCTGAACGATCGCACCGGGATCCACCATGACGGCGTCGATAGACGAGCCCCCACCGCCGCCTGATGCATCAAGGTGCTCATCGAACGAACTCCAGATCAGCGCTGCAAAAAGAATTACGTGCAGCACTGCGGAGACGATTATCGCTCGCTTAAGCTTGTCGTTCTGTTCGGTTGCCTTTGACACTATCGGTTCCCAAAAACTACGCAGATGATCAAATAGGCTGAGTCATTAAGCCAACTGACTTAACGCCCGCGCTATGTAGCAAGTTCAGCGCTTTGATAATTTCATCATATGGTACGTCTTTCGCACCACCGATTAAGAAGACCGTCTTCGGATTTGACTCCAGGCGTCGTTGCGCTTCAGCAATAACCTGCTCTGGCGGAAGCTGATCCATACGATCTTTCTCTACCACCACGCTGTACTGCCCTACGCCGGAAACCTCAATGATGACCGGAGGATCGTCATTGGTGCTTACCGCCTGTGATTCTGTCGCATCCGGCAGATTAACTTCCACGCTCTGGGTGATGATGGGCGCCGTCGCCATAAAGATCAGCAGCAGCACCAGCAGCACGTCCAGTAACGGAACGATATTGATTTCGGACTTGAGCTCGCGACGACCTCGTCCACGCGATCTGGCCATGGTTTACCCCTTGTTGCTCTCGGTGCTGGTAAACGCCTGACGATGCAGAATCGCGGTGAACTCTTCCATAAAGTTGTCGTAGTTCAGTTCCAGTTTGTTCACGCGCTGGTTCAGACGGTTGTACGCCATTACCGCCGGAATTGCGGCGAACAGACCGATTGCGGTCGCGATCAGTGCTTCTGCGATACCCGGCGCAACCATCTGCAACGTTGCCTGCTTCACCGCCCCAAGGGCGATAAAGGCGTGCATGATCCCCCACACCGTACCAAACAGGCCGATATACGGGCTGATGGAGCCAACGGTTCCGAGGAAAGGAATATGCGTTTCAAGATTTTCCAGTTCGCGGTTCATGGAGATGCGCATCGCACGCGACGCCCCTTCTACCACGGCTTCCGGCGCATGGCTGTTAGCGCGATGTAAGCGAGCGAACTCTTTGAAACCGCTGTAGAAAATTTGTTCGGAGCCTGAAAGGTTATCACGGCGTCCCTGGCTTTCCTGATACAGACGCGAAAGCTCAATACCCGACCAGAACTTATCTTCAAACGCTTCGGCTTCGCGGCCAGCGGCATTGAGGATACGCGTTCTCTGGATGATGATGGCCCAGGATGCGATTGAAAAACCAATCAAAATCAACATGATAAGTTTAACCAGAAGGCTTGCCTTCAGGAACAAATCAAGGATATTCATGTCAGTCACTGCTTAAACTCCGCGACAATAGACTTAGGAAGCGCACGAGGCTTCATTATGGTTGGATCAACACAGACAATCAGGACTTCAGCTGAGTTCAGTACCGTGTTCTCTGCATTGACTATCCGCTGCGTGAAAACCAGTGAAGTTCCGCGCATTGATGTAATTTCTGTTTGGACTTCGAGCATATCGTCGAGTCTGGCAGGCGCAAAATACTCAAGCGTCATCTTGCGTACCACGAAGGCAACTCGCTCAGCCAACAGCACCTGTTGACTAAAGTGATGATGGCGCAGCATCTCTGTGCGTGCCCGTTCATAAAAAGCAACGTAGCTGGCGTGGTAGACCACACCACCGGCATCGGTATCTTCGTAATAGACACGTACCGGCCATCGAAACAGCGTTGTATTCACTTTACATCCCGGTAATACAAGAAAAGTTGGAGCTTTCAAACTTCGCTACTATACGCGCGGGAATGATGGTTTGGAATGGGAGAAAGTAAACGGAGAGTAAATTTTTATGGGCCAGGGTAAGCCCATAACGTTAACGGACATTTCTTATTCAGAAGAAGAAGAAAATCAAACCGGCGAGGAGAACCAGATCGGCAATCAGTGGGCAGAAGATGCCCTGCCAGTGTAGCGCTTTCGGACGAAAGCCGACACCGTGAATCACGCCTGCGCACACCGCCCACATAATCAGGAAGCCGTGCCAAATTTCAAGCTCGCTGGTTTTCGCCGCGAAGCGCGACGGGTCCCAGAAGATACAGCCTGCCAGCAGTAATGCCATAATGAGGGAAAGCGCCCTCAAGGGGCGCTTATCCATTACCGCATATAACGTTGCGATAATATTCATTAGTGCTTTTCTTCACCTGCTTTGGTCGCTTCTACATGCTCAAGCGCCAGGGCAGTGATGACACCAAACGCACAGGCAAGAAGCGTCCCTAAAATCCATGCGAAATACCACATATTCAGCTCCTTACTTAGTACATAGAGTGGGTGTTGCTTTCGATATGTTCTTTAGTGATACGACCGAACATTTTCCAGTAACACCAGATGGTGTAAGCCAGAACAATCGGAACGAACACGCAAGCCACATAGGTCATTAAGTTCAGCGTCATATGGCTGGACGTTGCATCCCACATGGTCAGGCTGGCATTCATCATGGTGCTGGATGGCATCACGAACGGGAACATCGCAATACCGGCCGTCAGGATGATGCACGCCAGCGTCAGGGAAGAGAATACGAACGCCAGAGCGCCTTTCTCCAGACGAGACGTCAGCACGGTCAGCAGTGGCAGCAGCACACCCAGAGCCGGGATAGCCCACAGCACAGGGGTATTGTTGAAGTTCACCAGCCATGCACCGGCCTGACGCGCCACCTCTTTGGTCAGCGGGTTAGACGGTGCAGCATGGTTGATAGCGGACGTCACCACGTATCCATCAATACCATACACCACCCACACGCCTGCCAGAGCGAAGCAGACCAGCGTCACCAGCGCTGCCACCTGAGCGGTAGCGCGGGAACGCAGATGCAGTTCACCTACGGTACGCATCTGGAGATAGGTTGCCCCCTGGGTGATGATCATCGCCACGCTCACCACGCCTGCCAGCAGACCAAACGGATTCAGCAGCTGGAAGAAGTTACCGGTGTAGAACAGACGCATATATTCGTCGACGTGGAACGGTACGCCCTGCAACAGGTTACCGAACGCCACACCAATGACCAGCGGTGGAACGAAGCTACCGATGAAGATGCCCCAGTCCCACATGTTACGCCAGCGGGTGTCTTCAATCTTGGAACGGTAGTCGAAACCCACCGGACGGAAGAATAGAGAAGCCAGCACCAGAATCATCGCCACATAGAAGCCGGAGAACGCAGCCGCGTAGACCATCGGCCAGGCAGCGAACAGCGCGCCGCCTGCGGTGATCAGCCACACCTGGTTACCGTCCCAGTGCGGGGCGATGGAGTTGATCATGATTCGACGCTCGGTGTCATTACGACCGAGGAAACGGGTGAGCATGCCCACGCCCATGTCGAAACCATCGGTGACCGCGAAACCAATCAGCAGAACACCGATCAGCAGCCACCAGATAAAACGCAATACTTCATAATCGATCATTTGATGACTCCTGTCTTAGCGTGCCGGCTGAGTAGTCGCAACAGACTGCTCGTAGTGGTAGCGACCGGTTTTCAGGCTGCTTGGGCCAAGGCGCGCGAACTTGAACATCAGGAACAGTTCAGCCACCAGGAACAGGGTGTACAGACCGCAAATGAGCAGCATGGAGAAGATCAGGTCGCCTGCGGTCAGGGAGGAGTTCGCTACCGCTGTTGGCAGCACCTCACCGATCGCCCACGGCTGACGGCCATATTCCGCTACAAACCAGCCGGACTCGATAGCAATCCATGGCAGTGGGATACCGTACAGCGCGGTGCGCAGCAGCCATTTTTTCTCACCGATACGGTTACGAATGACTGACCAGAACGAGGCCGCGATGATCAGCAGCATGATAATGCCGCAACCCACCATGATGCGGAACGCGAAGTACAGCGGCGCAACGCGTGGAATAGAGTCTTTGGTTGCCATCTGAATCTGCGCTTCCGTCGCGTCGGAGACGTTCGGGGTATAGCGTTTCAGCAGCAGACCGTAACCGAGGTCTTTCTTCACGTCGTTAAATTGATCGCGAACGGCCTGGTCGGTAGAGCCGGCGCGCAGCTGTTCCAGCAGCGAGTAGGCTTTCATCCCGTTACGGATACGCTCTTCATGCTGCACCATCAGATCTTTCAGGCCAGTCACCTGTTTGTCGACGGAGCGCGTGGCGATAATACCCAGAGCGTAAGGAATTTGAATGGCGAAGCGGTTTTCCTGCGCTTCCTGGTCAGGCACACCGAACAGGGTAAACGCTGCCGGTGCCGGCTGGGTTTCCCATTCAGCTTCAATTGCGGCGAGTTTGGTTTTCTGCACGTCGCCCATTTCGTAACCGGATTCATCACCCAGAACAATCACGGACAGAATCGCGGCCATACCGAAGCTTGCTGCGATAGCAAAAGAACGCTTGGCGAACGCGAAGTCACGGCCGCGCAGCATATAGTAGGAGCTGATGCCCAGCACGAACATCGCGCCGCACACATACCCAGACGCCACGGTGTGAACGAATTTAACCTGAGCAACCGGGTTCAGGACCAGCTCAGCGAAGCTGACCATCTCCATACGCATGGTTTCGAAGTTGAAATCAGATGCGATTGGGTTTTGCATCCAGCCGTTCGCCACCAGGATCCACAGTGCGGACAAGTTGGAGCCTAATGCCACCAGCCAGGTTACCGCCATATGCTGGACTTTACCCAGACGGTCCCAACCGAAGAAGAACAGACCTACAAAGGTGGATTCGAGGAAGAAGGCCATCAGACCTTCAATGGCCAGCGGCGCACCGAAAATATCCCCTACATAGTGGGAATAGTAAGACCAGTTTGTCCCGAACTGGAACTCCATGGTCAGACCGGTTGCCACGCCCAGCGCAAAGTTGATACCAAACAACTTGCCCCAGAACTTGGTCATATCTTTATAAATCTGTTTGCCGGAGAGGACGTAAACCGTTTCCATGATGGCCAGCAGGAACGCCATACCGAGCGTCAGCGGCACAAACAGGAAGTGGTACATCGCGGTCAAGGCAAACTGTAAGCGCGACAGTTCGACTACGTCTAACATTATGACTCCTTGCTCATCGCATGAAGACTCCGAGAGTGAACCCCGTTAGATAAGGATCCACACGCATGCCCCAATACAAAGTTATCTGCTTCCCTTCTTCGTTGCTTATTCTCTTCAGGAGGAAAAAGCAATGATGAAAGGTTACAAATACGTTAAGAAAAAACCAAATTGATCCCGTAAATATAATACGCTGCAAAACCCTTACAATAAACAGGTTTTTATTCGAACAGATTTACGTTTTTCGACGGCGATCAATTTATAGCAAAATTACCACTTTTCGGCCATTTTGATCGGGAACAATTTAACGCCTTTCGGAGGCTTTTTCCAAGGATTAAACATTGATTTAAATCAAAAACAGTCAGAGCTGTTAATGATGTTTCTTTGTGGTGCGGATAGTAAAAACCTTGTTAACAATATGTATATTTAAAGCCGTTATTGGTTATAAAAGCCAGAAGATAATATAAACAGTTGTGATTTTTATTAACGCGCAAGAAAAAACGCATTTTGCCGGAAGATAAACATATAATGTTATCTGCTTCACAGTATTTTTCTTTCGCTTTGCTACCCGCCGAAACGATTACATTTCATTCACCTTTAATAATCTTAAAATTAACACCCTTTCGTGACTATTTGATGAAATAAAGGCCGCAGGAATGCGGCCTTTATTTTGTTCGGAGGATTACCTTTCAATTTTTATGCTGAAGGTGCGTGACTGGCATGGCCGGAACGACCCCGTAATGGCTGAACCCTCCTCCCCTTGCGCCTTGCGCACCTCATTCATGTCCGTTTCGCAACAGGCCTGGACCTCACGGTTCACAGACAAAGCCACGTCACAGGAGCGGGTCCCCGAAGGGTTGTACAGACGAAGAATCATCTCGTCACGATCCTCCGCTTTTTTCAGCGCACTGAGTACACATCCGTTAGGCGCCAGCGTTAACAGGCTATAGCTACAAGGGGTGGTGAAAGAGGCGCGGTTAAGCTTCATCGCATCCCACGGGATTTTGTTATAACAGTGCACTGGCGTTAACCACGACTTCGTCTGCTGCGCAACGCCAGCACTTACGGGCGTACCATTAAAACTGAACAGGCTAAAGCGACAGGTTAACTGGCCCCGCATCTGCGAATCAGGCACCGGCATTTTGATCCCGGACGGTCTGCCGGGGCGCAGCAGTAAATCTTCCTTCCCAAGCACCCCCACGCCGCGAAGCAACGTCAGGGCAAACGTTTTTTGACGCTCGCCAGTCACTTCAAATTCGCGCAACCCTTCGGTAAACAGCGCCATTCCGTTACGCCGTTCCTGGAGCACCGCGTAGTTGAGCAGATTCCACACCGGCAGCGGCGCTTCCTTCCAGCCCTCCTCCTGCCAGTTCGCCATCGCTTCATCCTGTACAGGTCGCGTCAGCGAACCGAACTGGGTATCGGCTAACACCGTGTCTGCGGTAAATGGCGTCGGGATCAGCACCCGCACACGGTGGTCATCCGCGTGATTTCCGAGACGCGCCTCAACGTCGATACGTCGGCTGTTATGGCTGAGCGTGACCGTGAGTTCTGCCTCAAGCGTTCCCGTCTGCTGACGCGCAGAACGTTCGGCGAGATCCGCCGGCACCGCCATGCGATGGCGGATCACCGCCCTGCTCTGCCAGGCCTCGTGGATCACCTCAACCTCATGCTCGCCCTGAGCGGAAGTGAGTCTCCACTCTTCCCGTGAAGGCGAGTAGTCGTACTCATCGCCATCATCCGAGCTCTCTTCTATTTCCAGCGCGCGGTCATAGATAAGCCCGGACGCTTTATCGAGCAGACGCAGGGTGCCGTCGTCGTTTAACGTTATTTCCCAGAAAGCATTTTCCAGCAACGCCTCCGACGATTTTTCTGCCGCCAGCAGCTTGCCGGCCACGTGCGGCTCGATATAGAGCGTGCGGTAACCCATTGATGGCAGGATCTGATTGAGCTGGATATCAAACTCCATAAAGGGATCGTAGTTGCCGTAATGCACAATTTGCCGGTCAATCAAGCCGGGGTCGATTTCACGCGCGCTGCGCAGGCAGTAAGGGATTTCATTCCCCCTATCGTCCAGCAGGCGGAACTGGCTGGCGCGCAGACGTATCGTGGTGTTAATCACTTCCTCACGCGGCCAGGGCGTGAGGTTAAACATCACCAGTTTGTCTTCCTCGCTCTGCGGCATGTTGTCGACAATCTTGCGCATATAGAAGCACGTCAGGTTATCGGCCATGTCTTCCGCCAGCTCGAAGCGGGACATCACCTCACGATGCACTTTGTCACTACAGCAGCAGCCGATACTGTCATGGGCGTGATTCTTGAGGATCTCTTTCCACATTTTTTCCAGCAAGCCGTGGTGATACTCAAAGCCCAGCGTCCAGGCAAGCGTGGCCAGCGGCTCAAGGACGTTGACGATTTTATTCTCTATCCGGGCGTGGGCGATTTTAATGTCCATTCGCGTGGAGCCTATCGTCCGGTGCACCCGCATATATTTACCGTCAATAAACTCCCCTTTCAGCGTCGCCAGTTCATCGCGGTGCGCGTCAATGTGGTCAAACACGTCCTCGAAGCGGCTCATCACAAACTGACGCTGCGGATAGATTTCGCGCAGCTTATCCATCACCGCAAAGATGTTCTGCTGGAGCGGCATCTGATCATGGCCGTTAGGCAGCAAAATTTCTTTCGTCACGGAGGCTTTTTCCAGCACCTCGAAGTACGTGTCGAGCCGTTTGCGCAGCCCGGCCTCATCCTCCGGTAAGTACTTACCAATCGCGTAGCCCAGCGGCAGCACCTGTGCCGTCACTTCGCTGCCGTCCTGACTTTGCCAGAGAAATTCGGTTTTATCGGTACCGTGCCGCTCGGAACACCCGCGCCAGAACATGGTACGCGTGATGCCAAAACCATTGTAAATGTGCGGCAGCTGGGAAGACATGCCGAAGGAGTCCGGCAGATAGCCAATTTTCATCGGCTCGCCAAAGGCCAGACAGTCGCGTATACCGTACATCAGATTTCGAACAATCGACTCGCCGGAAACAAGGGTGGTATCCGTCTGGGTATACCACGGCCCGATAATCAGCTTCCCGGCCGCCACCAGTGCCTTCACGCGTGGCCTGTTTTCCGGTTTCACGGCAAAATAATCTTCCAGCACCGCCGTCTGGCCGTCGAGTACGTAGTATTTATACTCTGTGTCCTGCTCAAGACGAGTGAGGATCTCTTCCATATTATTGACCAGAAGAATACGTGACGCTTCGGTGGTGAAGTACCACTCCCGGTCCCAGTGCATATGTGGCGTGATATGAACGCGAGATACAGCTTTCATCTTCGTTTCCTGTCAGTGCGTGTTTACGATGGTATGTCTTCAGTCACGTAGGTGCCGCTCTTCACGGCCTGGCGTCGCCAGAGCAGTAAAATGAGCGTAGAGATTGTGGCGCCAGCCAGCGCGGCGCCAAACCAGCCGACAGCGGCCATCACGCCGCCCAGCCCGGCATCATGCAGTAAGAAGAGCGAGAAAATGCCCGCGCCGGGGGTGGATAGCCCAATCCCCATCGCCCCGACAATCGCTCCGGTCACCATTGACCCCAGAACAAATGAGCCGATGACCCGCAACGGATCCTCGATAGCCATCGGAATTGCCCCTTCGGTGATGCCCGCCAGCCCCAGCAGCCAGGTGGACTTGCCGGTTTCAATTTCGAACTGTTTGAACAGGTTCGGAGCCAGCATCGTTGATGCCGTCACGGTAAAGGCCGATACCATTTTGACGGAGGCAAAAATCGCATAAGGCCCGTATACGCCATTGGCCATCGCTCCCAGACAGAACGCGTAAGAGGCTTTGTTGACCGGACCGCCCAGATCGAACGAGCACATAAAGCCCAGGATCGCCCCCAGCAGCAGCGCGTTCGCGCCGGACAGACCGTTAAGCCAGGCGGTCAGGGCATTATTGATCCAGGCCACCGGTTCGCCGATCACAAACAGCATCAGGCTGCCTGCGCCCAGCACGCCAATCACCGGATAGAGATAAAAGGTCAGAAAGCCGTTGTAGCGGCTACTCAGTCGGATGTGGTTTTTTACCCAGCGCATCAGGTAGCCCGCAATCAGCCCGCCGACGATGGCCCCGAGAAAACCAGAGCCGATCATATTGGCGGCAAGACCCGCCGCAAAGCCCGGCGTTAGCGCAGGTTTATCCGCCAGCGAGTAAGCGGTATAGGCTGCCAGAACAGGCACCATCAGAATACCGAGCATCCCGCCGCCCAGTTTGCGGTACATCCACAGCCACGAATTTTCCTGATCGAACAGATGCTGCAAGCCCAGGATTTGCGCCAGCAGTACCGACACCGCCAGCACCGTGCCGCCAGCAACAATCAGCGGCACCGCAAAGGAGATACCGCTGAGCAGCGCCTGCTTGAGTTCGGTTTTAACGCACTTTTTCGCGTCCGAGTCGACATGCGCAGGACGCGCATCGGATACAGGCTGTAGCGCCAGCGCACGCTCAATGAGCGCTTCCGCATGGCGTAAGGGTTCCGCGACGGGCACGGAAATGGCGGGCATCCCCTGAAAACGCTCACGCTCTTTGATCGCCACTTCCGCCGCGAAGATACACGCTTTTGCCTCCTGCAACTGCTGCGCGGTGATGCGCCCCTCAATACCATTTGCCCCCTGCTTTTCGACCACCACATTGACGCCGAGCTTACGTCCCGCTTTTTCGAGATACTCCGCTGCCATGTAGGTATGGGCGATCCCGGCCGGACAGGCGGTAACGCAGACGATCGTCGGGGCATTCTCCGCAACGGCGGTTTCTTGTGCGTCAGGCGCCGTTTCCAGCGCCGCAAGCACCGCTTCCGCGCTGGTCGCCGTCATCACGCGCGCCCTGAGCTCGTCATCCGCCAGGCGAGACGTCAGTTCCGTCAGGACCTGAATATGCGTTGATCCCGCTTGTGCGGGAGGAATGGCGAGCAGAAAAATTAGCTCGACCTCCTCCGGTCCGTCCACACCTTCCCAGGCCAGCGGCTCACGCAGTGTGGCCACGGCAAAAGCCGCTTCGTTTACCGCCACTGATTTACCATGAGGTACGGCCAGCCCCTCGCCCAGCGCCGTCGGGCCAAGCGATTCCCGATGGAAAACGTCTGCCAGAAACGTATCGGCGTCGGCTATTTTGCTCAACGCCACCAGCCGCGTCGCAAGCTGACGGATTGCCTCATCACGGCTGGTAAACTGCGCCTGCACGCAGACAGCACGGGGGTCGGTCAGAGTCGTCAGGTTCATAAGATCCTCACCTATCCAAAGTTATTGTCTGGGCAGGATTGTGGCAGACCGGATAATACATTTATGTGATCATTTTCACTAACACCGATATTTGTATCTTATTTGTATTATTTACAAATTTACCACTGAAGGCATAATTCCCTGAAAACGTATTAAAAAGGCGCGACACAATGGGCAATAAACCGATGTACCGGCAGATCGCCGATGCGTTCCGCGAGAAAATTAATGCCGGTGAGTTAAAACCTGGCGACGCGCTGCCGACGGAATCCAGCCTTCAGGAGGCGTTTAGCGTCAGCCGGGTCACCGTGCGGCAGGCTTTGAAGCTGCTCGCCGACGAGCAGATCATCGAAAGTATTCAGGGCAGCGGCTCGTATGTAAAAGAGGAGCGGGTGAATTACGATATTTATCAGCTCACCGGTTTTTACGAAAAGTTAGCGGATCGCAACGTCGATACGCACAGCGACGTCAGCGTCTTCGAAGTGGTGAAAGCCGATGAGCGGCTCGCGGCAAAACTTGCGCTCAATCCGGATGATAAGGTCTGGCACGTCAAGCGCGTACGCTTCATCAGGGAAAAGCCGGTGAATCAGGAAGAGACATGGATGCCGCTGGCGATGTTCCCCGACCTCACCTGGGAAGTGATGGAACAGTCGAAATACCATTACATTGAGCAGATCAAAAAGATGGTGATCGATCGCAGCGAGCAGGAGCTGGTGCCAGTCATGCCATCGGACGAGGCGATTGCCGCCCTGGCGCTCGATCCGGCAAAACCGATTCTGGAAAAAGTCTCTCGTGGCTTTCTGAAAGACGGCCGGGTATTTGAATACAGTCGCAACGTGTTTAACACCGACGACTATAAATTCACCCTGGTGGCTAAACGCAGGCAATAAAAAAAGGCCGCTTTACAGCGGCCAACCATGTCGAAACGGACATTTTTTTATACTTCAACGCGCCCCAATCGGGGAGCAGAGAGGACTTACTTAATGATGGATTTCAGTGCTTCACCGATATCCGCCAGGCTGCGAACGGTTTTCACGCCTGCGGCTTCCAGTGCTGCGAATTTCTCATCAGCCGTACCTTTACCGCCTGCGATAATCGCGCCCGCGTGACCCATACGTTTGCCTTTCGGCGCGGTCACACCCGCGATGTAACCCACCACCGGCTTGGTCACATGATCTTTGATGTAAGCAGCCGCTTCTTCTTCCGCGCTACCACCGATCTCACCGATCATCACGATCGCTTCGGTCTGTGGATCTTCCTGGAACAGCTTCAGGATGTCGATGAAGTTAGAGCCCGGGATCGGGTCACCGCCGATGCCCACGCAGGTGGACTGGCCGAAACCGTAGTCGGTGGTCTGCTTAACCGCTTCATAGGTCAGGGTACCGGAACGGGACACGATACCCACTTTGCCTGGGCGATGAATGTGGCCCGGCATGATGCCGATTTTGCATTCGCCTGGAGTGATAACGCCTGGGCAGTTCGGGCCGATCATGCGCACGCCTGCTTCGTCCAGCTTCACCTTCACGGTCAGCATATCCAGCGTCGGGATGCCTTCGGTGATGGTGATGATCAGCTTAATGCCTGCGTCGATCGCTTCCAGAATAGAGTCTTTGCAGAACGGCGCCGGTACGTAGATCACGGTCGCGGTTGCGCCCGTCGCTTCTACCGCTTCACGCACGGTGTTGAACACCGGCAGGCCCAGGTGCGTGGTGCCGCCTTTACCTGGCGTTACGCCGCCAACCATCTGCGTACCGTAGGCAATCGCCTGTTCGGAGTGGAAAGTCCCCTGGCTACCGGTGAAGCCCTGGCAGATAACCTTGGTATCTTTATTAATTAAAACGGACATTATTTCCCCTCCACTGCGGCAACAACCTGCTGAGCTGCATCCGTCAGACTTTTCGCTGCAATAATATTCAGGCCGCTGTCAGCCAGTTTTTTCGCGCCGAGTTCAGCGTTGTTCCCTTCCAGACGTACAACAACCGGAACGTTAACGCCCACTTCTTCTACCGCGCCGATGATACCGTCGGCGATCAGGTCGCAACGTACGATACCGCCGAAGATGTTCACCAGAACCGCTTTCACGTTGCTGTCAGAGAGAATGATTTTGAACGCTTCGGTTACGCGCTCTTTGGTTGCGCCACCGCCCACGTCGAGGAAGTTCGCTGGCTCACCGCCGTGCAGCTTAACGATGTCCATGGTGCCCATTGCCAGGCCCGCACCGTTAACCATGCAGCCGATGTTGCCATCCAGCGCCACGTAGTTCAGTTCCCACTGTGCAGCCTGCGCTTCACGCGGATCTTCCTGAGACTGGTCGCGCATTTCGCGCAGATCGGACTGGCGGAACAGCGCGTTGCCGTCAGCGCCCAGCTTGCCGTCGAGGCAGATCAGGTCGCCCTGGGTGGTGATCACCAGCGGGTTGATCTCGATCAGCGCCAAATCGCGCTCCAGGAAAATGGTCGCCAGACCCATGAAGATCTTGGTGAACTGCTGAACCAGCTTGCCTTCCAGACCCAGTTTGAATGCCAGCTCACGACCCTGGTAAGGCATTGGGCCCGCCAGCGGATCGATAGCCACTTTGTGGATCAGGTGCGGGGTTTCTTCCGCCACTTTTTCGATTTCCACGCCGCCTTCGGTAGACGCCATGAACACCACGCGACGGGAGCTACGGTCTACGACTGCGCCGAGGTACAGTTCTTTCGCGATGTCGGTTGCCGCTTCAACCAGGATCTGGTTAACCGGCTGGCCGTTCGCATCTGTCTGGTAGGTTACCAGACGCTTGCCGAGCCAATGTTCAGCAAACGCACGGATCTCTTCTTTGCTCTTAACAACCTTCACACCGCCCGCTTTACCACGGCCACCAGCGTGAACCTGACATTTAACTACCCACGGGCCGGAACCGATTTTAGACGCGGCTTCTTCTGCTTCACGCGGGGTAGTACAGGCATAACCCACCGGAGCCGGTAAGCCATACCGGGCAAACAGCTGTTTGGCCTGATATTCATGTAAGTTCATGTGTTCTATCCATCCTTCAGGTAATCGTTAGGTTGTGCTTTGTAGGCCCGGCAAGCAACGCGCCGCCGGGCAAGACTGCAAAAACTAGACGTCCAGCAGCAGACGCGTTGGATCTTCCAGCAGCTCTTTAATGGCAACCAGGAAGCCTACGGACTCGCGGCCGTCGATCAGGCGGTGATCGTAAGAGAGCGCCAGGTACATCATCGGCAGGATCTCCACTTTACCGTCTACCGCCATTGGACGATCTTTAATGGCGTGCATACCCAGGATCGCGCTCTGCGGCGGGTTGATAATCGGGGTAGACATCAGCGAGCCGAACACACCACCGTTGGTAATGGTGAAGTTACCGCCAGTCAGGTCCTCAACGGTCAGCTTGCCGTCGCGGCCTTTCACGGCCAGCTCTTTGATTTTCTTCTCGATGTCAGCCATACCCAGGGTATCCACGTCACGCAGAACCGGGGTAACCAGGCCGCGCGGGGTAGAAACCGCCATGCTGACGTCGAAGTAGTTGTGGTAAACCACGTCATCGCCATCGATAGACGCGTTCACTTCCGGGTAGCGTTTCAGCGCTTCAACTACCGCTTTCACGTAGAAGGACATGAAGCCCAGACGGATACCGTGACGTTTTTCAAACGCGTCACCGTACTGCTTGCGCAGATCCATGATTGGCTTCATGTTGACTTCGTTAAAGGTGGTCAGCATCGCGGTGGAGTTTTTCGCTTCCAGCAGACGCTCGGCCACGCGCTTACGCAGGCGGGTCATCGGCACGCGTTTTTCGCTACGTGCGCCCAGAGCTGGCTGTGCCGCTGGTGCTGCCGCAGGGGCTTTCGCTTCCGCTTTCGCCTCAGAAGGCGCTTTTGCCAGATGCTTGTCGATGTCTTCGCGCGTCAGACGGCCACCCACGCCGGTGCCTTTGATGGCTGCCGGATCGAGGCTGTGCTCAGCCAGCAGGCGACGGATCGCCGGGCTGAGCGCGTCGTTGGTCTGATCGGACAGAGACGCCTGCTGGCGCTGGGCCGGTGTAGACGCTTTTTCTTCAGATTTGGCGCTGGACTCTTTGCCCGCGCTATTGCCTTCACGCAGGCGACCCAGGATCTGGCGAGAAGTGACGGTCGTACCTTCATCTTCCAGGACTGCATCCAGAATGCCATCCGCTGAAGCCGGTACTTCCAGTACCACTTTGTCAGTTTCGATTTCTACCAGCACTTCGTCACGGGTTACCGCGTCGCCTGGTTTTTTGTGCCAGGTGGCGACGGTTGCATCTGCTACGGACTCAGGCAGGTCGGGAACAAGAATATCTACGCTACTCATTATGTATCCTTTAATTAATCGACGTTCAGCGCGTCATTGACCAGATCTTGTTGCTGCTTCTGGTGAACGGACATATACCCTACCGCCGGAGAGGCGGAGGCCGGGCGACCTGCATAACGCAGGGCAGACCCAAATGGAATCACTTCACGGAAATGATGCTGGCTGCAATACCATGCGCCCTGGTTGAGCGGCTCTTCCTGGCACCAGACAAAATCATGAACGTGAGCGTACTGTTTCAGCACTTCCTGCATCGCCTGATGCGGGAACGGATAAAGCTGTTCGATACGCACGATGGCGACATCTTTCTGATCGTTCTTACGGCGCTGTTCCAGCAGGTCGTAATAAACCTTACCAGAACACATTACGACACGCTTAACGGCCTGCGGATCCAGCTCGTCAATTTCACCGATGGCCGGCAGGAAGGTGCCGTTTGCCAGCTCTTCCAGGCTGGAGACCGCCAGTGGATGGCGCAGCAGGGATTTTGGTGACATGACTACCAGCGGACGGCGCATACCGCGCAGCGCCTGACGACGCAGCATGTGGTAAACCTGAGCCGGAGTGGACGGCACGCAAACCTGCATATTCTGCTCGGCGCAGAGTTGCAGATAACGCTCCAGACGCGCGGAGGAGTGCTCCGGACCTTGTCCTTCATAGCCGTGCGGCAGCAGCATCACCAGACCGCACATACGGCCCCACTTCTGCTCACCGGAGGAGATGAACTGGTCGATGACGACCTGCGCACCGTTGGCGAAGTCACCAAACTGCGCTTCCCAGATGGTCAGAGTGCGGGGTTCTGCGGTGGCGTAGCCGTATTCGAAGGCCAGAACTGCTTCTTCTGACAGCACGGAGTCCCAGACCTTGAACTGGCCCTGACCGTTATGCACGTGCTGAAGCGGAGTGTACGTTGAACCGTTAGACTGGTTATGCACAACCGCGTGACGGTGGAAGAAGGTGCCACGACCCGCATCTTCACCGGACAGACGAACCGGAATACCTTCGTCAACCAGCGTCGCATAGGCCAGCGTTTCCGCGCCGCCCCAGTCGAACAGCTTCTCACCCGCCGCCATTGCCTGGCGATCGCCATAGATCTTGGCCACGCGGGACTGCATCTCGATCGCTTCCGGCACGGTGCTGATGCGTTTAGCCAGCTCCTGCAAACGCTTCATCTCAACCTTGTTCGGGTAGCTCTCGTCCCACTCGTGGTTGAGGTACGGCGACCAGGTGAAGGAGTGCATGTTCATTGGGCGCAGTTCTTTCACCACGCATTCACCCGCATCCAGCGCGTCGCGATAAAGATTGACCATCTCGGTCGCATCTTCCAGCGTCGCCACTTTTTCGCTTTCCAGCTTGTCAGCGTAGATTTTACGCGGCGTCGGGTGTTTTTTGATTTTCTGGTACATCAGCGGCTGGGTTGCACTTGGCTCATCCGCTTCGTTGTGGCCGTGACGGCGGTAGCAGAAGAGGTCAATGAACACATCGCGCTTGAAGGTGTTACGGAAGTCCAGCGCCAGACGGGTAACGAAAGCAACGGCTTCAGGGTCATCCGCGTTAACGTGGAAAATTGGCGCCTGAACCATTTTACCGATGTCGGTGCAGTACGGGGTGGAACGCGCATCCAGCGGGTTAGAGGTGGTGAAGCCCACCTGGTTGTTGATTACGATGCGAACGGTACCGCCCACTTCATAACCACGCGCTTTCGACATGTTCAGGGTTTCCTGAACCACGCCCTGCCCTGTGACCGCCGCATCACCGTGAATAGTGATTGGCAATACTTTATTGCTGCTCGGCTCGTCCAGACGATCCAGACGCGCACGCACGGAACCGATAACCACCGGGCTGACGATTTCCAGGTGCGACGGGTTAAACGCCAGCGCCAGGTGAACCTGACCGCCCTCGGTTTCGATATCCGACGAGAAGCCCATGTGGTACTTCACGTCACCGGTGCCGAGGTGCTCTTTATGTTTACCCGCAAATTCGTCGAACAGATCCTGCGGCTTTTTACCCAGCACGTTAACCAGCACGTTCAGGCGACCACGGTGCGCCATGCCCAGCACCACTTCGCGCGTGCCGCTCTTACCGGCATGACGAATCAGCTCTTTCAGCATCGGGACTAACGCATCGCCGCCCTCCAGTGAGAAGCGTTTTGCGCCAGGGAATTTCGCGCCCAGATAGCGCTCAAGGCCTTCCGCGGCGGTCAGTTCGCTGAGGAAACGTTTTTTCTCTTCTGCTGAGAAATTCGCGTGGCCTGCCACGGATTCGATACGCTGCTGGATCCAGCGTTTCTCTTCGGTGGAGGTAATGTGCATATATTCCGCGCCGATGGAGCCGCAGTAGGTTTGCTTGAGCGCGTCAATCAGATCGCCCAGCTTCATCGTGTCTTTGCCGATGGCAAAGGAACCTACGTTAAAGCTTTCCTGGAAATCGGCCTCGGTCAGATCGTGATAAGCCGGATCGAGATCCGCTACACGTTCCTGCTGCCACAGTCCCAGCGGATCGAGATTCGCATGCTGGTGACCACGGAAGCGATAAGCGTTGATAAGTTGCAGGACTTTAACCTGCTTCGCATTGGTGTCAGGGTCGGAAATCGCAGAAGAGTAACGTGAGGCATCCTTCGCCAGACGACGGAAATAATCACGTGTTTTTGAATGGAATTGATCCGGTTTGACCCCTGTACCAGGCAACTGCTGGAACATGGAACGCCAGTTTGCGTCCACTGAGTCAGGATCGGTTAAGAAGTCTTCATAGAGCTGTTCTATCCAGCTCTGGTTTGAACCAGAGAGGTAAGAAGAGTCCAGCCAGGCTTTCATTGCGCCGTTCTGCATCGTGATCCCTTAAGCATTTTTATGCTTACTTTCGCCGTAGAAACTACCACGCACACCACGTGTACGTGCCGGGGTTCACCTGCGAGCTCTTTGTGGCCCGCGAAGGAACCTTTAGAAACTGTCTAAATAATCTTCGTCGTTCCGGCTGCGACTGCGTTGCGGCTTTCACTCACCCCAGTCACATAGTCAACTATGCTCCAGGGGATTCGTTCAACCGCGCCTTGTCTCGCGCTGAACGTCTCGATTATTTACTTATCTGGCAGTTTTTAAAGGTTTCTGCAATTTGCCCGGTGACGCTACGCTTACCGGGCCTACTGTTACGTAGGCCGGATAAGCGCAGCGCCATCCGGCGTTGTTACTTACGCACTGCGCTGCAACAACATCGACTTAATATGGCCGATGGCGCGCGTCGGGTTCAGCCCCTTAGGACACACACTGACGCAGTTCATGATGCTATGGCAGCGGAATACGCTGAAAGCGTCACTTAGCCCTTCCAGACGATTCTCGGTTTCGGTATCGCGGCTGTCGATCAGGAAGCGATAGGCAGCCAGCAGACCCGCAGGGCCGATAAATTTATCCGGGTTCCACCAGAATGACGGGCATGACGTTGAACAGCATGCACAGAGAATACACTCGTACAACCCATCGAGTTTTTCACGCTGCTCAGGAGACTGTAAGTGCTCGCGAGCGGGTGGATTTTGCCCATTATTCAATAAGTAAGGCTTAATCTTCTCATATTGTGCATAGAATTGCCCCATGTCCACCACCAAATCACGCACGACCGGCAGGCCAGGCAGAGGACGGATCACAATTTTCTGGCCTGGACGCTGTAGCGCTGAAATTGGCGTAATACAGGCCAGACCGTTTTTGCCGTTCATGTTTACACCGTCAGAGCCACACACCCCTTCACGGCAGGAGCGGCGGAACGACAGCGTAGGATCTTTCTCTTTCAGCTGGATTAAGGCATCCAGCAGCATCATGTCACGACCTTCTTCCGCTTCGAGGGTGTAATCCTGCATACGCGGAGCATCGTCTACATCCGGGTTATAACGATAAACTGAGAATTCGAGTTTCATTATCCTGTCTCCGCATTAGTAAGTACGAATCTTCGGCGGGAACGCCGGACGCAGTTTCGGTTCCATGTTAACGCTACGACGCGTCATGGTTTCCGACTCTGGCAGATACAGGGAATGGCACAGCCAGTTTTCGTCATCACGATCCGGGAAGTCGAAGCGGCTATGGGCGCCACGGCTTTCGGTACGGAAGTTTGCCGACATCGCAGTGGCGAACGCGGTTTCCATCAGGTTATCCAGCTCCAGGCACTCCACGCGCTGGGTGTTGAACTCGCTTGAGGTATCGTCCAGACGGGCATTCTTCAGACGTTCACGGATCGCTTTCAGCTGCTCAAGCCCTTTGGCCATCGCGTCACCTTCACGGAATACCGAGAAGTTGTGCTGCATACACTCCTGCAACGCCTTACGGATCTCCACCGGATCTTCGCCGTTACGATTACCGTTCCAGCGATTGAGGCGCTCAAGAGAGGCATCTATTTCGTCGTCGGTCGCATCACGCAGCGCGCCCTGCTCGGCAATAGATTCCTGGAGATGCAGCCCCACCGCACGACCAAATACCACCAGGTCCAGCAGGGAGTTGCCGCCCAGACGGTT
This sequence comes from Enterobacter cloacae complex sp. 397G4, assembly GCF_050031515.1. Taxonomy (NCBI): domain Bacteria; kingdom Pseudomonadati; phylum Pseudomonadota; class Gammaproteobacteria; order Enterobacterales; family Enterobacteriaceae; genus Enterobacter; species Enterobacter cloacae complex sp. 397G4. The sequence goes on along the minus strand of NZ_JBLGWE010000001.1, from coordinate 1,454,808 downwards.
TGCGCCGTGCACGGATACGCAGGCAATTTCGCCTACCGCGAACAGGCCAGGGATGACCACGTCTTCGCCCTGCTCGTTCACGGTCAGCGCCTGACCGGTCACTTTGGTCGGAATACCGCCCATCATGTAGTGACAGGTTGGGATAACCGGAATTGGCTCTTTCACCGGGTCGACGTGCGCGAAGGTGCGGGACAGCTCCAGAATGCCCGGCAGACGGGATTCCAGCACTTCTTTACCCAGATGGTCGAGTTTCAGCTTCGCGTGTGGACCCCAAGGGCCGTCACAGCCGCGGCCTTCACGGATTTCGATCATGATGGAACGCGCCACCACGTCACGGCCCGCAAGGTCTTTTGCGTTTGGCGCATAACGCTCCATGAAGCGCTCGCCATGTTTGTTCAGCAGGTAACCACCTTCACCACGGCAGCCTTCTGTCACCAGTACGCCCGCACCGGCGATACCGGTTGGGTGGAACTGCCACATCTCCATGTCCTGCACCGGCACGCCAGCGCGGATCGCCATCCCAACGCCGTCACCGGTGTTGATATGGGCGTTGGTAGTGGACTGATAGATACGGCCTGCGCCGCCGGTCGCCAGCACGGTTGCGCGGGCTTTGAAGTAGACCACTTCACCGGTTTCGATGCACAGGGCGGTACATCCCACCACGGCGCCATCGGCGTTTTTCACCAGATCCAGCGCATACCACTCGGAGAAGATGGTGGTGTGGTTTTTCAGGTTCTGCTGATACAGCGTGTGCAGCAGCGCGTGGCCGGTACGGTCAGCCGCCGCTGCGGTACGTGCCGCCTGCTCGCCGCCGAAGTTTTTCGACTGGCCGCCAAACGGACGCTGATAGATGGTGCCATTTTCCAGACGAGAGAACGGCAGACCCATGTGGTCCAGCTCCAGAATCGCTTCCGGGCCGGTTTTACACATATATTCGATGGCATCCTGGTCACCGATGTAATCGGAACCTTTTACCGTATCGTACATGTGCCATTCCCAGTTATCTTCATGGGAATTACCCAGCGCAACGGTGATACCGCCCTGCGCAGACACAGTGTGGGAACGGGTCGGGAATACTTTAGAGAGCAGCGCACAGGTCTGGCCGCTCTGGGAAATTTGTAGTGCGGCGCGCATACCTGCGCCACCCGCACCAATCACAACAGCATCAAATTCTCTGACTGGCAGTTTCATTACACACCCCACACCACAACAAATCCATAAATGACGTAAACCAGCAGAGCAACAACAATAATCAGTTGCAGCGGAAGGCGAATAGCCAGCGGTTTAACGTAATCGGTCAATACCTGCCACATGCCAATCCAGGCATGAATAAGGATGGAGAACAGGGCCAGCAGGGTGAACACTTTGGTGAAGGCCGATCCGAAGAAACCACTCCAGATTTCCCACGTCAGCGTGCCGCTGGTCGCGAAGAAACCGATCATATAGATGATGTAAAGGGTGAGAACGATGGCGGTAGCACGGACCAGGATGAAGTCATGTACGCCGTTGCGTCCTAATGCGGAGGCGTTGCTTACCATACGAGAACTCCTGCGAGAAGTGAAAGCACGACAGTGATCACAAATGAAATGTTAGCGGTACGTTTACCGGCCTCGAACGTCTCTTCCAGGTAGCCAAAGTCCATCAGCATATGGCGAACGCCGCCAACCACGTGATAGGCCAGTGCAGTCAGAATGCCCCACATGATAAATTTCACGAAGAAGCTGTTCATAATGGCTGAGGCCTGGAGGAATCCTTCAGGGGATGAGAGGCTGGTTCCCAGTAACCACAGCAAGATACCGACCGCCACAAACGTAATCACACCAGAAACACGGTGCAGAATGGACGCTATTGCTGTTACAGGGAATCGGATCGTTTTCAGATCCAGATTGACAGGTCTTTGTTTTTTCACATTTCTTATCATGAATAACGCCCACATGCTGTTCTTATTGTTTCCTTCCTCCGGACTGCGATGCGGGTCAGACAGCGTTCCTTTTCTATAACTGCGCGTCATGCAAAACATTGCTTCCAAATGCTAAAACGACACGTTACAACGCTGGGTGGCTCGGGATTGCAGGGTGTTCCGGAGACCTGGCGGCAGTATAGGCCGTTCACAAAATCATTACAATTAACCTACATACAGTTTGTTGGGTTTTCTCTGGAACAGTGATCGGGGTCACGATAACAACATCTTTTTAATTTTTAATCATCTGATTTGACAAATGTTAAACAATATTGTTACAAACGTCATCAGAAAAGGCATATAATGCGCAAAAGTTATGAGGTCTATCTTTCACCTGACAAATAGTTATGTAACAGTGTGATGGTATTGACCGAAGTTATCAGGACAGTTATTAGTGATATACAGGTTTGAATAATTCGGACTGCAAAAACGCTGATTTGCTGTTGTTTCACTGATATTTCATTCGTTTACCTGCAAGGCGCCATAGCTCTGTACCCTGGTTTCTCCTCGTGAGCTGAGCGGTAAGCCAAATAACAATCTGGTAACGATGATTAACAGCTGAAAGCAAATCCGGTAAAGCGCAGTCTTAAGCATAAGGCGCTAAGGAGACCGTAAATGGCTGATACAAAGGCAAAACTCACCCTAAATGGTGATGATGCTATTGAACTGGATGTGCTAAAAGGCACGCTCGGTCAGGATGTTATTGATATCCGTACGCTGGGTTCCAAAGGGGTATTCACCTTTGACCCTGGATTCACCTCCACCGCATCTTGCGAATCCAAAATCACCTACATTGACGGTGACGAAGGTATCCTGCTCCATCGCGGCTTCCCCATCGATCAGTTAGCCACCGAATCCAACTATCTGGAAGTGTGCTACATCCTGCTGAACGGCGAAAAACCGACGCAGGCCCAATACGATGAATTTAAAACCACCGTGACCCGTCACACCATGATCCATGAGCAGATTACCCGTCTGTTCCATGCGTTCCGTCGTGACTCTCATCCGATGGCGGTCATGTGCGGTATTACCGGTGCGCTGGCGGCGTTCTACCACGATTCTCTGGACGTGAATAACCCACGTCACCGTGATATCGCGGCGTTCCGTCTGCTGTCTAAAATGCCTACCATGGCGGCGATGTGTTACAAATACTCTATCGGTCAGCCGTTTGTGTACCCACGCAACGACCTCTCCTACGCGGGTAACTTCCTGCGTATGATGTTCTCCACGCCGTGCGAAGAGTACGAAGTGAACCCGGTGCTGGAACGCGCGATGGACCGTATTCTGATCCTGCACGCTGACCACGAACAAAACGCCTCGACCTCTACCGTCCGTACCGCGGGCTCTTCAGGCGCGAACCCGTTCGCCTGTATCGCTGCAGGCATCGCCTCCCTGTGGGGACCGGCGCACGGCGGCGCGAACGAAGCGGCACTGAAGATGCTGGAAGAGATAAGCTCCGTTGAGCACATTCCTGAGTTCGTGCGCCGCGCGAAAGACAAGAATGACTCCTTCCGTCTGATGGGCTTCGGTCACCGTGTTTACAAAAACTACGACCCGCGCGCGACCGTCATGCGTGAGACCTGCCACGAAGTGCTGAAAGAGCTGGGCACCAAAGATGATCTGCTGGAAGTGGCGATGGAGCTGGAACACATCGCGCTGAACGACCCGTACTTCATCGAGAAGAAACTCTACCCGAACGTCGATTTCTACTCTGGCATTATTCTGAAAGCGATGGGCATTCCGTCTTCCATGTTCACCGTAATCTTCGCCATGGCCCGTACCGTGGGCTGGATTGCGCACTGGAACGAAATGCACAGCGAAGGCATGAAAATCGCGCGTCCTCGTCAGCTGTATACCGGCTACGAGCAGCGTGATTTCAAATCAGATATTAAACGTTAATTCGTTACATCTGCAAAAACGCGCCCAAGGGCGCGTTTTTTTTAGTTTAAATTGTATTTGAACCCCACTCGCAGCTGATATTCACTTTTTGTATCATCGCCATCTTTATATTCATCAAGATAGCCAAGTTCAAAGAAGGGATAAAACCGTGGCGTAGTATGGAAATTAAAAACAACGTTGTGCTGTAAGGTGTGGTTTTTACCATTGGTATACACGAATTTATCAGAGTGCGTTTTACTGTAATACGTTGGGTTATATTGCACCCAAAAGTCTGGAGTAAAATATTTTGTCAGATAAATATCCACGCGATGCTCCGACGAATCATCCCACTCACCCTGACGTGTTTCACTGTCATGATTCTGATGATTGTAGCGATAGCGCAGTACCGCCCCCAACGTTGGATCAAAATGGTAACCAATGCCAATGTAGGGATCGATGCGTGACCCTGCCGATTCCCAATGAAAAACGGTTCCTGTTTCCAGCCAGAACTGGCTGGCACCTAGCGAGAAGGGCTTATTGAACTCCGCTTCCTGGTAACTGCTTTTCCACTGATCCATGTGCTTACCTAAATCGGCATCGGTTTCAAAACTCCAGTACATGCTTTTCAGGATGCTGTCAGGATCCTGAACAACGCCTGTTAACATCAACCGTTGTAAAAAACTTTCACTGGCGGTGCGGTATTGCGTACGCGGGGCAAAGAACACCGTAGTATACGGTGTCGCTTTTACCTGCGCAGCAGTAATAGTATTATTATTTTCTGCACACACACCCAGTGAAGAAAACGTTATTGCAGCGAATATAATTACGCTGTTTCTTTTCATTATATTATCCTTGCCATTACAGAGATAAGCGCTCCCCTGCCTGATTAAAGACATAATTTAGAGAACAGGGAGAGCGAGATATTACCAGTAACTATTCCATGACGACGTTGCCCGCGCGATGGCTTCCATCAGGAAATAATCTCCCCAGGCACAGCATTCATTTACGCCAACGTTACCTTTAAAATGATAGACAGAATGGTTGAGAAGTCCTTCCCCCTGCTGATGCGTCAGATTGAAATAGCGATCGATCATGCTTTCAATGATTTTTAACCCTAGCGCCTCATAGCTTTCACGATCAGGATGGGTCACCGGTAGCTGTTTCACCAGCTCCAGCAGTGCACAAGCGAGAATGGCGCTGGCAGAACTGTCTCGCTCACTATTCGGGTCGGTTAACGCCAAATCCCAATAGCAAATAAGATCGTCCGGCAGCCGGTTGATAAAGTAGTTTGCCAGGGTCTGGCTCAGCGCCAGCAGCTTTTTATCACCGGTGTAGAGATAATTAAGCAGAAAACCATACACGCCCCAGGCCTGCCCGCGCGACCAGCAGGAATCATCAGAGAACCCCTGATGGGTATTGCCAAACCGTGGCTCACCGGTTCTGACATCCATATAGTACGTATGGAATGTAGAACCATCTTCACGAACGATATAGCGTCGGGCCTGTTCAATATGCCTTTTCGCCGCTTCAGCATAGCGTGGCTCCCCGGTGGCAAGGCTGGCCTGATATAACAGCGGCAAATTCATATTGCAGTCGATGATCATTCTTCCCTGCTGCTCAGGGTTATCCAGCTCTCCCCACGCCTGAATAATGCCGCAGCGGTGATGGTAGCGCTCCATTAACAATTCAGCAGCCTGTAGGGCGATGTATTTTGCCTCTCTGTCGCCCGTTAGTTTGCTGCCTGCGATACAGGAAAGACTGTATAAGAACCCCAGATCGTGGTGGTTAGTACAATCTCGTTTGGTAATCCGCTCGCCAAATGAGCGGACGTGCTGTTCGGCTAATGTGCGATAGCTCGCTTCCCCGGTCCACTCCCAGGCGAGCCACAGCTGCCCGGTCCAGAAACCGGTCGTCCATTCCTGATTATCAATTACCGGATACTGACCGTTACGGCAGGCCGCATCGGGAAAGCGCTGTCCGAACCAGGTCATGTTCCGTTCAACCGCGCTGGCGATAAGCGGCATGGCATCACGGATTTTCGTTGCAATCGCCGCGCGCTCACCATGGCGAAGCATAACAGGGACAATCGGTTCCTTACGTATATTCTCAGACATCATTCTCTCGTTCTCGTTGCTTCAGTGAAGGGCTTCCTGACCCGGTGACGGAAGGTCCGGGACCTTTTTATGCTGGTAACACGCGGAGAGGGTAAAAGCAGAAATCCCCGTAAACACCAGTGCTATCAGCCCCATAACCAGATAGGTGTGTTCAAACCCAATTGTCTGGTAGGCATAGCCGGCCGGAGGCGCAACAACGATTGATCCCACATAGATCATCGCCTGATACCCCAGCAGATACATCGTGGCGTTGACACGCTTATCAAAATGTTCGGCAATGTACTTAAAGACCGAGACCAGAATCAGGGCGATTTCGATCCCGTACAGGGGTTTGATAAGGCAGATAATGACCGGATCGTTTGTCAGCCCGGAAACAATTAATCGCAGGCTGATCACCAGTCCGGTGAGCAATAACCCCTGTTTTGCTCCAATGCGATTTATGAGGGCAGGCACTAACATCATGCCGAAAAACTCCGTCGCAGATTGCGTTGTACTCATATAACCAAACATGGCATTCCCCTCTTCTTTTGTGCTGAAGAAGGTGACGAAGTAGCGTGAAAACTGTTGTTCAGCGATAAACATCATCCATGCCACGCCGGCGATGTAGAGCGCAAAGGTCCAGAATTTTTTGTTACGTAGCAGGTTATATACATCGCCAATCACAATTTTTTCTTTCGACAGAACGTTATTCTCTTCCTGACCGAAATGATCGACTTTGAGCGTCAGCAGCACCGCAAGCATGCACAGTGCGGAAGCGCTACTGATAACAAAGTTAATTTTTGGCGAGATGTTATAGAGGTAACCGGAAAATGAGGAGGCCGACGCCCATCCCAGTGCGGCCCACATGCGGATACGGCCAAACTCCATATCGTATAAACGGCTGAAACGATCGACATAAGACTCTTCGGCCGCAACGCCTGCGTACCATCCAAGACTGAAAAACAAGGCGCCGACGATCATGCCGCTGACAAAATGAGTCTCCAGCAGCGGCAGATAGCACCAGATAAAAAAGGGAGCCATCATTGCTGAAACGGCGCAGACAAAGTAAAGCAGATGTTTTTTCATGCCCATTTTGTCCATGATATAGCCATAAATAGGCTTAAAAATGACAGCAAAAACGCCGTTAACGGCGAACACGGTGCCAATTTCTATGCCATCAAGTCCGGCTTTATCCCCCAGCCAGATGGCATAAAGCCCAAAACTTGCAGCCCAGGTAAAGGTAAACAGAAAAACGAAGAGGCTTAGTTTGATATAAGCCGAACGTGTTGATTGAACAGGGTTCATGGTTATCTTTCTCCGCACGCACGCCAGGTGCGCCAGCTATTGTATGTGTAGGGTTTTCGTGTTCAGCGTGAGAACCTGGCTCAGGCGATCGAAGGCCAGCGTCATCGGTGGCGGCAGGACAGAGGCCATCGTGGCCGTTACGGCACACGCCAGCCAGTGCGTACCGGGTTCAAGCACGGCGCCCAGGCAGGGGATCTCGCCCGGTGCAGCATGGAGAATGTGGCTGTTGGGAGGCGTCGTGACGGTCAGCGCGTGACGCTCGCAGAGCAGATCCACAATCTGGCTACACCCGGACAAGGTGTTCAGGGCTACCTCATGAGAAGCTTTACTTGTTTTCGCGAGTAAATGACGATTGATGGCGAATCCACCCTCGACGCTGTCGAGCGCGCGCTGGGTTTCAACCCGGTGGAGTCGGATGTGCCCCTGTTGATGCGGGATAAGCCAGGTTGTGACAAATACATCCGGCCAGGGTTGCCAGGTGCTGCGGAGCCAGGCGTCAGTCATGTCGACAGAGGTGCACTCGCGACGTCCGCGCCAGTAGTTGTCCTGCTCACTGAATATCAGCATCGAATCGCATGCCGCATGATTCAGGGCGTCATTTCCCCGCGTAAGCGTGAATCCAAAATGGCTGGAATAGGCAAACTTGCTGTATTTCGCCTCGAAATTGACGAAGTTATTACGATCGTACTGACCCGACATCAGCATCCATGCGTGCCGGTTTTCGTCGGCATGTACGATGATTTGCCCGGCCTCTTTTATCTGATGAATATTTTCCCGCGCTGGCAGCGGTGCGGCCTCAGCCTGCCAAAACGGGCTATCATCCGGTAATGCAAGAATCAATAATGTTTTGCATGCCCACCAGGGTGTGCACGGGCTATTGTAATCTTCCGTCATCACCAGGTTCGGATAGGTATAACCCAGGGTAAATAAGCCGTCATTATCCGTAAAGGGCTGCGCCATCCACCAGTCAAGATGGCGAAGGATCAGGCCTTTGACGACCCCTGGCGAGAAAACATCCAGCCCGGTATAGGCCACTGCGCTCCAGAATGCGGCCTGCACAAAGCGGTAGGTCAAGCTACGGCCAAAGGGGATGGCATTACCGTCGCAGGTGAAATAGTGGAGGTAGTCGCCCGCAAACTGATGCGCCCGCTGGCGATAACAGAGACAACGCGACGGATCGACATCCTGCATAAAGTGGCTATACAACAGGCTGTAAAAATGAAAACCGCTGGAAATGTAGTAATCGCGTGGCTTTCCGGCGCCGTCGGAATACCATCCGTTACCCAGCCAGAAGGGTTCAACCGCGTTCAGATGCTTATCAATCACCATCATATCGTAATGGCGCCCTACCCGTTTCAGTCCAACCTGAACCAGGACCGGGAAAAAATGCCAGTTATTATCGGGGATGGTTATTTCGGCACTCTGGCGCAGCCAGCGTTCCAGATTGTCCTGTTCAGTAGCCGAAAGCGCCTGCCAGATCCCGGTGTCAGGTAGCGCCAGCGCCAGGCCAAACGCCGCCATTTCGACACAGCGCTGGTCGTTGTCAGACAGATCGCCCCAGTAGTCTGGATGCTGAGGGTCGCAACCACTACGGATGCCCTGTAAAAATATTTCCCTATACCCTTCCGCTTCGCCGCCGCTCAACAGCGGCGCAAGCGCCCACATCAGGCGTGCAAAGCCCTCAATACCCGCGATATCGTCTGTATAGTGAGCTGCCGTTTCCCCAATGTGCAAACGGGTATTTTCCCGGGTCAGATGGGGCACAGCAGCGGCAATCCAACCCTCTGCGAGTTGGCAATAATCGTTCTTTACCTGCATAATGAAACCTCGTTTCATTTGATGATTTCGGGGCATCATAAGGAGTCAGAGACGCAGACAAATGTGATAATTGTCGTATTTTCAAACAGCGCAGTTTATTGAGAACAATATTGGCTGGAATTTTGGCGGTAAAATTTGGTTAAGATGATAAAAGTTTAAGTTTGTTCACATCCTCTCCGAGGCAGCCAGGGGCTACCATGCAGCGTTCCGAAGACAACAGTTATCTGGAACATATCAATCTCACAGACAGGTCGATCTACTTTAACCGCATGAAAGATATGCCAGCGAATTACTATCATTGGCATCAATGTGTGGAAATTTTATCGGTGTCCCTGGGGGTTGGGATCGCGTTGATGGAGCATCAGCAATATACCGTTAAACCCGGGCGGATCTTTATTTTCCCACCGGGGAAACTTCACAAAGTTTACGTCGAGCAGGACGCACGCAATATCTACCACCGCACGACGCTGCACTTTAACGGCTCAGTGATTGACCACTATCTGCGTGATTTCCCCCGTCAGCAAAAACTGCTTCGCCAGTTGTGTGGTCGCGGAGAAAAAGCCCGGGTCTTTGATGTGCACGATGTACAACCCGTCATTGAGAACGTACTGGATCGCTTTGAAGCCCTGATGAAAAGTGAAACATTCAGCATCAGTGACAGCGCATTTCTGGTGATGCAGTTGATCAGCCTGTTACCCTGGCAGGAGCAGGCCACCGGGCAGAATACCTTTTCGGCGAATATTATCCGCTGGCTCGAAACCCGCTTTCATCAGCGCTGTACGCTGGAAGAGATCGCCAGAGCCATGGGTTGTTCCCGAGGACATGCATCCCGCCGGTTCCACGATGAAACCGGCGGGACGATTCAGGAATATTTGACGATGAGGCGCATCCGCCAGGCGTGCGAATTATTACTGCACAGCAATGCTACGGTACGGGAGATTGCCGCACAGGTTGGCTTCTCCGAATACGCCTGGTTTATTACCTGCTTTCGTAAAAATATGGGGAAAACGCCCCTACAGTATCGCAAGACCTACGCTACACCATGACGTCATCTCTGACAGTTCGGACACCAGTAAAACGGCCTGGAAGAGATCGTCGCCTTCTCAATCACCCCGCCGCACCGCTCACACTTTTTACCTGCCCGATGAAACACCTTGAAGCGGAACAGCGCCCCGTGATGCTTGTTCTCATCCACCACGCCGCGCGTGTTGTACGACAGCCGTGGGATATCCAGTAACGCGTACGACAGCGCCTCCAGCTGTTCATCGCTCAGCTGCGACGCTTTGCGCTGCGGCGCCAGCCCCACTTCCCAGAGGATCTCCACCCGCAGGTAGTTTCCCAACCCCGCCAGAAATGCCTGATCGAGCAACAGCCCGGAGAACTGCCGGTTGCGGAATGTGGGGGATAACAACCGGGCTTTCACATCGCTTGCCGTCAGACGCATGTCGAGCACGTCCGGCCCGACCCGCTGTAAGAACGGATGCGTCAGCAGCTGCTCCGGCGTTAACATTTCGATATCAGAGGCGCTGTAAAGCAGGATCGCCTTATCCGCCGTTTGTAGCCGCACGCGCAGCACGCGGGTCGTTTGCGGCTGCTCGTCCGCCTCCACCACCCGCCAGACACCGTAAAGCTGATTATGGCTGTATAACGTCAGGTTATGGGAAAAGTGGGTGAGTAACGCCTTGCCGCGCGTTTCAATGTGGGTCACCGTCTGCCCCACCAGCTGCGATTCAAACGGCTTGAGTTGAGGAAAGGCAAACCAGACGTGTGTCAGAGGTTTGCCCTTTATCGCCGCCTCCAGGCTATCCGCCGCGCGGCGGATCTCCGGACCTTCTGGCATGTTATTGTCCTTTCATGATTATTCTGCGCTGACAACAATGCCCTCTTCCGAGAACGCCGCCCGCAGGCGTCGCGCAAACTGGAGCGCATGCTCGCCGTCACTGTGTAAGCACACCGTATCAGCCTGAACGTTTGCCGTTGTCCCCTCCGTTGAGGTTACTCGCCCGAAGCGCACCATCTCCAGCGTCTGCGCCAGTGCTTTACCTTCGTCGGTGATCAGCGCACCGGCCTGCGTACGCGGAACCAGGCTACCGTCCGGCAGGTATCCCCGATCGGCAAACACTTCCTGCCGCGTCGTCAGCCCCAGCCGTTCTCCGGCACGAATAAGCTCGCTGCCCGCCAGGCCTACCAGAATCAGTTGCGGATTACAGTCCCGCACCGCACGGGCAATGGCATCCGCCAGCGCCGGATCTTTCGCCGCCTGGTTATAGAGCATGCCGTGCGGCTTGACGTGGCGCAACACGCCATTCTCAGCGCGCACTATCGCCTCCAGCGCGCCGATCTGGTAGAGCATTTGCGCGTAAACCGTCTCAGGCGGCAGATCCATCGCTGTGCGACCAAAGTTTTCCCGGTCGGGAAAGCTGGGGTGAGCGCCAATCGCCACAACGTTTTTCATGGCATTGCGCACGCTCGCCAGCATGGTCTGCGCATCGCCGGCATGAAACCCGCAGGCGATATTCACCGAGGAGACCAGCGTCATCAGCGCCGCATCGGCGTTGCTGCCCTCCCCCAGATCGGCGTTTAAATCAATCTTTACCATCGAGCCTCCACGCCAGCTGTTCGAGATAACGCTGCTGATCCTGCCGGGCTTTCAGCGCCTCCTCCAGCGAACACTGCACAAAATGAATGGGCTGACCGAGAGGAATTTGCGCCAGATGGTAGCGATCCGCTTCGATAATGCAGGCAATACGCGGATATCCCCCCGTGGTTTGCGCATCGTTCATCAGTACGATGGGCTGCCCGTTGCCCGGCACCTGAATCACCCCGGGCAACAGACCATGGGAAAGCAGCTCCCGGTCAGTCGTGCGGGTCAGCGGCTGCCCCTGAAGCCGGTAACCCATGCGGTTACTCTGCGGGCTGATCTTCCACGGCGAGCGCCAGAAAGACTCTTTCGCGGCTTCATCAAACTCATGGTATTCCGGTCCTGGTAAGGCGCGGATCACGTTCCCCCACAGCAGCTGTTTCACGCCCTGCGTGGTGGTGAAATGGCGCGTTGAGGTCTTTATCCGCAGACGATCGCCGTCACGCAGCAGCCGCCCTTCATGGCCGCCCATTCCCGCTTTCTGGTCGGTGCTGGATGAGCCCAACACCTCCGGCACGTCGATCCCCCCCGCCACCGCAAGATAGCTGCGCACGCCGTGCAGAGGACGCTTGAGCGTCAGACGCTGCCCGGCCTTCGCCCGCAGGCGCCAGCCGGTCCACACCGCTTTGCCGTCCAGCGTCGCGTCACAGCCCGCGCCGGTTAAGGCAAACCAGGTTTCCTGACCAAACTCAATCACGCACTGACCCAGCGTAATTTCTAACGCCGCCGTGCTGCCTGCGTTACCTACCAGCAGGTTGGCAATCTCCAGCGAAGGGCGATCGAGCGCACCGCAGTAGCTCACGCCCGACTGACGCAGCCCAAAACGCCCGGCATCCTGTACCGAGGTGTAAAGCCCTGCGCGAATAAGCGTTAACATACCCCCTCCTTCTGCGGGATAAAGCGCAGGGTATCCCCCGGACGCAGGAGTATGGGCGCGTCCTGGCCTGGTTCAAATAACGGCGTGGACGTGTGCCCAATCAGTTGCCAGCCTCCCGGTGAGGCGAGCGGATAAATTCCCGTTTGCTCGCCACCAATCGCCACGCTGCCCGCCGGTACGCTCAGGCGCGGCTCAGCCCGGCGCGGCGTATGCAGCTGGGGCGATAACCCGCCCAGATAGGGGAAACCCGGCTGAAATCCCAAAAACCAGACAACATAGTCGACTGAGCTATGCAGCTCCACAACCTGCTTCTCCGTTAATCCACAGTGTTCGGCCACCACGCCAAGGTCGGGGCCTCCCTTGCCGCCATAGACAACCGGGATCTCAATCGTCCGCGATTCCGGCTCCAGCGCCTCGCTCTCCTCCCACCAGCGTTGCAGACGCTCAATGGCATCCAGCGCCCCCGTGTGCGGATCACGCAGCACCACGGTGATATTATTCATACCCGGAATAGCTTCAACCACGCCGGGTAGCTCGGGCAGTCGCTGAGCCAGACGCCAGATACGCTTTTGCGTAGCAAGCGTCACCGGAGGCTCAAGCTCCAGAACTACCGCGGTTTCACCCAGAAGATAACAACGCGCTCGCTGCACTTAACTACCTCTCATCAGGCCGGATTAGGGATATCAATAAACGTCACATCCAGATCGGTATTTTCCGTCAGCCACTCGCTGAGGGCGCGGATGCCGCCACGCTCGGTGGCGTGATGGCCCGCCGCGTAAAAATGCAGGCCTTGTTCACGGGCTGAGTGAATGGTCTGCTCGGAGACTTCGCCGGTAATGAAGGCGTCGACACCAAAACGCGCCGCGCTGTCAATAAAGCCCTGGCCGCCGCCGGTGCACCATGCCACGCGCTTCACGGTATCCGGCCCGGTGTCGCCGCACCACAGCGGACGACGCCCCAGGCGCGCTTCGATCCACGAAGCCAGCTCCAGACCCGGAACCGGCATCGACAGTTCGCCCCACGGCACCAGAGGTTCAATTTCACCCATCACGGTAATCCCCAGCAGCTGCGCAAGCTGAACGTTATTTCCCAGTTCAGGATGCGCATCGAGCGGCAGGTGATAGCCGTACAGGTTGATGTCATTCGCCAGCAGCGTTTTGAGTCGGTTGCGCTTCATGCCGCGAATAATCGGTGATTCGTTTTTCCAGAAATAACCGTGGTGGACAATCACCGCATCGGCTTCCTGACGCACCGCCTCATCCAGCAGCGCCTGGCTTGCCGTCACGCCGGTGATGATTTTTTGCACCGCCTCGCGCCCCTCCACCTGCAAGCCATTCGGGCCGTAGTCGCTAAACGAAGCCGTGTTGAGTTTTTCGTTAATCAGGCGTTCCAGTTCACTGTTTTTCATCATCATTCTCTCAAACTTTTCGGGCGGCTTCGTACGCCGCCAGCGTGGCGACGCGCGCCTGTTTATGGTCGACAATGGGACGGGGATAGTTCAGGGTAACACGCTGTTTATCCGCCCATACCCAGGGTTCATGAATGGCTTTGGCCGGGACATCCTTTAGCTCAGGCAGCCAGCGACGGATAAACTCGCCGTCGGCGTCAAATCGTTGTCCCTGCGTGGTCGGATTGAAGATCCGAAAATAGGGAGCCGCATCCGTTCCGGTGGAGGCCGCCCACTGCCAGCCGCCGTTATTCGCCGCCAGATCGCCATCGATCAGCTGAGAGATAAAATAACGCTCTCCGGTTCGCCAGTCGATAAGCAGATCCTTCACCAGGAAGCTGGCGGTAATCATACGCAGACGGTTATGCATCCACCCGGTTTCATTGAGCTGCCGCATAGCCGCATCAACAATCGGGAAGCCGGTGAGCCCACGCTGCCATGCTTTAAGCAGCTTCTCATTCGACTGCCACTGTACCTGTTCGGTCCAGTGAATAAAGGGCCGATGTTTACACAAATCAGGATGATACGTCATCAGATGGCGATAAAACTCACGCCAGATCAGTTCGTTCAGCCACACTGCGCCCGCCCCCCCGTCTAAGGCCTGAGGCTGTTCCGCCAGCAGGCGATGTAAACACTGGCGCGGAGAGAGCGCGCCCAGCGCTAAACAGGCCGACAAGCGGCTGGTGCCTTCAGTCGCTGGAAAATCCCGACGCGCCTCGTACTCTGCCGCCCCCTGCGTGCAGAACTGACGCAACCGGTCAATAGCTGCTTTCTCACTGGCGGGGAATACTGTTTCATCGAACGACTGCTGGGGATAATTCAGCCTGATCGCCGGCAGATCCGTTATCGTTTCCCCTCTCACGGTCGGGGCGGTAACGCACTCAGGTAGTCCCTCTTTCAGGCGTTTGATAAAGGCATTTTTAAACGGCGTGAAAACTTTATACATTTCGTGGCTACCGGTCATTACGCTGCCCGGCGCGAGCATCACGCTGTCATCAAAGCCTTCACAGACCACGCCCGCAAGGGTTTTCTCCAGCTGACGATCCCGCTGTTGCTCGTTGAATTCATACTGATAGTTGTAATAAAGATGCGTTACTGCGTGCTGCTGGCAGATTGCCTGCACCGTCTGGCGCTGCGCGGCAAAATCATGGGCCTCTTTATAGATCAGCGGAATGCCTTTTTCAGCCAGTGAATGTTGCAGGTCATTCAGATACGCGCTGAGTAGTGCCGCTTGCCGGGGCGCCATGTCATGCTGCCGCCACTGTTCAGGCGTGGCGATAAACAGGGCCAGCACATTCGCGTCTTT
Source organism: Enterobacter cloacae complex sp. 397G4 (assembly GCF_050031515.1). Lineage (NCBI taxonomy): Bacteria > Pseudomonadati > Pseudomonadota > Gammaproteobacteria > Enterobacterales > Enterobacteriaceae > Enterobacter > Enterobacter cloacae complex sp. 397G4. The sequence goes on along the minus strand of NZ_JBLGWE010000001.1, from coordinate 1,439,483 downwards.
AGCGCGGCAGGCCGCCGCGAGAGCGAAGTTGTCGTGAATGCGTAAATCCGCGCGAAACCAAACCAGATGGGTGGGCATAAAACTCCTGCAATTGTCCATTATGTCCGTAAGGGCATGCCGTAAAAGGAAAAAGGCACGCATTGAACTACTTTGCCATGAAGTGTAGACGGGATGAAATAAAAAAGGCCGCCCGAGGCGGCCTTAACGCTACTTGTCCTGCGCTATCAGGGTAAAGGCAATAAACACATCCGGTTTATCACTCTTTACAACGAGTGCGCTGGCGACAATGAACGCGATGCATAAATAGCGTTTCACTATGCGGTCCCTGCTGCTAACCGCTCCACCTATCACCACCGGTGATAAATCGGTGGACACAAGCTCTGTGTGGAGCCTGACTCACGGTTGTGGTAACACCTTTCCCGGGACCGGTGCCCATTTGCGAGATGGCGGAAAGGGACGCTGCATAGTAGGCATCACGTGAGCAAAGCGTCATCCATTGAACCTGTTTTTAAGAATTTATTTAGGAGTGAAGCGTTTGCTTATTAAACCAGCAGAAGTATGCTTGTAAGCCTCTGTGTGAGAGCTTGAAAACCACCCAACGGACCGCGAATCCCTAGGGACAAAAAAACCGCCACATTGCTGTAGGCGGTTTTTTTATGGCTACGATGTCACACCGTATCAGTAGAAATCGCAGGTCGCTTTCTCGGCCTGATCCATCCACACCGGCTTCTCGCTGGTTTTCGCCCAGACGCGGTGCAGGTAACTGTAGAAACGTGCGCGATCTTTCCAGAACAGCATCACCGGCAGGGCCAACACGCCAGCCACTACGGCGAAAGTGCGACGCATGAAAATGATATGAGCCGGAAACTCTTTATAAAGATCCATAATTTTCTCCCCTGTAGTTGGCCGGAAACCGTCTCCGGAAAATGTGAAATCTGTGACCTGGTTAAAATAATACCGCTTTGTTTGTAATTTTACTACTCATCCGACCACTTATTTTCATTCATTTCGTGAATATTTACATTCCCGCCTGTAATTAAGTTACAAAAAAGTTAACGATTTACTTACCAATAGTTAAAATGTGGTCTTTCCCTTTTTATACTTTTTTTACACCTGCCCTTCTGATTTTTGCGAAATCTTTGCGCCATAAATCCTACCGTTTGTACAACAACAAAAGTCACCCGGAGGTGGATTGTGAGTGCAGGTCTGATTGCCGGCATCGTGCTGGTGTTCCTGTTATTGGGTTATCTGATTTATGCCCTGATTAATGCGGAGGCATTCTGATGGCTGCTCAGGCGTTTTTGCTTATTGCCAGCTTTTTACTGGTGCTGTTTGTGCTCGCCAGGCCGCTGGGAACAGCGCTGGCGCGTCTGATAAACAACGTGCCATTGCCGGGCACGCGAAATATTGAAAACGTGCTCTGGCGCATTTCAGGTATCAGCGACCGGGAAATGAACTGGCGCCAGTACCTGATGGCGATACTGCTTCTGAATATCCTGGGGCTTATTGCCCTCTTTACGCTGCTGATGCTCCAGGGCAGTCTGCCGTTGAACCCGCAGCAATTACCGGGTTTATCCTGGCATCTGGCGCTGAACACGGCGGTCAGCTTTGTCACCAACACCAACTGGCAGTCTTACGCTGGTGAAACCACGCTCAGCTACTTCAGCCAGATGGCCGGGTTAACCGTGCAAAACTTTCTTTCTGCGGCCAGCGGTATCGCGGTGATCTTCGCCCTGACGCGCGCGTTTGCCCGTCAGAATGTCAGCACCCTCGGCAACGCCTGGGTTGATGTCACGCGCATCACCCTTTGGATCCTGGTGCCTGTTGCGCTGATTATTGCCCTGTTCTTTATTCAGCAAGGCACTCTGCAAAACCTGCTGCCTTATACCCCTTACACCTCGCTTGAAGGGGCCAGGGAACTCCTTCCTATGGGGCCGGTGGCGTCGCAGGAAGCGATCAAGATGCTGGGCACCAACGGCGGCGGCTTCTTCAACGCCAACTCATCGCATCCGTTTGAAAACCCAACGGCATTAACCAATTTTGTACAGATGCTGGCGATCTTCCTGATCCCCGCCGCGCTCTGCTTCGCCTTTGGCGATGTGGTTAACGATCGCCGCCAGGGACGTACGCTGCTGTGGGCGATGTCGTTGATCTTCGTGGTCTGCGTAGCACTGGTGATGTGGGCCGAATGGAACGGCAACAGCCACTTCATGCTGCTGGGGGCTAACAGCAATATCAACCTGGAAGGCAAAGAGAGCCGCTTCGGCATTCTTGCCAGCAGCCTCTATGCGGTGGTCACCACGGCGGCCTCCTGCGGGGCAGTGAACGCCATGCACGACTCTTTTACCGCGCTCGGCGGCATGATCCCGATGTGGCTGATGCAGATTGGCGAGGTAGTTTTCGGTGGGGTCGGTTCGGGGCTGTACGGCATGCTGTTGTTCGTTCTGCTCGCCGTGTTTATCGCCGGGCTAATGATCGGTCGCACGCCGGAGTATCTCGGCAAAAAAATCGACGTCCGTGAAATGAAATTAACCGCGCTGGCAATTCTGGTCACCCCCACCCTTGTGCTGCTCGGTACCGCGCTGGCGCTGATGACCGACGCCGGGCGCAACGGCATCTTTAACCCGGGCATTCACGGCTTTAGCGAAGTGCTTTACGCCGTTTCGTCTGCCGCCAACAACAACGGCAGCGCCTTTGCAGGATTAAGCGCCAACTCGCCGTTCTGGAACTGTTTGCTGGCGTTCTGCATGTTCATCGGACGTTTCGGCGTGATTATTCCCGTCATGGCGATCGCTGGAACACTGGTGAATAAGAAGATCCAGCCGACCACCACCGGTACGTTACCGACTCACGGCGCGCTGTTCGTCGGCCTGCTGATTGGCACCGTTCTGCTGGTGGGTGCCCTGACCTTTATCCCCGCCCTCGCGTTAGGCCCGGTTGCGGAATATCTCTCTTTACGCTGATTTTGCGGAGAATTTGTCATGAGTCGTAAACAACTGGCCCTGCTCGAACCGACGTTAGTTCGTCAGGCCCTCATGGATGCGGTAAAAAAACTGAGCCCGCGCGTGCAGTGGCACAACCCGGTGATGTTTATTGTCTGGACTGGAAGTTTACTCACCACCGCACTGGCGATTGCCATGGAAACGGGACACCTTTCAGGGAATGCAACCTTTACCGCCGCCATCAGCCTGTGGCTGTGGTTTACCGTGCTGTTCGCCAACTTCGCCGAAGCGTTAGCGGAAGGCCGCAGTAAGGCACAGGCCAACAGCCTGAAAGGGGTAAAAAAGACCGCCTTTGCACGCAAATTACGCGAACCTAAATACGGCGCGCAGATGGACCACGTTCCGGCGGATGAACTGCGCAAAGGTGACGTGGTGCTGGTGGAAGCTGGCGACATCATCCCCTGCGACGGTGAGGTGATTGAGGGCGGCGCGTCGGTAGACGAAAGCGCCATTACCGGGGAATCCGCACCGGTGATCCGTGAGTCGGGCGGAGATTTCGCCTCAGTTACCGGCGGAACGCGCATTCTTTCCGACTGGCTGGTGATCCAGTGCAGCGTTAACCCGGGCGAAACCTTTCTCGACCGGATGATCGCCATGGTGGAAGGCGCACAGCGTCGTAAAACGCCGAACGAGATCGCCCTGACCATTCTGCTGGTGGCGCTCACCATTGTTTTCCTGCTGGCAACGGCGACCCTGTGGCCTTTCTCCCCCTACGGCGGTACAGCGGTTAGCATCACCGTACTGATCGCCCTGCTCGTCTGTCTGATCCCCACCACTATCGGCGGCCTGCTTTCCGCGATTGGCGTGGCGGGGATGAGCCGGATGCTGGGCGCGAACGTCATCGCCACCAGCGGACGCGCCGTTGAAGCGGCGGGTGACGTAGACGTGCTGCTGCTGGATAAAACCGGGACCATCACCCTGGGCAATCGTCAGGCCTCTGACTTTCTACCTGCTCCCGGCGTGGATGAAAAAACGCTGGCTGACGCGGCGCAGCTTTCCTCGCTGGCCGATGAAACGCCGGAAGGCCGCAGTATCGTGATCCTCGCCAAGCAGCGCTTTAACCTGCGCCAGCGCGACGTTCAGAGCCTGCACGCCACGTTCGTGCCCTTCACAGCGCAAACCCGAATGAGCGGAATTAACATTCAGGACCGGATGATCCGTAAAGGGTCCGTTGATGCCATTCGCCGTCATATTGAAGCCAATAATGGACACTTCCCCCCGGAAGTCGACAACCTGGTGGAAAGCGTGGCGCGTCAGGGAGCAACCCCGCTGGTGGTGGCGGAAGGTGCAAGCGTTCTGGGGGTTATCGCCCTGAAGGATATCGTTAAAGGCGGTATTAAAGAGCGTTTCGCCCAGATGCGTAAGATGGGCATTAAAACAGTGATGATCACCGGGGATAACCGTCTGACTGCGGCGGCCATTGCCGCCGAAGCGGGCGTGGATGATTTCCTTTCCGAAGCGACGCCGGAAGCGAAGCTGGCACTCATTCGCCAGTATCAGGCGGAAGGCCGTCTGGTGGCGATGACCGGCGACGGCACCAACGACGCCCCGGCGCTGGCGCAGGCCGACGTGGCGGTGGCGATGAACTCCGGTACCCAGGCGGCAAAAGAGGCGGGCAACATGGTGGATCTCGACTCGAACCCGACCAAGCTGATCGAAGTGGTACATATCGGTAAGCAGATGCTGATGACGCGCGGCTCGCTGACCACGTTCAGTATCGCCAACGACGTGGCGAAGTATTTCGCCATCATTCCGGCGGCTTTTGCGGCAACCTACCCGCAGTTGAATGCCCTGAACGTGATGCACCTGCACTCTCCGGCCTCGGCCATTTTGAGCGCGGTGATCTTCAACGCGCTGATTATTGTCTTTCTTATTCCGCTGGCGCTGAAAGGGGTGAGCTATAAGCCGCTGTCGGCCGCCGCCATGCTGCGCCGTAACCTGTGGATTTACGGTCTGGGTGGGCTGGTGGTGCCCTTTATTGGGATCAAGGTTATCGACATGCTGTTAACGCTGTTCGGGCTGGTTTAAAAGGTGGATCCAATGACGATGTTACGTCCCGCTATACTGTTGTTTATTCTGCTGTCTCTGATTACCGGCGGGCTTTACCCGCTGATGACTACCGCGCTGGGCCAGTGGTGGTTTAAAGATCAGGCCAACGGCTCGCTGATTATCCAGAACGGTGAAAACCGCGGCTCGCGTCTGATTGGGCAGAACTTTACGGACCCGCGCTACTTCCAGGGACGCCCTTCCGCCACTGCGGAAAGCCCGTATAATCCAATGGCCTCCGGCGGCAGCAATCTGGCTGGCAGTAATCCTGACCTGGACAAAGCCGTTGCTGAACGCGTTGCCGCCCTGCGCGCCGCGAATCCGCAGGCCAGCCGTGAGGTGCCGGTTGAGCTGATCACCGCTTCCGCGAGCGGGCTGGATTACAGCCTGACGCCGGATGCGGTGGTGTGGCAGATCCCACGCGTGGCAGCCGCCCGTCAGCTGACCGTCGAGCAGGTGAGCCAGCTGGTCGCAGAACATACGCAAAAGCCGCTGGTCAGCTTCATCGGCATGCCGATAGTGAACATTGTTGAGCTGAATCTGGCGCTGGACGCGCTAAGGAAGAACTAAATGACCGACGAGCCCATGCGCCCGGATCCGGACAGGCTGCTTGAACAGACGGCTGAAGCCCACCGCGGCAAGCTGAAAATTTTCTTCGGCGCCTGCGCGGGCGTCGGGAAAACCTTCGCCATGCTGACGGAAGCCCAGCGGCTTCGGGCGCAGGGGCTTGATATTCTCATCGGCGTGGTGGAAACCCACGGTCGCAAAGAGACGGCTGCGCTGCTGACGGGGCTGGCGACGCAGCCGCCCCAGCGTATCAGCCATCGCGGGCGGCTGGTCACGGAGTTTGATCTTGATGCCGCCCTCGCCCGCCGCCCTGCCCTGATCCTGATGGACGAACTGGCGCACAGCAATGCGCCAGGCTCCCGCCATCCGAAGCGCTGGCAGGATGTTGAGGAGCTGCTTGAGGCAGGCATTGACGTCTTCACCACGGTAAATGTTCAGCATCTGGAAAGCCTGAACGACGTAGTGAGCGGCGTAACCGGTATCCAGGTGCGGGAAACCGTCCCCGATCCGTTTTTTGATTCTGCCGATGAAGTCGTACTGGTTGACCTGCCGCCGGACGATCTACGCCAGCGCCTGCACGAAGGCAAAGTGTATATTGCCGGCCAGGCCGAACGCGCCATCGAACATTTTTTCCGCAAAGGAAACCTGATTGCCCTGCGCGAGCTGGCCCTGCGCCGCACCGCCGATCGCGTTGATGACCAGATGCGCGCCTGGCGAGACCTACAGGGACAAGAGCGCGTCTGGCACACGCGGGACGCCATTCTGTTATGCATTGGTCACGGCAGCGGCAACGAAAAACTGGTTCGCACCGCCGCCCGGCTGGCAGCGAAATTTGGCAGCGTCTGGCACGCGGTCTACGTCGAAACGCCGCAGCTGCATGGCCTGCCAGAAAATCAGCGTCGCGCCATTTTGAGCGCGCTGCGGCTGGCGCAGGAGCTGGGTGCCGAAACCGCCACCCTTTCCGAACCGCAGGAAGATAAAGCCATTCTGCGCTACGCGCGCGAGCACAACCTGGGCAAGATTGTCATTGGACGTCGACAGCATCGCCGCTGGTTTAGCCGCGAATCTTTTGCCGACAGGCTGGCCCGCCGCGCGCCGGATCTTGATTTAGTCATCGTCGCGCTGGATGACAAGCCCGCCCCACTGCCCAACCGTACGCCGGATGCTCGCACCTTTGGCGATAAATGGCGCATTCAGATCCGGGGTTGCCTGGTGGCAGTGGTCCTTTGCGCCCTGATTACGGTGATTGCCAGCCAGTGGCTCATCGCCTTCGACGCCGCCAATCTGGTCATGATTTATCTGCTCGGCGTCGTTGTGGTCGCGCTCTTTTATGGCCGCTGGCCGTCGGTGCTGGCAACGGTGATCAACGTCATCAGCTTCGACCTTTTTTTTATCGCTCCGCGCGGGACGCTTGCTGTCTCGGACGTGCAGTACATTCTGACCTTTGCCGTGATGCTTACCGTCGGGCTGGTGATCGGGAATCTGACGGCAGGCGTACGCTACCAGGCACGCATTGCCCGCTATCGCGAGCAGCGCACGCGCCATCTGTATGAAATGTCAAAATCGCTGGCGGTTGGCCGCACGCAGCGGGATATCGTACAGACCAGCGAGCAGTTTATCCGTTCGACCTTTCATGCCAGTAACCTGATTTTGCTCCCCGACGAACAGGGGCGCCTTCGCCCGCTGACCTCCCCTTCGGGGATGACGCCCTGGGATGAAGCGATTGCCCGCTGGAGTTTCGATAAGGGGTTACCTGCCGGCGCCGGCACCGACACGCTGCCCGGCGTGCCTTACCAGATCCTGCCGCTGCGCAGCGCGGATAAAAATCACGGGCTGGTCATCGTCGAGCCGTCTAACCTGCGTCAGCTGATGATCCCAGAGCAGCAGCGCCTGCTGGAAACCTTCACCCTGCTGGTCGCCAGCGCCCTTGAACGGCTGGCGCTCACCGCCAGCGAAGAGCAGGCGCGGCTGGCAAGCGAGCGCGAAAGTATTCGCAATTCGCTGCTGGCAGCGCTGTCTCACGATTTGCGCACCCCGCTTACCGTGCTGTTTGGCCAGTCCGAAATTCTGACGCTGGATCTGGCGGCGGAAGGATCAAAGCACGCGATGCAGGCCAGCGAAATTCGCCAGCACGTGCTGAATACCACGCGCCTGGTGAACAACCTGCTGGACATGGCGCGCATTCAGTCCGGCGGGTTTAACCTCAAAAAAGAGTGGCTCACCCTTGAGGAGGTTGTCGGCAGTGCGCTGAAGATGCTGGAGCCGGGTCTCGGCGGGCGCCATATTGAGCTGGACATGCCGGAACCCCTGACGTTAATCCATGTGGATGGCCCGCTGTTTGAGCGCGTGCTGATTAATCTGCTGGAAAACGCGGCTAAATACGCCGGGACAAAGGCCCGGCTGGGGATTGCTGCCAGGGTGGATAAACGTGTGCTGCGGCTCGACGTCTGGGATAACGGGCCGGGTATTCCGGCCGGTCAGGAGCGCGCCATATTCGAAAAATTTGCGCGCGGTAATAAGGAATCCGCCATTCCGGGCGTTGGGCTGGGTCTGGCGATCTGCCAGGCGATTGTCGACGTGCATGGTGGCACCATTTCCGCAGAGAACCGCCCGGAAGGTGGGGCACGCTTTTGTGTTACACTTCCTCTTGAAACCCCACCAGAACTTGATGAATTACCAGAGGATTTGTGATTAACGTTCTGATTGTTGAAGATGAGCTCGCTATCAGCCGATTTCTGCGTACCGCGCTGGAAGGCGACGGCTTGCGCGTGCATGAAGCCGGTACGCTTCAACGGGGGTTAATTGAAGCCGCCACCCGCAAGCCAGATCTGGTGATCCTGGATCTGGGACTTCCGGATGGCGACGGCATCGATTTTATTCGTGAGGTGCGTCAGTGGAGCCAGATGCCCATTCTGGTGCTCTCTGCCCGCACCGAAGAGACGGATAAAATCGCCGCGCTGGATGCCGGAGCGGATGATTATCTGATCAAACCGTTTGGCATTGGCGAGTTACAGGCCCGGCTTCGTGTGGCGCTGCGTCGACACAGTGCCACGTCCCCTTCCGATCCGGTGTACGCCTTTGGCGATATCCGCGTCGATCTTGCCGCCCGCCGCATCGTGCGAGGGGAAGAAGAGATCCACCTTACGCCTATCGAATTTCGTCTGCTGGCCGTGCTGCTCAATAACCACGGAAAAGTGTTAACGCAGCGACAGCTGTTAAGCCAGGTCTGGGGACCGAATGCTGTCGAGCATAGTCACTATTTACGCATTTATATGGGACACCTTCGCCAGAAACTTGAAGCCGATCCCGCGCGTCCTCGTCATTTATTAACAGAAACCGGTATCGGATATCGGTTTATGATCTGAATAAGTATTCACTTTAATTTTAAATAAAAAACATACCAGCCTTAATATAGCCATGAAAATAACGATGAGTTTATTTTCATAGCTATATCCGCCCTCTTTAAACACAATTAAAACATCAAATTAACACCGAACCAACAAAACAGCATTTTGATCTGCGTTATTCACTCAAAACGATTAATTATTTCTAAAATGATCGGTTATTGGTGATCTGTTTCACAGTTAATCCCTTTTTCCTGGATAAAATGACCATGCTTTCAATTACTGAAAGGAAACTGAACATGGAAAACAATAATCGTTTAATGCCCCATATCAGGCGGACAACACATATCATGATGTTTGCCCACCGTAACTGTTTTGACTTTCATCTCTTTAACGCCCGGTAGTCCTTCGACTTCTGGCGCATCTGCTTACAGGTTATCCTGAAAAACGCTATTTTACAGGCTGTTGCCTGTGAACACCTGCGCTCATTCCTTGTGATTCAGATTCTCCGCAACCGGGCGGACTGAATTCTACTCAGCAAAAAAGCAATTAACTGATTTCGTATCAGCGGACACGCTTTGCTTTTTTTTCCGGAAATAATCGATTTCTTTACCGCAAGAAGTCGAGGGCCCCATATTGCATGAAATAAAGAGATAAAGATGAAAACGTTAAAAATTGCCGTCAGCCGTGCCTGCCCTGAATGCTTTACCACTTCGCGCGACATCGTGGATATCACCGCATCAGATTATATTGATGTGGCAGCCGTGGTTCTGGCCGTCAGCGATATTTTCAATGGCGCCATAGAAGAAATTGAAGCCACGGGATTCGGTATCCCGGTGTTTATTGCCACGCATAAAGAAGAAAGGGTTCCGGCTGAATTTCTGTCGCGTATTCACGGCGTTTTTGAGTACTCCGACACCAGCAATGCGTACTACGGACGCCAGCTTGAAGCGGCTGCACAGAAGTACGAAACCCAGCTCCGCCCGCCGTTCTTCCGCGCGCTGGTCGATTACGTCCAGCAGGGGAACAGCGCGTTTGACTGCCCCGGACATCAGGGAGGCCAGTTCTTCCGCCGCCATCCGGCCGGAAACCAGTTTGTCGATTTCTTTGGCGAAACGCTTTTCCGCGCCGATCTGTGCAATGCCGACGTGGCAATGGGCGATCTGCTGATCCACGAAGGCGCGCCATGCATCGCCCAGCAGCATGCGGCAAAAGTCTTTAATGCGGATAAAACCTACTTCGTGCTGAACGGCACCTCCTCTTCTAACAAGGTGGTGCTCAATGCCCTGCTCACGCCAGGCGATCTGGTGCTGTTCGATCGCAATAACCATAAATCTAATCACCACGGGGCGCTGTTACAGGCGGGCGCGACGCCGGTGTATCTGGAAACGGCGCGCAACCCGTACGGGTTTATCGGCGGTATCGACGCACACTGTTTCGACGAGAGCTACCTGCGGGAGCTGGTGTCAGAGGTCGCGCCTGGCCGTGCGCGGGATGAACGTCCGTTCCGTCTGGCGGTGATCCAGCTGGGCACCTACGACGGTACCATTTATAACGCCCGTCAGGTGGTGGATAAGATTGGTCACCTGTGCGATTACATTCTGTTTGACTCCGCCTGGGTGGGTTACGAGCAGTTTATCCCGATGATGGCCGACTGCTCGCCGCTGCTGCTGGAGCTGAACGAAAACGATCCGGGCATTCTGGTGACCCAGTCGGTGCATAAGCAGCAGGCGGGCTTCTCGCAAACCTCGCAAATCCATAAGAAGGACAGCCACATAAAAGGCCAGCCGCGCTATGTCCCGCATAAACGCCTCAACAACGCCTTTATGATGCACGCCTCCACCAGCCCCTTTTATCCGCTGTTTGCCGCCCTGGATATCAACGCCCGCATGCACGAGGGGCAAAGTGGGCGCAACATGTGGATGGACTGCGTGGTGACGGGTATCGAAGCGCGGAAACTGATCCTTCAGAACTGTCAGTTTATTCGTCCGTTCGTGCCGGAGACGGTGGATGGCCGTCCATGGGAAAGCTGGGATACGGCAGAGATTGCGACCGATCTGCGCTTCTTCCATTTCGTTCCGGGCGAACGCTGGCACGCCTTTGAGGGATACGCCGAGCATCAGTATTTTATCGATCCCTGCAAACTGCTGCTAACTACGCCGGGCATCAACGCCCGCACCGGTGAGTACGATGATTTCGGCGTGCCCGCCACCATCCTCGCCAACTTCCTGCGTGAAAACGGCATCGTGCCGGAAAAATGCGACCTCAATTCCATTCTGTTCCTGCTCACCCCGGCGGAGGACATGGGCAAATTGCAGCAGCTCGTCGCCCAGCTGGTGCGCTTCGAAAAACTGCTCCAGAGCGATGTGCCGCTGAAAGAGGTTCTGCCCTCTCTTTATAAGCAACATCCGGAACGTTATGCGGATTATACCCTGCGTCAGATTTGTCAGGAGATGCATGACCTCTACGCCCGCCATAACGTGAAGCAACTGCAAAAAGAGATGTTCCGCAAGTCTCACTTCCCACGCGTCATGATGAACCCGCAGGAGGCGAACTATGCCTATCTGCGCGGTGAGGTCGAGCTGGTGTCCCTGCGCGACGCGGAAGGCCGTATCGCCGCGGAAGGCGCGCTGCCTTACCCACCGGGGGTGTTGTGCGTGGTGCCGGGAGAAGTCTGGGGCGGTTCCGTGCTGCGCTATTTCGCCGCGCTGGAAGAAGGGATCAATCTGCTGCCGGGTTTTGCGCCGGAGTTACAGGGGGTTTACGTCGAGGAGTGTGACGGTCGCAAACAGGTGCGCTGCTACGTCATCAAACAACCTGCCGCTCAGCCATCGCTGCTGAAAGGAGAAAAATTATGAGTAAGGCCAACAAGATGGGCGTGGTGCAACTCACTATTCTCACCATGGTGAATATGATGGGTTCGGGGATCATCATGCTCCCCACCAAGCTCGCTGAAGTGGGGACGATTTCGATTATCTCCTGGCTTGTTACCGCCGTGGGTTCGATGGCGCTGGCGTGGGCGTTTGCCAAGTGCGGTATGTTCAGCCGCAAGTCCGGCGGGATGGGCGGCTATGCCGAATATGCGTTTGGTAAGTCCGGTAACTTTATGGCGAACTATACCTATGGCGTGTCGCTGCTGATCGCCAATGTGGCGATTGCCATTTCCGCTGTCGGTTACGGCACAGAGCTGTTTGGCACGACGCTGACCCCGGTGCAAATTGGGCTGGCGACCATCGGCGTGCTCTGGATCTGCACCGTCGCTAACTTTGGCGGCGCGCGCATCACCGGACAGCTCAGCAGCATCACCGTCTGGGGCGTCATCATCCCGGTTGTCGGCCTGTGCATCATCGGCTGGTTCTGGTTCAGCCCGACGCTGTACGCCAATTCCTGGAATCCGCATCACGTACCGTTCTTCACCGCCGTGGGATCGTCCATCGCCATGACGCTGTGGGCCTTCCTCGGGCTGGAGTCGGCCTGTGCGAATGCGGAAGTGGTGGAAAACCCGGAGAAAAATGTGCCGATCGCGGTACTCGGCGGGACGCTGGGGGCGGCGGTGATCTATATCGTCTCAACCAACGTGATTGCGGGAATTGTGCCCAACATGGATCTGGCTAACTCCACGGCGCCGTTCGGACTGGCGTTTGCGCAGATGTTTACGCCGGAGGTAGGGAAAGTGATCATGGGACTGATGGTGATGTCCTGCTGCGGCTCGCTGCTGGGCTGGCAGTTCACCATCGCCCAGGTATTCAAATCTTCCGCTGACGAAGGTTATTTCCCGAAAATCTTCTCCCGCGTCACCAAAGCGGATGCACCGGTGCAGGGCATGCTGGCGATTGTCATCTTCCAGAGCGGATTGTCGCTGATGACCATCAGCCCGTCACTGAACAGCCAGTTTAACGTGCTGGTCAACCTGGCGGTGGTGACGAACATCATTCCGTACATTCTGTCGATGGCGGCGCTGGTGATTATTCAGAAGGTGGCGAAGGTGGATCCGCGCAAAGCCCGGGCGGCCAATATCGTGGCGCTGATTGGGGCGATTTACAGCTTCTATGCGCTCTACTCGTCCGGTCAGGAGGCGATGCTGTATGGGGCGATGGTGACCTTTATGGGCTGGACGCTGTACGGTCTGGTATCGCCGAGATTTGAATTGAAGAATAAGCATAGTTAGGTAAAGCAAAACGGCAACCCATGGGTTGCCGTTTTTAGTGTTTTCTCCCTCTCCCTGTGGGAGAGGGCCGGGGTGAGGGCATCAGCCCGCACCAAACACCACTTACGCGTTTTTCAGCACTTCGCTGACAATCTCTACCGCTTCTTTCTCAATCTGCTGACGATGCTCAGCGCCGAGGAAGCTTTCACAATAGATTTTGTACGCATCTTCCGTACCGGATGGACGCGCGGCGAACCAGCCGTTTTCGGTCATCACTTTCAGGCCGCCGATCGATGCGCCGTTACCCGGCGCCGCCGTCAGACGCGCGGTGATCGGGTCACCAGCCAGGGTACTGGCACTGACCATCTCCGGAGAGAGTTTTGACAGAGCTGCTTTTTGCGCAGACGTGGCGCCAGCCTGAATACGGTTATAGCTTGGCGCACCAAAACGTTCCGCCAGCTCGTTGTAATGTTCCTGCGGGTTCTTACCGGTGACCGCGGTGATTTCCGCCGCCAGCAGGCACATGATGATGCCGTCTTTATCGGTTGACCATGGGGTGCCGTCGAAGCGCAGGAAGGATGCCCCCGCGCTCTCTTCACCGCCAAAGCCGAAGCTGCCGTCGTGCAGACCGTCAACAAACCACTTGAAGCCCACCGGCACTTCCACCAGCTTGCGACCCAGCGCATCGACCACACGGTCAATCATAGCGGAAGAGACCAGCGTTTTACCCACCGCGACCTCTTTGCCCCACTGCGGACGGTGCTGGAAGAGATAATTGATTGCAACAGCCAGGTAGTGGTTCGGGTTCATCAGCCCTGCCGGGGTGACGATACCGTGGCGGTCGTAGTCCGGGTCGTTGGCAAACGCCAGATCGAACTTGTCGCGCAGCGCCAGCAGGCCAGCCATTGCGCATTCGGAGGAGCAGTCCATACGGATCGCGCCGTCTTTGTCCAGGTGCATAAAGCGGAAGGTCTGATCGACGTGATCGTTCACGATGGTCAGATCCAGCTTGTAGTGCTCGGCAATGCGTTTCCAGTATTCAATACCGGAGCCGCCCAGTGGATCCACGCCCAGCTTCAGACCGGCTTTCTGGATAGCGGCCATATCGACGATATCCGCCAGCCCTTCCACGAACGGCTGCACCAGATCCTGCTCTTTCACGTGGCCGGAGGCCATGGCTTCATCCAGCGAGATGCGTTTCACACCGTTCAGACCGTTAGCCAGTAACGCGTTGGCACGATCTTCCACCACTTTTGTGACGTTGGTATCCGCCGGGCCACCGTTAGGTGGGTTGTACTTGATGCCGCCATCTTCCGGTGGGTTGTGGGACGGGGTGATCACAATGCCGTCAGCCTGCGCGCCACCTTTTTTGTTGTGTACCAGAATAGCGTTAGAAACCGCTGGCGTTGGCGTAAAACCGTTGTTCTCCTGAACAATCACGTCTACGCCGTTCGCCGCCAGCACTTCCAGCACGGAAATAAAAGCAGGTTCAGACAGGGCGTGGGTATCTTTCCCTACATAGCACGGACCGGTGACGCCATTTTTGGCGCGCTCTTCCGCGATGGCCTGAGCAATGGCCAGAATGTGCGGTTCGTTAAAGCTGTGGCGCGCCGCACTACCGCGGTGGCCAGATGTACCAAACTTCACTGCGTGTTCTGCGTTGCCCACCACCGGCTTCAGCACGTAGTACTGCGCGGTCAGTTGAGCGACGTTAATCAAATCGCTTTGTTGTGCAGGTTGTCCTGCACGGCTGTGATTTGCCATTGCCTGGTCCTTCTGATGCAAGGGTTAAATTGTACCGCAAACCTTTTCGATCAATTCCGCCGGGAACTGCATGGACTGCATGATATGTTCGATCATGCTGCACTTACGGCCCGTATTGGTGTTGGTGATCACCCAGTATGGTGTACCGGGAACGTGTTTGGGCTTGGTTTGGTTGCCATTTTGCAGCAGGGTCTGCTCGTCGCCTGCGAAGTAAACGCGCGTGCGACCGTGCAGCGACTCTGTCGCTTCTGCAAATGCGTTGTTATCCAGTGAGTAAAGTGTAGACAGCACCAGCATAAAGCGGTTAACCGCCTTTTTCTGCTCGGCATATTCATCGGACAGCAGCAACTCGCGCATCGCGCGCACTTTGTCTTTTGCCGGCATGACGGCAGGTTTTACTTGTGCAACAACGCTCGGCTGAGACACGACATCTTTAGTGACAGGAGTGGGCTGTGAGGCGGCGGAAATTTTAAGCATGCGCCGTAAAATGTCGGACGCGCTCTCCCCAATATGCCGCGTCTGGCTGGCAATATACTGATAGAGTTCGTCATCAACTTCGATTGTTTTCATCTTAATCCAGTGCGATATCTTATCTGAATACAAGTCGTTGAGATTATAAGGTCAAATCCCAACAGCGGATAGCGTCAAACCAGGTTGGCGGCAAAAGTCAGATTAAACTGGATCCTTGCCCCCGGGCGGCAGAATGGTCAACATGATACCCTAACCTGACAAACCTAAAAAAAGAACTTTGCCATGAAATTGAATACCCGAGCGCAAACTGCACAATCGCCGAACAATAATTCTCCCATCGTACTGGTTCACGGCCTATTTGGTAGACTGGATAATCTGGGTGTGCTGGCGCGCGATTTAGTGACCGATCACGCGATCCTCCAGGTTGATATGCGCAATCACGGTCTTTCTGGGCGCTCGGAGGAGATGACCTACGCAGCCATGGCGCAGGATCTGCGGGACACCCTCGATGCGAATAATATCCAGAAAGCGACGCTTATCGGGCATTCAATGGGCGGCAAAGCGGTGATGGCGCTCACTGCGCTGGCCCCTGAGCGAATTTCCGGGCTGGTGGTCATCGACGTTGCGCCCGTCAATTACGACGTTCGCCGTCACGATGAGATTTTTACCGCCATCAATGCGGTCACCGAAGCGGGTGTCGCAACCCGCCAGCAGGCGGCTGCCGTTATGCGTGAGCATCTTGATGAGGAAGGCGTAGTTCAGTTCCTGCTGAAATCGTTTGTTGACGGACAATGGCGCTTTAACGTCCCGGTATTGTGGGATCAGTATTCGCATATTGTGGGCTGGGAAACCGTCCCCGCCTGGCCGCACCCTACCCTTTTTATTCGCGGCGGCAACTCCCCTTACGTCACTGATGCGTATCGTGACACGCTGCTGGCGCAATTCCCGCAGGCTCGCGCTCACGTCATTGCCGGTGCCGGACACTGGGTACACGCGGAAAAACCGGATGCCGTCCTGCGCGCCATTCGCCGCTATCTTACTGATACAGCTAATTGATTAAAAAGCCAGCGACCGGAAGACGACGGGCTTCCAGTCGTTGGCGTGTGGATTTGGGTGATGTATGATGGCGCGCTTATCGCCCGGGCATTAGCAGGGCGGCGTGTTTCCCCCGAAGTCTCAGAATCATGGCCAAAGAACAAACGGACCGTACGACACTAGATCTGTTCGCGAATGAGCGTCGACCGGGACGACCGAAAACGAATCCGCTTTCGCGCGATGAACAGCTGCGTATCAATAAACGCAACCAGCTTAAACGCGATAAAAATCGTGGGCTTAAGCGTGTCGAACTGAAGCTGAATGCCGATGCCGTCGATGCGCTTAACGAGTTAGCTGACGCGCGCAACATCAGCCGCAGCGAACTGATCGAAGAGATGCTGATCGCCCAGCTTGAGACGTTACGCGGCAAGGCGTGAGTCAGAAAATCCCCAATATTACCTTTTTCATGTAGCACAGAGTGCAGTCCTGCGTGATAGCTGTTTCCGCAGGGTTGCCTGTTCTGCTATTATTGCCCTTATCCGTGGACAATTTGCGCCACCATACCATTAAGTTTCAAGAGGTTATTTTACTCATGGCAATCATCGGCATTTTCTTTGGCAGTGATACCGGCAATACTGAAAATATCGCAAAAAACATTCAAAAACAGCTCGGTAAAGACGTTGCTGATGTGCATGACATCGCCAAGAGCAGCAAAGAAGATCTCGAGGGCTATGACATCCTGCTGCTGGGCATCCCGACCTGGTACTACGGTGAAGCACAGTGTGACTGGGACGATTTCTTCCCGACGCTGGAAGAAGTAGACTTCAACGGCAAGCTGGTTGCCCTGTTTGGCTGTGGCGATCAGGAAGACTATGCTGAGTATTTCTGTGATGCGCTGGGCACTATTCGCGACATCATTGAGCCACGCGGTGCGGCGATCGTCGGTCACTGGCCAACGGCGGGTTACCATTTCGAAGCGTCCAAAGGTCTGGCAGATGACGATCACTTCGTTGGCCTGGCCATTGATGAAGACCGTCAGCCAGAGCTGACCGCTGAGCGTGTAGAAAAATGGGTTAAGCAGGTTCGTGAAGAGCTGAACCTGGACGATATCCTTAACGCCTGATATCCCTGCGGCGCAACTCCGGTTGCGCCCGTTTTCCAGGTAAAACCGATTAAATTAATTGCTACAAACTTTTAACTTTTTCGCCCAGACCTGTACAATATCCCCCTGGTAAAAAGTGGGTGCCATCGAACAAGTTTGTTGGTGATACCACGTTTTTATAAGCATACTTTGCTTGAGACTTGCAGTTTTCATTTAGCCATGGCAGTTCTATAATGAGACGCATTATCCCAAGTGCATTTTCTGTCACTTCTTCTTTTGAAGTGAATCGTTTAGCAACAGGACAGATTCCGCATGACTGACAACAATACCGCATTAAAGAAAGCTGGCCTGAAAGTAACGCTTCCTCGGTTAAAAATCCTTGAAGTGCTTCAGGGGCCAGACAATCACCATGTCAGTGCGGAAGACCTTTATAAGCGTCTTATCGATATGGGTGAAGAGATTGGGCTGGCAACCGTCTATCGTGTGCTGAACCAGTTTGATGACGCGGGCATTGTTACTCGTCATAATTTCGAAGGCGGTAAATCCGTGTTCGAGCTGACTCAGCAGCATCACCACGATCACCTGATCTGCCTCGACTGTGGCAAGGTCATTGAATTTAGCGATGATTCCATTGAATCACGCCAGCGTGAAATCGCCGCCCGTCATGGCATCCGCCTGACCAACCACAGCCTGTACCTGTACGGTCACTGCGCTGAAGGCGATTGCCGCGAAGACGACCACGCGCACGACGCGAAATAATATCGTGTTCATACTCTGAGCCAGCCGTAAGGTTGGCTTTTTTTTGCCTGAAAAAAGTCCGGTGGCGCTGCGCTTACCGGGCCTACGGGCTGTGACACCGTTGTAGGCCCGGTAAGCGCAGCGCCACCGGGCATAAAGCAACTTATTTATTGTTATTGCGAATCTCGTCCCAGATCTTATCGCAACGCTTCGCCACTTCCTGATCGTTACCGCTTTTCCGCGCCTGGATACAGGCCTGGTAATCCATCACGCGAACATTTTCCTGCGTCGCAAACTGCTCATGCGCTTTCTCTTTTTTCAGCACATTCAGCACGCTCTGGCAGGCTTCAATCTTCTCTGGCGATCCTTGTGCTGTATTGATGCAGGCGCTATACGCCTCCTTCAGACGGGAGTCTTCTTTCTGCGCCTGATCCTGCGCACACGCCACCAGCCCCGATGCCAGCAGCGCAACGATTACCATTTTTTTCATCATATGCAGTCTCCATGCAGGCGGGATTTCGCCCGCCTGCGTGTTCATCAGAAGATTGTGAATGGCGCAATCACCATGAATTTCACGTCACGTTCATCCTGGAAGATGTTGCCGTAACCGCCCGCGTAGCTCGGGATATCGGAGTGGTTGTCATACTGGGTGAAGTGCAGTTTGAACATCGTGCCTTTCGCACGGCCCTCCTGAAGGGTGTAAATCGCATCCAGGCTGTATGAAGACTCTTTCAGACGGTAGTTCGGATCGTAGTAGGCGTCTGGCGTAGCCATATCTGCTGGCTTCGCGTCCCAGGCGTACGCGTAGGACGCACCCACCGCCCAGCCAGGCAGGTTCCAGTTCTTCAGGTCATACATTGCGCCGAAGAAGACCGCCTTTTCGCCGTCGGCGTTAAAGTCAGAGCGGTTATCCCACCAGATATCCAGACGACCATTGGAAGAGGCGTAGGTTGGCGTCATACGTTGCAGGAAGTAGCCCTGCTGCCCTTCTGCCTTGACCCATGTTCCCTCCAGACGTAAATCAACCTGACCTACCTTGTAACCGAAGGTCAGCGCCTGTAACCACGCGGTGCCGTCATAGATATCATTTACGCTGCCATCACTGACTTTGTCGCGCGTACCGTAGAACTGATAGCTGGTGCTCAGCGGGCTACCCGCGATATCAAATTTGTAGCTGGCTTTAGCAAAGTACTGATCGATATAGCCTTCAGCCTGACTAAAAGCAGCTTCCAGCACCAGATCGTTTTTGAAGTCGTACTTCGCCCCCAGCGAGTGGAGATAATCAACTTTGGTTTTTTTATCGTTCTGATAGAACTTGTCCATCTCAATGTGCCACGGCGCTTTATACTCGTTGGTCCACATATAGGAGAAGCTCAACGCCCCCGCATCGCCGTAGTCAAAATTAGCACCGGCTTCCGCACCCTGATAGGTACCTGGCATAAAGCTCCAGTGCGGTGCTAACAGCGTCTGGCCGGTTGGCTGGATATAACCTCCACGCGCCCAGACCGGACCATATTTGAATTTTGCAGCCGCTTTATACAGGCTGATTCCGCTTTTATCGCCGGACCAGTCTTCGTCGTAGGCTTTATTGCTGGAGGAGAACGCAATTTCGTTCGGATGGCCGCTGTCGCCATTTTCGGCCATTTCAATTGCGGTGAACGCTGCAATATCGATCCCGAACATATCGGCGGCATATCCCGACTGGAAATCAAGGTTGGCGTTCCAGGTCGAGTGAGAAAGGTTGGTTTTGTATTTATCTTCAGTGACGTCTTTACGGTCACGCTCACGCTGCCAGTAATAAATACCGCCCGTGAGGGTGGAATCTTCGATGAAACCTGCTGCTTTTGCCTCTGGCGCAACCACCAGGCCCGACATTGCTGTCACACCGGCGATAGCCAGCGCCAGCGCACTACGTTTGCCACTGAACGTACGCATAGATTATTCCTCTTTGACGAATTAAAACGCCTTAAACGGCGAAAAACAGAAAAGACCAAGTGGTCAGGGGTAGTCAGAAATACCCTCGAATTAACTACCGTCTTTAGGTTATTTTTCGCGACGCGAATTATCAATGCTTTTATCAGGCAAAAGTCAGGATTATGACGAAGAGCACATATTTCGTAGTGCTTTGTAACATTTACCGGGAAGCAAGTACTGGCGGGGGAATACGCTAATTTTCAGTAAGTAACATTGATATTGTGAATATATTTTTCAGCGTTTCTGTTTTTTGGAAAACAACAAACTTTTTTAAATAAAATAAGTAGCACCACATTGACCTGGAATGTTGGCTTTAATTCATCATCCCGATGCTTAACGACATGATCGTTAAATAAAAAAACGCCGCATTACGCGGCGTTTGTTTCTCATTGACCATGCCAGCGTGATTATTCGCCGATCTTAGTCCAGGTATCACGCAGACCGACGGTACGGTTAAATACCGGTTTTTCCGCCGTGCTGTAACGGCTGTCCAGGCAGAAGTAACCCTCACGTTCAAACTGGAACGCTTTACCGGCTTCAGCGGCTTTCAGAGACGGCTCGGCATACCCCTGCTTGATAATCAGCGACTCAGGGTTGATAACCGCCAGGAAGTCCTCCGCAGCGCCTGGGTTAGGTACGCTGAACAGACGATCGTAGAGACGGATCTCAACCGGCAGCGCATGCTGCGCACTCACCCAGTGGATTACACCTTTTACTTTACGGCCATCCGCCGGATCTTTACTCAGCGTCTCTGCGTCGTACGTACAGAAGATGGTCGTGATGTTACCTTCCGCATCTTTCTCTACGCGCTCGGCTTTGATCACATAGGCGTTACGCAGACGCACTTCTTTGCCCAGCACCAGACGCTTGTACTGCTTGTTCGCTTCTTCACGGAAGTCGGCGCGATCGATCCAGATTTCACCGCTGAACGGCACGTCGCGGGTGCCCATTTCCGGTTTGTTAGGATGGTTAGGCATCGAGACCAGTTCGCTTCCACCCTGCGGATAGTTTTCGATGACCAGTTTCACTGGATCGATCACTGCCATCGCGCGCGGCGCGTTTTCGTTCAGGTCTTCGCGAATGCAGGATTCCAGAGACGCCATTTCGATGGTGTTGTCCTGCTTGGTAACGCCAATACGTTTGCAGAACTCACGAATAGACGCCGAGGTATAGCCACGACGACGCAGGCCAGAGATGGTGGGCATACGCGGGTCGTCCCAGCCTTCAACGTGCTTGTCGGTGACCAGCAGGTTCAGCTTACGCTTGGACATCACGGTGTATTCCAGGTTCAGACGAGAGAACTCGTACTGACGCGGATGCACAGGAATGGTGATGTTATCCAGCACCCAGTCGTACAGACGACGGTTGTCCTGGAATTCCAGCGTGCACAGAGAGTGCGTAATGCCTTCCAGCGCATCGCTGATGCAGTGGGTGAAGTCGTACATCGGGTAGATGCACCACTTGTTACCGGTCTGGTGGTGTTCAGCGAACTTAATGCGGTACAGCACCGGATCGCGCATCACGATGAACGGAGACGCCATATCGATTTTGGCACGCAGACACGCTTTACCTTCTTCGAAGCCACCGGCACGCATTTTTTCAAACAGCGCCAGGTTCTCTTCCACGCTACGATCGCGGAACGGGCTGTTTTTACCAGGCTGAGTCAGCGTACCGCGGTATTCACGGATTTCGTCAGCAGACAATTCGTCGACGTATGCCAGACCTTTGTTAATCAGTTCAACCGCATAGGCATACAGCTGATCGAAGTAGTCTGAGGAGTAGCAGATATCGCCAGACCAGTTGAAGCCCAGCCATTGCACGTCGTTTTTAATCGACTCAACGTATTCGATGTCTTCTTTTACTGGGTTGGTGTCATCGAAACGCAGGTTGCACTGCCCCTGGTAATCTTGCGCAATACCAAAGTTCAGGCAGATCGATTTGGCGTGACCAATGTGCAGGTAGCCATTTGGCTCCGGCGGGAAACGCGTGTGGACTGTGGTGTGCTTACCACTGGCCAGATCTTCATCGATGATCTGACGAATAAAGTTACTCGGGCGGGCTTCTGCCTCACTCATCGTGGATTCCTCAAAGCGTAAACAACGTATAACGGCATATGATCTTATAAGCCGGACGTAGTGACAACCCTTAAAACGTCCCGGAAGAAAATAATGGGGGCAATTGCTGCAAAAAAAAGCGGCGGAGGATATCCCCCGCCGCTAAAGGCATAACTCTACTCAGGAGCGATTACTTGCCTTTAATCTCATACAGTGGCGTCTGGCCTGCAACCACCTGACCCTGCGCCTGGATCACCAGACCGCTGAAGTCGTCGATGTTGCTGCACACGACCGGGCTTATCATGGAGCGCGCGTTGGCATTCAGGAAGTCCAGATCCATTTCCAGAATCGGCTGACCTGCCGCCACTTCAGCACCCTCTTCCACCAGACGAGTAAAGCCCTGACCGTTCAGCGCAACGGTATCGATACCCATATGAACAACGATCTCCGCGCCTTTTTCCGTTTCCAGGCAGAACGCGTGGTTGGTGTTGAAGATTTTCACGATAGTACCGGCAGCCGGAGAGACCACGGTTTTGTCCGTTGGTTTCACCGCCACGCCGTCACCGACCGCTTTGCTGGCGAACGCTTCGTCAGGCACCTGCTCAAGCGCAACAACGTCACCTGTCACCGGAGAAACCAGCGCAGCGATGGTCACCGCGTTTGGCACAGCCTGCGGTTTTGCAACCGGCGCGTCAGCCACTGGCGCGTTATCCGTTGAGGCGGCAGCGACCGGCCCACGGGCAACCACTTTTTTCATTTCATCGCCGATAGATTCGGCTTTCGCACCCACGA
Organism: Enterobacter cloacae complex sp. 397G4; assembly: GCF_050031515.1. NCBI lineage: Bacteria > Pseudomonadati > Pseudomonadota > Gammaproteobacteria > Enterobacterales > Enterobacteriaceae > Enterobacter > Enterobacter cloacae complex sp. 397G4. The sequence continues at coordinate 1,416,447 of NZ_JBLGWE010000001.1, read as the reverse complement.
TAACCTGGATGGTTTGTTTGTTCAGTTTCACCACACCAGACGCACCCAGGCGTTTGCACATTGCATCGCTCACGCGTGCGGAGTCACCTACGGTCAGACGCAGACGGGTAATACAGGCATCGATCGCTTTCAGGTTGTCGGTGCCACCCACAGCGGCAATGTAGTTGGTTGCCAGCTGGGTTAAACCCTCTTCGGTATTGCTGTTGGCTTCACTGGTCACAACATCATCTTTCGTATCTTCGCGGCCCGGCGTCTTCAGGTTAAACATACGAATAACCGCGCTGAACAGAACGAAGTAGATAACGAAGAAGATCAGGCCCATCACCATCAGGATCCAGACGTTGCTGCTTGCCGCCGGCAGGTTGTACATCAACACATAGTCGATGGCGCCTGCGGAGAAGGAGAAGCCAGCATGGATACCCAGAAGGGTGGCGACGAACAGGCTGATACCGGTCAGGATCGCGTGCATCAGATACAGCAGCGGAGCCAGGAACATGAACAGGAATTCCAGTGGCTCGGTCACGCCGGTCAGGAAGGCGGTGATCGCAACGGACAGCAGCATCCCGCCAACCATTGGGCGACGCGCTTTCGGCGCAGCCAGGTACATTGCCAGCGCCGCGCCAGGCAGACCAAACATCATGATTGGGAAGAAGCCAGACATGAACATGCCCGCGGTGCCGTCGCCTGCGTAGAAGCGGTTGATATCACCGTGGAATACCGCGCCGGCCGCGTTGGTGAACTCACCAATCTGGAACCAGGCGATGGTGTTCAGTACCTGATGCAGACCGGTTGGGATCAGCAGACGGTTAATGAAACCGAAGATGCCCGCGCCCATTGCGCCCGCAGACACGATCCACTCGCCACCCGCATGGATAGCATGCTGCACCGGTGGCCAAACGTAGCCAAAGATGGCGGCGAGGATCAGACAGAAAAAGCCCGTCGCAATCGGCACAAAACGTTTACCGCCGAAGAAGCTCAGGAAGTCAGGAAGTTTGATACCTGCCCAACGGTTGTACACGGCGCCACCCACCAGGCCGGTAATGATACCTGCCAGCACACCCATATTGATTTCAGGGTTGATGGTTACCATCGCTTTCGTGAGGATGAAGTAACCGACAGCCCCTGCCAGTGCCGCGGCACCAGCGCTGTCTTTTGACCAGCTTGACGCCACACCGATGGCGAAAATCAGCGCCAGGTTGTCAAAAATTGCACCGCCTGCCTGGGCAATAAACGGCACGTTAAGAAGATCGGGTTGCCCGAATCGCAGCAGCAACGCTGCAACCGGTAGCACGGCGATAGGGAGCTGCAAAGCCCTACCGAGGCGCTGGAAAAAACCTAAAATATTCATCCTATTCCCCCTACGAGACCCTTTGTTAAGACTCGCGCATAAACTATGTTTTTATTGTGTCACGAACGATAGATACAGTTGATGATTCACTGGCAGTGTGAGTGTGTGAAAAATTAATTCGTATCGCAAATTAAACACCTATTTTTTGTGATTATTGTCACCAAATATCGTATTAAACCCTCCCTTTCACTGGCTAAAGACGAAAACTTATTTTACCATTCAAAAAATCAAGACGGATTGATCCGGCCTGAAAGGTTCCAGGTTACGCTTAGTTCAGGTTGCACTAATCATCCGCCCACTTTTACTTAAACTTTAGAGGTGAATAATGAGACTGATTCCCCTGGCAACAGCTGAACAAGTCGGAAAATGGGCTGCTCGTCATATCGTTAACCGCATCAACGCGTTCAAACCAACAGCCGATCGTCCTTTCGTTCTCGGTCTTCCAACCGGTGGCACGCCCCTGACCGCGTATAAAGCTCTGGTTGAAATGCACAAAGCGGGCCAGGTTAGCTTTAAACACGTTGTGACCTTCAACATGGACGAATATGTCGGCCTGCCGAAGGAACATCCGGAAAGTTACCACAGCTTTATGCACCGTAATTTCTTCGATCACGTTGATATTCCGGCTGAAAACATTAACCTGCTGAATGGAAACGCGCCTGATATTGACGCAGAATGCCGTCAGTATGAAGAAAAAATCCGTTCCTACGGTAAAATCCACCTGTTTATGGGCGGCGTAGGCAACGATGGTCATATCGCGTTCAACGAACCGGCATCTTCACTAGCTTCCCGTACCCGTATTAAAACGCTGACCCATGATACGCGCGTGGCTAACTCCCGCTTCTTTGACGGCGACGTCAATCAGGTGCCTAAATACGCGCTGACCGTGGGCGTGGGCACGCTGCTGGATGCCGAAGAAGTGATGATTCTGGTGCTGGGCGCGGTGAAAGCGCAAGCGCTTCAGGCTGCCGTTGAAGGTAACGTGAACCATATGTGGACGATCAGCTGCTTACAGCTGCATCCAAAAGCGGTTGTCGTGTGTGACGAACCGTCCACCATGGAGCTGAAAGTGAAAACGCTGAAATACTTCAACGAGCTGGAAGCTGAGAACATCAAAGGTCTGTAATTGAATAACCGCCTCTTTATATCCGGGGCGGTCGCTTTTTTTAACCGGGGGTCGATATGTACGCTTTAACCCACGGTCGGATTTATACCGGCCATGAAATTCTGGATGACCATGCGATTGTAATCGCCAATGGCCTGATTGAACGTGTTTGCCCGCTGGCGGAACTGCCGCCGGAGATCGAACAGCGTTCCCTCAATGGAGCAGTAATCTCCCCCGGTTTCATCGACGTACAGCTTAACGGCTGCGGCGGTGTCCAGTTTAACGATACCGCAGAGGCGGTATCGGTTGAAACGCTGGAAATCATGCAAAAAGCCAACGAGAAATCGGGCTGCACCAGCTATCTGCCAACGCTGATCACCAGCAGCGATGACCTGATGAAACAGGGTATCCGCGTCATGCGCGAATACCTGGCAAAACATCCGAATCAGGCGCTGGGCCTGCACCTGGAAGGACCATGGCTGAATATGGTCAAGAAAGGCACCCATAACCCAAACTACGTGCGCAAACCGGATGCCGAGCTGGTGGATTACATGTGCGCCAATGCCGATGTGATCGCCAAAGTAACGCTGGCCCCGGAAATGACCGGCACGGACGTTATCAGCAAACTGGCCGCCGCCGGGATTGTGGTGTCTGCGGGCCATTCGAACGCGACGCTGAAAGAGGCGAAGGCCGGTTTCCGCGCAGGCATTACGTTTGCCACACACCTTTATAACGCGATGCCCTATATTACTGGCCGCGAACCGGGACTGGTTGGCGCCATTCTGGATGAACCAGACGTCTACTGCGGCATTATCGCCGACGGCTTGCATGTCGATTACACCAACATCCGCAACGCCAAGCGTCTGAAAGGCGACAAGCTCTGCCTGGTGACGGATGCTACCGCTCCGGCAGGAGCGAATATTGAGCAGTTCATTTTTGCTGGTAAAACAATATACTACCGGAATGGACTGTGTGTGGATGAGAACGGCACGCTGAGCGGTTCTTCTCTGACGATGATCGAAGGGGTACGTAACCTCGTTGAACATTGCGGCATCGCGCTTGAGGAAGTGCTGCGCATGGCCACGCTTTATCCGGCGCGCGCCATTGGCGTCGATAAACAGCTCGGCGGTATTGCGCCAGGTATGGTTGCAAACCTGACGGCGTTCACACACGATTATAAAATTATTAAGACCATCGTTAATGGTAACGAGGTCGTCACTGAGTAAGTAAAAGTATGACACCAGGCGGACAAGCTCAAATCGGTAATGTCGATCTCGTTAAACAACTTAACAGCGCGGCGGTTTATCGCCTGATTGACCAGCACGGGCCAATCTCACGCATTCAGATAGCCGAACAAAGCCAGCTTGCTCCCGCCAGCGTGACAAAAATTACACGTCAGCTTATTGAGCGCGGCCTGATCAAAGAAGTCGATCAGCAGGCCTCCACCGGGGGCCGCCGCGCGATTTCCATCGTCACGGAAACCCGCAATTTTCAGGCCATTGGCGTTCGCTTAGGACGTCATGACACCACGCTTACGCTCTACGATCTGAGCAGCAAGGCCATTGCCGAAGAACACTACCCCCTTCCTGAGCGCACGCAGGAGACGCTTGAACACGCGTTGCTGAATACCATTGCGCAGTTTATCGAAAGCTGTCAGCGCAAGATCCGTGAACTCATCGCCATCTCGGTGATTTTGCCCGGCCTGGTTGACCCGGAAAGCGGCGTTATTCGCTACATGCCGCATATTAAGGTAGAGAACTGGGGGCTGGTTGAGGCGCTGGAAAAGCGCTTCAAGCTGACCTGCTTTGTTGGTCACGATATTCGCTCGCTGGCGCTGGCGGAGCACTACTTTGGTGCGAGCCAGGACTGCGAAGACTCTATTCTGGTGCGCGTTCACCGTGGTACAGGTGCGGGCATCATCTCGAATGGCCGCATTTTTATTGGCCGTAACGGTAACGTAGGCGAGATTGGTCATATCCAGGTGGAACCGCTTGGCGAGCGCTGCCACTGCGGTAACTTTGGCTGTCTTGAAACCGTTGCCGCCAATGCCGCCATTGAACATCGCGTTCGCCATCTGCTGGAGCAGGGTTACCAGAGCCGCGTCACGCTGGACGATTGTAAGATCGGCGCCATCTGCAAAGCGGCAAACAAAGGCGATGCGCTGGCCTGCGAAGTGATCGAACAGGTAGGACGCCACCTGGGTAAGACCATCGCCATTGCCATCAACCTGTTTAATCCGCAGAAAGTGGTGATTGCCGGCGAGATCGTTGAAGCCGAAAAAGTGTTACTGCCCGCCATTGAAGGCTGCATCAATACCCAGGCGCTGAAGGCATTTCGCCAGAATTTGCCGGTGGTGCGATCTACGCTCGATCACCGCTCGGCAATTGGCGCATTCGCCCTGGTAAAACGTGCCATGCTCAACGGGATCCTGCTGCAACATTTGCTGGAATCCTGATCGGACCTTATAGTAACGCCTTCTTTTTTTGATGTCGGATTGTCCATGACCATTAAGAATGTAATTTGTGATATCGACGGCGTGCTGATGCACGACAACGTTGCCGTGCCGGGTGCTGCGGAGTTTCTTCACCGCATCATCGACAAAGGAATGCCACTGGTTCTTCTCACGAACTACCCTTCACAGACTGGTCAGGATCTGGCAAACCGCTTTGCTACCGCAGGCGTCAACGTCCCGGACAGCGTGTTCTATACCTCTGCGATGGCGACCGCGGATTTCCTGAAGCGTCAGGAAGGCAAAAAAGCCTATGTCGTTGGTGAAGGTGCGCTGATCCACGAGCTGTATAAAGCGGGCTTCACCATCACCGACGTGAACCCGGACTTTGTCATCGTGGGCGAAACGCGCTCCTTTAACTGGGAGATGATGCATAAGGCAGCCTACTTTGTCGCCAACGGTGCGCGTTTTATCGCCACCAACCCGGACACGCACGGTCGTGGTTTTTATCCCGCCTGCGGTGCGCTTTGCGCCGGTATCGAAAAAATCTCGGGTCGTAAGCCGTTTGTTGTCGGTAAACCGAGCCCGTGGATCATCCGCGCCGCACTGAATACGATGCAGGCACACTCAGAAGAAACCGTCATCGTGGGCGACAACCTGCGTACCGATATTCTGGCTGGCTTCCAGGCGGGGCTTGAAACCATCCTGGTGCTTTCTGGCGTTTCACAGCTTGATGACATTGATACGATGCCGTTCCGGCCAAGCTGGATTTACCCTTCTGTCGACGAAATCGACGTTATTTGATTCAGAACCACGCCTCAGGGCGTGGTTTTTCATTTCTGCTGTCTGAAAACATCACTTCATCTAAAGAAATCAGCCCTTCATTGAGAAATCATCAATAGAATTGCTTAAGACATACTCTTTTTTTAAGATTCGGCAATCGTCATTGCACTTTTTACGTTTTCATCGGTAAAACGCTTGCGCCCCCTCCCCCTTTTGCGGCATTTTCATAAGCAAGCAACATCACAACGCAACAGGGTTAACGGAGAAGGTTATGTGTTCTATTTTTGGCGTACTGGATATTAAAACTGACGCGGGCGAACTGCGTAAAAAAGCACTCGAATTGTCCCGCCTGATGCGCCATCGCGGTCCGGACTGGTCAGGCGTATACGCCAGCGATAAAGCGATTCTGGCTCACGAACGTCTCTCCATTGTTGATGTAAACGCTGGCGCACAGCCGCTGTATAACGAGAAAAAAACGCACGCGCTGGCTGTTAACGGTGAAATTTACAACCATCAGGCGCTGCGCGCCGAGTACGGCGATCGCTACGCGTTTCAGACCGGCTCAGACTGCGAAGTGATCCTGGCGCTGTATCAGGAGAAAGGCCCGGAGTTCCTCGACGATCTGCAAGGTATGTTCGCCTTCGCGCTGTACGACAGCGAAAAAGACGCTTACCTGATTGGCCGCGACCATATCGGTATTATCCCGCTGTACATGGGACACGATGAGCACGGCAACTTCTACGTTGCCTCAGAGATGAAAGCCCTGGTACCGGTGTGCCGCACCATCAAAGAGTTCCCGGCAGGTAGCTACCTGTGGAGTAAAGACGGCGAGATCCGCCCGTACTACCAGCGCGACTGGTTTGATTATGAGGCGGTGAAAGACAACGTGACGGACAAAGCCGAACTGCGTCAGGCCCTGGAAGAGTCAGTGAAAAGCCACCTGATGTCAGACGTACCTTACGGCGTACTGCTCTCCGGCGGTCTGGACTCCTCCGTGATCTCCGCGATCACCAAGAAATTCGCCGCACGTCGCGTGGAAGATCAGGAGCGCTCTGAAGCCTGGTGGCCGCAGCTGCACTCCTTTGCCGTGGGTCTGGAAGGGGCACCTGACCTGAAAGCCGCCCAGGAAGTGGCAAATCATCTCGGCACGGTGCACCATGAAATTCACTTCACCGTACAGGAAGGTCTGGATGCGATCCGCGATGTGATCTATCACATTGAAACCTATGATGTGACCACCATTCGCGCCTCCACACCGATGTATTTGATGTCGCGGAAGATCAAAGCGATGGGCATCAAGATGGTGCTCTCCGGCGAGGGTTCTGACGAAGTGTTTGGCGGTTACCTCTATTTCCACAAAGCGCCAAACGCCAAAGAGCTGCATGAAGAAACGGTGCGTAAGCTACAGGCGCTGCACATGTTTGACTGCGCGCGCGCCAACAAAGCGATGTCCGCCTGGGGTGTGGAAGCCCGCGTGCCGTTCCTCGATAAGAAATTCCTTGATGTGGCGATGCGCATCAACCCGCAGGACAAAATGTGCGGCAACGGCAAAATGGAGAAACATATCCTGCGTGAATGTTTTGAATCCTACCTGCCGGCAAGCGTGGCGTGGCGTCAGAAAGAGCAGTTCTCGGATGGCGTGGGTTACAGCTGGATCGACACCCTGAAAGAGGTGGCGGCGAAACAGGTTTCTGATCAACAACTGGAAACTGCGAGCTTCCGTTTCCCGTACAACACGCCAGCCTCGAAAGAAGCGTATTTGTACCGTGAGATCTTTGAGGAGCTGTTCCCGGTTCCAAGCGCAGCAGAGTGCGTACCGGGTGGCCCATCGGTCGCCTGCTCTTCTGCTAAAGCCATTGAATGGGATGAATCATTCAAAGCGATGAACGATCCGTCAGGACGCGCGGTGGGCGTTCACCAGTCTGCCTATAAATAATGTTCAGAGTATCATCAGGCCCTCCGGGGCCTGATTTTTTTGCCTCTCTTTTCTCCGCATAAAATCGATTAATAACCAATAATTGTCGAATATTCGGCCTCGCTGTTCGCAACCTAACCAAACAGTCACATTCCGGCTATTTTCATTGAAAAAGGTGTTGACGCTGCAAGGGTCTATACGCATAATGCGCCCCGCAACGCCGATAAGGTAACGCGAAAAAAAGATGGCTACGTAGCTCAGTTGGTTAGAGCACATCACTCATAATGATGGGGTCACAGGTTCGAATCCCGTCGTAGCCACCATCTTTTTTGCGGGAGTGGCGAAATTGGTAGACGCACCAGATTTAGGTTCTGGCGCCGCAAGGTGTGCGAGTTCAAGTCTCGCCTCCCGCACCATTCCCAGGTAAGCGTTGCACGGATGGGGTATCGCCAAGCGGTAAGGCACCGGTTTTTGATACCGGCATTCCCTGGTTCGAATCCAGGTACCCCAGCCATATTTCTTCGATTATGCGGTTCTCCGCAGTATTGGGGTATCGCCAAGCGGTAAGGCACCGGTTTTTGATACCGGCATTCCCTGGTTCGAATCCAGGTACCCCAGCCATCGAAGATTGCAGTACTGGCTACGTAGCTCAGTTGGTTAGAGCACATCACTCATAATGATGGGGTCACAGGTTCGAATCCCGTCGTAGCCACCATATTTATGTTATCGAATACGATTCGGTAAACTGAACATTGTTGGGGTATCGCCAAGCGGTAAGGCACCGGATTCTGATTCCGGCATTCCGAGGTTCGAATCCTCGTACCCCAGCCACTTTAAAGTCGTTAAGCAGTTTGTTTAACGCAATTGGGGTGTCGCCAAGCGGTAAGGCTCTGGTTTCTGATACCAGCATTCCGGGGTTCGAATCCCTGCACCCCAGCCACTTAAAACAAACAAGCCCGCTCTGCGGGCTTTTTTGTTTTTGTTGTTCAGAATAGTGCGGCCTGATGCCCTCTCCCACGGGGAGAGGGAATAAAGATCAGAGTCCGAGGGCATATTTCAGGGCCTGACGCTTCAGACCACCGGCGCGTTCCGCTGCCATCAATCCAATATTGCGCACTATACGCACCGGACCAACATCGTTGCTGAACCCGGCATAGAACAGATCCATCCCCGACTGCATAATGAAGTTATCCGCCATACGGCGCGTCTGGTAGCGCTTCAGTACCTGATGGCTGGCCCAGGCTTCCGCGTGGGCGCGAGCGTTACCCAGCACATCCAGTAACGCATCGACGTCACGGTATCCCAGATTCACCCCCTGCCCCGCCAGCGGATGAATGGTGTGCGCCGCGTCCCCCACCAGCACCAGTCCTTCAAGGGCATACTGCAACGCATGGCGTCGCATCAGCGGGAATGCGCCGGCGGCAACCGGGGTCACGTTGCCCAGACGGCTCGGGAAGTGCTGGCGGATTTCGCGCTGCAACTGATCCATGGACAGCCCCTGCAACTGTCGAATGCGCGCCGGTTTGTCGTACCACACCAGCGAAGCCCAGTTATCAAACAGCGGTAAGAATGCATGCGGGCCGTTCGGCGTAAAATGCTGCCAGGTGCTTTCGCCCGGCGCGTTTTCTGACTGCACGGTGATCAGCATGCAGGACTGCTGGTACTGCCAGGCATGGATCCCAATGCCTGCCATCTGCCTGACCTGCGAGTTCGCGCCATCCGCCCCCACCACCAGCTTCACGGCCAGCTCATCGTCGTTGTCCAGCGTCAGGAGATACCCGCCCTCATGACGATGCAGGCCTTTCAGCGAGTCCGGAACGCGCAGCGTCACCTTCGGGTGCGCCTCCAGCGCCTGCCAGAGTGCCTGCTGGAGCACGTTGTTTTCCACCATATAGCCCAGGCGCGGCAGTTTCAGCTCGGCGGCATCAAACGACACGTGAGCATTTTCCCACTCCCAGGTTTCAAGACGGCTGTATGGGTGCGCGCGCATCGCCAGCACCGCCTCCCAGACGCCCAGCCCGCGAAGCAGATCAACAGAGGCCGCGCTGATGGCGGAAATACGCACGTCCGGTTGGCTGGCAGGATCGAATGCCGGCGGAGCCGCCTGTTCAATAACGGTTACGTCAAATCCCTGCTGCGCCAGCCCCAGCGCCAGTGCGCCGCCGACCATACCGCCGCCAACAACGGCAACTTCGATGTTCAGGAGTGTCATGGTCACTATTCCTTATTGGAGAATACCTTAAGTTTACCGGATTTTTGCGGCCCTGAGGTTGACAACCTTCATACTGGTCACAACCGCACCAAAGCATTACAATACGCGGCTTGCAATCCTGAGCTGAGCAAGTCGATGACTAAAAAACTCCATATAAAAACGTGGGGCTGTCAGATGAACGAATACGATTCATCGAAGATGGCCGATCTGCTGGATACCACCCACGGATACCAGCTGACTGAAAATGCGAAAGAAGCCGATGTGCTGCTGCTGAACACCTGTTCAATTCGTGAAAAAGCACAGGAAAAAGTTTTTCATGTGTTAGGCCGCTGGAAGCTTCTCAAACGGAAAAATCCGGACCTGATTATTGGCGTGGGTGGCTGCGTCGCATCGCAGGAAGGTAAGCTGATCCGCCAGAGAGCCCCCTATGTGGATATCGTTTTTGGCCCTCAGACCCTGCACCGCCTGCCAGAGATGATTAATCAGGTTCGCGGCAGCCGTAGCCCGGTGGTTGACGTGAGCTTCCCGGAGATCGAGAAATTTGACCGTCTGCCTGAGCCGCGCGCTGATGGCCCGACCGCCTTCGTCTCCATCATGGAAGGCTGCAACAAATACTGTACTTACTGCGTGGTGCCTTACACCCGCGGTGAAGAAGTGAGCCGCCCGGCAGACGATATCCTGTTTGAAATCGCGCAGCTTGCCGCGCAGGGCGTTCGTGAAGTGAACCTGCTGGGTCAGAACGTGAACGCCTGGCGCGGGGAAAACTACGACGGTACCACCGGCAGCTTTGCTGAACTGCTGCGTCTGGTGGCGGCGATTGACGGCATCGACCGCATTCGCTTTACCACCAGCCATCCGATGGAATTTACCGACGACATAATTGACGTCTATCGCGATACGCCAGAGCTGGTGAGCTTCCTGCACCTGCCGATCCAGTGCGGTTCTGATCGCGTGCTGAACCTGATGGGTCGTCCACATACGGTGCTCGAGTATAAGTCCACCATCCGCAAGCTGCGTGAAGCGCGCCCGGATATCCAGATTAGCTCCGACTTTATCGTCGGCTTCCCTGGCGAAACCGCTGATGACTTTGAGCGCACCATGAAGCTCATCGGCGAGGTGAATTTCGACGTCAGCTACAGCTTTATCTTCTCTGCGCGCCCGGGCACCCCTGCGGCCGATATGGTTGACGATGTGCCGGAAGAAGAGAAAAAGCAGCGTCTGTATATTCTACAGGAGCGTATCAACCAGCAGGCCAACGCCTGGAGTCGTCGTATGCTCGGCACTGTCCAGCGTATTCTGGTGGAAGGCACCTCCCGTAAGAGCGTCATGGAACTGTCTGGTCGAACCGAAAATAACCGCGTGGTGAATTTTGAAGGCACCCCGGACATGATCGGTAAGTTTGTGGACGTCGAGATTGTCGAAGTACTCACGAACTCGCTGCGCGGGAAGGTGGTACGCACTGAGGACGAAATGGGTCTGCGTATTGCCGAGACGCCGGAATCCGTTATCTCTCGCACCCGCAAAGTCAACGATTCTGGCGTGGGTATTTACCAGCCTTGATCCTTCTGGCCTGCCTGTCCGGCAGGCCTTGTATTTCCTCTCATCGCCCCCAATATCTACCGCAACGCTTGCGCCTTTATTCTGTGGCGTGAATAATTTCGGTAATGACCGTTTTATTACGCCGTGTGGCCACAGGTCAGTTAACCAATTAAAGAGGAACAGTTTGAACATAGATACGCGTGAAATTAGCCTTGAGCCCGCAGACAACGCTCGCCTGCTGAGCCTGTGCGGGCCGTTTGATGACAACATCAAACAACTGGAGCGACGTCTGGGTATCGAAATCAATCGTCGCGATAACCATTTCAAACTCACCGGACGCCCAATCTGCGTCAACGCCGCGGCGGATATTCTCCGCAGCCTGTATGTTGATACCGCCCCGATGCGCGGTGAGATCCAGGATATTGAACCTGAACAGATCCACCTGGCCATTAAAGAGGCACGCGTGCTTGAGCAGAGCGCGGAGAGCGTGCCGGACTATGGCAAAGCCATCAACATCAAAACTAAACGCGGCGTGATTAAGCCTCGTACCCCGAACCAGGCGCAGTACATCGCCAACATTCTCGACCACGACATCACCTTCGGCGTGGGCCCGGCGGGTACGGGTAAAACCTATCTGGCGGTTGCCGCTGCGGTTGATGCGCTCGAGCGTCAGGAGATCCGCCGTATCCTGCTGACCCGCCCTGCTGTTGAAGCCGGTGAAAAACTGGGCTTCCTGCCGGGCGATTTGAGTCAGAAAGTAGATCCCTACCTGCGCCCGCTGTATGACGCGCTGTTCGAAATGCTCGGCTTCGAGAAAGTTGAAAAGCTCATCGAGCGTAACGTGATTGAAGTTGCTCCGCTGGCCTACATGCGTGGCCGTACGCTTAACGACGCGTTCATCATTCTGGATGAGAGCCAGAACACCACCATCGAACAGATGAAGATGTTCCTGACGCGTATTGGCTTTAACTCGAAAGCGGTTATCACCGGTGACGTCACCCAGATTGACCTGCCGCGTAACACCAAATCGGGTCTGCGTCACGCCATCGAAGTCCTGGCCGAGGTAGAGGAAATCAGCTTTAACTTCTTCCACAGTGAAGACGTGGTACGCCATCCGGTCGTCGCGCGTATCGTTAACGCTTATGAGGCCTGGGAAGAGGCAGATCAGAAGCGCAGGGCCGAGCTGGCCGCAGAACGTAAGCGCGAAGCGCAGGAGCATGAACAGAAATGAGTCAGGTGATCCTCGATTTACAGCTGGCCTGTGATGATAATTCCGGCATGCCAGAAGAGGCACAGTTTCAGAAATGGCTGGATGCCGTTATCCCCCAGTTTCAGGAAGAATCAGAGGTCACGATTCGCCTGGTGGATGAAGCAGAAAGCCATGAGCTCAACCTGACCTACCGCGGGAAAGATAAGCCGACCAACGTGCTCTCTTTCCCGTTCGAAGCCCCTCCGGGCATTGAGATGCCGCTGCTGGGCGATCTGATCATCTGCCGTCAGGTGGTTGAGCAGGAAGCCAAAGAGCAGCAAAAGCCGCTGGAAGCGCACTGGGCACACATGGTGGTGCACGGTAGCCTGCATCTTCTGGGTTACGACCATATTGAAGATGACGAAGCGGAAGAGATGGAATCCCTCGAGACAGAGATAATGCTTGCTCTGGGCTATGAGGATCCGTACATTGCCGAGAAAGAATAGTCAGTCACTGACTACCATGCCGCCGCGCAGGGACATAGCGCGGCGGTTAACATTGAACTAACAAGAGAACCCTTAACAAACGCCATGAGCGACGACAATTCACACAGTAGCGACACGACAACCACTAAAAAGGGATTTTTCTCCCTCATTCTGAACCAGCTTTTCCACGGCGAACCGAAAAACCGTGATGAACTGCTGGAGCTGATTCGTGATTCCGGGCAGAACGACCTTATCGACGAAGATACGCGCGAAATGCTCGAAGGGGTGATGGACATCGCCGACCAGCGCGTCCGCGACATCATGATCCCCCGCTCGCAGATGATTACCCTGAAACGCAACCAGACGCTGGACGAGTGCCTCGATGTGATTATCGAATCGGCTCACTCACGTTTCCCGGTCATCAGCGAAGACAAAGATCACATTGAAGGGATTTTGATGGCGAAAGATCTGCTGCCGTTTATGCGCAGCGATGCCGAAGCCTTCAGTATGGAAAAGGTGTTACGCCCGGCCGTGGTTGTGCCGGAAAGTAAACGTGTGGATCGGATGCTGAAGGAGTTTCGCTCCCAGCGCTATCACATGGCGATTGTTATTGATGAATTTGGTGGCGTTTCCGGTCTGGTCACAATCGAAGACATCCTTGAGCTGATCGTGGGCGAAATCGAAGATGAGTATGACGAAGAAGAGGATATCGACTTCCGTCAGCTGAGCCGCCACACCTGGACCGTGCGCGCGCTGGCCTCCATTGAAGACTTCAACGATACCTTTGGCACCAGCTTCAGCGATGAAGAAGTGGACACCATTGGTGGTCTGGTGATGCAGGCCTTCGGCCATCTTCCGGCCCGCGGTGAAACCGTTGACATCGATGGTTACCAGTTCAAGGTCGCAATGGCTGACAGCCGACGTATTATTCAGGTTCACGTCAGAATGCCGGACGACTCACCGGTGCCAAAACTGGAAGATTAATGTAAATGGCATTTGCCCCACTCTTTGAACGCCAGCGCGTCCGTTTGCTGCTGGCGCTGTTACTCGGAGCCAGCGGTACGCTGGCTTTTTCTCCTTACGATATCTGGCCAGCCGCTATTCTCTCCCTGATGGGGCTACAGGGTCTTACCCTGAACCGTCGTCCGGTACAGGCCGCGGCCATTGGCTACTTCTGGGGGCTGGGGCTGTTCGGCTCTGGTATCAACTGGGTCTACGTCAGTATCGCGCAATTTGGCGGAATGCCGGGGCCGGTTAACGTCTTCCTGGTTGTGCTGCTCGCTGCCTATCTCTCGCTCTACACCGGCCTGTTCGCGGGCATCCTGTCTCGCCTGTGGCCAAAAACGACCTGGCTGCGCGTGGCGATAGCGGCACCCGTTGTCTGGCAAATCACCGAATTTCTGCGCGGCTGGGTACTGACCGGCTTCCCGTGGTTGCAGTTCGGTTATAGCCAGGTAGACGGCCCGCTGAAAGGCCTGGCCCCGGTCATGGGCGTGGAAGCCATCAATTTCCTGTTGATGATCGTCAGCGGCCTGCTGGTGCTGGCACTGGTGACACGTAACTGGAAGCCGCTGGTTGCCGCGTTGATCCTGTTTGCCCTGCCCTTCCCGCTGCGTTATATCCAGTGGTTTACGCTGGAGCCCGCGCGCGCCACGCAGGTTTCACTGGTACAGGGCGATATCCCGCAGTCCCTGAAATGGGATGAGAATCAGCTGCTGAACACGCTGAAAATCTACGCCAACGCCACTGAAAAGGTGATGGGCAAATCGCAGCTCATCATCTGGCCTGAGTCTGCGATCCCGGACCTGGAGATCAATCAGCAGCCCTTCCTGAAGATGATGGATGATCTGCTGCGCGCGCGCGGCAGTACGCTGATCACCGGAATTGTGGATGCGCGTCTCAATCAGCAGAACCGCTATGACACGTACAACACGATCATTACGCTCGGTAAGGACAGCGAATACAGCTATACCTCCACCAATCGCTACAACAAAAACCACCTTGTACCGTTTGGCGAATTTGTTCCGCTGGAGTCTATTCTGCGCCCACTGGCACCGTTCTTTGATTTGCCGATGTCCTCATTCAGCCGGGGCCCTTACGTTCAGCCGCAGCTGCATGCGCACGGTTTTGCCCTGACGGCCGCCATTTGCTACGAGATTATCCTCGGCGAGCAGGTGCGCGATAATTTCCGCCCGGACACCGACTATCTGCTGACCATCTCAAACGATGCGTGGTTCGGTAAATCGATTGGCCCGTGGCAGCACTTCCAGATGGCGCGAATGCGTTCTCTGGAGCTGGCACGTCCGTTGCTGCGCAGCACCAATAACGGCATTACCGCCGTGATTGGTCCGCAAGGTGAAATCCAGGCCATGATCCCGCAATTTACCCGTGAGGTGCTGACTACTAACGTCACGCCAACTACCGGGCTTACGCCTTACGCGCGCACCGGGAACTGGCCGCTGTGGATTTTGACCTTGCTGTTCGGCTTTGGCGCAGTACTGATGAGCCTGCGTCAGCGTCGTAAATAACCTTACCTTCTGTTGTCGGGTGGCTGCTACGCCCTACCCGACCTACTCTCCAGCGCCGCCACCCGACAATTTCCTCCCAAACTTCAATTCTGGCACGCCTGTTGCTTTGTTTATTCACATCAACGCTGTCTGGCTTAACGTGCAACTTTGTCGCACCAGCGTAGATCATCGGTAGCACCGAAACGGTGCAACGAGGGATTATTGCCTCTGAATGGTGCGGCGCGCTTCGCAAAAATAAACAATAACGCAGCAAAATCTTTACATTAAGCCAGACTAAATGTTAACAAGCTTGCATAACACTGCACTCGCATTGCGCGAGATATAACAACATCACAATGGGTATCTATGCGTCACTGGCGCTGATAAGAAAGGAGTTGGGTATGCAATTACGTAAACTGGCCACAGCAATGCTGGTTATGGGAATGTCTGCGGGGGTTGTCCACGCTGAAGACGCTCCGGCAGCAGGAAGCACTCTCGACAAGATTGCCAAAAACGGCGTGATCGTGGTCGGCCACCGTGAATCTTCTGTCCCGTTCTCTTACTACGACAACACGCAAAAAGTCGTGGGCTATTCACAGGATTACTCCAACGCCATCGTTGAAGCCGTGAAGAAAAAGCTGAACAAACCTGACCTGCAAGTGAAGCTGATCCCCATCACTTCACAAAACCGTATTCCTCTGCTGCAAAACGGCACATTTGATTTTGAATGTGGCTCAACCACCAACAACCTTGAGCGTCAGAAACAGGCCGCTTTCTCGGACACCATCTTCGTTGTGGGCACCCGCCTGCTGACGAAGAAAGGCGGCGACATCAAAGATTTTGCTGACCTGAAGGGCAAAGCGGTTGTCGTGACCTCCGGTACCACGTCCGAAGTGCTGCTGCACAAGCTGAACGACGAGAAGAAAATGGACATGCGCATCATCAGCGCGAAAGACCATGGCGACTCCTTCCGTACCCTGGAAAGCGGCCGTGCTGTCGCGTTTATGATGGATGACGCCCTGCTGGCGGGCGAACGCGCGAAAGCGAAGAAACCAGACAACTGGGAAATCGTCGGTACCGCCCAGTCGAAAGAAGCCTACGGCTGTATGCTGCGTAAAGGTGACGAGGACTTCAAGAAACTGATCGATGACACCATCGCTCAGGCGCAAACCTCCGGCGAAGCGGCAAAATGGTTCGACAAATGGTTCAAGAACCCAATTCCACCAAAAAACCTGAACATGAACTTTGAACTGTCTGACGACATGAAAGCGCTGTTCAAATCACCAAACGACAAAGCTCTTAACTAATTAGAACGACAGGGGCGGGATCTCCTGCCCTCTCGATTGTCGGGAAGCATGGACAGACTATACGTTGAGTGGTCGTTCCCCACTCAGCGCAAAAATTGAGCTTCTCACCAATCTTCGAGGGTAGCGCTGCTACCCTTTTTTTTCTGGAGTTTACTATGTCAATTGACTGGAACTGGGGCATCTTTCTGCAACAAGCCCCGTTCGGCAACACCACCTATCTCGGCTGGCTGTGGAGCGGCTTTCAGGTTACCGTTGCGTTATCGATAACGGCGTGGATTATCGCGTTTCTTGTCGGTTCGCTGTTCGGTATTCTGCGTACCGTCCCTAACCGTTTTCTCTCTTCGATTGGCACGCTCTATGTGGAACTGTTCCGTAACGTTCCGCTGATCGTGCAGTTCTTTACCTGGTATCTGGTGATCCCGGAACTGCTGCCGGAAGATCTCGGCATGTGGTTTAAGGCCGAGCTGGATCCTAACGTACAATTTTTTGTCTCCTCTATGCTGTGTCTGGGGCTGTTCACCGCTGCGCGCGTCTGCGAGCAGGTACGTGCCGCCATACAGTCACTGCCGCGCGGGCAAAAGAATGCGGCACTGGCAATGGGCCTGACTCTGCCCCAGGCCTACCGTTACGTACTGCTGCCTAACGCTTACCGCGTCATCGTTCCGCCGATGACGTCCGAGATGATGAACCTGGTAAAAAACTCGGCTATCGCCTCAACCATCGGTCTGGTGGATATGGCGGCACAGGCGGGCAAACTGCTGGATTACTCCGCTCACGCCTGGGAATCCTTCACGGCGATTACGCTCGCCTATGTTCTGATTAACGCTTTCATCATGCTGGTGATGAACCTGGTTGAACGCAAAGTACGCCTGCCGGGCAATCTGGGGGGCAAATAAATGTACGATTTTGACTGGAGTTCCATTGTTCCCTCCATGCCCTATCTGCTGGATGGACTGGCAATCACCTTAAAGATCACCGTTATCGCCATTATCGTCGGTATCGTCTGGGGCACCCTGCTGGCAGTGATGCGCCTGTCGAGCTTTAAGCCGCTCGCCTGGTTTGCCACGGCTTACGTTAACGTATTCCGCTCCATTCCACTGGTCATGGTGCTGCTGTGGTTTTATCTGATTGTTCCCGGCTTTTTACAGAACGTACTGGGACTGTCGCCAAAGACCGATATCCGCCTGATCTCTGCCATGGTGGCGTTTTCCATGTTTGAAGCCGCCTACTACTCAGAGATCATCCGCGCAGGTATTCAGAGTATCTCTCGCGGGCAGTCCAGCGCTGCGCTGGCGCTCGGTATGACGCACTGGCAGTCCATGAAGCTCATTATTCTGCCGCAGGCGTTTCGCGCCATGGTTCCGCTGCTGCTGACGCAGGGCATCGTCCTGTTCCAGGATACCTCCCTGGTCTACGTGCTGAGTCTGGCAGACTTCTTCCGTACCGCCTCCACCATTGGCGAACGTGACGGAACGCAGGTTGAGATGATCCTCTTCGCGGGCGGGGTCTATTTTGTGATTAGTTTAAGCGCATCGCTGTTGGTCAGCTGGCTGAAGAAAAGGACGGTATAATGATTTCCCTGAAAAATGTTTCTAAATGGTATGGGCACTTTCAGGTGCTGACCGACTGCTCAACAGAAGTAAAAAAAGGCGATGTGGTAGTGGTATGCGGCCCGTCCGGTTCCGGTAAGTCCACGCTTATCAAAACCGTTAATGGGCTGGAACCTGTCCAGCAGGGCGAGATTGTCGTTAACGGCACCAAAGTAAATGACCGCAAAACCAACCTTGCCCAGCTTCGCTCCCACGTAGGGATGGTGTTCCAGCATTTTGAGCTGTTCCCTCACCTGTCCATCATTGAGAACCTGACGCTGGCGCAGGTCAAAGTGCTGAAGCGCGACAAAAAAGCGGCGCGCGAAAAGGGGCTGAAGCTGCTGGAACGCGTCGGGCTGTCTGCGCATGCGAATAAGTTCCCGGCCCAGCTTTCGGGCGGCCAACAGCAGCGTGTGGCAATCGCGCGTGCGCTGTGCATGGATCCGGTGGCAATGCTGTTTGATGAGCCGACGTCCGCGCTCGACCCTGAGATGATCAACGAAGTGCTGGACGTCATGGTGGAGCTGGCGCACGAAGGGATGACCATGATGGTGGTGACGCACGAAATGGGCTTCGCCCGTAAAGTGGCCAACCGCGTGATCTTCATGGATGAAGGGAAAATTGTTGAAGACTCACCAAAAGAAGAGTTCTTCGCAAATCCTAAATCTGAACGTGCAAAAGACTTCCTCGCCAAAATCCTGCATTAATCTTTTTAGTGCGCAATCTGCGGATTGCGCACTGCTTCACGCTTTAGATCTCTTTTTCTATTCGGCGTCACATCGCAGCGTTAACCTTGTCACAAATAATGCTGAGAATGGAGAACGCTATGGCACAGCCAATTATTCTCGACTGCGATCCGGGTCATGATGACGCGATCGCACTCGTCCTTGCTCTTGCTTCCCCTGAACTGGACGTAAAAGCTGTCACCTCCTCCGCCGGGAACCAGACGCCGGATAAAACCTTGCGAAACGTGTTGCGCATGTTGACGCTGCTGAAACGCACCGATATTCCGGTCGCAGGTGGCGCCGTTAAGCCACTGATGCGCGAGCTGATCATTGCGGATAATGTTCACGGTGAAAGTGGGCTGGATGGCCCGGCGCTACCGGAGCCGAATTTCACACCGCAAAACTGCACTGCCGTCGAGCTCATGGCGAAGGTGCTGCGTGAGAGCGCAGAGCCCGTGACGCTGGTGGCGACCGGCCCGCAGACCAACGTAGCGCTGCTGCTGAACAGCCATCCTGAACTGCACAGCAACATCGCCCGTATCGTCATCATGGGCGGGGCAATGGGGCTGGGGAACTGGACGCCAGCAGCAGAGTTCAACATCTTCGTTGACCCGGAAGCCGCGGAAATCGTCTTCCAGTCGGGCCTGCCGATTGTGATGGCGGGGCTGGACGTGACGCATCGGGCACAGATTATGACAGGCGATATTGAACGCTTCCGCGCCGTGGGCAACCCGGTTGCAACGACCGTGGCCGAGCTGCTCGACTTCTTTATGGAGTATCACAAAGCCGAGAAGTGGGGCTTCCACGGCGCCCCGCTGCATGACCCATGCACCATCGCCTGGCTGCTGAAGCCGGAAATGTTTACCACGGTCGAGCGTTGGGTTGGTGTGGAAACACAGGGGAAATATACCCAGGGAATGACGGTGGTGGACTATTACTCATTGACGGGAAACAAGCCGAATACCACGGTAATGGTGGATATCGATCGGGAAGCGTTTGTGGATTTGCTGGCGGAGCGGCTGGCTTATTATTCTGCGGCCTGATGCCCTCACCCCGCCCCTCTCCCACAGGGAGAGGGTGCAAACAATTTTGCTTTTACCTACGGCTCAAATGGTCGACGCTGGAACTGGTCGTGCCCGCACTTCGGACACAGCGACAGCACCTCCGGCGTATAAACGGCGATATGGTGGTGGCACTTCTCACACACCAGGTTCCCCAACCCCACTACTTCGCCGCTGTGATAGACACCGTGGTGGTTTAAATCCTGAAACACCTCACGCCATTCCAGCTGAGTTTTATCGGTAATATCCGCCAGCTCCTGCCACAGGCTCTCTTTGATGACCCGCATAAAAACGCTGTCGGCGATCTCGTCCTGGCTCTCTTCATAGCTTCGCGCGAACTCCTCCAGGTCACGGCGCACGGCGCGCGTCACCTCTTCCACTTCGGTTCGCGTTAACTCACCCGTTTGCGTCACGCGTGCGCGTGCCTGTTCGACCAGCGCGTCGATATCACGCTCGCCGTTACGCAGCCGTTCCGTCAGAGTCGCTACCAGTTCACGGTAAAATTGAGCAACCTTGTTCATCATTTTGCCTCCCGGGTAAGTAACTGCCTCTAATAATAGACCTTATTTCGCCGCCGCTTTGTCAGGTGAAGCACAGACCCGGTAAATTCCTGCAAAGTGCATTTGCGTGAAAGGCTGTTTTGACGCGGGCGTTTGGGCTATGCTATGCGGATCTGAATTACCACATCCATTGGCTACATTTGTAGCTGTATTGAACACAGGACCACTGGCTGCCATGCAAGAGCAATACCGCCCGGAAGAGATAGAATCAAAAGTCCAGCAACACTGGGACGAGAAGCGCACCTTTGAAGTAACCGAAGACGAGAGCAAAGAGAAGTATTACTGCCTGTCGATGCTTCCCTATCCTTCTGGTCGACTACACATGGGCCACGTGCGTAACTACACCATCGGTGACGTGATTGCGCGCTACCAGCGTATGCTGGGCAAAAACGTTCTTCAGCCTATCGGCTGGGATGCGTTCGGCCTGCCTGCTGAAGGCGCGGCGGTGAAAAACAACACGGCACCGGCTCCGTGGACGTACGACAACATTGCGTACATGAAAAACCAGCTGAAAATGCTGGGCTTTGGCTATGACTGGAGTCGCGAGCTGGCAACCTGTACCCCGGAATACTACCGCTGGGAGCAGAAATTCTTCACCGAGCTGTATAAAAAAGGCCTGGTGTACAAGAAGACCTCTGCCGTTAACTGGTGTCCGAATGACCAGACCGTTCTCGCGAACGAGCAGGTTATCGACGGCTGCTGCTGGCGCTGCGACACCAAAGTAGAGCGTAAAGAGATCCCGCAGTGGTTTATCAAAATCACCGCCTACGCTGACGAACTGCTGAACGATCTGGATAATCTGGACCACTGGCCAGATACCGTTAAGACCATGCAGCGCAACTGGATCGGCCGTTCCGAAGGTGTGGAAATTACCTTCAACGTTGAGAACTACGACCAGACCCTGACCGTCTATACCACCCGTCCGGACACCTTCATGGGCGCGACCTACCTGGCCGTGGCCGCAGGTCACCCGCTGGCGCAGAAAGCGGCAGAAAACAATCCGGAACTGGCGACCTTCATCGACGAATGCCGCAATACTAAAGTGGCCGAAGCCGACATGGCGACGATGGAGAAAAAAGGCGTTGATACCGGCTTTAAAGCCATTCACCCGCTGACGGGCGAAGCGATCCCTGTCTGGGCAGCCAACTTCGTACTGATGGAATACGGCACAGGCGCAGTGATGGCCGTGCCGGGTCACGACCAGCGCGACTACGAATTTGCCACCAAATACGGCCTGACCATCAAGCCTGTTATTCTTGCTGCTGACGGCTCTGAGCCCGATCTCTCTGAGCAAGCGCTGACTGAAAAAGGCACCCTGTTTAACTCCGGTGAGTTCAGCGGCCTTAGCTTCGAAGAAGGCTTCAACGCCATCGCCGACAAGCTGGCCTCCCTGGGCGTGGGCGAGCGTAAAGTGAACTACCGTCTGCGCGACTGGGGCGTTTCCCGTCAGCGTTACTGGGGTGCGCCAATCCCAATGGTGACTCTGGAAGATGGCACCGTGATGCCAACGCCGGAAGATCAGCTGCCGGTGATCCTGCCGGAAGACGTGGTCATGGACGGCATCACCAGCCCGATCAAAGCCGATCCTGAGTGGGCGAAAACCACCGTCAACGGTCAGCCAGCGCTGCGTGAAACCGACACCTTCGACACCTTTATGGAATCCTCCTGGTACTATGCGCGCTACACCTGCCCGCAGTACAAAGAAGGCATGCTGGATTCCGATGCAGCAAACTACTGGCTGCCGGTAGACATCTACATCGGTGGCATTGAACACGCCATTATGCACCTGCTCTACTTCCGCTTCTTCCACAAACTGATGCGTGACGCAGGCCTCGTCAACTCCGACGAGCCGGCAAAACAGCTGTTGTGTCAGGGTATGGTGCTGGCAGATGCGTTCTACTACGTTGGCGCGAACGGCGAGCGTAACTGGGTTTCTCCGGTTGATGCGATTGTGGAGCGCGACGAGAAAGGCCGTATCGTGAAGGCGAAAGACGCCGAAGGTCATGAACTGGTGTATACCGGCATGAGCAAGATGTCCAAGTCGAAAAATAACGGTATCGACCCGCAGGTAATGGTTGAGCGTTACGGCGCTGACACCGTGCGTCTGTTCATGATGTTCGCCTCCCCGGCAGATATGACGCTGGAATGGCAGGAATCCGGCGTTGAAGGGGCAAACCGCTTCCTGAAACGCGTCTGGAAACTGGTGTACGAGCACACCTCTCAGGGAGATGCGCCAGCGCTGAACGTGGCTGCACTGAGCGAAGATCAGCAGGCGCTGCGTCGTGATGTTCATAAAACCATTGCGAAAGTCACCGATGATATTGGTCGTCGTCAGACCTTCAATACCGCAATTGCGGCTATTATGGAACTGATGAACAAGCTGGCGAAAGCCCCGCAGGACGGCGAGCAGGATCGCGCCTTAATGCGTGAAGCGCTGCTGGCGGTCGTTCGCATGCTTAACCCGTTCACGCCGCACGTTAGCTTCACCCTGTGGCAGGAGCTGAAAGGCGAAGGCGATATCGACAACGCGCCGTGGCCAGTGGCGGATGAATCCGCTATGGTGGAAAACACCACGCTGGTGGTGGTGCAGGTTAACGGTAAAGTGCGCGGTAAAATTACCGTCGCGGTCGACGCAACCGAAGAACAGGTTCGCGAGCGCGCTGGCCAGGAGCATCTGGTCGCGAAATACCTTGAGGGCGTTACCGTACGTAAAGTGATCTACGTACCTGGTAAACTGCTGAATCTGGTCGTTGGCTAAGCGCGGGAGGAAACGTGCGACAACTGGCAACAATACTCTTATCTCTGGCGGTGCTGGTCACCGCTGGCTGCGGCTGGCACCTGCGCAACACCACGGCAGTGCCTGCTCAGATGAAAACAATGATCTTCGACTCATCCGATCCGAACGGACCGCTGAGCCGGGCCATTCGTAACCAGCTGCGTTTGAACGATGTTGAGCTGATCGAGAAGGGAACCCTGCGTCAGGATGTTCCTTCGCTTCGCGTCCTGAAATCAACGCTGTCACAAGATACGGCCTCGATCTTCCAGGATGGGCGGACGGCGGAATATCAGATGGTGCTTACCGTTGATGCGGCCGTCTTGATGCCAGGTAAAGATATTTATCCTATCAATACCAAAGTCTACCGCTCGTTCTTCGATAACCCGCAGACGGCGCTGGCAAAAGACGCCGAACAGCAGATTATCACCAAAGAGATGTACGATAAGGCCGCGGAACAGCTGATCCGCAGACTGCCTGCCATTGCCACGTCGACGAAAAAAGGCGCTGACGTCATCGAAACACCGGATGCCAGCACGCCGGATATGCCAACGTCTCTGGGTAACTGATGATCAGGTTGTATCCTGAACAACTCCGCGCGCAGCTCAACGAAGGGCTGCGCGCGGCCTATCTGCTACTCGGCAATGACCCCCTGTTACTTCAGGAAAGCCTTGATGCGGTTCGCCATGCGGCAGCCGCGCAGGGTTTCGATGAACATCATACGTTCCAGATCGATAACAGTACCGACTGGAACGCTATCTTCTCGCTTTGTCAGGCCATGAGCCTGTTTGCCTCTCGTCAGACAATCCAGATCCTGCTGCCGGAGAATGGTCCTAACGCTGCCATCAATGAACAGCTGGCTATGCTGGTGAGTTTGTTACACAGCGATCTGCTGCTTATCGTACGCGGCAACAAACTCACAAAAGCGCAGGAAAACGCGGCCTGGTTTACCCGGCTAGCCCCCAGTGCGGTGCTGGTCACCTGCCAGACGCCAGAGCAGGCGCATCTGCCAAAATGGGTTGCCGCGCGAGCAAAGCAGCACAATTTGCAGCTGGATGAGGCCGCCAGTCAGCTCCTGTGCTACTGCTACGAAGGCAACCTTCTGGCACTGGCGCAGGCGCTGGACAGGCTCGCCCTGCTGTGGCCCGATGGTAAGCTGACGCTGCCGCGCGTGGAACAGGCGGTGAATGATGCCGCGCACTTTACCCCCTTCCACTGGGTTGATGCGCTGCTGTCGGCGAAAAGTAAGCGTGCTCTGCACATCCTGCAACAGCTGCGCCTGGAAGGGAGTGAGCCGGTCATCCTGCTCCGTACGCTCCAGCGCGAATTACTGCTGCTGAACAACCTTAAACGCCAGTCAGCACACACGCCCCTGCGCGCCTTATTCGACAAACATCGCGTCTGGCAAAACCGTCGGGCGATGACCACGGAGGCGATAAACCGCCTGAGCCAGGAGCAGTTGCGTCAGGCAGTACAACTTCTGATGCGCGCCGAACTGACGTTAAAACAGGATTACGGCCAGTCTGTCTGGGCGGAGCTGGAGAGCCTCTCTTTGCTGCTCTGCCATAAGGCGCTGGCAGACGTATTTATCGATGGGTGATATGCATTCTTTACAGGCAATGTATGGCGGGACCTTCGACCCGGTACACTATGGGCATCTTAAGCCGGTTGAAATCCTCGCGAATTTGATTGGGTTGCAGCGGGTAATCATCATGCCCAACAATGTTCCGCCGCACCGTCCTCAGCCAGAAGCAACCAGCGAGCAGCGTAAAGCGATGCTCGCGCTGGCTATCGCCGATAAGCCTCTCTTCACGCTGGATGAGCGTGAACTGCGCAGGGATACCCCTTCCTGGACATCGCAAACGCTGCGGGAGTGGCGCGCTGAGCAAGGGCCCATGAAACCGCTGGCGTTTATCATCGGCCAGGATTCCTTGCTCAACTTTCCCAGCTGGTACCAGTACGAAACCATTCTGGAAAACAGTCATCTGCTGGTCTGCCGCCGTCCGGGCTACCCGCTGACCATGCGCGACGCACAGCATCAGCAGTGGCTTGACGCGCATCTGACGGACAATATAGAAGACCTGCACAGTCTCCCCGCCGGGAAAATTTACCTCGCCGAAACGCCGTGGTTTGATATTTCCGCGACCCTCATCCGCGAACGTCTCCAGCAGGGTTTAGACTGTGACGATCTCCTCCCCTCGTCCGTGCTGGCCTATATCCATGCGCACGGTCTGTATCAGAAAAGTACAGATGCCTGAGTATCGCCGGCGAAATTGTTCGTTAATGATTATCCTGCCTTGACAGGCTAAGCCATACTGATATCCTCCGCTGCCAGACTTTCCCGCCGATCGCTGCTTTACAGAAATTGTTTTACAAAAATGGCGATGCAATCTCAGGCGGAGGGTGGGATGATACCCGCCTTCAAAAGCCGGGCGGTGACATTTGTCCCGCGACTGGCGTCAGTTCAGGTATACTGACTGGCCACGAATTCATAGTTGTACAATCTCATTCACCCAGGGGGAAAACTTGCAGGGTAAAGCACTCCAGGATTTTGTTATCGACAAAATTGATGACCTGAAAGGTCAGGACATCATCGCTATCGACGTTAAGGGTAAATCCAGCATCACCGACTGCATGATCATCTGCACCGGGACCTCAACTCGTCACGTTGTTTCGATTGCTGACCATGTTGTTCAGGAATCGCGCGCGGCAGGGCTGCTTCCGCTGGGCGTTGAAGGTGAAGCGACCGCTGACTGGGTGGTTGTCGATCTCGGCGATGTGATTGTCCACGTCATGCAGGAAGAGAGCCGTCGCCTGTATGAGCTGGAAAAACTCTGGGGTTAATGCGTGAAGTTGCAGCTGGTCGCCGTCGGCACCAAAATGCCGGACTGGGTACAAACCGGTTTTACTGAGTATCTGCGTCGTTTTCCAAAAGATATGCCGTTCGAACTGGTGGAGATCCCAGCAGGAAAGCGCGGCAAGAACGCAGATATCAAACGTATTCTCGATAAAGAGGGAGAACTGATGCTGGCTGCCGCAGGCAAAAACCGCATCGTGACCCTCGATATTCCGGGCAAACCCTGGGATACGCCGCAGCTGGCGCACGAACTGGAGCGCTGGAAGCAGGATGGTCGGGACGTCAGTCTGTTGATTGGCGGACCAGAGGGGTTATCTCCCGCCTGCAAAGCGGCAGCAGAACAAAGTTGGTCACTCTCGGCGCTGACGCTGCCCCACCCGCTTGTACGGGTTCTCGTGGCAGAAAGTTTGTATCGCGCATGGAGCATCACTACCAACCACCCTTATCACCGCGAGTAATGACTGACCAGGGTAATTTAAGCAGCGGATGAAACTACAGAATTCTTTTCGCGACTATACGGCTGAGTCCGCGCTGTTTGTGCGCCGGGCGCTGGTCGCCTTTACGGGGATTTTGCTGCTTACCGGCGTGCTGATCGCCAACCTCTATAATCTGCAAATTGTCCGCTATACCGATTACCAGACCCGCTCAAACGAAAACCGTATCAAGCTGGTGCCCATCGCGCCCAGCCGCGGCATTATCTACGATCGTAACGGCACGCCGCTGGCGCTTAATCGCACCATCTACCAGATAGAGATGATGCCCGAGAAAGTGGATAACGTGCAGGATACCCTGAACGCGCTGAGAAGCGTTGTCGACCTGACTGATGACGATATCGCTGCGTTCAAAAAAGAGCGCGCACGTTCTCACCGCTTCACCTCCATTCCGGTAAAAACCAACCTGACGGAAGTGCAGGTCGCCCGTTTTGCCGTTAACCAGTACCGTTTCCCCGGTGTGGAAGTCAAAGGCTATAAACGCCGCTACTATCCTTACGGCTCCGCGCTGACGCACGTCATTGGTTACGTCTCCAAAATCAACGATAAAGACGTCGAACGCCTTGATAAAGACGGCAAGCTGGCTAACTACGCCGCAACCCATGATATTGGCAAGCTGGGGATCGAACGTTATTACGAAGACGTGCTGCACGGTCAGACCGGGTATGAAGAGGTTGAAGTTAACAACCGTGGCCGCGTGATCCGTCAGCTGAAAGAGGTTCCCCCGCAGGCGGGGCATGACGTCTATCTGACGCTCGACCTGAAGCTACAGCAGTATATCGAGACGCTGCTGGCGGGTAGCCGTGCTGCGGTTATTGTGACCGACCCGCGTACCGGCGGCATTCTGGCGATGGTTTCGATGCCAAGCTACGATCCGAACCTGTTCGTGGATGGTATCTCCAGCAAGGATTACTCCGGCCTGCTCAACGATCCAAACACGCCGCTGGTGAATCGCGCGACGCAGGGGGTTTATCCTCCAGCTTCAACGGTTAAACCGTATGTCGCCGTGTCTGCGCTAAGCGCGGGCGTCATCACCCGCAATACCAGTCTGTTTGACCCCGGCTGGTGGCAGTTGCCTGGCTCTGAGAAACGCTACCGCGACTGGAAAAAATGGGGCCACGGCCATCTGAACGTGACCAAATCACTGGAGGAGTCGGCGGATACCTTCTTCTATCAGGTCGCCTACGACATGGGTATTGACCGTCTGTCTGAATGGATGAGCAAATTCGGCTACGGGCATTACACCGGTATAGATTTGGCTGAAGAGCGTTCCGGCAACATGCCAACCCGCGAATGGAAGCTGAAGCGCTTTAAAAAACCCTGGTATCAGGGTGACACCATTCCGGTAGGGATCGGCCAGGGCTACTGGACGGCAACGCCGCTGCAAATGAACAAGGCGATGATGATCCTCATTAACGATGGCGTTGTGAAAGTGCCGCACCTGCTGCAAAGCACCGTTGAAGACGGCAAAAAAGTGCCGTGGATACAGCCGCACGAGCCGCCGGTGGGTGACATTCATTCCGGGTACTGGGAAATCGCGAAAGACGGCATGTACGGTGTAGCCAACCGCCCTAACGGGACGGCGCACAAATATTTCGCTGGCGCACCGTATAAGGTAGCCGCGAAATCAGGTACGGCTCAGGTCTTCGGTCTGAAAGCGAATGAAACTTATAACGCACATAAAATTGCCGAACGTCTGCGTGACCACAAGCTCATGACGGCGTTTGCCCCTTATGATAACCCGCAGGTTGCGGTGGCGATGATTCTTGAGAACGGCGGCGCAGGCCCGGCGGTGGGTACCATCATGCGTCAAATCCTCGACCACATCATGCTGGGTGACAACAACACCGAACTGCCAGCTGAAAACCCGGCAGCCGCTGCGGCGGAGGACCAATAATCATGACGGATAATCCGAATAAAAAATCGCTGTGGGACAAGATCCACATCGACCCTGCCATGCTGCTGATCCTGCTGGCTCTGCTGGTCTATAGCGCCCTCGTTATCTGGAGCGCCAGCGGCCAGGATATCGGCATGATGGAGCGTAAAATCGGCCAGATCGCCATGGGTCTGGTCATTATGGTGGTGATGGCGCAAATACCGCCGCGCGTGTACGAGGGCTGGGCGCCCTATCTCTATATTTTCTGTATCATTTTGTTGGTGGCAGTAGATGCTTTCGGTGCCATCTCGAAGGGCGCACAGCGCTGGCTGGATCTGGGGATTGTTCGCTTCCAGCCGTCGGAAATCGCCAAAATCGCCGTCCCGCTGATGGTGGCGCGCTTTATTAACCGCGACGTCTGCCCGCCGTCGTTGAAAAATACCGCCATTGCGCTGGTGCTGATTTTCCTGCCGACGCTGCTCGTGGCCGCACAGCCGGACCTCGGGACTTCAATTCTTATCGCCCTATCCGGCCTGTTCGTCCTGTTCCTGTCCGGCCTGAGCTGGCGTCTGATCGGTATCGCCGTGGTGCTGGTTGCCGCCTTTATCCCCATCCTCTGGTTCTTCCTGATGCATGATTACCAGCGTCAGCGCGTTATGATGCTGCTCGATCCCGAGACCGATCCGCTGGGCGCAGGCTATCATATTATTCAGTCGAAGATTGCGATTGGCTCCGGAGGCCTGCGTGGTAAAGGCTGGCTGCACGGTACGCAGTCGCAGCTCGAATTTTTACCGGAACGCCACACCGACTTTATCTTTGCCGTTCTGGCTGAGGAGTTAGGGCTGGTTGGCATCCTGGTGCTGCTTGCACTCTACGTGCTGCTGATCATGCGAGGTTTGTGGATTGCCGCGCGCGCGCAAACCACCTTTGGTCGCGTGATGGCAGGCGGATTAATGTTGATTTTGTTCGTTTATGTCTTCGTAAATATTGGTATGGTGAGTGGTATTCTGCCGGTTGTTGGCGTACCGCTGCCGCTGGTGAGTTACGGGGGCTCGGCACTGATCGTGTTGATGGCCGGGTTTGGTATCGTCATGTCGATCCATACCCACAGGAAAATGTTGTCCAAAAGCGTATAAAAATAAGGGGATCGCAATGCGTAAGCAGTGGCTGGGGATCTGCATCGCAGCAAGTTTACTTGCCGCCTGTACAAGTGATGATGGTCAGCAACAGGCAACCGTCGCGCCGCCGCAGCCTGCGGTCTGTAATGGCCCGATTGATGAGATTAGCGGTGCCGATCCCGTTTATGAATCGCTGAACGCCAGCGTGAATCAGGATTATCAGCGCGACGGTAAAAGCTATAAAATCGTTCAGGATCCTTCCCGTTTCAGCCAGGCTGGCTTTGCTGCCATCTATGACGCTGAGCCCGGCAGCAATCTGACCGCGTCGGGTGAAACCTTCGATCCGATGCAGATCACGGCGGCACACCCGACGTTGCCTGTCCCGAGCTATGCACGCATCACTAACCTGGCGAATGGCCGAATGATCGTGGTGCGTATCAACGATCGCGGTCCTTACGGCACCGATCGCGTGATCTCCCTGTCCCGCGCGGCTGCCGACCGTCTGAACACCTCAAACAATACTAAAGTGCGTATCGACCCGATTATCGTGGCGCAGGATGGTTCACTGTCTGGCCCGGGCACGGCCTGTACCACGGTCGCGAAACAGACCTATGCCCTGCCCGCTCGCCCGGATCTGAGCGGTGGTATGGGGGGCGCTTCAACGCCGGCAGAGCCCGCACAGCCGCAGGGTGAAGTGCGTGCTATCAGCAACGATACGCTGCAAAGTGAAGACGCGACCGGCGCCCCGGTGAAAAGCAGTGGTTTCCTTGGCGCACCCACCACGTTAGCGCCGGGCGTGATTGAATCAAATGAACCTGCCCCAGCGCCTGCGCCCGTCGCTGCTGCACCCGCTACACAACCCGCCCCGGTGACCGCGCCTGCTGCTACGCAGACTGCGGCGCCTGCGACGGCGAGCGGCAGCTACGTGGTTCAGGTTGGCGCCGTCAGCGATCGGACCCGTGCAGAGCAATATCAGCAGCGTTTAAGCAAGCAGTTTGGCGTGCCAGGCCGCGTTGAGCAAAACGGTGCGGTATGGCGTATCCAGATGGGTCCGTTTGCCAGCAAATCGCAGGCAGCGTCCCTGCAACAGCGTTTGCAGAGCGAGGCGCAGCTCCAGTCGTTTATCGCTGTTGCAAAATAATTATTCGGTGGTATCCGAAATGTCAGTTTGTGTAAAGCACGTTAACACTCTCATGATGAAAGTCGGATGCCTGCCCGTATAGCATTTGCTATAGTAAGGCACTTTTTTTAATTCCATCACGGATGTCGTAGTTCTGACCATGAAGACCACTTTTTCTGCTCGTTTTGTGCAGCGCATGGCGCTGACCACGGCCCTTTGCGCTGCTGCGTTCTCCGCAGCTCACGCGGACGACCTGAACATCAAGACCATGATCCCTGGCGTTCCGCAGATCGACGCGGAATCCTACATCCTGATTGATTACAACTCCGGCAAAGTTCTGGCAGAACAGAACGCCGATGCCCGCCGCGATCCGGCCAGCCTGACCAAAATGATGACCAGCTATGTTATCGGCCAGGCCATGAAAGCAGGCAAATTCAAAGAAACCGACCTGGTGACCATCGGTAATGATGCGTGGGCAACCGGCAACCCGGTGTTCAAAGGTTCATCGCTGATGTTCCTGAAGCCAGGCATGCAGGTTCCGGTCTCTCAGCTTATCCGTGGCATCAACTTGCAGTCCGGTAACGACGCCTGCGTGGCCATGGCCGATTTTGCAGCGGGCAGCCAGGACGCGTTTGTGGGCCTGATGAACAGCTACGTCTCCGCCCTGGGCCTGAAAAACAGCCACTTCCAGACCGTTCACGGCCTGGACGCCGAGGGTCAGTACAGCTCCGCGCGTGACATGGCGCTGATCGGTCAGGCGCTGATCCGCGATGTGCCAAACGAGTACTCTATCTACAAAGAGAAAGAGTTCACCTTCAACGGCATTCGTCAGACCAACCGTAACGGCCTGCTGTGGGACAACAGCCTGAACGTCGACGGCATCAAAACTGGCCACACCGATAAAGCCGGCTATAACCTGGTGGCCTCCGCCACTGAAGGCCAGATGCGTCTGATCTCTGCCGTGATGGGGGGGCGTACGTTTAAAGGCCGCGAAACGGAAAGCAAAAAGCTGCTGACCTGGGGCTTCCGCTTCTTCGAAACCGTGAACCCGCTGAAAGCTGGTAAAGAATTTGCCTCTGAACCTGTCTGGTTTGGCGATAACGATCGCGCTTCCCTGGGCGTGGACAAAGATCTCTATCTGACGATCCCACGCGGTCGTATGAAAGATCTGAAAGCCAGCTACGTGCTGAATACCACCGAGCTGCACGCCCCGCTGCAAAAGAATCAGGTCGTGGGTACGATTAACTTCCAGCTGGATGGCAAAACCATCGATCAGCGCCCGCTGGTGGTGCTGGAGGAAATTCCTGAAGGCAATTTCTTCGGCAAAATCATTGATTACATTAAGCTGATGTTCCATCACTGGTTTGGTTAAAAATTGAACACTTGAAAGTGTGATTTTGATCCCCATATACTACGTATCAGTAAAACTCCCGCCCCGTGGCGGGAGTTATTATTTTTTATACACACGCCGGAGCTGACATGAAAACCAAACTTAACGAACTGCTTGAATTCCCTACCCCTTTTACTTACAAAGTAATGGGTCTGGCGAAACCTGAGCTGGTTGATCAGGTGGTTGAAGTGGTACAGCGCCATGCGCCGGGTGACTACTCTCCATCAGTCAAACCGAGCAGCAAAGGTAACTACCACTCGGTCTCAATCACCATCACTGCGACACACATTGAGCAGGTTGAGACGCTGTACGAAGAGCTCGGCAATATCGAAATTGTTCGTATGGTGCTGTAGTCCCCCTGCGGTTACCCGGTTTGCCGGGTAACCCACTTCCCCGCTGTGATATACTCCCCGTTACCTATTCTCCCTTGTCTTCGGAGACGTCCTTTTGTACCAGGATAAAATTCTAGTCCGCCATCTTGGGCTACAGCCTTACGAGCCAGTCTCTCAGGCTATGCATGACTTTACCGATATGCGCGATGACACCACCTTTGATGAAATCTGGCTGGTTGAACACTTGCCGGTGTTTACTCAAGGCCAGGCAGGAAAAGCCGAACATTTATTGATGACGGGTGATATCCCGGTGATCCAGAGCGATCGCGGTGGACAGGTAACCTACCACGGCCCGGGCCAGCAGGTAATGTATGTCCTGCTTAACCTGAAACGCAGAAAGCTGGGCGTGCGTGAGCTCGTGACCTTACTGGAACAAACCGTGGTGAACACGCTCGCTGAGTACGGTATCGATGCTCACCCTCGCGCCGATGCCCCGGGCGTCTATGTTGGAGAGATGAAGATCTGTTCGCTGGGGCTGCGTATCCGTAAAGGCTGCTCGTTCCACGGGCTGGCGCTGAATATCAATATGGATCTGACCCCTTTCCAGCGCATCAACCCATGCGGGTATGCCGGTATGGAAATGACGCAAATGCGCCAGTGGGTCGATACCGCCACCCCTGAGAATATCCGCCCCGTGCTTCTGAAGAAGTTTTTAGCGCTGCTTAACAATCCTGACTACGAATATATTGCTGCTTAACACACTTCCGACAGTGGTTCGGTTATTTGACCAGCCACTGCTTAATTGCCGCATTTACGCTTTACAATAAACCGCATATTCTATATTTTCGAGTCGCCCATATATTAACGTCCCATATTAATTAGAACCTTAATAGTACCATCACCGGGTATCGTGTAACGTGCGTGATAATCACCCAACTGCTTGTTTTCGATAAACAAGGGAAACTTGCGAAACACTTTACGAATCTCTGCAAGCATAATAAATAAATTCAACTATCATTCATATTGTGAATGGATACTGAGTAAGAGCGTGGAGCCTACTAATTTACCAGCCAAACGCCTGAATGAAACCAGCGGCGAAGATAAGCCGCAAATTTTCCGGACTTTACGTAATATTGATCTCAATTTATTGACTATTTTTGAGGCGGTATATGTCCACAAAGGTATCGTTAATGCTGCGAAAATTCTCAATCTCACGCCCTCCGCTATTAGCCAGTCAATTCAAAAATTGCGCGCGATATTTCCCGATCCCTTATTTATTCGTAAAGGCCAGGGCGTAACCCCCACCGCGTACGCCACCCATCTGCATGAGTACATCAGCCAGGGTCTGGAATCGATTCTGGGCGCGCTGGATCTCACCGGCAGTTACGATAAGCAACGAACCATCACCATAGGCACCTCTCCCTCTGTGGGCGTTCTGGTCATGCCCGCTATTTACCAGGCTGTTAAACAGCATGCGCCACAGCTGCTGATCCGCAACGTGACCGTTAACGATCCGGAAACTCAGCTGGCACAATTCCAGACGGACCTGATCATCGACAGCAACAGCTTCGCGGCCAGGGCATTAGGGCATAACGTTCTCTATACCGACTCTCTGGCGCTCGTATGTCGTCAGAGTCATCCTGCTTTGGGCGCAGCTTTGACGCCTGAAAATTTGCGTCATTACGAACATGCAACCTTTATGTCCGAGGGGCAGGGTCCGGATCCGCTGCGCCAGCGTATTGACGAACTGTTCCCGGACCGTCTGATCAGCTTCAGCAGTTACAATATGTTTACCCTCGCGGCCCTTATTGGCAGCAGCGATTTGCTCTGTATTATGCCTGTGCGTCTCTTCACTCTGCTTCAAAAGTGCTGGCCGCTGGAGAGCATTCCATTGAGTCAACTTACGACGGAATCTGTTGAAATCTCACTGCATTATAACAAGCTAAGCCTGCGCGATCCGGTGCTGGAAAACGTCATTAACGTGATCCGCCAGGCGTTCTGATCCCGCCTTTCAGCACAAGCCCCTGCCGCAAGCGGGGCAAAAGGCACAAAACAACAACTATTTTACAAATTGGCGACCTGGCAGGCTGCTTTATCGCCCCTTTAAATGATATACTGCCTGTCGTTCGTTCAAAAATAGTTGATAATTACAACATTCCCTTGAATTGAAACGCTTTCCTTCGATATTCGCAACTGGAACACGCACGCTATGAGTAAACCCATTGTGATGGAACGCGGTGTTAAATACCGCGATGCCGATAAAATGGCCCTTATCCCGGTTAAAAACGTGGCTACAGAGCGCGAGGCGCTGTTAAGAAAACCGGAATGGATGAAAATCAAACTTCCGGCCGACTCTTCGCGTATCCAGGGGATCAAAGCGGCGATGCGCAAAAATGGCCTTCACTCTGTCTGTGAAGAGGCCTCCTGCCCTAACCTTGCTGAATGTTTCAATCACGGTACCGCGACATTTATGATTCTGGGTGCCATCTGCACCCGCCGCTGTCCGTTCTGTGACGTTGCCCATGGCCGTCCTGTTGCGCCTGACGCAAACGAACCGCAAAAACTGGCGCAGACGATTGCCGATATGGCGCTGCGTTATGTTGTTATCACCTCCGTTGACCGTGACGATCTGCGCGATGGCGGTGCTCAGCATTTTGCTGACTGTATTACCGCCATCCGCGAAAAAAGCCCGAACATTAAGATTGAGACGCTGGTGCCAGACTTCCGTGGCCGTATGGATCGCGCGCTCGATATCCTGACCGCGACGCCACCAGACGTGTTCAACCACAACCTGGAGAACGTACCGCGTATCTACCGACAGGTACGTCCCGGTGCAGACTACAACTGGTCGCTGAAGCTGCTGGAGCGCTTTAAAGAAGCCCATCCGCATATTCCAACCAAGTCCGGCCTGATGGTCGGCCTGGGTGAAACCAACGCTGAGATCATTGAAGTGATGCGCGATCTGCGCCGCCACGGCGTCACCATGCTGACGCTGGGCCAGTACCTCCAGCCAAGCCGTCACCACCTGCCTGTACAGCGTTACGTGAGCCCGGATGAGTTCGATGAAATGAAAGCCGAAGCGATGGCGATGGGCTTTACCCATGCCGCGTGCGGTCCGTTTGTTCGCTCCTCTTATCACGCCGATATGCAGGCGAAGGGCGAAGAAGTGAAATAAAGCTGTAAAATTTATTTACAGTAAAACAAAAAACCGGCCTCGTGAGCCGGTTTTTTTATGCAAGCCTTGCAGCATTGCCATTACTCTTTGTGTGAAAGCTTCTGTGCAGTGATGTCATCTTCGGCGCTTTTCTTTGCTGCCGCGTCGTCATCGTTCATTGCTTTCTTAAAGCCCTTAATGGCAGCACCCAGGTCTCCACCCAGCGTGCGTAACTTCTTGGTACCGAACAGCAGGACGACCAGTGCGGCAACCACCAGCAGTTTGGTAATACTAATCTCACCCATAAATACCTTCTTTACATGAAACAGGCTGCATTCCGCCAAAAAACCTGAACGTATTAACGGTCATTTGGCGCGTGCACACAATAGCAATCTGTAACAAGGTGAATCAAGCATTGTTGAAAAAAACATCACATTAATTGCGGTGGCGCAAACCTGCGGTTGCGCAGAACAGGTAATTGCTGACGCGCAAGCGCTATTCGGGCGAAAATTATCTCCGTCAGCAATAACGCAGGCGTCTCCGCTGCTGCCGCAACCGTCACCCCCAGCGGATCGACAACCCTGCTCTGCCCGATATTTTTGTTACCACATTCACCCGCGGCTACCACGTAACAGGTGGTATCCAGCGCGCGTGCTGCCAGCAGCGTCGCCCAGTGATGCTCCTTAAGCGGTCCTTTGACCCACGCGGCAGGCAGAACCAGCACCTCGGCCCCCTGCAATGCCAGGTTCAGCGCCAGCTCGGGAAAACGGATATCGTAGCAGGTCATCAGGCCAATCTTAAAACCCTCGACCTCAATCAGCGGCGGAATTACACTCCCCGGATCGACCAGGCGCGACTCCTGAACGCTGAACGCATCATACAGATGAAGTTTGGCGTAGCTCGCGACGATGGCACCCTCACGTATCGCCACCAGCGTGTTTACCGCGCGCCCCGGCGAGGACGGAATATGGACCGTCAAGATGGTGGTGAGCGTGTTGCCAACGCTTTCGGCCAGCAGTCGTTTCAGAAACTCCCCTTCCAGCGTTTGCGCAGACTTTACCGACAGGTCTGGATCGCCATCATCACGGGCCAGTAACGCCTCGGGAAGTACCAGCAACGACGCCCTCTTTTGCTTCGCCTGATGCATCAGGGAGACGCATTTTTCCGCGTTTTCATTCCAGTCCGGCGTCACCGCGAACTGCCCTACTGCAACATACATAATTGTCTCCCGGTTAAAAACAGCGTTACACTCGACGCACTTACACAGCAAATAGCAGGTATTGACAGTGTTACAACTACTTATAGCCGTTTTTATTGGTGGAGGCACGGGTAGCGTTGCGCGGTGGCTCTTAAGCATGCGGTTTAACCCCCTGCATCAGGCCATTCCGATGGGGACACTGGCGGCAAATCTGATCGGGGCGTTTATTATTGGGATGGGGCTGGCCTGGTTTAATCGCATGACCAACATCGACCCTATGTGGAAGGTTCTGATTACAACTGGTTTCTGCGGCGGCTTAACAACGTTTTCTACCTTCTCTGCGGAGGTGGTCTTTCTGTTTCAGGAAGGCCGGATGGGCTGGGCGCTGACCAACATTGCCGTTAACATGCTTGGCTCGTTTGCGATGACTGCGATCGCATTCTGGTTATTTTCCTCCGCCAGCGGACATTAAGCGCGGCAACCTTAATGTTGGCTTAATTTTTCTCTGTCACTCTTGGCTCAATATTGAATGAGGGTGATAGCATGAAAGAAACTCTGTCAGGCGTGGGTATGGTATTGCTAAGCGTCGCGATTGTGGCCAGCTTCCTGAAGATCTATCTTATTGGTTGATTCAGAACGAAAAAAACCCGCTCATTGAGCGGGTTTTGAAATTCTTGCTGACGCGTCTGAATTACAGAGCGATTACGTTAGCAGCAGAAGGGCCTTTGGCACCGTTAGTGATTTCGAACTCTACGCGCTGACCTTCAGCCAGAGTTTTGAAACCATTAGACTGGATTGCAGAGAAGTGTACGAACACGTCTTTGCTGCCATCTTCAGGAGTAATGAAACCGAATCCTTTGGACTCATTAAACCACTTAACGTTACCTTTAATCTTAGACATCAAAATTACCTTTACATTAAAAAACGACACAAATGCTGTGTCGGGTATCAGTACAACAATTGTGAGGCGTTTTGTCCAGCGGATCTTTGATAAAAAGTGACAAAAGTCGCGTTAATTTTCGCTGTTCGATTTTTATCCTTTACATTTCAATATCTGTGCGTTTTTTGGCCGATTTAGCAGAAAAATTCAGTTAAAACTGAAACCGCATCCAGGCAAAGTAAACGTTACCGTTGTTATAGGTACCCGGTATGTAGGTCATCTGAAACGTTGCCGGACCATAGCCGATGGAGGCAAGCGGCAGCAGTACCGGAACAGGAATGTATTTCCAGTTATCACGCGCCGTGAACCCTGCCGTATAGCCCAGCCCCAGACGGAAGTTGTCGTCTGATAACGGGCGCCAGGTTTTTTCCCAGCCGTAGCCACCAATAGGCTCCCATTTATTGTAGGAGTCCTTAAACGCCATCAGGTACAGGCCATGCCAGTTACCTTTTTCATCCCAGCGAGACTGACCGAAGCCGGCCCCCCACGGACGCTCGTTATAACGGTCAGTTTTTTCTTTATCGTAGGCAAAACGTGCATGCCACGTAATGGCCGGAATATAGAGATCGTAATGCTCAGGTTCGTTCCATGTTTGCGCGACGTTATCCGTGAAGGTGGTGAACCAGCCTTTATCCGCTGTATTGCTGTCTGCATTAACCGCAGACGCAAACGATAACTGCCCAATAATAAACAACAAAATCAGGGGGAATTTAATTCGTACAATCACAATGCCATTACCATATTTAGTATTCGGTGCAGACCTTAACACAGAATACTTGAATGAACGCTTAACAGCATGAGTGTTATTCCTAATTACCATCCCGTTCCTGGGAATAATCTGAGGATACATAAACTGCATGCCTGAATAAGTACATGCAGTTGACATATTTAACGTTGATGTAACAATTTGTAGAGTGTGGGAATAACTAACATCGATAATAACGGTGCCGTTACCATGCCACCAATCATCGGCGCGGCAATACGTTGCATCACCTCTGAGCCACTCCCACTGCCCCACATGATGGGCAGCAGTCCCGCCATAATAGTGGCGACCGTCATCACCTTCGGACGCACGCGCAGAACGGCACCTTCGTGGATCGCCCGCATCAGCACCGTATTTCCCCCTTCTGGCTCCAGCCTGTGATATTTATCGAGCGCATGATTCAAATAAAGAACCATAATTACGCCGAATTCTGCCGCCACCCCGGAAAGGGCG
Source organism: Enterobacter cloacae complex sp. 397G4 (assembly GCF_050031515.1). Classification (NCBI taxonomy): domain Bacteria; kingdom Pseudomonadati; phylum Pseudomonadota; class Gammaproteobacteria; order Enterobacterales; family Enterobacteriaceae; genus Enterobacter; species Enterobacter cloacae complex sp. 397G4. The sequence continues at coordinate 1,377,208 of NZ_JBLGWE010000001.1, read as the reverse complement.
ATAAAGCCAACGGCCCCCGCCACTGACAAATTATATTCAAGCAGCCACAGTAACCACACGCCCCCAATAAGCGCGAAAGGCAATGTCCCCATTATTATCAGGACATTTGATATCCGCCTGAAGGTTAACCATAAAAGGACGAATATAATCATCAGCGTGACAGGTAAGACTATTTTGAGCGTCGCGGTCGCCCGTTCCAGATATTCAAACTGCCCGGACCAGGAGAGAGACACGCCCTGCGGCAATACCACCTTCTCCTCCACCCGTTTTTGCATTTCATCCACGGCGGACTTCAGATCGCGCCCGCGCAAGTCCACGTAGATCCAGCTGGAAAGGCGCGCGTTTTCACTTTTTAGCATCGGTGGGCCTTCCGTCACGACGATATCGGCCAATTCCCCCAGCGCCACCTGGCTACCGCTGGCGGTCACTACCGGCAACACCCGCAACGTGTCGACGTTATCACGCAAATCGCGGGGATAACGCAGGTTGATGGGATACCGCTCGCGTCCCTGGATCACCTCGCCAATGTTATCACCCCCGACCAGCGTGGAGACCAGGCTTTGCAGTTCATCGACGGAAACGCCGTAGCGCGCGGCTTTTTGCCGGTCGATACGTATATCCACGTAGCGCCCGCCTTCCAGACGCTCCGCCAGCGCAGAGGAGACGCCAGGAACGTCCTTCACCACCTGCTCAATCTGCCGGGCCACGCGCTCAATGTCGGCAATATTATTGCCGTTCACCTTAATGCCGACAGGGCTTTTGATCCCGGTTGCCAGCATGTCCAGGCGGTTACGGACAGGCGGCACCCACACATTGGCAATACCCGGCAGCGACACGGTTTTATCGAGCTCCTCCACCAGCTTTTGCGGCGTCATTCCTGGCCGCCACTGCTCGCGGGGCTTAAAGTGAATGGTTGTTTCCAGCATGGTTAATGGCGCGGGATCGGTTGCCGACTCCGCGCGACCGGCTTTGCCAAACACGCTCGCGACCTCCGGTACGCTTTTGATCAAGCGGTCCGTCTGCTGAAGCAGCCGCGATGCCTCGCGAGCAGAGATCCCCGGCAGCGTGGAGGGCATATAGAGTAAATCCCCTTCATCCAGCGGCGGCATAAATTCGCTTCCCAGGCGGCTCAGCGGCCAGAGCGTGGCGATCAGCAGCAGACATGCCAGTGCCAGCGTCATTTTCGGGAAGGTCAGTACCTTGTCCAGCAGCGGCTCATACAGGCGGATCAGGAGGCGGTTGATCGGGTTTGCCTTCTCATCCGGGATTTTCCCGCGAATGAAAAAGCCCATTAGCACCGGCACCAGGGTGATCCCAAGCCCGGCGGCCACGGCCATCGACCAGGTTTTGGTGAACGCCAGCGGCGAGAACATTCGCCCCTCCTGCGCTTCCAGCGAAAAAACCGGTATAAATGACAGCGTGATGATTAACAGGCTGCAAAACAGCGCCGGTCCCACTTCAACCGCCGCCTTTTCCGCCAGACGCCAGTATTCCCCCGGCGCGGGCTCCTTGCCCGGATTATCATGCCGCCACTGCTCCAGCACCTTATGCATGTTTTCAATCATCACAATTGCCGCATCCACCATCGCCCCGATGGCAATGGCGATCCCGCCGAGCGACATCATATTCGCGTTAATGCCCTGATAGTGCATCACCACAAAAGCACCGAGGATCCCCAGCGGCAGAGAGACCATCGCCACCAGCGCGGAGCGCAGGTGGAAAAGGAACAGCGCGCACACCAGTACCACCACGGCAAACTCTTCGAGCAGCTTGTGCGTCAGCGTTTTGACCGATTCCTCAATCAGCGTGGAACGATCGTAGACCGGAACAATCTCGACGCCCTGCGGCAGCGTTTTTTGCAGCTTGCTCAGTTTCGCTTTTACCGCACGAAGCGTTTCCAGCGCATTCTGCCCGTAGCGCATCACGATCACGCCGCCAGCGACCTCCCCTTCACCGTTAAGCTCCGCCACGCCCCGGCGGATCTCCGGGCCAATGCCAATGGTGGCGACATCTTTCAGCAGGACAGGTACGCCATCGCGGGTGGCGATCACCACATTGCGAAAATCCTCCAGCGAGCGCAAATAGCCCGTTGTCCGCACCATATACTCCGCTTCGCCCATCTCCAGCAGGGCGCCGCCGCTCTCTTTATTGGCGGCCTGCACCGCGCCCGATAGCTGGCTGTGGGTAATATTCAGCGCGCGCATCTTCGCCGGGTCCGCCACGATCTGATACTGACGCACCATTCCGCCAATGCTTGCCACTTCAGATACATTCGGTACTGTCTTAAGCTCGAACTTAAGCGTCCAGTCCTGAAGGGCCCGCAGATCTGCCAGGCTGTGTTTTCCACTACGGTCGATCAGCGCATATTCGTAGATCCAGCCCACGCCCGTCGCATCTGGCCCCAGCGACACCTTCACGCCTGGCGGAAACTGCGCCTGTACCTGGCTTAAATATTCCAGCACCCGGGATCGCGCCCAGTAGAGATCGGTGCCATCCTCAAACAGCACATACACATAAGCGTCACCAAACATTGAAAAACCACGCACGGTTTTAGCTCCCGGCACAGACAACATGGAGGTTGTCAGGGGCCAGGTCACCTGATCTTCAATCACCTGCGGCGCTTTTCCGGGGTAACTCGCTTTGATAATGACCTGCACATCAGACAGATCGGGCAACGCGTCCAGCGGCGCGCGCTGCACCGCCCACCAGCCCCAGCCGGCCATCATCAGCGCGGCCAGGATCACCAGCAGGCGGTTACGCAACGAGGCGCGAATCACAGCGGCAATCATGGCGTCACCTCCGGCATCACGCTACGCAGGCTGGCTTCGGAATCAATGAGGAATTGCCCGGACGTCACCACCTTATCGCCCTCTTTGACCCCGGACAGGATCGCCGTCCAGCCCTGCGCCGTCAGGCCGGTTGTCACCGTCACAGGCTGGAAATAACCGTCCCCGGTGGCCAGCAGCAGACGCGCAGACTCTCCGCTGTTAATCACCGCCTCTTCCGGCACCGCCAGCACCGGCGGGCCTTTCATCTCTTCCGCACGCCTGACGGAGAGGTACATGCCTGGCTTAAGCGTATGTGCGGTATTTTCCAGCACGATACGGGCTTTCAGGGTTCGCGTGGTCGCCTCCATCTGCGGCAGCAATTCGCTGACCGTGCCGTGGAATTGCTCCCCCGGCCAGCTTTCTGAAGTTGCTACCACGTTGCTGCCCACTGCCAGAGACTGCGCCTGGGTTTGCGGGTAATCGACCACCAGCCAGACCGGATCGAGGCTGGCGATCTCAAACAGCGGCGCCGTTGCGGTGATTTGCGCCCCTTCCCGCACGTCCAGCTTCACCACATAGCCCGCCCGGTCAGCGCGCAGGGTGAGCGTGGTCTGCGGCTTACCGCTACGCTCCAGCAAACGAATGACCTCTTCCGGCATAAACTGCAACGCCAGCCGCTCGCGTGCGGCGCGGGTCAATGCGGCATCGCCAAGCTGACGAACCGCGAGATACTCCTGCTGGGCGGTGGTCCATTGCGGGATCCACAGTTGCGCCAGCGCCTCTCCGGCTTTCACCTGCTGCTGTGGCGCATTAACAAACAATTTTGACACCACGCCATTGGCCGGGGCTGACACCACCGAGACGTTACGTTCATCCGTTGCAACCGTGGCAAAGGCCGAGAACGGCGAAACCAGCTGGCGCATCTCAACGTTGGCGGTTTTCATCCCCAGGTTTTGCTGCTGTTGAGTGCTGATGGCCACGCCCGACGCCGCCTGTGCTTCATCGGCGTAGCGCGGGACCAGATCCATATCCATAAAGGGGGATTTACCCGGCTTATCGAAGCGCTGACCGGGCACCATAGGGTCGTACCAGTAAAGCACCTTACGTTCAGAGGGTTGTGCAGCCGCAGCCGGCTGATGCGTCTGCTTCTTTCCGACAAAATAGCCGCCAGCGGCAGCTATCGCGATGGCAATCGCCATTAACGTTGTTTTTTTCATTGCGCCAGCTCCTGCGGGATCAGCCAGTTCACGGCAGCCCAGGTTCGCGCCATTTCGCGCTCCGCCTGGTTCACCGCCAGTTCCGTATCCAGTACGCCACGACGCGCCTCCAGCAGGGCCGGAAGCGCCGACTGTCCAGAGCGATATTGCGCCGTCAGTACCGCCAGCCGTTGACGCTGCAACGGTAGTACCTCGTCCCGCTGTCGCTGCCACACCGTTTGCGCAGCCTGATACTGCGCCACCAGCGTTTGCACCTGGGCAATGTGTTCACGTTTGAGCAGCGTCAGTTGATCCACCGCCTGCATTGAGCGGGAAACATCGGCGGCGTAATCCTTGTCCTGACGTTTTGACTGGAACAAAGGCAGATCCACGCTGAACATCACGCCAGCCATATCGTCATAGCCTTCGGCGCGGTGGGCGTAATAGACCTCCACATCCACATCGGGTATCGCCGCCACGGCAGATTGCGCTGAACGCGCTTTCGCGGTCTCGGCTTCACGTCGTGCGGCCTCCACTTCCGGGTGCCTGACGATCCCCTCCTGCAACGTTTTTTCATCGGCAGGAAGACGCTGATAGCGCGGCAGCGGACCGCGAACCGCCGTAATCGCGTGCCCCGTAAGCTCCAGCAGACGGCTTTGCGCCAGCTGCACATCCCGCTGCGCCAGCGTCTCTTTGTCGCGCATGGCGCTGAGGATCATTTGCAGGGCCAGTACGCTGTCCGGCGTGGCGCTTCCCGCCCCGACGCTCGCCTTCTGCACGCCCCGCTGGCGTTCCGTTTCGCGGACCAGCGTTCTGGCCGTGTTCAGCGCCTGCTGGGCCAGCGCCAGATCCAGCCAGGCCTGGGCGGTATCACGCTGAAGCGCGGCGCGGACGGCCTCGGATTTTGCCAGCACGCTTCGCGCCTGCGCCTGAAAGGTCTGCGCTTTACGTTCCCGCTTCTCTGAGCTGACGTAGCTTTGCATGATGCCAACCTTCTGCATGGTCATCCCTTCGCGCGTCAGCCGCCGATCGTTGCTGCCCTGTACCGGCACGTTTTCGATACCGAATTTCAGTTTTGGGTCAGGTAATTGCGTGGCGGAATCCGCCATCGCATCCAGCGCCTGCGCTTCATTACGGCTGGCAGAGAGTTCTGCCGAGTAGCGCTGGGCTTCGGTCAGGGTGTGTTCGAGCGTCCACGGCTCCGCCTGCGCGGCGGAGGTTAACAGGCCGAACAACACCCCACCGAGCCACAGGCTCAGTGTGTGTTGTTTCATGGTGACCTCGCTTAGCGTGCTGGCGTCAGCGAGATAATCTGGAAACCGTCACCCGCACGCTCAAGCGTGAAGGTCACTTCATCCCCTGGTTTGGCGTCATTCAGCGTGGCGCCGGCAGATAAAGTAAACGGCATGGTCATTGCTGGCCATTTTAGTTCCGGTATGGCCTCGTGCCGGAGCATGACGGCGCTGTCAGAGATCGACTGAACCACGCCGTGGCCCTGCCAGGTCTGGTTTGCCTGAACGGTATAAGAAGCGAAAGAGACGGACGCGCCAACCAGCGCGGAAAGGAATATAGTACGCATGATAAATCTCCTGTTAAACGTTAAGTAAATAAAATCAACGAATTAACAGGTTTTTACTCCCGAAACCGGCAGTAGCGGATCGTTGCCGGCGGCCCCACAGCAGGAGGGGTAACGGACCACGCAGAATGGCTTGCAGATGAGCACTCTGGGGTCGTTAAGGTCAGGGTCATGGCGGCAGGCAGCGCCACCAGATGCGGCTGGGCAGGATCTTTTTGTACCTGATCCGGCACACAATGCTTTTCACACAGCGGTGAAGCACCGGCAGCATAATGCGGCCCCGGTTGCGCCATCATATCCATATGCTGGATGGTGGCCACCTCACCGCGCAAATCCATTGAACATTGATGGGAGGCGACGGCAACCTGACTCTGGATCAACAGCCAGCCAAACGCCAGCAAAAACATCAGCAGATGTTTTTTGATAAAGCGCAGGCGATATGTCCAGCTGGCGTGCATATTCAGATCGTCGGATAGGGTAAAAGTGAACCGAGTATAAGCAGGCAAAAGAATGAAAGAGAAGTGGTTTTAAAGAGATTTACGTTTTAAATCGATTGTCGGCAAGTAATACTCAAAACCTTAACACTTCACCATCATTTTAATGACATATAATATCTATTCATCAGGTCAATAACGTCTTAATATAAATGACGCAGGGTTAGCAAAAATATCGTCATCAGTGCCTTTAGTAGTCTCTTTCTTGATTTTAATCAGCAAGGACTGGACATTTATTCGGCACATTTCAGCTTCTTTTTTATTGATTATTTGTCTCTCGGGCAGCAAGGATACAGGGGAAATCATGCTTACTTTTCTCGAACTCCTCATTGGAGTCGTGGTCATTGTTGGTGTAGCACGCTACATCATTAAAGGTTACTCAGCCACCGGCGTGCTATTTGTCGGCGGCCTGACGCTGCTGATCATTAGCGCGCTAATGGGTCATCAGGTTTTACCCGCCAGCGAAGCCAGTACCGGATATACCGCTACCGATATTGTGGAATATATAAAAATTCTGCTGATGAGCCGCGGCGGCGATCTGGGCATGATGATCATGATGCTCTGCGGATTTGCTGCCTATATGACCTATATCGGCGCGAATGATATGGTGGTAAAGCTGGCTTCTAAGCCGCTGCAATATATTAATTCCCCCTATCTGCTGATGGTCGCGGCCTATTTCCTGGCCTGTCTGATGTCATTAGCCGTTTCCTCAGCAACGGGCCTTGGCGTGCTGTTAATGGCAACGTTGTTCCCGGTAATGGTTAACGTCGGGATCAGCCGTGGCGCAGCGGCGGCTATTTGCGCCTCTCCGGCGGCGATTATTCTCTCCCCTACTTCCGGTGACGTAGTGCTGGCCGCAAAAGCCGCGGAAATGTCGTTGATTGACTTCGCCTTCAAAACCACACTGCCGATCTCCATCACCGCTATTCTCGGCATGGGCGTGGCGCATTTCTTCTGGCAGCGCTATCTCGATAAGAAAGAGAACGTCAGCCACGAAATGATGGACGTCAGCGAAATCACCACTACCGCCCCGGCGTTTTATTCCATCCTGCCCTTCACGCCGATTATTGGCGTGCTTATTTTCGACGGCAAATGGGGCCCGCAGCTGCACATCATCACTATCCTGGTGATCTGTATGCTGCTGGCGGCCATCCTGGAATTCGTTCGTGGTTTTAACACCCAGAAAGTATTCACGGGTCTGGAAGTTGCTTTCCGCGGTATGGCGGATGCCTTCGCGGGCGTGGTGATGCTGCTGGTTGCCGCGGGGGTGTTTGCCCAGGGGCTGAGCACCATCGGCTTTATTCAGAGCCTGATCTCTATCGCCACCTCGTTCGGCTCGGCCAGCATTATCCTGATGCTGGTGCTGGTGGTGCTGACCATGCTGGCGGCGATGACCACCGGCTCCGGTAACGCGCCGTTCTACGCCTTTGTTGAGATGATCCCTAAGCTGGCGCACTCCTCCGGCATCAACCCGGCTTACCTGTCCATTCCAATGCTTCAGGCTTCCAACCTGGGTCGTACCATTTCTCCGGTATCGGGCGTGGTGGTTGCGGTTGCGGGGATGGCGAAAATCTCTCCGTTTGAAGTGGTAAAACGCACGTCAGTGCCGGTGCTGGTTGGCCTGATTATCGTTATTATCGCCACCGAAGTGCTGCTTCCCGGCGCTGCCTAAGCGAAATTCCTGATTTCCAAAAAGCGCCTGCGGGCGCTTTTTGTGCTTTAATAACCCCCAGAAATTAATCGCGCCCAACCAATCAGGAAAGCAAATGTTCAGGAAGGATATCGTTATCCCGTCTGGCGCAGTAGCGCTTGCACTCTGTGTCTTCTCAATTCAGGCAGATCCGCTTAAGCCAACCCAGTACGGCGATTTCGATCGCTACGTTCTGGCCCTTTCCTGGCAAACCGGATTTTGCCAGAGCATGGTCGAACGTAACCGTGACGAACCGGAAGAGTGTCGCCTGCAAAAAGAGAGCAGCAACAAAACCGATTTTCTGACCGTCCACGGCTTATGGCCCGCGCTGCCGAAATCTATTGCCGCTCGCGGAGTGGATGAACGCCGCTGGATGCGCTTCGGCTGTGCCACTCGTCCGGTTCCGAATATGCCGGAAGCAAAAGCCAGCCGCAAATGTGACGCCGCAGAGACCGGACTATCGCTAACCGGCGCGGCGAAGCTGAACAGCGTGATGCCCGGCGCGGGCGGCAACTCCTGCCTTGAACGTTATGAATACGCGAAACACGGCGTCTGCTTTGGTTTTGATCCCGACGCTTACTTCGGCACCATGGTGCGCATGAACCAGGAGGTGAAGCACAGCGCGGCAGGAAAATTTCTGGCGGAAAATTATGGCAAAACCGTCCGCCGCAGCGACTTCGATGCAGCCGTGGCCAAAAGCTGGGGGAAACAGAGCGTAAAAGCGTTCAAGCTTACCTGCCACGGCAATCCGGCTTATCTGACCGAGATGCAGATCTCGCTGAACGCCAGCACCATCAACAACCCGCTCTCTGCCGGCTCCTTTGCGCCACAGCCGCATCCGGGCAACTGCGGCAAACAGTTTGTCATTGATAAAGCCGGTTACTGATGCTGCGCCGGGCACCTTTTTGCCCGGTTTTTCATTGATTTCCGTGATATGACGATTAACCTCACACTTCCGCTCACACGCATCATTTTTCCAGCTAAAGCATTATTAATCCGGTAAACATCACTGAAACCTCCCCGCCATAATCATGGCGTTATCTACAGGAGGAATTTCACATGGCTAAAAAACTGATTGCACTGTGCGCCTGCCCGATGGGCCTGGCACATACCTTCATGGCAGCCCAGGCGCTGGAAGACGCGGCGACGGAAGCCGGTTATGAGGTAAAAATTGAAACCCAGGGCGCGGACGGGATCCAGAATCGCCTGACCCCGCAGGATATTGCCGACGCTGACATTATTATCCACGCCATCGCGATCACCCCGGAAGACAATGAGCGCTTCGAAACGCGCGACGTGTATGAGATTACGCTTCAGGACGCTATTAAAAACGCGGCAGGCACCCTGAAAGAGATCGAAGAGATGATTGCAGCAGAACAATAATAATCCTCACACCCAGGGGTTTTCGTCATGGCTATTAAAAAACGCAGCGCGGTTCGCCCGGACAGTCACGAGGGTGACACACTTGCCATCAAATCCGCACCGGTTGCCGCCGGTGCGTCTTTCTGGAAAGAGCTTCCACAGCACATTATGTCGGGGATATCCCGCATGGTGCCAACGCTTATCATGGGCGGGGTTATCCTCGCCATTTCACAGCTCATCGCCTACGTCTGGCTGGAGATCCCGCCTGACACCGGTATTCTCGACGCGCTTAACTCTGGCAAATTCACCGGTTTCAATCTCTCGGTATTGAAATTTGGCTATCTGACCGAATCGTTCGGCGGGCTGCTGTTCAGCTTCGCCATCCCGATGTTTGCCGCCTTTGTCGCCAACTCTATCGGCGGAAAGCTGGCCTTCCCGGCCGGGTTTATCGGTGGCCTTGTCGCCACGCAGCCGACGCTGGTGCTGAACTTTGATGCGGAAAAACTAACCTGGCTTGCCACCAAACCCGTGCCCTCCACGTTTATTGGCGCGCTGATTATCGCCATAGCCGCAGGCTATCTGGTCAAATGGCTGAATAGCCGTATTAACGTACCGCAGTATCTGCTGGCCTTTAAAAGCACCTTTCTGATCCCAATCCTCTCGGCGCTGTTTGTGATGCTGGCGATGTATTACATCATCACGCCGATTGGCGGCTGGCTGAATGCAGGTATGCGGACCGTACTGCTGGCGGCGGGTCAGGCGGGCTCAATGATGTACGCCATCGGGATGGCGGCGGCCACGGCGATTGATCTTGGCGGCCCCATTAACAAAGCGGCGGGATTTGTTGGCCTGGGGCTGACAACCGATCATGTCCTGCCCATCACCTCCCGCGCCGTGGCGATTGTTATTCCGCCCATTGGTCTGGGGCTGGCCACGCTGATTGACCATCGTCTGACCGGCAAACGCCTGTTTAGTCCGCAGCTTTATCCGCAAGGCAAAACGGCCATGTTCCTCGCCTTTATGGGCATCAGTGAAGGGGCCATCCCGTTCCTGCTGGAAAATCCGCTTGCGACGCTGCCGGCGTATATGGCGGGTGCGATCGCGGGTGCGATGACCGCCACCGCGCTCGGTGCCGTGCAGTGGTTCCCTGAATCGGCGATCTGGGCGTGGCCGCTGGTCACCAATCTGGGGGCGTACATGCTCAGTATTGTGGTCGGGGCGGCGATCACCGCGCTGTTGGTCGTGATTATTCGTAACAGTCTGCACAAGCGCGGAAAACTCGCTATCGACACGCTGTAACGGGGTGAACCATGGAATTACTGAGAAGGCTTCGTGCCTGGCTGGCTGCGGAAAAACTGGACGGCGTGCTCATCTCTTCGCGCCAGAATAAACAGCCGCACCTGGGCATTTCAACCGGTTCGGGATATGTGCTGGTGTCACAAACCGCGGCACATATCCTGGTGGATTTCCGTTACTACAGCGATATCGCTTCACGAGCGGCGGGCTATGAAATGCACCTGCTTAACACGGAGAACCCGTTTGCGCAGGCGGTGAACCAGATTATTGCGAAGGACAATCTCGCCCGTCTTGGCTTTGAGGGTGAATACGTGAGCTGGCAAACAGGCGTGCTGTGGCGCGATACGCTGAATACCACCCTTTGCAGCACCTCGCTAGACGCGCTGCGGCAGATAAAAACCGCTGACGAAATCGACCGTATCCGTGCAGCATGCGGCATTGCCGACCGCGCCGCACAGCACATCCGGCGTTTCATTCAGCCCGGTATGCGCGAGCGTGAAGTCGCTGCCGAGCTGGAGTGGTTTATGAAGCAGGAGGGTGCGGACAAGCCCTCTTTCGACACCATTGTCGCCAGCGGGCCGCGCGGTGCGCTGCCCCACGGCAAAGCCTCTGACAAAGTGATTATGCCTGGCGAGATGATCACCCTTGATTTCGGCGCCCAACACCAGGGGTATTGCTCGGATATGACAAGGACCTTTCTTGTCGCCGGGCAAAACACGCCGCCGGAGGAGCACCCTCTCTATGCGGTGTACCAGATCGTTCTGGCGGCACAACAGGCGGCCATTGATGCCATCCGCCCCGGCGTTTCCTGTCATCAGATCGATAGCGCCGCACGTTCCGTGATTGAACGTGCAGGTTACGGTCCGCAGTTCGGGCATAACACCGGTCATGCCATTGGTATTGATGTCCATGAAAATCCACGTTTTTCCCCTACCGACCGCACCCCGTTGCAGCCCGGCATGGTGCTGACCGTTGAGCCGGGGATCTACCTTGAACACCAGGGCGGGGTACGAATTGAAGATGTGGTGCTGGTGACGGAAACGGGCGCCGAGGTGCTTTATACCCTCGACAAACGGCTATTGCTGACGGGAGAACAAGAATGGACAGAGATTTACTGCGCGCCCTGAGCGAAGCAGACGCCATTGCGGCCTCAGAGCAAGAGGTGCGCGACATCCTGCTCAGTGAGGCGCAAAAATACCATAAAGAGGTTCAGTTTGATGGGCTGGGTTCCGTGCTTATCCGCGTCAACCAGAGCCGGGGCCCGAAGGTGATGGTCTGCGCCCATATGGATGAAGTCGGTTTTATGGTGCGTAGCGTCTCGCGCGAAGGGGCCATTGATGTCCTGCCCATCGGCAACGTGCGCATGATGGCCCGTACCCTTCAGCCGGTGCGCATCACCACGCGTAACGGGGAAAAAATACCGGGACTGCTGGATGGAGATCTGAAAGGAGAAAACGTTGACAATTTACGTGTCGACATTGGCGCGACGTCGGCGGAGGAGGTGTTCGCCGCCGGTATCGACGCAGGCGACCGCGTGACGTTCGATACACCCTTTCAGACCCTTCCCCACAATCGGGTGATGGGTAAAGCCTTCGACGATCGTCTCGGCTGTTACCTGCTGATCGCGCTGCTGCGCAAGCTGCACCAGACACCGCTCGACTGCGAGCTTTGGCTGGTGGCCAGCTCAAGTGAAGAGGTCGGCCTGCGCGGCGGCCAGACCGCCACGCGCGCCATTCATCCTGATATCGCGCTGGTGCTGGATACCGCCTGCTGGTCAAAAAATTTCGATTATGGCAGCGCCAACCATCGCCAGATCGGTGCGGGCCCGATGCTGGTGCTGTACGACAAAACGCTCATCGCCCCAGCCAAACTGATTGCGCTGGCTGAGACGATCGCGCGCTCGCAAGGGATCCCGCTGCAAAAAGACATGTTTAGCAACGGCGGAACGGACGGCGGGGCGATCCATCTCTCCGGCACTGGCGTGCCGACTCTTGTGCTTGGTCCCCCGACCCGACACGGGCACTGCGCGGCATCCATTGCCGACGAAAAAGACATTCATCACACCCAACAACTGCTTGTCGCGCTTGTGGCATGCATGAACCGTGAGACCGTGGATCATCTGACGGACTTCAGATGCTGATCTCACGCGGCCAGGAGGAAGTATGCTTTCAATTGAATTTTTCTGCCCACTGCCCAACGGCCTACATGCGCGTCCGGCCTGGGCGTTAAAAGAGCAGTGCAGCGCATGGCGCAGCGACATCCGTTTTATCAACAGACGGCTTAACACTCACGCGGATGCCAAAAGCTCGCTGGCGCTGATCAGTACCGGTACGCTGTTTAATGACAGCTGCGTGCTGGAAATTAACGGCAGCGACGAGGAGCAGGCCCGACGCGTGCTGGAGGCGTATCTCACCGGCGCGTTTATCGACAGCGACAGTATTCCCTCCGGCGACGCGCCGCACGTTGCGCATCCCCTGCCCCGTTCGCTTGTAAGGCTTGCTCCCCACCTTCAGCACGGCATTACGCTCGCCAGTGGCATCGGGGCTGGCACTCTGCGAGGCTGGCAGAGCGATAACCTCAAACGTTATTGTCAGATCCCCGCCTCGCCGGAAGATATTACCCGCCTGGAACACAGCCTGGCGACGCTGGCTGAACAGCTCAACCACCGTCTGCGCGGGCTGGACGGCGAGAGTAAAACCATTCTCAGCGCGCATCTTTCGCTGATCCAGGATGAGGAGTTTGGCGGCACCATACGCCGACTGATCGCCGAGGAACGGCTAAGCCTTGCGGAGGCGATCATTCGTAATATGGCGCTGATCTGCGACAAGCTGTCGCTCTCCGCCAGCGACTACCTGCGTGAACGCGTCAGCGATATTCGCGACATCAGCGAGCAGCTTCTTAACATTACCTGGCCGGAGTTGCAGCAAACCTCCGCATTCACCCTCAGCGCTCCCACTATTCTGGTGGCGGAAGATCTGACGCCCAGCCAGTTTCTCAGCCTCGACACGCAGTATCTGAAAGGCATGGTGCTTGAAAAAACAGGCCGGACGTCGCATACGCTGATCCTGGCACGCGCGGCCTCCGTGCCTGTGCTGAGTGGTTTAACGGTCGCCTCGCTGGCGCCGTTGATGGGAAAAGAGGTCATTCTGGACGGCATCTGTAGCGTGCTGGTCGTTGAACCCAACGACGCGGTGAATGATTACTATAGCGTGGCGCAGCGCCTTGCCGACCGACGCCACCAGCAGCAGATCAAAGATGCGGGTCTTCCAGCACTCACCCGCGACAACGTACCGGTAGAGATTGCCGCCAACATCGGCAGCGCGCTGGAAGCGCCCGGGGCGTTTGCCTGCGGCGCGCAGGGTATCGGGCTGTTTCGCACTGAAATGCTGTATATGGACAGAGACTCCGCGCCGGACGAGCAGGAGCAATTCGAAGCCTATCAGCAGGTGCTGCTCTCCGCGCAGGGCAAGCCGGTCATCTTTCGCACAATGGACATCGGCGGCGATAAGCAGATCCCTTACCTGAACATTCCCCAGGAAGAAAACCCGTTCCTCGGCTATCGCGCCGTTCGTATTTATCCCGAATTTGCCGATCTCTTCCGCACCCAACTGCGCGCGATCTTACGCGCAGGCGCCAGCGGCAATGCGCTGTTGATGATCCCGATGGTGCACAGTCTCGATCAGATTTTATGGATCAAACAGGAGCTGCAAAACGTTCGTGACGCCCTGGCCTCACAGGGGTTACGTCACACCGCACACCTGCCGCTGGGGATCATGGTTGAAGTGCCTTCAGTCTGCTTTATCATCGATCACTTCTGCGAAGAGGTGGATTTCTTCAGTATCGGCTCGAACGATATGACTCAGTATCTCTACGCTGTCGATCGCAACAACCCGCGCGTTTCGGGGCTGTATAACCCCATCACACCGTCTTTTTTACGCATGGTTCGCCAGATCGTCACCGCAGCGCATCGTCACGGGAAATGGGTCGGCATTTGCGGGGAACTTGGCGGAGAGCAGCGCTACCTCCCTCTTCTGCTTGGTCTGGGCTTAGATGAGTTCAGCATGAGCGGGCCGCGCATCCCTGCGGTAAAAACCCAGCTGCGTCAGCTGGACATGGCAACCTGCCGGGCGCTGGCGGAAAAGGCCTGCGACAGCCGCAGCGCAGAGGAGATTGAAGCCCTGCTGGCGGATTTCACACCGGAAGCGCCGCCGCGTCCCTTGCTGGCCCTGGAGACTATCGTGGTCAATGAGCCGCTGACCTCAAAAGAGCAGGTGCTTCAGTTCTTATGCGGAAATCTTGCGATTCATGGCAGGACCGAAAACCCGCTCGAACTTGAAGAAGATCTCTGGCAGCGCGAAGAGATTGTCACCACCGCCGTCGGGTTTGGCGTGGCGATCCCTCACACCAAATCGCAATGGATACGCCACTCCAGCATCAGCATTGCACGCCTGGACAAGGCGATTGACTGGGAGTCGGATTTGGGCGATGTCGAGCTGGTGATCATGCTGACGCTCGGCGCTCAGGAAGGGATTAATCACGTGAAGGTCTTTTCCCAGCTGGCGCGGAAGCTGGTCAATAAAACGTTTCGCGAGTCGCTGTTTGCAGCAACGACGCCGCAAAGTATCCTGGATCTGTTGAACGCTGAAATCACGTTCTGACTGTCACTGAAAGCGTGCGCGATACTCCCCCGGCGTCAGGCCAAACTGGCGCCGGAACAGACGGCTAAAATAGTCGCTATCGGCATAGCCGCAGCGCTTCGCCACTTCCCCCACCGGCAGGTGGTATTTTTGCAGGATGGTTCTCGCCTTCGCCATACGCACCCAACGAACGTAATCCACAAAACTCATCGTCCCCTGTTGGGAGAACAGGCGTGACAGATGGTTAGCCGAAATATTAAAAAGCGCGGCGACGCTGTCCCGCGACAGGGATTCAGCATAGTTTTCCTGCACCCAGTTACAAATGCTCTGATAGAGGAAATCCCCGCGCGACAGTCCCGGTTCAGGCAGCGACGACACCACTTTCCGGCACCAGTGCAGCAGGCTCAGCACCAGCGGTTGAATAATGGCCTGATCCTGCGGGGAAGCGCTCAGGTGCGTCAGGGCCATCAGCATCGCAGCACATTCGCCTCGTTCAGGGTGAGGAAGCTCAACGTGTCGCTGCGCAGGCACGGAGCGCCCGTGACGGGTATCATGAAACACCAGCCCCAGCCACGACGGCGCAAAAAGAATGCTCAGCAGCATGACCGGTCGTTCAAACACCGGGACGCTGGCGGCCTGGGCGGGAAGAAACAGCATTTCCCCCTGGCAGAGGGTCTGCTGCCCGGTAACCAGTCTGTTGCCATATTCCCCGCGAAGAACGACATCAAGCCGTGGCCAGTCGCGGCTCACGCTTCCGACAGCGTCAGACGCGCCACGTTGAGCAAACCAGACTCGCCCCAGCTGCTGTGGGTTGAGCACCAGGCCGCTCAACAGATCGGCAAAAAACTGCTGATCGGCGGGCAACAGGGTTGCGTGCATATCACCCCCTGCGCGCATCCGGGCGTACCAGATCGAAGCGATGGCTGTCACTGATGGCGTAGTAGGCCGTCGGTCCACCCGCACGCAGAATGGGCTGCGCTTTCGCGGTCTGGTAAATCCCCTCTTCCAGCAAACTCTCGGCGATATGGACGCCCACGACTTCGCCGAGCACCAGCCAGGTATCAATCGGTGTCCCATCCGCGCCGGTAAGCTGAATGCACTGTGACAATCGACACTCGAAATTCACCGGGCTTTCCGCCACGCGCGGCGAGCTCACAAGCTGGCTGGCAACGGGCGTCAGGCCGGCAAAGGTAAATTCATCCTCGCCATGAGGGAGCGTGGCGGAGGTTTCATTCATCGCCTCGGCGAGATCGCGCGTTGCGAGGTTCCAGACAAACTCCCCCGTTTCGGTAATATTCCGCACGCTATCCTTCCAGCCGTTGCTGGAAAAACCAATGATCGGTGGGCGATAGTTAAAGCAGTTAAAGAAGCTGTACGGGGCAAGGTTCAGTTGACCGGCCTTATCACAGGATGAGATCCAGCCAATCGGACGTGGACCGATAATGGCGTTCAGCGGGTCGTGCGGCAGGCCGTGCCCCTGAGACGGTTGGTAAAAGTACATATCGCTCTCTCTACGCTGGGGCTGCAACGCGCATTGCCCGGGTTCAGTCTTTCCAGCGTAACGAAATTTCCGTTCAGCGTGAATCGGGACGCCGGGTTTATTGCCAAAAATTCATATGGCGCATGATTGTGACCTTCATCACTTCAAACTTACGGTTTCAGACAGTATCATCAGATAAGTTAAACCCTCGCTGCCAGACGGCGAGGGTTTTCTTTTGGATTGGTTTCTGCGTTACACGCAGCATTAACGACATGGAGTAAAAATGTCCAGACCTACGATTATCATCAATGAACTCGACGCAGAACGTATTGACCGACTGTTGGAGAAACCAGAATTCGCCTCGCTGCCGGTAGCCGATGCGCTGAACGAAGAGCTCGACCGGGCGCAGATGTGTACGCCTGAGACCATGCCGCATGATGTGGTCACCATGAACAGCCAGGTGAAGTTCCGCAACCTGACCACCGGAGAGGAGCTCACCCGTACGCTGGTCTATCCGGCGCAGATGACCGACAGCAGCACGCAACTGTCGGTGCTGGCACCCGTGGGCGCGGCGCTGCTTGGACTGCGCACGGGCGATACCATCCACTGGGAACTCCCGGGCGGCGCCTCAGCTCACCTGGAAGTGCTTGAGCTGCTCTACCAGCCCGAAGCCGCTGGCGATTACCTGCGTTAATCCCTTCTGAACAAGCGACCCCGCTTTGCACAGAGGATGCACACGCATCCTCTTTCCGCAAATTCACCCTATTGTGCTATACCGGACAAAAACCGCTTAATTCACGCTTAGTCTGTTGTAGTGCCGTGGGGACGGTCATGGGTGAGATACTTGTTATCACACTGGTTTTTCTCATCATCCTGGCGATCCTCGTCGTTGCGGTGCTGTATCTTGAGCGCCACTGGTGAGTGAGGAACCTCACACAACGCCGCCGGGGAAGGCATTCACCAGTCCCTTCACTTTCTGCTGCGCTGCCTCCGGGGTGTCTGCGCCAGGCACCAGGATCACCTTGCGGCACTCCTCCTCCCGTTTTTCGAAGATCTTATAGGCGCGTTCCGCATCAGCCAGCGGAAGATAGTGGGTCACAATATCTTCTGGGGTAAGCAGCCCTTTTTCGATGAGCGGCAGCAGCTCTCCCAGCCAGGCATGGACGTGGGTCTGCCCCATCTTAAAGCTCAGCCCTTTATCGAAGGCATCGCCAAACAGGAAGCCGTGAATAAAACCGGCGTACACGCCCGGCACGCTGACCACGCCGCCGCGTCGCACCGCAGCAATGCACTGGCGCAGGGCTTTGCCGCTGCTGCCTTCAATTTTCAGGTTACTGAGGATCGTTTCCGTGGTGCTGCCTTTGGCCTCAAACCCGACGGCATCAATCACCGCATCCACTCCGCGCTGTCCGGCCGTTTGCTCAATGATTTTCTCCGCCGCGTCGTTATCGTCATCAAAGTTAATCGGGATCGCGCCGTAGCGCTCCTGGGCAAACCGCAGTCGATAGGGATGATGGTCAACCACGAAAATCTGCTCTGCGCCGAGAAGCCGCGCGCAGGCAATGGTCAGTAACCCCACCGGCCCGGCCCCGAATACGGCGACGCTGGAGCCTTTCTGGATCTGCGCATTTTTTGCCGCCTGCCAGGCGGTAGGCAGAATGTCTGACAGGAAAAGCGCTTTGTCGTCAGACAGCAGCTGGGGCACTTTAAACGGCCCCACGTTGCCTTTCGGGACGCGCACATACTCCGCCTGTCCGCCCGGCACGCCGCCGTAAAGATGGCTGTAGCCAAACAGCGCGGCAGGGGCGGGAATTTGCTTTTTGTTCAGCGCCGCGCCCTGCCCGCGGTTCGTGTTTTCGCAGGCCGCGTACTGTTGCATCTGGCAAAAGAAGCAGTCACCGCAGGCAATCACAAACGGGATCACCACCCGGTCACCTTTCTGCACGTTTTTCACTTCGCTCCCGCACTCCACCACCTCGCCCATAAATTCATGACCAAAGATATCGCCGTGCTGGACCTTGGGAATTTTTCCGCGATAAAGATGCAAATCAGAACCACAGATCGCCGTGGCCGTTACGCGCAGGATGATATCGTCAGGTTGTTCGATGCCCGGATCGGGGACATTATCGACCCGAACATGATGTGGACCGTGATAGGTGAGAGCTTTCATGCAACCTCCGAAAGGGTGTGGGTAAGCTTATAAAAGGGTAGCTACCTCTCGGGATCTGCCCCGAAATCCGGCTGTTTTGAGATTTATCCTGGCGAGATAAAAAAGTGCTGTCGGGATTACAGAAACCTTTTATATTTTGTGGTTGAATGATTTCAGCGTTTATAAACAAGGAGAAACGGTTATGTATCAAACAATCATTATGCCGGTTGATGTTTTCGAAATGGAACTGAGTGATAAGGCTGTACGTCACGCGGAATTTCTCGCGCAGCAGGACGGAGTTATTCATCTTCTGCATGTTTTACCGGGCTCTGCCAGCCTGAGCCTGCATCGTTTCGCTGCTGATGTGCGTCGTTTTGAAGAGCATTTACAGCATGAAGCCGAGACACGCCTGCAAACCATGGTCGGGCACTTCAGCATCGATCCTTCCCGCATCAAAACCCACGTCCGGTTCGGTAGCGTGCGCGACGCCGTTAATGAGCTGGCGGGGGAATTAAATGCCGACGTGGTAGTGATTGGTTCACGTAACCCTTCCATCACCACTCACCTGCTGGGGTCGAACGCCTCCAGCGTGATCCGCCACACCTACATTCCGGTGATGGTCGTGAGATAAAAAAAGAGGCCACCTTTTGGTGGCCTCCGGCATTGCAGGTGTCGTCTTGCTTTCTTTTATTATGCGGTTTTGGTGCGGATCAGATAATCAAACGAGCTCAGCGACGCTTTCGCACCTTCGCCAGTGGCGATGATGATCTGTTTGTACGGCACGGTGGTGCAGTCGCCCGCCGCAAATACGCCCTTCACGCTGGTTTCGCATTTCGCATCAATGATGATCTCGCCCATGCGGTTGCGCTCAATCGCGCCTTCCAGCCAGGTGGTGTTTGGCAGCAGGCCAATCTGAACAAAGATCCCTGCCAGCGCCACGCTGTGGATATCGCCACTCACGCGGTCACGGTATTCCAGACCGGTCACTTTGCTGCCGTCGCCTTTCACTTCTGTCGTCTGGGCATTGAGCACAATATCGACGTTATTCAGGCTACGCACCTTATCCTGCAACACCTGGTCCGCTTTCATCTCCGGGGCGAACTCCAGCAGGGTAACGTGTTCAACAATTCCCGCCAGATCGATAGCCGCTTCCACACCGGAGTTACCGCCGCCGATCACCGCTACGCGTTTACCTTTGAACAGCGGGCCGTCACAGTGCGGGCAATAGGTCACGCCTTTGGTACGATACTGATCTTCGCCCGGGACGTTCATGTTGCGCCATTTCGCGCCGGTGGCAATGATCACGCTGCGCGCCTTCAGCACCGCGCCGGACGCCGTTTCAATCTGGTGCAAACCACCCTCGACCGCGGCCGGAACCAGTTTGCTGGCGCTCTGGCTGTCAATGACATCCACGTCGTAGTCGCTGACGTGCGCTTTCAACGCCCCGGCCAGCTTCTGGCCTTCGGTTTTCGGCACGGAAATGTAGTTTTCAATGTCAACGGTATCCAGAACCTGACCACCGAAACGCTCGCCCATCAGACCGGTACGGATCCCTTTACGTGCGGAGTACACCGCCGCCGCTGCGCCCGCCGGGCCGGAGCCAACAATCAGTACGTCGTACGCATCGCGTTGGTTCAACTCTTCCGCCGCACGTTTTTCTGCGCCGGTATCCACTTTGGCGACGATTTCGGTCAAGGTCATACGCCCCTGGCCGAACTCCTGACCATTCAGGTAAACCGCCGGAACGCCCATCACGTTGCGCTCGGTGATTTCGTTCTGGAACGTACCGCCGTCAATCGCCGTGTGCTTAATGCGTGGGTTGAGGACTGACATCAGGTTCAGCGCCTGCACCACGTCCGGACAGTTATGGCAGGAGAGTGAGTAATAGGTTTCAAACTCAAAATCACCGTCGATATCGCGTATCTGCTCCAGCAGCGCCTGCGCTTCTTTTGACGGATGACCACCGGTCCACAGCAGCGCCAGCACCAGGGACGTAAATTCGTGCCCCAGCGGAGAGCCCGCGAAACGCGGCCCCTGGTCAGACCCTGGGTTGGCGATCAGGAAAGAAGGCTTACGTACTGCCAGCGTGTTGTCTTCTTTGAAGGTCACCTTCGTCGACAGCTCAGCAATCTCTGTCAGCAGCGCTTTGATTTCTGCCGATTTCGCGCTGTCGTCCAGCGTGGCAATCAGCTCAACAGGTTTGGTCAGTTTCTCAAGGTAGGCCTTGAGCTGGGTTTTCATGTTAGCGTCGAGCATTATTCTTCCCTCTCTTAAAACGTCATCATGCAAGCCGCCTTATACGGGCTGCCTGAATGCAACTTGCATCATGGTGCTGGAATGAAATGGGCGCGGGGAGCGCCCATTGATTGCCGGGTGGCACTTCGTTTACCCGGCCTACGATACTGTAGGCCTGTGCAAGCGTAGCGCCGCCAGGCTTTACAGACTTAGATCTTGCCGACCAGGTCCAGAGATGGAGCCAGCGTCGCTTCGCCTTCTTTCCATTTCGCCGGGCACACTTCGCCTGGGTGAGAAGCAACGTACTGAGCCGCTTTCACTTTGCGCAGCAGGTCAGATGCATCACGGCCGATACCTTCAGCGGTAACTTCGATAGCCTGGATAATGCCCTGCGGGTCAACAACGAAGGTCGCGCGGTCTGCCAGGCCTTCATCTTCACGCATGTTGTCGAAGTTACGGGTCAGGGCGCCAGTCGGGTCGCCGATCATCGCGTATTTGATTTTCGCGATAGTTTCAGAGCTGCTGTGCCACGCTTTGTGGGTGAAGTGGGTATCGGTAGAAACAGAGTAAACGTCTACGCCCAGCTTTTGCAGTTCTTCGTAGTGGTCTGCCACGTCGCCCAGTTCGGTCGGGCAAACGAAGGTGAAGTCAGCCGGATAGAAGAAGAACACGCTCCAGCGGCCTTCGGTATCTTTCTCAGTTACTTCGATGAATTCACCGTTTTTGAACGCCTGGTTTTTGAAAGGTTTAATTTTGGTGTTAATCAAGGACATCTGTACTTCCTCCGTGTTTTCGTTGAGATGTAAGGTAACCAACTTTGTTCATCGGGGCTAATGCGTATGCTTTATCAAATCAATCAGCCAAACCTTACAACAGCAACAAGACAGCAAGGTGAACCTTTTAAAGGAAAACCTGAAAGTAAAAAGGCCGCCTCAACGGGCGGCCCTGATACCTGAATTCCCCGCAGGTACATTCAGTGCCAGCCGAAGCTGGCGTTGCGTTGCGCTCTACATACCTTGTATCAAGGCCGTAACAGCGGTTTGATTACAGCACCCGCGCGCGCATTGAGCAATGGATAAGAGGGATAGTCCTGCCTATGGTTGTGATAGGCTGAACCGAACAGGCTTCTGAAACGTTATAAATTTAATTTCATTATAAATTTCGCGCTATATATAAATGCCAGTTGTTATTCAAATAATTCAATCACACTTCAAAGATAAAATTATCTTAATAAACCTTGAAGTTGTGTTTCAATAATCCAAAGCCATGATATATTAAGATCACTTAAATTTTGAATTAAGCAAGTTACCCACACGGATTGAAAAAGGTAACTTTCCTCTGTCGTACTCCATGATGTGATAACGACAGCAAACACAGCACACTCAGGACGAAACATGGCCAACCTCTACGACCTAAAAAAATTCGATCTCAATCTGTTAGTCATCTTCGAATGCATTTACCAACATCTCAGTATCAGTAAGGCTGCCGAGACACTTTATATCACGCCATCCGCCGTGAGCCAGTCGCTGCAACGCCTGCGTGGCCAGCTCAATGACCCCCTGTTCATCCGTTCAGGTAAGGGAATTACGCCGACCACGGTGGGCACCAACCTCCATCATCATCTTGAACAGAATCTCAACCAAATTGAACAGACGATCAACATGATGCATCACTCGGACATCAAGAAAAAGTTCGTTATCTATTGCTCCCAAATGGTGTCGCCTGGCTATATGCTCGAACCGATGAAACTATTAATATCCGAGGAAAATTACGAGATAGAACAACGTGATATGCTTATCTCTCCGGAATCCGCAGAGGACCTGCTCGCCTACCGTAAAGCCGACCTGATTTTCACAATTGCCCCGGTAAAAAATCGCTCTGTGGTTTGTGTTCACTTTACCACGGTGCCAATAACGTTAATCTGCCGGGAAAACCATCCAAGACTCACCGATACGGTCAGTCTCGAGGCGTTATACCGGGAGAAATTCACCTTTTACCAGAGCGCTCACCCGGGCGTTAAAGAGTTCCAGAATCGCGCCAATGACGTTTTCCCGGAAAGAAATATTGCTTTTCGCACGGACTCCATCAGCTCGCTTATCTCCATGGTCAGTTCATCTGATCTGTTAGGCTTTATACCCATATCAATCTATGAAGCCTATAAAGAGACGTTAAAATTAAAACGAATCGCCGCCCCTTTTGAATTGCCCGAAATACATGTCTATATGCTTTACAGCCGTTCTTCTCTGAACAGCAGCGTTTTTTCAACGTTTATTGAGAAAATGCATAAACTCTGTCTTTCCGCTCCGTCTGCGTAAAATCATTTACATGGTGAATATAAAAGCTGCAAACTAAAAAAAATGATTCCGTGAAAATAATGAAAAATGATTTCATAATATCGTCTTAATTTCTTCCAGACATTTAACACGCAGGATGCGATTAACTATGTCGATCTATAAAATCCCTTTACAGGAAAATGTTTCAGACGCTTCAGCGGAACGCATAGACTGGACGCTAAACAATTTCTCCAGGGTATGCGTTTCCTTTTCCGGTGGAAAAGATTCTACCGTGATGCTGCATCTCGTTGCCCAGCAAGCACGGCAATTAAAGCGAAAAATAGATGTCATCTTTCTGGACTGGGAAGCGCAATTCTCCTCAACCATTCAGCATGTTGACACGATGAGAACGCTGTATCGTGATGTTATCCATCAGTTCTGGTGGGTAGCGCTTCCGCTCACGACCCAGAACGCACTGTCACAGTTTCAACCTGAATGGCAGTGCTGGGAACCCGGGACAAACTGGGTTCGCCAGCCACCGGAAGATGCCATTACCGATTATCACTATTTCGATTTTTATCAGCAGGGAATGACGTTTGAAGTCTTCGTGCGAGAGTTTGCCGAATGGTATGCGCAAAAACGTCCTGCCGCCGTCATAGTGGGGATCCGCGCCGATGAATCCTACAACCGTTTTCTGGCGATCGCGTCGGCACGTAAGCAGCGCTTTTCTGACGATAAACCCTGGACGACCGTCGCACCGGGTGGTCACTCCTGGTATATCTACCCTCTGTACGACTGGAAAACCGCCGACATCTGGACGTGGTTCGCGAAATCAAAATGTTGCTATAACCCCTTATACGACCTGATGTACAAGGCGGGGGTGCCGCCACGTTATATGCGCATCTGCGAACCGTTTGGCCCGGAACAGCGTCAGGGCTTGTGGCTCTATCATGTCATTGAACCCGAACGCTGGGCGGCGATGTGTGAGCGTGCCTGCGGGGTGCGCAGCGGCGGTATTTATGCCGGGCACGATAACCATTTTTATGGCCACCGGAAGATCCTGAAACCAGACCATCTTGGCTGGCGCGAATACGCCATGCTGCTACTCGACAGCATGCCGCAAAATACGGCGGAGCATTACCGCAATAAAATTGCGGTTTATCTCCACTGGTATCAAAAGCGAGGCATGAACGATATTCCCGATACGCAGGAGGGCGACATTGGCGCCAAGGACATCCCCTCCTGGCGACGTATCTGTAAGGTTTTACTTAATAACGATTACTGGTGCAGGGCCCTGTCATTTAGCCCAAATAAACCAAAACACTATCAGCGCTACAGCGACAGAGTGAAGGCAAAACGCAAGGAGTGGGGCATTTTATGCGACAGCGAATAATCACCGAAATTGACATCTACCTTCAATCACTTACCGAAGAGGATCGAATCAATGCCATTAACGCCTTCCGTCAGGCAATACATAAAAACAGCCCTTTTCGTGAGCAACCTATAGACTGTGTGCTCTGGGTTAAGCAGGACGCGATTACCGCCAACGATTACAACCCCAATAACGTTGCCCCACCGGAAAAACGATTACTCAGCAAGTCACTGGAACTTGATGGATTCACCCAGCCTATCGTTGTGACCGAAAGCGAACAGCAGCAGTATGAAATCGTGGACGGTTTTCACCGCCATGAAATTGGCACAACCCGGGCGGTTTTGAAGCGCCAGCTCAAAGGGTACTTACCCGTCACTTGCCTGCGCCAGGAGCGACAGGACAAACATAACCGAATGGCGGCCACCATTCGCCACAATCGGGCTCGTGGGCGGCATCAAATCAACGCCATGTCAGAGATTGTTCGTGAACTGGTTCAGCTCGGCTGGGACGATGAGAAGATAGGCAAGGAGCTTGGGATGGATAGCGACGAAGTGCTGCGCCTCAAACAAATCAACGGTCTGCTCGAACTCTTCGCAGACCGTCGTTTTTCTGAAGCCTGGACGGTGAAATAGTCAGAGCGCGTTTAACCGCGCTGCCGCTGCCAGCAGCGTCGATTCCTGCTTCGCAAAGCAAAGTCGGATCAGCTTATGCGGGAAGGGATCGGCGCAGAACACCGACAGCGGAATGGCCGCCACGCCCACCTCTTTCGTCAGCCACTGGCAGAAACTCACGTCGTCCAGATCGGAAATCGCGCTGTAGTCGGCCAGCAGGAAATAGGTCCCTTCACAGGGTAAAATCTCCAGACGGCTTTTGCTCAACGCAGCCACAAACCGATCCCGACGCGCACGGTAGAAATCCGGTAGCTCACGGTAGTGTCCGGGGTCGCTGCGCAGCATATCCGCCAGCGCCAGCTGAGCGGGTGTGTTCACCGCAAACGTCAGATACTGATGCACTTTACGCAGCTCAGCGCTGATGGCGGCGGGCGCCACGCAGTACCCGACCTTCCAGCCGGTCATATGGTAGGTTTTGCCAAATGACGATACCGCGATTGCACGCTCACGAAGCTGCGGATGCGCCAGCACGCTGGCATGCCCCTCTTCGGCGAAGCAGATATGCTCATACACCTCGTCGCTCAGAACATAGATTTCACGTTCGGCGATGGCCTGCCACAGGGCGGCAAAATCGCTCTTCTGCCACACCGTCGCCGATGGGTTGTGCGGCGTATTCAGGATCACCAGCCGGGTTTTATCGCTCAGCAGCGCGGCAAACGCCTGCCAGTCCGGACGAAAATGCGGCGGCTGGAGCGCCACGCGTTTCACTACGCCGCCAGCCAGTTCAATCGCCGGGGCGTAGCTATCGTAGCTCGGGTCAAAACAAATCACCTCATCGCCCGTACGCACCAGGGCGGTTATCGCCGCATACAGCGCTTCGGTCGCCCCTGCGGTTACCGTGATCTCGCTGTTCGCATCAGGTTTATAGCCATACAGCTCAGCCGTTTTATCCGCAATGGCTTCACGCAACGCCTGCACGCCGGTCATCGGCGCGTACTGGTTGGCTCCCTGCGCCACGTGGTACGCCAGACGCTCCTGCAAATATTTCGGCCCGCCAAAATCCGGAAAACCTTGTGAGAGGTTAATGGCGTTGTGCTGCTGCGCCAGGGCGCTCATCTGGGTAAAAATCGTCGTGCCGAGATTTGGAAGTTTACTCTGCGGGATCAACGGGTTATTGCTCATTGTAGTGTGCCTGCCTGTAATACTTATGTTGCTGACACTATAACACGATGTTAGTCTTTGGCAATCAAGACGCTTAGACGTCTAAACGATATAAATATTCCTGACCGAGAGGGTAAAAGGAAATGACAGACAACCTGCAACTCACACACCTGGTCGAGGCCTGCCGCTGGATTGGCGCTAAAGGCTGGGCGCCCGCTACCGGCGGCAATATGTCCGTGCGTCAGGATGAACACCTGTGCTGGCTGAGCGAATCCGGAAAAGATAAAGGCAGCCTGACCACCGCCGATTTTCTACAGGTTGAAATCGCCACCAACCGTGCGCCGTCTGGCCGTAAACCGTCGGCAGAGACCGGGCTGCATACCCTCATCTATCGCCTGTTTCCCGAGGCTAACGCCGTCCTGCACGTTCACACTGTCAATGCCACGGTGCTGTCGCGTCTGGTCAACGAGGCCGAGCTGAAGATCACCGGTTTCGAGATGCAAAAATCCCTTACCGGGCAGACCACGCACCAGGATACGGTGGCCATCCCGGTGTTTGATAACGACCAGGACATCGACGCCCTCGCCTCGCGCATCGCCCATTACGCGCAGGAACGCCCGCTTAATTATGGTTTTCTTCTGCGCGGTCATGGCTTAACCTGCTGGGGACGCGACGTGGCCGAAGCCCGCCGTCATCTGGAAGGGTTAGAATTCTTATTTGAATGCGAAATGCGTTTACGACAATGGGAGAGAGTATGATTCGCGCGATTGTGACGGATATTGAAGGGACCACCAGCGATATCCGTTTTGTCCATGATGTTTTGTTCCCCTACGCGCGTGAGCGGCTGGCGGCCTTTGTGACCGCGCAGCAGTACGCCGAGCCGGTCAAATCGATTCTGGACAACCTGCGCGATGAAATCAGCGCTCCGCATGCCAGCGTCAGCGATCTCATCAACGTACTGTTTACCTTTATGGATGAAGACCGCAAATCGACGGCGCTCAAAGCCCTGCAAGGCATCATCTGGCAGGACGGTTACGTCAACGGTGACTTTACCGGACACCTCTATCCTGACGTACTGCCCGCGCTGGAAAAATGGAAGGCGCAAGGGATTGATCTCTATGTTTATTCCTCTGGCTCCGTCACCGCGCAGAAACTGTTATTTGGCTACAGCGACGAAGGTGATATTACTCATCTGTTCAGCGGCTATTTTGATACCCACATTGGCGCCAAGCGCGAGGTGCAGTCTTATCAAAATATTGCGGCGCAAACGGGCATTGCCCCGTCGCAGATCCTGTTTCTGTCGGATATTCATCAGGAGCTGGACGCAGCTGAGCAGGCGGGTTTTCGTACCCTGCAACTGATTCGCGGTGAAGATGACGGCGCAAGCCATCATCATCAGATCCACCAGTTTGACGAGATTAATCCGGAGCAGATCCCTTCATGAGCGCATTGACCATTTATTCCGATAAAGACGCCAGTCAGCACCAGTGGCACAGCACCGACGCCGCCGAGATTGCCCAACAGCTGAACGCCAAAGGCGTGCGGTTTGAACGCTGGGCTGCGGATCGCGATTTAGGACACGATCCCGCACCAGAAGCCGTGATCGCGGCCTATCAGCATGCGATCGACAAGCTGGTGGCAGAGAAAGGTTACCAGAGCTGGGATGTGATCAGCCTGCGCGCCGACAATCCGCAGAAAGAGGCGCTGCGCGCGAAGTTTCTGAACGAACACACTCACGGTGAAGACGAAGTGCGCTTTTTCGTGGAAGGGGCGGGATTGTTCTGCCTGCACATCGGCGATGAGGTGTATCAGGTGCTGTGCGAGAAAAACGACCTGATTTCCGTTCCCGCGGGCACGCCGCACTGGTTTGATATGGGCTCAGAGCCGAACTTTACGGCGATTCGTATTTTCGATAACCCGGAGGGTTGGGTCGCACAGTTTACCGGGGATGCGATTGCGGATGCGTATCCACGCCTGGCATGATCTTTTCTCCCTCTCCCTTGTGGGAGAGGGCTGGGGTGAGGGGGAACATACGGCTCTGGTGGTCAGTTCCATATTCAGACATTAATCAAATACTGGCGATAATCCTCTGCACATCAGCGCCAACCAGCCTCGCCAGATGCACAAACTCCACTACGTCTAACCTGCGTTCACCACTTTCCACTTTAGCGATAAACGATTGGGGTTTCCCCAAAGCCTCCGCAAGCTGGGCCTGAGTAATCCCCTTCTCTTTACGAGCTTTCTTCAACGCATTGATAACAAGCTGGTATTCTTCTGAATAAACTGAGGCCATTGTTCCGATTCCATACAAATATCCTGAAATCGAATATCCACCTATTGCCTTTTTATCCCAAAACAGGTTAATTGAGTGCGTAACGCAAACCTGTAAGGAGTAAAGAATGCAACGTCAAAACTGGCATCCTGCCGATATTGTTGCGGCATTAAAGAAACAAGGAACAAGCCTGGCAGCGTTGTCACGCAAGGCCGGCCTTTCTTCATCCACATTAGCAAACACACTCTCGCGCCCGTGGCCAAAGGGCGAATTGATTATCGCTCAGGCGTTGAACATTCCACCGGATGTGATATGGCCGGAAAGATATTTTGGTAAAAATGGTGAACGCATATTCCGTCAGATGAGAGCGACCAGGAAAAAAACGTGTCTTTGACATGAACAGCGTTTTCCCCCCCTTCGGGGAAGCCCATCAGTTCATGCTGCTCAAGAATTTCCCTTTCGCTACCTCGTCCGGCGTGACCACGCCTGTATCCAGCACCCAGCCGCTAATCAGCGAGGCGGGGGTGACGTCAAACGCCGGGTTGTAGACTTGCGCGTTTTCCGGCGCCCACTGCACCACGCCAAAGCTCCCCGCCACGCCCGTCACTTCACTGGCCGCGCGCTGCTCAATCGGGATTGCGTCACCGTTCGGGCAGTCCGGGTCGAGGGTCGTTTGCGGGGCAGCGACGTAGAACGGAATGCCGTGAAACTTCGCCAGCACCGCCAGGGAATAGGTGCCGATTTTGTTCGCCACGTCGCCGTTGGCGGCAATGCGGTCTGCACCCACCCACACGGCGTCCACCTGCCCTTTTGCCATCAGGCTGGCGGCCATGGAGTCGGTAATCAGCTGATACGGTACGCCCAGCTCGCCGAGTTCCCACGCGGTCAGCCTGCCGCCCTGCAATAGCGGACGGGTTTCATCCACCCAGACGTTGCTTACCTTGCCTTCCTGATGCGCGCGGGCAATCACCCCCAGCGCGGTACCGACGCCCGCCGTCGCCAGCCCGCCGGTGTTGCAGTGGGTCAGCAGACGGCTGCCGGGCTTCACCAGCGCGCTGCCCGCACTGGCAATAGCGTCACAGAGCCGTTTGTCTTCGTCAATCAGCCGCAGCGCTTCAGCCACCAGCGCCGGAATATAATCTTCCTGCCACAGCGCAATCTTCATGCGGTCGAGGTTATTCATCAGGTTCACCGCCGTCGGGCGGGAGGCGCGCAGGGTTTCCAGCGCCACCGCCAGCTCGTCGCGGCTTTTGCCGCTTTCCGCTAACAGCGCCAGCAACAGGCTTGCAGAGAGACCAATCAGCGGCGCGCCGCGCACCCGCAGGGCGTGGATGTGCCCGACCAGCGCCTCGACCGTCGAGGCATCCAGCCAGCGTTTCTCCTGTGGAAGCGCCTGCTGGTCGAGAATAAAGAGCTGATTATCCGCCACCCGCAGGCTGGTCGTCTGTAATGTCTGCATGTCGTTAATTCCCTGTTGCGTTGTTGTAGCACATTGTGTCAGGATGAAATCCAGATGTATAGACGTCTACATGTCTTAATTAGCAAAACTGAGGAGCAGGCCATGTCGCAATACCGTACCTTTACCGCTCAGGACGCCGTGGAGTATGCCAGGCAGTTTGGCGGACTTGACGATCCTTCATCGCTGGTAGAGGCGCAGGAAATCGGCGACGGCAACCTCAACCTGGTCTTTAAAATTTTCGACCGCGCGGGCGTGAGCCGCATCGTCGTTAAGCAGGCGCTGCCCTATGTACGCTGCGTCGGCGAATCCTGGCCGCTGACGCTGGATCGTGCCCGTCTTGAAGCGCAAACCCTGGTCGAGCATTACCAGCACAGCCCGCAGCACACGGTGAAAATCCACCACTTTGACCCGGAACTGGCGGTGATGGTGATGGAAGATCTCTCCAGCCATCGCATCTGGCGCGGCGAGCTGATTAACAACATTTACTACCCCCAGGCGGCGCGTCAGCTGGGGGAATATCTGGCTCACACCCTGTTTCACACCAGCGATTTTTATCTGCATCCGCACGATAAAAAAGCGCAGGTAGCGAAATTCATCAACCCGGAGATGTGCGAGATCACCGAAGATCTGTTCTTTAACGATCCGTACCAGATCCACGCGCGCAACAGCTACCCGGCCGAGCTGGAAAACGATGTTGCCGCCCTGCGCGACGACGCCCAGCTTAAAATCGCCGTGGCCTCCCTCAAGCACCGCTTTTTCTCGCACGCCGAAGCCCTGCTGCACGGAGACATTCACAGCGGTTCGATTTTTGTGGCCGACGGCAGCCTGAAGGCCATCGACGCTGAGTTCGGCTATTTTGGGCCGATTGGCTTTGACGTTGGCACCGCCATCGGCAACCTGCTGCTGAACTTCTGCGGCCTGCCTGGGCACCTCGGCATTCGCGATGCCGCCGCCGCGCGCGAGCAGCGCCTGACCGATATTCAGGAACTGTGGAACACCTTCGCGGAGCGCTTCCAGGCGCTGGCAAACGAGAAAGCCCGCGACGCCGCACTCAGCGCGCCGGGCTATGCCTCCGCGTTCCTGAAAAAGGTTTGGCATGACGCCATCGGGTTCTGCGGCACCGAGCTGATTCGCCGCAGCGTCGGGCTTTCACACGTGGCGGATATCGATACCATCCAGGATGAAGCCATGCGCCACGAATGCCTCCGCCATGCAATATCCCTCGGTAAAGCGCTGATTGTCATTGCCGACCGCATCGACAGCGCGGAAGAGCTGGTGGCGCGGGTGCGGCAGTACAGCTGATTTTCTCCCTCTCCCTGTGGGAGAGGGCCGGGGTGAGGGCATCAAACCGCACTCACCCCAGATACTCAATCACCGATAACCCGCCGTTATAATCCGTGCTGTAAATAATCCCCTGCGCATCCACAAATACGTCACACGACTGGATCACCTGCGGGCGGTTGGGCCGCGTATCCATCATCCTCTCCGGCGCCGCGGGCACCAGCGCTCCCGTTTCTACCGGGCGATACGGATTGGAAATGTCATACGCGCGCACGCCCGCGTTCTGGTACGTCGCGAAGATCAGCGTTGAGCTGACGAAGCTTCCCGGCCGGTTCTCGTGCAGGTTGTGCGGGCCGAAATGCGCCCCTTTCGCCACGTAGTCGGTTTCATCCGGCTGCGGGAAGGTGGCAATACTTACCGGATTCGACGGCTCGCGGATATCAAACAGCCAGATCAGCTTTTCGCCGTCCTGCTGGTTATCCAGCACCGCTTCGTCCAGCACCACCAGCAGGTCGCGGTCCGGCAGCGGCAGCGCGGTGTGCGTTCCGCCGCCAAACGGCGGGCTCCAGTTGCGATGGCTAATCAGCTTCGGCTGCGCGCGGTCCTTCACGTCCAGCAGCGTCAGTCCGCCGTCACGCCAGCTGCCATACGCGGTGTCGCCGGCAATAATCGCATGGTGCAGCGCGTAGCGTTTGCCTTCCGGCCAGCCCGGCTTCTCACCTTCGGCCTGGTTCATCCCGGGCAGCCACCAGCGCCCCGCGACTTCAGGCTTACGCGGGTCCGCCAGATCGATAGTCAGGAAAATGTAATCGGTAAAGCCGTCGATCAGCGCTGAAACGTAGGCCCAGCGGCCACCGACGTACCAGATGCGGTGAATGCCGATGCCGCTCAGCGACAGAAAGCCGATTTCGCGCGGCGCGTCCGGCGTGGAGATATCAAAGACGCGAAGCCCGGCGCTCCAGCCTTTATCCTGCACGTCGCTGACGGTCTCCCCCACCTGGCGGGTGTAGTAGACCTTCTCATCGGCAAAACGCGCATCGGCAAACAGATCCCGGGCGTTGATCACCAGCAGCAGATCGTCGTGCGCCTGGAGGTGTACGTTCCAGGTACCCGGCGGCGCGGGCACGTAACCTGCGGCTTTTGGTTTTTTCGGATCGCGCACGTCGACAATGGAAAAGCCCTGCGACACCATATGACCGATATAGGCGAAACCACGGTGCACCATCAGCTGTACACCGTCCGGACGACCGCCCTGGTCGCTATGGCCAATCAGCCGCATATTGCGGCTGTATTCGGGAGGGGGTAATTGAGACACCTTATGCTCCTTACGCCCGGTGGCGCTACGCTTACCGGGCCTACGGGTGCGAAATGTAGGCCGGGTAAGGCGCAGCCGCCACCCGGCTTGGTTTACTTGTTTTTAGCGGCAAGCGTCGCAAACCACGGCGCGATAAAATCTTCCGTCTGGCCCCGGCCTGGAATGATTTTCCCCAGAGACGCCACGTTCACCGCGCCCGGCTGGGCGGTCAGCAGCGCCTGCGGAATAGCCGCCGCCTTGAAATCGTAGGTGGCAGGCGTCGCTTCTCCGGCAATCTTATTGGCGATCAGGCGTACGTTGGTCGCGCCAATCAGCTTCGGATCTACCGCCACGCTCACCTTCCACGGGCTACCCGGCTCGCGCATCAGCTGGAGATCCTGGTTGGAGATGTCGATGCTGTAGAGCTTGATCTCGGTGCGGCCGTTCTCTTTCAGCGCCTTATACGCGCCCTGACTGAAGGCATCCCAGGTCCCCCAGATGGCGTCGATTTTACCTTTCGGGTATTTCGCGAGGATCGCCCCCACCTTGTTGGCGGTGTCGCCCTGCACGTCAGAGGAGACCGCGCCGATGGACTCCAGCTCTTTAATCTCCGGATACTGCTTTTGCAGTTCTTTGTAGGCCGCCTGACGGCGCTCCATCGGCGGGAAGCCCGCGACCCACAGCTTGACGATATTGGCCTTGCCGTTGAAATCTTTCGCCAGTTGACCAAAAGAGAGGTTGGTCAGGGAGGCATCGTCCTGCTGGGTAACGGTTACACCCGGGATCTCGCCGTTCACGGCGGTATCAAACACCGAAACTTTAATCCCGGCATCCACCGCCTTCTTTACCAGCGCGGTGGAGTACGGATCGCGCCCCTGAGAGAGAATAATCCCGTCGTATTTCTGGCTGATGGCCTGGTTCACGAAATCCTGGAATCTGGCGTCGTCCCCGTTACTTAAAAACGTGCTGACCTTAAAGCCGAGCTTTTTCCCTTCCTGAATCGCCCCGGCAACAAACTGCGTGGTGTTGTCGTCCGAGCCCAGGTTGCGGATCACCGCAATGCGAATGGGGCCGTCATGGCTGGCAATGGCGGCCGGAACCGGCGCGGGGGTAGCCGCCAGGCCCGGCAAAGAAGTGAGTAATCCAAGAGCTACCAAAGAGAGCGCAATCTTTTTCATTTATTATCCCGTTGTGTTGTCAGCGTTTTTGTATGTAAGTAATCGCCAGTGCCACCGCGAGCACCAGCCCTTTTATAATGTCCATGGCGTAATACGGCACGGAGAGCATCACCAGCCCGTTCGACAGCACGCCAAGGATCACCGCCCCCACCAGCGTGCCCAGCGCGTTCGGCTTGCCGGACCCGGCCAGCGAGAACCCGATCCACGCCGCCGCCACCGCATCCATCAGGTAGCCGCCCCCCGCATTCACCTGCGATGAACCGATACGCGAAGCCAGCAAAATTCCGCCCAGTCCCGCCAGCAGCGAGGCGATCACGTAGGCCGCCACCTTGTAGCGCGTGGTGCGAATACCGGAGAGACGCGCGGCTTCCGGGTTGCCGCCAATGGCGTACATCCGGCGTCCGTGGGTGGTCAGCGACAGGCCAAGCTGCGCCAGAATCGTCACCACCAGCATGACGATCACAATGGTCGGCACCTGCCCCAGCAGGCTGAACGCCGCCGGAATGGTCCCTTCCGCCATGTCGCCGCTCGGCAGCACCATGTTCTCGGTAATCGACCCGCCGTAGCTGTAGGTCATCGCCACGCCCTGGATGACAAACAGGCTGGCAAGGGTCGCGAGCATGTCCGGAATGCGCAGGATGACGATCAGAAAGGCGTTAAACAGGCCGACCAGCGTGCAGAGCGCAAGGGTCAGCAGAATCGACTCGGTGGTGCCGAAGCCGTGCCAGACGAAAAGCGAAATCACCAGCGCGTTCGCCAGCGACGCGGTTGACCCCACCGAGAGATCGAACCCGCCGACGGTCAGCGAAATCGAGACGCCGATGGCAATCACCGTCACGATGGCAATCGAGCGCAGAATGTTGATGATGTTGTTCGGATCGAGGAAGCTGTCCGACGCCAGGCCAAACACCGCCACCAGCGCGACGACGGTCAACAGCATGCCCCACCTGTAGAGAAAATCGAAAATCTGCTGACGGCCAGACGCCGCCGCGTTCACTGAAAGGGCCTTGCTCACGACGCCGTTCCTCCGGTTGAATAATAAAGTAGTGTCTCTTCCCGGGCCTCGGCCCCGGCGATTTCCGCCACGATGCGCCCGTCCCACAGCACGCAGATGCGGTCGCACAGCCCGACCAGCTCGGCGAACTCGCCCGAGGCGTAAATCACCCCTTTGCCCTCGCGCGCCAGGCCGTCGATCAGCTGAAACAGATCGGTTTTGGCCTTCACGTCCACGCCTTTGGTCGGCTCGTCGAATATCAGCACGCTGGCGTCATTGCGCAGCCATTTGCCGATGGCGACCTTCTGCTGGTTACCGCCGGAAAGCCGACGCAGCACCTGCCCCGGCCCGCGCGTGCGCACACCGACGCGGGCAATCACCTCTTCTGCCCAGCGCCACGCCTGACGATGACCAAACAGGCTCCAGCGCGAGAAGCTGTTATCGGCGCACACGGCAAGGTTCATGCTCACCGGCTCGTCGATAAAAATGCCCTCTTTGCGCCGCTCCTCCGGCACCAGCGCCAGACCGCGCAGTACCGAGTCTGCCGGATCGCGCGGTTTCCAGGCCTGATGGTTCAGCTCGCCGCGCGCGACGCGGCTTTTGCTGGCGCCAAACAGCGCCTTGCAGAGTTCCGTTTTCCCCGCCCCCGCCAGCCCGGCAATGCCAAGGATTTCACCTTTGCGCAGGTGCAGGGAGATATCTTTCAGCAGCGCATCGTCGTGCAGCCCTTCCACCCGCAGCAGCGTCTCCTCACCGTGCGGCGGGCGCGGGGGCGGATAGATATCGCTCAGCTCGTGGCCGAGCATCTTCTCAACAATCGCTTCGCCGCTCAGATCCGCCATCGGGCCGGACTCAATCAGCCTGCCGTCGCGCAGCACCGTCAGGGTGTCGCAGATGGCCTTCAGCTCGTGAATGCGGTGAGAGATAAACACCACGCCGATACCCTGCTGTTGCAGACGTCTTACTACCGCAAACAGACGCTCACTCTCGTGCGCGTCCAGCGGCGCGGTGGGCTCATCAAGGATGAGAAAACGGCAGTGGTGCGACAGCGCCCGCGCCAGCAAAATCTGCTGTTTTTCAGCCAGCGTGCAACTGTCGATGGAGCGGCGTACGTCGAGCGAAACATCCAGCTGCGCCAGCGCCTGCCGCGCCTGCTGGCGGATGTCGCGCCAGCTGTAGCGATGCCCCGGATGCGCCAGCTGGTCGAGCATGATGTTTTCGGCAATGCTTAACCCGGGAATGAGCGCAACATCCACCTCCTGCTGCACAAGGTGGATACCCAGCCGTTTGGCGTCCAGCGGCTCGCGGATACTTACCGGCTGGTTGTTAATGCAAATTTCGCCTTCATAACGATCGTGCGTCCCGCACAGCACCGCCATCAGCGTCGATTTCCCCGCGCCGTTGGCGCCGGTCAGCGCATGCACCGACCCGCCGTTCAGGGTGAAATCCACGCGCGACAGGGCCTGAAAGCCGGAAAAGGCCAGGCTGATACCGCGCATCTCAAGGCGACTGGAAACCATCCGCGTAAATCCTTCATTACTCTTCTGATTTAGCGAATTTTTCACAGCTCTTGTTGACTGACAACGACGTAAAAGGCATAAGTTAAAGCAAAATATTATTAGCCATCCGGATGTCCAGACATAACATCGGGTTAGCGCTTGCTAAAAAAGGACAACTTCATGAGCAACACCGATATCCGCGTCGTGCCCGGCCCGGCGAACTACTTCTCTCATCCGGGAAGCCTTGCCCACCTGGATGATTTCTTTACTCCGGAACAGCTTTCCCGCGCGGTCTGGATCTACGGCGAGCGGGCAATCGAGGGCGCACGCCCTTATCTGCCGCAGAGTTTTAACGCGACGGGGGCAAAACATCTGCTGTTTAAGGGCCATTGCAGCGAGAGTGACGTCACCCATCTGGTGAACGAGTCGGGTAGTGAAACCAGCGTGGTGATTGGCGTGGGCGGCGGTGCGGTAATGGATACCGTCAAGGCCGTGGCGCGTCGTCTGGGCGTGCCGTTCGTAGGCATTCCCACTATCGCCGCCACCTGCGCGGCGTGGACCCCGCTCTCCGTCTGGTACAACGATGCCGGTCAGGCGCTACAGTTTGAGATTTTTGACGACGCCAACTTTCTGGTGCTGGTGGAGCCGCAGATCATCCTTAACGCCCCGGCGGAATACCTGCTGGCGGGCATCGGCGATACGCTGGCGAAGTGGTACGAAGCGGCGGTGCTCGCCCCTCAACCTGATAGTCTGCCGCTGACCGTGCGTCTTGGCCTGAACGGTGCGCTGGCGATCCGTGACGTGCTGCTGGAACGCAGCGAAGAGGCGCTTGCGGATCAGCAGCGCGGCGAACAGACGCAGGCGTTCCGGGACGTGGTGGATGCGATTATTGCCGGAGGCGGAATGGTCGGCGGTCTGGGTGAGCGCTATACCCGCGTGGCGGCGGCGCACGCGGTGCACAACGGCTTAACCGTGCTGCCGCAGACGGAAAAATACCTGCACGGCACCAAGGTGGCCTACGGCATTCTGGTGCAGAGCGCCCTGCTCGGTCAGGACGACGTGCTGGCGCAGCTGGTGGCGGCGTACCAGCGCTTCAATCTGCCGACCACGCTTCGCGAGCTGGACGTCGATATTCACAACCGCGACGAGCTGGATAAGGTCATTGCCCACACCCTGCGCCCGGTGGAGTCGATTCACTATCTGCCGGTGACGTTAACGCCTGAGGTGCTGCGCGCCGCGTTTGCGAAGGTGGAATCCTTCAGCCGTTAATCGCGCCGACGGGCTATACCTAATGATGATTCTCTCCACTCTTGCAACGAGGTCATCATGCAGATCGATTTAACAGGTAAAAAGGCGCTGGTTACTGGCGCCAGTCGTGGGCTGGGGCCGCGGGGCAAATTTCCGGCACCGGTCTGGACGTGGACGGCGGTTTGAACGCCTGATCGCATCTTTTTCTGCAAGCCTCTGTCGCCCGGCAGAGGCCTGTTCGAGCCGCCTCGACGATTCGCGGTTTGCCGCTTTCTCGCGGTTTTTCTCCGCTCTACAGTACCCATAAGAAATTCGGAATTTATCTAATAGTCTTATTATTCCCTTATATTTTGTGTGGGCGTACAGTGGAGGTACGGATGAAGATTGTGTGGTCTAAAACAGCAGAGAAGCAGTTTTCTAAAATCGATACGCGATATCAGAACCGCATTAAATTCAGGCTGGAGAAGATGGATGATAAAACATCACCTGTCGCGGATATCAAGAAATTATCATCTCCCGAAAACCACTACAGGCTGCGATTAGGTGATTACAGGGTAATTTACACCTTCGGGGATCCGCCGGGTGATATCTGCTACGTAGTGGCGGTTAAACGCCGGACAACAACCACCTACCTTCATGAGGAGCATACGGAATATGACTGTTCAGTTCATAAAGGATAAAGAAGGGAAAAAACAGTATGTTGTCATTCCTTATAGTGAATATTTTCGCATGCGTTTAGCCACGCTTGAGTATGACGATGAGGATGAAAGCGACTGGGAAGACATCCCTTATGAATCAGATATCTACGATAACGTAGGTTTACCGGGGGAAGTGTGCGACGTCATGCATAACGAGAACGTCAGCCTACAGGCCGCCTGGCGCATTTTACGCGGCATGTCCCAGCAGGAGGTGGCGGAGAAGCTTGGCATCAGCCAGTCCGCCGTGTCACAGCTGGAAGCGCTGGACTCCCGACCGCAAAAGCGCACCCGCGAAAAGCTGGCGGCAATTTACGGCTGTAAACAGGAGCAGATCAGCCTCTATTTACCAAAAGAGGGTTAACAGCACTTCGCCCCGCCCTTGCCGCCGTAGCGGGCGTCCTGACGGTCGCGGAAAAATTCTTCGTAGGTCATGGGCGTCTGGTCCGGGTGGTTGACGCGCATATGCTCGACGTAGTTGTCGTAATCCGGCACGCCAATCATCATTTTAGCGGCCTGGCCCAGGTATTTACCTGCTTTGGAAAGGGTGTCGAACATAGTTCTGATCTCACAGGAAATGTAGGCCGGGTAAGGCGAAGCCGCCACCCGGCACACGGGTTAATGCGCCCCTTTCGCCTGGGTGACAATCTCGTCCAGGTTCTCAGGCATTGGCTCATACGGCGTCTCTTTCGCCGTCGGTTTGTCGACTTTCAAAGCCGCCAGCGCGGTTTTCAGAGAATACAACGCCAGCACCACAACCACCACCATAAAGAAGATGGTCAGCCCGGCGTCCAGACGGTTGTTAAACACCAGCTGCGACAGTTGAGATTCGGTGTACTGTGCCGGGATCTTACCGCTGTCGATCATCGCCTGGAACTTGTTGGCGATCGCCAGGAAGCCCACCTTATTGTCCGGGCTGAAGGCTTTCTGCCAGCCCGCGGTCAGGGTACAGATCAGCAGCCACGCCGTTGGCACCAGCGCCACCCATGCGTAACGCTGGCGCTTCATCTTGAACAGGACTACGGCACAGAGCATCAGGGCCATGCCCGCCAGCATCTGGTTGGCGATACCGAACAGCGGCCACAGGGTGTTAATCCCGCCGAGCGGATCGACCACGCCCTGATGCAGGAAGTAGCCCCACGCCAGCACGCACAGCGCCGTCGCCAGCAGGTTAGCCGGGAGTGAATCGGTACGCTTCAGGTTCGGGGAGATCACCCCCAGCAGATCCTGCAACATAAAGCGCGCCGCACGCGTACCGGCATCCACCGCCGTCAGAATAAACAGCGCCTCGAACAGAATGGCGAAGTGATACCAGAACGAGACATCCATCAGCCCGCCCAGTGCGCCGTGCAGAATGTAGGCCATGCCCACCGCCAGCGTTGGCGCCCCGCCTGCGCGGGAGATAATCGACTGCTCGCCGACCTCATTAGCGATATGCGTCAACGTTTCAGGGGTAATCGCAAAGCCCCAGCCGCTGACCACCTGCGCGGCAGAGGCAACCACGTCAACGGTGCCGGCCGGGGCCAGTACCGCCATTGGGCTGTTCATCGCAAAGTAAACGCCCGGGTCAATAATACAGGCCGAAACCAGCGCCATAATCGCCACGAAGGATTCCATCAGCATGCCGCCGTAGCCAATCAGGCAGGCCTGATTTTCATTCGCCAGCATCTTCGGCGTGGTCCCGGAGGCAATCAGCGCGTGGAAGCCCGACACCGCCCCACAAGCGATGGTGATAAACAGGAACGGGAACAGGTTGCCGGTCCAGACCGGGCCGGTGCCGTCAATAAATTTGGTCAGCGCAGGCATGGTCAGGGTCGGACGCATAATCAGAATGCCGATCGCCAGCCCGACGATGGTGCCGATTTTCAGGAAGGTGGAGAGGTAGTCACGCGGGGCCAGCAGCAGCCATACCGGCAGCACCGCCGCCACAAAGCCATAGCCCACCAGCATCCAGGTCAGTTGCACGCCGGTGAAGTCGAAGAACGGCGCCCAGGTCGGGCTTTCCGCTACCCAGCCGCCGGAGATAATGGCAAACACCAGGAACACCAGGCCAATAACTGAAACTTCACCAATGCGCCCCGGACGCAGATAGCGGATATAGATCCCCATAAACAGCGCCAGCGGAATGGTGAAGGCGACGGTATAGGTTCCCCACGGGCTGTGGGTCAAGGCTTTCACCACGATCATCGCCAGCACCGCGAGGATGATCACCATGATCATAAAGGTCGCCACCAGCGCAATCACCCCGGCGGTTGCGCCCATCTCCTCTTTCACCAGCTCACCCAGCGAACGACCGTCGCGGCGGGTGGAGACGAACAGCACCATGAAGTCCTGCACCGCGCCCGCCAGCACCACCCCCGCGAGGATCCAGATCATCCCTGGCAGGTAGCCCATCTGCGCGGCCAGTACCGGCCCCACCAGCGGGCCTGCCCCGGCAATCGCCGCGAAATGGTGACCGAACAGCACTTTTTTATCGGTCGGCACGTAGTCCAGCCCGTCGTTATGACGCACGGCCGGCGTCATGCGCGTGCCGTCTACGCCCAGTACCGTCTTCGCGATATAGCGGCCATAAAAACGGTATGCGATCAGATAAATGCAGACGGAGGCGACGACGATCCACAGCGCGTTGATCTGCTCCCCCCGGTTGAGGGCGATATAGCCCAGGGCAAAGGCTCCCACCACGGAGAGCACCGCCCACGTAAGGTATTTCCCTGAGTTGTTCATAGTTGTTGTCCGTTGTTGTGAAACAGTGAGATGTTACATTTTGTTTCTAGAACAACGGATAAAATTTAACAACTTTGAAACGCAATAATGCGTGGTCAAACCAGAGATTTACACCACAGTGTTAAGCCGATCACTTTCAGCTGAATGACTTACCCCAACACCATCGTACTCAACCGACAGGTACAGCACCGCCGCCCCTGCTCGTCGAACACCACGATCTCCCAGCTCTGGCTGGAACGGCCCAGATGCAGCGGCTGACACACGCCGCGTACCTTACCGTGAGAGACCGCGCGGTGGTGCGTGGCATTCAGTTCCGTGCCCACCACGTTCTGCCCGTCACGGGTCATCAGAAAACCGGCCATTGAGCCCAGCGTTTCCGCCAGCGCCGCCGAGGCGCCGCCATGCAGCAGGCCAAACGGCTGGTGGGTGCGGGCATCCACCGGCATCTCCGCTTCCAGCGTATCGTCCCCGAGGCGGGTATAGACGATGCCAAGGTGCCCCACCATCGTATTCAGGCTGGTGGCGTTCAGCTCCTTGAGCGTTAAATGACGTTTCCAGATCATTACGCCCCCAGCGTGGAGCCGCCGTCCACCACGATATCCTGCAAGGTGATATGGCTGGCGGCATCGGATGCCAGGAACAGCACGGTCGCAGCAATCTCCTGTGGACGGGCAATTTTACCGAGCGGAATGCCGAGCTTGAACTGCTCGCCAAAGCCGCGAATGCGCCGCTGTTCCGCATCATCGCTGGTCCACAGGGTGCGCTGCATGTCGGTATCCGTTGAACCCGGCGACACCAGGTTACAGCGTACGCCGCTGCCCGCCAGTTCCAGCCCGACGGTCAGCGCCAGGCTTTTCAGCGCCGCTTTCGACGCGCCGTAGGCGCTCATGCCGATGCGCGGCGTGTGCGCCGCGTCAGAGGCCACCGTCACAATCGCCCCCCCCTGCTGATGACGGAACTGGCCCATCGTCTGCTGGAACAGGTTGAACGCGCCGCCGACGTTGACCGCAAAGGTCTGCTGCCAGTCCTCCTGCGAGAGCTGATCCGTCGCGCCCATACGTAGAATGCCCGCCGCGTTAACCAGCACATCGAGCCGCTCAAGGCTGCTGAGCAAACGCCCGCAGACGTCACTCGCCTGCGCCGCATCCGCCACGTCCAGCGTTTCGGTGGCAAACGGATATTCGCCGTGAGGGAAAGCCAGATCGAACCCGGTCACCTGCGCCCCGGCCTCCACAAATGCCAGCGCGGTCGCATAACCAATGCCCTTACCCGCGCCCGTCACCCAGACCGTTTTACCGGTGAAATCAAAAGCCATCACTTCACCTCGCGGGAGAGCAGCGCCCACCAGGCATCGAGGGTCGGATTTTTTGCCAGCATCACGAAATCAATGTCGCCGTGCACTTTGCGCCAGCGGGCGGCCAGCGCCATCATGCGCACTGAATCCAGACCGTAGTCGATCAGGTTTTCGTCATCCATCGGCTCGTCGGACTCGTCCAGCAGCGGCAGGATCAGCTCACGCAGCGCGGCTTTGGTTGCCGGAACGGACGGCAGCAGTTCGTCGGTCATCACCACGCGGCCCGAACGTCCTGCCACGTATTTCAGCGACATCAGGTGCTCGTCGCGGGTGAAATCCGCCAGCGCGTCGGCGATAAAGAACGGTTTGATGTCGCGCATAAAGGCGTCGGTGGCGGTGGTCATGCAGCCGATGTGGGCGTACACGCCGGTGATCAAAAGCTGGTTGCGCCCGGTCTCTTTCAGCATCTGCTCCAGCGGCGAGCGGTGAAACGCGCTGTAGCGCCACTTCACCAGCACGGTGTCCGCTTCGTCCGGGGTCAGCTCAGCGACGATGCGCTGCTGCTCCGGCGAGCGAGTCAGGCCCGGCCCCCACATATCGTTCAGCAGGGCGCGGTCTTCGTCGCTCTGATCTTTCGGCTGCGCGGTGTAGTACACCGGAATATTGTGCTCTTTGCAGTACGCGCGCAGTTTAGCGATGTTCGCCACTACCTGCTGCATCATGTCGCTATTTTCGCCCCAGAAGTTCAGGAAATACTCCTGCATATCGTGGATCAGCAGCGCGGCGCGCTCCGGTTCAAACGCCCAGTTCACTTTACTGGTCGGCAGTTCGGCGGCGGTTGGCAGCGCGTATGCGGTTAATTTTGGAATGGCCATTCTCTGTTCCTCAGCCCCGGGCGCGTTCAGCAAGCCACAGGCGCAACTGTTTCTTATCAACTTTGCCGACCGGCGTGAGCGGAAGCGCATCCACGCTCTCCACGCGGTCCGGCAGCTTAAATTCGGCGACGCCCTGCTCGCGCAGGAAGCGGCGCACCTCCACCGCGCGCAGGGGCTGTTTCACCACCAGGTACGCGCAGCTTTTTTCGCCCAGCAGGCTATCCTCCATGCTCACCAGCGCGGCGTGGATCACCGCGTCGTGGCGCAGCAGCAGGTTTTCGATCTCTTCGGCGGCGATCTTCTCGCCACCGCGGTTGATCTGATCTTTCTCGCGCCCCTGCACGGTGATGTAACCCTGCTCATCAATGGCGATCAGATCGCCCGAGCAGTAGAAACCGTTGGCATCAAAGGCGCTGGCGTTGTGTTCCGGGCTATTGAAATAGCCGCGGAAGGTGTAAGGGCCGCGCGTCATCAGACGCCCGACTTCCCCGCGCGGCAGCGGGTTGCCGTCCTCGTCCGCCACCCACACTTCATCGTCCGGGCACATCGGGCGGCCCTGGGTATTGATGATGCGCTCCGGCGCATCGTCGAGGGCGGTGTAGTTCACCAGCCCTTCCGCCATGCCAAACACCTGCTGAAGCTGGCAGCCAATTTCCGCCGGAATACGTGCCGCAAGCGTGGCGGAGAGACGTGCGCCGCCTACCTGGAGCAGTTCGAGGGATTTCAGCTGGGCGTTCCCCGCGCCGTCGGCAATCGCCTGCAACCACAGGCTGACCGCGGGCGGCACC
Source organism: Enterobacter cloacae complex sp. 397G4 (assembly GCF_050031515.1). Lineage (NCBI taxonomy): Bacteria > Pseudomonadati > Pseudomonadota > Gammaproteobacteria > Enterobacterales > Enterobacteriaceae > Enterobacter > Enterobacter cloacae complex sp. 397G4. The sequence continues at coordinate 1,333,307 of NZ_JBLGWE010000001.1, read as the reverse complement.
AGTGAGGTGACGTTTATCTGATGCTGCTCAATCAGCGGGAAGCAGAGCGTGGCGCTCGGATCGTTAGCCAGCACCACGCAGCCGCCCGCCGTGAAAACGCCTAACGATCCCGGCGAGCTCATGGCGTAGTTATGCGCCGCGGGAAGCGCGTTCAGATAGCGGGTGTGCGCAGTGATACCGCAGATTTCGTTGCTGCGACGGATGCTGTAGTCGTAGTCGTTGTGCGTACGCGGGATCAGCTTCGGCGTGCCGGTGCTGCCGCCGGAGAGCTGGAAGAACGCCACTTCGTCGGCGGGCGTCGGGTTCGGGATGAAATTGTCCGCCGGGCGTGCAATCGCCGCCTCCAGCGCGTGTTCGCCCTTATCGCCGCGTAGCAGCACAACGCGTACCGAGCGATGCGCATCCACAAAGGTATTGAGAAAATCATCACCCGCGAACAGCGTGTGGTCGCGATCGGCAATCAGCACGGCGGGTTTGATCTGCTCCGCGTAGGCGTTGAGTTCGCTGCGCTGATGGCTAAAGAGCGCGTTAACCGGTGCGACGCCGATTTGCAGCAGCGCGAAGAAGGTGATGTAGAACTCGGCCACGTTGCCGAGCTGCACCAGCGCTGTCTCGCCGCGATGCAGCCCCTGCGCCTGAAGGACAGACGCCAGATTCGTCACCGCCTGATTAAACGCGCGGTAGGTGATGCGGCGATCGCCGTCAATTATCGCGACCGCATCGTTGTCCGCATGGTCCGTCAGGATGTGGGTCAGCGGCAGATCCTGCCAGTAGCCTTTTTCACGGTAGCGGCGGGCAAAATCCTCAGGCCAGCGGGTAAAAGGGATGGTCATGAGTATTCCTTAGTGCAAACCAAACACGTTGAGCATGGTGGAGAGCTTCACGCCCGTCTCGCGCCACTCGCCCACCGGGGAGGAAGCAGGCACAATGCCCGCGCCGGCAAACAGGCGAACGGTATTTTGATGCAGCCGCGCGCAGCGGATAGTTACCACCCACTCGCCGTTACCTTCGCTGTCGCACCAGCCGACGATGCCGCCGAACAGCTCACGATCGAACGGCTCCAGCTCGGCAATCAGCTCTTTTGCCGCCTGATGCGGGAAGCCGCTCAGCGCTGGCGTCGGGTGCAGCAGGCAGGCCAGCGTCAGGGCGTTCTCGTTTTCACGCGCGTCACCTTCTACCGGCGTCGCCAGATGCCACAGCGTCGGGGTGGTGATGAGCTGCGGGGAAGCCGGCATGGTCAGATGATGGCTGCGCGGTTCCAGAATGGTTTTCATCGCCTGCGTTACCAGGTCGTGCTCGTGACGGTCTTTTTCGGAGGCCAGCAGCTTAGTGCCCGCTTCGCGATCCAGCACATCGTCCGGCTGACGGCGCGCAGAGCCCGCCAGCGGCAGCGAGCTAAAGTGCGCGCCCTCTTTACGCAGCAGCAGTTCCGGGCTGGCGCCCAGCAGCACGCCGCCGTCTTCCAGCGGTACGTGGAAGTTAAAGCTAGCCGGGTTCTGGGCGATAAGACGCTCCATCAGCGCGCTGCTATCAATCTGTTTGTCGGTGGCGATATCAATCAGGCGCGACAGTACCACCTTATTCACCTGCGGCGTGGCGGTGAGCGACGCGGCGCGGGCGACCATCTCCTCGAAAACCGGCTGCGGCGGGATCTCGGTGCGTTGTTGCACATTCAGCGTCTGCGCGCCGGAGGCGTAGCGTGCGGACTGCTGACGCGCCGGGCGAGAGAAGGTTTGCCAGCGTTGCGGAATAAACAGCGATGACGGTTTGCGGGTATCGAAGGGGATCGCCCCTACCATCACCGGATGGGCAATGCCGCTGTTTTTCGCATTCTGGAAAGCCTGAGCTAATTTCTGCTGAAAGGGGCCCGCCGGATCGTCACCGCCGACGGCGGGTTCAGAAAAACGGGCAAAACAGCCTGACGTGGTAAAACTGCGATAGGGCGACATAAAGAAAAAGCTGTCTGATTGCAGCGTGGTCGCGGTGTGCTGAAGGTCCTCAGCCAATGACGTATCCATATCATCCTCCTAAAATGATAAAAGCAGTAATAATGATTATCATTTATATTTTCGTCGGCTAACCTAATCCCACATCGCCCTGGTGTCAACCGCAGAGCAAACAACTTGTGCGACTAACGCTTGCATACCTTCCCCGCAATCATGAAAATGAGAAGCATTAACTTCAACAAAAACAGGATGCCGCTCTGTGAAACTCCCTGTCGTTTGCCGTAATGCCTTTCTTTTAACAGGACTTTTTGTTTTAGGACTAACCTCAGCGACGGCCGCCGACTGGCCGCGTCAGGTCACAGACAGCCGCGGCGTACATACGCTTGAGAGCAAACCGACGCGCATTGTCTCCACCAGCGTGACCCTAACCGGCTCCCTGCTGGCCATTGACGCCCCGGTTATTGCCAGCGGAGCCACCACGCCAAACAACCGCGTGGCGGATGCACAGGGCTTTTTACGTCAGTGGGGCGATATCGCGAAACAGCGTAAGGTTGCCCGGCTGTACATCGGCGAGCCGAGCGCCGAAGCGGTCGCGGCCCAGATGCCGGGCCTGATTTTGATCAGCGCCACCGGCGGGGATTCCGCGCTGGCGCTCTACGATCAGCTTTCCGCCATCGCCCCGACGCTTATCATTAACTACGACGACAAAAGCTGGCAGGAACTGCTGACCCAGCTGGGGACGATCACCGGGCAGGAAACACAGGCCGCAGAGCGCATCGCTGCCTTCGATAAACAGCTCGCCCAGGTGAAGCAGCAGATGAAGCTGCCGCCGCAGCCGGTGAACGCCATCGTCTACACCGCCGCGGCGCACACGGCGAACCTGTGGACGACAGACTCGGCTCAGGGCAAGCTGCTGCACCAGCTGGGCTTCACGCTGGCGGCGTTACCTGATGGATTGCACACCTCGCAAAGCCAGGGCAAGCGTCACGACATTATTCAGCTGGGCGGGGAAAACCTGGCGACGGGGCTGAACGGCGAAGGGCTGTTCGTGTTTGCCGGCGACCAGAAAGACGTGGACGCGATTTACGCCAATCCGCTGCTGGCGCATCTGCCGTCGGTCAAGAACAAGCGCGTCTGGGCGCTGGGAACGGAGACGTTCCGCCTGGATTATTACAGCGCGTTGTTGGTGTTGCAGCGTTTGAATTCAATTTTTAAATAAGTGGCACGTTTCCCGTAGGCCCGGTAAGCGCAGCGCCACCGGGCGTTTTGTCGGGTGGCGGCTACGCCTTACCCGACCTACAGGTTCTGCCTGAACCGACGCAACTCCACCAAAACCGCCAATAAAATTACGCCAACCACGGCTAACACAAACCCGCTGCTGCTCGCCGACGCCACCGGGGTCATTATCGCCCCCAGCCCGCCGAGGATCGCTGCGCCAATCGCATCGCCCGTGACGTTCTGCGCCGTCCACAGGCCGTTAATGCGCCCGAGCATCCCTTCCGGCGTCTGGGTCTGGATCAGGGTGTACTGTAAAAGAGAGCTGACCGCGCTCAGCCAGCCAAAAATCACCAGACACATCACCCCCAGCGCCCACACCGGCATCAGGCTGAAGAAACCAATCGCGATAAACGAGGCCAGCGTCGCCACCAGCATGATTAACCCCGGTCTCGCGCTCTGCGCCAGGTTTCCGCTGGTCAGCGCCCCGCACGCGGCGCCGAGCGGAATGGCGGCGTACAGCACGCCAATCTCTGAGGCGCTCATCTGCCACTCGCCCGCCAGCGCCGGGTACAGCACGCGCACGGCGCTCGCCATCGTCAGCAATCCGCCGAGCAGCGCAATGCCGCCAATCAGCGGGTTGCTGAACAGGAAACGAATCGCGGCCATCAGGGACTTCAGCGGATGCTCGCGCGGCTGCGGCGGGGGTGGCAGGAGTGGCAGACGCAGCAGCGTCAGGGTGGTGATAAAGGTGCCCGCCGCGGCAAGGCCGTAGTTCCACGCCACGTTGCCGGTCGCCAGCAGCAGGCCGCCGACCATCGGCGAAATCACCGATCCCAGACGCACGGTGAGCATGGTGATCGCCCCCGCCTGCATCAGGTTCTCTCGCCCGACCAGCGCGGGCGTGGCCGCCAGCAGCGCCGTCACGCCTAACGAGGCAAAAAAGCCGTCCCACAGGCCCAGGGCATAAATCGCCATCAGCGACGGCTCCGGCAGCATTGCGTTCAGACACAGCCCGACAAAGCCCACCCCGCAGGTGCCGCGCGCCAGCAGGATCAGTTTTTTACGCTCGTAGCGGTCCGCCAGTACGCCGCCCACCATCAGGCCGATAAACATCGCCCCGCCGGTTAAGGTGACGGATAACCCCACCAGCCAGCTGGAGTGGGTCATGGTCTGGATCTGTACCGGCACGGCGACCCCGAGCAGGCCGAGGGATAAAATGGAGATAAAGCGGGCGATAAAAACCGCTCGAAACGCCGGGTGCGTTTTCAGCAGGCTGTGGTTGAGCAGCCAGGATTTTTGATTCATGACAAGGCCTTGAGGTATCGGTCTACCATTTCCATGGGCGCACATGCTAACATAGCCAAATAAGATAGATAACGATAATTACTATCATTATCACATCATGGACGTTGCTATGTCGTTTTCCTCTTCCGCGGTGCGCGCCGTAGCCGTGCCCGTTTTATTGCTGCTGTTGATCCTTGCGATTGCACTCAGTTTGCTGGTTGGCGCGAAGCCGCTGCCCGCGTCCGTTATTGTCGATGCGCTCTCCGGTACCTGTCAGAGCGCCGACTGCATTATCGTGCTCGACGCCCGCCTGCCCCGCACCCTTGCCGGCCTGCTGGCCGGTGGCGCACTCGGGCTTGCCGGTGCCCTGATGCAAACCCTCACCCGCAACCCGCTGGCGGACCCTGGCATTCTCGGCGTGAACTCTGGTGCCAGTTTCGCCATTGTGCTCGGCGCGGCGCTGTTTGGTTTCACCTCTCCGTCTGAACAGCTGGTGATGGCCTTCTGCGGCGCGCTGGCCGCCTCGCTGGTGGTGGCCTTTACCGGCAGCCAGGGCGGCGGACAGCTCAGCCCGGTACGTCTGACACTGGCGGGCGTGGCGCTCGCGGCGGTGCTGGAAGGCTTATCGAACGGCATCGCCCTGCTCAACCCGGACGTGTATGACCAGCTGCGCTTCTGGCAGGCCGGTTCGCTGGATATCCGTACCCTTGATACCCTGAAAGTGGTGGCATTCCCGGTGTTTATCTCTGCCGCCGTAGCGCTGTGTTTAAGCCGGGCGCTCAACAGCCTGAGCCTCGGCAGCGACACCGCGACCGCCCTCGGCAACCGCGTGGCGCGCACGCAGCTGACGGGCCTGCTTGTCATCACCGTGCTGTGCGGCAGCGCGACCGCCGTCGTCGGGCCGATTGCCTTCATCGGCCTGATGATGCCGCACATGGCGCGCTGGCTGGTGGGGGCGGATCACCGCTGGTCGCTGCCGGTCACGCTGCTGGCGACCCCTGCCCTGCTGCTGTTTGCCGACGTACTGGGCCGCCTGCTGGTGCCGGGTGAATTGCGCGTCTCGGTGGTCAGCGCCTTTATCGGCGCGCCGGTGCTGATCTTCCTGGTACGACGCAGACGCGGGGGTGGCGCATGATGGCCCCGTCCCGTCGATTACTCACCAGCGTCGCCCTGCTGGTCGTCGCCAGTCTGCTGCTGGCGGTCTGGAGCCTGCAAAGCGGTGCCGTAACGCTTGATTTCGCGCAGGTCTTTCACGCTCTCACTGGCAGCGCGCCGCGTAACATCACCATGGTGGTCACCGAATGGCGACTGCCGCGCGTGGCGATGGCGATCCTGGTTGGCGCGGCGCTCGGCGTCAGCGGCGCAATATTCCAGTCGCTGATGCGTAACCCCCTCGGCAGCCCGGACGTGATGGGCCTGAATACTGGCGCGTGGAGCGGCGTGCTGGTGGCGATGGTGCTGTTCGGGCAGCATCTCATGGCCATTACCTTTACGGCGATGGCGGGCGGCATTCTCACCTCCCTGCTTATCTGGGCCCTGGCCTGGCGCAACGGCATCGACACCTTCCGCCTGATCATCATCGGGATCGGCATCCGCGCGATGCTGATGGCGTTTAACACCTGGCTTCTGCTACAGGCGTCGCTGGAAACCGCACTCTCCGCCGGGCTGTGGTACGCCGGTTCCCTCAACGGTCTGACGTGGGGAAAAACCTGGCCCGCCGCGCCGCTGATTATCCTGATGTTTATTGGCGCGCTGCTGCTGGTCAGGCGCATGCGGCTGCTGGAGATGGGCGACGACAGCGCCTGCGCGCTGGGCGTGAGCGTAGAGCGCTCGCGCCTGATGCTGATGCTGGTGGCGGTCTTGCTGACCGCAGCGTCTACCGCCATCGCCGGGCCGATCTCGTTTATTGCCCTTGTCGCGCCGCATATCGCGCGGCGACTTAGCGGCACCGCGCGCTGGGGATTAACCCAGGCAGCGCTGTGCGGCGCAGTATTACTGCTGGCCGCCGATCTCTGCGCTCAGCGGCTGTTTACGCCTTATCAACTGCCGGTGGGCGTGGTGACCGTCAGCCTCGGCGGGATTTACCTCATCGTCTTGCTCGTTCAGGAGTCACGCAAGAAATGACAGATTCAACACCCCGCTTGCGCGGCGAAAACTTGACCCTCGGCTACGGTAAAAAAATCATTGCCCGGGACTTATCCGTTGCCATTCCGGACGGCCACTTCACCGCCATTATCGGGCCAAACGGCTGCGGCAAATCGACATTGCTGCGCACGCTGAGCCGCCTGATGTCGCCGGTCGAGGGCAGCGTGTTCCTCGACGGGGAGCAGATCCAGCGCTTCGCCAGCAAAGAGGTGGCGCGCCGAATTGGGCTGCTGGCGCAAAACGCCACCACGCCGGGGGATATCACGGTGCAGGAGCTGGTCTCGCGCGGACGCTATCCGCACCAGCCGCTGTTTACCCGCTGGCGCAAGGAGGACGACGAGGCCGTGAAGCGCGCGATGCAGGCGACGGGCATCACCGATCTGGCCCAGCAAAGCGTCGATACCCTCTCCGGCGGACAGCGCCAGCGCGCGTGGATCGCGATGGTGCTGGCGCAGGAGACCTCCATCATGCTGCTGGACGAGCCGACGACCTGGCTGGATATCAGCCATCAGATTGACCTGCTGGAGCTGCTGAGCGAACTGAACCGCACGCAGGGCTACACCCTGGCAGCGGTGCTGCACGATTTAAACCAGGCGTGCCGCTACGCTACGCATTTGATTGCGCTGCGCGACGGCGAGATTGTGGCGCAGGGCGCGCCGAAAGAGATTGTGACGCCGGATCTGATCGCGCGGATCTACGGCATGCGCTGCATGATTGTTGACGATCCGGTGGCGGGTACGCCGTTGGTGGTGCCGTTGGGTCGGCGGTAATTGCCGGGTGGCGGCTACGCCTTACCCGGCCTACATTCAGCTCCCGTAGGCCCGGTAAGCGCAGCGCCACCGGGCATTTGCACTATCCAAAAATTTCCTTCAGTACCGGCCCAATCTTTTCAAACGCCTGCGGTGAAATAATATCCACGTGGGCGCAGTCCTGGCTGTACACCTCCAGCTCATCCACCCACGGCGCCCACGCGGCCTGCGGATCCAGGGTTCGCGTTCGCTCGGCGACAAACAGCGTCGCTTTACCGTCAAACCGCGCGCTGTGTGCCGTGGTGAGCAGCCGCACCGCGTCCGCATAGTTGCCTTCAATGGCGTTAAACAACTCGCTGGAGCCCTGCCCCTGCTGGGCAGCGATAAACGCCTGGCGTTCGCGCTCAATTTCCGCCAGCACCTCCGGATCGAGGCCGTTGGCCTCTTTCTCCGCCCAGTTCTGGGTTTCCGGTGGCCAGGTATCCAGCAGGCCGAGGAACGCTACGTCTTCACCCTGCTCGCGCAGACGCGCCGCAATGCCCTGCGCCAGCGTGCCGCCGAGGGAATAGCCGAACAGATAATACGGCCCCTGCGGCTGTTGCTTACGCAACGTGTTCAGATGATGTTCGATCACCGCATCGAGATCCGCACACTGCTGCATCGGCCCCTCAGGCCGGGGAGACTGAATGCCGACGATTGACCAGCGCGGGCTGAGGTAGCGCGCCAGGACGCTAAACTGCCAGGCAAAGCCGGACGCCGGATGGAAGCAGAACAGCGTGGGGCCGTTGCTTTCACGCAGCGGGAGAACGGTTTCATACCCCAGACGCTGCGCCTGCTCGTCGCTCATCTGCGAGTCCAGCAGGGCGCTAAGCTTGCTCACCGTCGAGGCGACCATAATCTGCCCCGGCGTGACCTTGCGGCTGAACGCACGGCTGAGCTGAGCCGCAAGGCGCATCGCCAGCAGCGAGTGGCCGCCGAGGGCAAAGAAATCGGCCTCGATATCGTTCACCGCGCAGCCCAGCAGGGCAGAAAACGCCTGCGCCACGGTGACTTCAGTTTGCGTCTCGGGCGCGCGACCGGAAGTTTTGCTGGTCAGCTCCGGCAGCGGCAGCGCCTTGCGATCCAGCTTGCCGTTGGCGCTTAACGGCAGCGCGCTGATTTGCAGCAGCACCACCGGCACCATATGCGGCGGCAGCTGGGCTTTGAGTGAGGCAAGCAGCGCGTCGCGATCCAGCGGTAAGCCGGATTCAGAGACAACGTATCCCACCAGCTGGCGGGCATCGCCGCCCGTGGCAGCCGCCTGGTTGAACACGCAGGCGTGCGCCACCGCCTGGGCCACATCCGGCAGCGCGAGCATCGCCCGGTCGATTTCGCCCAGCTCAATGCGCTGGCCGCGGATTTTCAGCTGATCGTCGCTGCGGCCCAGATATTCCACCGCGCCGTTGTCCAGCCAGCGGGCAACGTCCCCGGTGCGGTACATTCGCTCGCCGGGGGCAAACGGATCGGCGATAAAGCGGCTGGCGGTAAGGTCGGGGCGTCCCAGATACCCCTGCGCCAGCTGAATGCCGGTGAGATACAGATCCCCCGCCACGCCGAACGGCACCGGGCGCATCATCGCGTCCAGAATGCGCAGCCCCGTATTCCACACCGGGAAGCCGATAGGCACGCTGTTGCCCTCCACCGCCGCCAGCTCGGGGCCGTACGCCGGATACCAGCTGACGTCCACCGCCGCTTCGGTCGGGCCATAGAGGTTGTGCAGCGGCGCATGGGTGAGCTGTTCCCACTCGCGACACAGCGCAGTCGGCAACGCCTCGCCGCTACAGAACACCTGCTTCAGCGTCCTGCAACAGTCGACGTTTTCCGGCGTCAGCGAGGCGACAAAGGCCGCCAGCATCGACGGCACGAAGTGGGTGGTGGTTACGCCATATTCTGCGAAGAAGCCCTGCATCGCCTGCGGATCGCGGTGCGCGTCCGGCTCGGCCATCACCAGCTTCGCCCCGGCGATAAACGGCCACCAGAACTCCCACACCGACACGTCAAAGCTGCACGGCGTTTTCTGCGCCACCACGTCATGCGCCGCCAGTGGATAATGATCCTGCATCCACTTCAGGCGGTTAACGATGGCGGTATGGCCGACCATCACCCCTTTTGGACGCCCCGTCGAACCGGAGGTAAAGATGATGTACGCGGTCTGCTCCGGCTTCGCCAGGCGCAGAGGTTCAGCATCGGTGACCGGTAATAGTGTGTTGTAACTAAAGGTGGCGATCGGCAGATCGTTAAAGCGCGGAAGCTGCTCGTCGGTGGTAATGAGCAGCGACGGCTTCGCGTCCTCCAGCATCATCCGCAGACGGTCATCCGGGTAACCGGTATCCAGCGGCAGCCAGGCGGCGCCTGCTTCAACAATCCCGTGCAGCGCCAGGGTCAGGAACACCGAGCGCGGGAGCGCCACCGCCACGCTGTCGCCCGGCTTCACGCCGCGCGCGCGCAGCAGGTTTGCCAGCGCGACCACCTGCTCGCGCATCTGGCGGTAGTTCAGTTCAGTATGGGCATCCGCCAGCGCGGGGGCGTCCGGCGTTTTGCTCGTCTGCTCCGCCACAAGATCCGCCAGCGTGGTGGACGGCAGCGCCAGCCCGGTATCGTTGATGCGCGCCAGCCGGGCGTATTCCTGCTCTGATACGGTTTCCACGTCGCCACAGCGCAGGTCCGGATTGGCGGCAAACTGCGTCAGCATTGCGTTCAGGCGCGCCGCGTGCCCCTTCAGCGTCGCCTCGTCGTAACGCTGCCCGTTGGCGAGGATCTCAATGCTCAGTCCGCCCTGATCGTCCGGGAACAGCGCCAGCTCCAGATCGTTCACCGGGCCGGTTGCCAGCGTGTGGGTAATGGCCTCCACGCCGTCGATATTCAGCTGATAATCGAACACCTTGACGTTCAGCACCGGACCAAAAAGGGCTTCGTCGCCTGCGGCACGTCCGCTGTCGCGCACGATCTGCTCGGCGTCGTAACGCTGATGGCGGCGCATCTTTTTCAGCTGGTTCGCCAGGCGCAGCGCCAGTTCCGGCAGGCTCTCCTGCGGGCGAATATTCACCGCCAGCGGCAGGACGTTGAGCACCGGTCCGGTCGCGGTCAGCGCGGCGGAGCCCATGCGGCGCATAAAGATAAACCCGGCGGCGTAGTCCAGCCGTCCGGTCAGGCGGCCCAGCCACAGCGCCACCAGCGCAAGGGCCAGATCGGTACGCTGCGCCTGGCCTGCCTTCTGTGCAAGCTGGCTGAACGCACGGCCGTCCATCGCAATTTTCAGGCGCAGGATATCGGTGGTGGCGGCGCGTCCCGGCAGCGGCGCGGAAGAGAGCGAGACCGGAGAAGGAAGCTGTTTGCGTTGTTCGGCCCAGAAAGCACCGTCGCGCTGATACGCCTCGCTGTCGCGATAGCGCTGATACTCCTCCACCACCTCGGCGAACGGGGTGAACGGCGAGGCCGGCGTGGATTCACCTTTCTGCCACGCAGCGTAAGTGGCGGCGATCTGACGGGTAATAGCCGGGAAGCTGAAGCCATCTACCACCAGATGATGATACCGCTGATACCAGTACCAGTGGCTTTCTCCCACCTGGATCAGCTGGTGAAACGCCAGCGGCTGACCGCTGTCGACGCGCAGGTTCTGGTTGAGATCGGCCTCCATCAGCGCCACGGCGGCGTCGTGGGAGTCAACGCGCACGATGGACGGCTCCGGCAGGAGCATGGCCTCATCGATCCACTGCCACACCTCACCGTTATCTTCGGCAAAACGCATCCGCAGGGTGTCGGCCTGCATCATGCCTTCAGCGATGGCTTTTGCCAGCAATGACGCATCGATAGCACCTTTCAGCTCGGTGTAGTGCGCGACGCTCCAGGCGTTTGGCAGGGAGGAAAGCTGCTCTGCCATCCAGATCCCCGGCTGGGCGGCGACAAGAGGGAGACGGTTCATGCGCGCTCCCCCGCAAAACATGACGGCTCAAGCGTCTGCCACTGTTCCGCCAGCCACTGCTGGCACGCCTCCTGAGATTGCGGTTCGCAGACCACGCGCCAGCCCGCGGGCAACTCGCACTGCTGCGGCCACAGGCTGTACTGCCCCTGGTCATTTTGCAAAATGGCGAACTGTCCCTGCGGATTATCGAAAGGATTGCTGAATTCCATACAGACTCCGTTATTGAATAAGCGGCTGCCAGAGGGTCATCAGCCCCTGCGTCAGCCCACCGCGCCAGCAAAGCGCATCGTGTCCGCCGTCAACCTGACGCCAGAAAACCGGTTGCTGAGTGTGTAGTTCGGCGAGGATCGCCTGGTTTGCGCGCAAAATAAGCGGCTCGTTGCGCCCGGCCTCAAGGACGATGCGCAGCCCGCGAGCGGTTTTGTCACCCGCTTTGAGTTGTTCGATGAGCAGCCCGTCCTGCTGCGCGCCGCGGTGCGGCCACCAGTAGGATCCGGACTGGCTGAGGATGCAGCCAAAACGCTGCGGCCAGTTGAGGCCCGCATAGAGGGAAGAGAGCCCGCCGAAGCTCTGACCCGCCACCACGGTATGGTCGGCGCGGTCGCTGAACGGGGCCATACTTTTCACCTGCGGGAGAAGTTCGTCCTGCACCGCCAGCCAGAAATCAGGGTTACACGGCAGCTCGCGGCTGCGGTGTGCGGTGTCAATCACGTCGATTAAGACATAGACCGCAGGCGGCAGTTTGCCTTCATGGGTGAGCGACGCCAGCGCAGGCCAGACGGGCATGCTTTCGGCCCAGAACTGCCCGTCGAGCAGCACCGCCAGCGGGCGCTCGGGGCTTTCATCCCCGGTGGTAAAAATCCACACGCGGCGACGGTTCTTCAGACGCGCGCTGTGCCACTCAATGCAGACAGGCTTTTTGTAAGGGGTATCGGGATGGTTCCAGCCGGGCTGTACGGGCGCCTCCGGCATCTCCAGCGCCGAGACGGCGTGCCCGCGCCCGCCGCGCCAGCTCTGGGCATTCAGCGGGTCGGACACCGCGTGCGGCAATAGTTTGCGCCAGCCTTCGCGCAGCGCCATGCGGTCCGGCTGATCGCCTTCAAACACTGCGCTGGCAAAATCGTTTTCATTGTCGGAGGGGATAAAACAGTAGCTGCCGCGCCATTCGGGGCTGAACTCGCCCTGCCACTGCCAGACGTCGGTATCCGGGATACGTTCAAGGGACTGCGGACGGGCATTTTGATGGTGATCGGTCACACCGGTGACGTAGAGCCAGACGCGTTTAACCGTCGACGTTTTCTGCGTTCCCGCCGGGTCCCGCCACCAGAATGTCACGCGATAGTTTTCCTGATGACGTTCCCGTTCCGGCCCGTCTTTCGCCTGCCACCACGCTTCACTTCCGGTTGTTAACGCCGTCACCCTTATAACCCCATGTTTAACAGTCTTTTTTGTTTCAGAGCAAATTTTATTGATAATATTATTGATAACTATTTGCATTTGCAATAGCGTAATGCCCGCGCTGTGGGAAGCGCGCTCATTAAATAACCATAAAAGCGGGACGTACAATGAATAAGAAGATTCACTCTCTGGCCTTGCTGGTCAATTTAGGGATTTATGGTGTCGCGCTGCCCGTCATGGCAGACGACAACACCGCCTCCGCGCAGCATGAAGACACCATGGTGATCACCGCCGCCGAGCAGAATTTGCAGGCGCCGGGCGTGTCGACCATCACCGCCGACGAGATCCGCAAAAACCCGCCCGCGCGCGACGTGGCGGAAATCATCCGCACCATGCCGGGCGTTAACCTGACCGGCAACTCCACCAGCGGCCAGCGCGGGAATAACCGTCAGATTGACATTCGCGGCATGGGCCCGGAAAACACCCTGATCCTGATCGACGGCAAGCCGGTCACCAGCCGCAACTCCATCCGTCTGGGCTGGCGCGGCGAGCGTGATACCCGCGGCGATACCGGCTGGGTCCCGCCGGAGATGATCGAGCGCATCGAAGTGATCCGTGGCCCGGCTGCTGCCCGCTACGGTAACGGTGCGGCGGGCGGCGTGGTGAACATCATCACCAAAAAATTTGACGACCAGTGGCACGGCTCCTGGAACACCTACCTGAATGCGCCAGAGCATAAAGACGAAGGTTCCACCAAACGCACTAACTTCAGCCTGAGCGGCCCGCTGGGCGGGGATTTCAGCTTCCGCATGTACGGTAACCTGGATAAAACCCAGGCCGACGCCTGGGACATTAACCAGGGCCATCAGTCTGACCGTACCGGCGCATATGCCGACACGCTGCCGGCAGGCCGTGAAGGGGTCGAGAATAAAGACATCAACGGCGTGGTGCGCTGGGACTTTGCGCCTATGCAGTCCCTGGAGTTTGAGGCGGGATACAGCCGCCAGAACAACCTTTACGCGGGCGATACCCAGAATACCAACAACGACAACAGCTCAAGCGGGCTGGTGAAGAAGAACTACGGTAAAGAGACTAACCGTATCTATCGTCAGAACTTCGCCGTGACCTGGAACGGCGGCTGGGATAACGGCATTACCACCAGCAACTGGGCGCAGTACGAGCACACCCGCAACTCTCGTCTGGGTGAAGGGCTGGCGGGCGGTCTGGAAGGCCTGTTCAACAGCAATAAATTCACCGATACCGACCTGGCCGACGTGATGCTGCACAGCGAAATCAACCTGCCGATTGATTTCATTGTGAACCAGAACCTGACGCTCGGCACCGAGTGGAACCAGCAGCGCATGAAGGACTCGACCTCCTTCACGCAAACCCAGCAGGGCGGCACCATTCCGGGCATGAGCGAAGACCGTAGCCCGTACACTTCAGCGGAGATCTTCTCCCTGTTTGCCGAAAACAACATGGAGTTGACCGACAGCACCATGCTGACCCCTGCCCTGCGCTTCGACCACCACACCATTGTGGGTAATAACTGGAGCCCGTCCCTGAACCTGTCGCAGGGTCTGGGGGATGACTTCACCCTGAAGATGGGCATCGCGCGCGCCTATAAAGCGCCAAGCCTGTACCAGACCAACCCGAACTACCTGCTGTACAGTAAAGGCCAGGGCTGCTACGCCAGTTCCGACGGCGTGGGCTGCTACATGATGGGTAACGACGATCTGAAAGCGGAAACCAGCATCAACAAAGAGATTGGCCTGGAGTGGAAACGCGACGGCTGGCTGGCGGGCGTGACCTGGTTCCGCAACGACTACCGCAACAAGATTGAAGCGGGCTACGCGCCGATTGGCCAGACGTCCACCGGCAAAGTCACCACCGATATCTACCAGTGGGAAAACGTGCCGAAGGCGGTAGTGGAAGGTCTGGAAGGTTCCCTGAACGTGCCGGTCAGCGATACCATCAACTGGACCAATAACATCACCTACATGCTGCAAAGCAAGAACAAGGAGACCGGCGATCGTCTGTCGATCATCCCGGAGTATACGCTGAACTCTACCCTGAGCTGGCAGGTACGTCAGGATGTCTCATTGCAGTCGACCTTCACCTGGTACGGCAAGCAGCAGCCGAAGAAGTACAACTACAAAGGTCAGCCGGTGACCGGGTCTGAAAAAGACGAAGTCAGCCCGTACAGCATCGTTGGCCTGAGCGCGACCTGGGACGTGACCAAAAACGTCAGCCTGACCGGCGGCGTGGACAACGTCTTCGACAAGCGCCAGTGGCGCGCCGGTAACGCCCAGACCACGGGTAATACCACGACGGGTGCGTATATGTACGGTGCGGGCGCGTATACGTATAATGAACCGGGCCGTACCTGGTATATGAGCGTGAATACGAGGTTCTGATAAAGGCAGTGACTTCCCCCTCTCCCCATGGGAGAGGGCCGGGGTGAGGGCATCAGGCCGCACAATACTGAAGGGAAAACCATGCACACAACCCACAGCACATTTTCTCTCGCCGGCCACACCCTCCACCGCATCACATTCGACCCCGCCACCTTTACCGACGCCGATCTCCTCTGGCTCCCCCATCACGCGCAGCTTGCTGACGCCGGACGCAAACGCAAGGCCGACCACCTGGCAGGACGCATCGCCGCCGCGCACGCCTTACCTGACCACACCATGCCCGCCATCGGCCCCAGCGGGGAACCGCTCTGGCCGCAAGGTATTTCCGGCAGCATCACCCACAGCGGCACGCAGGCGATAGCCGTCGTCACGCAATACCCGGCGCTTATCGGCATCGATTGTGAAACGATCCTCTTCGAAAACGAAGCCAGGGAAATCAAAGACGGCATTATTGATACGCAGGAAGAACCTGTGCTTTCCCGCCAGGGATACCCGTTCGCCCTCGCCCTGACGCTGGTCTTCAGCGCCAAAGAGAGCCTGTTTAAGGCCCTCTTTCCGCAGGTACAAGCCTGGATGGGTTTTGACAGCGCCCGCGTTACCATTCTCGACGATAAGACGCTCACGCTGGCGTTGACCCGTCAACTGGCAGGCTTTGAAGAAGGCACCGCCTTCCGCCTGCACTGGCAGCAGCACGGTGAACAGGTCATCACCCTGCTGTCACACGCTCCTGGCGACGAGCCTTCACGCTGGTCATCACAAACGTCACGATAAACACCATCGCGAACAGGACCACAATGGTCGGCGCAGGCGCGCTGTCGAGATAAAACGAGGCATAAACGCCGCTTACCGACACCAGCGCTGAAACGGCGACCGCCACCAGCAGCGCCATGTGAAAGCGTCGGGTAATCAACACCGCCACGGCGCCGGGCGCAATCAGCAGGGAAATCGACAGAATGATCCCCACCGCTTTCAGCGTCGCAACGATGGTCAGCGAAACCATGCACAGTAAGCCGTAGTGCAGCCAGCGGGTGCGCAGGCCACTCGCCTGCGCCTGCTGATAGTCAAAGCAGAACAGCAGAAAATCGCGCCACTTCAGGCCAATCACCAGCGCAATCAGCCCCGCGACGAGACCGCTTTGCAGAATGTCCATCCCGTTAATACCCAACATATCGCCGAACAGAATGTGGTCGAGATGCACCTCAGGTTTGACGGCGATATAGAGGATCAGCCCGGCGCCGAACATGCCGGAAAAGACGATCCCCATGACCGTATCCTGTTTGATGCGACTGTTATCCTTCAGATATCCGGTGGCGACCGCGCAGAAAAGACCGGCCACGAACGCGCCCAGCGCCAGCGGCAGGCCCATCATCCAGGCCAGCACGACGCCGGGAAACACCGCGTGGCTCATGGCGTCGCCCATCAGCGCCCAGCCTTTCAGCACCAGAAAAACCGACAGCAGCGCGCAGGGCACGGCCACCAGGAGTGAAATCAGCAGCGCGTTGTTCATAAACGCAAACTGGAACGGTTCGAGAAGCAGCGTCAGCATGGGTGTGCCTCCCGCGCCCGACGGCGGCTGGCAAGCAGCCCGTGCTTCGGCGCAAAGACGAACGCCAGCAGGAACAGCAGTGTCTGGGCCACGACGATAATGCCGCCGGTGGCGCCGTCCAGGTAATAGCTGGCCCACGCGCCGAGGAAGCTGGTGATGCTGCCAATGGCGACGGCAATCATCAGCAGGCGCGGGAAGCGGTCGGTCAGCAGCCACGCGGTCGCGCCGGGCGTGACCACCAGACAGATCACCAGAAATGCGCCGACGGTTTGCAGCGCCGCCACGGTAGAGACCGCCAGCAGCGTGAAGAAGAGAATTTTCAGGCGTTCAGGACGCAGGCCGATGGCGCGGGCGTGGTTCTCATCAAAAAAGGTCACCATCAGATCTTTCCATTTGAACAGCAGGATAACTATCGACACCACGCCGATAATCGCCAGCTGGACGATATCTTCCGGGGCGATAGCCAGAATATTGCCGAGGACGATGGTCTGAATGTTCACCGAGGTCGGGTTGAGCGAGACCATAAACAGCCCCAGCCCGAAAAACGAGGAGAAGATCAGCCCGATAATGGCGTCCTCCTTCAGGCGGCTGCGCTGGTTGAGAAACAGCATGCTGCCCGCCGCCAGCCCGCCCGATAAAAACGCCCCCAGCGAGAACGGCAGCCCGAGCATGTAGGCCCCCGCTACGCCCGGCACGATGGAGTGCGACAGCGCATCGCCGATCAGCGACCAGCCTTTGAGCATCAGATAGCAGGAGAGAAACGCGCATAGCCCGCCCACCATCGCCGAGACCCACATCGCGTTGAGCATGTACTCGTAGCCGAAGGGTTCGAGAAGCACGTTCATTTGGCCTCCTGACGGTGCGTGACGAAGGGGCGTTCGTCGTCGGTAATAATGCGATCTTCCGAGCCGCTGAGCACCACGTGGCGCAGCACGCCGCTAAAGGCGCGCTCGAGATTCTCGGCGGTAAAGGTGGTTTCCGTCGGGCCGCTCGCCAGCACGGTGCCTTTGACCATCACCGTGTAATCGCAGAATTCCGTGACCGAGCCCAGGTTATGGGTCGAGACCAGCATCGTTTTACCCTCGTCGCGCAGCTCCCGCAGCAGGCTGATGATCCTGGCTTCGGTTTTGACGTCCACGCCGGTAAACGGCTCGTCGAGCAGGATCACCTCGCCCTGCTGGGCAATCGCACGGGCCAGAAACACGCGCTTCTTCTGCCCGCCGGACAGCTCGCCAATCTGCCGATGGCGCAGCTCGAGCATATCTACACGCTTCAGGGCGTCGGTGACGATCTGCTTATCGCATTCTTTGGGACGACGCAGAAACCCCATATGCCCGTAGCGGCCCATCATCACCACGTCCTCGACGAGCACCGGAAACGACCAGTCGACCTCTTCCGACTGCGGCACGTAGGCGACCAGGTTCTGACGCAGCGCCCGGTGAGGCGGCAGCCCCAGAATGGAGATAGTGCCGCTCGCCGCCCGCACAAACCCCATCACCGCCTTAAACAGCGTGGACTTGCCGGAACCGTTCACCCCCACCAGGGCGGCAATCGATCCGCCCGGCACGCTGAACGATGCGTCGCGCAGCGCCGTGTGGCCGTTGCGGTAGGTCACGGTCACGTCGGTTACAACAATCCCCTTCTGCATGGTTACTCCTTCATCCCGTCGTGGATGCCCTGCACCAGCGTGCGGGTGGTGACGTTCAGCAGATCGATATAGGTCGGCACCGGGCCGTTTTCCGCGCTCAGAGAGTCGACGTACAGCACGCCGCCATAGTGGGCGCCGGTTTCACGCGCCACCTGACGGGCGGGCTTATCCGAGACCGTGCTTTCGCTAAACACCGCCGGAATGTGATGTTTTTTCACCAGATCGATAACCTTGCGCACCTGCTGGGGCGTGCCCTGCTGATCGGCGTTGATCGGCCACAGGTAAAGCTCCTTCAGGCCCAAATCCCGCGCCAGATAGGAGAACGCCCCTTCGCTGGTTACCATCCAGCGCTTGTCTTCCGGGATCTCCGCGACCTGCTTGCGCAGCGGTTCGAGAGTGGCGGTGATCTTCTGCTTGTAGGCTTCCGCATTGCGCTGGTAGGTCTGTGCGTTGGCCGGATCGTACTTCACCAGCGCGTCGCGGATGTTATCGACGTAAATCAGGGCGTTGTCCGGCGACATCCACGCGTGCGGATTGGGCTTGCCGTTATAGGGCCCTTCGCTGATGCCCATCGGGGTGATGCCTTTGGTGACAATCACCTCCGGCACGCCGTTCAGATGCTGATAAAAGCGCTGGAACCACAGCTCCAGATTCATGCCGTTCGCCAGGATCAGCTGTGCCTTCTGCGCGCGTTTGATATCGCCCGGGGTGGGCTGGTATTCGTGAATTTCCGCGCCCGGTTTGGTGATGGAGGTGACCTCTGCGGCATCCCCCGCCACGTTTTTCGCCATATCAGCGATAACGGTAAAAGTGGTGATGACCTGGAACTTTTCAGCCGCCAGCGCGCCGGTCGTGGTCGCAGTCATGAGCAGCGCGCCGAGCAACAGACGCTTCAATCCTTGCCGTGGATGCATCGCAGAAGTCTCCTGAGGTGATTAAATTCAAAGCAAAATTAGCCTGTGCTATAAGGTATAGCACAGGCTATGTTTAAATGAAAATAATTATCATTAAAGTTGTGTCAACCTGGACTATCAGGCGGAATTTTTAGGAAATGTGCTTTCTTTTTTCTCTCACGGTCAGGAGTATTATTTACGGCCAATACCCATGTTAACAAAAGGGAATTGACATGCCGGTTAATGAAAGAATTCACCCCACTTCGGGAACCCCGATTAATCCGGGCGGGATCCGACAGCTCACAATTGGTGAAATCGCCCTTGCGAAGACGCTTTACGGTTACAGCATCCGTTATCATCTGGTGTGGGTACACAGGGAAAGCTATCTTCCTTTTAATCTGCAACCCGTTGATGTGGCGATGAGTCCCAACGGGGAAATGTGGTTTAGAGAAGACACATATTCTCCGGATTTTTCATTAGAAAAATTGTTAGATAAAAAACACCTATTCATGCATGAAATGATGCATGTCTGGCAGGCCCAAAAAGGGATGTTTGTCAGAACAAGGGGATTATTCTCTGGTATTGCTGACTACACCTATAGCTTTGATAAAGCAGATCTATTGCATTACGGATTAGAACAGCAAGCATCGATCGTAAGTGACTACTGGTTATTACAATTTTATGGGTTTGAAAAATATACATTTCTGCCAAAATATCGAGATATTAATTCGAATGAACCCGTTTATTCTCTGCTGCAAAAATATAAAAATATTCTGAAAGGATTCCCAGGATGAAAACTATAACGCTCATCTCACCATTATGTATTCTCCTGACGGGGTGCCCTGGTTGCCCGCCGTTGTCTCATCCCAGAGCTACTTTTATTGATGGTAACCATGTTTGCTTTAGTATTGATAAAAAAGATGTCGTGAACTATTACACCATTGATTCCAGCAAAGGTCTCGACATTACTACCATCACACGTTCGGGAAGGAATAAAATCAGTTGGTCTTATCCTAACAGTTGCATAGATGTGAATTGGGAGTATGGCTATACGTATGTTATTAGCTATGGTTTAAATAATAAAAAATATCACCACGAATTTTTCATTGATAATGACGGACAGCTTACTAATTTAGGAGGATTATAATGTCATTACCCGCTTACTTATTTCTCTACGATGAAAACGGAATGCAGGTTCAGGGCGACTGTATGATGCCAGGCCGGGAAGGTGCTATCGAAATTATGAACAGCAGTTACGGCATAAAACAGGCAGTGGACAGCCATACCGGGAATATGACCGGAACACGGCAGCATAGTCCGGTTACCGTGCATAAGCAATTAGATAAAGTGAGCCCTTATCTTGCCGTTGCCGCCAGCGAGGGCAGACGGCTGCAAAAAGCCATTATCAAATATTATGAAATTGTTGAAGCGGGAGCAGAAAGAGAGATCTACACCATGACGCTTGATAGCGTGGTGATCTCATCTCTGGATTTCACGCACGTTTATTACCCAGGCAGCTCAGCCCCGAATATGCATGAAGTTGTTGGGCTTCGATTCCGGGGCATTCAGTGGAATTATGTGAAAGGTAATATTCTTTATGCCGATGCATGGATGAAACCAGCTCAGAAAGAGAAGAGTAACGCATAATTTACCTGCCTCATAAAGATCAATGTATGCTGCTGCTCAGAAACGGCGATCCTGGTATTCCCTGGATCGCCTGGTTAATCTTAAGCGCTACCCTTTTCGACTTTCGTTCACGGGCAAATCCCCCGTATCAATTAACGCTCCCGGAAACGTCTCCAGCCACTTCATCATCTTCAGTTTGTTGGTATACGTTGCACTGACGCCTTCCAGACAGCCCCACAGCTCACGGGAATTTTGCGGCGTGATCACAATACAATCCGGCATCACGCGGATCTTCACGGCTATTCCTGCTTTAAACCCTGCGCGGGTTAACCACGTGCCGGTTAACGGCAGATAGTTGCGCTCCATTCGAGTATAAAGTTCCACACAGGCGGAACCCGCCTCTCCTCTTTCATGCAGATACGCAGAGTGAACCGGCTCGTCATGCCACGCCCGGATGCGTTTTTTGCGTAGCTTCTCGCGATTTTCTTGCTGAATCTCTAAATCTGCATTTTCTGTTTGGGCAATAGCCCGCTCTGGCATAGAATTCTTCGCAGCCATAATCAACTCCGTGTTAGTTGTTTGTGGTTAGCGGTATGGGGGTGGTCGCACACCTTTGTACCGCGATTCCTTTTCTTACCTTTTTACCTATTCTTTCAAGATCTCAGTGCTGGCTTAACTGCCGCTATTATACTGCCATGGATAAATGTACAGGGGTCGAATATTAGGGAAATGCGAGGCGGCTCGAGTAAATGAAGAAAAATAAAATGGTGAATATAAAGAAAGGAAATATTGCCCTTCAGATCCAATGCTCATTAAACGCCTGATGGCGCTTCGCTTATCAGGCCTACGATAAACCGGTTTTGTAGGCCGGGTAAGGCATCGCCGCCACCCGGCATGGGGGCAGCGGCGCTGCCTTTGTAGGTTCTTCAGATCAAGCCTCAAACATCCGGGAACATCACGCTATTCCCCGGCGCTTCCCTGTGCAGATGGATAAAGTTCAGGTGCCGTTCATACTGATCCAGAATGTCCGTAATCACCTGCTCCTTGCTGTAATCCATCAAATCATTCCCCTGGCTGCCTTCCAGCAGGAAGGTCTCCAGCCGGTAGTAGGTCGACTTCCCGCTGCGCGCCCGGTAGGTGAACCCGGGCACCGAATACTGCTGCGGCCAGATCTGATAGACAAAGTTCTGCTCGTCGCCCATGTGCACCAGCAGATCCAGGTGCCCCAGATTTTCGCCCTCTTCCGGGGGCAGGTTTTTCAGCTCCACGTAGGCGCCACGCAGCTTCAGCTCCTGGGCCACCTCTTCCATCGCCGGGAAACAGACCGTCTCCATCATCTGGCTGGTGTAGCGCGTGCCGGGGTAGTTCATCAGACGCGAGAGACGTTTTTTCCAGCTCAGCCTGTCCTGCGCGCCCAGCGGACGCGGGGCGGTGTCGCGGCTGGCGCTGACGCGGCGGTAGTCTTCCACCTTAAGCGATTTATACAGCCCGGCCATCACGAAGAAGATCACGAAGCTGAACGGCAGGCCCATGATCACCGTGGTGTTCTGCAACGCCGAGATACCGTTGGTCATCAGCATGCCGAGCGTCAGCAGGCCGATGGCGACGGACCAGAAGATGCGCAGCCAGTTCGGCGCGTCGCTGTTAATGTCCTTGAGCTTCGAGGTGAAGTTCCCCAGCACCAGCGCGCCGGAGTCCGCCGAGGTGACGTAGAACAGCAGGCCGGTAATGGTCGCTACGGACGCGCTAAAGGTAAACGCCGGATACTGCGCCAGCAGGCTGTAGAAGCCGCGCTCCGGGTGCGCCATCGCTTCCTGGGCAAAAGTCGCATTGCCGTGGATGATCTCGTGCAGCGCGCTGTTGCCGAAAATCGACAGCCACAGCAGGGTAAAGGTGAACGGGATGATCAGCGTGCCCATCACGAACTGACGGATGGTGCGCCCACGCGAAATACGCGCCAGGAACAGGCCGACAAACGGCGACCACGCCACCCACCACGCCCAGAAGAAGAGCGTCCAGTTGTTCATCCACTCTGTCGGACGGTCAAAGGCGAAGCTGTTCAGCGTCATGCCCATAAAGCGGTTCACGTAATCACCCACGTTCAGCACTAAGGCATTGAGCAGGAACGAGGTGTCGCCCATAAACAGCACGAACAGGATCAGCCCCAGCGCCAGCGCGACGTTCAGCTCGGAGAGCACGCGAATCCCTTTATCCACGCCGGAGGTCACCGAGATGGTGGCGATAATCACCGACAGCGCAATCAGCGCCGCCTTCGCCGCCATCGAATCCGGGATGTCAAACAGCACGCTCAGCCCGTAGTTAAGCTGCACTACGCCAATTCCGAGCGTTGTCGCGATACCAAAGATGGTGCCGATTACCGCCGCGATGTCTACCGTGTGCCCAATAGGGCCGTTGATCTTTTTGCCGAAAATCGGGTACAGCGCGGAGCGGATAGTGAGAGGCAAATTATAACGATAGCTAAAGTATCCAAGCGCCATGCCCATCAGAGCGTACATCGACCAGCCGGTCAGACCGTAGTGGAAGAGCGTCCAGACCATCGCCTGGCGCGCGGCCTCCATCGTCTGCCCTGCCCCTTCCGGCGGCTGCATATACTGCGTGACCGGTTCCGCCACGGAGAAGAACATCAGGTCAATGCCGATGCCCGCGGCAAACAGCATCGCGGCCCAGCTCAGCAGGCTGAATTCGGGCTTGGACTGCTCAGGCCCGAGCTTCACCGAACCGAAGCGCGAGCAGGCAATGCAGACCACGAAGACAATATAGAGCGTCGCCGCCAGCAGATAGTACCAGCCGAAGGTCTTCGACACCCAGTTCAGGGTGCGCCCAATCCACTCGGCAGAAAAATCACGAAAGAAAATGGTCGTCAGGGAAAACAACAAAATCAGCCCGGCGGACGTATAAAAAACGACCGGGTTGATTTTGTCTTTTTCTCTGTCCTGTGAAAGGTCTGTCATCCAGTATCCCCACTGTTTTTGTAACTATTGAAATCCAAATCCGCAACAATTAAGACACATTTTATATTGAACGTCCAATCAAAAACCGCTTTAATAGTTAACCAACGCTGATGAATGGAGTGGCAAAAATGCCCAAAGTGGGGATGCAGCCGATCCGGCGCAGGCAGCTAATCGATGCCACGCTGGAAGCAATTAATGAAGTGGGAATGCATGACGCAACCATCGCGCAAATCGCCCGTCGGGCGGGCGTATCCACTGGGATCATCAGCCACTATTTCAAAGATAAAAACGGTCTGCTGGAAGCGACCATGCGTGACATCACCGGTCAGCTGCGCGACGCGGTATTAAGCCGTTTACGCGCCCTGCCGGACGGCAGCGCAGAGCAGCGATTGCAGGCGATTGTCGGCGGCAATTTTGATGAAACCCAGATCAGCGGCGCGGCGATGAAGGCCTGGCTGGCCTTCTGGGCCAGCAGCATGCATCAGCCGATGCTCTACCGTTTGCAGCAGGTCAGCAGCCGCCGATTGCTCTCTAACCTGGTGTACGAGTTCCGCCGCGAGCTGCCGCGTGAACAGGCTGAAGAGGCGGGCTACGGGCTCGCCGCACTGATTGACGGGCTGTGGCTGCGCGCTGCGCTCAGCGGCAAACCGCTGGATAAAACCCTGGCCCAGTCGCTCACCAGCCACTTTATCAGCCAGCATTTACCGACCGATTAACCGAGGAGAATTTATGTCCCGAATGGCAGAACAGCAGCTTTATATCAATGGTGGTTACACATCGGCCACCAGCGGTCGCACCTTCGAGACCATCAACCCGGCGAACGGTGAAGTTCTGGCAACCGTGCAGGCCGCCGGGCGCGAAGACGTGGACAGCGCCGTGGAAAGCGCACAGCGCGGGCAGAAGATCTGGGCGGCGATGACCGCCATGGAGCGCTCGCGCATTTTGCGCCGCGCCGTCGATATCCTGCGCGAGCGCAACGACGAGCTGGCAACGCTGGAAACCCTCGACACCGGTAAAGCGTATTCCGAAACCTCGACCGTCGACATCGTTACCGGCGCGGACGTGCTGGAGTACTACGCGGGGCTGATCCCGGCGCTGGAAGGCAGCCAGATCCCGCTGCGCGACACCTCGTTCGTCTACACCCGCCGCGAGCCGCTGGGCGTGGTGGCGGGCATCGGCGCGTGGAACTACCCGATCCAGATCGCCCTGTGGAAATCGGCCCCGGCGCTGGCGGCGGGCAACGCGATGATCTTCAAGCCGAGCGAAGTGACGCCGCTTACCGCCCTGAAACTGGCGGAGATCTACACCGAAGCAGGCGTGCCGGACGGCGTGTTTAACGTCCTGCCGGGCGTGGGCGCAGAGACCGGCCAGTTCCTGACCGAGCATCCGGGCATCGCCAAAGTCTCCTTCACCGGTGGCGTGGCCAGCGGCAAAAAGGTGATGGCGAACTCGGCGGCCTCGTCCCTGAAAGAGGTGACGATGGAGCTGGGCGGTAAATCTCCGCTGATAGTGTTTGACGACGCGGATCTGGATCTCGCGGCAGATATCGCCATGATGGCGAACTTCTTCAGCTCCGGTCAGGTGTGCACCAACGGCACCCGCGTGTTCGTGCCCGCGAAGGTCAAAGCCGCGTTTGAGCAAAAAATCGTTGAGCGCGTGGGCCGCATCCGCGCGGGCGACCTGTTCGATGAAAACACCAACTTTGGCCCGATGGTCAGCTTCCCGCACCGCGACAGCGTGCTGCGCTACATCGCCAAAGGCAAAGAGGAAGGCGCGCGCGTGCTGTGCGGCGGCGACGTGCTGAAGGGTGACGGCTTTGACAACGGCGCGTGGGTGGCCCCGACCGTGTTCACCGACTGCACCGACGAAATGACCATCGTGCGCGAAGAGATCTTCGGCCCGGTGATGTCCATTCTTACCTATGACACTGACGAAGAGGCCATTCGCCGCGCCAATGATACCGACTACGGTCTGGCGGCGGGCATCGTCACCGCCGATCTGAACCGCGCCCACGGCGCTATTCATCAGCTCGAAGCGGGCATCTGCTGGATCAACACCTGGGGTGAATCCGCCGCAGAGATGCCGGTTGGCGGCTACAAACACTCCGGCATTGGCCGTGAGAACGGCGTCATGACGCTTCAGAGTTACACCCAGGTGAAGTCCATCCAGGTTGAGATGGGTAAATTCCAGTCCATATTTTAACCGGGAGGTTTATTTGCAATTTGACTACATCATTATCGGAGCCGGCTCTGCCGGCAACGTACTGGCAACACGACTGACTGAAGATCCGAACACCACCGTCCTGCTGCTTGAGGCGGGCGGGCCGGACTACCGCTTTGACTTCCGCACCCAGATGCCTGCCGCGCTGGCCTTCCCGTTGCAGGGCAAGCGCTACAACTGGGCGTATGAAACCGAGCCTGAGCCTTTCATGAACAATCGCCGCATGGAATGCGGACGGGGTAAAGGGCTGGGCGGCTCGTCGCTGATCAACGGCATGTGCTACGTGCGCGGTAACGCGATGGATCTGGACAACTGGGCGAAACAATCGGGTCTGGAGCACTGGAGCTACCTCAACTGCCTGCCCTACTACCGCAAGGCAGAGACCCGCGACGTGGGGCCGAACGACTACCACGGCGGCGACGGTCCGGTGAGCGTCACCACCTCTAAGCCGGGCGTGAACCCGCTGTTTGAAGCGATGGTAGAGGCGGGCGTGCAGGCGGGCTACCCGCGCACCGACGACCTTAACGGCTATCAGCAGGAAGGCTTTGGCCCGATGGACCGTACGGTCACGCCGCAGGGCCGACGCGCCAGCACCGCGCGCGGCTATCTGGACCAGGCCAAACCGCGCCCGAATCTGACCATCCGCACCCACGCCATGACCGATCACATTATCTTTGACGGCAAGCGCGCGGTGGGCGTCGAGTGGCTGGAAGGCGAAAGCACCATTCCGTCAAAAGCGACGGCGAAGAAAGAGGTGCTGCTGTGCGCGGGCGCCATCGCGTCTCCGCAGATCCTCCAGCGCTCCGGCGTGGGCAACGCTGAACTGCTGAAGCAGTTTGATATCCCGCTGGTACATGATTTACCCGGGGTGGGTGAAAACTTGCAGGATCACCTGGAGATGTACCTTCAGTATGAATGTAAGGAGCCGGTCTCCCTCTACCCTGCCCTGCAATGGTGGAACCAGCCGAAGATTGGCGCGGAGTGGCTGTTTGGCGGCACAGGCGTGGGCGCGAGCAACCACTTCGAAGCGGGCGGGTTTATCCGCAGCCGCGAGGAGTTCGAGTGGCCAAACATTCAGTATCACTTCCTGCCGGTGGCGATTAACTACAACGGCTCGAACGCGGTGAAAGAACATGGCTTCCAGTGCCACGTTGGCTCCATGCGCTCGCCGAGCCGCGGCCACGTGCGCATCAAGTCGCGCGATCCGCACCAGCATCCGGCGATCCTGTTCAACTACATGTCCCACGAGCAGGACTGGCAGGAGTTCCGCGACGCGATCCGCATCACCCGCGAGATCATGCACCAGCCTGCGCTGGACAAGTATCGCGGTCGTGAAATCAGCCCGGGCGTGGAATGCCAGACCGACGAACAGCTGGACGAGTTCGTGCGCAACCACGCTGAAACCGCCTTCCACCCGTGCGGCACCTGCAAGATGGGCTACGACGAAATGGCGGTGGTCGACGGCGAAGGCCGGGTTCACGGGCTGGAAGGGTTACGCGTAGTGGATGCGTCGATTATGCCGCAGATTATCACCGGCAACCTGAACGCCACCACCATCATGATTGGCGAAAAGATTGCCGACGCCATTCGCGGGCGCGAGCCGCTGGCGAAGAGCACGGCGGCGTATTATGTGGCGGATGGGGCGCCGGTTCGCCGCTGAGTGCGAACTTCTCCCCTCACCCCGGCCCTCTCCCAAAGGGAGAGGGTGTCATCGTCCCCTCTCCCTCTGGGAGAGGGTTAGGGTGAGGGGAAATTATTGCCGAAATGCTTCAAGCCGCTTAACCTGCCGTCCTTCCCCGTCAAAATTCTCCGCCGCCAGCCAGGCGCGCAGCTCTGCATCGCGCTGCGGCCATTCGCCGTCAATAATCGAAAGCATATCGCTGTCGCGGTTGCGTCCTTTACGCACCAGCTTCTGGCGCAGGCGCCCTTCCCAGACAAACCCCAGCCGCTCCGCCGCGTTGCGTGAGGCGATGTTCATCGAATCGCACTTCCACTCCAGCCGGCGATATTGATGCTCAAAGGCATTTTTCAGCAGCAGCCACACCGCTTCGGTACCCACGCGGGTGCCCTTCATTCTGCGCGACCAGGTGACGTGGCCGATCTCAACCGAGCCCTGAAAGCGTTCTATCGCCATATAGCTGACCAGCCCTACCGCCTTTTCGGTGCGCAGATCGATAACGGCAAAGGGCACCAGGTCGTCATCCAGCACCTTTCCCAACACCCAGTGCGCAGTGGCCTCAACGCTCACAGGCTGGGTGCTGGCAAGCCACGTCCAGTCGCTGTCGTCACCCAGCGCATAGGCTTCAAACAAATCAGCCGAATGGCGGTCAGCATCCAGCGGCTCCAGGCGGCAATACTGCCCGGTGAGCAGGGTACGGGTTAACGCGCGGGCGCATTTCCAGTCCGGGACAATATCATTAACGGTTTGACCATGTTGATTGATTTCGGGCACGGCGGTGACTCCCTGAAAGGTAAGGAGTTTGTTATAGCAGGTTAAAAAGCGAACGAAAAGAGAGGTGATTCATAACCAGACCGAATGCGTTATTCCCGGAGGGCATAAGCAAAGCAGAATTTCGACTTTGAGGAAATCCTCAGCCAGCCTACCGTAACGGTGCATAAAACAATCACAATATATTTTCTTCAGGGATCGCTATGAATAAAAAACTGCTGCCGTTACTGGTGCTGGCTGCGCTCTCAAGCGCTGCTCACGCCGCTACCCCGCCCAACACGCTGGTTGTCGCCCAGGGTCTGGATGATATCGTGAGCCTTGACCCGGCCGAAGCCAACGAACTTTCCAGCATCCAGACCGTACCGAGTTTGTATCAGCGTCTGGTACAGCCGGACCGCGATAACCCGGAAAAAATCACCCCGGTTCTGGCCGAAAGCTGGGAAGCGGACGCGGCAGCAAAAACCCTGACCATCAAACTTAAGCCCGATGCAAAATTTGCCTCCGGCAACCCGCTGCGCCCGGAAGATGTGATCTTCTCATATACCCGCGCCGTGACGCTGAACAAATCCCCGGCGTTTATCCTCAACGTACTGGGCTGGGACGCCAGCAATATCGCCAGCCAGCTGAAGAAAGTGGACGACCATACCCTCACGCTTCGCTGGACGGCGGACGTCAGCCCGTCGGTAGCGCTGAATATACTCTCCACGCCGATTGCCTCCATCGTCGATGAAAAGCAGGTTGCGGCGAACGTGAAGGATAACGACTTCGGCAACGCGTGGTTAAAAATGCACTCTGCGGGCAGCGGCGCGTTCAAAATGCGCGTTTACCAGCCGCATCAGGCCATCGTGCTGGAAGCCAACGAATCCGCACCCGGCGGCGCGCCGAAGCTTAAAAGCATCATCATTAAAAACGTCCCCGATTCCGCTTCCCGCCGCCTGCTGATCCAGCAGGGTGATGCGGACGTGGCACGCGATCTGGGTGCAGACCAGATAATCGCCCTCAGCGGCAAGCCGGGCGTGAAGGTGCTTAGCATCCCTTCTGCCGAGCAAAACTATCTGGTGTTTAACACCGGCAACAGCGCTAACCCGCTGCTGAATAATCCAGCGTTCTGGGAAGCCTCGCGCTGGCTGGTGGATTATGAAGGCATCACCAAGGACCTGCTGAAAGGCCAGTATTTTGTTCATCAGAGCTTCCTGCCGGTCGGCCTGCCGGGCGCGCTGGAGGACAATCCGTTCACGTTTGACCCGGCAAAAGCAAAAGCGATCCTCGCCAGGGCGGGCATCAAAGACGCGCATTTCACGCTGGACGTAGAGAATAAACCGCCGTTCATCACCATCGCGCAATCCATGCAGGCGAGCTTCGCTCAGGGCGGCGTGAAGGTGGATCTGCTGCCCGCGGCGGGTAGCCAGGTGTACGCCCGCGTGCGTGCGAAACAGCATCAGGCGGCCATACGTCTGTGGATCCCGGACTACTTCGATGCACACTCCAACGCCAGCGCCTTCGCATGGAATGACGGGAAATCCAGCACCGTGGCCGGGCTTAACGGCTGGAAAATTCCGGAGCTGAACAACGCTACGCTGGCGGCGGTTGCCGAGCCGGATCCGGCAAAACGTCTGGATCTGTATAAGAAGATGCAGGAACAGTTACAGCATAACTCGCCGTATGTGTTCGTTGACCAGGGCAAAACCCAGATCGTGGTGCGCGATAACGTGAAGGGGTATCAGCAGGGGCTGAACGCGGATATGGTCTGGTACGATCGCGTTACGAAGTAGCCCTTGTTGCCGGGTGGCGCTGCGCTTACCCGGCCTACGTTCCTGGTTTTTGTAGGCCGGGTAAGGCGAAGCCGCCACCCGGCATAAAGAGATTTCCCATGCCACATCTTTCCACCCGCGTGCTTCAGGGTCTGCTGACTCTCCTGCTCACGCTGTTCGGGCTACTGCTGGTCACGTTTGCGCTCTCTGCCTTTTCCCCGGTCGATCGCGTATTGCAGATCGTCGGCGATCACGCCAGCCAGTCCACTTACGATCAGGTTCGCCACCAGCTTGGGCTGGATCGGCCCCTGCCGGTGCAGTTCTGGCATTACCTGCAAAACCTCGCTCACGGGGATTTAGGCACCGCCAGCGCTACCGGTCAGCCGGTATTGCAGGACCTGCTGCACGCCTTTCCCGCCACGCTGGAACTGGCAACGCTGGCGCTAATTATCGGCACGGTACTCGGCGTGATTGCGGGTGTACTGTGCGCCCGCTACGTCGGTTCGCCACTGGACTTAGCGATCAGAACGCTCACCCTGCTCGGCAATTCGGTGCCAATATTCTGGCTCGGACTGCTGATGCTGGCTCTGTTCTACGCGAAACTACAGTGGAGCGCTGGCCCCGGCAGGCTGGACGACATCTGGCAATTCACCGTCGAGCCACGAACCGGATTTGCGCTGGTTGATACCTGGCTTTCCGGCGACCGCGAGGCGTTCCGCAACGCCATCAGCCACCTGGTGCTGCCGGTGCTGCTGCTGGCCTACTACTCGCTGGCAAGTATCACCCGCCTGACGCGCTCCGCCTGTCTGAGCGAGATGAACAAAGAGTACATATTGCTCGCCCGCGCCAAAGGCGCCGGAGAGATGACCATCCTGCTGCGTCACGTGCTGCCGAACATTCGCAGCACCCTGCTGACGGTGATTGCGCTGGCCTACACCAGCATGCTGGAGGGCGCGGTATTAACCGAAACCGTCTTCTCGTGGCCGGGCATCGGGCGCTACCTCACCACGGCCCTGTTCGCCGGTGACACCACCGCCGTGATGGGCGGCACGCTGCTGATTGGCGTCTGCTTTGTTCTGATCAATAACCTTACCGACCTGCTTGTGCGGGCGACCGATCCCAGGGTGCGCTAATGCCGTTTTATCTCTTCTTACGCCGCCTGCGCCGCTCCCCTGCCGCGTTTTGCGGGCTGATCGCCATCGCGCTGCTGGTGCTTATTGCCCTGTTAGCACCGTGGCTTGCGCCGCATGACCCCAACTGGCAGGACGCCGCCGCGCGTCTGCAACCGCCCAACGCGCAGCACTGGCTGGGTACCGACAGCTATGGGCGGGATCTGCTCTCCCGATTAATCTACGGCACCCGTCCGGCACTGGGGCTGGTGGCCTTAGTCACCGTTATTACCCTCCCCGCCGGTCTGCTGGTGGGGATTTTGTCAGGCTACTACGGCGGCTGGATGGAGCGCATCCTGATGCGCTTTACCGACGTGGTGATGTCGATGCCGCGCCTGATCCTCGCCTTCGCGTTTGTCGCGATGCTCGGCCCCGGTCTGGTGAACGGCGCGCTGGCGCTGGCCTTAACGACCTGGCCTGCCTATGCGCGCCAGGCGCGCAGTGAAATCCAGCGTCTGCGCCACAGCGATTATCTGGCCGCCGCGGAGATGATGGGCATTCGCGGCCCGCGCCTGCTGGTCGGCCATATTCTGCCCCTGTGCCTGCCCTCCGCGATTGTACGGCTGGCGCTGGATCTGGCCGGGATCATTCTGGCCGCCGCCGGGCTGGGCTTCCTTGGCCTGGGCGCACGTCCACCGATGGCGGAATGGGGCGCGATGATAGCCGACGGCATGCAGGTCATTTTTGACCAGTGGTGGATTGCCGCCATTCCAGGCGGGGCGATTCTGTTTGCCAGCCTGGCCTTTAACCTGCTGGGCGATGGCCTGCGCGACGTACTGGAGCCACAGCATGACTGAACACCGCGTCATCGTCGATGCGCTGAATATCGACTACCCCGCCGCGCGCGTGGTCCACAACCTGAGCTTTACGTTAGGCAACGAGCGGCTGGCGCTGGTGGGAGAATCCGGCTCCGGCAAGTCCATGTCTGCCCGCGCCCTGATGGGGCTGGTGCGCAAGCCCGGCATCGTGAGCGCTAAGCGGCTTAACGTGCTTGGCAACGACCTGCTGACCCTGAACAGCCGCCGCTGGCAGGCGCTGCGCGGCAACGGCATTGCGATGGTTCTACAGGACCCGCGCTACGCGCTAAACCCGGTGAAAACCGTCGCCGCCCAGCTTGATGAAGCGCTGACCCTCCATCAGCGCCTGCCCCGCGCCGAACGCCTGGCGCGCATTCACGATATCATCCGCGCCGTGGGGCTGAACGAGCACGTGCTCCAGCGCTATCCCGGCGAACTCTCCGGCGGCATGGGCCAGCGCGTGATGATCGCCATTGCGCTCGTCAACAACCCGCAGGTGCTGATCGCCGACGAACCGACTTCCGCGCTGGACGCACGCCTGCGCAACCAGATCCTGGAGCTGCTGGTACAGCAGTGCGAGGCGCGGCAGATGGCGATGCTGTTAATCAGCCACGACTTGCCGCTCGTCGCGGAACACTGTGACCGCGTGCTGGTGATGTATCAGGGTGAGAAAGTTGATGAAATGGCGGCGAGCCAGTTGCCGCAGGCAACCCATCCCTACACGCGCACGCTCTGGACCTGCCGCCCGAACGCCGGGACGTTTGGCCAGATGCTGCCGACGCTCGACCGTTCGCAACCGTGGAAGGAGGCCGACAATGGCACTCGTTGAGGTTAACCAGCTCCGGGTGAGTTTTGGTGAAAAAACGGCGGTTTCCGCCGCCAGTTTTGCGATCGAAAAAGGCGAAACCTTCAGCCTGATCGGTGAATCCGGCTGCGGCAAATCGACTCTTCTGCGCGTGCTGGCGGGGCTGCTGCGCGAGTGGAATGGCCACATTTCCGTCCTCGGGGAAAATTTACGGCCAGGACGACGTTTTGAAGGCGCGCTTCGCCGTAACGTGCAGATGGTGTTCCAGGATCCGTGGGCGTCTTTGCACCCGAACCACACCATTGCCCGCACCCTGTCGGAGCCGTTAAACATCCACGGCGAACCCCAGGTTGCCGAAAAGGTGGCGGATGCGCTGCAACAGGTGGGTCTGGCTGCCGACGCCAGCAGGCGTTACCCGCATCAGCTTTCCGGCGGACAGCGTCAGCGCGTGGCCATTGCCCGCGCGCTGCTGCTGCGCCCGCAGCTTCTGCTGCTGGATGAACCGACCTCGGCGCTGGATATGTCGGTACAGGCGGAGATACTGAACCTGCTCAACCGCCTGAAGGCGCAGCACGGCATGACCTACCTGCTGGTGAGCCACGATGCGGACGTGATTGCGCATATGTCCGACCGGGCGGCATTTATGGCGCACGGGGAGATCCAGCGGGTATTTGACCGTGAAGCAATGTTGCGGGGGGAGCACAGGATGGGGTAAACCGTGCGGCGGCGAGTGCCGCACGCATTTCGTAGGCCGGGTAAGGCGTAGCCGCCACCCGGCAAAACGTTACTTCAGCAGCTTCACCGTGGCATCAATGTCGATCTCATCTTCAGTGAAGATCATCGTCGTGTTCTGGAAGGTGGTGATCGCCAGCTTCTTCACCGTGCGCATTTCGCCCGGCTTTTTCTCGGTTTTTGGTTTGATGCTGTTCATCAGCAGCCCCACCGACAGCACCGCATTCTCTTTGTCGATTTTGGTCTCAACGGGCTCTTCCTCGCTGAACACCACGAAGGATTTAATTGAGGTGAGCTTCACGCGCTCGCCCGCAATATAGAGATGCTTACTCTCCGGGATCACCTTCACCGCATACGCGGAAAGGCCTTTGCTGTTGGTGGTTGGCTCGAAGGTCACCGCCGCATCTTTTTTAATCAGATCAGGGTTGGCGACCTTAATCACATGAAAATAGCGGTTGTCGCCGTTTTCATCTTTGATAAATCCAAAGCCTTTATCTTTAAACCACGTTGTGATTGTACCGTTCATCGCTGTTACCGCCTGTCAGATCTCAAGACTAAAGTTTTGCAGCGCGCAGTGTAATGCACAATGGCTGACGAGACAAAAAAAAGCCCCTGCACGGGAGCAGGGGAAAGTTCATGTCAGAGCTTTTTAGTATTGTGTATTTAGTTGAACACCATCCCACCATCAATCAGCAGCGACTGACCGGTCATGTAGTCGGAATCCGGCCCGGCGAGGTAAGAGACGCAGGCGGCCACGTCTTCCGGCTCGGACAAACGGCCAAGCGTGATGCGTTTGGCAAAGGTTTCCGTCCCGTAGCCAAGCGGTTTACCCGCCGCCTCGGAGACCTGACGGTCGATTTCCGCCCACATCGGCGTTTTGACGATCCCCGGGCAGTAGGCGTTAACGGTGATCCCCAGCGGCGCGAGATCCCGCGCGGCGGTCTGGGTTAAGCCGCGCACCGCGAATTTACTGGAACTGTAGACGGCCAGCTCCGGGTTACCGGTGTGGCCCGCCTGGGAGCAGGCGTTGATGATCTTGCCGCCGTGCCCCTCTTTACGAAACGCGTCAATTGCGGCCTGAATGCCCCAGATCACCCCTTTCACGTTGATGTTGTAAACCTTGTCGACAATCTCCGGCGTGATGGATTCGATGGGCGTGGACGGCGCCACCCCGGCGTTATTGACGATGACGTTAAAACCGCCCAGCGCGGTGCGGGCTTTTTCCACCGCCGCGAACACCTGCTCGCGGTCAG
Organism: Enterobacter cloacae complex sp. 397G4; assembly: GCF_050031515.1. NCBI lineage: Bacteria > Pseudomonadati > Pseudomonadota > Gammaproteobacteria > Enterobacterales > Enterobacteriaceae > Enterobacter > Enterobacter cloacae complex sp. 397G4. The sequence goes on along the minus strand of NZ_JBLGWE010000001.1, from coordinate 1,298,328 downwards.
AGACGTCCACCTTCACGGCGACGGCCTTCCCGCCGTTACGGGTGATCTCATCCGCGACCGCTTTCGCCGTCTCTTCGTTGTAATCCGCAATAGCAACGGCAAAACCATCCTTCACCAGGCGAAGCGCGATCGCTTTGCCAATCCCCTGGCCGGAGCCGGTTACGAGAGCCACTTTTTGCATTTCTCTGTCCTTATATTGATTCACAAAATCTGGCTGAGATGGAGCTGGCCCATCAGCAGCGGGTTATCGCTGTAGTCAACGGGAATGGCCACCACGGCCGGGCCATCGACATCCATTGCCGCACGCAGCGTCGGTTCGAGCGCATCGGCGCTCTCGACGGCAAAGCCTTTCGCACCGAACGCGTCGGCATAGGCTTTGAAATCGACCGGGCCGAACTCGACGCCGGAAAGCCTCTGGTATTTTTTCTCTTCCTGGATGGCCACCATGTTGTAGGCGTTATCCACCCAGATGATGTGCAGCACGTTGGCGTTGAGGCGTACGGCGGTTTCCAGCTCCATGCTCGACTGCAAAAAGCCGCCGTCCCCGGAGACCGAGACCACCTTGCGCCCCGGGTTGACCAGCCACGCGCCAATCGCCCACGGCAGCGCCACGCCCATGGTCTGCTGACCGTTGGAGATCATCACCTGACGCGCCCGGAAGCTGTAGAGGTAGCGGGCGATCCAGATATGGAAGCTGCCCATGTCGACGGTGAGCGTTACGTCGTTATTCACGATGTCCTGCATGGCCCGGACGATGCGCAGCGGATGCAGCGCAAACTGGTTGAGCGATGCGCCGCGACGGTCGAGGAGGTCCCGCTGATGCTGGCGATCGACAAGAATTTCCGAGGCGCGCTGGCTGAGTTCAAGTTTGTGCTCGATTCGACTGGCAAGCAGATTCAGCGTGGCGGCAATATCCCCGACCAGTTCCAGATCGGGAACATACTTGCGCTCCTCATAGGCGGGCAGCACGTCAATGTGCACCAGCGTGGCGTCGCCGCTGTTCCACATGGACGGCTCGTACTCCACCGGGCTGTAGCCGATGCAGATAATCAGGTCCGCCAGATGCAGCAGCCGGTCGCCAGCCTGGTTGTTAAAGAGGCCGACGCGTCCGGCGAAGCGGGTGAAGTGTTCCTGATTCACCGCCCCGGCGGCCTGATAGGTGCTGGTGACCGGAATACGGCTTCTCTCCAGCAGCTTATGCAGCGCGGCGCTGTTGGCGGGCTGGCTGGCCATCAGGCCGAGTAAGATGACCGGGTTTTTGGCATTCGCGATAAGCTTCGCCACGTCGTTGATGGCTGACTCCGGCGCCGGGCCCATCAGCGCCGCGGTGCTGGCGGGTAAAATAGCCCCCGTGGTGGGCTGGTCGACAATATCCTGCGGCAGGCTGACAAACGCCCCGCCCGGCCTGCCCTGCTCGGCAGCGCGAAACGCGTTCGACACCACCTCGGCAATCGCGTCCGGTGAATTGACTTCGACGGCGTATTTGGTGACCGGGCTGAACATGGCGACGGTATCCATGCTCTGGTGCACCAGTTTCGCTTTATCTGACCGCTTCACCGCACCGCCCAGCGCCACCACCGGGTCACCTTCGCTGTTGGCGGTGGCGATGCCGGTGATCAGGTTGGAGCAGCCCGGCCCGGAGGTGACCAGCGCGACCCCGGCCTTACCGGTTAGCCGCCCTACCGCTGCCGCCATAAACGCCGCGTTCGCCTCGTGACGCACCGGGATAATCTCGATGGAGGAGTCCAGCAGGGAGTCAAAGACCTTGTCGATTTTTGCGCCCGGTATGCCGAACACCTGCTTCACACCCTGCGCTTCCAGCTGGCCGACAACCATATCGGCGCCGTGCGCCCACTGACGTGACTGTTTCTCACTGTTCACGGTAGTTCTCCTGTTAGTTTTCGACGGCGCGGATAGCCGCATCAAGGTTGCTGGGGTGCAGGTTGGCCTGTAAAAACGCGCTGTCGGCGGGCAGGTCAATCATCAGCTTGTGGATTTCGCCGAAGGTGAGCACGCCGTTCTCCAGCTGATAGTCGAGCAGGTGGCCCCCGCCCTGACGGTCGTCGGTGATAAAGTGTTCGTGATAGCCCGCCACGTTAATGCCCTGCATATGCTGTGGGGTGCGGAACCCGACCAGCACGCCCTCGCGCTGGTTAAAGCGGAACACCGGCTGGTCATCCAGCACGTCGGTCATCGCCCGGTACGGCGGTGTCTGGCGCGGTACGGTGCGGGTGTGGGCATGGCGGAAGTTGCCGTCGATGCGCAGCGCGCAGAACAGGTTGTCGGAGGGGATTTGCTGGTCGATCACGTCGTGGATCTGCTGACGGCTGACCGGCCCGTCGAAGGCTTTGCGGTACTGCGGCTGGAACCAGGTCATCACCGCGAACGGCGTTTTTTGCTCCGGCTTCGCGGCGCGGGCGCTGCCGTCGGCGCGCAGCTGGTACACCTGGCTGCTGAAGGCAATCATTTCACCGTCCAGCTCGTTAAAGGTACCGAGACCAAAATCACCGTGTGCCAGCAGGTCGGCGATGGTCGTCTCCCCTTCGTAGACGCCGCTTAGCAGGGCGCTCATTAGCGATGTCTGATAGATCACGCTGTCAGGATGCTGAGCCGAGAACCCACGCAGGGTCTCGCATAAACTCGCCTCACAGTCGCATGCAGATGAATGCATCATCATGCCCGTCCTCTTCAACTTTATTTATAAAGGTTAAATAAATGTTGACCCGATTCAGCAGAGAGTTCCAATCTAGAATCCATGCTGGTTTGAGACGTTTTTGATATGGAACTTCGTTATCTGCGCTATTTTGTCGCGGTAGCACGCGAGCGACACTTCACCAGGGCGGCCAAAGCGCTGGGTATTTCACAGCCTCCTCTGAGTCAGCAGATCAAACGGCTCGAAGAGGAAGTGGGCACGCCGCTGTTCAGGCGCCTGACACGGGGCGTGGAGCTGACCGAAGCGGGAGAGGCCTTCTATGAGGACGCCTGTAAGATCCTGGCGCTGAGCGACGCCGCGCTGGAGAAAGCCCGGGGCATCGCGCGCGGGCTGAACGGCAGCCTGTCGATTGGCATCACCAGTTCAGATGCTTTTCATCCCAAAATCTTCGCCCTGATACGTCAGTTTCAGGTACAGAACATGGCGGTGCAGGTTCACCAGGTGGAAGCCAATATGTCGTCGCTGACGACGATGCTGGCGGAGGGTGAGCTGGATATCGCCTTTGTGCGCCTGCCGTGCGAAAGCAGTAAGGTGTTCGAATTAAAAATCCTCGATCGGGAGCCGATGGTGGTGGCGCTGCATCGCGATCATCCTCTGGCGGCATGTGGCGATCTGGCGCTGGATGAGCTGCGGGATACGCCGGTGGTGCTGTTCCCCCAGGAGGTAGCACCGGGGCTGTATGACCGCGTTTACGGCAGCTGCGAGCGGGCCGGGATCGATATGCAACACACGCTGCAATCCTCACAACTTTCCTCTTCCCTGAGCATGGTCTCCGCTGGCGGCGGGTTCGCGCTGGTGCCGAAATCCATGGCCGCTATTTCTCCGCCGAATGTCACCTACCATGCGCTGCGCTCACCGGAGCTTTATACCGATATCGCGCTCTGCTGGCGGCGTTTTGAGCGTTCGCGGACGGTGAAGCGGTTTCTGGCGATGATGAGCGAGGGGTAGCTACGGTGTGGCTGTGCCCGGCGGCGCTGCGCTTGCGCGGGCCTACGGTTCGTGTCGCGGATAGGTTGGCTGGTTAGCGGTTTTGTAGGCCGGGTAAGGCGCAGCCGCCACCCGGCAATGCCCTTTGGAAGCCGCCTCGCAAACTTTTAAGCAATCTTATGTAATTCAGGGGCATCCCTTTTCATCCCTTCTCCGCGGTCGTAAAGTGCCTGCGTTGCGGCACATCCGTAACCGGGCGTAGGAACCCGTTAGCATGACGTGACATTTTTTTGGACAACGAGGATGCTAAATGGCGACTACCCCTGGATTTTCATACGTACACGCTGAAGAAAGCGCTGTTCATCACCTTCTTCACCTGCAACTTCCCGATTCTGCGGATCTCTTTGAACTGGCTGGCACCTGTGCGGCGTACGTGAGCGTACTGGTGGAAATGGACGATGCGGTGACATTTTCTACGCTCTGTAAGCAACTGCTGGGTTGTTAGCGGAGTTTGTGAAGGAGCCTTATATAACGGCTCACTGAGTCGGCCTTACACAAAGGACAACGTTGTTTGATGAATGACGGTTTGTTAGAGGAATGCACAGGAAGGCGGTCACGCCACAGAGGGCGTGACATAAAATCAGGCCTGGTCGTCTTCTTTACCGTAGTAAAGCTTACCGATCTGAATGAGAGGACGGCCCTGGGATTTGCGGTGCAGGTTGCTGTCACGCAGTGAATAAACGCAGCCGCAGTATTCCTGCTGGTAGAACTGTTCGCGCTTGCTGATTTCAATCATGCGCGACGAACCGCCCTGTTTCCGCCAGTTATAGTCCCAATAGACCATACCCGGATAGTGGGCGGCGGCTCGCTGACCGCAGTCGTTGATTTGCTGCATATTTTTCCAGCGAGAGATGCCCAGTGAGCTGCTAATCACGTTGAAGCCATTTTCAGCGGCGTAAAGCGCAGTCCGCTCAAAGCGCATGTCAAAACACATGGTGCAGCGAATGCCGCGCTCGGGTTCCCATTCCATGCCTTTGGCGCGCTCAAACCAGTTATCTGTATCGTAATCCGCATCGATAAACGGTACGCCGTGCTGTTCGGCAAAGCGAATATTCTCATCCTTACGAATCAGATACTCTTTCTGCGGATGAATGTTCGGATTGTAGAAGAAGATGGTGTAGTCGATCCCTGAGGCCTGGATCGCCTCCATTACCTCACCAGAACACGGAGCGCAACAGGAGTGCAGCAGCAGTTTATCAGCCCCGTTTGGGAGTTCTAGTTTAGGGCGTTTGAAATCAGCGGTAGTCATAAATTTATTTGATGAGGTAATGAGGACTGAAAACAGTGTAGCATCAGAGCTGTGCTATCGGGAATGGCGGCCAGTCTCATACATATCCCGCAATGCCTGTTATTGACACAGGGCTGCTGTTGCAGCCCTGACAACCTTAGACTTCAATCGATTCAGAGATCTCTAACGCATCATCGACTTCGATGCCCAGATAACGGACTGTGCTTTCCAGTTTCTTATGGCCCAACAGAAGTTGGATCACCCGGAGATTCTTGGTTTTCTTGTATATCAGGTAAGGTTTTGTTCTTCTCATGGAATGTGTGCTGTAAAGCGAAGCTTCGAGACCAAGCTTTTCTACCCACCCATGAAAAATTCGGCTGTATTGTCGGGTTGATATGTGCCGGTTAGTTCCGCTCCGAGACCGAAACAAGAAGTCTTTACTGTGCAAATTGCCAAGCTTTATCAATGCAGCAACAGCTTCTCTTGTCCCTTTGGTTATCTCAAATTGCACAGGGCTACCGGTTTTCTGTTGCAGCACCGTTGCTCTGCTTGAAACCGAGCTACCATATGCAACATCAGATACTTTCAGGTTCACCAGATCGCAGCCTCGTAGCTTACTGTCTAAGGCCATATTGAACAGAGCTAAATCACGCGTTTTACCTTCCAGTTCAAGCCGGATTCGGATCCCCCAGATATGAGATATCTGAAGTGGTCTTTTTTGGCCTATGATACGGTCTTTATTCCACGGTGACGTGTTCATACTCAAATCTCCTGCAATGTGGGAGATTTGAGTATGGTTGTCTCTTATGAGCGAACATCGGACCTTCAATGGGGATAATCAGCAGATCCCCACTTGCGCTTGTGGTCAGAAGCGGTCCAAAAAAACAACCTGAGTTAGTAGAATTTAGACCGTTCCAGATAATATTATGATTTTATAAAAACATATCTGCTCAGGTAATTTAAAAAAGTTTTCGTATCTAAAAAATAAGCAGGATATGCATTTTTCAATTCATTAATTGAACTAACAGAAACCATAGCTACTTCACAGCCTTTATTTTCCGCACAGTATTTTTCAGACTCGACATAAGCTTCTGCCGCCTTTGTATGATTGTGATTTTCGAAACTCTTTATATTTATATTCCGTTTTACAGTGTCAACAACAATTATGCAAAGTCCCTTATCATATTTCTCACTACCTTCAATATGGCTTACTGCGGCATTATAAGCAGGTAATATATTGAAAACATTCAACTCAACGGATAAATAACTTAATTCCTCTGATATTTTTATATAACTTCCGGATGGCTCTTTACCATATTCAACTTTATAAAAAAGCTCTGATACCAACTCAAAAAACCTAAGCCATCTTGTATCACCAAAACCAGATTTCAATGATTCTTTTCGAAACAAACCAACCATTTCAACTGCTGTAGCCCAGCTATGCTGAATAACTGTTCTTATTTGCATCTCAATGCGTAATCCATTTAAAGATGGAAATTTTTTATTTTGGAATGAATAGATCATGTGAAAGCTTCTATAACCGGAATCTTTCACGTTTATCATGTAATCATCCATTCTAACTAGTTCATGTGAAAATCTAGATGATTTTATTTTATTGACTAAATCATATACTTGATCTAGATTATTTAAAATAGCCCTGCACCCACCAAGATCCTGCATCTTATTTAACTTCATATCAGGGAATCTGGAAAGCTTAGTAACAATAGAAGGCAGTCTCTTAATTCTAGAGGACAGCAACGCATTTTTGTTTAAGGAAATAGCCTCTCTTTCCATGTAAAATTTTATTTTATTTAAAGGATATAAATGCAACATCCTCCACTCATGAAGAATTTGCACATCTTCCTCATTATACTTTTCACCTAAACTAATCTGAGAGACCAATCTATCACCAGCTCTTCCAACTTCCTTCTTTGAAACAGATAAAGTGTGCATAGTAAGATGCCTTATAATAAGATTATGCGAATTTAGTAATAACAAATTACAAAGACCCAACAGCGGGCAAGGGAAACAAACCACCACCAATTAAGAGGGGCTAGCCCGTACCGTTATGGTTTCAGGGTAACTGAAATAAATTGAATGCACCAGACGTGCTAGAAGTAGCCCGCTTGAAAAAGGGATTTAAAGGTGTTTTTTTAATCAATTGACTGGTATCTATGGCGTTTTATTGCTCAAAACTGAATGTAATCATTCGTTGGAGCGGATCGAAAAAGTCCAAGAAGTACTCACATCAGATGTGACTTACTGTCCATGAGGCATGAGGACATTTCTGAATCCCTTTTTTAACTCACATTCTCTTTAGTAACGTTCGCTGTTGGCACAAAGCGGACTAACGATCGCCTATTTCCGATACGAGAGTAAAAAGAACATCAATAACATAACGGTCATACTGTGCTCGAAACTTATCCCTCCGGACATGGAAGATTATGTGATAGTCAATAGAAACATAACTTCTCAATAAAACTAAGAGGGATTTTTTATAATTCGCAATTTTTAAAATTAATATCATAGCGCAAATCTAACATCCGAGAAAATTGGGAATCATTTTATCAATGATAGAGGAGCCAAGCCCCCTTAATATTAATCAGTTATTAGGGTCTTGGCCCTCTCTTTTTCGGAGTCGCTTCTTGTGTGGATGGCCTAATATTATCTTTAATGTAATTATGTAATAATTCAATAGAACTCATCGTCGTAACCGCTAAATCTTTGGAGTCCGGATTAATGACTAACACTTCAAGTGTTGAACTTGAGGAGCCACTAACATCATTAAGCAGCCAAGCTAAATAATCTACGAAATCGTTGAAAGATAAAGAATGAGAACCTTGACCGTTGAAGAAACTATTTGCGAAAACATTTGCAGTACATAACGAAGAGATGTTAGGGCTTTGATCATTTAAACCGCAAGAGTCTCCAAATATAGATTTATTACAAATTTGCTTTCGGTATACGTTAGTATAGATCACGCCAGTAGTTGAATTGCTAAATGTAATAAAATGACATTTGTCATGATGGATAGTCATTGTAGGGTAAAGGGGCAATTTTTTACATAAATTTAAACGCCTTGGCTTTTTATTTTCGCTAGGCAGTTCGTCTTCTGAAAATTTAAATTCTATAATTGCAAATCTATTGGAGTCGCTGAGTAAATAATCAGCCCCAGCATCACGGTCTTGCCCATCCAGAGAAAATGAGTGAAAATCATAGCCAAATACTTTGGATTGCTTTTCCATGAATTTATTAAATACATCAGCTAAAGATTGCTCGTGTTTCATTAATATCCCGTCCCTTTTATCAGCCACTCACTTCGATGAATATCATTTGCTAAAGTAACGCAATACTTATTGATATGCTACACACATTATTGGTGTATTGACGCCTTAGAAAGGTCCGCTCCTGGCACATAGCGGACGCATCTTTCACACGCTTCTAAATAACCTGGTTAGCAAAACTATCTCCACGGAACTCCTTCCCAGCAAGCAATTCCTGAATACGCTTCGCAAATCACATAAATACTTCAGGCCGAGATACTTCTGGCACTTTAATGACATACCACTCCAACTTAAAGTGCTCGCACTCAATGCAAAGTTCAATTGTCACGATCATGTAGAAACTGCAATTTCATCGAAGTTTCCGCATTGTCAACCCACCAACCACCATCTATAATATTTCCAACCTGGAAACAAGGGGCAAGGATGCACATAGTCTCAAGAGCGCCTTTCGACACAGCGGCCAGACATTATCCCAATCAAGCACAAGCCCTGGACGATCTTTACCGGGTACTAAAAAAGGAACACTACCCCTCACCAGACGAGATGCGAAAGCGCTTTCCTAGCCTGGACCGGATGAAATACCGGGAAAAATGTTGGGTCATTGATGTGGGTGGCGGGCATCTAAGAGTGATGTTTTTTGCTGATTTTGAGCGTGGAAAGATCTTCATCAAACACATCAGCACTCACGCAGACTATGACAAGCTCACGGACTACTACCGGAGAACGAAAGAATGAATTATGCAGCAGCCATCAAAGCGGCAAACGCTCTGACAAACGAGCTCCCTTTCCTGGGTTCAAGCCCGTCGCGGCAAGACTACGAGGATGCGCTGGCGCTGGTGGAGTATCTTATCGAGCACGACCCCGATAACCCGCTGGTAGATATGCTCACTGCCAAAATCGATAAGTATGAAAACGCGTCCCCGGAGTTTGCAGAATTTAACGCGCGTATTGCCAGCATTCCGTCAGGCGTTGCGTTACTGCGAACGCTAATGGATCAGTACCAGCTCACTCAGAGTGATTTCGAGAACGAGATTGGTAAGAAGTCTCTGGTAAGTCGGATCCTTAACGGACAGCGCACGTTAACGCTAGATCATATGCGAGCGCTGGCGAAGCGTTTCGGTTTGCCGGTGAGCGCATTTGTGGGGAACTGATGCGAAGTTTTCACCCAGACCAATTCCCCAGACGTTAATACCACTATATCTCTCACCCCGGCCCCTCACTCCCCGCCGCCAGCAGCGGCACCACCACGTCGCTGACGGGCACCGCAATCCCGTGCCTGCGGCCATAGCGCTGGATCACGCCGTTGCGTATGTCCCACTCCATCGGGCGATCCGCCTGACGGTCGGCAAGGATCGACGTGCCTAAATCCACTGGCGCGCGCTGGAAGTTCGCCAGGATCTCCTGGGCCACCGCATCGTCCAGCTTCGCCCCTTCGGCGCGGGCGACGGTAAGCCCCTCGCGCAGGTAGCCCAGCGCCAGCTCGCTGATATCCTCGCGCCTGAACATTCCGGCGCGGCGATTGGCCAGCACCATCAGCCCGGCGACCGCGTTTTGCAGCAGCTTGCGCCAGGCGACGGTAGTGAAATCTGTCGAGAGCTCAACGTTACAGCGCGTGCCGCGAAGCGCCTCCACCACCCGCTGCGCCTGCGGCACGTCCGGCAGCGTAAGGCGCGGTTTGGCGCGCAGCCAGACGGAGGCATCCGGCTCGCGCTGGGCAGGGAACCAGACCACCGAGGGCAGCACCGTTGCGCCATTGACCAAAGGCGCAAGCTGGGCTTTCTGCTCCACGCCGTTTTGCAGCGCGCAGACCACGGTGTTTTCATCGCACAGAGCGCGCAGCCACCCGGCGCTGTCGGCATTTTGCGTCGTTTTGACCGCCAAAAAAACGAGGTCAACGGGGCGCATAATGACGCTGGGATCGGTGAGTACCGGACCGGGCACCACAATTTCACCCTCATCATGACGCAGGCGCAGTTCCGGATGCGCGGTGCGCCCACACAGCAGCGGCGTGCGGCCCGCTTCATGCAGCACCGCGGCGATGGTGGTCCCAATCGCACCGGGTCCTGTCAGCGCAATGGTTGGATAGTCAGACATGGGTCACTCCCCTTTTGCTAAGCCTGCTATCAGTTATACCACCCTGAGACGAGCGCGCCACGCCCATTGTCTATACTCAACTCATAACAGACAACGGAGTGCGCCATGCCTTTACCCGACTTCAAATCCTCTGAACCTTATACCCTCGGCATTGAGCTCGAACTCCAGGTGGTTAACCCGCCGGGTTACGATCTGAGCCAGGACTCCTCTGCCCTCATCGCCGCCGTCAAAGACGACATCAAAGGGGGGGAAGTCAAACACGACATCACCGAAAGCATGCTCGAAATCGCCACCGGCGTGTGCCAGACCATCGACCAGGCAGCGGCGCAGTTTTCAGTGATGCAGCAGAGCATCCTGCGCGCGGCGGAAGATCAGCATATCCAGATCTGCGGCGGTGGGACGCATCCATTCCAGAAATGGCAGCGGCAGGAAGTGTGCGACGACGAGCGCTATAACGTCACGCTGGAGCGCTTTGGCTATCTGATTTTGCAGGCGACGGTGTTCGGCCAGCACGTACACGTCGGCTGTCGGACCGGGGACGACGCCATTTACCTGCTGCACGGCCTGTCGCGCTTTGTGCCACACTTTATCGCCCTGGCCGCCGCATCACCGTATATGCAGGGCACGGACACGAAGTTCGCCTCATCGCGTCTCAACATCTTCTCGGGCTTCCCGGATAACGGTCAGATGCCGTGGGTCAACAGCTGGCAGGAGTTCGAGGGGCTGTTCCGCCGCCTGAGCTCCACCAGCATGATCGACAGCATTAAGGATCTGCACTGGGACATCCGCCCCAGCCCGCACTTCGGCACCGTCGAGGTGCGGGTGATGGATACGCCGCTGACGCTCAGCCACGCCATTAACATCGCCGGGCTTATTCAGGCGACGTCGCACTGGCTGCTGACCGCGCGGCCGTATAAGCATCAGGAACGGGATTTTCTGCTCTATCGCTTTAACCGTTTTCAGGCCTGTCGCTACGGGCTGGAAGGCATTCTGACGGACGTACATACCGGCGAGCACAAAACCGTGGCGGAAGATATCGCCTGGCTGCTCGAGCAGGTTGCGCCGTCGGCCGAGAAGCTCGGCGCGACAAGCGCAATCAATGAGATTGCCCTGCTGTTAAAGCAGGGCAAGAGCGAGGCGCAGCGCATGCGGGACTTTATCGCCGATGGCGGCTCGCTGATTTCTCTGGTGCAGAAGCACTGTGAGCTGTGGGCGACGAGTCCGTAAGACCGTGGCCCCACTCGCGCAGGCGCTGGAACAGCACGAACAGCGCCGGGATGAACACTATCCCCACCACGGTCGCCACCAGCATGCCGCTGAACACCGTAGTGCCGATGATGCGGCGGCTCTGGGCACCCGCCCCGGTCGCCAGCATCATCGGCAGGACGCCGATAATGAACGACACGGCGGTCATCATTACCGCGCGGAAGCGGCGCGATGCCCCCTCCCGTGCGGCATCGACAATCGCCATTCCATCCATGCGCCGGGCGCGGGCAAACTCCACGATAAGAATTGCGTTCTTGGCGGCGAGGGCTATCAGTAGCACCAGACCTATCTGCACGTATACGTCGTTGGCATAGCCCGTCAGCCACAGCCAGACCAGCGCCCCGCCGATGGCGAACAGCACTGAGAGCATCACGCTCGCCGGCAGCGTCCAGCTCTCGTACTGGGCGACGAGGAACAGCCACGCCATCACCACCGCCGCCAGCACGATCCATATCGCCTGATTGCCGGTCTGCTGCTCCTGATACGACATGCCGCTCCAGGCGTAGTCGTACCCGGCTGGCAGGTTTTCCGCCAGAATCTCGCCCATCGCCGCCATTGCGGTGCTGCTGCTCACCCCTTCCGCTGCCGAGCCGCTCACCGATACCGACGGGAACTGGTTGTACTGCTGAATAAATGGCGCGCCGACGGTCGGCGTGATGGTGATGAGGTTGCTCAGACGCACCCGCTCGCCGCTGTTGCTGCGCACGAACAGCTCGCTGATTTGCTCCGCGCGCTCGCGCCACTGCATCTCGTTCTGCATCACTACGTGGTAGACGCGGTTGTTGACGCTGAAATCCCCGGCGCGCGTGCCGCCAAAGGCGGTTTGCAGGCTGCTGAAGATGCGTGACACCGGCACGTCGAGGCGGGCCGCGCGCTCGCGGTCAACGGTGAGCGTCATCTGTGGCACGTTGCTGCTCCAGGTGGTGAACACGCGGCTCAGCCGCGGGTTCTGGTTGGCTTTCGCCAGCACCTCACGCGTCACGCGCTCCAGCTCCGCCGGACTTTGCCCCGCCTGCGCCTGAATGCGCAGGTCGAAGCCGGAGGCGTTGCCCAGCCCCGGCAGCGTCGGCGGCGCAAAGGTCATGATGGTGGCTTCCGGCAGGGCCAGCAGCTGGTGCTGAAGGGTGCCCATCACCTCATCCAGCGGCGGACGCTCGCTCCAGTCTTTGAGCATGATGGAGATAAACCCGCCGTTCGATGCGCTGGTGCCGTTGAGGATGTTAAACCCGGAGACCTGAATCACGTCTTCTACCGCCGGGTTGTTAGCGATCAGCTCGCGCGCGGTGGTCATCACCGCTTCGGTGCGCTCCAGCGAGGCTGCCTCCGGCAACTGGACGCTGGCGAAGAAGTAGCCCTGATCCTCCTGCGGCAGGAAGCCCTTTGGCATCGACATAAAGCTGAATACCACCACCGCCGCCGCGCCTGCGGTGGCCAGCAGCGCCAGCCACGGGCGCAGGTTTAAAACGTTCACGATGCGGGTGTAGAAACCGCGCGTGGCGTCCAGCCCGTGGTTAAAGGCGCGATAGAGTGCCGCAGGTTTCTCCGGTCGCGGGCGCAGCAACAGCGCGCACAGGGCGGGCGTAAGAGTCAACGCCACCAGGCTTGAGAGCGTGACGGCAGTCGAGAGCGTCACCGCGAACTGGCGGTACAGCTCGCCGACAATCCCCGGCAGGAGCGCCACCGGCACAAACACCGCCAGCAGCACCAGCGTGGTGGCAATCACTGGCCCGGCGATCTGGCGCAGCGCCAGCGCGGTCGCCGCCGTACGGCTCTGCCCTTCCGCCATCAGCGTTTCGACGCTCTCCACCACCACGATGGCGTCATCCACCACCATGGTCAGCGCCAGAATGATGGCGAACAGGCTCAGCGTATTGGCGGAGTAGCCGAGCGTATAGAGCACCGCGAAGGTGCCCACCAGCGACACCGGAATGGCAAGGGCAACAATCAGCGTCGCGCGCCAGCTTTGCAGGAACAGGGACACCACGACCACCACCGCCAGCATCGTCAGCGCCAGCGAGACGCCAATCTCTTTGATGGTGGCGGCCACAAACGAGGTGGTGTCGAATTTGACTTCATAGACCAGATCGTCCGGGAAGCGCGTGGATAACCGTTCCAGCTCCGCGCGCACCGCATCGGCCACGCGCAGGGCGTTAGCGGACGGCGTCGGGTAGATGCCGAGGTAGGCAGAGTCGTGCCCGTTCAGCTGCGCGCCAGAGCTGTAGCTGCGCGAGCCAAGCTCGATGGTGGCGACGTCCTTCAGGCGCACCAGCTGACCCATCTCCCCGGCGCGGATAATGATGTTGGCAAAGTCGTCGGCCTGATTTAAGCGCCCCAGCCCGTTTATGGTCAGGGTCTGCTGCTGGCCGTTAAACACCGGCGGCGTGCCGACCTGGCCTGCCGCCCCCTGCACGTTCTGCTCGCGCAGCGCCTGCGCCACGTCATCGCTGGTCACGTTCAGGGCGTTCATGCGGTCCGGGCGCAGCCAGATGCGCATGCTGTAGTCCCGTGCGCCAAACATCTGTACCTGCCCGACGCCCGGCAGACGCGACAGCGCCTCGCGCACCTGGGTGCTGGCGTAGTTGCTGACGAACAGCGGCGTGTGGGTGTTGTTCGGTGAGTAAAGGCTTACCCCCATCATCAGGTTGGTGGCGCGCTTGCGCACCTGCACGCCGTTTTGCTGTGCCTCGGTCGGCAGCTGCGCCACGGCCTGCGCCACGCGGTTCTGCACGTCGATGGCGGCGAGATCCGGGTCGGTGCCTGCCGCAAAGGTAATGTTCAGGCTATAGCTACCCTCGTCCGAACTGGTGGACTCCATATAGAGCATATGATCCACCCCGTTCAGCTGGGTTTCCAGCGGCGTGGCGATGGCCTCCGCCACGTCAGCCGAGCTGGCGCCCGGCCATGACGCTGACACATTCACGACCGGCGGGGTGATCTGCGGGTACTGCTCCACCGGAATAATCCTCAGCGCGATGGCCCCCAGCAGGGTGATGACCAGCGCAATCACCATCGCAAAGCGCGGGCGTTTGATGAAAAACGTCAGCATGATGGCTCCTTAATTCAGTATCTGGACGGCAACGCCTGGCTGCACGCGCTGCGCACCGTCAGTAATCGCTCGCTCACCGGGCTTCAGGCCGGAGGCAATCTGGAACTGCTGGCCGATCTGTCCGGCGACCTTCAGCGGACGCATTTCGGCTTTATCCTCGGCGTTAACCACCCATGCGAAGAATCCGTGGCCATTCTGCTGTACGGCAGTGGCGGGCAGAGTCAGCACTGGTTGCTCACTTGACGGACGCAGGTAGACGTTCACGTTGCCGCCGGGCAGCAGCTGATGGCGCGGGTTGGCGAACTCGGCGCGCAGCATCACGCTGGCGGTGCGCGGGTCGATGCGGTTGTCCACGGAGGTGAGTTCCCCGCTGATGCGCTGCTGGCCGTTGCTGTCAATCAGCGCCTGCCAGGCCTGCTTCATGGCGCTGATATCCGCATGCTGTCCGGCTTTAGTGGCAAACGTGCCCTCTTCCAGCGCAAAGGCGATGCGGATGGGATCGAGCTGCACCACCTCCACCAGCACACCGCTGGCAGGATTCACCAGGCTGCCGACGTGAAAGTTGCTGTGCCCCACGCGCCCGTCAATCGGTGAAATAATACGCGTGTAGTTGAGGGTGACGCTGCGGGTATCGAGCCGGGCTTTCGCCTGCTCCAGCGCGGCGCTCGCTACGTCGCGCTGCATGCGGGCGTTGTCCACGTCGTGGCGGCTGATGGCGTTGCTGCTGCCCAGGCTTTCGAAGCGTGACAGCTGCTGCTGCGCCTGATGCAGCGTGGCTTTGGCGCTTCTCACTTCGGCCTGCGCCAGACGCAGGGCGGCGCGCGGCTCGGCGTCGTCCAGTTCGAACAACACGTCGCCTTTTTTCACGTACTGCCCATCGCGGAAGTGGATTTTGGTAATCACGCCTTCCGTGCGGGCGCGCAGTTCAACGGTGTGGATAGCTTCAATGCGACCCGGGATCTGACGCTCGGCGGCGTGGGCGGTCTGCTCCACGGTGGCGACACGCACGGGAATGGCCGCGGCGAATGCGGGTGGCAGGGTGCAGGTGAGGAGCGCGAACAGGAGTGGGAATTTCATGGGAGTACCTCGGCGTTGTTTTCCCTCACCCCGGCCCTCTCCCACAGGGAGAGGGAGGTCAGAGTTCCCTCTCCCTGTGGGAGAGGGTTAGGGTGAGGGCAAAAGGTTATGCAGCCTTACGGAACCTGCGGGTCAGTCGCTTCTCGATTTCGACGACGAAGAACATCACGCCCGCCACCGCCAGCGTCACGAACCAGTAGCGCAGCGGCAGCGCTTCGGTGCCGAACAGCATCTGCATAAACGGCAGGTAGATAATCGCCGCCTGGAGCAGGAACAGTACGCCCGTTACCAGCCAGATCCCTTTGTTCGCCAGCAGGCCGCGGTTCAGGGAGAACCCGTCGGTATTGCGGCAGTTAATCATGTATACCCACTGGGCGCAGACCAGCATCTGCAACAGCACGGTGCGGATGAACTCCGCGCTGTGGCCGCGCGGGGCCAGCCAGGCTTCCAGCGCAAAGGCGGCGATGGCAATCATGGTGCCGACGAAGGCCACGCGCCAGACGGCGTAGGCGTCCATCACGTGCTGCCCGGTCTGACGCGGCGGGCGGCGCATAATGTTGCGCTCGGCGGCCTCGAAGGCCAGGCCGAAGGAGAGCGTGGCGGAGGTCGCCATGTTCATCCACAGGATCAGCACTGGCGTCAGCGGAATGATGTTCCCCGCCAGCAGCGCAATCACAATCAATAGCCCCTGCGCCAGGTTGGTCGGCATGATGAACAGAATGGTCTTCTTCAGGTTGTCGTAAACGCGACGCCCCTCTTTTACCGCGCTGGCGATGGTGGCGAAGTTATCGTCCGTCAGGACCATATCCGCCGCCTCTTTGGTCACTTCCGTGCCTTTGATGCCCATCGCGATACCCACGTCCGCCTGGCGCAGCGCCGGGGCATCGTTCACGCCGTCACCGGTCATGCCGACGATTTCGCCTTTGTCCTGCAACGCTTTCACCAGGCGCAGCTTATGCTCCGGGCTGGTACGGGCGAAGATGTCATACTTCACCGCCGCTTCCGCCAGCTCGGCGTCGTCCATCTTCTCCAGCTGGTAGCCGGTAACCGCCTGCTCGCTGTTGGTGATCCCCAGCATCTGGCCGATGCTCATCGCCGTCTGTGGGTGATCCCCGGTGATCATCTTCACGCGGATCCCCGCCTGCTGGCAGGCGTTAATCGCCTCAATCGCTTCCGGACGCGGCGGATCCATCATCCCGGCAATGCCGAGGAAGATCAGACCGTGGCTCAGGTCGTCGTGAGTTAATGCCTGCTCGCCGTTCGCTGGCTTGAACGCCGCGGCGACCATGCGCAGCCCCTGACGCGCATAGCGCTCCATCTCCGTTTCCCAGTACGCGCGGTCAAAGGCTTGCGCACCGTTGCGGGTCTGCTGCTGCTCACACAGGGCGAAAATCACGTCCGGCGCGCCGGTAATCAAAATCTGCTCCTCACTGCCAATCTGGTAGTGGGTGCTCATGTACTTGTACTGAGAGTCGAACGGGATCTTGTTAACCAGCGTGGTCACGACCGGCTCGAGGTGGGCCTTGGCCGCCAGCACCTTCAGCGCGCCCTCGGTTGGCCCGCCGGTGATGCCCCTCAGGCCACGCTCGTCCTGAATCAGCTGGCTGTCGTTACACAGGTCGATGGTGCGCAGGTACTGCTCCAGCACGGTGCCCGGCTGGATCTGCACCGGCTCGTCGCTGCCTTCGAGGTAGATGTTGCCCACCGGCTCGTAGCTGTTGCCGTCCACGCGATAGCAGGTGTCGGCGGTGATGATGGCTTTCACCGTCATTTCGTTCATGGTCAGGGTGCCGGTTTTATCCGAGCAGACCACGGTCATCGCGCCCAGGGTTTCAACCGTCGGCAGCTTGCGGATAATCGCCCGCTTGCGCGCCATCGCCTGCACGCCCAGCGAGAGGATGATGGAGATAATCGCTGGCAGACCTTCCGGTACGGAGGCTACCGCCAGGCTAATCAGGGAGAGCAGCAGCTCGCCCATCGGGATCTCGCGGAACACCAGGCTGAAGACAAACAGCGCGGCCATCATCGCCAGAATGATGGCGAAGATCGCTTTGCCCAGCTTGTCCATCTGCACCAGCAGCGGGGTGCGGTGTTTTTCAATGCCCGCCATCATCTGGTTGATGTGGCCGAGTTCGGTCTCCTGGCCCGTGGCAATGACCACGCCCACGCCGCCGCCCGCGCTGACCGTCGTACCGGAAAAGACCAGGTTCGTGCGGTCGCCCAGCGGTAATTCGCCGTTCAGCGGGTTCGTGTGTTTATCCACCACGGTGGATTCACCGGTCAGAATTGCCTCTTCCACGCGTAAATTATGCGCTTCGATTAAGCGCATATCCGCCGGTATACGATCTCCTGCGCGCAACACAATAATATCGCCCGGGACGATTTCCGTCGTCGGGATAGTTTCATGGTTGCCGTTACGAATAACGCGCGCCTCGCTGGAGAGCATATTGCGAATACTCTTCAGGGATTTTTCCGCGTTACTTTCCTGAATGTGGCCAATTAAGGCATTGATTACCGCCACGCCCAGAATAACCAGCGTATCAACCCAGTGTCCCATTACTGCCGTTAATACGGCGGCTGCCAGCAGGACGTAAATCAGGACATCGTTAAAATGCGCGAGAAAACGCAGCCAGCCCGGCTTGCCTTTTTTCTCCGGCAGCGCGTTCGGGCCATGCTTCTGTAAACGCGCCTGCGCCTCGGCACGGTCCAGGCCATTAGCCTGGCTCTGCGCCTGAGCAAGCACCTGCTCTACGGTCTGCTGGTACGCCTGCCCGCCTGCGGGTGGCATATTCTGCGAGAAATTTTTTTTGGTCATGGTATTTTTCCTTCAATATCCGGTGGACGGAAGCCGGAATTCCTTTCTGGCTTTAAATAATTCATTTTTAAGTCTTGCGGGTTAAATTGATCTACCGCAATATATTGACTACCCGATTATTCAAAACTGATTAAAATTATTTCGACGCGTTGATTTTTACAAAATATTTCTAAACCAACACTAAACGAGGAGGAAGCATGTTTGGTATTTATCGCGGACGGCGTCTGGCGTTATACATTGTCGCAGCCATTGTTATTGCGACGTTAATTGGATATAGCACCTATAGCTTTGTAAAATTATTTTCGTGAGAAAGACGTTTATTTACATAACGCGATATTAATTTAATCGCCCCGAAAATATTATCTATTTTCTGTTATTAATTCGCAGAATAACGGTGGCCTTTTACCCAATTTTGCCAGCGGGGATGATATTGCTTTACGTTTCAGGATGCCGGACAATGACATTTTTAACTGACGATTAACATTACGATGAAACACCCGTTAGAATCGCTGCTCACCGCTGGGGGCATTTTGCTGATGGCCCTGCTCTCCTGCCTGCTTTTACCCGCGCCGTCGCTGGGTCTGGTGCTGGCGCAGAAGCTGGTTCAGACCTTTCATATGGTCGATCTGAATCAGCTGTACACCATTCTGTTCTGTCTGTGGTTTTTGGTGCTCGGCGCCATCGAATTCTTTATCCTGCGTTTCATCTGGCGCTGCTGGTTTTCACTGGCGTCGTAAGCCAGTGAGATCGCGCATCCCGTGGATCAGCGCTTCACACCAGGCCGCGTAGTCGTGGCCGCTGGATGAGGGGTGGAAGCTGACGCGATAGCCTTTTTTCCTCAGCACCTGTTCAAAATCCTGCGTGGTGCGATAGATGCCGCCGCCCGGCCCCGTGGTTTCAAACTTCCCGGCCTGTAACCAGAAACGCACCGGATACGGTGGAGACTGTTGGTACTGGCGCGTCAGCCAGCCGGGAGCGTCACCTTCCGGCGCCCACCAGTAAGAACCGGAAAGGCTCAGCACGTTGCCAAACAGGCGCGGATAGCGCAGCGCCACCCATGAAGAGGCAATTCCCCCGTAGCTTGATCCTGCCAGTACGGTTTTCTGCCGCTGCATGCCGATGCCCTTCCCCCGCAGCCACGGCAGCAGCTCGTGCGCCATAAAGTCAGCAAAATCCGGGTTCGGCGGCAGCTCGTTGCCGCGACGGGCGTGATCGAGGCTGTCGATAAACACCACGTTAATCGGAGGCAGGTGATGTCGGGCAATCAGACCGTCCAGCACGTTGGCAAAATGGTATTCGTCCTGATAAACCTGTCCGTCGAAAAGGATGAGCGTCCAGCGTGCAGGCTGTGCGCCGCGCGGTTGGTAGATCATCACGTCGCGGGCATTGCCGAGGATGTTGCTGCTCAGCCTCTGGCGGCTCAACGTCCCGTGTAACAGCGGCTGTGCCGTAGCCCGAACGGAGCAGTAGCGCGCCGGGCTGAGATCGAGCAGAGAATAGCGATTCCAGCGATCGGTCTTCTGCTCCCCAAAGCTATTCGGGTTAAGCGGATCGGCCTGCGCGCTTACCAGGATGGCGCGGCGTTGATCGCGGGCAGAGCCTTCAACGATCGGCACATCGGGGGCGAGCTTGTACTGCATCACCGTATCAGCGGGGACCACGTAGCTGCGGAACCAGACGTCGCTGTTGCCCAGACGGAACAGCGGATCGTGATCCCCCGCCGGAGAGCCGAGAATGAAGACGTTATCCCGCGCGCCGCGCCACAGAAAGGTCACCCGCTTATGGCTCGCATCTACCGGCTCCACCATCGGCGTTCCCTGTCGACGCTGCGCCTGCCAGAACGCCTCGGTACTTCCACCGGCAGAAATGACGTTTGCCAGCGCCTTCAGCGTCGGGCTTTCTGGCGCCAGCATCTGCACGCGTGGTAACGGAGAGGTCTCTTTCATCCGCCACTGAAAACGCCACGGCTTGCCAGCTTCGCCGTGTAGCACCAGCGAGGTGTTCTGTTTCACCGGCAGGGCAAACAGCAGCGTGTGTTCCCCGTCCGCAGGACCGTTTTCGATCAGCGTGCGGATGCGACGGTTTTGCCCATCCAGCAGGCGCGCATCCGTCACGCCATGCAGCGTGGCGGAAACGTAATTTTCATCCAGCTCGGGCAGGGAGAAGCAGACTTCGCCGCTGGCATCAAACTTTCCCTGAACATCGCCCTGCCGGGACGACTGCTCGCACGTTGCCGCCACGGCGGGCAGCGCGCCGATCCCCAGCAGCAACCCACTCCATACCCTCTTCATTACCGCTTGTTCCCCAACGAAATTTGTTAACAACGCTAATGCAAATGGTAATAATTTGCAATATCATCAACGGCGTTTTACCGGTGTTTTTATGGCGATAGCAACCAAGGACGTTCAATAAAAATGTTTAAAAATAATAAGATAATGCAGCTCTGGCTGCTGAGTCTGGCGACGACCAGCGTCGCGGCTCAGGCAGAAACGAAAGAAGAAACGATTACGGTGACGCAGGGCGTGAGTGAAGAGCCCACTGCGCCCGTAAAAGGCATTGTGGCGACGAAAACGCTCTCCGCCACCAAGACCAGCGCGGAGATCGTGAAGACGCCGCAGTCGGTATCGGTGATCACCCGCGATCAGATGAACATGCAGGACGTCACCTCCGTTTCGCAGGCGCTGCGCTACTCGGCGGGCGTGTTTACCGAGTACCGGGGCTCGTCTAACCGTAACGACGAGGTGTTTGTGCGCGGCTTTAGCTACGTGCCGAAATTCCTCGACGGCTTAAGCTTTGGCGCAACGGCTTCCTCACAGACGGGCACAGTTGACCCGTGGCTGCTGGAGCGCGTGGAGCTGGTGCGCGGCCCGGCGTCGGTGCTGTTTGGACAGGTGAATCCGGGCGGGTTAATCAGTATGACCAGCAAGCGCCCGACGGCGGAGGCCATTCACAACGTGCAGTTCCGCACCGGAAATAACGATCTCGCCGAAGGTGCGTTTGATTTCGGCGGCAAGCTGAGCGACGACGGCCGCGTGCTGTATCGCGTGAACGGTATCGCCCGTACGCAGCATAATCAGGTGGACGATTATAAAGAGACGCGGATGGCGATCGCCCCGGCGATCACCTGGTACCCGAACGATCAGACCCGCTTTACGCTGCTGACCAGCTACCAGAAAGATCCGGATGCCGGATACCGCAACTTCCTGCCCGCGTATGGCACGGTGAAAAGTGCCGACGGGAAGTACATCCCGCGCGACTTTAACGTCAGCGATCCGAATTACAATCAATCCTGGCGCGAGCAGACGATGATTGGCTACGAGCTGGAACACCAGTTCGCCGACAACCTCACCTTCCGCCAGAACGCCCGTTACGCCACCATCAAGCAGAAATATCGTTATCTGGTTTACGCCAACAGCGCGGCCAACAGCACGGTGTTGACCCGTCGCGCCCAGCGTGAAGAGCGCACGACCAACGAATTTGGCCTTGATAACCAGCTGGAATATCTGCTGGAGACCGGAAGCGTCAACCACACCCTGCTCGGCGGGTTTGATTACAAGACCAGTAAGGATAAACAGCTGCTGGCGCGCGGGAGCGGCTCACAGTATGACCTCGACTGGACAAACCCGGTTTACGGCGTGAACGTGGATGAAAGTACCTTCAAAACGGCCACCGACGAGCAGCAAAATCTCGACCAGATGGGCCTGTATCTTCAGGATCAGATGAGCTGGAACAACTGGGAGTGGCTGGTTTCCGGGCGCTACGACTGGAGCGAAGTGCGTACCAACGACTTTACCGATAACAGCTTTACGCAGCAGAACGACAGCAAATTTACCTGGCGCACTGGCCTGCTGTACGCGTTTGATTCTGGCCTGTCGCCGTACATCAGCTACAGCACCTCGTTTGAACCGAACCTGCAAACCAACCGTGCGCCGGGCGTTGCGCCATTCAGGCCTACTACCGGGGAGCAGACCGAGATTGGCGTGAAATATCAGCCGGTCGACACCACGCTGATGACCCTGGCGCTGTACGATTTGACTCAGGACAACGTCGCGACCTATAACAGCGCTGAAGGCTGGTTCGAAAATGCGGGCAAGGTGCGTTCGAAAGGCGCTGAAGCGGAAATCCACGCCACGCTGATGGATAACATCAACCTGATTGGCTCCTACACTTACACCGATGCAAAAACCGAAAGCACCACGGTGACGGGAACTGAAGGCAAAACGCCTGCGCGCATTCCAGCGCATATGGCATCGGCGTTCGCCAGCTATACCGTTCCGGGCGGAGCGCTGAAGAGCCTGACCGCTGGCGTGGGGATGCGCTACATCGGCACCAGCTACGGCGATGCGAAGAACACCTTCAAGGTGCCATCGGTGGATCTGTATGACGCGATGCTGCGCTACGATCTGGGCGAGATGAACCGCAGCCTGAAAGGGGCAAGCGTGCAGTTCAACGTCAATAACGTGGCAGACACGAAGTATGTGGCGTCATGCGCAAGCGATACGGCGTGCTTCTACGGGATTGGCCGGACGGTGACGGCGACGGTGAATTACAGCTGGTAGTTAAAGCCGGGTGGCGGCTATGCCTTACCCGGCCTGGATGTCCGCGCTATACGATGTGTTGTAGGCCCGGTAAGCGCAGCGCCACCGGGCAACTTAAAGGCACCGTGCACACAAAAAAGCCGGGTGGCGGCTACGCCTTACCCGGCCTGGATGTCGTCAATTTCAATGTGTCTGGCGGTGATTCTCTTTGCGATACGCCCCGGGCGGCTGGTTGAAGGTGCGGGTAAAGATGCGGGTAAACGTCTGCTGCGAGTCAAACCCGTAGCGCAGGCAGATATCGTACACGCGCTCGTCTGACTCACGCAGATCGCGCGCCGCCATCAGCAGCTTGCGTTCGCGGATGTAGCGCCCCAGACTTTCGCCTTTGTACTGCATAAACAGCCGCTGTAAATGCCATTTTGAGTAACCCGCATGGCGGGCAATCTCTTCGATGCGTAACGGCTGGTGTAGATTGTCATCAATCCATTCGACAATCGTATCAATGACCTGAGCGGAAATCGTCATACTGCTCTCCCCCTCTGCTTCTCGCTTAAACATTATTCCCACCACTCGCGAAATTGTTGCGTGGTATCACTCACCCGCACGGGCTCGCCCAGCTCCGGCGTCAGCAGCCGGTAGTTTTTATCCTTACTGGCTTTCGCCAGCTGGATCAGTGGATCGTTCCAGGTATGTTTCGCCAGCACAAAACGCCCGTTATGTCCCGGTACGACCGCTTTGGCATTGAGATCTGCCGAGGCCTGCGCCGTTTCTGCCGGGTGCATATGGATGTACTTCCAGTCCTGGTCGTACTGGCCGTTTTCCATGATGGCTAAGTCAACTCCGCCAAACTGCTCGCCAATCGCTTTGAAGTGCGGGCCGTAACCGGAGTCTCCGCTGTAGTAGACCTTTCGCTCTGGGGTGACAAACATAAAGCTGCCCCACTGGGTCTGGTTACGCTTAATGCCGCGCCCGGAAAAATGGCGCGCCGGCAGAACGTGCACCGTCAGCGTATCGCTGATATGCACCGACTGGTTCCAGTCCCGCTCGTCGATAATCTCAGGGTTCATCCCCCAGTAGCGCAGATGCGACCCCACGCCCAGCGGGGTGACCACGCGCTTAACCTTCGGCAGCAGCGCCTTGATGGTGGCGTAATCCAGATGGTCATAGTGATCGTGGGAGATAATCAGCAGGTCGATCTCCGGCATGCTCTCCGCACGCCACGGGTACTCCCCCGCAAACGCTTTATTGAGGAAGGAGAACGGTGCGGCGTAGCTACTCAGAACCGGATCGATCAGGATGCGTTTCCCCGCCAGCTGCATATACCAGGAGGAGTGGCCGAGCCACACCAGCGTGTCCTGTTCAGGCGACAGGCTCGCCAGATCGGTTTTCACCAGCGGCAGCGGCTGCGCAGGACGGGCGTTTTCGGTTTTACGGGTAAGGAACTGCCACCACGCCACCAGCATATTTTGTTGCCCGGTAAAGCCCGGCGTAGGGAGCGTGTTATGGAATTGCCCGTCGCGATAGTGCGGAGAGGCTTCCACTTCAGAGAGCTGCGCACCCTGCGGTGGCTGGCCAAATCCGGCATTCAGTACAAACGGTAAACTGGCAGCTGAAGCAATAATCATGACTAACACCACGCAGATGAATAGAGGCTTTTTCATTTCCTGACCCGCCTACGCGCCCCATCCGATGGTTTGCGCGGGTGACACTTGATTATGAGTGAGTAAGCACTCATTATAGATAGGATGATTACGCCGTCAAGAAGGTTTTCGTTCTTTGACATTCCGCGTTGCAGCGTATCAAGGCTCGTGTTTCAATCAGGGCTTTTACAATTGACGGGAGGAAAAATTTAGTGGCACGTCCGAAGAGTGAAGATAAAAAACAGGCCTTACTGGAAGCAGCAACGGCTGCGTTTGCGCAGTCAGGTATTGCCGCCTCAACGGCGTTAATTGCCCGTAATGCGGGCGTCGCTGAAGGGACACTGTTTCGCTACTTTGCTACCAAAGACGATCTGCTGAATGCCCTCTACCTGCATCTGAAGCAGGATCTCTGCCAGACCATGCTGGCGAATCTCGATCGCACCATCACCGAGCCAAAAGAGCATACCCGCAATATCTAGAACAGCTATGTAGACTGGGGCATTCGTAACCCCCTGGCGCATGCGGCTATCCGCCAGATTGGCGTCAGTGAAAAGCTGAACGCCGAAACCGAGCAGGCGGTGAAAGACATGTTCCCGGAACTGCATGAACTGTGTCGTCGTTCGATCCGCCCGGTGTTTATGTCTGACGAGTTTAAGACCTTCGGTGATGCAATGTTCTTATCGCTGGCTGAAACCACCATGGAGTTTGCCGCGCGCGATCCGTCCCGTGCCGTCGATTTTAAAGCGCTGGGCTTTGAAGCCATGTGGCGCGGGCTTGCTGAGGAAGATAACCATGGACAGTAAATCCTTGCAGGAACATGCCAGATGCGTCGCGCTGGAGATGCCTTTTACCGAACATTGCTGGCCGTTTGGCCCGGAGTATGACGTGTTTAAGGTGGGCGGGAAAATTTTTATGCTGATGGCGACCGCACACGGTCGGGCCCACGTCAGCCTGAAATCCGATCCGGAAAAATCGCTGCTCAATCAGCAGATCTACCGTGGCGTGGAGCCCGGTTACCATCTGAATAAAAAACACTGGATCTCACTTTATGGCACGGACGACATCACGCCTGAACTGGTCACCGACCTGATTACGGATTCGTGGAATCTGGTCGTTGATAAACTGCCGAAAAAAGATCAGAAGTGGATTCGGCCAGCCTGATTGTTCGTCTGAGACGAACAGAATAAGCGCTCGAATCGCACTTATCTTTTCCCGCTTCGCGCGGTAATCTGCTTTCCTTTCACGCCCGCCCGCGGGCGAATTTCATCACCAGGAGTTGTTATGGATATTATTTCTGTCGCCCTGAAACGCCACTCTACCAAGGCGTTCGACCCAGCCAAAAAACTGACCGCAGAAGAAGCGGAAAAAATCAAAACGCTGCTGCAATACAGCCCGTCCAGCACCAACTCCCAGCCGTGGCACTTTATTGTTGCCAGCACTGAAGAGGGTAAAGCGCGCGTGGCAAAATCCGCGGCGGGCACCTATGTGTTTAACGAACGCAAAATGCTGGATGCCTCTCACGTGGTGGTGTTCTGCGCGAAAACCGCGATGGACGATGCCTGGCTTGAGCGCGTTGTCGATCAGGAAGAGGCTGACGGCCGTTTCGCCACGCCAGAAGCAAAAGCCGCGAACCACAAAGGCCGCTGCTATTTTGCCGACATGCACCGCGTGGATCTGAAAGATGACGACCAGTGGATGGCGAAGCAGGTTTACCTGAACGTCGGCAACTTCCTGCTGGGCGTGGCCGCTATGGGCCTGGATGCGGTACCCATCGAAGGGTTTGACGCCGCGATCCTCGACGAAGAGTTTGGCCTGAAAGAGAAAGGCTTCACCAGCCTGGTGGTGGTCCCGGTCGGGCATCACAGCGTGGAAGATTTCAACGCCACGCTGCCGAAATCTCGCCTGCCGCTGAGCACGATTGTGACTGAATGCTAAGCGCTTCTGGCACGCCGGCTATCGGCGTGCCCGTTTTCAGTAAAGCGTTATCTGCGGATGCTTTACCCCGCACACCAGCGCATAACGCGTTAATGTATCGAGACTCGCCCGGGTAATATTTGCTTCCATTCGTGATACCGTCGGGGCGCTGACGCCCATCCGCTCCGCCACCTGGGCGCGCGTCAGACCAGCATGATTGCGCCATTGCGCCAGCATCTCCCGCAGACGCTCCTTGCGCTCTTCTGCATCAAAGGAAGCCTGAACTTCTGAATCGCTTAACAGTTCAGCTCTGAGTTCGTCCCAGTCAATAATCTTTTTGCTCATCCAACATCTCCTGTTGTCGTTTCAGTGCCAGACGGAGTTCAGCAGAGGGCGTTTTTTGCGTCTTCTTGATAAACACCCGCAGCAGAAAAATGGTTCTTTCCCGCTGATAAACGTAGATCCCACGAGTATGGATCAGCCCGACGGTTCGGATTTCGAACAAACCATTGGGTAAGGGTTTGCTGTCAGGTTCACGCAATACTGTCGGGTTGTTGCGTAATTTATCAAGCTGGCGAATCAGCTTCGCCTGTACTCCCGCAGGCAATGAGAGGATCTCCTCCCTGACTGCCGCATGAACGATAAGTCTGAACACTGTATTTCATCCCTGATAATATTAGCATGTAAGGCAATTTGCATTAAAGGCTAATTTTGCCTTTCGTGATTCACCTTACCAGCTTATTCCAGGCAGGACCGGATCCGCGTTGATTCCCTCAAAGCCCCTCGCAAAAAACTTATTTCCCCTGCTCCGCCAGCCACGCCATCGCCCTCTCCCCTGCCTCATCCACGGGTAAATAGACCAGCAGCCGCGATCCGTTTCGCGGGGCGGAGTACCAGTACATCTGCTGGAGATGAAAATCCCCCAGCTCGGGATGGGTAAACAGCTTGAGCTGGTTCTCCACGCCGCGCACGTCGTTACGCTGGTGCCACAGGGTTTTAAACTCTTCGGACACCGCAAAAAAACGCGCCAGCTTCGCTTCCCAGAGCGGGTCGCCACGGTGCTCAGCCATGGCCGCGCGGAAGTAGGAGACGAAAATCGGCAGCACGTCGTCACGTTTGCCGAGCCGCGCGCGCCACGCCGGATGGGTGAGGAACAGGTAAATACAGTTGCGATCTTCCGGCGGGATGGCGTTGAAATCGACGCCCATCAGGTGGCCGAAGCTGTCGTTCCACGCCACGATATCGAAATTCGGTTTCTGAATACTGGCAGGTTTCGGCATCAGGGTATCCAGCAGGCGACGCGTGCCTTCGCTGATCCCCTCGCAGCACACCGCCTGCGGGGCTTCGCCCGGCGGCAAACCGGCGAGCACAAAAAGATGCCGGGCTTCGGTCGGGGTGCATTGCAGCGCTTTTGCGATGGCGGCCATCACCGCGCTGGACGGATTGACGTCCCGGCCCTGTTCCAGCCAAGTGTACCAGGTCACGCCGACATCCGCGAGCATCGCCACCTCCTCCCGGCGCAGGCCCGGCGTGCGGCGGCGGCCGCTGCGCGGTAAGCCGAGCCGCTGCGGATCGAGGCTTTCGCGCCGGGCACGCAAAAACGCGCCCAGCTGCTTGCGGGTGTCATCCTGAAGAGAGGTGACAGGTTCAGACATCAGCGCCATAACATCTCCTGCATGGTAGTGTCAGTACCAGTATAAGCAAGAACTGGTACCCGTTTATTAGATGGTTGATGCTACGACTCTACGCTGTTTGACGCAATGGAGTCACCATGAATACGTCAGTTGTTTCACCGGGTCGTGCGGGCCTGATATTGCTGTTAACCGGCCAGATGCTGCCGCTGATTGATACCTCAATCACCAACGTGGCGCTGGATTCCATCACCCATTCGTTACACGCCACCGCCACCGAACTGGAGCTGATCGTCGCCCTCTACGGCGTGGCCTTTGCCGTCTGCCTGGCCCCCGGCAGCAAGCTGGGCGATAACCTTGGCCGCCGTCGCCTGTTTATGTGGGGCGTGGCGTGTTTTGGCCTGGCCTCACTGCTGTGCGGCATGGCGGGAAATATCGAACAGTTGCTTGGCGCGCGCATTATGCAGGGTGCGGGCGCCGCGCTGATCATGCCGCAAATTCTCGCGACGTTGCATGTGACGTTAAAAGGAACGGCACACGCCAGAGCGATCAGCCTGTTCGGGGGTATCGGCGGAATTGCGTTTATCGTCGGCCAGATGGGTGGCGGCTGGCTGGTATCGGCGGACATCGCCGGGCTGGACTGGCGCAACGCCTTCTTTATCAACGTGCCGATTTGTCTGGTGGTGCTGGCGCTGAGCCGTCGCTACGTGCCGGAAACCCGCCGCGACACGCCGTCGCGCATTGACTGGACCGGGACTGTCCTGCTGACGGCAATACTGTGCTGTCTGCTGTTTCCGATGGCGCTCGGCCCGCAGTGGCACTGGTCGTGGCCGCTGAAGGCCGCACTGCTGGCGATTGTGCCGCTGGCCTGTTTGATGGTGCTGAACGCGCGCAAAAAAGAGCGTGAGAATGCCCACCCGCTCATCGCGCCACGCCTGTTACAGCTGCGCAGCATCCGCTTTGGCGTGCTGATCGGAATACTCTTTTTCAGCGTCTGGTCCGGGTTCATGTTCTGTATGGCGCTGACCATGCAAAGCGGTCTGGGGATGGCGCCGTGGCAGTCCGGGAACAGCTTTATCGCGCTTGGCGTCACCTATTTTATTTCTGCCTGGTTCGCCCCACGCCTGATTGCCCGCTACAGCACCAGCGCCATCCTGCTGACCGGGCTTGCGATTCAGCTTGTCGGCCTGGTGGCGTTGATCGCCACGTTCCGTCACTGGGGAATGCAGAATACCGCGCTGACGCTGGCCCCGGCCACCGGGCTGGTGGGTTACGGGCAGGCGCTGATTGTAAACAGCTTCTACCGTATCGGGATGCGCGATATTCAGCCTGACGACGCGGGGGCCGCGAGCGCGATTTTAAGCACGCTGCAACAGGCTGCGCTGGGGCTTGGCCCGGCCATTTTCGGCGCGATTTTGCTGCACGGGCTGCAAAATCATCACGGAGATTATACCCAGGCGGTCAACGTCTTCCTGATGGTGGAAACGGCCATGATGGTGGTGCTGGCGCTGGTCACGCTGCGTATGCGTCATCGTCTGTGTTTACCGGTCGTCAAGGCCTGTCCGGCGACAAAATAAAACTGCCTGAATTTGCATAATAGATCCGCAGCCGCCATTATGGGGCTGCATCAATACAGGAGACGTTATGCAGGAATTAATTGCTCAGGTTGAAGAGTTAGGGATTGAAATTAATCACACCACCTCTTTAGTGATTATCTTTGGTATTATTTTTCTTACAGCCATTATCGTTCATTTTATTCTGCACAAAGTGGTGCTGCGCGCATTCGAGAAACGCGCCCAGGCCAGCAGTCATTTATGGTTGCAGATCATTACGCAGAACAAATTATTTCACCGTCTGGCGTTTACCCTCCAGGGGATAATCGTCAACGTTCAGGCGGTTCTGTGGCTGCAAAAAGGCAGCGAAGCGGCGGAATTACTCACCACCTGCGCGAAATTGTGGGTGATGGTTTATGCCCTGCTCTCCTTCTTCTCGTTGCTGGACGTGATTTTCAATCTGTCGCAGAAAATGGCCACCGCCTCGCAGCTGCCGCTGAAGGGGATATTCCAGGGCGTTAAGCTGGTGAGTGCCATTCTGGTGGGGATACTGATTATCTCCCTGCTGATCGGTCAGTCACCCGCCATTCTGATAAGCGGCCTGGGTGCGATGGCTGCCGTTCTGATGCTGGTCTTTAAAGACCCGATACTGGGCTTAGTGGCGGGCATTCAGCTCTCCGCCAACGACATGCTCAAGCTCGGCGACTGGCTGGAGATGCCGAAGTACGGCGCCAACGGCACGGTGACCGACATCGGCCTGACCACCGTTAAAGTGCGCAACTTCGATAACACCATCACCACCATCCCGACCTGGGCGCTGGTGTCCGATGCGTTCATCAACTGGAGCGGCATGTCCGCCTCCGGTGGTCGCCGCATCAAGCGTAGCCTGAATATCGATACCACCAGCATTCATTTCCTCGACGAGCAGGAGCAGCAGAAACTGATTCAGGCGAAACTGCTGAAGCCGTATCTGGCGGCGCGTCATGAGGAAATTAACCTGTGGAATCAGCAGAACGGCGAAGGGGAATCGGTATTAAACCTGCGCAAGATGACCAATATCGGCACCTTCCGTGCCTACCTGAATGAATATCTGCGTAACCACCCGCGCATTCGCAAAGATATGACGCTGATGGTGCGCCAGCTCGCGCCGGATGCCAACGGGCTGCCGATTGAAATATATGCCATTACCAACACGGTGATCTGGGCGGAATACGAAGATATTCAGGCCGACATCTTCGATCATATTTTCGCGGTGGTAGATGAATTTGGCCTACGTATTCACCAGTCGCCAACCGGAAACGATATTCGCTCGCTGGCTGGCGTCATCGCCAGATAATCAGGAGCTGGCGCGGGAAATAAAGCGCCAGTCCATCATGACCCTTTCCGTGGGCGCATCCGGGTTGTCGATCTTATTTAACAGCAGATTGACCGCCTTGCGCCCGATATCCCGCGACGGCTGTTCAATAGTGGTGAGTGAAATCATCTCCGCCAGCTCGGTGCCGTCAAAGCCGACCACCGCGATATCTTCTGGCACCCGCAGCCCTGCCTGCTGAATGGCGCGCAGCGCCCCCGCCGCCAGCGTATCGGAAACGGCAAACACCGCATCCGGCGGGTTTGCTTTTAACAGGTTTTGCATCGCCGCCATGCCCGCACCGGAGCTGAGCTCACTGGCGTACTCCACCGCCTGATAGTCCAGATCCCGCAGGTGTATGACGCTCTTATAGCCGCGCTCGCGCAGACGGGCATATTTGTAGCTGAGGTCGTGGTTGATGAGCGCAATGCGTTTGCGTCCCCCGTCGGCAAGCTGGCTGACAACGTGCTGGGAGGCATCAACATCATTAATCCCCACGCAGGAGACCGCGCCCGCATCGGCGTATTCAGCGCACTGCACCCACGGCGCGTTGCCAATCAGCGCGGCCAGCTCCGGCAGTTTCGAGAACGCATCCATGGTGATAATGCCGTCGACGATTTTGCCGGAGAGCAGGCTTAAGCCCGAGCGGGAGCGCTCAATATCCGAGCCGGAGTTGCACAGCAGAATGCGATAGCCGTTCTTTTCTGCCTCGGCTTCAATGCCCTTCACCACTTCGGCGCAGAACGGGTTGGCGATGTTCGAGACCATCACCAGGATCATATAGCTGCGGGCAGTGCGCAGCTGACGCGCCAGCAGATTGGGCTGATAGTTACTCTCCTGGATCGCCTGCAAAACGCGCTCGCGGTTTTTCGCCTTCACGGTATCGCTGTTATTCAGTACGCGGGAGACCGTTGCCACGGATACCCCGGCCAGTTGAGCGATTTTCTGAATTGACATAGCGACGATACATCCTGCGGTTAGCGTTTTGTGCAGGCTACCATAAATTGATTGCCCGGCGAACCGGGCAATGCGTCAGTATTCCACGCGCACCCAGCGCTGCTGCTGATGACTTTTCATAATCGCATCAATGATATACATCACACAGGCGCCATCGTGGAAGGTGGCAAACTGCGGATTATCCGGCATCGCGCCCGCCTGCACGGCACGGTAAAACTGCGCCATCATATTTTTAAAGGCATCCGGCCAGCCTTCAATGTGCCCGCCGGGGAAGTGGGCGCTGTCGGCCACGTCACGGTTCATAAGGCCCGGATCGTCGCAGAGTATCTGGTTTGCCCTGGCGCGATGGCCGACCCACAGCTGCTGCGGGATTTCCTGATCCCACGCCACCGACTGCTCGCTGCCGTTAATTTCAAAGGTCAGGCGATTTTTTCGCCCCGCGCTCACCTGCGAGACGCTAAAGCTGCCCTTGCTGCCGTCGTCAAAGCGGAACAGCACCGAGCCAAAGTCTTCGGTGGTGACCGGTTTGTCTTCATACTCCGCCTGCTCGTCATGGGAGAAGGTCTGATGACCGCCCGCGCTGGCCTTGCGCGTCGGCCAGACGGTGGATAAATCAGCCATCACCCCGGTAATACGCCTGCCGGTCACATACTGTACCGTATCGCACCAGTGGGAGCCGATATCCGCCACCGCCCGCGACGCGCCACCGAGCGCGGCATCCACCCGCCAGTTGTAGTCGGTTTCCAGCAGCATCCAGTCCTGTAAATAGCTGCCGTGCGAGGCAAACAGCCGCCCGAGGCTGCCCGCACGCATCATGCTCGCCGCCTGGCGCACCATCGCAAACTGGCGATAGACAAAACTCACGCCATGCACCACGCCTGCCTGCTCCGCCAGCGCCACCAGCTCGCGCGCCTCGTCCGGCGTCATGCACAGCGGCTTTTCGGAAAACACGTGCTTGCCCGCACGCAGGATCTGGCAGTTAATCTCCGCGTGCAGGTGGTTCGGCGTGCAGTTGTGCACCGCGTGCAGATTAGGGAGCGCGAGCAGTTCCTCCACGCTGGCACAGGCGTGCGGCACATTGAGCTGGTGCGCCTTTTCCTGCGCCTTAACGAGCGAGCCGTCACAGAGCGCGACCACCTGCACAAACCCGAGACGCCTGAGCGCCTCGATATGCGCCGGGCCAATAAACCCGCTGCCGATAATCCCGACGTTAATCATGGCAGCCCCCTGCGGCGAAATCATCAAACGCCCGTCCGGAAACCGGGATGATATGACGGCGGATAAATTCACTGCCCTCACTCGCGCCGGTATCGCCATCCTTCAGGCAGCACTCCCACTCCAGCACCGCCCAGCCGTCGTAGTCGTACTGGGTCAGCTTGCTGAAAATGCCCTTAAAGTCGATCTGTCCGTCGCCGGGCGAGCGGAAGCGTCCGGCGCGGTTGATCCACGGCTGGTAGCCGCCGTAGACGCCGCTGCGCCCGCTGGGGCGGAACTCGGCGTCCTTCACGTGGAACGCTTTAATGCGCGCATGGTAGATATCAATAAAGGTCAGATAGTCCATCTGCTGGAGCAGCATATGGCTTGGATCGTAGAGAATATTACAGCGCGGATGGTTATCGACCAGCGCCAGAAAACGCTCGAAGGTGACGCCGTCGTGCAGATCTTCCCCCGGATGCAGCTCAAAGCAGACGTCCACGCCCTGCTCGTCGAAGGTATCCAGAATCGGCCGCCAGCGGGCTGCCAGCTCCCCGAATGCATCCTGAAAACGCTGCTCGTTGTGCGGCGGCCACGGGTAGAAAAACGGCCAGGCCAGCGATCCGGAGAAGGTGGCGTGTGCTTTCAGGCCTAATCGGGCCGAGGCGACCGCCGCCTGCTTCAGCTTTTCCGTCGCCCACGCCTGACGCGCCGCCTCGTTACCCCGCACGGAAGCAGGGGCGAAGTGGTCAAACGCCTCGCTGTAAACCGGGTTTACCGCAACAAGCTGCCCTTCCAGATGGGTCGACAGCTCGCTGATGACCAGCCCATGCGCGGCCAGCCTGGCGGTGATGTCGTCGCAGTAGGCCTGACTCTCTGCGGCTTTCTCCACATCAAAAATATGCGGATGGTTGCAGGGGATCTGCACCGCTTTGTAACCCTTCCCCGCCGCCCATCCTGCCAGCCCGTCGAGCGTGTTGAAGGGCGCTTCCCCGCCAATAAACTGCGACAGAAAAATGCCCGGTCCTTTCATTGTCCTCATACCACCTCCTGAACGTTACGCCTTGTCATCGTCATACTTAAACGTGAGAAGGAAAATCAGCGCGATCGCCGCGGCAGCCACCGCCGGGATCCACCAGAATGTGACCCACGCCTGCGGCACGGTCTGCCCTGCCACCAGACGGTTGTAGAGCGCGCCGGAAATCTGCGAGCCGAGCAGCATGCCGATGCCGTAGGTGAACATCACGATCATGCTCTGCGCCTGGCCTTTGACCTTTTCGCCCGCCACGCGGTCGGTGTAGATAAAGCCAACGACAAAGAAGAAATCGTAGCAGACGCCGTGGAGCAGAATGCCGAGATACAGCAGAATGCGCCCCTCCTCGCTGACGCCCAGCGCGAACATGGCATAACGCACGAACCACGCCAGCATGCCGATCAGCAGCATATATTTCACGCCCAGGCGGCGGAACAGCAGAGGAATAACCAGCATGAAGACGATCTCAGACATCTGCCCGAAGGACATGGCGGTGCTGACGTCGGCAATGCCGGCATCCGCCAGATACGAGGCGGTGTAGGCGTAATAGGTGCCGAGCGGGACGGAGATCAGCATCGCGCAGACGGAGAAGACGAAGAAGTGGCGGGTTTTGAGCAGCGCGAAGGCGTCCGCGCAGAAGAGATCCCGCACCTTTACCGGCAGGCCTTTCGCCGGGGCGGGCGTGTGCGGCAGCGTCAGGCTGTAGATCGCCAGCAACACGGAGCTGACCGCCGCCACCTGGAAGATGGTGACGCTGGACGCCACGCCGGTGACGCCGATGAAAATGCCCGCCGCGATCCAGCCGATGGTGCCGAACACGCGCACTACCGGGAAGGTTTTATCCACGTTCGCCAGACTGTGAAACGCAATGTTGTTGGTCAGCGCCAGCGTCGGCATATAGCAGAGCGTGTAGCCAAACAGCAGGCCAATCAGCAGCGCGCCGTTCTCAGCAATCAACGCCCCCGGCACGAACCAGAGGATCGCCGCGCCCGCGAGGTGCATCACCGCCATCACCTTCTGCGAGGCGAAGAAGCGGTCCACCAGCATCCCGAGCACGAACGGCGAAAGAATGGAAGCGATGGGTCCGGCAGAGAACGCATCGCCAATCAGCAAAGACATGTTGTGCCGGGTCATCACCAGGCCAAGCGTGACCGACCAGCTACCCCAGATAAAAAATTGCAGAAACATCATCAGCGACAGACGCGGCACCAGCAGCCGGTGCTGTGTTATCGCCTTTTCACTACTCTCAGTTGACACCATGATAAGCCTCACCCGGAAAAAGTAATCGATTACAAATTCGTTCAAATGAAAAGTAATCGATTACAAAACAAAGATCCTGTGGATCAAAACAGAATTGGGAGGGGAGTCACGATAACGGTGAAGGGGAGGTGCCGGGTGACGGCTGCGCCTTACCCGGCCTACTAAATAACGTCCCCGAACATGTAGGCCCGGTAAGCGCAGCGCCACCGGGCGTGAAGGCGGGTGCGGTCTGGTGCCCTCACCCCGGCCCTCTCCCACAGGGAGAGGGTGCAAACACTAAAAACGGCAACCAGGTTGCCGTTTTGCTTTTACCTTCGTGAAAGCTTAAACGCGATAAACAGGAACACCACCCACACCGGCAGCAGCATCGCTGACAGGCGCATCTCATCCATGGTGCACATCAGCACCAGAATCAGGCCGAGGAAGGTGATACAGAGGTAGTTCCCCGCCGGATAGAGCAGCGCTTTAAACTGCGTCTCGCGCCCCTTGCGTCGCATCGCCGCGCGGAAGCGAAGGTGCGCCAGGCAGATCATGATCCAGTTCAGCAGCAGCGTGGCGACAACCAGCGCCATCAGCAGGCCAAACGCCTCTTTCGGCAGCAGATAGTTAATCAGCACCACCAGCGAGGTGATAGCGCCAGAAAGGAACAGCGAATTGATCGGCACGCCGCGACGGCTGACGCGGGTGAGGAACTTCGGCGCGTTGCCCTGTACGGAGAGGCCAAACAGCATGCGGCTGTTGGAGTAAACCCCGCTGTTGTAAACCGACAATGACGCCACGAGAATGACGAAGTTGAGCGCCGAAGCCACCACGTTGCTGTTCAAATCGTGGAAGATCATCACGAACGGGCTACTGTCAGATTTCACTTCTACCCACGGATAGAGCGCCAGCAGCACCACCAGCGAGCCGATATAGAACAGCAGGATACGGTACACCACCTGGTTGACCGCTTTCGGAATGCTTTTGTGCGGATCGCGCGCTTCAGCCGCGGTGATGCCAATCAGCTCCAGCCCGCCGAAGGAGAACATAATGACCGCCAGCGACAGGATCAGCCCTTTCCAGCCGGTCGCCAGAAAGCCGCCGTGCTGCCACAGGTTGTCGATGCTTGCACGCTCGCCGCCGTGACCGGAGAACAGCAGCCACAGGCCAAAGCCGATCATGCCAATAATCGCCAGCACCTTGATCAGCGCAAACCAGAACTCGGTCTCGCCATACAGGCGCACGTTCACAAGGTTAACGGCGTTAATGATGATGAAGAAGGCCGCGGCCCAAATCCACGTCGGCACGTCCGGGAGCCAGTACTGCATATAGATGCCGGCGGCGGTCAGCTCTGCCATGCCCACCAGCACGAACATCACCCAGTAGTTCCAGCCGGAGAGGAAGCCTGCGAACGGCCCCCAGTATTTATAGGCAAAGTGTGCGAAGGAGCCGGACACCGGCTCTTCAACGACCATCTCGCCGAGCTGGCGCATGATCAGGAAGGCGATAATCCCGGCGATAGCGTAACCCAGCAGAACCGCCGGGCCAGCCATTTGAATGGCGGGGCCGATGCCGAGAAACAGCCCGGTACCGATCGCGCCGCCAAGGGCAATTAACTGAATATGTCGATTTTGCAAACCACGTTGCAGCGTCGGACTCTGATCCGACGAAGCTTCAGCGCTACCATGGCCTGAAGCGGATGACGCGTCTTTCACGCCCTACCCCTGTCTCTTTTTTAGAAGGGGCACGTTTTAACACTTCATGCTGGTGGTAGCAAGCTTAACGCCGGGCCAGCGCATGCGCCCGGCGGATAAACGTCACGACCCGATGATCCCGCCGTCCGCTTTGGTAATCACCACCGTTGACGATCGCGGACGCCCGTTCGGGCTGGCGTCTGGCCAGTTGGAAACAGCGCGCGGATTGGCCGGGTCGGTAATATCATCCCCGCCCTCCCCCGGATGCTGAATGTTGATAAACAGCGTGCGGTTGTCCGGCGTAAACGCAATGCCGGTGATTTCACATCCGCGCGGCCCGGTCAGAAAACGGCGATACTCGTTGGTGCCCGGAATGGTGGCGACCATCTGGTTATTGCCCATCCCCTCGTACGCTTTCTTATTGATGGTGCTGGAGGAGACGTCGGTCTGGATCCACAGGACGCCCTGGTGATCGAACGACAA
Source organism: Enterobacter cloacae complex sp. 397G4 (assembly GCF_050031515.1). Taxonomy (NCBI): domain Bacteria; kingdom Pseudomonadati; phylum Pseudomonadota; class Gammaproteobacteria; order Enterobacterales; family Enterobacteriaceae; genus Enterobacter; species Enterobacter cloacae complex sp. 397G4. The sequence continues at coordinate 1,260,591 of NZ_JBLGWE010000001.1, read as the reverse complement.
CCCATCCGGGCTGCCGAATGCCGCGCCCTGCATGGAGCCTTTGGCCTTCGGATCGTCGCCGTCGGTACGCCCGGCCATAACCAGAATATCCCACTTAAAGCGTGCGGCGGCAGGATCGGCACCCTCTTCGTGCCAGTGCATGATGTGACCAAACACGTTGTTGGCGCGCGGGTTAGCGGCATCGACCGGTGCCTTCCCCTCTTTACCGCGATCGCTGTTGTTGGTGAGCGTACAGTAGACGCTGCCGCTGGCGTGCGGATCGACGGCAATCCACTCGGGACGATCCATTTTCGTTGCCCCCACCGCGTCGGCCGCCAGGCGGGTTTTGATCAGCAGATCGCCCTGGCTTTCAAACCCGTTGCTTTTATCCAGGCCATTTTGCCCGAAGATCAGCGGCAGCCAGTCGCCGCTTCCGTCCTGGTTGAACCTGGCGACGTACAGCGTGCCGGACGTCAGCAGCTGCATATTGGCTTCCCGGTTCGCGGGATCGTATTTTTTGTCGGAGACAAACTTATAGATGTACTCAAACTTCTGGTCGTCGCCCATGTAGACCACCACGCGATTATCGGCGGCGAGCGTGACGGCGGCCCCCTCATGCTTGAAGCGGCCCAGAGCGGTGTGCTTGCGCGGGGTGGAGGTCGGGTTGTAGGGATCGATCTCCACCACCCAGCCGAAACGGTTGGGTTCGTTAGGGGTTTTATCGACGCTGAACCGCTCATCCTCCTCGTTCCAGCGATAGGACTCATCGCTGTCGCTAATGCCGTAGCGTTTTTCCAGCGGATTGAGATCGGCTTTTTTCACAAAAATGTCCGACCAGTTCTCCTCGCAGGTGAGATAGGTGCCCCAAGGCGTGTGGCCGTTGGCGCAGTTCTGCATGGTGCCCAGAACGCGTTCCCCCTGCGGATCGGCGGCGGTTTTCATTAAATCCTGATGCCGCGCCGGGCCGGTAAGCTGCATCGGCGTATTGACGGTAATACGCCGGGCGAAGGAAGACGGACGCACCACCTCCCAGCCGCTGCCCGTTTTTTTCACTTCCACCACCGACACGCCCATCGCGTTCTGCCCCTTGCGGGCTTTATCGAGGCTCCAGTTCGCCGTACCGTCGGTAAACAGCATCCCGTTATCGATGTATTCATGGTTCAGCGCCAGCAGGCCATGTTCCGGGTTTTGCGCCCCCTGCGGCAGGCTAAACCACGCCATGCCATCGTGGTGCATACCCGCCTGCACAGCCTGTTCGTCTGTGGTATTGCTGGCGTCCGGCTTAAATGCCGGCATGTTGTCTTTGATTCCCGTCGGATCACCCCAGCGATAGAACGGGCGGGCAATATAGCCTTCTGGCACCCTGACCGTGTCTTCTGTGGAGACGTCGATGCTGGTAAAGCCCAGGGAAACCGCTTTTGCCAGCGCGGAAGGCTTCGATACCGCGGCAATGGCATTTTCGGGTGTGATCAGATACGGGAATGATACGGCGGCCCCCGCTACGGCCCCCATCTGGAGAAAACGGCGGCGGGAGAGGAACACCTCTGCAACCTCGGAGAATACCGGGTTAGCGCTGCGGTTACTGATATCGTCGCGATGTTCTTTTTTAAATACGGATTTGAGGGGTCTGCCCATAGCGGCTTCCTGTCATTGGCCAAGAGGTAAGGATGTGGCGACCAGTGTAAGAAGCTTTTATTACAATTTTATAACACGACAACGAAGGGATTGGGGCGTCCCTGCCCCGGATAACGAGGTGGAACGCTTAGAACTCGTAGCCAACCGAGACCTTAAAGGTACGCGGCTCGCCCTGAGTGATGTAAGTACCGGAATCGTCCACGCTTGACCAGTAGTTCTCGTTGGTCACGTTGTCGATGCCTGCCCGCACGGTCATCTGGTTTTCATTGTGGTTCACCGCGAAGCGATAGCGCATGCCCAGATCCAGCGTGGTGTAGCTGTCCAGCTTTTTGGTGTTCGCAAGATCGGCATACTGCGTGCCGGAGTGGTTAACGCGTGCGGTCGCCGTCAGGCCTTCAATCGGCTTGATATCGTACTCTGCGCCCAGCACGGCGTAGAAGCTCGGAATACCGATCGCATCGTTGCCCTGATTGACGCCGTTTTTGGTTTTGGTCAGCTCGGCCTGCAACCAGGTGGCGCTGGCATTCAGGCGCATCCCAAGCATTGGCTCGCCGAAGACGTTCAGCTCCACGCCGCGGTTACGCTGTTCTGCATCCAGGCCGTAGTGACCGCTGTCGTCAAGGATCGCCGACGGCATTTTGATCTCAAACAGCGCCAGGGAGCCGCCCACGCGGCCAAAGTCCGCCTTTACGCCCACTTCGTTCTGCTTAGAGTGCACGATACCGGTGCTCTGGCCGTAGTTAGTAGCAGTGTTCGGCGCAGTTTCACCGGGCTGTAACGCCTCGGTGTGGTTGGCGTAGAGGGAAATTTCCTCCCACGGTTTATAGACTACGCCGTAGGTTGGCATCCAGCGGCTGCCGTCGAAACCGTCCGCGTCGTTTTCCGCGCCGGTGATTTTGTTGTACCCGCGGATGACAACTTTCTGATGACGTGCGCCTGCGGTGAACAGCAGCTTGTCGTCCAGTACGCCCAGCGTATCGCTCAGCAGCCAGCCCTGGGTACGGGTGCGCCCGCTGGTCAGCGGATCGCTGTATTTCCCGCCTAAGCCGTTGAAGTTAGTGCTGTCCGGCATATCAACGCCGGTGTTGTGATAGATGTTGGTGGTCGGGTTATCTGCCGCCGCCGACATTTTCCACGCGATTTTTTCGTTTTTGGTCATCGCTGAATACCCGACGTTGACCTTGTGCGAGACAAAACCGGTGTCAAAGTTACCGCGAATGCCCGCCATGCCGCTGACGGAATCGCTGATGCGGTTGGTATCAAGGCGGCTGACCGTCGCATTACCGCTCTTATCGAGGAGCTTCGGCGCGCTGTAGATCCCTTCTTCGTGCGCGTGCTGCGCGCCGAGACCGGTATATGCCGTCCAGCTATCGGTGATGTCATACTCGCTGCGCCACATCCCGAACTCGTTTTCGATATCGCTGTAGGCCCACTTCTGCGAGAAGTTGCGATCGTTCTTCGGCGGCTCAGGCACAAAGTCCACCGCCGAGATGTTGACGCTGGTTGGGCTGCCGTGGAAGGTTTTTTTCTGGTAGCCCAGGTCCAGCGAGGTGCGGAAGCGGTCGCCTTTGTAATCCAGGCCGGTGGAGAGCAGCGTGGTGCGGCGGCGGTCGTTCGGCACGCCGGTTTCCCCTTCGCGATGCACGAGGTTCACGCGCGCGCCAAACTGGTCGTTATCGCCAAAGCGACGACCCGCATCCAGCGTGGTGCCAATCTGGGAATCCGAGGTGTAGTCAACGCCCACTTTCGCCTGCGGGGTGTCGCCCGCGTGTTAGGGCTCAAGGTTGATCATCCCGCCCACGCCGGAGCTTGCGGCGCCGTTCATCAGGGAGTTGGCCCCTTTGAAGATCTCGATACGGTCGACCATCTGGGCATCCACCACCTGACGCGGCAGCACTTCGGACAATCCGCCAAAGGTCATATCGTCGCCGTCAAACTTCAGGCCGCGAATGCGGAAGGTTTCCGCGCTGTTGCCGTAACCCTGAACAAATTGTACGCCCGCGTCGTTGGCAACCACGTCAGCAATGGTTTTTGCCTGCTGATCTTCCACCAGCTTCGAGGTGTAGCTGATGATGTTGAACGGCACGTCCATGGCGTTCTGCTGACCGAGCATACCCATGCGCCCGCCGTTCGCCACCTGGCCGTCGAGGAAGGCTGGAAGCAGCTGGTCACCACCGGGTTTGAAATCACTCCCCGCCGTGGACTGGACCACGATGGTGTCCTCTTTTTTCTCATCCGCCGCAAAAGCGGAGTGTGTAACCGCGCCGATGGCAATCGCCAGCAGCGTTTTGTGCATTGTGGTGTTGTTCATAATGAGCTCTTAACGTGCGCGCAAAAATGACCCGTTGTCGGGCCTTAAAAGTTATTAAAAGAAATGCAAATGAGAACTATACGCATTATGAATGCGTAATCAAGTGTCAACGGACATCTCTGAGCGAGAAGAGACAAGAAACAAGGCTGGCGGGAGGTATGGCGCGCAACCACCCCGAAACAGGGGTGGTTGCTAAGGCATTATTTTTTCTTGAAAATATCGGCGGTACCGTGAATTTTGTTGTTGGTGTTGCCGGAAGTCAGCACCAGAACATCAGCACCTTCTTTATCGGCTTTCTCGATCAGCTCTTTTTTCGCGTCGTCTACCGAGACTTCATTGGAAGTGCTAACCGTACCGATTTTTTCATACTGTGATTCCACTTTCTCAAACTCGTTTTTCGTCAGCAGTTCAGCCGCAAAGGTATTGGTGGTAAACAGAAATGCAGCGCCCATCAAAATAGCAGTCGTTTTTTTCATAACCTTTTTCCTTGAGATTAATCAGCAACTACGAAAAGCCCCACGAGTAAGAGTGAGGTGATATGAGCATGGTAGAGGAATAGCAAAATTGCCATAGGGTAAGAAAAATACTGTTATAACAGTCAATTGTGCTGTGAAAAATGTGCGTTAACGCTACTTTCGCGAGGGGTATTTCATGGAGAAAATCAGCAGGACGTCGCGCAGGCGGCAATCTGTGAAATTTAATGGCACGCCCTGTAGGATTCGAACCTACGACCTACGGCTTAGAAGTTCCTGGAACTACCTGAGCTAACAATAACTTACCCCATCACTACGGCGCTCACACGTCCCATCTTCGAAAAACATGCAAAGCCTTGCAAACCGATGCAAAGCTTTGTGTGTCCCATTTCTGTCTCACATAACAGGACAATCATCAAACTCACCAGAACGCGCATCGTTGATGATGTACGTAATCACCCCAAAGATTGCATCAGGGCTCGTGCCGTCTTCGTACGCCGGGATATCTTCGCGCCTGCCTGTCTGTAAATCCTCAATTTGGGGATTTGGATGATTGCGGTATCGCTTAATCCTGAGCTCACTTTCCATTCTGCATACCAGCAATGAGCCGTCGCATGGCGTAAGTGACGCATCAACGACTAGCAAGGCACCATTGAGGATTCCTTCACGGTAATGTGTCGCACCGGATCTCATGAAGTACGTAGCCGCTGGCCTGGTTATTATGCGCTTGTCTAGAGATATGCGCTCTTCAACGTAGTCTTGTGCAGGGCTAGGAAATCCCATAACCACCTCCTGTTTACTGTATGTATATGGGTCTTCCCTTGTTGTGGTGGCTGAAGGCATGATAATGGTGTATTTAATCGCCAGAGGTCACCGCCATGGACGAAAAGTCCCTCTACGCTCATATTCTCAACCTGTCCGATCCGTGGCAGGTAAAGTCCCTTTCTCTCGATGAAAATGCCGGTTCTGTTACTGTCACTATTGAGATCGCTGAAAACACCCGGCTAGCCTGTCCGACCTGCGGTAAATCCTGTTCTGTTCACGATCACCGTCATCGTAAATGGCGCCATCTTGATACCTGCCAGTTCACCACTATTGTTGAAGCCGATGTTCCACGAATTATGTGTCCGGAGCATGGCTGCCTGACGTTGCCTGTTCCGTGGGCTGGCCCCGGAAGCCGGTATACGTTGCTATTCGAATCGTTCGTTCTCTCATGGCTGAAAATCAGCACCGTTGATGCTGTCAGGAAGCAACTTAAGCTCAGTTGGAATGCGGTTGACGGCATTATGACCCGGGCAGTTAAGCGAGGTCTTGCCCGGATAAAAAAGCCATTATCCGCCCGTCATATGAATGTGGATGAGGTCGCCTTTAAAAAAGGACATCGTTACATAACGGTGATCTCCGATCGCGATGGTCGGGCGCTGGCCTTAACGGATGATCGCGGCACAGAGAGTCTTGCCGGCTATCTTCGCACGCTCACTGATGGGCAGTTGCTGGCTATCAAAACGCTCTCAATGGACATGAACGCGGGCTATATAAGAGCAGCGCGTATCCACTTACCCAGTGCGGTTGAGAAAATCGCCTTTGACCGCTTCCATGTGGCGAAGCAACTGGGCGAGGTAGTTGATAAAACCCGTCAGAATGAACATCCGCACCTCCCTGTTGAAAGCCGACACCAGGCAAAAGGAACCCGCTTCCTGTGGCAGTACAGCGATAAGTGGATGACCGAATCCCGGCAGGAAAAGCTGATGTGGCTGCGTGCACAGATGAAGCTGACGAGCCAGTGCTGGGCGCTGAAAGAGCTGGCAAAGGATATCTGGAACAGGCCATGGAGCGAGGAAAGACGGAGTGACTGGCAGAGATGGTTGGCGCTGGCGGCTAACAGTGACGTTCCCATGATGAAAAATGCCGCGAAAACGATAGGAAAAAGGCTGTACGGGATCCTGAATGCGATGCGACACAGTGTCTCAAACGGAAATGCGGAGGCACTTAACAGCAAGATCAGGCTGCTGAGGATAAAAGCCAGGGGATACCGAAACCGGGAGCGCTTTAAACTGGGGGTGATGTTCCACTACGGAAAGCTGAATATGGCGTTCTGAGCCTTCCCACCATGATCGGGGAAGACCCATGTATATACAGTATTCTAACCTTTAAAATTGATCAAGTGCTGATCAGATTGGTCTTAAGTGGTAAACTCCGCTAAATTCTAAAACAACCAAAATACTCATATGCTTAAGCTATTCTCAAAATATTTGACTGTAGGCGTGTTCAACACCGCGATTCACTGGTTTGTCTTCGCTGTTGGTGTCTATGCATTCTCTGTTAATCAGGCTACGGCAAATTTTCTGGCCTTCTCCGCTGCTGTAACATTCTCTTTCTTTGCTAATGCAGCGTTTACTTTCAAGTCAAAGCCTAAGGTGAAGGGGTATTTTCTGTTTGTTGGATTTATGGGGATAATGAGCATACTAGTTGGAAAATTGTCTGACTATTATCAGATAGCACCAGTCATTACCTTGGTTGAGTTCTCGTTGATAAGCCTGATTTGCGGTTTTTTTTATTCAAAACACATTGTATTTAGGGAAGAAAAATGAAGATTTCTCTGGTAGTTCCCGTCTTCAATGAAGAGGACGCAATTCCAATTTTCTATAAAACCGTTAGAGATTTTGAGGACCTCAAGCCATACGAAGTAGAGATAGTCTTCGTCAATGACGGTAGCAGGGATGCAACTGAGGCTATTATAAATTCAATCGCCGTTTCTGACCCATTGGTGAAGCCGTTATCCTTCACTCGCAATTTCGGCAAAGAGCCTGCGTTATTCGCCGGGCTTGACCATGCAACCGGTGATGCGATTATCCCGATAGACGTAGACTTGCAGGACCCCATAGAGGTCATCCCGCACCTTGTAGCGAAGTGGCAAGCAGGATCTGATATGGTGCTGGCTAAGCGCACAGACCGCTCAACTGATGGCCGACTTAAGCGCAAGACAGCAGAATGGTTCTACAAACTCCATAACAAAATCAGTAATCCGCAGATTGAAGAGAACGTTGGTGATTTCCGTCTGATGTCTCGTGAAGTAGTGGAAAACATCAAGCTCATGCCTGAGCGCAACCTTTTCATGAAGGGTGTATTGAGTTGGGTTGGTGGAAAAACTGATGTCGTTGAATATGCTCGTGCAGAACGCGTGGCGGGTAATTCCAAATTCCACGGCTGGAAGCTTTGGAACCTTGCCCTTGAGGGAATAACGAGCTTCTCTACTTTCCCTCTCCGGATGTGGACATATATTGGGGTGGCAGTAGCTGGAATGGCCTTCCTATACGGGGCATGGATGATCATAGATACTTTAGCTTTCGGTAATCCAGTAGATGGATACCCATCTTTGCTTGTTTCAGTCCTTTTCCTTGGTGGCGTGCAATTGATAGGCATTGGAGTGCTTGGAGAGTATGTCGGTAGAATATATATAGAGGTAAAATCAAGACCTCGATACATTATCAAAAGAAATGGGTAATTCATGGTTATGCTTATCTTTCAACGTAGATTTTTAGCTAGTGCATACTATGCTTCATTATCACTGTGCTTTATTATTCCATTTGTGTTTTTTTTATCGTGGAATAATATAGATTTTGGTGTAGATGATGAAATGGCTTTGCCGATAAGCTCTTTTCATGTTGACTCGTGCGCTTTATCAGGCAATTCTGCATTTATTTCTGGATGGGCCGTTGCAGATGGCGTAACGAACAGCCAAATAAGAGTTTATTTACTTTCTGGCTCAAATAGTAAAGTAGAGCTATTCACCTCTATGCAACGTAGACCGGATGTGAGCGCATACCTTAACAGCCCGGGAACATATGATAAGTCTGGATTCTATTCTTCCAGAATGTCACTGAAAAATGAGTTTAACTCAAAATACATTCTAATTTCACTTACTGATCTTAATGGTAAAACATATGAAGCTAAGTATGAATGCGTCTAGCATTAGGTCTGCGTTACTTTTATCTATTGTTTTCGCTTATCTGTATAGCTACGCTTCTACTATAGGCCTGTCACCAACAAATGACGACCATGTATTCCTTTCTGTTTTTAATAGCGGAAGGGTTATGGGTTTTATCTATGATAATTATCACATATGGAGTGGAAGGACAGCAATTGAACTCCTAATGGTTTCCACTATAGGATATTCTCTATTCTGGAAATTGGGGATTCCTTTATCTATAGTTTTGCTTGCATACTCTTCATGCCGCATATTAACTGCTAGACCATCAGCCACTTATATTGCTATTTTTGTTTTACTTTTCAGCCTGATCCCAGCAGCTATAAATGGAGACGCTTCTTGGTGGGTTACTGGATTTTATAATTACTTACTTCCCCTATCTGTGGCTGTGTATATTTTTTCTGTTTTATTTAAAGCTGATAGCGGTTATATTGTTAAAATCATATGCATACCGCTTGCTATATACGTTTCATACATGGAGCAGGTTGCTTTATGTCTTATTATTTGCTCTGCCATAATGACTGCATCTATGCCATCTACAAGGTGTAGATATTTTTATTTGTTGCTTACGTTAATTTCAATTAACTTTGCAATATGCATTTCTGCCCCAGGTAACATTAACAGACTGCATTTAGAAACTATTAATTGGATGCCGCTATTTGATCATTTTTCTCTGGTACAAAAGGTGTCGCTTGGATTTGATAAGGTGTATCAGTTCATTACATTCAAATACAATTATCCGCTACTCATTGCCTCATTGCTTACTGTGCTTTTAAGGCTCAAGAGGCAAATAATATCATTTCATGCTCTCCTTATGTTGATTATTGTATCCTCATTTGCCCCCCTTATGGTATATCACTCTTTGTGCGGTGGGTTGTTTTTTGAGGGTAACATTGTTGATAATGGGAATGTCTCACGATTAATTGTCTATTTTAACTATGCTTATTGCATTGTCTTTATAGTTTCTATGTTATTTCTAATCATAGATATGATGCTTGATAAAACAATATCCGGATTGCCGCTTGCCGGCATTCTGTGTGGCTTTGCATCAATTATGATTATGGGGTTTTCTCCCACCGTATACGCTTCTGGGGTTAGAGTTTACTTTGTCTTTGAGATTCTTTTGATAATTTCTTCATTGTACATGTTGAAGTGCTTTCATTTTCTCAATGAGCGGTAGGTGATGCATGTAGGCCGTTAAAGACACAATGTTAACGGCCTATATAATCATCTTATATTTGAAGCTGATGCTATAATTCTTGCTGATGCATTTGTTGTTACTGGGCCTCCTGTTCCATTTTTTGCTTCAAATTCTATAACTGATCCAACAGGTATCATTTCTTTAGTGAGGGTTACAAATCCACTATTTGAACATCCAAATACCTCAACACCATTAACTTTAACTGTGATTGCTAATACGTCCGTGGCTGGAACAGATATAGAAAGATTTAGCATGTTTAGATTGTGTATTAGCACTATGCCACCACTGCTTGTATCTCCATAATAGAAGGTGTAATCTCCAGTCGCCTCCCTGGATGAAAAGCTTAGCGGAGCAGTTCCTGTTGATGGGATTGTTACAGTGTTGACCAACATCTTGATGATTGGCTGGACGTCGTGAATCCAGTTAACATTACCGCTTCCTATTTCTGAGGAGAGCACTCCGAAACCTTTCCTGAATGCTCTGGCAGAAACATCAAAGTTAAATTTTGTTGAGATGCTATATACTATTCTGGCTGTTCGTGTGGCGCTTGTATAGAAGTTACAGGTATCATCAGCAGAAAATGTACCTTCATAGGGATCAACTCGTATTGCTATTAGCTCCCCAACACCATTTAGCATGCTCCCCTGACAGTTAGAGAATGAAACACAGCTATATTTACTATCTGAGTCTCCAACAATTCCTGAGTTGTTATCAACAGCCATCAGAAGCCCTGCACACTCAACATGTGTGCATGATACTTTAACACTCCCAAATGGATTTCCATACATTGACGAGCTCACCTGCTTGATTTGTGCAATCACACCGTCATTGTCAACGCTTGATACTGTTTCTCCAGAGGTTTGGTAAATTACGCCTCCAATAGCATTAAAAAGAGCTTTTGGGTATGTGAAATCAGTCTCTGGTTCACTTAACAAACTTCCGTTAATAGTAACTATTGCTTGCGACCCGTTTACTTCGCAAGCGCAATTGCAACGGTTGGTTTGTGCGTTGAGTTGTATCTCAGATATTTGCAGATCACTACCATCTCCAACCCTAAAAGCGCACGGAAATCTACGGAATCTTATGGTATTGACCTGCCCCCACGATTAGATACAACACTCAGTTAGTAACGTCGGAATCTTCATTCTCAGAATGACCCTTTCTCCAGCCCGCTGCAAATTCAGACGGTGTCTGATAATTCAGCGTGGAGTGCGGGCGGCATTCGTTATAATCCTGCCGCCAGTCATTAATAATTTTCCTGGCATGAACGATATCGCTGAACCAGTGCTCATTCAAACATTCATCGCGAAATCGTCCGTTAAAGCTCTCAATAAATCCGTTCTGCGTTGGCTTGCCCGGCTGGATTAAGCGCAACTCAACACCATGCTCAAAGGCCCATTGATCCAGTGCACGGCAAGTGAACTCCGGCCCCTGGTCAGTTCTTATCGTCGCCGGATAGCCTCGAAACAGTGCAATGCTGTCCAGAATACGCGTGACCTGAACGCCTGAAATCCCAAAGGCAACAGTGACCGTCAGGCATTCCTTTGTGAAATCATCGACGCAGGTAAGACACTTGATCCTGCGACCGGTGGAAAGTGCGTCCATGACGAAATCCATCGACCAGGTCAGATTGGGCGCCGCCGGACGGAGCAGCGGCAGACGTTCTGTTGCCAGCCCTTTACGACGTCTTCTGCGTTTTACGCCCAGGCCACTGAGGTGATAAAGCCGGTACACGCGCTTATGATTAACATGAAGCCCTTCACGGCGCAGCAACTGCCAAATACGACGGTAGCCAAAACGCCTGCGCTCCAGTGCCAGCTCAGTGATGCGCCCTGATAAATGCGCATCAGCAGCCGGACGGTGAGCCTCATAGCGGCAGGTCGACAGGGATAAACCTGTAAGCCTGCAGGCACGACGTTGCGACAGACCGGTCGCATCACACATCAACATCACGGCTTCCCGCTTCTGGTCTGTCGTCAGTACTTTCGCCCAAGAGCCACCTGAAGCGCCTCTTTATCCAGCATGGCTTCGGCAAGCAGCTTCTTGAGTCTGGCGTTCTCTTCCTCAAGCGACTTCAGGCGCTTAACTTCAGGCACCTCCATACCGCCATACTTCTTACGCCAGGTGTAAAACGTGGCATCGGAAATGGCATGCTTGCGGCAGAGTTCACGGGCGGGTACCCCAGCTTCGGCTTCGCGGAGAATACTGATGATCTGTTCGTCGGAAAAACGCTTCTTCATGGGGATGTCCTCATGTGGCTTATGAAGACATTACTAACATCGGGGTGTACTAATCAACGGGGAGCAGGTCACGACCATCCGAAAGTGTGGTGTAAATGGGATGACGGAAACTACTCGGTGCATCACGAACACGAACTACGCGCGGCTGCTGTTGATGAGCCTCGCGTGTATAAGAAATTAGCGTAAAATGAAACAATCAGAGGGAAACTAGACGGGGCTATTATGTGTAACTACTGCGGTGGTTCTGGAGTGGTTAATTTTGCATCCTACAGACATGTGTTATCACCATTATCTGGCATTTCTTACTGCCCATACTGCTCAACTGGAAGAGAAAATGCTGCAAAGCATAAATTACCGGAAAGGCAAGATATGCAGACAAAAAGCAATGGCATTGAGTTAATGCTCCAGAATGCGCAACGGAATTCAATAAAGTTGTGAGTTCAAACATGTTCAACAGGAGGTCGCTTAGGCGGCTTTTTTTACGCATCGACTAGACCGCCGCAATGGCGGTTTTTTATTGGAGATAGATATGACTCGTGAAGAGGCGATAGTAAAGCTCAGGGCTCTACATACAAGCTACGACCCTGAAAGTGACCATGCTGAGGCAGATAAGGTGCTTTGCGAACTTCTAACAACGCTTGGGTATGAGGATGTAGTTATTGAGTCCGACAATGTAGATAAGTGGTATGCATAGGGGTGACCATGGAATCACACAGCCTCACACTCGATGAGGCCTGTGCATTTCTCAAGATATCCAGACCTACCGCAACCAACTGGATTCGCACAGGCCGCCTTCAGGCAACACGCAAAGACCCTTCCAAACCAAAATCACCATACCTCACTACACGGCAAGCCTGCATTGCGGCGCTTCAGTCTCCGCTGCATACTGTCGGCGTGAGCGCGGGTGATGGCATTAAAGAGGAAACGAAATGTCACTCTTCCGCAGAGGTGAAATATGGTACTCATCGTACTCGCTCCCGGGCGGGAAGCGAATTAAGGAAAGCCTTGGGACTTCCGACAAGCGGCTCGCTACTGAGTTACATGACAAGCGCAAAGCTGAACTGTGGCGAGTAGACAGGCTTGGCGATTTCCCTGATGTAACGTTTGATGACGCGTGCATGCGGTGGCTTGAGGAGAAAGCCGAGAAGAAGTCACTGAAAGACGACCGCAGCCGCATGGCGTTCTGGTTGGCGCATTTCGAAGGGATTCGATTAAAGGATGTTACCGAGCAAAGGATTTACTCAGCAGTAAACAAGATGAGCAACCGCAAGCTGCTTGAAATATGGAAAATTCAGGCAGCAGCAGCGAAGAAGAATGGTCAGCCAGCACCGTTATATTCAGCCTCTCCTGTCACGACTTCCACCAAAGCCAAACACCTGGCGCTGATGAAAGCCATTCTGCGTGCGGCAGAACGTGACTGGAAGTGGCTGGAAAAGGCACCTGTGATTAAAGTGCCGGCCGTAAGGAATAAGCGGGTACGCTGGCTTGAGCATGAGGAAGCGAAGAGGCTTATTGATGAATGTCCTGAGCCACTGAAGTCGGTTGTTAAGTTTGCGCTGGCAACCGGTCTACGTCGTTCAAACATCATCAATATGGAATGGCAGCAAATCGACATGCAGCGTCGTGTTGCCTGGGTGAATCCTGAAGACAGTAAATCAAACAGAGCTATTGGTGTAGCACTGAATGATACGGCCTGTAAGGTACTACGCGATCAGATTGGCAATCATCATAAATGGGTGTTCGTCCATATGAAAGCCGGTGTTCGACCTGACGGGTCAAAGACTCCATCGGTCAGGAAGATGCGGGTTGATGACCAGAGCGCATGGAATGCTGCTTGTCGTCGTGCAGGTATTGAAGATTTTCGTTTTCACGATCTGAGGCACACCTGGGCGAGCTGGTTAATTCAGTCTGGCGTTCCGTTGTCTGTCTTGCAGGAAATGGGAGGCTGGGAAAGTATCGAAATGGTCCGTCGATATGCCCACTTAGCACCTAATCATTTAACAGAGCATGCGAAGCAAATTGACTCAATTTTTGGAGTTGATGTCCCAAATATGTCCCACATCGGAAAAGATGAGGAAGTGAAAGAGGCGTAAGTACATGATTCATAATGGCACGCCCTGTAGGATTCGAACCTACGACCTACGGCTTAGAAGGCCGTTGCTCTATCCAACTGAGCTAAGGGCGCACGGAGAAGAGTGTACTTCGCGGTGGTGAAACGCCTGGAATTATACGGTCAATGCGTAGTGAGTCAATGCCTTTTCCGCCTTCTCTGGCGATAATGACTAGCTGATTGTAAATACGGCTGTTTTTTCAACATTTATCCCTCTTTTACGGGCTGCGAAAAGGCTTAGCCGCTTTTAAGTAACGCCTGCTGTTTTCCTGTTTACTTCACCTTCACACTGTCCAGCGGTAACCCGGCCGCCTGGAGGCTGGAAGTGAACAGGACGACGGAGTGACAGCGCCAGACCAGACAGGTTTTCCCTCGTGCGTGCAGCACATCTCACACGATATTACAGGCATTAAGCTTGAACCCATTGTCGCCCTCTCATCTTCGCGCACGGTGGGGGCCGAAGTGCTCAGCGTGCTGTCGCCGCATCAGCAAAACGAAAGCTTTTTCCAGGACTGGTCCGCCGCCCGGGCGCTTATGCTGCTGGAAGCACAGATCGCCGCGTTAAAAAACCCCTTCCCCTGTGACAACCTTTTCATAAATTTGCCGATAACCGTTCTGACCATACCGGAAATGTTCCAGCGTTTACTGCAACTTAACAGCCCACCGCTGAACATTGAACTCGTGGAGCCTGCCTCGTTCTTTACACTCTCAGACCCGGCGCGTCTGAGGGTGAGTTGTGCGCTTCAGCAGTTGACCGCGCGAGGACACCGGATCTGGCTGGATGATATTGATGAAGCGTCAGGACAAGCATTTTTATCCTGCCGCCTGCCATTAAGCGGAATAAAAATCGATAAGATCGCTTTCTGGCGTTTACGTGAAACGCCGGCGCTGACACAGCTGGTCACCCTTTGTTCAAAAATCGCTGCGAATGTGCTTATTGAAGGCATTGAAACAGAACGGGACCGTACTTGCGCGCTTCATGCTGGCGCGCGCTTCGGTCAGGGATATTATTGGCCATCCTGGAGATGGCAGGAGGACTGAACGGTCATCGCCAAGAGGGAAGCTATGCGAATGACAGTGCGCCGTTACCGGCGTCGTCGGACAGGAAGTGATTCACTGGGTTCTACGCACTCGCCTTTTGCTCTCCCATTTTTTGATCGTCTCGAATATTTGAGCCAGTCAATCAACCAGACCCGCAAAACCGATGCTCCCTTTATCATTCTGGTCACACAGGATAATTTTTTCCGTTCCGGTTTACTGAGCGGGCAGTCGCCCCTGAGCAATTGCTGCGACTATTCCACGCTGGAAGCCGCCCTCAGTGATTTAAATCACTGGCCTTCATCGCGTCTGGTAATAGACATTGAGAGCCGCGCCTCGCCGCTCATCGACCTGCTGGACCGATTACGCCGCCACAGCCTGTTCGCCCCCTACCTGACACCCTACCTGCTCGTCCGCGCCGATGATTATGATGCTCGCCTGTTTTGTAAAGCGGCTGGCCCTTTTCATGTGCTTGAACGCCAGCTAACGGCGCTGGCTATGCAACAAACCTTGCTGGAAGCACCGTCACCCGCCGGCAACCGCAAAGAGTGGTTTTCACGGGATGAATGGCCGATCTTACAGGCGCTGTCGCAGGGGAGCTCCTTGCGGCAGATCGCGCAGTTACAGAACCGCCCCTACAGCCGCATTATTTACCGTCTCAGCTGCATCCTGGCGAAACTTGGGCTGAATCATCGTCATGAGTTGCTACATCTTCTCAACAACCTCTCAGATTTCACGTATTAACGTATTCAGTAACTTCTTAATTCCTAAAGACCTTTAGGAAATTACTTAGGATGCATGTTAAATTTTTGTGTTTTTTAACAAAACTTTCGATTTTATAACTATTCCTAATTCCAGCTCTTAAACCATGCGAAATGCTGCCGGTACGCTCAACGAGAGTGATTTTATCCATGCGTTAAGGTTCTGGCGCTTCAGTTAACAGGATGATAATGGTGTAAAAACAAGCGATTCACCTGTAAAAGAATGCGATGAGAGGTGAAGAAAACAGCAGATAGTACTGTTCTGTTGTTGGGAACGGCAATTTGCCAGGAGGCGTTTGAAACGGAGAGATGACGCACGAAATGGCGGATTTCAGGGATGGCAGGCAGGCGGGATGCTGGTTGTCACAGCCTGCTTGCTGTTAACATTCATTTAACATACAGTAAAATCGTTTATTTTTTGTTATTACATAAAGATGAAAGTGTGTGGTAAATGCAATATCAGGACATTTTTGCTAATTTTAAAAAGTTAGTGATTCAGATCCAGAACATAATAATCAGCAATATATGGATATTAATTTACAGGCTTTTCGGACAATACTTAAACGGTATAATAAGACGTGTTTGACACGCGAATAAGAAAAATCATTTTGCCATAACCAGCCTTATGAGATAACTGCGCTGAGGCATTGATATCACCACTACGTAAACAAGGATGCTTTCGCTCTTCCCAGGGACATTTACCGTACAAGGATCTGCGCAATTATCCTTCCGGCTTTTCGAGAGTTTTAACAAAACTCAGCATAACGCTTTTAACAATCTGAGGCATAAAAAATGAAACCGGCATCCGTTATCATTATGGACGAACACCCTATCGTCAGAATGTCGATAGAAGTCCTGCTACAGAAAAATAAAAACATCCAGGTCAAACTGAAGTCAGGCGACAGCCACGAGGTGCTTGACTGTATACGCAACCACCCCATTGACCTGGTCATTCTCGATATTGAAATGACGGGCACGGATGGGTTCGTATTACTGAAAAGAATCAGGAACTTAAATAAAGACATTAAGGTTCTTTTCCTCTCTTCGAAATCTGAAGCCTTCTACGCAGGACGCGCCATCCGCGCCGGGGCAAATGGTTTTGTCAGTAAGCGAAAAGATCTGGGGGAAATTTATAACGCGGTGGAAATGATCCTGACGGGCTATTCCTTCTTCCCCTCAGAAACATTGAGTTTTATAAACCACCTGGGCTCGCGGACGGGCGCCGCCGTGGATATGCCATTATCGAATCGTGAAGTGACGGTTCTGCGATATCTGGCGAACGGATTATCTAATAAGGAGATTGCGGATCAATTATTACTTAGCAACAAAACAATTAGCGCCCATAAGTCTAATATCTTTTCCAAGCTGGGCGTGCAAAGTATCGTTGAATTAATTGATTACGCGAAAGCGCACGAATTACTATAATCCTACCCTCTCCCTGCAACATATAACCGTTACAGGGAGAGTGGATACGATTAATTATAATTAATCATGAAAGTTGCATCGGCGTCAGCCCGTCCCGGCTGCGGGTTATCCGCCGTGGCGATATAATTGGCATAAAACGATAGTTCGGCATTTCCCTGCGCATCTACCGCCACCGTCTGGCTGGTCTGCTGCAACGCGAGGCGCGTTTTATCCCGGTCGAGGATCTCCACGGCCACGTTGCTGGCCGCGCTGGCATCATTCAGCGCCAGCAGGCTATTATCATGCCCGTCCATCTTCCCCGTAAATGTGACCGAAGCCGCCCCCGGCGGACATCCGGTCAGCTTCAGGGTGAACGGTACAGGCTGCGTCCGGCTCCCCGTTGTGCGAAGCTGTTTCGTGGGCCAGGTGCCGAGCGTGACGGTTTTATTGCTGTCGTCCCCCTCCGCCACGCAGGTAAAATCCACGATATTGCCGTAGAGCTGAATGTTAATTTCCCCAAGCGCCGTCTCTGCGTGTGCAGGGGAGCAAAGCGCAAAGAGCGCGGCGGCTAAATACCGCATTCCGTTTCGCATACCTGCTCCTTAGTCGTAGTCGACGCGTAAATAGCCGCGAGAGGTAAAACGCCCCTCGGCAGGTTTTTTACCGGTTACGCTGACGGGCCACGCGCGGATCCCCACCTGCGCCTGAGCGCTGTCGTCCAGACGGAACGGGATTTTGCTGGTCAGGTTGTTGGGCGTCAGCGGCACGCCATTACTGTTGGCAATCACAAAACCCACATCCGCGTTATCGGAAACCAGCGTACTGCCTGAAACCTTCTCCGCTTCAACACGCATCGTGAGCATGGCGTTCGCCTCGACGTTGGTGCATTTGATGCCGATGGTTTTGCTTTGCGCTGAGATCCCCTCCGGCTTATTCCCGATGCCTGCTTTACTGAACAGGGAGGCGCCGATGTCGCCGAAATCGAACTCCACCACATTCCCGGCATTAATTTCACAGCTCTGAGGTACCTGAATAGTCCCGCTGTAGCTGATGGTATAAACCGGCGTGGTGAGCGGATCCGAGGAGGTCGTGGTGACGTAAACCCGGAACATGGTCGCCCGGGGGATCACCACCATATTGATAAAGCGTCGGGTCACTTTAAGCCGGAAGACGAGGCTGGAATCCTGTACGCCAAACGGTTTGTTTTTAGACACATTCGGGTGGCTCCCCATCTGGATGTAGCTTTTGGGCGGATAAAACGTGCCAGCGTAGCTGTCGGTAATTTTCATCGCCCCGTCCAGATAGTCGTTTAGCTTCAGATACTGGTAGCCATCGCTGGTGCCCGTAACAGGGAAATCGGTAACATAGCTGCGCTTGGTGGTGTTCCCGGACGTTCCCTTAGGGCAGACGGCGTTGACGCCCACCCACTGGGACTTCTCGCTGAGCGTGACAATCTGCCCCACCTGGTTATTGGAGCTGTTAAATTTATCCGTCAGGTCGTAATACACCTCCGTCGGCACGCCATTTTCATTGACGCAGACCGTGGCGAAGGCCTCAGATAGCGGAAAAAACGCCAGCAGGGATAGCCCCAGATAATGGATTTTATTCACAGCGGATCCCCTTAAGTGTGATCGCCTGTTGCAGGCTTTGTTCTGGCAGGCTGTAGGGCGCACGACACTGGGACTGTTTCCCGTCTCCCCACTGAATCAGCAGTTCTCCGCTCAGCGGCAGCCCGCTCAGGTAAATCTGACCGTCATCTCCCACCATGCTGGTTACGCCGCTCTGCGTCTCACGCACCACCGCCCCAAACGGTACAGGCTGGTTATCACGCTTCACGGTGAGCAGCGCACGCACGCCGATGCGGGTGTCAAAACTGGCGCGCACCAGCGCACCGTTCGTCGGCACGACGCTTGAAACGTTATTTTCAATGTCGGTGTTGTTGCTCATGGTGTTGGTGTCGAGCGCCACGCGGTTGTAACGGTACACCGTGGCGTACGGCATCACCGCATAGCCACGCCAGTCTGTTTTGACGCCGGTCTGGTTTTCGACGCTCACGCCTGACGCGCCCGGCGCTTTGATCAAGACGTTGGTATCGCCCAGCGGCTGACTGAATGTGATGCCGTCTGAATGCCCTACCACGCCGCCGGAGAGCTGCCAGTTGAGGTCGTGCTGATCCCGGGCGTAGTTGTAGCCCACGCCCAGCGTGCCGTACGTCGCCTGCCAGTTAGCGCTGGCGCTGCCGCTGGCACCGTTATTGCTGGTGTGACCCTGCGTGACGCTGTAGTTCAGGTTACGATCCTGGAGCAGCGTTCCGCTGATCCCGGTCTGCCAGCTGGTATCACCGTCGCTGTTGCGGCTGGCTGAGGCCGTGGCATAGGCCCGGTCGATCGCGTTATCGCGACGGTAGCCGTGACGGGTGAACAGGCTGAACGGGACGGAGACGTTGAACGAGGCGATCCGGTCGGTTCCGTCAATGCCGACGGCCTTGTTCCACGACCAGGATAAGGCGTAGCTGACCCCTTTCACCCCGCCCGCGTAGCCAAGCTGATACCAGACGTTGGATTCGCTGGTGCCCCAGTAACTCTGCTGGCTGCCCGACACGTACACCGAGCCGTAATCGCCGAGAGACTGGGAGATATTGAGCTGGAAACGCCCTTTTTTATTCAGCGTCAGGTTGTGATAGCTCTGCACGTCCGGCACGCCGTCATCGTCCTGATCGTCGCCATACTGGTAGCCTTCCATTGTGCGCCAGGCCACATCGTCGAGGGTGTAGAAGCCTTTGGTCGAGTAGCGATAGCCCAGCAGCTGGAAGTTGGTGCCGAATCCGTTAAGGGATTTTGCGTACAGGAACCGCAGGGACTGCCCTTCATGGCGGCTGTCATCGGCAAGCTGGCTGCGGGCATGGGTGAGATCAAGTGAAACCGCCCCCCAGTCACCGAGGTTTTTACCCGCGCCAATGGCGATGGCGGTATAGCGCGAGGCCAGCTGCGTTCCGCCGTACAGCGTGTAACCGTCGGCAAGACCCGCAATCATCGTACCCTGAGTAAAGAACGGCGTGTCCTGCTCGCTGTTGCCGCTGCGATAGTCCCCTGCCACCAGATCGTATTTCCAGCGTCCTTCACGCTGGAGCAGCGGAACGGTGGAATACGGGACGGTGTAGCGCTGCTGGCTGCCGTCCTTCTCTTCCACCGTCACCTCCAGGTCACCGCTTGAGGAGGTCGGGTTAAGATCAGTTATCGCAAAAGCCCCCGGCTGCACATAGCTCTGGTAAATCACGTATCCGTTCTGGCGGATCACCACTTTGGCAGGGGTGCGGGCGATTCCGCGCACGGTAGGCGCGTAACCTTGCAGACTGTCCGGGTACATACTGTCGGACGAATAGAGGCGACCACCGCGAAAACCGACGCTGTCGAAGACATCGTTACCGGTGTTGCTGTCGCCAAGCACCAGCTCGCTTTTCAGCGGGATGATCGTACGCTGCGCCCAGGTACCAATATTTTGCCAGCTGCTGTGCCGCTGGCCGTTGCTTTCGGTATAACGCCACGCGCCGTTATTGCGTAATCGCCAGGCGCCATAGTTCAACCCGCTTTGCAGGTTCAGATAGTAGCTGTCGTCGTCGCTGCCCCGGTTGCCGGTAAAGCTGTAGTTCAGCAGCGCGGCGGGGATGCCTTCATCCCACTGTTCAGGTGGAATATACCCGCGGGCGCTGTTTTGCATCGCCACCTGAGGCAGGCTGACGTTCAGGCGCAACGAGGCGAAGTTGAACGCCGTTTCGCTGCCCGGAATAGCCGTGGTGAGCGGAACGCAGGTATCGCCCTGCACGTTGCTCAGTTCCGGGAAGGCGGCGATATTGACGCCAAAGCGATCGAGCATCGCGCGCGTAATGCACGGCGACAAACCGCCCGCGACCGGCGGCGTGTTGTCAGCTTGCTCAAACCGCACGTCCTGCGTGCCGATAAACTCATCGTTACGCCAGATATCGACGCGATAGACGCCCGGTGCCTGCTGGTGGCCTTTTTCAAAACGCGACAAATCCGCCACGTTCGCCGTGTCATCGGAGAGAAACGCCGGGTTAAAGTAGCTTTCGCCCCAGCCAGCGAGTGGCCAGAGCGTTGCCATCAGTGCCAGCGCAACCGGGCAGTAACGCCATTGAGTGTTCATCGCCCTGTCTCTGCTCACAGGCTGACGCTACGCGCCGGCGTAATGGCGCCATAGTCATTCACACTCTGCCAGGAGAGCGTGCCGCTCGCAGCGGCAGGCAGCACCTGCTGCGCCGAGCTTTTAGGAGCAACCATCAGGTTATCCAGCGTCTGGCCGCCGAGCTTCAGATTGACCAGCGTGACGTAATACGGCGAGGCATTGCTCACCTTAAGATGGTTGCCGACGCGCTCAAAGCGCAGCTGTGAGAGCGCCTCTTCCGGCGGCATCGCCAGGTTAGCCGGGCGAACAAACAGCTTGATACGTGACAGAATAGCCAGTTGCAGGACGTTGTTGCCGTCCTGATGTTTTTTGCTGACGGAGGGAATCGCTTTGACGTTCATGTAAAAGAGCGATTCGCGATCGGCAGGCAGCGCCGGGCCTGCGTAGATAATGCGCAGGGTGTTTTCGCTGGCCGGCTCGCTGACAAACAGCGGCGGCGTGACGGCAAAGGTTTTTTCCTTTTGCCCGTTGGCATTTTCTATCCACGCGTTAATTAAATAGCGCTCTTGTTTATTGCTGTTGGTGATCGCCAGCGACGTTTGTTTGGCATCGGCCGGATAAATAACGCGCGTCGCACCCAGCGCAATTCCGCCGGACGCATTCGCGCTGGCAGAAACCATCATCAAAATAAAAGCTAAAAACAGTCCAGGTTTAATCAGGGTGTTCATCACAACCGTACCTTTAATAATTAGTTCGCAGGCGTCAGGGATAAATCAACGTAAACCAGACATTCGACTGAATAGTGCCTGGTACAAGGTGTTCGGAAATTGCCCGGTAGCGGGCGCTGAAATGAAATACCAGCTCGCGGGTGTCAATGGGTAACCAGCTCACCGCCGTCGCGTTCGGGATGATCTGACGTTGCTGTTCGTCAAAAAGCGCCAGCCCGACACCACTGCTGACCGCATTTTCCCCCGGCCGCGATGTCGCCAGGAAAACCTGCGGATCTTCTGCCGGTGTCACTCCCTGGAACTGGATCCCCACGGTGCGGGAGACGTCCACGCTGCAATCCAGCAGACGTACGGTGAAAGGCACATTAACCGTGGAAAAGCTGCCGACGCCGGAAAAGGCGTTTGTGCGGTATTGCCCCATATCCACGCGCATATTCTGGCTGTCCGGGGCCACGGCGCAGCCGCCGTTAACCAGCTCTCCCCTGAGGTGTACTTTGCCGCCGTCTATGACCACGGTATGTGCGTTTACCGCTGAGGCAATCGCAAGGGCACACAGCAGTATCCCAGTCCTTGTCATCCTTCGCTCCCGGTATAGGCGATCAAAAGACCTCTTCCCTGAGGCCAGCCACATCCCTGTACTCAGGCATTACTCGTATTTCATTACGAATGTTGCGTCCGCGTTTGCCTGGCCTGGCTCGGTGGTCGCCGCCGTGGCTTTATAGCGCGCGGTGAAGTTCAGGGTGTTAGTCCCTTCAATCAGGTTCTGCGCCGCAGAGAAGGTGGCGCCGTCCGGGGTCAGCGTGGAGGATTTGCTGTCGAGGATCTCAATACCCACGCCCTTCGCGGAGTTGTCGTTGTTACCGGAGCTTACCGCCAGCAGCGTTTTGTCGGTGGCGTCGATCTGGCCGGTAAACGCGACAGCAGCGGTTTTCGCGACCGCAGGATCGCAGTCGTTCAGTTCGATGGTGAACGGAATATTGGAGGTGGTGTCACCTACTTTAGTGAATTTCGCGGTACGGTACTGGCCAAGATTAACCGTCTGCTCTGAAGAGTCAGTATTCACTGAACACGCGGCATTCACTAATTCACCTTTAAAATGCACCGTACCACCGTTTACAGATACAGGCGCTACCGGATCTTCTGCGTGAGCGGCACCCGCGACCAGGGCCAGAGTTGCAATAACAGTAGAAGCAATGTTGCTGAGTTTCATGTCTATTCCTTTAAAATGTAAATAACCCTTCCCGCGCATATTCGGGAATAAGAAATACGATCAATTAAAAAATTGAAGGCTTATTTCGGAGAGGACAAAGTAGCTCAGGAATTTATTTTGTAATATGTCAAAACGCTGTCATTTTGCCAGGTCACATCCTAATCACCTCTAAGAAATTGACCATGCCCTGAGAAGGGATTTTGCAGGCCATCGATGAAATCTCGTAAAGGGTGACTGACAGCGGCGCTCGCTTCTGACAAAATACAGGCAATCCCCCCTTTCTAACGTTACAGACGGAATCTTCTCTCTGATGGCAGCAAAGATTATTGACGGTAAAACGATTGCGCAGCAGGTGCGCTCTGAGGTTGCGGAAAAAGTGAAGGCGCGTAAAGCCGCCGGATTTCGCGCCCCCGGGCTGGCCGTTGTGCTGGTTGGCAGCAACCCGGCTTCGCAAATTTATGTCGGCAGCAAACGCAAAGCGTGTGAAGAGGTGGGGTTCGTCTCCCGCTCTTACGATCTGCCGGAAACCACCAGCGAAGCGGAACTGCTGGAACTGATCGACACCCTGAATGCCGATAAAGAGATCGACGGCATCCTGGTTCAGCTGCCGCTGCCTGCGGGCATTGACAACGTGAAGGTGCTGGAGCGCATCGCGCCGGACAAAGACGTTGACGGTTTCCATCCGTATAACGTAGGCCGCCTGTGCCAGCGCGCGCCGCGCCTGCGTCCGTGTACCCCGCGCGGCATCGTGACGCTGCTGGAGCGTTATAACATCGACACCTACGGGCTGAACGCCGTGGTGATTGGCGCCTCCAACATCGTGGGCCGCCCGATGAGCATGGAGCTGCTGCTGGCGGGCTGCACTACCACCGTTACCCACCGCTTCACTAAAAACCTGCGTCACCACGTCGAAAACGCCGATCTGCTGATCGTTGCGGTCGGCAAGCCGGGCTTTATTCCGGGCGAGTGGATCAAAGAGGGCGCAATCGTCGTGGACGTGGGTATTAACCGTCTGGAAAACGGCAAAGTGGTCGGCGACGTGGTGTATGAAGATGCCGCAGCGCGCGCATCCTATATCACTCCGGTCCCGGGCGGCGTAGGCCCGATGACGGTAGCAACACTGATTCAGAATACCTTGCAGGCGTGCGAGGAGTATCACGACGTAGAGGACGCGTAATCATGGCAACTTTTTCTTTAGGTAAACACCCGCACGTTGAGCTGTGCGATCTGCTGAAGCTGGAAGGCTGGAGCGAAAGCGGCGCGCAGGCGAAGATCGTCATCGCCGACGGGCAGGTAAAAGTAGACGGCGCGGTGGAAACCCGCAAGCGCTGCAAAATTGTCGCGGGTCAGACCGTGAGCTTTGCAGGACAGAGCGTGACCGTGACGGCCTGAGCTGTCTGATGCCCGGTGGCGCTGCGCTTACCGGGCCTACGTACTGTCTCCGTTTGTAGGCCGGGTAAGGCGAAGCCGCCACCCGGCAATTTCTCTCACAATCCCCTCACACCCATCACGGTTAATTATCGATCAACTTCAAATAATCACTATTCACTCTGGCGAAATGTGAAAATTAAGTTGCGCGATTTTCAGACTTTCCCCACGATAAGTAGAACGTTCTACTAAAACGTTCTACTTACAATAACAGCGCGAAAAAAGCGCTACTCGGGGGAAATCAGCATGAGCCTGATATCAGGGTTTGTTAAATCGCTGTCTAAGTTATCAATGATTGGTCGCGCCTTAATGCTGCCAATTTCACTGCTTCCCGCTGCGGGCCTGCTGCTGGCCTTCGGCGATAAGTTCCATCTGCCGCTGATGATGAACGCCGGCGGGGTTATCTTTGATAACCTGCCGATGCTGTTCGCCATCGGCTCTGCCGTTGGACTGGCTTCGGAATCCGGCATTGCCGCACTCTCTGCGGCGGTCTCCGTGTTTGTCACCAACATCACCATCAGCACCGTGCTGAGCATCACGCCGGAAATGGCCTCTCAGGGCGGCAAATACGCCATGGTCGTTGGCATTCCGACGTTGCAGATGGGCGTCTTTGGCGGCCTAATCTGCGGTATTCTTGCGGCCTGGTGTTACAACCGCTTCCACACCATGCAGCTGCCGGAGTTCCTCGGCTTCTTCTCCGGCAAGCGCTTTGTGGCGATTGCGACGGCGTTTCTGTCGTTCCTGCTCGGCCTGCTGCTGCCGTACGTCTGGCAGCATATTCAATCCGGGATCGACGCCCTGTCCGTGGTGGTAAACGGCGATAACCAGGCGGCCTCGACCTTTATCTTCGGGCTGGTGGAGCGCGCGTTGATCCCGCTCGGCCTGCACCATATCTGGTATCCCTCCTTCTGGTATTCGTTCGGGGATTACACTACCCAGGCGGGTCAGGTGATCCACGGTGACCAGACCATCTGGTTCAAGATGCTGGAAGAGGGAGTGAAATCCTTCAGCAGCGACACCTACCAGAACGCCGGGAAATTCATGCAGGGCGAGTTCCCGCTGATGCTGTTCGCACTGCCCGCGGCGTGTCTGGCGATGTACCACGAAGCGCACACGAAGAATAAGAAAATCGCGGCCGGTATTCTGTTCTCTGCGGCCCTCACCTGCTTCCTGACGGGCATCACCGAGCCGGTAGAGTTCACCTTTATCTTCGTGGCGCCGATCCTTTACGTCTTCAACGCCATCATGGCGGGCCTGGCGTACATGACCATGTACCTGCTGCATGCGCACATCGCCAAGTCGTTCTCGGCGGGCTTTATCGACTACCTGTCGTTCGGGATCCTGCCGTCGTTTAACGGCTATCAGACCAACTTCCTGAGCGCCATTATCATCGGCATTCCGATGGCATTGATCTACTACTTCACCTTCCGCTTCGTGATCCGTCGCTTCGACGTGAAAACGCCGGGCCGCACCGAAGTGACCGCCAGCGCGAATGACAAGTCCGATTCCGAACTTGCCACCGAAATCATCGGCCTGCTGGGCGGTGCGCAGAACATTGATTCCGTCGGCTCCTGCATCACACGTCTGCGTCTGGAAGTGGCGAAGAGCGAAGCGGTGGACCGGGACGGGCTGAACGGGCTTGGCGCGCGCGGCGTGGTGTTCGTTGGCGATAACGGAATACAGGTGATTTTCGGGGCCAGAGCACAGTTTATCGCCCAGACCATGTCCACGATGATTGGCAAATAATAAGATGCCTGAAGGAGGCGTCTCCTGTACGCTGGGGGACGCCTCTTATCTGGCTGATAATTGGGAAATTTCAGGGAGCGGTTTTGAAGAAAGTCAGCATTATTGATGTCGCAAAGCATGCGGGCGTGTCGGTTTCTACCGTTTCGCTGGTGCTGCGCCAGAAAGGGAAGATCTCAGAGGCGACGATCGGGAAGGTCAATGCCGCCATCACAACGCTGGGTTATGTTCATAACGTCGCCGCTGCCAATCTTCGCGCCAACACCTCCAACTTAATCGGCCTGATCCTGCGCGACTTCAGCGACAGCTTTTCCATCAAGGTGATGGCGAGCATCGTTCAGGAGCTGGAGAAACAGGGTTATATGGTATTTCTCGGTCAGCCGCTGAACGACGGCGAACATCTTGAGCGTACCCTGCTCTCGTTTAAGCAGCAGGGCGTGGCGGGCGTCATCTACCTGGCGTCGGACACCCGCGCCGCCTCTCTTCCGGAACACATTCGTCACTGCCCGCTGCCGCTTGTGGCGGTTTCGCAGTCGTTGCTGGAAGAGAAATGCAACCTGGTGATGCGCGATAACCGCCAGGCGGCGAACCTGGCCGCGCGTTATCTTATCGAGCGCGGGCACCGTAACATCGCCTACATTGGCGGGCGCGACGGGTGCCGTATCCGCGAGCAGCGCCTGCTTGGTTTTCGCAGCGCGATGACGCAGAGCGGCCTGGTCTGGCGTGAGGAATATTCTCCCGCCTGCACCGATGACACGCAGGCGGCGGCCATGGCGACTCGTCAGCTGCTGGAGAAGAACAACACGATTACCGCCCTGCTCTGCCATTCACCGGACGCGATGATCGGTTCAATCTCAGGTATTCACCAGGTGGGGCGCACGGTGGGTAAAGACGTGTTTTTAACCCAGCAGGTGGCGCTGATTGGTTTTGAAGATATGCTCCACGTTAATCTCACGTCGCCGTCGCTGACTTACGTTTCGTCTGCCAGCGAAGAGACCGGCCGCCAGGCGGCAGGGCTGATGATCCGCAGGCTGAAAGAGCCGGATCTGCAAACGCAGCGCATTACCCTCTCCGGGCAGCTTATCGCGCGGGAATCGGCGTAAAATCAGAATTTAGCACAGGTTTGCTGCGGCGGATCTGCTGCTATATTCCCATGATTTGCCATGGATAAATGCAATGCCTACCGTTATCACCCACGCTGCCGTACCTCTGTGTCTGGGCTTAGGGCTCGGAACCAAAGTCATCCCACCCCGCCTGCTGTTTGCCGGGATCGTCCTCGCCATGCTGCCCGATGCCGACGTACTGGCGTTTAAATTCGGTGTCGCCTACGGGAATATTTTCGGCCACCGCGGTTTCACTCATTCGCTACTGTTTGCCCTGGTGGTGCCGATACTCTGCGTGCTGGCAGGCCGACGTTGGTTCAGGGCCAGCCTGACGCGGTGCTGGCTGTTTTTAACCGTGTCATTGCTGTCGCACAGCCTGCTGGATTCAATAACGACAGGCGGGAAAGGCGTCGGCTGGCTGTGGCCCTGGTCTGATGAACGCTTCTTTGCGCCGTGGCAGGTGATCAAGGTCGCGCCGTTTGCGCTGTCACGCTACACCACGCCGTACGGGCATCAGGTAATCATTTCAGAACTGCTGTGGGTGTGGCTGCCGGGGATGGTGCTGATGGGGTTGCTGTGGTGGAGGCGGAGGTAAAAGAAAAGCCGGGTGGCGGCTACGCCTTACCCGGCCTACGGTCGTGATTTTGTAGGCCCGGTAAGCGTTAGCGCCACCGGGCGTTACGGACCTACTTACGACGCCAGGTGGTTCCCTGCGGGCCGTCTTCCAGAATAATGCCCATCTCGGTCAGACGGTTACGCGCCGCATCCGCCGCCGCCCAGTCTTTCGCCTGACGCGCTTCGAGACGTGCTTTGATCAGTGCTTCAATTTCCGCCACTTCACCGTCGTCCGCCTGCGCGCCGCTTTGCAGGAACAGGTCCGGCTCCTGCTCCAGCAGGCCGAGCACGGAAGAGAGCTTACGCAGATGAGACGCCAGCGCATTGGCCGCCGCCATATCTTCTGACTTCAGGCGGTTCACCTCACGCGCCATGTCGAACAGCACGGAGTAGGCTTCCGGGGTGTTGAAGTCGTCGTTCATGACCTCAACGAAGCGGGCCTCGAACGCCTCACCGCCTGCGGCCGGAACAGATTTATCGGTGCCGCGCAAGGCGGTATACAGACGCTCCAGCGCAGCGCGAGCCTGCTTCAGGTTCTCTTCGCTGTAGTTCAGCTGGCTGCGATAGTGGCCAGACATCAGGAAGTAGCGCACGGTTTCCGCGTCGTAATACTTCAGCACGTCGCGCACGGTGAAGAAGTTACCCAGCGATTTCGACATCTTCTCGCGGTCAACCATCACCATCCCGGAGTGCATCCAGTAGTTCACGTACTCGCCGCCGTGTGCACAGGTGGACTGCGCGATTTCGTTTTCATGGTGCGGGAACATCAGATCCGAACCGCCGCCATGGATGTCGAAATGGTTGCCCAGCTGCTTGCAGTTCATCGCGGAACATTCAATGTGCCAGCCCGGACGCCCTTCGCCCCACGGGGATGGCCAGCTCGGTTCGCCCGCTTTGGACATCTTCCACAGCACGAAGTCCATCGGATTACGCTTCACGTCCACCACGTCCACGCGCGCGCCGGCCTGGAGCTGGTCCAGATCCTGGCGGGAAAGCGCACCGTAGGTTGGGTCCGTAGGCACCGAGAACATCACGTCACCGTTGTCCGCCACATAGGCGTGACCACGCTCGATCAGCTTTTGGGTGATATCAATGATTTCATGGATATGGTGGGTCGCACGCGGTTCGCTGTCCGGGCGCAGAATATTTAAGGCATCAAAATCCTTGTGCATTTCGGCGATCATGCGATCCACCAGCGCGACAAAGCTTTCGCCATTTTCATTAGCACGTTTAATGATTTTGTCGTCGATGTCGGTGATGTTGCGCACGTACTTCAGGTTATAGCCCAGGAAGCGCAGGTAGCGTGACACCACGTCGAACGCGACAAAGGTACGGCCATGGCCGATATGACAGAGATCGTAAACCGTAATACCACACACGTACATGCCGACTTCCCCGGCATGGATAGGTTTAAATTCCTCTTTTTGGCGCGTCATTGTATTAAAGATTTTTAACATCGAAGATTCCATGTAAACACGTGTGTGGATTGTTTGTTCCTTATAATACCCATAATTCGGAGTACGGTCAGCACACAATGCAAGGTGATCGTGTCCTGTGGTTATGCTATAACAAGCCCCTATATGTGACCCGAGCACGGGTCGACGCACCACAATAACGGAACAGGATGCAAAAATGGTTACTTTCCACACTAATCATGGCGATATCGTAATCAAAACCTTTGATGACAAAGCGCCTGAAACAGTTAAAAACTTCCTGGACTACTGCCGCGAAGGTTTCTACAACAACACTATTTTCCACCGTGTGATCAACGGCTTTATGATCCAGGGCGGCGGTTTCGAGCCTGGCATGCGCCAGAAAGAGACGAAAGAAGCGATCAAAAACGAAGCGAACAACGGCCTGAAAAACACCCGTGGTACGCTGGCAATGGCCCGTACTCAGGCGCCACACTCTGCGACCGCACAGTTCTTCATCAACGTAGCGGACAACGACTTCCTGAACTTCTCTGGCGAAAGTCTGCAAGGCTGGGGCTACTGCGTATTCGCAGAAGTGGTTGAAGGGATGGACGTGGTCGACAAGATCAAAGCCGTTTCTACTGGCCGCAGCGGTATGCACCAGGACGTTCCTAAAGAAGACGTTGTGATCACAAGCGTGACCGTCAGCGAGTAATTCGTGGCGACACTCTTTATTGCGGATCTGCATCTGCAAACAGAAGAACCGGCGATAACCGCCGGTTTTCTGCGTTTTTTACGCGGTGAAGCGAAAAGCGCCGACGCGCTGTACATTCTGGGCGACCTGTTTGAGGCCTGGATAGGCGACGACGATCCGAACCCGCTGCACCGTGAGATAGCTGCGGCCATTAAAGTGCTGGTGGATTCCGGCGTCCCCTGCTATTTCATTCACGGCAACCGTGATTTCCTGATCGGCCAGCGCTACGCCCGCGAGAGCGGTATGACGCTGCTGCCGGAAGAGCAGGTGCTCAACCTCTATGGCCGCAATATTCTGATCATGCACGGCGACACGCTCTGCACTGACGATACCGGCTACCTGGCGTTTCGCGCCAAAGTTCACACCCCGTGGATCCAGAAAGTGTTCCTCGCCCTGCCGCTGTTTATCCGCAACCGCATCGCCGCCAGAATGCGCGCGGGCAGCAAGGCCGCCAACAGCAGCAAATCGATGACCATCATGGACGTCAATCCGCAGGCGGTGGTGAAGGTGATGGAGAAGCATCGCGTTCAGTGGCTGATCCACGGCCATACCCATCGTCCCGATGTGCATTCCCTTATCGCCAACGGCGAGCCCGCCCATCGCGTGGTTTTAGGCGCCTGGCACAGCGAAGGATCGATGGTCAAAGTTACGCCGGAAGGTGTCGAACTGATCGCCTTCCCGTTTTAACGCCTCCCCGTCTTTTCGCTCATTTCCCGACCACGCAACCGTTTTCCTTGCCGGTATTACATGCTATTCTCTGTGCCCTCGAAAGCAGTGTGTTCCGCACCACAGGAGTTTTAAGACGCATGTCTTCCCGCAATAATCCGGCGCGTGTCGCCATCGTGATGGGGTCCAAAAGCGACTGGGCTACCATGCAGTTCGCCGCCGAAATCTTTGAAATCCTGAATGTTCCGCACCACGTCGAAGTGGTTTCCGCGCACCGTACGCCGGATAAACTGTTCAGCTTCGCCGAAAGCGCCGAAGAGAACGGTTACGAGGTGATCATTGCCGGTGCGGGCGGCGCAGCACATCTGCCGGGCATGATTGCCGCCAAAACGCTGGTGCCGGTACTGGGTGTTCCCGTGCAAAGCGCCGCGTTAAGCGGGGTGGATAGCCTTTACTCTATTGTCCAGATGCCGCGCGGTATTCCTGTCGGTACCCTGGCGATTGGTAAAGCAGGTGCGGCAAATGCCGCTCTGCTGGCCGCGCAGATCCTGGCGACGCATGATAAAGATTTGCACCAGCGTCTGGCGGAGTGGCGTAAAGCCCAGACCGATGAGGTGCTGGATAACCCGGATCCGCGGGGTGCAGCATGAAGCAGGTTTGCGTTCTTGGTAATGGTCAGCTTGGCCGGATGCTGCGTCAGGCCGGTGAGCCGCTGGGTATTGCCGTCTGGCCCGTCGGGCTGGATGCCGAGCCGGAAGCCGTGCCGTTCCATCAGAGCGTGATCACCGCCGAAATTGAACGCTGGCCGGAAACCGCCCTGACCCGCGAGCTGGCGCGCCATAACGCCTTTGTGAACCGCGACGTCTTCCCGATCATTGCCGACCGTCTCACGCAAAAACAGCTTTTCGACAAGCTCGGCCTCGCGACCGCGCCGTGGCAGCTGCTTTCCGATAAGCGCGAGTGGGATGACGTGTTTGCGATGCTGGGAGACCTGGCGATTGTGAAGCGTCGCGTCGGCGGCTACGACGGCCGCGGGCAGTGGCGCCTGCGCGCGAACGACACCGCCGAGTTGCCGGACGACTGCTACGGCGAGTGCATTGTTGAGCAGGGCATTAACTTTAGCGGTGAAGTGTCGCTGGTTGGCGCGCGCGGGCATGACGGGCACACCGTTTTTTACCCGCTAACGCATAACCTGCATCAGGACGGGATTCTGCGCACCAGCGTCGCCTTCCCGCAGGCCAATGCTGACCAGCAGGCGCAGGCGGAAGAGATGCTCTCTGCTATTATGCATGAGCTGGGCTATGTGGGCGTGATGGCGATGGAGTGTTTCGTCACGCCGTCGGGTCTGCTGATCAACGAACTTGCGCCGCGCGTGCACAACAGCGGCCACTGGACGCAAAACGGCGCCTCCATCAGCCAGTTCGAGCTGCACCTGCGCGCCATCACCGATCTGCCGCTGCCGCAGCCGGTGGTGACCAGCCCGTCGGTGATGATCAACCTGATCGGTACCGATCTGAACTACAACTGGCTGAAGCTGCCGCTGGTGCACCTGCACTGGTACGACAAAGAGGTGCGTCCGGGGCGTAAGGTCGGCCATCTGAACCTGAACGATACCGACACGGACCGCCTGAGCGCCACGCTGGAAGCGATTGTTCCCCTGCTGCCGCCAGAATATGCGAGCGGTATTGTCTGGGCGCAGTCAAAACTGAAGTAAGTATCCCTCGCCGGGGAGTTGACCTTCCCCTTCCCCGGCGTACAATCCCCGCCCATTGCTGCTCAGTTTTCTTCTGGAACCACCATGAACGATGGAACGGACTATCGCGCGATCCTCGCGTCCGATACCCCTTTAATCGACGTTCGCGCGCCGATCGAATTTGCCCAGGGTGCGATGCCCGCCGCACTCAACCTGCCCTTAATGAACGACGACGAGCGTGCCGCCGTCGGCACCTGCTATAAACGCCAGGGTCCGGACGCCGCGCTGGCGCTCGGCCATAGCCTGGTCAACGGCGAGACGCGCGAGGCGCGCATCAGCGCCTGGCGGGAAGCCAGCCTTGCCCATCCTGAGGGCTACCTTTGCTGCGCGCGCGGTGGCCAGCGCTCACACATCTCCCAGGCCTGGCTGAAAGAGGCGGGCATCGACTACCCGCTGATCCGCGGCGGCTATAAGGCCCTGCGTCAGACGGCGATTCAGGTGACCATTGAGCAGTCGCAAAAGCCGATGGTGCTTATTGGCGGCTGCACCGGTAACGGTAAAACGCTGCTGGTTAAGCAGCATGCGCAGGGCATCGATCTGGAAGGGCTGGCGCACCATCGCGGTTCGTCGTTTGGCCGCACGCTCACGCCGCAGCTTTCCCAGGCCAGCTTTGAAAATCACCTTGCGGTTGAGCTATTGAAAAAAGACGCCGCGCGCTGGGTGCTGGAAGATGAAGGCCGGATGATTGGCTCTAACCACCTGCCGGAGTGCCTGCGAGACCGCATGGCTGAAGCGCCTGTCGTGGTGGTCGAGGATCCGTTTGAGATCCGTCTTGAGCGCCTGCGCGAAGAGTATTTCGTCCACATGTGGGCCGACTTTTCTGCCGCCTGCGGTGAAGAGGCGGGCTGGAAAGCGTACAGCGAATATCTGCATCACGGCCTGTACGCCATTCGTCGCCGTCTGGGGCTGCAACGCTTTGCGGAATTTACCGCCCTGCTGGATGCCGCGCTTGTCGAGCAACAGCGTACTGGCAGCACTGACGCGCACTTCAGCTGGCTTGTGCCGCTGCTGAAGGACTATTACGACCCGATGTACGGCTATCAGCTGGAGAAAAAGGCGGAGAAGATTGTGTATCGCGGGACGTACGAAGAAATTGCTGAGTGGCTCGATCGCTGAAAAATAAAGCCGGGTGGCGAGGTAAAAGCAAAACGGCAACCTGGGTTGCCGTTTTTAATGTTTTTTCCCTCTCCCCGTGGGAGAGGGTCAGGGTGAGGGCATCAGGCCGCACCCTACATGACAACTTAGAAGTCGTAACGCAGACGCACCAGGTTCATATCGCCCAGGTTGTCGGTGCTGGAGGTGAACACGTGTTCGTAATCCACGCGGAAACCGTAATCCAGCTGGAAGCTGATACCCACACCGTTGTCGATGCGCTGGTAGTTACGGCCATTCACGTACTCAATACGGTCGCCCATGAAGTACGGCTGGATGGATTTCACCGCATACTGACCAACCGGGAACTTGTAACCCGCAAAGTATTCAATACCCCATGCATCACCGGCGAAGTAGTCGTTAACGGACACTTTTTTGGTGGTCAGGAAGTTTTGATACCAGCCGCCGCCTGCGGAGAAGGTCCAGTTATCCGGCGTCCAGCTCAGGGCGGTACCAAGGATATTCTGGTCGTAGGATTTGCTGTCGCCGTTGTCCGGGTTACGCATGTCCGCGCGGGTGTAGTTCCACGCTGCGCCCCAGGTCAGATCGGTAGTCAGGTGATAATCGATACCCAGTGAACCGCCGCCTTTACGTTTGTAACGCAGGCCGTTGCCCGGCAGGTATTCGCTGTCTTCAAACAGGTAAGAGGCGTAGATGTCAGCATCGCCCACGGTTTTCTTGTACTTCAGCATCTGGCGTGAACGGTAAGAGCCGTCATAGTCGCCGTTGATCCCGTTACCTGGCGCCTGACCAATCATGTCGTAGTCCCAGATATCGGTTTTTGCGCCCACTACGTCATAGTACACGCTGTTCTGCTGACCGAAGGTCAGCGTACCCCAGGTGTCGCTCTTCAGACCGGTGTAGAGCATACGACGAGAGGTGTCGTGCGCGCCGTCGGCGTAGTGATGATCCCAGTTAAACTGCGCCGGAATGTTCACACCCAGCTCGTAGTAGCTGATCCAGCTGATGTCATCGAACAGGTAGTAATCCGCAGCGAAACGGAAGCGGGTGCCGCCGTCAAAGCCGTTGCGCTTGTAGCTGTTTTTGCCGTCATCACCGGTCATATTCTGGAACTGAGGACGAATACTGCCGCCAACGGTGAAGTTCAGGCGGCTCAGCGGGTTACCCGCCTGCGGATCCTGTTTCAGAAGGGTGATTTCCGCCTGAGATGCGAAAGAAGCCAATGCCACTGCTGCGCCGATCGTTGTCGCCAGCGCTGTTTTTCTTATAGTCATTCTTTTTCCTTGATAGACACGCTGCTAAATATTTAGCTGGTGAATATTAACCGGAAAAATTCGGGCTGTGTGGGCGGGTTTTTAATGTTTTGTGCTACTAAATGCAGGGGCATTAACGATTTGTGCCGTTAAGCGATGACGCACCAGCAGAAATGCCGGCGCGTCATCATCACGTCAGTAAACTAGCTGACAAACTGGCGGAATAGCGCTTTACCTTTCAACAGCCGGGTTCCGAGCCAGCCGCCGCACAGGGACAGCAGCACGGCGCCGCAGACGGGCAGCGTAAGCCACAGCCGCCAGTCGGGCTCCCACGGGAAGTCGAAGACTTTGCTCTGGAGTACCGCCAGCGCGGTTTCCGCCCCGATGGCCGCCACCAGGCCCGCCACCAGACCGAGCAGGGCAAATTCGCTCCACAGCGTGGCGCGCAGCAGCCGTTTACTGGCTCCCAGCGTGCGGTAGACCACCAGCTCCTGATGACGCTGACGCATGCCCACCTGCACCTGCGCCAGCAGCAACAGCACGCCGCAGACGGTCACCAGCACTACCATCACCTCCAGCGCGCGGCTCACCTGCTCCAGCACCTGCCCGACCTGTTTGAGGATCGCGCCGATATCCAGCAGGCTCACCGTCGGAAATTCCCGGTTAAGCTGCGTCAGCATGCCGTTGCCGTTTTCCCAGCGGAAGCTGGTGAGCCAGCTCTGGGGCTGTCCGTCCAGCGCACCCGGCGGGAAGATGAAGAAGAAGTTTGGTCGCAGGCTTTCCCAGTCCACCTTACGCAGGCTGGTAACTTTGGCGGTGAAATCCTGGGTATCACCGGTGAAGGTCACGCTGTCGCCGAGGTTCACGTTCAGCCGTGTTGCCAGCCCCTCCTCCATCGACACTTCCCCCGCTTTCGGCGGCCAGGTGCCGGCAACGATCGGGTTATGGTCCGGACGTTTCGCCTGCCAGGTCAGGTTGAGTTCGCGATTGAGCGATTCATCCTTATTTCCCTCCGTCGACTGGTCGTTGATCTGCGTCAGGCGGGCGCGCACGATCGGATAGAACGATTCCGGAATAATGTGATGCTCAGACAGGAAACCCTTCAGCGGCGTCACCTGTTCGGGAGCAATGTTGATCAGGAAATAGTTCGGGCTTTCAGGCGGAAGCTGCTGCTGCCAGCGATCCAGCAGATCCCCGCGCAGCACCAGCAGAAGCGCCAGCAGCATAAACGACAGCGAAAATGCCGAGAGCTGGCTGAGGGTAGACCACGGCTGGTGCAGCAGTCGGTTAACCGCTAACCGTATGGGGAGTGATTTAACTGTCAGCTTTCTCAGGACATTAAGCAGTATCCAGCCCACTACGCCGCACAGCAGCGCCAGCACCACCGCGCCCGCCAGCACCGCCCACAGCAGCGTACTGCCGCCCATCAGCCAGGCCAACAGCCCGACCGCCACCGCAATAATCACCGGCAGATAGAACTTCAGCGGCCAGACGCTGGCCACCACATCGCGGCGCAGCACGCGCAGCGGCTGGGTGGCGAGCAGCAGCCGGTACGGGCGTAACCCCACCAGCAGGGAGATCATCGTCATCGCGCCGATGGCCCACAGCCACGGCCAGAGGCTGGCAGGCGGTAATGCGGCGGGCAATACCGGTTTGAGCAGCACCATCAGCAGCTTTTCAAACAGCAGCCCTATCGCCCCGCCGGTCAGAGCCGACAGCGCCAGCACCATCAGCCACTGGCCGACAATCAGCTTGCGCAGCTGCGCGCGGCCCGCGCCGAGGGTTTTGAGGATCGCCACCAGATCGTAACGGCTGCGGCAGTAGTGCCCCATCGCCACGGCAACCGCCGCAATGGCAAGCAGCAAGGTTAACAGCGCCGACAGCAGCAGGAACTGCTGGGAACGTTCGAGGGATTTGCCGAGCGCCCCGTCATCCTGCTCCAGCCCGTACCAGCGGTGTTCCGGCTTGAGCTGCGGCAGGAGCCATTTTTCGTACGCCTCCAGCTGAGCAGGCGTCCCGCCAAACTTATACCGCCAGGTGACACGGCTTCCCGGCTGGACGGCGTTGGTTTTCGCCACATCAGCGGTGTTCATCAGCAGGCGCGGCGCAAGCTGGAACGGATTAAATCCAGAGTCGGGCTCCTGCACCACTTCCCCGGCAATTTTGAGTGTCGCGTCGCCGACGTCGATACTGTCGCCGGGTTTCAGGTTCAGCAGCGCCATCAGTCGCGATGCCAGCAGGACCGTACCGGCCGTCGGTTTTAGCCCCGGCGGGCTGGTTTGTAAGTCACCGTACATCGGGTAGATGTCATCCACGGCTTTTACGCTTGCAAGCTGCGGCGTGTCGCCCGCAAAGGTCATAGTCTGAAAGGTGATCTGCTCCCCTACCTTCAGCCCCTCTTTGCGCGCTTCCTCAATCCAGCCCGGCGGCACGGGGCGAGAACTTTGCAGAGCCCGGTCCCCGGCCATAAATTCCCGACTCTGCTGGCTAAGCCCTTTCTCCATACGATCGCTGACGCTACCGAGCGCCAGCACGCAGGCCACCGCCAGGCTCAACGCCAGCCAGACAATCAGCAGCGAGGGCGAGCGCCACTCGCGCCAGAACCAGCGGGCAATCATGCTTCCTCCTGAAGAATACCGTTCACCAGCCGCAGGCGGCGGTCGCAGCGGGCGGCCAGCTGCGGATCGTGGGTAACCAGAATCAGCGTGGTGCCGTGCTCGCGGTTGAGGGAAAACAGCAGATCGGCAATCTTGTCTCCGGTTTTACGGTCAAGGTTACCAGTGGGTTCATCGGCAAACAGCACTTCAGGGCGCCCGTTAAACGCCCGCGCCAGCGCCACGCGCTGCTGCTCACCGCCGGAAAGCTGTGCCGGAAGATGGTCGAGACGTTTGCCTAGCCCCAGCTGTTCCAGCAACGCCTTGGCGTGATCGCGGCTTTCACGAGTATTGTCACCACGCAGCAGGCCGGGCAGCTCAACGTTTTCCAGCGCGTTCAGCGTCGGGATCAGCATGAATGACTGAAAGACAAACCCGATATGCCGGGCACGCAGCGCGGCGCGGGCCTCTTCATCAAGCGCGTGGAGGGGCTGGCCGACCAGGTTCACTTCACCACTACTGCCATCGTCCAGACCGGCGAGAATGGCCAGCAGTGTGGACTTACCGGAACCGGATTCACCAATCAGGGCGATGGTTTCGGCACGTTTGACAACGAGTTCAACTCCGGTGAGGATGGAAAGCTCGTGTTCTCCCTGACCGACGGACTTCTTAAGACGATGAACTTCAATAATGTTTTCCGCTGGCATTTGCCCTTCCTGTTTTTGATGCTGATGACCTTCCGCGCGGCGGCTGCGGACACGTTATTGATTCTGGGCGACAGCCTGAGTGCGGGCTATCGTATGGCCGCCAGTGCGGCCTGGCCCGCCCTGCTCAATGATAAATGGCAGTCCCGGGCGTCTGTCGTGAACGGCAGCATCAGCGGCGATACGTCGCAGCAAGGCTTATCGCGCCTGCCTGCCCTGCTTAAGCAGCATCAACCGCGTTGGGTGCTGGTTGAACTGGGCGGTAATGATGGTTTGCGCGGCTTCCAGCCTCAGCAAACGGAGCAAACGCTGCGGACCATTTTGCAGACCATTAAGGCCGCCAATGCCCAGCCGCTGCTGATGCAAATTCGCCTGCCCGCCAACTACGGCCGTCGGTATAATGAGGCGTTTAGCGCGATCTATCCTAAGCTTGCCAAAGAGTTTGATATTCCGCTGCTGCCATTTTTCATGGAAGAGGTCTATCTGAAACCCCAGTGGATGCAGGATGATGGCATTCACCCCAATCGCGATGCCCAGCCGTTCATTGCCGACTGGATGGCAACCCGGCTGGCTCCTTTAGTAAAACATGACTCGTCAAACAGCTGAGAACCTGACAGGTAAAGTTATGCAAAAATCGGTCTTAATAACAGGATGTTCCAGCGGAATTGGCCTTGAAAGCGCCCTTGAACTGAAACGTCAGGGGTTTTGGGTACTGGCAGCCTGCCGCAAACCCGAGGATGTCGAACGCATGCGAGGGCTGGGATTTACCGGCATTCTGCTGGATCTCGATTCGCCAGAGAGCGTAGAGCAGGCCGCCGATGAGGTTATCGCCCTGACCAACAACCGTCTTTACGGTCTCTTCAACAATGCGGGCTACGGCGTGTACGGCCCGCTACAGACTCTCTCACGGGAACAGCTGGAGCAGCAGTTCTCCGCAAACTTTTTCGGGGCGCATCAGCTTACCATGCGCCTTCTCCCCGCCATGCTGCCGCACGGCGAAGGGCGCATCGTGATGACCTCCTCGGTCATGGGCCTGATCTCCACGCCGGGCCGCGGGGCTTACGCCGCCAGCAAATATGCGCTTGAAGCCTGGTCCGATGCGTTGCGCATGGAGCTGCGCCACAGCGGTATTAAGGTCAGCCTGATTGAACCGGGCCCGATCCGCACCCGCTTTACGGAAAACGTTAACCAGACGCAGGCGGACAAACCGGTCGAAAACCCCGGCATCGCGGCGCGTTTTACGCTTGGGCCAGAAGCCGTCGTTGCCAAAGTGCGCCACGCGTTTGAGAGCGATACCCCTAAAATGCGCTATCCGGTCACGCTGGTAACCCATGCCGTCGGCTGGTTGAAACGCCTGCTGCCGGGGCGGATGATGGACAAAATTTTGCAGGGTTGAGTTGAAGCGACGACGCTTACCCCCATGTAAAGAGTAAACCGATAAAAGAGAATGCCGCATGTCCGTACAGAATATCGTCAACATAACTGAAGCTAACCTGCAACAGACGCTCGAACAGTCAATGATTAAACCGGTGCTGTTCTACTTCTGGTCTGAACGCAGCCAACACTGCCTGCAACTGACGCCGGTCCTGGAAAGCCTTGCCGCGCAGTACAACGGTCAGTTCATTCTGGCGAAGCTGGATTGTGACGCCGAACCAATGGTGGCTTCCCAGTTTGGCCTGCGCGCGATCCCAACCGTCTACCTGTTCCAGAACGGTCAGCCGGTGGATGGCTTCCAGGGGCCGCAGCCGGAAGAGGCGATCCGCGCCCTGCTGGATAAAGTTCTGCCGCGCGAAGAAGAGCTGAAAGCGCAGGAAGCCATGGCGCTGATGCAGGAAGGTAAGTACGACGAGGCGCTGCCGCTGTTAAAAGACGCGTGGCAGCTGTCGAACCAGAACAGCCAGATTGGTCTGCTGCTGGCAGAGACCCAGATTGCGCTGCACCGCCCTGAAGACGCGGAAGCCGTGCTGAAAACGGTGCCGATGCAGGATCAGGATACCCGTTATCAGGGTCTGGTGGCGCAGATTGACCTGCTGAAACAGGCGGCCGATACCCCTGAAATTCAACAGCTTCAGCAGCAGGTTGCGGACAACCCGCAGGATGCCGCGCTGGCAAGCCAGCTGGCGCTTCAGCTTCATCAGGTGGGGCGTAACGAAGAGGCGCTGGAGCTGCTGTTTAGCCATCTTCAGAAGGACCTGGGCGCCGCAGACGGACAGGCGCGGAAGATGTTCCAAAAGATCCTGGCCGCGCTGGGTACCGGTGACGCGCTGGCGTCGAAATATCGTCGTCAGCTGTACGCGTTGCTCTACTAGTAAAAAAATGCCCGGTGGCGCTAACGCTTACCGGGCCTACAAAAGCCGATATTACCCCGTCTTTTTCAACTGCGTCACCACCAGCTGGTGGCGCGCGTTGTAAAACTTCCGATAGGTCAGGTAGCAGGCAATGATGGTGGACAGGCTCGCCGTAGAGAGCAGCATAAACGTCACCATAATCTGGTACTTAATCGCTTTTACCGGATCGATACCGGCAAAAATCAGCCCCGACATCATGCCCGGCAGGCTCACCAGACCCACCGTTTTGGCGGAATCCACCGTTGGGATCAGCGAAGAGCGAATGCTGTCGCGGATCAACCGCGCAGAGGCCACCTTCGGCGTCGCGCCCAGGCTTAGCTTCTCCTGAAGCTGCTGCTGTTCACTGCTGAACCGTTGCCCCAGATTGTTGTAGCACAACCCGACCGCCACCATCGCATTGCCCGCAATCATCCCGGAAATGGGGATCACCTGCATCGGCGTAAATTCTATCGAGCCGGAGAGTACCAGTACCGCCAGCGTTAACGCGGTCCCGGTAGTGAT
This sequence comes from Enterobacter cloacae complex sp. 397G4, assembly GCF_050031515.1. Lineage (NCBI taxonomy): Bacteria > Pseudomonadati > Pseudomonadota > Gammaproteobacteria > Enterobacterales > Enterobacteriaceae > Enterobacter > Enterobacter cloacae complex sp. 397G4. The sequence continues at coordinate 1,219,386 of NZ_JBLGWE010000001.1, read as the reverse complement.
GGCGATCAACGACGAAATGAACGCTTTATCGATGTATTTACTGCGTTTCTGCGCGTTCCATGCCGCGTTAAAGCAGATAAACAGCACCATCAACAGGGTCAGCACGGCATGATTGACGTTGAAGATGTATTTCAGCACATAGCCGACGATGATGAGCTGAATGACCGCGCGGGCGATACTCCAAAGAATATCTTTTTCCAGCCCCAGCTTTTCCCGGTAGCTGACCACAATCGCCACCAGCACCAGGACCATCGACAGCGCCAGCGATTCGTTGGTTATGTTATGTTCACCCACGATGAGCCTCCTCCATTTTCCCGCCCTGCGGCCTGAGCGTGATGACATCATCCGCATGGGTAATTTCATTTGAATCATGCGTCACCCACAGCACGGCAATATTCTGCTCCCGGGCGTAGCGATGGATAATGTCATTGACGTTGCGCTTGTTAGCGTCATCCAGCGCGCTGGTGATTTCGTCCAGCAACAGCGCCTTCGGCAAAAATTGCAGGTTACGGATCAGCGAGACGCGCTGCTTTTCCCCTCCCGACAGTTCGGCGATCGATTTGGTCAGCGTCTCCGGCGAAAGCCCGAACCGGGTCAGATCGTCGGTAAACTTTTTCGGATCAGGCGTTTGGTTGCGGATGTGCCAGGGGAAAACCAGATTGTCGTACACCGTGTCGCCAAACAGGGACGGCGTTTGCACGCAGTATGACACCTGCTGGCGATAGCTTTCCGGTGAAAGCGTGGCGATATCTTTTCCTGCAAACAGGATGGTTCCCTCCGTTGGGCTCAGTAGCGAAGCCACGATTTTCAGGAGGGTGCTTTTGCCGCAGCCGGAGGGGCCAGTTATCAGTTTAAATTCGCCCGGAGAGAGACAAAAATCAACGTGCTGAAGGATGGTGTTATCACCCACACGAAAGCCAACATCCCTGATATCCAGAAGATTTTTTTTATTATTCATTCCGATTCCATTAACCGCTGTAATAAGAACAGCCTTTAGCATAATCCTTTCCGCTACGCAGCGCGAATAGCCTTAACCTATAGCAAGTGTTAAACTTTTTGCTCGCTAATTGTCACCTCTATAACTACAGGAAGTCAGCAACATGACACATATCTTTTATGAGTTCTCTTCCCTGAAGCCTGGTGTTCCTGATGTGGAAACATTAATGGAAGTCATCAATTCTTCTGAACTCACGCGTTTTGTCATGGGTGCAGAGGTGGTCGATTTTGTTAAGAAGGCGCTCATCGTTAACACCACAATCGGTAGCTTTAAAAACTGCTATTTTGCTTTCGATGATGGAGCGTACTTTCTCGAGTTTGACGGCAAGGGTAAATCCAGACGCTTTACTGAGGTGCCGGACTGGTTCGTTTCCCCCGCGGAATTTGCCCGCTCGCAATGGCTGATTAACCATGATCTGGCCGATGTGAAGGCGACGGCGTTTATTGACGTGCTGATGTCCTACCCGCTTAAAGAGCGCCGGGCGCACTGCAATCTGCTGTTTGGTCTGGATCTGCATAAGGTCAATGTGGTTCCGGCGCCTACAGCCCCTGCCGGAAAAATGGGCAATAAAAACGGAAAAACCACCAAGCCTCGCGTCACAGATCTCGGCTCTTTTGAGCTTTTTACCGCGTTCTTTGCGCGTATGAAAACCGCCGTCAATGCTAATGAATTCCCTACCCTACAGGTGCTGACCGGCCAGGAGGATCTTACAAAAGCGCCGCACAGCTTAAAGCAAGGGATCAGAACCTGGTTTAAGGCGATTACCGGCGATCTGCCACCGAACAACAAACGTGTCGGGGCGGGCAATGCGGTATTGTTCTGCGCTCCCGTTCGCGAGCAGATCCAGCAGATAGAGGCCATCGGCCTGGAAAAATACTATCAGGGCTTATCAAAAGCTATCGCTGACGCCGGGGATGGGTTTATCACCGACTTCAGCTATACCTGGTCTGAAAAGTAACGTTTTGCGCCCCGCATCCCGAACGGGGCGTTTTATTTCTGCCAGTCCGGTTCCCACCTCTTTACAGGGGCGAAATCCTGTTCGTTAGCCGATATACTTACGTTCAACAAATACGCAGTTTTTCTCGTTACGGCATGCAAAACAGGAGGTTTTTATGCTCATCGTTGTTCCTGTCCTTATATTCGTTGCGCTGGTTATCGTGGGCGCAGGCGTCAAAATTGTCCCGCAGGGTTACCAGTGGACTGTCGAACGCTTCGGTCGCTACACCAATACTCTTCAGCCGGGTTTAAGCCTGATCGTCCCGTTCATGGACAGAATTGGGCGTAAGATCAATATGATGGAGCAGGTGCTGGATATCCCTTCCCAGGAAGTCATCTCCAAGGATAATGCCAACGTCACCATCGATGCGGTGTGCTTTATTCAGGTGATTGATGCGCCGAAAGCGGCCTATGAGGTGAGCAACCTGGAGCTGGCGATCGTCAACCTGACCATGACCAACATCCGTACCGTGCTTGGCTCAATGGAGCTGGACGAAATGCTCTCCCAGCGCGACAGCATAAATACCCGCCTGCTGCACATTGTGGATGAAGCCACCAATCCGTGGGGGATCAAAGTGACACGCATTGAGATCCGCGACGTGCGCCCACCGGCAGAGCTGATTGCTTCCATGAACGCGCAGATGAAGGCCGAGCGTACCAAGCGTGCCTATATTCTTGAAGCCGAAGGGGTGCGTCAGGCTGAAATCCTGAAAGCGGAAGGGGAAAAACAGTCGCAGATCCTGAAAGCCGAGGGCGACCGTCAGTCTGCCTTCCTCCAGGCGGAAGCGCGTGAACGTTCGGCAGAAGCGGAAGCCCGCGCGACGCAAATGGTCTCCGAGGCGATTGCCGCCGGGGATATCCAGGCCGTGAACTACTTCGTCGCGCAAAAATATACCGATGCGCTGAAGGAGATCGGCTCCGCGAACAACAGCAAGGTGGTAATGATGCCGCTGGATGCCAGCAGTCTGATGGGATCTATCGCCGGAATTGCCGAGTTGATCAAAGACGGCGGAAACGAGCGTAAAAAATGATAGAGCTCATCGTTGCACATCCTCATGCGTTCTGGCTAAGCCTTGGCGGTTTACTGCTGGCCGCCGAGATGCTTGGCGGCAACGGTTATCTGCTGTGGAGCGGGGTTGCCGCGGTGATTACCGGGCTGGTCGTCTGGCTGCTGCCTGTCGGCTGGGAGTGGCAGGGCGCGCTGTTTGCCGTGCTGACGCTGCTGGCCGCCTGGCTGTGGTGGCGCTGGCTGAACAAACGGGTGAAGGCGCAGAAGCCGGTCGACGCGCACCTCAACCAGCGTGGGCAGCAGATCGTGGGTAGACGCTTTACGCTTGATAACGCGCTGATCAACGGACGCGGTCATATGCGCGTGGGGGACAGTTCGTGGCCGGTGGTGGCCGACGATGACCTCAGCGCCGGCACGCGGGTTGAGGTCATTGCGGTGGAAGGCATTACCCTGCGGGTTAAAGCCTGTTAGGCGTGGGTTTTACGGTGGCAGCAGCCGGAAAGATTGTCGATAATCGGGCACTCGGCGCTGTCATCTCCCGGGCAGGATTCTGCCAGCTGTAACAGTTGCTCACGCATCGCCTGTAATTCGATGATATGGCGTTCGATCTCCGCCACTTTTTCCAGCGTACGTTTTTTCACGTCGGCACTGTGGCGTTTCGGATCGTTAAACAGGTTAACCAGCTCGCCGCACTCTTCAAGGTTAAATCCTACCTGTCTTGCCTGGCGCAGTAACGTCAGTTCGTCAAGATGCAGCTGCGTATAGCTGCGGTAGCCGTTCTCACTGCGCAACGGTGGCGTCACCAGCCCTTTTTCCTCATAAAAGCGAATCGCTTTGCTGGTTAAGCCGGTTTTTTTCGCAACATCGCTGATATTCACATTTCCCCCTTGACCTTCCCCTTGATGGAAGGTTTAACCTTCATAACAATTAGCGAAAAGCAGAGTGAAGGTCAACAATTGACCAGAACATTATACGGGAGTTTTGTTATGTCTCACACTATTGACCTGACACTGGACGGCCTCTCCTGCGGCCACTGTGTCAAACGCGTTAAAGAAAGCCTGGAGCAGCGTCCTGACGTGGAAAGCGCTGAGGTGAGTATCGATCATGCCGCCGTGACCGGCAGCGCCAGCGCCGACGCGCTGATTGATACCATTAAACAGGCCGGTTACGGGGCGGAGTTAAGCCACCCAAAGGCTAAACCGCTGGCAGAGTCATCATCCCCGTCGGAAGCACTGACAGCGGCCACTCCTGAGCTTCCGGTAGCTGATGATATTGATGACAGCCAACAGCTGCTGATCAACGGCATGAGCTGCGCCAGCTGCGTCTCCCGGGTACAAAACGCCTTACAGGCGGTACCGGGCGTCGCACAGGCACGGGTAAACCTGGCGGAGCGTACTGCGCTGGTGATGGGCAGCGCCTCCGCCGCAGAGTTAGTGCAGGCCGTGGAGAAAGCGGGCTACGGGGCGGAGGCCATCGAAGATGATGCCGAGCGCCGCGAGCGCCAGCAGGAAACGGCTGTCGCCACTATGAAGCGTTTCCGCTGGCAGGCGATTGTCGCCCTGCTGGTCGGTATTCCGGTGATGGTGTGGGGCATGATGGGTGACAACATGATGGTCACCGCTGACAACCGCACCCTGTGGCTGGTGATTGGTCTGATTACCCTTGCGGTGATGGTGTTTGCTGGCGGACATTTCTATACCAGCGCCTGGAAGAGCCTGAAAAACCGCACCGCGACGATGGACACGCTGGTCGCGCTCGGTACCGGCGCGGCGTGGCTGTATTCGATGAGCGTGAACGTCTGGCCGCAGTGGTTCCCGATGGAGGCGCGCCATCTCTATTATGAAGCGAGTGCGATGATTATCGGTCTGATTAACTTAGGCCATATGCTCGAAGCCCGCGCGCGTCAGCGCTCGTCGAAAGCGCTGGAAAGATTACTCGATTTAACCCCGCCGACGGCCCGCGTGGTCACGGACGACGGGGAAAAAAGCGTTCCGCTCTCAGAGGTACAGCCGGGAATGACGCTGCGCCTGACCACCGGCGAACGCGTGCCCGTCGACGGTGAAATCACCCAGGGCGATGCCTGGCTGGATGAAGCGATGCTGACCGGCGAGCCGATACCCCAGCAGAAATCTCAGGGCGATGCGGTGCATGCGGGTACGGTGGTACAGGACGGCAGCGTACTGTTCCGCGCCAGCGCGGTCGGGAGCCATACCACGCTGTCACGCATCATTCGCATGGTCCGCCAGGCGCAGAGCAGTAAGCCGGAGATTGGTCAGCTTGCCGATAAAATCTCCGCCATTTTTGTGCCGGTGGTCGTCGGTATTGCCCTGCTGAGCGCGGCGATCTGGTATTTCTTCGGCCCGGCGCCGCAGATTGTCTACACCCTGGTGATCGCCACCACGGTGCTGATCATCGCCTGCCCTTGTGCCCTTGGCCTGGCCACGCCGATGTCGATTATCTCTGGCGTCGGACGCGCCGCCGAATTTGGCGTACTGGTCCGTGATGCTGACGCCCTGCAACGGGCAAGCACGCTGGACACCCTTGTCTTTGATAAAACCGGCACGCTCACCGAGGGCAAACCGCAGGTGGTGGCCGTCAGTACCGTTGGCTGTACGGAGACGGACGCCTTGCGCCTGGCCGCCGCGCTGGAACAAGGTTCCAGCCACCCGCTGGCGCGCGCCATCCTGGAGAAAGCCGGTGATGGCCGTCTGCCGCAGGTCAGCAACTTCCGCACCCTGCGCGGTTTAGGGGTCAGCGGTGAAGCCGAAGGCCATACGCTGCTGCTGGGCAACCAGGCACTGCTGACTGAACACGGCGTTGATACGTCCGCGCTGGACGCAGAGCTAAACGCGCAGGCCTCTCAGGGCGCGACGCCGGTTCTGCTGGCGAGGGATGGTCAGGTGGCGGCGCTGCTGGCCGTGCGCGATCCGTTACGCCAGGACAGCGTAGATGCCTTACAGCGCCTGCACCGCGCGGGCTATCGTCTGGTGATGCTGACCGGGGACAACCCGACCACCGCCAACGCCATTGCGAAAGAAGCCGGTATTGATGAGGTGATCGCGGGCGTGCTGCCGGACGGCAAAGCGGACGCCATCAAGAACCTGCAAAGTCAGGGTCGCCAGGTGGCGATGGTGGGCGACGGCATCAACGACGCCCCGGCGCTGGCGCAGGCTGACGTAGGCATTGCGATGGGCGGCGGGAGCGATGTCGCCATTGAAACCGCGGCGATCACCCTGATGCGCCACAGCCTGATGGGGGTGGCGGATGCGCTGGCGATTTCGAAAGCCACGTTGCGCAACATGAAGCAGAACCTGCTGGGGGCCTTCGTCTATAACTCGCTCGGCATTCCGATTGCCGCCGGGATTTTGTGGCCGCTGACCGGTACCCTGCTGAACCCGGTTGTTGCGGGTGCGGCGATGGCGCTCTCGTCAATTACCGTGGTGAGCAACGCTAACCGTCTGCTGCGGTTTAAACCGAAGGATTGAACCTTGTACCCGTACGCGCTAGCATGAACCTTTCCGATCATGGAGCGCGTATGGGTCTGTTTAATCGTCTAAAAACATCGTTTCGCGCCCTTTTTCCCCGCCGTTATGCCTGGCCCGGTATGGATATTTCGCTTCCGGGCGGGCAGCATCTGCACCTGGTGGGAAGCATTCATATGGGCACGCAGGACATGTCCCCCCTGCCCTCCGGCCTGATTAAACTGCTGAAGCGCGCCGACGCGCTGATCGTCGAAGCCGACATCTCCGGCCATGAATCGCCGTTTGCCGGGCTGGAAAGCGATCGCCCCCTGGCGGAACGTCTTAACGGGACGCAGCTGGCTGAGCTTACCCGTCTTGCGGATGAGACCGGCGTCTCGCTCTCAATGCTCGACACTCTGCCCCTGTGGCAAATTGCCATGGTGCTACAGGCCACCCAGGCGCAGCGCCTGGGGCTGCGCGGCGATTACGGTATCGATTATCAACTGCTGAATGCGGCAAGGGCGCGCAACCTGTCCGTCATTGAACTGGAAGGCACGGACAGCCAGATTGCGCTTCTTCGCCAGCTTCCCGATGACGGCCTGATGCTGCTGGATGATACCCTGACCCACTGGCACACCAACGCGCGTCTGCTGCAAACGATGATTGGCTGGTGGCTGGATGCGCCGCCCGCAGACGGTAAGCTGGCGTTACCGTCGACGTTCAGTGAATCGTTGTATGATGTGCTGATGAACGCGCGCAACCAGGCGTGGCGGGAGACACTATATGCCCTGCCTGCCGGTCGTTATGTTGTCGCGGTTGGCGCGTTGCATTTGTACGGAGAAGGGAATTTGCCGTCGCTGCTGAAATAAAAAAATGGCCAATATCTCTATTGGCCCGTCAAAGAGGAATTTCATCGTTTTTATTATACCGAAGTGACCTTCGGCTACGCCGATTGTCGCTCAAAGTAACCATCACTGCCAATACTATTGCGCAAGATGGTGCTATTTTTTAGACAAACGTCAGGCGTATGCTGCTGGTATGAATCGTCTGTCGTAAGAAGGATAGCCATGACTCCCGCCGTTAAATTACTCGAAAAAAACAAAATTTCTTTCCGGATCCACACCTACGATCACGATCCGAACGAAACCAACTTTGGTGATGAAGTGGTGCGCAAGCTGGGGCTGAACGCGGACCAGGTCTACAAAACGCTGCTGGTCGCGGTGAACGGCGATATGAAGCACCTCGCCGTGGCAGTGACGCCCGTCGCCGGACAGCTTGATCTGAAGAAAGTGGCCAAAGCGCTGGGAGCGAAAAAGGTCGATATGGCTGACCCGATGGTTGCGCAACGCACAACGGGTTATCTGGTTGGCGGGATCAGCCCGCTCGGCCAGAAAAAGCGTCTGCCGACGCTGATCGATGCGCCTTCGCAGGAATTTGAGACGATCTATATTTCTGGCGGCAAACGCGGGCTGGATATCGAACTGGCCGCAGGCGATCTGGCGAAAATGCTGGACGCGAAATTTGCGGATATTGCGCGCCGGGATTGAGAAAATTGCCCGGTGGCGCTGCGCTTACCAGGCCTACGATTCGAATGTAGGCCGGGTAAGGCGAAGCCGCCACCCGGCAAAAAAACGCACTACTGCCAGCTCACCTCGCCCTTCGGCTCATACGTGTTCACGTCAATCGGTGAATTTTGCTGGATAAACTGCTTCAACACTTCCGCATCAATAAACCCGGTATTTACATAGCCCGGTTTGTTATCGATATGCGGATAGCCGTCGCCGCCGGTGGCGTTAAAGCTTAACGTTGCCAGGCGGTAGGTTTTCGCCGGATCAACCGGTTCGCCTTTGATTTTGAGATCGTTAAGCTTGCCGTCCTTAGCGACGAAGCTGACGTTAGCAAACTGCGGATACGCCCCGGAATCCGGCTTCATCTGCGCCACGGCGGTCAGGTAGTCAATCACCTCCTTCCCGCTCATGTCCGCATAGACCACCACGTTGCCAAACGGCTGCACTTTGAGCACGTCTTTATAGGTGATGTCTCCGCCTTCGATGGAATCACGAATACCGCCGCCGCTCATCACGCCGAAATCCGCATTCGTGCGCGCCATCTGCGCGGCCAGCACCAGACGCCCCATGTTGGTCTGTACGAAGCGGACTTTGCTGCGGTCCCCTTCCAGTCGTCCGTTAAGCGTGCCAATCTTCACGTCCAGCTGCGCTTTCCCTTTGCTCTGGAACGGCGTCAGCAGAGAGAGCATCTGCTGGTTTTCAGCGATCTCTGGCGTGTAGAGTACCCGCTCGCTTTTGCCGTCCGGGTAGGTCACTTTCTTCTTCAGGTTGACCGGGATGAGCTGATAGTGCACCAGCTTCATCTCGCCGTTACGGAATTCGAAATCCGCGCGGCCAACGTATTTACCCCACTCGTGGGCCTGTACAATCCAGATCCCGTTCTGACGATCAGGCGCGCACGGCGTGCCGGGCACATAATCTGCCTGCTTTTTATTCTCAGAAGCCATGCAGACCGGATCCTGTGAGTGACCGCCCACAATCATCGCCAGCGAGCCCGCAGGAAGGCTGCGCGCCATCTCCACGTCGCCCGGCGCGTTAGAGCCGTGCTGACCGTTATCGTAATGCCCCATGTGGGTGGTCGCGATAATCACATCCGGTTTTTCATTCTGCTGCAACTCCTGGATCACCAGCTTCGCTTCGTCCGCCGGTTTACGGAATTCGATGTCGGTGAAAAATTCAGGATTACCAATTTTAGCCGTATCGTCGGTGGTTAAGCCGATGACCGCGATCTTCAGATCCTGACGCTTAAACAGCGCCCACGGTTTAAACAGGCGCTCGCCGGTGCTTTTCTGATAAATATTGGCGGAAAGGAACGGGAATTTGGACCACTTCTCCTGCTGGCGCAATACGCTCAGCGGATTATCAAACTCGTGGTTTCCGACCGCCATCGCGTCGTAACCAATTAAATTCATGCCGCGAAAATCAGGCTCGGCATCCTGCAAATCAGATTCCGGCACCCCGGTATTAATATCCCCGCCCGACAGCAGCAGGACGCTGCCGCCCTGGGCCGCGACCTCTTTACGAATGCCGTCCACCAGCGTTTTTTGCGCCGCCAGGCCATATTCACCGTATTCGCTGCGCCAGAAATGGCCGTGATGATCGTTAGTATGCAGAATGGTAATTTTATAGGTTTTATCTTTTTCATACGCCTGCGCGGGCAGGCTTGTCAGCCCCCATGCGGCGATGAGCGCCAGCGCGACGCCACGCTTCATTAACTTCATCTTCTCTCTCCCTGACCCATAGACAAACGCAAAAATTACAGTGACTCACAAGAATAGACAAATAAGTTTTCAGAATTGCGACTTTCTTCAAATGTCACGGACGGGTATGTTAGTCGGATAATAATTACTCCCTGCATCTCTAATAACAAATCGACGTGGTATTTATGGCAATCAGTGAATCAACCCAGCCCGTCCAGGGCGCTCCGGCGTCGCCGCCGAAATCGCGCACTTCCTTTAAAGTATTAGGCGCAATCAGTCTCTCTCATCTGCTCAACGACATGATCCAGTCGCTGATTCTGGCGATCTACCCGCTGTTGCAGTCTGAGTTCTCATTAACCTTCGTGCAGATCGGGATGATCACCCTGACCTTCCAGCTGGCCTCTTCGCTGCTACAGCCGGTGGTGGGCTACTGGACGGACAAATACCCGATGCCATGGTCGCTGCCCATTGGCATGTGCTTCACCCTGAGCGGGCTGGTGCTGCTGGCCATGGCGGGCAGCTTTGAGGCGGTACTGGTTGCCGCGGCGCTGGTGGGAACCGGTTCATCGGTGTTCCATCCGGAATCGTCCCGCGTGGCACGTATGGCCTCCGGCGGACGTCACGGGCTGGCGCAGTCTCTGTTCCAGGTGGGGGGTAACTTTGGTAGCTCCCTCGGTCCTCTGCTGGCGGCGGTAATTATCGCGCCTTACGGCAAAGGCAACGTGGCGTGGTTTGTGCTGGCCGCGCTGCTGGCGATTGTCGTCCTGGCGCAAATCAGCCGCTGGTATGCCGCGCAGCATCGCGTAAATAAGGGAAAACCTGCCGCGAAGATAACCAATCCCCTTCCGCGCAATAAGGTGATCCTTGCCGTCAGCGTGCTGCTGGTGCTGATTTTCTCGAAATATTTCTATATGGCGAGCATTAGCAGCTATTACACCTTCTATCTGATGCAAAAATTCGGATTATCAGTACAAAACGCCCAGTTCCACCTCTTTGCCTTCCTGTTTGCGGTGGCGGCAGGCACGGTGATAGGCGGCCCTGTGGGGGATAAAATTGGACGTAAATATGTGATTTGGGGCTCTATACTCGGCGTCGCGCCGTTTACGCTTGTTTTACCGTACGCAACGCTGGAATGGACCGGAATATTGACGGTGATTATTGGTTTTATTCTCGCATCGGCATTTTCAGCCATCCTGGTCTATGCGCAGGAGCTGCTGCCGGGACGTATCGGTATGGTTTCCGGTCTCTTTTTCGGTTTTGCCTTTGGCATGGGCGGCCTTGGCGCAGCCGTGTTGGGGATGGTTGCAGACCACACCAGCATCTTCCTGGTCTATAAAATCTGCGCTTTCCTGCCACTTCTGGGGATGTTGACCATATTCCTGCCTGACAATCGTCATAAAGCGTGACTTCACGGCTGCCAAAGTTAAACTTTGGCAGCCGGATAACCTGATGCCATAAGGCTTTCCTCTCCCTCCCCTCAGCAAATTTATCAAAATCTGCCTTTTTTCATGCTTATTGCCTTTTTATTGTGATTTCAACAATTATTCATAAACATAAGCGTAAAAATTGTCATAAACTATTAATCGGCTTTTTGGTATTTGCACCAAAAATGGATCACCCATCGCGAAAGGAGACGGAATGCACCACGCCACACCGCTTATCACCACCATTGTTGGTGGACTTGTGCTCGCTTTTATTCTCGGCATGATTGCCAATAAATTGCGTATTTCGCCCCTGGTAGGCTATTTACTGGCGGGCGTGCTGGCAGGGCCCTTTACGCCGGGTTTTGTCGCTGATACCAAACTGGCGCCTGAGCTGGCGGAATTGGGCGTGATCCTGCTGATGTTTGGCGTCGGACTGCATTTTTCCCTGAAGGATCTGATGGCGGTAAAGTCGATCGCCATACCGGGAGCGATCGCCCAGATAGGGGTGGCGACGCTGCTGGGCATGGCGCTTTCGGCGGTGCTGGGCTGGTCAATCATGACCGGTATCGTATTTGGGCTGTGTCTTTCAACCGCCAGTACCGTGGTGCTGCTGCGCGCGCTTGAAGAGAGACAGCTGATAGACAGCCAGCGCGGACAAATCGCGATAGGCTGGCTGATTGTTGAAGATCTGGTAATGGTGTTGACGCTGGTTCTGCTGCCTGCCGTTGCCGGGATGATGGAAAAAGAGAATATCGGCTTCGCCTCGCTGGCGCTGGATATGAGCATTACCATCGGTAAAGTCGTGGCGTTTATCGCCATCATGATGCTGGTGGGCCGCCGTCTGGTGCCGTGGATCATGTCCCGCAGCGCCGCCACGGGCTCGCGTGAACTGTTCACGCTTTCGGTCCTTGCGCTGGCGCTGGGCATTGCCTTTGGCGCCGTCGAGCTGTTTGACGTCTCCTTTGCGCTGGGCGCGTTCTTCGCCGGGATGGTGCTGAACGAGTCCGAGCTGAGCCACCGTGCCGCGCACGATACCCTGCCGCTACGTGATGCATTCGCGGTGCTGTTCTTTGTCTCCGTCGGGATGCTGTTCGACCCGCTGATCCTCATTCAGCAGCCGCTGGCCGTGCTGGGTACGCTGGCAATCATCATCTTTGGTAAGTCCGTTGCCGCCTTCTTCCTGGTACGGATGTTCGGTCACTCGCCGCGCACGGCGCTGACCATCGCCGCCAGCCTGGCGCAGATTGGCGAGTTCGCCTTTATTCTTGCTGGTCTGGGGATGGCCCTGAACCTGCTGCCACAGGCGGGGCAAAATCTGGTGCTGGCGGGGGCGATCCTCTCCATCATGCTAAACCCGGTATTGTTTGCCCTGCTGGAGAAATATCTCGAGAAGACCGAAACCCTCGAAGAGCAAACCCTGGAAGAAGCGATTGAGGAGGAGAAACAGATCCCCGTAGATATCTGCAACCACGCGCTGCTGGTCGGTTTTGGCCGCGTCGGCAGCCTGCTCGGTGAGAAGCTGATGGCCCAGGGAATTCCCCTGGTAGTGATTGAAACCTCCCGCACTCGCGTCGACGAGCTTCGCGAGCGCGGCATCCGCGCGGTGCTGGGCAACGCGGCTAACGAAGAGATTATGAATCTGGCGCATCTGGACTGCGCTCGCTGGCTGCTGCTCACTATCCCGAACGGTTACGAGGCTGGCGAGATTGTCGCCACAGCCCGTGAAAAATGCCCACATATCGAAATCATTGCCCGCGCCCATTATGATGACGAAGTGGAGTACATCACCGAGCGCGGCGCGAATCAGGTGGTGATGGGTGAGCGTGAGATTGCGAATACAATGCTGACAATGCTGACAAAACCGCCAGTTGAAGAGGCGGTGACGGGTTAAGTTTTGTGCGGCCTGATGCCCTCACCCTGGCCCTCTCCCACAGGGAGTGGGAACAAACACTAAAAACGGCAACCACAGGTTGCCGTTTTGCTTTTACCTGTCCCAATACGCCTCTTCGAGGCTGTCTTCCCGTTCCGGCAGCCCCCGCGTTAAGCGCGGTGAATGCTGGTTCAGCACCTGATAACTCACGCGGTTCGCGTACTTGCACACCTGCGCCAGCGAGGAGTAGGTCAGCCAGTTGAAGGTGTGCTTGCTGGAATTCGGCACATTGGTTTTGTGGTAGGCGTTGGCGGTGATGTCGTGCAGCAGCGCGGCCAGCGCGCCGTCGCCCGCGCCGTTGGTGTTCATGATCTTCTCGGGGCCACCCATATACGGTGCGATGTGGGAGAAGATACGCAGCGGGTTGATGCAGTCTTTATGACGCATGGCGCGGCTGAACTCGTACTGGTTAAATTCGGCGATTGCGCCCGGCAGCAGCGGGTGCTGGGTTTTCCGCTTGCTCTCTTCTTCCGTGAAGCCCGCCATATACAGCCCGACCGGCCCGGCGGTGCAGAGCACCAGATCTACCCAGTCCAGCGCCTTATCAGACGCCAGCAGCGGATCGCTTTCGCCGGTCAGCGCTTCGGCTTCTTCTTCATTCATCGCCAGAATCGAGACGTGTTCTTTCAGGAAGGCCTGCCACCACTCCGGGTTGTCGGCAATGACGAATTTGGTGCCCAGCGTCAGAACCACAGGCACGTTGTATTTCTTCGCGTACTCAATTGCCTTCATGGTTGCGTCCGGCATTGGTTCGCCCGGCTTGCAGCGCACCAGATAGGAGGTCAGTACCAGCGCAGACGCGCCCGCGATCACCTCTTCCGGGATACTTTCAGCGCGCAGCTTGTTCATATGGCCGGGGCTGATGGCAAAGGTACGCTCGCCGGAATCGCTTATCAGCGTAAAGCAGCGGCCAATCGGCCCGTCAACGCCCTGCAAATAGTTCAGATCGGTGCGGCTGGAGGTATTGCACAGGTAGCGGTAGGCATAGCCACCGATTTCGATATTGCTGCACATCACGCCAAGCAGCACCGAGCGGTCGTCTGCCAGTACGGAGTAGTTGTGCATGGTGTTGCCGATGGTGCCGCCGGCAAACTGGTGGGTGATAAGATTTTCGCGCACCAGCTCCTGATACAGCGCTTCAGCAACGTCATCCTCAATCACCAGCGAGTGCCCGGCGCTCAGACCGTAACGTGCGACAAACGCATCATCCACTTTGGCTTCAATGTCCACCAGCGTCTGATCGATACCGACCACCCAGGCAGCGCTGGTTTCGCTTTCCTGCTGAATTTGCTGTAACAGCGGATCGCGGGCATCGACGGGGAAATAGTGTTTGGACTTACGTTTACCGGGAAATTTCATGGTCTGAACTGTGCAAAGAATACGGGCCGGGAATGGTAGCACAAACCCGGCCCGTAACGCGATCAGCGGCGGGTGGTGACCAGTGACACCATCATGTCGATGTGTTCAGGGGAGTCGTTAAGCGCAGGAATGTATTCGTATTTCGTTCCGCCCGCCTCCATAAAGAACTCTTTGTTCTGGACAGCAATCTCTTCCAGCGTTTCCAGACAGTCCGCCGAGAAGCCCGGCGACATCACCTGAATGTGCTTCACGCCCTTCTCGCCCAGCATCTTAAGCGTTTCATCAGTATACGGGGTGAGCCACGGTTCACGGCCGAAGCGCGACTGGAAGGTCATCATCACCTTCTCAGGCGGCAGGCCGAGGGCGGAGACCAGCTCGCGGGTGGTATCGCGGCAACGCTGGGGGTAATCATCCCCTTCGTTCGCGAAACGCTGCGGAATACCGTGATAGGAGAGCAGCAGCAGATCCGGCTCGCCGTGTTTTTCAAACGACGCGCGCGCGCTGCTGGCAAGCGCCTGAATGTACAGCTCGTTATCGGCGTAGTCGCGGATAAAGGTGATACCCGGTATACGGCGGCGGGTCGCCAGAATGCGCGCCAGTTCGTCCCAGACGGCAGCTACCGTGGAGCACGAATACTGCGGATAAAGGGCCAGCACCACAATGTGTTCAACGCCCTGCGCCAGCAAAGAGTCGACGGCGCTTTCCAGGGACGGCTTACCGTAGCTCATGCCGAGCGCAACGGGCATGTCCGGCAGGCGGGCGGCCAGCGCCTTCTCCTGACGACGGCTGTACACCATCAGCGGCGAGCCCTCTTCCATCCACACGGACTGATAGAGCTTTGCCACACGCGGGGAACGAATCGGCAGAATGACGCCACGCAGCAGTGGCCACCACAGCAGTCTTGGGGTATCCACGACGCGCGTGTCGCTTAAAAATTGTCGCAGGTAGCGTTTGACCGCCGCTGGAGTAGGTGCTTCTGGGGTGCCCAGATTGGCAAGCAGGATGCCGGTTTTCGCCTGACTCATTCACGCCTCTTAACCATTTGATAGGCTGTCAATTGTAGCGGAAATGCGTTTAAACGAAACCCATTGCTGTAATAGGTAAGATGAGAATTTTTCTCACCCGGGGCTCCGGGTGAGAGAGGTGCGCTTAGCCGAGGATTTTTTCCAGCTCTGCACGTACGTCAGCCACGGCTTTGGTACCGTCGACTTTGGCGTATTGGGTGTTACCCGCCTGCGCTTCTTTAGAGTAGTAGCCGATCAGCGGCGCGGTCATCTGATGGTACTCCACCAGGCGTTTACGCACGGTCTCTTCCTGATCGTCTTTACGGGTGGTCAGCTCTTCGCCGGTCACGTCGTCTTTGCCTTCAACCTTAGGTGGGTTGAATTTGATGTGGTAAACGCGGCCAGAAGCAGCGTGTACGCGACGGCCAACGATACGGTCAACGATCAGCTCGTCTGGTACGTCGAACTCCAGCACGTAATCCACGTTGATGCCCGCTTCTTTCATGGCGTCAGCCTGAGGAATGGTGCGCGGGAAGCCGTCCAGCAGGAAACCGTTACGGCAGTCTTCCTGCGCAATGCGCTCTTTAACCAGCGCGATAACCAGTTCGTCGGTCACCAGTTTGCCTGCGTCCATGATGTCTTTCGCTTGTTTACCCAGCTCGGAGCCAGATTTAACAGCGGCGCGCAGCATGTCACCGGTGGAGATTTGCGGAATACCGTATTTCTCCATGATGAACTGAGCCTGAGTTCCTTTACCCGCGCCCGGAGCGCCAAGCAGAATAATACGCATTGCGAAAATCCCCTCAAAAGTCGATTCAATTTTTCAAAAAGCGCTAAACAATACCACCAGAACGGGTATGGCTCAAGGAAGGCGGGAAGGCTGAAACGGTTAACGGGGGGAGATAATTTGGCTTCGTGCGGTCTGGTGCCCTCACCCTAACCCTCTCCCACAGGGAGAGGGAACTCTTTCACCCTCTCCCTGTGGGAGAGGGCCGGGGTGAGGGAAGATTACGCCAGCAGCAGCGCATTCACACGTTTAATGAACAGGTTAGGATCTTCCAGCGTACCGCGCTCGGCCAGCAGGGACTGATCCAGCAGCAGTTCAACCCACTCCGCAAAGCGGGCGTCGTCCTGGGTATCCGCCGCGCGTTTCACCAGCGGGTGATCCGGATTAAGCTCAAAGATATATTTCACATCCGGCACGGCCTGGCCCGCCGCAGCGAACAGTTTCGCCATCTGGGTGCTCATTTCGTCCGCATCGGTGGTGACAATGGCTGGCGTATCGGTCAGACGGTGCGTGAAGCGCACCTCTTTCACGCGGTCGCCCAGCAGCGTTTTAACGCGCTCAACGAACGGCTCCAGCGCCTTCTCGGCTTCTTTCGCGCTGTCGTCCACTTCATCCGCCAGCTTATCGATAGACTCGTCGGCTTTGGCAACGGACTGGAAGGATTTACCGTCGAACTCGGTCAGGTAGTTCATCATCCACTCGTCGATGCGGTCAGACAGCAGCAGCACTTCGATGCCTTTCTTACGCAGCAGTTCCAGATGCGGGCTGCTCTTCGCTGCCGCATAGCTGTCGGCGGTGATGTAGTAGATCTTCTCCTGCCCTTCTTTCATGCGGGAGACGTACTCTTCCAGCGACACGGTCTGGGCGGAGGAGTCGTTGTGCGTAGAGGCGAAGCGCAGCAGTTTAGCGATAGCTTCCACGTTCGCAGTATCTTCCGCCGGACCTTCTTTCAGCACCAGGCCAAACTGTTTCCAGAAGGTCTGGTATTTTTCCGCATCGTCCTTCGCCAGTTTTTCCAGCATCTGCAACGCACGTTTGGTCAGGGCGTTGCGCAGGTTACGGGTGACGGTGCTGTCCTGAAGAATTTCACGGGAGACGTTCAGCGGCAGATCGTTGGAGTCTATCAGGCCACGCACAAAGCGCAGGTAGTTCGGCATGAACTGCTCGGCGTCGTCCATAATGAACACGCGCTGCACGTACAGCTTCAGGCCGTGCTTGTGATCGCGGTTCCACATGTCCCACGGCGCCTGCGCCGGAATGTACAGCAGGCTGGTGTACTCCTGTTTCCCTTCCACACGGTTGTGGCACCAGGTCAGCGGATCGGTGAAGTCGTGGGCGATGTGCTTGTAAAACTCGTTGTACTCGTCGTCTTTAATTTCAGCTTTATTACGCGTCCACAGCGCCTGCGCCTTGTTGATTTTCTCCCAGGAAACCACGGTTTCGCCGTCTTTCTCTTCCTGTTTTTCAATCTCAACCGGCAGCGCGATATGGTCGGAATATTTGCTGATGATGGAGCGTACGCGCCAGTCGTTCAGGAAATCGTCTTCGCCTTCACGCAGGTGCAGGGTGATTTCTGTGCCGCGATCCGCTTTGGTGATGTCATCAACGGTGTATTCACCTTCACCTTTAGACTCCCACAGCACGCCGTTCTCGACGCTGTCGCCCGCGGCGCGGGTGCGCACGGTGACTTTGTCCGCCACGATGAACGCCGAGTAGAAGCCTACGCCGAACTGACCGATCAGCTGGCTGTCTTTCGCCTGGTCAGAGCCCATGGACTCAAGGAACGCTTTGGTGCCGGATTTGGCGATGGTTCCGAGGTGGTCAATCACCTCGTCGCGGTTCATCCCGATGCCGTTATCGGCGATGGTCAGGGTGCGGTTCTCTTTATTAAACGAGACGCGCACGCGCAGCTCGCCGTCGCCTTCATACAGATCCGGGTTAGACAGCGCGCGGAAGCGCAGCTTGTCCGCCGCATCAGAGGCGTTGGAAATCAGCTCACGCAGGAAGATTTCTTTGTTGGAATACAGGGAATGGATCATCAGGTGCAGAAGCTGTTTTACTTCTGACTGGAAACCACGGGTTTCTTGTCCTTTCATCTAAGTCGACCTCAACAATGCCATTTAATGGGGTTGTAAAACGTTGAGTGAGAGATGGGGATAAGGGGAGGAATTTTCAAGCGGAGGCCGCGCGCGCAGCCTCCGTTTGGTCAGAAAATAATCTTGTGACGTCCGGCCAGCGAGTGTGACAGCGTGGTGCCGTCGACCATCTCCAGCTCACCGCCGACCGGCACGCCGTGGGCGATGCGGCTGGCGTCAACGCCGTACTGCGCGCACAGCTCGGCGATGTAGTTGGCGGTTGCCTCCCCTTCCACCGTCGGGTTGGTGGCGAGGATCACCTCTTTGATGGTTTCCGACTCCAGGCGCTGCTCCAGGCGATCGAGACCGATATCGTCCGGGCCGATGCCATCCAGCGGGGAGAGATGCCCCATCAGCACGAAATAGCGGCCGGAAAACTGCCCGGTTTGTTCGATGGCGTAGATGTCCGCCGGACTCTCCACCACGCAAATCTGACCGTTTTCCTGACGACGCGGGTTCGTGCAGATGTTACATACGTCCTGCTCGGTAAAGGTCCGGCAATCCGCACAGTGGCCAATTTCTGACATGGCGCGGGTCAGAGCCTGCGCCAGGCGCATCCCGCCGCTGCGGTCGCGCTGCAATAGCGTAAACGCCATACGCTGCGCCGACTTCGGGCCAACGCCCGGCAGGCAGCGCAGTGCTTCCATTAACTGCGTGAGCAGCGGACTGGTTTGCATCAGAATGGCATCTTAAAGCCCGGCGGCAGTTGCATACCGCTGGAAACAGAGGCCATTTTCTCTTTCTGGGTTTCGTCGATACGGCGAGCGGCATCGTTAAACGCGGCTGCAACCAGATCTTCCAGCATCTCTTTGTCGTCTTCGAGCAGGCTCGGGTCGATTTCAACGCGACGGCAGTTATGCGCACCGTTGATGGTCACCTTGACCAGACCGGCACCGGATTCACCCGTGACTTCCAGCTGAGCGATCTCTTCCTGCATCTTCTGCATTTTTTCCTGCATCTGCTGAGCCTGCTTCATCAGACCACCCAGACCGCCTTTTCCACCAAACATAGGCTTCTCTCTTCTTTCACGTTAAGGATTACAACCGTAAGTCAGACTCACGATCAAATGGGGCGAATACTCTCTTCATCCAGATCGGCGTCGAAGAACCGACGCAGGGTCTGGATGTTGTTATCCGCAATTATCGCCTCGCGCGCCTGCGCGAGCTTCTCTTCATAAATGGCCTGACGCCACTCGAGCGGCGTTTTCACCGCCGGATTATCATCTTCAATGATAGTCAATTCAACCGGTACACCCTGTAATGCGGTAAGCGCCTCGGCCAGCGCCTTTTGCGCGCCAGGGGAGTTGAGGTGCCGCTGGCCAGGGCGCAGGTGCAGACGCACCTGATTACCGTCCTGCTCTTTCCAGGCGTTCAGCGCGACCTGCTCCACCAGCTTCGGCAGTTGCAGTTTGCTGACCTCGGCGGCCCAGGCGTCGCGCTCGATGGACTCTTCCGCGAGCTTCGCGGATAGCTCCGGCGTTTTTTCATGCTCCAGCGCCTTTTTCAGCGCTTTTGGCGTGGCGACCACTTCCTTGACCGTTTCAACAACGGTGGTCGCCTTCCAGCGGTATGCCTCTTCTTTCGCCGGGGCTTTTTGCTCGAGCGCGGACGGTGCCGGACGCGACTGCACGCGCTCCGTTACCGAGGCCAGTCGTTCAAGCGCGGCGTTGTTCACCGGCCGCGCTCTTGCAGGCGCTGCCGGTTCACTCTTTTTTGGTTTGGTTGCTCCCTGCGCACGTTGCAACTGGCTTCGTGCGGCAAGCACCGAACTGGTGGCATCCGACAGCGGCACGTTTTGCGGCGGCGGCGATGCCGGTTGCGGTGGCACCTGCTGCGGTGACATTACCGCGGTCGGCGCAACCGGCGCAAAGGACTGCCGGGGCGTTTCCGGCTCCGGCAATGGCTTGCGCGGATGGAAGGCCAGCGCGCGCAGCAGCGTCATTTCAACGCCCATCCGGCGATCCGGTGCAAACGGCAGCTCTTTGCGGCCAATCAGCAGCGTCTGATAATAAAGCTGAACGTCAGCCGGCGGCACGGTGCGCGCAAGTTCACGCATCCGCTGTTCAATGGTCGCCATGTCCGCGCCAATGGCCGACGGAGACAGTTGCAGCATCGCCACGCGGTGCAGCAGGCTGAGCATCTCGACCAGCAGCGCTTCCCACTCAATGCCACGGGCAGCGGCGTCGTTGACGAGGGTCATTACCCGCTCACCGTTGGCGGCAATCATCGCTTCAATAAGCGACAGCGCCTGATCGTCATCCAGCGTGCCGAGCATAGTACTGACCGCGTCGGTGGAGAGTTTACCGTCACCGCTGGCAATCGCCTGATCGGTCAGGCTCAACGCATCGCGCAGGCTGCCGTCCGCGGCACGGGCCAGCAGTTGCAGCGCACGCGGCTCGTGGACAATGTTCTCTTCATCGAGGATATGCTCAAGCTGAGCGCGGATCTGCTCAACGTCGAGCGCCTTCAGATGGAATTGCAGGCAGCGCGAGAGGATCGTGACCGGCAGCTTTTGCGGATCGGTGGTCGCCAGCAGGAATTTGACATGCGCAGGCGGCTCTTCCAGCGTTTTCAGCAGGGCGTTGAAGCTGTGGCGCGACAGCATGTGCACTTCATCGATCAGATAGACCTTGAAGCGGCCGCGCGCCGGGGCGTACTGCACGTTGTCGAGCAGATCGCGGGTATCTTCCACTTTGGTGCGCGAGGCGGCGTCGATCTCAATCAGATCGACAAAACGCCCCTGCTCGATCTCACGACAGTTGTCGCACACGCCGCACGGGGTGGCGGTGATCCCGGTTTCGCAGTTCAGACCTTTTGCCAGCAGACGGGCAATAGAGGTTTTACCGACGCCGCGGGTGCCGGAAAAAAGATAGGCGTGATGGATGCGACCTAGCGACAAGCCGTTCGCCAGGGCCGTCAGCACATGTTCCTGACCGACAACGTCAGCAAAGGTTTGTGGTCGCCATTTACGGGCTAACACCTGATAACTCATGGGCAGGCTCTGCAACGCTGGAAGGTGAATTAATGGAGGGGAATGCTATCACAACCTCACCCATTGAGCGAGGTTGTGAGATACGGGATTAATGTCCCGGGAATGGCACCAGGCTGTAGCTGGTAATACCCTGTTTTTCCAGGCGCTGCTCGCCGCCGAGATCGAACAGGTTGATGATGAATGCCGCGTCGGTCACTTCCCCGCCCAGACGACGGATCAGCTTCACGGTCGCTTCGATGGTGCCGCCGGTTGCCAGCAGATCGTCCACCACCAGCACTTTGTCGCCTGGCTTGATGGCATCAACGTGAATTTCCAGCTGATCGGTGCCGTATTCCAGCTCATAGCTCTCAGCAATGGTTTCACGCGGCAGTTTGCGCGGCTTACGCACCGGCACAAACCCCACGCCCATCGCCAGCGCAACCGGTGCGCCAAACAGGAAGCCACGGGCTTCAGTACCTACTACTTTGGTGATCCCGGCGTTTTTATAACGCTCAACCAGCAGTTCAATGCTGAGGGCGTACGCTTTCGGGTCTTCCAGCAAGCTGGTGACATCGCGGAAAAGAATGCCAGGTTTTGGATAGTCCTGGATACTTTTGATGCTATTTTTCAGATATTCAAGCTGCTGTGCAGTTGCGGTCATCGGTTTGTGCCTAAATGAAACAGTGTTACTCACGGCGCGCGACGAGTCGGTCAAAGTAACAGTTGTTTAACCTTTGACCAGGCGCACCTGTGCTCGAAAACGGTCGAATTTACTGGCTGTGCGCCATAATTGCAACCGCCATGATGAGGCTTCAGTGCTTTTGTTGCTTTTCATCAACCACGGGGATCCGCCACATAAAGATCAGCAGGCAAACCAGGATCGCCAGCAGCAGAATGCGCACCCACATCATTTTCACCAGCCATAACGAGACGGCGAAGGTGATCAAGATGAAGGCAATGGCGCGCGGCTTAGCCCCGGGCGGCATGGCCCGGTGTTTTTGCCAGTGCCGCAGGTAGCCGCCAAACCACGAGCGGTACAGAAGCCAGTGGTGAAAACGCGGCGACGAGCGGGCGAAGCACCAGGCGGCCAACAGGATAAACGGGGTGGTCGGCAGCAAGGGTAAAACCACACCCAGCGTGCCCAGCACTACCGCGAGCCAGCCAATGATGATTAAAATAGTACGCTGCATAATGCGAATCGTTATCAAACTGAACGGCTACTTTACCACTGGAGAGCGCCTTGAAAACAGCACTGCTTCTTGAGAGGCTGCAAAATCAGCTGATCGCGCTGCGGGCGCAGGCCACGCCGTTGATGGGCCACGCCACGCTGAAACCGCGCTTTGACCGACAGCTCTTCCGCACCCGCAGCACCGTCATTGAGGATTATCTTGCTGAAGCGCAGACCAATCTCGACGAGCTTCGTCACGCGGTTGAGAGTGAACAGCAGGAACAGGTCGCGTGGCTTGCGGAGCATCTTACCGAGCAGATCACCGCCCTGCACCGGGAAATCGCCGCCTGGCCGTTACGGGCGTGGGACAGCGCCTCGCCGGGGCTCGGTAAATGGCAGCGCAAGCGGCTGGAGAACCAGGAGTTTGAGCGCCGTCTGTTTGAGATGAAGCGCGAGCGCGAAGCCCGCCTGAACACCAGCGAAACGCTGGAAGAGCAGCAGTTATTAATGCGTGAAATCAGCGCGCTGGAAGGCCGCATCGTCCGCTGCCGTCAGGCGCTGGATGAGATTGAACGCGTCATCGAACGCCTGACCCGTTAACAGGAGCCACTGATGTCACTGGAAAATGCCCCCGACGAGGTCAAGCTGGCCGTCGATTTAATTATGCTGCTGGAGAATCACGAGATCCCGGCGGAGACGGTGCTGAAAGCACTGGAGATTGTGCGACGAGATTTTGAGGGGAAACTTCCCCCTCACCCTACCCTCTCCCCAGAGGGGAGAGGGAAATAGATTAGGCGGGAGTAGGGTCGTCCCCCTTAATCTCGCGCTTCACTTCCGTATGCTCATCGCCTTTCTCGTTGCGCAGATGAACCTCAAGCTGGTTAAAGGCGATATTAATATCGTTTTCACGACACAGACGGTCAATGGTGCGGTTCAGCTCATCGACGGTGTAGCTGCGATCGCGCAGTTCGCGTACGTACAGGCGCAGCTCATGATCCAAAGTGCTCGGCCCGAAGGTGGTGAAGAATACCGCTGGCGCAGGATCGTGCATCACTTTTGGATGGTCAGCTGCCGCCTTCAGCAGTACCTCTTTCACCTTGTCCAGATCCGAGCCATAGGCCACCCCGAGTCGGATCACCACGCGAGTGGTGGTATCCGAGAGCGACCAGTTGATCAGACGCTCGGTCACAAACGCTTTGTTCGGGATGATCACCTCTTTACGATCGAAGTCGGTAATGGTGGTCGCACGAATGCGGATCTTGCTGACGGTCCCGGAGAAAGTACCGATGGTGACGGTATCGCCGATACGCACCGGACGTTCGAACAGGATAATCAGGCCAGAGACAAAGTTACCGAAGATCTCCTGCAAGCCGAAGCCCAGACCCACCGACAACGCCGCCGCCAGCCACTGGAGTTTATCCCACGAGACGCCCAGCGAGCCGAATACCGTCATCGCCCCGACAATAATAATGACGTAGTTCAGGATGGTGGTAATAGCGTACGACGCCCCCTGACGCAGGTTCAGCCTTGAGAGCACCAGCACTTCCAGCAGACCCGGCAGGTTGCGGATCAACGCCCAGGCAACCACTGACGACACCAGCGCAAAGAGCAGGCTGCCCATGGTGACGCTTTTCATTACCGCAGCGCCCGCTTCGGTACCGTTGTATTGCCAGAGCGTGATACTGTCGAGGTAGGCGAAGACGGTAATTAAATCAGACCAGATGGCCCAGAACATCACCGCAAACAGGGCGATCATCACCAGCATGGTAATACGCATCGTTTGCTGGTTAACCTGCTCCAGAGCAATGGTCGGCTCTTCCTGTGGCTCAGCCCCTTCGGCCCCCTCTTTCACCTGATGCTGGCGACGGGCAATAGCACGGCGGTAGGCAATGCGACGCGCCGCCACGCTCAAACCACGCAGCACGGTCTGGAACAGCAGGTTCCATACAATCACCAGATAAACCGTTTCGATCCAGCGGCCGGACAGACGCAGCGTGGTATAGAAGTAACCCGTCGCCGTCAGCACCATCAGCGCCAGAGGAATGATCGCCAGTACCGTTACGGTAGCCAGACGAAGATTGTGGGACTCTTTATCCCGCCAGCTGTCGCGGCACATTGGCCACATCAGAACGGCAATCAGCAGCAGGTTCAGCATAATCACCAGTTGCCCCAGCACGTCATCCATCAGGTGCAGCGGGGAAAGCTCCGCCACAACTGACCAGAAGTGCAGCGGCAGCAGCGCGAGGCTGATGCGCACAATCTGGCGACGCCAGTGGCTGGTGAGTTTTTCCGGCATGTTGAAGTGGCGGACGGCGACGCCATCTTTTTCCAGCACTTTCCAGCACAGACCAAACACCAGCCAGAACAGCGCCAGCTTCTTGCTGAACGCCCACAGCAGATCGCTGATATTCAGCTGCATGGTCAGCAGGATCAGGCCCACGGCGAGTATCAACAGGCAGACCGGCAGAGCACGGATCAGATCGATCAGGATCGCTTTCGGGGTGTGCAGCTGGCTGTCGTTACGCAGTTGCCCCACTTCCGAGGCCAGCTTCGCCTGGTACTGTTTCAGCCATTTCAAACGCCAGCGTATGACGCCGGCGATAAGCAGCAAAGGCAGCCCCGTCAGGAAGGCAATCATCACCGCAGGCCAGGCTTTCTCCCAGTTCACGGTAATTTTCATGCTTTTGATCTGGGATTTCAGCGTTTCCGGGAAAGATTTAAACCAGTCCCAGTCCATGGGTTTATTGCTGTTCACCCAGAAAATCTGCTGGGTCAGGATCTCCTGGAGGCTTTTAGAAACGCTCACCAGCTGCTGCTGGTTGATTTGCAGATTAATCGCCATCATCAGCTGGTTGCCGAGCTGCTTGTTAAGCTGATCGAGCAATTCGCGGCGCATGTCCACCACCTGCAACAGCGCGTCGTGAACTTCAGCGTTCACTTCACCTGAATGGCCCTCTTCCACTTTGGCAACGAAGGTATCGCTCTGAAATAGCGCATCGCGCTGCTGGTTAACGTCAAACTGTTCAAGACGCAAATCCGCAATGCGGTTGGTCATGTCTTCCAGCTCGTCGGCGGACGGCAGCGTCTGCTGTTGCTGGTAGAGAATGCGCGACAGCAGCAGGCTGCCCTTCAGGACGGCAATCTGCTCCTTGACGTTGCGCTCGGCCTGCAAAGCGCGATCCAGCCAGTTTTTGACCTTAATATTCTGCTGCACCAGCGCGCTGCCGTTTTCAGTCGCCTGAATCAGACGCTCGCTCAGTTGGTGGTTAATCTCCAGCTCCTGCTTCACCAGCGGGTTGGCCTGAATACGGGCCGTCTCGTCTGGCGAAACCGCTTCCTGCGCCGTTTTTTCAGTCAGCGTCAGGCGCTTGCTGTTCACCGCTTCCTGCAACAGCTGAAGCTGATGCTCAAGCCGGTTGATATTCGCGGTCACGTAGTCACGCTGTTTTTGCAGCGCATCCTGTAGCACCGTGTTGCCTTCCAGGCTCTTACGCTGCTGTTCAATCTCCGCGTTTAGCAGCGTCTGCTGGATGTTCAGCAGCGTTTGCTGGGTGGGACGAAGCGCCCCTTCCCCCACGGTGATGCCATTCAGACGGTTACGTATCTGCTGTAGCTGTTGCGACGCCGAGTACATGGCGTTCTGCACGCGCTCAGGCTGGGTTTGCAGCGAAACCAGCTGGCTGTTGTAGGTTGAGAGATCGGATTGCGCCGTTTGCAGATCGTCCAGCAGCTGCGCCACGCGCGACTCAAGCTGGCGCAACGACAGCGTGGCAAGCGTTTTTCGGGTTTCATCGTCGTTATCGACGTCGCTGAGCGCACTCAGCGCCTCCGTTGCCTTACGCATGTTCTCCGGCGCCTGAGCGACCTTCTGCCGTAGCTGGGCCGTTTCGGCTTTGATGCGATCGATCTTGTCCAGCGTTTCCAGGGTTTCCGTCAGATCCTGCTGAACGAGTTTTTCCTGGGCGGAGAGATCTTTTTGCTTATTCAGGGTGTCGAGTTGCGACTGAACATCAGCACGCGTGGGAATGTCACTGCCGTTGTCTGCACGGGCCCATGAAAGCGGCGCGGCTGCAAAGTAAAACAGCAGGATCAAAAACAGGGCCAGAACAGGATGTTGCGAGCGATTGATGTGCAGCATAGTTGTGAATGTGATGTGAGAAATGACCGGAAATAGTCGGGCATGAAGGATATCACGCCCGGCTGAAGCAGAATAGTACGACGGAAAGGGTCTACGATTTTTACCATGCCCGATCAGGCAGAGCGCGGGCTAAGTTTACTTTGAAGGGTCGGACAGAGCTGGCACATCTCAAGAAAAATTTCGACGTAGCTGCGCGCCTCTGATCTGAGATCGAACGACTCCGGAGCAAAAAGCCAGTTTTCCATCAGGCCGGAAATATAGCTGCGCATCAGGATCGCCGCCCGGCGGGTGAGTAATGTGGCAGGAAGCATTTTGGCCTGCATGCACTCCGTGAGGACCTGTTCGATGCGATCGTAGCTTTCCAGACACAGGTCGCGCTGCGCCTGTTGAACCACCGCCATTTCACCAACGAACTCACATTTATGGAAGATGATTTCCATCATCAGACGACGACGCTCTTCAACAACCGTCGCTTCAAGGATATATACTAGAATTTCTCTTAACACTGAGAGTGGATCGTGAGGGAATTTTGCCCGATACTCACTCTCAAGATCGCTAATGCTGGACTCTGAAAGCTCCCAGATTTCACCAAACAGATCGGACTTGTCTTTGAAATGCCAGTAAATCGCTCCCCGCGTGACGCCCGCGGCCTGAGCAATCTGTGCCAGCGAGGTTGCCGAAACACCCTGCTGTGAGAACAAACGCATTGCCACATCTAGAATGTGTTGTCGGGTTTCCAGCGCTTGTTGTTTGGTTTTTCGTGCCATACGTTGATGAATTTACAGGAGTCAGATTTACATACATTTATGAATGTATGTACCATAGCATGACGATAATATAAACGCAGCAATGGGTTTTTAGACTCAGGACCCTTGATCAATTTGAAATCGGACACTCGAGGTTTACATATGAACAAAAACAGAGGGTTAACGCCTCTGGCGGTCGTTCTGATGCTCTCAGGCAGCTTAGCGCTTACAGGATGTGACGACAAACAGGCTCAACAAGGAGCTCAGCAGGTGCCAGAAGTTGGCGTCGTGACGCTCAAATCCGAACCTCTCCAGATGACAACAGAACTACCGGGCCGCACCAGCGCCTACCGCATTGCGGAAGTGCGTCCGCAGGTGAGCGGTATCATCCTGAAACGTAACTTCACCGAAGGCGGTGATGTCAAGGCAGGCGAGTCTCTGTATCAGATTGATCCAGCAACCTATCAGGCGTCTTATGAGAGCGCTAAGGGCGATCTGGCCAAAGCCGAAGCGGCAGCCAAAATCTCGCAGCTGACGTTGAATCGTTACAAGAAACTGCTCGGCACGCAGTACATCAGCCAACAGGATTACGATTCTGCCCTGGCCGATGCACAGCAAGCCAACGCAGCCGTTGTGGCGGCGAAAGCGGCGGTAGAAACCGCGCGTATTAACCTGGCCTACACCAAAGTGACCTCCCCTATCAGCGGTCGCATTGGTAAATCAGCCGTCACCGAAGGTGCGCTGGTGCAGAACGGTCAAACCAACGCGCTGGCCACCGTGCAGCAGCTCGACCCGATCTACGTTGACGTCACCCAGTCCAGCAACGATTTCCTGCGTCTCAAACAGGAGCTGGCTAACGGCACCCTGAAACAGGAAAACGGTAAAGCCAAAGTGGAACTGGTTACCAACGACGGTATCAAGTTCTCACAGACTGGCACACTGGAATTTTCTGATGTGACCGTCGATCAGACCACCGGCTCTATCACCATCCGGGCCATTTTCCCCAATCCGGATAAAACCCTGCTGCCCGGTATGTTCGTACGCGCCCGTCTTGAGGAAGGGACTAACCCAAGCGCCATTCTGGTTCCTCAGCAAGGTGTGACCCGTACGCCACGCGGCGATGCGAGCGCACTGGTTGTGGGTGCCGATAACAAAGTCGAAACACGCAATATCACTGCAACGCAGGCGATTGGCGACAAGTGGCTGGTAACGGAAGGTCTGAAAGATGGCGATCGCGTAATTATTACTGGTTTGCAAAAAGTTCGTCCTGGTGCGCAGGTCAAAGCTCAGGAAGTGAAATCTGACGACAAACAACAAGCGTCGGCCGCTGGCCAGTCAGAACAAACCAAGTCTTAACTTAAACAGGAGCCGTTAAGACATGCCTAATTTCTTTATCGATCGCCCCATATTTGCGTGGGTGATCGCCATAATCATCATGCTGGCCGGGGGACTTGCGATCCTGAAGCTGCCTGTCGCGCAATATCCAACGATTGCGCCGCCGGCAGTGACGATCTCCGCAACCTATCCGGGCGCTGATGCCAAAACGGTGCAGGATACCGTTACGCAGGTTATCGAACAGAACATGAACGGTATCGATAACCTGATGTACATGTCCTCAAACAGTGACTCAACCGGTACGGTTCAGATCACCCTGACCTTTGAATCCGGTACGGATGCGGACATTGCACAGGTTCAGGTGCAGAACAAATTGCAGCTGGCGATGCCTCTGCTGCCGCAGGAAGTACAACAGCAGGGCGTGAGCGTCGAGAAATCGTCCAGTAGCTTCCTGATGGTTGTCGGCGTGATCAACACCAACGGCACCATGACGCAGGAGGATATTTCCGACTACGTGGGCGCCAACATGAAGGACGCCATCAGCCGTACGTCTGGTGTGGGTGACGTTCAGCTGTTCGGTTCCCAGTACGCGATGCGTATCTGGATGGATCCGAATAAACTGAACAACTTCCAGCTGACGCCGGTTGACGTGATCAGCGCAATTAAAGCGCAGAACGCCCAGGTTGCCGCCGGTCAGTTGGGTGGTACACCGCCGGTGAAAGGCCAGCAGCTTAACGCGTCGATCATCGCGCAAACGCGTCTGACCTCCGCCGATGAGTTCAGCAAAATTCTGCTGAAGGTGAATCAGGACGGTTCGCAGGTTCGCCTGCGTGACGTGGCGAAGGTTGAGCTGGGCGGTGAGAACTACGACATCATTGCGAAGTTCAACGGTAAACCGGCTTCCGGTCTGGGTATCAAACTGGCGACGGGCGCGAACGCCCTGGACACCGCGACGGCTATCCGTGCAGAACTGAAGAAGATGGAACCGTTCTTCCCGTCAGGTCTGAAAATCGTTTATCCGTATGACACCACGCCATTCGTTAAAATTTCGATTCACGAAGTGGTGAAAACCCTGGTTGAGGCGATCATTCTCGTCTTCCTGGTGATGTACTTGTTCCTGCAAAACTTCCGCGCAACGCTGATCCCAACCATCGCCGTGCCGGTTGTACTGCTCGGGACCTTCGCGGTGCTGGCGATATTTGGCTACTCGATAAACACCCTGACGATGTTCGGGATGGTGCTCGCCATCGGCCTGCTGGTGGATGACGCCATCGTGGTGGTCGAAAACGTCGAGCGTGTCATGGCGGAAGAAGGCCTGCCGCCGAAGGAAGCAACCCGTAAATCAATGGGCCAGATCCAGGGCGCGCTGGTCGGTATCGCGATGGTACTGTCTGCGGTATTTATCCCGATGGCCTTCTTTGGTGGCTCTACCGGTGCGATTTACCGTCAGTTCTCCATCACCATTGTTTCGGCGATGGCGCTGTCGGTACTGGTTGCACTGATCCTGACGCCAGCCCTGTGCGCGACGATGCTGAAGCCGATTCAGAAAGGCGGTCACGGCGAGCATAAGGGCTTCTTCGGCTGGTTCAACCGCATGTTTGATAAGAGTACGCACCACTACACCGACAGCGTGGGTAACATCCTGCGCAGCACCGGTCGTTACCTGCTGCTCTATATCATCATCGTGGTGGGGATGGCTTTCCTGTTCGTTCGTCTGCCAAGCTCGTTCCTGCCAGATGAAGACCAGGGCGTGTTCCTGAGTATGGCGCAGCTTCCGGCCGGTGCGACGCAAGAGCGTACGCAAAAGGTGCTGGATGAGATGACCGACTACTTCCTGACCAAAGAGAAAGACAACGTCGAATCCGTGTTTGCGGTTAACGGCTTTGGCTTCGCGGGTCGTGGTCAGAACACCGGTATCGCCTTCGTTTCTCTAAAAGACTGGTCTGAACGTCCGGGCGCAGAGAACAAGGTAGAAGCCATTACCGGCCGCGCGATGGGCACCTTCTCACAGATTAAAGATGCGATGGTCTTCGCCTTTAACCTGCCAGCGATTGTTGAACTGGGTACGGCGACCGGCTTCGACTTCCAGCTGATTGACCAGGGCGGTCTGGGCCACGAAAAACTGACTCAGGCGCGTAACCAGCTGTTTGGCGAGGTGGCAAAACACCCTGACCTGCTGGTGGGCGTTCGCCCTAACGGTCTGGAAGATACGCCGCAGTACAAGATCGATATCGACCAGGAAAAAGCGCAGGCGCTGGGTGTTTCCATCAGCGACATTAATACCACGCTGGGTGCAGCCTGGGGTGGCAGCTACGTCAACGACTTCATCGACCGTGGTCGCGTGAAGAAAGTCTACGTGATGTCCGAAGCGCAATACCGTATGCTGCCGAACGATATCAACAACTGGTATGTTCGCGGCAGCGATGGCCAGATGGTGCCGTTCTCCGCCTTCTCAACCTCGCGCTGGGAATACGGTTCACCGCGTCTGGAGCGTTATAACGGCTTGCCATCGATGGAAATCCTCGGTCAGGCAGCGCCGGGCCGAAGCACCGGTGAAGCCATGAACCTGATGGAAGAACTGGCCAGCAAACTGCCTGCGGGTGTCGGCTACGACTGGACCGGCATGTCCTATCAGGAACGTCTGTCCGGTAACCAGGCCCCTGCCCTGTACGCCATTTCACTGATTGTGGTGTTCCTGTGTCTGGCGGCATTGTATGAGAGCTGGTCGATTCCATTCTCCGTTATGCTGGTGGTTCCGCTGGGGGTTATCGGTGCGCTGCTTGCCGCAACGTTCCGTGGGCTGACCAACGACGTTTACTTCCAGGTGGGCCTGCTGACAACCATTGGCTTGTCGGCGAAGAACGCGATACTAATCGTCGAATTCGCCAAAGATCTGATGGAGAAAGAAGGAAAAGGCCTGATTGAAGCAACGCTGGAAGCCGTTCGTATGCGTTTGCGTCCAATCCTGATGACGTCCCTGGCATTTATCCTCGGCGTTATGCCGCTGGTTATCAGCTCCGGCGCGGGCTCCGGCGCACAGAACGCAGTAGGTACCG
The DNA here is from genome assembly GCF_050031515.1 of Enterobacter cloacae complex sp. 397G4. Classification (NCBI taxonomy): domain Bacteria; kingdom Pseudomonadati; phylum Pseudomonadota; class Gammaproteobacteria; order Enterobacterales; family Enterobacteriaceae; genus Enterobacter; species Enterobacter cloacae complex sp. 397G4. The sequence goes on along the minus strand of NZ_JBLGWE010000001.1, from coordinate 1,187,603 downwards.
GCGTAATGGGTGGGATGGTAACCGCGACCGTTCTTGCGATCTTCTTCGTACCGGTGTTCTTCGTGGTTGTTCGCCGCCGCTTCAGCCGTAAGAATGAAGACGTTGAGCACAATCATTCGGTAGAACATCACTGATACCGGTTTCACATGATAAAAAGGCCGCATTTGCGGCCTTTTTCTTTTTCAGAAAAAATCATAAAATAGACCTATTGCCTTTCTATTTATTTTCCTCTTTTTTAATAAGGCCTATCATAATAGGCCGATAACTTACACCAGGAACTCAGCATTCTTTTATTATCATTTCGTGACGTAAATTATTCGGACTATTCCTAAGCAATGGAAAATATCTGAAGATATCTGGTTTCGGACTTCACATGAAACTTTGCGCTAACTCAATGAATTCTAAGGAACCGATAAAAATCGTCTTTTTTATTGATTAACGCGTTCGCTGCAAAAGGTAGATTTGCGTAAAGGCTCGAACAGTAACGATTTAATTGTAATTTTTCGTAATAGCGCGGTGAAATCTTGATCAGAGTGGCTTATAGTTAGAGTTATCAGGAACACAGCTCCCGTGTGGCTAAGCAAGTTGTATCCATCCCGACATGATGTTCGGTGAGTAAAAAATCACTCAGAAGGGGATGCGCTATGGACGAGTACTCGCCAAAAAGGCATGATATCGCGCAGTTGAAATTTCTCTGCGAATCCTTGTACCATGACTGCCTTGCCAATCTTGAAGAAAGTAACCATGGCTGGGTGAACGATCCAACGTCTGCTATCAATTTACAGCTTAACGAGCTGATCGAGCATATCGCCACCTTCGCACTTAATTATAAAATTAAGTACAATGAAGATAATAAGTTGATAGAGCAAATTGATGAATACCTGGACGACACCTTTATGTTGTTCAGCAGCTACGGCATTAACGCACAGGATTTGCAGAAATGGCGTAAATCAGGAAACCGTCTATTTCGCTGCTTCACTAATGTCAGCAGAGCTAATCCGGTTAGTCTTTCCTGTTAAAATTATTACAATTACTAAGGTGAATTTATGTCTGATAAACCATTAACAAAAGTCGATTATTTGATGCGCCTGCGACGCTGCCAGTCAATTGACACTCTCGAACGTGTTATTGAGAAAAATAAATACGAGCTGTCTGATAATGAACTGGCGGTATTTTATTCAGCTGCCGACCATCGTCTTGCTGAGCTGACCATGAATAAACTGTATGACAAGATCCCCTCTTCGGTGTGGAAATTTGTTCGTTAATCGTTGAAGAGAGACTGTAAAGGCATTACGCCCGTTGTTAAGCTGAATTTACCTTTCGAATTACGCTTCAAATGCAAACGCCAGGTTCCCGTATAAAACGTATTTATGCGCAAGAATGTTGTGACTCCCGTCACAGCCACTTTTAGGGAACGTTCCCTTTCTGGTTAATCCTCTTTACGCTGCGTAAAACGATTCCAGAGAGGTTCCCATGAGTGAAGAAAAACAGAAGATGATTGCAGGTGAATATTACCGCCCTGGCGATGACACGCTGAGGGCTGACCGTTTACGCGCGCGTCATCTTGTTCACCGCTATAACCATACCGCACCCGATGAGAAGGCCGAACGTCGCGCCTTATTAGCTGACCTGCTGGGTCAAAGCGAAGGTGCGTATATAGAGCCAAGCTTCCGCTGCGACTACGGGTATAACATCTATCTGGGCAACAATTTTTACGCTAACTTCGATTGCGTCATGCTGGACGTCTGCCCTGTACGCATTGGCGATAACTGTATGCTTGCGCCGGGAGTGCACATTTATACGGCCACGCATCCTCTGGATGCGACCGAACGTAACAGCGGGCTGGAGTACGGTAAACCGGTCACCATTGGTGATAATGTCTGGATCGGCGGACGCGCGGTGATTAATCCAGGCGTGACCATTGGCGATAATGCGGTTATCGCTTCCGGCGCGGTAGTGACCAAAGACGTGCCGGCCAATGCGGTAGTGGGCGGGAATCCGGCGAAAATCATTAAAATGATCTAAGCGCATCCTGAGTAACTGTTATGCTTTTTCCTGGCATAACTGTTACTTTCATCGCATAAACCCCTCTCATAAAATAGGCAGATCACCTGTATTTTCAACAATCATAAAGGCAAAAAATGACAGAGATACAGCGCCTGCTTACCGCCACCATCGACGATCTCAATACCCGCGAAAAGCGCGACAATCGCCCGCGCTTTAGCATCAGCTTTATTCGCAAACACCCCGGGTTGTTCGTCGCCATGTACGCCGCCTGGCTGGCAACGCTTATCGTCATGCTGAAGTCTGAAACGCTGGTCGATTCCGTCTGGCTACTGGTTGTGCTGTTCGTGGTGTTTAACGCGTTTTTCTTTTTCGACGTCAATCCGCGTTACCGGTATGAAGATATCGACGTACTCGATTTCCGCGTGTGCTACAACGGGGAGTGGTACAACACGCGTTACGTGCCGAAGGAGCTGATCGACAGCATCCTGCACTCGCCGGCCGTCGAAGCCGGGCAAAAAGAGAAGTTGCAGAAAATGGTCATCACTAAGGGCCAGCTCTCTTTTTATGATGTCTTTACCCTTTCCCGCCCCACTGCTGTGTAATGAGCGCCTGAAGACGTCGGATACCCGGCGCAAACTGCGAAGCAGAGGTATTACCGTAGCCTAAAACCAGACCGGTTTGCCCCTGCTTCGTCTCAAGGTAATACCCGCTCAGCGCAGCGGGTGCCAGCTGAAGCGCTCTCGCCTGCTCCACCAGCCGCTGGTCGTCGATACCGTCAATCGCCAGCGTCAGGTGCATTCCCCCTTCCCCGGCAAGAACACGGTGCGGCGTATGAAGCTCTGCGCTCAGCACCTCCCGCAGCTGGCGGTAACGCTTACGATAAAGGCGGCGCATGGCGGCAAGATGTCGTGCATAGTGGCCTTCCTCAATAAACAGCGCCAGGGTGCGCTGTTCAGCGCGATGCCCGCCGCGCAGCAGCGAGCCGATGGCCGGACGCGCCGCCTTCGCCAGCGCTGGCGGTAACACCATGAACCCCATCCGGAGCGATGGAAACAGCGTTTTGCTGAACGTCCCCAGATACACAACGGGCGCATTGTTGACCATTCCGAGCATCGCCGGGACGGGCTCACCGGTATAACGAAATTCGCTGTCGTAATCATCCTCAATGATCCACGCGCTGTGCTGCCGGGCCAGTTCCAGCAGCGCCAGACGCCGCCGCGCGCTGAGCACGCTTCCGCAAGGGAACTGATGCGATGGCGAGGTAAAAATCAGCGTGGGTGAAGGCGCAGACAGCCCTTCCCAGCACATCCCCTCGTCATCCACCGGTATGCCGGTCATCGCCAGGCCGGTTTTGACGAAAGCGCTTTTGGCGCCGCTATAGCCGGGATTTTCCACCCAGGCAACATCCCCCGGCTCGCTTAACAACATCGTGCACAGATTGACACCCTCCAGCGCCCCTTCGGTTATCACAATCTGGCTGGCATCGCAGTCAATGCCGCGGGACAGCGCAAGATGGCGGGCAACGGCGGCCCGCAGCGTCGGCTCGCCGGCCGGGTCGCCATACCCTAACAGGGTGCTTCCCTCCTCGCGCAGAACACGATCGTACAACCGCCGCCACAGCGGTAAGGGGAAATAGTTGATGGCAGGCGTTCCCGGCGTAAACGCCATCACCGGGGTGTCGCGCGGCACAGGCGCGGGCAGCAGGGCGACACGTTTTGTCAGCCTGACGTCCGGGTCCGGTAATGTCCGGGTAATCGTCCGAGGAGCGAATTGCCCCACCCGCGTACCCTGGCGGCTACGCAGCAAATAACCTTCGAGCGTGAGCTGGTCCAGCGCCGCATTGACGGTATTTCGGGACACCGAGATCTGCTGCGCCAGCGTTCGCGAGCCGGGCAAATGGCTGCCGGACCGGAGCCTTCCGCACAGTATGGCCTCCCGCAAAGCAAGATAGAGCGCACGCTGGAGCGTCTCTTCCCCACGTTTTTTCAGCGCAGCATGGAGCAAGGTGTAAAGCTCATCACCCGGTATATTCATCATTCCTCCTCGTGGTACCAGAAAAACATAGCCTGGTGGTTCTTTTTAAGGAACCAGCAATTCATTAATCTGGAGATCTTTTCAATGTGACGGGAATAAAGATGAATACATTCAATGAGTTTGGACAACCTGTAGGTGAAAGCCTTTTCGACTGGCAGCCTCGCCCGCACCCGTCCCGGGTGATACTTCAGGGTCGCTATTGTCGGCTTGAGCCGCTGCGCGTGGAGCATGCCCCGGCGTTGTTCTCTGCGTATTCCCTGGCCGGAGATACCCGAAGCTGGACGTGGCTGCTGCGTGAACCAGATGCCACCGCAGAGGAGTTTGCCGAATGGGTGGCGAGCGTGAGCGAATTAGCCGATCCCATCCACTTTACCGTTATCGATAACCAGACCCAGTCTCCTGTCGGGACGCTGTCCCTGATGCGGATCGATCCTAAAAACGGCGTTGTGGAAGTGGGACATGTTCACTTCTCGTCACTGTTAAGTCGCACGCCCATGTCGACAGAAGCGCAGTATCTGCTGATGCGGTACGTGTTCGATACCCTGGGCTACCGGCGTTATGAATGGAAGTGCAACAGCCTGAACGAACCCTCCCGCAAAGCGGCTCTGCGTCTGGGCTTTCAGTTTGAAGGGCGTTTTCGCCAGGCGCTGGTCATTAAAGGCCGAAACCGGGACACCGACTGGTTTTCAATTCTCGACAAAGAGTGGCCAGCGCTGGCGAGCGCGTTTGAAAGCTGGCTTGCCACCGACAATTTTACCGCCGATGGCAAACAGAAAAGCTCCCTGGAAAGCTGGCGAGAGACGCGCGTTTAGCGTCTTTTTTTACGTCCCTGCACCGCCTTAAAGCGCGGGTTAGATTTGCAGATCACGTATAAGCGTCCCTTGCGTTTGACTATCTGGCAATCCGGGTGACGCTGTTTTGCACTGCGCAATGAGTTCAGCACCTGCATGATTAGCCTCGCTTCGCATCAAGAAAGCCACCAAAACGCTTACGGAAGCGTGCCGCGCTGCCATCCGTCGAGAAGGTCTTCTGTTTCCCGGTATAAAACGGATGTGATTTAGAGGAGACATCAAGGGTAACGTAGGGATACGTTTTCCCCTCCAGCTCAATTTCACGGTCTGTCTTAATTGTTGAGCCGACTTTAAAGTATTCATTAGCCGTGGTGTCGTGAAACACAACGGTGCGATAGGTTGGATGGATATTCGGTTTCATCTCTGGCCTTCATGTATTGTTATAACATAACAAAATACTATCTGAGCTTTGCTGCAAAAACAACCCCTGTCACGCACAGCCTGTTTTTGAAAGGTTGATTCAGATACCTGCCTGAGACTGTCACATGCTATAACTATATCATTTAGCGATAAAAAACTTTTTCTTCTGGCGCGCAAACTCCAGGCCCAAGGTGGGCATATGGAAAGGATAAAGCAGCATGCGAACCCGACATCTGGTCAGCCTGGTAACAGGCATACTGATCTTCTCTGTGCTGGTCCCTGTGTGCCTCAGTATCTGGCTGGCGCATCGTCAGGCAGAGGATAAATTTGTGGACGCTCTGGACAGCTATGCCTCGCGCGTCCTGATCCGTACCGACAGAGTCGTTGCGCAGGCAAAACAGGCGCTCACGCACCTACAGACATTCCACGCCCCACCCTGCACTCCCCCGCATTTACGCGAAATGCGTCGGGTTGAATTCTCATGGCGCTATATTCAGGAAGTGATGTATATCGATAACCTGAAGCCGCTCTGCTCATCCCTTGAACAATCCAGTAATACGGCGATCTTACCGCCCCCGATGCGGATCACCGCAGACGGGTATAGCGCGTGGCTCACCTCGCAAAACGACCTCGGCATTCACCGCTATATGGCCGTTCTGGGGAAAGGACATTATCTGGTGATGGTTGATCCTGCCTCGCTTGTGGATGTTGTCCCGTTTGGTGAAATTTCGATGGATGCCGCCCTGGTGGGCAGTGAAACCCATCGGATATTTGCCAGAAGCAATATTGTCGACCCGTATATTCTTTCTGTCGTTAAGGAGCAGCAGGACGTTACGCGCGTACAATACAACGGCTCGATGTACGTGTTGAAACCTGTACCCGAACTGGGTTTTACGGTGATCGCGTGGGCGTCGTTAAAACCGCTGGCGGAATCCTGGCACCAGCAGCTGATCATCTGGCTACCGGCTGGCATCTTGCTAAGCCTGGCTGCTGCCCTTATTGTCCTGCGCATCCTCCGCCGTTTGTTATCCCCGCGTAACCGCCTGATCGACGCAATCAACAACCGGGAGATCGAGGTTTACTATCAGCCCATCGTGGCGCTGTGCAGTGGAAAACTGGTGGGTGCTGAAGCGCTGATGCGCTGGCCGCAGCCAGATGGCAGTCACCTGTCGCCCAATCTCTTTGTGCCGCTGGCTGAGCAGACGGGGCTTATTTCAACGCTGACGCAGCTGGTGGTGAATAAGGTGTTTGAGGATTTAGGCGCCTGGCTGCATCAGCATCCGGAACTGCACATTTCTGTCAACCTTGCGCCATCGGATTTAACGTCCCCCGAGCTGCCTCGCCAGCTGAGTCAGTTGCTCAACAAATGGGGCGTCCACCCGCGCCAGATCGCCCTTGAATTAACCGAGCGCGGCTTTGCCGATCCCGCCGTCAGCGTGCCTGCCATCGCTGCGTTTCGCCGCGCCGGGCACGCTATCTACATTGATGATTTTGGTACGGGTTACTCCAGCCTGAGCTATTTGCAGGATCTGGATGTTGATACCCTGAAGATTGATAAATCCTTTGTGGATGCGCTGGAGTACAAGAACGTGACTCCCCACATCATCGAAATGGCCAAATCGCTTAAACTGGCGATGGTCGCAGAAGGCATTGAAACTGAAGGGCAGATTGAATGGTTGCATCGCCACGGCGTGCAGTACGGCCAGGGCTGGTATTTCAGCAAGGCACTGCCTAAAGAGGATTTCATTCTCTGGGCCGGGCACAACCTGGAGAAGCACATTACTTAAGGTACGATTTGATCACCTGCATCACGACCCCGAGATCGGCCTCGCGCTGCGCTTCCTCTGGCTCTTTCACCACGTGATCGGTTAAATGTCCCTCAATTACTTGCATCATCATGCCGTTTACCGCGCCCCTGATCGCCGCCAGCTGCTGTAACACCTCGGCGCATTCATGATCGCTGTTGAGCATTTTTTCCAGCGCAGCGCTTTGCCCCTGAATTTTTTTCAGGCGGGTCAATAACTTCTTTTTATCACGAACTGTGTGTGACATCGCTTAGCTCCTCTTAGGTGGCGTAAAAAGCATATCACGCTCTACTCCCCCTGGGTATTTTTCTACTGGGGGGTAGTATTATACTACTGGGGGGGAGTAGTATTCTCGGCATGTTTTCCACCCCGGAATGTTCAATGAACGCTTTTTCTTCTCTTCTTCAGCAGGGTAACGCCTGGCTGTTTGTCCCCAGCGCCATCCTGCTTGGCGCGCTCCACGGCCTCGAGCCAGGCCATTCAAAAACAATGATGGCGGCTTTCATTGTGGCGATCCGCGGTACGCTGAAACAGGCTGTGTTGCTTGGGTTGTCCGCAACGCTGTCTCATACGGCGGTCGTCTGGATCATTGCGATGGCAGGATTAGGGTTTGGTCGGGGATGGGACGCAGATACATCTGAGCCCTGGTTTCAGTTGATTTCCGGGGTTCTGATCGTGTTGATCGCCCTGTGGATGGCGTGGCGAACCTGGCAGGAGAGCCAGCCGCATCACCACCATGATGATCATCATCACCATCATGATCATCACGACCACGCGCATCATCACGACCACACGTCTCCTCTGGTTGAAGAGGAGTGGCAGGATGCCCACCAGCGCGCACACGCCCAGGACATTAACCGACGCTTCAACGGTAAAGAGGTCACCACCGGGCAAATCGCGCTATTCGGCCTGACCGGTGGGCTTATCCCCTGTCCGGCCTCCATTACGGTGCTGATGATCTGCCTGCAACTGAAACATTTCGCGCTCGGCGCCACGCTGGTGTTCAGTTTCAGTATCGGACTGGCGCTCACTCTCGTCGCCTCTGGCGCAATTGCCGCATTAAGCATGAAACATGCGGCGAAGCGCTGGCCCGGCTTTAGCGCCTTTTCGCGCAAGGCGCCGTGGATCTCAGCGGCACTGATCGCGGTAGTCGGGATTTATATGAGCATTCACGGCGCAAGCGGGATCCTGAGATAAGCATTGCGGCCACGGCAGTGGCCGCACGTGTCGGCTCAGCCGTTCTGCTGCCAGCTAAACGTGTAGCGCAGCCGGAGGTTTTGCAGAATGAAGGCCGGGGCTACGCTCGGGCTCCATGAGTCGTCCCCCCCTACGCCCATGTGAAACGCATCAAGATTCAACCAGCAGCCAGCCTCTTCCCGCAGCAAATGCTGATGCGTTGTCTCATGCAGCTGCCGCTGGCTATAACGGCTCAGGGAGAAATGGAACTGTCCCTGCAACTGATGGGAGCCAAACGTCAGCTCGCGGGTGTCGCAGCGCAAACCGTTCTCCGTCGGGAAGATATACGGCGTCTGCATCTCTTCCAGCGGTAATGCCCAGCGCCCCTGCTGCGCCGCCAGTTTTCTGTCCGGATAGTTCTCCAGCGGGCCTAGCCCCAGCCAGCGCACCGTTTCCGGGATATCCGCCAGCATAACGCTCAGGCCCACGCGAGCGGGCTCAGGAATGTCAGACGCCACCGTCACCTGCACATCACCGTGCAGCACCCCGTGGTCATCAATCCGCCAGAGCTTGCAGCTGATAAACAGCGCTTTACCCTGATGCTCCCAGATGTGCTGCGTGGTCACCACCACCTCACGGGCATGCTGCTCCGCTTCACACTGGAGGAGGCGCGCGGACATCCCATACATCCCTGCCGCTTTCCAGCGTTCCACCCACGCGTTCGGATCGATGCGGGTCGCCTCGCTGACGCCAATGTCATTGTCCAGCGGCGCACGGGTGAAGTTATCCGTTAGCGGGGAACGGAGCGTTTCAGCGCCCTCGTTCCACCACTGGGTCAGGTTTCCGGTGAGACGGCTAAACTGCCAGCGCTGCTGCTGATGAGTAATATCCAGCGCTTCGTCCTGCACCGTTAGCTGCGGAGGGGTTCCGCCTGCTTTCGGTGGCGCAAGGTACAGCGGAGCCGGGAGCGGCCACTGATCCCAGGCACAACGGTGGCCGGGCGGCGACCACGGCGTGGCATGCGGCTGAACGATCTCCACGTTGAGCCAGACCTCGCCCGGCTCAGCATCAAGCTCAGGCAGCGGGATCTCAACGCGCTGCGTCTCCTGAGGCGCAACAGAAAGGGGGGTTTCGCCGGAAGCCAATACCGCACCGTCACGCGCCACTGACCATCGCAGATGCTCGTTGTCAGTATGACGGAACAGATAATCGCTCTGGATATCGACGACCAGCGGAACGGTGCTCACCAGCGTAAAGGTAAAGAACTGCTGGGCACGCTGCGCCTCGTAAAGGGCGGGGTGCGGAGTGCGATCGGGAAACACCAGCCCGTTGAGGCAGAACTGACGGTCGTTGGGCTTATCGCCAAAATCGCCGCCGTAGGCCCAGAATGCCGTGCCGTCTTCCGCTTTTTTCGTCAGCGCCTGATCGACCCAGTCCCAGACAAAGCCGCCCTGCAAACGGGGATGGCTGCGGAATGCCTGCCAGTAGCTGGCAAAGCCGCCAAAGCTGTTGCCCATCGCGTGGGCATACTCGCACAGGATCAGCGGACGGGTTTCGTCCGGCATGCCGATCCACTTTTTAATCGACCACTTTGGCACCGCCGGGAATGGCTGATCCTGATCGACGCGGGCATACATCGGGCAGACAATATCGGTAGCGGCCGTACTGGCGCCACCGCCTTCGTACTGCACCGGCCGCGTGGGATCGGCGGTTTTCAGCCAGCGGTACAGCGCATCGTGATTCGCCCCATGCCCGGACTCATTCCCCAGGGACCAGATGATGATGGACGGATGATTCCGGTCCCGCTGCACCATACGCGTTACGCGTTCGCTCATGGCAGGCAGCCAGCGCGGATCGTCCGCCAGGCGGCTCATCGGCACCATGCCGTGGGTTTCAATATTCGCCTCATCGACCACGTACAGGCCGTAGCGATCGCAAAGCGTGTACCACAGAGGATGGTTCGGATAATGCGAGCAGCGCACGGCGTTGAAGTTATGCTGCTTCATCAGTTCGATGTCGCGGCGCATGGTCGCCTCATCCATCACCTGCCCCTTCTCAGGATGATGTTCGTGACGGTTCACGCCGCGGATCAGCAGCGGTTTGCCGTTAAGCTTCAGCAGGCCGTTGCTGATTTCGACGCGTCTGAAACCGACATCGCAGGCTTCAGTCTCCAGCACGTTACCCTGCGCATCCCGAAGCGACATTGTCAGCCGATAGCATTCCGGTGTTTCAGCGCTCCACAGCGCGGGAGCGTTCACGGGGATCGCCACCGTGAGCCGTTCTGCCCAACTGCCGCGTTCGTCCACGATGGCCGATCCGGGCTGCTGCGTGGTTTGCGCGCAGGCTTCGCCGTTACGCCACAGGGTAAACGCCACCTCGCATTCGGCGTAGCGTGAGCCTTCCAGCGCAACGTCAACCCGGAGTATCGCCCGATCGCATTCGGCATTCAGATCGGTCACGATCTGATAATCGGCAATTCGCGTTTCCGGCTTGTGCAGCAGCGAGACGTCACGGAAAATGCCGCTCATCCGCCACATGTCCTGATCTTCCAGGTAGCTTCCGTCGCACCAGCGTAACACCATCACCGCCAGACGGTTCTGCCCCGGTCGCAGCACCGCGCTGAGATCGAACTCCGCAGGCAGACGGCTGTCCTGCGAATAGCCCACCCACTGGCCGTTACACCACAGATGAAAAGCTGAATTCACCCCGTCAAAAATAATGCGGGTTTGCCCGCTGCACAGCCAGGCGTCATCCATCTCAAATGTGAGCGAGTAACAACCAGTTGGGTTTTCAGCCGGAACATACGGCGGGTTCACATTTATCGGATAGGTGACGTTGGTATAGATGGGAGTGTCAAATCCCTCCATCTGCCAGTTCGACGGCACGGGCATCTCAACGGCGTCAGCCAGATCGTCCGTTACCCATGTCTCGGGAACCTGCTCTGGCGCCGGGAAAAAGTTGAATCGCCAGACGCCGTTAAGCAGACGCTTGCTCAGCGAAGGCTTATCCTCGCGGGCGAAGGTTTCATCGCGCCAGCTATGAAAAGGCGCGTGTGCGGCCAGACGATTCCACTGCGTCACGCCCGGGTTTTCCCAGTCACGACGCGCCAGCAGTGCGCTGAGGGTCAGCGGCAATGTAGAAGACATATCAACCTCTTTGCGAAGCGCTCACAATTTTAGCCAACATGCCCTGGTAAACGGTGGCGGTAAAGACTTTGATCGTCACCAGGCGAGCACGATCACAAAAGTGCTAGCTGCGCGCCAGCTTCTCCGCCAGCAGCGCCAGCGTTCTGAGCTGTTGCGCCAGATCTTCACGATCGGCCTGCTGTGCGGCGCGCGGCGCGGTGGAATGACGCACGATCAACGTAACGGGAAGTTGTTCCTGCCAGCATTCGTCGTGATGGGCAGGTGCCATCAGCCGCTCCACGCTGCGCTCACCGGCCTCGCGGAACGCCTGCCGAACGGTGGTGAGCGGAGGTGAAAACCACGCGCTGTCAGCCGTATCATCAAACCCGACAACCGAGATCTGCCCCGGTACCGCAACGCCTTTTTCCGCACAGGCGCGTAAAACGCCAAGCGCCATCTGATCGTTAGCGACGAGGATCGCCTCCGGCAGCTGCGCGCCCGCCAGGAGCTGATGCCCTTTCTCATAGCCCGAGGCCGCGCTCCAGTCGCCCTGCGCCACCGCAAACGCCTCCACGCCGGCCCGGGCCAGCGTGGTTTTCCATCCCGCCAGACGAGCCCGGGCAGAGACAGAACTTTCCGGCCCGGCGAGCAGCGCAATTCGCTGGTGCCCCAGCGAAAGCAGATGCTCTGCCCCCAGGCCAGCGCCCTGTTCGGCATTGAAAACAAGGCTGTTAACCCGAGCTGTGGGGGAAACATCGAGAAAAAGAACCGGGGTCGGCGAGGCCATTTCCTGAAGCATTTCTGCCTGTGCATCTTCCAGCGGAACGTTCACCAGCAGCGCCTCCACGCGCTGCGCCAGTAATTCCTGCAAAGCAGCCTGACACTGCGCGGGTTGCTCCACCATGGAGATGAGTACGCTAGCCCCCTGCTCCACTGCCCGGGATTTTACAGCTGAGGCGATTTGCGACGGCGCATGCAGCGCCAGATCGCTGGTCATCAGCCCCAGCGTGCGGGTACGTTTCCCGGCCAGCTGCTGCGCGCCACGGTTAGGCACATAGTGTAGCGCCGCCATGGCCTGCCGGACCTTTTCCCGCGTACGGGCAGAAACGTGTTCTGCGTCGTTAATCACCCGGGAAACGGTCTGATAGGAAACGCCCGCCACGCGGGCAACGTCATAAAGAGTGATCGCTTTCATACATTCTGGCGTCGTAAAAAGAGAAGTCTCTATTCTGACACAGTTACGCCATCATAGCCTGTGAGCGCTTCGCAAAATTAAACAATCCGCTCCGGCCGCGCGGCTTTCTGAATGCGCGGTCCCTGACGAAACCACGGCAAACAGAGCTGGATCAGCGGGCCGATGGTTAATGCATACAGTACGGTTCCAACGCCAAACGCTCCCCCGAGGAGGTAGCCGACGATCAACACGGTCACCTCGATCGCGGTACGCACGCTGCGGATCGACCAGCCCAGCCGGGCATGTATGCCGGTCATCAGACCGTCGCGCGGGCCTGCGCCAAAACCCGCGCCGATATACATCCCGGTGGCAAGGGCGTTAACCACAATGCCGGAAACCAGCAGGGTGATGCGCACGGGCAGCGAGGTGAGCTCAGGGATCAGCGCCATTGACGCATCGGCCGCCAGACCAATACAAATCACATTACTGATAGTACCCAGTCCCGGCAGCTGACGCAGCGGGATCCACAGCAGCAGCACCGCGGCCCCGGTTAAAATAATCACCGTGCCGATGCTCATCCCGGTCTGGATGGCGACGCCAAGGTGAAAGACATCCCACGGGTCGACACCCAGATCCGAACGAATAAACATCGCGGTTGAAAGCCCGTACAGGCCTAAACCGACATAAAGTTGTACCAGACGACGTACCATTTTCTCTTCTCCGAAGAACCAGGTTCCATCTTCGGTGAAAATGGCACTATGATTAATGTCCAGTTTTCAAATAGTGGACTGCATATGTCATCACGTCGTTTTGGAAGCCAGTCTCTGGTACGCCTGTTAGGGCACTGGCAGCAAGCCTCTTCCCGCACCCCGCTGTGGCGCCAACTGGCTGACGCGTTACGCCTGTTAATTCTGGATGGCAGGCTGGCGTTAAACACGCGCCTGCCCGGAGAGCGGGAACTGGCCGCCGCTCTGAGCGTAAGCCGCACCACCATCAGCAGCGCGCTGGCGCATCTGCGGGAAGAGGGATATCTGGAGAGCCGTCACGGCAGCGGTTCGCGGGCGATCCTGCCAGACCGCCGCGCCGTGCCCACGCTTTCTACTGCCAGCGCGGCGCTGGATCTCTCAACCGCCGCACTCAACGCGGGACCAGAGATCCACCAGGCCTACGCCCACGCGCTGACGGCCATCACGCCGAATCTGGCGCTGACCGGGTACGATCAGCTTGGGCTTCCGGCGCTGCGTGAAGCTATTGCCGCCCGCTACACCGCACGCGGTCTGCCCACCCGGGCAGACGAAGTGATGGTGGTGAACGGCGCCGTCAGCGGCTTCGCCCTGATCTTAAGAATGATGACCGGTCCCGGGGATCGCGTGGTGGTGGATCATCCCACCTACCCGCTGGCGATAGCCGCTATTCAGGGGGCGCTATGCCGGCCCGTGGGCGTCTCGCTGCCTGAAACGGGCTGGGATACCGACGGTTTTGCCGCAACGCTTGCCCAGACAGCCCCGCGTCTGGCCTATCTGATGCCGGATTTTCATAATCCGACCGGACGTTGCATGGATGCCGCGACGCGCCAGACCATAACCGACATCGCCGCGCAAACCCGCACCACGCTGGTGGTGGATGAAACCATGGTCGATCTCTGGTTCGATGTTCCCCCGCCGCCGCCGCTGGCCGCCTTTAACCCGGAGGCCACGGTGATAACGCTGGGTTCCGCAGGTAAAAGCTTCTGGGGTGGGCTGCGTCTCGGCTGGATCCGCGCCTCGTCACGCACTATCGCCACCCTCGCGCAAACGCGCGACACGCTGGATCTGGGCTCTCCGGTGCTGGAACAGCTGGCCACGCTGTGGCTTATCGAAAACAGTGCAACCTTCCTGCCTGCCCGGCGGCAAATGCTGGCAGAACGGCGCGACCGCTGCGGCCAGATGCTGCGGGAACATTTCCCCGAATGGCGGTTTCAGGAAGCGGAGGGAGGGCTTTCATACTGGATTGAATTACCCGGCATGCTGGCGACACAGCTGGCGGCACGCGCCGAAACGACAGGCATCATTATGGGCACCGGCACGCGTTTTGGACTATCAGGCGCGTTTGACCGCTACCTGCGTATGCCCTTCTCACTCAGTTCACCAGAACTTGAAGAGGCATTATTGCGGATCAAACCGCTGTGGCGTGCATTAAATAAAAGTGTAGCGCCAGTAAAACGGAGCCTGGTGTAAATTATTCGCCAGAAACAATAAAAATTGCTGACTGTATCGCATGCAGTCAGCAGTTTTCATGAAGAACAACTTAATGTTGAGGTGGAATCGGGAAGCCTTTCAGCGAAATAATGAAATTACCCCCTTCTTTCTTTATTTTTGCACCGGTATCACACCAGTCAGACGCAATACGAAAGAACTCATCACTTCCTACATTCCAGCCAAGACGAACATGTTTCACGTAGCCGGAACGTAACAGATTGCAGGCCTCGTTGTAGTCACTGGCAGTCGATAGTTGTTGTTTCATTTTCTCTTCTTCAGAAGTTTACGTAGTGCTTTGATTTCTTTAGGAGTAAATGGAGTTACGCTCTCTTCTTCCGTATGCTGATTATCAACATCCTCTTCCGATACTCCCGCCTCTTCTACTGCTTCAAATGCCAGCAGCAGCAGTTTCTCTGTGGTCACGCTTAAATTCTCATTATTGTCTTCCGCATAGTGGCGAAGTCTTTCTTTTAGCGCTTCATCAATTTTAACGTTTAAAACCGCAGTAACCATGATTGTCACATCCTTTCGGAACACGTGTTTAATTTGATACACGAAGATAAGTTTGTTATCCAGATATATATTTTTTAGCTTATGACAGAATAAAGGCATCGAAAAATAAAATGACAGTCTATTATTACAGGTTTATGACATTATTATTTCAGTTAAATGAAGGTTGCATTACAAAAAATACAATAGTCACATAATTTAGAAGGTTTATTCAGGGGAACGACTGGAGAGGAGCACAAATGGGTGGGGGCCCTGCCAGCAACATCCCGGCACCCACGTCGTCTGCCCTGGCTGCTTCCTTCCGGACCTGACCTGGTGAACAGAGTAGCGTTGCGGGAGAACCAACAGAGCCCCCATTGAGAGCGTTGATAACCAACGCGCTGGCGCATTATCCCTGTGGAGCACCTCAATTGCAAGCCGCTGGCAACCGGATGCTGGATTATTGCGCAAACTGCCCCGACAATCTTCTTTATCTTCGTATAACATTACCCTTCGCTGATTTCCCGCAGGAGAAACAATGGACGAACATGACACTTTCCCACAGCGAGTGTGGCAAATCGTAGCCTCGATCCCGGAAGGCTGTGTCACGACCTATGGGGAAGTCGCCCGGCTGGCGGGTTCTCCGCGCGCGGCGCGTCAGGTAGGCGGCGTGCTGAGGAGGCTACCGGAAGGAAGCACGTTACCGTGGCACCGGGTCGTCAATCGCCATGGCGCCATTTCCCTCACCGGGCCAGACTTGCAGCGCCAGCGTCAGGCTTTACTTTCAGAAGGGGTGCAGGTGTCCGGGGCAGGACAAATTGATATGCAGAAGTATCGCTGGGAGTACTGACGCCCTCTCCCGTCAACATAGAGAGGGCGAAAGAGAATTACAGCTGTGTTGGCGGTGTAGGCAGAGTCGGCTGATTGGTCTGCGTTGCAACAGGTACTTCAGTTTGCTGCACCGGTACCAGGGTCAGGTCGATTTTGGTGCCGCCTTTGTTGACCGCTTCCTGCACGGTATCGGTGATAAAGACCAGCTTATCGTTGATCGTTACCGCCGCGCTCAGGAGGATACGCGCATTAGGTTGCACGTCAGACGGGTTGTACGGCAGCACAAAGCTGAACGGCGCCTGTTTACCCTCTGTACGAACCGCGCGCTGCGCAAGCACTTTGGACGGCGCATCCGCCAGGGAAGCATCAGACAGCGTGACCGTTAAAACCGCATCCGGCGGCAGCGCAACCTTCTGTTTGATCCAGATCGTACCGGAAACATTTGGCTGCTGAATAGCTTGCTGTGAAAGGGTGTTAATCCCGTTTGCGCTTGCTGTTGGCACCGGTACATCGGCACTCTTACCAGCACAGGCGGACAACGCTACCGCAATTGCTACACCACTGAGCATAGGCACGAGTTTCATTGAAGTCTCCTTATCATCAATGCACCAGCGGGATCGATCCCATCTGATGTCGTTTTATTCACATAACGAATACAAGTGTGGCACAAATCACGGATTTATGCCTAATTTCGTCCGGATATTAAGATTATTCTACCCATCGGACCACTTTCATTTCTGGGTTATACTCAGCGTATCTTTCGCCACGGCGTTTATTGAGGACCACTATGAGTCAGGCACTGAACAATCTGCTGACATTACTGAACCTGGAAAAAATAGAAGAAGGGCTATTTCGCGGACAGAGCGAAGATTTAGGCTTACGCCAGGTTTTTGGCGGCCAGGTCGTGGGGCAAGCGCTGTATGCCGCCAAGGAGACCGTCCCGGCAGACCGTCTGGTGCACTCGTTTCACAGCTACTTTTTACGCCCCGGTGACAGCGCTAAACCGATTGTTTACGACGTGGAAGTTCTGCGTGACGGTCAAAGCTTCAGCGCCCGTCGCGTGGCGGCCATCCAGCATGGCAAACCCATCTTCTACATGACCGCCTCGTTCCAGGCGCCAGAGCCGGGCTATGAGCATCAAAAAAAGATGCCGTCTGCCCCGTCGCCGGACGATCTGAAATCGGAAACCGAAATTGCCCGCGCTCTCGCGCATCTGCTGCCGCCGCAGGTAAAAGAGAAGTTTCTGTGCGATAAACCGCTGGAGATCCGCCCGGTCGAATTTCATAACCCAATGAAGGGGCATACCGCTGAGCCCGCCCGCCAGGTGTGGATCCGCGCCAACGGCAGCGTACCCGCAGATTTACGCGTGCATCAGTACCTGCTGGGGTATGCGTCGGATTTCAACTTCCTGCCGGTTGCGCTACAGCCGCACGGTGTGGGCTTCCTCGAAAAAGGGATGCAGGTAGCCACAATTGACCATTCCATGTGGTTCCACCGTCCATTCGATATGAACGAATGGCTGCTTTACAGCGTGGAAAGTACCTCTGCGTCCAGCGCGCGCGGCTTTGTACGCGGGGAGTTTTACGCTCAGGATGGCGTGCTGGTGGCTTCTACCGTGCAGGAAGGTGTGATGCGTAATCGCGGGTGATGTAAAAAGCCCGGTGGCGCTGCGCTCACCGGGCCTGCGAATTGTGCTTTTTCAGGCCGGGTAAGGCGAAGCCGCCGCCCGGCAAGGCACTCAAATTATGCGTTATAGGCATTCTCGCCGTGGCTGTTGACGTCCAGGCCTTCGCGCTCCTGCTCTTCCGGCACGCGCAGCCCAACGGTCATATCCGCCAGCTTGTAACCGATAAAGGCCACAACACCGGACCAGACAACGGTGATCGCGATGCTTTCCAGCTGTACCAGCACCTGATGCATCATGGTCACGCCTTCTGCGTAACCCACACCGCCCAGAGATTGGGCAGCAAAGATACCGGTCATGATACAGCCGACGATGCCGCACACACCGTGTACGCCGAATACATCACACGGATCGTCAACGCGCAGAACACGTTTCAGTGCGGTAACGCCCCACAGCCCCGCCAGTCCTGCGACGATACCGATCAGCAGCGCACCGCCCACGCCCACGTAACCGCACGCTGGCGTAATACCTACCAGACCGGCAATCGCCCCGGAACAGGCACCCAGCAGCGATGGCTTGCCGCGAACGGCCCACTCGCCAAATACCCATGAGAGGATAGCGCCGGCGGTTGCCACAACGGTATTCACGAAGGCCAGCGCGGCGATTTCGTTAGCGGCGCTGGCTGAACCTGCGTTGAAGCCGAACCAGCCAAAATAGAGGATGGCGGTGCCGGTAAAGACCATCGGCAGATTGTGCGGCTTGAATGCTTCCTTCCCGAAGCCCACGCGCTTACCAATCAGGTATGCGCCTACCAGACCTGCTACCGCGGCGTTGATGTGCACAACGGTACCGCCCGCAAAGTCCAGCGCGCCATGGGAAGCCAACAGACCACCTCCCCAGACCATATGCGCAATCGGGATATAGGAGAGCGTCAGCCAGACCACCACGAAAATCAGTACCGCAGAGAAGCGGATACGCTCAGCCAGCGCGCCCACAATCAGCCCCACGGTGATGCAGGCGAATGAGCCCTGGAACGCGACATGAATATACTGATAAAAACTGCCCATCACCGCGGTCAGTTCGATATTTTTCAGCATCGCCCAGTTAACGTTGCCGAAGAAGGCGTTGCCCTCCCCGAAGGCCAGCGAGTAACCGTAAACCACCCACAGCACACACACCAGCGCGAACGTGACGGCAACCTGCGTCAGCATGGAGAGTACGTTCTTGCCGCGGATCAGGCCGCCGTAAAACAGCGCGATCCCCGGAATCGTCATGAACAGCACCAGCGCGGTGCAAATCATCATAAAGGCGTTATCGGCTTTGTCTGCCACAGCAGGTGCAGCCATTGCCAGGCCCGGCAGCAGTGCCAGCGAACCCAGACCTGTTTTCATTGTTGCTTTCTTCATTTTCTCGATCCCTATCACTGTGTGCCAGGAGTTACTTACAACGCCGCTTCGTCAGATTCGCCGGTACGGATGCGAATGACGCGCTGTAGTTCGGCAACGAAAATTTTGCCGTCGCCAATTTTTCCGGTGTAGGCTGCTTTGCTGACGACATCAATCACCTCATCAAGCTGATCGTCGGCAATCGCCACATCAATCTTCACTTTTGGCAGGAAGTTAACGCTGTATTCCGCCCCGCGATAAAGCTCGGCATGACCTTTCTGACGCCCAAAGCCTTTCACTTCGGTGACAGTCAGTCCCTGAATACCCATGGAAGACAGCGCTTCACGCACGTCTTCGAGTTTGAATGGTTTGATTACCACCGTAACCAGCTTCATATATCCCCTCCAGTCAGAATTCGGTAATGGCCGCAGCTAACACGAAAGGGATATTGCAAAGGGTGTGCCAGAAGTGAAAGGTGAGGAGGAAAGCGCCGCGGCGCGGATGCGCCGGGAAGAGGCGAAAAAAAACGCACCATGGCAGTGCAGGGTGCGTTTCAGTTTTGCACCAACGGTTAAGTCTGTTAGCGCATTGCCTTGTTATGGTGCATCAGGCGCTGAGTGACTCTTCCTCGCGCTCGCTGGCGGCCAGTTCGTCGCCTGCCAGCTGCAACTGATACATCTGCCAGTAGCGTCCTTTTGCCTCAAGCAGCGCTCTGTGCGTCCCCCGTTCAACGGCCTGGCCACGGTGCAGCACCAGAATGGTATCGGCATCGACGATGGTTGAGAGGCGGTGGGCGATTACCACCAGCGTAGTGCGATCCCGCACGGCAGCCAGCGCCTGCTGGATCGCCTGCTCGGTACCGGAGTCAATGCTTGCGGTCGCTTCATCCAGAATTAACACCTGTGGCGTCTCAATCAGCACGCGCGCCAGCGCAAGAAGTTGCTTTTGCCCGACCGAGAGATTATTGCCCTGCTCACCCAGCCGGGTATGGATCCCCTCGCTTAACCCGCGCGCCAGATCCGCAAGCTGCACCGTTTCCAGCACCTCCCATACCTGCTCAGGCGTGAAAGGTCGTCCCAGCGTCACGTTGGCATAAAAGGTATCCGCCAGTACCACCGGATCCTGCTGCACCATCGCGACGCCCTTACGTAACGCGTTGTGGCTAAGCGCGGCAAGCGGCCGTCCGTCCAGACGGATCTCCCCTTGCGTCAACGGATAGTAGCCCATCAGCAAACTGGCGAGCGTGCTTTTGCCGCTGCCGGTATGCCCAACCAGGGCGACAAAACCGCGCGACGGCACCTCGAGGTTGATATCCTGCAAGACAAGCTGGTCGTCGCGGTAGGCAAACGAGACATGATCAAACGCTATGGATCCACTTTCCAGCGGGCGTTCGTCATCGCCATAGGTCTGACGCGGCCTGTCCATCAGCTCGAATACACGTTCGCCCGCGACCACTGCCTGTTGCAGCATCGATTGCTGCGTGGTGAGTTCAATCAGCGGTTCGTTAAGGCGTCCAAGGTAGCTGATAAATGCGTACAGTACCCCCACCTCGATGGTTCCGCGCGTCGTCAGGCCAAACAGCATCAACAGCCCGCACAGCACCAGCGCAGAGAAGAGGCTCAGCAGCGGGCGTAACAGGAAGCCATCCAGCCGTAACGTCTGCATCCGCGCCATATAGTGCGAGCGGCTGGCTTCTCCCATTCGCTCGCCAAAACGCGCCTGCTGGCGAAACTGCTGGATAACGCTCATGCCGTTGATCACTTCGTTGAAGCCATCATTGATATCTGCGAGGTAAGCGCGCACGCGACGAACAATCGGCGTGCTGTAGCGCTGGTAAATTACCATCACAATCAGCACCGCCGGGAAAATAGCGATCGCCACCAGCGCCATACGCCAGTCCAGGCTGAACATCGCCACCAGCATCGCGCCAATTAACGCGGCACTGCGCAGAACCGTTGCGACAACGGTTACATAGAGGTCGCGGATCACCTCGGTGTCATTGGTGACGCGCGAAATAACCTGTCCGACCGGCTGGGTATCAAACTCGCTCAGCGGCTGGCGCAGCGCGGCATCCATCACATCCGTGCGTAGCTGCTGGACCACGCCCACGGCGGCCCGGTTAAACAGCAGCGACTGCGCATAGTGCAGCCCCGCCGCCGTCAGCTGTAGGCCGACATACGCCACGCCCAGCCCCGCCACCAGCCCCAGCGGCAGATAGTTTTTCGCCACCATATTGTCGATGAAATAGCTGATAAGCAGCGGACCGGTCACCTCCGCAATCGCGGCGATCCACAGCAACAGCACGGCGATGGAAAGCGGTTTGCGCCACGGTGAGCCATAGGCCAGCAGCCGTTTTAACGTCGGCCACATCTGTCCAAACTTACGCATCGGCGACCTCCTCATCCAGCGCGGCTTCAAGCTGTTGATAGCGGTACATATCCCGATACCATCCGGTCTGCCCGGCAAGCTGCTCATGCTGACCACGCTGAGCAATATGCCCGTGCTGAAGCACCAGAATTTCGCTGGCTTCGGTAAGGGCCGACAGACGGTGCGCGCTGATGATGACCGTGCGCCCCTCTCCCCACTGGCGAAGGTTATGCAAAATTTGATGTTCAGTACGTCCGTCAACCGCGGACAGCGCATCATCCAGTATCAGGATCTCAGCGTCCAGCAGCAGCGCGCGGGCAATAGAGATACGCTGTTTTTGTCCGCCGGAGAGCATAACGCCCCGCTCCCCCACTTCCGTGTCGTAGCCCTGCGGCAGGCGCAGAATATCCTCGTGGACGCTGGCCAGACGCGCCACGTGCTCGATCTGGTCTTGTGTCGCCGTCGGACACCCGAGCGCGATATTGTTGGCAATGGTGTCTGAAAACAAAAACGGCGTCTGGCTGACGACCGCCAGGCGGCTGCGCCAGTCATCCAGCAGCAGACGTGGCAGAGGGACGTCGTGGAAACGGATATCGCCTTCGCTCACGTCAAAATGGCGCTGAATCAGTGACAGAATGGTGCTTTTACCGGAACCCGTCGGGCCACAGATGCCCAGCATCTGACCAGGACGCAGCGTGAAACTGACGTTCTCAAGCACCGGATGTTCCGTTTGCGGGTAGATAAAGGCGCGGATATCAGCCTTGAGAATACCCGGACCTTCCGGCACCGGCTCGCTGCCATCGTTCACGACCGGCACTTCCGCCAGCATGGCGCGGATACGGCTGTAAGCGGCGCTCCCGCGTTCAACGATATTAAACATCCAGGCCAGCGCCAGCATCGGCCAGATCATCAGCCCAAGGTACATCGCAAAGCTGGTTAACTGCCCGAGGGTCATCGTGCCTTGCACCACCATCCAGCTGCCGCCGCCCACTGCCAGCAGGTTCGCCATGCCAATCGCAATATAAATTGTCGGATCGAAACGGGCATCAATACGCGCCACGCGCATGTTTTTCGCGCCGGTATCGGCGGCGTCGGCGGCAAACAGCGCGGACTGGCGGTCTTCCAGACCAAACGCTTTAATCATGCGGATGCTGGTCATGCTCTCCTGGGTGCGATCGTTCAGCGACGAGAACGCCGCCTGCGCCAGCTTAAAGCGTTCATGGAGCTGCTCGCCGTAGCGGTTAATTGCCAGCGCCATCAGCGGCATCGGCAGCAGCGCCAGCAGCGTGAGCTCCCAGCTAATTTGCGTAGACATCACAATCAGTACCGCACAGCCCATCACCAGGGAATCCACCAGCGTTAGCACCCCTTCACCGGCGGCAAACACCACGCGGTCTACATCGTTAGTGGCGCGGGCGATGAGATCCCCGGTACGGTGACGCAGATAAAACTCAGGGTGCTGGCGGCTCAGCTGGCGGTAAAAGTCCTCGCGCAGCTCAACGGCAAGCTGATAGGACGCGCCGAACAGCAGCACGCGCCAGACATAACGCAGCAGGTAAACCACCACGGCCGTCAGCACCAGCGTACCGCCCCACATCATCACCCGTGCGGCGGTGTAATGTTGTTCCGTAACGCCATCCACGACGTAACCCACCACTTTGGGCGGGATCAGTTGCAGAATGGCAATGATAATAAGCAGGGCCACCGCGCCGAGGTAGCGTTGCCACTCCCGACGAAAGTACCAGCTTAATTGGGCAAATAATCGCACGCGGTCTTTTCCTGAAGGTATTTTAAGAAGTTATTCAATGGGTAACGCTGTGGTGTAT
This sequence comes from Enterobacter cloacae complex sp. 397G4, assembly GCF_050031515.1. Classification (NCBI taxonomy): domain Bacteria; kingdom Pseudomonadati; phylum Pseudomonadota; class Gammaproteobacteria; order Enterobacterales; family Enterobacteriaceae; genus Enterobacter; species Enterobacter cloacae complex sp. 397G4. The sequence goes on along the minus strand of NZ_JBLGWE010000001.1, from coordinate 1,164,312 downwards.
TTAATCTGTTCCATGGCGAAACTGGAGGTGACATCGGACAAGCCTGGTACGCTATTGACCAGCCGCTTGTAGAAATCATCGTAGCGCTTCATGTCTGCCACCTGAACGCGCATCAGATAGTCGTATTCCCCCGCCATGCGCCAGAAGCCGAGCACTTCGGGCATGTCGGAAACCTGGGTGACGAAGCGGCAGTACCATTCGCTACTGTGATGCTGCGTTTTTATCAGGACGAAGGCGGTCAGTCCAAGCCCCAGTTTTTCGGGATCCAGCAACGCCACGCGTCCCAGCAGAATGCCATCATCTTCCAGCTTCTTGAGGCGCTTCCAGCACGGTGTGGTGGTCAGATTAACGGCATCTGCCAGCGCCTGCAAAGAGAGGGTGCAGTCGCTTTGCAGCAAAGAAAGCAGCTTACGATCAATTTTATCTAACATAGCCACCTCGAAGAGAAAATTATTCTCCTTACATTCTATTTTAAAGGTCACATAGCAACAATTTTTTCTGTGCTTTTCGCTATGCTGGGCACAAAATGACAAACGGATAACTACGATGAATAGCACCTGGGTTAAACATGCCATCAGCGAAATAAATGCCGACTATCAGCGCTCGGCAGACACCCACTTGATCCGCCTGCCTCTGCCTGGGTTTCCCGGCATTCAGCTTTACCTGAAGGATGAAAGCACCCATCCTACCGGCAGCCTGAAGCATCGCCTGGCGCGTTCACTCTTTTTATACGGTTTATGTAACGGCTGGATCAAAGAAGGCACCACGATTATTGAATCGTCGTCCGGATCAACTGCCGTCTCCGAAGCCTACTTTGCCCGCCTGCTGGGCCTCCCGTTTATCGCCGTGATGCCCTCCTGCACGGCGAAACGTAAAGTCGAACAGATCGAATTTTACGGCGGACGCTGCCACTTTGTGGAAAGCGCCTGCGAAATCTATGCGGCCTCCGAAATGCTGGCCCGCGAACTGAATGGTCACTATATGGACCAGTTTACCTTCGCCGAGCGCGCCACCGACTGGCGCGGCAATAATAACATTGCGGACAGCATTTTCCGCCAGATGACCCACGAGCCGCATCCTGTTCCCTCTTACATTGTCATGAGCGCGGGCACGGGCGGAACCTCCGCCACCATCGGACGTTATATCCGCTGTCAGGGTTATGATACGCAGCTGATGGTGGTTGACCCGCAAAACTCGGTGTTCCTCGATTACTGGCAATCCCGCGATGCCAGCCTGCGCAGCCCCGTGGGGAGCAAGATCGAAGGGATTGGTCGCCCGCGCGTCGAACCCTCGTTCATTCCGGACGTTGTGGATGAGATGCTCCGCGTGCCGGACGCCGCCAGCGTCGCGACGGCGCACTGGCTGGAGACACAGCTTGGCCGTAAAGTCGGGGCTTCCACCGGCACCAATATGTGGGGCGCGCTACAGCTGGCCGCGAGGATGCGCGAAGAAGGCCGTACCGGCTCTGTCGTCACGCTGCTGTGTGACAGCGGGGAGCGCTACCTGGACACCTATTACAACGCAGAATGGGTGCAGGCAACTATTGGCGATGTAGAACCGTGGAAAGCGCAGATTTCGCAGCTGGTGAAATAAAAAAAAGCCAGGCTAAAGCCTGGCTTGCTGGAAGGGTCTCACTATTCGGGGGAATATGGGAGGTTATTTTTGTCCAGCCAATGCGTCAAAAAATGGGACACCGCTTCGTTACGACAGTGTCCGATAACCGGTAAATGCGGGAGCGCGGCAATAAGTTGCGGCATCGCGTTCCCCATAATCAGTCCACGACCCACGCTGCTCAGCATCTCGTGGTCGTTCATGGCGTCACCAAAGGCCATACAGTCCTGCATCGTCAGCCCCAGATGATCGCTCAGCACCGCCAGCGCAGATCCTTTGTTACAGCCCACCGGCAGCACTTCAAGGCAGTCCACCGCCGAGAAGGTCAGGTGCGCCCGGTCGCCCAGCGCCTCGTTAAGCTGAATACGCAGGCGGCAGAGATCGTCGTGATCGCCACAGAAGCAGATCTTGGTCACCTTGTGTGCCGGAATGCGGCGCAAATCGATAAGCTGATATTTAAAGCCGCTGTAAACGTGAGCGTGCAGCAAGGCCGGGATCTCACGCCCGGTAAACCAGCCTTCATCATTAAAAACATGCACGCTGGCCTGCGTATCCCAGGTGCTGTGCAGGGCAATGTCCGCCACTTCCGGATTCAGATCCTGACGGTGCAGCATATTGCCGTCGACGGAGTGAATGCGCGTCCCGTTGCCGGTGATCAGGAACGCATCGAGGGCAAATGTTCCCAGCAGATGGCGCATCTCGAGAACATGACGACCAGTGGCAAACGTCAGGGTGACTTCACGCTCGCGCAGGCGCTTAAGTGTGTTCAGGGTTTTCTCCCCTAAACGGTGATCCGGCATTAACAGCGTGCCGTCCATATCAAATGCAGCGAGCCGAGCCATAATTACTCCCGAAATGTGATGCGGTTAACTTGTGCATCAGTATTACGTGAGATATACGGAAGTAATAGTGAATAGATGATAATTATTGTTCCGGGTTTTTCATGCGCCAGCTTAATCGTCTTAACCAGTATCAGCGTCTGTGGCACCCCTCCGCCGGCGCACCGCAGCAGGTTACCATCAGTGAACTTGCCAGCCGCTGCTTTTGCAGCGAGCGACATGTTCGCACCCTGCTGCGCCAGGCGCAGGAGGCGGGCTGGCTAAGCTGGCACGCCCGCTCCGGACGAGGTAAGCGTGGGGAATTACGCTTTCACGTCACCCCGGATTCGTTGCGTAATACGATGATGGAAGAGGCCCTGAAAAGTGGACAGCAGCACAACGCGCTGGAGCTGGCCCAGCTCGCGCCTGAAGATTTGCGATCGCTGCTGCATCCGTTTATGGGCGGGCAGTGGCAGAACGATACGCCGACGCTGCGTATTCCCTACTATCGCTCGCTGGAGCCGCTTCAGCCGGGGTTTCTCCCTGGCCGGGCGGAGCAGCATCTGGCGGGACAGGTATTCTCAGGTTTGACACGTTTTAATGGTACCAGCAGTGAACCCACGGGCGATCTGGCGCATCACTGGGAAATCTCCGCTGACGGCCTGCGCTGGCATTTCTACATTCGCTCCACCCTGCACTGGCATAACGGCGATAAAATAGATACGGCACAGCTCCGGAAAAGCCTGACGGCGCTGTTATCGCAGCCCGGCATGGGCACGCTTTTCCGCAGCGTCTTACGTATCGAAACCACGCATCCGCAGTGCCTGACGTTTATTCTTCATCAACCTGACTACTGGCTGGCGCACAGGCTGGCAACCTACTGTAGCCGTCTGGCGCATCCCGATTACCCGGTGGTGGGCAGCGGTCCCTTTCGGCTGAGCGTTTTTGAGCCTGAACTGGTGCGTCTGGAAAGCCACGAGCAGTATCACCTTGGCCATCCGTTGCTTAAGGCTATCGAGTACTGGATCACGCCCCAGCTTTTTGACTACAGTCTGGGCACCAGCTGTCGCCACCCGGTGCAAATCGCCATTGGCGAGGCCGACGAGCTGGCCAGCCTGCGGCTGGTGAGTAACAGCACCAGTCTGGGTTTCTGCTACCTCACGCTGAAACAGAGCCCGCGTCTGAGCGAACTTCAGGCAAAGCGGCTGATTAATATCATTCATCTCTCAACGCTGCTGCACACGCTTCCCCTGAACGAAGGGCTCATCACCCCTACCGAGGAACTGCTTCCCGGCTGGGCGATCCCCCAATGGCCTGATTTAACCGGCGTTGCGCTGCCAGAGGCATTGACGCTCGTCTACCACCTGCCGGTTGAGCTTCACACCATGGCCAGCCAGTTAAAAGCATACCTTGCGCGGCAGGGTTGTGAACTGACCGTCATCTTTCACGACGCCAAAACGTGGGACGGGTGCCAGCAGCTTGCCGATGCAGACATCATGATGGGAGACAGACTGATTGGCGAAGCGCCAGCGTACACGCTTGAGCAGTGGCTCCGCTGCGATGCGCTCTGGCCGCATCTGCTGAGCGCACCGGCATACACCCATTTGCAGGCCACGCTGGATGCGGTGCAGACGCAGGCCGACGAACGTGACCGACACGCAGGACTTCAGGCTATCTTCAGCCGGTTAATGGAGACAGCCGCCCTGACGCCGCTCTTTAACTACCAGTATCAAATCAGCGCGCCTCCGGGCGTCAACGGCATACGCCTTAACACTCGCGGCTGGTTTGACTTCACCGAAGCCTGGCTTCCTCCCCCAAACGCGTGAAGAAGCTGGTCGCCGCTTTAGCCAGGCGTTAACATGACGCTTTTACTGTAACTGTCGAGATGATCTATGAAACGTGCCGTCGTCGTGTTCAGCGGAGGACAAGATTCCACCACCTGCCTGATTCAGGCGCTTCACCAGTATGATGAAGTGCACTGCGTCACTTTTGATTATGGTCAGCGTCATCGCGCTGAAATCGATGTCGCTCGTGAACTGGCCCTCAAACTGGGCGCCCGCGCTCATAAAGTGCTGGACGTGACGCTGTTAAATGAACTGGCCGTCAGCAGCCTCACCCGCGACAGCATTCCGGTGCCTGATTACGAACCGGATGCCAGCGGCATTCCGAACACCTTCGTACCGGGCCGCAACATTCTCTTCCTGACCCTGACGGCGATCTATGCCTACCAGGTGAAAGCCGAAGCGGTGATCACGGGCGTGTGTGAGACCGACTTCTCTGGCTACCCGGACTGCCGGGATGAATTCGTGAAAGCACTCAATCACGCCGTCGATCTGGGAATGGCAAAAGAGACCCGCTTCGAAACGCCGCTGATGTGGCTGGATAAGGCTGAAACCTGGGCCCTGGCCGACTACTGGGGCAAGCTGGATGTTGTTCGCAACGAGACCCTGACCTGCTACAACGGCATTAAAGGGGACGGCTGCGGGCAGTGTGCCGCCTGTAACCTGCGCGCGAACGGTCTGAATCATTATTTTGCGGATAAAGCGGGCGTGATGGCCGCGATGCAGAAAAAGACCGGGCTGAAATAAGGGCTACCTGACCGTGCTGTCGAACAGTTTTACACCGGCAGCACGGGTAATTTTCATCAGTGTAGTCAGCGTTGGGTTACCATTTTCGGACAGGGTGCGGTATAGCTGCTGACGTGAAAGCCCCGCTTTGGCTGAAATCTCTCCGATACCGCCGCGCGCTTCGATAACGCGTCTGAGGGCAATCAAATAGGCTGGGATCCCCTGGTCTTCGTAAATTTCATCCAGTGCAATTTGCAGATAGAGTTGCGCGTAAGAAGGATTTTCGCGCAGCATTTTGACTACAGCTTCATCATGGCTGACGGTACTTGGGAATTTTCGCTCACTTTTGCTCATTGGGTTTATCCTTTTGATGATCTTTCCAGTAGTCTATTGCCAGCATCACATCCGCTTTCTGGCTCTTTTTATCACCGCCGATCAGCAACAATAAGATTTCCCGACGCTGGACTGCAAAATAGACTCGATAACCGGGACCACAATCAACCTTCAACTCCCAGACACCCTCTCTGAGATAACGGTAATCGCCAAAATTCCCCTTCTCCGCGCGGTCGATTCGCAGAAGGATCCGAAACGCCAGCTCCGGATCCTTTCGTCTCATCTTTGCTACCCAATCCTCAAACGGTATTTTTCCGTCGCGGGTTCGGTAACGTTTAACAACGTAGTCCCTGTTCATGATTTTATCCCTGAAAACCCTTTTTGTCTTTTATAAAAGACAAAACTTTACGCGATCATCAGCTCCAGCTTTTCGCGCAACTCCCCTTCCAGCGGCAACGCTTTCTGGGTTTTGAGATCGATACAGACAAAGGTGATCAGCGCATCGGCCACCACCTGCCCCTCTGGCTCCAGCGTAACGACCTGGCTCAATACACCACTTTTGCCATTCAGTTGTTGGACCTCACTGGTCACGGTGAGCACATCCCCCAGCACAGCCGGGCGGCGGTAGTTAATGTTGATATTGACGACCACAAACGCGATGTTGTGTGCGGTCAGCCACTGGAAGCTTTCGCTGTTCTCCAGGCCGTCCCAGCGCGCCTCTTCAAGAAATTCAAGGTAGCGGGCGTTATTGACGTGCTGGTAAACATCGAGGTGATAACCACGGACTTTGATTTGTGTCTGCATAGCGCAATAGCCTTTCGTTGTTATAGGTTCAGAGGTCATAACTGGTATGACCTCTTTATCCTGGCAAATTTTTGCCGCAGTGCAAGTGATTACGCGATTACAGCGTCAGGTATGCGAGATTGCGCTCAACCAGCGCGCTGCCCATACCCGGCACCTGCTTGAGATCGTCAAGGGTTTTGAAAGGGCCATACTCTTCACGATAGCTGACGATGGCCTGCGCTTTTTTTAGACCCACACCATTCATAACGCGGGCAAGATCGTCCGCAGAGGCAGTATTGATACTGACCCGCGTACCCTCGTCCTCAATGGCTTTCGTGCTGGCCGTCGCGTTGGCTTTAACATGACCTTGTGACGTTGCATCGGCCTGGTTTTGTGCAGCCTGCGCTTTAACCGAGGGGGACGCCGCCAGCGCGCCCGCACTCATCCCGGAAGTGGCAATAGCCAGTGTAATTAACAGTGCTTTGATTCCACATTTCATGCTGTTTTCTCCTTGTTTGTTGACAGCCACGCCACGATAACCGCACGGGAAAACAGGGACAAACAACAGATTGCAGAAATGGAAAAGGCCGCGAAAGCGGCCTTTAGTTTTTGCAGAGCGTTACTAAAATCTGAGAGCAGATACGTAATTATTGCTCCTGAGTGACCACATCACCCAGTTTGATTTTGGCTTCTTTACGCAGGTTGCTCATCATCGCTTCGAAAGCAATCTGGGCATTGTTCTGGGTAATTCCCTGAACCATGGCCTTCTTCTGCGCGTCTGGCAGCGTACCGGCTTTTACTTCATCCAGCGCCAGAAGCACCACATTACCCTGCATATCGGTCGTGGTGCCATAGACAGGTTTGTCTTTCGCCGGCAGACTCAGACCAAACGCCGCCTGGCTGACAGGATCCTGACCGGTACGGCTCAGCGTTTTTGCTTCGCCAAAGCTCAGGCCAGCCGCTTTCAGCGCATCGTTCTTACCGGCTTTCAGATCGGCCAGAATTTTCTCTGCATCCAGTTTTGCCTGCTGTGCCGCTTTGTTGTGTTTGACCAGCGCCACCACCTGATCTTTCACTTCCGCCAGGGGCTTCACTGCCTCGGCTTTGTGCTCGCTGACGCGCAGTACGAACGCTCGGTCACCATCAACGGTAATGATGTCTGAGTTGCTGCCCGGCGTACCGTTCTCACCGACCAGACCACCATTGAAAATGGCATCTGAAACTGGTTTGAAGTTCAGTTCTTCCGGCAGGTTTTCGTGGCTGAACCAGCCCGTCTCAACCGCTTTAACGCCAGCAGCCTGCTCAGCACCCGCCAGTGATTCGTTGTCGTTGCTTGCGGCATCGCTCACTTTCTGTTGCAGAGCATAGAAGGCGTCCAGCGCTTTCTCCTGCTTCACTTTCGCAGCGATATCATCACGAACGTCAGCCAGCGGCTTGGTTTTCGCCGCCACAACATCGTCCAGACGCGCCACCAGGAAACCAACGGAGGATTTGATTACACCAGACAGTTGGCCTTTCTCTTTCAGGCCTGCATTTTTCAGCTCGTCCGGGGTAGTGGACTCTTCCAGCCAGCCCATATCACCGCCGTTTTTGGCAGAAATAATGTCGGTGGATTTTGCTTTCGCTAAGGTAGCGAAATCAGCGCCTTTGTTCAGCTCGTCCAGCACGGCTTTCGCTTCTGCTTCCGTTTTGCTCTGGATCACGCTGTAACGGTTACGCTGCGGCTGAGTGAACTGATCCTGATGCTGGTCGTAATAAGACTGGATCTCGGCGTCAGTCGCGTTTTCCTGCATCGCAGCTGCATCCAGCTTGATATAGCTTACGCGGAACTGTTCCGGAGAGATGAAGTTGTTCTTGTTTTGCTCGTAGTAAGCATTAACTTCAGCGTCGCTAACCTGCTGTTTCGCTGCCAGTGCGTTGACATCAATCGTCGCTTCACGCACCACGCGTTGCTGCGCCACCAGTGCCGCCAGCTCTTCAGTTTCGCCTTTCAGCATGAAATCGGTGCCCACCACCGCGTTGATCAGCTGTTGCGTGGTCAACTGGTTACGCAGCGCCTGAGCGTACTGGTCAGCCGTCATACCCATCTGGTTAACAATGCTGTTGTAACGCACGTTGTCGAACTTCCCATTAGACTGGAAAGCCTGCGTCGAGAAGATGGCTTTTTTAACCTGCTCATCGCTGATGCCCAGACCGAGGCTTTTCGCGTACTGATCCAGCAGCGCTTCGTCGATAAGGCGGTTCAGCGTCTGCTGACGCAGGCTTTTCATATAGCCTTCGTTGGCTGCAAGTTCAGAGTATTGGTCGCCCAGTTGCTGCTGCATGCGGTTACGTTCACCAGCAAAAGCGTTCTCGAACTGCCCACGGCTAATTTCCTGGCCATTCACTTTTGCGGCGTAGTTCGCGCCACCGCCGATGAGGTAACTACTCACACCGGTCAATATGAACGACACGATAATGATACCGAAAATAATCTTGAGCACGAGACTGTTAGCAGCCGTGCGTAAGCTGTCCATCATGGTGTAACAACACTCCGCTGTAGGTGACTGGTTACCTGACGCTGACGGAAAATCCTGACCGTCGCGCGTAAAGGCGTATTGTGACAAGAAAACAGGGCAATTGTCAGCCCACAACTCGCATAAACTCGCACAAATCAGGTCTGGACAAACAAAAAAGGCACATCAAACGATGCGCCCTTGTACTTTTCAGCTTCCCTGGAGCGGGAAAGCAATCAGTTTACTGCGTCTTTCAGCGCTTTACCTGCACGGAAACCCGGCACTTTAGCGGCAGCAATGGTGATCTCTTTACCGGTCTGAGGGTTGCGGCCAGTACGGGCTGCACGCTCTTTAACCGCAAAAGTACCGAAGCCTACCAGTGCAACGTCGTCCCCAGCTTGCAGAGATTCAGTAACAGAAGCAATTAAAGCATCTAAAGCACGTCCCGCTGCAGCTTTAGAAATATCAGCACCCGCAGCAATTTTGTCAATCAGTTGAGATTTATTCACTGTTCTCTTCCTCTCTTTATAATTTATATCGCACCTGAATCCTTCACAGCGCGACCGCGCAGCAGTTATATCAGTCCTGCTATGACCTTACAACACCCGTTGTTGATGGCTAACCCAATCAGCAATCTAAATTAGCTATACAAAAAAAGGCTGGCAAGTACGAAATGACTTACCAGCCTTGTTTTTATTGGCGCTCTTTGCGCGAGGTCACTATTTTGCGGTTACAACCTGCATTCCGGACGGTTCATTTTGCAGTGCGAGAGTCAGAACTTCCTCAATGCGTTTCACCGGATGGATCTGCAAATCGGCAATAACGTTGTCCGGAATCTCTTCCAGATCGCGTTTATTTTCGTAAGGGATCAATACGGTTTTGATCCCACCGCGGTGTGCCGCCAGCAGTTTTTCTTTTAACCCGCCGATAGGCAGTACCTGACCACGCAGCGTAATTTCACCGGTCATGGCCACATCAGCACGAACCGGGTTCCCTGTCAGGCAGGAAACCAGCGCCGTACACATGGCAATACCCGCGCTTGGGCCATCTTTCGGCGTCGCCCCTTCCGGAACGTGAACGTGAATGTCGCGTTTTTCGTAGAAATCCGGATTGATACCCAGTTTTTCCGCACGCGCGCGCACCACGGTCAGCGCCGCCTGGATGGACTCCTGCATCACTTCACCCAGTGAACCGGTGTAGGTCAGCTTGCCTTTGCCCGGGACACAGGCGGTTTCGATGGTCAGCAGATCGCCGCCCACTTCCGTCCATGCCAGACCGGTCACCTGACCAACGCGGTTTTCGTTGTCCGCACGACCGTAGTCGAAGCGCTGAACGCCAAGGTAAGCATGCAGATTGTCGCCGTTAATCACAATGTGCTTCAGGCTCTTATCCAGCAGCAGCTGTTTCACCGCCTTACGGCACAGCTTAGAGATCTCACGCTCGAGGCTACGAACGCCCGCTTCACGGGTGTAATAGCGAATGATGCCAATAATCGCGCTGTCCTCGACGGTCAGCTCGTTGGCTTTCAGCGCGTTACGCTCAATCTGTTTCGGCAGCAGGTGCTGCTTAGCAATGTTCAGCTTCTCATCTTCGGTATAACCGGAGAGACGGATCACTTCCATACGGTCCAGCAGCGGGGCCGGAATGTTCATAGAGTTGGAGGTCGCCACGAACATCACATCGCTCAGGTCGTAGTCCACTTCCAGGTAGTGATCGCTGAACGCCACGTTCTGTTCTGGATCAAGCACTTCCAGCAGCGCCGACGCCGGATCGCCACGCATGTCCGAAGACATTTTGTCGATCTCATCGAGCAGGAACAGCGGGTTTTTAACCCCCACTTTCGCCATCTTCTGGATCAGCTTGCCCGGCATAGAACCGATGTAGGTACGGCGGTGACCGCGGATTTCCGCTTCATCGCGTACGCCGCCCAGCGCCATACGGATATACTTACGTCCGGTCGCTTTGGCGATGGACTGGCCCAGAGAGGTTTTACCCACGCCTGGAGGCCCTACCAGGCACAGAATTGGACCTTTGATTTTGTTCACACGGCTCTGTACCGCGAGGTACTCAAGAATGCGGTCTTTCACGCGTTCCAGGCCGTAGTGGTCGGTATCGAGGATTTCCTGCGCCTGACGCAGGTCTTTTTTGACCTTGCTGCGGGCATTCCACGGAACCTGTACCATCCACTCAATATAGCCGCGCACGACGGTCGCCTCTGCCGACATCGGAGACATCATTTTCAGCTTCTGCAACTCAGCTTCGGCTTTCTCTTTCGCCTCTTTCGGCATCTTCGCCGCGTCGATCTTACGCTTCAGCGCTTCGTTTTCATCCGGCGCATCGTCCATCTCGCCGAGCTCTTTCTGAATGGCTTTCATTTGCTCGTTCAGATAGTACTCACGCTGCGATTTTTCCATCTGCTTTTTGACGCGATTGCGAATGCGCTTCTCAACCTGGAGCAGATCGATCTCAGACTCCATCATCGCCATCAGGTATTCCAGACGTTCGTTAACGTCGGACATTTCCAGCACGGACTGTTTGTCAGCCAGCTTCAGCGGCATGTGCGCAGCGATGGTATCCGCCAGACGTGCAGGATCGTCGATGCTGTTCAGCGACGTCAGCACTTCAGGTGGGATTTTCTTATTCAGCTTGATGTAGCCTTCGAACTGGCTGATCGCGGTGCGTACCAGCACTTCCTGTTCGCGCTCATCAAGTTCCGGTGAATCAAGGTACTCCGCCTTCGCAGAGAAGTGCTCGCCATCGTCTGACAGAGTGGTAATACGCGCACGCTGTAAGCCTTCCACCAGCACCTTCACGGTGCCGTCTGGCAGCTTCAGCATCTGCAAAATAGAGGCCACGGTCCCGACGGTGAAAAGATCGTTTACACCCGGCTCATCCGTTGATGCTTCCTTCTGCGCGACCAACATGATTTTTTTATCATGATCCATGGCGGCTTCGAGGCAACGGATAGATTTTTCCCGCCCTACAAATAAGGGTATGACCATGTGCGGATAAACCACCACATCGCGCAACGGCAATACGGGGATTTCAATGCGTTCAGAACGCTCAGGATTCATAGAGCTCTCTCTTAGTTTAGTGTCCGCCAGGTAAACTGGTCATGTAACTGTGCTTCACACAACCATTAACATGTAATCCAGTATATGGGGATGTTTCCCATACATTCAACGCCATGAATACGGAAAAAGTAAAGGGGAGATAAAATCCCCCCTTTTTGATTAACTGTTTGTATGAAATGGTGAATTATTCGCCAGATGCCTGCTGCGCTTCCGGTTTACCGTAAATCAGTAACGGCTTGGACTGGCCACCAATGACGGACTCGTCGATCACGACTTTTTCAACGTCTTCCATAGAAGGAAGATCGTACATCGTGTCGAGCAATGCTGCTTCTACGATAGAACGCAGGCCACGGGCACCGGTTTTACGCGCCATCGCTTTCTTGGCAATCGCGTCCAGTGCTTCGTCACGGAATTCCAGCTCAACGCCTTCCAGATTAAACAGCGCCTGATACTGCTTGGTCAGCGCGTTTTTCGGCTCTTTCAGGATCTGAATCAGCGCGTCTTCGCTCAGTTCGTTCAGGGTCGCCACAACCGGCAGACGGCCGATAAATTCCGGAATCAAACCGAATTTGATCAGATCTTCCGGTTCAACCTGCGCCAGCAGCTGGCCTTCGTTTGGTTTTTCAGACGTGGCTTTCACCGTTGCGCCAAAACCAATGCCGGAGCCGGTTTCCACACGGTGAGAGATCACTTTATCCAGGCCTGCAAACGCACCACCACAGATAAACAGGATCTTGGAGGTATCAACCTGCAAGAATTCCTGCTGCGGATGTTTACGCCCACCCTGCGGTGGAACAGCCGCAACCGTACCTTCGATCAGCTTCAGCAGCGCCTGCTGCACGCCCTCGCCCGAGACGTCACGGGTGATCGACGGGTTGTCTGATTTACGGGAGATTTTGTCGATCTCATCGATATAGACGATCCCGCGCTGGGCTTTCTGTACGTCGTAATCGCACTTCTGGAGCAGCTTCTGGATAATATTTTCAACGTCTTCACCCACATAACCGGCTTCGGTCAGGGTGGTGGCATCCGCCATGGTGAACGGAACATCCAGCAGGCGCGCCAGCGTTTCCGCCAGCAGGGTTTTACCAGAACCGGTAGGCCCGATCAGCAGAATGTTACTTTTGCCCAGCTCTACGCCATTGCTGGTATCGCCGTTACGCAGACGTTTGTAGTGGTTGTATACCGCCACCGCCAGCACTTTTTTCGCCTGCTCCTGACCAATGACATAGTCGTCAAGGTGGTGGCGAATCTCGTGTGGCGTTGGTAACGCGCTGCGCTCACGGTGCGGCGCGACTTCTTTAATCTCTTCGCGAATGATGTCGTTACATAAATCGACGCATTCGTCGCAGATATACACGGACGGCCCGGCAATCAGTTTACGCACTTCATGCTGGCTTTTGCCGCAAAAAGAGCAGTACAGCAGTTTGCCCGAACCATCTTTGCGTTTATCTGTCATGAGTCCAAACCTCTTTTTAAGTTCTATGTGCCGCACATGACGACGCAAATGCCATTCTCAGACGCAAGCTGCTTACAGGCAACGTTCCGCCCTACCTTAGTATAGCGGCACACTCGCGTCGCGGGCATCAATTACGATGGGTCAAAATGGAGTCGACTAAGCCGTACTCAACTGCCTCTGGTGCAGAGAGGAAGCGATCGCGCTCGGTATCGCGCTCGATCTGCTCGAGAGGTTGACCCGTATGCTGCGCCATAAGTTCATTCATGCGCGCTTTTACTTTCAGAATTTCTCGGGCGTGGATTTCAATATCCGTCGCCTGGCCCTGGTAACCACCCAGCGGCTGGTGAATCATCACGCGGGAGTTAGGCAGGCAGAAACGCTTACCTTTCGCCCCTGCGGTTAACAGGAAAGCACCCATGGATGCCGCCTGCCCCATACAGATGGTACTGACATCCGGCTTGATGAATTGCATGGTGTCATAAATTGACATGCCCGCCGTAATCACACCGCCTGGCGAGTTGATGTACAGGTAAATGTCTTTTTCCGGGTTTTCCGCTTCCAGGAACAGCATCTGCGCCACGATCAGGTTAGCCATATGGTCTTCCACCTGGCCGGTCAGAAAGATAACGCGTTCCTTGAGCAGACGGGAATAGATATCGAAAGAACGCTCACCGCGTGAGGTCTGTTCAATAACCATTGGCACCAGCGCCATATGGGGTGCAAAGTTATCTCGTTCGCCACTGTATGACATTTCCGTCTCCTGGTTCAAAATTGAAAACACCTGCTGTACTGATTGTAACCTTATGGACGGATTATCAGCCAGTCTCAATCATCGTGATTACATACTAATGGGGGTCGTCATGCCCTATTTCAAGCATAACAACGTTTTGTTGTAACGCTAACACTGAAAGGGCGTTTTAGCACCCTTCCAGGACTAAAGCTGTGATAAAAAAAACCCGTCGCCGGAGGGCAACGGGTTTTTTGTTCAAACTTTAAACCGTCGGGGCGAAATTACGCCTGCTGGTTCATCAGTTCGGTGAAAGAGGTCTCTTTTTCGGTCACTTTCGCTTTCGCCAGTACCGCTTCAACAGCCTGCTCTTCCAATGCGACGTTGCGCATGTTGTCCATCAGCTCTTTGTTCTTACCGTAGAACTCGATCACTTCAGATGGATCTTCGTATGCAGAAGCCATCTCCTCGATCAGGCCTTTCACACGCTCTTCGTCAGCTTTCAGCTCGTGGGTACGAATCACTTCGCCCAGCAGCAGGCCGACAACAACGCGACGTTTCGCTTGCTCTTCGAACAGCTCGCGTGGCAGTTCCATCGCTTGCTGCTGGTTGCCACCGAAGCGCTGTGCAGCCTGACGGCGCAGAACGTCGATTTCGCTGTCGATCAGGGCAGCAGGAACGTCGATGTCGTTCGCTTTCACCAGACCTTCAATCGCCTGAGACTTCACGCGATTACGTACAGCGCCGTTCAGCTCGCGCTCCATGTTTTTACGCACTTCGGTACGCAGGCCCGCAACAGAACCATCTTCCACGCCGAAACGCTTGATGAATTCTTCGGTCAGTTCTGGCAGTTCGCGCTCTTCCACTTTCTTCAGGTTGATAACGAACTTCGCTGCTTTACCTTTCAGGTTTTCAGCGTGGTATTCTTCAGGGAAGGTCACGTCAATGGTGAACTCTTCGCCCGCTTTGTGGCCTTTGATACCGTCTTCGAAGCCTGGGATCATACGACCCTGGCCCATCGCCAGTACGAAGTCAGACGCTTTACCGCCTTCGAACTCTTCGCCGTCTACAGAACCGGTGAAGTCGATGGTTACGCGGTCTTCCGCGTCAACAGCGCCTTCTTTCTCTTTCCAGTTCGCCTGCTGCTTGCGCAGGGTATCCAGCATGCCGTCAACGTCTTCGTCAGTCACGGAAACGATCGGTTTTTCAACTTCGATAGATTCCAGACCTTTCAGCTCAACTTCCGGGTACACTTCGAACTCTACGGAGTAGGTGAAGTCTTCGCCCTGCTTGTATTCACCTGGAACGTAGTTCGGCGCGCCGGCTGGATTGATTTTTTCTTTGATGATCGCGTCGATAAAGTTGCGGCTCATCAGTTCACCCAGCACATCCTGACGCACGGAAGCGCCATAACGCTGAGCAACAACATTCATTGGTACTTTGCCCTTGCGGAAGCCGTCAATACGTACTTTTTTTGCTACGTTGACCAGCTCGCTTTTCACAGCAGTTTCGATGCTGTCAGCAGCGATAGTAATCGTTACACGGCGGCCAAGGCCTTGAGTGGTTTCAACTGAAACTTGCATCTTGTTACCTCAAAAAAATCACAGTGCTCGGTCAACTCTGAATCTGTCTGTTATACCGGGATGCTCTCTTATGTGCAGATTCACATTCCCTGTCGCCAGAATCATCCCGAAGACATTCAATAAGACGCGGCATTATAGCGGCATCACTTAGGTGAGTCGAGAACGGTTGGAGCATGTTGCTGCGGCTTTTTTCACACTTTAAGGCTATTTTTAGCCTTAAAAACGCGCCATCCGCTCAAAACTCAGACAAAACAAAACGGCCCGAAGGCCGTTTTGACGAAATCTGTAAGCAACATACTGGAAAAACTCCGGCGGTTGCAAATCCGATTTATCAGGCGATGGTGCCTGCACCCCGGCAAGGCGGTGATGCGAATACCGTATCCTGTAGCCCTTCCCATTCCTTAATGGTGTAGGTATGCAGCGCCAGCGCATGTACGGTTGTGGAGAGTTCTTCCGTCAAGGTGCTGTAGATCAAGCGGTGTCGGTTCAGGAAACGTTCTCCCGTGAAGCGATCGCTGACCAGAACCACTTTAAAGTGGCTTTCAGAACCTGCCGGCACGTTATGACGATAGCTTTCGTCGACAACTTCGAGAAACACAGGGTTGAACGCTGCCCTTAATTTTTCTTCTATCTGTTCACGTGACCTGCCCCCACGATTAGATACAACACTCAGTTAGTAACGTCGGAATCTTCATTCTCAGAATGACCCTTTCTCCAGCCCGCTGCAAATTCAGACGGTGTCTGATAATTCAGCGTGGAGTGCGGGCGGCATTCGTTATAATCCTGCCGCCAGTCATTAATAATTTTCCTGGCATGAACGATATCGCTGAACCAGTGCTCATTCAAACATTCATCGCGAAATCGTCCGTTAAAGCTCTCAATAAATCCGTTCTGCGTTGGCTTGCCCGGCTGGATTAAGCGCAACTCAACACCATGCTCAAAGGCCCATTGATCCAGTGCACGGCAAGTGAACTCCGGCCCCTGGTCAGTTCTTATCGTCGCCGGATAGCCTCGAAACAGTGCAATGCTGTCCAGAATACGCGTGACCTGAACGCCTGAAATCCCAAAGGCAACAGTGACCGTCAGGCATTCCTTTGTGAAATCATCGACGCAGGTAAGACACTTGATCCTGCGACCGGTGGAAAGTGCGTCCATGACGAAATCCATCGACCAGGTCAGATTGGGCGCCGCCGGACGGAGCAGCGGCAGACGTTCTGTTGCCAGCCCTTTACGACGTCTTCTGCGTTTTACGCCCAGGCCACTGAGGTGATAAAGCCGGTACACGCGCTTATGATTAACATGAAGCCCTTCACGGCGCAGCAACTGCCAAATACGACGGTAGCCAAAACGCCTGCGCTCCAGTGCCAGCTCAGTGATGCGCCCTGATAAATGCGCATCAGCAGCCGGACGGTGAGCCTCATAGCGGCAGGTCGACAGGGATAAACCTGTAAGCCTGCAGGCACGACGTTGCGACAGACCGGTCGCATCACACATCAACATCACGGCTTCCCGCTTCTGGTCTGTCGTCAGTACTTTCGCCCAAGAGCCACCTGAAGCGCCTCTTTATCCAGCATGGCTTCGGCAAGCAGCTTCTTGAGTCTGGCGTTCTCTTCCTCAAGCGACTTCAGGCGCTTAACTTCAGGCACCTCCATACCGCCATACTTCTTACGCCAGGTGTAAAACGTGGCATCGGAAATGGCATGCTTGCGGCAGAGTTCACGGGCGGGTACCCCAGCTTCGGCTTCGCGGAGAATACTGATGATCTGTTCGTCGGAAAAACGCTTCTTCATGGGGATGTCCTCATGTGGCTTATGAAGACATTACTAACATCGGGGTGTACTAATCAACGGGGAGCAGGTCACACGTATCATCATGAAATCACTCCTCCGACAACGCTAAGGTGTCACCCATCCCTTTAAATATTAGCCGCTTTTACCGGTTCCATTACACCTTGACAACAAATATTTAGCTTTCGTCTGATTTTCTCATCCAAACGAATGAAGTTCACTATGAGGTTCATACGTTTTGTCACTTACAGGCAGAGAAAAGCGGAAAGGTGGTCAGTTTTCGGACAAGGCGATGAATTTACATGCGTTGACCACTTCCCCTGGCCGTTAGCGATGTTATGATGGCGGCAATTTTTCTCTCTTTGCTTACGATTCGTTGAGAACCCGAAAATGTTAAAAAAACTCTTCTTTCCGTTGGTAGCACTCTTTATGCTCGCCGGCTGCGCGACTCCGCCGACGACCATTGACGTTTCTCCAAAAATTACCCTGCCTCAGCAGGATCCAAGCCTGATGGGCGTCACAGTCAGCATTAATGGCGCCGATCAGCGTCAGGACCAGGCGCTGGCGAAAGTGACTCGCGACAACCAGCAGGTCACGCTGACCGCCTCCCGCGACCTGCGCTTCCTGTTGCAGGAAGTGCTGGAAAAACAGATGACCTCCCGTGGCTACATGATTGGCCCAAGCGGCGCGGTTGATCTGCAAATCATCGTGAACAACCTGTACGCTGACGTTTCCCAGGGTAACGTTCGCTACAACATTGCGACCAAAGCCGATATCGCCATCATTGCTACCGCGAAGAACGGCAATAAAATGAACAAAAACTACCGTGCAAGCTATTCCGTTGAAGGCGCATTCCAGGCCTCCAACAAAAATATCGCTGACGCGGTTAACAGTGTGCTGACTGACACCATTGCCGACATGGCACAGGACACCAGCATTCACGACTTCATCAAGCAGAACGCCCGTTAATCCTGCTGACTGACCCGGTGCTTCACCGGGTCAGTTCATAAGAACATGTCCAGTCACTACTTACGTATTTTCCAGCAACCGAAATCAGCTATTCTGCTGATCCTTGGTTTCGCCTCCGGTTTACCCCTTGCGCTCACCTCCGGCACGTTACAGGCGTGGATGACGGTTGAGAACATCGATCTTAAAACCATTGGTTTCTTCTCGCTCGTCGGCCAGGCTTACGTCTTTAAGTTCCTGTGGTCGCCGGTGATGGATCGCTATACCCCACCGTTCCTCGGGCGCCGTCGCGGCTGGTTAGTGATGACGCAGGTGCTGCTGTTGCTGGCCATTGCCGCAATGGGTTTCCTTGAGCCGTCAACACAGCTGCGCTGGATGGCCGCGCTTGCGGTGGTCATCGCCTTCTGCTCCGCTTCGCAGGACATTGTTTTTGACGCCTGGAAGACGGACGTCCTGCCAGCAGAAGAGCGTGGCGCCGGTGCGGCAATTAGCGTGCTTGGCTACCGCCTGGGTATGCTGGTTTCCGGCGGGCTGGCCCTCTGGCTTGCCGACCGCTATCTCGGCTGGCAGGGAATGTACTGGCTGATGGCCGCTCTGCTGATCCCCTGCATTATTGCCACGCTATTCGCGCCTGAACCGAGCGATGTGATTCCGGTCCCCCGCTCGCTGGAGCAGGCCGTCGCCGCACCGCTCCGCGATTTCTTTGGTCGCAATAATGCCTGGCTGATCCTGCTGCTGATTGTCCTTTATAAGCTTGGCGACGCTTTCGCCATGAGTCTGACCACCACCTTCCTGATCCGCGGCGTCGGGTTTGATGCGGGCGAAGTCGGCGTGGTGAACAAAACCCTGGGACTGTTTGCCACGATCGTCGGCGCGCTGTACGGCGGTGTATTGATGCAGCGCCTGACGCTGTTCCGCGCTCTGCTGATCTTCGGCATCCTTCAGGGCGCATCGAATGCCGGTTACTGGCTGCTGTCGATCACCGACAAGCATATGATCAGCATGGCGACGGCGGTATTCTTTGAAAACCTGTGTGGCGGTATGGGCACTGCGGCATTTGTCGCCCTGCTGATGACGCTGTGCAATAAGTCATTTTCCGCCACCCAATTTGCGCTACTGTCTGCCCTTTCTGCCGTCGGGCGCGTATACGTTGGCCCCGTCGCGGGCTGGTTTGTTGAAGCTCACGGCTGGCCGACGTTTTATCTCTTCTCGGTGGTGGCGGCGGTGCCGGGGATTTTATTGCTGCTGGTCTGTCGCCAGACGCTGGAATATACCCAGCGGACGGAACACTTCATGCCGCGCACGGAATATCAGGCTGCCTATCGGTTTGCCCTGCGTCTGCTGATGGCTGGTTGTCTTGCGCTGGTAGTGTGGCTCGCGGTACTCATCTTGAATGCGACGACCACCTTGTCGCTTCCGTTTGAAACCCAGCTGCTTGATGCAGGGGTGTTACTCGCCATTGTGGGTATCCTGACCGGTGGGATGCTGGATTTCATGTCATTGCGGAAAACGCAGATGACATGAAGTAAAAAGCGAAAGGTTATTTCCCGTTGTAATAACGACACGAAATTATAACGGCGAAATAACCGCCATCGGCAAAAAAAATATTTGTTGTTTTGTGCGGGATAGCATTCGGAAATTATTGGAGCTTATTTCGCTACGCTATTTTCCGTTAAACGATTCAGCATTCTAAAGATTGAATTTTCGTTTTTTAGTTGTCTTTTTATTGATAATTAATTGTTAATTATTTGTGTATTTTTCACAATGGTTATACCAATTGTCCCTTTTGCGGTATGCTGGGGCACCCTTTCGTTATAACGCCCGCTCCGTGCGGCTTCCCCCGGAAAACGCGACATAATTTGCAACACTTGTGACATGTGCGGCAGAACCCGGTAACACCTTCCTGACACAGGGCTAATGATGTTTACAGTAATGTAACCTTCCCGTAAAATGCCCCCACACTTTAAACGCCACCAGACTCCCGTGGAATTGAGGTCGTTAAATGAGACTCAGGAAATACAATAAAAGTTTGGGATGGTTGTCATTATTCGCAGGCACTGTATTACTCAGTGGCTGCGATTCTGCACTACTAGACCCCAAAGGACAGATTGGACTGGAACAACGTTCATTGATACTGACGGCTTTTGGCCTGATGTTGATTGTGGTTATTCCTGCCATCTTGATGGCTGTTGGTTTCGCCTGGAAGTATCGTGCGAGCAATAAAGATGCGAAGTATAGCCCTAACTGGTCACACTCCAATAAAGTGGAAGCTGTGGTCTGGACGGTACCTATTCTGATCATCCTGTTCCTTGCTGTACTGACCTGGAAAACCACTCACGCACTTGAGCCGAGCAAACCGCTGGTTCACGATGAAAAACCTATTACCATTGAAGTGGTCTCCATGGACTGGAAATGGTTCTTCATCTATCCAGAACAGGGCATTGCTACCGTGAATGAAATCGCCTTCCCGGCGAACACTCCGGTTCAGTTCAAAGTGACCTCCAACTCCGTAATGAACTCCTTCTTCATCCCACGTCTGGGCAGCCAGATTTACGCGATGGCCGGTATGCAGACTAACCTGCACCTGATCGCGAATGAAGCAGGCACCTACGACGGTATCTCCGCCAGCTATAGTGGCCCGGGCTTCTCGGGTATGAAGTTCAAAGCTATCGCTACGCCAGACCGCGCGACTTTCGACCAGTGGGTTGCAAAAGCGAAGCAGTCTCCAAACACCATGTCTGACATGGCGGCGTTCGAAAAAGTGGCTGCACCTAGCGAATACAACAAGGTGGAGTACTTCTCTAACGTGAAACCGAATCTGTTCAAAGACGTTATTGGCAAATTTATGGATCACGGCATGAGCATGGACATGACCCAGCCTGAAGGCGAGCACAACACGCACCAGGGTATGGAAGGCATGGACATGAGCCACGCGGAAACCGCTCACTAAGGGGCCGAGGAAGAAAATGTTCGGAAAATTGACACTGGATGCAGTGCCCTACCATGAACCGATTATTATGGTTACGGTGGCTGCAATTATCATTGGTGGCGCGGCCTTAGTTGGCCTGATCACTTACTTCGGTAAGTGGAGCTACCTGTGGAATGAGTGGCTGACTTCGGTTGACCACAAAAAACTCGGTATCATGTACTGCATCGTCGGTATCGTCATGTTAATTCGTGGCTTTGCGGATGCAATCATGATGCGTAGCCAGCAGGCGCTTGCGTCTGCGGGCGAAGCCGGCTTCCTGCCACCGCACCATTACGATCAGATCTTTACCGCCCACGGCGTTATCATGATCTTCTTCGTGGCGATGCCGCTGGTAATCGGTCTGATGAACGTGGTCGTTCCGCTGCAAATCGGCGCGCGCGACGTTGCGTTCCCGTTCCTGAACAACCTGAGCTTCTGGTTCACGGTTGTCGGCGTTATCCTGGTTAACCTGTCACTGGGTGTGGGCGAATTTGCTCAGACTGGCTGGCTGGCCTACCCGCCGCTGTCGGGAATTGAGTACAGTCCGGGCGTGGGCGTTGACTACTGGATTTGGGCGCTTCAGCTCTCCGGTGTCGGTACCACCCTGACCGGTATTAACTTCTTCGTGACCATCCTGAAGATGCGTGCACCAGGTATGACGATGTTCAAGATGCCAGTATTTACCTGGGCATCTCTGTGCGCCAACGTCCTGATTATCGCGTCGTTCCCAATTCTGACCGTCACCATCGCGCTGCTGACCCTGGATCGCTATCTGGGTACCCATTTCTTCACGAATGATATGGGTGGCAACATGATGATGTACATCAACCTGATTTGGGCCTGGGGTCACCCGGAAGTGTACATCCTGGTTCTGCCGGTGTTCGGTGTGTTCTCCGAAATCGCGGCAACCTTCTCGCGTAAACGCCTGTTTGGTTACACCTCTCTGGTGTGGGCAACCGTATGTATTACCGTCCTGTCGTTCATCGTCTGGCTGCACCACTTCTTCACCATGGGTGCGGGTGCCAACGTAAACGCCTTCTTCGGTATTACCACCATGATTATCGCGATCCCGACCGGGGTTAAGATCTTCAACTGGCTGTTCACCATGTACCAGGGTCGTATCGTGTTCCACTCAGCTATGCTGTGGACCATCGGCTTCATCGTGACCTTCTCCG
The DNA here is from genome assembly GCF_050031515.1 of Enterobacter cloacae complex sp. 397G4. NCBI lineage: Bacteria > Pseudomonadati > Pseudomonadota > Gammaproteobacteria > Enterobacterales > Enterobacteriaceae > Enterobacter > Enterobacter cloacae complex sp. 397G4. The sequence goes on along the minus strand of NZ_JBLGWE010000001.1, from coordinate 1,141,966 downwards.
TAGGTGGGATGACCGGCGTACTGCTGGCGGTACCAGGTGCTGACTTCGTTCTGCACAACAGTCTGTTCCTGATTGCGCACTTCCATAACGTTATCATCGGTGGCGTGGTCTTCGGCTGCTTCGCTGGTGTGACCTACTGGTGGCCAAAAGCGTTCGGTTTCACCCTGAACGAAAAATGGGGTAAACGCGCGTTCTGGTTCTGGATCATCGGCTTCTTCGTGGCGTTTATGCCGCTGTACGTGCTGGGCTTCATGGGGATGACCCGTCGTCTGAGCCAGCAGATCGATCCGCAGTTCCACCCAATGCTGATGGTTGCAGCGGGCGGCGCAGCGCTGATTGCCTGCGGTATTCTGTGCCAGCTGATTCAGTACTACGTGTCTATCCGTGACCGTAACCTGAACCGCGACCTGACCGGTGACCCGTGGGGTGGCCGTACGCTGGAGTGGGCGACCTCTTCTCCGCCTCCGTTCTATAACTTTGCCGTAGTGCCGCACATTCACGAGCGTGATGCATTCTGGGAAATGAAAGAAAAAGGTGAAGCGTACAAGCAACCTGAGCATTACGAAGAGATCCATATGCCGAAAAACAGCGCCGCGGGCATGGTTATTGCCGCTTTCGCAACGGTATTTGGTTTCGCAATGATCTGGCACATCTGGTGGATGGCGATTGTTGGCTTCGCTGGCATCGTAATCAGCTGGATTGTGAAGAGCTTTGACGAGGACGTGGACTACTACGTACCAGTCCGTGAAGTTGAAAAGCTGGAAAACCAGCATTTTGACGAGATTTCTAAAGCGGGGCTGAAAAATGGCAACTGATACTCTGGCGCACTCAACTGCCCACGCGCATGAACATGCGCACCATGATACAGGACCGACGAAAGTCTTCGGTTTCTGGATCTACCTGATGAGCGACTGCATCCTGTTCTGCTGTCTGTTCGCAACCTATGCCGTTCTGGTGAACGGCACAGCGGGCGGCCCGACCGGTAAGGACATCTTTGAACTGCCGTTCGTTCTGGTTGAAACCGCACTGCTGTTATTCAGCTCCATCACCTACGGCATGGCGGCTATCGCCATGTACAAAAACAACAAGAGCCAAGTTGTCTCCTGGCTGGCGTTGACCTGGCTGTTTGGTGCTGGCTTTATCGGGATGGAAATCTATGAATTCCATCACCTGATCATGGAAGGTTTCGGCCCGGATCGTAGCGGCTTCCTGTCAGCGTTCTTCGCGCTGGTAGGCACCCACGGTCTGCACGTGACCTCGGGTCTGATCTGGATGGCGGTGCTGATGTTCCAGATCTCCCGTCGCGGCCTGACCAGTACTAACCGTACCCGTATTATGTGCCTGAGCCTGTTCTGGCACTTCCTGGACGTGGTATGGATCTGTGTGTTCTCTGTTGTCTATCTGATGGGGGCGATGTAATGAGTCATTCTAACGATCATGGCGCTTCCCACGGCAGCGTAAAAACCTACATGACAGGTTTCATCCTGTCGATCATTCTGACGGTGATCCCGTTCTGGATGGTGATGAACGGTTCTGCATCTAAGCCGGTTATCCTGGGCGCAATCCTGGTGACCGCGGTGATTCAGATTCTGGTGCATCTGGTTTGCTTCCTGCACATGAACACCAAGTCCGATGAAGGCTGGAACATGACGGCCTTTATCTTTACCGTGATTATCATCGCTATCCTGGTAGTCGGTTCCATCTGGATTATGTGGAACCTTAACTACAACATGATGGTTCACTAAGAGCGGCGAGTATGTTTAAGCAATACCTGCAAGTCACGAAACCAGGCATCATCTTTGGCAACCTGATCTCCGTAATCGGAGGGTTCCTGCTGGCCTCTAAAGGCAGCATTGATTACACCCTCTTTATTTACACGCTGGTCGGTGTGTCACTGGTGGTTGCGTCCGGTTGTGTATTTAACAACTACATCGACATGGATATCGACAAGAAGATGGAAAGGACCAAAAATCGGGTGCTGGTTAAAGGCCTGATTGCTCCTTCCGTCTCGCTGGTGTACGCCACCTTGCTGGGTATTGCTGGCTTTATGCTGCTGTGGTTTGGTGCTAACCCGCTGGCCTGCTGGCTGGGGGTGATGGGGTTCGTGGTGTATGTGGGCGTCTACAGCCTGTATATGAAACGTCACTCCGTCTACGGCACGCTGATTGGTTCTCTCTCCGGCGCGGCGCCGCCGGTGATTGGCTACTGCGCCGTCACGAACGAGTTCGACAGCGGTGCGCTCATCTTGCTGGCTATCTTTAGCCTGTGGCAGATGCCGCACTCCTACGCCATCGCGATTTTCCGCTTTAAGGATTATCAGGCGGCGAACATTCCGGTTCTGCCGGTCGTGAAAGGCATTTCGGTTGCCAAGAACCACATCACGCTCTACATCATCGCTTTTGCCGTGGCAACGCTGATGCTCTCTCTGGGCGGTTACGCCGGATATAAATATCTGGTGGTAGCAGCTGCGGTGAGCGTATGGTGGCTCGGCATGGCCCTGCGCGGTTATAAAGTGGAAGATGACAAGGTCTGGGCACGCAAGCTGTTTGTGTTCTCGATTGTCGCCATCACCTCCCTGTCCGTGATGATGTCCGTAGACTTCATGGTGCCAGATTCACAACACCTGCTGACTTACGTCTGGTAAGAAGACTGATGTAAAAACGCCGGGTTTAGCCCGGCGTTTTTTTATGGGTACGGCGTAACCCCTTTCTTTAACAGTATATTGCCGTATTTCGCGGTCTCGCCCGTCACCACGATGGCGTACGCTTTCTGTGCCCGCGCATAAAACGCATAACGGTCAATACGCGTAATCCCCTCCCCTTCCGCCTCACCAAAGAGTGCGTTGCGATAGCGCGCTTCTACCTGTATATCGAGCGTATCCCCGTCGACAGGGGCCATCATCACCAGCGGTGGCGCATAGCTGTCCAGTTCAAACAGCGGTATCACCGCGGCCAGTAAATCGCTGATGAGCAGGCCATCTGCGCGGATCGTCTTTGGCCCCAGGCTATGCGCGGGAAAGTGAGCATCTGCAAAAATAATCTCGTCACCATGACCCATTTCTGCCAGCGTTTTCAGCAGCTCGGGTGAAATCAGAGGGGATATCGTTTTAAGCACAAGGTTGCTCCTCAGGATAGAAATAACGGTAACGATAGTGGACCCGATCGCGAGCAGCCTCAGCGCTGGCCGTTTCTCCGACGCCCCACCATCCGTACAAAGACGCCCCCAGCACGGTCGTATCAGCCTCTTCAAGAACCTTCACCGGGATCCCAAGCGCATTGGACTTGAGCTGATTCCACAGCATATTGCGGCTACCTCCCCCCACCAGCAGGAGTTCACGCGCCTTAAATTGCGCGATCGCCTCCAGCGCCAGGCATTTTTCTTGCAGATGCACCGTGAGTCCTTCCAGGGCTGCGCGGTAAAAATGGGCTGGCGTGGTGGTGAGCGTAACGCCCTGCCAGCCGGCGAGTGGAGAATCGAGCAGTTGGGTATTCATCGTGACGCCATCCGCGCCGTTCGGAATTGCCGCCGCCTGAGCCAGAATAGTGTCCCAGTCGGTACCAGGCGACCAGAACAGCGCGCGGATCCACTCCAGTACGCCAGACGCCAGATATTGCATTCCCGGATTATAAAGCCCCGTCCGGCTATCCAGTTCGCAGGTCGCACCCGGGTATTGCCCCAGTAAAGCGGTATCAACCTGCGAGGTGCGCGCCATTAAAATCTCCCAGGTACCCGAAGAGAGAACTGGCTCATTAATTCCCGCCCCGGCGCCAAAAAGGGCAAACTGCGTGTCGTGCCCGGCGGAGATCACCGGCACACCGCAAGGCAATCCGAGCCTGGATGCAGCGTCGGGCCGCAATTCACCAATCCTTTCTCCGGGGGAAACCAGCGGCGGGAAAAGGGAATGAGGCACGCCGATCTTGCTTAAGATCGTTTCACTGAAGCGCTGCTGATGCAGATCGAACATCTGACTGGTACCGGCCATCGTGAGATCGGTCGTCATCTTTCCGGTCAGGCGATGGTTGATTAGCGAGGAGATAAAAAGCCAGGCGTGAGCACGCTGTAACAGATCGGAATGGTTGTCCTGAAGCCAGCCTAGCTTATACAACGTGTTAAAACTAAACTGCCCAACGCCGGTGATCTGCTGTAGTTCTGCCGGGGAGCATGAACGGGCAATCGCTTCCATCACCGGCACGGTCCGCGGGCACTTCCAGCTGATGATCGGGTAAAGCAGTTCTCCCCGCTCATCTACCAGTGCGCCATCCACGCCAAAGGTCGTCACACTCATTCCGCACAGGTGATGCTCGCTCAGCGCTGCGCTGATTTTCTGACAACAGACGGCAAACCGTTGCATGATGGCGTCGAGCGACCACTGGTGCCAGGCCGGATTTTCAGCGGCGCTTTCGCTTTCGTTCGCCACCGTGGCGCGCGCCACAATATTCCCTTCGGGATCCAGCGCAATGGCGCGCACGTTCGTCGCGCCACAATCGAGAACCAGAAAACATTTTTTCATCGCGGTCCCCACAGGCTGCCAGCCCGCCGGAGCAGGCTGGCAGGCCGGATTAATGTTTGTATAACGGTCCGTAATTTTCACAGGCGCGGTAATCCTGCCCTTCCGGATCCATACCGTGAGCGCCCCAGGCCGTCGGCCGATAAATCAGCGCCTCCGGTACGTTATGCATGCATACAGGGATGCGCAGCATGGACGCCAGGGTGATGAAATCAGCGCCGACGTGCCCGACGGTTAATACCCCGTGGTTAGCGCCCCAGTTCGCCATCACTGAATAGACGTCGCTGAACGGGCCTTTACCGGTCAGGCGTGGGGCAAACCAGGTGGTGGGCCAGGTTGAATCGGTGCGCTTATTCAGAATGTCATGTACGTGTTCCGGCAGCTCAACACTCCAGCCTTCCGCTATCTGTAATACCGGACCCACACCCTTGATGAGGTTTACGCGGGTCATGGTAAATGGCACGCCACCCCGGGTGAGGAAGTTTGATGAGAAACCGCCCCCGCGGAAGTATTCATGCACCGCCGGACACCAGTGGGTTGCGGCCAGGCACGCGTTGGCTTCCTGCTCAGTAATGTCCCAGTGTGGTTTCAGGGTCGGTTTCCCCTCGGCGTCTTTCTGCTCCGCTGTACCGTCCAGCGCCGCCGAGCCGGAGTTGATCAGATGAATAATGCCGTGCTCAGCCCGTCCAGTGAGCTTCTGGCCGGAAACACGCTCAACCGACTCCGGCGACCAGTAGGTGCGTACATCAGCAAAAATCTGCGCGGTGCCGGTCATCAGATGCCCAAACAGCATCGCTACCCCGTTAAGGCTGTCATTTTCCGTCGCCACTACCAACGGCTGGTGAATACCGTTCCAGTCGAAAGAGCTGTTCAGCAGCGCCTCTGCGGTATCGCCATTTGGATACTGATCCGTCCAGTGGCGCTGCCCCTGGAAACCCGACGCAATGGCGTTATAGCCCAGCGATTCCTCCACGCGGCCCATCGCAGCGAGTTTAGGGTTGCCCTGCATCATGTCGCGGATGCACATCGCCATTAGCAGGCTCTCCCGCAGGATCGCGGCATTTTCCTGTTCATTGCGACGATACTGCTCTGCGTTTTTATCCTCGCCGAAACGGAAATGTGCCTTCGCCCAGCTCAGGGCCAGCTCAAGTTCTTGCTCGTCGTAAATCTTATGATCGATGCGGCGACGCAGTTCGGTCATATCCACCGCCTGCACCTTCATCCCCAGCCAGGATTCAAAGAAGTTGTGATCGACAATCGAGCCCGCGATCCCCATTGAGACACCGCCCACCGACAGATAACTTTTCCCCTTCATGCTGGCGACCGCCAGGCCCGCCCGGGCGAAGCGCAACAATTTTTCCTCAACGTCTGCCGGGATGGTCTCGTCGCCCGCATCCTGTACATCGTGGCCGTAAATGGAAAACGCCGGGATCCCTTTCTGGTTATGCGCTGCCAGCGCCGCTGCGAGGTATACCGCCCCCGGACGCTCGGTGCCATTAAAGCCCCAGATCGCTTTCGGGCGCAGCGGATCCATATCAATGGTTTCACTCCCGTAACACCAGCAGGGGGTGATGGTGATCGTCAGACCAACGTGGCACGTGCTGAACTTCTCTTCGCAAGCGGCGGATTCCGCCATTCCGGCAATGCAGCTGTCGGCAATTACGCACTCTACGGGCGTACCGCAGGGGTGGCGTAATTTTTCACTGAGTAGCGCCGCCGTGGCTTTCGCCATGTTCATGGTCTGCTCTTCCAGAGACTCGCGTACGCCCATTCGGCGGCCATCAATAACAGGTCGAATGCCAATCCGGGGTAACGCTTTTATCGTTTTCATAGCCCTTCCTCACGTTGGTTAACCTATCCGTCTCAGGGGCATAGCCGTGAAAAAGCGCCCGGGCAGCACCGTGAACGGAAAGCGGTGAAATTTGCTAACTCGAATTAGCTTAGGGTTCCCACTAAAAATGAGACAAGATAAATGTGCAGGATCTGTGAGCAGTTTCACGATGAGAGGTCAAAATTCGATCAGCGTCAGGTATTACGATTCAGCAAAAACTAAACATATCGTTTAAATTCAATTAAATAAAAAAATACCTTTGCACGACGTCACAATTTGAATACAAATGATTTGGCTAAATTATGACCCTAAAATAGCTTTTAAGGACGAAAGCTAAGTCGAGTTAGCTTAATAACTAAATCACTGTGGCTTGTGATTCATTGCCTTTCCAACACAGGAATTTTGCAATGTCAGAGACTCTTATTCAGATGACGCGCATCACCAAACGCTTTCCCGGCGTGCTGGCGCTGAATCAGGTTGATTTCGATTTACGCCGCGGCGAAGTTCATGCCCTGTTAGGTGAAAACGGTGCCGGCAAATCGACGCTGATGAAAATATTATCCGGTGTTTACCAACCCGATTCCGGTGAAATTCGCTTTGAAGGGCAATCCGTATCATTCAGCGATCCGCTAAGTGCTCAGCACGCAGGTATTACGATTATCCATCAGGAATTTAATCTCTTTCCCGATTTAACCGTGGAAGAGAATATCTTTATTGGCCGTGAATTCTGCAAAAATAGTCGCTGGCAGTTAGATAAACGCGCCCAGCGACAGGCGGTTGAGAAAATACTGCACACGCTGAATTTAAAAATCGCCCCGGACGCCCGCGTCAGTGAATTAACCGTAGCCCAGCAGCAGATGGTGGAAATTGCCAAAGCGATTTCGGTCAATGCCAAAGTGCTAATCATGGATGAACCCACCGCCGCGCTGACCGAAAGTGAAATCGAGAGTTTGTTTGACGTCACGCGGATGCTCAAGGCTCAGGGCACGGGGATAGTCTACATCTCGCACCGTCTGGAAGAATTGGCGCTGATCGCCGATCGCGCGACCGTCATGCGCGACGGACAATACATCGCCACCGTAGATTATGAAACGGTTCAGATCGGCGAGCTTATCGCCATGATGGTTGGCCGCAATCTCGATAACATCTACCCAAAACGCCCGCCGCATCAGCGCAGAGAAAAAGTGCTGGAGGTGAATGGCCTGACGCGAAATGGTGTACTGCACGACATCAACTTTACCCTCTGGCGCGGTGAGATCCTCGGCCTCGCTGGCTTAATGGGCGCAGGCCGAACGGAACTGGGCCGGGCCCTGTTTGGCGCCGATGCGATCGACGCCGGTACACTGACGCTGAACGGCACCCCCACACGGATTAAAGACGTGGCTGACGCCATTGAGAAAGGCATCAGCTATTTAACAGAAGACCGCAAAAAAGAGGGACTCGCCCTCGGCCTTTCCGTTGAGATGAACATTATGCTCGGCAATTACCCGGACTACGCCGGCGCCGCGGGTAATGTCGATGAAAAACGCTGCCGGGAGTCCAGCCAGAAACTGGTGGATGCGCTGCGAATAAAAACGCCGCATCTGGAACAGGCGGCACTGAATTTAAGCGGCGGTAATCAACAGAAGATCATTATTGCCCGCTGGGTCTGTAAAGATACCGATATTTTAATTTTTGATGAGCCAACCCGGGGAATTGATGTTGGCGCCAAGCTGGAAATTTATGAACTAATGAACCGCCTTGTCGCTAAAGGTAAATCGATCATCATGATTTCATCCGAACTGCCGGAAGTATTAGGAATGTGCGACCGCATACTTGTGATGCGCAGCGGCCACATTGCCGGCGAAATAGAGGCTGAGCACGCCACCCAGGAAAAAATCATGCAATACGCCACGCTGGAGGATTAATCATGTCCGTTACCGTTCCATCGCCGCAAAGCGGAAGTCATACGATGAAAATAAATAAAGCGCTCCTGATGCGTCTGGCGCCTCTTTTTAGCCTGGTATTGCTGGTTCTGTTTTTCAGCTTCAGCTCACCGTTCTTCTTTAATACTGAAAATATCATGACCATCGCCTTGCAAACGGCGGTGATTGGCATCATGGCCATTGGCGTAACCTTTGTGATTATTACCGCCGGGATCGACCTGTCGCTCGGATCGGTGGTGGCGTTCTCAGGGGTTGCGGTGGGCATCGCCGCCGGATTTGGTATGCCGCTGCCGGTCTGTATTCTGGCAGGCGTGCTCGCCGGCGGGCTTTGCGGCTATGTGAACGCGTTTCTGGTCACCAAAATGGCCATACCACCGTTTATTGCCACCCTCGGCTTAATGATGTCGGTACGCGGCATCAATATGGTGATGACCGATGGCCGCGCGATTTATTTTTCTGACTACCCGCAGTTCAAGCTGCTAGCGCAGGGTCGCCTGTTCGACGTCCTGCCTTACCCGGTGTTCTACCTGGTCATCGTGGCACTGATCGCCATGTGGATCCTGAAGAAAACGGTGATGGGCCGCTATATCTACGCTGTCGGCAGCAATGAAACGGCGGCACATCTTTCCGGGATTAAAGTCCAGCGCGTGAAAATTTTCGTTTACGCCTTATGCGGCCTGTTAACCGGCGTGGCCGGGGTGATCCTCGCCTCTCGTCTCAATTCAGGCCAGCCAACCGTAGGCGTGGGTTATGAGCTGGAAGCCATTGCGGCGGTAGTGATCGGCGGTACCAGTCTGATGGGCGGCGTGGGCACGATTGGCGGCACCATCATAGGCGCGTTCATTATGAGCGTGCTGAAAAACGGCCTCAATCTCATGGGCGTGTCCCAGTTCTGGCAGATGGTGGCGATGGGCGTGGTCGTCGTTGTCGCCGTCTACCTGGACACGTTACGTAAAAGAATGCGTTAGGTTCTCGATACAACAAGCCCTGCCAACCCTACAACGGAGCAAAATAATGAAAACCAGCCATATCCTGAGCGCCCTGTCGCTCGTTGCCATTCTGTCCAGCAGCGCGCTGGCAAAAGATTTAAACCTGCCGGTAGTCAGTAAAGGTTACCAGCACGAATTCTGGCAGACGGTCAAAATGGGGACGGAAGCTGCCGCAAAAGAGTTGGGTGACAAAACCAGCTACGTTGGCCCTGCCGATGAAACGCAAATCGCCGAGCAGATCCAGTTAGTCGAAAACACCATGGCACAAAAGCCAAACGGCCTGTTGCTGGCCGCGCTTGATGCAAACGCCCTTGCCCCGCTGGTCGAAACCGCCAACAGCCGGGGGATCAAAGTGGTGACCTTCGACTCGGGCGTGAACTCCGATATCCCGGCCAGCTTTGTCGCCACCAATAACCGTAAGGCGGGCGCACAGGCTGCGGATGCGCTGGCGGAGCAGGTAGGCCAGAAGGGGAAAGTGGGTATTATCGCCCACGTAGCCGGAACGACGTCCGCCATTGAGCGCTCTGAAGGATTCAGCGAGCGAATGAAAGAGAAGTACCCGAATATTCAGGTACTGCCGGTGCAATATAGCGATGGCGACCCGCAAAAAGCGATGGATAAAACCATTGATATGGTTCAGGCCAACCCGGATATCGCCGGTATTTATGCCACCAACGAAGGCTCAACCCTGGGCGTTGCGAACGCTATCGACAGCCAGAATCTGAAGGGCAAAGTGAAAGTCATCGGTTTTGACAGCACCGAAGCCATCATTAACTTCCTCAAAAACGGCGTGATTCAGGGCTTCGTGGTGCAGGACGCGTACCAGATTGGTTATCAGGGCATAAAGGCGCTGAATGCGGTGATTTCCGGACAGACGGTGGCTAAGGAAATTGATATTCCAGTGAAATATGTCAATGCGCAGAATATCAACACCCCTGAAATTGATAAACTGTTACATCCGTTTGGTAAAAAATAAGGAAGTTTATGATGAGTGACGGCTATTTCCTCGGGGTCGATGTGGGTTCAGCCAGCGTCCGTGCTGGGCTTTACTCTGCGCAAGGCGAGCGTTTGAGCTTCGCGACCCGTCCGATTTCGCAGTTTCACGCCAGCAACGCGCGCGTGGAACAGTCCTCCGCGGAGATCTGGCAGCAGGTTTGCGCGGTGGTGCGGGAAGCCGTCGACTCCTCTGGGATCTCACCCGACGCCATTCGTTCGATTGGCTTCGACGCCACCTGCTCGCTGGTCGCGCTGGATGCTGAGGGTAACGGCCTGAGCGTGTCCCCCGACAGTCCGGCTTCGCAGGACATCATTATGTGGATGGATCATCGTGCTCACGAAGAAACTGTTCGCATCAATGCCACACGCGATCCGGCCCTGTGCTACGTGGGCGGCGAGGTGAGTATTGAAATGGAACTGCCAAAACTGCTGTGGTTGCAGCGACATCATCCTGAAACATGGAATCAGGCCTGGCGCTTTTTCGACCTTGCCGATTTTCTGGTCTGGAAAGCGACGGGCCAGGACGCCGCCAGCCTGTGCACCCTCACCTGCAAATGGAACTACCTTGCGCATGAGGCGCAGTTCAGCGAATCGCTGCTCAGGGAGGTGGGGCTGGAGACCTTACTGACAAAAATTCCCGATACTATTCTGGACGTCGCTGAATGCGTCGGGAAACTCAGCCCACAGGCAGCGCAAGCTCTGGGGTTGCCCGAAGAGGTGGTTGTGGCAAGCGGCATGATCGATGCCCACGCGGGTGGCGTGGCGCTGACGGGCTCACACCCGGAGGGCACGCTGGCGCTCATCAGCGGAACCTCGAACTGCCATATGCTTGCCAGTCAGACGGAGATCCATACGCCCGGCGTCTGGGGGCCTTACTGGAGCGTCATGCTGCCGGGCTACTGGCTGACGGAAGGCGGGCAAAGTGCTGCCGGGGCGCTGGTCGACTGGACGTTGCGCGAGCACGGAGCCAGCGCAGACCTGTTTGCAAAAGCAGAAGCGGCGCAACGCCATCCGGTGGCGCTGCTCAACGACTGGGTAGCCGCGCTTGAACAGGAAGAAAAATATCCCACCCGCAACCTGCACATTCTGGCCGATCACCACGGCAACCGCTCGCCGCGTTCGCGTCCGGATGCGCGGGGCAGCGTGGTTGGTCTGACATTAGAAACCGGTGAACGTGCGCTGGCGAGGCTCTATCTGGCCACGCTACAGGCCATAGCCTATGGCACACGACATATTATGGATACCCTGAAACATCACGGGCACACCTTGTCGCGTATTGTCATTTGTGGAGGAGCCACCCATAACCGGCTCTGGCTGCGGGAGTATGCCGATGCCACGGGCTGCGATATTCATCTCTTAGCCGAAGAAGATGCCGTCACTCTCGGCGCGGCCATTTGCGGCTCTGTGGCGAGCGGTGCATGGGCAACGCTCACCGATGCCACCCGGGAAATGGTCAAAGCCGGCGACATCATCACCCGTCGGCCGGAAACCGCGGCTTTCCACAGGCAAAAATATGAGGCGTACCTGATGCTGTGGACCCAGCAGCAGGCGCTTAATCTCCTGATGCAACAGGAAATGTAATGGCAGGATGCGTATGCTTTATCAGCAGTTTTTTACGTACGTTAAGGATTGAGGCGTAGCGATGGCCAAAACAGTTGAACAGATAGCGAAGGATCTGAATTTATCCGTCACCACCGTGCGGCTGGTACTGAGCGGGAAAGCCGAACAGTATCGGATCAGCGTGAAAACACAGTCCCGAATTAATGAACACGTCGAGCGCTTCGGCTATACCCTCAACCATTCGGCGCGCAGTCTTAAGCTAAACAAAACCGAGACGCTGGGGCTCATCGTGCCCAACATCTCGAACGTGTTCTTTGCAACGCTCGCCGAGAAACTCGAACTGCGCTGCCGCCGTTCGGGCTACCAGCTGATGATCAGCTGTACTTACAACGATGTGGATTACGAAAACAAGCTGGTTAAAGCCCTGATGGCGCGCAACGTGGACGGCTTGTTTATCGTTCCCTCGACGCTGGAAAACCAGCAGCATCATTTGCGGCAGATCCAAAAACCACTGGTGCTCCTCGACCGGGATTTTGGCTTTACTGACAACGCGCTGGTTGAGAGTCATAACGAGGCCGGGGGGGATGAACTGGCCCGCAACATGCTGGCAGAGAGAAAAACGCCGCTCTGGTTCCTTGTGGGCGATACCGCACTGCCCAGTATTACGGACCGTCTGAACGGCTACTTACAGGCCCTGAAAACAGCCGGTATTCACCATCGCGAGTGGGTCATCGAAGGGCCGGACAATACGCCGGAGGGCGGATATGCCCTGATGGATTCGCTTATCGACAGCCAGGGTGTTCCGCAGGCGTTTATCGCCTCATCGTTACCCGTTCTGGAAGGGGCAATCGAAGCCCTGCGGACGCGTACCGGCACCGTGCCCCAACACATCAATATCGGCACCTTCGATGAGCACCCCATGCTGGGGTTCCTGCCTAACAGCGTCTGGTCCATGCAGCAGGATGAAGATACCTGGGCGGAAAAAGCGTTTGAACTGATGCAGCGAGCCATCGACGGCGAAGCGGTTAACGAGACGGCGAAAGTCGATATGAAGCTGGTCAAACGTTCCCGCCAGTAAAAATAAAACTGTACCCGGAGAATAAAAAATGGAACGAGCCCGATTAGCCAGAGACATTATCGACACCTGCCTTGAGATGACCCGCATGGGGTTAAATCAGGGCACCGCCGGCAATATCAGCGTTCGCTATCGCGACGGCATGCTGATTACGCCGACCGGAATTCCCTACGAGCATCTGACCGAAGAGAGTATCGTTTATGTAGATGCACAGGGGCGACACGAAGAAGATAAACTGCCCTCCAGCGAATGGCGTTTTCATCAGGTTGTGTATCAGACCCGCCCGGATGCTAACGCCGTCGTCCATAACCATGCGGTTAACTGTACCGCCGTCTCGATACTCAACCGCCCCATTCCTGCTATTCACTATATGATTGCCGCCGCCGGGGGAAACTCCATTCCCTGCGCCCCTTACGCGACCTTCGGGACGCGCGCGCTGTCAGAGCATGTCGCGGTCGCATTACGCGATCGCAAAGCGACGCTCTTACAGCACCACGGCCTGATAACCTGCGAAGAAAATCTTGAAAAGGCACTGTGGCTGGCGCAGGAGGTAGAGGTGCTGGCAAAACTCTACCTGGCCACGCTGGCGATAGTAGATCCCGTTCCGGTACTCAGTGACGATGAAATTGCCATTGTTCTTGAGAAATTCAAAAGCTACGGATTGCGCGTCGAGGCGTAATTTTTTATCCGGGGGTGCTTTTATCACACCCTCGTAATATCTCTTAAACAAACACCTATTTACCGCACTTATCACCCCGCCTAAACTATGGCCTGCTTTTTGGTAGAGGTGGTAATGAACGATTATAAAATGACGCCAGGCGAACTGCGTGCGACCTGGGGTTTAGGGACTGTTTTCTCGCTGCGGATGCTTGGCATGTTTATGGTCCTGCCCGTTCTGACCACATATGGCATGGCGTTACAGGGTGCCAGCGAAGCGCTGATTGGTCTGGCGATTGGTATCTACGGCCTGGCGCAGGCGATATTCCAGATCCCCTTTGGCCTGCTCTCCGACCGCGTAGGTCGCAAACCGCTGATTGTCGGCGGGCTGCTGGTGTTTGTACTTGGCAGCATCATCGCCGCCCTCTCCCACTCCATCTGGGGAATTATTCTTGGGCGCGCCCTGCAAGGTTCCGGGGCGATTGCCGCCGCCGTGATGGCGCTGCTGTCAGACTTAACCCGCGAGCAAAACCGCACCAAAGCCATGGCGTTTATCGGCGTCAGCTTCGGCGTCACGTTTGCCATTGCCATGGTGCTGGGGCCTGTTATCACTCATGCGCTCGGCCTGCACGCCCTGTTCTGGATGATTGCGGTGCTGGCGACCATTGGGATCGCACTCACGCTGTGGGTTGTGCCTGACAGTAAAAACCACGTCCTCAACCGTGAATCCGGGATGGTGAAAGGCTGCTTCAGCAAAGTCATCGCCGAGCCGCGCCTGCTTAAGCTGAACTTCGGCATTATGTGCCTGCACATTCTGCTGATGTCCACCTTCGTCGCCCTGCCCGGTCAACTTGCCGCAGCCGGTTTCCCGGCGGCAGAGCACTGGAAAATTTATCTGGTCACAATGCTGATCTCGTTTGTCTCCGTTGTGCCCTTCATTATTTACGCCGAAGTGAAGCGCAAAATGAAACGCGTCTTCGTGGGCTGCGTGGCGTTATTGCTGATTGCCGAGATTGTGCTGTGGGGCGCTGGCCCGCATTTCTGGGAACTGATCGCCGGCGTACAGCTGTTCTTCCTGGCGTTTAATCTGATGGAAGCCCTGCTGCCGTCGCTTATCAGCAAAGAGTCTCCGGCAGGATACAAAGGCACCGCGATGGGCATTTACTCCACCAGCCAGTTTCTCGGCGTGGCGATCGGCGGGTCGCTCGGCGGCTGGGTGGACGGTCTGTTTGACTCCCAGACCGTTTTCCTCGCCGGTGCGCTGCTGGCGATGCTCTGGCTGTTTGTTGCCAGCACCATGAAAGAGCCGCGCTATGTAAGTAGCCTGCGGGTAGAAATTCCCGATGACGTGGCAATCGGTGACGCGTTAAAACAGCGTCTGGAAGCGACAGAGGGCGTGAGCGAAGTGCTGATTGTCCCGGAAGAGCGCAGTGCGTATGTCAAAATTGACAGCAAAGTGACTAACCGCTTTGAGGTGGAGCAGGCGCTGAAGGCCTGAAAAAATGCCCGGTTTAGCCGGGCATGATTGTCTTAATCGCGGAAGTTTTTAAACTGGAATGGCTGACCGAGATCGCCGCCACGCACCAGCGCCATCACGGATTGCAGGTCATCACGGGATTTTCCGGTCACGCGGATCTCTTCACCCTGGATCTGCGCCTGCACTTTGAGCTTACTGTCTTTGATAAGCTTAACGATTTTTTTCTGTACCGCGCTCTCAATCCCCTGCTTCAGCTTCGCTTCCACAAACCAGGTTTTGCCGCTGTGAACAAAATCTTCCGGTACATCGAGTGAGGTCCCTTCAATGCCGCGCTTGAGCAGCTTGGCGCGCAGGATATCCAGCAACTGGTTGACCTGGAAATCAGACTCGCTCAGGACTTTGATCCTCTTGTTCGCGTCGTTCAGTTCAATGGTCGCCTCAACGCCACGAAAATCGAAACGTGACTCAACCTCACGGACAGCATTTTCTACGCCGTTACGCGCTTCCTGCAAATCAACTTCAGAAACAATATCGAAAGATGGCATCTTTTCTTCTCCCTTCATTTTTGTTGCGTTGCATAATACCCGCAACGAGGCATAACGAGAAGCTTAGCTGATGGCGCTATACTTAGCGTCATAGCACCTGGCGTCGTTGCAGGTGAGGAGGAACGATGAAAGTAACAGTGCTTGGATGCGGAGCCCTTGGCCAACTCTGGCTTACAGCGCTATGCAAACAGGGACACGACGTTCAGGGCTGGCTGCGAATTCCCCAGCCCTATTGCAGTGTGAACGTAATTGGTACAGACGGTTCAATTTTCAACGAGTCTTTGACGGCAAACGATCCGGAATTTCTTGCCACCAGCGATTTGCTGCTGGTCACGCTGAAGGCCTGGCAGGTCTCCGATGCGGTGAAAAGCCTGGCCGCCCAGTTACCTGAAAGCACGCCAATCCTGCTGATTCACAACGGTATGGGTACCATTGAAGAGCTAAAATCTGTCCGACAACCGCTGCTGATGGGGACAACCACCCACGCGGCACGTCGCGACGGTAACGTCATTATCCATGTTGCCAGTGGTATCACCCATATCGGTCCTGCGCGTGAACAGACCGGCGATTACAGCTATCTTGCGGATACCCTGCAAAGCACGCTGCCTGACGTCGCCTGGCACAATAACATTCGCGCGGAACTGTGGCGCAAACTGGCGGTGAACTGCGCGATCAATCCGCTGACCGCCCTGCTGGATTGCCCTAACGGTGAGCTGCGCCAGCACCCCGATCGGGTAGCGCTGATTTGCCGGGAAGTTGCCGCCGTCATTGAACGCGAAGGCTACCACACCTCAGAATCCGATTTACGTTATTATGTCGACCAGGTCATTGAGAGTACGGCAGAAAATATCTCCTCAATGTTGCAGGATATCCGGGCTATGCGGCATACCGAAATTGATTACATAACCGGTTATCTGTTAAAACGCGCCCGGGCACACGGCATTACCGTTGCGGAAAACAGCCGTCTGTTTGAGTTAGTAAAACGAAAGGAGAGTGAGTATGAGCGCATCGGCACTGGTATGCCTCGCCCCTGGTAGCGAAGAGACAGAAGCGGTCACCACCATTGATTTGCTGGTGCGTGGTGGTATTAAGGTTACTACCGCCAGCGTCGCCAGCGACGGAAGTCTGGCGATTACCTGCTCGCGTGGGGTGAAGATCCTGGCGGATGCACCGCTTGTACAGGTGGCGGACGGTGATTACGACATTATCGTTCTGCCGGGTGGTCTGAAGGGGGCTGAGTGTTTCCGCGACAGCCCACTGCTGGTTGAAACCGTTCGTCAGTTTCATCTTTCCGGGCGTATCGTCGCGGCAATCTGTGCGGCCGCGGGCACGGTACTGGTTCCGCACGACATTTTCCCCATCGGCAATATGACCGGCTTCCCTGGCCTGAAGGACACTATTCCGCAAGACCAGTGGGTGGATAAGCGCGTGGTCTGGGATCCACGCGTTAACCTGCTCACCAGCCAGGGGCCGGGCACCGCCATTGATTTTGGCCTGAAGATTATTGACCTGCTGGTCGGGCGCGAGAAGGCCTACGAAGTGGCTTCGTCGCTGGTGATGGCGGCGGGTATTTATAATTACTATGAAGAGTAGTGCATAAAAAAAGCCGGGTGGCGGCTACGCCTTACCCGGCCTACAAATGCACGGTACCGTAGGCCCGGTAAGCGAAGCGCCACCGGGCGAGAAACTACGGGCGATACACCTTCACGTTCGCAAAGCCCTGCTCACGCAGATACAGCGCCTGCAAACGGCTCATGACCCCACGTTCGCACCACAGCAGATACGTTTTGCTCTGGTCGAGATCGCCAAACTGGGTGCTCAGCTTGTAGAACGGCAGCGAAACCACCTCGACGCCTTCCACCTGCAACGGCTTGTCATCCTGCTCATCAACAGAACGGATATCCAGAATCGTATCGTTAGCACCGAAGCCGCTGACCGTCTCCACCTCAACCACTTCCTGCTCGGTCTGCTGAGCGATCTCACGGATATCGATGTTGGACGCTTCCGCCACCACTTTTTCCAGGATGCTGAAATCGAAGTTCTCTTCTTCCGCTTCGATCTTCGCCTTCACCGCTTTGATGGTTGGACTTTTTGAGATCACACCGCAATATTCCGGCATGGTGCGGGCAAAATCTTCAGTACCTATTTTACGCGCCAGATCGATGATGTGCTCTTTATCGTGAGAGATCAGCGGACGCAGGATCAGCGTATCAGACACGTTATCGATAAGACGCAGGTTAGTCAGCGTCTGGCTGGAGACCTGCCCCAGCGCTTCACCGGTGACCAGCGCCTGCACGCCGTAGCGCTCAGCCACTTTGGACGCCGCACGCACCATCATACGCTTCAGCACCACGCCCATCTGGCCGTCGTCCACTTTTTCGAGGATTTCGCCGACCACCGGCTCAAAGTTGATCGCCACAAAACGCACGCGGTGAGAGCTGCCGAAGCGGTTCCACAGGTAATGCGCCACCTGACGTACGCCGATTTCATGCGCCGCGCCGCCCAGGTTAAAGAAGCAGTAGTGCACGCGGCAGCCGCGACGCATCAGCATATAGCTGGACACGCCGGAGTCGAAACCACCGGAGATCAGCGACAGCACATCTTCCTGAGTGCCGATAGGGAAACCGCCAATACCTTCGTAACGGCCCTTGACCAGCAGCAGGCGATCGTTTTCGATCTCAAGATTAACGGTGACGTCCGGGTTAGTCAGGCGCACGCGCGCCGTTTCAACGTGCTGGTTCAGACCACCACCGACGTAGCGCTCAACCTCAATAGAGCTAAACTCATGCTTACCCCGGCGCTTCACGCGCACGCAGAACGTTTTCCCTTCGATCTGGTCGCGGTACTGCACCAACGCCTTTTCGAAGATATCGTGCATATCGGTGAAGGGAACGTCTTCCACTTCCAGAATATGGTGAATACCCGGGATACGGGTCAGCGCGTCGCGAATATCAAGACGTTTGTTTTCGTCTTTCGCGCGGACTTCTACATGGTCCCAGTGACGCACCACGGCGAGCGTTTCGTCGTAGTGTTTTAATACGTTACGAATGTTCCCGGTGAGAATTTTAATAAAGCGCAAACGCACGGATTGGCTTTTGATAGTGATTTCAGGGAACAATTTAATGATAAACTTCATGGCGGCAATGTTTCTTAGGCAAGCTTATAAAGGCTTGTAGTGGAAAATGATACAGCAGCCCACACCCGTGGCTGCATCCAGGCGCGCAAGTATACCACCATCGCGCCACTCGCGTTATTTGATAATTGCCCCGAGTCCGTTACCATGTCAGGGCGAAAAATTTAAGAGTCAATTCACTATGCCGAAGAAAAACGACGCACCGGCCAGTTTCGAAACTGCGCTGAGTGAACTGGAGCAGATCGTTACCCGTCTTGAGAGTGGCGATCTCCCGCTGGAAGACGCGCTCAACGAATTTGAACGCGGCGTGCAGCTCGCGCGCCAGGGGCAGGTAAAACTCCAGCAGGCCGAGCAGCGTGTGCAGATCCTGCTTTCCGACAGCGAAGACGCTAAAACCACGCCATTCACACCGGACGCCGAGTAAATGGATTTTTCCAACGCGCTTCAGGCGCGCGTCATCCGCGCCAACGATGCGCTGCGCCGATTCATTGAGCCGCAGCCTTTTCAGAACACTCCACTGGTTGAAGCCATGCACTATGGCGCACTCTTGGGGGGTAAACGCCTGCGTCCGTTCCTGGTGTATGCCACGGGCAATATGTTCGGTATCAGCGATAACACGCTGGACGCCCCGGCAGCCGCCGTGGAGTGTATCCACGCCTATTCGCTGATCCACGATGATTTGCCGGCCATGGACGATGACGATTTGCGTCGCGGTCAGCCAACCTGCCATATCAAATTTGGCGAAGCGAATGCCATTCTGGCGGGGGATGCGCTGCAAACCCTGGCCTTCTCCATTCTGAGCGATGCGCCGATGGTTGAGGTGAGCGATCGCGATCGTCTGGCAATGGTGTCCGAACTGGCAATGGCCAGCGGCGTCGCCGGGATGTGCGGCGGCCAGGCGCTGGATTTGGAGGCTGAAGGTCGTCAGGTTACTCTGGAACAGCTGGAGCGCATCCACCGTCACAAAACGGGCGCACTGATTCGTGCAGCCGTTCGCCTGGGCGCGCTGAGCGCGGGTGAACGCGGGCGTAAAGCCCTGCCGGTTCTGGACAGATACGCAGAAAGTATCGGTCTGGCATTCCAGGTTCAGGATGACATTCTGGATGTGGTGGGCGATACTGCAACATTGGGAAAACGTCAGGGTGCGGATCAGCAGCTTGGCAAAAGTACCTACCCCGCCCTGTTGGGCCTTGAGCATGCCCAACGTAAAGCCCGGGATCTGATAGACGATGCCCGCCGGTCGCTGAATGAGCTGGCCGCGCAATCGCTGGATACCTCGGCACTGGAAGCGCTAGCGGACTACATAATCCAGCGTGATAAATAAACTATAAATCTCGATGAGCCTTTGATGAGTTTTGATATTGCCAAATACCCGACACTGGCGTTAGTTGACTCCACTCAGGAGTTACGTCTGTTGCCGAAAGAGAGTCTGCCGAAGCTGTGTGACGAGCTGCGTCGCTACCTGCTCGACAGCGTTAGCCGCTCCAGCGGCCACTTCGCCTCCGGACTTGGCACGGTTGAGCTGACCGTGGCGTTGCATTACGTCTATAACACGCCGTTCGATCAGCTGATCTGGGATGTAGGCCACCAGGCCTATCCGCACAAAATTCTGACCGGACGTCGCGATAAAATTGGCACCATTCGCCAGAAAGGGGGCCTGCACCCGTTCCCGTGGCGCGGCGAGAGTGAATATGATGTGTTAAGCGTCGGCCACTCTTCCACCTCCATTTCTGCGGGCATTGGTATTGCCGTTGCCGCCGAAAAAGAGAATAAACAACGCCGCACCGTCTGCGTGATTGGCGACGGGGCGATCACCGCCGGGATGGCCTTTGAGGCCATGAACCACGCGGGCGATATCAAACCGGACATGCTGGTGATCCTCAACGATAACGAAATGTCGATCTCCGAGAACGTCGGCGCGCTGAATAACCATCTGGCGCAGCTTCTGTCCGGCAAGCTTTACTCCTCACTGCGTGAAGGCGGTAAAAAAGTCTTCTCCGGCGTACCGCCGATTAAAGAGCTGCTTAAGCGTACCGAAGAACACATCAAAGGCATGGTCGTGCCGGGTACGCTGTTCGAAGAGCTGGGCTTTAACTATATTGGCCCGGTGGACGGCCACGATGTGCTGGGCCTGGTGACGACGCTTAAAAACATGCGCGACCTGAAAGGCCCGCAGTTCCTGCATATCATGACCAAAAAAGGGCGTGGTTACGAACCGGCGGAAAAAGATCCGATCACCTTCCACGCGGTGCCTAAGTTCGACCATACCAGCGGTTGTCTGCCGAAAAGCAGCGGCGGGATGCCAAGCTACTCAAAAATCTTTGGCGACTGGCTGTGCGAAACGGCGGCGAAAGACAACATGCTGATGGCGGTGACGCCTGCCATGCGTGAAGGCTCCGGCATGGTGGAGTTTTCCAAAAAATACCCGGACCAGTATTTCGACGTGGCTATCGCCGAGCAGCACGCGGTAACTTTTGCTGCGGGCCTGGCGATTGGCGGCTACAAGCCGGTGGTAGCGATCTACTCTACCTTCCTGCAACGCGCCTACGATCAGGTTATCCATGACGTTGCCATTCAGAAGCTGCCGGTGCTGTTTGCTATCGATCGCGCGGGCATTGTGGGGGCTGATGGCCAGACGCACCAGGGCGCGTTTGATCTCTCCTTCCTGCGCTGCATCCCTGATATGGTGATCATGACGCCAAGCGACGAAAACGAGTGTCGTCAGATGCTGTATACCGGTTACCACTATCAGGACGGCCCCTGCGCGGTACGTTATCCACGCGGTAATGCCCTTGGCGTTGAATTACAGCCGCTGGAAAAACTGGATATCGGTAAAGGTCTGGTGAAACGCCGTGGTGAAAAAGTGGCGATCCTGAACTTTGGTACGTTGATGCCGGAAGCGGCAAAAGTCGCTGAAAACCTGAATGCGACGCTGGTCGATATGCGCTTCGTGAAGCCGCTCGATGAATCTCTGATTCTGAGCATGGCGGAAAGCCATGACGTTCTGGTCACGCTGGAAGAGAACGCCATCATGGGTGGCGCGGGTAGCGGCGTGAACGAAGTGCTTATGGCGAACCGTAAAGCCGTTCCGGTGCTTAATCTCGGCCTCCCTGACCACTTCATCCCGCAAGGCACCCAGGATGAGGCGCGCGCCGACATTGGTCTGGACGCCGCCGGTATCGAAGCTAAAATCCGCACCTGGCTGGCCTGATCCCTCCCCTTTTCTGCTCCTGCTATGCTTAAACGTATTGTTTAAACAGCAGGAGCGGAACCATGCAATACACGACATTAGGAAAAACGGACCTTAAGGTGTCCCGGCTTTGCCTGGGATGCATGACGTTTGGCGAGCCTGACCGGGGAAATCATGCCTGGACGCTGCCGGAAGAGAGCAGCCGCCCTATCATCAAGCGCGCCATTGACGGCGGCATCAACTTCTTCGATACCGCCAACAGCTACTCAGACGGCAGCAGCGAAGAGATTGTGGGCCGCGCCCTGCGAGATTTTGCCCGTCGTGATGACGTTGTGGTCGCCACTAAGGTGTACTACCCGTCAGGCGATCTGGCGGAAGGCCTTTCTCGCGCGCAGATCCTGCGTTCCATTGATGACAGCCTCAGACGCCTGAACATGGATTACGTCGACCTGCTGCAAATCCACCGCTGGGATTACAACACCCCGCTCGAAGAGACGCTTGAAGCGTTGAACGACGTTGTGAAAGCCGGTAAAGCGCGCTACATCGGCGCATCGTCCATGCATGCCTCACAGTTTGCCCAGGCGCTCGATCTCCAGGCGCAGCACGGCTGGGCGCGCTTTGTCACTATGCAGGATCACTACAACCTGATTTACCGGGAAGAAGAGCGCGAGATGCTGCCGCTCTGCTACCAGGAAGGCGTGGCGGTGATCCCGTGGAGCCCGCTGGCGCGCGGAAGGTTAACCCGTCCGTGGGGGGAAACTACCGCCCGGCTGGTATCGGATGAAGTGGGTAAAAACCTGTATGACGATACAGAAGCCAGCGATGCGTTAATTGCCGAACGCTTAGCCGGGATCGCCGACGATATCGGTGCAACGCGCGCGCAGGTGGCGCTGGCGTGGCTGCTGAGCAAGCGCGGTGTCGCCGCGCCGATTGTGGGCACGTCGCGGGAAGAACAGCTGGATGAGTTGTTGAGTGCGGTGGACTTATCGTTGACGCCGGAGCAGATTGCCGAGCTGGAGACGCCGTATCAGCAGCATCCGGTGGTAGGGTTTAAGTAAACACTTGCCGGGTGGCGCTGCGCTTACCCGGCCTACAAATAAAGTGCGATCGTAGGCCGGGTAAGGCGAAGCCGCCACCCGGCAAAACACTCACCCAAAGTGATCGTACCCTTTCCAGTCAAGCGTAACCGGGGCGCCGTCGCGGACAAACAGCAACCCTTCACTTTCCGGCATTACCTGCCCGATGCAGGTAAATTTCGCCCCCAGATGCGCTAGCGCCACATCCAGCGTCCCGCGATTCAGCTCAGGCACGGTGAAGCACAGCTCATAATCTTCTCCACCGGATAACGCCCAGCGCAGCGCCTGTTCAGGTTCGACATGGCGAAGCAGTTGCTCCGACAGCGGGAACAGATCCAGGTCAACGCGTGCGCCCACGCCGCTGGCCTTCAGGATATGGCCGAGATCGGAGATCAGCCCGTCAGACAAATCGATAGCCGAACTGGCCCGCTCGCGCAGCGCCTGACCGTGCAGAATACGCGGCGTTGGCCGCAGATGGCGCTTCACCAGATACGCCGCATCGTCAGCCTCTTCAACCGTTAAACGGTTCTGAAGGATCGCCAGCCCTGCCGCGCTGTCGCCCGGCGTACCGGTCACGTAGATCCAGTCGCCTGGTTTTGCACCCGAGCGCTTCAGCGCGCGCCCGGCAGGCACATAGCCGTGGATTGCCAGGGTCATGGACAGCGGACCGGCGGTGGTATCACCGCCAATCAGCTGCATATCGTAATAATTCAGCTGTTCAAACAGGGCATCGCTGAAGGCTTCAAGCCAGGCTTCATCCACCTCCGGCAGGGTCAGAGCCAGCGTCAGCCAGGCCGGGTCGGCGCCCATTGCCGCCAGATCGCTGACGTTCACCGCCAGCGCTTTATACGCCAGATCGGCAGGATCGATATCCGGCAGGAAATGACGCCCACACACTAAGGTGTCGGTGCTGATTGCCAGCGTCTGTTTTTCGGGAATATTGAGAAGTGCGCAGTCATCGCCAATGCCGGTTTCAACATCAAGACGAGAGGTTCTGACACGGTCGAAATAACGGGCAATCAGGGAGAATTCGCCGCATGCCATACGTTATGCCTCAGCAAATTAAATAAAAAAACCGGAGCCGCACTGCCAAAAAGGCAATGCAAGACTCCGGTTTGCGGATCACTTTTTGTGGGGACGGATCGCAGGTGCGGCTTTATCCAGCACGCCGTTAACAAACTTGTGGCTGTCTTCAGCGCCGAAGGTTTTCGCCAGTTCGATCGCTTCGTTGATGGCCACTTTGTACGGCACATCATCACGTTTAGACAGCTCAAACAGCGCGATACGCAACACTGCTTTTTCGACCTGGCCCAGCTCTTCGAGCAGACGGGACAGGTATGGCTTCATCAGACCATCGAGATACGCGCTATTAGTCGCCACTCCCGACAGCAGTTCACGGAAGTACAGAACGTCAACGTCTTTCACGTCCTGTTCTGACAGGAACTGGTATTCAACATCAGCGATGTCGTTCTGGGACAACTGCCAGGAGTAAAGTGCCTGGACGGCACATTCACGGGCGCGGCGACGAGCAGCAGGTTTCACGGAATTCCCCTTACAAAAAAATCAGGCCTTGATGGCTTTCAATACATTGATCATTTCAAGCGCGGTCAGTGCAGCTTCTGCACCTTTGTTACCGGCTTTAGTGCCAGCACGTTCGATGGCTTGTTCAATACTTTCGGTGGTCAGCACGCCGAACGCGACAGGGATTTCAGCATCCTGTGCAACGTGTGCCAGACCGTTGCTTGCACCGCCCGCAACGTATTCGAAGTGCGCAGTGCCGCCACGAATAACGGTACCCAGCGCAATCACCGCGTCGTATTTACCGGTTTTCGCCAGCGCGCCCGCTGCCAGTGGCAGTTCGTAAGCACCTGGTACCCAAACGACGGTAATGTTGTCATCTTTAACCTGGCCGATACGTTTCAGGGCGTCAACCGCACCTTCCAGCAGGCTATCGTTGATGAAGTTGTTGAAACGCGCAATGGTGATGGCGACGCGAGCGTCCGGGGTAGCTACAGCAGCTTCAATAATGTTCATACTCTTCCTTTACGGGTTCATTTGGCCCCGCAGGGGGGCGGATTTTATCATAATACTTTGCGCACTGCTTCCCTATTTCAGGAGCAATTACGCTGTCGTTAAATGGAGGCAGACATCCGGACCTACCGGACGAATCTCGCTGAATGAGAGTTGCGGCGCATCGGCCAGTTTTTCAAGGCCGGGCAGCACAAACAGGCCGCGCGCGTCATTACCTAACAGTTTAGGCGCAACGTAGACGAGAAGCTCATCCAGCAGCCCCGCCTGAAGCAGTGCGCCGGCGAGCGTCGGACCGGCTTCAACCCAGATGCTGTTGACCTGCTGTTTGCCGAGCAACATCATCAGCACCACGAGATCGAGATGCCCGTTATGTTCCGGCACCATAATGCTGCGCACGCCTTCCGGCCACTCGCGCGTATCTTCTTTGGTGCGGGCAATCCAGGTTTCACCCGGCTGCTGCACGATGCGGTGCTCCGGCGTCACGCGGTTCTGGCTATCAATAATAATGCGCAGCGGCTGACGCAGGTTCTCCTGAGGATAGAGCGCCTGGGTATCCGCATTCAGCTCTTCCCAGCGCACGGTCATGGCCGGATCGTCAGCCAGTACCGTTTCACTGCTGGTGAGAATAGCATGGCTTTGTGCGCGCAGACGTTGCACATCGCGCCTTGCCTGCGGCGAGGTGATCCACTGGCTCTCGCCGTTCGCCATCGCCGTGCGGCCATCCAGTGACGCGCCAAGCTTAAGCTGGATAAACGGGAAGCCGGTGCGCATACGCTTCAGGAAGCCTTTGTTGATGTTTTCGGCATCCTGCATCATCAGGCCGTGGCTGACGTCGATGCCTTCCTGTTGCAGACGATACAGCCCGCGGCCCGCCACCTGCGGATTAGGATCCTGCATGGCGGCGACAACGCGCGAGACGCCCGCCGCAATCAGCGCTTCACAGCACGGCGGCGTACGTCCGTGATGACTGCATGGCTCCAGCGTCACATAGGCCGTCGCGCCACGCGCTTTCTCACCCGCCATGCGCAGGGCATGCACTTCAGCATGCGGCTCGCCTGCGCGGTAGTGAAAACCTTCCCCCACGATCTCGCCATCTTTAACAATGACGCACCCGACATTGGGGTTAGGGTGAGTGGTAAACCGACCGCGCTGCGCCAGCTTCATGGCGCGCGCCATGTACATCTCATCGTGCATGGGCTTAATCCTGTAAGCGGGCGATCTCTTCGCCAAACTCTTTGATGTCTTCGAAGCTGCGGTAAACGGAGGCAAAGCGGATATAGGCGACTTTATCGAGCTTCTTCAGCTGTTCCATCACCAGATTGCCGATCATTTTGCTCGGCACTTC
Source organism: Enterobacter cloacae complex sp. 397G4 (assembly GCF_050031515.1). Lineage (NCBI taxonomy): Bacteria > Pseudomonadati > Pseudomonadota > Gammaproteobacteria > Enterobacterales > Enterobacteriaceae > Enterobacter > Enterobacter cloacae complex sp. 397G4. The sequence goes on along the minus strand of NZ_JBLGWE010000001.1, from coordinate 1,115,629 downwards.
GCGCTCGCCTAACCCCCGCAGATAAGATTTAATATGGTTTAACGCCATTTCGACATCATCGGAGCTGACGGGCCGTTTTTCCAGCGCCTTGAGCATCCCGCTACGCAGTTTCTCTTCATTGAACGGTTCGCGCACATCGTTACTTTTTACCACGCGCGGCATTACCAGCTCTGCCACCTCAAAGGTGGTAAAACGCTCGTTGCACACCAGACACTGCCGACGACGACGCACGGAAGACCCTTCGCCTACAAGACGCGAGTCGATGACTTTGGTATCCACAGCGGAGCAAAATGGGCAATGCATACGATGTCCCTGTTATCTGGTTAACTGATTTCTATTTTACCCTGAACTGGCCCGACAACAAAGGAAGAGCTTTTTGAGACAAAGGATCTATGCCTGACGGCACTATCCTGTCTACCATTGCAGCAATCTGTGATTTCAAGGAATTAAACGCAATGACAAGACGTTACCTGAAAATAGTGCTGGTGGGGAGCCTGTTCACGCTCAGCGCCTGCGCACAGCAAAGCGAAGTCCGTGAGATGAAACAAAGCGTGAATACGCTTAACGTGGCGATGGACAAACTTAACAAAGAAACCGTGAAGATCACCCAGCAGAACGCGCTCAATGCCAAATCCAGCAATGGCGTTTATTTATTGCCAGGTGCAAACACGCCCGCGCGTCTGAACAGCCAGATTGGCACGCTAAAGATGTCTGTGGTGAATGTTGCAGCGAATGCCGATGGTACTCGAGCAACATTACGCATTCAGGGTGAGTCCAACGATCCGCTTCCCGCGTTCAGCGGCACCGTAGAGTGGGGCCAGATTCAGGGCACCACGGAGAGCTATCAGGAAGTGAACGTGAAGAATCAGCTCTTCACCGCCCCCGCCAGCACGCTGGCGCCGAGCGATGTTGATATCCCGCTCCAGCTGAGCGGACTGACCCCAGAACAGCTGGGCTTTATCCGTATTCACGACATTCAACCCGCCGCGCAATAACCCGCCCTTCTAGCGGAGCGAAATGTCACTCCGCTAACATTTACATTTCGTATGGATTGGCAACATAAATGATTGCCGCTACAATCCCGCCCGTCTAAAGTACGCAAACGTGAACGCAATCGATTACGTATGTGAGAGATATGTGAAACAACACATATTTTTGTGAGCAAGGATTCCTATAATAGGCTCCGCAGAAATACGAAATATTTAGAAACGCAATTCGCGCATTTTTCACTCCCGGAAGGGAATTTCAATCAGTGGCATGATTATGAAAAAAACATTATTCGCAGCCGGTGCAGTTCTGGCACTCTCCACCTCTTTCACTGTTAACGCAGCGGAAAACGACAAACCACAATACCTTTCCGACTGGTGGCATCAGAGCGTTAACGTTGTAGGCAGCTACCATACCCGTTTCGGACCGCAGATCCGTAACGATACCTACCTCGAGTACGAAGCATTCGCTAAAAAAGACTGGTTTGATTTCTATGGCTACATGGACGCACCGGTATTCTTCGGCGGTAATACCGACGCGAAAGGTATCTGGAACCACGGTTCCCCACTGTTCATGGAGATCGAACCCCGCTTCTCCATTGATAAACTGACCGGTACCAGTCTGGCGTTTGGTCCGTTCAAAGAGTGGTATTTCGCAAACAACTACATCTACGACATGGGTCGCAACAAGTCCGGTCGCCAGAGCACCTGGTACATGGGTCTGGGTACAGACATTGAGACTGGCCTGCCGATGAGCCTGTCCATGAACGTCTACGCAAAATACCAGTGGCAGAACTACGGCGCCGCGAACGAGAACGAGTGGGACGGCTACCGTTTCAAAGTGAAATACTTCGTGCCAATTACCCAACTGTGGGGCGGCAACCTGAGCTATATCGGCTTCACCAACATTGACTGGGGTTCAGACCTGGGCGATAACGATTTCCGCGACCTGAACGGCAGAAAAGCGCGCACTAACGACTCCATCGCGTCCAGCCACATCCTGGCGCTGAACTACGATCACTGGCACTACTCTGTTGTTGCGCGTTACTGGCACAACGGTGGCCAGTGGAACGACGACGCCAGCCTGAACTTTGGCAACGGCGACTTCAGCGTTCGCTCTACCGGTTGGGGTGGTTACCTGGTCGTGGGTTACAACTTCTAATCAGTGCGGATTCCGCCCGGTGGCGCTACGCTTACCGGGCCTACGATCCGAATGTAGGCCGGGTAAGGCGTAGCCGCCACCCGGCTTTTTACTGCCTCACCTTGCGCAAAAAATCTGCCAATGACCTGTCCGCACTTTCGCTAAACCGCCTCTCCGTCTGCACAATATTGAGGCATCGGTCGAGCCGGAAACAGCGATAGTCATCGCGCCGTTCACACCACGCCGCCAGCAGCCAGCGCTCTCCCCAGAAGAACAAGCCCAGCGGCTGAACCTCGCGCTTTGAGAGCTGCCCAGCCTCATCACGATAATGCAGTGCCAGCACGCGCTGGGCGGAAATCGCCTGATGGATCACGTCGAAACCACTACGGGAATGTGGCTGAAGGGCAATATCCGGCGCGTAAATCCGCGTCTGCTCAGCTTTGCGGCGGCTCTCTTCTGGCAGGATCGCCAGCACTTTTTCCTGGGCCGACTCCAGCTCGCGCGACAGCGATTCCCCGCCCCAGGTTTTGAGCAGGCGAATCGCCACCATCAGCGCCTCGGACTCTTTGTTGGTCAGCATCAGCGGGGGTAAATCAAAACCCGACATCAGCCGATATCCGCTTCCCGCCTCGCCTTCCACCGGCACGCCGGAGAGCGACAGGTCGCGGATATCGCGGTACACCGTGCGCTCGGACACGCCAAGCCTTTCCGCCAGATGCGCTGCCGTTGTCAGACGCCTGCCCCGAAGGATCTGCACAATCTGGAACAAACGGTCAGCGCGTCGGGTCATCGGTTTACTCTCATACCGGTTGATGGAGGCCGACGCGATTACCTTCGCTGTCGGTAAACAGGGCTATAGTGCCAATGCCTTGCGGCAGTTCCAGCGGGCCAAACACGCACTCACCGCCCGCAGAAGCAATACGATCGAGCGTGGCCGCCAGATTGTCAGTATGCAGGTAAATAATAGCGCCCTGCGAAGACGGTGTAACGCCGTCAAATTTCGCCAGCGCGCCGCCGGTGGCCGGATCTTCGTGCGGGAAAATCGCCAGATCAGCCACGTCCATCTTCTCGCGCCGCAGCGCGACCTGCATCACCGACTCATAAAATTTGATGGCGCGATCCATATCGGCGACCGGAATTTCAAACCAGTTAATAACACTTTTCATACGTCCTCCTGCCTGTTGTTAGGGTTCAGAAGGAGTCTACGACAGGGCTCCTGACAGCATACTGTCAGGAGTGTTTGTGAGATGCAGACAAAAAAAATCCCGGCCAACAGGCCGGGATTTCGATACTACATAAGACTCTTACGGCAGAATGGACGGCTGATCCGCCCCTTCTTTCTCGACTTTCTGTTGGATCAGATGCTCGCGCTTCATGCCCAGCTTCAGCGCCAGTGCGGACGCGACGTAGATAGACGAGGCCGTACCGATAGACACACCGATCAGCATGGTCAGCGAGAAGCCTTCCAGCACTGGGCCACCGAACAGGAACAGCATCAGGATCACCATCAGGGTGGTGCCGGAGGTGATCAACGTACGGTGCAACGTCTGGGTCAACGACACGTTAAAGATTTCGTACGGCGTGCCGCGACGGATCTTACGGAAGTTTTCACGAATACGGTCAGATACCACGATACTGTCGTTCAGTGAGTAACCGATAACGGACATCAGGGATGCCACAATCGTCAGGTCAATCTCAATGTGGAACAGAGACAGTATGCCCATGGTGATCACCACGTCGTGCGCCAGGGCGATAACCACGCCTGCCGCCAGTCGCCACTCAAAGCGGAAACCGACGTAAATCAGGATCGAGATCAGCGCCACCAGCAGCGCCATCGCACCGGTCTGCGCCAGGTCAGCACCAACGCTCGGGCCGACAAACTCAATACGCTTAACCGTTGCATCCTGGCTGGTCGTTTCGTTAATAACCTGGACGACCTTGCTGCCCAGCTCCTGGCTGCCGTTGGCATCGTGTACCGGCGGCATACGCACCATGATGTCGCGGCTGCTGCCAAAGTTCTGTAGCAGCGGCTCTTCAAAGCCCGCTTTTTGCAGAGACTCACGCATCTGGTCCATATCGACCGGTTTTTCCAGGGTAATTTCAATCACCGTACCACCGGTGAAATCCAGACCCCAGTTAAAGCCTTTCACGCCCATAATGACGATGGACAAGATCAGCAGAAAACCTGAAATGCCGAAGGCCCAGTAGTCCCAGCGCATAAAGTCCCAGACTTTACGGCCGTGGTTCAATTGTTCAACAGTATATTCCTGTGCCACAACGCACTCCTCAGATAGACAGCTTTTTGACGCGCTTGCCGCCGTACAGCAGGTTCACGATGGCACGGGTGCCGACAATAGCGGTAAACATCGACGTTGCGACACCGATACCGGTAGTAATCGCAAAGCCTTTGATCGCGCCAGTACCCACTGCATACAGGATAAGAACCTTAATCAGTGTTGTTACGTTCGCATCGAAGATGGAGCTGAACGCCCCTTTGTAGCCTTCTTCGATCGCCTGCTGTACAGAACGACCGTTGCTCAGCTCTTCTTTGATACGTTCGTTTATCAGTACGTTGGCGTCGACCGCCACCGCAAGGGTTAGAACGATACCCGCAATCCCCGGCATGGTCAGCGTCGCCCCCGGCAGCAGGGACATGATACCGATGATCAGCACCAGGTTGGCAATCAGCGCGGAGGTCGCAATCAGGCCGAACTTCTTATAGAAGAAGATCATGAAGATGATGGACACCGCCAGACCGGCCAGACACGCTTCCAGACCCTGTTTGATGTTCTGCATACCCAGGGTTGGACCGATGGTACGTTCTTCAACAATCTGAATTGGCGCAATCAGCGCACCGGCACGCAGCAGCAGAGAGAGCTGACGCGCTTCGTTCGGGTTGCTGATACCGGTAATACGGAAGCTGTTACCCAGACGAGACTGGATGTTGGCGATGTTAATCACCTCTTCCTCTTTCACCAGCACGGCACGGCCATTGGCGTCTTTCTTACCGCTGTCTTTGTACTCCACGAACAGGGTCGCCATCGGCTTGCCGATGTTGTCCTTGGTGAAGTTAGACATGATGTTGCCACCTGCGCTATCCAGCGAGATGTTAACCTGCGGCTGGTTGTACTCATCCTGGCTTGAAGTGGAGTCGGTGATATGGTCACCGGTCAGGATTACGCGTTTGTACAGCACAACAGGCTGGCCTTCGCGGGTCTGTTTCACTTCAGAATCGCCCGGCACACGGCCTGAAGCCGCAGCAGCCTGGTCGACATTGGAGTTAACCAGACGGAACTCCAGGGTCGCCGTCGCGCCCAGAATCTCTTTCGCACGGGCGGTATCCTGGATACCCGGCAGTTCGACCACGATACGGTCAGCACCCTGACGCTGTACCAGTGGCTCAGCCACGCCCAGCTGGTTTACACGGTTACGCAGAATGTTAATGTTCTGCTGAACGGCGTATTCACGTGCTTCACTCAGACGCGCGTCGGTCATTACCGCACGCAGCTGGTTGCTGCCCTGAGAGGTGATCACCAGATCGCGGTGACGCTGAGACAGATACGTCACAGCCTGATCGCGTGCCGCGCTGTCGCGGAACGTGATGCTCAGGCCGTAGTTATCTTCTTTACGTACGGTGGTGTACGGAATGCCCTTATCGCGCAGATCGCTGCGCAGGCTGTCGATATTCTGTTCCTGTAGCTTGCCGAGCGCGGTATCCATATCCACTTCCATCAGGAAGTGAACGCCGCCACGCAGGTCAAGACCCAGTTTCATTGGCTCTGCGTTCAGCGCAGCCAGCCAGCGTGGGGTTGCAGGAGCAAGGTTAAGCGCCACGACATACTTATCACCCAGCACGCCCATCAGCGCTTCACGTGCGCGGAGCTGCGTGTCGGTGGTGTCGAAGCGAGCAAGAATTGCGCCCTCTTCCAGTGCCACAGACTTAGCGGTAATTTTTTCTTCTTGTAACGTTTTCTGGACCTGGATCAGCGTTTGCTCACTGGCGGCGACACCGCGCGCGCCAGTGATTTGAACGGCCGGATCCTCACCATACAGGTTGGGAAGCGCGTACAGCAGGCCGACGATAATCACGACGACCAGCATGATGTACTTCCACAAAGGATAACGGTTTAACACGGCAGTTCCCTTTGGGAAAAGTTGGGATTACAGCGCCTTCATGGTGCCTTTCGGCAGAACGGCAGCTACGAAGTCACGTTTGATAACCACTTCAGTGGTGTCGTTGAGGGCGATAGCAATGTAGCCGTTTTCCGCTACTTTGGTTACGCGACCCACCAGGCCACCATTGGTCAGGACTTCATCGCCCTTCGCGATGGAGTTCATCAGGTTTTTGTGCTCTTTAGTACGCTTCTGCTGTGGACGCAGGATCATGAAGTAGAAGATCAGACCGAACACAACCAGCATCAGAATCAGAGACATCGGGCTGCCCTGCGCTGGTGCACCCGTTGCTGCTACCGCATCAGAAATAAAAAAGCTCATTCAAATTCCCTCATTATTAAAATTAATCAACGTTCAACGGTGGAACATCCCGCCCCTGACGTTGGTAGAAATCGGTCACGAAGCTCTCTAATTTACCCTCTTCGATAGCCTTACGTAAACCAGCCATTAAGCGCTGATAATAACGAAGATTATGAATGGTATTGAGACGCGCCCCCAAAATCTCGTTGCAACGATCGAGATGATGCAGATACGCGCGAGAATAATTGCGACAGGTATAGCAATCGCACTCGGAATCGAGCGGGCTGGTGTCACTCTTATGCTTCGCGTTACGGATTTTCACCACGCCATCGGTAACGAACAAATGACCGTTACGCGCGTTTCGGGTTGGCATAACGCAGTCGAACATATCAATGCCGCGACGTACGCCTTCCACCAGATCTTCTGGTTTACCCACACCCATCAGGTATCGTGGTTTATCCGCCGGGATTTGCGGGCAGACATGCTCCAGAATGCGGTGCATGTCTTCCTTCGGCTCACCCACAGCCAAACCGCCGACGGCGTAGCCATCAAAGCCTATCTCTACCAGACCTTTAACCGAGATATCGCGTAAATCTTCGTAAACGCTGCCCTGAATAATGCCGAACAGCGCATTTTTGTTTTGCAGGGCGTCAAAACGGTCGCGGCTACGCTTCGCCCAACGCAGGGACATCTCCATGGAACGCTTGGCGTAGTCCCAGTCCGCCGGGTATGGCGTACATTCGTCGAAGATCATTACGATATCGGAGCCGAGATCGTACTGAATCTCCATGGATTTTTCCGGATCGAGGAAGATTGGATCGCCGTTGATCGGGTTACGGAAGTGTACGCCCTGCTCAGTGATCTTACGGATATCGCCCAGGCTGAAGACCTGGAAACCGCCGGAGTCGGTGAGGATCGGGCCTTTCCACTGCATGAAATCGTGCAGGTCGCCGTGGAGCTTCATTATCTCCTGACCCGGACGCAGCCACAGGTGGAAGGTGTTGCCGAGGATAATCTGTGCGCCAGTGGCTTCAACTTCTTCCGGCGTCATTCCTTTTACGGTGCCGTACGTGCCCACAGGCATAAACGCGGGGGTTTCTACCACGCCGCGATCAAACACCAGACGACCGCGACGCGCGCGGCCATCGGTGGTATCGAGTTCAAATTTCATTTTTTCTCCGACGTCAGAAAAACAGTCCAACGTTGTAATACGGTGCCGCGGACTTATTCCCCGACACGCTCATTCAAAGCCTGCGGATTGTACGTGATAAACATCGCGTCACCGTAGCTAAAAAAGCGATATTTTTGTTCTACCGCAGACTTGTAGGCGTTCATCGTATGCTGATACCCCGCAAACGCGGAAACCAGCATAATCAGCGTCGATTCAGGCAGATGGAAGTTGGTCACCAGCGCATCAATGACTTTGTACTGATAGCCCGGGTAGATAAAGATCTGCGTATCGCCAAAGAACGGCTCAATCAGCTCGCTTTTCGCGGCCTGCGCAGCGCTCTCAAGGGAACGTACCGACGTTGTACCGACGGCCACGACGCGATTACCGCGCGCTTTCGCCGCCAGCACCGCATCCACAACCTCCTGTGGCACTTCGGCATACTCAGAGTGCATGATGTGGTCTTCGATGCTGTCCACGCGCACCGGCTGGAAGGTCCCCGCGCCGACGTGCAGCGTCACGAACGCCATCTCAATGCCTTTCGCGCGCAGCTTTTCCAGCAGCGGCTCATCAAAGTGCAGGCCCGCCGTTGGCGCCGCCACCGCGCCAGGCTTCTGGCTGTAGACAGTCTGATATAGCTCGCGGTCGGCCTCTTCGTCCGGGCGCTCAATATACGGCGGCAGCGGCATGTGGCCGATGGCGTTGAGGATATCGAGCACCGTGCGCTCGTCGTTGAATTCCACTTCAAATAGCGCATCGTGACGCGCGGTCATGGTCGCTTTGATGCTCTCGTCATCCCCCAGCAGCAGTTCAGCGCCCGGCTTCGGTGCTTTAGAGGCGCGAATATGTGCCAGAATACGTTTATCATCGAGCATACGTTCGACCAGCACCTCAATCTTACCGCCGCTGGCTTTACGGCCAAACAGACGCGCCGGGATCACGCGGGTATTGTTAAAGACCAGCAGATCGCCAGGGTTGAGCTTGTCGAGCAGATCGGTGAAAGTACCGTGCGTCAGCGCGCCCGTTGGCCCGTCCAGTGACAGCAAGCGACAGCTGCTACGCTCAGGCATGGGGTAGTGAGCAATCAGGGATTCAGGTAGTTCAAAGGAGAAATCGGCGACGCGCATGACGTATACTCGTGACTTAAAAACAGGCGGCATAGTCTAGTGCTCACACCCTTTTGCTGCAACAACTAGCCGCCACCGGACAACGAAAACGCATGAATTTTCTCGCTCATCTGCATCTCGCTCATCTCGCGGACAGCTCCCTCTCCGGCAATTTGCTGGCCGATTTTGTACGCGGCAACCCCGCGGAAGCGTACTCCCCTGAGGTTGTCGACGGGATTTTTATGCACCGCCGCATCGACGTGCTGACCGATAACCTGCCGGAAGTGACGGAAGCCAAAGCCTGGTTCCGCCCCGAAACCCGACGCGTGGCGCCGATCACGCTCGACGTCATGTGGGATCATTTCCTGTCGCGCCACTGGTCCCGGCTGTCGCCTGATATGTCGCTGCCTGAGTTTGTGCGCTACGCCCACGCGCAGGTGTCGATCATTTTGCCGGACTCCCCGCCGCGCTTTGTGAATCTGAATAACTATCTCTGGTCTGAACGCTGGCTGGAGCGATACCGCGAGATGGATTTCATTCAGAACGTCCTGAACGGCATGGCGAGCCGTCGACCGCGTCTGGACGCGCTGCGCGACTCATGGCATGACCTGGATGAACATTATGATGCGCTGGAAACCCGCTTCTGGCAGTTCTACCCGCGTATGATGACGCAGGCGAAAAATAAAGAACTGTGATGCCGGTATGATTGATAGGTAAAAGCTGGCGGAACGATTGTCGCCACCTCTTTGTCTTATTCCCGTACTGCCTCTATACTGGCCCGCGTTGCGTTCCAAATAACCTTAGTATCTACAGGAGAATCATATGGTTCTGGTAACTCGTCCGGCTCCGGATTTTACAGCTGCCGCCGTTCTGGGCAATGGTGAAATCGTTGAAAACTTCAACTTCAAACAGCACACCAACGGTAAAGCGACCGTTCTGTTCTTCTGGCCAATGGACTTCACTTTCGTTTGCCCGTCTGAGCTGATCGCGTTCGACAAACGTTACGAAGAATTCCAGAAGCGTGGCGTGGAAGTGGTTGGCGTCTCCTTCGACTCTGAATTTGTACACAACGCATGGCGTAACACCCCTGTCGAAAACGGCGGCATCGGTGCAGTGAAATACGCGATGGTTGCGGACATCAAACGCGAAATCCAGCAGGCTTACGGTATCGAACATCCGGACGCTGGCGTTGCACTGCGTGGTTCTTTCCTGATCGACGCGAACGGCATCGTTCGTCACCAGGTTGTGAACGATCTGCCGCTGGGTCGTAACATCGACGAAATGCTGCGCATGGTTGACGCGCTCCAGTTCCACGAAGAGCACGGTGAAGTGTGCCCGGCTCAGTGGGAAAAAGGTAAAGAAGGTATGGCGGCTTCCCCAGACGGCGTAGCTAAATACCTGTCTGAGAACGTATCCAGCCTGTAATCGGCACGGTTTACGAAAAAACCCGCGAATACGCGGGTTTTTTTTGGCTTATGCTGCGCCGTCTTTTTTTACCTCGCGCCAGATGCGCCATGCCATACCCGCAAGCACCATCACCCCCGCAATCAGTACGCCCCAGACCATCAGCGTTTTCATTCTGCTTTCCTGCTCAGCCGCAGACGTCGCGGTTAAACGCGCCTCGCCACCCAGCGGGACAGGTTCCAGCGTATCCGCCATCGGCAGGGCTGCCAGATCGTAGGTTTTACGCAGTTCGGTCGGGATCAGCATATCCGTCTCCACGCTCGCCGGTTTCGCAGCCCCGTTCCCCCACGCGAGAAGGTACGGCCCCTTCCCCTGCGCGTTAAACACCAGATCGTAGCGCACGCGTTGCCCGGTCACGCCAGGCAGGTTCTCAGGCAAACGCGCATTGAGGGTCTTGATTTTTACCGCCTCGACCAGCCCGCCAGGGAGCGGAACAGGTTCAGACGTTTTGCCGCCGAGCTGGTAGATCACCTCTTTTTTCAGCGTATGCCACCGATCCTTATCCGCCTCCCGCCAGGCTATTTCTGCCGGGAGAACACCGTCGCCATTCAGCATGAAGCCGATCGCACTCAGAGGCTACGGATGTTTCCAGCGCCACACGGCTTCGCTTTCGGATAACCGCTCCCCCTCTCCCGCCAGGCTAATGTGCTCAGATTCCGGCTGTTCAGTCGCGTTAATCGCGTTGACGCCGGTTAACGTCAGGGCAGAACGCCCCGTGTTCAGCACCAGCAGCAGATAACGATTCGCCTCAGGCGATAACACCAGATCGGTATCGATGCGGTCGAGCTTCAGGCGATCCTGTCCACTCATCACGTCCAGCAGGGGCATCTCTTCGCGCAGGGTATACCAGTTTTTCAGATCCTCGCTGTAATAGACCGATGCCGTCCCCTGCCACGAGCCCTGCGGCGTGTCCCAGAAAAGCTGGAGCTGAGAGAGCGGAACCTCCGTCGCGTTTTCCGGCAGGGTCAGCAGATAGTGCTGTCCGGCAGCCGCCGCGTGTTGCCCTTCCAGCACAATTTCCACGCCGTTTCTGGCCCGTAGCATAATTTTATCGCCGCTGTCCTCTTCTCCGCCCGGCGAGGCGTTAAGCGCAAAGAGGCGCAGCGCCGTGGTGGTCGGTGCCGGCTGCGGACGCGTCGTGGTAACCAGGCTGAACGGTACCGGCTCGCCCGACTGATTAAACACGCGCACGTCGCGCAGATCGGGCGATGTGCTCTGCTGATAAACCGCCAGCGGCAGCATGACCCGATACCACGGCGAAGAGGCAGAGGTATCAAGGGACAGGCCATAGGCATAATCCCGCGGGGATTCCGCTGGCGCGCCCTCGCTGAATGCCGGACCGGCCACGGCCAGCAGTGCCGCACAAACAACCGCGTTCATCCATTTCATTTTTCTTCTCCTGCCTTAGGCGGTAGCGGCGAGAAATAGCCCACAATCAGGACCAGGATCGCCACGCCAATAAACGCGACGGCGCGCGCCAGGCCGCCACCGCCCGCGCTGTCCACCAGCATCAGTTTGAGCATGACCACCCCCAGTAGCGCCGCACCGCCAAGCCACTGCTGACGGGAGGCGTGACGGGTGGCGCGGATCATGACCACCAGCGCGCAGAACATCCAGAACAGTGCAAAAGTGGTCTGGATAAGCCGCGAATGCCACAACGACTCCCAATTCCAGGCCACCTCGCCGTACCACGCCAGCGCGCGCAGCAATGCGCCGTTAAGCCACCAGAAACCCAGGGCCATCAGCACAACGGCGGGCCACGGACGGGACTGCGCAAACGATGCCGGATAGTAGCGATCCACTTCCCGATAAAACACCACCAGCCCCAGCAGCGCGAACGCCGCCCCTTCCTCAAGCGGGTTCACCAGCGGCAGCCATGTCTGTTGATAGACCACACCGTCCTGCAAATTGGTCACGACCAGCAATACCACCAGCGCCACAACCACAGGGATCGCGGCAAGGCAGGCGTAGAGCGCAGGCCATACCCGGAACGGCCACCCGCGACGCCGTACAGCCGCGGAGAGCGCCATAATCACCCCACCGCCAACAGCCATCGCAATGCCGCTTCCCCAGGCCGCCATGCCCCACGGCAGGGAGCGGGCAAACCAGTAAAGCTCGGCGGCTATGGCGAGTAAAATCGTCCACCCCAGCGACAGATGCAGTCCCATTGAGATGCGCGGCAGAAGTTTATCTTCGTCGCGCCGCAGCAGCATCAGGGCGGCAGGCAGCGCAATAGCCCAGGCCAGATTTGCCCAGCCGGCCGCCAGGATTTGCTGTTGCCAGATCTGATACAGCACCATCAGCAGCATCACCGGCCACAGCAGCCATTTGCTGGCATCCAGCTCCCGCCACGCCAGACGAGCGGCAGCCTGCCGCCATCCCCAGGCCGACGCCGCCGTCAGCGCCATTACGCCTGCCAGAACCGATAACTCCTGCTTCAGGAACAGCTGCGACGCGCCCAGCAGCGCCACTAACCAGAACAGCAGCCCACCGGCCAGCAATGCCCAACTGCCCGGCTGTGCGATTTTCTGCCACAGCCAGGCCGCAGCCAGCCAGCAAAGACTGAGCACTGCGAAAATAAGCAGCAGGCTCAACGAGGTGACGCCGTCCATTTGCGCCCATATCGCGCTGCCGAGCGCCAGCACCAGCAGCGCCGTCCCGCTATAGCTCATGCGCCGCTGCTGCTGTTGCACGCCCAGCCAGAGAATACCCAGCCCTTCCAGCGCCCAGGCCATCGCCGTCCAGCGCGCTGAAAGCGCCAGCGGAATGGCAAGCGTGGCAAACCCGCCGCCGATCGCCAGCGCCGCCATAACCAGTGGCCGCCCGACAGACGGATAGCGTCGCAGTGCGAGAAACGCCAGTGAGAGATAAAACGCCCCATAGCCCAGCGCGCTGAGCGCCGGGCCGTACGTCCAGTGAGACGTCATGCCATACTGCATCCCAAAACCAATCAGCGGCGGAGCAAACAGCAGTGCGCCGTCAATAATCTGTTTGCCTTTTTCCTGCGCCCGCAGCGACAGCGCCACGCTAAACACGCCAAAAATAAGCGTATTGGCAATCAGGAACAGCTGACAGATAGCATAGTCTTCCGGCTGGTAGTCGCTCAGCCCCCATACCCCGCCAACGCCAAACGTGAAGAGCAGCCCGAGCAGGTTGAGCTCGCGCCAGTGCTGCCAGATGCTGATGGCGAGAATGCCGATGGAAAGCAGGAGATAGAAGGAGAACAGCGCCACAACGCTGCCGCCTCCGGTAGACAACAGCAGCGGCGCAAGGTATCCGCCGAGGCTCGCCAGCATGGCAAGGCTCAGCGCCTTTTGCAGCACGGCCAGCCCGACGCTCGCCGCGCAAATCACCACCAGCAGCGCAAACGCCAGCGTCATCGGCAGCATTTGCCACAGCCGGAATGCGCCAAAGACGGTCAGATAAAGCACGCCGGTCGCCCCGCCCTGGAGGATCAGCGCGTAGATCCGCTGCCTGTGCCGCAGCCGCCATCCAACGGCCAGCAGAACCATGGCAAACAGCGCCGTGGCGGCAAGACGCAGCTCAAGCGGAAACAGTGAATGTTCAACGGTATAGCGCAGCAGGAAAGAGAGGCCGAGGAAGAGCAGTACAATCCCCAGTTTTGCCAGCGGATTGCCCTGCATAAACCAGCGCGTCAGCGAGGACAGGATGCCGCCAAAGGCGGAAGGCCGTTTTGCCGCCGGTACAAGCGCTGGTTCTGCTTCAGTGACGGGCGGTTCGGGACGCCAGGGATCGACAGGTGCGGTAACGGCTTCTGCCACCGACGCTGGCGTCTCCACCGGCGCGGCGGTCTGCACCGGCTCCGGCGCTTTCTCAGTGACACCGCGCTGCTCAAGCGCCTCAATGCGCTGGCGAAGCCGGGCGATCTCCTGCCGCGCCGCCGTGCTTCGGTTAAAACCTAGCACCGCGAGCACGGGTGCCACGACCAGCGCAAAAACCAGGAACAAACAGCCAAGGATGTAAAGCTCGTCCATGTTTCCACCTTCACCGTAAACGATCCGCTAAGATTGACACAAATCGTTGCATTTGCGCCATCTTAAAAGGTGAAAACCATTCTGCCTGCGCTTAGCTGCCGAACCAGACCGCAGCGGAGATCGCGGGCAGCGTGAGCACGCTCTCATGGAACGTCGCTTTACCCTCTTTGATCTTCCACGTTTTACCGGCCAGCAGCGGTGAATCTTCCAGCACCACTTCACACGCCTCGCCCCGGTTGATCGCCACCAGCACGCGCTGCTGGTTATAGACGCGGACAAACACCACTACGTTATCGTGGGCGTACATCACCTGACAGCCCCCGTAGCGCAGGGCTTGACTCTGCCTGCGCAGCGTCGCCATACGCTGGTACAGGCTGAGCAGATCCTGATCCTGTTTTTCACTCTCCCACGGGAAGGTTTTACGGCAGAACGGATCGTTATTCCCCTCCAGCCCCACTTCATCGCCATAGTAGATGCAGGGTACGCCCGGCCAGGTAAAGAGCCAGGTCACCGCCAGCGGCAGACGCGCCACATCTTTACCCAGCAATGATTTAAAGCGCGCGGTATCATGGCTGTCGAGCTGGTTAAACATCCGCAGCTGCTGCTGATGCGACAGGCCAGCGCGATAGTTTTCCATCCACGCCATGCAGGTTTCGGCGTCGATATGCTGCGGATCGTAAGAGATATCGGTGTTAGCGAGGAAACCCCACAGCGGGAAGGTGAAGCCGCGATAGTTCATCGCCGCGTCTTCTGCATCAGCCTGCAACCACTGACGCGCGTCGCCAAAGTGCTCCCCGAAGACGAACGCTTCCGACCGGGCCGCTTTTGCCGACCGGGTAATGGCGGCGACATGTTGAAGGTTATTCCGCGCCCCGCCTGATTCACCCAGCATATGCACCACGTCCAGCCGCCAGCCGTCCATGTTCCACGGCGCTTTCAGCCAGTGGCGCACGATGCTGTCGTCGTCGCCGTAGATCTCATTCACCAGCGATGGCGACTGGAAATCGAGCTTCGGCAGGCTCGGGTAGCCCAGCCAGTCCAGGGCGCGGCCATTCTCATCAAAACTGTACCAGTCACGCTGCGGTGAGTCCGGATTATGGCATGCGCCGCTCATCGACTGATTATGACGGTCAAACCACGCGTGAGAATCACCGCTGTGATTGAACACGCCATCAAGGATCAGGCGCATACCCTCTTTTTGCGTGTTGTGCCGCAGCCGCAGCAGCGCCTCGTCACCGCCAAACTGCTCGTCAACGTGGCGATAATCCTGCGTATCGTATTTGTGCACGCTTGGCGCTTTAAACACCGGGTTCAGGTACAGCGCCGTCACGCCGAGCGTTTTCAGGTACGGCAGTTTTTCGCTGATACCGTCGAGATCGCCGCCGTAAAAGGTCGATCCCCCCGCCTGGGCGGTCAGCGGCTCGTCCCATTTTTTCAGAAGGATGTCGTGACCGACCGCATGATGGTAATAAACCTTGTCCTGATCGGCGTTGCGCTTTTCGCTGCGCGCAAAGCGGTCCGGGAAAATCTGGTAAAAGACCTGATCGTTAACCCACTGCGGGCCGTTATCCGGGTGATCCACGGCAAACTGCTCCAGCCGGGCCGGAGGAAAACGGCTGAAGCCCTGCGGGGTAAACCACAGCTGCCGGTTGTTCCACAGCAGCTTGAAGCCGTAGCGGCGACGCGGCTGCCCGCTGCGCAAATCGATATTTGCCCGCCACGCCGTGACGCCCGGCTGCGGCTGGCTGCGCACTTTGTGCATTTTCAGCGACGTTTCTTCGTTATCCACTTCGGCGCGCAGGGTCACACGTTCAGGCTGATTGTCCCCTGCCAGCCAGAGCGTAATCACAAGGTTGTCTTTGTTTTGCTTAACAAATGGGGCAACCGGAAGGTGCCAGGCGTTTAACATCACGAATCCCCTTTGATGAAATTGACGTCACCTTGCCACAGGGTGATTAAAGATAGCTCATCGTGTTCGGGATTATTGGGGGAGGAGAACGGAGGAGGAGATTTTTTCCAGGGCAAAAGGGAGTGTAGGCCGGGTAAGCGCAGCGCCACCCGGCATTTTTACCTTACTGTGCTTCCGCCAGCTGACGATCGCGGCGACATTTAAACATCCAGCCCACCAGCAGCAGGACGATCCACGCGAAGCCCACGTACAGGGAAATACGGGTATCCGGGTGATAACCAATCAGGCCAATGATGAAGACCAGGAAGATGAGACCGACAATGGTCGTTGGCACGCCGCCCGGCACTTTAAACTTCAGCGCTTTGGCCTCTTCTGGCGACAGGCGGCGACGGAACGCAATCTGCGACAGCAGGATCATGATCCACACCCACACCGTCGCAAAGGTCGCCAGTGACGCAATCACCAGGAAGACGTTCTCCGGCATGATGTAATTCAGGTAAACCGAGAACAGCAGCGCCACGGTCATGACCAGCACCGTTACCCACGGGGTGCCGCGACGCGACGTTTTGGCAAACACCTTCGGCGCACTGCCCTGCTCCGCCATGCCGTGCAGCATACGACCCACGCCGAACACGTCACTGTTGATGGCCGACAGCGAGGCGGTCAGTACCACAAAGTTGAGAATGCTGGCGGCAAACGCAATGCCCATATGCTGGAAAGTCAAGACAAACGGGCTGCCGTTGGTGCCCACCTGGTTCCACGGGTAGATGGACATAATCACAAACAACGTGCCCACGTAGAACACCAGGATACGCATCGGCACCGAGTTGATGGCGCGCGGAATGGACTTCTCCGGATCTTTCGCTTCCCCGGCGGTGATGCCGATAATCTCAATACCGCCATAGGCGAACATGACCATCTGGAGCGACATGACCATCCCGAGCCAGCCGTTGCTGAAGAAGCCGCCGTTGCTCCACAGGTTATGGATGCCGGTTGGCTGCCCACCGTTGCCGATACCCCAGATGATGATGCCGAAACCGGCGAGGATCATGATGATAATGGTCGCGACCTTGAAGAAGGAGAACCAGAACTCCAGCTCGCCAAACACCTTCACGCTCATCAGGTTGACGGCGCAGATGATCAGCACCACGCTCAGTACCCAGATCCAGTGCGGCACGGCGGGGAACCAGACCCCCATATAGATGCCAAACGCCGTCACATCGGCAATGGCGACAATCAGGATTTCAAAGCAGTAGGTCCAGCCGGTGATAAACCCGGCCAGCGGGCCTAAGTTTTCTTGTGCGTAGCGGGAGAAGGAACTGGCAGAGGGGTTGTGAACCGACATCTCCCCCAGCGCACGCATGATGATATAGGCCGCCACGCCGCCGATGATGTAGGCCAGCAGAACGCTTGGACCGGCCATTTTGATGGCATCTGCCGAGCCATAAAAAAGACCGGTGCCGATAGCCGAGCCCAGCGCCATAAAGCGGATGTGGCGGGTGCTCAATCCACGTTTAAGTTTGTTAGTGCTTTCCATTAAAATCTTGCCATTCAACACGAAAAAAACAAAAAACCACGGGGCCTTAAGCCCCGTGGTTAAACAATTTGTTGCCGTTGATTAATGGGCGTTGGATGTCACCTGACGCCCTGCCGCACGGTCCCAGATAATCGCCAGAACCAGCGCTACAACGGAAGGCATCAGCCAGGCCAGGCCCTGCTCGGACAGCGGCAGACGCTGTGTCCAGGCTGGCAGGATTTCTGCAAATGCTGATGCTTTGATCCCGTCAAGGATACCAAAAATCAGGCTGATAAACATGGCCGGCGCAATAATTCGCGTCGAGTTATGCCACCACGGGCGGGTGAAGCTCAGCACCACCAGCACGATACATGGCGGATAGATCGCCGTCAGCACCGGAATTGACACCTGAATCAGGTGGCTCAGACCGAGGTTTGACACCGCCATGGAGAAGATGCCGAGGATAAACACCAGCGTGCGGTAAGAGAGCGGCAGATACTGGGCGAAGAACTCCGCGCAGGCGCAGGTCAGACCCACCGCCGTCACCAGACAGGCCAGGAAAATCAGCGCCGCCAGCAGCATGCTGCCTGCACCACCAAAGGTATGCTGCACGTAAGCATGCAGGATCGCCGCGCCGTTTGCGCTCTGATCGACCAGCGTTGCGCTATCTGAACCCAGACGGAACAGCGCCAGATACAGCAGCGTCAGGCCGACACCGGCCATCAGGCCAGCCCAGATGGTGTAGCGAGTCAGCAGGCGCGCTTCGGTCACCCCGCGGGAACGCGCGGCGTTAACGATAACGATACCAAACACCATCGCACCGAGCGTATCCATTGTCAGATAGCCGTTCACGAAACCGTTTGAGAACGCCGCGTTCTGATAAGCGTCCATCGCGGAGCTGATGGGCCCCGCAGGCCAGACGATGGCCGCAACCGCCAGCACGATCAGCGCCACAATTTTCAGCGGAGCCAGGAAGTTACCCACGGTATCCAGCAGTTTGCCGGGATAGAGAGAAACCAGAATCACGATGGCGAAGTAAATGAGGCTGTAAATAAACAGCGGCATCGCGCCGTCACCGGTCAGCGGGGCGATACCCACTTCAAAGGAGACGGTCGCCGTACGTGGGGTCGCGAACAGCGGGCCAACGGCCAGATAGCAGACGGTTGCCAGCAGAACGCCAGCCACTTTGCCAATCGGGGTGCTGAGGCTGTCCACACCGCCACCGACTTTCGCCAGCGCGATAACGGTCAGTACCGGCAGGCCCACGGCAGTAAGCAGGAAGCCAAACGCAGCCGTCCAGACGTGTTCACCCGCCTGTAAGCCAACCATTGGAGGAAAAATGATGTTACCTGCGCCAACGAACAGCGCAAATGTCATAAAGCCCAGCGCGATAATGTCACGCGATTTCAAGTGATGGGTCATAAAACCTTACTGCCTGTGGATGTGGTGTTGAATACGTTGAGATTTTCGCCATCCCTCACGGGACGATACAGCGGAAAATTTGCTCAATTTCAGCGGGATATGCTCCCGTCCTGGCGTGGCGAAGAATAGTTTTTCGATTTACCACGCAAATACAGTCGGTCTGACAGTATATGGGGGGCAATTTAAACGCTTATAACGTTTAAAGGCAAGAAGGGATCGTAAAACCAGAACAATATGCCAGCATGAAAATTCAGACCAAAATAATATGCCATGTATAAGAAAAACTCATGGCTAATCATGCGAACAAAAAAGCACCAGCCGTATAATATTCATCCGCGTTTCGCTTGACTGCAAAGCAAACGGGCCAGCAATCGCTGGCCCGTGGAAAGGTAGCCTGACACATCTGCCGTCAGGCGCTTTTTTTGGCAATTAATCGTTCCGGAATCACGAAGCTAAAGCGCGTGCCCTTACCCAGGGTGCTTTCGATATTGAGCCGGCTTTCGTGGTGGCTGACGGCATGCTTCACAATTGCCAGTCCCAGTCCGCTCCCGCCGGTCTGCCGCGAGCGCGCCTTATCCACCCGGTAGAATCGTTCGGTGAGACGCGGGAGGTGCTCGGGCCCGATCCCCGGCCCGTTGTCCTCGACGCTAAACTCAGCGCCCGCCGGGGTATGCTGCCAGCTCACCGCGATATGCGTCCCTTTCGGGGTATGATTCACGGCGTTATAGACCAGGTTTGAGATAGCGCTTCGCAGCTCATCTTCACTGCCGAGCACTTTCAGCGTGTTATCAACGTCAAAACTCAGGGTGTGCTGATTATGACTCAGCGTTTGGGCTTCGCGCTCCACCACCCGCAACATCATCGGCACATCAATGATGTCGTTTAGCGCCAGCGACGGGGCAGCCTCAATCTTTGAAAGCGTCAGCAGCTGTTTGACCAGCCCTTCCATGCGGAACGTCTGCTCCCGCATGGTATGCAGTGCTTTCTCACGCGGCGCCCCCTCAAGCGTTTGCTCCTGCATCATCTCCAGGTAGCCCTGAAGCACCGTCAACGGCGTACGCAGCTCGTGGCTGACGTTGGCAAAGAAGTTACGTCTCGCGCCCTCAAGCTGGTGCATCTGGGTAACGTCCCGCGCTACCATCAGCCACTGCCGATCGCTGTAGGGCATCACGCGGATTTCCAGATGGCGACCGTTATTGAGCTTCAGATTGTGCGGGCGCGAAAAATCCCGCTTTTTCAGATACAGCGTGAACTCGGGATAACGCAGAAGGTTCAGGATGTTCTGACCATTATCATCCGGCCAGCGCAGGCCCAGCAGCTGTTGCGCGAGGCCATTACACCAGAAGATTGTCCCTTCTTCTGTCGTCAGGATCACCGCGTCCGGCAGCGACTCCGCACCGCTACGAAAGCGTTTGATCAGGCTTCCCAGCTCACGACGGCGCTTTTTGTTACGCATCTGCATCTGGTGCAGGCCGTAGAGTAGCGGTTCCCAGCTCCCGCTTCCCGGCGGGGGTGTCATACTTCTGTCGACCCACAGCCACCAGGAGAGACGCAGTAAATTCCAGAAATGCCAGACGAGCAATCCCGTCACGGCCACCAGTAAAAACCACGGCAGATAGCCAAAGATAGCCCCCAGAATGAGGGCCGGAATACAACATAAGATCAGTTCAAAGACGAGCCTTTTCCATGACAGACGTTCCAGCACGCGTCACACTCCTGTCATTGTTCAGAAACGGGTCGAGAAACGATAACCCGTGCCGCGGACCGTCTGTACCATGCGATCGTGGCCGCTCAGTTCCAGTGCTTTACGCAGGCGGCGAATATGGACGTCAACCGTTCGGTCTTCGACATAGACGTTAGTTCCCCAGACGTTATTCAGCAACTGTTCGCGGCTGTAAACGCGCTCCGGGTGGGTCATAAAGAAGTGCAGGAGTTTAAATTCGGTCGGTCCCATATCGAGGGGATTTTCACCGGTCATGACCCGGTGTGAGGTAGGATCCAGGCTCAGCCCCTGCATCTCAATCACCTCTTCCACCGCCATCGGTGAAATACGGCGCATCACGGCTTTGATACGCGCCACCAGCTCTTTCGGGGAGAACGGTTTAGTGATGTAATCGTCCGCGCCGGTTTCCAGACCGCGCACGCGATCCTCTTCCTCGCCGCGCGCCGTCAGCATTACCACCGGGATATCGCGGGTCATCGCCTCGCGTTTGATATGCTTGATAAACTGCAATCCGGAACCGCCAGGCAGCATCCAGTCCAGCAGGATCAGATCGGGCCAGGGTTCATTCAGCTGGTTCACCGCGCTGTCATAATCTTCCGCTTCAACCGGCTGGAAGCCATTTTGTTCAAGCACGAAGCACACCATTTCACGGATCGGAGCTTCATCTTCTACGACCAGAATACGTCTCGCCATACTTTGCCCTGTCTTATCGTATTTAAGTTACAAGTCTGTAATGCGGCGTCATTATGCGTCAGATTTATGACAGATTTATGAAAAACATTACCACTATAAATAGCAAACTGTTGTTTTATTACAGCGGTTATTTTCCGTTCCCCGAACGTTTATAATCCTGCTTTCTTATTATTGCCACGGATCTTTTATGCGCATACTTCACACCTCAGACTGGCACCTGGGTCAAAATTTTTACAGCAAAAGCCGCGCCGCGGAACATGAAGCGTTCCTGAACTGGCTGCTGGAGATGGCTCAGGCTCACGAGGTGGACGCGATTATTGTGGCGGGCGACATTTTTGATACCGGATCGCCGCCGAGCTATGCGCGTGAGCTGTACAACCGTTTTGTGGTCAACCTCCAGCAAACCGGTTGTCACCTTGTGATTGTCGCCGGAAACCATGACTCGGTGGCGACGCTGAATGAATCCCGCGATATTCTGGCGTTCCTCAATACCACCGTGGTGGCCAGCGCCGGACACGCGCCGCAGATCCTGAAAAAACGCGACGGCACGCCGGGCGCAGTGCTGTGCCCAATTCCGTTTTTACGCCCGCGCGATATCGTGCAAAGCCAGGCAGGTCTGTCCGGCAGCGAAAAACAGCAGCATCTGTTGCAGGCCATCACCCGCTATTATCACCAGCAACATACGGAAGCCTGCGCCCTGCGCGGCGATCAGGCCATTCCGATCATTGCCACCGGGCACCTCACCACCGTCGGAGCCAGTAAGAGTGATGCGGTGCGCGAGATCTATATCGGTACGCTGGACGCGTTCCCGGCGCAAAACTTCCCCCCCGCCGACTACATTGCCCTCGGGCATATTCACCGGGCGCAGATCATCGGCGGCTGCGAGCATATCCGCTACTGCGGCTCGCCCATTTCGCTCAGTTTTGACGAAACGGGCAAGGCCAAATCCGCGCATCTGGTGAGCTTCACCGGAGGCAAACTCAGCGCCGTTGAGACGCTTGAGGTGCCGGTCACCCAGCCGCTGGCGGTGCTGAAAGGCGATCTGGCCGCCATTACCGCTCAGCTTGAGCAGTGGCGCGGCGCAGCGCTTAATCCCCCCGTCTGGCTCGATATCGAAATCACCACCGACGACTACCTGTACGATATGCAGCGTAAAATACAGACGCTGACGGAAGACCTTCCCGTGGAGGTGCTGCTGGTACGCCGCAGCCGCGAGCAGCGCGAGAAAATACTGCTCAACGCCCAGCGTGAAACGCTTAGCGAACTTCGGGTTGAAGAGGTGTTCGCGCGGCGGCTTGCGCATGAAGAGGTGGACGAGGCCAGACGCACCAGGCTTAACGAGCTGTTTGCCCAGACCCTGCATTCCCTCCATGACGAGGACGAAAACGCATGAAAATTCTGAGCCTGCGCCTGAAAAATCTGAATTCGCTAAAGGGTGAGTGGAAAATTGATTTCACCGCGGAGCCGTTCGCCAGCAACGGACTGTTTGCCATCACCGGCGCAACCGGCGCGGGTAAAACCACGCTGCTGGATGCCATCTGCCTGGCGCTTTACCACGAAACGCCGCGTCTTAATAAGGTCTCTCAGGCGCAAAACGACCTGATGACGCGCGATACCGCCGAATGCCTGGCGGAAGTAGAATTTGAGGTCAAAGGCGTTGCTTATCGCGCTTTCTGGAGCCAGAACCGCGCCCGCAACCAGCCGGACGGGAACTTACAGGCACCGCGCGTTGAGCTGGCCCGCTGCGAAGACGGCAAAATTCTGGCCGACAAAGTCACGGATAAGCTGGAACAAACCGCCGCGCTTACCGGGCTGGACTATGGTCGCTTTACCCGTTCGATGTTGCTCTCTCAGGGGCAGTTTGCCGCCTTCCTGAATGCTAAACCGAGCGATCGCGCAGAGCTGCTGGAAGAACTGACCGGCACGGAAATTTACGGCCAGATTTCCGCCATGGTTTTCGAAAAACACAAAGCGGCACGTAACGCGCTGGAGATGTGCGAAGCGCAGGCCGCAGGGGTTGTGCTGCTGAGCGAGGAACAGCAGCAGCACTTGCAGCAAAGTTTGCAGGCACTTACTGACGAAGAAAAAGTCCTGCTGGCACAGCAGCAAAGCCAACAGAAAGATTTTCAGTGGCTTACGCGTAACGACGAACTGATACGTGAGCAGCAGCGTGCAGCTGCTTCGCAGCAGCAGGCGCAACAGGCTCTGACGGACGCCGCGCCCCAACTGGCGAAGCTCAAGCTGGCGCAGCCCGCCGCCCAGCTACGTCCGCTATGGGAGTATCAGCAAGAGCAGACCACCCGCCTGGCGCAGACAACAGAGCGAATTGTTGAAGTAAATACTCGCTTACTCGACAGAGCAGCGCAGCGCTCGCGTATTCGCAACGGTGCACTGCGCAACCGTGAACAGTTGCAGACAGAGCACAAGGTACTGACGCAGTGGCTGACCGAACACGATCGTTTCCGTCAGTGGGGGCAGGAAATTGCCGGCTGGCGGGCGCATTTTACGCAACTGGGTCGCGATAAAAATCAGCTTGTTGCCCAGTCAGCGCGCATGGCTGAGCTTCGTCAGAAGCTGGCTGAGATGCCTGAAAGTAGGTTGACGCTGACGGCTGAGGATCTCGCGACGGCAATGGAGCAACAGGCACAGTCGCGGGCGCTCCGCCAGCGTCTGACAGCGCTTCACGCTCGCTTTCAGCCGCTGCAAAAACGGCTGCGCCAGAATGCGGAAAACGTGCAGAAAGCGCAGGCTGAGCAGGCTAAGCTCAATGAAACGCTGATCCTGCGGCGTCAGCAGTTCAAAGAGAAAAATCAGCACTATGCCGACCTGAAAGCGCTCTGTGAGCGTGAGGCGACAATCAAGGATCTTGAGAACTATCGTGCACAGCTCGAAGCGGGTAAGCCTTGCCCGCTCTGCGGTTCACGCGAACACCCGGCAGTTGTGCAGTATCAGGCGCTTGAACTGACTGACAATCAGCGCCGCCGCGACGCGCTGGAGAAAGAGGTTGCTGCGCTAAAAGAGGAAGGATTGCTGGTGCTCGCGCAGGTGAATGCGCTGACCCAGCAGATCCAGCGCGAGACAGAGGAAGCACAGGCTCTCTCTGAGGAAGAGCAAGCACTCACTAAAGAGTGGCTGGAGGTCTGCGCCTCCCTGAACATAGCGCTGAATATTCAGGATGATATTGCCCCCTGGATGAGCGAACAGGAACAGTATGAACGCCAGCTGTATCAGCTCAGCCAGCGTCTGACGCTGCAAAACCAGCTCAATGAACAGGAAGGTCAGGCGCGCCAGTACCAGCAGCAGCTGACGGCGACGCGTCAGGCGCTGGCGGCCTCGTTACAATCGCTGTCGCTTAGCGTGCCCGATGAAGGGGCTGAAAGCGCCTGGCTGAGCGCGCGCGAAAGCGAATATACCCTGTGGCAGGAAAAACAGGCCCAGCACGGTACAATTCAGGAAGGTATTAACGCCCTGATGCCCATTCTGGAGACGCTGCCGGTTACCAATGATGCAGAAGCCGACGCGGTTATCCCTGAGAACTGGCGCGGCATCCACGACGAATGCGTGTCGCTGCAAAGTCAGCTCACCACCCTACAGCAACAGGAGACGCTTGAGCGTGAACGGCTCCAGCAATCACAGGCTCAGTTCAACGCCGCGCTGACCGCGAGCTGCTTTGCCGATCGGGACGCATTTCTCTCCGCCCTGCTGGATGAAACGTCGATCCGCCAGCTTGAACAACAAAAGCAGACGCTGGAAAACCAGCTCCAGCAGGCCACGGCGCTTTCGGTGCAGGCAAGCCAGCAGCTTCAGGCGCATCAGGCACAGCGCCCCGAGGGGCTGGAAACCGATGCCGCAACGCTTAAGGCGCAGTTACACCAGCTGGCGCAACAGCTTCGGGACAACACCACGCATCAGGGGGAGATCCGCCAGCAGCTCAAACAGGACGCCGATAACCGTCTGCACCAGCAGGCGCTTATGCAGCGGATTGAGGAGGCGGCGCGTCAGGCCGACGACTGGGGCTATCTCAACGCGCTGATAGGCTCCAGCACCGGCGATAAATTCCGTAAATTCGCTCAGGGGCTGACGCTGGATAATCTGGTGTGGCTTGCCAACCAGCAGCTCAACCGTCTGCATGGCCGCTATCTGCTTCAGCGTAAAGCCAGCGACGCGCTGGAGCTGGAAGTGGTCGATACCTGGCAGGCCGATGCGGTACGCGATACCCGTACCCTTTCCGGCGGGGAGAGTTTCCTGGTCAGTCTGGCGCTGGCTTTAGCGCTTTCCGATCTGGTCAGTCACAAAACGCGCATTGACTCGCTGTTCCTGGATGAAGGATTCGGCACGCTCGACAGCGAAACGCTGGACACCGCGCTGGACGCGCTCGACGCGCTGAACGCCACCGGGAAAACTATCGGCGTGATCAGCCACGTAGAGGCAATGAAAGAGCGCATTCCGGTGCAGATCAAAGTGAAGAAGATCAACGGGCTGGGATATAGCAGGCTGGATAAGGTGTTTGCGGTGGAATAAATGGGGGGCGGTGCGGTCTGGTGCCCTCACCCTGGCCCTCTCCCTGTGGGCTGAGAGTTCCCCACAAAATAATGCCTGCACAGACGGCCCCCTCTCCCTTGAGGGAGAGGGCTGGGGTGAGGGGGAACATACGGCTCTGGTGGTCATTCCGTTCACGTTATGTTCCTTGCTACTCTGTCACGACATGAGCGGTGAACGTGCCAGGGTGGCTCAGTCGCCACCACCCTGGCGACCCGGGCTTCCGGCGGAAAATCGCCGCTTCGCGGTGCCTTCGGCTTATTCCTTCCGGCTTATCGGGGACGGGCGGAGGTAACATCCCTGTAAAGCCCGCCCTCTCGGCGCATCCCTGCGCCTCGCCCCGGCCTACAGGAAACGCCTCAGCGATTTACAGCCGGACCGAGGCATCGCTGAAAGCCCTCAGTTATTCTGAGGCAACGTTATAGCTTTTGCTTTCAAATTACTGGGGTAGCCTCTCCCCACGGGGAGAGGGCACAAACATCAAAAACGGTTTTGCGTTTATTCCGACCAGAGCCACGCCGCGCCGCGCACTCCGCTGGAATCTCCGTGGACGGCTTTGCGGATCGGCGTTTCGCACTCGCCGCCAAATACCCACTGTTTCACCAGCGTTGGCACCGTGGCGTACAGCCGGTCGACGTTGCTCATGCCGCCGCCCAGTACAATCACGTCGGGATCAAGAATATTGATCACATGCGCCAGTGACTTAGCCAGCCGCATTTCGTAGCGGCTGAGCGCCAGTTCAGCCACCGGATCCTGCTCCTCAACCAGACGCATAATCTCGTTACCTTCCAGCGGCTGACCGCTCAGACGATGATAATCGGTGGCAAACCCCGTGCCGGAAATAAAGGTCTCAATACAGCCCTGCTTGCCACAGTAGCACGGTACTTCGGCGCGGTATTTGAGTTCATCTTCATCCATCCACGGCAACGGATTGTGCCCCCACTCGCCCGCGGTGCCGTTGCCGCCAATATGCGAGCGCCCACCGAGGGCCACGCCCGCCCCGCAGCCGGTGCCGATAATGACCGCAAATACGGTCTGCGCGCCAGCCGCTGCGCCATCCACGGCCTCAGAGACCGCAAGGCAGTTAGCGTCATTCGCCAGACGCACCTCCCGGTTCAGGCGTTGGCTTAAGTCTTTATCAAACGGCTGACCGTTGAGCCAGGTGGAGTTGGCGTTTTTCACCACGCCGGTATACGGCGAAATGGAGCCAGGGATCCCCATCCCGACCGTGCCCGTCTCGCCCGTTGCCTGCTCTGCCATATCGACCAGGCGGGCAATCGTCTCTATGGTCTGGTGATAATTATCGCGCGGCGTAGGCAGACGGTGGCGAAACAGTTGCTCCCCCTGCTCGCTCAGCGCAATAACTTCTGTTTTGGTGCCGCCCAAATCAATCCCAATACGCACAAGACACTCCTCATTATTTTGATTATCAACAGAGTAGAAGCCCGCTTCCCGATTAGCAATGCAAGCGATGCGACAATTCGTTATCATGCCCGCTGATTTAACGACAAGGCCGTGGAAATTATCATGCTGTGGTTCAAAAATTTGATGGTTTACCGTCTCAGCCGCGACGTTTCGCTGCGTGCAGAAGAGATGGAAAAACAGTTAGCCGCTTACTCCTTTACCCCTTGCGGTAGCCAGGATATGGCAAAAACCGGCTGGGTTCCGCCAATGGGTTCTCAAAGCGATGCGCTGACCCACGCCAGCAGCACGGGGCAAATCATCGTTTGCGCCCGTAAAGAAGAGAAGATCCTGCCGACGCCCGTGGTTAAGCAGGCGCTTGAAGCGAAGATCTTCAAGCTGGAAGCTGAACAGGGCCGTAAGCTTAAAAAAACCGAAAAAGATTCGCTGAAGGATGAAGTGCTGCACTCGCTGCTACCGCGCGCTTTTAGCCGCTTTAGCCAGACCATGATGTGGATCGACACCGTGAACGGGCTGATCATGGTGGACTGCGCCAGCGCCAAAAAAGCGGAAGATACGCTGGCGCTGCTGCGTAAGAGCCTTGGCTCATTACCGGTGGTACCGCTGACGCTGGAAACGCCGATTGAGCTGACCCTGACCGAGTGGGTGCGCAGCGGGACTGCCGCGCAGGGCTTCCAGATCCTTGATGAAGCAGAGCTGAAAGCGCTGCTGGAAGATGGCGGCGTGATCCGCGCGAAGAAACAGGATCTGGTGAGCGACGAAATCGCCGTGCACATTGAAGCGGGCAAAGTGGTGACCAAACTGGCACTCGACTGGCAGCAGCGCATTCAGTTTGTGATGTGTGATGACGGCTCCGTGAAGCGCCTTAAGTTCTGCGATGAACTGCGCGATCAGAACGAAGATATCGACCGCGAAGATTATGCTCAGCGCTTTGACGCAGACTTTATCCTGATGACCGGCGAGCTGGCGGCGCTGATTCAGAACCTGGTGGAAGGCCTCGGCGGCGAAGCGCAGCGCTGACAGGCAAAACGCAGGCCGGGTAAGCGAATGCGCCACCCGGCATGCTTTTATTTCAGATAGCGGCACAGATAAGAGGTTGGCTCTGCAACCTGTAAATGGAACTCGCTGTGGCCCGGCACGTTGAAGACCTGCCCGGCACTATAGACTTTCCACTCCGTTTCACCCGGCAGCAGGACGTTCAGCGCGCCGCTGACCACCGTCATCTCTTCCGCTTCTGCGGTGCCAAAGGTGTATTCCCCTTCCGCCATTACGCCGACACTGGCGCGGCCAGTGCTGCTGCTGGTAAAACCAATGGATTTCACTTTACCGGAAAAGTATTCGTTACTTTGAAGCATGAACTGGCCCTTATATTTATTGAGAAAAATCCACTATAGGGGCCATGCTCATGACCTGTCACGCAAAATCATTACACCAGTAATTCTGACGCCAGGCGCGCCATCAGGACGTTAGAGAGCAGCACCGGAACATCCAGCGCCTTTTGCAGTAAATCACGATGCCGCTGATGGAAGCCCAGGCAGTCGAGCATCAGGACATCCGCCCCTCTGTCGATCAACTCCTGCCCGGCCGCAATCAGCTTCGCTTCGCTGTCCCAGAACGGGTTTGCCAGTGCGTACAGCGGGGTGTGCTCCAGCGCGGCCCACTTCACCGTCTGGTTATCCAGCAGTTCCTCAACGGGAACGATGACCCCAACCTGATGACCATCAACAATTGAGGCCACCAGCGGGGGGATAATCCGCATCGGTTCGAGCAGAATGGCATTACGCGCGCTGAGTCCTTTAACGGGTGCCGTGCTCATCAGCAAAATAACGTCATAATCCTGATTGTCGAGCACTTCGATCACGCCCTGTAGCGCGCGCTCGATTTTCTGGCGCGACACATGCGCCAGTTTACCGTCACTGAGTAACGTTGCCAGGGAATCTTCCCCCTCTCCGACCGCGTAGTCTTCCATGACCTCTTCCCGACTGAGCTTCCCTAACAGACTGAGATGCGTAATTTGTTGTTCAGAGAGATGCTCGGTTAAGAGCGGTAATACTTCGCTTACAGGCACCACACCAATCGTGAGGATCGCCAACGTCGCCTTCATTTTGATCGCCTTCCGTTACTACCACAACTGCCACACAAGTACAGGCTCACTACGCTGCACTGTTCATTTTTTCAACAAAACAGCACCAAGGGTAGCAGGGGATCTCTACACCGTAATGTAAAGATCGACTGGCCTTTCCGAATCCACCTGTAATAACTAAATATTAACTGCTGCTTAACATCAGCGATATGTTAAAAGTGTGATTCAGGCACGGTTGTAACGAATTCGGATTCCTGTCAGGACTTCTCAGGATCCTCATAGCGCCGTTTCGCATCCAGCGCTTCCTGTTCGGTTTCATGTTCGCTGATCAGCGAATCAGGTTTAGGGTGATCGGCACGCAGCTGGTACCAGGTTACGGTCTGATCGCCGTTACCTTTTTCAACGATAACGATGCGGGCTTCACGTGGATAGGGAGGTCTGGTTGGCATAGCTCATCCTTTTTTTATGTCTGAGCTATGAGTATAGACGGCTGTTAGCTGGCGCAAGCCAAACGCAGGGCGGTAATAATCTGAATCGCAACTTTCTCGGGTGACGCTGACGCATCCACAACGTGGTGTGCCGCCTCGCGGTACAGTGCATCGCGTTCGGCGAGGACGTCGCTGACCTCTTCACTCAGCGGTTTCGCGGTCAGCGCCGGGCGCTGTCCCTCTTCCGGAAACGCCTCCAGCCGCCCCACCAGCGTAGAGACCGGGGCACAGAGGTAGATCACGACACCCTTTTCGCGCATAAACTGGCGGTTATACGGTGCCAGAATAATGCCCCCACCGGTCGCGATCACGGTTGACGGCGCGGTCACCGCTTCCAGCGTGGCCGTTTCACGCGCACGAAAGCTCTCCCAACCCTCATCTTCAACGATATCGGCGATGGTCTTACCGGCATTCTCCTGGAGCCAGTGGTCAGTATCGACAAACTGACTCTGGCACAGACGCGCCAGCTCCAGACCAACGGTGGTTTTCCCACAGCCGCGAGGGCCAACTAAAAAGATGGGTGGGTTCATAACCAGGTGTTCCCCTTGCTGCCGGATAACTGAAGGCTGTAAAGAAATGATTGCAGTAGATGTTGCGCTAACTTTACTGCAAAGCGGTACGGAATAACAAGCCTGTGGAAGCCACACTGTACCACAAAACCGCCCGGAGGTGGGCTACGCCGGGCGGCGCTTCACTTCCAGCAGCCATTTATCCAGCTCGGCGGCAAACTGCTGGCGATCGCGCTGCGACAGGCTGTCCGGCCCACCGGTTTGCACGCCGCTGGAACGAAGCGTATCCATAAAATCACGCATGGTGAGCTTCTCCCGGATCGTTGCCGGCGAATAGCGTTCTCCGCGCGGGTTCAGCGCCGCCGCCCCTTTCGCCAGTACATCGGCAGCCAGCGGGATATCCGCGGTGATCACCAGATCTCCTGCGTCACACAGGCGTACTATCTCGTTATCCGCCACGTCAAACCCGGCCGGAACGCGCAGAGAACGGATGTATCTGGAGGGCGGCACGCGGATATTCTGGTTCGCCACCAGCGTCAGCGGCATCTGCACGCGCTCGGCAGCACGAAATAAAATCTCTTTGATGACATTCGGACACGCGTCCGCATCAACCCAAATCGCCATAGTCTCTCCCCATTATGATTCTGGTGACTATTGTCGCCTGCATTTCGTTGTTAAGCTATCAATGAGAGATAACAACGCATAAAAACGGAGAGACGTGATGGATAAGAAAATCGGGTTTATCGGCTGCGGAAATATGGGCAAAGCTATCCTCGGCGGACTGATTGCCAGCGGGCAGGTGCTGCCGGGGCAGATTTGGGTCTATACCCCATCCCCGGATAAAGTCGCGGCGCTGCGTGATGAGTATGGTGTCAACGCTGCCGAAAGCGCACAGGACGTGGCTCAGGTGGCGGATATTGTCTTTGGCGCCGTTAAGCCGAATATCATGATTAAAGTCCTGAGCGAGATCACCTCCAGCCTTAACAAAGAGACCCTGGTGGTATCGATTGCCGCAGGCGTGACCCTCGATCAGCTCGCCCGCGCGCTGGGCCACGACCGTAAGATTGTTCGCGCCATGCCAAACACCCCGTCGCTGGTGAATGCCGGTATGACATCCGTTACCCCGAACGCGCTGGTCACATCTGAAGACGTGGCGGATGTACTGAATATTTTCCGCTGCTTCGGCGAAGCGGAAGTGATTGCCGAACCGATGATCCACCCGGTAGTCGGCGTGAGCGGCTCTGCCCCGGCGTATGTCTTTATGTTTATCGAAGCCATGGCCGATGCCGCCGTACTGGGTGGAATGCCGCGCGCGCAGGCCTACAAATTTGCAGCGCAGGCGGTGATGGGTTCGGCCAAAATGGTGCTGGAAACGGGTAAACATCCGGGCGAACTGAAAGATATGGTGTGCTCACCGGGGGGCACAACCATTGAAGCCGTGCGCGTGCTGGAAGATCGCGGGTTCCGCTCCGCCGTGATCGAGGCGATGGAAAAATGCATGGAAAAATCAGAGAAGCTCAGTAAGTCCTGATGCGTTACGCCGGGCGTCAGGCGGCCACTTCGGTGCGGCCTCGTCCGGCATTTTTGGCTTTATAGAGGGCCACGTCCGCCGCCTTTAGCCATTCACGATAGTGGGTGAACTGCGCCCCCCAGGGGGCAACCCCAACGCTGATACACAACCTCGCCATAGGTGCTCCGTGCAGCGGCATGTTGACCAGCCGTTCGTGGACGCGCGACATCGCTGCAATCGCGCTGTCGGCAGGCGTGCCGGACATGATCACCGCGAACTCATCCCCGCCAAAACGGCCAATATAATCGCCTGAGCGCAGGGTCAGCTGAAGCTGGCGCGTGATGGCGACAATCGCTTCATCCCCCACGTCATGCCCCCAGGTGTCGTTGATCGTCTTGAAGTGATCGATATCGATGAGCAGTATCGTCGCCTGTCGATGGCTTCGACGGCAGGCCTCAAATTCGTTACGCAGCAGCGTTTCCCAGTGACGGCGATTGAACACGCCGGTCATTCCGTCGCGGGTACTCATCAGCTCAAGCCGACGCTTATGCTCTGCCAGACGGATCGCCGTGCGGTGGCTGAGCCAGGCAAACAGTATGGGATAGACCACCAGCACGGGGAGCGTCAGCCACAACGCCAGCGGTTCAGAGGTCAATACCACAGGAGTACCCATGGATTGCACGGTCAACAGGGCAGACAGGGCAAGTAGCGCGAATCCTGTCAGAAATAACCGGCATCCCCCCGATCCCATCATATTCATGCCGATCATCACGATCAGCGCCGCCGTTGGTAGCGCATTGAACCCTGTTAGCCCCATCCAGACACCGGCAATAATGGCATCGATTTTCAGATTAACAATTTCACTGATGTGGGGTTCAGCCGAACGAAAAGCCAGCTGCCAGGCCAGATGGGGCCAGACAAAGACCCAGCCCACCAGCAATAACCACCAGACGCCGGAAAGAAACTGGCTCACCAGGACGCTGGCAAGCGGAACAAATAGCGCCGCCAGAGCAACGATGCGTGCCAGCCGTATTCGCCGGGCAAATCGCAGACCGGAACGGTATGAATCATCCTGAGAAAGCTGCTGGTGCCACGCTTCCCGAATGTTCTCGTGATTGTCATAAAACTCATCATTCATCATTTTTGGGAATATTCTGAAACATTTTCCCAAATTATAGAGAGGGGGATAGCGGGGAAAGTATGAAATTTTGGGTGAGCCACAGCCGTGACTCACCCGTTAGCACTACGCCTGTTTTTTGAGGCACGCGCTCATAAACTTGCTGCGATCGTCGCCTTTCAGCATCTGCTGTGTCGCCTGGGCGTTGCACTCACGCATTTTTTGCTGCTGTGGGGTCAGGCTTTTTTCACCGGGTTTAGCCGCACCATTTTTAAGGCAGTCGCTCATGTACGTTTTACGGGCATCCCCTTTCAGGCTTTGCGATGTCGCCTGTTGGTTACAGGTCGTCATGCGCTGCTGCTGGGGCGTTAACGTTTTCTCTTCCGCGTGTGCTGAGGCGATCAGACACAGGCCAGAGAGCAGGGTAACCAGTATTGTTGTTTTCATTGCACCATCCTTTATGTGAAGTTCCACGTTAAGTCTGGCTCGTTACGGGAAAAAAACCACCCTGCGACTCTGATTTTCGCCGGGCTCTGCGGTTATTTCAGCCCTGTATCGGCACAATATTCATTAACCGGTTTCGCCGGGGGGGAGGCGGTAATTAATAACAGAAATTATGCGGTGAAAGGTGTGCTCTGTCTCAATTTAATTTTCCCTGCATAAATGTGTAAAAATAAAAACAGAGCGACGCCAGGCATCCTGCATGACAATTCTGTGACACGTCATTTCACCTCAGACAGGTTAGCTGCGAGGATGCCTTAAAAGCTTCTTTACGTATTGCTGAAGCAGCTCCGCATCTTCCGCAGGCACCTGGGAATCAGGACGCGCTTTTTCCAGCGCGCCTTCAACGTTGTCGATCAACGCCTCCTGCTCCGGTTTTGCCATCTGTCGCAGCAGCGCCGTCACAACGATTTCCAGCGCCTCGACCTGGGCAACCAGCTCTTTCGACTCTTCTTCCTTTTGGGCAAGCTTAACCAACAACTCAGCAATGAGATTTTTCATGGTGCTATTTCCTTATGTGATTTCCCCTGAAATTAACACCCTCTCTGAATAATGAAAAGCATGGATTGGCTTTATCTTATGCAAAAGTGACATCGCTGCCAAAAAAGATATTTCAGCGCGAAAGCGAAACGTTTTCCTGAAAGAAAGGCGCCGCATTTCGTTATATAAAAATGCGGCGTTCATAAGAATAAATAATATATTATCGTGTTTACCGGGCCGACTTTGCCTCAGCGATTCGCCTGCGGCGTCGCAAGGCAAAGGCCAGTTGAATAATATTCAGCAGGACCACCACCGCCGTCGCGGCAAATACCCAGCGGAAACCCGCCATCGCCGAGACCGAGGCGCCGATAAGCGGGCCCGCTACGTTGCCTAAATACATGAACGACTGGTTGTAGCCAAAAATGCGGCCGGTTACCTGGTCACTGGAATATTTCACCAGCAGCGTCTGAACAGCGGGCAGCATGGCGCCATCTGCGAAGCCAAGCAGGAAGCGCAGGATGCCGAGCTGAAGAGGTGTGGTGACGAATGACATGGCAAAGAAAAGGATCACCGCAATGATGAGCGTTGCCATCAGAATACGTGCCGTACCGATCCTGTCGCCCAGTTTCCCCAGACGCGGAGCAGACATCAGCGCCGACACGCCCGGCACCGCGGCAATCATCCCGCTCAGAAAAGCAATGTTGCTGCTGTCCGGCGCCATCGACTTGATAAACAGCGCCAGAATCGGCCCTACCGAACCGTTACAGAGCTGGATCACCATCGTCGTCACAAAGAGGCTAATCATCAGGCCAGGATAAGGCAGCGAGGCGAAAACCGCTTTTCCGCTCAAGCGTTCGGATTTACTGACAACAGGCCGCCCGCCCTCTTTAATCAGAAAAAGGGTGACCAGAAAGCTGATCGTTAGCAGGATCGCGGTAATGATAAAGACCGCACGCAGCCCGACATGGTCCGCCAGGAAGCCGCCGAGCAGCGGGCCGCCAATGACCCCGCTGATCTGGGCCGTGGAAAGCGTGCTGAGCGCCCAGCCGCTTCGCTCACGCGGTACCTGTGAGGCCACCAGCGCCATGGCATTCGGAATGTAACCGGAGGTCAGCCCCATTATCGCCCGCAGAATAAACAGCTGCCAGACGTTGGTGGCGAAGGCCTGGAGCAAAATGGCTATCGCCATCCCCAGCGAGGCGCGGAGCAGCATCAACTTGCGCCCCTTGCGATCCGCCAGGCTGCCCCACATCGGCGACACAATGGCGGAGACCAGAAACGTCACGCTGAACGTCAGGCCGGACCACATCGAGAGCGCTTCATGGGAAGTCACTCCCAGCTGCGACACATACAGCGGCAGGAAGGGCAATATCTGGCTGATAGCCAGTCCGGTGAAGAAGCAGCCGAACCAGACTGAAATGAGATTAACTTTCCAGGATTCCATAACAGAAATAGTCTTCATTTTTAGGCGAATTCGCCGACAGATTAGCAAGTTACGCGCAATGACATAGCGCCAGAGATGCGGCCTTGCAGACTTTGGTGTTTTATCTTCCCAGTCATCATATTTGTGAAATAAGTCACAATTTATCCAATTTTTGGCGGAAGATTATGCTTCATCGACATAATCCATAGTCGCGCATCCCCAGATGGAAATGGTTGGCATGGGCGGCATTATAGTCCGGCCCCAGACCGTTACCGTAATAGCCACAGCTTGCCGAGAGCAGGGCCTGTAGCCAGGGCTGCGTCTTTTCCGCTTTCCAGCCGTTCAGGACGGTAACGCGCTGTCCATTTGCCAGCCTGAAAGCGCTGATATCCAGCGCATCCGCCGTGGCATGTTCGCTGCGCCGCGCATCCGGGCGGCTGTAGATATTGCGGCAGGCGAAGCTGCCCAGATGTTCAATACGAGTAAGCTCGCTTCCGGTCCAGGTTTTGGTGAGCGGTCGGGCCTGCTGGCTGACAAACAGCGCCGAACTTAACGCCAGCGGACAACTGGCCAGAAAGCTGCTGTTCAGGCTCACCGGGCCAAAATCGCGCACGCGCACCACGTTACTCAGCGGACACTCACCGGCGCTGTCAGCGACAGCCTGGGTACGGATAAGCTGGCGTTGATTCGCCTGCGCTAACAGGCTTTCGCATGCCTGCGGTGTTAAACGTCGAAGTTTAAACTGGGTTATTTTTCCGGGCGGATCGTCAAGCGTAAGCGGCACGAAAGGATTGTAATACGGCGGCAACCAGCGGTAGCCCACCGTGGCGATCCCGGCAATAACAATAAGAATAAGCAGACCTTTTCCTTTCACGCGCCCCCCTTCAGCATCCCCAAAACATTATGGCAGAAGGCCGCGAAACCCGCCGGGCATCGTGGTATGTTATGGGCTTTTCGTCAGACTGGAAGAGAGTGAGATGGCAAAGCAGCGCGTAGGTATTGTCTTTGGGGGAAAATCGGCAGAGCACGAGGTGTCATTGCAATCGGCTAAAAATATCGTTGATGCGATTGATAAAAGCCGTTTTGACGTGGTGCTGCTGGGCATTGATAAACAGGGCCAGTGGCATGTTAACGATGCCAGCCAGTATCTGTTACACGCTGACGATCCGGCGCACATTGCCCTTAATCCTTCTGATGTCAGCGTCGCAACGGTTCCAGGCGTGGAACAGGGACAGCTTATCGATGCCGGGAACGCGCAGGCGCTGGTACAGATTGACGTAGTGTTCCCTATCGTTCACGGCACGCTGGGCGAAGACGGCTCTCTGCAAGGCATGTTGCGGATGGCGAACCTGCCGTTTGTCGGTTCCGATGTGCTGGGCTCTGCCGCCTGCATGGATAAAGACGTCACAAAACGTCTCCTGCGCGACGCCGGTCTGAATATTGCGCCGTTCGTGACGCTCACTCGCGCCAACCGCGATAAACACAGCTTCGCGCAGATCCAGGCGCAACTCGGCCTGCCGCTGTTTGTGAAACCGGCGAATCAGGGCTCGTCCGTCGGCGTCAGCAAAGTCACCAGCGAAGCGCAGTTTAACGATGCCGTTCGTCTGGCCTTTGAATTTGACCATAAGGTGGTGGTTGAGCAGGGAATTAACGGTCGTGAAATTGAGTGCGCCGTACTGGGCAACGACTTCCCGCAGGCGAGTACCTGTGGTGAAGTGGTACTGAACAGTGACTTCTATTCCTACGACACCAAATATATTGACGACAAAGGTGCCCAGGTTGTGGTTCCCGCCGCGCTCGATCCCGACGTTAACGACAAGATCCGGGCGATCGCCGTTGAAGCCTATCAGGCGCTGGGATGCTGTGGGATGGCGCGCGTCGACGTGTTTCTGACGCCGGATAACGAGGTGGTGATTAACGAAATCAACACTCTGCCGGGCTTTACCAATATCAGCATGTACCCGAAGCTGTGGCAGGCCAGCGGGATAAGCTATCCGGAACTGATCACCCGCCTGATTGAACTGGCACTGGAGCGCCACGCCGCTGACAGCGCCCTGAAAAGTTCCGTTAACTAACGCTTAGTCAGCTTTCTCTGCCGTCGTCGTCTCATCGGGACGACGGCGGATAATAAATCCCGCCAGCCAGAAACTGATTACCCAGGTTACCAGCCCAACCGCATAGGTTTGCCAGCCTTTCGCTTCAAATCCCAGCAGCCCGACAACACCGTTGAGAATAAAGATCAGCCCGATCGCAAAGGCGTAGTAATGCCAGTCACGGCGTAATTTGGAAGTGAGCTTCATGACAACTCCGGCAGAAAAAAAACTATCCTCTCACAGTTTGATAATGGCGTCTGTGGCGGATACGTAAATTCTGAAATGCAGCGCAGTTTCACTTATGTTATCAATTTGTGACGTGATGCAGAAATCGACAATCCAGGAGAAATCCTGAGCCGAATTTCCCACGATTCTGATATTGACAAATGCTATGACCTGTCACACTCACCCTGTACGACGCGTATTAAAACAGAGTGATATTATCGGGAGGTCTTATGGCAGACTTTACATTGTCGAAACCGATTTTTGGCGGAAAACAACCAAAAACCTCCACGGCGGGGAATATTGCCTATGCCCTGTTTGTTCTGTTTTGTTTCTGGGCAGGAACCCAACTGCTGAATATGCTGGTGCATGCCCCTGGCGTGTATGAGCATCTGATGCAGGTGCAGGATACAGGCCGCCCGCGCGTTGAAATCGGTTTAGGCGTGAGCACCGTATTTGGACTCATTCCCTTCCTCGCGGGCAGCATGGTTCTGGGCGTGATTGCCCTTGTCCTGCGCTGGCGCAACCGCCACTGATTACAGTCCCATACAGCGTGCCCGACGATCGTCAACGCGTTTCGCGAACCAGGCGGTCGTCAGGTTACGCGTGATCTTCGGGCTTTCCAGCTGAATGCCTGGCAGAATGGCTCTGGGTAAAGCCTTTCCACTTTTCTTCTCGGCCAGCGCAAAGACCTGCTTATACAGATCCGTTTTCTCAAACGCCAGGCTGTCGCCCTTCTCCAGCTGTCGGCGAATGTCGCTGTTGCTCATCTCCAGCTTCGTCGAGAGTTTTCGCACCGCACGTTCGGTGGTCCCGGCCTCACTGCTGCCGTAAGCAATGAGATCGCCGTCCAAAGCGAGCTTCACACCGCTGGCGCGGCTTACCGCATTCTGGAAGGCTGCATTTCGGCTGGCATACCAGCCCGCGTTAAAGTCGGCAAAGCGATACAGCGGTTTATCGTAGTTGGCCGGATAATTCAGCAGGTGATACGTCCCAAACCACAGCCCACCGCGCAGGGAGAAGACCTCCTGACGTACCGTACCGTCGATATCCCACGGATAGCCGTCGGTATGCTTTTCCGCAAATGCGATACTGACCTGCATCGGACCGCCGGTATGCACCGGATTTAGCGAGCCAAACAGCTTCTGCCCCATCGGCACCATATTGATGAAATCATCGAAAATGGCGCTAAGCTGTTTCTCGGTTTTCACCGTATCCAGCCGTTCACTGTAGCTTTTACCGTTTGGCGAGGTGATTTTAAGGGCGGTATGCACCAGGAAAACCGGGATATGCATCGATTCGGCCCGGCGGTCGATCTCCTTCCAGGCGATTTTGTTCAGGCCAGGCACTACAGGATCTGACTGATACATCGATTCCTGCTGCGCCACCGCGAGCACCGAGCAGATATTCTCCTCGGTAGGCGCGATCTTCTGACTTTTGAAGGTCGCGGCCAGCGCATCAGCCCACTCACTGCGATCCTTCACGCTGGCGGGCATTTTTTGCCGCACCACGCTCGCCACATCAACGGGCTTCTCCCCTTCTTTGAGCGGGGCAGCCCCTTTTTCGGCACAGCCCGCCAGCACGAAAGCGGCGAGTAACGTCAGCGGTAATGCACGTGGTACGGCAAATGGCATAGCAATTCCTTTTTAACCTAATGTATGGGTGACTTCCTGCACGTCCTTATCGTCCAGCTCACGCTCGAAACTGCGTAAACGTTTGTAGATGGACATCAGTTCCACCAGCGTAGTCCAGGAGCTGATCAGATACTGGAACGAACCGCGAACCTGACCAAAGACGTTGGTGATTTGGGTCATCAGACCGAGCGTAATCGTACCCGCAACGATGGACGGGAACAGCAGGAACAACCCGAAAACGTTATCAACCTGAAGATAAAGAATGCGCGCGATATTGAAATACATGTAATGGAAATAGAGGCGGAAATAGTTACGACGTACGGCGCCAAACAGCTCACGCACGGTAGGCGGTGACGCACGGTTGGCATCGTCTTCGCCATACACCAGTTCTTTACGGTAGGCCGCTTCCACGCGCTGGTTTTTAAACTCCAGCCCCGGCAGCTTGATCCCCACCACCGCCAGCAGCCCCGTTCCCATCAGCGACCAGACAATCGCAGCAATCACCAGGCCGTATGGCAGATGGCCGACAATCGGCAGCTCCGGAACGTGCGACGAGAGCGTCACCAGCACCGGCAGGAAGGCGATCAGCGTCATGATGGCGTTGATAAAGCTCACGCCCATATCTTCCAGAGTAGAGGCAAAACGCATGGTGTCTTCCTGCACACGCTGTGCGGCACCTTCGATATGCCGCAGGTGCTGCCAGTGCGCCATATAGTGTTCGTTCATCGCGGTACGCCAGCGGAACACATAGTGGCTGACGAAAAAGTTATTCATCACGCCAATCACCACGGCGATAAGGGCGATGCCGAGGAAGATCCCCACCTCATGGTAGAACTGGTTAATGGTCACTTTATGCGGCGAACTCAGCGCCGTCTGGATCAGATCGTAAAACGGCGCATACCAGGCGTTGACCGCTACGCCCACCTCCACCAGGAACCAGGTGACAAAGATGATTAACGACGTGCCGAGAATCGACCAGTATTGCCAGCGGTGAGGAGAATAGACGAACCAGAACATGGCAAAAAGCCCTACGCAGAGCACGTAATAAGCGTAGAAAAGCAGATAGCTCATGGACCAGAAGCGCGCTGCGCTAATGGGAATGTCGCCTGTTGCCCCCGTAAGACGGGTCAGCCACGCGCCGCCACCGGCCTGCCAGAAAATGACAGCCAGCAGTGCCCAAATAAATGCCGACAGGAAAAAGGGCCCCGGCTTTGGGAAAAAAGACTTAAACATTGTGCTTCCTTCTTGTTGTTATGGCTGTTGCTGTGTTCAACATATCGCCACACGAAACCTTGCCTGTGCCAGACTCCCGGCTCAGGCAAAAAAGTGAGACCTGCGGGTGAATTATTAGTTCGCTTCACAGTTTTCAGGAATTGTTTCGGTGCGTTTCATTCGCAACAGCGATCGTAGCGTCTATCATACGGTCGATGTCACAAAATGGGAGCCACGCCGCAAGTAAATTGTTCAAATTTACCCACGGTTACGTTTTTCTCGCTATCGTTATGCAAATCGGGCCATTGCCCGACGCCGATTAGTAGTATAACTACCCGTAACTTTCCTTATTCACTTGATGGATGCTTTTCGTTGAAACGTTGTCTGCTCTCTATCGCCGCGCTGTGTGCGGTGAGCCTGTCCACCGCCCAGGCAGCACAGCCTCTGACGGCCCCGGTTCTGGCCTCTGACATTGCCGATCGCTACGCGAACCTTATTTATTACGGCAGCGGTGCGACGGGAATGGCGCTGGTCGTGATCGACGGTAACCAGCGGGTGTTTCGCAGCTTCGGTGAAACACGACCGGGAAATAACGTTCGTCCGCAGCTGGATTCCGTTATCCGTGTCGCATCGATAACCAAGCTGATGACCAGCGAAATGCTGGTGAAACTGCTCGATCAGGGCGTGGTGAAACTCGACGATCCGCTCAGCAAATATGCACCGCCCGGCGCTCGCGTTCCGACATATCAGGGAACGCCGATCAGACTGGTGAATCTGGCGACCCATACCAGCGCCCTGCCGCGAGAACAGCCCGGTGGCGCTGCGCATCGCCCTGTCTTTGTCTGGCCAACCCGCGAGCAACGCTGGAACTACCTGAGCACAGCAACCCTGAAATCGGCCCCGGGCTCGCAGGCCGGCTATTCTAACCTGGCGTTTGATCTGCTGGCCGACGCTTTAGCGACGGCGTCGGGTAAGCCTTACCCTCAACTGTTTGAAGAGCAGATCACGCGTCCGCTCGGGATGAAAGATACCACTTACACCCCTTCCCCGGACCAGTGCAAGCGTCTGATGGTGGCGGAAAAAGGGGCCAGCCCGTGCAATAACACGCTGGCTGCCATTGGCAGCGGTGGCGTTTACTCTACGCCTGGCGACATGATGCGCTGGATGCAACAGTTCCTCTCATCGGATTTTTACGCGCGTAGCAATCAGGCCGACCGAATGCAGACGCTCATCTACCAGCGTGCTCAGCTACGACGCGTCATTGGCATGGATGTTCCAGGTAAAGCCGATGCCCTCGGCATGGGCTGGGTGTATATGGCGCCAAAAGATGGCCGACCTGGGATTATTCAAAAAACCGGTGGAGGTGGCGGATTCATCACCTACATGGCGATGATTCCGCAATCAAACGTAGGCGCTTTTGTGGTGGTCACCCGGTCGCCAAATACACGCTTCGTGAATATGAGTGATGGCATAAATAACCTGGTGGCCGAGCTGAGCGCCAATAAAGCGCAGGTGCTTACGGCCTCTAACTGATCTCAATAGTCCGTGGGCAAACGGTTGATACTGATCAGTTTGCCCCGGCTCATATTGATGTAGTTCCCCTGTCGCAGCGCCGCCAGAACCTCAGCAACGACCGAACGAGAAATACGAGTGCTACGCTGAATATGATTCATAACACCAATTTTTGAACGTAGCGTGTCATCCCACTCGGCCATATTGATCAGCATCGCCCGGATTTGGCTATAGGAATTATTTCCGACCAACTGCATGTCACGTTTTCCCAATAAATGGTTAAGCCATGACAGCCAGCAGAAAGCCTCTTGCCAAAGTTGCGCGTCCTGAATAAGCTGGTACGCGTCAGATGCCGGTAAATAAAATCCGGTACAAGGCGTCTGTGCCATCAAAGAATATTCAAGATAGTTTTCATTTATCCATGCGCTTAAACCGTGGATATACGGTGCCCGCGCAATACCCATAAGTAATTCGTCTGATTTACGGTGGACGGCCGTCAGGCCGGATTGTATGACAACGGTCAATGGTTCATCATCATTATTGCCGGTAGTTATTAATTGTTGTGGTTCGATCTTAAATGGGGTACCGGCGACTTCCAGACACTTTATGAGCCGGCTTAATTCAGAAAGTGGTTTCGCATTAACGTTCATGCATACCTCAAGTCATCTGTATCTGTCGGTTCTTTATTATTTTTAAAGCACATAAAAAAGCGGGGGAAAAATCCCCCGCGCTTTTCTCTTACCAGGTATATTTCACACCCAGGTTTGCTCCCCAGTTCTGGTCAACGTCGCCGCCGCCCAGATAAGTCGCATCAGTGTAAGCACTGAA
Organism: Enterobacter cloacae complex sp. 397G4; assembly: GCF_050031515.1. Lineage (NCBI taxonomy): Bacteria > Pseudomonadati > Pseudomonadota > Gammaproteobacteria > Enterobacterales > Enterobacteriaceae > Enterobacter > Enterobacter cloacae complex sp. 397G4. Next base: position 1,072,460 of record NZ_JBLGWE010000001.1, on the reverse strand, counting down.
GTTTTTCGTGAAGCTGAACTGAGTGCCCAGTCCCACGCGAACCGCAGAGCCTTCCACGCCGTTATCAATGCTGTCATTGTTGATATCAGCATTGTTGTCGGCATCGTCATACACGTAAGCCAGTTTGAAGTAAGGCGTTAATGCCTGCTCGCCGCCTTAGTTGAAGGTATAACCTGCATCCACGCCGAGTTCATAACGCATACTGTCGTAAGACTGACCATCGATACGCATGTCGTTGCTTAACTGGTAGTCATCACCGGACTGGAACAGGCCAGAGATCGCCGCGTAAGGCGTGACGTAGCCAGACAGGTTTGGTTTCCAGTCATAGCCCAGTTTCATCCCGAAACCAACGGCGTCAGTCGTGGTATTACCGTCAACATACTGACCGTTGCTCATGGTAGCAGAGAGGTCGTTGTTGAAGCGGGTGTAGCTCAGGGAGCTGTCGAGGAAGATGTCGTTCATGAACTTCGCCGACGCGTAGATCATCGCAGTCTGGCTGTCCTGATCGACCTGACCAGTACGATCGCTGATATCACCCTTTGCGAAACCAGCCGCACCACCGACAATCCACTTCGCGTTATTACCGTCGATCTGAGTATCCAGACCTACCATAATGCCGCTTACGTCCTGATCGTAGCTAACGGTGCCATTATCCGCGTCAAAGTTGCCGCCGAAATAGCTCACCCATGCGCCGCCGTTATCTGCCAGGCCATGACGGCTGTTGGTCAGACGGGTACCCACGGTATCCTGTTGCAGATTCCAGATGTTGGTATTAGCAGAAGGAATGCTCAGCGCCATGTTGGCGTAGTCAGTCAGCTCTTCCTGCTGGAGAACAACGGTGTCGCCCTTCTGCTGCGCCTGATAGGTGTATGCACCTAAATCAGCTTTGTTTGCCGCAGTAAAGCTGGCAGCGGTATCCGCGTTATTGTCATAGACGCGAACGATCTCTTTGTTTTCGTAGTCAGCTACGGAGCCTGCGCCGGTCGCATCGTCGATGCGCACTTTATAGTTTCCGGCAACGTCACCGTTCACCGCCAGATGGCCGTCAGAGTTCAGCGCGACAACACCATAGTCGTAGTCCGCTTTAGAGCGATCGTTGGTGATATAGCGTGCGTTGTTCAGGTCGCTGTTCAGCACATAATCACGGCTGGCAACGTTAAGCACACCACCATCGGTCAGCACCATATTGTGCGTATCAACCTGACCCAGACCCAGCGCCAGCTCTGCACCGTTGTCCACGGTAATGGTGTTGGCATACAGCTCAGCTGTCTCTTCAGTGAGTGCAGCACGGCTGTAGCTATCCAGATACAGGCTGTCGGTAGCCACACCACCGCTGTCGCCAATATTCAGGCTAGACGCATTGGTCAGGGTGATGGAATCTGCCAGCAGGCCGGAGTTTTCAACATTGACCTGAGACTGGTTGTTCACCGTCAGCGCGTCGATGTTGGAGATCTTACGGGTATCCCACTCGGAACCGTTATCCAGCGCCACGTTGAACAGGCCGCTCTGATAAACTTCTTCACCTGCAACATGACCGTTGCTGTCAAAGGTAGAATCAGGCCAGATGCTGTTTGGAGAAAGCGTGTGCCAGTCTACATCGCTGTAGCCTTCACCATACATCTGCGCCGTGCCGATGGCTTCAACGCTGGACTGCGCGGCGCCAACCCATTTACTGCCGTTGGTCAGCGTGACATCCAGCTTGTCGGTATCATCCCAGCCGTTGGTAGTTGGGTTATAGACGCCGTCATCGGTGGTATCCGTTACCGGATCGCCATTCTCGTAGAAGTTGTTATCAAAGGTGCTGGCGAAAAGGATGTCGCCGGTAATGGTAGAGTGATCGAAGGTAGCGGTGGTCTGCATAGCGTTATCAGACGCGCCAGCAACAACGATCAGCGCCGCATCATCCGCAGCCGTGGCGTTGGTTTCACCGTAGTCGCTCGGCTTCGCCGTTTGACCGTAGAAGCCACTGGTACCCAGATCGCTGTACGCACCAGAGGTCAGCACAGAATCTTTCACCACCAGCGTATCGGTAAAGATATTGCTGCTGTTAGCAACCCCTTCAACACCGTCGTATGGCGTGTTATCCAGCTCCTGATAACCCTGCGTCAGCGTGATGCCCGCGATATGGGAGTTGTTCTGAATAACGATATCAGATTCAACGTCCAGCGTGATCGCGTTACCCAGACCATAGGTGTCCAGATAATGCGTTTCAGTGGTTTCACCATTGACGACATCGTAGGCGTAATGCTCGTAGGTATCGTTGATGGTGGAGTTATCAACAGTCAGGCTAAAACGATCATACTGGGTATGAGTGGTACCGTCAGTATCCACGCCATCTGCACACGTCGTGGTCATACACTCTGACGTGATCATGCCGTTAATGGTGCTGTTAGAAATACTCAACGCGTTCGCACGGCCATTGACACCATCATCCAGATAGTATGTCGAAATAACTCCGTTTACGGTTGATTTATTGATGACTGGATAAATGTCACCATCATGTGTGGCATCTGAATAATCCCAGTCAGCATAACCATAATACCAGGGCGTGGACGCGGTATTGTCATAGCCAAAAGTATTATATGTTGTGCCGGATATATCTTTCGCATTGGCCTGAGAAGCGATAGCCAGTGTGCAGGCTAATGCAAGTTGTGATACAACCAGTTTCTTTTTCCATGTTTGCATTGGGTCATCCCTCCTCAGGGACGTAAGCAAGTTTGTCCATCAAATCATTTAGCAACATTAAATTGCGGAAGGAATTATGCAGTTTCACTTCGAAAAGGTTCAATGAATGATTCCATTAAGTCCGTATTCAGACAAATAAGCTTATAAACCCATGGGAATATCAATCATTATGAATAAATATTATAAATTCAACTGATTGCAAACTACTTTAGTTGCTTCGGCACATATAATAAAAAGCAATAAATCATTTATATTTATAATCCCGAACCAATATAGAAACCTCACCAATATTAAACACCACGCTGAACACCAGAATAAGTTTTATAATATAGACAAAATACATACAGCGAATATTAGTCGATTTCGAAAATCTAAAAGACAACTTTAGTAAAACACCGCTCCCTGCTTTCAGGTACACTATACCTCTTTGTTCCACAAACATCAGGCATACCATGACCGATTTAATTGCACGTCCCCGTCGCCTGCGCAAGTCTCCCGCACTGCGCGCCATGTTTGAAGAGACAACACTGACCTTAAACGATCTGGTGTTGCCGATTTTTGTTGAAGAAGAGATCGATGACTACAAAGCCATCGACGCGATGCCGGGCGTGATGCGCATTCCTGAAAAGCATCTGGCCCGCGAGATCGAACGCATTGCGAATGCGGGCATCCGCTCGGTAATGACGTTCGGTATCTCCCACCACACTGACGCGACCGGCAGCGATGCCTGGAAAGAAGACGGCCTCGTCGCCCGCATGTCGCGCATCTGCAAAGAGAGTGTGCCGGAGATGATCGTCATGTCCGATACCTGCTTCTGCGAATACACCTCTCATGGCCACTGTGGTGTGCTGTGCGATCACGGCGTGGACAACGATGCGACCCTGCTGAATCTGGGCAAGCAGGCGGTAGTTGCCGCCGCTGCGGGTGCGGATTTCATTGCGCCTTCTGCGGCAATGGATGGGCAGGTACAGGCGATCCGTCAGGCGCTGGACGCTGCGGGCTTCACCGACACCGCCATCATGTCCTATTCCACCAAATTTGCCTCCTCTTTCTACGGCCCGTTCCGTGAAGCAGCCGGCACGGCGCTGAAAGGCGATCGTAAAACCTATCAGATGAACCCGCTGAACCGCCGCGAAGCGATTCGTGAGTCTCTGCTGGATGAAGCCCAGGGCGCTGACTGCCTGATGGTGAAACCTGCTGGCGCATACCTGGATATCCTGCGCGACATTCGCGAACGCACCGAACTGCCGCTGGGCGCCTACCAGGTGAGCGGCGAGTACGCGATGATCAAATTCGCCGCGCAGGCGGGTGCCATCGACGAAGAGAAAGTGATCCTCGAAAGCCTGGGGGCGATCAAACGCGCGGGCGCGGATCTGATCTTCAGCTATTTCGCGCTGGATCTGGCTGAGAAGAAAATTCTGCGTTAATCCGCTTTAGCGCCGGGTAACGACTTCGCCTTACCCGGCCTGCTCTCTGCACTAATCTTCACCAAACTGCAATACAAACGACATCTCCTCCTTCTACTGTCTGGGCAAGACGGCAGGAGGAGTGATCAATGTTTAGTCTCGACAGCGTTCTTGATGACCTTTGGCCTCAGGCGAGGCCCGCACCCTGGCAAAAAAGTCTGTTAAAAAGACTGCTTCACGAAGACGAATTTCAGCAGTTTGCCGCCAGCCACCGTCACCTGAAAGGGCTGGATATGGTGGAGCAGGTTCTGGAACACCTTGATATTCACTGCTCCGTTTCCGCCCGCGACCTCGAACAAATCCCCGAACACGGCCCACTCATTGTGATAGCGAACCACCCCACCGGCACCCTGGATGGGCTGGCGCTGCTGTATGCCGTTTCCCGCGTGCGACGCGACGTGAGGGTTGTTACCAACAGGATGCTGTCCCACCTTGAGCCCCTCAGTTCATTGTTTATTCCCGTAGATAATATGGGCGGCAGAACCGCAAAAGCCTCGCTGATACAGATGGAGCAGCACCTGCAAAACGCCGGCGTGCTGATCTTCTTTCCGGCGGGCGAAGTTTCCCGCCCAACGCGCAAAGGCATCCGCGATAAAAAATGGCATCCGGGCTTTATCAAGCTGGCCGGCAAACTACGGGTGCCGCTACTCCCGGTACATATCCAGGCGCACAACAGCCTGCTGTTTTATGCCAGTACCCTGGTCTCGCCAACGGTATCCATGCTGCTGCTGATGCAACAGATGTTTCGCCGCCGTCACAGTCAGCTGCCGATCAAAATCGGCCAGCAGATTGCCTGGAATGACCGGTTTAGTTCTACCCTTTCATCGCGTGAGATGGCCGAGCAGTGTCGTCAGCACGTGATACGTCTTGGCAAGGGATTGCCTGGCGTCTTTAAAACCCAGTGCGCCATTGCCCGCCCGGAAGACAGGGCCACGCTGAAGCGCGAACTGGCGCAGGCCGAGTGTCTGGGCAAAACCAGCGATGGTAAGGCCATCTATCTTTGGCAGCGCAACGGGCAGGAAGAGGCGCCTCTGCTGCGCGAGCTGGGGCGGCTGCGCGAGATTGCCTTTCGTGCCGTGGAGGAAGGCAGCGGGAAGCGCCGGGATACGGGCAGCTACGATGATGACTATCTGCACCTCATTCTGTGGGATGACGATGACCTGGAAATTGTCGGCGCGTACCGCTTTATGCCAACGGCCATGCAGGTGGAAAAGCGCGGCGTCGAGGGGTTGTACAGTTACAGCCTGTTCCACTACGACGAAAAAATGCAGGACATACTGGAGCACGGCATTGAGCTGGGGCGCAGCTTTATACAGCCGCGCTACTGGGGGCGTCGCGGTCTGGACTATCTGTGGTCAGGCATTGGCGCCTATCTGGCACGCTATCCCCATTACCGTTACCTGTTTGGCCCGGTCTCCATCTCCGGCGGCTTACCGCCTGCCGCACGGGATCTGCTGGTGGCGTTTTATCGTCTCTGGTTTCCGGCCAGCCATCCCTTAGCCGCCTCGCGTCAACCCTACCCGGCCTCACTTCCGGACGTGCTGGCACAGTTTGGCGGAGTGGATTACGTGGATGACCTGACAAAGCTGAAATCCCTGCTCGGCAACCTGGGTTGCGGCATCCCGCCGCTCTACAAACAGTATTCCGAGCTATGCGAACCCGGCGGCGTGCAGTTTATCGATTTCGGCAGCGATCCGGCGTTCAATAACTGTATCGACGGGCTGGTGCTGGTGGATCTGTGTTATCTGAAGGCAAACCGCTATCAGCGGTATATAGAAGCACACCTCTAGCTCCGTTGCCCGGTGGCGCTGCGCTTACCGGGCCTACAATTAAACGTAGGCCGGGTAAGGCAACGCCGCCACCCGGCAATCAAGGCGCACGGTAAAACGGTTTATCCCCCAGGATCGTCGCCCGCTGCATAATCCTTCGCTGCGGCAGGTAATCCGCATTGGCGTAATGCTGCGTGACGCGGTTATCCCAGATCGCCAGATCGTTCTCCTGCCAGCGCCAGCGCACCTGGAACTCCGGTTTGGTGATGTGCGCGAACAGGAAGCCGAGCAGCGCCTCACTCTCTTTTTCCGCTACGTCCACGATACGCGTGGTAAACCCTTCATTCACAAACAGCGCCTGCTTTCCGGTCACCGGATGGGTACGCACCACCGGGTGCAGCAGCGGGGGATGTTTTGCGACCGCATCCAGCCAGCGCTGGTGCTCCTCTTCGCTTTTGCGGTACTTGTACTCCGGGAACGATTTTTTGAAGTCATGCTCCGCCCGCAGGCCGCTCAGCAGAGTCTGGAGCGGCGCGGAGAGCGCCTCAAACGCGGCAATCCCGCTGGCCCACAGCGTATCCCCACCCGTCTCCGGCAGCTGTTTTGCTGCCAGAATCGCCCCGGCTGGCGGTGTGCCGATAAAGGTAACGTCCGTGTGCCAGTTGTCATTATCGGGCGGGTTATCGTTATGGGTGTCCAGCACGATAATTTCCTCCACCCCTTCCGCATGCGGGTAGACCGGGTGGATATGCAGGTCGCCAAAACGCAGGGCCAGCGCGCGCTGCTGCTGTGGGGTAATGGCCTGTTCGCGCAGGAACACCACCTGATGACGCAGCACCGCGTGGTACAGCTGCTCAAACTGGTTATCGCTCAGCGGACGGGTTACGTCCAGGCCCGACACCTGCGCGCCAATATATGGCCCCAGCGGGGTAATGGTCAGTCGTTCACTCATTGTATTTCTCCATGCCAGGGCGTCAGGCGACGCTGTAGCGCGCGCAGTCCCAGTTCTAATCCAAAGGCAATCGCGGCGATCACCGCGATCCCTGCCAGTACCACGTCAGTCGCCAGGAACTCTCCCGCCGACTGCACCATAAACCCAAGGCCGCGCGTGGCGGCTATCAGCTCTGCCGCCACCAGCGTAGACCAGCCCACCCCAAGGCCGATGCGCAGCCCGGTCAGTATCTCCGGCAGCGCGCCTGGTAAAATGACGAACAGCAGTATCTGCGCGCGGCTGGCGCCGAGCGACTGCGCCGCACGTATGCGTACCTGCTGCGCACTTTTTACGCCAGCCAGGGCCGACATGGCTACCGGCGCAAATATCGCCAGGTATATCAGTAAGATCTTTGACGTCTCGCCGATGCCAAACCAGATCACCATCAGGGGCAGGTAAGCCAGCGGCGGGACGGGACGGTAAAGCTCTATCAGCGGGTCGAGAATGCCGCGTACCGTCGGGCTCAGTCCCATCGCGATCCCCACCGGAACGCCAATAATGACCGCCGCCAGCAGCGCCACCAGAATACGCATCAGACTGGCGCCTAAATGCTGCCAGAGCGTGGCATCCATAAAGCCCTGCGGCCCGGCGATAGTAATTAGTTTTTCCAGAACCTGGCCTGGCGGGGGCAGAAACAGCGGGCTGACCCACTGCTGCGCGGCAACCGCCCACCATACCGCCAGCAGCACCACCAGCGTGCTGAGGCTTAAGGTGAGCTGGCGAGAGAACGGCCAGCGTAAGGCAAGGCGCGTCCGCCGCGTTTTTTCACTGAAAACAATGCTCATGAGAACGCCTCCCGTTGCTCAAACACGCGGCTTAAGACGTATTCACGCTGTTCAATAAACAGCGGATCGGATTTGATGCTGCGTACCGGCTCTCCCGCCACATAGCGGCGGGCAAACTCAAGCGGCAGGCGCTCCAGCACGCGTCCCGGCCCCGGTGAGAGCAGCACCAGCTCCGTCGCCATAAACACGGCCTCTTCGATATCGTGGGTGATTAACAGCACCTGCTTGCCGGTTTCGTGCCACAGGCGCAGCAGCAGGGTTTGCATCTGCTCGCGGGTGAAGGCATCCAGCGCCCCGAAAGGTTCGTCCAGCAACAGCAGCTGTGGGTTAGCCGCCAGCGCGCGGGCGATCCCGACGCGCTGACGCTGCCCGCCTGAAAGCTGCCAGATAAAGCGTTTTTCAGCCCCCTCCAGCCCGACCTTTTTCAGCATATCGCGCGCCGTATTCAGGCGCTGTTCACGCGCTACACCTGCCAGTTGCAGACCAAACGCAACGTTTTCCTGAACGTTTCGCCACGGGAGTAATCCTTCATTCTGAAAGACCACGCCGCGCTCTGCGCCCGGCCCCGTTACCCGTTTTCCTTCCAGCTGGATCGTGCCGTGCTGATACGGTACAAACCCCGCGATCAGGTTCAGCAGCGTCGTTTTCCCGCAGCCGGACGGCCCCAGCACCACCAGCAGTTCACCGCTGTCCAGCGTCAGGTTGATCTCTTCCAGGGCGGGTTTGCCGCCGTAATCGGCAGACAGGTTTGTAATGTTCAGCATTGCAGCCCCCTTATTTCACAAAGCGATCGGTCACGAACTGGCTGTAATCCGCCGCCACCGCAGGCACTTTGCCCTGCTCTTTCAGGAACGTGGCAGTGTCGACAATCGCTTTGCTCACCGGCCCGTTCAACTGCTGGACCTGCTGCGCAGGCGTCAGATAGGTGTTGCCTTTTACCAGCCCCGGCACGTCAGCTTCCGGCACGCCGCTCAGACGTGAGAGCTTCTCCAGGTTGGCGGGATGTTTCAGCCATTCATCCGGGTTGCTGATGTATGGCTGCTGTGCGTCGATGGCGCTTTTGGCGAAGGCTTTCACCACTTCAGGGTGTTTCTCGGCAAAGTCCTTCCGTACGACCCAGACGTCAAGGGTTGGCGCGCCCCACTGCCCCACTTTTTCGGAGTCGGTCAGCACGGTGCCCTCTTTTTCCAGCTCGTTGACGGCGGGCGCCCAGACGTATGCTCCATCGATGTCGCCACGCTGCCAGGCGGCAATAATCGCCGGAGGTTGCAGGTTGATGATCTGCACCTGGCCCGGCTTAATGCCCCAGTGTTTCAGCGCTGCCAGCAGGCTGTAATGCGTGGTGGAGATAAACGGCACCGCGATGCGTTTGCCGATCAAATCTTCGGGTTTCGTGATGCTTTTCTTCACCACCAGCGCTTCGGAATTTCCGAGCTGCGACGCCAGCAGGAAGACTTCAATCGGCACCTGCTGGCTGGCGGCCACCGCCAGCGGGCTGGAGCCCAGGTTGCCAATCTGCACGTCGCCCGAGGCTAACGCCCGCACAATCGCCGCGCCGCTGTCGAACTTGCGCCAGTCGACATTCGCCCCGCTCGCTTTGGCAAAGGTGTTATCCGCCTGCGCGACTTTCGCCGGCTCAGCGGAAGTCTGATACGCGACGGTGACGTCCACCGCCTGCGCCTGAAAAGCCCACAGCGCCAGTGCGCCGAGTAATGTGATTCGCGATGAAATTGCCATAATGCCTGCTCCCCTTGTTGTTATGAGGGCAGTATTTCCGGCGCGGGAATTTTGATAAAGGAATAAAAAGGCATCGCTCATTCCGAATCGTTTTTAGAAAAAAACCGGCAAAGGATAGTTAAAAAGTGGGCTGTGGCTTTATTGCAATTTTGTTACATCGGTTACATAACCGCAGCCGCAGGATTGCCAGCCCGCCGGCAACGGGCATCATAGGTCAACGAATGAGCAAAAGGTGTCGAGATGATTAAAGTGGTGCTGGTGGACGATCACGTGGTGGTGCGTTCCGGTTTCGCCCAGCTGTTAAATCTGGAAGAGGATGTGATCGTTGAGGGCCAGTTTAGCAGCGCGGCGGAGGCGTGGCCCGCCCTGTCGCGCAACGATATCGACGTGGCGGTGATGGACGTCGCGATGCCGGACGAAAACGGTCTTAGCCTGCTCAAGCGCCTGCGCCAGCAGCGGCCGACGTTTCGCGCCATCATCCTGAGCATCTACGACACACCCGCCTTTGTACAAAGTGCCCTCGACGCGGGCGCCAGCGGCTATCTGACCAAGCGCTGCGGCCCGGAGGAGCTGGTGCAGGCCGTGCGCGCCGTCGGCATGGGCGGGCATTACCTGTGTGCTGATGCGGTAAAAGCGCTGCGCGGCGGCGAGCCGATGCCAAAAGTGCTTGAGGCGCTCACTCCGCGCGAGCGCGAAGTGTTTGAGCTGCTGGTGAAAGGCGAAAGCGTGAAGGAGATTGCCTATACGCTTTCGCTGAGCCATAAAACCGTTCATGTCCATCGCGCCAACGTGCTGGGCAAGCTTCAGTGCAGCAGCACCATCGACCTGGTGCACTTCGCGCTTGATAACCAACTGCTCACGGGCCACTGATGCGGCGCGCTGTCCGGCATCTGATCCTGTCCCTGTTCATTATGCTGGCCTGGGGAACCGGCTGGCTGATGCTGTGGACGCTGAGCTTCTACCTTACCCACAACGGCCAGCAGGCGGTGCTGTTTCTGCCGCAGGGCGTGTGGCTGGCGCTGATGATTTTACTTTCACGCCGCTACTGGCCTGCATTAATTCTCCCCCCCCTTGCCGCCATTCTGTGGCTGCACGGTGAGCAGCTCCTCACGCGTTATCTGATGCTGGCCGTGCCGCTTATCGGCATCGTCAGCGCCTGGCTGGCGCAGCAGTACTGGCATCGCTTCCCGCTCTACTGGCAGCGGCTGTCGACGCTGATTGCGGCGGTGACGGTGAATGCCCTGCTGCAAACCTTGCTCCTGTCGCCCTTTCTGGACAGCCCGGCCACGCTGCTTTTGCTCGGCTCCTTTACCGGTGGCGTACTGCTTACGCCGTTCGTCTATCTGGTCTTCGAATTTTTACGCCAGCAGCATCGTTACCACCTGCTGGGGCTGGACACCAGCAATCCGCCGCTGCGCACCTCGCTGATTATCTGGTGCAGCCTGTTTTTCATTATCGGCATTGGCACGCAGATGGTGCTCTCCCCGGCGCTGGAGCGGCTGCTGCTGATTGTCGTGTTCCTGCCCAACGTGGTGATGGCGTGGAAATTCGGCTGGCAGGGCGGTGTCCTTTCCGGGCTGCTCGGCAGCATGATGATCACCATTGCCCGCCAGGTGGGCGTCGGGTTTAGCGACCTTCTCGAACTGGAAATTTTTCTCTCTACCCAGTCGCTGCTGGGGATTGGCCTGGGGATCGCCATCAGCCGCCAGCAGCATCTGGCGATGAACCTCGAACGCTATCGCCATCGGCTTGAGAGTGAACTTCAGGCCAGACGGGCGCTGGCGGAAAAGCTGATCCATTCCGAAGAGGACACCCGCAAGCAGCTGGCGCGCGAGCTTCACGACGAAATCGGCCAGAACATCACCGCTATCCAGATCCAGTCTCAGCTGGTGAAGCGGGCGAGCGATACGCCGCTCGTCATTGAGGCCGCCGGACAGATCAACGACCTCGCGCGGCGTATTCACCACTCCACGCGCCAGCTGTTGCGCCAGCTCCGCCCACCCGTGCTGGACGAGCTGTCGCTCCAGGAGGCTCTGCACCACCTTGTCAACGAGTTCGCCTTTGCTGAACGCGGGATCCGCTGCCGTTTTGACTACCGGCTTCCCACGCCGCCGGAAAGCGAAACGCTGGTCTTTACCCTGTATCGCCTGCTCCAGGAGCTGCTCAACAACGTCTGCAAACACGCCAACGCCAGCGAAGTCACGATTTTGCTCTGCCAGCGTCACGCGCGGCTCTACCTCGAGGTGCACGATAACGGCAGCGGCATCAGCCCGCAGCAGCAGCCCGGCTTCGGCATTCAGGGCATGCGCGAACGCGTCTCGGCGCTCGGCGGCGAACTGACGCTGGAATCCCGTCTCGGGACGCGCGTAATTGTTAACCTGCCCACAAATTTGCAACAAACGCCGCGCTGACCAGGAAAAAGTCTTAGTCACTCCAGACTTTGTCTCATCCCATTTATGCCGCACTTCCCTACAGTCATCTCAAACGGAGAACGCCATGCACGCACTGTCTGCTGAAGAGGTTTCACAACGTTACCGGTCGCTGCGCCCCAGGCTGCTCCTTTGTATGGTGATTGGCTACGCCGCGTTTTACCTGACGCGAAAAAGTCTGAACACTGTTTTACCCGCGCTACAGCTGGATTTGGGGCTCAGTAAGGGCGATATCGGGCTTATCGGCTCGCTGTTTTATCTCAGCTACGGGCTGTCCAAATTCGCCGCGGGGCTCTGGCACGACAGCCACGGACAGCGCGCCTTTATGGGCATCGGGCTGCTGGCAACGGGCGTGCTGAACGTGCTGTTCAGCTTTAGCGATGCTTTCCCGCTGCTGCTGTTTATCTGGACACTGAACGGCTTCTTTCAGGGCTGGGGCTGGCCGCCCTGCGCCAGGCTGCTGACCCACTGGTATTCGCGTAACGAGCGCGGCTTCTGGTGGGGCTGCTGGAATACCTCCATCAATATCGGTGGCGCGATTATTCCGTTGATTTGCGCCGTTGCCGCCCACCGATGGGGCTGGCAGGCGGCGATGCTGACACCGGGGATCATCAGTATCGTGCTCGGCCTGTGGCTGACCACACAGCTGCGGGGCACACCGCAGGAAGAGGGTCTGCCCACGGTCGGGGAGTGGCGGAGCGATCCGCTGGAGCTGCGCCAGCAGCAGCAAAGCCCGCCGATGGGGCTATGGCAGATGTTGCGCACCACCATGCTGCAAAACCCGATGATCTGGCTGCTCGGGGCGTCGTATGTGCTGGTGTATCTCATCCGCATCGCCCTGAACGACTGGGGCAACATCTGGCTGGCAGAAAGCCACGGCGTGAACCTGCTCAGCGCCAACGCCACGGTGATGCTGTTCGAAGTGGGCGGCTTACTGGGTGCATTGTTTGCTGGATGGGGATCAGACCTGCTGTTCAGCGGCCAGCGCGCACCGATGATTTTACTGTTCACGCTGGGGCTGATGGTGTCTGTCGCCGCGCTGTGGCTGGCACCGGTGCACCACTACGCCCTGCTGGCGATGTGCTTTTTTACGGTCGGATTTTTCGTCTTCGGCCCGCAGATGCTCATTGGCCTTGCCGCCGTTGAGTGTGGACATAAACAGGCGGCAGGCTCGATTACCGGCTTTCTGGGCGTATTTGCCTATCTGGGCGCCTCGCTGGCCGGATGGCCGCTGTCGCAGGTGATTGAACGCTACGGCTGGTCGGGGATGTTCAGTTTGCTCTCGATTGCCGCCGTCCTGATGGGTTTATTACTGATGCCCTTGCTGATGGCAGGCATCACCGCTTCTCGCAGTCACATAACGTCATAAAAAGGGCTGAATAATGAAAACAACGCTTCTCTCTACCCTCATTGCTTCCGGGATCGCACTGGCTACTTTAACCGGTGCCGCACAAGCCAAAGGCCGTCTGGTGGTGTACTGCAGCGCCACCAACGAAATGTGCGAAGTCGAAACCAAAGCGTTCGGTGAAAAGTACGATGTTAAAACCTCGTTTATCCGCAACGGCTCCGGCAGCACGCTGGCGAAGGTGGATGCCGAGAAGAAAAACCCGCAGGCCGATGTCTGGTACGGCGGCACGCTCGATCCGCAGTCCCAGGCCGGTGAAATGGGGCTACTCCAGCCCTATAAATCGAAAAACCTGGAACAGATCATGGAGAAATTCCGCGATCCAGCCAAGGTGAAGGGCAACCTCTCCTCAGCGGTCTACGTCGGGATCTTAGGTTTTGGCGTCAACACCCAGCGCCTGAAAGAGAAAAACCTGCCGGTCCCCAAATGCTGGAAGGATCTGACCAAACCGGAATACAAGGGCGAGATCCAGATCGCCGATCCGCAAAGCTCCGGCACCGCCTATACCGCGCTGGCGACCTTCGTCCAGCTGTGGGGGGAAGACCAGGCCTTCGACTACCTGAAACAGCTGAACGGCAACGTATCTCAGTACACCAAATCCGGTATTGCCCCGGCGCGTAACGCCGCGCGCGGTGAAACCGCCATCGGCATCGGCTTCCTGCACGACTACTCGCTGGAAAAAGAGCAGGGTGCGCCGCTGGAGCTGATCTCTCCGTGCGAAGGCACCGGGTATGAAATTGGCGGCGTGAGCATTCTGAAGGGCGCGCGCAACGAAGAGAACGCGAAGCTGTTCGTGGACTGGGTGCTCTCGAAAGAAGCGCAGGAGCTGGCGTGGAAGAAGGGCAAGTCCTACCAAATCCTGACCAACACCACGGCGGAAACTTCGCCGAACTCGCTCAAGCTCGATGATTTGAAGCTCATCAGCTATGACATGGACAAATACGGCTCCACGGACGTGCGTAAAGCGCTAATCAATAAATGGGTCAGCGACGTGAAGATGGGTAAATAAGCTCACTACCGCGGTAATTGCCGGGTGGCGCTACGCTTACCCGGCCTACAATTTCCTTAACACCCGGAATTGCTATGTCACAGACACTCGCTCTTCATCCCGTGAAAAAACGGGATGCGGTCTTCCTTTGGGTTTTCGTTGGCTGGCTGGCCTTTGCCCTGCTGCCGAGCTGGAGCCTTGATTACGGCCTGCTGGAATCTACCGGGGATGAGATCCTCGACGCCTACGGCTGGTCGCACTTCAACATCAGCTGGCTGTGGTATCTGATGCCGAGCCTGCTGCTGGTGCGCCCGTTTAACGAAGCAAAGCGCGAGCAGCGCAGCCGCCACTACCTTGACGCGGGCTGGGCGCTGCTGTGCATGGCGTTCGTGGTCATCAGCGCCACCGTGGAAGGACGCGGTTTAGGCTATGCCACCATCGTGCTGTTTGTTGCCCTGGGCGCCATCATGACGCTGGCCCTCACCCGCCTGAAGTGGCTGGGCGGCGATCGCTTTGTCATCGGCTCGCTGATTACCATCGTGGCGCTGATCGGCATTTTTATCGTCTGGCCGAGCATCGCCATTTTCATTCCGATGTTCACCAACGACGCAGGTGAATTCGCCCCGCTGGCCTTTATGAACGTGCTGTCGCAGGCGCACATTATCCAGGTCATCATCAACTCGATTCTGCTGTCGATAGCCGTCGGGGTCGGCTGCACCTTCTTTGGCCTGGTGCTGGCGATCTACACCACGCGCATCGCTAAACGCAGCGCCATCATTGGACGTATCTTCTCGATTCTCCCCATCGTGACCCCGCCGTTTGTGGTGGGGTTGGGCGTTACGCTGATGATGGGACGCTCTGGCTATATGACGGAGCTGATGGTGGACTGGTTTGGGTTAACCAATACCAACTGGCTGTACGGCTTCACCGGCATCTGGCTGGCGCAGGTGCTGGCCTTCACGCCGATGGCCTTTATGATCCTCGACGGCGCGATCAAAACCATCCACCCGTCGCTGGAAGAGGCCTCGTACACCCTGCGCGCCAGCCGCTGGCAGACCTTTAACGGCGTCTTCGTGCCGCTGCTGAAACCGGCGCTGGCGAATGCGTTCTTAATCGTGATTGTGCAGTCGCTGGCCGACTTCAGTAACCCGCTGGTGCTGGGCGGGAACTTCGACGTGCTGGCCACGCAGATCTACTTCTACATTACCGGCTCACAGCTGGATTATCAGGCAGCGAGTACCCTTGGGGCCTTCCTGCTGCTGTTCTCGCTGCTGGTGTTCTGCATCCAGTACATGTGGATCGGCAAGCGCTCCTACGTCACCGTGTCCGGTAAATCGTACCGCGGCGACGTGCAGCCGCTGCCGGTGACGCTGGTGTGGAGCGTGATCGCCCTGCTGGCGGTGTGGATCGCCTTTAACGCCCTGCTCTACGGCAGCATTTTCTATGGCAGCTTTACCGTCAACTGGGGCGTGGATTACACCCTGACGCTGGATAACTTTATCAAGCTGTTCGGCCAGGGGATGAGCGACGGCGCGTGGCCTTCGCTGCTCGATACTCTGCTCTACGCCGGGATTGCCGCGCCGATCACCGCCGCCTTCGGACTGCTGATTGCCTGGGTTGTGGTGCGCCAGCAGTTCCGGGGTAAAAAGACCATCGAGTTCACCACCATGCTGTGCTTTGCCGTACCGGGTACCGTGGCGGGCGTGTCCTACATTCTGGCCTTTAACAGCGCGCCGGTGTACCTCACGGGCACCGCCGCCATCGTGATTATCTCCATGGTGATGCGTAACGTGCCGGTGGGCATTCGCGCCGGGATCGCGGGATTAGGGCAGATCGACAAGTCACTGGACGAGGCCTCGCTGAGCCTGCGTGCCGGAAGCCTGCGCACCATCACCCACATCCTGCTGCCGCTGCTGCGTCCGGCCATTTTATCAGCGCTGATTTACAGCTTTGTGCGCGCCATCACCACCGTCAGCGCCATTGTGTTCCTCGTCACGCCGGACACCCGCGTGGCAACGGCCTACATTCTGAACCGCGTGGAAGACGGCGAATACGGCGTGGCGATTGCCTACGGCTCGATCCTGATTGTGGTCATGCTGGCGATCATTTTCCTCTTTGACTGGCTGATCGGCGAGGCGCGTATCTCCCGTTCAAAAGCCAAAAACCAGGCGTAACACTATGACTGAGAAACATTTTGTTGAACTGCGCAACGTGACCAAACGCTTTGGCGCAAACACGGTAATTGAAAACATCAACCTGGCGATCCCGCAGGGACAAATGGTAACGCTGCTCGGCCCGTCCGGCTGCGGTAAAACCACCGTGCTGCGCCTGGTTGCCGGGCTGGAAAAACCGACCGAAGGGCAGATTTACATCGATGGTGAGGATGTGACCCACCGCTCCATTCAGCAGCGTGATATCTGTATGGTGTTCCAGTCCTACGCGCTCTTCCCGCATATGTCGCTGGGCGAGAACGTGGGCTACGGTCTGAAGATGCTGGGCGTTTCGCGCGCAGAGATAAAAACGCGGGTCAAAGAAGCCCTGGCGATGGTTGATCTTGAGGGGTTTGAAGATCGTTACGTGGATCAGATTTCTGGCGGCCAGCAGCAGCGCGTAGCGCTGGCCCGCGCTCTGATCCTCAAACCCAAAGTGTTGCTGTTCGATGAACCGCTGAGCAACCTCGATGCGAACCTCAGGCGCAGCATGCGGGACAAAATCCGCGAGCTGCAAAAGCAGTTCAACATCACCTCGCTGTACGTGACGCACGATCAAAGCGAGGCGTTTGCGGTCTCCGACACCGTGCTGGTGATGAACAAGGGCAACATTATGCAGATTGGCTCGCCTCAGGATCTCTATCGCCAGCCGGCGTCTCGCTTTATGGCGAGTTTTATGGGTGATGCCAACCTCTTCCCGGCCCGCTTCAGCGAGGATGTCGTGGAAATCCACGGCTATCGTCTGCCGCGTCCGCTGCACTTTGCTACCCAGGGCGAAGGCACCGTCGGCGTGCGTCCGGAGGCGATTACGCTCAGCCAGCACGGCGAGGCGAGCCAGCACTGCACTATCCGCCACGTCGCCTATATGGGTCCGCAGTATGAGGTGATTGTCGACTGGCACGGACAGGAGATTTTACTACAGGTGAACGCCACGCGCCTGCAGCCGGACGTGGGCGATGCGTACTATCTTGAGATCCACCCGTACGGGATGTTTGTACTGGCGGAGGCGGCTTAATGAAATGCGAAACGGTAACGCGGGTTGCCGTTTCGCGTCTTCACTTTTAATCCCGTAACCAGGTTTCGGGTAATGTATAAGATTGTTGCAGTAAGCCATGGCGAAAAATATACAGGCAGGCAAGATAAAAATGTCTGACGTTAAGCCGCTGGCAAATTTTGTCTCTGAGTCTATAGACCTGCTTTTGAGAACAACAAAACATCTTTGCCATCTCTTCGATATCCTTTCCGCACAGAAATGCGTTAATTAATGCCATCTCTTTTTCTTCTATTTTTATTTTCACCGGCTGTGACCGTTTATCCGACATTAAAACAGGAATTTTATTGATGATCATTAGCGTAATATTTTCTGGGCTGGTTTTCATGTCAACAGTGTCCCCACAGGGGTTTACGCTGAAGGGCAAGCTCGCGGGTTGATTCATACAAAGCATTATAGCCTTAGTTTGCTCAAACATAGCCGAGACAACACGCCACCCGTGCTCAAGATCGTTCATCGGCATTCTGCTGTCTACCAGGACCACACACTCACGATGAGGGGTTTCAAACAGCGTAAGATCCTGAATATGCACAAGAGAAATACACTGCTTTAACCCCTGAAAGAGATAACTATCCTGTGTTATCAGAACGTTTAATGGCATGATATTTACACCCAAATGCGTTTTACCGGCAAAAAGATTCCGGCCTCTTAGCATTAAGAGGCGGAGAGATAATTTAAAAAATAACGGCGTCAGTCTGATTTAGCGCACACTAATACCGTACGCCGCAAATCGCTGATGCTCCATACTTCACCCTGTAACTTCCGCACCTTAAATAAAAAGACCTTTTGGGCTGAAGTCAGTTTTTCTGATAAAAACTCAGGTAGTGTTTCGCTACTGTTCTTCTCTATGCCTTCTCTTTTAAATTCAGTAAAAGAGTGAGTGTTATCTCCGGAATAACGCAGTCGGGCATAGCGATCGACGATATAGCGCTGGTTGTTGTAGGTCACGATCCCATACTCGGTAATGTAGCTGAGCGCATCTGGAACGAAGTGAACGACAAGGTGGATGTTGGCAACGATCTTGTCATTATCTTTGCCCAGCTCAAGATTCATATCCGTTATGCAATCCAGCGCGCGGGTATCCTTGGGCACGTACAGCAGCGCGCCAATAAACACCAGAATCAACAGCACAGCAAGGCTAGCCCACTTTAGTCGAGACGAAGTTTTTACATTCACTAAATTCCCCTTCACTATCGACCGTACATTTTGCGACAAAGATTTCAAGAAGCTCGGTTTTCTCATGTACTCTACTGTCATCGTAAAAAATATAGGCAGGCGTTGAACACTTCGTCAGCAATTTCATCCCTTTGCCTTCAGAAAAAAAGTGTTCTACTCTCTTTGCATTCACTTTGCTGTGATAAAAGACTTTGCACTGCTGAACTTGTTTTAAAAGCGTGACATCCTCGCGTTTGTCGAAAAAATTGAGATATAAAGCGATTGCTACCCCAATAATAATGAACAACACGCCGGTCCATTTAATCAACCTGGTCTTATTTACACTGGGCTCTTTATCAGGTGTTGAAATCGCCTGCATCACCAAATAGTCTCTGGATTTTTCGTTGAACTGAAGGTTATTCAGCGCCAACTCAAAGCCTTGTTTAGGGACAGTTTTGAGCACATCATGAATTTCAAACTCTGTAAAAATCTTACGCAATATACTGATATTATTGTTCAAACTATTACTCGATGGGGTTAATCCAAAATCGCCCCATACCTTCTGCAAAAGATCCTCTCTGGTCATAAGCCGGTTATTATTTTCCAGGAGTACGAGAAGAAGTCTGCATGCCGGATTAGAAAGCACATGTTGCGTGTTTCCGTCCGACACCGTCCTTTCAGCAACGTTGAAAGAGACATTGTTGTTTATTATGAAATGCATAACACTGCCACCAGCTCCAATATTAATCCACACTCTTCATGGCTTTAATGCCGATAGCTAGTTTAGCGTATTGGGATAAAGTGACAAAATACCCATTCAATTGCGTATCTTACTGACTGGAAATTTTTACTTACGTCATGACAAATAATAACCAACGACGCTTTTATTCCCTATTTTTCATCTGGAAATGCAACCTTCTGGCGGCAAGATACTCCCGTAACTGCGATCGACTTAATGCGCAGGAAAAAAGATAGCCCTGCTGAATAACAATCCCCATATCGCGCAGCAGCTGTGATTGTTCAGGGGTTTCCACCCCTTCAGCAATGATGCCAAGACCCCGCGCTTTCGCCAGGTCCGCAACCCTCGCTGCAATGGATGTTGTCGCTTTATCAGAGGAAAGATGCTTAACGAAAAGCTGGTCAACCTTCACCCCATCCACGCTAAATTGCTCAAGGTATGCCAGATTCGAGCAGCCGGTACCAAAATCATCCAGATAGATCTCGACCCCCGCCAGCTGCAACTTCAGAAAAGCGCCCGTAACCTCAGGCGTAGGCGGTAATGGTTGTTCTTCAGTGACCTCGACCACCAGACAGTATTTTTCCAGAGGAATAGCCGCCAGAAACGAAAGCGTATCAAACACAAAACCGGGCTTCGCGACCTGAGAAGGGCTCACATTAAGCGAAAGATGAAGACCGTCAGGCAGCAATGCATCCAGTTCGTTAATATCTGCCGCAACCTGGCGCAGCAGGTGTTGCGTCATTTCTGGCAACAAGCCGTTCTCATCAAATGCGCGGATAAGCGCCAGGGGAGAGACATTTTCCTCAGAGAGTGACCAACGCATTAATATTTCCAGCCCGTACAACCGCTGGGTCCGGCTGTTAATCAGCGGCTGATAATAGGGAACGATCTCACCCATCATAAGCGCGCAGTAGAGATCGATATTGTTCAAGGGCAACGCAGTCATTGTCATCACTCCACCGTAATCAGCATCACAGTGGAGCCCGCAAACTCACCTGCCGCCACGCTGCCATTTGTATGAAGAACTGATTTCACAACGACATTTTCCTGTTCGGCGACGTCCAGAGTGAAGCCCGACGTGCCGAGCACGTTGTCATTCATATAAAGCTCGGAATAGAGACTGCCGTCGTCACGCAGCTGCACGTTGTCTGCGGAGTAGATATACAGCTTGAGCGTCTGTGATGTCGTACAGTTAATACTGACGTTTTCACTGACTTCATGCCCGTCAAGCTCCTGACGCGTCAGCGTGCCATGATCGAGGGTCAGTACGTCCTGATTGAAATCGCAGGAGCCACTGGGCTGTGGGGCAGTACCGCAAATGCTGCCTGGCAGTATGTTGTATCCTGCATATTTCTGATCGACCACGGGGCCGCTTGTCCCCATGTTGACGCCTGGCGCATAAAAAAAACCGACACACTCTTCAAAATTGACGGTACCGTTATGGTTAGTCGTACCACTGTAGGGCAGAGGAAATACTTTTTTTAACTCCTTGCCCACCTCACCGAGTGTTTCACTACTGCTTATAAAGGGATAAGCCGCAACCCCCCATCCTTGAACAACCCCCCAGCCTGATGTTCCTGAAGCATCATGCCTGTGGCTGATAAAAATGGTGCAGGCATTAAGCCCATAGCAAGGATTTGGCGTTGAGTCATTTTCATCCCAATCAGCAAGCGTGAAGTTATAGTCAAAATTAATGCTGCTATTTTGCGTAATGGAATCAATCCAGCTCCAGACAGAGGCTGAAGCGGGCTGAGTAGCAACAAGAACCAGCATAGCAAGGATCGTTCGGAGCATTATATTCATCACCGTTAACCTGTTATTGATACTGAATTTTCAGCGTGGCTGACGCGCTAAACACGCCCGTTTCCACGGTAGATGCGTCATCTTTTATCGGCGCGGCCTGCAAAACAGGCACCTCCGGCCAGGTAAACGGCATCCAGGTATTTAGCGGCATCGATTCTCCGTTCATATACAATTTGATCCCCAGCCCTTCGCGGTCGGTGGCCAGATAGTCGTCGCTAAACGAGGTGGCCGTGCCTTCAAACTGCATCTCCAGATCGTTAGAGGTCAGATCTTCACAAACCAGCGAATAGTCGATGGTTTTCATAAAGTTCTCACCGTCCAGCTGGCGCGCCTGCAGGTTGCTGCCAAAATCCACGTGAACAGTTTCACCGTTGTTGATTTCACACACCCCCTCCACGACCACGCCGGTGACGTTTACCGTCAGGGATGACCATGCCGCTGGACTGGCCTGCAACAAAGCGATAAGCAGAGCAAAACGTGAACTAGTCATAATTAAGCCTGAAGTGGATCAGCGCCTGCCATGCCCCCGCCACCAGCGGTGCAGAGGTACGTTCCGGTGCGAGATAATAAAAAAGCGTGTTGTCATCTGACTCCAGCAGCAGCGGATGCCCCTCATCGTTAAGACGAACCGAACGATGCAGCCTGTCGGTCAGGTGTAGCCCCACCCCGCTGGCTCCGCTCACGCGGACCAACCCCGGATTAAACAACTCTCCCGGTGCAACAAAGCTGACCGTGACCGAGGGCTGATCCCGGCTCCAGAGCAGATCGCCGCTCCACGCATCGCGTACTGAGGTAGGTGACGGCATACAATCCTCCAGATGGATCTCCACCCGCACCGGCGTACCCTGGTCGCCCGGTTTTTTAAGCGCCCCCGTTGCCGTCGTTCCCATGTCCACCTCCTGCCACGCGGAGTCCATCTCCAGACGGCAGGCGCTTTCCGTCAGCGCACCGCGCACGTGCAGCAGCCCATAGCTCCCATCGATCAATTCGTCCGCGGCACTTAGCGATCCTGCCAGCAGCATCAGCGCGAGCCCGCTCCCCTTTTTCCAGTACGCGATAGTCATGCCACTCTCCCGGCGGTTACTTTTTCTTTTCCTGCGGCACGGCTTTGCACTCGCTGCCGCCACAGCTGAAGATGAGCTTTGCGCGGCCACCAAAGTCGTTGACATAAGTCAGCACGGGCGCGCTGCCGAGCGCAGCAGCGGACGGTGCCAGCACTAGCTGACCTTTCGGCTCAACCATAATCGGCTTGAAGCCTGCCGCCGCTTTGCCGGTGAGCGTCGAAGACGCATTGACCAGCGAGATGTAATACGGCGTCGGGTTATTCACGCGGTATTTATCCCCTTCCCGCGCCAGAGTCAGCTGTTCCTGAAACGGCGTGGAATAATCAGCACGCTGCACTTCAATAGCGGCCGGGCGATAAAAGAGCTTGATGCGGGTCTGGAGCGCCAGCTGAAGCGTATTAGGCTTGCTGCTTTTGGGTGGGATCTCGCGCAGATTGAAATAGAACAGCGACTCCCTGTCCTGTGGCAGGCGCTGGATCCCTGCGGTGGATTGCACCTTGATCTGACTCTGCTCACCCGGTTCAATGCGCTGAACCGGCGGCAGCAGCACCAGCGGATCGGTAATTTTTTTACCCTGAGCATCTTCCACCCACCCCTGCGCCAGATACGGCAGCGTTTTGTTTTCATTGGTCAGGCGCAGGCTCACGGATTTTGCCGCGCCGTCAAAAATAACCCGGGTTCTGTCCAGCGATACGGCGGCTGTTGCCACGCCTGAAACCATCAGCGCCAGGCCCGTCAGGGCGGAAATTCGCACAATTGTCATCTTGATTAACTCATCTCGTTTTTCAGGCCGGTTATTCCGGCGAACAGGTTAAAAGCAGGTTCTCCAGCACGGCTGGCAGCGTGGCCGGCAGGTTTACCACGCAGCGGGCTTGTCCATCCCATTTGACGGTCATTTTGCCGTTTGGCTGAATGCCGCTTAGCCAGACGCTTCCTTCGTCATTCACCACCCCCGTCTCCTGGTTTTTCTCGTTCATCACCGAGGCCCCAAACGGCGGGAAGCTCCCGTCAGCCTTACGGATAAAGGCCATCGCTTTACCACCCGCAATCACGTCAAACTGCCGATAGCCGATCGCCCCTTCGGTGAGCGTGGCCTGCGAGACGGATCGGGTGACGTCAGCATTTTCATCAAGTTTGTCGACGTCAATGCGGATCGGATTGCGGTAGTAGCTGTTCACATCACCAATCACAGCCTTCCCGAATCGGTTGGTTTTCACCGAGGCGCCGAATCCCTTAACGGGCACGCCGCTGACGCCTGCGGTATCCACCAGCACGCGGCTGCCGCCCCGCGCGTTCGAGCGATGCGCTGCGCCCCCTTCGGTGGTCAGGGTCAGACCGCCGGTCACGTTCATGCCCAGCGCGGTATAGCTGCCGGACTGATAGCTGGCGTTGGTCTGCACCTGCGCGCTATCGCCCTGCCAGGTGTAGTAGCCGTACGCCGTCGGGCCGCTGCGGGAAAGGCCGCTGCTGACCTGGAAGCTATTGTGCTCATCCACCCGGCCGTAATAGCTCACGCGATGGGTGTTATCGGTGCGGTTAATTGTGGCGCCATAGCTGAGCGAGGTGCCGTTACCTATCGGTAGCGACACCGAAATGTAGGCCCCGTCATCCTTCAGGGAGTAGTACTCGCTGCGGTAGGCCGTGAGCGATACGCTCATGTTCCTGAACGGACCAAGATCGACATAGCGCGACAGCGACAGGCTTACGCGATCGTTATCCGCGCTGTTCCAGTAGGTCTGATGGCTGTAGTTGAGGTAAGCGCTCAGCCCGACATCCCGGAAGCGTTTGTTAAACGACACCTTGTATTTCTCTTTCGGGCTGTGCGACGTGCCGCTGCCGTAGCGGGTATCGAGGTACTCCGACATGCTCATAAAGTCGCGTTCGGAGAAACGGTACCCGGCAAAGGTGACCTGGCTGTCATACTCGTCGAAGGTTTTTGAGTAGCTCACCCGGTAAGAGGTACCGGACAGCGTGCCTTCAGAAGGCAATACCGCCCGCGACTGCGTTACGTCGAAGGCCAGCGCGCCGAGGATGAAGAGATCGCGCCCGATCCCCACCGACAGGGCATTGTAGTCACCACCGATCACCGAGCCGCCGTACAGCGTCCAGCCGTTGGCCACGCCCCAGGAGATTTCGCCCGAGGTGAACATCGGCCCGGTCATACTATGCCCCCACTCAGAGGGTTTACCCGCCGCCAGCTTGTAGCGCACCGCACCCGGGCGCGTCAGGTAGGGAACCGAAGCCGTCGTGACCTGAAAGACCTGCACGCTGCCGTCCAGCTCTTCCACCCTTACGTCGAGCGTGCCAGAGATGGCATCATTCAGTTCCTGAATGCGAAACGCCCCGGCGGCCACCTGCGTTTCGTGTATCACGCGTCCCTGCTGGCTGATGGTCACTTTGCCGCCCGAACGGGAGATGCCCGTCACTTCGGGCGCGTAGCCACGCAGGCTCGGCGGCAACATACTGAGATCGGAATTCAGGCTAACGCCGCTAAAGCGGAAGGTATCGAAGATATCGGAGCTGAGGTAATCTTCCCCCACCGTCAGCTTCGCTTTCAGTGAAGGAATGGCGCGGTAGAGATAGTAACGGCTAAAGGCGAAATCCTTGTCCGTCTTCCCGTCACGCTTGTTCCAGCTGGTCTGCCAGTCGGCGCGGGCGCGCCATGGTCCCAGATTGGCCCCCAGGACCCCATTCCCGCTGATATTTTGGCTGTCTGAACCGGTTTGATTCTGCTGCGCCTGAAGATTGAGGTTGTAGTCGGCAATCACACCAGGGATACCCTCATCCCAGCGCGAAGGCGGATCCCAGTTTGGCGCGGTGTACTCCAGCCACGCCTGCGGGATCGACAGATAAAGCGTGTCCTTTGCCAGGTCGACGCGCATATCCAGTCCTTCGAGGCTGGCTTTGTCCAGACACTCACCGTCGCGCAGCCAGCGAAGATCGTCCATGACGCTGGCCTTCAGGTTAAAGCGAGAGAGCTGCTCTGGCGTCAGGCAGATCAGGCTGTCCCGGCCGTTTTCACCCTCGGGATAGACCACAATCCGCTCCTCGCGCAGGATGTCTTTGTTCACCATGATGCTAAAGGTGTAGTCGCCGGGCATGACGTAGCCGCGACGCGAAAAGTGGCTAAGATCGATATTGCTCTTGTCCTGCGTGTCCAGCACGTCAGTATTAAACTGAATGTCATCGTCGGCCCCGCTTTTCGCCACCGGCACGATTAGAGCCAAAATCAGCACGCTGAGCGTTGAGCGTCGGAATGTCCGTATCGTTTTTTTCATCTCAGTTGTAATCCATTCTGAAGCGGATCAGAGACTGGTAATCCCCGGCTTTGAGCGGCTGTCCGTTGCTGACAAGCTGAAGCGAATAATTCAGGTTCATGCTGCCCGCCGTGACCTCTCTGGCGGGAAAGGCCACGCCGGGCGCGGCGATATTGCCGTCGGTATCGCGGATCGCCAGCTCAATTCCCTGTGCGTCTCCACGCACGGAAAACCGGTCTGCGCCCGTCATTGGCTCAAACGTTATCTGGTAGTACTCGGAGTCATATCTCCCGTTCCCGGGTGTCGGCAGCATCAGGCAATTAATTAAGCGAACGGTGAACGCACGTGTGGGGCCATAGCCTTTGGTGGCAATCTCCGACACGGGCGTATCGCCCATATCAATGGTTTGATCGCGGCTACCAAGATCAATTGCACAGGGTGTATAGAGCACCGCCCCCTGAATAAGGACGGCACCCTCCCCCTGATTTGCAGCGAATAAAGGCAGGCAACAACCAGACAGGAGAAAAGGGAGTGTTTTGACTATTTTTGTTGTATTCGAAAATATATAACCCATAGCAAACCCTTTTCACTTATTCAGTCGGTTTCGAATATCAGACGGCCAGCTAAGGCCGCCTGACGGGTCATCGAAATAAGGTCAGGGCTTATTCGTAGGCCAGCGTCCAGTTAGTCACAGCGGTGAAATCACCTTCGGTTGGCGCTTCTCCACCGATGATGTACGCGGAGTAGGTCAGGGTGTTGTCGCCATTAACCACGTTCTGTCCAGTCGTGGCTTCACCCAGGGTGATGGTGTTGCTGTCGCCGTCGGTCATCACGACGCCAACATCGGTTGCATTGCCGGTCACGCCCAGCACCGCTCCGTCAACGCTGGAATCCGCGCCGGAGAAGGTGGTGGTCACAGTGGTAGCGGTCTCAACAGAGCAGTTTTCCAGGTGGATGTAGAACGGAACCGGCGTAGAGGTGCCGCCGTTCGCCACTGCGGAACTGGAAACCTGGCCGAGGCTAATGGTCTGATCTTCGTCACCTGCCGCGATTGAACATGGCGCGTCGATAACGGAACCAGTGAAGGTCACAACGCCGCTACCCTGGTCTGCCTGAGCACCGAAAGCAGCCATACCAGAAGCCAGAACCAGTGCAGTAAAGAGTTTGTTCATTTTCATAAAAATCGTCCTGTAAATTAAGTGAATGACACACACAGAAGATTTTTGATGGCTGAATTTGGGCAATATGCGCCCCGCCCGAAAATTGGGCTTAATTAAATTACTCAGCAATCAAATAATCTCTTAAACATCGTCATCAGCAAATTCAGTTGAACTTACGCATATCTCCCTGCGCTTCGCTGATGCAATAAATAGTAACCCGACGATGAAAAAACAAAAGGCAAAATACCCTACAAGAACAAAAACAAAAGACATGCTTAAATAATAGGTTTAATTAGAATAATAAAAATGAATCCACCAGCAGTTAGATTTTTATACTTTATTAACCAAGAATGATAGATTATCAATCTAAAACTTAACTTTTTAACCCACAATGACAGTCATAAACACGAAACTATCAACGCGAATTTGTTGCTGGAGTATGAAAAGTAATTACATTTATTCAAAAAGAAACGAGGTCAGGGGATAATATCATTCGTGCACGAACTGATGTTATCCATTGGGGACAGGCATCTTATTTGGCCAGAAAGAAATATCGGGAAGTGTATAAAGAGAATTATTCCCGGCCTGCGTAACCGCTGACCGGGAGTCAGGATTACCGCTGTGCGTTCAGCTCCGCAATATCCTGCGGCGTGGTGCGACAGCAGCCGCCAATCAGCTTCGCACCGACATCCAGCCACTGCGGTAAATACCCCGCCAGCGTCTCGCAGGCGTCACCATGGTGATGCCAGGTTTTGCTCACCGCATCATA
This sequence comes from Enterobacter cloacae complex sp. 397G4, assembly GCF_050031515.1. NCBI lineage: Bacteria > Pseudomonadati > Pseudomonadota > Gammaproteobacteria > Enterobacterales > Enterobacteriaceae > Enterobacter > Enterobacter cloacae complex sp. 397G4. The sequence goes on along the minus strand of NZ_JBLGWE010000001.1, from coordinate 1,044,997 downwards.
ATGCTCGCCGGAATTCGGATAGACCACCAGCGGCAGCGACGTCAGGCTGTGCAGATGCGTCAGCGCCGCGGTGGTGTTTTCCAGCGCGATACAGTTGATCCCCAGCGCGACAACCTGCGAGTAGTTTTCCAGCGCAGAAACGACATCCCGCAGCGGCGTCCCGTCACTCAGATGCTCGCTGTCACGCAGGGTAAATGAGAACCATGCCCGGGCGCGAGGATACGCCGTCAGCAACGCCGCCAGCGCCTTAATCTCCGGGAAAGAAGGCAGCGTTTCACAGGCCAGCAGATCCGCGCCCGCATCCAGCAGCGCCTCCACGCGGGGACGGTGGAACGCGGTGAACTCTTCAGCGCGACGCACATAATCGCCGCGATATTCAGATCCATCGGCAAGGTACGCGCCGTACGGCCCTACCGACCCCGCCACCAGCAGCGTGCCCGCCTGCGCATTCTCTGCCAGGTACGCTTCCCGCGCTTTGCGTGCCAGCTCTACGCTTTTGCCAATCAACGCCCGGGATTGCGCCTCGTCCAGCCCGCGTGCGGCAAAGCCCGCAGGCGTGGCCTGATAGCTGGCGGTGATCGCCACCTGTGCCCCCGCGCGGTAATAGTCGAGGTGCACGTCCCGGATCAGCTCCGGGTTTTCCATCAGCACTTTGGCCGACCAGAGGCTGTCGGCAAGGTTACAACCGCGCGCTTCCAGCTCCGTTGCCATCGCCCCATCCAGCACGACAAACGGCTGGTTTTCAAGGAGGGCGGTAAGCGGATTATTCTGCGACATGTTCAGGCTCCTGCGTGGTCAGGTTTCGGGTCAGGTAGTACGCACCATAACACAGGGCGACAAACGGAAGCCCGCAATAAAGGGCAATACGCTGGCTGGGGTCAAACCACAGGCCGACACAGGCCACCAGGCAGAGGATAAAGCCAAGCACGGGCACCAGCGGATACCATGGCGCGCGATACTGCAACGCCGAAAGCGGCTGCCCGGACTGCACGTGACGGCGACGAAACACGAAGTGTGACGCGCAGATGCTGATCCACACCGCCACCACCGCAAAACCGGAAATGGCTGACAGGGCCACAAACACCGTATCCGGCGCAACCACGCTGGAGAACAGCGCCAGCACGCCACCCAGCATGGAAACGGAGAGCGCCGTCAGCGGCACGCCGTTTTTGTTGACGCGGGCAAAGCAGCGTGGCAGCGTTTTCTCGTTAGACAGAGACCACAGCATACGGCCAGAGGCGTACAGACCCGAGTTCGCCGCCGAGAGGATCGCCGTCAGGATCACGAAGTTAAAGATATCCGCCGCATACGGAATGCCGACCTTTTCAAACACCACCACGAACGGGCTTTTCTCCACGCCAGCCTGCTGCATCGGGATCAGCGCCGCCAGCACAAACACGGTGCCAATAAAGAAGATGATGAGCCGGGCGATGGTGGTGCGAATAGCAACCGGAATAACCTTGTGTGGGTTTTCCGTTTCTCCTGCCGCGATGCCGATAAGCTCCGTTCCGGAGAAGGCAAAGTTGACCGCCACCATGGTCATCAGGATCGGCAGACCGCCGTGCGGGAACCAGCCTTCGGCAGTAATGTTGCTCAAGCCCGGCGCCGGTGAACCGTCCTGCATCGGGATAAAACCGAAGATCGCCGCCCCGCCGAGAATAATGAAGGCGATGATGGTGATGACTTTCACCAGCGAGAACCAGAATTCCCCTTCGGCAAAGAAGCGCGTGGAAATGACGTTAAGAGCAAAAATCACCACGCAAAAGACGACGCACCACGTCCAGACGGGAACCTGCGGGAACCAGTACTGCATACAGAACCCGGCTGCGGTAAAGCTCGATCCCAGCGCCACTGTCCACGTAAGCCAGTAGAGCCACGCCACGGTATACCCTGTCGCCGGGCCGAGATAACGAGCGGCGTAGACGTGGAACGCGCCGGTTTCCGGCATCGCTACGGAAAGTTCCCCCAGGCATTGCATAACCAGCCAGACCACCAGCGCACCAATAAGATACGCCAGCAGCGTGCCCGCCGCGCCGGTTGTCGAAATGATGTATCCGGTATTGAAGAATAACCCTGTGCCGATAACGCCCCCCAGCGAGAGCATAATCAGGTGACGGGTTTTCATGGTGCGCTTAAGCTGCCCGTTTTGTTGTTCTGTTTGCATATTACCTTCTAAACGTATGGACATCTAAACATCCAAAGAAGGGTGTTATACCGCGATTGTTAACAAAAAGCCACCCGGCACGACTTCGGCGCAATTATTGGTAAATCTTTAAATCAGTTCTATAGTCGACACAGTTTCTTCTTCACCAGGACTCACTATGCGATTAAACGGACTGACCAAAGGTTTCTTTATTCTCATCCTGGCCCTTGTTACCTGGGCTTTCTTTGACGTGCTGTCTCCCTATTTCTCGGCGATTCTGTGGGCCGCGATCCTGACCATCATTTTCAACCCGGTGAAAAACAAACTGCGTACCGCGCTGGGCGATCGCAACGGGCTGGCTTCCCTCCTTACACTCGGCATTATCTGCCTGATCGTGTTTATTCCGTTGATGGTGATCCTTTCCTCGCTCGCGGTGGAACTGAACATGGTTTACACCAAGCTGCAACAGAACAACACGCAGTTCCCGGAAGTCATCGCCGGTATCTTCAATCGCCTGCCGGACTGGGCCAGCGGCTTCCTGGCGGATCACAACCTGACCAACGCCGCGCAGATTCAGAAAAAGCTTTCCGATGTCGCGTTACAGGGTGGACAGTATCTGGCGGGAAGCGCGTTCCTGATTGGTAAAGGGACGTTCGGCTTTGCTATTAGCTTCGGCATTATGCTGTACCTGCTGTTTTTCCTGCTCAAAGACGGGCCCTATCTGGTGCGCCAGATCCTCGACTCGCTGCCGCTGTCTGACTTCGCCAAACAGCACCTGTTCGCTAAGTTTGTCGGCGTCTCGCGAGCCACGGTAAAAGGTACGGCGGTCGTGGCAGTGGTTCAGGGTACGCTTGGCGGTATCGCCTTTGCCATCGTCGGTATTGACGGTAGCGTACTGTGGGGAGCGCTGATGGCGTTTCTCTCCCTGGTGCCCGCCGTCGGCTCGGCTATCGTCTGGGTTCCCGCCGCGATCTTCCTGTTTGCCACTCACCAGCTGTGGCAGGGTCTGTTCATTGTGGGCTTTTTTGTCATTATCGTCGGGCTGGTGGACAACCTTTTACGTCCGCTGCTGGTGGGCAAAGACACCAAAATGCCGGACTACCTGATACTGATCACCACGCTCGGCGGTATGGAGCTGTACGGCATAAATGGTTTTGTGATTGGGCCGCTGATTGCCGCCCTGTTTATCGCCTGCTGGAACCTCTTCTCCGGCCGCGACCACGCAGGCAACGCCGAGGAGCTGGACGCAGACTTTATCGAAGAGGGAAAAAACCCTCCGGATCTCTAACGAAACGCGTTTTGTCAGGCGGCCCTGTGCCGCCTTTTTTTTCGCGATAAATCAGGGGTTTTCTATAATCTGAAATGAACGCTCTTCCACATTTGTCGTAGAAGGATCCAACAGGTGCGAATCGCCACGATCACAAACTGGGCCTATGGTGTCACGGTGTGCCTGACCATTGCCTCCGGTATCGTCATGCTGATGGCTTCCCATGCCGACAACGTAGAGCGTCAGGCTGTTAAGCAACGACAAATTTTTGACCAGCTTACGGAAGAGATTGAAGCAGAAACCTGGATGCTCTCCGATTTAGCGCGCCTTTACGCCATCAAAAAAGAGCCCGATGTGCTGAAAGCGTACCAGGCGAAAGAAGGTGAACTGAAGAATATTGAACACAAAGTGGGACAGTTAAAAGATACGGGCGCAACGGGCGAAGAGCTGGCGCTGCTGTATGAAGGGCTGAAGATTGTTGATGGCCTACAGGATGAACAGCAGGCAGCAATTGCCAGCGTCGCCCGGGGTGAGGAACAACAGGCCATTGCGTTACTCTTCGGCAAAATCTACGAACTTGAAACGGAACGCGCCCAGAGCAAGATTGACCATTTTCGTATGCTGCTGGATAAGCGCATTATTGCCGATGTCCAGGCAGCGACCAACACGTCGAAAACGCTGCGTACCGCCTCAGAGGTGATGGTCGGCCTGACCGCCCTGCTCTTCTTATTCGTGATGGGCTTTATTCTCAAGCACCGCGTGCTGCGCCCGGTAGTGCGCCTCAGCGATGTGGTTCACCGCCTGGCCTCACAGGATTACGCCGTCGAAACGCCCAATTTCAACCAGGTCGATGAGATAGGCGATATGGCGCAGGCCATTCGCATTTTCCGCGAGAACGGGCTGGCAAGGCAGCGGCTTGAAAAAGAACGCGACGCAGACTGGGCCATCCGCGAGCTGCTCGCGCGAATGACCCAGCGCTTGCAGGGGTGCGAGAACGTCAGCGACGTGATTGAGGTGGCAGAGCTGTTTGCTCCCAACATTGCGCCGGGTATCGCCGGACGTCTGTATATCCTGGATCGAAACCCGTGGGAGATGCGCTGTGCGGCGGAATGGTTATCTCCACAGGGAGAAAAAAATGCTTTCCACCCCGATCAATGCTGGGCCATACGCCGTGGTCAGAGCCACCCACCGGTCAACGGCGAGCCGGATATCGGTTGCCAGCATCTGCCTGAATCACAAAAAGACAGCTCACTGTGCGTGCCGCTCATTGCGCAGGGGGAAGCCATTGGTTTGCTGTCGTTTCAGAACATCACGCCTGAAACGGCGCCGTCCCGCGCATATCTCGAATTAATGGCGGAAGCCCTGGGTCTGGCGCTGGCCAACCAGCGTCTGCGCGATGCCCTGCTGGAAAAAGCGCTATTCGACCCGCTCACCGGCTTGCGTAACCGTCACCACCTGGAAGATACCCTGCGCACTCAGATAGCTCAGGCAATGCGCAATGATGAGCCGGTGAGCTGCATGATGATCGACATCGATCACTTTAAAAGCATTAACGATCGCTTCGGCCATGAGGCTGGCGATCATGTGATTAAGAGCGTGGCGACAATTGTTCAGCGTGCCGTGCATGATGCAGGTCTGGCCTTCCGCTTTGGTGGCGAAGAGTTTCTGGTGCTGCTAACGGGTGCGGATGAGGAAGCGGCTCACGCCTGCGCAACGGAGATATATAACGGCGTCCATACGCTGTCGCTGCGCTATGGGCTTGCTGAAATTGGCCCGGTGGATGTGTCGATCGGGATCGCCAGTTACCCGCAGCACGCCCAAAGCGACGACCTGCTGCGCGCGGCAGATGTGGCGCTTTACCGGGCGAAAGAGCTGGGGCGCTCGCGGATCGTCAGTTTCAGTATGCTGGAGACGGGTTAACCGAAACTCAGTGCAAATGACGTCAGAGGTACGCGCACTCTCTTATTCCCTCACATTGAGGGTGCGTTATCATTCTTTGTACATATAAATCAATCTTAACGATGCCACCATTGATAAAAATGGGGGTGCGTAAATATATCAATAATCAAAGCGATCATTTTTTAAACCCGGTGGCTAATTACACTGAGTTTTTATGTTTTAAAAAACGTAAGCTCCAGCCAGAGGTCTGCAATCACGGGGCAAACAACGATTATCCATTTGATTTTAATACATTTAATGAAGTATCGTTTGCAAAAAGCCATGGCGTTCAACAAAATAGACAAACTTATAGGATAAATAACTTATAATTCTTATACTTCTGTTAAAAAGAGGAGGCCAATATGCGAATAATCCTAATGCTGTGCTGCTTTTTGGTACAAAGTTTAAGCTGGGCTGGCGAACTGCCAAAGCCTGTGGGCAAACCCATCTTAACCATTACCGGTAATATAGAAAATACGAACGAAAATGGAAAAGCCGTTTTTGATATTGCCAGCCTGGAAAAACTGGGGATGGTGAGTTTCCAGACGACCTCTCCCTGGTATAATGGCCGCACGAAGTTTGAGGGTATCCCGATGCGCAAACTCATGGAGTATGTGGGTGCTAAGGGTTCTGTTCTGAATGTGGTTGCACTCAATGATTATACTACCGTCATCCCTCTCAGCGACTTCCAGAAATACAACGCCATCCTGGCGTTAAAGGTCAATGGCGAATATATGCGCATCCGCGATAAAGGTCCGTCATTCATCGTCTACCCTTATGACAGTCTTCCTGAACTCAATAATCAGATTTATTACTCGCGATCGGCCTGGCAGGTCAGCAAAATGAAGATTGAATAGTAGTTCAGGAGAACATAATGAACAGGATACTGGTTGGTATCATTTTTTCTCTTTTTATCACTACGGGATATATAGCCTTTCTTGTCTACGACCGTCAGCAGGAGTTGCAAAAATTGACTCACTACACTGAGTCCTGGTCTGTAGCCCAACTGGTATCTGAATATTACCGATTTGAATCATGGATTGGACTGTACGCAACCGAGACTGATGACGTTACGGTAGACCAGGTTCGCATGCGCCTGGAAATCATGCTGAGCCAGAATGATTTATTGAAAGAGGGCGGCCTGGGTCGTTATATAAACAGCGCGAAAGCGCATCAGGTGCTCGCCTTACGCCTGGAAAATATACTGAACTATCTGGATGGTCACCTTGAGAAAATGAGCCGTTCAGAGTTAAAGCTCTATCTGAAAAATATGCATTTACTGGATGCACCGCTAAGCCAGCTTTCATCAACGGCTTTAACAAAAGATGTTAATACAATCAATGAAACTAACCTAAAAATACAGGTTCTATATTATATTTATTCAGCACTTTCGCTGTTACTGGTTATTTTAAGCTTCATACTGGGCTTTTTGATTATCTATCAAAATAAAAACATTCTCAAAGCACATACACAGGTTAAAACTCTGGCTGAAGAACTTCAGCTGTCCAAAGAAACCCTGCAAATCCAGAATACAAAACTGGAATACGATGTTTATCATGACTCCCTTACCGGCATGAAAAACCGTCTTTTCTTCTGGGATGATCTCAATAAACTTAATCTACAGGCTGAGGAAAAACATATTTCGGTCACGGTGATGTTATTCGATTTAGACCGGTTCAAAGAGGTGAATGATACCTACGGTCATGATGCTGGCGATTTACTGTTACGTGAGGTATCCACGCGCCTTAACGCTTTGAGCCGCTTTTCAGAGACATTTTATCGTTTGGGCGGCGACGAATTTGCGTTTCTCTCCAGTGGCTTAACCGAAGCCGCAGCCGTTTCACGCGCGCGAGAAATCAGTGATAGCATCAGCAAGCCCTATACAATTAATAATCAACTTATAAAAATAGCCACCTGTGTGGGTATTGTTTTATCGGATAACGAACGACGTTCAGATTACCTTTATAAATTTGCCGATCTGGCGCTCTATGAAGCCAAGAAAGAAGGTTCTCAGCAAATCAAAGTCTTCCGCCAGCGAATGCTACAGAAGTTGCAGGAAAGCAGAACCCTTGAAAATGATATGGCAAGAGCAATAGAGAATGATGAGTTTATTGTTTATTACCAGCCTATTGTGAATTCCATCAGCAAGGAAATTTACGGCTATGAAGCGCTTATTCGCTGGATGCACCCCGTCAAGGGGATGCTCTCCCCGGATAGCTTTATTTTCGCCGCTGAAAAAACAGGCATGATCAACGAGATAGGTAAAACTGTACTTAAACTGGCGTGTAGGGAGGCGGTCTCCTGGGCTGTTCCGGCCAGGATCTCCGTCAACGTCTCGCCTGTTCAATTGGGCAGCAAATCATTTATTAATACGGTGCAGTCCGTTCTGGCTGAGACAGGGCTCCCGGCTAACCGTCTTGAGTTAGAGGTCACAGAGTCTTCCCTCTTCAGTGACAGAAATAACCCCATTGCGATCCTCAAAAAACTACGCTCACTGGGCGTAAGAATTTCTATTGATGATTTTGGCACGGGTTATTCGTCGCTCTCCAGACTCAGCGAACTGAATTTTGATAAAATCAAGATCGATAAATCTTTTGTCAATCCGATATCTACGCAGGAAGATGCGCTTAATATTGTGAAGCTGATTACCGGTATGGCTAAAAGCCTTAATATGGGCGTCATTGCCGAGGGCGTTGAGACCGAAGAGCAGCTTGAGCGGCTTCAGGCTCTGGGTTGCGAGCTTGTGCAGGGATATCTTTTCAGCAAACCACAGCCTCAGGTCGACAGCAAAATTAAGAGCGGCCAGGAATGATCCCCTCTCCTCAGCCCGATACCAACCGGGATCACATTTTTCATCCCTGGGTATTCACTGACAATAACCAGGTGTTATCATTCACCCCGTAAATACCTATCAACTCAAACCGAGGCTTTGATGCTGGAGAATGTAATCATCCGATAATCAGCTTCCCGACCTTTCCAGGCCGGACTGATTATCAATGCGCCGAAATCGTATGCGGACACCGCTGTGTGTTTGCACGTTTTGCACATGATGATTAAACAGGTTTTCCAGTATGAATTTATCCCGTCAGGAACAACGTACCTTACACGTTCTCGCCAAAGGTGGCCGTATTGTGCACGTCCGCGATACCTCCGGCCGCGTCACCGCCGTTGAATGCTATAGCCGCGAAGGGCTACTGCTGGCTGACTGCACGCTCGCCGTTTTCAAAAAGCTCAAAACCAAAAAGCTGATCAAATCCGTTAACGGTCAGCCCTACCGCATTAACACCACCGGGCTGAACAACGTTCGCGCTCAGCCTGATAATCGTTAAGGAGAGGATGATGGATATCCCACGTATTTTTACTGTTAGCGAAAGCGAACACCGCATTCATAACCCCTTTACATCAGAGAAGTACGCGACGCTGGGCCGCGTGTTACGCATGAAGCCAGGCACACGCATTCTCGATCTCGGCAGCGGCTCGGGAGAGATGCTTTGTACCTGGGCACGTGATTACGGTATTACCGGTACCGGCATCGACATGAGCCCGCTCTTCACCGCGCAGGCCACGCGGCGCGCAGAGGAACTCGGCGTCAGCGAACGCGTCCATTTCATTCATAACGACGCGGCCGGCTACGTCGCGAATGAAAAATGTGACGTGGCGGCCTGCGTTGGCGCAACCTGGATTGCGGGGGGCGTAGCCGGGACAATGGATCTGCTGGCAAAAAGCCTCAAGCCCGGGGGAATAATGCTCATCGGCGAACCGTACTGGCGTCAGGTACCCGCGACGGCTGAGATAGCTCAGGCCTGCGGCGTCTCGTCGATTGCAGACTTTCTCACTCTGCCCGGTCTGGTTGCGTCTTTCGATCAACAGGGCTATGACCTGGTTGAAATGGTGCTGGCTGACCAGGAAGGCTGGGACAGGTACGAAGCCGCAAAATGGATGACCATGCGGCGCTGGCTGGAGGAAAACCCAGATGATGACTTCGCGCAGGAGGTTCGGGCGGAGCTGACGATAGCGCCTGAACGTCATGTGACGTACACGCGGGAGTACTTTGGCTGGGGGGTGTTTGCGTTAATGGCGCGATAACATGGCGCTGGCGGTATAGCCTTTAGGGTTATGCCGCCGATCAACTTCTTTGAGGTACAAAACGATGACGCGAAAATGTACAGCCATTAGCAACATTTGCTGCCATGGTCTGAAAACGAGATTTACTGGAATGCAGGGTAACTATTTGATTTAGATGGTGCGATAATAGGAACAATACACATAGGCGATAACCTTTGTTTTTGTTGCCTTTTTTATTGTTCATTTTTTATAGATACCCCCAAAAGTACCCCCATATCTTTTTCCGCCCCTGAAATTTGGTTGTTATTCATACAGCACATCAGGCGGTAACGCTCTCCCTTCAACCCGCTTATTGTATGATAGTGCTATCCCACAATAAGGAACCTGCCAGCCATGAGAATGACCAGCCGCAAAAAAGAGATACTCAGCTACTTTGAACCGGATAACCGCGATTGGGTAACAGGTGAGATTGGTGCGCCGCCGTTCGATGTGTCGGGTGTGGCCTACCTTCTTCATGGCATGGTGTCGTTCGATAAGCGCCACCAGCTAGAATCAACCCGGCGCACACTGGAAAGCATGGTTGCTGGTGGACTGCTGGAACGTGTGATTGTGTATGAATCGCGTCAGGTACGGCGCGGCGGTGAAACCAGCGCAACGGTCGCGCGCTACGGTTTACCCGGTCAATGTGCCGTTGTGCGCGATACTGGCGGCGCTGATAACGCAATATCAGGTGAATACATGCGGGTCAGTTAATAGCCTGCAATCTGTCGTTGATGCGGCTCAGGTCGTAAACCCGGCGTTCAATATCCAGCATCAGGAAATTGTGGATCTCGGCCTGCTCAGGATTATCAGACTCTCTGGCCTGTAATAGCAATTCATTGTAACCATGCAAGCCGCCTGAGTTTTCCGCCGGGGTGGTGCCTTTCCCACGCAGGCAGCTAATGGGCTGATTGCTCGTATCGTGTGTTTGCTTCTCCAGCACAATAAGGCAATCCCACCAGTCGCCAAAGTCATACGTGTAAACCAGCTTGTCACCCTCATTCTGGAGCGCTGCCCATAGTGGTGTGATTGCCGCATTACCCATGCTTTCATCCTCACCCCATACGCGATACTCGCTACCGGGATCACCTTTACGCCCTTTCTCGAACATATACAGGTGTTCGTCATTCCAGCCAAAAGCCAACTGGATCACCGCGTGAAGTTCACTAAAGGGGATTTGCTCTGGAACCAGCACACGCCGCCATATTGGTGGTTTGCTGTCTCGGATGGTTATCTTTAGCTGGTACATGCAAATCCTGAATAAATGCGGATCGGAAGGATAACGATACTGACGCACTCACAATTCTGTAAAGGTGAATAAAGGTAATTTGCTTAATACGCATAAGTTACATGTGGAATAATCCCATATCTACCTGCGCGGCGCTGGCTTCTTCCACTGGTAGGCAGGCGCTCGCATCATCTCCCCGAACCGTTTACGCCGGGCAATATCATCAGTGACGCTGCGCTGTATCTCTCTCTGGTCGGCTGCTGTAATGCTGTGGCCTGAATACTCCATTTCTGCGACTGTCAGGGCGGCTATTTGCTGCGGGGTCATTGTGTGGCCTCTCCGTTCTGCTGCGTACCTACTGTGTACCTACTGCCAGCCAGTGAGTAAATCACGTTTACCCTGTCGTGATGTGCGTACCCCATTTTAACCCCGATTTGCATGGTAAGCCCCTGAATTACTGCGCCTCTGTACCAAAAAAAGTTTTCTAACCTGCGGCGATGTGAAGAAAGGCTAGGCGGCGGTCCTTTGGGCCTTTGCCCACAGGGATTTGACCTCCCCCTCCCGATGATAGTTTATTGCTTGATGTGGACGGCTTGCTATATTGGCGGCGAATGCAAATTGTCGCAGAAGTCTATCCCGCTCCTTGACGCCCCGTGCGGGCGTTTTGCTTTTACAAAGTCAGGCCAATGCCTCTGGCTGCTTTCCCCGCCTTACGCTCAATCACGCCCGTGATTCTATCTACTACCGGACTGAATGCCTGCCAGTAAGCCACCTCCATTGCTGACAACTCTGCCCGCTTCCTGTCAAACGTAGCCCAGCGCATCCCCTTTGGTTTAGGGAACATGCGAATGTCATTAAACAGGTTGTTGGTAAGGTCATTGTTGCCCCATATCGCGTATCGCTGCTGGCGTATCTTCATGCGCATCCTGTCCAGTCTGTCGGCGCTCTGGCTTTTATAGTGAAGTTTCCAGCACGCCCGGCAGCCAATGTCTTTCTTGCCGATATACAGCTTTGCAGCCCGTTTCATACAGTGGGGACAAATGTACCATTCCCGCACGCCATACCCGGCCTGTGTGGTCGTGGTTCTGATTACCCGTGTAACGCCGTTGATTGTCATGGCGTAGCTGTCGGCTTGCCGGAAGGTATACAACGTTCCGCTTTCGGTCTGGGTATAAAGCTGCGTACCCGGTTCAGCATCCGCCAGCCTGCTACGCATGTTCGCAAGGAATGGCAACCCTATACGGGGCAGGTCGGTGGTATAGCTGCGCGTTCTGTCTCTCACTACGTGAATTTCCTCGCAAAATGAATACGAAATAATATGAGTATTTTAGTGCAAATCACGCATCACATCTGCGAAATGGCTCCGGTAAACTCCAGCGGTGGTGCGGGTTGAAGCCTGATTCTGAAAAGTAACCACTCTGCTTTTTTTGTTTGTCATGCAAACTGACTGGATAACGTGCGGCAATGGCATATGAGGTGGATCGCTGCGTCGTGATTTCAGTCCACCAGCTCTTTTCTGGTGAGGTACTGAGGGGGATCGGCGCATGGATGGTGCGCACGCTGAATGCGCAGTTTTGCCGCGCACCTGACTGCGCACCATGCACCGTGTTTTGGGATGGGTTAGTTAGCCAATATTGCTTTAGCCCTTTGCTGGAGAGGCATTTCTGTCGATCCCTCACCGCAATCCTTCCAGAACAATCCAAATTTCGTGAGCTTTTCGTCGCCTACCTGACTGCGTACTGCGAACCAGTGGCGCGAACCTGAATATTTTGGACGGCCTAAATCACGATCAGGCGTCTAGCCCGCCGCTGGTGCGGATCTCGATTTATTCGGAGGTCCAATCCGTCAAGAACAGTCTAATATTTTGTAGCCCTTTCATGGGGCAGGAGGCGTAAAGCAATAAAAAGCTGGCGGTAACATCCCTGCCAGCTTTTTTAACTATCTCCTTGGAGGCAATATCCCTTTCGGCCTCTGTTGGTTAAACATCTCATCCAGAGCCGCTTTTCTCCCAACTTTATACATTCGGGATTCAATCTGCCGTAAATTTTCCTCTGTAATGCCATTTGTCGTGTGAATAGTCACATTCATCTGCTGGTGAATGACTGCGCCACCGCCTCCCTGCATATCCTTGTTACTTATCACCCGTCCGTTGTCGCCCGGTATCATGTACTGGCTGCCATTGGCCGCCTGGAATATCTCAGGTTTGCCACGTTCACCGACGCGATACATTGAGCCAGCATCAACCGGCCCACCGTTATAACGCGCACCGGCTACCGCCATGCCTTTGGCTGCCAGTAGCGATCCAGCGTATGCCGTCTGACCTATAGCAGTGGCGCTCCCCATCGTTGCGATAGAAGCGCTCATTGCGGCAGGCGCCCACGCAGAAGCGGCGGCAGTAGCCTGAGCCATTGTAGATGCCAGTGATGCGGCGGCAGCGGCCTGCCCCATTAACTGGCTCTTGACCCACTCAATCCCCATTTGCACCAGGCTACCGACAACGCTGTTGAGGATTGTCGTGCCGATGTTGGCGAAGGATTCTTGCAGGCTTTGGGTGCCGTTGAGCAGCCCGGTAATGGCATTGGTCGCCCCCCCCTGGAGAGAATCGATAGCGTCAGCCATCAGCTGATTGGTCGTGCTCTGGTTGCGGTAAATCTCCCATTGCGCCGCAATGCGAGCCTGCTCATATTCGGTATTGGCCGCGTTCATCAGTTCGAGACCGCGCTGAGTGATCTGGCCCTTCTTCGTCTCAAATTGCTGGATGAGAGCCAATTCTTGCGCATGCTGGTTAGCCAATTGCTGAACCGGGTCTATTTCACCAAGAGCTGATTGCTGAGGCGTTACCGTCTGCTGGGCGCGGATTTTTGCAAGGTTAGTCTGGTGCTGCTGCTCAAGCTGCTCACTCGCCTGGTTATATTGCTGCTGAGAAAGGATGAGCTGTCCGTTTGCGTCCCTCTGGTCTTTGAGGCTATCCAGAGCGTTTCGCTGGGCATTATAACTGGCGCTCTCTTTAAGCTCCGGTATAGCGTTCTGAGCTTTAAGAGCTGCGGCTTTATCCCATGCTGCGGCGGCATCCTTTTCTACCTGGGCAATTTGCTGAGGGGTGGGGTTAGCTAACTTCTGGCGAGCGGCAAGAATTGCCTGTTCTCTGGACAGAGCGCTGGTTGAATCTGCCGATATATCTGCTTTCTGTCGATATTCATTGAGCACTCTTGCATTGCGCTCCGCCTGAGACTCTGCCTTTTTAGCAGCAGATAGAGACGCACTCTGCTCTTTTCGTTCATTTTTTGCCGACTCGGCATTAGCTTTCTGCTGCTGATAGGTTTGCAGCCTCACATTGTAATAATCACGGAATGCTTGGGTGCCGCCTTTAAGCCCCTGTGTTTCGGCGTCACGCCAAGCCTGAGCTTTGAGCTTTTCGTCACCGGTCTGCTTGGTAATGAACAGCTCCTGCCTTGCCAGCTGTAGCGCTCTATCCTGGCTGGATGTCAGAGAGTCTGTCATATCTTTTAGCAACTTCAGCCTATGAGTGGCATCAGCGCTACTGGTAACTATTTTAAGAAGCTTATCCGCATATTCCTGCGCCGTATCAGCCCCTTTAGAAGCACCGCTACCAAACACCTGTAATGTTCTGATTAATGAGTTTAGTTTTTCATCTGATGGATTCTTGCTGATGTCTGATAACTGCTTTGCGAACTCGTATGCCTGCTGATCACTGATATCGAATTTACTGGAAAGGGCCCCTACTGTCGCAATCATAGAATTCATCGCAGTTTGCCCCGTCTGGCCGCTAGCGGCGGCCTGCTTCAGAGCATCGCTGAAATTATTTGTTGTGATGTTGAGAGTTGAGAGGTAGCCATCAAATAGCTTAACGCTGGCATATCCATTACCAAGTGACGAGACTAAAGAATCGCCAAATGTAATAAAGTCGCTTGATGCGCTCTGTACCTCTTTCGATACTTTAGATAAGGCTGACTGAAGCTCTAGCTCGGCTTGTTTCCTCATTAATGTGGCTATAGAGGCGTTAATCTTAGCCAGCTCTGCATACTTATCTGAATATGCAGCTACGCCATTTTGAGAAACTGTTATCACCTTATCCATTGTTTCGACGGCTTCGGATAAAGCATCAGTGGCGCTCTTGCCACCTTTAAGGGATGAAATTAGTACGCCACCAATCACTGAGCTCAATGCTATTACAGCACCTATTACCGCGCCGCCCGGACCAAATGCGCCAGCCAGTTGAGAACCCTGCTGGCTAAACGCTAACAATGCCGACTGTCCGCCCTGCACCTGTACGATGAAGTCATTTACCTGATAACCCGCCTGCTGCATGGTGGATTTCCAGTTTTTAGTTCCCTTTGCTCCCGCTTCCGTGCCGTTTTTCATGTCGTACAGCCGCCCAGTCAGATCGGCTATGGTCTTTTTCTCTTCCTCAGTGGCATTACTCCCGGCCCGTAGTTGTGCAGCCAGAATGGCGGCGCTTCTGGCGCTGCCCTCTTGCTGTTCTTCAAGGATTGCGAGCTGGTTGCCCAGCGATTCGATAATTGACTCTGCCCGGCTAAATTCTGAGCTGGCGCTGCTGACTCCGGATCTGGATTCGAGAATAGCCCGAGTTAGAGAGTTAATATTGGTGTTAAGCTTCCCTACCGCGCCCTCTACTGCGGCGACATTTCGGGACATAGCACCCGCAGCGCCACTGGTATCGTCAATAGCGGAGCTTGTCTGCTTGAGTGTTCCACCAAGGTTGTCAGCAGCTTTGTCCGCTCCGTCGAAGTTTGACTGTAATTGTGAAAGGAATTTATCGACCTGCTTGTTGGCTTTTAGCAGCTGGTCTGTTTCTGCTTTGATGATATAGACAACTGATCCGACTTCCATTGCCCCTCCTTAGTGAACTACACGTTTGTTGCTATTCATCAGGCCATTCCTGAGCATACTTTCTATAACCAATGCGCCATGCGCCGTAATCCGGTATTCGCGCCCGTTAATATCAATTAGCAGCACCAGTAATTTATATGCCGAAGCTTCCTTATCAGCGTCTTCACGAACGGCAGAGATAACATTGTCCACCAGCCCTGATGACAACTTGTGGGGAATTACCCTCCCTGAGACGCCGTTATATTCAACGGTATTTCCGCCGGTTACTCGCTCCAGTTCACGAACATAGGTTTCTGCGATGGTATCTGCCAGCCTGGTTAACTGCTCCATTACGCCTCCTTCGGCATATTCAGGGCGCGATCCATTAGCTGACGCGCGATGACGTGAATTGTTGGGGCGAGACCCAGCGGGGATTTTTTTCGCTCCTGCTCCTGCAGGGCTCGAAGCTGTTCAATCTGGTCACGACTGAGCAATACTGGTTTTACTGATGGTGTAGCCATTTAGCACCTCCTGATATTTATACAGTAATTATACTTGCATAATCAGCAACGGCTAATAACTTCATTGCGAATATTGAAATGATTATTTAATGCTCACGATCGATTTTATTGATGCGTAGACAATAAAAAACCCCGACTGAGCGGGGTTCTTCGTTAATGACAATTTTTTGCCCTCAAATCATATTGATCTCTTTGTAGCTTCATAAGATCAATATTTGCCGGATCTTTATAACGGCTTAGCAGCGGATATTTTGATTGTTTTAGAGTGACAATTTCCTTATCACTGACAGTATAAATAAATCGCGCACCTATACGGCTTACGTCTGTATGTCCAGATACAACGCCACAGATGGCAGCACGGTTATCATGGCGATAAATCTTAACGTCGGAAAATGTAAGGCCCTTGCTGACATTGAAATCATTATCGCAGACAGCTACCGCCGCACTGTTCGAGGTCACTCCGCCGGAGGCCATAACTTTCCAGTTATCACATTCACCCGGCTTATAGTTGCTCGCCAGCTCTTTACTTACAGCTTCTTGCGCACTCTCTATTAATTGTTCGTCAGTCTTCTCACCGCATCCGGTAAGCGTCAGAGCGATGGCGCATATAGCCCAGACACCCTTCATGTCTTTATCCCCTAAAAGTAAATGTGAATAAAGCCTACCAGCGTTTTGCTAAACGGGAAACAGCCCGTACTTACTGGCTTCCCGTTCCATTACCATTGCCTAAACAGCCTTGCCCTTCAGCCTGAATGCTTCGCCGTTCGGTCTGGCAATTCCCATGCGGTGTTGTGTCTCAGTGACTGCTTTATGCAGATCGCCATAATCATCGGTTTTCACTGGCGGGCGCTTCACGTTCGTCAGACACATATCACGCCGCTGCTTTACCCATTCCCGATCATCGTCTTCAGCACAAAGCATCATGACTTCCTGCCAGCGTGTCGCTGCCCTGCGATACAGCCCCTTTGCTTCCAGAGTCTCGGCTTTGCTGTCGTTTACCATGTATATCTCCCTCAGAATGGCGCTTCATTGTCGAATGGTGGGCGCTGGTCGTATTCATCACGGGATGGCTGCTGCGCACGTCTCAGCGCGTCCGTTGCCTGTCCCTGCTGTCCTGCCTTCCCGCCGGGGCGTACCGTTCTGGCGCTGATCACACTGTCGGCTACTACCTGATACCCCTGCTGTGTACCGCCGTCCTGCCCTGTCCACTGGTTGAGTTGCATATTGCCTGCCACGCTCACAAGGTCGCCTTTCTGGTGCTTTGCCAGCGCATCGGCCTGTTTCCCAAAAGCAATAACGCCCAGCCAGAAGGTTGACTCTCCCGCCTCTGCCGCATTACAGGGGAGCGACACCGCCAGCCGCGCCATAGTCATGTTGTTACCGTTCGTTGTGGTGCGGGTCTGGGGATCTGCCACCAGCCGCCCGTATGCTGAAATTTGTGCTGCCATTTTTACCTCACTGGATTATTAGTTTTACTAATGACGATTTCTTAATGTGGGACACCTGCCAATTTTTTTCATAGTAAGCAGAAATAGTGTTGTCTCTGTTGTCTTTGTTGTCTCACGGCTCTACAGGCCGCGCCACTTCTGGGTTTTGCCGAGACAACATTGATGGTTTTGTGTTGTCTCACGCAGGGGCAATGTTGTCTCACTGCCAGCCAGGCAAAAAATCACACTTTCGCAATGTTGTCTCAAAACAGCTAAATGTTGTCTCGCTGTTGTCTCAGAAAATGAAATAAAAACCTTATAAATCAATATTAATTACAAATTGAGACAACAAAGACAACTGAGACAACACCAAAACTACGTATGTGAAAAGAGATCACTCCTCTGGCTGGCTGCTTTCCTCTGCCATGAAGTTGAGCACATAGACGCGGATTTGCCTTCCATCCTCTCGCACACGCCCCTGATAACCTCTCCCGCTGGTCGGCGGAGTGAGCATCCCGACGCGTTTAAGTACCTCGGCAAACTGTTTGGCATTGAATCCCCGTGCGATCTCCTGCTCGAAGGTCGCCGGGAAGGTGTAGAAAATTATCGGGTCGCTGTCGTGGTTCCCCTTTTTTCTGTACCCGGCTAAATCACGAATGGGTAAATCGCGGGGGTCATAACCCAACGGTGCGTAGCGGCTCAGGCCATGCGCATTCAAAAATGCCTCTGTCTGCTCAATAATCTGCTGGTGCTCTTTGTTGCCCGTGCCGAATTCACGCAACCATGCATTGTAGCTGTGTTGAATAGCATCACGGCACGTCTGAGCATCCCACCCGGTGACTACTTCACCCAGCAGTAAGGCAGCCTCCAGAATGGCAAAGCGGGCAGCCACGCGGTGAACCTGCTCACCGTAGTCGGCGGGTATCAGGCTGCGCCAACGCGCCTCGCACTCACGAACAGTATCAATTGCCTGCTGCTGGTGGTCTGCCAGCCATTTAATCCACTCTCTTCCTGCTGCGCCGTGGTGGTGCTGGTAAGCGTCTTTCAGCGCATCGGCGTGCTGTTTACCGTTCTGGTGGTCATGGAAGCGTACCGCCTTACTCAGCGGGATATTAAGCAGGCGCACCAGTTGCCCGGCTTTGGTCTTGCGTCCGGCGGTGGCGATGAAGGTTTCTAAGTCCATTTCCCCGGTACTGATCGCCACGGTGCGCCAGCGCTTTAAGTCCCGGTTTCCGCCTTCCTTCGCTCCCTGCAATTTCCCCACGCCGTTAAACAGTGCATAGGCAGACTGCGACACGCTTACAGGGTCTGCGCCTTGTCCTACTTCATCCAGTGGCATCAGACCGTCATTGTGGGCTGCGGCTTCGTTCGCCAGCCCCAGCGCAGTGCCGTACCACGTCAGGCGTAGTAAGTCCGGGTTGCCGTATAAGCTACTCGCCACGTTTGCCGTGGTGGTTTTACCCGCGCTCGACTGTTCATAGAAGTGAATGCCGAACCCATCAGCGCCCACCAGCCCGATTAGCGGGGCAGCCAGTGCCGCGCCGACCCCGGTCATCATGGCGTAATTACCGTAGGCCAGACGTGCAACGCTGCTTTTCCAGCTTTCCGCACTCCCTGCGGTGGCATGCCCGGCGGCGGCTGAACTTCGCCCGCTGAACAGTACAGGGCTTTCAGGTGTGCCGATTATTTCCCCATCTGGCATGATGTACGCCCCGCACTGCCAGCCCGTAGCATGAGCAACGCGCCACAGTTCACGCGAGCCGCTGCGCTGTAGCCAGTCGGCAAGGATCGCCCGTAAGCTGCTTTTGGTTGTGACATTAACCCCGCCCGCTTTCAGGGTACGCCAGCCTTCGCGCTCCCCGATATCAGCCAGGGGGATAGCCGCTGTTGTCGGTATGCCTGCGCCAAAGGCCAGCCAGCGCAGTATCAGGTACTGATCCCTATCATCCCGCCCGGTTCCGATAACGTCCATTGGTGAGGACAGCCAGCTTTCATTGTTGATAATCTCGCCGCTTTCCTTGTCCACTTTTGGCGATACCCAGAAAACGCCATCTTTTCGGCTTTCTATACGTGGTTTCAGCGGGTCGCTATCCGTTGCCGTAATTTTGCCGCCCTCAATCGCTTTCAGTTGCACGCTCACGCCTTCCCCCTGCGGCTGGTACATAGAATCGGTAAATGCCGCTGTAGCGGCTTCCAGCCCGTTTTGCTGGTGGTAGTCGTTCCAGTCGGCTTTATAGTCAGTCGGTGGAAGTGATACCCAGCCAGCCACGGATAAAGCGGCTTTCTCTGCCGCTGTCTTCCCGGTGTTCGGCTGGTCGTCGTGATGGTCGTTATCTGCGGCGATGATGATCTGCGCGTCCGGGTGCTTCCGGCGCATCACCTCCGCCACGGGCAGCAGGTTGCCCGCGTCGATTGCTGCCACTGTCAGCGCGTCAGGACGAATTAAGTGACACGTTAGGGCGGTAGCCAGCCCCTCAGCAATTAACACGCTCTGAGGCGCTTCTGGCTCATGTACGGCGTGATATGCCCCGCGCTTTGCCGAACCTGTCAGAAGTCGCTTTTCCCCCTGTGGGTTAATAGTCTGCGCGGCGGTGACTGCGCCGGACTCGTCCACCAGCGCCAGTAATAGCGAACCATCGGGCAGAATGGGGTAATTAAACCCGGTCAGCCCTTTTGATTTCAGGTATTCAGATTCACCATGCGTGACGCTCTGGCGCATTTCACCATACAGACGGGCAAACGTAGCCCGGCGGTGCTCTGCGTCCTCTGCCGCCCGCTGCTGGCGTTCCTGCTCACGCTGCTGGCGGTCAGCTTCCATCTGCTCCCTTCTCTGGCTGGCTGCTTTCTGGTCTGTTTCTGCTGCCCGGTAATCAATACCCAGCACATCAGCGGCGAGCTGCGCCGCCTCCGTGGTGTCGCAGTTGTTCACTTTCTTAATCAGGTCTAAGCCGTCGCCCGCGCCACACTGGTTGCAGATAAAACTACCGCGCCCGTTATCATCGAACCGGAAGCGATCCGCGCCGCCACACGCCGGGCATGGGGCGTGTTTCCGTGGTGAATCGGGAACGTCGATATTCAGGCCGGCCAGCACATGAGGCCAGTTGTTCGCGGCGGCGCTGGTGACTTCGCGGATAAGGTCGATATTACGCATTCTTACCCCCTGCGACGGTCGCGCCCATATCGGCGGTCATGTTGCTCCACGCCTCTAATCCCGCATCAGTCAGCCCGCCAGCATTAACGCATCGTGACAGGTACGCTATCCCGATACTTTCCCACTGAGCCGCCGGATAATGCTCTTTGATTGCTTCCAGCGCGTAGCCATCCACAAGGTCGCGCACTCCCTTTACGCCGCCCAGAATGTTCACGCGTACTGACTCTCCGCCAGCATCAATCATGAAATAGTCGCCGCCGCTGGTGGCGGTGATGTGGTTATACAATGCCGCCGCGTACTGGTTAGCCAGCGCATTCAGTCGGAAGTTTTTGGTAATCATCTCGCCCCCTCAGTGCGCCGCTGGCATTTCAGGCCAGCCGTTTTCATCCAGATCAGCAATGAAGTGATCGTGTAGCTCTGCCAGCGTTTCACGTCCGAACGGGGTCAGCTCACCGCGCTCCGCATCCAGCATGGCGCGGTAGAACACAATGGCGTTCTCTGTTCCCTGCTCAATGCCGTAGCGCTCAATCATGGCTCCCTCGATGTTGTTCGCCATCGCCAGCCGTTCAGCAAACGGGTATACCACCATGCCCGCATTACCATTGGAGTAAATCGCCACCTGCGATGATGTACCGTCAGGTTCAGTAACCATGGTGGTGCCGTTATTACGCTTCATCTCAGAAACGAATGTCGCAGCAATCAGCCAGCGCCACATCGTGACTTCGTGCTGCGCTGTAAAGGCGAACCAGCCACGCTCCCCGCCGTCAGCCACTGCCAGATGCAGGGTAAATCCTTCATCAGGGATGTCGTCATACCTGCCGCTATCGAGATGAGTTACCGCGTCTGAATAGGGAACAAGGCAAACATGCTCATACATCCCGGCATCATTGCGGGTCATGATATTGACGCCGAGCGGTGTGGCTTCGGCGTGGAATAAGCCGGGATTTCCCGGTTTAATGGTCAGTACGTTGCTCATGCTTTGCCCTCCCGATATTCACGCATTACATGGTCAGCCAGCTTGCTTTCAGCCTCGCTCATTGCTTCGGGTACACCGTGTAACAGCGTCAGAATGGAACCAATCAGGCGCGGTAAATCGGGATCTGTTTTATTGGTGGTGCTCTCCAGCCAAATGGATAAAACAGCCTGTGCCTGTTCAATCTGGCAGGCAGCATCAATCAGTTGTAACTGGCTCATGCGCTGGCCTCCGCATCAATTCTGGCTATATCGACAATCGTCAGGACTTTACTCAACCAGCAATACACGATAGCGGCCTGTTCATCGTCGAGTTGAGTGGCTAAATCGGTCATAACGTGAGCCAGCCCATTGCGGGCGCGGGTCATACGTTCTGCTGTTCGGTCTGCCAGCGTAAAATCATCCGGGTAAGCCTGCTCGCGGGATAACATCGCTTCGGCTTCAAGCTCGGACGGATGGCGGTATAAAGCGTTAATGTTCATGCTGCCACCTCCAGACGGATACGGCCTGCAAAGAAACAGATGTGATCCCGCACCAGAGTGCGACGGGCTTCGCGCTCAGTTTCAGCAGCAATGTGATAGATTTTGGCGGTAATTGTCGGCATGTCGCGGCGAACGGCTGCGATTAACCAAATGAATTGCGGATTTTGGGTAGGGGTAGTAGCCAGCATAGCGGCAGCCTCCATTCGATTTGGGATAACCCCACCACCGAAGACGCCAATCTTGCTGGTGGTGAGCTGTGCAGGGTTGGCGTAACCGGCTCGAATGGTCACCGGCGCTTCCGAAGAAGCCCCCACGCAGCCCACCATAATTTTGTGAGCGGCACGGATTATACCCGCAACGCTGAAAAAGAGGTGTACTGAGTTAACGACATAAAAAAAGACGCTAGGCGCGTCGTATGTCGCCATTCGAATTACCAGGACGCCAATCCCGGCACCAGATTTTGCTGGTGCGCTATAACCATAAACCGGGTTGGTGATAGTCGGCAAGCCCTTTTTTATGGACTCGCAAAACTCACCTTCGCGCGTGCGCGTACTGGTCTCGAAACTCTCCTCGTCACCACGACGAGAAAATGAGGAGCTGGCATTAGCTGGCACTGTTATGCCAGCTTTACCCTCATGCGCGTGCGTGATCCCGCGCAAGGCATACATCAGGCCAGCCAGAGGAAAGGCTTTATTCTGGGCGGCGGCGTTACGCATGATTAGCCCCCAGATGTTTCGCTAACCAGCGCTGAGAAAGGCGGATTAGCTCGGCTTTACGCTGGTCATATCCCATACCCATATCAATCAGCGTAATGTTGGTACTCTCCAGGTAGGTGAGGTGTTCCAGTTGCTCGGCGTTCATGCTGTCGCGTGGTTCGCCAGTAATGCTATTCGCCTGCGCCCACTGCTTCGCCGTCATGCCACCCAAAACAATGCGGGCGATCATGTTGCTCTCGTTGCTGTAGTGGCGAGCCTGCGTCTGTTTACCCTGTTCTGCGCGGGCGCTTTCCAGTGCTACGCACATCGGTTTAAACAGGTTGGCGGCACCGATACGGGCTTTGAGCTGGCGGCGATACTGAGCGGCAATCTCTGGCACGCTGAGCTGTAGGGCTTCTTCACACTGAATAAAGTAACGGCGAACGGCGCGACCTTGTTCGTTTCGCTCAACCATTGCCACTTCTTTAGCCATATCCAGCGAAAGCAGATAATCGTGCTCGATTTGTTGGCGAGATTTTGCGCTCGCCCGTTTTGGTGAGCTCAAATTTTCAACACGCACATAGTCAGAGCCTTCTACAAAACCGTACTGGCTAATCCGGCCTTTAATCCAGTTGGTAAAGTCACGGCCCACACCCAGTACTTTGTGTAATGCTTTTGCGCTCGCAATATTGGTTTCACGCCCGCCAATCTGGCCGGGAATAACCGGGACAATGGCAGCGAAATCATTGCCAGTAATTACGCTGTGGTTGGCATTGGGTTGAGGGGCGGCCTCCGAAGTGAATCGGCTTTTTTCAATATTCATTTTCAGGCTCCGTTATTCGGCGGTGAGTGCGTCCGGATACAGTTTCAGAATGTCGTCTACGTCCAGTTGATTAAGCGACGGGTGCCCATTAACGACAGCGCTTGAATTTACGAGGTCGATAACCTTCTGCACGTCAGCGCGCTTATTAAAGCGGTAGCGGTAATGACTTCCAATGCCATCCGGGTTAGCTTCGTCGATACGCTCGAAATGAATATCGAGGCGTCGTTCAAGGTCAGAAATATAATTGCGACCAGAGGAAAGGCGGCAGTGGCGCAGGATTTCATTTTCTGTGATGCCAGCAGCCCCGGAGCGAAGGATAAGCAGACGGGCTTTATGCTTCTTTGGCACTGGATTTGCGCATTTGGGTTGGCTATCATGACTACCAGCAATATTGAATTGCGCATCCCCTTTAGATGGCTCGGAATGACGCTCGGTAGCACGGGCGTTTTTTGTTTGCATCAGGTCACCCCCACTGCACGACTTTGATTTTTGTTACGCCTTGCCTCCACTCTCTCTAATGCTTCACGCTGTCTTTTTTTAAACTCCTCAGCTGAATTAAAAATCTGAGCGTCTTTCCAAGCATAGTAATCCCTTGCCAGCCAGCGACTTAAACGACCAAGCTTAATGGGCCTAGGGAACCGTCCCTCAGACATCAGCCGGTAGAACCACTTATCACCCATGCCAGAGTCGGAGGTAATAAACTTCATATCTATCAGTTGATCGTCATTAACCCGACCTTGATTAACGTTTATCGTTTCCATCTTTCGTTCACCTTCTTTGTTATTCGTAAGGTGGACTATATGGGATCGGTTATTTTTCAGTAATGACAATACTTGTGGGATGTTGGTAGATTGTCGCCATGTCAAAAGCGATTCTGTAATACCACGCATTTGACATGACGATCTTTGTGATTTGCAAGCTAGGTTAAAGACATGACAAAGTCAGGTTGGGTTATACCTATTTTTTGTCACCCCTAGGTGTTTTGCATACTCATGAAATCTGCTGGAAACTTCCCGATTTAAGGTGTAATCCCTCATGGCATTTCTCTTGGCTTTATTTTTCTCCAGCCTTTCCTTAAAGAACTCTTCGCGCTCAGCCTTGGTTTTTTTTTCAATCTCACGGCGCTTTTTAACAGAACTCCACAGCCGTGCGAGCGTCCTATGCTCGACAATATTTTCGATAAATTCAGCCCCCATAAAAACGTTTGTAGCACTTAATACATTCTTCACCTCACATGACTGAAGAAGCATCATTAACCAAGATGCCAACACCCTTTCATGGAGAGTATCATCTTGCCTTTTTGTGATAATAAGTGACTCTGTCTTTTTTATGAGATATTCAATTTCATAAAGATTGAAGACTCCATCCCCCATGTAGTCATCTCGCTCTCGACGACGTGGCTTATGTAAACTATCAAAGATGGGGTCTTGCGCCATTTTGCAGACTTCAGTCAACTTGTTTTTATACTCATTCAAAAAGCGCAGATCATCCAGAATGACTGCGTTGCCTTTTTTTGTTTGATACCGTAAGACTAGAATAAGCAGCCGTGAGTAAAATGACTGCCCAATCATGGGATAATAGGCATATGTCATTTTCTGAGCATGCTTAAACCAGTAAAGATAACTCTCTACAGGGGGGCCGAAGACATCATGTATATGTTCTTTGTCGCAATGTCTAAACTCACGCAGCTTACACCTTATGATGCTATCGAGGGCGGCATCGTATACACAATCTAATGGAGATCGATTGAACTTAACAAGCTCCATAAATTTCTTAACATTCCTGTCATCTCTTATCACCTTATTGTACAAGGCTAAATTAACTGGCGCGTTAATTGGCTCATAGTGATTTATCTCGCTTGTCACGAACTTTTGGCACGACTGAGCAACTTCTACCGCCTGATCCAAAGTACAAATCTTAGCGGTGTCGATTTCCTCGATAGCCCAAAAAGTTATGGACTCAATCAATCTAATAATTTTTAAGCAATTTTTAAGGGATTGCCCTTCTTCATAATGAATAGTCATTTAAAGCCCCGTAACCTTATCGTGTTGCGCCAAATGTGCCATAAACCACGTTCTCTCCATGCTGTAGAGAGTCAATATAGTCGGCATACCACTGGAGCATCTCGCGGCGGCCATCCAGATATTGGGCATGGTTGTACGTTCCCCGAACAGTGTTCTTATCAATATGCGCCAACTGGGTTTCAATCCAGGCAGTGTTGTAGCCTTGTTCGTGGAGAATGGTGCTCATGGTGTGGCGGAAGCCGTGGCCCGTTACTTTCCCGGCATATCCAATCCGCTTAAACACCTGGTTAATGCTGGCCTCACTCATCGTCTTCCTTGGATCGTTACGCCCTGGGAACATTAGCGGGTATCTACCAGTGATTTCACGAATGCACGCAATGATAGATAGCGCCTGCTTGGATAAAGGGACCATGTGAGGACGGCGCATCTTCATGCGTTCAGCGGGGATTTCCCATACTGCGGCCTGTTCATCGACTTCTAGCCAGGAAGCCCCGCGCAACTCTCCCGGCCTGAGGCCGGTGATAATGAGCAACCGCGCAGCCAGTACAACCAACTCACTGCCTGAGTAGCGTGATAACGACTCAAAAAATGCGGGAAGCTCTGGCACATTCAGGAAAGGGTAGTGGTTGGATTCATGCCCCTGCATGGCGCTAGTAAGATCTGGTGCGGGGTTATATTCAGCCCGGCCAGTAACGATGGCATAACGGAAAACCTCTCCGCAACGCTGCCGCACTTTTTTGGCTTTCTCTGTAGCCCCTCTACCCTCCATTCGACGAAGCACATTCAGCAGTTCAAGCGGCTTAATCTCCGCAA
Organism: Enterobacter cloacae complex sp. 397G4; assembly: GCF_050031515.1. Classification (NCBI taxonomy): domain Bacteria; kingdom Pseudomonadati; phylum Pseudomonadota; class Gammaproteobacteria; order Enterobacterales; family Enterobacteriaceae; genus Enterobacter; species Enterobacter cloacae complex sp. 397G4. Next base: position 1,018,558 of record NZ_JBLGWE010000001.1, on the reverse strand, counting down.
TCGGCCTTTTGCCAATGTAGGGGAACACGTCTTTTTTAAATGCTTCTATAATGTCGGAGGCATATCCGGGAGACCACTTCTTTAACTTACTTGAATGCCATTCTGTAGCGATGTCATGAAATGTATTCTTTACCTGAGCTTCGCGGCTGGCCTTTTCTTCCCGCTTTGCTTCGTTAGGATCGATACCCCCAGCGATACCCCTTTTTGCCTGATCACGTTTAGCGCGAGCATCTGCCAAAGTAACGTCTGGATACACGCCCAAAGCAAGCAGTTTCTCCTTTCCTGAAATCCGATACTTGAGCCTCCAGTAGCGGGCACCATTTGGATTCACAAGGAGGTAGAGACCACCACCATCAGCGAGCTTATAGGGCTTATCCTTTGGCTTGGCTGTATCGACCTGACGGGCATTAAGTTTCATTTGGGGGTATCTCAAGAAGACCGAACAGAGTATACCCCCGAATGTACCCCCAACACGGTGTAGATTTCAATAGACACTGGTAGAAGTAAAAAGAATATAACAGCGCCTAAGCCCAAGCATTTCCTGCATTTTGTAGAGTTAGGATGAAAGAGAAAGAATTGAGAATGGTGCCGATAATAGGAGTCGAACCTACGACCTTCGCATTACGAATGCGCTGCTCTACCAACTGAGCTATATCGGCCCTGAAAGGCCGGTTACGAGCGTAACCACGGGGCAAAAGAGTAGATCTAACCGGGTGATGCGTCAATGCCCTTTTGAATCAAACGGCTATTTTTGCATCACCCGCGATTATTTACCCACGAATCGTATCATCACCGTAGCCGATCCACTTGTAGGTGGTCAGTGCTTCCAGCCCCATCGGACCGCGGGCGTGCAGCTTCTGAGTGCTCACAGCCACCTCCGCGCCCAGACCAAACTGGCCGCCATCGGTGAAGCGCGTCGAGGCATTCACGTAAACCGCAGACGAATCCACTTCATTCACAAACCGATCGGCATTGCGCAGGGTGCGCGTCAGGATCGCGTCAGAATGCTGGGTTCCGTGTTCACGAATGTGCGCAATAGCGTCATCGAGATCCGCAACTACCTTCACGTTCAGATCCAGCGACAAATACTCATCGTCGTACTGCTCCGCGTTAACCGGAACGACCTTCGCCGGACCGTCTTTCAGCAGGGCGAGAGCGCTCTCGTCCGCATGCAGCGTGACGCCACTTTCCGCCATCTGCTTGCTCAGCGCTGGCAGGAAGGTACTGGCGATGCCCTGATGCACCAGCAGCGTTTCCACCGTATTACAGGTGCTTGGACGCTGTGTTTTAGCGTTGACGATAATCTTCAGCGCAGGTTCTACCTCCGCGGTGTCATCCACTACGATATGGCATACGCCAATACCACCGGTGATCACCGGAATGGTAGATTGCTCACGGCACAGCTTGTGCAAGCCCGCGCCGCCGCGTGGGATCAGCATGTCGATGTATTTGTCCATGCGCAGCATCTCGTTGACCAGCGCACGGTCGGGGCTTTCAATCGCCTGCACGGCACCCGCCGGTAAACCACACTCCTCCAGCGCCTGCTGAATGACGTTTACCGTCGCGGCGTTGGTGCGCCAGGTCTCCTTCCCGCCACGCAGGATCGCGGCATTACCGGTCTTCAGGCACAGGGAGGCGACATCCACCGTCACGTTTGGACGCGCTTCGTAAATCACCCCAATGACGCCAAGCGGCACGCGGCGACGCTCAAGGCGTAATCCGCTGTCGAGCACCCCACCGTCAATCACCTGCCCTACCGGGTCGGGGAGGTTGCACACCTGACGGACGTCGTCGGCGATACCTTTCAGACGCGCCGGGGTCAGCGCCAGACGATCGAGCATCGCTTCGCTTAAGCCGTTGCGACGCGCTTCCAGCAGATCCTGCTCGTTGGCGAGCAAAATTTCCTGCGACTGAGATTCCAGATAATCAGCGATTTTTTCCAGCACGCGGTTTTTCTCGCGGCTGGAAAGGAGCGCCAGTTTATAAGAGGCTGCTTTCGCGGCTGCGCCCATTTGTTCAAGCATGTTCTGGCTCCTTAACGAATAATCATGTCGTCACGATGCACGGCAACCGGGCCATATTCATAGCCCAGGATGGCGTCGATCTGCTGGGAATGGTGACCAGCAATCCGACGCAGCGCGTCGCTGTTATAACGACTTACGCCATGAGCGATGTCGCGACCTTCAAGGTTACGGATTCGGATCACTTCACCACGCGAGAAGTTGCCTGTCACGCTTTTAATTCCTTTTGGAAGTAACGAGCTTCCTCTTTCCAGAATAGCGGCGGTCGCGCCTTCATCCACGGTCAGTTCGCCAGCCGGGGGCGCGCCAAAGATCCAGCGCTTTCGGTTTTCCAGCGGGGATGCCTGAGCGTGGAATCGTGTGCCCACAGAGATGCCTTCCATCACATCACCGATCACGCCCGGACGGCTGCCCGCGGCGATGATGGTGTCGATACCGGCCCGACACGCCACGTCCGCGGCCTGGAGCTTGGTGCCCATGCCGCCTGTCCCCAGACCAGAAACGCTGTCACCCGCAATGGCGCGCAGCGCATCGTCAATGCCGTGAACGTCTTTAATTAGTTCTGCCTGTGGATTAGAACGCGGGTCAGCGGTAAACAGCCCCTGCTGATCGGTCAGAAGCAGTAGCTTATCGGCCCCTGCCAGGATCGCCGCCAGCGCAGAGAGGTTATCGTTGTCGCCCACTTTGATTTCAGCGGTGGCAACAGCGTCGTTTTCGTTAATGACCGGAACGATATGGTTATCCAGCAGTGCACGCAGCGTATCGCGGGCGTTCAGGAAACGTTCTCTGTCTTCCATATCCGCACGCGTCAGCAGCATCTGCCCGACGTGAATGCCGTAGATGGAGAACAGTTGTTCCCAGAGCTGTATGAGTCGGCTTTGTCCCACGGCGGCCAGCAGCTGTTTGGAGGCGATCGTCGCGGGGAGTTCGGGGTAGCCCAGGTGTTCACGCCCGGCGGCAATCGCCCCGGAAGTCACAATCACAATACGATGCCCTGCGGCATGCAACTGAGCGCACTGACGTACAAGCTCAACGATATGGGCACGATTCAGGCGGCGCGATCCGCCTGTTAACACACTGGTACCGAGTTTTACCACCAGCGTCTGGCTGTCACTCATGATTCTCTGCCGTTCAACAATAAGGGAAAATGATGTCAGTCAGACGTTTTAACAGGTGTCAGCTCCGTTGCCAACTGCCTTAGCGCATGACCCGTCACTTTGTTGCGCGGGATCAGGAAGCGTAGCGGCAGATTTTGACAATTTTATTACCGAAAAATTAAAACATACTTTTTTAGACATATTCTTACTTTGTCATAAAACTTTCACCCACGAACGATAAAACCCTTCCTGTTTTTCACGGGGTAATAAGTCGAATCTTATTGCTCAGCGAATATTAGCGCGTTTTTATAAAATCAGGATTGAAAATGAAAAAGAGCACTCTGGCATTAGTGGTAATGGGCGTAGTTGCTTCCGCATCTGTTCAGGCAGCAGAAGTTTATAATAAAAACGGGAATAAACTGGACGTGTACGGCAAAGTAAAAGCAATGCACTACATCAGTGATGATGACGCTAAGGATGGTGACCAGACTTACGTTCGTTTCGGCTTTAAGGGTGAAACGCAGATTAACGATCAGCTGACCGGCTACGGACGTTGGGAAGCTGAGTTCGCAGGTAACAAAGCTGAGAGCGACTCTTCTCAAAAAACACGTCTGGCATTTGCCGGGCTGAAACTGAAAGACTTCGGCTCACTGGATTACGGCCGTAACCTGGGCGCGCTGTATGACGTCGCCGCATACACCGATATGTTCCCGGAGTTCGGCGGTGACGGCCTGGCGCAGACCGATAACTTCATGACGAAACGCGCCTCCGGTCTGGCCACATACCGTAATACCGATTTCTTTGGCCTGGTTGACGGCCTGAACATGACCCTGCAATACCAGGGCAAAAATCAAAACCGCGACGTGAAGAAGCAAAACGGTGACGGCTTCGGTACCTCCCTGAGCTATGACTTCGGCGGCAGCGATTTTTCTGTGATTGGTGCCTATGCCAGCTCCGATCGCACTAACGATCAAAACCTTCAGGCACGCGGCGAAGGTAAAAAAGCAGAAGGCTGGGCAACCGGTTTGAAATATGATGCCAACGATATTTATCTGGCCACTATCTATTCCGAAACCCGCAATATGGCCCCTATTTCCGGTGGCTTTGCAAATAAAGCGCAAAACTTCGAAGTGGTCGCACAATATCAATTTGACTTTGGTCTGCGTCCATCTCTGGGCTACGTGCAGTCTAAAGGCAAAGATATCGAAGGTATCGGCGATGAAGATATCGTGAAATACATCGACGTAGGTGCGACATATTATTTCAACAAAAATATGTCTGCGTTTGTTGATTATAAGATCAACCAGATCGATGACGATAATAAACTGGGCGTAAGCAGCGATGATATCGTTGCGCTGGGCATGACCTACCAGTTCTGATGTTGTGGTAATAAAAAAACCGGCGCTAAGCCGGTTTTTTTGTGCCCGGTGACGCTGTGCTTACCGGGCGTACGGGATAGTACATTTTTCATGCCGGGTAAGGCGTAGCCGCCACCCGGCGCTGTGACATCATCAGGCTCTCAGTTTCACCGCTTCGCTGGAAAAATCGTCCGCAGGCTCCAGCTTCAGATCCAGCGTTGCCAGCAGGTCGCGAGCTTTGCCGTGAAATTCTTTTAGCGTATGCTCCAGACGATCGATCACTTCCTGATCTTTGATGCTCGTCGCCTGCCAGTGCCCGTCTTTATTAAACAGGCCAAACTGATAGCTATAGGTAAAACGGTTTTCCTGTGCTTCCATTTCCATCCACCAGCCCCAGAACTCACGTTTTTCGGGTGCAGGCTTCACGTTGACGCAAACAGCCAGGCAGTCGAAAAAAAAGCGATTCTCTTCACACTGCTCTTCTCGAATATACGGGCCAAGAGCCATGAACTTCTTAATCAGTCTACTTTTCGGGTGTCCACTCGGTAACGTCATTGCGATCTCCTTTTGTGAAGCACTGTTTTACCAAACCAACGAAATTTAGCAAACTATTAACACAATCTCTGCGTGATCCAGCGTGTGATCTCTTTCAGCGCTTTGTCAAAATTCTGGTACACCGGGCTGAAGGGTACCTCCAGCAATTTACCATCAGAAGATGACGACGTGATTAAGCGTGACTCCTCTTCCGGGCTAAACGGATCGTTCTTCCAGAAACCGGACATCATCGGGGTTGGGCAGCGGCGGCCGAGTAAGCCCTGCGTTTTTAATGAATAACGATTAAGTTCAATGCGCAACGCTTCGTCTGAAGCATCATGCATGCCAAGTCGGCTCGCCAGCACGTCCAGATACATCTCAGGAATGCTACCCTGACGCGCAGGATCGCTTAACAGAGCATGCACCACCGGGCCAAGACAGGCGACGGCCTTCAGGCGTGAAGATTCAAGGTAGGCAAGCCGTACCGCGACGTTAGCGCCAAAGCGGAAGCCAAACGCGCCAACCCGGGTGTGGTCAACCCAAGGGATATTCTCCAGCGCTTTTAAAGCATGCTGGTGCAGCAGGCTGGAGTCTTGCGTAAGTTTCCATTTGGATGAAAAACCAATGGAAGGCATATCAAGCGTCAGCATGGCGATTCCGTTTGGGGCAAAGTAGCGCTCATACAGGCTGTAATAGTCAATTTGTAACGAGTCCAGTCCACCGCACATTAGAACCGTCGGGAACGGCCCTTCCCCCTCCGGCATATGCAGAAATCCGGTCACCGGGCTGCCACCGGGAATGGCGAACTCAATTTCACGCATCCGGCCAGGCAACCGCTGCGCGGCCTCTTCATAAGCCCGGTTTGCCAGCGCCTGGGCCTGCTCTGCCAGTTCGTCGCCTTTAAGATGCGGATATGCAGCGATGCTGTACAGATTTGCCGCATGCAGCCAGTGCTTTCCGCTGAAAGTGGCGTCTTCTTCCTGGCTCGCTTTTTGCTGCCAGAGCATGGCCTGCTTTGACCATTCGTAGATCCAGTTTCCACCACGGTAGCCCACCACCGTATCGTAGAGATCGCCGTCGGTACGCTCGGACTCACTCATCACGATACGCGCCTGCACGTCGAGGATTTCACGCGGATCGATGCCGCGCCAGATCCACATCAGGCGGTTAATCATTCGATACCAGTGGGGCACGTTCTTTCCGTCTAACGCTGACTGAACGGCAGGCATTGTCCCCGGATTAAACCGACGCACCAGCGTCGACGTTTCAGGGTGCTTGAAACGGGGTTTGAAGAGAGTTTCGGTAAGATTCGCCTGCGTCATTGCGTTGCCTCCATGGATACGTCATATGAAGACCATTGTAACGCGTGGCAGGCTAAAAAGAACAACGCCCGGCATAACCGGGCGTGTAAAGTTACGTACTGAAATTAACGGCCAGAGATAGGCGGTACGAAGACCACGCCCATATCCCATGGCTGTTCAATCCAGGTATCCTGCGGGATATCAATGACGTAATCATCAACCAGTGGGCGACCCGCTGGTTTCGCAAAGATCGTGACGAAGTGCGCTTTTGGATACATTTCGCGGATAGCCACCGCGGTACCGCCGGTGTCCACCAGATCGTCGATAACGATAAAGCCTTCACCGTCGCCTTCCGCGCGTTTCAGCACTTTCAGTTCGCGCTGGTTGTCGTGATCGTAGCTGGAGATACATACGGTATCGACATGACGAATACCCAGCTCACGTGCCAGCAGCGCCCCCGGTACCAGACCGCCACGGCTGACGGCAATAATGCCTTTCCACTGTTCGGAAGGCATCAGACGCGCAGCCAGTTTGCGTGCGTGAATCTGCAACATGTCCCAGGTGACGACGTATTTTTCGCTCATGTGAAGTGTCCCAGCCTGTTTATATACGGCTTAAAAAAATGAGGGTGAACCAGGTTGCGCGAGATTATAGAGATCTGACGCACTAAAAACCAGTGTTACGCGCCATGAGCCTGAGTTTTTACATGCTTAATGCTACCAGCCACGGGAGAAAGTGGTATTCTCAGTTGCATCTCGCAAGCCTGACTTGTGGTAACGATTAACCTGCTAACCCTGTGACCTGCAACATTGTTTTGCAGCGCAACGACAAGGAGACCTATCGTGTCTGAACTGTCTCAATTATCTCCACAGCCACTGTGGGATATTTTTGCCAAAATCTGCTCCATTCCGCACCCTTCCTATCACGAAGAACAGCTTGCCGAACATATTATGGGTTGGGCGAAGGAAAAAGGTCTGCACGCTGAGCGCGACCAGGTTGGCAATATTCTTATCCGCAAACCTGCCACCGCAGGTATGGAAAACCGTAAGCCAGTGGTATTGCAGGCGCACCTGGATATGGTTCCGCAGAAAAACAACGACACCGTTCACGACTTCACAAAAGACCCGATTCAGCCGTACATCGACGGCGAGTGGGTGAAGGCGCGCGGCACGACCCTGGGCGCAGATAACGGTATTGGTATGGCTTCCGCGCTGGCCGTGCTGGCTGACGACAGCGTTGAACACGGTCCGCTGGAAGTGCTGCTGACCATGACTGAAGAAGCGGGCATGGATGGCGCGTTCGGTCTCCAGGCAAACTGGCTGCAAGCGGACATTCTGATCAACACCGACTCCGAAGAAGAGGGTGAGATCTACATGGGCTGCGCGGGCGGGATCGATTTTATCTCTACCCTGCCGCTGTCCCGCGAAGCGATCCCTGCCGGATTCGAGACCTTTAAGCTGACGCTGAAAGGGCTGAAAGGCGGTCACTCCGGCGGTGATATTCACCTGGGCCTGGGCAACGCCAACAAACTGCTGGCGCGTTTTCTGGCGGGCCATGCCGCTGAACTGGATCTGCGTCTGGTGGACTTCAACGGCGGTACTCTGCGTAACGCGATCCCTCGCGAAGCCTTCGCTACCGTGGCGGTGCCTGCGTCGAAAGCGGACGAGCTGAAAAACCTCTCCAGCGTGTATCTGGAGATCCTGAAAAACGAACTGTCTGCAAAAGAGAAAAACCTGACGGTGGTGCTGGAGTCCGTTACGACGGATAAAGCCGCGCTGACCGCACAGTCTCGTGACACGTTCGTCCAGCTGCTGAACGCAACGCCAAACGGCGTTATTCGCAACTCTGACGTGGCGAAAGGCGTGGTGGAAACCTCCCTGAACGTGGGCGTGGTGACCATGGGTGACGACAGCGCAGAGATCATCTGCCTGATCCGTTCCCTGATCGACAGCGGCAAAGAGTACGTTGTGAGCATGCTGGAATCTCTGGGCACCCTGGCCGGTGCGAAAACGTCTGCAAAAGGCAGCTACCCGGGCTGGCAGCCGGATGCAAGTTCTCCGGTCATGGCACTGGTGCGTGAAACTTATCAGCGACTGTTCAACAGCACCCCGAACATTCAGGTTATTCACGCGGGTCTGGAGTGTGGTCTGTTCAAGAAACCGTATCCGGATATGGACATGGTCTCCATCGGGCCAACCATCACCGGGCCACACTCCCCGGATGAGCAGGTTCACATTAAAAGCGTCGGTCACTACTGGACGCTGCTGACTGAGCTGCTGAAAGCAATTCCTGTTAAGTAATTAGCCGTTTGATGCCCGGTGGCGCTACGCTTGCCGGGCCTACGATTAGCGTAATCTACAGTCCCAACACCAGTTGACGCTCCAGCTGCGGATCCAGCAAGGTGACGTGCAGCCCCACCAGCCTCACCCCTCGTCCGCCCCGCCGTTCTTCCCACGCCTTTTTCGCCGTCGCGATAAGATCCTCTTTGTTGAGGCGTGGCCAGACGTGCTCCTGCGTCGTCTGCTGAAAATCGTTAAATTTCAGTTTGATGCCCTGTCGGGCAATAAGCAGATCCGGTTTGACCTTCAGTAAGCGTCGTTCAAGCTCAGGATAAAGCTGTTCCGTAATAATGGTTTCACACTCGGTCCAGTCATGGATATCTTCGCTCAGCGTGCGTTCAACGCCGACCGATTTACGCAGCCGTTCGTTGTTCACATCCCGGTCATCAATGCCCTGACTGCGTTCCCACAGTACGCGGCCAAACTTGCCAAAACGCTTAAGCAGCAGCGCCAGATCGCTGTGCTGAACGTCTTCGCAGGTGCGTAGCCCCATACTTTCCAGCTTCGCGGCGGAGACTTTGCCCACGCCGGGGATTTTGCTGAGCGGCAGCGTCTTTAAAAACGCCGGAACCTCTTCCGGAGTGATGACGTACTGGCCGTTGGGCTTATTTAAATCGGAGGCGATTTTGGCGAGAAATTTTACCGGCGCGACGCCTGCCGATGCCGTCAGGTTCAGCTCATTAAAAATAGTCTGGCGGATCTCCTGCGCCATGAGGGTGGCGGAGCCGTGGCAGTGCACGCTGTGGGTGACATCCAGATAGGCTTCATCCAGCGATAACGGTTCAATCAGTGAGGTGTAGCGGGAGAAGATCTCCCGAATGTGGCTCGATGCTTCTTTATAGGCATCAAAACGTCCGGGCAAAAGAGTGAGATGCGGGCACAGTTTCAGCGCCATCGCTGTCGGCATGGCGCTGCGTACACCGTATTTGCGAGCAGGATAGTTGGCGGTGCTGATGACACCGCGCTGAACCCGGCTGCCGCCAATGGCGATGGGAATATCCCGCAGCGCCGGGTTGTCACGCATCTCCACTGCGGCAAAAAAGCAGTCCATATCGACATGGATTATTTTGCGCATAGTAAGCCCTCACTTATTACTGGATAAGTATACAGTAAACAAATGAGGGTTGAGAAGTGCGCGCAGGAATTGTCGGGTGGCGGCGTTGCCTTACCCGACCTGGAAGACTAAATAATGCGTTGCTGCTCGCGAGCCATCCGCTTTTTCCGCGCATCGCACGGTTCCGGACAATCGCACACTTTTTCCATTCCGATGGAAGAGATGCCTCCGCAACTGCCCTGAATGCTTTTACGCTTGATGATCCAGCCTAAGGACATGCCGAAGATCACCAGCACAAACACCGCAAAGGTCGCCAGAAAAGTCAGCATAATCAGCCTCCGAAATCATCAAGCATGATGTTCTCATCTTCCACGCCAAGATCTTTTAGCATCTTAATCACGGCGGCGTTCATCATTGGTGGACCACACATATAGAACTCGCAGTCTTCCGGTGCCGGGTGCTGTTTGAGGTAATTTTCATACAGCACGTTGTGGATGAAGCCCGTATAGCCTGTCCAGTTATCTTCCGGCTGCGGATCGGATAGCGCCACATGGAAGGTAAAGTTAGGGTTATCACGCGCCAGTTGTTCAAACTCATCGTCATAGAACATTTCGCGCAGTGAACGCGCCCCGTACCAGAAGCTGATCTTACGCTTGCTGCCAAGTCGTTTGAGCTGGTCAAAAATATGCGAACGCATCGGCGCCATACCCGCACCGCCGCCGATAAAGACCATCTCCGCGTCAGTATCTTTGGCAAAGAATTCGCCGAACGGGCCGGAAATCGTCACTTTGTCGCCAGGCTTGAGGGACCAGATATACGACGACATGACGCCAGGAGGGGCATCAGGCACATTCGGTGGCGGCGTGGCGATACGCACGTTGAGCATAATAATGCCCTTCTCTTCCGGATAGTTAGCCATTGAATAGGCGCGAAGCGCGGGCTCTTTTACCTCGGAAACAAAGCGGAAGAGGTTAAATTTATCCCAGTCTGCCCGGTACTCCTCAGGCACATCGAAGTCAGCATACGCGACGGTGTGTGCCGAACAATCAATCTGGATATACCCACCCGCACGGAACGGGACGCTCTCCCCTTCAGGGACACGCAGCTTGAGCTCTTTGATGAACGTGGCTTTGTTATCGTTAGAGATAACTTCGCACTCCCATTTTTTCACGCCGAAGATCTCCTCCGGCAGCTCAATCTTCATGTTCTGGCGCACAGCGACCTGGCACGCCAGACGGCATCCCTCTTTCGCTTCACGCTTCGTGATATGCGACAGTTCCGTTGGCAGAATATCACCGCCGCCCTCTTTGACCGTCACACGGCACTGGCCACAGGAGCCACCGCCGCCACAGGCAGACGAGACAAAAATCCCGTTGCCGGAGAGCGTGTTAAGCAGCTTATCCCCTGCCGGGGTACGGATCTGATTCTGCGGATCGTCATTGATATCAATGATCACATCCCCGGAATTGACCAGCTTCGCACGCGCCGCCAGGATCAGCCCTGACAGCACCAGTACTATCAGCGTGAACATCACCACGCCAAGAATAATTTCCATCTGTTAGCCCTTATAGCTGCACACCGGAGAAGGACATAAAGCCCAACGCCATCAGGCCGGTGGTGATAAAGGTGATCCCTAAGCCACGAAGCCCCGCAGGTACGTTGGCATATTTCATTTTTTCACGGATCCCCGCCATGGTGACAATCGCCAGCATCCAGCCGATACCGGAACCGAAGCCATACACAACCGATTCACTGAAGTTGTAATCGCGCTGAACCATAAACGAGACGCCACCGAAGATGGCGCAGTTCACGGCGATCAGCGGCAGGAAGATCCCCAGCGCGTTGTACAGCGACGGGAAGTATTTATCGAGGATCATCTCCAGGATCTGAACAAGCGCCGCAATCACTCCGATAAAGGTGATGAAGTTCAGGAAGCTAAGATCAACCCCCTCCACCAGCGCGCCATCGCGCAGCACGAAGTTGAATACCAGGTTGTTAATCGGAACGGAAAGCCCCAGCACAACGGTAACTGCCACGCCTAGGCCAAATGCCGTCGATACCTTTTTAGAAACGGCAAGGAACGTACACATGCCCAGGAAGAAAGCGAGCGCCATGTTTTCAACAAACACCGCGCGCACAAATAAACTCAGGTAATGAGCCATTGTCGGTTACTCCTTTTCCTGCTGTTCAGGCTTCAACGTACGAATCAGCCAGATCAGCAAACCGATAATGAAAAATGCGCTTGGGGCCAGCAGGAACAGGCCGTTCGGCAGATACCAGCCGCCGTTCTGTACCGTATCCAGCACCGGAATGCCAAACAGCTTGCCGCTGCCAATAAGTTCGCGCAGGAAACCAACCGTCAACAGGATCACGCCGTAACCCAGGCCGTTGCCAATACCGTCCATAAAGCTCGCCAGCGGTGGCATTTTCATCGCATAGGCTTCAGCACGCCCCATCACGATGCAGTTGGTGATTATCAGGCCAACAAACACCGAAAGCTGCTTCGAGGTTTCATAGGCGAAGGCGCGCAGGAGCTGATCGACCACGATCACCAGCGAGGCGATAATCGCCATCTGCACGATGATCCTCACGCTGTTGGGTATGTGGTGGCGGATCATTGAGATAAACATGCTGGAAAACGCTGTCACCAGCGTTACCGCCAGCGTCATGACCACCGCCGTTTCCAGCTTGGTGGTCACCGCCAGCGCCGAGCACACCCCCAGCACCTGTAGCGTTATCGGGTTATTGGCTAACAGCGGGCCAATCAGCACCTTTTTAACTTCTTTCAGTTCACCCGTATCAGCCATTATTCAGCGCTCCTTCACGTACATTCTTCAGGAAGGGACCAAAGCCCAGTTCACCCATCCAGAAATCAAAGCTGTGCTGCACACCGTTAGAGGTGAGCGTGGCACCGGAAAGGCCATCAACGGCAAATTCATCGCCGGGACGCGCGCCCCCTTTCACCACCTTCAGCGCAGGCTGGCCGTTGTCGTCGAGCACTTTTTTACCAACAAACTGTGCCCGCCAGTTAGGGTTCTCAACTTCGCCCCCCAGCCCTGGTGTTTCGCCCTGATCGTAATAAGTAATGCCTTTGACCGTACGACCATCGGTATCCAGCGCCACAAAGGCGTACATCATTGACCATAAACCGTTGCCATAGATGGGCAACACGATTTCCTGGATGCGCTTTTGCTCATCACGGACGAGGTAAATCTCCGCGACATTGCTGCGGCGCTTAATGCCTGCCGGATCCTGCGAGGCGTCAAGCGTGGTGCTCATCTGCGGATCTTTTAGCGCCAGCGCCTGGTTGTATTTCGCCGGGTCTTTATCCATTAACTCCCCGGTTTTTAAATCCACCAGCCGTGCGGTAATACGTTCGGCAAACACCGCTGCGACGTCATCCTTCGTCATGCCTTCCTGCATCAGCCCGGCCACGGCCAGGATGTTACGCTGTTTATCCAGCGCTCGTTGCTCCTGCTGTAGCGGTTTTAACCCTACGGCAGAACCGGCCACGACAATGGAACAGACCAGACACAGTACCAGCACCACCAGCAGCGTTTTGCTGATGCTGTCGTTATTTTTGATCTCAGCCACGCGCCTTCCTCCGCTTAATGTTGGCGCGCACGACCAGGTAGTCGAACAGCGGCGCAAACAGATTGGCAAACAGAATGGCCAACATCATCCCTTCCGGATAAGCCGGGTTGACCACGCGAATCAGTACACACATCACCCCAATGAGCGCGCCGTAACACCATTTACCTCTGTCAGTAAACGAAGCCGAGACCGGATCGGTGGCCATGAACATCATGCCAAACGCAAAGCCTCCCAGCACAAGGTGCCAGTACCACGGCATGGAGAACATCGGGTTTGTGTCTGAACCAATGAAGTTGAAAAGCGTGGCGGTGAGTACCATCCCGAGCATGACGCCTGCGACAATGCGCCAGGACGCCACGCGGCCAAAGAGGATGATGGCCCCGCCGATCAAAATCATCAGGGTAGACACTTCACCGATGGAGCCTGGAATATTGCCGATAAACGCATCAAACCAGGTGACAGGCTGTCCGGTTGCATTATTGACCAGCGTTTCGCCGCCGCCAGCCGCCCACTGTGAAAGTGGCGTCGCGCCGGAGAATCCGTCTGCTGCCGTCCACACCAGGTCGCCCGAGATTTGCGCCGGATAAGCAAAGAACAGGAACGCGCGCCCTGCCAGCGCCGGATTGAGGAAGTTGCGTCCGGTCCCGCCGAAGATCTCCTTGGCAATCACCACGCCAAAGCTGATCCCCATCGCCGCCTGCCAGAGCGGCAGCGTTGGCGGAACAATCAGCGCAAACAGAATAGAGGTAACAAAGAAGCCCTCGTTGATCTCATGTTTGCGAATAATAGCGAACAGCACCTCCCAGAAACCGCCCACGATAAAGACAGTCATATAGATAGGGAGGAAGAAGACAGCGCCCAGCGTCATCATGCTGACCCAGCCGGCATCTGCCGCAAAGCTCACCCCCAGCGACTGCGCCAGACGATAGTGCCAGTCAGACTGAATCACCTGCGCCAGCTGCTCTGCATCGTACATATGGTGCAGCGCCGGAATAGTTTGCAACCCAACGTTATACATCCCCCAGAACATGGCCGGGAAGACCGCAAACCAGACCAGAATCATCATTCGCTTGAGGTCGATGGCGTCGCGAACGTGCGCCGCGCCTTTCGTCACCAGACCCGGCGTGTAGAAAATGGTCGTTGTCGCTTCATACAACGGGTAGTACTTTTTGAGCTTCCCTTCGGTAAAGTGCGGCTCAATTTTTTCAAAGAGGTGTTTTAAGCCCATGGTTATCCTTCCTGCTCAATGCGGGTTAACACCTCGCGCAATACGGGTCCATATTCGTATTTACCTGGACACACATAGGTACACAGCGCCAGATCTTCTTCGTCCAGCTCCAGACAGCCCAGCGCCTGGGCACCGTCGGTATCGCCGGCCAGGAGATCGCGCAGCAGCACGGTGGGCAGAATATCCAGCGGCATCACGCGTTCGTAGTTGCCAATCGGAACCATGGCGCGCTCACCGCCGTTGGTGCTGGTGGAGAAGTTAAACAGCTTACGACGCAGGAAGTGGCCGAGCGTGGTGCGGGTTACAGAGTATTTTTCTGCACCAGGCAGTACCCAGCCGAACAGCTCTTTCTCGCGTCCTTCAAGCACCACGCTCACCTGAAGATGGAAACGGCCCAGCCAGGCCATCGGGCCTGTCGCGTGCCTGCCGCTCAGCACCGAACCGGAAATAATGCGGTTTTCACCCTCTTTCGTTTCGCCAGCCAATAGCGCCGTCAGGTCTGCCCCAAGCAGCGTGCGAACCAGACGAGGTTGGGTTGCCTGAGGGCCGCCGATGGCAATAATGCGTTCTGCGCACAGCTCACCCGTGGTGAACAGCTTACCGATAGCGATCACGTCCTGATAATTAAGATGCCAGACCTGTTTCGTCAGGCTTACCGGCTCCAGGAAATGAATATGCGTTCCCACCAGCCCGGCAGGATGCGGGCCGGAAAATTCATTAAAGGCTACCTGCCCTTGCGGATGACCGCCCAGCTTACCGCCGCTGGCCTGGCAGACATGCACTTTGCCCGGCGTCAGGCGCGTTAACACGGTGAGGCCGGCATCGAAAGCTTTGCGTTCCGCCAGGATAAGAGGCTGCGGATCTGCGCTGAGCGGGTTGGTGTCGATGGCCGTGACGAAGATAGCGGCCGGCACAGTGCCAGGCACGGGCGTTTTGCTATAGGGGCGCGTGCGAAGCGCCGTCCACAGTCCCGACTCCAGCAGTTGCGTCTGCACCGCGTCGTGGCTGAGGGTGGCAAGATCGGCGGCGTCAAAACGCGCAAATTCGCGTTTCTCATCGCCTTCAATTTGAATAACAACCGATTGCAGGACGCGACGCTCACCACGATGGATGGCGACAACGGTGCCGCTGGCTGGGGCTGTAAACATAACGCCAGGATTTTTTTTATCCTCGAAGAGCGCCTGGCCTTTTATTACGCGATCGCCTTCCTTTACCAGCATCGCGGGACGCATGCCCACGTAATCATCACCTACAATAGCGACATGATGAATACTGGCGCCGGTGGTGACGTGCTGTTCAGGCACGCCAGAGATTGGCAGATCGAGTCCTTTTCTGATTCTAAACATGTGGTTAGCAGGTATCCATGAACAACAATCCAGAGAGGCCGGAGTGTACCATTTTCGGCCCTGCCAGGGGCAGCAAATCCGCCGTCTGGCGCGCCGAAATGCGAGCTATTGCGCAAAGTTCCTGGAGTCAGGACATTATGAATGGGTTATAAAGTAAAACTAATTTGTAAACGCAAAGGTTGGCTCTTGCGAAAATCTCCATCGGTGCTAATGTGAGCGCTCCTGTCCAGATTAGTCTGATTTCGGGTGTCTTTTGCCGTTCTGGCAAGTTGGTCATTGTTTTATCAAGGAACCAGTAGTATGCGTAAAATCGCATTGTTCATTGCGATGCTTCTGATACCGTGCATGTCGTTTGCCGGGCTGCTTGGCAGTAATAGTTCAACGACGCCGGTCAGCAAAGAGTATAAACAGCAGTTGATGGGATCCCCGGTTTATATTCAAATCTTCAAGGAAGAGCGCACACTCGATCTGTTTGTCAAAATGGGCGAGACGTATCAGCTGCTCGATAGCTACAAAATCTGTAACTATTCTGGCGGGCTGGGGCCGAAACAGCGCCAGGGTGACTTCAAAAGTCCGGAAGGGTTTTACAACGTTCAGCGTAACCAGCTAAAACCGGACAGCCGCTTCTATAAAGCGATTAACATCGGTTTCCCCAATGCCTTCGACCGTGCACACGGTTACGAAGGGAAATACCTGATGATTCACGGTGCCTGCGTGTCTGTCGGTTGTTATGCGATGACGGATTCCGGCATTGATGAAATCTTCCAGTTTGTCACGGGCGCACTGGTCTTCGGCCAGCCGAACGTTCAGGTCAGCATCTATCCGTTCCGTATGACGGATGCGAACATGGCGCGCCATAAGTACTCTGTTTACACAGATTTCTGGAAACAGCTAAAACCGGGCTATGACTACTTCGAGCAGACCCATAAGCCGCCGGTGGTGTCCATCGTCAATGGCCGTTACGTGGTGAGTAAACCGCTCAGCCATGAAGTGGTTCAGCCGCAGCTGGCGTCAAATTACGCGGTCCCCGAGACAAAATAGCGCCCACTCGCCTGGCATGATCTTTTGCCAGGTTTCGTTGCCGGTCAGCGGCTGCGTTGCAATGACAGTGACCACATCGTTCGGTGTGGTCTCCTTCTGAAAATCAATTTCCACATCCTGATCGAGCAGCGTGGCGACGCCAAACGGCGCACGTCGGGTGATCCAGAACAGATTCGTCGAGCAGAACGCCATCACGTAGCGCCCGTCAGACAGCAGCATATTAAAGACGCCCTTCTCGCGTAACTCAGACGCCAGTGACGCTATGTACTTAAAAACGGCGGTCATGTTGCCGGGCGTACGGGGGTAGCGCTCGGTCAGCTTGTGCAGCAGCCAGCAAAATGCTTTTTCGCTGTCCGTTTCACCGACAGGACGGAAATTGCCGGTTTCCAGCGACTTATAGCCCGAAAGCTGCCCGTTGTGCGCATAGGTCCAGTTACGGCCCCACAGTTCACGGGTAAACGGATGGGTATTTTCCAGCGCCACTTCGCCGCGATTTGCCTGGCGGATATGGGCGATCACCGAACAGGATTTAATAGGATAGTCCTGCACCAGTCTGGCAATGGGTGAGTTAAAGCTGGGTTGTGGATCTTTAAACGTGCGACATCCTTTGCCTTCGTAGAAGGTAATACCCCAGCCGTCTTTATGCGGCCCGGTTCCTCCACCGCGCTGAACCAGCCCGGTAAAACTAAAGCAGATATCGGTTGGCACATTGGCGCTCATCCCGAGCAGTTCGCACATAGATCACCTCCACAACAGCGGGGGGCACCGGCGCCCCCCAGCGAAGTCTTACTTAACCATCTCTTTTTCGATCAGTTGGATCAGGATGTGGATCACTTTGATGTGAATTTCCTGAACGCGATCCGCATAACCGAAGTGTGGTACACGGATTTCAATGTCCGCTGTACCGTCCATCTTACCGCCATCTTTCCCGGTAAGGGTGATCACTTTCATGCCCTTCTCACGCGCGGCGGCGATCGCTTTGATCACGTTAGCAGAGTTACCGGATGTGGAGATACCCAGCAGCACGTCGCCTTCACGGCCTACGGCTTCAACGTAGCGGGAAAAGATATGGTCGTAACCGAAGTCGTTGCCTACACAGGAGATGTGGCTCACGTCGGAAATCGCAATCGCCGGGTAGCCCGGACGGTTTTCACGATAGCGTCCGGTCAGCTCTTCGGCGAAGTGCATGGCGTCACAGTGGGAACCGCCGTTACCGCAGGAGAGCACTTTACCGCCGGCTTTGAAGCTGTCGGCAAGCAGGACCGCCGCGCGCTGAATAGCGTGAATATTGGCATCATCTTTCAGAAAATTCGCCAGCGTTTCCGCCGCTTCGTTCAGTTCGTTACGAATAAGATCCTGGTACATGAGGATAATCCTTCAGTATTGATGAAATAACACAGTGGAGTGTACCGGATAGCAGTAAAAGCGAGAAGCTAAAGCCATGCGAATCGTCCGGCGTTTTGATTTTTTGTGCCGGCTAAAACGCGAACAATGTGAACCAGGTTGTAATTATTTTGTAAACACATTGCTAAAGGAAATGACATCAACTACAACCATATCATCACAAGTGGTCAGACCTCCTACAAGCAAGGGAGCTTTTCTTTATGATGATTTTGAGCATTTTCGCAACCGTTGTGCTGCTCGGTGTGTTGTTCTATCACCGTGTCAGTTTATTCCTGAGTAGCCTGATTCTTCTGGCCTGGACGGCTGCACTTGGCGTCGCTGGTCTGTGGAATATCTGGGTCCTTGTTCCCCTGGCCATCATTTTGCTGCCGTTCAACCTGACGCCGATGCGTAAGTCGATGATCTCTGCGCCGGTGTTCAGGGGATTCCGTAAAGTGATGCCGCCGATGTCGCGTACAGAGAAAGAAGCGATTGACGCCGGTACAACCTGGTGGGAAGGCGATCTGTTCCAGGGCAACCCCGACTGGAAAAAGCTTCACAACTATCCGCAGCCGCGTCTGACCGCCGAAGAACAAGCCTTTATTGATGGTCCGGTAGAAGAAGCGTGCCGCATGGCAAACGACTTTGCCATCACTCACGAAATGGCCGACCTGCCGCCTGAGCTGTGGGCATACCTGAAAGAGCATCGCTTCTTCGCGATGATCATTAAGAAAGAGTACGGCGGTCTGGAATTCTCCGCTTACGCTCAGGCTCGCGTACTGCAAAAACTGGCGGGTGTCTCCGGGATCCTGGCGATCACCGTTGGCGTGCCAAACTCCTTAGGCCCGGGCGAGCTGTTACAGCATTACGGTACAGAAGAGCAGAAAGATCACTACCTGCCGCGTCTGGCGCGTGGTCAGGAAATTCCGTGCTTCGCGCTGACCAGCCCGGAGGCAGGCTCCGATGCCGGCGCAATTCCTGATACCGGCGTGGTTTGCATGGGCGAATGGCAGGGCCAGCAGGTGCTGGGCATGCGCCTGACCTGGAACAAACGTTATATCACCCTCGCACCTATCGCCACGGTGCTGGGCCTGGCGTTCAAACTCTCTGACCCGGAAAAACTGCTGGGCGGTGAAGAAGAGCTGGGTATTACCTGTGCGCTGATCCCAACCTCAACCCCGGGCGTTGAAATTGGTCGCCGTCACTTCCCGCTGAACGTACCGTTCCAGAACGGTCCTACCCGCGGTCAGGATATCTTTGTTCCGATTGACTACATCATCGGTGGCCCGAAAATGGCCGGGCAGGGCTGGCGTATGCTGGTGGAATGTCTGTCTGTGGGCCGCGGCATTACCCTGCCGTCGAACTCAACCGGCGGTCTGAAATCGGTGGCGATGGGGATTGGGGCTTACGCGCATATCCGCCGTCAGTTCAAAATCTCCATCGGCAAGATGGAAGGTATAGAAGAGCCGCTGGCGCGTATTGCGGGCAATGCCTACGTGATGGACGCCGCAGCCTCGCTGATTACCTACGGCATTATGCTGGGCGAAAAACCCGCCGTGCTGTCAGCGATTGTGAAGTATCACTGTACCCACCGCGCACAGCAGTCAATTATTGATGCAATGGATATCGCAGGCGGTAAAGGTATCATGCTCGGCGAAGGCAACTTCCTGGCGCGCGGCTATCAGGGTGCGCCGATTGCCATCACCGTAGAAGGGGCAAACATCCTGACCCGCAGCATGATGATCTTCGGCCAGGGTGCGATTCGTTGCCATCCTTACGTGCTGGAAGAGATGGCTGCCGCGCAGAATAATGATGTGGATGCCTTCGACAAGCTGCTGTTCAAACATATCGGTCACGTCGGCAGCAACAAGGTGCGCAGCTTCTGGCTGGGCCTGACGCGCGGGCTGACCAGCGCGACGCCAACCGGCGATGCGACCAAACGTCACTACCAGCATCTGAACCGTCTGAGCGCCAACCTGGCCCTGCTGTCTGACGTCTCAATGGCCGTCCTGGGCGGTAGCCTGAAGCGTCGCGAACGCATCTCCGCCCGTCTGGGTGATGTGCTGAGCCAGATCTTCCTGGCCTCTGCGGTGCTGAAACGCTACGACGATGAAGGCCGTCAGGAAGCGGATCTGCCGCTGGTGCACTGGGGCGTTCAGGATGCGATGTATCAGGCCGAACAGGCGATTGACGATCTACTGGCGAACTTCCCGAACCGCTTCGTAGCGGGTGCCCTGCGCGCGGTGATCTTCCCGACCGGTCGTCATCACCTGGCGCCGTCCGACAAGCTGGATCACAAAGTGGCAAAAATCCTCCAGGTACCAAGCGCAACCCGCTCTCGTATTGGTCGGGGTCAATATCTGGCACCTACCCCGCATAACCCGGTAGGTTTGCTGGAAGAGGCGCTGCTTGACGTGATGGCCGCCGACCCGATTCACCAGAAGATCTGCAAACAGCTGGGCAAAAACCTGCCGTTTACACGACTGGATGAGCTGGCAAAACAGGCGCTGGCGGGTGGCATCATCGACAACAGCGAAGCTGCGATTCTGGTGAAAGCCGAAGAGAGCCGTCTGCGCAGTATTAATGTGGATGATTTCGAACCTGAAGAGCTGGCGACACAGCCGGTAAAGCTGCCAGAGAAGCACCGCAAACCTGAAGCGGCATAAGGCCTTTTGCTCCCACAAACCCCGCCCCGCGCGGGGTTTTTATTGCCACATTTTCTGGTAATGACGTGCTACAGTGTCAAAAAGTGTTTATTAAGGAGCCTGTATCGTGCCTGGTTTAAAGATTTCTGTTTTGCAGCAACCTTTAGTGTGGATGGACGGCCCCGCCAACCTTCGCCATTTTGATCGCCAGCTGGAAGAGATTACCGGACGCGATGTGATTGTCCTGCCGGAGATGTTTACCACAGGTTTCGCGATGGAGGCAGCAAAACAGTCCATGCCGCAGGACGAGGTGGTGGCCTGGATGCACGCCAGGGCGCAGGAAACAAATGCGCTGATTGCCGGTAGCGTCGCACTCCAGACCGGGCGCGGACCGGTCAACCGCTTCCTGCTGGTCGAGCCGGAAGGAAAAGTCCATTTCTACGATAAGCGCCACCTGTTCCGCATGGCGGATGAACATCAACATTATGAAGCCGGAAGCGAACGCGTGGTATTTGAATGGCGCGGCTGGCGTATTCTGCCGCTGGTCTGCTATGACCTGCGCTTCCCGGTGTGGTCGCGCAACCGCAACGATTATGACCTGGCGTTGTACGTCGCCAACTGGCCCGCCCCACGCTCCCTGCACTGGCAGGCTTTACTGACCGCGCGCGCGATTGAAAATCAGGCTTATGTCGTTGGCTGTAACCGCGTGGGAACGGACGGCAACGGGCATCACTATCGCGGTGACAGCCGGGTGATAAGTCCGCAGGGTGAGATTATTGCCACCGCCGAGCCGCATCAGGCAACACGAATTGACGCTGAGATCTCGTTAACGGCGTTAAAGGAGTATCGGGAGAAGTTTCCGGCCTGGCAGGATGCAGATCCGTTTAGCATTGGTTGAAAAAAAGCCGGGTGACGGCTGCGCCTTACCCGGCCTACAAAAAGCACAGCGTAGGCACGGTAAGCGCAGCGCCACCGGGCGTTAATTAACTCACCAGCGCCTGCCCGTCTTTGCGGCTTTCCGTCGCGGCCACGTAGTGCCCTTCCGGCATACGGTAAATCACCTGCGCACCGCCGAAGTTATAATCCTGAAGCGGATCTTCCACCACGATCTGATGCCCGCGCTCGCGCAGCGCCGCGATAGTATTGCGATCGAACGTTGATTCGACGATCACCTCCCTGCCCTGCACCACGCGCCAGCGCGGTGCATCGATTGCCGCCTGCGGGTTTTGCCCGTGCAGCATAATGCGCAGCGCCATCTGCATGTGCCCCTGCGCCTGCATCGGGCCGCCCATCACGCCGAAGGACATCAGCGGCTTGCCGTTGCCGTCCATCGCAAATCCCGGAATGATGGTGTGGAACGGGCGCTTGCTGCCCGCCAGCGCGTTCGGGTGCGCAGGATCCAGCACAAAGCCGCAGCCCCGGTTTTGCAGGCTGATCCCGGTATCCGGCACCACGATCCCTGAACCGAATCCCATATAGTTGGACTGAATAAACGAGACCATCATCCCACTCGCATCCGCGGTGCTGACGTAAACAGTCCCGCTCTGCGTCGGCGATCCGTACACAAAATCAGAGGCGCTATCGTGGTTGATAAGCGCGGCGCGCGACTTCAGGTAATGGTCACTCAGCAGCTCTTTTGCCGCGAACGCCATATGTTCTTCATCCGCAACGTAGCGGTCGAGATCCGCCAGCGCCAGCTTCATCGCCTCGATGGAGAGATGAAGAGACTGCACGGAATCCGGGTGATGCTTCTCAATGCCGCACTGCTCAAGAATGCCGAGCGCAATCAGCGTGGCGATCCCCTGACCGTTAGGCGGCAGCTCCTGCACCGAACCGCCCGCGAAGTCGCGCGACAGCAGGTCTACCCAGTCCACGCGGTGGTTTGCCAGATCCTCTGCCGTCAGATGCGCACCGTGTTCTTTGGCAAAGGCGGCAATTTTCTGCGCCAGCTCGCCGCGGTAAAACGCGTCACCGTTAGTTTTGGCAATCAGCTCCAGCGAGCTGGCCTGCGCCGGGTTACGGAAGATTTCCCCCACGCGCGGGGCGCGGCCTTCCGGCGCGAAGCAGGCGCTGAAGCCCGGCTGATCTTTCAGCTTGCTATAGCCTCGCTGCCAGAGATGACCAATCAGCGGCGAGACGGGAAAGCCGTTGCGCGCGTAGTCAATGGCAGGCTGCGCCAGCGTGGTCAGCGGCAGCGTGCCGAAGCGCTCCGCCAGCGCGACCCAGCCGGATACCGCTCCCGGCACGGTCACCGCGTCCCAGCCAATTTCCGGCACTGCGCTTTTTCCGGCAAACAGATCCGCATGCCAGCTGGCCGGCGAGCGGCCTGATGCGTTGAGGCCGTGAAGCTTTTCACCGTCCCAGACGATGGCAAAGGCGTCGCTGCCGATCCCGTTGCCGGTCGGCTCAACCACCGTCAGCGCCATCGCGGTGGCAATGGCTGCATCGACGGCATTGCCGCCCAGTTGCAGCATCTTCATCCCCGCCTGCGCCGCCAGCGGCTGCGACGTGGCAACCGCGTTATGGCCCAGCATCGGCGGGCGGCGTGAATCGTAACCGGACGTAAAATCAAGCGCTTTGGTCATCATGACTCCTTAGTCGTGGCGCGGATCGAGCGCATCGCGCAGCCCGTCGCCGAGTAGATTAAAGCCCTGCACGGCAAGGAAAATCGCCACGCCGGGGAAAATGGACATCCACGGAGCCTGCTCCAGAAACCCTTTCGCGGTGTTGAGCATGGAGCCCCAGGACGGATTTGGCGGCTGCTGTCCCAGCCCCAAAAACGACAGGCTGGCTTCGGCGATAATCGCCGAGGCGATCGCCAGCGTGGCCTGCACGAGGATCGGCGACATCACGTTTGGCAGGACGTATTTAATGATGATCCAGCGATCCGGCAGGCCAATCGCCCGCGCGCCGTCGATATACTCTTCGTTGCAAATGGCGATCACCTGGCCGCGCGTCAGCCGGGCGAAGATCGGCATTGCCGAGAGACCAATGGCGATCATCGCATTCGTCAGGCTTGGGCCCAAAAATGCCCCCAGCGCGATCGCCATGATCAGGAACGGACAGGCCAGCAAGGCCTCAATAAAGCGCGAGATCACGCCGTCCCACATCTTCTGGAAGTAGCCCGCCACCAGCCCCAGCGGCACGCCGATGACCACGGCAATAATGACCGACATACAGCCCGCCATCAGCGAGGTGCGCGCCCCCCAAATAATGCGGGATAAGATGTCACGCCCCAGCTCGTCGGTGCCGAACCAGTACATCGCCGACGGCGCTTTGCGCACCGCCAGGAAGTTGGCTTTGACCGGGTCGAAGGGGGCGATCCACGGCGCCAGCAGCGCCACCAGGACAAAAAAGCCCACCACAAGCGCGCCAATCACCGCGCTTTTATTGCCGAGAAATTTCTTCAGCACCCGGTTCTGCGCGCGCGGCAGCGTGGGGGCAACGGTTTGCGTCGTCAGTTCCGCCATGGTTAACCTCGCATTTTCGGGTTGATAAGGACGTAGAGCACGTCGGCCAGCAGATTGAGCATCAGGAAGCCGATCGCCACGATCAGCACCACGCCCTGCACCACCGCATAGTCACGATTGAACACCGAGTCGACGATCATTTTGCCAAAGCCCGGAATGGTGAAGACCTGCTCGGTCAGCACCGCGCCGCCCAGTAGCTCGCCGAACAGCAGCGTGGTGAGGGTGATTACAGGCACCAGCGCGTTGCGAAAGGCGTGCTTCAGGATCACTGCTTTCGGCAGCAGCCCCTTAGCGCGCGCGGTGCGGATGTAATCCGCCTTCAGTACCGCAATCATCGACGCACGGGTATGGCGCATCAGCGTCGCCGCCAGTCCGGTTCCGAGCACGGACGCGGGCAGCAGCAGCGTGCGCAGGTTCTGGATCGGATCTTCACTGAATGGCACATAACCGGACGCAGGTAACCATTGCAAGTTCACCGAAAAGACCAGAATCAGCAGGATCCCCAGCCAGAAGTGCGGAATTGATATCCCCGAGATCGCCACAAAGTTCGCCCCGTGATCGACCCAGCTGTTTTTATTCACCGCCGCAAGGATCCCCATGCTGATGCCAAACACCAGCGCGATGATCATCGCCAGCAGAGAGAGCTCCAGCGTGACCGGCAGCTTGCTGGCAATCAGCTGCGTGACCGGTTCATGCGTGCGCAAGGAGACGCCCAGATCGCCCTGCAGCGCGCGCGTTAGCCAATGGAAATACTGCACGGGGATCGGCGCATCCAGATTAAGCTCAGCACGCAGTTGGGCAATGACCGCCGGATCGCGCTCCTCCCCGGCCATGGCGATCAGCGGGTCGCCGGGCAGCAGCTTTTGCAGCCCGAACACCATCATGCTCACCAGCAATAGCGTCGGGACGGCCAGCAGCAGACGTTTGCAAATCAGTTCCAGCATGGGTTCTCCTCAGGACGTTTATTTTGCCAGCGTCAAACCGGCCAGATGCACGATGCCGTCCGGGTACGGCTTAAAGCCCTGCACGCTTTTGTTCAGGCCAAAAATGCGCGGCTCGAAGTAGAGGTAGGCAATCGGCATGTCGGTCTGGAGTTGCTTCACCACCTTGTCGTACAGCGGCTGGCGTGCGGCCTGGTCGGTGCTCTGACGCGCCTGAGTCAGCCATTCATCGATCTGCGCGTTACTGTAGCGGCCGTCGTTCAGGGTGCCTTTACTGTTGATAAAGCCGTAAATGCTGCCATCCGGATCCGGGCGCCCCGACCAGCCGGAGAAGCTCAACTGGTAGTCACCGCTCTGCTGGCGATCCAGCAGCGTGGCGAACTCGGTCATTTGCAGGTTCAGGTTAAAGCCCGCCTCTGCCACCATCGCCTGCAATACCTGTCCCACCTGCTGCGAGGTTGGGTTGTTTGGCACCAGCAGATTGACGCTCAGCGGCGTGGTCACACCGGCGGCTTTCAGCAGCGCTTTGGCTTTATCGACGTCGCGCGGCGGGACCGGCAGGTTAACGTGGTACGGGCTGACCGGTGAAAACGCCTGATTTGCCGGGGTGTAGAGCCCTTCAAAGACCACCTGGTTTAACGCATCGCGATCGATTGCCTGAGAAAACGCCTCGCGCACGCGGGCATCTTTGAACGGATCGTTGGCCGGCACCTTGCCGTTGTTAATATTGAAGGTGATCCCCTGATAGCCCAGACCGGTGACCTTCGCCAGCGCCAGCTTGCTGTCGGCTTCGACGGTTTTGACGTCGCTGGCGGCAATGCCCTCGGTCAGGTCAAGATCGCCCGCGCGCAGGTTCGCGAGACGCACGGAGGCATCCGGGATCGGCAGATAGATGATTTTGTCGAAGTGATAGGCGTCTTTGTTCCAGTAGTTGTCGAAGCGGGTCAGAACGATGCGGTCCTGCGACACGCGGCTGTCGAATTTGTATGGACCGGAGCAGACGGGATGGGCGGCAAAGTCAGGCTTTTTCGCCGCATCGGGTGCCATCATCGCGCCCGCGCGGTCGGTGAGCTGCATTAGCAGCGCGGCATCCGGTGTTTTCAGGTGCAGCGCAATCTGCATCGGGCCGGTGACCTCGACCGATTCAACGGATGAGATCTCGCTTTTACGCAAGGAGCCTTTGAGGGTCAGGGCGCGGTCGAGGTTGTATTTTGCCGCAGCGGCATCAAATTTTTCACCGTCGTGGAAGGTCACACCTTCGCGTAGATCCATAGTCAGCGTTTTGCCATCTTCGCTCCAGGCCCAGGATTTTGCCAGACCCGGCACCACTTTCAGGTGCTCGTCGACGTCCACCAGCCTGTCGCACAGGGAGGCAAACACGAAACGGCCATAGTAGGTGCGCGCCAGATGCGGGTCGAGCATATCCGGGTCGGCCCCCAGGCCGATCCGCAGCACGCTTTCAGAATGGGCGGGCAGCGCCGCGCCAAGCAACATAACACTTCCCAGTACGGTCAAAAGAGAATTACGCATTGTCATTATCATGAGTTCCTTGAAGGAAGGGAGGAGTGAGTGGCCGCGTGTTCAAACAGCGCGCGGCGGCGCAGAAAAGCGGCGGATGGCGGTGCGATCTGGATAACGCTGCGATCGCGATTGATCTCCTGCCAGCGATGGCAAGCAACCTGACGTCCGCCGTCGAGCACCTGATTAATCGGCTCGATCTGGCGGCATTCATCTGTAACGTAGGGGCAACGGGTGTGGAAACGGCAGCCGGACGGCGGGTTAGCCGGGTTCGGTAAATCACCCTGCAACAGCGGCGTATCCCGCGCTACGCCTGGCTGCATTTGCGGCGCTGAGGCAATCAACGCCTGGGTATAAGGATGCAACGGTGCGTCGAAGATGTCGTCGACGGTGGCCAGCTCGACGATTTGCCCAAGATACATTACCGCCACGCGGTCGCTCATATGACGGATAACCGCCAGCCCGTGGGCGACGATCACCATCGTTAGCCCCAACTGGTGCTTCAGGCTTTCCAGTAAATTAACCACTTGTGCCTGAACGGAAACGTCCAGCGCAGAAACCGGCTCATCACCAAGCAGCAGCTTTGGGCCTGATGCCAGCGCGCGCGCAATGCCGATACGCTGGCGCTGCCCGCCGGAAAATTCGTGTGGATAACGCCCGGCCCAGGCTGAGGGCAAGCCGACCGTCCTGAGTAGCTCGGAGACGCGGTACTGGCGATCCGTTTTTTTCATGTTCTGATGCAGCCACAGCGGCTCACCGACAATTTGCTCCACCGTCATGCGCGGGTTCAGCGAAGCGAAGGGATCCTGAAAGATGATCTGTAGCTCACGCCGGAGCTGGTTCAGACGGGCGCCCGAGGCGTGGGTGATCTCCTCACCCTGATAAAATACCCGCCCTTCGCTGGCGCCTAGCAGGCGCAGCAGCAGACGACCAAGGGTGGATTTCCCGGAACCCGACTCGCCGACAATTGCCAGCGTTTCGCCAGGCATCACCGACATCGAAACTCGGTCGACAGCGGTGACAAAGCGGGCCGGCGTAAACAGTTTTTTCGGGCCGGGGAAAAGCTTGCTCAGATCGCGGGCTTCAAGAATGGGCATGGTCATGCGGTCTCTCCCAGGGCAATGTGGTGTTCGAGCGGCACGCGGAAGCAGGCAACCTGATGGCCCGTACCGAGCGTAGTGAGCGGTGGTTTTTCAGCATGACAGCGCGTCTGCGCGAAGGGACATCGGGTGGCAAAGCGGCAGCCTTGAGGCATGGATTCCGGCAGCGGGACCGATCCGGGAATAGTTGATAGCTGGCCTTTACGCGCACCCATAGAAGGAAGGGAACCCATAAGGCCAATGGTATAGGGGTGCTGCGGATCGGCAAACAGGGCTTCAACACTCCCCTGCTCCACTACCTGTCCGGCATACATCACCGCCACCTGCTGCGCGACTTCAGCCACCACGCCTAAATCGTGGGTGATCATCAGCACCGCCGTGCCCGTTTCTTCTTTTAAAGTATTGAGCAGGGAGAGAATTTGCGCCTGAATGGTCACGTCCAGAGCGGTAGTGGGTTCGTCAGCAATGAGTAGTTTGGGATGGTTTATCAGCGCCATCGCTATCATCACGCGCTGGCGCATACCGCCGGAAAGCTGATGCGGGTAAGCCTTAAGGCGCATCTCTGCGGCCGGGATCTGCACCTTCTCCAGGATCTGTAGCGCAACCGTCATCGCCTCAGCCCGGGAGATCGTTTGATGGCGCATCACCGCTTCACTGAGCTGATCGCCAAGCGTGAAGGCCGGGTTGAGCGAGGTCATGGGCTCCTGGAATATCATCGCCAGTTCGCTGCCGCGCAGATCGGCATACTCCCGCGGCGAGAGCTTGCGCAGATCCTGGCGGCGGAAATTCATCTCCCCGCTGACGATCCTGGCGCTGGCAGGTAATAACCCCATCAGCGCCAGGGAAGTGATGCTTTTACCGCAGCCGGACTCGCCTACCAGCGCCAGCGTTTCTCCCGCCCTGACCGTCAGCGAGATATCGTCGAGCACGCTCACCGGCGAGCCCGCGAATTTAACGTTGAGGTTTTGCAGCCGCAGTACGGGCGTGGAGTCCTTAAAGGGTATCGTCGTCATAGCGTGGAATCGTCCTCAAGGTGGATAGCCTGAATCAGGGCGGTTTGCAGGCTGAGCAGGTGTTCGCGCATGGCGGCAGCTGCTTCATTAGGCTGGCGATGAATAATCGCTGACATGATTTTGTGATGGTGGTCGTTGTAGCTATCGACACGTTCAGGGGTGCGGGCAAGTTCGCGTAAATGCTGCCAGCCAGGCTCCCGGCGGACGGCATCTATCGCATCAAAAAGCCCAAGCATCAGGCGGTTACCTGCTGCCTCCGCAATGGCGCGGTGGAAGGCGCTATCCCACAGTTCGTTGAGATCGCGGTCATCCGGGCTGACCTTATTAATGCGTTCCAGCATACGCTGCATGAGCGCGAGGTTTTCCCTGGTGGCACGCAGTGCCGCAAGTCGGGCTAAGCCGGGTTCGAGCTGTAGTCGAGCTTCCATGACTTCCAGCAGGTTGGTTTGCTGAACCAATCCCTGAAGCGCCAACGGCTCAACCGGGGCAGATGGACCAATGAAGGTACCCTTGCCCTGCTTGCGCCAGATACGCCCTTCCTCTTCCAGCACGTCCAGCGCGCGACGCACTTCACGTCGGCCTACGCCGAGAGTGTCCGACAGCTCACGTTCAGTGGGCAGCGGAATGCCTGGTGTTGACTCGTGCTGGTTGATAAGCCCGCGCAGCTGCTCAAGCGCGGTACTGGAATTAGCTAAAAACCGTGAAGGCTTTTTCATATTGGTTCGCTCGCTTTCATCATTGCTTTATTTTTATTAATAATAAGTTATTGATATGACGCAGAACTTAACGTGCTAGTAATTAAGCAATTAACGAACCAATAGCGTATTGGTTCGTTAATTTTCTGAAAAATGATCGGTAACCGAATGATTTCCTACCAATTATTTTACATAATTATTACATAGGAAGATGGGCGCGAAGGTAAAAATGGGCAAAAAACGCACAAAAACAGTGCAAATAATGCACTAAAATCGTGCATTTGTTAATAAAATGCACCGTACTTATTAACTTTTTGTTAATGGAAATAAAAAGAGGAATAAACAATATTCGAGGGACTATAAAACGACGAAAGCCTGAATCATTTCTGACTCAGGCTTTCTGAATAGTGGCGGAACGGACGGGACTCGAACCCGCGACCCCCTGCGTGACAGGCAGGTATTCTAACCGACTGAACTACCGCTCCACTGTTCCCGTTTGGGGAACGAGGCGAATATTACGGTTTGCCTCTGAACTCGTCAACGCTTTTTCTCAGGTTTTGAATCGTTTGCTGCAAAATTCACCCAAACGGTGATTTAACAAACGTTTCAGCACATTTTCACGTGCGCCACAGACAGCTTCCGCCCTTCTTCTGCACTAAATCGAGACGAGATTCATGGTTCATCAGTTCTTCATCACTGGCTAAAACAACCCGCAGGCGATTCGCCTGACGCACAATACGCTGAATTCCCCCTTCATCCCGCGTCTGCTGGGATTCATTTTCCATACTGAATTTCATCGACGTTTGCCCGCCGGTCATGGTCAGGTAGACATCGGCCAGGATCTGGGCATCGAGCAACGCGCCGTGCAGCGTTCGCTTGGTGTTGTCTATCTCATAGCGAGAGCACAGGGCATCAAGGCTGTTACGCTTGCCGGGGAACATCTTCCTTGCCAGCGCCAGGCTATCCGTGACTTTACAGAACGTATTCGTCTTCGGAATATCACGGTTGAGCTTGCTGAACTCATAGTCCATAAAGCCGATATCGAACGACGCGTTATGAATGACAAGTTCCGCACCTCTGATGTAGTCGAGAAATTCATCTGCGACGTCGGCAAAGGTGGGCTTATCCAGCAAAAACTCATCGGCAATTCCGTGAACGCCGAACGCTTCCGGGTCCACCAGCCGATCGGGTTTAAGGTAAACGTGGAAGTTGTTGCCCGTAAGGCGACGGTTCACCACTTCAACGGCACCAATCTCAATGATTTTGTGCCCTTCGTAGTGGGCGCCAATCTGGTTCATACCGGTGGTTTCGGTATCAAGAACAATCTGGCGAGTAATTGCAGTGCTCATAGCGGTCATTTATGTCAGACTTATCGTTTTACTGAACGTTTCAAATACAGGAAGTCTACCAGAGATGCGTAAACAGGTAGAAATTTTCACCGATGGATCTTGTCTCGGTAACCCAGGGCCCGGCGGCTATGGCGCCATTATGCGCTATCGCCAGCATGAAAAAACATTTAGTGAAGGCTATTTCCTGACCACCAACAACCGCATGGAGTTGATGGCGGCCATCGTGGCGCTGGAAGCGTTAAAAGAACATTGTGACGTGGTGTTGAGTACCGACAGCCAGTATGTCCGCCAGGGCATTACCCAATGGATCCACAACTGGAAAAAGCGGGGCTGGAAAACGGCAGAGAAAAAACCCGTCAAGAATGTCGATCTCTGGAAGCGTCTTGATGCCGCCCTCGGTCAGCACGAAATCAAATGGGAGTGGGTAAAGGGGCACGCCGGTCATCCTGAAAACGAACGCTGTGACGAGCTGGCTCGCGCGGCGGCATCCAACCCGACCCATGAGGATGCAGGTTATCAACCTGAATCCTGATCACGGTTTTTTGTACTGCCGCGTGGCCCCCACGGTCTGGCGGATCCGCGTTTTTGATTTGCTTTGCTTCATCGGGTTGAGCGTAAGGGGGATCGTCCTCTTACGCGCGACAATAAATTGCATGCACCCCAGCGCGGGTAAATGGGTGCTTAATAAGACCCCGCCTTTACGCGTCCAGGGGATGACCTGAAAACCCCCGTAGCTTAGCACTTCGAAATTTAACAGTGAAAGCCAGTCCAGCTGGCGCATCATGGTAAACATCCTGCTGTTATAAGGCGGCGTGCGACGCAGAACGGGCGTCAGTTTACGTAGCCCCATCAGACTCAGCGGATTAAAACCGCTCAGGATCAGCCAGCCGTCATCAATCAAAACGCGGTCGGCTTCCCGCAGCAGACGATGGGGATCGCTGCACCAGGGCAGCGTGTGGGCGAGCAGACAGGCATCAATGGATTTTTCCGCAAACGGCAAATGCAGCGGATCCGCTTTCACCTGAACCGGGGAGCCATTAAGCGATACGCTAACCTGATGCGAGATAGCGCAGCTTTCGGTATTGATTTCTGCGCTCAGATTGCCAATCTTAAGCAGGTGAAAACCATACATTTTCGCGAGCCAGGGTTTAAGCTGAAGTTCTAAGGCCTCGCGATAATATTCACCCCAGGGCAACTCTGCCCAACGTTCCGGTGGTGCGACAGTCTGAGGTATCCTTGCCGGTTTCATCAAAACACCCGCCACGCTATAAGAGGTAATGCATGAATCTTATCAGTATTTCCGCCTTTCAGGACAATTACATCTGGGTTTTAGTCGACGACGATCGCAGATGCATCATTGTTGATCCAGGCGAATCCGCACCGATCCTGCACGCGATTAAAGAAAACGGCTGGCAGCCGGAGGCGATCCTCCTTACCCATCACCATCACGATCATGTCGGCGGTGTTCCCGATCTCCTTGCACGCTATCCCCATCTACTCGTCTACGGACCAGCAGAGACACAGGATAAGGGTACGACGCAAGTTGTTGAAGAAGGCGAAAGTATCCTCATCCTCGGGTGGGAGTTTTCCGTATTTGCTACGCCAGGTCACACTTCCGGTCATCTCTGTTTCTACAGCAAACCTTATCTGTTTTGTGGCGACACGCTGTTTTCTGGCGGCTGTGGAAGGCTGTTTGAAGGCACGCCAGAACAGATGTATCAATCTTTACAAAAAATTAATGCGCTGCCAGCCGACACCGTAATTTGTTGCGCACATGAGTATACATTAGGGAATATGAAGTTTGCTGCAAGCGTGCTGCCTGAGGATCGGGCGATTCAGGATTATTACCAGAAAGTGAAGGAGTTACGTGCAAAAAACCAAAAAACACTCCCCGTAATTCTGAAAAATGAGCGACAAATAAATTTATTTTTAAGAACTGATGATGTTGATTTAATTAATAAAATTAATCAAGAAACAAATTTGTTACAACCTGAAGCGCGATTTGCATGGTTAAGGTCAAAGAAAGACAACTTCAGATAATTGCGGGTTGCCTTTTCAAAATTTCGCCGTTATCATCGCTCGTCTTTTAAGCAACTATTGACACACACATGAAGGCAAAAGCGATATTACTCGCCTCTGTCCTGCTTGTAGGTTGCCAGTCACAAAACGGCAGCAACGTACAACAGCACGCACAGAGCCTTTCTGCGGCTGGTCAAGGGGAAGCAGGGAAGTTTACGAGTCAGGCGCGATGGTTGGACGATGGGACATCCTTCGCGCAGGAACAAGACTTGTGGGCCTCTATTGGCGACGAGCTAAAGATGGGAATTCCGGAAAACAGCCGGATTCGCGAACAGAAACAGAAGTATTTGAGAAATAAGAGCTATCTCCACGATGTAACATTACGGGCAGAGCCGTATATGTACTGGATAGCCGGGCAAGTTAAGAAACGTAACATGCCTATGGAACTGGTACTACTACCCATAGTGGAGAGCGCTTTTGACCCGCACGCGACGTCTGGCGCCAATGCAGCAGGCATCTGGCAGATCATTCCGAGCACAGGGCGAAATTATGGTTTAAAGCAGACCCGCAACTACGATGCGCGTCGTGATGTTGTCGCTTCAACGACAGCCGCTCTCGACATGATGCAACGTCTGAACAAGATGTTTGACGGCGACTGGTTATTGACCGTCGCGGCGTATAACAGTGGTGAAGGTCGTGTACTGAAGGCAATGAAAGCGAATAAAGCGCGTGGAAAATCCACAGACTTCTGGTCGCTCTCACTGCCACAGGAAACAAAGATTTACGTACCGAAAATGCTGGCACTGGGCGATATTCTCAAGAACAGCAAACGTTACGGTGTACAACTGCCAACACCAGACGAAAGTCGTGCACTGGCGCGTGTCCGCCTCAGCAGCCCGGTTGATATTCAACAGGTTGCCGATATGACGGGTATGTCGGTAAGTAAGCTTAAAACCTTTAATGCAGGTGTTAAAGGCTCCACGCTGGGCGCTAGTGGCCCTGGCTATGTGATGGTTCCGCAGAAACATGCGGAACAGTTACGAGAGTCTTTGGCTTCGGGTGAAATTGCAGCCGTTCAGTCCACGCTGATCGCTGATACGTCGCCTGTAAGTAGCCGCAGCTATAAGGTGCGTTCAGGTGATACGCTTTCAGGTATTGCATCACGTCTTGGCGTGAATGCGAAAGATCTCCAGCAGTGGAATAATCTGCGCGGATCTGGTCTGAAAGTGGGTCAAACGCTGACCGTAGGTGCAGGTAGCAGCGCACAGCGTCTCGCTAAGAACAGCGATAGCATTACCTATCGCGTACGTAAAGGCGACTCGCTGTCCAGTATTGCTAAGCGTCACGGCGTAAACATCAAAGATGTGATGCGCTGGAACAACGATACTGACAACCTGCAACCTGGCGACCAGCTGACGTTGTTTGTGAAAAACAGCGCTACGCCAGATTCCTGATAGTACGATCGCTTGTTAAAAAGGCACCGATTCCCCTCGGTGCCTTTTTTATTTATCCCGCTTTTTGCGCTTCAGCCATAATGGTGTCGCTGGTAAACGAACCATCATCATGCAGTTCAAAGTACGCCTTCACGTCAGCAGAGGCGCTCTCCTGATACAATCGGATCGCCTGAGTCAATGCCTCGGGTGTGCGCATCCGTGCAATCCATGATGTGAACTCCAGCGGCAAACGGTCGGTTATCAATGAGCGTGAAATCAAGCCGGCTTCGGTGATAAACGTAAGCCACTCTCCACTGGAGTAGTTTTGCACGTGCGAGGTATCACGCAGCGCTTCAACCGTCTGGAGCCAGATATTTCGTACTGGATGTCCGGGAGACATCACGTCCATGATGATGAAGATTCCGCCCGGTTTGAGCACGCGTTTCACTTCCCGTAATGCCTGCCCCACATCATGCCAGTGGTGTGCAGAGTAACGGCTAATCACAACCTCAAACGACGCATCCTCAAAGGGTAAAGATTCAGCGTAGCCCTGGCGCGTCGTGACGTTATTCAGCCCTTTCGCTTTCGCCGCTTCAGCAACCACATCCAGCATCTGGCTCGATAAGTCATATGCCGTCACCTGAGCAACCTGCTGTGCGGCGGTAAAACTGGCGTGCCCAGCCCCGCAGCCTAAGTCCAGCACGTGCGCGTCAGGAAACGCGGCGAGCCGTTCGCCGAGACGTACCAGATCGCGGCCAGAGGCGTGCACGGCGCTGCTCAGGTAGGCACTTGCCTGAGAACCAAACTGTTTTTCGACGTTGTCATGATGGGAGTGTGTTGTTGTCATGTTGCTGTCCTTTTATGGGTTAAAAAATAAAGGGCAGCACCCGCACAGGCCTGCCCCACGGCAGACCTGACGCACCATTATTTATCAGGTTTGCCGGGACTGAATTCAACTAGTAGAGGATTATGATCGGAGGCGCGCGTCACCAGAACGGAGGCGTCGTGCACGCTTAAACCCCGATAGAAGACAAAATCGAGAGGACGACCAAACGCTTTCTTGCGCTGGTCATCGTTAAAACGAACTTCACGCAGCGACATTTCACGCGCGAAGCGGTACAACGCGTTCATACGCGGACGGCTCCAGGCATTGAAGTCCCCGGCCATAATGATCGGCCCACTGTGATGAGCAATCTGATCGCCAATGGGTAGTAACTGCTTACTGTACACATCAACACCCAGGCTGAAGTTCACCGCATGAATGTTTACCACCATCAGCAGACGGGTGTCGGGCAACGGATAGACCGTGACCAGCGCCGATTTTGCCAGACGCAGGATTGGCTCACGTTCACGCAGCGGGCAGCAATAGACCGGATGTGCGGCTGAAAGGGTCATCACCCCAGAAGGATGCTGTGGCAGAACAAAGGCAGGCACCTGATCGGCTGCAAGATAGTTTGTCGTTGCAAACCTGACCAGCTCAGGCGTGGTTTGCGCCTCCTGTAACAGAACCAGATGCGCATCTTTACCAAAATTTTTAAGTACGGATAACCACTCCGCACGCTGTTGTTTAAAGATGTTCCACACCAGTACGCGAATTTTTTCGTCACTGCTTAATGGCGTGCCCGCTGGTAATGCCTGACCCAGGCTCGCAAACGACCCCGGAGGCAAGATCCTCTCCGCGGGCATTCCGGCAACATAACGCATGGCATAGGTATTTTTTCGCACTTTTGGAAACGACCTCTGTAACATGAACCAGCCCGGAAAACGGACTGGTTCTAATGTTATAGGGATTTTAGGTCACACTTTCAACGCAATTACTGAGAAACCGCTTTCCAGTTTTGTAAGCAAGCACTTACTGATACTTATCCAAGCGCGATACGAGCGGATTTATCAAGCCGTCCACTCAGACCAATAAGCAGGAAAGCGACAAGCACAATTACCGCACCAATCCATGGCGTTTGGGTTAATCCAACGTGTTCAACCGTCTGCCCGCCGATAACCGATCCGAGTGCGATACCGATATTGAATGCGGCGATATTCAGGCCGGATGCGACATCCACCGCATTGGGCGTAAAGCGTTCGGCTTTCTGTACAACATAGACCTGCAATCCCGGTACGTTACCAAACGCGAATATTCCCATAACCAACACAGTTACCAGCGCTGCGTATTGTATCGACGCGGTGAACTGGAAAATCATCAGCAGGACAACCAGCGCGGCGAAGATAAATTTTAGCGCCGGTACCGCACCATGCTTATCTGCAAGCTTGCCGCCCCAGATATTGCCGATTGCGACGGAGATACCGTAGCCCAGTAAAATCCAGCTCACTGCGCCCGGAGAAAAACCAGCCAGTTCCTGCATCATCGGTGCAAGGAAAGTGAACGCAGTGAACACACCTCCATAACCCAGAGCCGTAACGGCATAGATCAGCAGCAGGCGCGGGTGTGTCAGAACCTTAACCTGATCGCTCAGGCTGGCGCTCGCGCGCCCCGGAATACTGGAGGGCACCAGTAGCAGGCTGGCTACCAGAGCAATTACGCCCAACAGCGATACCGCGAGGAAGGTTTCTCGCCAGCCAAAATGTTGCCCAATAAACGTTCCTAACGGCACGCCGGTGACCAGCGCGACGGTTAAGCCGCCAAACATAATCGCAATGGCTGATGCCGCTTTCTCTTTTGGCACCAGGCTGGTTGCAATCGTGGAGCCGATGGAGAAGAAGACACCGTGCGCGAGGCCAGTCAGCAAACGGGCAATGACCAGAGTGGTGTAGTCCGGAGCCTGCCACGCCAGAATATTGCCGGCGGTGAAGAGCACCATCAGGGCAACTAACAGTTGTTTACGTGGAAAGCGTCCAGTCAGTGCGGTCAGCACAGGCGCCCCAACAGCGACGCCTAACGCGTAAATAGATACCAGCAGCCCGGCAGAAGGCAGCGAAATGGCGAGTTGTTCAGCAATAGTGGGAACAAGTCCTACAATAACAAATTCGGTCGTGCCAATTGCGAAGGCACTGATCGTCAGGGCAAGAAGCGCCAGTGGCATAAATACTCCGTCTCTTCAGGATTAAGATGACAGGCAGTATGCGCCAGTGTTTAAATAACAAAAATGGTTAGAATCTCAATAGAATTTTGCGGATGATGCAATAATGAAAGCCACATCGGAAGAACTGACTATCTTTGTTGCCGTTGTTGAAAGCGGCAGCTTCAGCCGTGCGGCCGAACAGCTCGGGCAGGCGAACTCCGCCATCAGCCGCTCGGTGAAAAAGCTGGAGATGAAGCTCGGGGTAAGTCTGCTCAACAGAACAACGCGGCAGCTCAGCCTGACGGAAGAAGGTGAACGTTATTTTCGCCGCGTACAATCCGTTTTGCAGGAGATGGCGGCAGCTGAGACGGAAATAATGGAGTCGCGTAGCACTCCGCGTGGATTGCTACGCATTGATGCGGCGACGCCGGTCGTGCTTCATTTTCTGATGCCGTTAATCAAGCCATTCCGGGAACGTTATCCGGAGATGACTCTGTCCCTGGTCTCTTCAGAGACGTTTATTAACCTGATTGAGCGTAAAGTTGATGTGGCGATCCGCGCGGGAACCCTGACGGATTCAAGTTTACGCGCTCGCCCACTGTTCACCAGCTACCGCAAAATTATCGCGTCACCGCAATATATTGCAGAGCATGGCAAACCGGAGACCGTTGAGGAGCTGAAGCAGCACCTGTGCCTGGGCTTTACGGAACCTGTCTCGCTGAACACCTGGCCCGTGGCCTGTCATGACGGACAACTTCATGAGATCACTTGCGGACTTTCGTCTAATAGCGGAGAAACGCTGAAACAGCTTTGTCTTGAAGGAAATGGGATCGCCTGTTTATCAGACTATATGATTGATAAGGAAATAGCTGCGGGTCAGCTTGTAGAACTGATGGCTGACAAACGCTTACCTGTAGAGATGCCTTTTAGCGCAGTGTATTACAGTGACAGAGCGGTAAGTACGCGCATACGCGCTTTTATCGACTTCCTTAGCGAACATATAAAAACAGCTCCCGGAGGAGCTGTGTGAGGGTTTAAGGGTACAGAGGAAGGGCTTTTATTAATCCCAGTCTGGTGCTAACCCTTCCGGGCTGACCAGACGATCGTTGCATTCCAGTGCAGCGATCGCGTTTTTATCTTCATCATCAAGCTGGAGATCCCGCGCTAACAGGTTACTTGCCAGGTTTTCACGTTTGGTTGAAGACGGGATCACGGCATAGCCCTCACCCATCGCCCATGCCAGGATCACCTGTGCGGCTGTCGCATTGTGTTTTTCAGCGATGCGTGCAATCACTTCATCTTTCAGCGCCTTACCATATGCCAGCGTCATGTACGAGGTGATGTGAATACCATGCTGTTTCGCCCATTCCACGACTTTGTGGTTTTGCAGGTAAGGAGAGAGTTCAATCTGGTTGGTGGCAATATTTTCTTTACCCACTGCGGCAATGGCCCTTTCCATCAACGGGATGGTGAAGTTAGAGATGCCAATTTTACGCGTTAAGCCCTGCTCTTTCGCTTCCAGCAGCGCCTGCATGAACTCCTCCACAGAGACGGCATCGTCAGGTGATGGCCAGTGGATCAGCGTCAGATCAACATAGTCAGTACACAGCTTTTTCAGACTTTCCTTCAGGCTTGGGATCAGCTTGTCTTGGCTGAGATTCTCAATCCAGATTTTAGTGGTGATGAAAAGTTCGTCGCGCGGTACGCCACTCTCTTCGATGGCCTGGCCTACGGCAGCTTCGTTATCATAAATCTGCGCCGTATCAATAGCACGATAGCCCAACTCAAGTGCGGTTTTAACAGATGCGATAACAACGTCGTCTTTCAGGCGGAAAGTGCCCAGACCCAGTGCAGGGATAGTCATATGATTCCTCAATCGTTATGTTCATAAACTGAGGAGAATTATCGCTGTAGTTGTTATGCCGAAAAAGATCGTGAACCGCAGAGGATTTTTGCTAATTTCGCAACAATCAAACGACAGATAAGAAAAAAGCCCTGAGCGTTAGCTCAGAGCTTTTAATAAGTGGCGGAACGGACGGGACTCGAACCCGCGACCCCCTGCGTGACAGGCAGGTATTCTAACCGACTGAACTACCGCTCCACCGAATACTTCTGTAACCACCGGATTAATGCACCGGCTTACTACTTAATTTGATGCCTGGCAGTTCCCTACTCTCACATGGGGAGACCCCACACTACCATCGGCGCTACGGCGTTTCACTTCTGAGTTCGGCATGGGGTCAGGTGGGACCACCGCGCTACAGCCGCCAGGCAAATTCCTGTGCTCTGTCCTGTGTCTTTCGCACTGATACTGCGTTGGCTGCTCTCGTAAAGTCAGTCACATACCTCAGTATGCTCCTTCCTTTCCTTCGTTTGCCGCCTTGTCTCAGCGCAAAATCCTTCGGACTCTGAATCTAAGCTGAAAATCGTGTCTGTCTCTTCGCCAAAACACCTTCGGCGTTGTAAGGTTAAGCCTCACGGTTCATTAGTATCGGTTAGCTCAACGCATCGCTGCGCTTACACACCCGACCTATCAACGTCGTCGTCTTCAACGTTCCTTCAGGAGACTTAAAGTCTCAGGGAGAACTCATCTCGGGGCAAGTTTCGTGCTTAGATGCTTTCAGCACTTATCTCTTCCGCATTTAGCTACCGGGCAGTGCCATTGGCATGACAACCCGAACACCAGTGATGCGTCCACTCCGGTCCTCTCGTACTAGGAGCAGCCCCCCTCAATTCTCCAGCGCCCACGGCAGATAGGGACCGAACTGTCTCACGACGTTCTAAACCCAGCTCGCGTACCACTTTAAATGGCGAACAGCCATACCCTTGGGACCTACTTCAGCCCCAGGATGTGATGAGCCGACATCGAGGTGCCAAACACCGCCGTCGATATGAACTCTTGGGCGGTATCAGCCTGTTATCCCCGGAGTACCTTTTATCCGTTGAGCGATGGCCCTTCCATTCAGAACCACCGGATCACTATGACCTGCTTTCGCACCTGCTCGCGCCGTCACGCTCGCAGTCAAGCTGGCTTATGCCATTGCACTAACCTCCTGATGTCCGACCAGGATTAGCCAACCTTCGTGCTCCTCCGTTACTCTTTGGGAGGAGACCGCCCCAGTCAAACTACCCACCAGACACTGTCCGCAACCCGGATTACGGGTCTACGTTAGAACACCAGCCATTAAAGGGTGGTATTTCAAGGTTGGCTCCACGCAGACTGGCGTCCACGCTTCAAAGCCTCCCACCTATCCTACACATCAAGGACCAGTGTTCAGTGTCAAGCTATAGTAAAGGTTCACGGGGTCTTTCCGTCTTGCCGCGGGTACACTGCATCTTCACAGCGAGTTCAATTTCACTGAGTCTCGGGTGGAGACAGCCTGGCCATCATTACGCCATTCGTGCAGGTCGGAACTTACCCGACAAGGAATTTCGCTACCTTAGGACCGTTATAGTTACGGCCGCCGTTTACCGGGGCTTCGATCAAGAGCTTCGCGTTGCCGCTAACCCCATCAATTAACCTTCCGGCACCGGGCAGGCGTCACACCGTATACGTCCACTTTCGTGTTTGCACAGTGCTGTGTTTTTAATAAACAGTTGCAGCCAGCTGGTATCTTCGACTGATTTCAGCTCCACCCGCAGGGGCTTCACCTACATATCAGCGTGCCTTCTCCCGAAGTTACGGCACCATTTTGCCTAGTTCCTTCACCCGAGTTCTCTCAAGCGCCTTGGTATTCTCTACCTGACCACCTGTGTCGGTTTGGGGTACGATTTCGTGTTACCTGATGCTTAGAGGCTTTTCCTGGAAGCAGGGCATTTATCACTTCAGCACCGTAGTGCCTCGTCATCACACCTCAGCGTTAATAAGGTACCGGATTTACCTGGAACCTCCGCCTACATGCTTAAACCGGGACAACCGTCGCCCGGCTGACATAGCCTTCTCCGTCCCCCCTTCGCAGTAACACCAAGTACAGGAATATTAACCTGTTTCCCATCGACTACGCCTTTCGGCCTCGCCTTAGGGGTCGACTCACCCTGCCCCGATTAACGTTGGACAGGAACCCTTGGTCTTCCGGCGAGCGGGCTTTTCACCCGCTTTATCGTTACTTATGTCAGCATTCGCACTTCTGATACCTCCAGCATGCCTCACAGCACACCTTCAACGGCTTACAGAACGCTCCCCTACCCAACAACACATAGTGTCGCTGCCGCAGCTTCGGTGCATGGTTTAGCCCCGTTACATCTTCCGCGCAGGCCGACTCGACCAGTGAGCTATTACGCTTTCTTTAAATGATGGCTGCTTCTAAGCCAACATCCTGGCTGTCTGTGCCTTCCCACATCGTTTCCCACTTAACCATGACTTTGGGACCTTAGCTGGCGGTCTGGGTTGTTTCCCTCTTCACGACGGACGTTAGCACCCGCCGTGTGTCTCCCGTGATAACATTCTTCGGTATTCGTAGTTTGCATCGGGTTGGTAAGCCGGGATGGCCCCCTAGCCGAAACAGTGCTCTACCCCCGAAGATGAGTTCACGAGGCGCTACCTAAATAGCTTTCGGGGAGAACCAG
The DNA here is from genome assembly GCF_050031515.1 of Enterobacter cloacae complex sp. 397G4. Lineage (NCBI taxonomy): Bacteria > Pseudomonadati > Pseudomonadota > Gammaproteobacteria > Enterobacterales > Enterobacteriaceae > Enterobacter > Enterobacter cloacae complex sp. 397G4. The sequence continues at coordinate 976,496 of NZ_JBLGWE010000001.1, read as the reverse complement.
CTATCTCCCGGTTTGATTGGCCTTTCACCCCCAGCCACAGGTCATCCGCTAATTTTTCAACATTAGTCGGTTCGGTCCTCCAGTTAGTGTTACCCAACCTTCAACCTGCCCATGGCTAGATCACCGGGTTTCGGGTCTATACCCTGCAACTTAACGCCCAGTTAAGACTCGGTTTCCCTTCGGCTCCCCTATACGGTTAACCTTGCTACAGAATATAAGTCGCTGACCCATTATACAAAAGGTACGCAGTCACCCCATAAAGAGGCTCCCACTGCTTGTACGTACACGGTTTCAGGTTCTTTTTCACTCCCCTCGCCGGGGTTCTTTTCGCCTTTCCCTCACGGTACTGGTTCACTATCGGTCAGTCAGGAGTATTTAGCCTTGGAGGATGGTCCCCCCATATTCAGACAGGATACCACGTGTCCCGCCCTACTCTTCGAGTTCACAGCAAGTGTGCTTTCGTGTACGGGACTATCACCCTGTACCGTCGGACTTTCCAGACCGTTCCACTAACACACAAGCTGATTCAGACTCCGGGCTGCTCCCCGTTCGCTCGCCGCTACTGGGGGAATCTCGGTTGATTTCTTTTCCTCGGGGTACTTAGATGTTTCAGTTCCCCCGGTTCGCCTCGTTAACCTATGTATTCAGTTAACGATAGTGCAACGGATTGCACTGGGTTTCCCCATTCGGACATCGCCGGGTCAAGGGTTCATATCACCTCGCCGGCGCTTTTCGCAGATTAGCACGTCCTTCATCGCCTCTGACTGCCAGGGCATCCACCGTGTACGCTTAGTCGCTTAACCTCACAACCCGAAGATGTTTCACTTCTGATTGCGAAAATTTGAGAGACTCGAACACACATGAGCTGTGTGTCGTTTCAATTTTCAGCTTGATCCAGATTTTTAAAGAGCAAAACTTCGCAGTGCACCTTTTCAGGTTCACTCTGAAGTTTTCTTGTGTTCGCAGTAAAAGATGGTGGAGCTATGCGGGATCGAACCGCAGACCTCCTGCGTGCAAGGCAGGCGCTCTCCCAGCTGAGCTATAGCCCCATCGTAGTCACCTCTGTACCGGTAATTTTTGTTGAGGCAAGGCGTGGTGACACGAAGCATACTTATGTATGTGAGTGTCGCCGCAACGCAGCATCAGCAAAAATTTGGTAGGCCTGAGTGGACTTGAACCACCGACCTCACCCTTATCAGGGGTGCGCTCTAACCACCTGAGCTACAAGCCTGTAGAGGTTTTTTACTGCTGTTTTTCATCAGACAATCTGTGTGAGCACTACAAAGGCAGGTTCTTTAAGGTAAGGAGGTGATCCAACCGCAGGTTCCCCTACGGTTACCTTGTTACGACTTCACCCCAGTCATGAATCACAAAGTGGTAAGCGCCCTCCCGAAGGTTAAGCTACCTACTTCTTTTGCAACCCACTCCCATGGTGTGACGGGCGGTGTGTACAAGGCCCGGGAACGTATTCACCGTGGCATTCTGATCCACGATTACTAGCGATTCCGACTTCATGGAGTCGAGTTGCAGACTCCAATCCGGACTACGACGCACTTTATGAGGTCCGCTTGCTCTCGCGAGGTCGCTTCTCTTTGTATGCGCCATTGTAGCACGTGTGTAGCCCTACTCGTAAGGGCCATGATGACTTGACGTCATCCCCACCTTCCTCCAGTTTATCACTGGCAGTCTCCTTTGAGTTCCCGGCCTAACCGCTGGCAACAAAGGATAAGGGTTGCGCTCGTTGCGGGACTTAACCCAACATTTCACAACACGAGCTGACGACAGCCATGCAGCACCTGTCTCAGAGTTCCCGAAGGCACCAATCCATCTCTGGAAAGTTCTCTGGATGTCAAGAGTAGGTAAGGTTCTTCGCGTTGCATCGAATTAAACCACATGCTCCACCGCTTGTGCGGGCCCCCGTCAATTCATTTGAGTTTTAACCTTGCGGCCGTACTCCCCAGGCGGTCGACTTAACGCGTTAGCTCCGGAAGCCACGCCTCAAGGGCACAACCTCCAAGTCGACATCGTTTACGGCGTGGACTACCAGGGTATCTAATCCTGTTTGCTCCCCACGCTTTCGCACCTGAGCGTCAGTCTTTGTCCAGGGGGCCGCCTTCGCCACCGGTATTCCTCCAGATCTCTACGCATTTCACCGCTACACCTGGAATTCTACCCCCCTCTACAAGACTCTAGCCTGCCAGTTTCGAATGCAGTTCCCAGGTTGAGCCCGGGGATTTCACATCCGACTTGACAGACCGCCTGCGTGCGCTTTACGCCCAGTAATTCCGATTAACGCTTGCACCCTCCGTATTACCGCGGCTGCTGGCACGGAGTTAGCCGGTGCTTCTTCTGCGGGTAACGTCAATTGCTGAGGTTATTAACCTCAACACCTTCCTCCCCGCTGAAAGTACTTTACAACCCGAAGGCCTTCTTCATACACGCGGCATGGCTGCATCAGGCTTGCGCCCATTGTGCAATATTCCCCACTGCTGCCTCCCGTAGGAGTCTGGACCGTGTCTCAGTTCCAGTGTGGCTGGTCATCCTCTCAGACCAGCTAGGGATCGTCGCCTAGGTGAGCCGTTACCCCACCTACTAGCTAATCCCATCTGGGCACATCCGATGGCAAGAGGCCCGAAGGTCCCCCTCTTTGGTCTTGCGACGTTATGCGGTATTAGCTACCGTTTCCAGTAGTTATCCCCCTCCATCAGGCAGTTTCCCAGACATTACTCACCCGTCCGCCACTCGTCAGCAAAGCAGCAAGCTGCTTCCTGTTACCGTTCGACTTGCATGTGTTAGGCCTGCCGCCAGCGTTCAATCTGAGCCATGATCAAACTCTTCAATTTAAAAGTTTGATGCTCAATGAATTAAACTTCGTAATGAATTACGTGTTCACTCGTTGAGACTTGGTATTCATTTAGTGTCCGAGGACATTAAGAATCCATGTCACTTTGAGTGCCCACACAGATTGTCTGATAAATTGTTAAAGAGCAGTTGCGACGCGCTTCAGCGCTCTGTCGCGAGGTGGCGTATATTACGCTTTCCTCTTTCAGAGTCAACCCGTTATTTCAGGATTTTTTCTCTTCAACCGACCGGGTTGTCTGTGAAGTGATTCACATCCGCCGTGTCGATGGAGGCGCATTATAGGGAGCCGCCGAGGAATGACAAGCGGAAAAATGCATTTTTATTTCAACCGCTCACCTTTTCGCCAAAACGCCTAATTTTGGTGCTTTTTAATCTCTTTTGGCAGTTCTGCCAGACTCGTTATCACCCAGTCGGCTGCATTTTCTGCTTCTGGGGTGACCGGTTTACCGGTACGCACTAATACTTTGGTACCTACACCTGCCGCCGCTGCTGCCTGCATATCTTCCAGTTTATCGCCCACCATATAAGATGCGGCCATATCAATGTGCAGGAATTCCTGTGCAGAGATAAACATGCCCGGGTGTGGCTTACGGCAATCACAGGTCTGACGATACGCCTCTACACTTCCCTGCGGGTGATGCGGACAATAATAGATGCCATCAAGATCGACGCCACGATCGGCCAGAGACCAGTCCATCCATTCCGTCAGCGTCTCGAACTGCGCTTCGGTGAATTTACCCCGGGCGATACCGGACTGGTTAGTTACCACCACCAGCGCATAGCCCATCTCTTTCAACTGGCGCATGGCATCTATTACGCCCTCGATAAATTCGAACTCATCAATCTCATGGACGTAACCGTGATCCACATTAATAGTGCCGTCACGATCGAGAAAAATTGCGGGTACAGATTTTGCCACCGGTTTGCTCCTGAAAAAGTCTTGTTCAGCTAGTATCTCATGAATTGCAGCGCAATAAAGTGCTCATCGCACAGAGGTGGATTGATTTAGACGTCTGGATGCCTTAACATCCATTTTGTTTACGGTCATTCCCCGTATCTGGCAGAAGAAAATGCCACGGCTAACTTACTTACGATAAAAATAATCTAATGATTAAACTTTCCAATATCACCAAAGTGTTCCAGCAGGGGAACCGAACCATTCAGGCGCTGAACAACGTCAGCCTGCATGTGCCTGCTGGTCAGATTTATGGCGTCATTGGCGCATCGGGTGCGGGTAAAAGTACGCTGATCCGTTGTGTTAACCTGCTTGAGCGCCCAACCCAGGGCAGCGTAGAAGTTGGCGGCCAGGAGCTTACCGCTCTCTCAGAAAAAGAACTCACCAAAGCGCGTCGCCAGATTGGCATGATTTTCCAGCACTTTAACCTGCTGGCATCCCGCACCGTGTTCGGCAACGTTGCCCTGCCGCTTGAGCTGGATAACACGCCGAAAGAAGAAGTTACGCGTCGCGTCACCGAACTGCTCGACCTTGTTGGTCTGGGCGACAAGCATGATAGCTACCCGGCAAATCTGTCCGGTGGGCAAAAACAGCGTGTGGCCATTGCCCGCGCGCTGGCAAGCAATCCTAAGGTGCTGCTGTGCGATGAAGCCACCAGCGCGTTAGACCCGGCCACCACGCGCTCTATTCTGGAACTGTTAAAAGACATTAACCGTCGCCTGGGCCTGACGATTCTCCTTATTACGCATGAAATGGATGTAGTGAAACGCATCTGCGACTGCGTGGCGGTCATCAGCAACGGTGAGCTGATTGAGCAGGACACGGTGAGTGAAGTCTTCTCGCACCCGAAAACGCCGCTGGCTCAGCAGTTCATTCAGTCCACACTGCATCTGGATATTCCGGAAGATTATCTGGAACGTTTAAAAACAGACGCAACGCCTGACAGCGTCCCGATGCTGCGCATGGAGTTCACGGGCCAGTCCGTTGACGCACCGCTGCTGTCCGAAACCGCGCGTCGCTTTAACGTGAATAACAACATTATTAGCGCGCAGATGGACTACGCCGGTGGCGTGAAGTTCGGCATTATGCTGACGGAAATGCACGGCACACAGGAAGAAACCCAGGCGGCAATTGCCTGGCTGCAAGAACATCACGTAAAAGTAGAGGTACTGGGTTATGTCTGAGCCGATGATGTGGCTACTGGTTCGCGGCGTTTGGGAAACGCTGGCAATGACCTTCGTATCGGGCTTCTTTGGTTTTGTGATTGGGCTGCCGGTCGGCGTGCTGCTGTACGTTACGCGCCCGGGTCAAATTATTGAAAACGCGAAGCTGTATCGCACGCTCTCTGCGCTGGTGAACATTTTCCGGTCTATTCCGTTCATTATTCTGCTGGTGTGGATGATTCCGTTTACGCGCGTGATCGTCGGGACGTCGATTGGTTTACAGGCAGCTATTGTCCCGCTGACCGTTGGCGCGGCACCGTTTATCGCCCGTATGGTGGAAAACGCCCTGCTGGAAATCCCAACCGGCCTGATCGAAGCTTCCCGCGCTATGGGTGCGACGCCAATGCAGATCGTTCGCAAAGTTCTGCTGCCAGAGGCGCTGCCTGGGCTGGTGAACGCAGCAACCATCACGCTTATCACCCTGGTCGGTTATTCCGCAATGGGCGGCGCCGTAGGTGCTGGCGGTTTAGGCCAGATTGGATATCAGTACGGCTATATTGGCTATAACGCTACCGTAATGAATACCGTTCTGGTATTGCTGGTTGTGCTGGTTTACTTAATTCAATTCTCTGGCGATCGTATCGTCCGGGCTGTTACGCATAAATAACGTTACAAACAACACAAACTCGACGAGTTAAGGATATAACATGGCGTTTAAATTTAAGACCTTCGCAGCAGTAGGCGCACTGATTGGCTCGCTGGCACTGGTGGGTTGCGGTCAGGACGAAAAAGATCCAAACCACATCAAAGTAGGCGTTATCGTCGGTGCAGAACAGCAGGTTGCTGAGGCCGCGCAGAAAATCGCTAAAGAGAAATATGGCCTGGACGTTGAACTGGTGACCTTCAACGATTACGTTCTGCCGAACGAAGCGCTGAGCAAAGGCGACATTGACGCTAACGCCTTCCAGCATAAACCGTACCTGGATCAGCAGATCAAAGATCGTGGCTACAAACTGGTTGCTGTCGGTAACACCTTCGTTTACCCGATTGCCGGTTACTCCAAGAAAATTAAATCTTTGGATGAACTCCAGCCGGGTTCACAGGTTGCCGTCCCTAACGACCCAACCAACCTTGGCCGTTCCCTGCTTCTGCTACAGAAAGTGGGCCTGATTAAACTGAAAGAAGGCGTTGGCTTGTTACCGACCGTTCTGGACGTAACCGAAAACCCGAAAAATCTGAAAATTGTTGAGCTGGAAGCACCACAGCTGCCACGTTCTCTGGACGATGCGCAGATCGCCCTGGCCGTGATCAACACCACTTACGCCAGCCAGATCGGCCTGACCCCAGCGAAAGATGGCATCTTCGTTGAAGATAAAGATTCCCCGTACGTCAACCTGATCGTGACTCGCGAAGACAACAAAGACGCGGAGAATGTGAAGAAATTCATACAGGCATATCAGTCTGAAGAAGTGTACCAGGAAGCCAATAAGGTGTTTAACGGCGGCGCGGTTAAAGGCTGGTAATCTCCCGGCAGTGTAATATCATCAAGACGGGCATTTGCCCGTCTTGTCATTTGTGCGGTCAACTGCTTCAATATCTGACGTTTTGATTATCCACTGAGGAATTATTATGCGTGCTTTACCGATCTGTTTTTTAGCACTGATGCTGAGCGGCTGTTCTATGCTAAGCAGATCTCCTGTTGAACCTGTTCAAAGCACTGCAACCCCGCCAAAAGCGGAGCCAGCAAAACCGAAAGCGCCTCGCGCTGCGCCGGTACGTATTATTACCAAAGCCGACGAGCTGGTCGGTAAGCCATTCCGTGAACTGGGCGAAGTGAGCGGCGAATCCTGCCAGGCAACGAATCAGGACTCCCCACCCAATATTCCGACAGCCCGCAAGCGTATGCAAATCAACGCGTCGAAAATGAAAGCCAACGCGGTGCTGCTGCACAGCTGCGAAGTCACCAGCGGCACACCAGGTTGCTATCGCCAGGCGGTATGTATCGGTTCTGCGCTTAACATTACGGCGAAATGAGTTCATTTCAGTTCGAGCAGATAGGCGTTATCCGCTCCCCTTATAAAGAAAAGTTCGCCGTGCCGCGTCAGCCGGGTCTGGTCATTAACGGCGGCGGCGAGCTTCATCTTGTCGCGCCGTATAATCAGGCCGATGCAGTGCGCGGGCTTGAGGCGTTCAGCCATTTATGGGTGGTCTTTGTATTTCACCAGACCATGGAAGGCGGCTGGCGTCCCACCGTGCGTCCGCCTCGTCTGGGCGGAAATGCCAGAATGGGTGTCTTTGCCACCCGCTCAACCTTCCGTCCCAACCCCATCGGGATGTCGCTGGTCGAGCTGAAAGGCATACGTTGTCAGAAAGATCAGGTGATCCTGGAGTTAGGTAGCCTTGACCTGGTTGATGGCACGCCGGTCATAGATATTAAGCCTTACCTGCCCTTCGCCGAAGCGCTGCCGGATGCCCGGGCAAGCTATGCTCAGGACGCACCGCAGGCAGATATGCCGGTTCACTTCACGTCTGAAATTACAACGCAAATCAGCGAGCTGGAAAAGCGTTATCCTCGCCTGCGTGACTTTATCGTTGAAGTGCTGGCCCAGGACCCCCGTCCCGCCTACCGCAAAGAAGAGGAAGCCGGGAATACGTACGCCGTCTGGCTGCTGGACTTTAACGTGCGCTGGCGCGTGACTGCGGCGGGTTTTGAAGTGTTTGCCCTGGAACCCAGGTAATTTTGTTCTCCTCTCTTTTGGCATCTTTGCCACACTGGTAAACTAAACCACTTTTTTTGTGTCAGGCTGGTGTTTCAGCCTGTTCCAATCGTCGAAATGGAACCGTAACAACATGCGTACTAGCCAATATCTGCTCTCCACTCTGAAGGAGACACCTGCCGACGCCGAGGTGATCAGCCACCAGCTGATGCTGCGCGCCGGGATGATCCGCAAGCTGGCCTCCGGGTTATACACCTGGCTGCCGACCGGCGTGCGCGTCCTGAAAAAAGTCGAAAACATCGTGCGTGAAGAGATGAACAACGCCGGTGCTATCGAGGTGTTAATGCCGGTCGTTCAGCCCTCTGAACTGTGGCAGGAGAGCGGTCGCTGGGAGCAGTACGGTCCTGAACTGCTGCGTATTGCCGATCGTGGCGATCGTCCATTCGTTCTCGGTCCAACGCATGAAGAAGTGATCACCGATCTGATCCGTAACGAGCTGAGCTCTTACAAACAGCTGCCGCTGAACTTCTTCCAGATCCAGACTAAGTTCCGTGACGAAGTGCGTCCACGCTTTGGCGTCATGCGTTCTCGCGAGTTCCTGATGAAAGATGCTTACTCTTTCCATACTTCTCAGGAATCGCTGCAAGAGACCTACGACAAAATGTACGCGGCCTACAGTAAAATCTTCTCCCGCATGGGGCTGGATTTCCGTGCTGTACAGGCTGATACCGGTTCAATCGGCGGTAGCGCCTCCCATGAATTCCAGGTTCTGGCGCAGAGCGGCGAAGACGATGTGATCTTCTCTGACTCCTCTGATTACGCCGCGAACATCGAATTTGCAGAAGCGCTGGCACCGAAAGAACCACGCGGCGCGGCAACGCAAGAGATGACGCTGGTTGATACGCCAAACGCGAAAACTATCGCCGAGCTGGTTGAGCAGTTTACTCTGCCGATCGAAAAAACCGTGAAAACCCTGCTGGTGAAATCGGCTGAAGGTAGCGCTTATCCACTGGTTGCCCTGCTGGTACGAGGCGATCACGAGCTGAACGAAGTGAAAGCCGAGAAGCTGCCGCAGGTTGCCAGCCCGCTGACCTTCGCAACGGAAGCGGAGATCCGCGCCGTGGTGAATGCAGGTCCTGGTTCTCTGGGTCCGGTGAACATGCCTGTTCCGGTGATCATTGACCGCACCGTTGCGGCGATGAGCGACTTCGCTGCGGGCGCAAACATCGACGGTAAACACTACTTCGGCATCAACTGGGATCGTGACGTGGCGACGCCGGAAGTGGCTGACATCCGTAACGTGGTCGCAGGCGATCCAAGCCCGGACGGCAAGGGTACCCTGATGATCAAACGCGGTATCGAAGTAGGCCACATCTTCCAGCTGGGCGATAAGTACTCGCGCGCAATGAACGCTGCCGTTCAGGGCGAAGATGGCCGTAACCAGGTTCTGACCATGGGCTGCTACGGCATTGGCGTAACGCGCGTTGTTGCTGCCGCTATCGAGCAGAACTATGACGAACGCGGAATCGTCTGGCCGGATAACATCGCGCCGTTCCAGGTGGCGATCCTGCCAATGAACATGCACAAGTCTTACCGCGTGCAGGAGCTGGCTGAGAAACTCTACGCTGAGCTGAGCGCGAAAGGTATCGACGTGCTGATGGATGACCGTAAAGAGCGTCCTGGCGTGATGTTTGCTGACATGGAACTGATCGGTATTCCACACACCATCGTCATTGGCGACCGTAACCTCGACAGCGACGAGATTGAATACAAATACCGTCGCAACGGCGAAAAACAGATGATCAAGACGGGAGATATTCTTGATTACCTGGTGAAAGCCATCAAAGGTTAAGAAACAAAAAACCCCGCCAGTGCGGGGTTTTTTAATGGCTATATCTTATTTGCTTTCGCAGTCTTTCCCCGCAGCAAACTTCGCATCTTTATCTGCCACCAGCGTTTTCACCAGCTCGCCGCTATCCGGGTTTGGCTCCAGCGTAAAATGCCCTTCAACCGTCAGCAACACTGGCTTACTGTCGTTGCCGCGCGCGACGGCATAGTCTCGCTCCAACTGGGCATTGTTCGCCACGCTGACTTTCTTCCCGGTTGCACAGTCAGTGAAGATCGCCGCATCCGCCATGTAGAAATACATCCCTCGCATCGCCATTGGGGTGGCTGGCAGGGTCGCTTTCACCGGGGCCAACGTGTAGTTGAACTGGGATTCAATCGGATTGCCTTCGCGATCGAGCATCTCCATCCCCTCGCCTTTGGCGCGGAAGAAGGTTTTATCGCCCGTGGTATCCGTCAATACCAGCTTCTCAGCCGTACGCGCCCATGTTCCGTAAGATGCAAAAGAAGACGGTTCTTTCGCCCCCTGGTAACGCTGGTTCATGACCCAGGTGCCATCTTTTTGCAGGAACAGAGAGGTTTCGATGCCCTCGCAATCTGCACACGGTAATACGCCGCGCCAGCTTTGCTGCATCGGCTTTAATTCTTCATTTTGCGTTGGCTGTAGTACCTGCGTTTCTGAACGGTTATTACAGCCAAAAAGCGCGAACAGGCTTGTCACGGCCAGCGCTGATAATAATGCTTTTTTCACAATACTTTCCTTATGAAAAAGGGTATCCCTTTCGTCACATTATGGGTGACGGACTTTGCCACGCAGTGATTTTACAGTGGATTTCTGCGCCTTCGATGACAACCGACGTTCTTTCGATGCCCGCGTTGGACGTGTTGCCCGGCGACTTTTTTGTACAGCCGTCAGCTCTTTAATGACCGCGACCAGCCGGGCTATTGCCGCTTCCCGGTTAAGCTCCTGGCTGCGATACTCCTGCGCTTTAATCACCATCACACCCTCGCTGGTGATCAGGTGATGGCTGGCGGCAAGCAGGCTTTCTTTATAATACTCTGGCAGGCTGGAGGCCCGAATGTCAAAGCGCAAATGGATAGCCGTTGAGGCCTTGTTAACGTGCTGTCCCCCTGCTCCCTGGGCCCGGATGGCGGTGATCTCCAGCTCGTTATCAGGGATGCTGACGTTTCGGGACAATACAATCATGATGCGGGCTGCCAGGCCGCGAGATGAATTTCCAGATTATTCTGAGAACCGGAAAGCCAGATGGCGCCGTCCTGAATCGTCGCCTGTAGCGCCATCGTCCGGCTGGCGAACGCACTCAGCTGCGCCAGCTGTTCATCATCCAGATACCAGACGGTAAGATTTTTGAACTGCGCACATTTATTTTTATTTTGTTGCCACCAGATCTCCGCCGCTCTCTGGTTGTAGGCAAACAACGCCACTTCAGCAGACTGGGTGCAGGCCTTTTTGATCCGGCGTTCATCCGGCAGGCCAAGCTCAATCCATAAATCGATACCCAGATGATCGTTGCGCAGCCAGGCTTCCGGTTCATCTTCCGCGCTTAAACCACGGGTAAATTGCAGACGCTCGTCGGCATACTTAATCCACGCCAGCAGGCGCAGCATCATGCGCTCCTGGGTTTCAGAAGGGTGACGCGCCAGCGTCAATGACGCATCCAGAAACTGGTTACGGTCAAGATCCGCCACATTGACCACAGCTTTATAAATTGTCGCTTTCAGCGCCATGAGAGAACTCCTTTCGAATCAGGCATACATTGTAGCGAAAACCGCGGCAAAAGGCTGTTACGAGGTGGTGGCTCCCTCTTATCAAGGCGCTGATATTGCTTAAATGAGTATGGTATAGTCACCTTGCTAAACCGAGTTTAACTTCGTAGGCTTAATGATATCTCACAGTAAGTCAGTACGCTGGCAGGAGGTGATGTGAATAATTATTGTGAGTTGATTCGCAGACGGTATGCGGAGATCGCCAGCGGAGATCTGGGGTACATTCCGGATGCGTTGGGCTGTGTATTGAACGTGCTAAATGAAGTGGCCTCTGATGAGAGCCTTTCTGAATCGGTCAGGGAAAAAGCAGCGTATGCTGCGGCGAATTTACTGGTGAGCGATTATGTCGATGAATGATACCTATCAACCCATCAATTGTGATGACTATGACAACCTCGAACTCGCCTGCCAGCATCATTTAATACTGACGCTGGAGCTAAAAGATGGCGAAGTGCTAAAGGCAAAGGCCAGCGATCTGGTTTCCCGTAAAAATGTGGAATACCTGGTTGTGGAAGATGCAGGTGCAACGCGTGAGCTACGCCTCGACAAAATTGCCAGTTTCAGCCATCCGGAAATCGGCACCGTTGTGGTGAGCGAATCCTGATAACCAACGGGCAGCCAGGCTGCCCGTTACGCTTTCCATTCAAAATTAACACCCGCTTCAGCCCACCCCTCTTCAGTGATGAACACCTCTGCCGCCGCGATGAGCGTGTCGCCGTAAAACAGAAGCGGCGTGGTATCACGTCGCCAGGGCGGAACGTTCTGTTCCTGCCAGATTTTCTTCAGCTTACGCCCGCCGTTACGCCCGACGATATGCAGCATGCCGCTGGCCCTGAAGCGTATAGTGACGTTCTCGTCCGGCTCAGGTAGACGCACATTGCCCGAATGGCTTAACGCAACGACACCGGCATTCATCGGTAGCGTTAATGCTTTTTCCGGCGACGGCCAGTCGAGCACAACGTCAGCCAGCGACGGCACAGATTTTACCCACCAGAGTTGCCCTTTATAGCGCCTGACGTCATAACCATTCAGGTGTATACACGGGGCGGCATCTTCCCTCGCCTGTGCAACTTCCTCCCAGATACGGTTGAGCATCGCCCGGGACGGCATAACCGCATGGTGGTAAGCCAGCCAGCGACGAATCAGAGCAGCCCGACGCACGGGGCTCATCACCTTCAACGGCGCAATGTTCAGGGCACCGTCAGCGGTAGTCAGCGTATCCAGCTCCTCGCTCAGCAACTCATCCAGCAAGCTTTCCTGTTCAGCACACAGCATGGCGCTTCTGGCCGCCGCTTCGGAAAAATGCGCCCAGCGCTCACTCAGCAGCGGTAAGACGCGCAGGCGCAGGAAGTTACGGTCGTAACTGTCGTCCTGATTGCTCTCGTCTTCAATCCAGCACAGATGATGCTGCTGCGCCCAGGCTTCCAGTGATGCGCGCGTCTCACCCAGCAGCGGGCGGATGAGCTCTGTTTCAGCAAAATCTGCGCGCTCAGGCATGGCAGATAATCCCGCAGGCCCGCTGCCCCGCTTGAGCGCCAGTAAAAACGTCTCGCACTGGTCGTCCAGATGCTGCGCGGTGACCAACGCTTCTCCAGGCTGTAATGCGCCGGAAAACGCGGCGTAGCGGGCTTTCCGCGCCTGCGCCTCAATACCCAGCCCCTCATCCTCAAGCGTGACGCGTTCAACGATCAGCGGGATTGCCCACCCTGAACACACCGCTTCGCAGTGCGCTACCCAGTCGTCGGCATGGGGGCTTAAGCCGTGATGGATATGCATCGCCCGCAGCTGGACGTCAGGCTCACGGTCGCGCCAGAGCTTAAGGCGGTGCAGCAAAACGGTGGAATCCAGGCCACCGCTGAACCCCACCAGCAGCTGGCGATAGGGTGAAACGGCGTGCGCGATAGCAGGTAAGGTCATAGGAAATTACACATAAAAAATGCCCGAACTGAACGGGCATTATCACACATGACGGCGATTACTGCTGGTAAAGCTCCAGCGGCAGGCCGTCCGGATCGTTGAAAAAAGTGAAACGTTTATCGGTAAAGGGATCGACACGAATCGCTTCGCAGGCCACGCCGTGGGCTTCCAGATGTTTTACCGCGCTGTCCAGGTCATCGACGCTGAAGGCCAGGTGGCGCAGGCCGCAGGCTTCCGGGCGTGAAGGACGCGCTGGCGGGAAAGGAAAAGAGAACAGTTCAATCACATATTGTCCGTTTAACGCCAGATCGCCTTTCCAGGAGTCGCGCTCCTCACGGTAAGCCTCGCTCAACAGCGTAAAGCCGAGAACGTCGCAGTAGAATGCCTTACTTTTCGCGTAATCGGTGGCAATGATCGCAATATGATGAACCGCTTTTAAACCCAGCATAGTTTCTCCTTTTTATGATGCTCTGAACGTTACAACCGACAACCCGCCCCTGGCAAGCAGACCCTTTTATTTTAGGACTCTCACCCAGTACACGCCGTTATCATCGCGTTTCGCGCCATGAATATCCGTTTCAAAGCCCGGATAGTGGCGCCCTACCGAACAGAGCATCAGCAGGAAATCGAGCACCGCCCGGCTCTCCTCGGTGATCATTTCACCCGGCATCAGCAGCGGCACGCCCGGCGGATAAGGCAGGATCATGTTGGCCGATACCCGCCCGACCAGGTTCTCCAGCTCAACGGTTTCAACCTCCCCTTTCACCTGGCGCTGCCACGCCCTGTGCGGCGTCAGCTTCATTTCAGGCAGAACATCAAATGCCTGCAACATCAGGCGCGGCAGATCGTGCTGGCGGATCAGCCTGTGGATCCCCTGGGCCAGATCCTGAATACGCATATTGCGATAGAAGTCAGGATCTTCCGCGTAGAGATCCGGCAGCATATTCTTTACCCGCAGGTTCAGATCATATGCACGCTTAAACTCCATCAGTCCGCGCAACAGCCCCATCGCGCGGGTTTTATCGATCCCGATGCTGAACAGGAACAGCAAATTATAGGGGCCGGTTTTCTCCACCACCACGCCGCGCTCATCAAGGAACTTCGCCACCAGCGCAGCCGGGATCCCTTCCTCACCCATCACGCCCTGCTCATCCATGCCCGGCGTCAGGATCGTCACCTTAACCGGATCGAGGAACATATGGTCCGCATCGGCATCCCGAAAACCGTGCCAGCTCTCCCCCGGCGCGACGGGCCAGCATTCTGCTTCATCAATCTCTTCCGGCTGCCAGATATCAAAGAACCAGCCGTCCGCTTCATCTTTAAGCCGCTGAACCTCTTTTCGGAAATGCAGCGCCCGTTCCACCGAACGATTGATCAGGCGTTTACCCGGATTACCGCGCAGCATCGCCGCCGCCGTTTCGATGGACGCCACCAGCGGGTAGCTCGGCGACGTGGTCGTGTGCATCATAAAGGCTTCGTTGAAGGTGTCCTCGTCGTACTCGCCCTTGATGTGAATGAGAGACGCCTGGGAAAACGCGGCCAGCATTTTGTGCGTCGACTGCGTTTCGAAGAACACCTTGCCCGGCACCCGCTCGCCGCTCATCCCACTTTTACCCGAGTAAATCGGGTGGAAATTGGTGTAAGGCACCCACGCGGAGTCAAAGTGGATCGACGGCACGTCGAGCGTCTGCTTGATCCAGTTCGTGTTGTAAAGCAGCCCGTCATAGGTGGAGTTGGTGATCACCGCGTGCACAGGCCAGCTTGCCTCGGGGATCGCTGCGATCTTATTTTCAATGGCTTCAAGCGCGAATTCACGGCGAGGAATGCCGCCGAGAATACCCAGCGCATTACGCGTAGGCGACAGCCAGAGCGGCACCACGTCGCTCATCATCAGCAAATGCGCCAGTGATTTGTGGCAGTTTCGGTCAATCAGCAGCGTACTGCCGGCAGGCGCGGCGTACATCCCGACGATTTTGTTCGAGGTTGAGGTACCGTTGGTCACCATGTAGCTTTGCTCGGCGCCAAAGGTCCGGGCGATGTACTCTTCGGCTTCCAGATGCGGGCCGGTATGATCCAGCAGAGAGCCTAACTCGGTGACCGAAATCGACACATCCGCCTTCAGCGTGTTACCGCCGAAGAAATCGTAGAACAGACATCCCACCGGGCTTTTTTGATAGGCTGTTCCCGCCATGTGGCCTGGCGTACAGAAGGTGTACTTCCCTTCATTCACATAGGTGAACAGCGCGCGCGTGAACGGCGGTGTGATGTTATCGAGGTATTCACCGGTGTACTGCTGAATGCGGGTCGCAATGTCCTCGGCAACGCCGAGTGAGTATTCGAAGAACCACAGCGCCATACGCATATCATGCGCGCTCACGTCCATGGTCGAGTGAGTGTTGATAAACGCGTACAGCGGAAGATATTCGTTGAGCTTATTGATATCGCTGCACAACTCCATGTCGTATTCGTCCCAGTCGAATATCACGCCACAGATGCGCGGATTGTGTTCGATAAATTTCAGCAGGTCGGCGCTGTTTTGCGGCCAGATCAGCTGGTATCCGCGTGCTTTGAGGGCTTGCTCCAGCTCCTTGATGGGTTCGTCTTTATAAAAGACGCCGTGTGGCCCCATGATAGCAATGATGTTCATGGTTTACCTCCTTGAAAAACATCAGATAAGCATAGTTAAGGTAAACGGCAGGTATAAAAAAAGCCGCAACAATGTGCGGCTTTTAGGATAATTGTGAGGCTTACGCGTAACCGTAGGTCATCAGACGCTGATAACGACGGTTGAGCAGATCTTCTGTGCTCAGCACGTCCAGGTCCGCCAGATCTGCCAGCAGCTGCGCTTTCAGGGAAGCAGCCATCACTTCCGGCTTACGGTGCGCGCCGCCCAGCGGTTCAGGGATAACGGTGTCGATCAGCTTCAGCTCTTTCAGACGTGGGGCAATGATGCCCATCGCTTCAGCAGCCAGCGGCGCTTTATCGGCACTTTTCCACAGAATGGAGGCACAGCCTTCCGGAGAGATAACGGAATAGGTACTGTACTGTAGCATATTCACTTTATCGCCCACGCCAATTGCCAGCGCACCGCCGGACCCACCTTCACCGATAACGGTACAGATGACCGGCACTTTCAGGCGAGACATCTCACGCAGGTTGCGTGCGATGGCTTCAGACTGACCGCGCTCTTCAGCGCCAACACCCGGGTAAGCACCCGGCGTGTCGATGAAGGTGATGATAGGCATATTGAAACGCTCAGCCATCTCCATCAGACGCAGGGCCTTACGGTAGCCCTCTGGCGCTGGCATACCGAAGTTACGACGGATTTTCTCTTTGGTTTCACGGCCTTTCTGATGACCAATAATCATCACCGGACGTCCATCCAGACGCGCGATACCGCCGACGATAGCTTTATCGTCAGCGTATGCGCGGTCGCCTGCCAGTTCGTCAAATTCGTCAAACGCCAGGCGGACATAATCCAGGGTGTACGGACGCTGTGGATGACGCGCCAGCTGGGCGATCTGCCATGCGCCGAGATCGGCAAAGATTTTGCGCGTCAGTTCTACGCTTTTTTCGCGCAGACGATGCACTTCTTCGTCGATGTTAATATCCAGTTTTTCATCCTGACGGCTCACGGCTGTCAGAGAATCGATTTTCGCTTCCAGCTCTGCAATCGGCTGTTCGAAATCAAGGAAATTCAGACTCATAGTATTCCTGTATTAGTCAAACTCCAGTTCCACCTGCTCCGAACCAATGAGGCCACGGAGATCGTTCAGTAAACGATCGCTCGGAGAGACACGCCACGTTGCACCAAAGCGCAACCGCGCACGTGCATCCGCCCTCTGATAGTAGAGATGTACTGGAATGGTCCCCGAGCGGTGGGGTTCCAGAGACTGACGGAGTCGGTTTAAAAGCTGGTCATCAATTTGCCTGTCCGTCAGCGAGATAGCAAGCCCGCGAGCATATTTTTCCCGGGCTTCGTCAATGTCCATCACTTCGCGGGCGGTCATTTTAAGCCCCCCGCTGAAGTCATCAAAGCTGACCTGTCCGCTGACGATAAGTATGCGGTCTTTTTCCAGCAATTGCTGGTATTTATCCAGCGCGTCGGTGAACAACATCACCTCCAGACGCCCGGAACGGTCATCCAGGGTACAGATGCCGATACGATTGCCGCGCTTGGTGACCATTACCCTTGCAGCAATCACGAGCCCCGCAGCCGTGGTGATTTTACCACGTTCTGTCGGATGCATGTCTTTAAGCCTGTGGCCGCCGACATAGCGCTCAATTTCTTTCAGATACTGGTTGATCGGGTGCCCCGTCAGGTACAGGCCTAACGTCTCACGCTCCCCATCCAGCACCACCTGTTCTGGCCAGGGCTGGCAGTTGGAATAAGACTGCTCAATCTGCTCTGGCTCTTCCGCCAGCACGCCGAACATATCTGCCTGGCCAATGGCTTCCGCTTTCGCGTGCTGATCGGCTGCTTTCAGCGCATCGCCGAGCGAGTTCATCAGCGCGGCGCGGTGTGGCCCCAGCCGATCAAACGCGCCGGACATGATCAGTTTTTCCAGCACCCGGCGGTTAAGTTTTTTGGTATCGGTGCGGGCGCACAGATCGAACAGCTCGCGGAAATAGCCGCCGTTGTTACGCGCTTCGATGATCGCCTCGATCGGCCCCTCACCTACGCCCTTGATAGCGCCGATCCCATAGACGATTTCCCCGTCATCGTTAACGTGGAAATGGTACAGGCCAGAGTTAATATCCGGCGGCAGGATCTTCAGCCCCATGCGCCAGCACTCGTCCACCAGGCCAACCACCTTCTCGGTGTTGTCCATATCGGCGGTCATTACCGCCGCCATAAACTCAGCGGGATAGTGAGCCTTCAGCCACAGCGTTTGATACGAAACCAAAGCATAGGCGGCGGAGTGGGATTTGTTAAATCCGTACCCGGCGAATTTCTCCACCAGGTCGAAGATTTTCATCGCCAGTTCGCCATCGACGCCGTTTTTCTTCGCCCCATCCTCAAAGATGGAACGTTGCTTGGCCATCTCTTCCGGCTTTTTCTTACCCATCGCACGACGCAGCATGTCTGCGCCGCCAAGGGTATAACCAGAAAGCACCTGGGCGATCTGCATGACCTGTTCCTGATACAGGATGATGCCATAGGTTGGCTCCAGTACCGGTTTCAGGCTTTCATGCTGCCACTGCACGTCCGGGTAGGAAATCTCTTCGCGCCCGTGTTTACGGTCGATAAAGTTATCTACCATCCCCGACTGCAACGGCCCCGGACGGAACAGGGCCACCAGCGCGATCATATCTTCGAAGCAGTCTGGTTGCAGACGCTTAATCAAATCTTTCATGCCGCGGGATTCAAGCTGGAAGACGGCTGTCGTCTCCGAACGTTGCAGCATGTCGAAACTTTTCTTGTCATCAAGCGGGATAGCCGCGATATCCAGCGGAGGCTCGCCGTTCTTCTCGCGACGGGCGTTGATCATCTCCAGCGCCCAGTTGATGATGGTCAGCGTACGCAGGCCGAGGAAGTCGAACTTCACCAGCCCGGCGTATTCTACGTCGTTCTTGTCGAACTGGGTGACCGGATGCTGGCCCGCTTCGTCGCAGTACAGCGGCGCAAAGTCGGTGATTTTGGTCGGGGCGATAACCACCCCCCCCGCATGCTTACCGGCGTTACGCGTGACGCCTTCCAGCTTGCGCGCCATGTCGATCAGCGCTTTGACCTCTTCATCGGCTTCGTAGATTTCCGGCAGCTGAGGTTCAGCTTCAAAGGCTTTCGCCAGAGTCATGCCCGGATCGGGCGGCACCAGCTTAGAGATACGATCGACAAAACCGTACGGGTGGCCCAGAACGCGGCCCACGTCGCGGATAACCGCTTTCGCGGCCATCGTACCGAAGGTGATGATCTGCGAAACCGCATCACGACCGTACATATCGGCCACGTGCTCAATCACCTGGTCGCGTTTTTCCATGCAGAAGTCGACGTCAAAGTCGGGCATGGAGACACGTTCCGGGTTGAGGAAACGTTCGAACAGCAGGTCAAATTCCAGCGGATCGAGATCGGTGATTTTCAGGGCATACGCCACCAGCGAGCCGGCACCAGAACCACGGCCCGGACCTACCGGCACGCCGTTATCTTTCGACCACTGGATGAACTCCATCACGATCAGGAAGTAGCCTGGGAACCCCATCTGGTTGATCACCTGGAGTTCAATATCCAGGCGCTCGTCATATTCAGGACGCTTCTCTTTACGGACCGCTTCATCCGGGAAGAGGAATTCCAGACGCTCTTCCAGACCCTCTTTCGATTTCATGACCAGGAAATCTTCGGTGGTCATGTCGCCCGTCGGGAACTGCGGCAGGAAGTATTCGCCGAGACGCACGGTGACGTTACAGCGCTTGGCAATCTCTACGCTGTTTTCCAGCGCTTCCGGGATGTCCGAGAAAAGCTCACACATCTCCTCTTCGCTGCGCATGTACTGCTGCGATGAGTAGTTGCGCGGACGTTTCGGATCGTCGAGGGTGAAGCCGTCGTGGATGGCGACGCGAATTTCATGCGCGTCAAAATCAGCCGCCTCAAGGAAGCGCACATCGTTGGTGGCCACCACAGGCAGGCCACGCGCTTCCGCCAGGGCGACGGCCGCATGCAGGTAGCTCTCTTCATCCGCACGCCCGGTACGAATCAGCTCCAGGTAATAGCGATCCGGGAAATACTCTTCGTAGAACGAGACGCACTGATCCACCAGCGCGTTATTACCGCGCAGCAGACATTTGCCGACATCTCCCATACGGCCACCGGAGATCAGCAGCAAACCTTCGTTCAGCTCCGCCAGCCAGTCGCGGTCAATCCATGGACCCAGTGCGCCGTAGCCGCGCTGGTAGGCTTTTGAGATCAGCAGAGTGAGGTTCTGATAGCCCGTGTTATTCATGGCTAACACGGAAATTTGCGTCATCTCATCGCCGAGCAGGTCGCTCTGCACATGAAAATCCGCGCCGACGATGGGCTTTAATCCTGCACCATGCGCCGTTCCGTAGAACTTCACCAGGCCACAAAGGTTGGTAAAATCGGTGATCGCCAGCGCAGGCATGCCAAGCGAGGCCGCCTTTTTTACCAGCGGCCCGGTCTTTGCCAGCCCATCGATCATGGAGTAGTCGCTATGCACCCGCAGGTGTACGAAACGTGGTTCAGCCATCTTCAAATCCCGCGTTACTTAATTGCTTGCGTCTTGATTCAGGACACCAGTCCCAGCGCGCGTTTAACCGGGCCAAAGCTGCGCCGATGATGTTCAGTTGCGCCATGTTCAGCCAGCTTTTCCAGATGGAAAGCCGTTGGATATCCCTTGTGCTGGGCGAAACCATACGCGGGATAAGTGAGGTCCAGCGCGGCCATTTCGGCATCGCGCGTCACTTTGGCAATGATTGACGCCGCACTGATTTCTGCGACGCGGCTATCGCCTTTAACAACAGCCATGGAAGGCATCGGCAGCGCCGGGCAACGGTTACCGTCGATCAGCACATACTCAGGCACAATCTTCAGGCCAGCGACGGCACGCTGCATCGCCAGCATGGTGGCGTGCAGAATGTTCAGATCGTCGATCTCATCCGGCTCTGCGCGCCCGAGACTCCAGGCCAGCGCCTTTTCTTTAATTTCATCGAACAGCGCCAGGCGACGCTTTTCACTCAGTTTTTTCGAGTCGTTCAGGCCAACGATCGGGCGGGCTGGATCGAGGATCACCGCCGCGGTCACAACGGCACCCACTAACGGGCCACGACCGACTTCATCCACACCTGCAACGAGGTGGGTATGGGGATAAATAAATTCCATCATTGTGCTAACTCCAGCACCGCATCGGCCGCCTGCTCATCAGCATTACAGCGGATCAGTTGATGCAGTTCACGGAAGGTATCATGCATCTGGTGGCTGGTTTTACCGTTGGCCAGCAGCGGCAGTAATGCATCAGCCAGCGCCTGCGGCTGGCATTCATCCTGCAAGAGCTCTTTCACCAGCTCGCGGCCCGCAAGCAGGTTTGGCAGGGATACGTAATCTGTTTTTACCAGACGTTTTGCCAGCCAGAAGGTAAACGGCTTCATGCGATAACCGACCACCATTGGGCATTTTGCCAGCATACACTCCAGCGCAGCCGTGCCGGAAGCCAGTAGTGCGGCATCGCTCGCAAACATGGCTTGCCGCCCTTTCCCGTCCAGCAGGCGGACGTGAAGATCCGGGGCGACGTCAGCTTTGATACGCTCAAACTGCTCGCGGCGTTTGGCATTCACCAGCGGCACGACCACTTCAAGATCGGGGTAAGTCTTGCGAAGAATTTGCGCCGTTTTCAGGAAATCGGCACTGAGCATTTCAACTTCCGCACCCCGGCTCCCTGGCAGCAGCGCCAGACAGTGCACATCATGCGGGATGCCCAGTTCGTCACGCGCCGCGTTTTTATCCGGATCCAGCGGCATGGCATCCGCCATGGTATGACCGATAAAACGGCACGGGACATTAAATCTGTCGTAAAACGCTTTTTCGAAAGGCAGAAAAGCCAGCACCAGATTAGTGGATCGTCCGATTTTGAAAACGCGTTTCTGTCGCCACGCCCACACGGACGGACTGACGTAATGGATAGTTTTGATCCCCTGCTTTTTCAGGTTCCCTTCAAGGGTAATATTGAAATCAGGCGCATCAATGCCGACAAATACATCGGGCTTAAGGTCGGTAAAGCGGCGGGTAAGGTCGGCGCGAATATGCAGCAGGCGACGCAAGCGCCCCAGCACCTCGACGATGCCCATCACAGCCAGCTCTTCCATTTCATACCAGGCTTCACAGCCTTCGGCCTGCATCAGCGGCCCAGCCACGCCCACAAAGCGAGCATTGGGTACACGGGCTTTAAGCGCGCGGATAAGACCTGCACCAAGAATATCGCCGGAGGTTTCTCCGGCGACCAGGGCGATGGTAAGCGGACGACTGTCGACCATTAACGAATCAGACCACGGGTTGAACGTTCAAAGAATTCCATGAACGTTTTCACTTCAGGGTGCTTATTCGCCAGCTCGGCAATTTCCGGCTTAGCCTCTTCCAGCGTTTTACCGCTACGGTACAGCAGTTTGTACGCGTTGCGGATCGCAGTAATCGCTTCGCGACTAAAACCACGACGCTTGAGACCTTCGATGTTCACGCCAAACGGCGTGGCATGGTTGCCCTGCGCAATCACAAACGGTGGGACGTCCTGCGCCACACCGGAGCATCCGCCGACCATCACGTGTACACCAATGATGCAGAACTGATGGACTGCGGTCATGCCGCCAATAATGGCGAAATCATCAACCGATACGTGTCCCGCCAGCGTTGCGTTGTTGGCGAGAATACAGCGGCTACCCACGGTACAGTCGTGCGCAATATGCGCATTAACCATAAACAGGTTGTCGCTGCCCACCTTCGTCAATCCACCGCCTTGCGTTGTACCACGATGAATGGTGACGCTTTCGCGAATGCGGTTACGATCGCCGATTTCCACGCGGGTCGGTTCGCCAGCATACTTGAGATCCTGGTTAACTTCGCCGATGGAGGCGAACTGATAGATCTCATTGTTGCAGCCAATGGTGGTATGACCATTCACGACAACGTGAGATTTCAGTACTGTACCCTCACCAATTTCGACATGGGGTCCAACAATACAAAACGGGCCAATGTGGACATTGGCACCAATGATGGCACCCGTTTCCACAATGGCGGTAGGATGAATAAAGGCGGATTTATCAATCACGTATCAGGCCTCCCGGCTACGCGCACACATCATTGTCGCTTCGCAAACAACTTTGCCGTCAACCATAGCTACGCCTTTGAAGCGAGTCAGGCCGCGACGCGTTTTTTCAAAAGTGACTTCCATGATCATTTGATCACCAGGCACGACCGGACGCTTGAAGCGCGCTTCATCGATACCCGCGAAGTAATAGAGTTCACCCGGTTCCAGTTTACCTACGCTTTTAAACGCCAGAATACCGGTAGCCTGTGCCATCGCTTCCAGGATCAATACACCCGGGAAGATAGGCTTACCAGGGAAGTGCCCCTGGAAGAACGGCTCGTTAACGGAGACATTTTTCACTGCGCGCAGAAAACGACCTTCTTCAAAATCCAGCACACGGTCTACCAGTAAAAACGGATAGCGGTGCGGCAGAAGTTCTAAAATCTCTTCAATATGCAGAGTATGAGTGTCAGTAGTCAAAATACTCTTCCTGTCAAATGTACTAAGTAGCAATAATAACACGGCCTGCCGGTTTATAAACAAAGCCGACAGGCCGGGAAATTTAGCGTTAAACGGATGAACGCTTAGTCTTGTTGATCGATTTTGCGCTCAATCGCTTTGAGTCGCTTGCTCATATCATCAATATTCATCACCAGTGCAGCTGTTTTACGCCAGACCTTGTTCGGTTGCAGCGGAATACCTGAGGAATAAACGCCAGGCTCAGTGATTGGACGCATCACCATACCCATCCCCGTCACCGTGACTTTGTCGCATATTTCCATATGGCCATTGATCACGCTGGCACCGCCAATCATGCAGTAACGGCCAATTTTCAGGCTGCCTGCCATGATAACACCACCCGCAACTGCGGTATTGTCGCCAATCACAACGTTATGTGCAATCTGGCACTGGTTGTCTATGATAACACCGTTACCAATAATGGTGTCGTCAAGCGCACCGCGGTCGATAGTTGTACAAGCGCCGATCTCCACACGATCGCCGATAATCACGCGACCCAGCTGAGGGATCTTAACCCAGTTACCCCGATCGTTGGCGTAACCAAATCCGTCAGAACCAATCACCGTGCTGGACTGAACGAGACAATTCTCGCCAATCTCAACCTCATGGTAGACAGAGACATTGGCCCACAGACGAGTCCCTGCGCCAATTTTCGTATTTTTTCCAACAAAGCAGCCAGGGCCAATCACCACGTTATCACCCAAAACAACGCCGGATTCGATAACGGCGTTTGCGCCGACTGATACGTTGTTACCCAGCTGAGCCGTCGGATCAATCGCAGCACTGGCTGCAATATTCTGTGCCGGCTGCGGCGTGGTATCAAGAATTTGGGCCATGCGCGCATAGGTCAGGTAGGGATTTTTCACTACCAGTGCAGCGCTAGTGGCAAACGGAAGATCGTCCTGCGTCAGCACAACGGCAGACGCCTGGCACTGGGCCAGGTGTTCACGGTACTTAGGGCTTACCATGAAGGTAATAGTGCCTGCTTTAGCAGATTGCATGGACGCAACAGCGGTGATGACGATATCGCCATCACCGTGTAATTCTGCATCCAACTGCTGAGCTAAATCAGCCAGTCGAATTGAAGGCATTACTTATTTAACCTGTTTCAGAACATCAGCGGTGATGTCTTTAACATCGCTGCTGTTGAATGCAACGGCGTTCGCATCAACAACCAGATCGATGCTCTGATCGGCTGCTACTGCTTTAACGGCAGACTGAATACGCGTCACCAGTTTGCCACGCTCTTCGTTAGAACGACGCTGACGATCCTGCTCGAAAGCCTGTGCTTTCTGAGAGAAGGTCTGGCGCTGAGACATGACGTCTTTTTCCAGTTTGCTGCGCTCGCTCGCTTTCATGGTAGAACCATCACGCTGAAGACGCTGCATCTTGGACTGAAGATCACCTTCCATACGTTGCAGTTCGCTCGCACGGCCTTTGAATTCGTTTTCCAGCGTTGCAGAAACACCGGTTTTCTGTGCAACCTGCTGGAACAAATTACCCATGTTGACGATTGCAATTTTATCCGCTGCCTGAGCAGAAGTTGCCATCGCTAAACCGAGACCTGCAGCTAATAACCACTTTTTCACAATTAACTCCTTACCATCCCATTGGCACCCGAGGGGTACCGTTCTTTGCGTGGCAAGGCGACCGTGTTACCGATCGCCGGTTGTCAGCGCTACACTGCCAACGCATTCCATTGCAGCGGATTATTACCAGGTTTTACCAATGTTAAACTGGAACTGCTCCGCTTTGTCTCCATCGTATTTCTTAAACGGCTGGGCGTAAGAGAAGACCAACGGCCCCAGCGGTGACATCCATTGTAATGCGATACCTGCGGACATGCGAATGTTGCTCGGATCGCTGTAGTCCGGAACCCCCGCCGCACGCATCTGGGCGGTGTTCTCCCAGTTGGTGTCCCACACCGTACCTGCATCCATAAAGAAGGAGGTACGCACGGAGTTCGCATACTTATCACTGATAAACGGCGTAGGCGTGATGAACTCGAGGCTCGCCACGGCCATAGCGTTACCACCTACTGCGTCATCAGAGCTACATACTTGCTTAGGATCACGGCTTGCGCAGTTATCTTCGTCATTACCGCCGTAATAAACCGCTTTCGGACCAATGTTATTGGACTGGAAGCCACGCACGGTGCTTGAACCACCGGCGTAGAAGTTTTCATAGAACGGCAGTTCTTTGCTTCCAATACCGTCACCATAACCCCAACGGGTACGACCCAGAACAACCCACTTGTGATCTTCATCAATTGGGAAGTAGGACGCCGTATCCAGCGTGACCTTGTAGAACTCGTTATCCGAGCCCGGGATAGTCACTTTACCGTTCAGATTGACGCGTGAACCTTCCGTCGGGAAGTAGCCACGGTCAAGACGGTTGTAGGTCCAACCGTAGTTGAAGGTGAAGTCATCCGCGGCGAAACCGTTGTCATCGCTGGACGTACTCGCCGACTGACCGATGGAGTCCAGGTAACGCCACATCGCCACCTGCGGTTGCATGTTGGACAGGTCGTTATGCACGTACCCTAAACCTGCGCGCAAGGTGTTGTATTCGTTAACCGGGAAGCCAAGCGTACCATCCAGACCGTAACTCTTGTTGGTATACGAGGAGAGGTCCGCATCGTCCGCTTTAAAGTCGTTATAGAAGATACGACCGCCCAGGCTTACACCGTCAACGGTGAAGTATGGGTTGGTAACGGAGAACTCAGAGTAGGTCTGGTAGTCGTTTTTCGTCCCGTTGATACCGACAGAGTAGCCCGTACCCAGCCAGTTATCCTGCTGAACACCGACCTGGAAGCTCACGCCACTTTCAGTACCGTAACCAATACCGAAGTTGAAGCTACCGGTATTACGTTCTTTAACTTTATAAACAACATCAACCTGATCCGGACGACCTGGTACACGCTGAGTATCGGTATCGACCGTTTCGAAGTAGCCCAGACGGTTCAGACGCTCTTTACCCTGATCTACCAGATCGCTTCCCAGCCATGCCCCTTCCATCTGGCGCATTTCACGGCGCAGAACGGAGTCTTTAGAGGTATCGTTACCTTCGAAGCGGATCTTACGCACGTAGAAGCGGTTGCCCGCATCAACGTTAACGTGCAGCTTAACGGTTTTATCCGTGTCGTTAATTTCCGGCTGCGTTTGCACACGCGGATACGCATAACCATAACGGCCGAGCAGCTTCTTAATGCTGTCTTCCATTTTGGTGACTTTAGATCCGCTGTACAGATCGCCCGGCTGAATTTTGGTCAGAGATTCAATTTCAGCTGAATGTCCTGCCAGGTTGCCGCTGACTTCAACACCCGAAAGCGTGTACTTATCGCCTTCTGTGATGTTAACGGTAATGTAGATACCTTTCTTGTCCGGAGTCAGACTCACCTGAGTTGAATCGATGTTGAAACGGGCGTAACCGCGATCCAGATAGTAGCTGCGCAGGGTTTCAAGGTCACCCGCCAGTTTCTGTTTCTGGTATTTACGATCGCCTACCACATTCCACCACGGCACTTCGTCACGCAGCTGGAAGTTGGAGATCAGTTCGTCGGTGCTGAACGCGTGGTTACCCACGATGTTGATCTGCTGGATCTTCGCAGAAACACCTTCCTGGAAGACCAGTTTCAGGTCAACACGGTTACGTGGCAGCGGTGTAACAACCGCTTTAACGCTCGCGCTGTATTTACCGACGCTGTAGTAGAAATCTTCCAGACCTTTTTCAATGTCTGCAAGGGTTGTGCGGTCCAGAGATTCCCCCACACGAACACCCGATGCCTCAAGGTTCTGCTTGAGCATGTCATCTTTCACCGATTTGTTACCGGAGAAAGTGATGCTGGCAATCGTTGGACGTTCTTTTACCTGAACCACCAGCGTATCACCATCGCGCAGGACGCGGACATCCTCAAAGTTGCCAGTGGCAAACAGAGCACGGATGGTGTTACTGATATCTTCATCATTAACCGTATCGCCGGGGCGCACAGGCATACTGAGGAGGGCCGCACCAACGGCGACACGCTGAAGGCCTTCGAAATGAATATCTTTCACTACGAACCCGTCAGCACCGTATACGGTCGCGCTGCTAAACAGCAGCGACGCTATGAGCAACTTTTTCATCGCCATCGTTATTATGCGTTCTTCCTAACTAACTCTCTTACAACCGAGAGAAATCATTGAAAAGTGCAAGCCCCATTAACAGCACCAGCAAAATCGAGCCAATGCGATAACTAAAGTCTTGAACTCGCTCGGATACCGGTCCGCCTTTTAGCTTTTCAATCGCTAAAAACAGCAGATGGCCCCCATCTAATACGGGAAGCGGGAACAGGTTGATTATCCCCAGGTTCACGCTAATCAGCGCAAGGAACATGAGATAGTAAATCACCCCGAACTCCGCTGACATCCCAGCCCCCTGAGCAATCGAAATTGGCCCACTGAGGTTGTTCAGTTTCACATCACCGGTTATCAATTTCCCCAACATGTTGACCGTAAGCTTCATCAGCTGCCATGTTTTATCCGTGGCCTCAACGATGGCGCTAAACGGCCCATACTGGCGTATTGTCTTGTACTCATCTGGCAGTGGGATCACTTTCGGCACAACGCCTGCAAACCCTTCCGCCTTACCGCCGCCCGATTTGGTATCCGGGGTGAGAGTCAGTGAGAGCGAACTCCCCTGCCTTTCCACTTCCAGCGCGAGCGGCTTGCCTGGATTATCGCGCACCAGAGTAACAAAGGTCATCCATTGTGTTAATGGCTGACCATCGACTTTAACGATCCTGTCACCCGCTTGTAAACCTGCTTTACTCGCTGCCGATTTGGCCTGTACTTCGGCTAATACCGGCTCGATCTGCGCGCCGCGCGGTCGAATCCCGAGTGCGGCGACAGGGTCCTCTTTGTCTGGCTCAAAGCGCCAGTGGCGTAAATCCAGCACTTTTTCCTGCCGCTGGTCGGAACCAAAAGGTGATACGCTGACGGTTGTCTGCTCATCACCAATTTTGGCAACCAGTTGTAACCTCACGGCATCCCAATCAGGGGTTTCGATACCATCAATCGCTTTAAGTTCCATTCCCGGTGTAATTTGCGCCGTTGCCGCAATAGAACCCGTAGTGATTTCGCCCACGACCGGGCGCACGCCAGGCACACCGATGATAAACACCAGCCAGTAAGCGAAGATAGCGAAGATGAAATTGGCTACCGGGCCGGCAGCGATGATGGCAGCACGTTGTCCAACAGTTTTATTGTTAAACGCGCTATGGCGAAGTTCCGGGGCGACAGGCTCAACGCGTTCGTCGAGCATTTTGACATAGCCGCCCAGGGGAATCAGAGCAATGACAAACTCGGTGCCATGCTTATCGGTGCGCTTCCAGAGCGATTTGCCAAAGCCAATCGAGAATCGCTCCACCCGCACACCACAGCGCCGGGCAACCCAGAAATGGCCAAATTCATGCACGGTAATCAGTACACCCAGTGCAACAATGAACGCCGCCAGATTCCAGAGAATGCTCAGCATAAAACCTTCCGTTATATCGTCCCAAACACCAGTAAAAGCAGGCAAGCAAATACGGGAACAGCCGCGGTAAGGCTGTCAATGCGATCCAGTATTCCGCCATGTCCTGGAATCAGGTGACCACTGTCCTTAATCCCTGCTTCACGCTTAAACATACTCTCGGTTAAATCACCCAGCACCGATGCCAGCGCCGCGAAAATCGAACATACCAGCAGCGTCGAGGGGGCAACCTCAAGATTCGCCCAGACGCCATAGCCCCAGGAGATAATCGCTGCCGTAAACAGGCCGCCGATGAAGCCTTGCCAGGTTTTGCCCGGAGAAACCTTTGGCGCCAGTTTATGTTTGCCGAACAGTTTACCAAACATATAGGCCCCGGAGTCAGCCCCCCAGACGAGAATCATCACATAAAGCAGCCATATCGCGCCGCTGTAGTGGTTTTCGTCATAGTGCCAGGCGCGCAACGCAACCATCCCCCAGAAAAACGGAACAATCGTGAGCAGACCAAAAATAAGGCGCAACACTTTAGAGTTACGCCAGATCGCCGCAGAGCCCGGATAGAAAAGCACTAAAACAAGCGCAGCAATCCACCAGGCCAGCGATATCCATAAGGATCCGGCAACCAGCGGCTGGTGAACATCATGATGATATTCAGGCAAGGTATACAGCATCAGGGCCAGTAAAAAACCACAGAGTACCGCCAGCCATACCCGCTGAGTGCGCGAGGTAAAGCCGCTAAGCTGCCCCCATTCCCACGCGGCGAGCATACACACCACCAGCGTAACAATAGCGAATCCCACCGGAGGCAGTAAAAACAGCGCTGCGATGACGACGGGTATTAATACAAAAGCGGAAATCAGGCGATACTTCAGCAAAAGCTACCCCCATCAGGCGTTATCGCCACCAGGCTCGGTGCCGCCGAAACGACGCTCTCGATTGGCAAAGGCATGCAGCGCACCTTCAAAGTCTTGTTCATCAAAATCTGGCCAAAGAACATCCGTAAAGTAAAGTTCGGCGTAGGCAATTTGCCACAGCAAAAAGTTACTTATGCGATGTTCCCCCCCTGTCCTTATAACCAAATCCACGGGTGCCAGTTCATTCATGCAGATTTGCTGACTCAGCGCCTCTTCATCAATCTGGTCGGGTCTTAACAGCCCTTCCTGAACCTGCTCAGCCAAATGCCGAACCCCCTGGATAATATCCCAGCGTCCGCCGTAATTCGCCGCGATATTGAGCGTCAGGCCGGTATTATTTTCCGTCAGCGCTTCTGCTTTGCGAATCCGTTCCTGCAAACGTGAGTTAAAACGACTGGTTTCGCCAATAATACGCAAGCGGACGTTGTGGCGGTGCAGGCTTTTTACTTCACTATCGAGCGCCCACACGAACAGTTCCATCAACGCAGTCACTTCCTGCGCAGGTCGATTCCAGTTCTCACTGCTAAAAGCATAGAGCGTTAACGCATCAATGCCGTTATTGGCGGCAAAAGAGACGGCGCGGCGAACAGATTTCGCCCCAGCTTTATGCCCAAAGGCTCGTATCTTCCCTTGTCTTTTCGCCCAGCGGCCATTGCCATCCATGATGATTGCAACATGGCGACAGCCATGTGCTGGCAAGTTTTCGCTTATTGGTTGATTCGCAGACAACATAACGCGTTTTTAGTCCCTGAAAGGATTTAACGGTACACAGGAATACTGAAGCCTATACATAAAAAAGCCGTGTCAAACCACGGCTTACCTGACCACTTAAAGCCAAATACCTGCGATCAGGTGGCGCAGACTATATCACTGAAGCCCAACGCTAACAAATAGCACGACGACTAGTGCTTGCTTTATCACCAGCTTGCGAGACGTGTCACCTGTTTACGCGCAACAATGCGTGCCTGTTCATCCACGGCCAGCACCTCTTCCACGCTCTGCGGCTCACGCAAATCCATTATCTCCAGCACGGATAAATTCAACGCGGCGATGTCAGTAAAGCGGATCTGCTGATTCAGGAATGCTTCAACGGTCACTTCATTGGCTGCATTAAGCGCCGTTGTCGCCGCCTGCCCCTGATCGAAGGCCGTCATCGCCAGTTTCAGACAGGGATAACGGTCGTAATCAGGCTCGCTAAACGTCAGTGAACTCAGCTTACAAAAATCGAGAGGTTTAACGCCCGATTTAACGCGGTTTGGCCACGCCATCGTATGAGCAATAGGCGTACGCATATCCGGTTCGCCCAGCTGGGCCAGCACGCTGCCGTCCTGATAGCGCACCATCGAGTGAATCACCGACTGCGGGTGGATCAGCACTTCCATCTGTTTCGCCGACGCATTGAACAGCCAGCGAGCTTCAATGTATTCCAGACCTTTGTTCATCATGGTGGCCGAATCGACGGAGATCTTACGCCCCATTGACCAGTTCGGATGACGGCACGCCTGATCCGGCGTCATTGCGCTCAATTCAGACAGTGGCGTTTCACGGAACGGGCCACCAGACCCGGTAAGCAGAATCGACACAACGCCATTCTGCTCCAGGTCAGCGTACCCCAGGTTTTGTTGAAAAGGTTGAGGCAAACTCTGAAAAATCGCGTTGTGCTCGCTATCGACCGGCAAAAGACGCGCCCCACGCTGTTTTACCGCCTCCATAAAGAGGCGTCCACAGGTGACCAGCGACTCTTTGTTCGCAAGCAGGACATCTTTCCCCGCATCAATAGCGGCAAGCGTCGGCAGAAGACCCGCCGCCCCGACGATTGCCGCCATGACCTGATCAACTTCATCAAGCGCGGCCATATCGCACGCCGCCTGTTGCCCGCTGAGCACCTCGGTACGGCAGCCCTTCTCCTGCAACAGCGCTTTCACCTGGCGGGCGCTCTCTTCATCATCCATCACCGCAAAACGGGGGGTAAACTCCAGGCACTGTTCGACCATTCGCTGCACGTTTTTTCCGGCCACAAGCGCGGCTACGGTGTAGCTGTCAGGATTATGACGTACAACGTCGAGAGTGCTGCAACCGATAGAGCCGGTCGAGCCGAGGAGAGTGAGATGCTTCATGAGATGCCCAAAAGTTAGACCAGATAAAAGCAAAACGCCGCCAGCAAGACCCAATGTCCTTCTGAACGGCGTTTATCAGTGTACAGCGAAAATCAGAACTGCATCAGTTCCGCTTCTTTTTCTGCCAGCGCCGCATCAATTTTCTTGATGGCCGCGTCGGTCATTTTCTGAATGTCGTCCTGAGAACGACGATCGTCATCTTCACTGATCTCTTTTTCTTTCAGCAGGGCTTTCACTTTATCGTTCGCATCGCGACGCACGTTACGCACGGAAACACGACCCTGCTCAGCTTCGCCACGCACTACTTTGATCAGGTCTTTACGACGCTCTTCCGTCAGAGGAGGCAGTGGAACGCGAATATCCGCGCCGGCTGAGCTTGGGTTCAGACCCAGGTCAGATGCCATGATTGCTTTTTCAACGGCCGGGCTCATTGAGCGGTCGAACACGTTGATTTTCAGGGTACGGGTATCTTCTACCGTCACGCTCGCCAGCTGACGCAGAGGCGTTGGCGTACCGTAATATTCTACGATGATGCCATCCAGCAGGCTTGGGGAAGCACGGCCAGTACGGATTTTGCTGATTTGGTTTTTGAACGCTTCTACGCATTTTTCCATGCGTACTTCAGCATCTTTTCTGATGTCGTTAATCACGTTACGGATCCTTGAAAACTTGTCTCAGGCAGACTATCCGCCAGCACAGCGCTACAGGTGTGCTAAGTATAGTCGCGTTTAATTCATGACAACGCCAAAGGCGCGCCCGGGTAAGATACCACGTCGAAATAAAGCGGAATCTTACCTGTATTTATCGCCGACGGAAATTATTCCGTGATCAAAGTGCCTTCTTTTTCGCCCATAACAACGCGACGCAGCGCGCCTGGCTTGTTCATGTTGAAGACACGGATCGGTAGTTTGTGGTCACGAGCCAGCGTAAAGGCGGCAAGATCCATCACTTTCAGCTCTTTTTCCAGCACTTCGCTGTAGGTCAGCTGATCGTACATGGTCGCTGAAGGATCTTTTGCCGGGTCGGCAGTAAACACGCCATCTACTTTGGTCGCTTTCAGCACCACATCGGCTTCGATTTCGATACCGCGCAGGCAGGCTGCGGAATCGGTGGTAAAGAACGGATTACCCGTACCGGCGGAGAGGATCACCACGCGGTTGTTGCGCAGCAGGCTGATGGCCTCTGCCCAGCTGTAGTTATCGCATACGCCATTCAAAGGAATAGCGGACATCAGGCGAGCGTTCACATAGGCGCGATGAAGCGCATCACGCATCGCCAGGCCATTCATCACGGTTGCCAGCATACCCATGTGGTCGCCCACTACGCGGTTCATCCCCGCTTTCGCCAGACCAGCACCACGGAAAAGGTTGCCACCGCCAATGACCACGCCAACCTGAATACCCAGTTCGACCAGTTCTTTGATTTCCTGTGCCATGCGATCAAGGATGCTTGCGTCAATACCGAAGCCTTCCGATCCTTGCAGCGCTTCGCCACTCAGCTTAAGCAGAATGCGTTTGTACACGGGTTTTGCATTGGTAGCCATGTTTCTTTCCTGAGACTGTCAACGATTAAGATGGGGTTAATTCTGGCGACATGATATGTCGCAAATCAGCACAGCGATACTGGAGCCTGTCTGATTTCGTGAGACGGGTGACAAAAAGAAGCCGCCCTCAGGCGGCTCCTTTTCAATCATTAAGACTGCTTGGACATTGCAGCAACTTCTGCTGCGAAGTCAGTCTCAACTTTCTCGATGCCTTCGCCCACTTCGAAGCGGATGAAGCCAGTTACATCAGCGTTGTGCTCTTTCAGCAGCTGAGCAACAGACTTGCTTGGATCCATTACGAAAGGCTGGCCAGTCAGAGAAACTTCGCCGGTGAATTTCTTCATGCGGCCTTCAACCATTTTCTCTGCGATTTCTTTTGGCTTACCAGACTGCATCGCGATGTCCAGCTGAACCTGGTACTCTTTCTCTACCACTTCAGCAGACACGTCTTCTGGCTTAACGAATTCTGGTTTGCTTGCAGCGATGTGCATTGCCAGCTGTTTAACCAGCTCTTCGTCAGCGCCTTTAGCCGCAACCAGAACACCGATACGCGCGCCGTGCTGGTAAGAGCCCAGAACATCGCCTTCAAGGGAAGAAACGCGACGGATGTTGATGTTCTCACCGATTTTAGCAACCAGCGCAACACGCTCTTCTTCGAACTGTGCTTTCAGAACTTCAACGTCAGTGATTTTGCCTGCAACCGCTGCGTCCAGAACTTTGTTAGCAAATGCCTGGAAACCAGCATCTTTAGCAACGAAGTCAGTCTGGCAGTTAACTTCCAGAATGATGCCGTAGTTGCCGTCGATTTTGGTGATGATCACGCCGTCAGCAGCAACGTTGCCTGCTTTCTTAGCTGCTTTGATCGCACCGGATTTACGCATGTTTTCGATTGCCAGCTCGATGTCGCCGTTCGCTTCGGTCAGCGCTTTTTTGCAATCCATCATGCCTGCGCCAGTACGCTCACGCAGCTCTTTTACCAGGGATGCGGTAATTTCAGCCATTCTTAAATCCTCGGGAGATGTGAACTGCCCGGCCGGGAGCCAAACAGTATAAATTGAAAAAAGGGGCCGATAATGGGCCCCTATTCATACACGGTACTAATAAGGGGTAAAACCTTATTATTCAGCTTCTACGAAGCTTTCTTCCGCCTGAGAAGCCAGATCCTGGGAACGGCCTTCACGAACGGTAGCAGCTACAGCGCTCAGGTACAGGCTAACAGCACGGATTGCGTCGTCGTTACCCGGGATAACGAAGTCAACACCGTCCGGATCGGAGTTGGTATCAACGATAGCGAATACCGGGATACCCAGGTTGTTAGCTTCTTTGATTGCGATGTGCTCGTGGTCTGCATCGATTACGAACAGCGCGTCTGGCAGGCCGCCCATATCTTTGATACCGCCCAGGCTGTTTTCCAGCTTGTCCAGTTCACGAGTGCGCATCAGCGCTTCTTTCTTAGTCAGCTTATCGAAAGTACCGTCCTGAGACTGGGTTTCCAGATCTTTCAGGCGCTTGATGGACTGACGAACAGTTTTCCAGTTGGTCAGCATGCCGCCCAACCAGCGATGGTTCACGAAGAACTGGTCGCAGCTGTTAGCAGCATCTTTCACAGCTTCGCTTGCAGCGCGCTTAGTACCAACGAACAGAATCTTACCTTTACGGGAAGAGATCTTGTTCAGCTCAGCCAGGGCTTCGTTGAACATTGGTACAGTCTTCTCAAGGTTGATGATGTGAACTTTGTTACGTGCGCCGAAGATGAAAGGCTTCATTTTCGGGTTCCAGTAACGGGTCTGGTGACCGAAGTGAACACCAGCCTTGAGCATGTCGCGCATGGAAACAGTTGCCATGTTTAAAACCTCTATATTGAAAGTTGGGGTTATGCCTCCACGTATCCCATATTACCGACCCCGAAGGGCACCCCGGAATATGTGCCGATACGTGTGTGTTGTTACACAAAGTGAGATTTGTCGCTCCCGTCCAGCCTGTGTATCTGAGATGGATCGGAAGTCCGGCGCGCTTTATATCACAAAACACGGCCAGAAACCAATAATTGTTGGCGGAGTGTGCTGTTAATGATTCTCAATTTGGCACGGGGTGCGCCTGACTGATACCATTGACAACACTTACACTAGTATTGTCGAAAAAATCGACACCGATGGACAGATTACATGGCTATCTCTATTAAGACACCTGAAGAAATTGAAAAGATGCGCGTCGCCGGTCGTCTGGCCGCGGACGTGCTGGAAATGATCGAGCCGTTTGTGAAACCGGGCGTCAGCACTGGCGAACTGGATCGCATCTGTAACGACTATATCGTCAACGAGCAGCACGCGGTCTCCGCCTGCCTTGGCTATCACGGTTTCCCGAAATCCGTCTGCATCTCTATTAATGAAGTGGTTTGCCACGGCATTCCGGACAACGAAAAACTGCTGAAAGATGGCGACATCGTCAACATCGACGTGACCGTGATTAAAGACGAGTACCACGGCGACACCTCTAAGATGTTCATCGTTGGCAAGCCGACGATTCTGGGCGAGCGTCTGTGCAAAGTGACGCAAGAGAGCCTCTACCTGGCGCTGAAAATGGTGAAGCCGGGCATCCGCCTGCGCACCATCGGTGCCGCAATCCAGAAATTTGTGGAAGCGGAAGGTTTCTCCGTGGTGCGCGAATATTGCGGTCACGGTATTGGTCGTGTGTTCCATGAAGAACCGCAGGTTCTGCACTACGATGCAGACGACGGTGGCGTAGTGCTGCAAAAGGGCATGACCTTCACTATCGAACCAATGGTCAACGCGGGTGATTACCGCATCCGTACCATGAAAGATGGCTGGACGGTAAAAACCAAAGACAGAAGCTTGTCTGCCCAGTACGAGCATACTATTGTGGTTACAGACAACGGCTGCGAAATTATGACGTTGCGCAAGGATGACACCATCCCGGCGATACTGACGAACATTGAGTGATAAGAAGCCGGCGAATGCCGGCTTTTTTAATGGCGATAGCTTTTTCTTATGGGTGGCGCACGATGAGTAATCTCTTACCCGAACAGTATGCTAATACAGCACTTCCCACCCTCCCCGACCAGCCTGATAACCCGGGCGTCTGGCCACCACATGAGCTGACCTGCGCGCATATCAAAGCCCACATGGAGGTTTTCCATCGCTGGCTGGGTAACGCATTTGACGCAGGCGTTTCAGCCGAGCAGCTCATTGAAGCGCGCACCGAATTTATCGACCAGCTCCTGCAACGTCTGTGGATCGACTACGGTTTCGGACAGGTGAGCGACGTCGCGCTGGTTGCGGTCGGCGGCTATGGCCGGGGTGAACTGCATCCGCTCTCTGATATCGACCTGCTGATCTTAAGCCGTAAAAAACTGCCGGACGATCGGGCGCAGAAAATCGGTGAACTGTTGACCCTGCTCTGGGACGTAAAGCTGGAAGTGGGCCACAGCGTACGCACGCTGGAAGAGTGTCTGCTGGAAGGGTTATCTGACCTGACCGTCGCCACCAACCTGATTGAAACCCGCCTGCTGATTGGCGACGTGGCGCTGTTCCTCGAACTGCAAAAGCACATCTTTAGCGACGGCTTCTGGCCTTCGGAAAAATTCTTCGCCGCGAAAGTCGAAGAACAAAACCAGCGCCACCAGCGCTATCACGGTACCAGCTATAATCTCGAACCGGATATTAAAAGCAGCCCCGGTGGCCTGCGCGATATCCACACGCTGCAATGGGTCGCCCGTCGCCATTTTGGGGCAACATCGCTGGACGAAATGGTCGGGTTTGGTTTTCTGACCGAAGCCGAACGTAACGAACTCAATGAGTGTCTGCATCTGCTGTGGCGCATCCGTTTTGCCCTGCACCTGGAAGTCACCCGCTACGATAACCGCCTGCTGTTTGACCGACAGCTCAGCGTGGCGCAGCGCCTGAATTACCAGGGCGAGGGCAACGAGCCGGTCGAGCAAATGATGAAGGATTTCTTCCGCGTCACCCGCCGCGTCTCTGAGCTAAACCAGATGCTGTTACAGCTGTTCGATGAGGCGATCCTCGCGCTGACGGCAGACGAAAAACCGCGTCCGATTGATGACGAATTTCAGCTGCGCGGCACGCTTATCGATCTGCGCGACGAAACGTTGTTCATTCGCGAACCGGAAGCGATCCTGCGAATGTTCTACACCATGGTGCGCAACAGCACGATCACCGGGATCTACTCCACCACCCTGCGTCATCTGCGCCATGCACGACGTCATCTGAAGCAGCCGCTGTGTTACATCCCGGAGGCGCGCTCGCTGTTCCTGAGCATGCTTCGTCATCCGGGCGCCGTCAGCCGCGGTCTGCTGCCGATGCACCGTCACAGCGTATTGTGGGCCTATATGCCCCAGTGGTCGCATATTGTCGGGCAGATGCAGTTCGACCTGTTTCACGCCTATACGGTAGATGAGCACACAATCCGCGTCATGCTGAAGCTGGAAAGCTTCGCTAAAGAAGAGACGCGCTCCCGCCATCCGCTGTGCGTTGAGCTGTGGCCACGTCTGGCGCACCCGGAGCTGATCCTGATCGCCGCCCTGTTCCATGATATCGCCAAAGGTCGCGGCGGCGACCACTCCGTGCTCGGTGCCCAGGACGTGCTGAAATTTGCCGAGCTGCACGGCCTGAACTCGCGTGAAACGCAGCTTATCGCCTGGCTGGTTCGCCATCATCTGCTGATGTCAGTTACCGCTCAGCGTCGTGATATTCAGGATCCGGAAGTGATCAAGCAGTTCGCCGAGGAAGTGCAAACGGAGAACCGCCTGCGCTACCTGGTCTGCCTGACGGTAGCCGATATCTGCGCCACCAACGAAACCCTGTGGAACAGCTGGAAGCAGAGCCTGCTGCGCGAACTCTACTTCGCCACCGAAAAACAGCTGCGTCGCGGGATGCAGAACACCCCCGACATGCGTGAGCGTGTGCGCCACCATCAGTTGCAGGCGCTGGCTCTGCTGCGCATGGATAACATCAACGAAGAGGCGCTGCATCAGATTTGGGCGCGCTGTCGCGCCAACTACTTTGTGCGCCACAGCCCAAACCAGCTTGCCTGGCACGCCCGGCATCTGCTGAAGCACGACCTGACAAAACCGATGATTCTGCTCAGCCCGCAGGCCACGCGCGGCGGGACGGAAATTTTCATCTGGAGCCCGGACCGGCCTTATTTGTTTGCAGCGGTCTGTGCCGAGCTGGACAGGCGTAACCTGAGCGTGCACGACGCGCAGATTTTTACCACCCGCGACGGCATGGCGATGGACACCTTTATTGTGCTGGAGCCGGACGGCAGCCCGCTGTCGTCGGACAGGCATGAGGGGATACGCTTTGGCCTCGAGCAGGCGATTACGCAGCGCAGCTGGCAACCTCCGCAGCCGCGTCGTCAGGCGGCAAAACTGCGCCACTTTACCGTCGATACCGAGGTCAATTTCCTGCCGACCCATACCGACCGTAAATCGTTCCTTGAGCTGATTGCGCTCGACCAGCCAGGGCTGCTCGCCCGCGTCGGTCAGGTTTTTGCCGATCTGGGAATTTCGCTTCACGGCGCCCGAATTACAACCATTGGCGAACGAGTAGAAGATTTATTTATAATCGCGACGGCCGACCGGCGTGCCCTTAATAATGACCTGCAACTTGAAGTGCAACAACGGTTGACAGCAGCCCTCAATCCAAACGATAAAGGGTGACGTGTTTTTTAGTGAAATGGAAAGAGTAAACAATGCAGCAGTTACAGAACGTTATTGAGTCCGCTTTTGAGCGTCGCGCCGACATCACTCCGGCAAATGTGGATACCGTGACCCGTGAAGCGGTAAACCAGGTTATTTCCCTGCTGGATTCCGGCGCGCTGCGCGTGGCAGAAAAAATCGACGGTCAGTGGGTTACTCATCAATGGCTGAAGAAAGCTGTGCTGCTCTCTTTCCGCATCAACGATAACCAGGTTATCGACGGAGCAGAAAGCCGCTACTTCGATAAAGTGCCAATGAAATTTGCGGATTACGACGAAGCGCGCTTCCAGAAAGAGGGCTTCCGCGTAGTACCACCGGCGGCCGTTCGTCAGGGTGCCTTCATCGCACGCAACACCGTGCTGATGCCATCCTACGTGAACATCGGCGCCTACGTTGACGAAGGCACCATGGTAGACACCTGGGCTACCGTCGGCTCCTGCGCGCAGATCGGTAAAAACGTTCACCTGTCCGGCGGTGTGGGCATCGGTGGCGTTCTGGAGCCACTTCAGGCTAACCCAACCATCATCGAAGACAACTGCTTCATCGGCGCACGTTCCGAAGTGGTGGAAGGCGTGATCGTCGAAGAAGGTTCTGTGATCTCCATGGGCGTTTATATTGGCCAGAGCACCCGTATTTACGATCGCGAAACCGGTGAAATTCACTACGGCCGCGTTCCAGCCGGTTCCGTTGTGGTTTCCGGCAACCTGCCGTCTAAAGATGGCAAATACAGCCTGTATTGCGCGGTCATCGTGAAAAAAGTGGACGCGAAAACGCGCGGTAAAGTAGGCATCAATGAACTGCTGCGCACCATCGATTAATCGGGTATAACAAAAAGCGGGGGCAACCCCGCTTTTTTTATATCCGAAGGTGGCGAAAATAGATTTTTTCGTTAATTATTCATAGGTTATGTTGAGATCAAGGGTACCGCTATGTACGATAATCTGAAAAGTCTGGGCATTACCAATCCTGATGAAATTGATCGTTATAGTCTCCGCCAGGAAGCCAATAACGATATTTTGAAAATCTATTTTCACAAGGACAAAGGAGAGTTCTTCGCCAAAAGCGTGAAGTTTAAATACCCTCGCCAGCGTAAGACCGTTGTCGCTGACGGTATCGGTCAGGGATATAAAGAAGTACAGGAAATCAGCCCTAACCTGCGCTACGTGATCGACGAACTCGATCAAATCTGCCAGCGCGATCGCAGCGAAGTCGATCTGAAACGTAAGATCCTTGACGACCTGCGTCACCTGGAAAGCGTAGTCACCAATAAGATCAGCGAGATTGAAGCGGATCTTGAGAAATTGACGCGTAACAAATGAGCCGTTTTATTGCCCGGTGGCGCTTCGCTTACCGGGCCTATGAACGCATGTAGGCCGGGTAAGGCGAAGCCGCCACCCGGCAAACAGCATCATCTCTGTTCATCCAGCTGCAACGCCACATACAGCAGTAGCCGGTCGTCAAAGTTCCCTAAATCCAGCCCCGTCAGTTCCGAGATCCGGTTTAGCCGATACTCCAGCGTATTACGGTGAATAAACAGCGCTTTTGACGTTGCCAGCGGCTGCACGTTATGCCTGAACCATGCCTGCAACGTGCGGCGCAGCAGCCCGTTGTTGTCCATCGCTTTCAGACGCACAAGCGGACGCGCCAGCTCGTTGGCCTGCCAGCCACCGCGCAGGCTGTCGAGCAGGACTGGCAGCATCAGATCCTGATAGAAATAACTGCGGCTCTCCGGCATGCGCTGTTTACCCACCATCATGGTGGTGCGCGCCGTTCGCCATGAACGAGCGATACTTCCCGGCCCGGTAAAGTAATTTCCCAGTGCGACGCGAAAACGGAGCTGTCCGTTCTCCTTCATGCGCTCGATGAGCAGCTCAACGCGGCGACGATGATCTTCCGCGTCCCAGCGGCCAAACTGATTAAGCGCAGGCTTGAGCACCACCATTTCCGTCAAAGAGACAATCGCCACCAGGTTGTTACGCTCCGGCGTCGCCAGCATGTTTTGCAGCTGCTGTAGCTCCACCATGGCGCTGTCCACACCAAGCTGGCCGCTATCCACCTCAATAACGGCGACCACGCGCGGCTGATTCAGGTCGATACCCAGACGCTGCGCCCATTCGCTCAGGGCAGGCGTGTGCTCCTCCGCCTGAATCAAATTCATCACCAGCTCTTCACGCAGGCGGCTGTCCTGGGCGAGCAGATGCATCAGACGCGACTGCTCCAGCATCATCTCCGCCGTCATGCAGACCAGCTCACCGTATTTACGCAGCGATTCAGGATCGCCGGTCAGACCGATAACGCCAACAATTTCTCCTTCCAGACGCAGCGGCAGGTTGATCCCCTGACGGACCCCGTGGAGATGTTTCGCCACGGCGTCATCGATGTCGACCACGCGCCCCTGAGAGAGCACCAGCAACGCCCCTTCGTGCAATTCCCCAATACGCTCACGATCGCCACTGCCGATAATGCGCCCACGGGCATCCATTACGTTGATATTGGTATCGATGATGCGCATGGTTCGCGCCACGATATCCTGCGCCATTTTGGTATCAAGATGCCAGCCAGCCATATAACCCTCCCGTGAGCAGAGCTCAAGCATAGAGAAGTTCAGATAAGGCTGCATTGTGCAGATGCACAAAGGCAGAGAGAGATGTATGGAGTTGTGGGAAAGGTCACAGAAAAGAGAAAGCCCCTGCGAACAGGGGCTTAAGAGGATTATTGCATCAGGAGATAAATAGAGGTATCACCACGCTGAATATTCAGTGCCAGCACGGACGGCTTGCTGTCGAGAATTTTGCGCAGTTCAGCGATGTTTTTCACCGGCTGCTGGTTAGCGCCCATGATCACATCACCTTTTTTCAGGCCGATACGGGCAGCAGGTGAGTTCGCTTTCACGTTGTTCACCACCACGCCTTTATCTGCCCCTTTGTTGCTCATTTCAGCACCTTCAATACCGCTGAAGATGGTGCTGGAATCCACCTGATTCTGACTGCTCTGTTGCAGTTCCAGGCTCACGTTAACCGGCTTACCTTCACGCAGCAGGCCGAGGGTCACTTTACTGCCGATTGGCATAGAACCCACTTCCGCACGCAGGGCGGCAAAGCTGCTGATCGGCTTACCGTTCAGAGAGGTGATCACGTCACCCGCTTTAATGCCGGCTTTCGCCGCCGAAGAGTTCGGCATGACCTGGCTTACGAATGCGCCGCGCTGAGCGTCCACTTTCATCGCTTTCGCCAGCTCGGAGTTCAGTTCGGTACCCATGATCCCCAGCTCACCGCGTTTCACCTGTCCATATTGCACCATCTGCGCAGTCAGGTTTTTCACCATGTTGCTCGGGATAGCAAAGCCGATACCGATGTTGCCACCGTCCGGTGCCAGGATAGCGGTGTTGATACCGATCAGCTCACCGTTCAGGTTAACCAGCGCACCGCCGGAGTTACCGCGGTTAATGGCCGCATCCGTCTGGATGAAGTTTTCATAGTTTTCCGCGTTCAGGCCGCTACGTCCCAGCGCAGAGACGATACCCGAGGTCACGGTTTCACCCAGACCAAACGGGTTACCGATGGCGACGGTGTAGTCACCCACGCGCAGCGCGTCAGAGTCGGCAAGCTTAATCGCCGTCAGGTTCTTCGGATCCTGGATTTGAATCAGCGCGATATCAGAGCGCGGGTCTTTACCGACCACTTTGGCATCGAATTTACGGCCATCGCTCATCTGCACCTTAATGGTGTTAGCATTATCTACCACGTGGTTATTGGTCACCACGTAGCCTTTCGCTGCATCAATAATAACGCCCGAGCCGAGTGCCATGAATTTCTGCTGCTGGCCGCCGCCCTGACCGTCATCCCCTGCGCCGCCACCCTGACAGAACGGAGAACTCTGGAATGGCGAACCGTCCTGGCAGAATGGCGAATTGTCGCCGAAGAACTGCTGGAAATTACGCGGCATACGCGGCGTATTGACGGTCGTGCTGCCCTCAACGTTAATACTCACCACCGATGGCATCACTTTTTCGAGCATCGGGGCCAGGCTTGGCATCTGCTGCGCAGTCGCTGCCGAGGAAGCTGTCTCGGCCGCCATCGCCAGAGGGGACAGCGCTAAACCTAAACTCAGAGCCAGTGCACTCATTGCTAATGTGGTTTTTTTCATGTTTCTCAATCTCGATTTACCAGATAACGCAAAATTGCTGTGTAACTCAGATTCGTTTTATACCGCTTAGTTCCGGGATTAAGTTTATGGAAAAAGTAAAAATTTATTGGTCGTCTTTACAAAACTCATGGCTTATTCAACGGCCATAAGCTTGCGGTATTCATCCCAGGCATACAAATCTGTCATCCCGCTGATATAGTCCTGGATAAGACGACAGCGATAATAATATTCCATGACTGGCCATTGGGAAGAATGGCGATCTATTTTACTAACGGCTTCAATGTATGCCAGCCGGTGGCGAGTTGAAAGCTTCTGATAGAGACGAGATTCAATCGGCAGGCGGCGAACACGTTCATTTTCGACCAGCTCACTGAACTCATCGACCGTCAGCTGGAGCAGCGGGCCATAAATTTCCAGCAACCCGCTGATAACCCGGTATCCTTGCAGCTCCAGCTGTTCGACATCCGGGTGGCTGAAAACATGGCGAACAGCCACGTTTTTATATAATTCAAGAAGCTGACTAAAACTGCTCTCATCTTCCAGCAGGGCGTGATTAAATTCCCCGCTAAATATCATCGGCAAATTATCAATGAAACGGGCGGCCGCATACGGCACCAGTTTATTCAGTGTGTTCACCCGCAAATACATAAAGAACTGATCTTCGGTACTGCGGCTCAGCGAATTTGAACGCGATTTATCCCAGGCATTCTCGACGACCTGCGCAAACAGAGAACCTTTTTCATGCTCTCCCCAGGCATCATGAAGATGCTGATACAACTCCTCGACGCTGAATATTCTTTTTTCCACCGCGTCTTCCAGATCGGCCACGCAATAAGAAATGTCATCAGCCGCTTCCATAATCCATGTCAATGGAAAACGGCCGTTAGGGGTCAGAGACAGTTCTTTACGCAACCGCACGATGTATGCTTCTTCCGATAAGTAATAGCCCGGTTTTTTCATCAGGTAGCTATGCGTGGCGGGCGTTTCTCCGGTCCACCATGCGGGACGCGTGTATTTAAGAATACAGCCCACCTGGGCCCAGGTCAGATTCATCCGCATCAGGGAGTGCACCAGACGGATCCCCTGCGCGTTACCTTCGAAATGACACAGATCCTGGCGCACCTTACGGCGCAGATCGTTCAGGCTATCTT
The DNA here is from genome assembly GCF_050031515.1 of Enterobacter cloacae complex sp. 397G4. Classification (NCBI taxonomy): domain Bacteria; kingdom Pseudomonadati; phylum Pseudomonadota; class Gammaproteobacteria; order Enterobacterales; family Enterobacteriaceae; genus Enterobacter; species Enterobacter cloacae complex sp. 397G4. The sequence goes on along the minus strand of NZ_JBLGWE010000001.1, from coordinate 931,865 downwards.
CGCCTTCACGCAGGCGTAAATCGCGTACCACACAGCGGTCATCGCTGAGCGGCTGGCTTATGGCGTCAGAGGGAAAAAGCCGCTGTTTAAACCAGTCATTGATGGCGGCCTCGCCGAAATGACCAAAGGGAGGATTGCCGATATCGTGCATCAGGCAGGCCATCTCAACGATGCTTTCGAACGGCCCGGTCAGTTCATCCAGTCCGTAGGTTTCCAGCAGACGTTGCTCTTTAAGGCGGCTGAGGATCTCTTTCGCAATGTAGCGCCCCACCTGCTGCACTTCCATGGAGTGCGTTAACCGCGTACGCACCGCGGCGTTACGCTCCAGCGGGAACACCTGGGTTTTTTGCTGTAACCGACGGATGGCGGGCGAGTTGATGATACGTCCGCGATCGCTTTCGAAAATGCGCAGGATCTCATGTTCGCTCTTTTCGCCCTGTGGCGAACGGAAACGTCGGTGCCAGTTAATTTTGGTGCGAAAATCGATTGGTGCCATGTGCTCCCCCGCGTGAGAATGCGTTTCCCCTTAACCGCATGATAGACTATGCATCTTAACAAGGCACATCGCGAGTAAATCTATGAAAATCGGCATTATTGGTGCAATGGAAGAAGAAGTTACGCTGCTGCGTGACAAAATTGAGAACCGTCAGACCCTCTCCCTCGGTGGCTGTGAGATCTACACCGGCCAGTTGAACGGTGTTGACGTGGCTCTGCTGAAATCAGGCATCGGTAAAGTTGCAGCGGCACTGGGCGCGACCCTGCTGCTTGAGCGCTGCAAGCCTGACGTTATCATTAATACGGGTTCTGCGGGCGGTCTGGCGCCGACGCTGAAAGTGGGCGATATCGTGGTTTCCGACGAAGCGCGTTATCACGATGCAGATGTCACCGCATTCGGCTACGAATATGGTCAGCTTCCGGGCTGCCCGGCCGGGTTTAAAGCGGATGATAAGCTGATTGCCGCCGCTGAAAGCTGCATTAACGAGCTGAACCTCAATGCGGTGCGTGGCCTGATCGTCAGCGGCGATGCCTTTATCAACGGCTCTGTCGGTCTGGCGAAAATCCGTCATAACTTCCCGCAGGCTGTGGCCGTTGAGATGGAAGCCACGGCCATCGCGCACGTATGCCATAACTTCAGCGTGCCGTTCGTGGTCGTTCGCGCGATCTCTGACGTGGCGGACCAGCAGTCCCACATCAGCTTCGACGAATTCCTGGCCGTTGCGGCCAAACAGTCCACCGTGATGGTGGAAACCCTGGTGCAGAAACTGGCGCGTGGGTAAGGTGTCATTCAGGGCGCTGGTCGCCCTGCTTCTGCTCGCTCCAGCCTGGCTCATCGCCGCGCCGCGGGTGATCACTCTCTCCCCTGCCAATACGGAACTGGCGTTTGCCGCCGGGATCACGCCCGTTGCGGTGAGCAGCTTTTCCGATTATCCACCGCAGGCCGCCCATATCGAACAGGTTGCCACCTGGCAGGGAATGAACCTGGAACGCATAGTGGCGCTGAAGCCCGATCTGGTCCTCGCCTGGCGCGGCGGTAATGCCGAACGGCAGGTGAACCAGCTCTCTTCGCTGGGAATAACGGTAAAATGGGTGGACGCGGTGAGCATCGAACAGGTGGCGCAAACCCTCCGTGACCTCGCGCCCTTCAGCCCTACCCCCCAACGCGCCGGGCAGGCTGCACAGCAGATGCTCAACGACTATGCCGCGCTAAAAGCCCGATACGGCACGCAACCGAAACAACGCGTTTTTCTGCAATTTGGCAGCCAGCCGCTGTTCACTACCGGGAAAGGCTCGATCCAGAACCAGGTGCTTGAAACCTGTGGAGGTGAAAATATCTTTGCCGAAAGCCGGGTTCCCTGGCCCCAGGTCAGTCGTGAGCAGGTTCTTGCGCGACAACCGCAGGCCATTGTGGTGGTCGGAAATGCGAGCGAGATTCCTAAAATAGAACAATTCTGGCATCGGCAGCTTAAAATTCCGGTCATCGCACTCAACAGCGACTGGTTTGAACGCGCCAGCCCGCGTATTATCCTCGCCGCAAAACAACTCTGCGCCGAACTGGCAGAGAGTCACTCAAACAGATAAATACCCCCTTCGAGGATTTAACGATGCTCGTGTATTGGCTGGATATTCTTGGCACAGCCGTTTTTGCTATCTCCGGCGTTTTGCTTGCCGGAAAACTGCGCATGGACCCTTTTGGCGTACTGGTACTCGGCGTTGTTACGGCGGTGGGAGGCGGAACGATCCGCGATATGGCGCTGGCAAATGGCCCGGTATTTTGGGTAAAAGATCCCACGGATCTGGTGGTGGCGATGGTCACCTGCCTGTTAACCATCGTGCTGGTTCGTCAGCCTCGCAGACTGCCAAAATGGATATTGCCGGTGCTGGATGCCGTCGGTCTGGCGGTCTTTGTGGGAATAGGCGTGAATAAAGCCTTTATTGCCGGGACTGGCCCGCTGGTGGCGATCTGTATGGGCGTGTTAACCGGCGTGGGCGGAGGGATTATTCGCGACATACTGGCGCGAGAAGTCCCGATGATCCTGCGAACGGAAATCTACGCGACGGCCTGTATCATCGGGGGGATTGTTCACGCCACGGCGTATTACACCTTTGCTGTCCCGCTGGAGAATGCGGCGATGCTGGGGATGGTGGTCACGCTGGTGATCCGTTTAGCGGCGATACGCTGGCACCTGAAGCTGCCGACGTTTGCGCTGGATGAAAATTCAAGATAGGCGTCGTTTATAAGCCCGGTAGCGCTTCGCTTACCGGGCCTACAATCTGCATTCAGGCTTAAATACTGAACGAAGAACCACACCCGCAGGTGCTGGTCGCATTCGGGTTAGTCACCACAAAGCGCGAACCTTCCAGACCTTCAGTGTAGTCCACTGAACCGCCCACCAGATATTGCAGGCTCATCGGGTCAACCACCAGCGCGACGCCCTGTTTCTCGATAGTCATATCACCATCGTTAACCTGATCGTCAAAGGTAAAACCATACTGGAAGCCACTACAGCCGCCGCCGGTAATATAAACACGCAGTTTCAGATCCGGATTGTCCTCGTCGGCAATCAGGGTTTTCACTTTTTTCGCTGCTGCTTCGGTAAATTCCAGCGGCAACGCTACGTCATCACTCATCTTATGCTCCCATGAATACTGCGACTGCTATTGGGCAAAAATCACCCAATTCTTTTTGTCATTATCTAATACCCTGGTAATTCATTCAAGTATTCTGCTTCAGGGCCTGTTCAGCTTCCTGTTTCGCCAGGGTACGGGCAAGAATGGTGGAGTATAGCGGTTTTCCACCCAGGAATTGGGCTAATAGTGTCGCGCCGAGACAGGTAATGATCATTGGCAAAATGAGCTGGTAATTGTCGGTCATTTCCAGCACCAGTACGATCCCGGTCAGCGGCGCGCGCAGGGAGGCCGCCAGCAGCGCCCCCATTCCCGCAACCGCAAACGTCCCCGCATCCAGATGGTAGGCCGGGAAACCTGCCGCCGCCGCCATCCCGAACGCCGTACCCAGCAGCGTCCCCAGTGCCAGCATCGGAGCAAAAATGCCGCCCGGGGCGCCAGAGGAGAAGCACAATACCGTGGTGATGACGCGTGAAATAAACATAAACAGCAGCAGGCCTACGCTGAAATTCCCCGCCGCGGCAATGGGAATCAGGCCGAAACCGCCGCCCGCCGCATTCGGTTCGATGAAACCGAGGATCCCGCACACGCCGCCAAGCAGGCCTCCCACCAGCACCCATTTCGTGGTATTTCCGCCATGGATGCGCTGAAACATATCCTGCGCCCGTAAAATCAGGGTGTTAAAAAGCGGGCCGACGACGCCAAAAATCATCCCAAGAACCAGATACAGCCATAAAGTATTGACCGGCGCATTGGTCAGCTTGCCAACTTCAATCACCGCTCCTTCGCCGTTAAAGACGCGAAAGACAATGCTCGACATAATCACGCCGGTAAACACCGCTTTAATGGAGATCAGGTTGTAGCGGAACTGGGCGCGCATCTCTTCAATGATAAACAGGATACCCGCCAGCGGCGCGTTAAACGCCGCAGACAGCCCCGCTGCTGCCCCCGTCGCCAGCAGCGTATGCCGTGCTTCGGCGCTGCGCATACGGAACAGATCGCCGACCATGCGCCCGACGTTACCGCCCAGCTGTACCGTTGGCCCTTCCCGACCGAGCACCATGCCCGCCCCGAGGGTTCCCATCCCGCCGATAAATTTCACAGGAAGCACCCGCCACCAGCGAACCGGGCGTAGCTCCTCCAGCGCCCCCTCAATTTCAGGGATCCCCGAGCCACCTGCTTCAGGTGCGAATTTACGCACCAGAAAATACCCCACCATGGCAAACAGCGCCGAAAGGCCAAAGGCCCACACCCAGACCAGCCATTCCCGATCGGCAAAGCTGGCGACGGTACCTATGCGCCAGTTGAGCACCGCGTTGACCGCTTTCTCGAATGCGACCCCCACCAGCCCGGCCAGCGTACCGACCACGGCGGCTGCCAGCAGAATGGCTAACGGTGTTTTGTCACGGTTGAGCAGCCGCCGGATACTGACCCGGTGCTTCGCGCGCGTAAACTGTTGTTGTTCAAAAGAAGGTGTGTTCTCGTTCATTACCTGTTCTGTTTCGTCATACAAAAGGCCGCAGGGATTCTACCAGAGACAATCCCCTCGTCCCCTGAAAAATACTTAACAATTGTTAAGCCTTCTGAGGGGCAAAAATTTTATAACCTCTTCCGAATCACTTAGAATAGTTGCCTTAACTTATTTCTACGAACCAGGAACGACGCCATGAGCAAGTCTGAAAACCTCTACAGCGCAGCCCGCGAGCTAATCCCAGGCGGCGTGAACTCACCCGTGCGCGCCTTTACCGGCGTGGGTGGCACCCCGCTGTTTATCGAACGTGCGGATGGGGCATATCTGTATGATGTGGATGGTAAAGCCTATGTCGATTACGTCGGCTCCTGGGGCCCGATGGTACTGGGGCACAACCACCCGGCGATCCGCAACGCGGTGATTGAAGCCGCTCAGCGCGGCCTGAGCTTCGGCGCGCCAACCGAGATGGAAGTCAAAATGGCGGAGCTGGTCACCGAGCTGGTGCCAACGATGGACATGGTGCGTATGGTGAACTCCGGTACCGAAGCGACCATGAGCGCTATCCGTCTGGCGCGCGGTTTTACCGGTCGTGACAAGATCATCAAGTTCGAAGGTTGTTATCACGGCCACGCCGACTGCCTGCTGGTAAAAGCCGGTTCCGGCGCGCTGACGCTCGGTCAACCGAACTCCCCGGGGGTGCCGGCTGATTTCGCGAAACACACGCTGACCTGCACCTATAACGATCTGAACACCGTTCGCGCCGCGTTCGAGCAGTATCCGCAGGAGATCGCCTGCATCATCGTTGAACCGGTGGCGGGCAACATGAACTGTATTCCACCGCAGCCGGATTTCCTGCCGGGCCTGCGCGCACTGTGCGATGAGTTCGGCGCGCTGCTGATCATCGACGAAGTGATGACCGGTTTCCGCGTCGCGCTGGCGGGAGCGCAGTCATACTACGGCGTAGAGCCAGATCTGACCTGCCTCGGCAAAATCATTGGCGGCGGCATGCCTGTCGGCGCGTTTGGCGGCCGTAAGGACGTGATGGACGCGCTGGCGCCAACCGGTCCTGTTTACCAGGCAGGTACGCTCTCCGGTAACCCGATTGCGATGGCTGCGGGCTTTGCCTGTTTGACCGAAGTGGCGCAGCCGGGTATCCACGAAACCCTGACGGACCGAACGACGCAGCTGGCAAACGGCCTGCTGGAAGCCGCAGAAGACGCGGGTATTCCGCTGGTGGTAAACCACGTCGGCGGGATGTTCGGGATTTTCTTCACCGATGCGAAAACCGTGACCTGCTATCAGGACGTGGTGAAATGCGACGTGGAACGCTTCAAACGCTTCTTCCACCTGATGCTGGAAGAAGGCGTGTATCTGGCCCCGTCAGCGTTTGAAGCGGGCTTTATGTCCGTGGCACACAGCGAAGAAGATATCAATAACACCATCGACGCAGCGCGTAAGGTGTTTGCGAAGCTGTAAAATGTGCGGCTTGATGCCCTCACCCCAACCCTCTCCCACAGGGGGAGAGGGTTCCCCAGTAATTTGAAAGCAAAAGCGATAACGTTGCCTCAGAATAACTGAGGGCTTTCAGCGATGCCTCGGTCCGGCTGTAAATCGCTGAGGCGTTTCCTGTAGGTCGGGGCGAGGCGCAGGGATGCGCCGAGAGGGCGGGCTTTACAGGGACGTTTCCTCCGCCCGTACCCGATAAGCCGGAAGGAATAAGCCGAAGGTACCGCGAAGCGGCGATTTTCCGCCGGAAGCCCGGGTCGCCAGGGTGGTGGCGACTGAGCCACCCTGGCACGTTCACCGCTCATGTCGTGACAGAGTAGCAAGGAACATAAAGTGAACGGAATGACCACCAGAGCCGTATGTTCCCCTTCACCCCAGCCCTCTCCCTCAAGGGAGAGGGGGCCGTCTGTGCAGGCATTATTTTGTGGGAAACCCTCAGCCCACAGGGAGAGGAAGCAAAAACGAAAACGGCAATCTAAGGATTGCCGTTTACTTTTATTACCGACTCTGCTTTCTCAACAGATATATAAAGTACGGCGCGCCGATAAAGGTCGACAGCAGGCCCGCCGGGATCTGATACGGGAACAGCACCATCCTTCCGCACCAGTCAGCAAAGACCAGGATCGCTCCGCCCGTCAGCGCAGAGATCACGATATGCGGCAAAGTCCTGCGGAAGCCCATCATACGGGCGATATGCGGCGCCATTAATCCGACAAAACTGAGCGGGCCGATAGTCATGGTGGCCGTCGCCGTCAGGCACGCGGCCAGCAGCAACAGGGCGATACGCGTTGGCGTCAGCGCCACCCCGACCGCGCGGGCGGTATCCCCACCCAGCGGCAGAATGGTCATCCAGCGACGGCACAGCGGCACAATCGCCAGCAGTACGATCATCACAATCCCGGTATGCACCACCTGACTGCCGGTAGCGTTGTACGTTGAACCGGAAATCCAGGTCAGGATCTGCGCCATGCGCGGATCGCCGCTCGCCTGCAACATCATCAGCAGCATAGTAAACGCGGTGCTGAGCGCCATCCCGGCCAGCAGCATGCGGTGAGGTGAGAACCCCCCTCGCCCGGAGGCGATCAGGATAATCATCAGCGTGACTGCCGCGCCGATACTCCCGGCAGGCATCAGCCAGCCGAACGCATTTCCCGGCACGAGGAACAACATTAACACTACGCCAAACGCGGCCCCGGAGCTGATCCCTAATACTTCCGGGCTTGCCATCGGGTTGCCGGTGAGACGCTGGATAATACAGCCGGCCACCGCCAGCATGACGCCCGCAATCAGCGCGGAGAAGATCCGCGGCCAGCGCCACTGCATGAGTTCATGCAGCAAATCCCCCGTCGCCCAGTGCCAGCTCGTGGCGTCGCGTCCCAGCGAGAGTGCGGCAAACGAGGCGATAACCAGCACCGCCAGCCCGGCAAGGCTGAACCACACCACCGACTGACGTTCGGCATGTACTTTATCGCCGGCATCCATTGCCGGGGCGCTAATGCTGCGCAGGCGCGGCAACAGCCACAGCAGCAGCGGCGCGCCGATCAGGGCCGTCACCGAGCCCGTGGAAACTTCCATCCAGACGCGCGCCAGCCAGAGAATGAGTTGATCGGAAAGCCAGAGGATCAGCGCACCAATCAGCGGAGCCAGCATCAGACGCGCCAGCAGACGGCGCGCGCCGAGCATTTTTGCCAGCAATGGCGCAAACAGACCGATAAAACCGATGATGCCGACGGCGTTAACCAGTAACGCGCTCAGCACAATCGCCAGGGTCAGGGCCGCCAGACGCGCCAGCGACAGCGCCAGCCCCAGATTGCGCGCCACGCCGTCATCGAGGCCCATCAACGTCAGCGGACGCAGCAGCAGCAGCGTCAGCACCACGCCGCCGAACAGCTGCGGCCACAGGCGCTGGACGATACTCCAGTCGGTCTGGGTGAGCGTGCCGGTACTCCACATAAACATGCTTTGCAGCTGGTCGTGGTGAAACAGCACCAGCAGCTGGTTGATCGCCCCACAGTAGAGGCTGACGACCAGCCCCGCGAGGATCAGCGTGACCGGCGAGAGACGTTTTCCCCAGGCCACGCCAAAGACCAGCGCACCGACCACACATGCGCCTGCCAGCGCGGCAAACTGCGAGGTTAACGCTCCCGGCAGGGTCCAGAGAGTGGTGATGGTGATCCCCAGCTGAGCCCCCGTCGCCACGCCCAGCGTGGTCGGCTCTGCCAGCGGGTTACGCAACACCTGCTGAAACAGTACGCCCACCAGTCCCAGTCCCGCCCCGACCAGCAGGGAGATAGCCAGACGCGGCAGCAGGCTGTAGTGGAACAGCATTTGCTGAATATTATCGATATCCGGTGCGGCAAACGCGGCTGCCCATTGATCGCGCGGTAACGCCGTGCTCAGGTTAAAGCCGGTTAACATCAGGGCAGCCAGAAAAATGAGCGCTAACAGCAACATTGGGAAACGAGCCATACGCGTGCTCATGCCTTGCCTCCCAGTGCATTGTCCAGCACGCGGGCAAAATGCATTGCCGACAGCGTCGCGCCGTAGAACCATACCGCTGGCGCGCGCAGGAAGCGCTGCTCGCGGACGAACGGCATTGCCTGCCAGAGCGGGGTCGCCATCAGGGTTTGCATCTCGCGCTCGTTCCCGTGATCGAAGCACAGCACGTCCACATCACGAAACGCCGCCAGACGGTCAATACCCACGGCGGTACTGCCCCAGAATGTCATCTCGCCTTCCCAGGCATTGCGAATGCCAAAGCTGTCGAGCACTTCCTGGAACAGACAGTTATTTCCAAAGACCAGCATATGGCGGGCATCCAGCAGGGTTACCATCAGCAAAGGCCGATCGCCACGGTGGGCAAAGCGCGGCTTGAGGGAATCAATCAGCGCATCAAATTCATCGAGATGTTTTTTCGCCTGAGCCTCACGGTTGAGAAACTGCGCCATCTCGTGGATGGAATTTTTTGCCATGGTCAGCGGCTTTTTGCCGTCGCTAAAGGAAAAGCCCCGCCCTGGCGCAATCTTCGCCATGGTCTCTTCCGACGGGCCGTACCCCGCAGACCAGAATAAATAAGACGGTTTCATCTGGGTGAGAAGCTCAAGGTTCGGCTCCGTACGCAGGCCAATGTCGATGACGGAGTCCGGCAGTTTTGGCTCATTCACCCACAGGGTGTAGTTGGGAATATCGGCCACGCCGTAAGGCGTCACGCCAAGCGCCATCATCAGTTCGACGGGCAACCACTCCAGCGCCACGATGCGGTGCGGATCGATAGCGGCAGCGCGGGCCGGGCCCATCTTTAACAGCAGCGGTGAGAGCGCCATGGCCGTCAGCAGGCGACGGCGGCTAATGAATGTTGGATCCAGCATCAGTAGACAAAGCTCACGGGTGCAGCCCCGGCTGGGTGAGGCAGGATGCCCATAGGAATACCGTAGATATGTTCCAGCGTTTCGCTGCGCATCAGTTCGGCAGGCGTACCCTGAGCGATCATTTCACCGCCGCGCAGCGCTACCAGGTAGTCGCAATAGCGTGCCGCCATGTTGATATCATGCAGAACGGCAATCACCGTCAGGCCGCGCTGCTGACTTAAGCGATGCACCAGCGCCAGGACGTCAACCTGATGAGCAATATCCAGCGCCGAAGTGGGTTCGTCGAGCAGCAGGCAGCGGCTGTCCTGCGCCACCAGCATCGCGATCCATGCGCGCTGACGCTCGCCACCGGACAGGCTATCCACCAGACGATGCGCCAGCGGTTTTAACCCAACCAGCGCGATCGCCTCTTCCACTTTCTCTCTGTCAGCGAGGCCAAAACGCCCGAGCGCACCGTGCCACGGATAACGTCCAATCGCCACCAGCTCGCGCACCGTCATCCCCTCCGCCTGCGGCAACTGCTGCGGCAGATAGGCCACCTTGCGGGCAAAGGCCTTACTGCTCCAGCTCGCCAGCGGCTGGTCATCCAGCAATATGTCGCCCTCGGACGGCGGCTGATGACGACCCAGCATCTTCAGCAGCGTCGATTTACCGGAACCATTGTGCCCGATTAAACCGGTCACTTTACCTGCGGGAAACGTCAAAGAGAGCGGATGCAGCAAGGTGCGCCCGGGTACGCGAAAGGAGAGATTGTTAAGCGTGAAGGTGGAGTCGGATTGCGTTTTATTATCCTGCATGTCAGCCAACTTAAATAAAAAGGGCACGGCGAACCGTGCCCATAAAGAGGTTAGAAGCGGAAGGTCGCGGTGGCAACAACCTGGCGTCCTGCTCCCCAGTAGCATGCATACTCGCTGTAGCAGCTGGAGACGTATTCACGGTCAAAGATGTTGTTCACGTTGACGCCGACGGAAGATCCCGGCAGACCAAAGCGCGCCAGATCGTATTTCACGGTCGCATCCGCCAGGGCATAACCCGCGACGTTAAAGGACTCATAGGCTTTAGGCGACGCTGAGGAGTAGTACGTCACCGTGTTACCGATGTAACGCGCGCCCGCACCGACGGTCAGGCCACTCAGCGCCGTCTCGTGGAAGGTGTAATCCGCCCACAGGGATGCCATGTTGCGCGGTACTTCTGCCGGACGACGACCTTCATACCAGGTATCGTGGGTATATTCCGCATCTGTGTAGCTGTAGGCCGCCGTTACGTTCACGTTAGCCGACACCGCCGCTTTCGCTTCCAGCTCAAAGCCACGGGAGCGAATTTCACCGCCCTGCACGCTAAAGCCGCTGGTCGGGTTCGCCGGATCGGCGGTCAGGTTGTTGTTCTTGGTCAGCTGATATACCGCGGCCGTCACCACAACAGGCAGATCTTTAGGAACATACTTCACGCCCGCTTCATACTGCTTGCCGCGCGCCGGGTCGAACGGTTTGCCGCCCTGGGTGGTGCCAGAGAGCGGTTCAAAGGATTCACTGTAGCTGAAGTATGGGGTAATCCCGTTGTCGAACAGGTAGTTAATCCCCCCGCGCCAGGTAAATGCCTGATCGTTAATTTCCGCGGTGGTCCCGTTATTACGGTTAAAGGCAGACGTTTTTGCAAAGTCATAGCGGCCACCCATGGTGAGTACCCACTTATCCCATTCCGCCTGATCCTGCGCATAGAGCCCGGTCTGCTCCTGGCGATTGAGCATGGCATACGGGAAGTTCACATTGACGTTCGCATTGCCGTGCTGCGGATTGTTCATGCTGATCGGATCGGCGGTACCGTAGTCAGCATCAATATCATTGCGCATACGAAGGTAATCCACCCCCGTCAGCAGCGTATGGTCAACGGCACCGGTCGCGAATTTCGACTGGAGCTGTGTATCAACCGTGAACGAGTTGAGGTCTTCATCTGAGCGCACGTACGCACGGCTGATTTGGGCCGGAGCGATATAGCCATTACCGTAAACTGAACGGTAAAGCGTATTGATTTTGGTATAACGCAGATTCTGACGCACGGTGAAGGTGTCGTTGAATTCATGCGCGAAGCTGTAACCCACCATTTTCTGACGACGGGAGATCTTATTGTCTTCATCGCCTTCGTTGAAATCGGTCGGCAGTTTGTGCGCCTTTCCGTTAGCATCATAGTAAGGCACAACGGTACCTTCACGCGGCAGCCAGCCGTAGTAACCCGCATCCGGATCGCTCTGGAAGTTGCTCAGGAAAGTGAAATCAGTTTTATCATCAGGACGCCAGCTGAAAGACGGCGCAATCGCGTAACGAGTAGACTTCACCATCTCCTGCTGCGCATTTTCACTGCGTCCCAGGCCGGTCAGACGGTAGGACCACACGCCGTTATCATCAATCGCGTCGCTGAAGTCAAACCCAGTCTGCCACAGGTTATCCGTCCCCATTTTGAACTGAATTTCTTTTAACGGTTCCGTGGTTGGACGCTTGCTGACCATACTCACTACGCCGCCAGGGTGGCTTTTGCCATACAGTACGGACGTCGGGCCTCGCAGCAGCTCTACGCGCTCCAGGAAGTATGGGTCCATCGACGCTTCAGAGTAGTTATCCCCTTGCAGCTTCATACCATCCAGATACTGGTTGGTATTCACGGTGCTGGAGGTGGTGAACCCACGAATCGAAACCACATCATAGGTCGTTGAGGCGCCGCGCGTTGCGAAAACGCTCGGCGTGTAGGCCAGCGCCTGTTTAACCGTCCCCGGCTGTTTCATGTCCATCTCTTCACGTGTGACCACGGAAATGGACTGCGGGGTTTTCTCGATCGGTGTATCGGTTTTCGTCGCCGTTGCAGTGCGCTTTGCTGCAATCGTCGGTGCAGGCCCCCAGGCACTCTCCTGCGCAGCCGGTGCGGCAGTAACAGTAATGGTTTCTTCTTTTTTCGGGGTTTCGGCGGCATGAGCATAAGCAGACATGCCGGCAACCGCTGTGGCTACGACGACCGCGATTTTACGCAGCGACGTGTTAATTGGCTGAGCAGTATTGGAAAGCGCCATGATGGATCTCTGATGGAAAAGTGAATGATAACGTAAACGAGAATTATTATTATGACCGCAGAATAATATGCGAAACGTTGGCTGCATAGCAAGCAGTATGCGGCCCTACAAGATTTAAGGGTTTAAGAATTAACCAGATGAAAATAGAGGGTTAATGAAGTTAGCGAAATGATCGCTAAAGCCCGCCGAAACGGGCCGGAGGGCTTAACGATAGAAGAGTTCGAAAGTCGCGACGGCGTCGACTTTCCCGGCTTTAACCTCTCCCGTTTTGATGTAACGGGCTTTGAGTGGGATCTCAACCGGGACGTTGTCCTGGGTACGGGTTATTGCCGTGTAGCTCTGGTCGAACTGGAGCACTGCATCGTTCTTGTCGAGGATTTGAATGCCTACGCCGCTTGCAGCGTTGTCTCCGGTAGCAATGTTGAGGATATTACCATCCGTTACGCCAGTCGACCCTGCACTGGTGAACTGATAATCAATTTTTGTTCCGGCTGCGCAGTCCGTAATATCAATCCTGAAACGACTGTCGGTCAGGATGTCGGAATACTGACCGTTAAAATCGTGCACATTGACCGTTTCTAGCGGCACGTAGATGTTTTTATCCACCAGGTTACAGGTGTTTGTTGTGATATGTACACTGGTTGGTGAAAAGCGGATTTCGCCTATCACATGGTTATCGTAAGTCTCATGTGAGGTTAACAGGGACGTATTAAGATCGCCCTCTTCGACCTCACCGATAACGATCAACTGAGCGGTAGCCCGGAAGTTGTAATTCGTTGAAAAGCTTCTTATCGTGCCAAGATAAGTTTCCGGCCTGATAATGTCTTCTTCGGTATAGCTGGGGAACTGGGTTGTAGACGCTGCAACGCGAACCCCAATTCCGGTCACGTTGGTTTTGTACACTCCGGGTAAAACATCTTCACGCGCATCAGCACCACTCAATGAGAGATAGCCTCTACGTACCCGAACGGAATCATCATCACAGCTTTGCGAGATCTCACCTGATTCCACGCTGGCGTCGTAAATAATCGTACCGACCTGGACATCTGGCTCAAGCTGTATGACAGCGGGAATGTTGAAGGTAACAATTCCCCCGCTACTCCCGCCTCCCGTAAATGTACAAGTTGCGAAGGCCGGAACTGAAAACAGCATGATTAGGCCAGCCATTGCGCTGATGAATAGTTCTTTGCTACGCCTCATTGGCAATCTACCGTCATTTTCAAAATAGTTGCTGAGCGCCCGGGAGGGAGATCCCCCGCCCACGCACACCGTTGATCGCGCCCGTCACCCCACTGCACATTCAGGGAAACCGCTTCATGCAGACCGGTAAGCCAGACTTCTCCTTCATCACCGACGATAGCCGTTGCACTTTCCTGCGTGACAATGGCGCCGAAAGGTACCGGCTTGCCGTGGAAAAGCAGCGTGATAAGCGCACGCTTCCCCACTCGTGCATCAAAATTCGCTGAGATGGCCGCACCTTTTGTTGGGACAACATCCTGGGTAGCGGCAGCAATTTCAATATCTTCACGATCCAGGGTGTTGACCGTAATACCGTTTTTCCGGTAGGCCGTCAGGGAAGGGACAATCGCGTTACCAAAGCGATCGGTGGAGATCCCTCGCCCGTTCTGTACTTTGACGTTATCGCCATCTTTGATATGGACAATGGCAAAGGCGTCGCGGACGGATTGCCCCAGGGTTACTCCATGTTCATGCGCAACAATTGAACCCTGCGCGCTGTAGTTCCACTGTCGGTTATCGCCCCCGTAGTTATACCCCAGCCCGACATCACCGGCAGATCCCCGGTAGCGCCCGGATACACTGCCTCCATAGCCAGTATCGTGACTGGCATAGGTCTGCTGGAGGTTATAGCTGAGGTTATTGTTCTCAAGTGCCGTGCCGCCGATCCCTACCTGATGCGAAACGAATCCACCGCTGGCAGTGTTGGCGCTGTAAGTTGACCAGGCGTTCGCTAGCCAGCGTGAAAGAGGTACGTTGACCATCAACGCCATTTGCCGATTGGTATTGGCGTCCGGCGTACGCGTCAGGCTGTAGCTTACCGACCAGGTTATACCGCGCCAGCCGGAGCTTAGCCCCGCACTGACGCTGCGCTCGTGTCCTGCCATGTTCCAGTAATCCTGCTGATAGCCATTAAGGTAAGCCGATCCCCAGTCCGAAACGCGTTGGGAAAGATTAACCTGCATGCGGCTGCGCCGATTATTGGTTCGCCGATAGGTATAAATCCCATCGTCAATCTCGCTGTCACGCTGGTCGACAGCTTCCTGAAAGGTATAAAACCCTGAGGTGGAATAACGGTAGCTGGCAAGCGTCACGGTGGTGTCTGTATCCGGAATATCCCTGGAATACTGCGCACGCCATGACATCCCGCGGGCATCATCTCGTCCATCATCAAAAGCCGTACGGGCGGCGGTCACATCCACGGATGCCGATCCGAAACGGCCAAGATCGGCCCCTGTTCCCGCCAGCATAGCCTGATACGACGATGCAACGAGCGCGCCGGCGTATGTTGTTACGCCATAAGGCAGGCCGTAAATGACCGTCCCTTGCAGAAAAGGGGGCTCGTCCTCACCTTCATTACCGCGATAACGCCCTGCCGCCAGCGAATATTTAAATGCCCCTTCCCGCTGTAGCACCGGTACCGATGCGCTGGCCTGGATGAAGCTGTGTTCGCTGCCGTCGGCCTCTTCCACCGTCACCTCCAGATCCGCGCCGGATGTGACCTGGCTTAAATCGCGGATCTCAAATGGCCCCGGAGAGACGTTGCTTTGATAAATGGTGTAGCCGTTTTGCCTGATGGTGACTTTTGCATCGCTATTTGCGATACCACGCACCACGGGGGCAAACCCCTGCTGGCTGGTGGGCAGCATGGAAGTATCCGTTTCCAGCTTCACGCCGGTCATTTGGACGCTGTCGAAAAGCTCGCCGTTAGTGTACGTCTGGCCTATCTCAAGCTGGCTTTGCAGGGTTTTGATATCACGTTGCAGCGTACTGGCGATTGCATCCCAACCGGCGTTGTCACTCCAGGTGCTGTTGTTACGCAACCGCCACGCCCCGAGGTTGATCCCCGACTCCAGACCAAGCCATGCAGATGACGTTTCACCAGAACGGTAGTGCTGCTGAGAGCCGCTAAACTGGTAGCTTGTCCAGGCGGCGGGAGCACCGTCATCCCAGAATTTAGGCTCGATAGCCCCGGCCGCAGCCTGATCGCGGTATTTTTGCGGGATCACCAGCTTGAGGGTCTGATTATCCTGGTCGTAATCGTAGCGGGCATTATCAATAAAATGGGAGATGTCATCGATTATCACCGCATCATCCAGATCTTTCATATCCGGGATCGTGTCGACTTTTACCCCTAATGCACGCAGATCCGCTTTGGTCAGCTCCGGTAACAGGCGCTGCTTATCGTCAGACAAGATCCAACTCACCGTGCGTTTATCCAGAACATCCCGATCCCACATAATGGTCGTCAGAAAGTTTCCGGGCAGTAAGCCATTATCATTGATGAAATTTTTTAGCGTTGAGGTGTTTTCCAGCGGAGTGTCCATCTCGAGGATCCGCAGGTTAAATTCGTCATCTGCACTCACAGGCTGGATCATCGCGAGCAGCGCTAACGCGATTCCCTTCAGAACCTGTTTGTAGAGTGGAGATGACGACATAGGGTACCAGCATTGTGTGTTTAAAGAGCCTGCTTGCGCTGGGAGGTTTGCGCGCCGAAATCGCTAATAGCAGTCCACGTCACGGGCCCGTTTGCAGATTGAGGCACAGAAAAATATTGCTCGCTGAAAGGTGCGACCATCATTGAAATTGCCCCCGGCGTGGTTTTTGTGTCAGTCACAGGGACACTTTTCCCGCCCACGGCCAGCTCGCCAAAGGAGACGTAAAACGGCGTTGGGTTTTTCGCAATGAGCTTGTTCCCCTGGCGGCGGAAGGTGATTTTTTCATAGGCTTGTAGCGCATCGGTTTCTTTCAAATCAGCAGGACGCCAGAACAGCTTCAGACGCGTTTTCATCGCGAATTGCAGCGTATTCTTGTCTTTTAAGTCAGGTGATAACGCCGAGACGGATTTCACATTCGCCAGAAATAAAGATTCGCGATCTGCGGGCAGATTTTTTTTATCGCCGGTAAAAATGATGTGCAAAAGGGTCTGACGATTTTCCTGTAATTTATAGACAGGCGGCGTAATGATGAAAGGTGCTTTTGCATCGTTGGGGTAACTCACCCAGCTTTGCACCAGATATCGAGTATGAGGGTCTTTATTTTTTAGTGCTATTTGTACTTCGGATTTATTCGATGGATAAATAATTCGCGTGCCATCGAGAACCACACTTGCCTGTACTGAACAACAAGAGATAATCAAACATCCACCTAACAATTTTAATAAATAATTCATACTACGTTCCAGAAGGCAGCCCTCTCAGGCTGCCAAAATAGATTTAGCGATAAACAACCTCGAACGTTGCAGATGAGGAGTAGTGACCTGCTGTTGGTTTGTTATCACCAACCTGAATAACTTTCGCGGTGTAATTAAAGACAGATGCTGTGGCGCCAGTGGCATCGTTCGCAACATCGGTACCGGTTTCCGGTTCGGATCCGTTGAAAACCACGTCGCCCTTAGTCCCATTTTCATTACTGACAATGATGCCAACGTTGGTCGCATTGCCAGCGCCGGAAAGATCGTTCTTCAGGCGCTTGTATTCCGCATCCGTTGTGGTGCCGCTGAACTTGAGGTTCAGTTTGGCAACCAGCGGATCACATTTTTTCACTTCAATCTTAAAGGCCTTCGACGTCCCGACCTGACCGTCAGTACCAAAATCAGAAGGATAAGTATCTGCAAATGTGACGGTGGAAGTATTGGACCCCGAGCCATCAACATCAATTTCACAGGTATCCGCCACAATTTTTCCGGCGAAATTTACCGTACCAGAATCATTCGCTGCAAATACCGGCAGAGAGAGTGCAGCCATAAGCGTGCTGGCCAACACCGTTGAAACAACATATTTACTCATAACAATATCCTTATATGTGATGATGAAGATATCCATTCTTGATATATACAAAAATGTTGGGAAGTCCTCTAAGGAATATCCTGTGAGGTCAGTAAATTTCTGGAGAGGATTTAATCAGATTATTCTTCATCACGTCTAGATCGCAAAATGATAACACCCGAATAATCGGACACAACTTTCTGTTTTAGATGAAAAAAAGCAAAAATTAATAATTCTACATTTTAAATTTAATAATTTTAAATATAAATGAATGTAAACATAAAAAAAGGCCGCTTAATCATTAAGCGGCCTTTTATTCAGGAAACTAATTAGTTTCCGCCAAACATGTCCTTGATCCAGCCGGCGACACCGTCGCTGTCTTTCTTCTCATTCTGCTGCTGCGGCTGTTGCTGCTGCGGCTGCTGAGGTTGAGAAGACTGATCGAACGGGTTACCTGTCGGTTCTTCTGGCTGACTTTGCTGACACAGCGCATCCGGGTTAGTCGTCCAGACCGGCAGCGTACGCATCCCGCCACCGCAGATAAAGTTGCCCGATGCGTCCACGCCCATATCAACGATATCTTCCGGGGCAACCAGGTTCAGCGGCACCGGAGACTGGTTGGCCAGGTAGCGCTGGTAAATCGACATCGCACCGCTCGCGCCATACAGTTTGGTCGGCTGGTTGTTATCGCGCCCCACCCAGGTGATGACCACTTCACGACCATCAATACCGGCGAACCAGGTATCGACGTTGTTGTTGGTGGTCCCGGTTTTACCCGCCAGATGCAGGCCCGGATACTTCGCTCCCAGCTGACGGCCTGTACCGCGCTGGACAACCTGCTGCATGGTCCACAGCGTCATATAGGCCGCCTGCGCCGGAACTGCACGTTCTGCCTGCGGGAAGCTCTGATACAGCACGGAGCCATCTTCGGCAATCACCGAACGCAGAGCGGAAAGCGGAGCACGGTTACCGCCGCTGGCGATGGTCTGGAACGCCTGCGCCACTTCGATTGGCGTCAGGTTAAGCGCCCCCAGAATCATCGCTGGCACCGGGTGCAGCTGATCTTTCGGTACCCCCAGCTTCTGCCAGGTGTCGGTAATGGCCGGCAGGCCCAGCGCCATTCCGAGGTTAACCGTTGGCACGTTCATCGAGCGGGTTAACGCATCCACCAGCATGACCTGGCCGCTGAACTGTCTGTCATCGTTCTGCGGTGACCAAACCTGGCCGTTAGGCTGGCGCAGGGAAATTGGCGCATCGGCAATCCAGGTATTCAGGCGATAAAGATTCGGCTGGCTCAGCGCGGTCAGATAGGTCGCCGGTTTTGCCAGTGAACCAATTGAACGACGCGCCTGCATGGCACGGTTATAGCCCGCAAACTGCGGCTCAGCACCGCCCACCATGGCACGAACTTCGCCGGTGTTACGGTCAACCACTACCATCGCGGTTTCCAGATCGCTCAGCTTACGCTGCTTTTTCAGCGCCGGAATACCTTCTACCGCCGCTTTTTCTGCGGCGTCCTGTGCCACGGAGTCAAAGGTGGTAAAGATCTTCACGCCGGAGAGATCTTTCACTTTATCCCCGAGCTTAGACTGCAACTCCTGACGCACCATCTGCATAAAGGCAGGCTGCGGAGAGATCACCCCACCACGCGGCTGAACGCCCAGCGGACGCGCGCTCAGCATGTCGTACAGCTCCTGGTCAATCACCTGCTGTTGTTGCAGCAGACGCAGCACCAGGTTACGACGCTCCAGCGCCAGTTTCGGGTTACGCCACGGGTTGTAGATCGACGCGCCTTTCACCATGCCCACCAGCAGCGCCTGCTGGTCAAGGCTCAGCTCTTCTACCGGACGACCAAAGTAGTACAGGCTCGCCAGCGGGAAGCCGCGGATCTCGTTGTCACCGCTCTGACCGAGGTACACCTCGTTCATGTACAGCTCAAGAATACGATCCTTGCTGTAGCGCGCATCCATCAGCACGGCCATGTACGCTTCGTTGGCTTTACGCCAGTAAGAGCGTTCGCTGGAGAGGAACAGGTTTTTCACCAGCTGCTGGGTCAGGGTACTTGCCCCCTGCACCGTACGCCCGGCAGTCAGGTTCGCCAGTACCGCACGACCAATGGAGTAAAGGCTAATACCGTCGTGCTCGTAGAAGTGGCGGTCTTCGGTTGCCAGCAGGGTATCTACCAGCAGATCCGGGAAGCCGTTACGCGCCACGAACAGGCGCTGTTCGCCGTTTGCGGACGACAGCATGGTGATGAGGCGCGGATCGAGACGGAAGAAACCGAACTGGCGATCGTTATCCATGTTCTCAATGGTTTCCAGACGATCGCCGTCAAAGGTCAGACGCGCGCGCACCTGCCCTTCTTTACTGTCCGGGAAGTCGAACGGACGGCGGATCATCTCAATGCTTTTCGCCTGGACGGTAAATTCACCCGGACGGGTCATTTTCGTGACCTGACGATACTGCGTGGCTTGCAGCAGCTTCACCATCTCGTTCTTGCTGATGGACATGTCCGGCTCAAGGTTCACCATGCGGCCGTACACTGCCGCAGGCAATTGCCAGACTTTCCCGTCGATACGGCTGCGGATCTTCTGATCCAGATAAACGCCGTAAATCGCGATCAGGACAACAAAAACAATGAACAGCTTCAGCAGCAACCAGAACCAGCCGCGCTTACCACGAGGCTTACGCCCTTTGCCTTTCCCTTTACGTGGCATCGGTTCTTCATCCTCATAATCGTCTTCATAGTCATCATCATACTCCTCATCTCTGAGGCGACGACGGCTTACCTTTTCTTTCGCCGGACGCGTCGGCTTTCCCTTACGTCCTATTGGCTCGCGGTCATTCCCCGCCATGCTTTTTCTCCGCAACATTCAGGCGCAAAGGCCAGATTTTCTTATCTTGCACAGGTCAGTGAAAGAAGAAATCTCTCAAAGTTTGTTTCTCCCTCTCCCCGTGGGAGAGGGCCGGGGTGAGGGCATCAGGCCGCACTCCCCTTTTAGATCCATTACGAATATTTCTTCGTGCGCCGTGTCGGCGCGGTATTCGCCGGATCGTCCGGCCAGACGTGTTTGGGATATCGCCCTTTCATCTCTTTCTGCACTTCACGATAGCTCCCCGCCCAGAACGCCCCCAGATCGCGGGTGATCTGCAAGGGACGATGCGCAGGCGAAAGCAGCTCAAGCACTAACGGCACGCGCCCTTCAGCGATGGACGGCGTGGTGGCCTCACCAAACATCTCCTGCATCCGAACCGCCAGCGCCGGCGGATTATCCTCATGATAACGAATGGCAATCCGGCTCCCGGTTGGCACAGTGTAATGCCCAGGCAGTTCACTATCCAGACGTTGACGTAACGACCAGTCCAGTAAATTCTGTAACGCTGCCTTAACATCAAGCGCCTTCAGGGCGCGCAGCGAGTGTACGCCGTTCATCTGCGGCAACAGCCACTGTTCAAGCGTCGCGAGCAGCGTCTCATCATCCACCGCTGGCCACCCCTGTTCCGGCAGCCACTTCGCGGCGCAATGCAGGCGAATGCGATACTGTTCGGCCTCCGGCGTCCAGTTCAGTACGCTCAGCCCTTTTTCCCGAATGCCGTTCAGCATCGCCTGGTGTAACTCTTCCTCCGACGGCTTCGCCAGCGGTTTCGTCCCGAGCGTCAGTTTGCCAATCTGGCTACGACGGAACGCCTTCAGCGTGCCCTGGGCATCATCCCATTCCACGATGTCAGATTGCTGAAGCAGCTGCGGGCAGGCACGCGTCAGCGCGTCAATATCCACGGCAACCGCCTGTAAAATACGCGCGTCCGGGGAGTGGCTGCCCTGGAGCAAGAGCGGCGCGATCAGCCATTCGTGACGCGTCAGGGCGTCATCGCTGTCCAGCATCGCGCCCATCCCATTTGCCAGCTGATAGCGACCATCCAGCCCGCGACGGCGCGCAATCCTGTCCGGGAAGGCCTGGGCCAGCAGAGGGATAACTTTATCGCTGTCAGGCGAACCGCCCCGGCAATTCAGGCGTTTACACAGCTGCTGCGCGCGTTGTTGCCAGTTTCCCTGATGGCGAGAAAAGGCCTGTCCCAGATCGCTGCTGCCACCGCGCGGCGGCTCCTCAAGAATAGCCGCCAGTTTTGCCGCCGTGGCAATTTCATCGTCGCCCTGTGCTGCCACCAGCATTGCCGCCAGACGCGGATCGTTGCCCAGCGCCGCCATTTTCTGACCGCGCGCCGTCAGTCGCTCGCCTTCCAGCGCGCCAAGCTGGGTCAGCAGGCTGCGCGCGGCGGAAAGGTTCACGACAGGCGGAGGATTAAGCCAGGTGAGCTGGTCAGGGTCCGGGCAGCCCCACTGCATCAGATCCATCACCAGCCCGGAGAGATCGCTTTGTAAAATCTCAGGCGTGCTCTGCAATGCCGCACGCTCCGCCTGCTCGGCGCTGGTTAAATGCAGGCAAATACCCGGCTCAAGACGCCCTGCTCGCCCTGCGCGCTGCACCATCGAGGCCTGGCTGATGCGCTGCGTCAGTAGCCTGGTCAGCCCGGTACGCGGATCAAAACTGGCCACCCTCTCCTGCGTACTGTCCACCACCAGGCGAATGCCTTCGATGGTCAAACTGGTTTCCGCGATATTGGTTGCCAGCACCACTTTGCGCTGCCCCGCCGGTGCGGGAAGGATCGCCTTGCGCTGGTCAGCCAACGGCAGCGCGCCGTAGAGCGGGCACAGCATAACGTCACTGTTCATCCGGGATGCCAGCTGCTCCTGTACGCGCTGGATTTCGCCTACGCCGGGTAAAAACAGCAGCAGCGAGCCGGGTTCCTGACGGAGCAATTCGGCGGTGGCGATGGCAACCGCTTCGTCAAAACGCTGATGGGCAGGCAGCGGCTGATAGCGGCGCTCGACCGGGAACGCACGCCCTTCAGAGGAGATCATCGGCGCGTCAGGGAGCGTCTGCCGGAGCCGCTCGTTATCCAGCGTCGCCGACATAATCAGCAACCGAAGGTCGTCGCGCAGCCCCTGCTGAACGTCGAGCAGCAGCGCAAGGGCCAGATCGGCCTGGAGGCTGCGCTCGTGAAATTCATCAAGGATCACCAGCCCGACGCCGGTCAGCTCCGGATCGTTTTGCAGCATACGGGTGAGAATACCCTCGGTGACCACCTCCAGCCGCGTGGACGGTCCAACGCAGGTTTCGGCGCGCATCCGGTACCCTACCGTCTCGCCCGGTTTTTCATTCAGCAGTTCAGCCAGGCGCTGCGCCACATTGCGCGCGGCCAGCCTGCGTGGCTCCAGCAGGATAATTTTCCCGCTGATGCTCCCCTCGCGCAGAATTTGCAGGGGCAGCCAGGTGGATTTACCCGCTCCGGTGGGCGCGCTGAGCAAAACCTGTGGCGCATGTTCTAAGGCTGCGAGAAGCTCAGGAAGGACGACAGCGACGGGCAAAAAGGACACTTACGGCTCCAGAGGGTTAACATTAATCGGCGTACATTGTAGCATCGGCGCATATCATTACCGAGTCTTGCGCATGTCTGAGTCAAAACGGCTATTCTTCGCCATTGAATTACCCACCACGCTTCAACGGCAGATTGTTCGCTGGCGCGCCAGCCACTTCCCCGCGGAAGCGGGCCGCCCCGTCGTCGCCGCCAATATGCACCTGACGTTAGCCTTTCTTGGTGAAGTAAGCGCTGAAAAGCAGCGCGCGTTAAGCGCAATGGCCGGACGCATTTCGCAGCCGGGGTTTACGCTGCATCTTGACGATGCCGGGCAATGGCTGCGCTCTCGGGTGGTCTGGCTGGGGACGCGGCAGCCCCCTCGCGGACTGCTACAGCTCGCCAACATGCTGCGGGCGCAGGCCGCGCGCAGCGGCTGTTATCAGAGCCCGCAGCCGTTTCATCCCCACATTACCCTGCTGCGCGATGCGGGTCAGGCCGTTGCCATCCCGCCACCGGGCTTTCACTGGTCCTTTCAGGTGAATGAATTTGCGCTGTACGAATCTGCCTTTGTACAAGGACGCACCCGCTATACTCCGCTTCAGCGCTGGACGCTGGGCGACACGTTAAGGAATCCTGATGAAGTTTAGCCCTGCACTCCAGCCCGCCACGCTGATCCAGCGTTACAAACGCTTTCTCGCTGACGTGATCACCCCTGAGGGCGAAACGCTCACGCTGCACTGCCCTAACACCGGCGCCATGACCGGTTGCGCCACGCCGGGTGACACGGTCTGGTATTCCACATCAGAAAATACTAAACGCAAATATCCTCATACCTGGGAAATGACCGAGACGCAAAGCGGGGCATTTATTTGCGTGAATACCCTGCGCGCAAATCAGCTGGTTAAGGAAGCCCTGACAAATGGAATGCTTCCTGAACTGGTGGGTTACGGCACGCAAAAAAGCGAAGTGAAATATGGCGATGAAGGCAGCAGAATTGATTTTATGTTACAGGCGGAAGACCGCCCTGAGTGCTATATTGAAGTGAAATCAGTGACGTTAGCGGAACAGGAAAACGGCTTCTTTCCGGATGCGGTAACGCTACGTGGCCAGAAGCATCTGCGAGAGCTAATGAGTGTAGCGGCGGCGGGCAAGCGCGCCGTGTTGCTGTTTGCGGTTCTGCATTCAGCCATTGAACGGTTTTCCCCGGCCCGTCATATTGATCCTAAATACGCGCAATTGTTGAATGAGGCACAAAAGCAGGGGGTAGAGATTTTCGCTTATAAAGCGGAACTTTCTGCCGATAATATGACTCTGAGATCATCTCTTCCCATTGTCTTATAAGGGATTAGACGATTGACTAATAAGTGTTCTGGCCGCGTGCGCAAATACGCTTTTCCTCACAGGGTTGTCAAGTGTTACGTTTAGATAATTGCCATACGGAAAAGCATCTGCTATTTATAGCGACCTGATTTTTCCCCCAACACGGGGATCGATAGTGCGTGTTAAGGAGAAGCAACATGCAAGAAGGGCAAAACCGTAAAACATCGTCCCTGAGTATTCTCGCCATCGCTGGGGTGGAGCCGTATCAAGAGAAGCCGGGCGAAGAGTATATGAACGAAGCCCAGCTGTCGCACTTCAAGCGTATTCTTGAAGCATGGCGTAATCAACTCAGGGATGAAGTCGATCGCACCGTTACACATATGCAGGATGAAGCAGCTAACTTCCCGGACCCGGTCGACCGTGCCGCTCAGGAAGAAGAGTTCAGCCTCGAACTGCGTAACCGTGACCGCGAGCGCAAACTGATCAAAAAGATCGAAAAAACGCTGAAGAAGGTCGAGGACGAAGATTTTGGCTACTGCGAATCCTGCGGTGTTGAAATCGGTATTCGTCGCCTGGAAGCGCGTCCAACAGCCGATCTGTGCATCGACTGTAAAACGCTGGCAGAAATCCGCGAAAAACAGATGGCCGGCTAACGCCTGCCCTCTCACTACTCAGCTAAGGCGGGAGTCTCTCCCGCCTTGTTACCGTTGATATGTCTGAATCTCACTATATCGGGCGCTTTGCGCCATCTCCCTCCGGTGAATTACACTTCGGCTCATTAATTGCCGCGCTCGGCAGCTACCTACAGGCTCGCGCCCGCCAGGGTAAATGGCTGGTCCGCATTGAAGATATCGATCCTCCGCGTGAAGTTCCCGGTGCAGCAGAAACTATTCTGCGTCAGCTGGAACATTACGGTCTTCACTGGGACGGCGACGTACTCTGGCAGTCTCAACGCCATGATGCCTACCGTGAACGTCTGGCGTGGCTTGCTGAACAGGGCCTTTCCTATAACTGTACCTGCACGCGGGCGCGAATTCAGAGCGTGGGTGGCGTTTACGACGGCCACTGCCGTACGCGGCACAACGGTCCTGAGAATGCCGCCGTGCGGCTGATACAGCGTTCTCCGGTGACGCAGTTTACCGACGTACTCTCAGGAACAATTCAGGCGGATGAACGCCTGGCGCGTGAAGATTTTATTATTCACCGTCGTGATGGTTTGTTTGCCTATAACCTGGCGGTGGTTGTCGATGACCATTTCCAGGGCATTACGGAAATCGTGCGCGGGGCGGATCTGGTTGAGCCTACCGTGCGGCAAATATCGCTTTACCAGCAGTTTGGCTGGGCGGTGCCGGATTACATCCATCTGCCGCTGGCAGTCAATGAACAGGGAAATAAGCTGTCAAAACAGAATCATGCCCCGGCGCTGCCTGACGGCGATCCGCGCCCGGTTTTGATCGACGCGCTGCGATTTCTCAACCAGAATGTAACGCAGGAATGGCAGGATCTGAGTCTGGATGAATTGCTGAAAACGGCCATTGCTGACTGGGCGCTTATGGCCGTGCCAAAAATCCAGCATTCTCAAATGCGTTGCGCTGAGCTATGATTAGCCGCTTTTTTGATAACAAAACACACTACGAGGTGTACTATTTTTACCCGAGTCGCTAATTTTTGCCGTAAAGTGCTGAGCCGCGAAGAGAGCATGGCGAACGACGCTATTGCACAGCCACACATGTCGGTCATTCCGCGTGAGCAGCACAATATTTCCCGCAAAGATATCAGTGAAAATGCCCTCAAGGTGCTCTATCGTCTGAATAAAGCAGGCTACGAGGCCTATCTCGTCGGCGGCGGGGTGCGCGATTTACTGCTGGGCAAAAAACCAAAAGATTTCGACGTGACGACCAGCGCCACGCCTGAGCAGGTGCGTAAATTATTCCGCAACTGCCGTCTGGTTGGCCGCCGTTTCCGTCTGGCGCACGTGATGTTTGGACCGGAAATTATTGAAGTGGCGACCTTCCGCGGTCACCACGAAGCGGGCGTTAACGATCGCACGACTTCCCAGCGCGGCCAAAACGGCATGCTGCTTCGTGACAACATCTTCGGCTCTATTGAAGAAGATGCTCAGCGTCGCGATTTCACCATCAACAGCCTTTACTACAGCGTGGCGGATTTTACCGTGCGCGATTACGTCGGCGGTATGCAGGATCTGAAAGACGGTCTGATTCGCCTGATCGGCACGCCGGAAACACGCTATCGCGAAGATCCGGTCCGAATGCTTCGCGCCGTGCGTTTCGCCGCCAAGCTGAACATGCGTATCAGCCCGGAAACCGCAGAGCCGATCCCGCGCCTGGCGACGCTGATCAACGACGTGCCCCCTGCCCGTCTGTTTGAGGAGTCGTTAAAGCTGCTCCAGGCAGGCTACGGGTTTGAAACCTACAACCTGCTGCGTGAGTACAACTTGTTCCAGCCGCTGTTCCCGACCATTACCCGCTACTTCACCGAAAACGGTGACAGCGCAATGGAGCGGATAATTGCGCAGGTGCTGAAGAACACCGATACCCGTATTCATAACGATATGCGCGTGAATCCGGCGTTCCTGTTCGCGGCCATGTTCTGGTATCCGCTGCTGGAAACGGCGCAGCGCATTACCCAGGAGAGCGGTCTCGCCTATTATGATGCGTTCGCGCTGGCGGCAAACGACGTGCTGGACGAAGGCTGTCGCACGCTGGCGATCCCGAAACGTATTACCACGCTGGTGCGTGATATCTGGCAGCTTCAGCTGCGTATGTCCCGCCGTCAGGGTAAACGCGCCTGGAAGCTGATGGAGCATCCTAAGTTCCGCGCCGCGTTCGATCTGCTCTCTCTGCGTGCTGAAGTTGAAAGGAACCCGGAACTACAGCGCCTGGCGCAGTGGTGGGGCGAGTTTCAGGTTTCTGCGCCACCGGAGCAAAAAGATATGCTTACGGATCTGGATGATGAACCGGCACCGCGCCGTCGTCACCGTCGCCCGCGCAAACGCGCACCGCGTCGTGAAGGTACGGCATGACCCTTGCGTATATCGCCATCGGCAGCAATCTGGCCTCTCCGCTGGAGCAGGTTAACGCTGCCGTGCAGGCCCTGGGAGAGATCCCCCAAAGCCGCATTGTCGCGCTGTCCTCATTTTACCGTACGCCGCCGCTCGGCCCGCAGGATCAACCTGATTATCTGAACGCCGCCGTAGTGCTGGAAACGACCCTTGACGCAGAAACGCTGCTGGATAATACCCAGCGTATTGAGCTACAGCTGGGTCGTGTCCGCAAAGCCGAACGCTGGGGACCGCGCACGCTCGATCTCGATATTATGCTTTTCGGTCACGAGGTGATTAACACCGAACGCCTCACCGTTCCGCATTACGACATGAAAAACCGCGGGTTTATGCTCTGGCCACTGTTTGAAGTCGCGCCCGATCTCACCTTCCCTGACGGCTCCTCGCTGCAAGCCGTTCTGCAAAATCTCAACGCGGATAAACCGGCCCGCTGGTAATCCCGCCTCCGCATCGATTAACCATTCCTTATTTGCGGTTAATCGATTGCCTAAAATCATTGTTCCCTCAAATGTTACTGTTAGAATGCGCAAAGATTCGCTTTTGGGCCATCAGGAAACAGTATGAAACCAACCACCATCTCCTTATTGCAGAAATGCAAACAGGAAAAAAAACGCTTCGCCACTATCACCGCGTATGACTACAGCTTCGCAAAACTGTTTGCCGAAGAAGGGATCAACGTCATGCTGGTCGGAGACTCGTTAGGGATGACGGTACAAGGACATGATTCCACTCTGCCGGTCACGGTCGAGGATATTGCTTACCATACCCGCGCCGTGCGCCGGGGTGCCCCCGCCTGCCTGCTGCTTTCCGATCTGCCGTTTATGGCGTATGCCACCCCGGAGCAGGCCTTCGAAAATGCGGCGACCGTGATGCGCGCCGGCGCCAATATGGTCAAAATCGAAGGCGGCGCCTGGCTGGTCGATACGGTGAAAATGCTCACCGACCGCGCCGTGCCGGTTTGTGGTCATTTGGGGCTGACGCCGCAGTCGGTCAACATCTTTGGCGGATATAAGGTGCAGGGCCGAGGCGATGCGGCGCAGACGCTGTTTGATGATGCCGTGGCGCTGGAAGCCGCGGGCGCGCAGCTGCTGGTGCTGGAGTGTGTGCCGGTTGAGCTGGCTAAGCGTATCACTGAGGCGCTGTCGATTCCGGTGATCGGCATCGGCGCGGGTAACGTCACCGATGGCCAGATTCTGGTCATGCACGACGCCTTTGGGATCACCGGTGGCCATATTCCAAAATTTGCTAAAAATTTCCTGTCAGAAGCAGGCGACATGCGTGCTGCTGTGCGGCAGTATATTGCCGAGGTTGAGTCCGGCGTTTATCCGGGCGAAGAACACAGTTTCCATTAAGGAGTCCAGGTGTGCTAATCATAGAAACCCTGCCGCTGCTGCGTCAGCATATTCGTCGGGCGCGTCAGGAAGGTAAACGTATCGCCCTTGTTCCAACCATGGGCAACCTGCACGACGGCCATATGAAGCTGGTCGATGAAGCGAGAGCCCGGGCAGATATCGTGGTGGTCAGTATCTTCGTTAACCCGATGCAGTTCGATCGCGAAGACGATCTGGCGCGCTACCCACGTACTTTGCAGGAAGATTGCGAGAAGCTCAAAAAACGTCATGCGGATATCGTCTTCGCACCGGCACCCGCAGATGTGTATCCCCAGGGCACCACTGAATCGACCTACGTCGACGTGCCGGGTATTTCGACCATGCTGGAGGGCGCCAGCCGCCCGGGCCATTTCCGTGGCGTCTCCACCATCGTCAGCAAGCTGTTTAACCTTGTGCAGCCGGACATCGCCTGCTTTGGCGAGAAAGATTTCCAGCAGTTGGCGCTGATCCGCAAAATGGTTGCCGACATGGGCTACGACATCGAGATCGTCGGCGTGCCGATTGTACGCGCGAAAGATGGCCTGGCGCTCAGCTCCCGTAACGGCTATCTGACCGCCGAACAGCTTAAAATTGCGCCGGGCTTAAGCAAAGTCATGAATACGATGGCAGAGCAACTGCTGGCAAAAGAGTTAACAGCAGAAGAGATTATCGCCCTGGCTGAACAGGCGCTGAACGAGAAAGGTCTTCGTGCTGACGACGTTCAAATTCGGGATGCCGATACGCTTCTGGCACTTACAGAGACCAGCAAACGTGCGGTAATTCTGGTGGCGGCATGGCTCGGCCAGGCCCGCCTTATCGATAACAAAGTGGTTGAGCTGGCGTAGTTTTTCTACCCGGAAGATGAAAGGTAAACGTAATGATTCGCAAAATGCTGCAAGGTAAACTTCACCGTGTGAAAGTCACTCAGGCCGACCTGCATTATGAAGGCTCCTGCGCGATCGACCAGGATTTTCTCGACGCGGCGGGTATTCTCGAAAACGAAGCCATTGATATCTGGAACGTTAACAACGGCAAACGTTTCTCAACCTACGCGATTGCTGCCGAGCGCGGTTCTAAAATCATCTCCGTTAACGGCGCGGCTGCACATTGCGCGGACGTAGGTGATATCGTGATTATCGCCAGCTTTGTCATGATGTCTGACGACGAAGCACGCCGCTGGCAGCCAAAAGTAGCCTACTTTGAAGGCGACAATGAGATGAAACGTACCGCGAAGGCGATTCCGGTGCAGGTTGCTTAATCCGCGCTTACAGGCTGCAGAGAAATGTGCAGCCTGTGCTTTTCACCCTGCGTTTTATTAATTTAGATAGTATCAACGATGACTCATTCATAGTGATAATATTAACGCCACGCGTTTCTCTTGATGCTTATAACACTCATTTCACACACTCTCCCTTTCAGAATTAAACTCATTTCGTTAAAAATTAAAGTAATAAAATATTTTATGAGCCTGTGAAATTTCATAAGAATAAATTAAAATGGTTTTATTAAGACACAATTTTACATGTGTTACTATTAAACTAACCATCAAAAGAAACGACCTGACCCTGGAAGTTCAAGAGCTAACTATCTGGACTATCGGCCTCACTTGAAATTAGATTAACTAAAAATTAACTTAAGCATATTTAAATACAAAGTTAATCAAAACAATACTATATTCGCCCTGCTTTTAATCTAAAGCTGAATTGGTTTTCTACAAACTCTTTTCTAATAAATGGATGTTCAAAATGTTCAAAAAATCTCTTTTAGCCGCAACTGTGGCTGTAATGGCAATGGGCTCTGTTTCTGCAATGGCGGCTGATGTAGGCGTGATCACTTTTGATGGCGCGGTAACTGACACCACTTGCGTATTCACTTCCAATAACGGTGTTGACGCCAATAACGTCACCATTACCATGCCTGTAGTTAAAAAGGCAGACGTGGAAAAAACTACCGTTGACACTGGCGTTGGGTCTAAAGAGTTCGAACTGCATCTGAGCGAATGCCCGGATACACTGACCAAAGCGTCCGCGACCTTTACCTCTCAGCAGTTCGCAGAACTGTCTAACGGTACGCTTAAAACCGACCCAACGGTGACCGGTCATGCTGATAACGTAAGTCTTGCGCTGTTCAACAACACCACCACCAGCTCCGATCGCGTCATGATCGGCCAGCCGAACAACAACACTCAGGAAGCTACACTGGAAGCGGGTAAAGGCACTCTGGCCTACCGTGTGGCGTACGTTCCGAGCGCCGACTGGGCTGCTGGTACTAACGATATCGCGGCCGGTAAAGTGAGCAGCAACGTCACTTTCACCATGTCTTACCAGTAATAGCTGCATTTTAGTTCTGCGCTCACGGATGAGGTGGGCGCATGTTTGTTTAATGGATGACATTATGCGCCTTTCAAAAATGAATGTTACCGCACTGTTTTGCAGCGCGGCTTTTTTAGTTTCTAGCTCTGCATTTGCAGATATCGTGATTTCCGGCACGCGCGTTATTTATCCGCAGTCTGCAAAAGACGTTACTGTCAAAATGGAAAACCGCGGTAATAAGCCACTTTTGGTCCAGGTATGGCTCGATGATGGTCGTGATACCACCAACCCAGAAGAGCTAAAAGTTCCGTTTATCGTCACCCCCCCCGTTTCACGCGTTGATCCAGCTAAAGGCCAAACCGTGCGTATTACATGGCTTGGACAAGCAATGCCCCAGGACCGCGAAACCATGTACTGGTTTAACGTGCTTGAAGTGCCACCGAAAACCAAAGACACCGACAGCCAGAATATGCTGCAGCTGGCGTTTAGAACACGCATAAAAATGTTCTTCCGGCCTGATGGTTTGAAAGGCGATTCTTCTGTAGCAGCAGCACAGCTTAAATGGACGCAGCAAAATAATGCGCTGGTAGCGCGTAATGACTCCCCATATTACGTCTCCGTCGCAAAAATCGATATCAGCGCCGGCGGCAAAAAAATCGAAATCGATCCGCATGTGGTCGCTCCTTTTGCAAGCCAGTCGTACGCACTGAAAGAGGCTGGCTCCATCAAGGTTAAAAAAATGACCTACACATCTATAAATGATTACGGCGGCGCTGAACCTCACGAGACCACCGTTAATTAAGAAGAACTGTACATTAATTAGTAGCTAACGGATTAGTGATAGCAATGTTATTTCGCCACTCGTTTCTTTGTATTGCCATATGCACAGCCCTTCAGACTGCAAGTTTTGCCGCTGAGAGTGCGGCTGTGCCATCCTCTGGTAGTGAAGAGGTCGAATTCAACGATCAGTTCCTGTACAAAACAGGAACCAATATTGATGTTAGCCGCTTTTCCCGCGGGAACCCGGTAGTACCAGGCACATTCAAAACGCAGCTTGTTCTTAATGGGCAAAAGAAACTGCTTACCGATTTCACCTTCAAAGATAACGGGACTCCCCGCGCACAACCTTGCTTCACCCCGAAAATATTGATGCAAATTGGCCTTAAAGCAGAGGCTATTCAGGCTGCGACAGGCAAAGACAGTGCTGTTGAAAATGCTGAGGAAACCTGTGTCGAATTACAGCACGCTTTTACGGGTGCCTCCTGGGATTTCGATGCAGGTACACAAGAATTGAGTCTGATTGTTCCACAAATTTATGTTGAACATCGTCCTGGGGGATATGTCGATCCCTCTCTGTGGGAAGACGGCATTACCGCGGGAACATTATCCTACGATCTTAACGCCTGGCATTCCGACACGCCTGACGGTTCGAGCGATACTGCTTACGCCGGGCTTAAATATGGCCTGAATATGGGACCATGGCGCTTACGTTCACGCGGGACATTGAACTGGGATCAGGAAAGTGGCTCCGACTATTCAAGCCAGGATATTTATCTACAGCGTGATATCACTTCCCTGCGAGCTCAGTTACTGGTGGGTGATTCCTATACGCGTGGGGATACGTTTAACTCGTTAAATCTGCGTGGATTACGCATGTATAACGACGATCGCATGCTCCCTGGCGGTATTTCAACCTACGCCCCCACTATCCGTGGCGTAGCGAAAAGTAACGCTAAAGTTACCGTTAGCCAAAACGGAAACAAGATTTATGAAAGCACGGTGCCACCGGGCGCTTTCGAGCTTAATGACCTCAGCACAACCGGCTATGGCAGTGACCTGATCGTCACGATTGAAGAGTCAGACGGCAGCACACGTACCTTTTCAGTGCCCTACTCCTCCGTCAGCCAACTACTGCGCCCCGGGTATAGCCGCTGGGATATCGGCGCTGGTGAATTAAATGACAATGGCCTTCGTGATAAGCCTCGTCTGGGTTATGCCACTGGTTATTACGGCTTAAGCAATCTGTTTACCGGTTACGCTGGCGTGCAGTATATGGACACGGGCTATTTCTCAGGTCTGCTTGGCATTGCGATGAACACGTATATAGGCGCGTTCGCCTTCGACGTGACACATTCCGATGCGGATGTGGATGGTATAGGAACGTTGACAGGTCAAAGTTATCGCCTTTCATGGAGTAAGCTCGTTGAAGAGACGCAGACCTCGTTCAACGTTGCAGCGTATCGCTTCTCCACCGAAGACTATTTGACGTTAAATGATGCGGCTTCGCTGTCAGAAGACGTTAAATACCGGGATATATCGCGTAATCCAGAGCACACGGGCAACGATGTATACAATCACTTCCAACGTATGAAGAACCAAATTCAGCTAAACATCAGTCAACCGCTCAGCTCCGGAAAAGATGCTTATGGTTCATTATATCTGACGGGAAGCTGGCAGGATTACTGGAATAATACCAGTTCCACTTCACAATATTCCGTTGGTTATAACAACTCATTCTGGCTGGGTAGCTATAGCGTATCGTTACAGCGCAGCTACGACGAGTATGGCGAGAAAGATGACAGTGTTTACCTGAATCTGACGATTCCATTGGAGAATCTGCTGGGCCATAAGCGCCATCCAGCCGGTTTCTCCAGCATTAACACAAGTATGAGTTCTGATTTTAAAAAGAATACCTCCTTCAACACCAGCGCCAATGGCAATACAGATGATTACCGCTTCAGTTACAGCGTAAACACCAGTACGACCCATTCTGATAGCGGTGATATTAACCAGCTAGGCGGGTATGGCACTTACAACAGTTCCTATGGTCCGCTAAGCCTTTCTGCTTCGGCTTCCGATGACAGCAGTCGTCAGTACTCCATGAGTTACAGCGGGGGAATGATGGTACATGCAGGCGGTCTAACGCTGGCACCAGGAAGTATAGGTGATACCGATACGCTGGCACTGGTCAATGCGCCAGGTGCAAAAGGGGCTCGTTTGACCATCGGTGACGGTGTCATTGGCAGCTCTGGTTACGCCATTATGCCCTATCTGACGGCCTATCGGGAGAACACTGTAGGTATCGATATTTCCAGTCTGGAATCAGACGTGGAGGTAAAAAGCACCAGCACAGTGTCAGTGCCGCGCAGTGGTGCCATCGTACAGGTGGATTTTGAAACCGACCAGGGCCGCTCATTGCTGCTCGACCTTCATCGCTCTGATAACGGATTTATACCGTTAGGAGCCAACGTGCTGGATGAAAAGGGGCTGTCGATTGGTTCCGTTGGTCAGGCGGGTCAGGCTTATGTGCGTGGAGTAGAAGACAATGGAACGCTGCGGGTGGTATGGGGCAGTGATGCAAACAGCACATGTACCGTGACTTACCACATAACTCCCTCTGCTCAGAAAGTGGGTCTGACGACGGTACTCGCTAACCAAACTTGCCAGATATAACGATTTTTTAACAGGGAGTTATTTTTAATGAAGAAAACATTGTCACTGACAAGCCTCAGCACATTGCTTGCTCTGGCGTTAAGTTCACAGGCTATGGCAGCAACAACGAATCTGGATGTTACGTTTACCGCCTCACTGCGGGAAACCACCTGCGATGTAAAAATTGAGGGCGGCGCAGGTGATGGAAAAAATAACACTATTCCAATCGGTACTAGTGGCAAGACCTCGCTAGCAGATATCACTGCGGGCTCAGACGTGGCCAGCACAACGTTTAAGCTTAAAATCGTTGAGTGTCCATCCAGCCTACAGTCATTAAAAACCACGATCACCGGCATCAAGTCGGTATATTCCGATACCATCATTAACAATAGTGCGACCGGAACAAAAGCAGACTATACCGGTGTGTCTATCGCCCGCTCTGCTGCACCTACTGCGCCATTTACCATCAATGCCACTGATGATGCTAAACGTCTGGTCTGGACGGCGGCCGAAATCAGTAGCAAAGAAGTCTCCCTTATTGCCCGTATGGCGGAAACAAAAGCAGGTCTTGCAACCACGGGTGACTTCAGTGCAGTTGCCACTTTTAACTTTGAATACCAGTAAGCGGAAGGATACGCAAAGATGAACATAAAATCGTCCACACTGATTGCTCTGGCAATTTCTTCCGGTCTCTTCAGCGCCGCCAGTAGCGCGATTACAGGTACTACCAGCGTTCAGGCAACCTTTACCTCTACGGTTGAGGCGGGGACCTGTACTGCGCAGATCCAAAACAGCGGTGGTCAACAAATTACGACGTTGCCATTTGGAGATGTTTTTAAGTCAGACCTTGTGGCTCAAAGCCGAAGCGAACCATTCAAAATCGTTTTTAGCAGCTGTGCAGGTGTGAAAACTGCGAGCGTACAAGCAACCACCGGAGCGGGAGGGGAGTGTTCTGGCGATGCGAAAAATGGTGATTCATTTAACGCCAGTAATGGCGCGGCCTTTGAAGTCTGGAAAGGAACGTCTGGATCAGGAATGCTGATGAACTGTAGTACAAAACCGTCACAAGCCGTCACTATTAGCGGTGCATCCGCTAGTGTAGATATGAATGCACGTATCGTGATCGCAAAAGATAAAACGATCGCAGATGTCACCGCCGGTGACGTTAGCGCGCCCGTGACGTTTGTCGTCACTTACCAGTAATAATCATGGGCAGAGCAGAGATGTCAAACAAACAGAAAAATAAGGTTCTCAAAAGATCGGTGATCTTCGCAGGACTCATTGCCTGGCACTGGTCTGCCCCATGCCTGTCAGCGGAAACAGGCATGGATGTCACGCTTGATGCCAATATTGTCGAAAACACCTGCCAGATTTCGATTCCAGATGGAGGAAAAGTCCATCTGCCGACGGTCAGTAAGAATTGGTTTTATAACCCCGATGGAAGCTCGCGTTTGCAGCCTACAGATGCAGCAAGCGGCACCCCGTTTACAGTGCGGGTAGAAAGTTGCTCTGGCGATAATATCTCGGTAAATGCGGTGGATTTCAGTTTCCAGCCACAAAGCAAGCAGTGGCCGGTTGGCACTCGCCAGGTGTTTATCAACGAAACCAAGGTCCTGGAAGGCGGAGCAGAAAACACGGGTGTCGTTATCTTTTCAAAAGCGTTAAACACCAATGTACTGAACGCGGACGGTAGCTCCAGCGTGTTAATCGATGCAGGCGCAGATAGCTGGGTGAAAGATTATCCATTTTATGCACGCTTACAGAACGTCGGCCTCGTGAAAGCGGGAAAAGTGACGAGTAGTGTTGTGGTTAATGCCACCTATAACTAGAGTAAACAGGAAGAATATACTCATGAGTAACACAGGATGGTTTAATATTTTTGCATGGGCAAGACTGTTCGCGGCAAGTCTACTGCTACTGCAAGGGTATGCTTGGGGTGAATGCCATTTTGGCTATAGTGGCGAGGGCGGGACCTCAACGATTGTCAATACCCTTGCAAATTCACCTGTCTATTTTAAATCCAGTTACAACACGGGAATACCGGGCCATTTTAGTGAGATTGCGGGCCCCTTTAATGCACAACTTTCCCCTGGGCTTTGGTCTCAGTGCGATGCAGGAAACGAAGGTGAACAAATGTCAAATATCACCTACGACGTGGTTGGGACTACCGACGAAGGGTACGCGCTTTGGCCAACCAATATTGACGGGATTGCTTATGCAGTGAGGGTTTATAGCGATAGCAACCCTGGAGCATATTTTCAATATTCCTCTGGTCAATGGATAAACCTTCCCATAAACGCGTCGAAAACAGATCATAATTGGAAAATCCAAATCAAGCTTTATCAGCGAGACAGTATTCTGGGTAACCCTGAACATGTTTCGGTAATAACCCCACAAGGGTCAAAAAAAATCGGTGGGATGTCCATTGGAGGGCATACGGACAGCGACAACCAACCCTGGTGGTTTAATATTACGCCGTCATCTTTTAGCATTCCGGTTGCCGCCGCCACCTGTCAGGCAGCCATGGTCAATGGCGGCAGTAATAACGTTGATTTTGGTGAAGTTATGTTCTCCGATGTGAAAAACAGCGGCTGGTATCCACATAAACAATTTAATTTGCAGCTCAAAGGTTGTGCTAATACGGTGGGTATTTATTATAAAGTCAGCTCCAATACAACCACCTCTGTTCCCGGAACGGGGGTTGTGTTGACCAATATCTTGACTTCGAATGCCGCGAGAGGGGTTGGTGTCTTAATAAACGAAGAGTTTCCCTCCAACCCAGGGGGACATGGAGAACCGATAATTAACGATCCCACACCAATTTATGCACCTCTTCGCACGGTAGGCACCAGCGAAAACATTGATTTACCTTTTAATGCCTATTTTATGGAATATACCAGCGATATTGCTGCCGGTAATTTCAAAGCGGTGGCGACATTCTCAATAGAGTATTTGTAATCACCCCTGCGGCTGATTGCTGATCAGCCGCGACATCGTCTCCAGCGAATCCGTTCTTAGAATATACAGCCGCTTCAGTAAGAACGGATTATCCCCCGGCTTCACCTTCCCTTTCACCGTTGTCACCGCCAGATGAAAACCGGCATCATTCGCGGCTTTAATCGCTTTATTGTCATACCCGCCAAACGGGTACGAAACATACAGCACGCGCGGGTTGAACTGCGCCAGTGCACGCCGTGAGCGTTCAAAATCGAACAGGATCACGTGATAGCTGCGGCTCAATAAGATGGGGTGTTTATACCCATCAACGCGATGCAGGAAGTGGGTGTGAGACTGAATGTCGAACACATCCTGGATGGCCTTGATTTCCTGAACGCTCATAAACTGTAGCGATCGGGGATCCCACTTCTGCGGGTGACCTTTGATTCGGGATGAAATAATAAACGCCGTCGCGTTGAAGCCATACTCTTTCAGCACCGGATACGCGTAGCGGCTCACCGATTTCAGGCCATCATCAAAAGTGATCACCACCGCTTTCGCGGGGAGGTTCATCTTGTTACGCACGTACCCTTCAAGCTGGTACATTGTCAGCGTGGTATAGCCTTGATCGCGTAACCAGGCCATCTGATTATTAAACGCACGTACGCTGGTTGTCGTGGAGGTATGTCGAAAACGGGTGTTCTCTTCATCACGCAGGATATGGTGGTAGGTCAGAATCGGCAGTCCGTTATCTTCCTGTGCATCCAGGCTGCTGATCCACGCCAGACGATTGCCGATGCGGATCTGAAACCAGGTCTGGTTCAGGCGATCTTTCAGCTTATTAAGAATCGGATAGCGAAGATTGGCGCTTAAGGTGCCAAAGGGCGCGCTTCCGCTGCTGGGGGCATTATACACTGGCGTGTCTTTCCAGGTGATGAGGTTTTGATTGCTGAGCGGCTTGTTCAGATCGCCCAGACTATCCTCAACGCGTTGCTTACCCTGCACTTTTTCCAGGTGCTCTTTATCAATAAACCCCGTACCGAATCCGAAACGAAATTCATAGTAATCCGCCGCGGCCGGAAAGACGGCGAGGATCTGCCCGGCGCGGACATTGCCCACGTTCACGACGGCATTTCCCACCTGCGCCCAGATGGCCGCATCTTCGGTGGTTTGCATATATTGGGCAGGAAGGCCTTGCTGACTGGTCAGGCTGGCAGACGCACCACCGGAGACCAGTAGCAGAAGGATAAAGATAACGCGCATGAGCATGGGATATAAATCGATACGGAAAATCAGTCGCCATTGTAGCAAAAGCGACATCAATACCAATGTTTAATGCTTATACAGATCGTGAAGCAGAACGAAAGGCGGATTCTTCTGCTGCTGGTGCCACAGGCTGCTCACGCCCGGCGAGCCTTGCGCCACAATGGCGTGACGAAACTCAGCGCTGCTCAACGTTGCGCGCAGCGGATACATCGCTTCGAGTAAAGGCAGGCTGATACCGGAGATCACTTCACAGTTATCATGCTTATGGCTCATTAACGCCGCTGAACGGTAAGGCGCCGCGCCCGATCTGTCGGTGAGAAAAATCACGCCATCACCGGTGTCGGTTTCATGCAGCGCGTCGCACATCATCCGGCTTAGCATATTGGTGCTCAGCCCTCGCCAGTAATTTACCGCACGACATTGCGCCAGAGGGCCAAATCGCGCCTCCAGCTTCAGGAGCATTTCCTGTGCCTCTTCATCGTGGCAGGTGATAACCCATCCCAGCATAACGTCTCTCCTTAGCAGGCGAGTAGTTTATCCAGGTGAAGGTTAGTTTACGGTGATAACTGTCAAAGAAAGTGCCCGGCAAACAGAACGTCGCCGGGCAGAAGATTAGCTACGCAGCCCACGTCCACGCTGGATCAGATACCAGCACAGCAGATAGAACGCCACGATAAATACCGCCAGCACCACAACGGTGGTGAACAGCGGGACATCGGTAATGCCGAGGAAACCAAAGCGGAAGCCGCTGATCATATAGACAATCGGGTTCAGGTGCGACAGCGCCTGCCAGAACGGCGGCAGCAGCGTCAGGGAGTAGAACACCCCGCCCAGATAGGTTAGCGGCGTCAGCACGAAGGTCGGGATCAGGCTGATGTCATCGAACGTTTTGGCGAACACGGCGTTCAGCAAGCCAGCCAGTGAGAACAGGATCGCCGTCAGCAATAGCGTGAGCGCCACGAACAGCCACGAGTGCACCTGGAACGGCACGAAGAACAGCGAAATCGCCGTCACCAGAATACCCACGCACAGCCCGCGCGCCACGCCGCCGCCCACGTAACCGGCGATAATGACGTGCGTCGGCACTGGCGCCACCAGCAGCTCTTCAATGTTGCGCTGGAACTTGGCGCTGAAGAATGAGGACGCCACGTTCGCGTAAGCGTTGGTGATCACTGCCATCATGATCAGGCCCGGCACGATAAACTGCATATAGGTAAAGCCGTGCATCTCACCAATGCGGGAGCCAATCAGGTTGCCGAAAATGATGAAGTAGAGCGTCATGGTGATCACCGGCGGCACCAGGGTTTGCACCCAGATGCGCATAAAGCGGTTAATCTCTTTCGCCCAGATGCTTTTCAGCGCGACCCAGTAAAGATGCGTCATGCCTTGTCTCCTTGTTTATCGTGCACCAGAGAGACAAACAGCTCTTCCAGTCGGTTCGCTTTGTTACGCATGCTTAATACCTGAACGCCCTGCGCGCTCAACTGGGAGAACACGCTGTTGATTCCCTGCTCGCGCAGCACTTCTACCTCCAGCGTCGAGGTATCGACCAGGCGATAGTTATACCCCTCCAGCTTCGGCAGGGCGCTTTTCGCCGCCAGATCGAGGATAAAGGTCTCTGATTTTAGCTTGGAGAGCAGGTTCTTCATCGAGGTGTTTTCCACCAGCTCGCCGTGCTGAATGATGCCGATGTTGCGGCACAGCATCTCTGCCTCTTCAAGGTAGTGCGTGGTCAGAATGATGGTGGTGCCTTTGTCGTTCAGATCCTTCAGGAAGCCCCACATGGAACGACGCAGTTCAATATCCACGCCAGCGGTCGGTTCATCAAGAATGAGCAGCTTTGGCTCGTGCATCAGCGCGCGAGCAATCATCAGGCGGCGCTTCATCCCCCCGGACAACATCCGCGCGCGCTCGTTACGCTTCTCCCACAGGTCAAGCTGTTTGAGATACTTTTCGCTGCGCTCCAGCGCTTCTTTGCGCTCAACGCCATAGTAACCCGCTTGGTTAACAACAATCTGCTGTACCGTCTCAAACGGGTTGAAGTTGAACTCCTGCGGCACCAGCCCCAGCTGGCGCTTGGCGTTGACCACGTCTTTTTGCAGGTCGTAGCCAAACACGCTAACGCGGCCAGACGTTTTATTGACCAGCGAGCTGATAATCCCGATGGTGGTCGATTTTCCCGCCCCGTTCGGCCCCAGAAGCGCGTAGAAATCTCCCGCTTCGACTTTAAGATCTATCCCGCGCAGCGCCTGGACGCCCCCCGGGTAGGTTTTTTTGAGCTGTTCAAGCTCCAGTGCAATCGCCATGAATTCAACTTACCTTAAGTTCTGACACACGTTGTGTGGTTTCATTAAAAGTCGGGTTACCCTATAGTAGCGCAACGCAATCACTTGGTTACAGGTCGCTAACCTCCATGAACGACATAGATACACTCATCAGCAACAATGCACTATGGTCAAAAATGCTGGTGGAGGAAGACCCCGGATTTTTTGGAAAACTGGCACAGGCGCAGAACCCGCGCTTTCTCTGGATTGGATGTTCCGACAGCCGCGTCCCCGCCGAACGTCTGACCGGTCTTGAACCGGGCGAACTGTTTGTTCACCGCAATGTGGCTAACCTCGTTATTCATACCGATCTCAACTGCCTTTCGGTTGTTCAGTATGCCGTTGACGTTCTGGAGGTTGAGCACATCATTATTTGTGGCCACTACGGCTGCGGCGGCGTACAGGCGGCGGTCGAAAATACAGAGCTGGGGTTAATCGATAACTGGCTGCTGCACATCCGTGATATCTGGTTCAAACATAGCTCACTGCTGGGCGAAATGCCGCAGGAGCGCCGTCTCGACACGCTGTGTGAGCTGAACGTGATGGAGCAGGTCTATAACCTGGGCCACTCGACGATTATGCAGTCTGCCTGGAAACGCGGACAGAAGGTCTCCATCCCCGGCTGGGCGTACGGTATTCACGACGGCCTGCTACGCAATCTGGAAGTGACCGCCACCAACCGCGAAACGCTGGAACAGCGTTAC
The DNA here is from genome assembly GCF_050031515.1 of Enterobacter cloacae complex sp. 397G4. Taxonomy (NCBI): domain Bacteria; kingdom Pseudomonadati; phylum Pseudomonadota; class Gammaproteobacteria; order Enterobacterales; family Enterobacteriaceae; genus Enterobacter; species Enterobacter cloacae complex sp. 397G4. Next base: position 890,168 of record NZ_JBLGWE010000001.1, on the reverse strand, counting down.
CGCTCGGGAATTGCCAACCTCAAGCTTAAGCACGTTAACCATAAATAACAAAGCCGGGGGTTTTCACCCTCTCCCTGTGGGAGAGGGCTGGGGTGAGGGCATCAGCCCGCAATTATTCGTCCAGAATCACTACTTTCCCAACATACGGCAGATGGCGATAACGCTGCGCGTAATCAATGCCGTAACCCACCACGAATTCGTCCGGGATGGAGAAACCAACGAACTCCACCGGCACCTGCACTTCACGGCGCTCAGGCTTATCCAGCAGAGTACAAATCGCCAGTGATTTTGGTTCACGCAGGCTCAGGATCTCACGCACTTTAGAGAGCGTGTTGCCGGAGTCGATGATGTCCTCAACAATCAACACATCTTTGCCACGAATATCTTCATCCAGATCTTTCAGGATTTTCACATCACGGGTTGTGGACATGCCGCTGCCGTAGCTGGAGGCGGTCATAAAATCGACCTCGTGCGGCACCTGCACTTCACGGCACAGGTCTGCCATGAACATGAAAGAGCCACGCAACAGACCGACCAGCACCATTTCGCTGCCGCTGTCCTTGTAATGTTCGGTGATTTGACGACCCAGTTCGGCGATACGCGCTTTGATCTCGGCTTCCGGGATCATCACTTCAACAGTATGTTTCATATTACTAACCAAATGATTTTAGTGAAAATCTCTCAATGCGGATGACTCTCGCTCCGGCATCGATACGCAAGCCAGCCATTATACCAGTAATTGGATAAGCCTGGCGTATGAGTTATAAAAAGCAATATTTGTGATTCCGATCACAGTTGTTAATACCTATAATTAATTGCTAGCAAATAATTAACAAAACTGACGAGTACTTTTCTATGGCTGAAACAAAAACTAAACAGCCGCGTCTACTGGTGACATTAACAGCCGCGTTTGCCGCGTTCTGCGCGCTGTATTTGTTAATCGGTGGCGTATGGCTGGTCGCGATTGGCGGCTCCTGGTACTACCCGATTGCGGGTCTGGTTATGGTTGGCGTAACCGTCCTGCTTTTACGCAGAAAACAATCTGCTCTGTGGCTGTACGCAGCGTTACTGCTCGCAACCATGATCTGGGGCGTCTGGGAAGTCGGGTTCGACTTCTGGGCGTTGACGCCGCGCAGCGACATTCTGGTCTTCTTCGGTATCTGGCTGATCCTGCCGTTTGTCTGGCGTCGTCTGATCGTCCCTTCCAGTGGCGCCGTGGCCGGTCTGGTCGTTGCCCTGCTGATTAGTGGCGGCATCCTGACCTGGGCCGGTTTTAACGACCCGCAGGAGATCAACGGTACGCTGAACGCGGAATCCACGCCGGTTGCGGCTATTTCGCAGGTGGCGGACGGTGACTGGCCTGCTTATGGTCGTAACCAGGAAGGTCAACGCTACTCCCCGCTGAAGCAGATCAACGCGGACAACGTGAAAAACCTGAAGGAGGCCTGGGTATTCCGTACCGGCGACCTGAAGATGCCAAACGATCCGGGTGAGCTGACCAACGAAGTGACCCCGATTAAAGTGGGCAACATGCTCTACCTGTGTACGGCGCACCAGCGTCTGTTCGCGCTCGACGCGGCTACCGGTAAAGAGAAATGGCACTTTGATCCACAGCTGAACTCCAACCCGTCGTTCCAGCACATTACCTGCCGCGGCGTCTCTTACCACGAAGCGCGCGCCGATAATGCCAGCCCGGAAGTCATTGCCGACTGTCCTCGCCGCATTATGCTGCCGGTGAACGATGGCCGCCTGTTTGCCATTAACGCTGAGACCGGCAAGCTGTGCGAAACCTTCGCCAATAAAGGCATTCTGAATCTTCAGACCAACATGCCGGACACCACGCCGGGCCTGTATGAGCCGACCTCCCCGCCAATCATCACCGACAAAACCATCGTGATTGCCGGTTCGGTAACGGATAACTTCTCTACCCGTGAAACCTCCGGCGTTATCCGTGGTTTCGACGTGAACACCGGTAAACTGCTGTGGGCCTTCGACCCGGGCGCGAAAGATCCTAACGCGATCCCATCGGATGAACACACCTTTACCTTTAACTCACCGAACTCCTGGGCACCGGCAGCGTATGACGCGAAGCTGGACCTGGTCTACCTGCCGATGGGCGTGACCACGCCGGATATCTGGGGCGGTAACCGTACGCCGGAGCAGGAACGTTACGCCAGCTCCATCGTGGCGCTGAACGCAACAACCGGTAAACTGGCATGGAGCTACCAGACCGTTCACCACGATCTGTGGGATATGGATATGCCGTCCCAGCCGACGCTGGCGGACATTACCGTTAACGGTAAAACCGTACCGGTGATTTACGCCCCGGCGAAAACCGGTAACATCTTCGTGCTTGATCGTAGCAACGGTAAGCTGGTTGTTCCTGCGCCGGAAAAACCGGTTCCGCAGGGTGCGGCCAAAGGCGACTACGTCACCAAAACGCAGCCGTTCTCTGACCTGAGCTTCCGTCCGAAGAAAGATCTCAGCGGTGCAGACATGTGGGGTGCCACCATGTTTGACCAGCTGGTATGCCGCGTGATGTTCCACCAGCTGCGCTACGAAGGGATTTTCACCCCGCCGTCAGAGCAGGGTACGCTGGTCTTCCCGGGTAACCTGGGGATGTTCGAATGGGGTGGGATCTCCGTTGACCCTAACCGTCAGGTCGCCATCGCTAACCCAATGGCGCTGCCGTTCGTTTCCCGCCTGATCCCTCGTGGTCCGGGTAACCCAATGGAGCAGCCGAAAGATGCGAAAGGCAGCGGTACCGAAGCCGGTATCCAGCCGCAGTATGGCGTTCCTTATGGTGTGACCCTGAATCCGTTCCTTTCTCCGTTCGGTCTGCCGTGTAAACAGCCTGCCTGGGGTTACATCTCCGGTCTGGATCTGAAGACCAACAAGATCGTCTGGAAGAAACGTATTGGTACGCCACAGGACAGCATGCCGTTCCCGATGCCTGTTCCAGTGCCTTTCAATATGGGTATGCCAATGCTGGGTGGCCCAATCTCCACCGCCGGTAACGTGCTGTTCATCGCGGCAACCGCAGATAACTACCTGCGCGCGTACAACATGACCAACGGTGAGAAACTGTGGCAAGGCCGTCTGCCAGCCGGTGGACAGGCAACGCCGATGACCTATGAAGTGAATGGCAAGCAGTACGTTGTCATCTCTGCGGGTGGTCACGGTTCGTTTGGCACGAAGATGGGCGACTATATTGTCGCGTATGCACTGCCTGACGACGCTAAGTAACGAAAAAGCCCGGTGGCGCTAACGCCTACCGGGCCTACGGGTGCCCTATGTAGGCCGGGTAAGGCGAAGCCGCCACCCGGCTTTTTTTTATACGGTAAAACCGAGCATCATCCCCGTATCTTCATGCTCCAGCAGATGACAGTGGGCCATATAGGCAAACTCTTTCGGCGCCTCGTGGTCGAACTTCACCAGCACCTCGCTGACGCCGCCTTCCACCCTCACCGTATCTTTCCAGCCCGCACGATGCGCCTCCGGCGCTTTACCATTTTCAGACAGAATACGGAACTGCGTGCCGTGGATATGGAACGGGTGCAGCATCATGTCGCCTTCGCCTGAAATCACCCAGCGTTCAAACTGCCCTTTCGTGGCGGCGAACATGGGCGTGTTCATATCGAACGCTTTGCCGTTGATGCGGTTGGCGTTGTGGAAATCGAAACCATGGCCGCCGTGATCCATGCCGCCCATTTTACCGTGGTCCATATTCATATGGCCCATCATCTGGCCGTGATGCATTCCCGCCATGGCCTGATTGCCGTACTTCTTCATCAGCGCCTGCATGCCCATCATGTCTAGCATCGGATCCATAGAAAGCTGAAGTTTACGCTGCGTAAGCCCGTCCAGCGACGGGAGTGCTGGCAGTGTGGTGAGGGTCTCCGGCAGCGTACCGGAGGCGGTGATCTGTAGCGGCTGAATGCGCAGGACCGGATGCGGCTTATCAAACGGCGCAACGGCCATCCCCATCTGGCTGACCGGCAGGGTCACCAGGTCAAACGCTTTGCCATCGCTGATATCCACCAGCACCTCGAAGCGCTCCCCCATCAGCATCGGCAGCTCGCTCACCTTCACCGGTTCCGGCAGCAGGCCGCCGTCGCTTGCCACCACGTAAAGCGGGCGTTTATCGCTGGTGGCGAAGTTCAGCGAGCGGGCGTTACAGCCGTTAAGCAGACGTAAGCGCAGCCAGCCTTTTGGCGCGGCATGCTGCGGGTAGATCGCGCCGTTGGTCAGGAGTGTATCGCCAAACCAGCCTACCGCCGCGCTCATTACGTCCAGCTGATAGTCAATTTGCCCGTCAGCGTTGAATTTTTTGTCCTGCACAATCACCGGGACATCGTCGATTCCCCACTGTTTTGGCAGGCGCAGCAGGCGGCTTTCATCGTCTTCAATCAGCACCAGGCCGGCCAGCCCCATCGCCACCTGATGGCCCGTTTTGCCATGCTGATGCGGGTGGAACCAGCAGGTCGCCGCGCGTTGTTCCGGAGTAAAGGTTACGCTGCGTTTACCACCAGGCCTGATAATGCCCTGAGGCCCTCCATCCACTTCGCCCGGGACTTCCAGCCCGTGCCAGTGCAGCGTGGTCTCTTCCGCAAGCGTGTTATGAATGTCTACCGTCACCGCCTTCCCTTTGCGTAACTGCAACGCCGGGCCGAGCAGATTGCCGTTATAGCCCCACGTCGTGGCGGCGTGCTGACCGAACGTGGTTTTACCGGCCTGCACCACAAGCTGAATGCGGCTGCGGGCATCTGCGGCGAGTAATTCAGGAATGGGTAAAGCCGGTCTGTCGGCGGCAAAAACGGCGCGGCTCCAGAGAGGTAACGCGCTGGCAACCCCCAGTGCGGCAGAAAATTTTAAAAAATCACGACGTTGCATGTGCATTTCCTTATTTCCAGCAGGCGATCTTTTGAGCATAAACCCTCCCCTTACCGGAAGGTCAAGCACGGCGGCAATAATAAAGATCGTCGGCCTGGCATCAAGTATGCTAACGTTAATTTTCCGTGATGCAGTGGTAAAGGCAATGAAGACGTTTTTCAGAACAATTTTGTTCGCCAGCCTGATGGCGATGTGTGCGAACAGTTACGCGCTAAGTGAAAACGAAGCGGAAGATATGGCCGATCTGACGGCAGTTTTTGTTTTTCTGAAAAACGATTGTGGTTACCAGAATTTACCCAATGGGCAAATTCGTCGCGCACTGGTCTTTTTTGCCCAGCAGAACCAATGGGACCTCAGCAACTACGACAGCTTCGACATGAAGGCGCTCGGTGAAGACAGCTACCGTGATTTAAGCGGTATTGGCATTCCCACTGCTAAAAAATGCAAAGCGCTGGCTCGCGATTCACTCAGCCTGCTCGCCTACGTGAAGTAACCTTCCCGACGCCCCTTGTTGACCCGTTAACCGCCTCACGGCGGTGTTGTGTTGCGCCCATCTGCCGGATGTAATGGATGTTAACGAAGGAGGTGCTCCCCATGACCGAAAAAACGGTATGGCAAGAAACGCTGCATGACCAGTTTGGTCAGTATTTTGCCGTGGATAACGTGCTCTATCATGAGAAAACCGATCATCAGGATTTGATAATCTTCGAAAACGCCGCCTTTGGCCGCGTGATGGCGCTGGACGGCGTGGTGCAAACCACCGAGCGCGACGAGTTTATCTATCACGAAATGATGACCCACGTCCCGCTGCTGGCCCACGGCCACGCGAAGGACGTGCTGATTATCGGCGGCGGCGACGGCGCGATGCTGCGTGAAGTCTCTCGCCATCAGAATGTCGAAACCATCACCATGGTGGAAATCGACGCCGGTGTGGTGTCGTTCTGCCGCCAGTATCTGCCCAACCATAATGCCGGCAGCTATGACGATCCGCGGTTTAATCTGGTTATCGATGATGGCGTCAATTTTGTTAACCAGACTACGCAAACGTTTGATGTCATTATCTCTGACTGTACCGACCCTATCGGTCCGGGCGCGTCGCTGTTTACCTCGTCGTTTTACGAAGGCTGCAAGCGCTGCCTGAAGCCTGGCGGAATTTTTGTGGCGCAAAACGGCGTTTGCTTCCTGCAACAGGATGAAGCGCTTGATAGCCACCGTAAGCTGAGCACCTATTTTGCTGACGTCAGCTTCTACCAGGCGGCGATCCCCACTTACTACGGCGGGATCATGACCTTTGCCTGGGCGACGGATAACGACGTTCTGCGCCATCTCTCTACCGAGATCGTGCAGGCCCGCTTCCACCAGGCCGGACTCCAGTGCCGCTACTACAACCCGGCGATCCACACCGCAGCCTTTGCGTTGCCTCAATATCTGCAAGACGCGCTGTCCTCAAAGGAGGTGAACTAATTGAAAAAGCTTAAACTGCATGGCTTTAACAATCTGACCAAAAGCCTGAGTTTTTGTATTTACGATATCTGCTACGCCAAAACAGCAGAAGAGCGCGATGGTTACATCGCCTATATCGATGAACTCTACAACGCCAACCGTCTGACCGAGATCCTGACAGAGACCTGCTCGATTATCGGCGCGAACATCCTGAATATCGCGCGCCAGGATTATGAGCCTCAGGGTGCGAGCGTCACCATTCTGGTGAGTGAAGAGCCGGTTGACCCGAAGCTTATCGACAAAACCGAGCACCCCGGCCCGCTGCCGGAAGTGGTAGTCGCCCACCTGGATAAAAGCCACATCTGCGTGCACACCTACCCGGAAAGCCACCCGGAAGGCGGGCTGTGTACCTTCCGCGCGGATATTGAAGTGTCGACCTGCGGCGTGATTTCACCGCTGAATGCGTTGAATTATTTAATCCACCAGCTGGAATCCGATATCGTCACTATTGATTATCGCGTGCGCGGTTTTACCCGTGATATCAACGGCATGAAGCACTTCATTGATCATGAGATCAACTCCATTCAGAACTTCATGTCCGAGGACATGAAGTCGCTGTACGACATGATGGATGTGAACGTCTATCAGGAGAATATCTTCCATACCAAGATGATGCTTAAAGAGTTCGATCTTAAGCACTATATGTTCCATACCAGGCCGGAAGATTTAAGTGACGAAGAGCGTAAGGTCATTACCGACCTGCTCTGGAAAGAGATGCGCGAAATTTACTACGGCCGTAACATTCCGACCGTGTAAACGTGATCCGGAGCAGGGACGCTTCGGGGAGTTACTTCTGTTTCATAAAATCGCGGTAGGCGTTCAACACGCTCAGGAAGTCTTCCACGCCGCAAAGCGACAGGCTCTCTTCGTCGTAGTAGCTCATCCCCTCTTCCATCTCATCACCCGAGAACTCAAGTTGGTTGGCGCGCACCATCACCTCTTCGCCATCCATCCACAGCGTGTATTCGTGCCCGGCGCGTTGCCAGGAGCGTTCACTGCCTTTCACCGTTTCCGCCGCCTGTTCGACTTCATCCAGCAGCGCGAGGTTCTCTTTCACCTCTTCGTTAAACCAGTGTCCAACGGCTTCGTGCCCCATCGACATTCGCACTTTCACCACGCCGGTGATGTCGCGCAAAAATTCGTAATCCATAGCGTTTTCCTCTGCAAAGCCATTAGGGTAATTATCGCAGCAGAGAGGAAGAAAAAAAGCGGGAGAGGTGGGAGGAATGAAAATAAAAAACCCACCGACGTTGCGATGGGTTTTGTAGGCCCGGTAAGCGTAGCGCCACCGGGCAATGGGTCAGGTGCGGAGCGGTCTGGTGCCCTCACCCCCAGCCCCTCTCCCACGGGAGAGGGTAGCATTTATACTGCGGTCTGGAAGATCACCCCGTCAGCCTTCTCGGTGTACTGAGAGAGCTGGTCGAAGTTCAGATAACGATAAGTATCCACCGCCGTCTTATCTACCTGAGCCACAAAGGTCTGGTACTCTTCCGGCGTTGGCAGTTTGCCAATCAGCGCCGCAACCGCCGCCAGCTCCGCAGAGGCCAGGTAAACGTTCGCCCCGGTACCTAAACGGTTCGGGAAGTTACGGGTTGAGGTGGAAACCACCGTCGCACCGTCGGCCACGCGCGCCTGGTTGCCCATACACAGGGAACAGCCAGGGATTTCGATACGCGCCCCGCTCTTACCAAACACGCTGTAGTAGCCCTCTTCGGTCAGCTGCGCCGCATCCATACGGGTTGGCGGCGCCACCCACAGACGGGTCGGCAGCTGGCCTTTGTGGGTATCCAGCAGCTTACCGGCAGCACGGAAGTGGCCGATGTTGGTCATACAGGAGCCGATGAACACTTCGTCGATCTTATCGCCCTGTACGTCAGAGAGCAGACGCGCATCGTCCGGATCGTTAGGCGCACACAGGATTGGCTCTTTGATATCCGCCAGATCGATCTCAATCACCGCCGCGTACTCTGCGTCAGCATCGGCTTCCAGCAGCTGCGGATCCGCCAGCCATTTTTCCATGCCCTGAATACGACGCTCCAGCGTACGACGGTCGCCGTAGCCTTCCGCTATCATCCACTTCAGCAGCACGATGTTGGAGGTCAGATACTCAATAATCGGCTCTTTGTTCAGCTTGATGGTACAGCCCGCCGCAGAACGCTCGGCAGAGGCATCGGTCAGCTCGAACGCCTGCTCCACTTTCAGATCCGGCAGACCTTCAATTTCCAGAATGCGGCCAGAGAAGATGTTTTTCTTGCCTTTCTTCTCGACGGTCAGCAGACCCTGTTTAATGGCATACAGCGGGATCGCGTGCACCAGATCGCGCAAGGTAATGCCCGGCTGCATTTTACCTTTGAAGCGCACCAGCACCGATTCCGGCATATCCAGCGGCATCACGCCGGTCGCTGCGGCAAACGCCACCAGACCGGAACCCGCCGGGAAGGAGATCCCGATTGGGAAACGGGTATGGGAGTCACCGCCGGTACCGACGGTATCCGGCAGCAGCATGCGGTTCAGCCAGGAGTGGATAACGCCGTCGCCCGGACGCAGGGAGACACCGCCACGGTTCATAATGAAGTCTGGCAGCGTGTGGTGCGTGGTTACGTCAACCGGCTTCGGATACGCCGCGGTGTGGCAGAAGGATTGCATCACCAGATCGGAAGAGAAGCCCAGGCACGCCAGGTCTTTCAGTTCATCACGGGTCATTGGGCCAGTGGTGTCCTGAGACCCCACGGAGGTCATTTTCGGTTCGCAGTACGCGCCAGGACGGATACCAGTGACGCCGCAGGCGCGACCCACCATTTTCTGCGCCAGAGAGTAACCGCGGTTGCTCTCGGCCACGTCTTTCGCCTGACGGAATACGTCACTGTGCGGCAGACCCAGCGCTTCACGCGCTTTGGTGGTCAGGCCACGGCCGATGATCAGCGGAATACGACCACCGGCACGCACTTCGTCGATCAGCACGTCGGTTTTCAGTTCGAAGCTGGCCAGCAGTTCGTTGGTTTCGTGGTTGCGCACTTCGCCTTTATACGGGTAAACGTCAATCACGTCGCCCATGTTCAGGTTGCTCACGTCCACTTCAATTGGCAGCGCGCCCGCATCTTCCATGGTGTTGAAGAAGATTGGCGCAATTTTGCCGCCGAGGCACAGGCCGCCGCCGCGCTTGTTCGGCACGTGCGGAATGTCGTCGCCCATGAACCACAGCACGGAGTTGGTGGCGGATTTACGGGAAGAACCGGTACCAACCACGTCACCGACGTAAGCCAGCGGGAAACCTTTTTGTTGCAGGGCTTCGATCTGTTTGATCGGGCCAACCACGCCTGGCTGATCCGGCTCAATGCCTTCACGGGCGTTTTTCAGCATCGCCAGGGCGTGCAGTGGGATATCCGGGCGAGACCATGCATCCGGCGCCGGAGAAAGGTCATCGGTGTTGGTTTCACCGGTCACTTTAAAGACGGTAACGGTAATTTTTTCAGCAAGCTGAGGGCGGTTCAGGAACCATTCGGCATCGGCCCAGGACTGCATCACCCGCTTCGCGTAAACGTTGCCTGCTTTGGCTTTTTCTTCCACATCGTAGAAGTTATCGAACATCAGCAGCGTTGAAGAGAGCGCTTTGGCAGCAATTGGCGCCAGCTTGTCGTTATCCAGCGCGTCAATCAGCGGATGAATGTTATAGCCGCCCTGCATGGTGCCGAGCAGTTCAATCGCTTTTTCAGGAGTAACCAGTGGGGAGGTGGCTTCGCCTTTGGCAACGGCGGCAAGGAATCCGGCTTTTACGTAGGCAGCTTCATCTACGCCAGGCGGTACACGGTTGATCAGCAGATCTAACAGGAATTCTTCTTCGCCCTCAGGCGGGTTCTTCAGCAGCTCGACGAGCGCGGCCATTTGGGTTGCATCTAACGGTTTGGGTACAATTCCCTCGGCGGCACGTTCTGCTACGTGCTTACGGTATTCTTCTAGCACGACGGTTCTCCTCGCTCTCATTGTCATATGCGGCGGGCGTTCTCTTCACGCTCCTGTGAGACAGCAGTTTGTAGGGTAAATGCCCGATACCGCGTCGGGCAGCATAGCAGGATTTCTGCACAGTGTTAATCTGTTTACAAAAAAGCAACATTAAAAAATTTGCTGAATCGTTAAGCATGGTATAGCACCCCGTCACCGGGCCCGAAAGCAGTTCCGTAAGTTTGTCGCCACCCCAGCAGCTAGCTGCTGGCCGCTCGCAAGAGCGGCCTTTTGAATGTCCGTCGCCTGCTCAGCCATCCGATATAATTGTGTAATAAATACTCACACTCTTTATCCGGATGCTTCGGAGGTTTTCCCAACAAAAGTCAAAACTGTAAAACACGGGTGAATGATACTCGCGGCAACAGCAACGCCTCACGGCACTGCACTCGTCTCGTTGGAGTCAATCTATGAAGTTGCCTTTTAAACCACATCTTCTTGTTCTGCTTTGCAGTGCGGGGCTGTTTGCCGCCTCGGGCGTCATGTTCGTTAAAAGCCGCGCAACGGAACCCGCTCCCGCACCTGCGCCGGTAGCCCCGCAGCTCCCCGACCCGGCAGCACAGCCTGCCCCGGTGGCGACTCCGGCCTATACCGCCGCGCAGATCGATCAGTGGACAGCGCCCATTGCGCTCTATCCCGACGCGCTGCTGTCGCAAATTCTGATGGCCTCAACCTATCCGGCGAGCGTGATTCAGGCCGCCCAGTGGTCAAAGGACAACCCTAAAATGCAGGGCGATACCGCCATTCAGGCGGTCAGCGGGCAGCCATGGGATGCCAGCGTGAAATCGCTGGTCGCCTTTCCGCAGTTAATGTCGTTGATGGGAGAAAACCCGTCGTGGGTACAGAGCCTCGGCGACGCCTTTCTGGCCCAGCCAAAGGATGTGATGGATTCCGTGCAGCGTCTGCGCCTGCTCGCGCAGCAGACAGGCACGTTGCAATCCACCCCGCAGCAGACCGTCACCACCGTGAAAAAATCTGCGCCAGCCTCCACCAGTACAGCCGCGACGTCAACGTCGGCTAGTCCGACGGTGATTAAAATTGAGCCAGCCGATCCACAGGTGGTTTATGTCCCTACCTACAACCCTTCCACCGTTTACGGCACGTGGCCAAACGCCAGCTATCCGCCTGTGTATCTGCCCCCGTCTCCCGGCCAGCAGTTTACCAATAGTTTTGTCAGAGGCTTTGGCTATAGCCTCGGCGTAGCCACTACCTATGCGCTGTTCAGTAACATAGACTGGGACGATGACGACGATCACCATCACGATCATGATGACGATCACCACGGCGGTTATTCGCATAACGGCGATAACATTAATATTAATGTTAATAACTTCAATAAGATCACCGGCGAGCACCTTACCGATAATCATCAGGTCTGGCAGCATAATCCGGCCTACCGCAACGGCGTGCCCTACGCCAATAGCCAGCTTGCCAGCCGCTATCATCAGACTTCAGTGCCGGGCGGGTTGAGCGCTACCCGGCAGCAGCCGGTCAACCGCGATAGCCAGCGGCAGGCTGCGATGGCGCAGGTACAGCAGTCGACGGGCAAAACCCTCACACAGCTACAGCATGGCGACGCGCATTTCCCGCAACATTCAGCGTCCGCGCAGCAGCTGAAGCAGCTCTCTCAGCGCAGCAACTATCGCGGCTACGACAGCGCGCGGCCACACGCACAACAGATGAATAATACTCTTGCGCAAACCAGACGCCCGACGCAGGTTCAGCATCAGCCGCTGCGGGCAAACGCCCTGAGCGGCAACGACAGCCGTTCGGCCAGCTGGCAGGCCCAGCACCAGCGCGGGCTGCAAAGCCGCCAGCACGCGTCGCTGAACAGTGAGCAGCGTGCCAGCTTCCGCCAGCAGCTGTCCGAACACCATACCGAACACCGTGAATTCCACCGTCGTTAAGGGAGCCGCTATGAACATGAAACCGATCGGTGGAATGCTGTTGTTGATGGTATCCACCTTCGCCTGCGCCCAGCAATCCTTCTCCACGCCTGAGCAGGCAGCCAATGCCCTGACGAAGGCCATCAGCGAGCAGAATGAGCGCGCGATGGCCGACCTGCTGGGGGATAACTGGCGCGACTATCTGCCACCTGAAGGAGTTGATCCGGAGGCGGTAGCTCGATTCCTGCGTGACTGGAAGATTAACCATCGTACCGAAATCAGCGGCGATATTGCCCATCTGTCAGTTGGCGATAACGGCTGGCAACTCCCCATACCGGTAGTGAAGAAAAAAGAGGGCTGGCAATTTGATATGCAGAAAGCGGCGGATGAGATCCTGACCCGCGAAATCGGCCGCAACGAACTCGCGGCTATCGAAGCGCTGCACGCCTACGTCGACGCACAGCACAGCTACTACGCCATGAACCACCGCTATGCGCAGAAGATTGTCAGCACGCCAGGGCTAAAAGACGGCCTGTACTGGCCCATCTCGCCGGGCGAAGCGCCAAGCCCGCTGGGTCCCGCCTTCAGCCCGCCGGAGCCGGGTATGGGCTATCACGGCTATCGGTTCCGCATTCTGCCTGATAAAAATGGCTTTGCGATGGTTGCCTGGCCCGTGAGCTATGGTCAGACGGGGGTAATGAGCTTTGTTGTTAACCAGGATGACAAGGTGCATCAGGCAAATCTCGGCAACGATTCGGCACAAAAAGCGCAGGCGCTCGCTGCATACCACCCGGATAAAACCTGGCAGCCTGTCACCCCCTGAACGCGGCGCATAAAAAAAGCGGCCTGAGGCCGCTTTTTTCATCTGAAGAAATTTATTTCTTCTTCGCTTTCGCGTTTGGCAGGTCCGTAATGCTACCTTCAAACACTTCTGCCGCCAGGCCCACGGACTCGTGCAGAGTCGGGTGAGCGTGGATGGTCAGCGCGATGTCTTCCGCGTCACAGCCCATTTCGATAGCCAGACCGATTTCACCCAGTAGCTCGCCGCCGTTGGTACCGACAATCGCACCACCGATCACGCGGTGAGTCTCTTTGTCGAAGATCAGTTTAGTCATACCGTCTGCGCAGTCGGATGCGATAGCACGGCCAGAAGCAGCCCACGGGAAGGTGGCGGTTTCGTAGCTGATGCCTTTCTCTTTCGCTTCTTTCTCAGTCAGACCGACCCATGCAACTTCTGGCTCGGTGTAGGCGATAGATGGGATCACTTTCGGATCGAAGTAGTGCTTCATGCCGGCGATAACTTCAGCGGCAACGTGACCTTCGTGAACACCTTTGTGCGCCAGCATTGGCTGACCGACGATATCGCCGATAGCAAAGATGTGCGGCACGTTGGTGCGCAGCTGTTTGTCAACGCGGATGAAGCCACGGTCGTCCACTTCCACGCCAGCTTTGCCCGCGTCGAGGTTTTTACCGTTCGGCACACGACCGATAGCCACCAGCACGGCGTCGTAACGCTGTGGTTCGGATGGGGCTTTTTTGCCTTCCATGGAAACGTAAATACCGTCTTCTTTCGCTTCAACGGCAGTCACTTTGGTTTCCAGCATCAGGTTGAATTTCTTGCTGATGCGTTTGGTGAAGACTTTAACGATGTCTTTGTCGGCAGCCGGGATAACCTGGTCGAACATTTCAACCACGTCGATCTCTGAACCCAGCGCATGGTACACGGTACCCATTTCCAGACCGATGATACCGCCGCCCATAACCAGCAGGCGCTTAGGAACGGTTTTCAGCTCCAGCGCATCGGTGGAATCCCACACGCGTGGATCTTCATGTGGAATGAATGGCAGTTCGATTGGGCGAGAGCCTGCCGCGATGATCGCGTTGTCGAAGTTAATCACGGTTTTGCCGTTTTCGCCTTCCACTTCCAGGGTGTTCGCACCGGTGAATTTACCCAGACCGTTTACCACTTTCACTTTACGGCCTTTGGCCATACCCGCCAGACCGCCGGTCAGCTGAGTGATAACTTTCTCTTTCCAGGTACGAATTTTGTCGATGTCGGTTTTCGGCTCGCCGAAGACGATACCGTGTTCAGCCAGCGCTTTGGCTTCTTCGATAACTTTCGCTACGTGCAGCAGCGCTTTAGAAGGGATACAGCCGACGTTCAGACAAACACCGCCGAGGGTGCTGTAACGTTCTACGATGACGGTTTCCAGACCTAAATCCGCGGCGCGAAATGCTGCGGAGTAACCTGCCGGGCCTGCCCCAAGTACTACGACCTGAGTTTTGATTTCTGTGCTCATCATGACCTCTTAATGTATACCCGTCGTCCACCGGGTCGTTCTATCCGCCCGTATTTTACAAAATTGTTAACAATTTTGAAACAACAAACGGCTCACGAATTATCGCTTTCACCAATAACCTCAAAAACCCCATGAGATTATCAGAAAAAAGCCGGCCGACTGGCCGGCTTTTCGATTACATCACCAGGCGGCGAATGTCGCTCAGCATGTTGTTGATGATGGTGATGAAACGCGCACCATCAGCCCCGTCGATCACGCGGTGGTCGAAGGACAGAGAGATTGGCATCATCAGACGCGGCACGAACTCTTTGCCATTCCACACCGGCTCCATCGCGGACTTGGACACACCGAGGATAGCCACTTCCGGCGCGTTCACAATCGGCGCGAAGTGGGTGGTACCCAGGCCGCCGATGCTGGAGATAGTGAAGCAGCCGCCCTGCATTTCGCCGGCAGTCAGCTTACCATCACGCGCTTTTTTGGAGATGGTGGTCAGCTCACGGGACAGCTCAGTGACGCTCTTCTTGTTCACGTCTTTGAAGACCGGAACAACCAGACCATTTGGCGTATCAACCGCAACACCGATGTTGATGTACTTCTTCAGCGTCAGCTTCTGGCCGTCTTCGGACAGGGAGCTGTTGAAGCGAGGCATCTGCTCAAGGGCAGCGGCAACCGCTTTCATGATGAAGACCACTGGAGTGAACTTCACGTCCAGCTTACGCTTCTCAGCTTCGGCGTTCTGCTGTTTACGGAACGCTTCCAGATCGGTGATATCGGTCTTATCGAAGTGGGTAACGTGCGGGATCATTACCCAGTTACGGCTCAGGTTAGCACCCGAGATTTTCTGGATACGGCCCAGTTCCACTTCTTCGATTTCACCGAACTTGCTGAAGTCCACTTTCGGCCATGGCAGCATGCCCGGGATACCGCCACCGGCAGCAGCAGCTGGTGCAGCTTCGGCGCGTTTCACCGCATCTTTCACGTAAGCCTGAACGTCTTCGCGCAGGATACGGCCTTTACGGCCAGTGCCCTTCACTTTCGCCAGGTTCACACCGAATTCGCGCGCCAGGCGACGAATCAGCGGAGTCGCGTGGACGTAAGCGTCGTTTTCAGCGAACTCAGATTTTTCTGCT
This sequence comes from Enterobacter cloacae complex sp. 397G4, assembly GCF_050031515.1. NCBI lineage: Bacteria > Pseudomonadati > Pseudomonadota > Gammaproteobacteria > Enterobacterales > Enterobacteriaceae > Enterobacter > Enterobacter cloacae complex sp. 397G4. The sequence goes on along the minus strand of NZ_JBLGWE010000001.1, from coordinate 874,457 downwards.
TTAGCAGCAGGGGCAGCAGCCGGTTTAGCAGCCGGTGCCGGAGCAGCCGCGGCAGCTGGAGCGGCGGCAGGTGCTGCGCCTTCCACTTCGAAGACCATGATCAGAGAGCCGGTAGATACTTTGTCGCCGGTGTTGATTTTGATCTCTTTAACGGTACCGGCGAACGGCGCAGGCACTTCCATAGAAGCTTTGTCGCCTTCAACGGTGATCACTGACTGTTCAGCGGCAACTTTGTCGCCCACTTTTACCATCACTTCGGTCACTTCAACTTCGTCACCGCCGATGTCCGGTACGTTAACGTCTTTCACGCCGCCAGCAGCCGCTGGTGCAGCAGCCGGAGCCGGAGCAGCTTCCGCTTTCGCTGGAGCCGCAGCGCCTTCAGCGCCCGCCACTTCGAAAATCATGATCAGGGAACCCGTAGACACTTTGTCGCCGGTGTTGATCTTGATCTCTTTAACGGTACCCGCGAACGGTGCCGGCACTTCCATAGAGGCTTTGTCGCCTTCTACGGTGATCAGTGACTGCTCGGCCGCAACGGTATCGCCCACTTTCACCAGGATTTCAGTGACTTCAACTTCGTCACCGCCGATGTCAGGCACGTTCACTTCTTTCGCTGCCGCGGCCGCTGCTGGAGCAGCAGCAGGAGCGGCTTCTTTCTTCTCTTCCTGCGCAGGCGCAGCAGCTGCTGCACCGTCGGCGGAATCGAAAATCATGATCAGTTTACCGGTCTCGGTTTTATCGCCAACAGAGACTTTGATCTCTTTAACAATGCCAGCCTGAGGAGACGGGACTTCCATAGAAGCTTTGTCGCCTTCTACGGTGATCAGCGACTGTTCAGCTTCAACTTTGTCGCCCACTTTGACCAGGATCTCGGTGATTTCAACTTCATCAGCCCCGATGTCCGGTACATTGATTTCGATAGCCATTATTCTTTTACCTCTTACGCCAGACGCGGGTTAACTTTATCTGCATCGATGTTGAATTTGGTGATTGCGTCTGCAACCACTTTCTTATCGATTTCGCCACGTTTAGCCAGTTCGCCCAGTGCTGCTACTACCACGTAGGAAGCATCAACTTCGAAGTGGTGACGCAGGTTTTCGCGGCTGTCAGAACGACCGAAGCCGTCAGTACCCAGTACGCGATAATCATCAGCTGGAACGTAAGTACGAACCTGCTCAGCGAACAGTTTCATATAGTCAGTAGACGCCACCGCTGGCGCGTCGTTCATCACCTGAGCGATGTACGGAACGCGTGGGGTTTCCATTGGGTGCAGCATGTTCCAGCGCTCACAATCCTGGCCATCACGCGCCAGTTCAGTGAAGGAGGTAACAGAGTACACATCGGAACCCACACCGTAGTCTTTCGCCAGGATCTGCGCTGCTTCACGAACGTGACGCAGGATAGAACCAGAGCCCAGCAGCTGAACTTTACCTTTGCTACCTTCGATGGTTTCGAGTTTGTAGATACCTTTACGGATACCTTCCTCGGCACCTGCTGGCATTGCCGGCATGTGGTAGTTTTCGTTCAGGGTGGTGATGTAGTAGTAAATATTCTCTTGCGCTTCACCGTACATGCGCTGCAAACCGTCATGCATGATGACTGCCACTTCGTACGCGTAAGACGGGTCGTAAGAGATACAGTTAGGGATAGTCAGAGACTGAATGTGGCTGTGACCATCTTCGTGCTGTAGACCTTCACCGTTCAGGGTCGTACGACCAGAAGTACCACCGATCAGGAAGCCGCGAGCCTGCTGGTCGCCTGCCTGCCAGCACAGGTCACCGATACGCTGGAACCCGAACATGGAGTAGTAGATGTAGAACGGGATCATCGGCAGGTTGTTGGTGCTGTAAGAAGTCGCAGCAGCCAGCCAGGATGCGCCTGCACCCAGTTCGTTGATACCTTCCTGAAGGATCTGACCTTTCTCGTCTTCTTTGTAGTATGCAACCTGCTCACGGTCCTGCGGGGTGTACTGCTGACCGTTCGGGCTGTAGATACCGATCTGACGGAACAGACCTTCCATACCGAAAGTACGCGCTTCGTCGGCGATGATTGGAACCAGACGATCTTTGATCGACTTGTTCTTCAGCATCACGTTCAGGGCACGAACGAAAGCGATAGTGGTAGAGATCTCTTTGTTCTGCTCTTCCAGCAGCTGAGAGAAATCTTCCAGCGCTGGCAGTTCCAGCTTCTCGGTGAAGTTAGGCTGACGAGCAGGCAGGTAGCCTTTCAGCGCCTGACGACGTTCGTGCAGGTACTTGTGCTCTTCAGAACCTTCCGGGAAGGTGATGTAAGACAGTTTTTCTACCTGCTCATCGGTCACTGGAACGTTGAAACGGTCGCGGATATAACGCACGCCGTCCATGTTCATTTTCTTAACCTGGTGAGCGATGTTTTTACCTTCTGCGGTATCACCCATGCCGTAACCTTTGATGGTGTGGGCCAGGATCACAGTCGCTTTACCTTTGGTTTCACGCGCTTTTTTCAGTGCAGCGTAAACTTTCTTCGGATCGTGACCACCGCGGTTCAGCGCCCAGATCTGCTCGTCAGTCCAGTCTGCAACCAGGGCTGCGGTTTCAGGATATTTGCCGAAGAAGTGCTCACGAACGTAGGCACCGTCTTTGGATTTGAAAGTCTGGTAGTCGCCGTCAACGGTTTCGTTCATCAGCTGGATCAGTTTACCGCTGGTGTCTTTGCGCAGCAGCTCATCCCAACGACCGCCCCACATCACTTTGATCACGTTCCAGCCAGCACCTGCGAAGATGCCTTCCAGTTCGTTGATGATCTTGCCGTTACCGGTTACCGGACCATCCAGACGTTGCAGGTTACAGTTGATGATGAAGCACAGGTTGTCCAGCTTCTCACGGGTCGCGATGGTGATCGCGCCTTTAGATTCTGGCTCATCCATTTCACCGTCGCCCAGGAAGGCGTAAACGGTCTGCTCAGAGGTGTCTTTCAGACCACGGTGTTCCAGGTACTTCAGGAATTTAGCCTGATAGATCGCACCGATTGGACCCAGACCCATAGATACGGTCGGGAACTGCCAGAACTCAGGCATCAGTTTAGGGTGCGGGTAAGAAGACAGACCCTTACCGTGAACTTCCTGACGGAAGTTGTTCATCTGCTCTTCAGTCAGACGACCTTCCAGGAAGGCACGTGCATAGATGCCCGGAGAGATGTGGCCCTGGAAGTACACCAGATCGCCGCCATCTTTCTCGTTAGCTGCACGGAAGAAGTGGTTGAAGCACACTTCGTAAATGGTCGCAGAAGACTGGAAGGACGCCATGTGGCCACCCAGTTCCAGGTCCTTCTTGGATGCGCGCAGAACGGTCATGATGGCGTTCCAGCGGATAGCAGAACGGATACGGCGTTCCAGATCCAGATTGCCCGGGTATTCCGGTTCGTCTTCGACGGCAATCGTGTTTACGTAGTTGCTAGCCCCTGCACCTGAAGCCACTTTCACGCCGCCTTTGCGTGCTTCTGAAAGCAGCTGATCAATCAGATACTGAGCGCGCTCAACACCTTCTTCACGGATGACCGATTCGATCGCCTGTAGCCAGTCGCGAGTTTCGATCGGATCCACGTCATTTTGGAGACGTTCTGACATGGGGGTATTCCTTATCTATCTAATACGTTGATTTGTCTGGAACCTGTCCCATTGTATTTTCGCCAGAAAACACAATAAGACAGGTTCTGCGTTTAGTTGCCGCGCTCTAAAAGTACCTGGCGCTTAATCCTTTCGTTGCTGTATGCGGCGTAATGAACGTTCGCGACGCGATTGTTCACGGCTGCGGTCCAGCAAGATTTCCTCAATGAAAGCCAGATGGCGGTGCGACGCTTCGCGCGCCTGCTCCGGTTCCCCGGCCATTATCGCCTCGAATACTCGGGTGCGATGGTTGCTTACCAGCGGGAGCATCTCCCGACGGGCATACAACAATTCAAAATTCTGACGAACGTTCTGGGCCAGCATCGGCTCCATGCAGCGTAGCAGATGGAGGAGCACCACGTTGTGCGCCGCTTCGGTGACGGCAATTTGATACTGGACGACGGCATTGGACTCGGCGTCTAAATCGCCGGACTGCTGTGCCCGTTCAATGGCCTGATGCAGCTCGCGAATACGTACGCGGTCTTCATCAGTGCTGCGAAGGGCGGCGTAATAAGCCGCGATACCTTCCAGCGCGTGACGGGTCTCAAGCAGATCAAACTGGGATTCTGGGTGGTCAGAGAGAAGTTCTACCAGCGGGTCGCTGAAGCTCTGCCACAGGCTGTTTTGCACAAAGGTTCCGCCACCCTGGCGACGGAGCAACAGGCCCTTTGCTTCGAGACGTTGAATCGCCTCACGCAGAGAGGGGCGTGAAACGTCGAACTGTTTTGCCAGCTCGCGTTCTGGCGGGAGTTTCTCGCCCGGGCGCAGTGTCCCTTCGAGAATCAAAAACTCCAGCTGCTGCTCAATCACATCGGAAAGTTTTGGTTGGCGAATTTTGCTGTAGGCCATATTCCCTGTCTTACGCCTTTTTGCCCGGAGTCAATTGGTCTTACCAATTTCATGTTCGTATCGCTAAAGTAACAAAGTATTCACCTTCTGTCCATATTGGTTTTGATTGAAATCAGTAAACCCGGCACATTTTAACAACCTTACAGAACTAACGTTTCAGGAATGTAACTTTGCACAAATGAAATGGTTACTACCAAAGAGGCAGTTTTAACCATAATGAAACGAGGGTTTTTGCAATCTGAAGCGATTCAACAAGGCAAAAAATGAAAATTCGCCCTCTTCTGACGCATTTCTATTCTATAGGTTGGGGTATGAGGGGTTAACGTACCGATTTACAATTGGTTTCTTTTTATTCAAGTCGTCTTCATCCCTTCATAAAGCAGGTGCATTCGCTGGCGCTTACCACTATTCTTGCGCTAACGGAAGCCATCTCCGCTTTTTTCGGTATCGTTAACCGTAAAGAAATAAATACAGAATATGGACTTTCATAATTACACACGCACAGCGTGAACATAACAACCACACACGAGGTTTCAAATGGAAGCTCAACAGCATGGCGATCAGCTAAAGCGCGGCCTTAAAAACCGCCATATTCAGCTCATCGCCCTGGGCGGTGCTATTGGTACTGGCCTGTTTCTGGGCAGTGCATCGGTTATCCAGTCGGCCGGTCCGGGCATTATTCTGGGGTACGCGATTGCGGGTTTTATTGCATTTCTGATTATGCGCCAGTTAGGTGAAATGGTTGTTGAGGAGCCGGTCGCAGGCTCATTCAGCCACTTCGCCTATAAATACTGGGGCAGCTTCGCAGGTTTCGCCTCGGGGTGGAACTACTGGGTTCTGTACGTTCTGGTTGCCATGGCCGAGCTGACCGCCGTTGGGAAATACATTCAGTTCTGGTACCCGGAGATCCCCACCTGGGCGTCTGCGGCGGCCTTCTTCGTCATTATCAATGCCATTAACCTGACCAACGTAAAAGTGTTTGGTGAGATGGAGTTCTGGTTTGCCATCATCAAAGTGATTGCCGTTGTAGCGATGATCATCTTCGGCGGCTGGCTGCTGTTCAGCGGCAACGGCGGTCCGCAGGCCACCGTGCGCAACCTTTGGGAGCAAGGCGGGTTCCTGCCGCACGGCATGACCGGTCTGGTGATGATGATGGCAATTATCATGTTCTCCTTCGGCGGTCTGGAGCTGGTGGGCATCACCGCCGCGGAAGCCGACAACCCGGAGCAGAGCATTCCGAAAGCCACTAACCAGGTTATCTACCGTATTCTGATCTTCTATGTGGGCTCCCTGGCGGTCCTGCTCTCCCTGCTGCCATGGACGCGCGTGACGGCGGATACCAGCCCGTTTGTGCTCATCTTCCACGAGCTGGGCGACACCTTCGTGGCGAACGCGCTCAACGTCGTGGTGCTGACCGCCGCGCTCTCCGTTTATAACAGCTGCGTTTACTGCAACAGCCGTATGCTGTTCGGCCTGGCGCAACAGGGCAACGCACCGAAAGCGCTGCTTACCGTTGATAAGCGTGGCGTACCGGTTAATACCATCATCGTGTCGGCGGTCGTGACGGCGCTGTGCGTTCTGATTAACTACCTGGCACCGGAATCTGCCTTCGGTCTGCTGATGGCGCTGGTGGTTTCCGCGCTGGTGATTAACTGGGCGATGATTAGCCTCGCGCACATCAAGTTCCGCCGCGCCAAGCACCAGCAGGGCGTAACCACGCGCTTCCCTGCCCTGCTCTATCCGCTGGGGAACTGGGTTTGCCTGCTGTTCATGGCAGCTGTGCTGGTCATTATGCTCATCACCCCAGGCATGGCGATTTCTGTCTACCTGATCCCGGTCTGGATTGCGATCCTCGGCGTGGGTTATATGGTGAAACAGAAAAATGCCAAAACGGTGAAAGCGCACTAAGTGTTTTCTCGCTGTACTCGCGGTTGCGGGTACAGCGTCTTGTTACCTTCCTCACAAATTCGCGCCCACAGCAAAATCCTCCATATCACCGCCTTTATATTGCAACGCATATATTCGTTTACCAGCGAATAATTCTCTCCATACCGAAACCCGGAGAGCTGTCGATGAATAACAACAAACTGTCAGTAAAAGAAAAGATCGGCTATGGCATGGGTGACGCCGGATGCAACATCATCTTTGGCGCCATCATGTTATTTGTTAACTACTTTTATACGGATATTTTTGGTCTGGCTCCTGCACTGGTTGGCGTTTTACTCCTGTCCGTACGCGTCATTGATGCCGTCACGGACCCAATTATGGGCGCGATTGCCGACCGTACCCGCAGCAAATATGGCCGGTTTCGTCCATGGCTGCTGTGGATTGCCTTCCCCTACGCGCTGTTCAGCATCCTGATGTTTACCACGCCTGACTGGAGCTATAACAGCAAAGTTATCTATGCGTTTGTCACCTATTTCCTGCTGTCGCTGACCTACACGGCTATCAACATTCCCTACTGCTCGCTGGGCGGCGTGATCACCAACGACCCGAAAGAGCGCGTTGCCTGCCAGTCCTACCGTTTTGTTATGGTTGGTATCGCCACGCTGCTGCTGTCGCTGACGCTCCTGCCGATGGCCGACTGGTTCGGTGGGGATAACAAAGCCAAAGGCTACCAGATGGCGATGACCGTGCTGGCGCTGATTGGTACCTGCATGTTCCTGTTCTGCTTCGCCACGGTGCGGGAGCGCGTGCGTCCGGCGGTGCAAACTCATGACGAACTGAAAAACGACCTGAAAGACGTGTGGAAGAATGACCAGTGGGTGCGGATCCTGCTGTTAACGCTGTGCAACGTCTGCCCCGGCTTTATCCGCATGGCGGCCACCATGTATTACGTCACCTGGGTCATGGGGCAAAGCACCCATTTCGCCACGCTGTTTATCAGCCTGGGCGTGGTCGGCATGATGTTCGGCAGTATGCTGGCGAAAGTGCTGACCGACCGCTGGTGTAAGCTGAAGGTCTTCTTCTGGACCAACATCGTGCTGGCGATTTTCTCCTGCGCCTTTTACTTCTTCGACCCGAAAGCGACGACAACTATTGTCGTGCTCTACGTCCTGCTGAACATCCTGCACCAGATCCCGTCACCGCTGCACTGGTCGCTGATGGCCGACGTGGACGACTACGGTGAATGGAAAACCGGGAAACGCATCACCGGGATCAGCTTCTCCGGCAACATCTTCTTCCTGAAGCTGGGTCTGGCGATTGCCGGGGCAATGGTCGGCTTCCTGCTCTCCTGGTACGGCTACGACGCGGGCGCAAAAGCGCAGAGCGCGGACGCCATCAACGGGATCGTGCTGCTGTTTACCGTCATTCCCGGCATTGGATACTTAATTACCGCGGGCGTAGTACGTCTGCTGAAAGTGGACCGTGAGACCATGAAGCAGATCCAGTCCGATCTGGAAAAGCGTCGCACCAACTATCGCGAGCTGAACGATTATCAGGAACTCAAAGCCGCTGAGACTAAATAAGGAAAGCCGAATGCAAACCTGGCCAAACCCGTTTATTGAACAACGCGCCGACCCGTATATCCTGCGTCACGATGGGCAATATTACTTTATCGCCTCCGTACCGGAGTACGATCGGCTGGCGATCCGCCGCGCGGACTCGCTGGAAGGTTTACGCGATGCCGAAGAGGTGATTGTCTGGCGCAAGCCCGACACCGGCCCGATGAGCCAGCTGATCTGGGCACCGGAACTGCATCATATCGACGGCAGGTGGTACATCTATTTTGCCGCCACGCATACCCAGGCGCTCGATCAGCTCGGGATGTTCCAGCATCGCATGTTTGCCATTGAATGCGCAGATCGCGATCCGCTCACCGGTACGTGGGTGGAAAAAGGGCAAATCAAAACCCCGTTTGACACCTTCGCGCTGGATGCCACCACCTTTGTTCATCAGGGTAAACGCTGGTATCTGTGGGCGCAAAAAGCCCCGGACATTTCCGGTAACTCCAATCTTTACCTGTGTGAAATGGAAAATCCGTGGACGCTGAAAGGCGAGCCGGTGATGCTCAGTAAACCGGAATATGACTGGGAGTGCCGTGGGTTCTGGGTCAACGAAGGCCCGGCGGTGCTGTTCCATGGCGATAAGCTGTTTATCAGCTATTCCGCCAGCGCCACCGACGAGAACTACTGCATGGGATTACTGTGGGCAGACCTGAATGCCGATCCGCAAAACCCGGCTAACTGGCATAAATCCCCGCGCCCGGTGTTCGTCACCAGCTACGAAAACCGTCAGTATGGGCCAGGCCATAACAGCTTTACGCAGACGCCGGAAGGCGAAGATGTGCTGGTCTACCACGCGCGAAACTACACTGAAATTGAAGGCGATCCGCTTTACGATCCCAATCGCCATACTCGCCTGAAACTCGTCCGCTGGAACGAAAACGGGATGCCTGACTTCGGCATCCCGCCCGCGGATACGCCGTAACGGCTTCGGCGCGCTGGGTCAGACCAGCGTGCCGTAAATCGTTAGCAGCGCCACAATCACCACCACCACAAAGGATGTTTTCTTCGCCATCGAGACGGCAGCTTTTGGCGTTGCGACTTTATCCGTGTGCGGCTCACGCGCCAGCGAGAACTGTGCCAGTCGGGTTAAAACCTGATACTGCGAGGTATGGCAGTCTGCAAGGGAGACAAACCACGCGGGCAGCGCCTTTTCACCGTGACCGATGAGGGCATAGACCACGCCTACCAGACGCACCGGAAGCCAGTCGAGCACGTGCAGGATGGCATCAATGCCGGACTGTAGACGTTCATGCGGCGTAAGATAGCGGGCAAGCCAGGTCTGCCAGGCGCGCAGGAACGCATAACCCATCAGCAGAACCGGCCCCCAGGGTCCGCCCACCACGAACCAGAACAGCGGCGCCAGGTAGTAACGGAAGTTAATCCACAGCAGCGCGTTTTGCAGCTCCCGCAGAAACTCGCGTTCATCGCAATCCGGCGGTACGCCGTGGATCATCGTCAACTCGCTCGCCATCGCGCCGCGCGCGTGGGCATCATCCCGGGAAGCGGCTTTCAGATACGCGTGATAGTGCAAACGCACCTTGCCCGCGCCAATACACAGCACGCCGAGCAGGATCCACACCACCAGCAGCGGCACGTTGAAAAAGAGGCCGTAAAGCGAGCGCAGCAACAGGAACGTAATCGCCATCACGCCTGCCGCCATCAGCAGCGTGCGCAGCATGGAAAAATGCCTGATGCGGCGGAATAACACCTCCAGCCGATGATCCAGATGCCAGTGCTCGCCGAGCTTAAACAGGCGTTCAGCGATCATAACCAGCAGCATGGTAAACAACGTCATGTTATCTCCTTATCTGACGACGTGGTAAGCATGGCGTGAAACCGGGACCAGTCAAACGCCGGGCCGGGGTCGGTTTTTCTTTCCGGGGCGATGTCGCTGTGCCCTGTAATATTGTCTGCAATGGCGGGATAGCGCCCGATTAACGTTTGCGTTACAGCAACCAGTTTCTCATATTGCGCATCGGTGTAAGGCGTGGTGTCCGTTCCTTCCAGTTCAATTCCAATAGAGAAATCATTGCACCGCTCGCGCCCCTGATACATCGACACGCCAGCATGCCAGGCTCGCTTATCAAAAGGAACATACTGAACCACTTCGCCATCACGACGGATCAGACAGTGCGCCGATACGCGCAGATGCGCAATCTCAGCAAAGAAGGGGTGGGCATCGGGATCTATCGTTCCAGTGAATAACGCATCGATCCACGGACCGCCAAACTCACCCGGCGGGAGACTAATATTGTGAACCACCAGCAGTGTGGGCTTTTCATCCTCCGGGCGGCAGTCGTGGTGCGGCGACGGTACATGCCGCGCGTCCACCAGCCATCCGTTTTCTAACAACATGCTGGAACTCCTTATCTATGGTGCTGTTACTCGGTTCAGAGTAGCATGTTTCAATATTATGATTCGTTACCAATTTGGAGTTTTATCATGCCGCCTCGCCGCTATAACCCCGACCACCGACGTGACGCGCTTCTGGAACGTATTAATAGTGATATCCCGGCAAGCGTTGCCCATGCCCTGAAAGAAGATCTCGGCGGCGACGTCAGCGCCGATAACGATATTACCGCCCAATTGTTGCCAAAAGAGACACGCTCGCATGCGGTGATCATCACCCGCGAAGCGGGGGTTTTCTGCGGCAAACGCTGGGTTGAGGAGGTCTTTACCCAGCTGGCAGGCGACGAGGTGCAGGTAACATGGCACGTTGAAGACGGTGATGCGGTCACGGCGAATCAGCCACTGTTCGAGCTGGACGGCCCGTCCCGCGTCTTGCTGACCGGTGAACGCACCGCGCTCAATTTTGTGCAAACGCTCTCTGGCGTTGCCAGTGAAGTACGCCGCTACGTTGACCTGCTGGCAGGCACCCGCACGCAGCTGCTGGATACCCGTAAAACCCTGCCGGGCCTGCGGACCGCGCTGAAATACGCGGTACTCTGCGGTGGCGGCGCCAACCATCGTCTGGGGCTATCCGATGCCTTCCTGATCAAAGAGAACCACATTATTGCCTCTGGCTCGGTGCGTCAGGCCGTGGAAAAAGCCTTCTGGCTACATCCGGATGTGCCGGTCGAAGTGGAAGTGGAAACGCTGGAGGAGCTGGACGAGGCCATTAAAGCGGGGGCTGACATCATCATGCTCGATAACTTCGACACGGAGCAGATGCGTGAAGCGGTCAAACGCACAAACGGCCAGGCGCAGCTTGAGGTGTCCGGCAACGTGACGTTCGACACCATCCGCGAATTTGCTGAAACCGGCGTCGATTACATCTCCGTTGGCGCCCTGACCAAGCACGTCCGCGCCCTCGACCTCTCGATGCGCTTCAAATAAATTAGCCTCCCCTCTCCGCCCGGAGAGGGGAAATACGAAACCGCTCGCAATTACGCTGTCCTTCTCTGCAACACTGAATCATTTCCCTGAAAGCCCCTTCACGTTCACGCTTTTGTCCCTCGTTTCTGCATGCTGGCACTGCCACAGTAGCGCCACTTAACGTAAGGAGCAGACATGAACAGACAACAAGGATTTACCCTGATTGAGCTAATGGTGGTCATTGGCATTATTGCCATCCTGAGCGCCATTGGCGTTCCGGCCTATCAGAACTACCTGCGAAAAGCGGCGCTCACCGATATGCTGCAAACGTTCATCCCCTACCGCACCGCCATTGAGCTTTGCGCCCTGGATCGTGGTGGTGTGGATCGCTGCGACGCAGGCACCAATGGCATCCCCTCCCCGACAACCACACGTTACGTTTCAGCGATGAGCGTGGCGAAGGGGGTCGTATCGTTAACAGGGCAGGAAAGCCTTAACGGACTTGAAGTGCTCATGACACCGATCTGGAGCGACGGTAACGGAATGACGGGCTGGACGCGTGACTGCAAAATTGCGTCCGACACGGCGCTCAGACAAGCCTGTGAAGATGTTTTCCGCTTCGATAACAACTGACAGGAGTGGACAATGAATACTGAACAGCTTATGACGCTCTGTCAGCGCCATCACGCACTGCTACTCGCAAGCGACACCGACATGATCAGCATTGCGGTAGTGGGTAATCCTGCCTCTGAGCTGATGGAAGCGTTACGCTTCGCCACGCAGAAGCGTATTGATATTGAGTGCTGGACGGCCGAACGGATGGAAAAACGGCTTCAGTCCCTCTCATCATCACACCTGCCGGGCATAGCGCCAAACTCAGCCGCTGACGTGCTCAGTACAACCTTGCAGCAGGCAGTAAACCAGCGGGCTTCTGACATCCATATTGAACCGACGGAGCACGGCTACCAAATCCGTTTGCGAATCGACGGTGTTCTCTACCCGCAACTGCCGATCTCTGCCACCCTCGGGACGACGCTTGCCGCACGCCTGAAGGTGCTGGGTCAACTGGATATTGCGGAGCGCCGGCTGCCGCAGGACGGCCAGTTTACGGTGGAGCTGGCAAGCGTCCCCGTCTCTTTTCGTATCGCAACCCTTCCCTGTAGCGGTGGAGAAAAAATCGTGCTTCGTCTGCTTCACCAGGTACAGCAGGCACTGGAGCTTGAACAGCTGGGGATGAGCGCAGACCAGCAGGCCCGTTTTGCCGGGGCGCTTAACAGCCCTCAGGGGTTGATTCTGGTCACCGGCCCGACCGGTAGCGGGAAAACAGTGACGCTGTACAGCGCGTTACAGGTGCGAAATACCCCTGACGTCAATATTTGCAGCGTGGAAGATCCCGTTGAAATCCCGCTTGCAGGCTTAAACCAGACGCAGATTAATCCGCGCGCGGGGCTGACCTTCCAGAGCGTGCTGCGTGCCCTGCTCAGGCAGGATCCTGACATCATTATGGTGGGTGAAATTCGTGACGGCGAAACGGCAGAAATTGCCATTAAGGCGGCGCAAACCGGGCATCTGGTGCTGTCCACCCTCCATACTAATTCGACGACTGAAACGCTGGTACGGCTGCAACAGATGGGCGTCGCGCGCTGGATGATCTCTTCGGCGCTCTCGATGGTGATTGCCCAGCGACTGGTGCGCCGTTTATGTCCGTACTGCCGACAGGAAGCCAGCCGCCACACCGAATTACCCCGCACGCTGTGGCCCCGGCCGCTTCCTCGCTGGCAACCCACCGGCTGCGATCGCTGCTACCACGGTTTTTATGGTCGCGTAGCCATTTTTGAAGTGCTCGTCATCGACGACACGCTGCGGCAGGCCATCGCCAGCGGAGCAAGCACGGAGGTGATTGGGTCCAGCGCTCGTCAGGCGGGAATGACCTCTTTGTTTGAGCATGGCTGCATGGCCGTAGAACAAGGGCTGACCACGCTCGAAGAGCTGTTGCGCGTCCTGGGAATGCCCGATGGCTGCTAATTCGCTCTGGCGCTGGCGTGCCCTGAACACCGAGGGGGAGGTGCAAACCGGCACCCTCTGGGCCATCGACCGTGGCGCAGCTTACACGGCTCTGGTGCTTAAACAACTGCACCCGCTGGCGCTAAAACGCTGTCAGCAGCGCCACCGATGGCAGGTGCAGCACTGCTACGATATTTTTCGCCAGCTCGCCACGCTGCTACAGGCTGGACTCACGCTATCCCAAAGCCTGCACATGCTTGCGGAACAGCATCCTTTGCAGCACTGGCAGGCGCTGCTGCACAGTCTTGCTGATGACCTGAGCGAAGGTTGCGCCCTGTCAGAGGCCATGAAGAAATGGCCAGAGGTGTTTAGCCCTCTTTATGTCTCAATGGTGAAGACGGGTGAGCTGACGGGTAAGCTCGAAGCCTGCTGCCGTCAGCTTGCGCAGCAACAAAAATCCCAGCAGCAGCTCAGTGCGAAGGTAAAGAAAGCGCTGCGCTATCCGCTGATCATCCTGACGCTGGCCGTTTTCGTGGTGCTGGCGATGGTCACGCTGGTTTTGCCTGAGTTTGCTGCAATCTACAAAACGTTCAACACCCCGCTCCCTTTGCTCACGCAGGCAGTCATGGGGCTGGCGGCCTTGGTTCAGGCGCATATCCTCACCCTTTTGACCCTGCTCGTGGCAATGGTTGTCATCGCCTGTAAGCTGCGGCGGCATCCACGCTGGCAGTATGTCTTGTTACACGTACCGGTGATGGGCACGCTGACGCGCGGGCAAAAACTGGGGCAGATTTTTACCGTGCTGTCATTAACCCAGCAGGCCGGAATTGCCTTTTTACAAGGACTGGAGAGTGTGGAGGAGACCGTTGAGAGGGGCTACTGGCAGGAGAAACTCCGTGAGATACGCAGCGATATCGAACAGGGGATGCCCGTGTGGTCCTCCTTCCAGAAGGCCTCTGTTTTTACGCCACTGTGTATTCAGCTCATTCGCACCGGAGAAGTGTCGGGTTCACTGGATGTGATGCTGATGAATCTGGCCCGCCACCATACGGAACAGACATTTCAGCAGGCAGACAATCTGGCAGCGCTTCTTGAGCCTTTGCTACTGGTCGTGACGGGTCTGATTATCGGCACGCTGGTGGTGGCAATGTATTTGCCGATTTTCCATCTGGGGGATGCAATGAGCGCGGGGTAACGCTGGCGCACGGACGCGCGCCAGCCGTAGCCGTCAGAGGCTATTAAATACGCGGTTTTCCTGCTCCTGAACGCGGATAAACGTCGTGCGTTTCGTCAGCTCTTTCAGGCGGGAAGCACCAACGTAGGTGCAGGCAGAACGCAGACCGCCGAGGATATCGCGCGCCGTGTTTTCGACCGGACCACGCAGTGGCAGCTTAACGGTTTTGCCTTCCGCCGCACGGTATTTCGCGACACCGCCCACGTGACGGGTCATCGCGGATTCAGAGCTCATTCCGTAGAACAGCATGAATTTCTCGCCGTTCTCTTCCACCACGGTACCGCCGCTCTCTTCGTGGCCTGCCAGCATGCCGCCGAGCATCACGAAATCCGCGCCGCCGCCGAAGGCTTTCGCGACATCGCCTGGCATGGTGCAGCCACCATCGCTGATGATCTGGCCGCCCAGACCGTGCGCAGCGTCAGCGCATTCAATTACCGCAGACAGCTGCGGATAACCCACACCGGTTTTCACGCGCGTGGTGCAAACGGACCCCGGGCCAATGCCAACTTTTACAATGTCGGCCCCGGAGAGGATCAGCTCTTCACACATTTCACCGGTCACCACGTTGCCCGCGATGATGGTTTTGGTTGGCCAGGCCTCACGTGCCTTGCTGACGAACTGAACGAAATGCTCGGAATAACCATTTGCCACGTCAATGCAGACAAAATTCAGCGCCGGATTGGCGTTCAGGATCTGTTTGGTTTTCTCGAAATCTGCATCAGAGGTACCGGTCGAGACCATCACATGCTTCACCACGTCAGCCGAGGCGGAGGCGACAAACGCATCCCACTCTTCAGCGCTGTAGTGTTTGTGTACCGCAGTAAGGATGTCGAATTGCGCCAGTGCGGTCGCCATCTCGAAGGTCCCGACGGTATCCATGTTGGCCGCGATAATCGGCACGCCAGACCACGTCTGACCGGAATGCTTAAAGGTGAATTGACGTTCGAGTTCAACGTCTGAGCGACTTTTCAGTGTAGAGCGTTTAGGGCGGATAAGAACGTCTTTGAAACCTAACTTCAGATCTTCTTCGATACGCATGTGCGGATTCCTGGGGTTAGAGGCAAATATATTAAAAGCACAACTCCAGTGACGCTATCATACGCACTAATACCTGCTCCGCAAGACTGCGAAATTCTCTTTTTTTACGCTACAATCCTATAAATTTACCTGGTAAAAAGCGGGTAAAGAGAGCTAAACATTGGCTGTTGTAAGTTTGAATTTTAAGCAACTGATTTTAAAACTGAATAATTCCCAGGATCTGATTTAATGGGGTATATCGTCGCATTAACCGGCGGCATCGGTAGTGGTAAAAGCACCGTTGCGCACGCGTTTGCTCGTCTCGGCATCACGATTATCGACGCCGATATCATTGCCCGTCAGGTGGTAGAACCCAATACACCCGCCTTAAACGCCATCGAAGCGCATTTTGGTCGCCCCGTGATACAGGCTGACGGCACCCTGAATCGTCGGCAGCTGCGTGAGTGCATATTTTCCGATCCAGCGGAAAAAGCCTGGCTTAATGCCCTGCTCCACCCCATTATCCACCAGGAAACTCAGCGTCAGATTGCCGCAGCCAGTTCGCCCTATGTGTTATGGGTGGTCCCGTTACTGGTGGAAAATCAGCTTCAAAATAAAGCAGACAGAACGCTGGTGATTGACGTTTCCCGCGAAACGCAAATCCAGAGAACCATGGCGCGTGACCATGTTTCACGCGAGCATGCTGAACAAATTCTTGCCGCACAGGCCACGCGCGAAGCGCGCCTCGCCATTGCGGATGATGTTATTGATAATAACGGCGCACCAGATGCCATTGCATCGGATGTTGCTCGTCTGCACGCGCAGTATCTGACCTTCGCCGCGCAGGCCGTTGCACAGGAAAAACCATAATGTCGACTCATATCCTTTTTGAGCATCCGCTTAACGAAAAAATGCGTACCTGGCTACGCATAGAATTTCTTATTCAACAGCTTTCACAACATCTGCCTGTCAACGATCACGCCACCGCGCTGCATTTTTTCCGCAACGTGGGCGATCTGCTGGATGTGATTGAACGCGGCGACGTCCGCACTGAGCTGTTGAAAGAGCTGGAGCGCCAGCAGCGTAAATTACAGGCCTGGGCCGAAGTACCGGGCGTGGATCAAAGTCGAATTGACGCTTTACGCCAGCAGCTAAAAAACAGCAGCACGACCTTGATGGCCGCGCCGCGCGTTGGCCAGTTTTTACGAGAGGATCGTCTGATTGCGCTGGTGCGCCAGCGCCTGAGCATACCGGGCGGATGCTGTAGCTTTGACCTGCCAACGCTGCATATGTGGCTGCACATGCCGCAGGAACAGCGCGATCGCCAGGTGAACAGCTGGCTGGGCAGCCTGGAGCCGATGAATCAGACGTTATCCCTGATCCTCGATCTTGTGCGTAACTCTGCCCCGTTCCGCAAACAAACCAGTCTCAACGGTTTCTATCAGGATAACGGCGACGACGCCGATCTTCTGCGCCTGAACCTGTCTCTTGGCGAGCAGCTTTACCCGCAAATTTCCGGGCATAAAAGCCGTTTCGCGATCCGCTTTATGCCGCTGGACAGTGAACATGGCACCGTGCCGGAACGCCTCGATTTTGAACTGGCCTGTTGTTAAGGAGTGCCAATGTCTGACGTAACCACCGTAAACTGCCCAACCTGTGGGAAAACTGTCGTCTGGGGAGAAGTGAGTCCATTTCGCCCATTCTGCTGCAAGCGCTGTCAGCTTATAGACCTGGGCGAATGGGCGGCGGAAGAGAAACGCATTCCGAGCGAAGGCGATCTCTCGGATAGCGATGACTGGAGCGAAAACCAGCAGTAACGTTCAAAGCCTGCTGGCGCTTCGCTTAGCAGGCCTACGGTTGTGCGGCCAGCCGGAGGATCACAGGCTCATTGGCAGGCGGAAATTTTTCCGCATCGCTGGCCTGAAGCTCAATCCAGTTACCCGGCTGCCCCTCTTTTCCCCACGGCTCACCTTCCCAGTTTTCAACCAGCCAGAACCACAGCGTGATGTGACGATCCGGAAACTGGTACTCCAGCTTATCGAACAGCGTTGCGCCAAGCGGGGTGATCCCCACCTCTTCCTGAAGCTCACGCACCAGCGCCTGCTCCGGCGTTTCACCTGATTCGATTTTTCCGCCGGGGAATTCCCATTTGTTGGCCATGTGCGCATCGGCGGCACGTTGGGTAATGAAGATCTGATTTTGCGGGTTGCGAATGATCCCGACAGCAATTTGCAGTGTTTTCATCATGTCACTTCCATAAAAAAGGCGCAGATATCTGCGCCTTTTCAGTTTGTTATGTTCTTAACTCAGACGGCCGTGGCACGCCTTGTATTTTTTGCCGGAACCGCATGGGCACGGATCGTTACGACCGACTTTACGATCGCCCGTCTGCGCTGCGATTGCCGCTGCGGCTTCGCTCTCATCGGTCTGATGGCTCAACTGCTGCATCTGTGCCAGACGCTCAGCTTCTTCACGACGCTGCTGCTCCATCGCTTCCACTTCTTCCGGCATACGCACCTGAACTTTGCTCAGGGTGCTGATGACTTCATACTTCAGCGACTCCAGCATGGCAGCAAACATGGAGAAGGATTCACGCTTGTACTCCTGCTTCGGATCTTTCTGCGCATAACCACGCAGATGGATACCCTGACGCAGGTAGTCCATTGCCGCCAGGTGCTCTTTCCACAGGGAGTCCAGGGTCTGCAACATTACGCCTTTCTCGAAGTGACGCATCATCTCTGCGCCAACCACTTCTTCCTTACGCTTGTAGACGTCCAGCGCGGTTTCGTAGATACGCTCGCGAAGGGTCTCTTCGTGCAGCTCAGGCTCTTTGTCCAGCCACTCTTTGATTGGCAGTTCGAGATCGAAGTCGTTTTTCAGACGTTCCTGCAAACCTTCGATATCCCACATCTCTTCCAGAGACTGCGGCGGAATGTGCGCGTCGATAGTGGCTTTGAACACATCTTCGCGAATGCTGTTGATGGTTTCGCTCACGTCGGACACGTCCAGCAGTTCGTTACGCTGGGTGTAGATCGCACGACGCTGGTCGTTGGCAACGTCATCATATTCCAGCAGCTGCTTACGAATATCGAAGTTGCGGCTTTCTACTTTACGCTGGGCGTTGGCAATCGCTTTGGTAACCCACGGGTGCTCGATCGCTTCGCCAGGTTTCATTCCCAGTTTACGCATCATGCCGGACACACGGTCAGAGGCGAAAATACGCATCAGCGCATCTTCCATAGACAGATAGAAGCGGGAAGAACCGGCATCACCCTGACGACCTGCACGACCGCGCAGCTGGTTATCGATACGACGAGATTCATGACGCTCGGTACCAATGATGTGCAGACCACCGGATGCCAGCACCGCGTCGTGACGCACCTGCCAGTCGGCTTTGATCTGCGCGATTTGCTCTGGGGTTGGGTTTTCCAGCTCCGCCACTTCGGCCTGCCAGCTACCGCCGAGCATAATATCGGTACCACGACCCGCCATGTTGGTGGCGATGGTTACGGCAGCCGGGTAACCGGCCTGCGCAACGATATCTGCTTCTTTAGCGTGGAACTTGGCGTTCAGAACGTTGTGTTTGATGCCCGCTTTAGTCAGCTCGTTAGATACCACTTCGGATTTCTCGATGGAGATGGTCCCCACCAGTACCGGCTGGCCCTTCGCGGTACGTTCGCGAATATCTTCGATGATCGCCTGAATTTTTTCCGCTTCAGTCATGTATACCAGGTCCGGCATATCCTTACGGATCATCGGACGGTTGGTAGGTACTACCACGGTATCCAGCTTATAGATGGAGCTGAACTCAAACGCTTCGGTATCTGCGGTACCGGTCATCCCCGCCAGCTTCTCGTACAGACGGAAGTAGTTCTGGAAGGTGATGGAGGCCAGCGTCTGGTTTTCGTTTTGAATATCCACGCCTTCTTTCGCTTCCACGGCCTGGTGCAGGCCATCGGACCAGCGACGTCCCTGCATGGTACGGCCGGTGTGTTCATCGACGATGATGACTTCGCCGTCTTTAACGATGTAGTCAACGTCGCGGGTGAACAGGGCGTGCGCGCGCAGTGCGGCCGTTACGTGGTGCATCAGCATGATGTTGCTCGGGGAGTACAGAGACTCGCCCTCTTCCATAATGCCTTCAGCCACCAGCAGCTCTTCGATTTTCACCAGGCCGCGTTCGGTCAGGTTGACCTGACGCGCTTTTTCATCCACGGAGAAGTGACCTTCACCCTGGAAGGTATCGGAGTCTTCTTTCTCCTGACGCAGCAGGTGAGGAATGATTTTGTCGACTTTACGGTACATCTCGGAGCTGTCTTCGGCCGGGCCGGAGATGATCAGCGGGGTACGCGCTTCATCGATCAGAATGGAGTCAACCTCATCCACCAGCGCATAGTGCAGTTTACGCTGGACGCGCTCTTCCGGGCTGAACGCCATGTTGTCACGCAGGTAGTCGAAGCCGTATTCGTTGTTGGTGCCGTAGGTGATGTCCGCGTTGTAGGCTTCACGCTTGGCAGGTGCCGGCAGGCCGGACATGTTAATGCCTACTGTCATGCCGAGGAATTCGAACAGCGGACGGTTGTTTTCGGCGTCGCGCTGCGCCAGATAGTCGTTGACGGTAACAACGTGAACGCCCTTACCCGTCAGCGCATTCAGGTAAGCCGGCAGCGTTGCCGTCAGGGTTTTACCTTCACCGGTACGCATTTCCGCGATGCAGCGCTCGTTGAGCACCATCCCGCCCAGCAGCTGCACGTCGAAGTGACGCATGCCGAACACGCGTTTACTGGCCTCACGTACAACGGCGAAGGCTTCCGGGATCAGGCTTTCTAAGGTTTCACCTTTCTCCAGACGCGCACGGAACTCCGCGGTTTTCGCTTTCAGCTCATCATCAGTGAGCTTCTCCATCGCCGGTTCCATACCGTTGATGACGTTCACAGCTTTGCGCATGCGGCGAAGGGTACGATCGTTACGACTACCAAAAACTTTGGTTAACAATTTGATTAGCATAATAAATTCTCAAACGCCCCAGTCGGGCAGATAAATTAAGGTATTGAAAAAGGTTAATTTAGCTGAGGCGTTGAGGCCCGGCACGGATGCCGTGAACCTGGCTAATCCATGTCGAAACAGAGAAGGATGCAGGGGAAACAAAATCCGTTTGCGCCGTCTGATTTACGGTCACTGGCGGCTGGTTGTCCTGCGTCAGAAGCGCATTAAGCGTATCGAGCAGGGCAAGATGCTGAGCCTGAACCGGCAGCGTTTCTTCCGCAACAGGCATCGTCTGCGGCGCCATCGCGAACGACAGATGGCGGATAACCGTGCGAATCGCGTGCTGCTGCCAGTAATCAACGGAGAAATTGGGACGGCGGCTGGCTTCAAGCCATGCGAGATTAGTGAAGTTAACCCGTGTGGTGAGATCGTGTTTGGTCGTCGTGGAACGTGCTGGCGTGGCCGCGTCTGCGCTGTTGCTGAGCACAGGCAAGCCGAAACTCGCCGCGACCATCCCCAATAAGAGATGCGGCCAGAAGTAACGTCTGCCAAATTGTCGCCAGCGCGTCAGTATTCCGCTCACTTGCTCCACCACGTTCGCCCGCCAGTGCAGGCTGAGTTCAGTTATTCTTTTTTAGCGCCCAGATATTACCACTAAAGCCAATACACGGCAGCAGGAATGACACCTTGCAGCAGGTAAAAACGGTCAATAATGCAGCGAACACACCGTTATTCGGCACCCGACACAGGCCAGGGGTGAGGGGGACAAATTAAAGAAGGGCAGAAATAAAAACGACTGGCTTCCCTGGTCGGAGAGAGTACCAGGTGAACCAGTCGCTTTTCTTACGAAACGGCTTCAACCGTTACGCCAGGACCATAGTCGGGGCTTTGAACGCCAGCGGCAGTTCAGCTTCGTCTTCGAAGGTCACATATTCCCAGGCTTCCTGTTTTGCCAGGACGGCCTGCAACAGTTTGTTGTTCAGTGCATGACCGGATTTAAACGCGGTAAATGCACCAATGATGTTGTGACCACACATGAAGAGGTCGCCGATCGCGTCCAGCATTTTGTGACGAACAAATTCATCTTCAAAACGCAGGCCGTCTTCGTTCAGTACGCGATAATCGTCAACAACGATGGCACAATCGAAGCTGCCGCCCAGGCACAGGCCGCGGGATTGCAGATATTCGATATCACGCATAAAGCCGAAGGTACGTGCTCGGCTGATCTGACGCATGAACGCATCCGCAGAGAAGTTCATCGCATAGCGCTGGGTGCTGGAGTCAATCGCCGGATGGTTAAAATCGATGGTGAAGTCCAACGAGAAACCATTGTACGGTTTGAATTCAGCCCATTTGTCGCCATCTTCGACGCGAACGGTCTCTTTAATGCGAACAAATTTCTTCGCGCAGTTCAGTTCTTCGATGCCGGCATCCAGCAACAAATAAACGAACGGAGCAGCACTCCCGTCCATGATCGGGATTTCTGGCGCATCGACTTCAACCATAATGTTGTCGATACCCAGACCCGCCAGGGCGGCGTTCAGGTGCTCTACGGTAGAAATCCGCACGTCATGCTCGTTCACCAGACAAGTACAGAGCATAGTATCACGCACAGATTTGGCATCGGCCGGAAAATCTACCGGTGGATTCAAGTCGGTGCGACGATAGATGACCCCGGTATTGGCCGGCGCAGGGCGTAACGTCAGTGTGACTTTCTTGCCGGTATGTAAACCGACACCCGTCGCCTGAACGATACGTTTAAGTGTCCTTTGTTTGATCATCGTATAATCTCGCCAAATTAACTATCCAACCGAGAGTGTATATCACTAACGGTGGGCCAGTTTAGCACAAAGAGCGCAAATCCCCAAATTCCAGCCAATTCTTAGTCAGCTTGCTTACGCAGGAACGCCGGGATATCCAGATAATCTGGCTCTTTTGCCGTTTGTGGAGTTGGGTCGTTCACCACTTTCGCAGCGGGTTTTTGCTCCTGAGTCAGAGGCGCCATACCGTGCTGCTGGTAACGATCCATAACCGGCTGCTGAGTCTGTTTGTTGGTCACCAGGGTGATCTCAGGACGCTTGTCCATACCGATACCGGTGGCCACAACGGTCACACGCAGTTCGTCGTTCATTTCCGGATCAAGGGACGTACCGATAACAACGGTCGCGTTGTCAGAGGCGAACGCACGGATGGTGTTACCCACGGTTTCGAACTCATCCAGACGCAGGTCAAAGCCAGCGGTAATGTTGACCAGCACGCCGCGCGCACCAGACAGATCGATATCTTCCAGCAGTGGAGAAGAGATCGCCATTTCAGCGGCTTCTTCCGCACGGTCTTCGCCGCTCGCCACGCCAGAGCCCATCATCGCGTAGCCCATCTCGGACATCACGGTGCGAACGTCTGCAAAGTCAACGTTCATCAGACCAGGACGGGTAATCAGTTCAGCAATACCCTGAACCGCGCCTTTCAGCACGTCGTTTGCCGCGCCAAAGGCGTCCAGCAGAGAGATACCGCGACCCAGCACTTTCAGCAGCTTGTCGTTCGGGATGGTAATCAGAGAGTCCACGTGCTTGGACAGCTCGGTGATACCCTGCTCCGCGAAAGCCATACGCTTCTTACCTTCAAAGTTGAAAGGCTTGGTCACGACAGCAACGGTCAGAATACCTAAATCTTTAGCGACTTCCGCCACAACGGGTGCTGCACCGGTACCTGTACCGCCGCCCATACCCGCTGCGATGAAGACCATGTCTGCACCGTCCAGTGCAGCGCGCAGCGCTTCACGATCTTCTTCAGCCGCGTTGCGGCCCACTTCCGGGTTAGCCCCTGCTCCCAGACCTTTGGTGATGCCACCACCGATCTGAATCGTCTGGCCAACAGCCGTTTTACGCAGCGCCTGCGCATCGGTGTTCACCGCGAAGAATTCAACACCTTCGATGCGCTCGCGCACCATGTGCTCTACGGCGTTACCGCCGCCGCCACCGACGCCGATGACTTTAATCACCGCGTCGTTGGTTAATTCCATAGGTTCAAACATAATCTCTCTCTCCGTTGTGCCTGTCGCCCGAGACCGCTAATTCTCTCCGGTCTCTTAAAAAAATTAAAACTCTTTTCGCAACCAGGTGTTAAGTCGTTTGACCCAAGACCCCACCGAGACGCGTTTTTCCACTTCTGCTTCACCACTCAAATGGGATTCTTTCCCGTAGTGCAGCAGGCCCACGGCCGTTGAGTAATACGGCTCCTGAGCGTAATCCGTTAAACCGGTAATATTCAGCGGCGCACCAATACGCACCTGCGTATGGAACACGCGCTGAGCGCAGGCCGCAAGACCTTCAATTTGCGCTGCCCCGCCGGTTAATACAATCCCCGCCGCGAGATGATGTTTCACACCCTGCTGGCGAAGCTGTTCCTGTAACTGCAAAATCTCTTCGTTGACCAGGTTGAGCAGCTCGGTATAACGCGGCTCAATCACCTCTGCCAGCGTCTGGCGTTGCAGGCTGCGCGGCGGTCGCCCGCCTACGCTCGGCACTTCAACGCTCTCGTCTTTGCCGACGATAGAGCCCAGCGCGCAACCATGGCGCACTTTAATCGCCTCTGCATCGCTCGGTGGCGTACCAAAGGCGTAAGCGATATCGCTGGTCACCACATTCCCGGCGTACGGGATCACTTTGGTGTGGCGTAACGCACCGCCGGTATAGACGGCCATGTCCATTGTACCACCACCAATATCGACCACACAGACGCCCAGTTCACGTTCGTCTTCGGTCAGCACGGAATAGCTCGCGGCAAGACCGGCGAAAATGAGTTGGTCAACTTTCAGGCCACAACGTTCAACGGCTTTTACAATGTTCTTCGCCATATCGTTGTGACATGTGATCAGGTGCACTTTTGCCTGCATACGCACGCCCGAGAGACCGACCGGATTCTTGATGCCTTCCTGGTAGTCGATCGCGTATTCCTGCGGGATCACATGCAGCACACGGTGCTCGTCGCGAACACGCACGGATTTCGCCGTGTGGACAACGTTCTCAACGTCTTCCTGCGTCACCTCTTCTTCAGAAATCGGCACCATACCGATTTCATTCTGGCAGCTGATGTGCTTACCAGACAGGGCCAGATAGACAGAGGAAATCTGGCAATCTGCCATCAATTCAGCCTGGTCGATGGCGCGCTGAACGCATTTCACCACCGACTCAAGGTCGTTTACCCCACCTTTATCCATACCACGGGAGGGGCAGCTGCCCACGCCAATGATATTGACCATACCGTCGGGCAGAACTTCCCCTACCAAAGCGGCAACCTTCGCGGTGCCAATCTCCAGTCCTACTACCAATTTTCTGTCCGTCGACTTGATCATTGTTGTTCTGCCTGTACCTGTGCCTGATTTTGTTGCTGATTAGGTTCCTCGACCGGAGCCGGCTCCCAACCGACTGCTGCGCCTGAGTCATAGCGCAAATCAACGTAGCTTATCCGTTTGCCATCCGTCTGCGCCTGCTGCTGTAAAACCGGGTAAAGTTCTACAAAACGCGCCAGACGTTTCATTGTGTCGCCGCGGCCAAGATTGAGCTTAATGCCATTCGTTAGGGTCAACTGCCAGGAACGGCGCGCCGTCATCGCAGCATCTTTTAACGTAAAGCGATCCTTAGCCAGCACCTGCCCCATCTCACGAAAACCCTGCAATACTTCGTTTTCGCTGCCTTCCGGGCCATACAACATCGGTAAATTCTGCTTGTTGACACGATCGCTCGGGACGCTGAACGAATTTCCGTCTACGTCAACCATATGCTGATCATTCCAACGCGCAATCGGCACATATTCAACCAGATGAATCTTCAATTCATCAGGCCATTGTTTTCTGACACTCGCCTGTTTTATCCACGGCAGACGTTCAATCTGACTCTGGATAATGTTGACGTCCTGCGTCATAAAGGTGCCAGGCGACCCAAGCGCCAGAATCGACTGGCGAATGTCATCGTTACGCGTGTAGTGTCGCTCCCCGGTCACCACCAGCTTCGACAGCGGCAACCGCTGCGCGTCTTCCATCCAGCCCAGCACCATCCAGCCGCTGATAAACACGGTGCACAGCACCCCGAGCAGGAAGATGATCCCTGCAAGACGCGTTCCATTACTCCGGCGCGAAGAGGAGTATTCTTCTTCGTCATCGCGGTTGCGCGTGTTCAATGCAGCCTGAGACATATCAGCCCGCCTGGTCCAGAATACGTACGACTAACTGCGAGAAGCTCATTCCCGCCTGACGCGCCGCCATCGGCACAAGGCTATGGCTGGTCATACCCGGAGACGTGTTTGCTTCCAGCAGATAAAATTGCCCGTCACCGTCAAGCATCACGTCAATGCGTCCCCAGCCACGACATCCCAGCACATTCCAGGCTTTAAGCACCAGAGACTGTAATTCGGCCTCACGCTCTGCTTCAAGACCCGCTGGGCAGAAATATTGCGTCTCATCAGAGAGATACTTCGCCTCATAATCATAGAAGACTCCGGCGGGTTGGATGCGAATTGACGGTAAAATTTCTTCGCCAAGCATCGCGACGGTAAATTCCGGCCCGCTAAGCCATTTTTCAATCAGAACTTCTTCATCATGTTGAAATGCCAGTGCTAAAGCGTCAGCCAAATCTACAGCTTTATCGACTTTGGACATTCCCACGCTCGACCCTTCACGGCTCGGCTTCACAATAACCGGTAAGCCCAGTGCCGCAATGCGTGTATTAACGCTGTCCGACAGACCCATTTCATATTCACGACGCGTCAGTGCAACCCATGGCGCAACGGGCAGGTCCGCCCCCTGCCACAGCATTTTGCTGCGCAGTTTATCCATGGAGATGGCGGATGCCATCACGCCGCTGCCGGTGTACGGCATACCGATCAGCTCCAGCAGCCCCTGCAACGTGCCGTCTTCACCGCCGCGACCGTGCAACGCGATAAAGGCTTTATCGAAGCCCATCGCTTTCAGCTGCGTGACGTCCACCTCTTTCGGATCAACCGGATGCGCGTCCACGCCACCTTCACGCAGGCCCGCCAGCACGGCAGCGCCCGAATTCAGAGAAACCTCGCGTTCGGCGGAAGTGCCGCCAAACAGGACAGCAATCTTATCAGCCATGACGCTCGTCCTCCTGAGTTTGCGGCTTCAGTTTGATTTCAGCTAAGGTACGGGCGATTTTGCCGATATTTCCCGCGCCCTGAATCAGGATCAGATCGTTACCCGTCAGGACCGGGGCAAGCATTTCAGCCACCTGAGCCGGGTCGGGAACCAGAATAGGATCCACTTTACCGCGTCCACGGATGGTACGACATAAAGAACGACTGTCCGCACCCGGAATCGGAGTTTCACCCGCTGCATAAACATCCAGCATCAGCAGGGTATCAACCTGCGAAAGGACGTTGGCAAAATCGTCATACAGATCGCGAGTACGCGTGTAACGGTGCGGCTGGAAGATCATGACCAGATTCTTTTCCGGCCAACCCGCGCGTGCCGCTTTGATGGTTGCGTCCACTTCCGTCGGATGGTGACCGTAGTCGTCTACCAGCATCGCAGAACCTGGCTTACCGTTTACCGGCTCCAGCGGGAATTCACCGAGGAAGTCGAAGCGACGGCCCGTCCCCTGGAAGCTCTCCAGTGCGCGCAGGATCGCTTCATCGTCAATGCCTTCTTCTGTCGCAACAGCCACCGCCGCTGCCGCATTCAGGGCGTTGTGACGTCCCGGAGCGTTCAGGGTGACATGCAGCAGGTCTTTATCCTGACGCGCGAGGGTGAAATGCCCCTGCGCACCGATCTGCTTGTAATCTTCTACGCGTACATCCGCGTCTTCGCTGAAGCCGTAGGTCGTAATTTGACGCCCGACGCGCGGCAGCAGCTCGCGAATAACCGGATCGTCCACGCACATCACCGCACGGCCATAGAACGGCAGGTTGTGCAGGAAGTTAATAAAGGTCTGCTTTAAGTTCTCGAAGTCGCCCTGGTAAGTGTCCATATGGTCAGCTTCGATGTTGGTGACGATCGCCACCATCGGCTGTAGATGCAGGAACGACGCATCGCTCTCATCCGCTTCCGCAATCAGATAACGGCTGTGGCCCAGACGCGCATGCACGCCAGCGGCTTTCACCAGACCACCGTTAACGAACGTCGGGTCGAGACCCGCTTCCGCATAAATGCTGGAGACCATCGCTGTTGTGGTGGTTTTACCGTGCGTACCGGCCACCGCAATGCCGTGACGGAAACGCATCAGTTCCGCCAGCATTTCCGCGCGACGGATCACCGGGATGCGCGCCTCATGCGCCGCAACGATTTCCGGGTTATCCGCGGAGATAGCGCTGGACACCACAACCACGCTCGCATCGCTCACGTTTTCCGGGCGATGATTGAAATAGATAGTCGCCCCCAGCGACGCCAGCTGCTGCGTAACAGGGTTTGGCGCCAGGTCAGACCCGCTGATCTGATAGCCTTCGTTAGCTAACACTTCGGCAATACCGCCCATGCCAGCACCACCGATGCCGACAAAGTGAATGTGCCGGACGCGACGCATCTCGGGCACGATAGAACGCAGTTTTGCCAGTTGTTGTGTATTCATTCTCTAAACGCCATCGACTACTTCAAAAAAATCGTGCAGCGCAACACGCACTGCGAGAATTATGCCTGGGCTGCCAGGCTCACTTCTTTTGCCACCCGTTCCGTTGCATCCGGGATAGCGGTCGCGCGTGCGCGTTGCGCCATCTCCAGTAATACATCCCGGTTCCAGCCCGCCAGGGTAGTGGCGACCGCATCAGCGGTAAATTGTGGCTGCTCAAAAATCTTCGCTGCGCCCGCTTTCTCAAGCGGCAGCGCATTCCAGTACTGCTGTCGGTCTTTGTGCTGGAACGGCACAAACAGCGCCGGTAAACCGGCGGCGGCGATTTCGCTCACCGTCAGCGCGCCCGAGCGACAGACCACAACATCGGCCCAGGCATAGGCTGCGGCCATATCATCAATAAATTCAGTCACTTTATGCTGCGGCTGACCTTCCTGCGCGTAGGCCTGCTCAACGGTCTGCTGAGCGCCCTTCCCGCTCTGGTGCCAGATGGTCACCGCATCACCCAGTTTTGCCGCAACCTGCGGCATCGTCTGGTTTAAAATACGTGCGCCCTGGGAACCGCCGACGACCAGCACGCGCACCGGCCCTTCGCGACCCGCCAGACGCGTATCTGGCAGCGGCAGCGCCAGCACGTCCACACGTACCGGATTCCCTACGACATCCGCTTTCGGGAATGCCCCGGGGAAGGCCTGCATAACTTTGGTGGCGATTTTTGCCAGCCATTTGTTGGTCAACCCGGCAATACCGTTCTGCTCATGCAGAACAACGGGGATGCCCAGTGACCACGCCGCCAGTCCGCCCGGACCGGAAACGTAACCGCCCATGCCCAGAACGACGTCAGGCTTAAAACGCTTCATAATGGCGCGCGCCTGACGCCAGGCATTGAAAATGCGCACCGGCGCCAGCAGCTGCGCCTTGATCCCTTTGCCACGAAGGCCAGAAATACGAATAAAGTCGATCTCGATACCGTGTTTAGGTACCAGATCGGCTTCCATGCGGTCTGCGGTTCCCAGCCAGCGTACCTGCCAGCCCTGTTCCATTAAATGGTGCGCAACCGCCAGTCCCGGGAACACGTGTCCACCGGTACCGCCTGCCATCACCATTAACCGCTTCGGTTGATTCATCGTGAACCTCGTGTAAACGCCTGGGCTTTCTCCAGACGCGTTTCATAATCTATGCGTAACAAAAACATGATGGCCGTCGACATGATCAACAGACTCGAACCACCATAACTGATCAACGGCAACGTCAGACCTTTGGTCGGCAGCATACCCGCTGCCGCCCCAACGTTTACCAGCGCCTGGAAGCTAAACCAGATACCAATTGAGCAGGCCAGGAAACCGGAGAAGCGGTGATCGATCTCCAGCGCTTTCCGGCCAATCGACATGGCGCGGAAAGCGACGAAGAATACCATTAATAGCGCCAATACCACACCGATATAACCCAGTTCTTCCCCAATAATGGAGAAGATGAAGTCGGTGTGCGCCTCCGGTAAATACTCCAGTTTTTGTACCGAGTTGCCCAGGCCTTGACCCCAGACTTCGCCGCGGCCAAACGCCATCAGCGACTGCGTCAGCTGGTAACCGCTGCCGAACGGATCTTCCCATGGGTTCCAGAACGAGGTCACACGGCGGATACGGTAGGGCTCGGCGAGGATCAGCAGCACCACCGCCGAAATCCCCATCCCGATGATGGCAATGAACTGCCACAGTTTTGCGCCCGCCAGGAACAGCATCGCCAGCGTAGTGACAAACAGTACGACTACCGTACCGAGGTCGGGCTGCGCCAGCAGCAGGATCGCGAGGACCAGAATCACGCCCATCGGTTTTAAGAAGCCACGAAGGTTGTTACGAACTTCGTCAACTTTACGCACCAGGTAGTTAGCCAGGTAGCAGAACAACGACAGTTTGGTGAACTCCGCGGGCTGAATACGCAGTGGCCCAAAGGCAATCCAGCGTGATGCCCCGTTAACGGAGCTCCCGACAACCAGAACGATCAACAGCATGATGATTGAGGCGATGAGCATGGCTGTACTGTGCCGCTGCCAGAACGACATCGGCAGGCGTAAGGTGATCATTGCCAGGCAGAACGCGAGAATGATGTACAGCCCGTCACGCTTGGCAAACAGGAACGGGTCGTTTGCCAGACGCTGTCCGACAGGCATTGACGCCGAGGTGACCATAATAAAGCCGATCGCCGCCAGCCCCAGCGTGAGCCAGAACAGCGTGCGGTCGTACATGATCAGGCTGTCGGAATCTTTATCCCGGGAAGCCATCACCCAGCCTTTCAGCGCCGTAAACAGCCATACCAGGATACCAAATCCTGGCAGGCGCGGCATTTTCAGGCGAGGGAGAGATAAACGCATCAGCCTAACTCCTTCGCCAGGCGGGTAAAGACATCACCCCGCTGTTCGAAACTCTTGAATTGATCGAGGCTGGCACAGGCTGGTGAGAGCAGTACCATATCGCCGGGCTTCACGCGTGGGGCGATGAGGCGCATCGCCTGCTCCATGGTCTCGGTTTGCTTGGCGACTTCAGGACGCAACGCTGCCAGCTCGCTGCCATCGCGGCCAAAGCAATACAGGCGCACGTTATCACCGTTGAGGTACTGCTTTAGCGAGGAGAAGTCAGCCGATTTACCGTCGCCGCCCAGCAGCAGGTATAGCGTGCCATCAACGTGCAAACCGTTCAGTGCCGCCTCGGTGCTACCCACGTTGGTCGCTTTGGAATCATTAATCCAGCGTACGCCGTTGTGCTCCAGCGCCAGCTGGAAGCGGTGCGCCAGGCCGGTAAAGGTGGTGAGCGCCTTCAGGCTTGAAGATCGCGGCAGGCCAACGGCATCCGCCAGCGCCAGCGCCGCCAGAGCATTGGTGTAGTTATGCTGGCCGGAGAGCATCATCTCTTTCACGTTCAGCACTTTCTCACCTTTCACGCGTAGCCAGGTTTCGCCCTGCTGACGATTAAGGTGATAGTCACCCATGTTAATACCGAAGCTAATGCAGCGTTCGTCTGCGCCGCGCACCGGCATGGTGAGTGCATCATCGGCATTCACTACGCAAACTTTGGCATTTTCATAAACGCGCAGTTTGGCCGCACGGTACTGCTGCAAGCCGAACGGGTATCTGTCCATATGATCTTCGGTGACGTTTAGGATCGTCGCCGCCGCCGCATGCAGGCTTGAAGTGGTTTCCAGCTGGAAGCTGGAAAGCTCAAGGACGAACAGCTCACACCCTTTATCAAGCAGCATCAGAGCGGGCAGACCAATGTTACCGCCCACGCCGACATTTTTGCCCGCCGCCTTCGCCATTTCCCCCACCAGCGTGGTGACGGTGCTTTTACCGTTTGAACCGGTAATGGCGACGATCGGGGCCTGCGCCTCCCGGCAGAACAGTTCGATATCGCCGACAATCTCAACGCCCGCATCCGCGGCGGCGCTCAGGGAAGGATGCGCCAGCGCCATACCGGGGCTGGCAACAATCAGATCGGCGGCCAGCAGCCACTCATCATTCAGACCACCCAGGTGGCGTTCAACCTGCTCCGGCAGCTTGTCCAGACCCGACGGAGAGACGCGCGTATCCATCACGCGCGGCGTCACGCCACGCGCAAGGAAAAAGTCCACGCAGGAGAGGCCGGTGAGGCCTAACCCGATGATAACGACTTTTTTGCCCTGGTAATCTGCCATGATTAACGTACCTTCAGCGTTGCCAGGCCAATCAGCACCAGCATCAGCGAAATAATCCAGAAGCGCACAATGACGCGCGGCTCCGGCCAGCCTTTCAGTTCATAGTGGTGGTGAATCGGTGCCATACGGAAGATGCGCTGACCGCGCAGCTTGAAGGAACCGACCTGCAAAATCACCGACAGCGTCTCAACCACAAACACACCGCCCATGATCACCAGCAGGAACTCCTGACGCAGCAGCACGGCGATAATGCCCAGCGCGCCGCCCAGCGCCAGTGAACCGACGTCGCCCATAAAGACCTGCGCCGGATAGGTGTTAAACCACAGGAAGCCCAGCCCCGCCCCGACAATCGCCGTACAGACGATCACCAGCTCACCCGCATGTCGCAGGTACGGGATGTGCAGGTAGTTTGCAAAGTTCATGTTACCGGTCGCCCACGCCACCAGCGCGAAACCGCCCGCGACAAACACGGTTGGCATGATGGCCAGGCCGTCCAGACCATCGGTCAGGTTGACGGCATTGCCGGTGCCGACGATCACAAAGTAAGCCAGCAGAATGTAGAACAGCCCCAATTGCGGCATCACGTCTTTGAAGAACGGCACCACCAGCTCGGTGGCCGGGGTGTCTTTTCCTGCCAGATAAAGCGCGAAGGCCACGCCCAGCGCAATCACCGACATCCAGAAATACTTCCAGCGGGCGATCAAACCTTTGGTGTCTTTGCGCACGACTTTGCGGTAGTCATCAACAAAACCGATGATCCCATAGCCAACCAGCACGGTCAGCACGCACCAGACGTAGGGGTTAGACGGATAGGCCCACAGCAGAACGGACACCACAATCGCGGTCAGGATCATGATCCCGCCCATGGTCGGCGTACCGCGCTTGCTGAAGTGCGATTCCGGACCATCGTTGCGTACAACCTGGCCGAAAGAGAGTTTTTGCAGACGGGCAATCATGCGCGGGCCCATCCACAGCGAGATGAACAGCGCAGTCAGCAGGCTGACGATGGCGCGAAACGTCAGATAGGAAAAGACGTTAAAGCCTGAGTAATATTTGACCAAATGTTCGGCCAGCCAAACTAACATGTCCCGTTCTCCTGTAATGCGTGCACAACCTCTTCCATGGCGGCACTACGTGAACCTTTAACTAAAACAGTCACAATCTGTTTTTCTGTAATCAATGCCTTCAGGCGTTCGATCAGTGCAGATTTATCGGCAAAATGTTCGCCAACTTCACTGGCATCGGAAATGGCCTTGCTCAGCGAGCCTGCGCTCAATACGCGGTCAAGCCCGGCGGCTTTCGCCGCTTCACCCACCTGAACATGGCAGGCTTCGCTTTCATCACCCAGCTCGGCCATATCGCCCACAACCATCACGCGATAGCCCGGCATCTCAGACAAGACCTGCACGGCCGCCGTCATGGAGCCGACGTTAGCGTTGTAGGAGTCATCCAGCAGAAGTTTGTTTTCAGCCAGCTGGATCGGGAAAAGACGCCCCGGCACGGCTTTTAAATTTGCCAGACCTGCTTTGATCGCCGCGTGTGAGGCACCTACCGCCATTGAGAGCGCTGCCGCAGCAAGCGCATTGGCGATGTTATGACGACCGGGCAGGGGCAGCAGCACCTCGATGTCGCCCGTTGGGGTCGTGAGGGTGAACTCGGTGCCGTGTGACGTCACATGAATGTTGGTCGCCGAAAAATCACTGTTTGCCGCATTCGGTGAGAAGCGCCAGGTTTTGCGTGAACCAATGATGCTCTGCCAGTTCAGCCAGTCGTTGTTATCGGCGTTCATAATGGCGATGCCGTCATCCGGCAGGCCGGTATAAATTTCACCTTTCGCTTTCGCCACACCGGCCAGCGAACCAAAACCTTCAAGATGTGCCGCCGCCAGGTTATTCACCAGCGCCGCTTCCGGACGCGTCAGGCTCACGGTCCAGGCGATTTCGCCCTGATGGTTAGCCCCTAACTCAATCACCGCATATTCATGCTCGTGGGTCAGGCGCAGCAGCGTCATCGGTACACCGATGTCATTATTAAGGTTGCCCGCCGTATAAAGCGTGTTACCGCACTGGCTAAGGATCGCCGCCGTCATCTCTTTAACGGAGGTTTTGCCCGACGAGCCCGTCAGCGCCACGACGCGTGTTGGCACCTGCTGGCGAACCCATGCCGCCAGCTCGCCAAACGCCAGGCGCGTATCTTTCACCACAATCTGCGGCAAATCGATATCGAGCTTACGGCTGACCAGCAGCGCGCCCGCGCCGTTATCTTTAGCCTGTTGCGCAAAATCGTGGGCGTCAAAACGCTCGCCCTTCAGCGCCACAAACAGGCAGCCCGCCGTCACCTTACGGGTGTCGGTGGTCACAGCCTCAATGGTTAGATCCTGACCATGCAGCATCCCCTGCAATACCGCAGCGGCCTGGCTTAACGTAATGCTAATCATGCCACCACTCCCAGCAGACGCGCTGCCGTCACGCGGTCGGAGTAATCCAGACGACGATTGCCGACGATCTGATAATCTTCATGACCTTTACCGGCCAGCAGAACCACATCGTTCTCCTGCGCCTGCATAATGGCGTTAGTCACGGCCTCCGCACGGCCTTCGACCACGCGCGCACGACCCGCGTCCAGCATGCCCGCCAGAATGTCATTGATAATGGCCCGCGGCTCTTCGGTACGCGGGTTGTCATCGGTTACCACGGGAATATCTGCGAACTGCTCAGCTATGGCGCCCATCAGCGGACGTTTGCCCTTGTCGCGATCGCCACCGCAGCCAAACACGCACCAGAGCTTGCCTGCGCAGTGCAGACGCGCCGCTTCCAGCGCTTTTTCCAGCGCATCCGGCGTGTGTGCGTAATCCACGACCACCGTCGGCTTGCCCGGCGCGCTGAACACTTCCATGCGGCCACAGACCGGTTGCAAACGCTCAGACGTTTTCAGCAGATCCGCCATCGGGTAGCCCAGCGCCAGCAGCGTCGCCAGCGCCAGCAGCAGGTTACTGACGTTAAAGGCCCCCATCAGGCGGCTTTCAATTTCACCTTCGCCCCAGGTGGAAGCGAAGCGGATCGTCGCCCCACTATCGTGGTAGTTCACCTCGACCGCCTTCAGCCAGCGGCCGCGGCAGTTCGGATTAATGCGATCTTCCATCGACACCGCCACCGCATCCGGCAGTTTTTCCAGCCAGCGGCGACCGACTTCGTCGTCGGCGTTAATGATCGCCTGCCCGTGGTGGTGAGTGGAATAAAGCAGCCATTTCGCCGCTTCGTAGTGCTCCATATCACCATGATAATCAAGGTGATCGCGGCTCAGGTTAGTAAAGACAGAGGCAGCAAATTTCAGGGCCGCCACGCGATGTTGTACCAGACCATGGGAAGAGACTTCCATCGCAGCGAAGGTCGCCCCCTGCTCAGCGAGGCCCGCCAGCACACGCTGCACGTCAACCGCCGAGCCTGTAGTGTTTTCCGTCGGGCTTACTTTGCCCAGAAGACCGTTCCCCACCGTGCCCATGACGGCACCGGCTTCGCCCAGCAGCTGTGCCCACTGCGCCATCAGCTGAGTGGTGGTGGTTTTTCCGTTGGTTCCTGTCACGCCAACCAGCTTTAACTGGTCGGAAGGTTCGTTGTAAAAACGTCCTGCCAGCGCGGAGAGACGCTCATTAAGCTGGCTGAGATAGATGACCGGCACGCCGTGCATTTCACGGATCTCACCGTCTGTTGCCTCATCTTTGGCCTCAGCAATAATGGCAGCAACACCTTGCGCAATCGCCTGCGGGATATAACGACGCCCGTCCGCCTGATGACCCACCACTGCCACAAAAAGATCGCCAGAAGCCGCTACGCGGCTGTCCAGTACCATCTCTCGCAGTGCTCGCGCAGGTAGCATAGGCACCCACGGAGCAAGAAGGTCGCGCAAATTACGATCTGCCACCTGTTCCCTCGCCTTGATTAATTACAAATTCACTTTTTTCGCCCGTCGCCAGCGCATCCGGTTCAATGTTCATGGTGCGCAACACGCCGCCCATAATAGCCCCGAACACAGGCGCGGAGACGGCGCCGCCGTAGTATTTACCCGCCTGCGGATCGTTGATGACGACCACCAGCGCAAAACGCGGATTGCTTGCAGGCGCTACGCCTGCGGTATAGGCAATGTATTTGTTGATATAGCGGCCGTCCGGCCCCACTTTTTTCGCTGTACCGGTTTTAATGGCGATACGATAGCCCTTAATTGCGGCCTTCACGCCGCCACCGCCAGGTAACGCGACGCTTTCCATCATATGCACGACGGTACGAACGATAGATTCCGGGAAAACACGTTCCCCCGGAACCGGTGGATCAACTTTGGTGATCGACAGCGGACGATAAATGCCATAGCTGCCAATCGTTGCGTAGACTCGCGCTAACTGTAAGGGAGTTACCATTAGCCCGTAGCCGAAAGAGAAGGTGGCCCTCTCTATGTCAGACCACCGTTGTTTTTGAGGATATAAGCCACTGCGTTCTCCGACCAACCCCAAATTGGTCGCCTTTCCCAGCCCAAAACGTGAGTAAGTATCTACTAACGCTGAGGACGGCATCGCTAACGCCAGTTTTGACACACCGACGTTACTCGACTTCTGTAAGACCCCGGTGAGGGTCAGTTCGCTGTAACGTGCCACGTCTTTGATTTCGTGACCGTTAATTCGATAAGGAATCGTATTCAGAACGGTATTTTCGTTGACGATGCCTCGCTGTAGAGCCGTCATCACCACCATAGGTTTTACGGTTGAGCCGGGTTCAAACACATCGGTGATGGAGCGGTTACGCATTGCATCTTTTGCTGTACCGGCAAAATTATTCGGGTTGTATGAGGGGCTACTGGCCATCGCCAGCACTTCACCTGTCGCCACATCCACCAGCACGGCGCTGCCCGATTCCGCCTTGTTAAACGCGACGGCGTTGTTCAGCTCACGATAGACCAGCGCCTGCAAGCGTTCATCAATACTCAGGGCCAGGTTGTGCGCGGCCTGGCTGTCTGTCGAGGAAATGTCTTCAATGACGCGACCATAGCGGTCTTTACGCACGATTCGCTCGCCAGGCTGGCCGGTAAGCCACTTGTCGAAGCTTTTTTCAACGCCCTCAATCCCCTGGCTATCCACGTTGGTAAAGCCAATCAGGTGCGCGGTGACTTCGCCCGAAGGATAGTAACGGCGGGATTCTTCCCGCAGATGAATGCCCGGCAGCTTCAGTTTCTTAATGTAGTCAGCCATGTCAGGGTTCACCTGACGGGCAAGATAGATAAAGCGCCCTTTCGGGTTGGCGTTAACGCGCGACGCCAGCTGATCCAGCGGCATTTTCAACGCGTCTGACAGCGCCTTCCAGCGGTTATCAAGGGTGATCCCGCCTGCATCGTGTAACTCTTTCGGATCGGCCCAGATCGCCTTCACCGGCACGCTCACCGCCAGCGGACGGCCGGAACGATCGGTGATCATCCCACGAGAGGTAGAAACTTCCTGCACGCGCAGAGAACGCATATCACCCTGACGTACCAGCATGTCAGGCGCGATGATTTGTAGCCACGCCACGCGTCCCAGCAGGAAACCCAGCGCCAGTAAAATGCAGCCGCAAAGCAACGCAAAACGCCAACTGACAAAGTTGGCCTGTTCTTCCTGGCGTTTTGGTTTTAGCGTTTTTGCCGCTGCTTTCATGCGTCGCGTTTTCCCTTATTTTTGTACTACGATATTTTCCTGCGAAGGATCAACATGCTGTAATTGCAGTTTTTCCGTTGCGATCCGTTCAACCCGGCTGTGATCGCCGAGCGCGTTTTCTTCAAGGATCAGATTTCGCCATTCAATATCCAGCGCATCGCGTTCCAGTACCATCTGTTCGCGCTGCGCAGTTAATAAACGGGTATGGTGAGCGGTGGTGACCACCATGACTGCCGTCACAATGATGCAAATGAACAAGCAGAGTGGCAGCTTCCCAAACCGCAAAAGATCGTCGCCGATCACGCCAGGCAAGGCATGGCGCTCGTTGCTTCCTAACGATCCCTTAACTTTGCTTAGGGTCTCTGTCACTCTGCTGATCATGCGTTCGTCCTCTCTGCAATACGCAGCACTGAACTACGGGCACGTGGATTCTCTGCCACCTCTTCTTCGCCCGGCATCAACTTGCCTAATGCTCGCAACTGACGGCCTCCCAGCTTTCTGAGTTGTTCTTCCGTCATCGGCAACCCAGCTGGAACCTGCGGACCGCGGCTCTGTTCACGCATAAAGCGTTTTACGATGCGATCTTCCAGCGAATGGAAGCTGATGATGGATAACCGCCCACCCGGGGCCAGCACGTCGAGCGAGCTTTTTAGCGCCAGCTCTATTTCCTCCAGTTCACTGTTTACCCAGATACGAACCGCCTGGAAGGTACGGGTCGCAGGATGTTTGTGCTTGTCCTTCACCGGCGTTGCCGCCGCGATGACTTCTGCCAGCTCTTTGGTACGGGTCATTGGCTCAACGCGGTTGCGCTCCACGATGGCGCGCGCAATACGTTTGCCAAAGCGTTCTTCACCGAAGGTTTTAATTACCCAGGCAATATCCGCTTCGTCAGCAGTTTGTAACCATTCAGCGGCAGACTGGCCGCGAGTGGGGTCCATACGCATATCCAGCGGCCCATCACGCATAAAGGAGAAGCCGCGTTCTGCATCATCAAGCTGTGGTGAAGAGACGCCAAGATCGAGGAGAATCCCGTCGATCTTGCCGGTCAGGCCGCGCTCAGCGACATAATCCGCAAGCGCAGAGAAAGGTCCATGCACGATGGAAAAGCGAGGATCATCGATGGTTTGCGCAACGGCAATCGCCTGCGGATCGCGGTCAATTGCCAGCAGGCGTCCTTCCGCTCCAAGCTGGGAGAGGATCAAACGCGAGTGACCACCGCGACCAAAAGTGCCATCAATATAGATGCCGTCTGGACGAATATTCAGGCCGTTAACGGCCTCATCCAGCAGCACCGTTGTATGTTTATAATTTTCCATCATATTTATAGAGACAAGTCCCGCAGCCGTTCCGATAATGTTGCGGAATCAGACTGCTCAGCGTCGATATCTTCCTTGACCTGTTGATACCAGGTCGTTTCGTCCCACAGTTCAAACTTGTTGAACTGCCCGACCAGCATCACTTCTTTAGTCAGACCGGCATGTTGCCGCAACACAGGCGCAATCAATAATCGCCCGGCGCTATCCATCTGACATTCACTGGCATGTCCCAATAACAACCGCTGCACGCGGCGTTCTTGCGGGTTCATGCTCGACAGTCGCGACAGCTTTTGCTCAATGATTTCCCATTCAGGCAAAGGGTAAAGCAGCAGGCAGGGGGAGTTGATGTCAATGGTGCAAACCAGTTGACCCGAAGCGTTCTCAATCAGCTGGTCGCGGTATCGGGTTGGTACCGATAAACGCCCTTTGCTGTCGAGATTGACTAACGTTGCTCCACGGAACATGCCAGCCTCACCCCTCCTCACCACTTTAACCCACAAATTCCCACCTGAAGGAGTTTACGGAGCGAGGGAAAAGCTTGTCAAGCCAGGACTCTCTCTATACTGGCGCGAAAGCACCGTATTTACAGAGCAAGAGTGACCTGGCTAATAACTACACAACTGGCGAGGCAAAATTAACGTTATGGATATTTGTAAGAAAAAAACCGAATATGCACACGAGCGTTAAGACTCACTCAATATCATCGCAGGGAAATATAAAGTGTCAGTTTGCGACGCGGGCAGCATTTTAAGGCATATCGCCGGGGGATAACAGCACCAGATTAAGCGCAAGGCAATATGGATTCGTTCGTGTACATTGAGGGCTGAAGGGGACAGTAAAAAATGGCTGAATATTCATCGGCTGGCGGCTGTTTGTAACAAAACAATACAAAAGAATGCCCGTTAAAAATTATAATTGCGCTTTTTAACGCCAAAACGGATTCAGAAAAATAGCCGGCTACGAATCTTAGAGATAAATCCTAATTTTTATCCGGGAATTATTTCCCGCAATAAATGCGCCGCAAAAGGGGTAATGACTCCAACTTATTGATAGTGTTTTATGTTCAGATAATGCCCGATGACTTTGTCATGCAGCTCCACCGATTTTGAGAACGACAGCGACTTCCGTCCCAGCCGTGCCAGGTGCTGCCTCAGATTCAGGTTATGCCGCTCAATTCGCTGCGTATATCGCTTGCTGATTACGTGCAGCTTTCCCTTCAGGCGGGATTCATACAGCGGCCAGCCATCCGTCATCCATATCACCACGTCAAAGGGTGACAGCAGGCTCATAAGACGCCCCAGCGTCGCCATCGTGCGTTCACCGAATACGTGCGCAACAACCGTCTTCCGGAGCCTGTCATACGCGTAAAACAGCCAGCGCTGGCGCGATTTAGCCCCGACGTATCCCCACTGTTCGTCCATTTCCGCGCAGACGATGACGTCACTGCCCGGCTGTATGCGCGAGGTTACCGACTGCGGCCTGAGTTTTTTAAATGGCGGAAAATCGTGTTGAGGCCAACGCCCATAATGCGGGCGGTTGCCCGGCATCCAACGCCATTCATGGCCATATCAATGATTTTCTGGTGCGTACCGGGTTGAGAAGCGGTGTAAGTGAACTGCAGTTGCCATGTTTTACGGCAGTGAGAGCAGAGATAGCGCTGATGTCCGGCAGTGCTTTTGCCGTTACGCACCACCCCGTCAGTAGCTGAACAGGAGGGACAGCTGATAGAAACAGAAGCCACTGGAGCACCTCAAAAACACCATCATACACTAAATCAGTAAGTTGGCAGCATCACCCCGCCCTGCCACTCATCGCAGTACTGTTGTAATTCATTAAGCATTCTGCCGACATGGAAGCCATCACAAACGGCATGATGAACCTGAATCGCCAGCGGCATCAGCACCTTGTCGCCTTGCGTATAATATTTGCCCATGGTGAAAACGGGGGCGAAGAAGTTGTCCATATTGGCCACGTTTAAATCAAAACTGGTGAAACTCACCCAGGGATTGGCTGAGACGAAAAACATATTCTCAATAAACCCTTTAGGGAAATAGGCCAGGTTTTCACCGTAACACGCCACATCTTGCGAATATATGTGTAGAAACTGCCGGAAATCGTCGTGGTATTCACTCCAGAGCGATGAAAACGTTTCAGTTTGCTCATGGAAAACGGTGTAACAAGGGTGAACACTATCCCATATCACCAGCTCACCGTCTTTCATTGCCATACGGAATTCCGGATGAGCATTCATCAGGCGGGCAAGAATGTGAATAAAGGCCGGATAAAACTTGTGCTTATTTTTCTTTACGGTCTTTAAAAAGGCCGTAATATCCAGCTGAACGGTCTGGTTATAGGTACATTGAGCAACTGACTGAAATGCCTCAAAATGTTCTTTACGATGCCATTGGGATATATCAACGGTGGTATATCCAGTGATTTTTTTCTCCATTTTAGCTTCCTTAGCTCCTGAAAATCTCGATAACTCAAAAAATACGCCCGGTAGTGATCTTATTTCATTATGGTGAAAGTTGGAACCTCTTACGTGCCGATCAACGTCTCATTTTCGCCAAAAGTTGGCCCAGGGCTTCCCGGTATCAACAGGGACACCAGGATTTATTTATTCTGCGAAGTGATCTTCCGTCACAGGTATTTATTCGGCGCAAAGTGCGTCGGGTGATGCTGCCAACTTACTGATTTAGTGTATGATGGTGTTTTTGAGGTGCTCCAGTGGCTTCTGTTTCTATCAGCTGTCCCTCCTGTTCAGCTACTGACGGGGTGGTGCGTAACGGCAAAAGCACTGCCGGACATCAGCGCTATCTCTGCTCTCACTGCCGTAAAACATGGCAACTGCAGTTCACTTACACCGCTTCTCAACCCGGTACGCACCAGAAAATCATTGATATGGCCATGAATGGCGTTGGATGCCGGGCAACCGCCCGCATTATGGGCGTTGGCCTCAACACGATTTTCCGCCATTTAAAAAACTCAGGCCGCAGTCGGTAACCTCGCGCATACAGCCGGGCAGTGACGTCATCGTCTGCGCGGAAATGGACGAACAGTGGGGATACGTCGGGGCTAAATCGCGCCAGCGCTGGCTGTTTTACGCGTATGACAGGCTCCGGAAGACGGTTGTTGCGCACGTATTCGGTGAACGCACGATGGCGACGCTGGGGCGTCTTATGAGCCTGCTGTCACCCTTTGACGTGGTGATATGGATGACGGATGGCTGGCCGCTGTATGAATCCCGCCTGAAGGGAAAGCTGCACGTAATCAGCAAGCGATATACGCAGCGAATTGAGCGGCATA
Organism: Enterobacter cloacae complex sp. 397G4; assembly: GCF_050031515.1. Classification (NCBI taxonomy): domain Bacteria; kingdom Pseudomonadati; phylum Pseudomonadota; class Gammaproteobacteria; order Enterobacterales; family Enterobacteriaceae; genus Enterobacter; species Enterobacter cloacae complex sp. 397G4. The sequence goes on along the minus strand of NZ_JBLGWE010000001.1, from coordinate 832,340 downwards.
ACCTGAATCTGAGGCAGCACCTGGCACGGCTGGGACGGAAGTCGCTGTCGTTCTCAAAATCGGTGGAGCTGCATGACAAAGTCATCGGGCATTATCTGAACATAAAACACTATCAATAAGTTGGAGTCATTACCCGCTTAAAAATAATAAAAGCAGACTTGACCTGATAGTTTGGCTGTGAGCAATTATGTGCTTAGTGCATCTAACGCTTGAGTTAAGCCGCGCCGCGAAGCGGCGTCGGCTTGAACGAATTGTTAGACATTATTTGCCGACTACCTTGGTGATCTCGCCTTTCACGTAGTGAACAAATTCTTCCAACTGATCTGCGCGCGAGGCCAAGCGATCTTCTTCTTGTCCAAGATAAGCCTGTCTAGCTTCAAGTATGACGGGCTGATACTGGGCCGGCAGGCGCTCCATTGCCCAGTCGGCAGCGACATCCTTCGGCGCGATTTTGCCGGTTACTGCGCTGTACCAAATGCGGGACAACGTAAGCACTACATTTCGCTCATCGCCAGCCCAGTCGGGCGGCGAGTTCCATAGCGTTAAGGTTTCATTTAGCGCCTCAAATAGATCCTGTTCAGGAACCGGATCAAAGAGTTCCTCCGCCGCTGGACCTACCAAGGCAACGCTATGTTCTCTTGCTTTTGTCAGCAAGATAGCCAGATCAATGTCGATCGTGGCTGGCTCGAAGATACCTGCAAGAATGTCATTGCGCTGCCATTCTCCAAATTGCAGTTCGCGCTTAGCTGGATAACGCCACGGAATGATGTCGTCGTGCACAACAATGGTGACTTCTACAGCGCGGAGAATCTCGCTCTCTCCAGGGGAAGCCGAAGTTTCCAAAAGGTCGTTGATCAAAGCTCGCCGCGTTGTTTCATCAAGCCTTACGGTCACCGTAACCAGCAAATCAATATCACTGTGTGGCTTCAGGCCGCCATCCACTGCGGAGCCGTACAAATGTACGGCCAGCAACGTCGGTTCGAGATGGCGCTCGATGACGCCAACTACCTCTGATAGTTGAGTCGATACTTCGGCGATCATCGCTTCCCTCATGATGTTTAACTTTGTTTTAGGGCGACTGCCCTGCTGCGTAACATCGTTGCTGCTCCATAACATCAAACATCGACCCACGGCGTAACGCGCTTGCTGCTTGGATGCCCGAGGCATAGACTGTACAAAAAAACAGTCATAACAAGCCATGAAAACCGCCACTGCGCCGTTACCACCGCTGCGTTCGGTCAAGGTTCTGGACCAGTTGCGTGAGCGCATACGCTACTTGCATTACAGCTTACCAACCGAACAGGCTTATGTCCACTGGGTTCGTGCCTTCATCCGTTTCCACGGTGTGCGTCACCCGGCAACCTTGGGCAGCAGCGAAGTCGAGGCATTTCTGTCCTGGCTGGCGAACGAGCGCAAGGTTTCGGTCTCCACGCATCGTCAGGCATTGGCGGCCTTGCTGTTCTTCTACGGCAAGGTGCTGTGCACGGATCTGCCCTGGCTTCAGGAGATCGGAAGACCTCGGCCGTCGCGGCGCTTGCCGGTGGTGCTGACCCCGGATGAAGTGGTTCGCATCCTCGGTTTTCTGGAAGGCGAGCATCGTTTGTTCGCCCAGCTTCTGTATGGAACGGGCATGCGGATCAGTGAGGGTTTGCAACTGCGGGTCAAGGATCTGGATTTCGATCACGGCACGATCATCGTGCGGGAGGGCAAGGGCTCCAAGGATCGGGCCTTGATGTTACCCGAGAGCTTGGCACCCAGCCTGCGCGAGCAGCTGTCGCGTGCACGGGCATGGTGGCTGAAGGACCAGGCCGAGGGCCGCAGCGGCGTTGCGCTTCCCGACGCCCTTGAGCGGAAGTATCCGCGCGCCGGGCATTCCTGGCCGTGGTTCTGGGTTTTTGCGCAGCACACGCATTCGACCGATCCACGGAGCGGTGTCGTGCGTCGCCATCACATGTATGACCAGACCTTTCAGCGCGCCTTCAAACGTGCCGTAGAACAAGCAGGCATCACGAAGCCCGCCACACCGCACACCCTCCGCCACTCGTTCGCGACGGCCTTGCTCCGCAGCGGTTACGACATTCGAACCGTGCAGGATCTGCTCGGCCATTCCGACGTCTCTACGACGATGATTTACACGCATGTGCTGAAAGTTGGCGGTGCCGGAGTGCGCTCACCGCTTGATGCGCTGCCGCCCCTCACTAGTGAGAGGTAGGGCAGCGGGCACTGTTGCAAATAGTCGGTGGTGATAAACTTATCATCCCCTTTTGCTGATGGAGCTGCACATGAACCCATTCAAAGGCCGGCATTTTCAGCGTGACATCATTCTGTGGGCCGTACGCTGGTACTGCAAATACGGCATCAGTTACCGTGAGCTGCAGGAGATGCTGGCTGAACGCGGAGTGAATGTCGATCACTCCACGATTTACCGCTGGGTTCAGCGTTATGCGCCTGAAATGGAAAAACGGCTGCGCTGGTACTGGCGTAACCCTTCCGATCTTTGCCCGTGGCACATGGATGAAACCTACGTGAAGGTCAATGGCCGCTGGGCGTATCTGTACCGGGCCGTCGACAGCCGGGGCCGCACTGTCGATTTTTATCTCTCCTCCCGTCGTAACAGCAAAGCTGCATACCGGTTTCTGGGTAAAATCCTCAACAACGTGAAGAAGTGGCAGATCCCGCGATTCATCAACACGGATAAAGCGCCCGCCTATGGTCGCGCGCTTGCTCTGCTCAAACGCGAAGGCCGGTGCCCGTCTGACGTTGAACACCGACAGATTAAGTACCGGAACAACGTGATTGAATGCGATCATGGCAAACTGAAACGGATAATCGGCGCCACGCTGGGATTTAAATCCATGAAGACGGCTTACGCCACCATCAAAGGTATTGAGGTGATGCGTGCACTACGCAAAGGCCAGGCCTCAGCATTTTATTATGGTGATCCCCTGGGCGAAATGCGCCTGGTAAGCAGAGTTTTTGAAATGTAAGGCCTTTGAATAAGACAAAAGGCTGCCTCATCGCTAACTTTGCAACAGTGCCAGCTGCGGGCCGCTCCCGCCGCGAAGGACGTGCTCGACGCCATCGAGGTGCTGCGCGGCATGAACAGCGACAACGCCCGCAAGGTGCCCGCCGACGCGCCGACCGAGTTCATCAAGCCGCGCTGGCAGAAGCTGGTCATGACCGACACCGGCATCGACCGGCGCTACTACGAACTGTGCGCGCTGTCGGAGATGAAGAACGCGTTGCGTTCCGGCGACATCTGGGTGCAGGGGTCGCGCCAGTTCAAGGACTTCGAGGACTACCTGGTGCCGCCCGCGAAATTCGCCAGCCTCAAGCAGGCCAGCGAATTGCCGCTGGCCGTGGCCACCGACTGCAACCGGTACCTGAACGACCGGCTGACGCTGCTGGAAACACAGCTTGCCACCGTCAACCGTATGGCGACGGCCAACGAGCTGCCGGACGCCATCATCACCGAGTCAGGCTTGAAGATCACGCCGCTCGACGCGGCGGTACCCGACACCGCCCAAGCGCTGATCGACCAGACGGCAATGATCCTGCCGCACGTCAAGATCACCGAACTGCTGCTGGAGGTGGACGAATGGACGGGCTTCACTCGGCATTTCGCGCATCTGAAATCGGGCGACCCGGCCAAAGACAAGAACCTGTTGCTGACCACGATCCTCGCCGACGCGATCAACCTGGGCCTGACCAAGATGGCGGAGTCTTGCCCCGGCACGACCTACGCCAAGCTGGCTTGGCTGCAAGCCTGGCACATCCGCGACGAAACCTACGGGGCGGCGCTGGCCGATCTGGTCAACGCACAGTTCCGCCATCCCTTCGCCGAGCACTGGGGCGACGGCACCACCTCATCGTCGGACGGCCAGAACTTCCGCACCGGCAGCAAGGCCGAGAGCACCGGCCACATCAACCCGAAATACGGGAGCAGCCCAGGGCGGACGTTCTACACCCACATTTCTGACCAGTACGCGCCATTTCACACCAAGGTCGTGAACGTCGGCGTGCGCGATTCGACCTACGTGCTCGACGGCCTGCTGTACCACGAGTCCGACTTGCGGATCGAGGAGCATTACACCGACACGGCGGGCTTCACCGATCACGTCTTCGCCCTGATGCACCTCCTGGGCTTCCGCTTCGCGCCGCGCATCCGCGACCTGGGCGACACCAAGCTCTACATCCCGAAGGGCGACGCCGCCTATGACGCGCTGAAACCCATGATCGGCGGCACGCTCAACATCAAGCACGTCCGCGCCCATTGGGACGAAATCCTGCGGCTGGCCACCTCGATCAAGCAGGGCACGGTGACGGCCTCCCTGATGCTCCGAAAGCTCGGCAGCTACCCACGCCAGAACGGCCTGGCCGTGGCGCTCCGCGAGCTGGGCCGCATCGAGCGCACGCTGTTCATCCTGGACTGGCTGCAAAGCGTGGAACTGCGCCGCCGCGTGCATGCCGGCCTGAACAAGGGCGAGGCGCGCAATGCGCTGGCCAGGGCAGTGTTTTTCAACCGCCTGGGTGAAATCCGCGACCGCAGTTTCGAGCAGCAGCGCTACCGGGCTAGCGGCCTCAATCTGGTAACGGCTGCCGTCGTGTTGTGGAACACGGTCTATCTGGAACGGGCTGCGCACGCGCTGCGTGGCAACGGCCATGCCGTTGATGACGCGCTGTTGCAGTACCTGTCGCCGCTCGGTTGGGAGCACATCAACCTCACCGGCGATTACCTCTGGCGCAGCAGCGCCAAGATCGGCGCGGGCAAGTTCAGGCCGCTACGACCGCTGCAACCGGCTTAGCGTGCTTTATTTAATGAGATGGTCACTCCCTCCTTCCCAGTACTATGCTGAGGACAGGCTTTCATTCGGAGAACCATCATGGAAAACATTGCGCTTATTGGTATCGATCTGGGTAAGAACTCTTTCCATATTCATTGTCAGGATCATCGTGGGAAGGCCGTTTACCGTAAAAAATTCACCCGACCAAAGCTAATCGAATTTCTGGCGACATGCCCGGCAACAACCATCGCGATGGAAGCCTGTGGCGGTTCTCACTTTATGGCACGCAAGCTGGAAGAGTTAGGGCATTTTCCAAAGCTGATATCACCGCAATTTGTCCGCCCATTCGTTAAAAGCAACAAAAATGACTTCGTTGATGCTGAAGCTATCTGTGAAGCAGCATCACGTCCATCTATGCGTTTCGTGCAGCCCAGAACCGAATCTCAGCAGGCAATGCCAGCTCTGCATCGTGTCCGTGAATCCCTGGTTCAGGATAAGGTGAAAACAACTAATCAGATGCATGCTTTTCTGCTGGAATTTGGTATCAGCGTTCCGCGAGGTGCTGCCGTTATTAGTCGACTGAGTACCCTTCTTGAGGACAGTAGTTTGCCTCTTTATCTCAGCCAGTTACTGCTGAAATTACAACAGCATTATCACTATCTTGTTGAGCAGATTAAAGATCTGGAATCTCAGTTGAAACGAAAGTTGGACGAAGATGAGGTTGGACAGCGCTTGCTGAGTATTCCCTGCGTTGGAACGCTGACTGCCAGTACTATTTCAACTGAGATTGGCGACGGGAAGCAGTACGCCAGCAGCCGTGACTTTGCGGCGGCAACAGGGCTGGTACCCCGACAGTACAGCACGGGAGGTCGGACGACATTGTTAGGGATTAGCAAGCGGGGCAACAAAAAGATCCGAACTTTGTTGGTTCAGTGTGCCAGGGTATTCATACAAAAACTGGAACACCAGTCTGGCAAGTTGGCCGACTGGGTCAGGGAGTTGTTGTGTCGGAAAAGCAACTTTGTCGTCACCTGTGCTCTGGCAAACAAGCTGGCCAGAATAGCCTGGGCACTGACGGCGCGACAGCAAACTTACGAAGCATAAAGGCAGAAATACACCAGTTTAAACAATCATTCATCTGGTTTTGCGAATACTGATATTGATGATACTAACGGCCCACCGGCCTGTTGAGGAACCTGTAAAACGGAAAGGCTCATTGAAGCCGTATATTTTCTGGAGGTTCATCAGGCGCGGAACTCATCGAGGCGCGGGAATAAAATCCCATTCAGACGCCGGATAGATTCAAGCAAGCCAACTTGTCGTCAAAATCGGTGTTGCAAAAACGGGAGTGACCATAGATTCCGTTTTCTGAGGCGACCCCCACATAGAGACCTTCCCGGTCATTCACTTTGTAGAGTTTGTCCCTGGGCTTGAGATTGCGCAGCTTGGTATCGGTCAGCATGTACCTTGTCCTTCTTCGTCTCCGATACCCACTCTATTGTAAACAAGACATTTTTATCTTTTATATTCAATGGCTTATTTTCCTGCTAATTGGTAATACCATGAAAAATACCATGCTCAGAAAAGGCTTAACAATATTTTGAAAAATTGCCTACTGAGCGCTGCCGCACAGCTCCATAGGCCGCTTTCCTGGCTTTGCTTCCAGATGTATGCTATTCTGCTCCTGCAGCTAATGGAGCACCGCAAACAGGTTACTCGCCTGGGGATTCCCTTTCGACCCGAGCATCCGTATGAGACTCATGCTCGATTATTATTATTATAGAAGCCCCCATGAATAAATCGCTCATCATTTTCGGCATCGTCAACATAACCTCGGACAGTTTCTCCGATGGAGGCCGGTATCTGGCGCCAGACGCAGCCATTGCGCAGGCGCGTAAGCTGATGGCCGAGGGGGCAGATGTGATCGACCTCGGTCCGGCATCCAGCAATCCCGACGCCGCGCCTGTTTCGTCCGACACAGAAATCGCGCGTATCGCGCCGGTGCTGGACGCGCTCAAGGCAGATGGCATTCCCGTCTCGCTCGACAGTTATCAACCCGCGACGCAAGCCTATGCCTTGTCGCGTGGTGTGGCCTATCTCAATGATATTCGCGGTTTTCCAGACGCTGCGTTCTATCCGCAATTGGCGAAATCATCTGCCAAACTCGTCGTTATGCATTCGGTGCAAGACGGGCAGGCAGATCGGCGCGAGGCACCCGCTGGCGACATCATGGATCACATTGCGGCGTTCTTTGACGCGCGCATCGCGGCGCTGACGGGTGCCGGTATCAAACGCAACCGCCTTGTCCTTGATCCCGGCATGGGGTTTTTTCTGGGGGCTGCTCCCGAAACCTCGCTCTCGGTGCTGGCGCGGTTCGATGAATTGCGGCTGCGCTTCGATTTGCCGGTGCTTCTGTCTGTTTCGCGCAAATCCTTTCTGCGCGCGCTCACAGGCCGTGGTCCGGGGGATGTCGGGGCCGCGACACTCGCTGCAGAGCTTGCCGCCGCCGCAGGTGGAGCTGACTTCATCCGCACACACGAGCCGCGCCCCTTGCGCGACGGGCTGGCGGTATTGGCGGCGCTGAAAGAAACCGCAAGAATTCGTTAACTGCACATTCGGGATATTTCTCTATATTCGCGCTTCATCAGAAAACTGAAGGAACCTCCATTGAATCGAACTAATATTTTTTTTGGTGAATCGCATTCTGACTGGTTGCCTGTCAGAGGCGGAGAATCTGGTGATTTTGTTTTTCGACGTGGTGACGGGCATGCCTTCGCGAAAATCGCACCTGCTTCCCGCCGCGGTGAGCTCGCTGGAGAGCGTGACCGCCTCATTTGGCTCAAAGGTCGAGGTGTGGCTTGCCCCGAGGTCATCAACTGGCAGGAGGAACAGGAGGGTGCATGCTTGGTGATAACGGCAATTCCGGGAGTACCGGCGGCTGATCTGTCTGGAGCGGATTTGCTCAAAGCGTGGCCGTCAATGGGGCAGCAACTTGGCGCTGTTCACAGCCTATCGGTTGATCAATGTCCGTTTGAGCGCAGGCTGTCGCGAATGTTCGGACGCGCCGTTGATGTGGTGTCCCGCAATGCCGTCAATCCCGACTTCTTACCGGACGAGGACAAGAGTACGCCGCAGCTCGATCTTTTGGCTCGTGTCGAACGAGAGCTACCGGTGCGGCTCGACCAAGAGCGCACCGATATGGTTGTTTGCCATGGTGATCCCTGCATGCCGAACTTCATGGTGGACCCTAAAACTCTTCAATGCACGGGTCTGATCGACCTTGGGCGGCTCGGAACAGCAGATCGCTATGCCGATTTGGCACTCATGATTGCTAACGCCGAAGAGAACTGGGCAGCGCCAGATGAAGCAGAGCGCGCCTTCGCTGTCCTATTCAATGTATTGGGGATCGAAGCCCCCGACCGCGAACGCCTTGCCTTCTATCTGCGATTGGACCCTCTGACTTGGGGTTGATGTTCATGCCGCCTGTTTTTCCTGCTCATTGGCACGTTTCGCAACCTGTTCTCATTGCGGACACCTTTTCCAGCCTCGTTTGGAAAGTTTCATTGCCAGACGGGACTCCTGCAATCGTCAAGGGATTGAAACCTATAGAAGACATTGCTGATGAACTGCGCGGGGCCGACTATCTGGTATGGCGCAATGGGAGGGGAGCAGTCCGGTTGCTCGGTCGTGAGAACAATCTGATGTTGCTCGAATATGCCGGGGAGCGAATGCTCTCTCACATCGTTGCCGAGCACGGCGACTACCAGGCGACCGAAATTGCAGCGGAACTAATGGCGAAGCTGTATGCCGCATCTGAGGAACCCCTGCCTTCTGCCCTTCTCCCGATCCGGGATCGCTTTGCAGCTTTGTTTCAGCGGGCGCGCGATGATCAAAACGCAGGTTGTCAAACTGACTACGTCCACGCGGCGATTATAGCCGATCAAATGATGAGCAATGCCTCGGAACTGCGTGGGCTACATGGCGATCTGCATCATGAAAACATCATGTTCTCCAGTCGCGGCTGGCTGGTGATAGATCCCGTCGGTCTGGTCGGTGAAGTGGGCTTTGGCGCCGCCAATATGTTCTACGATCCGGCTGACAGAGACGACCTTTGTCTCGATCCTAGACGCATTGCACAGATGGCGGACGCATTCTCTCGTGCGCTGGACGTCGATCCGCGTCGCCTGCTCGACCAGGCGTACGCTTATGGGTGCCTTTCCGCAGCTTGGAACGCGGATGGAGAAGAGGAGCAACGCGATCTAGCTATCGCGGCCGCGATCAAGCAGGTGCGACAGACGTCATACTAGATATCAAGCGACTTCTCCTATCCCCTGGGAACACATCAATCTCACCGGAGAATATCGCTGGCCAAAGCCTTAGCGTAGGATTCCGCCCCTTCCCGCAAACGACCCCAAACAGGAAACGCAGCTGAAACGGGAAGCTCAACACCCACTGACGCATGGGTTGTTCAGGCAGTACTTCATCAACCAGCAAGGCGGCACTTTCGGCCATCCGCCGCGCCCCACAGCTCGGGCAGAAACCGCGACGCTTACAGCTGAAAGCGACCAGGTGCTCGGCGTGGCAAGACTCGCAGCGAACCCGTAGAAAGCCATGCTCCAGCCGCCCGCATTGGAGAAATTCTTCAAATTCCCGTTGCACATAGCCCGGCAATTCCTTTCCCTGCTCTGCCATAAGCGCAGCGAATGCCGGGTAATACTCGTCAACGATCTGATAGAGAAGGGTTTGCTCGGGTCGGTGGCTCTGGTAACGACCAGTATCCCGATCCCGGCTGGCCGTCCTGGCCGCCACATGAGGCATGTTCCGCGTCCTTGCAATACTGTGTTTACATACAGTCTATCGCTTAGCGGAAAGTTCTTTTAGGGGTCTGACGCTCAGTGGAACGAAAACTCACGTTAAGGGATTTTGGTCATGAGATTATCAAAAAGGATCTTCACCTAGATCCTTTTAAATTAAAAATGAAGTTTTAAATCAATCTAAAGTATATATGAGTAAACTTGGTCTGACAGTTACCAATGCTTAATCAGTGAGGCACCTATCTCAGCGATCTGTCTATTTCGTTCATCCATAGTTGCCTGACTCCCCGTCGTGTAGATAACTACGATACGGGAGGGCTTACCATCTGGCCCCAGTGCTGCAATGATACCGCGAGACCCACGCTCACCGGCTCCAGATTTATCAGCAATAAACCAGCCAGCCGGAAGGGCCGAGCGCAGAAGTGGTCCTGCAACTTTATCCGCCTCCATCCAGTCTATTAATTGTTGCCGGGAAGCTAGAGTAAGTAGTTCGCCAGTTAATAGTTTGCGCAACGTTGTTGCCATTGCTGCAGGCATCGTGGTGTCACGCTCGTCGTTTGGTATGGCTTCATTCAGCTCCGGTTCCCAACGATCAAGGCGAGTTACATGATCCCCCATGTTGTGCAAAAAAGCGGTTAGCTCCTTCGGTCCTCCGATCGTTGTCAGAAGTAAGTTGGCAGCAGTGTTATCACTCATGGTTATGGCAGCACTGCATAATTCTCTTACTGTCATGCCATCCGTAAGATGCTTTTCTGTGACTGGTGAGTACTCAACCAAGTCATTCTGAGAATAGTGTATGCGGCGACCGAGTTGCTCTTGCCCGGCGTCAACACGGGATAATACCGCACCACATAGCAGAACTTTAAAAGTGCTCATCATTGGAAAACGTTCTTCGGGGCGAAAACTCTCAAGGATCTTACCGCTGTTGAGATCCAGTTCGATGTAACCCACTCGTGCACCCAACTGATCTTCAGCATCTTTTACTTTCACCAGCGTTTCTGGGTGAGCAAAAACAGGAAGGCAAAATGCCGCAAAAAAGGGAATAAGGGCGACACGAAAATGTTGAATACTCATACTCTTCCTTTTTCAATATTATTGAAGCATTTACCAGGGTTATTGTCTCATGAGCGGATACATATTTGAATGTATTTAGAAAAATAAACAAATAGGGGTTCCGCGCACATTTCCCCGAAAAGTGCCACCTGACGTCTAAGAAACCATTATTATCATGACATTAACCTATAAAAATAGGCGTATCACGAGGCCCTTTCGTCTTCAAGAATTTTATAAACCGTGGAGCGGGCAATACTGAGCTGATGAGCAATTTCCGTTGCACCAGTGCCCTTCTGATGAAGCGTCAGCACGACGTTCCTGTCCACGGTACGCCTGCGGCCAAATTTGATTCCTTTCAGCTTTGCTTCCTGTCGGCCCTCATTCGTGCGTTCTAGGATCCTCCGGCGTTCAGCCTGTGCCACAGCCGACAGGATGGTGACCACCATTTGCCCCATATCACCGTCGGTACTGATCCCGTCATCAATGAACCGGACTGCCACGCCCTGAGCGTCAAATTCCTTTATCAGTTGGATCATATCGGCAGTGTCGCGGCCAAGACGGTCGAGCTTCTTAACCAGAATGACATCACCTTCCTCCACCTTCATCCTCAGCAAATCCAGCCCTTCCCGGTCTGTTGAACTGCCGGATGCCTTATCGGTAAATATACGGTTTGCTTTCACACCTGCGTCTTTGAGTGCTCTGACCTGAAGATCAAGAGACTGCTGACTGGTTGAGACCCGAGCGTAACCAAAAAGTCGCATAAAAATGTACCTTAAATCGAATATCGGACAACTCATGTCTATTATTACAAATTTACGATTTAATAGACATATTAATGTAACAGTTTTACGATGTCCGATAATTTATAACATTTCGTACGGTTGGAAAAATGTTACTAAATGCCCGTCAGGCAGGGAGGCCGATATGCCCGTTGACTTTCTGACCACTGAGCAGACTGAAAGCTATGGCAGATTCACCGGTGAACCGGATGAGCTTCAGCTGGCACGATATTTTCACCTTGATGAAGCAGACAAGGAATTTATCGGAAAAAGCAGAGGTGATCACAACCGTCTGGGCATTGCCCTGCAAATTGGATGTGTCCGTTTTCTGGGCACCTTCCTCACCGATATGAATCATACCTAGATTCTACGTCAGTACTTCAAAAAGCATAATCAAAGCCTTGATAAATATGCATTCCTTCGAAATTCAGCTTTCACCCATTGGGTGAAAGAAAAGTGCTCAAAAATATGTTAAATTATCAGCTTTTATGACTCGATATATGGTAAAATAATAGTAAGAAAAGTAGTAAAAAGGGGTTCTAATTATGATTAATAAAATTGATTTCAAAGCTAAGAATCTAACATCAAATGCAGGTCTTTTTCTGCTCCTTGAGAATGCAAAAAGCAATGGGATTTTTGATTTTATTGAAAATGACCTCGTATTTGATAATGACTCAACAAATAAAATCAAGATGAATCATATAAAGACCATGCTCTGCGGTCACTTCATTGGCATTGATAAGTTAGAACGTCTAAAGCTACTTCAAAATGATCCCCTCGTCAACGAGTTTGATATTTCCGTAAAAGAACCTGAAACAGTGTCACGGTTTCTAGGAAACTTCAACTTCAAGACAACCCAAATGTTTAGAGACATTAATTTTAAAGTCTTTAAAAAACTGCTCACTAAAAGTAAATTGACATCCATTACGATTGATATTGATAGTAGTGTAATTAACGTAGAAGGTCATCAAGAAGGTGCGTCAAAAGGATATAATCCTAAGAAACTGGGAAACCGATGCTACAATATCCAATTTGCATTTTGCGACGAATTAAAAGCATATGTTACCGGATTTGTAAGAAGTGGCAATACTTACACTGCAAACGGTGCTGCGGAAATGATCAAAGAAATTGTTGCTAACATCAAATCAGACGATTTAGAAATTTTATTTCGAATGGATAGTGGCTACTTTGATGAAAAAATTATCGAAACGATAGAATCTCTTGGATGCAAATATTTAATTAAAGCCAAAAGTTATTCTACACTCACCTCACAAGCAACGAATTCATCAATTGTATTCGTTAAAGGAGAAGAAGGTAGAGAAACTACAGAACTGTATACAAAATTAGTTAAATGGGAAAAAGACAGAAGATTTGTCGTATCTCGCGTACTGAAACCAGAAAAAGAAAGAGCACAATTATCACTTTTAGAAGGTTCCGAATACGACTACTTTTTCTTTGTAACAAATACTACCTTGCTTTCTGAAAAAGTAGTTATATACTATGAAAAGCGTGGTAATGCTGAAAACTATATCAAAGAAGCCAAATACGACATGGCGGTGGGTCATCTCTTGCTAAAGTCATTTTGGGCGAATGAAGCCGTGTTTCAAATGATGATGCTTTCATATAACCTATTTTTGTTGTTCAAGTTTGATTCCTTGGACTCTTCAGAATACAGACAGCAAATAAAGACCTTTCGTTTGAAGTATGTATTTCTTGCAGCAAAAATAATCAAAACCGCAAGATATGTAATCATGAAGTTGTCGGAAAACTATCCGTACAAGGGAGTGTATGAAAAATGTCTGGTATAATAAGAATATCATCAATAAAATTGAGTGTTGCTCTGTGGATAACTTGCAGAGTTTATTAAGTATCATTGCAGCAAAGATGAAATCAATGATTTATCAAAAATGATTGAAAGGTGGTTGTAAATAATGTTACAATGTGTGAGAAGCAGTCTAAATTCTTCGTGAAATAGTGATTTTTGAAGCTAATAAAAAACACACGTGGAATTTAGGGACTATTCATGTTGTTGTTATTTCGTATCTTCCAGAATAAGGAATCCCATGGTTAAAAAATCACTGCGCCAGTTCACGCTGATGGCGACGGCAACCGTCACGCTGTTGTTAGGAAGTGTGCCGCTGTATGCGCAAACGGCGGACGTACAGCAAAAACTTGCCGAATTAGAGCGGCAGTCGGGAGGCAGACTGGGTGTGGCATTGATTAACACAGCAGATAATTCGCAAATACTTTATCGTGCTGATGAGCGCTTTGCGATGTGCAGCACCAGTAAAGTGATGGCCGCGGCCGCGGTGCTGAAGAAAAGTGAAAGCGAACCGAATCTGTTAAATCAGCGAGTTGAGATCAAAAAATCTGACCTTGTTAACTATAATCCGATTGCGGAAAAGCACGTCAATGGGACGATGTCACTGGCTGAGCTTAGCGCGGCCGCGCTACAGTACAGCGATAACGTGGCGATGAATAAGCTGATTGCTCACGTTGGCGGCCCGGCTAGCGTCACCGCGTTCGCCCGACAGCTGGGAGACGAAACGTTCCGTCTCGACCGTACCGAGCCGACGTTAAACACCGCCATTCCGGGCGATCCGCGTGATACCACTTCACCTCGGGCAATGGCGCAAACTCTGCGGAATCTGACGCTGGGTAAAGCATTGGGCGACAGCCAACGGGCGCAGCTGGTGACATGGATGAAAGGCAATACCACCGGTGCAGCGAGCATTCAGGCTGGACTGCCTGCTTCCTGGGTTGTGGGGGATAAAACCGGCAGCGGTGGCTATGGCACCACCAACGATATCGCGGTGATCTGGCCAAAAGATCGTGCGCCGCTGATTCTGGTCACTTACTTCACCCAGCCTCAACCTAAGGCAGAAAGCCGTCGCGATGTATTAGCGTCGGCGGCTAAAATCGTCACCGACGGTTTGTAATAGCGGAAACGGAATGGGGAAACTCATTCCGTTTTTGTTTATCGCCTTAGACGGCAAAAGTGCTGTCGCCCACCTGCGCTTGCGCATACCAGGCCATAAGCTCCGTGGTTCCTGGTTCTCCTTCCGCTGGAGCCCAGTGCGCATAGTCATCGGCAGCCACGGGTTGATAGCCACCGTGTTTTACTTCAAAAATTATGCCACCGGTATCCAGCGACAGCACGGCATGCCAGGTTCCTGCGGCCATCTCCAGCACCGTACAGGTTTCCCCCAATATCGCCCGATGGGTGACGGTACCCCGATCGTCAAAATTCAGCACCACGAAACGACCCCTTAATGGCAACAGTAGCTCGAAGGTGTGAGGGTGTCGGTGCGGGCGCACGTAGGTCCCAGGTCATATTCCTTCCGGCGTCCGGCATTTTACCGCCAGACAGCTCGGGATTCGTGATATCACCGTTCTTGCAGAATACGGTCAGAGGGAAAATACCCGCCGTGAGCATGCAGCGCTGATACGTCAGCACTATCAGTATCGTGAATTTGCCTGGCCCTGGACATTTCGCCTTACCCGTCTTTTATATACCCGGAGCTGGATAAGCAACGAACGTCCTGGCCTGCTTTTCGATCTGGCGACAGGGTGGCTTATGCAACATCGTATTATTCTCCCCGGAGCCACTACGCTGACCCGGTTGATTTCAGAGGTAAGGGAAAAGGCGACGTTGCGCCTGTGGAACAAACTGGCACTGATACCGTCAGCCGAACAGCGTTCACAGCTGGAGATGCTGCTGGGGCCAACTGATTGCAGCCGCCTGTCTTTACTGGAATCACTGAAAAAGGGCCCTGTGACCATCAGTGGTCCGGCGTTTAATGAAGCAATTGAACGCTGGAAAACTCTGAACGATTTTGGCCTGCATGCTGAAAACCTGAGTACACTCCCGGCTGTGCGCCTGAAAAATCTCGCACGTTATGCTGGTATGACTTCGGTGTTCAATATTGCCAGGATGTCACCGCAGAAAAGGATGGCGGTTCTGGTTGCCTTTGTCCTTGCATGGGAAACGCTGGCGCTGGATGATGCATTGGACGTTCTGGACGCCATGCTGGCCGTTATCATCCGTGACGCCAGAAAGATTGGGCAGAAAAAACGGCTCCGCTCGCTGAAGGATCTGGATAAATCTGCATTGGCGCTCGCCAGCGCATGTTCGTACCTGCTGAAAGAAGAAACACCGGACGAATCGATTCGTGCTGAGGTGTTCAGCTACATCCCAAGGCAAAAGCTGGCTGAAATCATCACGCTTGTCCGTGAAATTGCCCGGCCCTCAGACGATAATTTTCATGAAGAAATGGTGGAGCAGTACGGGCGCGTTCGTCGTTTCCTGCCCCATCTGCTGAATACCGTTAAATTTTCATCCGCACCTGCCGGGGTTACCACTCTGAATGCCTGTGACTACCTCAGCCGGGAGTTCAGCTCACGGCGGCAGTTTTTTGACGACGCACCAACGGAAATTATCAGTCGGTCATGGAAACGGCTGGTGATTAACAAGGAAAAACATATCACCCGCAGGGGATACACGCTCTGCTTTCTCAGTAAACTGCAGGATAGTCTGAGGCGGAGGGATGTCTACGTTACCGGCAGTAACCGGTGGGGAGATCCTCGTGCAAGATTACTACAGGGTGCTGACTGGCAGGCAAACCGGATTAAGGTTTATCGTTCTTTGGGGCACCCGACAGACCCGCAGGAAGCAATAAAATCTCTGGGTCATCAGCTTGATAGTCGTTACAGACAGGTTGCTGCACGTCTTTGCGAAAATGAGGCTGTCGAACTCGATGTTTCTGGCCCGAAGCCCCGGTTGACAATTTCTCCC
Organism: Enterobacter cloacae complex sp. 397G4; assembly: GCF_050031515.1. Taxonomy (NCBI): domain Bacteria; kingdom Pseudomonadati; phylum Pseudomonadota; class Gammaproteobacteria; order Enterobacterales; family Enterobacteriaceae; genus Enterobacter; species Enterobacter cloacae complex sp. 397G4. Next base: position 816,115 of record NZ_JBLGWE010000001.1, on the reverse strand, counting down.
CTCGCCAGTCTTGATGAGCCGGACAGTCTGAAACGACTGAGCAAAATGATCAGTGATCTACTCCCTCCGGTGGATTTAACGGAGTTGCTGCTCGAAATTAACGCCCATACCGGATTTGCTGATGAGTTTTTCCATGCTAGTGAAGCCAGTGCCAGAGTTGATGATCTGCCCGTCAGCATCAGCGCCGTGCTGATGGCTGAAGCCTGCAATATCGGTCTGGAACCACTGATCAGATCAAATGTTCCTGCACTGACCCGACACCGGCTGAACTGGACAAAAGCGAACTATCTGCGGGCTGAAACTATCACCAGCGCTAATGCCAGACTGGTTGATTTTCAGGCAACGCTGCCACTGGCACAGATATGGGGTGGAGGAGAAGTGGCATCTGCAGATGGAATGCGCTTTGTTACGCCAGTCAGAACAATCAATGCCGGACCGAACCGCAAATACTTTGGTAATAACAGAGGGATCACCTGGTACAACTTTGTGTCCGATCAGTATTCCGGCTTTCATGGCATCGTTATACCGGGGACGCTGAGGGACTCTATCTTTGTGCTGGAAGGTCTTCTGGAACAGGAGACCGGGCTGAATCCAACCGAAATTATGACCGATACAGCAGGTGCCAGCGAACTTGTCTTTGGCCTTTTCTGGCTGCTGGGATACCAGTTTTCTCCACGCCTGGCTGATGCCGGTGCTTCGGTTTTCTGGCGAATGGACCATGATGCCGACTATGGCGTGCTGAATGATATTGCCAGAGGGCAATCAGATCCCCGAAAAATAGGGCACTGTTGCAAATAGTCGGTGGTGATAAACTTATCATCCCCTTTTGCTGATGGAGCTGCACATGAACCCATTCAAAGGCCGGCATTTTCAGCGTGACATCATTCTGTGGGCCGTACGCTGGTACTGCAAATACGGCATCAGTTACCGTGAGCTGCAGGAGATGCTGGCTGAACGCGGAGTGAATGTCGATCACTCCACGATTTACCGCTGGGTTCAGCGTTATGCGCCTGAAATGGAAAAACGGCTGCGCTGGTACTGGCGTAACCCTTCCGATCTTTGCCCGTGGCACATGGATGAAACCTACGTGAAGGTCAATGGCCGCTGGGCGTATCTGTACCGGGCCGTCGACAGCCGGGGCCGCACTGTCGATTTTTATCTCTCCTCCCGTCGTAACAGCAAAGCTGCATACCGGTTTCTGGGTAAAATCCTCAACAACGTGAAGAAGTGGCAGATCCCGCGATTCATCAACACGGATAAAGCGCCCGCCTATGGTCGCGCGCTTGCTCTGCTCAAACGCGAAGGCCGGTGCCCGTCTGACGTTGAACACCGACAGATTAAGTACCGGAACAACGTGATTGAATGCGATCATGGCAAACTGAAACGGATAATCGGCGCCACGCTGGGATTTAAATCCATGAAGACGGCTTACGCCACCATCAAAGGTATTGAGGTGATGCGTGCACTACGCAAAGGCCAGGCCTCAGCATTTTATTATGGTGATCCCCTGGGCGAAATGCGCCTGGTAAGCAGAGTTTTTGAAATGTAAGGCCTTTGAATAAGACAAAAGGCTGCCTCATCGCTAACTTTGCAACAGTGCCAATGTGGGCGTCTGGTGTTGTAGAAGTTCAGATATCGGGCGATGCCAGCGCGTGCCTCGGACACAGTCTTGTAGGCATGGAGGTAGACTTCCTCGTATTTGATCGAACGCCAGAGCCGCTCGACGAAGACATTGTCTCGCCACGCACCCTTGCCATCCATCGAGATGGCAATCTGTGACCTCTTCAGCACGGCGGTGAAGTCGATGGAGGTGAACTGCGATCCCTGGTCGGTATTGAAGATTTCCGGCCTGCCATGACGGGCAAGTGCCTCCTCCACCGCCTCGATGCAGAAGGCTGCTTCCATCGTGATCGACAACCGCCATGACAAGACCTTCCGGCTGAACCAGTCCACGACGGCGCACAGATAGACAAATCCCCGCGCCATGGGGATGTAGGTCAGGTCCATTGCCCACACCTGATTGGGCCGGGTGACTGCCAGCTTTCGTATGTGCCCTGGCGCTGGTTTCGAGGTGTTCGGGCGGCGGTAGATCGCCTTGATGCCCATCTTCTTCATCAGCGTGGCGACGTGTCGCCGCCCGGTCTCCAGACCTTCTCCTCTCAAGAGCCCTTGCAACATCCGACTTCCGGCAAAGGGGTAGTCGAGATGCAATTCGTCAATCCGGCGCATAAGGGCCAGATCGCCGTCAGACACCGGACGAGGCAGATAGTAGACGCTGCCACGGCTGAAGCCGAGAAGCTTCGCCTGGCGCACGACGGATAGCTTGTGCTCGCGGTCGATCATTTCTTTCCGCCCAGCAATCCCGCCTTGCCGAGCGCACCGGATAAAAAATCGTTCTCCAGTGTCAGTTCGCCGATTTTCGCGTGCAGCGTTTTGACATCGATGGTCGGACCCGACGGCTCCGCTTTCGTTTCATCGCCGAACACACCTGTCGCCCCCTCAAGGAGCTGGTCTTTCCATTGCTTGATCTGGTTGGCGTGCACATCGAACTGCTGGGACAACTCCACCAGCGTCTGCTCACCTCGGATGGCGGCAAGTGCCACCTTCGCCTTGAAAGCCGGGCTATGGTTCCGGCGCGGTCGTCTCGTCATGGTCTCTCCTGTTCCCGGCATCTAAGCCGAAGTCAGGCAGAAACTCCACTTATCCCCGCTGTGCAGATTTCCCGAGCCAGCTCTAAGGCGATCAGGTGCGCTGATCGAGTCTGTCGAGCACCATCGCTGCAAGTTCATCGCTGGTGTGTGCACCACTATCGAGAACACGGGTTGTGGACGGAAGCCGTTCCCTTGCGGCCAAGCATCGGGCGACATTCGCTAATCGCCACTCTCGAATCTCCGCATTCCGATTCGGGTCAGGATGCATGGTCTGGTTCGAGATCCGGTGACGCAATAGGTCCTCGTTAAGCATCAGAAAGATGTGCAGCAGCTGATCGTCGATCTGCCTTAACCCGTCGAGTATCTCAGTCAGATAGTCCGGGTGCACGAGCGTCATTGGGATGATGATGTCCTGCGAGTAATTCCTGCGAATCTCGCTGACCGCAGCGATCGTAAGTCCCCTCCACAAGGGGAGATCCTGATAGTCTCCGCTCGCTGGTATGGGGACCGTTTCTTTCACCACGAACCCGATTTCCTCAGGGTCAAAGATCAGCGATTTCGGACGCCGATCGCGCAGCCGCTCAGCGAGAGTCGTCTTTCCGGCGCCGAAAGGTCCGTTGATCCAGATTATCATTGTCGACGGCCTCTAACCGGAAGGCTCGCAAGAGCGCTGGGCGGCTTCGTGTGCTGGCACGATCGGAGTGGCTCCGAAGTGCTTCTCAAGATAGGTGACGCCGAACGTCACGATGTCCTGCGCGTCGAACAGGTAGCACTGAGCAAAGCCCACGACACCTTCTCGATGGCGACCGAGCTTCACGTAAGCATTTGCTATAGTTTCGACCGCATCCGGCTTTCCTTCGATAGCAAAGCAATCGAGAATGCCGTTTGAATCGTATTCTGATGCCGTTTTCCAGGCGACTTCACCGTTTCTTCCAAGCATCGGCATCTCATACGTCACCCATCGTTTGTTGGGGATATCCGCAACCGCCTCGGCGTAGTGCAATGCGGTAACGGAGTTTAGCGGCGCACCCAACAGCAGGGCCTTCCCGCCAAGGCGGACGAACCGCTCGACGGGCGACCCTTCCCCCAAGGCGTGACCGAGTTCGTGAGGCTCCGTCAGCGTTTCAGCTAGCGGACCAACCGCGACCATCGATGCATCGGGGTGCGCGCTGCGCCGCGCGCCGGGGGCTTGAACCAGAAATTGATTCAGCAGGCCGAACCCACGGTAAGTCCCGGCCGTTGCGGGATCGAACGGCGGCCAGGTACGGCGGGCTTTGTCATCCAACCGAGCGCCATTCAGAGTCTCCTCGTAGGGTGATCGGTCCCACGACGCGTATCCCATCACAGTGCCAGTCGGCCCAACCGCGGAGCGTAACGCGGCAACGACCGTCTCCGCTCCTCCTTCGACCGGACCAATCGCTTTAAGTGAGGCATGCACCATCAACAGGTCACCGGTTTGGACTCCTAATTTTCGAATTGCCTCCGTTATTGCCTTCCGCGTATGCATCGCGATATCTCCTCTAAACTGCAAAACACTATACCTATCGAGAGGCACTGTTGCAAATAGTCGGTGGTGATAAACTTATCATCCCCTTTTGCTGATGGAGCTGCACATGAACCCATTCAAAGGCCGGCATTTTCAGCGTGACATCATTCTGTGGGCCGTACGCTGGTACTGCAAATACGGCATCAGTTACCGTGAGCTGCAGGAGATGCTGGCTGAACGCGGAGTGAATGTCGATCACTCCACGATTTACCGCTGGGTTCAGCGTTATGCGCCTGAAATGGAAAAACGGCTGCGCTGGTACTGGCGTAACCCTTCCGATCTTTGCCCGTGGCACATGGATGAAACCTACGTGAAGGTCAATGGCCGCTGGGCGTATCTGTACCGGGCCGTCGACAGCCGGGGCCGCACTGTCGATTTTTATCTCTCCTCCCGTCGTAACAGCAAAGCTGCATACCGGTTTCTGGGTAAAATCCTCAACAACGTGAAGAAGTGGCAGATCCCGCGATTCATCAACACGGATAAAGCGCCCGCCTATGGTCGCGCGCTTGCTCTGCTCAAACGCGAAGGCCGGTGCCCGTCTGACGTTGAACACCGACAGATTAAGTACCGGAACAACGTGATTGAATGCGATCATGGCAAACTGAAACGGATAATCGGCGCCACGCTGGGATTTAAATCCATGAAGACGGCTTACGCCACCATCAAAGGTATTGAGGTGATGCGTGCACTACGCAAAGGCCAGGCCTCAGCATTTTATTATGGTGATCCCCTGGGCGAAATGCGCCTGGTAAGCAGAGTTTTTGAAATGTAAGGCCTTTGAATAAGACAAAAGGCTGCCTCATCGCTAACTTTGCAACAGTGCCCCACATCTTTTGTCACCAACGAGCGGCTGCCTATCACCGCACCGTGCCCGATCTTGATTCCGGGCATGACCATTGCCTCAGAGCCGATCCAAACGTCATTGCCAATGACAGTATTACCTGCTTTTTGGAAGGCATCGAGTGCGCTTGAGAATGCAGGTTCTTCCTGCATATAAAAGAACGGGAAAGATGATGCCCAGTCGTACCGATGCCCCTGATTGCCAGCCATGATAAAGGAAGCCCCACTCCCGATAGAGCAGAAACTACCGATGATCAACTTATCAACGTCATCACGGTCCGGAAACAGATACCGTGCGCAGTCATCGAATGAGTGCCCATGATAGTAGCCAGAGTAATAGCTGTACCGCCCAACTTTGATATTGGGGTTCTTCACTTGCTCAGAAAGCAGCTTGCCTTTGAAGGGGCTATCAAAGTAGTTGGTCATAAGAGATCCCGCGGTCTGTGACTTTGCCGTCTAACGTTTGAAATAAGGGGCGCCGAGCGCCAGCGAGGGGAGCCAAAAGCTTGCTTTTGGCCGTCCCGACTTGATTGAAGGGTTGGGCGATTTTGCCATTAGATTTTTTATAAATTTAGTGTGTTTAGAATGGTGATCGCATTTTTCTTGGCTTTTATGCTTGATGTTAAATTCGACCCCAAGTTTCCTGTAAGTGCGGACACAAAAACATATTTATGTCCTGATTTGCTTATAATAAACCCTTCAAACCATCCGTTTTGTAAGGTTCTATTTGCTGTGAATCCTGCACCAGTTTTCCCATACAGTTTTGTACTATTATCCAGATCTTGTAGATACATGTTCTCTATGGTGTTTTCTATGGCTGAGTTTTTAACTGGGAGATTGTGATTAATAATTTTACGCAGGAATTGAATTTGTTCTTCTGGTGAAATTTTTAAGCTACTTTCGAGCCATGCTTCTGTTAATCCGTTGTTTCTTTCTTTATCTCCAGAGAAGTCTTGATTTCCATAATCAAAATCTTTGAGATAATTCTTGATTTTATTTAATCCAATTTTTTGGGTTATTTCTTGCGAAACCCAAACAACAGAAAATTGCATCCACGTCTTTGGTGTATGATTGCTGTTCCAGATCTCCATTCCTTTGGGGGTTTTATCCCATTTGAATATGGTTTTCTGATCTATTATTTCCGCATCAAATGCCATAAGTGATAATGCGATCTTGAAAGTTGAATCTGGTGCCATTTGCGTTGCACACTTTGCTTTATTGAATTGAGCAATTTCAGCGTTTGTGGATGCATCGTAAAGTAAAAAACAACCTTCAGTTCCTTCAAATAATGGAGATGCAACAGTAGAGATATCTGTTGATGCACTGGCGCTGCTGTAGATAATATTTGCAATTATTAAAAAAATAGCGAAGTTGATATGTATTGTGTTTTTCATAATAAGTATTGGTTTGGTAAAGGGCTTAATTTTAACGGCTAACAATTAATGAGGCTCCGGGTTCGCCCAACGTTTGACATGAGGGGCGGCCAAGGGCGCCAGCCCTTGGACGTCCCCCTCGATGGAAGGGTTAGGCATCACTGCGTGTTCGCTCGAATGCCTGGCGTGTTTGAACCATGTACACGGCTGGACCATATGGGGTGGTTACGGTACCTTGCCTCTCAAACCCCGCTTTCTCGTAGCATCGGATCGCTCGCAAGTTGCTCGGCGACGGGTCCGTTTGGATCTTGGTGACCTCGGGATCATTGAACAGCAACTCAACCAGAGCTCGAACCAGCTTGGTTCCCAAGCCTTTGCCCAGTTGTGATGCATTCGCCAGTAACTGGTCTATTCCGCGTACTCCTGGATCGGTTTCTTCTTCCCACCGTCCGTCCCCGCTTCCAAGAGCAACGTACGACTGGGCATACCCAATCGGCTCTCCATTCAGCATTGCAATGTATGGAGTGACGGACTCTTGCGCTAAAACGCTTGGCAAGTACTGTTCCTGTACGTCAGCAAGTGTCGGGCGTGCTTCTTCTCCGCCCCACCACTCGACGATATGAGATCGATTTAGCCACTCATAGAGCATCGCAAGGTCATGCTCAGTCATGAGGCGCAGTGTGACGGAATCGTTGCTGTTGGTCACGATGCTGTACTTTGTGATGCCTAACTTTGTTTTTGCGTTGCTCATGATGTCTAACTCCCAATTTGTGTAGGGCTTATTATGCACGCTTAAAGGCACTGTTGCAAAGTTAGCGATGAGGCAGCCTTTTGTCTTATTCAAAGGCCTTACATTTCAAAAACTCTGCTTACCAGGCGCATTTCGCCCAGGGGATCACCATAATAAAATGCTGAGGCCTGGCCTTTGCGTAGTGCACGCATCACCTCAATACCTTTGATGGTGGCGTAAGCCGTCTTCATGGATTTAAATCCCAGCGTGGCGCCGATTATCCGTTTCAGTTTGCCATGATCGCATTCAATCACGTTGTTCCGGTACTTAATCTGTCGGTGTTCAACGTCAGACGGGCACCGGCCTTCGCGTTTGAGCAGAGCAAGCGCGCGACCATAGGCGGGCGCTTTATCCGTGTTGATGAATCGCGGGATCTGCCACTTCTTCACGTTGTTGAGGATTTTACCCAGAAACCGGTATGCAGCTTTGCTGTTACGACGGGAGGAGAGATAAAAATCGACAGTGCGGCCCCGGCTGTCGACGGCCCGGTACAGATACGCCCAGCGGCCATTGACCTTCACGTAGGTTTCATCCATGTGCCACGGGCAAAGATCGGAAGGGTTACGCCAGTACCAGCGCAGCCGTTTTTCCATTTCAGGCGCATAACGCTGAACCCAGCGGTAAATCGTGGAGTGATCGACATTCACTCCGCGTTCAGCCAGCATCTCCTGCAGCTCACGGTAACTGATGCCGTATTTGCAGTACCAGCGTACGGCCCACAGAATGATGTCACGCTGAAAATGCCGGCCTTTGAATGGGTTCATGTGCAGCTCCATCAGCAAAAGGGGATGATAAGTTTATCACCACCGACTATTTGCAACAGTGCCACTTCGACGACTACCTGCTGCCGGCCGAGAAGTTCGCCGCACTCAAGCGCGAGCAGGCCCTGCCCCTGGCGATCAACCCGAACAGCGACCAGTACCTGGAAGAGCGTTTGCAGCTGCTGGACGAGCAGTTGGCCACCGTCACCCGCCTGGCCAAGGACAACGAGCTGCCCGATGCCATCCTCACCGAGTCAGGGCTGAAAATCACCCCGCTGGATGCGGCGGTGCCGGATCGGGCGCAGGCGCTGATCGACCAAACCAGCCAGTTACTGCCGCGCATCAAGATCACCGAACTGCTGATGGACGTGGACGACTGGACGGGCTTCAGCCGCCACTTCACCCACTTGAAGGACGGGGCCGAGGCCAAAGACAGGACGTTGCTGCTGTCCGCAATCCTCGGTGATGCGATCAACCTCGGGCTGACCAAGATGGCCGAGTCGAGCCCCGGCCTGACCTACGCCAAGCTGTCCTGGCTGCAAGCCTGGCACATCCGCGACGAAACCTATTCGGCGGCCTTGGCCGAGCTGGTCAACCACCAGTATCGCCACGCCTTTGCCGCCCACTGGGGCGACGGCACGACCTCATCCTCCGATGGCCAGCGCTTCCGCGCGGGTGGCCGGGGCGAGAGCACCGGGCACGTCAACCCGAAGTACGGTAGCGAGCCGGGACGGCTGTTCTATACCCATATCTCCGACCAGTACGCGCCGTTCAGCACCCGCGTGGTGAATGTCGGCGTCCGCGATTCCACCTATGTGCTCGACGGCCTGCTGTACCACGAGTCCGACCTGCGGATCGAGGAGCACTACACCGACACGGCCGGCTTCACCGATCACGTCTTTGCCCTGATGCACCTGCTAGGCTTCCGCTTCGCGCCGCGCATCCGCGACCTCGGCGAAACCAAGCTGTACGTGCCGCAGGGCGTGCAAGCCTACCCGACGTTGCGCCCGCTGATCGGCGGCACCCTGAACATCAAGCACGTGCGTGCCCACTGGGACGACATCCTGCGCCTGGCCAGCTCGATCAAGCAGGGCACCGTCACCGCCTCGCTGATGCTGCGCAAGCTCGGCAGCTACCCGCGCCAGAACGGACTGGCCGTGGCCCTGCGCGAGCTGGGCCGGATCGAGCGCACGCTGTTCATCCTGGACTGGCTGCAAAGTGTTGAACTGCGCCGCCGCGTGCATGCCGGCCTGAACAAAGGTGAGGCGCGCAACTCGCTGGCCAGGGCGGTGTTCTTCAACCGCCTTGGGGAAATCAGGGATCGGAGCTTCGAGCAGCAGCGCTACCGGGCCAGCGGCCTCAACCTGGTGACGGCGGCTATCGTGCTGTGGAACACGGTGTACCTGGAACGCGCCACCCAGGGGTTGGTCGAGGCCGGCAAGCCGGTGGACGGCGAGCTGCTGCAATTCCTGTCGCCGCTGGGCTGGGAGCACATCAACCTAACCGGCGATTACGTCTGGCGGCAGAGCCGCAGACTGGAAGACGGGAAGTTTCGGCCCTTACGGATGCCCGGAAAACCTTAGCGTACGATTTTTTCCGAATTCTGCGGGCTCCCCTATCTCATCTGCGCAAGGCAGAACGTGAAGACGGCCGCGAGCGCCAGGCGCACGAGGCCGGCGCGCGGACCCGCGCCACGGCCCACGAGCGGACGCCGCAGCAGGAGCGCCAGAAGGCCGCCAGAGAGGCCGAGCGCGGCCGTGAGGCTTGGACGCTAGGGCAGGGCATGAAAAAGCCCGTAGCGGGCTGCTACGGGCGTCTGACGCGGTGGAAAGGGGGAGGGGATGTTGTCTACATGGCTCTGCTGTAGTGAGTGGGTTGCGCTCCGGCAGCGGTCCTGATCAATCGTCACCCTTTCTCGGTCCTTCAACGTTCCTGACAACGAGCCTCCTTTTCGCCAATCCATCGACAATCACCGCGAGTCCCTGCTCGAACGCTGCGTCCGGACCGGCTTCGTCGAAGGCGTCTATCGCGGCCCGCAACAGCGGCGAGAGCGGAGCCTGTTCAACGGTGCCGCCGCGCTCGCCGGCATCGCTGTCGCCGGCCTGCTCCTCAAGCACGGCCCCAACAGTGAAGTAGCTGATTGTCATCAGCGCATTGACGGCGTCCCCGGCCGAAAAACCCGCCTCGCAGAGGAAGCGAAGCTGCGCGTCGGCCGTTTCCATCTGCGGTGCGCCCGGTCGCGTGCCGGCATGGATGCGCGCGCCATCGCGGTAGGCGAGCAGCGCCTGCCTGAAGCTGCGGGCATTCCCGATCAGAAATGAGCGCCAGTCGTCGTCGGCTCTCGGCACCGAATGCGTATGATTCTCCGCCAGCATGGCTTCGGCCAGTGCGTCGAGCAGCGCCCGCTTGTTCCTGAAGTGCCAGTAAAGCGCCGGCTGCTGAACCCCCAACCGTTCCGCCAGTTTGCGTGTCGTCAGACCGTCTACGCCGACCTCGTTCAACAGGTCCAGGGCGGCACGGATCACTGTATTCGGCTGCAACTTTGTCATGCTTGACACTTTATCACTGATAAACATAATATGTCCACCAACTTATCAGTGATAAAGAATCCGCGCGTTCAATCGGACCAGCGGAGGCTGGTCCGGAGGCCAGACGTGAAACCCAACAGACCCCTGATCGTAATTCTGAGCACTGTCGCGCTCGACGCTGTCGGCATCGGCCTGATTATGCCGGTGCTGCCGGGCCTCCTGCGCGATCTGGTTCACTCGAACGACGTCACCGCCCACTATGGCATTCTGCTGGCGCTGTATGCGTTGATGCAATTTGCCTGCGCACCTGTGCTGGGCGCGCTGTCGGATCGTTTCGGGCGGCGGCCGGTCTTGCTCGTCTCGCTGGCCGGCGCTGCTGTCGACTACGCCATCATGGCGACGGCGCCTTTCCTTTGGGTTCTCTATATCGGGCGGATCGTGGCCGGCATCACCGGGGCGACTGGGGCGGTAGCCGGCGCTTATATTGCCGATATCACTGATGGCGATGAGCGCGCGCGGCACTTCGGCTTCATGAGCGCCTGTTTCGGGTTCGGGATGGTCGCGGGACCTGTGCTCGGTGGGCTGATGGGCGGTTTCTCCCCCCACGCTCCGTTCTTCGCCGCGGCAGCCTTGAACGGCCTCAATTTCCTGACGGGCTGTTTCCTTTTGCCGGAGTCGCACAAAGGCGAACGCCGGCCGTTACGCCGGGAGGCTCTCAACCCGCTCGCTTCGTTCCGGTGGGCCCGGGGCATGACCGTCGTCGCCGCCCTGATGGCGGTCTTCTTCATCATGCAACTTGTCGGACAGGTGCCGGCCGCGCTTTGGGTCATTTTCGGCGAGGATCGCTTTCACTGGGACGCGACCACGATCGGCATTTCGCTTGCCGCATTTGGCATTCTGCATTCACTCGCCCAGGCAATGATCACCGGCCCTGTAGCCGCCCGGCTCGGCGAAAGGCGGGCACTCATGCTCGGAATGATTGCCGACGGCACAGGCTACATCCTGCTTGCCTTCGCGACACGGGGATGGATGGCGTTCCCGATCATGGTCCTGCTTGCTTCGGGTGGCATCGGAATGCCGGCGCTGCAAGCAATGTTGTCCAGGCAGGTGGATGAGGAACGTCAGGGGCAGCTGCAAGGCTCACTGGCGGCGCTCACCAGCCTGACCTCGATCGTCGGACCCCTCCTCTTCACGGCGATCTATGCGGCTTCTATAACAACGTGGAACGGGTGGGCATGGATTGCAGGCGCTGCCCTCTACTTGCTCTGCCTGCCGGCGCTGCGTCGCGGGCTTTGGAGCGGCGCAGGGCAACGAGCCGATCGCTGATCGTGGAAACGATAGGCCTATGCCATGCGGGTCAAGGCGACTTCCGGCAAGCTATACGCGCCCTAGGAGTGCGGTTGGAACGTTGGCCCAGCCAGATACTCCCGATCACGAGCAGGACGCCGATGATTTGAAGCGCACTCAGCGTCTGATCCAAGAACAACCATCCTAGCAACACGGCGGTCCCCGGGCTGAGAAAGCCCAGTAAGGAAACAACTGTAGGTTCGAGTCGCGAGATCCCCCGGAACCAAAGGAAGTAGGTTAAACCCGCTCCGATCAGGCCGAGCCACGCCAGGCCGAGAACATTGGTTCCTGTAGGCATCGGGATTGGCGGATCAAACACTAAAGCTACTGGAACGAGCAGAAGTCCTCCGGCCGCCAGTTGCCAGGCGGTAAAGGTGAGCAGAGGCACGGGAGGTTGCCACTTGCGGGTCAGCACGGTTCCGAACGCCATGGAAACCGCCCCCGCCAGGCCCGCTGCGACGCCGACAGGATCTAGCGCTGCGTTTGGTGTCAACACCAACAGCGCCACGCCCGCAGTTCCGCAAATAGCCCCCAGGACCGCCATCAATCGTATCGGGCTACCTAGCAGAGCGGCAGAGATGAACACGACCATCAGCGGCTGCACAGCGCCTACCGTCGCCGCGACCCCGCCCGGCAGGCGGTAGACCGAAATAAACAACAAGCTCCAGAATAGCGAAATATTAAGTGCGCCGAGGATGAAGATGCGCATCCACCAGATTCCCGTTGGAATCTGTCGGACGATCATCACGAGCAATAAACCCGCCGGCAACGCCCGCAGCATCGCGACCGTCATCGGTGAGAAGTTCGGCAGGTATTGGGTGGTGACAATGTAGGTGCTGCCCCAAATGGCAGGTGCTATCGCTGTGAACAATAAATCGGGCGTGCGTAATGACATGCGATTACAAGACCTCCGCTACGGCGATGGGTTTTTGAGAGTTGCAGGCGCCGCGATGACCGCACCCTGACTTGGACTGGCCCTGCCTCGCACCAATCCACCTGCGGCTATGGCCGCGATCATGCGAGGCCCGAAAATTACACGACCTGTACACGTCCGCCGAACCCGGAACGCAACAGAGCTTCGTGGGCATCCCGATCCGGGTCGTAGCAGCAGTCCTGGACCAAACGCACGTCGTAGTCCGCATCACTAGCCCAGGCGACGCTTGAAAGAACAACGCCGGTGGTGCTTATCCCGGCCATGACAAGCGTGCTTACGCCGCGCGTCCGAAGGTCGGCGTCGAGCGCCGTGCCATAAAAGACGCTGGCTCGCGGACATGCATAGAAAAGGTCGCCCCGTTCGATCGCAAGCCCTTCGACGGGCAGACCGGTGCGAAATCGTCCGCTCGGGAGATACGGTGAGATTTGGCGATTCGTCGCCGGCGGCGCATGTTCATACTCTTCGCCGAGCGAAAAGTTGGGGAACAGCACGGGCCGGCCGCGCAAGGCGTGCTGGCAGCCGTGCAGACCCTGCGTGAGATGAACGCCGACAACCTGCGCAAGGTGCCGGCCGATGCACCCACGGCCTTCATCAAGCCGCGCTGGAAGCCGCTGGTGATCACCCCGGAAGGCCTCGACCGGAAATTCTACGAAATCTGCGCCCTGTCCGAGCTGAAGAACGCCCTGCGCTCCGGCGACATCTGGGTCAAGGGCTCGCGGCAGTTCCGCGACTTCGACGACTACCTGCTGCCGGCCGAGAAGTTCGCCGCACTCAAGCGCGAGCAGGCCCTGCCCCTGGCGATCAACCCGAACAGCGACCAGTACCTGGAAGAGCGTTTGCAGCTGCTGGACGAGCAGTTGGCCACCGTCACCCGCCTGGCCAAGGACAACGAGCTGCCCGATGCCATCCTCACCGAGTCAGGGCTGAAAATCACCCCGCTGGATGCGGCGGTGCCGGATCGGGCGCAGGCGCTGATCGACCAAACCAGCCAGTTACTGCCGCGCATCAAGATCACCGAACTGCTGATGGACGTGGACGACTGGACGGGCTTCAGCCGCCACTTCACCCACTTGAAGGACGGGGCCGAGGCCAAAGACAGGACGTTGCTGCTGTCCGCAATCCTCGGTGATGCGATCAACCTCGGGCTGACCAAGATGGCCGAGTCGAGCCCCGGCCTGACCTACGCCAAGCTGTCCTGGCTGCAAGCCTGGCACATCCGCGACGAAACCTATTCGGGGTCGGTTCCGGCTGAGGGCGAAATGACACCCTAAGCGTTAGCTCTGTGTCGTTGCACGATGTCAGCGACGGTATTCTTGCTGATACCGAGCTCGCGTGCGATCCAGCGATAGCTGCGTCCCTCGGCCCTCATCGCAACCACCTTAGGCAAAAGTCGGTCTGATTTTGGTCGCACTCCGGCCTGACGACCAAGCCTCTTACCACGTGCCTTCGCAACAGCAAGGCCTGACTTGACCCGCTCGCTGATGAGATCCCGCTCAAACTCCGCAATGCCGGAAAGAAACGTCGCCAGCATTCGTCCATACGGCGACGAAAGATCGAACGCCATTCCATTCATGGCTATCACGGAAACCTTCCAGTTCTCCAGTTCACGTAGCGTATTGAGCAGATCGAGCGTCGAGCGCCCCCACCGGGAAAGCTCAGTGACCAGGATTGCATCAATTTGTCTGGACTGGGCAAGCGCCAGGACTTTCTTTCGCTCGGCCCGGTCGAGTTTAGTTCCTGAACCTGTTTCCTTAAATATTCCCACCACGTCGTAGCCGGCACGGCCGGCGAAGGCTCGCAGATCAAATTCCTGGCGTTCACAAGACTGATCCGCTGTTGAAACCCGGCAGTAAATGGCGGCACGATGTCCCAATTGAACCCTCCTGGATTTTTGTATCGGAACGCCCTGATTTATATGGGCTGGCTGTTGTCCAAAACAGACTATACTTCAAAAGGGACGAATTTGTATGTCACGACGCCATATTTTCACCGAACGGCAGCGAGCAGCGCTGTTCGATCTGCCCACGGACGAACTGTCGCTACTGAAGTTCTACACGCTGGGCGATGATGACCTGGAAAACATTAGGCAGCGCCGCAGACCGGAAAACAGGATTGGCTTTGCCCTGCAACTTTGTGCCTTACGATATCCGGGCCGTGCACTGGCTCCTGGTGAGATGATCCCGCGTGAAGTCCTTTCCTTCGTCGGTGCTCAGCTTGGAGTTCCGGCTGATGCGCTTCTCACTTATGCCACACGGCGCCAAACCCGTCAGCAGCACATGGACACGCTGCGCGAAATTTACGGCTACAAGACCTTCACGGGCCGTGGTGCCCGTGATCTGCGGGAGTGGACTTTCGGCCAGGCCGAAGATGCCAGATCAAACGAGGATCTTGCTCATCGTTTTATTGTGCGGTGTCGGGAAACTTCCACCATTCTGCCCGCAGTATCGACAATCGAGCGCTTGTGCGCGGATGCTCTGGTCGCCGCTGAGCGGCGGATTGAAACGCGGATTGCGGAAAATTTAACAGCGGATGTTCGCGATCACCTGGACAAACTTCTGAGTGAAATGCTCGCCGGCAATATCAGTCGTTTCATCTGGCTTCGCAACTTCGAGGTTGGTAACAACTCGGCTGCTGCTAACCGTTTGCTCGACAGGCTCGAATTTCTGCGTACCCTGAATATCAATCATAGTGCTTTGGCCAGCATACCTGCCCATCGCATTGCCCGGCTGCGTCGGCAGGGTGAACGCTACTTCACCGACGGTTTGCGTGACATCACTTCGGACCGCCGCT
The DNA here is from genome assembly GCF_050031515.1 of Enterobacter cloacae complex sp. 397G4. Lineage (NCBI taxonomy): Bacteria > Pseudomonadati > Pseudomonadota > Gammaproteobacteria > Enterobacterales > Enterobacteriaceae > Enterobacter > Enterobacter cloacae complex sp. 397G4. Next base: position 800,555 of record NZ_JBLGWE010000001.1, on the reverse strand, counting down.
GGGCGATCCTTGCCGTCTGTGTTGTGGAGTGGGAAGCGGCGATTGCTGATGCCATAGTCGAAACCCATGACAGGATCGTAGGAAAAACCTGGCGGGAAGCGAAGCGCCAGCATGACGAAACAATTTCCGGCTCTAAAGCCACACTCACGGATACGATCCGTACCTTCACCGCGCTGGGAGCTTCGTTGCTTGAGGCCCGCAGTGACGGAACCCCGCTGGAGATGGCTGTCGCCAGTTCGGTTGCATGGGACCGGCTCGCTCAACTGGTAGCGACAGGGACTCAACTCAGCAACACGCTAGCCGATGAGCCTCTTGCATATGTCGGGCAGGGATACCATCGCTTTCGTCGTTATGCGCCCCGCATGTTGCGCTGTCTGAAGCTCGAAGCCGCGCCGGTCGCCGGACCATTGGTAGCAGCAGCTTTGTCGATCGGAGAGATGAAAGGTGTTGCATCGCCAGAAAGGCGTTTCCTGCGGCCCAGCTCCAAATGGAACCGTCATTTACGAGCTCAGGAAAAAGGAGATACCCGTCTTTGGGAAGTGGCGGTACTCTTTCACCTCCGGGATGCTTTTCGTTCCGGAGATGTCTGGCTCGCTCATTCGCGCCGCTATGGTGACCTCAAGCAGGTACTGGTGCCGATGATCGCGGCGCAGGAAAATGCAAAACTGGCCGTGCCTTCCAACCCAGGGGTTCTAGGGATTTTCCGTCCAAAAACGACAAAGTGCTCTGGAGGCCCCGCCGTCTGTGGCCTCCAGAGGGGTATTACTTTTTTCGAGATCCCTATTTGGGCTCTGTTTGAGTAAGATTTAGTCTTTTTGGGCTAAATCCATGGCATTCGAAGAACGTGTCCAAATCTTGTCCGAGGCAGAACAAGATGAGTTATATGGACCCCCCGCTTTCACCTCCGCCGACCAACGCTTCTTTTTCTCGCTGAACGATAAGGAACTGGCGATCGCTAAAAGCCTCCGTCATCGGGGCCAGCGTTACATGCTGGTGGTACTGCTGGGCTATTTCAAAGCCAAGCCGGTGGTGCTGAATCCCGGCTTTCATCAGATCAAGCAGGACCTCAAATACGTTTATCAAACCGTTCTACCAGGCCCAGGCTGTAGACCCTTTAATCTCACGCCAAAAGAGAACGAACGGATTTACCAACGTGTTTTCCAGCTCTGCAACTACCAGCGCTGGAATGTCAAAGACCATGGAGCGGCGTTGAGAGATTACTTATCCCAGCAAGCCAGAGCCTGGACAGCGCCTAGGCACCTCTTCGATGCGGCCAATGAATATTGTTCGGGGCAGAAGATCGCAATCCCTGCCTACAGCACGCTGCAAAAGATCATCAGTCAGGTGGTGGGAGACGAACAGGAACACATGGCCGCGCACCTTGAGCGTGCAATGTCACGCGGTCTTAAGCAAGCACTGGCGGAGCTCGTGAACGGCACAGGTCCACTGCCGTTCCGACAGTTGCGACAATCGGCTCGTAACTTCACCGGAACCGAGTTGGAGAAAGAACTGATTGTCTATCGCCATATCCAGCATTGGATGCCGGAAGTGGATCTGCTGTTGAGCACGCTATCACTGTCGCAGAAAAATCTGCAACACCTGGCAGAGAAAGTCGACTACTACGGTGCCAAACTGAAACGTCAAACCGTAGGCAGCCAATGGCTGTATTTATTGTGCTATCTTCAAACGCGATGGCAGCAAGCGCTGGAACGTATTGCCGATGGCTTTGTGCATCATGTCAGACAGACCAAACAGAAGGCAAAGGATTATGCGCAGGAAGCGGTGTTTAAGGATTGGCAAAAAGCAGCTAAAAATGTCAGCAAGGCAGCTGAAGTACTGCACCTGTTCATTGATGACAGCATTGATCTGCAACTACCGTTTGCAACAGTAAGACAGCAAGCACTGAGCCTGCTGACCAAAAGGGATCTGGAATCTGTATGTCTCTTCCTGAACGAGCAGCGACGATCGGTCGATGAAGCCATGTGGCAGTACTGCGACGAGAAAGAAAGTCTGCGGAAAGGTTTGCTGCGAGAGTTGTTCCTATGTCTGCGCTTCGAAGGCTGCGACGGCACCCAGCACTTAGCGGCCGCCTTGGCGAAAACACAAAACGAACTCAACGGCCAGGACGCTCAGTTGCAAACTGCCGACACCAGACTCCTTTCCAAAAAATCACGTGAATTCCTGCTGGATGGTGAAGGGAATATCCTGATCGATCGTTATGAGTGGTTCCTCTATCAACAGATTCCTGATCGCCTGAATGGCCAGCTGACGCTGCCTGATATCACTAAATACCGGGCACTCGACGCCGACCTGATCGACGGGGAACATTGGCGAAAAAACAAATATACGCTGCTTCAACAGAGCCATTTTACAAAATTAGCGGAGGAGCCTGAAAAGCTGATCAAACAGATGGCCATGGAATTGGATACCCGTTTGTACGAAGTCGGCGAATATCTTGAACAGGAAGACAACCGGAATATCATCTTGCGTAATCCGCAGGGTAAACGCTTCTGGCGCCTGCCTTCGGCCAGCAAACATCATCTGGTCAACAATCCCTTCTTCCAGCAAATTCCCACAACGGGGATTGCGGATGTACTGCGCATGGTTGATCGTGACACCGGTTTCATTGACTGCTTCGCTCATGTGCTGGGTTCCCAATCCAGAAGCCGTTCCCATGAATATGACCTGTTGGCAATTCTGGTCGGCAATGCAACCAATCAAGGCATTTACGGCATGGCACAGATCTCTGATCGTACCTATGATCAGCTCAGCACTATCCAGGCGAACTATCTTCGCCTGGAAACATTGAATGCTGCTAACGACAACATCAATAACGCGACAGCCAAGCTACCCATCTTCCGGTACTACAACATCCAGGAAGATGTGATCCACGCCAGTGCCGATGGTCAAAAGTTCGAAGCCCGGCGCGAGACCTTCAAAACCCGTTATTCGTCGAAGTACTTTGGCACTCAAAAAGGTGTTTCTGCCATGACCTTGATCGCCAATCACGCTGCGATCAACGCCAGAGTGATCGGCGCCAACGAACATGAATCGCACTACATCTTTGATTTGTTGATGAGCAATACGTCAGACATCATTCCGGATGTGCTCTCAACCGATACCCATGGGGTGAACCATGTGAACTTCGCGTTACTGGATCTGTTCGGATACCAGTTTGCCCCACGCTATGCCCAGGTTGGCAAAGTGATCAATGACATGTTTGATGTCAAGGAAGACAAAGAACACCGAATTCAGCTGTGCTTAAAAAAGCCAATCAATACCCATCGTATTGCGCAGCACTGGGATACCATCCAACGGATTGCAGTATCACTTAAGCAGCGGAAAACAACGCAAGCCACCTTGGTGAGAAAGCTCTCGGAGTACAAGCGCAATCACCCGCTGCTGGAAGCCCTGACGGAATACAATCGCCTGGTGAAAGCGAATTATCTACTGTGCTACATCGATGATGCCAGTTTAAGAAACTATGTTCAGCGCGCGCTGAACCGGGGAGAGGCCTATCACCAACTGCGTCGGGCCGTGAGCAGCGTCAATGGGGATCAGTTCCGGGGCAGTTCAGACGAAGAAATCCAGCTATGGAATGAGTGCGCTCGCCTGGTCACCAATGCCATCGTTTACTTCAACTCCAGGATACTCAGCCAGCTGTTGACCAGCTTCGAATACCAAGGAGATACCAAGAGAATAGATATCGTCAAACAGGCATCCCCTGTGGCCTGGCACAACATTAACCTCAAGGGGACTTACCACTTCGAATTGAGCGAAAAATTGCCAGATCTGGAGGAGCTTATGCGCTCAATCGAGGGATATTTACCCGTCAGCGAAAAGTAATACCCCTCTGGAGGCCACGGACGGCGCGGCCTCCAGAGCACTTTGTCGTTTTTGGACGGAAAATCCCTAGAACCCCATTTTGCCATTCAGATGTGCCGCGAGATCGGATTACCTCTGTTTCCGGGTTTTAGTGCCGAGGCCAGAGAAACTCTCCTCCACTACCGTTGGCCGGGCAATATTCGTGAACTGAAAAACGTCGTGGAGCGATCCGTTTACCGGCATGGAACCAGTGATTACCCGCTGGATGAGATAATCATTGACCCCTTCCGCCGCCACACTACTCAGCCGCAGGCGCCGGAAACTAAACCGATGTCTGTAGGGTTACCGCTGGATCTGCGTGAATTCCAGCAGCAGCAAGAGAAAGACTTTCTACAAACCAGCTTACAGCAGGCAAAATTTAACCAGAAAAAAGCCGCTGAATTACTGGGTCTGACTTACCATCAGCTTCGCGCTTTGCTGAAAAAACACCAGATTTAACGCACATTTGCAGATGTCATATTGGCGGATTTGACGCATAACCTCATCAGGGTTTACCATGACGCCATTACGGTATAAAAAAACAGGTACAAATATGGCTCTGGCACTCGTTGGCGAAAAAATTGACAGAAACCGTTTCACCGGTGAGAAAATTGAAAATAGTACATTTTTTAACTGTGATTTTTCAGGTGCCGACCTGAGCGGCACTGAATTTATCGGCTGTCAGTTCTATGATCGTGAAAGCCAGAAAGGGTGCAATTTTAGTCGTGCGATGCTGAAAGATGCCATTTTTAAAAGCTGTGATTTATCCATGGCGGATTTTCGCAATTCCAGTGCGCTGGGCATTGAAATTCGCCACTGCCGCGCACAAGGCGCAGATTTCCGCGGCGCAAGCTTTATGAATATGATCACCACGCGCACCTGGTTTTGTAGCGCATATATCACGAATACCAATCTAAGCTACGCCAATTTTTCGAAAGTCGTGTTGGAAAAGTGTGAGCTGTGGGAAAACCGTTGGATAGGTGCCCAGGTACTGGGCGCGACGTTCAGTGGTTCAGATCTCTCCGGCGGCGAGTTTTCGACTTTCGACTGGCGAGCAGCAAACTTCACACATTGCGATCTGACCAATTCGGAGTTGGGTGACTTAGATATTCGGGGCGTTGATTTACAAGGCGTTAAGTTGGACAACTACCAGGCATCGTTGCTCATGGAGCGACTTGGCATCGCGGTGATTGGTTAGCATTCACGGAGCGGTAAGTACCGCTCCCGCCCTTATACAATAGTGTCCGCCCTTGCCTTAAAAGTCACTTTCGACGCACAGATCGTAAACGTTAGAGGGTTCCGGTCCCCCCATCAGAACACCAGACCTGACCAGACGTATAGCTGTTCTCCCGAGCGGCCAGGGTGACATAAAGCGGCGCGATTTCCACCGGTTGACCAGGGCGTCCCAGCGGCGCATTTGCCCCAAATTTCTCCACCTTTTCCTGCGGTTGACCACCACAGCACTGCAGTACAGTCCAGTATGGACCCGGCGCGACGGCATTGACACGGATCCCTTTCGGGGCCAGCTGTTTCGCCAGCGATTTAGTAAATGCCACGATAGCTGCTTTAGTCTGAGCATAATCAAGCAAGATTTCACTTGGCTCATAAGCCTGTACGGAGGAGGTATTAATTATCACGCTGTCTGGTGAAAGATGGGGTATGGCCGCTTTGGTGATCCAAAACATAGCGTAAACATTGGTTTTGAATGTTGCGTCGAAGTCTTCTGTGGTGAGTTCCTCAATTGACTCACAAAATTGCTGACGACCCGCATTATTGACGAGGATATCCAACCCTCCCAGTCCTTTTACCGCCTGTGTTACCAGATGACCGCAAAAAGCCTCATCACGGATATCTCCGGGGATGGCCAAAACATTTCTGCCTGCTTTTTTTATCAGATCGACCACTTCACGCGCATCGTCTTCTTCTTCAGGTAAATAGTTAATCGCAACATCAGCGCCTTCACGAGCATAGGCAATAGCAACAGCACGACCAATCCCTGAATCCCCACCGGTAATTAAGGCACTGTTGCAAAGTTAGCGATGAGGCAGCCTTTTGTCTTATTCAAAGGCCTTACATTTCAAAAACTCTGCTTACCAGGCGCATTTCGCCCAGGGGATCACCATAATAAAATGCTGAGGCCTGGCCTTTGCGTAGTGCACGCATCACCTCAATACCTTTGATGGTGGCGTAAGCCGTCTTCATGGATTTAAATCCCAGCGTGGCGCCGATTATCCGTTTCAGTTTGCCATGATCGCATTCAATCACGTTGTTCCGGTACTTAATCTGTCGGTGTTCAACGTCAGACGGGCACCGGCCTTCGCGTTTGAGCAGAGCAAGCGCGCGACCATAGGCGGGCGCTTTATCCGTGTTGATGAATCGCGGGATCTGCCACTTCTTCACGTTGTTGAGGATTTTACCCAGAAACCGGTATGCAGCTTTGCTGTTACGACGGGAGGAGAGATAAAAATCGACAGTGCGGCCCCGGCTGTCGACGGCCCGGTACAGATACGCCCAGCGGCCATTGACCTTCACGTAGGTTTCATCCATGTGCCACGGGCAAAGATCGGAAGGGTTACGCCAGTACCAGCGCAGCCGTTTTTCCATTTCAGGCGCATAACGCTGAACCCAGCGGTAAATCGTGGAGTGATCGACATTCACTCCGCGTTCAGCCAGCATCTCCTGCAGCTCACGGTAACTGATGCCGTATTTGCAGTACCAGCGTACGGCCCACAGAATGATGTCACGCTGAAAATGCCGGCCTTTGAATGGGTTCATGTGCAGCTCCATCAGCAAAAGGGGATGATAAGTTTATCACCACCGACTATTTGCAACAGTGCCGATTTGCTCACATCCAGCTTTTGTTAGTTCGTCAACCTGGTGCGCCACATCCTGAAGATGCGTAGATTTACGTGCATAGCCGATTTTCATTCTTTTCTCGCTAATTAGTTATGGGGTTATTGTTATGTTGATACAGTAACGAGTTTTGTTACATGAGGGGAGTCATTTTTCGGGAGAAGTCAGGACTTTTCAAGACTGTCACAAAAACCATCGTTTTTGATACATTAATTTAACCAATAGGTTGCAGATCAAATCGCCTGTAACAGCCTTTCTGGCTGTTTGTCGTTTTCAGAAGACGGCTGCACTGAACGTCAGAAGCCGACTGCACTATAGCAGCGGAGGGGTTGGATCCATCAGGCAACGACGGGCTGCTGCCGGCCATCAGCGGACGCAGGGAGGACTTTCCGCAACCGGCCGTTCGATGCGGCACCGATGGCCTTCGCGCAGGGGTAGTGAATCCGCCAGGATTGACTTGCGCTGCCCTACCTCTCACTAGTGAGGGGCGGCAGCGCATCAAGCGGTGAGCGCACTCCGGCACCGCCAACTTTCAGCACATGCGTGTAAATCATCGTCGTAGAGACGTCGGAATGGCCGAGCAGATCCTGCACGGTTCGAATGTCGTAACCGCTGCGGAGCAAGGCCGTCGCGAACGAGTGGCGGAGGGTGTGCGGTGTGGCGGGCTTCGTGATGCCTGCTTGTTCTACGGCACGTTTGAAGGCGCGCTGAAAGGTCTGGTCATACATGTGATGGCGACGCACGACACCGCTCCGTGGATCGGTCGAATGCGTGTGCTGCGCAAAAACCCAGAACCACGGCCAGGAATGCCCGGCGCGCGGATACTTCCGCTCAAGGGCGTCGGGAAGCGCAACGCCGCTGCGGCCCTCGGCCTGGTCCTTCAGCCACCATGCCCGTGCACGCGACAGCTGCTCGCGCAGGCTGGGTGCCAAGCTCTCGGGTAACATCAAGGCCCGATCCTTGGAGCCCTTGCCCTCCCGCACGATGATCGTGCCGTGATCGAAATCCAGATCCTTGACCCGCAGTTGCAAACCCTCACTGATCCGCATGCCCGTTCCATACAGAAGCTGGGCGAACAAACGATGCTCGCCTTCCAGAAAACCGAGGATGCGAACCACTTCATCCGGGGTCAGCACCACCGGCAAGCGCCGCGACGGCCGAGGTCTTCCGATCTCCTGAAGCCAGGGCAGATCCGTGCACAGCACCTTGCCGTAGAAGAACAGCAAGGCCGCCAATGCCTGACGATGCGTGGAGACCGAAACCTTGCGCTCGTTCGCCAGCCAGGACAGAAATGCCTCGACTTCGCTGCTGCCCAAGGTTGCCGGGTGACGCACACCGTGGAAACGGATGAAGGCACGAACCCAGTGGACATAAGCCTGTTCGGTTCGTAAACTGTAATGCAAGTAGCGTATGCGCTCACGCAACTGGTCCAGAACCTTGACCGAACGCAGCGGTGGTAACGGCGCAGTGGCGGTTTTCATGGCTTGTTATGACTGTTTTTTTGTACAGTCTATGCCTCGGGCATCCAAGCAGCAAGCGCGTTACGCCGTGGGTCGATGTTTGATGTTATGGAGCAGCAACGATGTTACGCAGCAGGGCAGTCGCCCTAAAACAAAGTTAACCCAGGATGAGAACCTTGAAAGTATCATTGATGGCTGCGAAAGCGAAAAACGGCGTGATTGGTTGCGGTCCAGACATACCCTGGTCCGCGAAAGGGGAGCAGCTACTTTTTAAAGCATTGACCTACAATCAGTGGCTTCTGGTGGGTCGCAAGACGTTTGAATCTATGGGCGCACTCCCCAATAGGAAATACGCGGTCGTTACCCGCTCAGGTTGGACATCAAATGATGACAATGTAGTTGTATTTCAGTCAATCGAAGAGGCCATGGACAGGCTAGCTGAATTCACCGGTCACGTTATAGTGTCTGGTGGCGGAGAAATTTACCGAGAAACATTACCCATGGCCTCTACGCTCCACTTATCGACGATCGACATCGAGCCAGAGGGGGATGTTTTCTTCCCGAGTATTCCAAATACCTTCGAAGTTGTTTTTGAGCAACACTTTACTTCAAACATTAACTATTGCTATCAAATTTGGAAAAAGGGTTAACAAAGCTATGCAATCGACGGCAAAAAGCTTCGTTCGCTTCGCGCACTACGCCTTTTCCGCGATTGATAGCGACGTTATGTGAATATTGAAATGAGCATTCCAAAGAAAGGAAGTAGAAAAATTATCGTGGGCGAAAATGAGTTTTTGTGGCTCATTAGGTCAAAACTCACATATTCGCAGGACTGTTTAGGTACAGAAATGACTGCGGTCGTTGAACCGGATGCCGGTCCTCACTGATGAAGAAGTGAACACCGTACGGGAATCGTGCCGGCAGCTTGGAGCTATCGGCCGGAACCTCAACCAGGTGGCCAGGGCCTTGAACATCGAGTTCAGGGAAAGTGACAAGCTCAAGCAAGAGGCCATCGAAAAACTGGCCGAACGGATCGACCAGCATTTGGACCATGTGTCTGAGCTGTTCGATAAGACCTGGAGCCGGTGGCACGATTGTCATTTTCAGAAGACGACTGCACCAGTTGATTGGGCGTAATGGCTGTTGTGCAGCCAGCTCCTGACAGTTCAATATCAGAAGTGATCTGCACCAATCTCGACTATGCTCAATACTCGTGTGGGCTCTGTTGCAAAAATCGTGAAGCTTGAGCATGCTTGGCGGAGATTGGACGGACGGAACGATGACGGATTTCAAGTGGCGCCATTTCCAGGGTGATGTGATCCTGTGGGCGGTGCGCTGGTATTGTCGCTATCCGATCAGCTATCGCGACCTTGAGGAAATGCTGGCGGAACGCGGCATTTCGGTCGACCATACGACGATCTATCGCTGGGTCCAGTGCTACGCCCCGGAGATGGAGAAGCGGCTGCGCTGGTTCTGGCGGCGTGGCTTTGATCCGAGCTGGCGCCTGGATGAAACCTACGTCAAGGTGCGGGGCAAGTGGACCTACCTGTACCGGGCAGTCGACAAGCGGGGCGACACGATCGATTTCTACCTGTCGCCGACCCGCAGCGCCAAGGCAGCGAAGCGGTTCCTGGGCAAGGCCCTGCGAGGCCTGAAGCACTGGGAAAAGCCTGCCACGCTCAATACCGACAAAGCGCCGAGCTATGGTGCAGCGATCACCGAATTGAAGCGCGAAGGAAAGCTGGACCGGGAGACGGCCCACCGGCAGGTGAAGTATCTCAATAACGTGATCGAGGCCGATCACGGAAAGCTCAAGATACTGATCAAGCCGGTGCGCGGTTTCAAATCGATCCCCACGGCCTATGCCACGATCAAGGGATTCGAAGTCATGCGAGCCCTGCGCAAAGGACAGGCTCGCCCCTGGTGCCTGCAGCCCGGCATCAGGGGCGAGGTGCGCCTTGTGGAGAGAGCTTTTGGCATTGGGCCCTCGGCGCTGACGGAGGCCATGGGCATGCTCAACCACCATTTCGCAGCAGCCGCCTGATCGGCGCAGAGCGACAGCCTACCTCTGACTGCCGCCAATCTTTGCAACAGAGCCTCCGTCGCCATGCTCACCTCGCTTTGGTGCACACGAGTATTGAGCATAGTCGAGATTGGTGCAGATCACTTCTGATATTGAACTGTCAGGAGCTGGCTGCACAACAGCCATTACGCCCAATCAACTGGTGCAGTCGTCTTCTGAAAATGACACTGTTTGTATATAATCATGAAAAAATGGTGAGTAGAGTTTCAGGGTAACAGGGGATGCTTATGTCGGTTTTCCACAACTGGCTACTTGAGATCGCATGTGAGAATTACTTCGTCTACATCAAACGCCTTTCCGCCAACGATACCGGCGCAACAGGTGGTCACCAGGTAGGGCTTTATATCCCTTCAGGTATCGTTGAAAAACTCTTTCCGTCTATCAACCATACCCGTGAACTGAACCCTTCGGTTTTTCTCACCGCACATGTGTCATCGCATGATTGCCCTGACAGCGAAGCCAGGGCAATTTATTATAACAGCCGTCATTTTGGTAAAACCCGGAATGAAAAAAGGATTACCCGCTGGGGTAGAGGCAGCCCACTTCAGGATCCTGAAAATACAGGGGCTCTGACGCTCCTGGCTTTCAAGCTTGATGAGCAAGGGGGGGACTGTAAGGAAGTAAATATTTGGGTATGCGCCAGCACTGATGAAGAGGACGTCATTGAGACCGCTATTGGTGAAGTTATACCCGGAGCGCTTATATCCGGCCCCGCAGGACAGATTCTAGGCGGACTATCTCTACAGCAAGCGCCAGTAAATCATAAATATATTCTACCTGAAGACTGGCACCTGCGCTTTCCGTCGGGAAGTGAAATTATTCAGTATGCAGCCAGCCATTATGTGAAAAATTCCCTTGATCCGGATGAGCAACTTCTTGACCGCCGGCGCGTGGAGTACGACATATTTCTATTGGTTGAGGAACTGCATGTTCTGGATATCATCCGGAAAGGATTTGGCTCTGTGGATGAATTTATTGCGCTGGCCAATTCTGTCAGCAATCGCCGTAAATCCAGAGCCGGGAAGTCGCTGGAACTGCACCTGGAGCATCTATTCATTGAGCACGGCCTGCGACACTTTGCGACGCAGGCCATCACAGAAGGTAATAAAAAACCCGATTTCCTTTTCCCTTCCGCAGGGGCTTACCACGATACTGAGTTTCCCGTAGAAAATCTGCGCATGCTGGCAGTCAAGACTACCTGTAAGGATCGCTGGCGTCAGATACTGAATGAGGCCGATAAAATTCATCAGGTGCATCTGTTTACACTCCAGGAGGGAGTTTCTCTGGCTCAATATCGGGAGATGCGGGAGTCGGGTGTCAGATTGGTCGTGCCATCATCTCTGCACAAAAAATACCCGGAGGCGGTGAGAGCTGAGCTAATGACGCTAGGTGCGTTTATTGCTGAGCTGACAGGGCTTTACGCAGATATTCCATAGATTATCTCCCGGCATAAATACCGGGAGGAGCGATCAGATTCGTTCAACCTTGCACGAATCGGCATTAACCGCTTTCAGGATATAAGGTTCAAGCAGTTTGGCTACGGCTTCAAACACGGGCACCACTACGGAGTTACCGAACTGCCTGTACGACTGAGTGTCTGACACAGGAATGCGAAAAGGCCTGCCATCTACTTTTTCAAAACCCATAAGGCGCGCGCACTCTCGCGGAGTCAGCCTGCGGGGCCGATGCGCCTGATTTTCTTCGTTCGCGAAGTCTGTTTCACCTGTGGCCATATCCCAGCCACGGTCTATCAGAATTTCAGACCCGTCTTTGTGATAGCGAGCAGAAAGCGTACGGGCAATGCTTTCTTTATTTTCAGGATTAACGAGGCCAAAACCGAATCCGTTACCCTTAGCTGCGTGCTTTTTGGCGTAGTTATAGAGATACTCCCAGAGTTTCGGCGTCAGTATATATTTGCTGTCAACCACGGGTTCCAGCAGTTCGCCAAATGACGGACGCTGTTCCGGATAAAAACGACTAATATCGCGCAGGGTAAAGCCCTGGTGAATGTTCAGATCACGGCGGAAACCGACCAAAACGATACGTTCTCGGTGCTGAGGTAAAAAGTGCTTTCCGTCGATAACTTTAGGATCGTTTTTGCCCATCTCAGCTGCATCCGCAACTTCATAGCCCAGTTCGTCGAGGGTATCCATGATGACTTTAAAGGTTTTACCCTTGTCATGGCTCTTCAGGTTTTTAACGTTTTCAAGAACAAAGATGGCAGGTTTTTTTGCGCGGATAATACGCGCCACATCGAAGAAAAGCGTTCCCTGAGCCTCACATTCGAAACCATGCGCGCGCCCGAGCGAGTTTTTCTTGCTTACGCCCGCAAGGCTAAACGGTTGACAGGGGAAACCTGCTAGAAGTACATCATGATCCGGCACATGCTCATTAATGTAAGCATAGGCATCGTTTTCAGGTACTTCAGGTTTATCACTGAGCGTGACTTCACGAATATCGAGATTGAAAGTGTGTTCCTGAGCATCGTTAAACCAGTTAGCTTTATATGTGCGCACAGCCTCTTTATTCCATTCACTGGTAAAAACGCACTGGCCACCGATGGTTTCGAAGCCCTTCCGTATACCTCCAATCCCAGCAAACAGGTCAATAAACCGGAAGGCATAGTCAGGGTGATGTGCAGGCGCTTCCGGAAGCATTTTTCGTAGAAGTTCCTCTTCGGCTAACGTCAGCGTCTTAGGTGAGCACTTACCATTAATCCAGCGATTAAGAGTCTCGCGACTCCACTCATTTTTACCAACTTTTCTAAGCAGTTCAGCCACGTACTTCTGGTCATAGATTTCCAGCACCTGCCCGAGCAGCTTTTTATCATTTTCCTGTCGCAGTTGTTCTTCCGCTTCTGCTTTCTCAAGCAGATCCTGCGCCAGTAATTCAAATTCAGACATATTGCCTCCATTGGGTCTTATGGGTGAAACTGTATCACTCATTTGACCCAGATTGAATGTTTTTATCTGGATATTTAAACAGGTTTATTGTTAGGTAACGCACGTTGGCCACGCTGGAGCGTCTTCTGGGCCTGCTGTCGGCCTTTGAGGTCGTGGTATGGATGACGGATGGCTGGCCGCTGTATGAACCCCGCCTGAAGGGAAAGCTGCACGTTATCAGCAAGCGTTACACTCAGCGCATTGAGCGACATAACCTGAATCTGAGACAACATCTGGCAAGGCTGGGACGGAAGTCACTGTCGTTCTCAAAATCGGTGGAGCTGCATGACAAGGTCATCGGGCATTATCTGAACATAAAACACTATCAGTAAGTTGGAGTCATTACCGCAAAAGGGGCAGTTTTACCGCCCCTGTGGAAATATTAATGGCGGCTCAAAATCCCGCGCCGATAGAGATTACGTTTGATACGCGTAAGCCCGGGTTTCGGTTTGCGAGGTTCATCCAGGCTTGCCAGAACAATCTCAAGCACGCGCTCGGCGACGTCGCGGTGACGCTGAGCCACGGCCAGCACCGGACATTGCAGGAAGTCGAGCAGTTCGTTATCGCCGAAGGTCGCAATCGCCAGATCGGATGGCAGCTTGCCATCGCGACGTAACGTCACGTCCATCACCCCCTGCAACAGGGCAAACGAGGTGGTAAACAACGCCTGCGGCATCGGGTGCGTTTCCAGCCATTTCTCGAACAGCTGAGCAGCCGCTTCGCGCTCATAGCTGTTGGCATACAGATAATGAACGTCACGCGGATCGTCTTTCCACGCCGTACGGAACCCTTGTTCACGCAGGAAGCTCACGGATAGTTCAGGCAAAGCGCCAAGATAGAGCACCGTTTCCGCCGGGAAGGTACGCAGCTCGGCAGCCAGCATTTCTGCATCGTCCTGATCGGCACCTACGACGCTGGTGAAATGTTCACGATCCAAAGCACGATCCAGCGCCACAATCGGGAATGGATCGTTCGCCCAGCGCTGATAGAAAGGATGCTCGGGTGGTAAAGAGGTCGACACGATGATGGCGTCAACCTGACGTTGCAGCAGATGCTCAATGCAGCGCATCTCGTTGTCGGGCTGATCCTCGGAGCAGGCAATCAACAGCTGATAGCCCCGCTGACGAGCCTGACGTTCAAGATAGTTGGCGATGCGGGTATAGCTGGTGTTTTCCAGATCCGGGATCACCAGGCCAATCGAGCGGGTGCGTCCGGCACGTAAACCTGCGGCGACAGCATTCGGATGGTAATTATGCTCACGAACGACTGCCATCACTTTCTCAACGGTCTTATCGCTGACACGATACTGCTTTGCTTTACCGTTAATCACATAGCTGGCCGTGGTTCTCGACACGCCGGCGAGCCGGGCGATTTCATCCAGTTTCACAATTGCCCCTCAAAAAAAGAAAAAAGTCCATGGCCCTGTCAAGGTTATGGTTAAATATTTTAACATCTAAACGCAGAATAGCTTTCACGGCAACCGCTTTTGTCCGCGTTGTCGGTGGATTACGCAAAAAAAAGCCCGGCTTTGGCTACCGGGCTGAAAGAGGCGAACCTTTTGCGCAACTAACGCATGATTTTATCGCCGCGCGAGAGGCCAACAACGCCAGAGCGCGCAACTTCAACAATTTTTGCCACATCCCTGACGGAGGCCAGGAACGCATCCAGCTTATCGCTCGTTCCGGCAAGCTGCACAGTATATATAGAAGGCGTGACGTCAATGATCTGCCCACGGAAAATATCCGTGTTACGCTTGACCTCTTCACGGCCATAACCGCTGGCCTGAATTTTCACCAGCATCACTTCACGTTCGACGTAAGCCCCCTGCCCCAGCTCGCTGACGCGCAACACGTCCACCAGCTTGTGCAATTGCTTTTCGATCTGCTCAAGCACTTTCGCATCGCCGACAGTCTGGATCGTCATGCGGGAGAGCGTTGGATCATCGGTCGGCGCAACGGTCAGGCTTTCAATGTTGTATCCGCGCTGCGCAAAAAGCCCAATGACGCGTGACAGTGCGCCCGACTCATTTTCCAGTAATACAGATAATATCCGGCGCATATCAGGTTCTCTCCGTTTTGCTTAACCACATTTCATCCATACCACCGCCACGGATATGCATCGGATAAACGTGCTCTGTGCCGTCTACGATGACGTCCATGAAGACGAGGCGATTGTTTTTAACGTGCTCAAGCGCTTCGCCGAGCTTCGCTTCCAGCTCTGACGGATCGGTTACCCGCATGCCAATATGACCATAGGCTTCAGCCAGACGGACAAAGTCCGGAAGTGACTTCATATAAGACTGAGAGTGACGGCCGGAATAAATCATATCCTGCCACTGCTTCACCATACCGAGGTAACCGTTATTCAGGTTAAGCACCAGCACTGGCAACTCATATTGCAGCGCAGTAGAAAGCTCCTGAATATTCATCTGTATACTGCCATCACCCGTTACGCAGATAACCGTTTCGTTCGGCAACGCCAGCTTCACCCCCAGCGCGGCGGGCAGACCAAAGCCCATCGTGCCAAGCCCGCCTGAGTTGATCCAGCGACGCGGTTTATCAAACGGGTAATACAACGCAGCGAACATCTGATGCTGGCCTACGTCAGAAGTGACATACGCCTCGCCTTTGGTCAGATGCCAGATCGTCTCGATCACCGCCTGCGGCTTGATGTTTTCACTCTGCGTGTCGTATTTAAGGCACTGACGGCCGCGCCATTGTTCGATTTGTTGCCACCAGTCACGGATCTCATCCAGCGGTTGAGAGGCGGTCTCCTGCGCCAGCAGTTCCAACATTTGATCCAGCACCTGTCGTGCGTCCCCCACGATGGGCACATCCGCCGGCACCGTTTTAGAGATAGAAGTAGGATCGATATCAATGTGTAGCACCGTCGCATTCGGACAGTATTTCGCCAGGTTATTGGTGGTGCGATCGTCAAAACGTACGCCGACGGCAAAAATCACATCAGAATGGTGCATCGTCATATTGGCTTCATAGGTGCCATGCATACCCAGCATGCCCAGCGCCTGACGGTGGGTAGCCGGGAATGCCCCCAGCCCCATCAGCGATGACGCGACAGGAAGGTTCAGCTTCTCAATCAGTTCGCGTAGTTGCGTTTCACAGGCTGCATTGACGGCGCCGCCCCCCACATAGACTACGGGCTTTTTCGCAGCCAGCAGCGTTTGCAGCGCACGCTTAATCTGGCCTTTGTGCCCTTGCGTCGTCGGATTATACGAACGCATGCTCACCGACTCAGGCCACAGGTAAGGCAGTTTATTCGCGGGATTGAGAATATCTTTTGGCAGATCGACAACCACTGGCCCAGGACGACCGCTGGCGGCCAGCCAGAAGGCTTTTTTCAGCACGCCCGGGATATCTTCCGTTTGCTTAACCAGAAAGCTGTGCTTCACCACGGGGCGTGAGATCCCCACCATGTCGCATTCCTGAAACGCATCATAGCCAATCAGTGACGTCGCCACCTGTCCGGAGAGAATGACCAGTGGAATAGAGTCCATATACGCAGTCGCAATGCCGGTGATGGCATTGGTCGCTCCCGGCCCCGAAGTGACCAGCACTACACCCACTTCGCCCGTGGCGCGGGCCAGGCCGTCAGCCATATGCACAGCAGCCTGTTCATGACGAACCAGAACATGATCAATACCGCCTACCGTGTGCAGCGCGTCATAAATATCGAGAACCGCGCCTCCGGGATAGCCGAACACTTGTTTCACGCCCTGATCGATAAGCGATCGGACGACCATTTCCGCGCCAGACAACATCTCCATGCTTTGCCTCCAGGCTTTTGTTATAGACGGTCAACAGAATTCATTTCCGCGCCGTCTTCTGACAGGATAAACCCATCTTATAATGTGCAGAGTGAGGGATACCTTAACCGCTCGTTATGAGGCAGGCAATTAGCAAACGGAATGCGGGAATGGGCAATAAAAGCAGAAAAAATAGCTGTCAGACACGAATATGGTGGATTCGTCTGGTATGAGGGGAGACGCTAATAATTCATCTCTTAAAAAGAGGATGGATCAGGAAATCATCTATTTTTAAGCCGCCCTGAGCGTCTGAAAAAATTCGCACAGAACAAAATATTGCCTGCATAAAAAATCACAGAATAAACCACATGGCACCATGCGGTTTATTCACCCTGACTTATCGACGACAAATATTGATCAGCAACTCTTCCATCCACTGGTGCCCTTTATCCCGCCCCGCCGCTTCATGCCAGGAAAGATAACAGGTACGGCTATTCAGCTTGAGCGGCAGAGGTAAAATTTGCAGGCTCAGCGAATCGGAGAACTCTTCAGCAAGCCAGCGCGGTGCAATAGCGACTAGCTGCGTCTGAGAAACGACATTTAAAACGCTGACCATCGCCATCCCCTGATAGGCCACGCTGGCTTGTTTATCGGCAGTGTCATACCACGGCTGACTGAACGAAGCATATCTGTCCAGAGCAACAACGGCATGCTGCTCGCTGTAAACATCGCTTTCACGCAGCGGCGAATTCATGCGTGGATGTTTTTTGCTGGCGACTAACACCATTTCATCTTTAAACAACTGAACACAGGCAAACTCTGGACGGCGAAACTCTTCGTAGCCCAGAACGAACTCCGTTTCCTGATAACGAAGCTGGTGCTCAGTGTTTTGATTTAAAGATGATTTAAAAACGAGATGAATATTAGGAGCAATCTGTTCAACTTTATTATATATAACAGACGTCAAATAATTGTCTAACGGACTGCAAACACAGAGATGGAAAACCCGCTCACTGCTTAAAGGTTCAAACCCTGAGCCGGGAAGCTCATTTTGAACCAGCTGTAGCGCCTGACGAATCGAACCGAATAGCTGGAATGCACGCGCCGTGGGCTGGATACCTCTTCCATACCGGACGAATAACTCGTCGTTAAACATCACCTTAAGTCTGGCTACGGCATTACTCACGGCAGGTTGAGACATTCCCAGAGATTGCGCTGCTCGCGTAATATTCTGCTCCTGCATAACTGCATCAAATACAGTTAACAGGTTGAGATCCACTGTGCGTAACTGAGGCTTAACCCCATCATAAGGCTGTGGTTGGTTAATATTATTTTCTGGCATTTCTGACTCCACTGTCACGCTAAATTCCCTTTGCCAAAGTACAGTAATAACTTCGAAAAATATGATTTACCATGCATATACAACAAGCGAAAGGAAATTATTTAAAATTCAGAATATATAAAGAACCCTCATTCAAGAGATGGCATTAAGCATTCCCTGAATGAAGAGCTAAAAATCGTTCAAATGATATCTAAAACTTTAATGCAGGCATGAAACCATAAAGCAGGCAAATACACAATCACCGCCTTAGTTAATAATAACTTAAGTATTATTAAACTATGAAGAGCATACACCACGATTTCATTAACAAAATGATATCAATATTGATAACTTTCCCGCCCGCGATTCATTCATAAAACTTATAACTCAATGAAATAAAACACATTCCATTTCACAGCACATCGGTAAAAATACTGTGTTCAATTGCTACCAATTATATTCAAATTATTCCAGAGATGAATCTCAAGTCCAATAATAGACAATTAAATCGGTTAACAGCGTAAAAACCAGCACAATTAGCTAATGTGTTTATCCTGCGCTGAGTGGCCGTTTTGCCTGAGAGGGGTTGACATGAGTCGGCGTATCCAGTACCACTAAAAGCATATCGCATTCATCTGGAGCACGATTCATGATTCGCACCCTTCGTTTCACCGGTCTACTACTACTAAACGCATCCACTGTGCGCGGTAGACTGGCGGGCGAAATTCAGCGTTGAATCGTCTTCAGTAAAACTAAAAACCCGCGCCACTGCGCGGGTTTTTTTATGCTCGTAGCAAGGCGCCCTAAGACTGACAAGGACCTAACCCATGAGCCAGCAAGTCGTTATTTTCGATACTACTTTACGTGACGGTGAACAGGCATTACAGGCGAGCCTGAGTGTTAAAGAAAAACTGCAAATTGCGCTGGCCCTCGAACGCATGGGTGTAGACGTAATGGAAGTCGGCTTTCCCGTCTCCTCGCCGGGTGATTTCGAGTCAGTACAGACCATCGCCCGCACCATCAAAAACAGCCGCGTGTGCGGTCTGGCTCGCTGCGTTGAGAAAGATATTGATGTGGCCGCGGAATCCCTGAAAGTTGCAGAAGCCTTCCGTATCCATACATTCATTGCCACCTCCCCCATGCACATAGCAACCAAGTTGCGCAGCACGCTGGATGAAGTGATCGAACGTGCGGTGTATATGGTTAAACGCGCGCGTAACTACACTGATGACGTCGAATTCTCCTGTGAAGATGCAGGCCGCACGCCGATTGACGATTTGGCCCGTGTAGTGGAAGCCGCGATTAATGCCGGAGCCAGAACCATCAACATCCCGGATACCGTCGGCTACACCATGCCGTTTGAGTTCTCTAACATCATCACCGGCCTGTACGACCGCGTACCTAATATTGATAAAGCCATCATCTCTGTTCACACCCACGATGATTTGGGTCTGGCTGTGGGCAATGCCATCGCTGCCGTCCACGCCGGCGCGCGTCAGGTAGAAGGGGCAATGAACGGCATTGGTGAACGCGCCGGCAACTGCTCGCTGGAAGAAGTGATCATGGCGATCAAGGTGCGCAAAGACATTATGAACGTACACACTCGCATCAATCACAACGAAATCTGGCGCACCAGCCAGACCGTGAGCCAGATTTGCAATATGCCGATCCCGGCGAACAAGGCGATTGTTGGTACTGGCGCGTTCGCTCACTCCTCCGGTATTCACCAGGATGGCGTGCTGAAGAACCGTGAAAACTACGAAATCATGACTCCGGAATCCATCGGTCTGAACCAGGTTCAGCTGAACCTGACCTCGCGCTCTGGCCGCGCGGCGGTCAAACACCGTATGGAAGAGATGGGGTATCAGGACAGCGATTACAACATGGATCAGCTGTACGACGCATTCCTGAAACTGGCTGACAAGAAAGGCCAGGTCTTCGATTACGACCTGGAAGCGCTGGCATTCATCAACAAACAGCAGGAAGAGCCAGAACACTTCCGTCTGGACTACTTCACCGTTCAGTCAGGCTCAAGTGATATCGCTACCGCCTCCGTCAAGCTGGCCTGCGGCGATGAAATTAAAGCGGAAGCCGCCAACGGTAACGGCCCTGTGGATGCCATTTACCAGGCGATTAACCGCGTCACTGAGTACGACGTAGAGCTGGTGAAATACGACCTGACGGCAAAAGGGCACGGTAAAGACGCCCTGGGCCAGGTTGATATCGTGGTGAACTACAACGGCCGACGCTTCCACGGCGTGGGCCTGGCGACCGATATCGTTGAATCCTCCGCGAAAGCGATGGTGCATGTTCTGAACAACATCTGGCGCGCCGCCGAAGTCGAAAAAGAGTTGCAACGCAAAGCTCAGAATAAAGAGAACAACAAGGAAACCGTGTGATGTCGAAGAATTACCATATTGCTGTGTTGCCGGGTGACGGTATTGGCCCGGAAGTGATGACACAGGCGCTGAAAGTACTGGAAGCCGTACGTTCGCGTTTTGCGATGAAAATTACCACCAGCCATTACGACGTGGGCGGTATTGCCATTGATAACCACGGTACTCCCCTGCCGAAAGGGACTGTAGAAGGCTGCGAGAATGCCGATGCCGTTCTGTTTGGATCCGTGGGTGGCCCTAAGTGGGAACATTTGCCTCCAGCAGAGCAGCCAGAGCGCGGCGCGCTGCTGCCGCTGCGTAAACACTTCAAACTGTTCAGCAACCTGCGTCCGGCGAAGCTGTACCCGGGGCTGGAAGAGTTTTGCCCGCTGCGCGCCGATATCGCCGCCAACGGTTTCGACATCCTGTGCGTGCGTGAGCTGACCGGCGGGATCTACTTCGGTCAGCCAAAAGGCCGCGAAGGCAGCGGTCAGCATGAGAAAGCGTTTGATACGGAGGTGTATCACCGTTTTGAAATTGAACGTATCGCTCATATCGCGTTTGAGTCAGCGCGCAAACGCCGCCGTAAAGTGACCTCTATTGATAAAGCGAACGTGCTCCAGTCGTCTATTTTGTGGCGCGAAATCGTCAGTGAAGTTGCCAGGCAGTACCCGGACGTTGAGCTGTCACATATGTATATCGACAACGCAACGATGCAGCTGATCAAAGATCCGTCCCAGTTTGACGTGCTGCTGTGCTCCAACCTGTTCGGCGATATTCTCTCGGATGAGTGCGCGATGATCACCGGCTCCATGGGCATGCTGCCCTCGGCCAGCCTGAACGAAGAAGGCTTTGGCCTGTACGAACCGGCGGGCGGCTCCGCGCCGGATATCGCAGGTAAAAACATCGCCAACCCGATTGCGCAGATCCTCTCCCTGGCTCTGCTGCTGCGCTACAGCCTGGATGCAGGCGATGCAGCAACCGCAATTGAAAACGCCATTAACCGGGCGTTAGAAGAAGGCGTCCGTACCGGTGATTTAGCACGCGGCACGGCGGCAGTCAGTACCGATGAAATGGGCGACATCATTGCCCGCTATGTCGCTGAAGGGGTGTAATCATGGCTAAGACGTTATATGAGAAGTTGTTTGATGCGCACGTTGTTTACGAGGCGCCAAACGAAACCCCACTGTTGTACATCGACCGTCATCTGGTACACGAAGTGACCTCTCCTCAGGCATTTGACGGCCTGCGCGCGCATAAGCGCCCGGTACGTCAGCCGGGTAAAACCTTCGCCACGATGGATCACAACGTTTCCACCCAGACCAAAGACATCAATGCATCTGGCGAGATGGCGCGTATCCAGATGCAGGAGCTGATTAAGAACTGTAACGAGTTTGGCGTGGAGCTGTACGATCTGAACCACCCCTATCAGGGCATCGTCCACGTAATGGGGCCTGAGCAGGGTATTACTCTGCCGGGCATGACCATCGTCTGCGGTGACTCCCACACCGCGACGCACGGCGCATTTGGCGCCCTGGCGTTCGGGATTGGGACCTCTGAAGTTGAACACGTTCTGGCGACGCAGACCCTGAAGCAGGGCCGCGCCAAAACCATGAAGATTGAAGTGAAGGGTAAAGCTGCGCCGGGTATCACCGCGAAAGATATCGTGCTGGCGATTATCGGCAAAACCGGCAGCGCAGGCGGCACCGGTCACGTCGTGGAATTCTGCGGCGACGCTATCCAGGCGCTGAGCATGGAAGGTCGTATGACCCTGTGCAACATGGCCATTGAGATGGGCGCCAAAGCAGGCCTGGTGGCCCCAGACGAAACCACCTTCAACTATGTGAAGGGGCGTCTGCATGCCCCGAAAGGACAGGATTTTGACGACGCGGTAGCGTACTGGAAAACCCTGAAAACGGACGAGGGGGCAATTTTTGATACCGTTGTGACGTTACAGGCGGAAGAGATCGCCCCGCAGGTCACCTGGGGCACCAACCCGGGCCAGGTGATTTCCGTCAACGACAGCATTCCTGACCCGGCCTCCTTTGCCGATCCGGTCGAACGTGCCAGTGCGGAAAAAGCGCTGGCCTATATGGGGCTGAAGCCCGGCGTGCCGTTGACCGACGTGAGCATTGATAAAGTGTTCATCGGCTCCTGTACCAACTCCCGTATTGAAGATTTACGCGCAGCGGCAGAAATTGCTAAAGGCCGCAAAGTGGCGCCGGGCGTGCAGGCGCTGGTTGTGCCGGGCTCCGGGCCGGTGAAAGCCCAGGCGGAAGCGGAGGGTCTGGATAAGATCTTTATTGAAGCAGGCTTCGAGTGGCGCCTGCCCGGCTGCTCCATGTGTCTGGCCATGAACAACGACCGCCTGAATCCGGGCGAGCGCTGTGCCTCCACCAGCAACCGTAACTTTGAAGGCCGTCAGGGCCGCGGTGGGCGCACCCACCTGGTCAGCCCGGCAATGGCCGCCGCTGCGGCAGTCACCGGTCATTTCGCCGATATTCGCAGCCTGAAATAAGGAGACAATCATGGCAGAGAAATTTACCCAACATACGGGCCGGGTTGTCCCTCTGGACGCCGCTAACGTCGATACTGACGCGATCATTCCTAAGCAGTTTTTGCAGAAAGTGACGCGCACGGGTTTTGGTGCGCATCTGTTCAACGACTGGCGTTTCCTCGACGATAAAGGCGAAGTGCCGAACCCGGAATTCGTCCTGAACTTTCCGGAATACAAAGGGGCTTCCATTCTGCTGGCGCGGGAAAACTTTGGCTGCGGATCGTCGCGTGAACATGCGCCCTGGGCATTAACCGACTACGGCTTTAAGGTGGTTATCGCCCCGAGCTTCGCGGATATCTTCTACGGCAACAGCTTCAACAACCAGCTGCTGCCGGTGACGCTGAGTGACGAACAGGTCGATGAACTGTTTGCGCTGGTGCAGGCGAATCCGGGGATTTCGTTTGAGGTGGATCTGGAAGCGGAAGTGGTGAAAGCAGGGGATAAGATCTACAGCTTCAGCATTGATGCGTTCCGCCGCCACTGCATGCTGAACGGTCTGGATAGCATTGGCCTGACGCTGCAACACGAAGAGGCTATCTCCGCTTACGAGAAAAAACAGCCTGCGTTTATGGGTTAAAGGCAATGGCCCGCAGGGCGCGGGCCATTGATAAGGGTGCGTTGAGGCTCAACCACTCTGGAGAGGCGGGGAAAACTCCCCGCCAATACTGCTAACGTTTTGCTTCGTAAGCCAACACTGCCGCCAGCTCTGTTTTCTCCTGTCTGAAGTGCAGCTCACACAGCGAGTCGCGCACCATCCAGGTGAAGATCAACAGCGTCGTACAGATCAGAAACAAACCTAACAGCAGAGTACGTTTTGGCATTCCAGCCTCCTTATTGCTTTTCGGCAATGAAGAGACTAACCTCGCAATGATCGTTGTGAAGTTTGTCTCCCCATCAGTTTTTTGATGTGGGACTCTCCACTGTTTGCCTCTTGCGAAAGCCTGAGGCAAACAGCCTCAAGCACCCGCCACGCACTCTATGCGCCTTCTCGGCGCCTGTCAGAAAATCGTTTCATTTCGTGAAGCCGCCTTCCAGAATCAAACGTCTTTTACCCGGCACGTCAGTATCAGCGTGACAAGCGAAATCGCTGCGATCACCCAGTACACGGATGCATGCCCATAGCTTTGCGACAGCGCCCCCTGAATTACCCCTGCCAGAATCACGCCGGTAGAGATACTGTTGGTAAACAGCGTGGTCGCGGAGCCTGCGCGCCCCGGCATTAAATCCTGGAACCAGAGCATGCCTATCCCGGCAACGATGCCGATAAATACCGCGTTAAACAGCTGTAACGCCAGCAAGGCTTCACGCGAATGGAACAGGTTCAGCCCCGCGTAGAACAGTACCCCGGCCGCCACGGCGACGACCATCATCCGACGCTTTCCGAAACGTTTGACGTAGTAACCCGCCAGAATCATCGCCGGGATCTCCAGCCCGGCAGCGGTGCCCATCAGAATACCCGCCAGCTTGTCGGGCAGTCCCAGATCGCTGCTGATCCACAGCGGCATATCAATAATGTACATGGTGTTGCAGGTCCACATCAGCGTGGAGGCGATAAACAACATGCGGACGTTTTTATCCTGCCAGCCGCTCACCTGCATGATGGGCTTGTCCGTCACCTGCTCTACGCGCGCCACCGATGGCAGCGCAAAGGCTATCAGCGCCAGGCTGATGACAAAAATCCCCGCCGCGATGGAAAACATGGTGGTGAAGCCGTAGTTCAGCGCCAGCATAAACGCCAGCGGCGGACCGATGACCCACGCGAGAGAGAGCTGCGCACGCATCACCGAGCTGAACATCACCACTTCCCTCGCCGAGCTGTCGGCGTACTCCCGGGCCAGGGCGAACAGTTGCGGCATCGCGGTGTTCGCCAGAGAGGCCAGCAGCACGCCGCAGGTAATGAGCGTCAGGTAATGGCGGTTGAAGGCAAACAGCAGCGCGTTGCCCACGGCCATGGCGCAACAAAAGAGGATCAGCTTGCGGCGATCGCCCTGGCTGTCGGATCGTTTCGCCAGCCACAGGCTGACGAGGATCCCGGCAATGGCGTTGACGGTGTAGAACAGACCCACCCAAAACGGCTGCGCCCCCACCTCGCGGCTGAGAAACAGGCTCAACGTCGGCGCCTGTAGCGCGCCGGCCACGCCCATCATGAAGGCCACCAGCATAAAAGCGGCGTACACGCCATTCAGGCGTCGCCCCATCGTCATCAACCAGAGCATGCGCAAGTCCTTATGAAAGCGAATCGAAATTGGGTGAAATAGTAAACGAAAAAAGCCAGCAAAAAACATTTTGCTGGCGGGTGATTAGCACCAATACTCAGTCACACATGATCGAGGCGAGTTAGCGAGAAGAGGTCGGTTTCGTAACGTCCCACTGCATCAGATCTTCCAGTATTCTCAGCCGCTGCTCTGCGCACTGGCGGGCCAGCCAGGACACTCCCTTTGTCGCTGAAAAATAGTGCTGATAAAACTGACGTGCGGTAGACCTCTTCATAATTTACCTCCTCGCTTCATCGAAAAGGATTATTGGCTTAATATAGGGATTAATAAATTGCTGATTTTTTGTCAGGAGTTCCCCTTTTATGCCTTCCGGTCGTCTGCAACAACAATTTATCCGCCTCTGGCAGTGCTGCGAGGGGCAATCGCGGGAGACCACGCTGAACGAGCTGGCCGAGCTCCTCAACTGCTCCCGGCGTCATATGCGCACACTCCTTAATACCATGCAGCAGCAGGGCTGGCTAAACTGGGAGGCCGAAGCCGGACGCGGCAAGCGTTCGCGCCTGACTTTCCTTTATAGCGGCCTGGCGTTACAGCAACAGCGGGCGGAGGATCTGCTGGAGCAGGACCGCATCGATCAGCTGGTCCAGCTGGTGGGCGACAAAGCCGCCGTGCGCCAGATGCTGGTCTCGCATCTGGGACGCAGCTTTCGTCAGGGACGCCACATTCTGCGGGTACTTTACTACCGCCCAATGAAAAATCTGTTGCCCGGTACGGCGTTACGTCGCTCTGAAACCCACATGGCCCGGCAGATTTTCAGCGGCCTGACGCGGATAAATGAGGAAAACGGGGAACTGGAAGCGGATATTGCCCATCACTGGCAACAGGTGTCTCCGCTGCACTGGCGCTTCTTTCTACGCCCCGGCATTCATTTCCACCATGGACGCGAGCTGGAGATGCGCGACGTTATCGCCTCTTTAGAGCGCGCCCGCACGCTGCCGCTCTATTCGCATATCGCACGGATCCACTCTCCAACTGCCTGGACGCTGGATATTGAGCTTTCGCAGCCGGACAAATGGCTTCCGTGGCTTCTGGGCTACGTGCCATCAATGATCCTGCCTGCCGAGTGGCGATCCCTGAACAATTTTTCCAGCCAGCCGATTGGTACGGGCCCCTACTCCGTTTCACGGAACAACAGTAATCAACTGAAGATCCGCGCCTTTGATGATTACTTTGGCTATAGGGCGTTGATCGACGAAGTGAACGTCTGGGTGTTACCGGATCTCAACGAAGAACTGAGCGCAGGCCTGACCCTGGAAGGGCCAACAGCCGGTGAAAAGGCGTTCGAAAGCCGCCTGGAGGAGGGCTGCTACTACCTGCTCTTTGATGGCCGCAGCCATCGCGGGGCAAACCACGACGTCCGCAGGTGGATAAGCCATATTCTGGCGCCCGCTAACCTGATTTATCACGCAGAGGAGCAATACCAGACCTGGTGGTTCCCGGCCTATGGCCTGCTCCCACGCTGGCACCATGCGCAGCCCGTCCGCAGTGAAAAGCCTGCCGGACTGGAGACCATCACCCTCAGCTACTATCGCGATCACATTGAGCATCGTTTTCTGGCGAGGATCATGAGCACGCTGCTGGCAGCCGAAGGCGTGACGCTGGCGATTCAGGAAGTCGATTATGATGAATGGCATCGCGGAGACGTCATCAGCGATATCTGGCTCAACAGCGCAAACTTTACGCTGCCGCTTGATTTCTCGCTCTTTTCTCACCTGTACGAAGTGCCCCTGATTCAGCACTGTATCAACCGGGACTGGCAGCAGGACGCCGCGCGGTGGCGGGCGGGAGAAATGGATCTGGCCGCCTGGTGTCAGGAATTACTGACCGGGCAGACGATCGTACCGCTGATTCACCACTGGCTGCTGATCCAGGGGCAGCGCAGCATGCGCGGCCTGCGGATGAATACCCTCGGCTGGTTTGATTTTAAATCCGCCTGGTTTGCGCCGCCGGAGCCATAACGCTTTCGTAATATTCACCAAATCATTACAATAGCGCCGTTCTCAACGGGGTGCTGCATCACTGATGTGCGCTGAGATAATACCCGTCGAACCTGATCCGGATAACGCCGGCGAAGGGATTTGAGGCTGTCTCTCAAAATCCTTTGCCACTCAACCCTGAGGTGCAAAGTGTTAAAAAACGTTCTTCCTCTGCTGGCGCTGTTTGCGCTGCCTGTTTTTGCTAAGCCCGTTCTGACGGTCTATACCTACGACTCCTTCTCCGCCGACTGGGGCCCCGGCCCGGTGGTTAAAAAAGCCTTTGAAGCCGACTGCAACTGCGAGCTGAAATTCGTGGCGCTGGAAGATGGCGTCTCGCTGCTCAACCGTCTGCGCATGGAAGGCAAAAACAGCAAAGCCGACGTGGTGCTCGGGCTGGATAACAACCTGCTGGAAGCCGCCACCCAAACCAGACTGTTCGCCAAAAGCGGTGTGGCGTCAGATGCCGTCAACGTACCGGGCGGCTGGAAAAACGACACCTTCGTTCCCTTTGATTACGGTTACTTTGCGTTTGTCTACGATAAAAACAAGCTGAAGAATCCGCCCAAAAGCCTGAAAGAGCTGGTCGAAAGTGACCAGAAATGGCGCGTAATTTATGAAGATCCGCGTACCAGCACGCCGGGTCTGGGGCTGCTATTGTGGATGCAGAAAGTCTACGGGGATAAAACGCCGGAAGCGTGGCAGAAGCTGGCCGCGAAAACCGTTACCGTCACCAAAGGCTGGAGCGAAGCCTACGGCCTGTTCCTGAAAGGCGAAAGCGATCTGGTGCTGAGCTACACTACCTCTCCGGCCTACCACATTATCGCCGAGAAGAAGGATAACTACGCCGCCGCGAACTTTGATGAAGGGCATTATTTGCAGGTGGAAGTGGCCGCCCGCACCGCCGCGAGCAAACAGCCGGAGCTTGCCGAAAAATTCCTGAAATTTATGGTCTCCCCGGCATTCCAGAATGCTATTCCGACAGGAAACTGGATGTACCCGGTCACTGACGTTGCGCTGCCGGCAGGCTTTGAGCAGCTAAACAAGCCGCAAACCTCACTGGAATTTACGCCGCAGCAGGTTGCCGCCCAGCGCGCCGCATGGATTAGTGAATGGCAACGCGCCGTCAGCCGCTGATCCCCGGCTGGTTAGTTCCCGGGCTGCTCGCCGCCATACTGATGGTGGTCGTCAGTCTGGGTGCATTCCTTGCGCTGTGGTTTAACGCGCCAGAGAGCGATCTGCTCGCCCTCTGGCACGACAGCTATCTCTGGCACGTCATCCGTTTCTCCTTCTGGCAGGCGTTTCTCTCCGCGCTGCTGTCGACGATCCCGGCCATTTTCCTTGCACGCGCCCTCTATCGCAGACGTTTCCCCGGCAGGCTTGCCCTGCTGCGGCTGTGCGCGATGACGCTGATCCTGCCCGTGCTGGTGGCGGTGTTCGGTATTCTGAGCGTCTACGGTCGGCAGGGCTGGCTGGCATCCCTCTTCAACCTGCTTGGTCTGGAATGGACCTTCTCCCCTTACGGCCTGAAAGGCATTCTGCTGGCGCATATTTTTTTCAATATGCCGATGGCGACGCGCCTCTTTTTACAGGCGCTGGAAAACATTCCCGGGGAGCAGCGTCAGATTGCCGCCCAGCTTGGCATGCGCGGCTGGTCGTTCTTCCGCTTTGTCGAATGGCCGTGGCTGCGACGCCAGATTGCCCCGGTGGCCGCGCTAATCTTTATGCTCTGCTTCGCCAGCTTCGCGACCGTGCTTTCTCTCGGCGGCGGGCCGCAGGCCACCACCATTGAGCTGGCGATCTATCAGGCTTTAAGTTACGACTACGATCCGGGCCGCGCCGCACTGCTGGCGATGGTGCAGATGGTCTGCTGTCTGGCACTGGTGTTACTCAGCCAGCGGCTAAGCAAAGCGATCCCCACAGGCAGCAATAACTTGACAGGCTGGCGCGATCCGCAGGACAGCCTGCACAGCCGCGTCGCGGATTTTATGCTGATCGCGCTGGCCCTCCTGCTTCTGCTGCCCCCGCTGCTGGCCGTTATCGTTGATGGCCTGAATCGCAATGTGTTGTCGGTACTGCAACAGCCTGTCCTGTGGCAGGCGACGTGGACCTCATTGCGCATCGCGCTGGCAGCCGGGCTGCTGTGCGTGATCCTGACCATGATGCTGCTCTGGAGCAGCCGCGAGCTGTACGCGCGTCATGCCCGTAAAGCCGGACACGCGCTGGAACTGACGGGTATGCTGATCCTGGCGATGCCGGGCATTGTGCTGGCGACCGGATTCTTTTTACTGTTCAACAGCACCATCGGCCTGCCGGAAAGCGCCGACGGCATCGTCATTTTTACCAACGCACTGATGGCCATCCCTTACGCGCTCAAGGTGCTGGAAAACCCGATGCGCGACGTCAACAGCCGCTACAGTTTGCTGTGTCAGTCGCTGGGCATGCAGGGCTGGCAGCGTCTGAAGGTGGTCGAACTGCGCGCGCTAAAGCGTCCGCTGGCCCAGGCGCTGGCGTTTGCCTGCGTGCTGTCGATTGGCGATTTTGGCGTTGTGGCCCTCTTCGGCAACGAGGATTTCCGCACGCTGCCGTTCTGGCTTTATCAGCAAATTGGCTCCTATCGTAGCCAGGACGGTGCCGTCACGGCGCTGCTCCTGTTACTGCTGTGCTTTGCGTTATTTACCGTTATCGAAAAACTTCCGGGGCGTGATGTTAAAACTGACTGATGTAACCTGGCTTTATGAGCACCTGCCAATGCGTTTTACCCTCTCCGTTCGTCAGGGAGAGCGAATCGCAGTACTTGGCCCCAGCGGGGCCGGAAAAAGTACCCTGCTCAATCTGA
Source organism: Enterobacter cloacae complex sp. 397G4 (assembly GCF_050031515.1). NCBI lineage: Bacteria > Pseudomonadati > Pseudomonadota > Gammaproteobacteria > Enterobacterales > Enterobacteriaceae > Enterobacter > Enterobacter cloacae complex sp. 397G4. The sequence continues at coordinate 770,249 of NZ_JBLGWE010000001.1, read as the reverse complement.
TTGCCGGTTTTTTGCAGCCTGCCAGCGGGTCGATCGTCATTGATAATGGCGAGTATACCTACGCTCCGCCGGCTAAGCGCCCGGTGTCGATGCTGTTCCAGGAAAACAATCTGTTCAATCATCTTACGGTGTGGCAGAACATCGCGCTGGGTATGGATCCGGGGTTAAAACTCAGTGTTGCGCAGCGTCAGACGCTGGAGGCGATCGCCGAACAAATGGGCCTGGCTGCGTTTATCAACAGACTACCGGGTGAGCTTTCCGGCGGCCAGCGCCAGCGCGTGGCGCTGGCACGCTGTCTGGTGCGCAAGCAGCCGCTGCTGCTGCTCGACGAACCCTTTTCGGCGCTCGACCCGGCCCTGCGTCAGGAGATGCTCTCGCTGGTTGAGGAGGTTTGCGAGCGCGAGCAACTGACGATGCTGATGGTTTCGCATAGCATCGAAGATGCCGCACGCATCGCGCCGCGATCGGTGGTGATCGCGGAGGGACGTATTTTGTGGGATGGGGAAACAGAAGAACTTCTGAGTGGTAAGGCGGGGGCATCTTCACTTTTAGGTATTCGTGAGGTCTGATGCCCTCACCCTGGTCCTCTCCCACAGGGAGAGGGATCCCCAGTAATTTGAAAGCAAAAGCGATAACGTTGCCTTCAGAATAACTGAGGGCTTTCAGCGATGCCTTGGTCCGGCTGTAAATCGCTGAGGCGTTTCCTGTAGGCCGGGGCGAGACGCAGGGATGCGCCGAGAGGGCGGGCTTTACAGGGATGTTACCTCCGCCCGTCCCCGATAAGCCGGAAGGAATAAGCCGAAGGTACCGCGAAGCGGCGATTTTCCGCCGGAAGCCCGGGTCGCCAGGGTGGTGGCGACTGAGCCACCCTGGCACGTTCACCGGTCATGTCGTGACAGAGTAGCAAGGAACATAAAGTGAACGGAATGACCACCAGAGCCGTATGTTCCCCCTCACCCCAGCCCTCTCCCTCAAGGGAGAGGTGGCCGTCTGTGCAGGCATTATTTTGTGGGGAACCCTTAGCCCACAGGGAGAGGGAAAACACCTTAACGGCTCACCACCTTCAACAGGATCTCACCGTACACCGGCATCAGCGGGTGGCGAATCAGCGCCACCAGCGCCACGACAGCCACACCCAGCGTCAGCGGGGCCAGCCAGAGCAGGCGCGTGCGCGGAAGATAGCGCGTCAGGCGATCAACACTGGCTTTCGCGCTGCGCCACAGGCGCCAGCAGAACCAGACCGCCAGCCACAGCAGGACCGCCGTTCCCAGCAGCAGCCACTTGAACTCGCCGCTTTGCATACCGTCAGGAATATCGATGGCCGCGCCCGCCAGGATCCCCGGCAGGAAGTAGAACGGCGGCCAGAAGACGCAGCCGATGATGTTCGGCACCACAAACTTCGCGACGGGCAGATCCAGCATCCCGGCCACCATCGGCACCAGCGGGCGCGTTGGGCCAACAAAGCGCCCCACGAGGATGGTGAACATGCTGTGCTGGTGCAGCGCGTGCTCGGTTTTATCCAGCAGCGCTTTGTTTTTTTTCATGAACGACCAGCGGTGCAGCGGCTTCTTAAAGCGCCAGCCCAGCCAGAAGGAGATCCAGTCCCCCAGCAAACAACCGATGATACCGGCCATCCACGCCTGCCAGAAATTGACCTCGCCGCTGCCGATAAGCGCCCCAAGCCCTGCCATCATCACGGTGCCGGGCAGGATCAGCCCGACCAGCGCCAGCGACTCCAGAAACGCCACCAGCGCCACGGCGATGAGCGAATACATAACGGACTGGGTAATAAAATGTTCCAGCAATGCCTGCATAACTATTCCGGTCAGAAAACGAATCAGCGATTCTGCTTAGCGCCCTGCACCGCGTCAAGGCATCAATTGTCTGAATAGTTTACAAGATGCGCCTGAAGTTCACCTGAATGTTTACCGATTATTCACATCCCGCACGGAATTCGCTCGGGCTGGCACCGGTGCACTTCTTAAACACGCGAGAGAAATAGAGCTGATCTTCAAAGCCGACGTTACGCCCGACGGTGGCGATAGGCATTCGGGTGGTGCTGAGCAGCAGTTTCGCCTGGCTGATGCGCTGATCCTCACGCCAGCTGAGTACACTCACGCCAAGCTGCTGGCGGAACAGATGAGAGAGCCGTGACGGCGACAGACACACATGCTGGGCGACGCTGGCAATATCAAACTGGCTGTCGGCAAGGTGGTCGCTGATGTACTGGCAGGCGTCGCGGACGCGGTTGTCCAGCGGCGGATTAAGCGACTCGTTGATGGCCTCCATGCGGCGCAGCAGAACCTGTTCAAGCAGGTTGATGGCCAGCAGTTCGGCGTAGCGCCCGCCCGCCTGCCCTGCCTCAATAATCTGTGCGAACAGCTCACGGAACTGCGCCAGATGCGCCTCATCCGGGCGATATAAACCGGTATGGGCGAAAATGGCCGGCCACGAGAGCCACTCCTGCCAGTAGGCGCGCGGACGGAAATAGACCCACTGGTGATACCACTCTTTGGCATCCGGATGGCGCCCGTAGTGGTGGATCTCCCCCGGCGGGAACAGCAGCATATCACCGGGGCGGCAGATAAACTGCTGATCCCCGTTTTTGACGACCCCTTCTCCGCGTACGGTCAGGTTGAGGATATATCCCTTCATGCCAAGAGGGCGATCGACGTAAAAATCGAGATATCCCTCGGCCTCAATTGGCGTCAGCCCCGCCACCAGATGGGCGTTAAATGAGTAGCCCGGCAGTAAGGGATCGTTTTGCGGTTCGGCCATAGATTCAGTTCTCCCAAGGGTCCTGAAGGAAACCAATTGTCCATATCGATAAAAGCAGTATAAAAATGGCCCGCGAAAAGATCCAAAAAGCATCACGCCTCTTTTACGTCCGCCATGTTTCAGCCTTTCCCCCTGATTTGTCCGCCAGTACGGGCAGATAAGCAGTAACAAAAGTGTCTATAAGTGCGGCAGAAATGTCCACATAGAATATTTGCACGGCGTCACACTTTGCGTGGCTACAGCAATTTAGTCCATAAGATTAGCGGATCCTGCCTGACGATTTTTGTCCCCAGTCTCTAATGTTCTTCCATACCTGTTTTTTGGATGGAGCAACACCATGGCAATTGCAATTGGCCTCGATTTTGGCAGCGACTCAGTTCGCGCGCTGGCAGTGGACTGTACGACTGGCCTGGAGATAGCAACCAGCGTTGAGTGGTATCCGCGCTGGCAAGAGGGGCGCTACTGCGATGCGCCGAACAACCAGTTCCGCCACCACCCGCGTGATTACATTGAATCAATGGAAGCGGCGATCAAAACCGTGCTGGCGGAGTTGACGGACGCCCAGCGGGCCGATGTCGTGGGGATTGGCGTCGACAGCACCGGCTCAACGCCTGCTCCTGTCGATGCCGAAGGCCGCGTACTGGCGCTGCGACCGGAGTTTGCCGACAACCCGAACGCCATGTTTGTGCTGTGGAAAGACCATACCGCCGTGGAAGAGGCGGAAGCCATCACCCGCTTATGCCATCAGCCGGGCAAAACTGACTACTCACGGTATATCGGCGGAATTTACTCCAGCGAGTGGTTCTGGGCCAAGATCCTGCACGTTACCCGCGCGGACGCGTCGGTCGCACAGGCAGCGGCATCATGGATTGAGCTATGCGACTGGGTTCCCGCCCTGCTCTCCGGCACCACTCGCCCGCAGGATATCCGCCGCGGCCGTTGCAGCGCCGGGCATAAATCGCTGTGGCATGAAAGCTGGGGGGGGCTGCCTCCGGCAGCGTTCTTCGATGAACTCGATCCGATCATCAACAAAAACCTGACATACCCGCTGTTTACCGACACCTTCACCGCCGATATTCCGGTCGGCACGCTCTGCGAAGAGTGGGCGAAACGCCTCGGTCTGCCGCAAAACGTGACCATTTCCGGCGGCGCGTTCGACTGCCATATGGGTGCCGTGGGCGCGGGTGCGCAGCCCAACACGCTGGTGAAAGTTATCGGCACCTCCACCTGTGACATTCTGACGGCAGATAAAGCCAGCGTCGGCGACCGCGCGGTGAAAGGCATTTGCGGTCAGGTTGACGGCAGCGTGGTACCCGATTTTATCGGCCTCGAAGCGGGTCAGTCCGCCTTCGGCGATATCTACGCCTGGTTTGGCCGTGTGCTCGGCTGGCCGCTGGATCAGCTGGCTGCCGCGCGTCCTGAACTGAAAACGCAGATTGCCGACAGCAAAAAACAGCTCCTGCCGCAGCTCACCGAAGCCTGGGCAAAAAATCCGTCTCTCGACCACCTGCCGGTGGTGCTGGACTGGTTCAACGGGCGTCGTACGCCGTTTGCCAACCAGCGTCTGAAAGGGGTGATTACCGATCTCAACCTCGCGACCGACGCGCCCGCGCTGTTTGGCGGCCTGATCGCCGCCACCGCATTCGGCGCGCGCGCCATTATGGAGTGCTTCACCGGGCAGGGCATTGACGTGAACAACGTGATGGCGCTGGGCGGCATCGCCCGTAAAAACCCGGTGATTATGCAGGCCTGCTGCGACGTGCTGAACCGGCCGCTGCAAATTGTGGCCTCCGATCAGTGCTGTGCGCTGGGCGCGGCGATTTTCGCTGCCGTGGCCGCAGGCGTACATGCGGATATCCCGACCGCGCAACAGCATATGGCGAGCGCCGTCGAAAGTACGCTCCAGCCGCAGACTCAGCAGGCACAACGCTTTGAACAGCTTTATCAGCGCTACCAGCAATGGGCAAAAAGCGCCGAACTTCACTATCTCCCTGTCGCCGCCCCGGCCAAAAGCACCGCGGATACTACGGCAACCCTGACACATTAAGGACACGATAATGACCATTTTTAATAATTATGAAGTGTGGTTTGTGATTGGCAGCCAGCATTTGTACGGACCGGAAGCGTTGCAGCAGGTGACGAAACACGCGGAGCACGTTGTGAATGCGCTGAACGCGGAAGCCAAACTGCCGTGCAAACTGGTGCTGAAGCCGCTGGGTACCACCCCGGACGAAATCACCAACATTTGCCGCGATGCCAATTACGATGACAAATGCGCTGGCCTGGTGGTGTGGCTGCACACCTTCTCGCCAGCCAAAATGTGGATCAACGGCCTGGCTATCCTCAACAAACCGCTGCTGCAATTCCACACGCAGTTCAACGCCTCCCTGCCGTGGGACAGCATCGACATGGACTTCATGAACCTGAACCAGACCGCGCACGGCGGCCGCGAGTTCGGCTTCATTGGCGCGCGCATGCGTCAACAGCATGCCGTGGTGACCGGGCACTGGCAGGACGGTCAGGCACAAAAACGCATTGGCTCCTGGATGCGTCAGGCGGTATCTAAGCAGGATACCCGCCACCTGAAAGTGGTGCGTTTCGGCGACAACATGCGCGAAGTGGCGGTCACCGACGGTGATAAAGTGGCCGCGCAGATTAAATTTGGCTTCTCCGTCAACACCTGGGCGGTGGGCGACCTGGTGCAGGTGGTGAATGACATCAGCGATGGCGACGTTAACGCGCTGGTGGACGAGTACGAAAGCAGCTATCGCCTGACGCCTGCGGCACAGGTCAACGGTGACAAGCGCCAGAACGTGCTGGATGCCGCACGTATTGAGCTGGGCATGAAGCGTTTTCTGGAACAGGGCGGCTTCCATGCCTTCACCACCACCTTTGAAGATCTCCACGGCCTGAAACAGCTCCCGGGTCTGGCGGTACAACGTCTGATGCAGCAGGGCTACGGCTTTGCGGGCGAAGGCGACTGGAAAACTGCCGCTCTGCTTCGCATCATGAAGGTGATGTCGACCGGTCTACAGGGCGGCACCTCTTTTATGGAGGACTACACCTACCACTTCGAGAACGGCAACGATCTGGTGCTCGGCTCGCACATGCTGGAAGTGTGTCCATCCATCGCGGTTGAAGAGAAACCGATCCTCGACGTGCAGTACCTCGGCATTGGCGGCAAAGCGGATCCGGCCCGTCTGATCTTCAACACCCGTACCGGCCCGGCCATTAACGCCAGCCTGATTGACCTCGGCGATCGTTTCCGCCTGCTGGTGAACTGCGTCGATGCGGTTGAAACCCCGCATTCTCTGCCGAAGCTGCCGGTCGCCAACGCTTTATGGAAAGCGCAGCCTGACCTGCCAACCGCCTCGGAAGCCTGGATCCTGGCCGGCGGCGCGCACCACACCGTATTCAGCCACGCGCTTGACCTGAACGATATGCGTCAGTTTGCCGAGCTGCACGACATCGAACTGACCGTGATTGATAACGACACCCGTCTGCCAGCCTTTAAAGACGCGCTGCGCTGGAACGAAGTCTATTACGGTTCAAAACGCTAAGTACGGAGTGCCCGGTGGAACTTCGTTTACCGGGCCTACGGTTCTGTAGGCCGGATAAGCGCAGCGCCATCCGGCAGGAGACGACAATGTTAGAAGATCTCAAACGTCAGGTACTCGAAGCCAACCTGGCGCTGCCAAAACATAACCTCGTAACCCTGACATGGGGCAACGTCAGCGCCGTTGACCGGGAAAAAGGGGTGTTCGTGATCAAGCCTTCCGGCGTGGATTACACGGTAATGACCGCAGAAGACATGGTGGTGGTCAGCATCGAAACGGGTGAAGTGGTTGAAGGCAATAAAAAGCCCTCCTCCGATACGCCCACTCATCGCCTGCTGTATCAGGCCTTCCCGACCATCGGCGGGATTGTGCATACCCATTCGCGTCACGCGACCATCTGGGCGCAGGCGGGCCAGCCTATTCCGGCCACCGGCACCACCCACGCGGACTACTTTTACGGCACCATTCCCTGCACGCGTCTGATGACCGATGCGGAGATCGGCGGTGAGTACGAATGGGAAACGGGGAACGTGATTGTCGAAACCTTCGAAAAACAGGGAATCGACGCGGCGCAAATGCCCGGCGTGCTGGTGCACTCCCACGGCCCGTTTGCCTGGGGTAAAAACGCGGAGGACGCGGTGCACAACGCGATCGTGCTGGAGGAAGTCGCCTATATGGGGATCTTCTGCCGCCAGCTGGCACCGCAGCTGCCGGATATGCAGCAAACCCTGCTGGATAAGCATTACCTGCGTAAGCACGGTGCGAAAGCCTACTACGGGCAGTAAACCCTTGCCCGGTGACGCTGCGCTTACCGGGCCTGCGGAACCTGTAGGCCGGATAAGCGCAGCGCCATCCGGCGGAACGGGCACTGTATAAAACCCCAGCAAACACCCCTCAACCAGGCTATAATCAGACCTGGTTTTGTTTTATGGGATAACGGCGTGACGCAGGCGCAAGAAGGCTTTTTACTGACCAGACACTGGCGGGATACCCCTCAGGGTACTGAGGTTGAATTCTGGCTGGCAACGGACAACGGCCCGCTAAACGTTACGCTCCCGCCGCAGGAGTCCGTGGCCTTTATTCCTGAAGCTCACGTCGAGAAAGTGAAGCAACTGCTGCACAGTGAAAACAACTGGCGCCTTACGCCGCTCCAGCTGAAAGATTTCCACCGCCAGCCGGTTTACGGCCTTTATTGCCGCGCTCATCGCCAGTTAATGCGCTATGAAAAAATGCTCCGTGAAGCAGGCGTGACGCTTTACGAGGCCGACATTCGCCCGCCTGAACGCTTTCTGATGGAGCGGTTTATCACCGCCCCCGTCTGGGTAGATGGCACCGCGCAAAACGGCAGGATCGTTAACGCGCGCCTGAAGCCTAATCCGCACTATCGCCCGCCGCTAAAGTGGGTGTCGCTGGATATTGAAACCACCCGCCATGGCGAACTGTACTGCATTGGCCTGGAAGGCTGTGGGCAGCGGGTTGTCTATATGCTCGGGCCGCCGAACGGCGATGCGTCCGCGCTGGATTTTAATCTGGAGTACGTCAACAGCCGCCCGCAACTGCTGGAGAAGCTTAACCAGTGGTTTGCCGAGCACGATCCGGATGTTCTGATCGGCTGGAACGTAGTGCAGTTTGACCTGCGCGTGCTGCAAAAACATGCCGAGCGTTACCGTATCCCGCTGATTCTGGGGCGCGGCAACAGCGAGCTGGAGTGGCGTGAGCACGGTTTTAAGAACGGCGTATTCTTTGCACAGGCCAATGGTCGCCTGATTATCGACGGCATCGAGGCGCTGAAATCCGCCTTCTGGAACTTCTCTTCCTTCTCGCTGGAAGCGGTCGCCCAGGAACTGCTCGGCGAAGGTAAATCCATCGACAATCCCTGGGACCGAATGGACGAGATCGACCGGCGCTTTAACGAGGATAAACCGGCGCTCGCTACCTATAACCTGAAAGATTGCGAGCTGGTGACGCAGATCTTCCACAAAACCGAGCTCATGCCGTTCCTGCTGGAACGCGCAACGGTGAACGGTCTCGCGGTCGACAGGCACGGCGGCTCGGTAGCGGCCTTCAGCCACCTCTATTTCCCGCGGATGCACCGGGCGGGCTATGTCGCCCCTAATCTCGGCGACGTGCCGCCGCAGGCCAGCCCAGGCGGTTACGTGATGGATTCACGGCCCGGACTGTATGACTCGGTGCTGGTGCTGGATTATAAAAGCCTGTACCCGTCAATTATCCGCACGTTTCTGATTGATCCGGTGGGGCTGGTGGAGGGGATGGCCCAGCCAGACGATGCGCACAGCACCGAAGGGTTTCTTGGAGCTCGCTTCTCGCGGGAAAAACACTGCCTGCCCGAAATTGTGGGAAACATCTGGCACGGCCGCGACGAGGCGAAACGCCACGGCAACAAGCCGCTTTCACAGGCGCTTAAAATCATTATGAACGCCTTTTACGGCGTGCTGGGTACCAGCGCCTGCCGCTTCTTTGATCCCCGTCTGGCGTCGTCCATCACCATGCGCGGGCACGACATTATGCGCCAGACCAAAGCGCTGATTGAATCCCGGGGCTATGACGTGATTTATGGCGATACCGACTCCACCTTTGTCTGGCTGAAAGCGGCCCATTCAGAGGACGCCGCCGCGCAAATCGGCAAAGAACTGGTCGTCTACGTGAACGACTGGTGGCGCGAAAATTTGCAAAAAGAGCGGTTAACCAGCGCGTTAGAGCTGGAGTTTGAAACCCATTTTGCCCGCTTTTTAATGCCGACCATTCGCGGAACCGACCAGGGCAGCAAGAAGCGCTACGCCGGGCTGATTCAGGAAGGTGACACGCAGCGGATGGTGTTTAAAGGGCTGGAGACGGTGCGCACCGACTGGACGCCGCTGGCACAGCAGTTCCAGCAGACGCTCTACCTGCGGGTGTTTCGCAACGAGCCCTATCAGGACTACGTGCGCGACACCATCGCCAGCCTGATGGCGGGTGAACTGGATGACCAGCTGGTGTATCGCAAGCGCCTGCGCCGCCCGCTGGCCGAATATCAACGTAACGTTCCTCCCCACGTACGCGCCGCGCGGCTGGCGGATGAAGAGAATGTTCGGCGGGGCCGTGCGCCGCAGTATCAGAACCGGGGTACGATCAAATACGTCTGGACAACTAACGGCCCGGAACCCGTTGATTACCAGCAGTCTCCGCTCGATTACGATCACTACCTGACCCGCCAGCTTCAGCCGGTTGCGGAGGGAATTTTACCGTTCATCAATGACGACTTTGCTACACTAGTGACAGGACAACTTGGGCTATTTTGACGCGTGACGAAACCGTTGCCATCCAGTACCATAGCGCCCTTTCCATTCCCGGACCCATTTTTCGATGACCGTCTTTTTTGACGGGGTCGAACTATTGCCTGCAATTAAAGATTAGAGCCGAACAACTATGCCTTTTACACTTGGTCAACGCTGGATCAGCGATACAGAAAGCGAACTTGGATTAGGAACCGTCGTTGCCGTCGATGCGCGCATGGTTACCCTCCTTTTCCCTGCTACCGGTGAAAACCGCCTGTACGCTCGCAATGACTCCCCTGTTACCCGCGTAATGTTCAATCCGGGCGACACCGTGACCAGCCACGAAGGCTGGCAGCTGAAGGTTGAAGACGTAAAAGAAGAGAATGGACTGCTCGCCTACATTGGAACGCGTCTTGATACCGACGAGACGAATGTTATCCTGCGTGAAGTGCTGCTCGACAGCAAACTGGTTTTCAGCAAGCCGCAGGACCGTCTGTTTGCCGGGCAAATCGACCGAATGGATCGCTTCTCCCTGCGCTACCGCGCGCGTAAGTTCCAGAGTGAACAGTACCGCATGCCGTGGAGCGGCCTGCGCGGTCAGCGTACCAGCCTTATTCCCCATCAGCTGAATATCGCCCATGACGTGGGCCGTCGCCATGCGCCTCGCGTGCTGCTGGCTGACGAAGTGGGCCTGGGTAAAACCATCGAAGCAGGCATGATCCTGCACCAGCAGCTGCTCTCTGGCGCTGCCGAGCGCGTGCTGATTGTGGTGCCGGAAACGCTGCAACACCAGTGGCTGGTCGAGATGCTGCGCCGCTTTAACCTGCGCTTCTCCCTGTTCGACGACGAGCGCTATGCCGAAGCCCAGCACGACGCGGACAACCCGTTTGAAACCGAACAGCTGGTGATCTGCTCCCTGGACTTCGTACGCCGCAGCAAGCAGCGCCTGGAGCACCTGTGCGACGCAGAATGGGATCTGATGGTCGTCGACGAAGCGCACCACCTCGTCTGGAGCGAAGATGCGCCAAGCCGTGAATACATGGCGATTGAGCAGCTTGCCGAGCGCGTACCGGGCGTTCTGCTTCTGACCGCCACCCCGGAGCAGCTGGGTCTTGAGAGCCACTTCGCCCGTCTGCGCCTGCTCGATCCGAACCGATTCCACGATTTTGAGCAGTTTGTTGAAGAGCAGAAAAACTACCGTCCGGTGGCGGACGCCGTCGCGCTGCTGCTGGCCGGTAATCGTCTCTCTAATGATGAACTTAACACCCTCAGCGATCTGATCGGCGAGCAGGATATTGAGCCGCTGCTTCAGGCCGCGAACAGCGACAGCGATAATGCGGGATCTGCGCGTAAAGAGCTGATCGACATGCTGATGGACCGTCACGGCACCAGCCGCGTGCTGTTCCGCAACACCCGTAACGGCGTGAAAGGCTTCCCGAAACGCGAGCTGCACACCATCAAACTGCCGCTGCCGACCCAGTACCAGACGGCGATTAAAGTCTCCGGCATTATGGGCACCCGTAAATCAGCGGAAGATCGCGCGCGCGATATGCTCTACCCGGAGCAAATTTATCAGGAATTTGAAGGCGACACCGGCACCTGGTGGAACTTCGATCCGCGCGTGGAGTGGTTAATGGGTTATCTGACCGCGCACCGTTCCCGGAAGGTGCTGGTGATCTGCGCCAAGGCAGCCACCGCCCTGCAACTTGAACAAGTGCTGCGCGAGCGCGAAGGTATTCGCGCCGCCGTGTTCCATGAAGGCATGTCTATTATCGAGCGCGACCGCGCTGCGGCGTGGTTTAGTGAAGAGGACAGCGGCGCGCAGGTTCTGCTGTGCTCCGAAATCGGTTCTGAAGGCCGTAACTTCCAGTTCGCCAGCAATCTGGTGATGTTCGATCTGCCGTTTAACCCGGATCTGCTGGAGCAGCGTATCGGCCGTCTGGATCGTATCGGTCAGGCGCACGATATTCAGATCCACGTTCCGTATCTGGAGAAAACCGCCCAGTCCGTTCTGGTTCGCTGGTACCACGAAGGCCTGGATGCGTTTGAACATACCTGCCCGACGGGCCGCACCATTTATGACCAGGTGCATAGCGATCTGATCGGTTACCTCGCGGCGCCGGAAAACACCGAGGGCTTTGATGAGCTGATCAAATCCTGTCGAGAGAAGCACGACGCGTTGAAAGCTCAGCTGGAGCAGGGTCGCGATCGCCTGCTGGAGATCCACTCCAACGGCGGTGAAAAAGCGCAGCAGCTGGCCGAAAGTATCGAAGAACAGGACGATGACACCAGCCTGATCAGCTTCTCCATGAACCTGTTCGACATCGTCGGCATTAACCAGGACGATCGCGGCGAGAATATGATCGTGCTGACCCCGTCCGATCATATGCTGGTGCCGGATTTCCCGGGCCTGCCGGAAGACGGCTGCACCATCACCTTTGAGCGTGATGTGGCGCTTTCCCGCGAAGATGCACAGTTCATCACCTGGGAGCACCCGCTGATCCGCAACGGTCTGGATCTGATCCTCTCCGGCGATACCGGCAGCAGCACCATCTCCCTGTTGAAGAACAAAGCCTTGCCTGTGGGCACGCTGCTGGTGGAGCTGATCTACGTTGTGGAAGCGCAGGCGCCGAAACAGCTTCAGCTTAACCGCTTCCTGCCGCCAACTCCGGTGCGTCTGCTGCTGGATAAAAACGGTACGAACCTGGCCGGCCAGGTGGAGTTTGAAAGCTTCAACCGTCAGCTGAGCGCGGTGAACCGCCATACCGGCAGTAAGCTGGTGAATGCGGTGCAGCAGGACGTGCATGCCATTCTGCAACTGGGTGAAGCCCAGGCCGAAAAAGCGGCCAGAGTGCTGATCGATGCGGCGCGTAGCGAAGCCGATGAGAAGCTTTCTGCCGAGCTGTCGCGTCTGGAAGCGTTGAAAGCAGTGAACCCTAACATTCGTGACGATGAGCTGGCCGCCATTGAGAGCAACCGCCAGCAGGTGCTGGAAAGCCTGAATCAGGCGGGATGGCGTCTCGACGCCCTGCGTCTTATCGTTGTGACGCATCAGTAAGCGGAGCGCAAGATGGTAATGGAGCCCTACAATCCCCCGATGGATCCGTGGCTGGTCATTCTGTATCAGGACGAGCACATTATGGTGGTTAACAAGCCGAGCGGCTTGTTATCCGTGCCCGGGCGTCTGGAAGAGCATAAAGACAGCGTGATGACGCGTATCCAGCGTGATTATCCCCAGGCCGAGTCGGTCCATCGTCTGGATATGGCGACCAGCGGCGTGATTGTGGTGGCTCTGAATAAAGCGGCAGAACGCGAGCTGAAGCGTCAGTTCCGCGAGCGCGAGCCGAAGAAACAGTATGTCGCGCGCGTCTGGGGCCATCCGGCGCAGGCGGAAGGGCTGGTGGATTTACCGCTGATTTGCGACTGGCCGAACCGGCCAAAGCAGAAGGTGTGTTACGAAACCGGCAAGGCCGCGCAAACCGAGTATGAAGTGCTGGAGTACGCGCCGGATAACACCGCGCGCGTCCTGCTGAAGCCGATTACCGGGCGCTCCCACCAGCTGCGTGTGCATATGCTTGCGATGGGTCACCCCATTCTGGGGGACAGATTCTATGCGCCGCCGGAAGCGCTGGCGTTAGCGCCGCGCCTGCAACTGCATGCGCAGACGCTCACCATCACCCACCCTGCTTTCGGCAACGCCATGACGTTCAAAGCCCCGGTGGACTTCTGAAAAAATGGCCCGGCACTGTCGGGCCATTTTTTTATTTAAAACCTTTCTGCTCTTTAATTAGCTCGTAGGCTTTCTGGATTTCCTGCGCTTTCTGTTTCGCCATCTCCATCATCTCTGGCGGCAGGCCTTTCGCCACCAGCTTATCCGGATGGTGCTCGCTCATCAGCTTACGATAGGCGCGTTTGATGGTCGTGACATCGTCAGACGGCTTCACGCCGAGGACGTTACAGGCATCTTCAAGCGTAGGGCCACGCTGCGCCTGCTGCCAGCCGCCGCCGGACGATTGCTGCTGATAACCGCCGCCAAAGTGCGCGCCGCCCTGCATCATGCGCAGGAACTGATCGAACTGCATGCGGGAAATGCCCAACTCTTCAGCAATCACATACAGGACGTCCCGTTCATTCGGATGCAGAGAGCCATCCGCGAAGGCGGCCTGGATTTGAATTTCCAGAAACATCCGAATTAAATCAAAACGCCCGAAACAGATGCTACGGAACTGCCGCATTTTTTCACGCAGCGGGTAGTGATCTGATTTACCAATCCGAAACGCATTCTGCGCCGCGATGCGGGATTCGCCGTGCAGATTCATGCGATCCATAAAGACGCTGGCCACCTGAATATCGGCTTCCGTTACGCGTCCTTTTGATTTGGTTAAGTGCCCCATCACCTCGAAGGTGGTGGAGAAAAAGAGTGACTGGCGCTCGCGCTGGTTGGCAAACCAGGCCATTTTGCGGCTGCGTGCTTTATCAAACATATGGCCGATAATGAGGCCAAGAACGACACCCCAGAATCCGGCACCCATAATAATTGCGAACGCAACGCCGATTATTTTACCCCAATACTGCATATACTCCCCGAATGGTCATGTTCCTGGCCGACGCAACGCCATCATTACAGTGGTCGCGCCACGGTCAATTGAGGGACATCGCCTATAATTTGCATTATCATACTCGTCATTCGATAGCGAGCCTAACACTCTGGCGCGCAAACGGGCAGGATTAACGCTGGTACTGCGCTGATGAGTAAGATAGTCTCTGAGCGTTTGTAAGCCGTAGCCACTGATGACGGAACAATAAAATACAACGTATGAAAAAACGTATCCCCACCCTTCTGGCCACAATGATTGGCACCGCCCTGTATAGCCAACAGGGGCTCGCAGCCGATCTCGCCTCGCAGTGTATGCTTGGCGTCCCAAGTTACAATCGCCCACTGGTGAAAGGCGATACGAATGACTTACCCGTCACCATTAATGCCGACAGCGCAAAAGGTAATTATCCTGACAATGCGACCTTTACGGGCAATGTCGATATTAACCAGGGAAACAGTCGCCTGCTTGCTGACGAAGTGCAATTGCACCAGAAGCAACCGGAAGGTGCTCAGGCGCCTGTCCGTACGGTGGATGCGCTGGGTAATGTGCACTATGACGACAATCAGGTCATCCTGAAAGGTCCGAAAGCCTGGTCGAATCTGAATACCAAAGACACCAACGTCTGGGAAGGTGATTACCAGATGGTCGGTCGTCAGGGGCGCGGTACCGCGGACCTGATGAAGCAGCGCGGCGAAAACCGCTACACCATTCTCGAAAACGGCACGTTTACCTCCTGTTTGCCAGGGTCAAATACCTGGAGCGTTGTGGGCAGTGAAGTGATCCACGACCGTGAAGAACAGGTTGCAGAGATCTGGAACGCCCGTTTTAAACTCGGCCCGGTGCCCATTTTCTATAGCCCATACCTGCAACTGCCTGTGGGTGACAAACGTCGTTCAGGTTTCCTGATCCCGAACGCCAAGTACAGCACGTCGAACTACTTTGAGTTCTACCTGCCGTACTACTGGAACATTGCGCCCAACATGGACGCCACGATCACGCCGCACTATATCCATAAGCGCGGTAACATCATGTGGGAGAACGAATTCCGCTATCTGACCAAGGCGGGCGCGGGTCTGATGGAATTTGATTATCTGCCATCAGATAAGGTGTTCCAGGACGAGCATCCGAGCGAAGGTGATAAGCACCGCTGGATGTACTACTGGCAGCACGCCGGGGTATTGGATCAGGTGTGGCGCTTCAACATCGACTACACCAAAGTCAGCGATCCGTATTACTTCAACGACTTTGATTCTAAATACGGCTCCAGCACCGACGGTTACGCCACGCAGAAATTCAGCGTGGGCTACGCCATTGAGAACTTTGACGCGACGGTGTCGACCAAACAGTTCCAGGTGTTTGATACGCAAACAAACAGCACCTACGGCGCAGAGCCGCAGCTGGACGTTAACTGGTACCAGAACGATGTGGGTCCTTTCGACACGCGCGTTTACGCGCAGGCGGTCCATTTCGTCAACACCAACTCGGATATGCCGGAAGCTACGCGTCTGCATATCGAGCCGACGATCAACCTGCCGTGGTCAAACGACTGGGCGAGCCTGAATACCGAAGCCAAAGTGATGGCCACCCACTACCAGCAGAAAAATATTGATAAATACAATGCGAATCCGAACAACGCGAACGATCTTGCAGATTCAGTAAACCGTGTCCTCCCTCAGTTTAAAATGGACGGCAAGCTGATCTTCGAACGCGATATGGGCATGCTCGCGGATGGATATACCCAGACGCTTGAGCCACGTATGCAGTATCTGTACGTGCCTTATCGCGATCAGAGCAAGATTCAAAACTACGACTCGTCCTTACTGCAATCTGACTATAGCGGCCTGTTCCGCGATCGTTCCTACGGCGGCCTTGACCGTATTGCGTCAGCAAACCAGTTAACGACCGGCGTCACAACGCGCATATATGATGATGCTGCCGTTGAACGTTTTAACGTTTCTGTTGGTCAAATCTACTATTTCACAGAATCACGCACTGGCGATGATAAAATTCAGTGGGAGAAAGACAACAAAACGGGCTCACTGGTATGGGCGGGCGACACTTACTGGCGCATGACGGATCGTTGGGGTCTGCGCGGTGGTGTTCAGTACGATACACGACTGGACAATATCGCGACGGGCAGCGCTGCCATCGAGTATCGTCGTGATGAGGACCGTATGTTGCAGTTGACATACCGTTACGCCAGCCCGGAATACATTCAGGCGACACTGCCTAATTATTCCACTTCCGACCCATACAAAGACGGTATTTCACAGGTGGGTACCGCCGCGAGCTGGCCGATCGCCGATCGTTGGTCAGTCGTCGGGGCCTACTACTATGACACGAATGCCCAAAAACCTGCTGACCAGATGCTGGGTCTGCAATACAACTCCTGCTGTTACGCAATACGTGTCGGTTACGAACGCAAACTTAACGGCTGGGATACGCAAAACAGTCAGGGCAAATATGATAACGTGATCGGCTTTAATATCGAGTTGCGCGGCCTGAGTTCTAACTACGGTCTGGGCACGCAGCAGATGCTGCGCTCGAACATTCTGCCGTATCGTAGTTCATTGTAATGTGCTTGATTTACAACGTAATCCGCTTTGCGGTTAATTGAAATGGAAAAAGTATGAAGAACTGGAAAACGCTGCTACTCGGTGTCGCTATGGTTGCGAATACCAGCTTCGCGGCCCCACAGGTTGTCGATAAAGTCGCGGCTGTGGTTAACAACGGCGTCGTGCTTGAAAGTGACGTTGACGGTTTGATGAAATCTGTAAAGCTCAACTCGGGCGAAGCAGGTCAACAGCTTCCGGATGACGCTACGCTGCGCCACCAGATCCTGGAGCGTCTGATCATGGATCAGATTGTTCTTCAGATGGGCCAGAAAATGGGCGTGACGATCTCTGACGAGCAGCTCGATCAGGCGATCGCCAACATTGCAAAGCAGAACAACATTACCCCGGATCAGATGCGTAGCCGCCTGGCCTACGACGGCATCAGCTATGCCACCTACCGTAATCAGATCCGTAAAGAGATGCTGATTTCAGAAGTGCGTAACAATGAAGTCCGTCGCCGCGTCACCATCCTGCCTCAGGAAGTGGATGCCCTGGCAAAACAGGTAGGGAATCAGAATGATGCCAGCACCGAGCTTAACCTGAGCCACATCCTGATCCCACTGCCGGAAAACCCAACCTCCGATCAGGCGGCTGAGGCGGAAAGCCAGGCGCGCGCTATCGTTGAGCAGGCGCGTAATGGCGATGACTTCGGCAAGCTGGCGATCACCTATTCCGCTGACCAGCAGGCGCTGAAAGGCGGCCAGATGGGCTGGGGGCGTATTCAGGAGCTGCCATCCCTGTTTGCCCAGGCGCTGAGCACGGCGAAGAAAGGCGACATCGTCGGTCCAATCCGTTCCGGTGTGGGCTTCCACATTCTGAAAGTGAACGACCTGCGCGGCCAGAGCCAGAACATTTCGGTTACAGAAGTGCATGCGCGTCATATCCTGCTTAAGCCGTCTCCGATCATGACTGACGATCAGGCTCGTGCGAAGCTGGAACAGATCGCGGCAGACATCAAGAGCGGTAAAACCACCTTCGATAAAGCGGCAAAAGAGTTCTCTCAGGATCCTGGCTCTGCAAACCAGGGCGGTGACCTGGGTTGGGCGGCAGCGGATATTTACGATCCGGCTTTCCGCGATGCGTTAATGAAGCTGAATAAAGGCCAGATGAGCGCGCCGGTGCACTCCTCCTTCGGCTGGCATCTGATCCAACTGATGGACACGCGCAACGTGGATAAAACCGACGCGGCGCAGAAAGACCGTGCGTATCGCATGCTGTTTAACCGTAAGTTCTCTGAAGAAGCCGCAACCTGGATGCAGGAACAACGCGCCAGCGCCTACGTGAAAGTGTTGAGCAACTGATGAAACCGCATCGTGTTGTGATCACCCCCGGCGAACCCGCCGGGATTGGGCCTGACCTTGTGGTTCAGCTCGCCCAGCGCAGCTGGCCGGTAGAGTTGGTTGTCTGCGCAGATGCAACACTGTTACAAGACCGGGCAGCTTTGCTCGGTCTGCCTTTAACGCTCCTCCCTTACGTTGAAGGCCAACAGCCCGCACCGCAGCAGGCGGGTACTCTCACCCTGCTTTCTGTTCCGCTCCGTGCGCCTGTTGTCCCCGGTGAGTTACACACCGAAAACGGCCACTACGTTGTCGAGACGCTGGCGCGCGCCTGTGACGGTTGCCTTCAGGGCGAATTTGCCGCCCTGATCACCGGTCCGGTGCATAAAGGCGTGATCAATGACGCGGGCATTCCGTTTACCGGGCATACCGAATTTTTCGAAGAGCGTTCGCACAGCCCGAAAGTGGTGATGATGCTGGCAACCGAAGCAATGCGCGTTGCGCTGGTAACAACGCACCTGCCGATCAAAGCCATTCCGGATGCCATTACGCCTGAACTCTTGCGTGAGATCATTGGCATTTTGCATCACGATCTGCAAACCAAATTCGGCATTCCGCAGCCGCATGTGCTGGTTTGCGGCCTGAATCCGCACGCGGGTGAGGGCGGACATATGGGCACCGAAGAGATCGACACCATCATTCCGGTGCTTGAGGAGATGCGGGCGAAGGGGATGAACCTCAGCGGGCCTCTGCCTGCCGACACCCTTTTCCAGCCCAAATACCTGGATAATGCCGACGCCGTACTCGCGATGTACCACGATCAGGGTCTGCCCGTGCTAAAATACCAGGGCTTTGGCCGCGGGGTGAATATCACCCTCGGTTTACCCTTTATTCGAACGTCCGTTGACCACGGTACTGCGCTGGATCTGGCAGGCCAGGGAAAAGCGGATGTCGGCAGTTTTATTACGGCGCTTAATCTCGCCATCAAAATGATTGTTAATACTCAATGACTAATCGAGTCCATCAGGGCCACTTAGCCCGTAAACGCTTCGGGCAAAACTTCCTCAACGATCAGTTTGTGATCGACAGTATCGTTTCTGCCATTAATCCGCAGAAAGGTCAGGCCATGGTCGAAATCGGCCCGGGTCTTGCCGCGCTGACCGAGCCGGTAGGCGAACGCCTCGACGAACTGACCGTTATCGAACTCGACCGCGATCTGGCCGCGCGTCTGCAAACGCACCCGTTCCTCGGGCCGAAGCTGACGATTTATCAGCAGGATGCGATGACCATGAACTTTGGCGAACTGTCAGAAAAAATGGGACAGCCGCTGCGCGTGTTCGGTAACCTGCCGTACAACATCTCCACCCCGCTGATGTTCCATCTGTTTAGCTATACTGATGCCATTGCCGACATGCACTTCATGTTGCAAAAAGAGGTCGTTAACCGTCTGGTTGCAGGGCCGAACAGTAAAGCGTATGGTCGTTTAAGCGTGATGGCGCAATATTACTGCAACGTGATCCCGGTATTAGAAGTACCGCCTTCCGCATTCACGCCACCGCCAAAGGTAGATTCTGCGGTTGTGCGCCTGGTGCCACATAAAACGATGCCGTACCCGGTCAAAGACCTGCGCGTGCTGAGCCGTATCACGACAGAAGCCTTTAACCAGCGCCGTAAAACGATTCGTAACAGCCTTGGCAATCTGTTTACCGTTGACGTATTAGCTGAGTTGGGCATCGACCCGGCAATGCGTGCGGAAAATATTTCCGTAGAGCAGTACTGCAAGCTGGCTAATTACATCAGCGACAATGCACCGCCGAAGGAGAGCTAAGCCATGATTGATTCGCCCCGCGTCTGTGTTCAGGTTCAAAGCGTCTACATTGAGTCCCAATCCACACCGGATGAAGAACGTTTTGTCTTTGCTTATACCGTAACCATTCGCAATCTGGGGCGGATGCCTGTGCAACTGCTCGGGCGCTACTGGCTTATCACCAACGGCAATGGCCGTGAAATTGAAGTCCAGGGCGAAGGCGTGGTCGGTGAACAACCCCATATCGCCCCTGGCGAAGAGTATCAGTACACCAGCGGCGCGGTCATTGAAACGCCGCTGGGTACCATGCAAGGCCATTATGAAATGGTCGATGCCGACGGCAATGCTTTCCGCATTGCTATTCCCTATTCCGTCTCGCCGTACCTACACTTATTCATTAATCTAATGTCTACATATCTGATTGGCGACGTTCACGGTTGCTACGATGAACTGATCGCATTATTAAAACAGGTCGACTTCACCCCCGGGCAGGACACGCTCTGGCTGACGGGCGACTTAGTGGCGCGCGGTCCCGGTTCCCTGGACGTCCTCCGCTATGTCAAATCGCTGGGTGACAGCGTGCGCATGGTGCTGGGCAACCACGATCTGCATCTGCTGGCCGTATACGCCGGGATCAGCCGTAATAAGCCGAAAGATCGCATTACCCCCCTGCTGGAAGCACCGGATGCCGATGAGTTGCTCAACTGGCTGCGTCGCCAGCCGCTGCTACAGATTGACGAAGAGAAAAAACTGGTGATGGCGCATGCCGGCATCACGCCTCAGTGGGATCTTGAGACGGCAAAAACCTGCGCGCGCGACGCCGAAGCGGTGCTGGCGAGCGACTCCTACCCGTTCTTCCTTGATGCGATGTACGGCGACATGCCAAATAACTGGAGTGATGACCTCAGCGGCCTGGCACGACTGCGTTTTATCACCAATGCTTTTACGCGGATGCGCTACTGCTTCCCGAACGGGCAACTGGATATGTATTGCAAAGATACGCCTGAAAATGCCCCTGCGCCGCTTAAGCCATGGTTTGCGATTCCGGGCCCCGTGACAAACGAATACAGTGTGGTATTTGGACACTGGGCATCGCTGGAAGGAAAAGGCACCCCGGAAAATATCTATGCGCTGGATACCGGATGCTGCTGGGGCGGGGATTTAACCTGCTTACGCTGGGAAGATAAAACCTACTTTGTGCAGCCATCCAACCGACAGCTGGACTTAGGCGAGGGTGAGGCAGTCGCCTCCTGAAGATGTTTATCCTCTCCCTTCGGGGAGAGGATAAAACCGTTAACGACGTTCCAGAATTTCGAAGCAGTAGCTGTGTGAGTTCTGCGCATCCGCATCGTGAAACTCACTGAATACGGACTCCCACTCGTCCGGATCGTAATCCGGGAAATGGGTATCCCCTTCCACTTCCGCATCAATGTGCGTCAGATACAGTTTCTGCGCTTTAGGCAGGAACTGCTCATACACACGCCCCCCGCCGATCACCATGATCTCTTCGGCATCGCCGCAGGCGGCAATTGCTTCATCAACGGACTTAACCCACTGAACGCGATCGTCAGTGCCCGGCTGGCTACTGATCACAATATTCTTACGACCCGGCAGTGGACGACCAATCGACTCCCAGGTCAGGCGGCCCATCACTACCGGCTTGTTTAACGTAGTACGTTTAAACCATGCGAGATCGGCAGGCAGGTTCCACGGCATGGCGTTTTCCATGCCGATAACGCGGTCTACCGCCAGCGCTGCAATCAGACTGATCATTGAAAATTTCCCGGATGCAAAAAATTGCCGCCACTATACGGAAAGCTTAATCTTTCGTCGACTGGCGGCAGGGTAAAGAATTAGAAATTTTTTAATATTGCTGGCAACTCCACTTCACGCAGAGGGTTTACTCTCCGGTTCATCCGCAGGATCACCAGTATGCTTGCCCTCTTCCGTTCCTTGCCAGCCGTGGCGCTGAACCAGCGACAGATGATTACGATCCTCGTTGATGATCTCCGTCAGCATGGTGCTGGTGCGTTTAAACACCGCAGCGCGTTCGGTTGCCGTACTGCTCGCCATCGCCACCATCTCTTCCACCATCTCATGATTAAAACGGCGGAACAGATCGGCACGCTCACGTGCCTCATACGCGCCAAGCCCCAGGCTTTCCAGCGCCATGCGGCCAGATTTGAGCGCCCCTTCGAAGGTTTCACGTTCAGGGGCTGCCACACCCGCCTGACGCAGCTGGATGTAGTGATCCACATCGCGCGCACGGGAGATAATGGTCAGATGCGGAAAATGCTCTTTAACCAGCTCAACCATCTGCATACTGGTCTCTGGATCGTCAATGGCATTAATCAACACCTCGGCTTTCGCCGCCCCGGCGGATTCCAGCAGATCAACTCGGGTCGCATCACCGTAAAACACTTTCATATCGAATTTACGCAGCGTATCGACATGGTCAGGATCGTGATCGAGGATAACCATTTTGACTCCGCTGGAGAGCAGTAAACGGCCAGTAATCTGCCCGAATCGGCCAAATCCGGCGATGATCACCCGCGGCTGCTCCTCGTCGATCTCATCGGCTTCTCGCTCCTGTTCGCTTCCCGTTTTCTCCAGACGCGTCAGCAGCACCAGCAGGATCGGCGTTGCGGCCATCGACAGCGCAACCGCCAGCGTCAGCGCTTTTGCCCATTCCGGATCAAGTACATTTGCCATCTGCGCTGCGCCAAAGACAACGAAAGCAAACTCACTCCCCTGCCCCAGCAGCACGGCAAACCAGCGGCGTTGCGGTTTTGGCACATTTAACGGGCGGGCAATCAGCCACAGCATCGCCATTTTAATGACCAGGAAACCCACCAGCAGAATGATGATGCGCAGCGGATGGGTTACCAGCGTCCCGAAGTCGATAGACATCCCGACGCCGATGAAAAACAGCCCCAGCAGCAATCCTTTAAACGGCTCGATATCGCTTTCCAGCGCGTGACGGTATTCGGAGCTTGCCAGTAAGACTCCCGCGAGGAAGGCGCCCATTGCCATCGACAGCCCGGCCTCTTCCAGCAGCAATCCAAAACCAAACACCAGGAATAACGCAACGGCGCTGAATACTTCGCGCAGGCCAGAGCGAGCAACAAAGCGCAGCAGCGGACGCGTTACGTAGCGACCAAGCAGAACAACCAGCGCCAGCGCACCGGCAACCTTCAGCGCTGATAAGGCAAATGCTCCCAGCGTCGTTGATGCGCCGCTGGTTGCCAGCAGCGGGATCATCGCCACCAGCGGGATGGCGGCAATATCCTGGAACAACAGTACGGAGAAGGTGCTGCGCCCCATTTGCGACACCGTCAGGTTACGCTCGTTCATTGCCTGCATGGCAATCGCCGTCGAGGAGAGCGCCAGCGTCATGCCGATCAGCTCTGCGACTTTCCACTCCATCCCCAGCAGAATGCAGAACCCGCCCAACAGCAGACCGCAGGCCAGCATTTGCAGGGCGCCTCCGCCAAACACCGAGGCGCGCAGTTTCCACAGCCGCTGCGGATCCAGCTCCAGACCAATCACAAACAGCATCAGCACCACGCCGATCTCCGCAAAATGCAGGATCGACTCGGCATCCGTCACCAGCCGAAAGCCCCAGGGGCCAATCACACACCCGGCAATCAGATAGCCGAGCACCGAGCCCAGCCCCAGACGAACCGCCACGGGCACAATTAATGCCGCCGCGCCGAGGTAAATCAGCGCCTGTATCAGCGTATGGCTATCCATTGTGCGTCTCCTGCCACTCAAGTAAACGTTGTTTGTAGTGACGAGCCTGCGCCTGCAAGGTTTCATCGTCGCAGACAAAGGTACAGTGCATCGCAAAAGGCGGAAGCCAGTTCAGACCGCAGTAAAGGGCAGTAGCCTGGAGCGGCTGCGCCAGCACGTCAAATCCGGGGAAGGCGCCAATCTCAAAGTGGCTTTCCCCCCCGCCGGTGGTAACAGCCCACATCAGGCTTTTGCCCTGAAGCGCGTTGCCGTTGTGCCCATATGCCCAACCGTGGGAGAAAACTTTGTCGATCCACAATTTCAGCAGCGGAGGCGTGCTGTACCACTGCATCGGATGCTGCCAGACGATCAGATCGGCACGGGAGAGCGCCTCCTGTTCGGCGGCGACATCGATATTGAAATCAGGATAGAGTTGATAGAGGGAACGTATCTCTACGTTTTCAAGCGTCCTTGCCTGCTCAAGCATCCGCTTATTCGCATGCGAGTGCTGCGGATAGGGGTGCGCATAAATTATCAGAATCATGTATATGCCCGTCTTTTACTTTTCTTGTAGCAATGAGTGTAGACAGTTACCACCCCGACTTAAAGGGGTCATCTTACGCTTCAAAGTAAATCGCAAGTATTGGCAATCATCACCACTTCAACAGCGATTACGGCGCTAAAGAAAGAAAACGACGCGTACGACAAATTCATGCCGCAAAATAATAGTAACAACTCATATTGCCAACAGATATTTTTAGAGGACCTTAAGTCATTCTTTAATAAAACAGTCTGTACATAACCCATTGAAAAAATAATAATTTTACGCTCTTTGTTTTGAGCTCATTATTTAGGCGGTCGATATACGTTTTACACACGTGTCGAATATTCCTTCTCACTCAAATGGATGTGTACATGAGCAACAAACCCTCCCAATTAAATAATACAACCAAAACTCTGGGAAAGATATTTCCTGCCTTGTTGATATGCACCCCTGCGGTTGCGTTTTCTGCAACGATTGACCAATCAACTTCTGTTCCTCAAGATTTCTCAGCCGATGCTGAATATGTTATTAATAAAGACGTGACGATATCTTCCGCAGATAGTGAAGCGGCGGTATCTGTCACTGGGTTTACTACCACTAACGCCACTAATAATGGGAATATTTCTGGCACGGGAAATGGCCTGGATATTAATACTATTGAACAGCGTATAGTGATTAATAACAACTTCGGCGCAACCATTTCTTCCACCACCGCGAATGCTGTTAATATTCAGTCAATGCTCGGTGATTTCAGTAACAGTGGAAATATTATCGGTGCGGAAAATGGCATGTTTGTCGGCGAAAATTCTTCCGCAGTAAACATTATTAATACCAGCACCGGAATGATAAAAGGAGAAACGGGTCTGAGGACTCAGTATGGTATTGGCATTAATAATAGTGGCGCAATTATCGGTACAAATGGTGATGCTATTACGGCAACTAATGGTAACACCAAACTTTTTAACAGTGCCTTTGTGCAGGGAACCGAGAACGGTATCAATGTAAAAGATACTGCAAAAATGGATATCAAGAATAGCGGAACGATTAGTGGTAAAACAAACGCTATTATGTTTGCCAGCAATAAAAATAACGCCCTGGTGCTTGATACGGGTTCCACTCTTATCGGTGACGTTATTTCCACCAATTCCACGGGAAACACTCTTACCCTGATCGGCACCGGTACGGAAGACAGTAACTTTGTGGGTCTGAACGAAGGCGACGGTTTTGCCAGTATAAAAATGATGGGCGAAAATTGGGCGCTGTCGGGCGATCTCGATATTATTGGCTCTGGCGATTCCTTGCTGATAGACACGGGCGCGTTAACCCTGTCAGGCGCGGTATCGAATACCGGTAATACACGGGTGGCCAAAGATGCTTCGTTGCAACTGGGCGATGGCGAAAAAACCGCGACCCTCAGCGGTGGGCTCACCAACAACGGTACCGTCATTTTTAACCAGGGAAGCGATTTCACTTTCGCCACCGACATGACCGGTAGCGGTAACGTCGAAAAAGTCGATTCCAACACCCTGACTCTGACGGGCAAAAATAGCTATACAGGGGATACGGTTCTGCACGGCGGTACCACGCTGGTCTCCACCGACGCAACGCTCGGCGTCAAGGGCAGTAACGCCACCGTTACCGTTGAAAATGGCGCGACCTTTGCCACCGCAGGCGAAGTGAACAACAACATCGCGGTTCTTAGCGGCGGTACGCTGGCGGCATGGAATGCAGTCCAGGGTAACTCCACGCTCAGCGCTTCCGGCGTCGATACCATCAACGGCAACGTAACTAATGGCGGCACGCTGTTACTCAGTGCGGCTGATAATAGCGTTGGCAATAATTTTACGATTAATGGCGACTACACCGGCTCTGACGGTAGCCAGATCGTGATGAACAGCACCCTGGGTGAAGATAATTCACCAACTGATCACCTCACTATTACGGGTAGCAGCTTCGGTCAGTCTGGCATCAGCATCACCAACATTGGCGGCGAAGGCGCGCAAACCATTAACGGTATGGAAATTGTCAGCATCGGCGGCAGTTCCGAAGCCCAACTGACGCTGGCAAAACCGGTCGTCGCAGGCGCCTGGGAATATAACCTCTACCAGCACAGTGACGGCAACTGGTATCTGGAATCAAAGGCGACGCCTTCTGATGAGCCTTCCGACGACACCGATGACGGTGGCAATACTGATGATGGCGATAACACCGACAACGGCGGCAACACCGACAACGGCGGCAGCACCGACAACGGCGGCAACACCGACAACGGTGGCAACACCGACAACGGCGGCAACACCGACAACGGCGGCAACACCGATAACGGCGGTAGCACCGACAACGGCGGCAGCACCGATAATGGCGGCAACACTGACAACGGCGGTAATAATACGCCGGAAGTCATGGCACCTGAAGTGGGTGCTTACTTAGGTAACTACCTTGCCGCACAGAGCATGTTCCTGCATAAGCGTGACGATCGCGACCAGATCACCTTCCGCAATGAAGACGACCTGAACACCTGGATGTACGTTAAGGGTCGCTATCACGAGAACGATGCGGGTGGCGATAAAGTCAGCTACGACACCACCACCACCGTACTGCAAGTCGGCAGCGATTTCATGAGCAAGCCAATGGATAACGGCATCCTGCGTGCTGGCGGGATGTTCGGTGCAGGCCAGGCGAAGACCCACTCTGATGCGAAGCACAACGTACGTGACGCACAGGGTAAGGTTGATGGCTTCAATGTTGGGCTGTACGCCACCTGGCAGGAAGATCAGAAATTACGTCTGGGCAGCTACGTTGATACCTGGGCCGCTTATAGCTGGTACAACAACAACGTCACCAGCAATCGCAACGATGAAGACTACGATAGTGAAGGTTTCGCCGCGTCTGTTGAAGTCGGCCACGCGTGGATAATCCAGTCTGAAAATGAACGCACCTGGAAGATCGAGCCGCAGGCGCAGGTGATTTACAGCTATCTCGATCAGGAAAATCATACCGATCGCGACGGCGTACGCGTCACTACCCTGGACAATGACAGCGTCTTTGGTCGTCTCGGCGTTAAAGCAAGCTACTTCCAGCAGAAGGACGTCAAGGCCTGGCAGCCGTACGTTGCGGTTAACTGGTTGAAAGGTGCTGGTCAAAACGATCTGGCATTCAACGACGAGACCGTCAGCAACGATACGCCGGAAGATCGTGGTCAGTTAGAGTTGGGCTTAACCGGCAACCTGAACGAAACCACGACGATCTCCCTGCGTGCCAGCGGCGAGT
Organism: Enterobacter cloacae complex sp. 397G4; assembly: GCF_050031515.1. Classification (NCBI taxonomy): domain Bacteria; kingdom Pseudomonadati; phylum Pseudomonadota; class Gammaproteobacteria; order Enterobacterales; family Enterobacteriaceae; genus Enterobacter; species Enterobacter cloacae complex sp. 397G4. The sequence continues at coordinate 742,796 of NZ_JBLGWE010000001.1, read as the reverse complement.
GGGGTGAAAACAGCTATGCCGCCTACAGCGGTCATATTTTGTTAAACCATCGCTGGTAATCGATCATCCTGAAGCAAAAAAGCAGTGGCATGTGCCACTGCTTTTTTTTAGTTATCCAGCTCGCCCATTGATTTAACCTGGTCACGGTTAATCTGTTCAGTTTGACCGGTTTCGGCGTTTTTGTACGATACCAGACCGGTATCGTCATCCACCTGCGGTTTCCCGTCAGTAACAATCGTTTTGCCATCGGTGGTTTTTACGGCCTGATTGGACGAACAGCCCGCCACGGTGAACATTGCAGTGGCAGCCAGAACGGAAGCGATCAGTAGTTTATTTTGCATGGTGTTTTCCCTTGCTGTCAGTTGAATTTTCGTTATCGACCTAACTATTTTAGGCTAACTGACTGAAAGCGGATGAAAAACCAGAAGGTTCTTAAGATGGGAAAATTGCCCGGTAACCGGATGGCACCGGGCAATGTGTGTTACTTGCTAATCTGAGCGTGCATTTCCTGCACCGAAATCACCTTCTCGGTGGCATCCGCATTCAGCGCCATGGCCGTCGCGAAACCGCCGTTCAGGGTGGTGTCGTAATGCACTTTGTACTGGAGCGCGCTGCGGCGAATCAGCTTGGAGTCTTCAATCGCCTGGCGACCTGCGGTGGTATTAATGATGTAGGTGTACTCGCCATTCTTAATGCGGTCCTGAATGTGCGGACGACCTTCATGCACTTTGTTCACCAGACGCGGGTTGATACCCGCTTCACCCAACACAATCGCCGTACCGTGAGTGGCGTCCAGCTCGAAGCCCTGTTTCAGCAGCTTGGCGGCCAGGTCAACCACGCGCTCTTTATCGCCTTCGCGAACGGAGAGCAGCGCACGGCCAGATTTTCTCATGGTGGAGCTACTGCCCAGCTGCGCTTTCGCAAACGCTTCTGCGAAGGTACGGCCAACGCCCATCACTTCCCCGGTAGAGCGCATCTCTGGCCCTAACAGCGGGTCAACGCCCGGGAATTTGTTGAACGGCAGTACCACCTCTTTCACCGAGTAGTAAGGCGGGATAATTTCTTTCGTGACGCCCTGCTGAGCCAGCGTCTGGCCGGCCATCACGCGCGCCGCCACTTTCGCCAGCGGAATACCGGTCGCTTTGGAGACGAACGGTACGGTACGCGCCGCACGCGGGTTGACTTCAATCAGATAGACTTCGTTGTCTTTTACCGCGAACTGAACGTTCATCAGGCCGCGAACCTGAAGCTCGAAGGCCAGCTTCTGCACCTGCTGGCGCATCACGTCCTGAATCTCCTGGCTCAGGGTGTACGCTGGCAGAGAACAGGCGGAGTCACCGGAGTGCACGCCCGCCTGCTCGATGTGCTCCATGATGCCGCCAATCAGCACCCTTTCGCCGTCGCAGATGGCATCCACGTCGACTTCAACCGCGTCGTCGAGGAAGCGGTCGAGCAGCACTGGCGCATCGTTGGAAACGCTCACCGCCGTCTGGAAGTAGCGACGCAGGTCCGCTTCGTCGTAGACGATTTCCATCGCGCGGCCGCCCAGTACGTAGGATGGACGCACCACCAGCGGGTAACCGATCTCTTTCGCTTTCTCAACGGCCATTTCAATTGCGGTCACGGTGGCGTTCGCCGGCTGTTTCAGTTTGAGACGGTCAACCGCCTGCTGGAAACGCTCGCGGTCTTCCGCACGGTCAATCGCATCCGGGCTGGTGCCGATAACCGGCACACCTGCTGCTTCCAGAGCGCGCGCCAGCTTCAGCGGAGTCTGGCCGCCGTACTGCACGATCACGCCTTTTGGCTTCTCGATGCGCACGATTTCCAGCACGTCTTCCAGGGTGACCGGCTCGAAGTAGAGGCGGTCGGAAGTGTCGTAGTCGGTCGAGACGGTTTCCGGGTTACAGTTGACCATAATGGTCTCGTAACCGTCTTCGCGCAGCGCCAGTGAGGCGTGTACGCAGCAGTAGTCAAACTCGATGCCCTGGCCGATACGGTTTGGACCGCCGCCCAGCACCATAATCTTGTCGCGGTCGACGGACGGGTTCGCTTCGCACTCCTCTTCATAGGTGGAGTACATGTATGCGGTATCGGTCGAGAATTCAGCCGCACAGGTGTCCACGCGCTTGTAGACCGGGTGCAGGTCGTACTGGTCGCGCAGCTTGCGGATTTCCGCTTCACGCACGCCCGCCAGCTTAGCCAGACGCGCATCGGCGAAGCCTTTACGCTTCAGCATGCGCAGGAAGTCTGCGTCCAGGCCGTTGATGCCCAGCTCCGCCACTTTCTCTTCCAGGCGCACCAGCTCTTCAATTTGCACCAGGAACCAGCGGTCGATGTTAGTCAGGTTAAATACGCCGTCGACGGACAGGCCCGCGCGGAAGGCATCGGCGATGTACCAGATACGCTCTGCGCCCGCGTCTTTCAGCTCGCGGCGGATTTTGGTCAGCGCTTCCGGGTCGTCCAGGCTGACTTTCGGGTCAAAGCCGGTCGCGCCCACTTCCAGGCCGCGCAGTGCTTTTTGCAGGGATTCCTGCTGCGTGCGGCCAATCGCCATGACTTCACCAACGGATTTCATCTGGGTAGTCAGACGGTCGTTGGCACCGACGAATTTCTCGAAGTTAAAGCGTGGAATTTTGGTCACAACGTAGTCGATGGACGGTTCGAAGGACGCTGGCGTGCGGCCACCAGTGATATCGTTCATCAGCTCGTCAAGGGTGTAACCCACCGCCAGTTTCGCCGCCACTTTCGCAATCGGGAAGCCGGTGGCTTTGGAGGCCAGTGCGGAGGAACGGGACACGCGCGGGTTCATTTCGATAACAATCAGACGGCCGGTTTTCGGGTTCACCGAGAACTGCACGTTAGAGCCGCCGGTTTCCACGCCGATTTCACGCAGTACCGCCATCGAGGCGTTACGCATGATTTGGTACTCTTTGTCGGTCAGCGTCTGAGCTGGCGCAACGGTGATGGAGTCGCCGGTGTGGATCCCCATCGCGTCGAAGTTTTCGATGGAGCAGACGATGATGCAGTTGTCGTTTTTATCACGCACCACTTCCATCTCGTACTCTTTCCAGCCAATCAGCGATTCATCAATCAGCAGCTCTTTGGTTGGGGAGAGATCCAGGCCGCGCTCGCAAATTTCTTCAAACTCTTCGCGGTTGTAGGCAATACCGCCGCCGGTGCCACCCATGGTGAAGGAAGGGCGGATGATGCATGGATAACCCACTTCAGCCGCAACGGCCAGCGCTTCTTCCATATTGTGCGCGATACCGGAACGTGCGGTATCAAGGCCAATTTTTTTCATTGCCACGTCGAAGCGGCGACGGTCTTCTGCTTTATCAATCGCGTCGGCGGTCGCACCGATCATGGTCACGCCGAACTCTTCCAGCACGCCCTGACGCTCCAGCTCCAGCGCACAGTTCAGCGCCGTCTGGCCGCCCATGGTCGGCAGCACCGCGTCCGGACGCTCTTTCTCGATAATTTTGCGTACCACTTCCCAGTGAATCGGCTCGATGTAGGTCGCATCCGCCATTTCCGGGTCGGTCATGATGGTGGCCGGGTTAGAGTTTACCAGGATGACACGGTAACCCTCTTCACGCAGGGCTTTACACGCCTGCGCACCGGAGTAGTCGAATTCGCAGGCCTGGCCGATGACAATCGGGCCAGCGCCAAGGATCAGGATGCTTTTTATGTCTGTACGTTTTGGCATGGTCTTCTCAGCTCCTGATTATTTAGCGGTCTTACGGTATTGCTCGATAAGTTCGATGAAGTGATCGAACAGCGGCGCGGCATCGTGAGGGCCCGGGCTGGCTTCAGGGTGGCCCTGGAAGCTGAACGCAGGCTTATCGGTGCGATGGATACCCTGCAAGGTACCATCGAACAGTGACTTATGCGTTACGCGCAGGTTAGACGGCATCGTCGCTTCATCCACAGCGAAGCCGTGGTTCTGCGCGGTGATCATCACCGTGTTGTTGTCGATATCTTTCACCGGGTGGTTACCACCGTGGTGGCCAAACTTCATCTTGATGGTGTTCGCTCCGCTCGCCAGCGCCAGCAGCTGATGGCCGAGACAGATGCCGAATACCGGGATGTCGGTTTCAAGGAAGGACTTGATGGCGTCGATAGCGTAGTCGCACGGCGCCGGGTCGCCAGGACCGTTTGAGAGGAAGATGCCGTCCGGGTTCATCTTCAGAACATCTTCAGCAGAGGTTTTCGCCGGAACCACCGTCAGGCGGCAGCCACGGTCAACCAGCATACGCAGGATGTTGCGCTTGGCGCCAAAATCGTAGGCCACCACGTGGAACGGTAGCTCGCTTTCCGGTTTCGCTTCCGGCAGGTCGCCTTCCAGCGTCCAGCTTCCCTGCGTCCAGCTGTAGGCTTCAGCGGTGGTCACTTCTTTCGCCAGGTCCATACCGTTCAGTCCCGGGAAGGCTTTCGCTTTTTCCAGCGCCAGCGTCGCATCGAGGTTATCCCCTGCGATGATACAACCGTTTTGTGCACCCTTCTCGCGCAGCAGACGCGTCAGCTTACGGGTATCGATATCGGCAATCGCCACAATGTTGTGGCGCTTCAGGTAAGAAGAGAGGTCTTCGGTGTTGCGGAAGTTGCTGGCAATCAGCGGCAGGTCGCGAATGACCAGGCCTTGCGCATGTACCTGAGAGGATTCTTCGTCAGCCGCATTGGTGCCGACATTGCCGATATGAGGATAAGTAAGAGTAACGATTTGGCGAGAATAGGAAGGATCAGTGAGGATTTCTTGATAACCGGTCATTGAAGTATTGAAAACGACTTCCCCAACCGCCGAACCCGTTGCCCCTATGGCCCGACCGATAAACTGGGTTCCGTCTTCCAGAACCAATAGCGCTGACTTAATCAAAACACCCTCCAGAGAATATTCACTCACTTTATTTGCATATTAATTCATAACCATGTCATGAATCAATGCAAATGTGTTGCCAGCGGATTTTTGGCAAACGGCGGCATTCTGGGGATTTGCCATGTAAAAGTCAACTTAAAACGGGAGTTTTGTATATTCTTTTGCAAGCCTGGCGGTCTGAACTCAGATTAAGCGGCAAAAAGATCAACTAAATCACTGTGGAAACCGCTTGCGTATGCAGTTTAATAGAAAGGAACGTCTTGCAGGAATAAAAAGTGGACCAAATGGTCAAAATTTACAGTTCAGCAACAGAAATTATCGAGAAAACACTTACTTTAAATCAGTTAGACACAATAAATACCCCAAACAGACAAAATAAAAGGGCAATAAAATATTGCCCTATGCAATCAAGCAATTACGACTGCAATAACCACATCACGATGGGTAATAATGCTTACAAATTGTTGAGTTCGAGGACATCTCGCATATCAAAAAGACCATTACGCTTACCTTTCAGCCACAATGCCGAACGTACCGCCCCGTTTGCAAATGTCATGCGGCTGGATGCTTTATGAGTGATTTCGATCCTTTCGCCAATATCGGCGAACATAGCGGTATGTTCACCGACGATATCACCTGCGCGAACGGTGGCAAACCCAATGGTGCCAGGCACGCGCTCGCCAGTGTGGCCTTCGCGAGAATAGACCGCGATGTCTTTCAAATCTTTATCCATTGCACACGCAATCGCTTCGCCCATTGCCAGCGCCGTGCCTGACGGAGCATCGACTTTGTGGCGATGGTGCGCTTCGACGATTTCAATGTCGGTGTAGTCGCCCATCACCTTCGCCGCCTTCTCCAGCAGTTTCAGCATGACGTTTACCCCCACGCTAAAGTTTGCCGCAAAGACAATCGCAATCTCAGTGGACGCATCCTGAATGGCTTGCTTACCGACCTCGTCAAAACCGGTGGTGCCAATCACCATCCCTTTACCGTGCTGACGGCAAAACGCCAGGTGAGCCAACGTGCCTTCAGGGCGGGTAAAATCGATAAACACGTCAAAGTCTTCTTTCACCGCCTCAAGGCTGCTCTGCACGGTAACGCCCGTCTGACCTGCGCCTGCCAGCTCGCCTGCATCGGCTCCCAAAAGCGATGAACCTTCACGCTCCAACGCCGCGCCAAGCGCCACGCCATCCATCTGTAGTGCCGCCTGAATCAGCTGACGGCCCATACGTCCACCCGCGCCCGCAATGGCGACGCGGATCTGTGCATCATGCATAGTTATTCTCTTACGTTAAAATGATGTAAATCGTTTTCAGATTAACCAGCCTTTGCACAGGCTGCCACAGAAAACGCCGATAATTAGAATTTAATGATAAACAGGGTGAGATATCAGTGAAAGACATGATCGTCAGCGAAAACCACATGATTCCCGCACCACCAGCGCAGGCGGCAGAATGATTCGTTTGGCGGGTTCGTCGTTGCCCTGTATGCGGCTGTAAAGTAACTCCCCTGCCTTACGACCAATCTCTTTCGCCGCCACCGATACGGTGGTCAATGCGGGCTGCACCAGAGCCGCTTCGGTAATATCATCGAAACCGACCAGCGCAAAATCACGTCCCGGCTCACGGCCCATCTTGCGTAAGCTTTGCATCACCCCCAGCGCCACAACATCCTGATAGCAAATCGCCGCACTGATGTGTGGATGCTCGAGAAGTAACGCCTCTGCCACGCGCGCGCCGTCGCTTTGGCTGGCGTGAGAGGTTCTGATCCAGGCAGGATTCGGCGTCACGCCGTACTCCAGCAGCTTGCTGGTAAAGCCCCCGATACGCTGCGCCCGAGAGCCCGAATTCTGGCTCCCTCCAATGAACGCAATGTGCCGATGGCCCATTCTGAGCAGATGCTCCGTCGCCATCTGCGTGCCTAAGAAGTTATCCGTTCCGACAAAATCAAAATCCGGATCGTTCAGCGGTCGCACAACCATGATAGCCGGAATATTGCGCCGCTTCAGACCCTCAAAAAAGGCCTGGGGCGTTTCCCGAGCCGCACACAGCACCATACCGCCGACGTTATTACGCATCAGTGAATCAACAAATTTTTGCTGTCGCTCTGCCGATTCCTCGCTATTCGCCAGAAAAAGCATCAGCTCGTGGCGCTCCATTTCATGACTTAGCCCTGCCGTCATCTCGCTGTAAAAAGGGTTGGTGATATCGTGCAAGAGCAGCCCGACCTGGTTACTGCTGCGGTTACGTAAATTGGCTGCCGTCTGGTTATAGACATAGCCGGATTCATCCAGCGCCTTAAGCACACGTTCGCGCGTGCTTTGCGAAATGCGGCCTTTGTTGCAGAGCACCATCGAGACCGTCGCCGTTGACACGCCGGCGCGTTTCGCGACATCGGCCAGTGTAATTCCCGTCATGTTGTCTCCTTCATCATCACTACAGGTTAATCGAATAACCTGTTTTTTGCATTTTTCCCTGTGAGACTCTTCACATTACCGCTGTTGTTCTGGATTCGATTCGCATTTATGGCGGGTTAATCGCGTTAACCACTCTTCTCAAATACGGTTAATCGAATAACCTTAAATAACGATTACGGAGGATACAATGACAACCTACGACAAATTCCCCACGGTGGCGATACAGGGTTTTGATGACAGCGCCTGGCAAGGCTGGGAAGCAATAACCCGCGTTCTTGAGTCAAAAACCCAACAGCGCAGCCGCACGGTGCTGGTGATTGACTGCTATCCGGGCGTGCGCATGACCGAGCTTGAAGAGAACGTGCTGCCGCGTCTACGCCCGACGCTGGCGATCAATGCTGAACAGGCGCGACGGGATGAGTGTGCCATTCATGAGATGCTGGCACGCAACCTCACAGACGATCGCGTCTTTGGCGTTCTCTCCTGCCACCAGCTTGGAGAGTTTTTCGATCCCGCGCGTCTGGAGGCGTTGCAGGTTCGGGTGAGCCAGTGTTCCGGGGGGCTGATTGTGATCTACGGTCCCGGTGCGACGCTTGTCCATCCGGGTGATGTGCTGGTGTATGCCGATCTGCCGCGCTGGGAGATCCAGCAGCGTATGCGGCGGGGTGAGACTGGGAACTGGGGCGCAGATAATCAGCAGGAAGATATGCTTCGTCGCTACAAGCGCGCCTTTTTTGTCGAATGGCGCGTCTTCGATCGCCACAAAACGCCGCTGCTCAGGCGCACCGATTTTTTACTGGATACAACCCAGACGAACCAGCCCGCGATGGTCAGCGGCGAGGCCCTGCGAGCCGGGCTGAAGCAAACTACCACCCAGCCTTTCCGCGTGGCGCCCTTTTTCGATCCTGGCGTCTGGGGCGGCCAGTGGATGAAACAGCAATTCGATCTCGATCCCTCTGCACCCAATTACGCGTGGTGTTTTGACTGCGTGCCCGAGGAGAACAGCCTGTTACTGCGTTTTGGCGCAGTGCGGATCGAGATCCCCTCTCAGGATCTGGTTTTGCTTGAGCCCCGTGCTCTGCTGGGCGAGAAAGTTCACGCACGTTTCGGCGCGGAATTCCCGATCCGTTTTGACTTCCTCGACACCATGGGTGGCCAGAATCTGAGCTTCCAGGTCCACCCCATTACCGAGTACATCCAGCAGCAGTTTGGGATGCACTATACCCAGGATGAGAGTTATTACATTCTGGAAGCGGAGCCGGGTGCCGTCGTCTATCTGGGGACCAAAACCGGCACAGACCCTGAGGCCATGATGGACGATCTCAGGCGCGCGGGTCGCGGTGAAAAACCGTTTGATGACGACCGCTTCGTTAATCAGATCCCGGCAAAAAAGCACGACCATTTCCTGATCCCGGCTGGGACGGTGCACTGCTCCGGCGCGGGAACCATGGTGCTGGAGATCAGCGCTACGCCGTATATCTTCACCTTCAAACTGTGGGACTGGGGCCGCCTGGGCCTGGACGGGCTGCCGCGCCCGGTACACCTGGAGCACGGTGAAAAGGTGATCGACTGGCAGCGCGACGCGCAGTGGGTTCATCAGCATCTGGTGAATCAGTTCGAACCTGTCGCGGAAGGAAACGGCTGGCGTGAAGAGCGTACTGGCCTGCACGAGCGTGAATTTATCGAAACCCGCCGCCACTGGTTTAGCGAACCCGTTTTGCACCACACCGGCGGCGGCGTGAACGTGCTGAATCTGGTAGAGGGCGACGAAGCAATTGTCGACAGCCCAACCGGTGCATTTGAGCCGTTTACCGTCCATTACGCCGAAACCTTCATCATTCCGGCAAGCGTAGGTGATTATCGCATTTCACCTTCAGCCCGTGCTTCCGGACACCCCCTCGCGACTATCAAAGCCTGGGTAAGGAGCTAACAATGATTCATTTTATTGTCGCCACTCATGGGCCGTTAGCCGCCGCGCTGCTGGAGAGCGGCCGGATGGTATACGGCGAGCTCCCCGGCGTACACACCGTTTGTCTGACCGAACAGGCGGGAATAGAGGGCTTCCAGCAGGATTTCATCTCCACACTGGAAGCGGCAAGCGTCAACGCTGACGGCGTGCTGGTGCTGTGCGACATGCAAAGCGGCACGCCGTGGAACGTGGCCTGTGAGGCCGCGCTTAACCCACATACGCAGCCGCCGGTCGCCGTGGTGGCTGGAGTCAACTTCCCGATGCTACTGCAAACCGATGAGGTGAGGATGGCTCGCGATGTTCATCAGGCTGCCGGGCAGCTTATCGAACTTACTCTGCCGACGCTGGTACAGGCGAAACCGGCAGATACTGCACAGACAGACGATTTTTAAGGAGCCGCATATGAGTATTTCTTTTGTACGCATTGACGATCGCGTGATCCACGGGCAGCTCATTACACGCTGGGCCAGGGAGCTGCCCTGCGACGGCATCGTTGCCATTGACGATGCCGTTGCGGCCGATCCGCTGTTATCGTCGGTCATGAAAGGAGCCGTATCAGATACTAAAGTGTGGCTGTTCGATACGGCAACCGCGATCGAAAAACTGCCAAAAGTGATTGCCAGCGAAAAGCGCTATTTCGTGATTGGCAAATCTCCACTCACGCTACAGCGCATTGAGCAGGCGGGCATTAGCCTGAAAAACAGCAATGGAAAAATTAACGTGGGCCCGATGAGTGCCCGGGCTAACACGATCACCATCGGCCCGAATCAATCGGTAACCCAGGATGAAGCGGCGGCGTTCGAGTGGCTGACCGGGCAGGGACACGCGATTGAATTCCGCCTGGTTCCCGATGCCAGTTTTTATACCTGGCAGGATGCCAGACAAAAGCTGAAATAAGGAGCGGATCATGATTATCGAAGCGGCTTTAATTGGCCTGCTGTGTTATCTGGGCGCACTCAGTAGTCCGTGGCTTTTAGGGCTGACGGGCGGCTGGTATCTCATCTCCCGACCGCTCATTTCCGGGATGCTGGTTGGCCTGATCCTGGGCGATATCAAAACCGGGATTATGATTGGCGTAGCGGTGCAGGCGGTGTATATCGCAATGGTGACACCCGGCGGCTCGATGCCAGCAGATTTAAACTTTGTGGCTTATCCGGCCATTGCACTGGGAATACTTTCCGGCAAAGGACCTGAGGTTGCCGTCGCGCTGGCGGCGACTATTGGGATCGCCGGAACCATTCTCTTCAATGCGATGATGGTGCTGAACTCCTTCTGGAACCATCGTGCGGATGTGGCGCTGGAGAACGGCGACGAGCGCGGGATCTACCTCAACAGCGCCATCTGGCCGCAGGCGATGAATTTTGTGCTGCGCTTTGTGCCTACCTTTATCGCCGTCTTTTTTGGCGCACAGTACATTAGCGGGTTTATGGACAGCCTGCCGCACATCGTCCTCTCCACCATGAATGTGCTGGGCGGCATCTTGCCCGCCGTCGGTATTGCCATCCTGCTTAAGCAGATCATCAAAAGCTATACCATGCTCATCTACTTTCTGGTGGGCTTCGTTTGCATCGTTTTCCTGAAACTCAATATGGTCGCGCTGGTGATCGTGGGCGCCCTGCTGGCACTGATTCATTACAACTATAAACCCGAGGCACCGCAGGCCGTGGCTTCAGCACCTGTCCCTGACGACGAGGATGAATTCTGATGGAAGAACGTAAACTCACCCGCAAGGATCTGCGCCGCTGCTGGCGAGCGTGGATGATGCACAACCTCTCCTCAATGAGCTTTGAACGCCTTGAATCCTTCGGCTTTTGCCTGAGCATGCTGCCGGTCGCAAAAAAGCTCTATCCCGACCCGGTACAACGTACCGAGATGCTGCGCCGTCACGCGTCGTTCTACAACACGGAGCCACAGATTGGCGCGATCGTTAACGGTATGGCGCTGGGGCTGGAGGAGAAAAAAGCCAACGGCGAGCCGATTGACGGTGAAACCATAAATACCCTGAAGGTAGGCCTGATGGGGCCAATTGCCGGGATCGGCGATTCGATGATCCCCGGCATGCTGATCCCGATCCTGCTTAGCATTGGGATGGCGCTGGCGGCAGGCGGAAATATCCTCGGTCCACTGTTTTATACCGTTGCCTGGCTGGCCATCATTATCCCTGGCTCCTGGTTCCTGTTTCTCAAAGGCTACCAGATGGGATCAGGCTCCGTGGAGATGCTGGTCAGCAGCAAATCTACCCGGCTACGGGAAGCGCTCTCGCTACTGGGCGTATTTGTCATGGGCGGCGTGGCGGCCAGCTACGTGAAGCTCGGCACCGGGCTGGAGTTCATCACCCGGGACGGGGTTAACATTCACGTTCAGCAGATGCTGGACGGTATTTTCCCGCAGCTGCTTCCGCTGGCGGTGGTGCTGGGGACCTGGTATCTGATGGCAAAACGCGGCGTGTCGCCGGTAAAAGCCATGATATTGCTGCTTATACTGGCAGCGCTTGGCGTGGCGTCCGGGTTGTTTGCAGGATAAGAAAACCGGGGCAATGCCCCGGCTTCTTTATGGATGGAAGTTATTCCACAGTTCTGCGACTTTATCCGGACGCGAAATAAACTGGAACCGTGCGGGGTCATCAATAAACTGCTGATAAACAGGCGCATCAGTAATGCCAAATTCCGGATAACTTCTCGGCGTAATCATCTGCAAGCGCCCTGGTCTGTAGTGACTGTTATGCTGCCAGACAATATGATTACCCTGAACTAAGGGATACCAGGCCAGACCTTTTCGCGCACGAACGGCCTCATACTCAAAGCCATATTCCCGATCGCACCACGCACCAAACGTCAGCGGCTCATTGGGCGAGGCCGAAATCGTCGCATGGCCCCATCCGGGAGGGACCAGTACCTTTTCACCCGGCCCCGCGAGTACCGCAAAACAACGTCCCGGATCGTCGTCCACATACTCCTGCATGTAGATAATCGCTTTACCCTGCCAGATTTCGTACAGCTCAGGGGGCGACCATCCGCTGTGCTGGCTAATACGGTGAACATGTCCCTGGCTGCGGACCGGCTCATCGCCAAGCGTGCCTGCCGCGTAGGTGACCACACCAAAAAGCAGCATGCGTTTTTCGAGCTCCGGCCTGTCCGCCAGACGCGCCACGTCCATCGCGATGGCATACACCTGTTCAGGCCCTTCGCAGTCCGGATTGCGCAGCGACGGGCGGATCTGATCCAGTGTTCTGATCTCCGGCATCGGCCCGGTAACATCCTCTCCGTAGCAAAAACCGAGCGGCTGACGGGCGATGGTCATATCAAGGCCATAGTTAGCCATGGCGCACCTCGTAACCTTCCCCGGAGGCAAAGATCCGCAGGGTGAAGCCCTCTGCCAGCGCCGCATAGTCGTGTCCCGCAATGCTCGGCCAGACGGCAAGGGAGGATAGCGTCTCGTTGCCAGTGTTAATCAAACGATGCGCTGTAAAAGGAGGAATAATATGCACGGAGCCAGCCGTCACCTGCTCAAGCCGCGCGTCGCCCGCCTCCGTTTGCAGCAGCAACAAGCCACATCCGCGCAGGCCAAAATAGACCTCGCCCTGTTCGCGGCGCTGATGAAAATGACCGCGAGTCATAAAGAACTCATCGCCCACGTTACCCGCACGCAGGTGAGTTACCCCAACGAAGAGTGCCCCTTCCCCTACGGGCGAGCCCAGTACGTCTACGTCATACACACTTTTTTGAGGATTGCCGCACTTCCACGCCTCGCCGTCTGCGAAGATCCCAGGAAGATCCGCAAGACGAGTCGTTTTGCGGATAAGCGGCCCGCCGGCTAGCGCGCCGGTAGCCCACGTCAACTGAGGTGGCAAAAAGATGTCTGAATTCATATCGCTCTCCGGCCCGAGGAGAACAGCAATATCATGATGGCAGATTAAACGATTAACCTAGTGATAAAAGCGTCAATATTGATGGTGAATCACAGTTAACCAGAAACAAAAATGCCGGAGGCTTTCGCCACCGGCATTTTGAAGATTGAGAGGACATTATTCCACTTCGCGGGCGTCGATTCGCAGCTCTTTCGGCACTTCGAAGACAATGTTCTCTTCACGGCCTTCCAGCGGCACCGCTTCGCCACCGCCCAGCTCTTGCAGGCGGGCAATGACGTTTTGCACCAGGATATCCGGCGCTGAAGCGCCTGCGGTAACACCGACGCAGGCCGCGTTTTTCACCCACGCTTCCTGAATGTCCGTTGCGTCGTCGATCAGAAAAGCTGCTTTCCCCATACGCTGCGCCAGTTCGGCCAGTCGGTTGGAGTTAGAGGAGTTTTTCGAGCCGACCACCAGCACCACATCCGCCTGTTCAGCCAGGGCGCGTACGGCTTCCTGACGGTTGGTGGTTGCATAGCAGATATCATCTTTGCGCGGCCCGACGATTTTCGGGAAGCGCTGGCGCAGGGCGTCAATCACGTCTGAGGTGTCGTCTACGGAAAGCGTCGTCTGGGTCATAAACGACAGACGGGCTTCGTTTTTCACGTCCAGCGTAAAGACATCTTCCGGTGACTCAACCAGATACATGCCCCCTTCCGGGTTGCTGTACTGGCCCATGGTGCCTTCAACTTCCGGGTGACCGGCGTGACCAATCAGAATTGACTCTTCACCACGACGGCTGGCGCGCGCCACTTCCATATGCACTTTTGTCACTAACGGACAGGTGGCATCGAATACGGTCAGATCGCGGCTTTTCGCCTCGTTGCGTACCGCCTGAGAGACGCCGTGCGCGGAGAAGATGAGGATTGCGCCGTCCGGCACTTCGCTGATCTGCTCGATAAAAATCGCACCGCGCTCGCGCAGGCTGTCGACCACGTAACGGTTGTGCACCACTTCGTGACGCACGTAAATCGGCGCGCCGTAAATCTCCAGCGCGTTTTCAACAATGCTGATAGCGCGGTCTACACCGGCGCAGAAGCCGCGCGGGTTAGCCAACAGGATCTGCATTTTACTCCTCCAGTGCCGGATCGATCTCCAGCACTTCGACATCAAAATGAACGGTACGCCCGGCAAGCGGATGGTTGAAATCGACGGTGATAGAATCGCCGTTGATTTCTCGGATCACGCCAGGCATTTCGCTGCCGTCCATAGCGGTAAAGAGCATAATCGCCCCGATTTCTGGTTCACCCGCATCCATAAACTCACGACGCGAGAAATACTGGATCAGGTCCGGGCTTGGCACACCGAATGCCGCATCCGGCTCCAGCGAAAACGCTTTTTTCTCGCCCTCTTTCAGACCCAGAAGCTGCTGCTCAAGGCCTTCAGACAGGGAGGTGTCACCCAGACGAAACAGCGCCGGTTTGCCATTATTGCGGGTGGATTCGGCCGTGGAGCCGTCATCCAGCTTCAGCGTGAAATGAACGAGAACCGCGCTGTTGCTCTGTACGGATTTAGACATGCAAATTGCTCGCTTGTTTTGGGTCACCTGTTGCCCGGTGGCGCTACGCTTACCGGGCCTACGGGGGCCACAAATTCTGTAGGCCGGGATCGCTACGCGTCACCCGGCTGGTTTTGTTACGCCTGCTCTTTCGCGGCCGGTTTAGGCAAGAAGCCTTCCAGCACGATTAACGCCGCACCAACGCATATTGCGCTATCGGCGAGGTTAAAGGTCGCGAAGTGCCAGTCGCCGACGTAGAAATCGATCATATCGACCACAAAGCCGTGCCACAGGCGGTCAAACAGGTTACCCAGCGCGCCGCCAATGATCAGCGCGTAGGCGATGTTATTCAGCTTTTGCGTGGCCTTTGAGCGGTACATCAGCACCGCCAGCACGACGCAGATACCGATAGCGATACCCGCGAAGAACCAGCGCTGCCAGCCACCGCTGTCGGCAAGGAAACTAAACGCCGCACCATAGTTGCGGGCATAGTGCAGGTTAAGCGACGGAAACAGCGGGACCGTATCCCCCAGAGCGAAATTCTGGAGGATCAGGAACTTGCTGCCCAAATCAATAATCAGCACCACCACCACCAGCCACAGCCAGCGCAGTCCTGTTGAACAGAGAGTTTTACTCATCAGGCAAACTTACGTTTTTCGCCGTCACCGGCGACGTTGCTTACACAGCGTCCGCAGATGTCTGCGTGTTCCGCCACCTGGCCAACATCGGTGGTGTAATGCCAGCAACGCGGGCATTTCTCACCGTCGGCTTTGCTCAGTGCGACTTTCAGGCCTTTGAGCAGCTCGCTCTGCTGAGCATCAGCAGTAGCTTCGGCATAATCCGCAACTTTCGCACCGGAGGTCAACAGGACAAATCGTAATTCATCGCCCAGCGCGGTCAGTTTGGCCGCCAGCTCCGGTTCGGCGTACAGGGTCACCGTCGCTTCCAGAGAGCCACCGACTTTCTTGTCCGCACGCGCCTGCTCGATAACCTTGTTCACTTCGCCGCGCACTTTCAGCAGCTCGTCCCAGAAGGCATCGTTCATTGCTTCAGTGCTGGAGAGGTCGAACAGACCTTCGTACCACTCGCCGGTGAAGACATACTTCTCGCGTTCGCCCGGCAGGTAACCCCAGATTTCATCCGCGGTGAAGGACATGATCGGCGCCATCCAGCGTACCAGCGCCTCTGCGATGTGGAACAGCGCAGTCTGGCAGCTACGACGCGCCACGCTGTCCGCTTTCGCGGTGTACTGGCGGTCTTTGATGATGTCGAGGTAGAACGAGCCCATCTCGATGGAGCAGAAGCGCATCAGGCGCTGCACCACTTCGTGGAAGTCGTAAGACTCATAGGCTTTAAGAATATCTTCCTGCGCCGCTTTCGCGCAGCCTACCGCCCAGCGATCGAGCACAACCATCTCTTCCGGCTTCACCATGTCTTTCACCGGATCGAACCCGTTCAGGTTCGCCAGCAGGAAGCGCGCGGTGTTACGAATACGACGATAGCTGTCAGCAGCACGTTTCAGGATCTCATCAGAGACCGCCATTTCGCCGGTGTAGTCGGTAGAGGCCACCCACAGACGCAGAATGTCCGCGCCAAGTTTGTTCATCACGTCCTGCGGAGAAACGGTGTTACCGATAGATTTGGACATCTTACGGCCCTGACCATCCACGGTGAAGCCGTGGGTCAATACCTGGCGGTAAGGTGCTTTACCCTTCATGGCGGTGGAGATCATCAGCGATGACATGAACCAGCCGCGGTGTTGGTCAGACCCTTCCAGATACATATCGGCAGCGTGACCAGCAAACTCCGGACGCACGTCAACCACGGAGGAGTGGGTAGACCCGGAGTCGAACCACACGTCCAGGGTATCCGGCACTTTTTCGTAGTTGTCTGCATCAGCGCCCAGGATGTCACGGGCGTCGAGATCCCACCACGCCTGAATGCCGTCAACTTCGACGCGCTTCGCCACTTCTTCCATCAGTTCCAGCGTGTTCGGGTGCAGCTCCTGCGTCTCTTTATGTACGAACAGAGACATCGGCACGCCCCAGGTGCGCTGACGGGAGATACACCAGTCAGGACGGTTAGCCACCATGGATTCGATTCGCGCCTGGCCCCAGTCAGGGATCCACTGCACGCCTTTGATCTCTTTCAGAGACTGCGCGCGCAGGCCTTTCTGGTCCATGCTGATAAACCACTGCGGGGTTGCACGGAAGATGATCGGGGTCTTGTGACGCCAGCAGCACGGATAGCTGTGCTGCATTTTCTCAACGTGCAGCAGCGCGCCGCTGGTGCGCAGCATATCAACGATGATGTCGTTAGCTTTAAAGACGTTGATGCCGTCCAGCGCCGGGTAGGTGCCAGGCAGGTAAGAGCCGTCCGGGCCAACCGGATTAGCGATTTCCAGGCCGTACTTCAGGCTGATGTTGTAGTCGTCAGGACCGTGGCCACCGGCGGTATGTACCGCACCGGTACCCGCTTCCAGCGTCACGTGGTCGCCCAGAATCGCCGGAACGTCGAAGTCCAGGAACGGGTGTTTGAAGCGCATCAGTTCCAGCGCGTCACCTTTTACGGTGCCCAGCACGGTGTAATCGGTGATGTTCGCGCGTTTCAGCACGCTTTCGACCAGGTCTTTCGCCAGGATAACCGCACGGCCATCAATCTGCACCAGCGCATACTCAAACTCGCCAGAGAGGGAGATCGCGCGGTTAGCAGGCAGCGTCCACGGGGTGGTGGTCCAGATCACCAGAGAGATCGGGCCGCTTACACCAGGCAGACCAAATTTAGCTTTGATCGCATCCTGATCGACCGCTTCGAAGGCCACGTCGATAGAAGGCGAGGTTTTGTCGTAATACTCCACTTCCGCTTCTGCCAGCGCAGAGCGGCAGTCGACGCACCAGTGCACCGGCTTCGCGCCTTTGTGCAGGTGACCGTTGCCGATGATTTTACCCAGCGCTCGGATGATGTTGGCTTCGGTTTTGAAGTCCATGGTCAGGTACGGATGCGACCAGTCACCCAGCACGCCCAGACGGATGAAGTCAGCGCGCTGACCGTCAACCTGGGTGGCAGCGTATTCGCGGCATTTCGCGCGGAATTCTGCGGCGGTGAACTTCTCACCCGGCTTACCGTACTCTTGCTCAACTTTCAGCTCGATTGGCAGACCATGGCAGTCCCAGCCCGGAACGTAAGGCGAGTCATATCCCGCGAGTCCTTTGGACTTCACGATAATGTCTTTCAGAATCTTGTTTACAGAGTGACCAATATGAATGCAGCCATTCGCATATGGAGGGCCATCATGCAGAATGAAGGTTTTTTTGCCTTTTTTGGCTGCACGAATGATGCCGTACAGGTCATCATCGGTCCAACGCGCCAGCATTCCCGGTTCACGCTTGGCGAGATCGCCGCGCATCGGGAACCCTGTTTCCGGCAAATTCAGGGTTGATTTATAGTCACTCATCAGATTCTCGGTTCCGTATTTATCACGTAGGCAGTTAAGCCGGTTCTAAAGCCCAAAAAACTCGCGGGCCGTTAATTCATCTCGCGCGATTTGCGCCTTAAGTTCATCCAGCGAAGCGAATCGCTGTTCATTGCGTATTTTTTTACGCAGTATCACATCTATATGGCGACCATACAGGTCCATTACAACGTCCAGCAGGTGTACTTCTAACTGTTGACGCACACCGGCAACCGTTGGACGTGTGCCAATGTTGGCGACGCCGTAGAAAGGCTTCTCGCCCAGTCCTGCCACTTCCACCGCATAGACCCCTTTAACCGGGGAGACCTGACGACGCAGCGGTATATTCGCCGTCGGGAAACCTATCGTGCGGCCCAGCGCATCGCCATGGACCACGCGACCTGAAATTGTGAACGGGTGACCCAGCAGCGTTTCTGCCGTGTCCAGTTCATCGTTCGCCAGCGCCTGACGTACCGCCGTGCTGCTGACGCGCACGCCGCCCTCACAGAAGGTCATCGTGCTGGTGACGTCAAACCCGTACTCCAGGCCAGCCTTCTGTAATAACAAGAAATCGCCCTGACGACCAGCGCCAAAGCGGAAATCATCGCCCACGGCGAGAAACTGCACGCCAAGCTGCCTGACCAACAGGTCGCTGACAAAATTTTGTGCGGTCAGCGCGGCAAAACGACGGTCGAACCGTACGCACAGGACGTAGTCCACCCCTGACTCCGCCAGGTAGCGTAACTTCTCACGCAGACGCGTCAGCCGCGCGGGGGATTTCTCGCCTGCAAACAGCTCCAGCGGCTGAGGCTCGAAAATCATCACCACGACGGGCAGGCCTCGCGCCTCGCCTTCTTTACGCAATCCCTGCAACAGCGCCTGATGCCCACGATGCACGCCGTCGAAATTACCAATGGTCAGCACGCACCCGTGCGGGGCTTGACTGAGATTATGTATGCCGCGTATCAGCTTCATGACTGGCTCAAAACAGTGAAAATCGCCAAAGTATACCTTGTACAGCGGTTAAGGTTAACCGGCGATTGTTCACGCTAAACAGAAAGCCGTATGATTTCATCACGCTGACCTTTCGCAGCAAAAAAATCTGTCCGCGAACTGCGATTTTTACGCCGAAAAGCTGTATTCACGAACGACAAGCTGGTAGAATCCTGCGCCATCACTACGTAACGTAGCGTCGCCACATTAACGGCGCTTATTTGCACAAATCCATTGACAAAAGAAGGTATAGAGGGCATATTCCTCGGCCTTTGAATTGTCCACATAGATCATATTTGGGAGTTGGACCTTGGCTAATATCAAATCAGCTAAGAAACGTGCCGTTCAGTCTGAAAAGGCTCGTAAGCACAATGCAAGCCGTCGCTCTATGATGCGTACTTTCATCAAGAAAGTATACGCAGCTATCGAAGCTGGCGACAAAGCTGCAGCGCAGAACGCATTTAACGAAATGCAACCAATCGTGGATCGTCAGGCTGCTAAAGGTCTGATCCACAAAAACAAAGCAGCGCGTCATAAAGCAAACCTGACCGCGCAGATCAACAAACTGGCTTAATCGCCACTTGTTGTTGCTTGTTTGAAAGAACCCGCTTAACGCGGGTTTTTTTATGTCTTCAGATTGCCGGCGGCGTAAAAAGCGCCGAATAGTCGCGATTGCAGATTCGCTGTACCGCCGGGTGCTGAATCATCCTTTCGGCGAATATGGCGTGATACTCTTCCATCACGTTATCCACCCTGCCGATCTCGGTTATTTTGTCGTCTGAATAGAGATCGTGCGCGTACAGCGTCGGAGCAACGAAGATAGCGTTATGCGCTTCGCCAAAGGCTTTCATCAGCGCCGCATCGTCGAACTCACCGAGAATTTCTACGTTCAGCCCCTGCGAGTTAAACCAGTTCAGCAGCTTCCGTCCGAGCATGGACCTCCGACCCGGCACCAGCAAGCGGCGCTCTTCCAGGCAGGCAGGAAACGGTTTTTCCGGTGGCGGATTGATGCACCAGAAACTGACGCCGCATTCGCCAATTTTCACCGAGAACAAGCCTTCCTGCTGCGTGGAATCGATAGGGCAATCCGAAATAATCATATCCAGCTTATGCTGGCTCAGCTGTTCCAGCAGCATCTCGTGAGTGGACTCAAAGCAGCGTAAATGGATCTGTTCATCTTCCACCACCGCCGCATCCAGCACGCCACTCACCAGCCGTTTGGACAGCGCATCCGCCACCCCCACGTCAAAAAGCAGGTTCGACTCTTTGCGGTAGTTGACGATGTCCAGCATCTCCTGACTCAGGGTGAACATTTTATCCGCATAGCGGAACACCAGCTCGCCCAGCTCACTGGGCTCAATCCCACGGCCCTTGCGCTTGAACAACTTGCCCTGTAACCGCTCTTCCAGGGCTTTGATTTGCCCGGTAATGGTTTGTGGCGTCAGGTAAAGCGCTTCTGCCGCCCCCACGACCGAGCCCTGTTTATAAACGTGCCAGAAGTAATAAAGATGGTTGTAATTCAAATGAGACATCGCGTGTTCTCTCCCTGAGTGTGTATCGGGAGAAGGAGCCCCCTCCTCCCGGTTTTCCGTTATGCCTGGACAGCCTGTCCGGACAATTTCACCTTCAACAAGGTATAACCAATGACTGCGGCCAGTAATGACCCGATGAGAATGCCGAGTTTTGCCCAGACGATAAGCTCAGGCGCGTTTGCGCCAAACGCCAGCGTCGAGATAAAGATCGACATGGTGAATCCAATACCGCACAGCACGCCGACGGCCATAATCTGGCTAAAGGTGGTCCCGTTTGGCAATGACGCCAGCTTCAGCTTCAGCGCCAGCCAGCAGAACAGGCTGATACCCAGCGGCTTACCGATAAACAGACCGGCGATGATACCCAGCGGCAGCACGGAGGTGAGTCCGTCCAGGGTAACCCCGGCCAGGGAAACTCCCGCGTTGGCAAACGCAAACAGCGGCAGGATCATAAAGCCCACCCACGGATGAAGCACATGCTCCAGCTGTCTGGCTGGCGATTTGCCGTCCTGCTCCTTCAGCGGAATAAAGAAGCCAACGATGACGCCCGCCAGCGTGGCATGCACGCCAGACTTCAGCACCGCCGTCCACAGCACCATGCCCACCAGAATATAAATACCCGTACGTCGGACGTTGAAGACGTTCAGCAAGGCCAGCACCACAATAGCCACGGCCGCCACGCTCAGCGACAGAACCGACAGATCGCTGGTGTAGAACAGCGCGATAATCACGATAGCGCCCAGGTCATCGATAATCGCCAGCGCCATCAGGAAAATTTTCAGTGCTACCGGGACGCGGCTACCGAGCAAGGCTAAGACCCCGAGCGCAAACGCGATATCCGTTGCAGCCGGGATCGCCCAGCCGTCACGCGCAACCGGATCCTGCCACGCAAACGCGAGAAAGAGCAACGCCGGAACGATCATCCCGCCAATCGCCGCGATCACCGGAAACGCCGCGCGCTGACGGCTGGCAAGCGAACCGATCACCAGCTCACGTTTAACCTCCAGACCCACCAGCAGGAAGAACACCGCCATCAGCGCATCGTTGATCCACAGCAGCATGTTCTTGTTAATTTCCAGCGCCCCGACTTTCAGCTCGACGGGCGTTTCCAGAAATGCGTGATAGAGATCGCGCGTCATGCCCATATTGGCGAGCAGCATGGCGGCCGCAGCAGCAATAATCAGGATGACGCCGCCGGATGCCTCACTGCTAAAGAAACGGTGTAGTAATTTCACGTTTAAACTCTCTTTTACAACAATACCTCGGTAAAACCATAATATCAGCGCAAACAGATCGGTAAAAACAGATTAATATTGTGTATATATTCAGTTTAACCGAGGAATAACGCTATAAACAAAAAGCCCGGAATTGCTTCCGGGCTTTAAAGGATAGTAACCAGCTAGCGGGTTAGCGGGTTAAATCGTCGAAGAATTTTTTGACGCCATCGAAGAAGCTTTTGGAGCGCGGACTGTTTTTCTCACCCGTCGGGCCGCCAAAGCTTTCCTGAAGCTCTTTCAGCAGCTGTTTCTGCTTATCGTTCAGGCCGACCGGCGTTTCCACGACCACGCGGCATAAAAGGTCACCCTGCGCGCCACCGCGAACGGATTTAACGCCTTTGCCGCGCATGCGGAACAGCTTCCCGGTCTGGGTTTCGCCAGGGATTTTCAGGTTAACGCGACCGTCCAGCGTCGGCACTTCAATTTCGCCACCCAGCGCCGCCATCGCAAAGTTGATCGGCACTTCACAGTACAGGTTGTTACCTTCACGCTCGAAGATGGCGTGCTGCTTCACCTGAACCTGAACGTACAGATCGCCTGCCGGTGCGCCGTGCTCGCCGGCTTCACCCTCACCTGCCAGACGGATGCGGTCGCCCGTATCCACGCCTGCCGGGATCTTAACGGACAGCGTTTTGGTTTTCTCCACGCGACCGTGACCGTGGCATTTGGTGCACGGATCTTTAATCAGCGTACCGCGACCATGACAGTGCGGACAGGCCTGCTGCACCGCGAAGAAGCCCTGGCGCATCTGCACCTGACCGGAACCGTGACAGGTTGGGCAGGTCTGTGGCTGAGTCCCCGCTTTCGCGCCGCTGCCGTGGCAAACGTCACACTCTTCCAGCGTCGGAATACGGATCTCTTTGGTGACGCCGCGAACCGCTTCTTCAAGCGTCAGCTCCATGTTGTAGCGCAGGTCTGCGCCGCGCGCCGCGCGCTGACGACCACGCCCGCCGCCGAAGATATCGCCAAATACATCACCAAAGATATCGCTGAAATCAGCGCCGCCGCCGAAGCCGCCGCCACCAAATCCACCGCCGCCCATGCCGCCCTGTTCAAAGGCCGCGTGACCGTACTGATCATAGGCCGCACGTTTTTGTGCATCGGTCAGGACTTCGTAGGCTTCTTTAATCTCTTTAAATTTGGCTTCAGCCTCTTTGTCACCCTGATTACGGTCAGGGTGGAATTTCATGGCCAGGCGCTTATACGCCTTTTTGATTTCACGCTCTTCCGCAGTTTTCGGAACGCCTAAAATCTCGTAATAGTCTTGCTTTGCCATTGGTTTTTTTAAGCCCCTTAACATGCGAGCACGGGCGTGGAGAATTCTCCTACGCCCGTGCCGATTACTTACCCTGCATCAGGGCGATTATTTTTTGTCTTTCACTTCTTCGAACTCAGCGTCGACAACATCGTCGTCTTTCGCGTTGTTCTGGGAAGCATCAGCGCCCGCCTGCTGCTGTGCGTGCTGCTGCTGAGCGATTTCCATCAGCTTCTGAGAAACCTGTGCCAGCTCCTGCATCTTCGCTTCGATGTCCGCTTTGTCTTCGCCTTTCAGAGACGTTTCCAGCGCGCTCAGTGCAGTTTCGATCGCAGTTTTGTCTTCCGCTGGCAGTTTATCGCCCGCTTCTTCAACCTGCTTACGGGTGCTGTGCAGCAGATGGTCACCCTGGTTACGGGTCTGAACCAGCTCTTCGAACTTACGGTCGGATTCCGCGTTAGCTTCGGCATCACGAACCATTTTTTCGATTTCCGCTTCGTTCAGGCCAGAAGATGCCTTGATGGTAATCTTCTGCTCTTTACCGCTATTTTTGTCTTTCGCAGACACATGCAGGATACCGTCAGCATCGATGTCGAAGGTGACTTCGATCTGTGGCATGCCGCGTGGTGCCGGGTTAATACCGTCCAGGTTGAACTGACCCAGAGATTTGTTATCCGCCGCGCGCTTACGCTCACCCTGAATCACATGGATGGTTACCGCAGACTGGTTGTCTTCAGCGGTAGAGAACACCTGGCTGTGTTTCGTCGGAATAGTGGTGTTTTTGTTGATGAGCGGAGTCATCACGCCACCCATGGTTTCGATACCCAGAGACAGCGGGGTAACGTCCAGCAGCAGTACGTCTTTTACTTCACCCGTCAGAACACCACCCTGAACCGCAGCACCGATAGCAACCGCTTCGTCCGGGTTCACGTCTTTACGTGGCTCTTTACCAAAGAACTCAGCCACTTTCTTCTGAACCATTGGCATACGAGTCTGACCACCTACCAGGATAACGTCCTGAATGTCAGACACGGACAGGCCAGCGTCCTGCAATGCAACTTTCAGTGGCTCGATAGAACGGTTCACCAGGTCTTCTACCAGGCTTTCCAGTTTCGCACGGGTCACTTTAATGTTCATGTGTTTTGGACCGGTCGCGTCTGCGGTGATGTACGGCAGGTTCACGTCGGTCTGCTGAGCGGAAGACAGCTCGATCTTCGCTTTCTCAGCGGCTTCTTTCAGTCGCTGCATGGCCAGCGGGTCGTTACGCAGGTCAATGCCCTGATCTTTCTTGAACTCGTCAACGAGGTAGTTGATCAGACGGGTATCGAAGTCTTCACCACCCAGGTGGGTATCACCATTGGTTGCCAGAACTTCGAAGGTTTTTTCGCCGTCAACGTCGTCGATTTCGATAATAGAGATATCGAAGGTACCACCACCCAGGTCGTAAACCGCGATAGTACGGTTGCCAACTTCTTTATCCAGACCGTAAGCCAGTGCTGCTGCGGTTGGTTCGTTGATGATACGTTTTACTTCCAGACCTGCGATACGGCCAGCATCTTTGGTTGCCTGACGCTGAGCATCGTTGAAGTAAGCAGGTACGGTGATAACAGCTTCAGTTACCGGTTCACCCAGGTAATCTTCCGCGGTTTTCTTCATTTTCTTCAGCACTTCAGCAGAGATCTGCGGAGGTGCCGTTTTGGTGCCTTTCACATCAAGCCATGCATCGCCGTTATCGGCTGCGATGATTTTGTAAGGCATGATGGAAACGTCACGCTGAACTTCTTCGTCCTGGAAGCGGCGGCCAATCAGGCGTTTGATCGCAAACAGGGTGTTTTGCGGGTTTGTCACGGACTGACGTTTAGCCGGCTGACCAACCAGAGTTTCACCATCCTGGGTATAAGCAATGATAGAAGGCGTGGTGCGATCGCCCTCGGCGTTCTCCAGCACACGTGCAGTAGTGCCATCCATAATCGCTACACAAGAGTTGGTAGTACCCAGGTCGATACCAATAATTTTACCCATCTAAACGTCTCCACTAAAAATTCAGTCAACATGTGGTTGTGTACCTGTAATAAGGGCAGAACGTGCTTTTTCAACTGCCCAGATTTGATTTTTTTCAGGTCCACACACTGCGGTTGCTTACAAGATGGGGTCACAACAGCATCCATCAAGGGGGAAGGATAAAAAATTTTTTAATTTCACCCCGGTGAGATCATAGACGGCGTCGATGCCGCCCATTATGATGCCGCGCCCCGTCAGGTAGAACTGGCGCGGGTTTAACCATTTCACCATATTAATGATGATTTTTTTGAGGACTTATGGGCAACACTAAGTTGGCTAATCCGGCTCCGCTGGGCCTGATGGGTTTTGGCATGACCACCATTCTGCTGAACCTGCACAATATCGGGATGTTCCCGATGGACGGCATTATCCTGGCGATGGGCATTTTTTACGGCGGTATCGCACAGATCTTTGCGGGCCTGCTGGAATATAAGAAAGGCAACACCTTCGGCTTAACCGCCTTTACCTCTTACGGTTCCTTCTGGCTGACTCTGGTCGCAATTCTGCTGATGCCTAAAATGGGCCTGGCAGAGGCGGCAAACGCCCATTTCCTGGGCGTGTACCTGGGACTGTGGGGCGTGTTCACCCTGTTCATGTTCTTCGGTACCCTTAAGGCGAACCGCGCACTGCAATTCGTCTTCCTGAGCCTGACCGTACTGTTCGCTCTGCTGGCCATCGGTCACCTGGCGGATAACGAAGGCATCGTTCACGTTGCCGGCTGGGTAGGTCTGGTTTGCGGCGCAAGCGCAATCTACCTGGCCATGGGTGAAGTGCTGAACGAGCAGTTCGACCGCACCATTCTACCGATTGGTGAAAAACACTGATCCCTCTGTCGTGCCCGCGTCGCGGGCACGACGTCCCTCTGACTGGCGAAGCCACCCCCCCAAAACCAGTCCCATCAGCGATAACGCCAGCACGTACCACGCAGGTGCAAGGGGTGACACCCCCATCAACACCGTCACCACAATCGGGGTCAGCCCACCGAAAATGGCATACGAGACATTATAAGAGAAAGAGATCCCAGTGAAGCGTACCTCCGGCGGGAAGGCGCGGACCATTACGTACGGTACGGCGCCAACGACGCCCACGCACAGCCCGACGACACCGTATAGCAGGAACAGCTGTTCAGGATGGGTGCCCGCAAGATGATAAAATGC
This sequence comes from Enterobacter cloacae complex sp. 397G4, assembly GCF_050031515.1. NCBI lineage: Bacteria > Pseudomonadati > Pseudomonadota > Gammaproteobacteria > Enterobacterales > Enterobacteriaceae > Enterobacter > Enterobacter cloacae complex sp. 397G4. The sequence continues at coordinate 716,407 of NZ_JBLGWE010000001.1, read as the reverse complement.
CCAGCTCGACGCGGCCAGAAGCAAACTGCCGACAATAAAGGTCGCGCTTGCGCCGAAACGATCCGCCGCCAGCCCGGCGGCCAGACAACCAAAGCAGAGCATAATTGTCGCGATACTGTTCGCCTGTAACGTCACGGCAGGCGCAAAACCGTACTGTTTTTGCAGCCAGACCGGTGACATCAAAATGACCACCACGATCCCCGCAGACAGCAGCCAGGTCAGAAGCATCGATACCACTACCGCTTTTTTATGCCGCACTACTACGGTTTTCACCGGCAGTTCTTGCGCCAGCGCCTTCCGCTGCTGCATTTCCAGAAATATTGGCGTCTCCTGCAACCAGCGTCGCAGGTACATTGCCACCAGCCCAAACGCCCCGCCCAGCAGGAACGGTATACGCCAGCCCCAGTCGTGAACGGCCTGTTGCGTCATGCTGGTATTGATGATGGTTGCAACCACGGAGCCAAGCAGGATCCCGATCGTCAGCCCTGCGGTCAGCGTTCCGCACGCAATGCCGATGCGGCGCACCGGGACGTGCTCAGCGACAAACACCCAGGCGCCCGGCACTTCCCCGCCGATGGCCGCGCCCTGGAGAATACGCATCAGCAGCAGCAATAACGGGGCGATAATGCCCATCGACTCATAGGTAGGCAAAAGCCCAATCGCCAGCGTCGGCACGGCCATAAGCAGGATGCTGAGGGTAAACATCTTCTTGCGCCCGACCAGATCGCCAAAGTGCGCCATGACAATGCCGCCCAGCGGACGCGCCAGATAGCCGGCAGCGAAAATGCCGAAGGTTTGTACCTGACGCAGCCATTCCGGAATATCCGCCGGGAAAAACAGCGCCCCCACAACGGCGGCGAAGAAGACAAAGATGATGAAGTCGTAAAACTCCAGCGCGCCGCCCAGGGCAGCGAGCGTGAGGGTTTTGTAGTCCTGTCGATTCAGAGGTCGGGTGTTATGTGACATAGCGAACCATTGTGCATGTGTTGTGGATTATTTTTTACAGCAATCGTAAAGAAAAAATTACTATATCGTAAATCCATTTACACGCTACCGCGGCTGGCGCTAATGTCACATTTTAAAGAATTTCAGGAGATTGTTTCGCGGCGAGCGCTTTTAGGGCGAAATGCTGCTACCACGTTGCCGTCAGTTTCCACATACGGACCGTCAAGCAGTTGTATACAATACGGTACACTTGCAAAGATACCGTGGACGATAACGCTGCCGTCCTCGGCTTTTACCCCTTCCAACGTCTCTTTTATCGACTTCGGCTGCCCCGGCAGGTTCAGGATCAGCGCCTGTTTGCGGATCACCCCGACCTGACGGGAAAGAATGGCCGTCGGGACAAAGTGTAGACTGATCTGGCGCATCTGCTCACCGAAGCCAGGCATTTCACGATCGGCGATAGCCAGCGTCGCGTCCGGCGTTACATCGCGGCGCGCGGGGCCGGTTCCGCCCGTCGTCAGCACCAGGTGGCAGCTCATCTCATCCACCAGTTCACACAGGGTTTGCTCGATGATCGGCTGCTCGTCCGGGATCAGGCGAGTCTGGATCTCAAACGGGGTAGTGAGCGCGCTGCCCAGCCACGCTTCCAGAGCAGGGATGCCTTTATCCTGATAAACACCGCTGGAGGCGCGGTCAGAAATCGACACTAAGCCGATGCGTAAGGTATTCATATCCATTCCATTCAAAAAGTACTGATTAAAGGGAATGATACACGCAGAGAGAAAATTCAGACAGAGGCGGGGGAAAGACGCGTGACCGGGAACCCGGTCACGCAGAATGATTACAGCAGGTCGCCGATCATTTTTTCCAGTTTTTCCTGGTCGATAGCAAACTTACGGATACCGTCCGCCAGTTTATCTACGGCCATTGGATCCTGGTTGTGCTGCCACAGGAACTCGGACTCGGTGATGCGCTCAGGGCGTGCTTTCACTTCGCCGGTGTAGGACAGTTTACGCTCGATAGCACCTTCGCTTTCTGCCAGCTCTTTCAGCAGCGCAGGAGCGATGGTCAGTCGGTCACAGCCAGCCAGCTCGATGATTTCGCCGACGTTACGGAAGCTTGCGCCCATAACAACGGTCTCATAGCCGTGCTGTTTGTAGTATTCGTAGATTTCAGTCACTGAAATCACGCCTGGATCTTCAGACGCCGCGTACTCTTTCTTGTCGGTGTTGGCTTTGTACCAGTCCAGAATACGGCCCACGAACGGAGAAATCAGGTATACGCCAGCTTCGGCACATGCACGCGCCTGCGCGAAGGAGAACAGCAGAGTCAGGTTACAGTTGATGCCTTCTTTTTCCAGCTGCTCAGCAGCGCGGATGCCCTGCCAGGTAGACGCCAGTTTGATCAGGATACGGTCATTGCTGATGCCCGCATCGTTGTACAGTTTGATCAGGCGTTTTGCTTTTGCGATAGACGCTTCGGTGTCGTAGGACAGGCGAGCATCAACTTCGGTAGAGATACGGCCAGGAACGAGCTTCAGGATTTCCAGACCGATGTTCACTGCCAGTTTGTCAGTAGCATCCACAACCTGCTGCGCGCGGTCATTGCTCTGTGCTTTTGCCCAGGTCACCGCCTCGTCGATCAGTTTGCGATACTCAGGGATCTGCGCGGCGTTAAGGATCAGAGAAGGGTTGGTTGTGGCATCCTGCGGCTGGTACAGCTTCATTGCCGCGATATCTCCGGTGTCAGCGACGACAGTGGTGAACTGACGAAGGGAGGTCAATTTATCCGTCATGATAGTGTTTCTCTTTTAACGTGCCCTGGATAATTCACACTACCGACAGCTTGCCAGCAGCGGAAAAATGACAGGTTTACTTGTTAGGGGGATGTAACCGGTCTGCCCTGATGATAACACGAGTGAGAGGCAGCGCAACCGCAGACAGTGCGCTTAGGCAGAGTATGATAAACTCAGAATATTAACAGGCTGCTAAGTAACAGCATGCACAATCAGTGGTAGCGCTTACATATTCACTTTGGCATCAACAAGAGGGACGTTAGTGCCTGATTTCTTTTTCTTTATCAACGAAGTCCTCTGGGGTTCGATCATGATATACCTGCTTTCAGGAGCAGGTATCTGGTTTACGTGGCGCAGCGGTCTGATTCAGTTTCGCTATATCCGCAAATTTGGCAGAAGTCTGAAAAACAGCGTCACCCCACAGCCGGGCGGCCTGACCTCGTTTCAGGCGCTCTGTACCAGCCTGGCCGCGCGCGTCGGCAGCGGTAACCTGGCCGGTGTCGCGCTGGCGATCGGCGCGGGCGGTCCGGGCGCGGTATTCTGGATGTGGGTGACGGCGATTATCGGTATGGCCACCTCCTTTGCTGAATGCTCGCTTGCGCAACTCTACAAAGAAAAAGACGGCAAAGGTCAGTTTCGCGGCGGTCCCGCCTGGTATATGGCTCGCGGGCTGGGAATGCGCTGGATGGGCGTTCTGTTCTCGATCTTTTTGCTGATTGCCTATGGCCTTATTTTCAATACCGTTCAGGCAAATTCCGTCGCCCACGCGCTGCGCTTTGCCTTCAATTGTCCGGAGTGGCTGACGGGCGGCGCGCTTGCCCTTCTCACTCTGCTGACCATTGTGACCGGGCTCAAAGGGGTTGCCCGCCTGATGCAGTGGTTGGTTCCGCTGATGGCGCTGCTGTGGGTGTCCACCAGCCTGATGGTATGCGCGATACATATCGACGAGGTGCCGAACGTCATCGTCACCATTTTCCAAAGCGCGTTCGGCTGGCGCGAAGCGGCTTCCGGCGCGCTGGGTTACACCCTTAGCCAGGCACTCACTGCGGGTTTTCAGCGGGGTATGTTCTCCAACGAAGCGGGAATGGGCTCCACGCCGAATGCCGCCGCAGCGGCCGCATCCTGGCCCCCACATCCCGCCGCGCAGGGCATTGTACAGATGATTGGCGTCTTCACAGACACCATTGTTATCTGCTCCGCCAGCGCGATGATAATGCTGCTGGCCGGTGCCGCTGAACAACCGTCCGGTAGTACGGCAGGCATTCATTGGGTACAACAGGCGCTGGTCTCCCTCGTCGGCAGCTGGGGCGCGGGCCTTGTCGCACTTGTCGTGGGACTTTTTGCCTTTAGTTCCATTGCGGTGAACTATATCTATGCCGAAAACAACCTTATCTTCCTGAAAGTTGACTCGCGTCTGGCCCGCAACATCCTTCGCGCGGGCGTGCTGGCGATGGTGTTTGTAGGTTGCCTGCTCAGCATGCCGATGATCTGGCAAATAGCGGACGTCATTATGGCGCTGATGGCCATCACGAACCTGACGGCCATTTTGCTGCTTTCACCGGTTGTGGCGCTGATCGCGCGCGATTATCTGCGTCAGCGCAAGCTCGGCGTACCGCCCGTCTTTGACGCCTCACGCTATCCCGAAATCGAGTCACAAATTGCCCCTGGCACCTGGGATGATTTGCCGCGGCAATAACAGCTATCGATCAATTCAGGGCGATTTTTTGTTAAAGTCGCTCTAAATTTCCTGCAAGGACTGGATATGCTGATTCTGATTTCACCTGCCAAAACGCTCGACTACCAGAGCCCGCTCGCCACTGAGCGTTATACCCAGCCGGAATTGCTGGACTACTCACAACAGCTGATCCACGAGGCGCGTAAGCTTTCGGCTCCGCAAATCGCTTCGCTGATGAGCATCAGCGATAAACTCGCCGACCTGAATGCCACCCGTTTTCATGAGTGGCAGCCTGACTTCACGCCCGCCAACGCCCGCCAGGCGCTGTTGGCCTTCAAAGGTGACGTCTACACTGGCCTGCAAGCAGAAACGTTTAGCGAAGCCGATTTCGATTTTGCCCAGCTGCATCTGCGCATGTTATCCGGCCTGTACGGGGTGCTGCGACCGCTGGATCTGATGCAACCGTATCGTCTGGAGATGGGTATCCGCCTGGAAAACGCTAAAGGTAAAGATCTGTACCAGTTCTGGGGCGATGTCATTACCGACAAGCTTAACGCGGCGCTGCAAGCCCAGGGGGACAACGTGGTGATCAACCTGGCCTCCGATGAGTACTTCAAATCGGTGAAGCCGAAGAAGCTGGATGCGGACATTATCAAGCCGGTATTCCTCGACGAGAAAAACGGCAAATTTAAAGTGATCAGCTTCTACGCCAAAAAAGCGCGCGGTCTGATGAGCCGCTTCATCATTCAAAACCGTCTGACGAAGCCAGAGCAGCTCACTGGCTTTAACAGTGAAGGGTATTTTTTCGACGAGGCATCGTCAGGAAAAAACGAGCTGGTGTTTAAGCGTCACGAGCAATAAAAAGACAACCCCGCCAGCTGGCGGGGTTTGTGTTAATGGTGCTTCCGGTCCGGGCCCGGGCGACGATCGTCATGACGGTGGTGATCGTCACGATCGCGATGTTCATCGTGCGGACGCCAGTGGTTATCGCGCCAGTCATAGTGCGCTTTCCACCAGTCATGGTCGCGCCAGCGGCCGCCATCCCAGTAGTGCCCGTTATTATCCCGATCGCCAATTTGCAGTTTTACCGCTGGCACGAGGGTGATCTCAGCTGCCTGCACCGCCATGGGAGCGACCAGCATCAGTGAAAGCGCGATAAGTGCAGGTTTCAGTGTAGACATAGGTGACTCCTTATTCTTCTTGCCCAACGTGGGCCGATATAAGGAGAGTACGTGATGGGGACGGGGGATGTTATTCTCTGCAATCCTAAACGCTAAGTGACCGCATTTATTGGGAATTTCTGCTTTTTTCCTGCTGTTTTTCTCCTTAATTTCTTCACAAAAAAGCCGGGTGGCGCTGCGCTTACCCGGCCTACGATGAGTTCGCCGTTGTAGGCCCGGTAAGGCGAAGCCGCCACCGGGCAGCACAATCACGCTCGGGCCATCATCAGCTTACGCAGCGCGGCAAAGTCTGCGGGCAGCTCATGAGACAGCAGCGGCAGGTCGGCGCGATCGGCCAGCTCTTTTGGCAGCGGCAGCGTTTCCCCCAGGATCGCTTCCACACTCTCTTTGAACTTGGCCGGATGGGCGGTGCCGAGGAACAGGCCATACTCACCCGGTTGAAGCTGATCGCGCAGGGCACGATAGGCAATCGCCGCGTGCGGCTCAGAGGTATAGCCCACCGCTTTCAGCTCGCGCATGGTGGCTTTCGTGGTTTCGTCCGTCACCGCTGCGTAGCCCAGATCGCCCAGACGCCAGACCTTACGGCGGAACAGCTCTTCCACACGCGGCCAGTTGTTAGGCTGTGACACATCCATCGCATTGGAGAGCGTGGCCTGAGTCGCGTTCGGCGCCCATTTTCCGTCCTTCAGGAAACGCGGCACGGTGTCGTTGGCGTTGGTGGCGGCGATAAAGCGCTTCACCGGCAGGCCGAGTGATTTCGCCAGCAGGCCTGCCGTCAGGTCGCCGAAGTTGCCGCTTGGCACGGAAACCACCAGTTGATTGCGCGCCTCCTGCGGCAGCTGCGCCACCGCTTCGAAGTAGTAGCAGATCTGCGCCAGCAGACGGCTGATGTTGATGGAGTTGGCAGAGTTCAGCCCCAGCGCCGCCTTCAGCTCTTCGTCATCGAAGGCCTGCTTCACCAGCGCCTGACAGGCATCGAAATCGCCGTCGATCGCCACGGTTTCAATGTTGCCCCCAAGGGTGCAGAACAGTTTTTCCTGAAGCGGGCTGATTTTGCCTTTCGGATAGAGGATCACCACGCGGACGTTTTTCAGGCCGTAGAACGCATGGGCCACCGCCGCTCCGGTATCGCCTGAAGTCGCGGTAAGAATGGTCACCGGTTTGTCGCCGCTGATGTGGGTCAGCATCTGCGCCATAAAGCGACCGCCGAAATCTTTGAACGCCAGCGTCGGGCCGTGGAACAGCTCCAGACAACCAACGTCAGGCTCCACCTGCTTCACCGGCGCCGGGAAAGCAAACGCCGCACGCACGCGTTCTTCGAGCAGCTCCTGCGGGATTTCGTCGCCGATAAAGGCAGACAGAATTTTGGTGCTGCGGGTGACAAAGTCCTGCTTCAGCAGCTCATCGATTTCGGTCAGCTGAAATTCCGGCAGGTCGTGGGGGAAGAACAGCCCCTGATTTTTGCCAAGCCCCTGCGTTACCGCCTGCGCGAAGCTGACCTGCTCGTTATGATCTTTAAGGTTGTAGAGTTTCATTCGTTATCCCAGTACTCGTGCGCCAGCCGTGTCCAGACGGCAAATATGAACAAAGCCTTCCTGATTTTGCAGGTAGTGTTTAGAGAGCCAGTCCGCCACGCGCTGCGCGGTGTCTGGCTTGTCGCATAAGGCGAACAGCGTCGGGCCGGAGCCGGAGATGCCGCACGCCTGTGCGCCGATATCCATGGATGCCTGTCGCGCTTCGTTAAAGCCCGGCAGCAGCTTCGTGCGATACGGCTCGGCAATGACGTCTTTCATCAGTTTCGCCGCCAGCTGCGGCTGACGGGTGTAGCAGGCGTGAATAAAGCCCGCCAGATGACGCCCGTGGGCGATACAGTCCTGACGACGATACTGCGCCGGCAGGATCGCACGCGCTTCGGCGGTAGACACTTTAATGCCCGGATAGGCCAGCACCCACAGCCACTCATCAAACCCTGGCACCTGCTGGCTGATGATGCCATTTTCTTCAATCATCAGCTGCATGCCGCCAAGGAAGCACGGCGCCACGTTATCATAATGAATGCTGCCGGAGATGCGCCCTTCCAGCTCGCCCATCAGCGCCAGCAGACGGCTGTTGTTCAGCGGCTTGCCGCAATGCTCATTCATCGCCACCAGCGCGGCGACCACCGAGCAGGCGCTCGAGCCCAGCCCCGAACCAATCGGCATGCTCTTTTCCAGCGTCATGGCGACCGGCACGTTTTTGCCGATCTCCTGACAGAAGCGTTCCCAGCACTGATAAACGATATTCTCGCGCGGTTCAGACGGCAGCTTACTGGCGAAGCGGCCGATGTTATTCAGGCTGAAGCGCTCTGCCGCCTCAACCGTAACCGTATCGCCCAGCAGCGAACCGTCCACCGGCGTGACCGCCGCGCCCAGCACGTCAAATCCGACGCTCATATTGGCGCTGGAAGCCGGGGCATATACTTTAACCATCTTAAACTCCTAACTTCCATGACAGGGTACGCAGCAGATCGGCAAACACGCCTGCCGCCGTCACATCATTCCCTGCGCCATAGCCGCGAAGCACCAGCGGCAGTGGCTGATAATAATGGCTGTAGAACGCCAGGGCGTTCTCGCCGTTTTTCACCTTGTACAGCGGATCGTTGCCATCCACTTCGGCAATCTTCACCCGGCAGACGCCGTCTTCTTCAATGTTGCCAACATAGCGCAATACCTTACCTTCATCACGGGCTTTCGCAACGCGTGCGGCAAAGGCGTCGTCAAGCTGCGGCAACCTGGCCATAAAGGCGCTGACGTCACCGCTGTCATCAAATTCTGCTGGCAGCACCGGCTCAATCACGATATCCGAAAGCTCCAGCTCGCGGCCAGTTTCGCGCGCCAGGATCAGCAGCTTACGCGCCACGTCCATGCCGGAGAGGTCGTCGCGCGGATCCGGCTCGGTGTAGCCCAGCTCGCGCGCGGCGCGGGTGGCTTCCGACAAGCTCATCCCTTCGTCCAGCTTGCCGAAGATAAACGACAGGGAGCCGGAGAGGATGCCGGAGAAACGCTGTAGTTCGTCGCCCGCGTTCAGCAGGTTTTGCAGGTTCTCGATGACCGGCAGGCCCGCGCCCACGTTGGTGTCATACAGAAACTTACGGCGCGACTTACTCGCCGCCAGCCGCAGCTGGTGATAGTAATCCATCGACGAGGTGTTGGCCTTTTTGTTCGGCGTCACCACGTGGAACCCTTCGCGCAGGAAATCCGCGTACTGATCGGCCACCGCCTGGCTGGAGGTACAGTCAACGATCACCGGGTTAAGCAGGTGATATTCTTTCACCAGGCGGATCAGGCGGCCCAGGTTAAATGGCTCTTTCGCCTCTTCCAGCTCCGCCTGCCAGTTTTCCAGATTCAGACCGTGGACGTTAGTCAGCAACGCTTTCGAGTTCGCAATGCCGCAAACGCGCAAATCGATATGTTTCTTCTTAAGCCACTCCTGCTGGCGCTTCACCTGCTCCAGCAGCGCGCCACCGACACCACCGACGCCCACCAGGAACAGCTCAATCACCTGGTCGGTGTTGAACAGCATCTGATGCACCACGCGCACGCCGGTAGTGGCGTCATCGTTATCCACGACAACGGAAATGGAACGCTCTGATGAGCCCTGGGCAATCGCCACGATATTGATATTAGCCCGGGCCAGCGCGGCAAAGAATTTGGCGGAGATACCGCGCAGGGTGCGCATGCCGTCGCCGACCACAGAGATAATCGCCAGACGCTCCTGAATCGAGAGCGGCTCCAGCAGCTCCTCTTTCAGCTCCAGATAGAACTCTTCTTCCAGCGCGCGACGGGCACGCAGGCAATCACCCTGCGGAACGCAGAAGCTGATGCTGTATTCGGAAGAAGACTGCGTGATCAGCACCACGGAGATCCCGTTGCGGGACATAGCGGCAAAGACGCGTGCCGCCATGCCGACCATGCCCTTCATCCCCGGGCCGGAGACGCTGAACATCGCCATGTTATTGAGGTTAGAAATGCCTTTCACCGGCAGGTCATCTTCATCCGCGCTGGCGCCAATCAGCGTGCCCGGCGCCTGAGGGTTACCGGTATTCTTAATCAGGCAAGGGATTTGGAACTGGGCAATCGGGGAGATGGTACGCGGGTGAAGAACTTTAGCGCCGAAGTAGGAAAGCTCCATCGCTTCCTGGTACGACATCGACTTCAGCAGCCTGGCGTCCGGCACCTGGCGTGGATCGCAGGTATAAACGCCGTCGACGTCAGTCCAGATCTCACAACAGTCTGCGCGTAAACAGGCCGCCAGCACGGCGGCGGAGTAGTCAGAGCCGTTACGCCCCAGCACCACCAGTTCACCCTTCTCGTTACCGGCGGTAAAGCCTGCCATCAGGATCATATGGTCAGACGGGATTTTGCTCGCCGCAATACGGCGTGTCGACTCGGCAATGTCGACGGTGGATTCAAGGTAGTGGCCCACAGCCAGCAGTTTTTCAACCGGATCGATGACCGTCACGTGGTGACCGCGCGCTTCCAGCACGCCTGCCATGATGGCGATAGAGAGTTTTTCACCCCGGCAAATCAGCGCCGCGTTGATGCTGTCCGGACACTGACCAAGCAGGCTGATACCGTGAAGAACGTGTTTAATCTGGGCAAATTCAAGTTCAACGGTGCTTTTCAGCTGCGCCAGCGGGAAACCAGGCTGGGCGTCGGCCAGCCCCTGAAGCAGATCGGCAAAGATACGCTCGGCGTCGCTGATGTTCGGTAGTGCATCCTGACCACCGATGGTTTTTTCAATCATCGCCACCAGGTGGTTCGTGATTTTGGCCGGGGCAGAGAGCACGGTGGCAACCTGCCCCTGCCTGGCGTTGCTTTCCAGGATATCGGCAACACGCAGAAAACGTTCTGCATTTGCCACTGACGTACCGCCGAACTTCAACACTCGCATGGTTCTACCTCATTTCCTTTAGCCGAAAAAAAAGCCCGCACTGTTCAGGTGCGGGCTTTTTTCTGTTTTTCCTGTACGCGTCAGCCCGCATCGTTACCTGTGGTAATGATGATGGTTGTAGTAATGGTGGTGATGCTGATGCGTTTCATGGATGTTGTGTACTCTGTCATTATTATCTGTCTGTGCTCTATTCTTTTAGGGTTAAAGGATCGAGCCCCTTAAGTCAATGAATTTTTAATTCGATCACAATTCGGGACATTCTCACGTCCCGCTGCGGGCAGATTTATTTTCATCGGAATAACCCAGATGCAACCCCAGACATCAGCAGGATCGGCCATAATAAAAACCTATGACACTATTTTACTCGGCTAATTTTTTTTCAATATCATGAAGCAATCGGTGCAGCATTGCCGTGTCGCGCTGCTCAAGACGCCCCAGGCGCTGCTGTAACCAGTCCACCATTTTTTGATCGTCAGCGACGCCCAACTGCTCAAGAAGGTTATCTGCACGAACACGCAGTGCCGCCAGCTGGTTTTCATCCGAAACTGTCACCGGTGGCTGAGAAATTTGTATTAAGGATGCTAATTGATAGCAATAGACCATCACCGCCTGCCCCAGATTGAGTGACGGATAATCCGCCACCATCGGCGCGCCCGTCAGCACGTCAGCCAGCTCCAGCTCTTCGTTAGTCAGCCCGGAATCTTCTCGCCCAAACACCAGCGCGGCTTTCTCCAGCCACTGGCTTTTCTCTTCCAGCATCGGCACCAGTTCAGCAGGCGTGGCGTAATAGTGAAACTTAGCCCGGCTGCGCGCGGTCGTCGCGACGGTAAACGAAATATCGTGGAGTGCGTCGGCGAGCGTAGCGTAAGTGGTTATATTATCGAGAATATCACCCGAACCGTGCGCCACCCAGCGCGCAGCAGGCTCCAGATGCGCCGTGCTGTCCACAATACGCAAATCGGTAAACCCCATAGTCTTCATGGCACGCGCCGCAGCGCCAATATTTTCAGCTCTTGCTGGTGCCACCAGCACAATCGACAGATGCATTTACGCTCTCTTTTTAATCAGTTAGCAGGTAAAAATGTGATTCAGTTCAACATATTACGCAGCACGAATTTACAATTTTGCAACACAAATCACCGAAATAGCGTTTCATAACAATTAAAAAAAGCTAAACTATTTTGTGGCTGAACAATCAGTTAGAATGTTAACAGAAGTCCATTATCCTTATGTTTTGTAATGATAATGACCATATGAATACTCTTTTCTGATTGGATTCGTACCGTTTATCAATCAATGTCCGCAACTAGTTGGTTTATTGAAAAATTGTGACAAAGGCTAGCATTCAGCTACGATGATTTCATCAAACTGTTAACGTGCTACAATTGAACTTGATATATGTCAACGAAGCGTAGTTTTATTGGGTGTCCGGTGTCACTTAGCCTGTTATGTTGCTGTTAAAATGGTTAGGATGACAGCCGTTTTTGACACTGTCGGGTCCAAAGGGAAAGTACCCACGACCAAGCTAATGATGTTGTTGACGTTGATGGAAAGTGCATCAAGAACGCAATTACGTACTTTAGTCACGTTAAGCCGATCATGTTAATTTGCGACATGCATCAGGCAGGTCAGGGACTTTTGTACTTCCTGTTTCGATTTAGTTGGCAATTTAGGTAGCAAACATGCAGACCCCGCACATTCTTATCGTTGAAGACGAGTTGGTAACACGCAACACGTTAAAGAGCATTTTCGAAGCAGAAGGCTACGATGTCTTTGAAGCGACCGATGGCGCAGAGATGCATCAGATCCTTTCTGAAAATGATATCAACCTGGTGATTATGGATATCAACCTGCCGGGCAAAAACGGGCTTCTTCTGGCGCGCGAACTGCGTGAACAGGCGAACGTTGCGTTGATGTTCCTGACGGGCCGTGACAACGAGGTTGATAAAATTCTTGGTCTGGAAATCGGCGCGGATGACTACATCACCAAGCCGTTCAACCCTCGCGAGTTAACCATTCGTGCACGCAACCTGCTGTCCCGCACCATGAATCTGGGTACGGTAAGTGAAGAGCGTCGTAGCGTCGACAGCTACAAATTCAACGGCTGGGAACTTGATATCAATAGCCGTTCGCTGATTAGCCCGAACGGTGAGCAGTACAAACTGCCGCGCAGTGAATTCCGCGCGATGCTGCACTTCTGCGAGAACCCGGGCAAGATTCAGTCCCGTGCAGAACTGCTGAAGAAAATGACCGGTCGTGAGTTGAAGCCACACGATCGTACCGTTGACGTAACCATCCGTCGTATTCGTAAGCACTTCGAATCTACGCCGGATACGCCGGAAATCATCGCCACGATCCATGGTGAAGGCTATCGTTTCTGCGGTGACCTCCAGGAGTAATTCTCCCGTCACGCAGTAAAAAACGGCGCATTTGCGCCGTTTTTTTATCAATGCCACGGCATAATCGGTACCGCGCTTATCGCGTATTTCGGTGAGCCGTCCACGACTTTGTCGGAATAAGCCAGATAAGCCAGGGTGTTACGCTTCGCGTCATAAAAACGGACCACCTGTAGCTTTTTGAACACCAGCGAGGTCCGTTTCTGGAATACGACGTCGCCCTGCGCTTTGCCGTTTTTGATTTTGTCACTCAATTCCACCGGGCCAACCTGCTGGCAGGAGATGGCCGCGTCAGACGTGTCTTCAGCCAGCCCCAGGCCGCCTTTAATCCCGCCGGTCTTTGCCCGGCTGACATAGCAGGTGACGTTTTTAACGTCCGGATCGTCAAAGGCTTCCACCACAATTTTGTGGTCCGGCCCAAACATTTTAAACACAGTATCCACGGAGCCAATTTGCTCCGCCTGTGCCACGCGCCCTGCCATCAGCGCCAGTGCTGCAAAGACTAAAACCTTGTATTTCATATTGTTACCATTCATAAAAATTACGCTGAGCGATTATTCAACAGGTTAGATAAAAATGTAGCAAGATCACAGGATTAGAATATATCCGCACATAAATCACTACAAAAAGCATTTATGCGCAAAAAAAAACACTGAATGCTAAAACGTCAAAAAATGCTATTATCCGCTAACCTGTAAACAGGCACCTGCGGCAGTTTTAAGGATGAGGATAGTATATGGATCAGGCTGGAATTATTCGCGACCTGCTCACCTGGCTGGAAGGTCATCTCGACCAGCCTTTGTCACTGGATAATGTGGCGGCAAAAGCAGGCTATTCCAAGTGGCATCTGCAAAGGATGTTCAAGGATGTCACCGGTCATGCTATCGGTGCCTATATTCGCGCACGTCGTTTATCAAAGTCTGCTGTCGCGTTGCGCCTGACCGCGCGACCAATCCTGGATATTGCCCTGCAATATCGCTTCGATTCACAGCAAACCTTCACCCGCGCCTTTAAAAAACAGTTCTCGTTAACGCCAGCGCTTTATCGCCGCTCGCCGGACTGGAGCTCCTTTGGTATGCGTCCGCCGCTGCGTCTGGGCGAGTTTGCGATGCCAAAATATGAAATCATCACCCTGCCGGAAACGCACCTGGTCGGCACCACGCAGAGCTACTCCTGTTCCCTGGAGCAGATCTCCGAGTTCCGCCATCAGATGCGCGTTCAGTTCTGGCGCGAATTTTTAAGCCATGCTCCGGCGATCCCGCCGATTCTGTATGGCCTGAACGAAACGCATCCCAGCCAGGAAAAAGACGACGAGCAGGAGGTGTTCTATACCACGGCGCTGACGCCTGACATGGCGAACGGTTACATTCATGGCTCGAAGCCTGTCGTGCTGGAAGGCGGCGAGTATGTGATGTTCTCATACGAAGGTTTAGGAACGGGCGTTCAGGAGTTCATCCTGACCGTTTACGGGACCTGCATGCCGATGCTGAATCTGAATCGCCGTAAAGGTCAGGACATTGAGCGCTACTATCCGGCGCAAGATGCTAAACCGGAAGAAGGCCCTATCAATCTGCGTATGGAATTCCTGATTCCGGTACGTCGTTAACGCTGCAACTCATCCAGTGCAGGGGCATCAAGATGCGAAATGTCCCCTGCCATCTCAACTACCCACCCCGATGCCAGCCAGGCACTTTCCTGATAGTCGATACGGGAAATGGAACAGTTGCGCAGACGCAAACGGCGTTCGGCGTAAGCCGGCAGTCCCAGAATGGTGCTCACCAGGCAACCCAGCGCGATACCGTGGCTTACCAGCAGCGGTCGGCTACCTGCCGGGAGTTTCAGGCACTCGGCCAGCGCGGCATGCATGCGCACGCTCAGCTCCTGCATGGATTCCCCTTCAGGGATGCGACCATCTTCAGTGCCGTTCACCAGCGTGCGGCGCCAGCCTTCTTCGGTTTCCGTCAGCGTATCGATAGGACGTTTTTCCAGCACGCCCATATCCAGCTCGCGCAGACGCGGTTCGAGGGTCACGTCGCAGCCACAGGCATCGGCGATGATGCGTGCCGTCTGCTGCGTGCGGCCTAAATCACTGGAGATGACGTGAGTGATACCCAGCGTTCTGGCGCGCTCCGCCACCTGCCACGCTTGCTGCACACCTTTGTCGGTGAGAGGACTGTCTGACTGGCCTTGAATACGTCGCTCGGCGTTCCACTGCGTTTCACCGTGGCGAACAAGGTATACCTGTAACATGCTTTTTTTCCGTTATACTGCGATGAATTTTTTAAATCGAGCTTAATTATGCACCATGTTGTCTCTGCTACCACCAATCCTGCCAAAATTCAGGCAATTCTAAGGGCATTTGAAGAGATCTTCGGCGAAGGATCCTGCCATATTGACGCCGTCGGCGTCGAGAGCGGTGTGCCGGAACAGCCGTTTGGCAGCGAGGAAACACGCGCTGGCGCACGAAATCGCGTGGCGAATGCAAAAGCCGCCGCGCCAGACGCTGACTTCTGGGTCGCGATTGAAGCAGGCATCGACGAAGGGGCGACCTTCAGCTGGGTTGTCATCGAAAGCCGTGAGCAGCGCGGCGAAGCGCGTTCTGCCACGCTGCCGCTGCCGGAAGTCATACTGGAGAAAGTCCGCGCGGGTGAGGCGCTGGGGCCGGTAATGTCGCACTACACCGGCATTGATGAAATTGGTCGTAAAGAGGGGGCGATTGGCGTCTTTACGGGTGGCAAGCTTACGCGTTCAGGCGTTTACCACCAGGCCGTTATTCTGGCGTTAAGTCCGTTCCATAACGCGATTTATCGTTAAGTTTGCAGGCCGGATAAGGCGAAGCCGTCATCCGGCGTTTTTCAGCAATACCGCTTCCAGCCACTGACGCAGTTCAACCGGCGCCGACTTCAGGCTGTTTGAACCACGGGTGATGGTCGCGATGCCCGCGCCCAGCTCGTTTTTCAGCTCGCGCTGGCTCATTTCGCCGCGCAGCAGTTCCTCAATAATGCGTACCCGCGTGCCCAGCGCTTCGCGTTCATCGGGCGTCAGCATCAGCTGTAGCAACGGTAAATGCAGATCTTTGTCGTAAGACTGGCGGAGCAACTCCACAAAACGAAGCCACTCCTGATGACGCTGTTCGGCCATGGCCGAGGAATACGGGGAATGCTGGGTCATGTTATGCTGCCTCTTGTACTCATTAGCGAGTACAGCATAACACAACCCGCGCCGATCAGTAACGTCTCTGCCACTCGGCATCGCTCATCAGGGTATCTTTCTGCCCCATGAAGTAGCGATAGTAGGCGTCATAAGCCAGCACATTCTTCACATAGCCGCGCGTTTCCGAGAACGGAATGCTCTCGACAAACGCCACGGCGTCGATGCGCCCTGCGCTGTTGCCAAGCCATGTCCGCACGCGGCCAGGTCCGGCGTTGTACGCCGCTGACGCGAAAATACGGTTATTACCGAACTGCTGATAGACGTACTGCAAGTAGCTGGTACCGATGTTGATGTTAGTCTCCGGATCCAGCAGCTGGGACGGGCTGCTGTAGCCTGGAATATTAAACATCTTCACCGTGTGCGTCGCGGTACCCGGCATAATCTGCATCAGGCCGCTGGCACCCACCGGAGAACGCACTTTCGGGTTCCAGGCGCTCTCCTGACGGGCAATGGCCATCGCATAGCTTTGCGGAATATCTTTGCCGCTGGTGTAGCGATCGAACAGATCCTTATAAGCCAGCGGGAAACGCTCTTCGAGATGATCCCACAGTTTGCCGGCGATCGTCGCCTGCACGCTCAGATCCCACCAGCGATTATCAAATGCATAGCGGGCAAGCTGCGCTTTCTCATCGGTGGTACGGCTGGTGACCAGATTCGCCCATTCGCTGCGCGCGGTATTATCCAGATTCCAGTACATCAGCTCGCGCACGCGCGCCATCTCCGGCCCCTGCGTCAGCGCCGGGTTCGCGTTGGCTGGCGCTTTGTCGATCTTCAGGGTGTACTCCTCGCCCAGACGCTGCGCCGCCGCCATCGGGTAGAATCCGCGCTGCTGCATCAGGGAGTGGAGGATCTCTTTGGCTTCATCTTCACGACCACGTTCCAGCAGCATGTCCGCCTGCCAGTAACGCCATTCATCTTTCTCTTTGGCATCCATCGGCAGACGCGCCAGCCAGGTATTGAGGCCACGACGATCGCCCGTTCCCAGCGCCATGCGCACGCGACGCTCCACCAGCGAGACAGAGTTTGAACGCATCACCGCATCGTCACGCCAGCGCGCCTGTTCGTCGGTGACATCTGTCCCCATCAGTCGCCATGCCACGATATCGCGCAGCTCCTGAGTTTGATCGTCATTAAGCTGCTGGGCCTGCACCAGCTGCGGGATCATCAGCCGGGCGTTTTCCACATCATCACGCGCCACGCTGGCAAAGGCCACCGCCGCCATCTGGCGGGTAAAATCGGTCGCGCCGGTAGTACGCGCAAACGTCAGCACGGTATTGGGATCGTTTGCAAGACTGATAACGGCAGACGCAATGGTCTGATAATCTGCGGGCATCTGGCCCGCCAGCACGGTGACCAGCCGGGTGTTTCCGGCCTTCATCGCCAGGCGAATACGTTCCAGGTAAGAGAGCGGATCCTGCTTGCCCGAGGCGCGCCAGGCGCTGAACAGCGGGTCACAGGCGTTTGGCTGGCTTTTGCCCGTCAGCCACAGCTCTTTCGCGCCGGTCCAGGCTTCCTCCTGCTGACCGGTCGCCCATTTCGCATAATAGTAATTACACTGCGCTTCCGTCGCGCCCGGTTTATCCGGGCTGAAAGCCAGCAGGCCGCGCCAGTCTTCGCGACGGGCCAGCTCGTTCACAAACCGGGACTTCAGGGTGCGCGCAGGCGGCAGGGTCGGGTTCGCCTGAATGAAGTTATTCACGGTGACGGTCGGTTGATTCATGAGATCGTCCGTGATCTGACGATACTCAAGATACGGATACAGCGGATAATCCTTCAGCGTCGGCATCAGCGCCTGCACGGTATCCATCTGCTTGTTGTCCCATGCCTGTTTAATCTGGGCATAGCGGTTACGTTGTTCATCCAGTGAATCGGCATGCACCGCCTGGCTTACCGCCATTACGCATACGCTGGCAGCCAGCAGACGCCAGACCACCCGTTTGGCTTTTTCCACAAGCTCTTCCTCATTGTTTTTCGTCAGTTGCAGCGTCTTGCCACGTCAAAGTTACATCAACTTATGCTAACCAGGCATCCCACAACGCGCCACGTCATGGACACTTTTTTACCTTTCTTGCGCGTTTTAACACTCCCGACGTTCCTGGCTGGGATTAGGGCGTGAAAAAGGCTACACTTCGAGGCTGAAATTCATTCTCATCACGATAAAAGAGGCGAAGTCCAACGTGGCTCAATTCGTTTATACCATGCATCGTGTCGGCAAAGTTGTCCCGCCGAAACGTCATATTCTTAAAAATATCTCGCTGAGCTTCTTCCCGGGCGCAAAAATCGGTGTTCTGGGTCTCAACGGTGCCGGTAAGTCCACCCTGCTGCGCATCATGGCCGGCATCGATACAGACATCGAAGGTGAAGCCCGTCCGCAGCCTGGCATTAAGATCGGCTACCTGCCGCAGGAACCCCAGCTGAACCCGGAACACACCGTGCGTGAATCCGTTGAAGAAGCGGTATCCGAGGTGGTTAACGCCCTGAAAGGTCTGGATGAAGTGTATGCCAAATACGCCGAGCCGGATGCGGACTTCGACAAACTGGCCGCTCAGCAGGGCAAATATGAAGAGATTATCCAGGCGCACGACGGTCACAACCTGAACGTGCAGCTGGAGCGCGCGGCCGATGCCCTGCGTCTGCCAGACTGGGATGCGAAAATCGCTAACCTGTCCGGTGGTGAACGCCGCCGCGTGGCGCTGTGCCGCCTGCTGCTGGAAAAACCAGACATGCTGCTGCTCGACGAACCTACCAACCACCTGGATGCGGAATCCGTGGCGTGGCTGGAGCGCTTCCTGCACGACTTCGAAGGCACTGTGGTGGCGATTACCCACGACCGTTACTTCCTCGACAACGTTGCGGGCTGGATCCTGGAGCTGGACCGCGGCGAAGGTATTCCGTGGGAAGGCAACTACTCCTCCTGGCTGGAGCAGAAAGATCAGCGCCTGGCGCAGGAAGCCTCTCAGGAAGCGGCCCGCCGCAAGTCTATTGAGAAAGAGCTGGAGTGGGTGCGTCAGGGCGCGAAAGGCCGTCAGTCTAAGGGCAAAGCCCGTCTGGCACGCTTCGAAGAGCTGAACAACACTGAATACCAGAAACGTAACGAAACCAACGAACTGTTTATTCCACCTGGCGCACGTCTGGGGGATAAAGTGGTTGAAGTGACCAACCTGCGTAAGTCCTACGGCGACCGTCTGCTGATCGACGACCTGACCTTCTCCGTGCCGAAAGGCGCTATCGTTGGCATCATCGGTCCGAACGGCGCAGGTAAATCGACCCTGTTCCGCATGATGTCCGGTCAGGAACAGCCTGACAGCGGCTCTATCACCCTGGGTGAAACCGTGAAGCTGGCTTCCGTGGACCAGTTCCGCGACGCAATGGATAACAGCAAAACCGTGTGGGAAGAGGTTTCCGGCGGTCTGGATATCATGCGTATCGGCAACACCGAGATGCCAAGCCGCGCTTACGTTGGCCGCTTTAACTTTAAGGGCACTGACCAGGGCAAACGCGTGGGCGAGCTGTCCGGCGGTGAGCGCGGTCGTCTGCACCTGGCGAAGCTGCTCCAGGTTGGCGGCAACGTTCTGCTGCTTGATGAACCTACCAACGACCTGGACATCGAAACCCTGCGCGCGCTGGAAAACGCCCTGCTGGAGTTCCCGGGCTGCGCGATGGTTATCTCGCACGACCGCTGGTTCCTGGACCGCATCGCAACCCACATCCTGGACTACCAGGACGAAGGTAAAGTGGAGTTCTTCGAAGGTAACTTCACCGAATACGAAGAGTACAAGAAACGCACGCTGGGCGCAGACGCGCTGGAGCCGAAGCGTATTAAGTACAAGCGTATTGCGAAATAAAAGCAAAACGGCAACTTCGGTTGCCGTTTTTTATGTTTGTACCCTCTCCCCGTGGGAGAGGGCCAGGGTGAGGGCATCAGGCCGCACAGTGTGTAGGCCGGGTAAGGCGAAGCCGCCACCCGGCTTTTTTATTTGCCCACGTAATACCGCTTCACCTCATCAAACTGCATCGCAAAGTCGATATAGCTCATCAGCGCAGGCGAATTGAGCTTACGGCTCGGGTAGGCCAGCCAGAGATCGTTTCCCTCAACGCTCCACGCCGGCAGCACCTTCACCAGCGCGCCCTTTTCGATCTTATCTTCCAGCAGGAATGCGGGTAACAGCGTGATCCCCGCCCCGGCAATGGCGCATTCCCGGGCGTACACCAGGTTATCGGTCATATGGGCGTTATCCGGCAGGTAGCGGTAATCCTCACTCTCGCTTCGCAGAAGCCACTCCGACCATGCCCGGTGCGTAATGCAGCGGTGCTCCACCAGCTGTCGGGGATGGATTAACGGCGCCCGACGCGCCAGGTAGTGGGGCGAGGCCAGCATGTAGCGCGGACAGTGCCCAATCATGCGGCCAATCAGGGAAGAATCCTGCGGTTTGCCGGTGCGCAGCGCCACGTCAAAGCCAGACTCGACCAGATCCACCACGTCGTCTGAGATCGACACATCCAGCGACACGTCCGGATAGCGAAGCTGGAACTCGGCATTCATATGCGCCAGCAGCGTCGCGCCAATTCCCGCCGGACAGGTGATCCGCAGCCGCCCGCTGGGGTTTTCGCGCAGCCGCTGAATGGCATACTCCGCGCGCTCGCTGGCCGCCAGCATCTCGCGACAGTGTACCAGATAGTGCTCGCCTGCAAACGTCAGGCTGATCCTGCGCGTGGTGCGATTCAACAGACGGATCCCCACCTGCTGCTCCAGCTGGCTAATCCGCTGGCTGACGCTGGATTTCGGCAGTTCCGCCTTCTGCGCCGCCGCGGTAAAGCTGCCCATCTCGGCCACCAGCGCAAACAGCGCCATATCCTGAAGCTGTTTAAACATTTGTTCACCCTGTACGAACGCTGAGTTCTGGATTGTCCATCTTATCATGCAGCTGACCACTTAATAGACTAGCCTCAACAAAACGCATGCCATTGAGGAGCACACCATGTCAGTGAAAGCCATTGCCGTTAACCCGGAAAATCCGTCCACCTTCGTTGAAATCACTCCGCCGATGCCGCAGCCCGGTGAACACGATCTGCTGGTGGAGGTAAAAGCCGTCTCCGTAAACCCGGTGGACACCAAGGTACATGCAGGCATTGCCAAAAGCGGACTGAAGGAGCCGCGCATTCTCGGGTGGGATGCCAGCGGTATCGTACAAGCCGTTGGGGCTGGCGTCACCGGATTCAAACCGGGTGACGAAGTGTGGTACGCGGGGGATATCACCCGTCCGGGCAGTAATACCACGCACCAGCTGATCGATGCGCGCATTGTCGGGCACAAGCCTGCAAGCCTTGACTGGGCCGCCGCGGCTGCATTGCCGCTGACGGCGCTCACCGCGTGGGAAGGCCTGTTTGAACGGCTGAAGATTCAGGATGCCGACGCAGATAAAACGCTGCTGATAATTGGCGGCGCGGGTGGAGTCGGATCGCTGGCGATCCCGTTTGCGAAGCACAACAGCAAGGTGAAGATCGTCGCAACCGCTTCACGAGAAGATTCCGCCAGGTGGTGTCGCGATCGCGGGGCTGACATTGTTGTAAATTACCACGACCTGAAGGGAGAACTGGCGAAACAGGGGCTCACCTTTGTGGATTACATTTTTATCCTCAACGATACCGACGGGCACTGGGATGCGGTCAGCGATCTGATTGCCCCTCAGGGAGACATTTGTTCCATCGTTGAAAACGCGCATCCGCTGAACCAGGACAAGCTGAAGTCCAAATCTGCCGCCCTGCACTGGGAATTTATGTACACCCGTAGCATGTACCAGACCACGGATATGGCGCGTCAGGGTGAGATTTTAGATGAGGTGGCGAAGCTGGTGGATAACGGCGTGGTGGAAAGCTCGCTCAGCGAAACGCTGCACGGGCTAAGCGTGGAAAGCATTACCGAAGCGCACCGCAGGGTGCTGGAGGGGCATATGCGTGGGAAGGTGGTGGTTGAGTATTGAGTGTGGACTGATTCCCTCACCCCGGCCCTCTCCCAAAGGGAGAGGGCGATTAAAGCCCCCTCTCCTGGTGGGAGAGGGGAAGTTATTAACCCTGCTCCCCCATCATCTCCTTCACCAGCTCGACGCAGCGCAGGAAGCGGGAGTCGTAGTCCGACTCTTCCACATGTACAAACTCAACGTTGTTCTCGTTAAGCATCTCTACCAGCATGGTCTGGAACTCCCGCCTGTCCACCGAGCTGCCCAGGCTGCGCATGCCGTCGGCCACCCACGGGGTATTGTTTTCCAGCAGGATCACCAGGTCAAAGCGGTATTCGTCAATCAGCGCCTGCACAAACGGGTGCTCGCGCCCTTCGTACTTTTTGCAGAACGCCTGCGTGGTGACGAAATCGGTATCAATAAAGGCGACTTTATTGGCGTATTTCACCGCAAAATCAATGTACTGGGCATGACCGAGCGCGATTTTATCGTAGTCGGAATACTGCAACGCCATCTCGTCGCCGCCAAGGTGTGAGAAGACGTAATCGCGGCCATACTCCCACGCACTGGTGGTATTGAAGATGTTAGCCAGCTTATTTACCAGCGTCGATTTCCCGCTCGACTCGCCGCCGAGGATCGCCACCGTACGCACGAAGAACGGCTTCACCTCGGTCGGGATGTAGTCCCAGTAACGGAACGGGTTCTCGCGGATCTGCGCCCCGCTGATGTTCATGAAGGTGCGTTTAGGATCGATCAGCACCGTCTCGATGCCCAGATGCTCGCGGAACTGCGGCGCGTCGGACTCTTCAGAGGTATAGATCCAGTTAGGCGCAATGCCCTTCTCTTCCATAAACGCTTTGATGCCGTTGCTCCACACGTCCCAGCCGTGCGGATACGGCTCCATGCCCTCTTCGTTAAAGGCATGAATACGAATATTTTTCTGATATTTAAAGGTCTGAAGCAGCCAGCGCAGGCGGTCCGGCACGGTGGGCTGCTGCGACATGGCGCTGTCTTCAAACAGCTGGCGATCGCGGGTTTCATCATAACCCATGATGATATGCAGTTCGTCGACCTGGCTACAGGCGCGCTGGATCAGATAGATATGCCCGGTATGCAGCGGGTAGAACTTACCGAACACCACGCCAATGTTCTTTTGCATCCGCGGAAATTCAAGCCCCAGAAAACGGTGCAGCGCTTCCAGCTTCTGCGCGCTGGGGCTTTTGATTTTGGCGTTCAGCAGTTGGCTCAGGTAGCCCTTGGTCATGCCGCTGGCGTCCGCCACCTGCTGCAACGTGCAGCCCTTCTGGCGGATAGCGGTCTTGATGTAGTCAAATGATGACATAAATTACGGTGCCTCCTGCAAAATCGAATACGTAATTATAAGTCGTCAAAGACATTTAACGCATCTGCAAGTTTTTTAACGCCAAAAACCTGCATCCCTTCCGGAATTTTTTTCGGCACGTTGGCGGCCGGAACAATCGCGCGGCGGAAGCCATGTTTTGCCGCTTCGGAGATACGCTCCTGACCGCTCGGCACCGGGCGGATCTCGCCGGCCAACCCTACCTCACCAAATACCACCAGATCCTGCGGCAACGGTCTGTCGCGCAGGCTGGAGACCATTGCCAGCAGCAGCGCCAGGTCCGCGCTGGTTTCCGTAACCTTCACCCCACCAACCACGTTGACGAACACATCCTGATCCGCCATTTGCAGACCGCCGTGACGGTGCAGCACCGCCAGCAGGATCGCCAGGCGGTTCTGTTCCAGACCGACCGCCACGCGCCGCGGGTTGCCCATCATCGATTGATCCACCAGCGCCTGAATTTCAACCAGCAGCGGACGCGTCCCCTCCCACAGCACCATCACCGAACTACCGGACGTGATCTCGTCGCCACGGCTCAGGAAGATGGCCGACGGGTTGCTGACTTCGCGAAGCCCCTGCTCGGTCATGGCAAACACGCCCAGCTCATTCACCGCGCCAAAGCGGTTTTTATGGCTGCGCAGGGTACGAAAACGGGAATCCGCATCGCCATCGAGCATCACCGAGCAGTCGATACAGTGTTCAAGCACTTTCGGTCCCGCCAGCGAGCCGTCTTTGGTCACATGACCAACCATCACAATCGCCACGCCGCGCGTTTTGGCAAAGCGCGTCAGGTAGGCCGCGGTTTCACGCACCTGCGCCACGCTTCCCGGTGACGACTGAATGTCAGCCATATGCATCACCTGAATGGAGTCAATCACCATCAGCTTCGGCTGCTCTTCTTCGGCGATCATGCAGATCTGCTCGATGCTGGTTTCCGAAAGCATATTCAGATTGCCGGTCGGCAGGCCGAGGCGGTGCGCGCGCATCGCCACCTGCTGGAGTGATTCTTCCCCCGTGACGTACAGGGTTTTCATCTGTTCGGCTAGCTTGCAGAGCGTTTGCAGCAGCAGGGTCGATTTACCCGCGCCCGGGTTACCGCCGATCAGAATGGCGCTGCCCGGCACTACGCCACCGCCGAGCACGCGGTCAAATTCTTTGAATCCGGTGGAAAAGCGCGGCAGCACCTCAAGGCTGATATCCGAAAGTTTTTGTACCTTCGACACGCCTGCATTGCCCGCATAGCCGCTCAGCCGTTCATTGCGGGCCACGCTCGGCGAAGCCGCCACACCACGCACTTCGGTGATGGTGTTCCAGGCATGGCAGGCGCTGCATTGCCCCTGCCAGCGCGGATAATCCGCACCACATTCATTACAGACAAATGCGCGTTTTGGAGCTTTCGCCACGGTTTACCTCGTTATTTCTGTGCGGTCTGCGCGCCGGGTGGCGCTTACGCTTACCCGGCCTACAAAAGCAGGCCGCTATTTTTGATTAATGCTGCCGGAGAGAATGCAGAACACCCCCATCAGATCAGCATGACGGATAGTGACTTCCGTCTTTTCATTCACTTTCGGCTTGGCATGGTAGGCAATACCCAGCCCGGCAACTTTGATCATCGGCAGATCGTTCGCGCCATCGCCGATGGCGACGGTCTGCTCGACCGGAATGGCATATTTCTCCGCCAGACGCGTCAGCGTATTGGCTTTGTACTGCGCGTCCACGATGTCGCCGATGACCTGTCCGGTGAGTTTGCCGTCCATGATCTCCAGCTCGTTTGCCACCACGGTGGTCAGACGCAGCTTGTCACGCAGGTAGTCGGCAAAGAAGGTGAACCCGCCGGAGGCAATCGCCACTTTCCAGCCGAGCGTCTCCAGCTTGAGCACCAGCTGCGTCAGCCCAGGCATCAGGGGCAGTTCATCGCGCACCTGACGCAAAATGTTAGCATCGGCCCCCTTCAGGGTCGCCACGCGCTGTCTCAGGCTGGCGGTGAAATCCAGCTCGCCGCGCATCGCGCGCTCGGTGACTTCCGCCACCAGCTCGCCGCTGCCCGCCAGTTTAGCAATCTCGTCAATACATTCGATCTGAATGGCGGTGGAGTCCATGTCCATTACCAGCAGGCCGGGCGTTTTCAGGTGCGGAATTTTGCCGAGGGGGGCAACGTCCAGCCCGGCGTCGTGCGCCAGACGCGTGGCGCGCTGCGTCAGGGAACCCGCCAGGCGAATAACCTGATAATCTTCCACGCACCAGGCCGCAACGATGACCATCGCTGCGCCCAGTTTGGTTTGATACTGGGTGAGGCGTTGCTTATCCAGGCCGCGTCCGTACAGCAGCCAGCCGCTACGGCCAGCGTGGTAATCGAGAGGCATCACCTCATCGCCACTTAAAGAGAGCGGCAATCCTGGCCATAAAGAGACATCCGTTGGCAGGTCGCACCAGGTAATGTTCGGCATTGAAGCTCCTGTAATTTCGTTCGCGCCGGAAGGTTCCAGAGGGAAAATAACGCATGAGGCTACCCTGTAACCATCACTTCTGGCAACATTAAGCCGTAAATTTTAAGCAGGTGGAATATGGCTCGCGCAAAACTGAAATTCCGGCTTCATCGCGCCGTGATTGTCCTGATCTGTCTCGCACTATTAGTGGCGCTGATGCAGGGGGCATCCTGGTTTAGCCAGAATCACCAACGACAGCGTAACCCGCAGTTTGAGGAACTGGCCCGGACGCTGGCGCGCCAGGTGACGCTCAACGTTGCGCCGTCTATGCGCACCGAAACGCCGGATGATAAGCGAATAGCCCAGGTATTGCGCCAGCTTACGGAAAACAGCCGCATTCTGGATGCAGGCGTGTACGATGAACAGGGCGACCTGATTGCCCGCGCGGGTGAGCATGTCGACGTGCGTGACAGGCTGGCGCTGGATGGCAAAAAAGCCGGTGGTTATTTCAACCAACAAATCGTCGAACCCATTCAGGGCAAGAATGGTCCGCTCGGCTATTTACGTCTGACACTCGACACCCACACCCTGCCAACCGAAGCCAAACAGGTGGATAACACCACCAATATTTTGCGCCTGATGCTGCTGCTCTCGCTGGCGATTGGCGTGGTACTGGCGCGCACGCTGCTCCAGGGCAAACGCACCCGCTGGCAGCAGTCGCCGTTCCTGTTAACCGCCAGCAAGTCGGTTCCCGAAGAGGAAGAGAGCGAGAAGAAAGAATAGTGATAAAGTAGGCGGATGATTCGGAAAAGGAACTCTGCCATGTCGACGTTACGCCTGCTAATCTCTGACTCTTACGATCCCTGGTTTAACCTGGCGGTGGAAGAGTGCATCTTCCGCCAGATGCCTGCCACCCAGCGCGTCCTGTTTCTCTGGCGCAACGCCGATACGGTCGTTATTGGTCGCGCGCAAAATCCTTGGAAAGAGTGTAACACCCGCCGTATGGAAGAGGACAACGTCCGCCTGGCGCGCCGCAGCAGCGGCGGCGGTGCGGTGTTTCACGATCTGGGCAACACCTGCTTTACCTTTATGGCGGGCAAGCCGGAATACGACAAAACCATCTCGACTTCCATTGTGCTTAACGCGCTCAATTCGCTCGGCGTGACGGCTGAAGCCTCGGGACGTAACGATCTGGTCGTGAAAACGCCTGAAGGCGACCGGAAAGTGTCAGGCTCAGCCTACCGCGAAACGATGGATCGCGGATTCCACCACGGCACATTATTGCTGAATGCCGATCTGAGCCGTCTGGCAAACTATCTGAATCCGGACAAGAAAAAGCTCCAGGCTAAGGGAATTACCTCCGTGCGCGGTCGCGTGGCGAATCTGGTGGAGCTCCTGCCGGGGATTACCCATGAACGCATTTGCGATGCGATCCGCGAGGCCTTTTTCAGGCATTACGGTGAACGCGTAGAAGCCGAGGTGATTTCTCCGGATAAAACCCCGGATCTGCCAAACTTCGCGGAAACCTTCGCCCGCCAGAGCAGCTGGGAGTGGAATTTCGGTCAGGCACCGGCGTTTTCACACCTGCTGGATGAGCGATTTACCTGGGGCGGCGTTGAGCTGCACTTTGACGTCGAGAAAGGCCATATCTCTCGTACTCAGGTATTTACGGATAGTCTTAATCCGGCACCGTTAGAAGCGCTGGCTGCACGTTTGCAGGGCTGTCTCTATCGGGCAGATATGCTGCAACAGGAGTGTGACGCGTTACGTGTTGATTTTCCGGAACAGGAACAAGAGTTGCGGGAGTTATCGGCGTGGATTGCGCAGGCAGTACGCTAATAAAAAAGCCCGCTGGCGCTCTGCTTAGCGGGCCTGGAAAACCGCTGGCCGGGTCAGGCGAAGCCGCCACCCGGCACAACAGGTATTACTCTTTATCGCCGAGCAGAACGGATTCCAGCGCGATTTTGATCATGTCGTTGAAGGTGGTCTGACGCTCGGCAGCGGTAGTCTGCTCGTGGGTACGGATGTGGTCAGACACGGTGCAGATGGTCAGCGCTTTCGCACCGAATTCAGCCGCCACGCCGTAGATACCGGCCGCTTCCATTTCCACGCCCAGAATGCCGTATTTTTCCATCACGTCGAACATGTCGCCTTCTGGCGAGTAGAACAGATCGGCAGAGAACAGGTTGCCCACGCGCGCGTCAACGCCCAACGCTTTTGCCGCGTCAACCGCGTTACGCACCATGTCAAAGTCAGCGATGGCTGCAAAATCATGATCTTTAAAGCGAATGCGGTTGACTTTAGAGTCGGTGCACGCGCCCATGCCGATCACCACGTCACGCAGCTTAACGTCCATGCGCACTGCGCCGCAGGAGCCGACACGGATGATTTTCTTCACGCCGAAATCGGTGATCAGCTCTTTGGTGTAGATGGAGCAGGATGGGATACCCATGCCGTGACCCATCACGGAGATTTTGCGGCCTTTATAGGTGCCGGTGAAGCCCAGCATGCCGCGCACGTTGTTCACTTCACGCACGTCTTCGAGGAAGGTTTCTGCAATGTGCTTCGCGCGCAGCGGGTCGCCCGGCATCAATACGACGTCAGCGAAATCACCCATTTCTGCATTAATGTGAGGAGTTGCCATCTTCAGTTCCTTTTACATTGTTGTTTTTGCCGGGTGGCGGCTACGCCTTACCCGGCCTACATTCTGTTTCTCCCTCTCCCGGTGGGAGAGGGCCGGGGTGAGGGCATCAGGCCGCACCCAATCCGTTTAGAACATAGCCTTGCCATATTCCATGTCAGACGTACCAAAGTATTTCGCAATCGTCTGGCCGATGTCCGCGAAGGTCTCACGGTGCCCCAGCGAGCCCGGTTTGACTTTCGGGCCGTACACCAGCACCGGAATGTGCTCACGGGTGTGGTCGGTACCGGTCCAGGTCGGGTCACAGCCATGGTCAGCGGTCAGGATCAGAATGTCATCTTCCCCCACCAGCTCCATCAGCTCTGGCAGACGGCGGTCAAACAGCTCCAGACCCGCAGCATACCCGGCGACATCGCGACGGTGGCCCCAGGAGGAGTCGAAGTCCACGAAGTTGGTGAAGACAATGGTCTTATCGCCCGCTTCTTTCATCTCTTTGATGGTGGCGTCGAACAGCGCATCCAGACCGGTCGCTTTGACCTTTTTGGTAATGCCGCAGTTGGCGTAAATGTCCGCGATTTTACCCACGGAAACCACGTGGCCGTCTTTCTCGTCGACGAGTTTTTGCAGCACGGTCGGCGCCGGTGGCTCCACGGCCAGATCGTGACGGTTGCCGGTACGCTGGAAGTTACCCGCTTTGTCGCCGATAAACGGACGCGCGATAACGCGGCCAATGTTGTAGCCGCCTTCGGTCAGCTCTTCACGGGCGATCTCGCACAGCTCGTACAGTTTATCCAGGCCAAACGTCTCTTCATGGCAGGCGATCTGGAACACGGAGTCAGCAGAGGTATAGAAAATCGGCTTGCCGGTTTTCATATGCTCTTCGCCGAGCTGATCCAGAATCACGGTACCGGAAGAGTGGCAGTTGCCGAGGTAGCCCGGCAGGTTGGCGCGCTTCACCAGCTTATCGAGCAGCTCCTGCGGGAAGCTGTTCTCGTGATCGGAGAAGTAGCCCCAGTCAAACAGCACCGGCACGCCGGCGATTTCCCAGTGGCCGGACGGAGTATCTTTCCCGGAAGAGAGCTCGTGCGCCCACGCGTAGGCGCCCACCACTTCCGCGTTACCGTCCATACCGGCTGCGATCTTACCGGTAGAGCCTTCATGCGCTTTTACCAGCCCCAGACGGGTCAGGTTTGGCAGGTTCAGAGGGCCTTTACGACCGTTGTCCGCTTCGCCTTTTGCACAGGCTTCCGCGATGTGACCCAGGGTATCGGAACCCACGTCACCAAATCGTTCTGCATCTTCGGTTGCGCCGATGCCGAATGAGTCCAGCACCATAATAAATGCACGTTTCATAATTGTTCTCCGTACTTAGTGCTTCATAAAAATGCGATCAGATCAGTATACCGCTATTCAGTGATACGACGATAGACCGTCGGTGTGGTTTCCGGTGCTTTATCGTCAAGAGATATTGCCGCCTTCACCGCTTTCGCCGCGTCCTGCCAGCTGGCTTCATCTTTCGCGTGGATCACCGCCAGCGGACGTTGGCCGTCAACGCTGTCGCCCAGACAGGCCATATCGGTAAAGCCGACGCTGTAATCAATGGTGTCCGATGCCTGACGACGACCGCCGCCCATAGACACAACAGCCATGCCGAGCGCGCGGGTATCCATAGCCGAGACAAAGCCTTCGCTGTCCGCATAGACCGCTTTGCTGAGCATCGCGGTGGGCAGGTATTTCGCGTAGTTTTCCACGAAGTCGGTCGGGCCTTTCTGCGCCGCCACCATCCGACCAAAGATCTCCGCCGCTTTGCCGTTGTCCAGCACCGCCTGAAGCTTCGCGCGGGCTTCCGCGTCGTCTTTGGCCAACTTGCCGGAGATTAACATCTCAACGCACAGCGCCATGGTGACATCGAACAGGCGCGGGTTACGGTATTCGCCTGTGAGGAACTGCACGGCCTCACGGACTTCAACCGCGTTACCGGCGCTGGAGGCCAGCACCTGGTTCATGTCCGTCAGCAGTGCAGTGGTGCGCACGCCCGCGCCGTTGGAGACGCCAACGATCGCTTCGGCCAGCGCCTCAGAGAGTTCATAGGGTGGCATAAACGCGCCGCTGCCCACTTTCACATCCATCACCAGCGCATCCAGACCTTCCGCCAGTTTTTTGGCAAGGATAGAGGCGGTGATCAGCGGGATGGAGTCTACGGTCGCGGTAATGTCACGCGTCGCGTAGAAACGCTTGTCAGCCGGAGCAAGAGAGCTGGTCTGGCCGATAATCGCCACGCCAACGTCTTTAATAATGTCGCGGAAGCGGTTGTCATCCGGGAAGATATCGAAGCCCGGAATGGCTTCCAGTTTGTCGAGCGTACCGCCGGTATGACCCAGGCCGCGCCCGGAAATCATCGGGATGTAACCGCCACAGGCCGCCACCATTGGGCCGAGCATCAGAGACGTCACGTCGCCCACGCCGCCGGTGGAGTGTTTGTCCACAATTGGGCCGTTAAGGTTGAGGCTTTTCCAGTCCAGAACGGTTCCTGAATCTCGCATCGCCATGGTCAGCGACACGCGCTCAGGCATCGACATATCGTGGAAGAAAATGGTCATCGCCAGAGCCGCAATCTGCCCTTCAGAGATGGTGTTATCACGAATGCCATTGATAAAAAAGCGGATTTCTTCGTCGCTTAATGCATGACCATCACGTTTTTTACGAATAATTTCTTGTGCGAGAAACACGGTAACCTCCATGCGGAATCGGGTGAATGGCGGCGGATATGTTGACCCGCCCTACGCTCCTGTAGGCCGGGTTAGCGTAGCGCCACCCGGCAATTCAACTTAGTAGCTGCTTGCGCTCTTACCGTCACCGTGACCCAGCGCTTTCAGCAAGCTGGCCAGCAGGCTGGACGCGCCGAAGCGGTAGTGGCGGGAATCAGCCCAGTCGGCGCCGAACAGCTCGTCGGCAATCGCCAGGAACTGCTGCGCGTCTTCCGCGGTACGCACGCCGCCCGCCGGTTTGAAGCCAACGGTTTTGGACACGCCCATATCACGGATGACTTCCATCATGATGCGTGCGCTTTCCGGAGTAGCGTTGACCGGCACTTTACCGGTAGAGGTTTTAATGAAATCCGCGCCCGCTTTGATGGAGATTTCAGACGCCTTACGAATCAACGCCTCTTCTTTCAGCTCGCCGGTTTCGATGATCACTTTAAGCAGCACGTTTGCCGCCGCACACGCGTCTTTACAGGCTTTCACCAGGTCAAAACCGACCTGCTCGTTGCCGGCGATCAGCGCGCGGTACGGGAATACCACGTCAACTTCGTCCGCGCCGTACGCAATCGCCGCGCGGGTTTCTGCCAGCGCGATCTCGATATCGTCATTGCCGTGCGGGAAGTTAGTTACGGTGGCAATGCGCACGTCCGGCGTGCCCTGCTCTTTCAGCGTTTTGCGGGCAATCGGGATAAAGCGCGGGTAGATACAGACGGCGGCGGTGTTACCCACTGGCGTTTTCGCCTGATGGCACAGGGCGATGACTTTTTCATTGGTGTCGTCATCGTTCAGGGTGGTCAGGTCCATCAGTTTCAACGCGCGCAGGCTGCTTGCAGTTAAATCGGTCATAACATTCTCCAACGGCAGTGCCGTATAAATTTTACCTTGCGGGTCTGTGAGTATTCTAACATTCACCCGCATCCACACTTCGACATTCATCACAGTTAATGAAAACTGTGTGCAAATTTGCATTACTGTAATGAGATCTTCTTCAAATTTTAGTGCGTTAATTGCTGACTAAATCGGCGATATCCCCTGTCTGATCAAAAGCGCCACCAGGCTGGCTTCCTACAATTCGTTCACCATCCGCAGAACAACCAAGGAAGTGAACATGCCCGACGCCCTGCAACAACGTTGCCAGCACATTGTGACCAGCCCGGTGTTAACCCCGGAACAAAAACGTCATTATCTGGCGCTGGAAGCAGAGAACAATCTGCCCTATCCCGCTCTGCCAGAGGCGGCCCGGGCCGCGCTGGACGAGGGATTCATCTGCGACATGTTCGAAGGCCATGCGCCTTACAAACCGCGCTACGTGCTGCCGGACTACGCTAAATTTCTGGCTAACGGCTCAGAATGGCTGGAGCTGGAAGGGGCGAAAGATCTGGATGATGCCCTCTCGCTGCTCACTATCCTTTATCACCATGTTCCGTCCGTCACATCGATGCCGGTCTATCTGGGCCAGCTCGATGAGATACTCAGCCCCTATGTTAAAATTCTAACACAGGATGAAATCGATAGCCGAATAAAACGTTTCTGGCGTTACCTGGACAGAACCCTGCCCGATGCGTTTATGCATGCCAATATCGGCCCGGCGGATACGCCTGTCACCCGAGCCATCCTTCGCGCGGATGCCGAACTGAAGCAGGTTGCGCCGAACCTGACCTTTATCTACGACCCGGATGTAACCCCCAGCGATCTGCTGCTGAGCGTGGCGGAAAACATTTGTGAATGTAGTAAACCGCATATTTCTAATGGCCCGGTGAATGATAAAATTTTCACAAAAGGTCGCTATGGCGTGGTGAGCTGTTACAACTCCCTGCCGCTGGCGGGCGGCGGCAGCACGCTGGTGCGCCTTAACCTGAAAGCGATCGCGGAACACAGCCTCTCACCGGAAGACTTTTTCACCCGTACCCTTCCCCACTACTGCCAACAACAAATCGCGATCATCAATGCGCGCTGCGATTTTCTATATGAACAATCCGGCTTCTTTGAGAATAGCTTCCTGGTGAAAGAGGGGCTGATTGATGCCGATCGCTTTGTGCCGATGTTTGGCATGTACGGTCTGGCCGAAGCGGTGAATGTGCTGTGCGAGAAAGCAGGCATTACGGGACGTTACGGTAAGAACGAACAGGCCAATGCGCTGGGCTACCGCATCAGTGAACAGCTTGCGGCGTTTGTTGAAAACACGCCGGTGAAACACGGCTGGCAGCACCGCGCGATGCTGCATGCCCAGTCTGGGATCAGTTCCGATTCTGACACCACGCCGGGCGCACGTCTGCCGTACGGCGACGAACCGGACCCTGTCAGCCACCTGCTGGCCGTGGCGCCGCATCATAAACACTATCATTCGGGGATCAGCGATATTCTCACCCTGGAGGAAACGGTTAAACGCAATCCTCAGGCTGTGGTGCAGCTGTGCCTGGGGGCGTTCAACGCCGGTATGCGTGAGTTCACCGCGAATGTAGCCGGAAACGACCTGGTGCGCGTCACCGGGTATATGGTGCGGCTCTCCGATCTGGAGAAATACCGGGAGGCCGGCTCGCGCACCAACACCACCTGGCTCGGCGAGGAGGCCGCGCGCAATACCCGTATTCTGGAACGTCAGCCGCGCGTGATAAGCCATGAACAGCAGATGCGCTTTAGTTAGTCAGGTCATACCCTTCTCCTGCGTGGACGGGCCGGGCAGCCGCCTGGCGTTGTTCCTCCAGGGCTGTAACCTGCGCTGCAAAACCTGCCACAACCCGTGGACGATAGGGCGCTGCAACGACTGCGGCGACTGTGTTCCCCACTGTCCTCATGATGCGCTGGCAATTCAGGCCGGGCGCGTCTGGTGGCAGGAGAGTCACTGTCAGCAGTGCGACACCTGTCTGCACCTGTGTCAGCAGCAGGCGACGCCGATGGCGCAGCGCTATAGCGTCGAGGAGATCCTCTCCCGGGTTCGCACGTCCGCGCCGTTTATTGAGGGCGTGACCGTCAGCGGGGGTGAGGCCACCACGCAGCTGCCGTTTTTGGTTGCGCTGTTCACCGCGATCAAAGCCGATCCGTCCCTGCGCCATCTGACGTGCCTGGTGGACAGCAACGGCCTGTTAAGCGAAACCGGCTGGCAAAAGCTGTTACCGGTGTTTGACGGCGCGATGGTGGATCTGAAAGCCTGGGGCAATGAACATCACCGTTTTCTGACCGGGCGCGAAAACACGCAGATCAAGCAGAGCATCCGCTGGCTGGCCGATCGTCATCGCCTGACGGAGCTGCGCCTGATGGTGATCCCCGCTCGGTGTGATTATCTGCACCATCTGCCATCGCTGACCGCTTTTATCCACGCGTTGGGGAACGTTCCTGTGCGGATCAACGCGTTTCATGCTCATGGGGTTTACGGGGAGGCGGCGCGATGGCGGAGCGCCACGCCGGAGGACATCGAGCCGCTGGCGCAGGCCCTGGAACGGCAGCAGATCACGGTGATCCGCCCGGCCCTTTATTTATAGCGTGATGCCGAAGACCGCGCGGGTGTTTTCCAGCAGCGCGCTGGCAATCACATCTTCAGGCTCCTGACGCAGCTCACACAGCACATCAAAAACGCGTGCCGCCTGCTCCGGGCGGTTGGGCTGGCCCTGAAAACCATTCAGCGGCATGTCAGGCGCATCCGTTTCCAGCAGGAGCGAGGTCAGCGGGAGCTGCGCCATCACATCACGGGTTTTGCTGGCACGCGGATAGGTAATGGTGCCACCGACGCCAATCTTATAGCCCAGCTCAATAAAACGCTGCGCCTGCTGAAGGCTTCCAGCGAAACCATGGACCACGCCCCTGCGCGGCACGTCGATACGCTTCAGGTGCATCGCCAGTTTGTCATGGGTACGTCTGGAGTGGAGGATCACCGGCAGATCGTGGCGCTTTGCCAGCCGGAGCTGCGCATCCAGGATCGTCTGCTGGCGCTCAAACTGCGGATCTTCACGATAGAGATCGAGGCCGATCTCACCGATGGCAACCAGCTTCGTATCCGCATTTTGCAGCGTGGCATCCAGCCTGTCGAGATGGTCATCAAGATGGTGCTCAATAACGATCGGATGCAGACCCAGCGCGGCATACAGCGCATCGTGCTCCCGGGCAAGCGCCAGAACTTTGTCGAATCTCGCCGCTTCAATAGCGGGCACAATAATGGCTCTCACACCGGCCTCAGCCGCGCGCGCAATACTTGATGTTTCCTCCCCGCTAAACGGCGGGAAATCAAAGTGGCAATGGGTATCGATAAAGCAGTGCGTCACGCCAGATCCTCGTTATCGAGTAAGCCATCGTTGGCCTGCGGCGCGTCCACCAGCGGCATCGCCACCGCGTCATTGGCCACCACGGCAGGCGGCAAAATGATGCTTTTATGCCGATGAAGAGGCGGTTGCTCCGCCAGCATTTTCCCGACGGTCGCCAGGAAGTAACGCCCGCACAGCCGCCCCGTTTTGTAATCCATACGCAACGCAGGCAGCCGACTGCCCAGCGCCATGCTCAACAGCGGCTTAGGCGGATAAATTTCAAAGATGCGCAGCTTGCCCGGTGGTTTTTCAATAAAACGCTGCATCGCGCCGTAGGTGGTTTCATGCTGCTTCGCGATATTCACCAGCGGTTGCAGGCTGCTGTCGCCCAGCCAGCGTTCCATCCGCTTAAACCACTGTGGGGTGTAATACATCTGCGAAGGCACCGTGCGGATCACCACAATGGTTTTTGCCCCGCGCCGCGCCGCCTCCTGTACCGGCACCGCGTCGCTGATACCGCCGTCAAGATAGCTTATCCCCTCCAGCAGGGCGCCGGTGCGGTAGAATCCCGGGATCGCGCTGGACGCGCGGATGATATCCAGCCAGTTCTCTTTCTGCGGCGAAAAGTAACCCGGCGAATAGTCATCGCCACGGCTGGCGCACATCCAGAACTCTTTGCCGGTATCGAACAGACGTGACGCGGTATCCATGGCCAGCGGCATCTGGCTGGAGGTAGCATCCAGTAACCAGTCGAGATCGATCAGGTTCCCGCCGCGTACGAAGCGTACCGGATTGAAGAATTCTTTGGAGGTGGTGTAGCGCATAATCACTTTGCGCGCATAGCCGGGCTGGTTGCAGACATAGGCGGAGAGGTTCTGCGCCCCGGCAGAGGTACCGAAATAGAGATCGAACGGGTTGAATTGTGCGCGCATAAATTCGTCAAGCACGCCAGCAGTGAAAATACCGCGCTGCCCTCCCCCTTCACAGACCAGCGCAAGCTGGCCTGCATGAAACGGTTTTAACGTCAGCGGCGCAATATTGCCGAGCGTAACGGGAATTCGTTGCCCCACCTCTGCCTTCCTGTTTTCATTATTTTGATGAGACACAGTAACGCACTTCCCCGGTGGTTCTCAAACGAGAAAAAGCCAGTCACGAGGACTGGCTTGAGTTTGTTTAATAAATATTGCGTTTGCTACGGGCGACGTCGACCCGTAAACAGGCTGACCAGGAACAGAATAATACCGACGACGAAGACAATTTTCGCTGCCCATGCCGCGGTACCCGCCAGTCCACCAAAGCCCAATGCGGCGGCAATTAACGCGATAACCAGAAATATAATGCCCCAACGAAACATAAGCCTCTCCTTTACCATAGTTAATGTCGGCCGCTAAACGTGAGCGCTCAGGTCACTCACCGGCTTTTCCAGAATCGTTTTTATTTCGCCCGCAGTTTTCAGCCTGCGGGCGAATGGTACTGCTTTACTTCGTTTTCAGATCGTTTTTGACGCTTTTCACACCATCAATAGCTTTCGCAATTGACTCGGCACGATCGCTTTGTGCCTGATTCTCAACCGTACCGGACAGCTGGACCACACCATCGGTGGTTTCAACTTTCACCATACGGGATGGCACGATGTCGTCAGCTAACAGTTTAGCTTTGATTTCGCTGGTAGTTGCTGCATCTCCGGCATAGCCCTTCACCGACGATTCTTTGCTGTCACGTACGTGCAATTTGTCGCTGACGGAGCTTACGCCCTCAACGCCTTTTGCCACTTTAACGGCTTCTTCAGCCTGGGTCTGGCTTTCAACGAAACCGCTCAGGGTGACAACCTTATTGTCGGTTTTAACAGAAATATCGGTGCTCTTGATGGATTCGTGATCCACCAGTGCGGCTTTCACTTTTGCTGTGATTGAGCTGTCATCCATGAAATTACCGACTTTATTCATAGAGCTATCGATTTTTTCCCCTGCGGTATTGGCGGAATTTTGCGCTTTATCCATGGTGCTGGTTTCCGCCAGAGCAGAACCGCTTACCAGGACACTACCCAATGTTACAGCCAGCAGAGTTTTAGAAATCTTCAGTCTTGTCATATTCATCGATTTATTCCTGTGTTTTGCCCATTATTTGGGCGACATACTTCCCTAATCTTGGTTTTATATATTGCGAATTAACACCGGGGCAAAATGGAGAACCAATGGACATGCATTGAACAGTTAATTCATCCACGCCCGGTGCTAAACACTGAGTTAAATATAGATCACAATCAGAGGGGTGCATTCAGAATTGGGGAAAAAACGAACGAATAGCGAAAAATTGCGGTGAATTAAGAACATTCCGCAAGGGTTTAATAACACAGGAATTAAAGAAGAGCACGGCGGCTACCGTGCTCTGAAAGGAAATTAATGCTCGCGCGTTTTGCGGAACTGAACATCAGGATAACGTTCCTGCGTCAGGTTCAGGTTTACCATGGTTGGGGCGATATAGGTCAGGTTATCGCCACCGTCCAGCGCCAGCTGAACTTCGTTCTTACGTTTAAATTCTTCGAATTTCTTCACGTCTGAACATTCAACCCAGCGGGCGGTCGCCACGTTCACCGATTCGTAAATCGCTTCCACGTTGTACTCGCTCTTAAGACGGGCAACCACCACGTCGAACTGGAGCACACCCACCGCGCCTACGATCAGATCGTTGTTGGCGATGGGGCGGAACACCTGTACCGCGCCCTCTTCGGAAAGCTGGACCAGGCCTTTCAGCAGCTGCTTCTGCTTCAGCGGATCGCGCAGGCGAATGCGGCGGAACAGTTCCGGCGCGAAGTTCGGGATACCGGTGAACTTCATCATCTCGCCCTGCGTGAAGGTATCGCCAATCTGAATGGTGCCGTGGTTGTGTAAACCAATGATGTCACCCGGATAGGCTTCTTCTACATGCGAACGGTCGCCCGCCATGAAGGTCAGCGCGTCGGAGATCACCACGTCTTTACCGATACGGACCTGACGCAGCTTCATGCCCTTCTCGTACTTACCGGAGACCACGCGCATAAAGGCGACGCGGTCGCGGTGTTTCGGATCCATGTTGGCCTGAATTTTAAAGACGAAGCCGGAAAACTTCTCTTCCTTCGCTTCTACTTCGCGGGTGTCGGTTTTGCGCGGCATCGGCTGCGGGGCCCACTCCACCAGACCGTCGAGCATATGGTCAACGCCGAAGTTGCCGAGTGCGGTACCGAAGAAGACCGGGGTAATTTCACCGCTCAGGAACAGCTCTCTGTCGAACTCGTGCGACGCGCCTTTAACCAGCTCCAGCTCATCGCGCAGCTGGGCGGCCAGCTCTTCACCGACAGCGGCGTCCAGCTCCGGGTTGTCCAGACCTTTCACAATGCGGACTTCCTGAATGGTGTGGCCCTTGCCGGTCTGGTACAGGTAGGTTTCGTCTTTATAGAGGTGGTAAACCCCTTTGAACAGCTTGCCGCAGCCAATCGGCCAGGTGATGGGCGCGCAGGCAATCTTCAGCTCGTTTTCCACTTCATCCATCAGCTCCATCGGGTCACGGATGTCACGGTCGAGTTTGTTCATAAAGGTGAGGATCGGCGTATCGCGCAGACGGGTGACTTCCATCAGCTTGCGGGTACGATCTTCAACACCTTTCGCGGCGTCGATCACCATCAGGCAGCAGTCCACCGCCGTCAGCGTACGGTAGGTATCTTCGGAGAAGTCTTCGTGCCCCGGGGTGTCCAGCAGGTTCACCAGGCAGTCGTGATACGGGAACTGCATCACGGAGGTGGTAATCGAAATACCACGCTGCTTTTCCATCTCCATCCAATCGGATTTAGCATGCTGGCTGGAGCCACGGCCTTTAACGGTACCCGCGGTCTGGATCGCCTGTCCGAACAGCAACACCTTCTCGGTGATGGTCGTTTTACCGGCATCCGGGTGCGAGATAATGGCAAAAGTGCGGCGTTTGGCCACCTCTTGCAGATAAGGAGACAACGTCATAATCAATTCTTCTTAGGTAAGCGCGGCAGCAGGCCGCGCATCATGGAATACGAAAAATGCGGCTATTTTACCCATCAACAGGGGGCAGGCAATCATTGTTTACACAGGAGCTGCTCCAGTTCGTTCAATGACGTTACGGTCCAGGTCGGCTCGATGCCTTCCGGCAGCGTGCGGCCATGCGCATTCAGCCAGACGGTCGACAGGCTCGATCTCATACCTCCCAGAATATCAGATTCTGCCGTATCCCCCACCATCAGCACGCGATCGCGGTCAGGATTGCCGGCTTGCGCCAGCGCATAATCGAAAATACGCGGATCCGGCTTCGGTACGCCCACCTCTTCGGAGATCACCAGCGCGTCGAAATGATCGCGCAGGCCGGTGCGTTCAAGGCGGATCTGCTGAAGCGCGGTAAAGCCGTTGGTGATGATCCCAAGCTTCACCTTCCCTTTCAGCGAATCCAGCAGAGAAACGGCGCCGGGCAGCGGCGCGCAGATATCCGCCATCGCATTCAGGAAGGCCTCGTTCAGCGCCCCAGGACTGACGTTTAACCGTTCAGCCCACACGTCAAAACGCTGATGCTGAAGCTGTAACGCGGTGATGGCTCCGTTCTGGTAATCCACCCACAGCGGTTTGTTCACCGCCTGATAGTCCTGAAAATCTTCCGCGGTGAACGTCACGCTATAGTCGAGAAACATTCGCTGTAGGCCGCCGAACGAGTCAAACGTAAACAGCGTTTCGTCGGCATCAAAGAAAATCCAGTCCCATTTCATCGTTACAACCTTATTTTCGTTATCCAATCGGCAGAGCCATGATAATGGCGTCTTCACGTCCCTCTGCGGTGGGGTAGTAGTTACGGCGGATAGTCGCCTCGTTGAAGCCTAAGCTTTCATAGAGCGCGATGGCAGCGACATTGGACGCGCGCACCTCCAGCCACAGGGTGAAAACGTCACGGGTTTCCAGCTCACGAATGAGGTGCTCAAGCAGTTCCCTGCCCAGCCCGCGGCGCTGATAAGCGGGATCGACCGCAATATTAAACAGCGTCGCCTCGTCCAGAACGACCTGCGTGATGGCGAACGCAGCCATCGCACCGTCAACGTCCAGGCGGAGATTTAAATAGCGTTCGCCCTGATTGCTGGCAAACGTCTTTTCGCTCCACGGAAAGGCATGGGCGCGGGTTTCAATCGCGAACGCGGTGGTCAGGTCAGCCATCGTGAGGGAAGAAATCGTGTTCATATTCGCAAATTTGTTGCCATAGCGCGCTACGCGCTTTTGGGTTGGCTTTCAGTTCGTCCAGCGCTGGCGAACTGATCTGGCTTCCTTCAAGAGGTAGCTCGTCCACCGCCCCGATTCGCCAGCTGTTACAGCGGCTGTCAGGGGGAAGCATCGCGACGCTTTCGGGCGCCAGCTGTAATACCTGATCGCGGGTCACCTTCAGGGTGCGAAGGACATCCTCAATCAGGGGCTCGTTCAGGGCAGGCGGCGCTTCTGCCACCATCACCAGGCGGACATGCGCAGGTATGGAGATGGCTATTTCGCCCCGCAACGCCGTCGGGCGACGCAAAGCCCACTGGGTAATGCCCAGCTGCTGCAACTGCCAGTCTCGTCGGGATGTCATAGCGAAAACTCCTGTCTCTCAGGCGCGCAAATATAGCAAATGTGTCGAAACTGCGCCATCTACCTACTATAATCCCCGCCTGAGTTTATTGAGGAACAATTCATGTCTGCATTTACCCCGGCAAGTGAAGTCTTGCTGCGTCACAGTGATGATTTCGAAGAAAGCCGTATTCTGTTTGCCGGAGATATGCAGGATGACCTGCCCGCGCGTTTCGACTGTGCTGAAAGCCGTGCCCACACCCAATACTATCACCACTGGCAGGTGCTGAGCCGCCAGATGGGCGAGCGCGCGCGCTTTAGCCTGGCGGCGGAGCAGAGCGATATTGCTGACTGCGATACGCTCATTTACTACTGGCCGAAAAACAAGCCGGAAGCCCAGTTCCAGCTGATGAACCTGCTTTCTCTGCTGCCGGTCGGCTGCGATATTTTTGTTGTCGGTGAGAACCGCAGCGGGGTGCGTAGCGCAGAGCAGATGCTCGAAGCCTGGGCGCCGCTGACGAAAATCGACAGCGCCCGTCGCTGCGGACTGTACCATGGTCGTCTGGAAAAACAGACCACCTTCGATGCCGACGCTTTCTGGGACGAGTACCAGCTCGACGGCCTGACCATTAAAACCCTGCCGGGCGTGTTCAGTCGTGATGCGCTCGATACGGGCAGCAAGCTGCTGCTGTCCACCCTGACGCCTCACACCAAGGGCAAGGTGCTGGACGTCGGCTGTGGCGCGGGCGTGCTGTCAACGGTTCTCGCCAGCCACTCACCAAAAGTGCGTTTAACCCTGTGTGACGTGAGCGCCCCGGCAGTAGAAGCCAGCCGCGCCACGCTTGCTGCGAATGGCATAGAAGGTGACGTGTTTGCCAGCAACGTCTTCTCCGACGTGACCGGTCGCTTTGACATGATCATCTCTAACCCGCCGTTCCACGACGGAATGGAGACCAGCCTTGAAGCGGCGCAAACGCTGATCCGTGGAGCAACCCGTCACCTCAACAGCGGCGGTGAGCTGCGTATCGTAGCGAACGCCTTCCTCGCGTACCCGAAAGTGCTGGATGAAACCTTTGGCTTCCACGAAGTGATCGCCCAGACGGGCCGCTTTAAGGTCTATCGCACCGTGATGACGCGCCAGGCGAAAAAGTAACCCCCCGGTCCGGCGATGGCTGACGCTGCCATCGCCCATTTTTGCAGCAATCAAAACAACGTGCGCAATTTTCTGTTGACGTAAAGCTGAAAACATCTAGAATGCGCCTCCGTGGTTACGATACTTTTACAGTGTCGATGGTATGCGAAGGTGGCGGAATTGGTAGACGCGCTAGCTTCAGGTGTTAGTGTCCTTACGGACGTGGGGGTTCAAGTCCCCCCCCTCGCACCATAAATCACGTTGATATTGCTCGCACTGGGCGAAGGTGGCGGAATTGGTAGACGCGCTAGCTTCAGGTGTTAGTGTCCTTAGGATGTGGGGGTTCGAGTCCCCCCCCTCGCACCAACGAGGCGATATCAAACCAGTAAGATGACTGTGCGAAGGTGGCGGAATTGGTAGACGCGCTAGCTTCAGGTGTTAGTGTCCTTACGGACGTGGGGGTTCAAGTCCCCCCCCTCGCACCAATTATCTTACATCCCCTCAGCAGTGCCTCCTGTTTTTCCCTTTTATTTCAAACTCATCAGAATCACCAGCAGTCCACTGATTAGCGCAACGCATGATGGCAGCAGCACGTAATGCCGTAACTGTTTGTGCCAGATCATTGCGGATGTCACCAGCAAGCCTGAAACAATCATTGCTTTCCAGACATCAATGGGGAGATCGGCAAACATTAGCCCACCGATAATGGAACCAGGCAGTAATATTCCCCACCCACTTCCCAGCGCTTTGCTCAACATGGTTTCACCTCTCGCACTGATAATGATAACCAGTATCATATGATAGTAATTATCACTTGTCAGCATGCGACGTAAGAAATTGCGCCAGCAATTGCTTTCCCATAATGACAGAGAATGTGTAAGGTGATAAATTGCCCACCTGTTAACTTCCGATAAAGTTTTTCTGATAATAAAAATTCAATTTTTTAGCGCCCAATATTACACAACAACACCTTGCTCATTGTTTTAATTGAGTTTTAATAAAAACGCACGCATATGACATCACAATCCTGGCTGTCTTTAGTCAACAAGAAATATCAGCTATCTTTACGTTTGTTTTTATTTCTGAACGCCGCATCAGCATTGTTCTCGGTAACAAACCCTCTCTATTCCGTGCGTGTGTTATCAGTCCCGCTCTTTGCCGTACTGACTATCAGCACAGGCTTACTTATCTGGCACTGGAAAAACAGCACGCGAAAAATAAATATCCCTGTTGTTTCAGCTATTTTTGGTCTTTTATGGGCCTGGCAGATCGTCTCTAAATTTCTGTTAATCACGCACGATCACGCGACCTATTTAATGATGGCGCTATTAACAGTGCTTTTTATAGGGTCTCTGGCGTTCGCAAGTAATATTAAAGCCTTTACGTTACATTCATTTCCCGCTTTTATATCCTGCCTGTGGCTTAGTCCGTCCGAAAACTGGCTGAGAATGGCCTATTTTTTCGCGCTGCCGGTGGTC
This sequence comes from Enterobacter cloacae complex sp. 397G4, assembly GCF_050031515.1. Lineage (NCBI taxonomy): Bacteria > Pseudomonadati > Pseudomonadota > Gammaproteobacteria > Enterobacterales > Enterobacteriaceae > Enterobacter > Enterobacter cloacae complex sp. 397G4. The sequence goes on along the minus strand of NZ_JBLGWE010000001.1, from coordinate 672,697 downwards.
GCCATTGGTATCCATCATGTTCTTCAGCGGCGCAATGACCGTTTCGCCCAGGAGCTGCTTTCCGAACTGCTGGAGGAGCGCGAAACCCTGACCGATCTCAGCATGATGGACCCGCTCACCGGCCTATATAACCGTCGCGGGCTGCAAAGCCGGCTGGAGAATCTTCCCAGGCCTGACGCTGGCGAGCACTTCGTGCTGCTGATGGATATCGACCACTTCAAAGCCTACAACGACCATTATGGCCATATGATGGGCGATCAGGCCTTGATCAGGGTCTCGGCTGCGATACGCGACGCCGTGCGCTCACGCGATGTTGTCGCCCGGTTTGGCGGGGAAGAATTTATGGTGCTGTTGAGTAACATCCCGCTGGAGCAAGCGCGACAGACGGCTGAACGCATACGTCAGAAGGTTTACGATCTTAAAATCCCCCATATGTTTAACGAAAGCGTCGCCACTAACGTGACCATCAGCATCGGCATCGCCATGTTCGAGGGTGAAGACGTTGAAGGCGCGCTGGCGAAAGCCGATAAAGCCCTCTATGAAGCCAAGCATATGGGACGCAACAGCATTCTGCTGAGCGACGAGCTTCATACCGCCTGAAACCGCCTTCACAGCGCCAGGATAAAACGCTTGCGCTCGGTTTTATCTATAGTTAGGATTGGCAATCATTATCATTTAGATTTGTAATCCACACTATGGCAACTCGTACCGCACACATCGTTGAGCCCCTGCTCTGGCGAGCTCCACTCTCCGCCGGGGAAACGACGCTTGCGGATGCCATTCGGGAAAAAATTGCCGTAACGCGCGCCCATCTGCTGGATTTCATCAAACTGGATGAAGCACCGCCGCATCATGCTCTGACGCTGACTGAGTGGCAACGCCCTGCGGAGCTGCGGTCACTGCTGGCAACCTATTCCGACCATATTTATCGTAACCAACCTACCCTGACGCGGGAAAACAAACCGCTGTTATCCCTCTGGGCACAGTGGTATATCGGGCTGATGGTGCCGCCTGTCATGCTGGCCCTGTTGACCCAGGAAACGATGCTCGATCTCTCGTCGGAACATTTCCATGTTGAGTTTCATGAAACCGGGCGTGCTGCCTGTTTCTGGATTGATGTACACGAAGATCCGAGCGCGAGACACCTGTCAGCGCAGGCGCGTATGGAACGGCTGATTACAAGAGCGCTGGTTCCGGTCATTGATGCGCTGGAAGCGACGGGAGAGATTAACGGCAAACTGATCTGGAGTAATACCGGGTATCTTATCCACTGGTATTTAACGGAGATGAAGCCGCTGCTCGGCGACGAGAAAGTGGATGCACTGCGTCAGAGCTGTTTCTTTGCCAGACAGCTGTCGGATGGACGGGATAACCCTCTTTACCGCACCGTGGTTCCGCGTGAGGGACTTCTGGTACGTCGTACCTGCTGTCAGCGCTACCGTTTGCCGGACGTCCAGCAGTGTGGCGATTGCACGCTTAAGTAGTCTGGCCCGGCCTGAAACCCGCAGAGAGAGGGAACAAACATTAAAAACGGCAACCTGCGTTGCCGTTTTGCTTTTACCTAAGCGACCTGCTGATTTTCCTCTTCTCCATTACGCTGTGCTTCTTCCGCTTCCTGCTGAAGCAACTGTTTCTCGTACACCTTGAAGAACGGGAAATAGATAATGGCGGAAACGCAGGCCAAAACCAGCACCAGAATGGCTGCACGGAAATCCCAGCCCAGCGCCCAGGCGGCACCAACCGGAGCCGGTGCCGTCCATGGCACAACGGAAATCACGCGGCCAATCAGATCAAACTTCATCGCTGCCCATGCCAGCACGGCATTAACCATCGGCGCCAGCAGGAAAGGAATAAAGAACACCGGGTTCATCACAATCGGCGTACCGAAAATCACCGGTTCATTGATATTGAAAATGCTTGGTACCACGCTCAGACGTCCAATGGAGCGCAGGTGCGCGGAGCGGCTACGCAGATAGCAGAACACCAGCCCCATCGTCGCCCCCGATCCGCCGATAACGATAAAGAACGTCCAGAAGGCTTCCATAAAGATGTGTGGCAAAGGCTGGCTCGCCGCCAGCGCGGTCTGGTTCGCCCCCAGGTTTGTCAGCCAGAACATTTGCAGCATCCCGGAGACAATCGCCGCGCCGTGGATCCCGGCAAACCACAGCAGGTGGCCAATCAGCACCGCCAGCAGGATCGCAGGCAGCGAGTCAGCCGCAGAGACCAGCGGTTTGAATATCGACATGATGGCCTGTGGGATCAGCATACCGAACTGCGACTGGATCAGCAGGCTCAGCGGGTATAGCGTGAGCACCACTACCAGCACCGGGATCAGCAGGTCAAACGAGTTTTTGATCATCGGTGGAACCTGGTCTGGCAGGCGGATCCCGATATTGTGTGCTTTCAGGAAACGCATCATCTCAACGCAATAGATCGCCACCAGAATCGCGGTGAAAATACCGGTCCCTCCCAGGCTATCCACCGGTAAAGCGCCTTTGGTTTTAGGGGCGGCGACCAGCAGGAACGCCATCAGCGACAGCATCGCGCACATGAACGGATCCAGCTGATGCGTTTTAACGTAATGTTTGCCCAGGTTGTAGGCAATAGCCGCACAGATATAAAGGGACATCACCCCCATTGTCATATCAAACGGCGTCAGAATTTGACCTTCAAACTGCTTCGCCATATCCAGCCACGCGCGAGCAAAACCCCAGGTGGTATCTGGCGAAAAAGGCGGGTAAGCGAACACTAATAAAAACGAGCCTACAATCATAAACGGCATCGCTGAGATAAACCCGTCACGAATAGCCATAACGTGACGCTGGGAAGAGATGCGCCCGGCAATAGGGCTGACATAATTTTCAACGAAGCGGAAAATCAGATTAAATGCAGCGTGGTTGGCAGACATAGCAGATCTCCTGTCAGACGTTCGTTTTGGACGCTCTCACGTCACACGTTGTTCCATACATCAGCGTCACAACCTTGCCGGATCGTGTACCTGCGATACTGCTCAAACGGAATGGTTTCATAATTAGCTCTTATTATTAGATACAGGGGAAGTTACACACTTAGTATTAATCTCTGCATCACGCTCTGCAACCGGTTACTGTAACCGGTTTCTGTGAATGTGAAGGCGATCCAGAAATCGCCCCTGACGGATATTTGTTACTTAAGGGATATTTACAGCGACTAAATTCTTATGACAGATTACGCAGGATATTTGTCAGGAGGAATCAATGAGTTTGCAGTCTGTACAACAGTTTTTTGCCGAACACGCTCCGGATATAGAGATCATTGAGCTTAACCAAAGCACAGCGACTGTTGCCCTTGCTGCTGCCGCGCACAACGTTGAACCCGGCCAAATTGCCAAAACGCTGTCACTGAAAATTAAAAATGACGTGATTCTGGTGGTTGCAAAAGGCGATGCGCGTCTGGATAACAAAAAGCTTAAAGAGACATTCGGCGCAAAAGCCCGCATGCTCAGCAGCGATGAGGTAGTCACCCTGACGGGTCATCCTGTTGGCGGCGTCTGCCCTTTCGGACTGGAAAATCCGCTCTCTGTTTACTGTGACATCACATTAAAACAGTACGCGGAAGTGTTACCCGCAGCGGGTGCCATCCACAGTGCGGTGCGTATATCGCCCGACAGAATGGCGGAGCTGACCGCAGCAAAATGGGTCGATGTCTGCATTTAAACGTTGCGCCAGAAGAACTCTGGCGCACCACTTAACGCTGAGAGAATGAAGGAACGGTGAGAGCTGAACGACGCACTTCCCGGGCAGGGAGATGCGCCAGGATATCCGCCGCATCCAGTAATCCCACGTCAGAATTGACGCCCAGCTTTACCATTGCGTTAAACTTATGCGCCCGGATGGTTTTAATATTGCGTTCAAGCTGCGCCGCAATTTCAGGGATTGAAAAACCCGATGACATATAACGTAGTATTGCCCTTTCGGTTGGGCTTAACATACGATTCTGGCTAACACACCAGTGATTGTACATGTTGTCATTCACCTGATGCGTTTCGCTGAGTAATGTCTCCAGCCCCTCCATCAGCTGCTTTAGCGGAACCGATTTACTGATTATCCCATGCAGGCGAGAAGGCGAAAGATGGCTGACCAGCCTCGCCTCCATTTCGTCAGAGGCCAGCACGATACGCTGGACGTCGCTGTGGGTGAAGGTAAGATCCCGTAAACAGGCCAGACAGTTTCTCCGCTCTTCACGCTCATCAGACAGTGAATAGATAACCGCATAGAATGAGATATCCGAGAGCGCCGCTTTAAAGCTGGCGAATCTGCTAAACAGGTGCACCTGGTAATGGCTCAGGGCGGGCATCGCAAAGAGATGCTTCAGCCCTACAGCGCTCATTGAGCAGCTTTCGATGACGGCGATATGTCTTGTTGCAGTGGTCTTTTCCATTCCTCAAACTCTCCATAAGCCGACATTAAACTGAGTTCTCGCATTCCCTGGGTACTGCTTATCCACGCGTACATATCGGCATTACTGCGAAGTGATAAGCGGCGCATTGCACTGTTTTTCTGTGCACTGATCGTTTTATTACTTTTATTCAGCAGCGTGGCTATTTGGTTGATTCCCCAACCTTTACCTAATAAACGCAACACCTTGCGTTCAGAGTGGGTGAGTGCAATCATTTGCTCACTCTCTTCTTCAATATCGGACGTTTCCGGTATTAATAACGTCTGGCTTATTCGCTCGGCACGTTCACTGCCCGCGCGAATAGCGTTAATAACGCCTTCGATCGGTTCCATATCCGAAAGCAGCGTGCTTTCCGGACGCATAAGAAGCTCTACTGCAAGTGGATAAAGGGGACGCGAGACAAGGAATATCCAGTGAATGTCCCGATACTGATTCATTAATCCATAATACTGCTCAAGCGTGCCGCGAGGATTACGATACTCACCTGAAATATCGGCAATAACGACCCCAGCGCGACGCAATTGTAGTAGCGTCAACTCCTGCATCGAACGGCAGTACGTTATTTCAAAATCAGGAAAATGACGCGTCATGACGCCACCTAGCCCATTTTGCATAACCGGCACTCTACTAATCACCACTCCGTGTTTACCATTCAATGGCAACATAGACCCTCCCTGTCATAAATTCATTATTTAAGAACGAACTAACCCTACGAGTTTAAACACGCTTGCATCCCTCAGTACAAAACGGCTTAATACTCGCAAATCAGAAGAAATGTCACATGGGTTAAGAAACGCCCAATACTGGCTTAATATCGCATAAAGACCACAAAACTTTAATTAAGATTGCGTGAAAAGATTGAAAATATGAAATTAGAAATACTTAATATATTGTCTTTATAAATCTCTATTTTTATATTCATTAAATAAATAGAAAGTGCGGTTTTCTCCCCCTGCTCACGCGACTGATTGCACAAATGTTGATCTGGCCCAGCGCAAAGGGCCCGGCCCTTTGTGTTAAAAGTAAGCAATCTCTCTTCTCTTCAGGGCGTTTCATGCAGGCAGATCGGTCTACGCAACGTGCTACCACGCGGCTATGTATTCAGTGCGGGCTTTTTCTCTTACAACACGGGGCAGAAAGCGCCCTCGTGGAAGAACTTTCCACACGCCTTGGGCTGGCGCTGGGGATGGACAGCGTTGAGAGCTCCATCTCGTCAAATGCCATTGTGCTGACCACCATTAAAGACGGACAGTGCCTGACCTCCACCCGTAAAAATCATGACCGCGGTATTAACATGCACGTCGTGACGGAAGTGCAGCACATCGTGATCCTTGCTGAACACAAGCTGCTCGATCTGAGGGAGATAGAGAAACGCTTCAACCAGATCAAACCTCTCCGGTATCCACGCTGGCTGGTTGTGCTGATGGTGGGACTCTCCTGCGCCTGCTTCTGCAAGCTCAACGCGGGCGGCTGGGACGGCGCTGTCGTGACCTTCTTTGCCAGCAGCATCGCGATGTATGTCCGCCAGTTGTTGACGCACAGGCAACTGCATCCGCAAATTAACTTCTGCATCACGGCGTTCGTGGCGACAACCGTATCCGGCCTGCTTTTGCGCCAGCCTTACTTCGCCAGCACGCCTACTGTTGCGATGGCCGCCAGCGTATTGCTGCTGGTGCCGGGTTTTCCCTTAATCAACGCCGTCGCTGATATGTTCAAAGGCCACATCAACACCGGTCTGGCGCGCTGGGCGATAGCCAGCCTGCTGACGCTGGCGACCTGTATCGGGGTGGTAATGGCCATGACACTCTGGGGGTTACGCGGATGGGCGTGATGGATTTTCTGCTCGCACTGGCGCAGGACATGCTCCTGGCAGCCCTTCCCGCCGTTGGCTTTGCGATGGTGTTTAACGTACCACAGCGTGCATTACCCTGGTGTGCGCTGCTGGGTGCCATTGGCCACGGCTCACGTATGATCATGATGACCTCGGGCTTTAATATCGAATGGTCGACGTTTATCGCCTCCATGCTGGTCGGCAGCATCGGTATTCAGTGGTCCCGCTGGTATCTGGCGCACCCGAAAGTGTTCACCGTGGCGGCAGTCATTCCTATGTTCCCGGGCATTTCAGCCTATACGGCGATGATCTCCGCCGTCAAAATCAGCCACTTTGGCTACAGCGAACCGCAGATGATCCTGCTTCTGAGCAATTTCCTTAAAGCCTCGTCGATTGTGGGCGCGCTCTCCATCGGCCTGTCGATCCCCGGATTATGGCTTTACCGCAAACGTCCACGCGTATAATAAAATCGCTTGCAATTGTATCGTGCGCTATCTATATTCATTTCATGGACGCAAAAACGAACGACACTACCAACGCGCTTCTGCTGGATAACCAGCTCTGTTTTGCCCTCTATTCGGCAAATCTGGCGCTTAACAAGCTGTACCGGCAACTGCTGGCGCCGCTTAACCTGACCTACCCGCAATACCTTGTGATGCTGGTGCTGTGGGAGCAGGATGATATCACGGTGTCAGACATTGGCGAGCGGCTGTTCCTGGATTCCGCCACGCTGACTCCCCTGCTGAAACGCCTGGAAAGCGCAGGATTAATCTTCCGCCAGCGTTCCCGTCAGGATGAGCGTCAGGTCGCCGTCACCCTGAGAGACGCGGGTCGGGCGCTGCAACAGCAGGCCGTGACGATACCCCACGCCGTGGGCTGTGCAGCGCAGTGTGATACCGACACCATGCTGGCGCTCAAGCAACAGCTCGAACTTTTGCGCCAACAGCTTCATCGCGCGTAAGGCTATACTTTACGCGTCTGATTCTAACTTAATACATCGCGCGCTATTTAATAGTGCATATAAACGTAAGATGAGGAACCTGCCATGTCTTTAGAAAAAGTTGTCTACACTGCCAAAGCCAAAGCAACCGGAGGCCGTGATGGCCGCGCAACGTCTTCCGATGGCGTTCTGGATGTCAAACTGGGTGTGCCAAAAGAGATGGGCGGCATGGGGGGTGAAGTAACCAACCCTGAACAGCTGTTCGCTGCGGGCTACTCCGCCTGCTTCCTGGGCGCAATGAAGTTCGTTGCGGCACGCGACAAATTCGCTCTGCCAAAAGACGCCTTTATTGAAGGCGAAGTGGGGATTGGCCCGCTGCCAACCGGTTTTGGTATCGAAGCGAAGCTGAACATCCACGTTGAAGGGATGGACGCAGCGGAAGCCAAAAAACTGGTGGATGCAGCGCATATCGTCTGTCCGTACTCTAACGCGACGCGCGGCAATATCGACGTGACGCTGAACATCATCGCGTAAACTGCCGCCTGTGATTTTAGCCCCGGTAAGCGTAACGCCGCCGGGGAAATCCTCTCCTTTCCTCCCCCTCTCTCTGTGCTACCATAACCCTCAATCACGTCCGTAGTAATCAGTTGAGAAAGTGTTATGTCCTCCAGAATCCTGACCACCAGCATTGCTGGCATTGATGCCTTTATGCGCGATCCTCGCGGTGTGTTGACGCACGCCGAAGGCGGCACGGTCGCGGTATTTGCCGACAACGCCCCGGCGTTTTATGCGGTCACGCCGGAACGTCTGGCGCAGCTTCTGGAAATTGAAGCGAAGCTGTCGCGTCCGGCGAGCGATGTCATGCTGGATAATCAGTTTTTTGACGAACCCGCCAGCGCCCCGGTGGCCGTTCCAATGGGGAAATTTCCCATGTACGCCGGTTGGCAGCCGGACGCCGATTTTCAGCGGCAGGCGGCCTTATGGGGAATAGCCCTCGCGCAGCCCGCGACGCCAGAAGAGCTGGCGGCCTTTACCGCTTACTGGCAGGCTGAAGGAAAAGTCTTCCACCATGTTCAGTGGCAGCAAAAGTTCGCGCGCAGTCTGCAAATCAACCGCGCCAGCAACAATGGCCAGCCAAAACGTGATATCAATGCCTTTTCAGAACCGGACAAAAAAATCCCTGATGGATTCCGAGGTGCGAAATGAAAAACGTCGGCGACCTGATGAAACGTTTGCAGAAGATGATGCCCGCCAACGTGAAGCCCGCATTCACCACCGGTGAAGAGCTGCTGGCATGGCAAAAAGAGCAGGGTAAAATTCGCGCGGCTGCCCTCGCCCGCGAAAACCGCGCGATGAAAATGCAGCGCACCTTTAACCGCTCGGGCATTCGCCCTCTGCACCAGAACTGCTCCTTCGAGAATTATAAGGTCGAGTCACAGGGGCAGATGAACGCCCTCAACCAGGCGCGCCAGTACGTGGATGAATTTGACGGCAACATTGCCAGCTTCATCTTTAGCGGAAAACCCGGCACGGGGAAAAATCACCTTGCGGCCGCAATCTGCAACGAGCTGCTGCTGCGCGGGAAGTCAGTGCTGATTATCACCGTGGCCGATATTATGTCCGCCATGAAGGACACCTTCAGTAACCGCGAAACCAGCGAAGAACAGCTGCTGAATGATTTGAGTAACGTGGATTTGCTGGTCATCGACGAGATCGGCGTCCAGACGGAGTCCCGCTACGAAAAAGTGATCATCAATCAGATTGTCGATCGCCGTTCGTCGTCAAAACGCCCAACCGGTATGCTGACGAACCACAATATCGACGAGATGACCCGACTTCTTGGCGAGCGGGTGATGGATCGCATGAAGCTGGGTAACAGCCTGTACGTCATCTTCGACTGGGACAGCTATCGCAGCCGCGTCACCGGCAAAGAGTATTAAGATATTTCCAGGGAGCACCGGAAGAGCAGAGGTATATACTGAACCCACTTTTGGCCCAAAACGGACCTTGTTGAGTAAATCATTATGAAAAAACAGTTCCTTATCAGCATCCTTACTGGCGCCCTGCTGGTGACTGGCGCAGCGCAGGCCGCATCATGGCAGGAGTCGCTCTCCAGCGCAGCAAGTGAGTTAACCAAAGAGAGCGGCACTTCCCAGGGCGGGCTGTCAGCCTCGTCCCTCACCGGCCTGCTGAGTAACAGCTCCCAAAGCCTGAGCGCCGGAACGATGAACAACGCGGCGGGCATTCTGGAATACTGCGCGAAGCAGAAACTGGCTTCCGTCACCGATACCGAAAACATCAAAAACCAGGTGCTGGGTAAACTGGGTCTGGACACCCAGGAGCAGAAAGCGGACACCAACTATATGGACGGTATTCAGGGTCTGCTGAACGCGCAAAATGGCCAGCAGCTGAACCTCAGCACCCTTGGAAATTCATCTCTGGCGAAACAGGTGAAAACGAAAGCCTGCGATCTGGTGCTGAAACAAGGCGTTAATTTCCTCTCCTGATCGCCTCCCATTTTCTGCCAAAACACGCCGGGTTTATTACGTTAGTCTTACACCGCGGCGTGAAGTGCGTTTTTTTACCCCCTGCCACCACCTCAGCCTCCGTGTGCCACGATGCGACTGTATTCAAAAATCCGATTTTATAAACCAAATCCTAACAACAGCACACTTTCGTGACACTAAAATTGCAGCTAAGCGACATCGCAATTACATTGTATTACCCAAAAAATAAGCAATTAGCCGGCTAAGCGTCCGGCATGATGAGGATCTGCTGTTGTCAGAGTTAATGTCCCTTGTCCTTTTCCTGGCTTCCATCGGCGTTTATGCCTGGAAAGCCGGTCGTCACACCTGGTGGTTTGTGGCCACCCTGGTGGTGCTCGGCATTTTTATTGTTTTAAACATTACGTTATATGCCAGCGATTACTTTACCGGCGACGGTATTAACGACGCGGTGCTCTACACGTTGACCAACAGCCTCACCGGCGCTGGTGTGGGTAAGTACATCCTTCCGGGTCTGGGGCTGGTGGTCGCCCTGGTGGGCATCTTCGCCGCGCTGGCCTGGGTTCTGCGCCGTCGCCGTCACCGTCCGCATCATCATGGCTACAGCCTGCTGGCGCTGTGCCTGGCGCTGGCCTCCGTGGATGCCAGCCCGGCATTCCATCAAATTACCGAGCTGGTAAAATCCCAGTCGCGCGATGGCGATCCGGACTTTGCGGCCTATTACAAAGAACCCTCGAAGAAGATCGACAATCCCAGACTCAACCTGGTCTATATCTACGGCGAAAGTCTGGAACGCACCTATTTTGATAACGATGCTTTCCCGAACCTGACGCCAGAGCTTGGCGCGCTGAAAGACCAGGGCCTCGACTTCAGCCACACCATGCAGCTGCCCGGTACGGATTACACCATCGCCGGGATGGTGGCCTCCCAGTGCGGCATTCCGCTGTTCGCTCCGTTTGAAGGCAACGCCTCCGCCTCAATGTCGAGCTTCTTCCCGCAGAACATTTGCCTCGGCGATATCCTGAAAAACTCGGGCTATGAAAACTACTTTATGCAGGGCGCTAACCTGCGCTTTGCCGGGAAAGATGTGTTCCTGAAATCCCACGGTTTCGATCACTTGTATGGTTCCGAAGAGCTGAAAACCACGGTGGCCGATCCGGCCTACCGCAACGACTGGGGCTTTTACGACGATACCGTTCTGGATGAAACCTGGAAGAAATTCGAGGAGCTTTCCCGCGCCGGTAAACGCTTCTCGCTGTTTGCGTTGACCGTTGACACGCATCATCCGGATGGTTTCGTCTCACGCACCTGTAAACGTCAGGGCTATGACATTGACGGTAAAAACAACAAGTCGTTCAGCGCCGTAACCTGTAGCCAGGAGCATATCGCGGCGTTAATCGAGAAAATCAAAGCGTCGCCGTATTTCAAAAATACGGTCATCGTTGTCTCATCTGACCATCTGGCGATGAAAAACAGCGCCTGGGATGAACTGAATAAGCTGGATCGCAGCAACCTGTTTTTTGTGCTGCGCGGCGATAAACCGCAGCAGGAGATCATTGCCGCTAAACGTAACTCGATGGATAACGGCGCTACCGTGCTGGATATTCTGGGTGGCGATAACTTCATTGGCCTGGGCCGCAGTACGCTGTCGGGCCAGTCCCTGTCGGAAATCTTCCTCAACATGAAGGAAAAAATCCTCGCCTGGAAGCCGGATATCATTCGTCTGTGGAACTTCCCGAAAGAGATAAAAGACTTCACCATCGATCAGGATAAAAAAATGATCGCGTTCTCCGGCAGCCATTTCCGCCTGCCGCTGCTGCTGCGCGTGTCGGATAACCGCGTCGAGCCGCTGCCGGAAAGCGAATACTCCGCGCCACTGCGCTTCCAGCTGGCGGAATTTGCCCCGCGCGATAATTTCGTCTGGGTCGACAAATGCTACAAAATGGGCCAGCTCTGGTCGCAACAGCTGTCGCTGTCCACCGACTGGTGCGTTTCTCAGGGGCAACTCGGCGGCGAGCAGACCGTGCAACACGTTGACAAACCGCAGTGGCAGGGAAAAACCGCGTTTAAAGATACGGTTATTGATACCGCACGCTATCAGCGCAACGTAGACCTGCTGAAAATCGTCGACAACGACATTCGTTATAAAGCAGACAGCTTCATCTTTAATGTTGCCGGCGCACCGGAAGAGGTGAAGCAGTTCAGCGGTATTTCACGGCCGGAATCCTGGGGGCGCTGGTCTAACGCGCAGTTGGGCGATGAGGTGAAAATTGAGTATACCCATCCGCTGCCGGAGAAATTCGATCTGGTGATCACCGCCAGGGCATTTGGTCCCAACGCAAACCGTCCTATACCGGTGCGCGTCGGTGATAAAGAACAGACGCTGACGCTGAGCAATGACGTCACCACCAGCACGCTGCACTTCGATAACCCAACGCGCAGCAATACGCTGGTCATTGTGCCACCCGATCCGCAGTCCACTAACGAAGGGAATATTCTCGGTCACGCTCCGCGCAAGCTGGGGATCGGCATGGTGGAGATTAAAATTGTGAGCAGCGCTGGCTGATGACGGCGTTAACTCTTCGCCCGACGCGCATCGACGACGTCGCTGCCCTGCCCGCCATTGAACGCGCGGCGGGGCAGCGGTTTCGCGACGTTCCTGAGCTGGCCTGGCTGGCAGACAATGAGGTTATTTCTGTTGAAGATCACCTCGGTTACGCCGGACGCGGATTAAGCTGGCTGGCGCTGGCTGACGACAGGCCCGTGGGTTTTATTCTCGCCGAAGCTCATCCATCGTCGCTGTTTATTGTGGAACTGTCGGTTCACCTGGACTGTCAGGGACGAGGTCTTGGACGCCAGTTAATCGCCCGTGCCGCCGCGCATGCCCGCAGTCTGGGGCTGAACTCGCTGACGTTAACGACGTTTCGTGATGTCCCGTGGAATGCGCCCTTCTACAGGCGATTAGGGTTTGAAATGATGACGACGCTGACGCCGGAACTGCGCCAGAAACGCGAGGAAGAGACGGCGCACGGTTTAGCGTATGGTTCCCGCTGCGCCATGCGCCTGCCTCTGTAAGATCGCCCGGTGGCGCTGCGCTTACCGGGCCTACAAAACCCAATTCCGCAGCCGCCACCCGGCGAAACGCACAATCCGTAGGCCGGGTCAGGCGCAGCCGCCACCCGGCAAAACGCACAGCGTCAGAACGTTTCCCAGTTATCGCCCGCGTCTGCGGTCGCCGGTTTACGCGCCACTACCGGTGCGGCAACGCTTTTCGCGGAGGCGAACTCGCGCGCCTTCATCTGTTCCTGCTGAATACGGAACACCGCAACGGCCTGCGTCAGACGGCTCGCCTGCTCTTCCAGTGCCGCGGCCGCCGCCGCAGACTCTTCCACCAGCGAGGCGTTCTGCTGGGTCACGCGATCCATCTCAGCCACCGCCAGCCCAACCTGGTCAATACCGCGGCTCTGCTCGTCAGACGCAGACGCGATTTCGCCCATGATATCCGTCACGCGCGTTACCGCATTCACGATCTCACCCATGGTTTCACCCGCGCTTTCAACAAGCGTTGAACCAATTTCCACGCGCCCCACGGAGTCTTCAATCAGGCTCTTGATCTCGCGAGCCGCCTGGGCGCTGCGCTGCGCCAGGTTTCGGACTTCACCTGCAACCACCGCAAAACCACGCCCCTGCTCGCCCGCACGCGCCGCTTCTACCGCCGCGTTCAGCGCCAGAATATTGGTCTGGAAGGCAATCCCGTCGATCACGCTGATGATATCGGCGATTTTCTGCGAACTGCCGGCGATGTCACGCATGGTCTGCACCACGTTATCCACCACCTTGCCGCCTTTCTGCGCGGTTTCAGACGCGCTCAGCGCCAGGTTGCTCGCCTGACGGGCGTTCTCGGCGTTCTGCTTCACGGTGGCAGTCAGCTGTTCCATGCTGGCGGCGGTCTCTTCCAGAGAGGCAGCCTGCTGTTCGGTACGGGATGAGAGATCGTTATTGCCCATCGAGATTTCGCTCGCACCGCTGTAAATAGCGTTGGCGCCGTTACGCACGTCACCCACGGTACGCACCAGCTCGCCCTGCATATGGCGCAGGGAGTCAGCCAGTACCCCCATCTCGTTGGAGCCTTCCACGTCGATGCGCTTCACCAGGTCGCCGCTGGCGATATGACGAATGCTGTCAATCAGACGGTTCAGCGGCGAAATCAGCGCCTGACGAATACCCAGCCAGACGGCAACAATCACCACCAGCACCGCAGCCAGCACGCTAATCAGCACCCAGATAGCCTGGCGGTAAGAGCTGTTGCTGTCTTCAACCGCGGTCTGATACAGCGCGTCGTTCTGTTGCAGATAGTTGACGTACTGCTTCTCAAAGCCATCCTGATAGCTCTGGGTCGGCTGGTCGAAGAACTCATTGATTTTGCCCGCCCCCAGCAGCTGGATCAGCTCAGCCAGCGCGCCATGGTAAATATCGTAATTACGTTTGATTTCCAGTGCCGCAGCGTCGCTCTGACGCGGGTCGCGCGGCAGCGCTTCGTAATCCGCCCAGTTTTTTTCCGCCTGTTTCAGAGACGCAGAGGCAATCTGCATCAGCTCGGCGACGGTTGAGCCGCTGCCGATATTGTTCTGATCCATCATATAGCGGATACCCGCGCGGTTCAGGGTGTTACGGGTTTGCAGCAGCGCCACCCAGCTACCGTTCAGGGTGGATTGTTGCTGGCGAATGGTTTGCAGGATGGTGAAATTCTCTTTGTCATGCTTCAGGGCATTGAAGAAAAGACCACCAGACGTGAGTTGTAAAAGGCCAAATATCGCTAAAACCAGCAGTAAGCTGGTGACAATCTTGATTCGGTTTAACATGTTTTCTCTTTCCTCAGGCAGATACAGAATATTCGGCCTGGCATGAGAAAACTTTACGAAAATCATCCTGGAATTTAGGGTTTTTACGCTTCGTCCCTCGCGGCGATATGTCGGTTTCCAAGTTCAATAAACTCTTCCAGCAGCGCCGTGAGCTGCTTCATCTTCTCAGGCGTATATTCCGCCTCTATCTGCTGGTACGCCTCTTCCACCTGAGCCTGAGCACGCTGGTACAGCGCGTTGCCTTCTTTCGTCAGCGACACGTACAGCTTGCGCTGGTCAGTCACCGGTTTTAAGCGCAGCACCAGACCGTCGCGCTCCATCCGCGTCAGAATGCCGGTCAGGCTTGGGCGCAAAATACAGGTGCGGAACGCCAGATCGTGAAAATCCATGGAGGGATGCTCGGCCAGCACGCGGACGATACGCCACTGCTGCTCGGTCAGATTATGCCGCTTCACTATCGGGCGGAAGTAGCCCATCGCCGCTTCACGCGCCTGCAACAGCGCGATGGTTAATGAGTCATGCATCATCTACCCCTTACATCATTAACAAATAAACAATTAAAAACAGATGCTTTTATAGACAACACGTTTTAACCCAAAAAGTCTAACAGAAACAAAGCTATTTTTTTTAACTTATTGATTTAAATATATATTAACCCTTTTATGTAAATTTATTGTTATTTGCATCACAAATTATTCACTTCTGATTGCGAAACGAACAGCAAAAGCATAAAACCAGATCATTAACATATTAATGAAATCAAAACCGGACAGCCGGTTTGAGGAGTATGGGAATGAAAGGTACTGTTTTTGCCGTAGCGCTAAACCACCAAAGCCAGCGTGTGGCCTGGGCTGAGGCGTTTGAAAAAGCCCCCTATAACGCGCCGCCAAAAACGGCGGTGTGGTTTATCAAGCCACATAACGCTGTTATCCGCGCAGGCGAACCGATTCCCTTCCCGCAGGGAGAAACCGTGTTAAGCGGCGCGACGGTGGCGCTGGTGGTGGGCAAAACCGCCAGCAAAGTACGCGTTGAAGAGGCAGCGGCGTACATCGCCGGCTACGCGCTGGCTAACGAAATCAGCCTGCCGGAAGAGAGCTTCTACCGTCCGGCGATCAAGGCCAAATGCCGGGATGGATTTTGCCCGCTCGGCGAACCTGTCGCCGTTGATAACGTGGATAATCTGACCATCATCACCGAGATCAACGGCCGCGAAGCGGACCACTGGAACACGGCCGATCTGCACCGCAACGCCGCCGAACTGCTGAGCGCCCTGAGCGAATTTGCCACCCTGAACCCCGGCGATGCGATATTGCTCGGCACTCCGCAAAGCCGCGTCGAAGTTCGCCCGGGCGATCGGGTACGTATTCTGGCAGAAGGATTTCCGCCGCTGGAAAACCCGGTGGTGGAGGAACGCGACGTTGCCATCGCTTCGCGCACGCCGCCGCACGCCACGCTGTTCGCCCTCGGCCTGAACTACGCCGATCACGCCAGCGAGCTGGACTTCAAACCGCCCACCGAGCCGCTGGTGTTTATCAAAGCGCCAAACACCTTTAACGGCGACAACCAGACCTCGGTGCGCCCAAACAACATTGAATACATGCATTACGAAGCCGAGCTGGTGGTGGTCATCGGCAAAACCGCGCGCAAGGTCAGCGAAGCCGAGGCGATGGAGTATGTTGCGGGCTACACGGTGTGCAACGACTACGCCATCCGCGATTATCTCGAAAACTACTATCGCCCGAACCTGCGGGTGAAAAGCCGCGACGGGCTGACCCCCATCAGCCCGAACGTAGTGCCAAAAGAAGCCATTCCTGACCCGCACAACCTTCGTCTTCGCACCTACGTCAACGGTGAACTGCGTCAGGAAGGCACCACGGCAGACCTGATCTTCAGCATCCCCTACCTGATTGCGTATCTGAGTGATTTCATGACCCTGCAACCGGGCGACATGATTGCCACCGGCACGCCGAAGGGGCTGTCCGACGTGGTGCCGGGCGATGAGGTAGTGGTGGAAGTGGAAGGCGTAGGCCGTCTGGTAAACCGAATTGTCAGTGAGGAGACTGCAAAATGAAAAAGATTAACCACTGGATCAACGGTAAAAACGTCGCCGGAAGTGAGTACTTTCAAACCACTAACCCGGCCTCCGGCGAGGTGCTGGCAGAAGTGGCCTCAGGCGGCGAAGCCGAAATCCATCAGGCCGTTGCCGCCGCCAAAGAGGCGTTTCCGAAATGGGCCAACCTGCCGATGAAGGAGCGCGCGCGCCTGATGCGTCGCCTGGGGGATCTGATTGACCAGAACGTACCGGACATTGCCGCGATGGAAACCGCCGACACCGGCCTGCCGATCCACCAGACCAAAAACGTGCTCATTCCGCGCGCCTCGCACAACTTCGAGTTCTTCGCCGAGGTGTGCCAGCAGATGAACGGCAAAACCTACCCGGTCGACGACAAGATGCTCAACTACACCCTGGTGCAGCCGGTGGGTGTCTGCGCGCTGGTGTCGCCGTGGAACGTGCCGTTTATGACCGCCACCTGGAAGGTCGCGCCGTGCCTGGCCTTAGGGAATACCGCGGTGCTGAAGATGTCTGAACTCTCCCCGCTGACCGCTGACCGTCTGGGCGAGCTGGCCCTCGAAGCGGGCATTCCGGCGGGCGTGCTCAACGTGGTGCAGGGCTATGGCGCCACGGCGGGCGACGCGCTGGTGCGTCATCATGACGTGCGCGCCGTCTCCTTCACCGGCGGTACCGCCACCGGGCGCAACATCATGAAAAACGCCGGGCTGAAGAAGTATTCCATGGAGCTGGGCGGCAAATCGCCGGTGCTGATTTTCGAAGACGCAGACATCGAGCGCGCGCTGGACGCCGCCCTGTTTACCATCTTCTCCATCAACGGCGAACGCTGCACCGCCGGCTCGCGCATCTTCATCCAGCAGAGCATCTACCCGGAGTTCGTCAAACGCTTTGCCGAGCGCGCCAACCGCCTGCGCGTGGGCGACCCGACCGATCCGAACACCCAGATTGGCGCGCTCATCAGCCAGCAGCACTGGGAAAAAGTCTCCGGCTATATCCGCCTCGGCATTGAAGAAGGGGCAACCCTGCTGGCGGGCGGCCCGGACAAACCGACCGATCTACCTGCGCACCTGAAGGGCGGCAACTTCCTGCGACCAACCGTGCTGGCGGATGTCGATAACCGCATGCGCGTGGCGCAGGAGGAGATCTTCGGGCCAGTGGCCTGCCTGCTGCCGTTTAAGGATGAAGCGGAAGGCCTGCGCCTGGCGAACGACGTGGAGTACGGCCTGGCATCTTACATCTGGACCCAGGACGTCAGCAAAGTGCTGCGTCTGGCGCGCAGCATCGAAGCGGGCATGGTGTTCGTCAACACCCAGAACGTGCGCGACCTGCGCCAGCCGTTTGGCGGCGTGAAGGCCTCCGGCACCGGGCGTGAGGGCGGCGAGTACAGCTTCGAGGTCTTCGCGGAGATGAAGAACGTCTGTATCTCCATGGGTGACCATCCGATTCCAAAGTGGGGGATCTGACCATGGGTAAATTAGCGTTAGCGGCAAAAATCACACACGTTCCGTCAATGTATCTCTCTGAACTGCCGGGCAAAAACCACGGCTGCCGCCAGTCGGCCATCGACGGGCATAAAGAGATCAGCAAGCGCTGCCGCGAGCTGGGCGTGGACACCATTATCGTCTTCGACACCCACTGGCTGGTGAACAGCGCGTATCACATCAACTGCGCGGACCATTTTTCGGGCGTCTACACCAGCAACGAGCTGCCGCATTTTATTCGCGACATGACCTACGACTACGACGGCAACCCGGAACTCGGCCAGCTGATTGCCGACGAAGCGGTGAAGCTTGGCGTTCGCGCCAAGGCGCACAACATCCCGAGCCTGAAGCTGGAGTACGGCACGCTGGTGCCGATGCGCTACATGAATGCGGATAAGCACTTCAAAGTGATCTCCATCTCGGCGTTCTGCACGGTTCACGATTTCGCCGACAGTCGCCGGCTGGGCGAGGCCATCGTCAGCGCCATCGAAAAATATGACGGCACCGTGGCAGTGCTCGCCAGCGGCTCGCTGTCGCACCGCTTTATCGACGACCAGCGCGCGGAGGAAGGGATGAACAGCTACACCCGCGAGTTTGACCGTCAGATGGACGAGCGCGTGGTGAAGCTGTGGCGCGAGGGTCAGTTCAAGGAGTTTTGCAGCATGCTGCCGGAGTACGCCGACTACTGCTACGGCGAGGGCAATATGCACGACACGGTGATGCTGCTGGGGATGCTCGGCTGGGACAAATACAACGGTAAGGTGGAGTTTCTCACCGAGCTGTTCGCCAGCTCCGGCACCGGCCAGGTCAACGCCGTTTTCCCGCTGCCCGCGTAAGGAGCCGCCATGCCGCACTTTATTGCTGAATGTACCGACAACATCCGCGAGCAGGCCGACCTGCCAGGGCTGTTCGCCAAAGTGAACGAGGCGCTCGCCGCCACGGGCATCTTCCCCATCGGCGGCATCCGCAGCCGCGCCCACTGGCTGGACACCTGGCAGATGGCAGACGGTAAGCACGATTACGCCTTTGTGCATATGACGCTGAAGATCGGCGCGGGGCGCAGCCTGGAAAGCCGGAAAGAGGTCGGTGAAATGCTGTTTGCGCTGATCAAAACGCATTTTGCAGAGCTGATGGCCGCCCGCTATCTGGCGCTGTCGTTCGAGCTCGACGAGCTGCACCCGACGCTTAATTACAAGCAGAACAACGTGCACGCGTTGTTTAAGTAGCCGTTTGCTCGCCCGGTGGCGCTGCGCTTACCGGGCCTACAACGGCCCCAAACCGTAGGCCGGGTAAGCGCAGCGCCACCCGGCAACAGCAGCACCGAACCGTAGGCCGGGTAAGCGAAGCGCCACCCGGCAACAGCAGCACCGAACCGTAGGCCGGGTAAGCGAAGCGCCACCCGGCAACAGCCGCACAAAGGATACGCCATGCTCGACAAACACACCCATACCCTGATCGCCCACCGCCTGCATCAGGCGGAACAATCCCGGGAGCAGATCCGCGCGATCTCGCTGGAGTACCCGGAGATCACCATTGAAGACGCCTACGCCGTCCAGCGCGAATGGGTGAGCCTGAAAATCGCCGAAGGCCGCGTGCTGAAAGGCCACAAGATCGGCCTCACCTCCAAAGCGATGCAGGCCAGCTCGCAGATCAGCGAGCCGGACTACGGCGCGCTGCTGGACGATATGTTCTTCCACGACGGCAGCGACATCCCCGTGGATCGCTTTATCGTCCCGCGCATCGAAGTGGAGCTGGCCTTCGTGCTGGCAAAACCGCTGCGCGGCCCGAACTGTACGATCTTCGACGTCTACAACGCCACGGATTACGTCATCCCCGCCCTGGAGCTGATCGACGCCCGCTGCCATAACGTTGACCCGGAAACCCAACGCCCACGCAAAGTGTTCGACACCATCTCCGATAACGCCGCCAACGCGGGCGTGATCCTCGGCGGCCGCCCGATTAAACCCGACGAGCTGGATCTGCGCTGGATCTCCGCCCTGCTCTACCGCAACGGCGTGATCGAAGAGACCGGGGTCGCCGCAGGCGTGCTTAACCACCCGGCGAACGGCGTGGCGTGGCTGGCGAACAAACTCGCGCCATACGACGTGCAGCTTGAGCCAGGCCAGATCATCCTCGGCGGCTCGTTTACCCGCCCGGTTGCCGCCAGCAGAGGCGACACCTTCCACGTCGATTACGGCAACATGGGCTCCATCAGCTGCCGCTTTGTCTAGGAGAGCACGATGCAAAACGCATTTAAAGCGGCGCTGAAAGCAGGCCGTCCGCAAATTGGGTTATGGCTGGGGCTGACCAGCAGCTACAGCGCTGAGCTACTTGCCGGGGCCGGTTTTGACTGGCTGCTGATCGACGGGGAGCACGCGCCGAACAGCGTGCAGACCGTCCTGACTCAGCTCCAGGCCATCGCCCCTTATCCCAGCCAACCGGTGGTGCGCCCGTCGTGGAACGATCCGGTGCAGATCAAGCAGCTGCTGGACGTGGGGGCGCAAACCCTGCTGGTGCCGATGGTGCAAAACGCCGACGAAGCCCGTCTGGCGGTCAGCGCCACCCGCTATCCGCCTGCCGGCATTCGCGGCGTCGGCAGCGCGCTGGCGCGGGCGTCGCGCTGGAACCGCATCCCGGAGTATCTGCATCAGGCTAACGACGCCATGTGCGTGCTGGTGCAAATCGAAACTCGCGAGGCGCTGAAAAACCTGCCGCAGATCCTGGACGTGGAAGGGGTGGACGGCGTGTTTATCGGCCCGGCGGATCTGAGCGCCGACATGGGCTTCGCTGGCAATCCGCAGCACCCGGAGGTGCAGGCCGCCATTGAACAGGTGATCGCGCAGATCCTCAGCGCGGGCAAAGCGCCCGGCATCCTGATGGCGAATGAACAGCTGGCAAAACGCTATCTCAGCCTCGGCGCGTTGTTTGTCGCGGTCGGCGTGGATACCACCCTGCTCGCCCGCAGCGCCGAAGCGCTGGCGGCCCGCTTTACCGACGTCACCACAGCAGTTGATAACAATAAATCCGTCTACTAAACGTACGATGTGGAGCGCAACATGACGACCTCAACCCTGCATAATAAAGCTGTTGAACATCGCGTTATTAATAAGCTGTTCCGTCGTTTGATCGTGTTTCTTTTTATCCTGTTTGTTTTCTCGTTTCTCGATCGCATCAACATCGGCTTTGCCGGGCTGACGATGGGCAAAGATCTGGGCCTCACGTCGACCATGTTTGGCCTGGCCGCGACGCTGTTTTACGTGACCTACGTGCTGTGCGGTATCCCCAGCAACATCATGCTGGCGAAGGTCGGCGCCCGCCGCTGGATCGCCGGGATCATGGTGGTGTGGGGCATCGCCTCTACCTGCACCATGTTCGCCACCAGCCCCGAAACGCTCTACGTCCTGCGCATGCTGGTGGGCATTGCCGAAGCCGGTTTCCTGCCGGGCATTCTGGTCTATCTCACCTGGTGGTTCCCGGCGTATCACCGCGCCCGCGCCAACGCGCTGTTTATGATCGCCATGCCGGTGACCATGATGCTCGGCTCGATCCTCTCCGGGTACATTCTGGCGATGGACGGGCTGTGGAACCTGAAGGGCTGGCAGTGGCTGTTCCTGCTGGAGGGGCTGCCATCGGTGGTGCTCGGCGTGGTGACCTGGTTCTATCTTAACGACACCCCGGATCAGGCCGCCTGGCTGGATGATGACGAAAAGCAGGCACTCAAAACGATGATCGCCCGCGAACAGGAGCTGGCCATTGCGCACGCCGCCACGCCGCGCTCGACGCTGCGCGAGGTGCTGACGCCCGCCGTGCTGCTCTACACGCTGGCCTACTTCTGCCTGACGAATACGCTGAGCGCGATCAACATCTGGACGCCGCAGATCCTGCAAAGCTTCAACACCGGCAGCAGCAATATCGTGATTGGCCTGCTGGCGGCGATCCCGCAGTTTTGCACCATCCTCGGGATGATCTGGTGGAGCCGCCGCTCCGACAGGCTGAAAGAGCGAAAAAAGCACACCATCCTGCCGTATCTGTTTGCAGCGGCGGGATGGATGCTGGCCTCGGCGACCGATCACAGCCTGATCCAGCTGCTTGGCATCATCATGGCCTCAACCGGATCGTTTACCGCCATGGCGATATTCTGGACCACGCCGGATCAGGTTATTAGCCTGCAATCCCGCGCGGTGGCGCTGGCGGTGATCAACGCCATCGGCAACGTCGGGTCTGCCGTCAGCCCATTGCTGATAGGTATTCTGCGCGACGCGACCGGCAGCTTCAGCTCGGGACTGTGGTTCGTGGCGGGTCTGCTGGTGGTGGGCGCGCTGGTGCTGACGCGCATTCCGATGACGCAGCGGGATCAACAGAGGAACGATCATGTGCCAGAGCCCCATCGCCAACATTGATATCAGCAAGGATTACGACGAAAGTCTGGGCACCGACGATGTGCACTACCAGTCGTTTGCCCGCATGGCGGCCTTTTTTGGCCGCGACATGCAGGCGCACCGCCACGACCAGTATTTTCAGATGCATTTTCTCGACACCGGGCAGATTGAGCTCCAGCTCGACGACCACCGTTACTCGGTGCAGGCGCCGCTGTTCGTGCTAACGCCACCGTCGGTGCCGCACGCGTTTATTACCGAATCCGACAGCGACGGCCACGTGCTGACGGTGCGCGAGGATCTCATCTGGCCGCTGTTAGAAGTGCTCTACCCCGGTACGCGGGAAGCGTTCGGCCTGCCGGGGATCTGCCTGTCGCTTGCCGACAGGCCTGACGAGCTGGCGGCGCTGAAGCACTACTGGCAGCTGATTGCCCGGGAATCCACGGAACAACTGCCCGGTCGCGAGCATACGCTGGTCCTGCTGGCGCAGGCCGTTTTTACCCTGCTGCTGCGCAACGCGAAGCTCGACGACCACGCGTCAGGCGGCATGCGCGGTGAGCTGAAGCTTTTTCAGCGCTTTAACCAGCTGACAGATGCTCATTACCACGAGCACTGGACGGTGCCGGAGTATGCAAGCGAATTGCATCTCACCGAATCTCGCCTGACCGATATCTGTCGCCGCTTCGCCAACCGCTCGCCGAAACGGCTGATCTTCGACCGCCAGCTGCGGGAAGCCAGGCGTTTGCTGCTGTTTTCCGACAGCACAGTGAGCGAAATTGCCTGGCAGCTGGGGTTTAAAGATCCGGCCTATTTCGCCCGTTTTTTTAACCGACTGACGGGGTGCTCACCCAGCGCATACCGGGCGCAGAAAGTACCGGTTTCCTGAACGCATAACGGTTCGTAGGGCGGGTAAGCGCAGCGCAACCCGCCGAAAAGCCGCACAGATCACAAAACCACATCTCACCCGAAAAGTACCTGCCGTTGTCCCAATCGTCCCTTCACGTTCCGCCCCTCTCACGCTTCAATTAAACAACAAAAACAAAACATAAATTTAACAACCATCTTCCGATACGAGGTCCCTATGAAGCCTGAAGATTTCCGCGCTGATGCCAAACGTCCGTTAACCGGTGAAGAGTATTTAAAAAGCCTGCAAGATGGCCGTGAGATTTATATCTACGGCGAGCGCGTTAAGGACGTCACTACCCACCCGGCATTTCGCAATGCGGCGGCGTCCATCGCCCAGATGTACGATGCCCTGCACAAGCCAGACATGCAGGATACCCTCTGCTGGGGTACCGATACCGGCAGCGGCGGCTACACCCATAAATTCTTCCGCGTGGCGAAAAGTGCCGACGATCTTCGCCAGCAGCGTGACGCCATCGCCGAGTGGTCGCGCCTGAGCTACGGCTGGATGGGGCGTACGCCGGACTACAAAGCCGCGTTCGGCTGCGCGCTCGGCGCTAACCCTGCCTTCTACGGTCAGTTCGAGCAGAACGCCCGCAACTGGTACACCCGTATTCAGGAAACCGGCCTGTACTTTAACCACGCCATCGTCAACCCGCCGATCGATCGCCATAAACCGGCGGACGAGGTGAAAGACGTTTACATCAAGCTGGAGAAAGAGACCGACGCCGGGATCATCGTCAGCGGCGCGAAAGTGGTGGCCACCAACTCGGCATTGACCCACTACAACATGATCGGTTTTGGTTCTGCGCAGGTGATGGGCGAAAACCCGGACTTCGCGCTGATGTTCGTCGCGCCGATGGATGCCGAAGGGGTGAAGCTGATCTCCCGCGCCTCATACGAGATGGTGGCAGGGGCGACAGGCTCTCCGTACGACTACCCGCTCTCCAGCCGCTTTGACGAGAACGACGCCATTCTGGTAATGGATCATGTGCTGATCCCATGGGAAAACGTGCTGATCTACCGTGATTTCGACCGCTGCCGTCGCTGGACGATGGAAGGTGGCTTCGCCCGCATGTACCCGCTTCAGGCCTGCGTGCGTCTGGCAGTGAAGCTCGACTTCATCACCGCTCTGCTGAAGAAGTCGCTGGAGTGTACCGGCACCCTCGAGTTCCGCGGCGTGCAGGCGGATCTCGGCGAAGTGGTGGCGTGGCGCAACATGTTCTGGGCGCTGAGCGACTCCATGTGCTCCGAAGCCACTCCGTGGGTAAACGGCGCGTATCTGCCTGACCACGCGGCGTTACAGACCTACCGCGTGATGGCGCCAATGGCCTATGCGAAGATCAAGAACATCATCGAACGTAACGTGACCTCGGGGCTGATCTACCTGCCGTCCAGCGCGCGGGACCTGAACAACCCGCAGATCGACCAGTACCTGGCGAAGTACGTGCGCGGCTCCAACGGGATGGATCATGTCGAACGCATCAAGATTCTGAAACTGATGTGGGATGCCATCGGCAGCGAGTTTGGCGGACGTCACGAGCTGTACGAAATCAACTACTCCGGTAGCCAGGATGAGGTCCGCCTGCAATGCCTGCGTCAGGCGCAAAGCTCCGGCAACATGGACAAGATGATGGCGATGGTTGACCGCTGCATGTCCGAGTACGACCAGCACGGCTGGACCGTACCGCACCTGCACAACAACACTGATATCAATATGCTGGATAAGCTGCTGAAATAACGCAGCGGGAGGTTTCAATGCAATCTGAAGAACGCCTGCGTTTTCGCGACGCGATGGCCAGCCTGTCGGCGGCGGTGAATGTGGTCACCACCGAGGGCGATGCGGGTCGCTGCGGCATTACCGCCACCGCCGTCTGTTCGGTCACGGACACCCCGCCCTCGGTCATGGTCTGCATCAACGCCAACAGCGCCATGAACCCGGTCTTCCAGGGCAACGGCAAACTGTGCGTCAACGTGCTGAACCACGAGCAGGAGATCATGGCCCGCCACTTTGCCGGGATGACCGGCATGGCAATGGAGGAGCGCTTTGCTCTCTCCTGCTGGCAGAAAGGACCGCTGGCGCAGCCGGTGCTGAAAGGCGCTCTGGCAAGCCTGGAAGGTGAGATAACCCAGGTGCAAACCATCGGCACCCATCTGGTCTACCTTGTAGAGATTAAGAACATCATCCTCAGCAGCGAGGGGCACGGCCTGATCTACTTCAAACGCCGTTTCCACCCGGTGATGATGGAGATGGAAGCCGCGATTTGATCCCGTTGCACAAAAAAACGCTAAGGTTTCCGCAAAGGTGCGCCGTTAACTATCCATAAGATAAATTTTCCGGGGCGGCTGGCAACGTCGTCAGCCGCCCCCTTAACGCTGGAAAGTCTTATGGCCCCTTCACCCCGAAGCCGCTCGGCTGAACGTCTGGTTGAAATCATTATTGCCCTGCACCGCAACGGAAGCGTTAATCGCCGCGATCTGATGCAAAAATTTGGCATTACCGAACGCACGGTGTACCGCGATTTACAGGCGCTTTCCCCGATTATTGAACACGACGGCAAAGGGCGCTATCAGCTGCTGCCCGTGTATCAGCCCTGCCGCTGCGTGCACTGCCCTGAAGCGAACGACAAAAGCTCACAGGGCTAGATTATTCTCAGTGATCTCAATCACATATTTTCTCCCACCGGGGGTGAGCCTTAACCACTCACCCTCGCTTTTGACCGCTCACGCATCGCTTTCAACCACTCACCCATTTACCGTGCTTTACACGCGCGAGGATCTGGCACGATCGCTCCAGCATTAATCAATACCTCCTCACAACGAACCCTGACCCTTTTTTCTTTACATAAAAAACCAGGTCTTATTATGGATACTAAAAAACTACTAAAGCACGTGCCCTGGGCCATCCTCGGGATCATCGGTGCTTTCTGTCTGGCGGTTGTCGCGTTACGCCGGGGCGAGCACGTCAGCGCCCTGTGGATCGTGGTCGCGTCGGTTTCCGTCTACCTTGTGGCTTATCGCTACTACAGCTTGTACATCGCGCAGAAGGTTATGAAGCTCGACCCGACGCGCGCCACCCCGGCGGTTATTAACAACGACGGCCTGAACTACGTGCCAACCAACCGTTACGTGCTGTTTGGTCACCACTTCGCCGCCATTGCAGGCGCGGGTCCGCTGGTCGGTCCGGTGCTGGCTGCGCAGATGGGCTACCTGCCGGGTACGCTCTGGCTGCTGGCGGGCGTGGTGCTGGCGGGAGCGGTGCAGGACTTTATGGTGCTGTTTATCTCCTCGCGCCGTAACGGTTCGTCGCTGGGCGAGATGATCAAAGAGGAGATGGGCCGCGTGCCAGGCACGATCGCCCTGTTCGGCTGCTTCCTGATCATGATCATCATCCTGGCGGTGCTGGCCCTGATCGTGGTGAAAGCGCTGGCCGAAAGTCCGTGGGGCGTCTTCACCGTCTGCTCTACCGTACCGATTGCGCTGTTCATGGGCATCTACATGCGCTTCCTGCGCCCTGGCCGCGTTGGCGAGGTGTCGATCATCGGTATCGTGCTGCTGGTCGCCTCCATCTACTTCGGCGGCGTGATTGCGCACGACCCGTACTGGGGTCCGGCGCTGACCTTTAAAGACACCACCATCACCTTCGCGCTGATCGGCTACGCATTCATCTCAGCGCTGCTGCCGGTGTGGCTGATTCTGGCTCCGCGTGACTACCTGGCAACCTTCCTGAAAATCGGCGTTATCGTCGGGCTGGCCATTGGTATTGTGATCATCAACCCGGAGCTGAAAATGCCGGCGGTGACGCAGTACATTGACGGTACCGGTCCGCTGTGGAAAGGCGCCCTGTTCCCGTTCCTGTTTATCACCATTGCCTGCGGTGCCGTGTCTGGCTTCCACGCGCTGATCGCCTCCGGCACCACGCCGAAGCTGATGGCCAACGAAACCGACGCGCGCTTCATCGGTTACGGCGCGATGCTGATGGAATCCTTCGTGGCGATCATGGCGCTGGTTGCGGCGTCGATTATCGAGCCTGGCCTGTACTTTGCGATGAACACCCCGCCGGCGGGTCTCGGCCTTACCATGCCAAACCTGCATGAGATGGGCGGCGAAAATACCGCGCTGATCCTGGCACAGCTGAAAGACGCCAGCGCGCACGCGGCGGCGACCGTCAGCTCCTGGGGCTTCGTGATTTCGCCCGAGCAGATCATGCAGACCGCAAAAGACATCGGCGAACCGTCCGTGCTGAACCGCGCAGGTGGCGCGCCAACGCTGGCGGTGGGTATCGCACACGTGTTCCACAAAGTGCTGCCGTGGGCGGACATGGGCTTCTGGTACCACTTCGGCATTCTGTTTGAAGCGCTGTTCATCCTCACCGCGCTGGATGCCGGTACGCGTGCAGGCCGCTTCATGTTGCAGGATCTGCTGGGTAACTTCGTGCCATTCCTGAAGAAAACCGACTCTCTGGTGGCCGGCGTTCTGGGCACTGCGGGCTGCGTAGGCCTGTGGGGTTATCTGCTGTATCAGGGCGTTGTTGACCCGCTGGGCGGCGTGAAGAGCCTGTGGCCGCTGTTCGGTATCTCTAACCAGATGCTGGCGGCTGTGGCCCTGGTGCTGGGTACCGTTGTCCTCGTGAAGATGAAACGCACCAAATACATCTGGGTCACCGTGGTGCCTGCGCTGTGGCTGCTGCTCTGCACTACCTGGGCGCTGGGTCTGAAACTGTTCAGCACCAACCCGCAGCTGGAAGGCTTCTTCTTCATGGCTAACCAGTACAAAGAGAAGATTGCCGCAGGCGGCGCGGATCTGACCGCGCAGCAGATTGCCAACATGAACCATATCGTGGTGAACAACTACACCAACGCGGGTCTGAGCATTTTGTTCCTGGTGGTGGTGTACAGCATTATCTTCTACGGCATCAAAACCTGGATGAAAGTGCGTAACGTTGAGGGCCGTACGGACAAAGAGACCCCGTACGTACCGGTGCCGGAAGGCGGCGTGAAGACCTCCTCACACCATTAATTAAGCATGTTACTGTAGGCCCGGTAAGCGTAGCGCCACCGGGCTTCTTCTGTCTGGAACCCTCAATGTTTGGTAACTTAGGCGAAGCAAAAAAATACCTCGGTCAGGCGGCGAAAATGTTGATTGGCATTCCGGACTATGACAACTACGTTGAGCATATGAAGACCAACCATCCGGATAAGCCGTACATGACCTACACTGAATTCTTCCGCGAGCGTCAGGAAGCGCGCTACGGCGGAAGTGGAGAAGGCGGCGTCCGCTGCTGCTAAAGGAGAAACCATGACCCCGATTGCCGTTACCCTGCTGACCGGTTTCCTCGGCGCCGGTAAAACCACCCTGCTGCGCCACATTCTGAACGAGCAGCACGGCTTCAAAATCGCCGTCATCGAAAACGAATTTGGCGAAGTCTCCGTTGACGATCAGCTGATTGGCGACCGCGCCACGCAGATCAAAACCCTGACCAACGGCTGCATCTGCTGCACCCGCTCTAACGAATTAGAAGACGCCCTGCTGGACCTGCTCGACAGCCGCGATCGCGGTGACATCGACTTCGACCGACTGGTGATCGAGTGCACCGGCATGGCCGACCCCGGCCCGATTATTCAGACCTTTTTCTCCCATGAGATCATTTGCCAGCGCTACCTGCTGGACGGCGTCATCGCTCTGGTGGATGCGGTCCATGCCGACGAGCAGATGAACCAGTTCACCATCGCCCAGTCCCAGGTTGGCTACGCCGACCGCATCCTGCTGACCAAAACCGACGTGGCGGGTGAAAGCGAAAAACTGCGCGAGCGCCTGACGCGCATCAACTCGCGTGCGCCCATTTACACGGTGACGCACGGCGATATCGATCTCGCCCAGCTGTTCAACACCAACGGCTTTATGCTGGAAGAGAACGTCACCGCGAAACCGCGCTTCCACTTTATGTCCGACAAGCAAAACGACGTGACGTCGATTGTGGTTGAGCTGGACTACCCGGTGGACATCAGCGAGGTCTCCCGCGTGATGGAGAACCTGCTGCTGTCGTTTGCCGACAAGCTGCTGCGCTATAAAGGGATGCTGTGGATCGACGGCGAGCCGAACCGCCTGCTGTTCCAGGGCGTGCAGCGCCTGTACAGCGCCGACTGGGATCGCCCGTGGGACGATGAAGCGCCGCACAGCGTGATGGTGTTTATTGGAATACAGCTGCCGGAAGAGGAAATTCGGGCAGCGTTTGCGGGGCTGAAGAAATAACCGCACCGATTATCCCCTCTCCCCCGCGGGGAGAGGGTTAGGGTGAGGGGGAAACTTATTTCAACGCCTCCGGCAGCGTCACAATCCACAGCTCGCTGTCGGACTCCGGTTTCTTCAACGGCTTCACGCTGAGGGTGGTTTCAACCGGTTTGTCATCCAGCGTCAGCGCCCCCTGCGCGTTCACCCTATAATCCTTGAGCTTCTTGCCTTCGACTGGCTTCTGCATCGCCACCTTCACGCCAAAGTCATTATCGTTCGCCACTGCCAGCGTTTTGCTGTCAATCAGCGCCAGCCCTTCGGCCTTTTCCTGCTGCCAGCCCAGCGCACGCAGATCGACCACCTGCGTTTTTTCCGCAAGCGTGATGCCGCGCTGCGCCAGCGTTTTCTCATCATCAAACTCCGGGTATTCGCCCGGCTTGTCGAAGGCCGCCAGATCGCTCGCCTTGCTCAGATCAACCCTGTAGATGAGGTTACGCATTGCGTCATTTTTATCCTCGCCCTGTTCAATCAGCAGGATGGTGTGGTTATCCAGCGCCACTATGTCGCCGATTTTGGCGTCGCTGTCTTTGCTGTAGGCCGCGCTGTCGACAGGGTAGCCGTACATCGCGGTTTTCCCGGTCGCCGGATCGAAGCTCACCAGACGCGTAAACAGCGCCTGTTTTTTGCTCTTCCCGTCGATATCCAGCGTGCTTTGCACGGCGGCGATAATGCGTCCGTCCGGCATGCGGGTCAGCCCTTCAAAGCCCCGGTTTGCCTGACGCCATTTGATAACGTTTGGCAGACCGCCCGCGATGGATTTCTCCCCTTCCGTCGCCTGCGGACCGTGGATCGCGAGGATTTTCCCTTTACTGTCGACGTTAATCAGGAACGGGCCATACTCATCGCACAGCCAGTAACCGCCCTTCCCGTCCGGCGTGATGCCTTCCGTATCCAGCCCGCGGTTATCGCCTTTCAGCACTTTTAAGGTGTCGCTTAGCGCGACTTCATTGGTAGATCCAATCACGCCGCTTTGCAGCGGCAGGCCGTTGATCTCGCCTTTATCATCATGCAGCGGTCGCGCGTCCACGGCCTCCGCTTTGCCGTTTAGCACACGGATCGTCAGCAGCATCGGGGCGAAATCCGGGGTAACAAAGATTTTGGCATCGTTTTTCCCCATTTTTGGCGAATCCGCGTTAGGACCGCGATCGGTCACGGTCGCAAACGTCAGCGCATCGCCCTGCTTGCCCGTGAATAACAAACCCGAACCAATCCCCACCGGGAGCCCGTTCGGGAATGCGCTGGCAAACGCACCGCTGTATTTGACATGCGCGCCTTCGGGAAAGCTGACGACGTAGCGCTCCGCGGTTGGCTGTGCCGCCAGGCCAGAGAAAGAGAGCGCACAACCGATTAGCACAGGAATAATTTTTCTTTTCATATTGTTAGCATCCAGTAAGTGAAGCCAACAACGTAATGAAGAAACGTGTCAGAAAAATGACATGTAATGGCAACGAAGCGGCGCGTACGGACGTATATCAATCACCAGAAATGTAAACCTCTGTCTTTATCTGTGTCAGCTGAAATACTTTTGGAAATTATTAGAAACCCAATTAATTCATGGCGAAGGACTATTTGCGCCTCGTTCATTTTACGTTTAGCCAGGAATGTAAACTGTCCCTAAACGCGAATGTATTGGACATTGACGATTTGCCATATAAACAACTCATCAACATTTACCATTCAAAAACCCAACACAAACAGCATATAAATGCGAGACATATCACATTTGCAGTCATAAACATCGCTTGTTAAGGTGCCCTCATATTAATTTAATGACGAGGAAACACTCATGAAAAAACTTAACATCCTGATCCTTTCTGCTCTGACCGCCGTATCGGGCTCCGCACTGGCCATGGGTGGCAGCATTGAGCAGGGTAAAAACTTTACTAACCTCAATCTGGAAATGGGGAAATCCTCATCCGGCCTGTATGCGGAGAGCAACTGGCTGAAAAACACCGATGACGGCACCCAGACCGGCGGCGTTGGGGCAGGCTACAACCTGGAAGTGGGTCCGGTGATGCTGAATGCTGGCGCGAAAGCCATCTACATCGGCCCGAAAAAAGGCGATAACGGCGTGGCATTCCCGATTGGCGGCGGCGTTAACGTTGCGCTTACGGACAGCATTCACGTGTTTGGTGAAGGTTATGTGGCGCCAGACGGCCTGAACAACAGCGTGAAGAACTATGTTGAAGCTAACGGCGGCGTAAGCTGGACGCCAGTCAAACCTGTCACGCTGAAAGTGGGCTATCGCCACGTGAGCGTAGACGGTAAAGACGGTCGTCCAAACCACACGCTGATCGACGGTGCATATGTAGGCGGTGGAGTGTCCTTCTAAGCCTGTTTGCGCGTTTCGCCCGGCGGCGCTACGCTTGCACGGGCCTACAATGAAGGGTGCAATGTATTAAAATTATTGCACATTGTAGGCCGGGTAAGCGCAGCGCCACCCGGCAAGAAAGGCGATGCGACCGTTAATAAAAAACCTGCCGGATGGCAGGTTTTTTTATTACCGCATTACTTGCGAACGACCACCAGCTTCTGGTTCACAAACTCTTTGATCCCCAGGTCCGACAGCTCGCGTCCGTAACCCGAACGTTTTACGCCGCCGAACGGCAGCTCTGCCGCAGTGTCGGTGAGCCAGTTGATGTACACCATCCCGGTCTCAATGCGCGACGCCATTTTCTTCGCGCGCTCGATGTTCTGGCTGAACACCGCGCCGCCCAGACCGTAGTGGGAATCGTTAGCCAGTGCGACCGCTTCGTCGTCGCTTTTCACCACGTAAACCTGCGCTACCGGACCGAAGAACTCCTCGAAGTACGCCGGATTATCGCGCGAGATATGCGTCAGGATGGTCGGCTCAAAGAAGCTTCCGTCACGCTGAACCGGCTTGCCGCCATGGTGCAGCTTCGCGCCATTTTTCACCGCCTCGTTAACCTGTTTAGTTAGCGTCTCCAGCGCGTCTTTGGATGACAAAGGCCCCAGCGTGGTGCTTTCGTCCAGCGGATCGCCAATTTTCACCTGCTTAAACGCCTCGGTGAATTTGCTCAGGAAGGCGTCTGCAATCTTTTCATGCAGGATAAAGCGCTTCGCCGCGGTACAGACCTGCCCGGCATTGTTCAGCCGCGCGTTAACGCCGATCTTCACGGCTTTATCCAGGTCGGCATCGTCCAGCACCACGAACACGTCGTTCCCGCCCAGTTCCAGGGTCGATTTTTTGAGGTGCTTCGCAGCCTGTGCCGCAACCACGCTACCCGCTTTTTCTGAACCGGTCAGCGCCGCCCCCTGTACGCGATCGTCGGCGATGATGTTCGCCACCT
This sequence comes from Enterobacter cloacae complex sp. 397G4, assembly GCF_050031515.1. NCBI lineage: Bacteria > Pseudomonadati > Pseudomonadota > Gammaproteobacteria > Enterobacterales > Enterobacteriaceae > Enterobacter > Enterobacter cloacae complex sp. 397G4. The sequence goes on along the minus strand of NZ_JBLGWE010000001.1, from coordinate 639,690 downwards.
GTTCGGACGAGATAAACAGGTTGGTCCACGCCCCTTCCGGCGCGCCCGCTTCACGTACCAGCTGTGCAAAGGTCTCTGCACAGTGCGGCACGATGCTGGCGTGCTTGGCGATCACCGGGTTGCCCGCTGCCAGGTTTGGCGCCAGAACGCGCATCAGCTGATAGTACGGGAAGTTCCATGGCTCGACGGCCATCAGCACGCCGATGGGGTGATGTTCAACCCATGCTTCCCCGAGTTCAGAGTCATACTTCACCGGGGCCAGGAACTGCTTCGCGTTGTCCGCATAGTAGCGGGCGATTTGCGCGCACAGCTTCACTTCGCCGCGGCTTTGTTCGATGAGCTTACCCATCTCCTGACTGGCGATTTTCGCCAGATCCTCCACGCGTTCGTCGATCAGGTCCGCCAGCTTATGCAGCACTGGCAGGCGCTGGCTTATGTCGCCTTTCGCCCAGTCGGAATGATAGAGCGCATCGGCTGCCTTCAGCGCCGCTTCAACGTCTGCGTCAGTGTGGGAGGGATATTCTTTGATGAGCTGGTTCGTGGCAGGATTTACTGTCTGGTAAGCCATATCGAATCTCCTTGTTTTACCGCTTAGGGTATTAAGGGTAGTCAATCTGACTGGCTTTGAAGGTAAAGTTGGGTATATACGGAGGGTTCTTATACGTTTTCCCCCTTTCGTTTACGGACAGGGGGAACTGTGATTTTAATTATTTCACCCAATGAGGGATATTTTCTGTCGATACATTTTTTACAGTATATCCTTTCCCCTCTTGCGAGTTTTTAACACAAGTTATTTCATCGAACCCCCACTTTCCGTTACGATTGAAAAAGTAAGCTGTGTACTTATCAGTATTATAACCGAAATATCTCTCATTAGGGCGTGATATTTTTTCATTCTCACATGTAAAATCACTCCGCCATTCACTGCCAGTAGAATATTTTAAAACATAATATGCTACTACATCCGGCCTACTTGAGACAAATAATACAATTAAACTCGTTAGCATTAAAGCGCCCAAAATAGTAAAAAGTCTATATCCTTTTGCATGATCAGCAGTCACGATGAATATTACGTAAGTAGTCAACTGTAATATAAAAAATATCAATACAAAAAATGAACTGAGCTTCCATGTAAACTCCAACCATGGACTGGATGATAAATCCATATTACTCAACTGAAGAAATAAACTTGCCGAGAACGCACTAGATGCAACATAACAAATTGATATAAATGAAAATAACATAACCCGTATATTTTTTACTTTCTCATGGCCATTTTTCTCGAGAACAAAGATTGTTAAAACGCTGCTAATAACAATAAAAATGGAGAACATCACTAACAGTACTTTTGCAAGAAAACCAAACTGTATATTTATTGCAAAAGGAAAAAGAAGAAACGCCCCCCAAGCAAGGAGCGACGCCCATCCGGCCAACTTATTTACAACACCGCCACTTTCGAACCGAATAAAATGAATAATAATTTCCCGGGCTCGCTTCCTTTTTAAATACAGTATTACTAAAAGGCCAATAAATAATGCATATGACAAATAAACCCGAACTGGATCTTTTATTTTCAACAAAACAAAACAACCTACAAAGAAAAGTAACAAATATAAATCCAAGGATTTATTTTTTATTTCATTTATAAAACGATACAGTAAATTCATTTTATATACCCCAGAAAGTAGATTATTATTAGCTATGAAAAACGAATACTCCGAACCAGAAAGAGAATGCAACAAATCTTCTGATCTGTCAGTTAAAAGAGGAATTTTAATTCTTCACCAGATAACACATTTTGCATTTTACCTCCATCACCCTCTATCCTTAACCCATGGAAAAACATACCGAACTCAAACGCGCCAAGCTTCTCGCGCTGTCGCTGCTGCTGATTGCCGTCGCAGCGTTTATCACCACTCTGTTCCTGCCGCAAACCTTCTGGGTGCGCGGCGTAAAGGCCATTGCCGAAGCGGCGATGGTCGGCGCGCTGGCGGACTGGTTTGCCGTTGTCGCGCTGTTCCGCCGGGTGCCAATTCCCTTTATCTCGCGCCATACGGCGATTATCACGCGCAATAAAGACCGCATCGGCGACAATCTCGGCCAGTTCGTGCAGGAAAAGTTTCTCGATACGCAATCCCTTGTCGATCTTATCCGTCGCTACGAGCCCGCACAGATGATTGGGACCTGGTTCAGCCAGCCCGATAACGCCCGGCGCGTGGGGCAGCATCTGGTGCAGGTGATGAGCGGTTTTCTGGAACTTACCGACGATGGACGCATTCAGCGCCTGCTCAAACGCGCCGTGCACAAGGCTATCGACAAAGTCGATCTAACCGAGACCAGCGCCGTCATGCTGGAAAGCATGACCAAAAACAACCGTCACCAGGTGCTGCTGGACGCCATCATCAACCGCCTGATTACCCTGATTCAGCGGGAAAGCACGCGGGAATTTATTGCCGACCAGATCGTCCACTGGCTTAAGACCGAGCATCCGCGCAAGGCGATGGTGCTGCCCACCGAGTGGCTGGGCGATCAAAGCGCGGAGATGGTGTCGAACGCGGTGAACACGCTACTGGACGATATCAGCCACGACCGCACGCACCAGATCCGTCAGGCGTTTGACCGCGCCACGATCAAGTTCATCGACAATCTGAAAAACGATCCGGAGATGACGGCAAAAGCCGAGAATATCAAACACTACCTGAAGAATGACGAAGCCTTTAACCGCTATCTGGGGGAAATGTGGGCTGACCTGCGCCAGTGGCTGAAAAATGACATGCAGAGCGATGATTCCCGCGTGAAGCAGCGTATCGCCAACGCCGGGCTGTGGTTTGGCGAAACGCTGACCAACGACGCCAGCCTGCGGGCGTCGCTGAATGAGCATCTGGAGCATGCCGCGCACCGCGTGGCGCCGGATTTCGCCGCGTTCCTGACGCGCCATATCAGCGACACGGTGAAAAGCTGGGATGCCAAAGACATGTCACGCCAGATAGAACTCAATATCGGTAAAGATCTTCAGTTCATTCGCGTTAACGGTACCCTGGTGGGCGGAACAATTGGCCTGATCCTGTTTCTGCTCTCGCAACTGCCCGCCGTGCTGGGGCATTAATCCGCTTTTGGCGGCGCGATAACGTAGCGCGTCGCCTCGAAGCGGTTCAGGATCAGGTGCACCAGAAAGACCATCGTCAGCGTGACCACCAGCGCGAAGGTGACGGAGGTGATGCGGTACAGATCGCTGAACACCAGGTCGCTGTCCGGGTGCATGTTCTGCCCGAACATAATGCCGATGGTGGTGATACTGGCGAAGCCTACCCCGGCGCCGACCTTCTCCATTACGTGCAGACGCGCGCCAAACGCCAGTCCAAGGCCAATCAGCGGCATCATCAGCAGCATATGGCTGCTGTGATCGTAGAGGATAAGCTGGACGACAAGGATATAGAGACACCCCAGCACCACGCCGACTACGCGCCAGATGGAGCTGATAACCGAGCCGCGATAGTGCATCGGGAACAGGATCAGAATGCCCGCCATCAGCGCCGAAAGCGAATCGCTTAAGTCGCTCATCTGGAACACCACGAAAATCAGCGTCGCCACGGTGCCCGAGAGCAGAGACTCGTGGCGCACGCGGGCGTCATCTTTCTCGATCAGCGGCGGCGGCTTACGCGGCTCCACGTCCGGCAGCAGGTAGTTCATCAGCGCGCTCAGGCACACCGCCATTACGCTCGCTTCGATGTTAGAGAATAAAAGCGTGTGCCAGTTGGTGGTGGGGTAGCTCATAAAGTTGAGCATCACGCTCTGGCAAACCACGCCCATCGAGCCGAACAGGAACAGCGGCCCCTTACTCATAAAGCGAAAACGCATCACGTACAGGGCAAACACCATCAGCGTCATAATGACCGGCCACTGGGACAGATAGCCGATGATAAACACCATTTCGATGCAGTTCAGCGAGGCGCTGAAGATAAACTGCTTCGCCACGTGGCGGTTAAACACCGGCACCAGCGAGAGCAGCATGATCGGATAGACCACAAAAAACACGCCGTAGCTGGTGTTGTAGAAACTCGAAATACTGAGCGCAATCATCCCGGCAAAGACGATACGCAGGGTCTGGCGAAAGTCGTTTGCCGTATAGACGATGTTGCCGTGCGGGGTAAATACCCGCGCCAGGGTGCTAATAGACATAGTGAAGCAGGCTCACCAGATGGATTTGCATCCCGGAGAAGAATCGCGCAAACGGCCCTTCGCTATTGTAGAGCTGCACGGTGGCGCGCGCGCCGGTCGGCAGCGACTTCGGTAAGGCTTCGTCCAGCGCCACGTGAATGCGCATACGCTGGGCATCACGCACCCAGCGGTTGGAGGTTTCCGGTTCAGAAAGTTGACCGTTTACGGCCTCCTGTCCGGCGAGGATCCCCGCGTCGCTGCTGGTGACGTGGGCACGGAAAACTTGCCCCGGGAAGGCGTCGAACACCACGGCGGCGTCGATCCCCTGGTGGGTATGCCGCAGGCTCTTCTCGCGGAAATCCGCCACGATATCGATCCGGGTGTTCACCAGCGCCAGCGCAGCCGAACCGGACGAGGCGTAAAAACCGGGGCTTAATTGCAGGTTACTGACCGTGCCGTCCGCCTCGGCGTAGACCTTCGTCCAGCCAAGATTCAGCTCCGCTTCATCCAGCGCGTTACGGTATTTTTGCAGCGTCACGTTGTGGTGCTCGTCCTGCTCGCCGCGCTGAATGCGCAGGTTATGAATATTCGCCTGAATCGAGCTGACGGACTGCTCGCTGCTCTGCCAGGTGGTACGGACCTTATCCAGATCCGCCTGCGACACGCTCTGCAAGGTACTCAGTTTCTGGTAGCGGTCGAAGGTAACTTTGTCATTACGCGCCGTCAGCACCGCGGTTTTCAGGCTGGCCTGCGCCGCGGCAATCTGCGCGTCCAGCTGATCGTTAGACAGACGCGCCTGTTCCAGCGCAATCTGCGCCGCTTCGACCTTATTGCGAAACGGCGTGGCGTCGAGCTCAAACAGCAGATCGCCTCTCTTAACCTGGCTATTGTTGTGGACATGTACCGCCGCCACATACCCGGAGACGCGGGCAGACACCGGGGTCACCACGCGCATCACGGTGGAGTCCGGCGTCAGCGGGATCCAGATATCCGCGACGATAAAGTAGACAAACATCAGCAGGAAAGAGGCAATACTCACCCTTACCCAGCGGGCAAACTTTTGTTCAGGAGTCATTATTTTTCGGTCTTATTATCTTCTTCGCGGATTGTCCGCAAATTGCAGGCGATTTGATTGAGTGTGGCGCTGAAAATATCGATATGTTCCGGCGCGATGTTTTGCGATACGCGCGCCTGATACGTCTCAATCACCTGAGAGAGCCTTTCAAGAATGGCTTTTCCCTCAGGCGTCAGCGTCAGCAGCCGGATACGCTTGTCATACGGCGAGACGGTGCGCAGCAGGTAGCCCTGCTTTTCCAGCTGTGTCAGCGTACGCATTAGCGGAGGCAGTTCAATCCCCTGCACTTCCGCCAGCTCGCTGACCGAGACGTTATCCCCGAGTTGATGAAGCTGCATCATCACCGTCCAGCTCGACTGGGTTAACCCGGTGTCGAGAATGGCGTCGTCGATGACTGCGCGCCACTGACGCACGATCATCGCCATCCGCATGCCCATCGGCCTGCGGTTAAACAGATCTTCTTCACTCATGGGGAATCCTCTCGTAGTACGCCATTACGATAATAGTTATCAGGGTAAGTATCAAGAAACGCGAGGTGAAAGAGCAGGAATTGCGAAACAATGTTCTCCCTCTCCCTGTGGGAGAGGGTCGGGGTGAGGGCATCAGCCCGCAACGGCGTTTAGCGGCTAAAATGCTTCCTGACGGCACTTTTCCCCGAAGCCGTCACCACCACCTCCCTGTACCCCGCCACCCGCTGGATCCAGCCTTTGCTTTCCAGATAAATCAACAGCGCAGCGCCCGCCTCACCGCCAAGATGAAACCGCCGCTCGCTCCAGTCCAGGCAGGCGCAGCACGCCTTGCGACGGGTATTGGGATTTAACGGAATACCAAGCTTCAGAAACTGCTCGCGGCCATGTAGCGTGAGCGCTGAACCGTCTGCCTCAAGCCAGCCTTCCGCCTGCATGAATTCATAGATATGCACCGCCACCGTTCCGGCAAGATGGTCGTAGCAGGTTCGTGCTTCGCGCAGGGCTTTTGGCGCGGAGGTTTCCGGCGGCGTGATGCGGCTCCAGGAGAGCCCCATCATCTGCTCGACAAGCGCCGCCACGTCGTGTCCCGCCAGGCGATAGTAGCGATGCCGCCCCTGAGACAGGCAGGTAATCAACTTTCCCTCCACCAGCCGCGCGAGATGCCCACTGGCGGTCGACGGCGCAACGTCTGCCGCCACGCTCAGCTCTGTAGCCGTCCACGCCCGCCCGTCCATCAGAGCACAGAGCATCTTCACGCGCGACGGATCGGCCATTGTAGCCGCTACAGCGGCAATGGCCTGTTCCAGCGCCGCCGCAATTTCACCCTGCTCGCCGGGCCTGTTGTCGAAAATCACATGAACGTCATACATCCGCGTGCCCTCCGGTTTCGGAACTGTATTCCCGCACCAGTTGCGCCACGCGAATACGGTAGAAAGAAAAAATCGACGCCCGTCCTTCGGCCTGCGCCGCCTGATGAAAGACGTTCTGCTTCCAGCGGCGGACGGCCTCTTCATCCCGCCACCAGGAAAGGGACAGGATTTTGCCGTCGGTCGTCAGGCTCTGGAACCGTTCGATATCAATAAAGCCGTCGATATCGGCCAGCAAAGGCTTAAGCTCTGCGGCAAGTTGAAGATAGCGCGCCTGATGCGCCGGTGCAGCTTTAGCTTCGAAAAGGACTGCGATCATGAAGGTCTCTCCGTTGTGATGATATGGAGAGAATGCGGGACTAATGGTATGGATGCTTCGGTATGGAGCGAAGTGTTTGCCGGATGGCGCTGCGCCTACGGTGTTTTGTAGGCCCGGTAAGCGTAGCGCCACCGGGCAGGGTTTAACCCACAATCGACCTCGGCTCCATAAACGCCCGAATCCCCCACTCGCCATCGTCACGTCCCGCCAGGCTTACGGGCGCTGGTGGCGATAATCCGCGAGCGCGGGATTACTCCAGGTTAGCCTTGTTCAGCCCATATGCCGCATCCAGCGAGCCCGGCTCCATGCGGGAGGTAATGCCCAGGCGGTTCCAGGCGTTGATCGCTACGATGGCGAAGTTCAGCTCTGAAATCTCCACGTCCGAGAAGTGCTCCGCCACGCTGCGGTACAGCGCGTCGCTCACGCCGTGAACGCCAATCTGGGTCAGCGCTTCGGTGAAGGCCAGCGCGGCTTTCTCGCGGGCGCTGAACAGCGGGGACTCGCGCCACGCCGCCAGATGGTACAGGCGCAGCTCGCGCTCGCCGGCAATTTTGGCCTCTTTCGAATGCATATCCAGGCAGAAGGTACAGCCGTTCAGCTGCGAGACGCGAATGTCGATCAGGTGCTTTAGCGCCGGATCAATGGAGGTTTTCGCCACTTCCATGCTCAGGGCGGAAAGCGCGTTGGCGAGTGCAGGTGTGGCTTTGTGGTGGTTTACGCGGGTGCTCATTGTCTTTCCTCTTTTTTGTGCGGTTTTTATCATGCGATGAGGCAAATCTACGCCGTTAATGACATAGTAAAAAGACACAAAAAACCTGAAATGAGGTAGGACATGAAGCCAGGCTATCACGACATTTATACCCGCTATCGCGATAACATCACGCGCGGCGTACTGAAGCCCGGCGACAAAGTGCCTGCCATCCGCGTGCTGGCTGAAGAGCTGAAGGTGGCGCGAAAAACCGTTGAAACAGCCTATGCCATTCTGACGGGAGAAGGATATCTGGTAAGCCAGGGCGCGCGCGGGACGCGGGTGAATCCGGATCTTCTGCTGCCCGCGCAAAACGCTCCGGCAGAACAAGCGACCGGCACGCTGCCGGCGTCGTTGATTAGCCAGCGCGAACGGGCCGGTTTTCTGCGCCCCGGCATTCCCGCGCTCGACAGCTTCCCCTATAAAAAATGGCTGCTGCTGGCAGGCCAGGCGACGCGCGCCATGCGTCAGGATGAAATGCTCAACCCGCCGGTGCTGGGCTGGTATCCGCTGCGCGAGGCAATTGCCCGCTATCTCAATATCTCGCGCGGGTTGTCCTGCACCGCAGAACAGGTGCTGATCACCAGCGGCTACAGCGGCAGCCTGCGCCTGATCCTCGACACGCTCGCCAGCCGCAGCGATAAGGTGGTATTTGAGGATCCGGGCTACTTTATGGGCCAGCAGTTGCTCAAGCGCATTGTGCCCCGCCTGCACACCGTCCCGGTCGATCGCGCAGGGATGGATACGGACTACCTGCTGCGTAATCACCACGATGCCCGCTTCGCCATCGTTACCCCGTCGCACCAGAGCCCGCTGGCGGTGACGCTCTCCCTGCCGCGCAAGCAGCAGCTGCTCGACTGGGCGTCACAAAACGAGGCGTGGATTATCGAAGATGACTATGACGGCGAATTTCACTACACCCGCAAAGTGCTGCCGTCGTTGAAAAGCCTCGACCAGCATGACAGGGTGATCTTTATGGGCACCTTCAGCAAAACCATCATGCCTTCACTGCGCATGGGCTACGTGGTGATGCCCGCCAACACCGTCGGCGCGTTTACCGACAGCGCGGACATCCTCACCAGCGGCCAGCCGGTCCTGACGCAAAAGATCCTCACAGCCTTTCTCAACGAGGGGCATTTTTTCCGTCATCTGAAAAAGATGCGCGCGCTCTATCAAACCCGCCGCGACTGGATGATTGCCGCCCTGCGTGAGGTCTATGGTGATCTGTTCTTCACCGAGCAAAACGACGGTGGAATGCATATTGTCGCGTTCCTCGCAAAGGGAAGCGCTGACCGGGAGATCGCCCGCTGCTGGCAGGAACAGCAATTGCAGGTCAATGCGCTTTCGGCGTGGTATCGCGGGTCGGGCAAACGCTACGGGCTGGTGATGGGCTATAACAACGTGCGGTCATATCAGGAGGCGGTTGAGCTGCTGGAAAGGCCGAAACGGCAGACGCTTGCGCTGTTGAGCTGAAAACCGCCGGGTGGCGGCTGCGCCTTACCCGGCCAACGGTCTCCTGTAGGCCCGGTAAGCGTAGCGCCACCGGGCAACCCTATGCTCACACATCATATCGCGATAACCCGACGTCCTTGAGCTGCTCGTCGCTCATCTGGCTCAGAATACGGCGGGTACGGTTGATGCGATACCAGTTACGCAGCGTTTTCGCTACCCAGACAAACGCGATAAACGGACGTTTTGAACGATTCTCGTAGAATTCCATGATGCTCTCCTCGCTGTGCCAGTGGAGTTATCATCATGGAAAACGGCCAGTACAATACAGATTCAAAAACTGCTTTTGTTTACCATACAGATCCGCTAAAACGGTATCTGCATGGTGGTTTACCCATCAATCTGTACTGGTTTAATGCTCTGTATGGTGAAAAAAAAGGATACAGCATGACGCGCTATCAACATCTGGCCAACCTCCTGGCGGAACGTATCGAACAAGGGCTGTATCGCAGCGGTGAACGTCTGCCGTCGGTACGCACGCTGAGCCAGGAGCACGGCGTGAGCATCAGCACCATACAGCAGGCCTACCAGATCCTCGAAAACCGCCAGCTGATTACGCCTCAGCCGCGCTCCGGCTATTTTGTCTCGAAACGCAAAGCCCAGCCGCCCGTCCCGGCGATGACGCGCCCGGTACAGCGCCCCGTGGACGTCACCCAGTGGGACGAAGTGATGATGCTGCTGGACGCCCGCGCCGACAAAGAGATGATCTCCTTTGGCGGCGGCTCACCGGACATTAACCAACCGAGCCTGAAGCCGCTGTGGCGTGAGATGAGCCGCATTGCGCAGCATAATCCGGGCGAAATGCTGAGCTATGACGTGCTCGACGGGCGCCTGGAGCTACGCGAGCAAATCGCCCGTCTGATGCTGGATGGCGGCTCCACCGTGGCGGCAAACGAGATTGTCATCACCAACGGCTGCCACGGCGCGCTGTCGATCGCTCTGCTCTCGGTGTGCAAGCCGGGTGACATCGTGGCAGTCGAGTCACCATCGTTTCACGGCACCATGCAGATGCTGCGCGGCTTTGACATCAAGGCCATTGAAATTCCCACCGATCCCGAGACCGGGATCAGCATCGAGGCGTTAGAGCTGGCGCTGGAGCAATGGCCGATCAAGGCGGTGATCCTGGTGCCGAACTGCAATAACCCGCTCGGGTTTATCATGCCGGAGTCTCGCAAGAAGCAGGTCTTAGCCCTGGCACAGCGGCACGATATCGTGATTGTTGAGGATGACATTTACGGCGAGCTGGCGGCGGAGTACCCGCGTCCGCGCACCATTCATTCTATGGACATAGATGGCCGCGTGCTCTTATGCAGCTCGTTTACCAAAACCGTGGCGCCGGGCCTGCGCGTCGGCTGGATCGTGCCGGGGCGCTATTACGACCGGGTGATGCACATGAAGTACGCCGCGGGCGGGTTTAACGTGCCGGGCACGCAGATGGCGGTGGCGGCGTTTATTCGCGACGGCCATTACCATCGCCACGTGCGCCGTATGCGTCAGATTTATCAGCAGAATATGGAAACCTATACCTGCTGGGTGCGGCAGTATTTTCCGGCAGAGATATGCGTCACCCGCCCGCAAGGAAGCTTCCTGCTGTGGGTTGAGCTACCGGAGACGGTCGATATGGTGTGCGTCAGCAAGCAGCTGTGCCGTCTGAAGATCCAGGCTGCGGCCGGGTCGCTGTTTTCTGCCTCCGGGAAGTACCGCAACTGCCTGCGGATCAACGTGGCGTTGCCGCCGACGGAGAAGAACCGCGAAGCGCTGAGGAAGATGGGCGAGGCAATTGTGATTGCGATGGAGGAGTAGTGCGGCCTGTTGCCCTCACCCCAACCCTCTCCCAAAGGGAGAGGGTGGAAACCGCCACCGGGCAATGGTCAACGACTCAGAACTTCCACGAAACGCTGCCAACAATGCTGCGTTCTGCACCGAAGTAGCAGTAAGAGAGCGAGTTACACGCCGCGACGTAGCTTCTGTCCGTCAGGTTATTGACGTTCAACTGCGCGCTCACGCCCGTGAGCCCCACTTTCGACAGGTCATACCCCACGGTCATATCCACCAGCGTGTACGACGGAAGCGTATGGGTGTTCTGGCGATCGCTGGCGATCCCGTTGACATAGCGCACGCCGGAGCCGACGGTCAGGCCGTCCAGAGGGCCGGTTTTGACGTCGTAACTCAGCCAGGCGCTGGCCATGTTACGCGGGGCATAAACGGCGCGCTTGCCCTCCTCTTCCGGGCTGCTCTTCTTGTAGCGAATATCCGTGTAGGTGTACGCGGCCTGCATACGCAGGCTGTCGGTCAGCTGACCAATCGCCTCCAGTTCAACGCCTTCGGATTCGATTTCACCGATGGAACGGTACGGATCGGTCGGCTCCTCTTTAGTGGCAATGTTCTTCTGGTTAATGCGGAACACCGAGGCGCTGAACTGGCTGTTCATCCCCTCCGGCTCATACTTCACACCCGCTTCCCACTGCTTGCCCTTCATCGGATCCAAAATGTTGCCCTGCTCGTCGGCAAAGCTGGTCGGCGTAAAGGCGGTAGAGTAGCTGACGTACGGCGCAACGCCGTTATCAAACAGATACAGCAGCGCCGCGCGGCTGCTGAAGTTATTTTTATCCAGATCGCTGCGGGTGTGGTTGAAGTTGTCGACGTTCGACACGCTCACCTGGTCGTAACGCCCGCCCAGCGTGAGGCGCCAGCGGTCAATGGACATCTGATCCTGTAGGTAGTAGCCGGTCTGGCGCAGCTTGTGTTTTTCCCTGCTGTACTGGGTGATGTAGTCCGGCTTCGCGCCGTAAACAGGATGGAAAGCGTCAATCGGCGGGAAGCCGCCGTAGTAGCCGGTGACGTTGTTGGTGCGGTCCTGGTAGTCCATGCCGATCAGCACGCGGTGGTTTACCGCCCCGGTATCGAAGCTGCCGTCGACCTGGTTATCCAGGGTGATGGCGTTCATCTTCTCGTCGGAGCCGGAATAGCCGCGGTTCAGCTCGGTGTCATTCAGCCAGCCTGCGGCATACACCTGGTTCAGCTCGACTTTGGTGTGCAGGTAGCGCAGCTTCTGGCGCACGGACCAGCCGCTGTCAAACAGGTGCTCAATGTTATAGCCGACCATGTTTTCCCGACGATCGTACTTGTCGTAATCGTCCTCGCCCTCGAAGAAGGTGTTGGAGATTTTCTTACCGCTGTGCGGTACAACGGTGCCCTCATATGGCAGGCCGGAGTGGCTGCCGCCTTCCGGATCGCGGTGCAGGTAGGCCATCAGATCCAGACGGGTGTTGTCGGTGATACGCCAGGTCAGGCTCGGCATCAGGGCGTAACGCTCTTCCTTCAGCGGATCGAACTGGGAATCGGCATAGCGGGTCATCCCGCTGAGGCGCACCGCCACGCGGTCGTTATCATCAACCGGGCCAGTGACGTCGAACATCGCCCCACGCTGGTTATTGTTACCGGCGAAGAGCTTGATCTCCCCGCCAGGATCGAACGATGGCTTACGGGAGGTGAGCGCCACAATCCCGCCCGGCGATGAGCGGCCATAGAGCACGGAGGCCGGACCGCGCACGACTTCGATACTGTCCAGGAACCACGGGTCAACCACCAGCGAGCTGTGGGAGTTGGTGTCGCCCATCATCTTCAGGCCGTCGAGGTAGACGTTGTCCAGGCTGCCGTCCGAGAAGCCGCGCAGCACCATGTAGTCAAAGCGGTTTGACGCCCCGATCTGGTTGCTGTAGACCCCCGGCGTGTAGCTCACGGCCTGACGCACGCTGGTTGCGCCCTGCTCTTCGAACTGCTCGCGAGTGACGATAGAGACCGACTGCGGGGTTTCAATATCCGGTGTTTCAAGCTTGGTGGCCGCAGACTGCATCTGCGAGGTCACCACCACGGTGTCAGTTTTTTGGGCATCCTGCGCCAGTAAAGGAAAAGCAACGCTACCGGTAACCCATCCCACCAGCAGTGCCAGACGCGATTTAGCAAACATAACCCTCTCCAGAGATATTTCTTATTGTTAATAAGAATTATTACCTTTTTGAGCGTGCAAACGGCTATGCGTGCCGCCAGGTTACGTATGCGCGATGCTAAACCACACGGAATGCATTCGCGCGACAGGAGAAATTACGTTAGCGGAGTTTGCGCACGTCCCCCGGTGAAATCCCGTAATGACGACGAAACGCGGTGGCGAAGTTGGTGGCATGCTGATACCCGCACATCCAAGCCGCCTGCTGCACGCTGTGGCCTTCCAGCAGATAGCGGCGCGCCAGCGCAAGGCGACAGTCGCGAAGGTAATCGAAAAGCGTGCAGCCGTAGCGCTGACGGAACTTGCTGCGCAGGCTGCTTGGGCTCATTGCGGCAAGGGCTGCCAGCTGCGCGAGAGTATGATCCCGTTCAGGAGACTGTTCCAGCAGGCTCCGCACGCGTTCAAGACGCGCATGCTCAGGCCGCCGCGGGCAAGGCTGCTGGCGCTGGTTGAGGCCATGGCCGAGCAGCTGATACATCAGCCCCTCCAGCAACAGCTTGCGTGAGAGCACGCTTCCCCCCTGCCGCTGCGCATGCAGAATACCTGACATCACAAACTCGGGAACCTGCCAGACAAACGCGGGTGCATTCAGGCTTTGCCATTCCAGAAGCAATGACTCAAGCAGGGCTTCACGTCCGGCATCGTGCGGGTAGACGCCAAACGAGAGCGTTTTCAGCGTGCTGTCGGCATCGTGACGCGCGCTCATCACCTGATCTTCACTCAGACGTGAGCTGAACGCCATGCCCGGGCGGACGGGATAATTGATACCATTGAGCGTGAGCGTCACGCACCCTTCCAGCACCACCAGCATATAGAGCGGGCTGCTGTGGCGAGAGGTGGTTTCATAGGGCTGTAATACACGTACGTCGGAGTGGGTCAGCGAAATGCCGGACGAGAGCATCATCTCTTCAACATTCCCCTGCAACACGGGGCTACCGCTGACCTGCGCCTCTTTTAACTGGGGGAAACGGTAGTCGATGCCGTAGCGCTCGCCGAATACCTGAAAATCTTCAACTAAAAATATGCGTTTCGCTGATCTATTTTCACTCTGGAGCATCATTCGGGGCCTGCATCGGGGAAAGGACAGGCAAAACAGTATCATCCATTTGTAATGGCAGCAATCACCGGGCGCAGACACTATTACGCTCCGGACGAAGCCGGAGCGAAGGCATATATTTCCTTGCGAGAAATATATTTATGCTTCCTGCCACTCAGCAAAAACCTCTTTATGGTTTTTGGTCAGGACAACTTTATTATCTTCGACCTTATCAACCCAGCCGAGAGGAATAAAGTGGTGTTTGCCGCCCGATTCCGGATCGCTCTTCGCAAGCTTGATACGCTCACCATCAAGATGGTCCACAACCCCGACGTGCGTTCCGCAGCTGGCGACAACCTGAGTGTGATCCTTAATTGCGCTTTTATCTACCATAATTATTCTCCTGTTTCGGTTATTTGCCTGTTGCACGAAATTAACTGTAGCGCATAAATTCAGGCTTAAACGTCCTGTTAGCATTTTGAAACATCATTGACAGAACTGAATATTAAGTCTACTTAATGCCGAAATGGAAAAATAAGAATGAGATGAATTATTACCGACTGATTATTTCCCGTTCATAATTAGATTATCGCAACCAACGAGGAGGTATTTATGACGATTCGCAATAATCGGGCAGAAATTTCACTGGCTCTTGGTGAAGCGGTTTTAGACATCGTGCAAAAAGGCCATGAAGTATCGCGAGAAAATCTCGCCCAGGCGATGAAAATCAAAGCGGAGAAAGAGCGCGACGATGAGCGGCTTCTTAACTACTGGAAGGCCTGTAATATGCTGGTCTGAACCTGGCGGCGTTTAGCCTGACTAAACGCCGCCTGCTGTTACTCGTCGAAGAACCAGTAGCCCTGGTTAATCAAACCGGTCAGCTCTTCCACAAACGCCGGATTATTCAGCGCATCGCCCAGCTCAGCCTGGCCGAGCTCGGTGAAGCGGCACAGCGCGTCCGCCCCGTTCACATCCGCCGTTTCCAGCTGTTCGCTGTTGATAAAGACGCTGCCGTTGATGTTCAGCACGCGCAGCCCGCTCAGGCGGGAGAGCGTTTCGCCCCCTTGCAGCGCGTCGAGCACCTCTTCTGCGGAATACGGCGGCTCGGCGGCGGCAATATCCAGCTCGTGACGCGGCGTGGAGACGAAGCTGCCAAACCATTTCGTAAAATCATCTGGCTTGCTAATCATGTCGATCATCATCTGGCGAATGCGATCGAGCTCGTACTGCTCCACGCGGCCAGGGTGTTCGCGGCAGGTCAGATCCGGATCGCTGTAATGTTCGCCGCCCAGATCGTTCTCCAGCGCGTAGTCGGCAAAGCTGCTGATCAGATCGCGACCGTTCGGCCCGCGGAAACCGACAGAGTAGTTGAGCGCGGTTTCATGGGTGAAGCCGTCATGCGGGAATCCAGGCGGAATGTAGAGGATATCGCCCGGGGCCAGATCTTCGTCGATGATCGGCTCAAACGGATCGACATGCAGCAGGGCCGGATGCGGACAGAACTGACGCATCGGCAGCTTGTCCCCCACGCGCCAGCGGCGGCTGCCCATCCCCTGGATAATAAACACATCGTACTGATCGATATGCGGCCCAACGCCGCCACCCGGGACGGAGAAGGAGATCATCAGGTCATCAAGACGCCAGTCCGGCAGGACGCGGAACGGACGCACCAGCTCTGCTGCGGGCATATGCCAGTGGTTCACCGCCTGCGCCAGCAGGGACCAGCCGGTTTCACCGAGGTTATCGAAATGCTCAAACGGGCCATTGCTCGCCTGCCACTTGCCGTTAGCATGGCTTACCAGGCGGCTATCAACTTCCGGCTCCATCGCCAGACCCGCCAGTTCATCAGGGGTAATGGGGTCGACAAAATTCGGGAAGGCATTTTTCAGCACAACGGGTTGTTTTTGCCAGTATTTTTCAAGAAACTCCGGCCAGTTCAGGTTCAGTTGATACGCCATGGGTAGCACCAGTGAGAGGGGAGACAGGCGCGATTATGGAAGAGAGCGCATCAAACTGCATTGTCATGGGTCAATGTCGAAGACTCTTCAGCGGACGGAATGATGAGATCGCATCAAATCTTTTCCCGTATGCGCTTCAACAATACGTAAAAATTCATCCCGATATTGACGTATTATTTTAGGATCCCACGCCACACAAATTTCCCAGTACAGTGATTCCAGGTCAGGTGCAATAAGCCTTACTCCTTCTGGTGAAAAATGCCTTACGCTTTCAGGCAAAAAAGCGACTCCATTTCCTCCCGCGATCAATGCCATCAGAGTTGGCATATCATCTGTCACCGAGACAGGGTCAGCATGTAATTGGTTGGTAAGGAGAAACTGATTAGTTTGTTCTGCAAGACATGGACCAACAGCAGGAGTTAATTGTAATAAAGGATACTGAGATAGCACATCACGGATATGTGTAATATCGTTTTTATGAGTTGATGGTATAGCCAGTATCAACTTTTCTTTGTACAGCACCCTAGAGGTTAACTCATTGCCAGCCGGCATCCGGAAGAATCCGATATCAAGTGTTCCTTCAAGTAGCATTTTACGCTGCACTCCTGAGGGGAGATTGCTTATATTTACCTCACACGCCGAAAATTTATTCCGGAAGGTATTTATCCATAAAGGTACTGTATGAAAAGTTGAAATCCCAAAACCAAGCATAAGTTTTTCATGGCTATCTTTAAATATTTTTTCGGCATAATTCAAAAAATCAGCATGAATCTTCAGTAACTCATTTGCCTTCAAAAAAAGCTGGCAGCCGTGCTCAGTTAATATTGCGCCATATCGACCGCGAGTGAAAAGAGGACCGCCAATAAGCGTCTCTAACATTTTTATCTGCTTTGATAACGCGGGTTGCGTCAAAAACAACAGCCGCGAAGCGCGATGATAACTCCCCTGCTCTGCAAGTGTTACAAACGCCCGTAACAACTTGATATCGATTCCTTTCATTTATCAAACCCTGAAAAAATGGAATTTTACAAGAACACGTCATAAACACATTATAGAAAATACCAGCCAAAGAAGAAACCGTGTCTGGCAGTAAGATTTATGTAATTCACTATATGAATATAAAGGAATATATAAAAATGCCAAATGTTGCTGTACTGACTAACGATCTGCAGTATGAGTTCACTTATAAAATTACGCATTCTGAAGCAGAACTCGCGCAAAAGTTGACAGCTTTCAATGCCTTTTTAGATGGTGTGAGAAAAAAAAATCAAACGGTCATTCATCTGCAACTCATAAATGACCCCAGCGATCCCGCTGTTCAACGGCGCTATAAAAATCGCGCTGCGGGCATTCCCGCTCTAGCCGGAAGACCTGAAAATCAAATTATCAGTAGTATATGCCATTCATCAGATCTTATCGTTGTAAAAGGTCGAGATAGTGGTTTCTTCAACAATAACCTTGATGAGACGCTACAGGAACTCGGAATCAAAACGGTCATCGTTACGGGTTTGCAAACCCATGTTTGCGTACAGACAACGGCTGCAGATGCATTTTTTCGCGGATACAACGTTTGGGTCCCGGAAGACTGTGTATTTGCCCCTTCTTCAGAAGATACAGCCCGTGCTCTGGAATGGCTTTCAAGTTATTGCGCTACCGTAGCGTCCTCCATTGAGATTCTTTCTTTATTAGAAAAACATGGCGATCTTCCGGAACGTAGTGAAAGGAGAGGATCATGAGCAACGTATTAGAAATTCAAGGTAAAACAACAGAGACCGTCGTGCTGGATCATGGTACTGGCGCTCGCTTAAGTCGTGAATTGGTTGAGTTGATCGCGCATATTCTGGGAGATACCTACCTTGGAACAATGGAAGACAGCGCACTGCTGGAACTTCCTTCCCGAAAGCTCGCATTTACTACGGACTCATTTGTCGTAACACCGATCATCTACGGCAATGGCGACATAGGAAAAATTGCGGTATGTGGTACCGTCAACGATCTCGCTGTGAGCGGAGCAAAACCGCTTTATCTGACGCTCAGTCTGATCATTGAAGCTGGGATGTTAATGTCAGACCTGATCAAGATTATTGAATCAGTGCGTGAAACAGCGAAAGCGGCCGATATTAAAATTGTAGCAGGGGATACAAAAGTTGTAGATAAAGGTGAAGCCGATCAGTTGTTTATTAATACCGCAGGCATTGGTGTC
Organism: Enterobacter cloacae complex sp. 397G4; assembly: GCF_050031515.1. NCBI lineage: Bacteria > Pseudomonadati > Pseudomonadota > Gammaproteobacteria > Enterobacterales > Enterobacteriaceae > Enterobacter > Enterobacter cloacae complex sp. 397G4. The sequence continues at coordinate 621,342 of NZ_JBLGWE010000001.1, read as the reverse complement.
TTCGAAAATCCGTCGGTTTCAATCAAAAATGTACGTCCAGGACAAAAAATCATTCTCAGCGGGTACATTGGAAACCACTCTATTCACCTTTTATCTATCAGAGAAGGTCTGGGATTTGAAAGAAATATTCTGAGCGATTGCGCACCTCTCAACCATATGATTCGATCCCTGCTCAATAATCTTCCTGCTGGGAAAATAGCGTCCATGAGGGACGTTACGCGTGGCGGCTTATCTGCCGTTCTCCACGAGCATGCCCGAGCTTCCGGAAATGAGATTCGTTGCGAGAAGCAATCCTTGCCGATACAGCCTGAAGCAGCAATGGCTGCCAATATGTTAGGAGTGGATGTAATAAACCTTGCTAACGAAGGTTGTCTTTGCCTGTTCGTTGAGCCAGATAGCGCAGATGAGGCGCTTGCCCTTTTAAGGACCCATCCGCTCGGCCAAAATGCGGCTATTGTCGGCGAAGTTCTTCCAACCATTGAGCCAAAAGTTACCATGCTTGAGCCAGATGGAACACTGTCAACAATTGAGGAACTTTATGGTGCTGAACTCCCACGACTCTGTTAATCAATTCGATGACATTTTAATACGGCGTTATCGCGTATGTGGCATCGTCCAGGGGGTCGGATTCAGGCCCTTTGTGCATCGCCTGGCACAGTTATTTGATGCTACAGGCTGGGTTCTTAATGATTCAGAAGGCGTATTAATTGAAATACAAGCAACACAAGACAATATTACCCGTTTCCTTGACGAACTGATATTAAGCCCTCCTCCTATGGCCAAAATTATCAGTGTGCAGGAAGTGCAAAGAGAAAAAAGCGATCTGCTGTATAACAAGTTCACTATTCGAGAAAGTCATCTTCTTAGCAGTATGAATACTATTATTCCTCCAGATTCGAATGTTTGTAGTGACTGTCTGGAAGAAATGAACACACCAGATAATAGGCGCTATAAATACGCCTTTATAAATTGTACGAACTGTGGACCACGTTATAGCATCATTAAAGGGATGCCTTATGATCGAGAAAAGACCACAATGCGTGCCTTTTCGATGTGTAGCGCATGTCAGCATGAATATGATGATATTGAAGATCGTCGCTATCATGCCCAACCAAATGCCTGTCCCGAATGTGGTCCACAATTGCAATTAACCCAACGCGACGGCACAACAATCGTTACCGATGATATTATCGATTTCGCCCTCGCACGGTTACAGGAAGGAGCCATTGTTGCCGTGAAAAGCTTAGGTGGATTTCATCTCGTCACCGATGCAAGTAACGATAAGGCTGTTCAGGAATTAAGAAAACGTAAACGCAGAGACTCAAAACCTTTCGCGGTGATGCTCTTAAACAGTGATAGTGCATCACGTATTGCTTATGTAAATGTGCAGGAGCAAGAAGTTCTTGAAAGTTCACAGCGACCAATCGTATTGCTACGAAAGCGACACAATATGCTCGCAAACTCTGTTGCACCACATAATCCCAGTATTGGAGTAATGCTGCCCTCAACTCCCCTTCAATATCTATTACTGAGCGATCCGAAAATGCCAGCGCTGGTGATGACGAGCGGGAATCGCTCTGGCTACCCTATTGTTTGTGATAATGTTAGCGCAATTGAACAATTAGGTGACATTGCTGATTATTTTATTCTCAACAATCGTGACATACATACGCGCGTTGATGACTCTGTCGTTCGTGTTATGTCGCTACCAGAGGGAAGACATAGTCACCTTTCTTTCATTCGACGCTCGCGCGGGTATGCTCCTTATCCTGTTCATCTGCCGTTTGATGCAGGTAAGGCTATTGCGCTAGGTGCTGAACTAAAGACCACCGTGAGTATCGCTAAGGGTAAAGAGGTTTTTATCAGTCAACACATTGGCGACTTAAAAAATGACCAAACGTTCAATTCCCATATCGAATGTGTAAACCATCTGCAAACATTGCTTGGCGCAAGCGCTGATGCAATAGCCTGCGATCTGCATCCTTCTTTTCGCTCTACACGTAATGCACTAAAGCAATCAAAGCTACACGTTGTTCAGGTACAGCATCACCACGCACACATGGTGTCATGCATGGCAGAAAATGGGCTTTCTGGTAAAACTATCGGCGTTATTTTCGATGGTACGGGGTATGGAACAGACGGCACCATATGGGGTGGAGAATTTCTTACCGGTGATGAAAAAAGCTTTGAAAGGGCTGCACACCTTCGTGCCTTCTCTCTTCCGGGCGGAGACAAGGCTGTTAAAGAGCCTGTCAGGGTTGCCATATCGTTGCTAACAGCACTATACGGAGAACATTTAGAGGGCGTTAATCTTCCTGCGCTTAATGCGCTGCCGGCTCAGCAGCTTAGCGTGTACGCTAAAATGGCTGCAAGGCATTTCAACTCCCCCAAAACCAGTAGTATGGGCAGGTTATTTGACGGCATATCAGCGTTAATAGGTATTTGCTCGTATGTCGAATATGAAGCACAAGCGGCTATTGAGCTTGAAGCCTTACTGAATCGCGATCTCTACATGTCACAACCTTTTTCATATTGTGTCCAGGAAAAAAATGGTCACCTGGAAGTGGATTATCGTCCAATGATAAGGGAATTAGTGTCTGAGCTTACTACGACGGCGCCTAATCTCCCCCTATTGAGCAGGCGTTTTCATTCAACAATTGTGGATATGATCATCTCAGTATGTATACGTTTATCAAAAGTATGCGCAACAAGACAGGTCGTATTAAGCGGTGGTGTATTTTTGAATGAATTTATCCTGCTTAATACTGTGGAAGGTTTACATGCCGCTGGCCTGAAGCCTTATTTCCACCATAGCGTCCCCACCAACGATGGCGGTATATCACTAGGACAAATTGTTGTAGCGAGGGGGCAATTACAGGCAAAACATATTGATGTCAGGGAGATCGAGCATGCGTGAATACGTAAATCATTTTTCAGCCGTATTATTTGACATGGATGGCGTGCTTATTGACTCCAACTCAGTCATTGAAAGAGGCTGGCGAGAAGCTGCGGAAACATTTGGCAAGACAATTTCGCAAGACGACATTATCAAGCACATACACGGACAGCCGGGACCTCATACTATCCAGGCACTTTTTAGTGACCTGCCTGTTGAAGCGCAGAGAAAAATTCAGGCACACATTATTTATGTTGAGAATACAGCCGAATATGATCCTATACCGGGCGTTGCTGCGCTAATTACTTCCCTTGATTCAGTAGGAATCCGCGTTGGCATAGTGACTAGCGGATGGAGAGAGAAAATTGATCGTGTAACGGCCATGCTAGGAGTGCAACACTGTATTTCGGTTATCGTTGAGCGTGATGATGTCAAAAAAGGTAAACCCTTTCCAGAACCCTATCTACTTGCAGCAGAACGACTCTCAACGCCACCCGAGAAAATCATTGTTTTTGAAGATTCAAGGAGTGGAGTGACTTCTGCAGTGAGCGCTGGCACCTGTTGCGTTGGAATAGGTGGGATTGAACTGATTGCTAATGGAGCCAGGTGCGTTATCCCTGATTTCACAGGAGTCGAGGTATTAACTCGTCTGGATAGTAACGTCGCAATTTCATTATACCCAGGGCACGTATTAGTTGCAGAAAGATTTATTGAGTCTGACGAGTAGCTACATGCTTTCTTTGGATTGTTCTTGCTCCCCTTAACAGGGAGCAAGAACTTTCAGGCTTATAGATGGATAAAAAACTTAATCCAGGTTCAGCTCGTCATAATGGGTAATCAGTTTACCCACGATGCCGTAGTCCAGCGCTTCCGCCGGTGACATCCAGAAGTTACGGTCGGTGTCTTTCTTCACTTTCTCCAGCGGCTGGCCGGTGGCGTCAGCAATCAGCTTGTTCACGCGCTCCAGCATGCGGATGATCTCGCGCGCTTCGATTTCGATATCCGTTGCCTGACCGCGCACGCCGCCCAGCGGCTGGTGGATCATAAAGCGGGTATTCGGCAGAGCGTAGCGGTGCTCTTTTTTCGCCGCCAGGAAGATGGTAATCCCGGCGCTCGCCACCCAGCCGGTGCCGATCACATGCACTTCCGGACGGATAAACTTAATGAAGTCGTGGATGGTGTCGCCCGCTTCTACGTGGCCGCCCTGACTGTTGATGTACAGCTTGATCGGATCGTTGCTGACGCTTTGCAGCAGGATCATCTGAGTGATGACCTTCTGGGCCAGCTCCTGGTTAATCTCTCCGGAGATGACAATCGAACGGGATTCCAGCAGTTTTTGCTGTAGAGCGCCCGCGCCGTTTGTTCCTTCCGCTTTTTCCTTGTCGCTTTCTTTCAGTGTGTAGTGCATTGTTGTTTCCTCAGCTTGTCGCGCTCAAAACCAGAGTGTAGCCTGTTTTACCGGTGAAAGTCCTCACAGACAAATAACGAGGGATCTTATGAATATTGCACATGTCGCACTCTGGACCCGCAGCCTGGACGCTCAGGTTCAGTTCTGGGAAACGGTGTTTGGCGGCCGCAGTAATGACCGCTACGTCAGCAAAAATCGTCCGGGGTTTAAATCTCACTTTATTACCCTGGATGACGGGCCGACCATCGAGCTGATGACGCTGCCGGGCCTGCCCAGTGCACCTTCGCACCCGGAATTTATCGGCTGGGCGCATATCGCCATCAACGTCGGCAGCAAAGCGCAGGTGGACAGTATGGCAGCGCAGGCGCAGGCAAGCGGCTCCCTGCTCAGCGCCCCGCGTATGACCGGGGACGGTTTCTATGAAGCGGTGATTGCGGACCCGGACGGCAACCGTATTGAGCTTGTCGGTGCATAAAAACAGCGTTTCGTTCCTTCATCGCCTCCGCTCCAGCTCGCTATACTTCATATGGTTATCATATTGCTAAATGATAATGATATTTAATGTGTTAAGATGAAAGTCAGCATAAACAGTCTCTTACGTAGCCATAGTGACTGTTTACATCCTCGACATTTAAATCAACACCGGGGCGGTGAATGGAACACATTGTTTATGTGGTTGATGACGATGACACAGTCAGGCAGTCCGTTGTCAGGCTGCTGGAGTCTGCGGATATACATGCACTTGGCTTTTCCTCAGCAGAAGCCTTTCTCAGCCATCCCTTTGAGGATCTGCCCTCCTGCGTGATCCTCGATATGCAAATGCCCACGATAACCGGGTTTGATGTCGCAGATGCGCTGAAAGCCAGCGGGCGGGAAATACCGATCATCTTTCTCACCGGCCACGGCACCATCCCTATGTCCGTCCGGGCGATCAAAGGCGGGGCCTACGAATTTCTCACTAAGCCCGTTGAATCCAGCGCGCTCATCGGCTCCATCGAATCCGCGCTCAGGCTGGCACAGCACAACGCCGCCCGCGTCAAAGAGCACTACGCCCTGAAACAGCGCCATCTGTCCCTCACGCCGCGCGAGCATGAGGTGCTTGAGCTGGCCGTCAGCGGCAAGCTCAACAAGCAGATCGCCGCCGAGCTGGGCGTCAGTGAGATTACGGTGAAAGTGCACCGCCGCCGGGTGATGGAGAAAATGCAGGTCCGCTCCGTGGCTGAACTGGTCAGGGCCGTCGAGCGCCTGACCAAACATCAGCCAGCGGAATAAACGTTACATCTCCTGTCCGGCAAGCGGCAACGCGAAGGTAAACACCGTGCCGTACGGCTCTCTGCGGCGCGCGCTCAGTTTCCCCCGGTGCCGTTCAATGATGCTGGCGCTGATGGTCAGCCCCATCCCCATTCCCTGCGCTTTGGTCGAATAGAACGAGTCAAAGATCCGCTCGGTGAGCTCCGGCTCAATGCCGCTGCCGGTATCGGCGATCTCGAAGATCACCTTCCCCTCGGCGCAGTTCGCGGTGGCGATCGTGATGCTGCACGGGCGATCCGTCACTTCCGCCATCGCTTCCATCGCATTCATCACCAGGTTAAGCAGCACCTGCTGGATCTGCACGCTGTCGCCGATGATAAAGCTGTCGTCAGCGTTCAGAAGATAATCAACGCTTATGTGTCGCAGCTCAAGTTCGCTGCGGGAAAGCATAATGATGTGGTGGATCAGGAAGTGCAGATCGATTCGCGTAAACGTGGGGTCCTGTTTGCGCGTCAGAGACTGAATGCTGCGGATGATCTCCCCTGCCCGCTCGCCCTCGGCGGCGATCTCCTCCAGCCCCTCGCGCACTTTTTCCAGCCGCGCCGGATCGCGGTTGAGCCAGCGCAGGCTCGCGCCGGCGTTCGAGACAATCGACATCAGCGGCTGGTTGATCTCGTGCGCGATCGAGGAGGTCAGTTGCCCGACGGTAGTGGCTCGTGAGACCCGTGCCAGATCCGCCTGCGCCACCCGCATCGCATCCTCCGCCGCCCGCTGGCTGGTGATGTCGGTAATGATGCCGTAATACTCATTCACCTCGCTGCCCACCCCCACCGGATCGCCAATCCCGAGGAGGTAACGAACGGAGCCGTCGGTGCGGATGATGCGAAACTCCGCGCGCATCGACAGCCCGTCACGCACGCTCTGATTAACGAGGGTGCTGATCCGGCCATAATCATCCTCATGCACGAAGGTCAAAAACTCCGCCATTGAGATCATCTTTTGCTGTTCCGGCAGGCCAAGGATACGGGCGTACTCTTCGGACATAAACATCAGATCCTGCACCAGTTCCCAGCGCCAGCTGCCGGTATGGCTGATCTGCTCGCCCAGCATCAGTGAGGTCTGGCTGGCGCGCAGCTCTTTCTCCACCCGTCGGCGCTGGATGTTTTCCGCCAGCAGCTCGGCGTAGAGCCGCGCCGTCTCCAGCGAAACCGCCGCCTGCGCACCCAGCAGGCTGACCACGCGCGAATGTTCGGCGGTAAACACCTCCGGCATCAGGCGGTTTTCCAGATACAGAATCCCCACCAGCCGCGCCTGTTTGAACATCGGCACGCACATCACGGCGGCGCCGGACGTCACCAGATACGGATCCTGGCTGAACGGGTGGAACTCCTCCGGTTTGCCGGTGCGGATCTCCTGCCCGGTGCGGATCACCGCGGCCAGCACCGACAGCGGCATGTCCGTCGCCATCGGTGACGCTTTCAGGATGCGTACCCGCACGCCGTCGGTACTGGTCCAGGCGCTGGCTTCAATCTCCGGGATGTGATTATCGCTGACGCGCAGCAGCAGGCCACGCTGCGCCCCGGCCCGTTCAAGCAGCAGCGTCATCAGGTTTTCGATTAAACGTTCAAGGTTGATCTCTTCGGATAAGGCGCGTGAGGCTTTGATGACGCTCTGCAAATCGCGGATCACCTCGTTCTGGGCAAACGCCGCCGTGTCATACGCGCGGCTCTGCCCGGAGGCCAGCAGATGGGGGAAATCCTGCTCCAGCTGGCGCACCTTGGCCTGCGCCCCGACGCGCCCCCAGGCGGCAATCGCGCCGCGGAAATGGGCGTCGGAGGCGGTCGGGTAGCCGCAGGCCAGCGAGAAACGCCCGGCCAGCTCGTGCGCCAGGGCATTGATCGGGTTAAACCCGCCCTCCCGCGAGAGTCGCACCGCTTTTTCATACTGCTCCAGCGCGATGCTGTTCATGCCGTCCAGACGGACGATTTCGGCATAAATCAGCGCCTCTTTATCGGCAAATGTGCCCGGATTGATCCGCGCCCAGAGGGCAATTTTGTCGTAATGGTGATGAATACTGCGGCGATAATCCGCCGAAAAGGTTTCCGGCGTGAGCTGGCGGGAGAGCGCCAGCGCGCTGTAAAAATGGTAATCCAGCAGATGAATATGACCCGGCGCGGACCACGCATACCAGCCCGCCATTTCTAAATCCGCCTGTGCGTCGGCGTATTCGCCGCAGGAAAAGTGCGCCATCCCGCGATAGAGCCAGTACCAGAAGAGCATGGTCGAGGTCTGCTCGGGCGCCTGCTCCGGCGGCGCGGGCAGCAGATCGTCAGGCAGCGCCTGGGCGGCGCTCCATGGGCCCGTCACCGGCGTGCGTAAAAACTCCACGTAGCGGCGCTGAATGTGCAGAACGGTTTCAATGTCCTGGTAATCCGTTTTGCGCACAAAGGCCAGACCGCGATCGATGCTGGTCAGCACGCCATCCAGATGATCGCCCCGGGAGAGGAAGTTAATGATCTGATGACAGGCCGCGAAGCAGGCCATCGTCATGTCGCCGTGGGTCACCGCTGAGGTAAAGCAGGCCTTGGCGCACTCGATAGTGTACGACAGCGGCTGGGTCCAGACGCTGAGCTGGTCGAGCGGCAGCAGAGTTTTGGCTTCATAGGCATCATAGCCGTGGCGGTTCACCAGCTCACGAGCCAGCGTGCCGTACTCAAACCCGAGACGGTATTCGGCGTAGCGGTGGCCAATCAGCACGCCAAACCAGGCCATCGCCGTGGTGGAAGCACCGGTTATGCCGTGATCGAGCGTGAGGTGCATCATCCGGCACAGGAGTAAAAAGTGTAGGCGCGGGCAGGTAAAGCTGGCGAAAATACTGGCGCTGTAAAGCAGGTTCATCACCGCTTCGGTCTCTGCGTTCTCCATCAGCTTAAGCTGAGAAAACGGGTTCTGCGGCGCGTCGGCGGTGCGTTGACAGAACTGCTGCCAGGCCTCGTCACATTCGGCATTTTCCGGGTAGCGGCTGATCTGGATCCCGAACACGCCCAGCCAGCATAACGACGCCTCCAGCGCCAGGCGGATCTCCGACTGGCGCATATAAACTTCCGCCAGCAGGTTGGCGGCCAGCGCTTTCTCCGTCAGCCCGCCCGGTGAACCGAGGATCGCATCGCACAGCGCACGCGTGCGCTCCAGGTGTCCGAGCGCAAACTCACAGCCCGCCTCTTCGATATCCAGCATAAAGTCCGAGACCGGGCCCGCATTCCCCAGCGCTCTGGCGGTCTGGATATAGCTCAAGGCGGAAAGGTAATCGCCGGTACGCTTCGCACGCCGCGCGGCCTGAAGGCTCAGCTCCCGGAATCGCTGCCGCTGGGGTGCAGGCTGGATGCAGTCCAGCGCGGCGCTGACGTGGTGAACCGCGCGGAACAGCAGTTCGTTGCCCGCCGTCTGCCGCGCGGCATCCGCCAGCAGGCTGGCGGTGGTCAGGTGCAGATGGCTTTTCTCGCCCTCATCCAGCAGGGCAAAGGCGGCTTCCTGCACCCGATCGTGGGTAAAAGCGTACTCTTTCTCCGTCAGCACAATCAGCTGAGCGGTCACCGCCGGATGAAGCGCGTAGCGGATTTCCGCCGCCGACCGCCCCACCACGCGGCACAGCATCTCCAGCTCGCCCGTGCAGCCGAGGCAGGCGATGCTGCCCAGCAGGCGGCGCGTCTCGTCGGGCATCTCCTTGAGCTGTTCAAGCACCAGCGTCACCACGTTCTCGGTGTAGTGCCGGGCGCGGATGGCCTGGAGATCGTAATGCCATTTCCCCTGATATTTGTTGTGCACCACCAGTCCGTCATCGACGATGCGGCGGAAAAATTCCTGCACGAACAGCGGGTTGCCGCCGGTTTTTTCATGGATCAGCGTGGCAAGATCGGCGGTACCGGTACTGCGGGCATGAAAAATCCCCCCGAGCCAGCGCGCCACGGCCTTCACCGACAGCGGCTGCGGCACGATCGTCGTGGCGTGCTGCGCCGCCTCCGGCAGGCTCGCCAGCGCGGTCTGCAAGGTGGGCTCAGAAAGCGAACTGAGATCGCGGTGCGCCACCACCACCAGCAGCGGGATGGCGCCGCAGGCGCGCAGCAGGTGATCGAGCGTTTGCAGGCTTGCGGCGTCGATCCACTGCACATTATCCAGCAGCAGCACCAGCGGCGCGCCCTGGGTGGCGAAGGTTTTCACCAGCGCCAGCACCATATGGCTGAAGCGCGCCCGCGCGTCGATGGAAAAGGTATCCGCAGAGAAACGCGGTTTGTTCTCAAGGAGTAAATTCAGCTCCGGCACCAGGCTAACGGCCAGCTCCTCGAAGCCTTCCAGCGCGCGCGACAGGCGGATTTTCCACGTCGCTACCTCCCCGGCTGGCAGCCCGAGCAGGTGCAGCGTGAGCGTCCGAAACGCCGAACTCAGCACGCCGTAGGGCAGCGTGGGAGAATATTGATCGACCTTGCCCACCGCCAGCAGCACCTTGCGCTGTTGCAGCGATTTCAGCGTGGTGGCGATCACGGAAGATTTGCCGATCCCCGAAGGCCCCCCAATAGTCACCAGTTCCGGCGCACCGCTCTGGCTGACCCGCTCAAACGCGGCGATGACGTCGCTGGCCTGCGGATGCGCAGAGAAAAGCGAATCGGCAAGATGGATCGCCGGAGAGCGATCCTGCTGGCCGGGAATAAAGTCGACGATCTCACCTTCGGCGGTCAGCGTCGCCTGGCAGCGCCTGAGGTCGGCAATCAGCCCGTCGACGGTCTGATAGCGATTCTCCGGATTCTTCTCCAGCAGCTTAAGGATAATGGTCGACAGCATGCCGGGTACGTCCGGGCGCACCCGCCCCGGCGCAAGCGGCTCAGAGGCAATGTGGTAATGCGCCCAGTTGGTCTGGTCATCAGCGCTCAGTTCAAACGGCAATCGCCCGGTCAGAAGTTCATAAAGCACGATACCCAGACTGTAGAGATCGCTCCGGCTGTCGACGGCGCGCCGGGTACGCGTGGTATGTTCCGGTGACATGTAGGCGGGCGTGCCGCCAGACGCGGCAAGCCGGGACTGGGAGAACGCGTCGGAGGTGCCGCAGGAAAGACCGAAGCTGCAAAGACGGCAGGTGGCGTCGTGATGAACGAAGAACGCCCCGGGTTTGATATCGCCGTGGATCAGGTTGTGCAGATGCATCTGGCGCAGGGGACCGCAGATGCGGATCGCCATTTCGATAAAGCGGGCGATCCCGGAAATCGCCTTACCTGCCCGGCACGCCAGCAGTTCAAAGCAGAACGGCGCGTAGACCAGCGCAAAACGTCCGCGGTACTGGGTTGAAGCGACGGGCCGGATAGCCCAGCCGTCATGAAGCCGGTCGCGCAGGGCAAACTCGTTTTTCAGCAGCCGCGTTGCCCGCTCCTCTTCTTCATCGCTGACCGCGGTGGCAATAATAAACGAACCGCCGGACTGGGGATGCCGCCCGTTCATCCAGGAGATGCCGCCCTCCTGCGCCAGCACGGTAAAAATGACATCCTCTTTCAGAACAAAAGCCCGCCCTTCATGGAGACTTCCCCGGGCGGGCCAAAATGCAGGCGACGTATGTTCGTTCATCCGCGATCCTTATTGTCGGCGGGTCAGCTCCCGATGAATATGATCCAGCAGAATATCGATGTTAATCGGCTTACGCAAAAATGCAGCGGCGCCCAGACTGAGTGCATACCGCTGCATATTTTCATCAGCATGACCGGAGATAAACAGTATTGGCGGTGGCGGCGTGGCCAGCAACCGCAGCTTCTCAAACAGCTCGATGCCGTTCATGCCGCGTAGCTTGATGTCGGTGATCACCAGCGACGCGCCGGACAGGGCGAGAGGGTGGCTCAAAAACACCTCTGCCGAATCGAAGGTATCGGTAGCATACCCTTCCGATTGCAGCAGGTTACTGAGCCCGCTGCGAACAGAGCGTTCGTCATCAATGATGGCAATGCGCCACGGCAGCGTCATGCTGTCTTTCCTCAAACAAATCGTTACGCGTCGCGGCTTTCCTTCGCGGGCGCTGGGGGCGCGGTACCGCTGATCTTCGGTACGCATTCATGACGAAACCAGGCCAGGGTCAACGGTTCGCGGCTCACCAGACGCCGTCCGATGGGGATCAGCTGTTCACCCACCAGCATGCCGAACAGGCCAAGCAGCGCGACGACCGGCGGCGCCGGGGAATGCACGTCGAGCAGGGCGTAAAGTACCCCAGCCGCGACCCCGCACACCAGCGAAATAATCCAGGCCTTCATGATGACGCTCCGGTCAGGTGCTGAACGTGGGGAACCGTCACCTGCACGCCCGCGGGATTATCGCGGGATAAAAGATGACGCATCGCCTGTTCCCCCGCCAGCATCCCCAGCAGGCCAATCAGCGCCAGCGCGGGCGGCGCGGGGGAACGCACCTTCAGCACGGCATACATCAGGCCAATCAACACGCCTGCCGCGAGGGATATCAACCCTGTACTCATTGTGAACTCCAGAGAAAAAGGCAGCGGCGAGCCGGATGAGGGACCAGCCCGCCAGCGGGACTTAGCGTGCCGGAACCGGCGCTAAGGTGCGGTGCTCGCTCTTCTGACGAGACGGCGCTTTGTGCACCATGGTGTAGGCGTAATCCACCCCCATTCCGTAGGCGCCGGAGTGCTCGCGCACGATATCCATCACCGCGGTGTAGGTCTCTTTGCGCGCCCAGTCACGCTGCCACTCCAGCATCACCTGCTGCCAGGTCACCGGGATCACACCCGCCTGGATCATGCGCTGCATCGCGAAGTCGTGGGCTTCTTTGGAGGTGCCGCCGGAGGCGTCTGCCACCATATAAATTTCGTAGTCGCCTTCCAGCATCGCGCACAGGGCAAAGCTGTTATTGCACACTTCGGTCCACAGGCCCGCGACAACCACCTTCTTCTTGCCGTTGGCCTTCAGCGCGTCGCGCACCTTCTGGTCGTCCCAGGAGTTCATGGAGGTACGCTCCAGAATGTCCTGGCCCGGGAACACGTCCAGCAGCTCCGGATAGGTATTGCCGGAGAAGCTTTCGGTCTCAACGGTGGTGATGATGGTTGGGATGTTGAACACCTTAGCCGCTTTCGCCAGCGCCACGGTGTTGTTTTTCAGCACCTGGCGGTCAATAGACTGCACGCCGAACGCCATCTGTGGCTGGTGATCGATGAAGATGATCTGACAGTTGGCAGGGGTTAAGACTTCGAGCTTAGAAGTGGTCATAAGATTATCCAGTGAGGTTAAAGGTTAAAATCGCCGCGAACAGCACGCCGATAAAATCGCGTTCATCCTATGACCCACAGCGCTGTGGTGTAATTATCTCTTCGTATAGTTAACCTTAGGTATAGTTATACTTTGGTATACCTATCCTATTGTATAACTGGATCTTTGCCGAAACCGGTTCCCATAATCCTGACCATTCCCCTCTTAGTCTGGAGCTATTATGGTTACCCTCGGTAAAGCCGATCTCATTCTGGTTAACGGCCAGTTTCACACCGTCGATCGCGAGAATCCTGTCGCGGAAGCCGTTGCCGTGCGCGACGGAAAATTTCTGGAAGTGGGTACCGTCGCCGAGGTGATGCAACACCACTGCGACGGCACTAAGGTGGTCGACTTAAAAGGCCACACCGCCATCCCCGGCCTGAACGACTCGCACCTGCACCTGATCCGCGGCGGCCTGAACTACAACCTCGAGCTGCGCTGGGAAGGCGTGCCGTCCCTGGCCGACGCCCTGCGGATGCTAAAAGAGCAGGCCCTGCGCACGCCATCGCCCCAGTGGGTGCGCGTGGTGGGCGGCTGGAGCGAGTTCCAGTTCGCCGAGCGCCGCATGCCGACCCTCGACGAAATTAACGACGCCGCGCCTGACACCCCGGTGTTTATCCTCCACCTGTACGACCGCGCCCTGCTCAACCGCGCCGCGCTGAAGGTGGTCGGCTACACCAAAGACACGCCAAACCCGCCGGGCGGGGAGATCCAGCGCGACGCCAACGGCAACCCGACCGGAATGCTGATCGCCCGTCCGAACGCCATGATCCTCTACGCCACGCTGGCCAAAGGGCCGAAGCTGCCGCTGGAGCAGCAGGTCAACTCCACCCGCCAGTTCATGCGCGAGCTCAACCGCCTGGGTCTGACCAGCGCCATCGACGCGGGCGGCGGCTTCCAGAACTACCCGGAAGATTACGAGGTGATTGCCGAACTGCACGAGAAAAAGCAGATGACCATCCGCATCGCCTACAACCTGTTTACCCAGCGTCCGGGCCACGAGCTGGAAGACTTTGAAAAATGGACCGACATGCTGACGCCGGGCCAGGGCAGCGACTTCTTCCGCCACAACGGCGCGGGCGAGATGCTGGTCTTCTCCGCCGCCGATTTTGAAGACTTCCTCGAGCCGCGCCCGGATCTCGCACCGGGCATGGAGGACGAGCTGGAGCGCGTAGTGCGCCATCTGGTGGAGCACCGCTGGCCGTTCCGCCTGCACGCCACTTACAACGAATCCATCAGCCGCATGCTGGACGTGTTCGAGAAGGTGAACCGTGACATTCCGTTCAACGGGCTGCACTGGTTCTTCGACCACGCCGAAACCGTGTCGCAGGCCAACATTGACCGCATCAAAGCACTCGGCGGCGGCATTGCCGTCCAGCACCGCATGGCCTTCCAGGGCGAGTACTTTGCCGAGCGCTACGGCATCGAAGCCACCCGCCACACGCCGCCGGTGGCGAAAATGCTCGAGACCGGCGTGCCGGTGGGCCTGGGAACGGACGCCACCCGCGTGGCGAGCTATAACCCATGGACCGCGCTCTACTGGCTGGTCTCCGGCCGCACCGTTGGCGGGATGCAGATGTACGATCACAGCGCCCGTCTGGATCGCGATACCGCCCTGATGCTCTGGACCCAGGGCAGCGCGTGGTTCTCCAGCGAACAGAACCAGAAAGGGCAGATCAAAGCGGGCCAGCTCGCGGATCTGGCGGTGCTCAGCAAAGATTACTTCCGCGTGCCGGAGGAGGAGATCAAGGGCATCGAGTCCGTCCTCACCGTAGTGAACGGCGATATCGTCTATGCCGCAGGCGCTTTTGGCCCACTCGCGCCGCCCGCCATTCCGGTCCTGCCCGAGTGGTCCCCGGTGGTGAAGGTGCCGGGCCACTACCGCAGCGCGCCGCCGCAGGCCGCACGCGTGGGTATGAGTATGGCTCACCACTGTAGCGGCCCGTGCGGGGTTCACAACCACCAGCATGACTTTGCCCGCACGTCAGAGATGCCGGTATCCGACGATAACGCTTTCTGGGGTGCGCTGGGTTGCAGCTGCTTTGCATTCTGATGAAACAAAATAACGCTTCGCCCCGGATCGATCCGGGGCTGTTCTTTCTGCGCCTGACCGGCAGTCTGCTGCTGCTTTACGTGCACGGTCTGCCGAAGGTGCTGCACTTCAGCGAAGAGCTGACGCGCATCGAAGATCCGTTTGGTTTTGGGCCGTATGCCAGTCTGATCCCGGCGATCGTCGCCGAGGTGATCTGCCCGCTGTTTATCATTGCGGGGATTTACACCCGCCTGGCGTGCCTGCCGATTATCGCCGTGCTGCTGGTGGCGATGCTGGCGGTCCACCCGAACTGGTCGATTGCCGAGGGGCAGTTTGGCTGGCTGCTGCTGATTATCTTCACCACCCTCGCCCTTACCGGGCCGGGCCAGTGGCGAATGCAGCGTAAAACAACGGAGAGGTTCGCATGACCCAGGTAAACGACGTTCGCGACGCACACGTCGAGACGACGCCCGCCCCCGCGGTTTCACCCTGGCAGCCGCTGAGCCAGCCGGTGTTCCGCATGCTGTGGATCGCCACGGTGGTCTCTAACGTCGGCTCATGGATGAGCGACGTCGGTATCAACTGGAGCATGCTGACGCTCAGCGCCGATCCGCTGGATATCGCGCTGGTGCAGGCGGCGAGCAGCCTGCCGATGTTCCTTTTCGCCCTGCCGTCCGGGGTGATGGCGGACATCGTTGATCGACGTAAATACCTGCTCTTCTCCCAGCTGTGGGTGTTCATTGCCGCCGCCGGGCTGACGCTGCTCTCTTTTACCGGACACGTCACCCCCACCGTTCTGCTGGCGGCGACGTTTCTGCTGAGCGTGGGTGCGGCCATGAGTTCGCCGCCGTTTCAGGCGATTGTCCCTGACCTGGTGAGCAAGCCCGAGCTGGGTTCCGCCGTGGCGCTTAACTCGCTCGGGGTCAATATCAGCCGGGCAATTGGCCCTGCGCTGGGCGGTTTTCTGCTGTCGCTTGCCGGGCCGTGGATGGTGTTTGCCCTGAACGCGCTGTCCGTGATGGGCGTGGCATGGGTGCTGTGGCGCTGGCGTCCGGCACCGTCCGTGCAGCGTTTGCCACCGGAGCACTTCTTCTCCGCGGTGCGCTCCGGGATTCGCTACGTGCACGCCGCGCCGGTGCTGCGCAACGTGCTGGTGCGCACCGTGGCCTTTTTTGTTTTCGGCAGCGCGGGCTGGGCATTGCTGCCGCTGGTGGCGCGCCGCGAGCTGGGCTTAGGCCCGGCGGGCTACGGCGTGATGCTGGCGTGTATCGGCCTTGGCGCCATTGCCGGGGCCATCCTGCTGCCGCGTCTGCGCCAGCGGCTGAACGCCGATCGGCTGATGGTGGCCGCCAGCCTGACGTTTGCGATCACCATGCTGGCGCTGGCATTTGTACGTCACTTTTGGCTGCTAAACTTGTTTGAGTTCTTTACCGGCTTCGCGTGGATTGCGGTGCTCTCCACCCTCAACCTTGGCGCGCAGCGCAGCGCCGCACGCTGGGTAAAAGCCCGGGCGCTGGCGGTGTATCTGACGGTCTTTTTCGGTTCGATGACCGCAGGCAGCGCCGTCTGGGGCCAGATCGCCTCGCAGTTCGGCACTCCGGCTTCGCTGGTTGTCGCCACGCTGGGGATGGTGCTGGCGAGCATGACGGTGTTCCGCTGGAAGCTGGAGAAAGATCCGGATTTAAATCTCGACCTGAGCGGGCAGCCGCTGGACGGGGTGGAGATTGAACTCCCGAACGAGCGTGGCCCGGTGCTGGTCTCGCATGAGTACATCATCGACCCGCAGAACGCGAAAGCGTTTTTGCAGGCCGTGCACGAGCTACGCCGGGTGCGCCGCCGCGCCGGGGCGATGAGCTGGGCGGTGTACGAAGATATTGAACGTCCGGGTCTGTTTATCGAGACCTTCCTGATGGGTTCCTGGATCGAGCATCTGCGCCAGCAGGAGCGCCACACCATGAATGACCTCCTGTTGCAGAGCCGCGTTCTGGCTTTTCATCAGGGCACAACATCACCGGCAATTCGTTATCTGGTCGCGCCGGTCTGAACATAACAATCACCTGTAGAGGAACACACTATGGCAACGTTTAAGGCAAAAGATGGTACGCAGATTTATTACAAAGACTGCGGCGCGGGCAAACCGGTTCTTTTCAGCCACGGCTGGCCGCTGGATGGGGATATGTGGGACAGCCAGCTGAACCACCTGGCCGAGCGCGGCTACCGCACCATCGCCTTTGACCGTCGCGGGTTTGGACGTTCAGATCAGCCGTGGAACGGCTATGACTACGATACCTTTGCATCCGACATTAACGACCTGATCACCACGCTGGATCTGCGCGACGTGACGCTGGTGGGCTTCTCCATGGGCGGCGGCGACGTGACGCGCTACATCAACAATTACGGCAGCGAACGCGTGGCCGGTCTTGCCCTGCTGGGCGCGGTAACGCCCATTTTCGGCAAATCCGAAAGCTACCCGGAAGGGGTCGATCAGAGCGTTTTCAGCGGGATTCGCGACGGACTGCGTAAAGATCGCGCTCAGTTCATCAGCGATTTCGCCACCCCATTCTACGGCACCAACGCCGGGCAGACCGTTTCTGCCGGTGCCCTGACGCAGACGCTGAACATCGCCCTGCTGGCGTCCCTGAAGGGCACCATCGACTGCGTAACCGCCTTCGCCGAGACCGACTTCCGCCCGGATATGGCGAAAATCGACGTGCCGACGCTGGTGATCCACGGCAGCAACGACCAGGTCGTGCCGTTTGAAACGACCGGCAAGCTGGCGGCAGAGATGATCAAAAACGCCACGCTGAAAGTGTACGACAACGCGCCGCACGGCTTCGCGCTGACCCACCAGGACCAGCTCAACGAAGATCTGCTGGCGTTTGTGAAGTCGCTGTAAGTCATTACGCGAAGCCTGATGGCGCTTCGCTTATCAGGCCTACAAGGGCTGGTCCTGTAGGCCGGGTAAGGCGCAACCGCCACCTGGCGCTTTCGCAGACGCATTCCGCTCCGCCAGCAGCCGACAAATCTCCGCATGCTTCTCTTCGGTAAAGGTAAAGCGCGACATAAACCCCATTCGGATCAGCGAGCCTATCGCCGGTAACAAACAAATCCCGAAGAACAGTCCCGCCAGTACGCTGTCGCTCTGTGACTGCGCCTGCGGCACATAGTCGATCATCGTCAGAAACACGCCGATGAGCCCGCCGCCCACCGCCACCGACATCTTGCCGGTAAAGGTCTGCCCGGAGAAGGTGATCGCCGCGCAGCGCTTGTGGGTGTGATACTCCGCATACTCAATGGTGTCGGCAATCATCGACGAGGTGAGGATGTTGGTCATCATCACGAACAGCGTGCTCAGGCCGAGCAGGACAAACAGCAACGCCGTGTGCTGATAGCCCGTGAACCACATCACCACGCGCACCGCCACGTCCAGCCCGCAGAGGATCATAAACAGTTTCCGCTTCTGCATCCGACGGGTCAGCAGCGGGGCGACCAGGCACAGCACCGCCGCCACTATCCCCATCACGCCAATTGCCATTTGCAGGCTGCCGTCGCCCATATTGTTGATAAAGAAGTAGATATAGAGACCGCCCGCCACGTTATGGAACACGCAGAAAAAGAACGACAGCAGGACGATAAACAGCGGCTTGTTCTGGCGCAGGTTGTGGAAGGTGTCGCGCATCGTCACCTTTTCCGGGCTCGGCGGCACGCGCTCTTTGATCTGCATAAAGCCGTTGAGCATCAACGGCAGGCCCACCAGCATCATCACCAGCGCCGCCATAAAGTAGCCTTTATCGTTGCTGTACTGGGCGAAGAACGCTGCCAGCTTCGGGAAGAAGATGTTAGCGCAGGCAATCCCGGCGTTCACTCCGAGCATCGCCGCCGTCACCGCGCGGGTGCGCTGGCCGGAGTCGTTGGTCATCACCGATGACATCGACCAGAACGGGATATCGGAGATGGCGTACAGCGTCCCCCACAGGATATACGTCACCCCGGCGTAGAGGATTTTGGTGGTCATATCCGCTTCGATTTTATAGAACGCCAGCAGGGTGACCCCGGTGATCAGCAGCGGGGCGATCAGTAAAAAGTGGCGAAACTTTCCGAACCGGCTGTTGATGGTGTCCATAATGCTGGCAAACAGCGGATCGTGAACCGCATCCCATGCACGGGCAATCAGGAAGATGGTACTTGCCGCCAGCGCCGAGATCCCCAGCACGTCGGTGTAAAAATAGTTAATAAACGAACCCACTAAACCAAAGCTAAAACACTGACCTAAACCATAGCCAAAGTAAGACCACAACTCGCGAGACGGTATTTTCATTGTCATTGCCATAGTGCGTACCTGGTTGCCCGGCGACAGCGCGCCGGGTCATTATTATTAGCCCTGCGGATTCGGGGCGATTTTGCGCAGCTTCTTCATCAGCGCGATTTCAGCGCGTGAGAACGGGATACCGTTCTCCTCAAACACGTCGTGGAACCACAGGCGGCAGTAGTCCGTGGACTCCTTCATCACTACCGGCCACGGCAGCCAGGTCTGGGTTTTACCGCGCACCAGCCCCCACTGATACGGCGCGACCTTCGCCATGTACATCAGCGGGAGCTGCTCTTCGATGGTGCCGCCCACGTGACGCGCCAGCCATTCGGTGCAGAAGATCGGGCGGCCCAGCGCCTGAAGCTGCTGGATAATCGCCGTCATGCGCCCGGTATTGGTATAGGCGTGATAGCTCACCACATCTGACAGCGCCAGCGCGGTCTGGTCCAGCGGGTGCTGGTAAAACGTCTCGCTCTCTTCTTCCGCGGGCAGGCGCCACGCGCAGACGGTGAGCGGCTGGGTCGGGTCTTCCTCACGCACCCAGCGGAACGCCTGCTTCATCAGCTCGTGCGCGCAGGTTTCCAGCTTCTCGTCGTACAACACCTCTTCGGTGCCGGTCGCGAAAATGCCGCGGTTGCCCGGCTCGTTATACAGATCCCAGAGCAATACGCGCTTATCCTCGCGGAACTGGCGCACAACGTCGCGGATATAGCGCTCAATCTGTGGCCAGCAGTCGCGATCGCACACCTTATCGCGTCCCGGGCTCGCCGCCGCCTGGCTGTTGTGTTTGCCCGGTACGGGCGGCTTTTGCGGGCCGAGGTACGGCTCGTCGCCGGAGAAGCCGCAGTCGTCCATCAGGGTCAGCATGGTGCTGAACCCGTGACCGTCGGCAATCGTCAAAAAGCGGTCTATGCGCGCCATCAGCCCGTCGCGGTCGTGCTCCCAGACGATGAACGGCAGGTTGATGCGCAGGGTGTTATAGCCCGCGTCCGCCGCCCAGCCCAGCTCGCGGTCGATGGTTTCGGCATCGAAGGTCTCTTCCTGCCAGATATCGGTCCAGTTCACCGCCGTCGACGGCAGATAGTTAAACCCGCACAGCCAGCCTTTCTGCTGATACCACGCCTGTGCCTGCTCCCTGCTCCACTGCTCTTTCATTACGCATCCTCTTACTGATAATGTTTAGCTAATAAATATTAGTTGCAGAATAAATGCGCAAACCGCGGCACTCAGAAAAGCGACGCCTCTCACAAAGTTCACGCTTCGATGGATGAGAAACGTGATCGACGGCGCGGAAGCGCGCGGTTAGGGTATGATGCAAATTCGCGAAAGGGAGAGGACGGATGAAGCGAAAAACAAAAGTGACGATGAACGATATTGCGCGGGCGGCAGGGGTGTCGCAGGCGACGGTATCGCTGGTGCTCAACCAGTCCCGCAACATCAAGCTCAGCGACGACACCCGCCAGCGGGTGATTAATGTGGCTACCGAGCTCGGCTACGACCGCCTCCCCGCCGTTCACGCCCCGCGCAACCAGGAGGAGATCGCCCTGCTGGTCAGCTCCATGCAGAGCTTCGACCCGTTTATCGACGCCATCAGCCAGGCGCGGGAAGCGGCGTGGCGCAACGAGACCCTGCTCACCGTCTACGACTACGGCGACGACGTGGAGCTGGCCCTGAACATCATCCGCCAGCTGGACAAGCGCAACTGCATCGGGATTATCCTTGCCTCTCCGGTCACGAACGTCGTCGATATGACGGCATTCCAGGACTGCACCCGCATCCCGCTGGTGCTGCTCAACCAGCGCGACCCCGGCTCGCCGCTGCTGCCGTCGTTTATTCCGGACGACTACGCCAACGCTTTCCAGGTTACCAGACACCTCATCGCCTGCGGCGCCACGCGCATCGCCCACATCACCGGCGAGAGCTGGATGGAGGCCTCGCGCCAGCGTCTGGCGGGCTACCAGGCAGCATTACAGCAGGCCGGACTCGCGTGCGACGACGGCCTGGTGCGCCAGACCAACTGGCAGTTCAGCGAGTCCTTTACCGCAACAGCTTCCCTGCTGGAACTGGCCGAGCGCCCGGACGCCATCTTCTGCGCCAGCGACTGGCTGGCGATTGGCTGCTATCAGGCGCTGGCGGTGAACGGCGTGCGCATTCCGCAGGATATGCTGCTGGCGGGCTACGACGACCAGAAGATTTCCGAGCAGCTCACCCCGCCGCTGACCAGCATCCAGTTGCCTTACAGCGAGCTGGGACGGCTGGCGGTGGAGTACCTGTGCAATCAGGAAGATGCCGCCACGCACGTGACGCTGGCGGGCAGGCTGAAGGTGCGCGCCTCAAGCCTTGTCTGAGGTAAACACCATGCCCGCATAGGGCTTCTCGCGACACGCCGCCAGCCGCGCGGCGAGGCTACCCACGTGCAGCTCCAGCTTGTGCCCGTCCGGGTCGAGAAAGTAAAACGATGCCCCCTCGCTTTTGTTCTGCTTCCAGACGGTGACGCCCGCCTGCTCAAGCCTTTGCGAGAACGGTTCAAAATCCGCTTCCGCCACGGTAAACGCGTAGTGGGTATAGTCGCTCTCCTGCGGCGGCACGTACCGGCGCGCCTCGTCGTACGACAGGCAGACCCACAGATCGCCGCAGGTGAGATAGGCCCCGGTATTCCAGCGGGCGTGCAGCGTCAGCCCCAGCAGCTCGTGCCAGAAGGTGACGCTTTTTTGCAGGTCGCTGACCGCGAGGGTCAGGTGGTTGAGAGATTGCAGCATGACGTGCCCCGCATGACTGAAATTTAGTTAATTGATCTTACCTCTACAAGCCTTTTCAAAAGCATTTCGGAGTAATTTGCATTAAGTGAACTCCATATTTAGCCCCCCCCCATAATTGACAGCAGTAGATGCAAAGGATCTTGTTATATGATACTCGCTATCATATACCTCGGACATATAACCAAATGAAAAAAATCATAAAATACAGTTTAAGTAATCTTCAGACATTCATGATTTCTTTTTTCTTAATAATTATCGGTTGTAGTATAACGCGGTATACCAGCCTTGAAACCGCATGGCTTTTTTTGTTGGGTGGGCTTTTTTTAGCATTTATATCACTTCTGGAAAGCAAGCGTCTTTCGCGCGTTGAAAAAGGGGTTTCTCTCATTTTCTTTGGGATATTCATGGGATTAGGAATTCCAGAACTGTTCCAAAAAAACTATAAAGACTTAATGACCCCTGATTTCAACGAGAACCTTGCTATATTTACTCAAATGGCTTTTTTTGTTTGTGCCGGAGCCGGAGGAGGTGTACTCGCCAACCATGCTGAGAATATTAAGACGGTCGACGTCACACCAAATACGCAAAATGGAAATGTTGATACAGCATTAAACTATATAAAAACATTGCAAGTAGAAGCCATATCACAGCGTAAAAAGATAGAGCAGTTAAGGTTAGTTATAATCGTAGCTGTAGGCTTGGGTTTGGCAAACCTTATCGTAACCATTTTAAAGTAGAGCAGGATGCAATTGAATTGTTCAATAATTATGATACTGTAGTTCTATGAACATAAACCACGCCGTGCTCACCGTAAACCGCTGGTGGCTGCCTTCTTAAAGGCGGCACGGAGTTGTTTTCCTCATTTTCAGATAGCCGCCGAAAGGCGGCTTTCTCACATCTAAGACCCCTTTCGGCATTACAACGTTAAGGAGTCTTTATGAACGCACCAACCATTCTCACCGGCGATCGCCCAACCGGCCCGCTGCACCTCGGTCATTTCGTCGGATCGCTGCGCCAGCGCGTGGCGCTTCAGCAGACGCACAACCAGTTTGTGCTGATTGCTGACCTTCAGGGGCTAACCGACAACGGCAGCAACCCGCAAAAAATTCGCGACAACATCCCCGAAGTGCTGGCCGACTACCTCGCCGCGGGCATTGACCCGAACCAGACCACCATCTGCCTGCAGTCCGCCCTGCCCGCCCTTGCAGAGCTGACGATGCTGTATATGAACATCGTCACCGTCGCCCGCGTGGAGCGTAACCCGACGGTGAAAAACGAGATTGCGCAGAAGGGCTTCGCCCGCTCGCTGCCGGTCGGGTTTATGGCCTACCCCATCAGCCAGGCGGCGGACATCACCGCGTTTAAGGCCGAGTGCGTGCCCGTCGGCGACGACCAGCTGCCGATGATTGAGCAGACCAACGAGATTGTGCACAAGATGAACAGCCTGCTGCCCGCCCCGGTGCTGCGCCACTGCAAGGCGATGCTGAGCGACACCAGCCGCCTGCCCGGCATCGACGGCGGCGCCAAGATGTCGAAATCGCTGGGCAACACGCTGCACCTTTCGGCCAGCGAAGAGACCATTCACCGTGCGGTCAGCGCCATGTACACCGACCCGAACCACCTGAAGGTGAGCGACCCGGGGCAGATTGAGGGGAACGTGGTGTTTACGTACCTTGACGCGTTTCATCCGGACAAGGAGAAAGTGGCGGCGATGAAGGCGCACTATCAGGCGGGTGGGCTGGGTGACCGGGTTTGTAAGAACGAGCTGGAAACGTGCCTGCAGGAGCTGATTGCGCCGATGCGGGAGCGCAGGGCGATGTATATGCAGGACAAGGGCGAGCTGATGGCGATGCTGAAGCGCGGGACCGAACGGGCGCAAGGGGTGACGCAGGAGACGTTGAGGGAGGTGAAGGTGGGGCTGGGGGTGCCGGTGTTTTGAATAGATAAAGTGATTGAGGCTGGGCGGCGGAGTGCGTGGTGTTAGCACAAAGCCGCTTATTATTTCATTTAATATAATATTAATTCCGCCAATAATTCTTAATTCATCGTTTAGATATAATTAATTGCTTTATCTACATTAATATCACATTGATATTACCCTTTATAATAAATTTAAAGGGATACTATGGCTGATGTAGAAGATATAGCCCGGAGATTATGCAACATAATCGCTTCTCCTGATACAGTTACTGGGCTTATAAATGGAGGGCTATCTGTACCGCTAGATTATGGATATCTGGTCTATGGAATCTTTGACACGGATACCAGGTATGCTCGTGAAACTCAACGTATAAGAATGATGACTGCCATAAAAAACGACATTTTGAATTACGAGAACATTGTCAACGCAGTTAAAATTATTTTTAAAGCATTCAATAGATATTTAACCGAGGATGAGCAGGATAAAATATACAGATCTGTAATGACTTCAATAGCAGGTAGAATATCAACCAATATTATTGCATCAACAATCGCAAAGCATGTTATTGAAAGAACGTCCTTCACGTTTGTTGTTTTCAAAGGGAAAAATAACCCAATCACGGCACTGAGCACACTCCTTTTGTTTGGGGGAATGGCTGAACGATCAATAAGAACATCTGACAGACTCAAAGCAGAAGCCCCAGAAGTATATCAACTTCTGAGACCAAGAGACTATGACTTACTTTATTTTCTGTTCGCTGATGCCGTCCAGCCTTTCGTAGATGCTATCCATGCAGGTTATTCAGAAGGAAAACCTGTATTTAATCAAATCATGAAGAAAGTTAATGAAAAACTAACTGCACACACTACGGCAGGCGCGTATGAGTAAGTTTATCACCCCAGTTATAAACCTGCTTCTTTGCTCATATTTAGTTTTAGCCTATATCCTTAGCTGGGTTGAATTCGAAACCTGGCATGATAAAACAATCGCCTTTTGCATCATTACCCTAAGCGCTTACATTATTTCATTAATAATGAATAAATTACTGCCAGGAAAGATACGTATTTTTGGCGGGCTCCTGGATGTGTTATCAGGTCCCTTAATGATCATCGGGGCATTTGCTTGTATAGCTGTCCTTGAACCATGGCCGCTGAAAATAATTGGCTTATTCATATGGGTCGTGGCGATGTTGCACCTACCTTCTTTTGTAAATATAGATGAGGAATAATCATGTCAAATCCAGCATATCTATGGTTAACCGATGCTAATGGCTCACCCGTCGTAGGAGGTTCCATGGTGTCCGGTCGGTTAGGTGCTATTGAATTAAAGGCAGTCGCTCATCACCTCACCATTCCTGTGAGTGGAAATACAGGCCGACTAACAGGTACCCGTGTACATACACCGATTGCTGTTCAGAAAGAGTTTGATAAAACAACTCCGGTTCTTATCAGGGCACTGTGTGAAAACCAAACGCTAAAATCGGCTACGATCAAAATGTATCAAATTGATGATGCAGGAATCGAGAGAGAATATTTCAACATTATCCTGGAGAATGTAAAAATCACGGGGATTACGCCAAATCTGTTCCCGAGTTCTGGAACAGGAACGCATTCAGAGACGATCGAGCTAAGATATGAGGCAATCACCTGGAAACACTGTGACGGGAATATCGTTTACAGAGATGCCTGGAATCATATGGCGATCGCCTGAACTGACTTCAAAATTTCTCGGGCCGAGGTAACGTTGTGCTTGTCGGTCTGACCAAGCGGAACGCCGCCGGAAAGCGCTGGCGATGATTTCCACCGCTTTAAAGGAGAGCATCATGATGGAACCCACTCTCTCACAAGTTATTGAGGTTGTTCGAAACTCCTCAGGGGAGCAGCGTAAACCTATCGATAGCAATACGTTGATTGAGGCCGATTTGCATATTTGCGGTATGGACGGCGAAGACCTACTGGAAGACTGCGAAGAAGCGTTTGGCGTTCAGCTTGCCACGGAAGAAGATGGCTATATGAAAACGTTCTCTCTCGCAGAAAATGAGTATCTGTTTACGGGTGAAGGTATAGACTTTTTTGGCATCTGTCGGTTTATCCGCTGGGTACGTGGCATACCCGAACCTGTTATACGTGATTTAACCGTCGGCGAACTTCACGCTGTGCTGGTTAAGGCTGTGAAAGAGCAGGTAAAGCACGAGTGATTTTTACTTACAACGGGCATGGGATGACATGCCCGTTTTATTGCTTCACGGATTACATTGGATGGGAAGCACAGTTACTCCACTATCGCCTGCCCTGTTCCACGCTTAACAGTCGGTATATCACCGGTATCATTCAGCGCCCCCGGAAAGGTTTTCAGCCACTGGGCGACTTTATGCTTATTGATATTCACCACGCTCATACCTTCCAGGCATCCCCATAATTCTCTTGTATGCTGTGGTGTAATCACAATGCAGTCTTTCATGGCGCGGATTTTTACCGGCATGCCGTTAATAAAGCCAGCACGGGTTAACCACTCGCCGCCCAGAAGAAGATATTTCATGTCTATGCGAGCATAGAGTTCGCAGCAGGCGGCACTGTCCTGCGGCGTTTCGGCGCGGGGATGGACGGGCGCTGCGTTGGGCGGGTTGCCGTGTAAACGGCGGGCGCTGTTTTTGCGGACCAGCTCGCGGTTTTCAATCATGCCGGTGAAAGCGTCTGATTCTGTTTTGCAAACGGTAAACTCTGGCTTAAAATTCTTCGCAGCCATTTTCAACTCCTCGATAGTTGGTTGTGGTTAGCGGTATGGGGGTGTTGCAGCACCTTCATATCGCGAATTCCTCGTTAAATATTCTTCAATATATCCTTTGCCGTTCGGCGTAATTTCTGGTGCTCATTATACAAAGCTGAATATAAATACAGCGGTTTGGTGTGGGGTAAATTTGGAATTTGCGAGGGGGATTCAGAAAATAGAGTTCTATGCGGTAAGGTCATGTTTTTGTTGATTGCGGGTTGATTGGTCTGGGTTTTGCGAGCATCATCGCAATTATTTAGCTTCTTCCGTAACGCGATGGCTTCCAGCAAAACTCTCGAACAGGCAATTGCCGATATCACCATCTGGCGCAAAGGCGAACAGCGTGCGCCGCATAAGCCTTTATTGCTTCTGTACGTGCTGGCGAACTATCAGCAGGGGCATGCGCGACTGTTTGATTATGGAACCGAGGTCCATGAGCAGCTGCTTAGCCTGTTAGAACGCTTTGGCCCACAGCGGAAGGCGCATTATCCGAATATGCCCTTCTGGCGGCTCAAGGGGGACGGGTTTTGGGATCTTCAGAATACTGAGTTCTGTTCGACCACTGGCAGTAAGCAACCGCCTGTTAAAGAACTTGTAGAGCATAACGTCGCAGGCGGGTTTGATGAAAAACACTTTGCGTTGCTGAGTAAGAACAAAAACCTGATCGGCTCGCTGGCGCAGCAGATCCTTGAAGCGCATTTTCCTGAAAGCATTCAGGAAGAGATCGCGGATGAGATGGGTTTTGATATCCAGCAGATCCGTAAGGTTCGAGATCCGCTGTTCCGCCAGCAGGTGCTGCGTGCTTATAACTATGAGTGTGCAATCTGCGGATTCAACATGCGGCATGATAACGCATCTGTTGGACTTGAAGCTGCGCATATTAAGTGGAAGCAGTTTGGCGGGCCGTGTGAGATCCCGAACGGACTGGCGCTATGTGCGATTCATCATAAGGCGTTTGATAAGGGATCGATTGGGCTGGATGACAGTATGCGGGTGCTGGTGTCTGAGGCGGTGAATGGGAATGGGATCGTTGGGCGGTTGTTCTGGGATTTTGCCGGGAAGCAAATTGCGTTGCCGATGGTGAAAGGGAATTATCCAAGTGAAGGATTTGTGAAGTGGCATAGAAAGGAGGTATTCATGGGGGGGAGTAAAAAATGGGGCTAGTTTTTGATATATCCAAAGCACAATGCTCTATGTGGCTTAATATTTATGCAAAGCTTATGAGGGAGCGCTGTCCATCAGGCTTTTCTTTAGGGATAAAGACTTCAGTACCTCTTACGACATACGAATAATCAGCAATAAATATGTTTAGTGCTAAAATGATCAAAAAATCTATAATTTATATTTGCAAATCAGCCGATTATCATAAAAAATCCTTTTTGGGATCTTTTCATTGGGGCCTTAAATGAAGAGCATATCTTTGCCACCCTATGCACCAACTTTGATCGAATCAACTCGAGCCATTGGCTATACTTTAGAAGCCGCTGTAGCCGATATCATTGACAACAGTGTCTCCGCACAGGCTTCTTGGATTGATATTTTCTTCTTCCCAACTGGAAATTCATACATTGCTATAATGGATAATGGTTGCGGAATGGATGCGCAGGAGCTAGATGCTGCTATGCGTTATGGGAGTCAAAATCCAAACGTCAAACGCACTGCAAATGATCTGGGACGTTTCGGGCTTGGTTTGAAAACAGCGTCACTTTCTCAATGTCGGATCCTAACAGTGGCTACGAAGCAGGGAAAACATATAGAGGCAAGGCGCTGGGATATTGACCATGTAATCGAAACTCAAGATTGGTCTCTTTTAATTCTTGAATCCAATGATGAAATAAATAAAATTCCACGCATTGAAAAGCTAAAAGAAATTAATTCCGGCACCTTAGTTGTGTGGCAAAACCTGGATAGACTTAATGTAGGAGAGCTTAATTTTGAATCTTCAATGGGCAAAAAAATGGACGACATTCGCAATCATCTATCCTTAGTTTTTCATCGTTACCTAAGCGGGGAGTCGGGTCTAAAAAAAATAAACATTAGGATGAATAATACCGCCATTAATTATTTAGATCCATTTTTGTCTCATCGAAACACTCAGATAATGTCAGACGAATCATTACAATGTGAAGATTCAAAAATAGTTATTCGTCCATATTTGCTTCCACATATTTCAGATTTAACCAATAACGAAATTGAGACTCTTGGTGGAAAAGATGGCCTCAGAAAAAACCAAGGTTTTTATGTTTACAGAAACAAACGATTATTAATATGGGGTACTTGGTTTAGGATGATGCGTCAAGGGGAATGCTCTAAATTAGCCCGCGTACAAATTGATATCCCAAACGAATTAGACACTATGTGGACTTTGGATATTAAAAAGTCAAAAGCAATGCCACCGGAGATCGTTCGTAAAAACCTCGCACCTATAATTCAAGGGCTTGCTGAAAAAAGTAAAAAAACATGGGAATTCCGAGGAAAAAGAGAAACAAACGATTCAATAGTACATATTTGGCAACGTTTTAAAGGGAAAAATGATGGTTATTTCTATAAGATAAATCGCAACCATCCGTAAATTCAAACACTTTTTAATAACTCACAAAAAATAAAGAAAAACCTTGATGGGCTGCTAAAATCTATTGAATCTAGCATACCACTCAATCAATTATATCTTGATTTAACATCTGATAAACAAATTAAAAACGAATCTGAGTTAATCGACAAAGAGATTGAGTTAATGATAAAAGGTTTACTTGAACAATTTTCAACACGGAAAGCAAAAAATGATATGTTAGAGCAGCTAACCATAACAGAACCGTTTATGCATTACCCTCATTTAATCGAACGTTATAAAGGGGAATATTGAAATGTCAGCAAGTAACATGGAACAATTGGAAGGCATAATATCTTCCAGCACAAACAAAGAATACCCTAATACCCCTCCAACAGAAGCTCAATTTGCAGATATCGCTGATAAATTGAGAAAATTAATGGCACCTTTATATCCTGTTAGTGATGATGAATTCGATAAGCTCAGGCGGAGACTTAAAGAAAAAATCGTTGTTGAGATGGATTTAGGAACAGCAATTACTGATGAAAATCAAGAACATAAATCGTGGCTACCAGCGAGACGAGCTAATTTAGATTTTTATTTCTGGAAACGTTATAAAACATACCTAGAGGAGGCTAAAGGCTGGAATTCTCGTGTTACAGGCAGCCTTGATCGTGTCTCTGATGAGATTGTTGATTTACTAGGTGACCCTAAAAATGCTGAGCCATTTCAAAGAAGAGGATTAGTTATTGGAGATGTACAGTCGGGTAAAACAGCCAACTATACAGCCATATGTAATAAAGCTGCAGATACGGGTTATAATGTAATAATTATACTTGCGGGAACCATGGAAAACCTTCGTCAACAAACACAAGAACGTCTTGATGAAGAGTTCTCAGGAAGAAAAAGTGAGTACCTATTAAATCCTAAGAGGGATATTGAAAATATACCAGTTGGTGTCGGTAAGCATGGACATAAAAAAAGAATAGAATCATTCACGTCAGTTATAAAAGATTTTGATAAAAATATATTACGTCAAATGAGCCTGTCGTTACAAAGTGTTAACAACACAGTCCTGTTTGTCATCAAAAAAAACAAAAGCATCCTTGCAAATCTAAATAGATGGTTGAAAAGTAACAATGCTGATGCAAATGGTTTAATTGCTAAGTCATTACTTCTGATTGATGATGAAGCTGATAATGCATCCGTAAATACAAATGATTCGGAAAAAGATCCTACAGCAATTAATAAAGCGATACGCAGTTTGTTGAAACTTTTCCGTCAGGCATCTTACTTAGGTATTACCGCAACACCGTATGCAAATATATTTATCGATCCTGAAAGTGCTGACGAGATGACAGGCGATGATTTATTCCCGCGTGATTTTATTTATACGCTATCTCCTCCAACAAACTATATCGGTGCAGAGAATATATTTGGTGGTAATGAACAGTATCCTGCAAAATATAAAACCGCTCTTGAACCGATATATTCATCTGAAATGGATGATTTCTTTCCCTTTAATCATAAAAAAGAACATCATGTCACAGCATTACCACCAAGCATGATAGAAGCAATGGCCTATTTTTTGCTAGCCACTGCTATTCGTGATATAAGAGGAGATTCCAACAAGCATCATTCCATGATGATTCATACTAGTCGCTTCACTAATATCCAAAATCAAATTCGTGATTTGGCTGGGGAATGGATAATAAAGATACGCTCTGACTTACAAAACTATGCAAATTTGTCTGAAGAAGAAAGCGAAAGTATATCCAGCATCGCTTATCTTAAAACAGTGTGGGAAAAACACGAGCTAGCTTTTAAAGCAGGCACCGCCAAACATCCACTGACATGGTATGAATTTTTAAGTAAACATCTTTATAAAGCTGTGGCGCCAATTGACGTAAGATCCGTTAATCAAAAAAGCGGCTCAACCGGGCTTGATTATTTTAATCATAAGGACGATGGGCTACGTGTAATTGCGGTTGGAGGTAATAGTTTATCTCGAGGATTAACCCTCGAAGGATTATGCGTTAGTTATTTTTATCGTCGTTCTATTATGTATGATACATTATTACAAATGGGGAGATGGTTTGGATACCGTCCTAATTATGATGATTTATTCAAGATTTGGATTAGCTCAGAAGCAATTGATTGGTATGGTTACATAACCGCAGCGGCAGAAGAGTTAAAACAAGAAGTCGCACGCATGAAAAATGCAAATCTTACACCGATGGATTTTGGTTTAAAAGTTCGTCAAGATCCTGCATCACTTATAGTTACTGCGAAAAACAAAATGAGAGCAGCGACCTTCGTGAAGCGTCCAATAACAGTATCAGGACGTTTACTTGAGACTCCCCGACTGAAATCAGATACAATGTCATTAAATATTAATGAGGAAACTTTTAAAGATTTCATCAATAGGTTGCCAGAGAATGGGGTTAGGGTTACTAGGAAAGATGAAAAGTACTTCTGGAAGGATGTACATAAAGATGAAGTTGAACAACTACTTCGAGACTTTAAAACTCATCCTTGGCAACTTAATTTCCAAGGAGCTGCCCTTGCGGATTTCATAAGGGATGATTCGAATTTAGAAAAATGGGATGTACACATTGCGCAAGGTAGTGGATCTCGTTTTTATCCTTTAAATTATGGCAATCAAGAAATTTTGATTCAACCAGAATCACGTACAGTTAAAGCTGCAGGCTCTCAAATTTGCATTAGTGGAACCAAAGTGCGTGTAGGGGCTGGTGGCGCAACTAAAATTGGCTTGACCGAAGAACAAAAAAAATCAGTCGAAATCAAATTTCGGACCGATAACCCTAAGGCTCAATACATCCCAGACAAAGCATATTTATGCATACCACGAAACCCTATTTTAATATTGCATGTAATTGAAGTTGACAAAGCAAGAAGTCAAATTGAAGGTAATATAAAAGTCCCTGATTATCTCTTTGCTTTAGGGATCGGCATCCCAGCAAATGGAAAAGAAAAAACAGCTAATTATATGGTTAACCCAATTGAGCTACGCGACTATAATGATTTCATTGAAGATGAGGGAAACGACGAATGAAATTAACACCTGAACAACTTTCACAGCAATGGGATGATATAGATTATAAACAGGGTGGATTTTTACAGATTAATATCATACACCCTCTTGAGTGGCATATTGGTTATCAATCAATTAGCCAGAGAACTTTATTATTATTATGCAATGCTGATATCGAAGCTATCGAATCTTCAAAATCATTGATTGTTAGTCGTCGTCATAGAGAGAGTGACAATCGTTGGCTGTTGACCTTTGAGTTAGTAAATGACGCACAACAAGATGTATTTGCAATTTTATGTTGCGATATTATTGAACATTCAAGTGCGGCAGAAAATGAACAAGGCTCTTTAGCTTTAGTTATAAATCGATATCGACAATGGACTAGATTACTTGAGTCACAAAAAAATGGACTCATGGAGGAACATATACGCAAGGGACTTTTAGGAGAATTATTATTCTTAGAATATTACATGCAGAATTGTGATTCTAATCTATATGCAGTTAATGGCTGGACAGGTGCCGACGCTAGTGATCAAGATTTTATGTACGCAGAAGGATGGTATGAAATAAAGGCAACAGGTATATCATCATCAACGGTTACGATTTCTTCTTTAGAACAATTAGATTGTATTGACACTGGGGAACTTGTAATCATGAGAATTGATAGAGTCACTTCAAATAAAGCAGACGCAATATCACTGAATGACGTTGTTTACCGGATAAGGGAAAAACTCTTATCACACAAAGATGCATTTGAATTATTCCACCAAAAACTTACCCATTACGGCTATATTGACATTAAAGAATACTCAGATACAAAATATTACTTCTCTAAAATGGAAAGATTTACAGTTGATAAGTCATTTCCTAGAATTTTAAAAAGCACAATACCAAACGAAGTAGTTTCACTCAGTTATAAGCTAAGTTTACCTGCATTAAGCAAATGGCTAAAAGGATAAAAATGGACGCCAATGAATTTAAGATAGATTTTTTAGAAGAAATAAAAGTCAGTGCGGCTGTAACTGGGGATGGAACATGCGCTACTTTTGTATCTACTTTCGCCAATTATTTACAAGAGGGTGAGTTTTTGCCGGATTTTTCAGCTTGTTATTTTGAGGGTCTTGGTAAACATAACAGGAAACTACGTATTGATGGTTATGCATATGATGAATTCGATAAAACAATGAATCTTATAATCGCGGATTATGATGGTTCTCAGAGTGAACAGCTTCTATCGAAACAAAAAGCAAAACAGTTACAAAATCATATAATGAACTTCGTATACGAAGCACAAAATAATTTTTTCAGTCGTGGCTTAGAAATGAGCAGACCATGTTGGGACTTGGCTGATTTTATTAAAGAAAAGAAAAATGAAATACGTAAATATCGCTTCCTTATTTTTACAAATTCAGTAATAAGAACAAGCATAAAGAAAATTGAATCTGATGCTATAAACGGAATTCCTACTGAGTGTGAAATTTGGGACATTGAACGTTTATTCAATATGTGTGCGTCTGATTCAGGCAGGCATGTTGTTGAGATTAATTTTAAAGAGTATACGCCAAATGGAATTCCCTGCTTGAATGCAAGCGAGACATCGACGAGAGATTTCAAAAGTTATCTTTGTATTATACCTGGAGAAGTTTTAGCTGATGTATATGACCAGTATGGTAGCCTTCTTTTAGAGGGAAACGTTCGCTCATTTTTATCTACTAAAGTTGCAGTTAATAAAAAAATACGGTCAACGATAATTGAAACTCCAGAACGATTTTTTGCATATAACAATGGAATATCAGCTACTGCAATGAATGTCTTAATCGAGAAAACTCAAGAAGGGCAACGACTAGTACTTGCGAATGATTTTCAAATAATCAATGGAGGGCAAACTACTGCCTCTCTCTCAAATACACGACATAAAGACAAACATGATTTAAGCGAAGTGTTCGTTCAAATGAAACTCACGGTAATTGAACAAATTTCGGAGGACAAAGCTACACAACTTATTCAGGATATTTCTCGCTCATCCAATAGTCAAAATAAGGTAAGCGATGCAGATTTCTTTTCAACACATCCATTTCATATTTGGATGGAGCGATGCTCACAACGACTTTATGCAAGAGCAAATGAAAATGCCCAATTTGACACAAAGTGGTTTTATGAAAGGGCAAGAGGGCAATATCTTCAAAAACAAATGCGTTTAACTCGGACAGAGAAGAAAACATTCCTCCTTCAGAACCCCAAAAACCAATTAATTACTAAAACCGATCTTGCCAAGGTGCGCAATACTTGGGCAGGCTTTCCATATATAGTCAGTCGTGGTGCACAAACAAATTTTATGAAATTCGCTGATAAAATGGCTAAGGAATGGAGTAACCAAAAGGAGGTAGCAAAGTTAGATAATAAATATTTCCAGGAATCAGTCGCACTAATTCTGATGTTTAAATATATGGAGAAAATGATACCACATCAAGGATGGTACTCACAAGGATACCGCGCTAATATTATTACATACACAATTGCTTTCCTGCACAAATTAATACAAAAAAAATACAAGTCCCAAGAGCTTGATTTAATTGCTATCTGGGCAAGACAATCCATACCTCATCCCATTGAGAAAGCTTTAATCGAGTTATCTGAAATCGTTTACTACAAGCTCACTGAGGCATCACGCGGTGTGGAAAACGTTACTCAATGGTGTAAGCGCGAAGAATGCTGGAGGAGTGTTTTAAGCATTCCATATGAACTTTCTGATGAAATGGAAAATTGCCTAACAGAACTGAATGACTAAGATTTCGAAAATAAATTACCGATACAGCCAGTAATTATGAATATATTTTCTAACCATCGATAAATTCATTGAAAACATGGCAAAAAGGTGAGAAAATTAGGTAACTGCATTTTATATGCTCAACTATTTATGTTTCATACAGTTAATGTCATTAGGAAAAGTTGGACTCGTTTATGAGCGAACAAGTTACATCAACATCGAAATACAGCATAGTAGATTTGTTCGCTGGTGCAGGCGGACTCAGCTATGGTTTTCTGCAGACTGGGAGATTCTCGGTTAAAGCAGCATTCGAGTTGAATGCTAGTGCGCGGCAAACTTATCAACATAACCATGGTAATAACGTGGCTATGTATAGCGACGTTGAATATGCTCTTTCAGATACAATTAAAGCAGAACTTGGCCAAGTCGATGTTGTGATTGGAGGACCTCCTTGCCAAGGATTTTCAAGCGCAAACCGCCAAAAAAATCATGCGATCAGTCAGAATAATTCACTAGTCAAAAAATTCGTTCAGGCTGTTCTCAATTTACATCCAAAAGCCTTTGTTATGGAAAACGTTAGCCTTTTGCAATCGAAAGTCCATCGGTTTTATGTTGATGAGAATGATCAACACATCATAAAAAAATATAATATCGATACGGAGACTGCTGAGATCTCACTACTTGATAAGCCATTCCTTTTTGACGGGGCTATAGATGTAGTGCGCCACAAAGAAAAAATAGAAAAATATTTATGGAATGAAAAGGATTATTTCACTTTTAACGTTGTTTATAAAGTCAGAAAAAACCAAGACAAGCTAAAATTAGCTTTAGAAAAACATAAAAAAAAATTACTTTCTCTAGCAGAAAAACTGATAAATGAGAAAAAAACCAGTTTGCAAGACCCTATTGTTCACTATAATTTTCTTGCAGGGATGGTCATAAATCAGTATTTCAATAATACCACTGAAATTAGGCATACAAATCTTTTATGCACAACAATTGAACCAGTTGTTATGATCCAAAGAATGTTGTCTAAAGCCATGGAGATTCATTGTAATAATATTGTTGTAAAAGAATATTCTATAAAAAATGGCTTAACCGCTATTGTGACGTCTATGGCAGTTGTTGATTATGTTGAGTCAATACTTGGTTCTGTAGATAGCGGTTATAACATCACCAAAGGTGTTTTGTCTGCAGCTCATTTCGGCGCGCCACAAAAACGTATGCGCTTTGTTATTATGGGAATAAAAAAATGCATTGCAAAAAGCATTAGCTTACCTGTAGGTCATTTCTCTGAAAAACAATTCAGAACTGTTAAAGATGCCATAAAGGATATAGATAATATTAAAGTTGCTACCACTGTTAAAGAGGGTAGTATTGGAATTGAGCTTCCAGTTATTGAAGAACCTATTAGCGAGCTAGGACAACAGCTTCGTAATTCAAAAATTCTTTATAATCATGTTTCTACCGAAACGACACCACATGCCTTAGAACGATTTAAAAAGATTCCGCAGGGCTGTAATTTCCATGATTTGCCATTAGAACTTAAGACTACTTATTCTGATAGCTCACGAACACAAAATACAATCTATTTACGTCTCAAATATAATGAGCCTTCCGGGACAGTAGTTAATGTTAGGAAATCAATGTGGATTCATCCCATTCATGATCGAGCTTTGAGTATCCGTGAAGCCGCTCGCTTACAAACTTTTCCAGACAGTTTTGTATTCTATGGAGTTAAGGATTCTCAATATCAGCAGATTGGCAATGCTGTACCACCAATCTTAGCAAAGGCTTTAGCGCAACAATTATGTTCTTTTTTAGACCATGACATAGCCGCTCACACTGACACTTTTAGTCTATCTAGTAATTGCTGAATAAAATAAAAAGACGAGCCTGATTGGAAGTAATATCAGGCTCAAAATACTTATTTTCCATATCCTTCTTTTACTATCGGTTATTGTTCTCTTTTAAAGTAAAAATTATAATTCATAAAAAGAGAGTCAAAATCTATAAAAATGCTCTTTACAGTTAAACGTACGCTCATTATCATATGAATATTAACTATGGACTATGAGTTCCATTTGGAAAACTGTTAGATACTCGCTTTCATTACAATTGGTATTGTTTTTATTTCTCCTAATGACGGCTGGAATTAATCATTAATTATTTAAATATCAGATTTATAAAGCTAAATAATTAATATTCTGCCATGATAGCCAACCCCCTATTCTATTGCCTCATACATAGATATCATCTGCTAATAGTTAGATATTAAATTTAAAGGTGCTTATTTTTAATTTCTTATATACAACACACAACTATTTTTTGTTTTTTAGTATTTAAAACGCAAATTAAAGCACTGCCATTAATCATCAAATTTTAGTATTACACATCCCTCATGTTCCACGGATTCCAGACACAAAAAAAGCCGCCCGTAAGCGACTTTCATTTGCATCTTTTGGTGCCGAAGGCCGGACTCGAACCGGCACGTATTTCTACGGTTGATTTTGAATCAACTGCGTCTACCGATTTCGCCACTTCGGCACTGAAGGGGATGCGGAAACGTTGTGGATTATACCTGTCGCGCGCCGCCATGCAAGCGACGACGCGCGAAACCCGCGCTAAGTGCCCAAAAAACCAGCGCCCTTCGTCACTCCAGCTCAGACACCGCCAGCCGAATCACCCCCGCCGCCTTCTGCTCAGGCAGCGCCAGCACCTTCGCCCACATCTCCTTCACCATATCGCAGGAGAGCTTCTCCTTGCCCACCGCCTTCTCCGGCATCTGCAACAGCTGGATGTCCTCGCCGTACTTATCGGCAAGTTGCTTCATAATCGGTCGCACATCTTCGACAGCCGCCTCGCGCTCGGCCGGGGTCACGGTGTGGCGATTTTTGCCGTAGGCCGCGCGCATCATGTCGGCGTCGGCCTGCATGCGACGCGCCATCAGGTCTTTATCCAGCATGCGCATCGGGTTGATGCCGCCCTTCACCATCGGGTAGAGGAAGCGGAAGCAGGCGTCGTCGCTCACCTTCTGGATGGCGGCGGTCTGCTCCATATTGATGGTCATGTAGTTCACCACGTTGGCGTCCGGGGCGTTTTGCAGGCGCGACATCTGCAGATGCAGGATCTGCGGCTGGATGGTGTCGATAATCTGCTGCTCCGGCTCGCCCGCTTTTTGCAGGGCGGCCATCTGGTCGAGGATGCGCTGATGCAGCGCGGGCTCCTGCTCCTTAATCACCTGCCAGGCGGGCATCGCGTTGAGGGTGGTATCAATCTGCGCTTCCGGAGCGCGTTGCCTGTCAAAGAACACCCAGAACGCCACGGCGGCGGCCGCGACAATAACAACGACCGTACTGATCCACGTCTTTTTCATCTCGCATCCTTATCCTTGAGTTGTGCCGGTTTACACCGGCACGCCGCTGTGGAAGCGAAACTCGTGGTCCGGTGTCGAGATAAGTGTGGCTTCAATTTCGCCAAAAAGCTGTATGCGCGGTGAGATATCGTCGTCGCTCACCTGCTGGGCCAGCGTCAGGTAGTCCTGATAATGGCGCGCTTCCGAGCGCAGCAGCGAGAGATAGAACTTCTGTAAGTCATCGTCGAGGAACGGGGCCAGCGCGGCGAAGCGTTCGCAGGAGCGGGCTTCGATGTAGGCGCCGCAGATGAGCTTGTCGATCAGCGTCAGCGGTTCGTGGGTGCGCACGTCCTTCAGCATCCCTTTGGCGTAGCGGCTGGCGGTAATTTTGACGTACGGAATATCGCGGGCCAGCATCGCCTCGCGCACCTGCCAGAAATGGTGCAGCTCCTCTTTAATCAGCAGCACCATGCTGTCGATAAGCGCCTGGCCCCACGGGTCGTCGGTTTTGGGCATCACGCTTTTGCCAATCTGCCTGTGCAGGGCGATGAAGTCAGGCTCCGGGCCGTCGCGGAAGGTGAACTGTTCGTAGGGCTTGAGCCAGTCGAGCAGCGCATCGGCACCGCTTTCGTCGGCGACGTATTTACGCACCAGCAGCAGCGCGGTCTGGGCGGCCTTGAGCTCGCATACCATGTGGTCGGTGAGCAGCAGCGGCAGGTTCGCCGGGTCGCGGGCTTTATCAATCCATGCTTGCGGGGTCGGGCACTGGAGGAAGTTGAGTACGGGGGCGAGTATCTGCGGGTAATCCATGGTTCTGCCTTGAAAAAGCGGTGGCGCGCGCCACCGCCTGAAACGCTTAGTGACGCACGCCGTCGTCGTCTTCGTCGACGTAATCTTCGTCGTCGCCTTCTTCGCCGTCTTCACCGTTCGGATCTTCGAAGTAGGTTCCCCAGCCGTCGTACTCCACATCAAACTTCTCGGCCAGGTTCATCAGCTGTTCTACCTGCGCGTCGATCAGCTCCGCCTTCAGCGCGCCTTCGCTCAGGATGTCGCAGCAGATGACGGTGTCGCCCTCTTCCACTTCCAGCTCTTCCGGCTCGGTCACTTCGTAACCCAGCTTGAAGGCTTCCACGGCCATTTTTTCCAGCGCTTCAAAGTCGTCCGCAGAGAAATGGTGTTCGATGGTGTACAGCGCGTCCGGATCGCTACCGTCTTCCAGCAGTTCTTCAATAATCAGACGCGTCTCTTCGCGTTGCTCTTCCAGTAATTCCGGGTTTGCCATGGGTCAATCCTCTTTAAAGTGCGGCAGATACTTCTATTTTCACACACGGACGGGTTTGCCTCCACCTTTGTTGGAAAGATTTGTGAAACGGGGTTGAAAATGAATAATTACACATATAAAGTGAATTTTAATTCAATAAGTGGCGTTCGCCATGCGAGGATAAAATGTCTGATCTGTACAAGAAACACTTTCTGAAATTGCTCGACTTTACCCCTGCACAGTTCACTTCTCTGCTGACCCTTGCCGCACAGCTCAAAGCCGATAAAAAAAAGGGCAAGGAAGTACAAAAGCTTACTGGCAAAAACATCGCGCTCATCTTCGAAAAAGACTCGACCCGTACACGTTGCTCTTTCGAAGTTGCCGCATTTGACCAGGGCGCACGCGTTACCTATTTAGGGCCGAGCGGCAGCCAGATTGGGCATAAAGAGTCAATTAAGGATACCGCACGGGTTCTCGGGCGGATGTACGACGGCATTCAGTACCGCGGCCACGGCCAGGAAGTGGTCGAGACGCTGGCGCAGTATGCGGGCGTACCGGTGTGGAACGGGCTGACCAACGAATTCCACCCGACGCAGCTGCTGGCTGACCTGCTGACCATGCAGGAGCACCTGCCGGGCAAGGCGTTTAACGAGATGACGCTGGTCTACGCGGGCGACGCGCGCAACAACATGGGCAACTCGATGCTGGAAGCGGCGGCGCTGACCGGGCTGGATCTGCGCCTGGTAGCCCCGAAGGCCTGCTGGCCGGAAGAAAGCCTGGTGGCGGAGTGCAGCGCGCTGGCGGAGAAGCACGGCGGTAAAATCACCCTGACGGAAGACGTGGCGGCGGGCGTGAAGGGCGCGGACTTTATCTATACCGACGTGTGGGTGTCGATGGGCGAAGCCAAAGAGAAGTGGGCGGAGCGTATCGCGCTGCTGCGCGGGTATCAGGTGAACGCCCAGATGATGGCGCTGACCGGCAACCCGAACGTGAAGTTCCTGCACTGTCTGCCGGCGTTCCATGACGACCAGACCACGCTCGGCAAGCAGATGGCGAAAGAGTTCGATCTGCACGGCGGGATGGAAGTGACGGACGAGGTGTTTGAGTCGCCGGCGAGCATCGTGTTCGACCAGGCGGAAAACCGGATGCATACGATTAAGGCGGTGATGGTGGCGACGCTTGGGGAGTGATTGGGTCCTCTGAGCGCTGGTGCCCTCACCCCGGCCCTCTCCCACAGGGAGAGGGAGAAAACCCAGCCCGTAGGCCCGTGCAAGCGCAGCGCCGCCGGGCGAATCAGGCGACGATGCGGCCTGATGCCCTTTCTCCCACAACCCGCTCTACTCAATTGATTTTTCACCCCGAAAAAGGTACGTTTTCGCCTTCATTCCAGCGTGGACATACCAGCATTATGCCGATTATTCAGTCTGTTGAACGTGCGTTGCAGATCCTCGACCTGTTCAACGAGCAGGCCACCGAGCTTAAGATCACCGACATCAGCAAACTGATGGGGCTGAGCAAGAGTACCCTCCACTCGCTGCTGAAAACCCTCCAGCTTCACGGCTATATCGATCAGAACCCGGAGAACGGTAAGTATCGCCTCGGCATGAAGCTGGTCGAGCGCGGTCATTTTGTCGTGGGCTCGATGGATATTCGGCAGAAGGCGAAAGGCTGGCTGACGGAGCTGTCCCGGCGAACCGGGCAGACTACCCATCTGGGGATCCTGGACGGGCGTGAAGGGGTCTATATCGAGAAGATTGAAGGCAAGCTGGCCGCCATCGCCTATTCGCGCATCGGCCGCCGCCTGCCGGTTCACGCCACCGCCATCGGCAAAGTGTTGATTGCCTGGCTGGGCGAGGCCGAGCTGAACGCCCTGCTGGAGGGCTATCAGTACACCACCTATACCCCTTCTACCCTTGCCTCTCGCGAAGCCTTAATGAGTGCCCTGGCGCAGACCCGCGAGCAGGGTTACGCCCTGGATAGCGAAGAGAACGAGCAGGGCGTGCGCTGCGTGGCGGTGCCGGTGTGGAACCACGAGTCCCGCGTCATTGCCGCCCTGAGCCTGTCGACGCTGACCTCCCGCGTGGACGACGCAGAGCTGGCTAATTTCCGCGAGCAGCTTCAGCAGGCCGGGCTCCAGCTCTCACGCGCGCTGGGCTACCCGGCCTGAGCCGTCAGACCGGCTCGTAGGTGAAGTAGTCGAAGTCAGCGTGGCAGCCGTCGCCGCTGATGTCCTCGCAGTGCAGTCCCACAAACGCGCCGGTGAAGAAGCCGCGCCCGCCGATATAGTCATCCGACAGCTTCCACGCCTCATACGTCACCGGCACGGTGTGCCACGTCTCGCCGTCGAACGAGTAGCTGTAGCGGTAGACCAGCGCATCCACATCCACCCTTAGCCAGACGCTCTCCGCACTCTCCGGCACGGGAATGGGCTGCTCGTGCAGCGGCCACGACGGCACGTTGTGGTCAAGCTGGATCACCTTAATCGTTCTGCCCTGCCCCTCCTCGTAGTCCACAAAGCAGTAGCTCCAGTTTTTGCTGTTGTAGTAGCAGGTCAGCCCCGCGCTCTGCTGGAAGTGCACCGGCGAGAACTGCATCCGCGTCTCGGCCCGGAAGGTGAAGTGCTGCCAGCGGCGCGCCACGGTCGACTGGGTAAAGGTCGAGTTGAGCGAGTCGTTGCCGTATAACCGTAAATAGCCGGGGCGCGCGGTGAGCGAGCCGAGGGTGTCGTCGAACGGAATGCGCAGAGTCTGCAATTCAGGGTCAAGCGTGCTGCCGTCGAAATCATCCCGCCAGCTACCTTGAACGGCGGCGGGCTGCTCCGCCACCTGCGGGCCTTTCACGGTCAGCTGCGCGTGCTTACCGCCCTCCACGTACGGCCAGCCATCGCGCCATTCAATGCGGGCGACGCCGGTCTCGCGCCCCAGCGGACAGTAGCCGCGTCCGCCAGAGGCCAGCAGCGGCACGCCGGGCAGGCGCAGCGGGCGGCTGGTAAGGTAGGCCATATACCACTCCCCGGTGTGGGTTTGCAGCAGCGAGCCGTGGCCGCTCTTTTGCAGCGGGTTCTCCGGCAGGTGCCAGCTGGTCATCATCGTCACGTCCGGGTGAAGCTCGTACGGCCCGTCGATGGTTTTTGCACGCAGCACCACGACGGCGTGCTCGTAGCTGGTGCCGCCTTCGGCAACCATCAGGTAGTACCATCCCGCGTGCCGATAAAGATGCGCCCCTTCGGTGTAGCAGAGCGGCGTGCCGGTAAACAGCGTTTTGCGCTCGGGCGAGAGGGTGCCGGTCTGCGGGTCAAACGCCTGCATCACGATGGTGTTGTGCGGGTTGCTGTGATGGCGCGGCCCCCACGGGCGGTAGAGGTAGTATTTGCGGCCATCGTCGTCGTGGAACAGGGACGGATCGAACCCGCCGTTGCCCATCGGGATCGGCTCGCTCCACGGCCCTTCGATGGACGGCGCAGTGACGAGGAAGTTACGGCCATTTTTCCACGGCGAATCGACAATCTTCACGTCGGTATAGAGCAGCCAGAATTTGCCGTCGGCGTAGCTCAGGCACGGTGCCCAGATACCGCCGGAGTCCGGGTTGCCCTTCATATCCAGCATCGACACGCGGTCCAGCGGCGTGCTGACCAGCGTCCAGTTTTTCAGGTCGCGGGAGTGATAGATGCGCACGCCCGGGAACCACTCGAAGGTCGAGGTGGCGATGTAGTAGTCCTCGCCCTGGCGGCACAGGGACGGGTCCGGGTTGAAGCCGGTGAGTATCGGGTTAGTGATTTCCATGTTGCCTCCGGTTAATGGGATGCGGCTGTCGCGGCGTCGGGAATGGCCTCGCCCTGCGCCGCGCGGTGCTTGATCAGCTGCTGGCTGATGGCCTCCACGCGGGCGTCGGTGAGCTTATAGAACGACAGCATGGTGAACATGCCCACGTAGAGCACCACCGGCACCACGCAGAACAGAATTTTGATGGTGGTCAGCACCTCGACCGGCTGCACGCTGCTGCTGGCGGAGTAGTTCACGTACGCCAGGATCCAGCCCACCACCGCCCCGCCAATTGCCAGGCCAATCTTCAGGCTGAACAGGTAGGTGGAGAACACCAGCCCGTCCAGGCGTCGCCCGCTGCGGCTTTCTTCGTAATCCACCACGTCAGAGGCCATCAGCCACTGTAGCGGCGTGGTGGTGTTAAACACAAACAGGAACAGGATGTTGAGGGCGAAAATCAGGGCAATATGCTCCGCCGGCGTGAAGAAGATCAGCAGGCTAATCAGAGAGTAAGCGACGATGATCCACTTAAAGGCGGTGACGCGGTCGAAGCGGCCCAGCAGGCGGGAGGAGCAGAGCGAGCCGAACATGGTGGCGAGGCTGCCGTAGAGTAAAAACTGCGTCGCCATCTCCGGGTGATCCATCACGTATTTCACGAAGTAGAGCGTCGCCCCGCCGCGCACCACGTTAGAGCAGGTCGCCATCATCTTGAAGGCGCACATGATCCGCCACTGGCCGTTGCCCAGCAGCAGCTTAAGATCTTTCGCCACCGACGAACCCGGCTGCACCTCAAAGGTGTAGCGCTCTTTGGTGGTGAAGAAGCAGACATAAAGCAGGACTACGCCGCTCAGCCCCAGCACGCACATGGCGCCGAAATAGCCCACCTGCTCGTTCCCTTTGCCGATGATGCTGACCAGCGGCAACGCGATGCCGCTGATGGCGAGCGACCCCGCGGCGGCGAGGAAGAAACGCCAGGACTGAAGGGCATGACGCTCTTTCGG
This sequence comes from Enterobacter cloacae complex sp. 397G4, assembly GCF_050031515.1. Lineage (NCBI taxonomy): Bacteria > Pseudomonadati > Pseudomonadota > Gammaproteobacteria > Enterobacterales > Enterobacteriaceae > Enterobacter > Enterobacter cloacae complex sp. 397G4. The sequence goes on along the minus strand of NZ_JBLGWE010000001.1, from coordinate 576,960 downwards.
GTCGGCGGTGATCACCCCCGGCATGGCACAGTACGGGACGTTAACGAAGGTGTAGACCAGAGTCAGCAGAATGTAGGTCACGCAGGCGTAGATGATTTTGCCCTGCGCGGAGAAGTCCGGCGTGTAGAAGGTCAGCATGCAGACGATGCCAAACGGGATGGCGCCCCACAGCAGGAACGAGCGGAACTGGCCGTAGCGGGTGCGGGTGCGGTCTACCAGCAGCCCCATCAGCGGATCGGTCACGGCGTCGAGCACGCGGGAAACTAAAAACAGCGTCCCCATTATGCCCGCGGAGAGACCGAACACGTCGGTGTAGAAATAGGCCAGCAGGAACATCGTGGCCTGCCAGACGAAGCCGCAGGCGGTATCACCCAGCCCGTAGCCAATTTTGTCTTTCATGGTTAATTGCGTCATCAGAATTACACCCTTATGTAGTGTGCTGAATTACAACATTGTGTTACTGGAGTGTAATGAGCTGCTCAATTAACCAGCAATGGTCATATCTTATTTCTGAATTACGTTATTTCGCTTTTGTGACGCCAACGATATATCATAAATCATTGTTTAAATTAGTAAATTAAAGACAAGCAAAAACCGCCCGCGGAATATTTTCCGCAGACGACTTTCTCTCAAAAAATAATTAAAGGCCGAGTGCTTTTTTACCGGCGTTAATTACCTCAATGATTTTATCGGTGTCATAAATACAGCCTTTCCAGGTGCCGCCACTCACGGACTGTAATGCCGCCCACAGCCGGGTATCGTCCGGCAAAAAGTCGTGAGCGTGCAGATCCGGGTGCGTCTGCCGCCGCGCCAGCTCGCGCGCCCCCTCTTCCGGCGTCAGCGGGTTGTCCGCGGTACCGATGAAGTTCACGCTACCGGTCAGAGTCAGGCGGTCCACGGCAATCTCAATGATGTCGTTATCGCGCAGCTTACCAATCGGCCCTCCCGCCAGCGCCTCCGGCGATACGTGGCCGAAGCAGGCCCCCGTCGACACGCCCGAGAAGCGCGCATCGGTGATTAACGACACCGACTTGCCCCACGAGATGTGTTTGAGCGCGGAGGTGAGCTGGTAGGTCTCTTCCATGCCAGTGCCGGACGGTCCACCGCCGATCACCACCATGATATCGCCCTGCTTAATCTCTTCCCGCTTGATGGCCTTAATCGCCTGCGCCTCCGAGACAAACACCCGCACCCGGCCGGTGTGGCGGTAAACGCCATCTTCACCCACCACCGACGGGTCGATCGCCGTGGCCTTGATCACCGATCCTTCCGGCGCGATGTTGCCCGTCGGGAAGCAGACCGTCGAGGTCAGCCCTTTCGCTTTTGCCTTCTCCGGCGGCAGGATCACGTCATCCGGCTCCACGCCGTCCTGCTCGCGCAGGCACTGGCGGAAGCGCTTACGGCGCTCCGAGCTCTGCCACCAGTCGAGGTTCTCGCCCACTGTCTGGCCAGTGACGGTCATGGCGTCCAGATGCAACAGGCCGAGATCGCGCAGGTGGAGCATCACCTCCGGCACGCCGCCCGCGAGGAAGGCGCGCACGGTCGGGTGATAGTCCGGGCCGTTGGGCAGCACGCTCACCAGGCGCGGCACCCTGCGGTTGACGCGCGTCCAGTGTTCAACGTCCGGGATCGTGCAGCCCGCCGCGTGGGCGATGGCCGGAATGTGCAGCAGTAAATTGGTGGAGCCGCCGAACGCCGCGTGGATCACCATCGCGTTTTCGATGGCTTTGTCGGTGAGGATATCGCGCGTGGTGATGCCACGGTTATCCAGTTCACTGACCGCGCGTGCCGACTGGCGGGCGATCTCCAGCCACACCGCCTGCCCGGACGGGGCCAGCGCGGAGTGCGGCAGCGCCAGACCCAGTGCCTCCGCCACTACCTGCGAGGTGCCCGCCGTACCGAGGAACTGACACCCGCCGCCCGGCGACGCGCAGGCGCGACAGCCCAGCTCGGCGGCCTCCTGCAAGGAGAGCTCATGGTTGGCGAAGCGCGCGCCGATGGTCTGCACTTTGCCCGCATCTTCCCCCACGGTGGGCGGCAGCGTCGCCCCGCCCGGCACCAGAATGGTCGGCAGATCGTGCATGGAAGCCAGCGCAATCATGGTGGCGGGCAGCCCTTTATCGCAGGTTGCCACGCCGATCACCGCCCGGCGCGTCGGCAGGGAGCGGATCAGGCGGCGAAACACGATCGCCGCGTCGTTGCGGTACGGCAGGGAATCGAACATGCCGTGCGTGCCCTGCGAACGACCGTCGCACGGATCGCTGACGAAGGCTGCGAACGGGATCCCGCCGTTGCGGGTGATCTCCTTCGCCGCCGCCTGCATCTGCATGCCGATCTCCCAGTGCCCGGTGTGGTAGCCCAGCGCGACCGGGCGTCCGTCTCCGGCGCGGATGCCGCCCTGGGTACCGATGATCAGCACCTCTTTGCCGGTGAGCTTGTTGGCATCCCAACCCATCCCGGCGTTCTGCGTCATACCGAACAGGTTGCCGCTGGGGGATTCCATCAGCATCTGCGGTGTCAGCGGCAGCGTGCCCTGCGGCCCCGCCGCGTGGGTGATCACCGCATAAAACGCATCGTCCTGTGGGGTGAAAATTTTCTCAATGGTCATCGTTATCGTCCGGCTCAGCAGAGTTTGAGCTGTTGTAACAGGGTTTTCAGCTGCGCCTTGCGCGGCTCGTCCAGCGGCGAGGCTGGCGGCAGGACGTGCGTAGAAATCGGACGACCGCAGAGCACGATCGCCTCTTTAATGACGTTCACAAACGGCGTATCCAGCTGATACATCTGCGGGATTTGCAGCAGGGTCTGATGATACTCAGCCGCTTTCGCCACGTCGTTATCCCGCCAGGCTTTCAGAAGATTTACCGACACCTGTGGGGCAAAGTTGCCGCTGGCCGAGATCGCCCCGTCGCCGCCGAGCAGCAGGGTATTAAACAGATGATCGTCGTAGCCGCACAGCACCGTGAAATGAGGATGGGCGCCTTTAACGGTGTGGATCATGCTGCGCAGGTGAGCGACGGAGTCGATGGTGTCTTTGATGCCGACGATGTTACTGCGCGAGTCGGCGAGGGTTTTCACCAGCGCCGGGGTCAGATCCTGCCCGGTTAGCGCCGGGAAGTTATAGAGCATCACCGGCAATGTGACGCTGTCGGCCACCTGTTCGAAATAGCGGATCAGGTTCGCTTCCGATACTTTCCAGTAGTAAGGGTTGATCACCACGATGCCGTCCGCGCCCGCCTGCTGCGCGTGCTGGCTCAGCTCAATGGTTTCCCGGGCATTGGTGCCGCCGGTGCCGATCAGAACCGGCACGCGACGATCGACATGATCGATCGCAAACCGGGCAATGGTTTTACGCTCTTCGGCGCTGAGCTGGGAGAACTCGCCGCCGCTGCCCAGGAAGAACAGGCCGTCGACGCCCGCAGCAATCAGATCGTCGATCAGCGCGGCGGTACCCGGTTTATCGAGCTGGCCATCGGCGGTAAAAATGGTGGAGACAGGGGGAATGATACCCGTGAACAACGCGGACTGCGGCATGAGATCTCCTTGCTGAATCATTTTGTTCTACATTATAGAACAGCGTTCATTATTTTAACGATCATACTATGACGCAGAAAAAGCGCAGGTAAATGGGAGATGAGGAGGGAGTGCGGGAAGTTTAAGCTGGATCACATTATGCGTGGGTGCGGTCTGGTTCCCTCACCCTAACCCTCTCCCAAGGGGAGAGGGAACTTTTACACCCTCTCCCCTTGGGAGAGGGCCGGGGTGAGGGGTTACTCTACCAGCATCTTCACCACAACCTTACGCACCTGCGCCGGCGCTCCCGCCGCGCACAGCGGCTTATGCACTTCGCCCGGCCAGAACACTACAAAATCCCCTTCGCTCAGCACCACGGTTTTCTCCCGCTCGCCTTCCGGCAGGAACGCGATGTCTTTGTCCGCCAGCCAGTCGGTGTCCGGCGTACCGTGCGGCAGGGTACTGAAGGTCATCCCTTCCTGACCTTTTAGCACAATCTGAATATCCAGATAGCGTGCATGGTATTCAGCGCGACGCTCGGCGAACGGCTGGGTCATGTCCTCCGAAACCAGATAAAACAGGCTGTTGCCATTGATGTCGTGCTTACCGGTCGGCGTTGCGTCGGTGACGTGGGCCTTAACGTGCTCAATGGCCTGGCGCAGCTCTTCTGGCAGCCAGGACTGGAGATGATGAATATTGCCAATAATCATGATACAACCCTCAGATTAAAACATTGTTTCATTTTTATGTTTTATACGAGAATTGCCTCTTCCATACCAGCCCTTTTTTGACAAGATTTGCGTCAGCGCATGTTTATCGGGAAATGTGTTAATCCACTGTTAATTGCACACAGGCATTTATGCAATGGTTATGCATAACCTCATTTCATGCACTTTGCACACAGGATCTAACTCACTGAATTTAAAACATAACTCACAAAACCTGTTGGTGTATCACACTTTACCACTTTGGTTATTTCCTTTAAAAATCCATAATTATTTATTGATTTCTCTTAAGTGAAAAATAGTTAACTGTCATTATTGCATAGCTATTCCCGTGACAACATTTTATCCATTAAAATCAACAACATAACTAAATATTTCAAAGCGTGTGATTCTACAAAATAATAACAACTTCAAATATTGCCACCCGTTCCTGCTTAGCTATTCATCCCTTAATAATATGAAATTAATCATTATCTGATACGAATCATGCAATTGAAAATAAACTGCTCAATATCGGTTTTCGCGTGAGCAATGTCACAATAACCATTATTTAAGCGCCTACTATAAATCACGAAATCAATTGAGCTTAGCCGCCATGAAATTAAACACATCACATGGCGCATGCCCTTTTTATTCTGAAAAAAAGTTAAAGGAATAATTATGGAAAAGCATTACGTCGGTTCTGAAATTGGTCAATTGCGTAGCGTTATGCTGCACCGTCCTAATTTAAGTCTGAAACGGTTAACCCCCTCAAACTGTCAGGAGCTGCTATTTGATGACGTGCTCTCGGTTGAACGGGCGGGTGAAGAGCATGACATCTTCGCAAACACGCTGCGCGAGCAGGGTGTGGAAGTCCTGCTGTTGACCGACCTTCTTACGCAAACGCTTGATATTGCTGAAGCAAAAGCCTGGCTTCTTGAAACACAAATCTCCGACTATCGCCTGGGACCAACCTTTGCCGCCGACGTGCGCGGCTGGCTGGCGGATATGCCGCACCGCGAACTGGCGCGCAGATTAAGCGGCGGATTAACCTACGGTGAAATTCCGGCGGCCATTAAAAATATGGTGGTCGATACCCACACGGCGAATGATTTTATTATGAAGCCGCTGCCGAACCACTTATTTACCCGCGATACCTCCTGCTGGATATATAACGGCGTCTCCATTAATCCGATGGCGAAACCCGCCCGCCAGCGTGAAACCAATAACCTGCGGGCAATATATCGCTGGCACCCCGCATTTGCCGACGGCGAGTTTATTAAGTATTTCGGCGACGAGAATATTAATTACGACCACGCCACATTAGAAGGCGGCGACGTATTAGTGATTGGTCGCGGGGCGGTACTGATCGGCATGTCCGAGCGCACGACGCCGCAGGGCGTGGAGTTCCTCGCCAACAGCCTGTTTAAACATCGCCAGGCCGAGCGCGTGATTGCCGTTGAGCTGCCGAAACACCGCTCCTGCATGCACCTCGACACCGTGATGACCCACATCGACGTGGACACCTTCTCCGTTTACCCGGAAGTGGTGCGCAAGGACGCCCAGTGCTGGACGCTCACCCCGCACGGACGCGGCGGCCTGCTGCGTACCCAGGAAACCGACCTGCTGCACGCCATCGAGAAAGCCCTCGGCATTAACCACGTCCGCCTGATCACCACCGGCGGCGACGCCTTTGAAGCCGAACGCGAGCAGTGGAACGACGCTAACAACGTCCTGACCATCCGCCCGGGCGTGGTGATCGGCTACGAGCGCAACGTCTGGACCAACGAGAAGTACGACAAAGCAGGCATCACCGTGCTGCCGATCCCGGGCGACGAGCTGGGACGCGGTCGCGGCGGCGCGCGCTGCATGAGCTGCCCACTGGAACGCGACGGAATTTAAAGGAGCCATCATGGAACGAAAACCCACTCTGGTTGTGGCCCTTGGCGGCAACGCGCTGCTCAAGCGCGGCGAGCCGCTGGAAGCGGACATCCAGCGCCAGAACATCGAGCAGGCCGCCCGCACCATCGCCGGCTTAACGGAACAGTGGCGCGTGGTGCTGGTGCACGGCAACGGCCCGCAGGTCGGACTGCTGGCGCTGCAAAACAGCGCCTACGACAAAGTCACTCCCTACCCGCTGGACGTTCTTGGCGCCGAAAGCCAGGGAATGATCGGCTACATGCTCCAGCAGGCGCTGAAAAACAATCTGCCCCAGCGCGAGGTCAGCGTCCTGCTCACGCAGGTGGAAGTGGACGCCGCCGACCCGGCGTTCAGCAACCCGACCAAGTACATCGGCCCGGTCTACAGCGAAGCCCAGGCTAAAGCGCTGGCCGCGGAAAAAGGCTGGGTGTTTAAGGCCGACGGCAGCTACTTCCGCCGCGTGGTGCCGTCGCCGCAGCCGAAGCGCATCGTCGAGAGCGACGCCATCACGGCGCTGATTCAGCGCGACCACCTGGTGATCTGCAACGGCGGCGGTGGCGTGCCGGTAGTGGAAAACGCCAACGGCTATCACGGGATCGAGGCGGTGATCGACAAAGACCTCTCCGCCGCCCTGCTGGCGCGCCAGATCGAGGCCGATGCCCTGCTGATCCTCACCGATGCCGACGCGGTGTACCTCGACTGGGGCAAGCCGACCCAGCGTCCGCTGGCGCAGGTGACGCCGGAGCTGCTCAGAGGCATGCAGTTCGACGCCGGATCGATGGGGCCGAAAGTGGCCGCCTGCCGCGAGTTTGTTGAGGCCTGCAACGGCATTGCCGGGATCGGCGCGCTGAATGACGGCGCGGAGATCCTGGCGGGCGAGAAAGGCACGTTGATTCGTAACTGAGTCGTTTTCCCCTCACCCTAACCCTCTCCCAAAGGGAGAGGGAATGTACGCCCCCTCTCCCTTTGGGAGAGGGCCGGGATGAGGGCATCAGACAGCTAAATTTTAAAAAGGATTTCCCCATGACCATTAACCTGAAAAACCGCAACTTCCTGAAACTGCTGGACTACACCCCGGCGGAGATCCAGTACCTGATCGATCTCGCCATCGAGCTGAAGGCCGCCAAAAAAGCCGGACGCGAAAAACAAACCCTGGTCGGGAAAAACATCGCCCTGATCTTTGAAAAAACCTCCACCCGCACCCGCTGCGCCTTCGAAGTGGGTGCGTTCGACCAGGGCGCGCAGGTCACCTACCTCGGCCCAAGCGGTTCGCAGATTGGCCACAAAGAGTCGATGAAGGACACCGCCCGCGTGCTGGGCCACATGTATGACGGCATCGAGTATCGCGGCTACGGCCAGGCCATCGTTGAAGAGCTGGGCGAGTACGCGGGCGTGCCGGTGTGGAACGGCCTGACCGACGAGTTCCACCCCACCCAAATTCTGGCGGATCTGATGACCATGCTGGAGCACTCTCCGGGCAAAACCCTGCCGGAGCTGAGCTTTGCTTATCTCGGCGACGCGCGGAACAACATGGGTAATTCGCTAATGGTCGGCGCGGCCAAAATGGGGATGGATATCCGCCTTGTGGCGCCGAAATCCTTCTGGCCGGAGGCGGGCCTGGTTGAGCAGTGCCGCGCCATCGCCAAAGAGACCGGCGCGCGCATCACCCTCACCGACGACGTGGAGGAAGGCGTGCAGGGCACCGATTTCCTCTACACCGACGTGTGGGTTTCCATGGGTGAGCCGAAGGAGGCCTGGGCCGAGCGCGTCAGCCTGATGAAGCCGTATCAGATCAACGCGGACGTGATGAAGGCCACCGGTAACCCGAACGTCAAGTTCATGCACTGCCTGCCGGCGTTCCACAACGAGCACACCAAAGTGGGCCGCGAAATCGAAATGGCGTACGGCCTGAAGGGGCTGGAAGTGACGGAAGAGGTCTTCGAATCACCGAACTCCATCGTCTTCGACGAAGCAGAGAACCGCATGCACACCATTAAAGCGGTCATGGTGGCGACACTCGGCGACTAATCACCGCCCGGCGCGCCGCGGGGTGCGCCGGGTTCAGGAGAACATCATGGGCAAGTTCAAGTTTCCCTCCGCTTACACCATTCTCTTTTTTCTGATTGCCGTGGTTGCCGTGCTGACGTGGATTGTTCCGGCCGGGCAGTACCATATGGCAATGAACGAGGCGCTCGGTAAAGAAGTGCCGGTTGCTGGCACCTACGCGCACGTGGCAGCGCACCCGCAGGGGCTGGTTTCGGTGCTGATGGCGCCGATTGCCGGGCTGTACGATCCAGAATCCGGCCAGGCCGGGGCCATCGACGTGGCGCTGTTTATCCTTATCATCGGGGGATTCCTCGGGATCGTCACTAAAACCGGGGCGATAGACGCCGGGATCGAGCGCGTCACTACCCGACTACGCGGCCGCGAAGAGTGGATGATCCCGATCCTGATGGCGCTGTTTGCCGCAGGCGGCACGATTTACGGCATGGCAGAAGAGTCGCTGCCCTTCTATACCTTACTGGTGCCGGTGATGCTGGCGGCGCGGTTCGATCCGGTGGTTGCTGCGTCCACCGTGCTGCTCGGCGCGGGGATCGGCACCCTCGGCTCCACCATCAACCCGTTCGCCACGGTGATCGCCGCCAACGCCGCCGGGATCCCCTTCACCAACGGCATCATGTTGCGCATCGCGCTGCTGGTGATCGGCTGGATCATCTGCGTGGCGTGGGTAATGCGCTATGCCCGCAAGGTGCGCAAGGATCCGTCGCTGTCGATCGTGGCGGATAAGCAGGAAGAGAACCGCGCCCACTTCCTCGGCAACAAGGGCGAGCAGTCGCTGGAGTTTACCCCGGTGCGCAAACTCATCCTGGTGATCTTCGCCCTCGCCTTCGCGGTGATGATCTACGGCGTGGCGGTGCTGGGCTGGTGGATGGCGGAGATCTCGGCGGTGTTCCTCGCCAGCGCGATTATCGTCGGGCTGATCGCCCGCATGAGCGAAGAGGAGCTGACCTCAACCTTTATCAACGGCGCGCGAGATTTGCTGGGCGTCGCGCTGATTATCGGCATCGCGCGCGGTATCGTAGTGATCATGGATAAGGGCATGATTACCCACACCATTTTGCACAGCGCCGAGGGAATAGTCACCGGATTGTCGACGGTGGCGTTCATCAACGTGATGTACTGGCTGGAAGTGGTGCTGTCGTTTCTTGTGCCTTCTTCGTCCGGCCTGGCCGTTCTGACGATGCCGATCATGGCGCCCCTTGCCGATTTCGCTAACGTCAACCGCGACCTGGTGGTTACGGCTTACCAGTCGGCGTCCGGCATCGTTAACCTGATCACTCCCACCTCTGCCGTCGTGATGGGCGGGCTGGCTATCGCCCGCGTGCCCTACGTGCGCTATCTGAAATGGGTCGCGCCGCTGCTGGGGATTTTAACGGTGGTGATTATGGTGGCGTTAAGCCTGGGCGCCCTGTTGTAATTTGCCGGATGGCGCTGCGCTTATCCGGCCTACGGATCGGTGCGGTGCCACCGGTTATTTCGGGAACTGATATGGGAACTATGATGGATTACGAAGAGTACTCTCCCAAAGAGCAACTACAGCTAACGGTCTGCCAGCGTCTGATCGCGGAAAAGAGCTATCTCTCCCAGGAGGAGATCCGCCGCGACTTACAGGAGCGGGGTTTTGAGACCATCAGCCAGTCCACCGTTTCACGTCTGCTCAAGTTGCTCGGTGTCATAAAAATTCGCAATGCCAAAGGGCTAAAGATTTATTCGCTGAATCCCCAGCTGCGCCCGGCCCCCGACGCGGCGCGTACCGTCTCTGAAATGGTGGTGAGCGTGGAGCACAACAGCGAATTTATCCTTATCCATACCGTCGCCGGATATGGCCGCGCGGTGGCGCGTATTCTGGATTATCACCAGTTACCGGAAATTTTAGGCGTGGTGGCCGGAAGCAGTATTGTCTGGGTCGCGCCCCGCGTGGTGAAGCGCACCGCGCTGGTGCATAAGCAAATTAATTATTTACTCAGAACGCATTAATATTCATAAAGAACCGTTTGCATTGAGTAAAGCGTGCATTAAATCGCTTGATCCCAAAAGCGAGCTGCGTATAATGCCCGACAATTTGCCGGGAGGAAGCATGGTCAAGCGTGTACGACATATCGTCTTACCGCGTCTGAAATCAGACGCTGGCCTGCCGTTTTTCTTCCCGTTGCTAAACCTATTCCCAGAGCCCCTCATTTGAGGGGCTTTTTTTTGCCCGGCGTCAGGAGATAAACATGAATCCGCTTTATCAAAAACACATCATTTCCATAAACGACCTCAGCCGCGAAGAGCTGGAACTGGTTCTGGAAACCGCGGCAAAACTGAAGGCCAATCCGCAACCGGAGCTGCTGAAGCACAAGGTGATTGCGAGCTGCTTCTTCGAGGCCTCCACCCGCACCCGCCTCTCCTTCGAAACCTCCATGCACCGCCTGGGCGCGAGCGTGGTGGGCTTCTCGGACAGCAGCAACACGTCGCTGGGCAAAAAAGGCGAGACCCTGGCGGATACCATTTCGGTTATCAGTACCTACGTGGACGCGATTGTGATGCGCCACCCGCAGGAGGGCGCGGCGCGTCTGGCGACCGAGTTTTCCGGCGGCATTCCGGTGCTGAACGCCGGTGACGGTGCCAACCAGCACCCGACGCAGACCCTGCTGGATCTGTTCACCATTCAGGAGACGCAGGGCACGCTTGAGAACCTGAACATCGCCATGGTCGGCGACCTGAAATATGGCCGCACCGTCCACTCCCTGACCCAGGCGCTGGCGAAATTTAACGGCAACCGCTTCTTCTTCATCGCGCCGGACGCGCTGGCGATGCCGCAGTACATTCTCGATATGCTGGACGAAAAAGGCATCGCGTGGAGCCTGCACGCCAGCATCGAAGAGGTGATGGGCAACGTGGATATTCTCTACATGACCCGCGTGCAGAAAGAGCGTCTTGACCCATCCGAGTACGCCAACGTGAAGGCGCAGTTCGTCCTGCGCGCCAGCGACCTCGAGGGCGCGCGCGACAACATGAAGGTGCTGCATCCGCTGCCGCGCATCGATGAGATCACCACAGACGTGGATAAAACGCCGCACGCCTGGTACTTCCAGCAGGCCGGAAACGGCATCTTCGCCCGCCAGGCGTTACTGGCACTGGTTCTGAATCGCGAATTAGCTCTGTAAGGGGAGACGACCATGACACACGATAACAAACTCCAGGTTGAAGCCATCAAGCGTGGCACCGTGATTGACCACATCCCTGCGCAGGTGGGCTTTAAGCTGCTGACGCTGTTCAAACTGACTGAAACCGACCAGCGCATCACCATCGGCCTGAACCTGCCGTCGGGCGAAATGGGCCGTAAAGACCTGATCAAGATCGAGAACACTTTCCTGACCGACGAGCAGGTCAACCAGCTGTCTCTGTACGCGCCGGACGCAACGGTTAACCGCATCGACGATTACGACGTGGTGGGCAAATCCCGCCCAAGCCTGCCGGATCGCATCGAAAGCGTGCTGGTCTGCCCGAACAGCAACTGCATCAGTCATGCTGAGCCGGTTTCCTCCAGTTTCGCAGTGAAAAAACGCGCCAATGACATTGCACTCAAATGCAAATACTGCGAAAAAGAGTTTTCTCATTATGTGGTGCTGGCCAACTAATTGAGGTTGGTAATGAAATCCCGGCTGTTATAATGGCCGGGAACATTCTTAACGCTGTAATTCTGGAGAAAAAATGAGCAAAGTACTCGCGACGGAAAATGCACCAGCGGCTATCGGCCCATACGTTCAGGGCGTTGATCTGGGCAGCATGATCATCACTTCTGGTCAGATCCCGGTGAACCCAAAAACCGGTGAAGTGCCAGCCGACGTAGCGGCGCAGGCGCGTCAGTCGCTGGAAAACGTGCAGGCGATCGTCGAATCTGCCGGTCTGAAAGTGGGCGATATCGTCAAAACCACCGTGTTCGTGAAAGATCTGAACGATTTCGCCACCGTTAACGCCACTTATGAAGCGTTCTTCACCGAGCACAACGCCACCTTCCCGGCGCGCTCCTGTGTGGAAGTGGCGCGTCTGCCAAAAGACGTAAAAATTGAAATTGAAGCGATTGCCGTACGTCGCTAATTTATTTCAATAAAGAGAAGGCAGCTCAGGCTGCCTTTTTTATTGCGACCATTTTTACTCTCTCCAGGCAATGACGCATCCCCCACTCCATTAATAGACTGACGCTGCCTTGTTATATTCTAATTAATGGATGAAGAATGAAACTCTCTAAGATCGCGCTGGCCGTTGCCACATTAGCGGTTGCGTCTTCCGCACTTGCACACGGATATATAGAATCCCCCGCCAGCCGCGCTTATATGTGTAAGCTCGGCCAGAATATTGACTGTGGCTCTGTACAATATGAACCGCAGAGCGTAGAAAAGACCTCCGGCTTCCCGACGGGCGCAATGCCGCCTGACGGCCAGCTTGCCAGCGCCGGTATTGCCAGCTACTCCCAGCTTGATAAGCAGAGCCTGAACGCCTGGACTAAAAGCCCCATGACGGCAGGCCCGCATGAATTTGTCTGGCACCATACCGCGCCGCATAAAACCACCAACTGGCGTTATTACATTACCAAACAAAACTGGGACCCCAATAAACCGCTGACCCGTGACCAGTTCGAATTAACGCCGTTCTGTACTATTAACGGGAATGGTCAGGCACCGTCCATGACAAAATCCATGACCTGTAATGTCCCGGAACGTACGGGCTACCAGGTTATTTATGGCGTGTGGGAAATTGCGGATACCACAAACAGTTTCTATCAGGCCATTGACGTTGATTTCGGTAACGGCGGCAACGTCACGCCGGACGATACCCCAGCGGTAATATTCCAGTGGAGTAAAACCCTGAGCGGACAGATTGCCGGGAATAACCTGAACGTGGGCGATAAAGTGATTGCACGCTTCTTCGACGCCAACGGGGAAGTTGCCGCCCTGCGTACTGAAATGACCATCGGCTCTTCAGAACAAGGCGACGCTAACCACTGGTCCTACGATCTGGCGCAGAAGATCAACACCACTCATAGCGATGTCCGCGTCGGTGTGAAAGATGAAGCCGGTGAAATCAGCCCGATTCACGGCGCCAACAGCGTATTCGTGAAAGACGGCAGCACGCTGAGATCCGTTGCCATCTCTTATGAAGAGCAAAAAGCGCAGGTGAGCGAGACCATCGCCGTTTCCGATCTGCAATACAGCAAAATCGAACATGGCAATGTGATTGTGACCTTCCATGTGAACACGCAGGGTGACGTTAATTTTGAAGCGCACGTGATGAACCACCACGGTGCCGAAAAAGGTTACCTGAAGCAGGATATGAATAACGTCAATCAAAACGTGACCATGACGCTGACTGACGTCACGGCGGGCCACCATATGCTGAAATACTACGCCACCAATAAAGACGGCACCCTGTTCGCGCAGGACGTGCTAAACCTGATGCTGGAAAGCGACGCGGCGGACAGCAGCGGCCCGCATGACTTTATCTTCCCGGACAGCATTGCCTCCTACAAAGCGGGCACCGTGGTGTTACAGCCTAAAAACGGTAAGACCTACGAGTGTAAACCGTTCCCGTATAGCGGCTACTGCGTGCAGTGGAGCAAATACGCGACCCAGTTTGAGCCAGGCGTGGGCGCGCACTGGAGAGAGGCGTGGGTGCTGAAGAACTGAGTTGCCTTCACGCCCGGCGGCACTTCGTTTGCCGGGCCTACACGTCACGTAGGCCCGGTAAGCGTAGCGCCACCGGGCGCATTTGTTACTGATTCCGCGTCGCCCTAAGCAGCGTCTCCAGCGGGTACACCGCCGCAATCACCACCTCGTCCTGGATCGTCGCCGCGTTATCCAGTTCGCTCTGGATCGACGCGATCTCGTTGTCGTCCAGCGTGCCCTGACGCGCCACCAGATCCGTCAGCCTCAGGCCAATCGAGGCCAGTTTATCCACCTCCTGGATCACCGGCTTAATGGCCTTCAGCTGATAGCTGTTTTCACTCAAGGCCAGCGCATCGCTGGTGTTGTTCTGCCAGCGGTTAAAGACGTGGCGCAGCGCGTCGGCGCTTTCCGTGTCTTCCGCGTCGCTCACCAGACGGTCCGCCCATTTATTCATCTGACGCACGGTCGCACTTTCCGCGTTTAGCGCGTCAGCGAGCCGGTTGAGCGGCTCAAACTGATGATAGTTTCCGGCCTGGAACTTAAGATGCTGGCGGGTGTAATACTGCGCCGGTTCAAGCGCCTGGGCGAGAATTTGCAGCGGAAGGGTATCCGCATTGTTGGCGAGGCGCGTGAACTGCACCTGCTGCTGGGTATGCTGCTGTAGTCCAGCCGACACCGTGGACCAACTGTCCATCGCCTGGAGCCGGGTATACATGTTGTCGATGTCGTTGACGTCCTTTGCCGACCATAGCCGCTCCGCCACCGCAAAGGCGCGCGGCCACAGACGGATATCCAGCACCGGCGCGACCACGTTTTCCGCCCACAGCGCGGCTTCACCGCCGAGCAGATTGGCCTCGTTCGCCGGGTCCGGCACCACCGGCGGTATGCCTTTTGGCACCGCGTCCAGACGCGTGCCGTCGATCGGGTAGCGGGCGTTACCCACCAGGAAATAGCCGCTGAGCTTATCGTTCTCAACAGAAACGACCGGACGCGTTTCACCCATCCAGGTATCAACGGTAAACGTTACCTGGTTGTCGTCCCGCCACTGAATGTTCTCCACCGCCCGACGCGATTTTCCAGCAAAATCAATAAATCCACGCCACCCGGCATCGCCTTTCACCAGCGTAAAGCTGCCTTCCACCGGCTTGCCTTTCAGACGCGGCATGGAGAAAGCCCAGCTCTGGACGCTGTCGGTGTCCGCTATCACATCCACGCCGTTCAGCCCCTGCGGCACAATTTCATTGCGGTAGTGGTAGGCGGTGGATTGCGGCTGATCGAGGTAGAAACCGGTTGAGAGAATACCCTTATAGCCGTTCTGCGCCACCTGCCCCAGCGCGTCCTGTCCCTGCCAGGACTGGATCAGAATGCTTTTCGGCAGATCGGGATGGTAGATCTCATCCCAGCCAACCATCTGCCGGTGGTGCTTCTCAAGGATCGTCTCCAGCTTGCGGTTGAAATACGCCTGCAACGCGTGGCTGTCCGCCAGTTTGTTGTCGCGCATAAACGTCTGGATCGCAGCGTTCGCTTTCCACTGGCTGTCGTCAACCTCATCGCCGCCAATATGCAGATACGGATCCGGGAAGATCGCCGCCAGTTCGCTGACCATCGCGTCGGCAAAGGTATAAGTTGCCTCTTTTGTTGGATCCAGCACCGGCTTCAGCACGCCCCAGTGGCGCTCCATGGCGTAAGGCCCCGGCGCGCTCATCAGCTCCGGGTAGGCGACGGCAATCGCCGAGGCGTGGCCCGGCATATCAATTTCCGGCACCACGCGTATGCCGCGCTCGGCAGCGTAACGCACAATCTCGCGCATCTGCTCCGGGGTGTAGAACAGCCCATCGCTGGCAAGCTGGGTTAATTTTGGATAACGTTTCGAGGTAAAGCGCCAGCCCTGATCGTCCGTCAAATGCCAGTGCAGGACGTTGAGTTTGGCCGCGGCCATGCCGTCGATCTGGCGTTTAATATCCGGAATCGGGAGGAAGTGGCGCGCCGAATCGAGCAGCAGCCCGCGCCACGGGAAGCGCGGCGAATCTTCAATGGTCACCCACGGGATCGAGGTGTTTTCGGCGCCGTTCTGCATCAGCTGAAGCAAGGTTTCCATGGCGCGCAGCGCGCCAAAGCGGGTGTTGGCAGAGATATTTACGCCGTTGGCGTCCACCGTGAGTTTATAGCTCTCATCGCTGTCCGGCAGCGGCTGCGGCTTCACCTTTTTGGCGATGGCGATGCGGATGGTCGGCTTGTCAGGTTTTTCGGCCTGCGGCTGTAGCGTCCAGCCGGTTTGCAGCGCAATGCGCTGGCGCAGGCGGTTGACCGCATCCCCCAGATCGTCGCCGCTGACGCTCACAGAGAGTTGATTGTTAAGCACCAGCGCGCCCTGAGTGGTCGGACGTTCAACCTTCGCAGGCCAGGGCATTAAGGGAAGGTCACCTGCCGGGGCGGCAAAGGCGGAGGCGCCGAGCATGAGCCCGGCGGTTAAGAGGCTGTACCGTAACATGAATGTTCCTTATCTGACGGGCCAAATACAGGCAAAACATTCTGTTAACATGCGCTCAAATTGTCGTCAAGCGAATGCGCCGACGGAGATCACAGGTTGTTGAATTTGGGAGGAAAGCCAGCTGCCGGGTGGCGGCTTCGCCTTACCCGGCCTACGTTCGGATCGTAGGCCCGGTAAGCGCAGCGCCACCGGGCTTGCCGTTACTGCCATCCATATCGGCGCGCATAGAACCCTTTCACCATCTGCGTCAGCACCATGTAGCCCGCGAGGATCGCCACCAGCCATGGGAAGTAGCTCAGCGGCAGCGCCTGAAGTTGCAGGTAGCTTGCCAGCGGCGAGAACGGCAGCGCGATCCCGAGCGCCATCACAATGCCCGTCATCACAATCAGCGGCCACGCGGCACGGCTCTGGATGAACGGAATGCGGCGGGTGCGGATCATGTGCACAATCAGCGTCTGAGACAGCAGTCCCACCACGAACCAGCCGGACTGGAACAGCGTCTGGTGTTCTGGCGTATTCGCATGGAACACAAACCACATCAGGCAGAAGGTCAGAATGTCGAAGATTGAGCTGATCGGCCCAAAGAACAGCATAAAGCGCCCCAGATCGGCGGGGTTCCAGCGCTGCGGCTTCTGGATCTGCTCGTCGTCCACGTTATCAAACGGGATCGCCACCTGAGAGACATCGTACATCAGGTTCTGGATCAGCAGGTGCAGCGGCAGCATCGGCAGAAACGGCAGAAACGCGCTCGCCACCAGCACGCTGAAGACGTTGCCGAAGTTGGAGCTGGCGGTCATTTTGATGTATTTGAGCATATTGGCGAAGGTGCGACGCCCTTCGATGACGCCCTCTTCCAGCACCATCAGGCTCTTTTCCAGCAGAATGATATCCGCCGCTTCACGGGCAATATCCACCGCGCCGTCCACGGAGATACCGATATCCGCCGCACGCAGGGCTGGCGCATCATTGATGCCGTCGCCCATAAAGCCCACTACGTGCCCTTCGCGACGCAGCAGAGTGACGATGCGCTCTTTATGCAGCGGCGTCAGGCGGGCAAACAGCGTGGTGCGTTGGGCAAGCTCGGCCAGCTCATCGTCGGACAGGTGCTCAATGTCGCTCCCCACGACGACGTCGCCCGCGTCCAGGCCGACTTCGTGGCACACTTTGGCCGCCACCAGCTCGCTGTCACCGGTGAGGATTTTGACGGTGATACCGCTCGCTTTCAGCGCTTTTAGCGCCGGCGCGGTGGTCTCTTTCGGCGGATCGAGGAATGCGATGTAACCTTCGAGGATCAAATCGGATTCATCGATACGCTGGTAGTCACCTTCCCGCGCAGGCAGGAACTTGCTGGCTACTGCCACCACGCGCAGCCCCTGACGGTTCAGGTTATCGGTGACGCGTTTGATGCGGCGCAGCATGGTCTCATCCAACGGCACGATCTCGCCGTTATGGCGCACCTGCGTGGAAACATTCAGGATCTCCTGCAATGCCCCTTTGCAGATCAGCTGATGTACGTCCGCCTGCTCGCTGACCACCACCGACATGCGGCGGCGCTCGAAGTCGAACGGGATTTCATCCACCTTCTGCCAGCGACCGGAGAGCGTGCGGGCAGACTCCTCGTCCACCCCTTCCAGCACCGCCACGTCGAGCAGATTTTTCAGCCCGGTCTGATAGTGGCTGTTCAGCCAGGCGCTGTGGAGCACGCGCTCGCTGGTTTTTCCGGCGATGTCGGTGTGGTTCTCCAGCACGATTTTGTCCTGCGTCAGGGTGCCGGTTTTATCGGTGCAAAGGATGTCCATCGCGCCAAAGTTCTGGATGGCGTCGAGGTGTTTAACGATCACCTTTTGTTTAGAGAGTTTGACCGCCCCGCGCGCCAGCGTGGACGTGACAATCATCGGCAGCATTTCCGGCGTTAAGCCAACGGCCACGGAGAGCGCGAACAGCGCCGCTTCCCACCAGTCGCCTTTGGTGTAGCCGTTGATCAGCAGGACAATCGGCGTCATGACCATCATAAAGCGGATCAGCAGCATGCTGACGCGGCCAATGCCTTTCTGGAACGCATTCGGCTCGCTCTCCTGCTCGCTGACGCGTCCGGCAAGCTGTCCAAACCAGGTATTGCCGCCGGTGGCGGTGACAATCGCCTGCGCGGTGCCGCTGACCACCGTGGTGCCCATAAAGCACAGGGTGTCGCACTCCAGCGGGTTCATCTGCTGCGGATCGCGGGTCCGCGCTACCTTCTCTACGGGCAGGGACTCACCGGTGAGTGACGCCTGCGCGACGAACAGATCCCGCGCCTGGATGACGCGTAAATCCGCCGGGATCATGTCCCCCGCCGCCAGCTTCACCAGATCGCCCGGCACCAGTTGGTCAATGGGAAGCTCAATCCAGGCGTTCTCGCCGAGGTCGTTAATCACGCGCGACACGGTGGCGGTGTTGCTGACCATCGCTTTCAGGGCGTCCGCCGCTTTGGTGGAGCGCGCTTCCTGAATAAAGTTCAGCAGCGTGGAGATCCCCACCATCAGGGCAATCACGCCTGCGGCAAACAGATCTTCAGTGGCGTAAGAGATAATCCCGAGCACCGTCAACAGCAGGTTGAACGGATTGCGGTAGCAGAGCCACAGGTGGACCCACCAGGGAGAGGGTTTCTGCGCCGGGATCTGGTTATCGCCATGTTCCGCGCGGATTTTTGACACTTCTTGCGCGTTCAGCCCTTCCGGGTGGCCGCCAAAGGCGCGCCAGACTTCGTTTTCATCCATCGCCGCCACGTTCAGGCAGCGCTCGGTCAGGGAAGCGGGGATTGCCGCTCCCGCCATGGTGTTGGCATTTGGCAGCGGATCGCGCGCAATCAGGCGATGTGGCAGGTGACGGCTCAGCAGCGCTTGCAGCTGCCGGGTGATATTTTTCAGCATAGTCATTCCCCCGCATCCGCAAAGGCGGACGCAGTTTTCCCGCAGGCGTGGCAAAGCCGTACCTGTCAGGCACTTAATTTATCAAGCAGGAACGTATGAACGTTGCTGCCTCACGCCGGTGAGACAGCAAAAGGCTGGCTTACCGGAAAGAAGGTTTTCTCCTGGTCAGGAGAGGTGTGGGATCGGGATCCATGTGGCCTCCGGTAAGTAAAAAGTTGGGTATCGGCACGCAGTATAGTGATTTATCCATACCGTTTGTGACTAATCGGGCGGTATTATAACGCCCTGCAAATAAACCGAACGTAAACCAGACTTTGCCCATAGCGAATTCGCAGGATAGCATTAGGCTCAATTGATTATTTTATCGTTGTTACAGGGAATACAGCATGCAGAACCGCCTTACGATTAAAGATATCGCGCGTTTAAGCGGCGTGGGGAAATCGACTGTCTCACGCGTGCTGAACAACGAAAGCGGTGTCAGCGAGCGCACACGCGAGCGCGTCGAGGCGGTGATGAATCAGCACGGTTTTTCCCCTTCCCGCTCCGCGCGCGCCATGCGCGGGCAGAGCGATAAAGTGGTCGCCATTATTGTCTCGCGTCTGGATTCCCTCTCCGAAAACCTCGCCGTACAGACGATGCTGCCCGCGTTCTACGAGCAGGGCTACGATCCGATCATGATGGAGAGCAAGTTCTCCGCGCAAATGGTGGAGGAGCATCTCGGCATGCTTCAGCGCCGTAATATTGATGGGGTGGTGCTGTTCGGATTTACCGGCCTAAAAGAGGACGTGCTTAAACCCTGGCAGCCGTCACTGGTGCTGCTGGCGCGCGACGCCAGCGGGTTTGCCTCTGTCTGTTACGATGACGAAGGGGCGATCGTGATCCTGATGCAGCGCCTGTATGAACAGGGCCATCGGCATATCAGCTATCTCGGCGTGCCACATGCTGACATCACCACCGGCAAGCGTCGCCACGAAGCGTACCTG
This sequence comes from Enterobacter cloacae complex sp. 397G4, assembly GCF_050031515.1. NCBI lineage: Bacteria > Pseudomonadati > Pseudomonadota > Gammaproteobacteria > Enterobacterales > Enterobacteriaceae > Enterobacter > Enterobacter cloacae complex sp. 397G4. The sequence goes on along the minus strand of NZ_JBLGWE010000001.1, from coordinate 556,734 downwards.
GCGTTTTGTAAAAAACACAATCTTCCCGCCGTGGCCGCGCTGCCCGGTCTGGGTATGAAACAGGGATATGAACAGGTCGCCAGCGTGCTGACGTCACAAACCACCGCCCTGGTATGCGCCACGGATACCCTTGCATTGGGTGCGAGCAAATATTTGCAGGAGCAGCGCATCGGGGAACTGCAATTAGCGAGCGTGGGAAGCACGCCGCTGATGAAGTTCTTACACCCGGAGATTATCAGCGTTGATCCGGGTTACGCCGAGTCTGGCCGGCAGGCTGCCGCGCAGCTGATCGAGCAGATTACCGGGCGAACCGAGCCCCGTCAGATCGTTATTCCAGCCCATCTCTCATAATTCTTTTGAATAGATTATTGTGATCTTCGCCCGATTTCGGGAACGTTCCCATTTTCGCCGTCACGTTGAAGGAGTAGGCTTGCGCACAGGTCATAACCCCTATCACCATCTGTCATGAGGTTTCATGATGAGTAAAGTCAAACAAACAGATATCGATCAGCTGATCGTCCTGGTCGGCGGACGCGATAACATCGCCACCGTCAGCCATTGCATTACCCGCCTGCGCTTCGTGCTGAACGATCCGGCCAAAGCCAACCCGAAGGCCATTGAAGAGCTTTCCATGGTTAAAGGCTGCTTCACCAACGCCGGGCAGTTTCAGGTGGTGATTGGCACCGAAGTGGGCGATTACTATCAGGCTCTGCTGGCGACTACCGGGCACTCTTCCGCCGATAAAGAGCAGGCGAAGAAGGCCGCGCGCCAGAATATGAAATGGCATGAGCAGCTGATTTCCCATTTTGCGGAGATCTTCTTCCCGCTGCTGCCAGCGCTGATCAGCGGGGGCTTAATTCTGGGCTTCCGTAACGTCATCGGCGATGTGCCAATGAGCGACGGCAAAACCCTGGCGCAGATGTACCCGGCGCTGCAAAGCATCTATGACTTCCTGTGGCTGATTGGCGAAGCGATCTTCTTCTATCTGCCAGTCGGGATCTGCTGGTCCGCGGTGCGCAAGATGGGCGGAACGCCAATTCTCGGTATCGTGCTCGGCGTGACGCTGGTCTCTCCGCAGTTAATGAACGCTTACTTACTTGGTCAGCAAACGCCAGAGGTGTGGAACTTTGGCCTGTTTACCATCGCCAAAGTGGGCTATCAGGCGCAGGTGATCCCGGCATTGCTGGCGGGCCTGGCGCTGGGCTTCATTGAGACGCGCCTGAAGCGCATCGTGCCGGATTACCTCTATCTGGTGGTGGTCCCGGTCTGCTCGCTGATCCTGGCAGTGTTCCTGGCGCACGCCTTTATCGGTCCGTTTGGCCGCATGATTGGCGACGGCGTGGCCTTCGCGGTCCGTCACCTGATGACCGGCAGCTTCGCGCCAATCGGTGCCGCGCTGTTTGGCTTCCTCTACGCTCCGCTGGTGATCACCGGCGTGCACCAGACCACGCTGGCGATTGATATGCAGATGATCCAGAGCCTCGGCGGTACGCCTGTCTGGCCGATCATCGCCCTGTCTAACATTGCGCAGGCCTCGGCGGTAACCGGCATCATCATCGTCAGCCGTAAGCACAACGAGCGAGAGATCTCCGTTCCGGCTGCCATCTCCGCTTACCTCGGCGTCACTGAACCGGCGATGTACGGTATCAACCTGAAATACCGCTTCCCGATGCTCTGCGCGATGATCGGCTCCGGTCTGGCGGGCTTGCTGTGCGGCCTGAACAGCGTGATGGCGAACGGGATTGGCGTCGGCGGCCTGCCGGGTATCCTCTCCATTCAGCCCGCGTTCTGGCAGGTATTTGCGCTGGCGATGGCGGTGGCGATTATCATCCCAATGGCGCTGACTACTGTGGTTTACCAGCGTAAGTTCCGTCAGGGCACGTTGCAAATTGTTTAATTCTCTCTTTCGGGGCGCAGTTGCGCCCCTTCGCATTTGCAGGAACGTACTATGAATACCCTTCCTCACTGGTGGCAGAACGGCGTCATCTATCAGATTTACCCAAAGAGTTTCCAGGACACCACCGGCAGCGGCACGGGCGATCTGCGCGGCGTGACGCAGCGCCTGGACTACCTGAAAACCCTCGGCATTGACGCCATCTGGCTGACGCCGTTTTATATCTCCCCGCAGGTGGATAACGGTTACGACGTGGCGAACTACACTGCCATCGATCCGACCTACGGCACGCTGGACGACTTTGACGAGCTGGTTGCCCGGGCGCATGAACGCGGCATCCGCATCGTGCTGGATATGGTCTTTAACCACACGTCCACGCAGCACGCCTGGTTCCGTGAGTCGCTGGATAAAGCGAGTCCGTACCGCCAGTTCTATATCTGGCGCGACGGTACGCCGGATACGCTTCCCAACAACTGGCGCTCCAAATTTGGCGGCAACGCCTGGCGCTGGCACGCCGAAAGCGAGCAGTATTATCTGCACCTGTTCGCACCGGAGCAGGCGGATCTCAACTGGGAAAACCCGGCGGTGCGCGCCGAGCTGAAAAAAGTGTGCGAGTTCTGGGCCGATCGCGGCGTGGACGGCTTGCGTCTGGACGTGATTAACCTGATTTCAAAAGATCAGGATTTCCCGGACGATACCCTCGGCGACGGTCGCCGCTTCTACACTGACGGGCCGCGCATCCACGAATATCTCCAGGAGATGAGCCGCGACGTCTTTACGCCGCGTAATCTGATGACGGTGGGCGAGATGTCCTCCACCTCGCTGGAGAACTGCCAACAGTACGCGTCTCTTGACGGCCGCGAGCTGTCGATGACCTTTAACTTCCACCACCTCAAGGTAGACTACCCCGGCGGCGAAAAATGGACGAAGGCGAAGCCGGACTTCGTGGCGCTAAAAACCCTTTTCCGCCACTGGCAGCAGGGGATGCACAACAAAGCCTGGAACGCGCTGTTCTGGTGTAACCATGACCAGCCGCGCATCGTGTCGCGCTTTGGTGACGAAGGGGAACACCGCGTGGCGGCGGCGAAAATGCTCGGCATGGTGCTGCACGGGATGCAGGGCACGCCGTATATCTACCAGGGTGAAGAACTGGGTATGACCAACCCGCATTTCAGCCGTATCACCGACTACCGCGACGTGGAAAGCCTGAACATGTTCGCCGAACAGCGGGCTAACGGTCGCGATACGGATGAACTACTGGCGATTCTGGCGAGTAAGTCACGCGATAATGGCCGCACGCCGATGCAGTGGGACGCCTCGCATAATGCGGGCTTTACCGAGGCCGAGCCGTGGATTGGCGTCTGCGACAACTACGAAACCGTGAACGCCCGCGCGGCGCTGGACGACCCCGATTCGGTGTTTTACACCTATCAGTCGCTGATTCGCCTGCGCAAAACCTTGTCGGTACTGACGTGGGGAGACTATGAAGATTTGCTTCCGGATCACCCTTCCCTGTGGTGCTACCGCCGCCAGTGGCAGGGACAAACGCTGATGGTGGTGGCGAACCTGAGCCACGCGCGCCAGCAGTGGCAGCCCGCCTCCGTAGAGGGAGCATGGCGGGTGGCACTCAGCAACTATGAAGAGGTTCCCTTCCGACCCGATACGTTGCTATTGCGCCCGTTTGAAGCTATCTGGTGGGTGCAGGAATAAACCTCAGGAGATACAGCATGCTGTATCTCTTTTTTTATGTTTAGCGATACGCTAAATGTACGACGATAACTTTTACAATATGGCGCACTCAAAATAAAAATAGCCTGCCAATTAAATAACCTCGGCAGGATATTATGAAAAAGATAATTATTAAAGCAACGTGTATTAGCGCATTATTATTGAGCACACAGGGATGGTGCGGGAATACGTCCGTCGACCTTCGCTTTGGTCATAATACGCGCTCAGACGTAAATGATTCACGCATTAAGGTCATGCATCAGGCGAATAACGGTTTTTACTTCTCCGTTGAAGCCGCACAAAACCATAATGATACGTTTTTTGGTGATACCGACAGATATAATCCCGACGACAAGGGGTTAACGGAAGCGGCACAGGAAATCGAAACGCGCTGGCGTTTTGATCTGGGAAATGGTTTCGCCGTTGCGCCTGGCATGGTGACGGTTTTCACCGCCAGCAATACGCATTACCGCCCCTTCATTCAGGGCTGGAAAGCCTTCGATAACGGTCTGAATCTCTCCGCCCGTTACCGCTATAACACCGTCAATGACGCGCACAGCGATAAAGAACTCGACGGCAGCGGTTATACTCGCCGCCAGTCACACCAGTTCGACATTTGGTTCGCGTATAACATCGGCAAATTCGGTATGTCCTATAACCCGCGCTTTCGCTGGCAGGATAACGTCGATCAGGGAACCGGGGATGACACCTACTGGGAGCATACCGTCGCGTTCAACTACAAGTTCGACGATGGCTGGACGCCATACGTCGAACTGGTTTCACTGGATAAAACGTACATCAATAATGACGGCAACCATGAAAATGATTATGCCGTACGTCTGGGAATAGTGAAGCAGCTCTGACGGCCTGACTACACCGTATCGTGCTGTAGCAGCCTACAGCCGATACGGTCCACGGCGCTTAACAGTTCAAGCTGCCCTTCCCGCTGATACAGCGAAACCGCGTTAATGTCGATTGGTAACGGCCAGCATAGCGTTGAGATCGACGCCAGTGTCGACCCCTGACGGGTAATCGCAATAATCTTCAACCCTTTGCGCAGCGCGTTACGCGCCATTTCAATCAGCGACTGCGTCTCCCCGGATTTACTGATCAACACCAGCGTCCCCTTCGATACGCGTGTCAACTGGTGCATGTCATTCAAAATAAGGTGCGGCAGGCTCGCCAGCGACAAAAAGCGCGACAGGTAGTTGAGGCTGGTGAGCGAGGCTCCCCGTGCGTAAAGATAGATATGGCTGGAATGCGTAAGCAACCTGGACACGTCTGTCACAATATCATCCGGCTGCGGCCCCACGTCGGGTGTAGCAGGTGCAGGTGTAAAATGGTCGCGTAAAAAACGGTACCGAAGCTCGGTATAGCTTTTATAGCCCATTTTTTTACATACACGATTAACGGATGTTGTCGTGGTAAAGGTATCACGGGCAATCTCTTTTGCCGATATATTAGAAATATTACACGCATGATGCTGAATGTATTCAAATATCAAACGTTCACTTCCCTGGAATGAATTCATCTATTACGCCCCGTTTAATCCCGAGATGATATTAACACAACAGAGAAATAGTCTCTGGAAGGCGCTTCACACATTGCATTTACGCGTATCACGATACGAAATTAGTATTAGCAAACATTAAAAACTGTTTTAGGTTCTCTTTATACTTCCCCTGTTTTCACATCCAGGGAATTATGACAATGACGAAACAAAAAGTTGTCGCGGTAACGGCCTGCCCGACAGGTATCGCACACACCTTTATGGCGGCGAATAAAATTATTGCATGGGCTAACGAGCACAATATCGAGGTAAAGGTCGAAACGCAGGGCAGCGATGGCGTTAAAAACCGCTTAACAAAACAGGATATCGCCTCCGCCACGGCCATTATTCTGGCAACCGACGTTCCCATTCAGGATGCCGAGCGTTTTGAAAACATTCCTCACCTTCAAACCCGCACACAAGAGCTGATCAAACATACCGATCGCTATCTGCGTCAGGCGCTGGCAAAGGAAAAAAACGTCACCACTGTCGCACAAGAAGACGATCTTCAGCGTTCGGCTTACCAGATTTTTATTGGCCATATTATGACAGCCATCAGCTATATGCTGCCGGTGGTGGTGATGGGCGGGCTGATGATGGCGACGGCCAAAATAACCGGGCAGTTTATTAACATCGAACATTCGCCGTTCAGCGTGCTGGATAAAGTGGGCTTTATGACCATTAAGTTCATGTATCCCGTTTTTGCGATGTATCTGGCGTTTTCCATTGCCGGTAAACCGGCACTCATCCCCGGTCTTATTGGCGGCATCATGTCAGACGAAGTCTATAAGCGCTTCTTTGATATCGAAGGCTTTATGCCATCCGGCTTTTTCGGCGCCATTGGTATCGGCTTTTTTGTGGGCTATCTGGTGCGCTGGCTCAATGATTCGATTCACGTCCGCCAGCAGCTCACCACCATTAAAACCATGCTGCTCGTCCCGCTGATCACCGGCATTACGCTGGTGATGGTCATGGAATATTTGATTAACCCGATTTTTGGCTCGCTTAACCAGCTGATGGTGGTCTTTTTTACCTCGGCAGGTGACACCGGGCGCGGGTTCTATTCCGCGATGATTGCCGCGGGCACCGCGTTCGACCTGGGCGGTCCGGTCAACAAGGCGGCAGGCTCGGTCGCGCTCGGCCTGAATGGCATGAGCGAGACGTTTGATTTAACCGCCCGCGAACTCTCCATCGTGATCCCCTCCATTGGCGTCGGCTTTGCTGCGTTCCTCAACGGCCGCTTTGGATTACCGGATGTCTTTAGCCAGGAAGAGAAAACCGTCGGTAGCACCTCGTTGTTGCTGGGCGTGATTGGGATCTCCGAAGGCGCGATCCCGTTCATCCTGAAAAACCCACGTCTGATCCCGGTGTTCATGACCGGTGCCGTCGCCGGCGCGCTGGTCGCCATTACCCTTGGCGTGAAGCAGACGCTGCCTCTGCCAGCCGTCTGGGGCTGGCCGCTGGCAACCAACGTGGCGGGCTACCTGGCGAGCGTCTTTATTGGCGCACTGATTTGCGCCCTGGGCGTGCTCTATGTCAGCCCAAAGAACGCCAGATAAGGGGAACGTCATGAATCAGATCCACGTCATTGCCCATACGCACTGGGATCAGGAGTGGTATTTCACCCGTCAGGACAGCATGGTGCTGGCGTCATATAATTTTGCGGACGTCATCAACACGCTGGAGCAGGACTCCGCTTACACCTGCTATCACCTTGACGGACAGATGGCGGTAGTGGAGGACTTTCTCGCCATCAATCCTGATTATCGCGCCAGGCTGGAAAAGCTGGTCAGAGAAAAAAGGATCTTCGTAGGGCCATGGTATACCCAGACGGACACCTACAACGTGCATGGCGAATCGATTATCCGCAACCTGAAGTACGGCATTTTTTCTGCCCGGACGCTGGGGCATGCGATGCAGGTTGGGTATCTTCCGGATACCTTTGGCCACAATGCGCAAATGCCCACGATCTTGCAGGGCTGCAATATCGACAATATCGTCTTCTGGCGCGGTATCGATCACGACAGGCACGCCAAAAGCAGCCAGTTCCTCTGGCGCGCACCCTCAGGTGCGACCGTCATCGCCTGTGCGATGGCGCTCGGTTATGGCGCGGCTAAAAACATGCGTTCGGAAGCCTCCCATCTCCGGGGAAAAATCTACCCGATGACCACACTTTTGCGTTCACGGGCCGGTCTAAACGACCTGCTCCTGCCCTGCGGCGGCGATCAGGTCAGCATCGACCCGGCGCTACCGAAAATCCTGGAGGTCGCCAGCGCACAGTCCCCGGATCAGGACCGTTACTTCATCAGCTCTCTGGAGCGTTATGTAGAAACCCTTCGCGCGCAGCGTGAACAGTTTGAGCTCCTGGAAGGAGAGCTGAAATCGCCGCGCTACACCCGCATCCATAAAACGATCGGCTCCGTGCGCTACGACATCAAAAAGAAAAACGATGAGGTTGAACAGTTCATCCTGCGACAGCTGGAGCCGACAATCGCAATGGCGCGTCACCAGGGGATTCCGGTCAACCTCGCGGTAGTCGACACCCTCTGGAAAAAGCTGTTGCGAAACCATGCCCACGATTCCATTGGCGGCTGTAATAGCGATGCCACCAACCGCGACATTCTGCATCGTATGGAACAAACCGAACAGCTGTGCCATAGCCTGTGGAATCTGGTGGTGAAAACCCTGGCCGCCGCCTGCGTTCAGGATGGCGACCTGCTGATCTTTAACCCGCTAGCTACCCCAACGCAGCGCGTGGTGATAAACACCCTGTATAGCCGGGCGGATAATATCGCCCTGACGCATCAGGGGCAGCCCATCCCTTTCGACGTCCTGGAAAGAGACATTCTGCCCGGCGGAACGGCGATCTCCCTTACCGCCGAGGGCGAGTGCGAGACGCCCCTTCTCCCTTATTACCGCTGGCACGTTGCGGTAAAGACACCGGTTCTGCCGCCGATCGGCTATCTCACCATTAACGTTGAAGAAGACCCTGCGCCTTTCCTGGCGTCTGAAAAGATAAAGGGCAGCGAGATTGAGAATGCGCATTATCGACTGTCGCTGGATGCCGGAACGCTTACCCTGCATGACAAACGCAGCGGCAGACGTATCCCCTCTTTCTTTACCTTTGAAGACTGCGTGGACGCGGGCGACAGCTACGATTTCTCACCGCTTGCGGGCGACGCGCCGACGCGCTGTTCGCATTTTACGCTCGTCGACGGCGTAAAAACGCCGCTTGTCGAAAAGCTGACCGTCGAGGCCACAATGCGTCTTCCGCAGGATCTCGCCAGCCGTCAGGATACGGCCCGAACGCCGTTATCCATTCGTCTGGTCTGCGAATTACGCCACGACGATCCGAATCTGTATGTCGAGGCTTCGCTGGAAAACAGCCACTGCGATCACCGGCTACGTTTACTGATCGGCAGCGATGTTCACACCCGTCACGCTATCGCCTCACAGCCCTTCGCAATCATCCAGCGCGAAACGGGATATGACGGTGAACACTGGCAAGAACGCTATCGCGAGAAGCCCGTGGATATCGAAACCAGCGAGGGCATTATCGCTGTCACGGAACCGGGTAAAGCGCTGGTTGTGACTAGCCGTGGCATGAAAGAATTTCAGATTATCGGCAGCGAACCCGCTGCTATTGCCCTGACGATGTTTAAATCGACGGGCGTGCTCGGACGCAGCGATCTCGAATGGCGACCGGGTCGGGCCTCCGGCATCAATAATACGGTGGTTGAGACTCCTGATGCCCAGTTGCTGAAACCGTTGCGCTTTTCATTCACCGTCGCGCTGGCCGACAACGCCGACCACCTCACGCTGCGCCAGCTGGAAAATCAGGCGGCTGGACAGCCCTTCACCTACCAACGGCAAACGCTACACACGCTCGATCACCGTCTTGAGCGCTTTTCGTTGCGTCTGCCCGAGCGCAGGCTTCCGGCAGAGTTCTCGCTACTGACCGTGCCGGAGCCGCTCATCCTTTCCGCTCTGCCCCATGCGCAGCTGCTGCATGGCACCGTCTTACGCGTATTTAACGCCGGGACACAACCGGCTCCCGTCCCGGAAAGTCTGGCAGTGTTACGGCAGATCAACTATCTGGAAGAGCCGATGCAACCGGTAACGGCGATCCTCCCCTCCGCAACCTGCGATTTTTTGATTGAGGCTTAATATGAACTTGCTGGCATTGACGCATCCCGATCTGGTGTTTATCAACCCGCCCCAACGTACGCCGGAAGCAGTGATCCGTTGGCTCACCGAGCCGCTCGCCAGGCGGAATGTCATCAACGATCGAGAGGCATTTATCGAAAGCGTTTTACAACGCGAAAGTGAAGGCCCTACCGCGCTGGGTGAAGCGCTCGCCGTCCCGCACGGTAAAACCGAGGCGGTGCAACAGGCGGCATTTTGTCTGGCGCTCTTTGACGATCCGATATGCTGGCCGGGGCTGGAGGGTGATGAAGAGGTGAGGATGGTTTTCCTGCTCGCCATTCCGCCAGCGGAAGCAGGCAGTACGCATATGCACCTGCTGACGACGCTGACCAGCAGACTCACGGATGAGCGGGTGCGTGAGCAATTGCTGGCGGCGCGTACGCGGGAAGAGGCGATGTCTGCGCTGAGTAATGAAGGTTCTCAAAAACAGGACGATGCCCCCGAAAGCTCTCTTCTCATCCCGTTGGTACTGGGCTGCATCGTTACCGTAGCCTTTTTGCAGGCAGGGTTGAGCTGGGCCTGCGGGGTGAGTTAATCGAGCAGCGCTCAGCACAGGCTCTGCTGAGCGCTTGTTTTTGTTGAATAATTAATCAGATTTTTCCTTCGAGTCTTTACAATTGCCCCAGCGCCCGCCGTTTGTACTCTCGTCTTTTTACTTTGTTCTGCATCAAAAAAATCGCAAACTTGTTTGATGCAAATCACTATATGTAGCACTTAAAATGCACGCCGACCCAACATCTTGTATTTATCGTCTACTATTCCAACAACAAGACGGCGCGAACGCTGGCCGGAATTGTGGATAACACGAGCTGGGCACGCGGGAAGTCTTTGCCGCGGCGAGGAATACGTCCGGTGAATACTTCTCCACCTTTGTGGATAACCTGTTTTTAAAATGGAGTGATCATGACACCGCATGTGATGAAACGTGATGGCTGTAAAGTGCCGTTTAAATCAGAGCGCATCAAAGAAGCCATTCTGCGTGCAGCTAAAGCAGCGGGAGTCGATGACGCAGATTACTGCGCCACCGTCGCAGAAGTCGTTAGCAGCCAGATGCATGAACGCAGCCAGGTGGATATCAACGAGATCCAGACCGCGGTTGAAAACCAGCTGATGTCTGGTCCATACAAGCAGCTGGCGCGCGCCTACATTGAGTATCGTCACGACCGTGACGTCCAGCGTGAGAAACGCGGTCGCCTGAACCAGGAGATCCGCGGCCTGGTGGAGCAAACCAACTCGTCGCTGCTCAATGAAAATGCCAACAAAGACAGCAAAGTGATCCCAACCCAGCGCGACCTGCTGGCCGGTATCGTCGCCAAGCACTATGCCCGCCAGCACCTGCTGCCGCGCGACGTGGTGTCTGCGCACGAGCGCGGTGAGATCCACTATCACGATCTCGACTACTCGCCGTTCTTCCCGATGTTTAACTGCATGCTGATCGACCTGAAAGGCATGCTGACCCACGGTTTTAAAATGGGTAACGCCGAGATTGAGCCGCCGAAATCCATCTCCACCGCGACGGCGGTCACGGCGCAGATCATCGCCCAGGTGGCGAGCCACATCTATGGCGGCACCACCATTAACCGCATCGATGAAGTGCTGGCCCCGTTCGTGGCCGAGAGCTTCAACAAACACCGTAAAACGGCGGAAGAGTGGCAGATCCCGGATGCCGACGGTTACGCCCGTTCCCGCACCGAGAAAGAGTGCTACGACGCGTTCCAGTCGCTGGAATATGAGGTAAACACGCTGCACACCGCCAACGGCCAGACGCCGTTTGTGACCTTCGGGTTTGGCCTCGGCACCAGCTGGGAATCACGCCTGATCCAGCAGTCTATTCTGCGCAACCGCATCTCCGGCCTCGGTAAAAACCGTAAAACGGCGGTGTTCCCGAAACTGGTGTTCGCCATTCGTGACGGCCTGAACCACAAGTTTGGCGATCCGAACTATGACATCAAGCAGCTGGCGCTGGAGTGCGCGAGCAAGCGTATGTACCCGGACATCCTCAACTACGACCAGGTGGTGAAAGTCACCGGTTCGTTTAAAACGCCAATGGGCTGCCGCAGCTTCCTCGGCGTGTACGAAGATGAGAACGGCGAGCAGATCCACGACGGGCGCAACAACCTGGGCGTCATCAGCCTGAACCTGCCGCGCATCGCGCTGGAAGCTAAAGGGAATGAAGCGGCCTTCTGGACGCTGCTGGATGAACGTTTACAGCTGGCACGTAAGGCGCTGATGACCCGCATCGCCCGTCTTGAAGGGGTGAAAGCCCGCGTCGCGCCAATTCTCTATATGGAAGGAGCCTGCGGCGTGCGCCTGAAGGCGGACGATGATGTGTCGGAGATCTTCAAAAACGGTCGCGCATCGATCTCTCTTGGCTATATCGGCATTCACGAAACGATTAACGCGCTGTTTGGCGACAAGCACATCTATGACAACGACGCCCTGCGTGAGAAAGGTATCGCGATTGTGCAGCGCCTGCGCGATGCGGTAGACCAGTGGAAAGAGGAAACTGGCTACGGTTTCAGCCTGTACAGCACGCCGAGCGAAAACCTCTGCGATCGCTTCTGCCGTCTGGACACCGCTGAGTTCGGCATCGTGGAAGGCGTGACCGACAAAGGTTACTACACCAACAGCTTCCACCTCGATGTGGAGAAGAAGGTGAACCCGTACGACAAGATCGACTTTGAAGCGGCCTATCCGCCCATCGCGAACGGCGGTTTTATCTGCTACGGCGAGTACCCGAACATTCAGCACAACCTGAAGGCGCTGGAAGACGTGTGGGATTACAGCTATCAGCACGTGCCGTACTACGGAACCAACACGCCAATTGATGAGTGCTACGAGTGCGGCTTTACCGGTGAGTTCGAATGCACCAGCAAAGGCTTCACCTGCCCGAAATGCGGTAACCACGACGCAGCCCGCGTCTCCGTGACCCGCCGCGTGTGCGGCTACCTCGGCAGCCCGGATGCCCGTCCGTTTAACGCCGGGAAGCAGGAAGAGGTGAAGCGCAGGGTGAAACATCTGGGGAATGGGCAGATCGGGTAAGTTCTGCGCAGGGTTTCCCCCTCACCCTACCCCTCTCCCTCAAGGGAGAGGGAACCGATCGAGCAAATTGTTATTCCAGCCACCGGTTTTCTCCCTCTCCCTGTGGGAGAGGGCCGGGGTGAGGGCATCAGGTTAACGCTATGAACTATCACCAGTACTACCCCGTCGACATCGTCAACGGCCCCGGCACCCGCTGTACCCTGTTTGTATCAGGCTGCGTTCACGAGTGCCCCGGCTGCTACAACAAAAGCACCTGGCGCCTGAACTCGGGTATGCCGTTTACCGCTGAGATGGAAGACCGCATCATCAACGACCTGAACGACACGCGCATCAAACGCCAGGGGATCTCGCTCTCCGGCGGCGACCCGCTCCATCCGCAAAACGTGCCGGCGATCCTGAAGCTGGTAAAACGCATCCGCCGCGAGTGCGCGGGAAAAGACGTCTGGGTCTGGACGGGCTATAAGCTGGATGAACTGAATGCGCAGCAGATGGAAGTGGTGGATCTGATTAACGTCCTGGTCGACGGCAAGTTCGTGCAGGATCTAAAAGATCCTATGCTTATCTGGCGCGGCAGCAGCAACCAGGTTGTGCATCATCTGCGTTGAATGAAGGCGGATATCCTCTGTCCGCCTGAACGTCAAAACCGACTCAAACTCTCCATCGCCTCAGCCTTAAACGCCGCAAAATTCTCGCACTGGCACAGGCGCGCCATCGCGCGTTCACGCAGGAAGGTGACAAAGATGTCGTAAATCGCCATTGCCTCTTCGTACTCGCTTTTGCTGATGGCGAGCAGGAAGATGACATGGGCGGTTTCATCTCCCCACTGAATGCCCTGCGGCGCCAGCACGGTGTAGACCACCGTTTTTTGCGCCAGCAGCCCGAGGGAGTGCGGCAGCGCGATGCCGTCGCCGAGCATGGTGCTGACAATGGCTTCACGCTCGATAACCGATTCCAGAAACTCCGCGCCGACAAAACCTTCCCCTTCAAGCTGCCCGCACAGTTCGCGGAACAGCGTTTGCTGGTCGACAGGCTTGTCGAGAATGCGGAAATGGGCCGCGTCGAAGTATTTTTCCAGCATCCACGGGCGGGTGCGATCCACCAGCACCAGCTTGCCGATCTGCTCTAACTGATAATCGGTCGGGAACGGGGCGATCGTCACCACCGGTTTGGATTTTTCGCTCACGCGGGCGGTGGAGATCACGAAGTCTTCGCCAATGGCATCGGCAAGCTCGTACTCACGAAGGGTGAGCGTGCGCGTCACCTCAATCTGCGGATATTTACGCTGAAGTACCGCCTCGATCATGCGCACCATCGCGTTACCGGCGTCGCACACCAGCAGCACCCGCGGCTGGCGCTGGTAGCCGATATTGTAATGGCGCTCCAGCCCGACGCCGATATGCAGCACCAGAAAACCAATTTCGTTTTCGCTGATCACATACGGGGTGTATTTGCCCCAGCTCGACACCGCCGCGAGGGTCATATCCCACGCCATCGGGTAGTGCTGCTTGATGTTATCCAGCAGCGGATTGGGGATCATGATTTGATACCGCACGCGGGTAATCATGGTTTTGATGTGCGTGAGCAGATCTGCATGCAGTTGCTCATCGCTCAGCAGGTTGTAGTTATAGTGGGTGTTGATGTAGCGCAGAATGTAGTTAACCAGCGCTTCGTCGTCGTCGGCGTTAATGGCACTGGGGGCGATCTCCTGGATCTGCCGCGCCGCAATGTGCACGCACAGCCAGCTCTCTTCTGACGGCGACAGCGCTTTGCCCGCCAGTTGCTGAATGGTGACGGCGATATCTTTCGCCGCCTCACGCACGTTCTCTTCCACGTCTTCCGCGTGGAATTCCGGCAGCGGATACCCCTCGCTGATGCGCCGCACCGACACCGCGCAGTACAGGCGCAGGAACAGCTCGCCTTCATCGGTCAGGCGAATGTGATGGCGCGTCAGCGCATCGTGCAGCACCGGCACCATCTTTTCCGCCACCCCCGCGTTCAACGCCACGTCGGTCACCAGCGGGTTCAGGCTGTCCTGCTGCGCCAGCTCCCACAGAAGGTCGGTCAGGCAGGCGCGGATCGCCATCTCGCTGCCAAACAGCTTCATCCCGTGGCGCGGGCGGGTTTCCAGCGTCAGGTTGTAACGGTGAAACCACTCACGCACTTCCACCATGTCGCTCTGCAACGTGGCCCGGCTGACGAACCACTCATCGGCCAGATCCTCCAGCTTGAGGGAAAAGGCTGACGTCAGAAAACGCACCACCAGATAGTGCACGCGCTCCGGTCCGGTTCGCGGAATACGCAGCGCGCGCGGGTGGGACGCCTGCAATTGTTGATAGCGCACCACATCATTAATTTTGAGCTGATAGCCGTTGCCCCGGCTCAAAATGAACTGCGCGCCGTGGCTGGCCAGCAGCGCGTTCAGGGCGGTGATATCCGCCCGGACGGTTCGCGTGGAGACCGACAGCCGCTGCGCCAGCTCGTCCTGTGGCAGCGTCTCGTTTTGCAACAGATCGAAAAGTTGCGCTAAACGTTGGTTCGGAAATCGCACGTCGTTGTCCTCTTACTGCTCAGGGTGAAATGACCATCTGGGATGGGCTGCCGACCGGGGTATAGTCTGGCTCGGCGCTCAGCTTGCCGTCCGGCGCCACGCGGAAACGGGTAATGTTGTCGCTGCGCTGGTTCATGACGTACAGCCAGCGACCCTGCTTATCGAGCGTCAGGGTGCGCGGATAGTCGCCGCGCGTCCAGACATCATCCTGATGCGTCAGCGTACCCTCCGCCGTTACGGTAAAGTGCCCGATGCTGTTATGCAAACGGTTAGCGACATACAGCTGTTTCCCGTCGGCGCTTAGCGCCAGCCCGGCAGCAAAACTGGTGCCTTTATAACCGTCCGGCAAGGCTGAAACCGTTTTACCCTCTTTCAGCCTGCCATTACTGTCCAGCGCATAATGGGTGAGCGTAGACGCCTCTTCGTTAATCAGCCACAGGGCATCGCCTTTCGGCGTAAAGACGAAGTGGCGCGGCCCGGCCCCTTTTGAGGAGGCGCTGATAAATGGCGGATCGTTCGGAGTCAGCTTCCCGGTTTGATCGTCAAAACGGTACTGATAGATGCGATCCAGCCCCAGATCGGTGGAAAAAACGTATTTCCCGCCCGGATCGGCGGCGATCATGTGCGCATGTGGGCCGTTATGATCGCTGATGGCGAAACTGCCCTCGACGGCAGCTTCCGGCTTCGCCGCGCCCGGTTCGCCTTTGTCCTGATGGGTGTCCGTAGCATCGCCCAGGCTGCCGTCTGCGTTAACGGGCAGCACCGCGACAGTTCCGCTGACGTAGTTTGCCACCAGCAGATGTTTGCCGTTCGGCGTCAGGGAAAGATACACCGGCCCCGCGCCGCCGGAGGACACCTGATTCAGCTCGTTCAGCGCGCCGTTATCACCGATGCGCAGCGCCTGCACCACGCCCTGCTCCACTTCGCTTGCCAGATACAGCGTTTTGCCGTCGTGTGAGACGGTTAACTGCGCGGCGTTCGGCAGTTTGCTCACCAGTGTTTTATCGTTCAGCGCACCGGTTTGCGGATCGACGGTAAAGCGGTACAGCCCTTCACCGTTCGGATTATAGGTGCCCACCCAGGCGTACTGGGTTTGAGCGATTGCAGAGGTAGCAAGTAAAGAGAGTGAAGCGACAAGCAGGGTACGGGTGTGCATGGTGGCTCCTTTGGGTGTGTGCGGTTTGTTTCCCCTCACCCCAGCCCTCTCCCAAAGGGAGAGGGGGTAAAGGTTCCCTCTCCCTTTGGGAGAGGGTTAGGGTGAGGGGCAGGTTCTACTTAACCAGCTTCTTCGTCATCGCCAGCAGCGTGCGCACATCTTCCGGACGCGTGTCGCCGCTGGCCTTGTCGATAATCGAGCTGTAGATATGCGGGATGATTTTGCTCACGCCCGCATCCAGGGCGATCTGCAAGATCGCCTCGAAGTTCTCCAGATCGATTCCCCCGGTCGGCTCCAGCCAGAAGTCGTGACGGGCGCAGGCTTCCGCCACCGCCTGGTATTCGTCACGGCATTTCAGGCCGCCCATCGGGAAGTACTTGATGGAGCTGCCGCCGAAATCTTTCAGCAGGGCGATAGCGGTTTCAACCGGCACTATGCCGTCCATAGCTGCGCTGCTCAGCGGGCCGGTGGAGATTTTCACCATCCCGACGGTGCCGGTCGGGGAGACCAGACCGTTGACCACGGACTCATTCTGCCCCAGCAGCGCGCGGCTGGTGGCCACGCCGGTAAAGACCTGGTTAACGTGCTGCGGCTGCACCTGGCGGGAGATTTCACTCACCATCGCCGACTGGTTCGGGTCGCCCGCGCCCAGCCCCACGGAGAGCGCATTATCAATCAGGGCTGCGTATTCGCGCATGTCCGCAACCGCGCTCGCCACGTCCGGGTAATTTTTGGAGAGCACGCCCACCAGCACGTGACCTTCCGCCGCCTCGTAAATGGCGCTGGCGTTGGCTTTCGATCCCGCCAGCACGTTCAGGCAGACGCGGTCACGGTAAAAGTTGGGGGTCAGTTTCATGCTTTTTTCTCCTGTCCTAATACTTCGCTAATGCGGCGGTACACGATGTTCAGCTGGTCAGCATTCACGCTGCGCACGTCCGCCTCGATAATCCCTTCGTTGGCCTTATAGCCACGGAAGTAAATGGCGTATTCGCCCTGTTTCAGCTTCGCCACCAGATCGCCCGTGCCGACGCCCGTAGCGGCTTCGTCGAACTTAATCTCGGTACGGGCGATATCGCGACCGGCGCTGTCCCAGACCACGCGCGCGGTTACGCCGTTCAGGGTGTTCAACGCGTCGATAAACGGCGTCATCTTCGCCACCATCTCGGCCCCGCTCTCTTTGGTCGCCGTCAGGTAGTGTTCGATGGCGCAGGTCAGGCCCAGGATACCCTCTTTGCCCACTTTCATCGCGCGACCAATGCCCGCCGTCTGGCGCTTCACCCACTCAACGTACTGGGTTTTGCCGATCACCAGGCCGCTGGTTGGCCCTTCGATCGCCTTCGCGCCGCTGTAGATCACCAGATCGGCACCGGAGCGGTAGTAGGCGTGCAGATCTTCTTCCGCCGCCGCATCGACGATCAGCGGGAGATCGTGCTTGCGCGCCACGACCGCCGCCTGCTCGACGCTGAGCATGCTTTTCTGCACGCAGTGGTGCGATTTGATGTAGAGGATCGCCGCCGTGCGCGGAGTGATCGCCGCCGCCAGCTGATCGGCAGAGCATTCGTTGGCGTAGCCCGCCTCCGCCAGCTTGCCGCCGCCCAGCGCCACCATGGTGCCCACCGGCGCGCCAAAGTTCACGTTGTGGCCTTTCGGCAGGACGATTTCGTTGTTTTCAACCGGTGTGACGTGCAGGTTTTCCAGCAGCCAGTCGCTGTCTTTCACCAGCACCGCCGCCACGGACTGGGCAATGCCCGCCGACGCGCAGGAGACCACCGTCGCCCCTTCCACCTCCAGCAGCTTCGCGATGTATTCCCCGGTTTTATTGACCAGATCCTTCATCTCGAAATAGTGATTCATGCCGTCCATCGCCGCCTGCACCACTTCCGGGCGCGGCGTGGAGACACCCAGCGCCGTCATGCGGCCAGAGGTGTTGATAACCTGCTTTAAGTTGTACTTCTCATAAATCGAAGGCATGTTCCGTGCTCCCTTGTTCGGTCATGTAGCCCTTGCCCGCGCGGATCGCGGCAAGCGGCATCAGAATGTGTTCAGCCTGTAGGCTGTCGTTTTCGGCATCCGTCAGCACCGTCGGCTGGCGCTTGAGCGTAAACAGCGTCAGATCGGCATCGAGGCCAGGCTGAATGCGGCCTTTGCGCGTCAGGCGCAGGCCGTCGGCGGCGTTGGCCGTGACACAGTCAATCACCTGCGGCAATGACATGCCGATGGCGAGGAATTTCGACATCACGCTCGCCAGCGAGCCGACCGGGCCGTTGATGCGGTTGCGGCAGTAAATATCCGAGCTGATGGTATGCGGCAGAATGCCCATCGCAATGGCGCGCTTCGCCACTTCAAAGCTGAAGCTCGCCGTGCCGTGACCGACGTCCAGGCGCACGCCGCGCTTCAGCGCAGACGTAATGGAGGCGCGTAGCTCGCCGGAGGGCGTCAGAATGCGGTTAGGCTTGCCGTTGTAGCAGTGGGTGATGATGTCGCCGGAGCTCAGCAGTTCGGCAATCTCATCGAGGTTCGGCGGGTTGTTGCCGATGTGCACCATCAGCGGCAGGTCGCTGTTCTCTTTCTGAATCGCTTTCGCGCGCTCCAGCGGGGTGATGCCGTTTTCACCGACCACGCTGCTGCTCATGCGCGCCTTCAGGCCAACGATAAAATCCGGGTGGCGCGTCACAGCCTGCTTCACCGCATCGGCGTCAATGTTCGCCATGTTGGCCAGCTCGTTCTGGGCGATCAGCCCCACGCGGGAGATGTTCAGCAGGGCAAACACCTCGGTGGAAGCCTTGCGGGTGATAGCGTAAAAATCGTCCACGTCGTCGGCGCCGGTGCTGCCCGCGTCCACCACGGTGGTGACGCCGGTGGCAATGCCCACGCTGTCCGGCTCGTCATGGTAAATCGGGGAGTTCGGGTAGCAGTGGACGTGGGAGTCAATCCAGCCCGCGCTGACGAACACGTCGCCGTTCAGCTCAACCGTTTTGCGGGCGGGAGCGTCAATGTCGCCTGTCGCGGCAATCTTCCCGTCCTGGATGGCGATATCGGTCAGGGTATCGTCGGCGAGGCGCGCACGGCGCAGGAGTAAATCAAACATGAGGATCTCCTGATAAAGCGGGCGCCGGAGCGCCCGCGGGTATTAAAGGGCGACCGGGAACAGCCAGCCCAAAATCATTGCGCCGAGGATGGCGCCACCGGTAATCGGCTTCTGCCAGATGTAGAACAGCAGCGCGCCCACCAGCGAACCGACGCCGATTGGAATAGAGGCGGTCATAGCGCTGAGGATAATCAACGGCCCGAGGAAGCGGCCGGAGGCGTTACCCGCGCCCATCATCACGTCTGCGCCGTAGGTGGAGTTGCTCTGATTGATGGTGAACTTACGCGCCAGGATGATGACGTAGCCAATCGCCAGGCCAATCACCAGGCCGGTAATCAGCGCGGCAATGAAGTTGGTCACCGGGAACATGATCCCCGCGCCCAGCAGCAGCGCCGGAACGCCGAGGCCCACGCCGGTCTGGATCGCACCGCCGATATCGAGAATACCCACCAGCGAGCCTTCGATAATACGGGCGAACAGGAAGCTAGCACCGAACGCCGCCACCGCGCCGTAGACGCCGGTATCGATTCCCGCTTTCAGCATCGCCACGAAGGCCACTTCGTTAAACGCGCCGATGCCGTAGAGGTAGTACATGTGCGTCCCGGCGAAGACGCCGGAGGAGAGCAGGCCAACGAAGATCGGGAACGACCAGTCGGCATACCAAAAACCTTTATTCTGTTCCATTTAGAGGCTCCTGTTATTTACCGCTGAGCGAGTTGTGGATCATGTCGAGCCAGTTCGGCACGGTCAGATGGAAGGATTCGATCATCTTCATGTCGAAGCCGCGGAAGAAGCCGCTCAGCACGAAGAGCAGAACGATCGCCGCCATCATCACTTTGGTGACGTGGTTCCAGCCACTCTCTTCAACACCTTTACCAATCAGAATACCCAGTACCAGACCCGGTACGGCGTTACCCATGATCAGCTGTGCCGCGCCGCCAAAGATGGTGGCCCAGAAGCCCGATTTTTTACCCGCGTCGATGGCCGCCAGCCAGAAGATCACCGGCATCACGGTGTTGACCAGCAGGTTCGCCGCCGGTACCAGCACCTTCACGGCGGTCACCTGAAGCGCTGCCGGAACGGAGGAGGCGGTCAGGTTAAGGAAGGTCACGACAATCATGCCGATGATGCCGCAGGCAATCGCCATTTTGCGCGGGTCATGCAGCGTTTCACCGACGTTACGGTTTTTAATCATCAGTGCAGCAGCACCCCAGTTCGGGATGATGCGGTGGTCAACGTCCTGTGTGAAGGCACCTGCGGCCACGGAAGAGGCCCAGGCGTTAAAGAAGAAACCTAACCCAAAGGAGAAGTGGGACGCCGGATCCCCTTCGCAGGAGTTCAGTTCCCCCAACGTACGAAACGCGCCCATACCCTGAGTGGTAGGCGCATGAAACATGCGTGCAGCCCCGGCGCCAACACCGACGCCAACCAGGCCGCCAATGATGAGCGATTTTATTAATATAATTAAGAACATCAGTCTGCCCTTTTATGAATAATCAGCGTTGCGTGACGAAATCCACCTGGTCGAGATTGATGGCGGTCACGTTGACGGTCACATCCAGCTCCACGCTGTAGGTGCGTCTTTCCCGGCGCAAAAAGAAGAACAGAAACGCTTCTTTTCGCACCGCTTCTTGCGCCTGAACAACCTGCACATCCTGTGGCTCAATACGCAGTAAGATATGCGGTGAGGCTTTCATCACCGCAGCCTGAACGTGGTTAAGGGCGTCGGCAAAGGCGCGCGCTTTGGCGTCGCCCTTCCCCTTCACTCTCACCGTGGTTGTGAACTGTTCTTTCATGCTTACGCGCCGTATTTCTTCTGCCACGCCTGTACCAGACGCTCGCCCAGCTCTTCTTTATCCATAAAGCCAAAGCCCAGCACGTTGCAGCCTTCGTTTATGGCGGTCACCCCCTCATCCACGGAGCGCATGCCGTATTTGGCCTTGTAGCCATATTTGGTCTGAGCGGTGATGGCGCCCGCGCCGCCGCTGCCGCAGAAGGAGATCCCGAAGGTGGCGTTTTCTGCTTTCATCACGTCACCGAGCTTCATATCCGCTGCCATGCCCGGTACGACAACCGCGCGTCCGCCGGCTTTTTCCACACCCGCAGCCACTTTCTGACCTTTACCCAGGCGATCGCCAATCACGACTGTAATCTGTTCCATGTGTTGCTCCTTAAAGGTTGTCTTTCGCGACTTCGAAGTGAACGGAGAGCAGCCAGGCCTCTTCATCAGGAAGGTTGCCGAACTGCGCTACCACTTCACGGGCGAGTTGCATTGAATCTGGTGAAATTTCGTCAAACAGCTCTGCTTCAACCTCTGGCAGCGGCTCGCCGGTCACGGACCGGTGCGCCATTGCGCGAACGTGGGAGGTCAGCATCTGCTCCTGTACCGCGTTGGGAATGATGTTGTGCCGGGCCAGCAGGGCGTAGACCTGCTGAAGCATGGTGTTCGCGAGCTGTTCTGTTTGCACCGCCTGTTCCCCAACGTCGTTCATTACCGCTCCGTTAATCACTCGTCTTACCCCGTTAATGGCTCTGGAATAAAACTAACGTCGAGGGGGAATTGTTTGTAGCGAGTTGTTTTCCACTTCGAAGTGGAAAGGCGAGCAGCAGCAGTGATCTGTGCCACATAAATGCGGTGAATCTGTATAAATCGCTGGATTTACGTGATGAATATCACGCTATTACGCGGCATTAGACTGGTAAGCGGAGTGGAAAAGATTACGAGCAGGCTCGTAGAAATGTGACGTGGATAAGGTTTTCTTATGGGGATCCGCTAGAGTGGCGGCGGGTGCTTGAGACTGACCGTCTCAGGCATGGGACGGAAAGTGGAAAGCCCCGCCTGATAAAAAATCAGGGCGGGGGCTCGAAACGACACGTCACACCGTGGAGTTCGCTACCTCGCCCGCTTAAAAGCAAGGAGGCATCCATGAAACGCAGAAACCCAAGTATCGTGGTTTTGATGATTATTTCTTTGACAATAATCATCTTAACGCTGGTGACGAGGAAAACACTGTGCGAGATCCGTTTTCGTAACGGCTCGCTTGAAGTGACAGCGCGGATGGATTGTCGCTCCGGCAAGTAGGGAGCAACGATGCGGGGGCGCATCATGCGCCTCCGCATACGGGGAGAGGACGTACAGCTCAGGCACCCAATTAACGATACTTTTTGTGGTACGTGTTGCGGGTCGCGACAAACTGATCGGCTGCCGCCTGGGCTTCTTTCACTTTGCCTTCGTTCGCCAGCTTCAGCGCGCCGTCAATCTGGCCGACCAGCACGTCAAAACCGTGGCGGTAGTCTTTCATCTCGGCGCTGTCTGCCGCTTTGCTTTCCAGCTTCGGCGGCGTCGCTTTTTGCGCATCCAGCGCGGCTTCACGCATTTTAGTCAATGCGTCTTTCATGTCCGCCGCATTGTCCGTTTTCTGCACCACCTTCAGGTTTTCACTGAGGATGTCCATGTTGTCTTCGAGATCGGCAGCAAACGCAGACGAGCCAAGAACCAGCGTTGAAGCCGCGACGATCGCTAACAGGTGTTTACGCATTGCTCACTTCCTTTTTTTTATTATTAATCACGCTTTTACGGGGATTATTGCCCGGCGATTTTCATCTCCGGCAGTAATACAGAACCACACTGAATATTGCTGCGTGTTTCAATATCGTTACCGACCGTAACAATATTGCGCCACATGTCCTTCAGGTTGCCGGCGATGGTGATTTCGCTCACCGGATACTGAATTTCACCGTTTTCGACCCAGAAGCCCGCTGCACCGCGAGAGTAGTCGCCGGTGATACCGCTCACGCCCTGCCCCATCAGCTCGGTGACCACCAGGCCGGTGCCCATCTCTTTCAGCATCTGTTCAAAATTCAGGCCCTGTCCGGCAATGCGCCAGTTATGAATGCCGCCCGCGTGCCCGGTGCTTTTCAGCCCCAGCTTACGTGCGGAGTAGTTGGTCAGCAGCCACTGGGTCAGAATGCCGTCTTTCACGATATCACGACGTTCCGTGCGCACGCCTTCGCTGTCGAACGGCGTAGAGGCCAGCCCTTTCAGCAGGTGTGGGTGCTCTTCGATGGTCAGCCATTCCGGCAGGATCTGCTTGCCCAGCGAGTCGAGCAGGAAGGTCGATTTACGGTACACCGAACCGCCCGCAATCGCTCCCACCAGATGACCAAACAGGCCGGTTGCCACTTCGTTGGCAAAAATGACCGGCGCTTTCATGGTGGAGAGTTTACGCGGCGAAAGGCGTGACAGCGTGCGTTCGGCGCACGCTTTTCCCACCCACTCCGGAGACTGCAAATCTCCCAGCGCGCGGCCAATGGTATACGCGTAATCACGCTCCATATCGCCGTTTTCTTCGGCGATGACGCAGCTGGAAAGCGAGTGGCGGGTTGAGCAGTACCCCTGCAACATGCCATGGGAGTTACCAAACACTTTAATGCCGTAGTGGCTGTTAAAGCTGCCGCCTTCGGTATTGGTGATGCGTTTGTCAGCCTGCAAAGAGGCCTGCTCGGCTCGCGCGGCCAGCTCAATGGCTTCATCCGGCGTCACTTCCGCGGGATGGAACAGATCGAGATCCGGCGCGTCAAACGCCAGCAGCTCTTTATCGGCCACGCCAGCGTAAGGGTCCGGGGAGGTGTAACGCGCGATATCCAGCGCCGCCTGCACCGTACGGGCGATGGCATCCGGGCTCAGATCGGTAGACGACGCGCTGCCTTTACGATTCTGGTGATACACCGTGATCCCCAGCGCGCCATCGCTGTTAAATTCTACATTCTCCACTTCGCCATAGCGGGTGCTCACGCTAATGCCGGTGGTTTTGCTGACCGCCACTTCGGCGCCATCTGATTTACCTGAAGCGAGCGTCAGCGCGGTGGAGACGGCTTCTTCCAGGATCTTACGCTGCGCTTCAACTTGTGAGGTTACTTTCATCGCAAATGCCATACTGTAAGAGAGAGTTAAGTGAAGTCTAACAGAGAACCATTTTTCAGTGCGCGTCTTAACTGGTAACATTAGCCTCTTTTTTTAAGGAGCCTGACATGACTAAGCAGCCCGAAGACTGGCTCGACGACGTTCCCGGTGATGACATCGAAGACGAAGATGATGAGATCATCTGGGTCAGTAAAAGTGAAATTAAACGTGACGCCGAAGAGTTAAAACAGCTTGGCGCAGAAATGGTAGAACTGGGTAAAAACGCGCTGGATAAGATCCCGCTCGACCAGGATCTGCGTGATGCCATTGAACTGGCACAGAAAATCAAGAAAGAAGGGCGTCGCCGCCAGCTTCAGCTTATCGGTAAACTGCTGCGTCAGCGCGACGTGGAGCCGATCCGTCAGGCGCTGGACAAACTGAAAAACCGCCACAATCAGCAGGTTGCGCTGTTCCATAAGCTGGAGCAGATCCGCGATCGTTTGATCGAGCAGGGTGATGACGCAGTACCTGAAGTGCTGAACCTGTGGCCGAATGCCGACCGCCAGCAGCTGCGATCGCTTATCCGCAACGCGAAGAAAGAGAAAGAAGGGAATAAGCCGCCGAAGTCTGCGCGCCTGATTTTCCAGTATCTGCGCGAGCTGTCTGAGAACGAAGAGTAATCTGTGCGGGTTTGCGCCGGATGGCGGCGTAAACGCCTTATCCGGCCTACAAGGTCGTGCGAAAAAATGTAGGCCCGGTAAGCGCTAACGCCACCGGGCTTTTTTTACTCTGCGGCCGCGGCTTTCTTCGCCAGACCGTCCAGCAGCTTCTGATGGATCCCACCAAACCCACCGTTGCTCATCACCAGAATGTGATCGCCAGGCTGTGCGGCTTTCACCACCATATCCGCTAAGACATCCACGTCCGCACTCCAGTGCGCCGGCTGAATGCAGGCGTCTGCCACTTCGGCCACCTGCCACGGAATATGCTGCGGTTGCAGCAGGAAGACCTCGTCGGCACGCCCTAAGGACGGTGCGAGATCGTCTTTGCAAATACCCATTTTCATGGTGTTCGAACGCGGTTCCAGCACGGCCAGAATGCGCGCGGTGCCGCCAACTTTGCCACGCAATGCGGCAAGCGTCGCCAGAATGGCCGTTGGGTGGTGCGCGAAATCGTCATACACGGTAACGCCGTGGGCTTCACCGCGCAGCTCCAGACGGCGACGGGCGTTGATAAACGAGCCCAGCGCATTGGCGGCATCCGCAGGCAGTACGCCCACGTGACGCGCCGCGGCGATCGCCATCAGGCCGTTGTGCATGTTGTGCTCGCCCACCAGGCCCCACTTCACCTCGCCCACTTTCTCACCGTCGAGCAGCACTTCCCATTCGGAGGCATCCGCGTTGAGCTTTTTCGCCTGCCAGTGCCCCTGCTCGCCAACCAGCTCCTGCTCGCTCCAGCACCCCATCGCCATAGTCTGCTTCAGGTTGATGTCGTTCTCCGGCAGGATAATGCGGCCCTGACCCGGAACAATGCGCACCAGATGGTGGAACTGTTTCTGAATCGCTTTCAGGTCGTCAAAGATATCCGCGTGATCGAACTCAAGGTTGTTGAGGATCAGCGTGCGTGGGCAGTAATGCACGAACTTGGAGCGCTTATCGAAGAACGCGCAGTCGTATTCATCCGCTTCAATCACAAAGAACGGGCTGTCGCCCAGACGCGCGGAGACATCGAAATTCCCCGGTACGCCGCCGATCACGAAGCCCGGCTTGTAGCCGCAGGCTTCGAGGATCCAGGTCGCCATACCGGCGGTGGTGGTTTTGCCGTGCGTCCCGGCAACGGCGACAACCCAGCGGTCGCGCAGGACAAAATCATGCAGCCACTGCGGGCCAGACATGTACGGGATATTGCGTTCCAGCACCGCTTCAACGCATGGATTCCCACGGGTCATGGCGTTACCCACGATCACCAGATCCGGCTGCGGCTCCAGCTGGCTGGCGTCATATCCCTGAATCAGAGAAATTCCCTGCTTCTCGAGCAGCGTGCTCATCGGCGGATACACATTGGCGTCCGAACCTGTCACTTCATGGCCCAGCGAGCGCGCCAGCATTGCCAGTCCGCCCATGAAAGTGCCACAAATCCCCAATATATGAATGCGCATACGTCACTATCCTTCTTCAATGTGGCGCACATTTTACTCACATGTCAGCGGCTGTGAAACGCATTTCAGGTAAATCCGTATTTTGCTGGCGCGATTCACCTCTGCGCTAATATTTGAATGTTTGTTAAGATTGTTGGACATCAACCGCTTTACTCAACATAAGATGCAGGGAAAGTGTTATGAAAACGTTAGGTGAATTTATTGTCGAGAAGCAGCACGAGTTCTCTCATGCTACGGGTGAGCTCACTGCTTTGCTGTCGGCAATAAAGCTGGGCGCTAAGATCATCCACCGCGATATCAACAAGGCCGGTCTGGTCGATATCCTGGGTGCCAGCGGTGCCGAGAACGTTCAGGGTGAGGTTCAGCAGAAACTCGACCTGTTCGCCAATGAAAAACTGAAAGCTGCACTGCGCGCGCGCGACATCGTTGCGGGTATCGCCTCTGAAGAAGAAGATGAGATCGTCGTATTCGAAGGGTGTGAACACGCGAAATACGTTGTTCTGATGGATCCGCTGGACGGCTCCTCCAACATCGACGTTAACGTTTCTGTCGGTACCATTTTCTCCATCTACCGTCGCGTCACGCCGGTTGGCACACCGGTGACGGAAGAAGACTTCCTGCAACCGGGCAGTAAACAGGTTGCTGCCGGTTATGTGGTGTATGGCTCGTCCACCATGCTGGTGTACACCACCGGCTGCGGCGTACACGCCTTTACCTACGATCCGTCCCTGGGCGTGTTCTGCCTGTGCCAGGAGCGTATGCGCTTCCCGGAGAAGGGCAACACCTACTCCATCAACGAAGGCAACTACATCAAATTCCCGAACGGCGTGAAGAAGTACATCAAATTCTGCCAGGAAGAGGATAAAGCCACCCAGCGCCCATACACCTCGCGCTACATCGGCTCGCTGGTGGCGGATTTCCACCGTAACCTGCTGAAGGGCGGTATTTACCTCTACCCAAGCACCGCCAGCCACCCGGACGGAAAACTGCGTCTGCTGTACGAGTGCAACCCGATGGCGTTCCTGGCCGAACAGGCAGGCGGCAAGGCGAGCGACGGTAAAGAGCGTATTCTGGATATCGTGCCGGAAAGCCTGCACCAGCGCCGTTCATTCTTCGTCGGCAACCGCCATATGGTGGATGACGTTGAACGCATGATCCGCGAATTCCCGGACGCGTAACGCACGAAAAGGGGAGCCAGGCAGGCTCCCTTTTTTTCAGGCCGTTTGCATCGTCAGCTTGAAGGAAGCCATCGCTTCCATCAGCTCGCGCGACTGTTCCTCCAGGGAACGAGTTGCCGCAGATGATTGCTGGACCAGCGCCGCATTTTGCTGCGCCGTTTCATCCATCTGATTGACGGCGATATTCACCTGCTCAATACCGCGGCTCTGCTCCTGGGACGCCGTCGCAATTTCACGCATCAGTTTGGTCATACGCAGTACTTCGGTGGCGATCTCGTCCATCGTCTCACCGGCCTGCTGCGCCAGCTCGCTGCCCTCGTTCACGTGGGTTTGCGAATCGCTGATAAGCGAGCGGATCTCTTTCGCCGCATCAGCACTGCGGCTGGCGAGATTACGCACCTCACCCGCCACGACCGCAAAACCTCGCCCCTGCTCACCCGCACGCGCCGCTTCAACGGAGGCGTTCAGCGCCAGAATATTGGTCTGGAAGGCAATGCCGTCGATGACGCTCAGGATATCGGCGATGCGCGCCGAACTGCCGGAGATGTCGCGCATCTTCTCAATGACATAGCAGACCATTTCACTGCCGTGATCGGCGGTATCGGAGACCGACTTCGCCAGCTGGTGCGCCTGCTCGGCGTTATCGGCGTTAAGTTTCACCGTGGCGGTGATCTCTTCCATGCTGGCGGCCGTCTGCTCCAGCGAGGTGGCGGTGGATTCCGTGCGCTGGGCCAGGTTCATATTCCCGGCCGTCAGCTCGCGGCTGCCGGTATCAATCTGCGAGCTGGCGTCACGCACCCGCAGAACCGAGTCCATCAGCGACTGGCGCATCCCTTCGATCGCCGCGTTAAGGCGATTAAATTCCTGGCTGGCCGGCGCGTTCAGGGTATGGGTTAAATCCCCGGCCGCCACATGTTCCAGCTGGGCAATCGAGGCTGAAAGCGGCTTGAGCAGCATATGGCGCAGCACCAGCCAGGCCAGCACGATAATGCCAGCCGTCAGCAGCGCCGCGACGATAATCAGGATCAGCACGCGGGTTTTACTCGCCTGCACGGCGCTCACCTCCGCTTTACCGCGCGCCTCGCTCCATGCCTGGAACGCCTGCATATCGTTATCAAACTGCTTCGCCACCGGGACCAGCTTGTTTTCCAGCAGATCGTAATAGCTGTCCGCGCTTTGCTCGTTCAGGGCTTTCAGCATCGGGCTGATACCCTGCTGGTTGTACACCGCCAGACTCGCGGCAACGTTATCCAGCAGCTTTTGCCCCTGCTCATCCGCCACGCCGCTGCCGATCACGTCCTTCAGCGTTTTCTGTGCCAGCGCCACTTCCTGGTTAATGGTTTTGACCGCCCTGGCCGCATCGTCCAGCAGGCCGACCTCCATCATGCGAACGGCCTGCCCCGCTTCGTTACGCGCGCGCAGGATCAGCGTATAGCCGGCATTCAGCTGCACCATCTGTTCACCCTGAAGATGATTGATGCGCTGGAGAGAAGCGGAACTTTGTGTAAGGGCATAAATGCCGATGCCGCTGACAATCAGCAGCAGAAGGGTCATAACGGCCAGTAAAGAGAGCAAGCCGGTACGAATCGATAGCGTTTTAAGCATGATGTTATTTCCGGTAGCGAGATATTTCTGGGCATAAAAAAAGAATATCGGCCGCTACCGGAAAATGTTTAGAGTTTAAGCAATTTCAGCATGTTATCGCTCTGTTAAAGATGTATTCACCCGGGTAACAGGCGAGCTCTGGCGGTTCTCCCACAGCACCGTCAGGCCGCGCTGGAGCGCGATGAAAATAAACAGCAGGATGCCGATGGCGATTTTGGTCCACCAGGAGCTGAGCGTGCCGTCGAAGTTGATATAGGTCTGAATCAGCCCCTGGATCGCCACGCCAAACAGCGTGCCGAGGACTGTCCCCACTCCGCCGCTGAGCAGCGTACCGCCAATCACTACCGAGGCAATGGCGTCCAGCTCAACGCCCACCCCCGCCAGGGCATAGCCTGCCTGGGTATAAACCGAGAAGACAATCCCCGCGAGGGTGGCCAGCCCGGTCGAAAGCATGTAGATGCGAATAGTCGTGCTGCGCGTGGAAATTCCCATCAGGTTCGCGGACGTGGCGCTGCCGCCAATGGCATAAACCTGGTTACCAAATCGGGTACGGTGGGCGAGGAAGATCCCGATCACCACCACGCCCAGCATCAGCAGCCCCATTGCGCTCAGGCGCCCCCCGCCGGGGATTTTCCACGCCAGACTGGAGAGCGTGTCGTAGATCGGATGGTTTATCGGAATTGACTCCTCCGACACCAGATAGCTCACGCCGCGCAGGAAGAACATCCCGGCGAGGGTGATGATAAAGGCCGGGATTTTCAGCGCATCGATCAAAAGCCCCATAAAGGCGCCGAACGCGCAGCCCATGACTAGCACCAGCGGAAAAGCCAGCAGCGGCGAAATCCCCCAAAAGCCAATCGCCTTGGCAAGGAACACGCCGGTAAAGGCGATCACCGACCCAACGGAGAGGTCGATCCCGCCGGAGAGGATCACAAACGTCATGCCGACGGCGATAATGCCTAAAAAGGCATTGTCGGTCAGGATGTTGCAAATCACCCGCGTGGAGGCGAAGCCCGGGAACTGGGTCAGGCAATAGAGGTACCCCAGCACGAACACGCCCAGCGTGATCATTAACGGCAAATTACGTTTTATCATGACCGCGGTTCCCCTTAATGAGAGTGATAAAGCGCGGCGACTGCACGATAAGTACGATAAGCACCACGACCGCTTTGACGACCTGATTCAGCTCCGGCTGGAACCCGGAGAGCAAAATACCGGTATTCATACCCTGAATAATCAACGCCCCCACCACCGAGAGCAGCAGATTAAAACGTCCGCCCATCAGCGATCCACCGCCGATAACCACCGCGAGGATCGCATCCAGCTCGAGCCAGAGTCCGGCGTTATTGGCATCCGCTCCGCGAATATCGGCGGCCACGATCACCCCGGCAATCGCAGCACAGACGCCGCTCAGCACGTAAGTCAGCATCACCATCAGCCGCGTATTTACCCCGGCGTTTTTCGCGGCCCGAATGTTAATCCCCACCGCTTCGATGAACATCCCGAGCGCCGTTTTGCGGGTGAAAAGCCAGAACACCACCAGCGTCACCAGCGCGACGATCACCGGCGTCGGGAAGAACAGAAAATTACCGCTGCCTATCCACGCCAGGCTCGGGGAGTTAAAGGTGACGATTTGACCGGAGGTGATAAGCTGCGCCACACCGCGCCCGGCCACCATCAAAATCAACGTCGCGACAAACGGCTGGATCTTGAGCACTGCGACCAGAATGCCGTTCCATAGCCCGGCTAATACACCGGAGCCCAGCGCGGCCAGCAGAACCACCGGCAGGCTGTGCCCGGCGACGGTCATCGAGGCGGCGGTAGCGCCCGCAATCGCCATTACCGCACCGACGGAGAGGTCGATCCCGCCGGTGGCAATGACCAGCGTCATACCAATCGCCAGCAGCGCCACGGGCGCGGCACGGTTTAAGATGTCGATCGGGCTACCAAACAGGCGGCCATCCTGCACGACGATCTGGAAAAAATGCGGAGCCACCAGGCTATCCACCAGCAGCACCAGCAGCAGCGCCACGATTTGCGGCGTGCCGGTCGGCCAGGTGAAGCGGCGCTTCGCTTCGCCAGTTTGCGAAAGAGAACGGGACATCACATTTGACTCCTTACGCCGCGATGGCATTCATGATCGCCGGAACCGACAGTTTATCCAGCGGGATCTCTGCCACCTGCCTGCGATCGCGCATGATGATGACGCGATCGGCATAGCCGACCAGCTCCTCCAGCTCAGATGAGATCACCAGCAGCGCCAGACCGTCGGCGCAGAGCGTTTCGATAAGCCGGATGATTTCGGCGTGCGCGCCCACGTCGATACCGCGCGTGGGCTCGTCGAGGATCAGGAATTGCGGCTTGGTGAGCAGCCAGCGAGAGAGCAACACCTTCTGCTGATTACCGCCCGAGAGGAACTCGATGGGCTGTTCCGCGCTCGGGGTACGTATACCGAGCTGGCGGATGAAGCGCTCGGCAATCGCGTTCTGCTCGCGCTTAGGGATCGGACGCAGCCAGCCGCGCTGGGCCTGTAGCGCCAGAATGATGTTTTCCCGCACCGAGGCGGCGGCAATAATCCCGTCCGTTTTCCTGTCCTCCGGGCAGAAGCCCACGCCGAGGCACGACGCCTGATGCGGTGAACGTAGCGTTTGTGGTTTGCCTTTGATCAGCGCCGTTCCGCTGTCGGCAGGTTTGATCCCGAAGATGACTTCGGCGGTTTCGGTGCGCCCGGAGCCTAACAGCCCCGCCAGACCCACAATTTCACCGGGGCGTACCTCGAGGTTAAACGGCGCGATGGTCCCTTTTCTGCCGTAATCGTGAAACGCGGCGATCGGTTTTTCGCTCAGCAGCGTACGGCCCGCGCGCTGAAGCGCGTTGGTCTCGAGCTCGCGGCCCAGCATCATTTTGACCAGCTCTATCTGCGGCAGCTCGCGGGTTTCCCGGCAGCCGACAAAGCTGCCGTTGCGCAGCACCGTTATACGGTCGCTCACCTCGTAAACCTGATCGAGGAAATGCGTCACGAAAATCAGGCTGACGCCCTGATTACGCAGCTGGCGCATCAGGGTAAAAAGCATCTCCACTTCCTGGGTATCGAGGCTGGCGGTGGGTTCATCGAGGATCAGCACTTTCGCCGAGAGATCGATAGCGCGACAGATCGCGACGATTTGCTGCATCGCTACGGAAAAACGGTTCAGCGGTTCGCGCACGTCGAGAGAGAAGCCATACGATTCCATCAGCTTCGCGGCGCGCGCTTCCATCTCTTTGCGGCGCAGCAGGCCAAAACGTCTGGGTTCGCGGCCAATAAACAGGTTATCCGCTACCGACATGTTTGGCAGCAGGTTCACCTCCTGGTAGACCGTGCCGATCCCCAGTTGCTGGGCATGCGCGGTGTTTTTGGGCGAAATGGCGTTACCTTCCAGCCAGATAGCGCCGCGATCGGCGTGATAGACCCCGGTCAGGGTTTTAATCAGCGTCGACTTCCCCGCCCCGTTTTCGCCGAGCAACGCCATGATCTCCCCACGCCGCAGGCTGAAATCAACGTTATCCAGCGCCTTAACGCCAGGGAAAAATTTACTCAGGCCCTCTGTGCGGAGGATTTCCTGGTGTTGTTCGGTGGTCATGGTTTCCCCCTGCATCAGGCCGGATGACGCTACGCTTATCCGGCCTACAAAAGAGCGTATCGTAGGCCGGGTAAGCGCAGCGCCACCCGGCAATTTCACTGGATCAGTAGCCCATATTTTTCTTCTTCTCTAACTCTTCTTTCGCCGTGTCCGGCAGGTAGAGCGTGGATTTGGTGATGGTCAACTTCTCAGGCTGGGTGCCGTCTTTCTTGAATTTCTCCAGCGCATCGAATGCCGGGCCCGCCATATTTGGCGTCAGCTCCACGCTGGCGTTCGCTTCGCCGTCAATCATCGCTTTGTAGATGTCCGGTACGCCGTCGATCGAGCCGGTGAGGATATCTTTGCCCGGCTTCAGGCCCGCTTCTTTGATGGCCTGGATGGCGCCGATCACCATGTCGTCGTTGTGGGCGTAAACCATGCAGATATTTTTGCCGTTATTTTCTGCCTTGATGAAGCTTTCCATGACCTCTTTACCCTTACTACGGGTGAAGTCGCCGGACTGAGAACGGATGATCTTAATGTTTGGTGCTTTGGCGATGGCCTCCGCGAAACCTTTCTTACGGTCGATAGCCACGCTCGCCCCGACGGTGCCCTGCAACTCAACCACGTTACACGGCTTGCCATCCACCTGCTTCACCAGCCAGTCACCAATCAGTTTGCCTTCCAGCACGTTATCGGCGGTGACGGTGGTCATATAGAGAGATTTGTCTTTTACGTCGATGGAACGGTCGAGCAGGAAGACCGGAATTTCAGCATCTTTGGCTTCCTTCAGCACCGGCTCCCAGCCCGTGGCGACAACCGGGGCAATAAAGATGGCATCCACGCCCTGAGCGATAAACGAGCGCACCGCTTTAATCTGGTTCTCTTGCTTTTGCTGACCATCGGCGATTTTCAGCGTAATACCGCGCTTTTCGGCCTCACTTTTCGCCACATTCGTTTCAGCGGCGCGCCAGCCAGATTCAGATCCGACCTGCGAAAATCCAACGGTTAAGGGTGCGGCCATCGCCATAGACGACATGGCTGCCGAAACTGCTGT
Organism: Enterobacter cloacae complex sp. 397G4; assembly: GCF_050031515.1. NCBI lineage: Bacteria > Pseudomonadati > Pseudomonadota > Gammaproteobacteria > Enterobacterales > Enterobacteriaceae > Enterobacter > Enterobacter cloacae complex sp. 397G4. The sequence goes on along the minus strand of NZ_JBLGWE010000001.1, from coordinate 523,023 downwards.
AACAAGAAGTAAGCGCTTCCACATATGAACGTCCTCGTAGGGTAGGTTATTGTTGGTTAAAAGATGTTCCGCGGATGAACTATAGCCAATGGAATATGTTACGGATTGCGTTACATCACACTTCAGAAAAGTGAATAAAACGTTAATCACAAGTTTGTAATCGCTTTCATTTCAACATTTAAAATGCGGCTGAGTTTATGGATTATCCTGTCATGGAAACGGTCTGAAAAGTGAAGGCGCGAGGGAGAGAAGACGAAAACAGGCGGAGACTTTCAGCGCCAGTTGGCTATAATACCTGCCACTTGTTTACCATCCATTTTAAAGGACACCGACATGAGCTTACTCAACGTCCCTGCGGGTAAAGAACTGCCAGAAGACATCTACGTTGTGATCGAAATCCCGGCCAACGCAGATCCAATTAAATACGAAATCGACAAAGACACCGGTGCGCTGTTCGTTGACCGTTTCATGTCTACCGCCATGTTCTATCCGTGCAACTACGGCTACATCAACCACACTCTGTCTCTGGACGGTGACCCGGTTGACGTACTGGTCCCAACGCCATATCCATTGCAGCCAGGCTCCGTCATTCGCTGCCGTCCTGTTGGCGTGCTGAAAATGACTGACGAAGCGGGTGAAGATGCGAAACTGGTTGCCGTACCGCACACCAAGCTGAGCAAAGAGTACGATCACATTAAAGATGTGAACGACCTGCCAGAGCTGCTGAAAGCGCAGATCGCCCACTTCTTCGAGCACTACAAAGATCTCGAAAAAGGCAAATGGGTTAAAGTTGAAGGCTGGGATAACGCAGAAGCGGCGAAAGCAGAAATCATCGCCTCTTTCGAACGTGCTGCTAAGAAGTAATTCTTACTGCTGAGACTAAGCCCCGCGCGTCGGGGCTTTTTTGTGCCTGTCGCTCCAGGTAACCCGTGCGATTGGGGAGTATCGCCCGGCGGCGCTACGCTTGCACGGGCCTACGGCGCAAAACGACAACGCCACCTTACGGTGGCGTTGTCGTTTTTCAGAACTGGTCTCTGTCTAACCAGTTACCGCTTTCAATCAACGTTAACCCGTCGACCGAACGTTGGTACACGTACATCCATGCACTGCCGTAAGGCGTCTGGATCAACTGGCGAGCGTATTCACCGCCCCTGGTGCGCAAGGCATCAAGTTCGGCCAGCGTGGCATTATCAATACGATAAACCTCACCCTGTACCGTTCCGTTCCCCGGAACCGCGCCTGGATAGTGGCCCAGACTGTACAACTGGTAGTTTTCGATTGTGTAATTTCCCAGCAACTGGGCGTTGGTCATCCAGTGGCTGTTGCCTTGCCTGGTTCGTAAACTGCCGTAAACAAATATTCGCATTGCTAAAACTCAAACTGATAGAGCAGATCAAGTGCCTGGTCTACGCCGGACACTGCTTCCAGATATAGCTTAGGCATCAGGCGATAACGTAACGTGAGTGTAGCCAGTGAGTCAAAGATCCCCACGCCATATTTTACCTGTAGACCCGGCAGTACATAGCCGCTGACCACTACCTGCGAAGAGTCACCCACGCCCTGAGTGTCCAGCGCCAGATTGCTTACGCCAAACGTCTCGCCGATTTTACCCACAACCTGACCACTTTGTGCAACCCCCAGACCGACTAACATTGATGTCATTGCCGCACCATCGCCCTGTTGGCTATCCAGACCCTGGCCGCGCAAGAGGTAAGAGAGCGCTTCCTGTTGCGACATGGCCGGGTCAGAGAAGATCTCTGCCTTAGGTTCATCGGCGGAGCCCGTCACGCGCACGCCTGCAATCACATCATCTTCGGTGGCTTCCGGGTTACGGATCGCTTCGATATTGAGTACCGGCTGATCCGGTGGACCGGAGAACAGCAGCTCGCCTTTACGCACAATCAAATCCTGCCCGTAGGCATGGAAGCGCCCTTCAGGAATATTGATTTGTCCATTGAGGCCAAGTCCCTGTTGATCCTGCGCCACTTTCAGGTCACCCGTGAGTCTCGCCTTCAGCCCAAACGCGTCCAAACGCACGTTATTCCCCACGTGCACGATAAGATTACTATTGATCGGTATGCCAGCGCTCTTCTGTTCAACAGGTTTCAGATTTTCATTGAGCATAACTTCGTCACTGGAGACGCCAACCGCGCTTTCCGGCACCTCGTGAACCACGATGCGCGCCCACGGTACGTCAACACGGCCGTCCAGGGTGAAGAGACTCGGCGTTGCCTCAAAGACCACGTCTGGCGACACGTCCAGGCGCACCATCGGCGGTACCGTGATACGCACCCTGCTGCCCTTGGCCGCAATACGGGCGCGCCAGTTGTCGAGCTGGCTCCAGTCTGCGTCACCGCTCAGGTTGATTTGTCCCTGCTGCGTCAGCACTGAGCCACTGAGGGTTGAGCTTTGGCCGTTAAAGTTCATCGCCAGCTGGCTTGGCTGCATATCGAACGGCATAAAGTTACCGTCAATGTCCACACCGTTTAACCGCATCTGGCCAAACAGCTGCGGGCTTTGCGCGTCCCCCGCCAGACGCAGGTTGGCGCTGAGCATCCCCGCCGCCTTTTCTCCACGCGAGAAGATCGGATTCACCATCGCCAGGTTGAAGTTGCGAATATTGACGTTGCCGCCGAGATTGCGCCGCCCTTGCGGATCGGTAATTTGCACCTGTCCGTCAAACTGACCGTTGTTGGTCAGGCGGATCAGCCATCCCAGTTCCGCACGATTGTTACGCAGGTCAGCGTTCACATTCAGGGTGTCGAACGCCACCGGCAGCGGCGCGTCATTGACCTCCTGCGTCACCTTCACGTTACGCCCGGAGAGGGTAACGCTGCCCTGCGGCAGTCCCTCTTTGGTGGTGTCCCACGCGACGTCCGCTTTACCGCTGAAGACCCCGCTGGCCTGGGTGGTTTCCGGCATAAACGGTTTCAGCATCGCCAGGTCGAAACGGTTGAGGTTGATCTGCGCGCGTCCTTCCGCGCCTGCATCAATGGTCTGCGGCACGCACAGCTCAGCATTCGGGTTGGTCCAGCAGTGTGGCCCAATGCTGATCTTTTGCTCCGCGTTGCGGTAATCCAGCGCGACAGACCGCGACAGCACCAGCGGGCCGACCGGCGTGCTGAAGCGGGTGTTATCCAGCACGCCTTTCCAGCGCGTCGCCTGGCGGTCAAAACTGCCCGTCAGGTGCAGCTGCCCGGAGACCGGCTCGCCCTGCACGCGTAGCTGGAGATCGTGCTGCTTTTCGTTACCTTTTGCCGCCAGCGTGACCAGACTGATGTTCACGTCCGGCTGAGAGATACGCTCCACGCGCAGATTCAGGTTTCCGCCGATCTGATCGGTGGATTTCACGTCTCCCTCGACACGTACGCGGGCAATAGAAAGTTCCTGCCAGCGCAGGTTATTGGCGGTGATGTCCGCCAGCAGCTGCGGCGCCTCCACCATACCGCGAACCTTCACTAACCCCTTCGCCGTGCCGCCAAGACCCGGCAGGGCGTTATCGAGATTTGGCGCGTCGATGGTGGCATCCAGATTGAGGTCTTTCACGCCCAGCTCGCCTTTGATATCCGCCGTGTTGCGACCCAACGCCACGTGCAGGCCCGGGATCACCCACTGGAGATAGCTGTTGCCCTTAAGCGAGCCCTCTACGTTGACTTTGTTCTGCTTCACGTTGCCGGTGAGCTTGAGTTCCGGCACGTCCATCTGCCAGGTGCCACCGTACAGGCTACCGCGGGTTTTGATCAGGCCATCCAGTTTTGACGGCCAGTCCGGGACCTCTTTAGCGGTGTTGATCCCGGTCAGTTTCAGCTCGCCGCGCCAGCTGATCGCCTGCTGCCAGTCGAGCAGCGCGGTCAGCTCGGTTTTTCCTTCCAGCGCCGCCACGGTCAGCTTGTCGAGGTTAACCTGCAACTCGTTACCCTTCGCATCCAGGGTGATATCGGCGGGCGGTACCCCCTGCCCCTTCACTGCTGTGCGGAACGACAGCGTGTAGTCGGTCATTTTGCCACTCAGCTTCAGCTTCAGATCGTCAGCCTGGAACTGTTTTTCGCCGGTGAACGGCCAGTAAAGCTGCTTGCTGACAACCTCAAGGTTGAGCGGTAAACCGGCCTCTGCCAGCTGGGTTTGCCCGCGCAGCACCATATCCACCGGTCCGGAGAGGTTCACGCCGAACTCCAGCTTCTCGCGCAGCGCGCCGCCGACTTTCACCTTCACCTTTTCGCCTTTCAGCGGATCGATGTTCAGGGCGCTGTTCAGCGTAATATCTACCGGCCAGTTGTCGCGCAGCAGCGCATTGCCTGAGGCGTTGACCGACCCCTGGTTAGTATCAATATCCAGCGCGTCGAGCTTCATGTTGCCGTCGATACTGCTGACTTTAAGCAGCATGTTGAAGACCGTCAGATCGGTATCGCCGGTCAGACGCAACTGCTCGCCCTTAAACTCTTCGATATTGAGGTTCAGCGGCAGATGCACATCGGTCATCTCCGGCAGAACCGATTTCGAGAAGAGATCTTTCAGCGTTTCGCCCAGCGGTTTTTCTTCCGGCTGCGGGTTCTGGATCTTCGGCTCGACGATCTCTTCCTGCGCCACGTCGGCCACCTTCGGTAGCGCAATCAGCAGCCCTTGCAGGGAGGTTGGGGTCAGGGTGAGGTTTTTCTCCTGCCAGCGCAGACCGGAGGTGAAATCCATCACGGATACCGTCGTGTCGTCGATTTTGATATTCACGTTATCCAGTGCGACCCGGTAAAGCGCAATCGGGTACGGCGTGGAGAGGTTCAGCGGGCCGCTGTCCTCTTCTTCGACAGGCTCGGACTTCGGCATTTTTTTGGAATCTATCGCCACGCTAACGTCTTTTAGCGACAGACCGTTTACGCACAGCTGGCTGTCCCGCAGGCAGCCGAGCTTGACCGCCAGATGAAACTCGCCCGCGTTCACCGCCACGCCGGGCTGTTCATAACGGATATTTTTCAGGCGCAGATCGCGCCAGCCGCCCGTTACCTGGCCGATTTCCAGCCCCGGCACCCAGCGGTTCGCGGCGTTAAACAGCAAATGCAGGCCCGTGGTGGTGCCCACCAGAAACGCCACCGTACCGAGCAGTAATACGATAAAAATCAGCACCCCGAGGCTTATCTTCTTCCATAAACTCATAATTCAGGCCCCAGACCGATGTAAAACTGTAAACCGTGTTCGTCTTTGTCGCCCACCGGAACGGCGAAATCGAGCTTGATGGGCCCGACCGGTGACTGCCAGCGCACGCCTACGCCCGCGCCGGTTTTGAAATCGCTGCGGCGGATATCGTTCACCGCTTCACCGCCGTCAACGAACATCGCTCCCCACCACTTGCCGCTGACGTTGTACTGGTACTCCAGCGAGCCAGTCGCCAGTTTTGACGCCCCGGTCAACTGGCCTTTGTCGTTTTCAGGTGAGATCGATTTGTACTTATACCCGCGAATGCTGCGGTCGCCCCCGGCGAAGAAGCGCAGATCCGGCGGGACGCGTTCGAAATCACCGGTTTCGATCCAGCCGAGATTACCGCGCATCACAAAGCGGTGTTTGTCGTACAGCGTGCGGATCCAGACGTTTTGCGCCTGAAAGACGGAGAAGTCTACGTCGGAGCCCCAGGCGGTGTTGGAGTAATCGATGGAGTAGCGCTGAGAATCGCCCCAGGTCGGCATCAGGCCACCGCGCGAGCGGGTACGGCTGATCATCACGCCCGGATAAAGCAGCATGGTGGTGTTGGTGACGTTTGCCTGGGTAAAGTGGTCGAGGCTCCAGCGCAGGTTAATGGCGCGCTGCCAGCCGCTGGAGAGATCCCAGAAGCGTGATACCGCAAGCGTCGTCGAGTCCTGCTCGGTATCGTTCAAATCGGTACGCTTAAAGCCGCCCTGCACGAGGTAGTATTGCTCAAGCGGATTTTTCAGCAGCGGCATTTTATAGCTGAAGTCCAGCTGCTGTTCAGGCGCAGACAGGCTGACGCTGGTGGTCAGGCTGTGGCCGTAGGAGTTCATCCACGGTTTTTTCCATGAGGCTTTCACGCGCGGGCCGACGTCCGTGGAGTAGCCGACACCGGTCTCAATGGTGTTCTCGGTGCGCGGAGAGACCACGCCATGCAGCGGTAACACTTTCGTTTTACGGGATTTATCAAATTCCGGCGCTACCACCACGGAGTTAAACCAGCCCGTCGCGGACAAACGACGGTTCAGCTCGCCCAGGTCGCTGGACTGGTAGTAGTCGCCCTTTTTAAACGGCACCAGATTTTGCAGATACTCGTCACGGATTTGCGATCCTTCGAAGGTCACATCGCCAAACCGGTAGCGCTCGCCGCTGTCGTAATCGATATCCCAGAATGCCTGACGTCGCTCAAGCGCAACGCCCAGCTGGCTTTTGTTGAACCGGCTGTCGAAGTAGCCTTTGCGCAGCGAAACGCTGGTTAAGGATTTTTTAAAACGATCGTAATCCCCGTGATTGAGCACGGTGCCCACTTTCGGACGGGTGCTGAGCAGATCCAGGTAGTCCCGATCGGTGCGCGCACCGCCGCGCAACACCACGTTCGTGCCGCCAATCAGGACGGGTTCGCCCGGCGAGACGCGGGCAATCAACACCTGGCGTCCTTTCGCCGGCGGCGGGCGTAAATCGAAATCGATGGTGGGTTCGTAGTACCCCAACGCCTTTAAGCCTTCGCGGATGGCGTCATCCACGCGCGCGCGAAAACGCCGATCCGGCGTGACCTCATCGCTCTGGATGGTAGAAAGCTGCGCACGCACGTTTTTTTCCAGCGCCCCGGATAACCCCTCAACCTGCAAACGGACATTCGCCGCGCTGGCAATCCCGCTGGTCAGCATTAAACTGACTAAACATAACTGGCGGATCTTTGTCACGTTTTCTCCTGAATATCCCTGTTTCCACCCTGGAAGCAAATGCAGTGCCGCTCCGCGGCAAAATACGGCCTGAAAGCCAAAAACCCAAATTACGGGTTGAAAAAGGGTGTAACACCCAAATATTTCTTATGATTAAATCTAGACTCATTCATCGCATTTATTGTGTTCAATTAAACGCTTCGTGACAACCTTAACCGAAACAACGCTACCCGGGAGGCCCCACCGTGAGTTTATTCGATAAAAAGCATCTGGTATCACAAGCCGATGCGTTACCGGGACGCAACACCCCTATGCCAGTGGCAACATTACACGCCGTAAACAACCATTCAATGACAAACGTTCCTGATGGAATGGAGATCGCCCTGTTTGCCATGGGCTGCTTCTGGGGCGTAGAACGCATGTTCTGGCAACTGCCGGGCGTGTACAGCACCGCTGCGGGCTACACCGGAGGATATACGCCTAACCCAACCTACCGCGAAGTCTGTTCCGGTGAGACCGGTCATGCTGAAGCGGTGCGTGTGGTGTATGACCCGAGCGTCATTAGCTATGAACAGCTGCTCCAGGTGTTCTGGGAAAACCATGACCCGGCGCAGGGCATGCGTCAGGGTAACGATCACGGCACCCAATACCGTTCGGCCATCTACCCGCTCACCCCAGAGCAGGAGGCCGCCGCCCACGCCAGCCTGACGCGTTTCCAGGAAGCGATGCAGGCGGCCGGTGATAAACGTCAGGTCACGACGGAAATCGCTACCGCGAAACCGTTCTACTATGCCGAAGACGACCACCAGCAGTACCTGCATAAAAATCCGTACGGCTACTGCGGTATCGGCGGCATTGGCGTTTGCCTGCCTCCCCAGCAGGCCTGATTACTGCATCAGCGCCACGCGAGCCGCGTGGCGCACAGCCTCTCCCTCCCGCCACGTTTTGCCGAAAACGTGACCTCTGGCAGGTTTACACGTCTTTACGCTATACTACCGCTGAAATAATCGGCTCAACGCTACGAGCTGAGTTCAATGTGTCTTCACACGAATGGTATCAACTCCCCTTCTGAGGATCTGGCGAGAAGCCGGATAAACTATGTTAAACAGTATTTTAGTAATACTTTGTCTTATTGCCGTCAGTGCATTTTTCTCGATATCGGAGATCTCGCTGGCTGCCTCCCGTAAAATCAAACTGAAGCTGCTTGCCGACGAGGGCAACATCAACGCATCACGCATTCTGAAAATGCAGGAAAACCCCGGCATGTTCTTTACCGTGGTGCAGATTGGCCTGAACGCGGTCGCCATCCTTGGCGGTATCGTGGGCGATGCAGCGTTTTCTCCGGCGTTTTATAGCCTCTTTGTTAAGTACATGTCCGTAGAGCTGGCCGAGCAGTTGAGCTTCATCCTCTCCTTCTCCCTGGTCACCGGCTTGTTCATTTTATTCGCGGACCTGACCCCGAAACGCATCGGTATGATTGCGCCAGAAGCTGTGGCTTTGCGTATCATCAACCCGATGCGCTTCTGCCTGTATGTCTTCCGTCCGCTGGTGTGGTTCTTTAACGGCCTGGCGAACGTCATTTTCCGCATCTTCAAGCTGCCGATGGTGCGTAAAGACGACATCACCTCCGACGATATTTATGCGGTGGTGGAAGCCGGGGCGCTGGCAGGCGTGCTGCGTAAGCAGGAGCACGAGCTGATTGAGAACGTTTTCGAACTGGAATCCCGTACCGTGCCGTCCTCCATGACCGGCCGTGAAAACATCATCTGGTTCGATCTGCATGAAGACGAGCAGAGCCTGAAGACCAAAGTGGCTCAGCATCCGCACTCCAAGTTCCTGGTCTGTAACGAAGATATCGACCATATCATCGGCTATGTGGACTCCAAAGACCTGCTGAACCGCGTGCTGGCAAACCAGAGCCTGGCGCTGAACAGCGGCGTGCAGATCCGCAACACCCTGATAGTGCCGGACACCCTGACGCTCTCCGAAGCGCTGGAAAGTTTCAAAACCGCCGGGGAAGACTTCGCGGTGATCATGAACGAATACGCGCTGGTGGTGGGCATTATCACCCTCAACGACGTTATGACGACCCTGATGGGCGACCTGGTCGGCCAGGGGCTGGAAGAGCAGATTGTTCAGCGTGACGAAAATTCATGGCTCATCGATGGCGGTACGCCGATTGAAGACGTCATGCGCGTACTCGACATTGACGAGTTCCCGCAGTCCGGTAACTACGAGACCATCGGCGGCTTTATGATGTTTATGCTGCGTAAAATCCCGAAACGTACCGACTCGGTGAAGTTCTCCGGCTTCAAGTTTGAAGTGGTGGATATTGATAACTACCGCATCGACCAGCTGCTGGTAACGCGTATTGATAGCAAACCGACCGTGCTGGTGCCGAAACTGCCGGATGCCGAAGAGAAGGTGTCAGCGTAATTTATGAAGGGCAGCGGTGAGCTGCCCTTTCTTTTACCCTCCGAGATTCACCCTAACTTTTAAAAAGGTGATGAATTCAAATAGATAAACGTCGAGTAAGATATATTGCTAAATTGATAAATTTTTCCACTGACTGTGATATATAAAGCGTTTTCTTTACTCTCTACTTTTGCTTCAGGATCCGTAGTTATCAGAAATGGAGCATACCCGTTCCTGACATCGCCTAAAAAAGCTTCTTCCGATTTTTTTGACGACGCCAGATAATATTTGTATACATTCGAAGTCGTAGCGCCCGCATTGCTTTCTGTAATATACAGTACAGAAACCTTCCCGATATTTTCTTTACGAATAATGTCTTGCTCGATATAGAGAAACTCATCAACAGCACGCCATATGCCATAGGAAGAGATCAGGATTGCGAGTAATATATATATTTTCTTCCTAGAAACCAGCACGCTGAGCATAGTCTATCCCCGCTCTAATCCATGTTTGATCTGTAGGATCATCGCCATGAGGATCTGGTCCTTGATAGTTCTCAAAATCAGGAGAACTCGTTCCCGCCAGAATTTGAGCGATACCTGCACCTCGTAGCAATATCTCAGGTTTTATACCAGCAGCAATACCCACCGCTCCATAATGAAAGTTGCCGAAATTTTCGTATTGCCTGCCTAATTGATTTTTATAATCCCAGGGGCCATGCCCTCGAACCTGCTTGTAAAACCAAAGATATGTTAACGCTGATGGACCACGGTGAAAACGAGCTATCATCATGTTGCTTACAACTGATACTCCTACGGGGGAGAAGGAAGATATATCATAGGGAAGATGAGGATTCACTGCACTTACCGGATATCTCATTGTTTACCCCTTTCATTCCAGCTATCTGAAAAAAGCAGGTTTCCGTCACAATGTTTCCAAGTGATTTTTTCATAACGTACTTCTACACATTCAAGATGGTTATGCTTCTCCTTTAATACATCTTTAGTATCATGCATTATTGGTGAAACCCCAACAATAGTAACGTTCTCCAAAAGCATATTGTTATATTCAACTTCTTGCCCGGCATCATTAATACGATACCATTTAAACTCTGCGCTTATTAATTTTTGGCCTGTACAAACGGCCTTAAATAGATAGGGAGACGAGGAATCAAACTCTTTCAAAAAAATGATGCTTGAATGTTTCCTTGCTCCTGTAATTTTTCCTGTCAATGGATCAGTAGGAATTGATACGTTATGTGAAAAACCATTAACCTCTATACTCGACTCTCTTCCTTTAACATCTACAGCCCCCTTAATTAACGCACCACCATCATCCTTCAGCCATAAATAAGCAGGAATAGCCATCATTAAACTCCTTTTTCAAAGTGAGATAACCATTGTTCCTGCGTAACGAGAAAAGACCAATATACAGTTAATCCTTTATTGTCCTGTATCAACAGTTACACACTAAAAAGTAAATTTAGATTCACTTAATAAAAGGGTGAAATCTATCCGCATCACAGAATGATTACGTGAAATATCCAGTAAATGAATATATTTGAAACTACGGCTACAAACATCAACGGCTCCCATCGGGAGCCGTCTTTTTAACTACTACTGCATAGCACGTTGGTTAAGCCATCTCAGTTTGCAGACGCATAACCTGACGGTTGACTTCGGACATCACAGACAAGTGCTGTTTGTCCTTCACTTTTGGGATAAGGATTTTGCCCTTATCGAACTCAAAAGCGCCAACATCCTTGATGTACAACCGTCCACGGAACAGGATCTTCACGTACTTCGCCACCTGAAGCGGGTTGTAGCGTTGGAAAATTTTCATTCTTGTATCTCCTGCGAATCATACGCTCTTGCGGTGCCACAATCGGCCCGACTGTCCTGAGCGCAAATTTTGATGCCCAATGACTATAGACCAGAACCTCGTACTTACCCAGTGTGCATAAGTTTATTTACCGTTTGATTACAATTATTCAGAATAATCTTTGCAAAGCGTGATACAGCGCAGTATATGCCGTCGTTTTTGCATGGATATGTGCGTTCGCCCGCAAACTGGCATCGGGATTGCGGGAAAAGCCTATTGATCGCACTTATGATTAAAAGCGCATGACCAAGTGGTCGGATCACCTGCTAACAATAAGGAAACACCATGACCCTACGTAACCTCCTGGCAGCAGCTTGCCTGTTGCTGCCGCTGATGGCTTCCGCACACAACATTGAAAAAGGACAACGTGTCCCGCCGGTCGGGATTGCTGACCGGGGAGAATTGATTCTCGACAATGATAAGTTTAGCTATAAAGCCTGGAATAGCGCGCAGCTTGCGGGCAAAGTGAGAGTTGTACAACATATTGCCGGACGTACATCCGCTAAAGAGAAAAATGCCACCCTCGTGGAAGCGATCAAAGCCGCAAAACTCCCGCACGATCGCTACCAGACCACCACCATCGTGAACACCGACGACGCGATTCCCGGCTCCGGGATGTTTGTGCGCTCAAGCCTTGAGAGCAATAAGAAGCTCTATCCCTGGTCGCAGTTTATTGTCGACAGCAACGGCGTGACGCGTAAGGCGTGGCAGCTGGAAGAAGAGAGTTCAGCGATTGTCGTGCTGGACAAAAACGGTCGCGTACAGTGGGTTAAAGACGGCGCGCTGACGCAGGATGAGGTGCAGCAGGTGGTTGCCCTGCTGCATAAGCTACTGACTCAGTAAAGTGATACCCGGAAGCCCGGATTCAGGAATGACTCGCGCGGGGTGTAGTCCAGTGGCTTACCCTGCCAGTCATGCACATGCGCGCCAGCGGCCGCCGCCACCGCATGCCCTGCCGCCGTATCCCAGACGTTCGTCGGCCCGAAACGGGGGTACAGCTGCGCCTGCCCTTCCGCCACCAGACAGAACTTCAGCGACGAGCCAATCGACGTCGTCTGGTGTTCACCCAGCTGTTGCAGATACTCCTCCAGCTCGCTGTCACTGTGCGAGCGGCTGATCACCACCAGCGGAGGACGGGCATCACGCACCTGGATCTGCTTACGCACGCCGCACTCTTCCTTCCAGGCTTTACCTTCCGCCGCGCTGTACATTACTTTCATCACCGGGGCGTAAACCACGCCAAGCACCGCTTTTCCTTTTTCAATCAGGGCGATGTTGACGGTGAATTCACCGTTACGCTTGATAAACTCTTTCGTGCCGTCCAGCGGGTCGACAAGCCAGTAACGCTGCCAGTGCTGACGTTCATCCCAGCTCTGGGGCGCTTCTTCAGAAAGGACCGGAATATCCGGCGTCAGGGCCTGCAAACCTTTCAGGATCACCGCATGCGCCGCGATATCCGCCGCCGTCACCGGGGAGTCATCCGCTTTGCTGACAACATCCATCGGTTTCGCACCGTCGTACACCTGCATAATGGCATCACCCGCATCCCGTGCGAGCTGACAAATTTTATCTAACATTCTCCACCTCTTCGTTAACGCAGTGGGCATAACTTATTGTTTTAGTTATATCGTAATGTGAACAATTCCGCTATCTGTGAAGCAATTCTGGTTTCAGCGCCCTTTTTTCTGGCAGCATTCACACTTCTGTAAGCAACAAATACTACATACATATTCTTTTGTGGCTTGGATCGAAAAAAAGGACTCCTCAGATGATTAAGTTTAGCGCAACGCTCCTGGCAACGCTGATTGCGGCAAGCGTTCAGGCAGCGACGGTGGATCTCCGTATTCTGGAAACCACCGATCTGCACAGCAATATGATGGACTTCGATTACTACAAAGATACCCCTACGGAAAAATTCGGACTGGTACGCACGGCAAGTTTGATCAACGCCGCCCGCGGTGAAGTGAAAAACAGCGTGCTGGTCGATAACGGGGACTTAATTCAGGGCAGCCCGCTCGGAGACTACATGGCGGCGAAGGGGCTGAAAAAAGGCGAGATCCATCCTGTTTATAAGGCAATGAATACGCTGGACTATGCCGTCGGCAACCTGGGCAACCACGAATTTAACTACGGCCTGAAATACCTGCACGACGCGCTGGCAGGTGCAAAATTCCCGTACGTTAACGCCAATATCATCGACGTTAAGACGAAGAAGCCGCTCTTCACCCCTTATCTGATTAAAGAGACCGAGGTTGTCGACCAGGACGGTAAAAAACAGACGCTGAAAATCGGCTATATCGGTTTTGTGCCGCCGCAGATCATGACGTGGGATAAAGCCAACCTCGACGGGAAAGTGACCGTCAACGACATTACCGAAACCGCGCGCAAATACGTGCCGGAGATGCGGGCGAAAGGGGCGGATGTGGTCGTCGTCGTGGCGCACTCTGGCCTCTCGGCCGACCCGTATCAGGTGATGGCTGAGAACTCCGTGTACTATCTCAGCCAGGTGCCGGGCGTGGATGCGATCCTGTTTGGTCACGCCCACGCCGTCTTCCCGGGCAAAGATTTCGCTGATATCAAAGGCGCGGACATCGAAAAAGGGACGCTCAACGGTGTGCCATCGGTGATGCCGGGCATGTGGGGCGACCACCTTGGCGTGGTGGATCTGGTGCTGAATAACGACAGCGGAAGCTGGAAAGTCACGCAGTCGAAAGCGGAAGCGCGTCCGATCTACGACGCAGCGGCCAAAAAATCTCTGGCAGGGGAAGATAAAAAGCTGGTCGACATCCTGAAGCATGACCACGACGCGACGCGTGAATTTGTCAGCAAGCCGATCGGTAAATCGGCTGATAACATGTACAGCTTCCTCGCGCTGGTACAGGATGACCCGACCGTGCAGGTAGTCAACATGGCGCAGAAAGCCTATGCGGAGCACTATATTCAGGGCGATCCGGATCTGGCAAATCTGCCGGTACTGTCTGCCGCGGCGCCATTCAAAGTGGGCGGGCGGAAGAACGATCCGGCCAGCTACGTTGAGGTGGAGAAAGGCCAGCTGACCTTCCGTAATGCCGCCGATCTCTACCTCTATCCCAACACCCTCGTGGTGGTGAAAGCCACCGGGAAAGAGGTGAAGGAGTGGCTGGAGTGCTCTGCCGGGCAGTTCAACCAGATCGATCCGCACAGCAGCAAACCGCAGTCGCTGATTAACTGGGACGGTTTCCGCACCTACAACTTCGACGTGATCGACGGCGTGGAATATCAGATTGACGTTACCCAGCCCGCGAAATATGACGGCGAATGTCAGGCCATTAATCCGCAGGCAGAACGCATCAAAAACCTGACCTTCAACGGCAAAGCGATTGATCCGAATGCCACTTTCCTGGTGGTGACCAACAACTACCGCGCCTATGGCGGCAAGTTTGCCGGTACGGGTGACAGCCACATCGCCTTTGCCTCGCCGGATGAGAACCGTTCGGTGCTGGCGGCGTGGATCAGCGCGGAGTCGAAAAAGACGGGTGAAATTCATCCGGCGGTGGATAACAACTGGCGACTTGCGCCGATCCACAGCGACACTAAGCTGGATATTCGCTTTGAGACATCTCCGTCCGATAAAGCAGCCGCGTTTATCAAGGATAAGGCGCAGTATCCGATGCAAAAGGTCGCGACGGATGATATTGGGTTCGCGATTTATCAGGTGGATTTGAGCAGGTAGCGATGATTGTGCCGGGTGGCGGCTTCGCCTTACCCGGCCTACCCGCAATCCTCGATCCCGTAGGCCGGGTAAGCGCAAGCGCCACCCGGCATTTCACGCCGCACGCTCGTCCCTATTCGCCAGCACCTGCGGCGTATTGACCTCAATCCAGTCGGCCAGCGCGGCCACCTTCTCGCTTACCTCCTGCCCCAGCGGCGTCAGGCTATACTCCACATGCGGCGGCACGACCGGATACGACACGCGATCGACAAACCCGTCATGCTCCAGCGCCTGTAAAGACTGAGCCAGCATCTTCTCGCTGACGCCGCCCATCTTGCGGCGCAGATCGCTGAAGCGATGCGTCCCCTGACGTAACGCCACCAGGATCAGCACGCCCCAACGGCTGGTTACGTGTTTGAGCACCTCCCGTGACGGGCACTGTTCCGCAAAGAGGTTGCCATCGCGCATTTGCTCGCTGAGCGTTGGTATTGTTGTTTTCATACTTACCTTTTTGTACGTACTTACTAAAAGTTAGTTATGGTGATAGTGTGCCACAACACCAGACAAACACGAAGGAGATTCATCATGATCGCGATTACCGGCGCAACCGGCCAGCTTGGCCAACACGTTATTGAAGAACTGCTGAAAACCGTTCCGGCCAGCCAGATCGTGGCTATTGTGCGTAACCCGGCGAAAGCCGAAGCGTTGCGTCAGCAAGGGGTCGTTGTGCGTCAGGCGGATTACACCGATGAAGCCGCATTTACCACCGCGCTGAACGGCGTGGATAAACTGCTGCTCATCTCCTCCAGCGAAGTGGGCCAGCGTGCCGTACAGCACCAGAACGTGATAAACGCCGCCAAAGCCGCCGGGGTGAAATTCATCGCCTATACCAGCCTGCTGCATGCTGACAAATCTCCGCTGGGTCTGCACGTTGAGCACGTCGAAACCGAAAATGCCCTGGCGGCCTCCGGCGTGCCTTACGCCCTGCTGCGCAACGGCTGGTACACCGAAAACTACCTGGCAAGCGCGCCGCCAGCGCTGGAACACGGCGTATTTATGGGTGCCGCAGGCGAAGGCAAAATTGCCTCTGCGACCCGTGCGGATTACGCGGCGGCGGCAGCGAAAGTGATTTCTGAAGAGGGTCATGCCGGCAAGGTGTATGAACTGGCGGGTGATAATGCCTGGACGCTGAGCGAACTGGCTGCGGAACTGAGCAAGCAGAGCGGTAAGCCGGTAACGTATCAGAACCTCAGCGAAGCCGATTTCGCCGCTGCGCTGAAGGGCGTTGGTCTGCCTGCCGGGCTGGCGGAGATGCTGGCGGACTCCGACACCGGCGCGTCCAAAGGCGGCCTGTTCGACGACAGCCGTACCCTGAGCAAACTGATCGGCCGCCCAACCACATCACTGGCGGAAAGCGTCAAAGCCATCCTGTAGTTGTTAAAAATTGGTTATTTTTTGTGGCATCCCCTCGGGTCATCTCTGATAATGAAGCGATGACCCACAAGGAGGCTCACCGTGCAAGGCGTACCGGAACAGTTCACTGATGAGAGAGACAGCGCGCGCTTTCGCCATCTGGCGCAGCTGCCGGGCCTGGAGCTTTATCACGCCCATATCTCTGACTACGCCTTTGAGCCTCACACTCATGAAGCCTTCGGTATCGGCACCATCGAAACCGGTGCCGAACGCTTCCGCTATCGCGGTACCCAGCATCTTGCCGCGGAAAAATCCGTCGTGACCATGAACCCGGACGAGATCCACACCGGGGAATCCGCCACCGAAGGCGGCTGGCGCTACCGAATGGTCTACATCGAACCCGACCTGCTGGAAGAGGTCACCGGCCTGCGTCACTGGTGGTTTAATGACGTCACGCGCCACGACCCTTTGCGCTCGCAGCAGATTGGCCGGTTAATTTACGGCCTGTGGCACACCAACGATCCGCTGGCGCAGAAGGGGCTGCTACTGGATTTGATTCAGACTTTTCAGCCACTGGCCCATCATGCGCCGGTGGTGCAGGAGGCCGCGCATCGCTTCGAACGCGTTCGCGACTATCTGCACGACAACTATATGCGCTCGCTGACCCTGGACGAGCTGGCTAACGTTGTCTCGCTCAGCCCGTACCATTTTCAGCGCCAGTTCAAAGCCCATTTCCACGTTACGCCCCACCAGATGCTGATGGCCATCCGGCTGTGGCGCGCAAAAGCATTCCTCACCCACGGCATGCCTGCCGCCGAGGTGGCCGCCGCGACCGGGCTGACCGATCAGTCGCATTTAACCCGCGCCTTCACCCGTCGCTACGGCATCACGCCCGTGCGCTACCAGAAACAGGTTATGCCGCGCTAATGCGCAACCTCATACAATACGCGCGCGTTTTGCCCTCCTACACTGATCGCAAAGTGAATCAAGATGGATGGAAAAATGATTAGCGGCGTGTTGTATGCCCTGCTTGCGGGTTTGATGTGGGGGCTGATTTTTGTCGGCCCGCTGATTGTGCCGGAGTACCCGGCAATTTTGCAGTCGACCGGACGTTACCTGGCGCTGGGGCTGATTGCCGTGCCGCTGGCGTGGCTGGGGCGCGCGCGTCTGCGTCAGCTAGGCCGCCAGGACTGGCTCACCGCGCTGGCGCTGA
This sequence comes from Enterobacter cloacae complex sp. 397G4, assembly GCF_050031515.1. Lineage (NCBI taxonomy): Bacteria > Pseudomonadati > Pseudomonadota > Gammaproteobacteria > Enterobacterales > Enterobacteriaceae > Enterobacter > Enterobacter cloacae complex sp. 397G4. The sequence continues at coordinate 505,556 of NZ_JBLGWE010000001.1, read as the reverse complement.
CCATGATGGGTAATCTGATCTACTACGTCTGTCTGGCGAGCGCCATTCAGCGCACCGGTGCGCCGGTGTCGACCATGATTATCGGCACGCTGCCGGTGGTCATCCCGGTTTTCGCGAACCTGCTTTACAGCCAGCGTGACGGCAAACTGGCGTGGTCAAAAATGGCGCCGGCGCTGGTCTGCATTGCCGTGGGCCTGGTGTGCGTGAATATTGCCGAGCTTCGCCACGGCCTCGAAAACTTCAGCTTGTGGCGTTACGGTTCAGGGATCTTTCTGGCGTTTATCTCGGTTGTCTGTTGGGCCTGGTATGCCCTGCGCAACGCACGCTGGCTGCGGGAAAACCCGGATAAACATCCGATGATGTGGGCGACGGCGCAGGCGCTGGTCACCCTCCCTGTCTCGTTGCTAGGCTATGTGGGCGCGTGTGTCTGGCTGGGTAGCCAGCAACCGGCATTTACCCTGCCCTTCGGACCGCGCCCGTGGGTATTCGTCGGGTTAATGGTCGCCATTGCCGTGCTCTGTTCGTGGGTGGGCGCGCTGTGCTGGAACATTGCCAGCCAGAAGCTGCCGACGGTGATACTGGGGCCGCTGATTGTCTTTGAGACGCTGGCAGGGCTGCTCTATACCTTCCTGATGCGTCAGAGCGTGCCGCCGCTGCTAACGGCCTGCGGGATCGCGCTGCTGGTCGTTGGGGTGGTGATTGCGGTGAGAGCGAAGCCGGAAAAACCGATGGTCGTTCCGGCGTCGGAGGGGTGAGCTTTTCGCCCAGCGGCGCTTCGCTTGCAGGGCCTACAAACCGTAGGCCGGGTAAGCGTCAGCGCCACCCGGCACAGTATCAGAACGTTTCCCAGTTCGCTTCAGACGCCGCCGCGACGGGCTGCGCTTTAGGTGCATAGGTCTTTACCGGCGCGGCTTTCACCGCCTGGTTGCGGGTGATCTTAAACACCGCCACCGCGTCGTTCAGGCGTGCAGCCTGATCTTCCAGCGCCGCCGCTGCCGCCGCAGACTCTTCCACCAGCGAGGCGTTCTGCTGGGTGACGCGATCCATCTCCGCCACCGCCTGACCCACCTGGTCGATACCGCGGCTCTGTTCGTCGGAGGCCGACGCAATCTCACCCATGATGTCCGTCACGCGCGTAACCGCATTGACGATCTCCGCCATCGTCGCGCCCGCTTCATTTACCAGCTGAGAACCCGCGTTGACGCGTTCGCCGGAATCATCGATCAGCGCTTTGATCTCTTTCGCCGCCTGCGCGCTGCGCTGGGCAAGGGTACGCACCTCGCCCGCGACAACCGCGAAGCCACGTCCCTGCTCGCCCGCGCGCGCCGCTTCTACCGCCGCGTTCAGCGCCAGAATATTGGTCTGGAAAGCAATGCCGTCGATCACGTTAGTAATTTGCGCGATTTTGCTGGAACTGGTGGCGATTTCGTCCATGGTGCGCACAACGCCCTCGACCACGTTACCGCCCTTCTTCGCCGTGGTGGAGGCGTCCAGCGCCAGACGCGACGCCTGACGCGCGTTATCGGCGTTTTGCTTCACGGTGGCGGTTAACTGTTCCATGCTGGCTGCCGTCTCTTCCAGAGAAGCGGCCTGTTGCTCGGTACGAGAGGAGAGATCGTTGCTGCCCGCCGAGATTTCACCCGCGCCGGTGTAGATGGTATCAGCGCCTTCACGCACCACGCCCACCGTGTTGGCCAGCGCAGTCTGCATCTCCTGAACGTTGCGCGCCAGGATCGCCATTTCATTTTTACCCTCAGCCTGAATCGGCTGGGTTAAATCCCCTGCGGCAATGGCGCGGATATGGTTGATCACCTCTTCCAGCGGCAGCAGCAGCACGCGGCGCATCGCAATCCAGCTGGAAATAATCACCGCGATCACCAGCAGCATCACCGCAGAAAGGATCCACAGAATGCGTTTGTAGTCGCTTTCATTGTCCCGGATCCCTTTGGCGGTCAGCGCGGCCTGCGCCTCACGCCACTCGCGATAAACCTTTTGCATCGCGGTCTGCTTCTGTTCGGCATTTTGTTTGAACATATCTTCCAGATTGCCCTGCCCCAGCAGAACGTTCATTTGCGTCAGCGTGGCGGAGTAGACGCGGTACTGCTCTTCCAGGCGATCGGCCAGGTGCTCGTCCATACCCGGCGTTTCCGGCAGCGCGTAGTATTTATCGTAATGGATCTGGGCATCGGCCAGCAGGTTTTTCGCGGTATTGACCAGCTCGTTCAGCTGCCCGCCGTTAATCTGCGACGCCATGCTGCTTTGCAGGCGCAGCATGCCGCGGTTGAGAGTGACGCGCGCCTGGTTCAGGCTGATCCAGGCGTCGGTAAACTCCGCGACGTTCTGGCTGGAAAGCTGAGAAACGGTGAAGTTCTCTTTATCGTTATTGAGTGCGTTAATGAAAATGCCAGCGGAGATCAGCTGCATGATGCCGAGCACAAGCAGCACCGAAATCAAAAGAGTAATGACTTTTATACGTTTAAACATGCGTTGCCTTTTTTATATACAGGTATTGTCTGACCTGTATCTATCGGCACGCGCGGCAGGTTGTTTACTGTTTCTCCACCTTTAAAAACTTTCGAAAGCCCTTTTCTGCATTCAATCAGCAAGTTAAAAGCACGCTTTTTTTGTGATCCCCTTCTCATTTTCACCCTTGCCTCTAAAGGGTTATAGTATCCACCTAAAGATGTATTTAAAATGCATCTTATATTCCTGATGATGAGGTAACTGTTATGGCCTTCCGCGACCAACCCTTAGGCGAGCTGGCGCTCTCCATCCCTCGCGCTTCTGCGCTGTTCCGTAAATACGATATGGATTACTGCTGCGGTGGTAAGCAAACGCTGGCGCGCGCAGCGTCGCGTAAAGAGCTGGATGTGGAGGCTATCGAAGCGGAGCTGGCTCAGCTGGCTGAACAGCCTGTCGACAAAGACTGGCGCACCGCGCCGCTGGCTGAAATCATCGACCATATCATTGTGCGTTACCACGATCGTCACCGCGAGCAGCTGCCGGAGCTGATTTTACAGGCGACCAAAGTTGAACGCGTTCATGCCGATAAACCTTCCGTACCGCGCGGCCTGGCGAAATACCTGACCATGCTGCACGAAGAACTTTCCAGCCACATGATGAAAGAGGAGCAGATCCTCTTCCCGATGATCAAACAGGGCATGGGCAGCCAGGCAATGGGGCCCATTAGCGTGATGGAAAGCGAACATGATGACGCCGGCGAACTGCTGGAAGTGATCAAACACACCACCGACAACGTCACACCGCCGCCAGAAGCGTGCACCACCTGGAAAGCCATGTACAACGGCATTAACGAGATGATCGACGATCTGATGGAACACATCAGTCTTGAGAATAACGTTCTGTTCCCGCGTGCATTATCGGGTAAATAAAAAAGCCCGGTGGCGCTAGCGCTTACCGGGCCTACAACATCCGCGAACGTAGGCCGGGTAAGCGTCAGCGCCACCCGGCAACATGCTTAGCGCATGCCCGCCATACGTTTCTTACCGATAAACAGCCAGCCAAGCCCCAGCGCGATAAACCACAGCGGCGTGACCATCAGCGCCTGTCGGGTATCTTCTTCCAGCGTCAGCAGCACCAGCACGAAGACGAAGAACGCCATGCACACCCAGCACATCAGCTTGCCCAGCGGCATCTTGTAGATCGACTTCTCGTGCAGGTGTGGACGCTGCTTGCGGTACACCAGGTACGAGCAGAGGATGATGGTCCAGACGAACATAAACAGGATCGCCGACACCGTGGTGATCATGGTGAACGCGCCGATTACGCTCGGGTTGACGTAGAGCATCACCACACCGCCCAGCAGACAGATGCAGGAGAAGGTCAGCCCTTTCGCTGGTACCGCGCGTTTAGACAGTTTGGCAAACGCGCTCGGAGCAACGCCCTCCTGCGCCAGGCCGAACAGCATACGGCTGGTGGAGAAGACGCCGCTGTTCGCGGAAGAGGCCGCAGAGGTCAGCACCACGAAGTTAATCAGGCTCGCGGCAGCAGGCAGCCCCACCAGCACGAACAGCTCGACGAACGGGCTCTTGGTTGGCACCACCGAGCTCCATGGCGTCACGGACATAATGACGATCAGCGCGAACACGTAGAACATGATGATACGCAGCGGAATGGAGTTAATCGCGCGCGGCAGGGATTTCTCCGGATCTTTGGTTTCCGCCGCCGTGGTACCGACCAGCTCAATCCCGACAAACGCAAACACCGCAATCTGGAAGCCGGCAAAGAAGCCGCTGATACCTTTCGGGAACCAGCCGCCGTCATTCCACAGATGGGCAAACGAGGCCTGTACGCCGGTTGGCGACTGGAAGTGCGTCAGCACCATCACCAGCCCGACGACAATCAGCGCGATGATGGCGACGATTTTGATCATCGCGAACCAGAACTCCATCTCACCGAACATTTTAACGGTGGCGAGGTTCAGGCTCAGCAGCAGAACAATCACCGCCAGCGAAGCCACCCAGTCCGACAGGCCGGGGAACCAGAATTGGGCGTAGGCCGTAATAGCGACAACATCCGCCATGCCGGTAACCACCCAGCAGAACCAGTAGGTCCAGCCGGTAAAATAGCCCGCCCACGGGCCGAGCAGGTCTGACGCGAAGTCGCTGAAGGATTTGTATTCGAGATTCGAGAGCAGCAATTCACCCATTGCACGCATCACGAAAAAGAGCATAAAACCGATGATCATATAAACGAAGATGATCGACGGGCCGGCAAGACTGATGGTTTTGCCCGAGCCCATAAACAGCCCGGTGCCGATGGCTCCACCAATGGCAATAAGCTGAATGTGACGGTTCGTGAGATTTCGCCGTAGCGACTGTTCAGACGTCGCCTCTTCTGCGGCGGCGACTTTGACCTGATCTACCATGTGATATTTTCCTGTTTATGCCTGTCTGTGTTGTTAAGGCTCTTCTGGCCTTTATATACGCCAAATAAATGACGGACCCTGTGTAAGGACTAATCGATAGTAGGTAAGAATCGGCGGGATGAATACTATGATTTGAATATTATGTTAATAATATGTTGAAAGTGAGTGTCATATCACTCATACAGCGCGAAACAGCTCACAAAAATACACGTAACAGTTTCGTTTGCAATACAAAATGTTGATTTCGTCGTAACTCCGGGTTTTATCGCTATTTTCCTCTCCCCGATCGGAGAGAGGAAAATAAGAAAAACCGATTACAGGATTTCCAGCAGCTCGACTTCAAACACCAGGGTGCTGAATGGCGGAATGGACGCGCCAGCGCCACGCTCGCCGTAAGCCAGGTTGTGCGGGATAGTGAGTTCCCATTTGGAACCTACTGGCATCAGGGTCAGGGCTTCGATCCAGCCTGCGATAACGCCGTTGACCGGGAACTCAGCCGGTTCGCCACGCGCGACGGAGCTGTCGAACACGGTACCGTCGATCAGCTTACCGGTGTAGTGTACGCGAACGTGGTCGGTACGCGCCGGGATTGCGCCATCACCCTGATTGATTACGCGGAACTGCAAGCCGGACTCGGTGCTGTTCACGCCTTCACGCTCACGGTTCTCTTCCAGATATTTCACGCCTTCTGCCGCCATCTCTTCGAAACGCGCGCGACGTACGGCGTCAGCACGTTCGTGGATTTCACGCAGCGCACGGTGCACAACGTCAACCGGCACAGCGGGCTGCTTGCCTTCCAGCGCGTCAGCGATACCCGCCACCAGCGCTTCCGGTAACAGACCTTCCAGGCCGGATTCGCTCAGCTGCTGTCCTACCTGCAAGCCGATGCCGTAGCTTGCCTGCGCTTCGATAGTGTCAAAAGTCGGGGTGGTCATGGGTTTTCCTTCCATCACATTTAAAGTAGCGGGCAGCATATCAGCCATGCCCTTATGGGTAAAACTTTGTCTTAAGTAAAGGTGACAAACTGCGACGAAACGGAAACAATAGTAGCCGTCAGGATTTTCCCTAATATATGTCACGAAAGCTGGCTTTGTTACGCCCATCAGGCAGTTAGCAAACTACACTTCTCAGGACAGGATAAAAAGACGCGGAGCAGGAGGAGAGCCATGCCCGGGCGATTTGAACTGAAACCTACCCTGGCGAAAATCTGGCATGCGCCGGATAACTTTCGCATCATGGACCCGCTGCCGCCTTTGCACCGCAGAGGCATTATTATCGGCGCGTTGCTGATCGTCATCGGCTTCCTGCTTCCTTCCGGCAGTGACAACGTTGATACCGCGCCGGTCAGCCGGAATGCTGAGCTGGATATCCAGTCGCAAAGCCAGCCGCAGCCTGATTCACAGCCGATGCAGACGCAGCTGGTCACACCGTCTAACGATCCGGGCCAGGTTGCGCCGGTTGAACCTGAACCGGTTCAGGAAGATCAGGAGCAGGCCGCCGCCCCTTCAGAGCCACAGGCGCAACAGCCCACCGGCATTGAGCAGCAGTGGCGTTCGTATCGCGTAGAGCCTGGGAAAACTCTTGCCCAGCTGTTCCGCGACCACAATCTGCCAGCAACGGATGTGTATGCCATGGCGCAAGTCGAGGGGGCAGGCAAACCGCTCAGCAACCTGCAAAATGGTCAGATGGTGCAGATCCGCCAGAATGCCAGCGGGGTGGTGACCGGGTTAACGATCGATACCGGAAACGGGCAGCAGGTACTGTTTACCCGTCAGCCGGACGGCAGTTTCATCAGAGCACGTTAATGGCCCAGGCCGGGTAAGGCGATGCCGCCACCCGGCACTTTTGTTCTCAGGCACGCCGTTTATTCACCCACCAGATCCCCGAGCAGACCAGCACCAGCGCAATCGCGTATTTGATGTCCAGAATGTTTTCGCCGAGGAAGATGGCGGAGAGCACCGTCCCTGCTACAGGTATGACAAAGTTGAACGGGGCAATCATACTCACGCGGTTTACTTTCAGCAGCGCGCTCCACAGGGCGAACGCCACGGATGAGAGCAGCGTCAGATACCCCAGCACGGCGACGGCTTTCATGCTGTGCACCTCCAGCGTCCCGCCCGTGGCATAGCCTCCCGCAACCAGTGCCGCCCCGCCTATCCCCAGCTGCCAGCCAGTCATCACCGTCGGGTCAACGGTCTGGGAAATGCGTTTCCCGTAAAGCGTGGCCGCAGAGAGAATAAAGGCGGCCAGCACCACAAATCCGTCACCTTTCCAGACAAACTGGAACTCACTTAACCCGCTGTGGAAGTTCACCAGCATAACCCCGGCAAAGCCCAGAACACACCCCAGCGTTTTGTTATAGCTGAGTTTGTCGTTGTGGTAGATAAAGTGCGCCAGCAGCACGCTGAAGAAGGTCCCGGTGGCATTCATGATGGAGCCGTTCACCCCGGTCGTGTAGGCCAGGCCGATATAAAAGAAGGTGTACTGGAGGGAGGTCTGGGTCAGTCCGAGGATCGTGAGCTTGCCAAACTGCGTGGGCGTGAGCCTGCCAATCGGTTTTCGCTGGGCCAGGGCAAAAAGCAGCAGCAACGCGCCGGCAAACAGAAAACGGTATCCGGCAAAGACGACTTTGGAGGGGATATCATCGGTCGCGATTTGAAAGAGTTCGTAGCCACTTTTAATGGCCGGGTACGAGCTTCCCCAAAGCAGACAGCAGAGCGTGGCGCAGGCATAGGCCACATTGCGACGGGCAAAGACGGGCGTGGGCAGAGCAGTATCCATGACAAATCTCATAAATAAAATTGCGTTTCAATTTATTATCAGAGAATGCGTCAGGAATAGCGACCTTACAAGAGCAAAAGATGACGCAGGGTCACGCTAAAAAGCAAAACGCCGGCACAAGGCCGGCGCTTCGACGCGAGCAGAGTAGAAAATTACTCAGCTACTACGTTAACAACCAGTTTAGCGAACACTTCGCTGTGAACCTGGAAGTCAACTTCGTGCTCACCAGTGGTACGCAGAACGCCGTTCGGCATACGAACTTCGCTCTTAGCCACTTTAACGCCTGCCGCAGTAACTGCATCAGCGATATCGCGGGTACCGATGGAACCGAACAGTTTACCTTCGTCGCCAGCTTTAGACGCGATAGTAACGGTGCCCAGTGCGTTGATTGCTTCAGCGCGAGCGTTAGCAGCCGCCAGAACGTCAGCCAGTTTGGCTTCCAGTTCAGCACGACGTGCTTCGAAAAACTCTACGTTTTTCTTAGTAGCTGGAACAGCTTTACCCTGTGGAACCAGGAAGTTACGAGCGTAACCCGCTTTAACGTTTACCTGATCACCCAGGCTGCCCAGGTTTGCTACTTTATCAAGCAGAATAACTTGCATTACCTTATCCTCTTAAAGTCGTATTAATGGACCGTGCCCGATTACTGATGACGATCAGTGTACGGCAGCAGAGACAGGTAGCGAGCGCGTTTGATAGCGCGAGCCAGCTGACGCTGATATTTTGCACGAGTACCGGTGATACGGCTTGGGACAATCTTACCGCTTTCGGTGATGTAGTTTTTCAGCGTTGCGATATCTTTATAGTCGATCTCTTGAACGCCTTCCGCGGTGAAACGGCAGAACTTGCGACGACGGAAATAACGTGCCATATGGCTAGTCTCCAGAATCTATCAAATCAATCTGCTCGGCATGCAGAACCATTTTGCTCAGGCCGTTCTTTGCCTTGTGGCAAGAAATGAACCCCTGAACGATTACTGCACTACCGACCGTTAAACTGTGAGTAATGGCCTGGTTTTCGTGTCCGCTAATAATCACGGGCATTTGGCACCACGCCTGCCGGTGAAACCCGGCTTCCTCTTGCACAGAACGATGCTCAAGCACGAACTGGCAATGCGGAATTCCTGATGGGCTGACCTTTCGAAGGGGGGTCCTGCACACGGTGCCGGACAACACCAGACGGTTGGTCATCAGAAATTACTCTTCAGAATCCCCAGCATCAGAATCATCTGCGGTTTCGTTTGCGAAATCATCGCGACGCTCACGGCGCTCGTCTTTCGCTTTAACCATCGGAGATGCTTCGGTCACTGCGTGTTTGGTACGCATAACCATGCTGCGGATAACGGCATCGTTGAAGCGGAAGGTAGTTTCCAGCTCATCGATCACTTCCTGCGGAGCTTCAACGTTCATCAGAACGTAGTGTGCTTTGTGCAGTTTGTTGATCGGGTAAGCCAGCTGACGGCGGCCCCAGTCTTCCAGACGGTGGATCGTGCCTTCTGCACCAGTGATGGCAGCAGAGTAACGCTCGATCATGCCCGGAACCTGTTCGCTCTGGTCAGGGTGGACCATAAAAACGATTTCGTAATGACGCATCGAATTGCTCCTTACGGATTATTCAGCCTCCTGTCTGGGTCAGCCGAGGCCCGGGGAGGCAAGGAACGTGTTAAAGGTCGGCTGAAAAATTGACGCGTCATAATACTTGCGCCCCCCAGGAAACTCAAGCTGATTGCACAAATAATTCGCACAAAGGGTAAAGCTGTTCTAAGTGGGTGATTTAAAATCGCACTCATCAGAAGCGCTGTTTTTTTGAACAACACCATCAGAAATGGTCACCCATCGCAACCCGGGTAGCGATTACACTTTAATCAGAGACACTGAACAGAGAAGGAGACATTACCCCGTATCACAGCACGCAGTCGTGGAGCGCATATCATGAAAAGAATCGCAATCGCCATTTTGGCTGCGCTTTTGCTCAGTGCAAACGCGATGGCAGCCATCAGAATAGACAGCCAACAGGCCAGAAACATGGATGATGTGCAGAGCTTAGGCGTTATTTACATCAATCATAACTTCGCCACTGAAAGTGAAGCAGATCAGGCGCTTAATGAAGAAACCGATGCGCAGGGCGCAAAATACTATCACGTCATGCTGACACGTGAGCCCGGCAGCAACGGTAATATGCACGCCAGTGCAGATATTTACCAGTAACGCTTTATCGCTAGCACCAGGAAAGTCAACGAAAATCAAAGCCATATATAATTTGCCCCCTGCCCGGGGGCTTTTTTTATGAATGGCTCCGGAATACCACCGGTTACAACTGTTTCGGTATTCCAGAGCACTTATTCACTTCTGCCCGTAGTAAGCATTCGGGCCGTGCTTACGCATGAAATGCTTGTTCATCAGGTAATCATCAATGCCCTGAAGCTGTGGGTTAATGCCGCGCGCAATCCACGCCATTCTGGCCACCTCTTCCATCACCACCGCGTTATGCACGGCGTCATGCGCATCTTTACCCCAGGAGAACGGACCATGCTGGTACACCACAATACCCGGCGTATGCAGTGGTTCCGTCTCACCCAGCGTTTCGATAATGACCCTGCCGGTGTTAAGTTCGTACTCGCCTTCGACCTCAGCCTGCGTTAACGCTCGCGTGCAGGGAATATCGCCGAAGAAGTAATCTGCGTGCGTCGTACCCAAAGCAGGGATCGCCAGCCCGGCCTGTGCCCAGGCGGTGGCGTGCGTGGAATGGGTATGCACAACGCCCCCCAGAGACGGGTAACGCTGATACAGCGCCAGGTGGGTTGCCGTATCAGAAGAAGGGCGCCATTTGCCTTCAACGACGTGTCCTTCCAGGTCAACCACCACCATATCGTCCGCTTTCATGGCGTCATAGGCCACGCCGCTCGGCTTAATCACCACTAGCCCCTGCTCGCGATCGATGGCGCTTACGTTGCCCCAGGTAAACGTCACCAGTCCATAGCGCGGCAGATCCATATTGGCTTCAAAGACCTGCTGTTTCAGCTTAAGCATGTTCCGCCTCCATCAGCCCTGCCCGCGCCATGCGCTCGCGCACCCAGTCCCGGGCTTTCGCCACTTCTGCCGCCGGGTCGTCCGCGGTTTCGCTCCACATCTCAATCAGGTAAGGCCCGCAATAACCTGTCTGTTTGAGCGTCTGGAAGCACCGTTCGAAATCCACCACCCCGGTGCCGAACGGTACGTTTTTAAACACGCCAGGACGGGTATCTTTAACGTGCACCGCCACGATATGCCCGATGCCCGCCTGAAGCTCCATCTGTACGTCGTTATCCCATGCCGACAGGTTTCCGATATCCGGATAAAGCTGGAACCAGGGGTTGTTCAGATAGTGCGCATAGCCCAGCGCCTTGCTGATGGAGTTCATCAACGGATAATCCATGATCTCCATCGCCAGCGTCACCTGCGCACGGCTTGCCATCTCAACGCTCTCTTTCAGGCCCTCCCGGAAACGACGGCGCGTTTCATCGTTGGCTTCCTGATAGTAAACATCGTAACCCGCCAGTTGAATCACGCGGATGCCGACATCCTGTGCAAAGCGAATGGCTTTACGCATGATCTCCAGCCCTTCGGCGCGTACAGCATCATCTTCGCTGCCAAGCGGAAAACGACGATGAGCGCTCAGGCACATGGATGGCACGCGCACGCCGGTTTCGGCAATGGCGCTCACCAGCGCCAGACGCTGGTCGCGGCGCCAGTCCAGGCGAGAAAGACGCTCGTCCGTCTCATCCACCGACATTTCGACAAAATCGAAACCCAGCTGCTTCGCCAGCTGCAACCGCTCCAGCCAGCACTCCCCCGCAGGGAGTGCCTTTTCATAGATGCCAAGCGGGACCTGTTTTGACAACATACCCGCTCCTTAACCCCAAAGCTGAGCGATTGAGCGTTTGAACTGACGCGCCGCTTCCACCGGAGACGCAGCATCACGAATGCTACGACCGGCAATAAAGACGTGAATCGGGATACCCTGGAACAGCGGCAGGTCCTCCAGCGCCAGGCCACCGGTGACGGTCACTTTGAAGCCCATATCGGCCAGACGTTTGATCGCGCTGATATCGGCTTCGCCCCACGCCACGCCTGCGGCCTGCGCATCACGGCTACGGTGATAAACCACCTGCTGGATACCCGCTTCGCGCCACTCCTGCGCCTGCTCCCAGGTCCAGAAACCGGTCAGTTCAATCTGCACGTCGCCGTTGAACTCTTTCGCCACGTCCAGCGCGCCTTTCGCGGTGTTGATATCCGCACAGCAGATCACGGTGACCCAGTCGGCGTTGGCTTCAAAGCACATGCGAGAGAGGATTTTGCCCGCGTCGGCGATTTTGGCATCCGCCAGCACGATTTTATGCGGATAGAGCGCCTTCAGGTCACGAACCGCACGAACGCCTTCGCCCACGCACAGAATGGTGCCGACTTCGATGATGTCCACTTCTTCCGCAATCAGACGGGTGGTTTCGTAAGCGTGAGACAGAGTCTGGTTATCCAGCGCGACCTGCAACATTGGTAATGACATTTTCAATTCCTCTTAAATGGCCGCCGCAGTGGCGTTATCAATTAAATCCAGCACGTCCTGCGCGGTACGACAGGCGCGTAAACGGTCAAAATTAGCTTCATCATCAAACAGATTGACGATCTGCATGATCCCCACCTCCTGGTGGGTGTTGGCATCGACAGCCGCCATGGTGATCAGAATGTCGACCGGGTCGTTATCTTCGTGGTTGAACACCAGTGGTTTTTTCAACGTCACCAGCGCAAAACCGGTTTTCTTGACGCCCTCTTCGGGACGGCCATGCGGCATTGCCAGCCCCGGGGCAATCACAAAATAGGGTCCAAACTGCGCCACGCCATCCAGAATGGCCTGGTAATAATGCGGCTCGACAACGTCCGCCTTAACCAGCAGGTCCACGCCCAGCTTCACCGCTTCCTGCCAGGTGCTGGCTTCGGCTTGTAAAAGGATGGAGTTATTCTCTGCCAGCGAATCACGTAGTTTCATGTGGCATCCTTACTTCACGTCTTGTGGGAAGTGTTCTTTGATCACTTCCAGCAGCTTTGGCCCGAAATCCGCAGGCGACAGCATGTTGCGTACGCCTACCACGTATTTGTTGCCCGACACGCTAATCTCGCCGGCAATGTGCGTTGAGGCGATGATGATGTCCGCGCCGTTCAGTTCACTTTTGTATTCACCCACTGCGCAGCTGTTCACCGTGTGGTCAATGTTTGACTGGGTTAAAAACTGGTCCACTTTCATCTTCATGATCATGGAGCTACCTTGCCCATTGCCACACACAGCCAGGATACGTACGGTCATAATCGAAACTCCTTAATGAGCAGACACTTCTGCTGTTTGTTTTTCTGCATCTTCTTCAGCCCGCAGCGAACGGCCAGCGAAGAACATATAAGCCAGGGCAATCAGGATGATGACGGCCATAAAGACCAGCCCGACGGACGCAAAGCCCTGCATCATCGGCGGCGCCAGAATTGACCAGTCCGCCATGCCCATCCAGGCGCTCATGCCGGTGAGCTTGACCGCCCACACGCACCCGAAGATTTCAATCATGCCCATCACCAGGCAGATCTTGAGCGCTGCGCGCCATCCGCCGAAGTGGTTAGCAAATACGCCAATAGTGGCGTTGGAGAAGAACATCGGGATAAAGCCAGGAATAATCAGGATTGAGGAGCCACAGCCCACCAGGATGCCGACCGCAATCAGCTGGCCGATGGTGCCCCACATAAAGCCCCAGACGACGGCGTTTGGCGCAAAGCTATAGATAGCCGCACAGTCAATCGCCAGCACCGCGCCAGGGATCAGGCGCTGGGAGATGCCGTTAAACGCTTCCGACAGTTCGGCGACGAACATACGCACGCCCTGGGTGATGATGAAAATGGCCACCGCGAAGGAGAAACCGGTTTGCAGGATATAGACCGTCCAGTGGGTTTTACCCGCCATCGCCTGCACCACGTCAATGCCAAAGGAGAGCAGGATGGCACCGAAGAAGATGGTCATCACAATTGCCGTGGAGACGATGTTGTCGTGGAAGATATTCAGCCAGCCAGGCAATTTGAGGTCTTCAACACTCTCCTCTTTTTTGCCCAGGTACGGCGCAACTTTGTAAGCAATCCAGGAGGCGAACTGCTGCTGGTGACCGATGGAGAAGCCGCAGCCGTCCGTAACGTCCTGCGTTGGCTTATACATCATGTTGGAGGTGATGCCCCAGTAAAGCGAGACCAGTATTGCCGTGCAGATGACGGTGGTCCACATTGGGTAGCCGAAGATATAGAGAGAAACCGCAATCAGCCCCGCCTGCTGGAACATGATGTGCCCGGTGAGCATGATGGTGCGAATACCGGTGATGCGGCGCAGGAGCACGTAAATGATGTTCAGCGCCAGCGCGAGCAGTACCGCATACCCAACCCAGCTGTACGCATCCCCCATACGATCGATGGTGGCCATCATGGACGCGTAAGTGTCAGAGATGGCGCCGTTAATGCCGTACACCTCTGACATTTTGGCAACAACCGGCTTAAACGTGCTGGTAAGAATGCCAGACCCCGCCTGCAACAGCATAAAACCAATGATGGTTTTGATGGTGCCTTTGATAATCACGCTGACGCTTTTGCGCAGCAGGATGTACCCCAGGCACGTCACGATACCCAGCAACAGCGGGGCGTTGGTCATTACCTGATTAAAGAACACGGTAAAGACGTTGTAGAGGATCTCCATAACTCTCTCCAGAAAATGAGAACACGAGGGGCAATCCCTGTGTGGTTGGTGTCATCACTCTATTAATCACAAATAATCATCACAAGATTGCATTTGATTATTTGTGACGGATCACGCAATTTATTTCCATGGTATTAGTAATGATTTTCACTACCAATCCAACCAAATAAATAAATTTTTAAATTTCAATACATTAATCATTTATAACGGTTATCTTAACAACGTCATGAAGTTTTTTCTGTGAGGTGGCGAGGGGAATTTTCCGCAAATCAGCCATTGCAAATCGATTAAAACAGTGCCAGCATTAATCACAACAAGTCACATAGTGATTACTTTTGATTAAAACCAGGAGTCAAACGATGAGTAAAGTGAAAACCATCTCCCGTGAATCATGGATTCTGAGTACCTTTCCGGAGTGGGGTAGCTGGCTGAACGAAGAGATCGAGCAGGAACAGGTTGCTCCTGGCACATTTGCGATGTGGTGGCTGGGCTGCACCGGGATCTGGCTGAAATCAGAAGGCGGCGCCAACATTTGTGTTGATTTCTGGTGCGGCACCGGCAAACAGAGCCACGGCAATCCACTGATGAAAAAAGGCCACCAGATGCAGCGTATGGCCGGCGTTGAAAAGCTCCAGCCGAACCTGCGCACCACGCCTTTCGTGCTGGATCCTTTTGCCATTCGTCAGATCGACGCCGTACTCTCTACCCACGATCACAACGATCATATCGACGTGAACGTGGCGGCAGCGGTAATGCAAAACTGCGCGGACGACGTACCGTTTATTGGGCCGCAGACCTGCGTGGATTTGTGGATTGGCTGGGGCGTGCCAAAAGAGCGCTGCATCGTGATGAAGCCGGGCGACGTAGTGAAAATCAAAGACATTGAAATTCACGCGCTGGATGCCTTTGACCGTACCGCGCTGATCACCCTGCCTGCCGACCAGAAAGCCGCAGGCGTACTGCCAGACGGGATGGATGAGCGCGCGGTGAACTACCTGTTCAAAACGCCTGGCGGTTCCCTGTATCACAGCGGTGACTCCCACTACTCCAACTATTACGCGAAGCACGGTAACGAGCATCAGATTGACGTGGCGCTTGGCTCTTACGGTGAAAACCCGCGCGGGATCACCGACAAAATGACCAGCGCAGACATGCTGCGTATGGCCGAAGCGCTGAACACCAAAGTGGTGATCCCGTTCCACCACGATATCTGGTCAAACTTCCAGGCCGATCCGCAAGAGATCCGCGTCCTGTGGGAGATGAAAAAAGACCGCCTCAAGTATGGCTTCAAGCCGTTCATCTGGCAGGTCGGCGGCAAGTTCACCTGGCCGCTGGATAAAGACAATCTTGAGTACCACTACCCGCGTGGTTTCGATGATTGCTTTACGATTGAACCCGATCTGCCGTTCAAATCCTTCCTCTGATTCTGAGGCCCAATCGCCAGACCTTGCGTCTGGCGATGTCATATTTATCTTAGTAATTTCACGCTATTTCAAATATCATCTTTTCAAATCAATTCTTATCGGAATAGCTCATGACGGAAGCGCAACGGCATCAAATTTTACTGGAACTCCTGGCGCAAACAGGGTTTATCACCGTCGAGAAAGTGATCGAACGTTTAGGGATCTCCCCCGCTACCGCGCGGCGGGACATTAACAAGCTGGATGAGAGCGGCAAGCTGAAAAAAGTCCGCAACGGTGCAGAGGCCATCAGCCAGCAGCGTCCACGCTGGACGCCGATGAACATCCACCAGGCGCAGAATCACGATGAAAAGGTGCGGATTGCCAGAGCGGCATCACAGCTGGTAAATCCTGGAGAAAGCGTGGTGATCAACTGCGGTTCGACGGCGTTTCTGCTGGGCCGTGAGATGTGCGGCAAGCCGGTGCAGATCATCACCAACTATTTGCCGCTGGCCAACTATCTCATTGACCAGGAACATGAAAGCGTGGTGATCATGGGCGGCCAGTATAACAAGAGCCAGTCCATCACCCTTAGCCCGCAGGACAGTGAAAACAGCCTCTACGCCGGGCACTGGATGTTTACCAGCGGCAAAGGTCTGACGGCGGATGGCCTGTATAAAACCGATATGCTCACCGCAATGGCAGAACAGAACATGCTTAACGTAGTGGGCAAACTGGTGGTGCTGGTCGACAGCAGCAAGGTCGGTGAACGCGCCGGCATGCTTTTCAGCCGCGCCGAGCAAATCAGCATGGTGATCACCGGCAAAAACGCCAACCCCGAGATCCTCAGCAAGCTGGAGGATCAGGGTGTCACAGTGCTGCGCGTTTAAAGGTGCTGACGGAAGAATTCCACGGTTGACTCCAGCGCGGCCGGGGTAATACGGTGCCGGACACCTGCTCCCCACAGGCAGGTCAGATTGCTGTCCAGCCCTTCGCGCTGTAGCGCCTGTTGCAGGCGGAACGTTTCACCGGGCGGTACGACGTCATCGGCGTCCCCATGCCACAGAAGCAGCGGACGATCGGCCAGCTGCGAAAGCGCATGGCTGACGTCCCATTCAGACAACAGGGCCTCAATCTCCTGAGGGGCCTGCGGCGGGAACAGCGTCTTTGCCAGTGATGTAAAGTAGCCCGATCCCATCAGGCAAGCGACGGACGTCACCTCCGGATGCCTGGCCATGATCCCCAGCGCCGTCATTCCGCCCATTGATGCGCCTGCGACCGCCAGCCGTTTCCCCTCCACCAGCCCGGCCTGCAAGAGCGCGTCACGCAGCCCGGCGAACTCGGTCAGATTGCCGTGCAGCGTTTGCCAGAACAGCCCCAGCCGCGCCTGCTCATCGCCCGTAAAGCGTGCCCCATGATTCGGCGCATCAGGCATGACCACCCGGAAACCGGCCTGCGCCAGCGCGACGGCAAAATAGCTGTAGACCAGCTTCGAGGAGAGAAAGCCATGATAGAAAACTACCGTCGGCAGCGGCTGTTCACCTTTACCAGCCGAAAAAGCATGGATGATTTCATGCCCACTCAACTGGCGAGTTTCAATTTCAATCATTGTCGATCCTGTGCTGATGAATGATTCATAATGTTGAGAGCTGGATTACGGTTTCACGATATTTTCATTCGAAATCTACGTCCCAGATAACACTTCGGGAACATTCCCCCAAAACTAAATTCGCAGACAACTACACTATGGCTATCAGGAAAAGAGACAGGTTTATGCGCAGGCTTACGGCTTTATTGCTGGTCTCACTGCTCAGCGGATGTTCCATATTGCAGGGTACGCCAGAACCGGCGCCGCCGGTTACCGATCATCCTCAGGAAATTCGTCGTAATCAGACGGAAGGATTACAACGCCTGGGTACCGTATCCGCGATGGTTCGTGGTTCCCCGGATGATGCAGAAGACGCAATTGAAGCACAGGCCGTTGCCGCAAAAGCAGATTATTACGTCATCACGATGATTGATGAAACCATTATTACGGGACAGTGGTACGCCCAGGGAATTTTGTACCGTAAGTAAGCATCATCATTTGAACGACTTTTACACTGCTTTGCGTCCGTAGACATTTTCCTGTCCACAATAAACTCCATGCCAGCAACAATGGAAATGAGTTTATTCGCGAAGGATTGCCCGGCGGATACCGGAGACACGTGAAAAGGAGCTGACGATGAAACGAACCCTTGCTTTAACGACGCTATTGCTTTCAGCGGGCCTACTGAGCACCACGGCGCAGTCGGCCGAATTTGCCAGCGCGGATTGCGTCACGGGCCTGAACGAGATTGGTCAGATCTCCGTCAATAATATCACGGGGAGTCCGCAAGACGTTGAACGTGTCGTCGCCCTGAAGGCCGATGAACAGGGCGCATCCTGGTATCGCATCGTCCAGATGCAGGAAGATCACCATGTTAATCACTGGCGCGTGCAGGCCATTCTTTATGCATAATCCCTTCCGATAAAAGCCACTTAATTTTAGTGGCTTTTCACTTTTGCAAATTTTTTACCTCTCCCGAAACTTAATAAAAACAAATATGTAACATTCAGTTACATTAAACAGATAAACGTTCTCTTCGCTCTGCCGTTGAACAGCCATCACTTTTCAATAATGAGCAATTTATGATCACCTTTTTCCGCCGGGCAGGTCTGGGCACGAAGCTATCGCTGCTAACAGGTGCAAGTGTCGCCACGCTTTTTTTGCTGTTCACTTTTCTGTTGAGCCACAACGCCAGCCAGCAGCTTGAAGATCTTGCGGTTGAAGACCTGCATAACCAGTCCACCGGCATGGTGGATATGGTAGAGATGTTCAACACCAGCCTGAGCGAAGAGGTTGAAAGCTATACCCGTCTGTTCACCACCTTTTTGCCACAGCCGCTGAACAGCGACAGCAGCCAGAGCCGGACCATAAACGGGCTTACCGTTCCTCTGCTGAAAGGCGGCGAAACGGAGTTGCATGAAAACAATACGCTTTCTGATGACTTCCTGAGCCGAACGGGCGCCATCTCGACGCTGTTTGTCCGCAGCGGTAACGATTTTATCCGCGTGGCCACGTCGCTGCGCAAAGAGAATGGCGACCGCGCCATCGGAACCGTTCTTGATACCACCAGCCCGGCATTTGCGGCTGTCACCAAAGGGGAGGTCTATCGTGGCCTCGCGCTGCTGTTCGGCAAGCGCTATATCACGCAGTACCAGCCTGTTAAAAATGCGGAAGGCCAGGTTATCGGGATTATCTTTGTCGGTGTGGACATCACCCATTCGTGGAACGTCATGCGCGAGAAAATCCTTAACCGTCGTCTGGGCGAGAGCGGCCACTTCTTTGTACTGGATCGCAGCAGCGGCAAAACGCGCGGACAGTATCTGTTCCATGCCAGCGATGAGGGCAAACTGCCCAACGGGGATACGGCGACACAGCAGCAGCTTCTGAGTGATAAAGCCGGCACGCTGGAGCGCGTGAGCGCAGATGGCCGTACGCTCAAAGTTGCCTACACGCCGCTGCCGGGCTGGAACTGGACCATCGTGGGTGAAGTGGATAAAGCCGTACTGCTTTCAAGCGTCACCACGCTGCGCGATCGCTTCCTGATGGCGGGCGTGGTGCTATCCGCGCTCTTCGCGGGCCTGTTCGTTATCCTCATTCGCCGGATGCTAACCCGCCCACTGCGCGCAGTGATCGCGCTTGCCCGGCAGTATGCCGCAGGCGATCTGCGCGCCAGCCTGCCGGTAACCCGCCAGGATGAGGTCGGCCAGCTGATTGATGCCATCAACGGGATCGGGGGCGGCCTGCAAAAAATTGTGTTGCAGGTCCGCGAGGCCGCAAGCGAAATCCATCTGGGGACTAACGCGCTGGCTTCAGACACCGGCGAGATCTCTGAACAGATCAACAAACAGGCCAGCAGCGTTGAGGAGACCTCCGCCAGCATGGAGCAATTAGCCGCCACCGTGCAGCAAAATGCCGCCAACATGGAGCAAACTCAGCAGCTGGTGGGGGAAACCTCACGCGCGGTGCATCAGGGTGGAGAGACGGTGACCCACGCAGTTTCCACCATGGATGATATTCGTGATGCATCGAAACGCATTGAAGACATTACCCGCGTGATTGAGTCCATCGCTTTCCAGACCAATATCCTGGCGCTCAATGCGGCGGTTGAGGCGGCGCGGGCGGGCGAGCACGGGAAAGGTTTCGCAGTGGTGGCGCAAGAGGTGCGCGCCCTGGCCGCACGCAGTGCCAACGCGGTAAAAGAGATTGAACAGCTGATTGGCGACACGCTGAACAAGGTGAGCGAAGGCCATGCGCTGTCTGAGCAGACGCGTCTGGCGATGGATGCCATCATTGTTCATATCGATAACATCAGCCAGCTTGTCACCGAAATCAACCACGCCTCCCGCGAGCAGTCTGCGGGGATTGGTCAGGTGAATCTGGCGATGACGCACATCGGTGAGGCATCGCACATCAATGCCGATCGCATCTCGCGCAGCGAGCAGACGGCACAGACGCTGCGCGAGAAGGGTTCACATCTCACCCGGCTGGTGAGCCTGTTCCAGCTGAAGGCTTAACCGACCCGGCCCGTGGCGCGCAGAAGCAGGTCGGTTTGCACCTGTTCGCTCATCAGCGTGCCGCCTCGGGTATCCAGCATCATGCGGCACCACGCCTGCGCCACGGGCGGCGATGCGTGCCGCAGCATCTGGCTTCCGGCCCCGAGTAAAAAGAGCTGCCGCGCGATCTCCCTGCCCTGCGCTTCCTGCGGTTTACGCAGCTTCTGCTGTAGCTGCCGCCAGCTGCGATCGAAGTGCCTGTCCTGACCTTTGACCTGCACGAAATCATCGGCGAGCAGGTCGAGAATGCCCGACTGCTTCGCCAGCACGCGCAGTACATCCAGGCACATAATATTGCCAGAGCCTTCCCAGATGCTGTTGACGGGCATTTCACGGTACAACCGCGGAAGTTCACTCTCTTCGCAATAGCCTGCACCGCCCAGCACCTCCATTGCCTCTGCCACAAACGGTATGCCCGCTTTGCAGACGCTGTATTTTGCCGCCGGAGTGAAAAGCCGCGCCCATGCGGCCTCCTGCGGGTCGGTGCGGTTGTCCCACGCCCGGGCGAGTCGGAACAGCAGTGCCGTGTGTCCCTCCAGCACCAGCGCCATACGGCTTAGCACGTCGCGCATTAACGGCTGGTCGATCAGATTTTTGCCGAAGGTCTGCCGCTGATGGGCATGATAAAGCGCCACCGAGAGCGCACGGCGCATCAATCCGTGGCTGCCAAGCGCACAGTCAAAGCGCGTCAGCCCGCCCATCTTCAGAATTTGCCGGACACCTTCACCCTCTTCGCCCAGCAGCCAGCCGTAAGCATCAAGGAACTCAGCCTCACTGCTGGCATTTGAACGGTTACCGAGCTTGTCCTTCAGACGCTCAAGGCGCACGGCATTACGTTGCCCGTCGGGTAAAAAACGCGGAACAAAAAAGCAGGAAAGCCCGCCCTTCGCCTGCGCCAGCACCAGATGCGCATCGCTCTGCGGCACGGAGAAAAACCATTTGTGCCCCACCAGCCGGTAACTGCCATCACTGAATTTCTCTGCTTTGGTGGTATTACTGAGTACGTCCGAACCGCCCTGCTTTTCCGTCATCCCCATACCGATCAGCAGGCCGCGCTTTTGCGCCCCCGGCGCGAGATGCGGATCGTAGCGATCGCTCATCAGCGGCGTTAACCAGTTGTCAAACGGTTTGGGCAGCGACTGTAGCAACAGCGGCGTGGCGGCGAAGGTCATGGTCACCGGGCATAGCGTTCCCGCCTCCACCTGAGCATGCAGCACAAAACGCGCGGCCCGGGCGACGAACGATCCTTTCCGCGCCTCCTCCTCCCACGCCAGGTTGTGCACCCGGTTGGCGCAAAGCCCCTGCATCAGAAGATGCCATGCCGGATGAAAGCGGACGTCATCCAGCCTCGCTCCCGTGGCGTCATAACGCAGCAGCTCCGGCGGATTAACGTTCGCCAGCCTGCCCAGCTCCAGCGACTCCGCCGTACCCAACTGCTGTCCGATGCTGGCAAGAAGATCCACATCCCACTCAGCCCCTTCGCGCGCTACCGCATCGCACAGGGCGCAATCAGAGAGAAAAAGGTTGCTGTTCGATAGCGGTGCAGGTTGATTAAAAACGGTATGTGTCTGCCAGTGCATGCTGTCTCCCTCCTTTCATTGGCAATAAAGGTAAGTATGGACAGAGGGCATGCACGCTGCATGGGAGGGGGGTCACACGATGACGATCTTGTTGATATCATTCGTGAAATAGCTCACAGAACATAAGAATAAACTATTTCATTACTTCACCAATGCTGAATAATTTATTCTTACCCCGTTTATGTGAGGATCGTTATGCAACAGGATGCGCACAAGCGTGCATTAATTGCAGGCTCCATCGGTAATTTCATCGAGTGGTATGAATTTGCGGTCTACGGTTTTCTGGCAACGGTGATTGCCAGAAACTTCTTCCAGCTTGAGGGGGAAGCGGAGCTCACCAGCCTGATCCTCACCTGGGCCTCGTTCGCCATCGCTTTCTTCTTCCGTCCGCTGGGTGCAGTGGTCTTTGGCCGCATTGGCGACAGGATTGGCCGCAAACCGACGCTGATTATAGTGCTGGTATTGATGACGCTCGCCACCGCTGCCATCGGTATTGTGCCGGTCTACGCCAGTATCGGGATTGCCGCGCCGCTGATCGTTACGCTCCTGCGTATTCTGCAAGGACTGTTCGCGGGCGGTGAGTATGGCGGTGCGGTCTCATTGATGACGGAGTTCGCCCCGCGCGGCAAGCGCGGTCTTTACGGGGCATGGCAGTCCTTTACCGTGGCGCTCGGGCTGTTAGCGGGCGCAGGCATTGTCGCGTTGCTCTCTGCCCTTCTCTCCCCTGAAGCCTTGCACGACTGGGGCTGGCGCATTCCGTTCTTCCTGGCGTTGCCGATGGGTGCGGTCGCGCTATGGCTGCGGGTGAGCATGGAAGAGACGCCGAGCTTTGTACAGCAACGGGAAAAACCGGTTGTTACTCAGGCCAGCACCGCCGCCACGTTCAAAACCATCCTGATGGGCATTGGCCGCGTGATGGTCTGGTCTGCGGCGGGTTATACCTATCTGGTGATTATGCCGACCTATCTGCAATCTGCGCTGCACACCGGTTTTAACCAGGCGTTACTGATTGCGGTGATTTCTAACATTGGGTTTGCGCTCACGATCATTCCGTCGGGCATGCTGAGCGACAGGATCGGGCGGCGCACGGTGATGATTATCGCCACCGTGCTCCTGCTGATCCTCGCCCTGCCGCTGCTGAAAATTTTGCAGGCGGAATCCAGTACGCTGGCAGTCAAAGCGATTGTGGTGCTGATTGCGGGGGGTCTGGTTGGGATGCTGGCAGGGCCGGGGCCGGCAATGCTGTCTGAGATGTTCCCGACGCGCGTGCGTTATACCGGGCTGGGGCTGGCCTATTCTCTGTCGAATGCAATCTTCTCGGGCTGTGCGGGGCTGATCATTACCGGGCTGATTAAAGAGACGGGCAATCTGGATATTCCGGCGTACTACGTGATGGCAACGGCGGTGGTGAGTATTTTCGCGCTGATGACGCTGAGAAAGGATGACCATTTACGGTCGTTAGAGGAGTGAGATTGTTGCCCGGTGGCGCTGCGCTTACCGGGCCTACGGTACCATGCTTTTGTAGGCCGGGTAAGGCGAAGCCGCCACCCGGCACAACAGGCTACCCGCGCTGACGCACCGCTTCAAACAGGCAGATACCCGTCGCAACAGAAACGTTCAGGGACGATACGCTGCCCGCCATTGGGATGCTGATCAGCTCATCGCAGTGCTCGCGCGTCAGACGACGCATACCTTCGCCTTCCGCTCCCATCACCAGCGCCATACGGCCGGTCATTTTGCTCTGGTACAGGGTGTGATCCGCTTCACCGGCTGTTCCTACGATCCAGATATTTTCTTCCTGCAACAGACGCATGGTGCGCGCCAGGTTAGTCACGCGGATTAACGGGACGTTTTCCGCCGCGCCGCAGGCGACTTTTTTAGCGGTAGCGTTAAGCTGCGCGGAGCGATCTTTTGGCACAATCACCGCATGCACGCCTGCTGCATCGGCGCTACGCAGGCACGCGCCCAGGTTATGTGGGTCGGTTACGCCATCGAGGATCAGGAAGAACGGGTTCTCCAGCCCGGCGATCAGATCCGGCAGATCGTTCTCCTGATACTGACGGCCTGGCTTCACGCGCGCGATAATGCCCTGGTGTACAGCACCTTCGCTTTTTTCATCCAGATACTGGCGGTTCGCCAGCTGGATCACTACGCCCTGCGCTTCCAGCGCGTGGATCAGCGGCATCAGACGTTTGTCTTCACGCCCTTTCAGAATAAAAACTTCCTGAAAACGCTCCGGCGCGCGCTCCAGCAGGGCCTGCACCGCGTGGATGCCGTAAATCATTTCACTCATTGATGGTTCTCGTAATAAATATTTTCCCTCTCCCGTTGGGGAGAGGGTCAGGGTGAGGGGAAATTACTCCGCCTGCTGTTTCTTCGCCGCGCGCTTCGCTTTGGTCGCGGCCGCTATTTTTTGGGTCTTGGTCGACGGTTTTTTCGCTTTACGAGCGTCTTTTTTCGCCGCCTTGGGCTTCTGTTTCTTCTCGCCACGGAAAGCACTGTCTGGCTCAAAGTTTACTCTTTTACCTGCCTGACGTCGCTTACCGCCCGCTTTACCGTTACCGCCTTTTTTCGCTTTCTCACGCTCGGTTTTGCCGACGTTACGCGGAGCACGCTCGCTGGAGATGAGGCTGAAGTCGATTTTACGGTCGTCCATATTCACGGCTTCAACCTTCACTTCCACCCGATCGCCCAGACGGTAGGTCTGACCACCGGATTCGCCGATCAGACGTTGTCCGACCTGGTCGAAGCGGTAGTAATCGTTATCGAGGCTGGAAACGTGCACCAGACCGTCGATAAACAGCTCATCCAGACGCACGAAGAAGCCAAAGCCGGTGACGCTGGCAATCACGCCTTTAAAGACGTTACCCACCTGATCCAGCATAAAGTCACACTTCAGCCAGTCCGCCACGTCGCGCGTCGCTTCATCCGCACGACGCTCGGTCATGGAACAATGCTGGCCCAGTTGCAGCATCTCTTCCATGGAGTAGTGATACCCTCCGGTTTCGGTCGTGTTGCCTTTATGACCCTGCTCGTGCGCCAGCAGATACTTGATCGCACGGTGCAGGGACAGATCCGGATAACGGCGGATCGGCGAGGTAAAGTGCGCGTACGACTGTAACGCCAGACCAAAGTGGCCCCGGTTTTCAGGATCGTAAATCGCCTGCTTCATGGAGCGCAGCAGCATGGTTTGCAGCATTTCCGCGTCAGGACGATCGCTGATGGATTCCAGCAGCTCGGCGTAATCGCGTGGCTCAGGCTTATTACCGCCAGGCAGCTCCAGGCCGAGTTCAGCCAGCACGGAGCGGAACGAGGTTACGGCCTCCGTGGTTGGCTTGTCGTGAATACGGAACAGCGCAGGCTCTTTGGCTTTCTCAACGAAACGTGCCGCCGAGATGTTCGCCAGGATCATACACTCTTCAATCAGCTTGTGCGCATCGTTACGCTGAGTCTGTTCGATACGCTCGATACGACGCTCAGCGTTAAAGATAAACTTCGCCTCTTCACTCTCAAATGAGATCCCACCGCGCTCTTCGCGCGCCTGATCCAGCGTTTTGTAGAGGTTGTGCAGCTCTTCGATGTGTTTGACCAGCGGCGCGTACTGTTCGCGAAGATCCTGATCGCCCTGCAACATATGCCAGACCTTGGTATAGGTCAGGCGCGCATGAGAACTCATCACCGCTTCGTAGAACTTATAGCCCGTCAGACGTCCCTTGCTGGAGATGGTCATTTCGCAGACCATACACAGGCGGTCCACCTGCGGGTTGAGGGAACACAGGCCGTTGGAGAGCACTTCTGGCAGCATCGGTACAACCTGCGACGGGAAGTAGACCGACGTACCGCGGCTGCGCGCTTCGTTATCCAGCGGCGTGTGTGGACGCACGTAATAGCTCACATCCGCGATGGCCACCCACAGACGCCAGCCGCCACCGCGTTTTTTCTCGCAATATACGGCATCATCGAAGTCACGGGCGTCTTCACCATCAATGGTGACCAGCGGCAGATCGCGCAGATCCACGCGGCCTGCTTTGGACTCTTCCGGCACTTCTTCACGCAGGTTTTCAATCTGATCTTCAACCGCTTTCGGCCAGACATACGGAATTTCATGGGTACGCAGCGCCATATCGACGGCCATGCCGGTGCCCATGTTATCGCCCAGCACTTCGACGATTTTACCCACCGCTTTGGTGCGACGGGTTGGGCGCTGGGTGAGTTCCACCACCACCACAAAGCCCATGCGTGCGCCCATCACCTCTTCAGGCGGGATGAGAATGTCGAAGCTCAGACGGCTGTCGTCCGGCACCACAAAGCCTACGCCCGCATCGGTAAAGTAACGGCCAACGATCTGGCTGGTTTTCGGCACCAGCACGCGGACCACGCGCGCTTCGCGGCGGCCTTTACGGTCTGCACCCAGCGGCTGCGCCAGGATCTGGTCGCCGTGAATACACATCTTCATCTGTTCGGATGAGAGGTACAGGTCGTCTTTACGCCCTTCCACGCGCAGGAAGCCGAAGCCATCGCGGTGACCAATAACGGTGCCTTTCAGCAGGTCGAGGCGTTCTGGCAGCGCGTAGCACTGGCGACGAGTAAAGACAAGTTGCCCGTCACGTTCCATGGCGCGCAGGCGGCGGCGAAGGGCTTCAATTTGCTCTTCACCTTCTATGTTTAATTCAACGGCAAGTTCTTCACGATTGGCGGGTTTTTCGCGTTTTGTTAAGTGTTCAATGATGAACTCGCGGCTGGGGATAGGATTCGCGTATTTTTCGGCTTCGCGTTCCTGGAAAGGATCTTGTGACATGTCGGTTCCTCCGTTGTCAGCTCCGGTGGAAATTTTCTTCATTCCACCAGCAATAATTTATAAAGCGGTTGATTCTCTTCAACCAAATCGGCCAGCGTGTAGTTATCCAGTTCCTTGAGAAAACTTTGCACGGCCTTTGAAAGCGCCTGTTTCAGGCGGCAAGCGGGCGTAATGTGGCAGAACGCGCTGCTACAGTTCACCAGAGAGAGCGGCTCCAGTTCACGTACCACATCGCCAATACGGATACTCTGCGCCGGTTTACCGAGACGGATCCCTCCATTCTTCCCGCGGACGGCAGCAACGTATCCGGCACGACTAAGTTGATTGATTATTTTGACCATATGATTACGGGACACACCGTACACCTCTGTGACTTCAGAGATGCTGGTCATCTTCCCATCGGGTAACGACGCCATGTAAATCAGCGCGCGTAAGCCGTAATCGGTGAAACTTGTTAACTGCACATCAACCTCAGGAAAAAGGGAAAACGCGGTCAAACCGCAGAGATATTCATTAATGATGATAAACCAGCCAGATAGTTAGCGGCTAATTTATTTGACAGACGGGGCGAAAAAGCGGAGATCCAGGAGCGGTCGCCGGATGGCGCTGCGCTTATCCGGCCTACGGGTTTCCCCGCAGGCCAGCAGTCACGAAGATTATGCGTCGAACGGGTCGCGCAGGATCATCGTTTCAGTACGATCCGGGCCGGTAGAAATAATATCGATCGGCACTTCGGTCAGTTCTTCAATGCGCTTGATGTAGTCCAGCGCGGCTTTTGGCAGGCCACTACGCTCTTTCACACCAAATGTGGTCTCAGACCAGCCCGGCATAGTTTCGTAGATTGGCTCAATGCCTTCCCAGTCGTCAGCAGCCAGCGGAGTGGTGGTCACTTCGCGGCCATCAGGCATACGGTAGCCTACGCAGATTTTTACTTCTTTCAGGCCGTCCAGTACGTCCAGCTTGGTCAGGCAGAAGCCAGACAGGGAGTTGATCTGCACTGCGCGACGTACGGCAACGGCGTCCAGCCAGCCGGTACGACGACGACGACCGGTGGTCGCGCCAAACTCGTTACCCTGCTTGCAGAGGAACTCGCCGGTCTCATCAAACAGTTCGGTCGGGAATGGACCTGCACCCACGCGAGTGGAGTACGCTTTGATGATGCCCAGAACGTAATCGACATAACGCGGGCCCAGACCGGAGCCGGTTGCCACGCCACCCGCGGTGGTGTTAGAGGACGTTACGTACGGATAGGTACCGTGGTCGATGTCCAGCAGCGTACCCTGCGCACCTTCAAACATGACGAAATCGCCACGCTTGCGCGCCTGGTCCAGCAGATCGGACACATCAACAACCATACCGGTCAGAATATCAGCAATCGCCATGACGTCATCCAGCACTTTCTGGTAGTCAACGGCTTCGGCTTTGTAGAAATTCACCAGCTGGAAGTTGTGATATTCCATCACTTCTTTCAGTTTTTCAGCGAAGGTCGCTTCGTCGAAGAGGTCACCCACGCGCAGACCGCGACGAGCCACTTTATCTTCGTAAGCCGGGCCGATACCACGACCGGTGGTGCCGATCGCTTTCGCGCCACGCGCTTTTTCACGCGCCACGTCCAGCGCCACATGATAATCCAGGATCAGCGGGCAGGCTTCGGAGAGCAGCAGACGCTCACGAACAGGGATACCACGGTCTTCCAGACCTTTCATCTCTTTCATCAGCGCAGCGGGAGACAGCACAACGCCGTTACCGATGATGCTGGTGACGTTTTCGCGAAGAATGCCTGATGGAATAAGATGGAGGACGGTTTTTTCACCGTTGATTACGAGAGTATGGCCCGCGTTGTGACCGCCCTGGTAGCGTACAACATATTTGGCCCGTTCAGTCAGAAGATCAACAATCTTCCCTTTACCTTCGTCACCCCATTGGGTGCCCAGTACGACGACGTTGTTACCCATTTTTTCAAAATCACCGTTTGCTTAAAAATGGATTCTACCATCGCTTTTTCAGATATACAGCACTTTTTGACCCTAAAATATGCCAATTGCGGTTAGTTTTTGATCAGCCAATCGTTTTCCTCAACATGTAGTAGATAACGATACCGGCAACCACAAGACCACCGCCAAAACGACGTAAAATATTGTCCGGGAGTTGGCTCATTGTCGCGATCATCCGGCGCCATGCGCGCGGATAGAGCATCGGGCCGAGGCCTTCCAGCACCAAAACCAGGGCCAGTGCGAGCCAGATCGTGGAGTTCATTTTTCATCCTTATAAAAGAAAACCACCGCTCCGTGAAGAGCGGTGGTTTGAATACTCAAACGAGCCTGAGTTTATCGCGTTGCGTTGGTCGGCGTCTTCATATAACGGAAGAAATCGCTGTCCGGGCTGAGCACCATCACATCCTGGTTGCTCTTGAAGCTATTCTCGTAAGCGCGAAGGCTACGGATGAAGGCGTAGAAGTCTGGATCTTGGCTGAATGCATCAGCAAACAGTTTAGCCGCTTCGGCATCACCTTCACCGCGCAGGATACGACCCTGGCGCTCAGATTCCGCCAGCGTCTTGGTGACTTCATAGTCCGCTGCCGCGCGCAGTTTTTCCGCTTCTTCCTGACCCTGTGAACGGTGACGACGGGCTACCGCTTCACGCTCGGCGCGCATACGGTTGTAGATCGCCTCGGACACTTCCGCTGGCAGGTTGATCTGCTTGATGCGCACATCAACCACTTCGATGCCCAGCGCCGCCATACTGTTCGGGTTGATCACCGGCACTTTACCGTTGGTTTCAGCCTGAACACGTTCAGCCGCTTTGGCAATCGCATCGTCTGCCGCCGGGGTTTCAACTTCATCCTCGGTGCCCGCAGAGCCGGAGTTCAGCGCATCACGCACTTCCAGCGTCAGACGACCACGGGAGTCGGTCACAATGTCTTTCACATCCAGACGACCAATTTCAGAACGCAGACGGTCAGAGAACTTACGTTTCAGCAGCACTTCTGCCTGAGAAACGTCGCCACCCCCGGTTGCCAGGAAGTAGCGGCTGAAATCGCTGATGCGCCATTTGATATAGGAATCAACGATCAGGTCTTTCTTCTCTTTAGTCACGAAACGATCGGCCTGGTTATCCATGGTCTGGATACGCGCATCGAGCGTTTTCACTGACTGAATGAACGGGATCTTAAAGTGCAGACCCGGCTCATAAATCACCGGACGCTTGTCGCCATCACGCACGACGCTGCTGAACTGGAACTTGATCCCACGCTCGCCCTCTTTCACCACAAAGATGGAGGTGTAGAGCACGACCAGTACGATGATGATGATCGCAATAACTGACTTACGCATCCTTATTCCCCCTGACGCTGGTAGTCGTTACGCTGCGCGTTAGCACGGCGTTGGTCCATAATGTCACCATCGTTCGAAGAAGGCGTTGTGTTCGCGCTGGCGCTGCCAGACGAGGCCGGTGGCAGACGCAGCAGGTTGTTCGCACCGCTGTTGTCTTTTGCTGCCGGTGCAGAACCGCCTTTCAGCATCTGATCCAGCGGCAGGACCATCAGGTTTCCGCCTTTGTTGTCGTTAACCAGCACTTTACGCGTATGGCTCAGCACTTTTTCCATGGTCTCGATATAGAGACGCTCACGGGTAATTTCCGGCGCGGCTTTATATTCCGGCAGGATCTTCGCAAAGCGAGCCACTTCACCCTGTGCTTCCAGGATGGTCTGGGTCTTATACGCACGCGCTTCTTCCAGAATACGCTGCGCCTGACCGTTTGCACGCGGCTGAACTTCGTTGGTGTACGCTTCCGCTTCACGGATGTACTGCTGTTCGTTTTCACGAGCGGCAATCGCATCGTCAAACGCGGCTTTCACCTCTTCCGGCGGACGTGCAGCCTGGAAGTTGACGTCCAGCAGGGTGATACCCATGTTGTACGGACGGATGGTCTCTTCCAGCTCACGCTGGGTATCGCTACGAATAACGGTACGACCTTCGGTCAGGATACGGTCCATGGTGTATTTGCCGATCACGCCACGCAGGGCGCTGTCGGTTGCCTGACGCAGGCTGTCATCGGCGCTGGTCACGCTAAACAGATAACGTTCCGGATCGGTCACGCGGTACTGCACGTTCATCTCAACGCGCACCACGTTCTCGTCAGAGGTCAACATCACGCCAGAGGCGGCCAGTTCACGGACGGACTCCACGTTAACCGCGGTCACGTCATCAATGAAGGTCGGCTTCCAGTTCAGGCCCGGTTCAACCAGATGGCTGAACTTACCGAAACGGGTGACCACGCCGCGTTCTGCTTCTTTAATGGTGTAGAACCCGCTGGCTGCCCAGATGATTACCACCGCAGCGGCGACAATGCCCACCACGCGGCCACCCATTGGCGGGCGCGGACTCTGAGTGGAATTGCCACCCGAGCCAGAACCTTTTCCTCCGCCAAGGCCACCAAGCTTTTTGCTCAGTTTGCGGAAGATATCATCCAGATCCGGCGGCCCCTGCTCGCGACCACCTTTGTTGCCATTTCCCCCAGAGTTGCCGCCTTGATTATTGCTGCTTCCCCACGGGTCGCGGTCTTGTCCGTTATTACCGGGCTGATTCCACGCCATGTATATGCTCCATATTTGTTATGCAAGGGCGAATTTTTCAGGCTTCCCCTTTCTGATCAGACGATATAGTCCGCCAGCGCAGGTTCTTGTTTACAGAGGCGACGCCAGTCAACGATCGGCATACGCACCTGCATCCCCACGCTGCCGTCATCCTCCATCCACTCTTTTTCTATCGCCTGAAGCTGATAAAACCGGCTGCGCAGCCTGCCTTCCTGTGGCGGCAGTCGCAGCGTGTGCTGAGCTACCTCACCGGAAAGACGTTCTGTCAAAGCCTGGAAAAGCAGTGGCACACCAATCCCGGCCTGAGCAGACAGCCAGACCCGAATCGGTTTGTTCTCTTCGTCTCGGTCGATACGCGGTTCGAAATCGTCCAGCATATCGATCTTGTTCATCACCAACAGGGTGGGAATTTCGTGGGCGTCGATCTCTTCGAGCACCACGTTCACCGCGTCGATGTTCTCCTGCACGCGTACGTCTGCCGCATCAATCACATGCAGCAGCAGGGTCGCCTGACGCGTCTCCTGCAACGTCGCTTTAAACGCCGCGACCAGATCGTGCGGCAGATGGCGGATAAACCCTACGGTATCCGCCAGCACCGTTTCACCCACGTCTGCGACGTCAATACGGCGCAGGGTTGGGTCCAGGGTCGCAAACAGCTGGTCTGCGGCATACACCTGGGCCTCGGTTATCTGGTTAAACAGGGTGGATTTACCGGCGTTGGTATAACCCACCAGCGACACCGTTGGGATATCGGCTTTCGTTCGCGCCCGACGCCCCTGTTCGCGCTGTTTCTCTACACGTTCCAGACGTGAAAGGATCTGGGTTATACGCCCACGCAGCAAACGGCGGTCGGTTTCGAGCTGGGTTTCACCCGGGCCGCGCAAACCAATCCCGCCTTTTTGTCTTTCAAGGTGTGTCCAGCCACGCACCAGACGCGTCGCCAGATGGCGCAACTGCGCCAGCTCAACCTGCAACTTACCCTCGTGGGTACGCGCACGCTGAGCAAAAATATCTAAGATCAACCCCGTGCGATCGATTACACGGCATTCGCAGAGAGCTTCCAGGTTACGTTCCTGAGCCGGAGACAGCGCATGATCAAACAGCACAACGGATGCGCCGGTTGCTTTTACGGCATCCGCAATTTCAACTGCTTTACCTTCACCAACAAAGTACTTCGGGTGCGGCGCTTTACGGCTACCGGTAATCACCTGCATTGCTTCGACACCGGCGGAAGAGACCAGAGATTCAAACTCCTGGAGGTCTTCCATATCTTTGTCTTGCGAAAAATAGATGTGTACCAGCACCGCCTGCTCACCGGCGTCATAACGGTCAAACAAGCGTAAACCTCTCTAAAAAGATCAGCGGGGAACGCAGGATCCCTGGCTCCCCGTGTGGATAACAGCCCAAAACCTTATTCGGTTTCTTCGCTGTCCTGCGCTGGTGTTGAAGAACCCTGCGCGTTGCTGCCGTGATGGTAGTTACTGCCAGTGCCGCCGCCAGCGTTATTGCTGTGATGAGATACCGGACGGGACGGAACAACAGTAGAAATCGCGTGCTTATAGACCATCTGGCTGACCGTGTTTTTCAACAGGATCACGAACTGATCGAAAGACTCAATCTGACCTTGCAGCTTAATACCATTCACCAAATAAATAGAAACTGGAACACGCTCCCGACGCAATGCGTTCAGGAACGGATCTTGTAAAGATTGCCCCTTAGCCATTCTATCTTTTCCTTATATGCTTGTTTTGTACTTAGAACCTTGCGATTCTGAAAAATTGCGCACGATACGGCTTAATTGTACACATTCAGTCAGCGATATCACCAATAACCTCAATCACTTCGTTTAACGCCTGTTGTGGTTTTTCACTGTCTAACCAGTGAACACCCTCCCAACCGCGTAACCAGGTGATCTGGCGCTTCGCTAACTGTCTCGTGGCGCAAACACCTCGATAAACCATTTCATCGTATGAAATCTCACCTTCAAGATACGACCACATCTGGCGGTATCCCACACAACGAATGGAAGGCATGTCCGTATGCAAATCTCCACGGGCAAAAAGCGCCCGCACTTCTGCTTCAAAATCTGAAGCCAACATCTGATGAAAACGCTGCTCAATTCGTTGATGGAGCAGTTCACGGCTCGCCGGGGCGATGGCGAACTGATGCACCTGATACGGCAGAGCGTCTCCTGACGTTTGCGTCAGTTCCGTTAAAGTTTTACCCGAAATGAAAAAAACTTCCAGTGCCCGGGAAAGCCTTTGCGGATCGTTTGGGTGGATCCGCGCTGCGGCAACCGGATCAATCTCTTCCAGTTGCCTGTGCAAAGCGTCCCACCCCTGCTCTGCCGCCTGCCGCTCAATCTTCGCTCTCACTTCCGGATCGGCCGATGGCAGAGGCGATAACCCCTCCAGCAGCGCCTTAAAGTAGAGCATCGTGCCGCCAACTAACAGCGGTATGCGTCCCGCGGCGGTAATCTCGGCCATCTCGGCTAAGGCGTCGCGGCGAAAATCTGCCGCGGAGTAAGCCTGTGCCGGGTCGAGAATATCCAGTAAACGGTGCGGTGCCGCACGCAGTTCGTCTGCGTTGGGCTTCGCCGTGCCGATGTCCATCCCTCGGTAGATGAGGGCTGAATCAACGCTAATCAACTCTACTGGCAAAACTTTACGTAACTCAATGGCTAACGCCGTTTTACCGGAGGCCGTTGGCCCCATTAAAAAAATCGCCTTTGGCAGGCTCGCCTTACTTACATCAGTCATGTTTCAGGGCGGTCATCGCCGTTTGTAAATCAACAGGTTGTAACAAACCACCTGGAGGCGCTTTCACCAGCTGTGGACAGAGGCGCTCCACCTCCGCCAGAACGGTAATCGCCTGCGCCATACTCCACGGTGCATGCTCGCTGGCCAGATGGCGGGCGATCCACTGCGCGGTATCGGCGGCATCAAACGTCGTTTGCTGCGCCAGGTAGCCTATCAGTTCAGGAATCAAGTTTTGTAAATTTTGTTGGCGTAAGGGTAAAGGCACTGCGCGAATTGTCACATGCTGCGCGTCCAGTACGATTTCAATCCCCATTTCGGCCAGTTGCGTCTGCACGCGCCGCAAAACCCCTGTTTCTTCAGGGGATATTTTCAGGCGAACGGGGATCAACAGCGGCTGTGCGCAGGCGGCATTCACCCCCGGGGTTAACTGCGCCTGTTTGAGCCAGCGCTCCGCCACGGAAAGCGCCAGCAACAGCAGTTTACCTTCGCGTTCAAGCAACGCCATGTCGGGAGCAATAATGGTCAATACCCGACCAAAACTCTGGCTATGCCCATCCAGAGAGGGGGTTGAAACCGTGATGTGCTCTTTATGCTCCACCGCCGGCGTATCCAGCAGTTTGCGGTACAGCGCCCCCTGCTGTTTGTGGTAGCCCGGCTGAGCGTTGGGATAGTTGGCACCGGTTGGTCGCGGCGCGTTGCCCGCCGGGGATAAACGTGGAGCAGCCGGCTCGCGCGCGACCGCCGGTTCGGCAAAATGGTTACGCCCGGCCGCCACGCGGTTTTCCGGCAGTGGGCGCGGCGCGGGCTCTTCTTTTGCCAGCGGCAACTCTGGCTCTGCCTGCTGCTGCAATACAGCGGCAACGCCCTGGTAGATGAAATCATGCACCAGGCGCGACTGGTGGAAACGCACCTCGTGCTTGGCGGGGTGCACGTTAACGTCAACCTGGTGCGGGTCGATCTCCAGATAAAGCACAAAGGCGGGCTGTTGATCGGCGCCGAGCTTATCTTCGCAGGCCTGTCGAATAGCGTGGTTAATCAGGCGGTCGCGCATCATGCGGCCGTTGACGTAGCAATACTGGATTTCTGCGAACGCGGCGCTGCTAGCGTTCGGATCGGCAACCCAGCCGCGCAGGGCCAGATCGCCATGCTGCCACTCAATGGACAGCGCTTTTTCCAGAAACGGTGTGCCGCAGATGGCGCCCAACCGACGCTCCTTTTGTCCACCCTCCGCCACCGCGCGGTACTGGCGCATCACCTTACCGTTATGGCTGAGGTTGATGGTGACATCAAAGCGCGCCAGCGCGATGCGGCGGATGATCTCGTCGATATGTCCGAATTCGGTCTTCTCGGTTCGCATAAACTTGCGCCGGGCGGGCGTGTTATAGAAGAGATCCAGCACTTCAAGCGTGGTGCCTACCGGGTGCGCCGCAGGTTTAACCGTGACGTCCATATCACGCCCTTCGGCGTAGGCCTGCCAGGCTTCCTGCTGGTCGGACGTGCGGGAGGTCAACGTTAAGCGGGAAACGGAGCTGATACTGGCCAGCGCTTCGCCGCGAAAACCCAGGCTGATAATCGCTTCCAGATCGTCAAGTGAGGCAATTTTACTGGTGGCATGACGCGCCAGCGCCAGCGCCAGCTCGTCCTTTTTGATGCCACAGCCGTTATCACGAATGCGGATAAGCTTTGCGCCCCCGCGTTCGATATCAATATCAATGCGGGTCGCCCCTGCATCGAGGCTGTTTTCCACCAGTTCCTTCACCACCGACGCAGGGCGATCCACCACCTCACCGGCGGCGATTTGGTTCGCGAGCTGCGGCGGTAGAACCTGAATCGGCATGAACTCTCCTTAATTAGTCGCGGTCATCTCACCCGGCAGCGCGGCGCTTGCCGTCTGGGCGGCCCCGCCCTGCGGCGCAGACTGAAGCGGATGCGCGTCAAAGTATTTACGCAGACCGTTATAAATCGCTTCGGCAATTTGCTGCTGATAGCTGTCGCTGCCCAACAGGCGCTCTTCGCCGTTGTTACTGATAAAGCCCGTCTCTACCAGAATCGACGGAATATCCGGCGAACGCAGGACACCGAGGCTTGCATGCTCAGGGCGACGCTTATGCAGCGATCCAATGCTTTGCAGCTGGCTCAGTACGTTAGTGGCGACATCATACCCGACGCGCTGAGAATGACCGAACTGTAAATCCAGCACCGCCTGGCTGAGATACGGATCGGCCTGGCTGTTTGCCAGCACATCGCCTGCCCCGCCTAATAGTTCAGACTGCTTCTCGTGCTCTTCAAGCCAGTTCGCCATTTCACTGTTGGCGCGACGGTTCGACAGCACCCATACCGACGCGCCGGTGGCGTTACGGTTCGGCGCAGCATCCGCGTGAATCGACACCAGGAAGTTGGCGTTTTGCTTACGCGCCACATCCGAGCGTCCCATCACTGAAATAAAGTAATCTCCGTCGCGGGTCATGACCCCTTTAAACATCGGATCGTCATTCAGAAGCGCACGCAGCTTACGGGCAATGGCGATAGTGACGTTTTTCTCCCGCGTGCCGCCCGGGCCAATCGCGCCAGGATCTTGCCCGCCGTGTCCGGCGTCGATGGCGATAATCACTTTGTCGCCACTGACCGGCGTACGCCGCGCGCTGACCGCCGGACGCGTCACCGTGTTGCTGCTGGTCACGGCGGTAAGTCGGTCATTTTGTGATTTAAACGGATTACGGGCTGGCTCAGACGGCCTTGGGGTATAAACCGGCGCCTCCACGCGTTTTGCTACAACAGGTGCAGGCGGTGGCGGGGGCGGAACATCAGCATTAATGGTAAAGACCACCGTATAATTGGCGCCGTTTTGCTGCTTAACCGCCTTCGTCTTGCCCTTTTCGGTGAGATCGACCACCAGACGCAGAGACTGCGCATCCTTCGGCGTCCCCGAACGGATGCTTTTCACCAGATTGTTGCCGCTGAACTGGAGCGGCAGCCCCTGGATCACCCCGGTCTGTTTAATATCGAGCGCCACGCTGCGGCTGTCGATTTGTGAGAAAGCATATTCAGGATCGCCCATAAAGCTGAACGTAATACGGGCCTGGCTATCGCCATTAGACACCTGAATATCCGAGAGGCTGGCCGCCCCGGCCTGCGCGCACAGCAGGACCGTGGCAGCCAGCACCCAACCTTTAACGCGATTAATCATCCCGTTATCCCTACGCTCAACCGGCTAAACGCGCCAGTAAGGAACAGCCTGATGAGGAAACCGCACTGATGCGCGCCTCACGCCCTTGTGCCTGGTAATCTAAGTGAATTTCGACATCCGGGTCAGGCAGCACACCCGCACCTTGTTGCGGCCACTCCACCAGGCAGATGGCGTCGTTGGCAAAGTAATCGCGGATCCCCATAAATTCCAGCTCCTCAGGATCCGCAAGACGATATAAATCAAAGTGGTACACCATGATATTTTCAAGCGTGTACGGTTCTACCAGCGTGTAGGTCGGGCTTTTTACGTTCCCGTTATGCCCTAACGCCTGCAAAAAGCCACGGCTGAAGGTTGTTTTACCCGCGCCTAAATCACCATACAGATAAATGACGGTCGCCCCCTGACAGGCCTGCGCCACGCGCTTGCCGAGATCTAAAGTGGCTTGTTCATCAGGTAAAGGAATCGCTCGATTAGTCATTTTCTACGTCAATCACATCCGGGTTAACAACACGCCGCAGCGTGCAAAAAAGATCGGTGGCCAGCATACCGCGCGTTCCGTAACAAGCAGCCAGCCTGTCAGCCGCCGCACCGTGGGCCACGCAGCCGGCACAGGCTGCATCATAAAGGGGAAGTTTCTGTCCGAGCAATGCGCCAATGATGCCAGAGAGCACATCGCCCATGCCGCCGCTCGCCATGCCTGCATTACCGGCATCAACGATGCCCATCGCACCATCGCTGGCGATAACGGTCCCCGCCCCTTTCAAAACGGCAACACCTCCGTAACGTTTTACCAGACGTTGGGCTGAAAGTAAGCGATCGCTTTCAATTTCTGCCACGCTACAGTTAAGCAGCCGTGCGGCTTCGCCGGGGTGCGGCGTCAGAATGCGATTGTGACGCTTATCCGGGTTTATTGCCAGAAGGTTAAGCGCGTCGGCATCCCAGAGCATCGGTTTACGAAAATTCTCGGCCTTTTGCAGGGCCTGTTTACCCCACTCCTGCTGACCCAGGCCCGGACCAATGACCACCACGTCCGCCCACTCAAGACCCTCTTCAATCGCCTGCGGGGTAAGCTCGTGGACCATCAGCTCCGGCCGCGCGGTAATAATGGGCGGGATGTTTTCGCTACGGGTCAGCACGCGTATTAATCCGGCGCCGCTGCGCAACGCGGCCTCTCCGGTCATACGAATCGCACCTGCCGTGCCGCGATCGCCGCCGATAATCAGCAGTCGGCCATGGTCGCCCTTATGGGACGTGGGACGGCGCGGCGGCAGCCACTGTGCAAGCAGGGAGGCATCAAAGCGGGTGATGTGGGTATCCTGTCCGGCCAGCCAGTTTTCCAGCCCCAGGGCGTTGTGGTGTAACGTGCCCACGACATCCCGCGCTTTACCGGTCAGTAAACCCGGCTTCAGGGCGATAAAGGTCACGGTGCGCGCCGCCTCAATCGACACGCCCGGCGTCACGCCGGTTTGCGCCATCAGGCCGGAGGGAATATCCAGCGCTACCACCGGGGCGGGGTGCGCATTAGCGCGCGTAATCAGCGCGGCGACGTCATCGCGAGGCGCGCGCATCAGTCCCGTCCCCAGCAGACCGTCAACAATCACGTCGACATCCTCGGGCCAGACGATATCAGGCGCATGAATAATGCCCCCCGCATTCAGCCAGGCCTCTCTCGCCATGCCCGCTTCTTCCGGTAACGGCTTGTCGCTCTCCAGCGCCAGCAGGGTGACGCGCAGCCCCGCCGCCACCGCAAGACGAGCCACCACATAACCATCGCCACCGTTATTGCCGTGTCCGCACAGGATCAGATAGTGCGAAGCATTCGGATAAGCCGTACGCGCCACGTTAAACGCCGCCTCGCCCGCGCGCTGCATCAGTTCGTAAAGGGTAATGCCGAGGCTATCTGCGGCCTCTTTCTCGGCCCGACGGAGGTCATCCGCATGCCAGATGGAATGTGGTATACTTGCGGGGTTTTTCTTCACAGTATGGTCCGTCATGTCACAGCCCCTCGATCTCAATGAATTAGCGCAAAAAATAAAACAGTGGGGTGCTGAACTGGGCTTCCAGAAGGTCGGTATTACTGACACCGACCTCTCTGCCAGCGAGCCTAAGCTCCAGGCATGGCTGGATAAACAATACCACGGCGAGATGGAGTGGATGGCGCGTCACGGTATGATGCGTGCCCGCCCCCACGAGCTGTTGCCGGGTACGCTGCGCGTTATTAGCGTACGCATGAACTATCTGCCTGCTAACGCGGCCTTTGCGCGCACGCTAAAAAATCCTTTGCTGGGTTATGTCAGCCGATACGCTCTGGGACGTGACTACCATAAACTTCTGCGCAACCGTCTAAAAAAGCTCGGGGAAACCATTCAGCAGCACTGTGTTTCGCTGAATTTTAGACCCTTTGTCGATTCTGCGCCTATTCTTGAGCGCCCTATCGCCGAAAAAGCCGGGCTCGGCTGGACAGGTAAGCACTCACTTATCTTAAGCCGCGACGCGGGCTCATTCTTTTTCCTGGGTGAACTGCTGATTGATTTACCCCTGCCGGTAGACGGTCCGGTGGAAGAAGGCTGTGGTCGCTGTGTGGCCTGTATGACCATCTGCCCAACGGGCGCTATTGTCGAACCGTATACCGTTGATGCGCGCCGCTGTATCTCTTATCTCACTATCGAGCTAGAAGGCACCATTCCAGAGGAATTTCGTCCGCTTATCGGCAACCGCATCTACGGCTGTGATGACTGTCAGCTGATTTGTCCGTGGAACCGTTATTCACAGTTGACGGACGAAGAAGACTTCAGTCCGCGCAAGGCGTTACATGCCCCGCAGTTGATCGAACTGTTCGCCTGGAGCGAAGCCTGGTTCCTGAAGGTGACGGAAGGTTCCGCCATACGTCGTATCGGCCACCTGCGCTGGCTGCGTAATGTGGCCGTTGCGCT
Organism: Enterobacter cloacae complex sp. 397G4; assembly: GCF_050031515.1. NCBI lineage: Bacteria > Pseudomonadati > Pseudomonadota > Gammaproteobacteria > Enterobacterales > Enterobacteriaceae > Enterobacter > Enterobacter cloacae complex sp. 397G4. The sequence goes on along the minus strand of NZ_JBLGWE010000001.1, from coordinate 465,245 downwards.
GGGGAATGCCCCGTGGGATGAAGCAAATCTTCAGGCGCTCGAAAGCCGTAGAGGTGAGCACCCACTTCTTGATGAGCACATAGAATGGGCGATTGCGCAGCAAATTGAGAAGCGAAATGCGGGTGTGGTTGAAGTGCAGTTACCGAAGAAACAGCGCCTGGTCAGGGTGATTGAAAAAGGGCTGCCGCGGGATGTGTGATATATTCACAGGCTGTGAATAAAAATAAGAATTCAGGTGCCATCAGCTCTGGCAAACAGGTCAAGTGATCTCAATAACATTTTGAAATCAAATTTTCTTCATAAATTACAGGGAATTACGAAGATATCATTCACCCTGCTAACATTTCGTACAGACTGGTTTTAACACGGTTTCTGTGGATAACTCTGTTCACAAGAGTATTTCAGACATAATAGAAAACGTCCCCAACGAAGCACTTCGCTGTGGATAACCTGGAGATGAAGAAGAATTTGGAGCGGGAAACGAGACTCGAACTCGCGACCCCGACCTTGGCAAGGTCGTGCTCTACCAACTGAGCTATTCCCGCTTGGGTGTTCTGGTGCTATGCGTATCTTGCGATACTTTCAAATTTTGGAGCGGGAAACGAGACTCGAACTCGCGACCCCGACCTTGGCAAGGTCGTGCTCTACCAACTGAGCTATTCCCGCTTGGGTGTTCTGGTGCTGGCGTATCTTGCGATACTTTTCAAATTTTGGAGCGGGAAACGAGACTCGAACTCGCGACCCCGACCTTGGCAAGGTCGTGCTCTACCAACTGAGCTATTCCCGCAAATCTGTACTGCTTTTGTTGCTGTCGTAACGTGTAATTCTCTGTCGTTACGGGAGGCGCATTATACGAGAAATCCGTTTAGCTGCAACCCCCCTCAAAGCGATTTTTTTGAAATTCAGTTCAAGTGCTTATTTAATCGGCAAGCTGAACAATTTAGCGACAAAAACCCGGCCACGCAAGGCGCCGGATCGCAAAATCAGAGCTTAATAAAGTTTTCGCGATAGTACGCCAGCTCCGCAACAGACTCCCGGATGTCGTCCATCGCCTGGTGCGTCCCCTGCTTTGTGAAGCCGTCGAGAATTTCCGGTTTCCAGCGGCGGGCCAGCTCTTTCAGGGTGCTCACATCCAGATAGCGGTAGTGGAAGTAGGACTCCAGCTCCGGCATGTACTTAAACAGGAAACGACGATCCTGACCAATGCTGTTGCCACAGATAGGCGATTTTCCTGCCGGCACCCACTGCTTCAGAAATTCAAGCGTCGCCAGCTCCGCTTCGCGGTCGCCCAGGGAGCTGGCCTTCACGCGTTCTACCAGCCCGCTGCCGGTATGAGTACGCACGTTCCACTCATCCATCAGCGCAAGCTGGTCATCGGACTGGTGAACGGCAATCGTTGGGCCTTCCGCCAGAATATTGAGATTGGCATCGGTGACCAGTGTGGCGATCTCAATAATGCGATCGCGCTCGGGATCCAAGCCGGTCATCTCCAGATCGATCCAAATCAGGTTGTTTTCGTCCGCGCTCATGTTATTTTCCACCCTTCTCGCATAACCGGCAGTAGCAGGTTAACTAGTATTAATTAGAGTGTATCATAGAGGTTTTGCCCGCTACGGGCGACCAGGAGCCAGCGCGATTGAGTAAAAATAAACTCTCCAAAGGGCAGCAGCGCCGCGTGAATGCAAATCACCAGCGCCGTCTTAAAACCACTACGGAGAAGCCCGATTACGACGACAACCTGTTTGGCGAAGCGACAGAAGGCGTTGTGATTAGCCGCTTCGGCATGCACGCCGATGTCGAATCCGCCGACGGGGATATCCACCGTTGCAATATCCGTCGCACCATCCGTTCCCTGGTGACCGGTGACCGCGTGGTCTGGCGTCCAGGCAAAGAGGCGGCGGAAGGGGTAACGGTTAAAGGTATCGTTGAAGCCGTGCATGAACGCACGTCGGTTCTGACCCGTCCGGATTTCTACGACGGCGTGAAGCCTATTGCCGCCAACATCAACCAGATAGTGATCGTTTCAGCGATTTTGCCTGAGCTTTCGCTCAATATTATTGACCGTTATCTGGTGGCCTGCGAAACGCTACAGGTTGAGCCGCTCATCGTGCTGAATAAAATCGATCTGCTGGATGACGAGGCCATGGCCTTTGTAAATGAGCAGATGGATATTTACCGCAACATTGGCTATCGCGTGTTGATGGTTTCCAGCCGCACCAAAGATGGCCTGAAGCCGTTAGAAGATGCGCTGACCGACCGCATCAGCATCTTTGCGGGGCAGTCCGGCGTAGGTAAATCGAGCCTGCTTAACAACCTGCTCGGCCTTCAGCAGGAGATCCTGACCAACGATGTGTCTGACGTCTCGGGCCTGGGCCAGCACACCACCACTGCCTCACGTCTCTATCACTTCCCGCACGGTGGCGATGTGATTGACTCCCCGGGCGTGCGTGAATTTGGTCTCTGGCACCTCGAGCCGGAACAAATCTTTAACGGATTTGTCGAATTCCATGACTATTTAGGCGCTTGCAAATACCGCGACTGTAAACATGACAACGATCCGGGCTGCGCTATCCGCGAAGCGGTAGAGAACGGAGAAATTGCGGAAACCCGTTTCGAAAATTACCACCGTATTCTCGAAAGCATGGACCAGGTAAAAACGCGTAAAAACTTTTCTGATTCTGATAACTGACAACTAAGCTAAGCGTCGCTAAAATCGTCCCCTTTTTTCAGGTTCCGGCAGCGTAATGCCGGATCAGGAACGACAAAACAATGGCCTGGAGGCTACCTTGTTAAACTCATTTAAACTTTCGCTTCAATACATTCTGCCGAAACTGTGGCTCACTCGCCTGGCGGGCTGGGGCGCGAGCAAACGAGCGGGCTGGCTGACCAAACTGGTCATCGACCTGTTCGTGAAATACTACAAGGTCGACATGAAAGAAGCGCAGAAGCCGGATACGGCAAGCTACCGCACCTTCAACGAATTTTTTGTGCGTCCGCTGCGCGACGAAGTGCGCCCGCTGAATACCGACCCGAACGTGCTGGTGATGCCAGCGGACGGCGTGATCAGCCAGCTGGGTAAAATTGAAGACGACAAAATTTTGCAGGCGAAAGGCCATAACTACAGCCTGGAAGCGCTGCTGGCCGGTAACTACATAATGGCCGATCTGTTCCGCAACGGGACTTTCGCGACCACCTATCTCTCCCCGCGCGACTACCACCGCGTGCATATGCCGTGTAATGGTATTCTGCGCGAGATGATCTACGTGCCGGGGGATCTGTTCTCTGTAAACCACCTGACGGCGCAAAACGTTCCTAACCTGTTTGCCCGTAACGAGCGCGTCATCTGCCTGTTTGATACTGAGTTTGGCCCAATGGCGCAGATTCTGGTGGGTGCTACCATTGTAGGCAGCATCGAAACCGTCTGGGCGGGCACCATTACGCCGCCGCGCGAAGGCGTGATCAAGCGCTGGACCTGGCCTGCCGGCGAAGAAGAAGGTTCTGTGGCCCTGCTGAAAGGTCAGGAAATGGGTCGCTTCAAGCTGGGCTCAACGGTCATCAACCTGTTCGCACCGGGCAAAGTTAACCTGGTCGACGAGCTGGAAAGCCTGTCCGTGACCAAACTCGGCCAGCCTCTGGCAGTATCGACGGAGGTCTTTGTGACGCCAGAGGTTGCGCCTGCCCCGTTGCCGGAAGAAGAGATCAAAGCCGAGCACGACGCCAGCCCGCTGGTTGACGACAAAAAAGACGAAGGCTAACAACAGAAGGATCGCTGACGTGCGCCCGATTATCGTATTACTGATGGCCTGGTGCCTCAGCATGGGGGCGTACGCAGCGACGGCCCCCGACGCCAAACAGATAACCCAGGAGCTGGAGCAGGCAAAAGCGGCGAAACCCGCTCAGCCGGAGACCGTTGAGTCACTCCAGTCTGCACTGAACGCGCTTGAGGAACGAAAGGGTTCCCTTGAGCGCGCGCAGCAGTACCAGCAGGTTATCGACAACTTCCCCAAACTCTCTCAGACCCTGCGCTCGCAGCTAAACAACCTGCGCGATGAACCACGCCAGGTCCCCGCGGGGATGACGTCCGAGGCGCTGAATCAGGAGATCCTGCAAGTCAGCAGCCAACTGCTGGAAAAAAGCCGTCTGGCGCAGCAGGAGCAGGAACGGGCGCGTGAAATTGCCGATTCCCTCAGCCAGCTTCCACAGCAGCAAACCGATGCCCGCCGTCAGTTAAATGAGGTGGAACGTCGCATCGGGACGCAGACAGGCAGCACACCGCAGAATCAGGCGCAAAATCTTGGGTTACAGGCGGAATCCGCCAGACTAAAAGCGCTGGTTGATGAACTGGAGCTGGCGCAGCTTTCCGCTAACAACCGCCAGGAACTGTCGCGGATGCGTTCCGAGCTGGCGCAGAAGCAGAGCCAGCAGCTGGATGCATATCTCCAGGCGCTGAGAAATCAACTCAACAGCCAGCGTCAGCGTGAAGCTGAACGTGCGCTGGAAAGCACCGAGTTACTGGCCGAAAACAGTGCTAACCTGCCCGACAGCATCGTCGCCCAGTTTAAGGTTAACCGCGAGCTTTCTGCCGCGCTGAATCAGCAGGCGCAGCGCATGGATTTGGTGGCCTCGCAGCAGCGTCAGGCCACCAATCAAATCCTCCAGGTTCGTCAGGCGCTCAACACGCTGCGTGAACAGTCCCAGTGGCTTGGCTCGTCTAACCTGTTGGGCGAAGCGTTACGCGCGCAGGTGGCTCGTCTGCCAGAGATGCCAAAACCGCAGCAGCTTGATACGGAGATGGCGCAGTTGCGCGTTCAGCGTCTTCATTATGAGGATCTCCTCAACAAGCAGCCGCAAATCCGCCAGATCCGTCAGGCTGACGGACAGCCGCTCACCGGCGAGCAAAGTCGTATTCTGGAAGCGCAGCTGCGCACCCAACGCGAACTGCTCAATTCCCTGTTGCAGGGAGGCGATACGCTGATCCTTGAGCTGACTAAGCTGAAAGTCTCGAATAGCCAGCTGGAGGATGCGCTGAAAGAGGTCAACGAAGCCACGCACCGTTACCTTTTCTGGACGTCCGACGTGCGGCCGATGACCTTCGCCTGGCCGATTGAGATTGTGCAGGATCTGCGCCGCCTCATTTCGCTGGACACCTTCAGCCAGCTGGGCCTCGCCAGCGTAATGATGATAACCAGCAAGGAGACCATCTTCCCGCTGCTGGGGGCGCTGATTCTGGTGGGCTTCAGTATTTATTCCCGTCGTCACTTCACCCGTTTCCTTGAGCGCTCCAGCGCCCGAGTGGGAAAAGTAACCCAGGATCACTTCTGGCTGACGTTGCGTACTGTGTTCTGGTCAATTCTGGTCGCGTCTCCGCTGCCGGTGCTGTGGATGACGCTCGGATACGGCCTGCGTGAAGCCTGGCCCTACCCGCTTGCCGTCGCGATTGGCGATGGCGTGACCGCCACCGTTCCGCTGCTGTGGGTGGTGATGATTTGCGCCACGTTTGCGCGGCCAAATGGTCTGTTCATCGCTCACTTTGGCTGGCCGCGTAATCGCGTTGCGCGGGCGATGCGTTACTACCTGATGAGTATCGGGCTGATTGTGCCGCTGATTATGGCGTTGATCATGTTCGATAATCTCAATGACCGTGAGTTCTCCGGCTCGCTGGGACGGTTGTGCTTTATGCTGATCTGCGGGGCGTTAGCGGTAGTGACGCTCAGCCTGAAACGCGCCGGGATCCCGCTCTATCTCGACAAGACCGGCAGCGGCGATAACATGTTTAACCGTCTGCTGTGGAACCTGCTGCTCAGCGCGCCGCTGGCGGCGATGCTGGCGGCAGCGGTCGGTTATCTCGCCACGGCGCAGGCGCTGCTCGCCCGACTGGAAACGTCGGTGGCTATCTGGTTCCTGCTGCTGGTGGTCTACCATGTTATTCGCCGCGGCATGCTGATTCAGCGTCGTCGTCTGGCGTTTGACCGTGCCAAACACCGTCGCGCAGAAATTCTGGCCCAGCGCGCGCGGGGTGAGGAAGAGCCGAACCACGTCAACAGCACCGAAGGGACCACAGACGCCGATGACGTCGAACTGGATCTGGATGCGATCAGTACCCAGTCCCTGCGGCTGGTACGCTCAATTCTGATGCTGGTTGCCCTGCTGTCGGTGATCTTCCTGTGGTCGGAAATCCACTCCGCGTTTGGCTTCCTGGAGAACATCTCTTTATGGGATGTGACGTCCACGGTGCAGGGGGTCGAAAGTCTGGAGCCCATCACCTTAGGGGCCGTGCTGATTGCGATTCTGGTGCTGATCATCACCACGCAGCTGATCCGTAACTTCCCTGCCCTGCTGGAGCTGGCGCTGTTGCAGCATCTGGATTTAACCCCCGGCACGGGCTATGCGATCACCACCATCACCAAGTATTTAATCATGCTGTTTGGTGGGCTGGTTGGCTTCTCGATGATTGGTATCGAATGGTCAAAACTGCAATGGCTCGTTGCCGCCCTGACCGTAGGCCTGGGTTTTGGTTTACAGGAGATTTTTGCCAACTTCGTTTCTGGTCTGATCATTCTGTTTGAAAAGCCGATTCGAATTGGCGATACGGTGACCATCCGCGATCTCACCGGCAGCGTCACCAGGATCAACACCCGCGCCACCACCATCAGCGACTGGGACCGTAAAGAGATCATCGTCCCGAACAAGGCGTTTATCACCGAGCAGTTTATCAACTGGTCGCTGTCCGACTCCGTCACGCGTGTGGTGCTGACCGTACCCGCTCCGTCGGATGCCAACAGCGAAGAGGTAACGCAGATCCTCTATACGGCTGCTGAACGCTGTTCGCTGGTAATCGACAACCCGCCGCCGGAAGTGTTCCTGGTTGATTTGCAGCAGGGGATCCAGATTTTCGAGCTGCGTATCTACGCCGCCGAGATGGGACACCGTATGCCGCTGCGCCATGAGATCCACCAGTTGATTCTGGCTGGCTTCCGCGAGCACGGTATTGATATGCCGTTCCCACCGTTCCAGATGCGTCTGGAAACGCTGGACGGACGTAAGACGGGAAGAACGTTGACGTCAGCGGCGCGTACGCGCCCGGCGGGAAGTTTGTAATCCTTTCCCCCTCCCCGTCGGGAGGGGGTCAATCCTTTACGCCACTTCTGCTACACAGGCCGTCGAGCGACGACGGTAATGCTCATAAATCCCCATTGCCAGCAGCGAGAAGAAGATCGGTCCGCCAACCATCCACAGCGTGCTGTTCCAGTCATTTGCCTCAACCACGGGCTGAATGACGGTAAAGATGTTGGCGAACGCGACGACCAGCACCACAACAGTGGTCGCCAGCAGCGTCGCCGCGCGGGTTTTGAAGATCACAAACGGCCGCTCCAGATCCCGCTTCGCCTTAAAGAACGGGAACGCCAGGGTCAGGAACAGATACGGAAGCGTCATCGATACGTTCGCCATCAGGGTCAGCTTGTTATAGAACGCCGACGCGGTATCACCGCCGAAGGACACCAGCAGAATGAACACGCACACCAGCAGGCACTGCATCCACATCGCGTTGGCAGGCATACCGGCAGCGTTCAGCTGCGTCATACGTGCGGGCCACAGCGCCTTTGGCGTCCCCTGAATAATCGCTTTCAGCGGCGAGTAGATCAGCGTGAAGAATGCGCCAGTATAGGCGAGGAACATCGACAAGCCAGTAATCCGCGCAAACCAGATCCCCAGGGTGGCCGACGTTTCCGGCGCGAGATCCATGGCGTTGCCCAGCGTCACCCCCAGGCTTTTCATCAGCACGTAGGTAATGTTGCCGAGGTTGGTGGTGTTATTACTTAACATCTGCTGCCAGTTGGTGCTGACGCCCCAGAGGAAAATCGCCAGTGAGTAGCCAATGGAAATGACGATGGCGGCAAAGATAATACCTTTGGCGAAGTTCTTTTCCGGATTTTCGGTTTTGTCGACCAGCCCGCCCACGGCTTCAATTCCACCGTAAGCAAAGATGGCAAACACCACAAAGGAGAGCATGGCCAGCCCGGACTGGTAACCCGGATTAGGCGATGAAACGAAGTTGACTTCCTGTGCGAAATGCCCGCCGTTCAGGCACAGAATGGCGATGCTGACCAGCAGCAGCACCAGGTTCAGGCACATCACGGAAATACCGCCAACGGCAGTGATACGGGCAATTTTGTTGATGCCTTTCGAGGCCACCAGGGTGACCACCACCATCCAGCACACTGCCAGAATACCGACCACCTGCGTGGAGCTCAGCCCCGCCAGAGACCAGACCTGCGTTTTATCCGCACCGAAGAGAAACGTTGAGAACGGCACCCAAACCTTGGCCGCCGTGCTGACCATCCAGACGACGTAGGATGAAAACCACATGAACGTACCGATAAATGCGTAACGCGGACCGACGCTGTTGTTCATCCACGAATAGATGCCGCCCTCTTCTTTCCGGTACGCCGAGCCCATCTCCGCCATCATCAGCGCAAACGGGATAAAGAAGAACAGAGCGGAAACGATATAAAACGGCGTCGCGCTGTAGCCCATCAGATAAAACGCGGACGGGCTATTGGCAAAGCCAAAGACTGACGTAAAAATCATCAGAATGAGCCCGGTAAGGGTCATTTTTTTGAGTGAGTGAGACATATAACCATCCGAAACGGAATTAAACTGCGCGGATGGTAGCAGATGACCAGACAAACAATGTGGCTATCCGAGTCAAATTAAGAAAAAGACCCGTATAGAGAGAAATGAGCAGTTTTTAATGTGGCAGAGTTAAATGATCGAGTAGGCCGGGTAAGCGCAGCGCCACCCGGCATTTTTTCAGGCGCGATCGACCGTAAAGGCAATCACATCGCCCAGGTGCTCGGCACCCAGCGCCAGCATGACCAGGCGATCCACACCCAGCGCCACGCCGGAGCAGTCCGGCAGACCGGCTTTAAGCGCTTCCAGCAGATGAGTATCAATCGGCTGCTGCGGCAGACCGCGCGCGTTGCGCTTGCGGTTATCCTGCTCGAAACGCTGCTGCTGTTCGCGCGCGTCGGTCAGCTCGTGGAAACCGTTCGCCAGCTCGATGCCTTTGAAATACACCTCAAAACGCTCCGCCACGCGGTGATCTTCGGTGCTGATCTGCGCCAGTGAGGCCTGGCTGGCCGGGAAGTGATAGACAAACGTCGGACGATCTTTGCCAATCTGCGGTTCAACACCAAAGGTGAACAGCAGTTGCAGCAGCGTGTCGCGATCCTCTTCGTTATCCGCCACGTTGCTCAGATCCAGTTTTGCCGCCACTTCACGCAGCTGTGTTTTATCAGCCGACAGTGGATCGATTTCCAGATGGCGCTGGAAGGCCTGCTGATAGGAGAGCGTTTCAGCTTCCGCGCAATCCAGCACCTGTTGCAGCAGATCGTCAACTTCGTTCATCAGACGATACATGTCGTAGTGCGGGCGGTACCACTCCAGCATGGTGAATTCCGGATTATGGTGTCGGCCCATCTCTTCATTACGGAAGCTACGGCACAGCTGATAGACCGGACCACACCCGGCCGCCAGCAGACGCTTCATATGGTATTCCGGGCTGGTCATCAGATACAGATTCATGCCCTGAGAGTGGCCTGGGCCAACAAAACGGGTTTCAAACGGGACCAGATGAATATCCGTGACCGTCGCCTGACTCATGCACGGCGTTTCCACCTCCAGGACGCCGCGGTCGGCAAAGAAACGGCGGATCTCCGCCATAATTGCTGCGCGCTTTAGCAGGTTTGGAATGGATGCGCTCGGCTGCCAGGTGGCCGTTTCGCTCATGAGTTATTTCTCCGTTTTCAGACAAGGGCACGAAGTCTACTCGTAAGCCGGGGCAGAGACAAATTTTGCACAGTAAAAGTCCTTTTTCATTGCACAGAGAAATACTGTGACGCCATTCATTAATCACGATGATAAATCACCGCACAGAACAGCAAAAAAATCGAACACGTCAAATTTCCCTCACTTCTACGCGGTTATACTGTTTTACCCATAAAGGAGCAGTGGAATCGCTTCCGCAATCGCCCGTTCGGGCAGGTGAACGTCCTTTAGTTCATCCCGTTGCGGGAAAACAAAAATCTGGAGGAATGTCGTGCAAACTTTTCAAGCCGATCTTGCCGTAATAGGCGCTGGCGGGGCTGGATTACGCGCTGCAATTGCTGCGGCACAAGCCAATCCGAACGCTAAAATCGCATTGATTTCAAAGGTCTATCCGATGCGCAGCCACACGGTAGCCGCAGAAGGAGGATCCGCCGCCGTCGCGCAGGATCATGACAGCTTCGAATACCATTTCCACGACACGGTTGCAGGGGGCGACTGGCTTTGCGAACAGGATGTCGTTGATTACTTCGTGCACCATTGCCCAACGGAAATGACCCAGCTGGAACAGTGGGGATGCCCGTGGAGCCGCCGTCCGGACGGGAGCGTCAACGTCCGCCGCTTCGGTGGCATGAAGATCGAACGCACCTGGTTTGCCGCCGATAAGACCGGCTTCCACATGCTGCACACCCTGTTCCAGACCTCCCTCCAGTTCCCACAAATCCAGCGCTTTGACGAACATTTCGTTCTCGACATTCTGGTCGACGACGGTCATGCGCGCGGACTGGTGGCGATGAACATGATGGAAGGCACGCTTGTCCAGATCCGCGCGAATGCGGTGGTGATGGCAACGGGCGGTGCGGGTCGCGTATACCGCTACAACACCAACGGCGGCATCGTCACCGGTGACGGTATGGGCATGGCGCTCAGCCACGGCGTCCCGCTGCGTGATATGGAGTTCGTCCAGTATCACCCAACCGGCCTGCCGGGCTCCGGCATACTGATGACGGAAGGCTGCCGCGGTGAAGGCGGTATTCTGGTCAACAAAAACGGCTATCGCTATTTGCAGGATTACGGCATGGGTCCGGAAACCCCGCTTGGCGAGCCGAAAAACAAATACATGGAACTCGGCCCACGCGACAAAGTTTCTCAGGCTTTCTGGCACGAGTGGCGCAAAGGCAACACCATCTCAACGCCGCGCGGCGACGTGGTGCATCTCGACCTGCGTCATCTCGGCAAGAAGAAACTGCTGGAGCGTCTGCCGTTTATCTGCGAGCTGGCGAAAGCCTATGTGGGCGTCGATCCGGTGAAAGAGCCGATCCCGGTGCGTCCAACCGCGCACTACACCATGGGCGGTATCGAAACCGACCAGCAGTGCGAAACCCGCATCGAAGGGCTGTTTGCGGTGGGCGAGTGTTCCTCCGTCGGTCTGCACGGCGCAAACCGTCTGGGCTCGAACTCGCTGGCTGAGCTGGTGGTCTTTGGTCGCATGGCGGGCGAACGTGCTATGGAGCGTGCCGCAACGACAGGTGAAGCTAACAGCGCGGCGCTGGATGCGCAGGTTGCAGACGTCGAAAAACGCCTGAAAGACCTGGTGAACCAGGAAGGTAACGAAAACTGGTCGAAGATCCGCGACGAAATGGGGCTGTCGATGGAAGAAGGCTGCGGGATCTACCGTACGCCAGAGCTGATGCAGAAAACCGTCGACAAGCTGGCCGAGTTGCAGGAGCGCTTCAAACGCGTGCGCATCACCGACACCTCCAGCGTCTTCAATACCGATCTGCTTTATACCATTGAACTGGGCCACGGCCTGAACGTCGCAGAATGTATGGCCCATTCCGCCCTGGCGCGTAAAGAGTCCCGCGGTGCGCACCAGCGCCTGGATGAGGGCTGCACCGAACGTGACGACGTCAATTTCCTTAAACACACTCTCGCCTGGCGCGATGCGGATGGCACTACGCAACTGGACTACAGCGACGTGAAAATCACCACGCTGCCACCGGCGAAACGCGTGTACGGTGCAGAAGCAGAAGCCGCCGATAAGAAGGAGAAGGCGAATGGCTGAGATGCAAAAACTGAAAATTGAAGTGGTGCGCTACAATCCGGAAGTGGACGCCGCGCCGCACAGCGCTTTCTATGAAGTCCCTTACGACGAGCAAACCTCCCTGCTGGATGCGCTCGGCTATATCAAAGATAACCTGGCCCCAGACCTGAGCTACCGCTGGTCCTGCCGCATGGCAATTTGCGGCTCCTGCGGCATGATGGTCAACAAGGTGCCAAAGCTGGCGTGTAAAACCTTCCTGCGTGATTACACCAAAGGTATCAAGGTTGAAGCGCTGGGCAACTTCCCGATTGAGCGCGATCTGGTGGTCGACATGACCCACTTTATCGAAAGCCTCGAAGCGATTAAGCCGTACATCATCGGCAACCCGCGCACGCCGGATCAGGGGCCAAACACCCAGACGCCCGCGCAGATGGCGAAATACCATCAGTTCTCCGGCTGCATCAACTGCGGCCTGTGCTACGCCGCCTGTCCGCAGTTTGGCCTGAACCCTGAGTTTATCGGCCCGGCCGCCATTACCCTGGCGCACCGTTATAACGAAGACAGCCGGGACCACGGCAAAAAAGAACGTATGGCCCAGTTGAACAGCCAGAACGGGGTCTGGACCTGCACGTTTGTCGGTTACTGCTCCGAAGTCTGTCCGAAGCATGTCGACCCGGCCGCCGCCATTCAGCAGGGAAAGGTGGAAAGCTCGAAAGACTTTCTTATCGCTACCCTGAAACCACGCTAAGGAGTGCATGATGACGACTAAACGCAAAGCCTACGTGCGACCAATGCCGTCCACCTGGTGGAAAAAACTGCCGTTTTATCGCTTCTATATGCTGCGTGAAGGCACGGCTGTTCCCGCGGTCTGGTTCAGCCTCGAACTGCTGTACGGGGTTTATGCCCTCAAGCACGGCCCGGAAGCCTGGGCCAGTTTTGTGGGCTTCCTGCAAAACCCAATCATCGTTGTGCTGAACCTGATTGTGCTCGCCGCCGCGCTGCTTCATACCAAAACCTGGTTTGAACTGGCGCCAAAAGCAGCGAACATCATTGTAAAAGGCGAAAAAATGGGGCCAGAGCCGGTCATTAAAGGGCTCTGGGCAGTGACGGCAGTTGTCTCTGTGGTCATTCTGTTTGTCGCACTGTTCTGGTAAGGAGACTACTGTGATCAATCCAAATCCAAAACGTTCAGACGAGCCGGTCTTCTGGGGGCTGTTTGGCGCAGGCGGCATGTGGAGCGCCATTATTGCCCCGGTCATTATCCTGCTGGTCGGGATAATGCTGCCGCTGGGGCTGTTCCCGGGCGATGCGCTGAGCTATGAGCGCGTACTGGCCTTTGCGAGCAGCTTTATTGGCCGCGTGTTCATCTTCCTGATGATCGTCCTGCCGCTGTGGTGTGGTCTGCACCGTATCCACCATGCGATGCACGATCTGAAAATCCATGTGCCAAGCGGTAAATGGGTCTTCTACGGTCTGGCGACCATTCTGACGGTCGTCACGTTGATTGCCGTGGTCACCATCTGACTGAACAGGCCCGCCATCCGGCGGGCTTTTTACTTTTTCATCTTCTCCACCAGCCACCGGGAAAATTCGCGCATGGCTGGCGTTTCTGCCCGGGACTGCAATCGGGTCAGCCAGTAGCTGCCAAGCTCAATCTGCGTCGCAAAGGGCTGCGCAATGCGCTCGCTGGCTAACAGATGGGTAAACATATCGACAGGCGCAATAGCAATACCCACCCCTGCCTGAGCGGCCTCCAGCATGGTCACGGACGAATCAAATACCATCACGCGGTGCGTTGGCGAAGGGGGATGCTCGCCGGCCGCCTGCATCCACGCGGTCCACTCGTCGCGTCGGTAGGAGCGCAGCAGCGTAAACCTGAGGATGTCGGCCGGACTGTGCAGACTGGCGGCGATATCAGGCGTACACAGCGGCGCGAGCGGCGCATGACAAAGAAATTCAGCCTCGGTACCGTGCCACGCCCCGCCACCGTAGCGGATCGTATAGTCAAGCCCTTCGGCAGCCGGATCAACGCGGTTGTTATGGGTGGAAAGCTGAAGATCGATGTGCGGATAGCCACGGCGAAAATCCTCCAGCTGCGAGAATAAGACCCCGGTGGCAAACGTACCCACCACGCCGATTTTCAGCTTCTCCTGCGCACGATGGTTAGCGAAGCGATCCAGCATTCCGGCTATACGATCGAACGAATCATTCAGCACCGGCAGTAAATTTTCGCCCTCGGTAGTCAACATCAGCCCGCGCGACACGCGAACGAACAGCTGACAGTTCAGGTGCTGCTCCAGCGTTTTCACATGCTGGCTAATAGCCGAATGCGTCACGTTCAGTTCAATGGCCGCATGCGTAAAGCTGAGATGTCTTGCGGCGGCCTCAAAAGCCCGAAGCGAATTGAGGGGGAGATAGCTTCGCGTCATGGTCGCTTCCGTTAGAAAAATTAACAGCTAATGCTAAATTTAACCGTTTGTCAGGCACAGTCAAATCCAACAGACTACGCCTGTCTGACGGGCCCGGACATCCCCCTTGACTCGCTATTACGGAAGATTACTGATGATGAAAAAATCCCTTTGCTGCGCCCTGCTGCTCGGCATCTCTTGCTCTGCTCTCGCCACGCCAGTGTCAGAAAAACAGCTGGCGGAGGTGGTAGCGAATACGGTTACCCCGCTGATGAAAGCCCAGTCTGTTCCAGGCATGGCGGTGGCCGTTATTTATCAGGGAAAACCGCACTATTACACGTTTGGCAAGGCCGATATCGCGGCGAATAAACCCGTTACGCCTCAGACCCTGTTCGAGCTGGGTTCTATAAGTAAAACCTTCACCGGCGTTTTAGGTGGGGATGCCATTGCTCGCGGTGAAATTTCGCTGGACGATCCGGTGACCAGATACTGGCCACAGCTGACGGGCAAGCAGTGGCAGGGTATTCGTATGCTGGATCTCGCCACCTACACCGCTGGCGGCCTGCCGCTACAGGTACCGGATGAGGTCACGGATAACGCCTCCCTGCTGCGCTTTTATCAAAACTGGCAGCCGCAGTGGAAGCCTGGCACAACGCGTCTTTACGCCAACGCCAGCATCGGTCTTTTTGGTGCGCTGGCGGTCAAACCTTCTGGCATGCCCTATGAGCAGGCCATGACGACGCGGGTCCTTAAGCCGCTCAAGCTGGACCATACCTGGATTAACGTGCCGAAAGCGGAAGAGGCGCATTACGCCTGGGGCTATCGTGACGGTAAAGCGGTGCGCGTTTCGCCGGGTATGCTGGATGCACAAGCCTATGGCGTGAAAACCAACGTGCAGGATATGGCGAACTGGGTCATGGCAAACATGGCGCCGGAGAACGTTGCTGATGCCTCACTTAAGCAGGGCATCGCGCTGGCACAGTCGCGCTACTGGCGTATCGGGTCAATGTATCAGGGTCTGGGCTGGGAGATGCTCAACTGGCCCGTGGAGGCCAACACGGTGGTCGAGGGCAGCGACAGTAAGGTAGCACTGGCGCCGTTGCCCGTGGCAGAAGTGAATCCACCGGCTCCCCCGGTCAAAGCGTCCTGGGTCCATAAAACGGGCTCTACTGGCGGGTTTGGCAGCTACGTGGCCTTTATTCCTGAAAAGCAGATCGGTATTGTGATGCTCGCGAATACAAGCTATCCGAACCCGGCACGCGTTGAGGCGGCATACCATATCCTCGAGGCGCTACAGTAAAACATTGCCGGGTGGCGCTGCGCTTACCCGGCCTACACAACGCGTGAACTTTGTAGGCCGGGTAAGGCGAAGCCGTCACCCGGCAAAACACCCTGCACAATCTCCCGCATTTTCCTTGCTGTCATCTACACTTAACAAAAAACAGTAAGGAAACTCCTATGCGCATTCTGCCTGTTATTGCCGCAGTAACAGCCGCGTTTTTAGTGGTTGCTTGCAGTTCCCCTACTCCTCCGCCTGGCGTCACGGTAGTCAGTAATTTCGACGCACAGCGCTTCCTCGGCACCTGGTATGAAATCGCCCGAATGGATCATCAGTTCGAACGGGGCTTAGAGAAAGTCACGGTCAGCTACAGCGCGATGGATGACGGTGGGATCCGGGTCATTAACCGCGGCTATAACCCGGATCGCCAGGTGTGGCAGCAGTCAGTTGGTCAGGCCTATTTCACCGGCGCGTCTAACCGCGCGGCCATGAAAATCTCTTTCATCGGCCCATTCTACGGCGGGTATAACGTCATTGCGCTGGACAGAGAGTACCGCCACGCGCTGGTGTGTGGGCCGGATCGCAACTATCTGTGGATCCTCTCTCGCACGCCAACGATCCCGGCGGAAATGAAACAGCAGATGCTGGACATAGCGACCCGGCAAGGGTTTGACGTGACGAAATTAATCTGGGTAAAACAGCTGCATTAGTGCGTACTGAGTTTTAACCCGATGATACCCGCGACGATTAACGCGAGGCTGGCGATGCGCGCCAGACTCGCAGACTCCCCCAGCAGCAGAATGCCGGTAATGGCAGCCCCTACCGCGCCAATTCCAGTCCAGACAGCGTAAGCCGTTCCGACTGGCAAGGTTCGCATCGCCCATGACAGCATGACGATACTGACAATCATTGCGGCGATAGTGATGACGCTGGGCGTCAGGCGGGTAAAACCGTGGGTATATTTCAGGCCAATTGCCCATACCACTTCGAGCAAACCGGCAATAACAAGAACGATCCAGGACATATCAGGCTCCTTAACTTAACGACAAGTTGGGGCCGTCCCCGATGAATGAAGCGCTTACGGGTCGTCCCGCAAGGCTGAGGTTGCGCCTTATATTTTGGTTAGCATGGAATTTTTTTTCAAACTTTTTCTGCTGAACACGTTAAGGCAAGAAATAGCCTCAGTAAGGCACGGAGTTCAGGCATTTATGACTCATCCGACTTCTCTATGATGATAGGCTTTCTGATGGCAGGAAGCCAAACCACTAGCCGACTGCGAAAATTATATGTTCAAAATTCTTTTGATTGACCGTTGTCACTTCACCCGCACGGGATTTGAAGCCTGGCTCAATCATTCAGACCTGTTTTCGGGTCATTTCGTCGTAACCGGGGTAAATAATCTTTTCCTCGCCAGAGAGCATATCCTGCAATGGAAACCTGCGCTGGTCATCGCTGATTTATCGGGCTTCCGGCAGGATTTACACCATTTTCAGCAGCTATCTTCCCTGCTTATTGCCAGCGAAACATTGCCTTTTATTATGCTGCAATCGGGGCAGGAGCAGGAGATGACAGATTATCTGGCGCAGTTCCCGATATGGTCTTCACTTTCCAAAAATACCGATCTGGAAAAACTGGCGGCGGTGATAAACGACGCGCTAACGACATGCGCAAGCGCGGAGCTTCCGGAAATGGCGGCACCGTTACTGACGCGTCAGGAAGAGAGAGTACTGACCCTGTGGATGGATGGTGCGAGCAACCAGAAAATTGCCAGCAATCTGCGCATTAACGGAAAAACGGTGTATACGTACAAACGCAATATCCGCATGAAGCTTCATATGGATACGCGTTACTCCCCGTTTTTATCGCTACAGGAAGTGGAGAATTGACGGTACGGTGAAGTTAGCTGCCGTACCGTCGCTTTCATTAGTTCTGAGCTTTAGTTGCTGCGCCAGAAATCGCGTTACCACCGTCGGAGATATCTTCCCCTACGCCACGGGTGGTGTTACATGCAGTCAGTACCGAAGAAAGCACCAGAACAGAAAAGATCGCTGCAATTGTTTTCTTAACCATAATATCTTCCTTTTATAGCCAAAGTTATTTTGTGTATAGCAACTTAAGAATAGACAAGATCTTGTCGTTTGACGGAAAAGGAAGAATTTTTAGGAAAATTAGACGGAATTAGCTGGCCGCATGGGAAATGATATGGCCGAGATCCTGAATATCTTCGCCCACGCCACGCGCGGTGTTGCAACCGGAGAGAATTGCGCTGGAGAACGCTAACAGAAGCAGAATTTTAACGGTACGTTTCATCTTCCCTGCCTGCAAAATCAGGCGCAGCGGGCGCTGCGCCTTTAATCATGACGTAAATTACTTCACGCGGGATACGTATTCGCCGGAGCGGGTATCCACTTTGATCACTTCACCGATCTGTACGAACAGTGGCACTTTAACCACCGCGCCGGTAGACAGGGTGGCAGGCTTGCCGCCAGTACCTGCGGTATCACCTTTCAGACCTGGATCGGTTTCAACGATTTCCAGCTCAACGAAGTTCGGAGGCGTAACCGCGATAGGCTGACCGTTCCACAGGGTAACGATGCACTCAGCCTGATCCAGCAGCCACTTGGCGTTGTCGCCAATCGCTTTCGCGTCCGCAGACAGCTGCTCGAAGGTTTCGTTGTTCATGAAGTGCCAGAACTCACCGTCGTTGTACAGGTAAGTCAGGTTCATATCGACAACATCAGCGCCTTCAGCGGAGTCAGTAGATTTGAAGGTTTTCTCAACACGGGTACCGGTCAGCAGGCGGCGCAGCTTAACGCGTGCGAATGCCTGGCCTTTACCTGGTTTAACGAATTCGCTGGCTTCAACCGCGTACGGTTCGCCGTCCATCATGATTTTAAGACCAGCACGAAAATCGTTGCTATAGTACGTTGCCATAAGGCCCTCTAAATTTGTTAACTGGTAGCTAAGCCACAAAATGGCGCATATTGTAACCCTAAACACCCCGTCCAGAGAAGATTGGTTATCGCAACTTGCCGATGTAATCACCAGTCCTGATGAATTGCTGCGTCTTTTAGACCTCGAACAGCACGAAGCGTTGCGTGCAGGTCGTGAGGCGAAGCGCCTTTTCGCCCTGCGCGTTCCCCGCGCGTTTGTTGCCCGAATGGAAAAGGGTAACCCTGATGATCCATTATTAAAACAAACCCTTACCTCTCAGGATGAGTTTATTACCGCCCCCGGATACAGCACCGATCCGCTGGAAGAGCAAAACAGTGTCGTACCGGGTTTGCTGCATAAATACCGTAATCGCGCCCTGCTGCTGGTTAAGGGTGGTTGCGCGGTAAATTGCCGCTATTGCTTCCGTCGCCACTTCCCGTACGCCGAAAATCAGGGCAATAAACGCAACTGGCAGGTGGCACTGGACTACATCGCGGCGCACCCGGAGCTGGATGAAATCATCTTTTCCGGCGGCGACCCGCTGATGGCAAAAGATCATGAGCTGGACTGGCTGCTGACTCAGCTTGAGACCATCCCGCACATTAAGCGTCTGCGCATTCACAGCCGTTTACCGATCGTCATCCCGGCGCGTATCACCGACGCCCTGGTCACGCGCCTGGAGCAGTCCCGTTTGCAGGTGCTGCTGGTGAACCATATCAACCACGCGAATGAAATTGACGCGGACTTTCGTGCGGCGATGGCGCGTATGCGAAAGGCAGGCGTGACGCTGCTCAACCAGAGCGTATTACTGCGCGGCGTGAACGACAGCGCCCGCGTGCTGGCCGATCTCAGCAATGCCTTATTTGATGCGGGCGTAATGCCCTATTACCTGCATGTTCTGGATCGCGTCCAGGGCGCGGCGCACTTCATGGTGACAGATGAAGAGGCCCGGAAGATTATGCGCGAGCTGTTAACGCTGGTTTCGGGTTATATGGTGCCGAAGCTGGCACGTGAGATTGGCGGAGAGCCGAGTAAGACGCCGCTGGATTTGCAGCTGCGGCAGCAGTAAAAAGGCAGGTGGCGCTACGCTTACCTGCCCTGGAGATAAAGCGGCAGCGCCATCAAAAAGTTATATCAGTTCGGGCACTTATAGACCTGGCCGTTCATCTGGCTGGCGGTTGGCACAAAGCTGGACAGCATCCCCTGCGTCGGGCTGCTCACCCCGTAAATGACGTTGCCGCCCATTGCCGCAGCCTGATTACGCAGGGCATTGGCCGCACCGCGCATAGAGCCGCCCTCTTCGCCGTGCTGCCCCGACATCCAGTTGCTTTGCTCGCCAGTGGCGGTGCCTAACAGCTGGCATTCGCTGCCCGGCTTATCTTCCACAAAGCGAACGCTCTGGCCCGCTGCCGTCAGCTCATTGCTGGTGCTACAACCCGCCAGCAGCAATGCTGCACCTACAATCCCTGCACAGACTTTTATGCGCATGTTATTCCTCGTTTTCAATAAGCTGGACAGTAGTTGTCCGCGTGTAAACCTTATACTAAAAAGATGACCAAAAGAAAAATGCTGAGCATTTCTGCGAGCCAGATTCCGCTGGCACTCCTCCGACATCTTAAATGAATTCTGATAATAACCTTTGGGATATCGTGTTTTAGCCCCCGATCGTTTTTAGTGATGCGACGTACAACTTTTGTACGCGACTCAAAAAAGGGGGTTTCATGAGTGCATCATCCTCAGGAGAGGAAAAAGTAACCTGGGTGGGCTATCTGGCGTTCGTGCTCACCATCGTATTTTTCTCAGGTTTTTTCGCCAAAAGTACCGAATGGTGGCGCGTGCTGGATTTCACCGTGCTGAACGGCAGCTTTGGACCGGTGAACGGCGCGCTGACGTTTCGCGGTGAGGGCGGCACAGGAGCGAAAGACGGTTTTTTATTTGCCCTTGAACTGGCCCCCTCGGTCATTTTATCGCTCGGGATCATTGCCGTTACCGAGGGGCTGGGCGGGCTGCGCGCCGCACAACAGCTCATGACGCCCATTCTGCGCCCGCTGCTCGGCGTGCCGGGCATCTGCTCTCTGGCGCTTATCGCCAACCTGCAAAATACCGATGCAGCCGCAGGGATGACCAAAGAGTTGACTGACGAAGGGGCGATTACTGACCATGAACGCGCCATTTTCGCCACCTTCCAGACCAGCGGTAGCGCCATTATTACCAACTATTTTTCTTCCGGTGCCGCACTCTTTACCTTTATTACCGTCCCGGTGATCACGCCGCTTGCCGTCATTCTGGTGTTCAAATTTGTTGGCGCGAACTTCCTGCGACTGTGGATCGCCCACATGGAAGTTCGCCGCGTTCAGGAGGAAAAATGATCGCCCAGCCGCGTAAAAATATCATGGACCTGTTTATTGATGGCGCCCGCCGCGGCTTTACCATCGCCACCACCAGCCTGCTGCCGAACGTGGTCATGGCGTTTGTCATCATTCAGGCGCTCAAGGTAACCGGCCTGCTGGATATTGTCGGCAGGGTATGCGAGCCCATCATGGCCCTGTGGGGGCTTCCGGGTGCGGCGGCAACGGTTCTTCTGGCCTCGGTAATGAGCATGGGCGGCGGTGTGGGGGTCTGCGCCAGTCTGGTCGCTGCCGGCACGCTCAACGGTCACGATGCCACCATCCTGCTGCCCGCCATCTATCTGATGGGTAATCCGGTGCAAAACACGGGCCGTTGCCTTGGCACCGCAGGCGTCAACCCGAAGTATTATCCGCACATCATCACTATCTGCGTCATTAACGCCCTGCTCTCAATGTGGGTGATGCAGCTACTCTTCTGAGGAGATAAAAATGGATTTTTCAGTGCTGGAACCGCACCTTTTCCGCAATGCGCAGCTTTACGCTCCCGAGGATCTTGGGCATAGCGATCTGCTGATTGCCGGAGGAAAAATCGTCGCAGTCGAAAAAGCGGGCCACGCCACAACGAGGCCAGACTGTCCTGAAAGCGATCTCGCCGGAGCGGTGGTTTGTCCGGGGTTTATCGATCAGCATGTACACCTGATTGGCGGCGGCGGTGAAGCCGGTCCCCACACCCGGACGCCAGAGGTGCGATTGTCTGCGCTGGTGGCGGCTGGCATCACCTCCGTTGTTGGCCTGCTGGGCACCGACGGCGTGACCCGCCATCCCGAGTCGCTGCTGGCGAAAACGCGGGCGCTTGAGCATGAAGGGATCAGCACGTGGATGCTGACAGGCGCGTATGGCCTGCCTTCTCCGACGATTACCGGCAGTATCGAAAAGGATGTGGCGCTGATTGATAAAATCATTGGCGTGAAATGCGCGATTTCCGACCATCGCTCTTCCGCGCCGGCAGATGACCAGCTCGCGAATATGGCCGCCCAGTCACGCGTCGGCGGGCTGCTGGGTGCCAAAGCGGGGATATCCGTGTTTCACCTCGGCAACAGCCCGAAACTGCTGGAGCCGCTGCTTAACATCCTGAATAACGCCGACGTGCCCCGCACGAAGCTGCTGCCAACTCACGTCAACCGCGCCCAGGCACTGTTCCACGCCGCACTGGACTATGCCCGCGAAGGGGGGTACATCGACATCACCACCAGCATCAGCGAGCCTGTTGATGCCGCCACCGCTATCGCGACGGCCCGTGAAGCACAGGTGCCGTTTAACCGGCTCACGCTCAGCTCGGATGGCAACGGCAGCCAGCCGAATTTTGACGCAAATGGTAATCTTGTTGGCATTGGCGTGGCGGGATTTGAATCCCTGCTTGAGACGCTACAGCAGCTGGTCGGCCGGTATCACCTGCCGCTGGAGGAGGCGCTTCTGCCGTTTACGCGTAACGTGGCGGAATTTCTCGGCCTGGAGCATAAAGGGCGGATCGCGCCCGGATGCGATGCCGACGTCCTGGTGCTGACCGATGATCTGAAGATCCGCGAGGTCTGGGCGAAAGGCCGCCAGATGGTAAGTGGAGGCGTTGTGTGCGTGAAAGGCACGTTTGAGTAGAAGACAATAAAAAACCCCGGGCATTGCTGCCCGGGGTTCGTTCTGAGAGGTTCAGAACAACATGATTACATCATGCCGCCCATGCCACCCATGCCGCCCATACCACCAGCAGCACCTAAGTCAGGCGCGTCGCCTTTAGGCAGGTCGGTCACCATGCACTCGGTCGTGATCATCAGACCAGCTACAGATGCCGCGTATTGCAGTGCAGAACGGGTCACTTTAGTTGGATCCAGGATACCGAAGTCGATCATGTTGCCGTATTCTTCAGTTGCCGCGTTGTAACCGTAGTTACCTTCACCCGCTTTCACGTTGTTCGCAACCACAGACGGCTCTTCACCGGCGTTGGACACGATCTGACGCAGAGGAGCTTCCATCGCGCGCAGCGCAACTTTGATACCCACGTTCTGGTCTTCGTTCTGAGCAGTCAGGCCAGCCAGTTTAGCGGCTACACGCACCAGCGCGACACCACCACCAGCAACCACGCCTTCTTCTACCGCAGCACGGGTCGCGTGCAGGGCGTCGTCAACGCGTGCTTTCTTCTCTTTCATTTCAACTTCGGTAGCCGCACCGACTTTGATTACCGCTACGCCGCCTGCCAGTTTCGCTACGCGCTCCTGGAGTTTTTCACGGTCGTAATCGGAAGTTGCTTCTTCGATCTGCTTACGGATCTGACCAACACGGCCCTGAATAGCAGCTTCTTCACCCACACCGTCGATGATGGTGGTGGTGTCTTTGTTGATCACAACGCGTTTCGCCTGGCCCAGGTCTTCCAGGGTCGCTTTTTCCAGCTCCATACCGATCTCTTCGGAGATCACGGTACCGCCAGTCAGGGTAGCGATATCCTGAAGCATCGCTTTACGACGATCGCCGAAGCCAGGTGCTTTAACCGCTGCCACTTTCACGATGCCACGCATGGTGTTAACCACCAGAGTCGCCAGCGCTTCGCCTTCAACGTCTTCAGCAATGATTACCAGCGGCTTGCCTGCTTTCGCAACGGCTTCCAGCACTGGCAGCATTTCGCGGATGTTGGAGATTTTCTTGTCAGCCAGCAGGATGAACGGGCTTTCCAGCTCAACAGCGCCAGTTTCTGGCTTGTTGATGAAGTATGGAGACAGGTAACCGCGGTCGAACTGCATACCTTCAACCACGTCCAGTTCGTCTTCCAGACCAGTACCGTCTTCAACGGTGATCACGCCTTCTTTACCGACTTTATCCATCGCTTCAGCGATCAGTTTACCTACGGTTTCGTCGGAGTTAGCGGAGATAGTACCAACCTGAGCAATGGCTTTAGAGTCAGAGCACGGTACGGACAGCGCTTTCAGTTCTTCAACAGCAGAGGCGACAGCTTTGTCGATACCACGTTTCAGATCCATTGGGTTCATGCCCGCAGCAACGGCTTTCAGGCCTTCGGTGATGATCGCCTGCGCCAGTACGGTCGCGGTGGTGGTACCGTCACCGGCAGCGTCGTTCGCTTTAGAGGCAACTTCTTTCACCATCTGTGCGCCCATGTTTTCGAACTTGTCTTCCAGCTCGATTTCACGTGCAACAGAAACACCATCTTTGGTGATGGTTGGCGCGCCGAAGGATTTGTCCAGCACTACGTTACGGCCTTTCGGGCCCAGAGTGACTTTCACTGCGTCTGCCAGTACGTTTACGCCGCGGAGCATTTTTACACGAGCGTCGTTACCGAATTTTACGTCTTTAGCTGCCATGTTCTTATTTCCTCAAATTCGTACAGTTTCGTGCGTTAATTACGCTTCAACAATTGCCAGAATGTCGCTCTCGGACATGATCAAAACTTCTTCATTGTCGATCTTCTCGGATTTCACGCCGTAGCCATCGTTGAAAATGACGATGTCACCAACTTTAACGTCCAGTGGCTGCACAGTTCCGTTTTCCAGGATGCGGCCCTTACCGACAGCGATGATTTCGCCACGCGTTGATTTTGCTGCTGCTGAACCGGTCAGAACGATGCCGCCAGCAGACTTGGTTTCAACTTCTTTACGTTTGACGATCACACGATCATGTAACGGACGAATACTCATTGATAGCTCTCCTTTGAGAAAGTCATTATCAGTTATGGATGACGCCGGTCCGCATGCGGTTTTCCGGCTAGTGCCCTGAGAGATGGGGATAGCTTTTTACCCCTTCAAGGGGTAATCGAAAAAAAATTTGCGAAAGTGTTACCATCCACTCTCTTTTGATGGTGGCGGGACGAGGTAAATGAGTGGACTCAGGCAGGAGTTGGGGCTGGCGCAGGGCATTGGCTTACTCTCAACGTCTTTATTAGGCACGGG
This sequence comes from Enterobacter cloacae complex sp. 397G4, assembly GCF_050031515.1. Lineage (NCBI taxonomy): Bacteria > Pseudomonadati > Pseudomonadota > Gammaproteobacteria > Enterobacterales > Enterobacteriaceae > Enterobacter > Enterobacter cloacae complex sp. 397G4. The sequence continues at coordinate 440,457 of NZ_JBLGWE010000001.1, read as the reverse complement.
GGTATTTGCGGTTCCCGCGCTGGCGGCATTGGTTGCCGGCAATAACAGTCTTTGGGCATGGCCGGTGCTGATCGTACTGGTGTTTCCGGTGGCGATTGTCTTTGCCATACTCGGGCGGCACTTCCCGAGCGCAGGCGGCGTAGCGCATTTTGTCGGCATGGCGTTTGGGCCGCGAATGGAGCGCGTCACCGGCTGGCTATTTTTGTCGGTGATACCCGTTGGCCTTCCGGCAGCCCTGCATATCGCAACCGGCTTCGGACAGGCGCTGTTTGGCTGGCACGATGAACAGTTGCTGCTGGCTGAACTCGGTACGCTGGCGATTGTCTGGTGGGTAGGCTCACGCGGGGCCAGTTCCAGCGCCAATCTGCAAACGCTGGTCGCCGTGTTAATTGTCGCGCTGATCGTCGCCATCTGGTTTGCGGGTGACATTACGGTGGCGGATATTCCTTTCCCCGCGATTAACGACATCGACCACGCACAGCTTTTCGCTGCACTATCCGTCATGTTCTGGTGTTTCGTCGGTCTGGAGGCGTTCGCTCATCTGGCATCCGAGTTTAAACAGCCCGAGCGTGATTTCCCCCGCGCCCTGATGATTGGCCTGCTGCTGGCGGGTACCGTGTACTGGGCCTGTACCGTACTGGTGCTGCACTTCAACGCGTTCGGTGAAGAGAAAGCCGCCGCTGCGTCGCTGCCGGGCATCGTGGTGCAGCTGTTTGGCGTTAAGGCCCTGTGGGTAGCCTGCGTGATTGGCTATCTCGCCTGCTTTGCCAGCCTCAACATCTATATTCAGAGCTTCGCCCGGCTGGTGTGGTCTCAGGCACTTTATAAACCGGATAGCCCCCTCTCACGCCTGTCAAAGCGTCAGCTTCCGGTGAATGCGCTGAATAGCGTACTGGGCTGCTGCGTGGTGAGTTCCCTGGCCATTTATCTCCTCGACATCAACCTTGACGCGCTGATTGTCTACGCCAACGGTATTTTCATCATGATCTACCTGCTGTGCATGCTGGCGGGCTGTCGGCTACTGAAAGGACGCTTTAAAGCGCTGGCGGCTGTCGGGTGTGTCCTGTGCCTGATGCTGCTGGCGATGGTGGGATGGAAGAGTGTGTACGCCATCGTCATGCTGGCGGGGCTGTGGGTGTTTTTACCGAAGCGGCAAAAGCCGCAGGCCCGGTGAGCGAGCGCCACCGGGCCACAAACTCACCGATCGTCTTTATGATCTAACCGGTCGCGCTGCTCATCCTTACGCTGATATTCCCCTTCAAAGGTATCCCCCGGGCCGGTGCTGAAACCACCGCCTGGCATACGGCTGAAACGCAGGTGCGGCAGCAGCTTCATGGTCAGATGCTTCTGCACCGGCGGCAACAGCAACAGCAGGCCGAGGAAGTCGGTGAAGAAACCAGGCAGGATCAGCAGCAGGCCAGCAATAATCAGCGACACGCTTTTGATCATCTCGGCTGCCGGGCTTTCGCCTGCGGCCATCTTCTGCTGCATTAACAGGAAATTTTTGAAACCCTGATTGCGCACCAGCGACATGCCGATGACGGAGGTGAAGATCACCAGAATCAGCGTCAGCAGGACGCCCAGCACATGGGCAACCTGAATGAAAATCGAAATCTCAATGTAAACATAAAGAAAGAAAGCAATAAATGGTATCCAGCGCACTGGCATCTCCTGTGTGGCAGGTGCCTTCCGGCCCCTGACTGAATGTGTTCGCGAAGCGCGTAGATAAGAAATGGTGACGATTAGCCAAAATTCAATCGGTTTGCACGGATATTTTTTCTGGAAATATTAAAGCGGTGACATATTTCACAGATTAATAATTATCATGAAATCGGGTCGATAATAAGTGATCCAGCTTACGGCAATTCGCTATCATCAGCATATGATCTCGAACATCTGGCCGATTGAGGGAATAATCGTCGGTCATAAAATATTCAAAACCACATATATACTGTGTGTTTAGTACAATCCATCGGCAGCTTGAAAAGAAGGTTCACATGTTAAACAACATTCGTATCGAAGAAGATTTGTTGGGTACCAGGGAAGTTCCAGCGGATGCCTACTATGGTGTTCACACTCTGAGAGCGATTGAAAACTTCTACATCAGCAACAGCAAAATCAGCGACATCCCTGAATTTGTGCGTGGCATGGTGATGGTAAAAAAAGCCGCGGCTCTGGCGAACAAAGAGCTGCAAACCATTCCTAAAAGCGCTGCAAATGCGATTATCGCCGCGTGCGATGAGGTGCTGAACAACGGTAAATGCATGGATCAGTTCCCGGTTGACGTCTATCAGGGCGGCGCGGGCACCTCCGTCAACATGAACACCAACGAAGTGCTGGCAAACATCGGCCTGGAGCTGATGGGTCATCAGAAAGGTGAATACCAGTACCTGAACCCGAACGATCACGTTAACAAATGTCAGTCCACCAACGACGCCTACCCAACCGGCTTCCGCATCGCGGTGTATGCCTCTGTCGTTAAACTGGTCGACGCGATTAATCAGCTGGGCGATGGCTTCCAGCGTAAAGCCGTAGAGTTCCAGGACATCCTGAAAATGGGCCGTACCCAGTTGCAGGACGCGGTGCCAATGACCCTCGGACAGGAATTCCACGCGTTTAACGTGCTGCTGAACGAAGAGACGAAAAACCTGCTGCGCACGTCCGAACTGCTGCTGGAAGTGAACCTGGGCGCAACCGCCATCGGTACACGCCTGAACACGCCAGATGGCTATCAGCAGCTGGCGGTACAGAAGCTGGCTGAAGTGTCCAACCTGCCGGTTGTGCCTGCGGAAGACCTGATTGAAGCTACCTCAGACTGCGGCGCCTACGTGATGGTGCACAGCGCCCTGAAACGTCTGGCGGTGAAACTGTCCAAAATCTGTAACGACCTGCGCCTGCTCTCCTCCGGTCCGCGCGCTGGCCTGAATGAAATCAACCTGCCAGAGTTGCAGGCGGGTTCATCCATCATGCCAGCTAAAGTGAACCCGGTGGTGCCAGAAGTGGTGAACCAGGTTTGCTTCAAGGTTATTGGTAACGATACGACCGTCACCATGGCCTCCGAAGCCGGTCAGCTCCAGCTGAACGTGATGGAGCCGGTGATTGGCCAGGCAATGTTTGAATCTATCCATATTCTGACCAACGCCTGCTACAACCTGCTGGAAAAATGCATCAACGGCATCACCGCGAATAAAGAAGTGTGTGAGGGCTACGTCTATAACTCCATCGGCATCGTCACCTACCTCAACCCGTTCATCGGCCACCACAACGGCGATATCGTCGGGAAGATTTGTGCCGAAACCGGTAAGAGCGTGCGTGAGGTGGTTCTCGAGCGAGGATTGTTGACCGAAGCCGAACTGGACGATATCTTCTCCGCCCAGAACCTGATGCACCCGGCATATAAAGCGAAACGATATACCGATGAAAGCGAACAGTAACCGTTCAGGCTAAGCTTCCGAAAGGCACGTCACTTGTGACGTGCCTTTTTTCTTTATGGGCGTTACCAAAACACAACAATTCAATATCAACTTGTTAATGAGCAAGGCAGGTCTTTATGTTTGGAGCAGAACTCGTCATCGTCCTGTTGGCGATTTATTTGGGCGCACGACTCGGGGGTATCGGCATCGGTTTTGCCGGCGGTCTCGGGGTGCTTGTACTTACCCTGATCTTTCAGATTAAACCCGGCGCAATCCCTTTTGACGTTATCGAAATCATCATGGCGGTTATTGCTGCTATCGCGGCTATGCAGGTCGCAGGCGGTATGGACTACCTGGTGAGCCTGGCGGAGCGAATGCTGCGTCGCCATCCGAAATACATCACCTTCCTTGCCCCACTGGTGACCTGGTTTATGACCATTCTCGCCGGTACCGGCCACACCGCTTTCTCCACGCTGCCGGTAATCACCGAAGTGGCGAAAGAGCAGGGTATTCGCCCGTCTCGCCCTCTTTCTATTGCCGTGGTCGCCTCCCAGATTGCGATTACCGCCTCGCCTATTTCCGCGGCGGTAGTCTTCTTCGCGGGTATCCTTGAGCCGATGGGCGTAAGCTACCTGACGCTGCTGGCAATCTGTATTCCGGTCACGCTGATTGCGGTAATGATCACTGCCGTACTGTGTAACTTCCTTGGCGCCGAGCTGAAAGACGATCCGGTTTACCAGGAGCGTCTGGCAAAAGGTGAAGTGAGCCTGCGCGGTAGTCAGGTCTTCGAGCTGAAGCCGCATGCAAAACGCTCCGTGCTGCTGTTCCTGATTGGTATCGTCGCCGTGATGTTCTACGCGACCGCCATCAGCGATACGGTAGGTCTGATCCAGAACCCGGTTCTGCCGCGTAACGAAGCCATTGTGGTATTTATGCTGACCATCGCGACGCTGATCAGCATCACCTGTAAAATCGACACCAGCGAAGTGCTGAACGCCAGCACCTTCAAATCCGGCATGAGCGCCTGCGTGTGCGTGCTGGGCGTGGCGTGGCTCGGTGATACCTTTGTGAAAGCGCACATTAGCGATATCCAGACCGTTGCAGGCGACCTGCTGCACAACTATCCGTGGCTGCTGGCGGTAGTGCTGTTCTTTGCCGCGACGCTGCTGTACTCCCAGGCTGCGACTACCAAAGCGCTGATGCCTGCGGCACTGATGCTGGGCGTAACGCCGCTGACGGCGATTGCCTCTTTTGCAGCAGTTTCCGCCCTGTTCGTTCTGCCCACCTACCCAACCCTGCTGGCCGCGGTTGAGATGGATGACACCGGCTCAACCCGTATTGGTAAATACGTGTTTAACCACGCGTTCCTCATCCCGGGCGTGGTGGCGATTACGCTCTGCGTGATCCTCGGCTTTATCATCGGCGGCATTGTGCTGTAAACGATTAGCCGTTGTAAAAATAGTTAAAAACGGGCCGCTCTGCGGCCCGTTTCATTAATGACCAACCGCCTTGCGTGATATAGTGAAGACTTTCGTGATGAGGAGGTCGACTTGTGAACACGCCTGATGCTGTTGTTGTACTGTGCACCGCCCCTGATGAAGCTTCTGCCCAGGATCTGGCCGCCAAAGTGCTGGCCGAAAAACTGGCTGCCTGTGTCACACTTCTTCCCGGTGCCACCTCCCTTTATTACTGGGAAGGTAAGCTGGAGCAAGAGTACGAAGTCCAGATGTTGCTCAAAACCAACCTGACAAACCAGCAGGCGCTCCTCGACTGCCTCAAGTCTCATCATCCATACCAAACCCCGGAGCTGCTGGTTCTGCCAGTGGTCCACGGCGATAACGATTATCTCTCATGGCTCAACGCTTCATTACGCTGATCCTGCTGCTGTGCAACACGTCAGCTTTTGCCGGATTGTTTGACGCACCCGGCCGTTCGAACTTTATTCCTGCCGACCAGGCGTTCGTTTTCGACTTTCAGCAAAACCAGCACGATCTCAGTCTCACCTGGCAGGTGAAAGAGGGTTACTACCTCTATCGCAAGCAGGTCAGCATCACGCCGGCAAAGGCGAACGTCGGCGCATTGCAGATGCCCGCTGGCGAGTGGCACGAGGACGAGTTCTACGGTAAGAGTGAAATTTATCGTCAGCGCTTAAGCGTGCCCGTCACGGTGAATCAGGCGGATAAAGGCGCTACCCTGACGGTGACGTATCAGGGCTGCGCCGATGCGGGATTCTGTTACCCACCTGAAACAAAGGTCGTTCCGCTTAGCGAAGTGAAAGCGGCGGCCTCCCCTCTCCCCTCAGGGGAGAGGGCCAGGGTGAGGGGTGAAGGCGAAACCGCTTCAGACCTTCCGTTCTCAGCGTTTTGGGCGTTATTGATTGGTATCGGCATCGCCTTTACGCCCTGCGTACTGCCCATGTACCCGCTTATCTCTGGCATCGTGCTGGGCGGTAAACAACGCCTTTCCACTGCCCGCGCGCTGTTGCTGGCCTTTATCTATGTGCAGGGCATGGCGTTAACCTATACGGCGCTCGGCCTCGTGGTCGCCGCTGCCGGGTTGCAGTTCCAGGCCGCCCTTCAGCACCCTTATGTGCTTATCGGTCTGTCAGCGGTGTTTATTCTGCTGGCGCTGTCGATGTTTGGCCTGTTCACCCTGCAACTGCCTTCTTCCCTGCAAACGCGTCTGACGCTAATGAGCAACCGTCAGCAGGGTGGCTCTGCGGGCGGCGTGTTCGCCATGGGTGCCATCGCCGGGCTGATTTGCTCCCCCTGCACCACTGCGCCGTTGAGCGCCATCCTGTTATACATTGCTCAGAGCGGCAACCTGTGGCTCGGCGGCGGCACGCTGTACCTCTACGCGCTCGGCATGGGCCTGCCGCTGATCCTGGTGACGGTGTTTGGCAATCGTCTGCTGCCGAAGAGCGGACCGTGGATGGAGACGGTGAAAACCGCGTTTGGTTTTGTCATTCTGGCGCTACCGATATTCCTGCTTGAGCGCATCACTGGTGATGTGTGGGGTACACGTCTGTGGGCGATGCTCGGCGTGGCCTTCTTCAGTTGGGCGTTTATCGTGAGTCTGGGGGCGAAGAAACCGTGGATGCGCCTGCTACAGATCCTTCTGCTGGCGGCCGCACTGGTGAGCGTCCGTCCACTACAGGACTGGGCGTTTGGCACCCCGGCAGGTCAAACGCAGGCTCATCTGAATTTTATACAGATTAAGAACGTGGATGACCTTAACCGCGCCCTGGCGCAGGCGAAAGGCAAACCGGTCATGCTCGATCTCTACGCCGACTGGTGCGTGGCCTGCAAAGAGTTTGAAAAATACACCTTCAGCGATCCGCAGGTACAACATGCGCTGAGCGATACCGTTCTGCTCCAGGCGAACGTTACCGCCAACAGCGCGCAGGATAAGGCTCTACTGAAGCAACTTAATGTGCTCGGGCTGCCTACCATCCTGTTCTTCAATGAACAGGGGGAAGAACAGCCGACGCAGCGTGTAACCGGGTTTATGGACGCGACGACATTCAACGCGCATTTGCGCAATCGCCAACCGTAAACAACACTTTAGACGGGACAAACCGTTGGGAATAGCGGAGGAGATAACCGTGCAACGCGAAGACGTACTGGGACAAGCCCTGCAATTGCTTGAGATTCAAGGGATCGCCAGCACCACGCTTGAGATGGTCGCCGACCGTATTGATTACCCTCTGGATGAACTTAAGCGCTTCTGGCCGGATAAAGAGGCGCTGCTGTATGATGCCCTGCGCTATCTCAGCCAGCAGGTGGATATCTGGCGCAGGCAGCTGATGCTGAATGAAGAGCTGACCACCGAGCAAAAGCTGCTGGCGCGCTATACCGCACTGACGGAGTGTGTAACCAACAACCGTTACCCAGGCTGTCTGTTTATCGCCGCCTGCACCTACTATCCGGATCCCGGACACCCCATCCATCAACTGGCAGATCAGCAAAAACGTGCCGCGCACGAGTTCACACACGAGCTGCTGACCACGCTTGAAGTGGATGATCCGGCAATGGTCGCGAAGCAGATGGAGCTGGTGCTGGAAGGTTGCCTGAGCCGCATGCTGGTGAACCGTAGCCAGGCGGATGTGGATACGGCGCACCGTCTGGCGGAAGATATTTTGCGGTTCGCGCAGTGTCGTATGGGTGGTGCTCTGACCTAAGCCAGCATTCCCGTCCAGGCGGAAATAAACAAGCACAGCGCCATCGCGCGCTGAAATCGCACCATCGCCACGGTGGTGCGGAAAATCCGGTTCACCGCCTTCCCCAGCCACGCCCAGCACAACAAACAAGCCACGGAGATCGCCAGAAACCCTAGCGCCATCAGCGCAACATCCCGAAATGCATGGTCGCTTGCCGGAGCAAACAGGCTGACAACTGCCAGCGCCATCATCCACGTTTTTGGGTTTACAACCTGTAATAACGCCGCCGCCCGCGCGGTAAACCGGACATGGCGTCTGGAGGAGAGATTCGCGGCCGGGGCGCTAAACAGCTGCCAGCTCATCCAGGAAAGCCACAGCACGCCCGCCCAGCTCATTACCTGACGTATCAGCGGATACTGGCGTAACACTTCTCCTGCCCCTGCGCCTGAAACCAGAACAATAGCGCTGGCGGCAATACACCCGCCCAGGATCGCAGGAAACGTATTTTTTACGCCAAAGTGCTGACTGTTAGCCAGTACCAGAATATTGGTTGGCCCCGGTGTAATCGAGGCGACAAATGCAAACAGCAGGAAGGGTAATAAATTCACAGGTGACTCCTTTTTTATTAGAGCCACGAATGTGCCGTTATTTTCTGGAAACGTCTGGAAGGTTTGTGCACAACCGACGGTAGTGTGCCGGAGAAATACGGTATGCCCGCTGGAACCAGCGACCAAGATGGCTTTGATCGGCAAAACCCACTGCCGTCGCAACATCAACAGGCAGTTCCCCACACGCCAGCATCTGTCGGGCCTTTGCCAGGCGCAGCTGGATAAGCCAGGCGTGCGGTGCCAGGTGAAATTCGCGCTTAAAACAGCGGGTGAGCGTAAAGCGATCCGTACCCGTCTCACGGGCAAGGTCTGACAGCCCCACGTTCTCGCCGATATGCGCATAGAGATAGTCGCGGGCACGATGCGCCACGGCGGAGCTTTGTAACTGCAACGGGAGTTTCTTACGCCAGTGGCAGTGGGCAGTGATCTGAGAGAGCAGGTTATCCATTGTGCTCTGTTGGACGATCTTCATTTCATCGTTATGCAACGAGACAAATGTATCACCGATAGCGCGCACCAACTGAGGCTCTCGCGTCAGCGTTTGGGCAAAGTGGAGGGTGTAGCTCCCGGGAGTAGAGTCGTACAGCCCTTGAAGCGTACGGGTGAGCCAGTGTTCATCCAGATAAAAGGTCAGATAAGTAAAGCCCCCCTCTATCGGCGCATCACCGTCATGGATCTCCCCGGGCTCAAGTAAAAAAGCATCGCCCGGCTGGCTACGGTGGCGTTCACGGCGACAGTGGAACTGCTGCGTGCCGGAAAGGGTTATTCCGACCAGATAGCTATCATGCCAGTGGGGATCAAAGGCATGTCCTTCGAAATGCGCCTTAATTGTCTCAATACCTGTTTCTGCATGCTGACGCAGCTCAAGCCAGTCGTTTGCCATACTGCCCTCCTCTTACCGTCAGCATTGTCACATCTTGCCTGAACTGTCTGGAAGATTTGTGCAATTCCAGGGCACAAACGGACAGATTGCCGCAAACTTAAGCAGTTGAACAGCTTTTCCCGAAATAATGTTGACGATCGCGCGCGATTGCGGTTTAATGCGCTCCGTTGCCCGGATAGCTCAGTCGGTAGAGCAGGGGATTGAAAATCCCCGTGTCCTTGGTTCGATTCCGAGTCCGGGCACCAATATTCATAAGGCCTCGCTGAAAAGCGGGGCTTTTTCCTTTCTTAGCTACGGTAGATTTCTGGTCGTTGCAACACGTTATTTTCTTGCTGGATTTTTCACCATTTTTGCAGATGTTCGTTACATTTAGACACCTCAACATCCTCTGATATACCTTTTTCTAACCACACAGCTACGGTCTTTCTACGGTCCTCTACGGTTCCTTTCTCTCAAATCATTCATAGTGAAGTAGAAAACACGGGGGAAACGGGGGAATTATCATTTCGCCTTAATCCGCTGGTCTTAACGTGATTTTGTCGCGGGGAATAAGATGGGAAAATCCCCAATAGCAAGCGGGGATACCTGGCGGCAACCCTCTCCACATGGGGATCTTCACCAGTCCGTCCACCTGGAACAAGCTCTTCTTGCCCTTTCACTTCTTACCGTTACTAGAATCCCCCGTCCTCCACGCCATCATAAAATGGTTTATCCGTAGTAATTAAACATATTGGACTACTAAACCTAAGTGTCGGACCTGAACTGTGAGTTCAACAAGCAAATTCAACGCTGCCCTTAATCAACGGAGGGCAGGTCAAAACCTCTAACTATTAGGGAAGGTGCGAACAAGTTCCTGATATGAGATCATCATATTCATCCGGAGCGCATCCCAGAGGGACATCATGAGTCATCAACTCACCTTCGCCGATAGTGAATTCAGCACTAAGCGCCGTCAGACCCGAAAAGAGATTTTCCTCTCCCGCATGGAGCAGATTCTGCCATGGCAGAATATGACCGCTGTCATCAAGCCGTTTTATCCCAAGGCGGGCAATGGCCGACGGCCCTATCCGCTGGAGACCATGCTGCGTATTCACTGCATGCAGCATTGGTACAACCTGAGCGACGGTGCCATGGAAGATGCCCTGTACGAAATCGCCTCCATGCGTCTGTTTGCCCGGTTATCCCTGGATAGCGCCTTGCCGGACCGCACCACCATCATGAATTTCCGCCACCTGCTGGAGCAGCATCAACTGGCCCGCCAATTGTTCAAGACCATCAATCGCTGGCTGGCCGAAGCAGGCGTCATGATGACTCAAGGCACCTTGGTCGATGCCACCATCATTGAGGCACCCAGCTCGACCAAGAACAAAGAGCAGCAACGCGATCCGGAGATGCATCAGACCAAGAAAGGCAATCAGTGGCACTTTGGCATGAAGGCCCACATTGGTGTCGATGCCAAGAGTGGCCTGACCCACAGCCTAGTCACCACCGCGGCCAACGAGCATGACCTCAATCAGCTGGGTAATCTGCTGCATGGAGAGGAGCAATTTGTCTCAGCCGATGCCGGCTACTAAGGGGCGCCACAGCGCGAGGAGCTGGCCGAGGTGGATGTGGACTGGCTGATCGCCGAGCGCCCCGGCAAGGTAAGAACCTTGAAACAGCATCCACGCAAGAACAAAACGGCCATCAACATCGAATACATGAAAGCCAGCATCCGGGCCAAGGTGGAGCACCCATTTCGCATCATCAAGCGACAGTTCGGCTTCGTGAAAGCCAGATACAAGGGGTTGCTGAAAAACGATAACCAACTGGCGATGTTATTCACGCTGGCCAACCTGTTTCGGGCGGACCAAATGATACGTCAGTGGGAGAGATCTCACTAAAAACTGGGGATAACGCCTTAAATGGCGAAGAAACGGTCTAAATAGGCTGATTCAAGGCATTTACGGGAGAAAAAATCGGCTCAAACATGAAGAAATGAAATGACTGAGTCAGCCGAGAAGAATTTCCCCGCTTATTCGCACCTTCCTTAACTCAATGTTAAAAACGCAACATCGGTTTCTTATTTTTTATCTAAATGGAATGGAGTGTTTAATTTATAATAAATTATATATTTATTACTGTGTGATTTTCGATGTTATTTGGTTGATATTCCGCTCACATGTTAACATGGAGCGGAATATTATGATTAATCTTTGCAAGTATGAATATTAAATTCATTCCCACGCGAAATTAACATGCATTTATCTTTGGGGCCGTCAAAAGTATCATTGCTTCGCTTGAGTAAATAATAACCACTATCATGCCCTGATATTTTTATCTGTTCTTGGCTAAATCCACCATAAACCATTAATGCAGCTCTTTCAGATTGTGATATATTTTGGGGGGTGTAAATCGCCCCTTTTCCATCTTTATTAATCATAGATAGTTGATAATACATATCAGGTAGACGGTAAGTAGATATTTCTCTATATATAGAGTTTAATTGGATGATTGAACCTGGAAGAATGACAAGCACCACAAGAACCCATGAATGTTTGGATTTTCCGATAAGTATAGCTGTTGCATAACACATTAACAAAGTATGTGGATAGCCATACCATGGAAGCCTCGTTTGTGCCAGAGTGAAGAATGCAAATAAGGTTAAGATCGAAATAAGAATAATATTTACATCATAACTGAATGTGCTTTTTACTCCATTAGATAAAATTGAAATTGCAAGTGATGATACAAATGCGATCAGCAATAAAAAGTGATTTTCATAAAGGATATCAAGATAATACCATTTGGAGGTTATGTGACCTTCTATTTGAACAGAAGAACGATGAAGTAAATCATAATCAATCATCTTTATGATAAAATCGAACTTATCATATTGATATCTTGCAATAAGCCAAAGAATAACTGGAATTGACACACAAATGATTGGAAAGATAAAAGATTTAAAGTTCAGATTTCTATCTTTAACCTGATAAAAGTATGCTGTAATAAAAGCAAAACCAATTGACAAAGCATGCCAGCTTTTAGTTAAAAATGCTAAAGATACTAAAAATGCGGCAAATGCTATATTTCTAGTTTTGCAATTAAAAGATAAAATAACTACTGATAATACAATGAATAGCAAATAAATCGCATCAGGATCAGCAGAGCGAAATGAGTGGAATGTTATTAGCTTAGAGCAAGATATAAACAACAGCATGAAACACAAGGATGCTATAAAATTATATCTTTTATTTAAAGAATATGCGCAAATGGCAAACAATAACATTCCTGATAAAATAGATGGAATTCTCATTGTAATAAGTGAAATGCCAAAAATTTTTGACGTAATTACTAGAGACCAAAAACTGACAGGAGGCTTGAGATTCCACATATCTACTGCAGCACCCCACTTGTTAACTATATAATTACCGCTTTGTAACATTTGCAAGGCGCTAACTATGTGTCTACTTTCATCCCAATCAGTAAATCTAGAGTTGTTAATATTATATGTTAATAATGATAAAAGAACCATGCCAAGCACAGCAAAGAAAAAAGGGAAAGGTCTGAATTTAGATGTCATTTTTTTAACCTTACTGATGTGTTGATTTTTCGATGAAAAACTTAGGTCTTTTCTTGCTTTCCATATAAATCTTGCCTACGTACTCACCAATAATGCCAAGGCAAAGCATCTGAACCCCACCAATAAAAAGAATTGCCAAGATCATCGACGCCCAGCCACTTACTGTATGCCCCAAGAAATACTGCATTAATGTATAGAAAACGCCGACTGTAGAAAATATTGATATTATAAAACCGAGTGCAGTGACAATTCTTAGTGGGGTCACGGAAAAAGATGTTATCCCCTCAAGAGCTAAGGCAAGCATCTTTCTTAGGGGATATTTTGACTCACCAGCAACTCGTTCGTGTCGTGAGTAGTAAACTTTGTCACTAGGATATCCAATAAGAGGTATAAGGCCTCGAATATATAGATTCTGCTCTTTGTACTGCAAAAGTGAATCAAGTGCTCTACGGCTTAGCAATCTGAAGTCAGCATGATTTTCTACCTGATTTACACCAAGTTTTGTCATCACTTTATAGAAAGTCTCAGCGGTGATTTTCTTAAATAAACTGTCTGAAGTTCTGTCATTCCTAACGCCATATACAATGTCACTGCCAGAATGATAGGTATCAACCATTTTCTCAATTACAGATGTATCATCTTGAAGATCTGCGTCGATACTTACTGTGATATCAGATTTAGTGCATGAGGAAAGGCCTGCCATTAATGCTGTCTGATGGCCTTTATTTCTAGATAGCTTAACGCCCTTGACATGATGGCTAGAAATAGATGCTTTTTCAATTAAAGCCCAAGTGTCATCTTTGCTTCCGTCATCAACGAAAACAATATCACTTGTTCTTGCAATTTTATTATTTTCTATCATTTCTTCTAAGCGCGAAGATAACTCAGATAGGCAAAGATTAAAAACCTCCTGCTCGTTATAGCAAGGCACGACTATTGAAAGAACTGGCGCATTCATTATTTCATTACCCAAAGTTTATTTATAAAAAAACCTGATGCGGTGTAAAAAAACATCCCTATCAACTGGATGATATATTTGTTTTCCATACCTATTCCTATGGCAAGCCTCATGGCTATTATGTTAATAAGATAACAGTATGCGCAGCAAAATATGAACTTTGTTAATCTTCGCAGCGTAGGTCGTGAGGAAAAGGTGAAATATGTATTGAGGGCGTAACTAACTAAGATACCCACAACATATCCAAACAAATTAGAAAGGTATAGGCCGCAACCAAGCGCCGTGAGAGTAATAATCACGAAGGCTGTAACGAGGGTATTCATGCCGCCTACCATGCAGTACCGTAATGCTTGGTTCTTGTAAATAGTTGATAAGTTCATATCCATCTGATACATCGCTTAAACTTCATGGTGATAAGAGCAATCTTAAATTGCGGGAGTTTAGCACCTTATGAGGGCTTGGTGATACTACCAACTTACTGATTTAGTGTATGATGGTGTTTTTGAGGTGCTCCAGTGGCTTCTGTTTCTATCAGCTGTCCCTCCTGTTCAGCTACTGACGGGGTGGTGCGTAACGGCAAAAGCACTGCCGGACATCAGCGCTATCTCTGCTCTCACTGCCGTAAAACATGGCAACTGCAGTTCACTTACACCGCTTCTCAACCCGGTACGCACCAGAAAATCATTGATATGGCCATGAATGGCGTTGGATGCCGGGCAACCGCCCGCATTATGGGCGTTGGCCTCAACACGATTTTACGTCACTTAAAAAACTCAGGCCGCAGTCGGTAACCTCGCGCATACAGCCGGGCAGTGACGTCATCGTCTGCGCGGAAATGGACGAACAGTGGGGCTATGTCGGGGCTAAATCGCGTCAGCGCTGGCTGTTTTACGCGTATGACAGGCTCCGGAAGACGGTTGTTGCGCACGTATTCGGTGAACGCACTATGGCGACGCTGGGGCGTCTTATGAGCCTGCTGTCACCTTTTGACGTGGTGATATGGATGACGGATGGCTGGCCGCTGTATGAATCCCGCCTGAAGGGAAAGCTGCACGTAATCAGCAAGCGATATACGCAGCGAATTGAGCGGCATAACCTGAATCTGAGGCAGCACCTGGCACGGCTGGGACGGAAGTCGCTGTCGTTCTCAAAATCGGTGGAGCTGCATGACAAAGTCATCGGGCATTATCTGAACATAAAACACTATCAATAAGTTGGAGTCATTACCCAAAGTAGGGTGATCTATGATAGATATCACATGGTAGGATTCTGGCAGGGTTAGATTGATTTCTTTATAAACGATTTAATCATAATACATTGGTGAGAATGTGTGTCTTTTGCAAGGCAATCCAGCCAAAAAGCCCTTTCTCAAAAGTTGAAAAAAGCAGTTCATAAGCAGTTTCAAAGGGATTGAAAATCCCCGTGTCCTTGGTTCGATTCCGAGTCCGGGCACCACTATTCATAAGGCCTCGCTGCAAAGCGGGGCTTTTTCCTTTCTTAGCTACGGTAGATTTCTGGTCGTTGCAACACGTTATTTGTTTGCTGGATTTCTCGCCATTTTCGCAGATGTTCGTTACTTTTACACACCTCAACACCCTCTGATGTGTCTCTTCCTTACCCCACTGCTACGGTCTTTCTACGGTCCTCTACGGTTCCTTTCTCTAAGATTATTCATAATGAAGCAGAGAATACGGGGGAAATGGGGGATTTCATAATTTACTTTATTTAACAACAAATTACCTTCCATTACCCCCGGGGGAAGACCGGGGAGACTCCTCTTCAGGCAAGGGGGAAGAACTCAGCGTTATCAACTCCCCTTGTCAGTCGGGTGTTTCCACCATCTACTCCACCTGTAATATTCCTGTTTTTCACCTTATGATTCTTCGCATCAGCAAAATCCCCCGCTTTCCACGTCATTAAAAAATGACTCAGCCCCATCGGAATTCCTTACCTGAACATAAACTTTGAACTGTAATACTTACATTAAACAATGTGTATTACCGATTTAAAATAGCCATAACCCAGCCCCTTTATAAGGGGCTAGATTTTGTTAGAAAATAATATTACTTATATCAGAAATAGCATTCAAAGATCCTCTATAGTCGCTCCCTGTTTTAGGAAGAATGTAAGAGTATCTGGAATCACCATTATATACTAACTTCCAATGCTTACCTTCCTCAGACAACTCAAACCCAAGTTCCTTAAGCTGCCTTGACGTTGCCTTATCCATACTCCTGTAGCCATTAAGTGCTCTTTTCAAATGAGTTTGACGCGAATTTGCTTCCATAGTTTGAGGGTTATTGGAAATTAAAGAAGATAATATATGATTACTTCGACTACCCTCTTTCGTATTCACAATAGCAACCTTCAGTGCTTCTATTATTACATCTTTGATCTCACCATTGAAAAAGTCAGTTTCTTCCCCTGCATTCATTACTATACTTCCTTGAGCTGAAGCTTGTGATTGAAGCATTCGAACACGATATTCTAAAGATAATATATTACTTTTGAGTTCTTCTATTGTTTCATCTTTTGCAACATTATCGGCCTCATACAAACCCATCAATTCACTTGTGTATTCACCTCTAATCTTAAGTGTATTAATAGAATCCTTAGTTCTTCTTTTTTGTATTTCACTCCATCCCCCCTCAGAGACGGGAGCCATTGTAGATGTGGCTTTTACGACATCATCAAATAATTCATCTTCAAACTCCTTCGCTGTTTTCTCACCCCGACGGTAAAAGGAGATATTTTGTCCTCGCGGCCAGTAAATTCCGACTGCACCTGCGTAAGCATTTTTAGAATTTGTCTCATTTTTTAGTTTTATTGAAAACATTTTCTCACGAGGTTCAATTAGAACATGAGCTATGCCACACACCTTTCTTGCTAATCGCTCAGGAATAATGTTATGAGGATGTTCATTGTAAAAATATTTCGAACTGACATAGATTATTGGCAGCCTGTTTTCAGTTTCTCCATTGATAACTTTTGCCGCCAACTTTAAATGCTCTTCAGAATTCGAAAGGTAATCAGGTTCTATTGATGTTTTGAAGGCATCATCCAAACCACCAGAAAATTTATCTATCAACCTAATTACTATCAAAGGTTTTTTAGGTTGAGGTGCTAAATACGCAGCCTCCTGACTAACCACACTTGATTCAACTTGGATCCATACCGTATTATTTATTAAGTTCTTATTTATAGATATATCAGTTACCCATTTGTGTGGTTCGGAAATTTTAGAATATCTGAAGCAACCTAACTGAACATCTTGGTTGCCATGAGTAATTACATCAATCCTTTCATTACTTGACTCTACATAAAAATCTTCACTAAGATAGTCACACGCCAATTGTGCAGGTATAAAGTTTGTGTGTGGTGATTCATGAATCCAAGAAAAGCACTCATTGAATACATCGTCAAATAAAACATCATTCGAAACATAGAAACCAGTGGAGAAAAACTTCATTGACATTGTCCTTTTGATATGAGGTTACCTTAAGAAGATAATGAAAATTAAATTTAAAATCAACCCACAAGCCCTCCCTTCCCCAAAAAAAACAACTATATCAACTGAGATAGGGGGGTCAGAACAAAGACGATGTATTCCACATGATCATGAAATAAACCTACAACACCAAAATTAAAAAATGTAGCCCTATAAAAAACAACACCTACTAAATTAATGATTAATCATTAATGCAGAAGCATGCTCTCAAAATAAGCACATACTCTCCAATAAGGTATTTCTGGATAATGTCGCCCATATATGTAATTAAAATCAACCAAAGCACATATTATTTTTTTGAATACATCCCCCACCGGTATTTTTTCCATTAAGACCAGAAACAGACCGTAACACCTATTTTTGCGGCATTTCTCGCCTTCAATCATCTCAAGTAACACCAGCATCCCCTTCGCCACGCCAGAAAATCAACTTAGCCATTTACAACGCCGTGCCGGGGATGGGTCAACCCTGACGTTCTTTACACCAGTCACAGGAGGTTATATGTCCACCCCCAAACGCTTCCGTTTTACTAATCAGCTCATTAAATCCCTGCCCCCTAACACATCCGATGCACGCAGTACCGATGCCGAATACAGCGACACCGAGATTTCCGGCCTCAAGTGTCTGGTCAGCAGAAGAGAAGGTCGTAAAAAGTTTTTGCTACGCTACCTTTATCATGGACGAAAACGCGCCATCGCCATTGGTCACTGGCCTGAAGTGGACGTCAATCTTGCTCGTCAGATTGCCATAGAACACAAACGTTCCCTTGCCACCGGCACTGACCCTAAGCAGGAGCGTGAAAACAAGAGAATGGAGCTGACGTTCGATGAACTCTTTAATCAGCATTATCTGCCATGGGCAAAATCCGCTAAACGCAGTTGGGGAAAGGATGTTCAGCGCTACCGCGATCATATCCGTCCCGCCATTGGTCAGAGGCTGCTGAGCGATATCACACCAGCGAGCATTCTGCGCCTTCAGCAGACGTTAAGTACTTCCCTGTCAGCGGCTACCTGTAACCGTGTCATCGTACTCATTAAAGCCGTCTTTACATGGGCCGGAAGGCAAAGCATGACCTCTGTTCATCCGGCAAGGGTGGTACAGCTACTCAGGGAGAACAACGCCCGACAGCGTTATTTTACCGAGGACGAAATTCGTCGTATTTTTCTCTCCGCCGATAACGATACCAGCCCTGTAGCTGCCCGCTATGTCAAACTGCTGTTACTGACCGGCCTTCGTCGTGATGAGCTGCGTCTGGCTAAGTGGGAGCATGTTGACCCGGTTAAACGCACCCTGTGGCTCCCTGAAACCAAGAATGGCTATGGACGGATTGTTCACCTTAACTCACTGGCGATGGACGTAATCAGAACGCTGCCAACGCAGCGGGGAAATCCGTGGTTGTTTATTGGTAAAAAACAGGGCATGCCGCTGAGTAACCCGGTTAAAGCCTTTCAGCGTATCGTGCGTCGGGCGGGAATTTTCGACAAGGAAGTGTGTATTCATACCTGCCGCCATTCGGTTGCCGCCCTCATCGTGTCCTACGGCGGAACACTGTATGACGTTCAGGCTCAACTGGGGCACCGCAGCAGTCAGTCTTCACAACGGTATGCGCATCTTCATCCTCAGCGCTTACAGAACACCAGTCAGTTACTGGCGGAAAGGATAACGGCTCAGCTACCGTCCTTGTGATAACAGAAAAGCAGAGGCAAGTGCCCCTGCTTTTTTTTACTGTTAAGCTATCAGTCAGAACGGGATATGCTCATAATCTTCATCCGGCCCCCGGTTATCATCAAATCTGTTATAGAGTTCACGTGCTCGTTTACGCGCGACGTTAACGGGCATACGTGGAAATGTGCCGAGGGGTTCATAATAGCAGGCCCCTTCAAGCGTATAACGAGCCAGGAATTTAATCTCACCGTTGGCAATGACGGCCCGGAGCGCAGGCTCGCTGCCATCGAAGATTTCACGAGAGATGCGGTGATACAGGCACTCCGCCAGTGTGTTAACCAGAGCGTAATCATTGAATGACGTGTTTTCTTCATTTTCGCTGCTGATAGCGTGAGGAAAGCCCTCATAGTACTCGTCTGATTCAGGAATCATACATCACCTTTTATTCGTTGTGGTTCAGTCAAAATGGTTATATTCAGGGTTAAAATTCGGTCATCACATTGCATTTCAGAAACGCTTTTTTGACCTGGTAGTAAGACTGCGCCATCGTCTTCAGCGCTCTTTTTTTATAGTGTCCCGCACTTTCGCCAGACAGATAACCGGTACGCTCTAACGGTCTGGCCACATCAACGGTCTTAAGCCCCTTTTCAGAGCAGAGCTTTTCAAACACCGATTCATAAATCAGGAAGTCGCCGGTTTTATGGTGAACGAATCCCCACATATCCCCCGGGCATCGGGCATGGTCCTCACGCAGGGTGATAAAGTGCCTGCTGCTTTTTGTCACCAGCGTCAGCTGAAGCTCCTCCAGCATGTTACGTACCGGGTTATACTGATTCTGGTTATTATCCAGCCAGCGTCGTGCAGCGGACATAACGGATTCAGCCACCGCATCGCTTTCGAAAGGTAAAAGGCCGTATTTCAGCGCCTTCTCTCCTGCCAGCCATACCAGCGCAAATCTTTTCAGTCCGCGCCGCTGAACGCGGGTAATATCACGCCCTTCATCCCTCAGGGCCTCTTCCAGTGCGTTACAGCAGGCATCTGTCTGTTCCTGGAGCCAGGATGAAAACTCTGCGTAGGTGCGAAGACCGCCAGCCGCATTTTTTTCAGATAACAGTTTGCCGATAAATGCAGGCCCGGCATGACCATAAGCCTCTGCCAGCCCCGTCTTCAGTGCATCTGCACGGGCACGTGTTTCTGATACCGGTTCATCCGGTTTTTGAGCATCTTCAGGCAGCAGTTCCATACTGATGGCCCTGTGCTCCTGCCCTCCCTGTAACATGGCTTTCTGTTCAGCCAGCTTTTCGGAGATTGACATCTCCCCGGTGGAGAGAATAAACATGCGCCATTTAAACGGCTCATCTGCCGTCAGGCCACGGTTCAGGCGCTCTTTTGCCGTACCTGACGTAATGTTGTAAAGCAGTGAGGAAAGTTGCTTATGATTACTCGCGCCCAGTTCATCGACGCAGGCGACCAGACCGGAATAGTCAGCGAGAAGGCGCTCCATCGCGTTCGGCGTGGTATTCCAGCGAATAATATTCACATGTCCCCCACTGCCCGGCTCGCTGCCATCTCCATGGATCGATGCGCCCAGCATCAGAAGAAGCGTTTTACCCGTCGTGGATACGCCGTGAAAATGAAACATCCCCACATCCATACCGGCAGGAACCAGAAGCATCGAAGCAAAGGACGCACTCAGCGCAAAGGTCTGCGCCCAGCCATGGACATTTTCTCGAATGAGGTTAATCCACTCCTCCAGAGCCCCGCCTTTGTGCAGTCCGGGACGCACGCGGAATCCCGGCAGCAGATAATCAAACCCGGTGAGAGAGGTCACAACAGGCTCATGACCATGTAAAAAGGCCATATCCTCCGAAACGAATCCCATTGCATCTGCCATCAGATAGACAGGCAGCGGTAAACTCCGGCAGCACTGAATAAAACGGTCAAAAAGAGCAAGCTGCTGTGGAGAGGGGCCAACACAAAATCCACGACCTGCCAGTCTGCCCATAACCTGAGCACCACTCTGAACAATATCCTCGAAGCTCACCTGGGCCTTCACATACTTACCCAGCCCGTTACCGGTCATCAGGCTGATCCCAAGACCGGACTCCTTATCTTTCCCACAAAACAGGGCGACAGGCACAACTGGCGTGGTGCAAACCTGCACAGGTTTCTGTCCACCGATGTAGAAAAGGCCATCAGCTGTATTCACATAATGCCGTGGCAGCCCATCACCAACACCGAGTGAAGCGATATCATCTTCACCGACTTCAGTGTTTTCAGCACGCCTGATAATTGCCTCCGACATTTTGGTGAAATTTTTATCGCGGTCAGCAAAAACGCGAATACGCTTAATCCCGGAAACCTTAGGAACATTAGTTGTCGCTTTTTTATTCATGTGTATTACCATCAAATTACGCCACCGTCAGAAAACGGGTGGCATCTGAACTCTGGTTAAAAGTCATGTCGTTGAATGCAGGTTGTTACCCCATCGCCCGGTTAACAACTGCGTGATAGCGTGCAGGTGAGGCGTGCAGGTAAAGTTCCGTTACTTTGATAGTGCTGTGACCCAGTAAGTCTTTAACGGTATGAATGTCGGCCCCGCTCTCAATGAGCTTTGTCGCAAAGGTGTGACGCATCTCATGGATGGTGAACGGAGGAATACCCGCAGCCTCACAAAGCCGTTTTTGCAGGCGACGCGGCTCAGAAACCGGATTGTCGGTCCCCTTGCCCGGAAATACCCAGCCTTCATCACCCAGATGCTGACGCTGTTCTGTCAGAAGAACGAAAGCCTTATCACATACCGGTACACGACGGAGCTTGCCATTTTTGGTATGCCGCAGGGTGATAACCTTCCGGCTCCAGTCCACATCCTCAAGGCGAAGATGACGGGTTTCCCCCAGACGCAGTCCCGTCAGGGCAAGGAACATGAGCAGAGCAAGGGCTTCATGATCGGGTTTACCATTACGCCAGCGCTCACAGACTTCCATCCAGCGCTGAAGCTGGGAGTCATCCATGGCGCGGCGATCTGACGTCACTTCAGGCAGCGCTTTGATATAAAGCGCCGGAGAGCGGCTGGTGTATCCCATGCGTATAGCCCAGGTAAATACCGCTTTAATGAGCGCTAGATGGCGGTTGCGGGTGGCAGACTTGAGATCGAGATTATGCAGATAGCTCAGAATATCTGCCTCCGTCATACCTGCCAGCTTTTTGTCACCGAGAAGAGGGCGCAGGTATTTCCGGATCTTAGAAAGATCGGTGTTAGCTGAACGCTTAACGCCCGTGCTGAGTACGCTTTTCTCATACTCATCCACAAGCTCATTAAACGTCATTTTACTTTGAGTAAGAAAACGCTCACCATAAGTCTCAACGGAAGCCTTAAGCTCCTGAATTATTTTAAAGGCATGCTCCCTCGCGTTATTAATGGAAAATGCAGGGTAACTTCCTACGGCAACGTAAACATTCTTTCCGCGAATACTTTTGCGGACAATAAACTTAATACGTCCGGATGAGTGGAATATAGCCTTAAGCCCGGTACATTTTGTATCGCTGGCTTCGATAGTCCGGCCAGTTTGTACTGCACGAGCTTTACACTCATCAAAATAAGCTTTAGTGAATGCCTCTCTTTGATTCTTTGGGCTGCGATATCGGGCCATCGATTCAACACAGCAATCATCAACGTCAACGTCAACGTCAACGCTGGTTTTGATGTTTTGCGCTGACTTAGAAAAGCGACCATCCACAGAATCAAACTCATTCTGTTTCATTGTCAGCGTTATTTGGTTTAAAGAACTATCGGGTTTCATAATGCATACATCTCGCTCAATGAATACAGATTAACAGTATTGAGTTAGATGCTGGCCAGCACATGAAGCGAATAATATTGGCAGAAATACTGAAGTGCAAATCACCGGCTCTGACATTTTCGTGAGAAAAACACGCGTTAAAGAGGCCTGTTTGCCCCCTTAATCTCCTGAAAGTGCCACTCCCCCACTTTCAGGCTTAAACGTCGTTTCTCCCCATAAATAATATCGATTATGGGGTGTTGATTATTTTTTAAACTATTTAAGGCGTTTTATGATTGAGAAAATAAGTAAGAAAATCAATAGCAATTGTGCACAAGCCTTCTCTCATGTTCAGTTAAAACAGCACATGCCAACTCCTTTACAAAACTCTTAAAATCTAAAAAAAAACGGGATTTAATGCCAGCCACCCACTAAATTTAAGGACATAATCCAGAGAAAGCAAACGACGTAAACAGAATGTAACTAAAGACCATTTAAAAACATATTATCAATATGAATCAATAATTTATGGAGATAATCATGTTTAAACTCACTACCCCCACCAGTCTTCCCCTTCTCAACCTGCCCGCCTCCGCGCTCGAAGCCCTTAGCAATGAAATCCTTGGACCTGTCGAGGATATCGACCTGTTTACCGCCTTCTGGAACGAAACGGGAACCCTGCTCTGGCATCTCAACCACGATGACACGCTCCCCGAAGACCCGCTGCTGGCAGTCGCTCTGGCTAACCCGGAATACGTCACCGCACTTGATGATGGCTGGTATCTCCTGCTCGGTATCGTCTGCGATAACGGTCAGGGTATCTATCTGGTGTTCCCGGGCACGACCATTATCACTGAGCTACAGAACCTGATTGGGGCGCTGAACCATGAGTAAGAAAAAAATCGCTACCGAAGCCGCTGTCACCGAAAGCTATACCGTGTTCTACAGCGGGGAAGCAGAGAAAATCAGTCCCCACAGTAAGGGGCTGCTGACGTATGAGCTGGGTCAGGAGGATGAAACCGGAAGCCTTGCCCTGCGCCTGACCGCCAATGGTGAAGGGGGCCTGTTCTCCCGCGAGTGGATAAGGCTTGATGCGATTCACGCCATTCTTGAACAGCAGCAGGACAGCTTTCCGTCCCGCGTGTTCCGCCCGTTGTTTGGTCAGGGCAGCACCAACAACGCCGGGTTTCTTGCCGCTGTACTCAGAAGCCCTGATATCTGTCTTATCGAAGCGGACAGCAGCAGACTCTTTATGCACCGCTGCTACGCCGACTGGCTGCATCGTATGACGCAGCTTACCGCGCTCAGTCAGGACTAACCCCCCGCTTTTTCTGTGTTCCATACCCCTTAAAAAGGAAATTCACTATGTCATCACCCGCTATATTGCAGGGCGGCTATGTGCTGCCGCTCTCCCGGTCGTTCACCCGACTGCTTCTGGATATCGTTGCGCAAAAACCGCCTCATCGTCACCCCATCACCGGATTAACCATTAACTTCCGTGACCCTGAATACTCGCCGGAAACGGGGGGCTGGCATCCGGTAGAAATACGCCTCATCCCTGCCGGAGAAGACTGGCAGCTCGATTACGTCACCGATTTTCACTATGCAGGACATCCGTGGCCTGAGCTTGAAAAAGATGTCGATGTGAGCTGGACGCATCGGTACACGTGGCTCTCCCGATGTGGCGATATCTCTCATGCCGACGCCCGTGAGTTCTGGTCGCTGTGGGAAAGTAACTTTATGGCTTACCACGATATGGGGGTTTTCACGGTCCGTACGTTGTGGGAAAGCTGAGTGTTCACTACGTTTCCCACGCATCCCCCTCTCCCCCGTAGTAAGGAACTGAATGTTATGTACCGGCTTCTGCTGCTGAACTTCGTGGATTCATTTATCGATAACTGCATTCTCTCCTGCGTCGATGAACCGGCTTACGGTGGTATCGTGCAGTGCGAACTGCTTTTTGGCCTTGCCGCACACAGCGGTATCTATGTAGGTAACGGCGATATTGTTCATCTTGATGGCGATGGAACCGTTATCAAAAGTAAGGCTAAAGGGTTTCTTGACCGGCTCGATGGCTGGAACTCCGCTATCTCGGTGTATACAGACTGTATGGATTTGACGCCTCAGGGTTGTGCGCGGGCCGCTGAACGGGCAAAGGCGGCAGTGGGTCAGCGCTATCCCTACAGCCTGCTCGACTTTAACTGCCACCGGTTTACTGCCCGCTGCGTTACCGGCAATTCATGCCCTGATATCTGGCTTGCCAGACACCTCGATTCTTTTCAGAAAGGGGACCGATGGCGCGTATGGCAACGATGAACGTTAATCGTCGCAGGCAACACGCTACCGGACAGGGAGAACGGCTCATCCGGCTGACCATGGTGCTGTTTTACGGTCAGACAATATCTGTTCGCTACATCATCCGGCAGTTTGACGTATCTCCCCGGACCGCAAGACGGGACCTCGCTCAACTGGCCTTTGTGCTCGAATCCGCTGGCCCTCACCGCTGGCGACTGGCTCCCTCGCTGAAACCCTGACTTTTTTCTCTGCCGGACATCTCCTGACCACCCCGTATGGCAGGCTGTCTCCGCTTTTCAATCCATAAGGGAACATGATGAAAATTTTAAAACTGTTAACCGCCACAATTCTGCTTTCCGCCTTCAGCCACAGCGCGTTCGCCGACGAGCAGGCTGACGCTCAGATGATAACCAACTCGACCTTCTGCGCGATGTACTCCACCCGCCTGACCCAGACCAGTGACAGCGGCCTTCAGGTAAAAGGCGTTAATCTCAATGCCCGCTTCAACGGACCGGTATTCAACCGGGTACTTCAGGTGATGAACAAAACCTATGGCAGAACCTGGCTCGAATCAAATGCCCGTAACGGCAGCATGACCGCCATGCAGCTTTCGCAGTCGGAGCTGCTCTATAACCCGGAATATGCCCGGCAGTGCGATGCCTTTGCGGATAAAGTGGAAAAGGAATGGCGCGGAAAGTAATCCCGACGCGTTATACCTCCATCCGGTGAACAGAAACCTGCTTTCGGGCAGGTTTTTTTTTACTTTTTTGTTTTTCAGGCGGACAAACCCTGTCCGGGGGCTTCCTTAAACTGTCAGGTCCAATATCTGCAATGAGGTGAAATATGGCTACCTACCGACACGACCCCGACCTTGAGTTTCTGCGCCACTGTCATCGTGACGATCTGGATTTACTGGTTTCAGTGCTTATCTACGATCCGAAAGACGGACTGGCACGCATCACGGAAACGCTGACCTATGATCCTCAGTATAAAAAACACAAGCCCAACCACCCGCGCTACTGGGATGCCATTGCCGCCGAGGTTCAGACGTTTGGGGCGAACAGCTTTGCCACGCTGCTCCGCTGGGGTAAAGGGGTGCTGTACCGGGAAATTCTTACCGATGCCTGCGATAAAATGAAGGTGAACTACAACAGCAAATCCAGTGTTGAAACCATTGAAATGAATCTGCTGATGAAGATTCTGGAGAAAAGTCTTGAGAAGATGACGCCCGACCAGCTAAAGACTGTGGCGGAAGAATTGCAGACAGGCTACAGCAATCCCACACCGGAGCTGCTGACCATGGCAATCCAGGCGGGGATAAAAACATCCGGATTTGCGGCCTATCAGATGGCGCTTGTTGTCACAAATGGCGTAGCAAAAGCCCTGTTAGGCAGAGGGCTGACCGTTGCAGGAAATGCCATGCTGACACGGACTATGGGCGCTTTTGCCGGTCCCGTGGGCTGGGTGCTCAGTTCTCTCTGGCTACTGATAGATTTAGCCGGTCCCGCATACCGGGTGACGCTACCATCCTGCATTTTTATTGCCTACATGCGCCAGAAGCATCTTTATTCACCTGAGAATACTGACGTTTAGCACTTACATTTAAGGTATTCAGACTTTAAAAAACTTCAGAGGGCGGACAAATCCTGTCCGCTACTGCTGGCATTATTTCCCGGCTAAATTCGGAAATGATGTATGACGCTGATAACACAAGAAAACGAACATGACAGACTGGCAACCCGCCTTTCCATCATCCTGAGCCGTTTGTTTCAGGGTGAAAAGCTGCATATCGGGACGCTGGCAGAAGAATTTGGGGTGACGACGCGCACGCTGCGGCGGGATTTTAACGTCCGCCTCACCTATCTTGATATTGAACAGAACAACGGCGTATATCAGCTCGCTTCGCATTACTTTCGTCGCCGCACGGAACGGGATATGAAGATACTGGCGAGGTTGCTGCATCTTGACCGTCTGTTACCCGCGATGGACGCCAAACTGCTGAGCCTTCTGCTTGACGGGGAGCACCCTTCACCCTACCGGATTATGCTCCCGGAGCCGCGCCAGAAACCCACGCTCTTTGGTGATTTCAGCAGACTGACGCTCGCCATACTCAACCAGACCCAGGTGCGTATCAGAACCGACGAAAACGTCAGCCATACCGTTCATCCCTATCGTCTGCTTTGCAGCCATGCGGAGTGGTTTCTTGCCGGATGTACGTCATCGGGCGTGTTCGTTATTTCCCTGTCCCGAATCAGGCTGGTTGAGGTATTACCGGATACAACGTTTGAGATCGATAACACACTCATTTCGCTGATTGAACAGTCTGACTTTATGGAAGCCTTACCCCACATGAACATTATTCATCAGATAATGCATTACGGGAGTAAACAGACGAATAATCGTAATTAAAATCACAACATATTATTAGTGATGATTAAATCACATTAACATGATAAGTGAGAAAGTTATGATTATCGATAAAGAATACGCACTTGTAGATGCAACAGCAAGACTTAACACTGACCTGAGGGATTATGAATATGAAATAAACAACGCCGCCATCATAACATTTGGCAATGACCTCATTGAGGTAATCGTATATCAGTTCAGCTTTGTCATCAGCATCAGGGCAGAGGGTGAAAAAATAAAGCACGGCCTACTTGTTAACTTCGGTAAAAATATAGCAAGACAGGTTTCATCACTTTGTGCATCCGCAATGCGAGTCTACCCGAATGAAAAACACAAACCGAGCCGTCAGCTTTTCCATTGCATAAATTAGTTTGTGCAAAGACTGTACTACCGACACGCAATAAATTAAAATAGGCCAGCTAATATAACATATGAGGTTTATGATGGCTGGCCAGTATGAAAAAGCAATAACGATAAAACAAGCGATAGATTCAATTAATTTACGCCACTATCTTCTGCCTGCAATTCAGAGGAAGTTCGTCTGGAGCAGCAGTCAGATATGTCTGCTGTTTGATTCCATCATGCGAGACTACCCGATAAACTCTTTCATGATGTGGGATATCCGTAGTGCCAGTATTAAAAACGATTACAAATTCTATGAATTCCTGAAAGAATACTGTCAGCGATTTAATGAAGAAAACCCCTGCGTAGCAACAAATGCTGGATTTCATGATTTCAAGGCGGTGATTGATGGTCAGCAGCGTCTCACATCATTATATATTGGATTGTGTGGAACGTATGCGTATAAACAGCCCCGGGTGTGGTGGCCTTCGGCACAGGATGATCGCATCCTGCCGCCAAGAAAGCTTTACGTCGATTTAACAGCGCCACTTAATTCAGACGATGAGCTCATGATGAAGTATAACTTCAGGTTCCTGACCGACAAGCAATACACTGATTCACTTACAGACAACAAACATCACTGGTTCTGCCTGCACGAAATATTCAAATACGAGCAGTATGATTCCCCTGATGATATTTTATTTAACGTTGTCGTACCAGAACTCGAAAAAAGAGGACTCATTTCCAGTGAATTTTCCAGAAAAACTCTGCTTAAACTTTATACCAAGATAAGAACTGAGAATCTTATCCACTACTTCAATGAGAGCAGTCAGGACATTGATCATGTGCTGGATGTTTTCATCCGCACGAACAGCGGGGGGACAAAACTTGAGTTCTCCGACTTACTGATGTCAATAGCGGTAGCACACTGGCAGGGCGATTTCAGAAGAGAACTGGATGAACTGACAAAAAATATTTATCAGAATAATGAAATGGGGTTTTATATCGAAAGAGACTGGTTCTTAAAAACCAGCCTGATGCTTATTGACTCTGACGTCCGGTTCAAAGTAAAAAACTTCACTTCAGAGGAGGTCGGTAAGATACAACAGCAATGGTCTGAAATAAAATCCTGTATCAAGGAGACTTTTATTCTCATCAGACGATTCGGCATCAATCCGCAGTCTTTGATATCTAAAAACGCAGTCATTCCTGTGGTCTACTGGCTTTACAAAAAGCAAACCAGTGGACATCCATTATATACAACGATTAATCTCCTGAATAAAAACCACAATGAACGCTCAGTAATTAGCCAGTGGTTTTACATGGTACTTCTGAAAGGGATCTTTGGAAGCCAGGCCGATGCGCTACTCACAAGCATCAGAGATGTAATGAAAAATAGTCTTTCAGATATTCATTTTCCTCTCGAGAAGATTATTGACAGGTACAAAGGCTCGAATAAGGACCTCAGATTTGACGACGAATACATCGAAAGCCTTCTCAATATCAGATATGGCGAAGGTCGTTGCCGTGCACTATTACATCTTCTGTACCCCGAAATGAATCCGACCGAGGTATTTCATATTGATCACCTTCACCCAAGAAATCATTTCTCAAAGAAATATCTTGAAAAATTAGATTATGTTGCGAATTCACCAAAGAACCTAGGCTTTTATGAAAACCCGGAACACTGGGACACCATACCTAATCTTCATTTACTGAATCACTCTCAGAATATAAGTAAACAGGATACTTCCCTGAAACAATGGTTATCTCAGTCATCAAACAACTATACGCCATCAATGCTGTTAGTTTCAGATGAAAATATTGAGTTCAGTCGCTTCCCGGAATTCTACAATGAACGAAGAAACGCCCTGAAGCAAAGACTGCTGAATCGGGTATTTCTTACATCAAAAATAGATTCATCACCATCCACAATGGATACGGATGAAGAAATTCTCACCGACTGAACGTTCAGCCCCGATAGTATTGGGGCTTCAGTATTTATCGTCAGCACAACGTTTCTACTGGCCTGACTGAAAGAGCGCTGCTTACACAATCGGGCAAACTGTAGTGGTCAACAAAGCCTGTCATCCATATGAAATTGCGATAAAATCGGGCCAATAACAGTACTTAAGAATCATACAACAGGATACAAGATGACAAGCCTTCAGCAGCGTGCCGAGCTACACCGTCAAATCTGGGCCATTGCCAATGATGTCAGAGGCTCCGTAGACGGATGGGATTTTAAACAGTATGTACTCGGTGCACTTTTCTATCGCTTCATCAGTGAGAATTTTTCCAGCTACATGGAAGCAGGGGATGAGAGCATACATTATGCAGCACTTGATGACAGCATCATTACCGATGACATCAAAGACGATGCCATCAGGACTAAAGGCTATTTCATCTACCCGAGCCAGCTGTTCTGCAACGTTGCCGCTAAAGCGAACACCAACGACAGGCTGAATGCTGATTTAAACAGTATCTTCGTCGCTATAGAAAGCTCTGCCTACGGCTATCCGTCCGAGGCCGACATCAAAGGCCTGTTCGCCGATTTCGATACGACCAGCAATCGACTGGGTAACACAGTTAAAGACAAAAACAGCCGTCTTGCCGCCGTTCTGAAAGGCGTTGAAGGGCTTAACCTGGGGAATTTTAACGAGCACCAGATTGACCTGTTTGGTGATGCCTACGAGTTCCTGATTTCTAACTATGCGGCAAATGCCGGTAAGTCTGGCGGGGAGTTCTTCACACCTCAGCACGTCTCTAAGCTGATTGCTCAGCTTGCGATGCACGGTCAGACTCACGTCAACAAAATCTATGACCCTGCTGCAGGCTCGGGCTCTCTGCTGCTGCAGGCTAAGAAACATTTTGATAACCACATAATTGAGGAAGGTTTTTTCGGTCAGGAGATTAACCATACGACGTTCAACCTGGCGCGTATGAACATGTTTCTGCACAACATCAACTACGACAAATTCGATATCAGGTTGGGCAATACCCTGACTGAACCACACTTTGGCGACGAAAAGCCGTTTGATGCGATTGTTTCGAACCCGCCATATTCGGTGAAATGGATTGGCAGTGACGATCCGACGCTGATTAACGATGAGCGTTTTGCTCCGGCAGGTGTGCTGGCACCAAAATCAAAAGCTGACTTTGCGTTTGTGCTTCATGCGCTTAACTACCTGTCCGCCAAAGGCCGCGCAGCAATAGTTTGCTTCCCCGGTATTTTTTACCGTGGCGGTGCAGAGCAGAAAATCCGACAGTACCTGGTCGATAATAACTATGTTGAAACGGTGATTTCTCTGGCACCTAATCTGTTCTTCGGCACCACCATTGCCGTAAACATTCTGGTGCTGTCTAAACATAAAACGGATACCAACGTTCAGTTTATTGACGCCAGCGGGTTGTTTAAGAAAGAAACCAATAACAATATCCTGACTGATGGTCATATTGAACAGATTATGCAGGTCTTTGCCAGCAAAGCAGACATTGACCATTTGGCGAAAACCGTACCTCAAGAAACAGTTGCTGCCAATAACTATAACCTTTCAGTCAGCAGCTACGTCGAAGCCTTGAATACCCGCGAAATAATTGATATTTCCGAACTAAATACTGAACTGAAAATCACCGTCGGCAAAATCGATCAGTTACGTAAGGACATCGACTCAATTGTGGCTGAGATTGAAGGTGACGAGGTACAGAAATGAGCGTTCTGAGCTATCTGGAAAAGTTACTTAATGGAGTTGATATTCAATGGAAGACGATTGGAGAAGTTACTCTACGAACGAGTAATATAAAATGGCGTGAGGCTACCCGCTCTTACCGATATGTGGATTTAACCTCTGTTGATATTGAAACAAAAAAAATCACTGAGACAACTGAAGTTACAGCGAACAATGCCCCGAGTAGGGCTCAAAAACTCATTGAGGAAAATGATGTTATTTTCGCAACAACTCGACCAACTCAACAACGGTTTTGCCTAATAGACGGTGAGTACTCAGACGAAGTAGCAAGCACCGGATTCTGTGTCTTAAGAGCGAAACAAGATGAGGTTCTACCAAAATGGATTTGGCATTGGATTTCAACAAGTTACTTTAAAAAATATGTTGAAGAAAATCAAAGCGGATCAGCATACCCAGCGATATCTGACGCGAAGGTAAAGGAGTGCTATATTCCAGTTCCCTGCCCGGAAAATCCTGAAAAGTCTCTGACCATCCAGTCTGAAATCGTCCGAATTCTGGATAAATTTACTGCTCTTACAGCTGAGCTTACAGCTGAGCTTACAGCTGAGCTTACCATGCGAAAAAAACAGTACAACTACTATCGTGACCAGTTGCTTTGTTTTGGCGAGGCCGAAGTTGAGTGGAAAACGCTAGCTGATGTAGCAATATTAAGACGCGGAAGAGTCATGTCCAAAGGGTATCTCGAACAGAATGCAGGAGACTACCCCGTTTATAGTTCCCAAACCGCAAGAAATGGGATGATTGGCTCAATAGATACTTACGACTTTGATGGTGAATTTATTAGTTGGACAACAGATGGTGCAAATGCTGGAACGGTTTTCTACCGTACAGGGAAATTCTCCATCACGAATGTTTGTGGACTAATCAAAATTCATGAAAATTATCCAATTAGCTATAAGTATCTTTACTATTGGCTTTCAATAGAAGCCCAAAAGCATGTCTATTCAGGTATGGGTAATCCTAAGCTAATGAGCCATCAGGTCGAGAAAATTACTGTGCCTATACCCTTCCCTGCATCACCAGAGAAATCAATGCTCGAACAACAGCGAATAGTCGGAATTCTGGACAAATTAGAGGCTATAACATTCTCATTGACTGAAGGCTTACCTCGTGAAATCGAGCTGCGCCAGAAACAGTACGAATACTATCGTGATTTACTGTTCAGCTTCCCGAAATCAGAAACAGCCAGCAACTGACAGACCATTGATACCGGTAGGGTATGTTTTCACCCACCCGGTATCAGGCTCTAGGAATACCGGAAGATGCTTCTGATACACTTTCGGGCTTTACCAGATGACGCACAGGATGCACCATGACACAACAGACACACACCATTGCTGAATCCAATAACTTTATCGTCCTTGATAAATACACCAAAGTTCTGGAGACCGGTGACAGCTACCAGAGCGAATCGGACCTTGAGCGGGAGCTGATTCAGGACCTTCTTAATCAGGGGTATGAGTTTATCTCCGTTAAGTCACCGACTGCGATGCTGGCGAATGTGCGGGACCAGCTTCAGCGCCTTAATGGTGTGGTGTTTAACGAAAGTGAATGGCGGCGCTTCGCAGAGCAGTATCTGGACAGCCCCAGTGACAGCAGCCTGGACAAAACCCGTAAAATCCATATCGACTATATCTGTGATTTTACGTTTGATGATGGTCGTCTGGAAAACATCTATCTGATAGATAAAAAGAACCTGCTGCGCAATAAGGTGCAGGTCATTCAGCAGTTTGAACAGACCGGCTCACACGCTAACCGTTATGATGTTACGATTCTGGTCAACGGCCTGCCACTGGTGCAAATCGAACTCAAAAAGCGTGGCGTGGCTATTCGTGAAGCCTTTAACCAGATACACCGTTACAGCAAGGAAAGCTTTAACAGCGATAACTCCCTGTTTAAATACCTGCAACTCTTTGTGATTTCCAACGGGACTGATACCCGGTACTTTGCCAGTACCACTAAGCGGGATAAAAACAGCTTTGATTTCACCATGAACTGGGCGAAATCGGATAACACTCTGATTAAGGACCTGAAGGACTTTACCGCCACCTTCTTCCAGAAGCATACCCTGCTGAATGTTCTGTTTAATTACAGCGTGTTTGACAGCAGCCAGACACTGCTCGTCATGCGCCCCTATCAGATTGCCGCCACTGAGCGAATCCTCTGGAAAATTAATAGCTCATTTAAAGCGAAGAACTGGTCAAAACCCGAAAGCGGCGGGTTTATCTGGCATACCACCGGGTCAGGAAAAACCCTGACCAGCTTTAAGGCCGCAAGACTGGCTACTGAGCTGGACTTTATCGATAAAGTCTTCTTCGTGGTCGACAGGAAAGACCTCGATTACCAGACCATGAAGGAGTATCAGCGCTTCTCTCCGGACAGTGTCAATGGTTCGGATAATACAGCAGGCCTTAGGAGAAACCTGGATAAGGACGATAACAAAATTATCGTCACAACCATTCAGAAACTCAATAACCTGATGAAAGCCGAAGCTGACCTGCCCGTCTATCAGCAGCAGGTGGTGTTTATCTTTGATGAGTGTCACCGCAGCCAGTTTGGTGAGGCCCAGAAAAACCTCAAAAAGAAATTCAGACGCTTTTATCAGTTTGGTTTTACCGGTACGCCTATTTTCCCGGAAAACGCACTGGGAGCAGAAACCACAACCAGCGTATTCGGGCGTGAGTTACATTCTTACGTAATTACTGATGCGATTCGTGATGAAAAAGTGCTGAAGTTTAAGGTGGACTATAACGATGTCCGCCCACAGTTTAAGTCTCTTGAAACGGAAACTGATGAGAAAAAACTCAGCACGGCTGAAAACCAACAGGCATTTTTGCACCCCCTGCGTATCCAGGAAATAACGCAATACATTCTCAATAACTTCCGTCAGAAAACACACCGAACCTTCCCGGGAGCTAAGGGCTTTAACGCCATGTTAGCAGTTAGCAGCGTGGACGCGGCAAAAGCTTATTACACGACGTTTAAAATGCTACAGGAAGAAGCGGAGAAGAAATCTGGCAGCTATAAACGCCTTCGGGTTGCAACCATCTTCTCCTTTGCTGCAAATGAAGAGCAAAGCGCCATTGGTGATATTACTGACGAAAGCTTTGATACCAGCGCGATGAACAGCAGCGCGAAGGAATTCCTGGATTCAGCCATTGATGACTATAACAACCACTTTAAAACCAATTTCAGTACCGACAGTAACGGTTTCCAGAACTACTACCGCGATTTAGCTCAACGAGTGAAAAATCAGGATATTGACCTTCTCATCGTGGTGGGAATGTTCTTAACCGGCTTTGATGCCCCGACGCTGAACACTCTGTTTGTTGACAAAAACCTGCGTTATCACGGTCTGATGCAGGCATTCTCACGCACCAACCGTATCTATGATGCAACCAAAACCTTCGGCAATATCGTGACCTTCAGGGACCTGGAGCGTCCGACTATTGATGCCATCACGCTTTTTGGCGACAAAAACACCAGGAATGTGGTGCTGGAAAAAAGCTACGAAGAGTACATGCAGGGCTTTACCGATGCGGCAACCGGCGAGGCTAAACGAGGTTTTATGGCTGTTGTTTCGGAGCTGGAGCAGCGCTTCCCTGACCCGGCCAGCATCGACAGTGAAAAAGAGAAAAAAGCCTTCGTCAAACTGTTTGGTGAATATCTGCGGGCAGAAAACATCCTGCAAAACTATGATGAATTTGCCACGCTGAAAGCCCTGCAGAAGGTTGATATTAGTGACCCGGAAGCGGTAGAAACCTTTAAAGCAGAGCACTATGTGGATGATGAAAAATTTGCTCAACTACAAACCATTCGTCTCCCGGCAGAACGTAAAGTTCAGGACTATCGCTCAGCATACAATGATATCCGGGACTGGCAGCGACGCGAAAAAGCAGCAAACGACAGGGATAAATCAACCACGGACTGGGATGACGTAGTGTTTGAAATTGACCTGCTTAAGTCGCAGGAGATTAACCTGGACTACATCCTTGGTCTGATTTTCGACCACAATCGTCAGAAAAAAGGTAAAGAAGCCCTGACTGAAGAGGTCAGACGCTTAATCCGGTCAAGTCTGGGCAACCGTGCCAAAGAAGGTCTGATTGTTGACTTTATTCAGCAAACTAACCTTGATGACATGCCGGACAAGGCCAGTATCATTGATGCATTCTTTACCTATGCTCAGCGTGAACAGCAGCGGGAAGCAGAAGCGTTGATTAAGGAAGAAAACCTCAATGCAGAGGCTGCAAGGCGCTACATCCGCACATCACTCAAACGGGAGTATGCTACCGAAAATGGGACGGAGCTAAATGAGACGCTACCAAAGCTCAGTCCACTGAATCCTCAGTACAAAACGAAAAAGCAGACTGTATTCCAGAAAATTGGGGCGTTTATCGAAAAATTTAAAGGGGTTGGAGGACACCTCTAGGTGCCAGATAAAAGAACAATGCGCTACCGCAATTTATAGGTAAAATTGTATCTTTTAACCTGCATCAGACCTGTTATATTCAATGAAGCACTGGTTAATGTTAATGCTAACTGATTGAATTTCAAACGTACATTCAGGCAATTAGCGTCCAGAACTTACAGAAACCAGTGCTTGATTTTGGATGGTAAAGTGCTGAATGGATGTATCACAGGAGAATACTTATGAGCGTAACTATAAAAGACGATCGACTCAGGACTATCGCGACCTTTGATGGCAAGACCTTGAAAGATGATCGACTGAGGACCATCGCGACGTTTGATGGTAAAGCCCTGAAAGACGACCGACTCCGTACCATCGCTACCTTTGACGGTAAAACCCTGAAAGACGACCGACTCCGCACCATCGCAACATTTGATGGGAAGACCTTGAAAGACGATCGACTCCGCACCATCGCAACATTTGATGGTAAAACACTTAAAGACGATCGACTCAGAACCATCGCGACAGTTAATGGGAATGTCAGTATTGTTGTTTTGGCGTTTGCTGTTCGGCTATTTTAGGGCTAAGAGCCTATCTCAACAGAGATTAATACTTTACCCAAAAGATATAATATCAGTATCTAAAAGCCTGCACCGTCTGATTTTTAGTCATTGAATCGCGAGAACGGGAGATAATTTCTCTTCTATGGGTATAGGCTCATAATGGTAGGATTCTGGTAGCTTCGAAACGCCGTATTTAAGCAATACTTAAGTCATGAAGAACCAAACTTAAACATTTTTCTCAAGGCAAACCAGTATAAAACTGTTAGTGCTGATAGAGCATTTGGTCTTTTTTGAAGGGATTGAAAATCCCCGTGTCCTTGGTTCGATTCCGAGTCCGGGCACCACTATTTAAAGAACCCAGCCTATGGCTGGGTTTTTGCTTTTCTGTATCCGCTACGCATTGAATTTTCCCTTCTGTCAGGTAATAGTGATTTTTTCCCCTGACAATGAAAATGATATGACCTTATCTGCTTTAAAAGTCGGGTCACTGCTCCTGCTGATGATCCTGTTTTATACCGGCCTGTTCACGAGCGATCGCGTCACCTGGCTGATGGAGGTGACGCCCGTCATTATCATCATCCCACTTCTGCTTGCCACGCACCGGCGATACCCCCTGACTCCCCTTCTCTATACCCTGGTTTTCTTCCACGCCATCATTCTGATGGTTGGTGGTATGTACACCTATGCAAAGGTTCCGGTTGGTTTTGAGGTTCAGGAGATGCTCGGGCTTAGCCGAAATCCGTATGACAAGCTCGGTCACTTCTTCCAGGGGCTGGTTCCCGCACTGGCAGCGCGAGAAATTCTGCTGCGCGGTGGGTATGTTCGTGGACATAAGATGACGGGATTTCTGGTGTGCTGTGTTGCTCTGGCCATTAGCGCCACCTATGAACTCATTGAGTGGTGGGCAGCTTTGGCAATGGGACAGGGTGCGGATGATTTTCTGGGGACGCAGGGCGATCCATGGGATACCCAGTCTGATATGTTTTGCGCGCTGCTTGGTGCGTTAACGACGGTGCTGATCCTTGGGCGTTTCCATCAGCGGCAATTGCTTCGTTTGAATGTTTGTCAGGGATAGTACGCTCTGAGTTGCCGGGTGGCGGCTTCGCCTTGCCCGGCCTGCCGTTTTTCAACAAACAAACGCAAAAAGGCCATCCTTCCGGATGGCCTCTTCACTTGTTTGATGCCTGGCAGTTCCCTACTCTCACATGGGGAGACCCCACACTACCATCGGCGCTACGGCGTTTCACTTCTGAGTTCGGCATGGGGTCAGGTGGGACCACCGCGCTACAGCCGCCAGGCAAATTCTTGTGCTCTGTCCTGTGTCTTTCGCACTGATACTGCGTTGGCTGCTCTCGTAAAGTCAGTCACATACCTCAGTATGCTCCTTCCTTTCCTTCGTTTGCCGCCTTGTCTCAGCGCAAAATCCTTCGGACTCTGAATCTAAGCTGAAAATCGTGTCTGTCTCTTCGCCAAAACACCTTCGGCGTTGTAAGGTTAAGCCTCACGGTTCATTAGTATCGGTTAGCTCAACGCATCGCTGCGCTTACACACCCGACCTATCAACGTCGTCGTCTTCAACGTTCCTTCAGGAGACTTAAAGTCTCAGGGAGAACTCATCTCGGGGCAAGTTTCGTGCTTAGATGCTTTCAGCACTTATCTCTTCCGCATTTAGCTACCGGGCAGTGCCATTGGCATGACAACCCGAACACCAGTGATGCGTCCACTCCGGTCCTCTCGTACTAGGAGCAGCCCCCCTCAATTCTCCAGCGCCCACGGCAGATAGGGACCGAACTGTCTCACGACGTTCTAAACCCAGCTCGCGTACCACTTTAAATGGCGAACAGCCATACCCTTGGGACCTACTTCAGCCCCAGGATGTGATGAGCCGACATCGAGGTGCCAAACACCGCCGTCGATATGAACTCTTGGGCGGTATCAGCCTGTTATCCCCGGAGTACCTTTTATCCGTTGAGCGATGGCCCTTCCATTCAGAACCACCGGATCACTATGACCTGCTTTCGCACCTGCTCGCGCCGTCACGCTCGCAGTCAAGCTGGCTTATGCCATTGCACTAACCTCCTGATGTCCGACCAGGATTAGCCAACCTTCGTGCTCCTCCGTTACTCTTTGGGAGGAGACCGCCCCAGTCAAACTACCCACCAGACACTGTCCGCAACCCGGATTACGGGTCTACGTTAGAACACCAGCCATTAAAGGGTGGTATTTCAAGGTTGGCTCCACGCAGACTGGCGTCCACGCTTCAAAGCCTCCCACCTATCCTACACATCAAGGACCAGTGTTCAGTGTCAAGCTATAGTAAAGGTTCACGGGGTCTTTCCGTCTTGCCGCGGGTACACTGCATCTTCACAGCGAGTTCAATTTCACTGAGTCTCGGGTGGAGACAGCCTGGCCATCATTACGCCATTCGTGCAGGTCGGAACTTACCCGACAAGGAATTTCGCTACCTTAGGACCGTTATAGTTACGGCCGCCGTTTACCGGGGCTTCGATCAAGAGCTTCGCGTTGCCGCTAACCCCATCAATTAACCTTCCGGCACCGGGCAGGCGTCACACCGTATACGTCCACTTTCGTGTTTGCACAGTGCTGTGTTTTTAATAAACAGTTGCAGCCAGCTGGTATCTTCGACTGATTTCAGCTCCACCCGCAGGGGCTTCACCTACACATCAGCGTGCCTTCTCCCGAAGTTACGGCACCATTTTGCCTAGTTCCTTCACCCGAGTTCTCTCAAGCGCCTTGGTATTCTCTACCTGACCACCTGTGTCGGTTTGGGGTACGATTTCGTGTTACCTGATGCTTAGAGGCTTTTCCTGGAAGCAGGGCATTTATCACTTCAGCACCGTAGTGCCTCGTCATCACACCTCAGCGTTAACAAGGTACCGGATTTACCTGGAACCTCCGCCTACATGCTTAAACCGGGACAACCGTCGCCCGGCTGACATAGCCTTCTCCGTCCCCCCTTCGCAGTAACACCAAGTACAGGAATATTAACCTGTTTCCCATCGACTACGCCTTTCGGCCTCGCCTTAGGGGTCGACTCACCCTGCCCCGATTAACGTTGGACAGGAACCCTTGGTCTTTCGGCGAGCGGGCTTTTCACCCGCTTTATCGTTACTTATGTCAGCATTCGCACTTCTGATACCTCCAGCATGCCTCACAGCACACCTTCAACGGCTTACAGAACGCTCCCCTACCCAACAACACATAGTGTCGCTGCCGCAGCTTCGGTGCATGGTTTAGCCCCGTTACATCTTCCGCGCAGGCCGACTCGACCAGTGAGCTATTACGCTTTCTTTAAATGATGGCTGCTTCTAAGCCAACATCCTGGCTGTCTGTGCCTTCCCACATCGTTTCCCACTTAACCATGACTTTGGGACCTTAGCTGGCGGTCTGGGTTGTTTCCCTCTTCACGACGGACGTTAGCACCCGCCGTGTGTCTCCCGTGATAACATTCTTCGGTATTCGTAGTTTGCATCGGGTTGGTAAGCCGGGATGGCCCCCTAGCCGAAACAGTGCTCTACCCCCGAAGATGAGTTCACGAGGCGCTACCTAAATAGCTTTCGGGGAGAACCAGCTATCTCCCGGTTTGATTGGCCTTTCACCCCCAGCCACAGGTCATCCGCTAATTTTTCAACATTAGTCGGTTCGGTCCTCCAGTTAGTGTTACCCAACCTTCAACCTGCCCATGGCTAGATCACCGGGTTTCGGGTCTATACCCTGCAACTTAACGCCCAGTTAAGACTCGGTTTCCCTTCGGCTCCCCTATACGGTTAACCTTGCTACAGAATATAAGTCGCTGACCCATTATACAAAAGGTACGCAGTCACCCCATAAAGAGGCTCCCACTGCTTGTACGTACACGGTTTCAGGTTCTTTTTCACTCCCCTCGCCGGGGTTCTTTTCGCCTTTCCCTCACGGTACTGGTTCACTATCGGTCAGTCAGGAGTATTTAGCCTTGGAGGATGGTCCCCCCATATTCAGACAGGATACCACGTGTCCCGCCCTACTCTTCGAGTTCACAGCAAGTGTGCTTTCGTGTACGGGACTATCACCCTGTACCGTCGGACTTTCCAGACCGTTCCACTAACACACAAGCTGATTCAGACTCCGGGCTGCTCCCCGTTCGCTCGCCGCTACTGGGGGAATCTCGGTTGATTTCTTTTCCTCGGGGTACTTAGATGTTTCAGTTCCCCCGGTTCGCCTCGTTAACCTATGTATTCAGTTAACGATAGTGCAACGGATTGCACTGGGTTTCCCCATTCGGACATCGCCGGGTCAAGGGTTCATATCACCTCGCCGGCGCTTTTCGCAGATTAGCACGTCCTTCATCGCCTCTGACTGCCAGGGCATCCACCGTGTACGCTTAGTCGCTTAACCTCACAACCCGAAGATGTTTCTTTCGATTCACCATCGACTTGCGAAAATTTGAGAGACTCGAACACACATGAGCTGTGTGTCGTTTCAATTTTCAGCTTGATCCAGATTTTTAAAGAGCAAATATCTCAAACATGACTCGCAAGTCAGTTTTGAGATATGACGGCAGGTGACTTTCACTCACGAACCAGCAAGTGGCGTCCCCTAGGGGATTCGAACCCCTGTTACCGCCGTGAAAGGGCGGTGTCCTGGGCCTCTAGACGAAGGGGACGTACAGTCTCAATCGCAAGACGCCTTGCTATTTACTTTTCATCAGACAATCTGTGTGAGCACTGCAAAGGCAGGTTCTTTAAGGTAAGGAGGTGATCCAACCGCAGGTTCCCCTACGGTTACCTTGTTACGACTTCACCCCAGTCATGAATCACAAAGTGGTAAGCGCCCTCCCGAAGGTTAAGCTACCTACTTCTTTTGCAACCCACTCCCATGGTGTGACGGGCGGTGTGTACAAGGCCCGGGAACGTATTCACCGTGGCATTCTGATCCACGATTACTAGCGATTCCGACTTCATGGAGTCGAGTTGCAGACTCCAATCCGGACTACGACGCACTTTATGAGGTCCGCTTGCTCTCGCGAGGTCGCTTCTCTTTGTATGCGCCATTGTAGCACGTGTGTAGCCCTACTCGTAAGGGCCATGATGACTTGACGTCATCCCCACCTTCCTCCAGTTTATCACTGGCAGTCTCCTTTGAGTTCCCGGCCGGACCGCTGGCAACAAAGGATAAGGGTTGCGCTCGTTGCGGGACTTAACCCAACATTTCACAACACGAGCTGACGACAGCCATGCAGCACCTGTCTCAGAGTTCCCGAAGGCACCAATCCATCTCTGGAAAGTTCTCTGGATGTCAAGAGTAGGTAAGGTTCTTCGCGTTGCATCGAATTAAACCACATGCTCCACCGCTTGTGCGGGCCCCCGTCAATTCATTTGAGTTTTAACCTTGCGGCCGTACTCCCCAGGCGGTCGACTTAACGCGTTAGCTCCGGAAGCCACGCCTCAAGGGCACAACCTCCAAGTCGACATCGTTTACGGCGTGGACTACCAGGGTATCTAATCCTGTTTGCTCCCCACGCTTTCGCACCTGAGCGTCAGTCTTTGTCCAGGGGGCCGCCTTCGCCACCGGTATTCCTCCAGATCTCTACGCATTTCACCGCTACACCTGGAATTCTACCCCCCTCTACAAGACTCTAGCCTGCCAGTTTCGAATGCAGTTCCCAGGTTGAGCCCGGGGATTTCACATCCGACTTGACAGACCGCCTGCGTGCGCTTTACGCCCAGTAATTCCGATTAACGCTTGCACCCTCCGTATTACCGCGGCTGCTGGCACGGAGTTAGCCGGTGCTTCTTCTGCGGGTAACGTCAATTGCTGAGGTTATTAACCTCAACACCTTCCTCCCCGCTGAAAGTACTTTACAACCCGAAGGCCTTCTTCATACACGCGGCATGGCTGCATCAGGCTTGCGCCCATTGTGCAATATTCCCCACTGCTGCCTCCCGTAGGAGTCTGGACCGTGTCTCAGTTCCAGTGTGGCTGGTCATCCTCTCAGACCAGCTAGGGATCGTCGCCTAGGTGAGCCGTTACCCCACCTACTAGCTAATCCCATCTGGGCACATCCGATGGCAAGAGGCCCGAAGGTCCCCCTCTTTGGTCTTGCGACGTTATGCGGTATTAGCTACCGTTTCCAGTAGTTATCCCCCTCCATCAGGCAGTTTCCCAGACATTACTCACCCGTCCGCCACTCGTCAGCGAAGCAGCAAGCTGCTTCCTGTTACCGTTCGACTTGCATGTGTTAGGCCTGCCGCCAGCGTTCAATCTGAGCCATGATCAAACTCTTCAATTTAAAAGTTTGATGCTCAATGAATTAAACTTCGTAATGAATTACGTGTTCACTCGTTGAGACTTGGTATTCATTTAGTGTCCGAGGACATTAAGAATCCATGTCACTTTGAGTGCCCACACAGATTGTCTGATAAATTGTTAAAGAGCAGTTGCGACGCGCTTCAGCGCTCTGTCGCGAGGTGGCGTATATTACGCTTTCCTCTTTCAGAGTCAACCCGTTATTTCAGGATTTTTTCTCTTCAACCGACCGGGTTATCTGTGAAGTGATTCACATCCGCCGTGTCGATGGAGGCGCATTATAGGGAGTTCCCGAGCGACCGCAACAGAAAAGTTGCAAAAAAATGACTGACTGCTGTATTCCCCAGCAAAACCCCGCCTTATACCTTTTTACGCACAGACTTATCCACAATCTATTGACGATCCCGGTGTGATCCAACGATTTGAACACTATACTAGCGGCAAATATTTCTCTCGCGGGCCAACCTCATGACGACACAACGACTTCAACGTGACTGGCGTATCCCAACCGCCGGGCTCGCCGTGCTGGTGTTACTTATGGCAGGTTTTGCACTGCATACGCACTGGAATGCTTTTATTCAGTGGTGCCTCGCCACCCAGATCACCCTGCACCGATATCTGGTGATGTATCTGCTGCAACTTAATAATGATCAGTACAGCGGTGGGCTATGGTTGTTAACCGGTGCGTTTCTTTATGGTGTACTCCATGCCGTTGGACCTGGGCACGGCAAATTTATCGTTACCACGTATCTCACCACCAATAAAGAGAGCCAGCTCGCGGCGCGCGTCGTACCGTTTATCGGTAGCATGATGCAGGGCGTCAGCGCGATCGTCTTTGTCTTTATCCTGGCGGTTGGATTGAACCTCGCGTCAGGAGATATCAGCACCAGCCGTTGGTACGTCGAGAAAATCAGCGCCGTGCTGATTGCCGTCTTCGGTGCGTTTATCATTTATCAGGCGCTCAGCAGCCTGCGTCCGCGCAAAATGGCGATTAGCGCCATCAAGCCGCTTCACCAGCATAATGAACGCTGTGGCTGCGGCCATCACGGCGTAGGGGTGGATCTGACTAAAAGCGACTGGAAAACCCGTCTGGGCGTGGTGCTGGCCATTGGCGCACGCCCGTGCAGCGGGGCAATTATGATCCTGATGTTCTCGAATGCGCTCGGTATTATTAGCTGGGGGATTGCTGCTGTGATGACAATGTCGCTGGGCACGGCGCTGTCGATTATGGGGCTGTCGCTGGCAGTACGTTACGCGCGTGAACGCACAGTAGCCTGGTTTGGCGGCGGCACGTCCCTGAACTGGGTAATGCCGATGGTCAAAATTGCCGGAGGGATTGTTCTGATGCTGTTCGCGACGATCCTGTTCCTGACGGTGATCCCCGTCAGCGCCGGCGGCGACTATATTGCCGCAGGATGCTAATAAAAGAAAACCCGCCAGCGGCGGGTTTTTTTATCACTCGTTAATTCGCGGATGCTGATCGACAAGGCGAGAGCGTTTTGTCTGGAGCGCCTCAATCTCTGCGTCAATATCTTCAATCTTCTGCTCTACATTATCGTAGTGCTCACGCAGGATCTCTTTCGCTTCCTGAATATCAGACGCCGCAGGCGTTGCCCCTTTCAACGGACGATTCGCCGTCTCCTTCATGGTAATACCGGTAATCAGGCCGATCACCGCAATGACCATCAGATAGTAAGCAGGCATCATCAGGTTCTGCGTGCTCTCCACCAGTGAAGCAGCAAGCGTCGGCGTCAGGCCCGCAATCAGAACGGAGATATTAAAGGCTGCCGCCAGCGCAC
This sequence comes from Enterobacter cloacae complex sp. 397G4, assembly GCF_050031515.1. Lineage (NCBI taxonomy): Bacteria > Pseudomonadati > Pseudomonadota > Gammaproteobacteria > Enterobacterales > Enterobacteriaceae > Enterobacter > Enterobacter cloacae complex sp. 397G4. The sequence goes on along the minus strand of NZ_JBLGWE010000001.1, from coordinate 396,048 downwards.
TGTAGCGAATATGCGTCGGGAACATTGCCGGCAGCGTAGAAGCCATCACCCCGATGAAGCAGTTGAGGATCACCGCCAGCATCAGCAGACCGGCGAAAATCAGCCCCAGCACATTGCTGTTAATCAGAATAAAGGCCGGGATTGCCAGTGCGAACAGGGCGACGCTGCCGAGAATAATGAATGGCTTACGGCCAAAGCGGTCGCTCAGCAGACCCATAATCGGCTGCACAAACAGCATACCCACCATGATGGCGATAATAATCAGCACACCGTGGTCTTCCGAGTAGTGCAGGTTATGCGACAGGTAGCTCGGCATGTAGGTCAACAGCATGTAATAGGTCACGTTGGTGGAAATCACCAGACCAATACAGGTCAGCAGGCTGCGCCAGTGTTTGGTCGCAATCTCCTTGAACGACACTTTCGGGCCATCCTGTAACCCTTCACGGTCACCCTGCTCCAGCTTTTCAACGTGCTGCTGGAACGCAGGCGTCTCTTCCAGGGCGTGACGCAGATAAAGCCCAATGATGCCCAGCGGCAGCGCCAGGAAGAACGGAATACGCCAGCCCCAGTCAAGGAAGTTCTCTTCACCCACTACGGTTGAGATCAGAACCACAACCCCCGCGCCCATGACAAAACCGGCAATCGAACCAAAGTCCAGCCAGCTGCCCATAAAGCCACGTTTACGGTCCGGAGAATATTCAGCGACAAAAATCGATGCGCCGGTATATTCGCCACCAACGGAGAAGCCCTGCGCCATCTTACAGATCAACAGCAGAATCGGCGCCCATATACCAATAGTTGCATACGACGGAATAAGGCCGATACAGAATGTACTTATCGACATGATGACAATGGTAATAGCCAGGATCTTCTGGCGACCATATTTATCACCCAGCATGCCGAAGAAAAGGCCACCGAGAGGACGAATCAGGAAGGGAACGGAGAACGTACCCAGCGCAGCAATCATCTGCAAGCTGGGATCGGCACCAGGGAAGAACACTTTACCAAGTGCATAGGCCACAAAGCCGTAAACACCAAAATCGAACCACTCCATCGCATTACCGAGCGAGGCCGCTGTAATCGCTTTGCGCAGTTTCGCGTCATCAATAATGGTGACATCGCGCAGCGTGATGGGTTTTACTTTTTTCCTTCTAAGCATAGCTTTCCTCGTAGACTCAGCCCTGTCCGTTTCACAGCGCATTTTGCAAGCTGTGAACCAGAGACCCGCTCCATGCGAATCTCCTTATTCAAGCGTAGCAGGTTTACTTACATTGACGTTTTACCTCAATACAACCGAACCTGTTGACGCCTGTCTGGGCAGTTAAAGACCTTTTTACCCTACCAGCGTTTATATATGTGATCAACTTCACACATATTTTTCCTGTTCGTAAGCTGCCTTCAGCTTTTGTCAATTCATGATAAATAAGGTCATTCTAAACCCCCTTATCAAACAGATCTTAACGCCCGTTATTATTCCTCCCCAAACAAAATGCAAGCACATTTCTTCACAGCGAATTTACACAAAATTCAATTATTAACAGTGGGCAATCCTGTTTACATTCAATATGTGACGAAGATAACTAAAACAGCGTTTTATTTTCGTTGAATCACAATTCCAAAGATCGCATGATAAATCCGAACACGATATCCCAGCAGCTTTCAAATGAAGGAATGCTGAACACCTGAATTTCGCTCTACAGCATAAATAACGAATCGATTGGCCCCAAAAAAGGCAATCGTTTGAATTTGTTGATCTATTTTTTGAGCTTTCCGCCAGCCATGCGGACGAGATGTGAGGGTTAATGATGAAGATTAAAGCAACAATAGAACGCATCCCGGGCGGGATGATGCTGGTCCCGCTGGTACTTGGCGCGATATTAAATACGCTAGCCCCGAATACCGGTGCTTATTTTGGCGGTTTTACAAAAGGTATGATTACCGGAACGGTACCGATTCTGGCAGTCTGGTTCTTTTGCATCGGCGCATCAATTAACTTGCGTGCAACAGGTACGGTATTACGTAAATCAGGGACGCTGGTCATTACTAAAATTGCGGTCGCCTGGGTTGTTGCCATGATCTGTGCAATGTTCATTCCGGAGAATGGAATTCAGACCGGCTTCTTTGCCGGATTATCCGTTCTGGCCATAGTCTCAGCAATGGATATGACCAACGGCGGTCTCTATGCCAGCCTGATGAATCAATATGGCACCAAAGAAGAATCGGGCGCGTTCGTGCTGATGTCCCTGGAGTCGGGTCCGCTGATGACGATGTTGATTCTGGGGTCTGCCGGCCTTGCCTCCTTTGAACCACACCATTTTGTCGGGGCGATCCTGCCGTTCCTGATTGGTTTTGCGCTGGGCAACCTCGATCACGATCTGCGTGATTTCTTCAGCAAAGCCACCCCGGTACTGATCCCGTTCTTCGGCTTCGCGTTGGGCAATACCATCAACCTGAACGTGATTCTGGAAACCGGCCTGCTGGGCATTGTGCTGGGTGTTGCCGTCATCGTCATCACGGGTATTCCACTGATTATTGCAGACCGCGTCATCGGGGGCGGCAACGGAACCGCGGGCGTGGCCGCCTCTTCGGCCGCAGGCGCTGCGGTAGCCAACCCGGTGATTATCGCCCAGATTAACCCGGCCTTTGAACCCGTGGCCGCTTCCGCCACGGCTCTGGTTGCCGCCAGCGTGATTGTGACGGCAATTCTGGTCCCTGTCATCACGGCACTGTATGCCAGACGCTTTGGGCATGTGCATGAGTCCCAAACAGAACCTGAAGCGGTAGAAATGCACCACTAACCCTTTCGCCCCCTCCTTAAAAAGAGGGGGCAATCACGTACCAAATATCTCTTCCACCATGCCATCCACCAGCCGTTTTGCCGAACAGAGTCTCGGCATCCCCAGCGCGACCGTTTGCCAGCTCTGCGTCACTGACCAGCTCACCGGATGTTTATCCGCCTGACACCAGTCCCCCAGCCAGCCCAGCATATCTTTATAATCAATCAGACCGGGAGAAGCGGGCGTCGTCAGCCACTGATGGTAAAAATGCCGGGTGGTGGGAGAAGCATTAATTCCCTGTGCCAGATAGTTTGCGGCCATGCTGCGCAGATTATCTTTCAGCATGGCCGCCACATCGCTATTCGCCAGACGACAGGCATCGCCAAACGCCCCCCAGCGCAACTCTTCCAGCACGATAAAGCAGCGGCCAGCCAGCGACCAGCCGTCATACTGCCCGGCTCGCCAGCGGGTAAAAATTTGCTCGCTGTGCTCACCCGCCTGAACCGTTAGGCCGCGCTGCGCGAGCGCTTTCTCTTTATAGGCGGCACGCTGGTTGAAATGTGCGGAGAGCTCTTCGTACTGTTGCAACAATCCGGGCGGTTGAGGGAGGCGTGGATTCACCTGCTGGCGCAGGGCTACCAGCCTGTCGGACATACGGGTCAGCGCAAGGTGTCCGGGGTCGAGCATACCGGCCAGTTTCTCCGCCAGACCCAGCCGCAGCGCTGCATTTTCGTTGAGCATTCCCGCCATTGCCCACGGCCGCAGCCGGGTCTGCGTAATGATCTCCTGCGTCAAACGCTCACGAAATTGCAGTTGCTGTGGCCCCAGGAGGGAGTGACGTGCAGCATCCGCCCCCTGGACCAAATCGACCATAAATTTTGGATGAATACACTCCAGCGTCCGCCCGGGACCGTCCAGTAGCTGTGTTGTCATGGTTGCTCTGCCGCGAATAAGGTTTGAATATCATCGCGTAACAGTCGGGTATCTTCCTGAATCCACGCCGCAGTAGTCATACTTTGCTTCAACAACTGGCTAAGCGCCCGGGTTGAATGTTCATTCTGCTGCCGCACGGCAAGGCTATCACGCAAGCTTTCCTGTAACCCGGTCAGGCACAACGAAAACTCTGCAAAGAACGTTGCCATACCTGCCGTAACAGAGACATCGACCTGCGCGGCCAAAGCTTTACGTATTTGATCGCAAAACTGATCGATATGTTGCGTAAATTTGCCATGAAGCTGAACGATGTCGATGACATAGCGTGTGCGCGTCACGACATACTCTTCCCAGCCCCAGCCGGGATTATTGAGCCAGCGCGAGACGGTATTACGTACGCTGCCTGCCCCTGCTGGCTGACTGGCGGGAGGGGTGTCCTGCACAATGGCATCATTAAATAAGCCGCGCGTATTGAAATTAAGCTGGTTTGCCTGAAACGCCGGGAAGCTAATCCGCGCCCGAAATCCGGCATGACTGAGCTGCTCCTTAATTCGCGTCTCGATGGGTCGCATCGCCTCATTCAACGATCGGGCGAGCGTAGACTCCAGCTGATCGAAGCGTAACGCCAGCTCCCGGCCAATTCTGCTCTGCGCATTCAGCATAATCTGCTCGCATGACGATCGGATCTTGCTCAGGACAATCTGCGCCTGCCCTTCATCGTCAAGCACCAGCTGCTGGATCGCATCCGCGTCGTCTGCACGCAAACTGGATGGCTCGCGCCCTGCTAAATCAAGAATAGACGGGCGGCTAAAAATGTCGCCCAGCGCCTGGTGAAGTTCCCCTTTCTGGCGAAGCAGGAATGCATCCGTTGCGTTAAGCGCCTCTTCAACTTCATGCTGGACCTCATCGCTCACCACGCTCTGCCGCTGACGCAGCATCGTCATATCCTCTTCCAGGCGCGCAATATTCAGCTCCAGCTCATCAAAAGCGACCGTCAGTCCCTGATGGCGAAAATCCAGGTATTCTCTGGCATTTTGCGCATAGTTCAGCAGCTTATGCGATGCCGACCGCAAAGCGAACAGCGAGGCGTTGGCGTAAGCCGCGTAAATCAGTTTGCGGATGGGCTGTTCGAACAGCGAATCCTCCCACAGCAGATCCGCCGCATGGCGAATATGGTCAATATCGTCCAGGTCGGCCGTTCGCCAGCGGCGGCCCAGCGCGGCCTCGGCAAAATCCTGTACCCAACGCTGATCCTGATGATCGGGAAGGCGCCCATGAACGTTCATCTCATAGCGGGCGCGGTTTGCCAGATAGGCCCACATGGAAGAGACCGGATAAATTTGCCCCGGAGAAATATTCCCTTTCATCAGCGTGCCGGAAATCATCGCCCGCACCTGCTCTTCATCGTCGCTGTTACGATCTTTCTGATCGAATTTATTGACCAGGGCATAAAGCGGCACGGATTTCCCGGCGGCCGAAATTGCCTGACGAACCTCCGCATCAGAAATGGATTTAAGCTGGGTGTAGTCCATCACCGCCAGCACGGCGGAGGCGCGCGCCAGCTGCTCACTGAGCATTTTTTGCAGGTGCGGCTGACCGGCCTCGTTCGGCCCCGGCGTGTCGAGCAGCGTCAGTTGCCCCAGGTGCGCATCCAGACCGGCGAGGTGCACAAACTCCACCTCAATCACCGGAATATGTTCAATCGCGGCATATTCAGAGAACGGAAACTCCACGCCCAGCGCCTGAGACAGCCGCACCAGATCGTTCAGGCTTTTCAGACAATGAAAGATGGGCTCCGCGCCCAGGTGATGTTTTTCAAACGCCTCACCTCTTTCTATGCGCTCCAGCAGCGTATTCATGTCCTTGTCGATTTCCAGACGCCGCGCCAGCTTGCCGCGATCTTTATCGCACAGTTTTTTCTGCAACTGGGTAATCAGGGTATCGATGGGCGAAACGTGCAAAAAATGCAGCACCGGCTCCTTCTGGCCCGGCGTATGGCGGATCAGCGTGGGAAGTGCCGTCATCGGACGATTGCGGCTCGGCAGCACTTCCGTGCCCACAATCGCATTAATGGTGGTCGATTTTCCCGCTTTCATGGTACCCACAATCGCCAGCACCATTTCGAGGCGGGTTATTTTGCGTAATTCGTTATTCAGCATCGCCTGCTGAGCGTCGACACCCCGTGCGCTAAAATGTAACGGCAAAACGTTGTTATTAACGCCGCTCATCGCAGCGGCTGTGCTATCCAGCTTTGCAATCGGCATAGATTTTAATGAATCAAGATTGTTCAGAGCGAGATGTAACAATCGTTCAGCTTCCTGGCTTAATTCAAATATGGTCTGTGTGTGCATGACAAAAGCCTTCCCTTAACGCAAATTTATTACTTTTATTAAGCCACGATGTTTTAATTATACTTTTCAGGCTTATATGATCACGTATGGAAAACATGTTCATTTAATACAACTAACTGAAGATAATGAGAATTTAAAAACCACCCTCGTAATACGTGTAAAACATCCCCTGGCCAGAAAGCCAAAAGTGAATAGACAAAACGCATTTTCAGGAAACATCAGGATATATCATCGTTATTTACCCACCAAAAAAGAGAGGTATTCCCTGGCGCCAAAAGATGTATGGCGTCAGAAGAGGATAGATAAATAACGGCTTGTTCCTTCACCTTATCCGAAATGGCACAGCGTAGCAATTTGCTGTAATAAAATATTCGATACATTTAGCATGATTACGATCTCTGCCGTACAGGGCTTAAGCTTCCCTTAATTCACTGACAGTTCGTGTCATCGCTTGCGCATTTATGCGCTATTTTTATAAAACAATATCACCGACAAAAGTGGGGATTTGCGTTATACTCGCTGCCTTTTTCGGCACACTGCCGTCATTTAGCTGGCGTTTTCCAGCGTGTTAACACTTTTGAGGATACCAACATGCAACTTCCACACTGCCCGAAATGCAATTCTGAATACACCTATGAAGACAATGGCATGTTCGTTTGCCCGGAATGCGCCCATGAATGGAACGATGCGGAGCCTGCACAGGACAGCGATGCGCTGATCGTGAAAGACGCAAACGGCAACCTGCTGGCAGACGGCGACAGCGTTACCGTTGTGAAAGATCTGAAGGTAAAAGGCAGTTCCTCCATGCTGAAGATCGGCACTAAAGTCAAAAATATCCGTCTGGTTGAAGGCGATCATAATATCGACTGCAAAATTGACGGCTTCGGTCCGATGAAACTGAAATCTGAGTTCGTGAAAAAGAACTGATTGTCCCGCCCGGTGACGCTTCGCTTACCGGGCGTTCGGGAACTACACTTAACGGGCTTTTCTTACGTGAGGTAAAGATTATGCCGTTAAGTCCCTACATCTCTTTCGCCGGCAACTGTGCGGAGGCGACCGCCTTCTATCAGCAGGCCATCGGCGCAGAACTCCTCTACAAAATCACCTTCGGCGAAATGCCCAAAGACGAAAACAGCGAAGAAGGCTGTCCGTCAGGCATGAACTTCCCGGATACCGCCATCGCCCACTCTAATGTCCGCATTGCCGGCAGCGATATCATGATGAGCGATGGTCTGCCACCCGGTAGCAGCACGCAGTACGCCGGATTTACGCTGGTGCTCGACACGCAGGACGTGGATGAAGGCAAACGCTGGTTCGACAACCTCTCTGATGGCGGCAATGTCGAAATGGCCTGGCAGGAGACTTTCTGGGCGCACGGATTCGGGAAAGTCACCGATAAATACGGCGTGCCGTGGATGATTAACGTCGTTAAGCAGCAGCACTAATTTTCGGGCGGTGGGCAGTCTGCCTCCGCCTGTCATCAAACTCCCCTCAACTCTTCAAATTCCCGCAACCGAGACTTAACCCAAATGTCATATTGATGCGCCAGCATGAGGCCACATTTATCGTGAGGCCCGGCACATGCAAACTGTCATTCGCGTCGAGAAACTGAGCAAAACCTTCCATCACAACAAGGCGCTGCATGCCGTTGATCTGACCGTCCAGCAGGGCGAAATGGTGGCGCTGTTGGGACCGTCTGGTTCAGGTAAATCCACCCTTCTTCGTCATTTGAGCGGCCTGATTACCTGTGACAAAACGCCGGAAAGCCGCGTCGAACTGCTGGGGAACACCGTGCAACATGCGGGGCGTCTGGCGAGCAATATTCGCAAAAGCCGCGCTCAGACGGGCTATATCTTTCAGCAGTTCAACCTGGTGAACCGCCTGACCGTGCTCGAGAACGTGCTGATTGGCGCGCTCGGCAGCACCCCGTTCTGGCGCACCTGCCTGCGCTGGTTCTCCCCATCCCAGAAGCAAGAAGCCTTACAGGCGCTGACCCGCGTCGGCATGGCGCATTTCGCCCACCAGCGCGTCTCCACGCTCTCCGGCGGACAGCAGCAGCGCGTCGCCATCGCCCGCGCCCTGATGCAGAAAGCCAAAATCATTCTGGCCGATGAACCTATCGCCTCGCTGGACCCGGAATCGGCCCGCATCGTGATGGAAACCCTGCGCGACATCAACCAGAACGACGGCATCACCGTGGTGGTGACGCTGCATCAGGTGGATTACGCCCTGCGCTACTGCGAGCGCATCGTCGCCCTGCGTCAGGGCCATGTGTTCTTCGATGGCGCAAGCCACCAGTTTGATAACGAACGTTTCGATCATCTCTACCGCAGCGTAAACCGCGTCGAAGAGCGCGCGCAGGCTGCTTAACGTCCCCATAACGAGGAATGGACATGAACTACAAAGCCGTTGCCGCGCTGGCCTTCACCAGCATGTTCAGCATCAGCACCCTGCTAAGCCCTGCTTACGCTGAGGAACAGGAAAAAGCGCTGAACTTTGGCATCATTTCAACGGAATCACAGCAAAACCTGAAGCCGCAGTGGGAACCGTTCCTGAAAGATATGGAAACCAAACTGGGGATCAAAGTAAACGCCTTCTTCGCCCCGGACTACGCGGGCATCATTCAGGGAATGCGCTTCAACAAAGTCGACATCGCCTGGTATGGCAACCTCTCTGCTATGGAAGCGGTAGATCGCGCGAACGGCCAGGTCTTCGCCCAGACCGTTGCGGCAGACGGCTCCCCGGGCTACTGGAGCGTGCTGATCGTTAACAAAGACAGCCCGATCAACAATCTCAACGACATGCTCGCCAAACGCAAAGAGCTGACCTTTGGTAACGGCGACCCGAACTCCACTTCCGGCTTCCTCGTCCCTGGCTATTACGTCTTCGCGAAAAACAACGTCTCCGCCAGCGACTTTAAGCGCACGGTCAACGCCAGCCACGAAACCAACGCCCTGGCCGTGGCGAATAAGCAGGTTGACGTCGCCACCAACAACACTGAAAACCTCGACAAGCTGAAGACCTCCGCGCCGGACAAGCTGAAGGAAATCAAGGTTATCTGGAAATCGCCGCTGATCCCGGGCGACCCGATCGTGTGGCGCAAAAACCTCTCTGAGAATACCAAGGACAAGGTCTACGACTTCTTTATGAACTACGGCAAAACGCCGGAAGAGAAAGCGGTTCTGGCGCGTCTGGGCTGGGCGCCGTTCCGCGCGTCCAGCGATTTGCAGCTGGTGCCGATTCGCCAGCTGGCGCTGTTCAAGCAGATGCAGGGCGTGAAGGATAACAAGGGTCTGAAGGAAGAAGAGAAGACCAGCAAAGTGTCGGAAATTCAGGCGCAGCTGGACGATCTCGACCGCCTGACCGCCGCGCTCGGTGCCATGACCAGCGTGAATAAAGCGGTGCAGTAACTTACGTCCCCTCTCCCTTGAGGGAGAGGGTTAGGGTGAGGGGGAAATGCGCACGCTGATGCCCTCACCCCGGCCCTCTCCCACAGGGAGAGGGGGAACAGATCGTAGGCCGGATAAGCGTAGCGCCATCCGGCACACAAAGACCCGCGGAGTAAAACATGCAAACCATCACCCTCCCGCCGCCAAAGCGCAGCTGGTTCTCGCTCATAAGCTGGGCCGTTCTGCTGGCGGTGCTCGTTATCTCCTGGAAGGGCGCGGAGATGGATCCGCTGCTGCTCTTCAAAGATTCCGGCAACATGGCGACCTTCGCCGCCGACTTCTTCCCGCCGGACTTCAGCCAGTGGCAGGACTACCTCGGTGAAATGGCGATCACCCTGCAAATTGCCGTCTGGGGCACCGCCCTCGCCGTGATCCTCTCCATTCCGTTTGGCCTGATGAGCGCCGAAAACATCGTGCCGTGGTGGGTTTACCAGCCGATGCGTCGCCTGATGGACGCCTGTCGCGCCATCAACGAAATGGTCTTTGCGATGCTGTTCGTGGTCGCCGTCGGCCTGGGTCCGTTCGCGGGCGTGATGGCGCTGTTCATCCACACCACCGGCGTGCTCTCCAAGCTGCTCTCCGAAGCGGTTGAAGCCATCGAGCCCGGCCCGGTGGAAGGCATCCGCGCAACCGGAGCGAACAAAATCGAAGAGATCCTGTACGGCGTCCTGCCGCAGGTGATGCCGCTGCTCATCTCCTACTCCCTGTACCGCTTCGAGTCCAACGTTCGCTCCGCCACCGTGGTCGGCATGGTGGGCGCAGGCGGCATTGGCGTCACCCTGTGGGAAGCCATTCGTGGTTTCCAGTTCCAGCAAACCTGCGCCCTGATGGTGCTCATCATCGTCACCGTGAGCCTGCTGGATTTCCTCTCTCAACGTTTGCGTAAGCACTTCATCTGAGAAGCGAGGCTTTGATTTGTATGCACTTATCCAGACATCCGACCAGTTACCCCACCCGCTGGCAAGAGATTGCGGCAAAGCTCGAAGTGGAGCTGCGCACGCACTACCGCTGCGGAGACTACCTGCCCGCTGAGCAGCAGCTTGCCGACCGCTACGAAGTGAATCGCCACACCCTGCGTCGCGCCATCGATCAACTGGTGGAGCGCGGCTGGGTCCAGCGCCGTCAGGGCGTCGGCGTACTGGTGCTGATGCGTCCGTTCGACTACCCGCTCAATGCCCAGGCGCGTTTTAGCCAGAACCTGCTCGATCAGGGCAGCCACCCCACCAGCGAAAAGCTGCTGTCAGTCCTGCGCCCCGCCTCCCGCCACGTGGCGGACGCGCTGGGGATTCAGGAGGGCGACAACGTCGTTCACCTGCGCACGTTGCGCCGGGTGAACGGCGTGGCGGTCTGTCAGATCGACCACTACTTCGCGGACCTCACCCTCTGGCCCGTGCTGCAACATTTCGCCAGCGGTTCCCTGCATGATTTTCTTCAGGACGCGACGGGTATCGCGCTCAAACGCACCCAGACGCGCATCAGCGCCCGCCGCGCGCAGGCGAAAGAGAGCAAGGTGCTGGAGATCCCCAACATGGCCCCGCTGCTCTGCGTGCGCACCCTCAACCACCGTGACGGCGACGTCAACGCAACGGAATACTCCGTCAGCCTGACCCGCGCCGACATGATTGAATTTACCATGGAGCACTGAATGCACTTCGAAACCTCCACTCGTCAGCGCTGGATGCGCGTGCTGGCCCACAGCCAGCCTGATGCGCTGGCTGCCCGCATGAGCGCGCTCGGCCTGACGCCGGACTACGACACGATCCGCGCGCCGGAGATCGGCCTGGTGCAGATCCAGGCACGCATGGGCGGCACCGGCGAGCGCTTCTTCGCCGGCGATGCCACCCTCACCCGCGCGGTGATCCGCCTGAAAAGCGGCACGCTGGGCTACGGCTACGTACTTGGGCGCGACAAAACGCACGCCGAGCGCTGCGCAGCGATCGACGCGCTTTTACAGGAACAGCCGCATTTTCAGACGTTAATGGAAACCCTTATTGCCCCGCTGGAAGCCGACCGCGCCGCACGCCTTGCCGCGCGTCAGGCCGAAGTGAATACCAGCCGGGTCGACTTCTTTACGCTCGTTCGCGGAGACAACGCATGACGCTTCAACCTGCTTTTACCCTGGCCGTCCAGGATGCCCAACAGAGTTTCCGTCGCCTGCTGAAAGCCATGAGCGAGCCGGGCGTCATTGTCTCGCTGCACCAGCTCTCCCAGGGCTGGCTGCCGCTGAACCTCGCCTCGACCAGCGTGCTGCTGACCCTGGCGGACAACGACACCCCGGTATGGCTGTCAGGCGCATTGCTGAACGATATCGCCAGCCAGAACCTGCGCTTTCACACCAACGCGCCGCTGGTCGAGCAGCCCCAGCAGGCGGTCTTCGCCGTGGCCGACGAGCAAATCAGCCACGAACAGCTTAACGCCCTGAGCGAAGGCAGCGCCGTCGCACCAGAAACCAGCGCTACGCTGATTTTGCAGGTCTCCAGCCTGAGCGGTGGCCGCATGCTGCGCCTGACGGGTGCAGGGATTGCCGACGAGCGGATGGTCGCCCCCCAGCTGCCGGAGTGCATCATTCATGAGCTGACCGAGCGCCCGCATCCGTTCCCGCTCGGTATCGACCTGATCCTGACCTGCGGCGAGCGCCTGCTGGCGATCCCGAGAACCACTCACGTGGAGGTGTGCTGATGTACGTTGCCGTCAAAGGGGGCGAGAAGGCGATCGCCGCCGCCCATGCCTTGCAGGCGCACAGACGCCGGGGGGATGACGCCCTTCCCGAGCTGAGCGTCGCCCAGATTGAACAGCAGTTAAACCTGGCCGTCGACCGCGTGATGACCGAAGGCGGCATCGCGGACCGCGAACTGGCGGCGCTGGCGCTGAAACAGGCCAGCGGCGATAACGTGGAAGCCATCTTCCTGCTGCGCGCTTACCGCACTACGCTTGCGAAGCTGGCGGTTAGCGAGCCGGTGAATACGGCGGAAATGCGATTAGAGCGCCGTATTTCTGCGGTGTACAAAGATATTCCTGGCGGCCAGCTGCTTGGTCCGACCTACGACTACACCCATCGCCTGCTGGACTTCACTCTGCTGGCGAACGGTGAAACACCGCAGCTCAGCGTCTCTGACGCTGAACAAGACGCCTCCCCGCACGTCTTTAGCCTGCTGGCAAACCAGGGGCTGGCGAAGGCGGAAGAGGACACCGGCAGCACACCGGATGACATCACCCGCACGCCGCCGGTCTATCCCTGTTCGCGCTCGTCCCGCCTGCAACAGCTGATGCGCGGTGACGAAGGGTATCTGCTGGCGCTGGCCTACTCCACGCAGCGCGGCTACGGGCGCAACCACCCGTTCGCGGCAGAGATCCGCAGCGGTTATATCGACATTGAAATCGTGCCGGAAGAGCTGGGTTTTGCGGTGAACATCGGCGAACTGCTGATGACCGAGTGCGAAATGGTCAACGGTTTTGTCGCGCCAGAGAATGAAGATCCGCACTTTACGCGCGGCTACGGGCTGGTGTATGGCCTGAGCGAGCGCAAGGCGATGGCGATGGCGCTGGTTGACCGTGCGCTCCAGGCGCCGGACTACGGCGAGCATATTGCAGGCCCGGCACAGGACGAAGAGTTCGTGCTGGCCCACGCGGATAACGTTGAGGCCGCCGGCTTTGTCTCGCACCTCAAGCTGCCGCACTACGTCGATTTCCAGGCCGAACTGGAACTGCTGAAACGCCTGCAACGGGAGCGCGCCAATGTCTAACTTAAGCGGCTACAACTTTGCCTATCTGGACGAACAAACTAAACGCATGATCCGCCGCGCCATCCTGAAGGCAGTGGCGATCCCCGGCTACCAGGTGCCATTCGGCGGCCGCGAAATGCCAATGCCCTACGGCTGGGGCACCGGCGGTATTCAGATCACCGCCAGCGTGATCGGCGAAGCGGACGTGCTTAAGGTCATCGACCAGGGGGCAGACGACACCACCAACGCCGTGTCGATCCGCAACTTCTTTAAGCGCGTAACGGGCGTTAATACTACCGAAAAAACCGAAGACGCGACGCTGATCCAGACCCGTCACCGCATTCCGGAGACCCCGCTGACTGAAGATCAGATTTTGATTTTCCAGGTGCCGATCCCGGAGCCGCTGCGTTTTATTGAGCCGCGGGAAACCGAAACCCGCACCATGCACGCCCTGGAAGAGTACGGGATCATGCAGGTCAAACTGTATGAGGACATCGCCCGCTTCGGCCATATCGCCACCACCTACGCCTACCCGGTGAAGGTGAACGGCCGCTACGTGATGGACCCGTCGCCGATCCCGAAATTCGATAACCCGAAGATGGACATGATGCCCGCCCTGCAACTTTTTGGCGCCGGACGTGAAAAACGCATCTACGCCGTACCGCCGTACACCCGTGTGGAGAGCCTGGATTTTGACGATCACCCGTTTACGGTGCAGGAGTGGGACGAGCCGTGCGCCATCTGCGGTTCGAAGCATAGCTATCTGGATGAAGTGGTGCTGGACGACACGGGCAAACGGATGTTTGTCTGCTCCGACACCGATTACTGCCGCCAACAGAGCGAGGCGAACAGCCAATGAAACCGCTGCTTTCGGTTAATAACCTGACTCACCTTTATGCGCCGGGCAAAGGCTTTAGCGACGTGTCGTTTGAGCTGTGGCCGGGCGAAGTGCTGGGCATTGTCGGCGAGTCCGGCTCCGGTAAAACCACCCTGCTGAAGTCCATCTCCTCGCGCCTGACGCCGCAGAATGGCGACATTTTGTATGAGGGCGTGTCGCTGTATGGCATGAGTGAAGCCGATCGCCGCCGCCTGCTGCGCACCGAGTGGGGCGTGGTGCACCAGCACCCGATGGATGGCCTGCGCCGCCAGGTGTCGGCGGGGGGCAACATCGGCGAACGGCTGATGGCCACCGGCGCGCGCCACTACGGCAACATCCGCGCCACGGCGCAGCACTGGCTGGAAGAGGTTGAAATTCCCGCCTCGCGCATCGACGACCTGCCGACCACCTTCTCCGGCGGCATGCAGCAGCGTTTACAGATTGCCCGCAATCTCGTCACCCATCCGAAGCTGGTGTTTATGGATGAACCGACCGGCGGGCTGGACGTCTCTGTGCAGGCTCGCCTGCTCGACCTGCTGCGCGGCCTGGTGGTGGAGCTAAACCTGGCGGTGGTGATTGTCACCCACGATTTAGGCGTTGCGCGCCTGCTGGCGGACCGCTTGCTGGTGATGAAGCAGGGTCAGGTGGTGGAAAGTGGGTTAACCGACCGCGTGCTCGACGATCCCCATCATCCGTATACCCAGCTGCTGGTGTCGTCCGTATTGCAGAACTGAGGGCGCGGTTGCCGGGTGGCGCTGCGCTTACCCGGTCTACGAACACCGCACCTTGTAGGCCGGGTAAGGCGAAGCCGCCACCCGGCAAAACGAACACCGCACCCGTAGGCCGGGTAAGGCGAAACCGCCACCCGGCAAAACGAACACCGCACCCGTAGGCCGGGTAAGGCGAAGCCGCCACCCGGCAAAACGAATCGCGAGGCCAAAATGATCCACGTTGAAAATGTCAGTAAAACCTTTGTGCTCCACCAGCAAAACGGCGTCCGCCTGCCGGTACTGCAAAATGCCTCGTTAGAGGTCAGCAACGGCGAATGCGTGGTGCTGCATGGCCATTCCGGCAGCGGAAAATCCACCCTGCTGCGCTCCCTGTATGCCAACTACCTGCCGGACGAAGGCCATATTCATATTCGCCATAACAATGAATGGGTCGATCTGGTTCAGGCTCCCGCGCGCAAAGTGCTGGAAGTGCGCCGCTCGACGATCGGCTGGGTCAGCCAGTTCCTGCGAGTGATCCCGCGGATCTCCGCCCTGGACGTGGTCATGCAACCCCTGCTGGATCTCGGCGTGCCGCGCGAAACCTGCGCCGCTAAAGCCGCCAGCCTGCTGACGCGCCTCAACGTACCGGAGCGTCTGTGGCACCTCGCCCCGTCGACCTTTTCCGGCGGCGAGCAGCAGCGCGTCAACATCGCCCGCGGCTTTATCGTCGATTACCCGATTTTACTCCTGGATGAACCCACCGCCTCGCTCGACAGTAAGAACAGCGCAGCGGTGATGGAACTGATCGAACAGGCCAAAGCGCGCGGCGCGGCGATCGTCGGGATCTTCCACGACGCCGCCGTACGCCAACGCGTGGCGGACAGACTGCACCCGATGGGGACAAACGTATGATTATCAATAATGTCAGGCTGGTGCTGGAAAATGAGGTCGTGAACGGCTCGGTTGAGGTGCGGGACGGTGTCATCCGCGCCTTTGCCGAAACCCGGAGCCACACTCCTGAAGCGATGGACGGCGAAGGCGGCTGGCTGCTACCGGGGCTGATTGAGCTGCATACCGATAATCTCGATAAATTCTTCACCCCGCGCCCAAAGGTGGACTGGCCTGCTCATTCAGCGATGAGCAGCCACGACGCGCTGATGGTCGCCAGCGGCATCACCACCGTGCTGGACGCGGTGGCGATTGGCGACGTGCGCGACGGCGGCGATCGCCTGGAGAACCTGGAGAAGATGATCAACGCCGTGGAGGAGACGCAAAAGCGCGGCCTCAACCGCGCCGAGCACCGCCTGCACCTGCGCTGCGAGCTGCCGCACCACACCACCCTGCCGCTGTTTGAGAAGCTGGTGGGCCGCGAGCCGGTCTCGCTGGTTTCCCTGATGGATCACTCGCCGGGGCAGCGCCAGTTCGCCAACATTGAAAAGTATCGCGAATACTATCAGGGCAAATATTCGCTCAACGACGCGGAGATGGCGCGCTACGAAGAAGAGCAGCTCCAGCTTGCGGCCCAGTGGTCGCAGCCGAATCGCCTCTCCATTGCCGCGATGTGCCGGGACCGGAATATTGCCCTGGCCAGCCATGACGACGCCACGCACGATCACGTGCGCGAATCCCACCAGCTTGGCAGCGTGATAGCTGAATTTCCCACCACGTTTGAAGCGGCAGAGGCATCGCGTAAGCACGGCATGAACGTCCTGATGGGCGCGCCAAATATCGTGCGCGGCGGATCGCACTCCGGCAACGTGGCGGCAAGCAGGCTCGCCTCGCTCGGCCTGCTGGATATCCTCTCCTCTGACTATTACCCCGCCAGCCTGCTGGACGCGGCCTTCCGCGTCGCGGACGACGAGAACAACAGCTTCACGCTGCCACAGGCGATTCGCCTGGTGACGAAAAACCCGGCCAGCGCGCTTAATCTTCACGATCGCGGTGAAATTGCCGAGGGGAAACGGGCCGATCTGGTGCTCGCCCACCGTAAGGGCGAGCACATTCATATCGACCACGTCTGGCGTCAGGGAAAAAGGGTATTCTGATGGGAAGACTCATCTGGTTAATGGGCCCGTCCGGCTCTGGGAAGGACAGCCTGCTGTCGGCGTTACGGCAGCGGGAACATTCACAGCTGCTGGTCGCGCACCGCTATATCACGCGCGATGCCAACGCCGGAAGCGAGAACCATATCGCCCTGAGCGAGCAGGAGTTTTTTACCCGCGCCGGACAAAACCTGCTGGCGCTGAGCTGGCATGCCAACGGTTACTACTATGGCGTCGGTATTGAGATTGACCTCTGGCTGCATGCGGGGTTCGACGTGCTGGTTAACGGCTCGCGGGCGCATCTCCCGCAGGCTCGCGCCCGGTACGAAGCGGCGCTGCTCCCGGTCTGTTTGCAGGTTTCCCCGGACGTTCTGCGTAGCCGGCTGCAAAAGCGGGGGCGCGAAAACGCGCGCGAGATCGACCAGCGGCTGGAACGGGCGGCGCGCTACACCCCGTCGGGTTGCCATCTCCTCAATAACGACGGAAGTTTGCTACAGTCAGTCGAGACCTTGCTATCGCTTATTCGCCAGAAGGAGAAACAGCATGCCTGACTGCCAGCTTCGCCCCGCCACCGCCGACGATGCGCCGATCGTTTACGCGCTGATCTGCGAACTTAAGCAGGCCGAGTTCGATCATCAGGCGTTTCACGCCGGGTATCTGGCCAACTTGCAGGATCACAATATGCGTTACCAGCTGGCCGAGCTGGACGGGCAGATCATCGGTATGATCGGCCTGCATATGCAGTTTCACCTGCATCACGCCCGCTGGATCGGCGAGATCCAGGAGCTGGTGGTGATGCCGCAGGCGCGCGGATTAAAAGTGGGCAGCCAGCTGCTGGCCTGGGCAGAGGACGTCGCGCGACAGGCAGGCGCCGAGCTGACCGAGCTTTCCACCAGCGTGAAGCGCGTGGACGCGCACCGTTTTTATGTTCGTGAAGGATATACGCAAAGCCATTTCCGCTTCACCAAACCGCTGTAGAGGTGCGTTATGAGTCTGACGATCACGCTGACAGGAACCGGAGGGGCGCAGCTGGTGCCGGTGTTTGGCTGCGACTGCGCGGCGTGCCGACGGGCGCGTTTACAGGAAAATTATCGCCGTCGCCCCTGTAGCGCGGCGGTGAAATTCAACGATTCGGTCACCTTGCTGGACGCGGGTATTCCACACCTGATGGACGACTGGCCCGCGGGGAGTTTCAGGCAGTTTTTGCTTACCCATTATCATATGGATCACGTTCAGGGGCTGTTTCCTCTGCGCTGGGGCGTGGGGGCGACCATTCCGGTTTACGGTCCGCCGGACGACGCAGGCTGTGACGACCTGTTCAAACATCCGGGCCTTCTGGATTTCAGCCACACGGTGGAGCCGTTTGTGATGTTTGAACTTCAGGGCTTACGGGTCACGCCGCTGCCGCTCAACCATTCAAAACTCACGTTTGGCTATCTGCTGGAGTCCGCCCACAGCCGCGTGGCGTGGCTTTCAGATACCGCCGGGCTACCGGATAAAACGGTGACGTTTCTGCTAAACAATCAGCCGCAGGCGATGATTATCGACTGTAGCCATGAACCGCGCCCGGAAACGCCGCGCAACCATTGTGATTTGAATACGGTGATTGCGCTGAACGGGGTGATTGGCTGTCCGCAGGTGATCCTGACGCATATCAGCCATCAGTTTGACGTGTGGATGATGGATAACCCGCTGCCGGACGGCATTGAAGCGGGCTATGACGGGATGGTACTGGTACTGGATTAGGTTTTGCCGGGTGGCGGCTGCGCCTTACCCGGCCTACGCGTTGCGATACCGGGGTTTACTACCGATCGTAATCGTCCTCTAACCGGCGCTCATCCTCTTCTAAGCGACGACGATCGTCATCCAGCTGGCGCTGACGCTCGTCTAAACGCTGGCGTCGATCTTCTAACTGCCGACGACGATCGTCGTACTGTCGACTGTCGGTTTGACGGCTGCGATCGTAACGATCGTCGTCATCATCATTACGGCTGCTGCCGGGGTTATAGGCGTCGTTGATCGCCTGCTGAATATTGCCAATGGCATCATCAATCACATCGGCATGCGCCAGTTGGCTGGTTAAAGTCAGCAGACCCAATAACAGAGCGGTAGAGTAACGTTTCATAAGGCCAGACTCGCAGGTGAACTGGCCTTACGGTAATGAATGGCAGGGAACCGGGGTAGCGGAGGAATCTCAATTCCTGGCCTGTTCAATCGCCCCTATCGCATCGACTCGCGCCTGATGTCGTCCCCCTTCAAACGGTGCATTTAGCCAGGCATCGACGATCATTTTTGCGAGCTCCAGTCCGACCACGCGCGAACCAAATGCCAGCACATTCGTGTTGTTATGCTGCCTTGAAAGCTGAGCTGAATAAGGTTCGCTACAGACCACTGCGCGGATGCCCGGGAACTTATTGGCCGTAATGGAGATCCCTACCCCCGTTCCGCAGATCAGGATGCCGCCATCCACCTCCTTATCGATAATAGCCTGTGCAACCGCGCTGGCATAATACGGGTAGTCAGTACGCTCCGGGGAACAGGTGCCTTTATCCACCACGTCGATGCCACGCGCGCGCAGATGGGCCAGAATATCCTCTTTCAGCATAAAACCTACGTGATCGCAGCCAAATGCAATCTTTTTCATAATAAACCTCATCGTGGGTTAACTTTACGAACTCGATGGAGTTGTGATTTAAGACCGGTCAGTTGTGCAATAAAACCTCAAAACCATCGAGTTCTGCGCGTGTTCTACACCCATGACTTTGACATTTCAACTCTCTCATGACGATATATTTCTTACGGCATGCATTAAAATCCGTTAACGTGTCATAATTATATTATTGATTTTCAAGGGAATCCTAAAGCAACCGCCCATCAAAACTTCACAGACAATAAAACTTTATGAATTTTAAAACATTGTGAAGTTACCAGCATATTTTCATGCCAGAGTGTGGTGATATAGTGTCGTCTTCATTTTTAAGGACAAAAGAGAGCGATGAGTCAGTCAGAATTTAAAAAAGAGCTGCCTAACGGCATTGGCCTTGCACCGTACCTGCGCATGAAGCAGGAAGGCATGACCGACAACGAAAGCCGTATCGTCGACTGGCTGCTCCAGCCGGGTAACCTGAGCGGCGCGCCTGCGATTAAAGACGTTGCCGAAACGCTGATGGTGTCGGAAGCGATGATCGTGAAAGTGGCCAAACTGCTCGGCTTTAGCGGTTTCCGTAACCTGCGTGCGGCGCTGGTCGACTACTTCTCGCAATCCGAACAAGTATTACCTGCGGAACTCGCTTTTGATGAAGCACCACAGGATGTGGTTAACAAAGTGTTCAATATTACGCTGCGCACCATTATGGAAGGCCAGTCGATAGTGAACGTGGATGAAATTCACCGCGCGGCACGTTTCTTCGCCCAAGCCAACCAGCGCGATCTGTACGGTGTGGGTGGTTCTAACGCTATTTGTGCCGACATCCAGCATAAGTTTCTACGCATCGGCGTGCGCTGCCAGTCGTATCAGGACGCGCACATTATGATGATGTCGGCATCGCTGCTGAAGGAAGGGGATGTGGTACTGGTGGTCTCCCATTCCGGCCGCACCAGTGATGTGAAAGCAGCAGTTGAGTTAGCAAAAAAGAACGGCGCCAAAATTATCTGTATTACCCATAGCTACCATTCGCCGATTGCTAAACTTGCTGATTATATTATTTGTTCGCCAGCACCAGAGACCCCGTTATTAGGGCGCAACGCCTCCGCGCGTATATTACAGCTTACATTATTAGATGCGTTATTTGTTTCCGTTGCACAACAAAATATCGAACAGGCCACACTTAATATGCAAAAAACCGGCGCTATTGTGGATTTCTTCTCTCCTGGCGCACTGAAGTAAATTAAAAGGTTAATCCTGCTCAGGCGGGATTAACAACAACATACCCTACATTGAGAACACTGCTATGAATAAATATCTGAAATATTTCAGCGGCGCCGCTATGGGCTTAATGTTATCCACCAGCGCGTTTGCTGCTGCGGAATATGCGGTGGTATTAAAAACGCTCTCCAATCCATTCTGGGTGGATATGAAGAAAGGGATTAAAGATGAAGCCAAAACCCTGGGAGTAAGCGTTGATATTTTTGCCTCGCCGTCAGAAGGGGATTTTCAGTCCCAGCTACAGCTGTTCGAAGATCTGAGTAATAAAAAATACAAGGGTATCGCTTTTGCCCCACTCTCCTCCGTGAATCTGGTCATGCCCGTCGCGCGCGCCTGGCAGAAAGGTCTCTATCTGGTGAATCTCGATGAAAAAATCGATATGGATAACCTGAAAAAAGCAGGTGGCAATGTAGAGGGGTTTGTCACAACGGACAACGTGGCCGTCGGCGCAAAAGGGGCCGATTTTATTATCAATAAACTTGGTGCGGAGGGGGGCGAAGTCGCAATCATTGAGGGTAAAGCCGGTAACGCATCGGGCGAGGCGCGCCGCAATGGCGCAACAGAAGCCTTCAAAAAAGCAAACCAAATTAAGCTGGTTGCCAGCCAGCCCGCCGACTGGGATCGCATTAAAGCTCTGGATGTGGCAACCAACGTGCTGCAACGAAACCCGAATCTGAAAGCCTTCTACTGCGCGAACGATACCATGGCGATGGGCGTGGCACAGGCGGTGGCAAACGCCGGTAAAATCGGCAAAGTGCTGGTGGTCGGCACCGATGGTATCCCAGAGGCGCGTAAGATGGTCGAAGCCGGTCAGATGACGGCAACCGTCGCACAAAACCCGGCGGACATCGGGGCGACCGGCCTGAAATTAATGGTGGATGCCGCGAAAACCGGGAAAGTCATCCCGCTGGAAAAAACGCCTGAATTCAAGTTGGTGGATTCGATTCTGGTGACAAAATAACGCAGAACTGTGCGGCTTGATGCCCTCACTCCGGCCCTCTCCCACAGGGAGAGGGTGAACAGAGAAGGAAATAAACATGGTCACGCCATATATCTCGATGGCGGGGATCGGCAAATCCTTTGGTCCGGTTCACGCATTAAAATCGGTTGATTTAACTATATACCCTCATGAGATCCACGCGTTATTAGGGGAGAATGGTGCCGGTAAATCAACCTTAATGAAAGTATTGTCGGGAATTCATGAGCCGACCAAAGGCTCCATTATTATTAATGAAAAGAATTACGACAAATTGGATCATAAACTGGCAGCACAACTGGGCATCGGCATTATATATCAGGAACTCAGCGTTATTGATGAATTAACCGTGCTGGAAAATCTATATATAGGCCGTCACCTGACTAAAAAGGTTTGTGGCATCAGGATTATTGACTGGAAAGAGATGCGCATTCGCGGTGCGATGATGCTCTTACGCGTCGGATTAAAAGTCGATTTAGATGAAAAGGTAGCGAATTTATCCATCAGCCATAAACAGATGCTGGAAATCGCGAAAACCTTAATGCTCGATGCCAAAGTGATCATTATGGATGAACCCACATCTTCATTAACCAATAAAGAGGTGGATTATCTTTTCTTGATCATGAATCAGCTGCGTAAAGAAGGCACCGCCATTGTCTATATCTCGCATAAGCTCGCGGAAATCCGCCGCATCTGCGACCGCTACACGGTAATGAAAGACGGTTCCAGCGTATGCAGTGGCCTGGTGAGTGACGTTTCAAACGACGACATTGTGCGCCTGATGGTCGGCCGCGAACTGCAAAACCGCTTTAACGCCATGAAAGAGAGCACCGGCAACATCGAACGCGACACGGTGTTTGAGGTTAACAACGTCACCAGCCGGGACAAGAAAAAAGTGCGAGATATTTCGTTCAGCGTGAACCGCGGCGAAATACTGGGTTTTGCGGGTCTGGTCGGCTCGGGACGTACCGAACTGATGGACTGTCTCTTCGGCGTGGATAAACGCGCGAGCGGTGAAATTCGCCTCAACGGCAAAACCATCTCCCCGCGTTCGCCTCTGGATGCGTTGAAAAAAGGGATGGCTTACATCACCGAAAGCCGCCGCGAAAATGGCTTTTTCCCTAATTTCTCTATCGCCCAAAACATGGCCGTCAGCCAGAGCCTGAAAAACGGTGGCTATAAAGGGGCCATGGGGCTCTTTCGCGAGCATGAAGAACGCAAGACCGCCGAAGCACAGCGCCAGTTGCTGGCGTTGAAGTGCCAAAGCGTAGAGCAAAACATCACCGAACTCTCCGGCGGCAATCAGCAAAAGGTGCTGATTTCTAAATGGCTGTGTTGCAACCCGGACGTCATCATTTTTGATGAACCCACGCGAGGCATCGACGTCGGCGCAAAGGCCGAAATCTACAAGGTGATGCGCCAGCTGGCTGACGAAGGCAAGGTCATCCTGATGGTGTCATCTGAATTACCTGAAATTATCGCCGTCTGCGACCGCATCGCCGTGTTCTGCGAAGGGCGGCTGACGCAAATCCTGACCAATCGCGACGACATGAGCGAAGAGGAGATCATGGCATGGGCATTACCACAAGAGTGAAAGGCGATATGGCGGAGAAAAAGCCATTTAACTTCGCGCTGTTCTGGGACAAGTACGGTACCTTTTTTATCCTCGCGATTATAGTCGCCATCTTTGGCACGCTGTCATCGGAGTACTTCCTCACCACCAACAACATCACGCAGATTTTTGTCCAGAGCTCGGTAACGGTGCTGATCGGGATGGGCGAATTCTTTGCCATCCTTGTCGCGGGTATTGATCTGTCCGTCGGAGCCATTCTGGCACTCTCCGGCATGGTGACTGCCAAACTGATGCTGGCTGGTGTCGACCCGTTTTTTGCAGCACTGATTGGCGGCGTACTGGTCGGCGGCGCGCTGGGGGCGATCAATGGCTGTCTGGTCAACTGGACCGGGCTACATCCGTTCATTATCACTCTCGGTACTAACGCCATTTTTCGCGGCATCACGCTGGTGATTTCCGACGCTAACTCCGTCTATGGCTTCTCGTTCGACTTTGTAAACTTCTTCGCTGCCAGCGTCCTCGGGATACCCGTACCGGTCATCTTCTCGCTGATCGTCGCGGTGATCCTCTGGTTCCTCACCACCCGTATGCGGCTAGGGCGCAATATCTACGCCCTGGGCGGTAACAAAAACTCGGCGTTCTACTCCGGCATCGACGTGAAGTTTCATATTCTGGTGGTGTTCATTATTTCTGGCGTATGCGCCGGGCTGGCGGGCGTGGTGTCGACTGCGCGTCTGGGCGCAGCGGAGCCGCTGGCCGGGATGGGATTTGAAACATACGCCATCGCCAGCGCCATCATCGGCGGAACCAGCTTCTTCGGCGGTAAAGGCCGCATCTTCTCGGTCGTGATTGGTGGTCTCATCATCGG
Organism: Enterobacter cloacae complex sp. 397G4; assembly: GCF_050031515.1. NCBI lineage: Bacteria > Pseudomonadati > Pseudomonadota > Gammaproteobacteria > Enterobacterales > Enterobacteriaceae > Enterobacter > Enterobacter cloacae complex sp. 397G4. Next base: position 371,845 of record NZ_JBLGWE010000001.1, on the reverse strand, counting down.
CACCATCAATAACGGACTCAATATCTTACAGGTACAAACCTACTACCAGCTGGTGGTAATGGGCGGGTTGATTATCGCCGCTGTTGCCCTCGACAGATTGATCAGTAAGTAAGGAAATCACTATGAAAATTTCACCCTCCCTGATGTGTATGGATCTGCTGAAATTCAAAGAACAGATCGAATTTATTGACCAGCACGCGGACTACTTCCATATCGACATCATGGACGGCCACTTTGTGCCTAATCTGACGCTGTCTCCGTTCTTTGTCGGCCAGGTGAAGAAGCTCGCCACCAAACCACTGGACTGTCACCTGATGGTGACTCGCCCGCAGGACTACATAAGCCAGCTGGCGCAGGCCGGAGCAGACTTCATCACACTGCACCCGGAGACCATCAACGGTCAGGCTTTCCGCCTGATTGAAGAGATCCGTCGTCACGGTATGAAGGTGGGACTCATCCTCAACCCGGAAACCCCGGTTGAGGCGATGAAATACTATATTCATAAGGCGGACAAAATCACCGTGATGACCGTCGATCCAGGCTTTGCCGGGCAGCCGTTCATTCCGGAAATGCTGGAGAAAATTGCCGAGCTGAAAGCCTGGCGCGAACGCGAAGGGCTGAGCTATGAGATTGAGATCGATGGCTCATGCAATCAGGCCACCTATAAAAAACTGATGGCCGCCGGCGCAGATGTCTTTATCGTCGGAACGTCTGGTCTGTTCAACCATGCAGAGAATATCGGGGATGCATGGCAGCTTATGGCCGGGCAGATCCTGTCGGCACGAAACGAGGTTGTTCCTCATGCAAAAACAGCCTGATGTCGTCGCCGGAGTGGATATGGGGGCCACTCATATCCGTTTTTGCCTGCAAACGGCCGACGGTGCGGTGTTGCATTGTGAAAAACAGCGCACCGCGGAGGTTATCCGCTCTGGTGTGGTGTGCGGCGTGACGGAAATGATCACGGCTCAGCTGCGTCATTTACAGGTTCACTGTCGCGGTCTGGTCATGGGCTTTCCGGCACTGGTCGGCAAAGACAAACGCACCATTATTTCGACGCCAAATCTGCCTTTGCAGGCGAATGAGCTCCGCGATCTGGCGGGAAAACTTGAAGATGCGCTAGGCTGCCCGGTCGAATTTTCCCGCGACGTTAACCTTCAGCTTTCGTTTGACGTGGTGCAACACAATCTCCAGCAGCAAGAGGTTCTGGCGGCCTACCTTGGCACCGGCATGGGATTTGCCATCTGGCTAAACGGTGCTCCATGGACGGGCGCGCACGGCGTAGCGGGCGAGCTCGGGCATATTCCACAGGGGGATATGACGCGGCACTGTGGTTGTGGCAACCCGGGATGTCTGGAAACGGTTTGTTCCGGTATCGCATTGAAACAGTGGTACGAACAGCAGCCCCGCGAGTATGCGATGGGAGATATCTTTTCAGCCGTACCCGATGACCCCTTCGTACAGCAACTCCTGAATCATGCAGCCCGCGCCATTGCCACCAGTGTAAATCTGTTCGATCCGGATGCGGTGATCCTCGGAGGCGGCGTAATGGATATGCCTGGCTTTCCGCGCGAAGCGCTGATTGTCGGGATAAAGCAGCATTTGCGCCGCCCGCTGCCGCATGAGTCCGTGAAATTTATCCCTGCCTCGTCGTCGTCTTTTAACGGCGCTCAGGGGGCCGCTACCCTGGCTCGCTGCCGGTTCCTGCCATCACCTTGCGCAGCGCCTGCGCCAGCTGTGCGCGGGTGAAAGGTTTTCGCAGTAACTGAACGTCCGGCAGCTGCGGGTTATGCGCCGGGCGCAAATCCTGCCCGCTGATCAGCAGCACCGGCAACTGCGGATAGTGGCTGCGTACATGGCCGATCACCTCCGCACCACTCAGGCCGCCCGGCAACATCAGGTCGCTGATAAACATGCCGATATCCGGTGATGCGTCCAGCATGTTCAGCGCCTGCTCGCCGTTTTCGGCTTCAAGCGTCAGGTAGCCAAGCTGGTGCAATTGCTCGCACAGGGTCTGCCGCACGCCCGCCTCATCTTCCAAGACCAGCACAAGCAGCTCACTTTCTGCCGGGGCCGTGGTCGCCAGCGCGGCATCATCGGAGAACGCGGGCAGCGTCGAGCGCGGCAGCTGGAGCCGCACGGTGGTTCCCTGCCCCGGCGCGCTTTCGATCTCAACGCGCCCCCCGGACTGACGCACAAAGCCGTACACCATCGACAGCCCTAACCCGCTGCCGCTGCCGGTCTGTTTGGTGGTGAAGAACGGTTCAAAGACCTGCGATTTCACCTCCTGCGACATCCCGCAGCCGTGGTCAATCACCTCCAGCGCGACCATATCCTGCCTGCGCCCGTCGCTGCGGGTCACACGCTGGTTCCAGGTGCGGATTTTGATCACACCATTTTGCCCCTCCATTGCATCACGGGCGTTCATCACCAGGTTGATAATGGCGTTTTCCAGCTGGCTGACGTCAATCCATGCGGGCCAGGCCGGGGTTTGCGCTTCAATATCCAGCGTCAGCGTGGCGGGAAGCGAGTGCCGCATCAGCTCGCTCAGGTTCTCCAGCAGCGGCTTCATCTCTACCGCATGGGGTTGCAGGGATTGCTTGCGCGAGAAGGCCAGCAGACGCTGGGTGAGCATGGCCCCGCGTTCCGCGGCTTTGAGCGCACGAGTGATGCGCGGCGCGTCCGGTGACGCTGAATCGGTCAGCTCCAGACTGCCGATAATCACCGCCAGCAGGTTATTAAAATCATGCGCCAGCCCGCCCGTCAGTTGCCCAACCGCCTTCATTTTCTGGCTGTGCAGCAGCGCCTCCTCCAGCCCCTGACGTTCGATGCGGTCAACCTCCATCTGCGAGGTCTTCTCCTTCAGCAGCCGCGTGGTGTGCTCCAGCGAAGCGGTATTGCGGGCAAAAACGTTAAACGCGCGCGCCAGTTCCCCCAGCTCATCACGCCGCTGTAGCGCGGGCACCGACACATCCTGCTCGCCGTGAGCGAGGCGCGACATTGCCCTTGAGATAGCCGTCAGGTTGGAGCCCAGATTGCGGTAAATATACCAGCAGGCGCAGCCGGTGATGATCAGCGCCAGCACCGCGAAGACGCTGATAAACACGCTGATGGAGCGCAGCTCCTGGTGGCTTTGGGCGGTACGCAGCCGGGAGGCCTGCGCCACCTGTTCAACGTACTGATTAATGTCGCGGTTTAATATCGCCACCAGCGCCTTGATGTGGAACATGTACCAGCTGATGGACAGATCGCTCTCTTCCAGCTGCTTCGACAGTGGCGCGAGCTTGCGCAGCTCATCATTAAAATCCGGGAGCACCAGGTTGACCACCGGTTGCAGGGCGCTCGCGGGTAACATCGCGGTTACTGCATCCAGCTGCTGCACCGTGGCGCGCGGTGAAGGGGTATCAATGGCGGCAACGATCAGCCTGTCCATCTCTGCAAGCTGCCGGGCGTCTGGCACATTGCTCGCGTAACGGCGGTTGATATCCTGCAAATGACGCAGGTAGCTTTGGCTTTGATACAGCGCGCTGAGCAGCGCGTTACGCTCCAGATGCCGTTTTTGCCCGCGCTCCAGCATTCCCGTCACGCTCTGCTGTAACTCATTGCTCCTGCGGATAATACGCGCCACCAGCGCCGGCTCCTGCTGCGCCAGCGGCGCATCGGCAAGCTGCTCCAGCGAGTGGCCCAGCGCCATCTGCGTCTGTTTCAGCCGTTCAGCTTCGCCTTTGTACTCCAGCGCACCGACCACCTGCGACAGCCGCACCGCCGCCGTCGCCACATTCGCGGTATCACGCGCGAGGTTCATGCTGCCAGTCATATCATCCAGCGTTTGCTGCTGCACCTGCTCCTGGATCTGGCTGGCATGACGAAAGCCGAGCACCGCCACGCCGCTTACCATCAGCGTTACCGCCACCACCAGCAGGTTAAATATCAGCAGGCGACCGCGGGCGCTGGTGAAGAACGGGGGGTGTGAAGACATGGGTTTGGGCTCCTCTGCGGTTTGGTGCCCTCACCCTGGCCCTCTCCCACAGGGAGAGGGAAAAGGAAAATGTGATGGCGATTAGCTATTCATAACTATGACAAATATGAACAGCTTCTGACATTTTGCATTTACGCACCTGTGATGAAGTGCAGATATCGACATTCACAGGAGATCCGCCATGAGCAGAACCCCGGTTTTAGAGATGCGCAATATTGCCAAGACGTTTGGCAATTTCCACGCGCTCAAGGGTGTGGATTTGACGGTTTTCCCCGGAGAGATCCACGCGCTGATGGGGGAAAACGGCGCCGGAAAAAGCACGCTGATGAAGATCCTCGCAGGCGCTTATACCGCCAGCAGCGGCGACATCCTCATCGACGGTACGCCGTTTCACATCAAAGGTCCGAAGGATGCGCTGGCCGCAGGCATTACCCTGATTTATCAGGAGATGCAGCTTGCTCCTAACCTGACCGTGGCGGAAAACATTTTTCTCGGCAGCGAGCTGTCGCGCGGCGGGCTGGTCCAGCGCAAAGAGATGGCAGCCCAGGCTCAGGCGGTCATTGACCGTCTGGGCGCGCAGTTCAGCGCCACCGACCTGGTCATGAAGCTGACCATCGCCGAGCAACAGCAGGTGGAGATCGCCCGCGCGCTGCACCGCAACAGCCGTATTCTGGTGATGGATGAACCCACCGCCGCCCTCTCCTCGCGCGAAACCCACCGTCTGTTCGAACTGATTTTGCGCCTGCGCGATGAAGGGATGGCGATTATCTACATCAGCCACCGCATGGCGGAAGTGTATGAGCTTTCCGATCGCGTCAGCGTCCTGCGCGACGGGCAGTACGTCGGCAGCCTGACGCGCGACAAGCTGAATGCCTCTGAGTTGGTGCGCATGATGGTGGGCCGTCCGCTCAGCGATCTGTTTAACAAAGAGCGCGATATTCCGCTCGGCAGCCCGCGTCTGAACGTGCACCACCTGACAGATGGCAAAAAAGTGCTGCCGTGCAGTTTGCAGGTTCGCTCCGGTGAAATCGTCGGGCTGGCGGGGCTGGTCGGGGCCGGTCGCTCCGAGCTGGCGCAGCTGATCTTCGGCGTGCGCAAAGCCACCGGCGGCATGATCGAGGTCGACGGCGAACCGGTGGTGATCCACTCCCCGCGCGCGGCCATTGAAAACGGCATCGGTTTTCTTACCGAGAACCGCAAGGAGCAGGGGCTATTTCTGGAGCTGGCGGCGCAGGAGAACATCACCATGGCGACGCTGGAGCGCGACGCCACCTTCGGCTGGCTGAACCGCAAAAAAGCGCAGTCTATTTCCGATGACGCCATCGCCCTGCTCAATATCCGCGTGCCGCATTCTCAGGTGCGCGCGGGCGGGCTCTCCGGCGGCAACCAGCAAAAGCTGCTGATCTCCCGCTGGGTGGCGATTGGCCCGCGCATTCTGATTCTGGACGAACCTACGCGCGGCGTGGACGTCGGCGCGAAAAGCGAGATCTACCGCATCATGAACCAGATGGCGCGCAAAGGGGTGGCGATTCTGATGATCTCCAGCGAGCTGCCGGAAGTGGTGGGCATGAGCGACCGGGTGTACGTGATGCGGGAAGGCAGCATCGCGGGTGAACTCCACGGACGCGACATCTCTCAGGAAAACATTATGACGCTGGCAACCGGCGTGAACGACACACATCATCAGGCGGTGTAATTATGACAACTCCAACCCATCCGCAGCAGGTAGCGAAATCCGCCTCCGCCAAAAAAATGCTGATGAGCGATCTGATGCAAACGATCGGCATTTTGCCAATTTTAATCCTGATTGTGGCGGTATTTGGCTTCATCGCCCCGAACTTTTTCACCGAGAGCAACCTGCTGAATATTACCCGGCAGGCGTCGATCAACATCGTGCTGGCGGCGGGGATGACCTTCATCATCCTGACCGGCGGGATTGACCTCTCTGTGGGCTCGATTCTGGGCACTACGGCGGTAGCGGCGATGGTGGTCTCGCTTATCCCGGAATTTGCGATGCTCTCCATTCCGGCGGCGCTGATGCTCGGTATGGTGCTGGGGCTGTTCAACGGCGCGCTGGTGGCCTTTGCCGGGCTGCCGCCGTTTATCGTCACCCTCGGCACCTATACGGCACTGCGCGGCGCGGCGTATCTGCTGGCGGACGGCACGACGGTCATTAACTCCAACATTAACTTCGAGTGGATCGGCAACAACTACCTCGGCCCGATTCCGTGGCTGGTGGTGATCGCCCTGGCGGTGATTGTGGTGTGCTGGTTTATTCTGCGTCGCACAACCCTCGGCGTTCACATCTATGCGGTCGGCGGCAATATGCAGGCGGCACGCTTAACCGGCATCAAGGTCTGGCTGGTGCTGCTGTTTGTCTACGGCATGAGCGGCCTGCTCTCGGGATTAGGCGGCGTGATGAGCGCCTCGCGCCTCTACAGCGCCAACGGCAACCTCGGCACGGGGTACGAGCTGGATGCGATTGCGGCGGTGATCCTCGGCGGAACCAGCTTCGTCGGCGGGATCGGCACGATCACCGGCACGCTGGTCGGTGCATTGATCATCGCCACCCTCAACAACGGCATGACGCTGATGGGCGTCTCCTACTTCTGGCAGCTGGTGATCAAAGGGGCGGTGATCATCATAGCGGTGCTGATCGACAAATACCGTACCCGACACCATCAAAGTGCATAACAACAATACCCTACGTGAGGAATACAGCATGAGATTGAAGCCCTTAGTGACCGCGCTCTGTGCTGGCGCGCTGCTGGCCGCAACCCCGTTTGCGCAGGCAAAAGATCTGAAGTCCATCGGCGTGACGGTGGGCGACCTGGCTAACCCGTTCTTCGTGCAGATCACCAAAGGTGCCGAGCTGGAAGCGCGCAAGCTGGCGGGAGATAACGTCAAGGTGACGCTGGTCTCCAGCGGGTACGATCTGGGCCAGCAGGTGTCGCAGATCGATAACTTCATTGCGGCGAAAGTGGACATGATCATCCTCAACGCCGCGGATTCCAAAGGGATCGGCCCGGCGGTAAAACGCGCCAAAGAGGCAGGGATCGTGGTCGTGGCGGTTGACGTGGCGGCGGAAGGGGCTGATGCGACCATCACCTCCGATAACACCCAGGCGGGGGAGATGGCCTGTAAGTACATAACCGACCGCCTGAAAGGTAAAGGCAACGTGGTGATCATCAACGGGCCGCCGGTTTCTGCGGTACAAAACCGCGTGGAAGGCTGCCAGACCGAGTTTAAGCGCCACCCGGATATCAAAGTGCTCTCGGATAATCAGAACGCCAAAGGCAGCCGCGAAGGCGGACTGGAGGTCATGACCTCCCTGCTGGCGGCCAATCCGAAGATCGACGGCGTATTCGCAATTAACGATCCGACGGCGATCGGCGCCGATCTGGCGGCGAAACAGGCTCAACGTAATGAGTTCTTTATCGTTGGCGTGGATGGCAGCCCGGACGGTGAAGAAGCTCTGAAGCGCGAAAACTCCCTGTTTGTGGCGACGCCGGCGCAGGATCCGCAGGTGATGGCGGCGAAGGCGGTGGAGATCGGCTATGACATTCTTCAGGGCAAACCTGCGCCGAAAGAGCCTGTGCTGATCCCGGTGACGATGATCGATAAAAAGAACGTCGGCACGTATAAGGGGTGGACGGTTAAGTAAACCCGGTGCGGCCTGATGCCCTCACCCTAACCCTCTCCCACGGGGAGAGGGAACTTACTCCCCCTCTCCCTTGAGGGAGAGGGCCGGGGTGAGGGGGTGGCATAAAACTCAAGGAGTCCCCATGAAACGCTCCGACATCAATGAAATCCTCGGCCACACGCGGCAGTTCTTCTCCATGCACGACGTGCATCTCCCGCCGTTTGCCAGCTTTCCGCCAACAAAATGGCAGCAGCTTGACCAGGCCGCCTGGCAGGAGGTGTTCGACCTCAGGCTCGGCTGGGACGTGACGGCGTTTGGCGGCAACCACTTTGCCGCAGAGGGGCTGACGCTGTTCACCCTGCGCAACGGCTCCCCCAACGGCGTGCCTTATGAGAAGTGCTATGCCGAAAAAATCATGCACGTCCGCGATGGCCAGGTGACGCCGATGCATTTCCACTGGCGCAAGCGGGAGGACATCATCAACCGCGGCGGCGGGAATCTGATTATTGAGTTATGGAATGCGGGGGCGCATGAGGAGACCGAAAACACCGACGTGATCGTCACGATAGACGGCTGTCGGCAGACGCACGCGCCCGGCAGCCAGCTGCGCCTCACGCCAGGGGAGAGCATCTGCCTGACGCCCGGCCTGTACCACAGTTTCTGGGGTGAACGCGGCTTTGGCGACGTGCTGGTGGGCGAAGTGTCGTCGGTCAATGACGATGAACACGACAACCACTTTTTACAGCCCATCGATCGCTACAACACCATCGAAGAAGACGAACCGGCGGTGCTGGTGCTGTGCAACGAGTACAACCTGTTTCGGATATAAGGAGTGAATGATGCCATTGATTTCTCTTGCCGACGGTCTGGCACACGCCAGAGAACACCGCTACGCCCTGGGCGCGTTCAACGTTCTCGACTCCCATTTTCTGCGCGCGCTGTTTGCCGCCGCGAAGCAGGAACGCTCGCCGTTTATCATCAACATCGCGGAAGTGCATTTTAAGTACGTGTCTCTGGAGTCGCTTGTCGAAGCGGTGAAGTTCGAAGCCGCCCGTCACGATATTCCCGTGGTGCTGAACCTCGACCACGGGCTGCATTTTGAGGCCGTCGTGCGCACCCTGCGCTTAGGGTTCAGCTCGGTGATGTTCGACGGCTCGACGCTGAGCTATGAAGAAAATATCCGCCAGACCCGGGAAGTGGTGAAGATGTGCCACGCGGTGGGCGTCTCGGTGGAGGCGGAGCTGGGCGCAGTCGGCGGAGATGAAGGCGGCGCGCTGTATGGGCATGCCGATGAAGCGTTCTTTACCGACCCGCAGCTGGCGCGCGAATTTGTCGATTTAACCGGTATCGACGCGCTGGCGGTCGCCATTGGCAACGCGCACGGGAAATACAAGGGCGAGCCGAAGCTTGATTTCACGCGTCTGGACGCCATTCGCCAGCAGACGGGGCTGCCGCTGGTTTTACACGGCGGCTCCGGGATTAGCGATGCCGACTTCCGCCGCGCTATCGAGCTCGGCATTCATAAAATCAATTTTTATACCGGCATGTCGCAGGCCGCGCTCGCCGCCGTTGAGCAGCGCATGGCGAACCGCCAGCCGCTGTACGATGAGTTTGCCGAACTGCTGCTGGGCATTGAAGAGGCCATTACCGATACGGTCGCGGAGCAGATGCGCATCTTCGGCAGCGCGGGGCAGGCATAATGGAACGCAAAGGGATTATCGCCGCAGGCAACATGCTGGTGGATCACGTCCACCAGATCGTACAGTGGCCGGAGCGCGGCTGGCTGGCGGAAATCACCCACAGTGAGCGCTCGACCGGCGGTGCGCCGCTCAACGTTCTGCTGACGCTGGCGAAAATGCACGTCGGCCTGCCGTTACAGGCGGTGGGGCTGATTGGGGAAGACAGCGACGGAGACTATATTCTGGCGATGCTCGACCAGTATCACGTCAATCGCCAGCGCGTGCAGCGTACAACGTTCGCCCCAACGTCGATGTCGCAGGTGATGACCGACCCCAGCGGACAGCGCACCTTTTTTCACTCGCCGGGCGCCAACCGCCTGCTGGATCTTCCCGCCTTCGATCGTTTAGACGGATCGCTGAAGATCTTCCATCTCGGCTATCTGCTGCTGCTCGACAGCCTGGACATGCCGGACGAGGAGTTTGGCACCCGCAGCGCGCGGTTACTGGCACAGATGCGCGATCAGGGGTATGAAACCTCGCTCGATCTGGTCTCCCGCAAGGGCGATCCGCGCTATCAGCCGCTGGTGCTCCCTGCCCTGCGTCATCTTGATTATCTGGTGATTAACGAGCTGGAAGCCGGTGAGTTTAGCGGGCTTGAGATCCGCGACGGTCATGGTGCGCTGAACATGGTCCATATCGCCGACGCTGCCGCACAGCTGCTGGCGGCAGGCGTGCGGCAGCGGGTGGTGATCCACTGTCCGGAAGGGGCATGGGGTGAAGCGCCGGGTGAAAAAGGGCAATGGGTTCCGTCGTGGAAGCTGACGCAGGACGAGATTATCGGCAGCGTCGGTGCGGGCGACGCGTTTTGCGCAGGCTTTTTATACGGTTGCCATGAATCGCTGTCGCTTACCGAGAGTATTTATCTGGCGCACGCCTGCGCGCGGGCCAGCCTGCTGGCGGCCAATGCGATTGACGGCGCGAAAACGCTGGCCGAGCTTCAGGCGTTTATTCAGGAGAACGGTCAGGCGGCTTTCTCATGATGGGAAACGTCCGTGGCAAAAACATAGCCCAGACCGCGAATGGTTTTGATCAGCAAAGGCTGGTGCGGATTGACCTCAATTTTTCGCCGTAGCCGCATGATCAACACGTCGATAGTGCGGTCAAAGACCTCGGCGCTTTCGCTGTGGGTCAGCTCCAGCAGCTGTTCACGACTCAGTACCCGGCGGGCGTTTTGCGTTAATGCCAGCAGCAGACCGTATTCGCCCTGGGTTAACGGCACGGTATTACGCTGCGGATCGCTCAGCTCGCAGCGGGTGGTGTCCAGCGTCCAGCCGTTAAAGGCAATACCTTCAACGCGCGGCGCGGCAGGCTCCGCGTCCAGCGCGCCGGTTCGACGCAGCACCGCCTTAACGCGGGCGACCACCACGCGCGGATTGAACGGTTTTCCGATGTAATCATCGGCGCCCATTTCCAGCCCGACGACCACATCTGATTCACTTCCCAGCCCCGTCAGCATCACCACCGGTAGCGATGGTCGCTGCTTTTGCAGTTGCAGCAAAACCTGTAATCCGTTGATATCCGGCAGCATCATGTCCAGCAGAACCAGCGCAATGCCAGGGTCCTGCTGGACACGGTTCACCGCGTCCTGACCGGTGTGACACGTCAGCACGGTAAAGACGTGCTCGCTGAGCACATCCTGTAGCAGTTCGCAGACTGCGACATCATCATCAACCACCAGAATCGCCGGTTTCATCGCATGCTTCCGTCAGGGAATTATGTTAAGTCTGAACCATTCTGCCGCTGGCTCCAGCCGAATTGTTTTTTACGTGACGGAAATTCAATCCATGTCACATCCCCTGCCCTTTCGACACGTCAATTTTGACGATTGGCTGTTTTTCGTCAGGGTTTTGCCCCGCAAAGGGTCGTAAAGTCAGGAAATACCCATAGTAAAAACATGGCATAGAAGCTGCATATTGGGCAGGTAAGAACTGTTTAACTGGAGCAAAGTGATGAAAAAAGTCGTCACGGTTTGCCCTTATTGTGCCTCAGGTTGCAAGATCCACCTGGTGGTCGATAACGGCAAAATCGTCCGGGCGGAAGCGGCGCAGGGTAAAACCAATCAGGGCACGCTGTGCCTGAAAGGGTACTACGGCTGGGATTTTATTAACGATACCCAAATCCTCACGCCGCGCCTGAAAACCCCTATGATCCGCCGCGAGCGCGGCGGCAAGCTGGAAGCCGTCTCCTGGAATGAAGCGCTGGATTACGTCGCCACGCGCCTCAGCGCCATCAAGGCCAAGTATGGCCCGGATGCGATTCAGACCACCGGCTCCTCACGCGGAACCGGGAATGAAACCAACTATGTGATGCAAAAATTCGCGCGCGCCGTTATTGGTACCAATAACGTCGACTGCTGCGCTCGCGTCTGACACGGCCCATCGGTTGCAGGTCTGCACCAGTCGGTCGGTAACGGCGCAATGAGTAATGCCATCAATGAGATAGATAACACCGATCTGGTGTTCATCTTCGGCTATAACCCGGCGGATTCTCACCCTATCGTCGCGAATCACGTCATTCGCGCCAAACAGAACGGGGCGAAAATTATCGTCTGCGATCCGCGCAAAATCGAAACCGCGCGCATTGCGGATATGCACATCGCACTGAAAAACGGCTCGAACATCGCGCTGTTGAATGCGATGGGGCACGTCATTATTGAGGAGAACCTCTACGACCAGGCGTTTGTCGCGAGCCGTACGGAAGGGTTTGAAGAGTATCGCAAGATTGTCGAAGGCTATACGCCGGAGTCAGTAGAGGCGATAACCGGCGTCAGCGCGCAGGAGATCCGCCAGGCGGCGCGGATGTACGCCGGAGCGAAAACCGCCGCCATTCTGTGGGGCATGGGCGTGACCCAGTTCTACCAGGGTGTGGAAACCGTGCGCTCGCTCACCAGCCTCGCCATGCTGACCGGCAATCTGGGTAAAGCGCATGTGGGCGTGAACCCGGTGCGTGGTCAGAATAACGTGCAGGGTGCGTGTGATATGGGCGCGCTGCCGGACACCTATCCGGGCTACCAGTACGTGAAGTTCCCGGAAAACCGCGAGAAGTTTGCGAAGGCCTGGGGCGTGGAAAGTCTGCCGGCACACACCGGATACCGCATCAGCGAGCTGCCGCACCGCGCGGCGCACGGTGAAGTACGTGCGGCCTACATCATGGGTGAAGATCCGCTCCAGACCGACGCCGAACTGTCCGCAGTGCGCAAAGGCTTTGAGGATCTGGAGCTGGTGATTGTCCAGGATATCTTTATGACCAAAACCGCGGCGGCGGCGGATGTGATTCTGCCGTCGACCTCCTGGGGCGAGCATGAAGGTGTCTATACGGCGGCAGACCGCGGCTTCCAGCGCTTCTTCAAGGCCGTCGAGCCGAAGTGGGATCTGAAAACGGACTGGCAGATCATCAGCGAAATCGCCACCCGCATGGGCTACCCGATGCACTACAACAACACCCAGGAGATCTGGGACGAGTTGCGGCATCTGTGTCCGGACTTTTATGGGGCAACCTATGAAAAAATGGGTGAGCTGGGCTACATCCAGTGGCCGTGCCGGGATGAGTCAGAATCCGATCAGGGGACGTCATACCTCTTTAAAGAGAAGTTCGACACCCCGAACGGGCTGGCGCAGTTCTTCACCTGCGACTGGGTCGCGCCGATCGATAAGCTCACCGACGAGTATCCGATGGTGCTCTCCACCGTGCGTGAAGTGGGCCACTACTCCTGCCGCTCCATGACCGGCAACTGCGCCGCGCTGGCGGCGCTGGCGGATGAACCGGGCTACGCGCAGATCAACACCGCCGATGCCGAACGGCTCGGTATTGAAGATGAAGCGCTGGTGTGGGTGAACTCGCGTAAGGGCCGCATCATTACCCGCGCGCAGGTCAGCGACCGTCCGAACAAAGGGGCAGTCTATATGACCTACCAGTGGTGGATTGGCGCCTGTAACGAGCTGGTGACGGAGAACTTAAGCCCGATAACCAAAACGCCGGAGTATAAATACTGCGCCGTAAACGTGGAGCCAATAGCGGATCAACACGCTGCGGAACAGTATGTGATCGACGAATATAACAAGCTGAAAGCCCGCCTGCGTGAAAGCGCAATGGGTTGATGCCGTTAATTAATCGATGAATAAAGGGAGTGAGATATTCACTCCCTTTTTATTTCCGCTTAACACATTAAAAATATCAATTGTTATTCTGGAAAGCGGCTCGCAGAAATAATGTAATTCGTGCGAAAAAGAATTACATCTTTGCATTTTAATTCAGAGGGATAAGATGTGCGGCGGGTGCTTAAGACTTTCTGTCTTGAGCATTGTTGAGGGACAGAAAGTAGGAAGCCCCGGGAAATTTTCATTTACCCGAGGCTACTCCCTCAACTACCAACAGGTTGAGAGTAGCCTCTTATTCTTTTTTACACAAGGAGTAAAAGGCATGACGCCATTAAAAACTGCGTTAGGCATCGTCTTTATTATTTGCCTGACGATAGTGATCTTTACCTTTATTACTCGCGGCAGGCTCTGCGAGTTTTCAATAAAGAGTGAACATCAGGAGGTGGCGGCGAAATTAGCCTGTAACGCAGGCTAACCTCTTCGGGCGGAACGCGTGTTCCGCCCGGCTTGTGGGATGCTGAGGTCTTAACGCACCCGTTTTTTTCTTCTGTCGCCGCGATTATACTGCGCGGCGTGTACCCAGATGATAAGAATCCATGAAAACCCTTTTTCTGATGTTGTTATTTTTAACCGCGTTTGCCCATGCCGATGAGATAGGCAGCCAGTATAAAAAGCAGGCTGAAGCGGGCGATGCGCGCGCGCAGTATTATCTTGCCGATACCTGGTTCAGTTCCGGCGACAGCGCGCAGGCGGCGCTGTGGGCGGAAAAAGCGGCAAAAGGCGGTGATGTCGACGCCATGGCGCTGCTGTCGCAAATCCACTTTTCGCAGGGTGACTATGCGCAGGCTAAAGCCCTGGCCCAGCAGGCAAACATTGCGGGCAGCAAACGCGGCGCGATCATGCTGGCGCGGGTGCTGGTGAACACGCAGGCGGGCAAAACCGACTACCCGCAGGCCATCGCACTGCTGCAATCGGCGACCGAAGACATCGATAGCGACTCGGCGGTAGACGCGCAACAGCTGCTGGGGCTGATCTATGCCAACGGCGTTGAAGTCCCTCAGGATGACGTGCAGGCCGCGTCGTGGTTCAAGCGGAGTTCGGCTCTGTCCCGGACGGGCTATGCGGAGTACTGGGCAGGAATGCTGTTCAGGCAGGGTGAGAAAGGCTTTATCACACCGAATAAACAGAAAGCGCTTTACTGGTTAAACCTGAGCTGTACCGAAGGGTTTGATACCGGGTGTGAAGAGTTTGATGCGTTGAGCGGGGAGTAACGTGCCGGGTGGCGGCTTCGCCTTACCCGGCCTACAAAACCCGTAGGCCCGGTAAGCGCAGCGCCACCGGGCTTAGAATGTTACTGGTCAGCCGTTTTATCAAAACGACCCAGCACCTCGCGTTCATACGCCAGCGCTTTTTTACGGTCGAACTTGTGTTCCCACTTGGAGATTACCAGCACCGCCAGCGCATTACCCACCACGTTCAGCGCAGTACGCGCCATGTCGAGGATACGGTCCACACCGGCAATAAACGCCAGGCCTTCCAGCGGAATACCGACGCTGCCCAGCGTCGCCAGCAGCACCACGAAGGAGACGCCCGGCACGCCTGCGATGCCTTTTGAAGTCACCATCAGCGTCAGAACCAGCACGATCTCCTGCCACAGCGACAGGTCAATGCCGTACAGCTGCGCGATAAAGATTGCCGCAATACTCTGATACAGCGTCGAACCATCCAGGTTAAAGGAGTAGCCCGTTGGCACCACGAAGCTGGTAATGGACGCCGGCGCACCGTAGGCCTCCATCTTCTCAATGATACGCGGCAGCACGCTCTCGGAGCTTGCCGTGGAGTAGGCCAGAATCAGCTCATCCTTCAGGATGCGGATCAGGATCCAGATGCTGAGCCCGCACAGGCGCGCCACAATGCCCAGCACTACCAGCGCGAAGAACAGAATCGCGAAGTGCACCAGAATCACCAGCTTCGCCAGCGGCCACAGGGAGGCAAAGCCGAAGTTCGCTACGGTCACCGCAATCAGCGCGAATACCCCGACCGGCGCATAGCGCATCACCATGTGGGTGACTTTGAACATGGTTTCGGAGACAGATCGGAACACGGTGACCAGCGGTTCACGGTGCGTCGCGGGCAGGGAAGAAAGCCCCAGACCAAAGAGTACCGAGAAGAAGATGATCGGCAGCATCTCGCCCTTCGCCATGGACGCGATAATGTTGGTCGGCACCAGCGAGAGAATAGTCCCCATCAGTCCATGCGAATGGCTCTGCACATCGGCGGTTGTGCTTTGGTATTTCGAAATATCCACCGTCGCCAGCTGTGACATATCGATCCCGGCACCAGGCTGGAACACATTCGCCAGGGTGATGCCAAGAACGATGGCAACCGTGGTGATCACTTCGAAATAGAGAATAGTTTTAACGCCGATGCGGCCTAACTGTTTCGCATCACCGACACCCGCGATACCGACCACCAGCGTCGAGATCACAATCGGCACAACAATCATCTTGATCAGATGAATAAAGATATCGCCCGCAGGGGAGAGAAGGTTCGCAATCAGCCACTCGCGGCTGTCGCTATGATAATGGAGGTAACTGCCCAGCAAGATGCCCAGCACAAGGGCCAGCAGGATCTGCCAGGCCAGGCTGACTTTCAAATTTTTCATAGAAACTGACTTCCTCAATGAAATCTCCGTACCATCAAAACTGCATGAATATGGAGACATACTGAAAGGGTATGAATTGTGTTGCGTTGGTTTATGGGATTTTTTAACGCGCCGTATGAGTATCATTTGCACGGCATGCTGCGCAAGCCTTAAAGAACAAGGCATTTCACTGCAAAAAGTGTCATTGACGGCAATTTATAGCAATTCGCATAAATAACCATTTGTTATACAAAATATTTTCACTTCAAAAAAGTGAATAATTCTTCAGGTGAATTATTTCCCTTCAAAGTTTCATTCGCTCAATTTTCATACTCTTCAGACATTGCGTGATCTGTCGCCCAAATACTAAACAAAGCTTGTAAAGCCCCTACTATTAACGTTTTTGCGACATATTATTAACATCTTACAAGGAGAAAAAAAGCCATGAGCCAAATACACAAACACGACATTCCCGCAAA
The DNA here is from genome assembly GCF_050031515.1 of Enterobacter cloacae complex sp. 397G4. Classification (NCBI taxonomy): domain Bacteria; kingdom Pseudomonadati; phylum Pseudomonadota; class Gammaproteobacteria; order Enterobacterales; family Enterobacteriaceae; genus Enterobacter; species Enterobacter cloacae complex sp. 397G4. The sequence goes on along the minus strand of NZ_JBLGWE010000001.1, from coordinate 355,267 downwards.
CATTGCGGACCGTTGCCTGATAAGCCCGGAGCAATACCAGGAGAAATACCAGCAGTCCGTTTCCAGCCCTGACGCGTTCTGGGGTGAGCAGGGCCACATCCTCGACTGGATCAAACCTTATCAGAAGGTAAAGAACACCTCTTTCGCGCCGGGCAACGTCTCCATTAAATGGTATGAAGACGGCACGCTGAACCTGGCGGCGAACTGCCTGGACCGCCATCTTGCTGAACGCGGCAACGAAACGGCCATCATCTGGGAAGGCGACGATGCCTCTCAGAGTAAACATATCACCTATAACGAACTTCATCGCGACGTGTGCCGCTTTGCCAACGTGCTGCTGGCCCAGGGCATTAAAAAAGGCGATGTGGTGGCGATCTATATGCCAATGGTGCCGGAAGCCGCCGTGGCTATGCTGGCCTGCGCGCGCATCGGTGCGATCCACTCCGTTATCTTCGGCGGTTTCTCGCCGGAGGCGGTTGCCGGGCGTATTGTCGACTCGAATTCGAAGCTGGTGATCACCGCTGACGAGGGCGTGCGCGCCGGGCGCGGTATTCCGCTGAAGAAAAACGTTGATGAAGCGCTGAAAAACCCGAACGTGAAATCCATCAGTAACGTCATTGTCTTCAAACGCACGGGCGGCAAAATCGACTGGCACGAGGGGCGCGACCTGTGGTGGAGCGATCTGATTGAAAACGCCAGCGACCAGCATCAGCCTGAAGAGATGAACGCGGAAGATCCGCTGTTTATCCTGTATACCTCCGGCTCCACCGGTAAGCCGAAAGGCGTGCTGCATACCACCGGCGGCTATCTGGTTTACGCGGCCACCACCTTTAAATACGTTTTCGACTACCATCCGGGCGACATCTACTGGTGTACCGCCGACGTGGGCTGGGTGACCGGTCATAGCTACCTGCTGTACGGCCCGCTGGCCTGCGGCGCAACGACGCTGATGTTTGAAGGCGTACCGAACTGGCCGACCCCGGCGCGTATGTGCCAGGTGGTTGATAAGCATCAGGTCAACATTCTCTACACCGCGCCAACGGCGATCCGCGCGCTGATGGCAGAAGGAGATAAAGCCATCGAAGGGACCGACCGCTCTTCCCTGCGTATCCTCGGCTCCGTGGGCGAGCCGATCAACCCCGAAGCCTGGGAGTGGTACTGGAAGAAGATCGGCAACGAGAAGTGCCCGGTGATGGATACCTGGTGGCAGACCGAAACCGGCGGCTTCATGATCACCCCGATGCCGGGTGCCACGCAGCTGAAAGCCGGTTCGGCCACCCGTCCGTTCTTCGGCGTGCAGCCTGCGCTGGTGGATAACGAAGGCAATCCGCAGGAAGGCGCTACCGAAGGCAACCTGGTGATCGTCGATTCCTGGCCTGGCCAGGCGCGTACCCTGTTCGGCGACCATGAGCGCTTCGAGCAGACCTACTTCTCGACCTTCAAAAACATGTACTTCAGCGGCGACGGCGCGCGCCGGGATGAAGACGGTTATTACTGGATCACCGGACGCGTGGACGACGTGCTGAACGTCTCCGGCCACCGTCTGGGCACGGCGGAGATTGAGTCTGCGCTGGTGTCGCATCCGAAAATTGCCGAAGCGGCGGTTGTCGGCATTCCTCACAACATCAAAGGCCAGGCGATCTACGCCTACGTCACCCTGAACCACGGCGAAGAGCCGTCGCCAGAGCTGTATACCGAGGTGCGCAACTGGGTGCGTAAAGAGATCGGCCCGCTTGCCACGCCGGACGTGCTGCACTGGACCGACTCGCTGCCGAAAACCCGTTCCGGCAAGATTATGCGCCGTATCCTGCGCAAAATCGCGGCGGGCGACACCAGTAACCTCGGTGATACCTCAACGCTGGCCGATCCTGGCGTGGTGGACAAACTGCTCGAAGAGAAGCAGGCCATCGCAATGCCTTCCTAGTGTTTTCTCCCTCTCCCCGTGGGAGAGGGCCGGGGTGAGGGCATCAGACCGCACCTTCCTCCTCTCACCCTCTCCCCACAGGGGAGAGGGGATAAAAACAAACCAACCTTACTTCTGGAGACTCTGTGATGAATAACGATATTTGTCAGCAGATAGAGAATAGTGCGCACTACAGGGAGCTCGTCGAAAAACGGCAACGGTTTGCCTTCATCCTTTCCATCATCATGCTGATTATCTACGTCGGCTTTATTCTGCTGATCGCCTTTGCGCCGCACTGGCTGGGCACCCCGCTGCATGAGGGTACCAGCGTCACGCGCGGTATTCCGATTGGGATTGGCGTGATCATCATTTCGTTTGTGCTCACGGGTGTGTACGTCTGGCGTGCGAACGGTGAATTCGATCGTCTTAACAGAGAAGTTCTGCGCGAGGTAAAAGCATCATGAAGCGAGTCCTGACGGCGCTAGCCGCCACACTTCCCTTTGCTGCCCATGCGGCAGATGCCCTTACCGGCGAGGTTCAGCGCCAGCCAACCAACTGGCAGGCGATTATCATGTTCCTGATTTTCGTGGTGCTGACGCTGTACATCACCTACTGGGCGTCGAAACGCGTACGCTCCCGTAACGATTACTACACCGCGGGCGGCAATATTACCGGCTTCCAGAACGGGCTGGCGATCGCGGGGGACTTTATGTCCGCCGCCTCGTTCCTCGGGATCTCCGCGCTGGTGTACACCTCCGGGTATGACGGCCTGATCTACTCCCTCGGGTTCCTGGTGGGCTGGCCAATCATTCTGTTCCTGATTGCCGAGCGCCTGCGCAACCTGGGACGCTATACCTTTGCTGACGTCGCCTCCTATCGCCTGAAGCAGGGGCCGATTCGTACCCTCTCCGCCTGCGGTTCGCTGGTGGTGGTGGCGCTCTATCTGATCGCCCAGATGGTGGGCGCGGGCAAACTGATCGAGCTGCTGTTCGGCCTGAACTACCACGTCGCGGTGGTGCTGGTAGGCGTGCTGATGGTGATGTACGTCCTGTTCGGCGGCATGCTGGCCACCACCTGGGTACAGATCATCAAAGCGGTACTGCTGCTGTTCGGCGCCAGCTTTATGGCCTTTATGGTGATGAAGCACGTCGGGTTCAGCTTCAATAATCTGTTTACCGAAGCGATGGCGGTCCACCCGAAAGGGGAAGCGATCATGAGCCCGGGCGGGCTGGTGAAAGATCCGATATCCGCGCTCTCGCTCGGTCTCGGCCTGATGTTCGGTACCGCTGGCCTGCCGCATATCCTGATGCGTTTCTTCACGGTGTCAGATGCGCGTGAAGCGCGTAAAAGCGTGTTCTACGCCACCGGGTTTATGGGCTACTTCTACATTCTGACCTTTATCATCGGCTTCGGCGCAATCATGCTGGTGGGGGCAAACCCGGCGTTTAAAGACGCGGCGGGCGCGCTTATCGGCGGTAACAACATGGCGGCGGTGCATCTGGCCGACGCGGTGGGCGGCAACCTGTTCCTCGGCTTTATCTCTGCCGTGGCCTTTGCCACCATCCTCGCGGTGGTTGCAGGGCTGACGCTGGCCGGCGCGTCGGCGGTTTCGCATGACCTCTACGCCAACGTCTTCCGCAAAGGCGCAAGCGAGCGCGATGAGCTGAAGGTCTCCAAAATCACCGTGTTGGTGCTGGGCGTCGTCGCCATCCTGCTGGGGATTTTGTTCGAGAAACAGAACATCGCCTTTATGGTCGGGCTGGCCTTCTCGATTGCGGCAAGCTGTAACTTCCCGATCATTCTGCTCTCCATGTACTGGTCAAAACTGACCACCCGTGGGGCGATGATCGGCGGCTGGCTGGGCCTGCTGACGGCGGTGATTCTGATGATCCTCGGCCCGACCATCTGGGTGCAGATCCTCGGTCACGAAAGCGCTATCTTCCCGTATGAATACCCGGCGCTGTTCTCCATTGCCGTGGCGTTTATCGGGATCTGGATCTTCTCTGCCACCGATAATTCACCGGAGGGTAACCTGGAGCGTGAAAAATTCCGCGCCCAGTTTATCCGCTCGCAAACCGGCCTGGGCGTTGAGCAGGGCCGCGCGCACTAAGCCTTTTCTCCCCGGTCGCTCTGGCCGGGGAGCTTAAAACATCACCCACGCCACCAGCGGCGCAATCAGCACCATCGTGACGCCCGAAAGCATCATCACCAGGCTCGCGACAACGCCCTCCTGCTGTCCCAGCTCATACGAACGTGCCGTCCCCGCCCCGTGCGACGCCGCGCCAAACCCCGCGCCTTTCGCCATCCCTTCGCGAATGGAAAGCCGCAGAAACAGCACATCCCCCACTGCCATGCCGAAGACGCCCGTCACCACCACAAACAGCGCCACCAGATCCGGCTGGCCGCCGAGCGGTTTGGCGGCTGCCAGCGCAAACGGCGTGGTCACCGAACGCACCGCCAGGCTGCGCTGGATTTCATCCGACAGGGTAAACAGCCGCGCCAGCCAGACCGAGCTGCACACCGCCACCACCGTCGCGGTGACGACGCCCGCGCTGAGTGACATCCAGTGGCGTCTGATAATGGCGAGGTTGTCATAAACGGGTACGGCGAAGGCGATGGTCGCCGGGCCGAGCAGCCACAGTAGCCAGTGGGATTCGCCAATGTAGTTCTGCCAGGAGATATGGCCGAAGACCAGCATCAGCACCAGCAGGATCGGCGTAAAGACCAGCGGCATCAGCGGCAGCGCGCGAAAGCGGCGATACAGGCGCTTGTTGGCAAAGTAGATGACGACTGTCGCAATCAGGCACAGCACGCTTATCTGAAAGTTAGTCATGCGTCTGCCTGCTGATTTCAAAGCGATACACTTTATCCACCACCCAGGCGGTGGCGCCCAGCACCATCAGCGTGCTCAGGGCGATAACCGCAAAGATGCGCCAGCCGTCGACCATCAGCAGCTGGGCATAGTTCACCACCGCCACCACGGCCGGCACAAAGAACAGCAGCATCTCCGCCAGCAGCCAGCGTGCGCCGGCCCGCACCCAGCTAAGGGGCAACGCGCGACAGAGGATCAGCGTCAGCAACAGCACCATCCCCACCAGGTTGGCGGGTAAAGGCAGATGCAGCCAGTCGACAAGATATTCCGCGAAAACAAACAGTCCCGCGTAAAGCAGTACCTGAACCGGTACCTGGAGTCGTTGAACAACGGCAGGCGTAACACGGCTTAACGCCACGGCCATGGGGGTTTTCCTCAGAAATGAGACGAGGCGCCAGTATAGTGAGCGTACGGTATCGACTGAAATGAATTAAAATCATCGAAGGTATAGTTTCGAGGAATAATCATGGACATAAGAACGCTGCGCTATTTTGTCGAGGTGGTTCGCCAGCAAAGTTTTACCCGCGCAGCGGAGAAGTTATTCGTAACCCAGCCAACCATCAGCAAGATGCTGAAAAACCTCGAAGATGAGCTGAACTGTACCCTGCTGATCCGCGACGGGCGCAAGCTGCTGCTGACCGATACCGGTCGCGTGGTGTTCGAGCGCGGGCTGGCAATTCTGGCGGAGTTCCGCCAGCTGGAGGCCGAGCTTGGGGACATCAACCATCTGACAAAAGGGCTGCTGCGGCTCGGTATTCCGCCGATGGTCGGCATGATGATGGCCGGCCCGATAAGCCTGTTTCGTCAGCGCTATCCCGGCGTTGAGCTGAAAATTGCTGAATTTGGCGGCCTGACCGTGCAGCAGGCGGTGATGAACGGTGAACTGGACGTGGCCATGACGGCCCTTCCCGTTGAGGAGGAGAGCGGACTGGCGACGCTGCCGCTCTTTAGCCACCCGCTGTGCGTGCTGGTTCCCCGCTCCGGTGAATGGCTGAAGATAGACTCGGTAAAGCCCGAGCTGCTCGGCGAGCACCCGCTGCTGATTTACAACGAAGATTTCGCCTTAAGCCGCCAGCTGATGGCGCTGTTTAACCAGCATAACGTGAAGCCGCGCATTGCGGTGCGCAGCGGCCAGTGGGATTTTCTGGCGGCGATGGTACAGGCGGGCGTGGGGATTGCCATTCTGCCGCAGCCGATCTGCGAGCGGCTGGATAAAAATACGCTGCGCTGGATCCCGCTGGAGAGCGACCTGCACTGGCAGCTGGGGATGATCTGGCGTGAAGGGGTCTATCTGTCGCACAGCGCGCAGGCGTGGTTGCAATGCTGTGAGGGGTTTTGGGTACCCTCACCCTAACCCTCTCCCACAGGGAGAGGGTACCGATCGAGCACGTAGGCCCGGTAAGCGCAGCGCCACCGGGCAATTACAGCGCTACTGATTCTCAATCAACAACGCTTCCAGCAGATCCAGATCGTGCAGCAGCTTTTGCAGCGTCTCGTTGCTGATCTGCCGCGTGGCGCGCAGGTGATACAGCTCGGCACGCTCGGAGCGCAGCGCCGCCAGGCGGAAACGGCGTTCGAGGTTCTCTTCCTGCAACGAACTTTCCACGTCGTTACGTCCGTCAGCACGGCGACGCAAATTACCGATCACGCGTGAACTGACTTCCTTCAGCAGCTGGTTATCAATGTTCTCTTCGGCATCGGCGGCCAGACGCTCCTCCATCTTCTCGATGGCGACAATCGCCACTTCCGCCGTCGCCGCACGGGCAATCCGCTCTTCTTTGTGCTGTTGCGAGGAGTCCCCCGCGTCAATATGTTGCAGCAGAATCGGCAGCATAATCACGCCGACAAACAGGGAGAAGAGGATCACCCCCGCCGCCAGGAACACCAGCTCGTAGCGCGCCGGGAAGACGTCACCCGTCGGCAGCAGCAGAGGAATGGAGAGCACACCAGCAAGGGTGATCGCCCCGCGCACGCCCGCGAAAGAGGCAATCAGCAGCTCGCGCGTGGTCCACGAGCCAAACTCCATCGGCTTTTTGGTCAGGAAGCGCACGCTGAATTTCTTCATCGTCCACAGCCAGCCGAAACGCACCAGCATCAGCGCAAGGTAGATGAGCACGATATCGGTAAACAGCATCCAGACTTCAACGTTTGGATCCGCTTCAGCCGCAATCAGCGAGGATTCCATAATGCCCGGCAGTTGCAGACCCAACAGCAGGAACACCATGCCGTTAAACACAAACTCGAGCATGGCCCAGGTACTATTCGCGCGCAGGCGCATCGCCAGCGGCGCGCGCCGCATAACGCCGGAGCGGGTGATGGTCATCCCCGCGGCTACCGCCGCCAGAATGCCCGACACGCCGATGTGTTCGGCAATCAGGTAAGAGGCGAACGGCAGCAGGAACAGCAGGACGATCTGCGTCGCCGGTTCATCACCACCCCAGCGGCTAAGGAAGCGCAGCGAGCGTCCGTACAGCCAGCTCACTACGAAGCCCGCGAGGATACCGCCAATCGCCACCTTGAAGAATTCCAGGGTCGCGCCGCCGACGGTAAAGACCATGGTGCCCATGGCAACCGCCACGGCAAACTTGAGGGCGACCAGGCCAGAAGCGTCGTTCATCAGCGCCTCGCCCTGCAAAATGCCCATGATTTTCTTTGGAATGCGCCCTTCGCCCACAATGCCGGACAGCGCCACGGCGTCGGTAGGCGACAGCACGGCGGCCAGCGCAAAGGCGGGTATGAGCGGGATCCCCGGTACGGCCCAGTAGATCAGAAAACCAATCCCGACCACGGTGACCACCACCAGCGCCAGCGCCAGGCCGAAGATCTCTCGCCCGTGCTCCAGAAATTCGCGCGTCGGCGTTTTCCAGCCATCGGCAAACAGTAGCGGCGGGATAAACAGCACGAGGAACAGTTCCGGATCGAACTCCACGTGCAGACCGAACGTCGGCCACGCCAGCAGCGCACCGATAGCTATTTGCATTAAAGGCAGGGGGACCTGGAAGGGCAGTACGCGTGTAACCACCCCGGATAATGAGACCACAAGGGTCATGATGAGTATTGTGAAGAAAATTTCCATGCGTTCCCTGTTTGCTGTGTTTCTTATATGCCAAACCTGAGGCGTCGTGCCTCTTATTCTATCCTCTCCAGAGTAACGTAAAAGGCAACAGGATGAGTCCTGAAAATAAAAACGGGCGGCCTGAGCCACCCGTTTTCGCATAAAAAGTCAATTCAGATGGCCCAGCCGCCCGCGTAGAACGCCACCAGCGCAACGGCGATGACCACGGTACCGATGTTCAGCTTACGCCACTCACCGGAGACCAGACGCCCAATCACCAGCGAGGCGAAGCCGATCATAATGCCGGTCACGATGTTACAGGTCAGCACGATGAATACCGCAGTGATCAGGCCGGACATAGCATCAACAAAATCCGCGAAGTCGATTTTCGCCACGTTGCTCAGCATCAGCAGGCCGACGTACATCAGCGCAGGTGCGGTCGCGTAAGCCGGCACCAGATAAGAGAGCGGAGAGAGGAACAGGATCAGCAGGAACAGCACGCCAACGGTGATGGCCGTCAGGCCGGTTTTACCGCCTGCCGCCGTACCCGCTGCGGACTCAATGTACACCGCCGCAGGCGCCGCACCTACCAGGCCAGAGAAAACGCTGCTCAGGGAGTCGGTGGTCAGCGCTTTGCCGCCGTCAATAATCTGTCCGTCTTTATCCAGCAGGTTAGCCTGACCGGCCACCGCGCGGATGGTGCCCGTGGCATCAAACACCGCGGTCATTACCAGCGCCAGCACGCTTGGCAGGATCACCGGGTTCAGCGCGCCCACAATATCCAGGCTGCCAATCAGGGAGTTACCTTTGTCATCGCTCAGCGACGGCATGGCGAAAATCCCGGAGAAATGAACGGTCGGGTCGAAGATCAGGCCGACGATGGACACGCCGATAATGGTCAGCAGAATGCCGCCCGGCACTTTCAGTTTTTCCAGGCCAATGATCACCGCCAGACCCACCAGCGACATGATCACCGGGAAGCTCGCGAAGTTACCCAGCGCAACCGGCAGGCCGTCCAGCGGGTTCTTGATGACCAGACCCACGCCGTTGGCAGCGATCAGCAGCAGGAACAGGCCAATACCGATGCCGGTGCCGTGCGCCACGCCCTGCGGCAGGTTGCGCAAAATCCAGCTACGAATACCGGTTGCTGAAATTACGGTGAACAGCACCCCCATCAGGAACACGGCGCCGAGCGCTACCGGGACGCTGATATGCTGGCCCAGCACCAGGCTGAAGGCGGTAAACGCGGTCAGGGAGATGGCGCACCCGATCGCCAGCGGCAGGTTCGCCCACAGGCCCATCACAATCGAACCCACACCCGCAACCAGGCAGGTGGCAACGAAGACCGCCGCTGGCGGGAAGCCCGCTTTGCCGAGCATGCCTGGCACCACGATGACGGAGTACACCATCGCCAGAAACGTGGTCAGACCGGCAACAACTTCCTGGCGCACGGTGCTGCCGCGAGCAGAGATTTTAAACATGGCGTCAAGTGAACCGCCGGTACGCGCAGATGGCGTAGACATAGAAAACATCCCCTGAAAATTTTTATTGAAAGTCCGTAAGCGTGGTGGAGACTCCACTGCCAGCGAAACGTCAAATCCTTGTGCTGCGTTTGCGACGAAAGGGGCGTCACAAAAAAAGCAAACGTTTAGCTCCGCGCTTACAAAACGGGTGGTCAAATGTAGGCAAACGATTATCTAGCCTAATACCCGCCCTTTTCAACTGAACTTTCTCGTTTTTCGCTAAAATTGCCTCATGACGATGAAGAATTAAGCAGAGGATGCGCAAACGTTATCGTCCATGCGCAATTTCGTTACATTTCATCCCTCGCCGGGGATTGTCAGCGGGCCGCCTTTCGCAAGCGTTGTCTGCCAGCCCGGACGTGCCTCCACTCTCTGTTTCCACGCCGCTATGTGGTCGAGATTGTCAATGCCGCCTCTCGCCAGCAGGGCGAAGAGGGGAAAACTCATCTGGATATCAGCCATGGTCAGCGTGTCGCCGGCAAACCAGCTGTTTTCGGCAAGATGATCGTTAATAAAGCGCGCATGCGTTTCCAGCTGGCGGTTGAGATACGCTTTTTGCACCCCCTGCCCCAGCGCCTTACCCAGCGTGCGCAGGCCAAACGGGACGGGTGGTTTGCCGAGGCTGTTAAACACCAGCTTCATTAACAGTAGCGGCATCAAAGACCCTTCGGCGTAATGCAGCCAGAAGCGATACTGCACTTTATGGGCGGGATCTAACGGTTTGAATCGTGACGCCGAATCGTACGTTTCCTGAAGATATTCCAGAATCGCGCCTGATTCGGCCAGCACCAGTCCGTTATCTTCCAGTACCGGGGATTTCCCCAGCGGATGCACTTTTTTGAGCGAATCCGGTGCAAGCATGGATTTCTCGCGCTGGTAGCGCACAATCTCATACGTCAGACCCAGCTCTTCCAGCGCCCAGAGGACGCGATGTGAACGAGACTGATTAAGGTGGTGGACCGTTAGCATGATGTTCTCCGGTGATTCATACTTTTTAACTATAGAAAACTGAACAACTTCACGAAAAAAATTTGGCTAAAATCTCACCGTCTCCGGTGGCAAAAACGGCGGCCGGGCATAGAATTAAAGTGTCAGTACAAACCGGAACCTCCTCCACAAGCTCGACACGAGGGGTACTGATGTCGGGGGAAACCCTCCCGTGAGCCAGCGGGATAGAGAGAAAGACAAAGACCGGAAAAAACTAAAGCGCCCTTAGTGGCGCTTTAGTTCTTTATGCTTGTTGCCGGGTGGCGGCTGCGCCTTACCCGACCTGCAAAACCGAGAGCGTAGGCCGGGTAAGCGAAGCGCCATCCGGCAAACACCTCTCAATCCTCCTCCAGCAACCGCGCCCCCGTTCCCTGCTCGCCCAGCCTGTCACCCGGGTTACGTAGCGGACAATCGCTGCGTGATAAACACCCGCAACCAATGCAGCCGTCCAGCTCATCGCGCAGGGCCACCAGCGTGTGAATACGACGATCCAGCTCTTCTCGCCACTGGGACGACAGCTGCTTCCACTCCTTCGCGCTCAGCGAGTGCCCTTCCGGCAATACGCCGAACGCGTCACCGATGGTGGCCAGAGGAATGCCGATACGTTGCGCAATTTTGATGATCGCCACGTAGCGGAGCACATCGCGGGTGTAGCGCCGCTGGTTTCCGGCGTTACGGATACTTTTTATTAACCCTTTGCTTTCATAGAAGTGGAGTGCCGACACCGCCACACCGCTTCGCTTAGCCACTTCACCGGGGGTTAACAGCGCTTTGATGCGCGGTAATCTCTTTTCCATAAAACCTCTTTACCTCAAGTTAACTTGAGGAATTATACTCCCCCGCAGAGAAAACGACGAATCAACCAGGACAGATGTCTCCACAGAGGGGTAACCTTATGTCGCATCAGCAAATTATTCAGACACTTATTGAATGGATTGATGAACATATCGACCAGCCGTTGAACATTGATGTGGTCGCTAAGAAGTCGGGCTATTCGAAATGGTATTTACAGAGAATGTTCCGCACCGTAATGCATCAAACGCTGGGTGATTACATTCGCCAGCGCAGGCTCCTGCTGGCGGCGCAGGCGTTACGCTCCACGCAGCGGCCCATTTTTGATATCGCAATGGATCTGGGCTATGTGTCGCAGCAGACCTTTTCCCGCGTCTTCCGCCGCGAGTTTGACCGTACACCGAGCGACTACCGTCATCAGCTCAATTAATGCGTGTTAACGCAAGGGTTGCTGCTGCCAGGCCATAAATGCCTGGGGCGGCATCGCTTTCGCGAAGTGCCATCCCTGACAATACTGCACGCCACGCTTCAGCAACCAGCTCACCTGCTCCCCCGTCTCGACCCCTTCCGCAATGGTTTTCAGCCGCAGGCTTTGCGCCATCTCAATGATGTGCTCGGCAATCAGGTGGCTGGTGCTGTTGGTGGTTAAGGTATCGATAAAGGATTTGTCGATTTTCAGGATATCGACGTTCAGCGAATAGAGGTTATGCAGGTTAGAGTAGCCGGTTCCGAAATCATCAATCGCCACTTCATACCCCGCCTGGCGAAACGCCTGAATGACCGGCGTGGTTTTCGGCACGTCAATAAACCCCCGCTCCGTCACCTCAATTTTGATTTGCTGCGCGCGAACCGAGTAAAAGCGGGCTTTGTCGGAGATCAGGGCGATAAGACGCGAAGAGTGAAAATCCGACGCCGACAGGTTAATCGAGACATACAGATCGGGATGAGCGGCAAGAAAATGGCCCAGATCGCTGAACACCTCCTCCACGACGTAATCCGTAATGCGCTCAATCATCCCCTCTTTTTCTGCCAGGGGAATAAATTCCGCCGGGCTCATAACCTGACCGTTGAATCCAGGCCAGCGCAACAACGCCTCTGCCCCCACGCACTGGTTATTTTTAATATCAATAATGGGCTGATAATGGACGCACAGCTGGCGTTTATTCAGCGCCCGGTGCAGAAGTCGGCCAGGCGAATTGAATTCACGGTGTGTACGCGACCACACCAGCAGAATAATAATGCTGCAAATTATCCCCAGCGGTAGCGTCAGGGTAGCCTGATGATAAAGCGTTTTATAAAAACGGGCGCTGGAGGTTGAAACGATGGCCGCAATCGGCCGCTGCCCGGATTTCACGATCGTATAAAAACGGTCACCTTTCTGAAAAGTCGTTTCCTGATGTCGAAGCATCGAATGCAATAAAGAAATATTGGCTTTCTGGCTTACAGAAAAGAATGCATTGCTGACGGTGTCATACACCCCCCACGACAGGGAACGATCGTCTGACATCACCTCACTGTACGAAAGCGGGTTGACCACTGCGACATAATTTCCGCGCTGCATATATATCATTTTATAACCATCAAAAAATGGCGTATCGCGAAAATAATAGATAGCAACGTCGGGTTTACGTGTGTAATTGGCAGCGGGAATGGTGTAAGGATGATCCGGCGTAAAAAGGGTCGAGCAGAGAAACGACTGGCCTTCAGCATAAATTAAATCGGCAACAAAAAGACGACCGCGGGAAACGTTCAACATATATTGACGATGCTCCGGCGTACACACTTTTCCCTGATATTTTTCCGCGTCTTCCCGGGCCAGATCAACCTGTTGAATAACCCGTTCAGTTTTGTTTAAAGCAAGTTCAGCAAACGTGCGCAACTGGGCGCTGATTTCCGACACGGCTCTAAGCTGGGCAAACCATAGCGCAAGCATCACCGGCAGCATAACTACCATGATAATCCCGACCACTTTGAGCATGTTGCGCAGCGCGCTACGATTCATTTCCCGCTCTGTATCCCTGCATGTTGTACGCCTGTAGCAATGAAGACCGGCTGCTTTGATAAACAGGTGATTACGTTGCATGAATCATGGGAAGTTAGCAACTGCCTTTTGGTATTAAAAATCCTAAAATTCGTGATGCCGATAATATTTTCCCGTAAGCCAAACTAAAAGTATTCATTTCGTTTCTGATAAGGAAAATAATTACCCGCGACAGGTGTGGAAAATTCGCTGGCTGAAATAGCCTGCTCTTTGTTCTTATGCTGATTTATAAATAATCAGACGCCAGGACCGTTTTTCCTCTTCCCGTACGCTTGGCGTCATATAATGCCTTATCGGCACGCATCAGTATGGCAGAAGTATCCCGTTGCCCCTGACAGACTTCAACCACCCCGGCGCTGAAAGAGAGTACCAGCGTTTTATCGCCCACACGCAGCGGTTTTGAGATCAGCGCGGCACGCAGCCGGGAAGAGAGCAACGTAGCGGCCATACCATCCGTGTGCGCCAGCAGAAGAACAAACTCTTCGCCCCCTACCCGTCCCAGCGCCGACCCGGCCGGGCTCACCTCGCGAATACGGTCGCAAAAGTGGATCAATGCCGCATCGCCAACCTGATGTCCCCACCGATCGTTGATCTGCTTGAAATAATCGAGATCGAACATCAGGAGACAGAAGTGGCTACTGACATCCTGCGGCGAACTGGCTGCCAGCGCTATTTTGAGACGCTGTAAGATTGTCGAGCGATTCAGACAGCCCGTCAGATCGTCCGTGGTGGCTTTGACGGTCAGCTGCTGTTCTGCTTTTTTACGTTCGGTGATATCCAGGCCAATGTTGAGAATGGAGTTATCCGGCAAAAGGATGTTTGACCAGAGAATGGTTAACTGCGTCCCGTCTTTACGCACCGGGTGCCATTCGTACATATCCTTAAGTGGTGCGAAACGAACCGACTCCTGCACGCGCTGCCGCTCCTCAGGATCCGGGTAAAACAGGGCCAGCGGATCGGGATGCTCGCCGATTTCAGTCATACTCCAGCCAAAGACTTTTTCGCATTCGGCATTCCACAATACACACCGGTTATGCCTGTCAAAGGCGTTCATTAATACCGGAGTACGCTCAAATAAGGTTTTATATTGCGTGACGACGCGCTGCATTTCCTGCGCCGTTTTTTCCCGCACGATGATGTCATCAAAATAATCTTTTAGCTTCTCAACCAATACCACCACGATATTTTTCAATATCGGCAACGAGGTCAGTTTTTCATTAAAAGCCAAAAAGAAATAACCACTGCACTGTCTGCCATGCGCTGAGAATTTACACAGCACGCCGCTTTGCAGCCGCGCATAGCCTGGGTGCTGAGGGGAAAATACCGCCCGGCCAATATGCTCTTTCCAGTAGATCACCCGCCAGGCGCGCTGATGCCGCTGCAACAGGGTGCTGGCAAGAAAATCCGCCACGTTAAAGGCGTGACACGTCACGTCGCCGGCACAAACCACGCGCGGCCCGTCTGCGGATTCGACACTGACCCATGAGAGATTTGCCCCCAGTGCGCTGTTGATAATTTCCAGCATTTCAACTGGCGAACACTGCGCGTTGAGTTGCGGCATCAGCTTCGCCAGGGCATGCAGCGCCTGCATGCTGTCGTTAATAATCTCGCGTCTTTTTTCTTTCATTATCTTTTCGCAGGTCATTAATCGAGAGAGCAACCGCAATAATTCATATCTGAATAAAAGAATAAGACCACGAAATCAAAGAGCATGCTGAGTGTAAAACAAAGAATACAAAATCCAAAAAAGTCAATTAATTCAATGCGATGAATTATTTTTGCGGGTACATTTATTGTTCCACACAAGCATAATCCATAGATATACTGCTGTAAACGCTATACAGCCGATGGCGTTTTGCAAAGGTTTTACTATCTGGATGAAATAAAAATAAAAATTCCGACCAGACGTCGCTCTGAGCGACGACGATATATTTTCCCCGGCAATAATCCCACTTTTACCTCACGCGGATACTGGCGAATAAAACAGCAAATGTGATATAGTTCACACATCTTATGTAACGAGAAACATTGTTTCATTCCAGTTCGTCTGTTTTGTCGAGGATGGGTTTTATGGCAACCATTACCACCAGCATGGTGCTCCTGCGCTGGCCGTTGTTGAGCGCGGTTTTGATGTTCCTGGCCAGCACGTTAAACATTCAGTTTCGAAAGTCCGACTACGCAGGTCTTGCTGTGATTAGCACCCTGTTAGGGTTGGGCGCCGCATGCTGGTTCGCGACAGGTTTGCTTGGCATTACGCTGGTAGACATTGCCGCCGTCTGGGAAAACATTAAAGTGGTGATGGTTGAAGCCATGAGCCACACTCCGCCAGACTGGCCGATGGTGATTACCTGATAGCCTGTTATAAAAAAACCCAGACATTGTCTGGGTTTTTTGTTTTTCACGCGTCTGGATATCAGAACGGGATATCGTCGTCGAAATCCATTGGCGGTTCGTTAGACGGTGCCGGAGCAGACTGCTGCTGCGGACGGGACTGCGCGCCGCCGCTGAACTGGTTGCCGCCCTGAGGCTGCTGAGGCTGACCCCAACCACCCTGCTGCTGATTCTGACCGCCACCTGCCGGTGCGCCACCGCCCTGACGGCCACCCAGCATTTGCATGGTGCCGCCCACGTTCACCACCACTTCCGTGGTGTACTTCTCAGCGCCGGATTGGTCGGTCCATTTGCGGGTACGCAGCTGGCCTTCGATATAGACCTGAGAACCTTTACGCAGATACTCACCGGCCACTTCGGCCAGTTTGCCAAACAGCACAACGCGGTGCCATTCGGTCTGCTCTTTCATTTCTCCGGTCGCTTTATCACGCCAGGATTCGGAAGTAGCCAGCGTAATGTTGGCAACTGCGCCACCACTCGGCATGTAGCGTACTTCCGGGTCCTGGCCCAGATTACCGACGAGAATCACCTTGTTTACGCCTCTGCTGGCCATGTTCGTGTCTCCTGAATACGTTTCTTAATAGTGTAAACGCGCGAGTGTACCATTTCCATGCTGCACTTTGATAGTTGCGTAGCACGTTCCAGAGTTCTCCCGCGAACTCGACATTGTTACACAGTGAATCAGAAAATGCATTCCAATACTGTATATTCAAACAGGTCATTTTGTGTCATAATTAGCCGTTTCTGACAGCCGTTTGTCCTTCAAACAAATCAGGCAATCCGTGTTCCAACCGGGAAAGGTGAATGGATAAGATCGAAGTTCGGGGCGCCCGCACCCATAATCTCAAGAATATCAACCTCATAATCCCTCGCGACAAACTCATCGTCGTGACCGGGCTTTCGGGGTCTGGCAAATCCTCACTGGCTTTCGACACTTTGTATGCCGAAGGACAGCGTCGTTACGTTGAATCGCTCTCGGCGTACGCGCGTCAGTTCCTGTCGCTGATGGAAAAACCGGATGTCGACCACATTGAAGGGTTGTCCCCTGCTATCTCCATTGAGCAGAAATCCACATCGCATAACCCGCGCTCCACGGTCGGTACCATTACCGAAATCCATGACTACCTGCGTCTGCTGTATGCGCGCGTGGGCGAGCCGCGCTGCCCGGATCACGATGTCCCGCTGGCGGCACAAACCGTGAGCCAGATGGTGGATAACGTGCTGTCGCAGCCGGAAGGCAAACGCCTGATGCTGCTGGCGCCGATCATTAAAGAGCGTAAGGGCGAGCACACCAAAACGCTGGAGAACCTGGCAAGCCAGGGCTATATCCGCGCCCGTATCGACGGTGAAGTGTGTGACCTGTCGGATCCGCCAAAGCTGGAGCTGCAAAAGAAACACACCATCGAAGTGGTGATTGACCGCTTTAAGGTACGTGAAGATCTGGCGACGCGTCTGGCGGAGTCCTTTGAAACGGCGCTGGAACTGTCGGGCGGCACGGCCGTGGTCTCCGATATGGACGACCCGAAAGCGGAAGAGCTGCTCTTCTCCGCCAACTTCGCCTGTCCGATTTGCGGCTACAGCATGCGCGAGCTGGAACCGCGCCTGTTCTCGTTCAACAACCCGGCGGGCGCGTGCCCGACCTGTGACGGCCTGGGCGTTCAGCAGTATTTCGACCCGGACCGTGTGATCCAAAACCCGGAACTGTCGCTGGCGGGTGGCGCTATTCGCGGCTGGGATAAGCGTAATTTTTACTACTTCCAGATGCTGAAATCGCTGGCTGAGCACTATAAGTTCGACGTTGAAGCCCCGTGGGCCAGCCTGAGCGCGAACGTACATAAAGTGATCCTGTTCGGTTCCGGCAAAGAGAATATTGAGTTCAAGTACATGAACGATCGCGGTGACACTTCCGTGCGTCGCCACCCGTTCGAAGGGGTGTTGCACAACATGGAGCGCCGCTACAAAGAGACCGAATCCAGCGCGGTGCGTGAGGAGCTGGCGAAGTTCATCAGCAACCGCTCCTGCGCCACCTGCGAGGGTACACGTCTGCGTCGCGAAGCGCGTCACGTGTTTGTCGAAAACACGGCGCTGCCGACCATCTCAGACATGAGCATCGGCCACGCGATGGACTTCTTCAACAACCTGAAGCTCTCCGGTCAGCGCGCAAAAATCGCTGAAAAAGTGCTGAAAGAGATCGGCGATCGCCTCAAGTTCCTCGTGAACGTCGGTCTGAACTACCTGACGCTTTCCCGCTCGGCTGAAACGCTGTCCGGCGGTGAAGCCCAGCGTATCCGTCTGGCGAGCCAGATTGGCGCGGGCTTAGTCGGCGTGATGTACGTGCTGGATGAGCCGTCTATCGGCCTGCACCAGCGCGACAACGAACGCCTGCTCGGCACGCTGGTTCACCTGCGTAACCTCGGCAACACGGTAATCGTGGTCGAGCACGACGAAGATGCGATCCGCGCCGCGGACCACGTCATCGACATCGGCCCGGGCGCAGGCGTACACGGCGGCCAGGTGGTCGCGGAAGGGACGCTGAAAGACATCATGGCGGTGCCCGAGTCGCTGACCGGCCAGTACATGAGCGGCAAGCGCAAAATTGAAGTGCCGAAACAGCGCGTGGCGGCGAACCCGGAAAAAGTGCTGAAGCTGACCGGCGCGCGCGGCAACAACCTGAAGGACGTGACCCTGACGCTGCCTGTCGGGCTGTTTACCTGCATCACCGGCGTGTCCGGTTCCGGTAAATCGACGCTGATCAACGATACGCTGTTCCCGATTGCGCAGACGGCGCTGAACGGCGCGACGCTGGCCGAGCCTGCGCCGTACCGCGACATTCAGGGGCTGGAGCATTTCGACAAGGTTATCGACATCGATCAGAGCCCGATTGGCCGTACGCCGCGTTCCAACCCGGCGACCTATACCGGCGTCTTTACGCCCGTACGTGAACTCTTTGCCGGCGTGCCGGAAGCGCGTTCACGCGGCTATACGCCAGGCCGTTTCAGCTTTAACGTGCGCGGCGGCCGCTGTGAAGCGTGCCAGGGCGACGGCGTAATCAAGGTTGAGATGCACTTCCTGCCGGATATCTACGTGCCGTGCGACCAGTGCAAAGGTAAGCGTTATAACCGCGAAACGCTGGAGATTAAGTACAAAGGCAAGACCATCCACGAAGTGCTGGATATGACCATCGAAGAGGCGCGCGAGTTCTTTGACGCCGTCCCTGCGCTGGCGCGTAAGCTGCAAACCCTCATGGATGTGGGTCTGACCTATATTCGTCTGGGGCAGTCAGCGACAACGCTGTCCGGCGGTGAAGCGCAGCGCGTGAAGCTGGCGCGTGAGCTGTCCAAACGCGGTACCGGTCAGACGCTGTATATTCTGGATGAGCCGACCACCGGCCTGCACTTTGCGGATATCCAGCAGCTGCTGGACGTGCTGCACCAGCTGCGCGATCAGGGCAACACCATCGTGGTGATTGAGCACAACCTGGACGTGATTAAAACCGCTGACTGGATTGTCGATCTCGGCCCGGAAGGCGGCAGCGGCGGCGGTGAAATCCTCGTCTCCGGTACGCCAGAGACCGTTGCAGAGTGCGAAGCCTCGCACACCGCGCGCTTCCTCAAACCGTTGCTGTAATCGTCACACGGAGAGCTGCTGTCGGATCGTTTCCGGCAGCAGTTCTACCGCCTGTAGATACGACGCATCCACCAGGTAGTAAATTTGCGAATCTGGCAGCGAGCCGTCGAGAAACACCGTACTCCAGTGCGCTTTATTCAGATGCTTACTTGGCCTGACATCATCGTGCTGCTGGCGCAGTAAGTCCGCCAGTTCCGGACTGGTTTTCAGTGATGCCGCAGGCCGCGCATCCACCTCTTTCACCATCGCGAACAGCACATCCCCCACTTTGATCTGCGTGGCTTTCCAGTCGCTGTGAACGCTTTGTTCCGCACCCGGCTTGCTCATGCAGTACTGAAGTATCTCCGAAATTGTCATCTTTATTCCCCTTGTAGCGTTGCGATAATTTTACGCGAACCACCGTGAATGCGATGTTCTCCCAGCCAGATCCCCTGCCACGTTCCCAGCTGTAGCCGTCCGTTGTGGACCGGCAGCATCAGCGAGACGCCCAGCAAAGAGGATTTGATGTGCGAAGGCATATCGTCCGCCCCCTCATAGTCATGCTCATAAGGCGCGTTGTCCGGGACGCTCTTCAGAAAATGGTGCTCCATGTCGGACCGGACGGTGGGATCGCAATTTTCATTGAGCGTGAGAGAAGCAGACGTGTGCTGAAGCAGCAGATGCAGCAAACCCGTTTTGACGCGCGACAGGTCGCGGATTTGCCCGATGACTTCGTCCGTCACAAGGTGAAATCCGCGTGGTTTTGCGCTTAAGGTCAGGGTCTGTTGATACCACATGTGCTGCTCCATTATGAAAGGTGAATCTTTCTAAGTGTGCAGCAAGAAAGCGAAAGGTAAAACCCGCGCAGCGAGATTTGCTTAAAAAAGCATTCACCCCGCCGTTAATACATCAGTATTCAGAGTTAACGATCACCTCTTCACCAAATTTTCCGGCCATCGGCAGCGGTCGGTAGGTGGAGTTCGAGGCGCGTAGCACCCTGATGCCTCTGGCTCCCACGTCTTGCGCCGCGGTGATGTCGTTATCTGAATCCCCGTAGAACACTTTGATATTTTTCTTTTCCAGCCACTGGGTTTTGGTGTTTTGCCCTTCCTGGCCCCCGGCAAAAATGACCGGGTTCATGCTGGCCGCCGGGATCAGGAAATCATCCTGTAGCGTTTTCGAGACGGTTTCGGTTTTGGTCTGGCTACGTCCGGTCACGAAGTAAATGCTGTCGCCGCGCTTTACGTGCATGGCGATCAGCGCGCGGGCAACCTCTTTCGGGATACTGAACTCATCCCAGCCGTTGTTCATCTTTTCCCAGAATTCCGGGTTTTTCAGATAGGTTTCGCTGTCCGGGGAGTACGTTTTTTTGCCGCGCCAGAAACCGGGGCTGGAGAAGAGAACGGTATCGTCAATATCGAAGCCCACGGCTATCGGCGGGCGACCCGTCAGGCTATTTTCGATTTGTGCCACTGAAACCCAGTGAATGGGGGCCTGTTCGGCAAGAATGGCGGCGGTAGTGCCGGTGTAAAGCGGCGTGGGTGCAGAAGCCCGTGCAACAACGGCGCTATTAAGCGAGAACAATAAGCAGGCGGCGCTGAGCGCCAGTGTGATCTTGCGCATATTTTCCCCTGAATATTCAGTTTGTTATCTTTTTATTTTGAGCGGATGGTCAAAAAACTATCCGACCATAACCCCAGCGGTAGGGGAAGGAAAGGAGTTTTTACTTATGGAGCTGAATAAAAAGAAGACGATCACAAAGCGCAGAAGAAACGTGTAGGTCCGGGAAGCGAAGCGCCACCGGGCAATGACTGGCACCGGCGCGAACAAAAAAGCCGGGTGGCGGCTACGCCTTGCCCGGCCTACATACAGTATGCAAGTAAGTGAATGCTTACATTACGGATGCAAACGCCTGCGCCACGCGCTGGACGTTGCTGGCATTCAGACCCGCCACGCACATACGGCCGCTGGCGATCAGGTAGACACCGAACTCTTCGCGCAGGCGATCGACCTGCGCTGCGCTCAGTCCGGTGTAGCTGAACATCCCGCGTTGCTTGAGAAGATAATCAAAGTTATGCCCAGGCACGGCCTCTTTCAGGACGTTAACCAGCTCCTGACGCATCGACAGGATGCGCTTACGCATCGCTTCCACTTCCGCAAGCCAGGACGCTTTCAGCGTTTCGTCACCGAGAACTGTCGCCACCACCTGCGCACCAAAGTTCGGCGGGCTGGAGTAGATCCGGCGGACCGTCGCTTTCAGCTGACCGAGTACGCGTCCCGCGGCTTCGGCGTCTTCACACACCACGGACAGGCCGCCAACGCGCTCGCCGTACAGGGAGAAGATTTTTGAGAACGAGTTGCTGACCAGAGCGGGAAGCCCCGCGCTGGCAATCGCGCGAATGGCGTAGGCGTCTTCCTCCATGCCCGCGCCAAAGCCCTGATAGGCGATGTCGAGGAACGGGATCAGGTTACGCGCCTTCAGTATCTCGATCACCGCATCCCACTGGGCATTGGTGAGGTCCGCACCGGTCGGGTTATGGCAGCACGGATGCAGCAATACGATACTGCGCTCCGGCAGGGTGTTCAGTTTTTCCAGCAGCGCATCAACGCGCACGCCGTTGGTTTCGCTGTCGAACCACGGATAGGTCGCCACCTTAAAGCCCGCGCCCTCGAAGATCGCAACGTGGTTTTCCCACGTCGGGTCGCTGACCCACACGCCGGAATCCGGGAAGTACTTTTTCAGGAAATCTGCGCCTACCTTCAGCGCACCCGAGCCACCCAGCGTCTGGATAGTCGCCACGCGCTTTTGCGCGAGCACCGCGTGGTCCGCACCAAACAGCAACGGCGCGATAGTGTTGCGGTAGGTGTTTAATCCTTCCATCGGCAGATAAAGCGAAGCACCGTGCGGGGTTGCGTTCAGACGCGCTTCAGCTTCGGCAACGGCTTTCAACTGAGGAATGATGCCGTCTTCGTTGTAGTAAAGACCAATGCTGAGGTTCACTTTGTCGCTGCGAGGATCTTCTTTGAAACGCTCCATCAAGGAGAGGATAGGGTCGCCGGCGTAGGCGTCTACTTTCTGAAACACGCGATGTTCTCCGGATTATTATGAGGCAGGGCATTCAACAATAAACCGGAAGCGGAAGAAGATCGAGGGGATGTTAACAGAAGCGGGATGCATCGCATCCCGCTCATGCTTAGTCGACGTATTTCATTGCGACCCTTGAAGTAAGGCGCGTGATAAGTTCGTAAGCACTCACTTTTGTTATTTCAGCAATACGCTCTACCGGCAGGCCTTCACCCCACATCACCGCATCGTCCCCCGCTTTATCCTGCGCGTCGGGCCCAAGATCAACACAAATCATGTCCATCGCCACGCGACCGACAATCTTGACTTCGCGTCCATTGACCAGCACCGGCGTCCCCGTTGGCGCGGCGCGGGGATAGCCGTCGCCGTAGCCCATCGCCACCACGCCAAGACGCGTGTCGTGCTCGCTGGTCCAGGTGCCGCCGTAACCCACCGGCTCTCCCGCTTTGTGCTCACGCACGGCAATCAGCTTTGAAACCAGCGACATAACCGGCTTAAAGCCAAAGTCCGGCCCCCAGGGTTTGTTCTCCAGCGGCGAAACGCCATAAAGAATGATGCCCGGACGCGCCCAGTCGAAGTGCGACTGCGGCCATAGCAGGATCCCGCCGGACGCCGCAATGGAGCGCATCCCCGGTTTGCCTTCGCAGAAGGTGTTGAAGATATCAAGCTGCTGTTCCGTTGCGCCGCATTCAGGCTCATCGGCGCGGGCAAAGTGGCTGACGATATTCACTGGCTGACGCACATTTTTGCACTGACTCAGACGCTGATAAAACGCCTCCGCGCTTTCCGGCCGCACGCCCAGACGGTGCATGCCCGTGTCGAGCTTCATCCAGACGGTGACCGGCTCGCTCAGTTCAGCCGTTTCCAGCGCGGCCAGCTGTTCTTCGTTATGCACCGCCGTGTGCAGGTGCTGATCGGCAATGGTCGCCAGGTCCGAGGCTTCAAAAAAGCCTTCCAGGAGCAGAATCGGTTGCGTAATTCCGCCTGCGCGCAGGCGGAGAGCTTCTTCGAGACGGGCGACGCCAAAAGCGTCGGCATCGGGGAGCGTTCGCGCGGTCTCAAGAAGACCGTGTCCGTAAGCGTTCGCTTTCACAACTGCAACGAGCTTACTGGCGGGCGCCAGTTCTCGCAGACGTTGCAGGTTGTGTCGCAGAGCGCGGCGGTTAATCACAACAGTTGCCGCTTGCATTTGAATTCCTTAGAAATTACTCATCATCATATTGAGGACCGGCATAGTTGTCGAAACGCGACCACTGGCCGTTAAAGGTCAGACGTACCGTACCGATGGGGCCGTTACGTTGCTTACCAATAATAATTTCGGCGATCCCTTTCAGATCGCTGTTCTCGTGATAAACCTCATCACGGTAGATGAACATGATTAAGTCGGCATCCTGCTCGATGGAGCCGGATTCACGCAGGTCGGAGTTGACCGGGCGCTTGTCTGCACGTTGTTCCAGAGAGCGGTTAAGCTGCGATAGCGCCACCACCGGCACGTGCAGCTCTTTGGCTAACGCCTTGAGCGAGCGGGAAATCTCGGCAATCTCCAGCGTACGATTGTCGGAAAGCGACGGAACGCGCATCAGCTGAAGGTAGTCGATCATGATGAGGCCGATACCACCGTGTTCACGGGCGATACGGCGCGCGCGGGAGCGCACTTCCGTCGGCGTCAGGCCGGAGGAGTCATCGATATAGATGTTCCGTTTTTCCAGCAAAATCCCCATGGTACCGGAGATCCGCGCCCAGTCCTCATCGTCCAGCTGACCGGTACGGATGCGGGTCTGATCCACACGCGACAGGGACGCCAGAGAACGCATCATGATCTGTTCAGAGGGCATCTCAAGACTGAAGATAAGCACCGGCTTATCCTGCAACATCGCCGCGTTTTCGACGAGGTTCATCGCAAATGTCGTTTTACCCATCGACGGACGCGCCGCGACGATAATCAAATCCGATGGCTGAAGACCTGCCGTTTTCTTGTTGAGATCGTCATAACCGGTGTTCACCCCCGTCACGCCATCGTGCGGCTGCTGGAAAAGCTGCTCAATACGCGCAACCGTGGCGTCGAGCACATCGGCGATATTTTTCGGGCCTTCGTCTTTGTTCGCACGGCTTTCGGCGATTTTAAAGACGCGGGATTCCGCCAGGTCGAGCAGATCTTCGCTGGTGCGCCCCTGGGGATCGAAACCGGCCTCGGCGATCTCATTCGCCACCGAGATCATCTCGCGGACAACGGCACGTTCACGAACGATATCAGCGTAAGCGCTGATGTTCGCGGCACTTGGCGTGTTTTTTGACAGTTCTGCCAGATAGGCAAATCCGCCGACGCTGTCGAGCTGTCCCAGACGCTCCAGCGATTCTGCGAGCGTAATCAGGTCGATAGGGCTGCCCGACTCCTGCAAACGCGCCATTTCCGTAAAGATATGGCGGTGCGGGCGGGTATAGAAGTCTTCCGCGACAACACGCTCGGCGACGTCGTCCCAGCGTTCGTTATCCAGCATTAAACCGCCCAACACCGACTGTTCCGCTTCAATCGAGTGCGGCGGGACTTTTAACCCGGCGACCTGATAATCACGCTCACGAGGTTCAGTCTGTTTGTTGAAGGGTTTGTTTCCTGCCATAGTGAATGGAGTTACCGAGATAAAGAGTGGGTCGAAAGATTACCACATTCTGGAGGAAGCATGGCAACACGTATTGAATTTCACAAGCATGGTGGCCCTGACGTACTCAAAGCGGTGGAATTTACCCCCGCTGCGCCTGGCGAGAACGAAATCCAGGTGGAAAACAAAGCGATCGGCATTAACTACATCGATACCTATATTCGCGGCGGCCTCTATCCGCCTCCGTCGATGCCGAGCGGACTGGGCACCGAGGCGGCCGGTATCGTCAGCAAAGTGGGCAGCGCGGTTAAGCACATTAAGGAAGGCGATCGCGTGGTGTACGCGCAGTCGGCGCTGGGCGCTTACAGCTCCATCCATAACGTTCCGGCCGAGAAAGCGGCGCTTCTGCCAAATGCGATCGGCTTCGAGCAGGCTGCCGCCTCATTCCTGAAAGGGCTGACGGTCTATTATCTGCTGCGCAAAACCTACGAAATTAAGCCTGACGAGCAGTTCCTGTTTCACGCAGCCGCAGGTGGCGTGGGGCTGATTGCCTGCCAGTGGGCGAAAGCCCTGGGCGCGAAGCTGATCGGCACCACAGGCAGCGCGCAAAAAGCGCAGCGCGCGCTGGACGCGGGCGCATGGCAGGTGATCAACTACCGGGAAGAGAGCATCGTTGAGCGGCTGAAAGAGATCACTGGCGGCAAAAAGGTCCGCGTGGTGTATGACTCGGTGGGGAAAGACACCTGGGAATCTTCGCTGGACTGCCTGCAACGTCGCGGGCTAATGGTGAGCTTCGGAAACGCCTCCGGGGCAGTCACCGGCGTCAACCTGGGCATTCTGAATCAGAAAGGGTCGCTATACGTCACTCGCCCTTCCCTGCAAGGTTACATCACCAACCGGGAAGAACTTGAGGAAGCCAGCAACGAGCTGTTCTCGCTGATCGCCAGTGGGGTAATTAAAGTGGATGTGGCAGAGGCGCAGAAATATCCGCTGACCGATGCGCAGCGCGCGCATGAGGTGCTGGAGAGCCGGGCAACGCAGGGATCAAGTCTGTTAATTCCCTGAGCCATAAAAAGAAATTGGGCTTCCCGTGGGAAGCCCTTTCTTTTTTTTAGTTCGGCTGTATGTAGGGTACAGCTCGATGAATTCTTTAGCGGCAGCCATAGTGACAGATTCGATAAGTAAATCCTATTCTGTTCTAAGGATTGCTGCCGGAAAAGTTGCAGGTATGTGACGTACCCCTCAATACCTTAGTAACGGAAGCGGTTATTACGCTGATAAGTGGGCAATTTTGGTGATTTAATCGCCCGTATCGCCCATACCACCGCAATCGCCAGAAGTAACCACGGCAAGAGTTTAATCGTCAGGGCAAATAAACCGCCAACAAACATCACCACCGTGGCCACGACGAGCGCGGCCAGGATACCGAGCAGCGATACGCCCGTGACCATCAGCATGATAAAGAAGCCAATCACAAAAAGTAGTTCCAGCATGGTGCTCTCCCACGAGTTCCCGAATGATGCTGCGATCGTTACAAGAAACATGCCAAAAATAAGTCTTTGTTCTGAAAGCAAAACACCCCGCAATGTCTTGCAGGGCGTGGCGTATTTGACCATCTTTTAGCGAAATTTAACGTTTATCCGCAACCAGACGCAGCGCGTGTTCCAGGACCTCAATATCCGCACCGGCCTTATGCGCGTTCTCGCTGAGATAACGACGCCACTGGCGCGCGCCAGGAATGCCCTGGAACAGGCCAAGCATATGGCGGGTAATGTGGCCCAGATACGTACCATGACTCAGCTCGCGCTCAATGTACGGATACATGGCGCGCACTACTGCCACGGGATCGGTGTCAGCACCGTCAACGCCAAAGATTTCCCGGTCAACCGTCGCCAGAATGCCCGGATTCTGATACGCCTCGCGTCCGACCATCACGCCATCCATATGTTCGAGATGCGCTTTGGCCTCGTCCAGCGACGTAATACCGCCGTTGATCGACATGGTCAGGTGCGGGAAGTCGCGTTTTAGCTGGTACACGCGCGGGTAGTCCAGCGGTGGGATCTCGCGGTTTTCTTTCGGGCTGAGGCCAGAGAGCCAGGCTTTACGGGCGTGGATGATAAACATCTCGCATTCACCCTTCCCTGATACGGTGTTGATGAAATCACACAGGAACTCGTAGCTGTCCTGGTCGTCTATGCCGATACGGGTTTTGACCGTGACCGGGATAGAGACGACGTCGCGCATCGCTTTGATACAGTCCGCCACCAGATGTGCATTACCCATCAGACACGCGCCGAACATACCGTTTTGCACACGGTCGGACGGGCAACCGACGTTGAGGTTAATCTCGTCATAGCCGCGTTCTTCAGCCAGCTTCGCGCACTGCGCCAGCGCAGCCGGATCGCTGCCACCCAGTTGCAGCGCAACCGGATGCTCCTCTTCGCTGTACGCCAGATAATCGCCCTTGCCGTGAATAATTGCGCCGGTAGTGACCATTTCGGTGTACAGCAGCGTATGGCGGGAGAGCTGGCGCAGGAAATAGCGGCAGTGTCTGTCCGTCCAGTCGAGCATTGGCGCAATGGAGAAACGGTGTGCAGGGAAAGCGGTCTGGAGTTCTGACGACATGGCGAAGTTTTAAGCATCTGGTGGAAAAGGGGCGCTACTATAGCACAAAGAAAAGCCGGAGGCGCAGCGCCTCCGGTGTACTTTAGAACGTCATGCTCAACTGTGCCCCTGCGCCCCAGGTCTCGTCTTCGCCATAAAGCCCCATCAGGTCAACGTGGACGGAGTTGAACGGCGCGAAACCGACACCGCCGGTAAAGACGTTGCTGTCGTTCCCTTTCATATCCGCACGATAACCGGCGCGTACTGCCAGCCAGCTCAGTGGCGTGACTTCGGCACCAACGCCAACGTACTGGGAGGTGTCTTCGCTTTTAAAGCCCTTGGTTTCGGTCAGATCGCCGTCTGCGGTCAGCGTGACCAGATCGTTGTGCCAGGCGGCCCCGGCAGTGACCAGCGGACGGATCTGATAAGTGTCTTTATAACTCACCACCTCTCCCGTACGCCCGTTGCGAATGCGGATATCTTTGGTATCGATATCGCGCGACATCAGGTTTTGTCCGCTCACGCCGACCGTCCAGTTTTCACCGAAATCAGCAGCAATACCGGCATCGACGTTGAAGCCTGTGTCGTCGGTACGGTAGCGGCTGTCGTTCCACTTATTACTGTCGTAATCGTAGATTGAAGTGGTGTAGTTATAGAGCCAGGTTTTTTGCAGCTTCGGCGTGACGCCAACGGAAACCGGAACGCCGCCAAGATCGAACTGACGGGCCACCGCAATACCGTAGTCGGACACAATCGCCGCCCGACCAGACGCCGTAGAGTTAAGGTTTTTGGTGATCTGATCGGTACCGTTTAGCGCGGCATCCAGCGCCACACCGGCAGCCACCGCATCGCTTCGTTGTATACCGCGCAGATAATCAATGTCCTGCTGATCGATTGAAGAGCTGACCCGGCCATGGGCATAGCCTTTTGCCATAAAGGCCACGGAAAGAACATCGTTAGGGATACTGACGGCAATCCCCGCCCCTGCGGTGGCGTGTGCGGTCTTGCCTTTCAGGTAGTCCAGTTCATCAGCGAGATCTTTCGCTGCGCCCTGGAACTGATTGATCGAACCTAATGGATTGGTGATAACTTCAATGGGGGTCAGACTATCAACCACATCCTTGTAATGATTGATTTTGTCGTTAATGGTATCAATCTCGTCCTGAAGATTGTCTTCATCGGTCACCTGCACGCCAACGGACGGCAAAATGACCGTCACATCATCCTCGGGCTTAGATTTTGCCAGTAACGCGGGGTTGATTAACGCCCCGCTGCCATAGCTCCCTGCCGCGACACCCGTTCCGCCCATTGCGTCGCTACGCGCTTCCGTCCAGGTATTGGCTGCTCCCGCCTGATTTGCCATAAAAAAGGAGACAGCGATGCTAACCATCGAAAATTTAAAATGTTTTTTCACAGTGTGCTCGTAAATAGTTTGTTATTAGTTAACCCTGTCTGTTATCACCCAAACAGGAACGAACTATTGCTGTGAATAAGTGCAAAAAGACCCGCTATTTCCTTAAGTTAAATTCCATCCCGGCCTGTTGTAATATGTGACGACCATCAATATTTATAGAAGAGGAAATTATTTTCGCCCAGGTTTTCCATCGTGCGGCCCAAAAAACTGAGGCGGATGGTCGACCCAGCGGTCTTCGCGCGTCGCGGCATACACCGGATTGAGCGGATAGTAGATGCGGTTATGTTTTTTATTGGCCTCACCCACCACCAGTAAGCGCACCTCTTCATCGGTATTGTTGATAAAGGTGTGACACACGCCCGTCCCGGCTGGAAATCCCACGCTGTCTCCGGGTTCGAGCTTCCATAAATAGCCATTGATCCAGGCCTCAGGGTAACCCTCCAGAACGTAAACAAACTCCTCTTCGTCGCTTTCCGCATGCGGATAAGACGTACGGCGTCCGGGTGGCAGCCGTTCATGGTGAATACCAATGCGGCCGAGACCCAGCCTGCGGGCCAGCGGCGCGCCAACAGAAAAACGTTCGTTACTGTCAGGATACGTTGCGTCATCAGCGCCTTCCACGTCCCGCCAGTGCCGAATACAGTCAGGTCTTTTCATTTTGCGATCTCCTGATTTGCGATGCGTCAGGTATAGCACAGCCTGGCGGATCTCGGTGTTTTTAGCAGAACATGATAAAGTGAATGTTTTCACCCCTTACCATATCCGAGGTGCCCGATGGACAAGTCCACAAAAGAGCTGTTAGCGCAAGCTGAAAAGCTGTGCGCGCAACGCAATGTGCGCCTGACCCCGCAGCGCCTTGAGGTACTGCGTCTGATGAGCCTTCAACAGGGCGCCATCAGCGCCTACGATCTGCTCGATCTGCTGCGTGAAAGCGAGCCGCAGGCAAAACCGCCGACCGTTTATCGGGCGCTGGATTTTCTGCTGGAGCAAGGGTTTGTGCATAAAGTGGAATCAACAAACAGCTATGTGCTGTGCCATCTTTTTGACCAGCCAACTCACACGTCCGCCATGTTTATCTGCGATCGCTGTGGTGTGGTGAAGGAAGAGTGTGCGGAAGGTGTGGAAGATATTATGCATACGCTGGCAGCCAGAATGGGCTTTGCGCTGCGCCATAACGTGATTGAAGCCCACGGCTTATGTTCTGCCTGCGTGGAGGTGGAGTCATGCCGCCATCAGGATGCCTGTCAGCACGATCACTCTATCCTGGTGAAGAAAAAGCCGCGTTAAAGCCAAAGAAAAAGGCGGCTCAGGGCCGCCCTTGGGGATAGTGCCGGTTACCAGCGGTAGTCGTTACGGGTTTCCCAGTCTTTGACTTCGTTTTCCGCCTGATCTTTTTCTTAACCGTAGCGCTCCTGGATTTTACCTACCAGCTGATCGCGCTTACCTTCAATGACGGTCATATCGTCATCTGTCAGCTTACCCCACTGTTCTTTCGCTTTACCTTTGAATTGCTTCCAGTTGCCGCCGATTTCGTCTTTATTCATAATCGTGTCCTCGTGTTAAGCGTCTATGAGTATCGTCCGCTTCGTTCTTTTCTGCTGGACGTGATTATTATTGTAGTTAAGGATTCGGCAGTTGTTTTTATATTCGGAATCTTTAACCGTTACGATATATCGTGCGGGGCTGGAAACCAGGTATTGTTTCGCCAGTGACGATGCCAGATAACGGCCAGCGAAAGGCCACGCAGTGAGAGAAACACCGCCAGCGCCAGCCACAGACCATGATTGCCGAGATACGGCAGGGTTAGCAGCGTCAGGCCGAACCCCGCCGCCGCGACGGCCATGCTGTTGCGCATCTCCGCCCCTCGCGTCGCACCAATAAACATGCCGTCCAGCAAATAGCACCACACGCCCACCACCGGTAATACTACCTGCCAGAGGATGTAGCGATCGGCCAGCTCACGTAGCGCGGGCAACGAGGTGAGTAACGCGACAATATGCCCACCAAAACAGGCGTATACCAGAGCAAAGACCAGCGCCACCAGGCCCGCCTGACGACAGGCAGCACGCCAGACTTCGCGTAACTGGCCGCTTTCACGCGCGCCATAGGCCTGCCCTGAATGCGCCTCCACGGCGTAA
The DNA here is from genome assembly GCF_050031515.1 of Enterobacter cloacae complex sp. 397G4. Lineage (NCBI taxonomy): Bacteria > Pseudomonadati > Pseudomonadota > Gammaproteobacteria > Enterobacterales > Enterobacteriaceae > Enterobacter > Enterobacter cloacae complex sp. 397G4. The sequence continues at coordinate 324,259 of NZ_JBLGWE010000001.1, read as the reverse complement.
GCAAAACCATCCAGCGCGTAAGCGGTAAAGGTCAGTAATGTCATAAGCACTGCGTTGACGGCAACGATCTCAGGCCCAAGACGCGCACCAAAAACGGTTAATGCACCAAAGCAGAGTTGCAGCAGAAGCGAACGGAGCATGATGTCGCGATTAAGCGCCAGCAGCTTACGAATGTTGCCGCGCCAGGCCGATTTCAGCAGATCCAGGGTGATACCGCGCATCGCCAGCACGCGCCAGACCATCCCCAAACCGATCAGCAGCGTACCGTACTCGGCAATCGCCGTGGCCAGCGCCGCGCCCCGGACGTTCATGTGCAGCCCCATCACCAGCCAGAGATCGAGCACAATGTTAAGCAGGTTGCCCACCACCAGCAGGATCACCGGCGCGCGGGCGTACTGCACGCCCAGCAGCCAGCCCAGCAGGACCAGGTTTGCCAGTGAAGCGGGCGCGCTGAGCCAGCGAATTTCGAGGAACCGCCGGGCCTGTTCCAGTACGGCATCGCTGCCGCCTACAATATGGAGCGCAAGATCAATCAGCGGCGTACGCAACAGAACGATTAACGCGCCGGCACCGAATGCCAGAATGAGCGGCTGAACCAGCGCACGCGCCAGACGCAGAGGATCTTTTGCACCATACGCCTGGGCCGTCAGGCCTGTCGTACTCATGCGCAGAAAAAGCAGCAGCATAAAGAGGAAGCTGGTCGCCGTTGCGCCGATCGCGACGCCGCCAAGATAAATCGGCGAATCGAGATGCCCGATAACCGCCGTATCCACCAGCCCCAGCAGAGGAACGGTAATATTGGAAAAAATCATTGGTAGCGCAAGACGCCACAACGCCTTATCGGCAGAAGTTAGCAATGCCATGGAAATTACCGGAATCAGAAAACAGGCAAGGCTGTAGAGGAACTACAGCCTGACAGGAAGAGATTACAGCCATTCACCGTTGCGGATAACGCCGACCGCCAGTCCTTCAATAGAGAAGCTCTGCTCGCGGAGATCCACCACAATCGGGGAGAATTCATTGTTTTCAGGCAGAAGCTGCACGGTATTGCCTTGTTTCTTAAGGCGCTTAACCGTCACTTCATCATCAATGCGCGCCACCACGACTTGCCCGTTACGCACATCCTGCGTTTTGTGTACCGCCAGCAGATCGCCATCCAGAATACCGATATCTTTCATGGACATTCCGCTAACGCGCAGCAGGAAATCGGCGCTCGGCTTGAACATGCCTGGGTCAACCTGATAGTGACCTTCGATGTGCTGCTGCGCCAGCAGAGGTTCACCTGCGGCAACGCGGCCCACCAGTGGAATACCGCTCTCTTCTTCCACAAGCAGACGAATGCCGCGTGAGGCGCCGGAAACAATCTCAATCACGCCCTTACGCGCCAGCGCTTTAAGGTGCTCTTCGGCAGCATTAGGAGAACGGAAGCCCAGACGCTGCGCAATTTCTGCACGCGTGGGTGGCATACCCGTCTGGCCGATATGATCCCGAATGAGATCAAACACCTCTTGCTGCCTGGTCGTTAACGCTTTCATACCGCCCCCTGGGTGTATATACAGTTATGCTGTGAGTATATACAGTCAAAGGCGATTTTGGAACCAAAAACTGCACAAAAAACCAGGGACTTAATTATTCCTCGAGGCTCATCGGAAATGCGACCAAAGAAGCGTGACCCAGGTGATCGCCGCAGTGATAATCGCCAGCAGTACGGCAGCGGAACCCATGTCTTTCGCCCGGCCAGACAGTTCATGGAATTCCGACCCGATTCGGTCAACAACGGCCTCAATAGCGCTATTCAGAATTTCCACTATCATCACCAGAAGGACAGATCCGATGAGCAGTACGCGGGTGATAGCATCAACATCAAGGAAGCAGGCGATGACAACGGCAACGATTGCGGCAACCGCTTCCTGGCGGAAAGCGGCTTCATTACCCCATGCCGCGCGGAAACCTTTCCATGAATAACCGGCAGCTTTAATGATTCGAGTTAACCCAGTGGTATTATTGGCCATTAAAAGAACCTTTTATGATAAATAGCGTCTGTAACTAAAGCCGCAGCGCGTTTTGCTGCAACCTGAAGTATGACGGGTAACAACAGAAATTTTGCGCGCTTTCTGTTATCCTTGCGCCGCAATTGCATTATTAACCAGAGGCTTTACATCGTTTATGTCCGGCTGGCCACGAATTTACTACAAATTACTTAATTTACCATTAAGCGTCCTGGTAAAAAGTAAGTCTATCCCAGCAGAACCTGCGCTGGAATTAGGGCTCGATACGTCGCGCCCTATTATGTACGTTTTGCCTTATAACTCGAAGGCAGACCTGCTGACGCTTCGCGCTCAATGTCTGGCGCACGATTTACCTGACCCGCTTGAACCGCTGGAAGTCGACGGTACGCTGCTGCCGCGCTACGTGTTCATCCATGGCGGGCCGCGCGTGTTCACCTATTACACGCCGAAAGAAGAGTCCATTAAGCTGTTCCATGATTACCTCGATCTGCACCGCAGCAACCCCGATCTGGACGTGCAGATGGTGCCGGTGTCGGTGATGTTTGGCCGTCGTCCGGGGCGCGAAAAAGGGGAAGAGAACCCGCCGCTGCGTATGCTCAACGGCATTCAGAAGTTCTTCGCCGTCTCCTGGCTGGGACGCGACAGCTTTGTCCGCTTCTCACCTTCCGTTTCACTGCGCCGCATGGCGGATGAACACGGCACTGACAAAATCATTGCGCAAAAGCTGGCGCGCGTTGCGCGTATGCACTTTGCACGTCAGCGTCTGGCGGCCGTTGGACCACGTCTCCCGGCACGTCAGGATCTGTTCAACAAGCTGCTGGCTTCCAAAGCGATTGCCCGTGCCGTAGAAGACGAAGCGCGCAGCAAGAAAATTTCGCACGAGAAAGCGCAGCAGAACGCGATAGCGCTGATGGAAGAGATCGCCGCGAATTTCTCCTACGAGATGATTCGCCTCTCTGACCGTATCCTTGGCTTCACGTGGAACCGCCTCTATCAGGGGATTAACGTCCACAACGCCGAGCGCGTACGTCAGTTAGCGCACGACGGCCACGAGATTGTCTATGTGCCCTGCCACCGCAGCCACATGGACTACCTGTTGCTCTCTTACGTGCTCTATCACCAGGGTCTGGTGCCGCCGCATATTGCTGCCGGTATCAACCTGAACTTCTGGCCAGCAGGCCCGATTTTCCGCCGTCTGGGTGCGTTCTTTATTCGTCGTACCTTCAAGGGTAACAAGCTTTACTCCACCGTCTTCAGGGAGTATCTGGGCGAGCTGTTCAGCCGCGGTTATTCCGTGGAGTACTTTGTTGAAGGCGGTCGCTCGCGTACCGGTCGTCTGCTCGATCCGAAGACCGGCACGCTGTCGATGACCATTCAGGCCATGCTGCGTGGCGGTACGCGTCCTATCACGCTGGTGCCTATTTACATCGGTTATGAACACGTGATGGAAGTGGGCACCTACGCGAAAGAGCTGCGCGGTGCAACCAAAGAGAAAGAGAGTCTGCCGCAGATGCTGCGTGGGCTGAGTAAACTGCGCAACCTCGGCCAGGGCTACGTGAACTTTGGCGAGCCCCTGCCGCTGATGACATATCTGAACCATCATGTTCCGGAGTGGCGCGAGTCTATCGATCCTATCGAAGCGGTACGTCCGGCCTGGCTGACGCCAACGGTCAACGGCATTGCATCCGAGCTGATGGTACGCATCAACAATGCTGGTGCGGCAAACGCCATGAACCTGTGTTGTACTGCGCTTCTGGCCTCCCGCCAGCGTTCACTGACCCGCGAACAGCTGACCGAGCAGATTGACTGCTACCTGGATATCATGCGCAACGTGCCGTATTCCGTTGATTCGACCGTGCCGTCTGCCACCGCCAGCGAGCTGATCGATCACGCGTTGCAGATGAACAAGTTCGAAGTCGAGAAAGATACGATTGGTGACATCATCATTCTGCCGCGCGAGCAGGCCGTGCTGATGACCTACTACCGCAATAACATCACGCACATGCTGATGCTGCCGTCGCTGATGGCGGCCATTATTACCCAGCACCGCCGTATTTCGCGTCAGGAGCTGCTGCGCCATATTCAGGCCATCTACCCAATGCTGAAAGCAGAGCTGTTCCTGCGCTGGAGTAAGGATGAACTGGCGGCAGAGCTCGATAAAATGACGGCAGAGATGCATCGTCAGGGGCTGATTACCATCAGTGATGATGAACTGCATATCAATCCGTCACGTTCCCGTACCTTGCAGCTTCTGGCTTCCGGTGCGCGTGAGACGTTGCAGCGCTACGCCATTACCTTCTGGTTGCTGAGTGCAAATCCGTCCATCAACCGCGGTACGCTGGAAAAAGAGAGCCGGACGCTGGCCCAGCGCCTTTCCGTTCTGCATGGCATTAACGCCCCGGAATTCTTCGACAAAGCGGTATTCAGCTCCCTGGTGCTGACGCTGCGCGACGAAGGGTACATTAGCGATACGGGCGATGCCGAGCCGGAAGAGACGATGAAGGTTTACCAGATGCTGGCAGAGCTGATTACCGCGGATGTGCGTTTGACGATTGAGAGTTCGACGCAGGGCGAGTGATGCTAAAGCCGGGTGGCGCTAACGCTTACCCGGCCTACATGTTCCGCTAAATCGTAGGCCGGGTAAGGCGAAGCCGCCACCCGGCTTTTTTATCACCAGTAACTCATCGCCAGGCCCAGAAACAGCACCAGCCCGACGTAGTTATTATTCAGAAACGCTTTAAAGCAGGCTTCACGCTCGCGTTTCGCGATCAGCTTCTGCTGATACGCAAACAGTAGCCCCGCCACCAGTACGGACCAGTAAAACTCCCAGTTCAGGCCGTTCAGGCGACCAATCGCCACCATCAGCGCCAGCACCGCCACCTGCAATATGCCGATGATAAGTTTGTCGTGACGACCAAACAGGATCGCCGTCGATTTGATGCCAATCTTGAGATCGTCATCGCGATCGACCATCGCGTATTGGGTATCGTACGCAACGGCCCAGAGAATATTCGCCAGGAACATCAGCCAGCAGCTGAGCGGAACGGACTCGCTGACCGCGGCAAACGCCATGGGAATCGACCAGCCAAATGCCGCACCCAATACCACCTGCGGCAGATGGGTGTATCGCTTCATGAACGGGTAAACCCAGGCCAGCGCCAGAGCAGCAACGGACAGCAGAATGGTCATGGTGTTAAGGGTTAACACCAGCATAAAAGAGAGAAGCACCAGCACCACAAACAGAATGCGCGCCTCTTTCCCGGTCACCTGACCGCTCGGCAGAGGACGATTCGCGGTGCGCTTAACATGTCCATCAAATTTCCGGTCAGCATAGTCGTTAACCACACAGCCCGCAGCGCGCATCAGCCAGACGCCCGCCACAAACACCGCCAGGATCCACAGCGGCGGCACGCCCGGCGTGGCAACCCACAGCGCCCATAAGGTCGGCCACAGCAGCAGCAGCGCGCCAATGGGTTTATCAGTACGCATCAGGCGGTGATAGGCCAGCAGCTTATTCTGCGTCAGACTCCACTCCATTTTTTCTCCCTCTTAGTACAACGGCGATGCAGGCAAAAAGAGTTCCGTCAGTATTAACGGCTTGCCACTCAAACGAAGGCGGGAACGGCGCCCCCACAAATCGGCATCGCAACCAATTTCAATAAAATCACGGGTCAGTTCAGACGAGGTGAACAGATAGCGCCCCAGGGGCGTTTTGCCGAGGCGTTGCAATGCCAGCTCCGGCCCGGAAAGTGTAGACTCAGGAACCACCGTCCGCCCGGCAAGCCACGGCTCGCCATCTGCACACAGTAAAATTTCACGCAGCCAGTAGCGTTCTTCTTGCGGCAGCAGCGGCAGCTCGCTGGCAATCTCCGCAGGCGAGACAAACCCTTCCTGAATCATCGCCACCGTGACCGTTTTACCCTGTTGCTCAAAACGTTTTGTCATGGAATCTTCCAGCAGCAGCCAGTCCAGTTGCTCCGGGTCAAGCGCGGGTATTTGGTCGAAATAGCGTAGCGCACGCAGCTGCGTTAGCGCGGGGTGTGACATGCCAGACTCTCCGATACATAACGTAAAGGCATTGTATCGCAGATTGGCAAAATGAGGACGGACAAACCAAATTTAGCGATCACTATCGCAACAATGGCGCAACTTAGCCAAAAAAAGTGCGCCCGTGAAGGCGCACTAAACGACTAACAAAATCAGCACTGTGGGGAGACGGTTACCCCTTGCCTTTTACACTGCTGATAAAGGTGGAACGGGCAGTGGTTGAACCTAAACGCTCAGCTTCATCAAGCAGTTTCAGCGCTTTATCGACATCGCCGTTTTTAACCGCCTGCTTGATGGCGTTGTTAAAGTAAGTTTCAGTATCGTTAAGCACGGGCTCGGTTTTTTTCGCCGGGGCCGGGGCTGCGGCCGGTGCTGCGGCTGGCGCGGCGTACACAGGCGCGGCAGTATTACCCACCGTTACCGGACCCGGGCCAGATGAGCCAAACAGCGGGCCTACGAGTACGCTGGAGGCACTGTTGGTGGAGACTTTCAGCTTGATCAGACCATCGGTGGTATGACGGGCAAGCGGGTCCGGAATATCCGGGACTGAGTTCCCCGTGCCTTTCGCATAGGCTTTTGCCGGGTCAACAAGCTTCGTTGTCTGTTGCAGATCTTTTTCAGTCGTGAACACCAGGACATAAATCTTCTGCTGACCCAGGGCTGGCGTCAGGCGCATAACGCCTTCCAGCCGATCGGCACTCATGACGCCAGGCTCCTGATAGCTGAAATAGTCACTTGGGAAGAACGCGGATGGCGTCATGTTCTGATCGAGGATCAGCACGTTAGGCGCGAAGACGCTGGTCTGTTTATTGACTTCACTGGTCAACGTCAGGGTCAGCTCGCCGATATTCGCCGGCACGCTGAAAGCCGCGACCGGACCGCTGATACCCGGCACGTTCAGTGACTGGCCCCCCGCTGAAAGCTGGGTAGTTTGTGCTTTCGATTGATCAACTGGCGTCCACACCAGTTGCTGTAGTGCCGCAGCCGGAATAGCTGGCGCAGCGCTGGTATTTTGAGGAACAAAATTCACATCTGCAAAGGTGACCGCAGGCGCACAGGCCAACAGCCCCGCAGAGAGGCACAGCGCGACGAGACTTTTCTTCATTTTCATTGTTATTACCTCTGATAGCGTGAGCACTGCGGTGGCCAGGCAATAGCGCGCAGCACCCTAAGGAGAGAGGGGCTTGCGCCCCTCTTTTCAGGTCATTACGTCAGGCTTGACGAATTACCACCAGATTTCCATCTGGGCGCCGAAGGTCCACTCATCGTTGTCACCACGGCTGAAGGTTTTCGCGGAGGTGTCGCTATATGCTACGCCAGAGGTGTAGCCCGTATCGCCGTTGTTCGCGTAGCCCCATTTCTCATCCCACTTCGCGTAGGTTGCGAAGACGCGGATAGCCGGACGGGACCAGATGCTGTCGCCTGCCTGCCATTGCTGTGCCAGGGTGATTTTGTACTGGCTGTTTTTGTCGTCAGTTTTCTGAGATTTGACGTTGTCGTAGCCCACTTCCAGCAAGGTGCTCATGATCGGCGTCCATTTGAACATTGGACGAACACCCACGGTCCACCACTCGGTACCGTTGTTGTTGTCACGATCGATGTTCTGGTACATACCGACGTACATCAGGTCCCAACGGTCTGCCAGGGTGATTGCACCGTGATCCAGCACGCGCCACATAGAGCCGTCGTTATCGATGCTGCCGCCCTGTGGAATACCTTTACCGTTAGAGGTCATGGAATCCGTACCGTATTGCAGTACGAACTTGTTGAAGCCTTTCATCATGCTCTGGGTGTGTTCAGCGGTGAACAGCCAGCCATCTTTAGAGGCGCCAGGTTGCAGGTAGTAGTCGTCAGGAATGTTGGTATGACCGTAGTCAACGCCCAGCTCCAGCGTACCGCCCGGGTTGGTTTCCAGACCGGCTAAACGGACGTCGAAGACATCGTTTGGTACCACGTTGTCATAAATACGGTCGCCGTTCGCATCACGATCGGCGAAGGTTGCAGAACCGCCGGACTCAGAAGAACGGGTCGCTGCCAGAGAGAGTTTACCAAAGCCCAGATCGATGTTTTCAATACCGGCACCAGGACCAGAGATATCCCAGTAGTAGAAGTCGATCATGTGTACGTCATGACGCTGATAGAAGCGTTTACCGGCCCAGATGGTAGAGCCTGGCAGCCATTCAATCAGGTTTTTACCCTGCACGTTAGCTTCACGGAAGGCCGGGCTGGTGGATTCCCAGTCATTCTGTTGAGAAACGGAGTACGCTACGTTGGTGTCGAAATAGAAGCTCTTGTCGCCTTCTTTCCACACTTCCTGGCCCAGTTTCAGTTCGGCGTAGGTTTCACATTCGTTACCGAGACGGTATTTACTTTGTGCGCCTGTTGCCTGGAAACATTGTTGTTCACCGCCACTTCCGGTCCAGCCAATGCCGGAACGAGCATAACCTTTAAAGTCTACGGCGCCCGCCTGGGCAGACAGGATGCCTGCCGCAATGGCGACAGCCAGAGGGACTTTGCGCAGAGTAATCATTATTCTATCTCCTGAGATCATTGCTTTTCTTTGTAATTGGAATGCTTAAACGCCTGGCTCTTTGTGCAACCGACGACATGCAGTGCCATCCTCACGGAACAGATGGCAGCGCTCTGGCGGCAAACCGATAGCGAATGTGGCACCCTCTTCTACCAACACCACGTCATTCTGGCGGTAGACCAGGTTCTGACGGATGGCGGGGATCTGGATATGAATCTGTGTTTCGTGACCAAGCTGTTCGACGACCTGAACTTCACCTTCCAGCGTCACATCAGCGATGTGGCTCGGCAGTAAATGCTCAGGGCGGATACCGAGGGACATATTGGCCCCCACCTGTACGTTGGCGCTGTCGACCGGCAGCCAGACTTGCTGACGGTTTGGCAGCTCCACCTGTACCTGTTCGATTGCCGTCGCGGTCACTTTTACGGGCAGGAAGTTCATCTTTGGCGAGCCAATGAAGCCCGCAACAAAGCGGTCTGCCGGGTAGTGATACAGCTCCAGCGGTTTGCCCACCTGCGCCACGCGACCGGCGTCCAGCACCACGATTTTGTCGGCCAGCGTCATCGCTTCGACCTGATCGTGGGTGACGTAAATCATCGTGCGTCCAAGGCGTTTGTGCAGACGGGAGATTTCGATACGCATCTGGACGCGCAGGGCGGCATCCAGGTTAGAAAGCGGTTCATCGAGCAGGAACACGCGCGGCTCGGCCACCAGCGTACGGCCAATGGCCACACGCTGACGCTGACCACCGGAGAGCGCCTTCGGTTTACGCTCCAGCAGATGTGCCAGCTGGAGCACTTCCGCCACCTGGGTGACGCGCTGGTTAATGGTCTCTTTTTTCGCGCCGGCCAGCTTCAGGCCAAAGGACATGTTCTCGGCAACGGAAAGATGCGGATAAAGGGCATAAGACTGGAACACCATGCCCACGCCGCGTTCAGCTGGCGGGATGTCGTTCATTCGGGTATCACCAATAAATAAATCGCCACTGGTGATGGTTTCAAGACCGGCAATCATACGCAGCAGAGTCGATTTACCACAGCCTGATGGACCCACGAACACCACAAACTCACCTTCGTGGATGTCCAGATTGATGTCTTTTGACACCACTACGTCGCCCCAGGCTTTCGTTACATTACGCAGCTGTACGCTCGCCATGCCCTTCTCCCTTCGTTACAACCTGTCACCGACAGAAACATTCAAGATAAGTTCACTATGCGTGTTCCATTACTTTCGTGAATCCTCCACCCCCCGGCTTTTTTATGGGGGAGGAGGCGGGAGGATGAGAGAGCAGGCTCTGCGACCGCAGCGGAGGGGCTGAGGCGAAAATCGTGAAGCGGCCTGCAAAATTCAGTGGGTTTTTATGTGCGCCAGCACTCATAACTTAAATTTATGTTACAGGGATCACACAAACAGGGGGTGGGGCGTAGGGACTGGGAGGATGGAAAGAGGATGTCAAATAAGGAGACTGAGTCACGTTGAACCACCTTATGTATCCACGAGCACATCACCAATAAAGGATGGCAGATATGAAGATCAAGACTGGCGCACGCGTTTTCGCATTGTCCGCCCTCGCAGCAATGATGATTTCCGCACCGGCTCTCGCCAAAATTGAAGAAGGTAAGCTGGTTATCTGGATTAACGGCGACAAGGGCTATAACGGTCTGGCCGAAGTGGGCAAAAAATTCGAGAAAGACACCGGTATCAAAGTCACCGTAGAACACCCGGACAAACTGGAAGAGAAGTTCCCGCAGGTTGCGGCAACTGGCGATGGTCCGGACATTATCTTCTGGGCGCATGACCGTTTCGGGGGCTACGCGCAGTCTGGCCTGCTGGCAGAAGTTACGCCAGACAAAGCCTTCCAGGACAAACTGTTCCCGTTCACCTGGGACGCCGTTCGCTATAACGGCAAGCTGATCGCTTACCCAATCGCGGTTGAAGCGCTGTCTCTGATTTACAACAAAGACCTGGTGCCAAACCCGCCGAAGACCTGGGAAGAGATCCCTGCTCTGGATAAAGAGCTGAAGGCGAAAGGTAAATCCGCCCTGATGTTCAACCTGCAAGAGCCGTACTTCACCTGGCCGCTGATTGCTGCCGACGGCGGTTACGCGTTCAAGTTTGAAAACGGCAAATATGACGTGAAAGACGTGGGCGTGGACAACGCAGGTGCGAAAGCGGGTCTGACCTTCCTGGTTGACCTCATCAAGAACAAACACATGAATGCGGATACCGACTACTCCATCGCGGAAGCGGCGTTCAACAAAGGCGAAACCGCGATGACCATCAATGGTCCGTGGGCCTGGACCAACATCGACAAGAGCAAAATCAACTACGGCGTGACCCTGCTGCCAACCTTCAACGGCAAGCCGTCTAAACCGTTCGTGGGCGTGCTGAGCGCAGGCATCAACGCCGCCAGCCCGAACAAAGAGCTGGCGAAAGAGTTCCTCGAAAACTACCTGCTGACCGATCAGGGTCTGGATGAAGTGAACAAGGACAAGCCGCTGGGCGCCGTTGCGCTGAAATCCTTCCAGGATCAGCTGGCGAAAGATCCGCGTATTGCGGCCACCATGGATAACGCCCAGAAAGGCGAAATCATGCCGAACATCCCACAGATGGCTGCGTTCTGGTACGCCACCCGTACCGCGGTCATCAACGCTGCAAGCGGTCGCCAGACTGTCGATGCCGCACTGAAAGATGCTCAGGGCCGTATTACTAAGTAAGTCTGAAAAACGGCGGGTGGCGCGTGCGCTTACCCGCCCTACGACTACGGCACGATCCGTAGGTCAGGTAAGCGCAGCGCCACCTGACGATAAGTTTCCACCGTTGTAGAGGAAGAACCCCATGGATGTCATTAAAAAGAAACACTGGTGGCAAAGCGACGCACTGAAGTGGTCAGTGATAGGTCTGCTGTGTCTGCTGGTGGGTTACCTTGTTGTTTTAATGTACGTGCAAGGGGAATACCTGTTTGCCATCATGACGCTGATTTTAAGCTCGGTTGGCCTGTATATTTTCGCCAACCGTAAAGCGTACGCCTGGCGCTATGTCTACCCGGGCGTTGCCGGGATGGGGCTGTTTGTCCTCTTTCCGCTGATCTGCACCATCGCGATTGCCTTTACCAACTACAGCAGCACCAACCAGCTCGCGCAGGAGCGTGCCACCCAGGTGCTTCTGGATCGTTCTTACCAGGCGGGTAAAACCTTTAACTTCGGCCTGTATCCCACGGGTGACGAGTGGAAGTTAGCGCTCACTGACGGTGAGAGCGGCAAAACCTATCTTTCCGACGCGTTCAAATTTGGCGGCGAGCAGAAGCTGGCCTTAAAAGAGGCTGCGGCCCTGCCGGAAGGTGAACGTGCGAACCTGCGTATCATTACCCAGAATCGTCAGGCGCTGACCCAGCTCACCGCCGTGCTGCCAGACGAAAGCAAAGTGACCATGAGCTCGCTGCGCCAGTTCTCCGGCACGCAGCCGCTTTATACTCTGGCGGATGACGGCACGCTGACCAACAACCAGAGCGGCGTGAAGTACCGTCCGAACAACGATATCGGTTTCTATCAGTCGGTGAATGCCGACGGCAGCTGGGGCGACGACAAACTCAGCCCGGGCTATACCGTCACCATCGGCTGGGACAACTTCACCCGCGTATTTACCGACGAAGGCATCCAGAAACCCTTCTTCGCCATCTTCGTCTGGACGGTGGTATTCTCGGTGCTGACCGTGATCCTGACCGTGGCCGTGGGCATGGTGCTGGCCTGCCTCGTGCAGTGGGAGTCCCTGAAAGGCAAAGCGATTTACCGCGTGCTGCTGATTCTGCCCTACGCCGTGCCGTCGTTTATCTCGATTCTGATTTTCAAAGGGCTGTTTAACCAGAGCTTCGGTGAAATCAACATGATGCTGAGCGCGCTGTTCGGTATCAAACCGGCCTGGTTCAGCGACCCAACCACCGCCCGCTCGATGATTATCATCGTGAACACCTGGCTCGGTTATCCGTACATGATGATCCTGTGCATGGGGCTGCTGAAGGCTATCCCGGACGATCTGTACGAAGCCTCGGCGATGGACGGCGCGGGTCCGTTCCAGAACTTCTTCAAAATTACCCTGCCGCTGCTCATTAAGCCGCTGACGCCGCTGATGATCGCCAGCTTCGCCTTTAACTTTAACAACTTTGTGCTGATTCAGCTGTTGACCAACGGTGGCCCGGACCGTCTCGGCACCACCACGCCGGCAGGCTATACCGACCTGCTCGTGAGCTACACCTACCGCATCGCCTTCGAGGGCGGCGGCGGTCAGGACTTCGGCCTGGCGGCGGCGATTGCCACCCTGATCTTCCTGCTGGTGGGCGCCCTGGCGATTGTGAACCTGAAAGCCACACGTATGAAATTTGACTAAGGAGGGCACTGAACATGGCAATGGTACAACCCAAATCTCAGAAACTGCGCCTCCTCGCGACGCACTTAGGCCTGCTGATTTTCATCGCGGCGATCATGTTCCCGCTGCTGATGGTTATCGCCATCTCCCTGCGCTCGGGGAACTTCGCCACCGGGAGCCTGATCCCGGACGAAATCTCCTGGGAGCACTGGAAGCTCGCGCTGGGCTTCAGCGTGGAACATGCGGATGGCCGCGTCACGCCGCCGCCGTTCCCGGTGCTGCTGTGGCTATGGAACTCGGTGAAGGTGGCGACCATCACTGCGATCGGCATCGTGACGCTCTCCACCACCTGCGCTTACGCCTTCGCCCGTATGCGTTTCCCGGGCAAAGCGACGCTGCTGAAAGGGATGCTGATTTTCCAGATGTTCCCGGCCGTGCTGTCGCTGGTGGCGTTGTATGCCCTGTTTGACCGTCTTGGGCAGTATGTGCCGTTCATCGGCCTGAACACTCACGGCGGCGTGATCTTCGCTTATCTTGGCGGCATCGCCCTGCACGTGTGGACCATCAAAGGCTATTTCGAAACCATCGACGGTTCGCTGGAAGAAGCGGCGGCGCTGGATGGGGCGACACCGTGGCAGGCGTTCCGTCTGGTGCTGCTGCCGCTGTCGGTGCCGATTCTGGCGGTGGTGTTTATCCTGTCGTTTATCGCCGCCATCACCGAAGTCCCGGTCGCCTCACTGCTACTGCGCGATGTGAACAGCTACACCCTTGCCGTCGGTATGCAGCAGTACCTCAACCCGCAAAACTACCTGTGGGGCGACTTTGCCGCGGCGGCCGTCCTCTCTGCCATCCCGATTACCGTGGTGTTCCTGCTGGCCCAGCGCTGGCTGGTCAACGGCCTGACGGCGGGCGGTGTGAAAGGTTAAGTTTCATTTGTTATGCCACTGCAACCCTCAACTTTAGACGTATTGTATTGAACCAACTTGTGACTGTTATTCGGCGGCCTCCGGGCCGCCATTTTTTTTATTCGCGTTTCAGCCGCTTCGAGTTGCACAGCCAGAGGGTGATCACCAGCAGCAGGATCGCCGCCGAGTAGATCAGCACGTCGAGCGGGGATTTATGATCGACGATGATCAGCCGCACAATGGCGGTGATGCCAATGTAGACAAAATAGCGCAGCGGGAAGTGAAAGCCGGACTGAAAGTACTTCACAATCAGGGCGATAAATTCAAAGTAGAGAAAGTAGACCACCAGGCCTTCCACCAGCGCGTATTTGCTGGTTTGCTCAGGGGCGAACAGCACATCCGCCAGATGCACCGTCTCTTTACCCAGAAAAACGACCAGGATCAGGCCAAGGCTCAGCAGACCGAGGTTCAGCACGGTCTGGAGTATCGTTGAGATAAACTCAACGCGCGGACGCGTCAGGGATGTCATACAGCACCTCATTCTCCAGGGCGAGGTTCCTGTATAACGCAAAAATGTGACGGGGATCTATATTTTTTGTTTATGTTTTGTCCAGATGAACATTCTTGCCGGGCGGCACTGCGTTTGCCCGGCCTACAAAAACACTCTCGTAGACCCGGTAAGCGCAGCGCCACCGGGCAAATAAGCATCAGCGGAAGTTAATGTTCTTATCGCTGGTCATATCATACAGCTGGAATTTACGTCCAAGCTGCTGACCGCCGTCGCGCGTCAGCGGCGTCCAGCCCACTGCCGCACGGCTGCGGGTTGGGCCTGATGAGAACAGATCCAGCGGAATCGACACGTACACCCCTTTGGTGAAGTCCCCTTCCCCGTACTCGTCTGGCGAAACGTTGGTGATGGTGGCATAGCCGCCCACCACCACGCCGCTGTCGAAGTGTTTGGAGATATCCAGCGTACCGCCCTTATCACCCGCCAGATACTGGCCGACGCTGGCTTTCACCAGCACGTCCTGCGCGAACGACGGCGTCCAGTAGGCGGTCAGGTGGCCGGTTTTGACGCTGTAGTCGGTGAACTTCATCATGTCCTGCGCGCTGCGCCAGTCACGCTGTTTCACGTAGTTAGCATCAATCCCAAACGCCCAGTTGCTGTCGACAGGACGATAAAGCACTTCTGCCCCGGCGCCGCCGAACATGGTTTCCAGATAGCCACCGTAAACCTGGCCGTAGAAGCCGTTGCCGAAGTACTGGAAGTAGTTGGCCTGGAGGTTATTCACGTAGATATCGTTCTGCACATATTCGCGAACGCGGGTACGCACGCGCGGCAGTTTTGAATCGTTCGGCGGGTTGGTGTAGTTAAATTTGTCGTAGTTGTTAGCAATGTTGCCGAACAGACTACCGGTGGTCAACAGGTGGTCGGTCACCCACAGATCCGCCGTCGCCATCGCCCCCAGCTGATACATGTAGAAGTTTTCCGGCCCACCCACGGACTGGTTCAGCACCGGATCGATATGGAAATCGAAGCGGGATTTATCGATATACCAGCCCTGCTCGGTGCTCTCTGGCACCACCGGCTCAACGCGTTTTTGTACCAGCTCGGTTTCATGTCCCAGCGGTTCGCCTTCAAGATGACGCTTAAGGCTGGCAACATCGGTTTCGGTTGTGACCTGCGGCAGGTTGAGGCGGTTCTCCGTCACGCGGATCGTGCGGATCCCCTCCGGCAGATCGTTCATGACGATCCGGTTGGCGCGCTCGATCCCTTCGCGGGAGTCGCGGTATTTTACCTGCTCGCCGGTGACGTACAGCGTATCGCCTTTGGTCTGGATCTTTGGATCCGCCAGGCCCGCGTTATATTTCAGCAGCGTCAGCTGATTCGCTACCACGGAGTGCTGAATGATCGCATCCTGCGGCTCCGGCTGATATTTTGGCCGCGGGTTGTCATTGTAGTGCGGCCGCATGTCGTTAAAGTTAGTGCGCAGGGTAAAGCCAAACATTAGGGTATTACCGCGCTCATAGCTGAGGTTAACGTCGGCCCAGTCGGTGACGCGGTAAATGGCGCCGACGTTAAACTTGCTCTTTTGCTCAATTTTCCCGGCGAAGTCCTGCGAGTAGTCGTTTCCTTCGTACTCCAGCTTCAGACGTAACGGCTGCCACGGTGTTTGATACTCCACGCCGCCAAACAGCGAGGCCGGGCCGTGGAACATCTGGTCCCCGTTGATGGAGCCCGCTTTCTGGTAGCTGTTATCGCGGTAGCAGTATTTATCGCTGTAGGTACAGAACGGATTTTTGACGTTGCCGCTGGTGCCGAGATAGCCCCATCCCAGACCGAGTGAGAAATCAAACGGTCCCCAGGCTTTGCTGGCCACGATGTATTCCGCGTCAAACAGGCCGGTCCCGCCGATATCCTTCGCACCAACGGAGACCTGCGGCATCCAGTAGCTCTCTTCCCACAGGCGCAGCTTCACGTCGAAAGCTTTGTCTTTATAAGTCTGGTCGCCGGAGAAGGCATCCACGCTGCTGTACTGTTTTGTACGCACGTCGGTGTAGCGCAGCGTGGTCTCCAGCCAGGGGAACAGCTGCACGGACGCAGAGTAGTAACGGTACTGATCGTTATCGCGATAGTTAAGGCTGATTTCCCCCTCGCGGGCCATACGCGCGGTTGGGGTTTGCAGTAAGCCCACGCCGCCAAAATCGGACTGCGACGGGCCGATGGGTGCCGGATACGTTTCTGCATGACAGGCGGCACTCACGCACAGTGCAAGCATGCTGTAGAGATAGGTTTTTTTCATTATTCCGGTATCCGCTGTATCAGGGAGCGAAGGATATCGGCATTAAGCCCGTCATACGCTTTCGTCCAGAAATGGTCGGCAAAACCGACAAAAATGATGCTGCCTGGCATAGGTTCGATATGGCGTTTATTCCAGTAAGCCACCGGCGCTTTCTGCGTATGCCCGTCCGGATAGACCACCCAGGCATAGCTGTTATCCGCTCCGCTGAGCAGACTTTGCTCGTCGAGATAGCTCGCCACGTCCCGGCCCGGCGTAAACGGCTTTTTGCCAGGGCTGCTGAGAAGCCCCATCACGGTGACGGTGGAAGGTTGAGCCGGAAGCCACAGGGTATAGTCCCCTTCCAGCGACGGATTGCCGTTTTCCGCAACGCGCACCTCATCCGGATCCAGATTCACCTTCTGGCGCCCCGTCACCTTAACCGCCTGAAGCTGTTGACGCAGGCTAGTAATGGCCGCGGCATCGTCGGTATCTTCCTGTTGTGCCAGCCCGCTCAGTCGGGCGAGCAGCGCCTGATGTTTTTGTTCCGCTACGATCGTCGCCTGACGCTCGCTGATCACCGCCCCGGTCCACCAGCTTTTCGCCAGCCTCGGCTGCCCCACCAGATCGAGCAGATGCCCGGCATTGGTTAAGGTTTTAGGTTTTTCGCTGTCCGGGGTGTAGACCTGTACCGTTCCCGCAGACCACGCCAGCGGCGAGGTCAGGCTGGCGAGAAGCGCAATGTGGATGAACATTTTCATGATTTCGCCGCCTTGATCAGGGTGGCCTTCACCGGGAAGAAACCGGCACCGAGATACTGTAAGGACTGGCGGATTTGCCCCTCTTCGTCCACCCAGAAGCGGTTATGCCAGGTGGCCTGATCGGTTGTCACTTCTTCATCCAGCACGCGCACCTGCGTTTCGTCGCTGCCCACTTTGACACTGTCCGTACCGTCCCAGCGGAAGGTGGAGCGGGCCGTGGCGTAGCGCACCTGTTTATGCTCGATCCAGCCCATCGTGCGCGTCCAGCTTGCGCCATCGACGATCTGATTCGGCTTGATGAGCGGATCTTCAGCCAGGTTGTTCACCTCAAGCAGGTTGTCGCCGCCGAGCAACGTTTTCACGATGCGGGAATGCTGCGTCACGATGGTGGCCTGATCCTGCGTCACCCATTTCTGCTGCCCGTTTTCATCGAAAGCGAGCACCACAAACAGTTGCGGACCATCGTTTAGCTGCATGTACTGGCTGGCATACGGCATGTTCTGAAGTTCGTCATCGGTCAGACGCACGCCCGGCGTGCCGAACATGCTGTCCCACAGTGAGTGGCCCAGCCCTTTGGTGGTAGCTGAGCACGCCTGCAACAGCAGGCAAATCAGGATGATTGCAGGTCGCTTCACGACTCTTCTCCGAAGGGGCGAAATAACCACACCGAAGTGTGGTTATGATTAAAACACCCGTTATTACTGGGTGCTGGTCGTCGTAGTGGTCGTGGTTCCGGTATTGGAGCCATCACCGCCACCGGTTGCCGCCAGCGCGACACCCACGGCTGAACTTACGGCGCTGGTGCTGGCTGCGGTAGAACTCCCCGCAGACGCAGACGTCGCTGCCGACCCTGCTGCTTCCCCGACCTGGACCGGAGCTGCATAGACAGACGTCGCCGCAAGCGCAGATATGGCAAAAATGCCATACAGTACTTTCTTCATAACAATTTCCCTTCAATGAATGAATGGAGATTTGCCCGAAAAGAAATTCAGGCGGATTCGAGTATACACAACTAAAGCAGTGGGTTTACCGTGGGGGTAAATAGGGATGAGGTTTTCAGACTAATGGTTAAAAATGGAAGGAAAAAAGAATCAAGGAAATATATAATCACTATAAATCAACAATTTATAATATAAGAACATTAAAATATCACTCCGTATTTTCTTAAAATAAACCTCAGCAATTAACGGGGTTACCGTCTTTTTCGGATTAAACTCAGATTCAGAATTTGAGATAACTAACAGACATCAGGAATTATCCGATAAAAAAATGCCGGCATATCGCCGGCATTGTTCATGACATATTTATTACGCACGCCAGGCTTTATAACGGTTAATCAGACCATTGGTGGAGCTGTCGTGGCTGTCGATCGCTTTATCGTCACCCAGCTCTGGCAGAATGCGGTTTGCCAGCTGTTTGCCCAGCTCAACGCCCCACTGGTCAAAGGTGAAGATGTTCAGAATAGCGCCCTGAGTGAAGATTTTGTGCTCGTAGAGGGCAATCAGCGCACCCAGGCTGAACGGCGTGATTTCGCGCAGCAGAATGGAGTTAGTTGGACGGTTGCCTTCGAACACTTTAAACGGCACAACGTGCTCCAGCGTAGCCGGATCTTTACCCTGGTCAAGGTATTCCTGCTCAACCACCTCGCGGGATTTACCGAACGCCAGCGCTTCGGTCTGGGCGAAGAAGTTAGACAGCAGCTTCGGATGGTGGTCGGACAGTGGGTTGTGCGTAATCGCCGGGGCGATGAAATCGCACGGTACCATTTTGGTACCCTGGTGGATCAGCTGGTAGAACGCGTGCTGGCCGTTGGTGCCCGGCTCGCCCCAGATGATTGGGCCAGTCTGGTAATCCACCGCATTGCCGTTACGGTCAACGTACTTGCCGTTGGATTCCATGTTGCCCTGCTGGAAGTAGGCCGCAAAGCGGTGCATGTACTGGTCGTACGGCAGAATCGCTTCGGTTTCAGCGCCGAAGAAGTTGTTGTACCAGATCCCGATCAGCGCCAGCAGCACCGGCAGGTTTTTCTCAGGCGCGGTGGTGGAGAAGTGTTTGTCCATCGCGTGCGCACCGGAGAGCAGTTCAACGAAGTTGTCGAAGCCCACGGACAGGATGATGGACAGACCGATCGCAGACCACAGTGAGTAGCGGCCGCCCACCCAGTCCCAGAACTCAAACATGTTCGCGGTATCAATACCGAACTCACCCACCGCTTTACCGTTGGTGGACAGCGCCGCAAAGTGTTTCGCCACGTGCTTTTCGTCGCCCGCGGTTTTCAGGAACCAGTCGCGCGCGCTGTGGGCGTTGGTCATGGTTTCCTGAGTGGTGAAGGTTTTAGACGCCACCAGGAACAGCGTGGTTTCCGGGTTCACCTTTTTCAGCACTTCAGCGATGTGAGTCCCATCGACGTTGGACACGAAATGCATGTTGAGGTGGTTTTTGTACGGGCGCAGCGCCTCGGTCACCATGAACGGGCCGAGGTCAGAGCCGCCGATACCGATGTTTACGACGTCGGTGATCGCTTTGCCGGTGTAGCCTTTCCAGCTACCTGAGATGATCGCTTCAGAGAAGGTTTTCATCTTTTCCAGCACCGCGTTCACTTCCGGCATCACATCTTTGCCGTCTACGATAATTGGCGTATTGCTACGGTTACGCAGGGCCACGTGCAGGACGGCACGGTCTTCGGTGCGGTTGATTTTCTCACCGGAGAACATGGATTTGATGGCATCTGCCAGCTCAGTCTCTTTCGCCAGATCTTGCAGCTTCGCCAGCGTCTCTTCGGTGATACGGTTCTTGGAGAAATCCACCAGCATCAGGTCATCGAAGGTGGCGGAAAACTTGCTGAAACGATCGGCATCTTTCGCGAACAGATCCGCGATAGTGACGTCTTTCATTTCATCAAAATGTTTCTGTAGTGCCTGCCATGCAGCGGTCTGCGTTGGGTTGATGTTTTTCATAGCAATACTCTTCTGATTTGAGAATTGTGACTGCGGTCGATTGTAGCGCCTGCAAATAAAAATTGTGATGGTTTTTATGCCATTGCCCTGGTCTGCATCAAACGCAGGTGAAAAGACCCGAAAAGTATAGCTGCTGTCGCGCCCTTCCGGCGTGGCGAAATGTTGGTCAAAAAGGGGGAAAAAGGAGCATAAAATATGGGCCTGTTATAAGTCCTGTTTCTGAGGGGTACCCCCCCATGAAAAATCCGCATAATCCCAGCATTGACAGGACCTCCCCCGCATTTTATTTATAGGGCCGTATTTTGCGCCTGCACCTGTTCTCGCTTCATTCTTGTGCCAAGGTCGCTCTATTCATTCCCTGACACGAGGTTGTTATGACGAGTTTTGTGGTCGCCAAGTTTGGCGGCACCAGTGTGGCAGACTACGATGCCATGAACCGCAGCGCCGATGTGGTGCTGGCCGATCCGAATACCCGCCTGGTGGTGCTTTCCGCCTCAGCCGGCGTGACGAACCTGCTGGTTTCCCTGTCTGAAGGACTGGAAGCGACCGAGCGTTTCGTGAAGCTGGATGCACTGCGCAAAATTCAGTTCGACATTCTCGAGCGTCTGCAAAACCCGAACGTCATTCGTGAGGAAGTGGAACGCCTGCTGGAAAATATCACCACCCTGGCAGAAGCCGCGTCGCTGGCCACCTCCAGCGCACTGACCGATGAACTGGTCAGCCACGGCGAACTGATGTCCACACTGCTGTTCGTTGAGATCATGCGCGAGCGCAATATTCAGGCGCAGTGGTTCGACGTGCGTAAAGTGATGCGCACCAGCGACCGCTTTGGCCGCGCCGAGCCGGACGTGGAAGCCCTGGCTGAGCTGACTAACCAGCAGCTTGCCCCGCGTCTGGATGAAGGCATAGTGATCACCCAGGGCTTTATCGGCAGCGAAGCCAAAGGGCGCACAACCACGCTGGGCCGTGGCGGCAGCGACTACACCGCCGCCCTGCTGGGTGAAGCCCTGCACGCCACCCGCGTGGATATCTGGACGGACGTGCCGGGTATCTACACCACCGACCCGCGCGTGGTCTCTGCGGCAAAACGTATTGACGTGATCGCCTTTGAAGAAGCGGCTGAAATGGCGACTTTCGGCGCGAAAGTGCTGCACCCGGCCACGCTGCTGCCCGCCGTGCGCAGCGACATTCCGGTCTTCGTTGGCTCCAGTAAAGATCCAAAGGCGGGCGGGACGCTGGTCTGCAAGAAAACCGAGAACCCACCGCTGTTCCGCGCGCTGGCCCTGCGTCGTAAGCAGACGCTGGTTACCCTGCACAGCCATAATATGCTGCACTCCCGTGGATTTCTGGCGGAAGTGTTTGGCATCCTGGCGCGCCACAATATCTCCGTGGACCTGATCACCACGTCAGAAGTCAGCATCGCGCTGACGCTCGACACCACCGGCTCCACCTCTACCGGCGACACCCTGCTGACGCAGTCGTTGCTGATTGAGCTTTCCGAGTTGTGCCGCGTGGAGGTGGAAGAAGATCTGGCGCTGGTGGCCATCATCGGTAATAAGCTGTCGCGCGCGTGCGGCGTGGGCAAAGAGGTGTTCGGCGTGCTCGACCCGTTCAATATCCGCATGATTTGCTACGGCGCGTCCAGCTACAACCTCTGCTTCCTGGTCCCTGCCGATCAGGCCGAGCAGGTCGTGCAGAAACTTCATCAGAATTTGTTTGAATAAAATTCGTTAGCACGATAAACAATATCAATAAGCCGGGCACAGACCCGGCTTTTTTATAACAAAACAACACGACAATACTGCAAGGAATTCACTATGCTCTCCGCTATCACCCGGCTGTTCCCGTTATGGGCGCTGCTGCTCTCTGTACTCGCGTATTACACTCCTGCCACGTTCACGGGCATTGGTCCGTGGGTCACCACGCTGCTGATGCTGATTATGTTCGGCATGGGCGTGCATCTGAAAATTGACGATTTCAAACGCGTGCTGTCTCGCCCGGCACCGGTTGCCGCAGGGATTTTCCTGCACTACCTGGTGATGCCGCTCGCGGCCTGGTTGCTGGCGATGGCCTTTAAGATGCCGCCCGACCTTTCCGCCGGGATGGTGCTGGTGGGGAGCGTAGCCAGCGGTACGGCATCTAACGTCATGATCTATCTGGCGAAAGGCGACGTGGCGCTCTCCGTCACCATCTCGTCCGTTTCCACGCTGGTGGGCGTGATTGCCACGCCGCTGTTAACCCGCCTGTATGTGGACGCGCATATCCAGGTGGACGTGATGGGCATGCTGCTCAGCATCCTGCAAATCGTGGTGATCCCGATTGCGCTGGGGCTGGTGATCCACCATCTCTTCCCGCGGGTGGTGAAAGCGGTTGAGCCGTATCTGCCCGCGTTTTCGATGGTCTGCATTCTGGCCATTATCAGCGCCGTGGTAGCCGGTTCCGCATCGCACATTGCTTCGGTGGGCTTTGTGGTGATCGTCGCGGTTGTGCTGCATAACACTATTGGTCTGCTGGGCGGTTACTGGGGCGGAAAGCTGTTTGGCTTTGACGAATCCACCTGCCGCACGCTGGCGATCGAAGTGGGGATGCAGAACTCCGGCCTGGCAGCGGCGCTGGGTAAAATTTACTTCTCACCGCTGGCAGCGCTACCGGGGGCGCTGTTCTCTGTCTGGCACAACCTGTCCGGTTCGCTGTTAGCTGGATACTGGTCCGGTAAGCCGATTGATGACCAACCGAAAAAAGATGCGGTGAAACAGGGTTAATTGACCCGGCTTGCTTTACACTGAAGCCTCCCCATCAGGAGGCTTCAGCAATGGCTACACCACGTTTGACCCAGAAAGACATGACCGAAGCCGAGCAGCGCGAACTGAAAACGCTTCTCGACCGCGCCCGCATCACGCATGGCCGCACGCTGACGAACGCCGAAACCAATCAGGTTAAAAAAGAGTACATCGATAAACTGATGGCGCAACGTGATGCTGCGGCGAAAAAAGCCCGCAAGCTGAAAAAAGAGCAGGCTTATAAACCTGATGCAGAGGCAACCTTCTCTTGGTCCGCCAGCACATCAACCCGTGGAAGGCGCTAATCAGCGCCCTTTCTTTTTGCGCCCCGGCTGGGTAAAGCGTTTTCCGTTGCCCGGCTTGCCTCGCCCTTTCTCTTCCGCCTGCGGCGCCTTCACCACCGGACGCTTAATCGCCTGCGTTTTCGGTTTGGCTTTAGCTTTCGGCTTCGCTTCGGACGAGGAGTTCTCGATAAGTTTGAACAGCTCGATCAGCTCGTCATCCGTTAAGTCACGCCACTCGCCCAGCGGGATCCCGGACAGGCTGACGTTCATGATGCGCGTGCGTTCCAGCTTCGTCACTTCATAACCGAAGTACTCGCACATGCGGCGGATCTGGCGGTTCAGGCCCTGCACCAGCGTGATACGAAACGCAAACGGCGCCTCTTTTCTGACTTTACACTTCTTCGTCACGGTGCCCAGAATCGGCACGCCTGCGCCCATTCCCCGGATGAACTCGTCCGTGACCGGCTTGTTCACCGTAACAATGTACTCTTTCTCGTGGTCGTTACCGGCACGCAGAATTTTATTCACCAGATCGCCGTGATTAGTCAGGAAAATTAACCCCTGAGAGTCCTTATCCAGGCGACCAATCGGGAAAATACGGCTGCTGTGGTTCACGAAATCAACGATGTTGTCCCGTTCACCGTCTTCCGTGGTGCTGACAATCCCAACCGGTTTATTCAACGCGATAAACACCAGGTCTTCAGCATCACGCGGTTCGATGACCTGACCATTCACTTTCACCACATCGCCAGGCACTACCTGATCGCCAATGGTGGCGCGTTTGCCGTTAAGAAACACGTTACCCTGTTCAATGTAACGGTCAGCCTCGCGACGTGAGCAGATCCCGCTCTCGCTAATGTATTTGTTTAATCGGGTTGATTGAGTTGGCAGCATAGTTTCTCCTGTGAAGGGCGAAATATACCTTAGGTTTGGGCTGGAAAAAAAGATTAGCCGACGGTTACTGAGACGGTTTTTTTAGTTTGCGAGACGCTTTCAGGATTTAGCGTCAGGCTATTTATCCTTGAGCTAACTCCTTTTAGCTTTACTCTCCAGAGACAATTGCTTGTAGTTTATAAATCACAGGGAGTAATATGAAGGAGATCGTTCAGACAGAATCCTTCCGACGCTGGGAGCAAAATTTAAAGGACAGGCGGGCAAAGACGATTATCGCTTCCCGCCTCTTTAGGCTGGCAAATGGCTTAGCGGGCGACATTAGACCCGTGGGGGAAGGTATCAGTGAACTGAGGATCCACTTTGGCCCGGGCTACAGAGTCTATTTTAAGGACCAGGGCAATTGCATCATCGTGCTGTTATGTGGTGGTGACAAAAGCAGCCAGGCCAGAGACATACTTATGGCAAAAATGCTGAGCAATGTATCCCAATGGCAGGAGTGAATGAGCATGCATAAATTAACACCCTACGATCCAGCCAACGCACTGGTGGATGACGAGGAAATCGCTGTGTTTATGGCTGATGCATTAGAGACGGGTGACTCAGCGTACATTGCTGAAGCGCTGGGCGTCATCGCCCGAGCGAAAGGGATGTCGACCATTTCCCAGCAAACGGGCCTGTCACGAGAACAACTGTATCGATCATTCAGTGATAAGGGGAACCCAACGCTCAAAACCACGCTGGCGGTCATGAAAGCATTGGGCCTTGGGTTAACAATCAAACCCTCTGGGGATTAATACTCATCCCGCTCGTCGTCTTCATCCGGCTGCTCCATCACGCTATAGGCCACCGCACAGAACAACGAGTTGAGACGCTTCATATCCCCCAGCAGCCCCAGGTGCAGGGAGCTGGTCTCGATACTCTGCACGTTCTGCTGGTGCAGACGCTCAACGTGGGCGTGTGAGTAGCGGCGATTAAGGATGCGGAAACGATGCTTATTGCGGCGCAGGCGGCGCGCGCTCGGCACGTCGCTGGAGAAGAAGACCGACATCGCCAGCTTCAGGTTGCTGACCAGCTGTTCGTGCAGCGCTTCCAGCTCTTTCAGCCCTTCAACAGAAAACGCCCGGCGTGCGGCCAGGGATTTGTCTGCGATTTCACTGCCCATACGCTCGACAATATCCGAAGCCTGCTCCAGGTTAAGCGACATCTCGATGATTTCCGCCCAGCGGCGCGACTCCTCTTCCGCCAGCTCGTCCTGGGGGATCCGCGCCAGATAGAGCTTGATGGCGGTATACAGCACGTTGATATCGTCCGCCAGCCTGCGCAGCTCTTTTTCTTCGCGCGGCTCGCCGTGCATCACCTTTTGCAGCCCTTCCAGCATGGTTTCCATCGCGTCGCCCATGCGCAGCGTTTCGCGGGCGGCATTGGCGATTGCCAGCGCAGGAGTATCCAGCACCGAGGTGTCCAGATGCTTCGGTTTAAGGCGCGCGTCCAGCTCCGGTTCATCACGAATAAGCCGCTCGCAGAAGCGGGCCATCGGCGCGGCAAACGGCACCATCGCCAGACAGCGCACCAGGTTGTAGAAGACGTGGAAGTAGATCACCAGCTCCGCTTTCGGCAGAGAGAGATTATCCATCAGGTTCGCCAGCGGGTGCACAAACGGCAGAATGATCAGGCTACCCACCAGCTTAAACAGTAAACTCCCCAGCGCCACCCGGCGGGCGGCAGCGTTGGCGGCGCTGTTGTTGAGCATCGCCAGCAGGCCAGAGCCGAGGTTGGCACCGATCACCAGGCACAGCGCCACCGGGAAGGAAATTACCCCTGCGGCGGTTAAGGTCGCCGTCAGCAGGACCGCTGCCAGGCTGGAGTAGCTGACGATGGCGAATACCGCGCCGATCAGCGCATCCAGCATAATATCGCCGGTTAACGAGGCGAAGATGACCTGCACACCGTTGGCCTGGGTGATCGGCGTGACAGCCTGCACAATCAGCTCCAGTGCCAGCAGGATCAGCCCGAGGCCAATACCGACGCGGCCAAGCTGCCCGGCACGGCTTTGCTTACGGCCGAGGAAAAAAATGACGCCGATAAAAATCAGTAGTGGCGACAGCCAGGAGAGATCGAATGTCAGGATACGCGCCATCAGCGCGGTACCGACGTCGGCGCCAAGGACAATCACCAGCGCCGGGGCGAGCGCCACCAGATCCTGCGCCACGAACGAGGTGACGAGCATGGTGGTGGCGTTGCTGCTTTGCACCAGCGCCGTGACGCCAATACCCGCGCAGAAGGCGAGCGGCTTCTTCTCAACGCTGCCGCTGAGAACGGTACGTAAACGTGCGCCAAACACGCGCATCACACCGGTACGAACGATATGGGTGCCCCATACCAGCAGTGCGACTGCGGAGAGCAGGTGTAACAACGTCAACACGGTAGGCATTCCTCCTTATCGTTATTCGTTTTCCTGAGGTTCAGTATAAGGGTTTAAACGTAAGAAAGAGACAAGGCACCATAGCGGTGCCCTGTTTGTTGTAAGGAAAAGTGACGTTAGTCTGCGTCGTAGCCCAAATTCGGCGCCAGCCAGCGTTCCACCTCTGACACGCTCATGCCTTTACGCAGGGCGTAATCCTCAATCTGATCGCGCTGAAGCTGTGCCACGGCGAAGTACTTGCTGTCCGGGTGGCTGAAATACCAGCCGGAAACGGACGCGCCCGGCCACATGGCGAACGACTCGGTGAGCTTCATGCCAGTATGCGCTTCGACGTCCAGCAACTTCCAGATAGTGCCCTTTTCTGTGTGTTCCGGGCAGGCCGGATACCCCGGCGCCGGACGAATGCCCTGGTAGTTTTCGCGGATCAGCTCCTCGTTGCTGAGATTCTCATTCGCCGCGTAGCCCCAGTAAACCTTACGTACGCGCTCGTGGAGGTACTCTGCAAAGGCTTCCGCCAGACGGTCGGCGATCGCTTTCACCATGATTTTGTTGTAATCATCGTGCTGCGCGTCGTACGCATCCGCCAGCGCGTCTTCTTCCAGACCGCCGGTTACGGCGAACGCGCCGATATAGTCGGCTTTACCGGAGAGTTTCGGTGCGACGAAATCCGCCAGGCAGTAGTTGGCAAAGCCCACTTTCTCGGTTTGCTGGCGCAGGTGGTGGCTCACGGCCAGCACGTGGGTGCGGGTTTCATCGCGGTAGATTTCCACATCGTCGCCCACGCGGTTCGCCGGGAACAGCCCCACCACGCCGCGCGGGTTGAGGGCTTTCTCTGCGCTCAGCCTGTCGAGCATGTCGTTAGCATCTTTAAACAGGCGCTTCGCCTCTTCGCCCACCACCTCATCTTCAAGAATGCGCGGATATTTGCCCGCCAGCGACCAGGTCATGAAGAACGGCGTCCAGTCGATGTAGTTACGCAGCGTTTCGATGCTGGCCGTCACGTCCTGCACGCCCAGACGGTGTGCGACCGGCGGCGTATAGCTGGACCAGTCGAACGCCAGATCGTTATCGCGCGCCGCCTGAAGCGAAACCGGCGGCGTGCGCGGTTTCTTACGTCCATGCTGAATGCGGACGGTTTCATACTCTTTGCGGGTGCGGGCGACAAAGTCATCGCGCTGGGTGTCGGACAGCAGCGCGGAGACCACGCCCACGGTGCGCGAGGCGTTTTGAACATACACCGTCGGCCCACTGTAGTTCTGCTCGATTTTCACCGCCGTGTGGGCTTTCGAGGTGGTTGCCCCGCCAATCAGCAGCGGAATGGTAAAGCCCTGGCGCTCCATCTCTTTTGCCACGTTGACCATTTCGTCAAGCGAAGGCGTAATCAGCCCGGAAAGACCAATCAGATCCGCATTCACTTCGCGCGCGGTCCTGAGGATTTTATCCGCCGGGACCATCACGCCAAGATCGATAATTTCGTAGTTATTACACTGCAACACCACGCCAACGATGTTTTTGCCGATGTCGTGTACGTCGCCCTTCACGGTGGCGATGACCATTTTACCGTTACTGGAGCCCTTCTCTTTGCTGGCTTCGATAAAGGGTTCCAGATACGCCACCGCCTGCTTCATGACGCGGGCGGATTTCACCACCTGCGGCAGGAACATTTTGCCCTCGCCGAACAGATCGCCGACCACGTTCATACCGTCCATCAGCGGCCCTTCGATCACTTCAATCGGACGGGCGGCCTGCTGACGCGCTTCCTCGGTATCCTGCTCGATAAACTCGGTAATGCCTTTTACCAGCGAGTATTCCAGACGCTTATTCACATCCCAGGAGCGCCATTCGGCCTGTTGAACGTTGGCTGATTCGTCAGATTTACTGCCGCGGTATTTTTCCGCCAGATCCAGCATGCGTTCGGTGGCGTCGTCACGACGATTGAGGATCACGTCTTCTACGGCGTCGCGCAGCTCGGCTGGCAGATCGTCGTAAATTGCCAGCTGGCCGGCGTTGACGATCCCCATGTCCATCCCGTTGCGGATGGCGTAGTAGAGGAATACGGCGTGGATCGCCTCACGCACCGGGTCGTTGCCGCGGAACGAGAACGACACGTTTGACACGCCGCCGGAGATCAGCGCATGCGGTAGCTCGCGTTTAATGTCTTCACACGCGCCGATAAAGTCCTGGGCGTAGTTGTTGTGCTCTTCGATGCCGGTCGCGACGGCGAAGATGTTCGGGTCGAAGATAATGTCTTCCGGCGGGAAGCCCACCTCTTCGGTCAAAATTTTGTACGCGCGGCGGCAAATCTCAATCTTGCGCTCGCGGGTATCGGCCTGGCCCACTTCATCGAAGGCCATCACCACCACGGCGGCTCCGTAGCGACGGACCAGCTTCGCGTGGTGGATAAAGGTATCGACGCCCTCTTTCATCGAGATGGAGTTAACGATGCCTTTGCCCTGAATGCACTTCAGCCCTTTTTCGATGACTTCCCATTTGGAAGAGTCAATCATGATCGGCACGCGGGCGATATCCGGCTCACCGGCAATCAGGTTGAGGAAACGCACCATTGCCGCTTCGGCATCAAGCATCCCCTCGTCCATGTTGATATCGATGATCTGCGCGCCGCTTTCTACCTGCTGGCGGGCAACGTCCAGCGCTTCGCTGTACTTCTCTTCTTTGATCAGGCGCTTGAACTTCGCAGAACCGGTAACGTTAGTACGTTCACCCACGTTCACAAACAGGCTGTCGTCGCCGATGGTCAATGGCTCCAGGCCGGACAAACGACAGGCTACCGGAAGCTCGGGTAGCTTGCGCGGTGCAAGCTCGGCGACGGCGCGGCTCATGGCGGCGATATGCTCAGGCGTGGTGCCGCAGCAGCCGCCGACGATGTTGAGGAAACCAGATTCGGCCCATTCGCGGATTTGCGCCGCCATGGTGTCGGCATCCAGATCGTACTCACCAAACGCGTTCGGCAGACCGGCGTTCGGGTGGGCGGTGACGTAGCACTCTGCGATGCGCGAAAGCTCCTGCACGTACTGGCGCAGCTCGTCCGGCCCCAGCGCGCAGTTCAGGCCGAAGGAGAGCGCTTCGGCGTGGCGCAGGGAGTTATAAAACGCTTCGGTTGTCTGGCCGGACAGTGTACGGCCAGAAGCGTCAGTGATGGTGCCGGAAATCATGATCGGCAGGTCAACGCCCAGCGCCTCGAACTCCTCTTTCACCGCGTAAATTGCCGCTTTGGCGTTGAGGGTGTCGAATACGGTTTCAATCAGGATCAGATCGGAACCGCCTTCCACCAGCGCTTTAGTGGACTCACGATACGCGGCCACCAGCTGGTCAAAGGTGATGTTCCGAAACGCCGGGTCGTTGACGTCCGGAGAAATCGACGCGGTGCGGTTGGTTGGGCCCAGCACCCCGGCTACGTAGCGCGGCTTGTCCGGCGTACGGGCCGTCCATTCGTCGGCGCAGGCGCGCGCCAGCTTCGCCGCTTCAAAGTTGATCTCCGCCGACAGGGATTCCATCTGGTAATCCGCCATGGCGATGGTTGTCGAGTTGAAGGTGTTGGTTTCAACAATATCCGCACCCGCTTCGAAGTAAGCGTTGTGGATATCCCTGATAACAGACGGTTTGCTTAACACCAGCAGGTCATTGTTCCCTTTCAGGTCACAAGGCCAGTCGGCAAAGCGCTCGCCGCGGAAATCGTCTTCACTCAGACGATAGCCCTGGATCATGGTGCCCATGCCGCCGTCCAGCACCAGAATTCGTTCATTTAACTGCGCACGCAGTTGCTCTACTTTGCTGCTCACACTTGCTCCCGACAACGCTCAACAAGGCCAAAAGGCTGCGTTCCATACTGGCATAATCTCGCAGGGTCGAAAAGTCACACAGCGGTAACATGAGACATGTTCACTATCACTCCTCCGATCAGTCAGGAAAGCGGTTGCAAAACCACCAAATAAAACGAAAATGATTTCCACGATACAGAAAAAGGAGTTCGTCATGGTTACGACCGTTCCCGCCAAACGCGGCAGAAAACCTGCTGCAACCACCGCTGCACAACCTGGCGGACAGGTTCAATCCCTGACGCGCGGCCTGAAGCTGCTGGAATGGATAGCCGAATCGCATGGTAGCGTGGCCCTGACGGAGCTGGCGCAGCAGGCTGGCCTGCCGAACTCCACCACGCACCGTCTGCTGACCACCATGCAGCAGCTGGGCTTCGTGCGTCAGGTGGGCGAGCTGGGGCACTGGGCGGTGGGGGCGCATGCGTTTATTGTCGGCAGCAGCTTCCTGCAAAGCCGCAACCTGCTGGCGATTGTCCACCCGATTCTGCGCAAGCTGATGGAGGAGTCCGGCGAGACGGTAAACCTGGCCGTGCTGGATCAGAGCGATCACCAGGCGATTATCATCGACCAGGTGCAGTGTACGCAGCTGATGCGCATGTCCGCGCCGATTGGCGGCAAGTTGCCGATGCACGCCTCTGGCGCAGGGAAAGCGTTTCTCTCGCAGCTGAGCGAAGAGCAGGTAACGGGGCTGCTGCACCGTAAAGGACTGCACGCCTATACCCACGCCACGCTGGTGTCGCCGGTGCATCTGAAAGAAGATCTGGCTCTGACCCGCAAGCGCGGCTATTCGTTTGATGACGAAGAACATGCCCTCGGGCTGCGCTGCCTCGCGTCCTGCATTTTTGACGAGCACCGCGAGCCGTTTGCCGCCATCTCCATCTCCGGGCCGATTTCACGTATGACCGACGACCGCGTCACCGAGCTGGGCGCGATGGTGATTAAGGCCGCGAAAGAGGTGACGCTGGCATATGGTGGGATTCGTTAAACGTGCATTGCCGCCTGATGCCCTCACCCCGGCCCTCTCCCACAGGGAGAGGGAGAAAAGCGGATGCAAAACCGCTGCTTGCGGCGGTAAGCATAGACATCTTCCACGTGCCCATTTTTGATCCGCGTTTGCAGCCCGCGCCAGTAGCTGGCGCGGAACAGATCGGCATGCATCTCTTCGAATAGCGGCCCGATGCGCGGGTCGGCACAAAGCCAGTGGCGAAACTCCTCCGGAAACACATCGCCCGGCGATACGCTGTACCACGGCTCGCTGGACAGTTCATCTTCCGGGTAGCGCGGCGGCGGGATATCGCGGAAGTTCACCTCGGTCATGTAGCAAATTTCATCATAATCGTAGAACACCACCCGCCCGTGACGGGTGACGCCGAAGTTTTTAAACAGCATGTCGCCGGGGAAAATATTGGCGGCGGCGAGCTGGCGAATCGCATTGCCGTACTCTTCAATGGCGTCTCGTAAAGCCTGACCTTCGGACTGCTCCAGCCAGATATTTAGCGGCACCATCCGGCGTTCGATGTAGAGATGGCTAATCGCAATCTTATCGCCAAGATCGGTAATTTTCGTCGGCGCTTCCTGCATTAGCAGCGACATCAGCGACGGATCGATCTGCTGCTTATCCAGCACAAAGTTTTCAAACTCCTGGGTATCCGCCATTCGCCCGACGCGATCGTGCTCTTTAACCAGCTGATAGCAGGCGCGGACGTGAGCGGCGGTCATCTCTTTCTGCGGGGCAAATTTATCCTTAATCACCTTAAACACGCGGTCGAAGCCCGGCAGTGTGAAAACCAGCATCACCATGCCGCGGATCCCCGGCGCTTCGATAAACTGCTCATCAGCCGTGGTGACATAACGCAGGTATTCCCGATAACTTTCCGTTTTGGCATGCTTCTGACAGCCAATCGCCATATACAGCTCGGCGGTGGTTTTGCCCGGCAGGATCTCGCGCAGCCACTCCACCAGGGCGGCAGGCAGTGGGGCATAGACCATGAAATAGGAACGGGCGAAGCCAAATACGATGCTGGCCTCGGCGCCGGTGGTCAGGCAGGTATCGACAAACAGTTCGCCGTCGTCGGTACGGTGAATGGGTAGCAGAAACGGCACGATGGCTGTCGGCGTAACCAGTTTGCCCACCAGCCAGGCGGCCTTATTCCGGTAGAAAAGCTCGTTGGCAACCTGCAAATGGCTGCGGCTGAGCACCGCCTCGCCGAAGGTTTCACTGAGATATGCGTGGATATAGCCGATATCCCGGGGTTTATTCTCCCACGGCAGGCGCAGCGGCAAATCCGTTAAGACGCGGTGCAGGAGCTTTTCCCAGCCGCGATCGGGAAAGAAATCTTTCGCCAGCGGACGCGGAATGGTACGGAAGCGGCGCTCCGGCTGGGAGCTGAAGATAAATAACCGCTCAGGAGATAATGAGCGGTGGTCAAATAACCGGCAATAGACGGAGTTGAAAAAGCTCTCCGCAATCTCGAAGCGCGGGTAGTCGGGTAACAGATGGGTGTAATGCTCTTTCACGCGCAGTAAAAATTCCGCATCCGGGCTTTTACCGTCGGTGATACAGCGCAGTTGCTCCACCACCAGACCTACGTGGTGATCATAAAGATGGATACGCTGCTTCATGGCCTGCTGAACCGCATGCCAGTCGGCGTGCTCAAAACGCTGTTGCGCGCCTGAGGTGACTTCCAGAAAGCGGCCATACTGGGCATCGAAGCCCTGCAAAATAGTTTGGGCAATCAGTAATTCCAGACCACGCGACATATATTCCCCCTCACCCCAACCCTCTCCCCGAGGGGGGAGAGGGGGAAAAGATTAGAACTGTGCTTCTTCCGTCGAGCCCGTTAATGCCGTGACGGAGGAGGCCCCGCCCTGAATAATCGTGGTCACATTATCGAAGTAGCCGGTTCCCACTTCCTGCTGGTGCGAAACGAAGGTATATCCTTCTTTGCCCGCCGCAAATTCTGGCTGCTGCACCTTCTCAACATAGTGTTTCATGCCTTCGCCCTGCGCGTAGGCGTGCGCCAGGTCGAACATGTTGAACCACATGCTGTGGATACCCGCCAGGGTGATGAACTGGTACTTGTAGCCCATATCTGACAATTGCTGCTGGAAGCTGGCGATGGTCGTATCGTCCAGATTCTTTTGCCAGTTGAAGGACGGCGAACAGTTATAGGCCAGCAGCTTGCCCGGATACTTCGCATGAATCGCATCGGCAAAGCGCTTCGCCAGCGCCAGATCCGGCGTGGAGGTTTCACACCAGACCAGGTCGGCGTAAGGGGCATACGCCAGGCCGCGGCTGATCGCCTGTTCAATACCGGCATGTGTGCGATAGAACCCTTCGCTGGTACGTTCGCCGGTAATGAATTCGCTGTCATACGGATCGCAGTCAGAGGTGATCAGGTCCGCCGCGTCCGCATCGGTACGGGCAATCACCAGCGTCGGCACGCCGAGCACGTCAGCAGCCAGACGCGCGGCAACCAGCTTCTGGATCGCTTCCTGGGTTGGCACCAGCACTTTCCCGCCCATATGCCCGCACTTCTTCACCGACGCCAGCTGATCTTCAAAGTGAACGGCCGCTGCACCGGCCTCAATCATGGATTTCATCAGCTCAAAGGCGTTCAGCACGCCGCCGAAACCGGCTTCCGCATCGGCGACGATCGGCAGGAAATAGTCGATAAAACGCGGATCGTGGGGTTCGATACCCGCGGCCCACTGGATCTGATCCGCACGGCGGAAGGTATTGTTGATCCGATCCACCACTGACGGCACCGAGTTCGCCGGATAAAGAGATTGATCCGGATACATGCTGGAGGCAAGGTTAGCATCCGCCGCGACCTGCCAGCCGGAAAGATAGATAGCCTCAATGCCGGCCTTCGCCTGCTGCAATGCCTGACCGCCGGTCAGCGCGCCGAGGCTGTTGATATAGCCTTTTTTAGACCCCCCATGCAGCAGATCCCACATTTTCGCCGCGCCGTTCTGCGCCAGCGTACATTCCGGGTTAACCGAGCCGCGTAACTTCACCACTTCCTCTGCGCTGTACGGACGGCGAATGCCTTCCCAGCGCGGTTGGGTCCACTCTTTTTGTAACTCTTCGATCTGTTGGGTACGGGTTTTCATGTGCAGATGCTCCATATTGTTATGTGGTGAATTACGCCAGGAAGCGGTAGCCCGGCAGGGTCAGGAAGTCGATTAAGTCATCAGAGGTGGTGATTTGCTCCATCAGGCGTGCGGCATCGTCAAAACGCCCGCTGCTGAAGCGGTGCTCGCCCAGTTCGTCCTGGATGACCCGCATCTCTTCGGCCAGCATCTGACGGAACAGGGCTTTGGTTACCGGTTTGCCGTTGCTGAGCGTTTTTTGATGATGGATCCACTGCCAGATGGAGGTACGTGAAATTTCCGCCGTGGCGGCATCTTCCATCAGGCCGTAGATAGGCACGCAGCCGTTGCCTGAGATCCATGCCTCGATGTACTGCACGGCGACGCGAATGTTGGCGCGCATCCCCTCTTCCGTGCGTTCGCCCGCACACGGCGCCAGCAACTGTTCTTCTGCGATTGGCGCATCGTCTTCACGGGTGACAAACAGCTGGTTTTTGTTGTCGCCGAGTACGCGGTTAAAGACTTCCATCGCCGTATCGGCCAGACCAGGATGGGCAATCCACGTCCCGTCGTGGCCATTACGGGCTTCCAGCTCTTTATCGGCTTTCACCTTGTTGAGCACCTGATTGTTACGCTCTGCGTCTTTGCTCGGGATAAACGCCGCCATACCGCCCATCGCAAAGGCGCCGCGTTTGTGGCAGGTCTTAATCAGCAGGCGCGAGTAGGCGCTGAGGAACGGTTTATCCATGGTGACAACCTGACGATCCGGCAATACCCGGTCGGTATGGTTTTTCAGGGTTTTGATGTAGCTGAAGATGTAATCCCAACGGCCGCAGTTCAGGCCCACAATATGGTCACGCAGCGCATGGAGGATCTCATGCATCTGGAATACGGCAGGCAGGGTTTCAATCAGCAGCGTGGCCTTAATGGTGCCGCGCGGCAGGCCAAAGCGGTCTTCTGCGTAGCTGAAGACTTCACTCCACCACGCCGCTTCCTGCCAGGACTGGGTTTTCGGCAGATAGAAATAGGGGCCGCTGCCTTTCGCCAGCAGGTTTTTATAGTTGTGAAAGAAGTACAGCGCAAAGTCGAACAGGCTGCCCGGAATCGCTTCTCCGCGCCAGGTGACGTGTTTTTCTGGCAAATGCAGACCGCGTACGCGGCAGATCAGCACCGCCGGATTCGGTTTGAGCTGGTAAATTTTACCGGCTTCGTTGGTATAGCTGATGGTGCCGTTGACGGCGTCGCGCAGGTTGATCTGCCCGTCGATAACTTTCTGCCAGTCCGGCGCGAGGGAATCTTCGAAGTCCGCCATAAATACTTTGACGTTGGCATTCATGGCGTTGATCACCATTTTGCGCTCTACCGGACCGGTGATCTCTACGCGACGATCCTGTAAATCTTCAGGGATTCCGCGAATTTTCCATTCACCATGACGAATGGAAGCGGTTTCCGAAATAAACCCTGGCAACTTGCCGTTATCGATCTCCTGCTGTTGATGAATGCGCGCCGCCAGCAGTTTATTACGCTGTGGCGTAAAGCGAGTCACCAGTTCAGTCAGAAACTCTACCGCTTCTGCCGTCAAAACTTGCTGTTCTTGTTCACCATTCGGCTGGGTAAAGGTCAGTTCATCGACCGTTGTTGCCTGTTGAGTCATCGTTCTGCTCCTCATCAAAGATCCAAAATCACGCCCCCGACGCGAGCGAAAGATCGTTGTGTAGTTTTCGCTCAGCAGAATTAAGACTATCTATAATTTTTCCAAAATCAAAAACAATTTCCATTTTAATTTATATATAATCACAACTGCATGATTAATATGGAATTAAAGTTTTCTTCGATGTTGAGTTGGATTTCGGAAATAAAAAAGGCACCCGAAGGTGCCTGATCTGAATAGCTGAAACGCTTTAGGATCGTTTAATGCAGACGATTACTCCAGCGTCGGATTCATGTGGCGCAGATCGTACGGCGTAATCTGGTAGACGTAATAGTTGAGCCAGTTGGTAAACAGCAAATTTCCGTGGCTACGCCAGGTTGCCCGAGGCGTGTTTTGCGGATCATTTTTCGGGAAATAGTTGTACGGGACATCCGGATTCAGACCCGCTTCAACGTCACGAAAATACTCTGAGGCGAGGGTATGTGGATCGTACTCAGGATGGCCGGTAACGAACGCGATGCGTTTGTCTTTACTGGCGAACAGGTAGGCATCGCCGTCTTCCGTTTCGGCCAGGATTTCCAGGTCGGTGTAATCGCGGATCAGCTGTGCCGGAAAATCGGCGTAGCGAGAATGCGGGGCCAGGAAAGTGTCATCGAAACCACGCGTCAGCAGCGCATGCGGGTGAAGAATGTGGTGTTCGTATACGCCAGAAAGTTTGTCGCTGCGGGTTTGCTTGGGAATGCCATAGAGGATATTCAGTGCGGCCTGTACCGCCCAACAGACAAACAAGGTGGACGTGACGTGATCTTTTGCCCACTCCAGCACCTGCCTGATCTGTGGCCAGTAGGCAACGTCATTAAATTCCACCAGACCCAGCGGTGCGCCGGTGACGATCAGTCCATCGAAATTCTCATCGCGAATATCTTCAAAATTACAGTAGAAGTTATTCAGATGCTCAGCAGGCGTGTTGCGTGACTCACGCGCGTCAATGCGCAGCAGCTGGATATCAACCTGAAGCGGAGAGTTGGAGAGCAAACGCAGGAACTGGTTCTCCGTTTCGATCTTCTTTGGCATCAGATTAAGGATCAGCACCTTCAGCGGGCGAATTTCCTGACCAGAAGCACGCGAAGTTGTCATTACGAAGACATTCTCTTCACGCAAGAAATTGACGGCTGGTAGCTCGTCCTGCACCCGAATCGGCATAACCTTAAATCCTCACAGCATACGTATAAACGTTTAGACATCCAGACAGCTAACGATACCCAGAAACGGGGTTAATGTCGAGTCTGCAAGCGAAAGGTGAGAAAGTTTCAAGGAGGGAGAGCATGTAGGGCGGGTAAAGCTGGGCCACCACCCGACTTTTCAGAACGTACAAAGCAAAAAACCCCGCACCTTACGGTACGGGGTTCTTCTTAATTGATGCCTGGCAGTTCCCTACTCTCACATGGGGAGACCCCACACTACCATCGGCGCTACGGCGTTTCACTTCTGAGTTCGGCATGGGGTCAGGTGGGACCACCGCGCTAAAGCCGCCAGGCAAATTCTGTTAATCTGTATCAGGCTGAAAATCGTGTCTGTCTCTTCGCCAAAACACCTTCGGCGTTGTAAGGTTAAGCCTCACGGTTCATTAGTATCGGTTAGCTCAACGCATCGCTGCGCTTACACACCCGACCTATCAACGTCGTCGTCTTCAACGTTCCTTCAGGAGACTCAAGGTCTCAGGGAGAACTCATCTCGGGGCAAGTTTCGTGCTTAGATGCTTTCAGCACTTATCTCTTCCGCATTTAGCTACCGGGCAGTGCCATTGGCATGACAACCCGAACACCAGTGATGCGTCCACTCCGGTCCTCTCGTACTAGGAGCAGCCCCCCTCAATTCTCCAGCGCCCACGGCAGATAGGGACCGAACTGTCTCACGACGTTCTAAACCCAGCTCGCGTACCACTTTAAATGGCGAACAGCCATACCCTTGGGACCTACTTCAGCCCCAGGATGTGATGAGCCGACATCGAGGTGCCAAACACCGCCGTCGATATGAACTCTTGGGCGGTATCAGCCTGTTATCCCCGGAGTACCTTTTATCCGTTGAGCGATGGCCCTTCCATTCAGAACCACCGGATCACTATGACCTGCTTTCGCACCTGCTCGCGCCGTCACGCTCGCAGTCAAGCTGGCTTATGCCATTGCACTAACCTCCTGATGTCCGACCAGGATTAGCCAACCTTCGTGCTCCTCCGTTACTCTTTGGGAGGAGACCGCCCCAGTCAAACTACCCACCAGACACTGTCCGCAACCCGGATTACGGGTCTACGTTAGAACACCAGCCATTAAAGGGTGGTATTTCAAGGTTGGCTCCACGCAGACTGGCGTCCACGCTTCAAAGCCTCCCACCTATCCTACACATCAAGGACCAGTGTTCAGTGTCAAGCTATAGTAAAGGTTCACGGGGTCTTTCCGTCTTGCCGCGGGTACACTGCATCTTCACAGCGAGTTCAATTTCACTGAGTCTCGGGTGGAGACAGCCTGGCCATCATTACGCCATTCGTGCAGGTCGGAACTTACCCGACAAGGAATTTCGCTACCTTAGGACCGTTATAGTTACGGCCGCCGTTTACCGGGGCTTCGATCAAGAGCTTCGCGTTGCCGCTAACCCCATCAATTAACCTTCCGGCACCGGGCAGGCGTCACACCGTATACGTCCACTTTCGTGTTTGCACAGTGCTGTGTTTTTAATAAACAGTTGCAGCCAGCTGGTATCTTCGACTGATTTCAGCTCCACCCGCAGGGGCTTCACCTACACATCAGCGTGCCTTCTCCCGAAGTTACGGCACCATTTTGCCTAGTTCCTTCACCCGAGTTCTCTCAAGCGCCTTGGTATTCTCTACCTGACCACCTGTGTCGGTTTGGGGTACGATTTCGTGTTACCTGATGCTTAGAGGCTTTTCCTGGAAGCAGGGCATTTATCACTTCAGCACCGTAGTGCCTCGTCATCACACCTCAGCGTTAACAAGGTACCGGATTTACCTGGAACCTCCGCCTACATGCTTAAACCGGGACAACCGTCGCCCGGCTGACATAGCCTTCTCCGTCCCCCCTTCGCAGTAACACCAAGTACAGGAATATTAACCTGTTTCCCATCGACTACGCCTTTCGGCCTCGCCTTAGGGGTCGACTCACCCTGCCCCGATTAACGTTGGACAGGAACCCTTGGTCTTTCGGCGAGCGGGCTTTTCACCCGCTTTATCGTTACTTATGTCAGCATTCGCACTTCTGATACCTCCAGCATGCCTCACAGCACACCTTCAACGGCTTACAGAACGCTCCCCTACCCAACAACACATAGTGTCGCTGCCGCAGCTTCGGTGCATGGTTTAGCCCCGTTACATCTTCCGCGCAGGCCGACTCGACCAGTGAGCTATTACGCTTTCTTTAAATGATGGCTGCTTCTAAGCCAACATCCTGGCTGTCTGTGCCTTCCCACATCGTTTCCCACTTAACCATGACTTTGGGACCTTAGCTGGCGGTCTGGGTTGTTTCCCTCTTCACGACGGACGTTAGCACCCGCCGTGTGTCTCCCGTGATAACATTCTTCGGTATTCGTAGTTTGCATCGGGTTGGTAAGCCGGGATGGCCCCCTAGCCGAAACAGTGCTCTACCCCCGAAGATGAGTTCACGAGGCGCTACCTAAATAGCTTTCGGGGAGAACCAGCTATCTCCCGGTTTGATTGGCCTTTCACCCCCAGCCACAGGTCATCCGCTAATTTTTCAACATTAGTCGGTTCGGTCCTCCAGTTAGTGTTACCCAACCTTCAACCTGCCCATGGCTAGATCACCGGGTTTCGGGTCTATACCCTGCAACTTAACGCCCAGTTAAGACTCGGTTTCCCTTCGGCTCCCCTATACGGTTAACCTTGCTACAGAATATAAGTCGCTGACCCATTATACAAAAGGTACGCAGTCACCCCATAAAGAGGCTCCCACTGCTTGTACGTACACGGTTTCAGGTTCTTTTTCACTCCCCTCGCCGGGGTTCTTTTCGCCTTTCCCTCACGGTACTGGTTCACTATCGGTCAGTCAGGAGTATTTAGCCTTGGAGGATGGTCCCCCCATATTCAGACAGGATACCACGTGTCCCGCCCTACTCTTCGAGTTCACAGCAAGTGTGCTTTCGTGTACGGGACTATCACCCTGTACCGTCGGACTTTCCAGACCGTTCCACTAACACACAAGCTGATTCAGACTCCGGGCTGCTCCCCGTTCGCTCGCCGCTACTGGGGGAATCTCGGTTGATTTCTTTTCCTCGGGGTACTTAGATGTTTCAGTTCCCCCGGTTCGCCTCGTTAACCTATGTATTCAGTTAACGATAGTGCAACGGATTGCACTGGGTTTCCCCATTCGGACATCGCCGGGTCAAGGGTTCATATCACCTCGCCGGCGCTTTTCGCAGATTAGCACGTCCTTCATCGCCTCTGACTGCCAGGGCATCCACCGTGTACGCTTAGTCGCTTAACCTCACAACCCGAAGATGTTTCACTTCTGATTGCGAAAATTTGAGAGACTCGAACACACATGAGCTGTGTGTCGTTTCAATTTTCAGCTTGATCCAGATTTTTAAAGAGCAAAACTTCTTAATGCACTCAAAAGTACATTCAGAAGTTCATCATTCATCAGACAATCTGTGTGAGCACTGCAAAGGCAGGTTCTTTAAGGTAAGGAGGTGATCCAACCGCAGGTTCCCCTACGGTTACCTTGTTACGACTTCACCCCAGTCATGAATCACAAAGTGGTAAGCGCCCTCCCGAAGGTTAAGCTACCTACTTCTTTTGCAACCCACTCCCATGGTGTGACGGGCGGTGTGTACAAGGCCCGGGAACGTATTCACCGTGGCATTCTGATCCACGATTACTAGCGATTCCGACTTCATGGAGTCGAGTTGCAGACTCCAATCCGGACTACGACGCACTTTATGAGGTCCGCTTGCTCTCGCGAGGTCGCTTCTCTTTGTATGCGCCATTGTAGCACGTGTGTAGCCCTACTCGTAAGGGCCATGATGACTTGACGTCATCCCCACCTTCCTCCAGTTTATCACTGGCAGTCTCCTTTGAGTTCCCGGCCTAACCGCTGGCAACAAAGGATAAGGGTTGCGCTCGTTGCGGGACTTAACCCAACATTTCACAACACGAGCTGACGACAGCCATGCAGCACCTGTCTCAGAGTTCCCGAAGGCACCAATCCATCTCTGGAAAGTTCTCTGGATGTCAAGAGTAGGTAAGGTTCTTCGCGTTGCATCGAATTAAACCACATGCTCCACCGCTTGTGCGGGCCCCCGTCAATTCATTTGAGTTTTAACCTTGCGGCCGTACTCCCCAGGCGGTCGACTTAACGCGTTAGCTCCGGAAGCCACGCCTCAAGGGCACAACCTCCAAGTCGACATCGTTTACGGCGTGGACTACCAGGGTATCTAATCCTGTTTGCTCCCCACGCTTTCGCACCTGAGCGTCAGTCTTTGTCCAGGGGGCCGCCTTCGCCACCGGTATTCCTCCAGATCTCTACGCATTTCACCGCTACACCTGGAATTCTACCCCCCTCTACAAGACTCTAGCCTGCCAGTTTCGAATGCAGTTCCCAGGTTGAGCCCGGGGATTTCACATCCGACTTGACAGACCGCCTGCGTGCGCTTTACGCCCAGTAATTCCGATTAACGCTTGCACCCTCCGTATTACCGCGGCTGCTGGCACGGAGTTAGCCGGTGCTTCTTCTGCGGGTAACGTCAATTGCTGAGGTTATTAACCTCAACACCTTCCTCCCCGCTGAAAGTACTTTACAACCCGAAGGCCTTCTTCATACACGCGGCATGGCTGCATCAGGCTTGCGCCCATTGTGCAATATTCCCCACTGCTGCCTCCCGTAGGAGTCTGGACCGTGTCTCAGTTCCAGTGTGGCTGGTCATCCTCTCAGACCAGCTAGGGATCGTCGCCTAGGTGAGCCGTTACCCCACCTACTAGCTAATCCCATCTGGGCACATCCGATGGCAAGAGGCCCGAAGGTCCCCCTCTTTGGTCTTGCGACGTTATGCGGTATTAGCTACCGTTTCCAGTAGTTATCCCCCTCCATCAGGCAGTTTCCCAGACATTACTCACCCGTCCGCCACTCGTCAGCGAAGCAGCAAGCTGCTTCCTGTTACCGTTCGACTTGCATGTGTTAGGCCTGCCGCCAGCGTTCAATCTGAGCCATGATCAAACTCTTCAATTTAAAAGTTTGATGCTCAATGAATTAAACTTCGTAATGAATTACGTGTTCACTCGTTGAGACTTGGTATTCATTTAGTGTCCGAGGACATTAAGAATCCATGTCACTTTGAGTGCCCACACAGATTGTCTGATAAATTGTTAAAGAGCAGTTGCGACGCGCTTCAGCGCTCTGTCGCGAGGTGGCGTATATTACGCTTTCCTCTTTCAGAGTCAACCCGTTATTTCAGGATTTTTTCTCTTCAACCGACCGGGTTATCTGTGAAGTGATTCACATCCGCCGTGTCGATGGAGGCGCATTATAGGGAGTTCTCCGCAGGCCGCAACCGCTAAATGACAGAAAAATGACTGACTGCTGCATTCCACAGCAAAACCCCGCCTTATACCTTTTTACGCACAGACTTATCCACAATGATACGAAAAAGTAAAAATGTGCGAGCGTTGCGCAAACGTTTTCGTTAAAATGCTCGCGCTTCACAAGGATGCCTCGTCAGGTGTGTTAGATGAGTTTTTCACAGGAAAATTCATCTAACGCTCTCTGTAATCGTGAAATCCAGGGGATTTACCATGCAACAACGTCGTCCAGTCCGCCGCGCTCTGCTCAGTGTTTCTGATAAAGCCGGTATCGTCGAATTCGCTCAGGCACTTTCTGCACGTGGCGTAGAGCTGCTTTCTACAGGCGGTACCGCTCGCCTGTTAGCAGATAAAGGTCTGCCGGTAACCGAAGTGTCCGATTACACCGGTTTCCCGGAAATGATGGATGGACGCGTCAAAACCCTGCACCCGAAAGTGCACGGCGGTATTCTGGGCCGTCGCGGTCAGGACGACGGCATTATGGAGCAGCACAATATTGCCCCCATCGACATGGTGGTTGTTAACCTCTACCCGTTCGCCCAGACCGTTGCCCGCGAAGGCTGTTCTCTGGAAGACGCGGTTGAGA
Source organism: Enterobacter cloacae complex sp. 397G4 (assembly GCF_050031515.1). Taxonomy (NCBI): domain Bacteria; kingdom Pseudomonadati; phylum Pseudomonadota; class Gammaproteobacteria; order Enterobacterales; family Enterobacteriaceae; genus Enterobacter; species Enterobacter cloacae complex sp. 397G4. Next base: position 280,759 of record NZ_JBLGWE010000001.1, on the reverse strand, counting down.
ATATCGACATCGGCGGCCCGACCATGGTGCGCTCCGCAGCCAAGAACCATAAAGATGTGGCCATCGTGGTAAAGAGCAGTGACTACAACGCCATTATTAATGAGATGGATGCCAACGAAGGGTCCCTGACGCTTGAAACGCGTTTCGATCTCGCCATCAAAGCCTTCGAGCATACCGCCGCCTACGACAGCATGATCGCCAACTACTTCGGTAGCCTGGTACCTGCCTACCACGGTGAAAGCAAAGATCCATCTGGCCGCTTCCCGCGCACGCTGAACCTGAACTTCATTAAGAAGCAGGATATGCGTTACGGCGAGAACAGCCACCAGCAGGCTGCCTTCTATATAGAAGAAGAGGTAAAAGAAGCCTCTGTAGCGACTGCCCAGCAGGTACAGGGCAAAGCCCTCTCCTATAACAACATTGCCGATACCGACGCCGCGCTGGAATGCGTGAAAGAGTTCAGCGAGCCAGCCTGCGTTATCGTCAAGCACGCCAACCCATGCGGCGTTGCGGTAAGTGCGTCTATTCTGGAAGCTTACGATCGCGCCTACAAAACCGACCCGACCTCCGCGTTCGGCGGCATTATCGCCTTCAACCGCGAGCTGGATGCGGAAACCGCGCAGGCCATCATCTCCCGTCAGTTTGTCGAAGTGATCATCGCGCCATCAGCATCCGAAGAGGCGCTGAAAATCACCGCGGCGAAACAGAACGTGCGCGTACTGGTTTGCGGCCAGTGGGCAGAGCGCGTTCCAGGCCTGGACTTCAAGCGCGTGAACGGCGGGCTGCTGGTTCAGGACCGCGATCTGGGTATGGTGGGCGAAGCCGATCTGCGTGTCGTCACCAAACGTCAGCCAACCGAGCAGGAACTGCGTGACGCGCTGTTCTGCTGGAAAGTGGCGAAGTTTGTGAAATCCAACGCCATCGTCTACGCCAAAGAGAACATGACCATCGGAATAGGCGCAGGCCAGATGAGCCGCGTTTACTCTGCGAAAATCGCGGGTATTAAAGCAGGTGACGAAGGTCTGGAAGTCAAAGGTTCCGCCATGGCTTCTGACGCCTTCTTCCCGTTCCGTGACGGTATCGACGCGGCCGCTGCTGTGGGCATCACCTGTGTGATCCAGCCTGGCGGTTCAATCCGTGATGACGAAGTGATTGCCGCTGCCGACGAGCATGGCATCGCAATGATCTTCACCGACATGCGCCACTTCCGCCATTAATTCCCGGAGCAGAAAATGAAAGTATTAGTGATTGGTAACGGCGGGCGCGAGCACGCCCTGGCGTGGAAAGCAGCGCAGTCTCCGCAGGTTGAAACCGTCTTTGTGGCACCGGGTAACGCCGGGACCGCGCTGGAGCCCGCACTACAGAACGTCGCCATCGGCGTAACCGACATCCCGGCGCTGCTGAGCTTTGCCCAAAACGAGAATATCGATCTGACGATTGTTGGCCCGGAAGCACCGCTGGTGATCGGCGTTGTAGATGCCTTCCGCGCCGCGGGCCTGAAAATTTTCGGCCCAACGGAAGGGGCTGCGCAGCTGGAAGGCTCAAAAGCCTTCACCAAAGATTTTCTCGCGCGTCATAACATCCCGACGGCGGAATATCAGAACTTCACCGAGGTAGAGCCTGCTCTGGCTTACCTGCGTGAAAAAGGCGCGCCGATTGTGATCAAAGCCGACGGCCTGGCTGCCGGGAAAGGCGTTATCGTGGCGATGACCCTCGAAGAAGCGGAAGCCGCCGTGCAGGATATGCTGGCGGGTAACGCCTTTGGCGACGCGGGCCACCGCATCGTGATTGAAGAGTTCCTCGACGGCGAAGAAGCGAGTTTTATCGTGATGGTTGACGGCGAGCACGTTCTGCCGATGGCGACCAGCCAGGATCACAAGCGCGTAGGCAATGCCGACACGGGGCCAAACACCGGCGGGATGGGAGCTTACTCCCCTGCTCCGGTGGTCACTGACGAAGTACACCAGCGCACCATGGACCGCATCATCTGGCCAACCGTGAAGGGGATGGCTGCGGAAGGCAATACCTACACCGGTTTCCTTTACGCAGGCCTGATGATCGACAAGCAGGGTAACCCGAAGGTGATTGAATTCAACTGCCGCTTCGGCGATCCGGAAACCCAGCCGATCATGCTGCGCATGAAGTCCGATCTGGTTGATCTGTGTCTGGCGGCGTGCGAAGGCAAGCTGGACGAGAAAACTTCCGAGTGGGACGAGCGTGCCTCTTTAGGTGTGGTGATTGCTGCGGGTGGCTATCCGGGTAGCTACAACACCGGAGATGAGATCCACGGCCTGCCGCTGGAAGAGATTGACGGTGCGAAGGTGTTCCACGCCGGTACAAAGCTCTCTGACGACGACCGCGTGCTCACCAACGGCGGTCGCGTGCTGTGTGCGACCGCGCTGGGCCAGACCGTGGCAGAGGCGCAGAAGCGCGCCTATGCGCTGATGGCGGATATTCACTGGAATGGCAGCTTCAGCCGCCAGGATATCGGCTATCGTGCCATTGCGCGGGAGCAGGGAGAGTAATTTCACACCCTCACCCTAACCCTCTCCCACAGGGAGAGGGGATTTACGTCAGAAACTCTTCTCTGTCGGCTGCCAGGTGCAGAAATCTTCATTCGCCACCAGCAACAGCTGAGAGCCTTCCGGCGCTTCCAGCCATGCCACACTCACCTCCACAGATGAATGCCGCTGACGACGCTGAATGTGTTCGGTTGCCCAGGATTCAAGCTCAGGCTTCACCGTCTGCCCTTCGCAGGTGGTCACCGTGCCGTCGGCATGCCAGCGCCCCTGGCGCAGCACCACGCGGCCCTGACGCAGCGCATCGCTGGTCTGGCGGAGTTGTTCAGCACGGTAGCGGTAGAGAGCGACCTGATCGCTGGAAAGCTGCTGTTTCAGTCCACTGACCTCATGCTGCATAAAGCTCAGCTCGCCGTGGTCGTCGAAACGCACCTTCACGTGTTCGGGAGTCTTACTGTAGATATTCAGTTCAATGAGCGACAGCGCATCGCCCTGCCAGCGGTATTCTGCGGTCGAGGTGTTGCCGTTATGCCACGGGCTGAATGCGGTGAGCATATGGACTTCATCGCTGGAATCTTTGCGCCAGATCCTGACCGCACCCTGGTTGTCAGCATAGCCGCTGGCGGTAAACGGGGGGAGTGAGGAATCATGGCTACAGGCAGACAGCAACAGTACGCCTGCCAGCGCGAGTGTTCCACGCCAGAATGACAAAAGGGGCGTTGCCGCCCCTTCGTTAAAACTGTTCACTGCCACGCGTCTTACTTAACTGCGTCTTTCAGTGCTTTACCAGAAACAAATGCCGGCACGTTAGCTGCGGCGATTTTGATTTCTTTACCGGTCTGCGGGTTGCGGCCAGTACGCTCAGCGCGGTGGTTCACTTTGAAGGTACCGAAACCAACCAGTTGTACAGCATCGCCTTCTTTCAGAGACTCAGTAATAGCAGCCAGGGTAGATTCCAGAGCAGCTTTAGCCTGCACTTTAGACAGATCAGCCTTGTCCGCAATTACATCAATCAGTTGAGTCTTGTTCATAAGTTATCCTTTCAATGTGTTTATCGCTTGCTAAGCATCGAGTGCGACGAAAATGCCAAAAAAGCACTCTCCTGCATACACGCACCGATAGCCACTTTTTTTCGCCCCCCAAATGTAGACCAGACGGGGGGCGAAAGGGAAGAGTCGAGGAGTGACAAAACAGGCGTTAAATCACGTTTTGTTGTCTCATTGGTTAAAAATTATACCAATATTGCTCTCACCGGCCTCGCGAAGGTCCGCGCGAAGCCCTTTGATCAGCTCAATATCACGTTCTTCACACTCCGCCAGCAGACGGAAAATTTCCCACTGAATATCCCATTCCTGTTCAACCGCCGGGTTAGCACGCAGCTCCTCGTCGGTCATTTCACGGCCTTCCTGGGTCATTTCCAGCATCGCAACGGTGGTAATGGATGCCTTACTGACTTCAATGGCGTGTTCCAGGGTTTCACCGCTCAGACGGGAGTGGATCAGCTCGCTCAACGCCACACAGGCATCAATGGCCGGGTAGACGCCATACAGGTCGAAATCATCCGCAGCCGGAATAGCCTCTTCCAGCTTTTCGAGCTGAGAGTCAAAATTTACCTTCGCATCTTTGACCGTCAGCGTCTCCCAGATTAAATCCAGGATACGACGATAAATCTGGCCTTCGCCAAACGCCGTCTGCTTGCAGAACGCGGCATAGTTGGGATACATGCGCTCGCACAGGCAAGCCATAAACGTCACGTGCTGCCAGCTTTCCAGCTTCTCAAGGCGCAGATGAATCGGGTTTTGTAACATGATGATGTCTCGAATCGAAAATTAGCCGCAGTTTACCTGAATCACGGCTGAATTTCCTGCCAACGAATGAATGCCGGACGTGAAGAGGCCACGGCGTCAGCCCAGCGGGTTGGCTCAGGTAAACGGTAGCCCTTCATACAGCGTTGCACCCACGCCAGTGCGCTATCCATGCTGACCCGATGCCCGGTGGCGATAAACAACGGGTTGCAGCGCGCTTTACTGCGCCAGACCCACGCCAGCTGCTCGCCTTTATGGATAAGCGGCGCCAGTGCGCCCGGTTCGGCAGAGAGCGGCTCAAACGCGCCGCACAGGCGTTTTTTCGCTACGCCGATGGTCGGCACGTCCACCAGCAGACCAAAGTGGCTGGCGACGCCTAAGCGACGCGGATGGGAGATACCATGCCCATCAACAAACAGTAGATCGGGTTTTTGCGAGAGTTGCTCCCACGCGGCCAGCAGCGCGGGATATTCGCGGAAGGAGAGAAAGCCGGGGATATAGGGCATGGTGGTGGCGATACGCGCCACCTTGTACTCCACCAGCTCCAGCGAAGGGTATTTCAGCACCACCATCGCCGCTCGCGTCACTTCACCACCCTGCTCAAATCCGACGTCCGCCCCGCCAATGTACCGCGGAGGGTCCGTATCCAGACGATCCTCGCGGATCACTGATGAAGCCAGTTCGATTTGCTGAGCGCGTAGCGACGCGAGATCCATAACCACTCCTTACTTATGATACTGGGCAGAAAGCCGATGCACCGCCTCCACAAATACGCCAGCGTGTTCTGGCGGTACATCCTGATGAATACCGTGACCGAGGTTGAAGACGTGGCCTTCGCCCTGGCCGAAACCAGACAGTATAGTCGACACTTCTTCTTCGATACGGGCAGGCTGCGCATAGAGCATGGACGGATCCATGTTGCCCTGGAGCGCCACTTTGTCCCCCACGCGACGGCGCGCATCGGCAATATCGGTGGTCCAGTCGAGGCCCAGCGCGTCGCAGCCGGTGGCCGCCATCGCTTCCAGCCACTGACCGCCGCCTTTGGTAAACAGCGTCACCGGCACGCGACGGCCTTCGTTTTCACGCAGCAGGCCATCGACAATTTTGTGCATGTAGTACAGGGAGAACTGCTGATAATCACGTCCGGTCAGCACGCCGCCCCAGGTGTCGAAAATCATCACCGACTGCGCGCCCGCTTTAATCTGCGCGTTGAGATAGAGCGTGACGCTCTTCGCCAGCTTGTCGAGCAGGGCATGCAGGGCCAGCGGCTCGGCGTACATCATCTTTTTGATGACGGTAAAGGCTTTGCTGCTGCCGCCTTCCACCATGTAGGTGGCCAGCGTCCACGGACTACCGGAGAAGCCAATCAGCGGCACGTCGCCTTTCAGTTCGCGGCGAATGGTGCGCACGGCGTTCATCACATAGCCCAGCTCGCCTTCAGGATCGGGGATCGGCAGCTTATCAACGTCGGCTTTGCTTTTGATCGGAGAGGTAAAACGCGGGCCTTCTCCGGTTTCGAAATAGAGCCCAAGGCCCATCGCATCCGGAATGGTGAGAATGTCCGAAAAAAGAATGGCGGCATCGAGCGGGAAGCGGCGCAGCGGCTGGAGCGTCACTTCACAGGCCAGCTCGGCGTTTTTGCACAGCGACATAAAATCGCCTGCCTGCGCGCGCGTGGCTTTGTACTCTGGCAGATAGCGTCCCGCCTGGCGCATCATCCACACCGGGGTGACATCAACGGGCTGGCGCAGCAGCGCACGCAGATAACGATCGTTCTTCAGTTCGGTCATTTTGCAGTTCCTTATTGCGTCAGTCCGTCAGTGTAACACTACTCATACTCGGCCCGACACATTGCCACGGTATCTTCTATCAGGCGACGCGCCACCGTTCCCGGTGGGGGCAGCAGCGGTAAATCGTCGTAGCGATACCAGTTCGCCTCCAGCAGCTCTTTCTGATCGATAACAATCTCGCCGCTGTCGTATTCCGCCATAAACGCGGTCATCAGGGACATCGGGAACGGCCACGGCTGCGACGTCACATAGCGCAGGTTTTTCACCTTAATGCCGCTCTCCTCCATCACCTCGCGCGCCACCGCCTGTTCCAGCGTTTCGCCGACTTCCACGAACCCGGCGAGGACGGTGTGAATGCCGTTGCGATGGCGGGTATGCTGCGCCAGCAGGATGGAATCATCACGGCGGATGGCGACAATGATGCACGGTGCGATTTGCGGGTAGTAGCGTTCACGGCAGTGGCCGCAGAGCATTGCCCACTCGGTTTTGCTCGGGTGCATGGTGTGGCCGCAGTAGCCGCAGTATTTGTGCGAGCGGTAAAACTCCGCCAGCTGCACGCCGCGCCCCGCCAGCTGGAACAGGCCGACATCCCGATCCAACACCTGACGAACGGATCCCATATCCTGACGACGAGCCTGTTGGATCAACCATACCGGATCGCCCTGCCACTCGCCGATCCGCAGCGCCGGTTGGCCGACGAGATCGAAGATGTCTGCCGCACCGTAGGGTATCTCCCCACCGGGCAGCCATAATTTTTGTTCGTGACTGACGATCCACCAACCCAGATCTGATTTTTCAATAATACGATCCATATCTATTGCACTACCTTCGCTTCACTGACATGTTGTTAGCATTATGGTTACATTTTGGATAAGCAGATCCCATTCTAAACCTTATGGAGTCGACCATGTTAAACCAGCTGGAAAGCCTGACTGAGCGCGTTGGAGGAAGTAACACCCTGGTGGATCGCTGGCTACATGTGCGCAAGCATCTACTCGTGGCGTATTACAATCTGGTTGGTCTTAAGCCTGGCAAAGAATCCTTTATGCGGCTGAATGAAAAAGCGCTGGACGACTTCTGTCAGAGCCTGGTCGACTACCTCTCCGACGGCCATTTCAACCTTTATGAACGCATTATCCGCGAAATGGAAGGGACAACGCCGTATTTAGCGGCCAGCAAACTCTGTCCGCTGCTGGAAGCCAACACCCAGCAGATAATGGACTACTACGATTCCACGCTAGAGAACGCTATCGATCACGATAACTATCTTGAGTTTCAGCAGGCGCTTTCCGATCTTGGCGAAGCGCTGGAAGAGCGATTCACGCTGGAAGACAAGCTCATCGCCCTCGTGCTGGACAACAACCTGAATATCAGCACCAGCGATAACGTTGCGCGCCCTGCTTGAGTTCTTAATCGTTAACGAGTAATTTACAACCATTCGCCCCTCTCACGAGGGGGATTTTTCTTGTCGGAGTGCCCAGTGTGAAAGCACGGGCTGAGACCGTTAATTCGGGATCCGCGGAACCTGATCAGGTTAATACCTGCGAAGGGAACAAGAGTCACACTGCTGTTGTATCGCCCCTGAGGCGATCTTCTCTTGCTTCATCCGTCGTCTGACAAGCCATGTCCTTCACATCTGGAATGAGCTATGTCTACAACAAAACTGACCCGCCGCGAACAGCGCGAACACGCACAACGCTTCATCGACACCCTGGAAGGCACCGCTTTCCCGAACTCAACGCGCATCTACATCACCGGTTCACAGGCTGATATCCGCGTGCCGATGCGCGAAATCCAGCTCAGCCCGACGCTTATCGGCGGCAGCAAAGAAAACCCGCAGTTTGAAGACAACGAAGCCGTGCCGGTGTATGACACCTCCGGCCCGTACGGAGACCCTTCTGTTGCTATCAACGTACAGCAGGGTCTGGCAAAACTGCGCCAGCCGTGGATTGACGCCCGTAACGACTGCGAAGAACTGAGCGTGCGCAGCTCGGCGTATACCAACGCGCGCCTGGCCGACGACGGTCTGGACGAGCTGCGCTTTACCGGCCTGCTGACGCCGAAACGCGCTAAAGCGGGCAAATGCGTCACCCAGCTGCACTACGCGCGCCAGGGTATCGTCACGCCGGAGATGGAGTTCATCGCCATCCGCGAAAACATGGGCCGCGAGCGCATCCGCAGCGAAGTGCTGCGCCACCAGCATCCTGGTGAAGGGTTTGGCGCTCGCCTGCCGGAAAACATCACGCCGGAATTTGTGCGTGACGAAGTGGCCGCCGGGCGCGCCATTATCCCCGCCAACATCAACCACCCGGAATCCGAGCCGATGATTATCGGCCGCAACTTCCTGGTGAAGGTCAACGCCAACATCGGCAACTCAGCGGTGACGTCATCCATCGAAGAAGAGGTGGAAAAGCTGGTCTGGTCGACGCGCTGGGGCGCGGACACGGTGATGGACCTTTCCACTGGCCGCTATATTCATGAGACCCGCGAGTGGATCCTGCATAACAGCCCGGTGCCGATTGGCACCGTCCCGATTTATCAGGCGCTGGAGAAGGTCAACGGCATCGCCGAAAACCTCACCTGGGAAGCGTTCCGCGACACGCTGCTGGAGCAGGCCGAGCAGGGCGTGGACTACTTCACCATCCACGCGGGCGTGCTGCTGCGCTACGTGCCGATGACGGCGAAACGTCTGACCGGTATCGTCTCACGCGGCGGTTCGATTATGGCGAAATGGTGCCTTTCCCATCATCAGGAAAACTTCCTCTACGAACACTTCCGCGAAATCTGCGAAATTTGCGCCGCGTACGACGTCTCCCTGTCGCTGGGCGACGGCCTGCGTCCTGGCTCCATCCGCGATGCTAACGACGAGGCGCAGTTTGCCGAGCTGCACACGCTGGGCGAGCTGACCAAAATCGCCTGGGAGTACGACGTGCAGGTGATGATTGAAGGCCCGGGCCATGTGCCGATGCAGATGATCCGTCGCAACATGACCGAGGAGCTGGAGCACTGCCACGAAGCACCGTTCTACACCCTGGGGCCGCTGACCACCGATATTGCGCCGGGCTACGACCACTTCACGTCAGGCATTGGCGCGGCGATGATCGGCTGGTTCGGCTGCGCCATGCTCTGCTACGTGACGCCGAAAGAGCACCTCGGGCTGCCAAACAAAGAGGACGTGAAGCAGGGGCTGATCACCTACAAGATTGCCGCCCACGCGGCGGATCTGGCGAAAGGCCATCCGGGCGCGCAAATTCGCGACAACGCCATGTCCAAAGCGCGCTTTGAATTCCGCTGGGAAGACCAGTTTAACCTGGCCCTCGATCCGTTCACCGCCCGCGCCTATCACGACGAAACCCTGCCGCAGGAATCGGGCAAAGTTGCGCACTTCTGCTCCATGTGCGGACCTAAATTCTGCTCGATGAAGATCAGCCAGGAAGTACGCGATTACGCCGCCGCGCAGACCATTGAAGTCGGCATGGCGGACATGTCGGAAACCTTCCGCGCGAAAGGCGGCGAAATCTACCTCAAAAAAGAGGAGGCATAATGTACCAGCCTGATTTCCCCCCTGTCCCCTTCCGCTTAGGGCTTTACCCGGTGGTGGACAGCGTGGCGTGGATCGCCCGCCTGCTGGAAGCTGGCGTTCGCACCCTCCAGCTACGCATCAAGGATAAACGCGATGAAGAGGTGGAGGCCGACGTGATCGCCGCTATCGCGCTGGGACGTCGCTACCACGCCCGCCTGTTTATCAACGACTACTGGCGGCTGGCGGTTAAACACCAGGCGTACGGCGTGCATCTGGGACAGGAAGATCTGGAAACGACCGATCTCAACGCGATCCGTGACGCCGGTCTGCGGCTGGGCGTTTCTACCCACGATGATATGGAGATCAACGTGGCGCTGGCGGCCCGCCCCTCTTACATCGCGCTCGGGCACGTTTTCCCAACGCAAACCAAACAGATGCCGTCCGCTCCACAGGGTTTGACGCAGCTGGCGGCCCACGTTAAGCGCCTTGCCGATTACCCCACCGTCGCCATCGGCGGGATCAGTCTTGAACGTGCGCCCGCGGTGCTGGAGACCGGCGTCGGCAGTATCGCCGTCGTCAGCGCTATCACCCAGGCGGCAGACTGGCAGGCCGCCACCGCGCAGCTTTTACAACTGGCAGGAGCAGGCGATGAAAGATCGTGATTTTATGCGTTACAGCCGCCAGATCCTGCTGGAGGATATCGCCATCGAGGGGCAGCAAAAGCTGCTCGCCAGCCGGGTACTGATTGTCGGTCTGGGCGGATTAGGCACCCCCGCCGCGCTGTATCTGGCCGGCGCGGGCGTGGGCACGCTGGTGCTGGCCGATGACGACGAGGTACATCTCAGCAATCTGCAACGGCAAATTCTCTTTACGACAGAAGATATCAACCAGCCTAAAGCGCACGTTACGCGCCAGCGGCTGAACCAGCTTAACCCCGATATCGAACTGGTCGCACTCCAGACGCGGCTGAGCGGGGAAGATCTGCAACGCGAAGTGGCCCTTGCCGACGTGGTGCTGGACTGTACGGACAATATGGCGACACGTCAGGCCATCAACGCGGCCTGTGTTGCGCAGAACACGCCGCTGATCACCGCCAGCGCGGTCGGTTTCGGTGGGCAAATAATGGTGCTTACGCCGCCGTGGGCACAGGGCTGCTACCGCTGCCTGTGGCCGGACGAGGCTGAACCGGAGCGTAACTGCCGCACGGCAGGCATTCTGGGCCCGGTGGTGGGCGTGATGGGTACTCTTCAGGCGCTGGAGGCCATCAAGTTGCTCAGCGGCATGGAGACAGAACGCAACACGCTGCGGCTGTTCGATGCCCGCTCCAGCGGCTGGCGTCATCTGGCGTTGAACCGTGCCAGCCACTGCCCGGTATGCGGAGGCCGCAATGCGCATTCTGTTTAACGATGAGCCGATGACGTGCGACGACGATCTCACCGTTGCCGCCCTGCTCGACATGCTGCGCCAGCTGAAGCCGGGAACGGCGCTTGCGCTCAATCAACAGATCCTGCCGCGCGAGCGGTGGGAACATCAGCAGGTCAATGAGGGCGACCAGATCCTGCTGTTTCAGGTTATCGCAGGGGGCTGAGATGTTACGTATTGCCGACAAAGTCTTTGATTCACATCTGTTTACCGGAACCGGAAAATTCGCCTCCCCGCAACTGATGGTGGATGCCATTCGTGAAAGCGGCAGCCAGCTGGTGACGCTGGCGATGAAGCGCGTGGATTTGCGTCAGCACAACGATGCCATACTTGCGCCGTTACTGGAGGCAGGCGTGACGCTCTTACCGAATACCTCCGGTGCGAAAACGGCCGAGGAAGCAATTTTCGCTGCGCAACTGGCGCGGGAAGCGCTCGGCACCCGCTGGCTGAAGCTGGAAATTCATCCGGACGCCCGCTGGCTGTTGCCCGATCCGATCGAAACCCTGAAAGCGGCAGAGAAGCTGGTGCAGCAGGGGTTTACCGTTCTGCCCTACTGTGGTGCCGATCCTGTGCTGTGCAAGCGTCTGGAAGAGGTCGGCTGCGCGGCTGTAATGCCGCTAGGGGCGCCCATTGGCTCCAACCAGGGACTGGAGACCCGGGCGATGCTGGAGATCATCATCGAGCAGGCGACCGTGCCCGTGGTGGTGGATGCGGGCATCGGCGTACCCAGTCACGCCGCGCAGGCACTGGAGATGGGGGCCGATGCGGTGCTGGTCAATACCGCGATTGCGGTGGCCGACGACCCGGTGATGATGGCGCGTGCGTTCCGCCTTGCCGTCGAGTCCGGTCTGCTGGCTCGGCAGTCCGGCCCCGGCTCGCGCAGTGTTCAGGCGCAGGCCACCAGCCCGCTGACCGATTTTCTGGAGGCGCTCTGATGGCTACCTTTACCGATCGCTGGCGTCAGCTTAACTGGGACGATATTGCCTTACGCATCAACAGTAAAACCTCTGCGGACGTAGAGCGGGCATTAACAGCCAAACATTTGACGCGCGAAGATTTGATGGCCCTGCTTTCTCCGGCAGCCAGCGCGTACCTTGAACCGATGGCCCAGCGCGCGCAACGCCTCACCCGCCAGCGTTTTGGCAACACGGTGAGCTTTTACGTGCCGCTCTATCTTTCTAATCTGTGCGCCAATGACTGCACCTACTGTGGTTTCTCCATGAGCAACCGTATTAAGCGTAAAACGCTGGATGAGCATGAGATCGCCCGCGAGTGTGCGGCTATTCGTGAGATGGGTTTTGAACATCTCCTGCTGGTGACGGGTGAACATCAGGGCAAAGTGGGGATGGACTATTTTCGCCAGCATCTTCCGGCCATCCGCCGCGAATTTGCCTCGTTGCAAATGGAAGTGCAGCCTCTGTCGCAGGAGGAATATGCGGAGCTGAAAACCCTCGGGCTGGACGGCGTAATGGTTTATCAGGAAACCTACCATGAGGCGACCTATGCCCGGCATCACCTGAAAGGGAAGAAGCAGGATTTCATCTTCCGGCTGGAAACGCCGGACAGGCTGGGGCGCGCCGGTATCGATAAAATTGGGCTGGGCGCGCTTATCGGTCTGTCCGACAGCTGGCGGGTGGACTGCTATATGGTGGCGGAGCATCTGCTGTGGCTACAGCAGCAGTACTGGCAAAGCCGCTATTCCATCTCTTTCCCGCGACTGCGTCCCTGTACGGGAGGCGTTGAACCCGCCTCGCTGATGGATGAGCGCCAGCTGGTGCAAACCCTGTGTGCATTTCGCCTGTTCGCGCCGGAAGTGGAATTGTCGCTCTCCACGCGTGAATCCCCCGCGTTTCGCGACCGCGCGATCCCGCTGGCGATCAATAACGTCAGCGCCTTTTCCAAAACGCAGCCGGGCGGTTACGCGGACGATCACCCGGAACTGGAACAGTTTGCACCGCACGACGGCCGACGGCCCGAAGCGGTGGCGGAAGCCCTGACTGCACAGGGGCTACAGCCGGTGTGGAAAGACTGGGATAGCTGGCTGGGAAGAGCCTCGCATTAGCGCTGAAACTGTCTGCAAAAATGCGAAAAGGTTACGAGGCGGCTCGTAAGATCATAACCGGGCGATTGAGGCGATCTGCCCGGTTTTCTTATGCTTAACCACGTCAGCAACGGACGCTGACCAGGGTGAAAATGCTTCTTCCTCGTTTCGCCCTGCCCTCCGCCTCTTAAACAAAATTCAATTGATACAATAAATACGTCGTTTCTTATCTACGCTTAAGATAAATCATCTCGTCGGTAATCGCCTTCTGTATAATTTACTACCAGCAACCGGACAGCGACTATGCTGAGGGTATCGACAGACGCAACGCGTCTACCATCTGGATTGATGTACAACTCATGGCACTCCACAGTAAAAAGCTCTCTTTTACCCGGCCAATTATGGTCAGCTTCGCGGGGATCCTGTTCAGTTTCGCGCTGATCGCCATCCTGGTCATCCTTTCACAGAGAAAGGATTTTCTTGAGGATTATCATAAAATTAATGGTAATTTCACCCATAATCTGGCGGTGAACTATACCGAATCCATCCTGCGAGAAAATGACTATATTCTTGGTCGCGCTGCGATGTACTTCGCCCGTAACGACAGAGTAAATCAGACAATAAATATCGATCCGACACACGGTTTGCAGATGTTGATGCATTTGCAGAACCTGATGCCGACGGTGTCGTCTATCTCTCTGGCGGACACAGAAGGGCGCCATCTGCGCGCGCCGGAAGTGCTGCCAACGGAGAAAAGTAAGTCGTTCGACGCCAGAACCCGCCCATGGTTTGTCGGGCAAGCGGAAGCCAGCAACTTTCCTCACTACACCCGCCCCTATCTGGACTATTTCACCCAACATCCTACTGTCACCCTCTATAAGCCGGTCATTTCACCGGAAGGCCGTCTGAAGGGCACGCTCGCTTTCCATCTTGATTTAACGTCCATGGGGTATACCCTGCGCCAGATGGTGGCGCCTGTTCAGGGTGAGTTTTTTGTCGTGGAGCGTGACGGCGCCGTTGTGCTGCATCCGGACACGGGGGCGCTCTTTAAGCAGTACGTAAGCGAAGCGCTGATGGACAAAATGACCAGCGGCGAAGGCCATCTTTTCGACCCCAAAAGTAAAACCTGGTATTACTACTACTCTTTCACCAATCCGGACTGGTTTGTGATTTATCGGGTCTCCGATGCCACGCTTAACGTCATCACCCGGCATGAAACCACCGTCGTCGGCTGGGGATTTGCGCTGGCGGCAATCATCATCATTTTGTTCGGGCTTTACCTTCGTCATGCCTCGCGTTCTGTGCTGATGAACATTATCAACGCCATCAAAACCGGCGACGTCAACCAGGCACCACGCCTTGAGGCGATGCTCAGCCATACCATTCGAACCAATAAAGAACGCGAGCTGGCCTATGTCCGTCAGGCCACCCATGATGCGCTGACAGGTTGCAAAAATCGCCGTGCGTTCGATAACGATGTGGATGAGCTGCTGACCGCTCATCAACCCTTCGTTCTGGCGCTGATCGACATCGATAACTTCAAATCCATTAACGACACCTGGGGCCACCTGAGCGGGGATATTGTGCTGCGCAACGTGGCGCGGGAAGGTATTCAGATCATGCAGCCGCACCACGTTTCCGTTTACCGCTACGGTGGAGAAGAGTTCGGCGTGATATTCCCGGCCGAGCTGATGAACTCCGCGCACGCGCTACTGGAAGCCTGGCGCACCGCCGTTGAAAAGCGGACCTGGCGGGAAGAGAATCTGCGAGTGACCTTCAGCGCCGGGATGGGGGAGTGGCACTTCGAACCGCTGGAACAATTTATCGGTAGCGTAGATGAAGCGCTGTATATCGCTAAACAACAGGGTAAAAACCGCATCGTAAGCACGGCCAGCCGATAATACCCTTCCTCAAATTCTGCCCGATCTGACGGGCAGAATGCTCTCCGCTGTAAAATTGTAACCGGTTTCAGGAAAATGCCGATTTCTTTGTGATGCCTGACACACAATCGCGGTAAAGCGGTTGTTGAAGCGGTCTGCACGGGATAATTATCAATAAACACATGTAGATCGAGGCTGACTATGAAGAACATCGTTTTATGCTGTGCAGCGGGAATGTCAACCAGCATGCTGGTTCAACGTATGAAAGATGCCGCGCAGAAAAAAGGAGTCGAAGTAACCATTAAAGCCGTTCCGGTCGCGGAGTTTAAAGATAACATCGCGACGGCTGATATCGTATTACTGGGGCCACAGGTTAAATACGAACAGGCAAAACTCCAGGCGCAGGCCGATCCGCTCGGAAAAAAGGTTGCGGTCATCGACATGATGGATTACGGCATGATGAAAGGTGATGCCGTACTGGAAAAAGCGCTCAAACTTCTGGAGTCATAATGGAAGACTTAGAAACCACGATTATGGAACTGCTGGTCAACGCAGGCGCAGCGCGCAGCGCGGCCCTGACGGCGTTGCAGATGGCGCGAAAAGGCGACTTTGACGAAGCCGAGAAAGCGATGGAAGAATCGCGTGAATATGTGAAACATGCGCATACGATCCAGACGCAGCTTATCGGTCTTGATGAAGGGACCGGGAAACTTCCGGTTAACCTGATCACCGTTCACTCTCAGGATCACCTGATGAACGCGATGGTTATTCAGGATCTGGCGGGCGATATGATTGAGCTTTATCGACGTATCCCGTTAGTGAACTGAAGACATACAGATGTAAAAAAACCCGCCGAGGCGGGTTTTTTATTGTCGGGTGGCGCTACGCTTACCCGACCTGTGATTCATATGCCCGGTAATTTTACCTACCGGGCATCAACGATTACTCGTTGTCGGAACCGCCCAGACCTGCGTTCAGCAGTTCTGCAAGGCTCGCGGATGCATCTTCGGCAGTCACCTGCGGTGCAGCTGGCAGTTCGCCCGCTGCGCGACGGCGCATACGATCCTGGTGGTACGCATAACCGGTACCGGCCGGGATCAGACGACCCACGATAACGTTCTCTTTCAGACCGCGCAGTTCATCACGTTTACCTGCAACAGCCGCTTCGGTCAGGACACGAGTGGTTTCCTGGAACGATGCAGCAGAGATGAAGGACTCGGTTGCCAGAGACGCTTTGGTGATACCCAGCAGATCGCGTGCGAAGGTCGCACCGATTTTGCCGTTCGCTTCCAGATCGCGGTTAGCGATCTTAACGCGTGAGTATTCAACCTGCTCGCCTTCCAGGAAGTCGGAGCTGCCCGCGTTTTCGATGGTTGCTTTACGCAGCATCTGACGAACGATAACTTCAATGTGTTTATCGTTAATCTTAACGCCTTGCAGACGGTATACGTCCTGTACTTCGTTAACGATGTAACGGGTAACAGCATGCACACCACGCAGACGCAGGATGTCGTGCGGCGCTTCTGGACCATCGGAAACCACGTCACCACGTTCTACGCGTTCACCTTCGAACACGTTGAGCTGACGCCACTTAGGAATCATCTCTTCGTACGGCTCGCTGCCATCTACTGGCGTAATAACCAGGCGGCGCTTACCTTTGGTCTCTTTACCGAAGGAGATGATACCGCTGATTTCAGCCAGGATCGCAGGCTCTTTCGGACGACGTGCTTCGAACAGGTCCGCAACGCGTGGCAGACCACCGGTGATGTCCTTGGTACCGCCGGATTCCTGAGGAATACGCGCCAGGGTGTCACC
This sequence comes from Enterobacter cloacae complex sp. 397G4, assembly GCF_050031515.1. NCBI lineage: Bacteria > Pseudomonadati > Pseudomonadota > Gammaproteobacteria > Enterobacterales > Enterobacteriaceae > Enterobacter > Enterobacter cloacae complex sp. 397G4. Next base: position 263,964 of record NZ_JBLGWE010000001.1, on the reverse strand, counting down.
AGAGCTGATCTGTACGCCATCTTCCAGCTGTACAATCGCTTTACCCGGCAGGAAGTACTGCGCAGGCATATCGGTACCAGGGATCAGAACGTCGTTACCCTGAGCATCAACGATTTTCAGTGCAGGACGCAGATCTTTACCGCCGGTAGTACGTTCAGCAGAATCCAGAACCACCAGAGAAGACAGACCGGTCAGCTCGTCGGTCTGACGAGTAATGGTCTGGCCGTCGATCATGTCAGTGAAGCGGATGAAACCACTTACTTCGGTGATAACCGGCATGGTGTGTGGATCCCAGTTTGCAACGGTTTCACCGCCAGCAACCTGCTCGCCATCACCTTTCGCCATAACCGCACCGTAAGGCACTTTATAGCTCTCTTTGGTACGACCGAATTCGTCGATCAGCTTCAGCTCGGTGTTACGGGAAGTGATAACCAGTTTACCGCTGGAGTTCACAACCGACTTCGCGTTGCTGAGCTTGATGCTACCTTTGTTTTTCACCTGGATGCTGGATTCAGCAGCCGCACGAGATGCCGCACCACCGATGTGGAACGTACGCATCGTCAGCTGTGTACCCGGCTCACCGATGGACTGTGCCGCGATAACGCCGATAGCCTCACCTTTGTTGATGATGTGGCCACGCGCCAGGTCACGACCGTAGCAGTGCGCACACACACCAAAGTCGGTGTCACAGGATACAACGGAACGCACTTTCACGGAGTCAACAGAGTTCGCTTCCAGCAGGTCACACCACTGTTCGTGCAGCAGGGTGTTGCGTGGAACCAGAATGTCTGCGGTGCCCGGCTTCAGAATGTCTTCCGCAGTCACACGACCCAGTACGCGATCGCGCAGCGGCTCTTTAACATCACCACCCTCGATAACCGGGGTCATGGTGATACCTTCGAGGGTGCCACAATCGTCTTCGGTGACGACCAGATCCTGCGCAACGTCAACCAGACGACGCGTCAGATAACCGGAGTTCGCCGTTTTCAGTGCGGTATCCGCCAGACCTTTACGCGCACCGTGCGTGGAGATGAAGTACTGGAGTACGTTCAGACCTTCACGGAAGTTCGCGGTGATTGGCGTTTCGATGATGGAGCCATCTGGCTTCGCCATCAGACCACGCATACCTGCCAGCTGACGAATCTGTGCCGCAGAACCACGCGCACCGGAGTCGGCCATCATGTAGATGCTGTTGAAGGAGACCTGCTGCTCTTCTACGCCGTCACGGTTAATCACGGTTTCGGTTTGCAGGTTATCCATCATCGCTTTAGATACACGATCGTTCGCCGCAGCCCAGATATCGATAACTTTGTTGTAACGTTCGCCTGCGGTTACCAGACCAGACTGGAACTGCTCCTGGATCTCAGCAACTTCAGCTTCCGCTTCAGAGATGATCTCGTGTTTCTTCTCTGGGATGACCATGTCATCGATACCAACAGATGCACCTGAACGCGCTGCATAAGCAAAGCCGGTGTACATTGTCTGGTCAGCGAAGATAACGGTCGGCTTCAGACCCAGAATGCGGTAACAGGTGTTCAGCATTTTGGAGATCGCTTTCTTGCCCAGCGCCTGGTTGACGATGGAGAAAGGCAGACCTTTCGGTACGATCATCCACAGAATGGCACGGCCAACGGTCGTGTCTTTCAGGCTGGTGTGCGCAACGAACTCGCCGTTTTCATCTTTTTCGTATTCGGTGATACGCACTTTAACGCGCGCATGCAGAGAGGCCAGGCCAGCGCGATAAATACGCTCAGCTTCTTTCGGGCCAGTCAGCACCATGCCTTCGCCTTTGGCGTTAACACAGTCACGGGTCATGTAGTACAGACCCAGTACAACGTCCTGAGAAGGAACGATGATAGGTTCACCGTTCGCTGGAGACAGGATGTTGTTGGTAGACATCATCAGCGCACGCGCTTCGAGCTGGGCTTCCAGCGTCAGCGGTACGTGAACAGCCATCTGGTCACCATCGAAGTCGGCGTTATAGGCCGCACAAACCAGCGGGTGCAGCTGGATCGCTTTACCTTCGATCAGGACTGGCTCAAAGGCCTGGATACCCAGACGGTGCAGAGTTGGTGCACGGTTCAGCAGTACCGGGTGTTCGCGGATCACTTCGTCCAGGATATCCCAAACGACAGCTTCTTCACGCTCAACCATTTTCTTCGCGGCTTTGATGGTGGTGGCGAGGCCACGCAGTTCCAGCTTGCCGTAGATGAACGGTTTGAACAGCTCCAGTGCCATTTTCTTCGGCAGACCGCACTGATGCAGACGCAGGTATGGACCTACGGTGATTACAGAACGACCGGAGTAGTCAACACGCTTACCGAGCAGGTTCTGACGGAAACGACCCTGCTTACCTTTGATCATGTCGGCCAAAGATTTCAGAGGACGTTTGTTAGAACCGGTGATCGCACGACCACGACGACCGTTATCCAACAGGGCATCGACTGCTTCCTGAAGCATACGTTTTTCGTTGCGTACGATGATGTCCGGCGCAGCCAGATCCAGCAGACGTTTCAGACGGTTGTTACGGTTGATCACGCGACGGTACAGATCGTTCAGATCCGACGTTGCGAAACGACCGCCATCCAGCGGAACCAGCGGACGCAGATCTGGCGGCAGAACCGGCAGAACGGTCAGGATCATCCACTCTGGTTTGTTACCAGACTGAACGAACGCTTCCAGCAGTTTGATACGCTTGGTCAGCTTTTTACGCTTGGTTTCGGAGTTGGTTTCGTTCAGCTCTTCGCGCAGAGTTTCACACTCTTGCTCCAGATCCATGCTCTTCAGCAGGGCCTGGATAGCTTCCGCACCCATCTTCGCGTCGAATTCGTCACCGAACTCTTCCAGCGCGTCCAGATACTGTTCTTCGGTCAGGATCTGGTTACGTTCCAGATTGGTCATCCCGCCTTCGATAACCACATAAGATTCGAAGTACAGAACACGTTCGATATCGCGCAGCGGCATATCCAGCAGCAGACCGATACGGGACGGCAGAGATTTCAGGAACCATATGTGAGCGGTCGGAGACGCCAGCTCGATGTGGCCCATACGCTCACGGCGTACTTTGGTCTGGGTCACTTCAACGCCGCACTTCTCACAGATCACACCACGGTGTTTCAGGCGCTTGTACTTACCGCACAGGCACTCGTAATCTTTTACTGGCCCGAAAATACGCGCACAGAAAAGGCCGTCACGCTCAGGTTTGAACGTACGGTAGTTAATGGTTTCCGGCTTTTTAACTTCACCGAAAGACCATGAACGGATCATGTCTGGCGAAGCCAGAGCAATTTTGATCGCATCAAACTCTTCGGTTTTAGTTTGCGCTTTCAGAAACTTTAATAAGTCTTTCACGGATTTGCTCCCGTCGGAGTTAGCACACTCTGCTGTCGGGCGTTAACCCGACAGCAGTGACCTGTTTGAGCGAGAATTACTCGTCTTCCAGTTCGATGTTGATACCCAGCGAACGAATCTCTTTCAACAGTACGTTGAAGGATTCTGGCATGCCCGGTTCCATCTGATGGTTGCCGTCTACGATGTTCTTATACATCTTAGTACGACCGTTCACGTCATCAGACTTAACGGTGAGCATTTCCTGCAAGGTGTATGCTGCGCCGTATGCTTCCAGCGCCCACACTTCCATCTCCCCGAAGCGCTGACCACCGAACTGAGCCTTACCACCCAGCGGCTGCTGAGTAACCAGGCTGTAAGAACCGGTAGAACGAGCGTGCATCTTGTCGTCGACCAGGTGGTTCAGTTTCAGCATGTACATGTAACCTACGGTTACCGGACGCTCGAACTGTTCACCGGTACGGCCGTCAAACAGCGTAATCTGACCAGACGTTGGCAGACCACCCAGTTGCAGCAGCTCTTTAATTTCAGCTTCTTTTGCACCGTCGAATACCGGCGTTGCAATTGGCATACCTTTGCGCAGGTTCTCTGCCAGACGCAGCACTTCTTCATCGCTGAAGGTGTTCAGGTCGACTTTCTGACGAACGTCGGTACCCAGATCGTAGGCACGCTGGATGAACTCGCGCAGTTTCGCGACTTCCTGCTGCTGTTTCAGCATGGCGTTGATCTTATCGCCGATACCTTTCGCAGCCATACCCAGGTGGGTTTCCAGAATCTGACCGATGTTCATACGAGACGGTACGCCCAGTGGGTTCAGTACGATATCTACCGGCGTACCGTTAGCATCGTGCGGCATATCTTCGATCGGGTTGATCTTAGAGATAACACCCTTGTTACCGTGACGACCTGCCATCTTATCACCAGGCTGGATCTGACGTTTAACAGCCAGATACACCTTAACAATCTTCAGCACGCCTGGTGCCAGATCGTCGCCCTGAGTGATTTTGCGGCGTTTCGCTTCGAGTTTTTTCTCGAACTCGTGTTTCAGTTCGTCATACTGCTCAGCCAGCTGTTCCAGCTGATTCTGTTTCTCTTCGTCGGTCAGGCCCAGTTCCAGCCAGCGATCGCGTGGCAGTTTGTCGAGCTTCTCAGCTTCAACGCCTCCGGCAACCAGCACCGCATAGATACGGCTGAACAGACCTGCTTCGAGGATTTGCAGTTCTTCAGACAGGTCTTTCTTAGCCTGTTTGAGCTGCATCTCTTCGATTTCCAGCGCACGCTTATCTTTCTCAACGCCGTCACGGGTGAAGACCTGAACATCGATAACCGTACCGGAAACACCGTTTGGTACGCGCAGAGAAGAGTCTTTAACGTCAGACGCTTTCTCACCGAAGATAGCACGCAGCAGTTTCTCTTCTGGCGTCAGCTGGGTTTCGCCTTTCGGCGTGACCTTACCAACCAGAATGTCACCGCCGGTCACTTCCGCGCCGATGTAAACAATACCGGATTCATCCAGTTTAGAGAGCGCAGCTTCACCCACGTTCGGGATGTCAGCGGTGATCTCTTCTGGCCCCAGCTTGGTGTCACGGGACACACATGCCAGTTCCTGAATGTGGATGGTGGTGAAACGATCTTCCTGAACCACACGCTCGGAGACGAGGATGGAGTCTTCGAAGTTGTAACCGTTCCACGGCATGAACGCTACGCGCATGTTCTGACCGAGCGCCAGTTCACCGAGGTCGGTGGACGGACCGTCTGCCAGCACGTCGCCGCGCTCAACTGGCTCACCCAGAGACACACATGGCATCTGGTTGATACAGGTGTTCTGGTTAGAACGGGTGTATTTGGTCAGGTTGTAGATGTCGATACCCGCTTCGCCCGGATACATCTCGTCTTCGTTAACTTTGATAACGATACGGGATGCGTCAACGTACTGAACGGTACCGCCACGCTTAGCAACTGCTGTAACACCAGAGTCAACGGCAACAGCACGTTCCATACCGGTACCAACCAGCGGCTTATCAGCACGCAGAGTTGGAACGGCCTGACGTTGCATGTTCGCACCCATCAATGCACGGTTGGCGTCATCGTGTTCCAGGAACGGGATCAGGGACGCACCGACGGATACCACCTGCTGGGTGGATACGTCCATGTAGTCAACCTGGTCGCGGCTGAACAAGCTGGATTCGCCTTTGCTACGGCAGGTAACCAGATCTTCTACAAAGTGGCCTTCGTCATCCAGGTTGGAGTTCGCCTGAGCGATAACGTAGTTGCCTTCTTCGATAGCAGACAGGTAATGAATTTCGTCAGTAACAACACCGTCGGTCACTTTACGATACGGGGTCTCGAGGAAACCGTATTCGTTCGTCTGTGCGTACACGGACAGGGAGTTGATCAGACCGATGTTTGGACCTTCAGGCGTTTCGATTGGACATACGCGACCGTAGTGAGTCGGGTGTACGTCTCGAACTTCAAAGCCTGCGCGTTCACGGGTCAGACCGCCTGGGCCGAGTGCGGAGATACGACGTTTGTGCGTGATCTCAGACAGCGGGTTGTTCTGGTCCATGAACTGAGACAGCTGGCTGGAACCGAAGAACTCTTTCACTGCCGCAGAAATCGGCTTCGCGTTAATCATATCCTGAGGCATCAGGGTATCCAGATCGCCCAGAGACAGACGCTCTTTCACCGCACGCTCTACACGTACCAGGCCAACGCGGAACTGGTTTTCCGCCATTTCGCCTACGGAACGGATACGACGGTTGCCGAGGTGGTCGATATCGTCCACTTCGCCTTTACCGTTACGGATATCGATGAGCTTCTTCATCACTTCAATGATGTCGTCTTTGCTCAGGATACCGGAACCTTCGATCTCGTCGCGCAGCAGAGAACGGTTGAACTTCATACGACCAACCGCGGACAGATCGTAGCGGTCTTCGGAGAAGAACAGGTTCTCGAACAGGCTTTCAGCCGCTTCGCGAGTTGGTGGCTCACCAGGACGCATCATGCGGTAGATTTCGACCAGCGCGCTCAGACGATCGTTGGTTGGGTCGACGCGTACAGTCTCAGAGATGTACGGACCGTGGTCCAGATCGTTGGTGAACAGCGTTTCGATACGTTTGTGGCCAGACTGGCTCAGCTTAGCCAGCAGATCCAGGCTCAGCTCCATGTTCGCCGGGCAGATCAGCTCGCCAGTTGATTCATCAACGTAATCTTTCGCGGCTACTTTTCCTGCAATGTATTCAACCGGAACTTCGATGTGTTTGATATCATCTTTTTCCAGCTGGCGGATGTGGCGCGCGGTGATACGGCGACCTTTTTCCACATACACTTTGCCGTCGGCTTCGATGTCGAACGACGCGGTCTCACCACGCAGACGTTCCGGCACCAACTCCATCTGCAACTTGTTGTCGCGGATTTCAAAGATCACTTTCTCAAAGAACAGGTCCAGGATCTGCTCAGTGGTATAGTTCAGTGCACGCAGAATGATGGTTGCAGGCAGCTTACGACGACGGTCGATACGGACAAACAGGTTGTCTTTTGGATCGAATTCGAAGTCCAGCCATGAACCACGGTAAGGAATGATGCGTGCGTTATACAGTACTTTACCGGAAGAGTGCGTTTTACCTTTATCGCTGTCGAAGAAGACGCCCGGGCTACGGTGCAGCTGGGAAACGATAACACGCTCAGTACCGTTGATAACGAAAGTACCGTTGTCCGTCATGAGTGGAATTTCACCCATGTAGACTTCTTGTTCTTTAATGTCTTTTACGGTGCCTTCCGGCGCTTCGCGCTCGTAGATCACCAGACGCAGTTTTACGCGCAGCGGTGCGGAATAGGTCACGCCACGGATCTGACATTCCTGAACGTCAAACACCGGTTCGCCAAGGCGGTAGCTGACGTACTGCAGCTCGGAATTACCGCTGTAGCTCTGAATCGGGAACACGGAACGGAAGGCTGCTTCCAGGCCGTACTGCCCTTCAGGATCTTGCTCGATAAACTTCTGGAACGAGTCAAGCTGGATAGAAAGGAGATATGGAATGTCCAGAACTTGTGGACGTTTACCAAAATCCTTACGAATACGTTTTTTCTCGGTATAGGAGTAAACCATAGGGTTCCTCAGCTCGCTGACAAGTCGACCCATCTGTCCGACGAAGGGACAGTTTGTGCAACACCATTTTGTGGACCGGAAAATTGAATACTTTCCGCAATACCTGTTGCTATCACGCTTAAACCATTTCATTGCGATTTACACAGAGCGAGCACCCTGTCGCAGTATATTAAGTCGTCGATAGAAACAAGCATTGTCAGGACAACCAGCAGTCAAACAGTGTGAAATGCTGCTGATGCCTTACAGCGCAAAAAGGCTGGTGACTAAAAAGTCACCAGCCATCAGCCTAATTACTTAGGCTGCAACCAGAAAAGTTGGCTTATTTAACTTCAACTTCAGCGCCAGCTTCTTCCAGAGATTTTTTCAGTGCTTCTGCGTCGTCTTTGCTCACGCCTTCTTTCAGCGCAGCTGGAGCAGATTCTACCAGGTCTTTAGCTTCTTTCAGACCCAGGCCAGTTGCGCCACGTACTGCTTTGATTACAGCAACTTTGTTCGCGCCAGCAGCTTTCAGAATTACGTCGAATTCAGTTTTTTCTTCAGCAGCTTCAGCCGGGCCCGCAGCTACAGCTACAGCAGCAGCAGCAGAAACACCGAATTTTTCTTCCATTGCAGAAACCAGCTCTACAACGTCCATTACGGACATAGCTGCTACTGCTTCAATGATTTGATCTTTAGTGATAGACATTTAAATTGTTCCTGAAAATCAGAATAAGTTTATACGTAAGCAAATGCTTTATAAAGATAACTGCGATTAAGCAGCTTCTTTCGCATCGCGTACAGCAGCCAGAGTGCGAACCAGTTTGCCAGCCGCAGCTTCTTTCATGGTTGCCATCAGGCGTGCAATTGCTTCTTCGTAGGTCGGCAGGGTTGCCAGGCGATCGATTTGCGATGCCGGGATCAACTCACCTTCAAAGGCTGCAGCTTTGACCTCAAATTTTGCATTCGCTTTCGCGAACTCTTTGAACAGACGAGCAGCAGCGCCCGGGTGTTCCATAGAGTATGCAATCAGGGTCGGACCAACAAACGTGTCTTTCAGGCACTCGAACTGAGTACCTTCAACTACGCGACGCAGCAGGGTGTTACGAACAACACGCATGTATACGCCAGCTTCACGACCTGCTTTACGCAGTTCAGTCATTTTGTCTACAGTAACGCCACGGGAATCCGCAACTACTGCAGACAGCGCGCCTTTGGCTACTTCGCTGACTTCAGCAACAATCGCTTGTTTGTCTTGAAGATTTAAAGCCATTAGCTTTGCTCCTGGATGTTTGCCGGAACTCATGTTCCGGAACTCACTTCACTCGACCCAACGGGAAGAGCGTCTTAATACGGTGAGCAGAAACAAGCCAGAGTATTTAAAATAATCTTAGCGTTCTGTCACCGTCTACGCAGGGGATTAAGTTTCTTGCGAAACACCTGCGGTCTTCGACGGAGGCCTGGATAGGCCAGGCTCCAACGAACAATTCTTTTAGCCGCTAACTTTTGTTAGCAAACGTGGGGGTAAGATTGTAGACAAAATCACCGCCCACGTAAAGGCATTAGTTTGCAGCAGCGCTCAGGCCAGCCTGGTCAACTGCAACACCTGCACCCATGGTGGTGGAGATGCTAACTTTCTTGATGTACACGCCTTTCGCCTGAGTTGGTTTTGCTTTTTTCAGCGCAACCAGCAGAGCTTCCAGGTTTTCTTTCAGTTTGTCAGCGTCAAAGTCCACTTTACCGATGGTGGTGTGGATGATGCCGTTTTTGTCGTTACGGTAACGAACCTGACCTGCTTTAGCGTTCTTAACCGCTTCAGCAACGTTAGGCGTTACAGTACCCACTTTCGGGTTTGGCATCAGGCCGCGTGGACCCAGAACCTGGCCCAGCTGGCCAACAACGCGCATTGCATCTGGAGAAGCAATAACAACGTCAAAGTTCATTTCGCCTTTCTTGATCTGATCAGCCAGATCTTCCATACCTACCAGTTCAGCGCCGGCAGCTTTAGCAGCTTCAGCGTTTGCACCCTGAGCAAATACAGCTACGCGTACGGAACGGCCAGTACCGTGTGGCAGTACAGTTGCGCCACGAACGTTCTGATCGGATTTACGAGCGTCGATGCCCAGGTTAACGGCAACGTCAACGCTTTCAACGAACTTAGCAGTTGCCAGTTCTTTCAGCAGAGCGATAGCTTCGTTGATGTCGTACTGTTTGGTCGCATCAACTTTGTCACGGATCACGGACATGCGCTTGGTCAGTTTAGCCATTTCTTAGTCCTCCACTACCAGGCCCATGGAACGTGCAGTACCTTCGATGGAGCGAGTCATCGCTTCAATGTCGGAACCAGTCATGTCGGCAGCTTTGGTCTGCGCGATTTCCTGCAACTGAGCGCGGGAAATTTTACCCACTTTGTCTTTGTTCGGCTTACCGGAACCAGACTTGATGCCCGCTGCTTTCTTCAGCAGAACTGCTGCTGGAGGGGTTTTGGTAACGAAAGTGAAAGAACGGTCAGCGTAAACAGTGATTACAACTGGGATTGGCAGACCTTTTTCCATGGATTCAGTTTTGGCGTTGAACGCTTTACAGAATTCCATGATGTTCACACCCTGCTGACCCAGAGCTGGACCAACTGGTGGACTTGGGTTCGCCATACCTGCTGCAACCTGCAGCTTGACGTAGGCTTGTACTTTCTTAGCCATTCTAAAATCCTCTGATTGGGTAATAACGCCTCGGAGAGGCTCCCCGTGAATAAAATTCGTTTTACGGGCCGGGGCCCATAAAAACAAAAGGCGCGAAATTGTATTCCAATCTCGCGCCCTGTGCAACGATTAAATCGTCGCTTTTTTGATCGCTGCTTAGGCTTTTTCTACCTGAGCAAAGTCCAGCTCTACCGGGGTCGCACGACCAAAGATAGAAACGGAAACTTTCAGGCGGGACTTCTCGTAGTCCACTTCTTCGACGACGCCATTGAAGTCAGCAAACGGACCGTCGTTAACACGAACCATCTCACCCGGTTCAAACAGCGTTTTCGGACGCGGTTTATCACCAACCTGCTGGAGGCGGTTCATAATCGCATCAACTTCTTTGTCGCTGATTGGCGCCGGACGGTCAGATGTGCCGCCGATAAAGCCCATCACGCGTGGTACGCTGCGCACCAGGTGCCAGCTCGCGTCGTTCATCACCATCTGAACCAGCACGTAACCCGGGAAGAATTTACGCTCGCTTTTGCGACGTTGGCCGCCACGGATCTCAACCACTTCTTCGGTCGGAACCATAACTTCGCCAAATAACTCTTCCATATTATGTAATTTGATATGCTCACGCAGCGACGTAGCTACGCGGCCTTCAAAACCGGAAAACGCCTGAACGACGTACCAGCGCTTTTTAGGGGCTTCAGACATCTCAGAACCTCAGGCCAGTGATAAAGGATACCAGGCGAACCAGAATACCATCCAGTCCCCACAGGATCAGTGACATTACAGCGGTTACCGCCGCTACAATCAGCGTGGTGTGCAATGTTTCCTGGCGAGTCGGCCAAATGACCTTGCGGACTTCGGTACGCGCTTCGCGGGCAAACGCAACGGTCGCTTTGCCTTTCGTCGTCAACAGCGCGACACCACCCGCCGCAGCAATCAGAATTACCACTGCAAGCGCGCGTAGCGGCAGCATCATGTCACGATAAAGATAGTTGCCGACAATCGCCACAATCAGCAGCACGGCTACAACTACCCATTTCATCGCTTCCAGGCCGCGCCCGCTCCCTTGAGCTTCGGTATTCGCACTCATAAACCAACCTGTCAGAAGTATTCTACAAACATTTTCACCCCGCGTGTGCGAGGCAAACCAATCGAAATGCTATTCGCTTTTCGTATTATACGCTCTCCGCAGAGCCTGTCTCAGCAATGATTATGACAAAATTAATCACTGATGAGCCAGGTTCTGATGTGAAAGCGTGCAAAAAGGGCATCAAATGATGCCCTTTTATTGCGCATTGCGTCAAATGTTATCAGCGATTAGCCGAGAACTTTAGCAACAACGCCCGCGCCAACGGTACGGCCGCCTTCACGGATTGCGAAACGCAGACCGTCGTCCATCGCGATTGGGTGGATCAGCGTCACAACCATCTTGATGTTATCGCCTGGCATTACCATCTCTACGCCTTCTGGCAGTTCGATGGTACCGGTCACGTCAGTTGTACGGAAGTAGAACTGTGGACGGTAGCCTTTGAAGAACGGAGTATGACGGCCGCCTTCGTCTTTGGACAGAATGTACACTTCAGATTCGAACTTGGTGTGTGGCTTGATTGAGCCTGGCTTCGCCAGAACCTGACCACGTTCGATTTCTTCACGTTTGATACCACGCAGCAGAACACCAACGTTCTCACCAGCACGGCCTTCGTCCAGCAGTTTGCGGAACATTTCAACGCCAGTACAGGTAGACTTCGCAGTCTCTTTGATACCAACGATTTCAACTTCTTCACCCACTTTGATGATACCGCGCTCTACACGACCGGTAACAACGGTACCACGACCGGAGATGGAGAATACGTCTTCGATTGGCAGCAGGAATGGCTTGTCAATCGCACGCTCTGGTTCTGGGATGTAAGAATCCAGGTAGCCAGCCAGTTCGATGATTTTCGCTTCCCACTCTGCGTCGCCTTCCAGCGCTTTCAGCGCGGAACCACGAACGATTGGAGTGTCGTCGCCTGGGAAATCGTACTGAGACAGCAGTTCACGAACTTCCATCTCTACCAGTTCCAGCAGCTCTTCGTCATCAACCATGTCGCATTTGTTCAGGAACACGATGATGTAAGGAACGCCAACCTGACGACCCAGCAGGATGTGCTCACGAGTCTGAGGCATAGGGCCGTCAGTCGCAGCAACAACCAGGATCGCGCCGTCCATCTGCGCAGCACCGGTGATCATGTTTTTAACATAGTCGGCGTGGCCTGGGCAGTCTACGTGTGCGTAGTGGCGAGTCGGGGTGTCATACTCAACGTGAGAGGTGTTGATGGTGATACCACGAGCTTTTTCTTCTGGTGCGTTATCGATCTGGTCGAAAGCACGAGCAGCACCGCCGTAGGTTTTAGCCAGTACGGTAGTGATTGCAGCGGTCAGCGTTGTTTTACCATGGTCAACGTGGCCGATAGTACCGACGTTAACGTGCGGTTTTGTACGTTCAAACTTTTCTTTAGACATCGATTGTCCCTCTAAGACACGGATAAATCGGTGATATCACCACATCAACCAGGCGAAAATGCCTGAACTGTTGAATACATTTACATTGAAACAGAGAGAAAGGGAGGGAGAAGTGAAGTGGTGCTGATACCCAGAGTCGAACTGGGGACCTCACCCTTACCAAGGGTGCGCTCTACCAACTGAGCCATATCAGCACGTATTGGAGCGGGCAGCGGGAATCGAACCCGCATCATCAGCTTGGAAGGCTGAGGTAATAGCCATTATACGATGCCCGCATCCTGAAACTCGGCTACCCAGTTCTTTCTGTAACAAAAAAAGAGATTTCTCTCTTTTCTGTTCGAGCTGGTCAATTTTTCCAACCAGCTCCGGCGGCGTTGTCGCTGCCAGAAAGTGGTGGTGGGGGAAGGATTCGAACCTTCGAAGTCTGTGACGGCAGATTTACAGTCTGCTCCCTTTGGCCGCTCGGGAACCCCACCGGACTTGATGGTGCCGACTACCGGAATCGAACTGGTGACCTACTGATTACAAGTCAGTTGCTCTACCTACTGAGCTAAGTCGGCATCAAGTAGCGCGCATTCTATGGAGACCTGCGCAGTCATGCAACTAAAAAATTGCATAAAACGTTCTTTCGCTCACATTTTATTCGAAACCAGGGCTAACCGCTGTAAATTCATCCGCTCACGGTTAAAAATTCAACATGAACGCCTGATTTCGGCACGCTATAGCCCCAGGTGATGCCTGCCCGGTTAAGCATCGCTTTCCCATATTTTTTCTTATTATTCCTCTCATCTGGTGTTAACCTCCTGCCCATTGTCCAAAATTAACTATGTGATGAGCCCGCACCCGCCGTTTCGTGATGGTTCACAGAAGCATGCTTATGAGCAAAAAAGAGCAAACGTTAATGACGCCCTATCTTCAGTTTAACCGTAGCCAGTGGGCAGCCCTGCGTGACTCCGTCCCTATGACACTGACGGAAGGTGAAATCGCACGGCTAAAAGGGATAAACGAAGATCTCTCCCTGGAAGAGGTGGCAGAAATCTATCTCCCCCTCTCTCGCTTGCTTAACTTCTATATCAGCTCCAATTTGCGTCGTCAGGCCGTACTGGAACAGTTCCTCGGCACGAACGGTCAACGTATTCCTTATATCATCAGTATTGCGGGCAGCGTGGCAGTGGGTAAAAGTACCACCGCGCGCGTGCTACAGGCGCTGCTGAGCCGCTGGCCGGAACACCGCAGCGTGGAGCTGATCACCACCGACGGCTTCCTGCATCCCAACGAGGTGTTGAAAGAACGCGGCCTGATGAAAAAGAAGGGCTTCCCGCTCTCTTATGATATGCACCGCCTGGTAAAGTTTGTTTCAGATCTAAAATCGGGCGTACCTCACGTTACCGCGCCGGTTTACTCGCATCTGATCTACGACCGCATCCCGGATGGCGACAAAACGGTTGTGCAGCCCGACATCCTGATTCTGGAAGGCTTAAACGTCCTGCAAAGCGGGATGGATTATCCTCACGATCCGCATCATGTGTTTGTCTCTGACTTTGTCGATTTCTCAATTTATGTCGATGCGCCGGAAGATTTGCTGCAACGCTGGTATATCAACCGCTTCCTGAAGTTCCGCGAAGGCGCGTTCACCGACCCGGATTCCTACTTCCACAACTACGCCCAGCTCTCTGAAGAAGAGGCTATCAGCGTGGCGACCGGGCTGTGGAATGAGATCAACTACGTCAACCTCAAAGAGAACATCCTGCCGACGCGCGAACGCGCAAGCCTGATCCTCACCAAGAGTGAGAAACACGCCGTCGACCAGATTCGTTTACGGAAATAGATCTCAGACGTAAAAAAACCGGCTTAGCGCCGGTTTTTTTATTTATGCCTGCGGCTTTTCTCCGTTTTCATCCTGATCGACCGCGAAGCAGGCCACCAGCTGTCCGCCATAATCCTTCAGCTGTGGCTGCAACTGCGTGCACGGGCCGAAGCGGCGACGGCAACGGGCGTTGAACGCACATCCCGGCGGTGGGTTAAGCGGGCTTGGCAACTCGCCGGTCAGCTTAATGCGCTCCCGGCGGTCATCCGGGTTCAGTCTCGGCGTTGCAGACAGCAGCGCCTGCGTATACGGATGACGCGGGTTAGTAAAGATCTGATCTTTCGTCCCCTTCTCCACGCAGCGTCCCAGATACATCACCATCACCTCATCGGCAATGTGCTCAACCACGGACAGGTCATGGGAGATGAAGACGTACGACAGTCCCAGATCCTGCTGTAAATCCATCATCAGGTTAAGCACCTGCGCGCGAACGGACACGTCAAGCGCTGAGACCGGCTCATCGGCAATCACCACGTCCGGGTCAAGCATCAGCCCACGGGCGATGGCAATACGCTGACGCTGACCGCCAGAGAACATATGCGGGTAACGATCGTAATGCTCGGTTTTAAGCCCCACCTTCGCCATCATCGCCAGCGCTTTTTCACGACGCTGCTCTTTGCTCAGATTGCTGTTAATCAGCAGCGGCTCTTCCAGAATTTGCCCGACTTTCTTCCGCGGATTCAGAGAGCCGTACGGGTTCTGGAATACGATCTGGATTTTCTGGCGGCGCAGCTTCTGCGCCTGCGGATCGTGCTTGAGCAGATCCTGACCCTGATAGTAAAGCTCGCCGCCGGTTGGCGTTTCGATCATCGTCAGCAGACGGCCCAGCGTGGATTTTCCACAGCCCGACTCCCCGACGACCGCCAGCGTTTTACCGCGTTCAAGGCTGAAGGAGACGCCGTCCAGCGCTTTTACCAGGCGCTCGGGGGCAAAAATCCCCTTCTTCACCGGGTAATGTTTTTTCAGGTCGATAGCCTGCAACAGCGGCTGTTGCGTGGTGGCCTCGTGCGTACTCATAGTGTTGGCCTCCCGGCATCATCGAGTGGATAGTGGCATTTTGACTGCCGACCATCGTCCAGCAGATTCAGCTCTGGCTCCTCGGCGCGGCATTTATCCGTCGCATACGGGCAGCGCGGATTCAGCAGGCAGCCCTGCGGACGGTCATATTTACCCGGAACCACACCCGGCAGTGACGCCAGACGCGCTTTGTCCTGGGCAAACTCCGGCAGCGCGCGCAGTAACGCCTGCGTATACGGGTGACGCGGAGCGCGGAAGATATCGTGCGAACTTCCGGTCTCCACCACCTGACCCGCGTACATCACGATGATTTTGTGTGCCGCTTCCGCCACCAGCGCCAGGTCGTGCGTAATCAGCACCAGCGCCATATTCTCTTTCTGCTGCAACTCCAGCAGCAGCTCGATGATTTGCGCCTGGATGGTTACGTCCAGCGCGGTAGTTGGTTCATCCGCAATCAGCAGTTTTGGTCGACAGGCAATCGCCATGGCGATCATCACGCGCTGGCTCATGCCGCCGGAAAGCTGATGCGGGTAAACGTCCAGACGCGATGCTGGGTCAGGTATCCCCACCAGGTTCAGCAGATCGATAGCACGCTGGCGACGGGTTTTCTTGTTGCCGCCCTGATGCACCTTAATGGCTTCCATAATCTGGAAACCGACGGTGTAGCATGGGTTCAGGCTGGTCATGGGGTCCTGGAAGATCATCGCCACTTCCGCGCCCACCAGCTGGCGGCGCTGTTTTTCGGAAATGCGCTTCAGATCCTGACCGTTGAACTCCAGATTTTCCGCCATCACGCGGCCGGGGTAGTCAATCAGCCCCATAATCGCCAGCGAACTCACTGACTTACCGGAGCCCGACTCTCCTACAATCCCGACCACTTCGCCCTGATTAACGCTGTAGCTGATGCGGTCCACGGCGCGAAACGGTGTGCCTTCGTCGCCAAAGTGCACGGATAATTTATCTACATTTAATAACGCCATCTCGTGCCTCTTACTGCTTCAGTTTGGGATCAAGTGCATCACGCAGACCGTCACCCATCAGGTTAAATGCCAGCACCGTCAGCAGAATCGCCAGACCCGGGAAGGTGACGACCCACCAGGCGCTTTGCGCGAACTGCAACACGTCGGAGAGCATGGTGCCCCACTCCGGTGTTGGCGGCTGCGCACCCATGCCAAGGAAGCCAAGAGCGGCCATATCAAGAATGGCGTTAGAGAAACCGAGCGACGCCTGAACAATCAGCGGCGCAAGGCAGTTTGGGAAGATATTGATAAACATCTGACGCATCGCACCGGCACCCGCCACGCGAGAGGCGGTAACGTAGTCGCGGTTCACTTCCACCAGCACCGCCGCACGGGTCAGACGCACGTAATGCGGTAGCGCAACAAACGTCAGCGCAAGCGCGGCGTTACCAATCGACGGACCAAAGATCGCCACCAGCACCAGCGCCAGCAGCAGGCTTGGCAATGCCAGCATAATGTCGACGACGCGCATGATGATGTTATCAACAATGCCGCCGAAGTAGCCTGCCACCAGGCCGAGTACGATCCCCATGATCAGCGACAGTACGACAACGAGGCAGCCAACCAGCAGCGACAGGCGTGCGCCGTACATCAGGCGCGACAGCACATCGCGGCCCACGTCGTCGGTGCCCAGCAGGTGCGTCAGGCTTCCGCCGTCCTGCCATGCAGGAGGTGCCAGCAGCGCATCGCGGAACTGATCAGCCGGGTTATACGGCGCAAGGAAGTTCGCAAACACCGCAATCAGGATCATGATGGAAACATACACCAGCCCGACGACCGCGCCTTTGTTGCGCTTGAAGTAGTGCCAGAACTCCTGCATCGGCGTCATTGGCACCGGTGCGGTGACCACTTTATTTTGAGTAACTTGTGACATGATGGCCCCTTACTTCTTATGACGAATACGCGGGTTCACCACGCCGTACAGCAAATCGACCAGCAGGTTGACGAGGATAATCATCGTCGCGACCAGCAGTACACCGCCCTGCACAACCGGATAGTCACGGCGTTGCAGCGCATCAATCAGCCAGCGTCCAAGACCCGGCCAGGAGAAGATGGTTTCGGTCAGGATCGCCCCCGCCAGCAGCGTACCGACCTGCAAACCGATAACGGTCACCACCGGCAGCATAGCGTTACGCAGGGCATGAATGATGATGACGCGCATACGGGTCAGGCCTTTAGCGCGGGCTGTACGAATATAATCCTCGCCCAGCACTTCCAGCATGGAGGAACGGGTCATACGCACGATCACCGCCAGAGGGATGGTGCCCAACACCATTGCAGGCAGGATCATGTGCGCAACCGCATCAATGAAGTTGCCCTCTTCGCCCCAGATCGCCGTATCAATCAGCATAAAGCCGGTTAACGGGTTGGTGTCGTCAAGGAAAACCATATCGCTGACGCGTCCGGAGACCGGCGTCAGGTTCCACTGCACCGAGACCAGCATGATCAGCATCATGCCCCACCAGAAGATAGGCATAGAGTAGCCGGTCAGTGCCAGGCCAACAGCGGTGTGGTCGAAAATAGAGCCACGCTTAACGGCAGCCAGTACGCCAACGGGGATCCCTACCGCGGTCGCGAAGATCATGGCGCAGATACCGAGTTCCAGCGTCGCTTTAAAGCGCGGTACGAACTCGTCCCACACCGGAAGACGGCTTTTCAGTGAAATCCCTAAATCGCCGTGCAACACGCCCCAGATATAGTGGAGATACTGCTGCCACATCGGCTTATCAAGGCCGAGTTCAGCCAGCAGTTGCGCATGACGTTCAGGGGAGATACCACGCTCACCTGCCATAATCATTACCGGGTCACCCGGGATCATATGGACGAAGGCAAAAGTGAGAAGGGTGATACCGATAAACGTCGGGATAACCAGTCCCAGACGTCGGAGGATGAACTGCAACATAACCCGGATTCTCTCTGATGACGCACGCCCAGTGGCGTGACGTCTGTATTGCTCACAAATGTAAATTCCCTCTCCCTGTGGGAGAGGGTTAGGATGAGGGGATGCATGCACGCCCCTCACCCCTGCCCTCTCCCACAGGGAGAGGGAGAACACCCTACTTATTATTCAACAGACACGTTTTCGAAGTGGTGTTTGCCCAGTGGATCAACCACGTAGCCCTTCACTTCTTTACGCACTGGCTCGTACACGGTGGAGTGAGCAACAATCAGCGCCGGAGCCTGATCGTGCATGACAACCTGAGCTTGCTTGTACAGTTCGATACGTTTGTTGTGATCGTCGGTCGCGCGCGCCGGCTGGATCAGATCTTCAAACGGCTTGTAGCACCAGCGAGAGTAGTTGGAACCGTCTTTCGCTGCCGCACAGCTGAACAGGGTCGCGAAGAAGTTGTCCGGATCCCCGTTGTCGCCGGTCCAGCCCATCATGACCGCCTGGTGTTCGCCCGCTTTAGCGCGCTTCAGGTACTCGCCCCACTCGTAGGTTACAATTTTGGCCTGTACGCCAATCTTCGCCCAGTCAGCCTGAACCATTTCCGCCATACGACGTGCGTTCGGGTTGTAAGGACGCTGTACCGGCATCGCCCACAGCTCGACGGTGAAGCCTTTGTCCTGGCCCGCTTCTTTCAGCAGCGCTTTCGCTTTCTCAGGATCGTAGGTGTAGTCCTTAATGTCGTCGTTATAACCCCACATGGTTGGTGGGATCAGGTTCTTGGCCGCAACGCCCGCGCCCTGGTAAACGGCTTTGATGATCGCTTCTTTGTTCACCGCGTAAGTCAGCGCCTGACGCACTTTCACGTCATCGAACGGTTTCTTCTCGGTGTTGAAGGAGAGATAACCCACGTTCAGGCCCGCCTGCTCCAGCAGGTTGATATTTTTGTCCTGCTTCATGCGCGCGATGTCAGCCGGGTTTGGATACGGCATCACCTGACATTCGTTTTTCTGCAATTTTGCGTAACGCACGGATGCGTCAGGCGTGATGGAGAAGACCAGACGGTCGATCTGCGGCTTGGTGCCCCAGTAGCCCGGGAAGGCTTTATACAGAATACGGGAATCTTTCTGGTACTGAAGCAGCTGGAACGGGCCGGTACCGATTGGGTTCAGGTCCACTTTTTCCGGCGTGCCGGCTTTCAGCATGTTGTCAGCGTACTCTTTAGAGAGAATCGAGGCGAAGTCCATCGCCAGGTCAGCCAGGAATGGCGCTTCCGGACGCGTCAGCACAAACTGAACGGTTTTATCGTCCACTTTTTTCACTTCAGCGATCAGGTCTGGCAGACCCATCCCTTCGAAGTATTCATAGCTGCCGCCAGACACTTTATGGTACGGGTTCTGGGCATTTTTCTGACGGTCGAAGGAGAACACAACGTCGTCGGCGTTAAAGTCGCGCGTAGGTTTAAATTCTTTGCTGTCCTGCCACTTCACGCCCTGGCGCAGGTGGAAGGTATAGGTTTTACCGTCTTCGCTGACATCCCACTTTTCAGCCAGGCCAGGAATTACTTCCGTGGTGCCGGTTTTAAATTCAACCAGACGGTTATAGATCGGTACAGAGCTTGCGTCGTAAGTCGTACCAGAGGTAAAGAGCTGTGGGTTAAAGCCTTCCGGAGAGCCTTCAGAACAGTAAACCAGGGTTTTTGCCTGTACGCTTGCTGCAACGGTCATGGCCACCAGGCTCAGACCAAGCTTCAGCATCCCTGACTTCTTCAAGGAAATACTCATTATTGTGCTCCAATGTGATGTTTTGCTTTGTTGTGTTACGCCGCCTGACCTTTATTTATTTTTTACCCGGTCCGGTCGGTGATGCCCGAAGGCGTTAAAAGGGATAGAGAATCCTTTCAGAAGAGCGTTTGAGTTGCAGCGCAGATCCTCCCTGAAATGCCCCTCGTGCCCTACAATCTGTCAACAGAATGTGAAAACGTCAATACAGGTGGCGGGGATTTACGTGGAGTGTGAGAAACCGCAAACAAAGATTAAAAAAACCCTGACCGTGAGTTTTCAGCAGAGAAATTTATGCTACTCGCCATGATGCAGCACAATTATCTTCATATTTCGCAACACTCAGTGATTAAGTTTTATTCAGAATGGGTAAATTTTCTTACAGAATGGTGATTATCTGAGCACTAAATACCGCGAACGTTAAAACGCACAGCGAAAAATGCTGAGGTTATCCATAAGCAACGCGAAAAAAGATCAAACTATATATAAAAAAATACAATGGATTATGTCACAAAACCGCAAGCAGGCAGGGGGAAGCAGGGCTAAGGGGTATTTTGAGGACTCGTGCGGGGTAACGCGTTAATGCAAAAAGGGCTAACCTTGCGGTTAGCCCTTTTTAGAATGTGGTCGGCGAGAGAGGATTCGAACCTCCGACCCACTGGTCCCAAACCAGTTGCGCTACCAAGCTGCGCTACTCGCCGAATGCGGAGCGCATCTTACTGCTGAGGTGCGCCCCCGTCAATCCCTTATTTTCAAAAAGCCATTCAACTGGCGATATTCTCGCCAGACCAGCTACTGCGCGGCTTTTGTGGTGTTATCAGGGAGTTTACACCAGTTGTTGTTTTCGTTAATCCCACCGTTCGGTGAGGTATAGCCGAGACAACCCATAATGGTGTCGTACAGCTCAACGTGACGGCGCGGTACCTTGATCTCTGCCTGCTGTTTCAGATGGGCAAACATTTTGGCTTTGTCCGGGTTTTCCAGGTACTTATCCGACATCCACATGATCATCGGCACGCGGAACTGCTCAGGCGGGGCCAGCTTACGCGGCGTACCGTGTAAATGCTCTTTCTCGTTGATGGACTCGCCGTGGTCGGCCGCGTAGATCACAATCGCTTTCTTATCACGAAGCTGGTCGATCACCCGACTGAGGAAGGTATCCACATACAGAATCGAGTTATCATAGGCATTGATCAGCTCCTGCTTGCTACAGTTCTTGTTAATGCCGACGCACTCAGGCGTCCATTTGGCGAAATCGCGCGTGTAACGCTGATAGTAGCTGTAATGTGAACCTTTGGTATGCAGAACAATAAGGTGCTTACCCTGCGGATGGTTTTTCAGCGACTGTTCCATCTCAGAGAGCAGCAGCATATCATCAACGTTCTTTCCGCGGTTACGCGGCTCGGCGCCAATCTGCTCGCGGTAGGCGATGTTATCCGCCATGGTGTTGGTGTAGAACCACATCTCACTTTGCATGGCGAACAGATCGGAGCTAAATCCAAGCTGCTTCAGAACAGCAAACACGTTTTGCTCTTTGAGAGTGCGCTGAGGATTATCACTCGCACCGCCCTCACGAACAAACATACAGCGCAACGAAAGCTTCGTGGCGGTATCGCAGGAGTAGCCGCGGTATGCCACCAGGTTCTTTTCCTGCGCCAGTTTCGGGGTGGTATCGCGGTCATAACCGAGAATACCCATATGATCCCAGCGCGTCGTTTCGCCGATAACGAAGACCACGTAAGTATCATCCAGTCCGTCAGCCGGAGCCTGGTAGGTGAACTTTTTGGTCGGGTTAATCAGCGATTTCACATCGCTGGATTCGTCCGCCTGAGCCCAGGCATAGAGACCTAGCGCCGACAGCCAGTTAGACGGCAGATACGAGTTAGCCACCACGCCGCCGTAGCTTGGCATATCTACGCCTGTCGCTTTTTCGATCCGCTTTTGCTGTTTTTCCATCAGGCGAATAGGCGCCCATACCAGCAGACCCGCCAGAAGAACGACGGCGACGTTGCGGATGCGTTGCCCACGGGTACGCAGCTGGCGTAACAGGGTATAGCGACAGGTATTACTCCAGATAAAGAAGAGCGGGATCAGGCAGGTCAAAATCGTCCACATGATGAACCCTTGCCCCACCACCTCTTTCGAGAGGTCGATGTCCGTGGTCATCACCGAGGCCACAATACCGTAGCCAATGACCACATTCATGAATGTCATGTAATAGCTTGCAGCGGCAGAGATAATCACCACCAGCGAGGCCAGAACCTGCCATGTACGTCTGCCAAAAAGCGAGAGCAGACGTAGCAGGAAGAAGGTTGCCAGAATTGAGCCAAACACTTCAATCGCGGCGAAAATCCCGTTTCTTACGGTGAGGTGTTCAAAATAACCTTCCACTCTTCTGAACAGCACCGCGCCATTCAGAAACAAACCGATATAGACAGCCAGCATCAGACACAATCTTTGCTGGGTAAGAGACCTGATATATTTCATGCAAACAACCCTGGGGGAAGGGGTATAAAGACCCGCCGAATCTCATTGAGAAAGCAGACAGAGTAAGTAGGTGCGAGATAAACCGTTATCAGAAACGTCTACAAGCGCGATAAGTAGACCACAGCGAGGAAGAAAAGTGGCAGCAGAGAATGTGAATCGATGAAAATTTTTACAAAATAACAAGTCCGGAAGTGATATGGCGATAAAAAAAGAGGCCCTGCGGCCCCTTTTTTATCGAATCATGCATGCGCTTCTTTATATACCTCGCGCTGCGGCTGACGAATCGTGGTGGACAGCGCCAGTGAAATAATCAGCAAGGCAAATATCACGCAGAATGTCACGTAGAAGCCACCAAACAGCGAGGCAATCAGCGATCCGCAAATACTGCCGATACCGAAGCCGAGATAAATCACACCGTAGTTTTTCGCCAGATTGTTCAGCCCGAAGAACTCGCTCACCAGCGACGGGAAGACGGTAATGGTGCCGCCAAAGTTAAAGGCTACGCAGGCTATCGCCGCAAAGAATGTCGCTTCGTTCAGCGGAGCGAACAGCAGCGCTGCCATCCCCACCAGGGATATCACCTGCCCCAGCGTAATCACGCGGATCCTGGCGATTTTGTCAGACAGGATACCCAGTACCAGACGACCCGAGAGGTTAGCGATGGAGATGACCGTTACCGCGTTCGCCGCCGTCGCCGCGTCCAGTTTCACCATTCCCTGCGCGATATCTTTCGCCACGCCGATGACATACAGACCGCTCATGCAGGCCGTCAGGAACATCACCGCCAGCATCCAGTACTGCGGTTTACGCATGGACTGTGCAAGGGTGAAATCATTCTCCACCACACCGTTAACGGTTTTCACTTCCTGCTGCGGCGCGTCTTTCATCAGCGTTGCGCCGAAGAGGATCATCACCAGCACAATCACGCCCCAGATCATAAAGGTTTTTTCAAGCCCCACCGAGGCCAGCAGATGCGCATCGATGAATTTGAAGCCAAGGCTGCCCAAGCCATATGAACCAATGGCAAACGCGGAGATAAGCCCTTTACGCTCCGGGAACCACTTCACGCAGTTAGACAGCGTCAGCAGGTAACCTGCGCCGTCCGCCAGCCCCACCAGCACCCCGGCGCTCAGCCACAGCATCATCAGGTTGTCGGAATATGCCGTCAGGAAGAAGCCCACGCCCAGCAAGATCCCGGAGGCCATGGTTACACGCTTCACGCCGAAGCGCTCCTGAAGTTTGCCCGCCACGGAAGAGGAAATTGCTAACCCAAGACTCAGCAAGCCGAAGGAGAACGCCACCTGGCTTATCGGCGCGCCGATCTTATCAGACAGGGCGCTGTTAAACAGGCTCCAGGTATAGACCGATCCCAGTGCGAACTGGGTAACGATGGTGCCGAATAGCGTCAGCCAACGCGTGCGGTTATAAGTTGATGTGTTCATGGCAGTGTCCTGCAAGATAAATTAAGGAAATTCGCTGAGGACACGATAAACAAAACCCCATAACGCCAGGGGTAAAACGGCATGAAATGCAGGAGAAACGGAATGAAATGCCTGGAAGCGGGAATGAATGACCTTGCCGGAGAAGAAAAAGGTCAAAGGTGAGCAATCACTATCGCTACAGTCCTCGCCGTTATTGTATTAAATATGTTACCGCAGCGTTTAAAAAAGTGACAACCCTTTAAAATTTGGCGCTCAATCCCAGCGTATATAAATATTCTTCTTCAGTTTGCTGGTTATAGCTGATCTTCGCCCAAGGGTGTAAATCACCATACTGCGTATCGACACGCCACCCCAATGAGTTCACGCTGGCATGCCATAGTGGATCGGTAAGCGACTGCGTGGTGGTTGTATCCTCAAACGCATTCACTGGTGCGGAGGGAGCGCCATCAGTGCGCCACGCCATTACGGGCCCGGTGGTGAAATGTCCCGCCACGGGAAAATTCCAGCCAACGCTCAGAACGGTTTCCGCATCCGAACCGGAGGGATCGTTCAGGGTAAACCCCGCAGCATTCTGCGTGCGGTTAATACGCTCCGCGAGAATATCTTCATAACGAGGTTGGTGATCGGCGTCCCATGTATAGCGTTCCATCGTATTACTTTGAGCATCTGAAACGATATATTCCTGTTGCCACGCAAAAGCGGTGTTACAAAAAAGCAGGCAGACTGAAACACCCACCAGGCCAGAAGCAGCATGGCGACCACTGATTTTTTTTATCATCATCAAAGCGACTCCAGAAAGAGCCGAGTTCGGCGATATATGTCATTGTTCGAAGAGGTATTAGGGCGTATAGCCCTGTATTAACTATTGTCTCTTTAGCAGACACGTCAAGCCGGGCAGATTGAAATTTTTGCGTTTACCGTATCAGGAAGGGAGATGACCTATGCAACGTTGCGGCTGGGTAAGCCAGGATCAGCTTTATATCGATTATCACGACAAGGAATGGGGCGTACCGGAAACCGACGGTAAAAAACTGTTTGAAATGATTTGCCTTGAAGGCCAGCAGGCCGGACTGTCGTGGATCACCGTTCTGAAAAAGCGTGAGAATTATCGCAAAGCCTTCCACCAGTTCGATCCGGCTGCGGTTGCCGCCATGAACGACGACGACGTGGAAAGGCTGGTTCTGGATACCGGTATCATCCGCCATCGCGGTAAAATTCAGGCCATTATTGGTAACGCGCGTGCTTATCTGGCGATGGAGCAAAACGGCGAACCCTTCTCAGCATTCGTCTGGTCGTTTGTGGATAACGAGCCGAAGGTGACGCAGGCCGCCACGCTTGCAGAGATCCCAACGTCGACCCCCGCCTCAGATGCCCTGTCGAAAGCGCTGAAAAAACGCGGCTTTAAGTTTGTGGGCACCACCATCTGTTACTCCTTTATGCAGGCCTGCGGGCTGGTCAATGACCACATTACGGGCTGCTTCTGCCATCCGGAGGGCCACCATGATCCGCAAATGGCAAAGTGAGGACACCGCTCCGCTTTTGAGTCTGTGGCTGGAGAGCACCACCGAGGCGCATCCGTTTATCGACGCAAGTTACTGGCAAGCGAATGAAGCGGTAGTGCGGGATGAATACCTTCCCGCCGCCGAGACCTGGGTCTGGGAAGAAAACGGTACCCTGTGCGGTTTTATCAGCGTCATGCAGTTCCAGTTCGTGGGGGCGTTGTTTGTCGCCCCGGCGTTCATCGGAAAGGGGATCGGGCGTGCGCTGCTGAACCACGTTCAGCAGCACTATCCGTATTTAACTCTGGAGGTGTATCAGAAAAACGTGCGGGCGGTGAATTTCTATCATGCTCAGGGTTTTCGCATCGAAGACAGCGCCTGGCAGGATGATACCCAACACCCGACGTGGATCATGAGCTGGCAGGCGGATCAAACGCCGTAAGGGTAAGCGCCGGCCCCTCATATTTCTCCACCCATGCCAGCGCCGTATTCCCCGCGCAGCCATTCCCCAGCTTCGAGCTGGGGAGATCTTTGGTCAGCACGTTTACGGCGCCGTTCTTACAAATACCGCCCTCGTCCAGCGCCAGATCCGGCCATGCGCCCTGATGAATGCAGAAAACGCCAGGGCGGATCCCGTCACTCACCACGGCGCCTGCCAGCACCTGCCCGCGCGCGTTCCAGACCCGAACGAGGTCGCCGTGGTTAATCCCCCGCGCCTTTGCGTCATCGCTGTTCAGCGCAATCGGCTCACGACCCGCCACCGCATACTGCTCGCGCAAAGCCGAATAGTTGAGCTGGCTGTGCAGACGATGGGCGGGATGGGCAGACAGCAGCTGAAGCTGCCCCGGCTGCGCATTGCCATGCCATTCGTCCGGCTCCAGCCACGCCGGATGTGGCGGACAGTCCGCGTAGCCAAAGCTGGCGATGCGTTCGCTGTAGATCACAATCTTCCCGCTTTCGGTTTTTAACGGATGATTCTCCGGATCGCGACGGAAGTCAGCAAAGCGCACAAACCGCGCATTCTGCTCGCTTTCCGGCATTTCGAAGAGTTGATTCGCCTCCCAGAACTCAGCGAATGGCGGCAGCGTCACGCCCTGCGCAGCCCCGCGCTGGCTGGCAATCTGGTAAAACGTTTCCAGCCATTGCAGATCGGTTTTGCCCTCGGTGAAACGCTCCCGACCGCCCGCTTCCCACATTTCACTCAGGTCGGCAAAGACATCAAAATCATCCCGCGCTTCATCCCGGGGAGCCACGACGCGCTTCATCGGCACCATATGCTGATTACTGTAATCCCCCGTCATGGTGAGATCGTTACGCTCGAACGAGGTCGTGGCGGGCAAAACGATATCGGCATGTTTCGCTGACGCGGTCCAGAAGCACTCCGAGATCACCACCAGCTCCGGTTTCTGCCAGGCGCGGATCAGGCGGTTAGTATCCTGGTGATGGGTGAAGTTGGCCCCACCCGCCCACCAGACAAACTTAATATCCGGGAAATGCCGATCCTGGCCGTTGTGCTGATAAAACCCGCCTGGGTTCTCCAGGGCTTCAACAATGCGTGCCACCGGAATTTTATCTACCGCGTCCACGCCACCCTGCACCGAGCCCTGCATGGAGGCCAGCACCGCGGCTTTTCGCGTCGGGTTGCCGCCGTTAGCAAAGTGATAGGAAAGCCCAAAACCGCCTCCGGGTGTGCCAATCTGCCCGAGCATCGCGGCGAGCGTCACCAGCATCCAGTGCTTCTGCTCGCCAAACTGCTGGCGCTGCATCCCCCAGCCGGACATGAGCATCGTGACACGGCTATGGAATAACGTCGCCAGTTCGCGGATTTTAACGGCATCAACGCCGCAAATCGCCGCAGCCCACTCTGCGGTTTTGGCGATACCGTCGGTTTGTCCCGTCAGGTAGTCGGCAAATTTATCGAAGCCCGTGGTGCAGCGCGCCAGAAATTCCGTATCGTGCCAGCCGTTCTCCACCAAGGTGTGGGCGATGCCCAGCATCATCGCCACGTCGGTGCCCATATGCGGCGCGATCCACTCGGCGCTGTCGCCGAAGAAATCCAGCGTTTCAGAACGCATCGGATCGATACAGATGATGCGCTTGCCGCTTTTGCGCAGCGCATCAAAGTAGGAAACGCCCTGCTCGTCGGACGCATTCCAGGCAATTTTCAGGGTATTGAGCGGGTTGGCGCTCCAGAGCACCACTACCTCCGCATGCTCCAGCACCAGCGGCCAGCTGGTCTGCTGCTGATAAACCTCATTCCCGCCCACGACATACGGCATGATTGCCTGCGCCGCGCCGGTCGAGTAATCGCCCAGATGGCCGGTGTATCCTCCGGCCAGGCTCATATAGCGTTGCAGCAGGGTTGCGGCCTTATGCAGCACGCCGTTCGAGCGCCAGCCATAGGAGCCGGCAAAAATGGACGACGGGCCATAGCTGTCGCGAATGCGTTTATGCTGGGTATGGATCAGCGCCAGCGCGTCGTCCCAGCTCACGCGTACGAACTCATCCTGCCCACGAATACCCTGCGGCTTATCCGGTGACGCCAGAAAGCCTTTACGCACCATCGGCCAGCGGACGCGGGTTTTACTGTGTACCTGATCGCGAACGACGGTCTGTAAAGAGTTGAGATGGCGCGAAGGCAAAGCCCCGCGAGACGACAGCACAGTGTCGCCATCGGTTTCGACCAGCATCGGCCCCCAGTGGGCGGCGGTCAGAATGGTTTTTGTTGAGGTGCTCAAAGCGTGCGCTCCTGGTTGCGTGCAGGTGTTTCGGCCTTTCATTGAGGCAGTTTATCGTTTGTGACAAATTTCAGAGTTATACACTGAATTTTCTCCGTATCCGGACGTCATAATCCACTGCCACGTCCATCGTGGCAAAGAATAAAAAGGATTAAGGAAATAAGATGAAAAAACGCGTACTCGTTATTGCCGCTCTGGTGAGCGGCGCACTGGCTGTTTCTGGCTGCACAACCAACCCTTACACCGGTGAACGCGAAGCGGGCAAATCCGGCATTGGCGCGGGTATTGGTTCCCTGGTGGGCGCTGGCGTTGGCGCACTCTCCTCCTCCAAGAAAGATCGCGGCAAAGGTGCGCTGATTGGCGCAGCGGCAGGCGCAGCCCTGGGCGGCGGCGTGGGTTATTACATGGACGTGCAGGAAGCAAAACTGCGTGACAAAATGAAAGGTACGGGCGTGAGCGTGACGCGCAGCGGTGACAACATCATCCTGAACATGCCAAACAACGTGACCTTTGACAGCAGCAGCGCGACGCTGAAACCCGCCGGCGCAAACACCCTGACCGGCGTGGCCGCGGTGCTGAAAGAGTACAATAAAACTGCCGTGAACGTGATTGGCTACACCGACAGCACCGGCAGCCAGGATCTGAACATGCGTCTGTCCCAGCAGCGCGCCGATTCCGTGGCCAGCTCGCTGATCGCCCAGGGCGTAGAAGCGAACCGCATCCGCACCAGCGGCATGGGTCCGGCTAACCCGATCGCCAGCAACAGCACGGCGGAAGGCAAAGCGCAGAACCGCCGCGTTGAGATTACGTTAAGCCCGGTGCAGTAGGTAAAAGCAAAACGGCAACCCCGTTGCCGTTTTTAGTGTTTGCGCCCTCTCCCATGGGAGAGGGTTGGGGTGAGGGCATCAGACCGCAACCTCCGGTAAGCGCAGCGCCACCCGGCAAATAGCTTGATTCGCCAGATTTTCCCGCTAAGGTATTCTCACTAAATTCAGGGAAATCAGCGATGATCAAACCAACCCGGGCCACCATCAGCGACGTGGCGAAAGCCGCCAAAACCGGTAAAACCAGCATTTCACGCTACCTCAACGGCGAGAAACACCTGCTTTCCGATGCGCTGCTGGCGCGAATCGAACAGGCCATTGCCGATCTCGACTACCGTCCCAGCCTGATGGCGCGCGGCCTCAAGCGGGGCCGCACCCGTCTGATTGGCCTCATCATCGCCGATATCACCAACCCCTACTCCGTAAACGTCCTCAGCGGCATCGAAGCGGCATGCCGTGAGAAAGGCTTTACCCCGCTGGTCTGTAACACCAATAACGAGGTTGATCAGGAGCTGCATTACCTCGATCTGCTGCGCAGCTATCAGGTGGAAGGGATTGTGGTGAATGCCGTCGGGATGCGAGAAGAGGGGCTAAATCGTCTGCAACAATCGTCTCTGCCAATGGTGCTTATTGACCGAAAAATCCCGGAATTTGCCTGCGATGTGGTCGGGCTGGATAACACCCAGGCGGCTACCACCGCCACCGAGCACCTGATTGAACAGGGCTTCGAAGCCATTTTATTCCTGAGCGAACCGCTGGGCATGGTTAACACCCGCCGCGACCGCCTGGCTGCATTTCGTGCCACGCTGGCGCGATATCCCGGCGTGATCGCCGAGAATGCCGAAATCCCCCTGCATGAAGCCGGGCAGCTGGATAATACCCTGCGCCAGTTCCATACCCGCCATCGGGGTATGCGCAAGGCGGTGATCTCCGCGAACGGGGCGCTGACGCTTCAGGTTGCCCGCTCGCTTAAACGCATTGGCCTGCACTGGGGCAGCGACATCGGCTTACTCGGCTTTGATGAACTGGAGTGGGCAGAACTTGCTGGCGTAGGCATCACCACCCTCAAACAACCCACCTGGCAGATCGGCTATGCCGCGGTTGAACAAGTGGTTCGCCGCATTGAAGGCACCCGCGACGCCGTACGCGAGCAGGTTTTTTCCGGCGAACTGATCGTTCGCGGCTCTACTGCCCGTTAATTTCCCCTTCGTGACAGCGATCATAAATTCAGCATCCCGATCTTTTCTTTGGAACCGGTTCCATCTAGCGTAATACTATCGATTACGCTCTGGAGTCAGGAAATGAGCAGGAAAATTATGGTGGTCACCGCCGCGTATGGTGCGGATCAGGTGCGACAGGCAGGCGGTCAACGGGCAATGCTTCCCGTTATTGCCGGCGCGGGAGCTGATGGCGTTGAAATCCGCCGCGAGCTCTTCAGCAACGACGAGTTAATGGCCCTGCCTGCGCTCGGCGAGTCCATTGAACTGCTGGGTTTACTGGCGTGCTACTCCGCCCCGGCCCCCCTGTTTATGCCCGATGGCACCCTCAACACGGATCTCCCGCGCTACCTTAGCGAAGCCAGCGCCCTGAACGCGCTGTGGCTTAAAGTCTCGCTGGGTCATTTCAGCGACAAACAGCCGCTTGAAGCCCTGCGCGCACTGCTGGATGAAAGCGGCATGACGCTGGTGGTGGAAAACGACCAGACCGACTGCGGGCAGCTCGCGCCGATGCAGCGCTTCAAAGCCGCCTGCCGGGTAATGGCGCTGCCGGTCACGCTGACGTTCGATATGGGCAACTGGCTGTGGGTTGGAGACTCTCCGGAAGAGGCTGCACGTCAGCTGGCTCCCGCCGTGAGCTATATTCATGTGAAGTCCGCAGTCCCGCATAAGGCGCAGTTCCGCGCCGTCGCGCCGGATCAGACCGATTCTCGCTGGCGGGATCTGCTTAATCAACTCCCTGCCGATGCGCCACGCGGTATCGAATTTCCGCTGGAAGGGACGGATCTCACCGCCGTCACCCGCCATTACGTCAACCTGCTGCGCGAGGAGTAAACCATGCACAAGACGCTGGATGTCATCACCATTGGCGAGGCCATGGCGATGTTTGTCGCCACCGAAACGGGCGAGCTGAGCGCAGTGGAGTACTTCATTAAACGCGTGGCAGGTGCCGAGCTGAATGTTGCTACCGGCCTTGCGCGGCTGGGGCTGAATGTCGGCTGGGTAAGCCGCGTGGGAAATGACAGCTTTGGCCATTTTGTTCTCGACTCACTGAAAAAAGAGGGCATTGATGCCGCAGGCGTGACCCTCGACGGACGCTTTGCGACGGGCTTTCAGCTGAAATCTAAAGTTGAAAATGGAACCGATCCCATCGTGGAGTATTTCCGCAAAGGCTCAGCGGCAAGCCATCTCTCCGTGGATGATTATCACGCCGCGTATTTCTCCTCCGCGCGCCACCTGCACCTGAGCGGCGTGGCGGCGGCGCTCTCGACCAGCTCGTACGATTTACTGGATCACGCGGCTTCGGCAATGAAAGCGCAGGGCAAAACGATCTCTTTCGATCCGAACCTGCGCCCGGTGCTGTGGAAAAGCGAAGCGGAGATGGCTGAGAAACTCAACCGACTGGCGTTTCAGGCGGACTGGGTTCTGCCGGGCATAAAAGAGGGAATGATCCTCACTGGCGAAAGCACGCCCGAAGGCATTGCTGATTTTTACCTCAACAGAGGGGTAAAAGCCGTGGTGCTGAAAACCGGTGCCGACGGCGCATGGTTCAAAACTGCCGACGGTGAGCAAGGCGCTGTCGCTGCGGTAAAAGTCGACAACGTGGTCGATACCGTGGGCGCGGGCGATGGGTTTGCCGTCGGGGTCATCAGCGCTCTGCTGGAGGGCAAACCGCTGTCGCAGGCCGTGGCGCGAGGCAACAAAATTGGTTCGCTGGCGATTCAGGTGCAGGGCGACAGCGAAGGATTACCAACACGAGCAGAGCTCGGCGTCTAAATTCCCTCTCCCTGTGGGAGAGGGCCAGGGTGAGGGCAGCAATCCGCACCAGATAATTAAGCCACCGTGTACCCTACAGACAAC
The DNA here is from genome assembly GCF_050031515.1 of Enterobacter cloacae complex sp. 397G4. Lineage (NCBI taxonomy): Bacteria > Pseudomonadati > Pseudomonadota > Gammaproteobacteria > Enterobacterales > Enterobacteriaceae > Enterobacter > Enterobacter cloacae complex sp. 397G4. Next base: position 231,695 of record NZ_JBLGWE010000001.1, on the reverse strand, counting down.
GGCGGCAACAACCTCAACAACAGAGGCAAGCCTATGAACAGTTCGACCAATGCAGTAAAACGCTGGTGGTACATCATGCCAATCGTGTTTATCACGTACAGCCTGGCGTACCTGGATCGTGCCAACTTCAGTTTCGCATCCGCCGCCGGGATCAACGAAGACCTCGGGATCACCAAAGGGGTCTCCTCCCTGCTGGGTGCCCTCTTCTTCCTGGGTTATTTCTTCTTCCAGATCCCCGGCGCGATTTACGCTGAACGCCGCAGCGTGCGAAAGCTCATTTTCATCTGCCTGATCTTATGGGGTGCCTGTGCGTCGCTTACTGGCGTGGTGAATAACATTCCTGCTCTGGCGGCTATTCGCTTTATTCTCGGCGTGGTTGAGGCGGCCGTCATGCCAGCAATGCTGATTTACATCAGCAACTGGTTCACAAAATCTGAGCGTTCACGTGCCAATACGTTCCTGATACTTGGTAACCCGGTCACCGTGTTGTGGATGTCGGTGGTTTCCGGCTACCTGATCCAGTCCTTCGGCTGGCGCGAGATGTTCATCATCGAAGGGGTTCCCGCGATTATCTGGGCCTTCTGCTGGTGGGTGCTGGTGAAAGATAAGCCAGCCCAGGCAAAATGGCTTTCTGAGGACGAAAAAGCCGCGCTCCAGGCGCAGCTGGATAAAGAGCAGCAGGGGCTGAAAGCGGTGCGTAACTACGGTGAAGCCTTCCGCTCCCGGAACGTTATTCTGCTGTGCGCACAGTATTTTACCTGGAGTATTGGCGTGTACGGCTTTGTGCTGTGGCTGCCGTCGATTATCCGCAGCGGCGGTGAAAACCTTGGCATGGTGGAAGTGGGCTGGCTGTCATCGGTGCCTTACCTGGCTGCGACCATCGCGATGATTATCGTCTCCTGGGCATCGGACAAGCTGCAAAACCGTAAGCTGTTCGTCTGGCCACTGCTGCTGATCGCTGCTTTTGCCTTTATTGGCTCCTGGGCCGTGGGCGCGAACCACTTCTGGGCTTCGTATACGCTGCTGGTGATTGCGGGTGCGGCCATGTATGCCCCGTATGGTCCGTTCTTTGCCATCATCCCGGAAATGCTGCCGCGTAACGTCGCTGGGGGCGCGATGGCGTTGATCAACAGTATGGGTGCGCTGGGTTCGTTCTTTGGCTCGTGGTTTGTGGGCTATCTGAACGGCGCCACCGGCAGCCCATCGGCCTCTTACATCTTTATGGGGGTGGCGCTTTTTGCCTCGGTATGGCTTACTCTGATTGTTAAGCCTGCTAATAATCAACAGCTACCCGTCGGCGCACGCCACGCCTGAATCCTTTTAAAATCAACGGAGATTAGCATGAAGCCGTCCGTCATTTTGTACAAAGCACTGCCTGAAGACCTGCAAAAACGCCTGGAAGAACACTTTACCGTTACCCGGGTCAAGAACCTCAGCCCGGAAACCGTGGCACAGCACGCCGACGCGTTTGCCAGCGCCGAGGGCCTGCTGGGATCGAGCGAAAAGGTGGATGCAGCGCTGCTGGAGAAAATGCCGAAGCTTCGTGCTACCTCAACCGTTTCGGTGGGATACGACAATTTCGACGTGGATGCGCTAAACGCGCGCAACATCCTGCTGATGCACACGCCGCATGCCCTGACGGAGACCGTCGCCGACACGCTGATGGCGCTGGTGCTCAGTACCGCGCGTCGCGTGGTGGAAGTGGCCGAGCGCGTGAAAGCGGGCGAATGGACGAAAAGCATTGGCCCGGACTGGTTCGGCGTGGACGTTCATGGCAAAACGCTGGGGATTGTTGGGATGGGCCGCATCGGTCTGGCACTGGCACAGCGCGCGCATTTCGGCTTCAGCATGCCCATCCTGTATAACGCACGCCGTCACCACACTGAAGCTGAAGAACGTTTCAATGCCCGCTACTGCGAGCTTGATACGCTGTTGCGGGAAGCCGACTTTGTCTGCCTGATCCTGCCGCTGACGGATGAAACGCGTCATCTCATCGGCAAAGCGGCGTTTGAAAAGATGAAGAAATCGGCCATTTTCATCAACGCGGGTCGTGGTCCGGTGGTCGATGAGAAGGCGCTGATTGAGGCACTGCAAAACGGTGGGATCCACGCCGCTGGTCTGGACGTGTTTGAACAGGAGCCGCTGCCGGTGGATTCTCCGCTACTGACCATGCCGAACGTCGTCGCCCTGCCCCACATCGGCTCTGCCACTCATGAAACACGCTACAATATGGCGGCGACCGCCGTGGATAACCTGATTGCCGCGCTCGGCGGTAAAGTGGATAAGAACTGCGTTAACCCGCAGATACAACAGTAGATACGAAAAAACCCGCCAGAAGGCGGGTTTTTGAATTTTGTGCTACTGGGCTGGAAGCTTACAGGCTTACAACGTTACCAGCTGCTGGGCCTTTAGCGCCGCTTTCGATGGTGAAGGAAACTTTCTGACCTTCATCCAGAGATTTGTAGCCATCGTTCTGGATAGCAGAGAAGTGTACGAACACGTCTTTAGAGCCATCGTCAGGAGTGATGAAGCCGAAACCTTTATCAGCGTTGAACCATTTTACCAGACCAGTCATTTTAGCAGACATAGAAATTACCTTATTAACAAATATATTGTGCCTTCCGGCTTGATGGATTGCGTTACAGATTTTTAAGCGATGAAGGAAGGGTCACTACGAAGGGTATCTATGGATAACAATCTGGACTGCTTTACTAAACTGCTTTAGGTCTGTGTAACAAACCGACGAACATAGTTATACCGATGTGGTAGATGAATGACAAGCGTTATTTTCATCAAGCATAAAAAAAACCCCGCCGAAGCGGGGGTTTTTCTTATTCCGTAGCAGCGACCGCTGCGCTCCAGGCCTGGCTAAAGGCCTGATGCTGGGACGCGAGCGGCCCGATCAGCGCGTTGTACTGGCTCGCCTGCTGGGAGGTCGGGAACTGGATACCGTTAGAGACGAAGCTCACCTGCGTACCTTGTTCACTGATAAAGTCACCCACCTGAACCAGCTGCTGAGTAAAGACCTGCGCCGCCGGGATCAGCGGTTGCAAGGCGTTTGACGGCTTGGTCACGACTTTCTCATACACCTGGTCATAGACCGGTTTGAGATCCTCGCCCTGCTTCAACGCGGAACGCGACGCATCAGCCTGCATTTTGGCATTTTGCAGCTGCTGGCTCAGTACCCCAAGCGCGCCATTTGACTGGCGCAGCGGTTCGCGCTGGGTCATATAATCCTGTGGAACGCGGATGGCATTCACGCTATCCACTACCGGGCGAATACCGGAATCCATCGCCTGGCTTACCTGCTGTGAATAGCCATACAGAATGGCGTAATCCGACACGAATGGACCAAACTGTTTTTTCTGATCCGCAGTCAGCGTTGGTAAACGCTCGCCGCTACGCATCACTGTATTCTGTAGAAAATCGATAAACGCTTTGCGCTGATCGCCTTCTTTATCGAAACACCCACTCAGGCTAACAACCATCAACAACGCCGCAATAGGCGCAAACCAGCGAGAGCAGGACTTTCCTGTCGCCATTTTATTACTCCTTTCACCCAAAAAGCGCACACCGGCACACGCGTGCCCAACGCTGACAAGGATAGTCCAGGTCAGCCTTGCAAGATAGAGTTTTCATGCAAAACGGGTATTACCGTTTTTGTACTGACTATTTACAAAAAAATACCTGTGCATCCCTACATATGACTAATCAGGTAATTAGCATAACTATCCATATAGCTGAAACGCGTAAAGCGATCGTTATCGCACAATTAATCACAGCCGTGACGATCCTGTGTCTGGTTTAGGGACTATTCTTAACAGGCTCTCTGATGTTCATGATCCCGATGTGTGATTTATGAGGAGTTCTCAATGGAATTAAAAGATCCTGAGTTTGAGCTGCTGAGCAGCCTGGAACAGATTATTTTTAAAGATGTACCGCCGACGGTTACCCTGAATCAAAAGTCCAATCCTTTTAGTGAATTTGAGCGTTTACGCAAAGGATCGGGCCTGAAAACAGATGAATTCGCAAGAGCGATGGGTGTCAGCGTAGCGATGGTGCTGGAGTGGGAGTCAAAACGTGAAAAACCTACCCCAGCCGAGCTAAAGCTGATGCGCCTGATCCAGGCAAACCCTGACCTTCGCAAGCAGTTAGCCTGATAAAGTTTGTTTGCCCCCGCCCTTGCGGGGGCTTGTGTTTACAGGCTTTCACATCGCCATCCCGTCTCTTCCCACACCAGTTCATGCGTCAACTTCAGCCCAGCCAGAAAGGCTTCATCATGCGACACCACCAACAGCGCGCCGGGGTAATCGGCTAAGGCCGCTTCTATAGCCTGAACAGAGGCCAGATCAAGATGGTTGGTTGGCTCATCCAGAAGCAACAGCTGCGTTGCCGCTTCACGCCACAATACGCAGGCCAGCGCGGCCTTCAGGCGCTCGCCGCCACTCAGTTCGGCCAGTGGTAGTGTCACTTTCTCTGCGCCCAGCTGAAGCTGCGCTAAACGGGTACGCAGCGCCCCTTCTTCGAGCGGCGTATTGCCCAGGCTAAGGTGTGTCATCACCGACTGCGACAGATCCAGCCGGGAAAGATGCTGATCGAGATACGCACACCTGACAGAGACCTTACAGGTTCCCGTGACAGGGGCTGTTTCGCCCAACATCACTTTCAACAGCGTGGATTTTCCACAGCCGTTCGGCCCGCGTAGCGCCACGCGCATCGGGCCATCCATTCCCCAGTTTATCGGGGAGACAGGCACGTGCGGAAGCACCAGTTCTTCCAGCACCAGCACCTGTTTTCCTTCCGGGATTTCACTGCCCGGCAGGGTAAACATCACCGCGTTATCCTCTTCAACCCGCTCGCGTGCCTGGTTGACCGCAGCGTTCAGAGCATAATTTTGATCGCTATGCTGTTTTTTCCAGGAACCAATACGCTCTTTCGCCGCCCCTTTGTATTTGACCCGTTCAAACGAGGCGATGTTAAGGCTGTCGACCGTGCGAAGCGTTTTGGCTGAACGCCGCAGGCTGTCGTCATGCTCTTTATGCATACGGGCGCGGGTACGCTTGCGTTCGGTGGCAGCATGCTCCAGCGCGGCGCGGGCAGCCAGCTGCTCAGCATCACGCTGGGTTCGATAGCCAGCATAATTCCCACCGTAGCTGCGCAGGCCCAATGCGCTCAGTTCAAGGATACGCGATACCTGGGCCAGCAACTCACGGTCGTGGGAGGCCACCAGCACCCCGCCCTGATACCGGGAAAGCTGCTCGTAGAACCACTTGCGGCCTTGCCTGTCGAGGTGGTTGGTCGGTTCGTCCAGCAGCAGGTAATCAGCATCTGCGGCGAATGCGCCGCACAGCAAGGCACGAATGCGCTCGCCGCCGCTCAGCTCTGCCGCGCGTTTATTCGGGTCAAAAGGGGGAAGTTTTGCAGCGATAAAAGCCTGGCTCAGCCGTTCAGCCAGATCCCAGTAACCGTCGAGCGTATCGAGATCGTCGGGTTCATAATGACCGCTGTCGATGCGCGTGCGCGCCGCAAAGATCGCGTCGTAACCAAGCAGTCCGGCAAGCGTCGTATCCGCAGAAATATCCTGCTGCTGCGCCACATAGACGTGTGTACCAAAGCGATCAATATGACCGCTGGCGGGTTCATCAACCCCTGCCAGCAGCCGCAGAAGACGTGTTTTACCGCTGCCGTTGCGGCCAACCAGCGCGCACACTGACGCATCCAGAGAAAGATTCAGCGGACCAAAAAGGATATCGCCCGTCGCAAACTGACAGGTGACCTGATGCAAAATAAAAGAGGGGGACTGCGCAAAATGAGCCATAAGCACTCCTGAATGAAGTCAAAACATCCCCTGCCGACGCGGTGCGTTGAGCAAGGATCGAAATTCATCAGTCGTGTTTGTTCATTTTTGGGGGGCGCTCCTGAGGGCGAAATTTAACGGGAACAAGAATAACGGCAATGCGCCGCCCATTTCAAGGTTAAATTTTCACCAGGCTAATGCCCGAGCGTAAAAAACCCGCCGAAGCGGGTCTCTCAATCAGATAAACGCAAACGCATCGCCAAACAGACGATCTTCCCGCGCGTCACGCTCGTTGCAGAACAGGTCGCGGGCAATTTTTGCCATTTCAAAGCGACCGGCAATATAGATATCGTGCCCGGCCAGCGTCCCATGATCCTGCAATACCGCAGTCAGCACCGTACCGCTGCGCCCGCGCCAGCCCTCTTCAGGCTGCTCGACAACCGGCTCGATGCGCAGGTTTGGATGATTTACGCTCAGCGCTTCCAGCTCAGACAGATCGTAAAGATGCTTCTCTTCACGGCCGCCCCAGTAGATGGTGATATCGCGATTCGGGTTGCGCGCCAGCGCGGTCAGCAGAATAGAGCGGACATAAGAGAAGCCCGTGCCACCGGCAATCAGGATCAGCGGACGGTCTTCGTCTTCACGCAGCCAGGCCTCGCCATGAGGAATATCGACCACGATTTCACGCTCTTTCAGGATGCGGTCCATCACGGCCATCGCGTACAGGTTAAGCTCAGACGCACCAATATGCAGCTCAATAAATTCCTTCTCTGCTGGCGTTGAGGCCATAGAGAAAGGACGCTTATCACGCTCGTCCATCACGACCATCAGGTACTGACCGGCACGGAATGAGAAGGCCGCTTCAGGAACCAAACGGACGCGATATACGGTGTCGGTAATAGCATCTACCGACGTCACTTTACAGCTTAAGGTTGTCATTCGCTCTCTCTGTCGGGAAGTCTATAGGGCTAAACGGTCTTATTCTGCCTTACCGTTATTCATTATGGCCAGCTCGTCCCAGATCGCGTCAATTCGCGCGGTCACGGCAGGATCTTTTTCGATCGGGCGACCCCATTCACGGTCGGTTTCGCCAGGCCATTTGTTCGTGGCATCCAGTCCCATTTTTGAGCCAAGTCCGGAAACCGGCGAGGCAAAGTCCAGGTAATCAATCGGCGTGTTTTCCACTAACACCGTATCACGCGCCGGATCCATACGCGTGGTGATGGCCCAGATGACGTCATTCCAGTCGCGGGCATTGACGTCATCATCGCAGACAATCACAAACTTGGTATACATAAACTGGCGCAGGAAAGACCATACGCCCATCATCACGCGCTTAGCGTGACCGGCATACTGCTTCTTCATCGTCACCACCGCCAGGCGATACGAACACCCTTCCGGCGGCAGATAAAAATCAACGATTTCCGGGAACTGCTTTTGCAGGATCGGCACAAACACTTCGTTCAGCGCCACGCCAAGCACCGCCGGTTCGTCGGGTGGACGGCCGGTATAGGTGGAGTGATAGATGGCATCTTCACGCTGGGTAATGTGCGTGACGGTGAACACCGGGAAGTTATCCACTTCGTTGTAATAGCCGGTGTGGTCGCCGTACGGCCCTTCGGGCGCCAGCTCGCCCTGTTCAATGTAACCTTCCAGCACAATCTCTGCGCTGGCCGGTACTTCCAGGTCATTGGAGATGCACTTCACCACTTCGGTTTTGGTGCCGCGCAGCAGCCCTGCAAAGGCATATTCAGACAGCGTATCAGGAACAGGCGTCACCGCGCCCAGAATGGTTGCCGGATCGGCACCCAGCGCGACGGAAACCGGGAAGCGTTCGCCCGGATGGGCCGCGCACCACTCCTGGAAATCCAGCGCCCCACCGCGATGGGACAACCAGCGCATGATGAGCTTGTTTTTGCCAATCAGCTGCTGGCGGTAAATGCCGAGGTTTTGACGCTCTTTATGCGGCCCACGCGTCACGGTGAGGCCCCAGGTGATCAGCGGTGCGGCATCGTCAGGCCAGCACTGCATGATGGGAATTTTGGTCAGATCCACCGCATCGCCTTCCAGCACTTTTTGCTGGCACGGCGCACCGCGCAGGCGTTTGGTGGGCATGTTCAGCACCTGCTTAAACTGCGGCAGCTTGTCGAACAGGTCGCGGAACCCTTTTGGCGGCTCCGGCTCTTTAAGAAAGGCCAGCAGTTTGCCCACTTCACGTAACGCCGTGACATCTTCCTGTCCCATCCCCAGCGCCACGCGGCGAGGTGTGCCAAACAGGTTGCACAGCACCGGCATGGCGTAGCCTTTTGGGTTTTCAAACAGCAACGCCGGGCCGCCCGCGCGCAAGGTGCGGTCAGCGATTTCTGTCATTTCCAGATACGGATCAACAGGAAGCGTAATGCGTTTGAGTTCGCCCTGCTTTTCCAGCAGCGCCAGGAAGTCGCGTAGATCGTGGTATTTCATGCAGTTAATCATGGCCTCTCTGTAAGCGCTTCATTATACGGCGTAAGACCGCGTGATGCTGTAATTTTGTTAAATTAGCGTGAACTTCCACGACTTACTCTCTTTTTCGCCATTATAATCACCTTAGCGATCCCGCCAGGGTTTTGGTATGCTTGCGCCCCGAACAATGGGAAGAGTGATTATGCAGGCCTGGTATTTACTGTATTGCAAACGCGGGCAACTTCAGCGCGCGCAGGAACATCTTGAACGTCAGTCTGTTAACTGCCTGACACCCGTGATCACGCTTGAAAAAATGCAGCGTGGAAGACGCACGACCGTCAGTGAGCCTCTGTTCCCGAACTATCTGTTCGTCGAGTTCGACCCCGAAGTGATCCACACCACGACGATCAGCGCCACGCGCGGCGTCAGCCATTTTGTGCGTTTTGGCGCCCATCCGGCAAGAGTACCGTCATCGGTTATTCATCAGCTTTCTGTCTACCAGCAGCCTGAAGATATTACCGATCCGGAAACCCCTTATGCCGGCGACAGCGTGGTGATCACCGAAGGCGCCTTTGAAGGGTTACAGGCCATCTTCGCTGAGCCGGACGGTGAAGCGCGCTCCATGCTGCTGCTCAACCTGCTGAACAAAGAGGTGTTGCAGAGCGTTAAAAACACCGATTTCCGCAAAGTTTAGAACTGCACGCCGAACAGACGACGCACGTTATCATCGGTTTGTGCTGCCAGCCACTGGGCATCTTCTCCGCGCCAGTGCGCCACTCGCTCAGCAATATGCCCCAGGTAGGCCGGTTCATTACGTCGTGATGGCGGTTTGGGCTGCATATCCCGGGGCAACAGATACGGCGCATCCGTTTCCAGCAGCAAACGATCGGCCGGGATAACGGGTAACAGCTCACGCAGTTCCAGCCCACGACGCTCATCGCAGACCCAGCCCGTGATACCCAAATACAGCCCGCGGTTCAGGCAATCCAGCGCTTCCTGACGGGAGCCCGTAAAGCAGTGCAACACCGCGCCCGGCAGTTTCTCCAGCCAGGGTTCCAGTAGCGCCATAAAACGTTCATGCGCATCGCGACAGTGCATAAACACCGGCATCTCCAGCTCTGCTGCCAGCGCGAGCTGGGCGGTAAATGCCTTCTCCTGCTCTTCAGGCGTCGAGAAGTTACGGTTGAAATCAAGCCCGCATTCGCCAATGGCAACCACTTCTGGCGTTTGTGCCAGACGATGAAGCGCCTCAGCGCTTTCATGCGTCCACTGGCTGCTGTCATGAGGATGCACGCCTGCGGTGGACCAGCAGTGTTGATAGCGTTGCGCCAGCTGCCGTGCCTGCTCACTCTCATGCAGATTCGTTCCCGTCAGTAGCAGCCCACCCACGCCGGCGGCAAAGGCGCGCGCCACCACCTCATCGTGGTCTTTCGCAAACTGGGCGCTGGTGAGGTTAAGCCCGATATCAAACATACGTATCCCCATATGACAACCGCCCTGACGGGCGGTTGGTTTTATTCTTTAGTAGTCTCTTCAGACGGCTCGTCTTCTTCGTCCCGGGTACGCCCCTTTCCGACGTAGAAACGAGCGAAGAACACGCCGACTTCAAACAGGCAGTACATGGGTATCGCCAGTAAGGTTTGCGAGAAGACGTCCGGTGGCGTTAACAGCATGCCTACGACAAATGCCCCCACCAGGATGTACGGGCGCTTCTTACGCAGATCGTCAGGCGTGGTCACCCCCACCCAGCAGAGCAGGACAATTGCTACGGGCACCTCGAAGGCGACACCAAAGGCCATAAACAGCGCCATCACGAAGCTGAGGTAGCTGGCGATGTCCGTCGACACCTGTACCCCTTCCGGTGCGGTATGCGTCAGGAAGCCGAAGGCCAGCGGGAAGACAACGAAGTAGGCGAACGCCATGCCGATATAAAACAGCAGCGAACTGGACACCAGCAGCGGAATAACCAGCTTGCGTTCATGCTTGTACAGCGCGGGCGCCACAAATGCCCAGACCTGATACAAAATGACCGGCGCAGAGGCAATCAACGACACCCAGAAGGTCAGTTTGATCGGGGTAAAGAACGGTGAAGCAACGTCTGTTGCAATCATCGTCGCGCCCAGAGGCATCTGTTTAATCAGCGGCGCGGAAACCACCTGATAGATATCGTTGGCAAAATAGACCAGACATAAAAAAATGAGGAAAACCGCAATAATGCAGTTTAACAGGCGCTTACGCAGCTCAATGAGGTGCGTAATAAGCGGTTGAGTATCATCTACTGCCATGTTTACGCTTTATCACTCGACGAGGGGGATGATTCGGAAACGGGCGCGGCGGGTTTTACCTCAGCCGTTTTGACCACGGGCTCTTCCGGCGGCACCTGCTTTTTCACTTCGGGCTCCTGCGGCGATTGCTCTGGCGAAGCAGCCTGATGCTCCGCGCTGGAAGGCGTTACACCCTCGCGCTGCTCTTCGCTACCCTTCACCACCGGATTGTGGATGGTGTTTGCTTCATCGCTCGCCTTCTCAGGATCGTTAATACTGTAAGAACGCTTCATGGATTCCGCCGCTTCGCGCAACTCATCCATTGATGCTTTCAGCTCCGGCGTCAGGTTGTCCATACTCGCCTTTTCAACCTTTTTCAGGCTGTCCTGAAATTCCTGAAGCTTCAGCTCCTGCGCCAGTTCGTTCTGCACGGTAGTTGCCAGCGAGCGAAGCGCCCGCACCCAGCCCACGACGGTTTTCACCGCAACGGGTAAACGCTGCGGCCCCAACACAATCAGACCAATCACAAAGACCAGCAGTAACTCACCAAAACCAATGTCGAACACGAATTACACCTGCTCTTTATCGTGACGTTTAGCCTCTTCCTTTTTGGCTTCGTCCTGCTTATCGGCGATGGATTTAGCGGTAAAATCAGCATCCTGACTGGTTTTTTCCTGCTTATTCTCATCATCGCTCATGGCTTTCTTGAAGCCTTTGATTGACGCGCCCAGGTCGGAACCAATCGATCCGAGTTTTTTCGTGCCAAACAGCAGCACAACGATGACGGCAATGATCACTAACTGCCAGATACTGATACCACCCATGCGTGTTCCCCAGTGATAGATGATTAATTAGTCAGATCGCATTATACGTATGCAATCTCTCGATAGCGACGCTAATTCAGCGCGTTTTTCGCCAGCCAGCAAGCCAGACAACCACACCGGCAGCCATAATCCAGGCTGGCATCATTTCCCAGTCCGGACGATTGATCAACAGCAACGTGCCGCTTATCAGCAGCGTCGCGCCAATTCCGAAGAGATAGCGGGACTGCCCCTGACGCACGCGACTGGATTGAAGCTCGTGCGCGATTTTATCCATGCTGTGCTGAAGGTTCTTGCTCTGACGCAAACTGTCGTAAACCAGTTCAGGAATTTCAGGCATTTTTTCAATCCAGAACGGGCCTTTCTCTTTAAGCGAGCGAACCAGGGCTGGAATACCGACCTGATCCTTAATCCAGGATTCGAGGAACGGTTTCGCGGTTTTCCACAAGTCTAACTGAGGATAGAGCTGGCGGCCTACGCCCTCAACGTAAAGTAATGTTTTCTGAAGTAAAACTAATTGTGGTTGCACTTCCATATTGAAACGGCGTGCGGTGTTGAACAGGTTGAGCAGGACGTGTCCGAAAGAGATCTCCGAGAGCGGCTTTTCAAAAATCGGCTCACAGACGGTGCGAATCGCAAATTCAAACTCTTCCACGTTGGTATCTGGCGGAACCCAGCCTGAATCCACGTGCAGCTCGGCCACCTTACGGTAGTCGCGATTGAAGAAAGCGATAAAGTTCTCAGCGAGGTAGCGCTTATCCTCTTTATTCAGCGAGCCGACAATACCGCAGTCGATGCCGATGTATTTCGGATCTTCCGGGTGCTCATAGCTGACGAAGATGTTGCCCGGATGCATGTCTGCATGGAAGAAGCTGTCGCGAAAAACCTGAGTAAAGAAGACCTGCACGCCACGCTCGGCCAGCAGCTTCATGTTGGTGCCCTGTTTTTCCAGCGCCGCCACGTCCGAGACCGGAATACCGTAGATACGTTCCATCACCATCATGTTCTGACTGCAATAGTCAGAATAGACTTCAGGAACATACAGCATCGGGCTGTCTTCAAAGTTTCGACGCAGCTGAATGGCGTTCGCCGATTCACGCAGCAGGTTAAGCTCGTCAATCAGCGTTTTTTCGTATTCCCGAACCACTTCCAGCGGACGCAGACGGCGACCATCCGGCAACAGACGCGGCACCCAGCGAGCCAGGCGATAAATCAGCTTCATGTCTGCTTTGATAACCGGCAGGATATCCGGACGAATCACTTTGATGACCACCTCTTTGCCATTTTCCTTCAGGCGCGCGGTGTGAACCTGCGCAATAGAGGCAGAGGCCAGGGGCTGAATATCGAAATCATCAAACCAGGTCTCGATGGGGATATTGCCCATCGCTTCTTCGATTTGTTTCTTCGCTCTCTCTCCGTCAAACGGAGCAACGCGGTCCTGCAATAGCGCGAGCTGATCGGCAATCTGCGGTGGGAAAAGGTCGCGACGTGTTGAGAGCATCTGCCCAAACTTGATCCAGACCGGGCCCAGCTCCTGTAACGCAAGACGCAGGCGTGCGCCCAGCTCCTGATCCTTATGGCGATTCGGCATCCAGAACAGCGTGCGACGCCAAAGCCGAAGCGGCAGGGTGATACGCATTCTGGGGATAAGCTCGTCGAGCCCGTAGCTCAAAAAGGTGCGAACGATAAAATAGAGGCGCCGAATTTCACCAGGCGTCATTTGCCCTCCAGTTTTTCCAGCCGTTTGGTTAACGCATCAACTGCGCGCTCAACTGCCGCGGTCTCTTCTGCAAACCAGGCGACTTCTAAAGGCCCCGGCGCCATACGCCACTCTTCGGTCAGCACCTCGGCAGCGTAGCGCTGTTGACGGAGCAGACCTTTACGCAGGAAAGCGGAACCCGTGCGCAGCGTTTTGCTTATACCTTCAGCCGCGATGTCGCCGATATAGGGCGCCATCAGTTCCGCCGGGTCGAATTCAGCCTGATCGCTGAGTGCAACGAAGTTCTGTACCACCTGAATATCGCCTTCGACCTCCAGCTCACCGCTGCGAATAAGCGCCGTCATCTGCTGACGGTCACGCAGTTTTGGCAATACGCTCATGTGCGTAATCACCGAGCAGTCAGCCTCGCCTTCCCACTCACCCAGAACGTCAAGCTGGCGTTCGCTGAAGACCAGCACAAGCGGCGTCGAGAACTCCTTTAAAACGATGCGCAGCACCTTTCCGTTAAGCCGCTGACGTGCGGTTTTCAACGCCGGAGCGCGATACAGAAAAGCATTCAGTACATTCTCGATGCCTGCGGTGACTAAGGGTTTAATGGGCACGGGAAACCTCCACTCAGAACTTGTAACCACGATGCAGCGCGACGACACCCGCCGTCATATTGAAGTATTCCACGTTTTCAAACTCCGCATCCTGCATCATCGCTTTCAGCGTGTCCTGATCCGGGTGCATTCGGATGGACTCGGCCAGGTAACGGTAACTTTCTGCATCGTTTGCCACCAGCTCGCCGATGCGCGGCAGAACGTGGAAGGAATAGGCATCGTAAGCTTTGCTCAGCGGGTCGATAATCGGTTTAGAAAACTCGAGTACCAGCAGTCGACCGCCCGGCTTAAGCACGCGGTACATGGAGCGCAGCGCTTTATCTTTATCGGTCACGTTACGCAGACCGAAAGAGATGGTGATGCAGTCGAACGTATTATCCGGGAACGGCAGCGCTTCGGCGTTGGCCTGAACATATTCAACGTTGCCTACCACGCCGATATTACGCAGCTTTTCGCGTCCCATTTTCAGCATTGAGTCGTTGATATCCGCCAGCACCACGCGGCCGGTTTCGCCAACCAGACGGGAGAACTTAGCGGTCAGATCCCCTGTGCCTCCGGCTAAATCCAGCACCGTTTGTCCACGGCGCACGCCGCTGCAATCAATAGTGAAGCGCTTCCACAAGCGATGAATGCCGAATGACATCAAATCATTCATCACATCGTACTTCGCCGCCACGGAATGAAATACGTGGGCCACCATGTCAGCTTTCTGCGCTTTGGCGACAGTCTGAAAGCCAAAGTGCGTTGTGTCTTGTGAATCGTCAACCATCTCAGAGCCTGCTAATCAGTCAAATGTTCGTGAAGTGTAACAGATTGGGCGCATTTGCCCTACGTTTCAACCACCGTGAAAGAAACGCGCCGGCTGCGCTTCGGGGGATAAACTCGCCGCTAAATCGTTGTCTTCATTGCGGCTATTTTGCTCACCGTCGCCTTCACGCAGACGAAACTCTTCGTCCTGAGCGGTAGCCTGCTCCACCAGTTCCGGATTAATCTTGCGTTTAACTTCCACCCCCATGCTGCGAAACGCCTCCGCCTGCGCCAGCAAATTGCCACGCCCGGTGGAGAGTTTTTTCATCGCCTGGCGGTAGTTATCCTGCGCGCGATCCAGGCTTTGCCCCACCGAGGACATATCGTCCACAAACAGCCGCATTTTGTCGTACAGCTTGCTGGCGCGATCGGCAATCTGCTGCGCGTTACGGCTTTGGTGCTCATAGCGCCACAGGTTGGCAATGGTACGTAACGCCACCAGTAGCGTGGTGGGGCTGACCAGCATAATGTTATTTTTCAGCGCTTCGGTGATCAGTTCGGGCTGTCTGTCGAGCGCCAGCAGGAACGCAGGCTCGACCGGAATGAACATCAGCACATAATCCAGCGATCGCAGCCCCGGCAGCTGCTGATAATCTTTTCTGCCCAACAGACGGATATGGTTACGCACGGAGGCGATGTGCTCCTGCAACGCTGTTTCGCGGGTGTAGTCATCCTCAGCGTTGAAGTAGCGCTCATAGGCCACCAGCGTCATTTTGGCGTCGATAACCACATCTTTGCCCTGTGGCAGACGAACAATGACATCCGGCTGCATCCGCGATCGCGCATCGTTCTCAATGCTGACCTGCGTTTCGTATTCGTATCCTTCGCGCAGGCCAGAGGCCTCCAGCACGCGCGTCATGACCACTTCGCCCCAGTTTCCCTGCGCTTTGTTATCACCTTTCAGTGCGCGCGTCAGGTTAACCGCCTCCTGCGCCATCTGCGCATTCAGCTGCTGGAGATTACGAATTTCATGCGCCAGCGTGTGGCGTTCGCGGGCTTCCTGACCAAAGCTGTCCTGTACCTGACGGCGAAAGCCGTCCAGCTGTTCACGCAGCGGCGTCAGCAGGCTGTTCAGGCTCTGGCGGTTCTGCTCATCCACGCGGCGATTGCTGTGCTCAAAAATGCGGTTCGCGAGGTTCTCAAACTGCTCGCTAAGACGCTGCTCGCTGTTGATCATCTGACGGATTTTGTCTTCGGCGTGCAGTTGGGTGGACTCAAGACGGGTGGTCACTTCACGGAGATCGGCCTCCAGCGAGGTATTGATATCACGCAGATTGCGCAGTTCGTTATTGAGCAGTTCGCATTCGTCGCGCCAGTGGTCACTCAGCGCAAGCTGTTGTTTCGTCGCGCTAAGTTCAGCGACGATCTCCTCGCGCTCTGCCAGCTGTTCGGCTTTCTGCTGCGCATGCTGGTAGCCGGAAATGAGCCAGCCAATTCCCACGCTCACCAGCGCAATCACTGCATAAATCAGGATTGAGATATCCACAATGCCCCCTGCATCAACGTATTACCGCACAAAATAGAATTGTGCTGTATGAACGTCCAGTTTGAAAGGGTTTTCCTGCGAGGCGTTACGCAAAAAGAAAAGGCCGAGCATGTCGGCCTTTCAGCACTGAAGAGAGAATTAGATCAGGCGGCGCGCCGCTTCAACCACGATTTTCACCGCATGGCTTTCAGTCTGCTTCATGGTTTCAGCGTTCGGGATCTCCTGCTGAGTACGGTTGACGATAACGCCCGCCACCATACCGGCACGCAGACCCTGGCTTGCGCACATGGTCAGCAGCGTCGCAGATTCCATTTCGTAGTTCATGACGCCCATCGACTGCCACTCTTCCATGGAGCCTTTGAAACGGCTCACCACGCGACCAGAGAAGGTGTCGTAACGCTCCTGGCCCGGGTAGAAGGTATCGGAAGAGGCAGTTACGCCCACGTGGGTGGTGGCGCCCACGGACTTCGCGGCTTCAACCAGCGCGGTGGTGCATTCGAAATCGGCCACTGCCGGGAATTCCATCGGTGCAAAGTGCAGGCTTGCCCCGTCCAGACGCACGGATGCGGTGGTAACCAGCACGTCGCCCACGTTGATGTGCGGCTGAATGGCGCCTGTGGTGCCGATGCGCAGGAAAGTACGAATGCCCAGCTGCGCCAGCTCTTCAACGGCGATAGAGGTAGACGGGCCACCAATACCGGTAGAGCACACGATCACCGCTTTACCGTCCAGCTCTGCGCGCCAGGTGGTGAATTCGCGATGCGCTGCCAGCTTAACCGGCTTATCCATCAGCGCGGCGATCTTTTCCACACGCTCAGGATCGCCAGGGACGATAGCAAGCGTAGCCCCTTGTAAATCGTTTTTAGTGAGGCCGAGATGAAAAACATCAGACTTAGACATAGGTGACTCCTCTGTGGGTCGGTTTGTCAGAAGAAGTAAAACGGTACTTTACAGAAGCAATGTGCATTATTTCGTGATACACCTCACCATGAATGAAAATGATTGCAGTTAATTTCCATAAAATAGTGATTCACATCACATTAACAAGTTATATCGCCGGGTGCTGCACAAAAGATAGACGCTATAAGGCACTGTGGATTGTTAACCTGGTGTCTATATTTATCTTTGCGCTAATCCATTCATTGGTACGGAGAATGCCATGACTGAAAAAACCGGTTTTGCACCTGCTGCGGCCCCGCATGCTTCAACCATCGTCTCAACCCCTGAAGAGGCCATTACCGCAGGCGAGACCTCCATTCCCTCCCAGGGGGAGAACATGCCAGCGTACCACGCGCGGCCAAAATCCGCCGATGGCCCGCTGCCCATCGTGATCGTGGTGCAGGAAATATTTGGCGTTCATGAACATATTCGCGACCTCTGCCGCCGTCTGGCGCTGGAAGGTTACCTGGCCGTTGCGCCGGAACTCTATTTCCGTCAGGGCGATCCGAATGATTACAGCGACATCCCGACGCTGTTCAGCAACCTGGTCAGCAAAGTGCCGGACGCGCAGGTGCTGGCCGATCTCGACCACGTTGCCAGCTGGGCGGCGCGCAACGGTGGCGACCCGCACCGTCTGATGGTGACCGGCTTCTGCTGGGGCGGACGCATTAGCTGGCTGTATGCCGCGCACAATCCGCAGCTGAAAGCCGCTGTGGCCTGGTACGGTAAACTGGTGGGTGAAAAGACCCTGAACTCGCCGAAACATCCTGTTGATATCGCCACCGATTTAAATGCCCCGGTGCTAGGGCTGTATGGCGGCCAGGATACCGGCATTCCGCTTGATACCGTCGAGACCATGCGCCACGCGCTGCGGGCGGCAAACGCGAAGGCCGAAATCGTGGTGTACCCGGATGCGGGACACGCGTTTAATGCCGATTATCGTCCGAGCTATCACGCAGAATCGGCGAAAGATGGCTGGCAGAGAATGCTGGCGTGGTTCAGCCAGTACGGCGGGAAGAAAGCGTAATACAAAAAGCCCGGTGGCGGCTGCGCCAACCGGGCAATCCAGCCCCACTACGCCTGACGCAAATTCTGCGCCGCCTGCACCATGTTCGCCAGCGCCGCGCGGGTTTCAGGCCAGCCGCGAGTTTTCAGGCCGCAGTCCGGGTTTACCCACAGGCGTTCCGCCGGAATGCGCTGGGCGGCTTTTTGCAGCAGCGATTCAATCCACTCCACGCTCGGCACGTTAGGGGAGTGAATGTCATACACGCCCGGCCCGATTTCGTTCGGGTAGTCGAACTCTTCGAACGACTCCAGCAACTCCATGTCTGAACGCGAGGTCTCGATGGTGATCACATCGGCGTCGAGCGCGGCAATGGAGTCCATGATGTCGTTAAATTCGCAGTAACACATGTGGGTGTGGATCTGCGTGTCGTCCTTCGCGACGGCCGCGTTGAGGCGGAACGCCTCCACGCCCCACGTCAGATAAGCATCCCAGTCGCTGCGACGCAGCGGCAAGCCTTCACGCAGCGCCGGTTCGTCGATCTGAATGATGCCAATCCCCGCCGCTTCCAGATCCGCCACTTCATCACGCAGCGCCAGGGCGATCTGTTTGGCGATGGTTTCCCGGGATACATCTTCACGCGGGAACGACCAGCAGAGAATGGTCACCGGCCCCGTCAGCATGCCTTTTACCGGTTTGTCGGTCAGAGACTGGGCATACTTCGCCCACTCCACGGTGATCGCTTCCGGGCGGCTGACGTCACCGATCACCACCGGCGGCTTCACGCAGCGGGAGCCGTAGCTTTGCACCCAGCCGTTCTGGGTAAAGACAAAGCCGTCCAGGTGTTCACCGAAGTATTCCACCATATCGTTACGCTCGGCCTCGCCGTGCACCAGCACGTCCAGACCCAGACGTTCCTGCTCGACGATCGCCTGTTTGATGTGCTCCGCAATGCCGGTGCGGTAGTGATTCGCATCCAGATTGCCCTTTTTGAAGTCCAGGCGCAGGCCGCGGATCTCGGTAGTCTGCGGGAAGGAGCCGATGGTTGTGGTCGGCCACGCGGGCAGGTTAAAGCGCGCACGCTGGGCTTCGGCGCGCACTTCATACGGGCTCTGGCGCTGGCTGTCCCGGGCAGTGATGGCCGCCAGACGTTTTTCCACCGCCGGGTTATGCACGCGCGTCGAGTGACGGCGCGCCTGGATCGGGGCGCTCCAGTCGGTAATCGCTGCCGTGTCGCCGCTGTTCAACGCGTCGCGCAGCAGAGCCAGCTCCTCACACTTTTGCAGGGCAAAGGCAAACCAGCTTTTCACCTCAGGGTCGAGTCGGGTCTCCACGCTCAGGTCGATCGGGCTGTGCAGCAGGGAACAGGAAGAGGCTACCCACAATTCACGTTTACCGACAATGTCCTTGATTTGTGCATATTTCCCGGTGAGATCGGCACGCCAGACGTTACGACCATTCACCAGACCGGCAGAGAGCAGCCACTCCGCAGGCAGACGCTTGTGCAACTCTGCCACATCGTCTTTGCCGTGAACGAGATCAACGTGCAGACCCTGAACCGGCAGCGCGGTAATGGTGTCGAGGTTCGGCGTTACGCCCTCGAAATAGGTGGTCAGCAGCAGCTTCACCTGGCCCGTGAGCGCGTCATACGCCGGTTTGAAGGCATCCAGCCACGCCTGCGGCAGCTCAAGCACCAGCGCCGGTTCATCGATTTGCACCCACTGAATACCGCGCTTACCCAGCTCAATCAGCACCTGCTTATAAACCGGCAGAATATCGTTCAGCAGGCTGAGGCGGTCGAACTGCTCACCTTTCACTTTGCCCAGCCACAGGTAGGTGACCGGCCCCAGCAGCACGGGTTTCACCTGGTGACCCAGCGCCAGCGCTTCGTCCACTTCATCCAGAAGCTGGGTCCAGGTCAGTTTGAACTGCTGGTCCTTAACGAACTCCGGCACCATATAGTGATAGTTAGTGTTAAACCACTTGGTCATTTCCGCCGCTGCCGCTGGCTCACCCGTTGGCGCGCGGCCACGGCCGATGCGGAACAGGGTATCGATATCCACCGATCCATCGTTGTTCTGATGACGAGCCGGCACGTTGCCAAGCAGCAGGCTGGTGGTCAGAACATGGTCGTACCAGGCGAAATCGCCCACCGGCAGCAGGTCTACGCCCGCCTGTTTTTGCTGATCCCAGTGACGCGCGCGCAGCTCGCGCCCCACCGCCAGCAGTTCTTCGCGGGTGGCGTTACCCGCCCAGTAGCTTTCTTGCGCTTTTTTCAGCTCGCGACGCAGACCAACGCGAGGGAAACCGAGAGTGTGAGTGCGGATTGTCATGGCATACCCCTTGTAGAAATTCGTTATTTAGACGTCCAGATGTTTACACTTCTATAATTGGCAGGTACTGTATATTCCTCAAGCGCAAAATGTTCATGGCGAAGTGAAGGACTTTCATGATCGAGATAAAACACCTGAAAACGCTACAAGCGTTGCGGAACTGCGGTTCTCTTGCGGCGGCAGCGGCCACGCTGCACCAGACTCAGTCTGCCCTTTCTCACCAGTTCAGCGATCTGGAACAACGCCTCGGCTTTCGTCTTTTTGTGCGTAAGAGCCAGCCTTTGCGCTTTACGCCGCAGGGCGAAATTTTGCTTCAGCTGGCGAACCAGGTGTTGCCGCAGATTGCCAGCGCGTTGCAGTCCTGCAACGAGCCGCAGCAGACCACCCTGCGCATCGCCATTGAGTGTCACAGCTGTATTCAGTGGCTGACCCCCGCGCTTGAGAACTTCCGCCAGAAGTGGCCGCAGGTGGAGATGGACTTCAAATCCGGCGTCACGTTTGATCCGCAGCCGTCGCTTCAGCAGGGTGAGCTGGATCTGGTGATGACCTCAGATATTCTGCCGCGCAGCGGTCTGCACTATTCGCCAATGTTTGATTTTGAGGTGCGTCTGGTGCTGGCCCCGGACCATCCGCTGGCCGCTAAAACGCGTATCACGCCGGAAGATCTGGCAACGGAGACGCTGCTGATTTACCCGGTACAGCGCAGTCGTCTGGATATCTGGCGCCATTTCCTGCAACCCGCGGGCATCAGCCCACAGCTGAAAAGCGTGGATAACACGCTGCTGTTAATTCAGATGGTGGCGGCCAGAATGGGGATTGCGGCGCTGCCGCACTGGGTGGTCGAGACGGTTGAACGCCAGGGTCTGGTGGTCACCAAAACTCTGGGTGAAGGACTGTGGAGCCGGCTGTACGCCGCCGTGCGTGACGGCGAGCAGCGTCAGCCGATTACGGAAGCGTTTATTCGCTCAGCGCGGAACCACGCGTGCGACCATCTTCCGTTTGTGCGGAGCGCGGAGCGACCCAGCGGCGATGTACCCACAGCGAAGCCAGGATCACCGTTCCCCCAATAAGGAAACTCGGCCAGTGCGGCTGCTCCTGCCAGATGGCGAGGTTCACCAGTAGCCCCGCCGGCACGTGCACATTGTTCATGATCCCCAGCGTCCCGGCGTCTACCTGCGTAGCGCCGTAGTTCCACATAAAATAGCCCAGCCCCGACGCCACCACGCCCAGCCAGACCAGAACGCTCCACTGCACGGAGGTGGTCGGCAGCTTTTGCGGATTGCCGAGCAGAAACCACGCCGCTACCGCGACAATCGCCGCGCCCATATAGAACCACGCAAACGCGTTATGCTGCGGCATCGGGCGGGTCTCCATCAGACGTTTGTAACCCACCATCCCGATGGCAAAGCTGATATTAGCGAGCTGGACGAACATCAGCCCAGTCCAGAAGTGATCGCTTACCTTGTCATAGCGAATAATCGCCGCGCCAATGACTGCCAGCGCAGCGCTCAGCAAATATCCCCAGCGCAAACGGCGCCTGCTGAGCAAGTCATAAATCAGCGTGATGTAGAGCGGCGTCAGCACGGTGAAGAGCAGAAATTCCGAGACGGACAGGTAAACGTAGGCCCGGAAGCTGAACAGGTACATGATGCCGAGCTGCATCGCGCCTACCAGCATGTACAGCAGTATCGTTTTTAGCGACTGCCCGCGGGTACGCAGGAACGGCAGGAACACCAGCGCCGCCAGCCCCACGCGCATCAGTACCGAGAAGTAGCTGTCGACCGATCCGGCAAGGTATTCGCCAATCAGACTAAAGGAGAAGGCCCACAGGATAGTGGTGATAATGAGTAGCGCCACAATGCTTGTCTCTCAGAAAGAAGGAGAGGCATTGTAGCGAACTCTTTAGTTGACATCTGAACAATAAACAATCAATTGAAGATTATTCAAGGAACAGTTTGCGCAGATACTTAGGCACGGCGTTATCGCCGTTGGTGCCGATCACTTCCAGCTCCGGGTGCAGATCTTTCAGGCGCTGGTGCGCGTTCTGCATGATGCAGCCTTTACCCGCCATGGAGAGCATCTCGGCATCGTTCATGCCATCGCCAAAGGCGATACAGTCTTTCAGATCAAAGCCCAGCCGTTTCGCTACCGCTTCCAGCGCGTGACCTTTGGACACCCCGCCCGCCATCACTTCCAGACAGGTCAGCGTGGAGAAGCTCACGTTCACGCGGTCGCCCCAGCGGGCGTTGATCGCCTGCTCCAGCGGCAGTAACTCCTCATGATTTACACAGGTGAAGAATACCTTGCTGATCCCTTCCGGCTCCAGCAGACCCGGCTCGTACAGTGAGTACTGGAATACGGCTTCCTTGAAGAAGCGCATCTCTTCCGGGCGATGGCGGTTCATAAACCACTCGTCGTCGCGGTAAACGTTAGTCACGATATCCGGGTTGTTATGCACAATGCCGAACAAATCGGTGGCGATGTCACGATCGAGATTATGGGTAAAAATCAGGTTGCCGTCCGTGTCATGTACGCGCGCACCGTTAGAGGTGATCATGTACGACTTGATCTCCAGGTTATCGCGGATCTGTCCCACGTCCACGTGGTGGCGACCGGTGGCGAACACAAAGTTCACGCCACGGGCAGTCAGGAGTTTTAGGGTCTCTTTCGCATAAGGCGACAGGGTGTGGTCGGGGGAAAGCAGCGTGCCATCTAAATCAGATGCAACAACCTGGTACATAGGGATTTCAACCTCTGGTGGAAAACAATAATCAGTTATGCCTGTTGAAAAATTCAACAATGGCGTTGAGCGCGACTGAGCGCATAGCGTCCTTTTCAAAAAGGATCTCATGGTACGCACCGTTGATGACCAGCGGTTTACCCCCTTCACAGGGATGGCCCGCAGCGGCGCGAAGTTCACAATAGCGGTCATGCATGCGGTTATCCACCACACGCTCTTCTTCCGCCTGGATCAGGAGCGTCGGCGTGTCATCATCGCCTACGCCCGCCAGCACCTGCTCACCGGCATGAATACCTTCCCGCACCCAGTGCCAGGTGGGGCCGCCGACCCGCAGACGCGGTTCATCGGCATAAAAACGCAGGTTGCGGCGATAACGCTGCCGGCTGTGGGTTAACACGTTGATGGCAAATGGCAATGCCCGCCAGCGTCCTGTTCCGATGGCATAGCCTTCTCGAATGCGCTGATGGCCCTCAGCCCAGTCGAGAAGATGGCGCACCATCCAGTCAGGAAAACGTATCACAATGCCGTACATCGGCGCGGTCAGCGCAATGGCGTCACACTGGTGCTTATGGCGCTGCAAAAACAACGTCGAGATCGCCCCCCCCATGGAGTGGGCAAGAATATAACGCTTGCGCCACGGTCCGGGCTGCACTTCCTGCTGCCAGAACGCGGCCAGATCGTCGACGTAATCGCTGAAGTTATCCACGTGGCCGCGATGGGTATCCGGCAACATCCTGCCAGAAAGCCCCTGCCCGCGATGGTCGATAATTAACACATCAAAGCCCAGATGGAACAGGTCATACGCCAGCTCGGCATATTTGATATAGCTTTCGATGCGCCCGGGGCAGACCACAATCACCCGGTCATTTTTTTCATCACGGAAACGAACGAAGCGTACCGGGATTTCCCCGACGCCCATAAACTCATCTTCCTCACGCTGGCGCCAGAAATCGGTCAGCGGCCCCATGGAGAAAGCAGCAAATGCGTTTTCTCGTGTTTCCCAGTCCTTTTTCTGCTGAAACATTGGGTTTCCACCCCCCGTAATTCAGGGAATATCGTTTTTTTCGTCACCGGTCACAAAATGACTCAACAATAGCGTATTGTGGCATAAAAACAGACGATCCGGGAGTTTCAAATGACCTTCGAATGGTGGTTCGCCTACCTGCTGACATCCATCATCCTCAGCCTTTCACCTGGCTCGGGCGCAATCAACACCATGACCACCTCCATTAATCACGGCTATCGCGGCGCGGCGGCGTCAATCGCCGGTTTACAGACCGGGCTTGGCATTCATATTGTGCTGGTGGGGATTGGTCTGGGCACGCTGTTCTCCCGTTCGGTGCTGGCCTTCGAGGTGCTGAAATGGGCTGGCGCAGCGTATCTTATCTGGCTGGGTATTCAGCAGTGGCGCGCCGCAGGCTCGATTGATCTGCATACGCTCTCCCGGACGCAAACACGCGGCCACCTGTTTAAACGCGCGGTGTTCGTTAACCTGACCAACCCGAAAAGCATCGTGTTCCTCGCCGCCCTGTTCCCGCAGTTTATCGTGCCGCATCAGCCACAGGTGATGCAGTACGTGGTGCTGGGCGCGACCACCATTATTGTCGATATCATTGTGATGATTGGTTACGCGACGCTGGCGCAGCGAATTGCGGCGTGGATCAAAGGGCCTAAACAGATGAAGGCCCTGAACAAAGTCTTTGGTTCGCTGTTTATGCTGGTTGGCGCGCTGCTTGCGTCAGCGCGTCATGCTTAGCGAGAAATGATGAGATGAATGCCGAAGCCGGCGAACAGCGCGCCGGCAAAGCCGTCGATCCACTTCGCGATGCGCTGGTAGCCGCGACGCATCGCCGGTAAGGCAAACAGGCTTGCCACAACGGTAAACCAGGCGAACGTCTCAACAACGATCAGCAGAAAGATCCCCCAGCGCGCGCCCGCGCCGACGTTATCCCCTACAAACAGCGAGAACACAGAGCCGAAGTAGATAATCGCTTTCGGGTTCGCCAGGTTGGTCAGTAGCCCTTTCACAAAGCTACGGCCGCCCGTTGCCAGCTCAACCTTTGGCTCTTCCGGCTTTTTCTCTTCTTTCTTCAGCGCCCCGCGCAGCATCTGGTAGCCCATCCAGCACAGGTACAGACCGCCGCCGACCATGATGATGTTATGCAGCCACGCCATTTTCGCCAGGATCAGGTTCAGACCGAGCAGCGCAACCGCCGCCCAGACCATGACGCCCATGGTAATACCGAGCACACCCATCATTGCCTCTTTGCGGGAGCGGCTGACGGCCGTTTGTGACACGAAGAAAAAGTCAGGGCCAGGGCTCATCAGCGCAACGATGTGCACTAACGCCACGGTGAGAAATAGCATTAACATAATTAGCTCGCGGGGAAATAATGTAGTGAGTCACCATCCTGGCACTTTTTCGCCCGGCTGACTACTCCTCGTCATCACCGTCGGCGTGAGAGCGGATGAGCGCCATAAACTCTTTCCCGAAGCGCTCCAGCTTACGCGTGCCAACGCCGTTGACGCTGAGCATCTCGCTGGCGCTGAGCGGCATTTGCTCGGCCATCTCGATAAGCGTCGCGTCGTTGAACACCACGTATGGCGGGATGTTCTCTTCATCCGCAATGGCTTTACGCAGCTTACGCAGCTTGGCGAACAGCTTGCGATCGTAGTTACCGCCGTAGGATTTCTGCATCACGCGCGGCTTCAGGGCGACAACGCGCGGAACGGCGAGCTTCAGTTCAACCTCGCCACGCAGGACCGGTCGCGCCGCTTCGGTCAGCTGAAGCGCAGAGTGCTGGGCAATGTTCTGCGTGGCAAAGCCGAGATGAATCAGCTGGCGGATGATACTCACCCAGTGCTCGTGGCTCTGGTCTTTACCGATGCCATAAACCGGCAGCTTGTCGTGACCCATATCGCGGATACGCTGGTTGTTAGCCCCGCGCAGCACTTCAACGACGTAGCCCATCCCAAAGCGCTGGTTCACGCGTCCGATAGTCGATAGCGCTTTGCGCGCGTCCATCAGGCCATCGTACTGCTTCGGCGGGTCGAGGCAGATATCGCAGTTGCCGCACGGTGCCTGACGCCCTTCACCAAAGTAGTTGAGCAGCACCAGACGGCGGCAGGTTTGCGCTTCGGCGAAGGCCCCCATCGCGTTAAGCTTGTGCCGTTCGATATCCTGCAACTGCCCCTGCGGTTTCTCCTCGAGACAGCGGCGCAGCCACGCCATATCCGCCGGATCGTAAAACAGCATCGCTTCCGCAGGCAGGCCGTCACGCCCGGCGCGGCCGGTTTCCTGATAGTAGGATTCGATATTGCGCGGAATGTCGAAATGCACCACAAAGCGCACGTTGGGCTTGTTGATCCCCATCCCGAACGCCACCGTTGCGACCACGATTTGCAGGTCGTCGCGCTGGAATTTCTCCTGCACGTCGGCGCGGATATGGTTCTCCAGCCCGGCGTGATAGGCCGCGGCGCTAAAGCCACGGTTTTGCAGACGCGCGGCGGTGTCTTCCACCTTCGCCCGGCTGTTGCAGTAGATGATGCCGGACTTACCGCGCTGCTCCTGCACGTAGCGTAAGAGCTGATCCAGCGGCTTGAACTTCTCCATCAGCATATAGCGGATGTTGGGGCGGTCGAAGCTGCTGACCTGAATATACGGGTCGTTCAGCCCCAGCAGGCGAACGATGTCCTGACGCGTGGTGTCGTCCGCCGTGGCGGTAAGCGCCATAAACGGCAGCTCGGGGAAGCGCTGACGAAGCTGGCCAAGAGCGGCGTATTCCGGGCGGAAATCGTGCCCCCACTGGGAGATACAGTGCGCTTCATCCACCGCCAGCAGCACAGGATTCCAGTGCGCCAGATGATCGAGGAAGTTGTCCAGCATCAGGCGTTCTGGCGCGATATACAGCAGGCGGATCTGCCCGGTGCGGCACCCGGTCATTACCTCTTGCTGTTGCTCGCGGGTCTGCGTCGAGTTCAGGCAGGCCGCCGCCACGCCGTTGGCAAGCAGCTGGTCGACCTGGTCTTTCATCAGGGAAATAAGGGGCGATACCACGACCGTCAGGCCATTAAGCACCAGCGCGGGCACCTGATAGCAGAGCGATTTTCCGCCGCCGGTTGGCATGACCACCAGGCAATCGCGGCCTTCCAGCACGGTTTCAATGATGGTTTCCTGGCCAGGGCGGAACTGCTGGTAGCCAAAGGTTTCCTGCAAAACCTGTTTAGCCAGCGATTCCTGATTCAATACTTCCGCCTGCGCCACGTTAACCCCATATGCCAGAAATGAAACAGGCGCTATTTTCAGCGCCTGAGAGAGAAACTTCAACGTTTAACGCAAAAACATTCGAGCAGCTTAGAAAATATCGTTCAGCATGACGCCCACACCGACGCGGGTCTGATTGAAATTGTAGTCGATCAGCGATTCGCCATACCCGCTATACACCTGAGTATAAAGACGAACGTGTTTCGTTACCGGGTAGCTCAGGCCCAGCTCTGCACCGCCGTAGCCGGTATTCCAGTTGTACTGGCCTTTGGCGCTCAGCACCGCGTCACCCAGCTGATAGCCCACTTTAAGCTGATAGTAGCCCATATATTTGGTGATATCCGGGTTGTCATCGGTGCTGCCCACCACGTACCACGGCTTCACTTCCACCATGAAATTGCCGTTCTGCGCCATCAGACGCGTATAGATGCGGTTCCAGCTGCGTGAGGTTGGGTCGGAACGACCGTTGGAATCGTGGTTATAGCCCACCTCCACGTCTCGCAGCGTCCAGCCTGCAAACTCATAATCGGTGGCGAAACCGAGGAACAGCTGCGGTTCATAGTTGGTTTCGCGGAACGGTGAAGATTCCCCGCTGTTGGAGAGCTGCCACCATGACTTCTGCGTGTAAGACGCGCCAAGCACCGAGTTCGGCCCCAGGATGCCGCGCCAGAACGGGAAGGCGAGGCTGAGCTGGAACTTCACCTCATCTTTACGCGCATTATCAGACCAGTTATAGGAGCTTATAGCCTCTTTGTTGAGATCGCTGGTCTGGGTGTAGATCACGTAGTTTGTGTCATAAGGGTACAGCGTGAACGGATTGTCATGCTCCTGAAGCATATTGGCGATGATGCTGCCCTTAACGGCAGGTTTATCATGCACCTCTTTGATCGTCGCTTCCTGCGCATATGCTGTGAGGGGCAGCGCAACCGCCGCCAGTAACCAACCCAGATACGTCCGCATCGGTGGTGTTCTCCTGAAATGGTGACATTTAATGAATAGTTTTGTCCGGGCATTCTACAGACTTCTGCGATAACTTCCGCTTCCTCGTTTCTTAAAGTGGCATTCCTTTATCCAGAAGCATAAAATCAACATTTTGTTAACAACAAGGATGCCACGTCAGATGTCAGCCACACTCACCGCCGAAGAAACCTTAAAGCTCGTGGGCGAGATTTTTGTGTACCACATGCCGTTCAACCGTGCACTGGGTCTTGAGCTGGAGCGATACGAAAAAGACTTCGCTCAGCTGAGTTTCAATAATCAGCCAATGATGGTCGGTAACTGGGCGCAAAGCATTTTGCACGGCGGGGTCATTGCCTCCGCGCTGGACGTGGCGGCCGGTCTGGTGTGCGTGGGTAGCACGCTGACGCGCCATGACACCATCAACGAAGATGAGTTACGCCAGCGCCTGTCGCGCATGGGCACCATCGATTTACGCGTCGACTACCTGCGTCCGGGACGCGGAAACCGCTTCACCTGCACCAGCAGCCTGCTGCGCGCCGGGAATAAAGTTGCCGTCGCCCGCGTTGAGCTGCATAACGAGGAGCAGGTTTATATCGCCAGCGCAACCGCCACTTATATGGTGGGTTGAGACGGCAAATTCGGGTAAAATTACTTCACTTTTTTGTAACGGATTTTCCCGATGGATGCTAAACAGACGCGGCAGGGCGTTTTACTCGCCCTTGCCGCTTATTTTATTTGGGGTATCGCACCGGCGTACTTCAAACTTATCGCCTATGTCCCGGCGGACGAGATCCTCACTCACCGCGTCATCTGGTCCTTTTTCTTCATGATTGCGCTGATGAGTATCAGCCGTCAGTGGTCAGGCGTCAAAACGCTGCTGAAAACCCCGAAGAAGGTCTTCCTGCTCGCCCTCTCTGCGGTGCTGATTGGCGGAAACTGGCTGCTGTTTATCTGGGCGGTGAATAACCATCACATGCTCGAAGCCAGCCTGGGCTACTTTATTAACCCGCTGGTCAATATTTTGCTGGGGATGATTTTCCTTGGTGAGCGCTTTCGCCGGATGCAGTGGGTGGCGGTGATTCTGGCCTTCTGCGGCGTGCTGGTACAGCTGTGGACCTTCGGCTCACTGCCGGTTATCGCCCTGGGGCTGGCGTTCAGCTTTGCCTTCTACGGCCTGGTGCGTAAAAAAATTGCCGTGGAAGCGCAGACGGGAATGCTATTTGAAACCCTGTGGCTGCTGCCTGTCGCCGCGATCTACCTGTTCGGTATTGCCGACAGCGCCACCAGCCACATGGGCAGCAACCCATGGTGGCTGAACCTGATGCTGATGGCCGCAGGCGTGGTCACAACGATCCCCCTGCTGTGCTTTACCGGCGCGGCAACGCGTCTGCGCCTCTCCACGCTGGGCTTCTTCCAGTACATTGGCCCCACGCTGATGTTCCTGCTGGCGGTGGTGTTTTACGGCGAGGTGCCGGGTGCGGATAAGATGGTGACGTTCGCCTTTATCTGGGTGGCGCTGGCCATCTTTGTTGCGGATGCGATTTATACCCAGCGCAGGGTGCGCAAAGGGCTGTGATGTTGCCCTCACCCTAACCCTCTCCCACAGGGAGAGGGGGCCGTCTGTGCAGGCATTATTTTGTGGGGAACCCTCTCCCACAGGGAGAGGGAATTCGATCGTAGGGCGGGTAAGCGCAGCGCCACCCGCCAGATTTTTACAGCCAGTTCTTCCGCTTAAAGTACAGATACGGCGCCAGCCCGGCGAGGATCATAAAGATAATCGCCCCCGGGTAGCCAAAGCTCCACTTCAGTTCCGGCATAAACTCGAAGTTCATCCCGTAGCTGGACGCCACCAGCGTCGGCGGCAGGAACACCACGGACACCACCGAGAAGATCTTGATGATGCGGTTCTGCTCGATGTTGATAAAGCCCATCGCCGCCTGCATCAGGAAGTTGACCTTCTGGAACAGGGATTCGTTGTGCGGCAGCAGGGATTCGATATCGCGTAAGATCTCACGCGCCTGCTCCAGCTGACCGCCCGGCAGACGCGCCTTGCGCACCAGGAAGTTCAGCGCGCGCTGGGTATCCATCAGACACAAACGCACCTTCCAGCCGATATCTTCCAGCTCAGCCAGCGTGGACAACGCTTCGTCGTACTCATCGCCCTGATGGCCTTCCATGATCACGCGGCTCAGCTTTTCCAGGTCGCTGTAGATGTTTTCGATTTCATCCGCCAGCTGTTCGATTTTGGTTTCGAACAGATCCAGCAGCAGCTCATAAGCGTTGCCGTCCATCATCGCCTGGCTGCGGGCACGCATACGGTAGAGACGAAACGCAGGCAGTTCGCGCTCGCGCAGGGTGAACAGGCGGCCATCGCGGATGGTAAACGCCACGGTGGAGTTCCCCGCGTGGTCTTCGGCATCCTCGAAAAAGAAGAAGGAGTGAATGTGCAGGCCGTCTTCGTCTTCAAAAAAACGGGCGGATGCTTCGATGTCTTCCAGTTCCGGGCGTGTCGCCAGGCTTTGCCCCAGTTCAGATTGTACGCGAAGGCGCTCATCGTCGTCCGGCTCGACCAGATCCACCCATACGGCATCAATGAGGGGCTGTGACTCTTCGGCTTCAAGCCGAGTCAGTCGGTTATTTTCGAGTTGAAATGCGCTCAACATGACCGGGACTCCCAATGCAAAAAATATCGGACAGTTCGGTGGGCACACAGAAACAAATTGGGTTTCAGACCATTAAACAGCCTGACTCAGCGCGACGGGAATGGTGCAGTCGCTGACAACCACTAAGGCCATCAGCAAGAGGAGATAGCCTTAGGAGTTGTTCCTGGATGACAGGGAATTGAGCCAGTATCTACTGGGTGTGTCCAAGGCGAATGTCCTCTTAGCGTAATCGTGCGCGCATGTTACGCCAGCAATAACTGTGGCGTCAACACGCAACGGAACGCTGAAGGGCATTAATTGACCTTCAACGTATAAGGCTAGCAGATTATTACAAAATAGTGATATTTTTCTGAAAGTTACACACTTTCCAGCTTGGCATAGGCTGCCACCAGCCATTTGATCCCCTGCCCCTGGAACGCTACCTGCAAACGGCTGTGCTCGCCGCTGCCTTCCAGGTTGACGATGGTGCCTTCGCCAAACTTCGAGTGGCGCACGCGCTGGCCCAGCTTGTAACCGGTGTCGGTTTCAGAGATCGGCGAGCCCATACGCTGATGGCTGACCGGACGGCTGATGCTGGCGCGCAGGCGCACCTCTTCCACACACTCTTCCGGCAGTTCGCCGATAAAGCGCGACGGACGGTGATACACCTCTTTCCCGTACAGGCGGCGAGTTTCCGCGTAGGTCAGGGTCAGTTTCTGCATCGCACGGGTCACGCCCACGTAGGCCAGACGACGCTCCTCTTCCAGACGCCCGCCTTCATCCAGCGACATCTGGCTCGGGAACATCCCCTCTTCCATCCCGACGATGAACACCTGCGGGAACTCCAGACCTTTTGCGGAGTGCAGGGTCATCAGCTGAACCGCATCCTGCCAGGTATCGGCCTGCCCTTCACCCGCCTCCAGCGCGGCGTGAGAGAGGAATGCCTGCAACGGCATCAGGTCTTCGTCTTCTTCGTTGTAGCTGAACTGGCGCGTTGCCGTCACCAGTTCCTCTAAGTTCTCAATACGGGTCTGGCCCTTCTCGCCTTTTTCCTGCTCGTACATGGTGCGCAAGCCGGAATCTTTGATCACCCGGTCGGTCTGGACGTGCAGCGGCATGTCGGCCGTTTCCTGCGCCAGCGCGTCGATTAACTCCAGGAAGCGCTGCAATGCGCTGGCGGCGCGCCCGGCAAGGGCTTTTTCCTGTAACAGCTCGCGGCACGCCTGCCACAACGTGAGCTGACGATCGCGCGAGGCCTGACGCACCACGTCCAGCGTACGATCGCCGATGCCGCGCGTCGGCGTGTTCACCACGCGCTCAAACGCCGCATCGTCGTTACGGTTGGCAATCAGACGCAAATACGAGAGCGCATCTTTGATCTCCTGACGTTCGAAGAAGCGCATACCGCCATAAATGCGGTACGGCATGCTCACCTGCAACAACGCCTCTTCCAGCACGCGCGACTGGGCGTTGCTGCGATAGAGAATGGCACACTGCTCCAGCGCGCCGCCGTTCTCCTGCCAGGTTTTAATGCGGTTCACCACGAAGCGGGCTTCGTCGAGCTCGTTGAAGGCGCAGTAAATCGAAATCGGTTCGCCGTCGACGCCATCGGTCCACAGCTTTTTACCCAGGCGCCCGTTGTTGTTCTCAATCAGGGCGTTGGCCGCGCTCAGAATGTTGCTGGTAGAACGGTAGTTCTGCTCCAGACGGATGGTTTGCGCGCCGGGAAAATCGTTGAGGAAGCGCTGGATGTTCTCCACCTGCGCGCCGCGCCAGCCGTAGATAGACTGATCGTCATCGCCTACGATCATCACCTTGCCGGTATCCCCGGCCAGCAGGCGGATCCAGGCGTACTGGATGTTGTTGGTATCCTGGAATTCGTCCACCAGGATGTTGGTAAAGCGTTCACGGTAGTGTTGCAGGATATGCGGTTTGTTCAGCCACAGCTCGTGGGCGCGCAGCAGCAGCTCGGCGAAATCCACCAGACCGGCGCGGTCGCACGCTTCCTGATAGGCCTTGTAGACGTTCTGCCAGGTCTGCTCGACCGGGTTACCGAAGCTCTGGATATGATGCGGACGCAGCCCTTCGTCTTTCTGACCGTTGATGTACCACATCGCCTGACGCGGCGGCCACTGCTTCTCATCGAGGTTCATCGCCTTGATCAGGCGTTTCAGCAAGCGCAGCTGATCTTCGCTGTCGAGGATCTGGAAATCCTGCGGCAGGTTAGCGTCCATATGGTGCGCGCGCAGCAGACGGTGCGCCAGGCCGTGGAAGGTGCCAACCCACATGCCGCCCTGGCTGGTGCCCATCAGCTGCGCGATACGGTGGCGCATCTCCGCCGCCGCCTTGTTGGTGAACGTCACGGCCATAATCGAGTACGGCGAGCAGTTCTCCACGCTCTGTAGCCAGGCGATACGGTGAACCAGCACGCGCGTCTTACCACTGCCCGCTCCAGCCAGTACCAGCAGGTTTGTACGCGAGGCGGCAACCGCGTCACGCTGTTTATCATTAAGGCTGTCGAGCAGGTAAGAAACGTCCATTGGCACCGTCACGTCATGTCGGGCAGGCAAATGTTTCCATTCGCCAAAACCCTGTTAATTTATACAGAACAATTGATGATTATATCAGCGTCGTGAGGGATGCCAACCGTGAAATTTCCACGTGCGGCAGAAGACGGCTATCCGGGGTAGTCATCAGATCGGCATTTTCCGGCTTGATCCAGCAGGCCTGCATGCCGCAGCGGATCGCCCCGGCGACGTCCGTGGTCAGGTCGTCGCCCACGTGCAGGATCTCACCGAGCGGCAAATCCAGTTTTTCCGCTGCCAGATGATACATATCGTTGAACGGCTTCGAGCGTCCGTGCGGGCCCGCGCGCAGCACGAACTGAAAATAGTTCCCCAGACCAAACAGTTCAGGCTGAGCATTGCCGTTGGTGATGGCCACCAGCGGCCACTTTTCGGCGAGCTTCGCCAGCGTGTCGTGGGTCTCCTGCGGCACGTCGATCCGACTGCGCCATTTGGCGAAGTTTTCCATGGCCGCTTCGGCCCCCGTGGCCGCATCCTGCGCGCTCAGGCCGGCGTTGAGCATCGCCTGCTCAACCGCACGGCGGCGCCATTCGGTCACGTCGTGGTAAATCTCCGGTTCGGTTTCCCGCAGGGACTGACGCAGCTGCTGGAAGTCTTTGTTCTGCATCGCTTTCAGCGCAGGATGGTAGTTCTGCACAAACGCCAGCGACTCCTGCTCGGTACGCAGGATCACCGGGCGGTTATCGTAAAGAGTGTCATCAAGGTCAAACGTCAGGGCTGATATCAGACCGAGTGGGCGGTAAAAACGCATTATTTCCCCCGTTTGGCGCGTGGATGCGCCGCGTCATACACCGAGGCAAGGTGTTGGAAGTCTAAGTGGGTATAGATTTGGGTGGTCGACAGATTCGCGTGACCAAGCAGCTCCTGTACGCCGCGCAGGTCGCCGCTTGATTCCAGCATGTGCGTCGCAAAGGAGTGGCGCAGCTTGTGGGGGTGAACGTGGCTGTTCAGCCCCTGCTTAATGCCCCACTCCGCAAAGCGCTTCTGCACGTTACGCGCCGAGATCCGCTTGCCGAGTTTCGACAGGAACAGCGCATCTTCGTCGGCGCCAAACAGCCCGCGAAGGTCCAGCCAGTGCTCAATCCAGGAGACCGCATTGCGGCCGATCGGCAGGCGGCGCTCTTTGCTGCCCTTGCCCATTACCCACACCTCGCCGGACTCCAGATCGAGGTGCTTTAAGTCGAGGTTCACCAGCTCAGAGAGACGCAGGCCCGCACCGTACATCACCTCCAGCATCGCGCGGTCGCGCACGGCCAGCGGATCGTTAAGATCGATATCCAGCAGGCGGTTTACGTCGTCGACGTCGATATTTTTCGGCAGATGACGCGGGGCTTTCGGCGTGGCGATCCCTTTTGCCGGGTTGGCTTTCAGACCGCCCTGACTGACCAGCCAGTCGAAGAAACTGCGCAGGGCAGAGAGCCGGAGCGCCAGGCTCGCCGGGCTGAGATTTTTTTTACGGCTACGCACGACGAACCCGCGTACCGTGGCGGCGTCACATTGTTGCCAGCTTTTCAGGCCGATTTCATCGGCAAGCTGCATGATGGCATCAAGCTGACGCTGATAGTTGAGCAGCGTAATAGGGCTGAGCTGGCGTTCTACGCCCAGATAGCGCAGAAAGCGGTTGACGTCAGTGGCGAGCAGTCCGTCCGTCATACGCGCTCAATCCAGCGCTCCAGCAGCTCAGGCAGCATCAGGGCGATCTCCTGCAACAGTTGCGTGCCCTGCCCCTGTTCATAATGATGCGCGTCGCGGCTGGTAAATAACATCACGCCCAGGTCACCATCGCGCCCCATCAGCGACATCGCCACCGAGCCGATAGCTTTGGCTTCCGGCAGCACCACCAGCAGTTCTGGCCCGTTAAGCGGCCCCAGATAGTGGTGCTCATGGCCCAGACGCTGAATGCGCAGCGGCTCAAACGCCTGACGGCTCAGCGCCAGATGGGTAAACCCGGACGGCGCGCCAATGCGCCAGCGGTCAGGGAAGAGACGGATCGTCGCGCCTGCCAGCCCCAGATCGCGCGCCCAGCGGTGGAAGCGGTTGAGGAACTCTTCTAGACTGTGCGCGGAAGCCAGACGCGCCTGAAGGTGCAGTAGACGGTAGAACAGGCTTTCGTTATTGCTGGCCTGCTCCATCAGCAGCGTCATGTTCTCTTCGAGCTGATTGATGTGGTTGCGCGAGCGCGCCATGTGCCATTCAACCAGCGACACGGTCTCGCGAACCGGATGCGGCACGCGCATCCGTTCGACGACGCGTGCATTGCGGATAAAAAACTCAGGATTGTGCAGCAGGTAATCCACAACAGCGCTGTCGTCCAGCTCTGATACAGGTTCCCGCAGTTCTTCCCCTGGTTGCTTCATAGATGGATAAACCCGTCATAAACATGTGTCGCCGGGCCAGTCATGTACAGTGGATGACCCGCTCCTTTCCAGGCGATATCAAGACGTCCGCCCGGTAATTCCACGCGAACCTCTTCTGCCAGTAACCCCTGTGAGATACCGACGGCCACCGCCGCACAGGCACCGCTTCCGCAGGCCTGGGTTTCGCCCGCGCCGCGCTCGTAAACCCGCAGGCGAATGTGTTCACGCTTCACCACCTGCATGAAACCGATGTTCGCCCGCTCCGGGAAGCGCTCATGGCTTTCCAGCACCGGGCCGAGCGTTTCAACCGCCGCGGTTTGCACATCATCCACCTGAATCACGCAGTGCGGGTTACCCATTGAGACGACGCCGCACAATACTGTCTGCTCGGCGGCACGCATAATATAGGTCTTTTCCGCTTTGTTGGCGCGAAACGGCACGGCAGAGGGGTCGAAGTTCGGCTCGCCCATGTTCACGCGCACCAGTTCGTCGTCGGTGACGCTGAGCACCATCCGGCCGTTGGCGGTGCTGACGCGGATATCGCGCTTGTTGGTCAGCCCTTTCAGCCGAACAAAGCGGGCAAAACAGCGCGCGCCGTTGCCGCACTGGGAAACTTCGCTGCCGTCGGCGTTAAAAATGCGGTAGTGAAAGTCCAGGTCAGGATCGTAAGGCGGCTCCACCACCAGCAGCTGGTCAAACCCCACGCCCATGTGTCGATCCGCCAGGCGACGGATCAATTCCGGGGAGAAAAAGACATTCTGCGTTACCGCGTCGACGACCATAAAGTCGTTGCCAAGGCCATGCATTTTAGAGAACTGCATCATTTGCTCCATTGCGCGGGTACAGAACGTAATTGTCAGAGATTGACCTGAGTCGGGCCGCCGTTATTGCCGCGATCGTTGGTATCCGGCGTAGATGACTCGATACCACTTTGCACCGGTTTTGTCGGCGGTGGTGCGTTTTTATCCTCTGGCGGGAAGTACAGTGGTCCCTTCAGTCCACAGCCGGTCAGGCTAAACAGAGTGACAAGAACGACAAGCGTTCGGAAGACGTTTTTCATGTAGAGGTTGCCCGTAAGTTCAAATCTGTTTCTATCATCGCAGGAGAAGACACAAAAGCAAGAGTTTGCCGCTTTCCTGCAACGGGAATTATTTAGCGTTATACTGCCGCCATCACGAAAAACAGGAATAAAACCATGAACGACAGTGAATTTCATCGCCTTGCCGATACCCTGTGGATGACCATCGAAGAGCGTATCGACGACTGGGACGGCGACAGCGATATCGATTGTGAAATCAACGGCGGGATCCTGACCTTAAGCTTCGAAAACGGCAGCAAGATTATTATTAACCGTCAGGAGCCGCTTCACCAGGTGTGGCTGGCGGCGAAACAGGGCGGCTATCACTTTGATCTGAAAGGTGACGAGTGGGTCTGCGATCGCAGCGGCGAAACGTTCTGGGATCTGCTGGAGCAGGCGGCGACGGCGCAGGCGGGCGAGGACGTGAGTTTCAGGTAGTTGCGTTGCCCGGTGGCGGCTACGCCTTACCGGGCCTACAACGGCTCGAACCGTAGACCGGGTAAGCGTCAGCGCCACCCGGCAACAGCGACTCGGACCGTAGGCCGGGTAAGCGTTAGCGCCACCCGGCAACAGCGGCTCAAACCGTAGACCGGGTAAGCGTTAGCGCCACCCGGCAACGGCGGCTCAAACCGTAGGCCGGGTAAGCGATAGCGCCACCCGGCAACAGCGGCTCAAACGTAGGCCGGGTAAGCGATAGCGCCACCCGGCGAAAAGCCTCAGGAAAAGTACTGCTGCAACAGCGGCGCAGTTTCCTGGTTAGCGGGCGCCGCAGGGGTAATCGCCTGCGTACGGAACGGGATCACCTGCGCTCGCCCATCCACATTCACAATCTGGTAGAACTGCGGCAGGTTGAAGTTGATAAAGCTTGAGCCGTAGGTAAAGCGATCGTGCGAGGACGAATAGAAGCGGCTGACGTCGCGCACCAGCTCCTCTTTGCTGCCTTCACAGTGGTGATACACCTCGGCACGGTTGGTTTCATCCAGAATGTAGATGTTAAACCCGGCGTTATCGCCCGACTCTTCGAAGAAGAACTGAATAATCCCTTCACTCGCAAAGCCATCCACCACCTGCGGCAGCTTAACGTGGTTGGTTTCCACCTGAACCGACAGGCCATGCAGTTTGTTGTGTGAAATCGCGCCGTAGAATTCAATGGCGTTCTCCAGCTTCTGCACCGACACGTTCAGGCGCTCAAAGAACAGCCCCCAGGTCTGGCCGGAGACGCGCAGCGCTTTAAAGCGCCCGGTTTCCTGTCGGGTGCTGGAGAGACGCAGTTCGATGCACTCAGACACCAGCTGCTGAACGCGGGTACGAATCAGGCCGCGCAGGTGCTGACTGTAGCAGAACACCTCCACGCTGTCCGGCGGCGCGGCGTCCTGGTGCATCTTGCCGAGGATCGTTTTCAGCGCCTCGATCATCGCCTGCTCGCCGTTAAAGTGCAGGGTACGCACTTCGTTCCACGAGTTGCGGTACAGCAGATCCACGCTGCCCACCAGGCAGTTTTGCTGCTCGCCAAAGCTAAAGACGTCCAGCTTGCGGAAGTCAAAGTGAACGACCTGATTGCGGAAGGCCGCCGTCGGGTCGTATTCCAGGTTGACGATGATCGCCAGATGGCGAATCTCACACGGGCTGTAGAGCGCTTTTGGCGTCGGCGCAGGCAGACGCAGCGGGAAGTGGTGCGAGACATCCGCCACCATCTCCTGCAACTTGGCTAAATCGACCACCTCGTTGCCTTTGATAAACAACCGGGTGCGTGAGGTGAGAAGGCCGTTAAACCAGGCCCAGGCCACCAGCTTGTTCAGGTAGCGGTTATACTCCAGCGGCTGATGGCTGATGATCGAATCCATGCTTGGCGCACGGTTGTACAGATACCACCCGGTGCGGTTCGCGCGGCCCGGCGGTACGTAGATAAAGGTCAGATTCGGTTCAGACAGGTCAGGCGAAATCTGTGGGTTAACCAGCGTTACCTTGCCCGGCAACGCTTCAAACGCGGCGTACAGTTTGCGGGTCAGCACCCCGATATCCTGTGGGCTGGCAGAAACGCTAAGGTTGTTACGGCGGGCAAAGCGGATCAGGTTGCGGTAGCTCTGCATCATCGCATCAAGCAGTTCGTTGTGCGCCTCACGCACCTGATCGATCTTCCAGTTGGCGCGGTTGTCGAGCATGGCGAGACGCTCTTCGTCCCATCCCCACTCTTTGACTAACTGGCTGACGACTTCACGACGCCAGCCCACGCAGGCGCGTTCGCGGCTCAGTTTTTCACAGACTTTGAGATAGAAACATCGACGCACCAGGTCAAGACGCGTGGCGTCCTCAATGGCTGTCAGGTATTCGGTGACGCGCTCCAGCATCATGCAGTAGGCATCAAGCCCGTAGGAGACGATCTCCCCGTCGTGCAGACGCTGTTTAATATCTTTCGCCAGCAGGCGCGGCGTGGGGTATTCCCAGGAGTAGGCTTCCAGCAGCAGGGTTTTCAGCACCGCTTTGTACGGTGAATCAATGCTCTTATAAAGCTGCCAGAGGCTTGCGCCAAAGTACTCTTCGGCGGACAGGGAGCTCAGGCCGCCCAGATCCAGCCACTCGTTTGGCGTCAGAACGCCCTGCGAGTAAAGCGACATGACGTAGTCGTCATAATTCTCTTCTTCATCGCACGGCACCATATTCCACAGAATACGTTTCCCGGCCAGGCGAACGGCAGTACGGTAAAACTCATCCAGCAACAGGATGTGCTGAGTCGAGCCGCAGTCTTCACCACCCAGACTGCCGCTTTCGTTATGGCGGAAACGATTTTCATCAATCAGGAAGAAGCTCACTTCCACGCCGAGCGACGCCGCCCAGCTCTCCAGCAGGCTGCATTTACGCTGCAACAGCTGGCGCTCTTCATTGTCGAGCCAGGACTGATGGCAGACCCAGATATCCAGGTCAGAAGAGCAACTTTGCCCAACCGATGACGTGCTGCCCATGGAGTAAACCCCGGTAATCGGCAGCTCGCCTTTCGGCGAATCCTGCGGCGGCATACCACGGTAGAGTTCAAGTTCAGTCAGGTAATGCTGTTGGGTTTCATCAGGCGTGAAGAGGCAAATGCCCTGGGGAACGTTACCATCAAGGTAACCCGGCATCAGCGGATGGTGATAGTGCAACAATGTTGGCAGTAGACTGTATACCTGCTGGAAAGCAGGGCCCATGGCAGCAAGCGCGCGATCCACACGCAATTGATTGATGGCATCCAGTCTCTGTTTCAGAGTCTCAATATAGAGGTACAAGACGTATCGCCTGATGTTTCCGGGTGTCGCACGCCAGTCAGAACACAAAAAGCAGCGGACCCGCAGTATTTCAAAAAATAACCGTTACCCTTTTTTCGCCTTTTGCTTTTCTGGTGGTACAGACGAAAAAATGGTCTAAAACGTGATCAATTTAACACCTTGCCGGTTGACCGTAAAGAAAGATGCGCTACATACAAGTGTAGCACCGTTCTTGACGTGTAAATTCCTGAATACGGCGATGGCTGACGAGTACGCCGCCCTGTCCCTCTCACTCTTCATCAACCGTAAAACTGCCATCCGAGTGTCAACAATGTTAGGATGGTTAGCGATTGATAATGACGGTAACAAGCATGTTAGACAATGTTTTGAGAATTGCCACACGCCAAAGTCCTCTTGCACTCTGGCAGGCACATTATGTTAAGCAGCGCCTTGAAGCCTGCCACACCGGATTACGCGTTGAGCTGGTGCCAATGGTCACGCGTGGCGATGTCATTCTGGATACGCCGCTGGCCAAAGTGGGCGGAAAGGGTCTGTTTGTCAAAGAGCTGGAGCTGGCATTGCTTGAG
This sequence comes from Enterobacter cloacae complex sp. 397G4, assembly GCF_050031515.1. NCBI lineage: Bacteria > Pseudomonadati > Pseudomonadota > Gammaproteobacteria > Enterobacterales > Enterobacteriaceae > Enterobacter > Enterobacter cloacae complex sp. 397G4. The sequence continues at coordinate 191,029 of NZ_JBLGWE010000001.1, read as the reverse complement.
AACCGCGCCGATATCGCCGTGCATTCGATGAAGGATGTGCCCGTTGAGTTCCCGGAAGGGCTGGGGCTGGTGACCATCTGCGAGCGCGAGGATCCGCGCGATGCGTTTGTCTCTAATCGCTATGACTCGCTCGATGCGTTGCCGGCAGGCAGCGTGGTCGGCACGTCAAGTTTACGCCGCCAGTGTCAGCTGGCTGAACGTCGCCCGGATCTGGTGATCCGTTCGCTGCGCGGGAACGTCGGCACACGCCTTGGCAAGCTGGATAACGGCGACTACGATGCCATTATTCTTGCGGTTGCGGGCCTGAAACGCCTGGGGCTGGAAGAACGCATTCGCGTCGCGTTGCCGCCGGAGCTGTCGCTGCCCGCCGTCGGCCAGGGTGCCGTCGGCATTGAGTGTCGTCTGGTTGATGCGCGCACTCAGGCACTGCTCGCGCCGCTGAATCATGACGATACCGCCGTTCGCGTAAAAGCCGAGCGCGCGATGAATACTCGCCTCGAAGGAGGCTGTCAGGTGCCAATTGGCAGCTATGCTGAATTAACTGACGGTGAGCTGTGGTTGCGTGCGCTGGTTGGCGCGCCGGACGGCTCACAGATGGTTCGCGGTGAACGTCGCGGCAAGCCGCAAGATGCCGAGGCGCTTGGCGTATCGCTGGCGGAAGAGCTGCTGAATAACGGCGCGCGTGAAATTCTGGCTGAGGTCTATAACGGAGAGCCCCCTGCATGAGCATACTTGTCACCCGCCCTTCTCCCGCAGGAGAGCAGTTAGTGAGCCGTCTGCGCGCACTGGGGCAGGTGGCCTGGAGTTTTCCGCTGATTGAATTCTCCCCCGGTCGCGAGCTGCCTGAGCTCGCTGACCAGATGCGTCTCTTACAGGAAGGCGATCTGCTCTTTGCGCTGTCGCAGCATGCCGTGGAGTTTGCCCATGCGCAGCTGCAACAGCATGCCGTTAGCTGGCCTCACGCCCCCCGCTATTTCGCCATCGGGCGCACCACGGCGCTGGCCTTACATACCGCGAGCGGAATCGATGTTCGTTACCCGTTAGATCGGGAAATCAGCGAAGTCTTGCTACAATTACCTGAATTACAAACCATTGCCGGAAAGCGCGCGCTCATTTTGCGCGGCAACGGTGGCCGCGAACTGCTGGGCGAAACGCTGCGCGAACGCGGCGCAGACGTGACGTTTGTGGAGTGCTATCAGCGCTGTGCGAAACACTATGATGGCGCGGAAGAAGCAATGCGCTGGCACGCCCGCGGTATTAATACGCTGGTGGTCACCAGCGGTGAAATGTTACAACAGCTTTGGTCGCTGATTCCGCTTTGGTATCGCGAAAACTGGTTACTCCGCTGTCGGCTTCTGGTCGTCAGTGAGCGTCTGGCGAACCACGCCCGGGAACTGGGCTGGCAGGATATTCGGATCGCTGAAAACGCCGACAACGATGCGCTGCTGCGCGCATTACAATAACTCTCAAATGGGAAGCCATAATGACGGAACACGAAAAATCCTCCGCCGTGGTTGAAGAGACCAGGGAGACTGTGGACACCACGTCACAGCCAGAGACGACAGACACAACCGTTGAGAAGAAAAACGGCAGCAACAAAACCAGCCTAACGCTGAGCGTGATTGCCATCGCGATTGCGCTGGCCGCAGGCGTGGGACTCTACGGACTGGTGAAGAAACAAGGCACCAACCAGACGGCCACCAGCGACGCGCTGGTTAACCAAATCACTGCCCTACAGAAAGCGCAGGAGACGCAAAAAGCTGAGCTGGAAGGCGTGATCAAACAGCAGGCTGCCGCCCTCGCCGACGCGAACAGCAAACGTGAAGAGTTGACCAAACAGCTGAGCGAAGTGCAGGAAAAAGTCGCCACAATTTCGGGAACCGATGCCAAAACCTGGCTACTTTCACAGGCCGATTTTCTGGTGAAACTGGCCGGGCGCAAGCTCTGGAGCGATCAGGATGTCACCACCGCCGCCGCGCTGCTGAAAAGCGCCGACGCAAGCCTGGCGGACATGAACGATCCGAGCCTCATCAACGCTCGCCGCGCTATTACGGAAGATATCGCCAGCCTGTCCGCGGTTTCTCAGGTCGATTACGATGGTATCATCCTTAAGGTAAATCAGCTCTCCAACCAGATTGATAACCTTCAGCTGGCCGATAACAACGACGATGACTCCCCGATGGATTCTGACGGCACCGAGCTGTCCAGCTCCCTGAGCGAATGGCGTATCAACCTGCAAAAGAGCTGGCAGAACTTTATGGACAGCTTTATTACCATTCGCCGCCGCGATGAAACTGCCGTGCCGCTGCTGGCGCCGAACCAGGACGTCTATCTGCGCGAAAACATTCGTTCCCGCCTGCTGGTGGCTGCCCAGGCCGTACCGCGTCACCAGGAAGAGACCTACAAACAGGCGCTGGATAACGTTTCAACCTGGGTACGTGCTTACTACGATACCAATGACGCAACCACGACCGCGTTCCTTGAGGATATCGACAAGCTGAGCCAGCAAAACATCACCATGAACGTGCCGGACAAGCTGGAAAGCCAGCCGATTCTGGAGAAGCTCATGCAGACGCGCGTGCGTAACCTGCTGGCCCAGCCGGGCGTTCCGGCAGAGCGTCCGGCTGAAGCACCTGCCGCCGCGCCAGCGCCTGAAAGCGCGCCGCAAGGAGAGTAATGATGCTAAAAGTCTTCTTACTCTTCATCCTGCTGATCGCCGGGATTGTACTGGGGCCGATGCTCGCGGGTCACCAGGGTTATGTATTGATCCAGACCGATAACTACAATATCGAAACCAGCGTAACAGGGCTGGTAATTATTCTGATCCTGGGTGTGGTCGTTCTGCTGGCAGTGGAGTGGCTCCTGCGTCGTATTTTCCGTACCGGCGTACATACGCGCGGCTGGTTCGTTGGCCGTAAGCGCCGTCGCGCCCGCAAGCAGACCGAGCAAGCGTTGCTGAAGCTGGCCGAAGGCGACTATCAGCAGGTTGAGAAGCTGATGTCGAAAAATGCCGACCATGCAGAACAGCCGGTTGTTAACTATCTGCTGGCCGCTGAGGCGGCGCAACAGCGAGGCGATGAGGCCCGCGCCAATCAGCATCTTGAACGCGCGTCTGAGCTCTCTACTAAAGATCCGATTCCGGTTGAGATCACCCGCGTTCGTCTGCAACTGGCGCGCAATGAAAACCATGCCGCTCGTCACGGCGTTGACCGTCTGCTGGAAATTACCCCTCGTCACCCGGAAGTGCTGCGTCTGGCTGAGCAGGCATATATTCGGACCGGTGCCTGGGGCTCGCTGCTGGACATTATCCCTTCCATGGCGAAAGCCGACGTGGGCGATGATGAACATCGTGATGAACTTCAGCGTCTGGCCTGGATTGGCCTGATGGATCAGGCGCGCGCCGATCTCGGCAGCGACGGCCTGAAAACCTGGTGGAAAAACCAGAGCCGTAAAACGCGCCAGCAGGTTCCTCTTCAGGTGGCGATGGCAGAACATCTGATTGAGTGTGACGACCATGACACCGCGCAGGAGATCCTCCTCGACGGTCTCAAGCGACAGTATGATGACCGCCTGGTGATGGTCATCCCGCGTCTGAAAACCAACAATCCGGAACAAATTGAAAAAGCACTGCGCCAGCAGATCAAAACCGTGGGCGATCGTCCGCTGCTGTGGAGTACGCTGGGCCAGTCTCTGATGAAACACGGCGAGTGGCAGGAGGCGAGTCTCGCCTTCCGCGCCGCGCTGAAGAAACGTCCGGACGCATTTGATTACGCCTGGCTTGCTGATTCGCTGGACAAGCAGCATAAGCCGGAAGAGGCCGCAGCTATGCGCCGTGATGGGCTGTTATTGACGTTGCAAAATAACGGAACGCAGCAGTAATTAACAGGAGGCCAGATGGCCTCCTTTTTTACGCCCATAAAAAAACGCCTGCTATAAAAGCAGGCGTTAAAACAGGTCTGTAAGACAACATATTTGGTGCTTCACTCAACGTTGTGTCCATGGTGTCTGATGAGGCCGAAGCGACATCTGTCAGTGGACGATAAGCACCGTAAACGGCTCTGCGTCATTCCTGAGTTTATGAGGCCTTAAGGCGAACATAAGAGATGGAATGAGCATCTACACGCATATTATTGCATGTAATGTGCCAGGTTTACACGCAGAACTTTTACATCGCGCAACATTTTAAGATAAAAGGAAATTATGCTGTTAAGAACCGCCTGAAGCCATACAACATCGCGCTGAAGGCGGCGATATGTCGTCACCAGGAGACAGGTTAAGAGGTAAAATAATAAATTCTTTAATATTAACGGGTTATATGTCGCTGAATCGCGACAAGGATATAGAGTGTTGTCGGGGAAAGGCTACAGGATAAAAAACGCAGAAAACAAAAAACCCCGCCGAAGCGGGGTTCAAAATTGGTCGGCGAGAGAGGATTCGAACCTCCGACCCACTGGTCCCAAACCAGTTGCGCTACCAAGCTGCGCTACTCGCCGATGTACTGCTTTTTTGAATTTTTAGTTCAACTCATTAAAAGTCGTGGTGCGAGGGGGGGGACTTGAACCCCCACGTCCGTAAGAACACTAACACCTGAAGCTAGCGCGTCTACCAATTCCGCCACCTTCGCAATTCACAACTCTTTCAATAATGGGGTGGCTAATGGGATTCGAACCCACGACAACTGGAATCACAATCCAGGGCTCTACCAACTGAGCTATAGCCACCACTGTATTCTTTCACGCGGTTCTGACTACTTCTCAGACCACCGCAGCTCTAGCGCCGGGACTAAAATGGCGCGCCCGACAGGATTCGAACCTGAGACCTCTGCCTCCGGAGGGCAGCGCTCTATCCAGCTGAGCTACGGGCGCTTAGCGCCGTTGCGGGGCTGGATATTACGTACCTCCGTCCCCGCTGTCTAGTGCTTTTTTGAAAAAAATGCGCGTTTGGTTATGGTTTGCACATTTTGCCGCTTATTCCTCCACTTTATGGGCGGAGCCACGGCGGCCCAGGCCAAAAAGTTTATATGCAGCTGTGACGGCAGCCAGGAAGATCATCCCGACAAACAGCGACATGCGGGTATCTTCATTAAAGTACATTCCAATTAATACGCAAATCAGGAACGCCATCGTCAAATAGTTCGCATACGGGAACAGAATGGAGCGGAACGGATGGCTGGCGATCGCTTTTTTGTGCGCCTGTCGGAAACGCAGCTGGCTAATCAAAATGACAAACCACGGTACCATTCCCGGCAGCACGCTGGCGCTATAGACATAAACAAACACGCGCTGCGGATTCGGGATGATGTAGTTCAGGCAAGAGCCAATCAGCAGAATCACAATCGACACCGCTACGCCCGCCACCGGTACACCCACGCGGGAGACTTTACCCATCACCGCCGGCAGCTGTTTGTTTTGCGAGAGCGCGTAAAGCATACGCCCGCAGCTGTACATCCCGCTGTTACAGCCGGAGAGCGCCGCCGTCAGCACCACAAAGTTGATAATGGCGGCCGCCGCCGTGATGCCAATCTTAGCGAAGGTTAAGACAAACGGGCTGCCGGTGGTGCCGATCTCGTTCCATGGGAAAATGGTCACGATAACGAAGATCGCGCCCACATAGAAAATCAGGATACGCCATAGCACCTTGCCTACCGCGCTACGCAGCGTGACCTGCGGGTTTTTCGCCTCACCTGCGGTAATGCCGATCAGCTCAACGCCCTGATAAGAGGCGACAACGATACAGAGCGCGGTCAGGAAGCCTTTCCAGCCGCCGGCAAAGAAGCCGCCGTGTCCGGTCAGGTTACCGAAACCAATCGCGTGCCCGCCGTTACCGAAACCAAAGAAGATGACACCCAGACCCACAACAATCATCACGATAATGGTGGTGACTTTGATCATCGCAAACCAGAACTCGATTTCACCGTAAAGGCGAACGGCGGCAAGGTTCGCCAGCGCCACAAGCCCTACGGCGATGAGCGCGGGTATCCACTGGGCCATCTCCGGGAACCAGAACTGCACGTAGACCCCGATGGCGGTAATCTCCGAAATCCCGACGGCCATCCACATAAACCAGTACGACCAGGCCGTGAGATAGCCAAAGAACGGGCTCATATAACGGTGGGCGTAAACGGCGAAAGAGCCCGTTACCGGCTCCAGAAACAACATTTCGCCCATTGAGCGCATGATGAAGAAGACGAACAGCCCGGCAATAATATACGCTAGCAGGACGGAAGGCCCCGCCCATTTCAGCGTGCTTGCCGAGCCCATAAACAGGCCAACGCCGATAGTCCCGCCCAGCGCGATCAATTCAATATGTCGAGCTTCCAGCCCACGCTGAAGCTCCGGTTTTTTCTCTGCCATAAATCCTCGGTTGTGTTTGCTGTTTCCCGACTTATTGCCGGGTATTGTTTTGAGGGGTACTGAAATACGGAGCGAATGGTTTCTTAAATTCTGGCAAATGGCAAACAATGCATTAAAAAAATGAATGCATTGCACAGAAATCCAGCAGTTTTACAGGGGGGATTGCAGCGCGAACAGCAGATCGCGCTGCATATTGATTACATTTTCCCGGTGTAGTGCCAGGCGAGGTAGCGCAGCAGACGAATCTGTCGTTTGATACGCGTCGGTTGAGAGAGCAGGCGGTAGAGCCACTCCAGCCCCAGGTTTTGCCAGACTTTGGGCGCACGCTTAACGTGGCCAGTAAAGACGTCGTAGGTGCCGCCAACGCCCATATAGAGCGCATCCGGGCTGACCAGACGGCAATCGCGCATCAGAATTTCCTGCCGCGGCGACCCCATGGCGACAGTGACAATTTTCGCCCCGCTGTCGCGCACGCGCTCATATAACGCCTGGCGATCTTCCGGCCTGAAATAGCCATCCTGGCTGCCCACGATGTTAACATTCCACTGGCTACGCAGCTTTTGTTCGGTCTGCGCCAGCACATCTGGTTTGCCGCCAATCAAAAATACCGGCGTGCCTTCAGCGCCTGCGCGTTCCATAAGCCGCTCCCAAAGGTCAGCACCCGCCACGCGAGACACATTAGCGTCAGGAAACTTTTTACGAATTGAACGCACCACGCTAATACCGTCGGCGTATTTAAACTCCGCGGCTTCAATCAGGCTTTTCACTTCCGCATTATCTTCAACCGCCAGCATCTTTTCTGCGTTGATGGCCACCAGCGTGCCCGATTTCATCTGCCCGTCCGCGAACAGGAAATCCAGCGCGTGTTGCATGTCACGCCAGCCAATAAGCTGTAGCCCACGCAGCGCATAACGCGGGGCTGAAGTTGTATCCGTCATGATAATCCCTACTCAGACTTGCGACAGCGTTGTGCTGCCCTGTGGCTCACGTCTGTGCACAAGCCCTGCACTGTCAAACAACCAGTACAGCAGTTTTGCCAGCAGCAGACAGAGACCGAAAACGACCATAAAAAACACCACGCGTGAGACGAACGAATCCAGCCCCTCGCGCGCCAGAACGATCATATTGAAAATGGCACCGAAACAGAAACTGTGCAAAACAGCGGCTTTGTAGCGGTTGGTCTCTTCATTACCCAGCGTATATAGCCAGTCGAACCATTTTATTATCAGCCCGACCGCGATCGCGCCCGGCAGGATAAACCACGTTCCGCCCATCACTACCAGCGAGCCAATCAGGGTTGGGGAAATCGCCAGGCCCGAATGGTTGTTCAGCACTTCCCAGGTAAAGTAGTTCGCCGTGTTCAGGACAATACCGGGACGGTCAGGCCACAGCCACGTCGGTATAAAGACATAGAAATCGCGAACAATCGGCGCCAGCCCCTGGAATTCGATTTTGTCGTAGTTTTGCAGCAGTAAAGCCAGGTTTTCCCACGGAGAGAAGGTATCGCGCGTCAGATACAGGAAGGTATAAAACGCTTCGTCGCCGGCCACGTTCAGTCCGTAGCGCTTCAGCGCCAGCCAGAACATCCCCACAATGCCAAAGACGCCTGCCGCCGCCAGCATCCACAGCGAGATCCAGCCGCGAATAATGCCTATAAACAGGAAAATCGCGAAGGCGATAATGATGTTGGCGCGGGTGCCGCCGACGATCATGTAGGTCAGAATGCCAAATGCGACGGTGCTGACCAGGAAGAACAGCCAGGCTTTACTGTCCTGACGCAGGAAAAAGACCACCAGCATCGCCGGAATGAAGAAATAGAAGAAACGCTTGAGCGCGACGCCGGAGACTTCGGCGGAGAAAATCTGGCTATAGGACTGCAACTTAAACAGTAAAAAGCCGTTATGCATGAAGAAAATCGCCACGCTGACGAGGGCGATGGTCATCAGCATAACCCACGTCAGATGGGTTTCTACCCGGTTCATTGTAAACAGCGGACGACGGGGTGTGGTGTCTTTCGCCGCGCGCAGGCGCGTTTTATAGGTGACGTAATACACCGCGTAGAAGCAGGTCGCAGAGAGCAGCGCCTGCAACAAAATTTCCGGCGGAGCGACGCCAACATCAAAGCGGAACACGAGGATGCTGGTCAGCGGGAAGCCAAAGAAAAAGGTCAGCAAAAACAGCAGCGAGAAGAATACGTTGAAGTTAAAACGTACGCGCCGGAATTCAAACCAGGTAAGCGTGGCGATAAACAGCGTGCTCAGCAGCCAGACCACCAGCAAGCCGCTAAATTGCAACTGGCTCATGCGTTGTCTCCTGAAGCAATACGCAGCGCGCGGTGCCACGGCGTGAGATAGTTCGGGCTGAAAAAGTCGATGCTATTTTTATCCACCAGCGTGAGCTGACGCTGCGCTTCCCGTACCACCTCGACATTAAGCGTGTCAGAGGTAAACAGCACCGGAATATGCTGTTCGGCCATGTCCTGCCAGAACGGGTTTTCGCGGTTGAGCACGCACGGTACGCCCGCCTGAATCAGCAGACACAGCGTACCAATCCCCTGCTGACGGGCAAAGATGAAATAGCCCAGATCGCATTTTCGCAGCAGCGCGAGATAGTCATCAAATTCCAGCTTATCGCTGAGAATGTGCAGATTTTCCGCGCTAAACAGCGCAAGCCCCTGCTGGCGAACTTCATCGATGTAGGCGTCGTTATTGGCGGGATAGCCCATCGGCACCACCACGTTCACCGTATCGCCAAACTGCTGATGCACCGCCCGCAGCGCCGCGACATGCTCGTTACTGCGATCGCCGGAATTTCCCACCAGGATAGTCAGTTTGCCTTCACGAACCGCGTCATTCGCCATGGTATTCAGTGCCGGATCCATACGGGTCGGAAAATAGAGCAGTTCCCCGCGAACCTTCGGGTGCTGTTTAGCAAAATAGTTGAGGTCGCCACGGGTAGCAAAAACGCAGCCCACGCGCGCCTGCGCCAGACGACGCAGCGGATAGAAAAGACGGAACTTCCAGCCGTGGGAGACTTCGTAGAGATCCGCTCCCCAGATATGCCAGCTGAACTGGGAAGGTTTTATCCCGCCGCTTAACAGCGCCAGCCACAGCCCGGTATTGAATTGTCCGTGGAAGAAGAAACGCTGGCTTCGGTCCGCTTTGGCTTTCGCGACAACGGCTTTGGTCAGGGCCGCTTTGTCTGGCCAGAAGGTGATGTGCAATGCCGGACACGCCGCGCTCAGGCCGTTATCGCGTCCAACGACCATAAACTCGCGCGCATCGGGCGTGCCGGATGCCAGTTCATCGTTGAAGAACCGCAGAACGGTCTGGTTATGATGCGGGATATCCGATCCCAGTATGTGTATCAGTGCAGTCATGCGCGTTTACGCCAAAGTAAAAATACGCCGCAACAGGCAGCGAAATAAACGATATAAGTTGCCATATAGGCCTGAGCCGCCCCCAGCGCACCGTGGGTGGGGATCAGCCAGTGAGAAAATGCCGTCAGCAGCGTAAACTGGCCGATCTCTGCCAGGATATACAACCGCAGCGAAGCCTTCGCAATCACCAGATAGCCGAAAACGTATGCCCCCACTTTCAGCACATCGCCGACCAGTTGCCAGGCAAACAGATCGCGCATGGCGGTAAACTTCGCCGAAAACAGCAGCCAGATGGCGAAATCACGCAGTAACCAGACGGTAAAGCTGGCGATCGCAACCGCCGGCAATACAAAACGCAGGGAGCGAAAAATCTCGCGGGTAATATCCTGCCTGGAAGTCAGGCGCGATAAGGTTGGCAGTAAATAGACGCTAAAGGAAGCCGTAATAAATTGGAGGTAAGCATCTGAAATGCTGCTCACGCCCTGCCAGATCCCCACTTCATCCCAGCTGTAATGCGCTGCCAGCAGGTTTCGCATCATCACGTAGGCAACGGGAAGCGTTACCGAAGTGATGAGCGCCATCAGGGTAAACTTACCGAGCTGCCCCGCCAGCATCTTGTCCCACTGCGGTTTCAGGTAACTCAGCGGGACATTGCCTCTGCGCATCAGCATAAACGCTGCCGGAATGACAACGAGCGCAGGCACCAGCGCCAGCCCCAGCAGCGCGCCTTCATAGCCGCCCAGCCGATAGCAAAAGTAGTAGGCGATAACGCCGATGATGCTGCCGAGGATCAGCGCCAGCGCATTCCCGGCGGCATCACGGAAGCCTTTCATCAGCGCCAGCAGCAGGTTTGCCCAGGCGATCCCCATCTGAACGAGCGCCACCAGGCGCACCAGCCCCTGATAGTGCGTGTGTCCGAACAGTCCCTGGCTGATGGGTGCCGCCGCCAGCAAAAAGACGACGGCCAGCAACGTAGAAAAGCCCAGCACCATAGCAGAGGAGGTGCCCACCACCGTGCGGAGCTTTTCGGCATCGTCATGATGCTGCGCGACGTATTTGGTGACGCCATTGAATATCCCGGCTCCCGCCAGCACGCCAAGCACCGTGACCAGCTGGCGGAAGTTCCCTGCCAGCCCAACGCCTGACGGACCAAATGAGACGGCCAGCAGCTTGACGACCAGTAACCCGGCGCCAATTTTTACAAGCGTGGACGCTGCCGTCCACACCGACGCTTTTGCCAGAGACATATCAGGCGAAATAACTCAGAAGCGAATTGATCACCGTACGCTGGTTCACCGGCGCGAGGTTGTAGAACAGGGGCAGGCGGAGCAGACGTTCGCTCTCTTTGGTGGTGTAGCGGTCTTCACCGGCAAACATCCCGAAGGCTTCGCCAGCCGGGCTGGAGTGCAGCGGAATATAGTGGAATACCGCCATAATTTCCGCCTCTTTCAGCCAGGCAATCAGCTTGCTGCGATCGTCGTTATCGCGCAGCTTGATGTAGAACATGTGAGCGTTGTGGATGCAGTCTGCCGGAATAGTCGGCAGTTCAATACGTCCGGCTTTTGCCAGCGGCTCCAGCGCGTCGTAGTAGGTTTGCCACAGGGAGAGGCGTTGCAGATTGATTCGCTCTGCCGCTTCCAGCTGCGCCCAGAGATACGCGGCCTGCAAATCCGCCATCAGGTAGCTTGAGCCGATATCGCGCCAGGTGTACTTATCCACCTGACCGCGGAAGAACTGGCTGCGGTTGGTCCCTTTTTCACGGATCACTTCCGCACGCTCCACCAGGGCACGATCGTTAATCAGCGTCGCGCCGCCTTCTCCGCCTGCGGTGTAGTTTTTGGTTTCGTGGAAGCTAAAGCAGCCGATATGACCAATGGTGCCCAGCGCGCGCCCTTTGTAGGTGGACATCACGCCCTGCGCGGCGTCTTCCACCACAAACAGGTTGTGCTTTTTAGCGATGGCCATGATGGTGTCCATCTCACAGGCCACGCCCGCGTAATGCACCGGCACAATCGCCCGCGTTTTATCGGTGACAGCCGCTTCAATCAGCGTTTCGTCGATGTTCATAGTATCCGGACGGATATCCACAAACACGATTTTCGCCCCGCGCAGGACAAACGCGTTCGCCGTGGAGACGAAGGTGTAGCTCGGCATGATCACTTCATCGCCGGGCTGGATATCCAGCAACAGCGCCGCCATCTCAAGCGATGCGGTACAGGACGGCGTCAGCAGTACCTTGGCACTGTGAAAACGTTGCTCCATCCACTGCTGGCAGCGGCGGGTAAAACCGCCATCGCCACAGAGCTTGCCGCTGCCCATAGCAGACTGCATGTAATCAAGTTCAGTGCCCACAACGGGAGGCGCGTTAAATGGAATCATCTTGTCACCTGTATAACCAGTAGGCGGTGGCGTCGATGCTGGCACCACTCGCAATATAACGTTTAAGCGCAGCGGTGTTGCCCATCTGGGTTGCGACCCGCAGCGTCGATACCTGTTGTTGCTCCGCCCAGTGCAGCGCCGCCTGCATGAGTTTCTCGCCCATGCCGCGCCCGGCTAACAATCCGATGCGCGCCTCGTGCTCGTTGAGCCTGCGAAGCGAAACAAAACCCTGAATCTGCCCCCCGGCAGTACGGAACACCAGACAGACGTGGTCAAACGTGCCTTTGACCGCATTCTCTATCCACTGGGCATAAAAGCGGCCGCTGTCATCGGGCGCATACCAGGGCGCCCGGAAACGGCTCTGAGCGAAGACCAGCGCCGCCATCTTACGCAGCGCGGGGATATCCTGCTCCGTTGCAATTTCCGCGCCCGGTGAGGCGTGGAGAGCCACGGTAACAGAGAGATCAACCTCACCCTCGACCAGCCGGAATCCGTGCTGCTGGAGGGCGTCCAGCAGATCGGCGCGGTCCGCCGGGATCTTAGCCTGTACGCGCTGCCAGGCGCTGAAGTCTGCTTCCTGCAACGCAGGGGCATTGTCGCGCAGACGCACTATCGCTGAGGGACGCGCAAAGAATGCGCTTTCCCACTCAAGGGACTCCAGCACGCCGTTGAGGATACTCAACGCCACACGCCTTTGGTATCAACAACATACTGCTGACGTACGGCATCACCGGAAACCGCTTTGAACGCATTGTGATCCACCAGCAGCACCAGCACATCCGCCGTCGCCAGCGCGTCATCCAGGGCGGTAAGGGTGCAGTGACCGGCAAGTTTTGCCGGCAGCGCATGAATATTCGGCTCAACCACCAGCGTTTCACCGCTGTGCCAGGCAGCGATCATTTCGGCAATTTCCATCGCCGGGCTTTCGCGCAGATCGTCAATATTCGGTTTGAATGCCAGACCAAAGCAGGCAATTTTCAGCTCACTGGCGCGTTTGCCGCTGTCGGCCAGGCAATCCGCGACCGTGGCTTTGACCTGGTTGATGACCCAGTGCGGTTTGTGGTCGTTTACTACGCGTGCGGTGCGAATCAGGCGTGCCTGTTCCGGGTTCTGCGCCACGATAAACCACGGATCGACCGCGATGCAGTGCCCACCCACGCCCGGCCCCGGCTGAAGGATGTTCACGCGGGGGTGACGGTTGGCAAGGCGAATAAGTTCCCAGACGTTAATCCCCTGATCGGCGCAAATCAACGACAGTTCATTCGCAAACGCGATGTTAACGTCGCGGAAGCTGTTTTCGGTCAGTTTGCACATCTCGGCGGTGCGGGAGTTAGTCACCACACATTCGCCTTCAAGGAAGATCTTATACAGCTCGCTGGCGCGCGCGGAGCAGACTGGCGTCATGCCGCCAATCACGCGGTCATTTTTGATCAGTTCCACCATCACCTGGCCTGGCAGTACGCGCTCAGGGCAGTAGGCGATATTGATATCGGCCTGGTCGCCCGCCTGCTGCGGGAAGCTGAGATCAGGACGCGCCTCGGCCAGCCACTGTGCCATCTGCTCGGTTGCCCCAACGGGTGAAGTGGACTCAAGGATAACCAGCGCCCCTTTCTTCAGCACAGGCGCAATGGATTTTGCCGCCGCCTCGACGTAAACCATGTCAGGCTCATGATCGCCTTTAAAGGGCGTAGGAACCGCAATCAGGTACGCATCGGCTTCTACCGGCGTGGTGCTGGCGCGCAGGAAGCCACCGTCCACCGCCTTTTTCACCACACGATCGAGATCGGGCTCCACGATATGAATTTCGCCACGGTTGATGGTTTCCACCGCGTGCGCGTTGATATCTACGCCAACGACCTGCTTTTGACGAGAGGCAAAGGCCGCCGCAGTAGGCAGCCCGATATAGCCAAGACCAACAACAGAGATGGTAGAAAAACTCATAGCGTTACCCGATTGTGTTTAAGTGCGTGCAAAATACGACCACAAGCCTGCCCGTCACCGTACGGATTGTGGGCCCGGCTCATCGCCTGATACTCTTCATCGTCATGCAGTAAGCGCGTGACCTCTTCGACAATACGACGCGGATCCGTTCCAACCAGACGCACGGTACCGGCAGTAACCGCTTCCGGGCGTTCGGTGGTTTCACGCATCACCAGTACCGGCTTACCGAGGGAGGGCGCCTCTTCCTGAATGCCGCCAGAATCGGTCAGGATCAGCCAGGCGTGGTTCATCAGCCAGACAAATGGCAAATAGTCCTGCGGCTCGATCAGGAGCACGTTTTCCACGTGGCCCAGGATACGGTTGACCGGTTCGCTGACGTTCGGGTTGAGGTGCACCGGATAGACAATCTGCACATCCTCGTTCTGCGCGGCGATTTCAGCGAGCGCGTGGCAAATTTGCTCAAAGCCACGGCCAAAGCTTTCGCGGCGGTGGCCCGTCACCAGAATCGTTTTCTTGCCGTTGTTCAGGAACGGATAGCGCGCAGCAAGTTCTGCCTGAAGCTCGCTGTTAGCCAGCACGCGGTCACGCACCCAAATCAGCGCATCAATGACCGTATTGCCGGTGACGAAGATCTTGCTGTCGCTGATATTTTCGCGCAGCAGGTTCTGACGTGAGTTCTCGGTTGGCGCAAAATGGTACATCGCCAGGTGACCGGTGAGCGTACGGTTGGCCTCTTCCGGCCACGGGGAATAGAGATTGCCGGTACGCAGACCCGCTTCAATATGACCAACGGGGATACGCTGATAGAACGCGGCCAGGCTGGTCGCCACGGTGGTGGTGGTGTCGCCGTGCACCAGCACCACATCCGGCTTGAACGACTCCAGAATAGGCTTTAATTCTTGCAGAATACGGCAGGTGATTTCCGTCAGTCCCTGTCCCGGTTTCATTATATTGAGATCGTAATCCGGGACGATAGAAAAGAGGGTTAAGACCTGATCGAGCATCTCACGGTGCTGGGCAGTCACGCACACTTTCGCTTCAATATCAGGATCTCTGGCCAGCGCATGAACCAGAGGCGCCATCTTGATGGCCTCCGGCCTGGTGCCAAATACGGTTAGTACTTTCACATCGATTCTCTTCGATTAGACGATGAAGGCCGCAGCCTTCATCGTAGACGGCGTTCTTAGTTTGTGCGGCGACGCAATAACGCTACGCCAGCGCCAGTCAGTGCGCCCACAATCCCCCACATGATCATCAGGAATGCGCGACGCGGACTATCGCGTTTTACAGGCTCTTCAGGCGTTCTTAAATAACGATAGGTCTGAAAACGCGGGTCCAGCGTTGGACCGACGTTGAGCGTATTGAGCATGGCGCGGTTTTGGTCGTAATCAAGGTCAAAGTCAGGACCAACGGCCTGGATATTTTCCAGACGAGCCTGAAGCATTGGGCGACCAAGAAGGAACATTTCTGAATCCGGGAGTTCGTCAGCCGGAACATCCGTTTCGCTACGGGAAATATTGTGCTGTTCCGCAATCTTCAGCGCCTGCTCAATATTATGTACGCGACGGGCGAAGATGGCCTTAGCGACCTCTTCCTGGCGTTTGACCTGCGCTTTCATCTGAATAGTACGCGCAGCCCAGGCGCCTTTCAGCTCGTCATTCAGATGACTGGCCGCGCGCTGGCTGGCAAAAGCAACGTACTGACGCAACAGGTTATTGGCGTCCGGCGCCGTTTCCGCAATCAGCTTCACGCTGTCGCTAACGTTACGGAGCACATCGCCAGGCATAAACTGAATGTTATTAATCAGGTCATCCAGCAGCGCGGCATCCGCTTTGCTGTTACCGACCATGCGCTGCTTGTAGTAGTCCGTCTGGGACCAGAAATCGCGACGTGTATCCCACGACGCCAGCTGCATCACAAACTCTTTGTAGGATTCATCCATCACCGAAGCCTGATCCGGGGTCGCCAGATTGGCCTTGATATCAAGATTACGCAGGAATTGCTGCTGGGAGTAGTAGCCTCCAAGCATATTCACCGTTGGTCGGTCTGTGATCGCCGTGGCGCTCCACTCTTGTTTTGCAAAGAAGGTGTAGGCAAGCGCTAACAGCGCGAACCCCAGGGCAATCCCCACAATCCACAGTTTGCCCTGCCATAACACGCGAAACAAACCACGAATATCCAGCTCGTTCTCAGTGCCCACTGATTTCGCTCCCGCCAACGGTTGAGTCATCATAGTCCCGGTTTTACTTAGTTAATGTTGTGTTTTTGCCACTGTTCCGACGCATCCTGCGTTTTAAACGTTTAATAAAACGCGCGACTTTCCATGCACGCTTGATGCAGTAACCGTACATGAAAAATGCTAGCAAGAATAATACCAACATTACCCATTCAGGAATGAAATGTGCGTATTCCGCGGCAACGCCAATCGCAGCCAGAATAGCAGCCGCAAGCGTAATCAACACAAATGCCTGACGAGACGTGAAGCCGGCGCGCATAATCAGGTGATGAATATGTTGCCTATCGGCAGAAAACGGGCTCATCCCTTTACGCAGACGGCGGTACATAATAGCGACCATGTCCATCAGCGGGATGGCGATAATCCAGAGAGCCGTTACCGGGCTGATAGGGTGAGTTTTACCCTGCGTAGTTTCCAACAAGATCCAGATAATAGTGAAACCAATCAATGTGCTACCCGCGTCGCCCATAAAGACTTTATAGCGACGGCCCAGCGCCCCAAGATTTAACAGGATGTAGGGTAGAATGGCCGCAATCATGGCGAAACACCACATTGCCAGGCTGTATTGACTATCAAACCATAGGATAATGCCAATAGCAGCAAATGAGACACAAGATAATCCGCCCAATAAACCATCTATCCCATCGACCATATTAAAGGCATTGATTGAAACCCATACGGCAAAGAGTGTGAGGAAGTAACCAAATGGTCCGAGCACCATCTCCCAGGAACCAAAAATGTAACCAAGGCTGCTCAAGTGAAGTTTTGCTGCCACCATCATGGCAATACCAACAGCAGCCTGTACGAGAGCTCGAATTTTTACACTGATATCGTAACGATCATCCAGTGCCCCCACAATAACCAGAACCGCCGCGCAGCTGAGGTATAACCTTGCATGAGGGATATAGTAATCAGCGATAGCAAAAGTGAAACAGACACCTGCAAAAACGGAGATACCACCCACCAAGGGGATCATACCCTGATGCCGTTTACGAAAATTGGGTTTATCCACTAACCCCAGATACTTTGCCACCTTGCGCGCGAAAAAAAGAAAGCAAGTAGTAAACAAAAAAATACTGGTTAGTTCAGCAAACGTATCGAATAGGTTCACAATGGATGTTCTCAACATATGTTAGTCAAAGAAGTATAACCATGATGGCATCAAGCCAGAAGGCATAAAGCATACCTCTTGCGACCCATTTGTTTATTATTCAAGCTATTAATATTTTTACTGTGCGAATTATCTCATTCTCGCACCGACCGGTCAAAATTGGGAGTGTATGGTAATAGCGTATAGTCCATAAATAAAAAACGCCACGTAAAAACGTGGCGTTTACTGGGATTATTTGCGTTACGAGCGTTTCATCATGTCGAAGAAATCGTCGTTCGTTTTGGTCATCGCCAGTTTGTTAATGAGGAATTCCATTGCGTCGATTTCGCCCATTGGATGGATGATTTTGCGCAGGATCCACATTTTCTGAAGCTCTTCCTGAGTGGTAAGCAGCTCTTCTTTACGGGTACCGGAACGGTTGTAGTCGATCGCCGGGAAGACGCGTTTTTCTGCGATTTTACGAGAAAGGTGCAGTTCCATGTTGCCTGTACCTTTGAACTCTTCGTAGATAACCTCGTCCATTTTGGAGCCGGTATCGATCAGCGCCGTCGCGATAATGGTCAGGCTACCGCCCTCTTCCACGTTACGCGCCGCACCGAAGAAACGCTTCGGACGATGCAGGGCGTTAGCATCCACACCACCGGTCAGTACTTTACCGGAAGCCGGCACCACGGTGTTGTAGGCACGCGCCAGACGGGTAATGGAGTCGAGCAGGATGATCACGTCTTTCTTGTGCTCAACCAGGCGTTTCGCCTTCTCGATGACCATTTCCGCAACCTGAACGTGGCGAGAAGCAGGCTCGTCGAAGGTAGACGCAACCACTTCCCCTTTCACCAGACGCTGCATCTCGGTTACTTCTTCCGGACGTTCGTCAATCAGCAGCACCATCAGCACACAGTCTGGATGGTTGTAAGCAATGCTCTGCGCGATGTTTTGCAGCAGCATGGTTTTACCGGCTTTTGGCGGCGCCACAATCAGACCACGCTGGCCACGACCAATTGGCGATGCCAGATCCAGCACACGAGCGGTTAAGTCTTCAGTAGACCCGTTACCACGCTCCATGCGCAGACGAGAGTTAGCGTGCAGCGGCGTTAAGTTCTCGAACAGGATCTTATTGCGGGAGTTTTCCGGTTTGTCGTAGTTAACTTCGTTAACCTTCAACAGCGCAAAGTAGCGTTCACCCTCTTTTGGAGGACGAATCTTACCTGAAATGGTGTCACCAGTGCGGAGGTTGAAACGGCGGATTTGGCTAGGGGATACGTAGATGTCGTCAGGGCCGGCGAGGTAGGAGCTGTCTGCGGAGCGGAGGAAACCAAATCCGTCTTGCAGTATCTCCAGCACACCGTCGCCAAAGATATCTTCGCCACTCTTAGCGTGCTGCTTCAGGATGGCGAAAATGATGTCCTGCTTGCGCATACGAGCCTGGTTTTCCAGTCCCATATTTTCGCCGAGAGTGATCAGCTCAGAAACCGGCGTATTCTTTAATTCGGTAAGATTCATAATGGTGTGGGTTCTTAAACTCGGGGTGATTCTCGAACTTAATGTTGTGAATGGTATGGCAGGGTCATCCATGCCTGTTTAGCGGCCATCACCTCATGTCTGTTCGCTGTCTGGTCACAGGGAAAGAACGCAGAACTGAAACGACAAGACGGATTGAGTGACAAGCCCGGAATCTAGCAACTTCACGCACTGTTTAAGTTAACAACGGGAAGTATCGGGTAAAACAAGATTCAAACAACAAGATATGTTTAAAACGTAGTCATAGCTAACTTAGCACGACTAAAGCCGGGCGTCCAGAGCTCGCCGTTAATTAGGCGTTCTGGACGCTCGGCTGAGAAACCTTACGCCAGGTTAGCGTCCAGGAACTCTTTCAGTTGACCTTTGGACAGTGCGCCCACTTTGGTCGCCGCCACGTCACCGTTCTTGAACAGCAGCAGGGTCGGGATGCCACGGATACCGTATTTTGGCGCGGTGCCCGGGTTCTGGTCGATGTTCAGCTTGGCAACGGTCAGTTTGCCCTGATATTCGTCAGCGATTTCATCCAGAATCGGAGCGATCATTTTGCAAGGACCACACCATTCAGCCCAGAAATCAACGAGGATCAGCCCGTCAGCTTTAAGTACGTCCGTGTCAAAACTGTCGTCAGTCAGGTGAATAATTTTATCGCTCATATATAACTCCACAGGAATAAGCCTGGTACGTTGGTTTTGTCTCCACCAACGACGTGTTGATGTCGCATTAACCAACTAAAGGTTGACTTTATTTCACCGGATACGCTTTCGTAAAGCAATAGTAAGCTGATATTCTACCACACTATGAGCAAAACACATTTAACAGAACAGAAGTTTTCCGACTTCGCCCTGCACCCAAAGGTGATCGAAGCCCTTGAAACTAAAGGGTTTCATAACTGCACGCCCATTCAGGCTCTCGCCCTGCCGCTGACGCTGGCCGGTCGCGACGTTGCAGGGCAGGCGCAAACCGGTACTGGCAAAACGATGGCGTTTTTAACGTCAACGTTTCATTATTTACTTTCTCACCCGGCGATTGCAGACCGCAAAGTTAACCAGCCGCGCGCGCTAATTATGGCCCCGACGCGAGAACTGGCGGTACAGATCCACGCAGACGCTGAGCCCCTGGCGCAAGCCACCGGCCTGAAACTTGGCCTGGCCTATGGCGGCGACGGCTACGATAAACAGCTGAAAGTGCTGGAAAGCGGCGTCGATATCCTGATTGGGACCACCGGCCGTCTTATCGACTACGCCAAACAGAACCATATCAACCTCGGCGCAATCCAGGTCGTGGTGCTGGATGAAGCAGACCGCATGTACGATCTGGGCTTCATTAAAGACATCCGCTGGCTGTTCCGCCGTATGCCTGCGGCAAACCAGCGTCTGAACATGCTGTTCTCCGCTACCCTGTCATACCGCGTACGTGAACTCGCATTCGAGCAGATGAACAATGCGGAATATGTGGAAGTAGAACCGGAGCAGAAAACCGGGCACCGCATTAAAGAAGAGCTCTTCTATCCTTCTAATGAAGAGAAAATGCGCCTGCTGCAAACCCTGATCGAAGAAGAGTGGCCGGATCGCGCAATTATCTTCGCGAACACCAAACACCGCTGTGAAGATATCTGGGGTCACCTGGCGGCAGATGGGCACCGTGTGGGCCTGCTGACCGGCGACGTGGCGCAGAAAAAACGCCTGCGCATTCTCGACGAATTTACTCGTGGCGACCTTGATATTCTGGTCGCGACCGACGTGGCGGCCCGTGGCCTGCACATTCCAGCCGTGACGCACGTCTTTAACTATGACCTGCCAGATGACTGTGAAGACTATGTACACCGTATCGGTCGTACCGGTCGTGCCGGCGCAAGCGGTCACTCCATCAGCCTTGCGTGTGAAGAGTATGCGCTGAATCTTCCGGCCATTGAGACCTACATCGGTCACTCTATTCCACAGAGCAAATACAATCCGGACGCGCTGTTGAGCGAACTGCCGCCACCTAAGCGCCTTACCCGTCCACGCTCCGGCAATGGTCCGCGTCGTTCCGGCGGTGCACCGCGTAATCGTCGTCGTTCAGGTTAAAAAATATGCTCAGCTCCACCTCGCTTTATGCGGCAATTGATCTCGGTTCGAATAGTTTTCATATGCTGGTTGTGCGCGAGGTGGCGGGAAGCATACAAACGCTGACGCGCATTAAGCGCAAGGTCCGCCTCGCGGCGGGCCTGAGCAGCGACAATCACCTCTCCCCGGAAGCCATGGAACGTGGCTGGCAGTGTCTGCGTCTGTTTGCAGAACGTTTGCAGGATATCCCGCTCAGTCAAATTCGCGTTGTTGCCACGGCGACCCTTCGTCTGGCGGTTAACGCTGGCGATTTCATTGCCAGAGCACAGGAAATTCTGGGCTGTCCGGTGCAGGTCATCAGCGGTGAAGAAGAAGCGCGTCTGATTTATCAGGGTGTGGCGCACACGACCGGCGGCGACGATCGCCGTCTGGTGGTCGATATCGGTGGCGCCAGTACCGAACTGGTCACGGGCACAGGCGCGCAGGCGACGTCACTGTTCAGCCTGTCGATGGGCTGTGTGACCTGGCTGGAACGCTACTTTACCGATCGAAACCTTGCCAAAGAGAATTTTGACGAGGCGGAAAACGCGGCGCGTGCGGTCCTGCGCCCGGTCATGGACGAACTGCGCTATCACGGCTGGAAAGTGTGTGTCGGCGCGTCCGGAACCGTTCAGGCGTTGCAGGAAATCATGATGGCACAGGGAATGGACGAGCGGATCACGCTTGCCAAACTCCAGCAGCTTAAACAGCGCGCCATCCAGTGTGGTCGTCTGGAAGAGCTTGAAATAGAAGGGCTGACGCTCGAACGCGCGCTGGTTTTCCCCAGTGGGCTCGCCATTCTGATCGCCATTTTTACTGAACTGAATATCCAGTGTATGACCCTGGCAGGCGGTGCGCTGCGCGAAGGTCTGGTCTACGGAATGCTGCACCAGTCGGTCGATCAGGACATCCGTAGCCGTACGCTGCGTAACGTTCAGCGCCGCTTTATTGTTGATATCGACCAGGCACACAGAGTGAGTCAACTGGCGTCACTGTTTGCCGATCAGGTGAAAAAAAGCTGGGATATTGAACCGTTAAGCCGCGATCTGCTGCTAAGCGCCTGTGCGCTACATGAAATTGGTCTCAGCGTGGAGTACAAGCAGGCACCGCTGCACGCGGCCTGGCTGGTGCGTAATCTCGATTTGCCGGGCTATACGCCCGCCCAGAAGAAGCTGCTGGCCACCCTGCTGCTAAATCAGACTAACGCCGTCGATCTCTCTTCCCTTCACCAGCAGAACGCTGTACCGCCGCGCGTGGCGGAGCATCTGTGTCGTCTGCTTCGCCTGGCGATCCTGTTTGCCAGCCGGCGTCGTGATGATTTGCTGCCAGCCATTACGCTGGCGGCAGACGATGAGAAACTGACGCTGACGCTACCGGAAAACTGGCTTGAGGATCATCCGCTTGGGGCGGAACTGATTGAGCAGGAGTACCAGTGGCAGAGCTATGTGCACTGGGCGCTTGATGTGAAGTGACCCTTTGAATCGTGCCGGGTGGCGGCTTCGCCTTACCCGGCCTGCAAATAGTTATCCCTTCTCTTTGGCTTTTGCCAGCATCGCGCGAATGTTTGCCACGTTTGCCTGCCCTTTGTGCATACGCTCTTCAGCGGTAATGACTTTACGCTCCTGCTCCCAGATAAGATCGTCCTGAGGCAACTCCAGCAGAAAACGGCTCGGCTCCGGGCGCACCAGCTCACCATACTGACGGCGCTCTTTGCACAGCGTAAACGTCAGCTCCTTCTGCGCACGAGTGATCCCCACGTAGGCCAGACGGCGCTCTTCGTCGACGTTATCTTCATCAATGCTGCTCTGGTGCGGCAATAAGCCCTCTTCCATTCCCACCAGATAGACATAGGGGAACTCCAGCCCTTTCGAGGCATGTAACGTCATTAGCTGAACCTGATCGGCCTCTTCTTCGCTTTCGCCGCGCTCCATCATATCGCGCAGCGTAAAGCGGGTGACCACCTGCGTCAGGGTCATGGGCTCGTCAATCTCAGATCCTTCAAGCATTTCGGTCATCCAGCTGAAGAGCTGGTTAACGTTTTTCATCCGCATCTCGGCTGCTTTCGGGCTGGCAGAGGTTTCATACAACCAGGATTCGTAATCAATGCCATGGATCAGATCGCGTACTGCCGCCACAGGCTCGCGCTCTGCCAGACGCTGTACCTCACCCAGCCAGTGGGTAAAGCGGGTTAAGGCGTCATAGCCGCGCCCGGTCAGGGTCTGGCTCAGCCCCATATCGAAGCTGGCGGTGAACAGGCTTTTGTTGCGGGTCATCGCCCATTCACCCAGTTTTTGCAGCGTCGCAGAGCCAATCTCGCGTTTCGGCGTATTCACGATGCGCAGGAAAGCGCTGTCGTCATCCGGGTTGGTCAGCACGCGCAGATAGGCCAGCAGATCCTTGATTTCGGGACGCGAAAAGAACGACGTACCGCCGGAGATTTTGTAGGGGATGCGGTTCTGCATCAGCATCTTTTCAAAGACGCGCGACTGGTGGTTTCCGCGATAGAGGATCGCGTAATCCTTGTATTCAGTTTTGTTGACGAAGTGATGGGCAATCAGCTCGCCCGTTACGCGCTCCGCTTCGTGCTCTTCGTTGTTGGCGCTGAGCACTTTCAGCTCGGTGCCGTAACCCAGTTCGGAGAACAGGCGCTTCTCAAAGACGTGCGGGTTATTGGCAATCAGGATGTTCGCCGCCTTCAGGATACGCCCGGAAGAACGGTAGTTCTGCTCCAGTTTAATCACCTGCAACGCCGGGAAGTCTTTGCTCAGTAGCACCAGGTTTTGCGGACGCGCGCCACGCCATGAGTAAATCGACTGATCGTCGTCGCCTACCACGGTGAAACGCGCGCGTTGCCCTACCAGCAATTTCACCAGCTCGTACTGGCTGGTGTTGGTGTCCTGGTATTCATCCACCAGCAGGTAACGGATTTTGTTCTGCCAGCGCTCGCGCACCTCTTCATTCCGCTGAAGCAGCAGCGTCGGCAGCAGGATCAGATCGTCGAAATCCAGGACGTTACAGGCTTTCATATGCGCGTCGTACAGACCGTAGCAGTGGGCAAAGATGCGGTCGCGCTCGCCTTTGGCGCTTGCCGCTGCCTGGGCCGGCGTCATCAGATCGTTTTTCCAGTTCGAGATCGTCGAGATCAGCTGTTGCAACAGAACTTTGTCATCTTCTATCAGCCCTTCCGTCAGCTCTTTAAGCAGCGCCACCTGGTCGGTGTCATCGAAGAGAGAAAAGTTGGACTTCATGCCCAGCGCCGCGTATTCGCGCTTGATAATATCCAGACCCAGCGTGTGGAAGGTGGAGATCATCAGCCCGCGCGCCTCTTTACGGCCCAGCGTCTGGCCGACGCGCTCTTTCATCTCACGCGCCGCTTTGTTGGTAAAGGTGACCGCCGCGATATGGCGCGCCTGGTATCCACAACCCCGAATTAAGTGGGCGATTTTGTTGGTGATCACGCGTGTTTTACCGGATCCCGCTCCCGCCAGCACCAGGCAGGGTCCGGTGACGAATTCGACAGCTTGTTGTTGTCCGGGGTTTAAACGCATAAATGATCACTCAATGAAAGTCGGGAGAGGAGGAAAAACGCGTGGTAGTATACCGACCGTAAACTAGTCGACTCAAGGCACGATCATGGCAAAAACAGCAGCAGCACTGCATATCCTTGTTAAAGAAGAGAAACTGGCACAGGATCTGCTCGAACAGATTAAAAACGGCGCCGACTTCGGCAAACTGGCGAAGAAACACTCGATTTGCCCGTCAGGCAAACGCGGTGGTGACTTAGGCGAGTTCCGCCAGGGCCAGATGGTCCCGGCGTTTGATAAAGTGGTCTTCTCCTGCCCGGTGCTGGAGCCAACTGGCCCACTGCACACACAATTCGGCTATCACATTATCAAAGTGTTATACCGCAACTAATCAAAAGCCCGGTGCATTGACTCACCGGGCTTTTTTATCTGGCTGTACCCGCGTTTAAATGCCGTCGCCGTATTCGAAGGTGTGGTGAATACCGTTGAAGTGCTGATCCATATCCATCGACGGCTTATCGCTGTCTGGCTTACCGACGATGCGCGCCGGGACGCCAGCGGCGGTGGTGTGCGGCGGTACAGGCTGGAGCACAACCGACCCCGCGCCAATCTTCGCGCCGCGTCCGACTTCAATATTGCCGAGGATTTTAGCGCCCGCGCCAATCATCACCCCTTCACGGATTTTCGGATGGCGATCGCCGCTGGTTTTACCGGTACCGCCCAGCGTAACGGATTGCAGGATCGACACGTCATCTTCGATCACCGCCGTTTCACCAACAACAATGCCGGTGGCGTGATCGAGCATGATCCCGCGGCCAATTTTCGCCGCCGGGTGAATATCGACCTGGAAGGTCACGGACACCTGGTTTTGCAGGAAGATGGCCAGCGCGCGGCGTCCCTCATTCCATAACCAGTGGCCGATGCGGTACGCCTGTAAGGCGTGGAAGCCTTTGAGATACAGCAGCGGCGTGGAGTATTTATCCACCGCCGGGTCTCGCGTGCGCACAGCCTGGATGTCGCAGGCGGCAGAAGCAATCATCTCCGGATCTGCGGCGTAGGCCTCTTCCACCACCTCGCGAATCGCAATAGCAGGCATGATAGGGGAAGCCAGTTTATTGGCGAGCATATAGCTCAGGGCGCTGCCGAGATTTTCGTGCTTAAGTAGCGTCGCGTGATAGAAACTGGCCAGCATGGGCTCACAGTCGGCCAACGCTCGGGCTTCGGCTTTAATATTATTCCAGACGATATCCAGTTCTTCACACGGCATTGCTTGCTCCAGACGATAGTTAATGACCAGCCAGTTCTGCGCTGGCTGGGTCATTCAGGTGACGATACTTCCCGGCTAATTGCTGCTGCGCTCGTCCTTGCGCGCACGACCTAATAAGGTCAATGCTGCCTCGCGCGCATTTTTTCCGCAATACAATACCTGATAAATTTCCTCGGTTATTGGCATTTCGACACCGAAACGGTGCGCCAGTTCGCGAACTTCTTTGGTATTGCGATAGCCTTCAACCACCTGACCAATCTTCTCCTGCGCGCTTTTTACATCGCTGCCCTGTCCGAGCATCATGCCAAAGCGGCGGTTACGCGACTGGTTATCGGTGCAGGTCAGCACCAGGTCGCCCAGCCCTGCCATTCCCATAAAGGTGGCCGGGTCGGCACCCAGCGCTTCGCCCAGGCGGGACATTTCGGTCAGGCCACGGGTGATCAGCGCAGTACGCGCATTCGCGCCGAAACCGATGCCGTCAGACATCCCGGCCCCGATGGCAATGACGTTCTTCACCGCGCCGCCCAGCTGCACGCCGATAAAATCGGGGTTGCTGTACACGCGGAAGCTTTTGCCGCAGTGCAGCAGTTGCTGAAGATCGTCGGAAAATGCCTGGTCGGTGGACGCCAGCGAAATCGCCGTCGGCAAGCCCGCAGCCAGCTCTTTGGCAAACGTCGGCCCGGAGATCACCGCCAGCGGGATCGCTGTTCCCAGCGCCTCGCGGGCAACGTCCTGCAACAGACGTCCGGTTTCCGCTTCCAGCCCCTTCGTCGCCCACACAATACGCGCATCCGCACGCATCAGCGGCTTAATCTGACGCAGGACTTCG
Source organism: Enterobacter cloacae complex sp. 397G4 (assembly GCF_050031515.1). Classification (NCBI taxonomy): domain Bacteria; kingdom Pseudomonadati; phylum Pseudomonadota; class Gammaproteobacteria; order Enterobacterales; family Enterobacteriaceae; genus Enterobacter; species Enterobacter cloacae complex sp. 397G4. The sequence goes on along the minus strand of NZ_JBLGWE010000001.1, from coordinate 164,408 downwards.
CCAAACACATGGCTTGGCACCACAATCAAAATATTGCGGCTGGCCGCCAGCGCGGTCGCGAGGTCGCTTTCCAGATACAGGGAGTCAGGGAACGGAACGTCCGGGAGAAACGCCACATTGCAGCGGTCGTGTTGCAACGTCGCGATATGTTTTGGATCGTGGCCCCACAGGACCACGTCGTGACCATTTCTTGCCAGGGTGATGGCAAGAGCGGTGCCGTAAGAGCCGGCACCGATCACAGTCATTGACGCATTAACAGTGCTCATCAGGCATCCTGATGTTGTTCGGTACCTTCGCCAGCCTGCTGCTGTAGATAGTTCATGAACAGCGCATCAAAGTTTACTGGCGCAAGGTTCAGTTGCGGGAATGTACCGCGAGAAACCAGGCTGGTGATGCATTCACGGGCATACGGGAACAGGATGTTCGGGCAGTATGCACCCAGGCAATGCGCCATCTGGTTGCCTTCGATGCCGCCGATGGAGAAGATACCGCCCTGCTGAACTTCGCACAGGAATGCGGTTTCTTCGCCCAGAGAGGCGGTCACGGTGACACGCAGTACGACTTCATACACATCATCCGCCAGCTGGGTGGATGCGGTATCCAGATCAAGTTTAACCTCTGGCTGCCAGTCTTTCTGGAAAACGTGCGGCGCATTTGGCGCTTCGAAAGAGACATCCTTGGTGTAGATGCGCTGGATCTGGAAAGTCATCTCGGTGTTGTTTTGTTCTGACATGGAAAAACCCTTTTTAATTGTCCTAAAGTCTCTAGCTCAGCAGCGGATCGAGTCCGCCACGAGCGTCGAGCGCATACAAGTCATCACAGCCGCCAATGTGCTGCGCATCAATAAAAATCTGTGGAACCGTTGTGCGACCACTGCGTTGGATCATCTCTTCGCGTTTAATCGCGTCACCATCGATCGGCAGTTCCTTGAACGTTACGCCTTTGCTGGACAGCAGCGCTTTCGCTCGGTGGCAGAACGGGCACGTTGCTTTGGTGTAGATCTCAATATTGGCCATCACTTAACTCCTTATTTACCGCGCACTAAAGGAAGATTCTCCCCGCTCCAGCCGGAGATGCCTTCTTTCAGCACCGTTACGTTTTCAAAGCCTGCTTTATGCAGTGCGCTGGCAGATTCCTGCGCCTGCATGCCAGTGCCGTCAACAACAATAATCGGCTGGGCTTTATGCTTCTCCAGCTCACCAATGTTGTTCGCTTTAATTTCCGCTGGCAGCAGGTTGATAGCACCTGCGATGTGGCCCTTGCGGAAATCGTCGCGCTGACGCAGATCGACAACCACGGCGTCCTCTTTGTTGATCAGACGTGTCGCTTCACCGCGGGTGATCACCTTAATTTTAGACGTCAGTCCCTTAAATGTGGTGAACAGTACAGCGACCAGCAGGCCAATCCACGCGATGCTCAGAACCGGGTGGCGGCTAACGAATTGCATAATTTCTTGCATGGGGGGTAACAACTCCCGACTAAGTGATTAAAAAAACCAGGACAGGAGTATACCTGTGCGCTGTGGCAAATACAGCCAGCGACATAAAGCTAATCTATTTTCTGCGGCATGCCACGTAAAAAAAGCCTCAAAATGGCTTGAGAACAGCATTGCCCCCGCGCTTTCTTTGATCTTCTGCGGCTATTTTATCGATTCAGCTGTAGTAAAATTACGCAAATTTTTTGTCTCTTGAGCATGAGGTTGTCGCAATGTCGGTTTCTAAAAAACCTATGGTACTGGTGATTCTGGATGGCTATGGCTACCGTGAAGATCAACAGGATAACGCCATTTTCAACGCCAAAACCCCGGTTATGGATGCGCTATGGGCAAAACGTCCCCACACCCTGATTGATGCGTCTGGCCTGGAAGTGGGTCTGCCGGATCGTCAGATGGGCAACTCTGAAGTGGGTCACGTTAACCTGGGTGCGGGCCGTATCGTTTATCAGGACCTGACGCGCCTGGACGTTGAAATCAAAGAACGTACATTCTTTGCCAACCCAACGCTCACCGGAGCGGTTGATAAAGCCGTTGCCGCAGGCAAGGCCGTTCACATTATGGGTCTGCTCTCTGCGGGCGGCGTTCACAGCCACGAAGATCACATCATGGCGATGGTAGAACTGGCCGCCGAGCGCGGTGCGGAAAAAATCTATCTGCACGCCTTCCTGGATGGTCGCGATACGCCGCCACGCAGCGCAAAAGGTTCTCTTGAAGCGTTTGAAGATAAATTTGCCGCACTGGGCAAAGGCCGCGTGGCGTCCATCGTTGGCCGTTACTATGCCATGGACCGTGACAACCGCTGGGACCGCGTTGAGCAAGCCTATGATCTGCTGACCCTGGCAAAAGGCGAGTTCCAGTTCCCGACCGCCGTTGAAGGCCTGGAAGCGGCTTACGCGCGTGATGAAAACGACGAATTTGTGAAGGCAACCGTGATCCGCGCTGAAGGCCAGGCCGATGCCGCCATGGAAGATGGCGATGCGCTGATCTTCATGAACTTCCGTGCTGACCGCGCGCGCGAAATCACCCGCGCCTTCGTCAACAGCGATTTCGACGGTTTCGCCCGTAAGAAAGTGGCGAAGATCGATTTCATCCAGTTGACCGAGTATGCAGCGGATATCAAAGCCCCATGCGCGTATCCACCCGCTTCCCTGGAAAATACCTTCGGCGAGTGGATGGCGAAAAACGATAAAACGCAGCTGCGCATCTCCGAAACTGAGAAGTATGCGCACGTGACCTTCTTCTTTAACGGTGGCGTAGAAGAGCCGTTTAAAGGCGAAGACCGCATCCTGATTAACTCGCCGAAAGTCGCCACTTACGATCTCCAGCCAGAAATGAGCTCTGCGGAGCTGACCGAAAAACTGGTGGCCGCGATCGAAAGCGGTAAATACGACACCATCATCTGTAACTATCCGAATGGCGACATGGTGGGCCACACCGGCGTGATGGAAGCAGCCGTTAAAGCGGTTGAAGCGCTGGACCACTGCGTTGAGCAGGTCGCGAAAGCGGTTGAATCCGTGGGCGGCCAGCTGCTGATCACTGCTGACCACGGTAACGCAGAACAGATGCGTGATCCGGCAACCGGTCAGGCGCATACCGCCCATACCAACCTGCCTGTTCCACTGATTTATGTAGGTGATAAATCAGTGAAAGCTGTGGAAGGCGGCAAGCTTTCCGACATCGCGCCAACCATGTTGTCGCTGATGGGTATGGAAATCCCTGAAGAGATGACTGGCAAGCCGCTGTTCATCGTGGAATAATCGCTCCCCATGAGGGGAAAGGCGATTTTTTCAATCACATGGGTCGTGAAGCCGCTTCGGTTATCAGTCAGACCTCTGCTTTGCGCCAGCGCACTCAGCGCTGGCGTATTGCTGTGCGCCGCATCCGCCCACGCGGATGACCGCGATCAGCTTAAATCCATTCAGGCCGATATCGCCGCCAAAGAGCGTGCGGTACGTCAGCAGCAACAGCAGCGCGCCACCCTGCTCGCCCAGCTTAAAAAGCAGGAAGAGGCCATTTCCGCCGCCGCGCGTAAGCTGCGTGAAACACAAAACACCCTTGCCCAGCTCAATAAGCAAATCGATGAAATGAACGCGTCGATTGCGAAACTGGAGCGTCAGCGCGATGCCCAGGAGCGCAACCTTGCTGCACAGCTTGATGCTGCTTTCCGTCAGGGTGAGCACACAGGCCTTCAGCTGATCCTCAGCGGTGAAGAGAGCCAGCGTGGTCAGCGTTTACAGGCCTATTTCGGCTATCTAAACCAGGCGCGTCAGGAGACCATTGCGCAGCTGAAACAGACGCGCGAAGAAGTCACCACGCAAAAAGCCGAGCTGGAAGAGAAGCAGAGCCAGCAGCAAACGCTGCTCTACGATCAGCAGGCGCAGCAGGAGAAGCTTGAGCAGGCGCGCAATGAGCGTAAGAAGACGCTCGCCGGGCTGGAGTCCTCTATCCAGGCAGGACAAAGCCAGCTGAGCGAAATGCGCGCCAACGAATCCAGACTGCGTAACAGCATTGCCCGGGCAGAAGCCGCGGCCAAAGCGCGCGCCGAAAAAGAAGCGCGCGAAGCGCAGGCGGTGCGTAATAAGCAGCAGGAAGCCTCCCGGAAAGGCACTACCTATAAACCGACTGAAAATGAACGTTCCCTGATGTCGCGTACCGGCGGCCTCGGCTCCCCGCGTGGTCAGGCTTACTGGCCCGTTCGCGGTACGATCCTGCATCGCTATGGCGAACAGTTGCAGGGTGAGCTACGTTGGAAGGGGATCGTTATCGGTGCGTCTGAAGGTAGCGAAGTGAAAGCCATCGCCGATGGCCGCGTGATCCTGGCCGACTGGCTACAGGGTTATGGGCTCGTGGTGGTGGTTGAACACGGTAAAGGCGATATGAGTCTTTACGGCTACAACCAGAGCGCGCTGGTCAGCGTTGGCACCCAGGTGCGCGCGGGTCAACCCATTGCCCTTGTGGGCAGCAGTGGCGGTCAGGGCCGCCCGTCACTCTATTTCGAAATTCGTCGTCAGGGTCAGGCGGTCAATCCACAGCCGTGGTTGGGAAGATAGGTTTTGCTTCAATTTCGTCGAATTGTTGTTTCCGTAGTCAGCGCACTGGCGCTGGCTGCACCGGTTTATGCAGGCAAACTCGCGATTGTGATTGATGACTTCGGTTATCGACCACACTATGAAAATCAGGTGCTGGCGATGCCGCCAGCCATCTCTGTCGCCGTCCTGCCTAATGCGCCTCACGCGCATGAAATGGCGACCAAAGCGCACAATGGCGGCCATCAGGTCCTCATCCATCTGCCGATGGCCCCCCTCAGCAAGCAGCCGCTGGAAAAAGATACCCTGCGCCCGGACATGAGCAGCGACGAGATCGATCGCATCATCCGCGATGCGTACAATAAAGTGCCGTATGCCGTGGGTCTGAATAACCATATGGGCAGCGCGATGACCTCCAGCCTGTACGGTATGCTGAAAGTGATGCAGGCGCTGGAGCGTTACAATCTCTATTTCCTTGACAGCATGACCATCGGCAACAGCCAGGCGATGCGTGCCGCTCAGGGGACAGGTGTAAAAGTCATCAAGCGCAAAGTATTCCTGGACGACTCCCAGAACGAAGCGGATATCCGCGTGCAGTTTAACCGCGCGGTACAGCTGGCGCGCCGTAACGGTTCGGCGATTGCCATTGGGCATCCGCATCCGTCTACCGTTCGCGTTTTGCAGCAAATGTTGCCGGGCTTACCCGCCGATATTACGCTGGTGCGTCCGAGCGATCTGCTCAATGAACCTCAGGTGGATACTTCTCGTCCGGGTAGCGCGCAACCACCCGCAACGCAGCCGCGTAATCCATTCCGCGGCGTGAAGAACTGCACGCTGAAACAGCCGCCTGAACCGGTCTATGCAACCCGCTTCTTCTCGGTGATTGGCGAAAGCATCAGCAGCAGTACACTGGTTAAATACGTCCAGCAACAGTGGCAGGGTTGGGGAAAAAAAGCCTGATCGGCTAACGCCTATTCTGCCAGATAAGAGTCCGACTGCTCTTTTGCAACGGACTCTCTCTTTTCCCGATCCTGATACCAGGCCTTGAAATACTTCAAAAAACTGTACGCCGTGGCATAAAACCCTGTCACCACACCTACTTTGCCCTGACGCCACGCACCGCTAAACAGATACCATTTGAAAAATGCGCCAATAGCGCTGATCGCGCCGCGACCAAGAGAGGGACGTATCGTCTGATATTGAACCAGGCGAGTGGTATATCCGTTTAATTTATTAAAAAGTTCATGCAGCGAATGAAACGTATCATGTCTGACATAACCTGGAATACGTTCAGAACGGAGAAAACCTTCAACCTGATCGTCTACTGGCCGGTTATTAAATCGCGACTGCGTACGGTTAAAAAGACGCACAGGATAATCCGGTGATGAGACGGGATAAATCGTTCGGACATTTTCTCCCAAAACAAACCAGTGACGACATATCCGCCACGCCATATCCGGTTCGGGTTCATCGCCCATTTTTAATTTTAAAATAGCATCAACGGTTTCTTGATCGAGTATTTCGTCGCTGTCCATGCACAGCACCCAGTCGTTGTGCGCATGGGATACGGCATGGTTCATCTGCTCGCCGTGCCAGCTATATTTTTTGAATATGGGCGACAATCCATAACTCTGGCAAATATATATCGTCGAGTCTGTACTTCCGGAATCCACTATAACGAATTCATCTGCTATTTTTAAAAGAGGAGGAATAACATCGTGCAACGTTCTTTCGGAGTTAAACGTTAATAAGCAGACCGTTATTTTAAACATATTTTCACTCTCTCAATAACAACATAAAATTTTTGCACTCATACTATCGAATTGAGAAGAGGCGATTAAAGTCTTAAATCGCACTTTTAAAATAAGCGTGTTTAAAACCTTTGCTTATAAAAAGGCAAATGAATACAAAAAATCTATTTTATTTCAGTAAATTCTTTATAATGCGGTCAGATGAAGGGTAGCATACGGATTCAGACATGCCGCAAAAACGTAAAATCCTCCTCCTGGACACGGGCAAAGAATGGGGGGGAGGTACCAACAGTATGCTTGAGCTTCTGAAGCGAATCAACCGCGACAAATTCGACATTACCTGTTGTTTTTACAGGGATTATAGTCGTGCTGAAGGTCAAACGATTGGCCAGGTGCTCAATAGCATTGGGATCCCGCTACTCGTTATCCCTCAACGTAAGCAACCGGCATGGGCAAAACTACTTAAAGAAGCGGGACGTGGTCTGCTGTTTTTTTCGCGTTCAGCGCGCAAAGCATTTACGCGGCATATCGATACCCTGTGGCGCATTCGCCCCAACGTCAGCAAGATCGAGACCATTTTCAGGGAAGGTGGATTCGATACGCTGTATATGAACAACCAGCCAGGCTCTAACGAAGAAGGGTATCTGGCGGGCGCAAACCTGCATGCGCGGATAATCCAGCACTGCCGGATTGAACCGGTGCTGACCCCGCCGCTGGTGAAGCTGGTCAATGCCCATGCCACAAAAATCATCGCCGTCTCGCACGGCGTTGAACGCGTGTTGCTTCAGCATGGCGTCCGGCCAGCGCTGTGTACCACGGTCAACAATGCTATCGACATCCACCAGCCTTTGCCCGACCGACGCGCGATGCGCCAGCGCCTGAACATTGATGACGACACGTTTGTGTTCGGCAGCATTGGCTCGCTAATCCCTCGCAAAGCCAACCACCATACGCTGGAGGCGCTGGCACAGTTCAGCCAGAGGCACCCGCAGGCAAAATGGAAGATGGTGCTGGTCGGTGAAGGGGCGGAGCGCGGCGCACTGGCGGCACAGGCTGACGCGCTGGGTATTGCTGAGCACGTCATTTTTACCGGTTTCCAGAACACGCCTTTTGACTATCTCGCCACCTTTGACGCATTTATTCTGGCCTCGCAGAGCGAAGGCCTGCCGCGCGTCGTGCTGGAGGCAATGCTGCTGAATATTCCCGTGATTGGTTCAAAGGTGACCGGCACGGCAGAATTGATCGATCATGAGTCGACCGGCCTGCTGTTTCCCTGGAGCGACGTGTCGCAACTTGCTCAACATCTGGATAATATCTGGCAGGATCCTGCTCTGCGCGCCCGGCTCGCCGCTGCCGCACACCAGAATGTCTGCAACATGTATGCCATTGAAAGCTATGTTAACGGTGTCGAGGCCGTTCTTGGCGCGCAATAACCAAACGAGAAGAACATGTTTAAATTCCTGAATGCTCGCTACCGCCACATTACCGGGCGTCATAACATTCCTTACGCTTCCCTTCCGGTCACGCGCGATCTCGTTGCGGTGGATTCCATTGTGATCCCGTGTACGGGCGCGGATTTCGTCGAAGAGGCGTTATTGTCAGCGACCTTTGCAGAGCGTTATGCCACCGACGTCAGCGAGATTGTTATCGTCAGCGATCAGCCTGAATCCGCTTTCGGCGAGCTGCCGCCAAAAACCCGCGTTGTTACCCTCACGCTTCCAAAACGTGAAGAAGGTTACCGCTATAAGCAGATCTACCTCAGTCGTCTGGTAAAGCTTAACGCTCCGTTGCAGGCGCGCGGTGAAGGTGTGCTGATGATCGACTCCGATCTCAACCTGCTTAAAATGCCAGAGATCAACATGGCGGATATGCACATCTACTCCAGCTTCCGTCAGGGCAAAATGATTGCCAAGCTGGACGGCGCGCCAGCGGAGAAAGTGCCGGCATATTACAAAGAAACGGTGCGTCCGTATCTGGTCGATCACGTTAACGGCGCGTTTCTTGCCGCCACCAAAAAGACCTGGCGCCGTATCTGCCCGCTGTGGCTGACGCTGTTCCAGGATACCTGGGAGCTGATGGACGATACGCAGCCGCCGACCGATCAGCTGCCGCTCGCTGCGCTGCTGGACATGCTGGATGTAAAAACGGTTAACCTCGGTGACTGGATGAACTGGCCGGTCTCCAAGAAGATCGGCGGTCAGGAAGCCGTTGTGCCGAAAGAGGTGATTGGCGCGCACGGTGGTTTCCCGCTTTCCGAATGGCAGAAGTATCTGGAATCGCCGGATAACAAACTGCTGTTCAAAGGCCAGGATTACACCCGCAAGGTGCGTTACCTGACGGACGAAGAGAAAAAGAATCAGTAAAAAAGGGGCCGCTGGCCCCTTTTTAATTACTTATCCCAGCTCAGGATCACTTTCCCTGACTGGCCGGACCGCATTGCGTCAAAGCCCTGCTGGAACTCATCGATGGAGAAACGGTGAGTGATAATCGGGGACAGATCCAGACCGGACTGGATCAGCGCGGCCATCTTGTACCAGGTTTCGAACATCTCACGGCCATAGATGCCCTTAATGAACAGCCCCTTGAAGATGACTTTGTTCCAGTCAATGGACATATCTGACGGCGGAATACCCAGCATCGCGATACGGCCACCGTGGTTCATGGTGTCGAGCATGGTGCGGAACGCCGGTGGCGCGCCGGACATCTCCAGACCCACGTCAAAGCCTTCGGTCATGCCCAGCTCTTCCATCACATCGGTCAGGCTCTCTTTCGAGACATCCACCGCGCGGGTGACGCCCATTTTGCGCGCCAGCGACAGGCGGTATTCGTTCACGTCGGTGATCACCACGTTGCGCGCACCCACATGCTTCGCCACGGCTGCCGCCATAATGCCGATGGGGCCCGCGCCGGAAACCAGCACGTCTTCACCCACCAGGTCGAAGGAGAGCGCCGTGTGTACCGCGTTGCCGAACGGGTCGAAGATGGAGGCCAGATCGTCAGAGATATTGTCCGGGATTTTGAACGCGTTAAACGCCGGGATCACCAGGTATTCCGCGAAGCAGCCCGGACGGTTCACGCCCACGCCGACGGTGTTGCGGCACAGGTGGGTACGCCCACCGCGACAGTTACGGCAGTGACCGCAGGTAATGTGGCCTTCACCGGAGACGCGATCGCCAATGTTGAAGCCTTTTACTTCCTGGCCGATACCCACCACTTCGCCGACATATTCGTGACCGACAACCATCGGTACCGGAATGGTTTTCTGTGACCACTGGTCCCAGTTGTAGATGTGAACGTCAGTACCGCAGATGGCGGTTTTACGAATTTTGATCAGCAGATCGTTATGACCGACTTCCGGCTCCGGCACGTCGGTCATCCAAATCCCTTCTTCCGCTTTCAGTTTGGATAACGCTTTCATCATACGTCCTCAGGCAATGACGCCCAGCTGTTTGCCGATGCGGGTAAAGGCTTCCACCGCACGTTCAATTTGTTCAGGCGAGTGCGCCGCAGACATCTGGGTGCGGATACGCGCCTGCCCTTTTGGTACCACCGGGAAGAAGAACCCGGTCACGTAAATCCCTTCTTTCTGAAGCTCACGAGCAAATTTCTGCGCGACAACCGCGTCGCCCAGCATCACCGGAATGATCGCGTGATCGGCACCGGCCAGGGTGAATCCTGCGGCACTCATTTTTTCACGGAACAGGCGGGCGTTAGCCCACAGGCGGTCGCGCAGCTCAGCCCCGGATTCCACCATCTCCAGCACTTTAATGGAGGCAGCCACAATCGCCGGCGCCAGGGAGTTGGAGAACAGATACGGGCGGGAGCGCTGGCGCAGCCACTCGACCACCTCTTTACGCGCGGCGGTGTAGCCGCCAGACGCGCCGCCGAGCGCTTTGCCCAGCGTACCGGTGATGATATCCACGCGGCCCATTACGTCGCAGTATTCGTGGGAGCCACGACCGTTTTCGCCGACAAAACCGACCGCGTGAGAGTCATCCACCATCACCAGCGCGTCGTATTTATCCGCCAGATCGCACACGCCCTTCAGGTTGGCGATCACACCGTCCATGGAGAACACGCCGTCGGTGGCGATCAGGACGTGGCGAGCCCCCGCTTCACGGGCCTCTTTCAGGCGCGCTTCCAGCTCCACCATGTCGTTGTTGGCGTAGCGGAAACGCTTCGCTTTGCACAGGCGTACGCCGTCGATGATGGAGGCGTGGTTCAGGGCGTCGGAGATAATCGCGTCTTCTGAGCCGAGCAGGGTCTCAAACAGACCGCCGTTGGCGTCGAAGCAGGAGGAGTACAGAATCGCGTCTTCCATTCCGAGGAAGTTCGCCAGCTTTTGCTCAAGCTGCTTGTGGCTGTCCTGCGTACCGCAGATAAAGCGAACGGAGGCCATACCGAAACCGTGGGTATCCATGCCGTTTTTCGCCGCGGCAATTAGCTCAGGGTGATTCGCAAGACCTAAGTAGTTGTTCGCGCAAAAGTTGATCACATGGCTGCCGTCGGCAACGGTGATGTCCGCCTGCTGGGCAGACGTGATAATACGCTCTTCTTTGAACAACCCTTCCGCACGTGCGGTGTCGAGGTCGCTGTTTAACTGTTTGTAAAAATCACCACGCATTGCAATTCTCCAGACTCGGCAAATTTTGGCACATATTACCCAAACCAATAGTTCATGACGAGATGACGCAGTATCTCTTCTCGTTTTTGCAGCATAAATCACGCGTACCCCTGCTGCATATCGGTGAATGGCTGAAGCCTGAGCGTTGTGATGATATGATAAAGAGATTAGCGTTCGGGATATTCCCCGACTCATACTTCAAAGGTTACAGTTATGATCATCGTTACTGGCGGCGCGGGCTTTATCGGCAGCAATATTGTTAAGGCCCTCAATGACAAAGGCATCACCGACATTCTGGTGGTGGACAACCTGAAAGACGGCACCAAGTTCGTGAACCTGGTGGATCTGAACATCGCTGACTACATGGATAAAGAAGACTTCCTTATCCAGATTATGGCGGGTGAAGAGTTCGGCGAGATCGAAGCCATCTTCCACGAAGGTGCTTGCTCCTCCACCACCGAGTGGGACGGCAAGTACATGATGGATAACAACTATCAGTACTCCAAAGAGCTCCTGCACTACTGCCTGGAGCGTGAAATTCCGTTCCTGTACGCCTCTTCCGCGGCAACTTACGGTGGGCGCACTTCAGATTTCATCGAATCCCGCGAATATGAGCAGCCGCTGAACGTTTACGGTTACTCCAAGTTCCTGTTTGATGAGTACGTACGTCAGATCCTGCCAGAAGCGAACTCGCAGATTGTCGGCTTCCGCTACTTCAACGTCTACGGGCCCCGCGAAGGCCACAAAGGCAGCATGGCGAGCGTGGCGTTCCACCTGAACACCCAATTAAATAACGGCGAAAGCCCGAAACTGTTCGAAGGCAGCGACGGCTTCAAGCGTGACTTCGTCTACGTGGGCGATGTGGCGGCAGTAAACCTGTGGTTCCTGGAAAATGGCGTGTCCGGCATTTTCAACCTGGGCACTGGCCGCGCGGAATCCTTCCAGGCGGTGGCAGACGCGACGCTGGCGTACCATAAGAAAGGCAGCATCGAGTACATTCCGTTCCCGGATAAGCTGAAAGGCCGCTACCAGGCATTCACCCAGGCGGACCTGACTAACCTGCGCGCCGCAGGCTACGACAAGCCGTTCAAGACCGTTGCCGAAGGCGTAACGGAATATATGGCCTGGCTGAACCGCGACGCATAAGCATGAAAATTCTGGTGATCGGCCCGTCATGGGTGGGCGACATGATGATGTCGCAAAGTCTCTATCGCACGCTCAAGGCGCGTTATCCCCAGGCGATAATCGACGTGATGGCACCCGCATGGTGCCGTCCGCTGTTATCGCGTATGCCGGAAGTGAACGAGGCGATCCCGATGCCGCTCGGACACGGGGCGCTGGAAATCGGTGAACGCCGCAAACTCGGCCACAGCCTGCGCGAGAAACGCTATGACCGCGCGTACGTGCTGCCTAACTCCTTCAAATCCGCCCTTGTGCCCTTCTTTGCGGGCATCCCGCACCGTACCGGCTGGCGCGGTGAAATGCGCTACGGCCTGCTGAACGACGCCCGGGTGCTGGATAAAGAGGCCTGGCCGCTGATGGTGGAGCGCTACGTGGCGCTGGCCTACGACAAAGGCGTGATGCGCAGCGCGAAAGATCTGCCGCAGCCGCTGCTGTGGCCGCAGCTCCAGGTAAGCGATGGGGAGAAATCCCACACCTGCAACGCATTTGGCATTTCGTCCGAACGCCCGATGATTGGGTTCTGCCCTGGCGCAGAATTCGGTCCGGCAAAACGCTGGCCGCACTATCACTATGCAGAGCTGGCGAAACAGCTTATCGATGAAGGCTATCAGATTGTGCTGTTTGGCTCGGCGAAAGATCATGAGGCGGGCAATGAAATTCTCGCCACGCTGAGCACCGAGCAACAGGCATGGTGCCGCAACCTGGCCGGGGAAACGCAGCTCGAGCAGGCGGTTATCCTGATTGCCGCCTGTAAGGCCGTGGTCAGTAACGACTCTGGCCTGATGCACGTCGCCGCCGCGCTGGACCGCCCGCTGGTCGCGCTGTATGGCCCAAGCAGCCCGGACTTTACGCCGCCACTGTCGCATAAGGCGCGCGTGATCCGTTTGATCACCGGCTACCACAAGGTGCGCAAAGGCGATGCCGCAGAAGGTTACCATCAGAGCCTGATCGACATTACCCCGCAGCGTGTTCTCGAAGAACTCAACGCACTGCTGTTGAGCGAAGAAGGATAACGGATGCGGGTATTGATCGTTAAAACCTCCTCAATGGGTGATGTTCTGCATACGCTGCCGTCGCTGACGGACGCCATGCGGGCCATTCCCGGCATCCGTTTTGACTGGGTGGTGGAAGAAGGCTTCGCGCAGATCCCCACCTGGCATGAAGCGGTTGATCGCGTGATCCCGGTGGCCATTCGCCGCTGGCGCAAAGCATGGTTCTCCGCACAGATTAAAGCCGAACGCAAAGCCTTCCGCGAAGCGGTGCAGGCCCGGCGTTACGACGCGATCGTCGACGCCCAGGGGCTGGTGAAAAGCGCCGCGCTGGTCACGCGTCTGGCGCACGGCGTAAAGCACGGCATGGACTGGCAAACCGCCCGCGAACCGCTGGCGAGCCTGTTCTATAATCGTCGCCACCATATTGCGAAGCAGCAGCACGCCGTGGAACGTACCCGCGAGCTGTTCGCTAAGAGTCTCGGCTATGCAAAACCCGACCTCCAGGGTGACTACGCCATCGCACAGCATTTTCTGCGCGAAACGGACAAGGATATCGCGCCCTATCTGGTTTTCCTGCATGCCACAACGCGCGACGATAAGCACTGGCCGGAAACGCACTGGAGAAGGCTGATTGAACTAATGCAACCTAGCGGTATCCATATTAAACTCCCGTGGGGCGCTGAACATGAGCGGCAGCGAGCGGAACGTCTGGCAGCAGGTTTTTCCCACGTCGAGGTGTTACCCAAACTCACGCTGGCGCAGGTTGCCGCACAGCTGGCGGGCGCTAACGCCGTCGTTTCTGTGGATACAGGGTTAAGCCATTTAACCGCCGCACTGGATCGTCCTAATATCACGATTTTCGGCCCGACCGATCCGGGGTTGATCGGGGGTTACGGTAAAAACCAGCATCAGATGGTTAGCCCTACGCAACAAACGAAGGATATTAGCGCAGATGCTATTTTTTCATTTTTACAGGGCAGCCATCGGCTTTCCAACAGGGATATTTAACCCATGAGTTATGTATTTCTGCTGATTTTACTCTTTCCGGTGAAACTCATCCGGAAGCTGTTTCGAAAGGACACGGGCAAGAACCTTGTCATTCAGACAGCCAAAATCGGTGACTTTATTAATGCGACGCCTCTTCTGGCATATCTGCAAAAAAGCGATGTGTTGATCAGTCGCAGCGTTGGCGCGCTGGCGAAGCATGATGAGACTATTGAGCAGATCTATTTTATTGAGCAGCATAAGCGCAACCTGTGGCGTAAACTGTGCTTCGCGTGCAGGATCATGAACCGCTACGACAACGTCTACCTGCTACAGCCCAATAGCGTGAACCTCTTTTTTGCCGCCGTCTGCAATGCCAAAAACAAACAATTTTTAAGCATTTACACGCGCAGGTGGTATCACGGGATTTTCTATCTCGCAGCCGACGGCACCGTTGAGCATGGCAAAAAAACGCTTTCGGTGACGAACTACCTGAAACTGGCCGACCGCTCGCTCACGTGGCAAGACTCTCCCAAGCACGCCACAAAGCCACTCTTCAAGCCGACGACCTGGCCGGCCATTCTTGATAAACCTGGCGTTATCCGCATCGGCATCAGTATTGCGGCGGGCAATAAAGCCAAAACCGTCCCTCCGGTTATCTGGAAGCGGATTGTTGATCAACTCGCTGATTTACCCTGCGAGTTTTATGTCTTCGGCGCGCCAAACGAACAGTCGTGGATGGACGATATCACCCGTCTTTACGGTGACATCCCCAATTTTATCAATCTTATTGGCAAAATTTCGCTGGAAGAGCTTCCCTGGGCCATTTCTAAGATGGACTGCTATATCGCGTCTGACTCGGGGAATGTCTACATCGCAGACGCCGTCGGCGTGCCGGTGGTCCTGCTGTTTGGACCGTGTTGTCACTATGAACAGCGTCCGCTTGGCAATGTGATGCTGATCGGGAATGACGATAACATTTGTTCTTATGTGTTTGAAACGCGCTATTACTTCCCGCAAGAGCGGGAAGCGCTATTCTCTGTCACTGACTCCGCGTTACACGATCTTCAGCAGTTTATCCGTACATTACCAAAAGCCCGCTCACTGGCTAGCGCTACCGACGCTCAAGGAAACTAATTTTTATGGCTTTTTTAAGCGTCATTATTGCTGCGCATAACGCTGAAGCTACGCTGCACGCCACGCTTTCAAGCCTGCTGTCAGCAACCGATCAGGATACTGAAGTCATTATTTTCAATGACAGTTCTGAGGATGCCACGCAGGCAATAATTGAAGAGTGGTCGCCGAAATTTCCTCAGATCATAACGCGCACCGTGAACTTTCGTAACGTTGGCCGGGTAAGAAACAGCGCTGTCGCACTGGCATCGGGTGAGTATATTACGATGCTCGACAGTGACGATTGCTTAAAGCCTGGCAGCCTCAGGGACGCAATGGCCTACCTGAAAGCGCAACGTCCGGATATGTTACTGACACGTTTGCTTGAGATTCGCGATCCCCGGAGAATGACTTCAGACTGGCAGGGATTTAATCCTGTGCCATTGTCACAACATGAAGCAATTGCTCGTTTCTTACGTCATAAAGACTTTCAGGCACATCTCATTGGCCAGTTTATTCATCGTAGTCTTTACGAGAAAAATCCCATACCTCCGATGTTATGTTATGAGGATTTCGCTGTCTTCCCGGGAATGTTGATGCAATCGAGCAAAATAGCCTATCAACGCCAGGGGCATTATTATTACATCAAGCGTCGCGACAGTTTGTCGAGCAGTCTGGACGCCAGCAAAATTTCAACGCTTGTCGAATGCACGTTACAGATGGAAAGAACATTTCCGTCACGCTACAAACATCTCGTCAATTGCCACTGGTTTGATATTTACAGCAACCATCGGTCCTGTCTGACAGACCAACAATTGCAGCTCGTGAAACAACGCGTAAAGACCATGTATACATTGTCTTTTTTCCTGTCCACCGATGTTCGTTTTAGCTACAAAAAAAGGGTTATTGAGGCGTTATGGAAAAAATAAAACCACGGCTATATCAACTGACGATCGCTTTAAGCCTCATCTCCTTGATACTGGCTTTAGTCAGTTCTGGGAAGCAAAGAGAATTTTTCTATATCGCTATTTACGTCAGTATTATTGGTCTGGCTTTCGAATATAAAAAAATCACTCTGCGACCTTTTACTATAGCACTGCCCATTCTGCTGATTGGGTTACTTAACCTCGGCTGGTACTTACTCTATGAGTATCATAACGAGGGCCTCAACCTTTACAGCGACTACCTCGATGCCAGCAAAAAGTTAATTTTAGCGAGCGTCCTGATTTTCTATATCGACCGCTTTAAGTTTTATATCGATAAGGATACCTTCAGGAAATTCTTCTTCTTCGCAACGGCCCTGGGGTTTGTGCTCGCCACAGGGTATGGCTTGTGGCAGGCCTCGCAAGGTATGACTCGCGTTGAGATGGCAATTAACCGTGCCACCGTTTCAGCCTATGTTTATTCTGTCCTGTCACTGGCTTTCGTATACTGTCTTTACCTTCAACAGAACGTGAAGCTGTATGTTGTTGCGGGCTTCACTATATTAATCTCTTACTTCGTCATACTGTTGACGGGGACCCGCGCTGCGATGGGTTTATATCTGCTTCTGGCGGTTGTGCTCACGCTGTATCATTTCAGAAAGATTCATCTCAAATCCACTCTCATCTTTTTATGTATTGTGGCCGGGATTGTCATCGTGAGCTACAAGCCGTTAATTTCCCCGAAAATAACGCAAACCCAAATTGAATTTGAGAATTATCAGAAAGGCTATGACCGCACGTCACTTGGCGCACGTTTTTCGATGTGGGCTGTCGGGATCGCGAATGGTCTTGCACATCCGTTGGGGCAATCACTTGAAGACCGTGAAACGTGGACACGGCAGTATATAAAAGACGGCCATCCTCACCTTGGCAGTGCACTCGAATACATCAAAGTCCACCTGCATAATGAATTTATTGAGAAATACTCTTTGCAGGGGATCCCCGGCGTGGCGGTAATGCTCTTTTTCTTCGTTTCGATGATTGTGTATGCCCTACGAAACAGAAACGCGCTGCTGCTGACGTCGATGCTTCTTTTGCTCTTATATGGACTGACAGATGTCATACTGCTCAGTTCAGAAGCCTTAATCTTCTTTATGATTTTGTTTGCGCTAAGTACACCTTTCTCACAAACAAAACAGCAATAACAAATATGCCCGCCTGGCGGGCATAACTATTTTTTGTACTGGTAAAACTCCGCCAGCGTCATCCCCACGGTCTTATCTGATAACCAGGTAAAGAGCTGCTCCAGATCCTGATACAGCCCCTCAATCGCGGCCTCGTCTTTAAAAGTAGGGCTCCCGCCAGGCATAAATTCCGACGAATGCAGCATGAATTCCACGTAGTCATTCCCCTGAGCCAGGCACTGCTGCGCAACCTTAATCATCTCCGCCGCATTTCCTCCGGACGGACGTAACCAGTTAACTGACGGAGAACGGTATTTACCGCGCAGACGATCATAACCCTGCTTCAGGGAATTCAGCCATGCCGGGTGTTTATACTGGATGCTCATCGGCACTTCGAGGAGAGGGCTGTTTCCCGGCCGGGAAATGTCGTCTACGTCCAAAAAGTAGGCACGATCGGGAAAATGCTGGTAATTCGTTCCGCCATTACCCTGCGGGGCACCTTTCGCGTTGCGCCAGTTCACGCGCGGCGTAACGGAACAATCTACCTGATACCCCAGCTCAATCAGCAACTGGGCGTAACGGCTGTCGAATGCCCAGCGCCCGGCGCGATGGCTGAGCATTTTTGTCTGGAAAGTCTCTTCCAGTAAGCGGGTCATGAAGAGCACTTTCTCACGCATGACCTCGTCTGAAAACTCAATCAGATAAGGCTGCCAGCGCCAGTCATCCCCGGTCAGATCGTGCTCCGGAGGGCTATTCCAGGCATGGAGATGCATTCCCACCTCACCCTGGCCGCGGGCTATGACCTCTTTCGCGAACTCAATGAATACCGGTTCGACTGCCATCTCGTAGTTGGTCAGCCAGACGGGCTTAAAGCCGAAGCGTTCACAAAGCGCCTGAAACCGCGCCAGGTAGCGCGCGTTTTCCGTTTTGATCACCCGGTGGTTCTGCCAGAGATTATCCCCTTCGGTATCGATCGTGATGATAAACGCTGGTTTTTTCATAATGAGCCCGCAAGACAAAATAGTTAGCGCTATGTTACGCACGCCCGAAAGCAGGAGTAAACCCTTCCAGGGAAATTCCTGACATTATGGAGAAAGAGTGCAAGTCGTTACCAGGTCTATTAGAATTGCCAATAGTACAACGCCGATAAGATGATGATGAATAACTTACCTGACACGCCTGATTTGCGCATTTTACTGATCAAACTTCGCCATCATGGTGACATGTTACTCACCACCCCCGTCATCAATTCATTACGCCAGAAATGGCCTGACGCCCAAATCGACGTGCTTCTCTATGAAGAGACGCGAGACATGCTCGCCGCGCATCCGGCAATCAGGACGATCTATGGTATCGATCGTAAATGGAAGCAGCTGGGGACGCTGAAGCACCTGCAAAAAGAGTGGCAGTTGCTTCGTGCTTTACGTGCTCAGCATTATCATCTGGTGATCAATCTTGCCGATCAGTGGCGCAGCGCGATTGTTACCCGCTTCACCGGTGCACCGGTTCGGCTCGGGTTCGCTTTTAACAAGCGCAATAGTGCCTTCTGGCGTTTTTGTCACAGTGAACTGGTCTCGGTCGCCAGCCATCAGTCGCTGCACACCGTTGAACAAAATCTCTCCATACTGTCAGCGCTGCCGGTAATGGCCAACCCTACCGTGACCATGGCTTACAGCGCGGATGACTGGCGCCATACTCACCAAAAGCTGTCGCAAAAGGGCGTGGGAGACCGCTACATCGTTATTCAACCCACTTCACGCTGGTTCTTTAAGTGCTGGGATGAAGGCAAAATGGCGCAAACTATCGCCGCGTTGCAACAGGACGGCCACACTATCGTCCTCACGGCGGGACCGGATAAGAAAGAGCTGGCGATGATTGACCGCATTCTTGCCGCCTCCCCGCAGACGGGTGTTGTATCGCTGGCAGGGCAGTTAACCCTGCGCCAGCTGGCCTCGCTAATCGATCACGCGATCCTGTTCATTGGCGTTGACTCCGTACCCATGCACATGGCCGCCGCCCTTCAGACGCCCTGCGTGGCGCTGTTTGGCCCGTCAAAATTGACGTTCTGGTCGCCATGGCAGGTTAACGGAGAGGTCATCTGGGCAGGTAACTACGGCCCGCTTCCCAACCCTGACGCCATTGATACAAAAACGACGGAACGTTATCTCGACGCCATCCCCGTTGATGCTGTCGTCTCCGCCGCAAGGAGATACCTGCAATGAAGCTTCATCGTCTGGCCATTGTGCGCCAAAAATATCGTCCGGATGGGGGAGCAGAACGTTTTGTCTCCAGGGCACTTACCGCGCTGAGCAATCAAAATCTTGAGCTCAACGTCATCACCCGCGAGTGGCAGGGCGAAAAGCAGGACGACTGGCATATTCATATTTGCGATCCCCGGAAGTGGGGCCGCATCAGCCGTGAGCGCGGCTTTGCACACGCCGCACGCGCGCTGTGGCAGCAACAGCAGTTTGATATTGTCCAGAGCCACGAACGTATTCCGGGCTGCGATATTTACCGCGCCGGGGATGGTGTACATCGACGCTGGCTGCTACAGCGTACGCGTATTCTTCCCGCCTGGCGCGCGAAGCTGCTTATGCACGATCGCTATCACCGCTACGTGATGCACGCAGAACGTGAAATGTACCAGGCTCCCGAGTTGAAAGCCGTTATCTGTAATGCGGAGATGATCAAGCGCGAAATCGTCGAAGGCTTTGATATTGACGCAAAAAAGATACATGTGATTTATAATTCAATAGATTCCAGCCGCTTCGTTCCGGCAGAAGAGAGGCAACGCGCTGTACTGCGTCAGCAATTTGGCTTACCCGCTGATGCCGTCATTTTCTGCTTCGTGGGTTCAGGGTTTGAACGCAAGGGGCTGGCAAGCGCTATTCGGGCTATAGCAGGAACCTCGGCGTGGCTGGTTGTGGTCGGTCAGGATAAAGCGGAAAGCCGTTATCGCGACCTCGCCCGTTCATTAGGCTGTGAGGGGCAAATCCGTTTCCTGGGGATGCAAAAAGAGACGCTGCCATTTTATCAGCTTTCTGATGGTTTACTGCTGCCGACGCTGTATGATCCTTTCCCTAACGTCATACTTGAAGCAATGGCCTGTGGATTGCCCGTCATTACGTCAGAGAGTTGCGGTGGTTCAGAATTTATTGATCAAGGCCAGAACGGGTTTTACTGTGATGCACTTGATATCCACACATTGAAGGAGGCCGTCATGTCCATCCCTTCCCTGGAAAAAAATAACAATATGGGGCTTGCGGCGCGTGAACGCGTCAGAGAAGCAACCCCTGAAAAACTATCAAGTCAGCTTATTTCGCTTTATCAAAAATTACTGGATTAATAATGCGCATCCTAATGATTATTGATGGTTTACCCGGTGGAGGAGCCGAAAAAACGGTTCTCACCCTCTCCAGCGGACTGACAGAACTGGGGCATCAGGTCACCCTTTTCTCCTTACGGAAGGTGTGCGACTACGCCATTCCGGAAGGTATCGATTTTCAGGTTGTGCAGGATACCTGTAAAAAACCCTGGCGGAAGCTGACCGAGATCCCGCGTCGCGCCCGTTTGCTGGATCGCGCCATCGAGCAGGCAGAACGCAGCGGTAAATTTGATGTCGTCTTCTCACATCTGCATAAAACCGACCGTATCGTAGCGCACAGCCGCGTGCTGGATCGGGATAAGGTCTGGTTCTGCATACACGGGATGTTCTCCTTTTCCTATTTGCGCCATCGCAGCGGGCTTTCTCGCTGGTTTAAGCATTATAAAATTCGTCATACCTATGAAAACCGCAACGTGGTGGCGGTATCCGGCGCCGTGCTGCACGATCTGTCTGAGGTACTCGCGATCCCCCTGCGGCGCAAAGCGGTTATCCATAACCCCTTTGATATCCCTGAAATTCAGCGTCTGGCGGAAGCGCCCTTTGAGATGCAGGGGCAGGATTACATTATCCACGTTGGCCGTTTTCATGAACACAAACGTCACGACCGGCTGCTGCGGGCGTTCGCGCTGAGCAAGATCGACGCATCGCTGGTGTTGATGGGTAAAGGTTCTGACGCGAAAATAAACCAGCTCAAACAGCTTGCCGCTAAGCTGGGAATTGAAAACAAGATCGTCTTCCGCCCATTCGAAACTAACCCCTACCCGTGGATCAAAGGGGCACGCCTTTTAGTGTTAAGTTCCGACTGCGAAGGTTTTGGTAATGTACTGGTAGAGTCCATTATCTGTCAGACCCCACCGGTGAGTACAAACTGCCCTGGCGGCCCTGCTGAGATCCTTACTGGCCCCCTGGCGCGTGGTCTGACAGCGTTAACCGACGAATCACTGGCGAAAACACTGGCAGAACTGTATGCCTCTCCGCCGGTTGTTGATCGCGAAACGATCGCATCGTTCGGTATCAACGCCATTTGCCAGCAATACATTGCTTTGGTCGACAACCAAAAATAATCAGGTTTCATATGCAAAATTCAGCGCCTTTATTAAGCGTGGTGGTTGCCGTTTATAACGGTGAAGCTTTTCTCGATCAGTTCTTTACCTGCCTTGTAGATCAACACATCGACAGTATGGAAGTCATCATCGTGAATGACGGCTCCACTGACCGCTCGATGCAGATTGTCGAAAAATGGCGCGAAAAGCTGCCACAGATGCAGGTTATTGAACAACCTAATCAGGGCGTGTCCATCGCGCGTAATACTGGCCTGGCCGTTGCGACCGGGCAGTATCTCTCTTTCCCGGATATTGATGATGTCTTCAAACCCGGCATGTACCAGCGTCTGCTGGATATGGCCGTCACGCAGAATCTGGATGTCGCCACCTGCAATGGCAACTACGTCTGGGAAAATAACAAAAAACCGTCTCGCCCTATCTTCCCTGAAGATAAGCTCGCCTCAACGGGCGTCATGAATGGCGCGGCATGGTTAAAAAAGGCGCTGGATTCACGTAAGTTCCTGCATGTGACCTGGCTGAATATCTATCGTCACGATTTTATTCGTCAGCACGGCTTCCATTTCGAGCCAGGCCTGCGCCATCAGGATATCCCGTGGACGACTGAGGTGCTGCTTGCCGCGGAACGCGTTCAATACACCAGCGAACGCTTTTACGACTACTACATTCACTCCGCCTCGGTATCGCACACCCCGGATAATGACGACACGCTGATTCGCTCTGCGCGCCATTACATGAAGATCCTGAAGATGCTTGATGCCATTAACCAGCGCTACCCGGATAAAGTGAAAAATATCCCGGCCTGTCACTGGCAAATCGCTAAAGAGGGTCTGGGAATTATTCATACCTTCGACAACATGAAGGATGAGGCGAAGAAATCAATGATAATCAAAGAGTTCTTCGACACCGGGATCTGGAAGCTCATCTGGAAAAGTGCCAAAAGCCCGCGTTTGCGCTGGCGCCTGGGCCGGCGCTACTTCCGTTTAAAACGGTATCTGGCATAAGAGATAGCTTTAGCACGCTTAAATGCTTAGAATTTCCCGGCCGAAACTAAAAAAACGGATAATCGCTTGGAATTGTTGTATACCGCCCTGCTCTACATCATTCAGCCACTGGTGTGGCTGCGACTGTTGCTTCGTAGCCGTAAAGCGCCTGCGTACCGTAAACGCTGGGCCGAACGTTATGGCTACTGCCGCAATAAAGTGGCGCCGGACGGTATTCTGCTGCATTCCGTGTCAGTCGGGGAAACGCTGGCCGCCATTCCACTGGTGCGTGCCCTGCGCCACCGTTATCCGTCACTGCCCATCACCGTCACCACGATGACGCCAACCGGCTCAGAGCGCGTGATGTCTGCCTTCGGTAAAGACGTGCATCACGTCTACCTGCCGTACGATCTCCCCTGCGCCATGAACCGTTTCCTGAATACCGTGCGCCCTAAACTGGTGATCGTCATGGAAACCGAACTGTGGCCGAATATGATTTCCGCCCTGCATGCCCGTAAAATTCCTTTGGTTATCGCCAACGCGCGTCTGTCGGAACGCTCGGCGAAAGGGTACGGCAAGCTGGGTAAATTTATGCGTCGCCTCCTCAGCAAAATCACGCTGATCGCCGCGCAGAACGAAGAAGATGCCGCGCGCTTTATCGCCCTCGGCCTGAAGCGCAACCAGCTTGCGGTCACGGGTAGCCTGAAGTTCGATATTTCCGTCACCCCTGAACTCGCCGCCCGTGCGGTAACACTGCGTCGTCAGTGGGCGCCGCGTCGCCAGGTCTGGATTGCCACCAGCACCCATGATGGCGAAGAAGCCATTATTCTTCAGGCTCACCGCCAGCTGCTGGAAAAATTCCCTGATTTACTGCTGATTCTGGTTCCTCGCCATCCTGAGCGTTTTAAAGATGCCCGCGAGATGGTGCAAAAAGGCGGTTTCAGCTTCACCCTGCGCAGCAGCGGCGAAATCCCCTCTGGCAGCACGCAGGTGGTGATTGGCGATACGATGGGCGAACTGATGCTGCTGTACGGGATCGCCGATCTTGCATTCGTTGGCGGAAGCCTGGTGGAGCGCGGTGGTCATAACCCGCTGGAGCCAGCAGCCCACGCCATCCCCGTACTGATGGGGCCACACACGTTTAACTTCAAAGATATCTGCGCGAAATTGCAGCAAGCCGATGGCTTAATCACCGTGACCGACGCGGATTCGGTGGTCAAAGAGGTCTCTACCCTTCTGACTGACGAAGATTACCGCCTGTGGTACGGTCGTCACGCCGTTGAAGTCCTGCATCAGAACCAGGGGGCGCTGACCCGTCTGCTGCAACTTCTGCAACCTTACCTGCCGCAGCGGAGCCACTAATGTCAACGCGTCTGTCGGTCGTGATGATCGCCAAAAACGCCGCCGACCTGCTTCCGGATTGCCTGGCCTCTGTTGCCTGGGCTGACGAAATCGTCATTCTCGACTCCGGAAGTACGGACAACACGGCGGACGTTGCCCGTGCAGCCGGAGCAAAAGTCTTTACCGACACCGACTGGCAGGGCTACGGTATTCAGCGCCAGCGTGCGCAGGGTTACGCCACGGGCGATTACGTGTTGATGATCGATACCGATGAGCGCGTCACCCCGGAACTCCGACAGGCCATTCAAACGGTGCTTGCCGCGCCACAGCCCGGCGCGGTCTACAGTATCGCGCGTCGTAACTATTTCCTGGGCCGCTTTATGCGCCACAGCGGCTGGTACCCCGACCGCGTGATGCGCCTCTATGCGCGCGAGCGTTATCAGTACAACGACAACCTGGTCCATGAATCTCTGGCCTGCGATGGCGCTCAGGTCATCCCCCTGACGGGCGATCTGCTTCATCTGACCTGCCGCGATTTCGCCAGCTTCCAGCGTAAACAACTGAACTATGCCACCGCCTGGGCACAGGAGCGGCATACGCGCGGCAAGAAGGCCACGCTGACCGGCATCTTCACCCACACGCTGGGCGCGTTTCTGAAAACGCTGCTGCTGCGTGGCGGCGTGCTGGACGGCAAACAGGGCTGGTTACTGGCCGTAGTGAATGCCCAGTATACTTTCAACAAATACACCGAGCTGTGGGCGCTGAACCGCGGCTACTCAGAGAAAACGTGAGCCATGAGCACAAAAGCGATTTATCCGGGTACCTTCGATCCGATCACTAACGGTCATCTTGATATCATCACCCGTGCGGCGTGTATGTTCGACAAGGTGATTCTGGCCATTGCCGCCAGCCCGAGCAAAAAGCCGATGTTCGACCTGAACGAACGCGTGCAGCTTGCCACCGATGCGATTTCGCATCTGTCGAATGTTGAGGTCGTCGGATTCAGCGACTTGATGGCAAACTTTGCCCGTGACCGGCAGGCCAATATCCTGATCCGCGGTCTTCGCGCGGTAGCAGACTTCGAATATGAGATGCAGCTGGCACACATGAACCGCCATCTGATGCCGGAGCTGGAGAGCGTATTCCTGATGCCCTCCAAAGAGTGGTCCTTCATCTCTTCCTCACTGGTGAAAGAGGTGGCGCGCCATCACGGGGACGTTACCCACTTCCTGCCGGTTAACGTCCACCAGGCGTTGATGGAAAAGCTAAAGTAACCCTACTTCTGGCACTGACGGCAGTAAAACGTGGCGCGCTGAGCGTGCTTCGTGGCAATAATCGGCGTCCCGCAGGCTCTGCACGGCTCACCCTTACGGCCATAAACCTGCAACTCCTGCGCAAAATAGCCCGGCTTCCCGTCGCTTTGCAGGAAATCCTTCAGCGTCGTCCCGCCCTGCTCAATTGAGCGCAGCAGTACCGCTTTAATTACTCTGACCAGCAGCTCGCACTCCTGCGCCGACAGCGAGGAGGCCAGCCGATCGGGATGGATCCCGGCGGCAAACAACGATTCGCTGGCATAGATATTTCCCACGCCCACCACCAGCTTGTTATCCATCAGCCAGGGTTTAATCGGGGTTTTCTTTTTCGCGCACTTCTCTTTGAGATAATCCGCGTTAAACGCCTCTGACAGCGGCTCAGGTCCGAGATGCGCCAGCACGTTGTGTCCTTCCAGCTCTTTGGTCCACAGCCATGCGCCAAAGCGACGCGGGTCGGTGTAACGCAGCACTTTGCCGTTACTCATCACCAGATCAACGTGGTCGTGCTTTTCCGCAGGCAACTCTTCGGTGAGGATGCGCAGGCTTCCCGACATGCCCAGATGGATAATGATCCAGCCGTCAGGCAGCTCCAGCAGCAGGTATTTCGCGCGGCGCTGCACGCTCAGGACGGGTTTGTCGCTTAACGCGTGGATCTCATCGGACACCGGCCAGCGCAGACGCCCGTTGCGAACGACAGCATGAAGAATAGTCGCGCCAACCAGATGGGGCTCAATGCCGCGGCGGCTGGTCTCTACCTCTGGTAATTCAGGCATGGTTCCTCCGTTGAGATGCAGAATGCAAAAAACCCCGCAGTTGCGGGGTTTTTCAATACAAGGAGACTAAAATTATTTGATTTTAGCTTCTTTGTACAGTACGTGCTGGCGTACAACTGGATCGAATTTTTTCAGTTCCAGTTTTTCCGGCTTAGTACGTTTGTTCTTCGTGGTGGTGTAGAAGTGACCTGTACCAGCAGAAGAAACCAGCTTGATTTTCTCGCGAATACCTTTAGCCATGATTTATTTCCTCTTTAAGTACTTAGTACTTTTCGCCACGGGCACGCAGTTCGGACAGAACTGTATCGATGCCTTTCTTATCGATTACACGCATACCTTTAGCAGATACGCGCAGGGTGACAAAACGCTTCTCGCTCTCAACCCAGAAACGGTGAGAGTGCAGGTTCGGCAGGAAACGGCGTTTAGTCGCGTTCAGTGCGTGGGAACGGTTGTTACCGGTCACCGGACGCTTGCCAGTAACTTGGCAGACTCGGGACATGTCTATTCTCCAAAAATCAAATTAGCTCGAGCTTCGTATGGGGTATCGGCGCCTCGTCAGGCTTTACAGCCCGGTCATCGCATAGTTCTATTGAACTCTCGATTGCCAGGCCCAAATGCCAAACCCGAGATTCTCAAAGGTGGCGTAGTATACGCTGACTCGGCGGTGTGCTCAAGTCCCGAACAGACAAAGATCCCGATGGATCGCGAGAAAAGGCCTAAATCCAGCCACGTTCGGCAAAAGAAATGTACTCTCCGCGGCCAATTATCAGATGGTCCAGCACACGAATGTCCATGAATTGACAGCATTTGATAATACGTTCGGTAATTGCTTTGTCAGCTCTGCTTGGTTCTGCACAGCCAGAGGGGTGATTATGCGCGAGGATCACGCCGGCCGCATTCACTTTTATCGCTTCCCGCACAATTTCACGCGGATGCACCTCAACGTGGCTCAATGTTCCCGAAAAAAGGCGGGTATGTTTCAGTACCCGGTTTTTGTTATCGAGAAAGATCACCATAAAGATCTCCCGCTCCAGATCGGAGAGCTGGCTTTGCAGAAATTCGCGGGTCATGTCGGGGGTGAGGATCGGGTCTTCTTCCTCCATACGCACGTTGTAAAATCGCCGGGCCAGCTCGGCAATGCCCCGTAACTGGGCATATTTCGCCACGCCAATGCCCTCAACGTGCGTAAACGCCTCCAGCTCAGCGGTCAGCAATCCATACAGTGAACCGAAATGGTCTATCAGTTCTTTCGCCAGCGTAAATACCGTTTTCCCCGGCGTGCCTGTGCGTAAAAAGAGCGCCAGCAGTTCGTCGTCCTTTAACAACGTGACGCCATGACGCAGCATTTTTTCACGCGGTAGCAGCAGTTCAGTCTCTTCCATGCCCGGCCTCCTTCTGTTTGCCATTATGCTGCCACAGGCAAATTCGGGGTTCGACGCTGGCATTTCGTTCTTGCGTAACGCCTCGCAAAGTGAATTAAGGACATCATCACCCCGTTTTAGGGATTGTGATAAAATGCCCGCTCTCTGGTGAAACCCAACAGGAAAGAATCATGATGAGCCTGGCCGGTAAAAAAATCGTTCTTGGCGTCAGCGGCGGTATTGCTGCCTATAAAACGCCAGACCTGGTGCGCCGTTTGCGCGAGCGCGGGGCCGACGTACGGGTCGCGATCACCGAAGGCGGCAAAGCCTTTATCACCCCGCTGAGCCTGCAAGCCGTCTCGGGATACCCGGTATCCGACAGCCTGCTCGACCCGGCGGCCGAAGCCGCAATGGGCCACATTGAGCTGGGAAAATGGGCCGATCTGGTTATCCTTGCCCCCGCCACGGCAGATTTAATTGCCCGCGTGGCAGCCGGTATGGCGAACGATCTGGTAACGACCATTTGCCTCGCCACGCCTGCGCCCGTCGCGGTTGTGCCCGCAATGAACCAGCAGATGTACCGCAACGCCGCTACCCAGCATAATCTGGACACGCTGGCCTCGCGCGGCCTGCTGATTTGGGGACCGGACAGTGGCAGCCAGGCCTGCGGCGACGTTGGGCCAGGGCGTATGCTCGACCCATTGACGATTGTTGATATGGCCGCCGCCCATTTCTCGCCTGTCAACGATCTGCAACATCTCAACATCATGATTACCGCGGGCCCCACGCGCGAGCCGCTGGATCCGGTGCGTTACATCACCAACCACAGCTCAGGCAAAATGGGCTTTGCGATTGCTGCCGCGGCAGCCAAACGCGGCGCGAACGTCACGCTGGTGAGCGGCCCGGTGTCGCTTACCACCCCTGCGTTTGTGCAGCGTATTGATGTAACGACCGCGCTGGAAATGGAAGCCGCCGTACAGGCACATGCTCAACAGCAGCATATTTTTATCGGCTGTGCGGCCGTCGCTGATTACCGCGCCGAAACCATTGCCGACGCCAAAATTAAAAAGCAAGGTGATGAATTAACAATAAAAATGGTGAAGAACCCGGATATCGTTGCCGGTGTCGCCGCATTGAAAACTCATCGACCTTACGTTGTTGGGTTTGCCGCAGAAACGAATAATGTGGAAGAATATGCCCGGCAAAAACGTACCCGCAAAAACCTCGATTTGATTTGCGCGAACGACGTATCGCTGTCCACGCAAGGATTTAACAGCGACAGCAACGCATTGCACCTTTTCTGGCAGGATGGAGATAAAGTCTTACCGCTTGAGCGCAAAGAACTCCTGGGCCAACACTTACTGGACGAGATCGTTACCCGTTATGATGAAAAAAATCGACGTTAAGATTCTGGACCCGCGCGTTGGCGAGCAATTTCCGCTGCCAACGTATGCCACCTCCGGCTCTGCCGGTCTTGACCTGCGCGCCTGTCTTGATGACGCCGTAGAACTGGCGCCAGGTGCAACGACCCTGATCCCGACCGGGCTGGCGATTCACATTGCTGACCCGTCACTGGCAGCGGTGATCCTGCCGCGCTCTGGCCTGGGCCATAAGCATGGCGTCGTGCTGGGTAACCTGGTCGGCCTGATCGACTCTGACTATCAGGGTCAGCTGATGGTATCCGTCTGGAACCGTGGCCAGGACAGCTTCACCATTGAGCCGGGCGAGCGTATCGCGCAGATGGTGTTTGTACCGGTGGTGCAGGCAGAATTTAACCTGGTGGCAGACTTCGACGCTACCGACCGTGGCGAAGGCGGCTTCGGCCATTCCGGGCGCAAATAACTGCCCGACAAACACGCATCTCACAGCGCCATAATGCAATAACAAACCGCAAACGTCAGTTTGCGGGTCGCTGTGTGGTTGCCAGCCTGACAAGTGCTTATTTTCAGGGGTATTTTGTAACATGGCAGAAAAACAAACCGCGAAAAGGAATCGTCGCGAAGAAATACTTCAATCTCTGGCTCTGATGCTTGAATCCAGCGACGGCAGTCAACGCATCACCACCGCAAAACTGGCGGCCTCTGTGGGCGTGTCAGAGGCGGCGCTGTATCGTCATTTCCCGAGCAAAACCCGGATGTTTGACAGCCTGATCGAGTTTATCGAAGACAGCCTGATCACGCGCATCAACCTGATTCTGAAGGATGAAAAAGACACCAGCACGCGTCTGCGTCTGATTGTGCTGCTGATTCTGGGCTTTGGTGAACGTAACCCGGGTCTGACCCGTATTCTGACCGGCCACGCGCTGATGTTTGAACAGGATCGTCTGCAAGGCCGTATAAACCAGCTTTTTGAGCGTATCGAAGCCCAGCTTCGTCAGGTTCTGCGCGAGAAGAAAATGCGGGAGGGCGAGGGATATAATACGGATGAAACCCTGCTGGCAAGCCAGATCCTGGCATTTTGCGAAGGGATGCTCTCCCGGTTTGTGCGCAGCGAGTTTAAATATCGACCAACGGACGATTTTGACGCCCGCTGGCCGTTAGTGGCTGCTCAGTTACAGTAACGCCATCGCCGGATGGCGGCTTTGCCTTATCCGGCCTACGAACGGGTAGGCCCGGTAAGCGTAGCGCCACCGGGCAATTGAATTATACGCCAAACTCTTCGCGGTATTGACGCACCGCCGCCAGATGATCAGCCATCTCAGGCTTCTCTTCCAGATACGCAATCAGGTCTTTCAGCGTGATAATCGACGTGACCTTGCAGCCATAATCGCGCTCCACCTCCTGAATAGCAGAGATGTCGCCGCGCCCGCGCTCCTGACGATCGAGCGAAATCAGCACACCCGCAAGCGTTGCGCCGTTAGCCTGGATAATCTCCATCGATTCACGGATCGCGGTACCTGCGGTGATCACGTCATCCACCAGCATCACACGCCCCTGCAACGCACTGCCTACCAGATTGCCGCCTTCACCGTGGGTTTTGGCCTCTTTACGGTTAAAGCAGTACGGTACGTCGCGGTCATGGTGCTCCGCCAGCGCTACCGCCGTGGTGGTTGCGATTGGAATGCCTTTGTACGCGGGGCCAAACAGCAGGTCGAAATCAATCCCGGAATCCACCAGCGCTTCGGCATAGAAGCGGCCTAACAGTGCCAGGTCGCGCCCGGTATTAAACAGTCCGGCGTTGAAGAAATACGGGCTTTTACGCCCGGATTTCAGCGTGAACTCGCCAAACTTAAGTACCTGCTTGTTAAGCGCAAACTCAATAAACTGGCGCTGATACGATTTCATGGATTTGCTCCTTTGTCTTTTCAGTCTTACAGGCAAAAAAAAGGCGACTCATTGGTCGCCTTAAAATCAATTTTCTAACGCCGCTTTCTGCGTCGCTACAATAGATTCGATTCCCCCTCGGGCCAACGCCAGCAAGGTGAGCAGTTCTTCGTGGGTGAATGGCTCGCCTTCTGCCGTACCCTGCACTTCAATGATGCGACCATCTTCGGTCATCACCACGTTCATGTCGGTTTCTGCGGCAGAATCTTCAACATATTCCAGATCGCAAAGCGCCTCGCCGTTAACGATACCAACGGAGACAGCAGCAACCATCCCTTTCATTGGGTTGGTTTTCAGCTTACCGGCGGCAACCAGCTTGTTCAGGGCATCTGCCAGCGCCACACAGGCACCGGTAATAGAGGCCGTACGCGTGCCACCATCGGCCTGGATCACGTCGCAGTCCAGCGTGATGGTGAACTCACCCAGCGTTTTCAGGTCAACCGCGGCGCGGAGCGCACGCGCGATCAGGCGCTGGATCTCCATAGTACGGCCGCCCTGCTTACCTTTTGCCGCTTCACGGGCATTACGGGTATGGGTTGCGCGCGGCAACATACCGTATTCGGCGGTGATCCACCCCTGGCCCTGACCTTTCAGGAAGCGAGGCACGCCCTCTTCAATGGACGCGGTGCAAAGCACCTTGGTGTCACCAAACTCAACCAGCACGGAGCCTTCAGCGTGTTTTGTATAGTTACGGGTCAGGGTGACGGGACGCACCTGGTTGGCGCTACGACCTGCTGGACGCATGATGGATTCTCCGGCTTGAAACGAATGTGGCTGCGCATTATACGGATAAAGGACGCTTATTCCTATCCTGAGAAGCCCCTGAAAGCTATAATCCCCCCATCTCTCCTTTAAAAACGGGAATGTCTATGATCCGCAGTATGACCGCCTACGCCCGGCGTGAAATCAAGGGTAGCTGGGGTAGCGCTACCTGGGAAATGCGCTCGGTAAACCAGCGCTATCTGGAAACGTATTTCCGTATGCCGGAACAGTTCCGCAGCCTGGAGCCTGTGGTGCGTGAGCGTATCCGTACGCGTCTGACCCGCGGGAAAGTGGAATGTAATTTGCGTTTTGAGCCCGATGCCAGTGCACAGGGCGAACTGATCCTGAACGAAAAGCTGGCAAAACAGCTGGTTAATGCGGCGAACTGGGTCAAAATGCAGAGCGATGAAGGCGAGATCAACCCGGTTGATATTCTGCGCTGGCCTGGCGTGATGGCCGCCGGAGAGCAGGATCTGGACGCGATTACCGCTGAAATCCTGGCTGCACTCGACGGCACGCTGGACGACTTTATCGTTGCCCGCGAAACCGAAGGCCAGGCGCTGAAAGCGATGATTGAGCAACGCCTTGAAGGCGTGAGCGCCGAAGTCGCTAAAGTGCGCGCTCATATGCCAGAAGTGCTGCAATGGCAGCGTGAGCGTCTTGTCGCCAAACTGGAAGAGGCGGAAGTTCAGCTGGAAAACAACCGTCTGGAACAAGAGCTGGTGCTGATGGCGCAGCGTGTGGACGTGGCTGAAGAGCTGGATCGTCTGGAAGCGCACGTTAAAGAGACCTACAACATTCTGAAGAAGAAAGAAGCGGTAGGCCGCCGTCTCGACTTTATGATGCAGGAGTTCAACCGCGAGTCGAACACGCTGGCGTCTAAGTCTATCAATGCAGAGGTAACCAATTCAGCGATTGAGCTGAAGGTCCTGATTGAGCAGATGCGCGAGCAGATCCAGAATATCGAGTAATTCCTTTCAGGGTGGTGTTGCCTCGCACACCACCCATTACTTTTTCTAATCCTTATTTAGCCTTACTTTCTTTTCCTCCCGCCTTATCACAAGCCCGCCAGGCATGCGTTGATAAATTTCTGTAGGGCAAACCCCCTCGCCTTAGAAAATCTCAATCGTGATCTTCCGCACAAATCGCTAATCTCCTCCTCTTCATTCCGGAGGGTTTATGCTGCTTCACATTCTCTATCTTATTGGCATTACCGCAGAAGCCATGACCGGCGCGCTCGCTGCCGGACGTCGCCGTATGGACACCTTCGGCGTGATTATTATTGCCACGGCCACCGCGCTCGGCGGCGGGTCCGTGCGCGATATCCTGCTTGGCCATTATCCGCTCGGCTGGGTAAAAAACCCTGAGTACGTCATTATCGTGGCAACGGCAGCCGTGCTAACCACGATTGTGGCCCCGGTGATGCCTCATCTGCGCCGCGTGTTCCTGGTGCTGGATGCGCTTGGGTTGATTGTTTTTTCCATCATTGGCGCACAAATCGCTCTCGATATGGGTGAAGGCCCGGTTATCGCCACCATTGCTGCCGTGATCACGGGCGTGTTTGGCGGGGTGCTGCGGGATATGTTCTGCAAGCGTATCCCGCTGGTTTTCCAGAAGGAACTGTATGCCGGCATCTCCTTTGCCGCGGCAGTGCTTTATGTCGCCTTGCAGCACTATGTCACCAGCCACGATGTGGTTGTTATCTCCACCCTGCTGTTTGGCTTCACCGCGCGTATGCTGGCATTGCGCCTTAAGCTGGGCCTGCCCGTTTTTCATTACAAACACAATGCGCATTAATGTCAGAACGGGCAGGCGCCGGATAATCAATTACTCGAATAGTTGTAACCGTAGTGATGATAGCCGTAGCCGTAAGCGTTGCTTGCCCGCTTAACGACGCCGTTGAGAATCACCCCTTTGGTATTGACGCCACTCTGCTCCAGACGCTGTACACAGACCAGCATCTCCTTCACGCTGTTTATCCCGAAGCGGGCGACCAGCAGCGTGGTGCCTGCGCGACGACCGACAACAGCCGCGTCGGTGACCGCCAGGATCGGTGGCGTATCGATAATCACCAGATCGTAGCGTTCATTCGCCCAGTCCAGCAGCTGCTGGAAACGCGTATGCATCAGAAGCTCCGCCGGATTAGGGGGGATCTGCCCGCGCACGATGGTATCGAACCCGCCTTTATCGAAGGTCTGAACGCCCTGGGTATACTCCGCCTTACCGGACAACATCTCCGATAAGCCGCAGGTATTGTCGAGCTTAAACAGATCATGGGCATACCCGCGACGCATATCCGCATCAATATAGAGCACTTTCTGTCCCGCCTGCGCCACGACGGCCGCCAGGGTACTGCTGACAAAGGTTTTACCGCTGTCAGGCGTGGCGCCAGAGATCATCAGTATATTGTTCGCTGACTCCATCATCGCAAAATGCAGACTGGTGCGCAGGCCGCGAATCGCCTCCACGGAGAGATCGACCGGGTTATCCGCCGCCAGGAAGGGGATATGTTTGGTCTTATGGCGCAGCCCTGGGGACATAAAGTCTTTTTTGCGCAAACGCATCTTTTTAGCCAGCCATTCCGACAGCGGTACGGTGGCATAGACGTTAATCCCGTGCTCCTCCAGCTGCTCCGGCGTTTCAATGCCCATACGCAGCATACTGCGCGCCAGGATCCAGCCCACAGAGACGAACAGACCCAGGAGAACCCCCAGAACGACGACCAGCGCTTTTTTCGGCTTGACTGGCTGCGGCCGGGTCACGGCCGGATCGATAATGCGGACGTTACCAATTGCGCTCGACCGGGCGATGCTCAGCTCCTGTTCGCGGTTAAGCAGCTGCTGGTAGATAACGCGTCCCGACTCCACATCACGGCTCAGGCGCAACACCTCCTGCTGGGTTGACGGCATGGACGATACCCGTTTATTCAGGCGGTTTTTTTCCTGCTCCAGCGTCTGGCGTTTCTCAATCAGCGCCCGGTAGGTGGGGTGATCTTTTTTGTAGAGCTGCGAAATTTCCGCTTCCCGGAAGGTCAGTTCATTGAGCTGATTGTCCGCATTTACAATCTGCTCCAGCACCGCTTTTGCCTCCAGGTTCAGGTCAACGGAGTCATTTTGCTGGCGATAGCGGTTGAGCTTCTCCTCGGCCTGGTCCAGCTCGCTGCGCACCTGCGGAAGCTGCTGCTTCAAAAATTGCAGGCTTTTCGCATCCTGCGCCGCCTGGCGAGCCACGTTCTGTTGTAAATAGTTATCGGCGATGCAGTTAAGCACGCGCGCCATCTCATCGGGATCTTCCCCCGTGATGGTCAGGCCAAGCATCCCACTGTCCTTGCTGCGCTCGCTCACGGAAAAACGCAGCTGTAGCGCGTCAATGGCCTCCAGCTCGCTCAGCTGTGTAATCGTAAATTGCGTACCCGGCTTCGCCTGGATAGCGGCAATGGTAATGGCGATATTCGCCGCGCTCAGTGGCTGTCCCACGACGCCCTGTAACGTCACGTTATCGCCTTCCAGCTGATAGTGGCCGTTCTCGCCGACGGTCAGCGTCAGCTTTTGCGCCCGACCCGCGACAGGGGGAAGATTGAGCATACGGATATCGACGATGCCAGGCTGTTGGCCGGTGAGCCGCGCCCAGCCGCGTCCGACAAGGGGAAAATGGTTTTCACTTACCTGCGTGCGCAGGTTCAGGTCATCAATCGTTTTACCGAGGATCATGCGCGACTGGAGAAGCTGAAGCTCCGGCGCCGACTCAGGCGAGGAGTCAGGGATGAACTCGCTAAGGTTACTGAGTAGCGCGTTGCCCTGCTTCTGTTCCACCTGTATCAGCGCATCGGCCTGATAAACTGGTGTGGCAAAGAGCGCATAAAGCAGTGCCGCCAGCGTGAACAGCGCGGTAAGGATGAGAATAAATTTTCGGTGGTCGAGCAACTCACCCAACAGGCGCACAAGATCGATCTCGTTATTCGCGGCAGACGCATCATGGGCGTGAAGGTTATTTGTTGACATAAAACGTAACTATCCCGTGTGATTAACTGAGCCGTTTCGCCCATTCCAGACTGGCCTGCTCCAGCAGCCCATAAACATATTCAAATGCGTCCCGGTTTTTACGGTAGGGGTCCGGGATCTCTTTTCTGCCCGTCCAGTGACCAAAGAGCATCATTTTGCCGCGCGCCTCCGGTGCGATAGCCGTGACCTGCTCGATATGTTCCAGCTCCATCGCCAGAATCAGATCGTAGTCGCGCACCATGGCGGGGGTGAGCCTGCGCGCCACGTGGCCCTCTAGCAGGGTGCCGCGTTCGGCGGCGATCTCTGTCGCCTGTGAATCGGCGGTGCGCCCTTCCAGGCCACACGTTCCCGCTGAATCGACCCGGGCGGCGGGAAGCAGCCGGCGTAGCAGCCGTTCCCCAATGGGAGAGCGGCAGATATTGCCGGTACAGATCACCAGGATGGCGTTAAACGTTAGTTTGGCCATGTTCTGATATATCTCCCTGTTTCAGTCAGGTCATGTACGCCGGTAATGGTCGGCACAAGCTGAGAGA
Organism: Enterobacter cloacae complex sp. 397G4; assembly: GCF_050031515.1. NCBI lineage: Bacteria > Pseudomonadati > Pseudomonadota > Gammaproteobacteria > Enterobacterales > Enterobacteriaceae > Enterobacter > Enterobacter cloacae complex sp. 397G4. Next base: position 128,298 of record NZ_JBLGWE010000001.1, on the reverse strand, counting down.
TCACGCGGTTCCAGCGCACCAGCGGCGCGGTGGTGACATAGACGATGTCGTAAGGCTCAAGCTGAAATTCGGTGCTCAACACCATCGCGGTGGCATCCCGGGCGTTAAGCTGGTAGACGTTGGCGATTTTGCCGTTCTGCTTGCCCTGCAACGGACGAATCACAAAGATCCCCGTGGCGTCGGCCATATCCTGATTTACGCCCTGCGCATTACCCAGCGCTTCCGCCAGCGTCATGCCGCTACGGTCCATCTTCAGGGTGCTCTGTTTACCCACCTCGCCCATGACAAACACTTTCAGGTCGTCATAACGGGGAATGAAGAGAATATCGCCCGGATAGAGGAGTTTGTTCTGGGTGAGATCGCCGCGCTGCATCAGCGCGTAGAGGGAAATGTGCGTGTCCTGGCCGTTATGGGTCAGCACCACGTGGCGCCAGTCCGCCTCCGACGTCAGGCCGCCTGCCGCATTGATCGCATCCATTATGGTCAGCGGAATGTTGGTGATGGGCTGCTGGCCCGACTTGGCCACTTCGCCCGTCACGTAGGCTTTTTGCGAGCGGAACGCCGCGACGCTGACATCCACCTGCGGGCTCTCAATCACCGAGTCCAGCCGGGCGGCGATCTCATCGCGCACCTGGGCCAGCGTTTTGCCGACGACGCGGATTTTGCCGATATAGGGGTAGAAGATCGTGCCATCGGCATTCACCCAGTTGCCCGTATCGCTGGCGCTACGGTACTGACCTGCGGGGGTGGTCAGCTCCGGGTGGTCCCATACGGTAACCATCAGCACGTCGCCGACGCCGATGCGATATTGGTAGTTCTGAAGCTGGCGATCCAGTTCAGGATTCGCGCAGGAGTCGACTTTGCCAGGCAGCAACTGCTCCACCAGCCCCGGCGTGAGCGGATAGACGTTGACCATCTTATTCAGATCGTAATTGCTGTCAGGCAGATCGATAATATCTTTGCCCTGGGTGCTAAGTCCCTGGCCCGGTACGATAGTACAACCGCTTAACGCCATCATAGCCAACGCAAGCACGGAAAATTTAACGTTTTTCATTCAGGAAAATCATCTGGTTAAGTAATGCCTGTTTCATCCGGTACTACTGCCCTACCGGGGTTTCGCGTTCTGACGTCATGTCATAGAGCTGATATTTACGGCCTAACATCTGGCCGCCATCACGCGTGAGAGGCGTCCACGAGACCACCGCCCGGTTGCGATTTGGGCCGATCGTCATCAGATCAAGCGGGATCGAGATGTAGAAGCCTTTGCTAAAGCCACCTTCGCCATAATCCTCTTTCGAGACGTTGGTCAGCGCCGCCCAGACGCCTACCGTCACGCCGCTGTCGAATCGCTTCGCGACGTCGAGGGTGGCGCCTTTATCCTTCGCCAGGTACTGCCCGACGCTCAGCTTCATCAGCACGCTGTTGAGCTTCGCCGGGTTCCAGTAGGCGGTGATAAATCCGGTTGGCGCGCTGTAGTCGGTGAAGCGCATCATGTCGTCCCAGTCGCGCTGCTTGACGTAATTCGCATCCACGCCCAGCGCCCAGTCGCTATCAAGCGGGCGCCAGAGCGCCTCTGCTCCTACGCCGCCGTACATGGTTTCGAGGTAGCCGCCATAAATCTGGGCATAGAAGCCGTGCCCCAGCGCATCGACATAGTTGGCCTGTAAGTTGTTGATGTAGAAGTCATTGCTGACATAATCGCGAATATGGGTTCTGACGCGCGGCAGGCTGGAGTCAGCGGGAAGCAGCGAGGATTTGAACTTGTCGTAGTTGTTATAGAGGTTGGCGAACACGCCGCCGTCGAGCAGCAGACGATCGGTCAGCCAGTAGCTGGCGCTGGCCATCACCCCCACCTGGAACATATAGAAATCTTCCGGACCGCCCAGCGACTGCGCCAGCGTCGGTTTGAAGCTGTAGCTGAAGCGATCGGCGCGAATACGGTAGCCGCGCCCGAACGCTGTAGTATCCACAGGCTCGACGCGCTGCTGTCTGAGCGCCTCCTCCTGGCCGAGCGGCTCTCCCGCCAGCTGTTTGCGCAGGCTGGTGACAGCGGTTTGCGTCGTGACCAGCGGCAGATGGTCACGCCGCTGGGTGATAGCGATCGTGTCGACCCCGTCGGGCAGGTTATTGATCAGAATACGGTTGGCGCGATCCACCGCTTCGCGCGGATCGCGATAGCGATACTGTTCGCCGGTCATGTATAAGGTATTGCCGTGCTGAAGGATCTCCGGCGCATCGAAGCCTGCGTTGTACTTAAGCGCGGTGAGCTGGTTTGCCGCCGAGGTATAGTCCAGCGTCTCGCCTGCCGGTGCCGGTTGCCAGGCCGGTTTCGGGTTATCACGCAGCGCGGGGCGCAGATCGTTAAAATTGGTCCGCAGGGTGAAGCCAAACATCAGCGTATTGCCGCGCTCGTAGCTGAGGTTGAGATCGGCCCAGTCGGCAACGCGATAGACTGCCCCCACGTTGATATGGCTCGACTGCTTAATGGAGCCGGCAAAATCATCGGCATAATTGTTGCCGTCATACTCGAGCTTCAGGCGCAGGGGCTGCCAGGGCGTCTGATACTGGAGGCCGCCAAACAGCGACGCCGGACCACGAAACATATCGCTAAAGCTGATATCCCCGGCATCATGTGATTCGCCGCGGGTGCAATACTTATTGTTGTCGTGGCACAGCGGGTTACCCACGTTGTCGCTATTACCGGGATATCCCCAGGCTATTCCAAAGGTAAAATCGACCGGTCCGGCCATTTTACTGGCAACCAGATATTCACCGTCGAACAGGCCGGTGCCCGCAATATCGCGCTTGCCGAGCGCCACCTGCGGCAGGCTATAGTCCTCTTCCCACAGACGAACCTTAAAATCGAACGACTTATCCTTGTAGCTTTGATCGCCGCTGAAATCCTCGTCGCTGCTGTATTTGCGGGTGCGGACGTCGGTATAACGAATCGTCCCTTCCAGCCACGGAAAGAGCACGACCGAAGAGGAGTAAAAACGATACTGGTCGTTATCGCGGTAGTTGACGCTGAATTCCCCTTCCCGACCAAAGCGCGCGTCGGGCATTTGCATCAGGCCGGTGCCGCCAAAGTCGGACTGTGAAGGTCCGGTCGGATCGGGCCAGGTACGCAGTTCCGCGTGGCAGGCAGAAGAGATCGCCAGAGCAAGGCCGCTCAGTAAAAAAAGTTTGTTCATCAGTCAGGTATCCGCCGCGTCAGGAGCGCAACGATTTGCTCATTCAGACCGGTAAAATCGTCCGGCACCGCCCGGGGATCAAACCCCACCCACAGAACAGCGCCCGGCTCTGCTTCAATATGGCGTGCGTTCCAGTACGCCACCGGCGCAACAACCCTACTGCCGTCAGGATCGATAACGGTCACGTTATTCCTGTCGGCGCCAGCCAGCCGCTGCTGCCCCTGTAAGTAATCCCTGATGCTTGCGCCCGGTCGCCAGGCCAGTTTCCCCGGTGTGGCGACCGCCCCCATCAGCGTGACGGTGCGGGGCGCAGGCGAGAGCCACAGATCGTAACGGCCCTCAAGGGAACGATCGCCGCGGGCGTCGGTACGCACGGCGTCTGGATCGAGGCTGACAAACTGCCGCCCGACGATCCGCAGGGAGCGGATCTGTGTAGCGACAGTGCGAATGGTCGCGATCTGCTCGTCATAGGCACGATTCTGCCAGGCTGAAAGCGACGCCAGCACCTGCTGTTGCGTCTGTTGCGCTCGCCGCGTGGCGGAAGGGGTTGCGATGACAGCGCCCTGCCACCAGACGTTGTTCAGCTGCGGCTGGGTGACCAGCCGGGAGAGCGTATCGGCCTGTCCAGCAGACCACGTTTTGCCCGGCTGATGCACGGTAACGACACTTGCGCATAAGGCGGGCAGGCTGAAGAGAGATAGCCCTACGCCAGGTAACCATTTTCTGAGTCTGTTCATGGGGCGGGCTTCAACATCGTCATGGCGAGAGGGAATACGCCCGCGCCGAGCATCTGTTCGCTCTGGCGTACCTGGCCGGTGGCGGAATCAATCCAGAAGGTGTTATGCCAGCGACGATCGAGGCCGTCGGCCTGCACCGTCTCCTGCCAGACCTGACAACGTAGCGTGTTTCCGGCAAGGGTCAGGTTTTCCGTCCCGCTCAGGAAGAAGCGCGAGGTCAGGTGTGCGGAGCGATACCGCCCCTCTTCCTGCCAGCGCACATCACGCGACCACTGGCTGCCGTCGCGGAGCTGCGGCGTGTGGCGCAGCGGATCGTACTCAAGGTTGGTTACCTCAAGCAGGTTATAAGGGAGCTTGAGCGTGTGGATAAGGCGACCGTTATGCGTGACGATCATCGCATTATCCTGCGATAACCACTTACTGTTTCCCTGTTCGATGTATCCGAGAACCACCAGGATCCTCGGGCCATTATCCAGACGCAGGAACATGGTTGAGTATGGGAGCGCCTGAATCTGCCCGTCCGTTACCGTCACATCCTGGCGCCCGTCCAGGCTGGCGTTAAAGGTCTCAATAATGCTCTGCTGGCTCGGCGTACATCCCTGGATCAGCAGAGTCATGATGAGCAGAATAAACAGTCTCACCAGAAATCCTTGATTAAATAACATTGAAATCAATTAAATACCCGGCTTTGATATCGCCACCGGGTCAAGTCGTTGCGCTGTTCAGCGCAAGGCTATATCGCCTTGCGCACCAGCCTTAGCGGGTAACTGTCGTCGTGGAAGTACCATTGCCTGAGTCATCGCCACTGTCGCTTGCCGCGACAACGGCTAACGTCGCTACGCCGGCAATCGCAGCGGTGGTGACAACAGCGGTTGTCCCAATCGCGCCTGCCGCCAGTCCCCCCGTAGTGCCAGCGGTAGTTCCCACCGTTGCTCCGGTTGTTGTACCGGTTGTTGCTGCGCTGGTACTACCTGCTTCGGTGGTAGCGCCTATAGCAGGCAGGGCAGTCGCCAGCGTGAGTGCCGTCAGCACTGTACAAAGCGTCCTTTTCATTTTTGGTCCTCCTTCAAATGAAGGAAAATATGAGCACCTGGAAACCAGGTCCCGGTTAACGGGCATAAAGCCCGGGGCTGAATTCCGGCCCGACAGGGACGGAAAATCATCCATGTAAAAGCCCTGGGCTCTGAACACCAGCGCATATAAACCGCCAGGATATATTTCGGTACCCTTAATTGCTTCAATTGGAGTTCAGATAGTTAACTCCCTCACGGGGTGCAAAAAGAAAGGAAAACGCAGAAGTGATGCGAAATGCACCCCAGCGGTAACTACCTTAAAAATTTTGGATAAGATAATTCTTATAATAATTTGACGCAATGATTTCCGGCAGAATAAATATGACTAATTGTTAACCAGAAAACACTCAACATATTATTAATAAAATAGTTAAACAGCTGAAATTAAAAGCAAAAATACGAACAATACTCAGGCTGCATTGCCTATAACTCCTTCATTCCCGGCTATTGCCCTCGATTAATAGTGATTGAGATCAATTAAGCCGTTCTCTCAAAGAAAATAAAAACGCAAGCAGAGCAAATTCTGAAATTGGGTTCAGGGATAATATTTCCTCAAAATATATTTACCATGAATAATTCATTTATATTCATAATTATTGCGTATATAAACCGCGTCTCATAAATACGCTATTCACGGCAGCGGAAGTGTGCCCCCTCGCCAGTCTGTTCAGGAGCGCACGCAGATTAAAATCCACCGATGTGCTCTGCGGCCAGCCATTTTGCCAGGGCATCAATCTGAGGCTGATGCAGCCAGTTTACGATCTGGCGGGCCTTCTCCTGCCCGACACCCGGCAGCATCCGCCACTCCGCTTCGCTTCGCTGAATCAGCGCCTGCCAGGTGCGATCCCCTGCCGCCTTGAGCGTCGACCGGGCCAGCGGTATTCCCATCGCGGTGATCCAGCGGATAAAAGGTCGCTCCCGCGCCAGGTTAAACTGATGCCACAGCGCAGCGCCATGCGATGCCGATATCCCCGCCGTCGCGGTGAGCTGCGCCTGCGTGAGCTGTAGCCAGGAGAAGAGGTGCTTAAACCGATGCGCCTGATAGAGGGTCCGCCATCCTGATTCGCCCATTCCTTCGATATCTAACGCCTGCCTGGAACTTAGCCACGTCAGCCGGGCAAAAAATTGCTCCATGCACTCCGGGGAGGCATAGAAACAGGTTAAGCCGTTATAGCGCGATGAGGGCGGCTGCGGTTTACGGCGATCCACATTGCGCCACACCACGTTATCCAGCCGGGGAATACCTTGTCCCGCCAGGCTTACCAGCACCTGATCGCCGGGGGCAATATCCAGCCTCTGCCAGCGGTTAACCGACCCTAAGCTGACGCGCTGTACGCGTTTATCGTCGAGCATCAGCGGCTCAAGCTGCGCAATCGCGGTGATCCGCCCGGTACGGCCAACGGTAAAGTGAATCGCTTTGACTTCCGTCACCTGGGCCACAGGAAGGTATTTCCATGCGACGACCCAACTCCCTTCCCCCGGCAGCCATCGCTCGCCCGGCGGCTCTGCCGAGGCGCGAACCACAATGCCATCCGTGGCGAAAGGCAACGAAGCCTTAAACCAGGCCGTCCGCTGCGCTTCCACGTCAGCCGCGTTTTTAACCGGCAGGGTATAGCGGGCCGTCAGGGTAAAACCTGCCTCCGCCAGCGCGGAAAGGCGTGCTTTCATCGCTTTTGGGCCGTCCGGCCAGGCCCAGATAAAAATGCCTGTCTGCTTCAGCGCTGCGCGATCGGTCGCGCGCATCATCGCTCCCGCTACCTTCGCACGCGCGTTCATCCCTCCCATCCGCTGCTGGATATGCCCCTCGCGCAGCAGAAAAAGTTCACCCTGCAACACGCTGTTGGCAAGCGGCCCGGCCAGCGTTTGCGGAATAGCGGGGATCGTTCGCGCCTGTGCCGTCCACTCTTCCCCCTGTAAGCCGTCGCCCCGGCTAATCGCCTGCACCAGCTTGCCGTTTTTGTAGACCAGGGTGACCGCAACACCATCCACCTTTGGCTGTACCCAGAGATCCTGCTTCGTCGCCATCCAGCGGCTAAGCGCCTGCTTACTTTCTACCTTATGCACGCCGGTATGGGCGAAGGGATGTTTCACCGTCCCACTGGCAGCTGGAAGATCGTCGTGCAGCGGTTCATCGTGAAAACAGCGCTGCCACTGTTTTAAGCGGGCGTTAAGCCTGTCGTAAACGTCGTCGCTCACCTCGCTGCTGCCCTGCTTCCAGTAATCATCATTCCAGCGGGTCAGCTGCGCCTTCAGGGCCGCGATCTCCTGCCCGGCTTTAGCCGGTGACCAGACCGGGCAGATAGCCATCGCCCCGCTGCTTAAGAAGATCATCAGTATGCTTATCCATTTCACCATTATTACCCCTCCCTGTTTTGCGAAGGGTATACCCTGCCCGGGAGCCGCAGACCAGCTGCAAAATTGCATTTTACGAGCGCGCTTCAGCGCATTGTTTTTATTGCAGCAAAAAGAAGGTAAAAGCTGAAAACGGCACGCAAAATTTAATCATCCAGGGGAAAAAGTGTGACAAAGGCTACGTCACACAGCGGCGACGTGTATAATAAGCCCGTATGTAGGACTTCTTCGTTAACACATACAAAAGACTCTCATGGCTCAAGGCACGCTTTATATTGTTTCTGCCCCTAGTGGCGCGGGTAAATCCAGCCTTATTCAGGCACTGTTAAAAACCCAACCGTTGTACGATACGCAGGTTTCTGTTTCTCACACCACGCGAGCACCGCGTCCGGGTGAAGTGCACGGTGAACACTATTTCTTTGTGAATCACGACGAATTCAGAGCGATGATTGGCAGAGACGCGTTTCTTGAACATGCAGAAGTTTTCGGTAACTACTACGGTACTTCGCGTGAAACCATTGAGCAGGTTCTGGCGACCGGCGTTAACGTGTTCCTGGATATCGACTGGCAGGGCGCGCAGCAAATTCGTAAGAAAATGCCTGATTCGCGCAGTATCTTTATTTTACCGCCATCGAAAGATGAACTGGATCGCCGCCTGCGTGGTCGCGGCCAGGACAGCGAAGAAGTTATCGCGAAGCGTATGGCGCAGGCAGTTGCAGAAATGAGCCATTACGCGGAATATGATTACCTTATTGTGAATGATGATTTTGATGCCGCGCTGAGCGATCTCAAAACTATCCTTCGCGCAGAACGTCTGCGTATGAGCCGCCAGAAGCAGCGACATGACGCATTAATCACCAAACTGTTGGCAGACTGAACCCACTTTCAGTATCATGCCCAGTCATTTCTTCACCTGTGGAGCATTTTAAGTATGGCACGCGTAACTGTTCAGGACGCTGTAGAGAAAATTGGTAACCGTTTTGACCTGGTGCTGGTCGCCGCGCGTCGCGCTCGTCAGATGCAGGTAGGCGGTAAAGATCCGCTGGTACCGGAAGAAAACGATAAAACCACCGTTATTGCACTTCGCGAAATCGAAGAAGGTCTGATCAACAACCAGATCCTCGACGTGCGTGAGCGCCAGGAGCAGCAAGAGCAGGAAGCCGCTGAATTACAAGCTGTTACCGCTATTGCTGAAGGTCGTCGTTAATTAAACCTGCGGGTCGCCCTTGTATCTGTTTGAAAGCCTGAATCAACTGATTCAAACCTACCTGCCTGAAGACCAGATTAAGCGTCTTCAGCAGGCGTATCTCGTTGCACGTGACGCTCACGAGGGCCAGACACGTTCAAGCGGTGAACCCTATATCACGCACCCGGTAGCGGTGGCCTGTATTCTGGCCGAGATGAAACTCGACTACGAAACGCTGATGGCCGCCCTGCTGCATGACGTGATTGAAGATACCCCTGCCACCTACCAGGACATGGAACAGCTGTTTGGCAAAAGCGTTGCCGAGCTGGTGGAAGGGGTCTCTAAGCTTGATAAGCTGAAATTCCGCGACAAGAAAGAGGCGCAGGCCGAAAACTTCCGCAAGATGATCATGGCGATGGTGCAGGATATCCGCGTCATTCTCATCAAACTGGCTGACCGTACCCACAATATGCGCACGCTGGGCTCACTTCGCCCGGATAAACGTCGCCGCATCGCCCGTGAAACCCTCGAAATTTACAGTCCGCTGGCGCACCGTTTAGGTATTCATCACATTAAAACCGAGCTGGAAGAGCTGGGTTTTGAGGCGTTGTACCCGAACCGCTATCGCGTGATTAAAGAGGTGGTGAAAGCCGCTCGCGGTAACCGTAAAGAGATGATTCAAAAGATCCTCTCTGAAATCGAAGGGCGTTTGCAGGAAGCGGGCATTCCGTGCCGCGTGAGCGGTCGCGAAAAGCATTTGTACTCTATCTACTGCAAAATGGTGCTCAAAGAGCAGCGTTTTCACTCGATCATGGATATCTACGCGTTCCGCGTCATCGTCCACGATTCAGACACCTGTTATCGCGTGCTGGGGCAGATGCACAGCCTGTACAAGCCGCGTCCGGGGCGCGTCAAAGATTACATCGCCATTCCAAAAGCGAACGGATACCAGTCTTTGCACACCTCCATGATTGGCCCGCACGGTGTCCCTGTTGAGGTGCAGATTCGTACCGAAGATATGGATCAGATGGCGGAGATGGGTGTCGCGGCGCACTGGGCTTATAAAGAGCACGGCGGCGAAAGCAGTACCACCGCGCAAATCCGCGCCCAGCGCTGGATGCAGAGCCTGCTGGAGCTGCAACAGAGCGCAGGTAGCTCGTTTGAATTTATCGAGAGCGTTAAATCCGATCTCTTCCCGGATGAGATTTACGTTTTCACGCCGGAAGGGCGCATTGTCGAACTGCCTGCGGGCGCGACACCTGTCGACTTCGCTTACGCCGTGCATACCGATATCGGCCATGCCTGCGTAGGTGCCCGCGTTGACAGGCAGCCTTATCCGCTGTCGCAGCCGCTTTTCAGCGGACAGACGGTGGAGATCATTACCGCGCCGGGGGCACGTCCTAACGCCGCCTGGCTGAACTTTGTCGTGAGCTCAAAAGCGCGCGCAAAAATCCGCCAGCTGCTGAAAAACCTCAAGCGCGACGACTCCGTTAGCCTGGGGCGTCGTCTGCTCAATCACGCGCTGGGTGGCAGCCGCAAACTGGCAGAGATCCCACCAGAAAACATTCAGCATGAGCTGGAGCGTATGAAGCTCGCCTCGCTGGATGACCTGCTGGCAGAGATTGGTCTCGGCAACGCCATGAGCGTGGTCGTGGCGAAGAATCTGCAACAAGGCGAAACGACAGCCGTTCCTGCCACCACGCAAAATCATGGTCACCTGCCGATCAAAGGCGCTGACGGGGTGCTCATCACCTTCGCCAAATGCTGCCGTCCTATCCCGGGCGACCCGATTATTGCGCACGTCAGCCCAGGTAAAGGGCTGGTGATCCACCATGAATCCTGCCGTAACATCCGTGGCTATCAGAAAGAGCCAGAGAAGTTCATGGCGGTCGAGTGGGATAAAGAGACGGCGCAGGAATTTATCACTGAAATCAAGGTGGATATGTTCAACCACCAGGGTGCCCTGGCGAACCTGACGGCAGCGATCAACACCGCCTCATCCAACATTCAAAGCCTGAATACGGAAGAAAAAGATGGCCGCGTTTATAGCGCCTTTATTCGCCTGACCGCCCGTGACCGCGTGCATCTGGCCAATATTATGCGCAAGATCCGCGTGATGCCGGACGTCATTAAAGTCACCCGTAACCGAAACTAGCATTATGAATTCAAAACGTTACGAGCGAATCTGCGAAATGCTCGCCAGGCGTCAGCCTGATCTGACGGTCTGCATGGAGCAGGTCCATAAACCTCATAACGTCTCTGCTATCGTCCGCACCGCAGATGCCGTCGGCGTGCATGAAGTCCACGCCGTCTGGCCTGGCGCACGTATGCGTACCATGGCCTCCACCGCCGCAGGCAGCAACAGCTGGGTATCCGTGAAAACTCACCAGACTATTGGTGAAGCGGTCTCGCACCTGAAAGGGCGTGGCATGCAGGTTCTGGCAACCAACCTCTCTGCTAAAGCCGTGGATTTCCGTGAGATCGACTACACCCGTCCGACCTGCATTTTAATGGGCCAGGAGAAAACGGGGATCACGCAGGAAGCACTGGATTTGGCCGATCGGGACATCATCATTCCAATGATCGGCATGGTCCAGTCACTCAACGTGTCGGTCGCCTCAGCGCTGATCCTGTATGAAGCGCAGCGCCAGCGTCAGAATGCCGGAATGTACGAGCGCAGCAACAGCATGCTGCCTGAAGAGGAGCAGCAGCGCCTGCTGTTTGAAGGTGGCTATCCGGTGCTGGCTCGCGTTGCGAAGCAGAAGAAATTGCCTTACCCCCACGTCAACGCGCAGGGCGAAATTGAAGCCGATGCCGAGTGGTGGTCCACCATGCAGTACGCGGGGTAAATCATGAAAGGCCGCCTGCTGGACGCCATACCGCTCAACAGCCTGACGGGCGTGGGCGCGGCACAAAGCAGTAAACTGGCGAAGATAGGCCTGCACACCGTGCAGGATCTCCTGCTCCACCTCCCCCTGCGCTACGAAGACCGTACTCAGCTTTATAAGATTGGCGATCTGCTGCCCGCTATTTACGCCACCGTTGAAGGGGAAGTGCTGAACTGCAACATCACCTTTGGCGGACGCAGGATGATGACCTGCCAGATCAGCGACGGCACCGGCATTCTCACCATGCGCTTTTTCAACTTCAATGCGGCAATGAAAAACAGCCTTGCCACTGGACGACGCGTACTTGCGTACGGTGAAGCCAAACGGGGCAAATACGGCGCGGAGATGATCCACCCGGAATACCGCGTGCAGGGCGATCTCAGCTCACCTGAGCTACAGGAGACGCTCACGCCGGTCTATCCAACCACTGAAGGCATTAAGCAGGCTACGCTGCGCAAGCTCACCGACCAGGCGCTGGAGCTGCTTGATACCTGCGCCATTAACGAGCTGCTGCCGCCGGAGCTGGCGCAGGGCATGATGAGCCTGCCGGAGGCGTTGCGCACCCTGCACCGTCCACCGCCAACGCTTCAGCTTGTTGATTTAGAGAGCGGGAAACACCCCGCCCAACGGCGTCTTATCCTTGAGGAATTACTGGCTCACAACCTGAGCATGCTGGCCCTGCGCGCAGGTGCGCAGCGTTTCCACGCGCAGCCATTAAGCCAGCGTGATGAGCTCAAAGATAAGCTGCTGGCCTCACTGCCGTTTAAACCCACCGGCGCCCAGGCGCGGGTGACTGCCGAGATCGAACGCGATATGGCGCTGGATGTGCCAATGATGCGCCTGGTGCAGGGCGACGTGGGTTCCGGTAAAACGCTGGTCGCCGCGCTGGCCGCTTTGCGCGCCATCGCCCACGGTAAGCAGGTGGCGCTGATGGCGCCGACGGAACTGCTGGCCGAGCAGCACGCCAACAATTTCCGGAACTGGTTTGCCCCGCTGGGAATTGAAGTGGGCTGGCTGGCCGGGAAGCAGAAGGGCAAAGCGCGCCTTGCGCAGCAGGAAGCCATTGCCAGCGGGCAGGTGCAGATGATTGTCGGCACGCACGCCATTTTCCAGGAACAGGTGCAGTTTAACGGCCTGGCGCTGGTGATTATCGACGAACAGCACCGCTTTGGTGTTCATCAGCGTCTGGCGCTGTGGGAGAAAGGTCTGCAACAGGGCTTCCACCCACATCAGCTGATCATGACCGCCACGCCGATTCCGCGCACCCTGGCGATGACGGCCTATGCCGATCTGGATACCTCCACCATCGACGAACTCCCCCCGGGCCGTACGCCGGTGACGACGGTCGCCATTCCGGACACGCGCCGCAACGACATCATTGACCGCGTGCGCAACGCCTGCACCCACGAAGGACGTCAGGCTTACTGGGTCTGTACCCTGATTGAAGAGTCTGAGCTGCTGGAAGCGCAGGCTGCCGAAGCCACGTGGGAAGAGTTAAAGCTCGCCCTGCCGGAGCTGAACGTCGGTCTGGTTCACGGGCGCATGAAGCCTGCCGAGAAGCAGGCGGTGATGCAGTCGTTCAAACAGGGCGAGCTGCATTTGCTGATCGCGACCACGGTCATCGAAGTGGGCGTGGACGTGCCGAACTCCAGCCTGATGATTATTGAGAACCCGGAGCGCCTGGGCCTGGCGCAGCTCCACCAGCTACGAGGCCGCGTGGGCCGTGGTGCGATCGCCTCTCACTGCGTGCTGCTCTACAAAGCCCCTCTGTCGAAAACCGCGCAGATGCGTTTGCAGGTATTACGCGACAGCAATGACGGCTTCGTCATTGCGCAAAAAGATCTGGAGATCCGCGGCCCGGGCGAATTGCTGGGCACGCGTCAGACGGGTAACGCCGAGTTTAAAGTGGCGGATTTATTGCGCGATCAGGCCATGATCCCCGAAGTACAACGCCTTGCGCGTCATATTCATGAACGCTACCCCGAACAGGCGGCAGCGTTAATTGAACGCTGGATGCCGGAAACCGAGCGGTATTCCAACGCCTGACGGTCAGCCAAACATCGGCAGCATCAGGTAGAGCTTAATGACCAGCGCGTTGACGATATCAATGAAGAATGCGCCCACCATCGGCACCACCAGAAACGCCATGTGCGACGGGCCGAACCGTTCGGTGATCGCCTGCATATTAGCGATGGCCGTTGGCGTCGCTCCCAGACCAAATCCACAGTGACCCGCAGCCAGTACCGCCGCATCATAGTTTTTGCCCATCATGCGCCAGGTAACAAAGATGGCATACAGCGCCATGAACACGGCCTGCACCGCCAGGATCGCCACCATCGGCAGCGCCAGCGAGGCCAGTTCCCACAGCTTGAGGCTCATCAGCGCCATCGCCAGGAACAGCGACAGGCTGACGTTCCCCAGCACGGACACTGCGCGCTCAAAGACGCGGTAGAAGCCCATCTGCGCCAGACCGTTGCTCAGGATCACCCCGATAAACAGCACGCAGACAAAGGTTGGCAGTTCGAAAGCCGTTCCCGCCAGCCATTGCGCAACGATTTTGCCCACGGTAAGGCAGATGGCAATCATGGCGATGGTTTCAATCATCACCAGCGAGGTGATGCTGCGGCCAACGTCCGGTTTTTCAAATGCCGTCGGCACCATTTCATCGTCTGGCCTGCCTTCCGGCGTGGTGGAGTGTTTCACCAGATAGCGCGCCACCGGGCCGCCAATCAGCCCGCCAAGCACCAGGCCAAAGGTCGCGCAGGCCATTGCCACTTCCGTTGCGTTTTCAAAGCCATAGCGTTCGATGAACAGCTTGCTCCACGCCGCGCCCGTTCCGTGGCCACCTGACAGGGTAATCGACCCCGCCAGCAGACCCATCAGCGGATCCAGCCCCAGCAATGACGCCATACCGATGCCGATGGCGTTTTGCATCAGCAGCAGGCCCACCACAACAATCAGAAACACGCCCAGCACCTTGCCGCCCGAACGCAGGCTTGCGAGGTTAGCGTTCAGGCCGATAGTGGCAAAGAAGGCCAGCATCAACGGATCTTTCAGGGACATATCAAAATCGATTTCCCAGCCCATGCTTTTTTTCAGCACCAGCAGGGCCAGCGCCACCAGCAATCCACCGGCGACAGGTTCAGGAATGGTGTACTTTTTCAGAAAGGAAACACTGTGTACCAGCTTGCGACCAAGCAGAAGAACCAGCGTTGCGGCAACAAGGGTCGACAACGTATCGAGATGAATCATAAAAGGCTCCTGTTATGCGCGTGTTCCATACACACGCGGCGTTATCCTGGGCCGGGTGATGCTCGTCATGAGCCGCCGGCGCGAAAAGTGTAATTTTTTTTTCCTGTTCGTTGTAGAAAACCTGCTCACACCGGCAGATTTTCTCTCTTTTTTTTGCTGGCAATCGTTTGCTTTTACCAGGTGGTCAGCTAAAATGCCCGCTTTTCCACCGTGGGATTGCCGCCGATGTCTGTTAACACTCTGGAGTCTGCTGATGCGCAACCGATTGCGCAGAAGCAAAACAGCGAACTGATTTACCGCCTTGAAGATCGTCCCCCGCTGCCTCAAACCCTGTTTGCCGCCTGCCAGCACCTGCTGGCGATGTTCGTTGCGGTCATCACGCCGGCTCTGCTGATTTGCCAGGCGCTGGGGTTACCGGCGCAGGATACGCAACACATCATCAGTATGTCTCTGTTCGCTTCCGGCGTGGCCTCCATCATTCAAATTAAAGCCTGGGGTCCGGTGGGCTCGGGTTTGCTGTCGATTCAGGGCACCAGCTTTAACTTTGTGGCGCCGCTGATCATGGGCGGTACGGCACTGAAAACCGGCGGCGCAGATGTCCCGACGATGATGGCGGCGCTTTTCGGCACCCTGATGCTGGCAAGCTGCACAGAGATGATCATTTCCCGCGTTCTGCACCTGGCGCGCCGGGTGATCACCCCGCTGGTCTCCGGCGTGGTGGTGATGATTATCGGCCTGTCACTGATCCAGGTGGGTCTGACCTCCATCGGGGGCGGCTACGCGGCAATGAGCGACCATACCTTCGGCGCGCCGAAAAACCTGCTGCTGGCAGGCGTCGTGCTGGCGATCATTATTCTGCTTAACCGCCAGCGTAACCCGTACCTGCGCGTGGCATCGCTGGTGATCGCCATGGCGGCCGGTTACCTGCTGGCGTGGGCGCTGGGCATGCTGCCGGAAAACACCACCCCAACCAACAGCGCGTTGATTACCGTGCCAACGCCGCTCTACTACGGCCTGGGCATTGACTGGAGTCTGCTCCTGCCGCTGATGCTGGTCTTTATGATCACTTCGCTGGAAACCATTGGCGATATCACCGCCACCTCCGACGTGTCCGAGCAGCCGGTCTCCGGCCCACTGTACATGAAACGTCTGAAAGGCGGCGTGCTGGCGAACGGACTGAACTCGTTTGTCTCGGCGGTGTTCAACACCTTCCCGAACTCCTGCTTTGGCCAGAACAACGGCGTGATCCAGCTGACCGGCGTGGCCAGCCGCTACGTGGGCTTCGTGGTAGCGCTGATGCTGGTGGTCCTCGGCCTGTTCCCGGCGGTGAGCGGGTTTGTGCAGCACATCCCTGAGCCGGTGCTGGGCGGCGCGACGCTGGTCATGTTCGGTACCATCGCGGCCTCTGGCGTGCGTATCGTCTCCCGCGAGCCGCTGAACCGCCGCGCAATCATGATTATTGCGCTGTCTCTCGCCGTAGGGCTTGGCGTCTCCCAGCAGCCGATGATTTTGCAGTTTGCCCCGGACTGGGTGAAAAACCTGCTCTCTTCCGGCATCGCCGCGGGCGGTATTACCGCTATTGTGCTGAATCTCATTTTCCCGCCTGAAAAGAACTGATCCCCACACGGCAGGCTGTCAATGCCTGCCGTGACATCTCTTTACACCATTCCCGCCTTGAGCATTGCGCATAAATCGTGCATAACACCCTTATGTGCGTTTCGCGGGAAGGAAGACCATGAAATTTATTGGAAAGCTGCTTATCTATCTTCTGGTAGCCCTGCTCATTGTAGTGCTCGCCTTTTATTTTCTGCTCCAGACCCGCTGGGGCGCATCGCAGGTCAGCAGCTGGATCACGGTGAATACCGATTACGAGCTCAACTTTGACCTGATGGATCACCGCTTTTCATCCCCTTCTCACATCCTTCTGGAAAACGTTACCTTCGGACGAGATGGCAAACCGGCCACGCTGGTCGCTAAAAAAGTGGATATTGGCTTAAGCAGCCGCCAGATCACCGACCCGCTGCATATGGATGCCATCACCCTGTTCGATGGCACGCTGAATTTATCGCCGCAGACGGCGCCGCTGCCGTTCCAGGCCGACCGTCTGCAACTGAATAACATGGCCTTTAACAGCCCGAATACGGAGTGGGATCTCAGTGCGCAAAAGGTGACCGGCGGCGTCAGCCCGTGGCAGCCCGAGGCGGGGAACGTACTCGGGAAAAATGCGCAAATCCAGATGAGCGCCGGGTCGCTCACGCTCAACGGCATACCGGCCAACAACGTGCTGATTCAGGGACAACTCAACGGCAAAGAGGTGGTGCTTAATACCATCGGTGCCGATATGTCGCGCGGCTCGCTGACGGGCTCGGCTCTGCGTAATGCCGACGGTGGCTGGGTTATCAACACCCTGCGTCTGAATGAGATCCGCCTGCAAAGCGACAAATCGCTGCTGGATTTCTTCGCCCCTCTCTCCACCCTGCCTTCGTTACAGATTGGGCGGCTGGAAGTGACCGATGCCCGTCTACAGGGGCCAGACTGGGCGGTAACCGACCTCGATCTCAGCCTGCGTAACCTCACCCTGAGTAAAGGGGACTGGCAAAGCCAGGAGGGACGGTTATCCATGAACGCCAGCGAATTTATTTACGGCTCGCTGCATCTGTTTGACCCTATCCTGAATGCGGAATTCTCCCCGCAGGGCATTGCGCTGCGTCAGTTCACCTCCCGCTGGGAAGGGGGCATGGTGCGTACCTCCGGCAACTGGCTGCGCGAGGGTCAGGCGCTGGTGCTGGACGACGTTGCCATTGCCGGGCTGGAATATACGCTTCCGGAAAACTGGAAAACGCTGTGGATGGACCCGCTCCCGGCATGGCTGAACAGCGTAACGCTGAAAAAATTCGGCCTGAGCCGCAACCTGGTGATCGACATCGATCCGGCGTTCCCGTGGCAGATCACCTCCCTCGACGGTTATGGCGCTAATCTGCGGCTGGCGCAGGATCACAAGTGGGGCGTGTGGGGCGGTAACGCAACCCTCAACGGGGCGGCAGCAACCTTTAACCGCGTCGACGTGCGTCGCCCGTCGCTGGCGCTGAATGCCAACGCCGCAACGGTAAATATTACCGATCTGAGCGCCTTTACCGAGAAAGGGATCCTGGAAGCGACCGCCACCGTGTCACAGCTGCCACAGCGACAAACCACCGTGAGCCTGAACGGGCGCGGTGTACCACTCAACGTTTTGCAGCAGTGGGGCTGGCCAGCGCTGCCGATTGCGGGCGACGGCAATATTCAGCTCACCGCCAGCGGAAGCGTGCAGGCCAATGCGCCGCTGAAGCCGACGGTGAATGGGAAGCTGAGCGCAGTGAATATGGATAAACGGCAGGTGCAACAGACGATGACCGGCGGGATGGTGTCTACGGTGGCTCCGGCACAGTAAAAAGCCGGGTGGCGGCTTCGCCTTACCCGGCCTACGAGGTTTTGGTTCCTTCTACCGTGGGTGAGGGCATCAGACCGCATAATTACCGTAGGCCCGGTAAGCGAAGCGCCACCGGGCATTTTTCCAGCTCAGAGGTGAACCACCACCTCATCCCCCTCGGCTTTCACCACCACACCCCATTCGCTGCCCGCATGTGAACCGCCTTTTACGCCGCCGACCTTCTGCACGTTGCGCAAGCACACCGACCAGTTTTGCGCATCTCCCGCGCCGGTAAAGGTCACGACGTCGCCCTGACGTGACGCCTTCAGCGCAAACACTACAGAACCGTCCGCCGCAGGCACTTCACTCACCGCCGTTGCGCCATCGCTCAGGTTAAAGAGCTGGAAGGCCGTCCCCTCGTGCCACGCATAGTCCGGCTTCTGGTTATTATTGCCGAGCGCCAGCAGTGTGTTGTCGCGCACATAGACCGGCAGGCTCTGGAAATCGTGCTGCTGCTTATGCCAGCGGCTACCCTCGATTTCATCGTTGTGCCACAGGTGCGTCCAGCGCCCTTCCGGCAGGTAGAACTGCACGTCGCCCGCCTCGGAGAACACCGGCGCCACCATCATTGAATCCCCCAACATGTACTGGCGGTCGAGGTAATCGCACGCCGGATCGTCCGGGAACTCCAGCATCATCGCCCGCAGCATCGGCGTGCCGAACTCGCGGGCCAGCGCCGCCTGACGATACAGGTACGGCATCAGCTGGCATTTCAGCTGCGTGAAGTGGCGCACCACATCGCAGGACTCGTCATCGTACGCCCACGGCACGCGGTAGGATTTGCTGCCGTGCAGGCGGCTGTGGCTGGAGAACAGCCCGAACGCGCACCAGCGTTTGTAGACGTGCGCCGGAGCGGTGTTTTCGAACCCGCCGATATCGTGGCTCCAGAACCCGAAGCCGGACAGGCCAATCGACAGCCCGCCGCGCAGGCTTTCGGCCATCGACTCATAGTTGGCGTAGCAGTCGCCACCCCAGTGTACCGGGAACTGTTGCGCACCCACGGAGGCAGAACGGGCAAACAGCACCGCCTCTTCTTCTCCCACCGTCTCTTTCAGCACGTTCCACACCAGTTCGTTGTAGATGTAGGCGTAATGGTTATGCATCTTCTGCGGATCGGAACCGTCAAACCACTGGACCTCCGTCGGGATACGCTCGCCGAAGTCGGTCTTGAAGCAGTCGACGCCGATCTCCACCAGGCCTTTCAGTTTGTCCGCATACCACCTGCACGCGTCCGGGTTGGTGAAGTCGTAGATCGCCAGCCCCGGCTGCCATTTGTCCCACTGCCACAGGGAGCCGTCCGGGCGCTTGAGCAGGTAGCCCTTCTCTTTCAACTCCCGGAAGATCGGCGATTTCTGGCCGATGTACGGGTTGATCCACACGCAGACCTTCAGCCCTTTCTCTTTCAGGCGGCGGATCATGCCTTCCGGATCGGGGAAGGTCACCGGGTCCCACTCGAAGTCGCACCACTGGAAGGCCTTCATCCAGAAGCAGTCGAAGTGGAACACGTGCAGCGGCAGGTCGCGCTCGGCCATGCCGTCGATAAAGCTGTTAACCGTCGCTTCGTCGTAGTTGGTGGTGAACGAGGTGGTCAGCCACAGGCCGAACGACCACGCAGGCGGCAGCGCCGGACTGCCGGTGAAGCGGGTATAGCGGTTCAGCACTTCTTTCGGCGTCGGGCCGTCGATCACGAAGTACTCCAGATACTCCCCTTCCACGCTGAACTGCACTTTGGAGACTTTTTCGGAGCCGACTTCAAACGAGACGTTCTCCGGGTGATTCACCAGCACGCCGTAGCCGCGGTTGGTCAGGTAGAACGGGATGTTTTTGTAGGACTGCTCGGTGCTGGTGCCCCCGTCGCGGTTCCAGGTTTCGACCGTCTGGCCGTTGCGCACCAGCGCGGTAAAGCGCTCGCCCAGGCCGTAGACCGTTTCCCCCACGCCCAGATCCAGACGTTCAAACACATAGTTGCGATCGGTATTGCTGTCCTGCACGTAGCCGTTGTTTTTCAGCTGGCTGCCGGTAATGCGCTGGCCGTTGCGCAGGAAATCCAGCGCCCAGAACTCGCCTTTGGCGACGCGCACGCTGACGCTGCCGCTTTTCAGCTCGGCAAATTCGGCGTTGTTTTCAATCTCAACTTTTACATCCTTCAGAACGTTCAGCGGATAGTGCGGGCCGTTGTTCAGCGCACCCTGGAAGTGCTCAATGCGCACCCCGACAATCCCTTCCTGCGGGGCAAACAGGCGCACCGTGAACATCAACGTGTCGAGCTGCCAGGTGCGTTCGCGCACGTCACGCGGCGCCACATACACCACCAGGTCATTGCCCTGCTGCTCCACGTCGAACACCTGCACCGGATAGGTCACATTCAGGCCCGGTTGAATAAGCCAGTTTCCATCACTGATTTTCATGCTTACGTCCTCTTAGTTCTGCAATTCTTTGCTGACCGGCAGGTTTTCAAACTCCTGCTGATTGCGGCGCGCGCCCTGCGCCAGCTCGCGCAGAATTTTGGTCAGGAAGGGGGTTTTCAGCGTGTAGTAGCGCCTGGCGATAATGGCGCTCAGCACGTAACAGATCGCCGGTGCCAGGGTAAACAGGCCGATGATGATGCTGATGGTCGCGCTGTTCTGGGTTTTGGCTGCCGCGTCGTAGCCGCCGCCTGCCAGCATCCAGCCGATCATCGCCCCGCCCAGCGCCAGGCCGAGCTTCAGCACGAACAGCGTGCCCGCAAAGCTGATGCCGGTCAGTCGTTTGCCGTTGGTCCATTCGCCGTAGTCGACGGTATCGGACATCATTACCCACTGAATCGGCGTCACCAGTTGGTGCAGCACGCCGATAACGAAGATGAAGCCGAACATCAGGACGGTGGCATGCATCGGCACGAAGAACATCGCCACGCTAACCACCGCCAGCGCGGCGTTGGTCCACCAGAAGATGCTGACCTTGCACTTCCAGTCGGTGAGCGGTTTCGCCAGCGCGGAGCCAATAAGATTGCCGACGCAGTAGGTGGTGAGGAAGGCGACGAACACCTCCGGCGAGCCCATGATCCAGGTGCAGTAGTACATCATCGCGCCCCCGCGCACGCAGACGGCGAGAATGTTGAGGATGGTGAGCACGCCGACGATGCGCCACTGGTCGTTGTGCCAGATGTCGCGCAGGTCTTCCCGCATGGAGGTGGTGCTCGGCGGCACCTGGATGCGCTCTTTGGTGGTGAAGAAGCAGAACGCCAGCATCAGGAACGCGACCACCGACAGCACGGCGATCCCGCCCTGAAAGCCGAATGCTTTGTCATCACCGCCAATCAGGTTCACCAGTGGCATCATCAGCACCGTAGAGAGCATACCGCCCGCCGTCGCCAGCACAAAGCGCCAGGACTGGAGGGAGATACGCTGCGTCGGGTCGTTGGTGATCACGCCGCCCAGCGCGCAGTACGGGATGTTGACCACGGTATAGAGCAGGGTCAGCAGGGTGTAGGTAACGGCGGCGTAAACCATTTTACCGTTGAGGCTGAGGTCCGGCGTGGTATACGCCAGCACGCAGACGATGCCGAACGGAATGGCGCCGAACAAAATCCACGGACGGAACTTGCCCCAGCGGCTGCGGGTGCGGTCGGCAATCAGGCCCATGCACGGGTCGGAGATCGCATCCAGCGCGCGGGCCAGCAGGAACATGGTGCCGACAAACCCGGCGGGAATACCAAAAATATCGGTGTAGAAAAACATCATATAAAGCATGACGTTATCAAAAATGATATGGCTGGCGGCGTCTCCCATGCCGTAGCCAATCTTCTCTTTTACTGACAGGACTTCGCTCATATTTTTATCCTTCACGCTGTAGGGGGCGCTGAGACCGGTTACCGTTTTTTAAACCATTGTTTCAGGGGCGGGTATTGCGTTTTCTGGTTAAGAGATTACGTTTCTTGTTTTTTGTGATCGGGATAAAAGTTGATGAGCACGAAATGCTAACCTGAGGATTTTCTTAAGAATTAGCTGAAACAGGGGGGTTAAGGTCAAAAGAGAGGTGAAAAAAGTGGTGTGGGGTATGTGGTAAATGTCTGAAAGTAGCTATAATGCGCCCCGCCTCCATGTAGCAATGCAGGCGCGGAAGATCGTCATCTCCGGTGAGGTGGCTGGACTTCAAATCCAGTTGGGGGCGCCAGCGTTCCCGGGCAGGTTCGACTCCTGTGATCTTCCGCCAAAATTCATATAATTAATTTTTTCAAATATCCATTCTTAAAGCATATAATATCTTTATAACTATCACTAAGGAAGTGTTATATGAATATATTATTTGGCATGGAAACAAAAGATATAATTATGACAGCAGCAGTTATTGTTGGCCCTGTTCTTGCTGTTCAAATACAAAAAACATTAGAGCAATTCAGAGAAAGAAAACAAAGCCGCTTATCGATATTCAGAACTTTAATGTCTACTAGAGCTCAAAGATTGCATAGAGAACATGTGCAAGCATTAAATATGATCGATCTAGAGTTTTATGGAAGAAAACTCCCAATAATAAGAATCAGATACCAAACCAAGAAAGAACAAACTGTTACTCATGCCTGGAAAAGTTATAATAGCCATCTAAATAAAATCAATGACTACCCAGATATTAATATTTGGATATCCAAATCCGATGATCTTTTTACTGACTTGCTCTACGCTCTTTCGCAAGCAATGAATTACGATTTTGATAAAGTACAATTACAAAGAGACTGCTATAGGCCAATTGCTCATGGCGATTTAGAAACAACACAAGCAAATATCTTAAAAGGGTTAGAAAAAGTTTTCTCTGGCGATACAGCCTTACCGATGTTCATCACTAATGCTCCCATGAATAATTCAAATCAGAATGATGAAGTCATGCCTGAAACAACAACTGATTTCGATACAGAAACACGCTGACATATTCATGCTTTCGGTGAAATACCCTTAGCTCGTAACGCCTCTCTCGCCAACTCCTTTAACCAGCTAGCGAGGCTCACCCCTTCCTCAGCCGCTACCGCATCCAACTGTTCCTTCAATGCCGGATCAATACGCATCTTAAACTGCGGAGACTGCCCGCCGCCTTTTGGTTTTTTTTCGCGCGATATGATTAACATGAGGCCACCTATCCATCTACTCTGATACATATAGGAGGCCACCTAAACCCCCTGTATTTCAACGCCCCGATGTGCGGGAACACAACCGGAGCGTCTAACCTCACCAACTATCAAGGAGTTGATTATGGCTGATTCGCATTCTACCCCAGACACCGACCAATCCGGAACCGAGCGTTCGTTAATTGTGGGATACCGCCCGAATGTTTACGACAAATCCACGCCGAAAATCATCCTTTCCGGTAAGTGGTTGCGCGCAGCGGGGTTTGATACCGGACAGCAGGTCACGGTAAAGGTCATGAAAGGATGCATCGTTCTGGTGGCGTATAACGAGCAGGAGCAGCGTTTGCAGGACGATTATAAACGGACGAAAGCAAAGCTTATTGAGATAGAGGACGCGCTTGCAGCGATCCAAATTCCACATGCTGGAAAGCGCCTCGCAAAATCAAATACAAACCACCTGGCTTAGCGCCTATTTCTGGCATACTACGAGCTTGCAGGCATCAACCTTATGAAGCGGAGGCAGCATGACATATGAGGAATTAATAAATTCTCCAGCCGGTGAGTTTGTCATGTTTGCCAGCAAGGATGGAAAAGTTCGCATTGAATGCCGCTTCGAAAGCGATACGTTGTGGCTCTCACAGGCCACGATCTGTGAGTTATACGGCAAAGCCAAAGCTACGATCAGCGGGCATATCAAGAATATTTTTGATGAGGGTGAACTGGTCGAAAATTCAGTTGTTCGGTTTTACCGAACAACTGCCAGCGATGGTAAAGTATATAACGTTCAATACTTTAGCCTGCCCGTCATTCTCGCCATCGGCTATCGCGTCCGATCCACGCGAGGTACGCAGTTCCGCCAGTGGGCCACCCAAACGCTCCAGGAATACCTGGTTAAAGGCTTCGTTATGGACGACGAGCGCCTGAAAAATCCGCCTGTGGGATCTTCCGCCGTCCCTGACTATTTCGATGAAATGCTGGAACGCATTCGCGATATACGTGCCAGCGAACGCCGGGTCTATCTTCGCGTGAGGGAGATTTTCGCATTAGCTGCTGACTATCAGCCGTCGCTCAAAGAAACCACGCAATTCTTTCAGACCATCCAGAATAAACTGCATTTTGCCTGCACTGGGCACACCGCTGCTGAGTTGATTCACCAACGTGCGGACGCCACTCAACCGCATATGGGGCTGACCAGCTATAAATGCGAAGAAGTCCGTAAAAGCGATGTCACCACCGCAAAAAATTATCTGTCTCAGGATGAGGTGAGCGAGCTTAATCGCGTCGTTAATATGTGGCTCGATTTTGCCGAAGATCAGGCCAAACGCCGCAAGCAGGTATTTTTACGAGACTGGCAAACCAAGCTCGATCAGTTTCTGCAATTTAATGACCGGGACGTTTTAGAAGGAGCAGGCAAAATCAGCAAGAAAACGGCTGATGAAAAGGCGTGCTCAGAATACCTCGAGTTTGAAAAAAAGCAGCGCCTGCTGAAAGAAGCCGAAGGTAAGAAAGATATCGCCGGCTTATTAAAATGGGATAAGCAGGCTAAGCGCTAATCCCGGCATAGGTTCATTATTTAATGATATTCATCATTTCAATATTTGATGCTTTTTTTAGTGACTATTATTCTTGCGATGGAAGAATAGTCATAAATCAACCTTATAAATTTTTAAACGTCAATTGATACCATCCATATCTCGCAACTACAACTTTCTATTAAACCAACCAAAATTCTTTAACATTCCTGTTTTGAAATGAAAGTCACAATTTAAATCCATAATGAAGAGTAGTTTCCCTCAGTCTATAAAAGGAGATTGAGATGGCTATACCTGTTTACTTATGGCTCGAGGATGATTCAGGCCGGAGGATTAATGGTTCTGTCGATATAAAATATCGCGAAGGTTCAATAGAAGTGATTGAATTTATGCATTCTATAGAACAACCTATAGATAAATTCTCCGGTAAAATCACTGCAAAACGCATTTGTAGTACCTATGCATTCATGAAAGAGATTGATTCATCATCCTCTTATCTATACAAAGCCTTATGCACTGGGCAAACACTTAAAAAAGCAGAGTTCATATTTTACAGAATCAACTATAACGGACTTGAAGAGGCTTACTTTAAGACAACTTTAGAAAATGCAAGAGTAGTTCAAATTGAACCACTCATGTTTGACATTAAACTACCGCGAAACGAACGCTATACACATTGTGAATATGTAGATCTAACATATGAAAAAATAACATGGCATTACATAGATGGAAACATCATTCATTCTGATACCTGGAAGGAACGCGCTTAAGGAGAAAGTATGTCCTGGGAATATGATGTAAAAGAGCACAAATTTTATCTTGATGGTGTTTATCAGTTCGATGCAGATTATGCAGGAGCAAGTGGTTACAAAAACGATCCATCTCATGAATGTGTAAAAAACAGTGGGCCTCTACCTCGAGGGAAATACACAATTGGTTCCCCTCATAATTCAGCCCACACCGGGAAATATACTCTCAGCCTCACGCCCTACTCGACAAATGAGATGTGTGGTAGAGACTCATTTAAAATACATGGTAAAAGCAGTTTGCACCCTGACGACTCTTCAGAGGGCTGCATCATTGCTCCTCTGAGTGCGAGAAGAAGCATCTGGAAAAGCAACGATACGGTGTTGATTGTCAAATGAAGCGTTTAATTTGTTCATTGCCATTACTCGTTGCAGTCAGTTCGCATGTCTCAGCATCTGAAATGACCGGCTTCGCAATACAGTATTACGATGAAGACGGCTCGCTGACGGAAATTTCAACCATAGTGCCCCTTTCCCCGACCATCACGATCGGCAAGAAAACGGTTCAGATGGAAGTTACTCATCTGTCTCAGATTTTCAGTACATACGTGGAGAAAGACAGCTCCGCGCACTGGATCTGCCTTCATGACGACGATGGCACCAATTATTGGTTCATTTCAGATAACGAAATGGGTGCAGGGCTGTTAACTGCGCTAGCCATATCCAGGGATGGCATCCATAAAGAATGTGTGAATACAACGGAACGAGTCAGTGTCTCAGTCTCTGGCGTTCCATTGTTAAATGCCACTCACGGGGATTTAGTTGAATTGTTCGGCAAAAAAGCAATCGGCAACAGAAAAAAGATCCTGCTTTATCAGGAGACACCTGTACAGGATGGATTTGTTCAGAACAATACCGTCTCTTATTACTTCGATGGCGAAAAAGTGCGTGGTGTAATCATCGGGCAAATAACCAGTAACTAGCTTGCAGGCTCCCTCTTTTACAGAAGAGGGCGTTAAGCCTGTCCACTCAACCGCATATGCAACAGCGGAAACGGATTCCCCTGCCCGTCCAGCTCCGAGCGCCCGACCTGCTCAAACCCCATATGACGATAAAACGCCACCCCCTGCGGATTCTGCTCGTTCACATCCACTTCATTTACGCCGAATTCTGCAATGGCATATTGCAGCAGCATTTTCCCGATACCCTTCCCCCGGCTCGCATCATCCACAAACAGCATTTCAATGCGATTTTTATCCACGCCCAAAAAGCCGTGAATAATACCCACGTCATCCCGGGCAATCACAACCCTGAGATTAGGCAAATATGCGTTGAGCAATAACGGACGCAGCGCCGCGATATCGCTTTCCTGCAAAAAGCGGTGCGTGGCGCGAACGGACGACTCCCAGACTGCGACGAGGCGTTCAAATTGTGAGGGGTGTGCGGCTTCTATTTTCATGATGATATTCCGGTTGAGTAAAGTTTCAGGGCAGCAATGTAATAATATTCAGCTCTGCGACGTGCGCCACACGCCAGGCGTACAACCATACTCCGTCTGAAAATGACGAATAAAGTGCGCGCAGTCGCTGAACCCCATCCGCTGCGCAATATCCGTCACGCTTTGCTGTGAGTTCTTCAGCAGCCAGCAAGCATAGCGCAGTCTGGCACTGCGGATAAATTCGCGGGCCGTTTTGCCGAATTCTGCGTGGAACAGACGGTTGAGCTGGCGTTCACTCAATGCCACTTCTCGCGCAAGCCCGGCGGTGGTGAGCGGCCGGGTCAGGAACTGTTCTATCAGCATGACGGCGCGGCGCAACCGCGAGTCAGGGATAAGCGCAAAATTCGCCGGACGCGGGGTGGCAATTTCATGCGGAACGAGCGACAAACGCTGACAGGTGGTGCTGGCGATATCATCCCCGGCATGGGCGCGGATAAGCTCAGTTGCCAGCGTCAGGGTGGAAATACCGCCCGGGCAGGTCAGCACATCGCCATCGTCGATGAAATCATACCCTTGCTCAGCATAAACCAGCGGGAAAGCCTGCCGAAATGCATCAAGGTGGAAAGGATGGATGGACGCTCGTCGTTCATTCAGCAATCCTTCCTGTGCGAGCACAAAACTGCCGGTGCCAATGCCAATGAGCGGAACCCCGGCATGGTGGGCATGTGCCAGATATGCTTTATCCCCCTGATACCCTAAGTCCAGATACTGCAATTCACCGCCGATAACAGCAAGATAGTTAAAACTGTCCGGCGGCGCATGGGGGGAATCCGGTCTCATGATAATCCCCGCATTGCTGATAATCGGGATATCAGGAAATTCACTTATCAGGCTGATTTTAAATGCTAATTTATCCTGAGCTTTCGCTGCATAACGCAGCGCCTCCAGCAACCCGGAGACGGCCAGGAGTGAATAACGGGGCCATAATATCAACCCAATATGCAGACACTTTTCCGGTACTGATTTCCCCCCATCGGAGGAGTCAAATACACTTTTCATTTACTTGCCAAATTTAAAATTAATTACATTATCGCAACATGATCTGTCGCACTTTTTATTTCTAAGGTAATCCTGATATTTTAAATCAAGCATAAATGAGACGGGAGGAAAATATAATGTTTTTCTCGTTTATATCATTCTTTTTTTGAACCACGACACACATATGTCGGTAATGTTCCTAAGGTAAAGATATAGTTACCATTATGTTGTTCATTGATCCGCATATAAATACTCTTGCCCGGATAGACAAAGAATTGCGGTTCATATTTTTCCAGCCAGCTGTCTTCGACATTATCGTCCGGGAACGTCATATTTTTTTCTGACGTCAGCAAATAGAGATGATCTTGTCTCTCCACCCGAAAGGAAATTTTCCTGTCAATGGTTTTACCCGGATCGCTCTTTGCCCGGCCATTCATGCTCAGGGTGCCGAGTTTCCCGTCGAAGGTGTAATTCAGCCAGACCGTCAGCGTCTCATCCGGATGGTGCTGTACCAGATTAGCCTGGCATGAAAAAGGCTGAACGTAAGTTCGGTGCCACAGGTAATAGCCCGTCAGCACGCCTGCGGTGACGAGGCCCGTCACGATGATATACAGCATCTGCCGAAAACGAGTCATGCTAGCTATCCTTCAGGAAATAATCAGATATACAGCGGTTCGGCTCTTTCATTGGCCGGTCGCAGCGAATAACCGACGCACGAGGAAGCAGAGCGTACCAGCTGATGTAAACCCAGGGATATTGCGCGCATTCAGCCTTGAATTGTTCCACATAGGTCAGCGCGGAAGCGCGTTCAGCGTGAGTCTGAATGTCGTTCGCAAGATAAACGCGACAGGCTCCGACGGATGCCGCAAAACGGTAATCCTCAACAAAACGGTTTTCTGTGGCGTTCATATATCCCGTCACGCCTGCCCCGGCCAGGACGATCAATAGACCCATGACAACAGCCAGCCAGCGCGTGGGCTTCCTGGCAACGGGTGTTGCTGGCTCGGAGGGTGCAGAGACCTCCTCGATCGCTGGCGCCTCCCCACATTGTTCCTCTGCGGGTTGAGGCGCGACGGGTGAAGACTCTCTGACGGTTATTTGCGTGTCGCTTGCCAGCGTCAACCCAATCCGCGGAATGGTAACGATAGGGTCAGTTTCAAAACCAATCTTTTTGAGCCCTTTGCGCAGGATGGAGATGTTCTGGTAATAGGTATTGGAGGAGACAAGCATGCCGCGGCTTTGCCAGACAATATCAAGGAACTCTTGCTGAGTGACAATCGACCCCGCTCTGTCGATTAATAACAACAGGCATCGGCCTGCTGGCGAATTTAACACAACCACACGGTCAGGATTGTTGATATCACGTAACGTGCTGGCCGCAGGATGAAATTCGACGATATTATTTATAATGTAATGCTTATGCATAGGGGCAGTATGAATTCTCCGGTTAACAGATGTTGAACCTGGGTCACCGCATGTATGGGATGACATTCACGTCGGGATTAATGTGACTGATTAACGTCATGCTGTATATCTTCGCCATTGGCGAAAAATCTTAATTTATATTTCATCCCTTAAGCTTCACTGAACCTGCATAAGAACTCAACCCTTGTAGAATGCGGCTTGCAGAGCCGCTTCATCCACGATCATCCTCATTATGATGTTTTGTGAAGTGAATTTCCGCTCCACAGAAGTATCTGACTACCGGCAGCATCTCATTTATCAGGGCCTCATCTTTTGGCGCACTCCTCGCCTCTTGACATTGACAAATATCTACATAAAAAAACATTGTACGCCACGGACATGCGTGTCTAAAATATTCAGCACCCTTAAGCCTTAAGTTTTCTCAACCTGATCAGTATCAATAACTTACATGGTTTTTGTATGCTTTTAAGCCACCTTTCTATCAGTTTTTATCGATGATAACATTCGTAAATTGTTATTCCCCGTCAGCAACTTCACACCCGCACTGACACCAGACGACAAACTCCTTACAAAACATTTATCAAAGCTAAATTTTCATTAAAAATAGCGGCTATCATAATTTACAGAAAGCGAAGCGGAATAAGACCAATCAGAGGGAAGCGTCGTAACCGGTCTCGATCTTAGTAATTAATACAATTTTAGATTAATTCAGATTACCTCTTTATTGGCCGACGTATAGTAGGCCTACAGTATGCAATACGTCATTGCTTCGAGAATACTGGCGATAACCTTATAAATAATTCGCCTGATTACTATTATAAATCGAGGAATAACATGACGAACAATAGCCAAATAACACAGCATATAACTGTTGCACTGATGGGCGGCGATCATTATGCAAGAAACGGCATTAAAACGTTATTAAGCAGCATCCGCGACGACCTTCACATCATTATCATCGAAGGAGGTTATCAGGAACTGGATAAGGCGCTGTCGTCGATTCGTATCGATATCTTATTTATATCCGGCGCAGAGAAATACCATACAGGGTATGACTCACTGAAATATTTAAAAAAAATCAAAGTCACGCAGCCTGAAGTGATTATCTGCCTGTACTCAACCTCTGCCCATTCCCTGTTATGGGTCCGGGAAGATATTGATGCCTATATCTCGCTACAGAACACGGTTTATCAGTGGCGGATAAAGCTAGCAAAAATGGTCGATAGCCATTATCGACCCCAAAAGCAGCCAGCGGCGTTATCGCTGACGCCTGGAGAAAGGAGGGTATTAAAGGAACTCAGGAACGGACTGGATATACGTTACATCGCAGAACTGGAGAAACTTTCTTATCGCCGCGTGAGCGCCTTAAAAAGCTCAGCGATAAGGAAACTCGGGCTCAGGAATAAGACAGATTTGCTGGTCTTTTTAACCAGTTAGACCTGCCGCTTTCAGAGCAAATCTCGTAATAAAAAAATCAAGGAACTATGAAATGAAAGCACGCCTTACTTGCCATTCTCTGCTGGCATTAAGCATTGCCGCCCTGCTGCCAGCGGGCTCAGCACTGGCCGCCACCACCAGCGGCGGCACGGTTAACTTCAGCGGTAAAGTGGTGACCTCCGCCTGTGCCATCAGCGCCGGTAGCGCCAATATCGACGTCGACATGGGTGAAGTGCGTACCGCCACGCTGGCTGCCGCAGGCAGTGAAGCCAGTACCGCAAAAGCCTTCTCCATCACCCTGGAAGATTGCGAAATCGCCGATACCTCCGCGTCCACGGAAGATAACCCTATTGCCGCAACGACCGTGGCTATCACCTTCACCGGTACACCGGACAGTACCGATGTGAATAGCCTGGCCGCGGGAGTAAACGGCGGCGCGGGCTCGGCGCAGCATGTCGCTATCCGTCTTTATGACGAACAGGGCAACGTCGTCAGGCTGGGTGAGCCGGCAGCAGCGATCCCCCTGCGTGCGGGGGCGAACATCCTGAACTTCAGCGCGAAATATTACTCCCCACTGGGCAACGCCACGGCGGGTGATGCCAGCGCGGTCGCCACCTACACCGTGACCTATTCGTAATCTTCAGGCCCGGTCTGCTGGCCGGGTCTGACTCAGCTTTCAGGAGACGCACTATGCGCGTAAACACATGGATTTGTCTGGCTGGCACGTTATGTTCATCCGCCGTGTACGCAGGCGGCGTGGGGTTAGGCGCAACGCGGCTGATTTACACCGGCGCGGCTACGCAGACGATGATGCAGGTAAGAAATACCCACCCTGATGCCACGTTTCTGATCCAGTCCTGGATGGAAGACGAGAAAGGGAGCCGTACCAACGACTTCGTCATCACGCCGCCGCTGTACGTCATGAAGCCCGCCAGCGAAAGCGCGGTGAAAATCATGTTCAGCGGCGACGCCCTGCCAGCCGATCGCGAGACGCTGTACTGGATGACGGTCAAAGCTATCCCACAGCAGGTTAAAAACGGTTCCGGCAATTCGCTGCAATTCGCCTCTGCCAACCGCATCAAGGTCTTTTATCGCCCGGAGCGGCTCAGGGAAGGTGCAGGGGAGGCATGGAAAAACCTTGCCGGCGCCTACCGCGCGGGCAAGGTCACGCTGACCAACCCAACGCCGTATTACCTCACCACCATTAACGTGAAAATTGATGGCAGGCCGGTGTCGCCCGTCATGGTACCGCCGAAATCCAGCGTGACGCTGGCAGACACCTTCAGCCATGCGAGCAGCTTAAGCTACCAGACGATTAACGATTATGGCGCCTGGACGCCCGTTACCCGCACGTCATTGTCCCAATAATAAAAACAGTAAGGCGTGACCACATGAAAATTAAAATCCTGTGCGCCACGGCGATCGCCCTGGTGATTCGGCAAGCCGTGGCTGCCGAAAGCGAGCTGCAATTTAATCCTGCGTTTCTCAACGGCGAGCGCGCCAACAGCGCCGATCTCGCCTGGGTCAACGCCGGGAGCGCGTTGCCGCCGGGCGAGTACAATCTTAACGTGTATATCAACACCCAGTTCGCGTTCACAGGTAACGTCACGTTTCGCGTCGCTGAAAACACCGCCGGTGAAGCCCTGCCGTGCCTTACGCCTGCGCAATTCGCCGCACTTGGCATCGACAGCCGTCAGGCTAAAGGGGGTGAGCTGCCGCCTGCGCAGCGCTGCATTTTTTTAACCCAGTCATTCGCCGATACCCGGTTTGATTTTGACCAGAGGACGCTTACCCTCAACTTCACCGTACCGCAAAGCGCGATGCGCGCTCTGCCGCGCGGGTACGTCAGCCCGGAGAGCTGGGAGTCCGGCATCCCTGCCGCGTGGCTGAACTATGTGGTCAATGGCGCGAATAATGACTACCGGGGCGAGACGCGCACGCGGGAACAACAGCTGTTTGTGAGCCTCAACAGCGGCGCCAACCTGGGCGCATGGCGGCTGCGTGATTTCACCACGTGGACCAAAGAGAGTAACGAGCTCACCCACGTCCAGACCTGGCTACAGCGGGATATCCGCGCCCTGCTTGCCCAGGTTTATGCCGGTGAAACGTTCACCTCATCGCAGGTGTTTGACGCCGTTGGCCTGCGTGGGGTTGCCCTGAAGACCGATGACAATATGTTGCCCGCCAGCCTGAGCGGTTACGCGCCCGAAGTGCGTGGCATCGCGCGCGGCAATGCCACGGTGACGGTTCGCCAGAACGGTAACGTCATCTATCAAACCTCCGTTCCGCCGGGAGCGTTTGTGCTGAAAGATCTCTATCCGACCTCTTCCGGCGGCGATCTCGCGGTCACCATTCAGGAGAGCGACGGTAGCCAGACGCAATACACCCTGCCCTTTGCCAGCGTGCCGAATCTGGTGCGTAACGGTCAGGTCAAATATGCTCTGGGTGCGGGGAAATACCGCCCTGCGGGCAATCAGATCTCGCCCTCCTTCGCGCAGGGCGAGCTGTTCCTGGGCTGGCGATACGGCCTCACGTTTTATGGCGGGGCGCAGTTTTCCGATCGCTACAACGGCCTGGCCTTCGGTATCGGGCAGAATCTCGGCCGCTTTGGCGCCTACTCCCTCGACCTCACCCATGCCCGCAGCCAGCTGGCTGATAACCAGCACTACACCGGTGATTCGGTGCGCCTGCGGTACAGCAAGCTGCTGAACGATATCGGTACGCGAGTCAATTTCTTCTCGCTGCGTTACTCAACGGCAGGGTTTTATACCCTCAGCGATACCACTTACAAAGGCATGGCGGGCGGAGCGCCAAAACAGACCGTGGAAGACGATGGCACCGTCACCACTCACTACGACACGGTTTACAACCTGCATATGTCGCGTAAGGCAAAAAATCAGCTGCTGTTGTCGCAGCCGATGGGCGAATACGGCGCGCTGTCGCTGTCCTGGGATCAACAAACCTACTGGAATACGTCAAAAACCACGCAAAGTTTGCAGTTCGCGTGGAACGCGACGTTTCGTAACCTGTCGCTTGGCATCAGCGCCCAGCGTAGCTCTGGCCTGTACGACAACAAGAAAGACAATATCCTCGCGTTGTCCCTGTCGGTGCCGCTGGGTAACCCGGCGCTGTCGACCCGTCTCCGTTTTACCGCTACCCATGCGGATCCCGCTGGCACCACCGCCAGTACCGGTGTCAGTGGTATCTGCCGGGGCAGGAGAATCTTTTCTATAGCGTCAACCAGCGCTACAGCGCGCAGCAGCACTACGGCGGCGATGCCGCGCTGCAATACGAGGGCGCGTGGGGAGACTATAACCTGGGCTACAGCTACGCCGGTGACTCCCGCAACCTCAGTTACGGGATGAGCGGCGGTGCGGTGCTGCATGAGGATGGTCTGACGCTGAGCCAGCCGCTCGGGAACACCAATATTCTGGTGAAAGCCCCGGGCGCCAGCCATGTCGCCGTGCTCAACCACAAGGGCATCAAAACCGACAGCCGGGGCTATGCGGTGATCCCGTACGCCACGCCGTATCGCGTTAATCAGGTTGCGCTGGATGTCACCACCGTGGGCAATGACGTGGAACTTGAGAACGCCATCGCCAATAAAATCCCCACCGACGGGGCACTGGTTCGCGCCACCCTCACCACGCGTCAGGGGGCAAAAGCGATGTTTATCGTACGTCACGCTAAAGACGTGCTCCCCTTCGGTACGCTGGTCTCGTCAGAGGATGACAAAGCCAGCGGTATCGTCGGCGACGGCGGCAGCGTGTATCTGACCGGCCTGTCAGCGCAGGGAACCTTGCATGCCGTATGGGGGCGCAACAGCGCCCAGCGCTGCACGATCCGCTATGCGTTGAACCCGCAGAATTATCACGCCCGCACCGGGCTTTATTCCCAGGAGGTCATATGTCAGTAACCATCCGGTTCCTCCCCCTGATCCTGCTGATGTTCATCACCGTTCCCGCGCGCGGCTATGACGTGCTGGTTTCCGTGACCGGCAACGTGATCGGCAATACCTGCATTGTCTCGGAAGATTCGAAGGAGCAAAACGTGCCGCTGGGCACCCTCGGCGTGAAGCAATTTAGCGAGGCGGGCGCGGTCAGCAATATCAAAACGCCCTTCACGCTCACCCTTGAAGCATGCGGCCCCACCTTTGCTGGTGTGAAAGTCCGCTTCAGCGGTACGCCGGATGACGAAAACCCGCAGCTTCTGAAAGTCGCTGACGGCGGCGCGACCGGCGTGGCGGTGCAGATTCTGGATAAAGACAGCGTACTTATCCCGCTGGACACCCAAACCGCTGCTTACGGCGCGGCGGGGGATGACAGCGTAAAAATGACCTTCTATGCGCGACTGGCCGCCACGGGTGCGCCGGTCAATGCCGGAGACGTTTCGGCAGTGGCAACCTGGACGACGGAGTATCAATAATGCGTTTACTGTTTTTAGCCCTGTTTTTCATGTCCTCTCAGGCACTTGCCCTCTCCTGGACATCGGATATCACCCTTTCGCCAACGCCTATGTCGTGGTCCGGCCCGGCAGACTCCATCGTGCCTGGAAAGACGATCGGCTCTGAATGGAGCGCCTCTGCGAGCGTCTCGGAAGTGTTCTGGTGCGGCCTGGTATTTACCTGCTCCAAAGGGACGCTGGAGCCGAGCAGCAGTATAACCGCCACCGGCATCACGGTTATTCTTGATGGCGCAAATTACATGGTATTTGAAACGGGCGTGCCCGGCATCGGCTTCATTCTTGGGCTTAAAGATTATAACGGCACCACCTATGTCCCGATGCAGACGGGCATTACGCAGAGCTATCCGGCCGATGGGACTAACGGTTACGCCACCGCACTGGGCTGGTCGGCAAAAGTGACGTTTATCAAGACCGGCGTTCCGCTGAAATCCGGCGTATACCAGACCCCGACCATTAACGCGGCGATCCTGACGGCCTATAACAACGAAGTGAAAACCGCGCAGGTGATCATCAACCCCACCACCATCACGGTGACGGCAAGCGGCTGCACGGTAGGCACGAAAAGCGCCAACGTCGACCTGGGCACCATTGATATTCACACGCTGCCCAGCGTAGGCAGCACCTCGCCGTCGGGGGAGTTTAACGTCAGCCTGACCTGCGATGAGAACGTGGCGGTTAACGCAGTGATGACCGATCAGACCACACCGTCAAATACCTCGTCGGTCGTGACGCTGACCGGGGACTCCACGGCCTCCGGCATTGGCGTACAGTTTTTCTATAACGGTACCGGGCCGCTGATGATGGGGCCGGACAGCTCGTCCGCAGGTACGACGGGACAGTTTTTCATCCAGACCACCAGCTCGGCACAAACGCTGTCCCTGCCGTTCCAGGCGCAGTACATCCGAACCGGTGAACTGGTCCCCGGCTCGGCCAACGCCCTGGCAAGCATCACCTTTTCGTATCAGTAGGTTAGTGCTTCACCCACACCAGCTGATCGACCCGGAAGCCCAGCTCGCGTGCGGTGTTCAGGTAGTCCTGTTTTACCGCATCCGGAATGGTCGGGGTGCGCGATAAAATCCACAGATAGTCGCGGTTCGGGCCGCTGACCAGCGCGTACTGGTACTTATCATCCAGCTTGATCACGTTATAGCCGCCGTAGAACGGGCCGAAGAACGATACCTTCAGCGCAGCCGTGGTCGGTTCGCCGGTAAAGTACGCCTTTCCTTCGCTCTCATTCCATTTTTTCTTCACCGGATCGTAGCCGCGGTTCAGTACGCTGATACCGCCATCGCTGCGCTTGCCGTACGTCGCGGTGACCTGTTCCAGACCGCGCTCGAAGCGATTTTCCAGTCGGGCGACTTCATACCATTTGCCGAGATAGCGGCTGGCATCAAAGCCGGTAATGGGCTGCACGCCTTTCGGCGGCGTGGGAGATTTACAGGCAACCAGCGTCAGCGCAATGGCGACACCGGTAACGACAGGCCATAGCCTCATGAGAACTCCTTTCATTTACGCGGTTGGACGTTAAGTGTAGCGCACCCGTGCGGCGCTTCATCCCGTCGGGGAATATTCGTAGTATATTGAGACAACTCCTTCTCTTCGGATGCAGACATGGCTTACTCCATCGGCGAATTCGCCAGACTCAGCGGCATCACCGCCACCACGCTGCGGGCGTGGCAGCGACGCTATGGCTTGCTCAAACCCGAGCGTACGGACGGCGGTCACCGCCTGTACAGCGATGAGGACGTTCAGCAGGCGCTGAAAATCCTCGACTGGGTAAAAAAAGGCGTACCCATCGGTCAGGTAAAATCACTGCTGGAACGCCCTGCGCCGCGCCGCGCCAATAACTGGAAAACCCTGCAACAGGCCATGCTGCAAAAGTTGCAGGAGGGGAAAATTGAGTCCCTGCGTCAGATGATTTACGACGCCGGACGCGAATACCCAAGGCCAGAGCTGGTCACTAACGTGCTGCGTCCGTTGCGCAGCCAGATATCGGCCAACGTCGCCGCCGCCATGACGCTGCGTGAGATCCTCGACGGCATCCTCATCGCCTATACCTCGTTTTGCCTTGAGGGCGATAAAAAAGCGCCGGGCGATAACATCCTCATCAGCGGCTGGCATCTGAACGACCCCTGTGAGATCTGGCTTGAAGCTCTGACGCGCACCGGCCAGGGCCACCGCATCGACATACTGCCGGTTCCCCCTGCCGCGCTGGCCCCGGAAATTTTCCCGGACCGCAAATGGCTGCTGGTCACCAGCGGTAAACTTACCGCCGTGCGGAAAAAGCAGGTTGCGCAGTGGCAGCAGCAGGTTTCCCTTGAGGTGATTATCCTCTGATTATTTTCTGCTGAGGCAATCTTCACGAAAAGTTGAATATTTTTTCGCACAGCGAGTGCTAACGTTTTCCTGTCACCGACAACTCAACAGGAAAACACGATGAAAAAGACACTCCCTCTGATGATGCTGGCTACAATGGCTTTCGCGCCTGCCGCGTTCAGCGCCCCGGCAGGCACCCTGAGCGTTCACGTTCTGGACCAGCAAACCGGTATGCCGCCAGCGGATGTGGCCGTCACGCTGGAGAAGCAGGAGCAGGACAAGTGGACCCCGATTGCCAGCGCTAAAACCGACCACGACGGGCGCATCAAATCGCTCTATCCGCAGGATCAGGATATGGCGCCTGGCGTGTATAAAGTGACCTTCAAAACCGCCGATTACTTCCACGGTAAAAAGCTGGACTCCTTCTTCCCGGAAGTGCCGGTGCTGTTCACCGTCACCCGCACCAATGAAAAACTGCACATCCCGCTTCTGCTCAGCCAGTACGGTTACTCAACCTACAAGGGCAGCTGATTGCTCTTGATTTTAAAGACGATTTAAAAATAATCCCGCCAATACTTGGACAAATACGCATTGTTGTGTAACTTTTAGGTATGAGATCGGGAGGTGCACACCATGACAACAAAACCTGTGCTGGGTATTAGCGGATGTTTGACCGGTTCCGCCGTTCGCTTTGACGGCGGGCATAAGCGTATGGGCTTTGTGATGGATGAGCTGGCGCAGTGGGTCGCTTTCCGTCCGGTATGCCCTGAAATGGCTATCGGCCTGCCCACGCCTCGTCCGGCGCTGCGTCTGGTGATGACCACCGGCGGCGAGACAGAAATGCGGTTCAGCAAAGCGCCGCACGATGACGTCACGCAGAAGATGGCCGCATTTACGGCAGATTATCTGCCGAAAATCGGCGATCTGGCGGGTTTTATCGTCTGTGCAAAATCCCCCAGCTGCGGCATGGAGCGCGTGCGGCTGTACGACGAAAACGGCAACCGGGGCCGCAAGGAGGGTGTCGGGCTGTTCACCGCCGCCCTCCTTGAAACTTTCCCCTGGCTGCCCGTCGAAGAAGACGGTCGCCTGCACGATCCGGTACTACGGGAAAACTTTGTTGAGCGCGTTTTTGCCCTCCACGAACTGAACGTAATGCGTAAAAATGGCCTGACGCGTCGTGCCCTGCTGGACTTTCACAGCCGCTATAAGCTTCAGCTTCTGGCGCACCATCAGGCAGGCTACCGTGAAATTGGTCCGTTCGTGGCATCACTGCACGAGTGGGACGATCTGGACGCGTTTTTCGTGGCCTATCGCGACAAGCTGATGACCATCCTGAAAAAACCCGCTTCGCGGAAGAATCACACTAACGTGCTGATGCACATTCAGGGCTATTTCCGTAACCAGCTGAACAGCCGCCAGCGCGGAGAACTGCGGGATGTGATCCTGCATTACCGGGACGGGCTGCTGCCGATCCTCGCGCCGCTGACGCTGCTTAAGCATTATCTGGCTGAATACCCTGACCGGTATCTGATGACGCAAAACTACTTTGATCCCTATCCTGATGATTTGGGTCTGCGTCTGGCCGTTACCTGATAAGAAAGAAGCGAAGGCCCTGTTGACCCACAGAGGCCCAAAGCAGTACCCCGTTTAGACGACACCCTCACTGTCGTCTTTTTTTTGCGCTCAGCGTAAAATACTGTAATTCTGTACAGGTTAAGCGTGCACAGCGGAGTACCCCGATGATCAAAAATTTGCATATTCAGAACTACCGCTCAATTCGCGATATGTCGCTTGAGCTGGAACAGCTCAATATCGTGTTCGGCCCCAACGGCACCGGAAAATCTAATATTTATAAAGCGATTTACCTGATGCACAGCGCGGCGCAGGGGCAATTCTCCCAGGCGCTGGCGAACGAGGGGGGAATTTTGAAAGTGTTCTGGGCGGGCAAAACCCGCAGCGACCAGCTACGACGCATGAACCTGGCGGTGGAAACGGAAACCTATGAATATGAGCTTCAGGTCGGGTTCGTGGAAAAGCTGCCCTACCCCTCACAGTTTCAGCTCGATCCGGTGATCAAAGAGGAATCTATCTGGCTCGGCGGACAGCACCGTCGCCCGTCGTCACAGCTGATGAAGCGTAAGAACCAGGCCGTATTCCTGAACAACGTGCATCACGAAAAAGTGACCCACAGCGGTACGCTGTATGAGAACGAGTCGGTGTTCGGTCAGCTCGGTGAACCGCACCTCTACCCCGAAGTGTCGCAGATGCGCGAGTCCCTGCGTAACTGGCGATTTTATCACGAGTTTTCCGTCTCATCCGGCTCGGCGATCCGTGCCCCGCAGGTGGGCTTTCGTTCCCCGGTGCTGGCCAGCGACGGCGCGAACCTGGCCGCCGCGTTTCAGACCATTGTCGAAATTGGCGACGAGCTGCTGCTGATGCGCATTCTCGACCAGGCCTTCCCCGGCTGCGTGTTTTACAGCGACAACACCGGCGGGCGCTTCCGCATGATGATGCAGCGCGAGGGGCTGAGCAGACCGCTGGAACCGGCAGAGTTCTCCGACGGCACGCTGCGTTTTTTGTGCCTGGCGGTGGCGCTGTTAAGCCCGCGCCCTCCCGCATTCATCGCCCTCAACGAACCGGAAAACAGCCTGCATCCGCAGATGCTGCCCGCTCTGGCAAGCCTCATTGCCGAGGCCAGCCGCTACTCGCAGATCTGGCTCACCAGCCACTCGCCGGAGCTGGCGCAGTTGATTGAGAAGCACCGATCGTTTTCGCTGTATCAGCTGTCGATGGCGGAGGGGGAGACGAGGATGGAGAGGCTGGGGTAAGTCTATGTTTCTTACATCCATTTTAGCCAATCACCATCTCATGGTCGCCATCAACGACGAAGATGATTTCCGTCGGTATATACCTTTGGCGAATTCTGCGCTCGCGACAGATTATCCAATTTATTATTGCCAGTTTCTGATGCCAGGATAATCTGTAAACGTTGGTTATCAGATGAGAAAATTAAAATGGATATTGCACTTTTCCCTGGTCAGAACGTCCGTGCATGGGCTGAAACAATGATAAATCTTGAAGCCCGCAAGCTAATCAATACTGCGAATATTGTCGGAGGGCAACATCTCAGCGACGGACTCGCACGGATTAAATTTATGGATGATATTCGGCAGTTTGTGATGCAACAATTTAGTGCTACCCGGGCGGCCAGAAGTGATGAGGAGTGCATGAAATGCCTGAAAAACATTCGGGCTGAGAACGAAAGTCTTCTTGAGCAAAGCAGAATGCTTCGCTCCCGTACAGCTCAGCTTTTTGCTCAGATTGAACTGGTTAGAGAAAATAACAAAGTCGTCGGTTACGTTATCTCATCGATTAAGGTTGTGCTTTCAGGGTTACAGATTGTTGCAGGTGTTGGTGCAATGATGACAATGAATCTAGTGGGTGCGCTTGCAGGAGCGATTCTGGTTATTGATGGTGCAAATGCCATTTCAAAAGAAATTAACAGAACGCTTCAACATCAACCAAACTCCGAAGGTATGCTGGCAGATGGCGTCATGGATATCGCTCAGTTTATGGGATTTAAACGTGAATCAGCACTGGGAGTATTCAACAGCGTAAGCCTGGCAGCAAGCGTCTATACGGTATTTGGCGCCATCCGGAAACCCGAATCATGGCGTCTGTTTCGCTATCTCCCGCTGGATTTCTACCGCAAGGTCGACGGAATGAATCGCGCAGCGCTCACTATGAAAATTGTCGGCTGGGGTGTCTCTGCAAAAGTCTCGTTTGATTTAATTTCTAATGCGTCTGGACAGAACTAATATATTTCTTTCTGAAGCGCCAGGCTTTGTAGGTAATGATCGGGGGTTGAAAAAACCAGGCAATAATCAATACGATGACAAGAGAAATGCCTCCGGAAACAATATTATAATGTTCAGCGAAAAAAAGAAGCGCCAGGAAAATCAGGGCCACAGCCGCAGTAATACACAGAACCATGATAAATCGCTTACCTAACTCAAGCACCACCTCGAGCAGGGATGAACCATAACGGCTAATGTTTCGGTTCAGGTACGCTAATTCTTTTACGGTGAAACCTGATTCAAGTAACTGCGTTTCAATATTGCTCATGCCACTACCTTTTCTTCTGGAAAGTAACGTGGATTATCTTAACCGGAAGAGAAGTGCTTGTAACCCGTCTGATGCATACCCATTGCCGCCAGCTTTAAAGGCAAAGAAGCCGCCCACGTCTTTTATTCCATCGCGCCAGCATTATTTTTCGCTGCAAACGGCTTAATGCGAAACGTCTTGCGCCACTCCGCCGGGCTGACGCCAAAGCGCGCCTTAAACTGCTGCCGATACGTCACCGCTGATAAAAACCCCACCTGCCCGGCGACGTTTTCGATTGGCAGGTTGCCGGAC
This sequence comes from Enterobacter cloacae complex sp. 397G4, assembly GCF_050031515.1. Lineage (NCBI taxonomy): Bacteria > Pseudomonadati > Pseudomonadota > Gammaproteobacteria > Enterobacterales > Enterobacteriaceae > Enterobacter > Enterobacter cloacae complex sp. 397G4. The sequence goes on along the minus strand of NZ_JBLGWE010000001.1, from coordinate 86,240 downwards.
TCCAGCAGGATCTGGCTGCGCCGCAGGCGCTCGGCGGTAAGCCAGTCGGCAACGCTCATGCCCGTCGCCTTGATAAAATGGCGGGTCAGCGTGCGCCGGCTCATCGACACCACTTCCGCAAGAGAGTCCAGGTTATGCGGTTCGGAAATATGCTGCTGAAGGTAGTCAATCAGACAGTTAATCCGCCCATCACGGGTATCTTTCGGCACAGGTTGCGCAATAAACTGCGCCTGCCCGCCCTCTCGGTGCGGCGGGACGATCATCCGGCGGGCAATCTGATTGGCGACGACGCTGCCAAAGCGCTGGCGGATGATATACAAACAGCAGTCGAGCGCGGCGGCGGTACCCGCCGAGGTAATCATATTGCCGTCATCCACGTAGAGGGCGTTGATATCCAGTCGGACGTCCGGAAATAGCGACTGGAACTGGCGTTCAAACTCCCAGTGAGTGGCGGCCCGTTTGCCGCTGAGTATGCCCGCATAGCCCAGCACAAACGATCCCAGACACAGCCCAACAATTTCCGCCCCGTTGTCTCTGGCCTGAACCAGGCTGTCGAGCAGCGTCTGAGGCGGGCGCTCCAGAACGTGCTGCCAGTAGGGTACAACCACAATTTCAGCCGATGCGATCGCGGAAAAATCCTGCGTCGCATGCAGGGCAAAACCGTCTTTCGAGTTCAGGAATCCCGGTTTTTCAGCGCAGATCGTGACGTTAAAGCGCTTTTCCCCGGATACCGTGTCGCCAAACAGGATGCAGGGGACGGAGTAGTGGAACGGGCTAAACCCGTCCACCGCGACAATGGCAACGTTAATAAGCGGCATCTGTCTCTCCTGTCCCCTTTAACAGTCAGAATATAACGGTTTCGCCGTCCTGGGGAATGCTCACCGCGTCACCTGCCTCGTTGGCATCAACATACTCGCGCAGCGCGCGGCGGGTCAGCAGGCAGTGGTTGAGAGCTTCCATATGGGTCGCGACAAGCTGCGCCTGTGGCAGCTGGAAGTGGACGTTCAGCACATCTTGCTCGCCCATGATAATTGGCCCGAAGCCAATCACATGCGCATAACCGGCATTAAGCACCACCACATCCGGCTGGTGTTTTTGCAGGTCGGCGGCCACCTCTTCACGCCAGATCGTATCCCCGGCGATATAGAGCGTCTTCTCATCCGGGTGGCTGAAGACCACGCCGCAGGCTTCGCCTAGCCGTTCTGCCAGTTCCGGCACCGCGTAGGCGCGGTCAGTACCGTGCTGGCCGCCGTGGGTTTTCACTATCCGGATATCGCCGTACGTTGTTTCCCCGGTCATGATCGTCAGGTTGGTAAATCCCTGGCTGCGCAGCAGCGCGGCATCGCTATCATTTTGCACGTAGATCGGCTTGCCTTTGGCGATCAGCTCAACGGCGTACTGATCCCAGTGATCGGCATGGGTATGGGTGACGATCACCGCGTCAGCATCCAGAAGCGTTTGAACGTCAACGGGAAGATCGACCATCGGGTTGCGAATATCAGCCCGCGCCGTGCCGGGAAAACCCGGATAAGTGCCTTTTGGCGCCAGCATTGGGTCGATTAAAAAGCGTTTTCCCGCGTAAGTGATCAGCTGGGTGGCATTGCGAATTTGCGTAATGTTCATGGGCTATCCTCCGGTTGGTATGAGAAGGAGAATAGCCCCAGGGTGCCGTTAAGAATGTGGGCTAAAGGGCGATGATCGATGAAATCGGGTCAATCGATAAACCGCTTGCGCACCCTTTCCAGCGGCGCAATCAGCAGATTGATAAGCGGCTTACGATCGATAACGATATCGGCGTTCACCGTCATTCCGCCCATCAGCATGCGCTTTTTCTTGTCCGGGTCGGTAAACCAGGAGGGGACGCGCACTTTAGCCAGGTAGTAGTTCTGCCCTTCCTGGAGCGGGATCAGCGCCGAATGGGCATCAATGTTTACCTCATAGAAATCGGACAACGTCGCCTCCACGGAACCGTATTTGTCCACGGGCCACGAGTCGAAGCGCAGCTTGACCTTATCGCCTTTCGCCACGCGCCCCACCCCCGTTGCCGGAACATACAGGTACCCCTCCATCGTCGCCGCGGTATTTTTACGGATCACCACCACCACCTCGCTATTTTGCGTAATGGCCCGGCCAGGCGGGAAGTTAATCGCCACCACGTAACCATCGGAAGGGGCCAGCATCGCCATGGTGGAACTTCCCCGGCTGGACAGGTTGCGGTCAATTTCGCTGATGCGGTTTTTCACATACAGCTGCTCTTCGCTCAGAGAGTCAATTTGCGACTGGGTGCTGTCGGTCAGGCTGGTTTTTCGTGCCTCAAGCTCAAGAATAGTGCTCTCCTCCAGCGTCAGGTTGAGCTGCGCATTGAGCACATCGTTGTGGCTTTTATCGAGATCCACTTTGGAGACATAGCCCTTCCCGGAGACGGATTTCCACGCCTCGTAGGTGTCGGTGCTGTTTTTTAACAACGCGCGCAGCTTCTTCACCTTATCGCGGGAAACGGCGATCTGCTTGTCAGTGAGAGCCAGCTGCTGCGCCAGATTTTTGCGATACGACGCAATCGAGTCCTCAATGGCCTGGATGCGCTGCTCGCTGCGCTTCTTCTCCGCTTCCATCTGCTGGCGGTCAAACTGCACCACCGAGCCCTGCTTGCCGCCATAGTCCTGCGACACGGTGAACAGCGGATCGTTTTCCTTCACGTACTGACCTGGCCGTACGGCAAAATCCACAAGCGTACCGGACTCCCGGGCGCGGACTTCCACATCGCCCTGCGCCGGGATCAGCACCCCGCGTGCCAGCGTGGTTTCCGAAAAGTTAAAGACAATCGCAAAGACCAGCAGGCAGAGAAAAAAGGTGATGAACAAGGTCAGCACGGCTTTCAGCCGTGGCGCGTTGATGTGATAGCTTTTTGAGAAATGATGCGGGATCAGCGCCCGCCGCTGTCGGCTTCGGTTTTTTAATTTCACGATATGTCATCCATGATAAATCACTGAAAGATCGTCCCATGCACTCCAGAGCGTGGGGGTTTTGCGCAGCGCGTTCAGCGTGTCGGCGGCGGCCTGACGGTAATCCTCTGGCGCATACGCCTGACTCTCCAGCCCAAACTCCGCCGCGTGCAGCGAACAGATCGGCAGCAGCGTTCGGACGCTGTAGCCATAGCGCGATAAAAACCGCGTTGAGACGTCCGTTAACCACGCCTTTTGATCCCCAGCCTGGGTGGAGAACAGCGGCGCATCCGGCAGGCGTTCGTCCATCAGCAGCACCGTCACCAGGCGGTGAGGGGCGAAAAACGAGCTGGCGCGTCGGCCTTCGTGCGCGGCCATCAGCTTATGCAGCGCAGGATGACGGGTAATAAACTGAAAGCGCACATCGGCTGGCGCGGTGGCGAGCAGCGCATCCACGATCAGACCAAAGCCCGCCCAGCGCATTCCCAGAAGCAGGGTGCGAGATGAACTGTAAAACGCCTGCTCCTGCGTCCACTGCGCCACGTACGCGTGCAGATCGAAGCGGACGTTGCGCGCCCAAAGCGCGGGCGGGAAGATCTGCTCCACGAAGTTAAACCCGCTCAGCTCATGGGCGTTCTGATGCAGAAAATCAGCCGGGACATCGGCCTCCGGGCAGCGCATAAACTGGCTGTAGTTTTGCGTGATCCGGTTTGCCAGCAGCGTGCGTCCGGCCTGGCGCGCGCAGAGTCGCGCATAGAGACGCGGCAGAAACATCATTGCTCATTCTCCCGCAGGGTGCCGTTTTCCATGGTATAGAGACGCCCCTGGCAGCCCACCACGTCCGGCGAGTGGGTAACAAACACCAGGCCAATTCCCAGGCTACGCAGGTTCGCCAGCACTTTCTGCGCGGTCGTTTTATCCAGGTTCGCCGTCACTTCGTCGCACAGCAGAAGCTTAGGCTGGCTGTACAGGGCGCGCGCCAGAACCAGACGCTGCATCTCCCCGGCAGAGAAAAAGGTATTCCCCGGCAGCATCTCCGTTTCGTAGCCGTGCGGCAGCCGGGCGACGACGTGGTCCACCTCCGCCAGCCGACACGCGGCAATGACCTGCTCTTTATCCGGTGCGCTGTCAAAGCAGGCGATGTTGTCCAGAATCGAGCCGGTGAAGAGAATATCGTCTGCATGGACGATGCGGATGTGCTGACGCAGCGAGGAAAGATCGCACTCCTCAATGGGGATCTTATTGATCCGCAGCGTGCCAGACGATGACAGCAACATGCCGGAGATCAGACGCAGCAGCGTGGTTTTTCCCGACCCGCTCTGGCCCACAATCACCGCTTCTTCGCCCTGCTTCAGGGTCATATTGATATGCTGTAGCGTGGCCTCCCGGCCAGGATAGGCAAATGAGACATCCTCAAATTGCAGACAGACCGGCGAGGTGACAATCCGCTTCCCAAACTGGCTGGTTTCAGAGGGGGCAAACAGCAGGTCGCCCACGCGATCCAGCGGCCCCTTGAGGGCATTTTTGTCCAGCAGCTTCTGCGCCACCTGCACCATGGCATCGGAAAAATAGCGCTTATAGCTGATATAGGCGTAAAGCATCCCGATGCTCATCTGCCCTTCCAGGATCAACCACGCGCCAAAGCAGACCACCAGCAGCTGCTCGGCATTGATCACCAGCAGTGAAGCCACGTCAAAGCGGGCCAGCAGCCGCTCTTTACGCATCAGCCCGGCGATGTGTTCGCGCTGGGATTTATCCATCACCGCATCCCGGGCCTGCTCCATATTGTTCGCTTTGAGCGTAATGATCCCTTTCTGCGTCTCCACCAGCAGGGATTCATACTGGGCGGTGCGCTCGATGGAGTCATCCACCGCGCGTTGATAGGGGCCGATCAGCGAAAAGCGGATCAGGAAAAACACGCCCATCAGCAGCATCGTCAGCAGCGCAATTTTGACGTTATACAGCAGCATAAACAGCAGGCTGGTGACGGCGATCAGGCTGGAAAAGAGAATTTGCACGTAACCATTGCTGATGAACTCCGCGCAGGCGTGGAGCGATTTCTCAATAGCCAGCACGATGCCCGGCGGGCGCGAGCGGAACCAGCTGGTCTGGGTGCGCAGCATGTAGTGGCGCACGGACTGGCTTAAATCGTCATAGGCAATGTTACGCATCAGGATCTCAAGCAGCTGCTTGAGGAATTTACCGATGACTTCAAAGATAAAGACAATAGCGAAGATCGCGGTGAGCAGGATCACCAGATCGCTGTCGCTGCGGGAAATGGCCTCATCCATAATCAGCTGCACGTAGGTGGGGCTTGCCAGCATGGTGATGAGGGTAAAAATACAGAGCACAAACAGCAGCAGCTGGCGCTGGAACAGGCTCGGGGATTTATTGGCTAACCGGCCAAGCGTGAGCTTTTCATCCGGGGATTTCTTTTTGAAGCACGGCGTGGGCTTAAGCTCAAGAACATAGCCGGAAAAGAGTTTTTCCGCCTCTTTCAGACGGTAACGACGCACGCCGCTGGCGGGGTCGTGAACGGTCACGCTGCGGCTGTCGATCTTCACGATGACCACGAAATGGTTGCCGCGCCAGAAGGCGATGAGCGGCAGCTCAGACGTTTCTATTTCAGTGATTTCGCCTTTAAGCACCCGGCCAGACATATTTTTATCGCTGGCAAGGGTCATCAATTCCGCCATTGAGGTTCCCGCATCGGCGGAAACGGAAATCTCCCGGCGCAGCTGGCTGACGGAGACATGGTGGTCGTAGTGCCCCAACACCATCGCCAGGCAGGCCAGTCCACATTCGGTAAATTCATGCTGGCGAATAACAGGGGTCTTACCCTGTTTTTTATACTGAAAGAGCGAAAACATAATGATCCGTGGCTGAAATAAAAAAATGGCCCGGCAATGCGGGCCATGCGTACAACGTGCTTCTCGCTTAGGCGCTGAAGAAACCGCCGATGAAGCCGCCCACCAGGCCGAACACGCCGCCGATGGTGCCGCCCAGCGCGCCTAACATCTGGCTGCCCGCGTTATAGCCCGCGCTTGCGCCCTGAATAGCGGCAGCAAACGGATCCCAACCACCGATGATGGCCTGTGCTTTTTTGAAATCGATAACTTGCATGAGTCTTTTCCTGTTAACGTGAATTAGTTGTAGCTACCAACCAGCGCACCCAGGAAGCCCATTGCGCCACCCAGAATTCCGCCAACCACACCGCCAACCATGCCCATGATGCTTGCGCCGGTGTCGTAACCCAGCTGTGCACCTTTAACCAGACCAGCGAACGGGTTTAACGCGCCACCGATAATGTCTTTCGCTTCTACGAATGAAATCGCTTTCATTTTTATCTCCTGTAGTGATGGATCTTTAGCATGATGCTAAAGGCTAATTTCCTTTTATGAAGGAAAGCGGTTGCTACGGGCAGGTGGTAAGCGGAATGATTTTATTGCCATAAATAATCATCCGCCTTGCAGCCTGCCCGGCATTATCTATTTCCAGCCGTTGCCCCGGCGGAATATATTTTGAATTGTTGTATTGCGTACTGCACCCGACCGAGGAAACATATTTAAAATAGGTATTCCCGGTATTACTCACCACCCCGTTGCTAAACGCATAATCAAAATGTCGTGTCCATGGACGGACAATCAAAATAGCCTCAAGCGAGACCACCACATCCGACTGGATGCGCTGGCCTTTGCGCGTGATAACCTTTGCCTGGAGCGGCGTCTCGGTGAATTTTACGCGATAGTATCGCTCTTTGTTGTCATGCGGGCCGGTATAATAAAATTTAAAACCCGCGCGTTCACCGCTCCCCAGCGTTAATTGCTTAGGCGAATACATGACTTCGCCATCTTTTATTTCGGTTTCTTTTCCCTTCTCTTTAGGAACGTCTACCTGAATAAGCGAAACGGTATAATTCTGACGTTCGCTGGTATCGTTTTTTATCGGCTGAAAAACAACTTCTCTTTCGGGAAGAAAATCAATATTCAGACTTTCGATAATTAAAGCATTTGCCCCTGTGGAAATGAAGCAATTTATTGCAAAAATAGCCAGGAATTTTCCAGTCATGGTTGATTAATTCAAGGATGCGCTAACATCTATTCTTCCCTGCGCGGTCACTTCGCCAAACCAGCTATTTCCGTCATAGGTGGTTTTCGATACCGGATTATCCATAACGAACTGGAGGATCAGCGGTGTTTTCCAGAGCCACATATCGGTCACGCCGGAACTCATTTTGTCCCACTCTTCCGCATGGGTGGCCGGTGCCGGGATCGACAGTACTTCGCCTTTACAGTTGTGCGCCATAAGCGTCTGGCTTTTCCCCACCAGCACGTTGCCCGGAATGGGAACCGTGAAGCCGTTGCCGCTAAAGGCGCAGTAGTCCACCCCATTCAGGCTTTGGGTAGGCCCGGTGACTTTTACCGTGACCGCAATCGCCGCATCTTTTTGCGCCCCGCTGTAGGTGATGGTGTAGGGGATTTCAATGGGCGCTTCGCCGATAATACCTTTCCCGGACCCGCCCAGACCGTCAGGATCGAGGGTGTAATCCGGGTTGTCTGGCACAATCTCCAGCCCGGGCTCGATAGGGTTAATCACCAGGCCGCCCCCCGGCTGGAAGCAGAAATCCGCCGCCAGCGAGCTGTTGCCGGGCGTCAGACACAGGCTGACGATATTGCCAATGTTGCTGCCGTCCCCCGCCTGCGCCACGCTCAGAATTAACGCTTTCGGCAAAAAGATTTTAAGGGACGCTTTGCCGCCGTTTTTCTGCGGCGCTGCAAGGAAGGTGTTCGCCAGGACACGCGTATCGCTCAGGATACCGCCGGAGATACTGTACCAGGTGTTTTCATCGAAGGTCAGCTCGGCGGCAAGCCCGGTGCCGCCGCTCATGTGCGATTGCAGCACGCTGTTGACGCGGGAAGAGGTGAGCGCCAGCCCCCCGTTGTAACCGGAGATATCCTCCCCAACAAACGTGTATTCGAGCAGGTCGCACAGGACGCCAGAGACCGTGTTGCGGGTGTATTTGGTGCAGGTGGCCCCCGTTGATCCATCGACAATCGTCACCTCACCGCTGATCGGATCAATCCCCAGGTTAAGCGCCCTGGCGTTGGTCATGGTCAGCGTGCCCACCTTGTGAAGCGTATTGGTGGTGGTCACTTTGTTGATAGAGCTGATTTGCGGCGTGGAGGTGATGGTCACTTCATCCCCTGGCGCGGCGTTGAGCAGATAGTTAAAGAACGGATCGCCCAGTACCCAGCGCCCGTATGACGTGCCGGGCTCCATCACCGGCGGCTTAACCACCATCGATGTGTCGGTATAGCTGGTCGTCGGGGTGTACCCCGTGTTGCCGCAGGACGAGGAACACGCCGTCCCTTTGAAGAACGGAGAGGCGCTGGAACCGGTCACCGAAAAGTCGATGGTCAGCGCGCTGCCTGCCGGACCGCTGTAGCTGTTGTCCGGGATGTAAGTGGCGATACCGTTATTCGTTTTCGCACTCAGGGTCGGCCACTCGCGCGAACCGTGTAAAAACGCGGTCGACGTGCTGTTCAGACTAAACAGCCCCGCGCTGTTTCCCGTACCGTTATTGTCCGGGTTATTAATGGCTAAATAGGGCAGCTCCTGCGCCTGGGCCGCCGCGCTCATCAGCAGTAAATTAAGAGCGAATATCTTTTTCATCGTCACGTTCCTGCGTTCCTTTTGCTTCCTGCCAGACAAAATCGCCTTTGTCGCAGGAGATGTCCCCGAGCCACAGCGCACCGCGGTTAGACTCGATGTCCAGGCGCACTTCGCAGACGCTGTCGTCCGGCGTGGCGATACTCAGGACAGGGTTGTTCTTATCAACGTCGATCACGAAGCGTCCGTCGTTTTCCGTCCGGGTCAGCCCGACGTGGTTTTTGATCTGCATGGCGCCAACCGGGGCCCCGTTTGCATCCACAAGACGACCAAACAGGGTGACGATTTTCTTCACCTGCGGCTTCATCACCACGGTATTACCCGGATAAACCGTGATATGGCGACGCGCATTCGCGCCAATCTCATAGCTTTCCGTACCGGTTTCACTGTTCATCACTTCCAGGTCATAAGCCTGGTATGCCGGCAGCGACAGCCAGGTCTTATCCCCTTTGATGCGTTCTGCCCGGCCGTTAAGCTTCAGGGTCAGCGCTTCATCAGATTTGAGACCGGTACTGACAATCACCCCTGCGCTTTCGGTGCCTTTCCCGGCGGCGATGGCCTCTTTGGACCAGCCCACGCTGCCGTCACTGGTCAGCGTGGAGTTCCAGCCTTTACTCATGCCGCTCTGGACGCTGAGGATGTTGCTGTTCCACGGCGTGTCGAAGTTCACGCTGCCGCCGCCGCTTACGCTGCGATCCTGGCGGCTGTTAAAGGCTTTCGAGACGTTGGCGGTAGCCGATTTCAGGTAATCGCCCTCAAACTGGCGGCTGGCGCTGACGTTCAACGCCGTGCCGGTATCGCGATTGTGGGAAACGCCAACCGACACGGTATTGCCGAGCGGTATGGCGAAATCGAGCATTACGTAACGATCTTTCTCTTCGTAATACCCGTCGTATTTGTTGCGCGACATCCCCACCCGCAGGCGCGCCGTACCGTAGCGACCGGCGTATAACCCCTGGGAGTAGTCCAGCTGATAGCGTTTATAGCGATAGAGGTCGTCTTCCTGACGCATCAGGCTCAGGTTGCCTGCCGAGGGCAGGCCGAATGACGGCAGGCTAAAGGAAGCGCCCCAGGTGTTGCCCTTGCTCTCATAGATATCCAGGAACTTGCCGCTGGAGAGCTGTTCATGGGAGTACCACACCGAGCCGATCTGCCACGGCAGGCTGAGATTCGCCCCATAGTTGGCGCGATACGTTCCGTCGGAGGCGGCCATGGTCTGGGTATTCACCGAGAAATAGCCCGTCAGGTTCAGGGAGGCCCACAGCTCGCTGACGATGTGTTCCCGCATCATGTAGGTAGAGGCGTTCCAGTCGACCATCCCGCTGCGCTTGCTGAACGAGGCTCCCACCAGCGACATGGTGTCTTTATGTTTGGTGTCGTAATCGTAGTAGTAGGTGTTATCCTGCTCGTTTTTGCGTTTCGCGTATTTTTTATAATTGACGACGGATTTATCGCGGCTATACATCCCTCCCCACATCTGCCAGCGCAGCGTTTCCGACACGTTGCTGGAGAACGGTTTATTTACGGTGTACATGCTGCGCGACACGGTGCGGCTTCCGCTCACCACTTCAACTTCGACGCTGTAGATCCCGTAGGGCAGGCTGCTGGTGTCAATTTCATGGTTGCCGACGTCAAAGCGCTGAATGCCGATAAGCTGCCCGTCACGACGAATACGGGCCTCGCCCGCCGTGGGAAAATAGACCACCACCGGCGTCAGAGAGAGCGTGTTATCGCGCTTGCGGGAGTTGGCCTGGTTGCCCATGGAAACGCCGTAGACTTCACCGCCGGAAATCCCGCTGACGCTCGCCAGAGACTGCATCGCCCAGCCGTTCAGCATGCCCGCGGCGTAGCGCATCCCCTGATAGTCGCGCTCCCACATAACCGCGTTCATCTGGGTATCGCTGCTGTTCTCGTTGACGTAGCCAGAGCCGTCGATCAGGACATGATCGACGCCCATTGAGATCCAGTTTCTCGCGTTCAGATAGCCCGACGACCAGCTGTCACCGTAGCCGCTCTCGGTGTGATACGCTCCGAGGTTGTAGGAGAACGTGCCGCTCAGGTCGTCAGACTCCGGCGCATCAATGTCCACCTCACGCGGGCGAATATTCACCCCGTAGTCGCTCTGCGACAGATTCAGCAACAGGCGCATTTTTTTCTGATCCAGTTCGAACGCCGAACCCGCGCTAACCGGAATACGCATCTGGTCATCAAACTGCTTATCGTTAATGCTTTGCAGTAACGCCCGCATCTCTTTTGACAGACGAATGCCGTTATCAGACTCCTGGACCTGAACATCCCTCAGCCCCAGCTTCAGATCTTTTGCAAAGAGCGTCACGTCACCGATACGAACATATTCGCTCGCCGTGCCTTCGTGGTTCCCTTGTTGTGCTGAGTGTGGACGCGTATTCACCAGATAGACGGGAATTTTGATCCCCTGCTCCAGCAGTGCATAAAGCGAGTCGGGAAAACGGTAATTAGCGATAACCACGGAGCTTGAGGCTGCATGCGCAAGCGCGGGCAGCGTGCCGGATGCGCAAGCCATCATCACCGGCAACACTAATTTATTTTTCACCATGCATCCTTACTTAACAGGAATGAACTGTTTCAGGTCCCATATTCCGAGATGAAAATGGTTATCCGTAACGTTGATATCCTCGATAGCGCGCGAGGTCTCTGGCATCAGGTAGAAGTTTTTGCTACACGGCGTGCCGGGGGATTCCGGATTCGGCTTCAGGCAGGTCCCGGTCGCATTGACGCGAAACGAGGTGTTCCCTTTATTGGTTATTTTTCCCGCCACATAGACGAAATCAATCTTCTTATCCCGGGGCTGAACCACCAGAATGGTGCTCACCACCGCACGCGTCATCCCGGTGCCGTTTTTTGGCGAACCGCTGTCCACCTCTTCGCTTACCCCTTCATCCGTGAAGGTAATGCGGTAGTAACGCTCTTTGTTATCGGCGTTCCCGTGATAGTAAAATTTGACGATATTGCTGGTACCGGCGGGCATTACCATGCGCGTGGGCGTCAGCAACAGTTCGTCCACTTTCTCCGGATTAATGACGATCCCTTCATCCATTGGGCTGCTGATCCGCTGTGCGCGAACAGAAACAATACGCACGCTGTCTGCTTCGTTTTTTATTTCCTTGGCGGTGGAGTCAGCATCCGCAGAAATAATGGTGGTGACTTTTCCCACATTAATGGCCAGCGCGGAGGAAGAGATAAATAATAAAAATAAGAAGGTGGATTTGAGGTTAAACATGCTATTTCCCTAAACAGGGGCTTGCGCCCCTGGATCGATCAGGCCTTAGCCCCAGGTTGCGCGGAACGCAACAGACACGGTCCCTTCCCACAGGCTGTTGGTCAGGTCTTTGAACTCTTTCGCAGTACCCGCGTTGTCCTGAGCGGAGTCAACGTAGAAGACGAATTTGTCCTGGCCGGTAATTTCGGTATCTGCCGCCGCGCCTGCGCTGGTGGTCAGGTTCCACAGGCCAGAAGAGACGCCGGTGTTAGAAGAAGAATCAACCAGCGTGGTCCATGCGGTCGATTTCGCCCCCACGGTGCCACCGATAGAGCCCAGGTCGTTACCGCCCCAACGCGCACCCACTTTCAGCTTGGTCGCTTCACCACCCACGCTGAACAGCGTGTTGTTTGAATCGTCGAGGATAGCTTCGAGTTTGAAGCTGGTCGCCGTAGAGTGATCGCCACGGATAGCCACATCAAACAGACCGGTATCGGTGTTGAAAGATTTGGTATTGGCGCTGTAAACGAAGTTCAAAGCACGCGTTGGCGTAACAACCAGATCGGATTCGCTGTCTTTGGTCGCGGTTGCCTGCCAGGTGGCAGAAGCCGTGGTTTCAGCTGCATTAACTGCGCTCAGGGCAGAAACAGACAGCAGGGAGCCCAGAACGATAGCGTTCAGTTTGTTCATTTATTTAGTCCTTCAAAAAAGAATCCACGTGTATAAAAAGGGGAGCCCCTTTTTCGAGGCGGAGTATAGACAGCCGCAAAATAACGAGGCAATACAGAAAAATTCACTCGACGGAGAGTAACAATAAAAATATAAATAAATTTCTCGTATCTTATTGTTACGTATTGAGTAAATTACTCAATTTCCCGAGCAATAGATAAATATCGATTTTTCAATAAAGAGAAATATCAGGACGTCGGGACAGCCACACACATCATTACAGGCAACACCAGCCCCTTAATTAACCACGCATGTTTTTTTACGCTGGTAATATAGAAGAAGTTGATATTATCAAGTAACATTTCGTTTACAACGCCATCCGGCGCCGCATCATCTTCAGATTTATTCAGCTTTTTATCCTTAATATAAAAGATATTGCTGCCGTCGACTTTTTCCACGCTGAGCGTGTAATTTCTGTCAATCAGGTAGCTTTTGCCCTCTTTCTTGAGTACGCCTTTATGAATAACCGTCACAACATCTTTGTTGTTAAACAGGAAAAGCGTGGTTAGCGACATATCGGTTGACTCACCCGTGGAATAGGTTTTCCAGGAAATGGTATCTGACTGGCAGCCAAACCCCTCATCCTGCGTTCTGGTAAAATAGACCCATAACAACGCGATGACAGACAGCGCCAGTACGATACTGAACAGTACACTCATTTTAGTCCTTGACATATTTTAACTCCCGGTCAGGCTTCTGTAAGAAATGCAGTTCTTATAATCGTCGATACTGTCCTGCTGATAACAGATGGCCAGGAAATAATTTTCTATCTGCGACTTTTTAAACCTGGAATAGTAAGCATCTGCAACCTGATGTTGACAGTCGATATGTTGACTGGCGATGACCTCTTTTACGTGATTAAAGTAGTGCTGTCGCGGCTGATACATATTCTTATCGATCAGGTATATCGTACACCTGTCCACTTTACCGAGCAGATGCATATCAGAATCTTTCAGGCTCTCGGCATAGGAATCCCGCTGGTGCAACAGTAAAACAGCGGTGCCGGTAACAATAATCAGTAATAACGTGCAGAGAGAAATAAAGAGTCTGTGCAGCGATATTATTTGTTTAGGCGGATCGGCATCTTTCTTATGCGCTAGCGTATCGAATGCTTCAGAGGCAGATTCTTCGCTAAGCGTTGAAATAACCGGCGGCCTGACCGTGTGGTGTTCAATATGCGCAGCAAGGCTAAATCCCTTGCCACGTATCGTTTTTATCAGTAAAGGGTCGCAGCCTAATGTACGAAATGCTTTTCTGATTTCACTTATGGCAACATTTAGACTCACCGAAGAACCAGAGAAACCATGATCCTCCCAGACCTTCTTTATCAGGTCGTCTCTGTCGAGTGTTTTACCATTATTGATGATAAGTTCATAAAGCAGACGACCCGCCTGGTTAGATAACTTAATGGATGACTCTTCCTCTCCATTAATCATGATCATACCGGTGTCGACTTCATAAAGCATTGTAAGATCAATGAGATACTTCATATTATTATTACGCCATTGTTAAATTTTTGTGCATTTGCCAGGCAATAATAAGTCTAAAGTTTGTGTGGTCAAGTCGCGTGATATTAATTGAGAGATGAATTCATAAAGCTTCATTAATTAACGATTATTAAAGCATTAATAAAAATCTTCGAACTAACGCATTTAGGTTAAAACATTAAAAAAAACATACTGACAAGATTATAATCTTAAACTTTAGAAGTTGTTGGAATAATGTTTTGTTATGTACTTTTTTAGTGCAACATAATATCGTCAAAGCATTCTCCCGAGTCGCCATGCGTCTAGCCGGTACATCAGGGACATGTGTAGCCGATTAACATTCATTTTAAATAACACAAATCTTCATGGAGTTTATCATGTTCAAATCGATCATGACCGTATCACTGCTGGCCGCCGCTATTGCCTCTACCAGCGCAGTGGCCGCAGACAATTCGGCGGGTGGTATCATTAACTTTACCGGCGCTATTACCGATACAACCTGTACCATTAACGGCGGTAAAAGCGCGGACTTTACCGTTGCGCTTTCCCCTATTTCGGTAAAAGATGCGGGCACCACGGTTGGCCTGATCACCCGAAATAAAAAATCTATTGCGCTGACATTCTCTGGTTGCTCACCAGCAGCCGGAACGACCGGTACCCCGCTGAAAGTTTATTTCTCCAGCGCGGATAATATTTCCACTGACGGTAAATACCTGCTGAATAACAGCGTGAACGAAAGCGATGCCAGCGTGGCACGTAATGTCGGCTTTGCGTTAGTGGAGCCAGGTTCGTCTACGCCTATTACCCTGAACCAGCCTTACACGACAAATATTATGGGTACAGCGACCGCGCCAGATTCCGAAACGCTGACGCTGGACGTTTATTACTATAAAACAAACGCCGCTGCCGCCACCGTGGGCGAGTTAAGCTCCAACGTAACGTATACCATTTCCTACCTGTAATAGTGATTATTCAGGCTCTGTTTTCGCAGAGCCTGTATTTAAGGTTGCAATCATGCGCAAGGCAATTTTGCTGGCAGGCTTACTGCTAAGCACGGGTCACTCATGGGCCAATATTGTCATTAATGGCACCCGTGTCCTTTATCCTGAAAATAACAAAGAGGTGATCGTCCAGTTAATGAATACGGGCGATGCGCCGGCTCTGGTACAATCCTGGATAGATGACGGTGATATTAATTCCACGCCGGAAACAGCCAATGTGCCGTTTCTGTTGTCGCCGCCGGTGATAAAGGTTAACGAACATAATGGTCAACAGCTTCGTATTAAAAAGCTGCCGTCCAGCTTGCCTGCGGATCGCGAATCCGTCTTTTTCCTGAATGTCCTCGACATTCCGCCCAGACCTGAAAATCTGCAAAACCAGAATACCGTTCAGCTGGCGATTAAATCCCGTATCAAACTTTTTTATCGGCCCGCTGCGCTGAAAGGCACGCTGGATGACGCGGTGGCGAAACTGACGCTCGCCGCCGACGGCGATCGCTTTCGCATTACAAATAACAGTCCGTTCCATATTACGGTCGCCAATATTTCGCTGGGTAAAACGAAATTGCTCCAGGAGTCCCCGATGGTTTCCCCGTTTGGGCAGCTGACGGTCGCCGCCAAAAATACGGTTAAGCGCGGACAGACCTTCCAGCTGATGTATGTGGACGATCTTGGCGCGTATAAAACCCGGACTTTCACCAGTCAGTGATCGGAAAGACTCACCATGAAAATGAAACAAAACAGACTCTGTCTGCTGGCAGTCTGCACGCTTCTGCTTTCGCATAAATCAGGGGCCGTCTCGTTTGATCCCTCCCTGCTTGCTGGCGCATCCGGTGAGTCCGATCTGTCTCGCTTTTCCGAAAACAACGCCATGCCTGCCGGCAGTCAGGAGATGGATATCTACGTAAACGGCAGCTGGAAGGGACGTTATACCGTCATCTACGGCGAGCAGCGTGACGACATCCGCCTTGCCTGGAAAGATGCCCGGTCGCTGGGCATCAACACCACGTCCGTGCCTGCGCCCGCCATTGCGCACGGGCAGGTCCAGCTGCGCGATCTGGTTCAGGGCGGTGAAGTCAAAACCGATACCAGCACCCTGAGTCTGGCGCTTACCGTTCCGCAGGCGGCCGTGCAGCGTACTGAAGAAGGTTACATTGCCCCCCAGTTCTGGGACGAGGGGATCCCGGCGCTGATGCTCTCGTGGAACACGACCTGGTACAACACCCGCGCGAAAGGCACTGCGAAAGACACAAATGATGATTTTTATGCCGGGCTGGATTCCGGCGCCAACCTGTTCGGCTGGCAGTTTCGCGACAGCAGCGCCTGGCGGAAAACCGCCAGCGGAGAGAGTAGCTGGCAGAATAATACCCGCTACCTGCGCCGTCCCCTGGCCTCGCTGAAATCCAACCTGACGCTGGGTGACTTTTATATTCCTGGCGATCTGTTTGATTCCCTGCGCGTGCGCGGCGTGTAGCTGGCGTCGGATATGAAGATGCGCCCAAATTCACAGCAGGGTTTTTCACCGGTGGTTCACGGCGTGGCAAGGACGAACGCCCTGGTGAAAGTTATCCAGAATGGCAACGTGATCTATCAGGAGAACGTGCCGCCGGGCCAGTTTACCCTCGACAGCATTCAGCCTACCGGGTCCGCGGGCGATTTGCTGGTGGTGGTGCGTGAAGCGGACGGTTCACAGCAGTCCTTCACGGTGCCGTTTTCCGCCGTGCCCGGGATGCTAAAAGAAGGGGTGAGCCAGTACAGCGTAGTGGCGGGTAAAGTGCATCAGAACACGCTCGATGCCGAACCCGCATTCATGCAGGCCACGCTGCGCTACGGGTTTAATAACCTCATCACCGGGTATACCGGGACGATTATTAGCGATAACTACCAGGCCGGGCTTGTCGGTACCGGGTGGAACCTTCCTTTTGGCGCGGTTTCGTTTGATGTCACCCACGCCAAAACCACCCTACAGGATCGCACCAGCAGCGGTCAGAGTTATCGCGTGTCGTACAGCAAATTTATCGATACCACCGCCACCAACTTCACCCTGGCGGCCTATCGCTATTCCACTAAAGGCTATTACAGCTTCAGCGACGCGCTCTATTCGCGCGAAGGGTATCAGCGCCTGAGAGCGCAGTACGACGACTATGAAGATCGGTTTGGCGTTGCGCCCGACATGTCGCTAAGCACCTGGGACGCCCTGCGCGCGGCGCAGCCCAAGAATACCTTTACGCTTAACCTTAATCAGCGCCTGCTCAATAACTGGGGCACGGTGTTTGTCTCCGGCACACAGCGCGATTACTGGAACTCACAGCAAACCACGCGCGAATATCAGATGGGCTATTCCAACGCCATCGGTCGCGCCAGCTATACCCTGTCGGCCAGCCGGGTACGGAACAGGGACAGTGAAGAAGAGACGCGCCTTTACCTCTCCCTCAGCCTGCCGTTCTCGCTGTTTGATAATAATGCGTGGATCACCTCCAGCCTGACGGCCAGCGATTCGCATTACGAACAGAGCAATATCAGCATGAGCGGGAACGCGCTGGCGTCGAACCGCCTGAGCTATACCCTCTCCGGCAGTAATGCGCGTGGGGGTAAAAATGCGGCAAGCGTTAACGCCGCGTACCGTTCGAACTTCGCGACACTCGGTGGCTCTTACAGCGAATCCTCCGACTACCGCCAGACCGGGCTCAGCGGGCGCGGAAGCCTGGTGGCCTACCCGTGGCACGTTCTCGCCTCAAACGAAACCGGCACAACCATGACTATCGTCGATGCGCCAAAGGCGGAGGGACTGATGGTGAACGGCGATGAAAGCATTATGACGAACCGCGATGGCGTGGCGCTGGTGCCTTACGCCACCCCGTATCGCAAAAACGCCATTACGTTAACCGAAACGGAAAACAGCGCTGGCGCGGAGGTGATCGGCAATATGGCTAACGTGGCTCCTTACGACGGGGCGGTGAGTTATATCCGCTTCGAAACCGATAAGCGCCAGTCATGGGTACTTCATGCGACGCGCACCGACGGTAAACCGCTGCCGTTTGGCACCGAAGTGCTGGATGAACACGGTGGATCTGTCGGGTATGTCGGCCAGGCCAGCGTACTGTATATCCGTGCTGAACAGCCGCCACGCGCGCTCAACGTGCATCTCCGCAGCGGAAAGTGCGAAATCTCCTCCCCGGCCTGGGGGCTGAACAGCCCCTCATCGGTTTGCCATTAATTACGGATTATCAAAATGTTACGATCATTCATGTTCCTGCTCCTCACCAGCATTAGCGGGATGAGCTATGCCACCTGCTCCGGCAGCAGCATCGTTTATGGCACACCGATTACCATTGATTTATCGGATAAGCTGAGCCCGGCCACGCCCACATGGACCGGCAGCTTCAGCACCCAGTACAGCGGCTCGTTCAACTGTACGACGGGTAACAGTGAATTTTCTTACACGCCGATCCTCTCGACCGACAGCAAATACGCGACCATCCTCGGGTTCAGCAATAACAAGTATATGGTGCGGGCGGAGATCACCGATCCCCCGGCCAATAAAACCCTGTCTGCCAGCGGTAGCCATACGGCGTCTGAGCTGAACACACCGTTTACGGTTCGCTTCACCCTCGTTAACCAGAGCGGTACCACCCTGACGGGGGATACGGCGAACATGAGCGACGTTCTGTTCGTCAGCGACATGAGCGGGTTATCCATCTGGGAAATCATCACCTGGCCAATCAATCAGGTCATCAAGATAGCGCAGTGGTTATTCAGCGGGTTCAAGTGGCCTTACGACAACCGAGATATGTTTGGTCAACCGATGATCATCAAATACGCGCCGAAACTGACTACCTGTTCCTTTGATAATGCGGGGCTGACCGTGGCGCTGCCGACGCTCGGCATTCCCCAGCTCAGTGCATCCTCACAGCCGGGGCTGACGCCTTTTTCACTGAACATGAGCTGTCAGAACGTCGGGGTTAATGGCAATTCCGATCGGGCAATTGAGATGTTTCTGTCCAGCACGCAGCTGCTCTCAACCGACAGCTCGGTGCTGATCGACAGCAGCAGTAGCGCGGCGCAGGGCGTGGGGCTCCGCCTGATAAAACGTGACGCCCCGCAAACGCCGGTGACCTTCTCTACCTCAACCACCAGCCGTGGCAACGCCACGATGATTTTCAGCGTGGCGGCTGGCGCGGCGCTGGACGAACATTTCACCCTTCCGATGGCGGCGTACTATTACGTGTGGGCGCCCGCCCAGGTGAGCCAGGGTAAGATCAATACATCGGCTACGCTGAATATTATCTATCCCTGATGTGAACTATTCCTCCATCTTTCCAACCGCTTGCACATACTTAATCAGTTCGCTGTGGTTGGAAAGATTCAGCTTTTTCATTGCATTGTGTTTCTGTGTCGCAATGGTACTGACCGAACGGTTTCGATGACGGGCAATCTCCGTCGTTGAAAATCCTTCCACGATAAGATGAAGCACCTCCCACTCTCTGGCCGAGAGGATGGAACGCGCCCGGGAGCCGGACCGCATTACCCGCCTGAGCCACGAAGAGATCGACGGTTTTTGCCCGTCCGCCATGAGCAACGCGGGTAATTCCTTTTTCAGTTCAGTCAATTCATCCTGCTGACTGATGGTTAATTCAAATTTCATCTCCAGAACTTTTTTTAACAGCCCGTAAGGCAGCTCGGGCACCAACAGAACACGCCTGACGTGATGGGTTTTACATAAAGATGTAAAACGGCTGCTGACCTCCGCACTCCACTCTTTATGATTAAGCAGATAATTAAATTCAGTGAAGAAAACATCCACGTTATTATCCGCCACCGCCGCCAGCGCCTGTTCTGTGGAATCGACCTGAGTAATGTTCAGTACGTAATCGGGTAAAAGATCCTGGAGCGCCCGGAATATTATCTCTTTAAATATATTTATTTTGTAAAACACCATTACCCTTACGATACGTTCAGTATTATTCATGTCTTTTCTAAATTCTCGTGACCGGAGGAAAATGATAATAGTTTATGTACTCACCACTCACAACCTCTTCGCGCCAGGATTTTATCCTTCTCAGGCTTAAAAATCTGAACAAGGACATTAAATTCATAGAAAAAATTCTATTTTATTCTGCACGCCGTTTCCCCTCGCAGATAAAGCCCTGTCGATAATCCTGCCACGATCACAATTTTTCTTACAGGAACAGCAGTAAATCACTGAAAAAGCGGTGGATTAACCCCATTAATCAACCTTCTGATGCTTATTATCCGCTCATTTACAGAATAAAAATCTGGCATGAATATTATTAGAAGATTAAAACAATTGCATATACCATTAAAACCATTTTTCAATTTTATCTTCCGCTAATAATTGGCTTCAGCTTTACTCGACGGTTTGTATTGGCTTACATTGATGCCATCGCATCGCGTTATTTAAAAAGTGCTCGCTATTCTTTTAATAAGAGAGTGCGAACCGCCATTTTCTCTTATATGGACTGTTTACTCAGCGAAAGGAGAATGCCAATGCAAAATAAAAAAACAATTCACGTTGCCGTTGTTGACAGCTGCGAATTCACGATGATTGGCCTGCAATCGCTTGGAAAGCGTGAGCCTGATGAAAAACACGACGTTATTTTCCATGGATTTACCCATATCGAAGAACTTGCTATGAGTGAACAACTCTTTGATATCATCATTTATGATCCGTTGAATACGCGTCATTTCCGGGTGACGACGAATGACGACATTCTCTGTATTAAACAGAAACAAGTTACGGCGAAGATCTATATCTATTCGTTATCCGCTGGCTATTTGAAATTCAAACATGTTGATGGAGTCATCAGCAAAAGAGTCTCCCTGGGGGATATCAAAGCGCTGTGGCAAATACTGATGAGCCAGACGCCGCAAGAGTCTGGCCGTTACAACGTAGGCATGACGACCCGCTTACGCACCCCGGCGAGGTTGTCCAGCGAGGAGGCCAGCGTATTGCGCGGCTATTCCTGTAATCTCAAAACCAAGCAAATCGCCCGTCAGCTGGGGTGTAACGTCAGGCTGGTTTACTTTTATAAGAACAACGCCATGAACAAGCTTAAGGCCGTGCGTGGCCCCTCGTTTTACCAGAGCATTCGCTGGATCCTGAATTAAGAATTTGACCGTGTGTCGTTTGCCTTTTGTTCCCGTGTCCGCGGGAACCTTTTTTCATTTCCTGAAGGCTGTTCCATGTATACCGTTCTTCCCTCTCCCCTGTTGCAACGTATCTCAGGGCTGCGATTCCAGCCTCTTGTCGATCTTCATTCGGGCCAGGTGTTCGCGCATGAAGTTCTCGTGGAGATCCATAACGTCAATCTTGAGGTGCTGTTTGCCTCGCTGCCCTCGCGCAGCGCGCTGCAAATCTTCTTCTGGCAGGCCAACACCCTGTTACAGATACCCGCCCGGGACGCTTACTGGCTAAACCTTCCGGCAGAACACCTTCTCAACGAACGCGCTATCCGGTTGTTGCTGGCGTTACGCCATCAGCAGCGGTTAACGATTGAAATTCAGGATCCCCTCACCATCACACGGCTGAGCGAGGATGAGCAACGTCGCCTTCATGCCACGCTTGTTCGGTTAAAAGAGGCGGGATGGCAAATCTGGCTGGACGATTTAACCCGGGAGTTGGCGGAGGCGTTCGCGCGGCTTGCGCTGCCGCTGGATGGGGTGAAAATTGACCGCTCAGCGCTGCGCGAGCGCGCGCCGCTTGCCCCGTTTGTACAGGAGGTCAGGGCAGGTATCGCGCAATCAATTCTTATAGAAGGCATCGAAAACTCGCGGGATCTGGCGCGCGCCCGCGCGTCCGGCGCACAGTCTGGTCAGGGTTTTCTGTGGCCCGAAAGCCGAACCGATGCCCGCGTAACGCTTTGACGGCCAGCGGAGCGCTGGCCTTTTTACCGGGGCTTACCAGCCCGGCACCGCGCCACCGTTAAAAATGGTCTCCGCCGCTTTCGCCACTTCCGGCGACTGATAGGACTGGATAAATTCCTTCACGTTTTCGGCGTCTTTGTTCTCTTCACGCGTGACCACAATATTCACGTAGGGTGAGTTTTTGTCTTCGATAAAGACGCTGTCGTGTACCGGAGAAAGCCCCGTTTGCTGGAGATAGGTGGTACTGATGATGGCCACATCCACTTTCGGATCGTCCAGCACGCGCGGCAGCTGCGCCCCTTCCAGCTCCATAATCTGTAAGTTTTTCGGGTTCGCGGTAATATCCAGCGCCGTTGGCAGCAGCCCAACATCCGGTTTAAGGGTAATCAGCTTCTCTTTTTGCAGCAGCAACAGCGCGCGGCCAAGGTTGGTGGGATCGTTTGGAATCGCAATGGTTGCGCCGTCCTTCAGCTCAGAGACCGATTTAATCTTTCGGGAGTAACCCGCCATCGGGAAGACGAAGGTATTGGCCACGGCGACCAGCTTGTAATTGTGCGCCTTGTTATCTTCTGCGAGGAACGGGCGATGCTGGAAGACGTTGGCATCCAGTTCGCCCTGGTTGGTGGCATCGTTGGGTAGCAGCGAGCCGCTAAAGCCCACCAGCTCAACATCCAGACCGTATTTCTCCTTTGCCACCTTTTTGGCGACTTCCGCCACGTCCTGCTCAGCGCCATTGATCACGCCGACTTTAATGTGTCTGGCATCATTGCCGCCCTGATCACAGCCCGCGAGCAGCAGGCCAGTCAGGAGAAGCGCACCCAATCGAAGTTTCACGAGACAGTTCCTTTTGATAGACGTTTTGAAGACTATATCGACAACGAGACGGCAGGCTAAAAAACGAAAAGGAATCAGTAAGACGGTTAAGTTATATGCGGCCTGTTGCCGGGTGGCGCTGCGCTTACCCGGCCTACGTAACGGGCGAAGTGTAGGCCCGGTAAGCGTAGCGCCACCGGGCGATGGGCATCAGGCTACGGTAGTCCAGGCGCAAGCAGAACCGCTTCCCTCACGCCTGCCGACGCAGCGGCGCTTCGCGCAAAAACCACGACAGCACAAACGCCAGCACCATAATCCCCGCCGCCAGCATGAATACCGCATGGATCGCCGAGCCGAACGCATCCAGATAGTCCAGACGCAGGGCATCAGGCAGATGGTGTATGGCAACGGGATTAAGTTCGCGCGGCAGTTCCGCCCCTTCCGGCAGCCTGTCGATCAGGCCTGATTGCAGAATATGGGTGAACACCGCGCCAAACAGCGCAACGCCAATCGCCCCGCCAATGGAACGGAACAGCGTCACCCCAGACGTCGCGACGCCGTATTGATCGGCTGACACGCTGTTCTGCACCGCCAGCACCAGCACCTGCATCACCAGTCCCAGCCCCATGCCCAGCACGCCGGTAAACAGGTACAGCTGCCAGGTTGGGGAGGTGATTGAAATGCGCGTCAGTAACACCATCCCCACCACGCCGAGCAGCGTGCCGAGGATCGGGAACAGACGATATTTCCCGGTACGGCTGATGATGCGCCCGCTGATAATGGAGGTGAGCAATAGCCCCCCCATCAGGGGGATCAGCTGCAAACCGGCCTGCGTCGGCGTGGCGTCTTTTACCACCTGTAAATAGAGCGGCAGGAAAGTGACGGAGCCAAACAGCGACATGCCGATAATAAAACCGATCAGGCTACAGAGCAGGAAGCTGCGGTCGCGGAAGAGCGACAGCGGGATAATCGGCTCCCACGCCAGCCGCTCTTCGTAGATAAACCCGGCGATCCCCGTCAGGCCGAAGGCCAGAATGCACCACAGCTGCGGGTCGCTCCATTGGCGGATCGTCCCGCCCTCGGTGGTAAACAGAATGATGCACAGCAACGCCATGCTGAGGTAAATCGCCCCCAGGTAGTCAATCTCATGCTTGCTGCGCCGCGCGCTGCCGTGGAAAACCGCGCCAATCACCAGCAGGGCAAACAGCCCCAGCGGCAGGTTGATGTAGAAAATCCAGCGCCAGGATGCGTGCTGAACGATAAACCCGCCGATCAGCGGCCCTATCACCGTCGCCAGGCCAAACACGCCGCCAAACAACCCCTGATAGCGACCCCGATCGGCAGGCGGGATCACGTCCGCCACGGCAGCCATGCTGATCACCATCAGACCGCCGCCCCCCAGCCCTTGCAGGGCGCGCATCAGCACCAGCTGGGTCATGTTCTGCGCCAGACCGCACAGCGCGGACCCTACAAGAAACAGCACAATCGCGATTTGCAGAACGATTTTTCGGCCAAACAGATCGCCGAATTTGCCGTACAGCGGCACCACGATGGTCGAACTGAGGATATAGGCCGTTACCACCCACGAGAGCTTATCCAGCCCGCCCAGCTCACCGACGATGGTCGGCAGCGCGGTGGAGACAATGGTCTGATCCAGCGCCGAGAGCAGCATCACCAGCAGGAGTGCGCTGAACAGCAGCTTAATCGACGGCGCCTTTTTCGCAGGTTGAGTCATTACGTCGGACTCCATAAGACATCACTTGAAATTAATTAATCGTATAATTAATATTTGTGGAAGTGATGAATAAGATCAAGAGATACGGTGACCATGCCAGCACAAAAGGACAATTCTGAACCCCGCCGCCCCGGTCGGCCACGCGGCGGCAAGCGCGTTACCGCCAGCCGTGAACAGCTGCTGGATATCGCCCTGAACCTCTTTTCCCGCCAGGGGATCGCCAATACGTCGTTGAACGCCATCGCCCGCGAAGCAGGCGTGACGCCCGCCATGCTGCACTACTACTTCAACTCCAGAGAACAGTTGCTGGATGCGATGATTGAGGAGCGCTTCCTGCCGTTACGCGAGCGGATCGGGGCGATTTTCGCCGACAACCGGGATTCGCCGGTGGATGCCCTGACGGAAATGGTCAGGGTGCTGGCCGAACTGGCGGAAAAGTATCGCTGGTTTGCCCCGCTGTGGATGCAGGAGGTGATTGGCGAGATGCCGGTACTGCGCACCCATTTGCAGGCACGCTTTGGCGATGAGAAATATCACACCACGCTGGCAACCATCAAAGGCTGGCAGCAGGAAGGAAAGCTGAATCCGGCGCTGGCCCCCGAACTGCTGTTCACAACGCTGCTGAGCCTGGTGCTGGTGCCGTTCTCCCGCATGCGCAATGACGAGAGGCTAAGCGCCCTCTCACCGGAGATCGTGGTGCGCCACGTGTTAGCCGTGATTGGCACCGGGATCGGCGGTTAAAGATGTTTGGTCAGATAGTGTCTCTGCATTCCCTGATAAGGGTAATCCTGCAAGGACATCTGCACCTGATAACCCTGCTTTTCATAGAACGGGCGCGCCTGGAAGCTGACCGTATCCACCAGCGCGTGACGACAGCCTTTGCGACGGGCCTCCTCTTCAGCCGTTTTGATAAGCTGGCTTCCCACGCCCGTTCCCCGCACGCTGTCGCTGACCCACAGATAGTCGATGTTCAGCCAGTCGCCTTTCCGTACGCCGATTAACCCGCCCAGCATGACGCCATTGTCGTCTCGCATATATACGCCAATATCGCCGCCAAACGACGGCAAATCTAAAAACTGCGCGTTATAGGCTCTTAGCCCCGTTAATAATTCTTCTTTTTCTTCGGCTGTGACATTATCTGTAATGCTCAGATGCATAATTCTCTCCTTATTTTCAGCGCAATCTGAATATCTCACAGCTTAACCTTCATAAAAACTCCTTATTTTCTCCATTGTTTATACCTGGAAATATTCATTCAATATGTAAATAAAAAAAGCCTTTCCAATAGTCTCCGAAAACGTATAATGAGAACGATCATTCTCACTTTTTACGGTAGCCGACAATGAGTACAAAGCTGGAAGAACGACAAAAACTGCGCCAGGACGAAATCATTACCGCCGCGCGCCGCTGCTTTCGCGCCAGTGGATTTCACGCTGCCAGCATGTCGCAGATCGCCAGCGAAGCCAGGCTCAGCGTCGGACAAATCTATCGCTATTTCAGTAACAAAGACGCGATTATTGAAGAGATGATCCGGCGCATTATCGACTCACGTATTGAAGAGATGCAGGGCAAAACCCTGGTTGAAGGGATGCCGCAGGCGCTTGCCTGGCGCCAGACGCTTAACGAAGACGATGACGCGCTGATGCTCGAAATGTCCGCAGAGGCCACGCGCAATCCGCTGGTGGCAAACATGCTGATCGAAGCCGAAGCCCGCATGTTCGCCAACGCCTGCGCGCATCTGAAAAAGCAGTTCCCTCACCTGAGCGATGAGCATATTCGCTGCTGCGTGGAGATTACCGCCGTGATGATCGAAGGCACGATTTACCGTCGACTCACGCCTTTAAAAGTACCATCAGAACAATTAGAGCCTATATACCAGAATATTTTAAATATGATTTTCTCTGCGAAGTAATCGCATGTGAATAATTAGCGGAAATAAGTAATTTCCCTTTTTTCATTTCTGGCTCAGCCAGAGATGCGGGATCGCTGTGCTTTTAATTAGCCCTCCTCCCTGTTAAGCGATTAACAGGGCAGGCTTCGTTCACCCTGGAAAAAGATTATGAAAACCATAACAACCTCCATCGCGGCATTACTCCTCCTGACAGGGTGCGATAATGCGCAAACATCTGCTCCTCAACGTCCTCTTCCGGAAGTGGGGATTGTCACCCTCATGAGCCAGCCGGTGTCCGTCGTCAGCGAGCTGACCGGCCGCACCGCCGCCGCAATGAGCGCCGAAGTGCGCCCCCAGGTAGGTGGCATTATCCAGAAGCGCCTGTTCACCGAAGGCGATACGGTCAAGGCCGGGCAGGCGCTGTATCAGATCGATCCTTCCAGCTACCGCGCCGCGTATGATGAAGCCGCCGCCGCACTGAAACAGGCGCAGGCGCTGGTGCAGGCCGACTGCCAGAAAGCCCGGCGTTATGCGCAGCTGGTGAAGGACGACGGCGTATCACGTCAGGATGCGGAAGACGCGAAGTCCACCTGCGCGCAGGACAAGGCCAGCGTCGAGTCAAAGAAAGCCGCGCTGGAAAGCGCCCGCATTAACCTCAACTGGACCACCGTCACCGCGCCGATTGCCGGACGTATCGGCATCTCCTCTGTGACCCCCGGCGCGCTGGTGACCGCCCAGCAGGATACCGCGCTGGCCACCATTCGCGGGCTGGACAGTATGTACGTCGATTTAACCCGTTCCAGCGCCGATCTGCTGCGTTTACGCAAGCAAACCCTCGCCAGCAACAGCGATACGCTGAACGTGTCGTTGATTCTCGAAGACGGCAGCAGCTACAGCGAAAAAGGCCGCCTGGCGCTGACCGAAGTGGCGGTGGATGAGTCTACCGGCTCAGTCACCCTGCGCGCCGTCTTCCCGAACCCGCAGCATCAGCTTCTGCCGGGCATGTTCGTCCGCGCCAGAGTGGATGAAGGCATCATGAATGACGCGATCCTCGCCCCGCAGCAGGGCATCACCCGCGACGCCAAAGGCACCGCCACCGCGCTGGTGGTGAACGCCAGCAACAAGGTCGAACAGCGTCAGCTGGAGACGGGCGACACCTACGGCGACAAATGGCTGGTGCTGAGCGGTTTGAAGGCGGGCGATAAGCTGATTGTGGAAGGCACCGATAAAGTCACCGCCGGGCAGGAAGTGAAAGCTGAAGAGATGAAAACCAACGGAGGAAACGCCTGATGTTTTCCCGTTTCTTCGTGCGTCGCCCGGTCTTTGCCTGGGTTATCGCCATTCTCATCATGCTCGCCGGAATGCTGGCGATCCGCACGCTGCCCGTTGCGCAGTACCCGGACGTGGCTCCGCCGTCGATCAAAATCTCCGCCACCTATACCGGTGCCTCCGCACAGACGCTGGAAAACAGCGTGACGCAGGTGATCGAGCAGCAGCTCACCGGGCTGGATAACCTGCTCTACTTCACCTCCACCAGCAGCTCGGACGGGTCGGTGAGTATTAACGTCACGTTTGAACAGGGAACCGATCCGGACACCGCTCAGGTACAGGTGCAGAACAAAGTCCAGCAGGCGGAATCGCGCCTGCCGACCGAGGTGCAGCAGTCCGGGATCACCGTCGAAAAATCCCAGAGCAACTTCCTGCTGATCATGGGCGTATATGACAAAACCGACACCGCCAGCAGCTCGGATATCGCCGACTGGCTGGTGAGTAATATGCAGGATCCGCTGGCGCGCGTGGATGGCGTCGGTAGCCTACAGGTGTTCGGTGCAGAATACGCGATGCGCATCTGGCTCGACCCGGCGAAGCTGGCGTCGTACTCGCTGATGCCCTCCGACGTGCAGAGCGCGATTGAAGCGCAGAACGTGCAGGTTTCCGCCGGTAAAATCGGCGCGCTGCCCTCGTCGAACGCCCAACAGCTGACCGCCACCGTCCGCGCTCAGTCGCGTCTGCAAACGGTCGATGAGTTCAAAAAGATCATCGTCAAGAGCCAGTCCAACGGTGCGGTGGTGCGCATCAGCGATGTCGCGCGCGTGGAGATGGGCAGCGAAGATTACACCGCCACCGCGAAGCTGAACGGCCACCCGGCGGCGGGTATGGCGGTGATGCTCTCACCGGGCGCCAACGCGCTTAACACCGCCACGGCGGTAAAAGACAAGATTGCCGAGTTCAAAAAGTCGATGCCGGAAGGCTACGACGTGGCCTACCCGAAAGACAGCACCGAGTTCATCAAGATCTCCGTTGAGGACGTGATTCAGACGCTGTTCGAAGCCATTATCCTCGTGGTGGTGGTGATGTACCTGTTCCTGCAAAACATCCGCGCGACGCTGATCCCGGCGCTGGCGGTGCCGGTGGTGCTGCTGGGCACCTTCGGCGTGCTGGCGCTGTTCGGTTACTCCATCAACACCCTGACGCTGTTTGCGATGGTGCTGGCTATAGGGCTTTTGGTGGATGACGCCATCGTGGTGGTGGAAAACGTCGAGCGTATTATGCGCGACGAAGGGCTGCCCGCCCGGGAAGCGACCGAAAAATCGATGGGCGAAATTTCCGGCGCGCTGATCGCCATTGCGCTGGTGCTCTCTGCGGTATTCCTGCCGATGGCCTTTTTCGGCGGCTCCACCGGGGTGATTTACCGTCAGTTCTCGGTCACCATTATTTCGGCGATGTTCCTCTCCGTGGTGGTGGCGCTGACCCTGACGCCCGCGCTGTGCGGCTCGATCCTGAATCACACCGCTCCGCACAAAAAGGGCTTCTTCGGCGCGTTTAACCGCTTCTACAGTAAGACCGAGCACGGCTATCAGAACAAGGTGCTGCGCGCCCTGCGCCGTTCCGGTGGCATGCTGGTGATCTACGCCCTGCTCTGCGGCGCGATGGGGTTCGCCATGCTAAAACTGCCGGGCAGCTTCCTGCCAACCGAAGACCAGGGTGAAATCATGGTGCAGTACACCCTGCCCGCCGGCGCAACCGCGGTGCGTACCGCCGAGGTAAGCCGCCAGGTACGCGAGTGGTTCCTCACCAAAGAGAAAGCCAATACCGACGTGATCTTCACCATTGAAGGCTTCAGCTTCAGCGGCAGCGGCCAGAACGCCGGGATGGCGTTCGTCTCCCTGAAAAACTGGTCAGAGCGCAAAGGCGATGAGAATACCGCCCAGGCCATTGCCCTGCGCGCCACGCAGGAGCTGAGCACCATTCGGGATGCCACAATTTTCGCCATGACGCCCCCGGCGGTGGATGGTTTAGGCCAGAGCAACGGCTTTACCTTTGAGCTGATGGCCAGCGGCGGCACCGACCGCGACGCGCTGCTGAAACTGCGTAACCAGCTGATTGGCGAAGCCAACCAGGACAACTCGCTGCACGCCGTGCGCGCCAACGATCTGCCGCAGATGCCGCAGCTTCAGGTGGATATTGATAACAACAAAGCCGTGTCGCTGGGGCTCTCCCTGAGCGATGTTACCGACACCCTCTCCAGCGCCTGGGGCGGCACCTACGTGAACGACTTCATTGACCGTGGCCGCGTGAAAAAGGTCTACATCCAGGGCGACAGCGACTATCGCGCGGTGCCATCGGATCTTAACAAATGGTATGTGCGCGGCAGCGACAGCACCATGACCCCGTTCTCCGCCTTCGCCACCACCCGCTGGGAGTATGGCCCGGAAAGCCTGGTGCGCTACAACGGCTCGGCGGCGTATGAGATTCAGGGCGAAAACGCCAGCGGTGCCAGCTCCGGTACGGCGATGAGCAAAATGGAGCAGCTGGCGAATAACCTGCCGTCCGGCAGCACCTGGGCATGGAGCGGTTTGTCGTTGCAGGAAAAACTGGCGAGCGGTCAGGCAATGAGCCTCTATGCCCTCTCGATCCTGGTGGTGTTCCTGTGCCTGGCGGCGCTGTATGAGAGCTGGTCGGTGCCGATTTCGGTCATCATGGTGATCCCGCTAGGGGTGCTGGGTGCGGCGGTTGCCGCCTCCCTGCGCGGCCTGAACAACGACGTCTATTTCCAGGTGGCGCTGCTGACCACCATCGGTCTGTCGTCGAAGAACGCCATTCTGATTGTCGAGTTTGCCGAAGCCAAAGTGGCCGAAGGCTACTCCCTGACGCGCGCCGCCCTGCGGGCCGCCCAGACGCGTCTGCGTCCGATCATCATGACCTCGCTGGCGTTTATCGCAGGCGTGACGCCGCTGGCGATTGCCACCGGCGCCGGGGCCAACAGCCGCGTGGCGATCGGTACCGGTATTATCGGCGGGACGCTGGCCGCGACGCTGCTGGCCATCTTCTTTGTTCCTTTATTCTTTGTACTGGTGAAACGTCTGTTCTCCGGTAAGCACGCAAACCGGAGGTCATAATGTTTCGTGTAACCGTATTAACGTTAGCGCTGCTGAGCGCGGGCTGTGTGTCATTAGATCCCACGTATCAGCGCCCGGACGCCCCCGTCCCGGCGACGTTGCCGGGCGCCCATGGCGAAGCCAACGCCGTGGTGAGCCAGTGGCAGCAGGTGATGAATGATGCGCGGTTGAAAAGCGTGGTGACGATGGCGCTCAACAGCAACCGCGACGTGCAAAAAGCGATTGCGGATATCGACGCCGCCCGTGCCCAGTATGGCGAAACGCGCTCGTCCCTGTTCCCGACGGTGGACGCGGAACTGAGCCACACCCGCAGCCGCACGCTGGCGAGCGGCGTCGCGACAAGTGACGAAGCCAACGGCGCGGTCTCCAGCTTCGAACTGGATCTGTTTGGCCGCAACCAGAGCCTGTCGCGTGCCGCGCGTGAAACCTGGCTTGCCAGCGAATTCACCGCGCAGAACACGCGCCTGACGATGGTCAGCGAGCTGACCACGGCCTGGGTGACGCTGGCGGCGGATAACAGCAATCTGGCGCTGGCGAAGTCCACCCTGGAGAGCGCCGCAAACTCGCTCAAGATTGTGAAGCGCCAGCAGGAAGTGGGCGTGGCAGCGGCAACGGACGTCAGTGAAGCGATGGCGGTTTACCAGCAGGCGCGCGCCAGCGTGGCGAGCTACCAGACGCTGGTGATGCAGGACAAAAACGCTCTCAACCTGCTGGCGGGCGATACGGTGCCCGATAACCTGCTACCCGGCACGCTGGAGAGCCTGAGCGACAACGCCATCACGCTGATCCCGGCGGGCGTCAGCTCCAGCGCGCTGCTGCGTCGTCCGGACATTCAGGAGGCGGAACATAACCTGCTGAGCGCCAACGCCAACATCGGCGCGGCGCGCGCCAACTTCTTCCCGACCATCTCGCTCACCGCCAGCGCGGGCGTCGGCAGCGATTCGCTGTCGTCCCTGTTCAGCCACGGGATGAAGGTCTGGTCGTTTGCACCTTCCATCACCCTGCCGCTGTTCAGCGGCGGCAACAATATGGCGCAGCTGCGCTATGCGGAAGCCGAGAAAAAAGGGTTAATTGCGACCTATGAGAAAACCATCCAGAGCGCGTTCAAGGACGTGGCCGACGCGCTGGCCCGGCGCGAAACGTTGAGTGAACAGCTTGATGCCCAGCGTGAATACGTGGCGGCGGAGCAAAAAACGCTGGATGTGGCGACGCGCAGTTACAAGGCTGGCGCGGGCGATTATCTGACGGTGCTCACCGCGCAGCGGTCGCTGTGGTCGGCGCAGGAATCACTGATTGCCTTGCAGCAAACCGACCTGGAAAACCGCATCACGCTGTGGCAGTCGCTGGGCGGCGGGATTCAGTAACATCACTGCCGGGCGGCGCAACGTTGCCCGGCCATCAGAGTAAATACCTATGGCAAAACTCTCTTTTTCTTTCGCGGCCATCCTTGGCCTGCTGACGGCTATCGGGCCGCTGTGTTCCGATTTTTATCTTCCGGCGCTGCCGGAGATCGCCACCCAGCTCAACACCTCCACAACGCTGACGCAGCTTTCTCTTACCTCGGCGCTGATTGGCCTGGGGCTGGGACAACTTTTTTTCGGCCCGCTAAGCGATCGCATCGGACGTAAAACGCCGCTGCTGTTCTCACTTTTGCTGTTTGTACTGGCTTCAGTGCTTTGTGCCAGCACGCAGAATATTTACGCCCTGATCGGCTGGCGATTTGTGCAGGGCGTTGCCGGGGCGGGCGGCTCCGTACTTGCCCGCTCCATCGCCCGTGATAACTATAATGGCACGATGCTAACGCAGTTTTTTGCCCTACTGATGACGGTCAACGGCATCGCGCCCGTGGTGTCCCCGGTACTCGGTGGCTATATCGCGTCGCATTTCGACTGGCGGATGCTGTTCTGGGTAATGGCAG
Source organism: Enterobacter cloacae complex sp. 397G4 (assembly GCF_050031515.1). Classification (NCBI taxonomy): domain Bacteria; kingdom Pseudomonadati; phylum Pseudomonadota; class Gammaproteobacteria; order Enterobacterales; family Enterobacteriaceae; genus Enterobacter; species Enterobacter cloacae complex sp. 397G4. The sequence goes on along the minus strand of NZ_JBLGWE010000001.1, from coordinate 53,534 downwards.
GGGCGGGTCTGGCGCTGCTGATCGCCAGCCAGCTTTTTATCCGCGAGTCCCTCACAGAGAAACAGGGCGGGGGATCGCTGACGCAAACCGCCAGGACGGTACTTAAAAATCGTCGCTTTATGCGCTACTGCCTGATCCAGGCCTTCATGCTGGCGGGGCTGTTCGCCTATATCGGGGCATCCTCCTTTGTGATGCAAAACGAGTATGGCCTGAGCGCCATGCAGTTCAGCCTGCTGTTCGGTGTGAACGGTATCGGCCTGATCGTCTCAGCGCTGATTTTCTCCCGTCTGGCACGCCGACACCCGGCGGAAGGGTTAATGCAAATAGGTCTGGTGTTGGCCATAACCTGCGCGGGGCTGACGTTGCTCTTTGCGTGGATGCAGCTTTCCGTTCCGGCACTGATTGCACTCTTTTTCACCGTCGCATTTAACAGCGGGATCAGCACCATTGCGGGTTCAGAAGCGATGAGCGCAGTCGACGCGAAGGAGTCCGGCACAGCGTCAGCCATTCTGGGCATGCTGATGTTTTTATTCGGCGGGATCGCAGCGCCTCTCGCCGGTATCGGCGGAGAAACGATGCTGAAAATGAGTCTCGCGGTGTTAGTAAGCTATGGCATTGCACTGGCGATCGGATCTCGCACGCAGAATGCGTAAATTCATACTTTTGGCTTGAATCGCGTTGATGAATGTAACGATATATTTCAGGGGAAGCATGTGACTTTCAAAGGAGGTTTCGATGAAATCTGCACACCTGGTTTGCCTGCTCGTTTGCCTGATTTTCGCTGCGTTTGTTCACGCGCAGGAGAAGAGCGCTCCGGAGAAAGAGGCCCAGATAAAACAGCAGGTCCTGAAAGATGTGAAGAAAACCTGTACCCCGCAGAAAAAGCAGAGCGATAAGGCCTGGCAGGCGATGATTTTGTCGTCTGAGGCCAATCAGCTGCTGATCAAAAACGCCATCACCGCCGTGAAGCGTGACAACCTGGACGCCTACTGGGATGCAGTAAGTCAGGTGGATTGTATGGAAGATTACTGAGGGTTGAGCGCCGGGTGGCGCTACGCTTACCCGGCCTACATCACACGTTTAACGCTTCCGCACATCCGGAATAATCAAATCCCCGCGCAGAACGTAGGACCCGAGCATCTGCGTTTTCTCTGTCAGCCAGCTCACGATGCGCGCCGCCATGGCGTCCATGGAATACTCAATGGCCGGGATCACCGGAATACCCGGCAGATGCAGCGAACCGCCGAGGCTGAAAACCATGATGTCTTCCGGTACCGATTTATTAAACGCCTGTAACTGCGGGATCACCCGCTGGGCTTCCTGCTCATCCGCCACCAGCAGCGCGTTGAAGTTCAGCGTGGACGCGTTGTTGAGTAATTCCTGAAGCGCAACGGACGATGAAGTCGCGTCCATAAACACGAGGTTGCGATTAAAGGGCAGGAAGTTTTTCTCCAGCGCGTGTTTGTAGCCCAGCAGCACCTGATCGGCAAAGCCGCTGCCGTGCGGGTGGATCAGCGCTATCTGGCGACGCCCCTGGCTGGTGAGATAGTTACAGGCCGTTTCAGCCGCGAACGCGTGATCGAACTGAATGCTGTTGGCGTTATCGGCTTCCATACAGTCGACCAGAATCACGTTGTCCATGTCCACGTCCAGCGGGAAACGCGCGCCAATCACCAGAATGTCATCACATAAGCCGCAGGAGAGTTCTTCAAGGGCGTTCATCACTTCTGTTTTTGTGTGTGCGAAACGCAGCAGCAGATGTTTTTGATGCTGGCTGAGGTGTTTTTCCAGCGCGTACAGGTAACCGGTGGTCTGGTTAATGTTTTCCTGCGCGCAAATCACTCCAATGCAGCCCGTCGACTGGCTGAGCAGCGACTGGGCGATCACGTTGGGACGATAGTTCAGCTCATCCACCGCTTTCAGAACAGCCTGGCGGCTGGCTTCTTTAACGCCACGCGACCCGCTCAACACCCGTGATACCGTGGCTTTGGACACCCCGGCCAGACGCGATACATCGTTAATTGTAGACATCTCTCTCCCCTGTCAGACGCAACTGGCGTCTGTAATTTCCATCACCGCTACGGCTCACATTATAGCCAGAACGGAGTATATCCGTTTCCGTTTTCCATGGAAACCGATTTTCCGTTTCCACTCAATTTGATGCCAAAACAGCCAAATTATGTGACCCACATCCGGTTAATTAGCCTCATAAGTATTGGATCTTGATGGTTATCACACTTCTGTCTTTTATAAATGGAAACCGGTTTCCGTATCATGTCCAATCATCCTCGCAATAACTTTTTACATTTTGAGGATGGTTGTCGATGTTCAAGATTATGCTGTGCTGCTCTGCCGGGATGTCCACCAGCCTGCTGGTCAGCAAAATGATCGATGTTGCAAAAGAACGGGGCTTGCCCGTGAAGATAGATGCGTATGGCGTATCCGAATTTGATACGCAGTTTCCGTACTATCAGGTGGTGCTTCTCGGACCGCAAGTGAAATACATGTTAAAGACGCTCTCAGACAAGGCAGCGACGCAAGGCATTCCGGTGCAGCCCATCGACATGATGGATTACGGCATGCAGCGTGGCGATAAAGTACTGGACTATGCTCTGTCGCTCATCGAAGCGGCACACTAAAAGGTGTTCACATGAGTTCGTTATATCAATCCATGGTCGCGGTGATTGAGCAGTCAATTACGCCGCTGGCCGCGAAGCTCGGTCAGCAAAAGTATGTGATTGCCATCCGCGACGGCTTTACCGCTGCGCTGCCGTTTATGATCATCGGCTCGTTTATGCTGGTGTTTATCTTCCCGCCGTTTTCGGCGGATACCACCAACAGCTTCGCCCGCGGCTGGCTGGATTTCTCCGAGACCTACCGCGAACAGCTGATGCTGCCGTTTAACCTCAGCATGGGCGTGATGACCTTCTTCATCTCGGTGGGGATTGGGGCGAGCCTGGGGCGTCAGTTTAACCTCGATCCGGTGATGTCAGGCCTGCTGGCCTTTATGGCCTTCCTGCTGGTCGCCGCGCCCTATGCCGATGGCAAAATTTCGACCCAGTATCTCTCCGGTCAGGGGATCTTCACTGCGCTTATCACCGCGATCTACTCCACTCGCGTCTATGCGTGGCTGAAACAGAACAACGTCACCATCCGCCTGCCGAAGGAAGTGCCGACCGGCGTGGCGCGTTCGTTTGAGATCCTGATCCCGGTGATGGTGGTGATCGGAACGCTGCACCCGCTGAACCTGTTCATTGAAGCGCAGACCGGGATGATCATCCCGCAGGCGATTATGCACCTGCTGGAGCCGCTGGTGTCGGCGTCTGACTCGCTGCCCGCCATTCTGCTCTCCGTGCTGCTGTGCCAGATCTTCTGGTTCGCTGGTATCCACGGGTCGCTGATTGTCACCGGCATCATGAACCCGTTCTGGATGGCGAACCTCTCTGCAAACCAGGCGGCGCTGGCGGCGGGCGCGGCGCTGCCGCACGTTTATCTGCAAGGTTTCTGGGATCACTACCTGCTGATTGGCGGCGTAGGCTCCACCCTGCCGCTGGCGTTCCTGCTGCTGCGTAGCCGCGTTACCCACCTGCGCACCATCGGCAAAATGGGCGTGGTGCCAAGCTTCTTTAACATCAACGAACCGATTTTGTTCGGCGCACCGATCATCATGAACCCGATGCTGTTTATCCCGTTCGTGTTTGTTCCGCTGGTCAACGCCTGCCTGGCGTACGGCGCAACCAAACTCGGCTGGCTGGCTCAGGTGGTTTCGTTAACCCCGTGGACCACCCCCGCGCCGATTGGTGCGTCGTGGGCGGCGAACTGGGCGCTCAGCCCGGTGGTGATGTGCCTGGTCTGTATGGTGATGTCCGCGCTGATGTACCTGCCGTTCCTGCGTGCCTATGAGCGTACGCTCATCAAAAACGAAGAGCAGAAAGCTCAGGCGACCGTCGGTAACGCTGAAGCCGCCAGCAATTAAGTCAAAGAGGAAGAGTCATGAAATACGCATTTCCCGATAACTTCTGGTGGGGCAGCGCAAGCTCCGCTCTCCAGACGGAAGGGACACGAGAGGGTGAAACCACGTGGGATTACTGGTTTGCCCGCGAGCCGAACCGTTTTCACAACGGCGTGGGGCCGCAGCACACCTCCACGTTTTATCAGCACTGGAAAACGGACATTCAGCTGTTAAAGCAGCTGAACCACAACAGCTTTCGTACCTCGATTAGCTGGGCGCGCCTGATCCCTGACGGTATCGGTGAAGTGAACCCGGACGCGGTCGATTTTTACAATCAGGTCATTGATGAGCTAAACGAGCAGGGCATCACGCCGTTTATCACCCTGTTCCATTTCGACATGCCGATGGCGATGCAGGAGATTGGCGGCTGGGAAAACCGTGACGTGGTGGACGCGTACGCCCGCTATGCGCAGATTTGCTTCGAGCTGTTCGGCGACCGCGTGCTGCACTGGTTTACCTTCAACGAGCCGATTGTTCCGGTGGAAGGCGGTTATCTGTACGACTTCCACTACCCGAACGTGGTGGATTTTCGTCGGGCAGCCACCGTGGCGTATCACGCCGTGCTGGCCCATGCGAAGGCCGTTCAGGCTTACCGCGCCGGACACTACGCGGGTGAGATCGGCATCGTGCTCAACCTGACGCCGTCGTACCCGCGCTCCCGGAACCCGGCGGACGTGAAGGCGGCGCACATAGCGGACCTGATGTTTAACCGCAGCTTCCTCGACCCGGTGCTGCGCGGGGAGTATCCGGCGGACCTGGTGGCATTGCTGAAATCTTACGATCAGCTGCCCGCCTGCAAGCCGGAAGACGGTTTCCTGATTGCGGAAGGGAAAATCGACCTGCTCGGCGTTAACTACTATCAGCCGCGTCGCGTGAAGTGTCGCGACAGCGCGGTGAACCCGCAGGCGCCGTTTATGCCGGAGTGGTTCTTTGATAATTACGAGATGCCGGGCCGTAAGATGAACCCGTACCGCGGCTGGGAAATCTACGCGCCGGGTATTTACGATATTCTGGTTAACCTGCGCGATAATTACGGTAACCCTCGCTGCTTTATTTCGGAAAACGGCATGGGCGTCGAAAACGAGCAGCGCTTTATTGAAAATGGCCAGATTAACGATCAATACCGCATCGATTTTATTTCTGAGCATTTATCGTGGCTGCACAAAGGTATTAGCGAAGGCTGCAATTGCCTTGGCTATCATATGTGGACGTTTATTGATAACTGGTCGTGGTGTAATGCGTATAAAAACCGCTACGGTTTTATTCAGCTCGATGTAGAGACGCAGCAGCGCACCATTAAAAAAAGCGGAGAGTGGTTTGCCGCCACCGCCTTAAATAATAGTTTTGATAAAGAGTAATGATGATGATCGCACTAGAAGAAGCCGTAATGGAAATTATCGTCAACGCCGGCCAGTCCCGCAGCTTGTGCTTTGAAGCCCTGCACGCGGCGCGTCAGGGCAACCTTGATGAGGCCAAAAGCCTGCTGCGCGAAGCCGACGGCTACGCGCGCCAGGCGCACAAGATGCAGACCAAACTGATCGAGCAGGATGCGGGCGAAGCCCGCCAGCCGATGACCTTAATTATGGTGCACGCCCAGGATCATTTAATGAATTCCTTATTAGCGCGCGAGTTATCCGAAGAAATTATTCATTTATATCAGAGATAGTCTATGGCGAAATAATTACTGTAATACCTCTGTACCCTAAATAGAGATCCACTTGTTCTGATGATAGCGACATACTCTGTCAGATCGGAGCGGGATGGTTATTGTCTGAATAAAATTAAACTATATTGAGATAACCATGAATACGATTAAAAAACTTCCATTAACCATGGCGGTTATCGCCGCGCTTTGCCCAATTTCCGTTCTCGCTCAGGAATTCACTCAGGAGCAAATCGACGCCATTGTGGCAAAAGCGGTGGATAAAGCCCTGGCCGAGCGTCAGGCCAAAATGGACGCGGCGGTCGCGAAAAAAGCGGACGTGGTGACCGAGCCGCAGAGCGCGGCGCAATCTCCGGATATGGCGATCCCGTTCGGGGTTAAATTTACCGGCTACGCCCGCTACGGCGCGCACTTCCAGGCTGCCGATCAGAAATACGTGGCGGTGGACGGCTCCTACAACGGCGCGTCCGCCATTGGTCGTCTGGGTAACGAAGGCAACGGCGGCGAGTTCCAGCTCTCTAAAGCCTTCAAGGGCGAAAACGGCGCCATCTGGGACATCAACGTGATGATCGACCACTGGGGCGACGAAGTTAACCTCAAGAAAGCCTACGCCGGCGTGACCAACATTATGGCCTCCAACCCGAACGCCTACTTCTGGGCGGGTCGCGACTTCCACCAGCGTCCGCAGCAGGGCATCAACGATTACTTCTGGATGAACCACGACGGTCAGGGCGCCGGGGTGAAGAACTTCGACATCGGCGGCGTGCAGTTTGACGTGGCCGCCGTGGCAGCGGTGGAATCCTGTAGCCCGGAAGTGATGGAGGACGAAGCGAACCCGTCGCGCATCACCTGTACCGGCGGGTCCGGCACGGGCGACAAAGGCAACTACGCCGCGACGTCTAAAATCCACGGTGTGAAGCTCGGTCCGCTGGATCTGGAGCTGTACGCCAACTACGGCTTTGACTCGAAAGCGGTGGAGAGCGACGAACGTCTGAACGCCTGGCAGGGCGGCGTGGTGCTGAGCCACACCAACGACAGCGGCGTGAACAAGGTGATTGCCCGCTACTCCGATAACGCGGACAACAGCGTGTTCAACAAAACCGAGGATCTGACCACGGTCTACGCCAGCTTCGAAGGGCTGTACAAATTCACCCAGGCGACGCAGGTGGAGTACCTCCTCGCCTTCCATGACTACGACAACAGCCGCGATAAGACCGACAACCGCAAGAACTACAACGCCATCGTGCGCCCGATGCACTGGTGGAACGACGTTCACTCCACCTGGCTGGAAGCGGGCTGGCAGCACGTGGATTACGACAACGGCGGCGACAACAAGGGCTGGAAGCTGACCCTGTCGCAGAACATGTCTATCGCCATGGGGCCGGAGTTCCGTCCGATGCTGCGCTTCTACGTGACCGGCGGCAAGGTGGATAACGAACGTACCGCGCGCGTGAACAACACCAAAGATGAAACGCTGGACGACTTCAACGTCGGCGCGATGTGGGAGGCGTGGTTCTAAGGTCAACAACATGCCGGGTGGCGCTACGCTTACCCGGCCTACGGTTTTCCCCCTCTCCCCGTGGGAGAGGGCCGGGGTGAGGGCATCAGGCCGCACACAACCATGCTATGCTGTTGGCCAATTAACGACAACATAACAGGGGAGAACATGGGTTCCACACGCAAAGGGATGCTCAACGTCCTGATCGCCGCCGTTTTATGGGGCAGTTCCGGGGTTTGCGCGCAGTACATCATGGAGAAAAGCCACATCTCTTCGCCTTACCTGACCATGGTTCGTCTGCTGTTTACCGGCGTGATCCTGCTGACGCTCTCCTTCGTTCACGGCGACAAGATTTTCTCGGTCATCAAAAACCGCAAAGACGCCCTCAGCCTGCTGTTTTTCTCGCTGGCTGGCGCGCTTACCGTGCAGCTCACCTTCCTGCTGACAATTGAAAAATCCAACGCCGCGACGGCCACCGTGCTCCAGTTTCTGTCGCCGACCATTATCGTGGCATGGTTTGCGCTGGCGCGGAAAACGCGTCCCGGCATATTTGTCTTATCCGCGATTTTCACGTCGCTTGTGGGTACCTTCCTGCTGGTAACCCACGGCGACCCGACGTCGCTCTCCATCTCGCCGGCCGCGCTGTTCTTCGGTATCGCCTCGGCGTTTGCCGCGGCGTTTTATACGACGTACCCGTCGACGCTTATCGCCCGCTACGGCACGCTGCCGATTGTCGGCTGGAGTATGTTGATTGCGGGACTAATGCTGACGCCGTTCTACGCCGGACGCGGCACCACCTTCGTGATCGACGGCGGCCTGCTGCTGGCGTTTTTCTACCTGGTGGTGATAGGTACCGCGCTGACGTTCAGCCTGTATCTGAAAGGCGCACAGATGATCGGCGGGCCGAAGGCGAGCATTCTGAGCTGCGCCGAGCCGCTGAGCAGCGCGCTGCTGTCGGTGGTGTTGCTGGGGGTGGCATTCACCCTGCCGGACTGGCTGGGGACGCTGCTGATTGTGTCGTCGGTGGTGTTGATTTCGATGGATTCGAGAAGACGGGTTCAGACATCGGCGTAGCCTGATGCCCTCACCCCAACCCTCTCCCACGGGAGAGGGAGAAAAGCACTACTTCGCCTTAACCTTCCCCGCCACCAGCAGCGCGGTCAGCAGCATCAGCGTGCCGGAAATTACCAGCGGCGAGGTCAGCCCCAGGTGGTCGAGCGCTACGCCGCCCACCGCCGCGCCGCAGGTATTCGCCAGCTGGATCACCGCCACCTGAATCGACCCGGCTTTTTCCGCCTGATCGGCAAGCGAGCGGGTGATCCACGTCGACCAGCCCACCGGCACCAGCGCAAAGGCAAAGCCCCAGATAATCGCGATCGCCGAAGCCACCCACTTATCGCTGCCCCACAACACCAGCACCGCGGCGCTGATCGCCAGCACCAGCGGGGCACCCGCCAGCGCCACCTTCAGGGAGCGCTTCAGGAACTGGGACGACAGCGAGGTGCCGACAAAACTGGCGATCCCGAAGCTCAGGAGCACCAGCGTCAGGCCGTCCACGTCAAAGCCCGCCATGGTCATATACACCGGGCGGATATAGGTGAAGAAAGCAAACTGCCCGGCAAAGGCCATGAAGATGGCGGTCATCCCCGCCAGCACGCCGGGGCGCTTCAGCAGCGCGAACATGTTCTGTTTGTGGTGCGCCGCTTCCCCCGGAAGGGACGGCAGCGCCTTCCACACCCAGATAATGCACAGCACGCCCATCACCGCCGCCGCGTTAAAGACGTTGCGCCAGCCGATAATTCCACCGAGGAAACTGCCCAGCGGCGCGGCGATCACCAGCGCGATCGAGACCGCACCGAAGATAACGGACAAGGCTTTTGGCACCGTACGCGCGGGCACCAGGCGCATGGTCAGCGAGGCGGACATCGCCCAGAAGCCGCCTAATCCCAGCCCCAGACAGGCACGGCCGAGCAGCAGCAGGGTGAAGCTTTCAGCGAAAGAGACCAGCAGGCAGGAGAGCGTCAGCAGCACGCTGAACAGAATGACCACCTTGCGGCGGTCGATGGTGCCGATCGCCTGGGTGATAAACAGGCTGGCGAACATCGCCACAAACGCGGTGACGGTCACGGACTGCCCCGCCACGCCCTCGGAAATGCCCAGATCCTGCGCCATCGGCGTCAGCAGGCTGACCGGCAGGAACTCGACGGTGATCAGGCAGGCGACGCAAAATGCCACGGAGAAAACCGCCGACCAGTTGGGGCGTGAAACCTCTTTGGCCTGCGGTGTAGTCGTGGGCTGGGTATGTTCTGTCATGGCATCACCTGAAGATAAAAACGTGCGGAAAAGTCGCGCAGTTTATCATCAAAAGTGTGACGAATTTAACGTTTCGACAACTTTTGTCGTTTTTTAATGCCGGGCGGCGCTTTGCTTACCGGGCAAAATTACCCGCGAGCCTTAAGAGCGGCATTCGCCAACCCGACAATCCACTCCTGATGCCCGTTAATCATTGGGTTCGGCACCGTGCGCGCTAATTCCTGCGCCGGCACGCCTTTCTGCGACTCCTGAGTCAGAATGCGCACGCGGTTTCCCGGCAGGTCTTCAAACAGCCAGGCGTGGATCACGTCCAGACGCGAATTCGCATCCCCTTCTACCCAGCCGTGCCACGCGATACGCGCGGCTTCGCCGTCCACGGGCGGAACATACTCCGTCACCTGCGCTTCAACCGGGAAGCCGAAGGTGGTGAAGCGAAAGCGGGCGTTGGCGCTCAGCGCCGGGCCGCTGCCGTCGTGAAAACGGATATCTTCGGCGTTGCTGTAGTAGTTCGGCCACAGGGTGGTGTCGTTAAGCTGCGCCCAAATCTCTTTTGCGCTCAGCCCGGCGACGATGATTTCGTTGGATGCAAAGTTATCGGTGGTGCCGGGCAGGTAGTCGTTCGGCCAGATAATGGCGGATTGTTTCATGGTTCACCTCATCGGTTAGTTGATAAGGTGATGGTGCGCCTGCGGGTGATATAAATCTAATGACGATGCTTTATACTCTTCATCACGTTTCGTGATATCAGTGCAGGTAAAACACGCCCTCTTCCGGCAGGAAAAGCTGGTTGTAGCGCAGCTGGAAGGCGTTAAGCTCCTGCGGGTCAGGCTCTATCTCGCGCATAAAGCCGAGCGCGAGGCGGATTTGCGCGTCGGTGATCGGCGCGGCCAGACGGGCTTTACGCAGCATGCGGTGCCAGGTATGCAGATTCTCTTCGCTGGCGTCGACGATGCAGACCTGCCAGATCAGCAGCACCTGAGCGGCATTTAGCAGATGCGCCTCGTCGGGGCGTTCAAGATAGCGGATAAACTCATTGCCCGGCGTTTTACCGAACTGGTAAATCATCGACTCGACCGGCATCGGGGTGATCCCCAGCCGCTCGCTTAAACGTTTGATGGCGCGGCGGGAGTCTGAGGTCAGGACACGAAATCCAACCACAAACACCACGGCAAGCGTTGCCAGCATTATCCAGACCATGCGTTCTCCTTAGACTAGCCGCCCATCATAGCGGGAAACGCAGTGCGTCAACAGCGGGCAGCGCCATAATAGTAAACGGAAAAGAGGTGGAAAAACGTCATGAAAGCGGATCTGCGCACGCTGGATCTTAACCTGCTGAAAACGCTGGATGCCCTGCTGGACGAACGCAGCGTCACCCGCGCGGCGGCGCGTCTTGCCCTGACCCAGCCAGCGGTAAGCGGCATGCTTAACCGCCTGCGGGATTACTTTGAAGACCCGCTGTTTATCCGCGCGCCGCACGGCATCGTGCCTACCACCCGGGCGGAAGCGATGGCGGCTCCCGTCAAACGCATTCTGGCAGATATCGACGAGCTGCTTCAGCCGATCGCCTTTGATCCGCTCACCGCAACGTTCACCTTCACGCTTGCCGCGACCGACTACGCCCTGCGCGCGGTCGTCGTGCCGTTTATCGCTGCGCTTAAGGTACAGGCGCCGGGTATTCGCGTGCGCGTGGTGCCTGTGGAATCTGACCGTCTGGTCAGCCAGCTCGAACAAGGCTCTGTCGACGTGGCGCTGATCACCCCGCACACCACGCCTGACGAGCTTCACAGCCGGGCGCTTTATGATGAACGGTACGTTTGCATGATGCGTGCTGACCATCCGGATGCCGGACAGCCCATGACGTTAGACCGGTTTTGCGCCCTGGAGCATGTGCTGGTCTCTTACGAGGGCGACGGTTTTCGCGGCGTAACGGATGGCGCGCTGGAGAAGACTGGCCGAACGCGGCATGTTGGCTTATCGGTGAGTAACTTTTTAGTCCTGCCGGACGTGCTGGCCCTCAGCGATATGATTGCCGTTGTGCCATCACGCATAGCGGAAAAGCAGACGGGGATATTCGTCTGCGAGACGCCGGTTCCCGTGCCCGGCTTTACCAAAAGCATGGCCTGGCACGGCAGAACGCACCGCAACCCCGCGCAGGCGTGGCTGCGCGGGCTGTTGCTGGAGACCAGTCAGCGCGCCTGAAGCCCTTTCAGCAGCGCCTCGTGGAAGCGAGCAGGATCCTGCATCTGCGGCGCGTGGCCCATGTCGTTAAATTCAACCAGCGTCGCATGCGGAATACGCTTCGCCGTCTCTTTACCCAGCACCGCGTAATTGCCGAGCGTCTTGCGGATCTCCGGTGGGGCGAGATCCTTCCCGATGGCGGTGTTGTCCTTCGTGCCGATCATCAATAATACCGGCATCTTCAGCTCGCTAAGTTCATAGACGACCGGCTGGGTATAAATCATGTCGTAGAGCAGCGCCGAGTTCCACGCCACGCGCGCTTTGCCCGGCCCGTTGTTTAACCCGGCAAGCATGGTGACCCAGCGCTCGTACTCCGGCTTCCACTCCCCGGCGTAGTAGGTGTTTTTCTCGTACTGACGAACACCGTCGGCACTGACCTTCAGCTCACGCTGGTACCACTGGTCGACCGTAATATGCGGCACGCCGCGCGCTTTCCAGTCTTCAAGCCCTATTGGGTTCACCATCACCAGCTGCTCCACCTGCTGCGGCCACATCAGCGCGTAGCGGGTCGCCAGCATGCCGCCGGTCGAGTGGCCGACGACCGTCACGCGATCAACGCCGAGCGTTTTCAGCAGCGCGTGGGTATTATCAGCCAGCTGCTGGAAGGTGTACTGATAATGCTCCGGCTTAGTGGATTTGCAGAAGCCGATCTGGTCGGGTGCAATCACGCGATACCCGCTGGCTGAAAGCGCGCGGATCGTTCCGTCCCAGGTACCGGCGCAGAAGTTTTTGCCGTGCATCAGCACCACGGTGCGGCCGTTGGGTTTTTCCGGTTTCACGTCCAGGTAAGCCATATCCAGAGGCTGGTTCTGCGAGGTAAAGGTAAAGTGTTTGACCGGCCAGCCGTAGTCAAAACCTTCCAGCTTCTCGCCGTAGGTGGGGGCATTCGCGGCCATTGCGGGGGAGGCCAGCGCCATCAACAGCGCCAGGCAGGACAATCGTCGGGTCAACATGCAAGCTCTCCGTTAGCAAAAAGGGCTAAGGCTGCACGAAAGGCGGCAGCAAAAAAACTGTAGAGCATGGAGAGGGGCGGGTGTGTAAAGCGGGGTAAAGGTAAAAGGCAGGCCGTGAAAAATAAAAAAGCCCGGCATCACACACCGGGCAAAGAAGTTACCTGCACACTCAGGCTACTTTTAATTTCTGCGCACGATTCTCGCGGCGGATCTTACGCTCTTCCAGCACCGCAACCATCGCCATCAGGACGATACAGCCAATCGCTGCCGCATCCAGCGCGGCGAAGGTGCCCGCCCAGCCGGTGAGGCCGAAAATTGGCGTGCCGTCGGCGATCATGCCCAGACCGAGCTTGGCGAAGCTGTCGCCGATCAGGTAAGCGAAGGTGCCCTTAATCCCATCGGCTGCGCCGATCGCTTTTTTCGGCACAAAGCCAACCGCCGCCACGCCGATCAGCAGCTGCGGACCGAACACCAGGAAGCCGAGCGCAAACAGCGACGCCAGGTAAACGTACTGGTTGCTGGCGTGCTGGTAAACGCCGAGCGTGGCGATAATCAGCGCCAGCGCGACGCAGGCCACCAGCGCGCGACGACCGTTGGCGAGGTCCGAGAGCCAGCCCCACAGCAGGGTACCGACCAGCGCGCCTACTTCGAACAGGGTGAAGCCCTGAATCGCCACCTCTTTCGAGAGCTTCAGCTCCTGGAAGGCATACACGGTGGACCACTGGTCGATACCGATACGCACCACGTACAGGAAGATGTTCGAGAAGCAGAGCAGCCAGATCACTTTGTTTTTCAGCACGTACTCAACAAAGATCTGCCATTTGGACATCTCGTTTTCTTCGGTCTCTTTGTCCTCCTCGCTGATCTCCTCCCCGAACAGCTCTTCAGCTTTGCCGAGGCCGTACGATTCCGGTGAGTCGCTGCCGAAGCGCAGGCCGATGAAGCCGACAATCAGGGCGATAATCGACGGGAAGATAAACATGCCGATCACGTGACCGTCGAACAGGTAGTTCGCGCCGAACAGCGCCACGCCTGCCGCACCCGCTCCGCCGAGGTTGTGTGAGATGTTCCACATGCCGAGGTAGGAACCCCGCTTGCGGCGCGGGGTCCATTTGGTGATGGTGGAGTAGCTGCACGACCCGCCGGTACTCTGGAAGAATCCGCTCAGGGCGTAGAAGGCGATCATCAGGAACAGGCTGACGGAGCCCGCGCCCATGCTGGCGCTGAAGCCGAGCATACAGATAGCGGAGAGGATCAGCATAAACGGCAGGAACTGCTTGGTGTTTTTGCCGTCCGCGTAGTAGGACACAACCGTTTTCCCCACGCCGTAGGTGATGGAAAAGCCCAGGCCAATCATCCCCAGCTGCGTCATGCTCAGCCCGTAGGTGGAGATCATGTCGTTCTGCGCGATGTTAAAGTTTTTGCGGATCAGGTACATGGTCAGGTAGCCGATGAAGACCACCAGATAGGACTGCATGAACGGTTTGAACCACATCTTGCGCCGCACGTCGAGCGGCAGATCCAGGGTCGGCTTGCGCACCTGATTTAAGAAGGCCAGCATGACTGAGTTACTCCTGAGCTGATTTTTGCAGCATTGTAAAAACCAGCCAGGAGAGATGCCTGAGACAGCGTCCAGGTGAAACCGGGAAAATTTCTTAGTTTTGCGCGTCTCGGCAGCAAAAGGTGAGGCGCGTCACGCTTCGCGCGGTGCCTGCGCGTGCAAAAACGGCAGCAGCAGCAGGGCGGAGATGCCCGCCGCGATGGCGATCACCGCGAAGAACCCGCTCCAGTGCCAGATGTCGATCACCCGCGCCAGCGGCCAGCCGGAGAGCGATGCGCCGAGGTAGGCAAACAGCCCGACAAAGCCCGTCGCCGCGCCTGCCGCCTCTTTGTGGGAACACTCCGCCGCCGCCATGCCGATCAGCATTTGCGGGCCAAAGACGAAGAAGCCGATGGTGAAGAAGCACGCCGCCTGCATCACGTAGCTGGCGAACGGCATCAACCACAGCGACCCGACGGAGAGCAAAATCCCGGCGGCAAAAATCAGGTTCATCGGACCGCGGTTGCCGTTGAACAGCTTGTCCGAGCCCCAGCCCGCCACCAGCGCGCCGATAAACCCGCCCAGTTCAAACATGGTCACCGCCGAGTTGGCGGTCACCAGGTCCACGCCGAGCGTTTCGGACATGTACAGGTTGCCCCAGTCGTTGATGGCCGCGCGCACCACGTAGACCAGCACGTAGCAGAGCGACAGCAGCCAGATGTACGGGTTTTTCAGCACGTATTTGGTGAGGATCTCCTGGCGGGACATCCCGGCCCCTTCCTGCTGCTGGGCGATCTCCATCTCGTCGTGCCGCCAGTCGCCCACCGGTGGAAGGCCGACGGTTTGCGGCCTGTCGCGCAGGCGCCAGCAGAGGAACAGCCCGGCGACAATCGCGAGGCCACCGGCAATCATCATCCCCGCGCGCCAGCCGTAGTGCAGCGCCGCCGCGCCGACCACCATCGGGATCAGCGCCCCGCCGACGTTATGCGCGGTATTCCAGATTGCCCACCAGCCGCCGCGCTCGTTGCGTGAGTACCAGGCGGTGAGCAGGCGGGCGCAGACCGGCGCGCCCCAGCCCTGGAAAAAGGCGTTCAGCGCCCACAGCAGGGCGAAGGCCCACAGCGAGGTGGAGAAGCCAAACAGGATGTTCACCACCCCGGTGGCGATCAGCCCGACGCCCATAAAATAACGCGCGTTGGAGCGGTCGCTGACGATGCCGGAGAAGAACTTCGACAGCCCGTAGGTGATGTAAAACAGCGTCGCCAGCAGGCCGATATCGGTGCGCGTCATCACGCCGCTGGCGAGGATTTCCGGTGCGGCGGCGTTGAAGCTTTTGCGGGTGAAATAGAACAGCGCGTAGCCGAGCCAGATGGTAATCAGGATATGGCGACGCCAGTAGCGGTAGCGGGCATCGATTTCCGCTTTGTTGCTTAGCGGGGCGGCGCTGGCGGGGGTTTTAAACATGGTGTGTCCTTAACGGCAAACTGACGCTGACGCGCGTCCCGTGGGTGCAGGAGATCGTCAGCGTGCCGCCCAGCGCCTTCACTCGCTCGCGCATCCCCGCCAGGCCAAAGCCCTGCTGCCCGGAGCCCGGCGGCAGGCCGCAGCCGTCGTCTTCAATCACCAGCATCAGGCGCTCGTCCTGCTGCCAGCCCTGGATCGTTACCGCGCTGGCGCTGGCGTGTTTGACGATGTTGTTCAGCCCTTCCTGGCAGACGCGGAACAGCGTCACACGCTGGCCTTCACTCAGCGCAGGTTCGTTAATGCGCCAGTCGAGATGGCTGACAATCCCGCGGCTCCCCAGCTCCATCTCGCGCATCAGAGAGCGTATCGCCTGCTCGAGCGAGAGATCGTCAAGCTGGCGCGGGCGCAGCCGCCCTAACAGGCGACGAACGGAATCATAGACGCCCAGCGAAAGCTGTTCGATATGCGCCCCGCCCTGCTTCACGCCCGCATTTTCTGCCGCCAGGCGCTGGACAATGCCCGCCTGGGTGCGGATGGCGGTGATGGTCTGGCCGATGTCATCGTGCAGCTCGCGAGCAACCTCCTGGCGCACGCTCTCTTCCGTCTCCAGCAGACGCTCCGCCAGACGGCGGTTGCGCGCCAGCTCGGCTTGCAGAGACTGGTTCAGCTCGCGCAGGCGCTGTATGCCCGCGCCGAGCAGCAGCCCGGTCAGGCTCTGGGCCAGCAGCGAGAGCAGCAGATCTACCGGGTGATCGTGCCAGGTCTGGCTGGCAATCAGCGCGATGGCGTTCATCAGCGTGGCGATCAATGCGCCCTGCCAGCCGTAATGCCAGGCAAGGGCGATGATCGGCAGCGCCAGACAAAACGGCGTGAAGCGTGATAATTCAGCGGGCAGACCAAGCTGCAACCACAGGCTCACCACAAACAGCAGCAGATACCAGATCAGGTGCCGGGCGCGCCAGTTCACCGGCTGGGAGACCAGCACCGGGCCGAGCGGCTGCCAGACGGTGCTGGTAAGGTAATGCCAGAAAACCAGGCAGGTCGGGGCCAGCGTCAGGCCGCCGGTGAGGGTCAGCAGCAGGGCGTTGAGCCCCTCCTTTTCACCCACCCACGGCAGGGACTGCAACAGCGCGGCGGCAATCAGCGCCGCACCCTGACGCAGCAGCGTGCGCCAGTCGCGCTGGTGACGGTAGCGGGAAATCAGGGCGACCGGGATAAGCGTGAGCAGGCTTCCGGTCATCAATAAAGGCAGGTGCGCGAGGGCCACTTCCTGCGCCAGCCAGATCAGCATCAGCCACTCTGCGCCCAGCAGCACCGGCCAGTAGCCGCGCGGGCATTGCAGCATTAGCCCCAGCCGCAGGCCAAAGGGGAACAGCAGCACCGCCAGCTCCGGGCGCTCGACAAGATGCAGGCTGATACTCCACAGACAGAACCACGCGGCGGAGAAGATGAAAAAGCTGGCAACAACGGCGATCAGCCGCGAAAACAGGGAGTTCATTGCCAGCTGTCAAACATACGGCGCGCCAGCTCGACATCGTTACTGACGTTGAGTTTTTCCATCAGGTTGGCGCGATGAACGTGAACGGTCTTTGGCGACAGCCCCAGCTCTACGGCAATCTCTTTCACCGACATGCCCTGGGCAAGTTTCTCTGCCACCTGGCGCTCGCGTCTGGTGAGCGGATCCTGCCGTCCCGCCGCCAGCTTGATGGCAATATCCGGCGTCAGGTAGCAGCCGCCGGTGGAGACGGTACGCACGGCGGCAATCAGCTCGTCCGGGCTACAGCGTTTAGAGAGAAACCCGCGCGCCCCCGCGTTGAGCGCCTGCTCGACCAGCGCCGGGCTGTCGTGGACCGAGAGCATAATCGTCGCCATCCCTTTCGGCAGCTGGCTTAACAGCTCCAGCCCGGAGAGGTCCGGCATTGAGATATCGCAGATACAGACCTGCACCCCGCGTCCCGGCAGGCCCGCCAGCGCCTCGCGTCCTGAGCCAAACTCGGCCACGACCTGAAAATCCGGTTCGAGGTTTAAAAGCTGGGCAAAGCCGGAGCGAACGATAAGGTGGTCGTCGATAAGGGCGATGGTGGTCATGGTTTGATCCTGATGCGTGAACGCGCCGGATGGCGGCGCAAACGCCTTATCCGGCCTACGTGTAACGTCCTTGCAGGCCGGATAAGCGCAGCGCCATCCGGCAAAAGCCTCTTACCTTAAGTGATTTACTCAAAAAACACCGCAATTTTGTTAAACATGGTGGGATCGGACTGGTTGCGTGCCACTTTGGTGACGTCCTCCAGCTTGTCGATCTGCGCCATCATCTGCTCCAGACGCTGGTCGTCGTTCACCAGTAGCCAGATGCGGCTGTGCTCGCTGCCCTGAATCGGCAGGCACAGAATGCCTTCCACGTTAAACGCCCGACGGGCAAAGAGCCCACAGACGTGGGTCATGACGCCTGGGTGGTTGCGGACGGTGAGTTCCAGAATGACGTTATCACATTGTTTCTGCATGGCTTATTCCCCCACCATCTCAGTATTTGCCGCACCCGGCGGCACCATCGGATACACTTTTTGTTCAGGGTCGATACGCACGTGGATCAGCGCCGGGCCAGGGCGAGAAATCGCATCCTGCAACGCCGCGTGGGCATCTTCTTCGGCGTTCAGATCGCAGGTGTGCAGGCCAAAACCAGCGGCAATCTGCATAAAGTTGATCATCCCCGGATAGGTCGCCGCAAACACGCCCTGCTTGTAGAACAGGCTCTGCTGCTGGTGCACCAGACCCAGCGCCTCGTTGTTCATCAGAATGATTTTGACGTCTAACTGGTTTTCGGCCGCCGTCGCCATCTCCTGAATATTCATCATCAGGCTGCCGTCACCGGAGAAGCAGATCACCTTGCGGTCCGGGTTGGCGAGCGCCGCGCCAACCGCTGCTGGCAGGCCGAAGCCCATGGTGCCAAGGCCGCCGGAGGTCAGCCACTGGCGCGGACGGTTCAGCGGATATGCCTGGGCGGTCCACATCTGATGCTGGCCGACGTCGGTGGTGATAATCGCGCTGTCATCCACGCAGGCGGCAACGGCGTTGATAAGACCATAGTGGCTCAGCGGGTCGCCCTCGGTTGGGATAGCGCCCGGGAACTCCCGTTGCAGATCGGCTACCAGCTGGCGCCAGTCGGCGCGGTCGGTTGCCTCCGTCTGCGGGATCAGCTGCGCCAGCACCTCGGCCACGTCGCCCTGGATCGCCACGTGCGGCTGCTTGATTTTACCCAGCTCGGCGCGGTCGATATCCACGTGAATGATTTTGGCGTTCGGGCAGAACTGCTCGGTTTTGCCAATCGCCCGGTCATCAAAACGCGCCCCCATAACTATCAGCAAATCCGCCTCTTGCAGGATGTAGTTGGTGCTGCGCGCGCCGTGCATGCCCAGCATGCCGAGAGAGAGCGGGTGCGCTTTTGGCAGCATACCCAGCGCCATCAGGGTCATGGTGGTGGGCAAATTAGCTTTTTCAGCGAACTGGCGGATTTCATCCGCGGCGTTGATCGTCCCGCCGCCCAGATAGAGCACCGGGCGTTTGGCGGCGTTGATCATCGCCGCCGCATCGCGCACGCTCTCAGCGCTGAATTCTGGCGCGGGGGCACGGTCACCCGGCTCCGGCAGAACGTCGATCTCAATTTCTGCGGTCTGGACATCCTTAGGAATGTCTATCCACACCGGGCCCGGGCGGCCAGACTGCGCAATGCGGAACGCATCGCTGATAACCTGAGGCAGCTCGCTGATATCGCGAACTAAATAGTTATGTTTGGTGATGGGGATAGAGATGCCGTAGGTGTCGACTTCCTGGAACGCATCGGTGCCGATCATCGAGGACGGCACCTGGCCGGTAATGCAGATCAGCGGAATGGAGTCGAGACGCGCGTCGGCGATGGCGGTCACCAGGTTAGTGGCGCCCGGCCCGCTACAGGCCATACAGACCGCCGGTTTACCCTGGGTACGCGCCATGCCCTGGGCGATAAAGCCTGCGCCCTGCTCGTGGCGCGCCAGCACGTGGCGGATCTGTGTGCTTTGGCTTAACGCATCATACAGCGGCAGTACGGTCCCACCCGGGATGCCCGCAACGGTGGTGATGCCCTGTCGTTCCAGTAAATGAACAATCAGCTGCGCGCCTGTAAAACGCGTCTTGGTGGATGTTGTGCCCGAACTTGCCATGCTCCAGTCCTTTTCTTCTGAGCCAGCCTTCCGGGGAGGGTCCTAAACGAAAAACCCCGCCCGGTTTGCGCCGGCGGGGTTTTGGATTCGTGTGTTGATCCAGTCCCTACGGCGCATTGCCGACGACCACCACCACACGCACGACGACCACTGCGGCAGGTTGCGCAGTTTTTAGTAGGGTCGAAGTGAAGATGGATGAAGTCATTGGGGACCTGTGTTTGGAATCATTGATTGAATTTATACAAACACAGGTTTTCGGATGTGACAATGGAAATATTTTCATCTGCGCAAAAATGCGTCAGGGATCACGTTTCAGTACGTTGCTCGCTCATTCCAGGTGTCACTATAGATGACATTGCCGTCGCAATGCTTCCAGGTGATTTTCTCGTAGCGTATGAGAACCGTTTCAAGGTGGGTTCCGGTGTTTGCGCCGGGATACAGGTCTGGTGTGATTGAGGTTATTTTCACATTCTCCAGGAAGATATTAAAATACTCCTGTTCAAAACCCGCCTCATTAATCTGATACATCTTAATAGTGGCTGACTTGAGCGTTCTTCCCGTACTCAATGCGCGAAAGAGAAGCGGGGTTACACGATCAAATTCTTTTTGAAACATGATGGGCATGTGTATACGCGTACCCGTCAATTTCCCGGTATTCCCGTCGACCGGGACGTTGACATTATGAGTGAACGTTTTAAGTTCAATTGCACCTTCACGCCCTGACACAAGGCAAGGGCCAACCATGGGAGAACCATTTTCATCTTTTAAAAACAAATAAGCTGGGTTTGACATAAAAATCCTTTTAATAACATTTAATCGTATTTATCAAAGTGGCCAAAAATCATCGGGTGAACAATAATAAACACAACGATAGCAATGAATGTTAGTAAGA
Source organism: Enterobacter cloacae complex sp. 397G4 (assembly GCF_050031515.1). Taxonomy (NCBI): domain Bacteria; kingdom Pseudomonadati; phylum Pseudomonadota; class Gammaproteobacteria; order Enterobacterales; family Enterobacteriaceae; genus Enterobacter; species Enterobacter cloacae complex sp. 397G4. Next base: position 32,768 of record NZ_JBLGWE010000001.1, on the reverse strand, counting down.
CCCAGTGGTCAGGTACCAACCACAGGAACAAAGAGGCGCACGCAAAAATATAAACAGGGAATAAAATATCCGTAAATAGAATTGATAACAGACTTTTAAACATGCTCCTTGCCCTTTAAGTCTTTATAAATTGCATCGAAATACTTATAGAATCCCAACTGCACCTTCTTAATGAGTTCAGACAGGAAAGGCTCAAAAAAGTAGTAAAGCATCTCCAGTTGTGCGGCATAGAGGGTGGCGTAATACTTAGGGTCCAATGTTTTCAGGCGACGAGCAGCAAGAGCGCACTTCTGTTCCGTTCCAATCAATTGAAGCGCCATGACAACGTTAGGTACGCGGCGTGCAAGCCGTTCGACGACGATTTCAGACAGCAGGCCAGATTCGGAAAGGGATTTGGCCAGACCCCATGCTATCGCTAAACGCGCGGCCTTGCTGGTCGGTATGTTATTAACAAGCCCGGTTACTTTTGAATCCGTCTTACGAACGCGATTGTGTTCATTTCCATTTTCAGAATCGGAAATAACACTTTCAAAATAAAGATATAGCATGTGGGCTATTACATCGCGATAACGGTAAAGCGAGAGAATTGAGAGGTACATTCTCTTTTCTTCTGAGAGAAGCTCGTCACACACATCGTGATAGCTGGGGATTAAGCATGATGAGTACCAACTTACACGCTCAATTCCTGAGTAAATATCAGAGCCGATCCCCTGTAATGCTTTCCACGTCCCTGCAACGCCCTGCTGCCCATAAATAGCCAACTGCCTGTCGCTTTGGAACTTCATCTTTAAATAATCAGATGCCTGCATAATGTATCCATACTATACGTGTGGTTATAGATAGTACAATGAAAAATCGAATGATTCAAATTAAGGAGGGTTAACCCCGCAAATATTTAAGAAAAATATAAATTAGTTCATTATTATTTACTGCAATTATAGTCGATACCATTTTTTCACTTTCAGAAGAGTATTGATGTCTGGAATGAGTTTATGTATTGAGAGACGTAAACTTGTATAAGTGGCCTAGAACCAGAACCACTGCTTATTAGAACTTATTAAATTAATCATTGAATCATACTGCATGCCAGCCGCACCCATTGCCAATAAGTCAACAAGCACCTTTTCTGGGCTGCCCTGAAAACAAAAAACCCCGCCTAAGCGAGGTTTTTATCAGGGTTTTGCGGTTGGTTGCCGCAGAACACACTGTGTTACGTCAACGCGAAAAGTATACGCGATCGAAGACGAACGCGCAATTCCGGCACGGATTTTGACGTTTTTGAGTATGGATCGCCTTCCAAATTTTGTCCATAAAATACTGTTCATACATACAGTATTTATCTATACTGAGGGTGTTCGCAGTGAGCGAGGGGGCCGCAGTTTACCGGCGCAACAAAGTCCTGGCTGAAACGGGTGGTGCCGTCAGTGCCTTAACCCCTGAAGTGAGCACACTGTGTTACGTCAATCCAGGTGCTGGCCACAGGCGGCGGAAAGGTACGCCAGCATCGTGCTCCTTTTAACCAAAAGGAGACGCGTATGAGCGTCGTGGATATGGTCATACTTGTCCTCAAACTCATTGTTGCTGTATTGCAACTGCTTGATGCTGTCCTGAAATACGTTCGGTGATTCAGGTTCAAGTCGCACCTGAGAGGGGCGGGCAACCGCCCCTCTTTAATAACGAGGGAATGCTATGTCGCGTCTGTTAATTGAGCCCGTCACGCCCGATGAACCCGGGTATATCGCCCTGAAGGCGGAGAGTATCGCGTTGAATTTCAATATGCTGCGCAGGCTGGAAGAGAACTGGCAGCGGGGTGAAAACCGCTTTAACGCGCCGGGTGAAAAACTGCTGGGGGCGTTTCTTAACGGCAGGCTGGTGGGCGTGTGCGGCCTTAATCGCGATCCGTTCAGCCAGCAGCCGCGCGCCGGACGTATTCGTCATCTCTACGTCAGCGAAAAGTGCCGTGGGCAGGGCATAGGCAAACAGCTTTTGACCGTGGTGATGGCGGATGCCAGCATCTGGTTTGATTTTCTTAATACCCATGCGCCGGAAACCGCGTACGGATTTTACCATCGGGCGGGCTTCAGGCTGGTGTCAGACGAACCCCGGGTGACGCACCGCCTTTTTTGCGCAGTGTAAGCGGCTGGCAGCATCGACGGGTGAATGTTACAGTTGGATGACATTTCACCAACCGATACGCCATGACCATCACCGTTTTCTGCATTTTACTGTTCGCCGCACTGCTGCATGCCAGCTGGAACGCCATCGTTAAAGCCGGAACGGATAAACTCTACTCGGCGATCGGAGTCAGCGGTTCAGCCGCGCTTATTGCCCTGATTTTACTGCCCTTCTCTCCTCAGCCAACTGCCGCAAGCTGGCCATATTTGTTCGTCTCCTGTGCGTTACAGGTGGTGTACACCGTGCTGGTAGCGAAGACCTATCAGGTCTCCGACATGAGCCAGACCTACCCCCTTATGCGCGGGACGGCCCCCCTGCTGGTGGCGCTGATCAGCGTATTGGTGCTCGGGGATCATCTCTCCTGGCTTGCCTGGTCCGGCATTGGGGTCATTTGTCTGTCGATTCTGGCCATGGCGATGAACGGCCGCATGCAGTCACGCAAGGGGATCTGGCTGGCGCTGCTGAACGCCTGTTTTATCGCCGGGTATACCCTGGTGGACGGCACCGGTGTGCGACTCTCGGACACTGCGCTGGGCTATACGCTCTGGACCTTCTTTATGAACGGTTTCTGCCTGCTGAGCTGGGCAATGGTGGCACGGCGTCGCGAAGCGTCCAGCTACCTGCGCCTGCACTGGAAAAAAGGGCTGCTCGGCGGCGTCGGGACGATGGGATCTTACGGTCTGGCACTCTGGGCGATGACCCAGGCACCGCTGGCTGTGGTCGCGGCACTGCGTGAAACCTCTATTCTCTTCGGCGCATTAATCGCATTTGTGCTTTTAAAAGAGAAGGTTGCCGGCCTGCGCATCGCGGCGGCACTGGGTATTGCTGCCGGTGCGGTCCTGCTGCGCCTGGCGTAATTCGCTGGCAACATTAGTTGCCGATCTTGTTTACAAATCCTGCCTTCACGCCTTCTGTCATTCATCACAGTAATGCTTAAATTGTCATCTCTCTGTGGTAGATTCCTCGCGCATTTATGGGAATGCGTAGTCACTTATTCTTTATTTATCTCTTTTGGCAAAAGTATTCAGCGACATGAAAAAGCAACGGAACGTGAACTTATTGTTGATGCTGGTGTTACTGGTGGCCGTCGGGCAGATGGCACAAACCATCTACATTCCGGCGATTGCCGATATGGCAAAAGATCTGAGCGTCCGCGAAGGTGCAGTCCAGAGCGTGATGGCAGCCTATCTGCTGACCTATGGCGTTTCACAGCTGGTTTATGGTCCCCTGTCCGATCGCGTCGGGCGTCGTCCGGTTATTCTGGTGGGCATGAGCATTTTCATGGTAGCGACGGTGATTGCCATTACCACTCACAGCCTGACCGTCCTGATTGCCGCCAGCGCCCTTCAGGGCGTGGGCACCGGCGTTGGCGGGGTTATGGCGCGTACCCTGCCGCGTGATATGTACCAGGGCACACAGCTTCGTCACGCCAACAGTCTGTTAAATATGGGTATTCTGGTCAGCCCGCTGCTGGCCCCGCTGATTGGGGGTCTGCTGGACACCGTCTGGTCCTGGCGCGCCTGTTACGCCTTCCTGCTGGTGCTGTGCATTATTGTCACCTTCAGCATGGCGCGCTGGATGCCGGAAACCCGCCCAAAAGACGCGCCGCGCACGAAGCTCATCGCCAGCTACAAAACGCTGTTCGGTAATGGGTCCTTTACCTGTTATCTGTTGATGCTAATCGGCGGCCTGGCGGGCATTGCGGTGTTTGAAGCGTGTTCCGGCGTGCTGCTGGGCGCAGGCCTTGGCCTGAGCAGCATGGTGGTGAGTATTCTGTTTATTCTGCCGATCCCGGCGGCGTTCTTCGGCGCATGGTTCGCCGGACGTCCGAACAAGCGTTTCTCCACGCTGATGTGGCAGTCGGTGATCAGCTGTCTGCTGGCCGGGCTGATGATGTGGATCCCGGGGCTGTTTGACGTGATGTCGGTCTGGACGTTGCTCATCCCGGCGGCGCTGTTCTTCTTCGGCGCGGGCATGCTGTTTCCCCTCGCCACCAGCGGCGCGATGGAGCCGTTCCCGTTCCTCGCAGGCACGGCAGGCGCGCTGGTGGGCGGTTTGCAGAACATCGGTTCCGGCGCGCTGGCCTGGCTTTCGGCTATGATGCCGCAGACCGGGCAGGCGAGTTTAGGCTTGCTGATGACCCTGATGGGGCTGCTGATTTTGCTGTGCTGGCTGCCGCTGGCGTCGCGTGTCTCGCATCACGAACAGCCGGTTTAACCGCATGATGGCCCGGCTTCTCGCCGGGCTTTTCACAGACGGGCGCAATCATCGCCTGCAATAGCCGCTCTGGGGCAGGCCGCCACGCCCCCTCTTCCCCGTCATAAAACTGAACATCGGCGTTTATTGCATACGGGATGTTGGCCTGTTGCAGCTCGCACGCCATAAACGTGGCAAACGCCATCTGCGAGGCGGTTGGCGTCAGGCTTTTCGATTCGCCCACCCCCCAGCCGCCAACCCAGCTCACATGCCCGGTTTTTTGTTGCCAGTGCAGCGCGGCGTTGATTCGGTTACGGATAGCCGCTTTCTCAGCCGCAGTTCCGGACGTCCACGGGTATTTACCGTTCGTTTTCAGCGGGCCCCAGGGGAAAATATGCCACTCCGCCAGCAGGTAATTCTGGCTGTGCGCGGGCAGCTTCAGGCTGGATAAATCCTCCGGCGCGGCGCGCAGACGAGGGGCGATAAAAATCATGCGGCTGGCATCAATGGCGTGAATGTCTTTGATCGCTTTCTCATACACCCGGTTGAGCGAAGCAACGTTGTGGTTGAGCTTGTCCGCCGGTTCGTAGATCAGGTCAAAGCCCAGCAACGGCGAGCGCTGACCAAAATAGTGCGCCACGGCAATCCACCAGTTAATCACCTCTTTTTCGGTATCCGCTTTCGGGTCGTTTTTATATTCATCGGCCTGATAAGCGATGATGGGGATGACGCCGTATTGCTCGCAGGCCTCCACCAGCTTACGCAGGTGAATCAGCCGCGCTTCCGTCGGTTCGCCCGCCACCCGAATACGGACATGGTGTATGCCTTTCGCCTGAAAATCACGGACCACCAGCGGGTCGAACTCGCGGATACCGCGCTCGGTGCGTGCCCAGTCGACATCCATTCCGACGCCCAGCATCTGCGCGTAACGGGCAGCCGTCAGCGGCGGCTCAGCGGCAATCGCCCAGCCGGAAGAGAGTAAGATCGCAGTGGCAATAAAAGGCTTTAACACGGTTTACCCTGGATAAATCAAAAGCATTACCTGTATTTAGCACGCTTTTTCACATTTGGTGTAGAGCGAAAGCGTAATAATTCTTCAACCCGCCAGCTCTCTTAGCCAGCCGATAAAGGCGTCAATTTTCGGCCACTGACGGCCGGGAAGCGTTGAGACGTAATAATGCTGATGGCACTTGAGAGTTTTCCCATCAAAGGGTGCGATCAACTCCCCCCGTTCGAGACGTTTTTGCACCAGCCGCTTTCTCCCCATCGCCACCCCCACATTATTCATGGCCGCGATAATGGCTAAATCAGAGCGATCGAAGCCAATACCCGATGATAACGGCATATTCGCCGCGTAATGCTGCGCCCAGCTCAGCCACTCATCCGTACCGGAATCATTGCTCCAGGCCTGACGGTCGTGCAGCAGCGTGCAGTGGCTGAGGTTATGGGGGTTTTTCAGCAGTTCATGCTCCCGGGCATACGCCGGCGAGCAGACGGGCAAAATCTCTTCATCCATCAAAAAGTGATGAGAAAGGTGGTTTGGCGGCGTATCGTCGAAATAGAGCGCCAGATCGATGCCGGTTCGCTGCATGTTGACGTAATCATTACCAGTCAGAATAGTAAGTGAAATCGACGGGTAGCGGCGGGTAAAATCCCCCAGCATCGGCACCAGCCAGCACTGGGCGATCGACGGCCGGGAGTACACCGTTAGCGTACCTGACAGCGCCTGGTTTTTAATATCCAGGATCTCCTGATTCAGGGTGTCGAGGGACGATTTCAGCGTCCAGTAAACGCGCTTGCCTTCCTGCGTCAGCTCCACTTTACGGTGTGAGCGGACAAACAGCTGAATGCCCAGCTCCTCTTCCAGCAGATTTATGCGGTGGCTCACCGCGCTGGGGCTGAGCGACAGCTCCGCCGCCGCCAGCGCGAAGGACTCATGCCGGGCGGCCACTTCAAAGGTGTACATTTTCGACAGTTGCCAGCCGTTTAACAGCCGGTTTCTGCCTTCATTCGCATCGGTCATCACAATTCCCACACGTAATTTCTGCGTTCAGCATACCGCTCAAGAATGAATTTATGTGAACCTAATACGAGTTAAGTGCGCTTTTTAGAACACAGTCACTCAGTTGATCCAATCTGGCTCATCTGAACGCCAATTTATATCGTTTGTCAGCCCACGCCGTTTTTTCGTCCAATACCCCCAGATGACATAAGGGTGAGGTGAGATATGGGATCTCAGGTCTGGGTTGTGGCAACGCTGCTTGTCAGCATCGTATTGATTGTTTTAACCATCGTAAATCTGAAGTTTCACCCGTTCCTCGCGCTGCTGCTGGCAAGCTTTTTCGTCGGCGCGATGATGGGGATGAGCCCGCTGGATATGGTGAACGCCATTGAGAGCGGGATTGGCGGTACGCTGGGCTTCCTGGCGGCGGTTATCGGTCTTGGCACTATTCTCGGCAAAATGATGGAAGTCTCCGGCGCGGCAGAGCGCATCGGGATTACGTTGCAGCGCTGCCGCTGGTTGTCGGCGGACGTGATTATGGTCCTGGTCGGCCTGATCTGCGGCATTACGCTGTTTGTGGAAGTGGGCGTGGTACTGCTGATCCCGCTGGCGTTTTCCATCGCCAAAAAGACCAACACGTCGCTGCTCAAGCTGGCCATTCCGCTCTGTACCGCACTAATGGCAGTGCACTGCGTGGTGCCTCCGCATCCGGCCGCGCTGTTTGTCACCAATAAATTAGGGGCGGACGTCGGGACAGTGATTGTCTACGGTCTGATGGTGGGCCTGATGGCGTCTCTGGTTGGCGGCCCGCTGTTCCTGAAGCTGCTCGGCGATCGTCTGCCCTATAAGCCGGTTCCGGCGGAATTTTCAGACCTGAAGGTGCGGGAAGAACACACGCTGCCGTCGCTGGGCGCCACGCTGTTCACCGTGCTGCTGCCGATTGCCCTGATGCTGGTGAAAACCATTGCCGAGCTGAACATGGCAAAAGAAGGCACGCTTTATACCCTGCTGGAGTTTATCGGCAACCCTATCACCGCGATGTTTATCGCCGTGTTTGTCGCCTACTACCTGCTGGGGATCCGCCAGCACATGGGCATGGGCGCAATGCTGACCCATACGGAGCACGGCTTTGGCTCTATCGCCAACATTTTGCTGATTATCGGCGCGGGCGGCGCGTTCAACGCCATCCTTAAAACCAGCGGTCTGGCGGAGACGCTGGCGCATATTCTCTCGAACCTGCATATGCACCCTATCCTTCTCGCCTGGCTGGTGGCACTGGTGCTGCACGCCGCCGTGGGTTCGGCAACGGTAGCGATGATGGGTGCCACGGCGATAGTGGCGCCGATGCTGCCGCTCTACCCGAACGTAAGCCCGGAGATCATCACCATTGCCATCGGGTCCGGCGCTATTGGCTGCACGATCGTGACCGATTCTCTCTTCTGGCTGGTGAAGCAGTATTGCGGCGCGACCCTGAACGAGACCTTCAAATACTATACGACGGCGACGTTTATCGCCTCGGTGCTTGCACTTGGCGGCACATTCCTGCTTTCCTTCATTATCTGAGCGCGAAGAGACGTACTATGGAAAACGCAACTATCACTACTTTAACCGCACAGTTTCCTCTGGTTGAGGATCTGATTGCCCTGAAAGAAACCACCTGGCTTAACCCGCGCACCACGACGCTGGCGGAAGGATTGCTGTATGTCGGGCTGACCAAAGCCGACGTGGACGACGCGCACGCGCGCCTGAAACGCTTCGCGCCGTATCTGGCGAAAGCGTTCCCGGAAACGGCGGCAACGGGCGGGATTATCGAATCCGACCTGGTCGCGATCCCGGCGATGCAGGCGCGGCTGGAGAAAGAGTCCGGTAAGGCCATTCCAGGCACGCTGCTGCTAAAAAAAGACAGCCATCTGCCGATCTCCGGCTCGATCAAAGCGCGCGGCGGCATCTATGAGGTGCTGACCCACGCGGAGAAACTGGCGCTGGACGCCGGACTGCTGAGCGTCGAAGACGACTACAGCATCCTGCTGGAGCCGCGCTTTAAGGATTTCTTCAGCCAGTACAGCATCGCGGTGGGCTCAACCGGCAACCTGGGGATGTCCATCGGCATTATGAGCGCCCGCATTGGCTTTAAGGTGACGGTGCATATGTCCGCCGACGCCCGCGAGTGGAAGAAAGCCAAACTGCGCAGCCACGGCGTGATCGTCGTGGAATATGAGCAGGATTACGGCGTGGCGGTGGAGCAGGGACGCAAAGCGGCGGAAAGCGATCCGAACTGTTTCTTCATTGACGATGAAAACTCCCGTACGCTGTTCCTGGGCTATGCGGTTGCTGGCGAGCGCCTGAAGGCGCAGTTTGCCGAGCAGGGCCGCGTGGTGGATGCCGATCATCCCCTGTACGTCTACCTGCCGTGCGGCGTCGGTGGTGGCCCCGGCGGCGTGGCATTTGGCCTGAAGCTGGCCTTTGGCGATAACGTCCACTGCTTCTTCGCGGAGCCAACGCACTCCCCGTGCATGCTGCTGGGCGTTTACACCGGGCTGCACGAAGAGATTGCGGTGCAGGATCTGGGCATTGATAACGTGACGGCGGCGGACGGTCTGGCGGTAGGACGTGCCTCCGGCTTCGTGGGCCGCGCGATGGAGCGCCTGCTCGACGGATTCTATACCCTCTCCGATCAAAGCATGTACGACATGCTCGGCTGGCTGGCGCAGGAGGAAGGGATTCGCCTGGAGCCGTCGGCGCTGGCGGGGATGGCCGGGCCGCTGCGCGTCGATGCCGATGAGAACGTTACCCACCTGGTGTGGGCGACCGGCGGCGGCATGGTGCCGGAGGATGAGATGGCGAAGTATTTAGCTAAAGGGAAGTAATTATGCCGGGTGGCGGCTACGCCTTACCCGGCCTACAGTTCGCGGCAGTTGTAGGCCCGGTAAGGCGCAGCCGCCACCGGGCTTATAAGCTCATAATTTGCTGAATGTGAATAACTGCAAAGAGTAAAGACAGAGATAGCACAGCCAACGCAATCAGGAACTTATCCCGCACCGCTTTCGGCTGCGCAAAGTCGTTCTGCGCCACGTCCATCAGGTTACGGCTGCGGGTGTGGCGCCATAAAATGACGGCTACCAGCGCCAGCACAACAATGGAGATCCAGAATGGCGCCCCCGTGCGGTGCCAGTTGTGCTTAATGGCAAGAGCGATCAGCGCGCCATACCCCAGCAGCGTGCGCAGCCAGGCCAGCGAGGTTCGCTCCGGCTGAAGCCCGGGGTCCGCTTCCCGCCGTGCTTTGCGGCTATCCGGCATACAACACCAGTAACATCACTACGCCCGCAACCATCAGCAAAATCGTACTAATGATGAGCAAGCCGCGCGTGTAGGGGAGATCCTGCTTCAGACGCATCGCCTTTTCATTTCTAAGCCAGCGCAGATAGCCATAAATCGCCAGCACACCGGCAATCAGGCACAGCAGCAGGGCCAGCACTTCGCGAATCAACGGGGTGGCAAAATCGGGGGCGAGCTGATCAAGACCGACACCTGCGGCCAGAAAGCCCAGGGCGGTGCGGATCCACGCTAAGAACGTGCGTTCGTTAGCCAGTGAGAAGCGGTAGTCCGGTGCTTCACCGAGGCGGGAAATGTTCATGAAGGTTCCTTGTCGTGCTGCATGCAGGCTTCAGCATAGCGTAATTCAGCCAGGACAAGGAGACCGGCACCTGGCGATGCCGGTCAGGAAAATTAATGCAGTTCCGGCCAGTACTCTTTGTTGGCTTCAATCAGATCGTCCAGAATCGCCTTCGCCACCGACGCGCTCGGTACGGTTTTCGACAGGGTAATCGCCTGCCATAGTTTCTGATACGAGCGCTGCTCCCAGGCGTCCACCACCAGTTTTTCCACCGCCACCTGCTGGCTCATGAGCCCTTTCTGAAAGTGCGGAATATCACCCACGGTCAGCGGCTCCGGTCCGTTGTGGCCGACCAGACAAGGGATTTCTACCATCGCGTCGGCGTCAAAATTATGGATAGCCCCATTGTTAGGCACAATCAGCAGCATGCGTTCCTGGGTATTAAAGGCGATCGCGGTCGCCAGATCGACGATGTACGACGCATGTTCGTCGATTTCCAGTTCACCGGCAGAAGAATGACCGGCTTCGATAATCGCCCGGCATGAACTGAATACATGCTTCTCACGGTGATCCATCACTTCATTGGCGCGGGTACGCTCAGGGTTGGAATGGGCGACCACATAGTCCGGGAACAGGTAATACTTCAGGTAGGTGTTCGGCATGGTGTCCGGATCCAGCGCCTGTACGTCTTTAGCCTTGGCGAAAGTATCATTCCAGCTCGCTTCAGTATGCGCATCTTCCGAAGGCGGAACATAACCGTTTTTCGCCACGTATTCGCGCAGTTTCGGCATCAGATCGTTGCCGTTCAGATCTTCAATCGACGTCCACCAGCCGAAGTGGTTCAGACCGTAGTAGCGCACGCGCATCTCTTTGCGGTCTTTCAGACCGACGATTTGCGCCATACGTCCTTCAATGCCGATCGGCATGTCGCAGATGTTGAGAATTTTCGCGTTCGGACGCAGGCGGCGCGTGGCTTCCGCGACAATCGCCGCCGGGTTGGAGTAGTTCAGCATCCACGCGTTCGGGGAGTACTGCTCCATGTAATCCACCAACTCCAGCACGCCGCCGATGGAGCGCATGCCGTAGGAGATGCCGCCCGGCCCGCACGTTTCCTGGCCCAGCACGCCGTGGCGCAGCGGGATTTTTTCATCTTTTTCACGCATGGGGTATTTGCCCACGCGAATATGCGCCATCACGAAATCCACATCGGTAAAGGCCGCTTCAGGATCGGTGGTGTAACTAAATTCAATCTCCGGCGCCTGCTCCTTAAGGATGATTTTGCACGCCTCGGCGATGATCTCCTGACGTGCTCCGTCATTGTCATAGAACTTCAGCGCACGCAGCGGGAAACGGTCACGGTTGGCTAACAGCATCAGGACGATACCAGGCGTGAATGTACTGCCGCCGCCTGCAATAACAACTGAGAATTTTTTCATGATATAGCCTCTGTCAGAGTGGTTTGTTCGTTTGTTAAAGGGGTTTTCATCAGCGATTCCAGCTGGTCGCGCACCTGAGGAACGTGCAGACCGACAATCACCTGTATGCCGTTGCCGCGCCGCACCACACCGTGTGCGCCCAGGGCTTTGAAGACGTCGTCGCTTTGGGTTTTCGTCATATCCACCAGGGCGATACGCAAGCGGGTGGCGCAGTTATTGATACTTTCGATGTTTGCTGCGCCGCCGAGCGCCTGTAAGAACCCAGCAGCCTGCCCGACCTGCTGGCTTGCTGCCGCCGGGGCGGTGGTTTGCCCGCGCGCGGCCTTATAGTCGGCTTTGTTGTAGAGTTTGATTTCGCTCTCTTCCCGGCCCGGCGTTTTGAGATTCAGACGTTCGATAAGCGTCCTGAAAACCACGAAATAGAGAGCGGTGAAGCAGAGGCCGATGCCAATCTGGGTGAATACCGTCGAGGCGTGGTTATGGAACATCGGGATCCAGTTTTGCGGCAGGAACTGGTCCAGCAGACCGCCCCCCATGTTCCCCACCACCCCGAAGGTATACATCACCGTCGCCATCGTTGCGGCCAGCACGGCGTGGATGGCAAACAGCAACGGCGAGATAAACAGGAAGGTGAACTCCAGCGGTTCGGTAATGCCCACCAGCACGGCGGTAAGCGTGGCCGGGATCAGCAGACCTGCCACTTTGACGCGGTTCTCCGGCGACGCGGTATACCAGATAGCCAGCGCAATACCGACTGAGCCAAACACCTTAGAGTTGCCGTGCAGCGCGAATCCGCCCTCCGGAAACAGCGTTTTCAGCGGCACAGTGCTCTGGCTGAATTCCTGAAGGTGCTGTGCCCAGTAGACCTGAATGCCGCCTTCTACCGCAGCCGGGCCGAAGATAAACGGGCCGTAGACAAAGTGGTGCAATCCGGTTGGGATCAGAATGCGTTCCAGGAAGGTATAAACCCATACGCCCAGCGCGCCAGCGGTACGTAGAAAGGCCTGCAACGACTCAATGCCCATCTGCACTTTCGGCCATCCCAGCAGCGTCAGCCAGGCGCAGGGGATCATGACGAAGAACGCGAGGATAACGACAAACGAGGTGCCCTGGAAAATCCCCAGAAAGACCGGCAACGGCTTGTCGAAAAATCGATTGTGGATGGCGGTGACGAGCCCGGAAATGATAATCGCCCCGATGATGCTGGTATCAAGCGTTTTGATTCCGGCAATCATCGCCAGCCCGCTGCCGGCAGTGGGTTCAGCAGAGAAGTCGACGCCAAAGAAGTGACCCCAGGTCATCCCCATCGCATTGATAAAGTAGTTCCAGGTCAGGAAGCTAATCAGCACCGCCAGACAGGCGCGGCCCTGCGCCTGCTTTGCCAGGCCAATCGGTAAGCCGACAGCAAAAATCAGCGGCATATTTCGGAACACCGCCCAGCCGCCCTCTTCGATGATGTGAACAATTTGCGCGAACAGATTATCCGGCGCGGTTAAGGCCTCACCGACAAACAGCGGATTGCGAAGCATGATGGCGATCCCAACCACGATCCCGGCAAAGGGAAACAGCAAAACCGGGGTGAACATGGCGCCGCCAAAACGTTGTATTTGACTGAGCATTTTTAAATCCTCATGAAACAACCTGTAGGGGATAGAGGCCTTTATGGTTTTTTACTGGCCTGAGGTGAGCATAAGAACTTACTGATGCGGCAACATGGTATGCCGCTGCGATTCGTGATCGCATTCATGGTTTTAATTTGACCAATCAGGTCTACTTTTTAAACTAAACATAGACAAGTTAAGACGTAATCCACGCCATGATGTGCGCAGAGAGGTCTACTGGTGATCTACAAATCAATTGCCGATCGGCTGCGGCTGCGGCTGAATTCCTCGGACTACAACATTGGTAGTCCGTTACCCGGAGAAAAAGCGCTGGCAAAGGAGTTTGGCGTAGCCCGGATGACCATCCGCAAGGCGCTGGATCTGCTGGTAAGCTGGGGGCTGGTTGAACGTCGACACGGCAGCGGGACGTTCGTGGCGCGCAAAGACGTTCATCATGAAACGACTAACCTGACCGGGCTGGTGGAGGTGCTGCGCCAGCAGGGGAAAGAAGTGCAGAGCAAGGTGTTGCAGTTTGAAGTGATGCCCGCGCCGCCCGCTATCGCCAGCCAGCTGCGGATTCAGGTTGATGAGCGGATCTATTTTTCAAGGCGGGTGCGTTACGTGGACGGAAAACCGCTGATGCTGGAGGACAGCTTTATGCCGGTGAAGCTGTTCCGCAATCTTTCCCTGGCGCATCTCGAAGGGTCTAAGTTTGATTACATCGAGAAGGAATGCGGGATCACCATCAGCGGCAACTACGAGAGCCTGACGCCGGTGCTGGCAGATAAACAGCTGGCCGGTTATATGAATGTGCCGGAACAGACGCCGCTGCTGCGCATCACCTCCCTTTCCTACAGCGACAGCGGCGAGTTCCTCAATTATTCCGTGATGTTCCGGAACACCAGCGATTACCAGGTGGACTACCATTTGCGGCGCATCCACCCGGAAGACTTGTTAGCCCATCCCCCAGAACAGCACCGCCAGTAGCTGCGGGGTGATGATGCGCAGAAACATCACCAGCGGATAAACCGTGGCGTAGGACAACGCCGCCGCGCCGCTGGTGGCGTGCAGGTTGTTGGCGAACGCCAGCGCGGGCGGATCGGTCATGGAACCGGCCAGCATGCCGCACAGCGTGAGATAGTTCATTTTAGCGAAGATACGTGCCAGTAATCCGACCGTTATCAGTGGGATAGCGGTAATAAATATGCCGTATCCTACCCAGCTCATCCCTTCGCCGTTGACCAGAGTATCGACAAAATCGCCGCCGGATTTCAGCCCCACCACTGCCAGAAACAGCACGATGCCTAACTCCCGCAGCGCCAGGTTAGCACTCGGCGGCATAAACCAGTAGAGCTTACCGATGGAGCCGATACGCCCGAGGATCAGCGCCATAATGAGCGGCCCGCCTGCCAGACCCAGCTTCAGTGCTACCGGGAAGCCGGGCACGTACAGGGGGATGGAGCCAAGCATGACGCCAAGCCCGACGCCGATAAAGACCGGCAGCATCTGCACCTGCTGGAGTTTTTGCTGGGCGTTGCCCACCATGTCCGCTACGGCATCAATGGATGAGGGACGCCCGACGAGGTTGAGAATATCACCGAATTGCAGACTGGCATCCTGGCTGGCCACCAGCTCGACACCGGCGCGGTTAAGCCGGGAGATCACCACGTCATAACGCTCTTTAACCTGCAAATCGCGTATTTTCTTGCCCAGGACTTTCTCATTGGTCACTACCACCCGCTCCACGCGCATGTCCGTTCCACGGGTTGAGAGTGAGGTATCCACCTCCTGACCGATCACCAGCCGGGCATTGTTTAAATCCGCCGGTTGCCCTACCAGATGCAGGAGATCGCCGTGCTGAATAAGGGTATCCGGTGAAGGCACCATCAGCGTGTCATCACGTTTCAGGCGGGAACAGATAATGGTCGCGCTGTTCAGAATGGGAACATCCTGAATCGCCATATTGTTCAGATTAGGGTTTTCGACGCGAATGTTGATGGTTTTAATGAGCGCATGGCCGTTGGTCAGCGTGCTTTCATGCTCTTTTGCCTCCTGCTCGACGTTAACGCGGAACAGCACGCGCACCAGCCACATCGAGAGCAAAATACCGCAAATGCCAAACGGATAGGCCATGGCGTAGCTCATCCCCATCTGATCGACGACATCAGCAGGGATACCCAGATCGCGCAGAATTTGCTGGCCCGCCCCGAGCGCGGGCGTATTCGTGACGGCGCCGGAGAAGATGCCCAGCACAACGGGCAGCGGAATCGCGAAGAGTTTATGCAGAATGGCGGTAACCAGCCCACCCATCACGACGATGCCGAAGGCAAAGAGATTAAGGCGTAAACCGGAGACGCGCAGGGAAGCGAAGAAGCCCGGCCCCACCTGAATACCGATGGTATACACAAAGAGGATCAGGCCGAACTCCTGGATGAAATGCAGCATATCGGCGCTGAGCACCCACCCAAGCTGGTCGGCAAAATGGCCGACAAAAATCCCGCCGAACAGCACTCCGCCGATGCCAAATCCGACGCCGCGGATTTTGATATTCCCCAGCCATAGCCCCACTACCGCGACAAGGGCCAACACGCTAACGGTTAACGCGATATCACTCATGATCCACATCCTGTGTATAACCATAGTTATGCTAAGGATTCTCTCAGAGCTGACGGCGGTTGTATGGGCGATGGCGCACAAAAAAGCCCTGCCGGGGCAGGGCTTCATGGCATCTGTGAGCGAGTCGGGTGGCGGCTGCGCCTTACCCGACCTACAGGATCGGCAGGTTTGCCTCGCGGCAAAAATGTGTATTAGCTGTTCAACGCCGGGCGTTCGCTAATGGCGATGCGCTGAGGCGCAATGGCTTCCGGCACGTTACGGGTGAGGTCAATGTTCAGCAGCCCGTTAGTGAACGTCGCGCCAGAAACGTCCATATGGTCTGCCAGGGTAAAGCTCAGGCTAAACGGCTGAGTGACAAGCCCCTGATGCAGCCATTTGGTCTCGGTGTCTGGTTTTTCCGGTGACCCTTTCACGGTCAGGCGCGTACCCTCAAGCTGGATGTCGAGATCTTCCTGGCGGAACCCGGCCAGCGCAAGCGTGATGCGGTAGTGGTTATCATCGCTTTTTTCGATGTTGTACGGCGGAAAGGTCTGCTGTTCGGTTGCGCTTTGCAGCGCGTTAGCCAGTTTGTCAAAACCTATCCACTGACGCAGCAGGGGGGATAAATCGTAGTTACGCATACTAAATCTCCTTCTGAGAAGCGAGTTCGGCACAGTTTAATTTTGTGCACAGTTGTACCTGCAAACCCTTGCGGATTCGCATATGCTCCCGTTACGGCAAGCAAGTTCGGGTGGGCCGCTCACGCGACCCGCGTAATTAGTTGATTTCGATACGACGCGGTTTTTTCTCTTCCGGAATCACACGTTCCAGTTCGATAAACAGCAGGCCGTTCACCAGGTTCGCGCCCTTGACGTGGATGTTCTCAGCCAGCTGGAACTTGCGCTCAAAGTTGCGCTCTGCGATGCCCTGGTAGAGGTAGGTTCGTTCTTTCTGCTCGGCCGTATGGGAGCCTTTCACCACCAGCAGATTGTCCTGCGCGGTGATCTCCAGTTCGCTCTCTGCGAAACCGGCAACAGCAATCGCAATGCGATAGTGGTTTTCGTCAACCAGTTCAACGTTGTAAGGAGGATAGCCGTTGCTCTGGCTCTGGTTGTTTTCTAAGTGGTTGAACAGACGATCGAAACCAATGGCAGAACGGTATAGCGGAGAGAGATCGAAATTACGCATGGATAAATGCTCCTGAAATCAGCGAGAAAATGTAGCCTTCCACCATGGACAGGCTTCTGCTTCCCCGAACACCCATCAGGCGTGTCCGTTATCGGGTTACATTCTTAAAATGGGTCTGGATACGGCCTTTTCAAGACTGTTGATGTGAGATTTTTTTGCACTTTGCTGGTTGTCGCATAGACTCAGGGGCACAGCACAAAGGGTTAAATTGCGATGACGACCACAGTGCGGGAGTTTTGAGCTATCCATTTTGGACGCGCCTCGCTATAACCCTGAGTTGCAGGTCAATGCCGTGCTACTAAAGATGACTGAGTGATGATGAGAAATGTTCTGATTAAGCTGGCGTCGTTCAGCGGGGTTGTTTTACTTTGCGGGTGTTCGAGCGTGATGTCGCACACCGGCGGTAAAGAAGGAACATATCCGGGGACGCGCGCCAGTGCCGCAATGATCTCTGATGATGAGACAAACTGGGGTACCAAATCTCTGGCGATTATTGATATGCCGTTTACGGCGGTTGCCGATACGCTTCTGCTGCCGTGGGATATGTTCCGCACCGACAGCTCAGTGCGTTCGCGCGTTGAGAAAAGCGAGCAGGAAAAGCTGGCGACCAATTCCGTCATCCCGCCCGCAGAGATGCCTCCACGCTAATTCTGTGCGGTTTCCGTTAGCCACAGCTGGCGGAAACCGTCCTTCTCTTCCATCCATGCAATAAATCGTCCGTCCGGGGAAAACACCACAGCGTCAGCAGACGGCGGATTGCCGTGATCGGACGTCAAAAACGTCACCTCTCCGGTCTGCGCATCGCAGCAGGCAATACGGCCTGCAAGCACAAATCCCAGCCCGTTGCCGGAAGGATGCCAGTTAAAGGCCGACTGAATATCACGCTCAGTGTGGGTTAGCTGACGCGGCTCGCCGCCCTCAGGGGAGATAAGCCACAGCTGCACAACGCCGTTATCGTCCCGCATTAAAAACGCAATCTGCGTCCCCTGCGGATTGCTGCGCACCCAGTGGCGCGGTACGTTCACCAGCCCCGGATACGCCTTCTGATGGGTGAAGGTTAAGCGACGTTGCGTTACGCCCGCAGGCGGCGCGGGCATTGTATCAGGCGTTCCCTGCAACGGCGCATCGCCCGCCCGTTTCCAGCCCTGCTCGTCTTTGGGGAGATCGACAATAAACAGTTCGGGCACTTTCTCGCCTTTCGCAGACACCGTATCGCCGATAAACGCCAGCCTGTCGTTGCCCACCCAGCCCTCTTCATAGGCGCGGTTTACCTCATCGCTGCCCGGTTTCGGGTTCGGCGTTGTACGGCTTACCAGTACGCTCCAGAAGGTGCCGGCATATTCCCGCGGATGGTTCCCCTGTGGGTTTACTGGGCCAAAAGGCGCCGCCACCCCGACGTTACGCAAATCCAGCTGCGGATCGCGCGCGTGCAGCACATGGTCGTTGTAGGTAAAGCTGACGAACTGCCCGTTCGGGCTAAAAACGTGGACGTGGCTGCCACCACGCAGCGCGCCTGCGGTGTAAGGCGCGGTGATATCCATCGCATCAAGATTGCTCACCTGACCATTGTGCGCAATCACCCCCTGACGATGGTGAAAATCATACTGCCAGTCTGCATCCGGGTTTTTCGGGCCGTGGATAAAAACATATTTTTCCTGCGCCGGATGAATGGTTACCACGCCGACATGCGCGCCGTCAGTCGCACGGTAGATCACCTCAACCTCGCCCGTACTGACATTGACCCGCTCAATGGTTTCACCGGTAAACGACGCGCCGGACGGGCGGACATCATAGACAAGCCACTGGCTGTCTGGCGTCCAGGTGTTGATGTTGGTGAGCTGGTGGTTGCGGGAAGCGAAGGTGATTTGTTTCATGAAAATACCCTGATGCGCGGTTATCGCATCAGGGTAAAACATCCGAAGGGATTAGCCTACTCGTTTAACGTCGCCGACCAGCAGGATGTAGGAGAGCGCCCCGATCAGCGCCACGGCAGAGATATACACCAGAGCCGGACCAAAGCCGTAGTCCTGCGCCAGGTAACCGATGACCAGCGGTACGGTGATCCCGCCCAGGCCGCCAACGAAGTTAAACACGCCACCAGTCAGGCCGATCAGACGCATCGGCGCCAGGGACGACACCAGCGACCAGGTGATGGAGGCAAAACCGTTTCCGAAGAACGCTACCGCCATCAGGGTCATGATCCACACAGGATCGTTGGTGTAGTTCGCTCCCATGATGCAGGTAGAGATCAGCAGTCCGCAGATAATCGGCGTTTTACGCGCAACGCCCAGCGAGAAGCCTTTTTTCACCAGCTTATCCGCCAGCCAGCCCGAGAGCAGGACGCCGAAAAACGCCGCAAGGAAGGGTACGGTGGTCATAAAGCCTGCCTTCAGCGCGGTAATACCTTTTTCCTGGGTCAGATAGTTCGGGAACCAGGTGAGGAAGAACCACAGCGTGGAGGTCACCGCGAACTGTCCCAGATACACGCCCACCAGCTTACGGTGGAAGACCAGCTTCCAGTCCGCTCTGGTCAGCGGCTGGCGCGCCTCTTTTTTCACGGGCGCATCGCCATCCACCAGGCCACCGCCGTCGCGGATGTAGTCCAG
Organism: Enterobacter cloacae complex sp. 397G4; assembly: GCF_050031515.1. NCBI lineage: Bacteria > Pseudomonadati > Pseudomonadota > Gammaproteobacteria > Enterobacterales > Enterobacteriaceae > Enterobacter > Enterobacter cloacae complex sp. 397G4. The sequence continues at coordinate 13,356 of NZ_JBLGWE010000001.1, read as the reverse complement.
TTCGGCTTTGGTGATGCTTTTGGTCAGGCGCGGCGGCTGATAAACCTTAAACCAGATGAGCGACCAGATAATGCCGATCCCGCCGGTGACGATAAACACCCAGTGCCAGCTCAGCAGCTCCTGGATCCAGATTAACAGCGGCGTCAGAAACGCCAGACCAACAAACTGCCCGGAGGTGTAAAAACCAACAGCGGAAGCGCGTTCGTGTTCCGGGAACCAGCTGGTCACCATGCGGTTGTTGGTCGGAAACGCCGGCGCTTCAAACACCCCGGTGATGGCGCGCAGGCCAATCAGCGACATCAGCCCGGTCGCGAAGCCCTGGAACAGGGTCGCCACGGACCAGCCAAAAATAGCGATAAAGTAGGTCAGACGTGAACCCACGCGGTCAAGGAACCAGCCACCGGGGATCTGACAGAGCGTATATAGCCAGGCAAACGCCGAGAAGACGTAGCCCATTTCCGCTTTGGTGATGCCAAACTCTTCCTGAATATGAGCCGATGCCACGGCAAGGTTGGCGCGGTCGACATAACAGATGACCACGGTAATAAAGATCATGATCAGCGTCAGGTAACGACGACGCCCGGTTTTTGCAGCAGTAACTGGAATATCCATCGCAATCTGTCTCCAGATTTTGGGCATAGCGAAGCCGCTCACCATGCCCTGTAATTTACAGAGGGTTATATTTTTTCTATGTACGTTTTTTTTGCCCGGTGGCGCTTCGCTTGCCGGGCCTACGAGAGAGTAGGCCGGATAAGCGTAGCGCCATCCGGCGATTTACCACTCGGCTACGGAACCGTCTTCAAGACGCCACAGTGGGTTACGCCAGTCCGGCGCACTTTTACTCAGCTCAATGACTTTGGCTTCGTCGATCTCCACGCCAAGGCCCGGCTTCGTTAACGGTTTAAAGAAACCACCTTCCATGCTGAAGTCTTCTTTGTTTTTCACAAAGTCGAGCAGCTCCGCGCCCTTGTTATAGTGAATGCCCATGCTTTGTTCCTGGAACACCGCATTGCGGGAGACGAAGTCGACGTGCAGGCAGGCCGCCAGCGCAATCGGCCCAAGCGGACAGTGCGGCGCCAGCGCCACATCGTAGGCTTCTGCCATTCCGGCAATTTTGTAGCATTCGGTGATGCCGCCCGCGTGGGAGAGGTCCGGTTGCAGGATCGCAATGCCGCCCGCCTCCAGCACGCGTTTAAACTCGAAGCGCGAGAACATGCGTTCCCCAGCCGCGATGGGAATGTGCGTCTGTTCAGCCAGTTTCGGATAGTATTCCGCCTGCTCGGCCAGCACCGGCTCTTCGATAAACAGCGGGCGATACGGCTCCAGCTCTTTAATCAGCACTTTGGCCATTGGCGCGCTGACGCGGCCGTGGAAATCCAGACCAAACTCAATCTCGTTGCCGAAGGCTTCACGGATTTGCGCCACGGTATTCACCGCCCGGTCTACCGCGCGCGAGTTGTCGATAACGCCCATTTCTTCGCAGCCGTTGAGTTTGAAGGTGTCAAAACCGATGTTGCGCAGTTGCCGGATACCGTCGATCACTTCCGCAGGGCGGTCACCGCCCACCCAGCTGTAGGCTTTGATTTTGTCGCGCACTAGGCCGCCCATTAATTGCCAGACCGGGGCATTGAGCACTTTGCCTTTGATATCCCACAGCGCCTGATCAATACCGGCGATGGCGCTCATCAGAATCGGCCCCCCGCGGTAGAAGCCCGCGCGGTACATCACCTGCCACAGGTCGTTGATGCGCGCCGGATCCTGGCCAATCAGGTATTCGCCCAGCTCGTGCACCGCGGCTTCAACGGTGCGCGCACGGCCTTCAATCACCGGCTCGCCCCAGCCAACCACGCCTTCGTCGGTTTCGATTTTCAGGAACATCCAACGCGGGGGTAAACGGTACGTGGTGAGTTTGGTTATTTTCATTGCACTGCCTCTCGATACGCTTTCACAAATGCTGCCGCCTGCTGTGCGGTACGCTCAACGGGCTGACCGGCACGATAGAGATCGCTGCCCAGCCCCGCGCCCACACAGCCCGCGCTCATCCACTGGCCCAGGTTTTCCGGCGTGACGCCGCCCACGGCAAAGACCGGCACGCTGGCGGGTAAGACCGCTTTCAGCGCTTTGATGTAATCCGGACCAAAGGCCGACGACGGGAAAATTTTGAGAGACTGTGCGCCTGCATCGAGGGCGGCAAAGGCTTCTGTGGCCGTGGCGCAACCCGGGCAGACGGTCATGCCGTAATCCACCGCCCGGCGGATCACCTCGGGGTTGATATTCGGTGTGACGATAAGCTTGCAGCCCATCTTCGCCAGTTCATCCACCTGCTCCGGCTGTAATACGGTGCCAGCGCCAATCAGCGCCTTATCACCAAACGCCTTCACGATTGCCGGAATGCTTTTTTCCCACTCCGGGGAGTTGAGCGGGATTTCCACTGCGTCGAACCCGGCGTCGATCACCGCGCCAACGTGCGCTAAGGCCTCACCGGGCGTGATACCGCGCAAAATCGCGATCAGGGGAAGTTCAGTTTGCCACTGCATGAGCGATGCTCCTTATGCCTGCCTGAAATGCCGTGTCGCCTTCCACCGCAGCAACATCCCGTCCGATAGCGTGGAACGCCTGGCGGTAACGAGACGTCAGCGATGAACCCGCGACGAGCGTGATGGCCTGCTGCCCGGCGAACGCGTCGCTCAGAGTGGCGACTTCTGCGCCAATCAGCAGGCCGGACAGAAATTCGCTGACCTGTTCGCGCGGAAGATTTCCCAGCACGTGCGAGGCGCGAACCTCAAAAAGTTGCGGCAAAACGGCAGGGGATGCGATCCCGCGCTCAAGCCCGGCGGCAAACGCTTCCGGCGAAGGGATCTGCTCCGGCAAACCGGCCCCCACCAGCGAATGCTTAAGCAGTAAGTGGTGCAGTTCGCCGGTCATCACGGTGCGGAAATCATGAATTTGCTCAGCATCCGCCTGGACCCATTTGCAGTGCGTCCCGGGCATGACGTAGACAGAAGAAGGAGAAAGGGTGCGCGCCCCGAGCAGCTGCGTCTCTTCGCCGCGCATCACATTATGATTATCGTCGCGAGAGACGCATAAACCGGGAATAATCCAGATATTGTCGCCAACGGACGTTAACTGCTCGCCAACGGCGGTGAAATGCACCGGAACTGACAGGTAAGGCGCGACCTTCCAGCCTACGTTACTGCCGACCATTCCGGCCATCACCACTGGCGTAGTACCGTCGCGCCAGTTTTGTGTCACCTCTGCTAACACCGCTGCGGGGGATTTACCGTTCAGGCGCGTCACACCTGCTTCTGATTGCCTGCTTTCCAGGCACTGCTCACCCTGATAGAGCCAGGCGCGCAGATTGGTCGATCCCCAGTCAATTGCGATGTAGCGTGATGTCATGTGATTTCCTTCAGCCTTCGTGTCGAGCTGGCGATCATGGTCAGCGCCGCCTGCTCTGCCGCATCGCCGTCCTGATGCCGTATCGCATCGAACAGCGCTTTATGTTCCTGGAGCGTTTTCGGCATGTTGGCCTCATCGCCCATCCAGGTACGTTCAAATACTGCTCGCTGTAGCGAGCTGATCGCCACGCTAAGCTGCTGTAAAACCGGGTTATGCACCGACTGCAATACCGCTTCGTGGTAGCGAATGTCCGCTTCGTTGAACGCCTCCCGATTCTGGTTATTGGCGATCATGTCGTTTAAAGCCGACTCAATCTGTGCCAGGTCACCTGACGTTGCGCGCTCTGCCGCCCAGCGGGCGATGGCCGGTTCCACCAGATTTCGGACTTCGCTCATCGCGCCGATGAGCCGTGGGTCGTAGTCGTTTTCCAGCACCCATTGCAGAACGTCTGTATCGAGGTAGTTCCACTGGTTACGCGGCGCCACAAACGCGCCGCGATAGCGCTTCATTTCAATCAGCCGCTTCGCCATCAGCGAGCGGAACACTTCCCGGATGATGTTGCGCGAGGTTTCAAACTCCTCGCACAGTTCCGCCTCTGCTGGCAGCGGCGAACCGGGAACGTATTTGCCACCCACAATCTGAGTGCCCAGCGTGATGACAATGCGATCGGTTTTATTGAGTGTCATGGAGAGTCCTTGTGCTCTGTAAGTCCATCACTACTTTACCGCGACCGCTGAATTTCGCCTCACTTTTGCAGTACAAACGTGAGGCCTTTCGCCTTTGCCGTGGTGATAATGTAGTACAATCATTTAATGTTGTACTACAATCCAGATCACAAAAAGAACAATTCGATAAATTCAGGGCCAAAAAAAGCCCCGGTTAATAACCGGGGCTAATCTTTCAAAACACTTGTTACGACAGAACGAATTTCTCGATCGCCCAGGCAACGCCGTCTTCCAGGTTAGATTTGGTCACGAAGTTCGCCACTTCTTTTACCGACGGGATCGCGTTATCCATCGCCACGCCCATGCCCGCATATTCGATCATCGCAATATCGTTTTCCTGGTCGCCCAGCGCCATGATCTCCTCAGGCTTGATGCCCAGCGCATCGGCAAGCGATTTGACGCCCGTGCCTTTATTGACGCGTTTATCAAGGATTTCGAGGAAGTAAGGCGCACTTTTCAGCACGGTGTATTTCTCTTTTACCTCAGCCGGAATGCGTGAGATGGCTTTGTCGAGAACCGCAGGTTCATCAATCATCATCACTTTCAGAAACTGCGTCGCCGGGTCCATTTTCTCCGCTTCGCAGAACACCAGTGGAATGGTTGCAACGTAGGACTCGTGCACCGTGTAGTAGCTGATATCGCGGTTGGCGGTGTAAAGCGTATTGCGATCGAGCGCGTGGAAGTGGGAGCCGACGTCGCGGGACAGTTTTTCGAGGAAACGGTAGTCATCGTAGTTCAGCGCGGTTTGCGCAACCGTGCTGCCATCTGCCGCTTTCTGCACCAGCGCACCGTTGTAGGTGATGCAGTAGTCGCCCGGCTGATTCATGTGCAGCTCTTTCAGGTAGCTGTGCACGCCCGCATACGGACGACCGGTGGTCAGGACCACGTTCACACCTTTTTCGCGTGCGGCGGCGATCGCGTTTTTAACGGCAGGAGAGATAGTGTGGTCTGGCAGCAGCAGCGTGCCGTCCATATCGATTGCAATGAGTTTGATAGCCATGAGATCCCCGGGATAAATGAGTGCTGCCTCATGCTAACGCGATTAAGCCCACAAAAATAGAGCTACATTGCGCAGCAGAAAACCCCTTTTACGCAAATCCCGGGGAGCGCTGACTCACTCGCGCGTGAGGACGATTTTGCCAAATGCCCCGCGATCGAGGTGTTCAAACGCCTGTTCGAGCTGGTTAAAACGGTAGCGATGTTCGATCACAGGTTTCAGTCCGGTCACGTCCACGGCGCGGACGAAATCTTCCAGCGCCCGGCGGTGTCCAACCCCAATCCCCTGAATGACGGGAGATTTCAGCAACAGCTCGCTTGCAGGCAGAGAAATTTCTGTCCCGGCCAGCACGCCAATGACCGATATCCGCCCATGAACGGCAACGGCGCGCAGGGAATGTCTCAGGTTTTCCCCACCCACCGTTTCGATAATATGGTCGATGCCGCGATCCTGCGTCAGTGCCAGCGTATTCTCAGCCCAGTCGCCTTTCAGTCGGTTGATGCCCTGGCTGGCCCCCAGTTTTTTGGCCTGCGCCAGTTTTTCATTGCTTCCCGAAGTGACAAACACCTCTGCGCCGTGCGCTTTTGCGATTTGCAAAGCAAAGAGCGCCACGCCCCCCGTGCCCTGTACCAGCACCGATTGCCCGGCGCGTAAATGACCGCGCTCCACCAGCGCGAACCATGCGGTAAGCCCCGCGCAAGGAAGCGTGCTGGCCTCAGCGTCATCCAGGCTTTCCGGGGAGGCCACCAGCGCGTCTTCCTTCACAATCACATACTCGGCCAGCATGCCCTGGAAGTATCCGCCGGACGTTTTATAGGGCAAATTGCGCGCGTCTGCCTGCGGCTTGCCGTCGATCCATTCCGGGAAGAAGGTTGAGATGACGCGTGCGCCGGGCTTAAAACGCGTAACGCCTTCGCCGATGCTGTCCACCACGCCTGCCATGTCAGATGCTGGGGTAAACGGGAAGGAAAGCGGAATCGGCATCGTGCCTTCAACAACCATTTTATCGCGATAGTTAAGCGCAACGGCATTCACCCTTACGCGAACCTCCCCCGGGCCTGGCTGTGGAACAGGCTCCTGAACGAGCCTGAGGCTTTCACGACCAAGGGCATCCATTGACCAGCGTTGCATTGTTTCAGTCATTTTTTTTCTCCTGTCATCAGATGATTTTCAGTTCTGACAGTCTACCGTTGACTCAGCGTCGCCAGTGGCGATAAGTTTTCCCTTCATTGATGACCAAATTGACACAATCCGTCCATGACCGATACGCTGAAAGATATTCCCGTTTTCGTTGCCTCCGTTGAGGCAGGAAGTTTTGCCCAGGCCGCCGTCCGTCTGCATTTGTCGCGCTCGGCGGTAGGAAAAAGCATTGCTCGTCTTGAAGAGAGGCTGGGGGTTCGTCTGTTTCATCGGACCACCCGCAGTCAGAGGCTGACCGATAACGGCGCGCTTTTTTATGAACGCTGCCTGCGCGCGCTGGAGGAGATCCGTGGCGCTGAATCGCAGCTTGAAACCGGAAAACATCAGGTCAACGGTCGGCTGCGTGTTGCCGTGCCGGTGCTGTTTGGTCGCCAGTGTATCGCCCCGCTGCTAATAGAGCTGGCGCAGGAGCATCCCGGGCTTGAGCTTGAAATGTCCTTCAGCGACCGCGTCGTGGATCTCGTGGAAGAAGGGTTTGATATGGCGGTGCGCAATGGCGCTCTGGCTGACAGCAGCGTGCTGGTCGCCAGAAAGCTTGGAGAACACCGCATGGTGCTGTGCGCCGCGCCGGATTATCTGTTTAAGAATGGCCAGCCGCAAACCGTTGATGATTTACGCCAGCATACGGCCATTAACTACACGCGTGCGGGCAGAGTCCTACCCTGGCAGCTGATGGATTACGATGGCACGTCGCGCACGTTTATTCCCCGCTCATCGCTCAATATGGATGATTTACAGGCGATCTGCGACGCGGCGCTGGCCGGCCACGGCCTTGCGTGGCTACCCTGCTGGATGGTCATTAAAGAAATTCAGCAGGGAGATCTTGTCCCGCTCTTAAAGCAGGCCCCGGATGTACGCTTCGACGTTCATGCCGTCTGGCAGCAGACGCCACACCTGCCGCTAAGGGTAAGAATTGCCATAGATATGCTGGTCAAACGTTTACCGGCAGTGATGTCGCTGGAGCTTCCTGCGCCCATAAAAAAGCCGCGCTAAAGCGCGGCTTTTATCGCAGTGTCACGATATTAGATATCGATATTCGCCGCCTTCAGGGCGTTCTCTTCGATGAAGGCGCGACGTGGTTCAACCGCATCGCCCATCAGGGTCGTGAACAGCTGATCCGCTGCGATTGCGTCTTTAACGGTGACGCGCAACATGCGACGGCTTTCCGGATCCATGGTGGTTTCCCACAGCTGATCCGGGTTCATTTCGCCCAGGCCTTTATAACGCTGAATAGAGAGACCACGACGGGACTCTTTTACCAGCCACTCCAGCGCCTGTTCGAAGCTGGCTACCGGCTGACGACGTTCGCCACGTTCGATAAACGCATCGTCTTCGATCAGACCGCGCAGCTTCTCGCCGAGGGTGCAGATACGGCGGTATTCCGGACCGGTCACAAATTCGTGCTCCAGCGGGTAGTCGGTATCGACGCCGTGGGTACGCACGCGGACGATCGGCTCGAACTGCTGCTCAGCGTTCTGCTGGACGTCGAACTTCCACTGGCTGCCATGCTGCTCTTTCTCGTTCAGCTCGCTCACCAGGGTGTTCACCCAGCGGGTGACGGTCTGCTCGTTGCTCAGATCGGCTTCGGTCAGGGTCGGCTGGTAAATCAGCTCTTTCAGCAGCGCTTTCGGATAGCGACGCTCCATACGGCCAATCATTTTCTGCGTGGCGTTGAACTCGGAGACCAGACGCTCCAGCGGCTCACCGGCCAGCGCTGGCGCGCTGGAATTTGCGTGCAGGGTCGCACCATCAAGGGCGATCGCGATTTGGTACTGATCCATCGCGTCGTCATCTTTAATGTACTGTTCCTGCTTGCCTTTCTTCACTTTGTACAGTGGCGGCTGGGCAATGTAGACGTGGCCGCGCTCAACGATTTCCGGCATCTGACGATAGAAGAAGGTCAACAGCAGCGTACGAATGTGCGAGCCGTCGACGTCCGCATCGGTCATGATGATGATGCTGTGATAGCGCAGTTTGTCCGGGTTGTACTCGTCGCGACCAATGCCGCAGCCGAGCGCGGTGATGAGCGTCGCCACTTCCTGAGAAGAGAGCATCTTGTCGAAGCGCGCTTTCTCAACGTTAAGGATTTTACCCTTCAGCGGCAGAATCGCCTGGTTCTTGCGGTTACGGCCCTGCTTCGCAGAACCGCCCGCGGAGTCCCCTTCCACAAGGTACAGTTCAGACAGCGCCGGGTCGCGTTCCTGACAGTCAGCCAGTTTGCCCGGCAGGCCTGCCAGGTCCAGCGCGCCTTTACGACGGGTCATTTCACGCGCTTTACGCGCCGCTTCACGGGCACGCGCCGCATCGATAATTTTACCCACCACGATTTTCGCGTCGGACGGGTTTTCCAGCAGGTATTCGCTCAGCAGTTCGTTCATCTGCTGTTCAACCGCCGATTTCACCTCAGAAGAGACCAGCTTGTCTTTGGTCTGTGAGGAGAACTTCGGATCCGGCACCTTCACGGAGACCACGGCAATCAGGCCTTCACGTGCATCGTCACCGGTGGCGCTGACTTTCGCTTTTTTGCTGTAGCCTTCTTTGTCCATGTAGGCGTTCAGGGTTCGGGTCATCGCCGCGCGGAAGCCCGCCAGGTGCGTACCGCCATCGCGTTGTGGAATGTTGTTGGTGAAGCAGTAGATGTTTTCCTGGAAACCGTCGTTCCACTGCAAGGCCACTTCCACGCCGATACCGTCTTTTTCAGTAGAGAAGTAGAAGATATTCGGGTGAATTGGCGTTTTGTTCTTGTTCAGATACTCAACGAACGCCTTGATACCACCTTCGTAATGGAAGTGGTCTTCTTTGTTGTCGCGTTTGTCGCGCAGACGAATCGACACGCCGGAGTTCAGGAACGACAGTTCACGCAGGCGTTTCGCCAGAATGTCGTACTCGAATTCGGTGACGTTGGTGAAGGTTTCGAGGCTCGGCCAGAAACGCACCATGGTACCGGTTTTATCGGTATCACCCGTGACGGCCAGCGGAGCGTCAGGCACGCCGTGCTGATAGATCTGACGGTGAATTTTGCCTTCGCGCTGGATAACCAGCTCCAGCTTTTGCGACAGGGCATTTACTACGGATACGCCTACGCCGTGCAGACCGCCGGAAACTTTATAGGAGTTATCATCGAACTTACCGCCTGCGTGCAGAACGGTCATGATGACTTCCGCAGCAGATACGCCCTCTTCCGGGTGAATACCGGTTGGGATACCACGACCGTCATCGGTAACGGACACGGAGTTGTCCGCATGGATCGTGACCACGATGTCTTTACAGTGACCCGCGAGCGCTTCGTCGATAGCGTTATCTACCACCTCGAATACCATGTGGTGCAGACCGGTGCCGTCATCCGTGTCGCCGATATACATACCCGGGCGCTTACGCACCGCATCCAGCCCTTTCAGGACTTTGATACTGGAGGAGTCATAAGAATTCGACATCAACGTTTCTCGCTCATTTCAACTTGGGTTAATCCGTTATTTTACCCTTTTCCACGGTAAACATCTTCGAATTTTCGTCCGACATGTCTATAACGTGTTCAGCGCTAATGGCGCTGACGAAAACCTGCGACTGCGTGGCTTTTAAGCGGCTGGCAAGCAGCCCGCGCCGCGCGTCGTCAAGTTCCGAGGCAAAATCATCTATCAGGTACAGGCAGCGTCGCCCGCTCTCTCGAGTGAGGAACTCCCCCTGCGCCAGGCGCAGCGCGCACATCAGGAGCTTCAGCTGCCCGCGCGACAGCGTGTCTTCCACCGGCGCACCGTCGGCACGAATGCGGAAATCCGCCTTGTGCGGGCCGTGCGCGGTGTAGGTCAACATGCGATCGCGCTCGAAGCTTCTCTCTAACACCTCGGCATAATCCGTCTCTTTTTCCCAGCCACGCTGGAAAGAGAAGGTGAGAGAGAACTCGGGTAAAAACTGTTTGCAGGTGTCGGCCATGTCTTCGGCGATACCTGCGCTGTATTCGGCACGCCAGCGGCTGATTTGTTCCGCAAGAGGGATGAGTTCCATGTCCCACGGACGCAGCTGAGCGTAGCGCGTGACCTGGCGCAATGCGGCGTTACGCTGTTTAAGCAGACGCTTCAGGTTGCTCCAGGCGTTAAAGAAACCGGCTTCATTGTGAAAGCATCCCCAGTCGAGGAACGCTCTTCTGTATTTGGGGCCGCCGTTGAGTAAAGTAAACCCCTCGGGCGTAATCAGCTGCATCGGCATCAGCAGCGCCAGCTCCGCCACTTTGTGGCCATCGGTGCCGTCGATGCGCACCTTGCTGTCGCCCTGCTTGTCTTTGGTCAGGCCGATGGCGGTTTCCCGCTCTGCGCCCTGCAAACGCCCGTGCAGAACAAAAGATTCCTGCTCGTGGCGAATCACGCGACCAATCTGCAAACTGCGAAACGCCCGGCCGTGGCCGAGCGTATAGATGGCTTCCAGCACGCTGGTTTTGCCGCTGCCGTTCGCGCCAACCAGGAAGTTAAAGCCAGGGGATAAAGCGAGATCCGCGCTTTCGATATTGCGAAAGTCGCGGATCAACAGACGGGTGAGCGACATTACAGTCTCATTGGCATGACAACATAAGCAGCCGACTGCGATGCGGCATCTTCAATCTGTACGCTCGAAACGGAGTCAGTCAGCAGGATGCGAACGTTCTCGCATTTCAGTGCATTCAGCACATCCAGCACATAGCTGACGTTGAAGCCGATTTCCATCTCAGCCCCGGCGTAGGTGACGTCCAGAATCTCTTCTGCCTCTTCCTGCTCCGGGTTGTTGGCGGTGATTTTGATCTGGTTTTCACTCACGTACAGACGTACGCCGCGGAATTTCTCGTTGGAGAGAATAGCGGCACGCGCGAACGCCTGCTTGAGGATGTCGCAACCCGCCTCCAGCGTTTTATCCGGGTTCTTCGGCAATACGCGGCGATAATCCGGGAAACGACCGTCTACCAGCTTCGATGTGAAGACAAAATCGCCCACGTGGGCACGAATATTGTTGCTGCCGATCTGCACGCGCAGCGGCGTGTCGCCGCCGTCGAGCATACGCATCAGTTCAATTACGCCTTTACGCGGTACGATCACCGAATGGTTTGGCAGTGAATCGCCAATCGGCATGGAACAAACCGCCAGACGGTGACCGTCGGTCGCCACGGTACGCAGCTCTTCACCTTCGGTTTCGAACAGCATGCCGTTTAAGTAGTAACGAACGTCCTGATGCGCCATGGAGAACTGCGTGGCTTCAATCAGACGCTTCATCGTCGCCTGCGGCAGGGTAAATTCAACTTCGCTCTGCCAGTCATCCAGGTTCGGGAAGTCCGCAGCGGGCAGCGTGGAGAGGGAGAAACGGCTGCGGCCAGAGCGCACCAGCATGCGGTCGCCCTCCAGCTGCACGGCGATTTCAGCGCCTTCCGGCAGCCCACGGCAAATATCAAAGAATTTACGTGCCGGAACCGTGGTCGCGCCCGCGTCGTGCGGCTGAGTCAGCGTAACGCGCGCGATCATTTCCATTTCCAGATCTGTGCCGGTCAGCGACAGCGTACCGTCCGCGACCTGAAGCAGCAGGTTTCCAAGAATAGGCAGCGTAGGGCGGCCGCCTAATGGGCCACTCACCTGTTGCAGCGGTTTTAATAAATGTTCACGTTCAACGGTAAATTTCATAGCGTCACGATGATAATGTTCTGATTAAATTGGAAAAATCTTCTTTTATGTCGTGGCTTTCTTCGCGTAACTGCTCGATCTTGCGACAGGCGTGCAGCACGGTCGTATGGTCACGGCCACCAAACGCATCACCGATTTCCGGCAGGCTGTGGTTGGTTAGCTCTTTTGCCAGCGCCATCGCCATCTGACGCGGACGCGCCACCGAGCGGGAACGACGTTTAGACAGTAAATCTGCCACTTTGATCTTGTAGTACTCAGCCACCGTCTTCTGAATATTGTCGATAGTGACCAGTTTTTCCTGCAAAGCCAATAAATCGCGCAGCGCTTCACGCACAAAATCGATGGTGATCGCCCGACCGGTGAAGTTGGCGTTGGCGATAACGCGGTTCAGCGCCCCTTCCAGCTCACGCACGTTGGAACGCAGGCGCTTGGCAATGAAGAACGCCACTTCACCCGGCAGGCGAATGTCGTTCTCGTCGGCTTTTTTCATCAGGATCGCGACGCGGGTTTCCAGCTCCGGCGGCTCGATCGCCACGGTCAGGCCCCAGCCGAAGCGGGATTTGAGACGATCTTCAACGCCGTTGATCTCTTTTGGATAACGATCCGAGGTCAGAATGATCTGCTGATTGCCTTCCAGCAGGGCGTTAAAGGTATGGAAAAACTCTTCCTGCGATCGTTCTTTATTGGCAAAGAACTGAATGTCATCGATCAGCAGCGCATCAACGGAACGGTAGTAGCGTTTAAACTCTTCGATCGCATTGTTTTGCAGGGCTTTTACCATGTCCTGAACGAAGCGTTCGGAGTGCATATACACCACTTTGGCATTGGGCTTACGCGCCATAATGCCGTTGCCCACCGCATGCAGCAGGTGCGTTTTACCGAGACCCGTGCCGCCATACAGGAACAGCGGGTTGTAAGCGCCACCGGGGTTATCGGCAACCTGACGAGCCGCCGCACGTGCCAGCTGGTTCGACTTACCTTCAACGAAGTTATCGAACGTGTGTTTCACGTTAACGTTAGAGCGGTAGGTAGGCTCAGCGGGGGCCGGAACGTTATCCCAGCCCTGACGAACCGGTGCAACGCGAGGCGCTGGAGCGGGCGCCGCCTGTGCAGGGGCTGCCACATTGACAACTTCACGAACGGTTTGGGTGACCGGCTTTGTGCCCACTTCAAAACGCAGCTGTGGGGCATCTGACCCGCAGAAATCGTTCAGCAGTCCATTGATGTTATTAAGGTATTTATCCCTTACCCAATCGAGCACGAAACGGTTTGGCGCATACAAAGCCAGCGTGTTATCGCTCAGTTCCGCCTGCAACGGGCGGATCCACATACTGAATTCTGTGGCTGGTAACTCATCCTGCAATCGGGCAAGACACTGCTGCCAAAGCGAAAGTGACAC